>NZ_CP114906.1:0-4800000 GCF_027497295.1 Verrucosispora sp. WMMC514 | reverse complement strand
GCGATCCGGCTCTACCGGCGGCTCGGCTACACCGGCACGTTGCCGCTCACCTCGGTCCGCTTCGCCTGACCCTCGGTCGGAGCACCGTCGATCCGTCGCGCCGGGTCGTCGTCCCGCCCCGGTTGACCGTCGGCCGAGGCGGGCGTCCGGGCGGCCCGCCAGGCGGGCAGGTACAGCGGCGCGGCGACCGCCAACGCGACCGCACCGACGAGCATCGCGGTGCTCACCCCGGCCCGGTCACCGATGAAGCCGAGCAGCACCGCGCCGACGGCGGCAGCCGGCATGGCCATCATGGAGTTCACCGAGATCACACTGGTCCGGTACGGGCCGTCGACCTGCCGATGCAGGAGCCCCATGTGCAACGGGTTCGACGCGCCGTGCACGGCATAGCAGGCGACGAAGGCGACCAGCACCCCGACCGGGCCGGCGAGCAGCCCCATGCCGACGACCGTGATCCCCTGCACGACCCGTAGCAGGGCGGCACCGGGCGCGGCGCCGAGCCAGCGGAGCAGCAGTGGGGTGGCGGCGGCGCCGCCCGCCGAGGCGAGCCACGCCGCCGTGCTGGCCGGGCCGAGCAGCGCGGCGGCCCGGTCGGCGTCTCCCACCACCTCGGCGAGGCGGACCGGCAACAGGTTCTCGAAGGTGACCATGCCGAAGCCCCAGAACAGCTCGACCGTCACCAACGCAAGCAGCACCCGGGAGCGACGCAGCAGACCGAAGGCCTCACCAACCATGCGCGGCGCCTGGCGTAACGACGATCGCAGGGCAGCCGTGCCGACCGCCGAGCGCTGCTCCACCAGCAGCGCCAGCAGACCCGTCAGGGCGATCGCCTGCAACAGGAGCGCCACCACGACCGGCGTGGTGAGGGCGCTGACCGGCCCCACCGGGCCGAGAGCCACCAAGCCGCCGCTGAGCAGCGCGCCAGCGGCCATGCACAGGCCGAGGACCATGCCGGCCTGGCCCAGACCCTTCTCGTACGCGGCATCCGGGTCGACGGCGAGGGTGGAGTCGACGTACCAGGATTCGAGCGGGCCACTGTCCAGGGCACGGAACACGCCCTGCATCGCCCAGACGGTGGCCAGCAGGACCAACGAGTCGGCGACCAGCAGGAGCGCCAGCGAGGCGAGTCCGACCACGTTCGCCACCACCAGCACCGGCTTGCGGCCCAGCGCGTCGGCGAGGCCGCCGGTGGGCACCTCAAGGGCGAGCACCACCACGCCCTGCGCGGCGACGGCCAGACCGATCTGGGTGAGACTCAGCCCGCGCTCCTGCATGAGCAGGATGAACACCGGAATCAGCAGACCGACCGGCAGCCAGCGCAGACCGTGCAGAACCAGGAAGCGGCGGCGGATCTGGGTGACGGTGAGGGTGCTCATCGGGCGTCCCGGACCAGGGGAAAGCCGGCGACGAAGAGAATGACCTGCTCCGCGTCGGGCCCGGCTGGTGCGTCACGGTACCGCTTGACCACCGCCGACAACTCGTCGTTGAGCGAGCGCAACTGGGCGGGCGAGAGGGTGAGCAGCGCGTCGCTGAACTCGACGGCCTGACGCCACTCGCGCGGCCGGTCGTGCTGCACGCCCACCCAGCGCTGGGCGAACTCGGCCACGAACTGGAAATGCCTGCGCTGCACCCAGTCCGCCGCGTCCCGGGCCGGCGGGTCGTCCTCGAAGTCGGTGGGCTGCCACGAGCTGATGTCGTGGGCGGCCCGCCAGTAACGCCGGCGCCCGACGCCCTCCGCCGGCTCCTCGACGACCAACCCGACCTCGGCCAGGTGGCGCAGGTGGTAGCTGGTCGCACCGGTGTTGGTGTCGAGTTCGGCGGCCAGGTCGGTCGCGGTCGCCGGTCCGCCGATGCGCAGGGCGCCGAGCAGCTGGACACGGAGCGGATGGGCGAGTGCCCGGATCTGCCGTGCGTCGATGTGCACGACGCTCGGCGCGGCGGTGGTCGACGGCTCCTTCATGAATGCACACTAGCTGTGCACACTACCTATGCACAAGTGTTGTGCATAGGTGCCATGGATAGCCGCACCGGCTGTCCGCGACTCATCAGCAGGTGAGCAGCTCCGAGACGCCGCGCAACCGGGTGCGGAGCAGGCCGGCGGCGCGGGTGGAGTCCAGGCGTACCTGGGTGGGACGCACCACCCCGGCGGCGGCGCCGGTGGTGGTCTTCAGGCCGGCCGGGTCGATGCCCTCCCGGCGGGCCACCAGCAGGCCCAGCTCGGCCCGGCTGACCGCGTCCGGGCCCGCCACGTTGAGCGGGCCGGCGACGTCGGAGTCCACCAGTTCCAGCACGGCGGCGGCGAGGTCGCCGACGTCGATCGGGCAGCGCAGCTCGTCGCTGAACAGCGTCGCCCGACCGGCCAGCGCGTCCCGGCAGAGCTGGATCTGTTTGCTCCCCTCGCCGAGGATCAGCGAGGTACGCACCAGCACGGCACCCGGGTCGACGGCCCGCACCGCCGTTTCCGCCGCCGCCTTCGCCGCCCCGTACGGGAAGATCGGCGTGGGCGGGTCGTCGTCGGCGTACGCCTCGGGTCGCCCGGCGTGCAGGGCGTCGCTGGAGAGATACACCAGCCGGGCCCCGACCCGGGCGGCGGCGTACGCCACGTGTGCCGCCCCGTCGGCGGTGACCGCCCAGTCGCCGTACCGGTAGGGGGTGGCGACCACGGCGTCCGGGCGTACCGCCGTGACCAGGTCGACCACCGCGGCCCGGTCGGTCACGTCCAGCCGACGCACCTCGACTCCCGCCACCCCGACCACACCGGAGTGGCACGTCCCCACCACCGTCCACCCGGCGGCAATCCCCCGCCGACAGACCTCCCGGCCCAGGAACCCACTCCCACCCACCACCAGCACCCGCACCGTGGCCCCCTCACCCACCGCCCGCTCCCGCACCTGTTGACCAAGAAGTTCGCGTCACCAGATCGCCCAGATCATGACGCAAACTTCTTGATCAACGGGGCCGGGAGCCCGGGGGCCGGGTGGGTCAGGTGGGGTCGGCTACGGGGGCGGCGGGGCCGGCGGTGCCCTGGTGAGACGGCGGCGGCGGGGGCTTGGGCTTGGCGTCGATGCCGGCCTCGGTGCGCTGCTGGGCGGTGATGGGGGTCGGGGCACCGGTCAGCGGGTCGAAGCCGCCCCGGGTCTTCGGGAAGGCGATCACCTCGCGGATCGAGTCGGCCCCGGCGAGCAGCATGCAGACCCGGTCCCAGCCGAACGCGATGCCGCCGTGCGGCGGTGGGCCGTAGCTGAACGCCTCCAGCAGGAAGCCGAACTTGTCCTGCGCCTCCTCGGGACTGATGCCGAGCAGGTCGAACACCCGCTGCTGCACGTCGCGGCGGTGGATACGGATCGAACCGCCGCCGATCTCGTTGCCGTTGCAGACGATGTCGTACGCGTACGCCAGGGCCCGGTCCGGTGCCTCCTCGAACCGGTCCATCCACTCCGCGTTGGGCGAGGTGAACGGGTGGTGTACGGCGGTCCAGCCCCCTTCGTCCGTCCTCTCGAACATTGGCGCGTCGACCACCCAGCAGAACGCCCAGGCGCTCTCGTCGACCAGGCCGGCCCGTCGCGCGATCTCGATCCGGGCCGCGCCGAGCAGTTCCTGTGCCGCACGCGTCTCCGCGCCGGCGGCGAAGAAGATCGCGTCGCCCGGCTTGGCACCGACCGCGTCGGCCAGCCCGGCCAGGTGCTCGGCCGACAGGTTCTTCGCCACCGGCCCCCGTGCCTCGCCGGTCTCGGCGTCGAGCACCACGTACGCCAGCCCCTTGGCGCCACGGGCCTTGGCCCAGTCCTGCCAGCCGTCCAGTTCCTTGCGGGTCTGGGACGCGCCACCGGGCATGACCACCGCGCCGACGTAGCCGCCCGCGTCGATGGCGGCGGCGAAGACCCGGAACTGGGTGCCGCGCAGGTAGTCGGTCAGCTCGGTCAGCTCGACGCCGTAGCGCAGGTCGGGCTTGTCCGAGCCGTACCGCGCCATCGCGTCGTGCCAGGTGATGCGCGGGATGGGCCGGGGAATCTCGTGGTCGGCCAGCTCCGACCAGAGTGCGGCGACGATCGCCTCACCGAGGTCGATCACGTCGTCCTCGGTGACGAAGGACATCTCGATGTCGAGCTGGGTGAACTCCGGCTGCCGGTCGGCCCGGAAGTCCTCGTCGCGGTAGCAGCGGGCGATCTGGTAGTACCGCTCCATCCCGCCGACCATCAGCAGCTGCTTGAACAGCTGCGGCGACTGCGGCAGCGCGTACCAACTGCCCGGCTGCAGGCGCACCGGCACCAGGAAGTCGCGGGCGCCCTCCGGCGTGGACCGGGTCAGCGTCGGCGTCTCGATCTCCAGGAAGTCCCGCTCGTGCAGCACAGTGCGGGCCAGCTGGTTGGCCCGGGACCGCAGCCGCATGGCCCGCGCCGGGCCGCCGCGCCGCAGGTCGAGGTAGCGGTACCTGAGCCGCACGTCGTCCCCGGCCACCACCTGGTCGTCCACCGGCAGCGGCAGCGGCGCGGCCTCGGAAAGCACCTCCAGCTCGGCCGCCGTCACCTCGATCTCGCCGGTGGGCAGCTCCGGGTTCTCGTTGCCCGCGGGCCGCCGGGTGACCTCACCGACGACCTTCACGCAGTACTCGTTGCGCAGCGCGTGCGCGTCCTCCTCGCGCAGCACCACCTGCACCACGCCCGAACCGTCGCGCAGGTCGACGAAGATGACACCGCCGTGGTCGCGCCGGCGGGCCACCCACCCGGCGAGCGTCACCGTGGTGCCGGCGTCCGTCGCGCGCAGGCTGCCGGCGTCATGGGTACGGATCACGACGTACGTCTCCCTCGTCTTGCCCTACGTCTACTCCCCGGCATTCTGTCAGCACCTACCCGTCGACGTTTCCCGGGTGCGCGGACCAGGGGCCGGTCGACACCTGCGGTGACGGACGGGCACTCCGTCAGCGCGTCCGGCCCACGGACACGACTCTCGGGTCCACGGAGTAGCGGTGGGCGACCTCGGCGGCGTCGCCGACGGTGGCACCGGGATCGAACGACACCTCCAGGCACGAACTGTGCGGCCCGTCGAACCCGAAGCCGGCGATCACGTGATCGGGATCGAAGCGGCGGCTGTCGCGGGTCAGCTCGTCGACTGATGCTTCCGGCCGCACGCACACCATCACCTCCGGCTGGGTACCGCCCCACGCCATGGCCGGCGCCGATGCGCCGATGGTGAGCAGGAGCGCCGCCGCCACGCCGATCACGGTGGCCCGACCGAGCGCCGACCTGTTCGCCGGCCGGGCTTCGCGGGTCGGCCGGCTCGACGGCAGGGCCACCGCGCCGACAGCGGCCAGGGCGTAAACCCACAGTGCCCGCTTGTCCGGTGTGTCATACAGCGCCAGCGCGACGACGCCGGCGCCGATGGTCTGGGTGACCAGGGCGACCACCCGGAATTCCGGTCGGTCGACGACCTGTGCGGGTATCGCGGCGAGCGCACCGAGCACCAGCAGGAGCCCGACGAACCAGGAGGCGTGCCATTCCCGACGCGCGTCCACGGCGAGCAGCACCCAGGCCAGCACCTGCCCGCCCACGAAGATCGGCGCGCGTAACCGCGCCAGGAGTCGTACGACCATCGGCTGACAGTAATCGAGGGAAGGCGATCCGGGACAGCGGTGCGGGCCGCCGGAGGAGGAATCCGGCGGCCCGCTGGCGGAGGAGGTACTCCCGGAGGAAGGTCAGAAGATGCTGACGCCGTAGCGGCTCAGCGCCTCGGTGACCGGCTGGAAGAAGGTGGTGCCGCCGGTGGAGCAGTTGCCGCTGCCGCCGGAGGTCAGGCCGAGCGCGGTGCTGCCGCTGAACAGCGAACCGCCGCTGTCACCGGGCTGGGCGCAGATGTTGGTCCGGATCAGGCCGGAGACCGAGCCCTCGGCGTAGTTGACCGTGGCGTTGAGCGCGGTCACCGAGCCGCTGCGCAGGCCGGTGGTGCTGCCGGAGCGCTGCGCCGACTGACCGACGTACGCGTTGCCGGCGCCGGTGATGTCCCGGTAGCTGCCGTTGTAGAGGTAGACGTTGCCGGCCGCGTTGCCCGAGTTGTTGTGCCGGACGATGCCGTAGTCGTTGCCCGGGAAGCTGGTGCCCGCGCGGGTGCCCAGCAGCGAGGTCTGGCCCGAGTTGCTGTACCAGCTCGACGAGATGTTGGTGCAGTGCCCGGCGGTGAGGAAGTAGTAGGTGCTGCCGCTGCGCACGTTGAAGCCGAGCGAGCAACGCCCGCCACCGCCGGCGTAGATCGCCTGGCCGCCGGAGATGAAAGTGCTCAGCGGAGCGGCCCCGGCCTCGATGCGCACCGCGCCGTTGGTGCGCGCGGCGGCGGCCTTCACCTGCTCCAGCTTGGCGCCGGTGACGGTGGTGTCGACGGAGATGACGACCTGGTTGGTGACCGGGTCGGTCCACCAGGCGGTGCCGGGGATCTTGGCCAAGCGCTCCAGCACGGCGGTGGCGCGGTTCAGCTCCGCGGCCCCGCGCTTGACGACCTTGACCTTGGCGCCGGCGGCGGCCGCCTGACGGGCGGCGGCGACGTCGGTGACGGCGACGACCATCTTGCCGCTGGCGTCGGCGTAGGCACCGGCGGCGCGGTCTCCGAGCCGGTCGGCGAGCGCGGTCGCCGCGTCGGGCGAGACGCTCCCGGGTGCCGCCTGGGCGGGGGTGCCGGCCAACACGCCGGCGACCAGGGTTCCGGCTGCGGCGACGGTGACGACACGGCGGAGCATTGACCTCGTGGGTCGCATGTAACAGCCTCCCGATATGGGGGATGAGGCCCTGTCATGTCGACAGGGACGGGGGCAGCTCGACCACCTGGGGAAATGGCCAAGCGAGGGAAAGTATTCACATATTTAAGATCGTAAGCAAGACCTGGGTATGCCCGAATTCACCCACCGGCAATCCGTAACAGGGCGGACACATACGAAGACCGGGGTGTCACACGGTCAGTACGACCTCGTGTGACACCCCGGACCAGGAGAGCGATCTCAGCGGTTACGACCGCACCGGCTCAGCTCACCAGCGGCTTGAGATCCTCACGAGGCGGCGTCCACTCCCCCGACGCGGCGGCCACCTGCTCGCCGGAACGGATGTCCTTGACCTCGTCGGGCGCGCCGTCCGCCCCCGGGAACCAGACGTACGGGATGCCGCGCCGCTGCGCGTACCGGATCTGCTTGCCGAACTTCGCCGCGCTCGGCGACACCTCGGTCGGGATGCCCCGGGAGCGCAACGCCCCCGCGACGGAGTCACTGGCCGGCCGCAGCTCCTCGTTGGTCACCGCGACCAGCACGCAGGTCGGCACCTCCCGGGACACCGACAGCGCGCCCGCGCCGAACAGCAGCCCCAGCAGGCGGGTCACCCCGATGGAGATACCCACCCCGGGGAAGCGGGCGTTGCCGGCGCTGGCCAGGTTGTCGTACCGACCGCCGGAGCAGATCGAGCCGAAGCGCTCGTACCCGATCAGCTGCGTCTCGTAGACGGTGCCGGTGTAGTAGTCCAGACCACGGGCGATCCGCAGGTCCGCCACGCAGAGGCCCGGTGAGTGCGCGGCGGCGGTCTCCATCACCCGGACCAGTTCCTCGACCCCCTCGTCGAGCAGCGGGTGGCTCACCCCGAGCGCGCGCACGGCGTCGGCGAACGAGGCGTCCGGCGCGGCGATCTCGGCCAGCGCCAGGCACGCCTTGGCCTGCGCCTCGCTCGCCCCGGCCGTGGCCGCCAGCAGCTCCGCCACCCCGGCCGGTCCGATCTTGTCGAGCTTGTCGACGGCCCGCAGCGCCGCCTCCGGGTCGGTCAGGCCGACGCCCCGGTAGAAGCCCTCACAGATCTTGCGGTTGTTGACCTGGATGCGGACCGGTGGGATCGGCAACGACCGCAGCGCGTCCCCGACGACGAGCGGCATCTCCGCCTCGTGGTGCGGCGCCAGGGTGTCCCGGTCGACGATGTCGATGTCGGCCTGGACGAACTCCCGGTACCGCCCCTCCTGCGGGCGCTCGCCCCGCCACACCTTCTGGATCTGGTAGCGGCGGAACGGGAAGGCCAGCTTGCCGGCGTTCTCCAGCACGTACCGGGCGAACGGCACGGTCAGGTCGAAGTGCAGACCGAGCGCGTCGTCGCCCGCCGGGCCCTCCGGGTCGCCGTGCAGCCGGCGGATCACGTAGACCTCCTTGGAGGTCTCCCCCTTGCGCAGCAGCTGGTCCAGCGGCTCGACCGCGCGGGTCTCCAGCGGGGCGAAGCCGTACAGCTCGAAGGTCGACCGGATCCGGTCCAGGACGTACTGCTCGATCATCCGCTGGGCGGGCGTCCACTCCGGGAAGCCGGAGATGGGCGTGGGTTTGCTCATGACGTACTCCCTCGGCAGCCGCGCGCTGCGCGGCAGGGTCTGCTGGCGATGCCGCGCGGTCCGCGCGGTGCGGTCTCGACGCGGCCGTTACAGGCCGCGGCTGGGTGCCGCGGGTCGCGCGCCGCCCAACTCCGCCACCTCGGCGAGGTACGGGTTGGTGGCGCGCTCGCGGCCGATGGTGGTCGCGGGGCCGTGGCCGGGCAGCACGACGGTGTCGTCGGCCAGCGGGAGGATCTTGTCCCGCAGGCTGGTGAGCATCGTCGGCATGCTGCCACCCGGCAGGTCGGTGCGACCGATCGACCCGGCGAAGAGCACGTCCCCGGAGAGGCAGAGCTGCTCCGCCTCCCACCGCGAGCCCGCGCCGGGCAGCCGGAAGAGCACCGACCCGCCGGTATGGCCGGGCGCGTGGTCGACGGTGATCTCCAGCCCGGCCAGGGCGAGCGTCGTACCGTCGGCCAGCTCGGCCACGTCGTCGGGCTCGGCGTACGGCAGTCGCCCGCCGAAGAGCTGGGTGAGATCCATCGACAGCGCCTTGGCCGGGTCGGCCAGCAGCTCCCGGTCGTCCGGGTGCACGTACGCGGTGATCCCGCGCGCCCCGCACACCGGCGCCACGGAGAAGGTGTGGTCCAGGTGGCCGTGGGTGAGCAGCACCGCGGCCGGGTGCAGACGATGCTCGGCGAGCAGCGCGTCGAGCCGGTCGATCACCCCGATGCCGGGATCGACCACCACGCACTGTTCCCCCGGCGCGGTGGCGACCACGTAGCAGTTGGTGCCGAAGGCGTCCGCGGGAAAGCCGGCCACGAGCACGTCCGCTCCCCTTTCCGTCAAGTCGTCCCCTCCGGGCAGCCTACCGGCGTCGAGGTCCGGCCGGCCCGGCCCGCCGCCCCCCGAGCGAGGCACTGACGGATCCCGATGCGGAAGGGCACCGACCTCGTACACCACTTTCCCAGCCGGTACCCGTACACTCTGGCGGGCGTGTGGCGTGGCACACCTGCCGCCCGACAGGTACACGACCACCGGGTGACGACCAGGGTAGAGGAAAGGGGAGCACGGGTGGCTTCCAGCAGGGACCGGCAGCGCAAACTGGCGCGGGCCAAGCTCGACCGGCAACTGGCCCGCCGGGCCGCCGCCGCCAGGCGTCGCCGACGCATCCAGGCCGGTGTCGGCACCGCCCTGATCCTGGTGCTGGTCGTCGCCGGCTCGGCGTGGGCTCTCGGCGCGTTCGACAGTGAGCCGACCGAGGACACCGCGGCCGACGAGGTCTGCCTCTGGACCCCACAGAACACCGAGGGCAACGCCAACCTCAAGGATGTCGGCGAGCCCCCGACCACCGGCCTGCCGGTCACCGGCACCCGGCCGATGACGATCGTCACCAACCAGGGCGCGCCGATCTCCGTCGAGTTGGATCTCGCCAGCGCCCCGTGCGCCGCGGCCAGCATCGCCCACCTGGCCAGCCAGTCGTTCTACGACAACACCAAGTGCCACGAGATCACCACCGACGGCGCGGTGCGCTGCGGTGACCCCAGCGGCACCGGTCTGGGCGGCCCGGCCTACTCGTTCTACAACGAGAACGTGCCGACTGCCCCGGAGGCGTCGCCGGAGCCGAGCCCGGCCCCGGACGAGCCACCGACGTACCCCAAGGGCACGGTCGCGATGATCTCGAACCCGCCCGGGGCCAACGGCAGCCAGTTCCTGATCTTCTTCAAGGACTTCACCCCGACCGAGGAACCGCAGTACCCGATCATCGGCCGGGTCACCGAGGGTCTCGACGTCGTCGAGAAGATCGGTGCCCTGCCGACGGTGGACAATGGGGCCGGGGAGAAGGTCAAGCCGGAGAACGACGACGTGGTCATCCAGAGCCTGACCGTCGGCGAGCCCGTGCTGGACCCGGCGTCGCCCGCCGATCCGGCGCCCTCGGGCACGCCGAGTCCGGAACCCTCCGGCGCGCCCGAGGCCAGCGCCAGCGCCGGCTGACCACGCGCGACCAGGAACCACCCCACCACAGCGGCATCCACATACAGTCCAGGAGGATCGAGGCGTGACGTCCACCAGAGAGCGGCAGCGCGCGGCGGCCCGCGCCCGGCTCGAGAAGGAGATGGCCGAGCGGGCCGCTCGGGCCCGTAAGCGCCGCCAGACGCAGGCGGTCGTCGGGGCCGGCGTGGTGTTGCTGCTGGTGGTCGCCGGCACGGCCTGGCTGGTCAGCAACGTGCTCGGCGACGACAGCGGCACCGACAACGCGGCCCAGGACGCGAACACGGTGCAGTGCGACTGGGTCGAGTTGCCCGAGGGTGAGCGCACCCCGCAGGTCAAGGACGTCGGGCTGCCGGACACCCAGCAGAGCACGGTTGGCGTCCAGACCATGACGATCACCACGAACCTCGGCCCGATCACCGCCCGGATCGACAGGTCCGCGGTGCCGTGCACGGCGGGCAGCTTCACCCACCTGGCCGAGCAGAACTTCTTCGACAACACCAAGTGCCACCGGCTGGTGACCGAGGGCATCAAGGTGCTCCAGTGCGGTGACCCGAGCGCCACCGGCGAGGGCTGGCGGGACACCGACGGCACCGGCGGCCCGAGCTACCGGATGGTGGAGGAGAACCTGCCGGCCGACAAGCGACCGCCGTACCCGGAGGGCGTCATCGCGATGGCCAACTCGGGTCAGCCGGCCAGCAGCGGCAGCCAGTTCTTCATCGTGTACGGCGACTCGCCGCTCGACCCGAACTACACCGTCCTCGGCACGATCACCGGTGGCATGGACATCGTCAAGGACGTCGCGGCGGCCGGCGACGACGGCGCGTTCGCCCAGCAGGCCGGCGGCGGTCACCCCAAGAAGGAGGTCGTCATCACCGACCTCACCATGACCGACGCCTGACCTCCGCACCAACCCACGAAGCGCCCGCCGGCAGTCCCGGCGGGCGCTTCCCTGTCCCCACGCCGTCCGCCTCCGTTGATCATGAAGTTGTTACCCACGACAGCCGTGCGGGTGACAACAACTTCATGATCAACGCGGGTGGGTGGGGGGTGGGAGGGGATGGGTTAGGCGCCGGAGGTTACGCGGTAGGCGTCGAAGACGCCGTCTACCTTGCGTACGGCCGCCAGTAGGTGGCCCAGGTGTTTGGGGTCGGCCATCTCGAAGCTGAACCGGCTCACCGCCACCCGGTCGCGGGTGGTGGTGACGGTGGCGGAGAGGATGTTGACCCGCTCCTCGGAGAGCACCCGGGTGACGTCGGCGAGCAGCTTGTGCCGATCGAGCGCCTCCACCTGGATCGCCACCAGGAACGTCGAGGCGGAGGTCAGCTTCCAGTTGACCTCGACCACCCGCTCGCCCTGGGCGCGCAGGTCCTCCGCGTTGGCGCAGTCGTCGCGGTGCACGCTGACCCCGCCGGATCGGGTCACGAAACCGAAGACCGAGTCCGGCGGCACCGGGGTGCAGCAGCGGGCCAGCTTGATCCACACGTCGCTGACGCCGCGTACGACCACACCCGGGTCGTGGCTGGAGGCGCGGCTGCGCGGCGGGCGGGTGGCCACGGCGGTCTCGGCGATGTCCTCCGCCGCGCCCTCCTCGCCGCCGTAGGAGGCCATCAGCTTCTGCACCACCGACTGGGCGGAGACCTGGCTGTCGCCGACCGCCGCGTACAGCGACGCCACGTCGGCCAGGTGCAGGTCCCGGGCGATGGCCATCAGGTTGTCGGAGGTGAGCATCCGCTGCAACGGCATGCCCTGCTTGCGCATCGCCTTGACGATCGCGTCCTTGCCCTCCTCGATCGCCTCCTCGCGCCGCTCCTTGTTGAAGTACTGCCGGATCTTCGTCCGGGCCCGCGGGCTCTTGACGAAGCCGAGCCAGTCCTGCGTGGGACCGGCCGTGTCGGACTTCGAGGTGAAGATCTCGATCACGTCACCGTTGGACAGCGTCGACTCCAACGGCACCAGCTTGCCGTTGACCCGCGCCCCGATGCACTTGTGCCCCACCTCGGTGTGCACCGCGTACGCGAAGTCCACCGGCGTCGACCCCGTCGGCAACGGGATCACGTCGCCCTTCGGGGTGAAGACGTACACCTCCTGGCTGGACAGGTCGAACCGCAACGCGTCCAGGAACTCGCTCGGGTCGGCGGCCTCCCGCTGCCAGTCCAGCAACTGCCGCAGCCAGGTCATCTCGTCGATGTGCGCCGGCGGGCCGACGATCTGGGTGCCCTTGTGCTCCTTGTACTTCCAGTGCGCCGCGATGCCGAACTCCGCCGTGCGGTGCATCGCGTACGTGCGGATCTGCATCTCCACCGGCTTGCCGGTCGGCCCGATCACCGTGGTGTGCAGCGACTGGTACATGTTGAACTTCGGCATGGCGATGTAGTCCTTGAACCGGCCGGGCACCGGCTGCCAGTTCGCGTGGATCACCCCCAGCGCGGCGTAGCAGTCCCGCACCGTGTCGACCAGGATCCGCACGCCCACCAGGTCGTAGATGTCGTTGAAGTCGCGCCCCCGCACGATCATCTTCTGGTAGATCGAGTAGAGGTGCTTCGGTCGACCGGTCGTCTCCGCCTTGATCTTGGCGGCCTTCAGGTCGGTCTGCACCTTCTGGGTCACCTGCCGCAGCAACGCCTCCCGCTGCGGCTGGTGCTCCCCGATCAGCCGGTTGATCTCCTCGAACCGCTTCGGGAACAACGTCCCGAACGCCAGATCCTCCAGCTCCCACTTGATGGTGTTCATACCGAGCCGGTGGGCCAGCGGGGCGAGGATCTCCAGCGTCTCCTTCGCCTTCTGTTCCTGCTTCGGACGCGGCAGGAAGGTCAGCGTCCGCATGTTGTGCAGCCGGTCGGCCAACTTGATCACCAGAACCCGCGGATCCTTGGCCATGGCGACGACCATCTTGCGGATCGTCTCGGCCTTCGCCGCGTCGCCCAACTTGACCTTGTCGAGCTTGGTCACCCCGTCGACCAGCAGGGCGACCTCACCACCGAAGTCGGACCGCATCTGGTCGAGGGTGTACTCGGTGTCCTCGATGGTGTCGTGCAGCAGCGCCGCCACCAGCGTGGTGGTGTCCATGCCCAGGTTCGCCAGGATGGTCGCCACCGCCAGCGGGTGGGTGATGTAGGGGTCGCCGGACTTGCGGTACTGCCCGGAGTGCCAGCGCGCCGCCGTGTCGAAGGCCCGCTGCAACAGCCGCGCGTCGGCCTTGGGGTGATTCTCCCGGTGTGACGCGATAAGCGGCTCCAGCACCTCGCTGACCTGCGAGGACTGCCACGGCGCGTTGAACCGGGCGAGCCGTGCCCGGACCCGCCGCCCGGTGGGCGCGTGGGACAGGCCGAAGCCACCGGCCGCCGAGGAATCGCCGGCGTCGGCGGCCGGACGAACCGGCTCGTCGGTCTGCTGCACCGCCGCCCCCGACCCGCCGTCCGGCGCCGCCGCGGCGCCGTTGCGGGCGGTCAGCGAGCCCTCCGCGTCACCTGTCGGGTGCACCGTGCCCTCCACCGGAGGAACGACCTCGTGGGACACCGGCCTCCTCACCGCTCGCCGAGACGACACCGACCGTGCGCCGGCCGGTCTGGTCTAGCGCCGCACAGACGGGTAACCGCCCGGTCAGCAATGGGCAATGCTACCCCCACCCGGAGGGCCGTGCCGCTCCACCGGAGCGGTCGGTGCCGGGCCCGTCCGAGGTCGCCGCCGCCTCAAACGGTCAACAGGGCATGCACGGGACGCGGGGCCAGCCGGTCGCGCCCGCCGAGGAACGACAGCTCCAGCAGCACGGTGCAGCCCGCCACGGTGCCGCCCGCCCGCTCCACCAGGTCCAGCGTGGCCGCGGCCGTGCCACCGGTGGCGAGCACGTCGTCGACCACCAGCACCCGGTGTCCGGCCGTGAAGGCGTCCTGGTGCACCTCGAGCGTGGCCTCGCCGTACTCCAGTTCGTAGGAGGCGGCGTACGCCGGCCGGGGCAACTTGCCGGCCTTACGCACCGGCACCACCCCGACCCCCGTCGCGTACGCGATCGCGGCGGCGACCACGAAGCCCCGCGCCTCGATGCCGACCACGGCGTCGAAGGACTCCCGCCCGTGGTACGCGACGATCCCGTCGATCACGTCCCGGAAGGCGGCACCGTCGGCGAACAACGGCATCAGGTCCTTGAACATGACGCCGGGCTTGGGGAAGTCGGGCACGTCGAGCACCCGGCTGGCCACCAGTCGGGCCATCTCCGGCCCGCTGTCCCCGCGTACCCCGGTGCTGTGGGTCTCCGTCACGGCAGTTCCGCTTCCCTTCCACACGACGACGGCGGCGTCCCGCACACTGCTCGCACAGCATGCAGGACGCCGCCGGTACCTGTTCCTACCGGGTCGCCCCGGGCGTCCTCAGCGTCGCTTTCCGCCGCCCGGACGGTTGCCACCACCGGGACGCCCGCCCCGGGCACCGCCGGAACGCTTGCCCGCCGGCCGGGCGCCCACCTTCGGCGCGGCGGCACCGGCGAGGGCGCCGGTCTCCGCGGTGACCGGCTCCTCGTCCCGCTCGACCGGGCGCGGCGTACCAGCCGCCTTGGCCGGGGTTTCGCCCCGGCCGGCCGTGGACCGTCGGGCCAGCACCCGCTTGTTGTGCGCCTGGATCCGCGGGTCGCGGTTCTTCAGCACCACCAGCAGCGGGGTGGCCAGGGTGATCGAGGTGAGGAAGGCCATCGCCATACCGACGAAGAGCACCAGGCCGAGGTCCTTCAGGGTGCCGGCACCGAGCAGGCCGGCACCGATGAACAGGATGCCGCCGACCGGGAGCAGGGCGACCACCGAGGTGTTGATCGACCGCATCAGGCTCTGGTTCACGGCCAGGTTGGCCGCCTCGCCATAGGTCTGGTTGTTGTTCGCGGTGATGCCTCTGGTGTTCTCCTGCACCTTGTCGAAGACCACCACCACGTCGTACAGGGCGAAGCCCAGGATGGTGAGGAATCCGATGATCGTCGACGGAGTGACCTCGAAGCCGACGATCGAGTAGAGGCCGGCGGTGAGGATCAGGTTCATCACCAGGGCGAAGATCGCCCCGACCGCCATCTGCCACTCGAACCGCAGGACCAGGTAGACCGTCACCAGCGCCAGGAAGATCACCAGACCGAGCAGGGCCCGGTTGGTCACCTGGCTGCCCCACGCCTCGCTGACCCGGTTGCTGGCGATCTCCGCCGGGTCGATGTTGAACACCTGACCCAGCTCGGTCCGGACCGCCTCGGCCTGCTCGGCGTCCAGTTCGGTGGTGCGCAGCTCGTAGAACTCGCCACCGCCACCGCCGACCTCCTGGGTGGTGACCACCCGGCCACCCTCACCCGCGGTGGCCAGCACCTCGCCCGCCCGGTCCTCCACCTGCTCCAGGGTGCCGACGCTGGTCGGCACCTGGAAGGAGTTGCCGCCGGCGAACTCGATGCCGAGGCTGAAGCCCCGGAA
Source organism: Verrucosispora sp. WMMC514 (assembly GCF_027497295.1). Classification (NCBI taxonomy): domain Bacteria; kingdom Bacillati; phylum Actinomycetota; class Actinomycetes; order Micromonosporales; family Micromonosporaceae; genus Micromonospora; species Verrucosispora sp. WMMC514. Next base: position 4,784,260 of record NZ_CP114906.1, on the reverse strand, counting down.
GATGACGCTGCCGAGCGCGATCAGCACCAGCACGGCGGCGACGGTGAACCACATCTTGCGCCGGCCGACGATGTTGAGGCCGGCCTCACCTCGGTAGAGGCGGGCTGCCAGACCAGTCTCAGCCATCTCAGGCCTCCTTGACACGCTGGTTGCGGGACGACGGGGCCGGCTCCGACGACCGGGCCGGCAACGCCCGGCCCAGGCCGCTGACCCGTGGGGACAGGAACGCCTTGGTACGGGCGAACATCGTCATGATCGGGTGCCGGAAGAGGAAGACCACGAGCAGGTCGAGCACCGTGGCCAGGCCGAGGGCGAAGGCGAAGCCCTTCACCGTGCCGACCGAGACGATGTAGAGCACCAGCGCCGACATGATCGTGATCGCGTTGGCGGAGATGATCGTCCGGCGGGCCCGGACCCAGGCCCGGGGTACCGCGCTACGCGGACTGCGGCCCTCCCGGATCTCGTCCTTGAGGCGTTCGAAGTAGATGACGAACGAGTCCGCCGCCACACCGAGCGAGACGATGATGCCGGCGATGCCGGCGAGGGTGAGCGTGAAGCCGATCTGCCGGCCGAGCACCACCAGGGCGCCGAAGAGCAGCAACGCCGACAGCACCAGGCTCAGGAAGATCACCGAGCCGAGCAGCCGGTAGTAGAAGAACGAGTAGATGATGACCAGCAGCATGCCGATGCCGGCCGCCAGCAGACCGGCCCGCAGGTGGCTGGCGCCCAGGGTCGCGGTGACGTTCTGCTGCTCCTGCGCCTCGAAGGTGACCGGCAGGGCGCCGTAGCTGAGGTAGCCGGCCAGCTCGCTGGCCTCGGCGTTGCTGAAGTTGCCGGTGATCTGGGAGTTGCCGGTGAGCACACCCTGGATCTGCGGCGACGAGATGATCTTGTTGTCCAGCACCACGGCGACCCGGCACTTGCCCTCGTCGCCGAGCGCGGACGCGTCGCACGCCTGGCCCTCGTTGTTGAACGCCTCGCGGGTCAGCGCGGTCCACTTGTCCTGGCCCGAGCTGGTGAAGTTCAGGCTGACCACCCACTGGCTGGTCTGGTCGCGCACCGCGTTGGCGTCGGAGACGTCGGTGCCGAGCACCTTCGCCACGTCCAGCAGGTTCTTGGCGTACCCGCCCTCGCAGGCGACGACCTGCTGCTCCGGGTCGGAGATGGACGCCGGGGGCCGTTCGTCGAGTTGGGCGCAGCTGATCGTCGGCACGTTGAACTGCATCTGCGCCGGCAGCACCGCGACCTCGCGGCCACTGAGCTCGCCGAACGGCTTGAGCTTCTCGGCCAGCGACGGGTCGGCGCTCAGGTCGGCCGGCGCCTGCAACCCGCTCGCCGCGGCCCACGCCTCGGCGCCGACCTTCTGCTCGACGGCCCGGCGCTGCTCCTCGATGCTCTGCGGCACCTCTTCGCTCGCGGTGGGCGACGGGGTCGCCGACGGCGTCGGCGTCGGCGCGCCACCGCCCTGGCCACCGGCGTCCGGCGACGAGGTGGCCTCGGCGTCGGGCGTGGGGCTCGCGGAACCGGACGGGGTGGCCTCGGGGCTCGGGGAGCCGGACGGGGTCGCCGAGGGGCTTCCGGTCGGTGCCGGCGACGGGATCGAGCCGCTGCCGTCGGCGATCTTCAGCACCTTCCGGAAGCGCAGCTCGGCGGCGCTGCCGACCTCGTTGAGTTCGCGGTTCTCGCCGGGCAGGGAGACGACGATGTTGCGGTCGCCCTCGGTGACCACCTCGGCCTCGGCCACACCGTACGCGTTGACCCGGCTCTCGATGATCTGGCGGGCCCGCTCCAGGTTCTCCGCCGTCGGGGCCCGGCCGTCGAGGGTGTTGGTGGCCTCCAGCGTGAGCCGCGTGCCGCCGACCAGGTCAAGACCGAGGCGGGGTTCGAGCCGGTCCTTCCAGCCACCGCTGGCGCCGCCCGAGAAGAACACCAAAAGATAGAGGACGACGAAGATGGCCCCGAGCACGGCCAACTGCCGTCCCGGGCGCATCTGTCCCTGAGGTGGTGCCACGGCTGTCCTGTCTCCCTGTGGTCACGCCGCCGCGGGCGCGGCGGCGGGTCGGCCGGAGTCCCAGGCCGGCGGTCTGCCTACCTGACGGCGCCCGGGCTGACGCCGCCCGGGTGGTCGACGCGCACGCGTGGACCGGGTACGAGCCGGCGCGCCGACGCCCGACGTCGGCCTGCTATCCAATTGTCTCAATGCGCGGATCGGGGATGGTACCCGCTCGGGGACGCGTGCGGGCACCTCCCGTCCGAGCCGCCGGTGGACCGGCAACCCGGTTGGGACTCGACGTCAGTCCTTGACGGAGTCGGACTCCTCGGCGGGCGACTCGACCGGGCGCTCGACCGGGGTGACCACCCGGGCGATCGCCGGACGGGCGTAGCGGGTCTGCACTCCGGGAGCGACCTCCAGCAGGACGCTGTCGTCCTCGACACCGGTGACCGTGCCGTAGAGGCCGCCGATGGTGACCACCTCGTCGCCCACGGAGAGGTTGGCCTGCATCGATTCGGCCTCGCGGCGGCGCTTCTGCTGCGGACGGATCATCATGAAATACATGACGCCGAAGAGCAGAGCGATCATGAGGATCGGCGTGAAGCCTCCCGCTCCGCCGCCATCTGCTGCGTAGTGCACGGTTGTCGACCTTCCCATTGGCCGCCGCAACGGCGCGTCGGCGCCGCAACGGAGGCGGATTTTCACGTCCTGTACAGACCGCGGCGAGTCTAGTCGCTCTATCTGGGAACGCCGAATGCGGCACAGATCACGAACGGATCACGGCTCGCCGCCGTCCAGGGAGAACAGATCGGGCACGGTAGGAGCTTCTGCGGCAAATGTACCATTCGGTGGCGTACGGCCCAGATGGTGCCAGGCGGCCTCGGTGGCCACCCGCCCCCGGGGCGTACGCGCCAGCAGCCCGGCCCGCACCAGGAACGGCTCACAGACCTCCTCGACCGTGTCCGGCTGCTCCCCCACCGCCACGGCCAGCGTCGACAGGCCGACCGGACCACCCCGGAACGAGTCCACCAGCGCGGTCAGCACCGCCCGGTCGAGCCGGTCCAACCCGAGGGCGTCCACGTCGTACACGGTCAGGGCCGCCTGCGCGGTCGCGACGGTGACCACGCCGTCGGCGCGTACCTCGGCGAAGTCCCGCACCCGGCGCAGCAGCCGGTTGGCGATCCGGGGCGTGCCCCGGGACCGGCCGGCGATCTCCGCCGCCCCGTCCTCGGTGATCGGCACCCCGAGGATGCGGGCCGAGCGATGCAGCAGCGTCTCCAGGTCGGCCGGCGAGTAGAAGTCCAGGTGCGCCACGAAGCCGAACCGGTCCCGCATCGGGCCGGTGAGCAGACCCGACCGGGTGGTCGCGCCGACCAGCGTGAACGGCTCCACGTCGAGCGGGATGGCGGTGGCCCCGGGCCCCTTGCCGACCACCACGTCGACCCGGAAGTCCTCCATCGCGCTGTAGAGCAGTTCCTCCGCCGGCCTGGCGATCCGGTGGATCTCGTCGATGAAGAGCACGTCGCCCTCGGCCAGGCTGGTCAGGATCGCCGCCAGGTCACCGGAGCGTTCGATGGCCGGCCCGCTGGTCACCCGGATGCCGGTGCCCAACTCCGCGGCGACGATGTTGGCGAGGCTGGTCTTGCCCAGGCCCGGCGGGCCCGAGAGCAGGATGTGGTCGGGCGGCGAGCCGCGCCGCATGGCGCCCTGAAGCAGCAGGTCGAGCTGGTCGCGAACCCGGTCCTGGGCGATGAACTCGGACAGGCGCTTCGGCCGGACGCTGACCTCCGCGTCCAGCTCCGCGTCGCTGACGTACGCCGAGATGAGGTTCTCGTTGCTCATCGGGTCCGACCCAGCAGCCGGATCGCCTGCTTCAACAGCACCGGCACCGGCGGGGTGGGACCGTCGACGGTCTCGGCGACGGCGGCGACCGCCTGGTCGGCCTGGCCGGCCGTCCAGCCGAGCCCGATCAACGCCTGGCGGACCTGGTCCGGCCAGGCGCCGCCGGTCACCCCGGCCGCGCCGTCGGCGCCCACCGGCACCGGGCCGATCCGGTCGCGCAGCTCCAGCACCAGCCGTTCGGCACCCTTCTTGCCGATGCCCGGCACCCGGGTCAGCGCCGCCGTGTCGGCGTTGGCGATGGCCTTGCGTACCGCGTCGGGGGTGTGCACCGCGAGCACCGCCTGGGCCAGCCGCGGACCGACGCCACTGGCGGTCTGCAACAGCTCGAACAGCGCCTTGGCGTCGTCGTCGGCGAAGCCGTAGAGGGTGAGCGAGTCCTCCCGGACGACGAGGCTGGTGGCCAGCCGGGCCGGCTGACCGACCCGCAGGTCGGCGAGGGTGCCGGGGGCGCACTGCACGGCCAGGCCCACGCCGCCGACCTCGATCACCGCGTGGTCCGGGCCGGTGCCGGTCACCACGCCACGCACACTGGCGATCATCTCGCTCCTCCTCGTCTGACCCGGTCCGCCGCGGCGGCCAGTTTCGACCGGGTGCCGCCACGCCACACGTGGCAGATGGCCAGCGCGAGGGCGTCCGCGGCGTCCGCCGGCCGGGGCGGCTCGGGCAGCCGCAGCAGTCGGGTGACCATCGCGGTCATCTGTGCCTTGTCCGCCTGACCGGAACCGGTCACCGCGGCCTTCACCTCGCTCGGGGTGTAGGTCTGCACCGGCAGCCCGGCGCGCGCCCCGGCCAGCACCGCTATCCCGCTGGCCTGGGCGGTGCCCATCACCGTTCGCACGTTGTGCTGACTGAACACCCGCTCCACGGCCACGCTGTCCGGCCGGTGCTCGGCGACCAGCTCGGTCAGCGAACGGTCCAGGTGCAGCAGACGGGTGGGCAGCTCGTCGGCCGGGTCGGTGTAGACCACGTAGTAGGCGATGAGCGTGCAGGGCCGGCCGGGCACCCCCTCGACCACGCCGACGCCGCACCGGGTCAGTCCCGGATCGACGCCGAGCACCCGCACGCCGCCTCCCTCCAGCCGCCGGACAGTACGTGTGTTCGACACCCTACCGATGCCGCCACCACGGCGCGTCGCGGGACACGCCCCGCCCCGGCGCGACCGGGACGACCGGGCGGCCACGCGGAACCGCGACCGCCGTGGCGACCGCGGCGCAGATGTAGCGGACGACCACACAGTACGGCGGGAGTATGTGCCGCCATCCCATGTGCGCCCGACCACACAGCTCGTAACTTCATGCGCCATGACGGCAGAACCCGTGGCGGTCCCCCACGTCGTGAACGTCGACCTGACCGGTCGTACCGCCCTCGTCACGGGCGGGGGCGGTGGCATCGGCCGGGCCTGCGCCCTGCGGCTGGCCGCGGCCGGCGCCACGGTCGTGGTGGTCGACCGCAACGTCGAGGCGGCCAAGCTGGTGGCCGCCGAGGCCGGCGGCCGGGCCGAGGGGGTGGACCTCGCCGATCCGGCGGCGGTGGACGCGCTGGACGCCGACGTCGACATCGTGGTCAACAACGCCGGGCTGCAACACGTGGCGCCGCTCCAGGATTTTCCGGTCGAGCGTTTCGAGTACATCCAGCGGGTGATGGTGGAGGCGCCGTTCCTGCTGATCCGGCGGGCGTTGCCGCACATGTATGCCCGTGGCTGGGGCCGGATCGTGAACATCTCCTCGGTGCACGGGCTGCGCGCCTCGCCGTACAAGGCGGCGTACGTCTCGGCGAAACACGCGTTGGAAGGGCTGTCGAAGGTGGTGGCGCTGGAGGGCGCGGCGCACGGGGTGACGGCCAACTGCATCAACCCGGCGTACGTGCGTACCGCGCTGGTGGAGAGCCAGATCGCCGACCAGTCGACCGCCCACGGCATCCCCGAGTCCGAGGTGATCGAGAAGATCATGTTGGCCCGCGCGGCGGTCAAGCGGCTGATCGAGCCGGAGGAGGTGGCGGAACTGCTGGCGTACCTCTGCTCGCCGCCGGCGGGTTTCCTCACCGGTGCCTCGATCGCGCTCGACGGGGGTTGGACGGCGAACTGACGCCGGCCACCCGCAGAATGTCGGTCATGTCCTCGCCGGTGGAGTTCCTGGAACTGCTCGCCCGGGAGGCCGCCGCGGTCGAGTTCGAGGGACCGCTGGTCGCCGCCCGCTCGGCCGGGCTGCCCGCCGAACGCCTCGCCGAGTTGGAACAGGCCAAGACGGTGGCGCTGCGCGTGCGGGCGCTACTGGAACGTCGCCGCCGTCGGGAGAGCGAGCTGTCCGGCCTGTACGACACGGTCAGCGACCTGGCCGGGCTGCGCGACCTGGACGAGGTGCTGCGGGCGATCGTGCACCGGGCCCGGCACCTGCTCGGCGCGGACGTCGCCTACATGACGCTCGACGACGCCGAGCGCGGCGACACCTACATGCGGGTGACCGACGGATCGGTCTCCGCCCGGTTCCAACGGCTCCGGCTGCCCATGGGCGCCGGGCTCGGCGGCCTGGTGGCCCAGTCCGGCGCCCCCTACGTGACCGCGAACTATCCGCAGGACGAGCGGTTCCACCACACCCGCGAGATCGACGCCGGGGTGGGCGAGGAAGGGCTGGTCGCCATTCTCGGGGTGCCGCTGCGACTCGGCTCGACGAGCATCGGCGTGCTCTACGCGGCCAACCGTTCGGCCCGGCCGTTCGCCCGCGAGGAGGTGGCGCTGCTGCTCTCCCTGGCGGCCCACGCCGCGGTGGCGATCGACACCGCGCGGCTGCTGGCCGAGACCCGCTCGGCGTTGGCGGAGCTGTCGTCGGCGAACACCACGATCCGGGCGCACAGCAGTTCGGTGGAGCGGGCCGCGGCGGCGCACGACCGGATGACCGCGCTGGTGCTGCGCGGCGGCGGGGTGGAGGACGTGGCCTCAGCCGTCACCGACGTGCTCGGTGGCGCGCTGCTGGCGCTGGATGCCGAGGGACGGCGGCTGGCCCAGGTCGGTGAGATCGACGAGCCGGACCGGGCGGAGATCCTGGCGGCGGTCGCGGCGTCGCGGACCGAGGGGCGCAGCGTACGCCGGGGTGCGTTGTGGTACGCGGCCGTGGTGGCCGGCGCGGAGAACCTGGGCGTACTGGTGCTGCGTCCCGACGACGAGCCGGCCGACGCCGACCAGCGGATCCTGGAGCGGGCGGCGCTGGTGACCGCGCTGCTGCTGCTGTTCCGGCGTACCGTCGCCGAGGCGGAGGGACGGGTCCGGGGCGAGCTGCTCGACGATCTGATCGCCCGGCCGCTGCGGGACACCGACGCGCTGCGCAGCCGGGCCCGTCGGCTGGGCGTGGACCTGGACGCACCGCACGTGCTGGTGGTCGTCGGCGACGACGCCATCGCGGCGACCGGTTCCGCCCGGCAGCGGGTGCTCTCCTGGGCCACCACGTACGCCTCGACCCGGGGTGGCCTGGCCGCGGCGCGCGACGGCCGGGTGGCGCTGATGCTGCCTGGTCAGGACGCCGGTGGCAGCGCCCGGGCGGTGGCCCGGGACCTGTCCCGGATCACCGGGCGACCGGTGACCGCGGGAGCCAGCGGCCCGTCGACGGGCCCGGCGTCGCTGGCCGCCGCCTTCCGGGAGGCGGACCGGTGCCTGACCGCGCTCGGCGCGCTGGGCCGGGCCGGGCAGGGGGCGAGCAGCGTCGAGCTGGGTTTCGTCGGGCTGCTGCTGGGTGCCGTCGACGACGACGGCGACGCCGACGTGAGCCGGTTCCTCGGCACGACCATCGGGCCGGTGCTCGAATACGACGCCCGCCGGGGCACCGCGTTGGTGCGGACCCTGGAGGCGTACTTCGGGGTGGGCGGCAGCCTGGCCCGGGCCGCCGAGCAGTTGCACGTGCACGTCAACACGGTGACCCAGCGCCTGGAGCGGGTCGGGCAGTTGCTCGGTGCCGACTGGCAGCGACCGGATCGGGCCCTGGAGGTGCAGCTGGCGTTGCGCCTGCACCGGCTGCGTACGCCGGCCGGCTGAGGACCGCGGGACACCTCGCCGGCGACTGCGGTGGGCGCCGTGGCCAGCAGCGGTGGGCGCCGTGGCCGGCAGCGGCCACGACGTGCGGCTCAGCGAGTGCGGATACCAGCCAGGACGGCGTCCACGACCCGCTCCGGCAGGTTCGCCTCGTCGAGATCCGGGTTCCAGTTCAACACCCGCTGGATGAGCATCGGCCCGGTGAGCATCGCCATCGTCACCTCGATGTCGATGTCGGCGCGCAGCTCACCCTCGCGGACGCCACGGCGCAGCACCTCCCGCATCGCGGCCCGGCGGGGCTCCACGATGCTCTGGTAGAACGCGTACTGCTCGGGGCTGCGTTTCATCTCCGGCACCAGACAGGGCATGATCTGCGCCGCGCGCGGGTCGACGTTGTGGCCGATCGCGGTCACCAGCGTGATCAGGTCTTCGCGGACAGACCCTCCGGACGGCTGCGGCGGATCGCCCTTGAGGCGACGCAACGCGTCGAGCAGCAGCGCGTCCTTACCCGGCCAGCGGCGGTAGATGGTCGCCTTGCCCACCCCGGCCCGCGCGGCGATCGCCTCGACCGAGATCATCTCGATGGTGCTGCCCTCGGCGAGCAGATCCAGGGTGGCCTCGATGATCGCCTCGTCCGCTCGGACGCTGCGTGGCCGCCCGGGTGGTCGTGCGGCGTCCGCCGTGCTGGTCATCCCCTCATTGTCCCTGCCCGGACGCGGCGGCGGCCAACCCGGGTCCGCCGATCGTCGCCGGCCCGCCGGTGCTGGCCCGGCCGGGCAGGAAGCGCAGGGCCACCAGGATGCCGGCCGCGACGACCAGCGCGGCCAGCGTGGCCGACAGATGCATGGCCGAGACGAAGGAGTCGTTGGCCGCCGCGACCAGTCGCGGACCCGCGGGACCGAGCTGACCGGCTGCGGCGTACGCGCCGGCGATGGACTCACCGGCCGCTGCGTCGGCTGCCGGCGGCAGATCCACCAGGGCCGGTTCGATCCCGGTGCGGTAGCCGGCGGCCAGCACCGAGCCGATCACCGCGACGCCGAGCGCGGCGGCCACCTGCCGGATGGTGTTGCTGATCGCGGAGCCCACGCCGGCCTTCTCCCGGGGCAGGGCCGACATGATCGACTCGGTCGCCGGCGGCATGATGTTGGCCATCCCGACGCCCTGCAGGAAGAAGGCGAGCAGCACCAGCCAGATGGGCGTGGCGACGTCGACGAAGGCGAACGCGCCCAACGCCACCGAGGTCAGCACCAGCCCCACCACCGCCACCGCCCGGCCGCCGTACCTGCGGACCATGGTGGCGCTGCGCGGGGCGAAGACGAGTTGGGCGACCGCGAAGGGCAGGAAGAGCAGGCCGGTCTCGAGCGGGCTGTAGCCGCGCACCAGTTGCAGGTAGAACGAGCTGAAGAACAGCACACCCATCGCGGCGAAGAAGACCAGCCCGATCATCGCCACCGGGGCGGCGAACCGAGGTACCCGGAACAGTCGGACGTCGAGCGCCGGATGGCTGCTGCGTCGCTCGTACCGGACGAACCAGGCCAGCACCGCGACGCCGCCGAGGATCGAGGCCCAGACCAGGGGTCGACCGAAGCCGTGCTCGCCGCCGTCGATGATGCCGTAGGTGAGGGCGACCAGACCGACCACGGAGAGCAGCACACCGAACGCGTCGACGCGGCCCGGTTCGGGGTCGCGTGACTCGGGCACCAGCGACGCGACCAGGATGACGCCGAGCGCCACCACCGGCACGTTGATCAGGAAGACCGAGCCCCACCAGTAGTGTTCCAGCAACAGTCCGCCGAGGACCGGCCCGATGGCCACCGCCAGGCCGACCGCGCCGGCCCAGATGCCGATGGCGCGTCCTCGCTCCCGGGGGTCGAAGACGTTGGAGATGATCGACAACGTCGCCGGCATGATCGCTGCGCCGCCGACCCCCATCAGGGCCCGGGCCGCGATCAACTGGCCGGGAGTCTGCGCGTACGCCGACAGCAGTGACGCCAGGCCGAAGAGCGCGAGCCCGATCAGCAGCATCCTGCGGCGGCCGGCCCGGTCCCCCAACACGCCGAAGGTGAACAGCAGCCCGGCGAAGACCAGGGTGTAGGAGTTGATCGACCACTCCAGCTCGCCCTGGCTCGCCCCGAGCCCGTGCACCGGGTCGGCGAGGGTGCGTAGCGCGACGTTGAGGATGGTGTTGTCGAGGACGACCACGAGCAGGCTGATCACCAGCACCCCGAGGATCGCCCACCTCCTCGGATGTCCGGTGTTCTCGCTCGGCTGCATCTGCGCCCCCCGATTTTCGAGTCGGTCCCGTCCGCGTCGACGTTCAGCGTAGGGCATTTACGATACGGCACGGATCCGTATCGGTATGACCCATGTCACGAGGCGGCTGACGACCGGACGCGCACCTGCCCGCCTACAGCACCCGGAGGGCGGCGGAGAGCGAGTCGAGCCGCGTCACCGGCGGGGTGGGCGGGTCGACCCAGCCCAGCCCGGCGGCGTACACCCGGACCGCCGGGAAGTCCCGGGCGAAGCGGCCGATGCGGTACGACCGGCCGGTCACCGGCGACTGGGACCAGACGGCTACGGTGTGCGGTCGGGCCCGGTCAACGGCGCTGGCCAGCGCCGTCCACGGCAGCGCCGGCCCGACCAGCAGGCTGCCCCGGCCACGCTCCCGCAACCCGGCGGCGAGCGCGTGCAGCCCGAGACAGTGTTCCTCCTGCTCCACCCCGGCCAGCAGCACGCCGTCGGCGGGCGGGCCGGCTGCCGGATCGCGGCGGAACACGTCCAGACCGACCCGGACGCCCTCGGACAGGGCGTGCTCGACGGCGATCCCGGCGGGGGTACACCCGTTCCGCGCGGTGAGCACCGGCACGCAGACGTCGTCCCACAGCCGCTCCACTCCCCACTCCTCGGCCAGCTCGACGACCAGCGCGGCGGTCCGGTTGCCGTCGAACTCCTCGGCGGCGGCGGTCAGGCGCTTGCGCGCGATCTGCACGACCTCGGCCGGCATCGGTACCCCAGACACCAGACTTCCTCCCAGTGGACAGGTCTCCACCGGGGGATTCGTTCGGTGGCCCCGCCACGGATGCGCCCGCGACGACCTTGACCCGGACGGCTACGTTGATGATCAACTCAGCAAGCGCCGTCACCGGAAAGGTCCCGCCATGCCCTTCGGCTTCATCCTGGCCATCGTCGCCGCCGTCGTCGCGATCGTCGCCATCGCCGTCGCCCTGTTCAGCTCGCAACGCCAGGTGCGGCAGATCGGCGTCCTGACGGCGGTCGGCGCCCTGGCCGGCACGGCGATCCTCACCGTCGCGTCGAGCGCCCACTCGGTGCCGATCCGCTCGGTCGGCATCGTCACCAGCTTCGGCAAGCCGACCGGTGAGGTCACTGGCTCCGGCCTGAAATGGGTCACCCCGTGGCAGCGGGTCGGCGAGTGGGACGCCGGGCGGCAGAAGTACGACCACATCGGCAACGACAAGTGCGTGCGGGTACGTACCGGCACCCTCGCGGACGCGTGCGTCGAGGTGCTGGTCGAGTGGCAGGTCCAGCCCGAGAACGCACCGCAGCAGTTCATGGACTACAAGGGTGACTTCGAGAGTTTCCGGGGGCAGCGGGTCGGCGTCCAACTCGACAGCGCGGTCAACGACGCCTTCGCCACCTACAACCCGCTGGAGCGCATCGACTCGAAGACCGGCAACCTGAACGTCGACCTCAAGCCCTTCTCGGCGAGCATCAAGTCCAACGCCGAGGGGCGGCTGGCCGACGACGTCGAGATCCTGTCGGTCACCATCACCCGGGTCAACCACGACGACAAGACCGAGGGCAACATCAAGGCGTTCCAGGACAAGCTCGCGCAGACCCGCAACCTCGAACAGGACCGCCTCAACGCCGAGATCCAGAAGCAGGTCACCGAGACCAACGCGACGGTGGACAAGGTGACCCGCTGCCTGGAGATCGCGGACAAGCACGGCAGCTCGCCGGGACTGTGTATCAACCCGGGCATCATCACCGGCAAGTGAGGCGGCGGTCAGGGGACGTCGCGGACATCGTGGGGATCGCGGGAGACCGCCCTGCGGACAGTGCCGCCCGCCCTCACCGGTCGGGTGAGGGCGGGCGGCGGGCGCCGGCCGCACACCGGCGAGCCGTCCGGTGCGGCGTGGCCGGCGCGGTCAGGAGGTGAGTGCGTCGAGGGCCAGGTCGACGTCCTCGGTGGTGGAGTAGAGATGGAACGAGGCCCGGACGCGACCGGCCCGCACCGCCGCGCGTACCCCGGCGCGCTCCAGCTTCTCCTGCGCGTCGGGCACCTCGACGGTGACGATCGCGCTGTGCCCGGGTGGCTGCCCCAGACCGGCGAGGAAACGGTTGGCCAGCGCCACGTCGTACGCCCGCACCTGCTCGACACCGATCTCCAGCAGCAACTCCAGGGCGGGTACCGCACCGACCCAGCTGAACCAGGCCGGTGAGAGGTCGAACCGGCGGGCGTCGTCGGCCAGCCGCAGCGGCGGCCCGTAGTAGGAGGCGTGCGGATCGCGGCCCGCGTACCAGCCGGCGGCGTCGGGTCGCAGCCGGTCCCGCAGCCCGGGAGCCAGGTAGGCGAAGGCGGTGCCCCGGGGAGCCATCAGCCACTTGTACCCGCCGGCCACCACGACGTCGGCACGGGCCGCGTCGAACGGCAGCCAGCCGCAGGCCTGGGTGGCGTCCACCGCGACGAGCGCGCCGTGCGCCCGGGCCGCCGCGACGATCTCGTCGTACGCGGCGACGGTGCCGTCGGCGGACTGCACCAGGCTGAACGCCACCAGGTCGGTGCCCGGGTCGATCGAGGCGGCCAGCTCGGCCAGCGCGACGGTGCGTACCTCGACGCCCCGCTCGGCCTGGACCAGCCAGGGGAACAGGTTGGAGGTGAACTCGACCTCGGGCACCAGCACCCGGGCACCGGTGGGCAGCGCGGCGGCGACCGGCGCCAGCAGCTGGGAGACGGTGGCACCGACCGCGACGTCGCCCACCGGCACGCTGACCAGGGAGGCGAACGCCGTCCGGCACCGGTCGGTGGCGGCGCCCCAGTCCTCCCACGCTCCCCGCCCCACCCGCCAGCCGGCCAGCGCGTCCTGCAACGCGTCCCAGGCCGGGTCGGGCGGCAACCCGTAGCTGGCGGTGTTCAGCCAGCCCGGCTGCGGTTGCCACAGCTTCTGTGCCTGCTCCAGATCCACACCCCGACGCTAACCGCCCCGCCCCCCACCCCTAAGCGCCAATCCCACCCCCGTGGCCCCCACCCCCAACCGGGGGTGACCGGGAGGGGTGTGGGGCTCAGGTGACGTTGGCGGGGCCTAGGACGCTTTTCAGGTCGGCCATGAGGGCGGTGGTGGCGGCTACTCGGACCGGGCTCAGGCGCAGGGTGGTGGTGCGGGTGCCGTTGAGGAGTTTGACGTGCACCTCGGCGTCGCCGGGGTGCAGCACCAGGGTCTCCTTGAGCCGTTCCACGAGCGGTGGGGTGCAGCGGGTCACCGGGATGGTGAGGGTGACCGGCTTGTTCGTGGTGCTGGTGCTGACGTCCGGCAGGGACATGTCCATCGCCATGATGCGCGGGGTGTCGTCGCGCCGGTCGACCCGGCCCTTGACCACCACGATCGCGTCCTCGGCGATGTACTGGCCGATCACCTCGTAGGTGTTCGGGAAGAACAGCGTCTCCACACCGCCGGCCAGGTCCTCCAGGGTGGCCGAGGCCCACGCCCGCCCCTGCTTGGTGACCCGTCGCTGCACGCCGGAGAGGATGCCGGCGAGGGTGACCACCGCGCCGTCGGGCACGGTGCCCTCCTCCGACAGCGCCGCGATGGTGGTGTCGGCCGCCGCACCGAGGATGTGTTCCAACCCGAACAGGGGGTGGTCGGAGACGTACAGGCCGAGCATCTCGCGCTCGAAGGCGAGCTTGTCGCGCTTGTCCCACTCCCCCTCGGCGATGACCGGCATGACCGTGGTGTTCGTCGCCACCTCGGCGTCACCGAAGCCCGCGCCGAACAGGTCGTACTGCCCGACGGCCTCCTTGCGCTTGACGTCGGCGTACGCGTCGATGGCGTCGGCGTGCACGGAGAGCAGGCCCTTGCGGGGGTGCTTCAGCGAGTCGAACGCCCCCGCCTTGATCAAGGATTCGATGGTCTTCTTGTTGCAGACCACCGCGTCCACCTTGGACAGGAAGTCGTAGAAGTCGGCGTACTCGCCCTTCTCCTCGCGGCACCGCATGATCGCGGCGACCACGTTCGCGCCGACGTTGCGGATCGCGCCGAGGCCGAAGCGGATCTCCCGGCCGACCGGGGTGAACGGGCCGGCCGAGGTGTTCACGTCCGGTGGCAGCACCTGGATGCCCATCCGCCGGCACTCCGACAGGTACATGGCCATCTTGTCCTTGTCGTCACCGACGGAGGTCAGCAGCGCCGCCATGTACTCGGCCGGGTAGTTGGCCTTCAGGTAGCCGGTCCAGTACGACACCAGCCCGTACCCGGCGGTGTGCGCCTTGTTGAACGCGTAGTCGGCGAACGGGACGAGGATGTCCCACAGGGTCTTGATGGCCTCGTCGGAGTAGCCGTTGCTCCTCATCCCGTCCCGGAACGGGATGAACTCCTTGTCGAGGACCTCCTTCTTCTTCTTGCCCATCGCCCGGCGCAGCAGGTCGGCCTTGCCGAGGCTGTACCCGGCGAGCACCTGGGCGGCGCGCTGCACCTGCTCCTGGTAGACGATCAGACCGTGGGTCGGGCCGAGGATCTCCTCCAGCGGCTCGGCCAGCTCCGGGTGGATCGGGGTGATCTCCTGGAGCCCGTTCTTGCGCAGCGCGTAGTTGGTGTGCGAGTTGGCGCCCATCGGGCCGGGCCGGTACAGCGCCAGGACGGCGGAGATGTCCTCGAAGTTGTCCGGCTTCATCAGCCGCAGCAGCGAGCGCATCGGCCCGCCGTCGAGCTGGAACACGCCGAGGGTGTCGCCGCGGGCCAGCAGCTCGTACGTCGGCTTGTCGTCCAACGGCAGCTTGAGCAGGTCGACCTTGAGTCCGTGGTTGAGCTCGATGTTCTTCAGCGCGTCGTCGATGATGGTCAGGTTGCGCAGGCCCAGGAAGTCCATCTTCAACAACCCGAGCGACTCACATGTCGGGTAGTCGAACTGGGTGATGATCGCCCCGTCGGCGTCCCGGCGCATCAGCGGGATGTGCTCGATGATCGGCTCGGCGGACATGATGACGCCGGCGGCGTGCACCCCGGTCTGCCGGATCAGCCCCTCGATGCCCTTGGCGGTGTCGATCACCTTGCGGACGTCGGGGTCGGACTCGTACAGGCCACGGATCTCGCCGGCCTCGGCGTAGCGCGGGTGCTTCGGGTCGAAGATGCCGGTGAGCGGGATGTCCTTGCCCATCACCGCCGGCGGCATCGCCTTGGTGATCCGGTCGCCGACCGCGTACGGGTAGCCGAGCACCCGAGCCGAGTCCTTGATCGCGGCCTTCGCCTTGATCGTGCCGAAGGTGGCGATCTGGGCGACCTTGTCCTCGCCCCACTTGTCGGTGACGTACTTGATCACCTCACCGCGCCGACGCTCGTCGAAGTCGATGTCGACATCCGGCATGGAGACCCGCTCGGGGTTGAGGAACCGCTCGAAGATCAGCCCGTGCGGGATCGGGTCCAGGTCGGTGATGCCCAGGGCGTACGCGACCAGGGAACCGGCCGCGGAGCCGCGGCCAGGACCGACGGCGATGCCCTGCGCCTTGGCCCACTGGATGAAGTCGGCCACCACGAGGAAGTACGACGGGAAGCCCATCTGGATGATGACACCCAGCTCGTACTCGGCCTGCACGACGTGCCCCTCGGGGATGCCCTCCGGGTAGCGGCGGGCCAGGCCGGCGAAGGTCTCCTTGCGGAACCAGGACTCCTCGGTCTCGCCCTCGGGGACCGGGAAGCGCGGCATCAGGTTGTGGAACTCGAACATCCCGGTCGGGTCGACCCGCTCCGCCACCAGCAGCGTGTTGCGGCAGCCCTCCAGCCAGGCGTCGGAGTGGTCCACGCCGCGCATCTCGTCGGCGGACTTGATGTAGTAGCCGCTGCCGCCGAACTTGAACCGGTTCGGGTCGGCGACGTTGCTGCCGGTCTGTACGCACAGCAGCACGTCGTGCGCCTCGGACTGCGCCTCGTGGGTGTAGTGCGAGTCGTTGGTGACCACCGGCGGGATGTTGAGCTTGCGGCCGATTTCCAGCAGCCCGTCGCGGACCCGCTTCTCGATGTCCAGGCCATGGTCCATCAGCTCCAGGAAGTAGTTCTCCCGGCCGAAGATCTCCTGGTACTTCGCGGCGGCTTCGAGGGCCTGCGCGTCGTGGCCGAGCCGCAGCCGGGTCTGCACCTCACCGGATGGACAGCCGGTGGTGGCCATCAGCCCGTCGGCGTACTCGGCGAGCAGTTCGGCGTCCATCCGGGGCCACTTGACGAAATAGCCCTCGGTGTACGAGCGCGAGGTCAGCGCGAACAGGTTGTGCAGGCCGGTCTTGTTGCGCGCCCAGATGGTCTTGTGGGTGTAGCCACCGCTACCGGAGACGTCGTCGCTCTTCTGCTCCGGCCGGCCCCACCGGACCCGTGACTTGTGGAACCGTGACTCCGGCGCCACGTACGCCTCGATGCCCAGGATCGGGGTCACCCCGGCGGCCATCGCCTGCTTGTAGAAGTCGTTCGCGCCGTGCATGTTGCCGTGGTCGGTCATCGCCACCGCCGGCATCCCCTGCCGCTTGACCTCGGCGAACAGGTCCTTGAGCCGGGCCGCCCCGTCGAGCATCGAGTACTCCGTGTGCACGTGCAGATGCGCGAACGAATCGCCCATGCGGAGGCCCCCCGGTTCGGATGATCGAGTCGGTCGGCGCTAACCCTAACCCCGCCGTCGCCGGTCGCTCCAGCGCGCCGCGCGCGGCGCTCGCCGGTCCGCTCGACCCGCCTCGGCGGCCGGCGCCGACGCCCGTGCCGTGTCAGCTGGTGGACTCGGGACCGGACGCGGCGGTCCCGGCGGCGTAGCCTGAACGCCACCGCAACACCGGCGAGCACGGGACGGCGCGATGACCCTCGCGGATGGGATCGACGACCTGGCCGCAGCTGCGGCGCGTGGCGATCGGGCGGCCCTGGACACGCTGCTCGCGGCGGTGCGTCCGGAGGTGCTGCGGCTGTGCGGTCGGCTGCTGCCCAACCGGGAGGACGCGGAGGAGGCCTGCCAGGACGCGCTGCTCGCGGTGGCGCGGGGCATCGACAGGTTCGAGGGCCGCTCGTCGTTTCACACCTGGCTGTACCGGCTGACCGCCAACCGGGCCCGCTCGACCTACCGGACGCTGCGCCGACGGTGGCTGATGGAGACCGCCGGGGCCCCGCTGCCGGACCGGCCCGACCCGCGCCGCACCAGCGTGGTCGCCGGTACCCGACTCGACCTGCTGGAGGCCCTCGACGCGGTCCGACCGGACCTGGCCGAGGCGCTGACCCTGCGGGACGTGCTCGACCTCGACTACCGCGAGATCGCCGAGCTGCTCGACATACCCGTGGGCACGGTCAAGTCCCGCATCCACGAGGCCCGCCGGCAGGTCCGGCAGCGGCTCACCGGTGCCGACTGACCTGGCCGGCCGGCTCCGCCCGACGGTGCTGGCCCTGGCCGTCGCGCTCGTCGCGGGTGCCGGCGGTTGCGCCGACGAGCCGGTCGCGCCGCTGCCGGTACGCCCACCCGCGCCCACCACCGCGCCGCCGCCCTCCCCACCGTCGATCCGGCCGAGCGGAACACCTGTCGGTACGCCACCGACGGTCGGGACGGTGCCGACCACGCGGCCGGCACCGGCGCCCCGGGCGCCCACCCCGCAGCGGAGCACCCGCGCCCCGGCACCCAGCCCGAGCATGTCCGAGTCCTGCCTCGGCGCGGTCCGGTACGAGCTGCCCCTGTCCGACCCCGGGCCGTTGCCGTCGTCGCTCTGCTTCGCCACCGGCGGGGTGCTGCGCCTGCGGGACATCGGACCGGGTGAGGTGACGGTGGACCGAGAGGACCTGGTGGACAGCAACTACGAGGCCGGCGTGGTCGATCTCCGGTTCCTCCGGACCGGCACCGTGGAGGTGTTCATTCCCCGCGAGGCGGTCACCCACGTACTCACCGTGGTGGTGCGATGACCGGTCGTCGTGTCCGTACCCCGTCGAGCAGGGTGTCCACGAACTCGTCGCCGGCACCGGGTGGGGGCACGACCTGGGCGTAGAGCAGGCCCGTGGGTGCCCGGGCGGCGGCCTCCACCAGCACCGGTCGCCCGTACGGGCAGTCGAAGCGGGCGACCACCCAGTCCAGGCCGCCCAGCCGCACCCGTCGGGGCGGGGTGGGTGTGCAGTCGGCGTGGGGCTGCTCGGCGACGAAGGTGGCCGGATCGCCGCGGCGGGCGGCGGCCTCCGACAGTCCGAGGAAGGCGCCCGGCACGCGCGGGTCGACGGCCCACCGGCGCGGCTCCGGCGAGATCACCATCGCGGGTTCGAGGCGGCCGGACGGGTCGTACCGCCCGGCCCAGCCGGTGCCGGCCGCCCGCCAGCCGGCCGGCAGCACGACGGACAGCGGACCACTTCTCGCCGTACCGCTGGGCGTCGCCGAGTCCGCCGAGACTGTGCCGGCCGCCGCCACCAGGATCACCGTCAGCGCGACCGCACGCAGCCACCGTGTCAGTGCGGCAGCTACCGGGGCGTCGGCGCCGTGGGTACCGGGCGCGGGAGCCGGCCACTGTCCGGTGCTGGGGTTGGTCGGATCCCGAGTTTGCCGCGCCGCCGCCAGCAGGGCCGTGCGAAACGCCTCGGCGTCCGGGTACCTGTCGTCCGGTCGGGTGGCGGTCGCTCGCCGGAGCACCGCCGCCACGGGCTGCGGCACCGGATGTGCGAGCAGTTGCCGGCCGAGTCGGCCGAGGGCGTACACGTCGGCGCGCTCGTCGACGACCGCGAGCGGGTCGTCCTGCTCGGGTGCCATGTAACCGGGCGTGCCGGCGCGCATGGTGAGCCCGGAGGCGACGGCGAGCGCCTTGGCCAGACCGAGGTCGGCGATGACCACCCGCTCACCGTCGGCGGTCGAGCGGAACAGGATGTTGCCGGGTGTCAGGTCACGATGCACCACTCGGTGCCGGTGCAGCACCGCCACCCCGGCGGCGATCTCGGCGAGCAGGTCCAGGGCGGTCGCCACGGGAAGGGGCCCGGCGGCGAGCCGCTCCCGGAGGCTGCCCCCGTCGGCCCAGTCGAGCACCGTGTAGGGCCGTCCGTCCGCCAACTCCCCCACCAGGCGTACCCGGACCAACCGGTCGTCCTCCATCCGGCGTAGCAGCCGGGCCTCGTCCAGGAAGCGTTCCCGGACGCGTACGTCGTGGTGCCAGTTCTCCGCCAGCACCTTGATCGCCACCCGGACTTCCAGCGCCGGGTCGTACGCCAGCCAGACGGTCGCGAACGAGCCCACCCCGAGCAGGCGCTCCACCCGGTACGCCCCGATCCGCCCCGGCACCCCCACCCACCCCACCCCACCCCACCCCACCCTCTCCCGCAACCCTCCCCCGCCCCCGTCCCCGCAGCAACCACCCCGGCGGGTGGGGACGGGGCGAACCGCAGGGGTGGGCGGGGAGACGAAGAGAGTAGGAACTCGATGCCGAGGAGGCGATCTCTGTGCACCGTTTCGTCTATGTCGCAGTCGCGACCGTTCTTGGCCTCGCCGGGGCAGCTCCGGCGCAGGCCGCACCACTGCCGCGTTCGGTCCCCTCGGTGGTGGTGGGCGCGCAGCCGCCGGTCACCACCGACACCGGTGTGTTGAGCGTGCGGGGCGCCGGGCCGTACCGGATCGGTGCCGGTCTCGACCGGCTCACCGCCGCCGGAATGATCGACTGGTCCGTCGCCACCTGCGACGGCGTGGTCCGGGCCGGTGCGACCGGCGCCTGGGCGGGCGTGATCCTGCTGGCCTTCCGGCACGGCCGGCTGGTCGAGGTGAGCACCGCCACCGCCCCGCCCTACTCCCCCGCCGGTGCGGGAGTCGGCATGACCTTCGCCGACCTGGAGACGATCTACGGCCCGCGCGGCGGCCTGATCAGCAACGACGCGGGCACCGCAACGGCGTATCTGGTCCGGGTGGGCGCGCGGGTGGAGCTGTTCACCGGGCACCCGATCCGGTCCGGCGTGGGCGCCTTCCAGGTCGGTCCGGCGTCCTTCGTGGAACGTGGCTTCCGGCAGGGCGGCACCTGCTGAGGCAGCCCACGGACGGGGAGACGACGCGGGGCGTCCGGATATCCGGACGTCCCGCGTTGCCCCATAGGGCCACATCGTTGTGCGCTAGACAGTAGTGTGTGACACACAGTATAGTGTGACGCATGGTCAGCGATGACGTGCTACGGACCCACCTACAGGAACTACGTCGGGGCACCGTGGTGGTGGCCAGCCTGGTCGCGCTGCGTCGACCCGACTACGGCTACGCACTGCTGCAACGACTCACCGGCCACGGCTTCCCGGTCGACGCGAACACCCTCTACCCCTTGCTGCGACGGCTGGAGGAGCAGGGGCTGCTGACCAGCGAGTGGAACACCGAGGAGAGCCGGCCCCGGAAGTTCTACCGCACCAGCGACTCCGGCGAGCAGGTGCTGCAACGCCTGCTCGACGACCTCACCGCCGTACAGACCTCGCTGCGCACCCTGATCGAAGGAGCCCCCGAATGACCTCGCTGACCGACCGCTACCTGGCTGCCACCCTGCGCTCGGTGCCCACCGGGCGACGCGAGGAGATCGCCACCGAACTGCGCGCCTCCATCGGCGACATGATCGACGGCCGGACCGCCGAAGGGCTCGACGCCGCGACGGCCGAACGCGCCGTCCTCACCGAGCTGGGCAACCCCGCCCACCTGGCCGCCCGATACGCCGACCGCCGTCTGCAGCTCATCGGGCCGGCGTACTACCTGGCCTGGCAGCGGCTGCTGATCGTGCTGCTCAGCACCATTCCCGCCATCGTCGGGGTGCTGATCGGCGTCCTCCAGGCCACCGTCGCCGACAACCCGGCCGGCGCGATCGGCGAGGGCATCGTCGCGGCGTTCAACGTCGCGGTGCAGATCACCTTCTGGGTGACCCTGGTCTTCGCGGTGCTGGAACGCATCGGCACCCCGCTGAACCTGCCCGAGTGGAGCGTCGACCAGCTACCCGAGCTGCCCAGCGAACGGGGCGTCACGCTCACCGACGTGTGCGCCTCGATCGTGTTCCTCGGCCTGTTCATCGCCTTCCTGCCATGGCAGCACTTCCAGTCGGTGGTCGGGCCCGACGGCGAGCGCCTGCCGATCCTCGATCCGGCGCTGTGGACGTTCTGGCTGCCGCTGCTGATCGTCGTCCTGCTCGCCAGCATCGCCCTGGAGATCGGCAAGTACCGTGCCCGCCGGTGGACCTGGCCCCTGGTCGTCGGCAACGCCGTGCTGAGCCTGGCGTTCGCGGTGCCGGCGATCTGGCTGCTGCTCGACGACCGGCTGCTCAACCCGGAGTTCGTCGCCCGCTTCGCCTGGCTGCGCGACGGCGGTCTCGACACGGTCGCCCGGATCAGCATCGTGGTGATCGTCGCGATCACCCTGCTGGACATCGCCGACAGCGTGGTCAAGGCGCGTCGATCCGCGCGCTGAGCAGGAGCGGGCCTGGACCGACGAACGTACGATGATCAGCGGAAGTACCGACTCACACCGAGGGAGCGGCCGTGGAACTGATCATCGGACTGGTGTGCCTGTTGTTGATCGTCGTGGCGGTGCTCGGCTTCGGCGTGTCGATCTACAACGGGCTGGTCCGGGCCCGCAACGCGTACCGTAACGCCTTCGCCCAGATCGACGTGCAGCTCGTCCGGCGACACGACCTGATCCCCAACCTGGTCGAGACCGCCAAGGGCTACCTCAAGCACGAACGGGAGACCTTGGAGGCGGTGATCAACGCCCGCAACGCCGCCGTCAACGCGCAGGCCACCGCGGCCGCGGCTCCCGGCGACCCGGCGGCGATGCAGCAGCTCAGCGGCGCGGAGAACGCGCTCACCGCCACCCTGGGTCGGCTGTTCGCGCTTTCCGAGGCGTACCCGGACCTGAAGGCCAACCAGAACATGATGCAACTGTCGGAGGAGCTGACCTCCACGGAGAACCGGGTCGCGTTCGCCCGGCAGGCGTACAACGACGCGGTGATGGCCTACAACAACAAGCGCGAGGTGTTCCCCTCCAGCGTGGTGGCGGGCATGTTCTCATTCGGCCCGGCGGAGCTGTTCCAGCCGGACGACCCGCAGCAGCGCCAGGCGCCGCAGGTCTCGTTCTGATCGGGCCGCGATGAACTTCTTCGAGCGACAGCGGCAGGTGCGCCGGCTGTCGACCCGACTCGTGCTGCTGTTCGTGCTGGCCGTGGTCGGGATCGTGGTGGTGGTGAACGTCGCGGCGTTGGTCGCCTTCAACGCCACCACCGCCGATCCCGGCCAGCTCGCCGGGTTCATCGCCATGGTCACCGTCGCCACCCTCGCCGCGATCGGGCTGGCCGCCCTGGTCCGTACGCTCGCGTTGCGCGGCGGCGGTGGGAAGGTGGCCCGCGAGCTGGGCGGGGTGCCGGTGCCGGCGAACACCACCGATCCCGAGCTGCGCCGGCTGCGCAACGTCGTCGAGGAGATGGCGCTGGCCTCCGGCGTACCGGTGCCCGAGGTCTACGTGCTGCCGGAGGAGACGGCGATCAACGCCTTCGCCGCCGGATGGACCCCGTCCGACGCCGCCGTCGCCGTCACCCGGGGCGCGTTGCAGCGACTCAACCGTGACGAACTCCAGGGCGTGATCGCCCACGAGTTCAGCCACGTCGTCAACGGCGACATGCGGCTCAACATCCGGTTGATGGGCCTGCTGTTCGGCATCCTCTTCCTGACCGTGATCGGTCGCGGGCTGGCGCGCGCCGGGGTCATCGGCGGCGGCCGGTCGCGCGGCAACAACAGCGGCGGCAGCGCCGCCCCACTGGCGCTGGTGGGTCTGGCCCTGCTGGTGGCCGGCTACGTCGGGGTGCTCGCCGGGCGGCTCATCCAGGCGTCGGTCTCCCGGCAGCGGGAGTATCTGGCCGACGCCTCCGCGGTGCAGTACACCCGCCAGACCCGGGGCATCGCCGGGGCGCTGAAGAAGATCGGCGGGCTCAGCGACGGCTCCGAACTGAAGTCGCCGAAGCGCGACGAGGTGGGGCACATGCTCTTCGGCGAGGCGGCCCGCACGTCGTGGTTCGCCACCCATCCCCCGCTGACCGACCGGATCAAGGCACTGGAGCCGTCGTTCGACCCGGCCGAGCTGCAACAACTGTCACGGCGGTGGGCGGCGGTGCCGCCGTCGGGCCGTCAGGAGGATGTCGCCCTCGGCCTGGCCCCCGCCGGCGCACCGGACCGCCCGGACCCGGCCGACCGCCCGGACACAGCGGCGCGCCCGGAGGAGGCGGGCCGGGCGCGGCCGGCCCGGCCCGGGTCACCGGTCGGCGGCGGGCGGATCCGCGTCGCACCGGGCGAGGTGCTGGACCGGGTCGCCGCTCCCACCGCGACCGCGTACACCCACGCCGCAGCGATCCTCGACCGGATACCTGATCCGCTGCTCGACCGGGCCCGCGACCGGCAGGCGGCGGTACCGCTGCTGCTCGGCCTGCTGCTCAGCGCCGAACCGGAGGTCCGGCAGCACCAGTACGCCGCGGTGGCCCAGCGGCACGGCCAGCACCTGGCCGACGCTGCCCTGCGCGCGGCGAACGACCTGGTCGAACTCCCCGCCGAGCTGCGGTTGCCGCTGGCCGAACTGACCTTCCCGGCGCTACGCGACCGGCCCGACCCCGAGGTGGAGTCACTGCTGGCGGCCGTGTTCACGTTGATCCAGGCGGACGGCGCGATAAACGTGACCGAGTACTGCCTGTCCCGGCTGTTGCTGGCCGAGTTGGAGGAGTCGCTGCGGCCGGACTCGCGCTGGCGTACCGACCGGCGCAAGCTCACCGACGCGCGGTCGGCGGCGGCCGCCCTGCTGGCCATCCTCGCGCAGGTCGGGCACCCTGACCGAGGCGAGGCGGAACGGGCCTACCAGGCCGGCGTCGGCACGCTGCTGCCGGGCACCAACCTGCCGTACGCGCCGCCGGAGAACGGCGTGCTCGCCCTGGAGACCGCCTGGCCGGTGCTCGACGGGTTGCGTCCTGGCGACAAGGAACGGCTGGTGGCAGCCACCGTCGCGGTGATCAGCCACGACGGGATGATGACCGTGCCCGAGATCGAGTTGCTGCGGACGATCTGCGGCCTGCTGCACTGTCCGCTGCCGCCGATGGTCGGCGACGTCACCGGCTGACCATCGCCCCATCCTTCCCTCGCCCTTCCCCCGACCTTCCCCCGACCTTCCCTCGCCCGACCGCCCCCGACCGCCCCTCGCCCGGCGCTACGCCCGGCCCGCCGGTGCTGCGTCTAGGGGCAGGTGCAGTCTCTGCCCTCGGTGGGCCCGCACGAGGACCAGACACAGAAAGTGATTGTCACTACGAGTCACGGCAACGCGGACGACCTCTATCCCACCTCGCACGCTTTGCTCTGCTTCAACCCACGCACTGGCGCCTGAGCAGGTGCGCTGCAACGCTCCACGGCCGCACATCTCGCACCCGCCGATACTTTCCGTGACCATTGCGTCCGTTGAAGCAGAGCAAAGGGAGGAGAAGGGTATTGGTTGGGGGCGGTCCGAAGGCACTGTCCGTGACGATCGGTGGGCGGACGGACGGCCCGATCTCACCCGACGCGAATGGCGGTCGGCGGGGGGATGGCATGCTGCCCAGGGTGACCACCGAGACCGCCGAGACCAGCGACGAGTGGCGCCGGGCCGAGACCGGTGACGACTGGCGACGGCCGGGGCCGACGCCGGAGCAGCGCCGGCTGGACCTGTACGCCGGTCTGGCCGCGACGGCCCTCGCCCTGCTCAGCCTGACGTTGGCCCGCAGCACCGGGGCCTTCCTGCTGGGGCCGCCGCCGTCCGGTGTCGAACAGCTCTTCTGGACCGTGGCGGTGCCGCTGCCGTTGATCTGGCGACGTCGCTTCCCCGTCGCCGCCACGCTGGCCGTGTCGGCCGCGTTCATCGGTTCGCAGGTGCGCGCCGTCCCCGAGTGGCAGCTCTCCACCTGGGCGCTGTTCATCGCCATCTACACGCTGGGCGCCTGGGGCCGGGACCGTCGGTTGTCCCGCCGGCTGCGGATCGGCGTGATCGTCGCGATGTTCGCCTGGCTCGGAATCTCCTACTCGATCAGCTTCGGGGCGCTCACCGCGGAGACCTTCGACGACGCCATCGGGCCGGTGCCGCCGGTGCTCGCCGCGATCGTCACCGGCATCCTGGTCAACGCGCTGTACTTCGGGTTCGCGTACTTCTTCGGCGAGACCGCCTGGGTGGCGGCTCGTCGTGCGCACCAGGTGGCCGAGCAGGCGGAGCGGCTGCGCCGGTCGCAGGCCGAGGTACGCGAGCACGCGGTGGTCGGCGAGCGGGTACGCATCGCCCGTGAGCTGCACGACGTGGTGGCCCACCACGTGTCGGTGATGGGCGTGCAGGCGGCGGCCTGCCGCCGGGTCTTCGACAAGGATCCGGCGAAGGCCCGCGCCGCCCTCACCGCCATCGAGGAGACCGCCCGTCAGGCGGTCGACGAGTTGCGCCGGATGCTCGGCGTGCTGCGGGCCCGCGACGGCGACCCGGACAACGCCCGACAGCCGGCCGGGATCGACCGGATAGCCGCCCTGGTGGACCGGGCCGGCGAGGCCGGGCTGCGCGCCACCCTGGGGGTGTACGGCGATCCGCAGCCGCTGCCGGAATCGGTCTCCCAGGCGGCGTTCCGGGTGGTGCAGGAGGCGGTGACGAACGTGTTGAAGCACGCCACCGGGGCGAGTCTGCTCGACGTCCGGGTCCGCTATCTGGCGAAGGAGATGGAGGTCGAGGTGAGCGACGACGGTCGGGGCAGACGCTCGGCGAACGCCGACGGGCTGGGACTGATCGGGATGCGGGAACGGGTCGCGACCCATGGCGGTGAGTTGGAGGTGGGTCCGCGTACCGGCGGTGGCTGGCGGGTGCGGGTCCGTCTCCCACTGCCGGCGGGGAGTCCGAGGTGAACCCGATCCGGGTGCTCCTCGCCGACGACCACCACCTGGTGCGGACCGGCTTCCGGGTGATCCTGGAGATCGAGGACGACATCGAGGTGGTCGGCGAGGCCGCCGACGGGGAGCGGGCCGTCGGCATGACCCGGGCGCTGCGTCCGGACGTGGTGCTGATGGACGTGGAGATGCCCGGGATGGACGGGTTGGAGGCCACCCGGCGGATCAGCACCGACGACGAGCCGGGCGGGCCGGCCGTGCTGATGCTGACCACGTTCGACCGCGACGACTACCTCTTCGCCGCGCTGCGTGCCGGCGCGAGTGG
Source organism: Verrucosispora sp. WMMC514 (assembly GCF_027497295.1). Taxonomy (NCBI): domain Bacteria; kingdom Bacillati; phylum Actinomycetota; class Actinomycetes; order Micromonosporales; family Micromonosporaceae; genus Micromonospora; species Verrucosispora sp. WMMC514. The sequence continues at coordinate 4,757,936 of NZ_CP114906.1, read as the reverse complement.
CTTCCTGCTCAAGAACGGCACACCGGAGGCCCTGGTCGACGCGATCCGGGTGGTGGCCCGCGGCGACGGGCTGCTCGCGCCGGAACTCACCCGGCGGGTGATCGCCACCTTCGCCCGCCCCGGCGACCGCCCCGGTGGTGACGTCGGTTCGGCGGCGGCGCTGGACAGCCTGACCCCCCGGGAACGGGAGGTCCTGGTGCTCGTGGCCGGCGGCGCCAGCAACGCCGAGATCGCCGCCGACCTGCACCTGGGCGAGGCGACGGTGAAGTCACACGTCAGCCGGGTGCTGGCCAAGCTGGGCCTGCGCGACCGGGTGCAGGCGGTGGTCTTCGCGTACGAGCACGGGGTGGTGCGGCCCGGCGGGTGAACGGCCTCCACCGCGAGAGGGAGTCGTGATCTCCATCCGTGGGCGGACGGCAGCCGGCCGCCCACGACCTAGCGTTGCCCCATGACCAGCGTGCTCCGTCTCGACGGCGTCGACCGCAGCTTCGGCGACCGTCAGGTACTCAAGGACGTCTCGTTCGACGTCGTCGCCGGCCGGATGACCGGCTTCGTCGGCGGCAACGGTGCCGGCAAGACCACCACCATGCGCATCATCCTCGGCGTGCTCGCCGCCGATGCCGGCCAGGTGACGTGGCGGGGCGAAGCGCTGAGCCGGGACGCGCGGCGGCGCTTCGGCTACATGCCCGAGGAACGCGGCCTCTACCCGAAGATGAGCGTCCGGGAGCAGGTCACCTACCTCGGTCAGCTGCACGGGTTGACCGCCGACGCAGCCCGCCGCGCCACCGACGGGCTGTTGGAGCGGGTCGGACTCGCCGAACGGGGCGACGACCTGCTGGAGACGCTGTCCCTGGGCAACCAGCAACGCGCGCAGATCGCCGCCGCGCTGGTGCACGACCCGGAGGTGCTGGTGCTGGACGAGCCCTTCTCCGGCCTCGACCCGCTGGCCGTGGACACGGTCGTCGGCGTGCTGCGGGAACGGGCCACCGCCGGTGCCCCGGTCCTCTTCTCCAGTCACCAGCTCGACGTGGTCGAGCGGCTCTGCGACGACCTGGTGATCATCGCGGACGGCTCGATCCGCGCCGCCGGCAGCCGGGAGCAGCTGCGCTCCGCGTACACCACGCCTCGCTTCGAGCTGGTGGTGGAGACCGACGCCGGCTGGCTGCGCGACCACCCCGGGGTGAGCCTGGTGGACCTCGACGGCGCGCGCGCCGTGTTCGACCTGGCCGCCGGCACCGACGAGCAGCCGGTGCTGCGCGCGGCGCTGGAGCGCGGCCCGGTCCGCGCGTTCCGCCCGGTCACCCCCTCCCTCGCCGAGATCTTCCGAGAGGTCGCCAAATGAACACCATGCAGGCCACCCGCCTGGTCGCCGCCCGGGAGATCCGGGTCAAGCTGCGCGACCGCACCTTCCTGATCAGCACCGTGGTCTTCCTGCTGATCGCCGCGGCGGCGACGATCCTGCCACCGCTGCTGTCCGGCGGGCCGTCCACCGTGGCGGTGACCGAGGCGGCGGCGGGCCCGCTGCGGGCGGCCGGGCTGGAGGTGCTCGCCGTACCCGACGACGCCGCCGCCGAGCAGGCGGTGCGCGACGGAGACGCGGACGCCGCCGTGGTCGCCGGCCCGGCCGTGCTCGCCATGGACGACGCCCCCGACGACGTGATCTCCGCGTTGAGCACCGAGCCCCCGGTCCGGCTGCTGAACCCGGACGCGGTGGACCCGGTGGTGGCCTTCCTGGTGCCGTTCGCGTTCGCCTTCATCTTCTTCATCACCTCGCAGACCTTCGGGGTGCAGATCGCGCAGAGCATCATCGAGGAGAAGCAGACCCGGATCGTGGAGATCCTCGTCGCCGCGGTGCCGGTCCGCGCCCTGCTGGCCGGGAAGATGCTCGCCGGTACGATCCTGGCGCTCGGGCAGATCGCCCTGGTGGCCGTGGTCGCGGTGGCCGGCATGGCGTTCGGCGACAACACCACCCTGCTGTCGCTGCTCGGCCCGGCGATCGGCTGGTTCGTGCCGTTCTTCCTGCTCGGCTTCGTGCTGATCGCGTCGATGTGGGCGGCGGCCGGCGCGCTGGTGAACCGGTTGGAGGACATCGGTGGCGTGTCGACGCCGGTACAGCTCGCGGTGATGCTGCCGTTCTTCGCGGTGATCTTCCTCAACGACAACGTCACCGCCATGCGGGTGCTGTCCTACCTGCCGTTCTCGTCGCCGACGGCGATGCCGCTGCGACTGTTCACCGGGGACGCCGCCGCGTGGGAGCTGGTCGTCTCGCTGGCCCTGCTGCTGGTCGCGGCGGTGGGCTTCCTACTCGCCGGAGCCCGCGTGTACGAGGGCTCGCTGCTGCGCACCAACGGCCGCACCTCGATCCGCACCGCCTGGCGCGAACGCGAGACGCTCGGCTAAGACGCCCAGTTGGTGGGGAGGTGGGGGACGGGCCAGGTGGGGTCGGGTTGCCAGGTCGACCAGGACTCGTCCCACCAGCGCTCACCGGCGTCGAGCAGGGCGGCGATCCGGTCGCCCTCGGCGCGGATCGCCTCACCCTGGCCCGGGTAGCGCCCCTCCACCAGCCGCTGGGCGAACATCTCCACGTCCTTGAAGACGTACCGGTCGGCGTCCGCCGCCCACCAGAGGTCCAACTCGTGGTCGAGGGTGTCCACCCCGATCGGCGTACGCCGGAACGGGTCCTGGAGGTTGAAGTACCAACCGGCGAAGGTGCGCTCCGGGCCGGACCAGAACACGTCGACCGAATGCGCCTCGCCGGGCCGTTGCAGCATCAGCTTGCCGTGACCGGTCCAGGCGGTGTGCCCGGCGAGCTGCCACGGGTGCCGCCCGCACGGAAACTCCCCCGACTCGGGGAAACCGAACTCGGCGCCGGTCGGCAGGAAGAGCGCGAGCAGGTCGGGTAAGTCCTCGACGCAGATCGTCGGGCAGCCGAACCACACCTCACCGCGCAGGATTTCCCGCCGTACCAGCACGTCACCCGGCGCGAACCGGCCAGCCGTCGTCACGCTCGCAGATGCCGCCCTACTTCTTGCCGACAAGCTTCTGGGTGATCGGCCGCCCGGCCTCGCTGGCGAGCCGCAGGATCACCGCGCCGACCGGGTCCTGCTCCCCGTCCTTGAGCCCGACATCCGTCGAGTTGACCCGCATCGGCGCCTGGCCGGTCGGCTTCATCACGTACGCCGCGGTCTTGCCGGCGAACAGCGTGCCACCACCGAAGACCTGGACCTCCACCTCGGCCATCTCGGCCCAGGTGGCGGCCCGGGCGTTGCCGTTACGGACGTACACCATCCCGCCAGGGTAGAGGTAGCCTGCCTCGAAGCCTCTCACCAACACGGCGACGAACCAGCCGACAGCGCAGATGCCGAGCGCCAATGACGGGATCGCCAACCAGATCAGCGGCCGCCAGGAGGACGCGAGCGCGAAGAGGGCGACCGACACCAGGACCGCCACCGCGCCGACGACGACGATCGTGAGCGCGGACCTGATGGGATTGCCGCTGCTGCGCTTGTCGATCAACGTACCGAGCCCGCGTTCCGCAGCCAGGCTGGCCACCTTTTCCGGTACTTCCTGCCGCTCGTCGACACTGCTCATGCCCGCCCCGTTTCGGTCGACTCGAGAATCAGCGGCGAGCATATCCATGGTGGACAGTTGCTGCTGCCCCGTGTTGTGCGGCGGGCGGGAGCCGACGAGTGGCCGGGTGTGGCGTCCGGCTACCGGTGAGCGCCACCGGACGTCAGTTCTCGGGCAGGGTGCGCATGGTGCGCAGCGGGGAGAAGACGACCCAGAGCACGCCGAGCAGGGCGCCGAGACTGGCGACCCAGAGGGCGGGCCGTACCCCGATCGCCGCGCCGAGGGTCCCGCCGAGCACGGCACCGATCGGCCGGATGCCGTAGTTGACGGTGCGGCGGAAACCGGAGACCACGGCGAGCATCGCCACCGGGGTGGCGGCGATCTGCACCGATCCGACGGCGATGTCGAGGATCATGACGCCCAGCGCGGATACGAACTCGGCGGCGAACAGCAGCGCGAGCACCAACGGTTGCGGCCCCGTGGCCAGCGGCACGAGGACCATGGGGGCCGGGAAGGCGACGAAACCGAGGAGCACCGCGGGGCCGATGCCGATCCGGCGACTGATCGCGCCGGTGACCGCCGCGCCGAGCAGTCCACCGACCGCGCCGGCCCCGATGATCAGGCCGAGCAGGCCCGGGGAGACACCCAGTTCGATGGTCACGTACAGCACGAACAGCGCGGCGAACATGTAGTTGAACAGGTTGAGCGTGGTGGTGCCGAGCAGCGTAGCCCGCAGGATCGCCGAGCGGACCACGTACCGCACCCCGGCGGCCATCCCTCGGCCGGAGCCCTTCGGTACGGGGTTCTCGGTGACCTGCGTCCGGGCCAGGAAGGCCGCCGAGATCAGGTAGGTGAGCACGCCGGACAGGAGCGCGAACGGAGCGGTGAGCACCTGCACCAGCACCCCGCCGATGCTCGGGCCGGCCACGTGCGACATGGCCCTGCTGCCGTTGACCAGACTGTTGGCGTCCACGTAGTCCGCCCGTCGGACCAGTGCGGCGAACAGGCTGCTGTGCGCCACCTCGAAGAACATCGAGAGGATCCCGATCAGGAAGGTGACGGCACAGAGCAGCGGCAGGTTCAGCGCGTCCGCCCACCACAGCAGCGGCACGGACAGCAGCAGGACCGCCCGACCGACATCGGCGATGATCATCACGTGGCGTCGGCGCGGGTACCGGTCCACCCAGGCACCGGCCGGCAGGGAGAAGAACAGGTTCGGCAGCAGCGAGGCGGCGGTCAGGTAACCCATCTCGGCGGGTCCGGCGCCGAAGGCGAGCACGGCCAGCAGCGGGACGGCGAGGACGGTGATCTGGTCGCCGAAGAGCGAGACGGTCTGCGCGGACCAGTAGCGGCGGAAGGCCGCCTGCCGCAGCAGCCGTGGGACGCGCGGCCGGCGCGGCGGCGCCGGGTCGGCCAGGGTGAGAGATCCGGTCACGATCCGTCTCCGCTCGCCGTCTCCCGCGGAGGTACGGCGCCGCGCGGCAGCGCCATCTGGACGAACGTCACCGGACGGGAGCCGGGCGGGCGCTTCGCCGGGTCGGCGATCCGTTCGTCGTACCGGGCCAGCAGCGCGTCGACCTGTCCCGTGATCTCACTCAGCTCGGCGGCGGTGACGTGCAGCAACGCGTCGCCGAAGCCGGCGGCGGCCCGCCACTCGGCGGGCTCGCCGGCGCGGATCGCCAGGTAGTCCTGCGCTCGTTGCAGGTAGAGGGCGACCATCACGCTGTTGATCTGGTCGGTGGCCTCCCGCATGGCCGGATCGTCGGAGTCGTCGTCCCAGGAGGTGTACTGGGTGGTGGCCCGCCAGGGCCTTTCCCGCGCGTCCGCACCGGGCACGCGTTCGGCGAACCCGTACTTGGCGAGTTGCCGAAGGTGGAACGAGCAGTTCGGCACGTTGTCGTCGAGCCGAGCCGCCGCCTGCGTCGCGGTCATCGGCCCTTCGCCACGCAGCAGCCCGATCAGGCGCATCCGCAGCGGGTGGGCGTACGCCCGCAGGGCGCGCGGGTCGGTGACCTTGAGCGAGCGCTGAGGTACCTCGTCAGTCATACAGTAGAGAATGCTTTAGAAAGACATCTCTAGCAACTGCCATCCGACCGGCCCGGCCCCGCTCGCACACCGTCAAGCCCGTCGGGACGGCCAAATCTTGGACAGATTCCGTTCTTCGCTAACCGGAATCTTCCAAGATCTCCGTGATCTCGTCGCTGAGGTCTGTCATCCAGCACGGCTCGGGGCCTGACCCCGGCCGCGGTTCGCCCAGGGTGCAGCTCGCAACAGAAGGCCCCCGAGCAGGAGCAGTGCGGCGGCGAAGACGACTTCCCGATCGAACGCCTTGGTGGCAAGGCTGAGCAGAAGCACGACTGCTCCCACCGCGACACCCGACGTTCCGATGCCGCTGACGATCTGTCCAGACCTGCTGTTCACCACGGCAGTCTAGTCACCGTCGGTCGACCTGTCGGGCACACCGCACACGCTCAGGCTCTCAGCGATCGCCGCCCACCGCCCGGGGTCAGCCGACGGCGGCCATGACCTCGTCGGAGACGTCGAAGTTCGCGTAGACGTTCTGCACGTCGTCGCTGTCCTCCAGGACGTCGATCAGCTTGAAGATCTTGCGCGCGCCCTCCTCGTCCAGCGGCACCGTGACGCTGGGCACCAGGGAGGACTCGGCCGACTCGTACTCGATGCCGGCGTCCTGCAGGGCGGTCCGCACCGCGAGCAGGTCGCCCGGCTCGGAGATCACCTCGAACGCCTCGTCGAGGTCGTTGACCTCCTCGGCGCCCGCGTCGAGGACGGCCAGCATCACGTCGTCCTCGGTGGTGCCGGCCTTGGGCACGATCACCACGCCCTTGCGAGAGAACATGTACGACACCGAGCCGGCGTCGGCGAACGAGCCGCCGTTGCGGGTCAGCGCGGTGCGTACCTCGGTGGCGGCGCGGTTGCGGTTGTCGGTCAGGCACTCGATCAGCAGCGCGACACCGTTCGGGCCGTACCCCTCGTACATGATCGTCTGGTAGTCGGCGCCACCGGCCTCCAGGCCGGAGCCGCGCTTGACGGCCCGGTCGATGTTGTCGTTGGGGACCGAGTTCTTCTTGGCCTTCTGGATCGCGTCGTAGAGGGTCGGGTTGCCGGCCGGGTCCCCACCGCCGGTACGCGCCGCGACCTCCACGTTCTTGATCAGCTTGGCGAACATCTTGCCGCGCTTGGCGTCGATGACCGCCTTCTTGTGCTTGGTCGTCGCCCACTTTGAGTGGCCGGACATCTGTTACCTCCGTTGCTACCCGCCGTCTGCATCGACCGCACCGAGCGCCCCGCTCCGCACCGGCGCACACGGTGGTGCCGGTCAGCTCTGGTGGAAGCAGTGGCGGCCAGATGGCCCTGCCGAATCTCGACAATCCTACCGACGTGCGGCGGGTGGTCGTCACCCGCCGCACGTCAGCCGTCGGCCCGCACTCCCCCGATCACCACAAAGCGGACGAAATCACTCCCCCATGCCGTACGAACCCAGCACGCTGAACTCGGTCGTGCTGCGTTGCTCGCAGCGTTCCTCAAGCCGCGCCCGGAAGCGGCCGAACGACTCCAGCGACGGCAGTGGTCCGGGCAGGTCCGGGCCGATGACGACGTCGACGAAGCTGAGTCCGTCGTCGAGCCGCAGGGTCAGGTAGCGGAACCCGGGCGGGCGCAGCCGGGCCAGGTCCCGGTGCACCGCGTCGAGCAGGGCCAGATGCTCGTCGAGGCGGTCCGGGCGGACCCGGTACGTGATGAGCAGGGTCTCCATGGTCGGCTCACCGCCCAGCGACCGGGACCGCGTCCCGGCCCGCCGTCCCGGCACCGGCCGCCGGATCCGCCGTCTCGCCGGCACCCGCCGCCGGGTCCGCCGCCCCGCTCGATTCCGACGCCGGCTCCGCCCGCTGGTCGACGCGGCGTTCCCGGGCCGCGGCGAGGAGATCGGTGAGCATCGCCGTGATCAGGTCCGCTCGGCCGTCGCCGGGCGCGATCCGACCTTCGGCGGTCGGGTCGGACCGATCCGCACCGGACCAGTCGAAATCCGTGAACAACCCCAGCTCGACGTGGTCCGGCAGGACCGCCATGCCCACCTCGGCGAGAATGGGCCGCAGGTGCTCGGCGGCCCGCCCACCCCCGCGTACGCCGTAGGTGAGCACACCGGCCGGCTTGCCGCGCCACTCGGCGTCCAGGTAGTCGATGGCGTTCTTGAGGACGGCCGGGATCGAGCTGTTGTACTCCGGGGTGACGAAGACGAACGCGTCGCAGGCCGCCGCGACCGACGACCAGCGACGGGTGTGCTCGTGACGGTAGTCGCCGAACCTCGCCGGCACCGGCTCGTCGAGCAGCGGCAGCCGCTGCTCGGCGAGGTCGACAAGCTCGACGGTCACCTCCCCCGCCCGCGCCGCCGGATGTCCGGTCGCCGTGTCGGCCACCCACCCCGCCACCGTCGGGCCACGTCGCCCCGGGCGGCTGCTGCCGACGACCAGGCCCACCTTGATCGGTCCGTGCTGTCGTGTGCTGTTCATGAGCCGATCCCACCGCCGTCGGAAGCATCCGGGGAGACCGGCGGGAGGGTAGCCCTGGCGGGGACACGCTCCCGGAGCGCGAGCGCGGCAGACTGGACGGGTGATGGACGGCGAGTTGGGCGCGTTCCTGCGTAGCCGCCGGGAGGCGCTGCGACCCGAGCAGGTGGGGCTACCCACCAACGGCCGGCGGCGTACGCCGGGCCTGCGGCGGGCGGAGTTGGCCACGTTGGCCCAGGTCAGCGTGGAGTACCTGACCCGGCTCGAACAGGGTCGGGACACCCGCCCGTCGCCGGGCATCCTCGCCGCGCTGGCCGAGGCGTTGCGCCTCGACGACGCCGACCGGCGGCACCTTCAGCAACTCGCGTCCGTCGATCACCGCCGCCAGCTGTGCGCGGGTGGGCGGCCGACCGTGTCGCGTACCGTCCGCCCGCAGGTCCAAACGCTGCTGGAGGCGCTGCGGGACCGGCCGGCGTACCTGACCAACCGGCTCGGCGACGTGCTGGCCTGGAACGAGCCGTTCGACCGGTTGGCCCGCCCGCTGGGGCTGCTCGACGGCGAGCGGCCCAACCTCGTGTGGTTCCTCTTCGTCGACGAGCGCGCACCTCAGCACTTTCCCGACTGGGCCGACCTCGCTGATCAACAGGTCGCCGACCTGCACCGGTTGCGCGCGGGCGACCCCACCACCGACGCGTTCGCCGAGCGGCTCGCCCGTACCGTCGGGGAGCCGTTCCGGTCCCGGTGGCAGCGCCGGCCGGTCGCGGTGCGGCCGAGCGGGGTGCGCTGGTTGCGGCATCCGGAGGTGGGGCCGCTGCGACTGTCGTACGAGACGCTGGAACTCGCCGACGACCAGCAGCGACTGGTGGTGCAGCAGCCCACCGACGCGGCCGGCGCCGCCGCGCTGGACCGCCTCCTGGGCCGCCGCCCCGGCAGCCTCCGCTCGGTCGCCGGCTGACGCCCAGTCCGAACAGCGCCCCGGCCGGCACAAGATCCCCGCAGTTTCGGGGAAACTGCGGCCTGGAGGCCGCAGAAGGCGGCAGTTTCCCCGAAACTGCCGGCACGCGTCGGCGCGGCGCGGCAGCGCGAGACGGGGTCAGCGGGCGGCGCGGACCAGGTCGACGAAGTAGGCGTGCAGGCGGGGGTCGCCGGTGAGTTCCGGGTGGAACGAGGTGGCCAGCAGGTTGTGCTGGCGTACGGCGACGATCCGGCCGGACGCGGGTCCGTCGGACACCGTGCCGAGGACCTGCACGTCCTCGCCGACCCGCTCGACCCAGGGCGCGCGGATGAAGACCGCGTGCAGCGGCCCGCCCGGGATGCCGGTGATCTCCACCGGCGCCTCGAAGGAGTCGACCTGCCGGCCGAAGGCGTTGCGCCGGACGGTCATCGCGATGCCGTCGAAGCCGCGCTGGTCCGGCCGGCCGTCGAGCACCTCGGCCGCCAACATGATCATTCCGGCGCAGGAACCGTAGACCGGCATCCCGTCGGCGATCCGTTTGTCGATCGGGCCACGCAACTCGAAGATGTCGACCAGCTTGCTGATCGTGGTGGACTCCCCGCCCGGGATGACCAGGCCGTCGACCGCGTCCAGCTCCGCCGGCCGGCGTACCGGACGGGCCTGCGCGCCCGCCGCCGTCAGGGCCGCGACGTGTTCGCGGACGTCGCCCTGGAGAGCCAGCACACCGATCACGGGTGCCGTCACCGTCGGGTCACCAGCCGCGTTCGGCGAGGCGGTGCGGCTGCGGGATGTCGTCGACGTTGATGCCGACCATCGCCTCGCCGAGACCACGGGAGACCTTGGCCAGCACGTCCGGGTCGTCGTGGAAGGTGGTCGCCTTCACGATGGCGGCGGCCCGCTGGGCCGGGTTGCCGGACTTGAAGATGCCCGAGCCGACGAAGACACCCTCGGCGCCGAGCTGCATCATCATCGCCGCGTCGGCCGGGGTGGCGATGCCACCGGCGGTGAACAGCACCACCGGCAGCTTGCCGGTCTCGGCGATCTCCCTGACCAGCTCGTACGGCGCCTGCAACTCCTTGGCCGCGACGAACAGCTCATCGGCGGGCAGCGACGACAGGCGGCGGATCTCCTGGCGGATCCTCCGCATGTGGGTGGTGGCGTTGGAGACGTCGCCGGTGCCGGCCTCACCCTTCGAGCGGATCATGGCGGCGCCCTCGGTGATCCGGCGCAGCGCCTCACCCAGGTTGGTCGCGCCGCAGACGAACGGCACGGTGAACGCCCACTTGTCGATGTGGTTGGCGTAGTCGGCCGGGGTGAGCACCTCGGACTCGTCGACGTAGTCGACCCCGAGGGACTGGAGGATCTGCGCCTCCACGAAGTGCCCGATGCGGGCCTTTGCCATCACCGGGATGGAGACCGCGTTGATGATGCCGTCGATCATGTCGGGGTCGCTCATCCGGGACACCCCGCCCTGGGCGCGGATGTCCGCGGGCACCCGTTCGAGGGCCATCACCGCGACCGCGCCGGCGTCCTCGGCGATCTTGGCCTGCTCGGGGGTGACCACATCCATGATCACGCCGCCCTTGAGCATCTCGGCCATGCCGCGCTTGACCCGCGCGGTGCCGACGACCGGGGTGGCGGCGGTCGGGGAAGTCGTCTCGGACACGTCGTCGCTCCTCAGGCGTCCTCGGGGGGTGGCAGCGCAGATGCTACGCCCGGGCCGACGCCGCTCCGACAGCCAATCAACCCCGTGGTGGCCTGCTGTGTGGCCGCCGTCACCCCCGGACCGGCGGCTCAGCGGATGGGCACGTCGGCGGCCGGGACGGTCAGCGTCGGGTCGTCGATGTCGAAGTAGCGCGGCCAGGTGTGCCGGCGTCCCATCCGCAACAGCCGCACCAGGGGCCGGCTGCGCACCGCCCGGGCGTCGCGGACCAGATCGGTGTGCACCTGGCGGGCCAGGGCGAGCCGCCGGCTGGCCGCGATGACCGCCTCACAGTCGCCGTCGGTGAGATCGAGCCGCACCGCCCGCAACTGCCGGGTCAGGTCGTTCTCGGCTGCCTCCCGCTCCTCCGGCTGGGCGTCGAGGGCGATCCGCGCCGCCGCGTACAGCTCGACGCCGTAGCGGCGTTCGGCCAGCACCGCCGCGGCGGCGGCCCGCCGCAGCAGGTGGGCGTCCAGGGCACGGGCGGCGAGCTGGGCACGGTCCTGGAGCCGCTCGACCCGGCCGGCGGTCCAGATCAGGTACACCGCCACCAGGGCGACGACCACCGTCGCGCCCACCACCCACCACATGCCCGGCATCGTAGTGCTGCTCCCGTTCCTCCCGATCAGTCCGGCCCCGCCCACTCCTGGTCGATCACCCGCCCGTCGGTCGCCTCGATCGCCGCTGCGTATACCTCCAGAACCCGGCGGGCAACCACGGGCCAGTCGAAATTCGCCACCACCTGGTCGCCGCAGGCGGTCAGCTCCGCCCGTTGGTCCGGATCGTCAAGCAGTTCGGCGATCGTCTGCCGCAGCGCCGCCGCGTCGCCGGTGGGGAACAACCTGCCGGCCCGGCCGCCGTCGAGTACCCGGCGGAAGGCGTCGAGATCGCTGGCGACTACCGTGGTGCTGGCCGCCAACGCCTCGGTGAGGATCATGCCGAACGACTCGCCGCCGGTGTTGGGCGCCACGTAGAGGTGCACGCTGCGCAGCATGCGCGCCTTCTCCGGCTCGGGTACCAGCCCGAGGGAGGTGACCCGGTCGCGCAGGTCGGTCGGGAACCGGTTGAACAGGTCGTCCGGGTCGCCGGGGCCGGCGACCAGCAGGCGCAGCCCGGGACGCTGCCGGGCCAGCTCGACGAAGGCGTCGCGCAGGATCGGGAACCCCTTGCGCGGTTCGGTGAAGCGGCCCAGGAAGCCGAGGGTGCCGCCGGTACCCGGCCCGCACGCCCCCGGCCAGCCGGGCAGCGGCTCGACCCCGGCGTACTTGGCCACCGCCACCCCGTTCGGGATCTCCACCGCGCCGCCGTCGAGGTGCTCGACCTGCACCTTGCGGGCCAGGGCGCTCACCGCGATCCGTGCGGTGATCCGCTCCAGCAGGATCTGGAGCACCCCCTGGGCGGCGGCGAGCACCCGGGAGCGGGTCATCGCGGTGTGGAAGGTGGCCACCACCGGTCCCCGGGCGGAGAGCACGGCGAGCATGGACAGGCTCAGCGTCAGCGGTTCGTGCACGTGCAGCACGTCGAAGTCGCCCCGGGTGATCCACCGGCGGACCCGCGCGGTGGAGACGGGGCCGAACGCGATGCGGGCCACCGAGCCGTTGTACGGCAGCGGGACCGCCCGCCCGGCCGGCACCACGTACGGCGGCAGCGGCGAGTCCTCGTCCGCCGGGGCGAGCACACTCACCTCGTGGCCCAGCCCGATCAACGCCTCGGCCAGGTCCATGACGTGGTTCTGCACCCCGCCCGGAACGTCGAAGGAGTACGGGCAGACGATGCCGATCCGCATTGCGCCCGTCCCCTCAGTCCAGCCACATCCGTTGCAGCATGTGCCAGTCTTCCGGATGCCGGGCGATGCCCGCCGCGAGACCGTCGGCGATCCGCTGGGTCAGCGACCGGACCCGTACGTCGAGGTTGCCGACCTCGGGCCCCGGCACCGGCAGCGGGCCCTCCAGCGAGGCGCACGCCGCATCCGGTTCGTACCACATCGACGCCACGTACAACGGCTCGCCGGTCCGCAACGCGAGCAGCGCCGGGCCGGGCGGCATCCGCGTTCGGCCGCCGAAGAAATCCACCTCCACGCCCCGGGCGGAGAGGTCCCGGTCGGCCAGCAGCGGCACCACCGCCCCGGCGGCCAACCGGTCGGTCAGCACGTCCAGCGGCGGCCGGACGCCGCCCGTGGTGGGCAGGATCTCCATCCCCAGCCGTTCCCGGAACGCGGTGAACCGCTGGTAGACGCCCTCCGGCTTGAGTCGTTCCATGACGGTGGACAACGGCCACCCGTTCGCCACCACCCACGCGCCGGCCATGTCCCAGTTGCCGGCGTGTGGCAGGGCTACCACCGCGCCGCGGCCGGCGGCCACGTCGGCGGCAAGCAACTCGGTGCCGTCCAGTCGGAATCCGGCGAGAATCTGGTCGCGGCTCAGCGACGGCAGCCGGAACGCCTCCATCCAGTACCGGGCGTACGAGCGCAGGCCCCGGCGGACCAGGTCGTCGAGTTCGGCCTCGGGCAGCTCCGCCCCGACCACCCGGCGCAGGTTGGCGCGCAACCGGGTGGCACCGGCCCCCCGGCGGCGGTGAGCCCGGTCGGCCCCGGCGTTGAACGCGGCGGCGGCGACCGGTCGAGGTAGCGCGCGGACCAGCCGCCAGCCGGCCAGGAAGCCGAGTTCGGTGAGGTTCACCTGGTGCTCCGTCCGGCTGTGCCGCTCACCCCTGGCCGCCCGGCACGTCGACCTGCTGGGCCTGCCGGTACACGTGCCGCATCCGCTGGCCGACGGTGAACAGGGACACCGCCGCGAGCAGCCAGAGCGCGATCGGCAGCGCCACCGGGTGGACCAGCTCGGCGAGCAGGCCGCCGACACCGACGATCAGCAGTCGCTCCGTACGCTCGGCGATGCCCACGTTGCAGGTCATCCCGAGCCCTTCGGCGCGGGCCTTGACGTACGACACGAGCCCTCCGGCGGCCAGGCAGATCAGCGCGGCGGCCAGCCCCGCGCGGTCGCCCTCGGTGGCCAGGTAGAAGGCGACCGCGCCGAACACCGCGCTGTCGGCGACCCGGTCCATGCTGGAGTCGAGGAACGCGCCGAACCGGGTCGACCCGCCGCTCATCCGGGCCATCGTCCCGTCGAGCAGGTCGGTGAGCGCGAAGACCGTCACGATCAGCGCTCCGGCGACCAGGTGGCCGCGGGCGCCGAAGCCGAGCGCGCCGACGAGCACCCCGAGGGTGCCCGCGACGGTGACCGCGTTGGGGGACACGCCCGCGCGCAGCAGGCTGCGGGCGATCGGCTCGACGACGCGGGTCATCCCCGCGCGGGCCGACACTTGGAAGATCTTCGCCATGGCGGTCCCACGATAACGGTCCGCCCTGAACGGGCGACACCGCCCGGCTGACCAGCCACGCTCGACCCGGCGCGGCGGCTGGCCGGAGAGGGTTGTGTCGGCCCGGCATCGGGTGTGAGATCGAGCCAGAAGGGTGACCCGGCTCACCCCGCCGCCTGTTGACTGCCCGGTCCCCAGCTAGTCACCGGAGGATATCGCCGCAGCACCCCGCCCGGGCCGTGTCCCCGTCGCGTGCGGCGGTCGCCACCCACCACCACCGGCTGAGGGAGGTGCGCCCGATGGCGCAGAGGAGTCAGGACAAGGGGGCCACCGGCGTACCGGTGGTGACCGACCCCGCCAGGATCCGCAACGTGGTGCTCGTCGGGCACTCCGGAGCGGGCAAGACGACACTTGTCGAGGCGTTGCTCGCGGCCTCCGGCACGATTTCCCGGGCCGGCTCGGTCACCGACGGCACCACCGTCTGCGATCATGACCCGGCCGCCGTCCGCCAGCAGCGTTCGGTCGCCCTGGCCTGCGCGCCGCTGCTGCACGACGGGGTCAAGATCAATCTGCTCGACACGCCCGGCTACGCCGACTTCGTCGGTGAGCTGCGCGCCGGGTTGCGGGCCGCGGACGCCGCCCTCTTCGTGGTCTCGGCGGTCGACGGGATGGACGCGGCCACCGCGGCGCTGTGGGAGGAGTGCGCGGCGGTGGACATGCCCCGGGCGGTGGCGGTGGCCCGGCTGGACCACCCCCGCGCCGACTTCGACGAGGCGGTGGCGCTGTGCCAGCGGGTCTTCGGCGACAACGTGCTCCCGCTCTACCTGCCGATGCTCGGTGACGACGGTGAATCCACCGTCGGCCTGCTGGGGCTGATCACGCGGCGGGTCTTCGACTACACGGGTGGGCTGCCGCCGCAGGTGCGTGAGCCCGACCCGGAGCACCTGCCGGCCATCGTCGAGTCCCGCAACGAGTTGATCGAGGGGATCATCGCCGAGAGCGAAGACGAGACCCTGATGGACCGGTATCTCGAAGGCGAGGAGATCGACGCCGCCATCCTGGTGGAGGACCTGGAGAAGGCGGTCGCCCGCGGCCACTTCTATCCGGTGGTGCCGGTCTGCGCGGCGACCGGGGTCGGCGTGGACGCGCTGCTGGAGGTGCTCACCGCCGGCTTCCCCGCCCCGCCGGAGCACGCGCTGCCCGCGGTGACCGGGGTGGACGGCTCCCCACGACCGCCGCTGACCTGCGATCCGGACGGCCCGCTGGTCGCCGAGGTGGTACGGACCACCATCGACCGGCACGTCGGGCGGGTCTGCGTCGTCCGGGTCTTCTCCGGCACGCTGCGCGCCGAGCAGACCGTGCACGTGTCCGGGCACGGTCTGGCCGAACGCGGCCACCCCGACCATGACGCCGACGAGCGGGTCGCCCACCTCTACAGCCCGCTCGGTGCCACCCTGCGGGAGGTGGGCGTGGCGGTGGCCGGTGACATCTGCGCGATCACCAAGTCCGGCAGCGCGGAGACCGGCGACACCATCTCCGCCAAGGAGAACCCGTTGCTGATCGCCCCGTGGGAGATGCCGGAGCCGCTGCTGCCGGTGGCGATCGTGGCGAAGTCCCGGTCCGACGAGGACGCCCTGGCCCGTAACCTCGGCCGCCTGGTCGCCGGTGACCCGACGATGCGGCTGGAGCGCAACCCGGAGACCCACCAGCTGGTGCTGTGGTGCATGGGCGAGGCGCACGCCGACGTGGTCCTCGACCGACTGCGCGCGGGCGGCGTCGAGCTGGACACCGAGCCGGTGCGGGTGGCGCTGCGGGAGACGCTCACCGTGCCGACCCGGGGCCACGGCCGGCACGTCAAGCAGTCCGGTGGGCACGGGCAGTACGCCGTCTGCGACATCGAGGTGGAGCCGCTGCCGCGCGGTGCGGGCTTCGAGTTCGTCGACCGGGTGGTCGGCGGCGCGGTCCCGCACAACTACATCCCGTCGGTGGACAAGGGGGTACGCGCCCAGATGGAGCGCGGCCTGGTCGCCGGCCATCCGGTGGTGGACCTGCGGGTGACGCTCGTCGACGGCAAGGCGCACAGCGTGGACTCCTCCGACGCCGCGTTCCAGACCGCCGGGGCGCTGGCCCTGCGCGACGCCGCCGACCGGGGGCAGCCGGCGCTGCTGGAGCCGGTCGACGAGGTGACGGTGCGGGTGCCCGACGTCAACGTGGGCGCGGTGATGGGCGACCTGTCCGGCCGGCGCGGCCGGGTGCTCGGCACCGAACCGGACCCGGCCGCCGAGGGGCGCACTCTGGTACGCGCCGAGGTGCCCGCCACGGAGCTGCTGCGGTACGCCGTGGAGCTGCGGGCGATGACCTCCGGAGCCGGCACCTTCCGGCGCCACTTCGTCCGCTACGACCCGATGCCCGCCCACCTGGCCGACCAGATCCGCAAGGAGCACGGCTGACCGGTCAGGGGCGGGCGGTGGGCAGCATCGGGCTGGGCCAGTAGGGGCGGTCGGCCTCCCGCAGCGCGGCGGCCCGCAGCGCGGCCAATTGCCGTTCCACCTCGGCGAAGTGGTCGGCGGCGAGTGGGCCGAGGGCGAGCGCGGCGGCGTTCTCCTCGACCTGGGCGACGGTGCGGCAGCCCGGGATCGGGACGGTCCGGTCGCTGCGGGCCCAGATCCAGCCCAGCGCCCCCTGGGCCAGGGTGCGCCCGTCGGCGGTCAACGCCGCCCGGACCGCCTGCACCCGACGCAGCCACTCCGGTGCCGGCCGCCCGCCCCGGAACCACTCCAGCCAACCCGAGGTCGTTCCGCGCACGTCGTCGCGGGGCAGCACCGACTCGGGACGGTACTTGCCGGTGAGCAGCCCCATGCCGAGCGGACCACGGTTGACGCTGGCCAGGTCGTACTTCTCGCAGACGGCGAGCAGGTCGGGCGCGTCCCGCAGCACCGACAGGCCGTGCTGCACGGCCGTGGCGTGCGGGGCGTCGTGCCCGAGGGCCGCCGCCCGGTCGGCCCGGTCGGTGCTCCAGCCGTACGCGCGGACCAGACCGTCGGCCACCAGCTCCTCCAACGCGCCGATCAGCTCGTGGGCGCGGGGCACCGGCAGGTCGGCCAGGTGCAGCTGATAGAGGTCGATCCGGTCGGTGCCGAGACGGCGCAGCGAGTCCCGGACCGCCCGCCGCAGGTACGCCGGTGAGGCATCGGGCCCGATGCCCTGCCGGGTCCGCTCGTCGAACGTGTACCCCCACTTCGTGGCGATCACCGCCTCGTCACGGCGGCCGCCCAGGGCCCGCCCGAGGACCCGTTCACCGTGTCCCGCGCCGTGGCTGTCGGCGGTGTCGAAGAGGGTCACGCCGAGGTCGAGCGCGCGGCGGATCGCCCGGACCGACTCCTCGTCGTCGACGGCCCCCCAGCCCAGCGGCATGCGCCCCACCGTCCACGGGCCGGCGATCGCCCAGCAGCCCATGCCCAGGGCACTGACCGCGATGCCGCTGCGGCCCAGTGTCCGCGTCGACTCCACCACCGGCGCATCGTGCCATCTTTCGGACGGATGTTGACGAAGATCCAGCACGATCATCCGTACGGGCACCGACGGGCGAACGGATCACCCGACCGGCGGCCGATCCGGCGCGGTTCCGTCGCTGCCGCGCCGCGGCGCGGACGACCTGCGGATGGCCGGCGAATCCCCTTCCTCGCCGCGTCGCCTTTGCTCTGCTTACCGATACGTAGCGACTTCACTGCGTGACCGCCGCGTGGGTTGAAGCAGAGCAAAGGGCGCGTACCAAGAGGTCGCCGCCGCGCGCGAGCGGAGACGGCGCGGCGCGAGCGGGATCAGGCGGGCCAGGCGCGGGCGAGCAGGTCGCGGGTGTCGCCCAGCAGTTGCGGCAGGACCTTGGTGCGCCCGATCACCGGCATGAAGTTGGCGTCGCCGCCCCACCGGGGCACCACGTGCTGGTGCAGGTGGGCGGCGATGCCGGCACCGGCCACCCCGCCCTGGTTCATGCCCAGGTTGAAGCCGTGGGCGCTGCTGACCTTGCGGATGACCCGCATGGCGGCCTGGGTGAACGACGCCAGCTCGGCGGTCTCCGGCCCGTCCAGGTCGGTGTAGTCGGCCACGTGCCGGTACGGGCAGACCAGCAGGTGCCCCGGGTTGTACGGGTACAGGTTGAGCACCACGAACACGTGCCCGCCACGTGCCACGACCAGGCTCTCCTCCGGCGGGCGGGCCGGGGCCAGGCAGAACGGGCACCCCGAAGGTCGCTCGTAACCTCCCTCGGGCCGGTCCTCCCCGGAGATGTACGTCATCCGGTGGGGCGTCCAGAGCCGGTCCAGCCCGTCGGCCATGTCCCTGTCGTCGGTGTGCTCCTCCGCCCCAGTCACACCGGCGATCCTACGGCCCTGACCGGCCGTCACATCTCGGCGGAGGGGCCGGTGTTGGTCCGGGAGGTGACCACGTCCAGGACGTGGGTGACCGCCTCGGCCAGCGGTACCCCGTTGCGCTGGGAGCCGTCCCGGTAGCGGAACGAGACGGTGCCGGCGGCCACGTCGTCGTCGCCGGCGATCACCATGAACGGGATCTTCTGCTGCTGTGCGGTGCGGATCTTCTTCTGCATCCGCTCGTCACCGGCGTCCACCTGGGCCCGGATCCCCTCCGCGCGCAGCGCGGCGACGAAGCCGTGCAGGTAGTCGGTGTGGTCGTCGCGGATCGGGATGCCGACCACCTGCACCGGGGCCAGCCAGGCCGGGAACGCCCCGGCGTAGTGCTCGGTGAGCACGCCGAAGAACCGTTCGATCGAGCCGAAGAGAGCCCGGTGAATCATGACGGGCCGCTGCCGGGTGCCGTCGGCGGCCTGGTACTCCAGGCCGAACCGCTCCGGCTGGTTGAAGTCGACCTGGATGGTGGACATCTGCCAGGTCCGGCCGATGGCGTCCTTGGCCTGCACGGAGATCTTCGGACCGTAGAAGGCGGCGCCGCCCGGGTCCGGCACCAGTTGCAGGCCGGAGGTCTCGGCGGCGGTACGCAGCGCCTCGGTGGCCTCGGCCCAGTCGTCGTCGGAGCCGATGAACTTCGGCGAGTCGTCGCGGGTGGACAGCTCCAGGTAGAAGTCGTCCAGGCCGTAGTCGCGCAGCAGGTCCAGCACGAACGACAGCAGGGTGGTCAGCTCGCCGGGCATCTGCTCCCGGGTGCAGTAGATGTGCGAGTCGTCCTGGGTCAGACCGCGTACCCGGGTCAGGCCGTGCACCACACCCGACTTCTCGTACCGGTAGACGGTGCCGAACTCGAACAGCCGCAGCGGCAGCTCACGGTAGGACCGTCCGCGCGACCTGAAGATCAGGTTGTGCATCGGGCAGTTCATCGCCTTGAGGTAGTACTCCGCGCCCTCCAACTGCATGGGCGGGAACATCGTGTCGGCGTAGTACGGCAGGTGGCCCGAGGTCTCGAAGAGCTGCGCCTTGGTGATGTGCGGGCTGTTGACGAACTCGTACCCCGCCTCCTCGTGGCGGCGACGCGAGTAGTCCTCCAGCTCCCGGCGAATGATGCCGCCCTTGGGATGGAAGACCGCGAGGCCCGAGCCGATCTCGTCGGGGAAGCTGAACAGGTCCAGGTCCGCGCCGAGCTTGCGGTGGTCGCGCCGGGCGGCCTCCTCCAGCAGCTTCAGGTACGCCTTCAACCCGTCGCGGGTCGGCCACGCGGTGCCGTAGACCCGTTGCAACTGCGGGTTCTTCTCCGACCCCCGCCAGTACGCGGCGGCCGAACGCATCAGCTTGAACGCGCCGATCAGCCGAGTGTTGGGCAGGTGCGGCCCCCGGCACAGGTCC
The DNA here is from genome assembly GCF_027497295.1 of Verrucosispora sp. WMMC514. Classification (NCBI taxonomy): domain Bacteria; kingdom Bacillati; phylum Actinomycetota; class Actinomycetes; order Micromonosporales; family Micromonosporaceae; genus Micromonospora; species Verrucosispora sp. WMMC514. The sequence continues at coordinate 4,738,061 of NZ_CP114906.1, read as the reverse complement.
GACCAGCAGACCTTGTCCTCGTCGGCGGCGAGGTTGTCGTAGATGGTCAGCTCACCGCCGCCGACCTCCATCACCTCGGACGAGTCCAGTCCCTCGCCCTTGACGTCGATCAGCTCCAGCTTGAACGGCTCGGCCGCCAGCTCGGTCTTCGCCTCGTCCAGGCTGTCGAAGCGGCGACGCCGGAACCGCTGCCCCGACTTGACGATCTCCTGCATCCGCTTCTCGAGCTTGGCCAGGTCGTCGGGCTGGAACGGCTTGTCCACCGCGAAGTCGTAGTAGAAGCCGTTGTCGATCGGCGGGCCGATGCCGAGCTTCGCCTGCGGGAAGATGTCCTGCACGGCCTGGGCCAGCACGTGGGCCGTGGAGTGGCGCAGCACGTTCAGCCCGTCCGGGGAGTCCAGCGCGACCGGTTCGACGGTCGTCTCCTCGGCGGGTCGCCAGTCCAGGTCGCGCAGCACGCCGTGCGGGTCGCGGACCACCACGATCGCCCGGGGGCCGTTGGTGGGCAGCCCGGCCGCGGCCACCGCGTCGGCCGCCGTGGTCCCGGCGGCGACGACGACGGGGTCGGCCACGGCGGGGGTACGGGGTGCGGACACGGATGACTCCTCGCAGCAGACGTGACGGATGGTGCCGATGTCGGCGCACTGATGCTATCGGGCGCCCGGGACGTCACCGCCGTCGACACCGACGGCAGGCGATTCCCGCCACCGTTGAACCTTTCCGGCCCCGGATCCGAACTACCGGGTGTGGCCGGAGCCGGTTCCGGCCGCGTGGACACGGATGGGAACCCAGATGGCGATGACGCACGGCCCGAGCCGTCGACGCCGGGGCGCGCTGGTGGCCGCCCTGGCCACGGCCGTGGTGCTGCTCTGGCCCGCCACGGCGTGGGCCGACGGGGTGACCTTCACCCCGACCGAGGCACAGCAGGGCAACGCGGTGAAGCTCGAATTCGTGGTGCCCGACGAACGGCCCGGTGTCCGTACCGAGAAGATCGAGATCGCGATCCCCGAGGATCCGCCGATCGCCGAGGTGTACCCGCTGTCGGTCGAGGGCTGGGCGCCGACGATCACCACCCGGAAGCTGGACCGGCCGGTGTCCGGCATGCACGGCCCGGCCACCGACGTGGTGACCGCCTCGCTGATCTGGTCGCGGGCGACGGGCCAGGCGGGCGAGGGCCCGGCTCGGCTGGTGTTCTCGATGGCCCCGCTGCCGCAGACCGAACGGTTGAACTTCGAGCTGGTGCAGACGTACGCCGACGGTCTCCAGGTGCGCTGGGGCGCCGGTCCCGGCCAGCGTCCGCTGCCGGCGCTCACGCTGGTGCCCGGCGACCCGGCCTACCCGGGCGCCCACGGTGGACACGGCGCGCCCCCCGGCGGCGCGGCGCCCGCCGCGGCGCCGCCCACCACCGCCACCTCCGACGGCGGCCCGAACGCCAACAGCCTGCTCGCCGCCGGGCTGGTCGCCGGCCTCGGCGGCGGCGCGGTGGTGGGTTGGCTGATCAGCCGCCGACGCCGCGCCGCCACCGAGGAGATCGACCGTTCGGTGCTCGACGAGGAGCCGCCCGCCGAGCAGCCGGCAGCCGCAACGGTCGACGTCGGGACGCCCGGCGGTGCGGCGGGCGCCGCCGGTGCGGCGGGGACGTCCGAGGGTGCCGGCTCCGACGTGGTCGAGGCGGGCGTACGGCGCTGAGCGACGGGCGCGGCGGGTCCGGGTCAGCCGGCCCGCTCAGAGCCGGGCACGGCACGTCCGGGTCAGCCGGTCCGCTCAGCGGACGGCGCGGCGGGCGCGGCTCCGGGTCAGCCGGCCCAGTCGGGTAGCGGCTCCCGGGCGGCCAGCCAGTCGGCGGGCACCCCACGCCCGGTGGCCACCCCGGTGTACGCGGCGACGATCCCACCGACGATGGCGGCGGTGGTGTCCACGTCGCCGCCCGCCGCGACGCAGGCGCGTACCGCGGCCGGATAGTCGTCCAGGTGGGTGGCGGCGACCCAGCAGGTGAAGGCGACGGTGTCCTGCGCGGTGACGCGGGAGCCGTTGCCGAGTGCGTCCACCACCTCCGGCAGCGGCCGGCCGAGCAACTCCGCCGCCCGGCGTACGCTGCGGTGGACCTCGGTCGCCGGGTCCACCGCGGCGGCGACGCCGGCGAGCAGGCGACCCGGGTCCGGCCGGTCCCCGTCCAGTCGGGCCCGGACGGCTCGGGCGGCGGCCACCGCGACCGCCACCGCGCCGGCGATCCCCTCCGGGTGGGCGTGGGTCACCTCGGCCGACGCCTGCGCCGCCTCGACCACCCGGCTGGTCGAGTCGGCGAAGTACGCCCCCAGCGGGGCGACCCGCATCGCCGCGCCGTTGCCGCAGGAGCCCTGCCCGTCGAACGCGGACGCGGCGGCGACCGGCCACGGGGTGCCGGTCCGGATCAGGCGCAGGATGCGCACCGCTCCCGGCCCGTAGCCACGGTACGGCTCGCAGCGTTGGGCGAAGTCGAGCGCCAGAGCGTCCCGGTCGATCCGACCCGCCTCGGCCAGCTGGGCCAGCACCGAGCAGGCCATCTCGGTGTCGTCGGTCCACTGCCAGGGCGGTGGCGGCAGCCGGTCGGCGGTCAGGTCGGCGGGGTGCCGGCCGGGAACGAAGAACTGTGAGCCGAGGGCGTCGCCGACCGACAGGCCGACGAGGCTGTCCCGGGCGAGGGCCAGGCGGGTGTCCGGAAAGAGGGTGAACGTCATGGTCACACCAGCTTGACCGGTACCAGGGGTGGGCGCAATCACGGCGCACTTGCCGTCCCGAGTACCGTGCTTGGGTGGCCACCGTCCTCCTGGTCGAAGACGATCACGTCGTACGCGGCGCGATGCTTCGCTCCCTCACCGACCGGGGTCACGCGGTACACGCGGTGGGCACCGCGTTGGACGCGTTGCGCCGGGTCGCGGCCGAGACGCCGGACCTGGTGGTGCTCGACCTCGGCCTGCCGGATCTGGACGGCTCGGACGCGCTGCGGATGCTCCGGGGCATCACCGACGTGCCGATCATCATCGCGACCGCCCGCGACGACGAGCAGTCCGTGGTCAAGCTGCTGCGAGCCGGTGCCGACGACTACATGATCAAGCCGTTCACCGGCGCGCACCTGGACGCCCGGATCACCACGGTGCTGCGCCGCGCGGGCCGGGCCAGCCGCTCCGCCCAGCCGGCCGTGCACAGCGTCGGTGGGCTGCGGGTGGACGTCGGCGAGCGCAGCGCCCACCTCGACGGTGCGGCGCTGGCACTGACCCGCAAGGAATTCGACCTGCTGGCGTATCTCGCCGCCCGTCCTGGCCGGGTAGTGTCCCGGCGGGAGCTCTTGGAGGAGGTATGGCGGCAGCCATCGGTCGGCGAGGATCAGACCATCGACGTTCACCTGTACTGGCTACGGCGCAAAATGGGCGAGTCCGCGGCGAAGCCACGCTACCTGCGCACCGTGCGGGGGGTGGGCTTCCGGCTGGTGGCGCCGGACTGAGACCGACGCTGGCCCTGTTGACGGCCGGCGTGGGCACCCTGCTGGCACTGGCCTTCCTCGTGCCGCTCGGGCTGACCCTCGGCGGGCAGGCCCGGGAGGAGGCGATCGCCGACGCGGCCCGGCGCAGCGCGTTGGTGACCGGGGCGCTCGCCGTCAGCACCGAGTCGGAGGTGGTGACCCGGGCGATCGAGGCCAGCGGTGGCGACCCGGCCACCCGGCCGGTCGTGCACGGGCTCGACGTGGACTCCACCACCGGGCGGGCCGACGCGGCGCACCTCGCGCAGGCCCGGGAGCAGGGACGGTCGCTCGTCGTCGACGTCGACGGCGGGGTGCTGCGGCTCGATCCGGTGGTGCTGGGCGAGCGGACCGCCGTGGTCGAGGTCTTCGTGCCGGACACCGCGCTCGACGGCGGTGGTGGCCGGTGGTGGCTGCTGATCGGAGTGGCCGTCGCGCTTGTGGGCGCCGCGATGCTGGTGGTGGACCGGCTCGCCGCCCGGGCGGCCGACGCGAGCCGGGCACTGGTCAAGGCGGCGCTCGCGATCGGCGACGGCGACCTGGGCGTACGTGTCGAGCCGAACGGCCCGCGCGAGCTGGTGGAGGCCGGCCACGCGGTCAACCGGATGGCGCAACGGTTGGTGGCGGCGCGCACCGAGGAGCGGGAACTGGTGGCGGACCTGTCCCACCGGCTGCGTACCCCGTTGACCGTGCTGCGGCTCGACGCCGAGGCACTGGAGTCCGACGACACCAGTGTCGGCTCGTTCAGCCAGGCCGAGCTGGACTACCGGCGCGGCATCCGGCGGATCCGGCAGGCGATCGTCACCCTGGAGGGTGAGATCGATGTCCTGATCAAGACCACCCGCAAGGCGGTGGCGACCGAGGCGGCGCCACCGGCGATGTGCGACGTAAGCGAGGTGGTCCGGGACCGCATGGTGTTCTGGGCCGCCCTCGCCGGTGACCAGAACCGCCCGCACCGGGTCTCCGGTGCCCAGTTGCGCATCCCCGCGCCGGTTCCCCGGGCCGAGTTGGCCGCCGCCCTGGACGCCGTGATCGGCAACGTGTTCCGGTACACCCCGCAGGGCACCGCGTTCGAGGTGGCGGTGTCGCGACGCGACGGCTACGTGGCCATCCGGATCGACGACGCCGGCCCCGGTATCGCCAACCCCGATCGGGCCCTGCGGCGCGGCGCCAGCGACCAGGGCTCCACCGGCCTGGGGCTGGACATCGCCAAGCGGGTGGCGTTGCAGGCCAACGGCTCGGTGAGCATCGACCGGGCGCACCTGGGCGGGGCGAGTGTGGTGATGCTGCTGGCCGACCCGGAGGCGACGCCGCGCCAGGTCAGCCGGTTCGGTCTGGTGGGCCGGATGGCTCGGGAGGGCCGGGAGCAGAAGGCCGGTGGCCGCCGCTGGCCCCGGCAACGCCCGACGGACCGCTGACGGCCGGTGCCGCGGGAGTGGGGGCCGGCCGCTTCGGGTTGTGCGAGGGCGCAAGTCTTCCTTAGATCCGAATTAACCCCGTTCCACCCGACCGGTCCCGGCTGACAGGATCGCTGGCGAACCCAGCAGTTCCACCGGCCTGTCGCTCCCAGCGCCGTCGGCCGGTGGAGCCGTGCGCGCGGCGGGAGACACGGTCCCCCCACACCTCCTCCCGCCGCGCGCCACCTGGCCGGTGCACCCGGGCGACGGCGGCCGGCGCCACCCGGGCGACGGCGTCAGCCGCGCCGGTCGGCGGAATAGGTGTCGATCTCCGCCAGGATCCGCCGCCGGCCGGCCTCGTCGAGGAAGGACGCGGTCACCGCGTTGCGGGCCAGCTCGGCCACCCCGTCCGGCCCGATGTCGAGCAGTCGGGCGGCGACCGCGTACTCGTCGTCGAGGGTGGTGCCGAACATCGGCGGATCGTCGGAGTTGATGGTCACCAGGACCCCGGCGTCGACCAGCCGGCGCAACGGATGCTCGTCGATGTGGGCCACGGCCCGGGTACGCACGTTCGACGTCGGGCAGACCTCCAACGCGATCCGGCGCTCGGCCAGGTACCCGAGCAGGTCCGGGTCCTGCGCGGCGGAGATGCCGTGGCCGATGCGTTCCGCGCCCAGCTCGTGCAGGGCGTCCCAGATCGTCTGCGGGCCGGTGGTCTCACCGGCGTGCGGCACCGACCGCAGCCCGGCGGCGCGAGCCTGGTCGAAGTAGGGCTTGAACTGGGGCCTTGGCACGCCGATCTCCGGGCCGCCGAGGCCGAAGCTGATCAACCCGTCGGGGCGTTCGTCGAGCGCGATCCGCAGCGTCTCCTCGGCCGCCGGCAGGCCGGCCTCGCCGGGAATGTCGAAGCACCAGCGCAGCTCGATGCCGAAGTCGGCGGCGGCCCGCTTTCGCGCGTCCTCGATCGCCTCGCAGAACGCCGGTGCCGGGATGCCTCGGTGCACGTGCGAGTAGGGGGTCACGGTCAGCTCGGCGTAGCGAACCTGCTGGCGGGCCAACTCCCGGGCCACCTCGTGGGTGAGGATCCAGACGTCGTCCGGGTCACGGACCAGGTCCACCACGCTGAGGTACAACTCGACGAAGTGGGCGAAGTCGCGGAAGACGAAATAGTCGGCCAGCAGCTGCGGGTCCGCCGGGACGGGGCTGCGTCCCTCGTGCCGGGCGGCCAGCTCGGCCACGATGCGGGGCGAGGCGGAGCCGACGTGGTGCACGTGCAGCTCCACCTTGGGCAGTCCGGCGATGAAGGTACGCAGGTCGGTCACGAGTTCTCCTGGGCGGAACCGGTACGGGCGACGAAGAAGATCCGTCGGAACGGGAAGTACACCTGGCCGCGCCGCACCGGGTACGCCTCGGCGAGGCGTACCGCCAGCGCGGCCCGGAAGGCGGACCAGCCGGCGGCGTCCAGCGCCGCCCGGACCGGGCGCAGGGCGGTGCCCTCCAGCCAGGTCAGCACGGGGTGGTCCGGTTCTCCACCGGCCGCCAGCAGGTGCACGTAGGTAGTCTCCCAGGCGTCGACGGTGCAGCCCGCGGCGACCAGCGACCCGGCGTAGTCGACCGGTTCGGCGACCGGCGCCTCCCGCAGCAGCGGGCTCAGCACCGCCCGCCACGGCGGGCGACCGGCGACCTCGCGCAGCGCCCGATGGGAGGGTGCGTCGAAGTTTCCCGGCACCTGCACCGCCAGCCAGGCGCCGGCCGGCAGCTCGGTGGCCCAGCGGACGAGCAGGTCCCGGTGACCGGGCACCCACTGGAGCACCGCGTTGCTGACCACCACGTCGGTGTCCGGCTCGGGACGCCAGTCGCGCACGTCCGTTACCTGGAAGCTGGCCGGGACGTCGAGCGTGCCGGCCCGGGCGATCATCTCCGGCGAGGAGTCCAGGCCGACCACCCGGCTCTGCGGCCAGCGGGCCGCGAGCACGGCGGTCAGGGTGCCGGGTCCGCATCCGAGGTCGACCACCCGCCGGGGGCGGTCGGCAGCCACCCGGGCCAGCAGGTCGTGGAAGGGCCGGGAGCGCTCGTCGCCGTAGCGCAGGTACGCCGTCGGATCCCACATGTCCGCGCCCACCTCCCACAAACCGTACGTCCGTCTTGTTAGATTACGGCCCGGCCACCGGTGCGGCAACCCGGGTCACTAGGCTCACCGCATGGAGCAACGCACGTTCCCCCGCATGGATCGCCAGGTCGGCGTGGTCGGGCTCGGCGCCTGGCAGCTCGGCGCCGACTGGGGCACGGTCACCGAGGACGACGCGATGGCGGTGCTGACCGCCGCGGTCGACGCCGGGGTCACCTTCCTGGACACCGCCGACGTCTACGGTGACGGGCGCAGCGAACAGCTGATCGGACGTTTCCTGGCAGCACATCCCGACGCCGGTCTGACCGTGGCGACCAAGATGGGCCGGCGGGTGGCGCAGACGCCCGAGGCGTACACCCTGGACAACTTCCGCCGGTGGACCGACCGGTCCCGGACGAACCTGGGCGTGGACACACTGGACCTGGTGCAGCTGCACTGCCCGCCGACGGCCGTCTTCGGCACCGACGAGGTCTTCGACGCCCTCGACACTCTGGTGACCGAGAAGCGGATCGCCGCGTACGGCGTCAGCGTGGAGACCTGCGACGAGGCGCTCACCGCGATCGCCCGCCCCGGGGTGGTCAGCGTGCAGATCATCCTCAACGCGTTGCGCCACAAGCCGCTCGAACGGGTGCTGCCGGCCGCCTCGGCCGCCGGGGTCGGCATCATCGCCCGCGTACCGCTGGCCAGCGGCCTGCTCTCCGGCCGCTACGACGAGCACACCACGTTCGCCGCCGACGATCATCGCAACTACAACCGGCACGGGGAGGCGTTCGACGTCGGCGAGACGTTCTCCGGGGTGGACTTCACCACCGGCCTGGCCGCGGTGCGACGGATCGCCCCGCTGGTGGGCGCGGACCGCACCATGGCCCAGTTCGCGCTGCGCTGGGTGCTCGACCAACCGGGCGTAACCGTGGTCATTCCCGGTGCCCGCGACGCCACCCAGGCCCGCGGCAACGCCGCCGTGGCCGGCCAGGCCCCACTGTCCCCTGGGGAACTGGCCGAGGTGACGGCGGTCTACGACGACCTGATCCGCCCCCAGGTGCACCACCGATGGTGAGCGGTGGGCCCGGCGACGGCCCGTTCGACGGTGGGCCCACCGGTGGTGGGCCGGCCGCGCCGCCCGGCGGCGCACGGCCGGGTGGCGAGCCACCGCGGCGGCAGACCGTGATGACCGGTTGGCTCCGGCTGACGCTCGGGCTGCTGGCCGTGGTGGTGGGTGCGGTGTGGACGGTGCAGGGCCTCGGTTACGTCGAGGGCAGCGTGATGACCGGCCAGCGGATCTGGGCGGTACTCGGACCGCTGCTGATACTGGTCGGGTTGGCCCTGCTCTGGCTCGGCGTCCGCACCCGGGACCGCCGCTGAGGCGACCGCGACGACGATGCGGAAAGCCCCGCGTCCGATGGGACGCGGGGCTTCGCACTGATTCGGGGACTGCCTCGCCAGTGGCCGACGGTCGCCGACCGGTGCCTCAGAGGGGGCGGACCTGCTCGGCCTGCGGACCCTTCTGGCCCTGGGCGATCTCGAACTCCACCCGCTGGTTCTCCTCCAGCGTGCGGTAGCCGCTGGTCTGGATGGCCGAGAAGTGGACGAACACGTCAGCACCCCCGCCGTCGACGGTGATGAAGCCGAAGCCCTTGTCAGCGTTGAACCACTTCACGGTTCCCTGCGCCATGTGTATCTCCTTCTAAAACTGGCGGCCGAGCACACCGTGCGGCCGGTTGGCCGTTTCGAGCAGCGGTGCCTGAGGCGGCCCCCGGTGAAGGAGACTTCTCTCAACCCACGCCGTCTCTCAACAGCGTGGAACAGCTTAACCACGTACGCAAAAACTGTGCAGAGCCTAGCCGACGAAATTCTCCGACATGTGACCTGACGGATGCGTCGAATCCGTCGGTCGGAAGCGGTCGGGCAAGGCAAAAGGCCCCCTCACCGGCAACCGGCGAGAGGGCCTTGAGACGAACCTTCAGTCCGGCCAACTACCGGTCAGCCGACGGACGCCGACCGCACCGCCCCGGTCCACCGCCGCCCGGACGACCGAGAAGATGGCGCCCTGCAGGGCGGCCGCCGCGAGGATCTCACCCCAGCGACGGTCCTCGTCCGTCGGGTTGGGCGCCTCACCGTCACCGGCGGTCATCTTCCACACCTGCCGGAAGACCGCGCCCGCGATCGCGCCGGCGGCGAAGCCCATCAGCACGCCGACCGGCTTGTAGGCGGCCCTGCCGATTCCCTTGCTCACGCACGCCTCCCTCTAATGATCATCAACACCACGGCGGCGGCGAGCGCACCGGCCGCGAGCGCGATGAACGGCGCGGGTCCCGGGCGGCTCGGACCCTGCTGGTGGTTCAGGCCGGCCTGGGCGCGCACCCGGGCGACCGTCATCGCAGCCTGCTCGCGTACCCGCTCCCGCGCCTGGTCCGCCGAGGACTTCAGTCGCTTCTTGACGTCGGCCTTGGCGGCCAGCGCCTCCATCGTCTCGCCCAACTCGACGCGGGTACGCCGGATCTCCTCCCGCAGCGCCTCCGTGTCACCCGTACCGTTACCTGTCATGCCCGTCCCCTGTCCTTCACCGCGGCGCTGACCACGTCGACGTCGGCCCGTAGGCTGCGCACGGTCGCCTCGGGCACCGGCGGGACCGCGCGGCTGACCCGGCGCTTGCCGATCAGCGCCAGCACGCCGGCGACCAGGAACAGGGTCACCGCCACGATCAGCGCGGCAGCCCACGCCGGCAGCACCAGGGCCAGCAGGAGGATCGCGGCGGTCACCAGTGCCCCCAGGCCGAAGAAGGCGAGGGCACCGCCCCCGGCGAACAGGCCGACACCGATGCCCGCCTGCTTGCCCTTCTCGGTCAGCTCGGCGCGGGCCAGCGTGAGTTCGTCCCGAACCAGGCGCGAGACCTGCTCGGTCGCCCGCTGAACCAGTTCGGCGGTGGACGGCTCCGTCCCGTTGTGGGCCATCCGCCCGTTGTGGGACGTACGGGCGTTCGCCACGTCAGCCATGCTGTCCCCCTCTCGTCATCACCGCGCTGTATGCCCGGAGTCGCCGCTCGTCAATCCTGTTCCCGAAAAAGGGGGCAGAAGCGTCGGGCAGCACGTCCCCACCGGACGCCGCGCCAAACCTGCCCATCCGAGTGGATAACGAGGTGGTCAGCGGCGAGGTTCGGCGGGCTGCCGGGCCTCGACCGTCTCGTCGGGGCCGACGAAGGCCTCGTTGCGAGCGTGGCCGTCGTCGCTGCCACCGAAGAGCCGGGCGTCGTCGGGCACCTCGGCCTCGGTCCGGCGGCGCGTCGAGTGCCGCGGCTGGATCCACTGCCACGCCAGGTCGCTACCGCCGTCGCCGACCTCGGTACGCAGGCGGGGCATCGCGGTGGGCCGGTGGTCGCGTACCCAGGCGACCAGGTGTTCCCGCACGAGGCAGCGCAGGTCCCACAGGGCCCCCGCGTTGCTGGCGCTCACCAGCGCGCGAACCTTGATCGTGCCGCCGGTCGCGTCGGTGACCTGGAGGACACAGACCCGGCCGTCCCACAGCTCGGTGCTCTCGACCAGTCGGCGCAGCTCCTCCCGCATGGCCTGCACCGGGATCGACCAGTCGACCTCGAACTCGGCCGTGCCCAGGACCTTCGCCTCGGTCCGGGTCCAGTTCTGGAACGGCTTGCTGGTGAAGTAGGAGGTCGGCAGGATCAACCGCCGGTCGTCCCAGACCTGGACCACCACGTAGCTGAGGGTCAACTCCTCGATCCGACCCCACTCCCCCTCGACCACCACCACGTCGTCGAGGCGTACCGCGTCGCTGAAGGCCAGTTGCAGGCCGGCGAAGACGTTGCCCAGCAGGCTCTGCGCGGCCAGGGCGGCGACCACACCGACCACACCGGCGCTGGTCAGCACGCCGGCACCGATGCCCCGCACAGCGGGGAAGGTCATCAGCATCACGCCGAGGGTGATGACGACGATCACCACGATCGTCACCCGGCGCAGCATCACCACCTGGGTGCGTACCCGCCGGGCGTGCCGGTTGTCCGGCACGTCCACCCGGAACCGGGCGAGCGCGGTGTCCTCCACCACCACCAGCAGCGAGGCGACCAGCCAGGCCGCCGTGGCGATCACGGCCAGCACCAGCAGGTGCAGCAGGGCCTGGCGCCAGCCGGTGCCGATCGCGTACCCGGTGCTGAACCGGACGGCGAACTGCACGGCGAGCACGGTGGCGGCGACCTGGAACGAACGGTGCGCGTGCTGGGTCAACTCGGTCAGCAGCAGTGATTTGCGGCCCCAGCGACGGGTGAGGCGGTGCACCACCTCGACCACGGCAAGAGCGATCGCCGCCGCGGCGAGCGCGGCGACGACCGTCACGAGGTAGCTGTGCACGTGTTGCTTCTCCTTCCGGCCCGACGGCGATCCCCGGTGGTGGTGTCCGGCGTGCGGGCAATCAAGATCCGGCAAAGGGGCAATGGTGCCCTGGATCGCCGGCCCCGGCCACCGCGGGGGTGGCCGGGGAGGAGAAGGTCATACCTTGCGGTAGCGGGACTGGAGGAAGCAGTAGACACCGAAGGCGGCGATGCCCAGCGCGATGAGGGTCAGCAGGATGGTGCCGAACGCCTGGTCACGCAGGGTCCGCAGCGCGGCGTCCAGACCACGGGCCTTCTCCGGGTCGTAGTTCACCGCGGCCAGTATGACCAGCAGGCCGGTCACGGCGAAGGCGACACCCCGGGAGGCGTAGCCCGCCATGCCGAGCCGACGGGCGAGCTGCCGGGTCTTGGCGCTCATCTCGCCGGTCTTCAGCCGCTTCATGAACTTCTTCTTCAGGCCGTAGATCGTCATGCCGACACCGATGCCCGCGAGCACCAGACCGGCGAGACCGACCAGCCAACGACCCCCGGTGGACTCCATCAGCCGGGCCGACAGATCCTGCTGCTGGGAGGCGCTGTCGGAGTTGGCGTCGGAGAAGACCTTCCAGGCGGTCCAGGCCAGCCAGAGGTAGATCAGGGTGCGGGCGGCGGAGACGATCCGTTCCTTGAGCCGGTCGTTGCCGCGCTCGGTGCGGTGCCCGACGGCCGCTTCGAGGGCCTGCCAGATCGCCATGGCGAGCATGCCCACGGCGATCGCGACGACCAGGAACTGGCCCATGGGTTGCGCGGCGAGGGTACGCAGCGCGCCGGACTGGTCGCCGTCGCTGGACGAGTTGCCGAAGGCGATCTGCAGCGCCAGCCAGCCGAACAGCAGGTGCACGATCCCGTAGCCGATGAAACCGGCCCGGGCGAGGAGTTCCAGCCACCGGCTGTCGGCCGTACGGGCGGCGGTGGCTTCGGCGTTCCGGGTAAGAGACATGGCGCCTCAATCTCCGAACGCGAAGATTTCCAAACGTGCTGGCCGCCGCCCGAGTATCGTCAGCCGCCGTTACGCGCGATCCGGACCTTCACCTCGCTGTCGGTGACGCTGTCCAGGGTGACCGCGAGGCCACCGACGTCGGCCGCCTGCTGGCCCACCGTGAGGGACAGCTGCTCGCCAGCGACCTCGATGGTGGCCACGTCGTCCTGCGTCTCGACCAGCCGAGCCTCGACGCCGAGGATGTTCGCCCGGGCGTCCACGCCCCGGTCGAAGGTCACCGTGCAGGCGTCCAGGCCGCAGTCGGTGCTGGCCCCTTCGGAGCTGCAACCGGCCAGCAGGGCCGCGCCGAGCGCGAGACCGGCCAGCATTCCGGCGAGCCGGGTGGAGGTGCGACGGGTGAAGGTGGGCGGGAGCTTTCCGGCGAGGGATCGGTTCGTCACGCCGTCAAGCGTACGAGACACCGGCGAACCGACCGGGCGGGCCGACCGGCGATGGACAATGCAGGAGTGAGCATGCTGGTCGAGGACAATCCCGCCAAACACCGCTACGAGATCCTGGTCGACGACGCGCTGGCCGGCTTCACCGCCTACCTGCCCCGTGACCAGGTGCTGATCTTCACGCACACCGAGGTGGATTCGGCCTTCCAGAACATGGGCGTCGGTTCGGCGCTGATGCGCGGCACCCTCGATCAGGTCCGCGCGCAGGGTCAGCGGGTGGTGCCGCGTTGCCCGTTCATGGCCGCCTTCATCGAACGCCACCGGGAGTACGCCGACCTGGTCACCAGCCCGGACTGACCACGCCGCCGGCGAGCAGCTCGGCGGCGGCCCGACCGGCGGCCCGGGTGGCGCCGTGGGTGGCGATGTGCACCGCCCCGGTGACCAGCGCGGGCACCCCGAGTTCGACGACGACCGCGTCGGGGCGGGCGGTCAGCGCCCGATCGACCGCGTCCCGCATCCAGGGGTGCCGGTGCAGGTCGCGCACGACGAGCACCAGTGGCCGCCCGGCGGCACCGGCGGCCGGGTCGCCCGGCGCCGACTGCTCGACGTGCCGGACGCTCGTGGTGCCCGGCACCAGGGCGGCCAGCGGCGCCGCCACTCCCCAGGGAGTCGCCGACCCGATCGCGATGTTGTGCGGTGGCTGGAACTCCACCACGTGCGCCGGGCCGCGCAGCGGCAACGAGACGGTCGTGGCGTCGCTGGTGGTGACCCGCACGGCGCGTCGCGCCGCGACCAACCCGACCGCTGAGCCGCCGGTCGGGCCGGCGGCGCGGGCGGTACGGGCCGCCACGGTCCAGGCGGCGAGTTGGCCGACCCGCTTGGCCGCCTCGGTGAGCCGCTCCTCGGGCAGCTCCCCGGCGACGACCGCGTCGACGATGGCGTCGCGCAGGTGGCGGGCCGTCTCCTCGTCGGCGTGCTCGCCGCCGACACAGATCGCGTCCGCACCGGCGGCAAGGGCACGCACGGCCGCACCGGCGAAACCGTAGCGGTCGGCGACCGCGCCCATCTCCACCGCGTCGGTCACCACCACGCCGTCGAAGCCCATCTCCTCGCGCAGCAGGCCACCCAGGATGCGGGCGCTCAGGGTGGCCGGCAGGTCGGGATCCAGCGCCGGCACCAGCAGGTGCCCGGTCATCACCGCCTGGACGCCCGCCGCCACGGCGGCCCGGAACGGAGCCAGCTCGACGGCGTGCAGCCGGTCCCGGTCGGCGTCGATGCGGGGCAGGTCGTGATGGGAGTCGACGCGGGTGTCGCCGTGGCCGGGAAAGTGCTTCGCGCAGGCGGCGACGCCGCCGGACTGCAGGCCGCGTACCCAGGCGGTGGTGTGCCGGGCGACCAGCGACGGCTCGGCGCCGAACGAGCGGACGCCGATCACCGGGTTGTCCGGGTTGGAATTCACGTCCGCGTCGGGCGCGTAGTTGAGGGTGATCCCGGCGGCGGCGAGTTCCGCGCCGAGGTCGCGGGCCACCTCCTCGGTGAGAGCCGGGTCGTCGACCGCGCCGAGTGCCAGGTTGCCCGGACGGGAGCTGCCCAGACCGGACTCGATGCGGGTGACGTCGCCGGCCTCCTCGTCGATGGCGACGATCACGTCCGGCCGCTCCGCCCGCAGCGCGGCGGTCAGCGCGGCCACCTGCCCCGGATCGACGACGTTACGGCTGAACAACACCACCGAGCCGAGCCCGTCGCCGAGCCAGCGGCAGATCCAGGCGGGTGGGACGGTGCCGACGAAACCGGGCTGCAGGACCGCGGCCGCCAGGGTCGCCAGGTTTCCGTTGCGCTCGGTCCGCTCGCTCATGCCGGCACTCCGCTTCGCTGCGTGCCGCCATGAGACACCACCGCGCTGAGTTGATGATTCGCTCGCTGCCGCTCGCTCATTCGGCGCTGTACCCCCGCGTGTTCCGCCGTGGACTCCCGCCGGCCGGCGGTCCAGACATGGTCACACCGCGCCACCCCAATAGTCAATAAACCTTACAGTTGCCTTGGGAGCGCTGCACCGCGACAGTGCGGGTATGGACCCCGTGCTGCTGGCCGACGCGACGAGCCCGGCCGACATCCCCGGCGTACGCCTGCTCGGCCTGGTGGTGGGCGGTCTGCTGCTGCTGATCGCCATCCGCGCGATGTTCCGCCGTTGAACCACCGGAGCGGGTGTGACCGGCGCCCGCCGGGGTACCGCCTGCCCCACAGGCAGCACTGGCCGAGGGGGAAAAGATGAAGATCGGGTACTTCCTGTCCACCGAGGAGTACGCGCCGGCCGAACTGCTCGACCAGGCCCGGGCCGCCGAGCGGGCCGGCTTCGAGGCGTTGTGGATCTCCGATCACTATCACCCCTGGATCGACGCCCAGGGGCAGAGCCCCTTCGTCTGGTCGATGCTCGGCGCGCTGAGCCAGGTCTGCCGGTTGCCGGTGACCACCGCCGTCACCTGCCCGACGGTACGCATCCACCCGGCGGTGCTCGCCCAGGCCGCGGCGACCACCTCCGTGCTGCACTCCGGCCGGTTCGTCCTGGGGGTGGGCTCCGGCGAGGCGCTCAACGAGCACATCCTCGGCGGTGCGTGGCCGGGGGCCGGCGTCCGGCTGGAGATGCTGGAGGAGGCGGTCAAGGTGATGCGCAAGCTGTGGCGCGGCGGCTTCGTCAACCACCATGGCCGGCACTACCAGGTGGAGCACGCCCGGATCTACACGCTGCCGGAGACTCCCCCGCCGATCTACATCTCCGCGTTCGGGCCCAAGGCCGTGGATCTGGCCGCCCGGATCGGCGACGGTTTCGTCAACACCATGCCCGACGCCGACCTGGTGCGCCGGTTCCGGGACAACGGCGGCGGCGACAAGCCCTGCCAGGCCGGTTTCAAGGCCGCGTACGCGCCGACGGTCGAGGAGGGCATGCGACTGGCGTACGAGCGCTGGCCGACCGAGGCGATCCCCGGTGAGCTGCTCCAGGTGCTGCCCTCGCCGCGCCACTTCGAGCAGGCGGCCACGCTCGTGGATCCGGAGGCGATGCGCGAGGCGTTCGTCTGCGGCAGCGACGCCGACGCCCACCTGGCGAAGATCGACGCGTACGCGAAGGCCGGGTTCGACGAGGTCTACGTCGCCAACACCGGGCCGAACTGGTCGGGGTTGCTCGACCTGTACCAGCGCGAGGTGCTTCCCCGGCTGCGTTGATCAACCCGGGTTTCGGCGCGGAGCCGCCCGGGTACCTGCGGCCTTCGATGAAACTGACCACGCACTCGATGTCGTTGCGCCGCGCCGCGCGCAGCCTGTTCGGTTGGACCGCGCTGCGGCCCAACCAGTTGGCCGCGATGCGGGCCGTGATGCGCCGCCGCGACGCCCTGGTGGTGCTGCCCACCGGCGCCGGCAAGTCGGCGATCTACCAGATCCCGGCCAGCCTGATCCCCGGCCCGACCGTGGTGATCTCTCCGCTGCTGGCGCTCCAGCAGGACCAGATCGCCGCGCTCAACGAGCGGCAGCGCGCGGAACTGCGAGCGGTCCGGATCAGCTCGGACGAGACCGCCGCCCAGCAGGCCGAGGCGATCGCCGAGATCCGCGACGGGCGGGCCGAGTTCCTCTTCATCACCCCGGAACAACTGGCCAACCCCGACCGGCTGGCCGAGGTCCGGGACCTCAAGCCGGCGCTGGTGGCGATCGACGAGGCGCACTGCATCTCCGCCTGGGGCCACGACTTCCGCCCGGACTACCTGGCCCTCGGGCAGCTGATCGAGGGCATCGGCCGACCACCGGTGGTCGCGCTGACCGCCACCGCCTCCCCGCCGGTACGCGACGACATCGTCAGCCGGCTGCGGCTGCGCAAGCCCGAGATCGTGGTGTCCGGCCTGGACCGGCCCAACCTCTTCTTCGAGGTGGCGCACTGCCCCACCGAGGACTACCGGTGGCGGCGGCTGATCGCCCTGCTGCGTGAGGACGAGCGGCCCGGCATCATCTACGTGCCCACCCGCCGCGCCGCCGAGGAGCTGGCCGACCGGCTGACCGACGCGGGTTATCCCGCGCAGTACTACCACGGTGGGATGCCGGCCAGCGCCCGCGCCCGGCTGCACGAGGCGTTCCTCGCCGACCAGGTGCCGATCATGGTGGCGACCTCGGCGTTCGGCATGGGCATCGACAAGCCCAACATCGCCTGGGTGGTGCACATGGCGCTGCCCGACTCGCCGGACAGCTACTTCCAGGAGATCGGCCGGGCCGGCCGCGACGGTCAGCCGGCCCGGGTGCTGCTGCTCTGGCAGGCCGAGGACGTCGGGCTGCAACGCTACTTCAGCGGTGGCCTGCCCGACGCCACCGAGCTGCGCGACCTGGCCGCGTTGCTGCGCAAGGAACGGGCCACCCGCAAGGAGCTGCGCGAGGTGACCGGGCTCGGCCCGCGCAAGCTCGGGCAGTACCTCGCCCTGCTGGAACAGGTCGGCGCCGCCCAGCAGGCGCCGGGACAGCGGGTTGGCGCACCCCGTTACGCCCCCACCCCGGTCGACGCGGCGGCGGCCGCGGTGGCCGAGGCGGAGCGGCAGCAGAGCCTGACCCGGTCGCGTACCGACATGATGCGGGCGTTCGCCGAGACCAGCGCCTGCCGGGGGCAGACGTTGCTGGCCTACTTCGGCGAGCAGATGAGCGAGATCTGCGGGCACTGCGACAACTGTCACGCCGGCACCAGCGTGCCCGACGACGGTTCGGTGGGCCCGTTCCCGGTGCACAGCCAGGTGCGGCACGCCGAGTGGGGCTCCGGCCTGGTGCTCAGCTACGAGGAGGGCCGGATGACGGTGCTGTTCGACGAGGTCGGGTACAAGACGTTGTCGGTCAGCGTGGTGTCCGAACAGGGTCTGCTCACCCTGAACTAACCTGAGCCGCACCGCCGCCGGCGGTGCGGGCTGACGAGGACGTGAACGACGAGCGGGAGGGGCGGGTCGTGATCGAAGAACCGGCGTACACCGGTTTCGGTTTCTCCGACGAGGAGTGGGGGCTGCTGGTCGGCCTGCCACAGTCGGTGCTCACCGCGGCGAGCGCCGCCGAGTCCGACGGCACCAAGGCGACGATGGCCGAGGGTGCCGCGGGTCTGGAGACCATCTCCGGCGGGCGGGAGTCGGCCAGTCCGCTGGTGGCCGCGGTGGCCGGTGAGATCGTCACCCGGGTCGGCGATCCGGAGGCCGGTGAGGAGATGCCGGTCATCGAGCCCGCGGACCCGCGCGGCTACGCCGAGGACGTGCTGGGCCGGGCCAAGGAGGCGTCGGCGCTGCTGGCGGCCAAGGTGGACGAGGGCGAGGCGGGCGCGTACCGGCACTGGCTGGTGGAGATCGCCGACCAGGTGGTCGGCGCCGCCAGCACCGGCGGCGTGCTGGGCCTGGGCGGCACCGAGGTCAGCCCCTCCGAGCGCCGCTTCCGCGACCGCCTCTCCCAAATCCTCAACGACTAATCCCACCCCGTTGATCATGAGGTTGGCGGCGGTTTTGATCTCTTAAGCTGCCGCTAACCTCATGATCAACTCGGTTGGGGGGTGGGGGTGGGTCAGGCGATTCGGCGGGGGAAGAGGAGGGCGGAGAGGAGTACGGCGAGGGCCAGCAGGGCTAGGCACCAGGCTGCTGCGCGGGTGGGCGCGGTGCCGACCGGGGTGTCCAGCAGGAGGCCGCGCAGCGACTCGATGACCGGGGTCACCGGCTGGTGCTCGGCGAAGCCCCGCAGCCAGCCGGGCATGGTCTCGACCGGCACGAAGGCACTGCTCGGATAGGGCAGGAACATCACGATGAAGGTGTATCCGTTGGCCGCCTCCGGGGTGCGGGCCAACAGGCCGAACGCCGCCGACAGCCAGGACACCGCCAGCAGGAACAGCAGCAGCACCCCGGCAGCGGCCAACCAGCGCAGTGGCGCGACGGCCGGCCGGAACCCGATGGCCACCGCCACCCCCAGCACCAGCACCGTGGAGACGGTGTTGCGGGCCACGCTCGCCACCACGTGCCCGGCGAGGATCGAGGTGGCACCGACGTCCATCGTGCGTAGCCGTTCGATCATCCCGGTGGTCAGGTCGATGGTGACGCTCACCGCCGTGCCGGCCGCGCCGAAGCCGGCGCAGAGCAGCAGCACACCGGGCACCACGTAGGTCACGTACGCCGAACCGGTCTCGATCGCGCCGCCGAAGAGGTAGACGAAGAGCAGCATCAGGATCACCGGCAGCAGCAGCGAGGTGAGCAGCGCGTCGACGTTGCGCCGGGACAGCCGGACGCAGCGGCCGATCATCACGGCCGCGTGAATCGGTCGGAGGGTCAGCTCAGACACCGGCCACCTCCCGCTCGGGGCTCGCCGGCCGACCGGTGAGCGTGAAGAAGACGTCGTCGAGGGTCGCCTCCCGGACGGTGAACCGGACCACCCCGTGCCGGTCCGGATCGACCTCGTCGAGCAGGCCGCGTACCTGGGGGGCGCTGCCGTCGGTGGCCACCGACAGCGCCAGCCGGGCCGGTTCGCGGTGGGTGACCCGGTCACCCAACCGCCGGTCCGCCTCGGCGAGCCCGGCGGCGTCGCGCCAGGTCAGCTCCAACCGCTGGGCACCGAAACGGCGCTTGAGTTCCGCCGCCGTCCCCTCGGCGGCGAGTCGGCCGCCGTGCAGCACCGTGATCCGGTCAGCCAGGCGGTCGGCTTCCTCCAGGTACTGCGTGGTGAGCAGCACCGTCACCCCGGCGCCGGCCAACTCGCCGATCACCTCCCACAGCCCCTGCCGGCTGCGCGGGTCGAGACCGGTGGTCGGTTCGTCCAGGAAGATCACCGACGGAGCGCCGACGAGGCTGGCCGCCAGGTCGAGGCGTCGCCGCATCCCGCCGGAGTACGTCACCACCCGCCGCCTGGCGGCATCGGTCAGGTCGAAACGGTCCAGCAGTGCCGCGGCGCGGGCGCGGGCCGCCGGAGCGCGCAACCCGGCGAGACGGGCCAGCATCGTCAGGTTCTCCACGCCCGTCTGCCCGTCGTCGAGCGCCGCGTGCTGGCCGGCGAGGCTGATCGTCCGGCGTACCCGCCGCCGCTGGCGTACCACGTCGTGGCCGGCCACCCGGGCGTTACCCGAATCCGGTCGGGTCAGCGTCGCCAGGATGCGCACCGTGGTGGTCTTGCCGGCCCCGTTCTGCCCGAGCAGGGCATGCACCCCGCCGGTGGGCACCCGCAGGGTCAGCCCGTCGAGCACGACGTGATCCCCGAAGGACTTGCGCAGGTCGACCAGCTCGACCGCTGGCGGTCCGTGCACCATGAACACTCTCCCTAATCTGCGTATGCCATACGCTCTTATGCGTAGACGATACGCAGAAGATATGCTGGCGGTCAACGCCGGCCTGGGAGGTGGAGTGGGCGAAGACGTCGAGCTGCCCGAGAACGTGGCGCTCGCCTGGGGGCTGCGTGACCGTCCCAGCCGTGGCCCGAAGCGCAGCCTCAGCCTCGACCAGGTGGTCGCCGCCGGCATCCAGATCGCGCAGGCCGAGGGGTTGACGGCGGTGTCGATGAGCCGGGTGGCAGGCGAACTCGGCGTGGCCACGATGTCGCTGTACCGGTACGTGCCCACCAAACACGACCTGCTCGACCTGATGGTGGACACCGCGTACGGCCCGCCACCGCGTCCGCGCGGGGCCGACGAGGGCTGGCGGCCGGCGCTGGCCCGATGGGGTGAGGGGAACGTCGCCGCGTTACGCCGGCAGCCCTGGATGCGGCACGTGCCGATCACCGGCCCACCGATCAATCCCAACCAGGTGCGCTGGTTGGAGTACGGGCTCGCCGCGCTGCGCGGCACCGGCCTGCGCGCCTCCGAACGGATCGCCACGATCATGCTGGTCAGCGGGTACGCCCGCAGCTGGGCCACGCTCACCGCCGACATCGCCGAGGCCGCCGCCCGGACCGGGCGGACCCCGGAGGAGGTGGGCCTGCGCTACTGGCGGCACCTCGCCGTGCTCACCGCGCCCGGCCCCTACCCGGCGATCCACGAACTGCTGGCCGAGGCCGAGGAGTACGACGACGACGTCGACCTCGAATGGCGGTTCGGGCTGGGTCGGATCCTCGACGGCGTGGCGGCCATGATCGAGACCCGGGCCACCGACCCGTCCGGTGCGGCCCGCCACTCGGGGGGCACCGGTCCGCCCGACGGTGGTTGAGGTCCCCGGTCAGGTCCGCGCCAGCAGGGTCAGCACCGCCCGCTCGGCCTGCTCCGGCGAGGTTTCCCCGGTCACCGGAGCGACCACACCGTCGTGGAACAGATCCACCACCCTCGGGTCCACGTACGAGGCGCGAGCCACCGTCGGCGTGTTGCCGAGCAACTCCGCCACCTGTCGCATCACCGCCGCCACCGCCCGGCGGCGAGCGGTCACCGAACGGGCGGAGGCCAGTGCGGCCAACTCCGTCGCCGCCCGTACCGTCGCGTGCCAGGTGCGGAAGTCCTTCGCGGTCATCTCGCCACCGCTGGCCTCGCGGAGATAGTCGTTGACCTCGTCGGCGCGCACGTCCCGCCACTGCCGGCCGTCCCAGTAACCGAACAACCGGTCGGCCGCCCGACGCCGCCGACGCAGGTCGGTGAGCACCCGGCACAACTGCGGGTCGGAGATCAGCCGGACCTGCTCGATGCCGCCCTTGGCCGGAAACTCGAACAGCACACACCCCTGGCGCAGCCGGGCGTGCTCGGGACGCAGGGTCGCCACGCCGAACGTCGGATCCTCGCCGGCGGCGTACTGGTCGCTGCCCACCCGGAAGGCGCCCATGTCGAGCAGCCGGGTCACCGTCGCCAGCACCCGCTCGCGGCGCAGCCCGCGTACCGTCAGGTCATGGTCGACCCGCTCGCGCAGCAGCGGCAGCCGGCCCGCCACCTCCAGCACGTGGTCGAACTTCGCCTCGTCCTGCCGCTGCCGCCACAGCGGGTGGTAGAGGTACTGCTTCCGGCCGGCCGCGTCGACGCCGATGGCCTGGATGTGCCCGTTCGGGTACGGCGAGATCCACACGTTCCGCCAGGCCGGCGGGACGACGAGTGCGCGCAGCCGGGCCAACTCGTCGGGGTCGCGTACCGGCTCGCCGCGCGGGTCCAGGAACGACCAGCCCCGGCCCCGCCGACGCCGCCGATATCCCGGCCGACCCGGATCGCTACGCCGCAACCGCACGGTCCACCCGCACCACCCGCTCCACCTCGTCGACAGCGGCCAGCACCTCGTCAACGCCGAGGGCGACCATCGTGGGATGGTCACCTACCCCGTCCCACTCCGGCCATGCTCGCGCGCCGGCCCAGAGTGCCCGGTGCCGTCGGCGCTCCGGCGGTGGACCCCAGCGCGCCGGCGGAACCGGACCGAACAGCACCACCGACGGGGTGCGGTAGCCGGTGGCCAGATGCGCCACCCCCGTGTCTCCGCTGACCACCAGGCGCGCCCCGGCGATCAGCGCGGCGAGCTGGGCCAGGTCCGTCCGGCCGGCCAGCACCGCGGCGGCGGGCAACCCGGCCCGGTCCGCGACCCGGGCGACCAGGTCCCGCTCCGACGCGCTGCCGGTCAGCACCACCCGGTGCCCCCGCCCGGTCAGCTCCCGGGCCAGGGCCGCGTACCGGGCGGCCGGCCAGCGCTTGGCCGACTCCTTCGAGCCGGGATGCAGCACCGTGACACCACCGGCCGCCAGGCCCGGACCCGGGCGGCGCAGATCCAGGTTGGTCGGGTCGGCCGGAATGTCGTACTCGCGCAACAGCCGGCACCAGCGCGACACCTCGTGCTCGTCGTCGTCCCACCGCGGCCCGTCGGCGTGCGGCGCCTCGGCGTTGGCGAAGGCGATCAGCCGGTCGGGACGGGCGGCGGCCAGCAGCCGGTGCGACCGCGGGCCCCGGCCGTGCAGGTTGACCGCCAGCGCCACCCGCCCGGTGGGCCGGACCGGCCGGTCCAGGCCGTCGGTGGGCAACAGCCGGTCCACCCCGCCGACCAGCTCGACGAGCGGCCCCAGCCAGGCCGGCGCGGCGAGCACCAGTTGCTGGTCCGGGTACGCCGCCCGCAGCGCCCGCACCGCCGGGACCGCCGTGGCCAGGTCACCGACGCCGAGGGCACGCAGCGCCAGGATCACGGGTACGACGTCTCCCGATCGGCGCAGACCACCATCTCGCGGATCGCGCAACCGGCCGGCTGGGACAGGGCGAACATGACGGCGGCGGCGGTGTCGGCCGGATCGTTGAGGATCGCGTCCGACCCCGGCCGGTACTGCGGATCGCGTTCGTCGAAGAAGGCAGTCCGCATCCCGCCCGGGATGAGCAGCGTGACACCGACCGTGCCGGCCAGTTCGGCGGCGAGCGCCCGGGTGAAGCCGACCACCCCGAACTTCGCCGCACAGTACGCCGTCGCGTCGCTGACCGCCTTGATGCCGAGGGTGGAGGCCACCGTCACGACGGTGCCCCGGGCGGCGGTCAGGAACGGTAGCGCGGCGCGGATCACCGCGGCGGTCGCCAGCAGGTCGACGGCGACGATCCGGTCCCAGGTCTCACCGGGCACGTCGGCGAGCCGACCGGGCACGTCGATGCCGGCGGCGGTGACCACCGCGTCCAGCCCGCCCACGCGCTCGGCCAACTCGCGGGTGGCGGCCTCGGCGCCACGACTGTCGGCCAGGTCGCACTCCACCCAGGGCACCCCGTCGGCCGGCGCCTGCCGATCCAGCACCAGCGGCCGACCACCGGCGGCGGCCACCGCCGCCACCACCGCCGCGCCCAGTCCGCTGGAGCCGCCGGTGACCAGCACCGTCCGCCCGGTGGCCGGCGCGCTCACCGGACCTCCTTCGTTCGCGACTGCGGGGCTCGCAACACCGGCTCACTCCTCGCGCTCACCGGGCCACCTCCGTTCGCGACTGCGGGGCTCGCAACACCGGCTCACTCCTCGCGCTCACCGGGTGACCTCCGTCCGGTTGGCCGTCGCGGCGATCATCTCGGTGGTGGACCGCCCGTCCAGATAGGGCACCACCACCGTGTGACCGCCCCACCGGCGCAGGATCTCCGCCTCCGGCAGGCCGGTGCCGTCACCGCCGCCGGCGGCGTAGTCCCCGCCCTTGACCCAGACGTCCGGACGCAGCCAGGACAGCGCCGCTTCCGGTGTCGGCTCATCGAAGATCATTACCGCGTCGACGCAGCTCAACGCGGCCAGCAGCCGGCTTCGGTCGTCCTGGCGCATCACCGGCCGGTCCGGTCCCTTGAGACCGGTGACGCTGGCGTCGGAGTTGAGGCACACGATCAGGCAGTCGCCGAGCTGCCGGGCGGCCTGCAACGTCGCGACGTGGCCGGCGTGCAGCAGGTCGAAGCAGCCACCGGTGGCGACGACCGTCCCGCCGGCGGCGCGGACCCGGGCGACCACGGCGGCCGACGCGGCCACCCCGACCCGGTCGCCGGCCACCGCGGCGTGCACCGCCTGCGGGGCGCGCCGCACCGGCGCGGGCAGGGCCGTCGCCACCCCACCGTCGGCCACATACGCCGACGCCTGCGCCACCGCCTCCTGCACCGCCTCGGAGACCAGCGCGCCACGGGCCAGGGCGAGGCCGGCGGCGACGGCGAACCGGTCGCCCGCGCCGCAGGTGTCCCCCTCGGCGGCCACCGGGGCCGGCACCATGAGCGGCGTCGACCCGGCGTGACTGAGCAGCGCGCCGTCGGCGCCGAGCGTCACCGCGACCGCCCCCGCGCGCCACCGCTGCCGCAACCGCTGCGCCCCCTCGGCGGCGGTGGCCAGCCGGGTGACGCCGACCGGCGCCTCCATCAGCTCCCGCACCTCCGCCTCGTTCGGGGTGACCAGGTTCGCCCCGGGCACCGCGGCGGGTCCACGTGGGTGCGGATCCCAGACCAGCGGAGCGCGGATCGAGGCCAGGGCCGCCCGCAGCGCCGGCTGCCGGGCCACCGCGCGACCGTAGTCGCTGACCACCACCACCGATGCCCGGTCCAGGACGCGCAGCACCGCCTCGCCCGGCTCCGCCAACTCCCCCGCCCCGCCACCCCGGTCATGGCGCAGCAGCACCCGACCCCCGGACCGCAGCCGGATCTTCTCCGGGGTGGCACCGGCCAGCCGCAACGGATAGACCTGCACCCCGGCGGCGGCGAGCAGCACGCTCAACCGGGCCCCGCCGGCATCGTCGGCCAACGCGGTCACCAGCACCACCTCGGCACCCTGCGCGGCGGCGAAGACGGCGGAGAGTCCGGCACCGCCGGGCCGGTCCACGTGCGCGATCTCGTCGAGCACGGGCACCGGCGAGTCCGGACAGAGCCGGTTGACCACCCCCTCGACATCCCGGTCGAGCAGGGTGTCGCCGACCACCACCACGGGTCCCGTCACGGTCGCCTCCTCACGCCTGCACCGGCCGGACGGCACCGCCGTCCAGCACCACCTCGACACCGGCCCGCACCGGACCGGCCGCTGGCACCGCCGGGGCCGGCTGATCCGTCATCGCCTGCTCGACGTACTCGCAGAGCAGATGACTGGAGACCAGGTGCAGCTCCTGGACCACCTGGGTGTCCGGCGAGTCCACCGCGAGCACCTCGTGACACGCCTCGGCGAGCGGGTTCGGCGTCGGCCCGGTGAACGCCCAGCAGCGCAGGCCCGCCTCCCGGCCGGCCCGGGCGGCGGTGAGCAGATTGCCGCTGCCGCCGCTGGTGGACAGCAGCAGCAGCACGTCGTCGGGTCGGCCGTGCGCGCGGACCTGCCGGGCGAAGACCTCCTCGTAGCCGTAGTCGTTGCCGATCGCGGTCAACGCCGACGTCTCGGCGTGCAACGCGATGGCGGACAGCGGCCGACGGTCGTCGCGCAGCTTGCCGACCAGTTCGGCGGTCAGGTGTTGCGCCTCGGCGGCGCTGCCACCGTTGCCGGCGACGAGCAGCCGGCCGCCGTCGGTGAGCCGTCCGGCCAGGACCGCGCCCCACCGGGCGAGCAGCGGCTCGCAGCGGCGAAACGGCGGCAGGGCCGCGGTCAGGTGGGCCAGATGCGTGTCGAGCAGGCTCATCAGGCCACCACCCGGGTCGGTCGACGCACGGCGGCCACCTCGTCGTAGACCTCGGCGAGGCGCTGCGCGGTGACCGCCCACGAGTAGTGCCGGCGGACGCGGGCCCGCGCCGCGCCCGCGTACGCGAACCGGCGGATCCGGTCGTCGAGCAGCGCCCGCAGCGCCACACCCAGCGCGCGCGGATCCCGCGCCGGCACCAGGTCCCCGGTCACGCCGTCGACCACCGTGTCCCGCAGACCACCGACGGCGGTGGCCACCACCGGCACCCCGCAGGCCATCGCCTCCAGCGGAGTCAGCCCGAACGGCTCGTACCAGGGGGCGGCGACCAGGATGTCCGCCGAGCGGTACCAGCGGCCCATCTCCTCGCGAGGCACCGCGCCGACCAGGCGGACCCGGTCGGCGACGCCGCAACTGCCGGCGAGGGCCCGCAGCCGTCGGGCGTACGGGTCGGTCTCCAGCAGGCCGGCCGGCGGACCACCGACCACCACGCACTCCGCCTCGGGTACGTGCGCCATCGCCCGTACCACCGTCTGGAAGCCCTTGCGTTCCACCAACCGGCCCACCGTGAGGATCCGGGGCCGCCCGGGCTCGCGCTCGGTGGCCGGCCCCAGCGGGGCGAACGTGGCGAGGTTGACACCGGACGGGATGACGGTCATCGCCGACCGGGGCACCCCCATCCGGACCAGCTCACCGACCTCGTCGCGGCACTGGGCGATGACCCGGTCCACCGAACGACCCAGCTGACGCTCGTAGCCGATCCGCCGCGCCGGGCTGGTGTCCTGCACGCCCTGGTGACGACGCTTCACCGCGCCGAGCGCGTGGTAGGTCTGCACCACCGGCACCCCGGTCTGCCGGCCGGCTTCCAGCGCGGCCAGCCCACTCATCCAGAAGTGTGCGTGGATCACCTCGGGTGCCCACTCCCCGCCCCGCCACCGGTCGACGAGCCAGGCGCCGAACGGGCGCATGTGCGGCAGCAACGCGTCCTTCGCCACCGGTTCGGCCGGCCCGGCCGGCACGTGCACCACGTCGTAGCCGTCCGGGCTGCGTACCGTCACCGGCAGGTCCACCGCGTCGCGGCGGGTGTAGACCCGCACGTCGTGCCCGGCGGCGGCGAGCGCGGCGGAAAGCTCCGCGACGTGGGTGTTCTGGCCACCGGCGTCCTCGCCGCCCAGGATGGCGAGCGGGCTGGCGTGCTCCGAGATCATCGCTATCCGCATACTTCCTCCTCCAGCAGCCGGTCCCAGTCGGTGAGGAAACGGTCGAGGCCGTACCGTTCGCCGGCGGCGACGCGCGCCACGGCACCTGCCTCGCGCGCCCGCTGCGGTTCGGCGACGAACCTGCTGGCGGCCGCCAGCAGGGTGTCGACCCGGGTGGAGAGGGCACCGGCACCCGGTGGCACCGCCATCACCGCTTCGGTGGTGGCCAGCGCCACCACCGGCATGCCCATCGCCATCGCCTCGATCAGGCTCAACCCCAGCGACGTCCACCGGCACAGGTGCAGGTACGCCCGGCGGCGCGCCAACTCGGCGTGCATCCGGTGCTGCGGCACGTCGTCGTGGCTGGTCAACCGGTCCGCCGGCAGGCCGAGGTGCTCGGCCAGGCCGGCCACCTTCATGCCGAAGACGTCGAGTGGGGCGATCTCGGCGAAGCGCACCAGCAGGTCGGTGCCGGTGACCCGCCAGCGGCGTACCGGTTCGTTGATCACGACGGCCAGCCGGTCCAGTTCGCCGGTCCAGACCGCCGTCGGTGCCACGATGCCGTGGTCGACGACGGTGGTCCGGGTAGTACCGGTGTCCCAGAACAGCTCGTTGAACGCGGTCACGTGGGCGATGAGCAGGTCGTCCCGGTCGGCCAGCGGGTGGCGGCTGTTGGGGACCTGGCCGTCCTTCGGCGTGTTGTGCTCAACGTAGACGGCCGGCACGTCCCGGCCGGGCCGGCGGCCGAGCCACTGCTCGGCAAGGTCGATCTCCTCGGGGCGTTGCAGGATCACCACGTCGACGTCCGCGCCGCGCAGTTGCTCCGGGCTCACCTCCGCGGCGCTCTCCGGCCAGGTGTACGTCCGGGCGCGGCCCAGCCCGTACGGCCCCCGATCCGGGGTGGCCGGGATCAGGTAGCGGTGCTTGCCGTGCACGAAGGAGGTGGTCCAGGAACCGTGCACGTGCCAGAGCAGGATGTTCATCGGCCGCCCCCACCGCCGACGGCGACCGCCTCGGGTGCCGCCCTGGGCCCGGCCGCACCGCTCGGCACCCGGTCCGGCGGCACGCCCAGCAGCCGCAACGCGTCGAGCACGTCGCCCGGCCGGATGTCGCTGAGGCAGGGGTGCCCGGCTATCGGGCACCGGGCGGCCCGGGTGTCGCGGCAGGCTGCGGTGGCGTCGCCGAGGCGTACCGTCGGCACCCGCCACGGTCCCCACTGCCCGAAGGGGACGGTGGGAGCGAAGAGGCTGACCACCGGCACGCCGTACGCGGCGGCCAGGTGCGCCGGTCCGGTGTTGCCGACCACCACCGCGCCGGCTCCGGCCACGATCGCGGCCAGCTCGGCCAGGCCGGTGCGGCCACCGAGATCCCGGCAGTGCCGGCCGGCGACCCGCGCGGTCAGGTCCCGTTCGGCGGGGCCGCCGGTCACCACCACCCGGTACCCGACGGCGCTCAACTCGGCGGCGATCCGCTCGGCCACCTCGGGCGGGCACCCCCGCGCCGGCGCCGCCGACCCGGGATGCAGCACCACGTAACCCGGCGCACCGGCCTCGGGTAGGGGCGGTGGGACCGGGCGTAGCCGCAGGTGCGGTTCGTCGCCCTCGCCGAGCAGGTAACCGGCGGCAGCGGCCAGCGAGAGGGCCCGCTCCGCCTCGGGCACACCGACCGGAACCCGGTGCCGCACGTCCAGCAGGCTGCCCGGGTAGTCGTCGCTGATCGCCGCGATCCGGGCGACCCCGGCCATCCGCAGCAGCAGGGCCAGCGGCAGTGGCGACTGGTGGAACGAGGTGAAGATGACGGCCTCGTCGGCGGCCACCGCCGCCAGCCGGGTGATCAGAGCCGTCATCTCCCGCGGATCCACCGGCGCGGGGGCCGGGTCGATCCAGGGCAGCCGATGTTCGATCACCTCGTCAACGCCGGGCAGCAGGTCGGCGGCGGCCCGGCCCCGGGGCCCACAGAGCAGCACCACCCGCTCGGCGCTGGCGGCGACCGCCCGGATGCCCGGTCCGGTCACCAGCACGTCACCGGCCGAATCCGAGCGGACCACCAGTACGGTACGGCCGGCAGCCGGGCGTCCCGGTGCCGACCGCCGCACACCCGTGGCGACGGCCCGGCGCTCCGCCCCCGGCGTCGGCGTCGCCGGGCTCAGTGACGCCTGGCGTCGAAGGATCTCCGCGACGGCCGAGGGCAGGTCGGCGGCCACCCACGGTGCCGCCGCCACCTCTTCCGGTCGGGTCACCGGCGTCGGGACCAGGACGCCGGTCGCACCGGCGGCCAGCGCGGCGGTGACGTCGCGACCGATGTCACCGATCAGGGCGCAGCGGGCCGGTACCGTGCCCAGGGCCCGGGCCGCGGCGTGCACCAGACCCGGCCGTGGCTTGCGGCAGGCGCAGCCGTCCCCGTCGTCGTGCGGGCACACCTGCCAGCAGTCGAACGGGCCGAGCAGCGCCTCGATCCGGCGGTGCACCCGGTGCAACTGCCGCTCGGTGAACAGACCCCGGGCCAACCCGGACTGGTTGGTCACCACGGCGAGCTTCAGTCCGGCCGCGCGCAGCCGGTCCAGCGCCACGCGCGCCCCGGGCACCGGTCGCACCTTGTCCGGATCCGAGTTGTACGGCACATCCTCGACCAGGGTGCCGTCGCGGTCCAGCAGCACCGCGTCGAAGAGCACCGGGCGGGACACGGGCCCACCGGGCTCGGCCAGCAGCCCCGCTGACCTGCGCTGATCCGGCTCCCCATGGTCCTGTCGCACGGGCGGCGGGTTCCCTGCGCCCCGGTGAGTAAACGTCACCCGCGACGCGGCTGAGGCGACCGCGCACCGGCGGCACCCGCACGACCGCCCGCGGTTGGCCTTACCCGCAGTCCCGGAGAAGCTAACCCGGCGCCCTCGTTAGCCGAGGCCACCGGCGGGGTACCGAGCGGCGGTGGCGGTCGTGGAAAAAGTGATCGAGGCACCGGTCCGGCAGGTGTGGGCGGTACTGGCGGACGGATGGACCTACAGCGACTGGGTGGTGGGCACCGCCCACATGCGCGACGTCGACCAGGACTGGCCCCGGGTGGGCACCCGGCTGCACCACCGCGCCGGTCCCTGGCCGTTCTCCCTGGAGGACTGCTCGACGGTGCTGGCCTGTGAGCCGGAGCGCGAACTCGTGCTCCGCGTCCAACTCTGGCCGGCCGGGGAGGCCATGGTGACCTTCACCCTGGAGCCCCTCGGCGCGGAGCGGACCCGGGTGCTGCTCGCCGAGGACTTCGCCGCCGGGCCACTGCGCTGGATCCGCACCAAAATCAACGATCTGGTGCTGCATCTGCGCAACGAGGAGACCCTGGACCGGCTCTCCGACATCGCCGAACGGCAGAAGACACCGGCCTGATCGCGGGCCCGGCGCGGGGAGCCATTTCACCCCGGAAGGGACAAGTGGCTACGCTCACGGGGAACCCTGTCCGCATACCGAGGATGTCCCCCATGATCGAACCCGTCCAGTTGCCCTCGCCGTGGCGGGACGTGCGCCTGACCGTCGTGGTCCCGACCTACAACGAGGCGGGCAACGTGCCGGTGCTTGTCGAGCGTCTCCTCGCGTTGCCACTTCCGGGCCTGAAGGTGCTGGTCGCCGACGACAACTCCCCCGACGGCACCGGTGAGGTCGCGGACAAGCTCGCCATCGAGCATCCGGAGCGGGTGCAGGTCGTGCACCGACCGGGCAAGGAGGGTCTGGGCCGGGCGTACGTGGACGGGATCAGCCGGGCCCTCGACGGCGGCGCCGAGTACGTGGCCCAGATGGACGCCGACCTGTCCCACCCACCGGAGGCGTTGCCGGGCATGCTGGGCGCGCTGCTGTCCACTCAGGCCGGCGTGGTCATCGGGTCACGCTACGTTCCCGGCGGCGAGCTGGACGAGAACTGGCCGCTGTACCGTCGGGCCCTCAGCGGCTGGGCGAACCTGTACGTGCACACGCTGCTGCGGGTCCGCATCCGCGACCTCACCGCCGGTTTCAAGATCTGGCGGGCCGACGCGCTGCGCGACATCGGGCTGGAGCGGGTGCAGTCCAACGGCTACAGCTTCCAGGTCGAGATGCACTACCTGGCCACCAAGCGGGGGCACACCATCCTGGAGGTGCCGATCCGGTTCGAGGAGCGGCGCGACGGCACCTCGAAGATGACCACCGCCACCAAGATCGAGAGTGCGCTGATGCCGTTCAAGCTGCGTACCCGGCACCGCAACATCGAGCCCTGAGCCGCCGGGTCATTCGTAGACGGCCCGGTGTGCGGTGGCGATCACCCGGTGGTACACCCCACCGGTGAGGGCACGGTCCCGGGCCAGCGCGGCGCGGGCGGCGTTCGCGCCGGGGGCGCCGTGCACACCCCCGCCGGGATGCGCCGACGCGCTGGCCAGGAAGAGCCGATCCACCGGAGTGTCGGCGCGGCCCAGCCCGGGTACCGGCCGCAGGAACAGCTGCTGGTACGGGGCGGCGGTGCCGCCGCCGAGCGCACCGCCGACCAGACTCGGGTCGGCGTCCTCCAACTCGGCCGGCCCGGCCACGTGCCGGCCCACCACCAGAGCGCGGAACCCGGGTGCGGCGGTTTCCAGCGCCGTCTCCATCCGCTCGACGTGGGACATGATGTCGTCGGCCCGCCAGTGCCGGCGGAACGGCAGGTGGGTGTACGACCAGAGCGACTCGGTGCCCGGCGGCGAGTGACTCGGGTCCGCCACCGACATCTGCCCCACCAGCAGAAACGGATCCGGTGGCAGCTCGCCCAGGGCCAGCCTGGCGGCGTAACCGGTCAATCCGTCGAGGTCCGCCCCCAGGTGCACGGTGCCGACGGTGGCCAGGCGACGGTTCGTCCAGGGCACCGGAGCGGACAGCGCCCAGTCCACCTTCAGCGTGGAGCCGTCCCACCGGAAGTGTTCCAGGTCGGCCACCAGTCGCGGGGGCAGCCGGGCCGGGCCGACCAGGTCCAGGTACAGGGCGGGCGCGGGCACGTCGGCGAGCACCGCCCGACGCGCCCGCCAGGTGGCCCCACCAACGGTGCGGACCCCCACCGCCCGACCCCGGGCGACCAGGACCCGATCCACCCGGGCGCCGTAGCGGATCCGGCCGCCCCGCTCGGTCAACCGGGCCACCAACGCGTCGGTGATCTTCTGTGCGCCGCCCTCCGGGACCGGCCAGCCGACCTGCTGGCCGAGCATGGCGAGCAGCCAGCCGTAGACGCCGGAGCCGGCCTCCTCCGTGGACAGGTCGGTGTGCAGGGCGCAGCCGGCGAGCAACGCCGGCCCGCCGGCGCCGGCGAACAGTTCCTCGCCGAGCCGGTTCACCGGCAGCACCAGCCGCCGGGCCAGCCGCAGCGCGCCGCCGACCCGTAGCCGGCGCAGCAGGCCGAGGCCGCCGCGCACCGGCGGAAACGGCGTGGTGATCAGCTCCAGCATCGGTTCGGCGACCTGCCGCCACTGCGCGTACGCGGTCAGCCAGCGCTCGCCGTCGCCGGGGGCGAAGGTCTCCAGCGAGGCCGCCGTGACGGCGGGGTCGCGGTTGAGCACGGCGGCCCGGTCGTCGGGGAACAGGTGGGCCAGCACGTCGGGGGCGTGCCGCCAGGTGAGCCCGTACCGGGTCAGGTCTAGCCCACGCAACACCGGCGAGGCGTAGCCGAGCGGGTAGAACGAGCTGAACAGGTCGCTGAGGTAACCGGGGGCGGTCACCTCGGCCGAGCGGACCGCCCCGCCGGGAACCCCGGTCGCCTCCAGCACCAGCACGTCCCAACCCGCGTCCGCCAGCAGGTTGGCGGCGACCAGGCCGTTGTGTCCGGCACCGACGACGACGGCGTCGGCCCGCTCGGCACCGAGGGAACCTGGCGAAGTCATCCGAGGACGCTACCCCGGCCCCGCCGGGCGAAACGTTTGCCACGGCCGGGCCCGGGCATGCAGCGCGCCATGTACACGGTCACGCAGCTCATCGGTGGGGTGTGGGGTGCCGGCGGGGAGGCCGGCGAGTTGACGGTGCACGATCCGGCTGACGGCCGCCCGGTGACAAGTGCCCCGGTCGCCACGGCCGACGAGGTCGACAAGGCGGTGGCGGCGGCGCGGGGGGTGGCGTCCGAGTGGGCGGCGACCTCCCCGGCGGACCGGGCCGCGGCGCTGCACCGGGTCGCCGACGCGATCACCGAGGCCGCCGACGACCTGGCCCAGGCGACGACCGCGGAGATGGGCAAGCCGCTGGCGGACGCCCGGGGCGGTGTCGAGGCGGGCATCGCCACCCTGCGGCAGTACGCCGAACTCGCCCCGGCCCGGGGCGGGCGCACCCTGCACGGCGATCCCGCCGCGATCGACTTCATGACACCGCAGCCGCGTGGGGTGGTGGCGGCCATCACCCCGTGGAACGACCCGGTCGCCGTGTCGTGCGGGCTGCTCGGAGCGGCCCTGGTCACCGGCAACGTGGTGCTGCACAAGCCCAGCGAGCGGACCCCGGCGACCGGGTGGCTGCTGGCCCGGGCGTTCGACACCGCCCTGCCGGCGGGGGTGCTGTCGCTGCTCAGCGGCGGCCCGACCACCGGCGCGGCGCTGGCCGGCGCCGAGGTGGACATGGTGGCGCACGTGGGGTCCAGCGCCACCGGCCGGGCGATCGCCACGGCCGCGGCCGGCACCGGCGCCAAGGTGCTGCTGGAGAACGGCGGCAGCGACCCGCTGATCGTCGACGCCGACGTCGACCCGAGCTGGGCCGCCGGTGAGGCCGCCCTGGGTGCGTTCGCCAACGCGGGTCAGATCTGCGTCGCGGTGGAGCGGATCTACGCCCACCGCGACGTCGCCGAGGACTTCGTCGCGGCGCTCGTCGAGCGGGCCGCCGCGCTGCGCGTCGGCCCGGGACGGGATCCGCGGACCCAGCTCGGTCCCCTCGTCGACCGGCGCCATCGCGATCAGGTGCACGGGCAGGTGATCGCGGCGGTGGCCGACGGCGCCCGGCTGCGCGTCGGCGGCACCCTGCCGGAGGGGCCGGGTGCCTTCTACCCGGCGACCGTGATCGACCACTGCCGGCACGACCTGGCGTTGATCCGGGAGGAGACGTTCGGCCCGGTGGCACCCGTCGTGGTGGTCGACTCGTTCTCCGAGGCGCTGCGGTGCGCGGCCGACTCACCGTACGGGTTGGCGGCGACCGTGCTGACCGGGTCGATGAGCCACGCCCAGCGGGCCTGGCGGGAGCTGCCGGTGGGCACCGTGAAGGTCAACTCGGTGTTCGGTGGCGCACCGGCCGGCGCCGCCCACCCGCGCCGGGCCAGCGGTCAGGGCTTCGGCTACGGGCCGGAACTGCTCGACGAGTTCACCGCCACCAAGGCGGTGCACATCCAGGCGCCCGGCGGCGGCCACTGGTGAGCCGGCGCACGGGCAGGCGGGCGGGGCCCGGCCGGAGGCGTACCCCGGTGTCGGGCCCCGTCGACGACGGCGGGCTCAGCCGCCGCGGGCCTTGCGGGTCTGTCGGTCGTTGGCCTTCTGGATCGCCTTGACCAGTTCCGGCTTGGTCATGGTCGACCGTCCCGACACGTCCAGTTCGCGGGCGACCCCCAGGAGATGCTCCTTGGTGGCGTTCGCGTCCACCCCACCGGCGGTGGGTGCCCGTCGGGCCGGCCCGCCGCCGGCGGCCTGCCGGTCGCTGGGGCCCTTGCGGCCCTTCGGCTCCCAGTGGTCACCGACCTTCTCGAACTCGTGCTTGACGGCGGCGAACGCGGTGCGGTGGGCCCGCTCGCCCTCGCCGTAGGTCTCGACCGCGGAATCGTGTGTCTTCTCCCAGGTGCGCTGGGCCTTCTCCGGGGAGCGCCGCAGCGTGCTGGGCAGTACCTCGCGCCCGGGCATCTCGATCCTCCTCCGTGTGCGAGCGATTCGAATTGGCGTACCCCGGGGACGCGGCGGCAAACGCCGGCGGGGTTTGCCGCCGGAACGCGCCGGGTACCGGCGGGGCCATCCACGTGCCCGCAGCGCCCAGGGAGCGGTGATGACGACGACGAACCCCGAGGCCCCGTCGACCGATCCGTCGGCGCCGGGCCTGCCGGGAATCCGCCAGCTCCGCTGGTCCACCTGGCGTGGCGTGCTGGTCCGGGCCGGGCGCAACTACCTGCGGGACAACTGCACGGACTGGGCCGCGGCTCTCACCTACTACGGGGTGCTGGCGTTGTTCCCCTCCACCGTCGTGGTGGTGGCCCTGGTCGGACTGGTCTCCGATGGTGAACGCACCGTCGACACGGTGCTCGATCTGGCCCGCGAGATGGGCGCCGGCTCGGTCGTGGCGAACGAGAGCTTCGTCGGCGTGGTCCGCGAGGTGGTGGACCAGAACAGTTCCGCCGGCGTGTTGCTCAGCTTCGGTCTGCTCGGTGCGCTCTGGTCGGCCTCGAACTTCATCGCCTCCTTCACCCGGGCCTCGAACGCGATCTACGGCGTGGTCGAGGGACGGCCCGTGTGGCGGCTGCGCCCGACGCAGATCGGGCTGGCTGCCGTGTCGCTGGTGCTGCTCGCCATCGTGGCCGCCGGTCTGATCGTCAGCGGCCCGGTCGCCGACGCGGTCGGCGACCTGGTGGGTGCCGGCGGCGCCGCCCGCACCGCCTGGGCGATGGCCAAGTGGCCGGCGCTGGCGTTGATCGGCATGCTGTTGATGTCCCTGCTGTTCTGGGTCGCACCGAACGTGCGGCAACCCCGCTTCCGCTGGCTCACCCTGGGCGGGGTGGTGGCCCTGACCACCTGGGCACTCGGTTCCTTCGGCTTCGGGTTGTACGTGGCCAACTTCGGCTCGTACAGCACGACCTACGGCAGCCTCGGGGCGGTGATCGCGTTCCTGGTCTGGCTCTACCTGTCCAACTCCGCGCTGATGCTCGGTGTCCAGATCAACGCCGAACTACAGCGGGGACGGCGGCTGCAGTCCGGCCGCGAGGACACCGACGAGCCGGTGTTGCCGCCGCGGTCGCCGGCCGGTGGGTGACCGCGCATCGGGTTTACCCCCCGCCCCCTCGGGTAGCGCAGAAGACATGGATCGCGGCAGCAGCAAGCACTCACCGAGGGTCGACGAGCAGATGAGCCAGGAGGTCAGCGGCCTCGTGCAGGGGCCGGGGACGGGCGGCTCGCGGGTCGACGAGTTCCGCGTCCCGGAGCCCGCGGGAGAGGACCAGCCGGAGCCGACCACGGCGCCGGCCGGCGACCTGCGCAGCGGCGCTCCGCAGGGCATGACCTCCGAGGATGTCGAGGCCCGCAGCCGGCTGGGGCGGTTCATCACGATGAACGCCCTGCCCGGGGACCGGGCCGCACTGCTCGCCAACGCGCGGGAGAACGAGGCCCCCGACGACGTACTGGCCGCGTTGGAGCGCCTGCCCGAGAGCACCCGGTACCAGACGGTGTCCGAGGTGTGGGCGGCGCTCGGCCACACCAACGAGACGACGCGCTGGTAGGTGGACCGACCGGTCCGCAAGCCTCACCAAGTGCAGGGAAGGATTCCGATGAGTGGTGTAACGGAGCATGTCGACGTGGCCGTCCCGGTCCGGACGGCGTACGACCAGTGGACCCAGTTCGAGGAGTTTCCGCAGTTCATGGAGGGTGTGCAGGAGATTCGCCAGCTCTCCGACACGATGACCCACTGGACCGTGGAGATCGCCGGGGTCAAGCGGGAGTTCGACGCCGAGATCACCGAGCAGCTGCCCGACGAGCGGGTGGCGTGGCGGTCGACCGGCGGCACCCAGCACTCCGGGGTGGTCACCTTCCACCGGCTGGACGAGAACACCAGCCGGGTCTCCCTCCAGCTGGAGTTCGACCCGCACGGGGTCATCGAGAAGGCCGGCGACAAACTCGGCGTGGTCGACCGTCGGGCAAAGGGCGACCTGCAGCGCTTCAAGGCGTTCATCGAGCGGCGCGGTCAGGAGACCGGAGCGTGGCGCGGTCAGGTCGACCGTCCGCAGCCCTGATCCCCGCGACGACACCCACGACGGCCGCCGGGCGTACCCGGCGGCCGTCGCTGGTTGACCGGGTCCGCTGCCGTACCGAGGCACGGTCACGCCCGGCCCCCGGTGTCGTTTGCGACGACGGGGCGGGGGTACCGCGATGGGCATGACCGACGACAGGGCGTGGCGCAACGAGGAACGACTTCCCCTCGAGGAGCTGGACCGGGCCGTCGCCCGATCCACCCTCGACGGGCAGGCCGACGACGTGACCGGCAACGACGCCGGGGAGGAAGCGGCCTTCGGACACGGCCCCGAGGCGGCCGACCGGGGCGGCGAGGTGCCCGGCACGGGTCGTGAGCCCACCGACCCGGACCGCGCCTACCGCCCGTCCACCACCGGGCGTACCGGTCCGGACACTCTCTGACACGCCACCTACGGGTACGTTCCGGGCTCCGGCGGTGGTCCGGGGCGTACCCGCAGGGCCAGGCCCGGCAGCCCGGCGGCCTCAGCCGAACGGGCGGTGAATTCGGACAGCTCCGGCAGAATCGGCCGTTCGGCTGACGGCAACGGCCCTGACGCGCGCAAGACTTTCGGAATGCATCAGGGCTCCGGCTTCCTCTCCACCCGTCAGCGCCGCCTGGCATGGCTCGGCTTCCTCCTCGCCGCCGTGCAGGCACCCGTCTCGGCCAGGCTGGTCGACGACAGCTCGTGGCTGTTCAGCCTCTGCGTCGCGCTGATGGTGGCAACCGTGATCATCGCCGACGACGCCGCGCGTCGCCGCCCGGCGGACGCCTCTTCCGCCGAGTAGGGCCTTCCGCTGCCGGTCGTGGCGGGGCGTCCGGTTCCCGCCGTCCGCCGCGCCCGACTCGATCCCCTCGGACATCCGGCGGACACCACCCGGTGCCGCCGGGACCGTCCGAGCGGCCGAGGTCGCGGCCCCGCCGGTTGGCTACATTCGTTCCTTATGCGCGTGTCGTCGAACCGGGTCGTCTCCCCCACCGCCGTCGACTGGGCGCGGTCCAGTCTGATGACCCTCGCCAACGCCGTGGGTCTCGACGGACTCGCCGCAGCCGCCGCCCGGCCGGGGTTGCTCGCCGCCGTGGACCAGCACGCCGCCGCGGTGCGTGACAGTCTGCACGGGGACCGGCGGCCGTTGAGCGCCGCCGCCCTCGCCGGGTACGCCGACGGCATGTGCGCCGCCGCCGAGGAGCACGGTTGGCAGCCGGCCGCCGCCCCGATCGACTGGGCGGAGGCGGACTGGTTGACGGTGCGCCTGCTCGCCGTCTGCGCGCTGACGGCCGCGCTGGACACGCCGGCCGCGCAGCCGCCACCGCTGTGACGTGCGGACGGGTGTCCGCCAGGCGGCGGACACCCGTCTCAACGCGACCCGCGACGCGAGCGTCCGACCGTCACGGACGGAACTGCTGGGTCTCGTCGCCGCTGTTGCCGGACTGGTAGGTACCCCGGCCGCCGGCCATCGAGGATTCCGATCCCCGCGAGGCCGGCTGGGCGGCACCGGTCCGGTCGGCCATCTGCCGCTGCATGTCACCGCGGCCGGCCTCGGCGCCCTGCCGCTGCTCACGGATCGCCCGCGATTCCTCGGCCGCTCGGGTGAGCCAGCCTTCCCAACGGTTCTGCATCGGCCGCACCAGACCGCCACCGACGCCGACGATCAGGATGCCGGCCACCGTGGCGAGCACCGCGATCAGCACGGGCTGGGTCACGGTGGTGGCGATACCCACCTGGTTCAGCGCCGCGATGACACCCAGGGCGAGGATGAAGATCGCCGTCACGTCGGCCAGGAAACGGCCGTACGACAGCCCACCGAGCGCCCCGGTGACGAGATCCCGCACCGCGTTGGCGATCGCGGCCGCCACCACCACGATGACGATCGCGACGAACGCCCGAGGCAGCCAGGCCACCACGCCCGCGATCAGATCGCTGATCGCGTTCGGTCCCCAGACGCCGAAGGCGAACTGAAGGGTGAACAGCAGCACCGCGTAGTACGCGAGCCGCGCCAGGATGTCGCTGGCGTCGTACCGCGTCCGCTCCAGCGCACGCTTGATACCGCCCCGTTCGACCCACCGGTCGAACCCCACCCGTTCCAGTACCGTGTCCACGATTTTGAGCACGGCTCTGGCGATGAGCCATCCGACCACGAGGATCGCGATGAACGCGATGGCCCGGGGCACGAACAGCAGCACCGACCTCCACATGTCGGCCGCGGCGTCACCGATGTCGACCTGCCTGGCCGCGAGGGTTTCCGGCATGATGTCCCTCCTGTCGCATGGATTGCCCGGCGCGCTTACCCCTTCCCCCGGTCGGCACGCCGCCGCGGTCACCCCCTTTTTTCTGGACAGATCGCACCGGAACGGCTCTGACCTGCTCTGACGTCCCGGTCCGGCGCGCCCGGCCGATGATCCGGAACGTGGGTCGAGCGGGCGGACTAGGCTGCGCTCATGCCAGGAACGGTCGGGCGAGTACCCACGCCATCAGGCCCGCTGCCGGGCACGGCGGTGCCGGGCACGGCGGCCGTCGCCCGCCACCCCCGCTGGGGTGACACCGCGCTCGGTCCGTACGAGTCGTGGGATCCCGCCGTCCGCGCGACCGTCGAGGTGGTGCTCGCCTCCCCGGCTCCGATGGCCCTGCACCTCGGCGCGGACCTGCTGCTGCTGTACAACGACGCGTACGCCGACCTGATCGGCGACCGACATCCGGACGCCATGGGGCGGCCCCCCGCCGAGGTCTTCGCCGAGGTCTGGCAGCGCCCCGGTGTCGGTGACGTCGTCGAGCAGACCTACCGCACCGGGGTGCCGGTCCTGGACCGGGAGATCCCGCTCCCGCTGCAGTCCGCCTCCGTCGCGCTCGACCAACCCGTCTACACCCGCGCGTGCTCACCCGTACGGGACAGCCACGGCCGGGTCGTCGGGGTGCTGTCCGTGGTCGCCGAGACCAGCCCGGCGACCCGGCAGCTGCAGGGTCTCAGCGATTTCGCCGCGGCGCTGTCCGGCACGCTCACCCTGGACGACGTGGCCCGGGTCGCGCTGCGTTACGCGATCACCTCGTTCGACGCCGACCGGGTGTCGTTCGCGGTGGACGACGGGGGCGGCGGCACCGGGTGGCGGATGGTCCGGCGGGTCCGGGGCGAATTGGTGGACGAGGCGGACGAACGGTTGCCCCCACTGTGGCGACGCGGTCCCGCCGGCTGGTCGGCACCGGTGGTGGTCAGTGCCCGCACCGGCCAGGCCAGCTTCATCGACGACGGCCAGCCGCTGCACGAGATCGCGGCCGACCGGCACGACCAGAAGATCCGCGCCCTGGCGGCCGTACCGCTGCGGGCGTCGGTGGTTCGGGGAGCGCTGACCGTCGGCTACCGCTCGCCGCATCCGTGGTCGGCCGCGGAGCGGGCGCTGCTGGCGGCCTCGGCCGAGCTGGTCGGGCAGGCCACCGAGCGGGCCCGCCGCTTCGAGACCCAGCACGGCACCGCCCAACTGCTGCAACGGAGCATGCTGCCGGAGCACCTGCCGGTCCTGCCCCAGCTACGGATCGCCGCGCGCTACGACCCGGGGGTCGACGGCAACGCCGCCGGCGGTGACTTCTACGACGCGTTCTTGCTGCCCACCGGCGACCTGGGCGTGGTCCTCGGCGACGTCGCCGGCCACGACGTGCAGGCCGCCGCCCGGATGGGGCAGGTGCGTGCCGCGTTGCGGGCGCTGGCCCTCAACGATCCGCGCCCGGACCAGGTGCTCGCCGGGCTCGATCGGTTGGTGGGCAGTCTGGGCGCCGAGGCCGGCACGTACGAGCTGTTCGTCACCGTGACGTTCGGCGTCATCGACGTCGGCCGTAAGGAGCTGACCCTGGCCAGTGCCGGTCATCCCGCGCCACTGGTGCGTCGCTGTGCGCCGACGGGTGAGCCGCGGGCCGAGTACGTCGACGTGCCCTCGGGTGCTCCGTTGGGGGTCGGTTACCGGGCGGCGACGCGTACCGTCGCGTTCGTTCCCGGTGACACGCTGCTGCTGTTCAGCGACGGTGTGGTGGAGCGACGCCGGCACGGCCTGTCGGACGGCCTGGCCCGGCTGGCGGAGTCGGTGGCCGGTGCGCCCAGTGGCGACCCGAGGGCGTTGTGCGCGGTGGCTTCCGCGGCCGTGCCCGGCGCGACCGAGGACGACGTGGCCGTGCTCGCCGTCGAGTACGCGGTGCGGCCCAGCCGGTCGGCGCGGATGGAGGTGCCCGCCGAGCCGACCGCACCGAGCCGGGTGCGGCACTGGATGACCGCCCAGCTGACCGAGTGGGAGGTCGCGGAGTCGGTGATCGGCGCGGCGGTGCTGTGCACCAGCGAGCTGACCACCAACGCGCTGCTGCACGCCGGCACGGCGGCCCGGGTCGAGGTCGACCTCAGCCCCGAGCGGCTGCTCGTCTCGGTGGCCGACTCCGGCTCCCGGGGCACGGTGACCCGGGCCCGCACGGAGACCCTGAGCAGCCGGGGGCGCGGGCTGGGGCTGATCGAGGAGCTGAGCGACGCCTGGGGCACCGACCCCACCGTCCGCGGCTCGACGGTCTGGTTCGAGATCCTGCTGCCACCTGCCTGAGGCGCCGGACCGAGGGCGTCGGCGCGGCGTCAGCCCCTGGGGCGGAATTCCGGATTACCGGAACGTCAGCCGGGGCACGTTGTGCGCCACCTGTCCGCGTGCCGCGGGCGTGGCGAGAGGCGGTCCGGTGGAGACGATCGACGTTGCGTTCGCGGTGCTCGGTGTGGCGGCCCTGCTCGCCGGCATCCTGCCACGGTTGCTGGAGCGGCGTCCGCTGTCCATGCCGCTGGCGTTCCTCGGCCTCGGGATGCTGATCTACCTGCTGCCCACCGGTCTGCCCGTGCCGGATCCCCTCACGCATCGGGATATCGCCACCCATCTCACCGAGATCTGCGTGATCGTCGCGCTGATGGGTGCCGGCCTGAAGATCGACCGACCGTTGAGCTGGGCGCGTTGGTCGTCGACGTGGCGGCTGCTCGCCGTGGCCATGCCGCTGTGCATCGCCGCCGTCGCCCTGCTCGGCTGGTGGTGGGCGGGTCTGGTGCCGGCCAGCGCGTTGCTGCTCGCCGCGGCGCTCGCGCCGACCGATCCGGTGCTCGCCAGTGACGTCCAGGTCGGCGAGCCCAACGCTGACGAGGATGCCGAGGACGAGGTTCGGTTCGCGCTCACCTCGGAGGCCGGGCTGAACGACGGCCTGGCCTTCCCGTTCGTCTACGCGGCGATCGCGATCGCGGGCGCCGGTCTCGCCCCCGGCGACTGGCTGGTCCGCTGGATCACGCTCGACGTGCTCTACAAGCTCACGGTCGGGCTGGCCGGTGGGCTCCTGATCGGGTGGCTGCTCGGCAAACTCTTCTTCCGGGCACCCAGCGAGCTGCGGCTGGCCCGGCACGCGGAGGGGTTCCTGGCGCTGGCCGCCACCTTCCTGGCGTACGGGCTGGTGGAGGTGGCCGGCGGCTACGGTTTCCTGGCGGTCTTCGTGGCCGCCCGCGCGATCCGGGCGGCGGAGCGCAACCACGAGTACCACGCGGTGCTGCACGACTTCGCCGAGCAGGTGGAACGGCTGCTCACGGTGCTGATGCTGCTGCTGCTGGGCGGCGCGGTGATCAGCGGGCTGCTGGCCGGTCTGACCTGGCCCGCCGCCCTGGTCGGTCTGGCCCTGGTGTTCGTGGTCCGACCGCTGGTCGGTTGGCTGGCGCTGCGCGGCGCTCCCGGTCGGCCCGCGGAGCACCTGGTGATCGCGGCCTTCGGCATCCGGGGCATCGGCTCGTTCTACTACCTGGCGTACGCCACCACCAAGGCGGACTTTCCTCAGGCGGAGCTGGTCTGGGCCACCGTCGCCCTGGTGGTGATCCTCTCGGTGGTGGTGCACGGAGTCGCGGCGACGCCGGTCATGCGGATGCTCGACGCGTCGGGCGAGCGCACCAGATCGGCGTCCCCGCCGGAGCGTTCCCCCGCCGTCGCCGCCTGAACGCCCGCCGGACGACGCGGGGCAGCCGGAGCGTCAGGCCAGTCGGCGGGCCAGGGCGCGGCCGAGGTCGCGGCCGGAGCGCCAGGCGGTCTGCACCCGGGGTCTGCCGAACGCGTCCCCGGCCAGCCCGATGCCGTCGTCGTCGAGGTGGAAGCCGGTGTCCGGGCCACCGCCGTCGGCCGGCTTGGCGTACGTCCACCGGTGCACGTGCACGAACTCCGCCCGGTCGGGCAGGGCGAGCAGGTCGCGTACGGCCGCCTCGATCTGCGGCGCGGCCGCGGTGGGCTGGGCCAGGTGTCCGGCGGCGAACCCCTCGGTGGTGTGCGCGACCAGGACCGCGGCGCCGTCACCGCGCCGGTCGCCGTCGTCGCAGACCAGGCTGAGCAGTGGATGATCATTGACGAAGGCGCCACCGAAGTCGGTCCACCGCCGGCACGGAAAACGCAGCATCGCCGCCAGCGTCGGCGACCACCGCTGCCGTCCCACGGCGTCGGTGGCCGGGACGAGTTCCGGGTCGAGCAGCAGCGCGGCCTGCGGCCCGGGCATCGCCAGCACGACCGCCGCGCAGTCCTCGCCGTCCACCGTCGGTCCCGGTCCGACACCCAGCACCAGCCGGTTGACCACCACGGGCAGGTCCCGGGCGAGATGTTCCACGAGTGAGCGCAGCCCACGCGGCGCCGACCACCGCATCGGTCCGGGCGCCGCGCGACGGCCGCCACCGTCGTACGCCACGAAGGTGTCGGTCCACTCGCGGGCCAGGCCGGCCGTCCGCCAGCCGCGCACCACCTCGGCGAACTCGGGGTCGCTCACGGTGAAGTAGGCGGCACCGAGATCGGCGGGGCGGCCGTCGAAGCGCCGGCTGGCCATCCGGCCACCGGCGACCCGTCCCCGTTCCCGGATCTGCACCGGCACCCCGGCGTCGCGCAGCTCCCGGGCGCAGGCCACACCGGCGATGCCGGCACCGATCACCACCACACCCGACGGTTCACCACGCATCCGGTGATCGTAGGACGGTACGTCTCGGCTTCGACGCCCGCCGGAACGGTAGTCGG
The DNA here is from genome assembly GCF_027497295.1 of Verrucosispora sp. WMMC514. Classification (NCBI taxonomy): domain Bacteria; kingdom Bacillati; phylum Actinomycetota; class Actinomycetes; order Micromonosporales; family Micromonosporaceae; genus Micromonospora; species Verrucosispora sp. WMMC514. Next base: position 4,694,135 of record NZ_CP114906.1, on the reverse strand, counting down.
TCGACTTGTTCCGGAAACTCTTCACAGGCCGGCAATAAGCCCGTACCTTGTCGGACATGTGGGAGCGCTTCCACGCACTTTCTTCGATGGGTACGAGGAGCAGACCATGAGAACCCGTAGCACGTTCGCTCTGGTCGGCGTCGTGGCGACGGCACTGACCGTGGCCGGCAGCGTCGGCGTGGGCGCGCTGCGCCCCGCGCCCGCCGCGGCCGCCGACTCCGCCTTCTACGTCGACCCGCAGACCAGCGCCGCCCGCTGGGTGGCGGCCAACCCGAACGACTCGAAAGCCGCCGTGATCCGGGACCGGATCGCCAGCGTGCCGCAACCCCGCTGGTACACCACCACCAACACCTCGACCGTACGCGCCGAGGTGGACTCCTTCGTCGGCGCCGCGGCCGCCGCCGGCAAGATCCCGATCCTGGTGGTCTACAACATCCCCAACCGCGACTGCAGCAACCACAGCGCGGGTGGGGCCCCGAACCACAGCGCCTACCGGCAGTGGGTGGACCAGGTCGCCGCCGGCCTCGGTGGCCGTCCGGCCAGCATCATCCTGGAGCCGGACGTGCTCCCCATCATGAGCAGCTGCATGAACGAGAGCCAGCAGGCCGAGGTGCGGGCCTCGATGGCGTACGCCGGCAAGGCGCTCAAGCGGGGCTCCTCCGCAGCCAAGGTCTACTTCGACATCGGCCACGGTGGCTGGCTCTCCGCCGGTGAGGCCGCCGCCCGGCTGAACGCCGCCGACGTCGCCAACAGCGCCGACGGCATCTCGGTCAACGTGTCGAACTACCGCCGCACCGCCGACGAGGTGTCGTACGCCAAGCAGATCATCGCGGCCACCGGCAACTCCCGGCTGAAGGCGGTCGTCGACACCAGCCGCAACGGCAACGGTCCGGCCGGCTCCGAGTGGTGCGACCCGCCGGGGCGGGCCATCGGCACCCCGAGCACCACCAACACCGGCGACTCCGCGATCGACGCGTTCCTCTGGGTGAAGTTGCCCGGCGAGGCGGACGGCTGCATCGCGGCGGCGGGTCAGTTCGTGCCGCAGCGGGCGTACGACCTGGCCATCGCGGCCGGTCCGGTACCGACCACGGCTCCGCCGACCACCACCCCGCCCACCAGCACCCCGCCCACCTCCACCCCGCCGACGTTCACCCCGCCGACCACGATCCCGCCGACCACCAACCCGCCCGGCGGTGGCTGCTCGGTGACGTTCACCCCGAACACGTGGACCGGTGGCTTCACCGCCGAGATCCGGGTGACCAACCGCGGCGCGGCGCTGAACGGCTGGAACCTGACGTTCAACGTCGCCTCCGGGGTACGGCTGAGCAACGGCTGGAACGGCGAGTGGAGCCAGTCCGGCAACCAGATCACGGTCCGCAACGCCCCCTGGAACGGCAGCCTGCCCAGCGGCGGCACGCTCAGCGTCGGTCTCCAGGGCACCTACACCGGCAGCAGCCTGGCCGCGCCGACCGGTTACACGCTGAACGGCACCGCCTGCGCCTGATAGCCCGACCCGTCCCGTGGCCCCCGGCACCGCCGCCCGTACGGCGGGGCCGGGGGCCGGCCCTGTGCCTCCCGGGCAGCCGGGCCCGCGAGCCCGCGGCCACCTGGGCGTTACCGCTGCGCCGACGCGGGGTAGGCGACCGGTGACGAAGGAGGAGACCATGACCACACAGTCGAACCCCTCGGCCTGGCAGCCGGGCGTGACCGGCGGCGGCACCCTCCCGTCGGGCCCCGGCGGCCGTCCCGCCGCGCCCAGTGGCAACGGCCACGGGCCACCGACCGGCCCACCGACCGTGACGATCGGCGCGTTCGAGGACTATCCGAGCGCCCAGCGGGTGGTGGACCATCTCGCCGACAACCGGTTCCCGGTGGAACGCACCGCCATCGTCGGCACCGACCTGACCCTGGTGGAGACCGTGCTGGGTCGGCTCACCACCGCCCGCGCGGCACTTGTCGGCGCGGGTACGGGGGCCTGGTTCGGTCTGTTCATCGGCCTGCTGTTCGGCATCTTCACCGTCGGGAACTGGGTGGCGGTGATCCTCGCCGGCCTCGTCATCGGTGCGATCTGGGGTGCCGTCTTCGGTGCCGTCGCACACGCGATGACGGGCGGGCAGCGCGACTTCACCTCCGCCAGTTCACTGCGGGCCAACCGGTACGCGGTCACCGTGGAGGCCGACGTTGCCGACCAGGCCCGACAACTGCTCGGCCGGCTGAACCTGGGTGGACGCGCGCCGCAGACCGCAGGCTGACTCCGTCCGATACCACCGACCGGGCCGTCCCGCCTCAAGGGTGGGGCCGCCCGGTCAGTCGGTGGCGAGGCGGGCGTGCAGGTGCTCGTCGTAGCGGCGCCCGTCGCCGTAGCGGTGCGACTGCCGCAGCGTGCCCTCGGCCGCGAAGCCGGCCCGCTCGGCGACCCGGCAGGAGGCCGGGTTGGCCACCGCGTGGCACAGCTCGATCCGCTCCAGCCCGAGGTCGGTGAAGGCCCACCGGCTGAGCCGCACCACCGCCGCGGTGGCAACCCCGCGACCACGGGCGGCCGCGACCGTCCAGTAACCGATCGAGGCGTCGCCGGCGTGGATGCGGTGCAGCGACACCGAACCGAGCAGGATCTCCGGGTCGGCCGGATCGGCCGCCGCCAGCGACACGTGACCCCCGCCCGACCAGTCGGCCCGCCACCGTAGCCAGCGCAGCGCGGCGTCGAGATCGAGCGGGTCGCCCTGCGGGTTCCACTGCGCGATCGCTGGATCTCGCCAGGCTTCCAGAACGGCGGGTGCGTCCGCATCCCGCCAGGGGCGCAGCAGCAGGCCGGGAGCGGTCAGTTCCACGGCGGCAGAGTCTCACACCACCCGCGCCGACCGCGCACCGGACATCTCCCGGCGGTCCACCCGGTGCACTCCTTCAAAGCTTCACCATCGCCTCTCAGCACTCCCACCCGTACCACAGCCATCAAGATGGCGACCCCTTGTTCAAATTTTGAATAAGTGCTACCTTGGCGTACGTGACCGAGAGCCTGGACCGCGACCGCCTGACCGCCTGGCGGACCTACATCGAGGCCAGCCAGCGGTTGTTCACCCGACTCGAGGACGACCTACGTGCCGCCAGCGGGCTCAGCTTCGCCGACTACCACGTGCTGGTGCTGCTCGCCGAGGTTCCCGGGCACCGACTGCGGATGGGCGAGCTGGCCGACCGCCTGGTCTTCTCACCCAGCCGGCTGACCTATCAGGTCTCCTCCATGCAACGACGGGGCCTGGTCGCCCGCCAGCCGTGTCCGCGGGACGGGCGGGGCAGCGAGGCGGTGCTGACCGCCGCCGGGCTGCTGGCGCTGCGGGAGGCCGCGCCGCACCACCTGCGCTCCGTGCGTACCCACCTGATGGACGACCTCGACGACACCGAGGTCGCCGCCCTGACCCGGATCTTCACCCGGCTCGGCCGACGACTGCGCCCGGCCGACGGCAGCGACGCCACCCTCGCCACCACCCCCGGCGACAACTGAAGGAGCCCCGATGCCCGCCATCACCGTCGACAACGTCCTCGTCCTGCCCCGGCTGCCGCGGCTCGACGAGTCCACCGCCTTCCGGCCGGTCCGCCGGCTGACCACCGCGCCCAGCGGCTTCGAGGGCGAGGGTTTCCCGGTGCGCAAGGCCTTCGCCGGGGTGCCGATGAGCGAGCTGGACCCGTTCATCATGCTCGACCAGATGGGCGAGGTGGACTACGCGCCCGGCGAGCCGAAGGGCACCTCCTGGCACCCGCACCGGGGCTTCGAGACCGTCACCTACATCATCGACGGCATCTTCGACCACCAGGACAGCCACGGTGGCGGCGGCACGATCACCAACGGCGACACCCAGTGGATGACCGCCGGCAGCGGCCTGCTGCACATCGAGGCCCCGCCGGAGCACCTGGTGGTCAGCGGTGGGCTGTTCCACGGCACCCAGCTGTGGGTCAACCTGCCCCGGGCGGCCAAGATGAGCCCACCGAAGTACCAGGACATCCGGGGCAACCAGGCCGCGTTGCTGACCACCCCCGACGGTGGGGCGCTGATCCGGGTGATCGCCGGTGAGATCGCCGGCCACCGGGGGCCCGGCTCCACCTACACCCCGATCACCGTCACCCACGTGACGGTCGAGCCGGGGGCGCAGGTGGATCTGCCCTGGCGGCCGGACTTCAACGCGCTGGTCTACGTGCTCGGCGGGCGCGGCACGGTCGGCGCCAACGGACGTGGCGTCCGCACCGGACAACTGGCCGTGCACGGGCCGGGTGACGCGTTGCGGTTCAAGGCGAACGCCCGCCAGGACAGCCGCAACCAGACCTTCGACCTCTACATCATGGGCGGGCAGCCCATCCGGGAGCCGGTGGCGCACTACGGGCCGTTCGTGATGAACACCCGCGACGAGCTGATCCAGGCGTTCGAGGACTTCCAGGCCGGCCGGCTCGGCGTCGTCCCGGCACAGCGGCTGCCGCACACCGAGGGCCAGGGCGAGCGCCCCTGAGCGACCGTCGGACGCAGGGCGGCTCCGGTGTCGGGGCCGCCCGGCCGGCTCAGGAGACGGCGAAGATGCCGGCCAGGCCGAGCAGGACCATCACCAGTACGGTCAACAGCGCCCCCCGCTCGCCCTCCACCGCCTGCTCGCGGTGCTCGGTCACGGAGTTCGTCGGCTCGCCGGACATGCTTCGGCTCCTCCCTGCTCGGGGTGTGGGTCGGTCGCCAACAGCCAGCAGCCCACCAGCGTGCGAGCCCGACCACGGGTTCGTATGGTGAGGACGTGAACGACCTCTCTGAGGGCGGGAGCATGCCGCTGCAGGACTGGTTCCTCACCGCACCGGAACGCGCCAACCCGGTCTCTGAGTTACCCGTCTGGACCAGTGGAAACCTCGCCGAGCCGCTGATTCACGGTGCCGCGTACTTCGACCGGCTGGTCACCGAGGTCGACGGGCTGGGCGCCGGCGACCACCTCTTCTTCGCCGACTGGCGGGGTGATCCGGACGAGCGGCTCCGCCCGGACGGGCCGACGATCTCCCAGTTGTTCGCCCGGGCCGCCCAGCGCGGCGTGGTGGTCAAGGGACTGATCTGGCGGTCGCACCTCGACGTGCTGTCCTACAGCCACCAGGAGAACCGCAACCTCAGCGAGGCGATCTCGGCCGCCGGTGGCGAGGTGCTGCTCGACCAGCGGGTCCGGCGCGGTGGATCGCACCACCAGAAGCTGGTGGTGCTGCGCCGCCCGGCCGCCCCCGAGCAGGACATCGCCTTCGTCGGCGGCATCGACCTGTGCCACAGCCGCCGCGACGACGACGCGCACCACGGTGACCCGCAGGCGGTACGGATGGCCGCCGCGTACGGTGACCGTCCGCCCTGGCACGACGTGCAGCTGGCGCTGCGCGGACCGGTGGTGGGCGCGCTGGACACCACGTTCCGCGAGCGGTGGACCGACCCGATGCCGCTGGACTCGGAGAATCCCCTCGCCTATCTGCGCGACCGGCTCCGCGGGGCGGATCTCACCGCCGGGCCGCTGCCGGACCAGCCCGCCGATCCGCCGCCCTGCGGGCCGCACCACGTCCAGGTGTTGCGCACCTATCCGGCGGTCCGGCCCCGGTACGCGTTCGCCCCGGACGGCGAACGCACGGTGGCTCGCGGCTACACCAAGGCGGTACGCCGGGCCCGTCGGCTGATCTACCTGGAGGACCAGTACCTCTGGTCCGCCGAGGTGGCCGAGCTCTTCGCCGCGGCGCTGCGCGACAATCCCGAGCTGCACCTGGTCGCGGTGGTGCCTCGCCATCCCGACGTGGACGGGCGGCTGGCCCTGCCACCGAACACGGTAGGTCGAGAGCAGGCGCTGGCCCTGTGCGAGCAGGCCGCGGCGGGGCGGGTGCACGTCTTCGACGCGGAGAACCACGCCGGCACCCCGGTCTACGTGCACGCCAAGGTGTGTGTGGTCGACGACGTCTGGGCCTGCGTCGGCAGCGACAACTTCAACCGGCGGTCCTGGACGCACGACAGCGAACTGTCCTGCGCCGTGCTGGACGACACCGCGGACGAGCGCTCCCCGCACGATCCGGCGGGTCAGGGTGACGGGGCCCGGTTGTTCGCCCGGGAGTTACGGCTACGCCTGCTCCGCGAGCACCTGGACCGCGATCCGGCCGGCGGCGACGACGCCGACCTGGTCGACCCGGACGACGCGGTCGCGGCGATCACCGCCGCCGCCGAGGCGTTGCAGCACTGGTACGACGGCGGCCAGGTGGGACCACGCCCACCCGGCCGGCTGCGACCGCACCGCGCCCGGCGCCTGCCCTGGTGGACGCGGGTCTGGGCGCTGCCCGCGTACCGCCTGGTCTACGACCCCGACGGCAGGCCGCTGCGGGCCCGCCGGTCGGGCACCTGGTAGCCCGGCGTCAGCTCGCCGAGGACCGTCAGCCCACCCGGGTACGCGAACGAGGAGCGCGGCGAGTAGTAGCCCCAGGCGATGGTGAGCGGGTTCTCCGGGCGCAACGCGTACACCGGGTGGTCCGGATCGAGAAACTCGACGGATTCGATCTCGAACGAGGTGGACGGTTCGGCGATCACCGGATAGATGCTGCTGACCAGTTGACCGTGCAACTCGGTCAGGTAGCGGTGGTGGCCGTTGTGCATGGCGTGTCCGGTGTCACCGACGCGAACCTGGGCTCGGATCACCGGCACGCCCTCGATGTCCGTCCCGGTGGCGATCGTGTCGCCCCGCTCGGTGATGGTGGTGCGACCCGGTACGGCCGGGGCACCCCGGGCCAGGGCGTAGTGGCGAACCCGCTCGCTCGAGGTGACGTAGTGGGTCCACCAGCCACCGGGGGTCACCCCGTCCGGGGCGTCCATCCCGACGAGCGTGACACCGAGATAGGTGAGCGAGTAGGAACCGAAGCCCGAGGTCTGGCTCTCGTCGTCCACCACGTACTGGTTCATGAAGACCTCACGGTCCGGGTGGGGCCGTAGCCCCGCGGGGACCAGCGCCGCCACCGCGTCCGGGTCCGCCGGCAGCCAGCTGAAGTACAGCGTCCGGCTGTTCACGACGAGGTGGGGAACGGCAGGATCGAGCACGGCACCTCCGGATCAGGGATGTACCCCGCGACGCTAAGCCCAGTCCCGTTCACGGGACAACGACGGATTGATGACACTCCGCTTGCGATCCCCGCCGGCATCGTCCGTTCCGGCAGCCCGACGTCCTCGTCCGGCCCGACCACGAGGGTCGCCCGGGCATCCGCGACTGGCCCGATCGGTCGATCTGGCCGCAGAATCACGGTCGTTCAACCCTCATCGACGCACCAGTGTGGGACATTTAGCGGCTTTCATGCCTTGAAATCACTTAAGTACATCGTCCGTTCGGCTAGATTTCTAGGAGACGATCGGGCTAAGGTGACTCCCGAACGTACCAACGGAACCAACCAAAGCGTCACGTCTATATCCGCGGACGAGGTGCAGGGAGGACCACCATGACCGCGTCAACGATCACCGAATCGGCGACCACCCCGGCGACCCCGGCCCCGAAGCTCGACCCGCGGGCGCTCACCGACAGCGCCGCCGAGCTGCTGAACGCCATGGCCGCGCTGCCGGCCGGGCACCCGTCCCGAGCCGCGCTTCGCGACCGGGCGATCGAGGCCTGGTTGCCGCTGGCCAACCACCTCGCTCACCGCTACAGCGGGCGCGGCGAGCCCACCGACGATCTCGCGCAGACCGCCGCCGTCGGCCTCATCAAGGCCATCGACAAGTTCGACCCCTCCCGCGGGGTGGACTTCGCCGGATACGCGATCCCGACCATCATCGGCGAGCTGAAGCGGCACTTCCGCGACCGGACCTGGGACATCCGGGTGCCCCGCCGGCTGCAGGAGCTGCGGCTGGCCATCTCGGACGCCAACAGCTCACTGCTGCAGTCCCTGGGCCGGTCCCCGACCGTGGCCGACATCGCCGCCCACCTCAAGCTCACCGAGGAAGAGGTGCTGGAGGGCCTGGAGGGCGCCCGCGCGTACAACGCGGTGTCGCTGTCCACCCCGACCGGTGACGGCGACCGCGCGACCGAGCTGGGCGACATGCTCGGCGGTGAGGACAGCGAGTTCGAGCTGGCCGAGCTGCGGGTGGCGCTGGGCCCGGCGCTGGCCACGCTCGACGAGCGCGAGCAGAAGATCCTGACGCTGCGGTTCTACGGCAACCTGACGCAGTCGCAGATCGCGGAGCAGATCGGCGTGTCGCAGATGCACGTGTCCCGGCTGCTGGCCCGGGCCCTGACGAAGCTGCGGGGGCAGCTCGACGGCACGTACTAGGAGGGGGTGGCGATGGTGGCCGGGTCCGACGGACCCGGCCACCATCGTCTTCGCGCCACCTCAGCCGGCGACGGGATCCCGCCACATCGGCCAGAACGGCGTGCCGTCGGGTAGCCGGAACGGTTCGGCGACCCGGTAGCCGTGCCGCGCGTACAGGTCACGGCTGGTCTCGCTGCTCGCCTCCAGGTACGCCGGCATGCCGTTGGCGTCCAGCCAGGTGTGATGGTGACGCAGCAGTGCCGTGCCGACGCCCTGGCCCTGGCGGTCCGGACGCACCGCGAGCAGCGCCAGATGATGGTGGTCGGCGTGTGGATGGTTCGCCGCGAACAGCTCGTCCAGGTGCACGAAGTTCGGGGTCCACTCCCCGCACGCCAGGGCCAGCCGGGCGTCGTAGTCCTCCGGCGGCGGCAGTGGTTCACCGACCGACGGCAACCAGACGGCCACCCCGGCGCGGTCCTCGGTGCCGAACACCAGCCCGTGCCGGGTGGCGTGCTCGACGATGATCTCGAAGTTCCCGGCCAGCACCGACTCCCGCTTGGCCTCGTCCGGCACCAGCCAGCGGGGCTGGTCCAGCACCATGAACGCCTCGGCTATCCGGGCCGCGACCCAGCGGGTGTCGTCCGCGCCGAGCCGCCCGATCTCCGGCTCGCTCATCGCCGCACCTCCGCCGTCGGCACCGGCTCGGTGGCCGGCGGGGGAACCACCACGGCCGCCGCGCTCTCCGCGCCCAGGCCGATCCGGGCGTACGTGTCGGGACGCCGCCGCCGCAGCGACAGGCCCCACAGTCCGCCCAGCAGCGCCGCCACCGGGTAGGCCAGCGGGATCGCCCAGCGCAGCGGGGAGTCCGGCTCGACGCCGAGCAGGTTGGCGAAGTTCTGCACCGCCAGCACGATGATCGCGACGAGGGCGATCGCGGCGAGGCCGGGCGCGACCAGCCGCCGCCACAGCGTCTCCTGCTCACCACTGCGGGCGAAGTACGCGATGATCGCGACCGCGGTGGTCGCGATCAGCAACAGCACGCCGAAGCCGCCGCTGGTGCCCAGCCAGAAGAACAGCTGCAGGACCGGATCCCAGCCGTTGACCGCGTACAGGATGATCACCAGCAGGCCCAGCACGCTCTGTGCGATCGAGGCGGCCCGGGGTGCCCCGGTGGTCGGCGAGGTCCGCCCGAACACCGCCGGCAGCACCCGTTCCCGACCCAACGCGAAGGCGTAGCGCGCGGTGGTGTTGTGGAACGAGATCATGGCGGCCAGCACCGAGGTCAGGAAGAGTGCCTGCCCGATGGTCAGAACGGTGTCGCCCAGGTGCGCCCCGGCCAGGTTGAAGATCAGCTCGACGCTCTGGGTACCCGCCTCCTCGACGATCCGGTCCGGCCCGACCGCCACCGTCATGCTCCACGAGGAGAGCGCGTAGACCACCGCGATGATCGCCACAGACAGGTAGGTGGCCATCGGCACCGTACGCTTCGGGTCCTTGCTCTCCTCGCTGAAGACCACCGCCGCCTCGAAGCCGACGAAACCGAGGATCGCCAGCACCAGTACCGCGCCGAGCCCGGGCACGAAGAAGTTCTCCGGCGAGAACGCGGCGAAGCTCACGCTGCCGCCGGCCGGGTTGCCCAGCTGGCCGAGATCGAACACCACGATGATGGCGATCTCGGCGCAGAGCAGCGCCGCCAGCACCATGCCGTTGATGTCCACCCGGAGCAGGCCGAGCATCGCCACCAGCGCCCACGCCACCAGCGCCACGATCCACCACTGTGGCGTGATCCCGAACAGCCGGTCCAGCACCGGTGCCGCCGCCGCGCCGATCGTTCCGTAGAGCCCGACCTGGAGGGCGTTGTAGGCGATCAGCGCCACCCAGGCCGTACCCACACCGGCCGGGCGTCCGAGCCCCCGGGCCACGTACGCGTAGAAGGCGCCGGCGTTGGCCATCCGCCGGGCCATGGCCACGTAGCCGACGGAGAAGACGGCGAGCACCACGGCCACCGCCAGGAAGGCCAGCGGAATGCCGAGCACGCCGATGACCCCGTAGCCGGTGGTGACCACGCCGGCGACCACGGTCAGCGGCGCCGCCGCGGAGAGGACGAAGAAGATCACTGAGGGAACGCCGAGCCGGCCGCGGGCCAGCGCTTCGGAGACGTTGCTCGGTCGTTCGGTTGTCGCTGTCGAGGACATGTACCGCTCCGGTCTGAGGGGAAGGGGGTGTACCGGGTCAGGGGGCGCCGCGCAGCACCGCCGCACCAACGGCTGCCTCGGTGTGCGCCACGAGTTCCTTCAGCGGGTCCGGCAGGGCCGGGATGATCAGGTTGAGTCGGTGGTGTGCGCGCGGACCCGCGCTCCACAGCACCTCCCGGGTCAGGCCGGCGGCGGCGACCAGCCCGAGCAGCGTCGCGTCGGGAACGCTGGGCGGCTCTGCGCGCTCCAGCAGCGCCCGCAGCCGGGTGGCCGGCCAGGCCACGACGTTGAGATCGATCGGCTGGTAGGTGACGGTGGTCCGCAGCAGTCGCCGGCTCTCCTGCCGGCGCAGCACGCCGGCCCGGGACAGCCGCTCCCCCACCGCGGTCACCGAGGTCTGGGCGAGGAAGCTGAGCCAGGTACGCACCGACTGGTGCTGCGCCTCGCCGACCAGCTGGTCCAGCACCGTGTGGGCCAACGCGTCGGCCGGTGGCCGGCGGTCGATCACCGCGACCTGCCCCCCGGAGACGGTGATGTGTCCATAGAGGGTCAGTTCGCCGAGAAGCCCCCCGGCCAGCCCGAGACTGGTCGCCGCCGGGTGCAGCTTCGCCTTGCCCCGGGTGTCGTTGTGCGCGATCAGAAAGAACTCGTCGGCGGTGAGCACACGTCCTCCCGAGCCGGCCGTCCACAGTGATCGCTAACCGGGAAAGGATGCACCGAGCGCAACTGCAACGCAACTCCCGTTTTCGCCAGTTGCACTCTGTGGTGAAGCGACCTGCGCCTTTTCCCGTGACAGACTCGGAGGGTGACCGCGAGCCCCACCGTTCGACGCCGCCGTATCGCCCGGGAACTGCGCCAGTTGCGGGAGCGCGCCGGCATGACCCTGGACGTCGCCGCCCGGCAACTGGACATGTCCAAGAGCAACCTGTCGCGCATCGAGAACGCGCAGATCGGCATCAAGCCACGCGATGTCCGGGCCGCGCTCGCGCTGTACCAGGTCACCGGCAGCGACGCCGAGGCCCTCATCGAGATCGCCCGGGGTGCCCAGCAGCGCGGCTGGTGGCAGCACTACAGCGACGTGCTTCCGGAATGGTTCGAGTTCTACGTCGGACTGGAGGCCGAGGCCGCCACCCTGCGCACGTACGAGGCCGAGGCGGTGCCCGGCCTGTTGCAGACCGAGGCGTACGCCCGCGAGGTGTACCGGCTGACCGCCGGCGAGGAGGACCTCGATCGCAAGGTGGCCGCCCGGCTACGCCGGCAGGACGTGCTGCGCGGCGACGATCCGGTGGAGCTGTCGGTGGTGTTGAACGAGGCGGTACTGCTACGCCCTGTCAGCGATCGCACCGTCATGGCCGGCCAGATGACCCACCTGGAGACCCTCGCCCAACTACCCAACGTAACCCTCCAGGTACTTCCCTTCGACGCTGGCGGACATCCGGCGATGAACTCGCCGTACGTGCTCCTCACGTTCGCCGACGCGGCCGACGCGGCCGTTGTCTACCTGGAAAATCTCTCCACGGGCCTGGCACTGGAGGAGGTCGCGCAGGTGCGCTCGTATAGCCTTGTGCACGAGAGGCTGTGCAGTCTGGCACTCGATCCCGCGGCGTCTTTGATCCGCCTGAAGGAAGCTTCTCGTTACTTTACGTGACCGCTGCATCGCGGTCACTGTCGGTATCGACGGAGGGATCGCGATGACCGCGCTCGACCTGTCCCGGGCGGAGTGGCGCACCAGCACCCGCAGTGTGGGCAACGGCAACTGTGTCGAGGTGGCCACCGTCGACGGTGCGGTCGCGGTGCGGGACAGCAAGGACCGGCACGGCCCGGTGCTGACCTTCCCGCCGTCGGCCTGGCACGCCTTCGTCGCCAGCGTCCACACTCGCTGACCCCACCCACCGCCCGCCGGGCCCACACCGTCTGCCCGGCGCCGTCCCGCCCTGCGCCGCGCTTCCGGGTGGCGACCGAGGCCGGCGAGCGACTCACCCCTCACGGCGGCCGGTCCCCTGCCGCGCCGCCCCGCGCCGCCGCAGTCCACCGTCGGGCAAGACGACCAGGACCGACCCGTCACCAGTTGTGACCGAGGCAATGCACGCCGGAGGTTACCGTCCGCAACAGCCACGGCCACCAACCCACATTCCACCCTCCGCCCTTTGCTCTGCTTCAACCCACGCAACCCCCTAGTGACCTGCTGAAATGCCCGGAACTGGGCAAGCTGGCCACCCGGTCAAACGACGCGGAGAGTGACCGTTGCGTGGGTTGAAGCAGAGCAAAGCAGTGAGGGAGGTTATGCCGGGCTCCGGCAGGCGGCTACGAAGTGTGACGGGCGTGCCTAGTCGACGGGCACCGACGCGTGCCGCCGGTGTACTCGGAAGACGCCGGGGGACCACTCAGCCAGGATGTCCTCAGGCTCGGGCCGGGAGGACGCTGACGCCGCCGGGCCGCCGGGCGACAGCTCGCTTCTACCGGGTGACATGACGTCGGCCGGGCGAGGGCCGGGCCAGAGGCGGGGGTGGGGCAAGGGCGCGGGTGGGGTATGGGCGGTGCGAGACTGGGCCGTGCTCTCCGACGTGCCCATCGACCTGCCGGTCCGGCCGGTGTTGCCGGCGCTGGTGGCGGCGCTGGGCTCGGCCGGCAGCGCGGTCCTGGTGGCCCCGCCGGGTACCGGCAAGACCAGCCTCGCCCCGCTCGCCGTGGCCGACGCGGTGGCCGGGCGGGTGATCGTCGCCCAGCCCCGTCGGGTGGCCGCCCGGGCCGCCGCCCGCCGGATGGCGGCACTGCTCGGCGAGCCGGTCGGTGGCCGGGTCGGCTACGCGGTCCGGGGTGAGCGACGGGCCGGACCGCGGACCCGGATCGAGGTGGTCACCACCGGGCTGCTGGTCCGCCGGTTGCACCACGATCCGGAGTTGGCCGGTGTCGACGCGGTGCTGCTCGACGAGATCCACGAACGTCAGCTCGACGCAGACCTGGCGCTCGCCTTCAGCGTCGAGTCCCGGGCCACCCTGCGGCCGGAGCTGTGGCTGCTGGCCATGTCGGCTACCCCGGAGGCGGACCGCTTCGCGGCCCTGCTCGGTGGTCCGGTGCCGGCACCGGTGGTTCGGGCCTCGTCGGCGCTGTATCCGGTGACCCGTGTCTGGGCACCACCGCCACGGCCGGTGACCCCGTCCGGCGCCGGCCCGGTGGACCGGGCACTGCTCGACCACGTCGCCGCCACCGTCCGGCGGGCGCTTGTCGAACAGGAGGGCGACCTGCTGGTCTTCCTGCCTGGCGTGGGCGAGATCGCCGCCGTCGCCGGCCGGCTCGCCGAGCTGGGCGACCGCGTCGACGTGCTGCGCCTGCACGGTCGGCAGAGCGGCGCCGAGCAGGACGCCGCCCTGCGGGCGGGACAGCGACGGCGGGTGGTGCTGGCCACGGCGGTGGCGGAGAGCAGCCTGACCGTGCCGGGCGTACGGACGGTGGTGGACGCGGGACTGTCCCGGGTGGCTCGGCTGGACCTGGCCCGAGGGCTGGGTGCCCTGGTCACCGTGCCGGTGTCCCGCGCGGCGGCGACCCAACGCGCCGGCCGCGCCGGTCGGGAGGCGCCCGGCCAGGTCTACCGCTGCTGGTCGCCCAGGGCGCACGAGCGGTTGCCCGCACAGCCGGAACCGGAGATCGCCACCGCCGACCTGACCGGCTTCGCCCTCGAACTCGCCGCCTGGGGCGCCCCCGGCGGGACCGGGCTCGCGCTGCCCGACCCGCCTCCGGCGGCGGCGATGACGGTGGCGTCCGAGACGCTGACCGCCCTCGGTGCGATCGACGCGAACGGCCGGATCACCGAGCGGGGCCGGGCCGTCGTCGCGGTCGGAGCGCATCCCCGGCTGGCCCGGGCGCTGCTCGACGGGGCCGACCGGGTCGGCGCCGACCGTGCGGCGCAGGTGGTGGCGCTGCTCAGCGAGCCGACCGTGGCCGGTCCCGGCGACGATCTCGGCGCCGCCTGGCGTCGGTTGCGCGCCGGCACCGACCCGGCCGCCACCGCCCGCTGGCGCGCGGAGGTGCGCCGGCTGCGCGCCGCGGCGGAACAGGCGCGCGACGGCCGCGTCGGCCCCGACGGCCAAGGGGAACGCGAGCCGACGAGCGGCGGGCGGTCGGACGCCGCACCGGCGAAGGAGGCGAACGACGCACGGACGGACGACAGGCGGGCGACGGGCGAGCGGACCGGCGACGGCCGGGTGGGCGGCGAGCGGAGGGCCTGGTTGCCCGACGAGCTTGCCGCCGGGTTGCTGGTCGGGTTGGCGTACCCGGAACGGTTGGCCCGGGTGCGGCGGCCGGGCGGCTCGGCGTACCTGATGAGTGGCGGAACCGCGGCGGAACTGGCGCCCGGGTCGGCGCTGGCGGGCGTCGACTGGTTGGCCGTCGCGGTGGCCGACCGCGCCCCCGGCGCGGCATCCGCCCGGGTCCGGCTGGCCGCCGTCGTCGACGAGGGGACCGCCCGCGAGGCGGCCGGCTCGCTGCTGCGTCGCGAGCGGGAGGTCGCCTGGTCGGACGGGGACGTGGTGGCCAGGGAGGTGCTCAGGCTGGGTGCCATCGGGCTGGTCGACCGTCCCCTGGCCCGGCCCGACCCGGACGAGATCGCCGCCGCGTTGCTGACCGGCCTGCACGACACCGGGCTCGACCTGCTGACCTGGACCCCGGCGGCCAGGACGCTACGTGAGCGGCTGGCCTTCTGCCGGTACGCGTTCGGCGACGACTGGCCCGACGTCTCCGACGAGGCGCTGCTGTCCGGTGCGCCGCGCTGGCTCGGACCGGAGCTGGCCGGTGCCCGGCGGCGGGCCGATCTGGCCCGCGTCGACGTGGTCGCTGCGCTACGCCGGCTGCTGCCCTGGGCGTTGGCGGGACGGCTGGACGACCTGGCGCCGGAGCGGATCGCGGTGCCCAGCGGTTCGCGGATCCGGGTCGACTACGCCGACCCGGCCGCGCCGGTGCTCGCGGTCCGGCTCCAGGAAACCTTCGGTTGGGCCGAGGCACCCCGGGTCGGTGGCGGGCGGGTGCCGGTGCTGCTGCACCTGCTCTCCCCCGCGGGCCGGCCGGTGGCGGTCACCGCCGACCTGGCCTCCTTCTGGCGCTCCGGCTACCGCCAGGTCCGCGCCGAGCTGCGCGGACGCTACCCGCGCCACCCCTGGCCGGAGGATCCGACCACGGCCACGCCGACCCGGCGGGCCGGACGGCGCTCCTGACTGCTCACGGCTCGTCGACCACGTCGGCGATGACGACGGTGATGTTGTCCGGGCCACCAGCCTGCAACGCCAGGTCGATGAGGCCGCGTGCGCAGGCCTCCCGCTCCCGCTGGCCGGCCAGCACCTCGGCCAGGGTGTCGGCCCGTACCACGTTCGACAGCCCGTCGCTGCACAGCAGCCAGCGGTCGCCGGCCCGAGGCACCATCGTCGCGTACGTCGGGGAGACCTCGTCGCCCTGCAACGCCTGGGTCACCACGGCGCGCCGGGGGTGGCTGCCGGCCTGGTCCGGGGTGATCAGGCCCTGGTCGACGAGCATCTGCACGAAGGTGTCGTCCCGGGTGATCTGCTTGAGCACACCGTCGCGGAACAGGTACGCCCGGGAGTCGCCCACGTGGGCCAGCGCCAGGCAGCTGCCCGTACGCGCGAACAGCAGCGCGGTCAGCGTGGTGCCCATGCCCTGCCGCTGGGGATCCTCGGCGACCGCCTGACGGATCCGCTCGGTGGCCAGCTTGATGCCGTTCTGCAAGGCGGCGACCAGCACGTCCTCCGGCGTCTCCAGGTCCAGCGGCGCGATCGCCCCGACGGCGATGGCGCTGGCCAGGTCCCCGGCGGCCATACCGCCCATGCCGTCGGCGACGGCGACCAGCCAGGTGCCGGAGTGCAGCGCGTCCTGGTTTCCGCTGCGGATCAGCCCACGGTCGCTCGCCCCGGCGGAACGCAGCTTCAGGGTCATGGCACGCAGCCTGCCAGGAGTAGGGCTCGGTTGTCTCTAGGAGATCAGGACCGCCCGGCGTGGCGCGGTGAATCTCACTGACGGTGAACGTGAATTCTCATCGGATGCGATCGATTGACATGTCCTGCCCACCCTGGAAACATGCCCGATACCTGGGAGCGCTCCCAGGTCACACCCCCACCTCGCCTGTTCCGTCCCGCTCGCCGGAAGGACTTCCCCCGTGACGCCATCCCGACGTCGTCTCGCGGTACTCGCCGCGGCGACCGCCGTGGTGCTGGTCGGCGTTAGTGCCGGCACCGCTTTCGCCGATCCACCCGCTGACGCACCCGAACAGATCCGCAACGGCGACTTCAGCGACGGCTCGTCGCCCTGGTTCTCCTACGGCACCAACACGCTCGGGGTGGTCGACGGCCAGCTCTGCGCCACCGTGGCCGCTGGCCTGGCCAACCCCTGGGATGCCGGCATCGGCCACGACGCGCTGCCGTTGGTCGCCGGTGCCGAGTACACCCTCGGCTTCGACGTCACCTCCACCCCCGGTGGCCCGGTGGCCGCCGTGCTGCAACTCGGCAGCGAGCCCTACACCGGCTACTACTCGGTCACCGCCGCCGCGACCCCGACCCAGCAGCGCGTCGAGCGCACCTTCGTCGCCCCCACCGACGACAGCCGCGCCCAGCTGATCTTCCAGATCGGCGGCAGCGCCGAGGCGCGGACCGTCTGCCTGGACAACATCTCGCTGCGCGGCGGCAACCCGCCCGAGCCGTACGTGCCGGACACCGGCCCCCGGGTCCGGGTGAACCAGGTCGGTTACCTGCCCGGCGGGCCGAAGAACGCCACGGTGGTGACCGACGCCACCGAGGCGCTGCCCTGGGAGCTGCACTCCGCGTCCGGAGCCGTGCTGGCCAGCGGCACCACCACGCCGCGCGGGGTCGACGAGGCGTCGGCGCAGAACGTGCACTCGGTGGACTTCTCGTCGTACCGCACCCCGGGTCAGGGGCTGACGCTGGCCGTGGACGGCGAGGTCAGCCACCCGTTCGACATCTCCGGCACGCTCTACGACCAGTTGCGGTCGGACGCCCTGCAGTTCTTCTACATCCAGCGCAGCGGTATCGAGATCGACGGTGACCTGGTCGGCGAGGAGTACGCCCGACCCGCCGGCCACCTCGGCGTCGCGCCGAACCAGGGCGACACCGACGTGCCCTGCGTCGCCGACTCCTGCGACTACCGGCTCGACGTACGCGGCGGCTGGTACGACGCGGGCGACCACGGCAAGTACGTGGTCAACGGCGGCATTGCCACCTACCAGCTGCTGAGCACCTTCGAGCGGACCAAGAACGCCGCCACCGCCGGATTCGGCGCCGACCTCGGCGACGGGACGCTGCGGCTGCCCGAGCGGGACAACGGGGTGCCGGACATCCTCGACGAGGCCCGCTGGGAGCTGGAGTTCCTGCTGCGGATGCAGGTACCGGCCGGCAAGCCGCTGGCCGGGATGGCCCACCACAAGATCCACGACCGGAACTGGACCGGCCTGCCGATGCAGCCCGAGGACGACCCGGAGCCGCGTGAGCTGCACCCGCCGTCCACCGCCGCCACGCTGAACCTGGCCGCCGTCGCCGCTCAGTGCGCCCGGCTGTTCGCCCCGTACGACAAGGAGTTCGCGCAGCGCTGCGGCAGCGCGGCGAAGACCGCGTACGCGGCGGCCAAGGCCAACCCGGCCCGGTACGCGCCGGCGACCGGTAACGGCGGTGGCCCGTACGACGACACCAACGTCACCGACGAGTTCTACTGGGCGGCCGCCGAGCTGTACCTGACCACCGGCGAGCGCACCTACCTGACCGACCTGACCGCCTCGCCGCACCACACCGGCGACGTCTTCGACGCCCGTGGCTTCGGCTGGCAGAGCGTGGCCGCGCTGGGCCGCCTCGACCTCGCCACCGTGCCGAACGGGCTGCCGGCCGCCGAGCGGACCCGGATCCGCGAGTCGGTCATCGCCGCCGCCGACAACTACCTCGCCGAGATCCGTCGGCAGGCGTACGGGCTGCCCATGCCGGGCGACCCGAACAGCTACTTCTGGGGCGGCAACGGCGCCATCATCAACAACGCGGTCGTGCTGGCCACGGCGTTCGACCTGACCGGAGCGGCGAAGTACCGCGACGGCGCGGTGCAGACGATGGACTACATCCTCGGCCGCAACGCGCTGAACATCTCGTACGTGACCGGGTGGGGCG
Source organism: Verrucosispora sp. WMMC514 (assembly GCF_027497295.1). Lineage (NCBI taxonomy): Bacteria > Bacillati > Actinomycetota > Actinomycetes > Micromonosporales > Micromonosporaceae > Micromonospora > Verrucosispora sp. WMMC514. Next base: position 4,675,513 of record NZ_CP114906.1, on the reverse strand, counting down.
AGCACGCGGCGGAGAACCAGCACAGCCGGATCTTCGGCTTCCAGCTCGACCCGAGCATGCCGAAGCCGCCGGCCGGTTCGATCGCCGGCGGTCCGAACGCCGCGCTCCAGGACCCGTTCGTGGAGCAGCTGCTCGAGGGCTGCGCACCGATGTTCTGCTACGTCGACGACATCGCGTCGTACTCCACGAACGAGGTGGCGATCAACTGGAACTCGGCGCTGGCCTGGATCTCCTCGTTCCTGGCGGACCAGGGCGATTCAGCCGCCGTACCGGCACCCACCTGCACGGTGTCGTACACCAACTACGGCTCGTGGCAGGGCGGCACCGGCTTCACCGCCCAGGTGAACATCCGCAACACCGGCACCGCCGCGGTGAACGGCTGGACCGCCCGGTTCGCCTTCACCGGCGACGCCAAGGTGCGCGAGGCGTGGATGGCCAAGGTGACGCAGTCCGGAGCCACGGTGACCGCGAAGAGCGAGTCGTACAACTCGCGGATCAACCCGGGTGCCTCGGTGATGTTCGGATTCAACGCCACCACCGGCGGCGGCGCGAACCCGTCGCCCAACCTGGTCACGGTCAACGGCGCGCCCTGCACCGTGTCCTGATCCCCGGGTGGGGTGCCGTCGGCGACCGGCGCCCCACCCGGCCCCCGTCCCGCCCGCAGTGATCAAGAAGTTCTGGTCCGGATTCCTGACGAATCCGGACCAGAACTTCTTGGTCGTCGGGCACGGGTGGCGGGGTCGGCGTCGTACGGCAGGATCGGGGGCGTGAATGACGACCATGGGACGACGGTGCGGGCCGGCGGGCCGGCGGACGCGGCGGAGGTGCTGCGGCTGCTCGACGACGCCACCGCCTGGCTGGTGGCGCGAGGTCGGACCGGGCAGTGGGGCACCGGGCCCGCCTCGACGGATCCCCGCCGCATAGCCCAGGCCGACGCGTGGGCCACCGGCGGCGGACTGTGGCTGGCCGAGTTGGACGGACGTCCGGTCGGTGCGCTGGTGGTGGGGACCGCCACGGAGTACGTGCCGCCCGCGACCGAACCGGAGCTGTACGTCAACCTGCTGGTCACCGACCGGGCGTACGCCGGGCGGGGTATCGGTGGGCGGCTGCTGGCGCACGCCGCCGACCTGGCCCGGCACCGCGGGGTCGGGCTACTGCGGGTGGACTGCTACGCCGGCGACGACGGCGCGCTCGTGCGCTGGTACGAACGCCAAGGCTTCACCCCCACCACCCCCTTCACCGTCCCCCGCCCCCACCACCCACCCTGGCCCGGCCAAATCCTCACCCGCCCCCTCTAGCCCGCCCACCGTGGGGTGGGGTGGGTGGGGGTTAGGGGCAACGCCGCTCAGTTAGGGCGGTGGGTTGGTTGTCAATGCTGCCGCGTCGAGGATGTTGATCTTGAATGTGGCGTGGTAGGTGGTGCGGTCGATGGTGCCTTTGGCGCGGTGTTTGGAGATCGCGCGTTTGACCACGCGGGGGCTGATTCGGGTGCGGCGTGGGGGGAGCAGGTCGGCCAGGACGGCGCGGCCGATGGCTCCGACGAGGTCGATGACGGTGTCGGCGATGACACCGGCGGCGTGGGTGATCTGGTCTCGGGCGGCGTGGACGGCGATGGTGAAGCTGGCCCGGTCGGGGTTGGTCGTGGGCCGGCTGGCGGTGGCGTCAGCCATCGCCAGCCGGACCGCTTGGTAGGTGGTGAGCAGGGCGTGGACCTCTTGACTGATCCCGTTCGGGGTTCGGGCTCGCAGGACCCGTCCGCCCAGCAGGGTGGACTTCAACTCCAGGTATGCCGTTTCGATCTCCCAGCGGTGGTGGTAGAGGGTGACCAGGTCCATGGCCGGGAAACGGCGCTGGTCGGTGAGGGTGGTGATCAGCCGGTACCGGCCGATGTGGCGTTTGCCGTTCATGCTCACGACGATCTCGGCGTCGACGACCCGGACGCTCATCGTGCCGATGACCGACAGCCAGGAACCGTCGTGATGGCGGCGGATGACGGGTAGCCGCCGGTCGTCCTTGTCACGGATGAGTAGGTCAGCGCCGGTGCCGGCGAACTGCTCGATCATCGTGCGGGCAGCGAAGCCCCGATCGGCCAGCAGCAGCATGCCCGGGTGCAGACAGCCCAGCAGACGAGCGGCGCAGCTCAACTCGCCGGTGCTGATGGGAGTGAACACCGCATCGATGAGGGTCCGCGTGCCGCACACGACGACCGCGACCAGCCGCAGCATCGGATAGCCCGAGCCGCCGTGAGTTCCGGCCTGACGAGGATAGACCGCGAGGTTCGCCGTGCTGTCGGGCACGAACATGCTGGTGCCGTCGATTGCACACACCAGCAGACCTCGCCATCGCCCAGCCCCGGCAGGCGGACCTGCCACCAGCCGGAACAACGCTGCCAAAGGTTTGTCCCCAACCCGACGGCGAGCCTGAGACAGGGCTGAGGAAGTCGGCATCGCCACCGGCAACCCGTCCAGACCAGCAACCAGCCGAGCCCACACCTGCCGATAACCCAACTCGGTGAACAACCCCGCCGCGAGCAGCAGATACACCACCACCCGCGACGGCAGATCCCGCACCCGCGCCTGCACCGCCCGCGTCTGCGCCAGGACGGCATCGACCATCTCGAAGGGCACCTGCTGCGTCAACTCACCCAGATGACCTGGCGCGAACCGGCCGGCTGCCACCGTGGCGGTCCGAGCAATGGCACACTGTTCCAACGGCGGGGCTCCCGGTCCAGAGGCTGTCTTGGAGTGACAAACCTCTATACCGAGACCCCGCCGCCCTCGTCTATCGACACGCTCTTGACAGACGCCCCGTCTCCCTAACTGAGCGGCATTGGGGTTAGGGGCGGAGTTTGGGGAGGACCTGGTCGGCGAAGGTGTCCAGGAAGGGGCGTTGGTCCTGGCCCACGTGGTGCAGGGCGATCTGGTCGAAGCCCAGGTCGACGTACTCCTCCAGCCAGCCGACGTGCCGGCCCAGGTCGGCGGAGATGTTGACCACCTCGGCGAGCCGGGCCATCGGCACCTCGGCGGAGACCACGTCGAAGTGCTCGGGGGTGGCCAGGTCCCAGCAGACCGGCGGCGCGAAGACGTTGCTGCGCCACTGGTCGTACGCGATCGCCTCGGCCTCGGCCTGCGCCGGCGCCCAGCTCAGGTGCACCTGGAGATGCACCGGCCCGCGACCGCCGGCGTCCCGGTAAGCGTCGATCATGCGGCGCAGATGGTCGGTCGGCGCGTTGACCGTGATCAGGCCGTCCGCCCACTCGGCGCACCAGCGGGCGGTGGCGACGCTCACCGCGGCGCCGACAAGTGCCGGCGGCTGCTCCGGACGGCTCCAGAGCTTCGCCCGGTCGACCCGGACCAGACCGTCGTGACTGACCTCCTCGCCGGCCAGCAGGGCGCGGATGACGTCCACGCACTCGCGCAGCCGCGCGTTGCGTACGTCCTTGCGTGGCCACGCGTCGCCGGTGATGTGCTCGTTGGCGGCCTCACCGGAACCCAGCGCCGCCCAGAACCGCCCCGGGTACATGGCGCCGAGCGTGCCGATCGCCTGCGCGATGATCGCCGGGTGGTAGCGCTGCCCGGGCGCGTTCACCACCCCGAACGACAGACCGGTGGCCTGCAACGCCGACCCGAGCCAGGACCAGGCGAAGCCGGAGTGGCCCTGGCGCTCGCTCCAGGGCGCGAAGTGGTCGGAACACATCGCGGCGTCGAAGCCGACCTGCTCGGCGTGGACCACCGCCTCCAGCAGCTCGCGCGGGTGGATCTGCTCGTGGGAAGCGTGAAACGCGATCGCCGTCATGCCGCGCTTCACTACCCACCCGGGGGCAGGTGTAAGCAGCGGCTACTCGGCGTGGGCGCCGGCGCCGGCGGTGGCGGCGCCCTCCCCCACCCAGACCGTCTTGACGTTGCAGAACTCGTGCATGCCCTGGGCGGAGAGTTCCCGGCCGTAGCCGGAGTTCTTCACCCCGCCGAAGGGCAGCTCGGGGTAGGACGTCGTCATCCCGTTGATGAACACCGCACCGGCCTCCAGGTCGGTGGCGAACCGCTGCTGCTCCTGCGGGTCGCGGGTCCAGGCGTTCGAGCCGAGCCCGAAGCTGGTGCCGTTGGCCAACTCGATCGCCTCGTCGTACGACGCGGCCCGGTACAACCCGGCCACCGGACCGAACACCTCCTCCGCCCACATCCGCATCCCCGGGTGCAGATCCGTCACCACCGTCGGCGGGTAGAACCAACCCTCGCCGCTCGGTTTCTCCCCGCCGCAGAGCACGGTGGCTCCCTTGTCGACGGCGTCCCTGACCTGAGCGTCGATCTCGTCGCGGCCCCGCTCGGAGGCCAGCGGACCGACGTCGGTGCCGTCGTCCATCGGGTCACCCACCCGCAGCGCCGACATGCGGTGTGCGAACGCCTCGGCGAAGGCGTCGTAGACGTCGGTGTGCACGATGAAGCGCTTGGCCGCGATGCAGGACTGGCCGTTGTTCTGGCAGCGGGCGGTGGTGGCGACCTGGGCGGCCAGTTCCACGTCGGCCGACGGCATCACCACGAACGGATCGCTGCCCCCCAGCTCCAGCACCGTCTTCTTCAGCTCCCGGCCGGCGATCTGCGCGATCGACCGACCGGCGACCTCGCTGCCGGTGAGCGTGGCGGCACGGACCCGGGGATCGCTCAGGATCCGGTCCACCGCCTCGGAGCCGACCAGCAGCGTGGTGAACGCGCCCTCGGGGAAGCCGGCCCGCCGGAACAGGTCCTCCAGCAGCAGCGCGGTCTGCGGCACGTTGGAGGCGTGTTTGAGCAGGCCGGTGTTGCCCGCCATCAGGGCCGGCGCGGCGAAGCGCATGACCTGCCAGAGCGGGAAGTTCCACGGCATCACCGCCAGCACCGGCCCGATCGGCTGGTAACGGACGAATGCCCGGGTCGCCGAGACCGCCTCGGCGTCGGCCGGCTCGTCGGCGAGGAACTCGGCGGCGTGGTCGGCGTAGAAGCGGCAGGCGCTGGCGCACTTGGTGACCTCGGCCTTGGCCGCGGCGAGCGTCTTGCCCATCTCGGTGGTCATCAGTCGGGCGATGTCGTCCCGTTCCGCCTCCAGCATCCCGGCCGCCGTGGTCAGCCACCGCCCGCGCTGCTCGATCGTGGTGCCGCGCAGCTGCCGGTACGCCAGGTCGGTCCGTTCGATCGCGCCGTCGATCTGCTCGTCGGACATCGGCTCGTACGTCTTGAGCACCTGACCGTTGACCGGATTGGTGGTGGCGATGGTCATCAGGACCTCTCCTGTCACTCGAACAGCGAGTGCCGCGCGCCGGGCTCCTCCCGGCGGCGGGCGGCGCGACGACGTTGGATGACGACCAGGTCGACGACGGCAACCACCGCGAGGACGGCGCAGACGACACCCAACCAGGCCACGTCGGCACGGAACGCCAACACCGCGAAAACGGTCATGGTGACGAGCCCGAAGCTGGCCAGCGCCAGCCGCAGGTTCAGCGCGCTGTACGCGTGACCGACCGTGCCTCGGGCACGCCGGGGCTGTGATCTCGTCATCACCTCCACCTACCCCGCGTCGTGGGAGCTAACCGTCGCCGGCGCCCTTTCCCACCGCCGGGACGACGGGTCCGGGCCGGGCTGATCGCCGCGGCGATCAGGAACTCCAGGCGCCGCGGGCGGCGGCATCGGCGGCGTACCCGACGAAGCTCCTCGGGTCGTGGCCGGTGACCTGCCGGACCGTCCCGGTCGGCTGGCCGTCGCCCAGGTCACGGAGCGCCCCGAACGCGGCGATCTCGCCCGCCACCTGCTCGGCCGGCAGCCCCAGCGCGAGCATCACCGCCCGGTAGTCGTCGCCCGTACCGAGGTGCCGCACCGGGCGACCGACCGTTTCGGTGAGGATCGCCGCGGCCTCGCCGAAGGAGAGCGCGTCCGGGCCGGTGATCTCGTACGTGCGGCCGGCGTGACCGGTACCGGTGAGGGCGGCGACCGCGACGTCGGCGATGTCGTCGGCGTCGACGAAACACTGGCGGGCGTCACCCACCGGTACGGCGATCTCCCCGGCGAGCACCGCGTCCCGGAAGAAGCCCTCGTCGAAGTTCTGGTCGAACCAGTCGGGGCGCAGGATGGTCCACTGCGTCCCGCAGGTGCGTACCGTCTCCTCCGCGGCCATCAGCCGCTCGTCACCCATCGCCTCGATCGCCCGGCTGGAGAGCAGCACCAGGCGGCCCACCCCCTGCTCCACCGCCAGCCGGACGAAGTCCGACCGGATCGGTTGGTCGTGTGGAGCCATCAGGTACATCGCGGTGACTCCGGTCACGGCGGCCCGCCAGGAACTCGGATCGGTCCAGTCGAACCGCGGCTCACCGGAGCGGGAGGCGGACCGGACCGGGTGACCGGCGTCCCGCAACCGGCGCACGACGCGCCGCCCGGTCGTGCCGGTGGCGCCGAGCACAAGAGTCATGTCCTGGTTCGTCATGGGACCAGTCGAGCAGCCGCCTGTGACAACGGCGGCGACTGCGGCCACCCGCCGTCCTGGGTCGCGTCACCGCCGTGCGTTGCGTTACACCGGGCCGGCGTGACCCGACCTTTCCGGGCATCGGCGGGGACCATGGACCCATGACCGTGAGCCATGCCGAGCCGGTGACCGTCGCCGTCGCCCGCCGCGCCGACCCCGCCCGGACCGAGGAGATGGTGGCGTGGATGCGGGCCGGCACGGCGCTGGCCGAGGCGTTCCCGGGATTCCTGGGCGCGGGTTGGGTGCGCAGCGCCCCCGGGTCCGGCGACTGGCACATGCTCTACCGGTTCGCCGACCCGGACACGCTGCGCCGCTGGGAGGAATCGCCGCAGCGCCACTGGTGGCTGACGTCGGCACAGGGCATCGTCGAGCACACCCACGTCGAGCGGCGGACCGGCATCGAGGGCTGGTTCGATCCGCCGCGCACGGCGGCCGTCGAGCCGCTGGACGCGGAACCGACCGTGGCGCAGTCGCCGCCGCGCTGGAAGCAGGCGGTGACGATCTGGTTGGCGTTCTTCCCGCTCAGCCTCACGGCCACGCTGCTGACCGGCCAGTTCCTGCCGGGGCTGCCGACCGCGGCGCGGGTGCTGGTGATGACGCTGACCCTGACCCCGCTGATGACCTACCTGGTCCTACCCCGGATCACCCGGGCGTTGCACTGGTGGCTGCACGGCCGGGAAGCACCCTGGCGCGGGCGGCGGACGCCCCGCGCATAGCACGGCCATCGGGGACAGGACAGGGCACTGCCGCATCCCCGACAGCGCGTGACCAACCGACCTCACCCGCGTAGAGTCACCGTGCCGTCGCTCTGCGCTGTGAGGCTAGGGAAGTCATGCCTGGACGCTGGACCACCGCCGCCGTCTGCCTGCTCGCACTCGTCGCGTTGGCCTGCGAGGCGGGTGGGGACGCGGCGCCGCGCCCCTCCGGCACCGCCCAGCCCGGTTCCCCCCGCGTCGTCGCCGCCCTCGGTGACTCGATCACCACCGGCTTCGGGTCCTGCCTGGTCCTCACCTCGTGTCAGCGCAACTCCTGGTCGACGGGGGACGGACTGCGGGTGGACAGCCACTACCGGCGGCTGCTCGACCGGAACCCGGGGCTGCGCGGGAAGGCGCACAACCATGCCCGGGCGGGTGCCCGGGCGTCCGCGCTGGCCGGCCAGGCGGAGGCGGCGGTACGCGACCGCGCCGACTACGTCACGGTGCTGGTCGGGGCCAACGACGCCTGCCGCGCCACGATCGACGCGATGACCCCGGTGGCCGACTTCCGGGCCGAGATCAACCGAGGGTTGCGGGTGCTGCGCGAGGGACGACCGAAGGCCCGGGTCCTGGTCGTCAGCATTCCGAACCTGTACCGGCTCTGGGAGGTCGGTCACGACGAGCCCCGGGCGGTACGCGCCTGGCGGCGGGGCGTGTGCCCGGCGCTGCTGGCCGACGCGACCTCGACCGCGCCGGCAGACCGGAGCCGCCGCGCGGCGTTCCGCGAGCGGATCGCCGCGTACAACGCGCAGTTGAAGGCGGCGTGCCGGGCCTACGGCTCGCGGTGCCGCTACGACGGCGGCGCCGCGCACCGGGTCCGCTTCGACCTGGAACTGGTCAACCGGCTCGACTACTTCCACCCCAACACGGCCGGTCAGTCCCGTCTCGCCGACGTGACCTGGCGCTCCTCCGGCTACGCCGACTGATCGCCGGCCTGATCGGGACGACGGGGCAACGGAATCCGGGGTCCGCCGTGCTGCCGGTAGAGCACCCGGGAACGTTCGGCCAGTTTCTTGGTGGCCGAGGAGTTCGCCCAGGTGCCGAGAATGATCGCCGCTCCGGGGATCACCTTGGCGAAGAGCCGCTTCGCCGCGCGTACCCCGGCCATCTGGGCGAGCCGGACGCCGAGGTGCAGCATCACCCGGCCGAGCGGCGCCTGTCCGCCACCGCCGAACAGCGCGCCCGCGCGCTCGCGTCCGGCCGCCACTCCCAGCGCCACCCGGGCGCTCGCGGCGACCTTGTGCACCTTCTGCAACACCAACAGGTCGGTGGCGCGGTCGGGATGCGTCGGGTCCGCACCGTACGCGGCGGCGACGTGCAGGACCATCCGGGACTGGGTCCAGGCCAGCACGCCGACGTCGATCACCGCGCCGGGCAGTCCGGCCGCACCGGAGACGGCACCGGAGAGCCGGGCCTGGTTGACGAACCGGCGTACCGCCTGATCCGCCAGGGCCTCGGCGCTGATCCCGGGCTGCGCGGCCCGGACCCGCCGCACCCACTGCGCCGCCTCCGGGCCGAGCCGGCGTACCGCTTCGAGCGCGAGGTGCTCGGGAGCGTACTGCGGATCCTGGCGCATCCGGTCCCACAGCGTGGCCGGTGGCGCCTCGACGACCCGGCCGCCCGGTGGGGGCGGGGCGGGGGTGACGGGTTGGCCATCGGCGGGCACGGGGTCGCTCATCACCTCTCCTTTCGGTGGCGCCCATCCATGTGTACCCCGCTGGGGCAACGGCGTACCGTCGGCCGATCACCCGGCGACGCCGGGCCGGGCGGACCGGCGCGGCAGGAATGCACGAGGATGGCAGTTACGTTCTCGCGATCGGGGTGCCGGGGATCCGGTGGCCCGTTACGCACTTGCAGGGAGGCCGCACCGGTGCTCGACCCACACGAGCTCTACGAACTCACCGACGATCTGCCCGACCTCGGTCAGCCGGTCCTGATCCAGGCGCTCACCGGTTTCGTCGATGCCGGTAACGCCAGCCGGCTCGCCCGCGAGCAACTGCTCACATCGCTGGAGTCCCGCCCGATCGCCCGGTTCGACCTGGACCAGCTCTTCGACTACCGCTCCCGCCGACCGGTGATGACCTTCGTCGAGGACCACTGGGAGAGCTACGACGACCCGCAGTTGGAGCTGCACCTGCTCCACGACGACGACGAGACGCCCTTTCTGCTGCTCACCGGGCCGGAGCCCGATCTTCAGTGGGAACGGTTCACCGCCGCCGTCGCCGGGCTCGCCGCCCGGCTGGACGTCCGGCTCACCGTCGGGCTCAACGCGATCCCGATGGCGGTGCCGCACACCCGGCCGACCGGCGTGACCGCCCACGCCACCCGGCGTGACCTGATCGCCGGCTACGAACCGTGGCTGCAACGGGTGCAGGTGCCCGGCAGTGTCGGCCATCTGCTGGAGTTCCGCCTCGGCGAGGCGGGCCGCGACGCGCTGGGCTTCGCCGCGCACGTACCGCACTACGTGGCACAGGCCGAGTACCCGGCCGCCGCCGAGGTGCTGCTGGCGTCGGTGTCCCGCAGCACCGGGCTGCTGCTGCCCCGGGACGGGCTGCGCTCGGCCGCCGAGGTGGTGCGGGTGGAGATCGACCGGCAGGTCGCGCAGAGCGACGAGGCCACCACCCTGGTCCAGGCCCTCGAGGAGCAGTACGACGCGTACGCCCGGGGCCGGGGCGAGAAGAACCTGCTCGCCACGGAGAACGGTCCGCTGCCCACGGCCGAGGAACTCGGCGCCGAGTTGGAGCGGTTCCTCGCCGAACAGACCCGCCCCAACAACGACACCCCCTGACGGGCACCATCGCGACGGCTCGCGGGCCGGAAGGGGCGCCGCTGACCCGGCACCGGCGCGCCGACCGCTGGTGCGGCAGCGCGCCGGCCGCGCGGGTCGGGGCCGGATGGGGCAGGCTGGCACCATGCGCCTGGCGACGTGGAACGTGAACTCGGTGAAGGCCCGGCTGCCCCGGCTGCTCGACTGGCTGGCCGGCACCGGTCCGGACGTGGTCTGCCTCCAGGAGACCAAGTGCCCGGACGGCGCCTTCCCGGCGACCGAGGTGGGCGAGCTGGGGTACACGGTGGCCAGCCACAGCGACGGCCGGTGGAACGGGGTCGCCATCCTGTCCCGGGTCGGCCTGGCCGACGTCACCGTCGGGTTTCCCGGCGAGCCCGGCTTCCCCGAGCCGGAGGCCCGCGCGATCTCGGCCACCTGCGGCGGGCTGCGGGTCTGGTCGGTGTACGTACCGAACGGCCGCGCGCCCGACGACCCGCACTACGTGTACAAGCTGGCCTGGTTGGCGGCGCTGCGGGACGCGCTGGACACCGAACTGACCAACGCGGCACCGCTGGCCGTCTGCGGTGACTTCAACGTGGCACCCACCGACGACGACGTGTGGGATCCGGCGCTGTTCGCCAGCTCCACCCACGTCACGCCGCCCGAGCGGGCCGCCCTGGCGGCGCTGCGCGACCTCGGCCTCACCGACGTGGTGCCCACCCCGATGAAGGGCCCGCACCCGTTCACCTACTGGGACTACCGGGCCGGCATGTTCCACCAGAACAAGGGCATGCGCATCGACCTGGTGTACGCCTCGGCCCCGCTGGCCCGGGCCGTCCGGTCGGCGTACGTGGACCGGGAGGCCCGCAAGGGCAAGGGCCCCTCCGACCACGCCCCCATCGTCGTCGACGCCGACCTCACCCCCACCGTCGAGTCCTTCTGACCCCCACCCACCCCGCGCCGTGATGCGCCGCGCTGTTCCGTTGGGCAACTTCCCGGATACTGCTGGGTCAGCGCCATCCGAGGCGGCAGTATCCGGGAAGTTGTCGGGATCATGAACACGGGCCGGGACGGCGGGCCGGGACGGATGCGTGGTTAGGGTGGGGCCATGGCAGTTGTGAAGATCAACGCGATCGACGTACCGTCCGGTGGTGGCGAGGAGCTGGAGAAGCGGTTCGCCGCCCGGGCTCGGGCGGTGGAGAACTCCCCCGGTTTCCTCGGCTTCGAGCTGCTGCGTCCGGTGGCCGGCGAGAACCGCTACTTCGTCTACACCCGCTGGGAGACCGAGCAGGCGTACCAGGACTGGGCCGCCGGCCCCGCCCGAGCCGCCCACGCCACCCCGCCCGGAGCGGAGCAGCGGCCACCGGTCGCCTCGGGTGCCACTCTCCTGGAATTCGAAGTCGTCCAGCAGGTCCCCTGACCGACCGCCCGTTCACCGCTTCTGGAACATCACCGCCACGATCTCGACGGTGACGCCGATCGCCCAGTCGAGCTGAGGGCATTCGGCGCGGCCACGGCACTCCAGGCACCCACCTACCTGGAACGGCTCGGCGACGGCACGGGTCCAGTGTGTCTCCAGAATCCGATTGGCCTCGAACAGCCGACGCATCGGCGAATCCTCTTCAGGATCATCGAGCGGCACGACGACGACCTCCGCTGTGGTCACGACGGTGCCCGCCCAAGGGGGCAGAGTCCCTGCGTCGTGCTCCCCTTGGACGGCTTCATGGCCAGGTCCAGCGCTTGCCGAACGAAGAACCCGACCATGGGAGTAGCTTAGAGACCTTTGGTACCTAAGGCAATGTTGGTCTTGAAGGTGGATGTCGCTCATGATCCGATGGGAGGTGCCGAACGAAGGACCTTCCCATGCCGATACCGACCGGTGGCTATCGCGAGGTAGCCGAGGATCTGGCAGCCCGCATCAGGAGCGGCGAGTATCCGCGAGGTGAGCGGCTGCCGACCTACAAGGAACTGGCCGACCTCTACACCGTGAGCGTCACGACGGTTCAGCGGGCAATCATCATCCTTCAAGATCGCGGCCTGGTTGTCGGCTTACAGGGCCGTGGCCTGTGGGTCGCCGAGGAACTACCGAGCCGACCGCAGGAATGATGATCTACCCGCTCAGTTGATTTCAGGAGGGGCGGGTGGTGGTGAGGGTGGCGAAGGCGATCACGTTGTCGGCGTAGCCGGTGCCGCCGCCGAGCCACTCGCCGCCGCAGGTGATCAGCCGCAGGCCGGGCGGGCCCTCGTGGCCGTAGACCCGGTCGGCCGGCAGTCGGTCCTTCGGGAAGTGTTCCACCGAGTTCACCGTGAACACGGCCACCGAGTCGTCCTCCCGGGCCACCTCGACGGTGTCCCCCACCTTCAGCTTGCCCAGGTGGTAGAAGACCGACGGGCCGCTCTTGGTGTCCACGTGCCCGACGATGACCGCCGGGCCTGGTTCGCCCGGCACGGGTCCCCGGTCGTACCACCCGGTTTCCTCGTGCCGGCTCAGCGGCGGCACGGCGATCGAGCCGTCCGGTGCGTCACCGACCGGTTTCACCGGCGCCGAGACGTCGATCGACGGGATGGACAGGCTCACCGGCCGCGCGGCGGTACGCCCGGCAGACACCGTCGACGCTCCGCCGGAGCCCCCTCCGCCGCCGGTGGCCGTCCAGTCGAGCGGCCCCCCGACGGTGTGCCCGAGCCCGGCGCCGGTGGCGAACACGCCGGCCAGCACGAGCACCACCGCGAGCGGCAGGGACCACGGGCTGCGCCCGGGACGCGCCGGGCGGCCGGTTCGCCCGGCATTCCTCGGTGCCCGACGCCGGTCGGTGAACGGTGCCGCAGCCCGGGCCCGACGGGAGCCCATGTCCGGCACCGCCGCCCACCCGTGCGGGCGCGGCGCGGCACCGGAACCAGTCGCACGACCGCCGCGATCCGACGCGGAACCAGAGCCCGCCGCACCGTCGCCCGGGCCCGACAACGCACCGGAGCCGGTCGCCCGGCCGCCGCGACCCGACGCGGAACCAGCGCCTGCCGCACCGTCGCCGGGACGCGGTGTGGGACCGGTGCCGGCTGGGCGGTCGCCGGGACGCGGGGGCGAGCTGTCCGGCGGTACGAACAGGTCGGTTCGATAGGTGGGACGGGGCGGGCTACCGGCGGGGCGGGGCGACCGACCGGAACCGGTTCGCGGCCCGGCCCGGCCGGAGACCGGGCCGGGCGCACCGGCCGAGCCGGAGGGGCGGGGTGCGCGGGCGGCGGTCATGACGGGCTCACCGTCGGCTGCCGCGACGGCGGGTCGCGGTGACCCAGAGGACCATGCCGGTGACGGTGAGCGCCAGACCGCCGGGGAGCAGCAGACTGCCGGTGATGTCGCCGGCGCTGCCGCCGAAGCCGGTCGCCGGCCCTCGGCTGGGCTTCATCTGGCGTACGACCTGGATCATGGTGGAGGCGGTCTCGCCGCCCCGGCACTCCAGCTTGACCCGGTAGTTGCCGGGAAGCACCCGCTCCTTGACCATCGCCGTGCCGGTCAGCAGCCCGCGCTGCGGCTGCACGGCGACCCGGCCGAACGCGTCCGAGACGACGATGGCCCCCACCGAGTTGTCGTGGCAACTGGCGCGGAGCCCGACCAGATGGCCCGGTTCCACCATGCTCGGCGAGACCTCCACGAACACGGTCGGGCCGGGCTGCGGCGCGCCCTCGGGCGCACCGGGTTGCCCACCGCCGGGTTGCCCGGCGACGACCGGCACGACAGCGGCCCGCGCGGGTGCCGCCGGGTGCGCCGAGTCGGTGCCGGTCGGCACGGCCGGCGACAACAGTGTCGCCACCGCCGGCCCGGGCCGAGTCGGTGCGGCCACCCCGGCGGGCGCCGACGGAGGCGCCGCCACGGCCGGCACGGGCGTCAGCAGCGGGATGGCCAGCGCGATCGCGAGCAGTGGCGCGAGGGCCACGACGGTGCGCAACGGAGCGGTGGACGGTGCCGGACGAGTGCGGATCGCTGCTGACACGCTGCCCCCTCCCGGTGCGCCGGGGCGGTCGCCGGGCACCGCCGGACACCCGGTCCTGCCTTCTTCCGATGATGGTCTCACCACCGGGCGTACCTCACATCCGGGCCGGCGCGTGTTCGCGTAGGCTCGGGGCGTTGTGACCTCCACCGACCCCACTCCCGCCGTCGCCGTGCCGCATCCGGTACGGGCGATCCGCACCTACCACCCGCGTCGCGGCCGGATGAGCGGCCGGCAGGTGGCGGCGTTGGAACAGCACTGGCCGCGGTACGGGCTGCGCGTCGCCGACGCCGACCCGTTCGACCCCGTCGGCCTGTTCGGCCGCCGGGCCCCGCTGGTGGTCGAGATCGGTTCCGGCATGGGCGACACGACCGCGGAGATGGCCGCCGCCGACCCGGATCGAGATTATCTGGCGGTCGAGGTGCACACTCCCGGAATCGCCAACCTGCTGGACCTGATCCACCTTCGTGACCTGGGCAATGTCCGGATCGTCGACGGCGACGCGATGGAGTTGCTCGATCTGCTGCCGCCCGCCTCGCTGGACGCGGTACACGTCTTCTTTCCGGACCCGTGGCCGAAGTCCCGCCACCACAAGCGGCGGCTGATCCAGCCCGCCCACGTGGCGCGGTTGCGGTCCCGGTTGGCGGTTGGCGGCACGCTGCACTGCGCCACCGACTGGGCGGAGTACGCCGAGTCGATGCGGGCGACCCTGGACGCCGACCCGGGCCTGGTCAACGCCCACGACGGGTACGCACCCCGGCCCGCGTACCGGCCGGTGACCCGGTTCGAGCGACGGGCGCTGCGCGCCGGCCGTCCGATCGCCGACCTGATCTACCGCCGCCGCTGAGCCGATCCCCCGCCCGGGCCGGCCGTCGGAGCCCGGTTGGCGTCCCGACGCGTGATCCAGGCACCATGGAGCGGCCATGACACTCACCGCCGCGCTGCCTAAGACCGCCGACCCCGACACCCTCTACGACGCGTTCGCCAGTTGGGCGTCCGAGCGCGGCCTGGACCTCTACCCTCACCAGGAGGAGGCGGTCATCGAGATCGTCTCCGGGGCGAACGTGATCATGAATACGCCGACCGGCTCGGGCAAGAGCCTGGTCGCCATCGCCGCCCACTTCGCCGCCCTGGCCGACGACCGGACGACCTTCTACACCGCGCCGATCAAGGCGCTGGTGTCGGAGAAGTTCTTCGCGCTGTGTGAGGTGTTCGGCGCGGAGAACGTCGGCATGCTCACCGGCGACGCCAGCGTCAACGCCGACGCCCCGATCATCTGCTGCACCGCGGAGATCCTGGCCAACCTGGCGCTGCGCGAGGGCAGCCGGGCCGACGTCGGGCAGGTGGTCATGGACGAGTTCCACTTCTACGCCGAGCCGGACCGGGGCTGGGCCTGGCAGGTGCCGCTGATCGAGCTGCCGCAGGCCCAGTTCGTGCTGATGTCGGCCACGCTTGGCGACACCACCCGGTTCGTCGACGACCTGACCCGGCGTACCGGCCGGGCGACCGCCGTCGTCCGCTCGGCCGAGCGGCCGGTCCCGCTGCTCTTCTCGTACGCGATGACGCCGCTGCACGAGACCCTCGAAGAGCTGCTGGAGACGAAGCAGGCCCCGGTGTACGTGGTGCACTTCACCCAGGCCGCCGCCCTGGAACGCGCCCAGGCGCTGATGAGCGTCAACGTCTGCACCCGGGCCGAGAAGGACATGATCGCGGCGGCGATCGGCGGGTTCCGGTTCACCTCCGGCTTCGGCAAGACCCTGTCCCGGCTGGTCCGGCACGGCATCGGCGTACACCACGCGGGCATGCTGCCTAAGTACCGCCGGCTGGTGGAGACCCTCGCCCAGGCCGGGCTACTCAAGGTCATCTGTGGTACGGACACCCTCGGCGTCGGGATCAACGTGCCGATCCGCACGGTGCTGTTCACCGGCCTGTCCAAGTACGACGGGGTGCGCACCCGGCTGCTCAAGGCCCGCGAGTTCCACCAGATCGCCGGCCGGGCCGGCCGGGCCGGCTTCGACACCATCGGCCGGGTCGTGGTGCAGGCGCCCGAACACGTCATCGAGAACGAGAAGGCCCTCGCCAAGGCCGGCGACGACCCGAAGAAGCGACGCAAGGTGGTACGCAAGAAGCCCCCGGAGGGCTCCATCGGCTGGGGAAAGCCCACCTTCGACCGTCTGGTGGAGGCCGAACCGGAACCGCTCACCTCCAGCTTCCAGGTCAGCCACTCGATGCTGCTCAACGTCATCGGCCGCCCCGGCGACGCGTTCGTGGCCATGCGGCACCTGCTCACCGACAACCACGAGGACGCCGCAGCCCAGCGCCGGCACATCCGCCGAGCCATCGCCATCTACCGCGCGCTGCGGGCCGGCGGCGTGGTCGAGGAGCTGCCCGAGCCGGACGAGACCGGGCGGCGGGTCCGGCTCACCGTCGACCTGCAACTCGACTTCGCGCTCAACCAGCCGTTGTCCCCGCTCGCGCTGGCCACCATCGAGCTGCTCGACAGCGAGTCGCCGTCGTACGCCCTGGACGTGCTGTCGGTGATCGAGTCAATCCTCGACGACCCGCGTCAGGTGCTCTCCGCGCAGCAGTTCAAGGCCCGCGGCGAGGCGGTCGCCGCGATGAAGGCCGACGGCATCGAGTACGAGGCCCGGCTCGAACTGCTCGACGAGGTGACCTGGCCCAAGCCCCTCGCGGAGCTGCTGGAGAACGCCTACGAGATGTACCGGCGGGGCCACCCCTGGGTGGCCGACCACCAGCTCTCCCCCAAGTCCGTGGTGCGGGACATGTACGAGCGGGCGATGACCTTCACCGAGTACGTGCAGTTCTACGGGCTGTCCCGCTCCGAGGGCCTGGTGCTGCGCTATCTCGCCGACGCGTACAAGACGCTGCGGCAGACGGTGCCCGAGGAGGCCAAGACCGAGGAACTCGTCGACCTGATCGAGTGGCTGGGCGAGCTGGTCCGCCAGGTCGACTCCAGCCTCATCGACGAGTGGGAGCGGCTGCGCAACCCGACCGACCTGCCCGAGGTGGCCGCCGCCCTGGACGACCGGCCGGCGGCGGTCACCCGCAACCCGCGGGCGTTCCGGGTGCTGGTGCGCAACGCCCTGTTCCGGCGGGTCGAGCTGGCCGCGCTGCGGCAGTGGGACGCGCTGGGCGAGCTGGACGCCGACTCCGGTTGGCCCGCCGACGCCTGGGCCGACGCGCTGGAGCCCTACTTCGACTCGTACGACGGGATCGGGACCGGTCCGGACGCCCGTGGCCCGGCGCTGCTCATGATCGAACAGGGTCGGGAGCGCTGGACGGTGCGGCAGATCCTGGACGATCCGGAGGGCGACCACGACTGGGGCATCAGCGGCGAGGTCGACCTGGCCGCCTCCGACGAGGCGGGCGCCGCCGTCGTCCGGATCACCGACGTCGGCCAGCTCTGACCCTCTCGCGTGGCAACCGCCCTGCCGGCCGCGGTGCCGACGGCCGCAGCGGTCGGCTGGGCGAGCGGGCTGGCGGACAGCGGCCCGGGTAGGCCGTCCGTCCGATGCCACGGGGGTGGGACCGGGCCTGGTCCCACCCCCGCAGGGTCAACGCGAGCGTCAGTCGCGCGGGGTCTGGAACGCCACGCGACGGCGCCGGAACAGGACGAACAGCACGCCGCCGAGGGCCAGCACGGCGGCACCCACACCGGCCAGCGCGGCGGCCGGGGCGCCGGTCACCGGCAGGCCCCCGCCGGCTCCACCGTCGCCACCACCGGAACCACCGTCGCCCGTGTCGATGACGATGCGGGCGGTGTTGTTCTCGGGCTTGGACTCGGTGATCGTCCTGCCGCCGTCGACCACGATCGTGCCGTCGGTACCCGGCGTTGACTTGATCTTGATCTGAACGGTGGCCTTGATCCGGCCGTAGCCGGACGCGACGCTCGGAAACTCACTCTCGAAGTTGCAGCGCAGCTTCTCCGACTCGGGCAGCGTCCCGCCCTGACCGCCCTCGGTGTGGCACCACTCGGCGGGCAGCAGCACCGTGCCGCTCGGTGCGGTGATCGACACACCGGGGCCGCCGCCGTCCGACGGGCCGTTGTTGACGACCTCGTAGGTGAGGTCGACCGTCTCGCCGACCTTGCCCTTGACCGCCGGGGCGGTGACGGCCACGTCGAGATGGTTCGCCTTGGTCCAGAGCCGGAAGTCCGCGTAGTTGTCCGACTCGTCGAGCTCGCGTTCCACCACGGCCTGCCGGGCGGCACCGGCACGCGTGGCCTTGTCGTGCAGGGCGCGGACGGCATCGGCGAAGGACGGGCCGCTGCCCTTGCTGCTGGCGACCTTCTTCGCCGCCCGCGCCTCACCGGCCAGCGCGACGCTGAACGAGCCGTAGTGCTCGGCGGGGCCGGGCAGGTTACGACCGAAGGTCAGGTTGAACAGGGACTCCCCGGTCTCGTCGTCGAACAGCAGCAGGCCCTCACCCGGCTCCAGGGTCAGCGGCAGCACGCAGGTGACCGAACTCGGCCCGTACACGTACGGCAGACCGACGTCGTTCGGGTAGTAGTCCGTGTAGGTGCAGTCGCTGTAGCGCTCGACGAACGTGGTGCCGGTGCGCAGGTTGATGTCGATCGTGAAGTCGGTGGCGGGGCTGTCGCCCTCGTTGAGCACACCGGTGTACAGCGGGGCGGTGTCCCCGGCGCCGAGCCGACTCGACGCGTCGTTGACGTCCTGGGCGGCGGCCACCAGATCAGGCCCGGAGGCGAGGATCGTCACCGGGAACGTCGTGGTGTTGTTGTCGGGGTTGGCGTCGTCCTCCGCGCCCGCGATCGTCACGGTGACCGAACCCGCGTCGCCCGGCGTGGCGCCCTGGCGGCTGGTCAGCGTGAGCGGGCGGATGGTGGTGACCTGACCGGCGTTGAGCGCGCCGACGGCGCAGGTGACGTTGTCGCCATCGATTTCGCAGGTGTCCCGTAGCCGGTCCGGCACGGTCGCGGCGACCCTCTCGGCCAGGTCGCCCAGGTCGAAGGTGACGGTCACCCCGGTCGCGTCGCCCGCACCGTGGTTGTAGGCGTACATGCCGATGGTGGTGCCGAGAGTGTCGATCTCGGCGACCGGCTCACGGGTGAACGAGACGAAGAGGTCGGGCTGGGTCTCCGCGGCGTGCGCGGTGGTGGCGGGGGCGAAGAGCGCGGTCGTCGCCAGCACCGCCGCGCCGACGGCGAGGCGGGACCAACGGGCCGTGAGGGATGTCATGTGTACTCCGGAGAAGGGGACGACGGAGCCACGGACTCTAGTTGAAGATCACCTCAGGCGTGGTCCCCCGCCGGGGCACCTCGGTCACGGGCCGGACCCGCTTCGCGGCGGAAAATCCGGTCGCCGACACCCGGTTGGCCCCTTATCTGCCCTGGGCGATGTCAGAGTCGTCGATTAGAATGTATGTACTAATCGAGTTCCTGACCTGGGAGGATGCTCGTGACCGCGCCCATCTCCGCCCCCCTCACGCCGTACGCCACCCTCCTCGGTTTCACCCGGTACGTCGACCGCACCGGCCCGACCAAGGCCAGCTTCGTCGGTGGCCTACGCCGACAGCGGGCGAGCCGTTCCGGATTCAATCCGCACGGGCAGTTCGTGAAGGCGCTCAAGGCCGACATCGCCTTCCACACCGGCGGCACCCACCTGGCGCAGGTGGTCGACGTGGTCAAGCCCCGCTGGCGCCCGCTCTACCAGTCGCTCGTGCCCGGCGCGACGGCCTGGCTGCACTCCCTCGGCGAGCCCGCCGAGGTCGACCTGGCCCAGACCCGCGACGCGCTGGCCATGCTCGGCGACCTTCCGATCAAGATCAACCCTCACTTCGGCATCCGGTACGCCGACGGCCGCGCCGAGGCGGTACGCCTGCACTTCGACGAGGCCCCGCCCAGCGAGGAGGCGACCCTGGCGGCACTGCACCTGACCGCCCGTCACATGGACGCCGTGCTCCCGCACGCCGAGCCGGTCCTGGTCGACGTGCGCCGGGGCAGCACCCACCGGATGCCCGACAACGCCAGGCCCCACGAGATCGAAAGCTGGCTCGCCGGCGAGGCAGCCGCCTTCCGCGCCATCTGGTCCGCCGCCGCCTGACCCACCCCGCCCCGCTCTCCCCCGCCCCCTGCCCTGCCCTGCCCTGCCCTGCCCTGCCGTGCCGTGCCGTGCCCTGCCGTGCCGTGCCGTGCCGTGCCGTAGAAAATCAGCAACTTCGGGGGAAGTGTCGCCTCGACGCACCCGGAAGCAGCACTTTTCCCGAAGTTGCTTGAGCAGTAGCGCCCCGTCGCGGCGCGGCGGCGGGGCGGCGCGGCGGGGGCGGGTGGGCGGCGCGGCGGCGGGGGCGGGGCGGCGAAGCGGGTGGGCGGGGCGGCGCGGCGGGTGGGTGGGCGGGGCGGGTGGGGTGGGGTGGCGGCGGGGCGGCGGGGCGGCGGGGTTATCCACAGGGGCGGCGGGCGGTGCTTGCGGTCGTCCATGGTGGACGGCATGGCTAAATCCGCTCGGCGTCCGCCGCAACTGCGCGGGCGCGTCTTCCAGGGTTCCCGTGCTGTGGCCCGAGGGCTACTGACCCGGGGCGAACTACGCAGCCGGGCGTGGCGACCGGTCTTCCGGGACGTGTACGCCGACGCACAGCTCACGATCTCGCACCGCACCCGATGCCTGGCTGCGGCGCGGTGGGTGCTCCCACCCGGGGCGGTGATCGCTGGGCGCAGCGCCGCCGCGCTGTTCGGCGCCGGATTCATCGGAGACGCCGATCCGCTCGACATCCTCGTACCCGCCGGTTTCCGCTTCGGGCCGGTCGCCGGTCTGGTGGTGCACACCGGCGAGGTCGCCGAGGCCGATGTGCTGTCGCACGCCGGCATGCCGGTCACCACGCCGCTACGGACCTGCTGGGACCTGGCCCAGTGGCTGGATCCGGAGGAGGCCGTGGTGGTGGTGGACCGGCTGCTCGGCCAACAACTGGTACGCGCCGAACAGTTGCGGGAGATGGCGGACCGGCGTCGCGGCGCCCGGGGCTGGAAACGCATGCTTCGGGTGACTCAGCTGGCCGACCCGGGCGCGGAGTCGGCTCAGGAGTCGCGGCTGCGGGTGCGGATCGTGCTGGCCGGTGTTCGCCGGCCGGTCACCCAGTTCGTGGTAGAACGTGACGGCAGGTTCATTGCCCGGGTCGATCTCGCCTGGCCAGAGTTGAAGATCGCGGTTGAGTACGACGGACTCTGGCACGACGACCCGCAGCAACTCCATCGCGACCGGCGACGCCTCAACCGCCTGCTCGGCGAGGACTGGATCGTGTTGCACGTGACCGCCCAACGGCTCCGCGAGGACTTCGACGGCTTCCTCGCCGAACTCCGCCAAGCAATACGCACCCGCACCCGCTGATCCCACCACCCCACGCACAAGCCCGAACGAGCACAAGCGCAGACGAGCACAAGCGCAGACGGCAACTTCGGGGAAACTGCCGCCTCTGGACGTGTCGAGGGGACACCTTCCCCGAAGTTGCACACGCCCGTGGATCAGGGGTGCGAGCCGGGCAGGCTAGTGGGGGCGGGTGGGGTCAGGTCGGTGACGGGCACGACCTTCGGATCCTCGGGGTTGCCGACGATGACGCGTAAGGCCGGATAGCGGTCGGCCAGGAGCTGCCGGCAGGGGGCGCAGGGGGTGACGAGGGACCGGCCACGGTCGCCGACGGTGACGATTGTCTCCAGCTCTGCCACGCCCTGTGTGGCGGCGGTGCCGAGCGCGACCGTCTCGGGGCAGGCTCCTCCCGTGGCGTGCACCACGTTGACTGCGGAGATCACCCGACCGTCGGCGGTACGCGCCGCCGTGGCGAGGGTGTGGGTGGCGCTGCGGCAACGCAGCTTCGCCACCGCGCTGGCGGCCTGCACCAGCGCCCGATCGGTGTCACGCATCGTCATCGGCGTCCCCGTGTCCCGCTTCCAGCCCGGCGCCCAACGATAGACCGACCGGAGCAGCCGGCCCGAGCAGGCCGGGCATGGCACGGGTAACCAGGAGGCGGACCGGCAACCGGCTGCCTATCCTTGGCCACGACATGCAGAATCCAGCCTCACCCGCCGCGACCGATCCCGTCCGCGAGTTGCAGCGTCGCCTTTCCCCGCTGATGTTCCGCGACCAGCGTCAGCTGCGCCGTCGACTCGACGGGCTGCGGAAGCTACGTGACCCGCAGCGACGCGAGTCGGTGCTGGCGGAGATCGTCGCCGAGACGGCTGCGGCGGAGGGTCGGCTGGAGCGGCGGAAAGCGGCGGTCCCGAAGATCGTCT
Source organism: Verrucosispora sp. WMMC514 (assembly GCF_027497295.1). Lineage (NCBI taxonomy): Bacteria > Bacillati > Actinomycetota > Actinomycetes > Micromonosporales > Micromonosporaceae > Micromonospora > Verrucosispora sp. WMMC514. The sequence goes on along the minus strand of NZ_CP114906.1, from coordinate 4,653,259 downwards.
ACCCGGCCAGTCTGCCGGTCAGCGAGCGCAAGGACGACATCGCCGCCGCCATCCGCGACCACCAGGTGGTGATCGTGGCGGGCGAGACCGGCTCGGGCAAGACCACTCAGCTGCCGAAGATCTGCCTGGAGCTGGGGCGTGGCATCGGCGGCCTGATCGGGCACACCCAGCCCCGGCGGTTGGCCGCGCGTACGGTGGCCGACCGGATCGCCGAGGAGCTGGGCACCGAGCTGGGTGACGTGGTCGGCTACAAGGTGCGCTTCACCGATCAGGTCAGCGAGAACAGCCTGGTCAAGCTGATGACCGACGGCATCCTGCTGGCCGAGTTGCAGACCGACCGGATGCTGCGCCAGTACGACACGTTGATCATCGACGAGGCGCACGAGCGCAGCCTCAACATCGACTTCATTCTCGGGTACCTCCGGCAGCTCCTGCCGCGCCGCCCCGACCTCAAGGTGATCATCACCTCGGCGACCATCGAGACCGACCGGTTCGCCCGGCACTTCGCCGGGCCACCGACCGCCGAGCATCCCGACGGCGAGCCGGCACCGGTGGTGGAGGTCTCCGGCCGGACCTATCCGGTCGAGGTGCGCTACCGGCCACTGGTCGAGGTCGCCGGAGGCGACGAGGAGGACGCCGACGAGGAGAACGTCCGCGACCAGATCCAGGCCATCGGTGACGCCGTCGAGGAGCTGGCCGCCGAGGGGCCGGGCGACATCCTGGTCTTCCTCAGCGGTGAGCGGGAGATCCGGGACACCGCCGAATCGCTGGGCAAGCTGGTGCAGAACAAGCGGTCCCTGCTCGGCACCGAGATCCTGCCGCTGTACGCCCGGCTCAGCGTCGCCGAGCAGCACCGGGTCTTCGCCCCGCACGGCGGACGCCGGGTGGTGCTGGCCACGAACGTGGCGGAAACCTCGCTGACCGTGCCCGGCATCAAGTACGTGGTGGATCCCGGCACCGCCCGGATCTCCCGCTACTCGCAGCGGCTGAAGGTGCAGCGGCTGCCGATCGAGCCGATCTCGCAGGCCAGCGCCAACCAGCGCAAGGGTCGCTGCGGACGTACCTCGGACGGCATCTGCATCCGACTCTACGACGAGCAGGACTTCGACTCCCGCCCCGCGTTCACCGACCCGGAGATCCTGCGGACCAACCTGGCCTCGGTCATCCTCCAGATGACCGCCATCGGCCTGGGCGACATCGCCGCGTTCCCGTTCATCGACCCGCCGGACCGGCGCAACATCACCGACGGCGTCAACCTGCTGCACGAGCTGGGCGCGCTCGACCCGGCCGAGAGCGACCCGACGAGACGGCTCACCACCCTCGGCCGACGGTTGGCCCAGTTGCCGGTCGACCCCCGGCTGGCCCGGATGGTGCTGGAGGGGGAACGCAACGGCTGCGCCACCGAGGTGATGGTGATCGCCGCGGCCCTGTCCATCCAGGATCCGCGCGAGCGGCCGGCGGAGAAACAGGCCCAGGCCGACCAGGCGCACGCCCGGTTCGCCGACGCCGAATCCGACTTCGTCGCGTACCTCAACCTCTGGCGGTACCTGCGCGAGCAGCAGCGGGCCCTCTCCTCCAGCGCGTTCCGCCGGATGTGTCGGGCCGAGTACCTCAACTACCTGCGGGTCCGGGAGTGGCAGGACATCGTCAGCCAGTTGCGCCAGGTGCTGCGTACCCCGGACGACCGGAACCGGGGACGCGGCCGGCGGGGCGGCCCGGACGCCGCGCCCGACGGCGGCGGGCGGCGCCAGGGCGGCGCGGACCTGCCGGAGGAGATCGACACACCGAAGGTGCACCAGTCGCTGCTGCCGGGCCTGCTGTCGCACATCGGCCTGAAGGACGCGCAGAAGCACGAGTACCTGGGCGCGCGTGGGGCGAAGTTCGCCCTGTTCCCGGGCTCGGCGCTGTTCCGCAAACCGCCCCGCTGGGTGATGGCCGCCGAGCTGGTGGAGACCTCCCGGCTCTGGGGGCGGGTGAACGGGCGGATCGAGCCGGAGTGGGTCGAGCCGCTCGCCCAGCACCTGGTCAAGCGCAGCTACAGCGAGCCGCACTGGGAGAAGAAGCAGGCGGCGGTGATGGCGTACGAGAAGGTCACCCTCTTCGGCGTCCCCCTGGTCACCTCCCGCAAGGTGAACTTTGGTCGGATCGACCCGACGCTGAGCCGGGAGCTGTTCATCCGGCACGCGCTGGTCGAGGGCGACTGGTCCACCCACCACCAGTTCTGGCGGGACAACCAGCGACTCTTGCACGAGATCGAGGAGCTGGAGAACCGGGCTCGGCGGCGCGACATCCTGGTCGACGACGAGACGATCTTCCAGTTCTACGACGAGCGGATCCCGGCCGAGGTGGTCTCCGGGCGGCACTTCGACAGCTGGTGGAAGAAGACCCGGCGGGAGCGGCCCGAGCTGCTCACCTTCACCCGGGAGCTGCTGGTCAACGCGGGCCGGGGCGGGCTGGACGAGGCCGACTACCCCGACCAGTGGCGGGCCGACAGGGTGGCGCTGCCGCTGACGTACACGTTCGAGCCCGGCGCCCCGACCGACGGCGTGACGGTGGACATCCCGCTGCCGTTGCTCAACCAGGTGCCCGCCGAGAGCTTTGACTGGCAGGTGCCGGGGCTGCGCGAGGAACTCGTCGTGGCGCTGATCCGGTCGCTGCCGAAGCCGGTACGACGCAACTTCGTGCCGGTGCCCGACTACGCCCGCGCCGCGCTGGCCGCGATCACCCCCGGCGAGGAGCCGCTGCTGGACGCGCTGACCCGACAGCTGCGGCGGATGACCGGGGTGACCGTGCCGAGGGACGCCTGGGATCTGGGCAGGCTGCCGCCGCACCTGCGGGTCACCTTCCGGGTGCTCGGTGACGACGACGAACCGGTCGCCGAGGGCAAGGACCTGCCGGCCCTGCAACGCCAGCTCAAGGCGGAGGTACGCCAGGTGGTGGCCGCCGCCGCACCGGAGGTGGCCCGGTCGGGGCTGACCGGCTGGGAGATCGGTACGCTGCCGCGCACCATCGAGCAGGTCCGGGCCGGGTACGCGGTGACCGCCTACCCGGCGCTCGTCGACGAGGGCGCGACGGTGGGCGTGAAGGTGTTCGACTCACCCGGCGAGCAGGAGGCCGCCCACTGGGCCGGCACCCGGCGGCTGCTGCGGTTGACCGTGCCGTCACCGGCGAAGTTCCTCCAGGGGCGGCTGAGCAACGAGGCGAAGCTGGCGTTGTCCCGTAACCCGCACGGCGGGGTGCAGGCGTTGATCGAGGACGCGGCCGGCGCGGCGATCGACAAGCTGATCACCGACGCGGGCGGGCCGGCCTGGGACGAGGCGGGTTTCGTCGCGCTGCGCGAGAAGGTCCGGGCCGAGCTGGTGGACACGGTGGTGGCGGTGATGGACCGGGTCCGGGCGGTGCTCGCCGCCGCGTACGCGGTGCAGCAGCGCCTCGGCGCGACGCGGAACCTAGCCGTGGTGGCCGCCCTGGCCGACATCCGCAACCAGCTCACCGGCCTCGTGCACGCCGGTTTCATCACCGAGGCCGGGTACGCCCGACTGCCCGACCTGCTGCGTTACCTGACCGCGATCGAGCGTCGACTGGACCGGCTGCCGAGCAACCCCGCACGGGACAAGCAGCAACAGGACCGCGTCGCGGTGGTGCAACGCGAGTACGACGAGTTCCTGGCCGCCCTGCCCACGGCGCGACGCTCGTCGCCGGCGGTCCGCCAGATCCGCTGGATGATCGAGGAGCTGCGGGTCAGCATCTTCGCCCAGGCCCTCGGCACCCCGTACCCCGTCTCCGAACAACGCATCTACCGCGCCATGGACGACGCCGAGAACGGTTAGGGCAGGGGTTCGACGCCGGGGGGGAGTTGACGGGTGGCGGTGGCGGTGTGGATGTAGTCGAGCAGGATGCGGCGTAGTTCGCGGCCGGCGTGGGTGGGTACGGCGTCGCGGCGGCGGGCCACCGCGATGGTGCGGCGGACGCCGGGTGGGGCGAGCCGGGTGACCCGGATGCCGGTTCGGCGGGCCACCACCATGCCGGGTACCACGGCGATGCCCAGCCCGGCCTCGACGAAGCTGAGCACCGCGTCCATCTCCCCGCCGTCCACCGACAGGGTCGGTTCGAAGCCGGCGTCCCGGCACGCCTGGAGGGTGGCGTCGCGCAGGTCGTAGCCCTCGCGGAACATCACCATCGGCTGGTCGCGCAGGTCGGTGATGCGCAGCTCGGCACCGGGGATGGCGGTGGGCACCGGGTCGACCGAGGCGACCACCAGATTCTCGGTGAGGATCGGATCGGCCCGCAGGCCGGCGTCGGTGCCCTGGCCGGGCATGATGATCAGCGCAAGGTCGAGGTCGCCCCGGAGCAGGTCACGGACCAGGTCCTGCGAGCCGCCCTCCTCCATCCGCAGGTCGACGGTGGGGTGGGCGTCGCGGAACCGGCGAAGCACCGGCGGAGCGAGCGAGGTGGCGAGGCTGGGGGTGGCGCCGAGGCGTACCCGGCCGCGCCGCAGGCCGACAAGTTCCTGCACCTCGCGGGTGGCGGTCTCGACGTCGGCCAGGATCCGGGTGGCCAACGGCAGCAGCACCTCCCCCGCCGCGGTCAGCGTTATGTTGCCCCTTACCCGCTCAAACAGGGGTGCGCCGAGGGTGTCCTCCAACGCGTGAATTTGCTTACTCAACGACGGCTGGGTGATGCCCACGAGGTCGGCCGCCTGGGTGAAATGTCGTACTTCGGCCACCGCGACGAAGTACTTCAGCTGATGGAGCTGCATCTACATAGCTTATGGCTATCAAGACTGCGGTGTCGATGCATTGGACGACTGATCGAAGTCCTCCTAGCGTCGGTCGAGTGGTAGTCACGACGAGAACCCGGTCGCCCATCCGATCGAATGTCGGCCTCAAGGCCGTCATGGCGGTGACGGGCATCCTGCTGGTGCTGTTCCTGATCGCCCACATGCTGGGCAACCTGAAGATCTTCTCGGGCGCGTCCTCGTTCGACCACTACGCGCACTGGTTGCGCGAGATCGGCGTCCCGCTGCTGCCCAGCGCCGGGTTCCTGTGGATCCAACGGGTCGGCCTGCTGGCCGCGGTGCTGCTGCACATCTGGGCCGCCACGGTCCTGGCGTTGCGCGCCCGCGCCGCCCGCCCGGTGCGCTACGCCCACCGCAAGAAGGTCCGGGGCAGCTACGCGGCCCGGACCATGCGGTGGGGCGGCGTGATCATCCTGCTCTTCGTGATCTACCACATCCTCGACCTGACCACCGGCACGCTGAACCCGGTCGGCGACCCGTCCCGCCCGTACGCCAACGTGGTCGCCGACTTCGCCCCGCAGCGCTGGTACGTCACGGCCTTCTACACCCTGGCGATCGTCGCGCTCGGCTTCCACCTGCGGCACGGCGTGTTCAGCGCGCTGCGCAGCCTGGGCCAGCAGACCCCACGCGGCGAGCAGCGGGCCCGGGTGGTGGCGCTGACCTTCGCCGTCGTGCTCTGCGCCGGCTACCTCGTGGTCCCGTTCGCCGTACTCACCGGATTGGTGTCCTGACCATGGATCTGTTCACCGAGGGCGACCCGATCGCCGACACCAGGGCTCCCGACGGGCCGATCGAGACCCGCTGGGAACGCCGCCGTTTCGAGGCCAAGCTGGTCAACCCGGCCAACCGCCGCAAGATGACGGTGATCGTGGTCGGCACCGGCCTGGCCGGCGGCTCGGCCGCCGCCACGCTCGCCGAGCAGGGCTACCGGGTCAAGTCGTACTGCTACCAGGACAGCCCCCGCCGGGCGCACTCGATCGCCGCCCAGGGCGGCATCAACGCCGCCAAGAACTACCGCAACGACGGCGACTCGGTGCACCGGCTGTTCTACGACACCGTCAAGGGCGGCGACTTCCGCTCCCGCGAGTCGAACGTACACCGCCTCGCCGAGGTCTCGGTCAACATCATCGACCAGTGCGTCGCCCAGGGGGTGCCGTTCGCCCGCGAGTACGGCGGCCTGCTCGACACCCGTTCGTTCGGTGGCGCGCAGGTGCAGCGGACCTTCTACGCCCGGGGCCAGACGGGCCAGCAGTTGCTGCTCGGCGCGTACCAGGCGTTGGAGCGGCAGATCGGCCTGGGCAACGTGGAGATGAACGCCCGGCACGAGATGCTCGAGTTGATCGTCGTGGATGGCAAGGCCCGGGGCATCGTGGTCCGGGACATGGTCACCGGCGAGATCACCACTGAGTTCGCCGACGCGGTGGTGCTCGCCTCCGGCGGCTACGGCAACGTCTTCTACCTCTCCACCAACGCGAAGGGCTGCAACGTCACCGCCACCTGGCGGGCACACCGCAAGGGCGCGTACTTCGCCAACCCCTGCTACACCCAGATCCACCCGACCTGCATCCCGGTCTCCGGCGACCACCAGTCGAAGCTGACCCTGATGAGCGAGTCGCTGCGCAACGACGGCCGGGTGTGGGTACCGAAGGTCAAGGGCGACGACCGCGACCCCCGTGACATTCCGGAGGACGAGCGGGACTACTACCTGGAGCGCATCTACCCGTCCTTCGGCAACCTGGTGCCCCGCGACATCGCCTCCCGCGCCGCGAAGAACGTCTGCGACGAGGGCCGGGGCGTCGGCCCGACGAAGCTCGGGGTCTACCTCGACTTCTCCGACGCCATCGACCGGCTGGGCCGCAAGGCCATCGAGGCCAAGTACGGCAACCTCTTCGAGATGTACGAGCGGATCACCGGCGAGGACCCGTACGAGGTGCCGATGCGGATCTACCCCGCCGTGCACTACACGATGGGCGGCCTCTGGGTCGACTACGACCTCCAGTCGACGATCCCCGGCCTGTTCGTCATCGGCGAGGCGAACTTCTCCGACCACGGCGCGAACCGGCTCGGCGCCTCGGCGCTGATGCAGGGCCTGGCCGACGGGTACTTCGTGCTGCCCAACACGGTCGCCAACTACCTGGCCGCCGGTCCGTTCGAGAAGGTCGACGCGACCCACCCGGCGGCCGTCGAGGCCCGGCGCGACGTGGAGGACCGCATCCAGCGGCTGCTCGCGATCGACGGCGACCGGACGGTGGACTCGTTCCACCGCGAGCTGGGCCAGATCATGTGGGAGCACTGCGGCATGGAGCGCTCCGAGGCCGGGCTGCGCAAGGCCATCGACGAGATCCGCGCGCTGCGGGACCAGTTCTGGCAGCGGGTCCGGGTGCCGGGCAACGGCGAGGGGCTGAACCAGTCGCTGGAGAAGGCCGGCCGGGTGGCCGACTTCTTCGAGCTGGCCGAGCTGATGTGCATCGACGCCCTGCACCGGGAGGAGTCCTGCGGCGGCCACTTCCGCGCCGAGCACCAGACCCCGGAGGGCGAGGCGCAGCGCGACGACGAGCGGTTCGCGTACGTCGCGGCCTGGGAGTTCACCGCCACGGGTGAGCCCTCGGTGTTGCACAAGGAAGACCTGAACTTCGAATACGTCCACCCCACGCAGCGGAGCTACAAGTGAACCTGACCCTGCGCATCTGGCGCCAGTCCGGCCCCCAGGACAAGGGTCGGATGGTGACGTACCAGGTCGACGACGTCTCCCCGGACATGTCGTTCCTGGAGATGCTCGACGTGCTCAACGAGCGCCTCATCCTCGCCGGTGAGGAGCCGGTCGCCTTCGACCACGACTGCCGCGAGGGCATCTGCGGCATGTGCGGCCTCATGATCAACGGGGACGCGCACGGCCCGCAGCGCGGCACCACCGCCTGCCAGCTGCACATGCGGCAGTTCAAGGACGGCGAAACGATCGACATCGAGCCGTGGCGGGCCCGGGCCTTCCCGGTCATCAAGGACCTGGTGGTCAACCGCAACGCCTTCGACACGATCATCGCCGCTGGCGGGTACGTCACGGCGCCCACCGGCAGCGCACCGGAGGCGCACTCCGTACCGGTGGCCAAGGCCGACGCCGACGCCGCCTTCGAGTCCGCCGCCTGCATCGGCTGCGGCGCCTGCGTGGCCGCCTGCCCGAACGGCTCCGGGATGCTGTTCACCGCCGCCAAGGTCACCCAGCTCTCGCTGCTCCCCCAGGGCCAGCCCGAGCGCTACACCCGGGTGATCGGCATGGTCGACGCGCACGACGAGGCCGGCTTCGGCGGCTGTACCAACGCCGGCGAGTGCACCGTGGTCTGCCCGAAGGGCATCCCGCTGACCACCATCGGCCGCCTCAACCGCGACTACCTCACGGCGACCACCCGCCACGCCGAAACCCCCGGCACCTGACCCCCCTCTGACCGAATCTCCTCCGTTGATCATGAGGTTGGCGGCAATTGTTGATCTTCAAACTGCCGCCAACCTCATGATCAACCCCGTGAAAGGCGGGGTTGGCCGGTCGGTTGAAAGCCGTTGGTGGGGGTAGCAGACCAGCTACGGGGACTGCGGCGAACTAGGGGGCGACATGCGGGCACTTACCTGGCAGGGGAAGCGGGACGTACGGGTCGAGGAGGTGCCGGACCCGAGGATCGAGGAGCCGACCGACGCGATCGTGCGGATCACCTCGACCGCCATCTGCGGCTCGGACCTGCACCTCTACGAAGTCCTGGGGCCCTACCTCAAGCCGGGTGACATCCTCGGTCACGAGCCGATGGGCATCGTCGAGGAGGTCGGGTCGGGGGTGACCCGCCTCAAGCCCGGCGACCGGGTGGTGGTGCCGTTCAACATCTCCTGCGGATCCTGCTGGATGTGCCAGCGGCAGCTCTACGCCCAGTGCGAGACCACCCAGGTCACCGCCGAGGGCAAGGGTGCCGCGCTGTTCGGCTACACCTCCCTCTACGGCGCGGTGCCCGGCGGGCAGGCCCAGTTCCTCCGCGTTCCGTTCGCCGAGTTCGGCCCGATCAAGGTGCCGGACGACGGGCCGGACGAGCGGTGGCTCTACCTCTCCGACATCCTGCCGACCGCCTGGCAGGCGGTGAAGTACGCCGACACCCCACCCGGCGGCACCCTGGCGGTCTTCGGGCTGGGCCCGGTCGGGCAGTTCTGTGCCCGCATCGGCCGCCACCTCGGTGCGGACCGGGTGATCGGCCTCGACGTGGTGCCGGAACGGCTGGAGATGGCCCGTCGGCACGGCGTGGAGGTGCTCGACGTCACCCAGCTCGACGACGTGCCCGGCGCGTTGATCGACCTGGTGGACGGGCGCGGGCCGGACGCGGTGATCGACGCGGTCGGGATGGAGTCGCACGGCGCGCCGCTGGGCAAGCTCGGCCAGGCCGCCGCCGGGTTGCTGCCGGACAAGCTCGCCCAGCCGATGATCGACAAAATCGGGATCGACCGGCTGGTCGCGCTCAAGGCCGCGCTCAAGGCCGTCCGGCGCGGCGGCACCGTCTCGATCTCCGGCGTGTACGGCGGCGAGGTCGACCCGCTGCCGCTGATGGAGATGTTCGACCGGGGCGTCCAGGTGCGGATGGGTCAGTGCCACGTGCGGCGCTGGACCGATGAGATCATCCCGCTGCTCACCGACGACGACCCGCTCGGCGTGACCGACCTGCGTACCCACCGGCTGCCGCTGGAGCAGGCGCCGCAGGCGTACGAGATGTTCCAGAAGAAGCAGGACGGCTGTGTGAAGGTCGTTCTCGCCCCGTGAGCCCATCGACGGGGTCACCTACGTCGATCCTTCGGCCTAGGGTGTGTCCTGCACACACCAGGGGACCGACGGGAGAGACGAGTGACCATTCGGATGGACCGCAGGACCGCGCTCGGCCTGGGCACCGTGGCGACGGCCGGCGCCGTGTTCGGCACCGCGATGCCCGCCGCCGCTGACCCGACCGAGCAGGCGGGCACGGGTGGCGAGCCGGGCAGTGACCGCGAACGGCTCGCCGCCCGCATCGCCGCGGCCTTCCAACGGGTCAGCACCCGGGCCGGCGGCAACTGGCAGGCGTACGTCAGCCTGGCCGGGCCGGACGGGCCGCTGGTCGCGGTGAACGAGTCGGCGGACCTGCGGATCGAGGCGTACAGCGTCAACAAGATCGCCGTGGCGGTCGCGGTGCTGGACAAGGTCGACCGGGGCCTGCTCGCCATCGACTACCAGGTGGAGGTGACCGAGGCGATCGTGGTGACCGGCGGCGACGGCATCTTCAGCCTGGACGGCGCCCACCCCAGTCTGGTGACCGTCGGCCACGTCCTGGCGAACCTGCTGACCGTCTCCGACGACACCGCGGTCCGGCTCTGCGGGCTGGTCTGCCCGGCCGCCGAGATCAACCAGATCCTGGTCGCGAAGGGCTTCCCGAACACGCAGGTGCAGCCGGTGGCCAATCCGAACCGCTTCTACCTGGGCACCAGCACGCCCCGGGAGACCCATGACCTGCTGCGGGCGCTGGTCGCCGGCACCCTGCTCTCCCCCGCCTCGACCGACCGGGTGCTGCGACTGCTGCGCTCACCGGTGGCGTTCACCGACGGGGTACGTCGCGAGATGTCCTCCGCCGAACGGGCCCGCGTCGCCACCAAGGCCGGCTGGTTCGCCGACGCCCGACACGAAGCCGGAGTGATCTTCGACACCGCCGGCGCGCCACTGGTGACGTACGCCCTCTTCGCCGACGGGCAGGCCGGCGCGGACGACTTCGGCGCCACCCACCCCGCCGTGCAGGCACGCGCCCGGTGGGGCCGGCGGGTCATGGACCTGACCGCCGGTTTCGGCGGCACCGGCACCACGCACCGCAAGCACACGTACCGCCCCAGCAACGGCGGCTGAAGCCTGCCGACGGAGCTAACGTGAACCTCGGGGACCAACCGAGGGGGAACGATGCGGGTGCCGAACGAGCCGAGCGGGCGTAGCACCGGACGGCGGATCACCGGATCGGTGGCGGGCCTGGCCGCGGTGGCCGGGCTCGCCACCGCGGCCTGGGCCGCGCGGAACGTGCCGGCCGCGATCGGCGGCCGACTGGCCGGCGCGCGCGCCGAACGGGCGGCCCGGTCACCACAGTTCCGCGACGGCACCTTCCACAACCGGACGGACACCCGCACGATGGTGCCCGCCCCGGACCGCAACCTCTTTCGGGAACTGCTCTTCGGCAAGCAGAAGCGCCGGCCGGGCGCACCCGTGCCACTGCTGCGACCGGCCGCCGAGACCGGCATCGACCCGGCGCGCGAGCTGAACATCGTCTGGTACGGCCACGCCTCCGCCCTGATCGAGATCGAGGGTCGGCGGGTGCTGCTGGACCCGGTGTGGAGCGACAGGTGCTCCCCCTCGACGGCAGTCGGGCCGCGCCGACTGCACGAACCGCCGGTACGCCTCGACGAACTGCCCCGCCTCGACGCGATCCTGATCTCGCACGACCACTACGACCATCTCGACATGGGCACGGTGCGGGAACTGACCGCCCGGCAGTCGGCGCCGTTCCTGGTGCCACTCGGGGTCGGTGCCCACCTCGACCGCTGGGGCGTACCGGCGGAGCGGATCATCGAGCTGGACTGGTCGCAAACCCACCGGGTGGCCGAGCTGGAGATCACCTGCACCGCCGCCCAGCACTTCTCCGGCCGGGGCCTGCGCCGCAACGGCACCCTGTGGAGTTCCTGGGTGGTGGCCGGCCAGCAGCGCCGCGTCTACTACACCGGGGACTCCGGCTACTTCGGAGGGTACGCCGAGATCGGCGCCGCGCACGGGCCGTTCGACGTGACGCTCATGCAGATCGGCGCGTACGACCGGGCCTGGCCCGGCATCCACATGTTCCCGGAGGAGGCGGTCGCCGCCCACCTGGACCTGCGCGGTGGGCTGTTCCTGCCGGTGCACTGGGGCACGTTCAACCTCGCCCTGCACGACTGGTCCGAGCCGGTGGACCGGCTCTGGGCCGAGGCGAAGGCCCGCGACGTGCGACTGGCCGTGCCACGCCCCGGTGAGCGGGTGGTGGTCGACGACCCGCCGCCGGTCGACGGCTGGTGGCAGGCCATCGCCTGAGTCGCCGCCGCCCCGACGGCCCGAGCCGGTCGCCTCAGAGGACGAAGGCGTCGGTCCAGAGGGCGCCGGAGCGGCCGGAGAGCGCGTCCAGCATCGCCACCGCCTGACCGTCGGTGAGCTGGGCGACGAAGTCCACGATGGCCCGCCCGCGCGCCTTGCCGATCCGGTCCGGGGTACGCGGATGCAGTTCCGCCTCGGCCAGCTCCACCAGGTCGTGCAGCCGCCGGGGCAGCCGGGACTCCTCCTCCGGGTCGAGCAGCCACTCCCGCAGCGCCTCGACCAGGGTGTCGAGCAGCCGGGCCTGACCGCGCTGGTGCAACGCCAGGTCGGGGCGGGCCAGCACGAACCGGTGGTGCACGAACTTGAGCACCTGCACCTCGTGCCACTGCGCCGGAGCCAGCAGCACGTGCCCGGAGCGTACGGCGGGCTGCTCGACGACGGTGATCGCGTCCACGAAGCGGGTGGTCCACCGGGCGGAGAAGCGGGCCACATACTGTTCCGCCTCGATCGAACCGTCGAACGGCAACGCCAGCAGCCCCTCGACCAACTCCTCCCGGACATGCTCGACGGCGGCGGCGAACGCCTCGTCGTCGGCGATCCAGCCGTCCTTGTGGTGCAGTTGGCGACGCAGCCGCTCGATCGACGAGCCGGGGCGGCGGGCCGAGGTGGCCAGCGCGGAGTCGGTGATCGCCCGCAGGTGACCGCCCTCGCGCTGCCAGGCCATCAGTTCGGCGGCCACCGCGCCCTGCTGGAGCACGCCGACCCGGTAGAAGTCCTCCACGTCGTGGATGGCGTAGGCGATGTCGTCGGCGGTGTCCATCACCGACGCCTCGACGGTCTGCTGCCAGTCGGCGATCCGACCGGCGAACGGTGCCCGGGCCTGCCGCAGGTCGTCCAGTTCCGTGCGGTACGCCCCGAACTTCAGCGAGCCGCTGTCCGGGTCGTCCGGCGGCGGGGTCGCGCCGCGCGGCGGCGGGTCCATCGTCCGGGGATGCGGGTCGGGGTGGTCCAGCCGGGTCCACGGGTACTTCAGCATCGCCGCCCGCACCGCCGCGGTCAGGTCCAGGCCGGTGGTCGCCGCACCCCGGATCTCGGTCGAGGTGACGATCCGGTACGACTGGGCGTTGCCCTCGAACCCGTCGGTCAGGCCGAGCCGGTGCCGGGCCAGCCGGTCGAGCACCCGCTCCCCCAGGTGCCCGAAGGGCGGGTGACCGAGGTCGTGGGCGAGCGCGGCGGCCTCCACCACGTCCGGGTCGCAGCCGCCGAGCTTCTCCACCAGGTCGCGTTGGTGGTCGTCGGCGGTGAGCCGCTCGGCGATCGCCCGGGCCACCTGGGCGACCTTCAGGCTGTGGGTGAGCCGGTTGTGCACCAGCAGCCCGGACCCGCCCGGGCTGACCACCTGGGTGACCCCGCCGAGCCGGGTGAAGAACGGCGAGCCGACGATGCGGTCCCGGTCGGCCCGGAACGGGCTGGTCGCCAGGTCGCCGAGGGTCCGCGCGCTGCCGCCGAAGAGTCGGCGCGCCCGGGGGTCCGCAGGTGGTTCCATGATCGCCACGGTAGCCCGGCAGAATGCACCACGGAACCCACACCCGAAGGCGGAGCGACAACGTGACCCTCTCTGTTCATCAGCGGATCGCCGAGGAACTCGGCGTCGCCGAGCGCCAGGTACGCGCGGCCGTGGAGCTGCTCGACGGTGGTGCCACCGTGCCGTTCATCGCGCGGTACCGGAAGGAGGCCACCGGCCTGCTCGACGACACCCAGCTGCGCACCCTGGAGGAGCGGCTGCGGTACCTGCGGGAACTGGACGAGCGGCGCGCGGCGGTACTGGAGTCCATCCGTTCCCAGGGCAAGCTCGACGAGGCCCTGGAAGCGCAGATCATGGCGGCCGACTCGAAGTCCCGCCTGGAGGACATCTACCTGCCGTACAAGCCGAAGCGACGGACCCGGGCGCAGATCGCCCGCGAGGCCGGACTGGAGCCCCTGGCCGACACGCTGCTCGGCGACCCGTCTTCGGACCCCCGCTCGACGGCGGCGGCGTACGTCGACGCCGACAAGGGGGTGGCCGACGCCGCCGCCGCGCTGGACGGGGCGCGGGCCATCCTGATCGAGCGGTTCGCCGAGGACGCCGACCTGATCGGCACGCTGCGCGAGCAGATGTGGTCGCGGGGCCGGCTGGTGTCCCGGGTACGCGAGGGACAGGAGAGCGCCGGGGCGAAGTTCGCCGACTACTTCGACTTCGCCGAGCCGTACCCGAAGCTTCCCTCGCACCGCATCCTGGCGATGTTCCGGGGCGAGAAGGAGGGCGTACTCGACCTGACCATGGACCCGGAGGCCGACGGCGACGTCGACGCGGTGGTCAGCGGGCCGACCCGCTACGAGGCGGCCATCGCCGGCCGGTTCGGGGTGAGCGACCGGGGGCGGCCCGCCGACAAGTGGCTGGCCGACACGGTGCGTTGGGCGTGGCGTACCCGGATCCTCATCCACCTCGGCGCGGACCTGCGGATGCGGCTGTGGCAGGCGGCCGAGGAGGAGGCCGTCCGGGTCTTCGCCACCAACCTGCGCGACCTGCTGCTGGCCGCGCCGGCCGGTGCCCGGCCCACCATGGGACTGGACCCGGGCCTGCGGACCGGGGTGAAGGTGGCAGTCGTGGACGCCACCGGCAAGGTGGTCGCCACCGACACGATCTACCCGCACGAGCCGCGCCGGCAGTGGGACGCCTCCCTGCACACCCTGGCCACGCTGGCCGCCGCGCACGGAGTCGAGCTGATCGCCATCGGCAACGGCACCGCCAGCCGGGAGACCGACAAGCTGGCCGGTGATCTGATCAAGCGGCATCCGGAGCTGAAGCTGACCAAGGTGGTGGTCTCCGAGGCCGGCGCGTCGGTCTACTCAGCCTCCGCGTACGCCGCCCAGGAGCTGCCCGGGCTGGACGTGTCGCTGCGCGGTGCGGTCTCCATCGCCCGCCGCCTGCAGGACCCGCTCGCCGAGCTGGTGAAGATCGACCCGCGCTCCATCGGTGTCGGGCAGTACCAGCACGACCTGTCCGAGGTGAAGCTGTCCCGGTCGCTGGACGCGGTGGTGGAGGACTGCGTCAACGGCGTCGGCGTGGACGTCAACACCGCCTCCGCGCCGCTGCTGACCCGGGTCTCCGGCATCGGCGCCGGGCTGGCCGAGAACATCGTGCTGCACCGGGACGCCAACGGCCCGTTCCGCACCCGGGCCGAGCTGAAGAAGGTGGCCCGGCTCGGCCCGAAGGCCTTCGAACAGTGCGCCGGCTTCCTGCGCATCCCCGGCGGCGACGACCCGCTGGACTCCTCCAGCGTGCACCCCGAGGCGTACCCGGTGGTGCGCCGGATCCTCACCTCGACCGGCCAGGACCTGCGGTCGATCATCGGCAAGTCGGCGATCCTGCGGGGGCTGCGGGCCACCGACTTCGTCGACGACACGTTCGGCCTGCCCACCGTCACCGACATCCTCGCCGAACTGGAGAAGCCGGGCCGCGACCCCCGACCCGAGTTCAAGACGGCGACCTTCGTGGAGGGCGTGGAGAAGATCAGCGACCTGACGCCCGGGATGGTGCTGGAGGGCGTGGTCACCAACGTGGCCGCGTTCGGCGCGTTCGTGGATGTCGGGGTGCACCAGGACGGGCTGGTGCACGTGTCGGCGATGTCCCGCACCTTCGTGAAAGATCCCCGCGACGTGGTGAAGTCCGGTGACGTGGTGAAGGTCAAGGTGTTGGACGTCGACGTGCCGCGCAAGCGCATCTCGCTGACCCTGCGCCTGGAGGACGAGGCGGAGCCCGCCGCAGGGCGTGCCGGCGGCCGGGGTGACGCGGGCCAGCAGGGACGTGGCAGGCAGAGCGGTCAGGGCCGCGGCGGGCAGGGTCGTACCGGCCAAGGTGGGCAGGGCCGTGGCGCGCAGGGCGGGCAGGTGCGCCAGGGACGCGGCGCTGCGGCACCCGCCGATGGCGCGATGGCCGACGCGCTGCGCCGCGCCGGTCTGCTCTAGAGAGCCTCCATCGTCAACGGCCGTGGCGGACGGGACGCATACCCGGTCGCGCCGGCCACGGCCGTTGGCACCAGCCGAGGCACGTACCACCTCGCGCCCTTTGCTCTGCTTCAACGGACGCAACGGTTCCGAGGCACCGCCGGTGCGTGGGTTGAAGCAGAGCAAAGGGCCTGAACCCGCATCCACCGGCCCAGCGACCACCGGCCGAAACGACCGCTGTGGGTGGGAAGACGACCCTCGGGGCATACGCCGCCCGGTGCGCCCGGGCTGATGCCCGAGCCCGTACACCGGGGACGGCGTCGAAGCCGCGCCCGCCCCCGCCGTACCCCGGTGGCAGCAGAGCGGGAGCGAGTGCCGAGGGGCGGTGGCGGGTGGCGTACCGTCGGGTCGTGGTGAGCGACGGCGGCCCGGACTGGCGAGAAGCGCGGCAGCAGGCGGTGCTGGCGCACGCGGCGGCCGCGCAGCGCCGCCGGGAGGCCGAGCAGGCGGAGGCGGCGGCGCTGGTCAGCGCCTTCGTCGCCGAGGCGCGGCGGCGCGGCCTGGCCACCACCCGACTCGTCGCCCGATCGCATGACGGCCGGGCCCGCTACCGGACCGGCCTGTACGGCTGGTACATCGACCGGGCGCGCAGCCGGGCGGTCGACGTGGACGGTCGTTTTCACCTGCTGACCGTGCCGCGCTCACTGCGTGCCCGGCTTTTTGGTGCCGACCCGCAGCCCGACCCGGCCCCGCTGATCGTCGGCGAAGGTGCTCGGGACGGCGAGTCGCTACCGCTGCGGATCATGTTGCAGCGGCGCCTCGACGCGGGCGACGCGGGCCTCTGACCAGCGGCTACGCGACACACCCGAGCTGACGCGGCGCGCCGGGACGCGTGTCCTTTCCATGTCCTCGCGGGTTGAGGTGTCGGGATGCGTGTCGACTGTCGCCATTTTCCGAAATCACGAGTGCTCAGTCTGATACAACCCGTTTGTCTGCTATGACCGGTTGACGTACGGAGGTCAGAACGGTGCCCGTATCCTCGGTGGCCACCCCGACGCGCCCGCCCCGGCCCGCCCGGCCGGACGACCCGGTCAAGCGGCTGTTCGACGTGGTCGTCGCGACCGCGCTGCTGCTGCTGACCGCGCCGTTGATGGCGGCGGTCGCGGCGGCGGTCGCGGTACGGCTGGGCCGACCGGTGTTCTTCCGGCAGTGCCGCATCGGACGGGACGACCGGCCGTTCGAGTTGATCAAATTCCGCACCATGCGGGCGCCCGATTCAGCCCGGGGATTGCTGACCGACGCCGAGCGGCTCACCCCACTCGGCCGCTGGCTGCGGGCCACCAGCCTGGACGAGCTGCCGACGCTCTGGTGTGTGCTGCGCGGCGACATGAGCCTCGTCGGTCCCCGACCGCTGCTGCCGCAGTACCTGAGTCGGTACTCCCCCACCCAGGCGCGACGGCACGAGGTGCGCCCCGGCATCACCGGGTTGGCCCAGGTACGCGGACGCAACAGCCTCGACTGGGACGCCAAGTTCTCGCTCGACGTGGAGTACGTGACCAAGCGCAGCCTCCGCCTCGACCTGTCGATCCTGGCCGCCACCGTCGGCACGGTGCTACGTCGGGACGGCATCTCGGCCGACGGCAACGCCACCATGCCCGAGTTCCTCGGCAGCCGACGATGACCGACACCATTCACCTGTCCTCACCGGACATCGGTCCGCTGGAGGAGTCGTACCTGATCGCGGCGCTGCGCTCCGGCTGGGTGGCGCCGGTCGGCCCGGATCTCGACGCCTTCGAGCGGGAGGTCGCCGCCCGGGTGGGCACCCGGGGCGCGGTGGCGGTCAGTTCCGGCACCGCCGCGCTGCACCTGGCGCTGCTCGGGCTGGGCGTCGGCCCCGGGGACGTGGTGCTGGTACCGACGCTGACCTTCGTCGCCACCGCCAACGCGGTCCGCTACACCGGGGCCCGACCGGTCTTCGTCGACTGCGATCCGCGCACCGGCAACATCGACGTCGCCCTCGTCGCCGAGCTGCTACGGGATCTGCGCTCGCGCGGGGAGCGGATCGGCGCGGTGATCCCGGTCGACATGTTCGGCAGTTGCGCCGACTACACCGCGCTGCTGCCGATCTGCGCCGCCGCCGACGTCGCGCTGATCGAGGATGCCGCGGAAGCGCTGGGCGCCACGCATCTCGGCCGACCGGCCGGTTCCTTCGGCCGGGTGGGTGCCCTCTCCTTCAACGGAAACAAGATCATGACCACCTCCGGCGGTGGCATGCTCGTCGGCGACGACCTGGCGCTGCTCGACCGGGCGCGACACCTGTCCACTCAGGCGCGCGAGCCGGTCCCGCACTACGAGCACCGGGAGACCGGGTACAACTACCGGTTGAGCAACCTGCTCGCGGCGTTGGGGCGGGCTCAGCTGATTCGGCTGGACGGAATGATCGACCGTCGGCGGCGGCTCCGCGACCGGTACGCCAAACTCTTCGCCCCGGTACCGGGAGCCGACCTGGTCGGCGCCGAGGACGCCGGCTCCAACTGCTGGCTCACCAGCATCCGGGTCGACCCGCGCCGTTCCGGCTGGACCGCGGCGGACCTGGCCGCCCACCTGTCCGCCCGGAACATCGAGACCCGTCCGGTGTGGAAGCCGATGCACCTGCAACCGGCGTACGCCGACGCGGAGAGCCGGCTCACCGGAGCCGCCGAACGGCTCTACGCCGAAGGGTTGACCCTGCCCAGCGGCAGCGCCCTCACCGAAGCGCAGGTCACCGCCGTGCTCTCGGCGATCGACGAGTTCCTGGCCGCCCGGACCGGAGTTCCGGCACCGTGACGGTACCCCTGGTCATCGTCGGATGCGGCGGGCACGGTCGGGAGGTCCTGACCATCGCCCGTGCCGTGAACGCCGCCGCTCTCCTGCCCCGGTGGCAGGTCCTGGGCTTCGTCGACGACCGGCCGAGCGAGGTGAACCTCAAGCGGGTGCAGCGACTCGACGTGCCGTTTCTCGGCGGTCTGTCCTGGTTCGCCGAGGCACCCACCGACACCCACCACGTCATCGCTATCGGCGACCCTCGGGTCCGGCGCACGGTCGCCGAACGGGTCGACCGGTACGGCACACCGGCGGCCAGTCTCGTACACCCCGACGCCACGCTCGGTCCGGACCTGCGGCACGGCCCCGGTCTGGTCGCCTTCGCCGGGGCGCGGGTCACCACGAACGTCACTCTCGGGCGGCACGTGCATCTCAACCAGAACTGCACGGTCGGGCACGACTGCGAGCTGGCCGACCACGTATCGGTGAATCCGCTGGCCGCGATCTCCGGGGAGTGTCGGCTGGCGGAGGGCGTACTCGTCGGCACCACCGCCGCCGTGTTGCAGGGCCTGCGGGTGGGTCGGGACAGCACCGTCGGCGCGGGCGCCTGCGTGGTGCGTGACGTGCCCGCCGGCGTCGTGGTCAAGGGCGTACCGGCCCGCTGAGCCCGACCGCTCGGCCGACATGGTCCGGCCGGTCACCAGCGGCACAACGATTCACCAGCAATCACCGAAAAGCCAACAAAGCACTCATATGGCATGTAACAAGGACAGGAGCGTACTGCTCCTTCCGCTCGCCCCGGGCGGAAGTGGTCGACAGCACAGGAGCCGCAGATGCGGGACACACAGACCAGCCGGCACCCGGACCCGACGGCACGCCGGAGCAGGATCCGATGGCGCACCCTGGCGTTCCTCGCCGTCGACGCCACGGCCTGGGTAGGTGGATTCGTCGCTGCCGCCTGGACCCGCTACGAGTTCGCCCTGACCACCACCCAACTCACCCGCGCCGCCGGCTGCGGGCTGATCGCCGCCGGGCTGCACGTGGCGGTGGCCGGGGCGCGCCGGGTGCGCTCTGGACGCCACCCGCTCGGCAGCCTCCCGGAGGTTCGCGGGTTGGCCGGCACCGCCCTCACCACCGTCGCGATCGTCCTGCTCGGCGTACTGCCGGTTGGCGAGCGGCCGGTGCCGGCGAGCACCCCGCTGGTCGGCGGCGCGCTCGCCCTGCTGTTCATGCTCGCCGTCCGGTTCGCCTACCGGCACCAGCGCGACCTGGCCCTGCGCCCGGACGTCCGCTCGTCGGCACCGGTGCTGCTGTTCGGGATGGGCGACGCCGGCCAGGGACTGCTCCGCGCCCTGCTCACCGACCCACGCAGCCGCTACCGACCGGTCGGGGCCCTCGACGACGACCCGGACAAGCGCAACCTCTGCGTCGACGGCATCCGGGTGCTCGGTGGGCGCGGAGACGTCGCCGAGGCGGTACGCCGCACCGGCGCCACCACCGTGATCTTCTCGGTCGCCAACGCCGACGCCGCGCTCATCCGGCAGATCCGGGAGGCCACCCTGAACACCGGCGCGGCGTTCAAGGTGCTTCCGCCGGTACGCGACCTGGTCGACCACCGGATCACCGTGACCGACGTACGCGACGTCCGGATCAGCGACCTGCTCGGCCGCCGGCAGGTGGTCGCCGAGATGGCGGTACGGACCAACGGCCTCACCGGCCGGCGGATCCTGGTCACCGGTGCCGGCGGCTCGATCGGCTCCGAACTGTGCCGGCAGGTGATGAAGGCCGACCCGGGCGAGCTGATGATGCTCGACCGCGACGAGTCGGCGCTGCACGCGCTCCAGATGTCGCTGAACGGCCGCGCCATGCTGGACGGGCCTGAGCTGATCCTGGCCGACCTGCGCGACGACGAGGCGATCCGGCGGATCATCCGGGAACGCCGCCCGGAGATCATCTTCCACGCCGCCGCGCTCAAGCACCTCACCCTGCTCGAACGGCACCCGGGCGAGGCGGTGAAGACGAACGTGTGGGGCACGCTGTCGGTGCTGGACGCCTGTCAGGACGTGGCAAAGTTCGTGAACATCTCCACCGACAAGGCCGCCGACCCGATCAGCGTCCTGGGCTACTCCAAGCGGATCACCGAGCGGCTGACCGCGCACGCCGCCTCGCGCTTTCCCGGCACCTTCCTCAGCGTGCGCTTCGGCAACGTGCTGAGCAGCCGGGGTTCGGTGGTCACCGCCTTCCAGCGGCAGATCGAGGCGGGCAACCCGCTCACCGTCACCCACCCCGAGGTGACCCGCTACCTGATGACCATGCAGGAGGCGGTGCACCTGGTGCTCCAGGCCACCGAGATCGGCCGCGACGGTGAGGCACTGGTGCTCGACATGGGCGAGCCGGTCCGCATCGCCGACCTGGCCCGGCAGATGGCCGAGCAGGCCGGCAGCGACGTACCGATCGTCTACACCGGCCTGCGCCCCGGCGAGAAGTTGCACGAGGACCTGCTCGGCACCGGCGAGGCCGACGCCCGCCCGCTGCACCCGCTGGTCTCGCACGTCGCGGTTCCCCCACTCGATCCACTGGAGGTCAGTGGCCTCGATCCGTTCGACGACCCGAACAAGGTCATAGCCGAACTGGCCCGCCTCAGCGGCCAACCGGCCGGGCGCGTCAGCGACTCGGTCCTGGGTGGCCTCGCGCTGCCCCGGTAGCAGTCGCTGTACCGACGAGGGCTGGTGACCGATCCGGTCACCAGCCCTCGTGACATCGCTCAGCGACGGATGCCCGCCCAGTCGTGGTGCCGCCGCACGGTGGACAGGATGAAGTTCACCACCAGGCGGGACGTGTCGGTGACGTGGTAGTCGTCCGGACAGGGAACGCCGGCCACCGCCACCTGGTCGACCGCGACCCGAACAGCCTCGACGATCCCGTCACGGTCGAGACCCGTCATGATGATGCCGCCGGCGTCGAGCGCCTCCGGACGCTCCATGGAGTCGCGCAGGGTCACCGCGGGGAAGCCGAGGATCGCGGCCTCCTCGCTGATCGTGCCGCTGTCAGAGAGGACGCACCGGGCCTGGGTTTGCAGGCGTACGTAGTCGAAGAAGCCGAACGGCTCGTGAAAGGCGATGCCGTCGAGGTCTGTCCCATCGTCGGTCAGCGACTCCAGCCGTTTGCGGGTACGTGGATGGGTGGAGACCAGCACGGGCAGGCCCCACTCGGCGCGAACGGCCCGCAGACAGTCGAGCAGGCGCCGCAGTCGGGCGGGATCGTCCACGTTCTCCTCCCGGTGGGCACTGACCACGAAGTACCCTCCGGGCTTCAGCTCCAACTGGTGCAGAACCGAGGATGCCTCGATCTCGGGCCGGTAGTGGTCAAGCACCTCCCGCATCGGTGACCCGGTGTGCAGGATCCGCCGGGGATGCAGCCCCTCGGCGAGCAGGTTGCGTCGAGCGTGTTCGCTGTAGACCAGATTGAAGTCGGCGACGTGATCGACCAGACGACGGTTGGTCTCCTCCGGCACGTTGAGGTCGAAGCACCGGTTGCCCGCCTCCATGTGGTAGACCGGCACCCGCATCCGCCGCGCCATCACCGCGGCGATGGCGCTGTTGGTGTCCCCGAGCACGAGTAGCGCGTCCGGTCGCAGCTCACGGATCGCCTCCTCCACGCCGACGAGGACGCCGCCGAGCACCCGCCCGAGTGAAGACGTGTCCACCCGGAGAAAGCGGTCGGGTTCCCGAATCCTCATCTCCGCGAAGAACACATCGGACAGCGAGCGGTCCCAGTTCTGGCCGGTGTGGACGAGCACATGGTCGACCGTCCGGTCCAGTCGCTCCATGATCCGGGACAACCGGATGATCTCTGGTCGCGTTCCCACCACGGTCATGACCCGCGTCATCGCCTCACCCTTCGCACGGCCGGCTCCGACAATGGGCCGGCAACGGACCGTTGTTCAACGAGTCGAACCGGCCGGAGGGAACGCGAACGAAGCGCGAAGAATCGTCGGACTGCTGAGTCCATGGTCGATTCTCGAATTGCGGCTCTCCGGCAGTTGCCGAGCTGTATGGTCCGATTCGATGCGAATCATCAGCGCCCCCGGGGGTGCAAGGAAAGACAGGGGGAAATGTGGATTCCTCACTTTCGGGCCGCCATTTCTTGATCACCGGTGGCACCGGCTCCTTCGGGCAGACGATGGTCTCCCGCTTGCTCGACGCCGGCGCCGCCGAAGTGCGCGTACTCAGCCGCGACGAGTCCAAGCAGGACGCCATGCGGCACCGGCTGCGCGACGACCGGGTGCGCTACTACGTCGGGGACGTCCGGGATTTCGACAGCGTCCACAAGGCGGCCCGGGGCGTGGATTTCGTCTTTCACGCCGCCGCCCTCAAGCAGGTTCCGTCCTGCGAGTTCTTCCCGCTGGAGGCGGTCCGGACCAACGTGCTCGGCAGCGCCAACGTCGTCGACGCCTGCGAGCGCAACGGTATTGAGACGCTGGTGCTGCTCAGCACGGACAAGGCCGTCTACCCGGTCAACGCCATGGGCATGACCAAGGCGTTGATGGAGAAGGTCGCCCAGGCGCACGCACGGAACAATCCATCGGCACGGACGCGCGTCTGCTGCGTCCGCTACGGCAACGTCATGTATTCGCGGGGCTCGGTGATCCCGCTGTTCATCGAGCAGATTCGCAACGGTGTGGCGCCGACGGTGACGGAACCGACCATGACCCGGTTCCTCATGTCGCTGGGCCAGTCCGTCGAACTGGTCGAGCACGCGTTCCGGCACGGCCAGCCCGGTGACATCTTCATCCGTAAGGCCGGTGCCTGCACCATCGCCGACCTCGCCACCGCGCTGTGCAACCTGTTCGGCGTGCCGGCGAAGTTCGAAGTGCTCGGCATCCGGCACGGCGAGAAGCTGTACGAGACCCTGGCCAGCCGCGAGGACCTGGCTCGGGCCGAGGACTTCGGCGACTTCCTGCGGGTGCCGATCGACAGCCGCGACCTCAACTACGCCCTGTACTTCGACGAGGGCGACACCCGCCAGGAGCACGTCGCTGACTACCACTCGCACAACGCCCGCCGCCTCGACGTTCCCGAGATCATGGCGCTGCTGCTGACCCTGCCGGAAGTGCGTGCGCAGCTCGATGAGGTCGGTCAGCCGACCGAAGTACCCAGCACGTGACCGGGCCCGAGGCCGACGACCCGCTGTCCACCCGGGTCACGCTGGTCAGCCAGTTCTTCCCACCGGAGCCGGTGCCCATTCCCCTGGGGCTCACCCGCTGCCTGCGGCGGCAGGGCTTCAAGGTGGACGTGCTGACCGGGATGCCCAACTACCCGACCGGCGTGGTCCACCCGGGCTATGCACACCGACGGTCAGTCGTCGATGAAGTGGACGGTCTCCGGGTGTTGCGTACCCCGTTGCACCCGAGCCACGACCGGTCCGCTGTCGGCCGCGCCGCGAACTACCTGAGCTGGGCGACGTCCTCGACGCTGCTGGGCTCGTCGCTGCTGCGTACCGCGGACGTGGCGCTGGTCTACTCGTCACCGGCCACCGCGGCGACCGCGGCCCTGGCGGCCCGGCTGCGGTGGGGAATCCCGTACGTGCTGATGGTGATGGACCTCTGGCCAGACTCGGTCTTCGCGACGGGCTTCGTCACCCGGGGTCTGGCTCGCCGGGTCGCGGAGCCGACGCTGAGCCGGTTCACCGAGCTCACCTATCGCCGGGCCGCACATGTCACGGTCCCCTCCCCCGGGCTGCGCGACACCCTCGTCGCGCGGGGTGTGCCCGCGGAGAAGGTGTCCGTCGTCTACAACTGGGCCGACGAGAAGCTCATGCAGCCGACCGAGCCCGACCCGCACCTGCGCGCCGGCCTGGGCCTGTCGTCCGACGACTTCGTGGTGCTCTACGGCGGGAACCACGGGCCGGCGCAGGACCTCGGCGTCGCCATCGCGGCCATGGGCCGACTCCGCGACCTGACCGACCTCCACCTCGTGCTGGTCGGCGACGGGGTCAGCAAACCCGCGCTGCGTACGGCGGCTGCCGAACTCGGTCTCCGCACCGTCCACTTCGTCGACCCGGTCGCGCCGGAGCGTATGGCCGCCGTGATGGCCGCCGCCGACATCCAGCTGGTCAGCCTCGCCGACCAGCCACTGTTCCAGATCACCATGCCGAGCAAGGTGCAGACCATCCTCGCCTGCGGCCAGCCGATCCTGTCCTGCGCGCCCGGCGACGCCGCCCGGGCGATACGCGACGCCGGCGCCGGATTCACCACTGCCCCGGGCGATCCGCAGGGGCTGGCCCAGACCATCCGGCTCGCCCACGCCACGCCTCGCGCTCAGCTACGGGCGATGGGGCGGGCCGGTCTCGACCACTACCGGCTTCTCATGAGTGAGGCGGCCAACGTCCAGGTCCTCGCCGAGCTACTGGCTGTGGCGGCGAAGGACGGCGGCAGGCCCGACCGAAAGCGGGTGCGACGATGAACCGACGGGTACTCGTGCTGGGCGCCACCGGCATGCTCGGGCACACCCTGATGCGGGAGCTGCACGACGCCGCCGGCGTCGAGGTGCACGGCACCGCGCGGAGCAGCGCCGATCTGCCGCCGACGGTCGCGGCACGAGTCAGCACGGGGATCGACGTGCTCGCCCACGGGCGGGTGGGTCGGCTGCTCGACCAGATCGGTCCCGACGTGGTGGTCAACTGCGTAGGCGTGATCAAACAACGGCCCGAGGTCCAGAACGCCGTGCACACCGTCACCGTCAACGCCCTGTTTCCCCATCAGCTCGCCGAGGAGTGTGCGCGGCGCGGCATTCGTCTGGTGCACGTCAGCACCGACTGCGTCTTCTCCGGCGACCGGGGTGGCTACGTGGAGACAGACATCCCCGACCCGCCAGACTTGTACGGCCGGTCGAAGCTGCTCGGCGAGGTCGACCGCGCACCGGCCCTGACGCTGCGTACGTCGATCATCGGGCACGAGCTGAGCGGTCGCCGATCCCTGGTCGACTGGTTCCTCTCCCAGAATGGCGTCGTGTCCGGCTACACAAAGGCGATCTACAGCGGCATCACCACCGTCGAGTTCGCCCGGCTGCTGCGATCGGTAGTGCTGCCGCGCGACGACCTCACCGGTCTCTACCATGTGGCGGCGACGCCGATCTCGAAATACGAGCTACTCAGGCTGATCGCGGAAGCCTACGGCTGGACCGGTGACATCCTCCCGCACGACGCGTTCGTCTGCGACCGCTCCATGAATGCCGATGCGTTGGCCCAGACCACCGGATACCGCCCACCATCCTGGTCGAGGATGATCCACGACCTGCACGGCGCGCGCGGGCGTTGGGCACTGCTGACAGCTCCTGACCTCCGTCGCCCGACTCCTACGAGCTGACCCGCGACTTCACGAACAGGAAGATCTGATGGCCAGACGTTGGACGGCCGGCACTCTGATAGTTGGTGCCGGCACCATAGTGGCGGTCGTCGCCGCACTAGCCGTGGCGCACCCCGTCGTCGCCGTCGTCGCCGTCGTCATCGCGATTGTCGGCTATCTACTTGGACGGCTCGATGGGTGGCAGCGACTCTTTGCCGCAACGCTGGTGCTGTTGATCGGTGCTGTCTCCAACATCGCACCTCTCGCTCAGGTCACCTTCTATCCGCGCTACCTAGCTGCGGGCGCGCTGGTGGTTTGGACGTTCGTCGGCGGCGGCAGTGCGAAGATCAAGCGCCTCACCGGCTGGCCCCGCTTGTTCCTCGGCGGTCTCTGGGCATGTGTCGCCCTCGCAGTTGCCAGCAGCACGTGGTCCGTCGTGCCCCTCCTCACCCTCCAGCAGGCCGGTGCGCTGGCGCTGTTGGTGGCTTTGGTACACGGACTCGCCACGCGACGGTGGAGTAGCCAGCACCGTATCGCGCGGGACCTCGGCACCGCCTACGTCATCCTCACAGCCGCTTTCGTGATCAGTCTCGCCTACGGAGCCGCAGGCGCGACTGACGCATGGACCTATGGCGATCGGTTTCAGGGCATCTTTGCGAACCCGAACATGCTCAGCGTCCTCTGCGCCGTGGCCGTTCCGATTGGCTGGACCGTCTATCGGAACTCAGGCCGGTTGATTCACCTCGGTGGTGTCGTTCCGGCAACCGTCGCACTGATCATGACCGAGTCAAGGACTGCGCTGCTCGCCATCCTCGCAGGCGCCTGTTGGGTAATCGCCCGACACGGCCTGCCCACCGCGATCCGGGTTGTTTCCGCCTGCCTGGCGGCTGGGGCCGTCCTTCATTTGTTCAACGTGACCAGTGCTGTGACCGGCTCCCAGTGGACAGAACAACTGGCAGCCCGGTTCACCGACGCCGAGGACGGTGACATCTCGAGCGGTCGCATGGTCACCTGGCAGGCAGCACTGGATCTTTGGAAGAACCGGCCATCATTCGGTTTCGGTTATTCGGCTGGATGGTCTCTCTTCGAATACACTCGCCAAGTTGACCTCTTTGCCACCGAGGTGAACATGGTCCATAACAGCTACCTTCAGTGGTTATTGGAACTAGGGCTGGCTGGCGCGGCCAGCCTGCTACTGGTTCTGGCAGCCTGCGTCTGGGCGATCACCCGCGTCTCCCCGGTCGGAACAAACTCGGGTCTGATCTGGCTCGTCGCGACCGGGCTATTCGTTCAGGTCACCGAGTCTGCGATGTTCGGCACCGGGCAGCCTTACCCGTACATCTTCTGGATGGCGATGGCGGGCCTCGCCGCTAGCGCGCTGAGCCCTCCCCCTGCGGCTTCCCACCGGACACACCCCGGTGGCCGCATGGGACGTTCGGACGCTTACTCGGGTCCAAGTCGTAACCGAGGTCCCGACGTCAGGCCAGGTGTTGCCGTCCTAACCGCCGTGGGAGCCAGCGGTAGGCACAGGCGTTAGTTCTCGACGGTCACCGACAGCGGGGCACCCTCGTTTGCCCGAACTGGAACGTAGGACCGGAACACCCGGAGGACGGTCGTGAAAGTTCGAGAAGGACGTCTGGGATCCAGTCTCGGTCGCCCCAGAGCCGCAGACCCGAAGTCGTTTCAGATACTTCTGACCTGTGAATACTTTGAGCCAGGTTTCCGTGCCGGTGGACCTGTGCGATCGATAGCTCAACTACTGGAGTCCAGCTCACCCGAAGTGCAAATCACCATGGTTACCAGGAATCACGACCTGGGCTCCAAGGAGCCCTACGTCGGCCTGTCTGGACACTGGGTGCAGCGTGGACGTGCACGCATCTGGTATATCGAGCCACGCCGTCCATGGAGATGGCGTCGGCTGACTTCCGAACTCCGACGCACTCAATTCGATCTCTTGTACGTCAACAGTCTGTGGGCACCCTCATCTCTTATTCCGATCGTCGCTGCGAGACTGGGTCTCCTTCATGTGCAGCGGATACTGGTCGCCCCTCGTGGCGAACTGGGGAGCAACGCTTTGAGCACCAAAGCCACAAAAAAGCGCCTCTTCCTCCCGCCGTGGCGCGCTGTCCTTAAGCGATCCAACGTCTCCTGGCATGCGACCAACCACCACGAAGCTGATGCCATTCGCAGACTCTTCCCCGGCGGTGCGATCGAGATCCGGCAAAATGACGTGGCACTTCCGCCCGATCCGTTGCCACCGGAAGCATCAGGTGAGACTGCCCGGCTGGTCTTCCTCGGTCGCGTCAGTCCGATCAAGAACCTGACCGGCGTTCTTGAGGGGCTCACGCAGGTGATCCACCCCTTGATCTTCGACATCTACGGCCCGATCGAGGACGTCGCCTACTGGCAGGAGTGCCACAAACTCATGCGACTTGTTCCCGCGAACGTCTCGGTCACTTACCGGGGCGAACTCACGCCGAGCGAGGTACGACCGACCTTTGCACGATACGACGCCTTTGTTTTCCCGACCCGCGGAGAGAACTTCGGACACGTCATCGCCGAGAGTCTCTCCGCCTCCTGCCCGGTCATCTGTTCAGACCAGACGCCATGGAACGCGGTGCTCCGCTCGGGCGGCGGAGTGGTACTCACCGAACCGACTGCTGCTGCTCTTGCCCGTGAGATCGACCTGGTCGCCGCGGCTCCGGCGATGCACCGACTGCATGCCCGCGCGGCGGCGGGCGCGGCGTACCAGCGCTGGCGCGCCGGCGCGACGCAGCCGAACATCTTTGATCAGTTCCGGCAAGCTGGGCGGGCCACAGGAGCCCGAGACCAGGCTGAAGCCGAGACGCAGGACGCGTAGTCGATGCCGCCAGATGCCGGGCAGGCCGGCAAGATCCGCTCCAGCACGATCGTCGCTTCGGCGTCCAGCCTGCTCAGTGGGCTGGCCAACGCCGCGATGCTGGCGTACGCGGCACGGCAGGGTCAGACCGGGGAGATCGCTGCATACAGCGTCATGACCGCCGCGCTCACCTGGGTCGTGATCATGGTCATGGGCGGCTCGTCGCTGCTCTACGTCTCCGGCGATGAACGCGAACGCCGTGCCGTACGGAGCCAGCGCCTGCTTATCGCGATACCGATCATGATCGCTGCCACGGCAGGCATCACCGGGCTGTACCAGGTTCGGGGGTACGCAAGTCCGGCTCTGGTCGCGGCCGGCGGGATCATGATGCTGAACAGTCTCGCCGAGCTGCGCTACAGCGATCTGGTGCGGCAGATGCGGTTCGTCGCCGCGTCCGCCGTACTGACCGTGCCGCGGCTGTTGGCTCTGGCTCTGCTGATTGGGGGTGCGCCGCTGACCGCTGCGCTGGCGATCGGCGCAGCCGTCTACCTCCTCAGCGGTGAAGTCGTGGTTTGCCGCACTGTGACCGGCGCACGGCCGATGTGGACCCAGCTCTCGTTCCGGAACGCCGCCCGCGCCTTCCGGCTCAACCGCCGACTCTTCTCCTACAGCCTCGCGGACGCCTTCAGCGCCCGGGCTGGCACCATCGCCTTGTCGTTGGTCGCCAGCCCGCACGTGGTGGGCTGCTACGGCGCGTTGGTCAGCATCTATCAGGCGCTGGTGGCAGTAGTGTTCAGTGGCCTACGCGTGCCGATGGCGGTGCGGACGCGGCGCCGCCACCGCATCGGCCCGCCTGGCTCGATTGGGCGGGAAGCCGAACTCATCTCCGTGCTCTCCGCCTCGGTGATCGCCTTCGGCATCGTCACGTTCGCATCCCGGCTGACCATGGACATCCTGGACCTCGGAGTTCCCGACGCGGCGCTGTGGCTGCAGTTGCTGGCACTCGCGTTGCCGTTCGCCACGATCAACCGGGCCTTCGCCATGAACCGCATCGGCGACGGCGACTACGGCGCCGCGACGCAGGTCGCCACTGCGGTCGCCATGCTCGTCGGTGTCGGGCTCCTCATCCAAGCGACCACGCTCGGAGCGGCAGGGGTCGCCACGTCAGCGGCCGGCGCGGAGTTGGTCGTCGCTGTGGCGATACTCGTCGTGGCTGGCCGGCGGCGATGGGCGAGACGCCCGACGACGGGAGCCACCAACCTGTCGGTCACTAGACGAAGAGAGCGTGCTTCCCAGCGCGGGTCCGTTCCTGTTCGCTGACCTGGTAGAACGTGATGGACTCGGCGCGCAGGTCCGGGTGATCCTTGCGTAGCTCACGAACGAAGAACGCGCTGACCTCGGTCAGGTCAAGTTCGACATCAGCCTGCACGTGAATGTGCAGGTCGTCGGGTCGCTTCTGCCGGAACTGCACGCCCACAATCCCCGGGTACGTCTTCAGGATGTGCACCGGCAGGATGGGAGACAGATCGAGAATGCCCTGAGCCGCCGCCACCCGGACGACCTCCTGGCGGCGACCCAGGATCGACCGCAGTTCCAGGGCGTTCCCGTCGATGGCGTCGACCGGTTCGACCCGATCCCCGATCGCATAGTTGATCAGTGGGAACAACCGACGGTCCAGGGTGGTTACGGCGAGCGACTGATCACCGCCGACCAGGCAGATGAAACTGTCCCAGATGACCCGTATTGACCTGGCGCGATCACGTGATGCCGCCATCACCCCGGTCTCGGCCGCACCGTACTCGATGACGGCGGGTGCCTGGAGTACCCGCTCCACCAGCGCGATGTCGGCGTCGCTGGCAGTCTCCGAGCAGAGCAGCACCGCACGCAGCCGGCTCTTGTCACCCATATCCAGGCCATGTCGCTCGACATACCGGGCAAGCTTGAACACGGCGGAGGTGTAACCAACCAGCGACACCGGGTTTCGGTCGCGTAGCGCGAGATGGTGGGCGCGCAGTGCCGGCTCGCTGAGGTCGTACGCGTTGAGTCGGGTCATCCTCATGAGCCGGTCGGCGGCACCACGCTTGACCTTGGCTACCCGCGCCGTCATCCCGCTGCCGAACAGGTGTGCGTGCCCCCAGAGCAGCACCTGCGGATCAGCGGGTCGGACTCCCCACCACGAGCGCGCGAGGTAGTTGTTCGCCCACCGGGCGGCCAGTTCACCTGGTCCCTGCGGAAACCGCGTGGGTTGGCCGGTGCTGCCGCCCGTGCTGTACACGTGTCGAGTAGAGGCGCCCTCGAAGACCTCGACTGAGCGCCGGATCAGGGTTTCCTTGTCGAGCGCGGGAAAGTGCCGTAGGTCGGTCGGGTGGTCGATGTGTCCGGGCAGATCGTGCTCCCGTTGCCAACGACGGTAGAAGGGCACCTCGGTGGTGCAGTAGGACCAGATTTCGTTGAACCGTCGGACCTGGATCTGCTCGATCTCCGTCCTGGACAGGGCTTCGTCGTGCAATGCCTGTTTATTCGCCAACAGCCTGCGGCGGTCGCGAAACATCACTGTCGGCGGTGTCCATCCGCGCACGTCATCGCCCCCGAGATCCTCGCTGGTGGTGGAGACGCGGCCATTTGCACGCGCGCCCACACAACGCCGGCAACAGCCCAACGAGGCAACGAAATACGGGGTTACGTGCACCGATCGCCCGCAGCGGGATGTTACGCCGGATGTATTGACACGCGTGATGACCGGCACAAGGCTCAGCGCGGAAGTCCTTCGATCCAAGGGGGCAGGATGAGGCGCACACCGCTGGCGATCGCCGGCGTGTTCACTCTGGTCGGTGCGCTGGTGCTGACCGCACCGGCGAGCGCACGGCCGCCGTCCGACCCGGGCGGCGGCGACGGCATGGAGGTGTATGTCGGCACCGTCGATCCCGCGCAGTTGCACCAGCTGCGGGAGGCCGGTGTCGACGTCGGGCACGGCACGACGCCCGACCAGTCCGGCAAGACGGAGATCGAGACGGTGCTCAGCCGGGCGCAGGCCGACCGGCTGGCCCGCAAGGGCGTCGATCTGAAGGTCAAGAAGGTACGCGGCAAGGATGCCTCGCGGGTGCTGCGGGAGCAGAGCGCGGCGGGCTGGCGGGCCTTCCGGTCGTACAGCGAACCCGGCGGCATCCGCGACGAGATCACCGCTACCGCGGCCCGGTATCCGAAGCTGACGAAGGTGCAGAGCATCGGTCGGTCGGCCCAGGGCAAACCGATCCTCGCGATCAAGGTCACCAAGAACGCGACGAAGACCAAGGACGGCAAGCGGCCGGCGGTGCTCTACGGCGGCACCCAGCACGCCCGGGAGTGGATCACGCCGGAGATGACCCGCCGGTTGATGCACCACGTGCTGACCAGCTACGGCTCCGACCGGGAGATCACCCGGTTGGTGGACACCACCGAGCTGTGGTTCATTCCGGTGCTCAACCCGGACGGCTACGACCACACCTTCACGCCCGGCAACCGGCTGTGGCGCAAGAACCTGCGCGACAACAACGGCGACGGCCAGATCACCGGGGCCGACGGCGTCGACCTGAACCGCAACTTCAGCTACAAGTGGGGCTACGACAATGAGGGTTCCTCGCCGGATCCGGCGAGTGACACCTATCGCGGCCCCGGTCCGAACTCGGAGCCGGAGACGAAGGCGCTCGACGGCCTGTTCAAGCGGATCAGGTTCGAGTTCTTCGTCAACTACCACTCCGCCGCGCAGTTGCTGCTCTACGGCGTCGGCTGGCAGGTGGCCACGCCCACCCCGGACGACGTGATCTACGAGGCGATGGCCGGCGACGACGCCAACCCGGCGGTGCCCGGTTACGACCCGGACATCTCGGCCGAGCTGTACACCACGAACGGCGACACGGACAGCCAC
Source organism: Verrucosispora sp. WMMC514 (assembly GCF_027497295.1). Lineage (NCBI taxonomy): Bacteria > Bacillati > Actinomycetota > Actinomycetes > Micromonosporales > Micromonosporaceae > Micromonospora > Verrucosispora sp. WMMC514. The sequence goes on along the minus strand of NZ_CP114906.1, from coordinate 4,620,491 downwards.
GCCACGGTTCGCTACGGCACGCTGGGCTTCACTCCGGAGATGTCCACCTGCCAGGCGGCGGCCGAGTCGGACCCGGACGACCAGTGGCTGCCGGAGGACTGTGTCAGCGGCTTCATCTTCCCGGACGACGAGAAGTTGATCGCCGCCGAGGTGGCCAAGAACATCCCGTTCGCGCTGTCGGTGGCGAAGTCGGCCCACCAGCCGGACGACCCGGTCTCGGTGGTCGGCCGCAGCACCCCGGACTTCGTGGTGGACGCCTTCGACGTGTCGTACGGCCGGACCCAGCAGGTCGCCGCGATCACCCGGCGGTCGTTGAAGAACGTCAAGCTGAACTGGTCGGTGAACGGGGGCCGGACGAAGTCCACCCGGGTCCGCGAGTGGCGCGGCGGTGAACGCTACGGCGACACCCACGACGACTACTACGCCGAGCTGCGCGGCAAGGTCACCGGTGCCCGGCCGGGCGACCGGGTGCAGGTGTGGTTCACCGCGACCAGACCGGGCCGGGGCAAGGTCAGCAGCGAACGCTTCAGCTACCGGGTGCACGACGACATCGGTGGGGACGTGCTGGTGCTGGCGGTGGAGGACGTGACCGGGCTGAGCCCGGCCCAGGACACCACCACGGCGAAGTACGCCGACGAGATCGCCGCCTCGCTGAAGGCCGCCGGGCGCAGCAGCGACGTGTACGACTTCGACGCGATGGGGCGTGCCGCCCCCCACCACCTGGGGGTGCTGTCGCACTACGACGCGGTGGTCTGGGAGACCGGCGACGACATCATCCTGCGCGAGCCGGGTCAGGTGCCGGGCACCGTGGCGAAGGCGGCGGTGGACACCGAGCTGTCCGTCCGGGACTACCTAAACGAGGGCGGCAAGCTGCTGGTCAGCGGCAAGTACGCGCTCTACGCCCAGGCGGCCAACGGATCGTACGGCTATCTGCCGGACGCCCCGCCGGAGTGCACCGACGCCGCCGATCCGGCCTGCCTGCCGCTGCTGAACGACTTCCAGCAGTACTGGCTGGGGGCGTACAACTACGTCAGTGACGGCGGTACGTCGCCCGACGGGCAGCCGTACCAGGTCCTCGGCGACGAGGGCCGGTTCGCGGGGTTCACCGGCACGCTCAACGCCGACGGCTCGGCGGGCAACCAGGACCACACCGCGTCGTTCCTGACCACGTCGAGTTTCCTGCCACCGGCCCAGTTCCCACAGTTCACCAGCTCCGCTCCGGTGGGCTGGGGGCGTCCGGGCGGGGCGCCGTTCGATCCGCGTACCGGCGAGTGGTACCTGTTCAGCGGGCAGTCCGACGAGTCGTACAAGCGGCTCACCCGGACGGTGGACCTGACCGGGGCGAGCAGTGCTGAGCTGCGCTTCTTCACCTCGTTCGACATCGAGACGAACTGGGACTTCATGTTCGTCGAGGCGCGGGCGGTCGGCAGCGACGACTGGACCACGCTGCCGGACGCCGGGGGCCTGACCACGCAGGAGACCGGGGAAAGCTGCGCCTCCGGCTGGGTGGCTCAACTGCACCCGTTCCTCGCGCACTACCAGGGCGCGGACTGTTCACCGACCGGCAGCACCGGCCAGTGGCATGCGGCGACCGGCAGCTCCAACGGCTGGAAGGAGTTCGTGGCCGACCTGTCCGGGTACGCGGGCGGGCAGGTGGAGGTCTCCATCAGCTACGCCACCGACTGGGCCACCCAGGGTCTCGGCCTGTTCGTCGACGACACCCGGGTCGTGGTAGACGGGGCCACCGCCGCCGAGACGTCGTTCGAGACGGACCTCGGTGGCTGGACGGTGGCCGGTCCGCCGGCCGGGTCGGCCCCGGCGGCCAACGACTGGTCGCGTAGTCAGCAGGCGTTCGAGGAGGGGTCGGCGGTGGTCACCCCGGACACCGTCTACCTGGGCTTCGGGCTGGAGGGGCTGGCACCGGCGGCCCGCGACGACCTGGTCGCCCGGTCGCTGACCCACCTGACCGGTCGACCGCGCCGGTAGCGACGGTCCAGGGCGCGCCGGCGGTCCCACCGCCGGCGCGCCTTGTCGCGTACCGGCATGACGGGCGTGCGGACTGTGATGAGCTGTGGGTATGGACCGCATCCGGCTCGGGCTGGTGCTGCATCCCACCCGGGACGTGTCCCCGGTGGTGGACACCATCGCCGCCTGGGCCGCGCGGCACCAGGTGGAGCTGACGGTACGCGAACAGGACCGGCAACGGGTGCCCGAGTCCGTCCGCCCGGTACCGGAGGACCAGCTCACCGCTGGAGCGGACCTGCTGGTCAGCGTCGGCGGGGACGGCACGATGCTGGGCGCGCTGCGGGCGGCCGTACCGGATCCGAAGCCGGTGCTCGGCGTACATCTCGGCAAGTTGGGGTTTCTGGTGGAGGTGGAGCCGCCGGAGCTGCCGGCGGCGCTGGACCGGCTGCTGGCCGGCGAGTACACCGTCGAGTCGCACAGCTGTCTGGCCTGCGACGTGTGCGGCGACGACGTGGTCGCGTTCAACGACATCGCGCTGATCCGCCGCCCCGGTCAGGGTTTCGTCACCGCGACCCTGGCCGTGAACGGGCAACAGTACGGTTACTACCGCTGTGACGCGCTGGTGGTGAGCACCCCCAGCGGGTCGACCGCCTACAGTTACGCCGCCGGCGGGCCGCTGGTCTCTCCCGCGACGCGTGCCGTGGTGGTCACCCCCAGCGCGCCGATGTCCGGCATCTCGCGATCGGTGGTGCTCTCCTCCGACGAACGGGTCCGGCTGGAACTGCGTGCCGGGTCCGCGCCGGTCGCGATCGAGGTGGACGGCCAGGTCATCCGGGACGGGTCGACCTCCGGTGCGGTGGATATCGGCTACCGCACCGACGCGGGCCTGGTGGTCCGCCTCGACCCGGCCCGGTACCAGGAACGCAGTCAGCTCAAGCTGAGCCTGCTCGACCTGCCGCTGCTGCCGGAGCAGCTCCGCGAACTGCTGCCGGAGAATCTGCGCCGCCAACTCGGCCGCCGCGAAGCGCCCCCACCACGCTGACCCGGCGCCCCGGCGGCTGACTTTCCCCCCTTACATCGATAGACTTCGCTTAATCCGCTACCGGTGTCGGTGGCCGTCCCAATCGGGCCCCCCTGTCGCGACCTTCCCGCCCGACCCACCACCGCGCCGGATCAGCCTGGAAGGAGGCACATGACCCGCGCACTCCTGCGGGCGGCGACCGTCCTCGCCGCCGCGCTTCTCGCCACCACCGTCATGGCCGGCAGCGCAGCCGCCAGCCCGATCTCCCAGCGATTCTCCGTCCCCTCCGGAGACAACTGCACCTACGGCTACACCGAAGGGGTCCTGGAATGGCGCTCCACCGCGCCCACCAGTGCGGTGCGACTGACCGGAGTCGTCGTCGTCGACCGGCCCAGCGCCAATGAGCCGATCGCCTGCCGCGACGACCGTCGTTACACAATCGCCAGCTACGTCGCGTACGCGGGCGAACGTCCGATCGACCGGGCAGCGCAGCGGGTGGACAACGGAGTGCTGCGGTTCGACTTCGTTCTCGGCTCCAACGCCTCGGCGGTGGGCATCGACCGCGTGGTGATCCAGGTCTGTCGGATGTCGCTCGATCGGCCCAGCACCGTGCCGGACTACTGCGGTCGCGAATACACCTTCCGCCCCACGTCGATCGGCCCCAACGGGTTGTGACAGCGCTGGCCGGGTGTGGTCGCCCGCGGTCACCACACCCGGCACCGCGGCTTGGGTCTGACGCTCGCCCGCGGTCCGCGACGACGTCAGGCGCTGCCGAGGACGTCGGTGACGAGGGCCTGGGCCTCCTGTTGGAGGCGGGCCAGGTGGTCGGGGCCCTGGAAGGACTCGGCGTAGATCTTGTAGACGTCCTCGGTGCCGGACGGGCGGGCCGCGAACCAGCCCGACTCGGTGGTCACCTTCAGCCCGCCGATCGGGGCACCGTTGCCGGGGGCGGTGGTGAGCGTGGCGGTGATCGGCTCACCGGCCAGCTCGGTCGCCTTCACCTGCTCCGGGGAGAGCTTGCCGAGCACGGCCTTCTGCTCCCGGCTGGCGGGTGCGTCGATGCGGGCGTACGCGGGTGCACCGAAGCGGTCGGCCAGGTCCGCCCAGTGCTCGCTCGGCGTCCGCCCGGTGCTGCCGATGATCTCGGCGGCGAGCAGGCAGAGCAGAATGCCGTCCTTGTCGGTGGTCCAGGTGCCGCCGTCGCGGCGCAGGAAGGACGCGCCGGCGCTCTCCTCGCCACCGAAGCCGACCGCGCCGTCGAGCAGGCCGGGCACGAACCACTTGAAGCCGACAGGCACCTCCAGCAGCGGGCGGCCGAGGTCGGCGGCGACCCGGTCGATCATCGAGGAGGAGACCAGGGTCTTGCCGACCGCCGCGTCGGGCCCCCACTGGTCCCGGGTGCGGAACAGGTGGGCGATGGCGACGGCCAGGTAGTGGTTGGGGTTCATCAGCCCGGCGTCGGGGGTGACGATGCCGTGCCGGTCGGCGTCGGCGTCGTTGCCGGTGGCCACCTGGTACTCGGCGCGCCGGGCGATCAGCGAGGCCATCGCGTTCGGCGACGAGCAGTCCATCCGGATCTTGCCGTCGCCGTCGAGGGTCATGAACCGCCAGGTCGGGTCGACCGTCGGGTTGACCACGGTCAGGTCGAAGCGGTGCCGGTCGGCGATCTCGCCCCAGTAGTCGACGCTGGCGCCGCCGAGCGGGTCGGCGCCGATGCGGACCCCGGCGGCGCGGACCGCGTCGAGGTCGAGCACCGCCGGCAGGTCATCGACGTACGCCCCCAGGAAGTCGTACGTGTCGGTGGTGTCGGCGGCGCGGGCCCGCGCGTACGGGATGCGGCGCACCTCCTTGAGCCCGGCGACGAGGATCGCGTTCGCCCGGTCCTGGATCCACTTCGTGACGTCGGAGTCGGCCGGGCCGCCGTGGGTGGGGTTGTACTTGAATCCGCCGTCGTCCGGCGGGTTGTGCGACGGGGTGATCACGATGCCGTCGGCGAGACCGCTGGTGCGTCCCCGGTTGTGGGTGAGGATGGCGTGTGACACCGCCGGGGTGGGGGTGTAGCCGTCGCGACTGTCCAGCAGCACGGTGACGTCGTTGGCGGCGAGCACCTCCAGGGCGTCGACGGCCGCCGGGGTGGACAGCGCGTGGGTGTCCCGGCCGAGGAAGAGCGGGCCGTCGACGCCCTGTTCCCGCCGGTAGTCGCAGAGCGCCTGGGTGACGGCGAGGATGTGGTCGGAGTTGAAGGCGTTGCGCAGGCTCGACCCGCGGTGTCCCGAGGTGCCGAAGGAGACCTGCTGTGCCGGGTCGGCCGGGTCGGGATGCTCGCTGTAGTAGGCGGTCACCAGCCGTGGTACGTCGACCAGGTCGGCGGGCTCGGCGGGCTGACCGGCACGCGGGTGACTACTCACGACTGTATTGGCCTTTCGTTCGCGACTGCGGGGCTCGCAAGCTCACTCCTCGCGCTCACGGTTCTACCTTCTGTCCTTTGCCGATGACCACGATGCCGTTGTCGGAGACCGTGTAACGCTGCCGGTCCCGTTCCAGGTCCACGCCGATCTCGGCGCCCTCGGGCACGTAGACGTTCTTGTCGAGGATGGCCCGGCGGACCACCGCGTGCCGGCCGATCTCGACACCTTCCATGAGTACGCAGCCGTCCACGTGCGCCCAGGAGTGCACCTTCACCTTGGGCGAGACGATCGAGTTCTCCACCAGCGAGCCGGAGATCACCGCGCCGGGCGAGACCATCGAGGCGACCGCACGGCCGACCCGCTCCCCCCACTGGTGCACGAACTTGGCCGGCGGGAACGGCGGCTGCTCGGTGTAGATCGGCCAGTCGAAGTTGTAGAGGTTGAACACCGGGTGGACGTTGATCAGATCCATGTGCGCGTCGTAGAACGAGTCGAGGGTCCCCACGTCGCGCCAGTAGCCGCGGTCCCGGTCGGTGCTGCCGGGCACCTCGTTGTCGCGGAAGTCGTAGACGTTCGCCTCGCCGCGCTCGACGAGTGTCGGGATGATGCTGCCGCCCATGTCGTGCTTGCTGGTCTTGTCGTCGGCGTCGTGTTCGACGGCGTCGATGAGCGCCCGGGTGGTGAAGACGTAGTTGCCCATCGAGGCGTAGATCTCGTCGGGCGCGTCGGGCAGGCCGACGGCGTCGGTGGGCTTCTCCCGGAAGGCGCGGATCCGTCGGCCGTCCTCGCCGACCTCGATGACGCCGAACTGGTCGGCCGTCGACAGCGGCTGCCGGATGCCGGCGACGGTCACCCCGGCGCCGGAGGCGATGTGGTCCTCCACCATCTGCCGGGGGTCCATCCGGTAGATGTGGTCGGCGCCGAAGACGATCACGTAGTCGGGCTGCTCGTCGTAGATCAGGTTGAAGCTCTGGTAGATGGCGTCGGCGGAGCCGGCGAACCACCAGGGGCCACGGCGCTGCTGCGCGGGCACCGGGGTGACGTAGTTGCCGAGCAGCGTCGACATCCGCCAGGTCTTGGTGATGTGTCGGTCGAGGGAGTGGGATTTGTACTGGGTCAACACGACGATCTTCAGATAGCCGGCGTTGGCCAGGTTGGAGAGGACGAAGTCGACCATGCGGTACATCCCGCCGAACGGGACGGCCGGCTTGGCCCGGTCCGTGGTCAGCGGCATCAGGCGCTTGCCCTCTCCGCCGGCCAGGACGATCGCGAGCACCTTGGCAGCCATGACCAGACGCTATCCATACCGCTGCCGGTTCACCACTCGTACGGGACAGTTCCGCCGCCGGGTGCGGCGCCGGATTCTGCACTAGGGTGCCGGGCATGACCGACTCCGCACGGCTGCGCGTGGACCTGCTGACCCGGGAGTACCCGCCGGAGGTCTACGGCGGCGCCGGGGTGCACGTCGAGTACCTGGCCCGGGAGTTGCGCCGGATCACCGACGTGCGGGTGCACTGCTTCGGCGCGCCGCGTACCGAGCCGGGGGTTCGGGCGTACGCCGAACCGGCGGCCCTGACCGGCGCGAACGCCGCGCTGCGCACCATGGGCGTGGACCTGGAGATGGCCGCCGAATGTGCCGGCACCGACGTGGTGCACAGCCACACCTGGTACGCGAACCTGGCCGGGCACACCGCGAAGCTGCTGTACGGGGTGCCGCACGTGGCGACCGCGCACAGCCTGGAGCCGCTGCGACCGTGGAAGGCCGAGCAGCTCGGCGGTGGCTACGCGCTCTCCTCGTGGTGTGAGCGCACCGCGTACGAGGCGGCCGACGCGATCGTGGCGGTCAGCGCGGGGATGCGTCGGGACGTGCTGGCCGCGTACCCGTCGGTGGACCCGGACCGGGTGCACGTGATCTACAACGGCATCGACACCGCGCAGTACGCCCCGGATCCGGGCACCGACGTGTTGGCGCGACTCGGCATCGACCCGGCCCTGCCCAGCGTGGTCTACGTCGGGCGGATCACCCGGCAGAAGGGCCTGCCGCACCTGCTGCGCGCCGCCCGCGAGCTGCCGGCGGACACCCAGCTGGTGCTGCTGGCCGGCGCGCCGGACACGCCGGAGATCGCCGCCGAGGTTGAGGGCCTGGTCGCCGAGCTGCGGGAGAAGCGCTCCGGGGTGGTCTGGGTGGCCGAGATGCTGCCCAAGTCCGAGGTGATCCAGGTGCTCACCCACGCCACCATCTTCGTCTGCCCGTCGGTGTACGAGCCGATGGGCATCGTCAACCTGGAGGCGATGGCCTGCGAGACGGCGGTGGTGGCCACCGCCACCGGCGGCATCCCCGAGGTGGTCGCCGACGGCGAGACCGGCCTGCTGGTCCCGATCGAACAGGCGGCGGACAGCACTCCGCTGGACCCGGCACGTTTCGAGGCCGACCTGGCGGCCCGCCTGAACGAGCTGCTGGCCGCTCCCGAGCGCGCCGCCGCGCTGGGCCGGGCCGGCCGGCACCGCGCCGTCGAACACTTCTCCTGGGACGCCGTGGCCGCCCGCACCCTCGACCTCTACCGCTCCCTGCTCAAGTAACGCGATCAACCGGCCGGGGTGATCAACTCCAGCTTCGGGAAGTACGTCCGGTAGCGGGCCCCGTCGCGGGTGAGCAGACGGTATCCACACACGGCCGCCTGGGCCCCGATGTAGAAGTCGGCTATCGGTGACCTCTAGGTGCCGCCCTGCGCGCGGTAACTCGCGTACGCCTTGCCCGGAGTCGATCAGTCCCCACGCAGCAACTCCATGAGGTCGTCGGTGGACATACCGGCGGTCTGCTTCGCGCCACCGCGCCCGCGCATGTGTCGCACCAGGCGCTGCCCTCGACTCTCCGCGCCGCTCACCCGGACGATTCGGAGCGCACCGCCGTCCTCGATCATGTCGACCTCGTCACCCTCGTGCAGGCCGTACCGGGCGCGCAGCGCGGCCGGAATGGTGACCTGCCCCTTGCTGTTGAGCCTCATGGCGCCTCCGCGTATCACGTAATACGAACGATACGTGTCAGCAGACAGATTCGTCCTCCGAGCATCAGAACAGCAGTGGGCGGGGTAACTCCCGGGCGGCCTCGGCGGCCCACGCCGGCACGTCGACTGTCACGACAGGTTCCTCTCCCGTACGACGGTGAGCAGCCGGTCTACGGCATCGCGGTCGGGTTGTTCCGGCAGCGTGGTGGTGGCGGCCGCGTCGGCGAGTTGGGCTTGCAGGTCCTCGGCCCAGCCGGTGACCGACTCCCAGGTCAGCTCGCCTCGGCGCACCGCGAGCAGCCGGTCACGCAGGTGCCGCATGTCCACCAGGATCTCGCCGGTGCGCAGCACGTGCACCCCGGCGATCAGCAGTCGGATCATGTGCATGGTCTGTTTGTGGTTCGTCTCGCCGGTGCGCTCGCGGCGGGCCGTCACCCGGTCGAGCTGGTCCCGGGCGTAGCCGCCGTAGGTCTGGGCCACCCGCCGCGACAGGAACGCGTGCCGGTTGGCCAGCAACTGTCGCCCGTCCTCGGTGATCGTCTCGACGAGCGGGGACCAGAGCACCTCCAGCACCGTCGGGTTGCTCTGCAGGGCCAGCTCGCAGAAGCGTTCGACCTCCCAGGAGAACTGTTCCTCCGCCGGCCCGTCGAGGTGGGTGGGTGGCTTCGCCAGGTGCCAGAAGGCGCGGGTCGGTGCCACGTACACATCGCGCCGGTCATGGTCGGAATCCGGGCCGTGCAACCCGTACGCCCGCGACCCGACCACGACGGCCAGCACCGTGTGCCGCTCGACCAGCTCGATCATGCCCGGCACGCTACCCAGAAAAACCGTCCGCCCGTGCGCCGGGCCCGCGTGCCAGTGCAACTTCGGGGATGTTGCTGCCTCACGCGGCGTGGACACCGCAACATCCCCGAAAGTGCACGGATCAGTGGATCAACGACGGAGGCTGACGCAGTCGACCGAGCGCGAGGGGATCTCGGGCAGTAGGTTGGGGCGGTGAGCGGACGGTTCCCGATCGAAGACGTCTCCCCCGTCGTCTCCTGCGGTCGCTACCCGGCCCGTGCGGTGGTCGGCGAGGTGGTGCCGGTGTCGGCGCGCGCCTACCGCGAGGGGCACGACGCCCTCGGCTGCAACGTGGTGTGGCTCGGCCCGGACGGGGTGGCCCGCCCGTTCACCCGGATGCGTCCGGGTGAACCCGGCCAGGACCGGTGGCACGCCAGCATCGTGCCGGACGCGGTCGGCGAGTGGAAATTCACCGTCGAGGCGTTCAGCGACCCCTACCTGACCTGGCACAACGCGGTGACCAAGAAGATCGCCGCCGGCCAGGGGCCAGCCGAGCTGGCCAACGACCTCGCCGAGGGCGTACGCGTGCTGAGCGCCGCCACCAAGCTGGTGCCGAAGGGCGAGCGGGCCCGCCTCAAGACGGCCGCGAAGGCCCTCGGTGACGCCAAGCGGCAGTTGCCCCAGCGGGTGAGTCCGGCGTTGGAGCTGGCCGACCTGCTCTGGGCGCACCCGGTCCGCGAGCTGGTCACCACCGGCGAGGAGTACCGCCTCTGGGTGGATCGCGAGCGGGCCCTCTTCTCCGCCTGGTACGAGTTCTTCCCCCGCTCCGAGGGGGCGGTCCCGGCTACCGTGGACGCGCCGGCCCGCTCCGGCACCTTCGCCACCGCCACCGAGCGGCTGCCGGGCGTCGCGGCGATGGGCTTCGACGTGCTGTACCTGCCGCCGATCCACCCGATCGGCCGGGTCAACCGCAAGGGCCCGAACAACAGCCTGCTCGCCGGCCCGGACGACGTGGGTTCGCCGTGGGCGATCGGCGCGGCCGAGGGCGGGCACGACGCCATCCACCCCGACCTGGGTACGCCGGAGGACTTCCGCGACTTCGTCGCCGCCGCCGCCGAAGCGGGCCTGGAGGTGGCGATGGACCTGGCGTTGCAGTGCGCGCCGGATCACCCGTGGGTGACCGAGCATCCCGAGTGGTTCACCACCCGGGCCGACGGCAGCATCGCGTACGCGGAGAACCCGCCGAAGAAGTACCAGGACATCTACCCGCTGAACTTCGACAACGACCCGGAGGGCATCCGCGCCGAGGTGCTGCGGGTGGTGCGGCACTGGGTCGGCGAGGGCGTGAAGATCTTCCGGGTGGACAACCCGCACACCAAGCCTGTCGACTTCTGGCACTGGCTGATCTGGGAGGTCAAGCGGGTCGACCCGGACGTGCTCTTCCTGGCCGAGGCGTTCACCCGGCCGGCGATGATGCACGGCCTGGCCAAGGTCGGTTTCACCCAGTCGTACACGTACTTCACCTGGCGGACCTCGGCCGCCGAGATGCGCGAGTACTGCGTGGAGCTGGTGGCGGCGGCCGACTACATGCGGCCGAACTTCTGGCCCAACACGCCCGACATCCTGCACGCCTCGTTGCAGCACGGCGGGCCGCCGATGTTCAAGATCCGGGCAGTGCTGGCCGCGCTGCTCTCCCCGTCGTGGGGCATGTACGCCGGCTACGAGCTGTTCGAGCATGTGGCGCGCCCCGGCGCGGAGGAGTACCTCGACAACGAGAAGTACGAGCTGCGGCCCCGGGACTGGGCCGGCGCCGAGGCGCGGGGCCGGTCGCTGGCGCCGTTCATCACCACCCTCAACCGGGTACGCCGGGAGAACCCGGCCCTGCGCCGGCTGCGGAACCTGGTCTTCCACGACATCGACAACCCGGCCCTGCTGTGCTGGTCCAAGCACGATCCGGAGACCGGCAACACGGTGCTGGTGATCTGCTCGTTCGACTCGCACACCGTGCAGTGGGGCAACACCACCCTGGACATGCCGGCGCTGGGCCTGGACTGGCACGACCGGTTCACCGTGCACGACGAGCTGACCGGTGCCCGCTACGACTGGGGGCAGCGCAACGCGGTCCGCCTCGACCCGTACCTGCAACCCGCGCACGTGCTCACCCTGCGCCCCGTCGCCGCGGCGTCGCCGTCGACCGGGCCGGGCGCGTCCGGGCCGGCCGACGCCGGATCACCGGGTCAGGGCGGCACCGAGCCGGTCACCCTGACCGTTGAGAACGTGCCCGCCGACCTGTCGGGCGGCACCGCACCGACCGTTCCCGCCCAGAAGGACGACGCCCGATGGACCAGCTGATCTCCGGGGAGATCCACGACCCGCACGCCGTGCTCGGCGCGCACCCGGCCGACGGGCGTACGGTAATCCGCACCCTGCGCCGGGGCGCGGGCGACGTGAGCGTGCTGGTCGGCGAGGAGCGGCACCCGATGAAGCGGGTGCACGACGTCGGTGTCTTCGAGGCCACCGTCTCCGGTGAGGTGCTCGACTACCGGCTCGACGTCGACGGCGTACGCCACGACGACCCGTACCGTTTCCCGCCGGCCCTCGGCGAACTGGACCTGCACCTCATCGGTGAGGGCCGGCACGAGCGGCTGTGGGAGGCGCTCGGTGCCCGGGTGCTCGACGGCGGGGTGGCGTTCGCGGTGTGGGCGCCCAACGCCCGGGGCGTGCGGCTGGTCGGTGACCTCACCGGCTGGGCGCCCGACGACGGCTGGCCGATGCGGTCACTCGGCTCGACCGGCGTGTGGGAGATCTTCGTGCCGGACGCCGCCGCCGGCAGCCGGTACAAGTACCGCGTGCTGGGCGCGGACGGACACTGGCGGGACAAGGCCGACCCCCTCGCCGCGTACGCGGAGGTGCCGCCGGCCACCGCGTCGGTGGTGCACCGGTCGACGTTCGAGTGGTCCGACGCGGACTGGCTGGGCCGGCGGTCGCGGCGGCAGCCGCACCAGGAGCCGATGAGCGTGTACGAGGTGCATCTCGGCTCGTGGCGGCCCGGCCTGGGCTACCGGGAGCTGGCCGAGCAGTTGACCGCGTACGTGGTGGAACTGGGCTTCACCCACGTGGAGTTCCTGCCGGTGATGGAGCACCCGTTCGGCGGCTCGTGGGGCTATCAGGTGACCGGCTACTTCGCCCCGACCGCCCGGTTCGGCGATCCCGACGACTTCCGGTACCTGGTGGACCGGCTGCACGCCGCCGGGATCGGGGTGATCCTGGACTGGGTACCGGCGCACTTCCCGAAGGACGAGTGGGCCCTCGCCCGGTTCGACGGCACGCCGCTCTACGAGCACTCCGATCCGCGCCGGGGCGAGCATCCCGACTGGGGCACCTACGTCTTCGACTTCGGTCGCCGGGAGGTACGCAACTTCCTGGTCGCCAACGCGCTCTACTGGCTGGACGAGTTCCACGTCGACGGATTGCGGGTGGACGCGGTCGCCTCGATGCTCTACCTGGACTACTCGCGGCAGGACGGGCAGTGGACGCCGAACGTGCACGGCGGCCGGGAGAACCTGGAAGCCATCGCGTTCATGCAGGAGGTCAACGCGACGGTCTACAAGCACCACGCCGGGGCCATGATGATCGCCGAGGAGTCCACCGCCTGGCCGGGGGTAACCCGGGCGACCAGCGACGGCGGGCTCGGTTTCGGGTTCAAGTGGAACATGGGCTGGATGCACGACACCCTGCTCTACACCTCGAAGGACCCGATCTACCGGCAGCACCACCACCATCAGCTCACCTTCTCCCTGGCGTACGCGTGGAGCGAGAACTACACGCTGCCGATCAGCCACGACGAGGTGGTGCACGGCAAGGGCTCGCTGGCGAGCAAGATGCCCGGCGACACGTGGCAGCGGCTGGCGAACGTCCGGGTGCTGCTGGCGTACATGTGGGCGCATCCGGGCAAGCAGTTGTTGTTCATGGGGTGTGAGCTGGCCGACGACCGGGAGTGGAGCGAGGAACGCGGCCTCGACTGGTACCTGTTGCACGATCCGGCGCGGGCCGGCGTGCAACGCCTGGTCGGTGACCTGAACCGGGTCTACCGGGACACCCCCGCGCTGTGGGCGCAGGACACCTCTCCCGCCGGTTTCCGCTGGCTCGCCGGTGACGACGTCGCCAACAACACCATCTCGTTCGTCCGGATCGCGCCCGACGGGGCGACGCTGGTCTGCGTGGCCAACTTCTCCGCGCTGCCGCTTGAGGACTACCGGATCGGGTTGCCGGCCGCGGGTGCCTGGGCGGAGGTGGTCAACACCGACGCCCACCACTACGGCGGCTCCGGGGTCGGCAACCTGGGCACCGTGCACGCCGAGAACGTGCCGTGGCACGGCCAACCCGCCTCGGTGGCGCTGCGCGTGCCGCCCCTGGGCGCGCTCTGGCTCCGCCCCGCCTGAGCGTCGCACCGGACGTCCTCGAAGCCGTCCTGTCACTCAGACATTCTCCCGTCTGAGTGACAGGACACTCACCAGGCGTACAACAACCCGCCCGGCGGGCGGCTGGATCATCGGACGGTGAACTTCGCCCGCCTCCGCGTGCGTACTCCCGGTTCCAGGTGGACGACGAGGCGGAGGATCGATGGCGAGCAGCAGGGGTACGGCCCGGGACCGGGGCAGCGAACCCTCGCCGGGGCAGCGGAGGATCGCGGGTTTCGCGGCGGTCGGGGTGACCCTGGCGGTGGCCTTCGCGGTGGCGACCGGGACCAGTCAGGCAAGTGAGAACTGCGACGGCCTCGACGCCGCCGTGGGCAACAACCTCGCGTTCATCGCCGACCAGTTGGTGTTCCCCGACGAGTTGACGGAGGCCCGGATCGCCAACCGGCAGGCGGTGATCGACCAGCTCGAACAGCGGCGCGCGGCGGCCGGGTGCACCGGTGAGGTCGAGGTGCCCGACGCGGACCCGAACGCGGCGCTCAACGGTGGCGCGGCGGAGAACTGCGCCGGCCTCGACGGCGCGGTCCGTAACAACCTCGCCTTCATCGACGGCCAGCGGCGCAACCCGGACGCGCAGTCCGAGGCGCGGATCGCCAACCGGCAGGCGGTCATCGACCTGCTCGAAGACCGCCGGACTCTGGCCGGCTGCACCGGCGAGGTCACGCTCACGCCGGGCGGCTGACCGAGACGGACGGTGGGCGGGCTGGGCCGGGTAACCGGCTCCGCCCGCCCGCCGAGCAGCTCCCCGCCGGCCCGGTCGGCAGACCGAGACCGGCGAACCCGAGGGGCCGGGTCAGACCAGGCCGGCGCCGCGCAGCAGGGTCCACAGACCGGCGCCGTCAGGCGCGGAGAGCCACTTCTGCCCCGCCGGCCCCTCGGTGGGACTGTCGTGCGGGACGGGCAGGCTACCGGCGAGCACCGCCTGGGTGGGTGACAGCCGGCGGATCGCCACCCCGGCGACGCTGTCCGGGTGGGCGACCGCGAACTCGCGGTAGATCTCCTGGTCGTGCTGGCCGTCGTCGCCGACGAGCAGCCAGCGTACGTCCGGGAACTCCTTGGCCAGCCGGGCCAGGGTGGCGCGCTTGTGTTCCCGGCCGCTGCGGAACCAACGGTCCTGGGTCGGCCCCCAGTCGGTCAGCAGCAGCGCCCCGGCCGGGTAGAGGTGCCGGGACAGGAACCGGGTCAACGTCGGGGCGACGTTCCAGGCGCCGGTGGACAGGTAGAACACCGGCGCGCCCGGGTGAGCGGTGACCAGCCGCTCGTAGAGCACCGCCATGCCGGGCACCGCGGCGCGGGCGTGCTCGTCGAGGACGAAGGTGTTCCACGCGGCGAGCAGCGGCCGGGGCAGCGCGGTCACCATGACCGTGTCGTCGATGTCGGAGATGATGCCGAAGCGCACCTCCGGGTCGAGGATGCGCACCGGCGCTTCGACCGGTTCGGCGTCGGGCATGCTCAGCCGCACCGAACCCCAGCCGGGTGGCAGGCCCGCCTCGACCACCGTGTCGATGAAGCCGCTGCGGTCGGCCTGCGCCTCGTGCACCACCCCGCCGGTCTCGATGGTCACCGTGACGTGCTTGGCCGGCAGGGTGGTGAAGCTGCGCCAGCCCCGGACCTTCTCCAGCCGGCCACGCTGGCGGGTGTCCGGCCGCCCCAGCAGCACCCGGCACATCACCCGCACCCAACCGGGCCCGCCGTAGCCGGTGTACGCGATGATGTTGGTCCGCCAGCCGGTACGGCGCAGCCGGCGTTCCACCAGGGCGTGCACGGCATCCTCGATCCGCGCGGCCCGGTGCAGGTTCGGTATGGCCAGCTGGCCTGCGGGAGTCGGTGGCACGCCAGCAACCCTGCCACAGACCAGCCACCTCGGCCACGCGAGCTGAGCCGAACCGCCACGCCCGGCGTGACCGCCGTGACACACTCCGGTCGGGACGACGACGGGGGCGAGGTCGTGCCACGAGCAACGGCGGATCCAGGGCGACAGCGGGGGCGGTGGCGGCCACGGCTCGACCCGCCGGCGCTGGTCGCGCTGCTGTTCGGGATGGTCGGCGTCGGCTACCGGCTGGTCCTGGTGCTGACCACCGTGCCGGTCTCCAACAGCGACGAGGCGACCTTCGGGCTGGCCGCGCTGCACATCGCGCAGGGCCGTGAGCAGCCGATCTTCCTGTACGGCCAGCGGTACATGGGCACCCTGGAGTCGTACCTGGCCGCGCCGCTGCTCGCGGTGACCGGACCGAGCTGGCCGGCGCTGCGGCTGCCGGTGCTCGCCCTCTACGCGCTGTTCCTCTGGCTGATCCACCGGCTGACCCGGCGGATCGGCTCGCCGTGGTTCGCCACCGTCGTCGTCGGGCTGCTCGCCCTCGGTTCCGAGCGGGTCGTCCGGGACCAGGTGACCGCGGTCGGCGGGCGGCCGGAGGTCAAGGTGGCGGTGCTGGCGATGCTGCTGGTCGTGGTGGCGCTGGCCCGCGGCACGGTACGGCACCGGACGCTGGCCGTGGGCGGCTTCGGGCTGCTCGCCGGGGTGGCGCTCTGGTCGGACTGGCTGATCGTGCCGTACCTGGCGGTGGCCGGACTGGCACTGGTGTGGACGTTGCGTCGGGAACTGTTCGGCTGGGCGGGGCTGCTGCTGGTGGTCGGCTTCGCCGTCGGGCTCGCCCCGATGATCCGCGACAACCTGGTGGCCCCACCAGGGCAGGACTCCCTGTCGGTGTTGCGTGGCGTCAGCGGCGAGACCGGGCCGGTGCCACCGTGGTCGCAGCGGCTCGGCGGTGGGCTGCTGGAGGGCGTACCGCTGGCCGCCGGGCTCTGCCCGGTCGACGGCTGCGCCCGGTGGCAGGCGTGGTTCGGCCTGCTCTACCCGCTGCTGCTGGTGGTGGCGGCGACGCTCGCCGGGCTCGCGTACCGGCGGGCGAGCGGGCGGCACGACCAGGTCGGCCCGGTCGTGCACCTCGCGCTGCTGGCCGGCGCGGCGCTGACCCTGCTGGCGTACGTGCGCAGCCCGTTGGCGGCGACGGATCCGCTGGGCAACGCCCGCTACCTGTCGGTGCTGCAACTGTCGCTGCCGGCGGTGCTCTGGCCGTTGTGGGTGGCGGCGGTCGCCGCCCGACGGGGCACGGCCGGCGTGGCGGGCCGGGTGGCGGGGGCGGCGGCGACCGCCGTGCTGGGCGCGCTGGCGGCCGGTTCGCTCGTGGTGACCGTGCTGTTCGCCACCACCGGCGCGGATCCCGGGCGCGTGGAGGAGCGACAGGCCCGGGAGTTGGCCGACACGGTACGCGCGGCCGGCCTGCGTGAGGTGTACGGCGAGTACTGGACCTGCAACCGGCTGGTCTTCAACACCGACGAGGAGGTGGTCTGCGGGGTGGTCGACGGCGGCCTGCGCCCGGGGCAGAACCGGTACCCGGCGTACTGGTGGCGGCTGGCCCGGGCGCAGCGGCCCGGGTACGTGCTGGCGGCCGACGCCCCGGCGGACCGGCGGCTGCGGGAACTGCTCGGCGACCGGGCCAGCGCGGCGCTGCTCGCCGAGATCGGTGGCTTCCGGGTGTACCACCCACCGGAGCCGCTGCGGCCGTGGCGTTAGAGTCACCCATGCTCATCCTGCTGCCGCCCTCGGAGGGCAAGGCCGAGGCCGGCTCGGGCCGCCGACTGGACCTGGACCGCCTCTCCCTGCCGGAGCTGAACCCACGGCGGGAGGAGGTGCTGTCCGCCCTGGTCGCCCTCAGCGCCGGGCCGCCGGAGACGGCGCTGACCGCACTGGGCCTCGGTGCCGGGCAGCACGGCGAGCTACGGCGCAACGCCCGGCTGCGGCAGGCCGCCACCGCGCCCGCCGGCCGGATCTACACCGGCGTGCTCTACGAGGCCCTCGACCTGGCCGGCCTGCCGGCGACGGCGCAGCGGGCGGCCGGACGTCAGGTGCTGGTCAGCTCCGGCCTGTGGGGCGCGGTGCGGCTGACCGACCGGATTCCGCCGTACCGCTGCCCGATCGGGGCCCGGCTGCCCGGCGTCGGCGCGCTGCCGGCGCTGTGGCGGCAGGACCTCGGTGCCGCGCTGACCGCGGCGGCCGGTCGCGGCCCGGTGCTGGACCTGCGTTCCGGGGCGTACGCGGCGGCCTGGACGCCGCGCGGCGAGTTGGCCGAGCGCACCCTCACCGTGCGGGTGCTGCACGAGCGGGAGGTCGACGGGGTGCCGGTGCGCTCGGTGGTCAGCCACTTCAACAAGGCCACCAAGGGGCGGCTGGTCCGGGACCTGCTGCTCGCCGGTGCCCGGCCGCGTTCGGTGGCAGCGCTGGTGACGACGCTGCGGGACCTGAAGTACACGGTGTGCGAGCAGGCCAGCGGGCCCGGCCGGCCACGTCAGGTCGACGTGATCGTTTCGGAGCTGTAACCAGACGCAAGATTTCCTCAAGGCTGGACCGGATCGGTACCACCGGTCGGTGTCCCGGGTCACCGTAAGAGGACCCGACGCGACGAGGAGGCCCTCCGGTGGTTGCCGAACCGATCCTGCTCGACCGGTCTCGTCCGTCATCGGCCCCGCCGGCGTCCAGCATGCCGTCGTCGGTCCGGCCCGCGTCGGCACCGCCACCGCTGGACTGGACGACCCTGGCCGACGCCTTCGAGACGGCCTGCCTGCTGCGCTGCATGCCGCCGCCGGCGACCCCCGCGCACCGGCAGGCCGGGCAGCAACCCGTCCGGCCGACCACGATCGAGTTCAACCGGGAGGAGGCGGCCCGGCGGACCCGGCAACTGCTCGATCGGCTTGACATTCCGGTGCGGCACGAGGTGGCGGTCGGTGGGCTGCGCCGCCGCTACGAGCTGCACCGGCTGCACGTCGAACGGGAGCACCGGCCGACGTACGCGGCGATCGTGGAGAACGGCTGGCGGCGCGGTCGGCGCGAACTGCTCGGCGGCCCGGTGCCGGGTGCCTCGACGGCGCGGCGGTTGTGGCGCACCCGGTTGGCCGCCGCCGCCTGGCGGGCCGCGCTGCTGGCCGGGGGACGGCATGTCCGGCGGCACATTCTCGGGGTGCGGATCACCGACCGGGAACTCGGTGCGGTGCTGGTACGCGGCGCTGCCCTGCTGGACGTGCCGGCGCTGCTGCGGCCGAGCACCGGCTGCTTCCTGGTCAGTGTGGCGCACGGTCGGGACCGGGACCGGATCCTGCGGTACGCGGCGGAGGAGGCGGTGCAGCGGCCGGTGGCCTGACCCGGCGGTCATCCCACGGCCGCACCGGGCTGCGCCCGCCCCGGGGTTGCGTCATCGCGGTCCGGCGGCGCACAGTGCTGCCCGTGACCAGTACCCGGTATCCCGCCCGAGTCCGGTGGCGCGGCGCCCGCGTGGCGGTGGCGTTGACCGTGCTGCTGGCCCTGCCCGGCCTCGTCGGCTGCCGCGACGATCCGGGCGAACCGGTGGTCATCCGGATCGCCACCGGCAGTCCGACCGCCGTCTACCACGCCTTCGGCGCGTCACTGGCGGCCATCCTCAACCGGGAACTGCCGCAGGTGCGGGCGGAGGTGCTGGTCACCGCCGCCTCGGCGGAGAACGTGCAACTGCTCAACGCCGGGCAGGCCGAACTGGGCTTCACCCAGGCCGACGTGTTGCAGGCCGACCCGGGCCCGGATCCGCCGGTGGTGGCGGTGGCCCGGGTCTACGACGACCTGCTGCACCTGGTCACCACCGCCGACAGCCCGGTGCGGACGCTGACCGACCTGCGCGGGCGGCGGGTCTCGGTCGGCGCGACCGGTTCCGGGACCAAGATCACCGTGGACCGGCTGCTGACCGCCGCCGGCCTCGACGGTGCTCAGGTGCGGCAGGAACAGCTCGGCCTGGACGACTCGGTGGCGGCACTGCGCGCCGGCCGGATCGACGCGTTCTTCTTCTCCGGCGGGCTGCCGGTGCGCGCGGTCGCCCAGTTCGCCCAGGACACCCCCACCCGCATCGTCGACCTCGGCGATTGGACGGCGCCGTTGCGGCGCGGCAACCCGGAGGTGTACGTGCCACGCGACATACCCCACTCGGTGTACGGCGTCGATCCGGTCACCACCGTGGCCAACCCGAACTACCTGGTGGTGCGGGCCAACCTGCCGGATTCGCTGGTACGCGAGGTGACCCGGCTGCTGATGGAACGCCGCTCCGAACTGGCCGCCGCGCATCCGGCGGCCGGCCGGATGAGCCCTCGCTCGGCCATCGCCACCTCACCGTTGCCCCTGCATCCCGGTGCCGTCGACTACTACCGGGCCAGCAAACCCTGACCCGGCGGATCAGGCGGACCGCGCGGAGTCGCCGAGGCGGGGGAACGGTTCGGTGGAGAAGACCACCTCCACCGGCACCTCGAAGTGCCGGGCGATCCGCAGCGCCAGGTGCAGGCTCGGGCTGAACTCGCCGCGTTCCAGGTAGCCGATGGTCTGGTAGTGGACGCCCAGCGCCTCGGCCAGCTGGCGGCGGGAGATCCCCCGCTCCGCCCGGAGCATGGCGATGCGGTTGTGGACCAGCTCACTCATCTCGACGGTCCATCCTCAGGTCACCCGCTGCATGGCCTTCTCGCGGCGGGCCGCCACGCTCGAACCGGACTCCCGGCGGGCCATCCGGCGCAGCACCACCGGTGCCAGCACCAGCCCGGCGACCGCCCAGCCGCCGAGCACCAGCAGCGTCTCCAGGTGCCGCCACGAATCGCCGAGCTCGACGGCGGCCATGGCCTCGGGCAGCAGCGCCGACCGCATGCCGAGCCCGAGCCAGTAGATCGGGAAGACCTGCGCGACCGCCTGCACCCAGCCGGGCAGGACGGTGATCGGGTAGAAGATGCCCGATGTGGCGATGAGTCCCATCATCGGCAGCATGATCAGCCCCATGTTCCGGGGGTTCGACAGCAGCGAGCCGAAGACCGCGCCGACCGGCATCGTCGCCACCATCCCGACGAGCATCACCCAGGCCAGGGTCAGCCAGGCCGCCGTGCGGTCGAGCGCCAGGGCGTCGAAGAGGAAGAGGCCGGGTACGAGCAGCAGGGCGACGCTGATCAGCGTCATCCCCGAAACCAGGGCGATCTTGCTGATGAGGTAGCCGAACATGCCGTTCGGGGTGGCCTTGGCCCGCAGCAGGGTGCCGTCCTCGCGTTCGACGGTGAGGATCGACGCCGTGGTGACCAGCCCGCCGAACGCCACGGTCATGCCGAGCGTGCTGGGCAGGGTCTGCGCGCCGAGTGAGAACTCGGTGCCCGGCACGGTGGCACCCCGCAGGAAGAACATCACCACCAGCAGGATGACGGTCGGGAAGAGATAGCCCCAGAGGGTCTCCGAGTGGGTCAGGCTCTGCCGTAGCTCGATGCGGCCCCGGGACAGGCCGGCCCGGGCGGCCACGACCAGTGGGCGGACCGTCGGGCTCATCTGCCCACCTCCTCGAACGCGCGGGTCGCGCTCTCGCCGCGCCCGGACTCGTGATCGCGTACCAACGTCATGTAGGTGTCCTCCAGGCTCGCCCGGCGCACCTCAAGGTCGGCGACGTCCTCGCCGTGTCGAGTGAACAGCTCCCGAACGAACCCGGTCGCGTCGCTGGTGGAGTGCACGAAGCGGTTGCCACCCTGGCTCCATCGCACCTCGGCGTCGGCGGAGATGCGCCGGGACAGTTCGTCGGCGGAGCCGCTGGCGATGATCCGGCCGCCGGCCAGGATGAGGATCCGGTCGGCCAGCTTCTCCGCCTCGTCGAGGTCGTGAGTGGTGAGCAGGATGGTGGTGTCGTCGACGTCGGTGAGCCGGTGCACCAGGTCGTGGAACTCGCGGCGGGCGGCGGGATCGAACCCGGCGGTCGGCTCGTCGAGGAAGAGCACCTCCGGCCGGCCCACGATGCCGATCGCCACGTCGACCCGGCGGCGTTGGCCGCCGGAGAGCTGACCGATCTTCTTGTGCGCGTGCTCGGTGAGGCCGACCACCTGAATCAGCTCGTCGGTGTCCCACGGCCGGCGGATCTCGTCGGTCGAGTAGGGCGCGTAGAAGGAGCCGAGGTGGGCCAGCAGTTCCCGGACCCGCCATCGACCGTGGTCCCGCCAGGACTGGAGGACCACGCCGAGTCGGGCCCGCCAGCGTTCGTCACCACGCGCCGGGTCGATGCCCAGCACCTCGACCCGGCCACCGGAGCGCATCCGGAAGCCTTCCAGGATCTCGATGGTGGTCGTCTTGCCGGCACCGTTGGGGCCCAGCAGGGCCAGCACCTCCCCGCGCCGCGCGCGGAACGACACGCCGGTGAGCACGTCGGTCGAGCCGTACCGCATCCGCAGGTCGTCCACGTCCAGGGTCAGGTCCGTGGACGCTGCGGCACTGGTCGGGGCGTCCGCCTCTGCGCTGACAGCCATGGACCACCACCTCCATATGATCTGTGCGCTGAAAGATAGCACTCATACTACGGTTCGCAGCAAACCTTGGCTGCCCCCGCTGGCGCGGTTCCGCGCTCAGGCCACTGCCGGCTGCGATGACGCCGCGGCGGTGGGTGCCGGTGGTCCGGCCTCGGCGCCCGGGTCGGCCGGCTCGGCCGGCTGCGGGAACCACAGCGCGGCGACCAGGCCGCGCGGCGAGTTCGGATGCATGGTGAGCCGGCCGTCGGAGGCGTCGACGAGCACGGCGGCGATGGTCAGGCCCAGCCCGGCACCGTCGACGTTCTGCACCTCCGGTGCCCGCCAGAACCGTTCGGTGGCCCGGCCGAGCTGGCTGCGGGTCATCCCCGGGCCGGTGTCGCGTACCTCGAGGGTCGTCCCGCCGTCGCGGGCCGCGACGGTCACCGTCACCTCGCCGCCCGCGCCGCTGAACTTCACCGCGTTGTCGATCAGAGCGTCCAGCGCCTGGTCGATGGCGGTCGGCACGGTACGGGCGTAGGCCGGGCCGCAATCGGCCGCCAACCGCAGGGCGACCGCCCGGTGCCGGGCCAACGGCTCCCAGGCCGCGACCCGGGACGCGGCCACGGCCGTCGCGTCGACGGTGATCCGCTGGTTCTCGTGGCGTTCCGCACGGGCGAGGGTGAGCAACGCGTCGAGCAGCAGCGCGAGCCGGTCGGTCTCCTCCAACGCCAGCCGGTGCTCGGCGCGGCCCTGCTCGTCGGTGACGCTCGGCCCCAGTTCCTCCACCCGCAGCCGCAACGCGGTCAACGGATTACGGAGCTGGTGGCTGGCGTGCGCGACGAACGCACGCTGCCGGTCCATCACGTCGGACACGACGTCGGCCATGTGGTTGAAGCTCGCCGCCAGGCGGCGCAGCTCCGGCGGCCCCAGCCGGTGCTGCACGCGAGCACCACGGTCGCCCTCGGCGATCTCGTGGGTGACCGCGTCCAGCTCGGTGACCGGGCGCAGCACCCAACCGGCCAGCCCGAACGCGGTGAGCACGCAGGCCAGCACGGCCAGCAGGCCCAGCGCGGCGACGAGCGTCCACCAGGTGGCGACGGTACGCCGGACCCCGTCGGCCGGGGTCGCGGTGACCACCGCACCGAGGACCTCGCCGCCGTCGTTGATCGGCACCGCCACCACGATCGGCCCCTCGACCCACGGCCAGACCGAGTCGGGTCCACTGGCCTGCTGCCCGGACAGCGCGACGTCGAGCGCCTCGCGGGTGCCCGGGGCCGGGCGCCAGCTCGCCGAGGCCACCACCTCCCGCCGGTCCCGGTCCACCACCGCCGCACCGATGCCGTACAGCTCGTCGTAGCTGCCCAGCTCGTGGTCGAGCGGACCGGGCGTGCCGTCCCGCAACGCCGGCCCGGCCAACGACGCGAACCGGGTGGCGTCGGCGAGCCGGTCGGCCCGTACCCGGTCGGTCTCCCGGGTGGTCAGCGTCACCGCCAGCGGCGTGCCCAGCGCCACCACCACCAGCACCATCAGCAGCAGATAGCTGATCACCAGCCGCCGTCGCACCCCGGGCTCCTCACTCGCCCCGGAGCCGGTAACCGACGCCCCGGACCGTCTCCACCAGCCGCGGGTCGCCGAGCTTGCCGCGCAGGGAGCCGACGTGCACCTCGACGGTGTGCCGATCGGTGAAGGTGGTGCCCCAGGCGTCGAGCAGGATCCGGTCGCGGGGCACCGCGACGCCGGGTTGCCGGGCCAGCGAGAGCAGCACGTCGAACTCCTTGCGGGTCAGCGACACCGGCCGGCCGGCCACCGCCACGGTGCGGGCCGCCACGTCGATGTACACCGGACCGACCTCGATCAGGTTGCGCTCCGGTGCCGCGTGCGCGGCCCGCCGCAGCACCGCCTCGATGCGGGCCTGGAGTTCCACCATCGAGAAGGGCTTGACCACGTAGTCGTCCGCGCCGAGCCGCAGGCCGAGCACCCGGTCCCGTTCCTCGCCCCGGGCGGTCACCGCGATGATGCCGAGCTGGTTGCTGCGCCGCCGCAACTGCCGGCACAGGTCGGTGCCGTCACCGTCGGGCAGGGTGAGGTCGAGCAGCACCAGGTCACAGGGGGCGGCGGAGAGCGCGGCAGCGACGGTGGCGGCGTGCTCCACCTCGTAGCCGCGACGGGTCAGGGCCGACGACAGCGCGGCGGCCACCCGTCGGTCGTCCTCGACCAGCAGGATGCGCACCCGGCCTCCCCGTTCGGTCTGCTCAACTGCCTGCGCCCAGATGGTGGCAGACGAGCGGCCTGGTGCACAGGCCCGGGGGCGGTCAGGGGGCGGCTCGGGCGCTCAGAGGCCGAACGTCTCGTCGGAGGCGCCGTCGCGCACCCCGTCCACGAAGCCCTTGAATCCGGGGTCCTCGTGGCTGGCCGGCACGGTGGCGACAACCTCGCCGGTGGCCTCGGTGACCGCGTCGATCAGCGGCGCGAAGTCGGTCTCGGCGTCGGCGAGGGTGTCGTCGTCGGCCTCCGCCAGGTTGATCACGTGCTGGACATCCTCCGACGGCGTGTCGGGGTCGTCGGCCCAGTCGGCGCCGGCGCGGTAGCACTCGTCGTAGAGCGCGCGCTGGCTGTCGGTCCAGTCCTCGTGGTAGCTCTCCATGCCCATCCCCTCGCCGGCGGCCTGCCCTTCGAGCATGCCCGCCGGGGCGGCGGACCGGGCCGGTACCGGACAAAACCGGGTCTACGACGACGTGCCCGGGACGAGGGCTCGTCCCGGGCACGTCAGGCGGTTCGGCGTCAGCGGCAGAGCCGGCCGACCTCCTCGGCGAACCGGTCCATCGGGTTGGCGTCGGCCGGGCCGAGCAGGTAGGTCTTCAGCTCCCGGCGGGCCTCGGTCATCGGGTCGTCACCGGCCCGGGTCACCGCCACGATCTTCTCCAGCTCGCCGCAGTCGGCGGCCAGCAGGTACGCCGCCCGGGACGTCGGGAAGGAACGCCGGAACTCGTCCTCGGGCAGCCCGGCGGGGTTGGCCACCACGTACGGCCGCTGGCTCTGCACGAAGTCGGACACCACGCTGGACACGTCGCTGACCAGCAGGTCGGTCTGGTTGAAGCAGTCGAACAGCGCCGGCACCCGCCCGGTGACGACGCGGTGGGCCGGTCCGTCCAGGGTGCTCGCGTCGACGTCACCACCGGCGGCGCGGATCATCGCCACGATCCGTTCGTGCACCGCCTTGGCCTGCTTGGACCGGCTGCCGGTCAACGGGTGCGGCTTGTAGACCACCCGTACCCCCGGCCGGACCGCCAGCAGGCCGGCGATGATCCGCTCACCCATCAGCACCAGCGAGGTGTGGTACGGGTCGTCGTCGAGCCAACCCTCCCAGGTGGGCGCGTAGAGCACGGTGAAGGGCCGCTCGACCGCCTCCGAGCCGAAGGTGTGCACCCCGGCCAGCTGCGGCCGGCCGATCTCGACGATGTCGGCGTCCAGGACGCCCACCCCGGCCCGCGCGTACCGCTCGCGCCCGGCCAGGCCGGCGACCCACACCTCGTCGTAGACCTTGCTGTACGGGTTGACGCTCGCCGCCTTGTCGCTGTCACCGTGACCGACGAACACGTGCTTCATGCCGGGTTCACGCAGCATGTGGATGTTCGGGCCGACGTTCGCCGCGTACAGGGTGGTCCGCAGGCTGCTCTTGTCGAGGTTCATGAAGTCCGGTGCGGCCGGCACACAGATGACCGGCAGCCGGGTGTCGGCCAGTTCGAGGAACGCCTCCTTGCTGCGCATCAGCACCACCGCCGGCCGGCCGAGCGCCTCGATCGGGGCGAGCCACATGTTCGCCTGGTAGACGTCCTTGGCCGGGCCGGCGAAGTACAGCGCCACCTCCGGGCGGTCCCGGTCCAGCCAGCGCTGCACGGCCGGCAGCAGCGGGCTCTGCCCGGTGCCCCGGCCGCGCAGCCAGGTCACCGCGACCACGCCACCGACCAGCGCGGCCAGTCCGACGGCGACCGCACCGGTCACGAAGACCGGCGCCACCTCGCTCGTCACGGCGGTGACGACCGCGCCCGGCAGCAGCAGCATGTTCACCCGGGGCAGCCGGTCGCCGACGAAGCGGGTGGCCCACTCCGGCGGTCGAGGCGCCGCGGACACCGGCCCCAGGTCGATGTTGCGCACCAGGGCCGAGATGGGGTTACGCCTGTCGATCATGCGGTTGAACGCACCGGCGAAGACCGCGATCACCCAGACGGCGGCGGGCAGCAGGAGCAGCAGGGTCAGCTCCTGGTCGAGGAGCGGCACCTCGGCGGCCACCAGCAGCACGGCCGACAGGTCGCGGCTCAGTTGGCGGTAGACCCGGCTGATGCCGACCTTCCCCAGTAGGCTCACGGTCGCCGGTGACCACCGCTCGACCGCGAACTCCCCCAGGACCGCCGCCACGGCGGCGACCGCGAAGAGACCGACCCAGCCGAGCGCGGCCGCGGCCAGCAGAATGAGATAGGACGCCACCAGCAGGGCGCCGCGCGCGGCGACCCCGACGCGTGCAGTCAACGTGCCGAACAACGAGAACGCTCCCTAAAAGAGATCGATGACCGGCTGGATACGCCTCGACGGCCGCCAGCGTAGCTGCGACCTTAACGCGAATCGTCTCCGGGACAACGTCCGGGTATCCGGCATCTTTCCCCCAAACCGCCAGGCCCGGCGTGGGGACGAGCGTCCCGACCGGGCGGAAACCGCCCGGCCGGAACGTCGGGCCAGGTCAGGCCCGACGCAGGCAGGTGACGGCACCGGGCTGGTCGGGCACGGGTGGGGGGCGCTCGGCGAATTCCAGGTAGCCCAACCGTTGGGCCGTCCGGCGGGCGAAGCGGTTGCCGCTGTAGACACAGATCGTCCCCACGTCCAGCCGCTCCAACGCCGCGGCGACCTGCTCGCGGGTCGGTCGGCCCTCGGCCGCGCCACTGTTGGCGAACCGGGTCAGCAGCAGCCGGTCCTGGGCGAACTGCGAGTTCAGGTCGTACTCCACCAGGTAGAAGTCGCGCGGCATGACCACCCGCACCCGGGTGGTCAGCATCGGTATCGCGCGCATGGCGGTCTCCGGCGCGAGAACGAGCCCGTCCGGGCGGTCGAGGGTGGTGATCCACTGCGCGATGCCCAGCCGCTGTTGCGGGATCTTCCAGACCGGTTCGCCGTGCACCTGGACCCAGCTGCGCTCGGCCCACATCGGCGTGGCGTAGGTGGCGAACGAGGCCACCATCGCCCCGGCCAGCACCACGCCGACAAGCGCCCGGACGCTGCGCAGCCGGGTCGGCAACCAGACGGTGCACAACAGCCCGATCAGCGCCGGGAGGGCGAGCAGCCACGGCACCCGCCACAGCACCACCGAGATACCGGTGAGCGCACCGAGCCACTCCAGCACCCCGGGCAGCAGCAGCACGCTGAGCGTGAGCCCGCCGCCGGCCGCGAGCAACGCCGGGGTGCGGCGGCGGGCCAGCAGCGGGCCGCACCACAGGGCCAGGCCGGCGATCACTCCCACGATGCCGATCTGGAACGTGCGCTGAAAGGTCCGCTCGGCACCCCAGACGTTGACGTCCGCCGCGGCCTCGCTGGCGGATCCGACGATCAGCTGCGCGACGGCGACCACCCCGACCGGGTACGCGAGGGCCGCGGCGCCGGCCACCAACGCCGCCTTCCACCGCCCCACCAGCAGCATCATCAGGGCCGCCCCGCCGACCAGCATCGGCAGGATGATCGCGGCAGTGGTGGTCAGCCCGATAGCGGTGACCGACAGGGCGACGATCAGCACCAGGGCACGCGGGGAGCGCTCGTCGAACCACCGGGTCAGGTAGAGCCACATCAGCGGTACGACCGCCGAGACGAACATGCCCTTGCCCTGGTAGAGCCGGGGCAGGTGGAAGGTGCCCAGGGCGGCGTCCGGTCCGCAGACCAGGGCGAGGAACGCCACCGCCACGGTGAAGGCGAGCACCGGGCGCCGGGGTGCCCAGCGCTGCACCAGCCGCCACAACGCCAGCACGGCGAGCACCGCCATGATGGGCAACAGCACGTACCAGGTCGCCGAGGCGGCCGGAAGGGAGAAGAGGCGGGCCAGCGCGCCCGCGAGCACCTCGATGCTGGCGACCGGGGGCTGCGAGGCCATCGGCGGCAGCACGTTCTCGCTGAACAGGAAGTCGTTGAGGGGAACCTGATCCCGCTCCGCCACCCACACCGAGCGACCCACGTAGTAGATGTCGTCGGGAGTGTTGCGGGCCAGGTAGAGCGAGGCGACCGCGGCCCCGCCGGCGATCAGCAACGCGTACGCCGACTGCCAGGCCCCCGGCGACGGCGCCGCCGGAGTGCTCGCCGGGGCGACCCGCCACGTCCGCCAGGTGAGCAGCACCGCGCCGACCGCCGCGACGATGCCCGCCGAGGCCGGCACCCACCAGGACAGTCCCTCGCCGGCCGGTGTGCCGGCCACTCCCGCGGTGATCGCCGCGCCGGTGCCGATCAGCAGGACCAACGCCGTCAGCAGGCGCTGCGCCACCGACATCCGTGCGGTGGCGGCGGCGGTCCGCGCAGCCGGTTCACTCCGGGCCGGGTCCTGCGTCCGGGCCGCAGCGGTGCCGGGCCCCCGGTCGCCGTCCCGCTCCGTCGCGGGGGCGACCTCGTCGACGTTCCGCCGCTCAACCGGGGTGACGTCGACGGCACTCGGTGGGGCTGCCGCCCCGGCGGCGGGTCCCGAGGCGGCGGTGCCGGTCCCCCGCGCCGCGCCGGCGCCGTCGGTCTCGGCGCCGTCGGTCTCGCCGCCGTCGGTCTCGCCGCCGTCAGTGCCGTCGGTCCCGGTGCCGTCCGTGCCGTCGGTCCCGGTGCCGTCAGTGTCGGCGGTGCCGTCCGTGCCGTCGGTCCCGGTGCCGGCGGTGTCGGTGTGCCGGCCCGGCCCTCCGGCGGGAGCGTCTCCCGACGCCACCGTGGTGCCGGTGGGCCGGGCGGACCGGCGACGGCGATGCCAGCGCAGGGCGAACCGGGTCGCCACGGCCAGCAGGGCCAGGGCCGGGCCGGTCACCAGCCAGGTCCGCAGCGTCAGCGACGGGGCCAGGTCCAACAGCAGCGCGGCGTGGTAGAGCAGCGTCCAGAGCGCGAACGCGAGCACCGCGCCGTCGGTCAGTACGGCGGGTATCGCGGCGAAGCCCCGCCGGAGGTGACCCGCCACCACTCGTGCCCGACGGGGGCGGGCGGGCGTGGGGACGGTCGCCTCATCGGCCGTTGCCGGCTCGACAGCGGCGACGGCGACGGTCTGGTCGGTAATCGACACGGGCGTCCTTGTCGTCGTACGGGCGGATCCGGCGGGGCCACGCGCTCCTCGCGCGCGACGGCGCCCGCACCACGAGCCACACCGAGAGTAGTAGTCGTCGCGGGGCTGTCGGGTCGAGCCGACGCGCGGAGCGGCGGGCTGCCGGGTGCCGTTCCGAACAGCCCTACCCACGGCGGCCGGTGCTCAACCAGGGTCGGGCGCGGACCGTTGCCGGGGTACCGCGTCCTGGGCACCGAGGCCGGACGCCACCGACTCCACCAGGGCCTCCAGGTAGCTGTCGGTGACGGGGGTGCGGGCGATGGCGATCCGCCAGTACAGCGGACCGACGATCAGGTCGACGGCGGCGTCCGGGTCGGTGTCGGCGGGCAGCTCGCCGCGCCGCACCGCCCGGCCGATCAGCTCACCGGCCACCTCCTGCTGCCGGGCGCGCAGCACGCGCTGGAGGGTCTCGTCGATCGTCGGGTTGCGGGCCGCCTCGGCCAGCAGGTCGGGGATGATCTGCGAGGCCAGCGGGTGTCGCAGCGCGTGCGCCAGGACCTGGAACAGCAGGGACAGGTCACCGCGCAGGGTGCCGGTGTCCAGCGCGGGCAGCCGACGGCCGGCGGCGGCGGCCACCACCTCCAGCACGAGATCCAGCTTCGAGTTCCAGCGCCGGTAGATGGCGGTCTTGCTGACCCCGGCGCGGCGGGCCACCGCCTCGATCGAGAGTCGGCCGTACCCGACCGCGGCGAGTTCCTGCATGAGGGCGCGCCGGATGGCCGTGGTGATCTCCCCACGGAGCACCGCCGCACCGGCTGGTGTGCGTCTCTTCTCGGCCGTCACCTGGAACTCTTCTCGACTGTCACGAGGGACAGCGTAGCGCAACGACGCTACGGTTGCGTCCCGACGCATTTCGGACTACTGTCCAGCCAGCGACCGGGGGCGGCGCTCCCGCACTCACCACGCTAGATTCTCTCGTCGCGAGACATAACGCCGGCACGACAGATCGGAGCGCCAATCCCCATGGCCAACCTGCTGGCCGACCCCGACTCCGGCCTCACCCCAGCCCAGCTGGCCGCCCGACACGGGCTGCGGGTGGCCGGCGAGCGGCCCTCGATCGGCGCCTACAGCGGCCAACTGTGGCGCTACCGGCATTTCATCTCGGCGTACGCCCACGCCAAGCTGACCGCCTCGTTCAGCAACGCCCGGCTCGGGCAGCTGTGGCAGGTGCTCACCCCGCTGACCAACGCGGCGGTCTACTTCCTGATCTTCGGTCTGGTGCTCGAACAGAGCCGCAACATCCCCAACTTCATCGCCTACCTGACCACCGGGCTGTTCATCTTCAACTTCACCCAGGTCAGCGTGCAGCAGGGCACCCAGGCGATCAGCGGCAACCTCGGGCTGATCCGCGCCCTGCACTTCCCTCGGGCCGCCCTGCCACTGGCCATCACCACCACCCAGTTCCAGCAACTGCTCGGCTCGATCGTGGTGCTGCTGGCCATCGTGCTCGCCACCGGCGAGCCGATCACCCTGATGTGGCTGATGCTGGTGCCGGCGGTGCTGCTGCAGACGGTCTTCAACGCCGGGTTGACCATGGTGGTCGCCCGGCTCGGCGCCAAGGCCACCGACCTCAAGCAGGTCATGCCGTTCGTGCTGCGGGCCTGGATGTACGGCTCCGGGGTGCTCTACAGCGTCAACCTGTTCGCCGAGAACCTGCCGGGCTGGGCGACCGCGGTGGTGCAGTTCAACCCGATGCTCGTCTACATCGAGCTGGCCCGCATCTCCCTGCTGGAGAACACCCACCTGCTCAACGACTCGCTGCCGCTGACCTGGCTGATCGCGCTCGGCTGGGCGACGGTCGCGGGCCTCGGCGGCTACCTCTACTTCTGGCGCGGCGAACAGGAGTACGGCCGTGGTTAACCTGGAAATGTCCAATGATGTGACGGTGACCCTCCCCCGGATCCAGGAGCGGATCCCCACCGTGGTGGTGGACGACGCGCACGTCGTCTACCGGGTGCACAAGGGCGCCGCCGGCAACACCAGCCCGGTGGCCGCCTTCAAGCGGATGGTCACCCGCACCAACGCGCCGAACGTGCGGGTGGTGCACGCGGTGCGCGGGGTCACCTTCACCGCGTACCGGGGCGAGGCCATCGGGCTGATCGGCACCAACGGCTCCGGCAAGTCGACCCTGCTGCGGGCCATCGCCGGGCTGCTGCCGGTGGAGCAGGGCTCGGTCTACACCCAGGGGCAGCCGTCCCTGCTCGGGGTGAACGCCGCCCTGCTCAACGACCTGCCGGGTGAGCGCAACGTCACGCTCGGCTGCCTGGCCATGGGCATGTCTCCGGCGGAGGTGCGGCGCAAGCTTCCGGAGATCATCGAGTTCTCCGGCATCAACCAGCGGGGCGACTTCGCCTCACTGCCGATGCGCACCTACTCCTCCGGCATGTCGGCCCGGCTGCGCTTCTCCATCGCCGCGGCGAAGCAGCACGACGTGCTGCTGATCGACGAGGCCCTGGCCACCGGGGACAAGGCGTTCCGCAAGCGCAGCGAGCAACGGGTGCGGGAGTTGCGGGAGAGCGCGGGCACGGTGTTCCTGGTCAGCCACCAGCTCTCCTCCGTACGGGACACCTGCGAACGGACCATCTGGCTGGAGTCCGGCGAAATCCGGATGGACGGCCCGACTGCCGAGGTGCTGGCGGCCTACGAGGCATTTACGAACGGCAAGTAGAGTCTGGGTGAACGAGCGGCGCCCTGGGCCGCGTTGTCCCGTTGGGGCGACGCGGCCCACGCGTTATGGTTCACTCCGTCGCCGTGTCGGCGGAACCTTCCGTTCACGTACCCCACCACTGTCATGCACCCCGAGAGCGAGGACCGGCAATGACGCAGGACCAGACCACCGATCCGGGTACCACGCCGGAGGACCGGGCGCCGTGGCGGCCCTCACGGACGGTGGCGGTGGTGTTGGCCGGCGGCACCGGCACCCGGTTGGGCCTGGGCATCCCCAAGCAGTTGCTCAAGATCGCCGGTAAGCCGATCATCGAGCACACCCTTGCCGTCTTCGAGGCCGCGCCCGAGATCGACGAGATCATCGTGCTGATGGCCACCGGGCACGTCGCCGAGGCGCAGAAGATCGTCGACAAGGCCGGCTTCCGCAAGGTCACCAAGGTGATCGAGGGGGGCGACACCCGCAACGCCACCACCCGCGTCGCGCTGGACGCGGTCGGTGCGGGCGACTGCAACATCCTCTTCCACGACGCGGTGCGCCCGCTGCTCAGCGGCCGCATCGTCCGCGAGTGCGTGAACGCCCTGTGGACCTACTCGGCCGTCGACGTGGCCATCCCGTCGGCCGACACGATCATCCAGGTCGACGAGAACGAGTGCATCACCGACATCCCGGTGCGGGCCACGCTGCGTCGGGGCCAGACGCCGCAGGCGTTCCGCTCCGGCACCATCCGCGAGGCGTACCGCCGGGCCGAGGGCGACCCCAACTTCGCCGCGACCGACGACTGCGGCGTGGTCCTGCGCTACCTCCCGGAGACCCCGATCAAGGTGATCGACGGCTCGGACGAGAACATCAAGGTCACCCACCCGGTCGACGTGCACCTGGCCGACAAGCTGTTCCAGCTGGCCGCCGCCAAGGTGCCCCGGCTGACCGACCACCGCGCCTACAGCGAGGAGGTCTCCGGCCGGACGATCGTCGTCTTCGGCGGCAGCTACGGCATCGGTCACGACCTGACGGAGCTGGCCCGCCGCTACGGTGCCCAGGTCTTCCCGTTCAGCCGCTCCAGCACCGGCACCCACGTGGAGCGCCCCGAGGACGTCGAGGCCGCGTTGCGGACCGCCTTCGAGGCCACCGGCCGGATCGACCACGTGGTGGTCACCGCCGGGATCCTGGAGAAGGGCGCGCTCGCCGAGATGGACCAGGAGACCATCGACCGGGTGCTCCAGGTCAACTTCGTCGGCCCGGTCACCGTCGCCCGGCAGGCCCTGCCCTACCTCCAGCAGACCAAGGGCCAGCTGCTGCTCTACACCTCCAGCTCGTACACCCGTGGGCGGGCCGACTACGCGCTCTACTCGGCCACCAAGGCCGCCCTGGTCAACCTCACCCAGGCGCTGTCGGACGAGTGGGCGGAGTTCGGCGTACGGGTGAACGTCATCAACCCGGAGCGGACCGCCACCCCGATGCGGACGAAGGCCTTCGGCGCGGAGCCCGAGCACACGCTGCTCGCCGCCGAGACCGTCGCCCAGTCGTCGCTGGACGTGCTGATCTCGGATCTCACCGGCCAGGTGATCGACGTCCGCCGTCCGCCGGGCGAGGCACCGGTCGCCGTCGCCGTACCCGCACAGACCGACCGGTCGGCCAGCGCCGCCCCCGTCGGCTGACCTCCGACCCACACGACCCGCGAAAGCGACACCGAGATGCGTGGTGAGCTGGTCCGGAAGTTGACCGCACGGGGCCTGGCCACCGGTGGGGCGGTCCTGGCGTTCCTGGTGCTCGCCCTCACCGGCGCGACCGCCTGGGGGCTCTGCCTGGCCGTGGCGGCGCTTGCCGCCACCGTCTGGGAGCGCCGGGTACGACCTAGTGCCGACAACGTCGCGGAGACCACGCTGGTCGCGGCGGGAGTGCTGGTCGGCTATGCCCGGCAGCTCGACGCCGGCTTCGATCCGGCGCTGGCCGCGACCGCCCTGGTGTTGCTGGGCCTGGTGCTGCTGACCGGTCCGCTGCGCCAGGCCGGGAACCTGGAGATCCGGGTCGCCAACCTGCCGGTGCGTGCCTGGGTACCGCAGGCCGCGGCGGTGCTCGGCGACGCCGTGGCCGCGCTGCTCGGCCTGCTGGCCCTGGCCGCCCTGGCGGGTCTGCCCGCCGCCGTGGCCCTGGCGGCGACGCTGCTGGTCGGTGGGGTCGCCGCAGCGGTCGCGCTCGACCTGGCCCGGCGACGGTTCCGGCCGTCCCCGGCCGGGTCGGCGGTGGCTCGGGCGCTGCGCCGGCACCAGCCCGAGTTCGTGCTGCACTTCTCCGCCCCACCCGGCTCCGAGTATCAGGTCACCATGTGGCTGCCCTACCTGGCACGGATCGGCCGGCCCTTCGTGGTGATGGTCCGGGAGCCGGAGTTCCTGGCCCCGATCGCGGCGGCCACCAGCGCCCCGGTGGTCTACTGCCCCACCACCCGGAGCATGGACGAGGTGCTGGTGCCGAGCCTGCGGGTGGCGTTCTACGTCAACCACGGCGCCAAGAACAGCCACTGCATCCGGTTCACTCAGCTCACCCACGTGCAGTTGCATCACGGTGACAGTGACAAGGCCCCCAGCGCCAACCCGGTCTCGGCGATCTTCGACCGGATCTTCGTCGCCGGTGAGGCGGCCATCGAGCGGTACGCCCGCGCCGGGATCCACATCCCGGCCGAGAAGTTCGTGGTGGTCGGTCGTCCGCAGGTCGAGGCGATCGAGGTGCGCTCGCGGCCGGCGCGGGGCCTGACGAACCCGACGGTCCTCTACACCCCCACCTGGACCGGGCACAACGCCGACGCCGACTACTGCTCGCTGCCGGTGGCGGAGCCGCTGCTGCGACGGCTGCTGGACCGGGGAGCCACGGTCATCCTGCGGGCCCACCCGTACACCGCGCAGAACCCGGCCTCGGCCCGGCAACTGGCCCGGCTGCACGACCTGCTCGCCGCCGACCGGACCCGCACCGGACGGGCGCACGTGTACGGTGCCGTAGCGAGCCGGCTCACGCTCACCGACTGCGTCAACCGCGCGGACGCGCTGGTCTCCGACGTGTCCGGGGTGGTCTCCGACTGGCTCTACTCGGGCAAGCCGTACGCGGTGATCGACATGGGCACCGACGGCGACCGGTTCGTCGAGCGCTTTCCGCTGGCCGCCGCCGGCTACGTGCTGCGCCGGGACATGGCCGACCTGGACGACGTGCTGACCCGACTGTTCGACACCGATCCGCTCGCGGAGGCCCGCTGGGCCACCCGCCGCCGCTACCTGGGTGACTTCCCCGTCGACTCGTACGCCGAGGTCTTCCTGGCCGCCGCCCGACGCGAGCTGGACCCGGCCTGGACCGCACCGGTGCAACGCACCGCGGTCGCCGCGCCCTTCACCTCCGCCACCTGAGCTCACGGGCGGCGCGTCCCGCTGGGCGACCCGGAGCGACCCGGTCCGCCGGGTGGTCCGGAGGCGTGGTCCGCCACACCGGGGCACCGGTGCGGGTGGTCGGCATCGCCGACCACCCGCACGCGGTTCTGCCGGGGTCAGGTCACGGGCAGGGCTGCCAGGCGAGGTGGTACATCGTCTGGATGCTGCCGTCGGTCGAGTCCATCGTGAGGAAGTTCGTGTCCGTGGACCTGCCCCGGCTCAGGCGCAGCTCGGTGTTGATGTTCAGGTTGCGCAGCTCGCCGCAGGGGTGCCAGACCACGGAGGCGATCGGCACCTCGTCGGTCACCATCCAGTTGTCGTCGAGCGGGGCGGGGATCGGGTGGTTGCTGAAGGTGCTCTGCGTCATGCCCTGGAAGTAGTAGTTCGCCCGCGCCGAGGCGACGGCACCAGCGTTGAGCAGCCCGTACCCGCGGTAGTCCACCTTGACGATCGCGAAGGTGTAGCCGGCCGGGGCGTGCACCAGCACGTTGAGCTGGCAGTTACGGCGCCCGTCGGTGACCGGGATGCCCGGGCCCGCCTGGACCAGGTAGTCGCTGTAGATGGTGGTGAAGGCGGTGTTGTCCGGGGAGACCGCGACGTCGGCGGTGCCCGGGCGGCATCCGGAGCCGGCCATCGCGACAAGGTCGATCACGACCTTGTCGGTGGGCGGATCATCCATGACTCCCCGAGCGGACGCCGGCGCCCCCACGGTCAACGACGAAGCGAGTAGGGCCAGCACCACGCCGCCTCGCGTCAGCAGTTTACGCATGAATCCTCCTCCGGTACAGGAAACGACGCCACATGCGGAACAAGCTACGTACAGACATAGATGACTGTCAACGTAATCACCATTCTTCGATCGCGAACTTCAAGCCGAGAATTATTCGGCTCAACGCGCCAGCTTTACGTCGTCCCACTGGGTGAAGATCGCCGGATACTCCGACCCGTGAGAACACTTGATCGGGCAGACACCCGTTACGCAGCAACAGTTATAAAGGTTGATCTCCGTCTCCGGCAAATACGATCAAGCGCCCGCCGATAATCGATCACATAGACGTGAGCTGATGCTTGCGAGTGCCGTACGGCGTCGCTAGCATCCTCTCGCAGAACGACATCCGAGTGCTCTCCACCACCACTCGCCACCGCCTGCTCCGGGTCGGTAGGCGACGAGCCCCACGGCCGTTCGGCGAAGAAACACGCGTTGAATTCGGTGAACATCAACTGCATCCGAGAGGAACAGAATGACCAAGAACCTCGTCGGCGCGAGAACCGCGATCTTCGCCGTACTCGGCACGGTTCTCGCGTTGTCCCTGTCCGTACCGGCGCACGCCGCCCCGGCCGGTTCCACGGCTCCGCCCGACAGCGAGATCACCGTCGAGGTGGTGGCGGCCAACGGCTCCGGCTGTTCGCCCGGCACCGCCCGCGTGGTGGCCCATCCCGACAACACCGGCTTCCGGATCCGGTACTACGACTTCGTCGCGACCGGCGGCCGGGGCGTCGAGGTCACCGAGAGCCGGAAGAACTGCCAGCTCGGCGTGCTCGTCAACGTGCCGGCCGGCTGGACCATCGCCGTCGCCGCCGCCGACTACCGGGGCCGGGCCCGGATCCCCACCGGCGCGACCGGTCGCCAGCGGACGAGCTACTACTGGCAGGGCTCGTCCGAGACCAGCCGCACCGATGCGACCTTCACCGGCCCCTACAACGGTTTCTGGGGCACCTCGGACGTCGCCCCCGTGCTGGTCTACACGCCCTGCGGACAACAGCGGGTGCTCAACGTCAACACCGAGTTGAGAGTCGATCCGGGCACGGCCGGATCGAACGTCAGCATGTCCATGACGACGACCGAGGGCGACGTCGACACCCTGTTCAACCTCAAGTGGGAACGCTGCTGATCCCCTGATCCGGCCTCGCCACGGCGCCGAGCCGCCCGGCGGGCACGGTGGACGACCTGCCCCACGCCCGCCGGTTCTGGGTGCGTTTGTTGTCGATGGGGCGACAACAAACGCACCCAGCTATGCCACCGGCACCTCGTCGTCCACCCGGGCCGCCCCCGCGACCTCGTGGACCCCACGAACCGCTGCCGCCGGCAGTGCCGCGTAGACGTGTGGGAACGGTCCCCCGTTCGGGGCGTCCTCCCACCGCAGTGCGTCACCGAGCAGGGACGCGTCGAGCGCGACGATGACAAGTTGCGGCTGGTCGCCGAAGACCCGCGCCGCCGTGGCGGGCAGTTGGAAGCGCGAGGAGCAGTGAATGAAGCCGCTGTCCCGATCGAACGGTGAGCCGTCGAACCGGCCGGCGGCCTGGAACTCGGCCCATTCGCCAGGGAGCAGGATCTTGTAGATCAGCACGTCGCCATGCTGCCAGAGCGGCGGATTCGCCGGGCAAGTCAGTCCAGGCGTACGGCGATCTGGAGGGTGTTCAGGTAGTGCTTGCGTATCGTCCCGGCCGGGCGGGCGGCGATCAGCTGCCGGATCCCGGCGAACAGGGTTTGCCGTTGCCAGGGCTCGGCGGCGATGTGATTGGAGTACGTGGACAGCACGGCCAGGTACTCCTCGGCGGTGTAGTCGCGACTCCAGACGTAGCGGTGCACGGTCGGGCTGGCGAAGAACCCGCTGCCCGCCATCACCGCCGCGTCGGGGGCCACGATCGCCTCGGGCGGCTGCGGACCGCCGTGCCCGTCACCCATGCCCACCTCGGCGTAGATCCGCTGGACCTGCCGGAAGAAGTCGTCGCCACCGGCCGGTGACACGTGCTCGGTGGCCACGATCGCCAGGTGGCCGCCAGGACGCAGCAGCTCGGCCGCCCGACGGTAGGCGACCTCCGGGTCCAGCCAGTGCCACGCCGTGGCGGCGAAGACGAGGTCGAACGGCACGCTTTCGTCAGCTTCCCACCGCTCGAAGGGCGACACCACCACGCGCAGGTCGCCCCGGCCGGCGAGTACCCGACGTGCCACGGTGGCCAGCTCCCGTCCCGGCTCCAGGCCGACCACCTGCCAGCCACGCGCCAGCAGACCACGGGTGGCCTTACCGGTGCCGGTACCGAGCTCCAGCACCCGGGCCGGCCCGGTCGACAGGCCGGTCGTCTCGGCCAGGTCGGCGAACAACGCCTCCGGATAGCCCGGCCGGGCCTGCTCGTACAGCTCGGCGGCGGTGTCGAACGTCGTGGCCAGCCCCACGTAGGGCCCCTGCTTCCCCATGGCTCCCCCGCACACGTCTCGAAACGTCGAGGCCGATGTCACCCTGATCGTCGCATCCCCCAGCCGTCGTGCCGACCCATGTCCCTCAGCCGCCACCCCTACTCGCCACCCCCACCCATCGATCGTCCCCACCGTCCACTCCGGGGACCGATTCCCCGAGATCTTGGACAAAATCCGTTCGCGAAAGACGGAAACTGTCCAAGATTCGCGTGATGGCAGCGGGGTCGTCAGGCGGGTTGGTGGCGGGCCCAGGCGATGAAGCGGGTGAAGAGGGTGGTGGGGGTTGGGGCGTCGTGGGGGTTGAGGTGGTAGAGGTCGCGCATGGCGTCGTACATCAGGCCGGCGAGGTAGATGGACAGGCCGCCCGGCAGCTCCGCTGTTACCAGCCGACGCTGGTGCCGGGCCTGCTCCAGACCGAGCGCTACGCCCGCGCGGTGATCCGGACCGACGCCGCGCTGACCGAGGCGGGGGTGGAGCGTCGGCTGGCCAACCGGATGGCCCGGCAGACGGTGCTGGAGCAGGACGACCCGCCCCAACTCGTCGCGGTGATCGACGAGATGGTGCTGCGGCGGGTCGACGAGGAGCTCAAGGACGTGCTGGTCGAGCAGGTGCAACACCTGATGGCGCTGGCCACCCGGCCCAACATCAGCGTGCACCTGGTGCCGACCGGCGTCGCCATGCACGATGGACTGACCGGCCCCTTCATCCTGGCGCGGGGGGCGGACGGCGGCTGGGTGGGTAATCTGGATACCCAACTCGGCGGCGTCCTGGTCGACAAGGACGACGACCTGAGTGTCCTGCTGTCGAAGTGGGAGACGGTGCGCAACGAGGCACTGTCCGGCCGCCAGTCGATCGAGCGCATGAAGGATGTTGTGAAGCCATGGATCTGAACGGCGCGACCTGGCGCAAGTCCACCCGCAGCGGCTCCAGCGGCAACGACTGCGTGGAGGTCGCCGACAACCTGCCCGGCGTCGTGCTGGTCCGCGACACCAAGAACCGCGACGCCGCCACGCTGGCCTTCACCCCGGCCGCCTGGGCAAGCTTCGTCGGCCTGGCGAAGCAGCACGGCCCGCACGCCTGACGTACCCGAAACGGAAGCCCTCGGCCGGCGGGCCGAGGGCTTCCGTGTGTAAAGCGGGACGATGCGATCAGGCCGAGTAGCCGCGGGTGGCGGCCCAGTTGGCGAGATCGATGGTGCTGAGCCAGTACGACGGGTACGAGGCGTCCGCCGAGTCGGCGATCTTCACCAGCCGCCCGGAGTCCTGGTAGCCGACCACGGCGATGTAGTGCCCGCCGGGGAAGGAGTGCCAGCGACCGTCGGTGTCGGTGACGGTGCCGGCGACGTTCACCACGACACCCCGCCCGTCGGTGACGGCGGCGACGACGTCTTCCTGAAGCTGGTCCATCTGGGCCGGGGTGGCCGCACCGCCACGGATCATCGTGGTCTCGTACGGGTCACCCTTGACGACGGCGTTGAGAACGCGGGTGGTGTCCTCGGCCGAGTTGGTGCCGGCGAACGTGGTGCCGAGCTGGCCGGCCAGGGCGTCCTGGCTGCGCGCGACACCGGCGGCACTCAGCGCGTTACGCACCGCGGCGGGACCGCAGTAGTAGCCGTTGATCTGGGCCTGGTGGTCGTAGTCCAGAACCTTCGAGGCCGGCGGCTTCGGTGCCGCTTTCTTGCTGGTCAGGTCCGGGTCCGGGGTGGCCGAGCTGGGCTTCGGCGACGGCGAGGCGGCGGCGCTTGCCGGTGCCGGGCTGGCCGGTGCGGCGCTGCTCGGCGCGGCGCTGCTCGGCGCGGCGCTGCTCGGCGCGGCGCTGCTCGGCGCGGCGGTGGCCGGCGCGACCTCCGCCTGGCTCGGCGCGGCCACCGTGTCGCCGGACAGTTCGGCGGCGGTGGTGGCCCGCGTGGGGGCCGGGGTGTTCCCGGTGCCGGCCAGGGCGGCGCCGGTGCCGGTGGCCAGGACGAGCGCCACGGCGGATCCGGCAACGAGCTGATAGGGGCGTTCGCTGACCAGCCGGCGGAGCCGGCGGGAAAGGGTGTGCTTCACGGATTCCTCCACGGGCTGAGGGGAGAACGGCACACCGGCTCCGGCGGTCGGGTCGGCAACGGAACGCCGACGACCGCCTGGGCGAGCGGGACAGGCCGTTCAAGGGGTACGCCCGGAAGAACCCGGGCGGTGGCGATGACCGGGGTCAGCTCGCGGCGGTCGGGCCGGCGAGCACGGGCACCGCGGTGCCGTGGAGGTGGGGGAACGGGGGGATCACATCGGACCGCACGAGGGTTGGTACTCCTTCCGTCACCGCCGACCGGGTTAGCTGACGGATTCGGGCGGGAAGACGCCCTACCGCGGGCCGAGGCTCGCGGATTCACCCCAGTGGTGCAGTGGGTCCCCGGTTCGTGAGTTCACGATTGAGCGGGTCGGTACGGCGTCGCTTCCTGCGATCGGTTACCGCACCGGACGCGCTGACACTACTGGCCGGTCACCTTGAAGCCAACCCGCTCTGACCTGCTTAAACATGATCGAGCGGGGCAATTTTCGGGTACCTGGGAACTGGCGTCGCTCAATGGGACCGACGGCATTCCGGGCACCAACGGGTGACAACCGGACGGCAGGGAGAAAAGTCGGCGGGGATTACTGCGACAAACGTCTTACCTACGAACAGTGACCGAATTTCGCACCAATGTGACCCAGCTCACGGAATTTCAGCCGAGCCGAGCCGGACGCCAGCGCGGGACCAGGCCGGACCGCTCGACGATGGCGCGTCCGGAGACGGGCGGTCGGTTCGGCCGGAGCCGCGCGGCGGCCGCGTACGCCTCGGCGGAGAGGGCGCGGGCCGCCTCGGTGGCCAGTTCCGCCGCCCGCCACAGGTCACGTTCCCGCCCGGCGGCCGATCGATAGGCGGCCAGGCGGTTGTCGCGTACCACCCGGGCGAGAACGGCCTCCTGCTCGGCCGGGTGACGTCGGGGATCCCAGCCGGACCGGTGCGCCAGTACGTCGGTGAGCTGCCGGGCGGTCAGGTCACCGCGCCAGTGGGC
Source organism: Verrucosispora sp. WMMC514 (assembly GCF_027497295.1). NCBI lineage: Bacteria > Bacillati > Actinomycetota > Actinomycetes > Micromonosporales > Micromonosporaceae > Micromonospora > Verrucosispora sp. WMMC514. Next base: position 4,578,889 of record NZ_CP114906.1, on the reverse strand, counting down.
AGCCATCGCCGCCCGGTGCAGCCAGCGTTCCCGAGCCGCGTACTCGGCCGGGGTGCGCGGAGTGCGCGGGGCCGGCAGTCCGGTGACACCGGCCAGCCGCCGGGCGGCGGCCTCCGCCTCGTCGTACCCGGCCCAGGCGCGGTCCAGCTCCGCCTGGGCCACCCGCCACGCCGTACGCCGCCGCTCGGCGTTCTGGCCGGCGCCGGCTGCCGCGACCGCCACCTCCCCGGCGTATCGGCGCAGGTCGGCCTCGTCGGCCGCGGCGCGGAGCGCGTCCGGGTCGGTGGTCTTCTCCACCGGCCCGGCCGGCTCCGGGCGGGCGACCAGCACGGTGAGCACGCCCAGCGCGAGCACCAGCAGGACCGACCAGATGGCGGCGGCGCGTGGCACCTCGATCAGGAACTGGTAGAGAACGGTCTTCTCCATGTCGGCACCTCGGCGGAGATCGGTACGGCGTCGGTGGTCGTACCGGCAGCGGATGGCGATGCGGCGCGGTTGCCGGGTTGAGGCGGGCGGTGCCGCCGGTCATGGCGCGCATCGACGGCGCGACCGACGGCAACGGGCTGGCCGTGCTTGGCGCGGGTGCGCGGCCGGGCGCGGCGCGGAGGCGAGGAAAGGGTCGCCAGGATCAGGCGTGCGGTGGGGCGCGGGCGGCCCGGACACCCGCAACCGGAGCCGGCGACCCCCGCGTGACGCCGGCGGTGCCGCTGCCGAGCGCCGTCAGCCCGGGCTGGCCATCGGCCGCCGGCGGCAGCGAGGGCATCCCGGACCCGACGGAGTCACCGGCGTCCCGCGCGATCGGCGACCCGGAGGCTTCCGCCGGGTCACCAACGCGCGGTCCGGAGGCCCCGGCCAGGTCGGTGCCACCGGCGCCGCGCACGGTCGGCATCGCCAGGCCGGCCCGGTCGAGGCCGGTCACCAGGTCGGGACCGGCCAGGTCGAGGGGTACGGCGACTTCGCGAGCCAGGTCCCGTGCGACGGCGGCCGGTACGGCGGCCTCGGCCGACGGTGCGGCGGCGGGTGCCCGGTCGGGCAGTGCCCAGGCGCCGAGGGAGAAGGCGGCGGCGACCGCGAGCCCGGTCAGCAGCCGCGCGGCCCAGCGCGCCAACCACCACAACGGACGGGCGGGCGCGGCGGGAAGCACCTCGTCACGCTACCGCCACCGGCGGCCCGCACGCACCGGTCACCGGGCGTGTCGCACCGTCCGGCGCGTCGGGTACGTACGTCGATACACGCAGGTCAGCCCGCCGGTCGCCTACCGTCCCTGCTGGACGGAGCGGTCCTGCCCCGGGCCGGTGGCGAGGTCCACATCGCCGCCACCGGACATCCGCTGGCGCGGCAGCCCGTCCACGACCGGTCCGCCCGGCGTCCCCGATCGCGGGGCACCGCGCGACTCCGTGGCTCGCCCCGGGCCAGCCGGCGTCGCGGACCACCCGCCACCCGGCGTCGCGGGCTCGCCGTCCTGCGGGCCGGGTCGGGGTGGCCGGGACGGGGCCAGGAGACGCATCATCGGCTGCTCCACGTACCGCTGCAACAGCGCGGCCAGGCCCAGGGTGAGCAGCAGGAATCCGATCACCGCGACCGGGCCCCACCAGCCGGGCAGGCCGGTGCCCCAGTCGCCGGTGACCCGCAGGATCGTCATGATCACGAAGACGTGCACCAGGTAGAAGGCGAAGGAGACCTCGCCCAGCCAGACCATCGGTCGGGAGCGCAGCGGTGAGCGCCGCCCGTGCACGTCCGCGTCGGCCGCCGCCGCGATCACCAGGACGTACGCCGCCGACAGCAGTGCCGTCCAGAACTCGGCCGGGATCCACTGGGAGGCCGCCACCCAGGTCAGCACGAAGATCAGACTGGCCAGCGGCAGCCGAGGACCCCGCCAGCGACCACGCAGCATGAGTTCGGCGGCGGCCACGCCCATCCAGAACTCCAGCGAACGGACCAGCGGGAAGACCTGGGCGAACCACCAGCGGTCCGCCTCCGGCACCAGGGCCTGCCCGGGCCACAGCGCCAGGATGAGCAGCGGCACCGCGATCACCACGGCCCACAGCAACCAGGGTCGGGCCCGCCGCACCGCCGGCAGCACCAGCGGCAGACACAGGTAGAAGAACAGTTCGCAGGAGAGCGACCAACTGACGTTGTTGACGCTGTAGAAGTGGCCGGGCCGGGGATCCCAGGCCTGGACGAGGAAGAGGTTCTCCAGCGCCGCCACCGGGTTGATCGGATCGGCGAACCAGAGCATCGCCAGCATGGCCAGCGCCCACAGCACCAGATGGTTCGGATAGATCTTGGCGAACCGTCGCCGCCAGAACCGGCGGCGGGAGGCGCCCGGCCGCATCGACCAGACCAGCACGAAGCCGCTGAGGATGAAGAAGAACTGCACCCCGGACAGGCCCAGGGTGAAGATCTCCCCCACCACCGCCTGCGGGCCGGGGTCGGCGATGATGCGCATGGTGCCGGCGTGGAAACCGAAGACCAGCAGCGCGGCGATCCACCGCAGACCGGTCAGCGACGGCAGGCGGCTCGCATACCCGGGCCCGGCGGCGGGCGTCGGTCGATCGACGGCGATGGTGCTGGTCACCCCGGAACCCTACCCACTGAACCTCGGTCCACCTGGACTGCCCGGCACGCCCGCCGTCGGCGGCCGGTGCGGCCGGTGGCGGTGGCATACCGGATGCACTCGGGCGCTGACCCACAGATCAGTACAGAACTCCCGCAACCGCCGCAGGTGTCATCTGCCGGTCCCGTGACCTACTATTCCGAGACCCGAGAGGGACACCACCCCGTTACCTGGCGACCCGGGGGCGTGGGGCGGACGCACCGACGAGAGGCAGAGCCAGCGATGCACCAGCGGATCCTGATGCGAGCCCGCAAGGAGCCCTTCGAGATCAACTCCCCGGAGGAGACGTTCGACCGGAACCTGATCGGTGACAACGTCGGCAACCTGGTGTTCAGCCACGCCGCGCACAAGCTGCTGGGCGCGCCCGGCGTCGAGATCACCTCCAACCGGTTCGTGGTCAACCCGCGCGCGGCGGACCGGATCAACGAGAAGTACGACGTCTTCGTGGTGCCGCTGGCCAACGCGTTCCGCCGCAGCTACGCGCACCGGGTGGACGCGATGACGAACCTCATCGAGCGGCTGAAGATCCCGGTCGTGGTGCTCGGCGTGGGCGTGCAGACGAACGTCGACGGTGACCGGGAGTACCTGCGACCGATCGACGAGTCGGTCAGCCGGTTCTGCCGCGCGGTGCTCGACCGCTCGCACAGCATCGGGGTACGCGGCGAGATCACCGCGAGCTACCTGCGTACGCTCGGTTTCTCCGCCGTCGAGGAGATCGGCTGCCCGTCGATGTTCCTGCACGGGGACACCCTGCCGGTGGAGAAGCGCAAGGCCACGCTCGGCACCGACGACCGGATCGCGCTGACCGTCTCGCCGTACGTGAAGTCGATGGCGAAGATCATCCAGTCACACCAGCAGCGCTACCCCAACCTGCGCTACATCCCGCAGGACCTGAAGACCCTGGGCACCCTGCTCTACGGCGACGCGCCGGAGGACCGGGGCAAGACCAGCGCGATCCCGCTGCACACCTCGCATCCGTTGTTCACCGAGGACAAGGTGCGGATGTTCGTCGACCCGTGGACCTGGATCGACTACCTCACCGGCTTCGACTTCAACTTCGGCACCCGCATCCACGGCACGATCGTCTCGCTGCTGGCCGGCACGCCCGGCTACCTGTTCGCGCACGACTCGCGCACCCTGGAACTGGCCCGGTACTTCGAGATCCCGCACCGGGTCATGCGGGACGTGCCCAAGGACGTCGACGCCGCCCAGTTGTACGACGAGGCCGACTACTCCGGGATGATCAACGGGCACAAGGCGCGCTTCGCCACGATGCTCGCCTTCCTCGCCAAGCACGACCTGGGCAACGCCTTCGCCGACGGGGACAGTCCGGCGGCATTCGACGCCCAGGTCCGCGCGACGACCTTCCCACCGGCGGTCCGGCCGGCCCTGGCGACCGCACCGGAGGTGCTGCTGCACCGGATCCAGTGGCTCTACGACCGGGACGCCGAACTCCGCGAGCAGCTCCAGCAGCAGCGCCCGGACCGGTTCCGGTCGCGGATCAAGAAGGCCGTTCCGGCACCGGTACGCCGCATCCTGAGCCGTTAACCTGGTGCCGGCCGGCTGTTCAATTACTGAACCGTCGCCGGTCACGTCAGGTTCCAGGTCTGTCCACCCGGGTGGCCAATTGTTTCCGGGTGGTCACACAGCCGACGCCAACGCCGCTGCTGAGCATCGTCGTGCCGGTTTACGGCGTCGAGGCGTACCTGCGCCAGTGCCTGGACTCGATCCACGCCGACATCCCCGCCGACGAGGCGACGCGGGTCGAGGTGGTCGCCGTCGACGACGCCTCACCGGACCGGTGCGGTGACCTGCTGCGCGAGTACGCCACCGAGCATCCCGGGCTGCGCGTGCTGCACCTGGCCCGCAACGTCGGCCTCGGGCCGGCCCGCAACGCGGGCCTGGACGTCGCCACCGGCCGGTACGTCTGGTTCATCGACAGCGACGACTGGCTGCCGGCCGGCACGATCCCGGCGGTGCTGGACCGGCTGCGGGTGGACCGCCCCGACGTGATGATGGTCGACCACCTGCGGGTGCACGAGTGCGGACGCGAAGAGGTGGACGCCAGCAGCCGGCTGCTGCGCGGCACCCCCGGCGTGGTGCGGCTGGCCGACCGACCGCAACTGCTGCGGGTGCAGCACACCGCCTGGAACAAGGTGGTACGCCGGGAGTTCATGGCCGAGCTGGGGCTGCGCTTCCACCCCGGCTGGTACGAGGACATCCCGTTCAGCCACCCGCTGCTGGTCGGCGCGGAGCGGATCAGCGTGCTGGACCGGGTCTGTTATCTGTACCGCCAGGGTCGCCAGGGCGCGATCACCTCGACGCGCAGCGGACGGCACTTCGACTCCTTCGAGCAGTACGACCGCCTCTTCGCCTGGCTGCGGCACCGGCATCCCGACGGGCGCTGGCACGCCGAGCTGTTCGACCTGATGGTGAACCACTTCCTGGTGGTGGTCGGCAACGACGACCGGCTGCACCCACACCTGCGCCGGGACTTCTTCCGCCGGGTGGCCGCGCACTACCGCAGGTACCTGCCCAGTGGCGGCTACCCCCGGCCGGGCGGGGTGTCGGGGCTCAAGCACCGGCTGGTCGGCCGCGACAGCTACCTGGCGTACGCGGCGCTGCGGCGGGCCCACCGGCTCGCCGGCCGGTTGCGGGGCGGCGCCGGTGGGGATCCCCTGACGGACGGGACGGGCCCGGCAGCGGACGGCCCGGCCCGAGATCGCACGTTGGTAAGCACGCACGGAAACGGATCGGAATGACCTTCAAGATCGGCTCGCATCTGGTCGGCACCGGGGAACGCCCCTTCGTGGTGGCCGAGATGTCCGGCAACCACAACGGCGACCTGGACCGGGCACTGTCCATCGTGGACGCGGTGGCGGCCAGCGGGGCGCACGCGCTGAAGCTGCAGACGTACCGGCCGGACACCATCACCATCGACGTGGACACGCCGGACTTCCGCATCTCCGGCGGACACGAGCTGTGGGGCGGGCAGAACCTGTACCGGCTCTACGAGAAGGCGCACACTCCGTACGAGTGGCACCGGCCGATCTTCGAGCGGGCGCGCGCCCTGGGGCTGACCGTCTTCTCCTCCCCGTTCGACGCCACCGCGGTGGACCTGCTTGAGGAGCTGGACGCCCCGGCGTACAAGATCGCTTCGTCGGAGCTGGTCGACCTGCCGCTGATCCGGCTGGTCGCGGCCACCGGCAAGCCGATGGTCATCTCGACCGGGATGGCCACCCTCGCCGAGATCGACGCCGCCGTGCGGACCGCCCGCGACGGCGGTGCCGGCGGGATCGTCCTGTTGGCCTGCACCGCCTCCTACCCGGCGCCGCCGGCCGACAGCAACCTGCGCCGCATCCCGGTGCTGGCCGACGCGTTCGGCGTACCGGTGGGCCTGTCCGACCACACCCCCGGCATCGGGGTGCCGGTCGCCTCGGTGGCGCTCGGCGCCTGCTTCATCGAGAAGCACGTCACGCTGGACCGCGCCGACGGCGGGGTGGACTCCGACTTCTCCCTCAACCCGACCGAGCTGGCCGCTCTGGTGGTCGAGTCGGAGCGGGCGTACGCGGCACTGGGCGGCACGGCGGTCGGGCCGACCCCCGCCGAGCAGGAGGGCCTGCGTTTCCGGCGCTCGTTGTACGTGGTGGCGGACGTGCGGGCCGGTGACGAGGTGACCGTGCACAACGTCCGCTCGATCCGGCCGGCCGGTGGGCTCCCCCCGGTCGAGATCGACCGGGTGCTGGGCCGCCGGTTCACCGCCGACGTGGCCCGTGGCACCGCGCTGAGCTGGGACCTCGTCTGACGGTGCCGGGGCGCGCCGTGCCGATCGCCGGCGGACGGGTATACCTCTGCGTATGACCTTGGTAGCGGTGGCGGCGGGCCTGGCACTGATCGCCGTGGTGGTGATCGACGTCTGGCTCACCGTGCTGCACCCGGACGCGGAGGGACCGATCGCCCGTACGGTCCGGCGGCTGGTCTGGCGAGCCTCGTCACTGACCAGCGGCCGACGCCGCACGCCGCGCCGCACGCCGCTGGTCTGGGCGGGGCCGGTGCTGGTCACCGGCACGTTCCTCGCCTGGCTCGGGCCGCTGGTGCTCGGGGTCGCGCTCGTCGTCTGGCCGAATCTGGACGGCTACCACCGGGTCACCGGTTACGGACCGGCCGGCTTCGTCGACGCCCTCTACTACGCCACCGGGCTGCTGACCGTGCTCGGCTTCGGCGATCTCACCCCGGACACCGGCGCGCAGAAGCTGTTCGCGGTGACCGCCGCCGCCCTCGGCTTCGGCTTCTTCGCCGCGCTGGCCACCTATCTCATCGAGCTGATCACCGGGCTGACGGTCCGTAACCGGTTCGCGCTGACCATCTACGACCAGGTTCGCGGCACCGACGGGGTGGGCCTGCTCGCCCGGAGCCTGACCGACGAGGGGGTCGACGTGGCCCGCGAGCGGTGTACGGCCTGGGCGGCGAGCCTGCGGGAGGTCGACGACACCGTACGTCGGTATCCGCTTGTCGCCCTCACCTACCGGCCCCGCCGCCGGGACTACGACATCGAGCCCGCCCTGGAGCAGATCGCCGCGGTCACCGTCGCGGCCCTGCTGGCAGCCAGGTGCGATCCCTGGCGCGGCCTGCGCCCCCGGGCGGAGGAACTGGCGTACGCCCTGCTGCGCCTTCAGGACACCATCGCCAGTCGGTACCTGGGCCGTCATCTGCTGCTGGCGACCAGTGAGCCGGCGGCAGCCGACGCGGATCCCGACCAGGTTCTCCGACGCGTGCACGCGCGGCTGGTGGACGAGCTGGGGCCCCGGTTCGATCGGCCACCGGACGGCGACAGGTTCGTCGACGAGGTGCTCTCCCGGTCACTGCCCTTCCTCGCGGCGCTGCGCGGCTGGTCGGTGCTCGGGGCCACCCGCGACGGACCACCGATCGGAGTGGCCCGACCGGACGAGCCGGAGCAGCCTTGACGCACGAAGCTTGCTTCGTGAATAATGGTACGTAGTTCGAGGGGGAGTACCCGACGCACTGCGCGCCACCGTCAGTACGGGCCCGGCCGATCCGGGCCCCGGTGACGCGGCCACCACACCGGTGGCCGGGGAGACCTTCGTCTTGCGACGCCGGACGCCGCGTCCGGCCGGACGAGAGGTCTTCCCGGTGTCTGTCTCCTGGTGGGTCTGGGCCCTGCTGATGCTGGCGATCGCCGTGATGCTGGCGATCGACCTGTTCCTGCACCGTGACAACCACGTCATAGGCTTCCGCGAGGCCGCGACCTGGTCGGGCATCTGGATCGCCGCCGGCCTGCTGTTCGGGGTGATCCTGTGGGCGTGGCAGGGCGGTGACGTGGCCGGCACCTACTTCGCCGGCTATCTGATCGAGAAGGCGCTGTCCATCGACAACGTGTTCGTCTTCGCGATGATCTTCGCCTACTTCGCGGTTCCCGCCGCGTACCAGCACAAGGTCCTGTTCTGGGGCGTCATCGGTGCGCTGGTGTTCCGGTTCGTGTTCATCTTCGTCGGCGCGGAACTGCTGGAGACGTTCTTCTGGACCGCGTACCTGCTCGGTGCGTTCCTCATCGTGACCGCCTACAAGATGGCGTTCCGGCACGGCGAGCAGACCCCGCCGGACCGCAACCCGGTGGTACGCCTGGTACGCCGTCTCGTGCCGACCGATCCGGCCTACCACGGCGACCGGTTCTTCACCCGGATCAACGGCAGGCGGGTCGCGACCCTGCTGTTCGTGGTCCTGATCGCGGTCGAGACCACCGATCTGATCTTCGCGATCGATTCGGTCGCGGCGATCCTCGCCATCACCACCAGCACGTTCATCGTGTGGACCGCCAACGCGTTCGCGATCCTCGGGCTGCGCAGCCTGTACTTCTGCCTCGCCGGCCTGCTCCGCCGCTTCGTGCACCTGCACTACGGCCTGGCGGTGCTGCTGGCCTTCGCCGGGGTCAAGCTCATCCTGTCCGAGACCCCGGCCGGCAAGCTGCCCATCCCGGTGACCCTGGGCGTCATCGTGGCGACGATCGCGGTGTCGATCGCCTGGAGCCTGCGCAGCACCAGCTCGCGCCCGGAAACACCGGAGCCCGCACAACTTCGGTGATGGTGCGGTCTCAGCCGGTGCCGGACACCGCACCGTCGGGGAAAGTGCGCGATCCTCGGCCGACGCGGTCGGCCCGGTCGGCCGGGTCGGCGGGGGTGAAGGCGACGGTGACGACCAGGTCGTCCAACGGCAGGGTGCGCCACAGCCAGGCGGTGCCGGGCGGCACCTCCAGGCCGTGCCGGTGCCACCAGGTGGCCACCGGCACGTCGGCGAGCTTGGCCAGACACTCCACCCGGGTCCACCGGCCCCAGAAGTCGGTGGACCCGAACCGGCGGGCCAGGGCGACAGGAGGCGCGGTGGCGGCGCGCTCGGCGTCGATCGCGACCCGCCACCCGGGCACCGGTGGGGCGTACCAGCCGACACAGCGCCCGTCGCCGAGGTGGCTGCGGGTGACGGCGGCACCCGAGTCGGCCACCGTCGCCACCCGCAGGTGCCGTGGTGCGGCGGCGAGCAGGGCGGACACCCGTTGTCCCGCGCCGTCGACGGCGCGGGACAACGGCTGCGGCAGGTCAGATCGAGGCGGCACCGTCGACCACGATGACCTGGCCGTTGATGTTCGTCTGGTCGCGCAGCAGCAATCGCACCACCGGCACCACCTCCTCCGGCTCGGTCAGCTGACCGGTCGGCGTACGACGCACGATCTGGTCGAGCTGGGTCTGGCCGAGCACCGCCGACATCTCCGAGGCGAAGAAGCCCGGGGCGACCGCGTTGACCAGCACCCGCCCACCCAGTTCCCGGGCCAGCGAGCGGGTCGCCGCGTCCATCCCGCCCTTGGTGGCGGAGTACGCGACCAGGCCGGGGAAGCCGCGCTGCGCGCAGATCGAGGTGATGTTGACGATCCGCCCGCGCCGCCCCTGGGCCAGCATCCGTCGCACCGCCAGCCGGGTGAGCTGCAACGGTGCGGTCAGGTTGGTCTCGATGATCCGGGCGATGTCGGCGGTGGCGGTGTGCACGTGCAGGCTGTCCTGCCCGACGGCCGCGTTGTTCACCAGGCCGTCGATCGGGCCGAGCCGCTCCTCGGCCGCGCGGAGGAACGCCTGCGCGGCGGCGAGGTCGGTCACGTCGACCGGGCCGACGTGGGTCCGCTCGGGGTGGGCGTCGGCGAGCTTGGCCAACTCGGGTGTGACGGTACGGGCGAAGGCGGCCACCTTCAGGCCCGATTCGAGCAGGTCGGTGACGATGGCCAGACCGAGACCGCGGGATCCGCCGGAGACGAGCACCACGGAGCTGGGCGGTACGGGGGTGGGGGTGGTGGGGTCAGACATCGCTCTTCAGGGTCTCCTTGACGGGAATCTCGGTCAGCACACGGATCCGCCGCGGGACCGCGTACTCGGGCAGCCGGTCGGCGCACCAGCGCACCAGCGTCGCCTCGTCCAACGTCGCCTCGGCGGGCACCGGCCGCCGGTCGGCCGGGCCGATGCCGTCGGCCGGCCGGGCGGAGCCGGCCGACGCGGTGGCGCCCACGGTCGGTACCACCTCGGCCACGACCATGTGGCCGAGCAGCGGGGCCCGCCGACCGGTGACCCGGGCCCAGGCCACCCGCGGATGCGCGGTCAGCACGTCACGGACCACTCCGGCGGAGACCTTGCTGCCACCGACGTTGATCTCGTCCGCGTCGAGCCGACCGGTGATCAGCACCCGGTCACCGCTCACCTGCGCCCGGTCGCCGGTGCGAACCGGACCGTCCAGCCCGGCACCGTGGTACGGCGAGGTGATCACCAGCTCCCCGTCACGCACCCCGACCGTGGGACGGCCCGGAGCCGCCCGGTCCAGCCAGTCCACCGGGAACCCCGCCCGCCCGTCGTGCACCACGATGGCCGCGCCGACCTCGGAGGAGGCGTAGATCCAGGAGATCCGGGCCGCCGGGAACACCTCCCGCAGCCGGTCCAGGATGGTCTGGTCGACCGGTTCGCCGCCGAGGGTCAGCTGCCGCAGCGGCACCCGGGCCAGCCCGGCCGGGTCGCGGTGCAGGGCCCGCCGCCAGAAGGTGGGGGTGCCGGAGGCGGCGTCCACACCGTGCTCGGCCGCCAGTGCCGGCCAGTCGTCGAGCTGATCCGGTTCCACCACCACCAGGTGCTGCCCCGGCTGGGTCAGCGACAACGTGACCACCTGCCACCAGGCGTACGTGCCGGGGGCGTACGGGCAGAGCCAGGTCCGCGCCGGCTGCTGCCCCCGCACGGTGGTGAGCGATTCGAGGGTGTGCCCCACCCGCTTGGGCCGACCGGTGGAGCCGGAGGTCAGCAGCCACAGCCGGCCGGGCTCGGCGGTCCGCGCCGCGGGCGCCGTCGCGTCCCCGGCCGGCGGGGCGCCCAGCTCGGTGACCGCGAACCCGGCGTCGCGCAGCTCCGCGCGCATCGCCGCGTCGACCCGGCTGGCGGCGCTGAGCAGCAGCTCGGTGCCGTGCACGGCGTGGTGCCGGGCGGCGGCGAGCGCGTACCGGGCCGAGTGGGCCAGCGCGGCGACGGGCTCCGGGAGAGTCAGCTCCGGCAGGTCGCGCCAGGTCAGCGTGGCACCGTCGACGACGATCCGGTTGTCCGCCCCCGCCGGACGGACGGGGGCCGGCGGGGCGGTCTCGACGCTCACTGCCGCTGCAACTCGACGAGGAAATCCAGCACGTCACCGACGGTGGCGATCCGGCGCAGCCCGGGAGCGTCGAAGTTCAGCTCCTCCCCCGTGGCGTCCTCGACCCGCAGCGCCAACTCGGAGAAGTCCAGCGACCGGAAACCAACCTCGCGCAGATCGGCGGCGTCGTCGGCGGGCAACGCCTTGCCCTGGTTCTTGAGAACCTCGCCCATGAGGTCGCGAATCTGCGTCCGACTCAATTCCTTCATGCGGCGGAGTGTACAGCCAGGTGAATCGTGATTAGGGTGCCCGGTGACCAGGTGAACGGAGCGGAAAGCGAGCGGTACGTGTTGCGTGACGCCACCGAGGACGACGTTAACCTGATGTTGTCCTGGCGCAATCAGGAAATCAACCGACAGGTCAGCAAGACCAGTCACGTCATCACCGTCGAGGAGCACCGACGGTGGTGGTCGGCGGTCCGCCAGGATCCCTCCCGCCGGGTGCTGACGTACCTGCGCGACGGCTTGCCCAGCGGCGCGGTCAGCTACTTCGACCTGCGGTTGTCCGGCCCGCGTACCGGCGGGTGGGGGTTCTACCTGGACGCCGAGGGGCTGGCCGAGCGGGGTGACACGCTGCCCGCCTGGCTGGAGGTGATGCGGGAGGCGGTCGACCACGCCTTCGACGTGCTGGCGCTGGACCGGCTCGACGGCGAGGTGCTCGCCCACAACACGGCGGTACGGCAGATGAACCGTCGGTTCCGTTTTGTGGAGGGGCCCGGCCGCCAGGAGACGCACGACGGCCGGGAAATCACCGTCATCCCCATTTCCCTGGAGCGCGCGAACCGTCGCGTTCGCTGATTCTTGGCATTCCGTCCACGCATTGTTCACGTGGCTGTCGGGTTACGTTGGCCGGCCCGGCGCGAATGTCACCGGCGCCGCCATCCGGCCCACTTCCGCTGCGGATCGCCGCCCAGCCGGACGAAGCCGTACCGCGCGCCGTCCCAGTCGCCGGGCTCGCCGGGCGCCCAGCGGGCGAAGACCACCTCCGCGTCGGCCGGCGGCCGGTCCCGGAACCACGGCACCTCGGTCCAGGTGACCTGGTGGCTGAGGTTGAACCGGAGCTGGTAGGGCACGCCGGTGGAGGCGGCGACCCGGTCCGGTGCCCGGACCGCCAGCCCGGTCACGCTGGGCACAGGCGTGCCGGCGGTCGCCAGCGGGCGGATCAACCGCTGCGCGATCACCTGCATGGTCGCCACGTTGAGCACGACCAGCGCCGCGAGCACGACCGCCAGCAGGCTGGTGCGCGCGGCCGGACGACGGATCGCCAGCACGAGCACCAGCAGCAGGCAACCGGCGATCCCGATCGCGGCGCCGACCAGGGGCCGCATCTGTCGCCACCCGTCGGTCAGGGCCATCAGGTCCGGCGCGCTGAACCCGCCCCAGCGCAGCCGCGCGCCCTCGGCCTCGGCGTGGTCCAGGCGCAGCCGGATCAGTGCCCCGCCCGCCGCGAGCAGCAGCACGGTGACCCCGAGCCGGCGCAGCAGCGGCCGGTACGCCGTGCCGAACAGCAGCCCGACGCCGACCAGCATCCAGAACGGGGCGAACACCTGCACGTAGCGGGCGTAGATGGCGTCCGGCACCCGGTCCGGCACACCGGCCAGGACGACCTCCGCGCCGACGGCGACGCCCACAGTGGTCAGCAGGGCCATCCCGAACGTCCACCGGGCGGCGGCACCGCTCCGGCGGCACACCCTGGTCACCGCCTCGGCGCCGGCCAGCCCGGCCAGCCCGAAGGTGACCACCGTCAGGTACCACAGCTGCGTACCGACCGACGCCAGCACCTGCGACAGTCCGCGGACCGAGGTGAGCGCCCGCACGGCGTTGCCGCCGGCTGGCTCGCCGAGCAGGCGCACCGTGTCGCCGAGCAGCCGTACCCCCGCCTCGTTGCCCAGCGCCGCGACCGCGACCGGCAGCACCGCCGCCAGCAGCACCGCCGGGTCCAGCCGACGGCGGACGAGAAGTGCCAGGACCAGCAGCGCGAATCCGGCGACGATCACCACGCCGCGCGAGTGCACCAGGTGAGCCGCGCCCGCCAGGGCACCGCACACCGCCGCGGCGACCGGCCCGGGTCGGTCGACCAGCCGGTGCACGGCGAGCAGCCAGGCCAGCAGCAGCGGCCCGAACACCGCGTCGGTCATCGCCACCGTGGGGTGGAAGGCCACCGCCGGCAGGGTCACCGCACCGACCGCCGCCGCCAGCGCCGCACCGGATCGCAGCCCCAACAGCCGGCGACCGAGCAGGTACGCCAGCGGCAGGATCGTCGCGTTGAGCGCCGCGTTGATCACCCGTACCAGCAGGTAGGTGTCGAGGAACTCCCGGTCCAGGAGGAAGGCCGGCGCGATCAGCAGCGGGTAGCCGATCCGGCGGAGGGTCTCGTTCTCACTGCTGAACCCCCCGGGACCGCCGGCCAGGGCGCGTGCGGTGTTGAGGTAGCTGTCCTCGTCGGTGTGCGCGAACGGCATGCCGGCGTGGCGGGCCAACCAGATCCGCCAGGCGGTCGCCAGCAGCCAGCCGCCGACCAGCAGCAGGGGCAGCAACCAGCGACGGCGGCGCCGCGACACCGACCCGCCCGGGGCCACCGTCGCGTCCGCGTGCTCGGCCCGGGTCGCCTCGACCTCGACGGTCATCGTTCCTCCCACGACACGTCCGGGCCGACGGCGGCCGTCCGCACGCACCTGGGATCCCGGTCGGGTGGAGACCCTAGTGCCCAGGTCGACGCAGCTCGGTGGGCACGGCGCAACGACCGCAGGTGTTCGCCAACCGGGTGCCGGCCATTCACCGCCGTACGACACGTGGTTAACCGCAGGGCTCGGGCCCGTTAACCCGCCGCGTCTAGCGTTCCCACCCGGCCGGCCCAGGCCGACCGCGAATCCGACACACACGGGAGCACCAAGTTGAGCGAGCTGAACGGATCGTCCATCCTCGTCACCGGGGGAACGGGTTCCTTCGGCAGGACCTTCCTGCGGCACCTCCTCGCCGATACCGATCCGGCCCGGGTGGTGGTCTTCTCCCGTGACGAACTCAAGCAGTACGAGCTGCGTCAGCAGCTCGGCGACGACCCTCGGCTGCGCTGGTTCATCGGTGACATCCGCGACCGGCACCGGCTGACCCGGGCCATGCACGGCGTGGACCACGTCGTGCACGCCGCCGCCCTCAAGCAGGTCGACACCGCGGAGTACAACCCGTCGGAGTTCATCGCCACCAACATCACCGGTTCACAGCACGTCGTCGACGCGGCGATCGAGGCCGGCGTGCAGAAGGTGGTGGCGCTCTCCACCGACAAGGCGTCCAGCCCGATCAACCTGTACGGCGCGACCAAGCTGGTCGGCGACAAGCTGTTCATCTCCGCCAACCACTACGCGGCGCAGCACCCGACCCGCTTCGCCGTGGTGCGCTACGGCAACGTGGTCGGCAGCCGGGGCTCGGTGGTTCCGCTGTTCCGCCGGCTCGCCGCCGAGGGCAAGAGCCTGCCGATCACGGACAAGCGGATGACCCGCTTCTGGATCACCCTGGACCAGGCCGTGCAGTTCGTCATCGACTCGTTCGACCAGATGCAGGGCGGCGAGCTGTTCGTTCCCCGCATCCCCAGCATGCGCATCCTCGACCTGGTCGAGGCGGTCGCCCCGGACGCGACCACCCACGAGATCGGCATCCGGCCCGGCGAGAAGCTGCACGAGGAGATGATCGCCCCGGACGACAGCCGGCGGACGCTGATCGCCAAGGACCGGTTCATCGTGCAGCCGACCATCGCCACCTGGGGCTACCAGCCGCCCGTCGGCTGCGAGCCGGTGGCGGACGGCTTCGCGTACCAGTCGGACACCAACGACGAGTGGCTCACCGTGCCCCAGCTGCGTGAGATGCTCGGCATCGCGGCATGAGCGAGCACCGCGAGCGAATCATCAGGCTCGGCGGCTCCGTGCCTCATGGCGGCACGCAGCGCAGCGGAGTGCCGTCATGAGTTCTTTCCTGCCGTACGGACGCCAGTCGGTGACCGACGACGACGTGGCCGCCGTGGTCGCCGCCCTGCGCAGCGACTGGCTCACCACCGGCCCGGAGGTGGCCGCCTTCGAGGCGGACATCTCGGCCTGGGCCGGTGGCGCCGGGGTGGCGACCGTCTCCAACGGCACCGCCGCGCTGCACGTGGCGTACGCGGCGGCCGGTGTCGGCCCCGGCGACGAGGTGGTCGTGCCGCCGATGACGTTCGTGGCCACCGCCAGCAGCGCGGTCGCCCTCGGTGCCCGGATCGTCTTCGCCGACGTGCAGGAGGAGACGTTCACCCTGGACCCGGCGGCGGTGGCCGCGGTGACCACCGAGCGGACGAAGGTCGTCGCCGCGGTGGACTACGCCGGTCACCCGGCCGACTACGACGCGCTGCGGACCGCGCTCGACGGCGGCGACGCGCTGCTGCTCGCCGACGCGGCCCACTCGATCGGCGCCACCTACCGGGGCCGGCCGGTGGGATCACTTGCCGACCTGACCACGTTCTCGTTCTTCCCGACCAAGAACCTGACCACCGCCGAGGGCGGCGCGGTCGCCACCACCGATCCGGGGTTGCTCAAGCGGGCCCGCCGGTTCCGCAACATCGGGCTGGTCCGGGAACCGGACGAACTTCGGTGGCCGGACGAGGGCGGCTGGCACCAGGAGGTGCACGAGTTCGGCCTGAACTACCGGCTGCCGGACGTGTTGTGCGCGCTCGGCCGCAGCCAGTTGCGCCGCCTGGACGCCTTCCTCGCCCGCCGCGCCGAACTGGTGGCCCGCTACGACGAGGCGCTCGCGGAACTGCCCGGCGTGCTCATCCCCGGCCGACGCGACTGGGCGGCACCGGCCTGGCACCTGTACCCGATCCGGGTGCTCGACGGCCGCCGCCGCGAGATCTACGAACGGATGCGCGCCGCCGGCATCGGCGTACAGGTGAACTACATCCCCGCGCACTGGCACCCGGCCTTCGCCGATCTCGGCTACCGGCGCGGCAGTTGTCCCGTGGCGGAGGCCTTCTACGCCCAGCAGTTGTCGCTGCCGCTCTACCCTGGACTACGCGACGCCGACCAGGAGCGCGTCATCGACGCGTTGGCCGCGGCCCTGCGCGGCACCTCGCTCCGGCCCGCCGCCTGAAGGAAAGCCCGATGCACCACGCCAACCACTTCTACGGTCACGCCCACGTGCTGGCCCGCTACGCCGGGCTGGGTGACGGCCATCCACCCCGGATCAACGGGTACGTCCAGCACGGCTGGAACATCGGCGACGGCCTCGCCCCCGGTCACCCGTACGCCGAGCGCACGCCGAGCCTGCTCTGGTCGGAGCAGACCCGGCGGCGGGCCTGGTCGGTCGGACGGCGCAACGTCACGGTGATCGGGGCCCCGTTCGTCTACCTGCTGGCCATGCGGCCGGAGGAGGAATCACCGCCGCACCGGGAGGGCACCATCTGGTACCCGTTCCACGGCTGGGAGGGCCAGCACGTCAAGGGCGACCACAAGGAACTCATCGCCCGCATCCGGGACACCGAACCCGGCCCGGTGACCGTCTGCCTGTACTGGCACGAGCACCGGATGCGGCGGGTACGCCGGCTCTACGAGAACGCCGGCTTCCGGGTGATCTGCCACGGCTACCGGGGACACTGGTGGAAGGACACCGACCCGCAGTTCCTGGACCGCCAGCTCGCCGAGCTGCGCCGCCACCGCCGGGTCGCCTCCAACCGGCTGACCAGCGCCATCTTCTACGGCATCGCGGCCGGTTGTGAGCCGGCGGTGTACGGCGACCCGATGGTGCTGGCCGACGAGGACCCCACCTTCGGCGGCACCGCCCGGATCCGCCGGCAGTGGCCGCAACTGCACGGCGAGCAGGTGCACCTGCCGACCGCCGTCGAGATCGCCCACGCCGAACTGGGCACCGACCACCGCCACCCGCCCACCGCGTTACGGGAGCTGCTGGGGTGGGCGTACCCGCAGGAGGAGACGACGTGACAACCGAGACGGCGTCAGCGGTGACGCTGCCCGGCGGCGAGATGCTCGCCTGGTCCGACCGGACGGATCCAGCCGACGACGGCCCCCTCGCCGCGTTGGTCGCCCGCCTGGTGCCGGCCGGTGCCCGGGTGCTGCTGGCCGGACCGCACGGTCCGGCGCTGCTCGACGCGCTGGCCCGCACCCGGCTCACCTGCCTGCTGCGCGGCTACCCGGACGCGACAGCGGTCGCCGGTCGGGTGGACCGGGTCCTGGTGACCGGCCCGCGGGGCCTGCCCGCCGGCGAGGAGTACGACGTGGTGATCGCCGGTGCCGGGCTGGAGGCGATCGAGTCGGTCGAGGGTGACCCGCTCGGCTGGGACGCGCTGCTGGCCCGCCTGGTGGCGGCCGTCCGACCCGGCGGTGACCTGCTGCTACGGCTGGACAACCCGCTCGGCGTGCACCGGCTGGTCGCCGCCGAGAGCTGGTACGCCGGCCGGGGCGACGCCGAGTGGACCGTCGGTGGTGTGCTCGACGCCGCCCGTCCCGCCAACCTGGCGCAGGTACGCGAGCGACTGACCGCCGCCGGGATGCGTGCCGGCACCTGCTACGCCGGGTATCCGCGGCCCGACCTGACCACCGCGCTGCTGGCTGTCGACGAGCTGGCCCGGCGCACCACGAGCGGGCTGTTCGACGCGGTGCTGCACGCCGCCTGCACCGACGGGTACACCGGCCGCTTCGTCCTCGCCGACCCGGCCCGGCTGGCCGTGGACGCCCTGCACGCCGGTCGCGCCGCCGACCTGGCCCCGTCCTGGCTGGTGCTCGCCCGCCGGCCGGCCACCGATCCGGGCGGTGCCGACGACGACGCCGGTGACCCGCTGCCGCGCCTCGGCCGGCCGGAGGACCCGCCGCCCGGGGGCGGACCCGACCGGCTGCCGGTGGCGTTCGTCGCCGACGCGACGGCGGGCGGCACGGTGGTCGAGGTGCGGGACGGGCCACCGGGCTGGCACTGGCACCGGACCGGCGTCGCCGTGCCCACCGCGTCGGCCGACGCGCCGGACGCCGGCCGTGCGGCCGCCCACCGCGACCCGGCCGCCCCCGACGGACCGGTGCCGGACGGGCGTCTGCTGCGCAGCCTGCTGCTCGACGGATGCCTGCGGCGCGACACGGCACTGCTGCGCCGGCTGCTCCGTGGTTACGCTGACTGGCTCGACGGCCAGGCCGAGCAGGGACGGCTCGCCGGGGCGGTGGCCCTGGCCGGGGCGGACGACCTGGTCGTCGACGGTGACCGCTGGGGAGTGCTCGACCGGGGCTGGCGGGCCGACGCCCCGTTGCCGGTCGACGTGGTGCTGGCCCGGACGCTGTGGCGCTTCGCCGCCGACCTGCTCACCGGCGGGTACGCCCACCCGTGGACCTCCACGCTCGACGTGACGGGGCTGACCGTGCTGCTGGGTGGGGTCGCCGGACGCGACTTCGACCGGGCCGTCGTCGAGGCCGCGACGGAGAAGGCCGCGACGGCCGAGGTCAGCCCGACCGACCCGCCGCCGGGCCCGCGCAGCTACCAGCAGCTGCGCGAGGCGTGGCTGCGCCAGCGGGAGGAGAACGCCCGGCTGAGCGCGCTGCTCAAGTGGACCGAGAACCTGCTCACCTCGCGCGAACGTGCGCTGCGCCGGGCCGAAGCGAAGCTGAACCTGCTGAGCGGTTCGCTCAGCTACAAGGTCGGGCGGCTGGCCCTGACCCCGGCCCGGATGGCCAAGCGCGGTGCCCGCGCCGCCAAACGCCGGGCCCGCACCGCCATCGCCGTGAAGCAGGAAGGACCGGAATGACGGACCGTATCGTCGGCATCGTGCAGGCGCGGATGGGTTCGTCCCGGCTGCCCGGCAAGGTGCTGCGTCCGCTGGCCGGGCGCAGCGTGCTCGGCCGGGTGGTCCGGGCCGCCCAGGACAGCGGCGTACTGGCCGACCTGGTGGTGGCGACCAGCAGCGACGTCAGTGACGACGCGGTCGTCGCCGAGTGTGACCGGCTCGGCGTCGCCTGGCACCGGGGCCCCGTCGACGACGTGCTGACCCGCTTCGTCGGCGCCCTGGACGCCCGTCCCGCCGACGCGGTCATGCGCTTCACCGCCGACTGTCCGCTGCTGGACCCGGAGATCGTCAGCCTGGTCGCCTCGGTGTACCGGGCCGTGCCGGGGCTGGACTACGCCAGCACGTCGATCGCCCGTACCCTCCCCCGCGGTCTGGACGTCGAGATCATCCGGGCGGACGCGCTGCGTACCGTCGACCGGCTCGCCACCGACCACCACCGGGTGCACGTGACCTCGTACGCGTACGCGCATCCGGAGGTGTTCCGGGTGCTCGGCGTGACCCTCACCCCGGACCGCTCGCAGCTGCGCCTCACCCTCGACACCGAGCGCGACTGGGAGCTGGTCCGCGCGGTGGCCGACCACTTCGGTGACGTCAGCGTGCCGTTGGCCAAGCTCGCCGACTGGCTGGACGGGCAGCCGACGCTGCGGGCGCTCAACGCCGACGTCCGGCAGAAGCGGTTGGAGGAGCGCTGAGCAGGTTACGTGTCGGGCTGCGTTGCGACGCCGGGCCGCTACGCGGTGTCGGGCACCTGGTTCGCTGTCTCGCGCTCGGCGAGGAGTTCCAGGCCCGGGGCGCCACCGTCGAGGTCTTCGGCACCGTCGACGGCGTCGGGTGGGCGGCCGACCAGCTCACCGCCCGGGGCATCGCGTCGCACCCCGGCGCGGACACCCCGGACGAGTTGGTCGCCGCCGCCCGCCGCCACGACCTCGACGTGCTGGTCCTCGACTCCTACGAGCTGGATCCCGCCGGTGCGGGGGCGCTGCGGGCCGCCGGGGTGCTGACCCTGGCCATCGTCGACGGGGACACCCGGGGACAGGACGCCGACCTCTACGTCGACCAGAACTTCGCCACCGACCTGGCGGTGCCGGCGGGCCGGCTGCTCGCCGGCAGCGGGTACGCCCTGCTGCGTGCGGGCGTCCTGGCCGCCCGGCCGGCGGCCCCGCGCCCGGCGGTGACGGTCGATCCCCCCTCGGTGCTGGCCTTCTTCGGCGGCACCGACGCGGTCGGCGCGGCACCGGTGCTGACCGAGGTGCTGCTGTCGACCGGCCGGCCGATGGAACTCACCGTCGTCGTCGGCCGACCCGAACTGGGCGAGCGGATAGCTGGGCTGACGCCCGGCCCCGGGCAGTCGCTGCTGCCGGTGCCGCCCACCGGCACGCTGCCGGCCCTGATCGCCGCGGCGGACCTGGTGGTCAGCGCGGCCGGTACCTCCACCTGGGAACTGTGCTGCCTCGGGGCGCCGTCGGCGCTGGTCTGCGTGGTGGACAACCAGCGCGAGTCGTACCACCGGGTGGTCGCCGCCGGGCTGGCCGCCGGTCTCGGTGAGCTGCCCGCGCTGGCCGGTGACCCGGCGGCGGTCCGCGCCGCCACGGACACCCTGGCGGGGCTGCTCGACGACGGGGCCCGCCGGGCGGAGCTGTCCGCCCGGGCCTGGGCCACGGTGGACGGGCGCGGGCGGGAACGGGTGGTGGACGCGGTGCTGGACGCGCTACGGCACGTCGCGGCTGGCCCCCCAGCGCAGTGACAGGCCCCGCGCGGCGCGGTCGGTGTTGATCTGCATCATGCTGCCGAGGATCGTCGCCCGGTCGACCACGATCGCGGTGCCGTCGAGCGTGTAGGTGGTCCGGTCGCTGATCAGCACGGCAGCACCCGGTGCGTCGTCGAGGTGTGCCGCCAGCGCCATGTCGAGGACGCCGGGCCGGATCGTCTCGGTCGCCCGGGCGACCGAGACCCCACCGGCGGCGAGCGCCTCGTACAGCGACGTCGTGGTGAAGTCCACCTCGCGCAGACCGGCCGCGTGTGACGCGCGTACCCACGAGACCTGGTGCACGGCGCGACGGCCGGCGAACGCGCGCACCCGCTCCAGCCGCAGCCCGGAATCGGTGACGCCGGCCCGCAGCGCCCCGGCGATCCGCGCCGGCAGCCGGCGCACCGCCCGGCCGACGACGGTGGTGCGCACCTCGTGGCCCTGATCCCGCAGGTCGTCGGCGAAGCTGCGCAGCGAGCCCAGCCGGTACGCCAGGTGTGGCGGGGTGACGAAGGTGCCCCGGCCGGGTTGCTGCTCGATCAGACCCTCGTCGCTGAGCTGCCGCAACGCCTGCCGCAACGTCATCAGCGTGACACCGTAGGCGGCGCTGAGGTCGCGTTGGGAGGGCAGCGCCTCGCCGGGCCGGTAGTCCCCAGCGCGGATCTTGGCGGCCAGGTCGGCGGCGATGGTGCGGTACCGCGCCGTGGGTGCGTCCTGCCCGGTAGCCATGCCGCCGCCCGCCCCCTAACCTCCGGCGTCCGCCGTTGTCCGTGCCGGCACGCCGTCCAGCGCCGCGCGCAGTGACCGGACGAATCCGGCGGTCGACGCCGGGCCCGCACCGTCGAGCAGGCGTCGCATCAGCGCCGCGCCGACGATCACACCGTCGGCGTCCCGCGCCGCGGCGGCCGCCTGCGCCGGTGTCGAGATGCCGAATCCCAAGAATACGGGCCGGTCCGTGACGCCCCGCAGGCGCCGCGCGAGTGCGGCGGCCGAGGCGGCGAGGTGCTCCCGTTCGCCGGTGATCCCCATCAGGGAGACCGCGTAGACGAAACCACGGCTACGCTCGGCGATCTCCCGCAGCCGGTGCGTGGGCGTGGCCGGTGACGCCAGCAGCGCGAGGTCGACGTTCGCGGCCCGGGCGGCCCCGCTCGTCGCCCCGGCCTCCTCCAGCGGCAGGTCGGGCACGATCAGGCCGTGGACGCCCGCCTCGGCCAGGGACCGGCAGAACCGGCCCGCGCCACGGCGCAGGGCGAGATTCGCGTACGTGCTGACCACGATCGGCACCCCGATCCGGTTTCTCGACAGGTCGGCGAGGACGCCATCGGTGGTGGCGCCCCGGGCCAGCGCGACGTCGGACGCCTCCTGGATGGTGACGCCGTCGAGGGTGGGGTCGGAGAAGGGGATGCCGACCTCGATCGCGTCGGCCCCGGCGTCGGCGATCGCGCGCAGGTGGTCGGTCCAGTCCGGGGTGACTCCCCCGGTTAGGTACGGCATGAGCAGCTTGCGTCCACGGTCGCGCCGCAGCCGGGTCTCGAGCGTGTTCACCGCGTCACCTCGTCGCCCAGGTACGTGGTCAGGGTCGCGATGTCCTTGTCGCCGCGGCCGGAGAGCGTCACGAGCACGCTGCTGCCGGTGGGTAGCTCGGTGGTGCCGGCGGCCCGGACGACCCAGGCGAGCGCGTGGGCGGACTCGATCGCCGGGACGATGCCCTCGGCGCGGGCCAACCGGACCGCCGCCGCCAGTGCCTCCTCGTCGGTGGCGGTGACGTACTCGGCCCGGCCGAGATCGCGCAGGTGGGCGTGCTCCGGACCGACTCCGGGGTAGTCCAGGCCCGCCGCGACGGACCGCGCCTCACGGATCTGGCCCTGCTCGTCCTGGAGGAACAGCGACTGGAATCCGTGCAGGACGCCGACCTCACCCAGCGCCGCGCCGGCGCCGCCCGCCGCCTCGACCCCCACCAGGCGGGCCGGCGTCTCCACGAAGCCGGCGAAGGTACCGGCGGCGTTGGAGCCACCACCGACGCAGGCGACGACCTGATCAGGTGTGCCGGCCGACAACTGCTCGGCGCACTGGTGTCGCGCCTCCTGGCCGATGACCGCCTGCAGCTCGCGCACCAGCCACGGGTACGGGTGCGGCCCGATCACCGAGCCCACGCAGTAGTAGGCGTCCTCGGTGACGCTCACCCAGTGGCGCATCGCCTCGCTTGTCGCGTCCTTGAGGGTCCGGCTGCCCGAGCGCACCGGCACGACCTGTGCGCCGAGCAGCCGCATCCGGAACACGTTGTGCGCCTGCCGCTCGACGTCGCGCTCGCCCATGAAGACCGTCACCGGCAGGCCCAGCAGGGCACCGGCGGTGGCGGTGGCGACGCCGTGCATGCCCGCGCCGGTCTCGGCGATCAGTCGCCGCTTGCCCATCCGGCGCGCCAGCAACGCCTGACCCAGCACATTGTTGATCTTGTGAGAGCCGGTGTGCGCCAGGTCCTCACGCTTGAGCAGCACCGTCACGCCGAGTTCGGCGGACAGTCGCAGAGCCGGGGTCAGCGGGGTCGGTCGGCCCGCGTACCTCGACAGCAGCCACGCCAGGTCACCCCGGAAGCCCGGATCCGCCCACGCCTCGGCGAAGGCGGCCTCGACCTCCTCGCAGGCGGGGATCAGCGGCTCGGGCACGAACCGGCCACCGTGGCGCCCGAACCGACCGGCCACGGGCGCGCCGGTCGGGTCACGCAGGTCCAGAGCCTCCACGACAACCTCCTATTGTTCTATAACTCATGGCGACAGTTATAGAACAGTTCCGCCGGGGTGTGCAAGGGAGTTCCACCGACACGCCCACTCGACCCGCGCGGACCGGCATGGCGCTAGGACAGGTGTGCTAACTCGCTGCTAGGGTGGGGGCATGTCGCAGACCGCGTACCAGCCTTCGATGCTGGAGGTCACCGACGCGGCGCCCGCCCTCGGTCCGCTGGCCGGGCAGCCGCGCCGGCACCCGTTGAGCCGGGGCGGCTGGCTCGATCACCTGCCCGGCTGGGTGCGCGGCTCCGACCAGGTGCTCGACGTGCTGCTACGCGAGGTGCCGTGGCGGGCCGAGCGACGCACCATGTACGACACCGAGGTCGACGTCCCCCGGCTGCTCAGTTGGTACGGTGCCGGCCGGCCACTACCGCACCCGGTGCTCACCGCCGCCCGCGCGGCACTGACCCGCCACTACGCCGACGAACTCGGCGAGCCCTTCGTCACCGCCGGCATGTGTCTCTACCGCGACGGCCGGGACAGCGTCGCCTGGCACGGCGACACCCAGGGCCGCTCCGCCCACACCGACACCCTGGTCGCCATCGTCTCCTTCGGCTCGCCCCGCCAACTGCTGCTGCGCCCCCGCGGCGGCGGCACCAGCCTGCGTCTTCCGCTCGGTCACGGTGACCTGGTGGTGATGGGTGGCTCCTGCCAGCGCACCTGGGAACACGCGATACCGAAGACCGCCCGCCCGGTCGGCCCCCGGGTCAGCGTCCAGTTCCGCCCGGCCGGCGTCGCCTGAGCGACCCCGCAGCCGCTCCACCGTCCTGAGCATGGGCGAGCCCGCTCCCGCCGGGAAACGGGCTCACCCTCAGCGACCTGATTGGCGCGTTCCGCTCAGACCGCGTGCCCTAGAACTGCGCGAAGAAGCGCCACACCTCGCCCTTGGTCCAGGTCCTGGCGCCGCTGTCGCCGCCGCCGTCGACCGGGCCGGGGGTGTGACCGCCGTCGAACGCGGCCCACTGCACGGGATAGCCGGCCCGGCATCCCGAGTAGCCGGTGGTGATGTGCGTCCGGCTGCCCGCCGCCGGCTCCGGCGGGTTCTGCGGGGTGCAGCCGTTGTTACGGACGAACCTGTCCCGCAACGACCGCCCGCTGGTGATGTTGTCGGAGATGCCGTGGATGCCGAAGTACGCGATCGGCTCGGTGCCACCGCTGCATCCGCTCAGCTCCCGGGGAGCGCCGTAGACCGCGACGGCCCGGAAGACGCCGGCGCGGGCACAGGCGAGGGCGTAGCTCATCGCCCCGCCGTAGCTGAACCCGAGGGCGAAGCGCTGCGCCGTGTTGACGCACAGGTCGCTCTCGATCCGACGGATCATGTCGTCGACGAAGGTGACGTCCTCGCCGCCGGAGTTGGCCCAGCCGTTGCCGATGCCCTGCGGCGCGACCAGGATCGCGCTGTTGTTCGACTGCTCCTGCTGGCCGTAGTAGGCCCAGGTCGCCCCGTCGGCTCCACCGTAGGCGACATCGCCGGCGGTGCCGCCCCACCAGTGGAACGCGAACATCAACCGGTATCGGGTGTTGCTGTTGTAGTTCGCGGGGAGCCGCAGGATGAAGGTGCGACTCTGGCCGCCACTCTGGATGGTGTGCGTACCGTTGCCCAGCGTCGGCGTCCGGCCGCATCCCGCGCCCGGATCACCGGTGGGTGGTGGCGACGTGGGGCCGCCCCCGCCGTCGACCCGGGCCAGTTGCCACTGCTGGTTGGCGCCGTTCCAGTCGGCGTACTGCACGATGTTCGCGCCGTCCGCGGTGGAGGCGCCCTGCACCTCGACGACCTTGTTGCTGTGCCGGCTGATCAACCGGACATGACCACCGTCCGAGTCGGCCAACCGGAACTGCTGGTTGGTGCCGTTGTGATCCGACCACTGCACGACCGCGGCACCATCGGCGGTCGACGCGTTCGACACGTCCAACACCTTGCCCGAGTGCCGCGACTTCAACCGGTAGTAGCCGCCGCCGGAATCCACGAACTGCCACTGCTGGTTCGCGCCGTCGTTACGGGTCCACTGGCTGATCCGCGCACCGTCGTTGGTCGCCAGACCGTACACGTCCAACGCCTTGCCACTGTTGCGGTTCACCAACACGTACCAGGCGTTGGGGTCCACGGTCGCCGCCGCCGCGGGCGCCGCGTTGACCGCGACGAGGCTGCCGGCCACCAGGACGGCCGCACCGACCGCCGCCACGACCGACCGTCGTCGACGCCTTGGAGGAGAGGCGGGACGAACCTCACCATTCATTGATCCACTCCTTCGACTAGGACCACGCGCGGTCGGGAGGGGACGCGCGTTGTCGCAGGCACCGACGGTGTGGATGGTGGTGTCGACGCGTCGGGCCGCCAGCGAGCAAGCCCAACGTATCGTCATAATACGTCATACGTCAATGACGGATGTCGATGGATTGCGGCGTGCCGGACGGTCGCGTCCGGCACGCCGGGTGCGGAACAGGCAGCTACTCGCGGTCGATCTGGTGCCCCACCACGGCTGGGCCGAGCATGACGGCGAAGCCGGAACCGTCGCGGCGCGGGTCGGCCGCCGGCAGCTCCACCGCCTCACCGTTGACCGTCGAGCCGACCGGCCGCGGACCGACCCAACCGACCACCACGTCGGTCTCACCCTTGAGGAACCGATGGGCCCGCACCCCGCCGGTCGCCCGCCCCTTCGCCGGGTACGCCGACAGCGGCGTCACCTTGACCGTCGCACCGGTCGAGGTGACCACCATCGGCTCACCGTGCTCCGGATCGTCGGTGCGGACCGCACCGAAGAACACCACCCGCGCTCCGGACGGCAGGGCTATCCCGGCCATCCCGCCGCCCTTGAGCCCCTGCGGCCGGATCGTCCCGGCGGCGAACCGCAGCAGCGAGGCCCCGCTGGTCAGGAAGGCGAGCGTCTCGGCACCGTCGACCAGCCAGGTCGCCCCGACCACCTCGTCGCCGTCGCGCAACCCGATCACCTCGAACTCGTCGGATCGCACCGGCCAGTCCGGGGCACAGACCTTCACCACACCCTGCCGGGTACCGAGCGCCAGACCCGGTGAGCCCTCGGCGGCAGCGCCGAGCGGCGCCAGGCCGACCACGGTCTCCCCCGGCTCCAACGGCACCAGCTCGGCGGCGGACATCCCGCCGCGCAACGACACCGTGCCAGCCTGCTCCGGCAACACCGGCAGCGGCAGCACGTCCACCTTGAACGCCCGGCCGGCACTGGTCACCAGCAGCACCCGCCCCCGGGCGGTGGAGTGCACCACGGCGCGTACCGCGTCGTGCTTGACCCGGCCGTGCCGGCGGCGCCCCTCGGCGGCCTCCTCCGACTCGGCCGCGGTACGGGCCACCAACCCGGTCGCCGACAGGATCACCTGGCACGGGTCGTCGGCCACCTCCAGCGGCCCGGCCGGCGCGGACGCGGCCAGCACCTCCTTGAGGTCGCCGTCGACGAGCGTCGTCCGCCGGGGCGCGGCGAACTGCTTGACCACGGCGGCCAACTCGTCCGAGACGACCTTCTTGAGCACGTTCTCGTCGTCGAGGATGGTCGACAGCTCGGCGATCTCGGCCCGCAGCTTCTGCTGCTCGGCCTCCAGCTCCAGCCGGTCGTACTTGGTCAGCCGGCGCAACGGAGTGTCCAGGATGTAGTTCGCCTGGATCTCGGAGAGCTTGAACTGGCGCATCAGGCCGCTGCGGGCCGCCTGGGCGTCCTCGCTGCCCCGGATCAGCTTCACCACCTTGTCGATGTCAAGCAGGGCGATCAGCAGACCGTCGACCAGGTGCAGCCGCTCCTCCCGCTTGCGCTTGCGGTACGCGCTGCGCCGGGTCACCACCTCGTAGCGGTGGGCCAGGAACACCTCCAGCAGCTCCTTGAGCCCCAGGGTGCGCGGCTGCCCGTCGACGAGCACCAGGTTGTTGACGCCGAAGGACTGCTCCAGCGGGGTCAACCGGTAGAGGTCGGCGAGCAGTGCCTGTGGGTTCACGCCGACCTTGCACTCGATGACCAGCCGGGTGCCGCTCTCCCGGTCGGTGAGGTCCTTGACGTCGGCGATCCCGGTCAGCCGCTTGGTCTTGGTCACCTCGTTGGTGATGGCCGCGATGACCTTCTCCGCGCCGATGCCGTACGGCAACTCGACAACCGTGATGGCCTGCCGCCCCCGGCTGCCCTCCAGCGGCCCGATCTCCACCTTGCCGCGCATCCGCACCACGCCCCGGCCGGTCTCGTACGCCCGGCGCACCTCGTCCAGGCCGAGCAGCATGCCGCCAGTGGGCAGGTCGGGACCGGGCACGAACTCCATCAGCTTGTCGAGGGTGGCGTTCGGGTGCCGGATCAGCCACCGGGCCGCCGCGACGACCTCGCCCAGGTTGTGCGGGATCATGTTCGTCGCCATCCCGACCGCGATCCCGGCGGCACCGTTGACCAGCAGGTTCGGGAAGGCCGCCGGCAGCACCGTGGGCTGGGTCAGCGAGCCGTCGTAGTTGGGCTCGACGTCGACGGTGTCCTCGCCCAGCTCACCGACGAGCAGCATCGCCTCCCGCGACATCCGCGCCTCGGTGTATCTCGCCGCGGCCGGGCCGTCGTCCGGGCTGCCAAAATTTCCATGCCCGTCGATGAGTGGCGCGTTCAGCGAGAAGTCCTGCGCCAGCCGGACCATCGCGTCGTAGATCGCGCCGTCGCCGTGCGGATGGTACTTGCCCATCGCGTCCCCGACGATCCGGGCGGACTTCACATGCGCCCGGTCCGGGCGGTGGCCCTGCTCGTACATCGACCAGAGGATGCGTCGGTGTACCGGCTTGAGGCCGTCGCGGGCGTCGGGCAGGGCCCGGGAGTGGATGACCGAGAAGGCGTACTCCAGGTAGGAGTCGGACACCTCGGTGGTCAGCGGGTTGTCGATGATCCGCGCGCCGGCCCGGTCGAACGCGGAATGGTCGACCTTCGTCTCCTTGCGGCGTGCCATGGCTCAGCTTTCCTTCCGAGAGACCCGATGGTCAGGCGTCGATGGCGTCACGGTCGACCCGATCGGCGGAGTCGATCAGCCAGTTGCGGCGCGGTTCGACCTTCTCCCCCATCAGCAGTTCGAGGATCCGCTCGGCGGCGTCCACGTCGTCCAGGGTGATCCGGCGTACCGCGCGGGTGGCCGGGTTCATGGTCGTCTCCCACAACTCGTCGGCGTCCATCTCACCGAGACCCTTGAACCGGGGCACCGGGGTGACGATCTGCTTGCCGGCCTTCTCGAACCGGCGCATCGTCGACTCCATCTCCGCCTGGGTGTAGGTGTAGACGGTCTCCGGGTTGCGCCCCTTTGTCGTGATCTTGTGCAACGGTGGCATGGCGGCGTAGAGCCGGCCGGCCTCGATCAACGGTCGCATGTACCGGGCGAAGAGGGTGATCAGCAGCGTCCGGATGTGTGCGCCGTCGACATCGGCGTCGGCCATGATGAGCACCCGTCCGTAGCGCAGCGCCGACAGGTCGAAGGTGCGCCCCGAGCCGGCGCCGAGCACCTGCACGATCGCCGCGCACTCGGCGTTGTCGAGCACCTGCTGAAGGCTGGCCTTCTGCACGTTGAGGATCTTGCCCCGAATCGGCAGAAGTGCCTGGTACTCGGAGGTACGGGCGACCCGGGCGCTGTTGTGCACGAACACGCCCGCTTCCAGTGCGAAGTTGTGGTAGCCATCGACTGTCAGGTCATAGACGTCCGCCGTCTCGTCGAGCACTTCGACGGACACCACACGGTGGTTGACCAGAGCAGCAGCCTCACGAAGCCGGGTGTAATCCCCGTCGTAAAGCGTGAGGAGCCGGTCGAAGCGAAGCCCGGTACGGGCGGACTTCAAGCGCTCAGCCTCGTAGGACGCCGCGAGTTCACCATCGTGCAGCGCAAGCATCGGCGCGAGTCGGCGCAGCGCGGCCAGCCGCCTCCCTTCCTGCTGACGGCTCACCCGGTCCGCACGCGGCACGTCGGCCACGTAGCGCAGCCGTCCGGCCTGCACCTTGGCAAGGTGGCCATTCTTTGGATCGGCCATCCGCTGCTTCATCCGGCGAGAGTGGCGCTCGCCGAACTCCCGGTTGTTCTCATGCCAGGCCACGACCGCGTTGCGTTGCCGATCCCGTTCGGCGGGATCGGAGAACTGCTCGACGGTCTTTCGGGAACGCCACGCACGCAGCTCGGAGTCCTGCCATTGCCGAACGGAACGCTCCCGCCACTCCGCGCGCCGCGCGGGGTCGGTGAAGTACAGCCGAGCCCGCTCCGCAGCGGCCGCTCGGTGCTCCGGATCCGACCAGTAGCCTGCCTGCCGTTCCCTCATGCGGTCGGCGTAAGCGAACCGTTCGTCTTCGCTCAGCGCGGCGTACCAGTCCTGGAACCCCTGCTCGACCTTGGCTCGGAACGCGGGTGACTCGTTGAGTGCGAAAAGCCGAGCCAGGCACGCCTCTCGGAAGGCGGGGTCGCGCCACTGAGCGGTGAGCATCGCCGACTTGAACTCCCGGCCGCCGTTCTCGAACCACTCACGCCACCCGGCCTGGACGTGCTCGCCCATCATCGCGGCGTGCAGCGCCGAATGATCGGCCCAGGTCATCCGCTTGATGTTGCGCGGGTCGTTGTTGCGCTTGTCGATGTCGATGTGGTGCCGGACCCTGCCGTTGGCGGCGCTGTCCCTGCCGTTTCTAAGGTTCCACGCGTCGGCGAGGTAGTGGGTGTAGACCCACTCATCTTTGTCGTTCATCCAGACCCGCTCGTACCCTTGCAGCTTCTGTCCGGCCGCCTTGTTGGACAGGCTGCGGTAGAGCGGCATGAGGGAGTCGCCAGGCATCAGGGCGTCGGCACGGCGGTAAGAGCCGTCACGGAGCCGGAACCGGTGATCGGGTGTGCATCTGACCGACTCGCCGTTGTCGAGGGTGACCCGCACCAAAGGTGCACCCCGCTTGGTCACACGCGGCTCGACCAGAGGTGCTATCACCACTCGGCCGGCCTTGTTCGTGGTGTAGCCGAAGTGGGTTACACCCTGCTGCCAGTCATTCGCCAGATCGGCGAACGAGCGGCTCATGCCGGAGGCCAGCGCGACCATGGTGTCGCCCGTAAAGCACCCGAGGGCGCTGTCCCCTTCGACAATGAACAGCTCGCTGCGGTCCACCCCGGTGGCGCGGCAGTCGACGAGTTTGGCGGGCATGGCCGCGCCTTCGAGGGCGGTCTTGCGGCGGGCCGCGTCCTTCTGCTGCTTCTGGGTGAGGCGCACCCGGGACGCGTCGACGATCTTCTGCAGGACGGTACGCGCCTCGGTGCGGGTCTTGCGGTCGTCCAGCCAGGACTTGACGTGCTGCTCCACCAGAGCCTGCACGACCTTCGTGATGCCGGCGGTGGAGAGTTCGTCCTTGGTCTGCGAGGTGAACTGCGGCTCGGGCACCCGTACGTGCACCACCGCCGTCATCCCCTCCAGGACGTCGTCCAGCGTGGGCGCGTCCTCCTTGGCCTTGAGCAGGCCCCGGGTGGTGCGTACGGCGTCGGCGAGGGTACGCGCCAACGCCCGCTCGAAGCCCTTGCGGTGGGTGCCGCCGTGGGCGTTGCGGATGGTGTTGGTGAAGCACTCGACCGTGCGCTCGTAGCCGGTGCCCCAGCGGAAGGCGATCTCGACCTCGGCCCGGCGCTGCACGTTCGACTGCATGACGCCGTTGGCGTCGGCGGCGTTCTCCCGGTACGTCCCCTCGCCGGTGACCAGGAGGGTGCCGGAGACGGGCCGGTCGCCGGCCGGTGCGAGGAACTCCACCATGTCGGTGAGGCCGTTGGGGTAGTGGAAACGCTCCTCGGTGGATTCTTCCGTGGTGCGGTCGTGCAGCGTGTAGCCGACGCCGGGGACCAGGAACGCGGTGTGGCGCAGCTTGGCCCGCACCGCGTCGTGGTCGAGGGTGGCGCCGGTCTCGAAGTAGCGGGGGTCGTGCCAGTAGCGGATCGAGGTGCCGGTGCGGCGGCCGCGCTTCATGGCGCCGACGACCTGGAGCCCGGGGCCGGGGGTGAACGGCGCGTCGGGGCCGTCGCCGTCGAAGACGCCGGGCACCCCGTGCCGGAACGACATGGCGTGCACCTTGCCGCCCCGACGCACGGTGACGTCGAAGCGGCGGGACAGCGCGTTGACCGCCGAGGCACCCACGCCGTGCAGGCCGCCGGAGGTCTTGTAGCCGGAGCCACCGAACTTGCCGCCGGCGTGCAGGCGGGTGAGCACCAGTTCGACGCCGGAGATGCCGGAGCGGGCGTGCACGTCGGTGGGGATGCCCCGGCCGTCGTCGTCGACCTGCACCGACCCGTCGGCGTGCAGGATGACCTCGACGCTTGTGGCATGGCCGGCGACGCCCTCGTCGGTCGAGTTGTCGAGGATCTCGTTGACGAGGTGACCCACGCCACGGCTGTCGGTGGAGCCGATGTACATGCCGGGCCGCTTGCGGACGGCGTCCAGCCCCTCGAGGTGCGTGAGGTCGTCGGCCCCATACAGGGTGTCAGGCTCTGCGGTCAACTGGTCGTACTCCCCGGTCTCGGCGATGTGCTCCCCCGCGCCGTCGGCGGTCGGCCCGGCGCGGGCACGCCGCAGCGAGCGTAGCCGCACGCCCCGACAACCTGTGCGGACACCCGCCCGGCACGCCGAGGGCCGCTGCTGGCGGACCTGCTGCGGTCAACGCCCCGGCTGCCGGCCTTATGCCCGGCGGCGCACTCGGCACCGGCCGCGCGAGGGCATCCCTGACCCCGCTGGACCCGCCTGTCACGGATGTTTCCCACTGTTGACGTTCGTCACACCCGCGTGATCTCATCACCGCACCAGAGGATCTTTCACATTTCTATGAACGGATGGGGATGCCGATGTCCGCGTTGCGTCGTACCGCCGCCGCGATGGCCCTGGCCGTCACCGCGGCGACTCTCTCCACCGCCGTCGCGGTCCCCACCGCCTCGGCCGCACCACCCACCGCGGCGGTGGCCCTCGGTGACAGCTTCATCAGCGGCGAGGGCGCCGGCTCCTACCAGCCGGTGGTCGACGTGACCGGCGTGGCGCGGAGCTTCCCGGGCTGGACAGCGCCCAACAGCAACGCCTTCTTCTGCCACCGCTCCGCCAACGCCTCGCTGCACAAGGCGACGCTGCCCGGCATCCAGGACCGGTTCAACCTGGCCTGCTCCGGCGGGCAGCCGCACGACATCGCCGCCGCCTCGTCGGCGCGGACGAACGGCCGGCAGGTCGCCGCCCAACTCGACCAGCTCCGCGCGGTCGCCCAGACCCATGACATCGACCTGGTGCTGATCGGGCTCGGCTCGAACAACAGCTCGTTCACCTTCGGCGGGGTCGCCGAGAAGTGCGCCAACCGGTTCATCGCCGACGCCTGGACCGGCTGGTGGGAGTTCTGGGCGTACCTGAACGGTCCGGTGGAGCAGAAGCCGTGCAGCGACGCCGACCTGGCCACCGCCGCTCAGATCACCGCGGCGACCGCGGAGACCACCGCGGCCGTACGCCAGATCCTGACCACCCTGCGCGAGGTGGACGCCGACGGTCAGCACCGGGTGGTGCTGCAGGACTACACCAACCCGCTGCCGCTGGATCTGGCCCCCACCTACCACTCCGAGGACAACCGGGACGACACCCGGGACAAGTTCCGCGCGCTGGGTGCCGAGCGGTACGCGGCCGGCTGCCCGATCCACCGGGCCAGCCTCGCTCCCGGCCACCGGTTCTCGCAGGGCCTCGGGACCATCGTCCGGTCCACCCGGGACACCCTGGCCGCCGAGTTCGCCGGTGCCGACCTGGTCTACCTCAACGTGCAGCGGGCCTTCGACGGCGCCCGGCTCTGCGAGAACACGAACAGCCCGACCGGCACCCTGGCCACCCCGATCCGGTTGATGGACAACCCGCCGAACGGGACCTTCGTGACCAGCCTCTCCGGCAAGGACAAGATCGCCATCCAGCGGATCGCCAACACCTGTGTGAGCTACTTCCAGACCTGCCAGGAGTCGTGGCACCCGAACGCCGCCGGGCACCAGGTGCTGGGCCAGTGCCTCTCCGGCGCGGCCAGCACCGCGGCCCGCTCGGTGGCCTGCGTACGCTCCGCGAACGGCACGATCGGCGTTTCCTGACCGCTCCCGGGTCGGGCAGTGGGTGCCCCGGAATCCGGCCGGATTCCGGGGCACCCGTCGCTGCGGTGCGGTCCCGGCGGGGGCGAGCCCCCCGCCATTACCTACCCGCCGGTAACATGTTGCCGTGAACGTGATCGAGTATCAGCAGGAGTTCGTCAACGTCGACGGTGCCCGGCTCGGCATCCAGATCTATCCGGAGCCCGTCGGGGTGGTCGACGCCCCGGTGGTGCTGATCGCGCCGGCGATGGGGGTGCCGGCCCGCTACTACCGGCCCTTCGCCGCCGCGCTGCGCGCCGCCGGGCTCGCCGTGGTGGTGGCGGACCTGCGCGGCACCGGCGAGAGCACTCCCCGGCCGAGCCGGACCTGCCGGTACGGCTACGCCGAACTGGCCGCCGACATCGGGGCGGTACGCACGGCGCTCAAGCCCCGGCTGGACGGCCGCCGGACCCTGCTGCTGGGGCACTCCCTCGGCGGCCAGGCCGCCGTGCTGCACCTGGCCCTGCACGGCGAGCACGAGGTGGACGGGCTGGCCCTGATCGCGGTCGGCATCCCCTACTGGCGTGACTTCACCGGCGCTCGGCGGTACGGGTTGCTGCCGGTGACCCAGGGCATCGCCGCCACGGCCCGGATGCTCGGGGTCTGGCCCGGATGGGGCTTCGGTGGCCGGCAGGCGCGCGGAGTGATCCGGGACTGGGCGCACACCGCCCGCACCGGCGACTTTCCCGAGGTGGACGGGGTGGACACCGAGGCGGCGGTACGCCGGATCCGCACCCCGGTGCTGGCGATCAGCGTCGACGACGACCAGTACACCCCACATCCCACCCTGGACCGGCTCTGCGCCAAACTGACGTCGGCTCCCGTCGACCGCGAACGCTACGGCGCGCCGGACACCAACCTGGACCACTTCACCTGGGTACGCGCCAGCGGGCCGCTGGCCGCGCGGGTGGCCGACTTCGTCGCCACCCTGCCCGCCCGCTGAACCGCCCAGCGGCGGCCGGGACGCCCGACGGACAGTCAAACCGACGGGCTGGCCGAAGCGCGTCGGCGCAGCCGGAACAGCAGCCGGGCCACGCCCATCGGCAGCAGGTGCAGCACCACCACCAGCGCGGCCGTCAGCGTTGCGTACCGGCCCACGGAGAGCCCGGCCAGGGCCAGCACCAGCCCGGCGCAGGCCACGGTGACCAGCGCGTGGCCTGCGATCCGTAGCGCGATCCGTCGGGGCGACGGGTCCGCCTCGGCCTCGGCGGATCGTCGCAGCGCCGCGCCGGCCGCCGCCGCGACCGCGGTCAGGCCGGCGATCTGCAAGGCCCAGAGGGCGACCCGGCCGACACCGGCCTCGTCGGTCACCGCCGGCGCGACGAGGGTGGCCAGCGCGAACACGACGAAGGTCGGTGGCCAGGTGAGCACGAAGGCGGCCAGCACCGCCAGCGCGACCCTGCTCGCCAGGCTCGGCTCCGGGGTGACCTCCTGCCGGATACGGGCGATCACCTCGTCGGAGGCCCACACCAGCCTGCCGTCGGAGCCCGTCTCTGGTGCCGGTTGCGCCATGCGGCGAGCCTAGTGGGATCGGTCAATGCGCTCGGGGCATCACGGTGTCTTGCCGCCGGAGCCGGACCCGTGGGGCGCCAGGACCCCCGGTGCTCGTCATCGACGGCGGGTACGCCGGGGTCCGGAAGAGAGGTCGAGACGGTGTGAGTGAGCGCATCGGCTCCGAGATCGACTCGTCCGCCGCTGAACGCCGGATCGTCGCGGCGGCGGGTGTCCCCAGGTCACGGCGATTAGCCCGGCCGAAGCCGGGTAAGCCGCTGCGCCCGACACGGTGGAAGGGGACCAGATGTCTGACAGCCACACCGCACTACGTTCCATGCACGACCTGGGCCTGGCGGCCTGGTTCGGCGGCAGCCTGATGGGTGCCTTCGGCGTGAACGGTGCCGCGGCCCGGATCGGTGACTCGACCCAACGACTCTCGGTGGCGTCGACCGGTTGGAACCGGTGGACGCCGGTCAACGCGGCGGCCATCGGCGCTCACCTGGCCGGCGCGGTCGGCGAGCTGGTGACCGAGAGCCCGCGGATGGCCGCCCAGGCCGGGGTCGGCCGGGCCAGCACCGTGAAGACCGCGCTGACCGTCGGCGCCCTGGCGGTGACCGGGTACAGCCGGTTGCTCGGCATGCGACTGGCCAAGGCCGGCCAGGCGTCGGTCGAGGGGGTGACCGAGCCGAACGGGCAGACCCCGGCGAACGTGGCCTCCTGCCAGCGCCAGATGAAGGCGCTGCAATGGGCGATCCCGGCGCTGACCGGCGCCCTGATCGTGGTCACCGCCTACATGGGTGAGCAGCAGAAGCCCGGGCAGGTGCTGCGCGGCATGCTCGGCCGCGTGGGTGGCCTGGGGCATGCGTCGAAGACGATGGGCAAGGGCGCCGGCGGGATGGCGGCGGCCAGGGCGATCCGGCAGATGGCGATGTCCGGCCGCTGACGGCGGCGGGCACGACCGCCAGTGCACCCATGTGCCGGGTGTCGGTTTCGCAGGGACCGGCGGCCGCGCACCGATCAGCGAGGTGGCCATGACGGACCGGGACAGGCAGGACCGGGCACCCGAGGGTGTCGCCCCCTGGGGGACCACCGACGGCTTCGACGGGGATCCGCCGTGGGGTGCCGGCGCGGACTCCCCGATGGACGAGGGCAGCGAGGAGACCGCCGTCCCCGAGGGGCGACGCGGTGAACGACGCGCGGCCGGCACGTCCGCCGGTGACCCGACGGACCGGCCTGCCGGGCGGCACGGGTTCGGCTCGGTGGAGCCGACCCGTACCCCGGCGGCCGGGCCCGGGGCACCACCGGACCCGGCGCC
Organism: Verrucosispora sp. WMMC514; assembly: GCF_027497295.1. Lineage (NCBI taxonomy): Bacteria > Bacillati > Actinomycetota > Actinomycetes > Micromonosporales > Micromonosporaceae > Micromonospora > Verrucosispora sp. WMMC514. The sequence continues at coordinate 4,542,302 of NZ_CP114906.1, read as the reverse complement.
CTCGCGGCGCAGCTTCCCGGACGACTCCGCCGATGGGGACCTGCCGGACAACGCGCTGGAGGAGGCGACCGGGATGCACCCGGAGGGCACCTGGCGCGGGTGAGCGCCACCGTGCTGTCCACTCAGGACGGTACGGTCCGCCGGTCGGCCCCGTCGAGCAGACCGACCAGCCGCTCCGCGTCGCGTTGGGCCTGACCCGCGCAGCAGTTGTTGAACAGCACGTGCAACTCGTCGGCCTGCCCGGCGAGATCGATCAGCAGCTCGGACCAGCGGCGCAGTTCCTCGTCGCCGTAGGCGTACCGGAACCGGTCCTCCTTGTCGCCGCTGGTCCAGGCGCTGCTGTGGCCGTGGAACCGGATCATCGCCAGGTCGGCGGTGGCGACCGGGATCGGCGGGACCGAGTCCGGATGGCCCTGCGGCATGTCCACACCGCAGAAGGTCAGCCGCTGCTCGCGCAGGAAGGCCAGCGTCTCCAGCGCCGCCGCCCCGTCGAACCAGGAGGCGTGTCGCAGCTCGACGGCGACCCGCCACGGCCGGCACCGCGACGCCAGCTCCGCGATCCGTCGGCGGGCCGCCTCGCCGCGGGCCAGCCACGGCGGGAACTGCAACAGCACCGCGCCGAGCCGGTCGGCCGCCGCGATCGGCGCCAGCGCCGCCCGGAACCGGTTCCACAACTCGTCGTACGCGGCCGTCGGCAGGTCACGTCGCCGGATCCGGGCCGGCCCGCTGGCCGGGCGGAGGTCGGCGGGCAGGGTGGCCACCGGGGTCGGATGGCCGGTGAAGAGGCTGAACGCCTTGACGTTGAAGGTGAACCCGTCGGGGGTGGCGTCGACCCAGCCCTGCGCGGTCTCCGGTGCGGGCACCGCGTAGTACGACGTGTCCACCTCGACCAGCCCGAACCGGTCGGCGTAGTGGCGCAGTCGACCGGCCGGGGTGTTGGCCTCGCGCGGGTACCAGCCGGAACGGACGAGCGTCCGGTCCGCCCACGAGGACGTGCCCACCTTGATGACACCCATGTAGTTCAGTGGACCGCCGAACGGGCCCGTCGGCAACCGCTGGGCGGTGACCGCCGGGCCGACCCGTTGGTAACGTGCCGCGATGACTCTGCGGCGTCGATCCGCGGCGGTGGTGCTGCTCCGCCTGGCGATCGTGACAAGTGTGCTGGCCGGTGTGGTGCTCACCGCGCTCGGTCCGGCCACGGTGACCGGGCTGCTGCCGTACTTCACCATCCAGAGCAACCTCGCGGTGGGCCTGGTCGCCGGGTACGCGATCTGGCGGGCCCGGCGGGGCCGGCCCGATCCGCCGGACGTACTCGCCGCCGCGGTGACCCTCTACATCACCATCACCGCCGTGGTGTACCACGTGGTGCTGGCCAATCCGGCCAGCCCGTTCGCCATGCCGCAACCGGACCGGGCGCTCGGTGAGGCGTTCGGCAACCAGTTCCTGCACACCGTGGTGCCGTTGCTCGCCGTCGCCGACTGGGCGCTGCTCGGCCGGCACGGGCGGCTGCGCCTGCGGCACGCGCTGTGGTGGTTGGTGTTCCCGCTCGGTTATCTGGGTTTCGCCCTGGTACGCGGGCTGGTGGTGCACCGCTACCCGTACCCCTTCCTGGACGCGGGCGAGCTCGGCTACGCCGGGGTGGGCATCGTCTCGGCCTGCCTCGCCGTGGTGTTCTGGCTGCTCGGCGTGCTGCTCGTCGGCATCGACCGGACGCTGACCCGGCTCCGGCCAGCATCCGTACCGGCCGACCCGGTGCCGGCGGCCCGACCCGACCCGGCCGGATCGACACCGTCCGACACTGCGGCCCCAGCGAAGGAGCAGGCGGCGGAGGTGGTTTGAGTCGGCGTCCGTCGGGGAGCCTCGGGCAGGGGCACGGCGACGGGAGACAGCGATGCGTGCACTGCGGCTGCCCGCCTGGAAGACCGAGCCGGAACTGGTCGAGGTCGACGACCCGACACCCGGCCCGGGCCAGGTGGTGGTGCGGATCGGAGCCGCCGGTGCCTGCCATTCCGACCTGCACCTGATGCACGACTTCGAGGCCGGCGGCCTGCCCTGGAATCCGCCGTTCACGCTCGGCCACGAGAACGCGGGCTGGGTGCACCGGCTCGGCTCCGGGGTGACCGGGCTGGAGGTGGGTCAGCCGGTGGCGGTCTACGGCCCGTGGGGCTGCGGTCGCTGCGCCCGCTGCCGGGTCGGTGTCGACAACTACTGCGAGAACCCGGCCGCCGCGCCGGTGCCGGGCGGTGGTGGTGGCCTCGGCCTGGACGGCGGAATGGCCGAGTACGAGCTGGTGCCGGACGCTCGGCACGTGCTGCCGCTGCCGGACGGGCTCGATCCGGTCGACGCCGCGCCACTGACCGACGCGGGGCTCACCCCGTACCATGCGATCCGCCGGTCGTGGCCGAAGCTGCCACCGGGCAGCACCGCGGTGGTGATCGGCGTCGGTGGGCTCGGGCACGTCGGGGTGCAGATCCTCAAGGCGACCACCGCCGCCCGGGTCGTCGCGGTGGACACCCGGGAGGAGGCGCTGCGGCTCGCCGAGGAGTGCGGAGCCGACCTGACGATGCGCTCGGCCGAAGGCACCGCCGAGGAGATCCGCCGGGCCACCGGCGGCCGGGGCGCCGACGTAGTGCTCGATTTCGTCGGCGCCGACGCCACGCTCAGGCTGGGCGTCGCCGCCGCCCGGACCGTGGGTGACCTGACCATCGTGGGGCTCGGCGGGGGTTCGCTGTCGGTCGGCTTCTTCTCCGTGCCGTACGAGGTCAGCATCCAGACCACCTACTGGGGCAGCCGTCCAGAGCTGCTCGAGGTGCTCGACCTGGGTGCGCGCGGACTGGTACGACCGAAGACCACCACGTTCGGGCTGGACGAGGCGATGCGCGCGTACCGGATGATGCAGGACGGCAGTCTGGAAGGTCGGGCCGTGATCGTGCCGTGAGTCGCCCGACGACGCGCCCCTCTACAGTGATCATGTGGTCGCCGCGTTGGAGCTGTACCTGGACACCGTCGCCACCCGGCGGATCCGCGTGCTGTGGGACGCCCTGGAGGCCGAGGGGGTGCAGAGCATGCGCTCCCTGCTGGCGCAGCGGCACCGGCCACACGTCTCGCTCGCGGTCGCGCCGCGCTTCGACCCGGAGCAGGTGACGGCGGCGCTGGCCGGCACCACGGTGGCGGCGCCGCTGCGGTTGTCGTTCCAGCATGCCGGCCAGTTCGTCGGTCGGGTGCTCTGGTTGGGCCCGGTACCCACCCCGGAGCTGCTGGCGCACCACCGGCGGGTGCACGACCTGCTCGTCGCGGGCGGGGTGCCGCTGGTGGAGCACTACCGGCCCGGCCGGTGGGTGCCGCACTGCACTCTGTCCATGCGCGTCCCCAACGCGCTGATGGCCCCCGCCGTCCGCCGCTGCCTCGAGGTGCTCCCGCTGGAAGCCACGGTGGTCGCCGCCGCCCTCACCGACCACGCCCGCAACATCTCCCACCCCCTCCCCTGACAGACCGCTCCCGCCCCTGGGGCGGCGGGTGGGGTGGGGTCGATGAGGGTCAGGAGGGGTGGTTGTGGCGCCAGTAGCCCATGAAGGCCACCGCGCGGCGGTCCAGGCCGCGTTCGGTGACCAGGTGCCGGCGGAGGGTACGGATGACTCCGGCCTCTCCGGCCAGCCAGGCGTAGAGCGGGGCGGTCGGGTGTGCGTCGGGTACCTCCCAGAGGATCTCGTGGTCCTCGTCCACCTCGTCGACCGGTTCCGGTACCGGGCCGTCGCCGGTGACCGGGGTGCTGGCCAGCAGTTCGTCTGCGGCCGCGGCGACGGCGGCGACGAGCCGGCTGCCGTGCCCACTGGCACCCCGGGGCAGCCAGGTCACCTCGACACCGGGCGGCGTGACCAGCGACAGCGCGTCGCCGGCCTCGGGGACCTCCAGCAGCACCCGACCGCGCGCGTCGAGTGGCAGCCGCTCGCAGATGCCGCTGATCGCCGGCACCGCCGTCTCGTCCCCGGCCAGCAGCAGGCGACCGGTCGACGGGGGCCGGAACTCGACGCCGCCGTGGTCACCGCCGTACGCCGAGTCCGGGCCCACGATGGCGATCTCGTCACCGGGGCGGACCCGGCGGGCCCACCGGGTCGCCGGTCCACCGTCGCCGTGCAGCACCAGGTCGACGTCGACCTCGCTCAGGTACGGCCGGACCGCGCGCACGGTGTAGGTCCGGATCGGGTTGCGCTGGTGATCCGGCAGGGCCCGCCACCGCGCGTACCAGTCCGGCCCCTGCGGAAGGAGCACGCCGGCCTGGCCGGGCAGCGGCAACGCCAGCTTGATCCGCTGGTCGTAGCCGTTGTCGGCGAAGCGGTCCAGGTCGGGACCGGTGAAGGTGACCCGGACGAAGGACGGGCTGAGCCGACGTACCGCGCGGACCTCGACGGCGAACAGCCGCCACGGTGCGACGGGCAGAGTGTGGGTCATGATGCCTCTCCGGGTCGGGTCGGTGCGCTTACCGGGACGGGGTGGCGGCGCGGGACCGCCACAGCAGCCAGACGAAGTAGGGGGTGCCGATCATGGCGGTGACCAGCCCGGCGGGTATCTGAGCCGGAGCGATGACGGTGCGGCCGAGCGTGTCGGCGAGGCTGACCAGGGCCGCGCCGAGCAGCGCGGCGACCGGGAGCACCCGGGTGTGCCGGCCGCCGACGAGAGCCCGGGCCGCGTGCGGAGCGACCAGGCCGACGAAACCGATCACACCGACGGCGGACACCGCCGTCGAGGTGAGCAGGGCCGCCGCGCCGAGCGCGATCAGTCGGGTGCGTTCCAGCCGGACGCCGAGCACCCGTGGGGTGTCGTCGTCGAGCGTCATCAGGTCCAGCTCGCGCCGGGCGGCGACCACGGCCGGCGTGAGCACCAGCAGGGCTATCGCCACCGGCAGCACCTGCGTCGCGGTCCGCCCGTAGGTGGAGCCGGAGAGCCAGGTGAGAGCCTTGCCGGTGTTCCAGGGGTCGAACGCGACGATCATGAAGGTGATCATGGCCATGCCGCCCTGCCAGGCACCGAAGCCGATCAGGACCAGCCGGTCGGAGCTGAGACCACCGCGCCACGCCGCGCCGTACACCAGGGCGAAGGCCAGCATGGCACCGAGTCCGGCGACCCCGGAGACGGCCCAGACGCCGGCCAGCGGCACGAAGGTGAGCAGCGATACCGCGCCCAGTCCGGCCCCGGCGGTGATGCCGAGGATGCCGGGCTCGGCCAGCGGGTTGCGGCAGACCGCCTGCACGGTGGTGCCGGCGACCGCCAGGGCCGCGCCGGCCAGCATCGCCGCGGCGACGCGCGGCCACCGTTGGTCCAGCACGAAGGTGTACGCCGGCCCGGTGCTGCCGTTGATCCAGTTGACGATGTCGCCGAGCAGCAGCCAGGTGTCCCCGGCGAGCATGCCGAGCAGCACCGCCGCGACGGTGACCGTGGCGGCGACCGCCACCACGGTGCGGTGGAAGGCCGCGGAGCGTACGGCGGCGTGGCCGCCGGCGGGGCGGCGGGTGGGGCCGGCGTCGCGGTGCCGACGGGCCAGCCAGATGAGGATGCCCGCGCCGAACAGGGTGGTCACCACGCCGGTCGGGATGTCGACGCCGGCCTGGCCACCCATCAGGGCTCGCAGCAGCACGTCGGAGCCGAGGACGATGATGACGCCGGCCATGCCGGACAGCGGCAGCAGGATCCGGTGCCGGTGGACACCGGGCACCAGGGGGCCGAGCAGCCGGACGATCACCGGCGCGCAGAGGCCGACGAAGCCGACCGGGCCGGTGAGGGTGACCGCCGCGGCGGACAGCAGCACCGCCAGCACGGTGACGACCAGCCGGGTACGGCGTACGTCGATGCCGAGCACGGTGGCCGTGTCGTCGCCGAGGGCGAGGATGTCGAGGCGGTGGCCGAAGAACATCAGCGTCGCCACGGCGGCCACGATCACGGGGGCGAGCTGGGTGAGGGTGTCCAGGTCGCTCTGCACCAGCGAACCGTTGCCCCAGGCGAACAGGCCGATGGTGGCCTGCTCGAACAGCAGGAGCAGCAGCATGGTCACCGAGCTGAGCGCCAGCGCGGTGGCCGAGCCGGCGAGGATCAGCCGGGTGGTGCCGGCCTGGCCGCCGGAGGACATCGCCATGACCAGGCCGGCGGCGGCGAGGCCCCCGCAGAAGGCCAGGCCACCGGCGGGCAACGCGGGCAGCGCGATGCCGAACGCGGCCACCGAGACGATGGCGAGGTGGGCACCGGCGTTGACGGCGAGGGTGTCCGGGGACGCGAGCGGGTTGCGGGCGATCGACTGCAACGCCGCGCCGGCGAAGCCGAGGGCGACACCGATGGTGAGTCCGGCGAGCAGCCGGGGCACCCGGGAGGCGACGAACACCCGGGCGGTCTCGTCGTCACCGCCGGTCAGCAGGCGGAGCAGGTCGAGCGCGCCCACGGTGGAGGTGCCCTGGGTGAGGTGCACCGCCACGACCACCAGCAGCAGCGCGGTGGCCGCGAGGAAGATTCCGACGACGCGCGGAACCGAGGCGCGCCCGGCCGGAGCCGGCTGGACAGCCGGCTCCGGACGCGAGGGCGCGGACAGCATGGTCACCCCGCGTAGGTGGTGACGAGCTGGTCGATGTACTGCTTGCCGGACAGCGGCCCGCCGAAGGTCCAGATTCCGTCGGGCATCCGGTGCAGGTTGCCCTGCTTGACGAAGGGCAGCGACTTCCAGATGGCGTTGCTGTTCAGCCCGTCGGCGAAGACGTCGGTGCCGTCCGAGGCGTTGTAGAAGAAGTGCAGGTCCGGGCTCTTGAGCACGGTCAGGCCCTCGACGTCGGTCTGACCCAGGCCCCACGCCGGGTCGGTCTCGCCGGTCCACGCGTTGGTGAGGCCGAGCTGGATGCCGATCTGGGAGACCAGCGCGCCCTCGCCGAACATCCGGATGCTGACCGTGCTGCCTTCCTTCCAGCCGTCGGCGATGGCGAACGGCTTGCCGGCGGCACCGGCGTCGGCGATCTTCTTCTTGCCGTCGGCGATGGCGGCGTCGAAGTCGGCGAGCAGTTTCTCCGCCTCGGCGGTCTTGCCGACCGCGGCGGCGATCATGTTCAGGTCGGCCCGCATCCGGCCGAGGTTGTCCGAGGCGTCGCTGCCCTTGGTCACGACGACCGGGACGTACTTCTCCAGCTGGGTGATGACGTTGGCACCCCGGTCGTCCTCCATGACCACGAGGTCGGGCTGCAACGCCACGATGGAGTCGATGCTCGGCTCGCCGCGGGTGCCGACGTCCTTGACGCCCGGGTCGAGCTTGGCAGCGCTGACCCAGGTCGCGTACCCCTCGGGGTCGGCGACGCCGACCGGCATGACGCCGAGACTGACGAGCATCTCGACCTCGCCCCATTCGAGACCGACAACCTTGGTCGCGGGGGCGTCGAGCTTGACCTCCTTGCCGCGGCTGTCGGTGACGGTGACCGGGCCGCTGGCGGCGGAGGTGGCGGCGGCGGGCTCGGTGGTGTTCTCGGTGGTGCCGCAGGCGGCCAGCAGCACCGCGGTGGCGGCAGCCAGCAGGGCGGTTACACGGGTACGGGACATGATGTTCTTTCTCGGGTGGGTGTCGTGACCGGTCTGTGCTCAGACCGGGACTCGGGCCAGGTGTCGGCCCACAGGGCGAGTCGTCACCAACCCGCTGAGCGGGTCGGTGCTGACCTCGATCCGGATGCCGTAGGTCTCGGTCAGATCCGGTTCGGTGAAGACCTCGACCGGGGTGCCGGTGGCGCGGACCCGGCCACCGTGCAGCAGGACCACCTCGTCGGCCACCGCGGCGGCCTGGTTGAGGTCGTGCAGCACGACGCCGACCGCGACGCCGTGGTCGTCGGCGAGGTCACGCATCAGGTCGAGAATCCCGACCTGATACCGCAGATCGAGGAAGGTGGTGGGCTCGTCGAGCAGCAGCACCGGGGTGTCCTGGGCCAGGCAGGTGGCCAACCAGACCCGCTGCAACTCGCCACCGGAGAGCTCGTCCACCGGCCGACCGGCCATCACACTGACGCCGGTGACCTCCATGGCGCGGGCGATGGCGCCCGGGCCGTCCGGGTCGTCCGCGCGCCACCGGCCCCGGTAGGGGTGGCGGCCGTAGCCGACGACGTCGCGGACGGTGACGCCGTTGGGGACCGGCCTGCTCTGGGCGAGCAGGGTGACCCGGCGGGCGTACTCCTTGGCGGGCAGGCCCGCGGCGGCGATGCCGTCGGCGAACAGCACGCTGCCGCGGTCCACCGGATGGAGCCGGGCCAGCGCCCGCAACAGGGTGGACTTGCCACTGCCGTTGGGGCCGACGAGAGCGGTCACCGTGCCGGCACGCAGGGCGATACCCGCGCCGTGCACCACCGTCGTGCCGTGGTAGCCCAGGCACAGGTCGACACCGCGTAGGCTCTGCTCGGCGTCGTTCGACATCAGTCCGCTCGACATATGGTTAGGCTAACCTAACCTAATTGCCTGTCAAGACGTGGGTCCGTCTCACCCTTCCGAACCCCGACCGTCACTCGGCGTTGCTGGACCGCCGTCGATGCGCCGAGCCGCCTCGCCGGCCAGCCCCGGTGGCGCACGCCGTGACGAGCCGCCACCTGCGATCGGGCCGGGACGCCGATGCCGGGCCACCCGTCAGGCGGCCCGAAATCCGTACCGGGGTGGGACGACAGAGCAGTCGGAGCAGCGGTAACGTTGCGCGTCATCCGCCGCCGGCCCGCCGGCGTGGCGCTCTTCGATCCTACGGAGGATGGGGCATGTCCATCGGCGAGGAACCGTTCGCAGTCCGCGACGACCTGGCCTCGCGGCCGAACTTCGAGGTCGCCCTGCGTGGGTACGACAAACGGCAGGTGGAACGCTACGTCGAGCAGATCGACGGCCGGCTCGCCGCGGTCTCGGCGGAACGGGACCGGGCCACCGCCCAGCTACGGGAGCTGACCGGAAAGCTTCAGGCGGTGCAGGGCGAGATGGCCGAGCTGCGGCAGCGACCGGCGCAAGTGGACAAGGCCACCTTCCAGGACGTCGGCCCGATGGTCGGCCAGATCCTGGACCTGGCCGAGAAGCAGGCCGCGGCGATCATCGAGACGCACAGCCAGCGGGCCACCAAGCTCCAGGCGGAGGCGGAGAAGACGCTCGCCAACGCGCGGGAACGCACGGTCAAGGCGCTTGCCGACCTCGAGGAGGAGCTGGCCGGCCGGCGGGCCGAGCACGAGAAGACGTACGAGGAGCTGCGGGCCGCCGCCGACGCGGAGCTGGCCGAGAGCCGCGAGCGGGCCGACAAGCTGCGCGCCGACGGGGAGGCCGCGCACGAGCGCGCGCAACAGGAGGCGCAGCGGATCGGCGAGCAGTGCCGCCAGCAGGTCGAGCAGGCCCGCTCGGCGGCGGAGGCGCTCACCACCTCGGCGCGTACCCAGATCCACCAGGAGATCCAGGCGGCCCGGTCGAAGAGCCAGCAGGAGCTGGCGCAGTGGCGGGCCACGGTCGAGGAGGAGCTGGCCGAGCGGCGGGCCACGGCCGAGGAGGACCTGGCCGAGCAGCGGGCGGCCGTCGAGCGCGAGCTGGCCGCGCAGCGGTCCGCCGCCGAGCAGCGGGTCAGCTCGATGATCGCCGACGCCCAGCAGTACTCGGCGGAGATCCGCAAGCGCGCCGACGAGCAGGCGGCCGAGGTACGCAAGCTCAGCGACGAGCAGGCCGCGGCGGCCGAGGAACAGCTGCACGCCGTCCAGCTCGAGGTCGGGGAGCAGCGTCAGGCCCTGGCCCAGCTGCACGAGCAGTTGGACGACGCCGAGCAGCAACTCGACGCCGCCCGCCGCACCAAGGACGCCACCGAGACCGAGCTGACCCGGCTGCGGCAGTTGCTGGAGGAGACCAGCCACGAACTCGTGGCGGAGCGCCAGCGGCTGGACGAGGTGCGCCGGGCGGCCGAGGCCGCCGAGCGGCACGCCAAGGAGACCCGGGCCCGGGTGCAGCGGGAGGCCAAGCGGGTCGCCGATCTGGCGGCCGCGGCGGTGATGGCCGCGGCGGCCGGTGGCGGCGAGACCGCCGAGTACCCGATGGTGGCCGCCCGACTCGGGGTGTCCCGAACCGGTGGCGACGCCGCCGCGGCGGGCGATGGCGAGGTGGCCTCGGCGGCCGGTGGTCGGGCCGAGGACGTGGCCACCGAAGCCGAGGGTGACGCCGAGCGGGCCGGGTCGGATCCACAACGCACGGTCACCGACGCCACCGACCCGGCGGGTCGGGAGCGCAACGGCGTGGCCGGCGGCCGACCGGGTCACCCGCAGCCGGAGCACGGCGCACGTCCCGTGGTGGATCCGGTGGCTCGCGCGGCGGCCGCGGTGGCGGCAGGTGGGCCGGGTGGCATCGACTGGTTCGCCGGTCAGGCCGGGAACCAGCAGTCCGAGGCGGAGGAACCGCCGGCCGCGACCGCGGCCGACCGGGCGCCGGAACCCGCGGCGAACTGAGCGCGACCGACGACGGGCCGCCCACCCCCGAACGACGGGGTGGGCGGCCCGCTGCGGTCAGGACCGGCTGGTTGCCAGTTCCGGCTCCCGCGCGGTCGGATCCGGCACCAGTCCGGAGGGGCCGTAGACCAGACCCTTGCGCCGTGCGCCCCGCTCGAACAGCCGGTGCAACGGAGTCGCGGCGAAGGTGGTCACGATGGCCATGATGGCCAGCACCGTGTAGAGCTGTTGGCTCACCAGGCCGGCGGAGAGCCCGATGTTGAGCAGGATCAGCTCCATCAGCCCTCGGGCGTTGGCCAGTGCGCCCATCGACCCGGCCTCCCGCCAGGTCATGCCCTGCCACCGGGCCGCGAGCCCGACGGCGCCGAACTTGCCCAGGAAGGAGGCCGCCAGTACCACGGCGGCGACCAGCAGCACGGACGGCTCGAAGATGAGGCTGAGCTTGGTGTTCAGCCCGGAGTAGATGAAGAAGGCCGGTAGCAGCAGGTACGCGGCGAGCGGCTCGGCCCGTTCCCGGAGCGCGTCGACGAAGCGCCCCCGCGGCATGACCGCACCCGCGACGAAGGCACCGAAGACCGAGTAGATGCCGACGAAGTCGGTGAACCAGGCGGCGAGGAGCACCACCGTCAGCGTGACGGTCAGCGGCCCCACCGGCAGTGCCGCCGTCTCACCGACGGCGCGTCGGCTCTCGGCCCAGCCGTCGAGTCGGCGCAGCAACGGCCGACCCACGAAGATCATGAACAGCAGGAACGCCAGCCCACCACCGAGGGCCACCACACCGCCGCCGATCCCGCCGGCGGCCGTGGCCACCACGATCGCCAGGAGCACCCAGGCGCACGCGTCGTCCGAGGCCGCGCAGGCCAGGGCCATCGTACCGAGCCGGGTGCGCAGCAGACCCGAGTCGTACACGATCCACGCCAGCATGGGGAACGCGGTGATGGCGATGGCCGAGGCGATGAACAGTGCGCCCTGCCAGGGGGCCACCCCGGCGCTGAAGTACTCGTCACTGTGGACGGTAAGCCACCAGCCGAGCACGCCACCGAGCAGCAGCGGCACGCCGAGCCCGGCCGAGGCGGTGGCCCCGGCCTGCCGGACGTGCCCACGGAGAATACCCAGATCGAACGAGCAACCGACCAGAAACATGTAGACGACGAGGCCGAGTTGCCCGATGACATAAATAGCGGTCAGCGAGGGGTGCGGTATGGCCTCGCCGCCGACCTGCAATGTCAGCGGGAACATCCATTCTTGCGCCGCCGGCCACAACAGCCCGAACAGCGACGGGCCCAGCAGGAAACCGGCGACCATGATGGCCACCACCTGCACCTGCCCCAACCTGCGAAACAGCGGCCAGATCAGTCGATAGACGGCCAGAATCACGGCCATCTGCAGAAAAAGATGCATGGCAATTTCGAGCATCGAAGGCATGAGCCATCCACTTCTCGATTGACACGGCAACGGAAACAGCGCTCGACCGAAATTCCCCCCGGAGGAATTATCGACGATGCTAGATCCGGTCCGGAGCCGCGACAAGAGTGGCTCGGCGTCCTCGGCCGTCCGGTGGCGGACACTTCACGACCCGGCCCGGTTGCCACCCCGGTACCACCGGTGGAAACGACGAAAGGTCTGGTTGGTCGAGTCTCTCTCCGCTCTCCAGAAGGGACCTTCCCCCGCACCCGGCGAGGTTCGCTCGATATCGGGTCGGCTGGGACGCCGACCGGTGACACCGCCGCGCCCGGGGGTCACGGGCTCATCCGAGACCGGGACCACCGGACGCGGCATACGGCCGCCGGGCCGGTCAGAACGGCCGGCGTGGCAGCCAGCCGAGGAAGCGGTTGCGCGCCCGGGCCAGCGGCAGTCCGGGCAGGTCCCGGGCGGCGGCGAGCAGACAGGAGCCCAGGTAGACCGCGAGCGCGGCGCGGGCCCCGCCGAACTCCGCGAGCAGTTGACTCTGCTTGATCGCGCACGGCCACTCCTGCCCGCAGCCGGTGCAGGTCCAACTCGGCGGCGAGGGCAGGTGCTCCGGTGGCTTGGCGGAGCGGTAACGCACGGCGGCACTGTTGCGTCGGCCGACCCGGGTCGGCAATCGGTACGGACCGCCCGACGCGGGATGTCGATCGGTGAACAGTTCCCGACGGGCCAGTCCGAGCGCCCCGCCCACCCGGACCAGCGCGTCCGGCCCCGGGCGATAGCCGACCACGGCACCCAGCAGGTGGTGACCCAGCAGATCGAAGGCGTCCGGCCCGAGGGCGAGATCGCGACAGAGCGCGATCAGTCGCGTCGGTGCCACCACCCGCTGCGCCACCAGGGCGCAGCGCAGCACCTCCCGCAGCGCTCCACCCAGGTCGGACAGGCGGGATCCCACGATGCCGGTCAAGTCTGTCTCACCGGCGACCCGCCGGAGTGCCTCAGCCGTCGCCAGTCGGACGATGTCAGTCGGATCCTTGGTCTCCAACGCCCCACCCCTATCCGTTAGGCGAACAATTGCCCTTGTTCGACACCCTTCGCATGATCACGGCCACGGACGGTTGCTGGCTAGCCCGGATCGCGCAAGCCGGACCGCACCGACTAGCCCGAAAACGAAACTCCCCTGACATCGACAACGAGCGAGATCCACCGGCGCGACGGATGTGCCACGAAAACTTCATGGGACTCCTTCCTTTGTGGATACCATCGATGGGAATCCTGGCTCCGCATGTCCTACCGCTCTCCGGATCCACCACGTCCCGTCGGGTGCCGTCCCGGCGTGCCGAAGCGCCCTCCGTCCAGGTCGATGGAGACGTATTGAAGACGAAGGTGCCGACCACCCACCGGTTCGACAGCGGCGACCCGGAAACGATCCACGACTACCTGGCCCACGCCTACCACTCCACGCTCACCATCCGCGCGGCCGTCGACGCCCGCTACCGGTTCCGCCACCACCGGGTGGACGCGGGCTCGTTCTGGTGGGAGACGTTGGACCAGTCCACCCAGCTCGATATCGATGTCTGCCCGTCCACCGCCCTGGTGATCTGCGAGGTCGTCAGCGGGCGCGTCGACCGCTCCTGCGCCGGTGCGCACGGACGGTTCGGGCCGGGCGACGTCTTCCTCGCCACCCTGCCCGACCTGGCCTGCTCAATGCGCTGGCTGCCCGGCAGGATCACCGCCTGTCTGCTGAGTCCCTCCGTGCTGGACCGGGTGACCGGCACCGCGCCCGCCGGCCGGGCGAGCAGGATCCGGTTCACCGGGCTGATCCCCGCCATCCCGGCCCTGGCCGGTCTGTGGCGACACACCACGAGCTACCTCCACCACGTCGTGCTGGGCAATCCATACGCGTACCGCGAGCCCCTGGTGATCGCCAACGCGGCCCGGATGCTGGCCGCGTCGGCCCTGGCGGTCTTCCCGCACACCAGCGCGGGCTGGTCGTCCACCCTCGACCAACGGGCCGCCACCACCGCCACGCTGCGCCGGGCGACGGCGTTCATCGAGGAGTACGCCGACCGCGACATCGGTGCGGCCGACATCGCCGCCGCCGCCCAGGTCTCGTTGCGGACCCTGCAACTGGCGTTCCGCCGGCACCTCGACACCACCCCGATGGCGTACCTGCGTCGGGTCCGGCTCGACCGCGCCCACCGCGACCTGATGCAGGCCGACCCGCGGCGGGAAACCGTCTCGGCGATCGCCTCGCGGTGGGGGTTCCTCAGCCACAGCCGGTTCACCGCGCGCTACCACGCCACCTACGGGTTCCCGCCCAGCCGCACCCTGCACGCCTGACGGCCGCGCTGGCCGACCGCCAGGGGCGGGCCACCGTCCGCATGATGGCCGCCCCACCGCATCAATGCCAGAATCGCACCATGCGGGGTACGCTCGTCGGCCGCGACGGGGTGTTCGATCAGTCCTGGCGCGCACTGCGCGAGCCGGGCTCGGTGCTGTTGGAGGGCCCGGCCGGCATCGGCAAGACGACGGTGCTCCGGGAACTGGTCACCGAGGCGAATCGGGCCGGCTGGTCGGTGCTGAGCTGCTCCCCGACCGAGTGCGAGACCGAGCTGCCCTTCGCCGCCCTCGCCGACCTGCTCCGCCCACTGGCGGACCTGGTGGCGGCGCTGCCCCGCCCACAGCGGGTCGCGGCCGAGGTGGTGCTGCTCCTGCGGGACAGCGACGAGACCATCGACGAGCGCGTGGTCGGTGCCGCCACCCGCTCGCTGCTGGAGGCGGCCCTCGCCGCCGGCCGGCCGGTGCTGGTCGCCGTGGACGACGCGCCGTGGCTGGACCGGCCGAGCGAACGAGCGCTGCGGTTCGCGCTTCGCCGGGTCGGGCCCGGGCTGTCCATCCTGGTCAGCTGCCGCACCGACAACACCCCGGCGCCGCGGATCGCGCCACTCGGGCTCGACGCCGGGCCCGGCCGACTGACCCGGCTGACCCTGGCCCCGCTGGGCGTGGGTGCCCTGCACCACCTGCTGCGGGAGCGGGTCGGCGCCGCCCTGAGTCGTTCGCTGCTGGCCCGGATCGCCCGGGAGGCCGCCGGCAACCCCCTCGTCGCCATCGAGGTGACCCGCGCGGTGCAGCGCCTGCCGCAACCCCCGGAACCGGCACAGGACCTGCCGGTGGCCTCCTCGATGCACCAGCTCCTCGGCGAGGTGCTCGCCCGGCTGCCGACCGGCTGCCGGGACGCCGTACGGCTGGCGGCCCTGCTGGGCGTACCGCTGCTTCGGGACCTGGCCGCGGCGGGGATCTCCCCCGCGCTGTTCGACGCCGCGGAGGAGGCCGGGTTGCTCGTGGTCGGGGCGGCCCGGGTGGAGTTCACCCATCCGGTCTACGCCGCCGCGGTCCGCGCCGGCATCCCGCCCGGCGTCCGGCGTGGCCTGCACCGCAGGCTGGCCGAGGTGGTCACCGATCCGGACGAACGGGTCCGGCACCTGGCCCTGTGCAGCACCTCGCCGGATCCGGTGGTCGCCGACGCCCTCGCCGCGGCTGCCGCCCGGCAGTACGCGCGGGGTGCGCCGGAGGCCGCCGCGAACCTGTACGAGTCGGCCGCGCGGCTCACCCCCGCCGACGACGAGGCCGATCGTGGCCAGCGGCTGTTGGCGGCGGCCCGGTGTCGCTTCGGATGCGGCGACCATCCCGGGGCACGGGTCGCCGCCGAGGCGGTGGCCGCCGGGTTCGACGGCGACGTCCGGGCGGAGGCGCTGCTGCTGCGCGCGGTGGTCGCGTGGAGTGCCGACGAGTCCGGCGGTACGGCGGTCGAGGCAGCCGGCCGGGCGCTGGCCGCGACCCGTCCGGATGCCCCGCTGGCCGGCCGGATCCACGCCCACCTGGCGCTCTTCGTCGACCTGCCGGATCCGGCGCGGGCCCACGCCGAGGCCGCCATCGCCCTGCTCACCGGTGCCGGTGGGGACCGCACGCTGCTCGCCGCGGCGCTGTTGCACCTGTTCTTCAACGAGGTACGCGCCGGTGAACCGCCCCGCGTCGAACTGCTCGACCGGGCGCTGGAGATGGAGGGGCCAGAACCGTCCTGGCTCGCCGGCACGATCCCGGCGATCTGGTGGAAGTCGATCGACGATCCGGCGCGGGCCCGACGACGGCTGGGCCGGATGCTCGACCTGGCGGCGGCCCGGTGCGACGAGCCCTCGCAGTACGACCTGCTCAAACACCTCGGCGAGACCGAGCTGCTCGCCGGCCGGTGGTCGACCGCCGAACGGCACATCGCGGCCGCCCGGGAACTCGGCGAGCTGCTGGGCACCGAGGCGACCGCGGAGATCTGGCTGGCCGGGCTGCTCGACGCGTTGCGCGGCCGGCTCGACGTGGCGCAGCGGGTGGCCGAGCAGGGGCTGCGACTGGGTGAGCGGCTCGACGACGACTGGTGTCGGCGGATCCACCTGCAACTGGGCGCCTTCGTGGCGCTCTGCGCTGGCCGGATGGCCGACGCCGCGACCGGATACGGTCGGCTCGCCGCGACGGTCGACCGGATGGGTCTGGTCGAGCCGCTGGCACAGCGCTTCGAGCCCGACTGGATCGAGGCCTGCGTGGGTGCCGGTGACCTCGTCACGGCGCGGGACGCCCTGGCCCGGCTGGCGGAGCGGCACCGGCGGTTACCCCGGCCCTGGACGCGGCTGGGGCTCGCGCGCAGCCGGGCCCTGCTGGCCAGCGCCAGCGGCGCCGACCCGTCGGTCGCCCTGGACGAACTGACCGCCGCGCGGTCCGCCGTACCGCCGGAGGTGCTGCCGCTGGACCGGGCCAGGTGTCTGCTGGTCGAGGGCGTGGTGCACCGCCGGTCCCGCCGCAAGCGCCCGGCCAGGGAGGCACTGGCCGCCGCGGCGGCCGAGTTCGACGCGCTGGGCGCGACCGTGTTCGGCGGGCGGGCCCGGGCCGAGGCCGCCCGGCTCGGCGGACGGCCGCCCGCACCGTCGGACCTCACCGCCACCGAGGAGCGGGTCGCCCGGCTCGCCGCACAGGGACGGACCAGCCGGGCCATCGCCGACGAACTGTTCGTCAGCCCGAAGACCGTCGAGACCAACCTGTCCCGGGTCTACCGCAAGCTGGGCATCTCCCGTCGGGCGGAACTGGGCGCCGCGCTGGCCCGGGTCGGTGGCGCCGACGAACAGGCGCGCCGGTCGACGGCCACCGCCGGTACGCCGGCCGGCGCGGTCAAAGGCTAGGGAAACGCCGGATTCATCCACGGCCGGGTGGTCGTAGCGTCGAGCTGTCACTCCCGCCGGACCGGCTTCTCACCGGCGCGATCCCACACCATGTCGAGCTGCCCGGCCCGGTCGCGGCCGGTGTCCGAAGGGAACCGAACACGTGCGTCGACTGATCATGCCCGTGGTGGTGGTGGCCGCGCTCGCGCTGACCGGCTGCGACAGCGCGGACCCTGCGCCACCGGCGGCCGGCCCCGGCGCGGACGCCGACGCGGAGACCGACCTCGACCTGCCCGCCGACGGTGCCGGCAACCAGACCCCGGCCTGCCCGTTCACCGCGGCCCAGGTCTCCGAGCTGGTCGGCCAGTCGATGGTCGACGACGGCAACTGCAGCTTCGGCGACGGCAAGGGGGTGGCGGCGCTGTCCGTGACGACCGCTTCCCAGTTGGCCGGCGAGACGACCTACGACTTTCAGCGCCAGCAGGCCGAGCAGAGCTACCAGACGGTGACGGACCTCGACGGCGACGGTAAGGGTTACCTGGCGGTCAAGGACATCGGCGCCGAGGCGGTGCTGGTCGGCGGTGCCGGCAGCTTCACCGTGACGTTGAGCAGCTTCGAGCGTCTCGGCGCGGAGCCCGACGGCTACGCGCAGGCGCTGCGCCGGCTGCTCGACGCCCTGCCCCGGTGACACCAGCCCCGAGGAGACGACCGTGAGGTACCTCAAGCTCACCGCGGCGGCCGCTGCCGTCGCCGTGCTCACCGCCTGCGGCGGCAGCGCCGAACCGGCTGCCGCCCCGCCGCCACCGACCGAGGTGGCGGAGCCGGCACCGCCCAGCGAGGCGACCGAGCCGGAGCCGTCGACCGAGGCACCGCAGGTCGACGCCTGTGCCCTGGTGCCCAAGGAGGACGCCGAGAAGCTGGCCGGCACCCGCCTGGAGGATCCGGTGCCGGTCCGCGAGACCTGCACCTACACCGGGCCGACGTCGGGGCCGTTGGCGCAGGTGGAGGTGTACGTGGGCGACGGGGCCAAGAAGATCCTCGACGTCGACCGTGACCTCGACCATGAGTTCGAGACGCTGTCCGGAATCGGGGACGAGGCGTACCTGGAGGACGGCGCGGTCTTCTTCCAGGCCGCCGGGGTGTGGGTGGCGATCCGGCTGGTCCGGCTCGACGACCCGGCGAAGTACGACAAGCCACTGACCGAGCTGGCCCGGACGGTCGCCGGACGGCTCTGAGTCCGGCCGGGCCGATCACGCCGCCTTCCGTTCGGCAGGCGACGGCTCCCCCTCCTCACTCCGCAGCTCGTGACGCTGCGCCTCGAAGCGTCGCCGGATCACCGCGACGGCCTCCTCCTCGTGGCAGCCGAGGCTGCGCAGCAGGTCGGTGGCGACGGTACGGATCTGGGCCACCACCACGCTGCCGGAGAAGCCGACCCCATCCTCGTACGCCTCCGCGGCCCGGTCGACCGCCTTGAGGACCAACTGCTCGGACCGGTTCGTCTGATGCCCGCTCTCCGCCTCGACCTGCAACAACGCCAGGGCGTCACCGAAGTAGTGCACCGCGGCGGCCAGCCCGGCCGGGATCGGTTCGCCGTCACGGACCGCGGTGGCCGCCCGGCGCAGCATCTCCTGACCGCCCCCGACGGACAGGTCGAGGTAGCGGGTACCGCGTTGGTAGTGCTCGAACTCTCGCCGCCGGTGCCAGCGGGCCGGCGACACCGCCACCGCCTCCCCCGCACCGGAGACGGCGTCGTTGAGCAGGGCCAGTTGAGGGGTCAGGCCGTACAGCCCGTCACGAGCCCGGGCCACCGCCCCGGCGTCACCCCGGGACATCCCGTCCGCGGCGTTGTGCAGGTGCTCGATCAGTGCGGCGAAGAGGGGGCGGGCGGCCCGCTGGATGATGCGCACCGGGTTGACCGGCAGTAAGGCCACCACGACCACGGCGGAGATCGCACCGATGACCGCGTCGATGACCCGCGGCACCTCCAGCCCTCGCTGGATCGGCGAGAGGGTGGCGATCAGCACCGCCGTACCGCCGGCCTGGGTGACCACCGCGCCACCCCGGCTCATCGTCAGCGCGAGCAGGATGGCCAGGGTGACCACGGTGCCGATCTGCCAGGGACCGGTGCCGATCACCATGATCAGCGCGTCGCCCACCAGCAGGCCGGCCAGCACGCCGACCAGCAGTTCGAGAGTGCGGCGGGTCCGCCGCCCGATCGCGGCGGCGATGGTGCCGACGGCGGCGCTGGGCGCGAACACCGGCGACGGGTGGTTCAGCAGCTCGTGCGCCAGCGTCCAGGCGAGCGCGGCGGCCACCCCGGACTGCACCGCGAGGATGGCGTACAGCTCCAGGCTCCGGCGTCGCTCCCGCCAATTGATCTTCCGGCTGATGCCGCCGACCGTCTCGGCGACCCCGGCCTCGAACCGGTCACCGGCACGACGCGCCCAGCCCCGGTCGTCCTCCGCCCCCGCCACACCGCCGACTACCCCACGAGGGTGCGCTCATTCGCCGCCGGCCGGACCAGTGCCGCCCGGCTCCGGCTGCCGCCACCGAGCCGCTGGCCGTCGGTTCCACCCTTGCGGTACGACCGGCAACCCTGTTTGCCCATCGGGTCACCTTCCCCACCTGGAGAGAAAGGGTTGAGATCGCGAATCGTCGATTGACAAAGTTGATGATCCCAACTTATGGTGCGAGCCGGCCGGATGTTTCCGGTGGACCGGCGGCGCCCGGCCAGCCACCCCGTTGACACCATCACCACGCGAGGAGCGTCATGGCTGGGCTGAAGGGCACACTCCGCAGGACACGATGGCGATTCGGCCTGGTCGCCAGCGGTATCGCCGCACTACTCGCCGGTGCCGGCCTGATCACCGCCGGCACCGCCCACGCGGCGGCCGGATGCCGGGTGACGTACTCCGCCCCCAGCCAGTGGCCGGGCGGGTTCACCGCGAACGTCGCGGTGACGAACCTCGGTGACCCACTGAACGGCTGGCGACTGACCTGGACGTTCCCCTCCGGGCAGCGGGTCACCCAGGCCTGGAACGCCACGGTCACCTCGTCCGGCAACGACGTCACCGCCAGCAACGTCGGCTACAACGCCGCGCTGGGCACCAACCAGACCGTGTCGTTCGGCTTCAACGGGTCGTGGTCGGGCAGCAACACGACACCGACCACGTTCGCCCTCAACGGCGTCACCTGCACCGGCAGCGTCGGCACCACCCCGCCGCCGACCACCACCCCGCCGCCGAGCACGCCCCCGCCGACGACCCCGCCGCCCACGTCGCCGCCGGCCGGCGACCCGATGGCCTACGTGGCCGCGATGCAGCCCGGCTGGAACCTCGGCAACACCTTCGACGCGGTCGGCGCCGACGAGACCGCGTGGGGCAACCCGCGCGTCACCCAGGCACAGCTCGACGCCATCCGGGCACAGGGCTTCAACAGCATCCGCATCCCGGTGACCTGGAGCAACCACCACGGCCCCGCCCCGTCGTACACCATCGACGCGGCCTGGCTGAACCGCGTCAAGGAGGTCGTCGGCTGGGCCCTGGACGACGGCTTCTACGTGATGATCAACCTGCACCACGACTCGTGGCAGTGGATCAACGAGATGCCGACGAACCGGACCACGGTGCTCAACCGCTACAACGCGCTGTGGACCCAGATCGCCGCCGCGTTCCGGGACCACTCGCCGAGGCTGCACTTCGAGAGCGTCAACGAGCCGCAGTTCGCCAACAGCTCCGGCGACGCCCAGAACGCGGAGCTGCTGCACGAGTTGAACGTCAACTTCCACCGGATCGTGCGCGCCTCCGGCGGCGTCAACGCCACCCGGATGCTGGTCCTGCCGACCCTGCACACCTCCTCCGAGCAGGCCCGGATCAACGAGCTGACCACGACGATCAACCAGCTCAACGACCGCAACCTGATCGCCACCGTGCACTTCTACGGCTACTGGCCGTTCAGCGTCAACGTGGCCGGCGGCACCCGCTTCGACGCCACCACCCAGCAGGACCTGACCGACTCGTTCGACCGGGTGCACAACGCCTTCGTGACCCGCAACATCCCGGTCGTGATCGGCGAGTACGGGCTGCTCGGCTTCGACCGGCACACCGGCACCATCCAGCAGGGCGAGAAGCTCAAGTTCTTCGAGTTCCTCGGCCACTACGCCCGGACCAAGCGGATCACCACCCAGCTCTGGGACAACGGCCAGCACTTCGACCGGGTCGCCTTCCAGTGGAAGGACCCGGAGCTGTGGGCCCAGATCAGGTCGAGCTGGACCACCCGTTCCGGCACCGCGTCGTCCGACCAGGTGTACGTGCCGCGTACCGGTTCGATCACCGCGAAGTCGTTGACCCTCAACCTGAACGGCACCACCTTCTCCGGGTTGCGCCAGGGCAGCACCAACCTGGTGCAGGGCACCGACTACACGGTTTCCGGCAACCAGCTCACCATCACCGCGAGCGCGCTCACCCGGCTGGTCGGCAACCGGGCGTACGGGGTCAACGCCAGCCTCCAGGCCCGGTTCTCGGCCGGCGTGCCCTGGCGGATCGACGTGATCACCTACGACACGCCGGTGCTGTCCAACGCCACCGGCACGACCGCAGCGTTCGCCATCCCCACCCAGTTCCGCGGCGACCAGCTCGCCACCATGGAGGCGAGGTACGCCGACGGCAGCAACGCCGGCCCACACGACTGGACGTCGTTCAAGGAGTTCGACGTGGCCTTCTCACCCGACTACCCGGGTAACCGGATCACGTTGACCGACACCTTCTTCGGCGAGGTCCGCGACGGTGCGCCGGTCACCCTCACCTTCCACTTCTGGAGCGGCGCCCAGGTCACCTACCGCGTCACCAGGTCCGGCAGCAACGTCACCGGGGTCACCGGCTGACCGGCCCGCGCCACCGGCCGCCCACCGGGTGGCCGGTGGCGCGCGGCGGTCATCATGGGCTCATGATCCGATTCCTGCTGAACGTGCTCTGGCTCATCTTCGGCGGTGGCCTGGTGCTGGCGATCGGCTACGGTGTCGCCGCCCTGATCTGCTTCGTGCTCGTCATCACCATCCCGTTCGGCGTCGCGTCGCTGCGGCTGGCGTCGTACTCGCTGTGGCCGTTCGGCCGGACCCTGGTACCCAAGCCCGGCGTCGGGGTGGCCTCGGGTCTGGCCAACATCATCTGGGTGCTGCTGGCCGGCTGGTGGCTGGCGCTCTCGCACATCGTCGCCGGTGTCGGCCTCTGCCTGACCATCATCGGGATCCCGTTCGGCGTGGCCAACTTCAAGCTCGTCCCGGCGGCGATCTGGCCGTTGGGGCAGGAGGTCGTCCCCGCACCGTGACCCGGTTCCGGCCGCTGACGACTCACCAGTGGGCGCCGCCGCAGACGCCTTCGGCATCGCGTGGTTCGACCTGCAAGGTGGCGTGCTCGATGGTGAAGCGGTCGTGCAGCAGTTGCCGGGCGGCGGCCAGCACCGGGGCCAGCTCGGCTCCGGTGTCCAGGGTGAGGTGTGCCGAGGCCACCTCCATGCCCGAGGTCAGCGTCCACACGTGCAGGTCGTGCACGTCGGCGACGCCGTCGAGCCCGCGCAGCCCGTCGCGTACCTCGGCGACGTCCAGGTGCGGCGGCGCGGCCTGCACCAGCACCCGCAGCGCGGCGCGGGCGAGGCGGTAGGTGCGCGGCAGAATGAACAGCGCCACCGCGACGGCGACGATCGGGTCCGCGTACCACCAGCCGGTCAGCGCGATCACCCCGGCCGCGACGAGCACGCCGACCGAGGCGAGCAGGTCACCGAGGACCTCCAGGTAGGCGCCGCGCACGTTGAGGCTCTCCGTCGACCCGGCGCGCAGCAGCAGGAAGGCGACCACGTTGGCGACCAGCCCGCCGACAGCCACCACGAGCATCGGGCCGACCAGCACCTCCGGCGGCTCGTCGAGCCGTCGCAGCGCCGCCACCAGCACGTAGAGGGCCACCCCGGAGAGCAGCACCGCGTTGGCCAGCGCCGCCAGGACCTCCATCCGGTACAGGCCGAAGGTGCGCTGACCCGCCCGGGTGGCCCGGCTCGCGGCGGTGATCGCGGCGAGTGCCATGCCGATCCCCAGCACGTCGGTGAACATGTGGCCGGCGTCCGACAGCAGGGCCAGCGAGCCGCTGACCCAGGCACCGACCGCCTCCACCAGCATGACGACCGTCAGCAGGACGAAGGCCGCCCACAGCCGCCCGCGGTGCTTCTCCCCCGCCCGGGCGACCTGCCGCCCGTGATCGTGCCCACCCCCCACCCCAACCTCCTCGAAACCCGCAACCCCACCCACGAAAAACATATGCTGACATTGCTATAAATGCAACAGTCGCGCCCCACCTACCCCCGCGATCTTGCACTTGTGGTCCCGAGATGCACCTTTCCTCCGCTTGTGCGGGGGCAGGAAGTGCAAGATCGCGGGGAGGGAGCGGTGGGGTGGGGTCAGCGGGCGCGGCGGTTGGCGAGCAGGGCGTTGAGGATGACCGTGGGGGTGGCCAGCGAACTCGGGTGCTTGCGCATCGAGACGACGTCGTTGAACCTGCGGGCGGTGGCCACGTCGGTGACGGTCGCCGCGATGATCTGCCGGCTCACCCAGCTGGAGAGCCGGTAGCCGCGTGGATAGGGACCGGCGACGTGCGGCAACGCCAGGTCGGCCGAGGTGGAGATCGACCAGGCGGCGTCGACCACGACCTTCTGGAGGGCGAAGAAGTGACGGGCCGGCAGGCCGAGGTCCGGACCGGACCGCAGGTAGCTGGCCAGGCAGGCCGCGTGCAGCGCGGCGGCGGTGATGCCCTGGCCGTACACCGGATTGAACGAGGCGACCGCGTCACCGACGCTCACCAGCGCCGCCGGCAGCCGGGTCAGCGCGTGGAAGTCCCGGCGCCGGCTGTCGGCGTGCCGGTAGGTCTGCACGTCGCCGAGGAGTTCGCTGTCGGCGACCATCGCGAACTCCGGCGGAAACTGCTCCCGCAGCCGGCGGACGAAATCATCGGCGGTACCGCCGGGACGGTTCTCCCCGTAGCCGGCCATCATGGCCATCCACCGACCGTCCTCGATCGCGAAGAAGGCGGCACCGGCCACGTCCACCGACCTCGTCGGGCTGTGCAGCGCCAGCACCACCGCGTGCTCCGGGTTCGCCTCGGAGCGCCGGAACAACGCGGTCGCGTAGTTGAGGTGCACCGTCATCCGCCGCAGCGCCGGCCGCTCCCAGCCGGCCTCCGCCAACCAGTCGGACAGTCGGCTGGACCGCCCCATGGCGTCCACCACCAGGTCGGCGTGCTCGACACCGGGCGAACCGCCGACGTCGCACCGCACGCCGCTGGTCACGTCGCCGTCGAAGACCAGCCCGGTGGCCCGCGCGGTGATCGTCTTGACGTTCGGCAGTCGCAGCACCTGCTGCCGGATCAACGACTCCAGCAGCGGCCGGCTGCCGGCCAGGCTGTCCGCGTCGTCCGGCACGACGACCTTCAGCCGGCCGTCCAGGTAGGTCCGCCGGGCCGCGGGCGGAGCCTCCACCGCCCCCCGCGCCAGGGCCTGCTCCCGGAACCCGGGGAACAGCTGCTCCAACAGGAGGAACCCGCCGGGCAACAGGGCGTGCAGCTGGGTTCCCTGTGGTACGCCCGGCCGTCCACCGGTGGCGTGCAGGTCGTCGCGGTCGACGACCACCACGCACTCGGCGTGGTCGGACAGCACCCGGGCGGCCAGCATCCCGGCGATGCTGCCGCCGACCACCACCGCCTTGCCGATGACGGGAGACGACTGGTCGGGCGGTCGCACCGCGTTCAGCGCGGCGAGGACCCGAGCCGGGGAGCGGGACATCGTGCTCTCCAAAGGGGTACGAGGTGGGACGCCTTCCCGTCTGCCTGCCAGTGACCGTTGCCCGGGCGGGCCGACGGAGCCGGGCGGTCGGCATGACGCCCAACGATCGTTGCACAGCAAGGGAACGCCGACGGCGATCCGGTCGTACCTCCGTCACACCGCCGCGTCGGCTCAGGTCCGGACGGCACCGTCCGGCGCGGCGTCGCGTCCGCTGCCCGCCCGGTTGACCAGGTACCCGAAGGCGGCAGCCGTGAAGAACATGACGATGCCGTAGACCGCGCCGGGAATCGCCATCCGGGTGCTGTCGAGCAGCGCCGGACTGAGCGCGATGGTGATGGCCAACGTGCTGTTGTGGATGCCGATCTCGAACCCGGCCGCCTTGGCGGCGCTGCGCTCGACCCCGGCCAGCCTCGGCACCCCGTACCCGATGCCGAGGCTGAGCAGGTTGAACGCGAGTACGGCCAGACCGACCGAGACGAAGTAGTCGGCGAGGTTCTCCCGCTCACCGAGCACCGCACCGGCGATCACCGCGACCAGTACCACCACGGACAGCACCCGGACCGGGCGGTCCAGTCGCTCGGCCACCCGGGCCCAGCGGGCCCGGATCAGCATGCCGGCCACGACCGGGACGAGCACGATCGCGAACACCTGGAGCACCTTGTCGAACTGCAACCCGATGCTCCGCGCGTCGCCGAGGAAGTACGCCGCCGACAGGTTGACCACGATCGGCAGGGTGAACACGGCCAGCACCGAGTTGATGGCGGTCAGGGTGATGTTCAGCGCCACGTGGCCGCCGAACAGGTGACTGTAGAGGTTGGCCGTGGTGCCGCCCGGCGAGGCGGCCAACAGCATCATCCCGACCGCCAGTTCGGGCGGCAGGTCGAAGGCGAGCACCAGGCCGAAGCAGAGCGCCGGGAGCAGCAGCACCTGGCACCCCAGCGCGATGACGGCGGCCTTCGGGTGCCGGGCCACCCGGCGAAAGTCGCCGGTGGTCAGGCCGAGACCCAGACCGAGCATGATGATGCCGAGGGCGACGGGTAGTCCGATCAGGGTCAGGGCGGAGTCCATGACACGACATCGTTACCACCGGGTAATGCACTGGCAATCCTCCATGCGGCCGGGGTGTCCGCTCCCCCCGCTCAGAACTGGACGACCCGCCCCACCCGGGGCGGGGTACGGCCCGCGAGCACGTCGAGCCAGGCGCTCTCCAGTGCGGCCGGGCCGGCGCCGAGTTGGACGTCGACCCATTCGCCGGCCACCTCAGTGAAGCGCCGCCAGGCGTCGGCGAACCGTCGGTCGAGCCCGTCGCGACCCCAGTCGAGGCGGCGTTTGCGCATCTGCACCGGGGCGAAGAAGACCTCCCCGGCGGCGTCGGCGTTCGGGATCTGGTTGGTCAGGCCGACCGCGATGTCGCGCACCAGCCGGTCGCCGAGGTGCCGCCGCAGGGCGACCCGGGTCGCGGGAGCACCGGACAGGTCGAGGTACGCCGTCGGCACCGGGTCGAGGGCGGTGATCCCGTCGTACGGCAGCACCTCGTCGTAGCAGCCGAGCGCGCGGGTGAACTCGACGTTGCCGGGCGAGGTGAGCCCGACCAGGCGTGGGCCGCGCCCGCGCAGTTCGACGGCGGCGGCGTACGCGGTCTTGCTGGACGCCGACGAGACGACCAGCGACGTCGCGCCGTAGCAGTCGTTGTCGACGACCTGGTCGGCCAGCATGAAGGAGGTGAAGAACAGCGGCCGGAACAGGATCAGCAGGTCCTCCTGGTCGGCCCGGTACGCCGGGTCACCGACGGTCGCGCGGTACCCGTTGTACGGCGACGGCAGGTCGGCCCGGTGCGCGCTGGCGTCCCGGAATCCCGAGGCGTCCACCCTCGCCGGCCGGACCACCAGGTGTCCGGCCGGCGGAAGGTAGCCGTACACCCGGCACCCCACCTCGACCTCGGCGACGGTGGAGGCGACCACCTCGGCGAAACCCCACACCGGCGGCAGCCCCCACTGCCCACCCAGCCCATGGTGGTCGGGTGGAAAGAACTCCCAGTAGCGCATCGAGTCGCCGAGCACCGCGTAGGTGACGTTGTTCGCGGTCAGTCCGACACGGTCCACGCGCAACAGCGCCTCGCCGTCGGACAGCGCGGGCACGGCACGCTCCACCAGGGTGGTGCGGCTCAGCTCGGCACGGGCCACGGCGAACGTCCAGGAGGCAGCCATGCCGAAGACGCTAGGCAGCCCCGGCCTCCGAAACAAGATGCACTGTAGGTGCAAAATCCCACTCCTCGTCGGCACCGCACAACCTTTCCGGTCGGCCCGGGGTCTTCCTGTCATGAACGATGCCCAGGCAGGGCTGGAGGGGAGCAGGTGACCGATGACGGCTTCCGCGAGTTCGTCGAGATCAGGTACGCGGACCTGGTCCGGACCGCGTACCTGCTGACCGGTTCCCGTCACGCGGCCGAGGATCTGGTGCAGATCGCGCTGATGCGGGCGATGCGCCGGTGGAGTCAGGTGGACGAGCCGATGGCGTACGTCCGCCGGATCATGGTCAACGAGCGGACCCGGCTCTGGCGGCGGTTCGGTTCCCGGGAGCTCCTCGCCGGTGTCACAGGTTCCTGGCGGTCTCCGAGCGAGCCTGGCCGGGACCTGGCCCACGATGTCGTGGTCCGCGACGAGATGCTCGCCGCGCTGCATCACCTGCCACCCCGGATGCGTGCGGTGCTGGTCCTGCGCTACTGGGAAGACCTCACCGAGGCCCAGATCGCCGACGCGCTCGGATGCTCGGTCGGCACCGTGAAGAGCCAGTCCTCACGGGCGCTCGCCCGGCTCCGGGCGGTGCTGCCGGCGGCACCGCCCCGGCCGGTGACATCGGAACAACCGGCACCGTGCCGCGACGTCGGCAAGGGTTCGCTGGCCGCGGTGCCGGACGCGTCGAGAAGGAGAGATCCGAGCGATGGCCGATGAGATCAGGCACGCGCTGGCCCGGCTCGCCGAACCGGTGGTGCCCGAGCCCGACCCGTACCAGCGGTTGCTACGTCGCGTACGGCGACGCCGGCAGCGACAGGCGGCGTTGACGGGTGTGGCCGCCCTGGTGTTGGCCATGGTGACCATACCGCCCGTGGGTCTTGCAAGCCTGCTGAGGACCGACGAGTCCACGCTGGCCACGGCGGCGTACCAACCGGCGAGTCCGATCGACGATCCGATGGTGCGCCGGCTACTCGACTCACCCACCCGCGGCAGTCTGGCCGGCGACACGGCGCTGATCGCCACCATCGAACGGGAGTACCGGGCCGCCCGCGCCGAACTCCTTGTCGATCCGTCGTTGGACGAGGTGCGGGTGCTGTTCGCCGACGACATGCCGGGCGCGTCCCGCGTGGTGGTGGTGGCCTACCTGAACGACTCGCACGCACTGATTCGCCACAGCAGCGGCCCGGAGGGTGCGTCCGTGCCGGAACTGCTCGACCAGACCGGGACGCCGGACGAGCCGCAGGAATTGACTCCGTACGTCTTCTTCGCACGGTACGCCCCTAGGGGCGACGACCACGTCGCCGATCTCGCGGTCGGCCTGGCACCGGCCGGTTGCCGCGTGGAGGTCTCCAACGCCGGTCGGCTCCAGCCGGACGGCTCCGTCGTCCGGTCCTGGGCGCGGATGAACACCGACGGTTACGCGGTGCAGGGGGGTGAGCCGGCCGGACGGTGGCAGTTCACCTGCGACGGGACCGTGCGGTACTCCGGCCCGGCCGTCCAGGCCGGCGTGCGGACGAACCTGACGATCACGGAGGCGCAGGAAACCGACCTCGGCAAAACCGCCGTCCGCGAGCTGCGCGACGTGCTCGACGGCGAGGGACTCGTCGGCTCGACGCCCGAGGTGTTCTGGACCGGTCGGTTGCCCACCTGGGTCCCCGATGCGCCGGCAGCCGTCCTGGTCCGGTCCTGTTCGCTCGACGGCGGTTGCGCCGCGCTGCTCAAGGCCGACGCTCGTGCGCTTGCGCGATCACACCCAGCGATTCCGCCCGACCACCGGACCGGCATCGGCAGCGCCGCCCTCGTCGCCGTGCCGTTGCCGGGCGAGACCGCCGGTGTGCTGGTGGCCGGGCCGGAATCGGCAGCGCGCACCGAGCTGGTCGACGCGCGGGGGTCGACGATGACCGATGGACCGCTGAACGACGGCATCGGTGTCTTCAAGATCGACCATCGCAAGGTCGCCGGGGTAAAGGTCTTCGACAGTGCGGACCAGCCGTTGCTCACCGCTGCCACGCCGCACCTCACCGAGGACACGCATCAACTCGCCGAGCCGACGGTCTGGGCCTGGTGAGGCGTCATACCGGACCCATTCGACTCGGGAGGGGCACGCCGACGGGGAGGCCGGGTGTGGCTACGCCGCCATGCGGCGGGTCAGTTCGGCCGCCCGGTACGCCGCGACCCGACGGGCCTGACCGGCCACGAAGCGCCGCAGCGGTGCCGGCGCGTGGGCGGTGACCCGCTCGTGCACCCGGGTGCCCGCCGACCCGGCGGTCAGCGTCACCACGGCCCGCAGGGACACCCAGCCCGGGCTGCGCACGTCGCTGACCAGCGGGCCGTGCGGCGGCGTCGACACCATGCGTACCCGGATGCGGTTGTCCCACCGCACCGGCCCGACCAGCCGGAACCGCTCGACGGCGAGATACTCGGCGACCGGGCAGCCCTCGGCGTCGTGACCGTGCCGCACCTCGTCGACCGCCACGATCAGCGGCGACAGTCCGATGTAGCTGCGCGGATCGGCCAGGTGCGCGTACACCACCTCGGGCGGAGCCGCGACGGTGCAGGTGGTATCGAACACGATCGGCGGCTTCCGGTCCTCGGGCACGCCCCATGGTGGCACGGCGGCGGCGGGAGTCCGTACCGCCGCCGCCGGGTCCGACCGGTCGACCGGCGCGGCCGCGCGGTCGTCCTGGTCACCACGGGAGCTATCCCCGCGCCGCCTTCGCCAGGCCGCGCTCGACCGCCGCGATGAGCTGCGGCCGCAGTTCCTCGGGCTGGATGATGGCGTCCACCGAGCCGACCTCGACCGCCCGCTGGATGCTGTGCACGCCGTCGAACTCGGCGGCCACCTCCGCCAGCTTCTCCGCCCGCACCGACGCGCGTACGTCCATCAGCCGCGTCACCAGCGCCGCCCGCTGCCCGCCGCTCGCCGCCGCGACGCGGGCCTCCAGCTCGGCCACCCGGGGATCCTTCGCGGTACGGGCGTCGACGTCACCGGCGAACACCACGGCCGCGGCCGGTGCGCCGCCGATGACGGAGGCGAAGGAGCCCGCCACGGCGAGGACCGTCATGTTCGGGTTGAGCGCCTTGGAGAAGACCACGAACGCGCCACCGTGGTACCGCGAGATCACGCAGAAGACGATCGGTCCGTCGAAGCTGACGATCGCCCGGCCGATCTCCGCGCCGTACTCCAGCTGCAACTGGCGCATCGACTCCGGCGAGCCATCGAAGCCGGAGAGGTTCGCCAGCACCACGAGCGGCCGGTTTCCGCTTGCCGCGTTTATCGCCCGGGCGGCCTTCTTGGACGACCGCGGGAAGAGCGTGCCGGCGGTGTAGGTGTCCGGCCCGTCGGTGGGCGGGAACCCGCGCCGGGGCACCGAGCGGGACTCGATGCCGAGCAAGCACACCGGGATGCCGCCGAGGTGCACGTCCTGCACGACCGCCGTCTCCGCGTCGGCCATGCCCGCCCAGCGTTCCAGCACCGCGTGGTCCTGGTCGGCCAGGGCCCGCATCAGCGTACGGATGTCGAACGCCTTCTTGCGGTCGGGGTTGCGTACCCGGGAGAAGATCTCGCCGACGGTGGTGAAGTCGCTGTCCGGCACGGCGTGCGGGTAGTCGGAGATGTCACGGTCGACCGGGTCGGTGGTGACCGCACGACGTGGCCGGCTCTCCCCCGGTGCCACGTAGGCGTGGTCGTGGTACGCCATCAGCACCCGGTGGGCGCCGCGCAGGTCCGGCGCCCAGTACTGGGCCTGACCGTTGGGACCCATCACCCGGTCGTAGCCGCCGATGCCGAAGTTGTCCTCGGCGGAGACCCCACCGGAGAAGTCGAGCGACTGCTTGCCGGTCAGCACCATCGCCGAGTCGGGCGTCATCACCAGGATGCCCCGGGTGTGCATGAGCATCGTGGCCTCGGCGTTCCAGTACGGCTGGGCGCCCACGGTGATGCCCGCGACGACGATGTTGATCTCACCGCCGGCCTGGGTGAACTCGACGATCCGCTTGAGCGCGGCGGCCACCCAGTCCATGTTCTCGGTGCCCGAACTCATCGAGATCCGCGCCCCGGCCGACAGCGCGAACCAGTCGACCGGTACCCGCATCCGCTCGGCCAGGTCGAGCGCGGCGATCACCCGGGCGCACTCCGGCTCGGCCAGCGCGCCCAGCGCCCTGGTCGGGTCGCCGAGCAGCACCACCCGGGTGACACCCTCCGGATAGCGCTCGGTGGGCGTGCTCGCCACCCCGACGACGATGCCTGCCCTGTTCTGGCCCTTGGGTCGCCGCACCGGCACCAGTTCGCCGGAGTCGGTCAGGTCGTGCTCGACGAAGCTGCCGTTGCGGCCGGCCAGCAGCTCGGTCAGCTCGTACGGGTAGGTGGTGCCGCGCCGCCGAGCCGACAGCACCTTCTGCCGGTAGTCGTCGAGCGGTTGGATCAGCTCCGCCGTCGGCTCGGTGACCGAGATGCGCATGCCCTCGGCGTAGGAGATCTGCACCGCGATGTCGGTCAGCTCACCGGTGTCCGTGTCCCGCTGGCGGCCGAGGAACAGCACCTCCTCCAGCCCGGCGTCCGCCGTGATCGGCAGCACCCGCTGGGCGACGGTGTTCAGCTCCTCGATGCTCAGCTCGTTGGGCGGCCAGACGAAGATGGTGATCCGGTTGGTGTCGAACCGCTTCTTCGCCGGGCGCTGCGCCTGCACCTTGCGGATCGCGTCGAGGCAGGCGTCGAGCGCACCCTCGACCGCGGGCAGCGCCAGGATCCGACCGTCGGTGTCGCGCAGCGGGGTGAGGTCGCGTACCTGGGCCATCGCGGCCAGCCGCTCGTCGGCCGGATTGTCCGGGGCGACGCAGTGGAAGAGGTACACCTCCTCGTCGGCCGAGGGCAGCCGGGTCAGGTCGAAGTTGCGCAGCCGGGGCAGTTGCAGACGCTGGGCGATCAGCGGGTGCAGGCCCCGGATCACCCGGTCCTCGCCCAGGTCCGGCCGGAAGGTGAAGTGGTGGTGCATCTCGGCGCCGTTACGTCCGGCGACGGAGACCGTCACCCGCTGGAGCATGTCCAGCAGGCCGGCCTGGTCGAGCACCTCCCGCAGGGTCGCGGCCATCGCGTCCGCGTCGGGCTGCTCGGCCCAGGTCAGGTACACGTCGGCGACCGACGGCACGGGATCGCCGCCCGACACCAGCGAGCCGTC
The DNA here is from genome assembly GCF_027497295.1 of Verrucosispora sp. WMMC514. Lineage (NCBI taxonomy): Bacteria > Bacillati > Actinomycetota > Actinomycetes > Micromonosporales > Micromonosporaceae > Micromonospora > Verrucosispora sp. WMMC514. The sequence goes on along the minus strand of NZ_CP114906.1, from coordinate 4,510,005 downwards.
GTCCGCGCCGACCAGCGTGGCGATCTCCGTCAGGGCCGCCGGCAGCCCGGCGAAGTCCGTGGCCGCGGCGACCAGTCGGAAACGTTCACCGTCGCGGTCGTACCCGGCGGTGAAGAACGACCGTCCCGCCACCTCGACGGCCCGGGCGTCGCTCGCGCCACGGCTGCCGTAGTAGCGGCGACTGAGCACCTCGAGCATCGGGCCGTGGTCGACGCCCGGCCGGCCGATGCGCTGGGCGAGCAGCCGGACCAGCGGCTCCGGTGAGGCGACCATCGTCGCGATCCGTTCGGCCCGGTCGGCCGCGCCGGGGTCGCGGTCGAGGTGACGCAGGTTGCGCCGCACGTCGGCGTACACCTCGGCCCGCTTGCGGCGCAGCATCGGCTGGGCCGCCCAACGGAACACCACGCTCCGGGCGAGGTCGCCGATCACCGGGAAGCGGCGCTGGGTGGCGAAGATCAGGTGTTCCAACGCCTGACCGACAAGCTCGCGCAGGCTGTCGGCCGGCGGCGGCTCGGTCAGCCACCGTTGCAGGAAGGTGACGACCACCTTCACGTCGACCGCCGCCCGCTGCTGGGCGAGGAAGATCCGGAAGACGGCCTCCTCCAGCTCCGGCGTCCGCTCGAAGTCCTCGACGCCGTAGTGGGCGAGCACCCGGGCGAGGCGCTGACGGAACGTCTCCGGCAGGGCGGCCCGCTCGACGTCGAGGCACTGCAGGTAGGTGTGGAAGTACTCGCGCGGGCTGTGCACCCGGGTGTCGGTCCTGGTCTCCTCACCGGCCGGCCGGTTGCGGCTGAGCTCGGACAGGTCGGCGAAGACCTGGAGCAGCTCGACCTCCTCCTCCAGCGGCCGGTGCGGCAGTTCGGCCCGGGCGGCCAGGTACGCGGCGAGGACTCGGCGCTCGTCACGCGGGTCCAGGTCGTAGCCGAGCAGCAGACTGCGCAGGTCGGCGATGCCCCGCGCGACCCGGTCGCCGGCCGACAGGCCGCTCGGCTCGGGCGGCAGTTCCAGGTCGACGGCGCTGGACTCGGCGACCTCGCTCGCGGTCCCGTCACCGAGCGGCTCCAGGCGCAGCAGCGGTGCGCCGGTCTCCACCTGGCTGCCGACGGAGACCAGGCACTCGCGTACCTTCGCCGCGAACGGGGCGCGCAGCACGGTCTCCATCTTCATGCTCTCCAGCACCAGCACCGGCGCGCCGGCCTCGACCTCGTCGCCCACCGCGAGCGGGGTCGCGACGACGAGCGCGGGTGACAGGGAGCGCAGTACGCCGCCCTCGTCGCGGCTGACCCGGTGCGTGACGCCGTCGACCTCGACCAGGTGGATGGGTCCGTGGGTGTCGGTGACCAGCCGGAACCGCCGACCGTTGACCAGGATCCGTCCGCTGTGCTCGTCGTAGCGCTCCAGTTCGACGTCCACCGTCGCCGTCTCACCGACGCCCACCCGGAACCGGTGTGGTCCGGTCTGCGCGACGGAGACCCGGTAGGTCGCGCCGCGCAGCTTCAGGTCGATCGGCCGGCCGCTGACGTGCTGGACCTGGGGACGGCCGCCGTGCGCGGTGGAGAGCAGGCGCTGCCGCTCCACGTGCGCCTCGTCCTCGTACGCCTCGATGGCGGCGGCGGCCAGCGCCACCCCGGAGTGCCGGGTGCAGACCAGGCGGCCTTGCGCGCGGACCCGATCGATCCAGCCGGTGTCGGCGCTGGCGTCGATCACCTCGGGCTGGTCCAGCAGGTCGAGCAGGAAGCTCTTGTTGCTCGCACCACCCTCGATGATCACCGTGGTCTCGGTGACCGCGCGGCGCAACCGGCTCAGCGCCTCGTCGCGACTGCGGCCGTACGCGATGATCTTCGCGATCATCGAGTCGAAGTCGGCGGGGATCACGTCGCCCTCGCTGACCCCGGTGTCCACTCGCACGCCGGGTCCGCTGGGCAGCACCAGGCGCACGATCCGACCGGGCGACGGGGCGAAGTCCCGGTCGGGGTCCTCGGCGTTGAGCCGGGCCTCGACGGCGTGCCCCGCCTCGACCGGGATCCGGTCGCCGAGCCGTCCCCCGGCGGCCACCTGGATCTGCGCCTTCACCAGGTCGAAGTCGGTGGTGGCCTCGGTGATCGGGTGCTCCACCTGCAACCGCGTGTTGACCTCCAGGAAGGCGAACATCCGGTCGCCCGGGTGGTAGAGGAACTCCACGGTGCCCGCGCCCCGGTAGTCCACGGCCAGTGCGAGCCGCTCGGCCGCCTCCTTCAGCTCGCGGGTCTGCTCGGCGGAGAGCACCGGCGAGGCGGATTCCTCGATCACCTTCTGGTTGCGTCGCTGCACCGAGCAGTCCCGCACGCCCAGCGCCCACGCGGTGCCCTGGCCGTCGGCGATCACCTGCACCTCGACGTGCCGCGCGCCGGTGACCAGCCGCTCCAGGAAGACCACACCGCTGCCGAACGCGCGCTGCGCCTCCAGGCTCGTGCGCTCGTACGCCTCGGCGAGTTCGGTGTCGCTGCGTACCACCCGGATGCCCCGGCCGCCCCCGCCCGCGGTCGCCTTCAGCATCAGCGGGTAGCCGATCTCGGCCGCGGCGCGCTGGGCCGCGTCGAGGCTCTCCACCGCGCCGCGACTCCACGGCGCCACCGGGACGCCGACCTCCTCGGCGATCAGCTTCGCGCCGATCTTGTCGCCGAGCTTGCGCATCGCCTCCGGGCTCGGGCCGATGAAGGTGACGCCGTTCTTCTCGCAGAGCTCGGCGAAGGCCGGGTCCTCGGCCACGAAGCCCCAACCCACCCAGGCCGCGTCGGCGCCGGTGTCGTGCAACGCCCGTTCCAGCACCCGGTGGTCCAGATACGGTCGGGCGGACGCGGGCCCGAGGCAGTAGCTGTGGTCGGCCTCGCGTACGAAGGTGGCCGACCGCTCCGCCTCGGTGTAGAGCGCGACGGTCTCGATCGGCGGGGCGTCGGTCTCGGCATTGAGCTCGCGAACAGCGTGGATCAGCCGCATGGCGGCCTCTCCCCGGTTGACGATGGCGATGCGGCTGAACACCGAGCAGGCCTCCGGAAGATCGTCCTTGACAGGAGGGGACGCTCCCTCGGACAGGGGGTCCCGCTCAACCAACCTTCGTGGCTACCGGCGGGTAAGGAAGACGTGGGAACTACCACCTCCGGACAACGGATTTTGTCGGGACCCTCCAACGCCACGCTTCGACCCGGACGACGGGTGGTCCGGGTCACCCCGGACGGGCCCTCAACGACCACACCGGGTCGAGACGACAAACACCCTGCGTGGCGGTCAAATCTCCCAAGATCATCAAACGTTTCCCTGACGGACCTGGTGCTATACGGTCAGCGGGTGAGAGTTGAGCGTCACTGGTGGAACGGCGACCACACCCCACGCGGACGTCGCGACGTCTACATCCGCACCGACGGCGAGTCGTGGGAGGTCGAGGCCCGGGCCGGCGGCGGCACCGGCCGCTCGAAGATCTACCCCTGCCCCGGCCGCAAGTCGGCGGAGATCCTGGCCGGCGCGTGGATGGGCGGCCAGAGCCGCTGGCGGGTCGTGGCACCCTCCTGAACCGCACCGGCAGCCGGCTCGCCGCCGGTCGGGTAGGCTGATCGTGCGACCCGCCCGACGGCGGGTCCGATTCGATGTCCCAGACCCCGCGCCGTCGACGCGCCCGGCCACGGCCGGCAACGCAGCGCCGGGTGGGACGTCCCCTTCGACGTTCGGAGCCTTCATGGCGGCACGCCGCCCACAGCAACAGACCACCCCGCCCACCGTCCCGACCTTCGCCGAGCTGGGCGTGCCCGCCGCACTCACCCGGGTGCTGGCGGCGACCGGGGTGGAGCGGCCATTCCCGATCCAGGCCGCCACGCTGCCCGACGCCCTGGCCGGTCGTGACGTGCTCGGTCGGGGCCGCACCGGTTCGGGCAAGACGTACGCCTTCGCCCTGGCGGTGCTCACCCGGCTGGCCGCCACCGCCACGCCCCGCCGGCCCGGACGGCCCCGGGCGCTCATCCTCGCGCCCACCCGGGAGCTGGCCACCCAGATCGACAGCGTGATGGCGCCGCTCGCCCAGGCGTTGTCGCTGCGCACCATGACCGTCTTCGGCGGCGTCGCCGCGCGGCCACAGATCGCCGGGTTGCGCGCCGGGGTCGACGTGCTGGTGGCCTGCCCGGGCCGGCTCGCCGACCACGTGCAGGCCGGACACGCCCACCTGGACGCCGTCGAGATCAGCGTGCTCGACGAAGCCGACCACATGGCCGACCTGGGATTCCTGCCGACCGTCCGCCGGCTGCTGGAGCTGACCCCGCGCAATGGGCAACGGCTGCTCTTCTCCGCCACCCTGGACTCCGGCGTCGACGTGCTCGTGCGGCGCTTCCTCACCGATCCGGTGGTGCACAGCGTCGACTCTCCCCGGTCGCCGGTCGCCGCGATGACGCACCACGTGCTGCACGTGCAGGCCGAGGACCGGTTCGCCGTGCTGGTCGACCTGACCGCCGCGCCGGGCCGGACGGTGGTGTTCACCCGTACCAAGCGCGGCGCCAAGACCCTCACCCGCCGGCTGGTCGCGGCCGGGGTGGCCGCGGTGGAGCTGCACGGCAACCTGGCCCAGGGCGCCCGCACCAGGAACCTCCAGGCGTTCTCCGACGGCACGGTGCGCACGCTGGTGGCCACCGACATCGCGGCGCGGGGCATCCACGTCGACGACGTGGCCCTCGTCGTGCACGCCGATCCACCCGTGGAACACAAGGCGTACCTGCACCGGTCGGGGCGTACCGCCCGGGCCGGCGCGGCCGGGACGGTCGTCACGCTGATGACCGACACGCAGGCCCCCGAGGTGCGGGAGCTGACCCGCAAGGCGGGCATCGCGGCGACCACCACCCGACTCCGTCCCGGGGACGCGCTGCTGCGTCAACTCGCGCCGGGGGAACGAACGCTCGCGGTCGCGCCGGCCGCCGGGACCCCGGCCACCCGGCGGGAGGTACCGCCCGCACCCACGGGCCGCCGTCGTCGCGGCGGTAAACCCGCCCAGACCAGCGCGGCCCGGTCCGCTTCAGCCAACTCGGGGCGGGCGGCACCGGCCGGCTCGGCACGATCCGCGTCGGCCGGCAGCGGACGATCCGGTGCCGCCCGGTCGGGCACCGGGCAGGCCGGTGCCGCGCGCTCCGGCGCGGCCGCGTTCTCCGCCCGGGCCCGGCCCGGCGGGCGTGGCGGCGGGCGCTGAGCGGCACCCCACCCCGACGACCTGGACGATTCACTGAGCGCCCGCCGGCGATGCCGGCGGGCGTTTCCTTGCGCCGTCTGAATACCTAGAACTACTATGCCTCACAGTTCTAGGTATTGGTGGTGGGAGAATCTCATGAAGGTCACCAAGGATCTCGTCGCCGCCTCGGCGACGCCGATGGTGCTCGGCATCCTGGCCGACGGGGAGAGCTACGGGTACGCCATCCTCAGGCGGATCAACGAGCTGTCCGACGGCGAGCTGGACTGGACCGAGGGGTTGCTCTATCCCCTGCTGCACCGGCTCGAACGGCTCGGACACGTGGAGTCGAGCTGGCAGTCGGTTCCCGGGGAGCGGCGACGCAAGTACTACCGCATCACCGACAGCGGTCTGGCCGAGCTGGCCGAGCAACGTCGCCAGTGGGACACCGTGGTGAGCGCCCTCAAGGCGATCTGGATCGACCCCGGCGACGTCCGGCGCGCGGTGACGATTCCCCTGGGAGGTCTGGCATGACCGCGCCCGGCAGCCCCGACGGCGGCACGGCCTCCCCCGGCCCGGACGGGCTGGAGGCCCAGTTCGCCCAGTGGCGTCACTACGTCCGCCGCCGGCCGGAGTTGCAGCGCGCGGACGCCGAGGAGTTGGAGGACCACCTGCGCGGCTCGGTCGACGAACTCATCGCCGCCGGCCTGCGCCCCGACGAGGCGTTCCTGGTCGCGGTCAAGCGGCTCGGCGGCCTGGACGAGCTGTCCCGCGAGTTCGCCCGGGAGCACTCGGACCGGCTGTGGAAGCAACTGGTTCTCACCGGCGGCACCGATGACCCGGAGACGGACAACCGGTCTCGGCGCGACCTGGTCGCGATGATCGTCTGCGCGGTCGGCGCGGCCGTGTCGATCAAGCTGCCGGCACTGTTCGGCCTGGATTTCGACCAGGACGGGGCCTTCTACGCACCCAACTTCTCGTTGTTCACGCTGCCCTGGCTGGCCGCGTACCTGGCCTGGCGGCGCCGGGCCGGGACGGCGGTGATCGGGGTGATGGTGGCGCTGTTCGCCCTCGGCGCGGTGGCCGCCAACGTCTACTCCCTCGCGGAGGACTCCCAGTCGCTGGTGCTGACCACCATTCACCTGCCGATAGCCCTGTGGTTCGTGGTCGGCCTGGCCTACGTCTGCGACGACCTACGCTCGTCGCGGCGACGGATGGACTTCATCCGCTTCACCGGCGAGTGTTTCGTCTACTTCGTCCTCATCGCCCTCGGCGGCGGTGTGTTGACCGCCTTCACGGTCGGCACCTTCCAGGCCATCGGCATCGACCCGGAGGGCTTCGTCTCGCAGTGGTTGCTGCCGTGCGGCGTGGTGGCCGCGGTGGTCGTGGCGGGCTGGCTCGTCGAGGCCAAGCAGAGCGTCGTCGAGAACATCGCCCCCGTCCTCACCCGCCTGTTCACGCCGCTGTTCACCGCCGCGTTGCTGGCCTTCCTGATCGCCATCGTCTGGACCACCGCCGGCATCAACGTCGAGCGGGAGGCCCTGATCCTGTTCGACCTGCTGCTGGTCGTGGTGCTGGGGCTGCTGCTCTACTCGATCTCGGCCCGCGACCCGCTCGCCCCGCCCGGCCTGTTCGACAGGTTGCAGCTCGCCCTCGTGGTCAGCGCGCTCATCATCGACGTGCTGGTGCTGTGGGCGATCACCGAGCGGATCACCGAGTACGGCACCACCCCGAACAAGGCCGCGGCACTCGGTGAGAACGTCATCCTGCTGGCCAACCTCGCCTGGTCGGCGTGGCTGGTGCTGGGATTCGTCCGCCGGCGCACCCCGTTCGCGGCCCTGGAACGCTGGCAGACCGGCTACCTACCGGTCTACGCCGCCTGGGCCTGGATCGTGGTGCTGCTCTTCCCCCCACTGTTCAGTTACCTCTGATCCGCCACGCGCCCCGAGCGGCCACCGCGTGCGAACGATCGTCATCGCGACCCGTTTGAACGCGGTGGCCGCCCCTTCCCGGCAAGCGTCAGCTGCGAACCATCGTGCGGCCGGGGCTCACCCAGACCTTGCTGGGCGAGCCGTACACGAAACAGCTGGATGGGAAGCTACGCGAGTTGCGGTTCTACCTGGAACGGCAAGCAGTCAGGATCACCTACTGGATCGCGTCGGACAAGCGGATCATCTTGCTGACCGTCTTTCACAAGACGCGTATGCGCGACGAGCGAGAGGTCGACCGAGCACGCCGGGTGTTGGCCAGATGCATCGATGAGGCGCACCGCGCCGTGGAGAAGGAGGGCTAGATCATGGGTGAGCGTAGTGATTGGGCATCGCTGCGGGAGCGGCGGATGGCCGAGCCGGGGGCGGCGGAGGCATACGACGCGACGCGGTTGGCGTTCGAACTTGGTCGTGCGATTCGAGAGCTTCGTGAGCGCCGAGGTTGGAGCCAGGCACAGCTTGCCAAGGAATCGGGGATGACGCAGTCGGCGGTCGCACGGTTCGAGGCCGGCGGCACCGTTCCGACCCTGCCCGTGTTGGAGCGGTTGGCGGCGGCCTTGGACGTGAGCCTCAGCGTCAGTTTCGAGCCACGCGACGCGGCTGCCTGAGTCGCCGGATCGCCTGCTGATCAGGCTCTGGGCTGACGCACGCTGGTCGGCGGGCCGAAGGCGACCGGCACCCCCGGCGAGTAGAGCACGCTGGTCGGCGGCCCCTGCGGCGGCGGCAGCCCGGCGGCGGTCACCAGTTCGTCGTCCAGGGCGAGCAGTTCCGCGTGGTGCAGCGGCCAGCGGGGATGCCAGTTCGGCAGGTGCCGGGTTCGCCCGTACGCCCGGGTGTGCAGGCCCCAGCGGGCGGTGACGAAGTGCTCCAGCGGCGTCGGCTCGGCGATCGGCCCGCCGACCCGGACCTCGATGCGGCTCGTCGCACCCGGCCGGGCCGGGCCAGCGGCGCCGGCAGCGGTAGCGGAGTCGGTCGCCGTCGCGTTCCAGGCTCATCGCCGACCACAGGTACGGCAGCCGCAGGGTGGCCCGGGCGACCAGCACCGGCACCAGCCGGGAGGCGTCGAGCGAGCGGAAGACCACGGCTCGTCGGCCGGAGCCGTCCACGGAGTACAACCGGACGTTGGTTTCCCAGAAGCTGCCGAAGTACGGCACACCCGGCCCGAAACCGAGCCCCAGGCCGACCATCCGGAAGCCGATCAGCCCGACGTAGGTCAGCCCGTCGAGGGTGTCCGGGCGGGTGCCGGCCGGCAGCAGCGGCGCGACCCGCCCCGGCTCCACCGGCCAGTGCAGGAAGACCAGGTCGTCCCAGCGTTGCCGAAGCATCGCGCGGCGGAATCCCCGGAGGGGTGCCGCGTCGACCGGCTCGATGTCCACACACCGATCCTGCCGCACCGGCCGACGGCACGGCACTCCGCTGGGCCGGCGGCACCGGCCCGTCCGATCAGGAGGAGGGGTGGCGGCTGCTCATCCGGTTTCCGCCCGCCCGCTTCGCCGCGTACATCGCGCGGTCCGCGTTCGCCAGGGTCTCCCCGAGGGTGTACGGGTAGCCGCTGGCCACACCGACGCTGACCCGCACCGGCCAGGCGGTCAGTCCGGCCACGGCGTCGACGGTCCGCTGGGCGACCTGCTCGGCGGCACCGAGATCGGCTCCCGGCAGGATCGCGACGAACTCGTCCCCGCCCAGTCGGGCCACGAAGTCGTCCCGGCGTACGCTCGCCGCGAGCACCTGCGCCACCCTCCGCAGCACATCGTCGCCGGTGGCGTGCCCCAGCGAATCGTTGATCTGCTTGAACCGGTCCACGTCGACGATCAGCACGGCCACGGGGTCGGATGCGCCCGTGGTGGGAGTGGCCAGGTTCTCCAGGAAGCTGTCGAGACCACGCCGGTTGGCCACCCCGGTGAGCGGGTCGATCCGCGCGGCCCGTTCGGCCCGCTCGTGCTGCCACCGCAGCACGTCGTACGACTGCATGGTCACCGCCGCGTGCAGCCAGCGGTGCCGCTGCCGCCACAGCAGTTCGGCGAGCGCGTCGCCGTAGGTGAGGCCGGGCAGCGCGTCACGCGCGCCGTTCTTCGCCAGCAGTACGGCGTGCGTACGGTGCAGCGCCGCGGTGATCAGCCAGTCGTTGTCGGGCGACAGGCCGGTCACCGCCTCCTCGATGACGCGCAGCGCCTCACCGGGCCGCCCGGACCGGCTGAGCGCGACGGCGTGGAACGGTCGGCACAGCAGTTGCTCCTGGTGTCGCTGTTCGACACCGTGCTCCCGCAGCGACGCCAGGAACCGGGGGATGTCCTCCGCCGCACCGGCCGGGTCCTGGCGGTCGGCGCGGGCGCACGCCGCGAACAGCGACGCGGAGAGCCGCCACACCTCCGCCTTGGGGCCGGAGGCTTCCGTCATCGCCCGTACCGCGTGTTCCTCGGCCACCGTGGTGTGCTTCTCCGCCTCGGCGACCTGACCGACCTGGTACAGCTCCAGGGCCCACATCAGGTTGAGTTCGGCGAGGTTGCACAGCCACATCGCCCGGTTGCCGTTGTCCGGGTACCCGGGTCGGCAGGTGGTCTCGTACGCCGCCTGGAACTGCGGCACCGCCAGCTCGTAGAGGCGCAGCTTCGCGTACCCGATCGCCAGCCCGGTACGGGCGTTGCCCTCGATCACCGGATCGGGTTCGCCGGCCAGCAGCGCCGTCTCCGCGCGGACTAGGTCCCGCAGGACGGCCTCGATGTCGTACTCGGCGATGTCCTGGTCGCCGAGGCGCAGCCGCCGGTCGGCGCGCAGCGACAACGCGCAGGAGCGCCACCCGGCGCTGTTCTCCCGCTCGGCGGCGACAAGCATCAGATCGGCGGCGGCGATCGCGGCGCGCAGGTCACCGAGCCGGGTCAGCGCGACGACCCGGGCGAAGTGCATCGCCGCGGGGCCGTCGCGCAGTTCCCCGGTCGGTTCCCGCAGTGCCGCGACCGCCTCCGCCAGCACCTGGGCCGCCCCACCGGCCTGCGCCTCCTCCAGTAGCCGCAGGGCTCGGAGGGTCACATCGTCCATGCGGTCTCCTCCGCACCGCCCAGGGAAGAACAGCCCGATGGTACGGTAATCAGCCCTCTTCGATAGTCTCCGACCGGTTCGGACTCTGCGCCAGCGGTCGCCAGGCGGCCAGAGCGACAAGCGCCATCGTCACCCCGGCGATCCAGAACGGTGTCGTGAGGCCCCAGATGCCGGCGATCAGTCCACCGAGGAGGGAGCCGACCGCCGCCCCACCGAGATCGAGCACCGCGTACGCGCTGCCGACCCGGCCGAGCAGCTGCGACGGCACCAGCCGTTGTCGCAGCGACGCGACGGTGACTCCCCAGACCATGCCGTGCGCGCTGAACACGACAAGGACGGCCACCACGACCCAGAGCGCCGTGGTGGTGGCCAGGATCAGGTGCGTGAGCATCTCGACGACCAGCCCGACCCGCAGCACCGCGGTTCGACCGACCGTCCGGACGAGTCGGGCCGCCACCGCGGTGCCGGCCAGTCCGCCGACCGCGAACGCGGTGAGCAGGAAGCCGTAACCGACGTCGGAGACTCCCAGACGCTGCCGGCAGTAGAGCACGAACACCGCGAACGCGGCGCAGAAGGCGACGTTGCCCACGCCCATACTCAGGGCCAGGGTCCGCAGCAGCCGGTGCCGCCACAACCACCGCACCCCCTCGGCGATCGAGCGGACCACCGAGGCGTGCGTCGTGGTGGCCGGGGCCGGGGCCGGCCGCAACCCTGCCAGCAGCGCCGCGGCGACGGCGAACGTGAGTGCGTTGAGGCCGAACGGTGCCGCCGCGGCGATCACGAACAGCCAGGCACCCAGCGGCTTGGCCACGAACTGGTTGCCGATCGTGAAGGTGGCGTAGAGCCGCGCGTTCGCGCTCGGCAGCCGGTCGGGGGCGACCACCGATGGCAGCAGCGCGCCCATGGCGGTGTCGGCCAGCGTCTCCCCCGTACCGAGCAGGAAGAGCACCACGTAGCAGACGACCACGGTGACGGTTCCGGTGGCGATGGTGAGGGCCAGCGTGGTGAGGGCGGCGGCCCGGACCAGGTTCACCGTCACCACCAGGCGACGCCGGTCGAGCCGGTCCACGTAGGCACCGCTGAGCAGGGCGAACAGCAGCCAGGGCAACTGCTGCACGAAGACGGCACCGGCGACCAGTGCCGGGTTGTCGGTGATGGAGGCGACCAGCAGTGGGCCGGCCGCCATGGTGATGCCGTCACCGACGTTGGACACCGCCGAGGCGGTCCAGAGTTTGGCGAAGTCCGCGCCGAGACGCGCGGATATCAGGGCACGCAAAATTGCTCCTCGAGCTGGAAGGGAACGGCCGTCAGGGGGACCGCTCCGCTGCGAGGAGCACCGCCACCGCCGGTGGACCGGCGGTGGGCCGCACGGGTCAGCGCACGGTGAGCTCTCGCGTCGGAGCGGGGGCCGTGACCAGGTCGAGGCGCATCTCAACTCCTGTCCTTCGACGGATGTCGACGCGGAGGATAGTCGACCGAGTCGGTAGGCGGACACCGGTTTCCGCCGGGTCGCGGCGCGTCCATGATCGCGACCACGGTCGATACAGTGACCCGGTGGAACAGATCAGCCGGCGGCGGTTCCTCGACGAGATGGTGGCCGTCACCCGGGACCGGCAGGCCACCACTCACCTCTACCTGATGCTGCGCGAGGGCGGCGGCATCGGTGTGCAGTGGGAGCAGCCCGGGCTCGACCATCTGCGGGAGTTCCGCGTCGTCGACCCGGACGGGCCCGCCTGCCCGCACTGCGTCATCATCGATACGGTCGTGGAGCTGGCCCCGGTGCTGCCGCTGGACATGCTGCGGACGGCCCGCTCCAGAGTGCAGTACGAGAGGATCCTGCACGCCGGCATGCTGCCGGCGCCGGCGTTCGCCCGGCAGTCGACGAGTCCGGAGGTCACCTGGTTGGCGGACTGTCACGGCGCGGCCGGCGATCCGCACACCGACGCGGACTGCGCCGAGCACGCGGCGGTCGTCGCGTCGGTGGTCACCGACCCGCTCGACGTCGACTCCGGGACCGTACTGCCCCGGGCACTCGGCGAGCTGACCGACGCCACCGACGTGTGGGAGCGGCTACGGCTCGCCCGCGACTGGCGGGACACCGCCGCCGAGGTGGCGCGGCGCAGCCGTTGGGCCGAGACGACCTGGGGTTTCCTGCGCGGTTCCGGGGTGCTGGGCGTACCCGCCGCCGGTGTGCCGGGGGTGGTCTACGCCCTGACTCCCGGCGCACCGGCCGACGACCGGCCCTTCGCCGAGCGGTACGCGACGACGGTGCGCGCCCTGTCCGGCCAGACCACTCTGGTGTACGCCGACCCGGTGTGCCTGGTGCCCGACCCGGTGCCCGGCAGTCAGCGGATGCCCAGCTTCGCCGGTGCGGTGGACGTGGCCACCGGACAACCGGTACGCACGTTGCGGCTGCCGTCGCCCCGCCGGCCGCTGAGCCGGCTCGGCCGGGGGATCCTGCTGCTGTTCGAGGCGCGCCACGCGATGCTGATCCGCCACGTCAAGCGTCCCCCGGACTGGGAGTCGGAAGCGGCGCTGCACGCCTTCGAGTTCGGCCTGCTTGCGGACCTCGGTGGCGCCGAGTACACCTCGGCCGTCGCCGCCTATCTGGAAGCCCTGCGCCGCGAGGGCGATCTGCTGGCCCGACCGCAGAAGGTCCTCGACCGCCGCCGACGCAAGGCCCTCGCGCGGGTCTTCGGCGACATCGACGACGAGGAACTGCACCTGTGGGCGTCGGTCGCCTACCGCAACGCGATCCTGCAGATGCTCGGCAGCCAGGCCGCCTTCGCCGAACATCTCCGACGACAGGCGTCCTGAACCGGCAGCGGGCCGGCCCTTGTGGGTGGGTTCGCCGCGCGAACCCACCCACAAGGGGCGTCAGTTACGCAGGTTCCACTGCTGGTTGGCGCCGCCGTGGCAGGCCCACAGGTGGACCACCGTGCCGTTGGTGGTGCCGTACCCGCTGGCGTCGAGGCAGAGCCCGGACTGGGCACCGGTGATGGTGCCGTTGGCGTTGACGTTCCACTGCTGGTTGATCTGGCCGTTGCAGTCCCAGATGATCGCCAGGGTGCCGTTGCTGGTGCCCTGCCCGGACGCGTCGAGGCACTTGTTGCCGTACACCATGAGTTGCTTGCCGGCGGTGTAGGTCCACCGCTGGTTCGTCCCGCCGTGGCAGTCCCAGAGCTTCGCCTGGGCGCCGTTGGTCGTGCTCGCACCTTCGACGTCCACGCACCGCCCGGACTGGGTACCGACGATCTGCACGTTCTGGGTGCTGCTGCCGCCCTGCGGGCCGGCCCCGGCCATCACCGCCTGGGCACCGGAGGGCCAGTTCCCGTTGGTCACCGTCACGTTCCCGGACACCACGTTGCCCCGGTCTCCGTTCGTCACGTTGGTGCTGCCGTTCGTCGACCAGTTGTTGGTGACGGTGAAGTTGCCCATGTTCTCGGCGTACCAGTAGTTGGCGGTGGCCCAGGTGCCGGTGGACGAGAACACGTTGTTGCGGGCGGTGTAGTAGCGGGACCCCTCGTCGAAGTAGACGCCGAAGTAGCCGTTGGTCCGCAGGCAGTAGTTGTCGCTGATCAACCCGCCCGGGTTCGCCGACAGGGTGTAGATGCAGCCGCCGTCGTTCATCTGCTGCATCACGTCGTGCACGTAGTTGCCGATGAGGCGGTTGTTCGACGCGGTGGTGGCCGTCGTGTAGCGCGGCTGGTAGTTGTACAGGCCACGGCCGGCGTAGTGCTCGCTGCCACCCGCGTCGTTGGAGCCCCAGCCGTACCCGATGGACATGCCGGTGTACGGCATGTTGTAGACCTCGTTGTACGACACCGTGGAGTTGGTGACGTAGGTGGTGAGCACCGACACGATGCCCCGGTACTCGATGCCCAGGTCGTGCAGGCGGTTGTTGCTGATGGTGATGTCCCGGTTGACCATCCGCTGGTCACTGGGGTGGTGGGCGTCGGCGCGTACGCCACCGACGACGATGCCGCCGGCCGCGTTGCGGGCGATCTCGGAGCGGGTGACGGTGATGTTGCTGGCCCCCAGGCCCACCCCGCTGGCGTGGGCGTTGGCGTCGTTGCCGATGCCGATGGCCGTCTGCCCGAGGTTGACGAACTGGGAGTCGCTGAAGGTGATGTTGTTGGCGGCCGAAACCTGCACGGCGGCGGGCATCTGCTGCCAGTTCGGCCGGGTGGCCTCGAACTGCGGGCAGCCGTTGTGGCAGGAGGAGAAGCTGGGCCAGTTCCAGTTGCCGTAGATGTAGGCGCCGGTCTGCTGGTCCACGTAGCCCTGGTTGCTGCTGGCCCCCAGCCAGGTCGTGCCGGTGAAGGTGATGCCGGTGAACGAGATGTGGTGTGCCGGCGAGGCGTAGGTCCCACCGAGGTTGACCAGGGACTGCTGCGTCGGCAGTTCCACGCTCACGCTGCTCATGTTCTGGCCGGCGAGCGGGATGTAGTTCAGCGCGCCGCTGCCCGGGTCGAGGTACCACTCCCCCGGGGTGTCCAGGAACTCGTAGGCGTTGGTCAGGTAGAGCGGCCCGGCGCGGTGCGGGCTGGTGAAGGTGTCGTACCCGAAGTTGTTGTTGCTCCAGCCGGGTTGCTGCATCCGGATCAGGTTGCCGCTGATGCTCTGCACCGACACGTACCGGTCGGTGAACGAGTTGACGCTCTCCATCTGGATGCGGCTCTGGTTGGCCAGGTTGTTGAGGTAGCTCAGGGCGCCGCTGGTGAACCGCATGCCGGTGCTGTCCGCGGTGAAGTCCGCCCGGTTGACCTGGGTGCGGGCCCGGGTGGCGAGTGCCCCGTTGACGTAGAGCTGGCGGGTGTCGGTGCCGGCGCCGACGTTGGCCCGCCAGATGTTGCGGCCGGCGTCCACCTGCGACCAGCCGGTGACCGCCCGGGCACCGCTGATCACGGGGCGGGCCGAGGGTGCCGCCTGCCAGATGACCCGGTAGCCGTTGGTGCCGGAGTCGGCGGCGGTGAACCGCAGCGGCGAGGAGAGCCGGTAGACGCCGTCCGCCAGCTGCACGACGATGTCGCCCGACATCGAGCTGTTCATCGAGCGGACGGCGGTCTGCGCACCGGTCAACGAGCACGGTTGGGTGGCGGTGCAGGCGCTGCCGCCACCGGAGGGGGACGCGTAGAGGGTGGTGGTCGCGGCGAGGGCCGGTGCGGCGAACGTGGTCACGGCGGCCACGGTGGCCGCGGCGGTCAGCGCCACCGCCGCCGTCGCGGCCAGCACCCGTCGGGGTGTGCCGGGGGGTGGAGGTACGGACACGGGGGTCTCCTTACCTGGACGGGTGGTGCGATGTGGTGGGTGGCATGTGGACGGCAGTTCATCATACGAATGATGTCTGCGCAAGGATCGACTGAGATCACGCCGGTGACCCGATGCCGGCGCGGGCGGCGCGGCTCAGCCGAGGATGCTGCGGAGATAGGCCAGCCCGTCCCCCGCGAGCCGGTCCGGTGACGGGGCGAGCGGACGCCAGATCGACGCGGCGGTCGCGATCGTCGCGTTCTCCGGGGTGAACGACTCGATGCAGATCGCACCCCAGTAGCCGGTGGCGGCCAGGGCGGCGAGCAGCCGGGGCCAGTCCAGGTGGTCCGACCCGGGCGCGCCCCGGTTGGTGCCGCTGACCTGTACGTGCTTGATGTGCGGACCCGCCGCGGCCAGCGCCGCGTACGGGTTCGCCTCCTCGATGTTCATGTGATACGTGTCAATCATGAGACCGACGTTCGACGGCAGCCCGTCGATCATCTCCACGGCCTGTTCGAGCGTGTTCACGACGCTGGTCTCGTACCGGTTGAGCGCCTCCACCCCGATGGACACCCCCCGCTCGCCGGCCCGGTCGGCGACCGGCACCAGCGCGCGACGGAAATCTACGTAACAGGTGGCGCGTTCGGCCGGCGTCATCCGCCAGGTGCGGCCGACCGACGCGTAGACCGGACCACCGACGCACGGCGCGCCGATGATCGCCGCGCTGTCCACGCAGCCGTTCAGGTACGCCACCGTGGCCTCCACCACGGCGGGCTCGGCATTGACGAGTTCCCGCCCGGGTGGGGTGACCGCGCAGACGCCGGCCGCGGCCAGCCCGTACCTGGCGAGCAGGTCGCGGACCCGGTACGGATCCCAGTCGCCCGGCTGCTCGATCGGCAGTTCGACCGCGTCGAAGCCGAGCGCCGCGATCCGTGGAATCAGCGCGGCCAGGGCCTCGTCGTCGACCGGCGAGGCCCAGACCCAGGGATTGACACCGACGGCACGCATCGGACGCCTACTTCCAGCGCTGCGGGTAACCCGGCAGGTCGGTGCAGCCGCACATGGCGTAGTGCAGCGGCGGCATGTTCGGGTCGAGGTAGCTGTCCAGGTTCTCCTGGGTGATCGTCGGCTGGGGCAGCTTCCACGGGTCGGACACCTGCTGGCCGTCGAGGATCCGCAGCGCCGCGATGATCGGCGTACGCCACTGGTAGGTCGGGTAGGTGGGCGCGATCGCGGTCAGCCCCTCGTCCTTCCACATCTTGAGGAAGTCGAGCTGGTCCTCACCGTTGATCGGCGGCACCGGCTGACCGGCGTCCTGGAACGCCTCCACCGCCGCGACGGCGACCGCGCCGGCGTCCATCCAGACACCGTCGATGGTGCCGTGCCGCTGGATGTAGTCGTTGACGATCTTCTTGGTCTTGGCCGGGTCACCGTCGGTGAACTCGACCCCGACCACGTCGACCTGCGCCTTGTCGAACGCCACCTTCGCGGCGGACCACCGGGTCTCCAGCACGTCGACACCGGGCAGGATGCGCAGCGCGAGAACCTTGCCGCCGGGCTTCATCCGCTGGCTGACGAACTCCGCGCCGACGTGACCGAACCCGTACCCGCCGATCGGGTTGATGAACGTCACCGGGCAGTCGGTGTCGACGCCACGGTCGAAGACGATGACCGGCAGACCGGCGTCGCAGGCCGCCGTCACGGCCGGGGTGAGCGTGGCGGTGGTGTTCGGCGAGACGATGAGCGCGTCGCAGCTCTTGCCGAGCAGGTCGTTGATGTCGGCGATCTGCTTCTGGTCCTTGCCCTCGGCGTCGACGTGGACGAACTCGGAGATCCGGTCGCCCTGCGCCTCGACCTCGGCCTGCATGGTCTTGAAGCCAACCTGCCGCCACGGGTTGTTCAGCGCCGCGTTCGAGAAGCAGATCTTGTGGGGGCCGTCCTTCTTGAACTTGGCGGTGTCCACCATCTTCGGGTTGAGCACCTGCTCCCACGGCTTGTCGGCCGGCCCGGTCGGTGCGGCGTCGAGCAACGCGAGCTCGTTGTCGTAGTCGGCCTGCACGAAGAACTTCGACTGCTCGCCGGTGCCGGCCCCGGCCGGTGGTGCGGAGGCGCCGTCCGACGGAGTCGCCACGGGCTCGTCGGTGGCGCAGCCGACGAGGGACACCAGGAGGAGCGCGGCCGTGGCCGCCATGCGTCGTTTCATGAGAATTCCCCTTATCTCGACGTGGAACGTCGGGTCGAGACCGCCACGGCGAACAGGATGATGGCGCCCTGGACGGTCGGTCTGAGGGCGCCGGAGACGCCGTAGAAGTTCATGAGCGTGAAGAGCAGTTCCAGGGTCAGCGCGCCGAGCATCGCGCCGACGACCGAGCCACGTCCGCCTCCCAGGGCGACGCCGCCAAGGACGACCGCGGTGATGGCACCGAACTCCAGCCCGGCACCGGCCTGGAAGGACACCCCGCTGTAGCCGCCGATCAGGATGGCCGCGACGGCGGCGGCGAGGCCGCTGAGCATGAAGGCGATGGTCCGGGTACGGCCCACCCGGGCGCCGCTCAGCGCCGCCGTCCGCGCGTTGTCCCCGACCGCGATCAGGATCCGGCCGAAGTCGGAGCGCATCAGCAGCACCGCGAGCGTGGCGAGGACCAGCAGGACGACCAGGGCGTACGGGATGCGGCCGAGCACCGGCACGTCCTCGAAGGCGCGCCGGCCGAACCGACGGAACTCCTCGGAGAGCCCACCCTTCGGCGCGCCGTCGGACCAGAGATAGACCGCCCCCACCAGGATCAGGAACATGCCCAGGGTGGTGATGAACGAGGGCACCCGCAGGCGCGTCGTGATCAGCCCGTTGACCAGCCCGACGAGCACCCCACCGGCGAGCAGCACCAGCACCACCGGCCAGGTCCGGGACGGATCGCTGTCGATGAGCCGGGCGGCGACCACGACCTGCGCGGTGACCAACGAGCCGACGGACAGGTCGAACTCACCGGAGACGATCACGAAGTACTGACCGGCGGCGAGCAGGATGATCGGGGCCGACCGGCCGAGGAAGGACATCAGGGAGGCCGGAGCCAGGAAGTCGGGCTGGCGTACGGCGACCAGGACCAGCAACACCGCGAGTATCGCGAGCAGGGGCAGCAGGCCACCGGTGCGTACCCGGGACAGTTGGGGCGGTAGCGGGCGACGCTGGACGAGTCGCATGTCAGACGGCCGCCTTTCGCATGGCCCGACGGGCGTAGACGGCCACCGCGGCGATGATGATGGCTCCCCGGATGACCTGCTTGAAGAAGGCGTCCACCTCGAGCTGGTTGAAGATGGCGTCGATGCTGGCGAGCAGCAGCACGCCACCGAGCGTGCCGACGACGCCGCCCTTGCCGCCGGCTAGAGCGGTGCCACCGATCACCACCGCGGCGATCGACTCCAGGTCGTAGAGGCCCTCGGTGCCCACCCGGGGGGCACCGGAGCCGAGCCGGCTGGCCAGGTAGATCCCGGCGAGCCCGGCGCACAGCGAACAGAGCACGTGGGCGGTGACCAGCACCCGGTCGTTGCGGACGCCGGAGAGCCGGGCGACCTCCGGGTCACCGCCGACGGCGACCAGGTGGTGACCGAACCGGGTCCGCGCCAGGGCGAACCAGCACGCCCCGGTGACGGCGAGCAGCAGCAGGAAGGACAGCGGTACCGGGCCGATGCGCTGGTAGCCCAGGCTCTGCACGAGCCCCGGCGAGGTGCTGCCGGCCGGACCGTCGTAGCCGTTGTCGAGATATCCCTTGAGCAGCAGCCCGACGCCGAGAGTGGCGATGAACGCGTTGATCCGCAGCCGGGTGACGAGCAGTCCGTTGAGCAGCCCGACCGCGGCGCTGACCGTGAGCGCCAGGCCGACCGCGGGCAACAACGCGCCGTCGCGGCCGTTCATCGTCTCGGCCGCGACGAGGGTGCTCAGGCTGATCACGTACGCCACCGAGAGGTCGAGCGAACCACCGAGGATGACCAGGGTCTGCCCGACGGCGACGAGGCCCAGTCCGGCGGCGACGTGCAACAGGCTCACCGTCGTCGACTGGTTGAACAGTGAACCGCCGTCGATCATGACGACCAGCCAACCGACCGCCAGTGTGATGGCCAGCGCCACGAACACGCCCGGCACCGGCCGTCGGGTCGGCCGCAGCGACAGCAGGCTCACGCCGCCGAGCCCGACGGCTCGCTCGCTCCGCTCCCTCACGCCGCCGCCTCCCGTACCGTGCCGACCGCCAGGGCGAGGACGTCCTCCTCGGTGGCGCCGGCGGGCAGCTCACCGGCGACGCGACCGTCGCGCATGACGAGCAGCCGGTCACTCATGCCGAGCAGTTCCGGCAGCTCGGAAGAGATCATCAGTACCGCCGCACCCGCGCGGGCGAGCCGACGGACGAGATCGTGGATCGCCGACTTCGCGCCCACGTCGATGCCCCGGGTGGGTTCGTCGAAGAGCAGGATCAGCGGGTCGAGCGCGAGCCAGCGGGCCAGCACCACCTTCTGCTGGTTGCCGCCGGACAGAAACCGGATCTCCTGGTCGTCACCGGCGGCCCGGACCTCCACCGCGGCGAGCAGCTCGCGGACGCGTACGGTGCGCGCGGCGCGGCCCGAGCGGGCCGGCACGACCGCCCGGCTCGCGAGCAGGGCGTTGTCGAGCACGGACTGCCGGGCGACGATGCCCTCGCCCTTGCGGTCCTCGCTGACGTACGCGAGGCCGGCCCGGGTCGCCGCGCGCGGTGAGCGCAGCCGGGTCGGTCGTCCGTCGATCGTGACCACGCCGGAGGTGAACGGTTCCACTCCGAACAGCGCGCGGGCCAGCGCCGATCGCCCGGAGCCCTGCAGGCCACCTATCCCCAGCACCTCCCCGGCGCGCAGGTCCAGGTCGACGTCGCGTAGCTTCCGGTTGCCGCCGCCGCGCACGGTGAGCCGCACCGCGCCGAGGTCCGCGGGATCGGCCCGATCCGGGTAGTAGCTGGACAGTTCCCGGCCGACCATCTGGCGTACCACGTCCTCGGCGGTGGCGTCGGCGGTAGGCATCGTCCGCACCAGGCGCCCGTCCTTGAGGACCGTGATCCGATCGGACAGGTCGAAGACCTCGGTCAACCGGTGCGAGACGTAGAGCAGGCCGATGCCCTGTTCTTGCAGCCGTCGCACCAGACCGTAGAGCAGTTCGACCTCGTGGTCGGCGAGCGCGGCGGTGGGCTCGTCCATGATGAGCAGGCGCGCGTCCAGCGCGAGCGCCTTGGCGATCTCCACCACCTGCTGCTGGGCGACTCCGAGGCGGCCCACCACGGCCTCCGCGGGCAGGTCCGTCTCCCCGATGGTGGCCAGCAGGTCCGCGGTGCGGCTGAGCATCTGTCGCCGGTCGACCAGACCGCGCCGCTTCGGCTCATGGCCCAGGTACACGTTCTCCGCGACGGTGCGCTCCGGCAGGAGGTTGAACTCCTGGTGGATGATGCCGATGCCGGCGCGCTGGGCGTCCCGCGGGCCGCCGAAGACGCGGGGCTGCCCGGCGAACTCGATGGTGCCGGCGTCCGGGGCGTACCCACCCGAGACGATCTTCATCAGGGTGGACTTGCCGGCGCCGTTCTCCCCCACCACGGCGTGCACCTCACCCGGGGCCACGTCGAGGTCGACCCCGTCGAGTACGCGTACCCCGAAGAAGGACTTGCCGATGCCCCGCAGGGTCAGCAGCGCCGGGGGTCGAGCCGACATCAAGAATCCTCACGGACAGTAATCGCCAAGGGCATCGGTGTGCCACCTCAGAATTCGCTCGGGACCGGCCGGTCACCTGGCTTTAGTTATCGGAAGCGAAGCTTCCTGTTGTCGTGCTCAAACTTTCGCTTGACATGACCGAAACATCACACGTATGAAGATAGATGCTCGGAGATTGGTACGCAATCCCCGATCTTCCCGGACTCTCGACCGGGCCGGCGGCAGGCAACGACGCCGGGCCAGGTCCACTGGGGAACGCAGGCGCCAATGATCAGTCCCATCCATGTTGTCGTTAACATCAATATATGTCCATATCAACACTAATTAGGCTCCTTGCCATCACGGGGCCCGGAACCCACTCAGGCGTGACTCTGCGTCACATCCGGCGGAGTCGCCCCGGTGCGACGAACCGCGCGACGACCATCGCGCGTCCCGTCGTGGCACCAGGCACCACCCGACGTGCCGTGGGAGGCGACCGGACTCGTGGTCGCGCCCCCTGTTGCTCCGCCCCGACGAGGAGACGGCATGCGTCGTAAGACAGCCATCATCGGACTGATCTCCGGTCTGTTACTGGCGCTCGCGCTGGTCCAGCCGGCATCAGCGGCTCCGGAGTTCCGCGCCCTGTTGTTCACCAAGACCACCGGCTACCGGCACGACTCGATCCCGGCCGGGGTCTCGATGTTCCAGCAGCAGGCCGCCTCCGACAATTTCGAACTGGTACACAGTGAGGACTCCAGCGTCTTCACCGCGGCGAACCTGGCCACCTTCGATGTCCTGATCATGTTCCAGACGTCCGGCATGGTGTGGACCTCCGCCAGCCAACGCCAGGCGGTGGAGGGCTACCTCGCCAGCGGCAAGGGCATCGTGGCCATCCACAACGCCACCGACATGGGCATCGAAGCCGAGTACCCGTGGTGGGACCAGACCATCAACGCGGGTGCCCACATGCCCGAGCACTCCCCCGGCGTCCTGCCCGGCACCGCCATCGTCGCCGACAAGAAGCACCCGTCGACGGCAAGCCTGCCGGATCGCTGGAACCGCAGCGAGGAGTGGTACAACTTCGACAAGAACCCGCGCGGTGAGGTGCACGTCCTGGTCACCGCCGACGAACGCACGTACAACCCGGGCCCTCGCGCGATGGGCTCCGATCACCCGATCTCCTGGTGCCGCAACACCGGCGGTGGCCGGGTCTGGGCCACCGCGATGGGTCACGCCGCGGCGTCCTACAGCGAGACCCACTTCCGCAACCACGTCCTCGGCGGGGTGAAGTGGGCCGCCGGCAACGAGCCGGGCGACTGTGGCGGCACCGTCTGGGGCAACTTCGAGAAGCGGACCCTCGACAGCAACACCGTCGACCCGATGGCGCTGGCCGTGGCACCCGACGGCCGGGTGCTCTACGTCCAGCGTGGCGGCCAGGTCAAGATCTTCAAGCCGAGCACCAACAGCACGGTGACCGCCGGCACGCTCAGCGTCTACACCGGAGGCGAGGACGGACTCACCGGGTTGGCTCTCGACCCGAACTTCGCCAGCAACGGGTACGTGTACCTCTACCACGCACCGGCCAGCAGCTCCACCGACGTCAACCGGGTCTCCCGCTACACCCTCAACGGCGACACGTTGAACATGTCCAGCGGGGTGACGATCATCGACATCCCCGCCTACCGGGACCGGACGTACCCCGAGCCCGGGCACACCGGCGGGTACATCGCCTTCGGGCCCGACGGCAACCTGTACATCGGCACCGGTGACGACGTCGCACCGAACCTCGACCCGAACTGGCAGGGCTACGCCCCGCTGGACTGGCGCCCGGGCAAGCACATGCTCGACTCGGCGCGTACCGCCGGCAACACCAACGACCTGCGCGGCAAGCTGCTGCGCATCCGCCCCTCCGCCGGCGGCGGATACACCATCCCCTCGGGCAACCTCTACCCCCAGGGGACGGCGCAGACCCGGCCCGAGATCTACGCGATGGGCTTCCGCAACCCGTTCCGCTTCTCGATCGACCCGGCCAACGGCTGGGTCTACCTGGCCGACTACGGACCGGACCGGAACCCGCCGACCACCAACCGGGGGCCCGAGGGCCTCGTCGAACTCAACGTGATCAGGACTCCGGGCAACTACGGCTGGCCGTTCTGCCACGGCGACAACCAGCCGTACGCGCCGTACAACCCGGACACCGGCGTGGTCGGCGCCAAGTTCAACTGCGCCGCACCGGTCAACAACTCGCCGAACAACACCGGCCTGACCAACCTCCGGCCGGTCGTCGCGCCCAACATGTGGTACGGCTACGGCGCCTCGCAGAACTTCCCGGAGGTGGGCTCGGGTGGCTCGGCACCGATGGGCGGGCCGGTCTACCGCTACGACCCGGCGAACCCGTCGGCGACGAAGTTCCCGCCGTACTACGACGGCGTGCACTTCTTCTACGAGTGGTCGCGTGACTACATCAAGGAGATGCACTTCGACTCGGCCTCGGCGGTCACCCGGACCAACCCCTTCCTGCCCGCCACCCGGTTCAACAGCCCGATGGACCTTGAGTTCGGCCCGGACGGATCGCTCTACCTGCTGGAGTGGGGCACCAACTTCGGTGGCGGCAACAGCGACTCCGGTCTCTACCGGATCGACTACGTCCAGGGTGGTCGGTCACCGATCGCCAAGGCCAGCGGCACGCCGACCAGCGGCAACGCCCCGCTGACCGTGCAGTTCTCCAGCGCCGGGTCGGCCGATCCCGACCCCGGTGACACGATCAGCTACCAGTGGACGTTCGGCGACGGCACCACCTCCACGGCGGCCAACCCGTCGAAGGTCTACACCAGCAACGGCAACTACACGGCGCAGTTGAAGGTGACCGACAGCTCGGGCAAGACCGCCTTCGCCAACGTGCCGATCACCGTCGGTAACACCGCTCCGGTGGTCACCATCACCACGCCGGCCAACGGGGGCATGCTCACCTTCGGCGACCGGGTGTCGTACCAGATCACCGTCACCGATCCGGGTGGCGCGGCGGTCGACTGCAGCAAGGTCTACCTCAACCCGGCGCTCGGGCACGACGACCACGCGCACGAGACCACCGACTACGCCGGCTGTTCCGGGACCATCCCCACCGACCTGCTCGGCGGGCACCCGGACGGTGCCAACCTGTTCTACGTGCTCAACGCGCGGTACACCGACAACGGTGGTGCGGGCGGCGCGGCCCCACTCACCGGCCGCGCCCAGGTGATCCTCCAGCCCAAGCACAAGCAGGCCGAGTACTACAGCAGCCAGTCCGGCACCCGGGTCATCGACCAGGCCGGCGCGGAGAGCGGCAAGCGCATCGGGGACATCTCCAACAACGACTGGGTGGCGTTCACCCCGATGAGCCTGTCCGGCATCAACACCGTCAGCTACCGGCTGTCGTCGCCCTCCGGCGGCGGATCGATCGAGTTGCGGGCCGGGTCGGCGACCGGCACGCTGCTGGCCACCACCCCGGTGCCGAGCACCGGCGGCTGGGACAACTACCAGTCCACACCGCCGGTGAACGTCACCCCGCTGGCCGGCACCCACACCCTGTACCTGGTGTTCAAGGGCAGCGCCAACAACTGGTTCGACCTCGATTCGCACACCTTCGGTGGTCCGGGAGTGGGCGTCGGTGACACCGGCGGTGGGATAGCCGGCCGCACGTGGACGCTCACCGCCCAACACAGCAACAAGCTGATGGACGTCAGCGGCGTCTCCACCGCCGACGGCGCGCAGATCCACCAGTGGGCGTCCACCGGGGGCAACAACCAGAAGTGGCAGGCGGTCGACGCCGGCGGCGGCGCCGTCTATCTCCGGGCCGTGCACAGCAACAAGTGCGCGGAGATCACCGGTGGCTCCACCACCCCCGGCGCCTTCCTCCAGCAGGCCACCTGCAACAACGGCAACCAGCAGAAGTTCACCGTCACCTCCACCGGCACCACCGGGGTCTACACGGTGAAGAGTGTGCTGAGCGGGCTCTGCATCGACGTCAACGGCGGCGCCACCACCGACGGCGCCCGCCTGTTGCAGTGGACCTGCCACAGCGGCACCAACCAGCAGTGGCGGTTCAGCCTGGCCTGACAGCCGCGACCATCGGCGACGTCCCTGGGCCGCGGGAGCGGACCAGGGACGTCGCCAGAGGTCAGCTCGAGGCGAGCAGCCCGGCGCTGGCCAGCGACGGCCACAGCTCGTCGGGCACCACCGCCGCCGAGCGTCGCACGGTCTGCGCCATCTGCGAACCGTCGCGGACACCGACCACCGTCGAGACCACGGCCGGATGCCGTCGGACGAAGGCCAGCGCCGCCTCCGGCAGGGTGACACCGTGCGCGTCGCAGACCTCGGCGATCCGACGCGCCCGTTCGATCAGCTCCGCCGGCGCCTGCTGGTAGTTGTAGAACGCGTCGGCGGGTGGGTGGTCGCGCGACAGCAGGCCCGAGTTGTAGACGCCGGCGATCACCACGCCCACTCCCCGGCTCTCCGCGAGCGGCAACAGGTCGTCGGCCGCGCCCTGTTCGAGCAGCGTGTACCGGCCGGCGCACATCATCACGTCCACGTCGGTCTCCCGGACGAACCGGGCGAGCATCGCCGACTGGTTCATGCCGGCCCCGATCGCACCCACCACGCCCTGGTCGCGCAGCTCGACCAGGGCGGGCACGGCCTCGGCGGCGGCCTGCTCCCAGTGGTCGTCAGGATCGTGCAGGTAGGCGATGTCGATCCGATCCAGGCCGGTGCGCTCCAGGCTGGCCTCGATGCACCGGCGTACCCCGTCGCGGCTGAAGTCCCACTTCCGGCGATGGCTCGCGGGAACGTCGAACCCCTCGGGGTCGCGCTGGTGCGCGTTCTGCGGCGACGGCTCCAGCAGCCGGCCCACCTTCGTCGACACCACGTACTCGTCGCGTGGTCGGTGCCGCAACGCACCGCCCAGGCGACGCTCGGACAGCCCGAGGCCGTAGTGCGGCGCGGTGTCGAAGTACCGCACGCCGGCCGTCCAGGCGGTGTCGACCGCGGCGGCGAACTCCTCGTCCGTGGTCGCCCGGTACAGGTTGCCGCCCTGGGCCGCGCCGAAGCCCAACTCGGTGAGGCCGATCGCCGGCCGGCGCGGCAGTGCATGTTTCCTCATCACGCTGCCAATCGGTAGCAGCGCCGGGCGGTGCCCGCCCAGAACGCCGCACGGTCGGTCGGGTCGAGGTCGCCCAGCAACTCCGTGACCGCTGCCACCCAGCGGGCGTACGAGGTGGCGAGCAGGGACACCGGCCAGTCCGAGCCGAACATCAGTCGCCGCGGCCCGAACACGTCGAGTGCGTGGTCGACGGCGGGTCGGAGATCGGCCACCGTCCAGGGTGACCGGGGCACCTCGGTCGTCAGGCCGGACACCTTGGCCGTCGTGTTGGGCGCTTCGGCGAGAGCCCGTAGGTCCCGCTTCCAGTGCTCGAACTCCGGGGTGCCCAGCGCGGGCTTGCCGAGGTGGTCCAGGACGAAGCGCACGTCCGGCAGGTCGTGCGCCAACCGGGCGGCCATGGGCAACTGGTGTTGCCGGACCAGCAGGTCGAAGACCAGGCCGGCGGCGCCGACCGCGGCGATGCCCCGGCGGACGTCCGGTCGGTCCAGGTAGGCCGGGTCGGGCTCGCTCTGCACGAGGTGACGGATGCCGACCAGGTGCTGCCCGCCGGGGGCCGCGCACAGCCGGTCGAGCTGATCGGCGACGTCGTGGGCTGCCAGGTCGACCCAGCCGACGACCCCGCCGACCAGGACGTCGTCGGCCGCGACGCGGAGCAGGTCCACGGTCTCCCGCGCCGAGGCGATGGACTGCACGACGACCGTGGCGGTGACGCCCGCCGCCCGGGCCAGCGGAGCCAGGTCGGTCGGTTCGAAGTCGGCGTCGATGGCCGCCATGGTCACCGGGTCGATCCACGGCTGGGGATGCCGGGCCCGGACCCACAGGTGGTGGTGAGCGTCGACGATGCCGGTCGCTGCGTAGGTCATCGGCCCAACCATCCCCCGTCGACCGGCAGCACGATCCCGTTGACGTAGTCGGAGGCCGCCGACGCCAGGAACACGGTGGCTCCGCCGAGGTCGTCGGCGGCACCCCACCTGCCGGCCGGAATCCGGGCGAGGATCGCCCGGTCGCGCTCGGGATCCTCACGCAGGGCCCGGGTGTTGTCGGTGGCGATGTAACCGGGGGCGATCGCGTTCACGTTCACCCCGTGCGCCGCCCACTCGTTCGCCAGCGCCTTGGTGAGACCGGCCACGCCCGACTTCGACGCGGCGTACCCGGGCACCGTGATGCCGCCCTGGAAGCTGAGCAGCGACGCGGTGAAGATGATCTTGCCGTGGCCGCGCTGCACCATCGTCCGGCCGATCTCCCGACTCAGCACGAACTGGCTGTTCAGGTTGACCTCGATCACCTGGTCCCAGAGTTCGTCGGGGTGGTCGACGGCTGGAGCGCGGGCGATCGTGCCGCCGTTGTTGACCAGGATGTCGATCGGTCCGAGCGCGATCAGCTCACCGGCCAGCCGGCGGACCGCCGCCCGGTCGGCGAGATCGGCGCGCAGCGCGGTGAACCGTCGGCCGGTGGCCCGCACCCGGCGCGCCACCTCGCTCTCCTCCGGTTCCAGGTGTGCGGAGACACCGACGACGTCGGCGCCGGCCGCGGCGAGGGCCTCGGCCATGGCCAGGCCGATGCCCCGCCGGGCCCCGGTGACCACGGCGGTCCGTCCGGACAGGTCGAACGGGTTCGTCACCGGTCATCCTCCCGCCAGTCGAGCAGCACCTTCATCACACCGCCGCCCTCCAGCGCGGTGAACGCCTCGGTCGCCGCTTCCGGCGGCTCGACGCGGGAGATCAGTTGCCGCGCCGGTACCGCACCGGAGGCGACCAGCCGGATCGCCTCCACCATGTCGTCCCGTTGGTAGAGGCGGGCGCCGAGCAGCTCCAACTCGCGCCAGAAGAACCGGTGCAGGTTCACCTCTCGCGGCCGGGGATGGATCGCCACCATCACCAGTCGTCCCCTGGCGGCCAGCACCTCGACCGCCGTGCCGACACCCGCCGCCGCGCCGGACACCTCGAAGGCGACGTCGGCGCCCGCGCCGTCGGTCCGGTCGGCGACCAGCGCCGGCACGTCGACCGCGGCCGGGTCGACCGCCTCGATGCCGATGTCGCCCGCCGCGGCGCGCCGCGTCGGGTCCGGCTCGACGAGCAGGACCCGCGCACCGCGGCCCCGGGCGACGGTGCCGATGAGCACCCCGATCGGCCCGCCGCCGACGACGACCACGTGGTCGCCGGAGGCCACCGCGCCACGCCGTACGTCGTGCACGGCGACGGCCACCGGTTCGACGAGTGCGCCCTGGTCGAGCGGCAGGTCCTCGGGCAGCGGCAGGACGAGTTCCGCCGGCACGTTCCACCCGGACTGCATGGCTCCGGGCGAGTCGATGCCGAGGAAGTCCATGGCGTGGCAGATGTGCGAGTTGCCGCGTCGGCAGGCGGCACACCGCCCGCACCATCTGGTGGGCAGCACCGTCACCGGCTGGCCGACGGACCAACCGGTGACGCCCTCGCCCAGCGCCGCGACCCGCCCGGACATCTCGTGCCCGATGACGGCGGCGGCACCGACCCGGGAGTCCATGTCCCCGTGGTAGATGTGCAGGTCGGTGCCGCAGATCCCGGTGTAGGCCACCGAGATGCCCAGCTCGCCGGGCCCGGGCGCGGCGGGCTCACGTTCCTCGACTCCGAGGCGCCGTGCTCCCCGGTAGATCACTGCCTTCATCGATCCTCCGTATCAACGGCCGCGCGTCGCTCGTGCCGCCGGCCACCACCGTGGGTCCGGGTCAGTGGCTTCCGGTCGGCGACACCTGGTTGCTGTTGTGTGCCGGGGTGGCGGCCCGGGCCAGCGGGAAGCCGCCGGCGGTCGGCAGGACACCGTCCGTCGCCGCCAGCAGCCGTCGCCCGGCCTGCTCCGGCCGGACGTTCGGCCCGTCGACCGCCGGTGCCTGCGGGTGCCGGTCCATGGCCCGGATCCGCTGTTCGTCGACCCGCAGCCCGAGCCCCGGCGAGTCGCCCAGGATGAAGGCTCCGTCCTCGACGTGCACGTCGACGGAGACGCCGACCGGCGGCCAGAGGTCCTGCAACTCGCTGGTCAGGTGGTTCGGCACCGAGGTGGCCGCGTGCAGCAGCCCGAGCGGGCTGTTGCCGATCGGGCTGACCGGCAGGTCGTAGGCGTGCGCCAGGGCGGACACCCGCAGGAAGTGGGTGACTCCACCGATCGCGGAGGTCTGGACGACGTCGACCGCGCCGGCGGCGATCAGTGGGCGGTACTGCTCGAGTCCGGTGAGGTTCTCGCCGGTGGCGACGGAGGCCCGCACCCCCCGGCCGACGGCGGCGAGCCCTTCGGCGTCCCAGCGCCGGACCGGCTCCTCGATCCAGATGAGGTCGAGGGTGCGTTCGAGTTCGCAGACGTGCCGGACGGCCTGCTTGCGGGTCCACGCCTCGTTGACGTCGAGCATCAGACCCGGCCGTAGTCCGTGACCGGCCTCGGTCAGGATCTCCTTGACCAGGTGCAGCCGGTGTCGGTCGTGCTCGATGTCGAGTCCGCCCTTGAGCTTGGCGGCCCGCAGCCCGTGCTCGGCGTAACGGAGGTACGCCGAGGCGAGTTCCTCGTCGCTGAGGGCGATGTCGAGCCCGGACGCGTACGCCGGGACCCGGCGGTCGCGGCCGCCCAGCAACCGCCACAGCGGCTGGCCGGCCGCCTGCGCCTTGATGTCCCACAACGCGGTGTCGAGTGCGCCGATGGTGCCGAAAACCGGGCCGGCGTGACCGGCCTTGAAGGTGTGTCGCAGCATCCGGTCGTAGAGCGTCGTCACCGCGCGGGGATCCTCACCGTCGATGGCCGCGAAGATCCGCTCGATCTCGACGTGCGGGCCGATGCCGACACCCGACAACCCCTCGTCGGTCTCCACGACGACGATCGGCACCGGGACCCTCCCGTCGGCGAACACGCCGTTGGCGTCGCCGACCGGCCGCCCCCATTCGTGGACCGTGGTAAGCGTCCGATATCCGGTGATGCGCATGTCAGCCCTTCGTGGAGCCGGCGGCGACGCCGTCGGCGATCTGGCGCTGGAGGAAGAGGTAGACCACCAGGACCGGTATCGCGGCGATCAGTACCCCCGAGGCGAAGGTGGGAATGTCGTCGGAGTACTGGCCACGCAGCGAGGTCACGCCGACCATGAGCGTCCGGTGATCCGCCGACGGCATCATCACCAGCGACATCAGGACGTCGTTCCAGCAGAACAGCGCATTGAGGATGCCGACCGACAGCAGCGCCGGGGTGCCCAGCGGCAGCATGATCCGGCGGTACACGCCGTACACGCTGTTGCCGTCGATCCGGGCCGCGTCGATGACCTCCCGCGGGATGGTCTTGTAGTAACTGGTCATCAGGAAGACGGTGAAGGGCAGGAACTGGGCCACGAAGACCAGGACCAGTCCGGGGTACGTGTCGATGAGTGCGGTGTCGGCCATGATCCGGGCAAGCGGCACCATGATCACCTGGAACGGCACGAACAGGCCCGCGAGGCAGCCCAGGAACAGCGCCGAGGAGCCACGGAACCGAAGCTGGCTCAGGGCGAAGCCGGCCATGGACCCGAGCAGCAGCAGCAGGACGACCGACGACGTCACCACGATCAGGGAGTTGAGGAAGTACCGGTCCATGCCGACGCTGTTCCACGCCGCGCTGATGTTGTCCCAGCGCAGGGTGTCGGTCACGGAGAACCGGTCGAGGATGTAGTCGCGCCGGGTCTTCATCGCCACGTTGACGGTGAACAGCAGTGGGTAGATCGTCGCCAGCGCGAGCAGCGACATCGGGATGGCAAGCAGCCACCGGCTCAGTCGTACCCGGGACATCAGTCCTCACCTCCGGCCCGCCGGAGCAGCTTCACCTGGAGCAGCCCCACGACGAGCATGATCACGAAGAGCACCGTCGACGCGGCCGAGGCCAGGGCGGGCCGGTTCATCTGGCCCTGCTGGATCCAGATGTAGTACTCCGGGAGATAGGTGGATCCTTCCGGCCCACCGCTGGTCATCACGTAGAGCAGGCCGAACATCGAGGTCAGCATCCCGACCATGGTGGTCACGGCGACGAACGCGATGGTGCGGGACAGGCCCGGGATGATCACGTGCCGGATGACCTGGGGCAGCGAGGCACCGTCCACGCGGGCCGCGTCCAGCAGTGCGGCGTCGAGGGTCGCGAACCCGGCCAGGAAGACCACGAGCGCCATTCCGAAGGTGGCCCAGATGTGTACGCCGACCACCACGAACATCGCGACGTCGGGATTGCCGAGCCAGTCCACCGGGCTGATGCCGGCCGCCTCGAACACGGCGTTGACCGGACCGTCGAAGGCCAGCAGCAGATTGAAGATCGCGCCGACGATGACCGGTGAGAGCACCGCCGGGAAGAAGTAGACGCTGCGGTAGAAGCGATGTCCGGGCACCTTGAGGTAGATGAACGTCGCCAGCAGACCGGGGATCGCCACCGCCACCGGGAGCAGCAGCACCAGCAGCCCGACGTTGCTCAGTGCGGTACGGAACAGCGGGTCATCGATCAACTCGAGGTAGTTGTCGAGACCCACCGCCTGACCGTTGCGCTCGCCGTCTCCGGTGAAGGAGAAGTTGACCCCGAGCAGCAACGGGTACAGCCGCAGCACCACGATGATCAGGATTGCGGGTGCTACCAGGACGTAGGGGGCGAAGTGCTCGGCCCGCGAACCGCCGCGGCCGGGCCGGGCCCGGGCACCACGGCGGCGGCCCGTGGCGCCGGCCGCCGCCCCGTCGGTCCGTCCGGCGGGCACCGGACGGACCGACGGTGCTGCGTTTCCGATCGGCACGAAATCAGCCCGCCTGGTCGGAAGCTGCCAGCTGCTTCACCGCCTCGTCGACGCTGATCGAGCCGCTGAGCAGTTGCTGGGAGACCCGTCCCATCAGGTCCAGGGTCTTCGAGGAGAGCGCCACGTGCAGGGCGGGCTTACCGCTGTCGAGCGCGGCGACGATCGCGGCGGCGGCCGGACCGGCCTGCGACACGTCGATGGTGGTGTCGGCGGCGATCGCGCCGGCCTCGGCGTAGAACGCCTGGAGCGCTCCGGTCGACGTCAGCGACCGCACCAGGTCGGCGGCGACCTTGGGATCCTTGGTCCACTTCGCCACCGCGTACCCGATGCCGCCGTCATAGGCCAGGCTCGGCGTGGTGCCGGGGGTGACCACCGGTGCCTTCATCACGCCGAGCTTCTCGGGCGTGAGGAACTCGTTGAAGTCCTTCCAGTGCCCCACGTCCGACATCAGCCCGATGACGTGCGCGGCCTTGGCGGACTGGAAGAGCGCGAACGAGTCGTTGAACATCGCGGTCGAGTTGGCCCCGTCGTTGTTCAGGCCGGCGTCACCGGCCTCCTTCCAGAGCTCGAAGATCCGCTTCACGTTCGGCGAGGTCCAGTCGCGCTTGCCGGCGATCCAGTCGTCGTACTCCTGGGCGGTGAGGATGCCGGAGCCCAGGGCCGACATCCAGAACTGGATCCCGGCACCTTCCTTGTTGCCCAGCGCGAAGCACTTGGCGTCGACCTTGTCGATGGCGGCGCAGTCGGCGAGGAATTCGTCCCAGGTCGTGGCGGGGCTCGCCGGATCGAGCCCGGCCTTCTCGTAGAGCGCCTTGTTGTAGTAGATGGGGTGCCCCTGCAGCGTCACCGGCGCGGCGTAGACCTTGCCGTCCTTGGTGAAGGCGTCCCAACCCGCGAGCCGCTGCTTGTCCTCGGCCACGTACTCGTCGAGCGGCACCAGCGCGTCGACCCGGTCCCGGATCTGGCCGCCGCCGTTGAACAGCATCACGTCCGGGCCCTTGCCGGACTGGATGGCCGCGCCGAGCAGCGTGTAGTACTGGTCGAACGGCTGCGCGACGAACTCGACCGTGACGTCGGGGTGCTTGGCGGCGAAGTCGGCCTTCGCCTTGTCGACATACGCTTTGGCCGACGGCTCGCCGGACTTCCAGTCCCACACCACCAGTTTGTCGGTCGAGCCGCCGGAGGAGGGGCCCGTGTCGCTGGCACTTCCACAACCTGCCGTCGCCAGTCCCACAACGAGGACGGCGGACCACAATGCTCGTTGTTTCATCGTTGTTCACCTCTGAAGGGAGTGGCTGACGGCCTGCCGCAGCCAACGTGATCAAGAACGTAACTCGTATGACGTCTGACGTCAACAGTCAGCCGTACACTGGCCCTGGACGTCGTGGTACGACGAGCCAATCGGAGGGGGACATGACGCCATCGCAGGAGACGGCCCTGGAGAAGCTGGCCGCCCCGACCTGGTCGCGCCGCCCCACCAACCTCGCCACGGCGGTCACCGCCGAGCTGGTGGAACGCATCGTTCGCGGGGTGCATCCGTCCGGCACCGCGCTGCCTCCCGAGCCGGTGCTCTGTGAGACCTTCTCCGTCAGTCGAACGGTCGTCCGGGAGGCGGTGAAGATCCTCCAGGAGAAGGGTCTGGTGCAGGTCCGTCAGGGTGCCGGCACCATGGTCACCCCGCCCTCGAACTGGGACATGCTCGACGAGCTCGTCCTCGCGGCCACCATCGCCGAGGACGACAGCCTCGCCATCCTCGACGACGTGGTGGTGACCCGGCGGCTGCTGGAGTCCGACATGGCACACGTCGCCGCCCGGGTCGCCGATGAGGAGACCGTGGACCGCCTGCGCGCCCTGGTCGACCGGATGGACGAGCTCGTCGGCGACACCGTGGCCTACCACGAACTCGACCGTGCCTTTCACGACACCGTCATGCAGGCGTCCGGGAACCGCATCGCTCGTGGCGTCGTGCAGGCGCTGGAGAGTCAGGTCGTGAACACGGCGCGGTACACCGGCCGCACCGAGCGGTCGCTCTGCGTCGCCTCCAACCGTGGACATCGACGTGTTTACGAGATGATCGCCGCCCACGACCCGGAAGGGGCCGCGGCGGCGATGTTCACCCACATCACCGAGGCCTGGGTGGTCCGCCGCAGCGGCTCGGGCAAGCCGGACCGCCTGCAACGCTGACCCGGGACACGCCGGGCCGACGGGCCCGACCTCCTGGCTCCCACTGCCGCCAGGAGGCCGAGTCCCGCCGTCGCCCTCGGCCCGGTCAGGAGAACTGGGCGAAGAAGCGCCAGATCTCACCCTTGGTCCAGGTGGTGATGCCACTCTCGGCGTACGTCCCGTCCACCGGCCCGGGCATGTGCCCGTTGTCGAAGGCCGCCCACTGCACCGGGTAGCCGGCCCGGCAGCCGGAGTAGGCCGTGGTGATGTGCGTACGGCTGCCCGCTGCCGGCTCCGGCGGGTTCTGGGCGTTGCACCCGTTGTTGCGGACGAAGGTGTCGCGCAGCCCTCGGCCCTGGCCGATGCTGAGGACGTTGTCCGAGATGCCGTGCAGACCGAAGTACGCGATCGGCTGGGTACCGCCACTGCAACCGCTGATCTGCGCACCGGCGATCACGGCGACCGCCCGGAAGACGGTCGCCCGGGCGCAGGCGAGGGCGTAGCTCATGCCACCGCCCCAGCTGAAGCCGAGGGCGAAGCGCTGCCTCGGGTTGACGCACAGGTCGCTCTCGATCCGACGGATCATGTCGTCGACGAAGGTGACGTCCTCGCCGCCGGCGTTGCCCCAGCCGTTACCGAGCCCCTGCGGCGCGACCAGGATCGCGCTGTTGTTCGACTGCTCCTGCTGGCCGTAGTAGGACCAGGCGCTCCCGCTGGTGCCGCCGGAGGAGATCTCCTGCATGGTGCCGCCGCGCCAGTGGAACGCGAACATCAACCGGTATCGGGTGTTGCTGTTGTAGTTCGCGGGGAGCCGCAGGATGAAGGTGCGACTCTGGCCGCCACTCTGGATGGTGTGCGTACCGTTGCCCAGCGTCGGCGTCCGGCCGCATCCCGCGCCCGGATCACCGGTGGGTGGTGGCGACGTGGGGCCGCCCCCGCCGTCGACCCGGGCCAGTTGCCACTGCTGGTTGGCGCCGTTCCAGTCGGCGTACTGCACGATGTTCGCGCCGTCCGCGGTGGAGGCACCTTGCACCTCGACGACCTTGTTGCTGTGCCGGCTGATCAACCGGACATGACCACCGTCCGAGTCGGCCAACCGGAACTGCTGGTTGGTGCCGTTGTGATCCGACCACTGCACGATCGCCCCGCCGTCGGCGGTCGACCAGTTGTGCACGTCGAGGACCTTGCCCGAGTGCCGGGACTTCAACCGGTAGTAGCCGCCGCCGGAGTCCACGAACTGCCACTGCTGATTGGCGCCGTCGTTACGGGTCCACTGGCTGATCCGCGCACCGTCGTTGGTCGCCAGACCGTACACGTCCAACGCCTTACCACTGTTGCGGTTGACCAACACGTACCAGGCATTCGGGTCCACGGTCGCCGCCGCGGCGGGCGCCGCGTTCACCGCCACGAGCGCGCTCGCCGCCAGCACCGCGGCGGCCGCCGCGGCCAGCCCCGACCGCCAGCGGCGTCTGGGTGGAGAGGCGGGACGAGCCTCACCGATGGCCTTCATGGTCCACTCCTTCGATCGGGGTCATCCACGAGCAACCGTGGATGCCCTGGGGATGTGCCGGCGTCAGGTGGTGGCGTCAGCACGGTGGGGTGGTGCGAAAGATCCGGTCACCGGAGTCGCCGGCCGGCAGGACGACGTGCCCACGGTCGCAGCCGGCCGGCGCGGGACCACGGCGGAGAATCGGGCTCCCGGCAGCCACAACACCCGCCCGTGACAGCGAAGTTAGCGTTAACGTCGTCATACGTCAAACGACAGAGGTCTATTGATTGGCTCTGCTCCGAGCCCCGACTCCGGGACCACGCGAGGGCCCCGGCACGGCTTTCCGACCGGACCCGGTGGCGACTCCCGGGCCCGGACGACGGTCACGGCGTCCAGTACAGGTGCGGGTTCACCCGCCCGAACCAGTCGAAGACGGCCATGTTGTCCCAGCCGTTACCGGTTCCGTTGATGTCTGCCGGATCCCACCCGTTGCCGCGCACCGCGTGCCAGGTCGGCTCCCAGTAGAAGACACCGACCGCACCGGCGTTGCGCGCGGTGTTCTGCACCCAACTGAACTGCTGCGCCTGCCCGGACCAGGTGGCCGGGATGTTGTCGCAGCGCTCGGTACCCGAGATCACGTTCGGTTGGTGGTCGGCGTCGGCGGTGGTGAACGGGTACGCGGTCTCGGCGATCACCACCGGCTTGCCGTAGCGCGACCGCACGTCGGCGATCACGTTGTACAGGTTGGCCAGGGTGCCGTGCCACATGCAGTAGTAGGACAGGGCGGTGACGTCCCACGGGACACCCTGCGCCCGGATCCCGTCGTAGAACCAGCGAGCGTTGGCGTTGCTGTCCGCGTTCGCCGTGTGGATCCACACCTGGGTGCCGCCGTGGCACGCCTTGGTGGCCTGGTAGCCCCGCTTGAGCAGGCTCGCCAGCGGGGCGAAGTCGTTGTTGACCACCTGGCCGGCGGGCCAGAGCATCCCGACGTTGATCTCGTTGCCGATCTGCACCGCGTCCGGCGTGGTGCCCTGCGCCTTGAGTGCGCTGCACACGTCGTAGGTGTAGTTGTAGACGTCGGCCTGCAACTGGCTCAGCGAATGGTTGGCCCAGGCCGCCGGCGGATGCTGCTTGCCCGGATCCGCCCAGGTGTCCGAGTAGTGGAAGTCGATCAGCAGCTTGAAACCCTTGGCTTTGATCGTCCTGGCCTGCTGAAGCACCTTGGCCTTGTTGTTGTAGCCGCTGGCCGGGTTGTTCCAGACGCGCAGCCGCAGGTAGTTGACGCCCTTCGAGGCGAGGATGTCGTAGGGGTCGGCCGGCGCTCCGGAGGCGTTGTAGTAGCGGGCGCCGAGGTCGAGGCTGCGTTGCAGCGAGGAGACGTCCGCGCCGCGCATGGTGAGAGTGTTCGCCGCCTGCACAGGGGCGGTCAGGGCCAGCGGGGCCGCGAGGACGACCACCGCCGCGAGGACCCGGAGGGACGGTTTCATGGCGCTCCTTCACATCCGCAGGATGCGGGTGCCCGACGGGGTTCGGGCACGTCCGGCGGGTCTGCCGGACGGTCTCGGCACCAGGTGAGGTGGTGACAGGTGTCGATGCATCAAGCCTGACTGCAAGAGTGGCCCACGCCGGTGCCGCCGCACCAGCCCTGACCGGCGACGCGTGGTGGCGGCGCGGCGGTCAGGCGAGGAATTGGCACAGGGCGGCGGTCAGGCCCTCGGGGTTCTCCTCGGCGACGTGGTGCCCGGACTCGATCGGATGGCCGCGCAGATCGTCGGCCCAGGGACGCCAGACGGCGAGCGGGTCGCCGTAGAGATCCTCCAGGTCGTCCCGGGTCGACCAGAGCAGCAGGGTGGGGCACCGGACCGTACGACCATCCCGCCGGTCGGCCTCCTCGTGCGCCCGGTCGACCCCGAGGCCGGCGCGGTAGTCCTCCAGCATCGCCCGTACCGTCGCCGGGTCGTGGATAGCCTGCCGGAACTCCCGGTGGTTGTCGATTCCCATCCGGTCCGGTCGCGCCTTGTCGCCGTACCAGGCGTCGGGGTCGGCGCCGATGGCCCGTTCCGGCTTGTCCGGCTGGGCGAAGAAGAACCAGTGGTACCAGCTCCGGGCGAACGTCGCGTCGCACCTGGCGAGGGCCTCGCTGATGGGTACGCCGTCGATGACCACCAGCCGGCTGACGGTGTCGGGATGGTCGAGCGCCAGGCGGAGCGCCACGTAACAACCGCGATCGTGCCCGACGGCGGCGAACGTCGAGTGGCCGAGTGTGTGCATGAGTCGGACCATGTCCGCCGCCACCACGCGCTTGGACTGCTGGGAGTGATCCGGCAGGATCCGCGCCTTGCCGGACTGGCCGTAGCCCCGCATGTCGGGACAGACCACGGCGAACCCGCGATCCACCAGCCTCGGGGCGACCCGGTGCCAGGTCGATCCGGTACGCGGATGTCCGTGGACGAGCAGGACGGCGGGACCGCGACCGGCGTGCCGGACGCGCAGTTCCACCTCGCCCACGTCGACCCGCTCGTCGGTGAAGCCCTCGAACATGTGCCTCCAGTACCCAGGTCGGCGTCACGTCAACAGAAGGGCCGAGAGGCGGTATTACTCATTG
The DNA here is from genome assembly GCF_027497295.1 of Verrucosispora sp. WMMC514. Classification (NCBI taxonomy): domain Bacteria; kingdom Bacillati; phylum Actinomycetota; class Actinomycetes; order Micromonosporales; family Micromonosporaceae; genus Micromonospora; species Verrucosispora sp. WMMC514. The sequence continues at coordinate 4,471,715 of NZ_CP114906.1, read as the reverse complement.
ATTATCTTGCATGTATCGATCAGCTTCGGTATGAAAGCTTAGGAATCGTTCAGGTTCCGCTTCCTGGGAGGAGCGACGATGAAACCTGTCCTGCGCCGTCTACGCACGGTGACCGTCACACTCGCCACCTGCACCCTCGGACTGACCCTGCTGTCGGCCCCCGCCGCGGCACAATCCGCGCAGCCGATCACGCCAGTGTCCGAGCGGGCACCCGAATCGGACCAGTTCTCGGCCGAGGGTGTGACGACCGTCGGTGAACTGCGCACCGTCGGCGGTTCGTTGTCGTCCGCCCGCGACGGCCGGACCCAGATCATCAAGCACCCCGGCGCGACGTACATCAAGGTGCACTTCAGCTCGCTGCGGCTGGCTCCCGGCGAGTACGTCACCGTGTCGAGCCCGGACGGCCGGGAGAGCTACCGGTACGACCGTCACCTGAACCGGGCCACCGGCGCGGACTACACCACCGACGGCCGGCCGGGCTTCTGGGCGATGTCGGTGGAGGGCGACACGGCGGTGGTGACGCTGCACGGCAACCGCTCCTCCCGGGGCAGCGCCGCGACCGTCGACCGGTTCTGGCGCGGCTACGACCGCACGGAGATCGGCCAGTACAACTTCTCCACTCAGTCGGTGTGCAGCACCGACGCCCGCCGCGACGTGGTCTGCTACCAGAGCAGCCACCCCACCGAGTACGCCCGGGGCAACGCGGTGGCCCGGCTGCTGATCAGCGGCGGCGGGATGTGCACCACCTGGCGGGTCGGCAACACCAACCGCATGCTGACCAACAAGCACTGCTTCTCGACCCAGGCCGCGGTCAGCGGCAGCGAGATGCAGTTCAACTACCAGTGCGCCACCTGCGGCGGCGCGAACCCGGGCCCCGGCACGAAGGTGAGCGGCGCGACGCTCTACCGGGTGAGCAGTGGTGGCTCCAGCCAGCTCGACTACGCCCTGTTCTCGGTGAACAACTTCGCCGCCATCCAGGGCTTCGGCACGCTCTACCTGGCGACCTCCGCCACCACCACCGGGACGCAGATGTACATCCCGGGGCACGGTGACGGCAGCCCGAAGCGGCTGTCCATCTTCGAGAACACCCAGAACGGGGCGCGCTGCACCGTGCGCAACGCCAACTACAACACCTGGAACATCAGCTACAGCTGCGACACCTCCGGTGGCAACTCGGGCTCACCGGTGCTGAACAGCAGCCACCGGGTGATCGCCCTGCACCACCTCGGCGGCTGCCCGTCCAACCAGGGCGCCAAGGCACATCTCATCTACAACGAGATCGCGAGTCTGATCGACAACGGCTGACCACCGTGGTGGCGACCCGGACCGGACCCGTCCGCCGGGTCGCCACCACCCTCGTGGGGCGCACACCGCACACCGCCGTACCATCCGGTACATGACGATTGCCGTCGAACAGCACGTGGCCGCCGATCCCGCCACCGTCTGGCGGACCGTGAGCGACGTCGACCGTTGGGCCGAATTGCTGCCCACCATCGACGAGATCACCCGCATCGACGGCGCCGGTCCGGTGACGGTCGGCAGCCGCTTTCGGATCCGCCAGCCGGGGCTGGCCACCGCCAGGTACGAGATAACCGACTGGCGACCCGGGGCCGGCTTCACCTGGCAGGCCCGTACGCCGGGCGTCCGGACCACGGCGAGCCACGAGCTGCGTCCGGAGGGCTCCTCGACCCGCCTGCGGCTGAGCATCGACTGGGACGGCCCGGCAGCCCGCCTGGTCCAGCTGCTGTACGGCAGGCGCACCCGGCGGCTCCTCGAGCGGGAGGCGACGGTCTTCGCCCGGCTCGCCTCGGGCGGCGAGGGAGCACGATGAGCCCGGTCGAGCGCACCGCCACCCGGTGGGAGGTCCTGGACGAACGGTTCCGGGCGGTCAGCGGTGACCACGTGATGCAGCGGCTGTTCGACGGCGGGCGTTGGCTGGAAGGGCCGGCGTACTCCCCCGCGTGGCGCTGCCTGCTGTTCAGTGACATCCCCAACGACCGGGTGTTGCGGTGGGACGAGGTCACCGGCCGGTGCGACGTCTTCCAGACGCCCGCCGGTCACCCCAACGGCCGTACCATCGACCGCCTCGGCCGGGTCGTGACGTGCGAGCACGGCCACCGTCGGGTGACCCGTACCGAGCCCGACGGGTCGTTGACCGTCGTGGCGGACCGGTGGCGGGGCAAGCGGTTCAACAGCCCGAACGACGTCGTCGAGACCAGCGACGGCGCGTTGTGGTTCACCGATCCGAGCTACGGCATCGACAGTGACTACGAGGGGTACCGGGCGGATCCGGAACTGGACGGCTGCCACGTCTACCGCTGCTCGCCGGACGGCCGGGTCGAGCGGGTCGCCGACGACTTCCTGCGACCCAACGGTCTCGCGTTCTCGGCGGACGAACGGCGACTGTTCATCGTCGACACCCGGCGTCGACACCTCCGCCACTTCGACGTGGGCCCCGACTGGACGCTGCGCGACCGTGGCGTGCTCGCCGAGTGTGATGCCGGCTCGTTCGACGGGATCCGACTCGACCGGGAGGGCCGGCTGTGGGTCGCCGCCCACGACGGCCTGCACTGCTTCGACCAGGAGGGCACGCTGCTCGGCAAACTCCGGCTACCGGAGATCTGCTCGAACCTGACCTTCGGTGGCCGCAAGCGCAACGTGCTGTTCGTGACGGCCACCACCTCGGTCTACTCGCTCGCGCTGAACGTCACCGGCGCGGGCCCGACGAGCAGGTAGACGGGCGGAGCGCCGCTCCGGCTCTGCTGGTGGTCAGCACGTCCGGTATCAGGCCGGGTAACGCATGAAGTAGAAGAGGCTCTCCGGATTGTCGTCAATGGCCGACCGGACGAATTTAGATCGCCACAGGCGAAAGAAACGATTTCCGGAACCGCCGAAAAGTTGACGTGCGGTTGTCCGGTGAGGCCGCCGGAAGCGAGCAGCTTCCCGGGAAAACCGCAGTCCGCGCGCGAGGTTGTGACCAAGCGCCGCAAGGTGTGGGCGAAAAGTTCAGATTGGGCATGTCGGACGCTATCCATTGCTGCGAGGTCTTTCCTGGACCGATGCTGGAGGCAACCTCGACCACGTAAGGCAACCCTTGCGGTAGGGCTGGCCCGGTAGCTAACTTGGTCGCTGCACAGAGAATTTCCCCGTCAATTTTCTTAGTGGATTGCGATTGCCCCACGTCCCGAAGGACCGGTAGGTGGGGAATGCCGCAGCCGTCGACACCGAACAAGTGCCGGAGCCGGGTCGTGACACCCGGCCCGACTGGGTGGGGGAGAAAACTCCGATGCCGCACGATGACCTGTCAATACTCCTGCTCGGCCCGATCCAGGCCCGCCGGGTGGACACCGATCTGTATCTGGGCACCCCACGACAACGTGAGGTGCTGGCGGTGCTGGCGATGCGCAGCGGCATGGTGATGTCCGTGGCCCAGATCGTCGACGCCATCTGGGTGGGCCGCCGACCCGACTCGGTGGAGAACATGGTGCACACCTACATCGGCCGGCTGCGCCGGGTGCTGGAACCGCCCGACCGCCGCCCGGCACTCGCCCGGGTGCTGCGCTCCACCCGTCCTGGGTACACCCTGGACGTACCGCCGGAGGCGGTGGACGTCGTCCGCTTCGAGCGTGACGTCCGGGCGGCCCGCGCCGCCCTGTCCCGGGCCGAGCTGGCGCAGTCGCTCCACCTGTTCCAGCGTGGCCTGGCGCACTGGTCCGGGCAGGCCCTGCACGAGGCCACCGGCCCGCTGGCCGAGGCCGAACGGATCCGGTTGACCGAGCTGCGTCAGAACGTGCTGGAGGAGGTGACCGGCCTCCGTCTGCTCCTGGGCGACGTGGAGGACGTGGTGGCCGAGTTGCGCTGGATGCTCGTGGAGCATCCGGTGCGGGAGCGGCTCTGGGAACTGCTGCTCGTCGCGCTCGGGCAGACCTCCGGGCGGGCGGAGGCGCTCACCGCGTTCCAGGACGCCCGGGACACCCTCGCCGACCGGCTCGGCGTCGAGCCGGGTCACCGGCTGCAGGACCTGCACCGCCGACTGCTGCGCAGCGAGCCCGTGACGGTTCGTCCGTGGTGGGAGCGGCGGGTGCCGGTCTGACGGTGCGGGTCGGCGTCTCGGTGCGCCCTGCGCCAGCGGCAGCGCCCGGCCGCAAGGGCGCCCGCTCGGCGGACGGCGAAGTCCCGTCAACGGAGCCGGTAACCGATCTGGATTACCGAGGGTCTCCGGGACCGGGCCGGGAGGAATGGGTGACCACCGAGCCGGGTAATGGCACACCCGTTCGAGAGGAAGGGTGTACGAGATGACCGAGAAGCATGATCCGCAGGCCGCGGTGAAGGATCCGGACGAGTGGGTGACCGGCGACGAGCCGACGACGGCGGCGCAGGAGTCCTACCTGCGGACCCTGGCCCGCGAGGCGGGCGAGAGCGTGCCGGACGACCTCACCAAGGCCGAGGCGGCGAAGTTGATCGACCAGTTGCAGCAGCAGACCGGGCGGGGTGACCAGGGCTGATCCCGGAGGGCCACCTCCAGCTCATCCCCGGGTCAAGCCGAGGAAACCGGCGCGGTCATCGCCGCGGACGCGAGCGCCGACCCACTCGGGGCGATCCCGGTCAGCCAGGTCACGGGACTGGAGTACGACCGGGTGGTGCTGGTGGAACCCGCCGACATCGTCGCCGCCGAGCCTCGCGGCATGAGCCGGCTCTACGTGGCCCTGACCCCGGCCGTCGCCGAACTGGTCATCCTGCACACCAGGGCGCTGCCGGAGACACTCAGGTCGTTACCTCCGCGACGACCCGCCACACCTGGGCGGCGAGCCAGTCGTTGAGCTGGTCCGGCTCGACCTCGTCCCGGTGGTCGAACCACCAGATGATGCCGGCGTCGACCATGCCGACGACGCTGGCCACCACGTACGCGGGCAGATGCGCCTCGTGCCCCGCGGCGCGCAGGTTGGCGACGGCCGCCTCGGTGATCTCGGGAACGGCGTGCGCGGTGCCGAGGCGGGCCCGGAACCGGTAGAGGTTGGGGTGGGCCACCGCCCAGCTCAACACCCGGCCGATGACGCCGTGCACCACCTCCGGCGGGGTGCCCGGAGCCGACAGCGACGGGCGGATCCAGGCGCTCACCTGGCGGGCGGCGTACCGCGCCACGGCCTGATCGAGGTCGTCCTTGCTGGCGAAATGACGGTACACGTGCGGTCTGGGCAGCCCGGCCCGGTCGGCCACCGTGCCGAGCCCGGCGTCGGTGCCGTGTTCCTCGATGACGCGGACCGCGGCCTCCACGATCACCTGCCGCCGCCGGGCCCGCTCCTGCGGGATGCCACCGGCACGGCGGGCGGCGATGGTGTCCCGTTTCACCAACGCATTGCTCACCGGATCACTGTAGCGGCTCGGTACCCTTGGCTGGGTACGAGCTGTACCCAACCAGCGTCCTGCGAGGTAGCCATGCCCAGTCCCGTACCCGGCCCCGTCGACCTCACCCGCCTGCAGGACGTGCTCGACGGACCGTGGGCCGAGATCCGCAACGCGCACCGCAGGCACCTCGACGAGCGCTTCCTCCCGGTGTACGGCGAGACCGGCGACCAGGCGCGCGAGCGGGTCACCCGGCTGCTCGGCGAGCTTCCGGTGAAGCTGGGCATCGCCTCGGCCTTTCCCACCCAGTACGGCGGTGGATCCGACGTCGGCGGCTCGATCATCGCCACCGAGATGCTGGCCCAGGTGGACCTCTCGCTGATGGTCAAGGCCGGCGTGCAGTGGGGCCTGTTCGGCGGCGCGGTCGCGGCCCTGGGCACCCGTCGCCACCACGACGCCTACCTTCGGGACATCATCTCCGGCCGGATCCTGGGCTGCTTCGCGATGACCGAGACCGGGCACGGCTCCGATGTCCAGCAGCTGCGCACCACCTGCACGTACGACCCCGAAACGCAGACCTTCGACCTGCACACCCCGCACGAGGCGGCCCGCAAGGACTACATCGGCAACGCCGCCCGGGACGGGCGGATGGCGGTCGTCTTCGCGCAGTTGGTGACCAACGGGCAGCGGCATGGCGTACACGCGTGGTTGGTGCCGATCCGCGACGAGCGGGGCAACCCGCTACCCGGCGTGACCATCGGCGACGCCGGGCCCAAGGCCGGCCTGCTCGGCGTGGACAACGGGCGACTGAGCTTCGACCACGTCACGGTGCCCCGGGACATGCTGCTGGACCGTTACGGCCAGGTCGCCGAGGACGGCACGTACTCCAGCCCGATCGAGAACGACTCGCGGCGCTTCTTCACCATGCTCGGCACCCTGGTCCGGGGCCGGGTCAGTGTGGGTGGCGCCGCGTCGGCGGCCACCAAGTCGGCGTTGACCATCGCGGTCCGGTACGGCGACATCCGCCGCCAGTTCAGCACCCCCGACGCCGAGCGGGAGGTGCTGCTCAACGACTACCTGGCCCACCAGCGCAAGTTGCTGCCCGCCCTGGCCACCACCTACGCACTGCACTTCGCCCAGGCCGAACTGGTCGCGGCGGTGCACGAGGTGCAGGGCGGAGACGGCCCGGTCGACGAGCGGCGGCAGCGGGAGTTGGAGTCCCGCGCCGCCGGGCTCAAGGCCGCGCAGACCTGGCACGCCGCGCGCACCATCCAGCTGTGTCGCGAGGCGTGCGGCGGCGCCGGCTACCTGGCCGAGAACCGGTTGCCGGGCCTGCGCGCCGACACCGACGTCTTCACCACGTTCGAAGGCGACAACACGGTCCTGCTGCAACTGGTCGCGAAGGGGCTGCTGACCGGGTACCGGGACGAGTTCGGCTCGCTGGACGGCTGGGGACGTGCCTCCTTCGTCGCCGAGCAGGTTCGGGAGATGGTGCTCGAACGCTCCGCCGCCCGGTCGCTGATCCAGCAACTGATCAGCGCCGTACCCGGCCGCGACGAGGAGGTCGCCGTCACCGACCGGGGCTGGCATCTCAAGATCTTCGACGACCGCGAGAAGCACCTGCTCGAAGGGGCGATCCGCCGTCTGCGCAACGGCGCGGCCAGCAAGCGGGACCGCCCGTTCGACATCTTCAACGACGTCCAGGACCACGTCCTCACCGCCGCCGCAGCGCACATCGACCGGATCACCCTGGAGGCGTTCGTCGCCGGCATCGAGGACACCGCGGACCCGGCGGTCCGGGCGCTACTCTCCCGCGTCTGCGACCTGTACGCCCTCAGCGTCATCGAGTCCCACAAGGGATGGCTGCTGGAGCACGGCCGACTCACCCCGGTCCGCTCGAAGGCGATCACCGCCGTGGTGAACGGCCTGCTCAAGGAGTTGCGTCCGCACATGCGAACGCTTGTGGACGGCTTCGCCATCCCGGAGACCTGGCTGCACGCCGCCGTCCTGCGCGAGGAACCCGGCCGCCAGGACACCATGACCGCCCACGACAGCACACGAGGCGGTTGACAGCCGGCGCGGTGGAAATGTGCAATATGTTGCATGCCGATTCCTGCCCGCGCCGGCGTCGTCGCCCGGTCACTGCTGCGCGACGACGCCTTCCGGGCGATCCGCGACGCGATCGTGAACGGGACGCTGGCCCCTGGTGAGCGGCTCAACGACGGCGATCTCGCCCAGTGGCTCGGGGTCAGCCGCACGCCGGTGCGCGAGGCGCTGACCCGGCTCGAGGAGGCGGGCCTGGTCCGGACGAGGCCGGGCCGTTACACCATGGTCAGCCCGCTGGACCTGCGGGCACTGCGTGGCGCCCAGTCGGTGACCACGGCGATGCACGAGCTGGCGGTGCGCGAGGCACTGCCGAACCTGTCCACCGCCGAACTGGACGCCATGCGGGCGACGAACGCCCGGTTCGCGCAGGCGCTGCGGGACGACGACGTGGACGCGGCCGTCGCGGCGGACGACGAATTCCACGGCGTCCTGGTGGGCGCCTCGGCGAACGCGGCGCTGCGGTCGGTGCTCGACCAGTTCACGCCCGCGCTGCGGCGGCTGGAACGACTCCGCTTCGCCTCGCTGAGCGGCCGTGGCTCCGTCGCGCAACACGAGCGGATCATCGCGCGGTGCGCGGCCGGTGACGTCGAGGGTGCGGTCGCCGCCACCCGCGCCAACTGGCAGACGCTGGCCCCCCTGCTGGACACGGCGATCGAGGCGGACGGGCCCGACAGCTGAGCTACCGCGGCAACTGCGCCGCCTCGTCGATCTGGTGCGTCACCCGACAGGCGACCTCCCGCAGCGCGGTGACCTGTTCCTCGGTGAGCCCGTCGATGACGAACCGGCGTACCGCCGCGACATGCCCCGGCGCCGCGGCGACCACGAGATCCCACCCGGCCCCGGTCAGCACCGCCCGGTTGTAGCGGGGGTTCTCCGGGTCGGGCTCACGACGCAGCAGACCTCGCTGCTCAAGACGCTTGACGACGTTCGACAGCCGGGACAGCGAGCTGTTGATCTGGCTGGCCAGGGCGCTGAGCCGCAGGGTGCGCCCGGGTGCCATGGACAGGCCGCTGAGCACGAAGTAGTCGAACAGCGTGAGGTTGTGGTCGCGTAGCAGTTGCGCGTCGAGCGCGCCGGGCAGCTTGAACATGAGGCTGGCCAGGGCGAGCCAGGCCTCGCGCTCGCACTCGTTCAACCACCGGGGTTCCTCCGGCATGCTGCCCAGCCTAGCCGCCGACCGCGCGGCGGGAGGTGAGCCATCTCGCATTCACTTCAACCTTGAACCTCACTGCCCCTATCGTCGACTTCAAGCTTGAACCCAACCTATCTTGGAGTTGTCGTGACCCTGTTCCGACTGGACGCCAGCATCCGTACCCACGGGTCCGCGAGTCGCGAGATCGCGGACATCGTCGAAGCGGAGTGGCTCGCCGCTCACCCCGGTGACCCGATCGAACGTCGCCACATCGGCGTCGACGCGCTGCCCGCCACCGCCTGGGCGGCAGCGGTCGCCGCCGGGACGACCGCGCCCGAGGAGCACACCGCCGAGCAGCGCGCGGCCGTCGCCCTCGCCGCGACCCTGGTGGACGAGCTGCTCGCCGCCGACGCCATCCTGTTCGCCGTGCCGCTGTACAACTACGGCGTCTCACAGCACTTCAAGACCTACGTCGACCTGGTCAGCACCGACCAGCGCGCATTCGGCAAGCCGTTCCTCGCCGGCAAGCGGGTCGTGCTGGTCACGGTCCGGGGCGGAGCGTACGGGGGTGGCACCCCCCGGGAGGGCTGGGACCACGCCACGCCGTACCTGCGCCGGATCATCGCCGACTGCTGGGGAGCCGACCTCACCGTCGTCGAACGCGAGTTCACCCTCGTCGGCGTCAACCCCGCCCTCGACTCGTTCGCCGACCAGGCCGCGAAGATGCACGCCGAGGCCCTGCAGGCCGCCCGGGAGGCCGGTCGCGCCCTCGGCGCCGTTCCGGCCCCCGCCTGAGCCGGCCGGCGAGAACCTGCCGGGCGTCCGTGCCGCACACCGACGGTGTGCGGCACGGAACGACCGCCCGGCCCGGCCCGACATGACGGCCCGACCATCCACGCGGCAGGCGGGATTCGCCGGCCGTTAACGCCAGCGCCGGGCGGGAGTCAACTTCCCGGGGAAGGGTGACCGCTTGCTCGCTTTGTGCGGGCGCTCCTGAAGTGGACTCTGCGTGGGACGGGGCCGGCAGACAATGCGATCCGACGTGACCGGAGAGACGACCCTGTCCGTGGTCGTGCCGATGTACAACGAGGAGGCCGTGATCGACGGCCTCGTCGCCCGGCTCCGGCCGGTGCTCGACGACCTGCACGTCGACTACGAGGTGGTGGCCGTCGACGACGGCAGCCGAGACGCGACGGTGGCGCTGCTCACCGCGCAGGCACGGGACTGGCCGCAGCTGCGCGTCGTCCGGTTGCGACGCAACAGCGGCCATCAGGCGGCGCTGACCGCCGGCCTGCACCGGGCCCGCGGGCGGTGGGTGGTCAGCCTCGACGCCGATCTCCAGGATCCACCGGAGACGATCGCCGAGATGTTGCGGTTGGCGCGGGCGGGCGCCGCCGTGGTGTACGGGGTACGCGCCGACCGGAGCACCGACACCTTCTTCAAGCGGCACACCGCGCGGATCTACTACCGGCTGATGCGGCGGATCGTCGGCGCGGAGGTGCCGGCCCAGGCGGGCGACTTCCGGATGGTCAGCCGGGAGGTGGTGCAGACGCTGCGTCGGCTGCCGGAACGCAACCCGGTCTACCGGCTGCTGATCCCGGCCCTCGGCTTCCCCAGCGCCGAGGTCCGCTACGTACGCGAGGCCCGGCACGCCGGCCAGACGAAGTACCCACTGCCCCGGATGATCGCGCTGGCCTGGGACAGCGTCGCGAACTTCTCCGCCGCGCCGTTGCGGCTGGCCACCTGGCTGGGCACGGGTAGCTTCCTGGCCTGCCTGCTACTGATGGCCTTCGGCGTCGTCGGGCACCTGCGCGGGGTGACCATCCCCGGCTGGACGTCCCTGTTCGTCGCGGTGCTGCTGCTCGGCGGGGTCCAGTTGGTCTGCCTGGGCCTGCTCGGTGAGTACGTCGGCCGGATCTACGCCGCCGTGCAGAACCGGCCGACCTTCCACGTCGGGTCCGACACCGCCGACGACCGGCCCACCGGGGCCGAGCACCGGACGGCCGACGCACGTCCGGTCGCTGCCGTCCGTGGCTGAGTCACCGCTGCCCGCCGCCCACTCGCAACCGTCCGCCGTGTCCACGGCGGCACCGCCCGGTCGGGGACCGGCGGGGCCGGATCCGGCACCCGCGCAGGCCACGGCGGCACCGAGGGCCGACGCGGCCGCACCCGCCCGTGGCCCGGACGCGCTACGTCGGTCCGCCACGCTGCTGCCCTGGCTGGTCGTGCTCGCCGTGCTGCCGATCGTGTGGTGGGACGGCGGCATCCCGGTGGCCGAGGTCGGGGCGTTCGGGGCCTACTGGACGTTGGCGGTGGTGCTGCCGGGGACACTGGTGCACCGGGCGTTGCGCGGCAGCCGGGGCAACCTGCCCGAGGATCTCGGCTACGGCGCGGCCACCGGCCTGCTGCTCGAACTGGCCGCCTGGGCGCTCGCCGCCGGCACCGGAGGCCAGCACCTGCTGCGCTGGTGGCCGCTGCCGGTGGTCGTGGTCTTCCTGGCCGTGCCCCGGCTGCGCCGGCACTGGCGCACCGGATCCGGCCGGCGGCTACCACTGGCCTGGCACTGGGCGATCTGCGCGGTGCTGCTGCTCATCGCCGTGTGGGGATACGCCAACTGGCGGTCGTTGCCGCTGCCTCCGGCGGACTACGCCTACTACCAGGATCTGCTCTACCACCTCGGTCTGGTGCACGAACTCACCCGGGACATGCCCTTCCAGCTGCCACACCTGGCCGGGGAGCCGCTGCGCTACCACTACCTGTCCGACGCGCACATCGCCAGCGCCAGCATGATCACCGGCGTGCCGCCGGCCACGGTGTTGCTGCACCTGTGGGTGGTGCCGGTCGCCTGGGTCGCCGCGCTGGTCGCCGCCGCGCTGGTCCGCGAACTGGCCGGACCGTGGTGGGTCGGTCCGCTAGCCGCCGCCGTGGGGTATCTCGGCGCCTCACCCACGTTCGGCTCGCCGCTGGACATTCCGTGGACCCGCGCGCTGTCGTACGGCAGTCTCTCTCAGACGTACGCGCTGCCGCTGCTGATGCTGCTCGCCGCCGTCTGTGTCCAGGTGCTGCGCGGGCGGGCCCTAGGCCCGGCCTGGGTACTGGTTCCGGCGCTCGGCCTGGCCTGCGCGGGTGCCAAGTCCAGCGCCCTGCCGCCCCTGATCGCCGGCCTCGGGCTCGCCGCGCTGGCCGCCTGGATCCGCCGTCGTCGGGTGCCGTGGCGGGTGTTCGCGGTGCTGGCATCGCTGGTCGCCGCCATGGCCGTCGGCTACCGGCTGTTCGCCGGTGGCGGCGCGGGCACCCTGCGGGCCCAGCCTCTCGGGCTGATCCGGCTCCTGGTGCCCTATCAACAGACCTACGGTGCGGACGAAGGCGCCCAGTTCGGCGGGCTGCTGCCGCCGGGCCTGGCCGAGGCGGACGGGACGGCCGCGTGGCTGCTCGCGGCGGCTCTGGTCGGCTCGTGGCTGCTGCGGCAGACACCCCGACTGGCTGGCGGGCTGCTGCTGGCCACACCGGCCCGACGCGATCCGGTCGCCTGGTTGTTCACCGGTGCGGTCGCCGCCGGCCTCACGGTGGCCTGGCTGACCTACCACCCCTCCGCCAGCCAGATCTACTTCTGGCTACCCGTCATCCCGTTCGGTGCGCTGCTCGCCTGCTGGCTGCTCGCCCGGATCCGGGTGCGGTGGCCGGTGCTCGTGGCCACCGGTCTCCTCGGCCTGCTCGCCCAACTGCTCGCCCCGCCGCTCGGGTCGCCGCCCGCGCTGACCCGGGCGGAGCGGGCCGTCGAGTCGGTACGCGTCGCCAACGCCAACGACTGGATGACGACGCTCGGCTGGTCGGCTGCCCGGTACGCCGCCCTGATCGGCCTGGCCGCACTGCTCGCCGTCGCGGTGGAGGCGCTGCTCCTCACGTGGCCCCGGGCCGCCGTCACCGCCCGCCGCGCCGCCCTGGTTCGCCGGCTGGGCCGCCCGGCGCGGGCCACGCTGCTCGGCAGGTCGGCGCTGGCCGGGACGGTCACGGCACTGCTCGGCGCCAGCATCGCCACCGGAGTGGAGATTCCGGTGCGGCACCTGCTCGCCAACGCGGACCCGCTCGGCACCGTCAACCAGCAGCTCGTGGTGTCCGAGAACGAGATGCGGGCCGCACTCTGGCTGCGGGAACACACCGGCCCCGACGACCGGGTCGCCACCAACGTGCACTGCCGACCCGTACGCACCACGCCGAACTGCGACGCCCGCGCCTACTGGGTCACCGGCCTGGGCGGCCGGCGCGCGCTGGTCGAGAGTTGGGCGTACGCCGACGATGTCGTCGCCGCCCACGGCCGCGACGGACACGGCTACCCCCGACAACCCGCACCCGACCCGGCGCTGTTCGCCCTCAACGAACAGGTCTTCACCGATCCCACCCCCACCGACCTGGCCCGGCTCCGCGACACCCACCGGGTGCGCTGGTTGCTCGCCGACACCAACGCCGGACCGGTCTCCGCGGACCTGGCCCGGCTCGCCCCGGTCCGATACACCGCCGGCCCGGTCACCATCCACGAACTGCCCTGACGCCTTCCGGCCTCGGTGCACCGACCGGGTCGGGGGTGGCTGGCCCGCCTCGGCGAACCGACTACCCCCGACCCGACAGTTCAGAACAGCCAGGTCGGCAGCGACGGGGCACCGCGCAGCGGCACCGGCGGCTGGGCGGCGGGGCCGGACTCCTGACTCGGCGCCCGACCACGGGCCGACGTCGTGCCCGGCGGTGGGGCGGCGGCACAACGAGTACCCTCCGCCGGCACGACCCGGTCGATCAGGTACGTCTCGATGGCCCCGTCCGCGCAGCTCACGCGGCCGTACACGATGTGTCCCCAGCCCTCGTAGGTGAGCAGTTCGGCGTGGTCACCGAACTGGTCGGCGGCACCGAGCGCCCAGTTGTAGCCGGTCGCCGGATCGTGCAGCGAGTTGACCAGCAGCAGTTTCGACCCGTTCGTCGGGTTGATCCGCCGCTGCGGGTTGTTCGCCGGGGTCGGCCAGCCCAGGCAGATCGCGCCGACCGACGCCCGGGGCGGGTTCGGCAGGTCCGGTGCGGCGCGCTGGGCCTCGGCGAGGATGGACCGCCACTGGGTGACGTCCCGCGCCTTCAGGTTCCAGTCCTGGCAGAGCACCGCCTGGTACGCGAAGGGCACCACGATCGGCGGCTCGTCGGCGACCTCCCGGGCCGCCGTCGCCGACGTCCCCCACGGCCGTCCCGCGTCGACCCGCTCCAGCTCGGCGGCGATCTCCAGCCAGTACGGCTGGTAGTTGAGATTGCCCAACACGAAGTTGACCAGATCCCGCTGGGTGATCTTGTAGCTGTGGTCGTCCGGATCCGGCAGTTCGCCCCGGGCGGCGCGGTCGAGCAGCCGCTGCCAGAACTGGCGGATGTCGCGGCCGTACAGGGCACACTGCGGCAACCGGGAGCAGCCCGCCACGAACTCGTTGAACGAATCCTGCCCGGTGGCCGCCTGGGTGACGGCGAACCCACGCGCGTCCTGGCTGTGATCCATCACGCTGTCGGCCACAATGGCGCCGACGCGGTCCGGATACATTTCCGCGTACTGCTGGGCCATCAAGGTGCCGTATGACATTCCGAGAAAGTTCAGCTTGGCGTCACCGACGGCCGCACGTATCGCGTCGATGTCCTGGATCACCTGGAGCGTGTCCACGTGATCGAATACCGGCCCACTGTTGGCGCGGCAGTCGTCGGCCAACGCGCGGCTCGCCGAGACCATCCGGGAAAATGCGCTGGATGTTTTGATCGGCTCGACCGGCAAATCGTTGATCCGGTCGAGAGTGCACATGATCGGTGAACTGCGGGCCACCCCGCGTGGATCGAATCCGACGATGTCGAAATGACGACGCAGTTCGTCGCCGTAGCTGGCCCACAGCGCCGAGTCGACACCGGAGCCGCCCGGACCGCCCGGGTTCACCAGCAGCGACCCCCGGCGCACCGCCGGATCCGTCGCCGGCCGCTTGGCCAGCGCCAACTCGATGGTCGGCCCGCCCGGATCGGCCCAGTCGACCGGTACCTCCAGGGTGCCGCACAGGGCGCCTGCGTCCTGCTCGCACGGCATCCACGCCACATCCCCGCTCGGGGATGCGAACCCGGACGACGGGGCGAGCGGCGCCAGCACCACCCCCACAGTGACCCCGGCGAGCAATCGCCGGATCAGTTTTCTGCGCATGCTCCCACTCCCAGATCGTTTTCCGGCTTTCCGCCGGCCGGTGCTGAACGTAGCGAACACGCCACGGCGCGGGGTTACCGGAGAATGTCGTCGCCACTACCATTCAGATCGCGACCTGAATGACCGGAATGACAGCATCCGGGAGCGCTCCCACGGATCGCTCGTGAATGGCGAGGTCAGGCCGGATAAATGGGGTGTCGCGACCGGTGACCCGGCGCCCGCCCGACGATTGTCAACATGGCGGAGGTCACAGGTGGCGGCGATGTTCGCGCTAACATCAGAGGTACTCCCTCGCAACGCCCGGTCAAATTGCGTGACGGATTGGAAACCACGGATTCACGTACTCGAACGGCCGGGAGCCCGCACCCCGACCTCGGTCGCCCGACATACGGTCGGGTACCGCGATCCGCCAGTCCCGGTGGCTCTGTGCCGGGCGGGACACGCCGACCGGTTGTTTTGCTGGGCGCGTCGATGGGCAGGAGGCCACAATCCGACGGTGGAGGCGACGCGATGAGCCAGCACGTGCACCAGGAGGCAGGGCGGACACGCCTGGCGAGAAGGGCGCTGGCGCTGCCACTGCTCGGCGCCCTCGCGGTCGCCGCCGGCTGCGGGGGCGCCGACACCGGCGAGCCGGACTCGACCGCCACCCCACCACCGTCGGCGTCGAGCGTCGCGACCGAGCCGGCCACGGCCGCCCCCACGGCCGACGCGACGGTGGTCATCCCGAAGTCGGCCTTCCTCGAACTGCCCGCGGAGTTGCGGAAGCTGCCGCCGCGCACGATGCCCGTCGCCGACGCGGTACCCGAGTTGTGCGACGACGGGTTCGGCACCGGCGGTCGGTCGGTCACCGCCAGCGCCGCGATGATGACCGGCTACCGGCAGCCCGGCGACCCGCCCTCCAACGTGCCGTACGGCACGATCGCACAGACGATCTTCACCTTCTCCGATGACGGCGCGGCGGACTACCTCCGGCGGCTCCGGGCGACCCTCGCCGACTGCGCCTCCTTCACCATCGACAACGGCGACACCGTGCGGGTCCGCAGCGAGCCGTTGCCCGACGCCGGCGACGAGGGACTGCTCGTCGTCCAGGTACGGCCGGCGCGGAACCTGCCGGGCGACCTCGTCGAGGGCGAGACGACGACCACGCAGGTCGCCGTGGTGCGGGTGGCCGACGCGGTGACCCTGCTGCACGACGAGGGGTGGGAAGGCACCAGCGGCGACCCCGCTCTGGTGGACGACTTCGTGCGGGCGGCGGTGGACGCCCTCGACACCTGGCAGCGCTGAGACCCGGAGCAACCGGCGCCGAGCCGCCGGGAGCTGTCAGTCGATGCCACGGAGTCGACGGCGCATGATCCACGTCGACGCCGTGCCCTCCGCGGTCACCGCGCCGGTACCCGGGTCGATCGCGCGCCAGCGGTGCCGGTGCGGTCGGACGATCACGTAGCCCAACCTGGCGTAGAACGAGACGGCGGCCTCGTCGTCGACGTCCACGTCGAGACTCATGGCGTCGGCCCCCCGGGCCGCCCCCGCCGCTTCACCGGCTTCGACGAGCGCCCGTCCGATGCCACGGCGACGAGCCGACGCGACCACCGCCAGCCCGTACAGCCATGGGTTCGGCGGGTCGCAGCCGTCCCGCCACCGGACGCTCACCACGCCCACCACCCGACCGGCGGCCATGGCGACGAGCATCTCCTCCGCGCCGCGCCGGGCGGCCTGGAGCCGCACCTCGGCGCGGTCCCGCGACCGCGCCAGCTCCCCCAGCCCGTTCAGGTCGGTGCCCAGCGCGGCTCGGATCATCACCCGGATGACCGTACCGGGGTGCGTCCCGCCGACCACCGAACCTAAAGCAATTAGGTTCGGGGCTACAGGGTGTAGGGTGGTGGGCATGGCACGCGCGAACCTGACCCGGGCGGTCGTCACCACCGCGGCGGCGGAGCTGGCCGACCGGGAGGGATTCGAGGCGATCACCCTGTCGGCGCTGGCGCGCCACTTCGGGGTGCAGACCGCGAGTCTCTACTCACACGTCCGCGACCGGTCGGCACTGCTCGACAGCGTCCACGAACTGGCCCTCGGTGAGCTGGCCGACCGGGTCGCCGTGGCCATCGGTGGCCGGGCACAGCGCGACGCGCTCACCGCCCTCGCCGACGCGCACCGTGACTACGCCCGCCAGTGCCCCGGCCGGTGGGCCGCCCTGCAACGGCCGGCGGCGGCATCGACCGTGCGGTCGGACGCGGCCGGCCGACTGGTCGCGCTGACCCTGGCGATGCTCCGTGGCTACCGGCTGCCGGAGACCGAACTCGTCCACGCCACCCGGCTGCTCGGCGCGACCATCAACGGCTTCCTGGCGCTTGAGGTCAACGGCAGCTTCGGGCACCGCGAACCCGCCTCCGACGTCTCCTGGCAGCGAGCGTTGAGCGCGCTCGACACCGCCTTCCGCGCCTGGCCCACCGAAGGGAACCACTGATGCCCGTCTCCTCCGCGGCGTCGCCGAGACCGAGGTGACCCCGCGCGGCATCCGGCCGCACCGGCTGCCGGCCTGGGTACGGCAGCAGTTCCCGGACGGTCAGCTGCTCGCGATGGAGAGCCAGCCGTCCGGCGTACGCCTCGTCTTCCGGACGGCGGCGAGCACGCTCGACCTGGTGACCCACCCGACCCGGATCACCTACCTGGGCGCCGAGCGACCGCGTGGCCGCATCGACGTCTATGTCGACGGCGTCCTCGCCCTCCGCGACCCGCTCGGCGGCGGCGACCGGGTGGAGGTCGACCTCACCAGCGGCCAGAGCGTCTTCCATCCCGGGCCGGCGCACACGACAAGTGTCTCCGGGCTGCCCGCCGGCCGGCACCGGATCGAGGTCTGGCTGCCGCACAACGAGAGCGTCGAACTTGTCGACCTGCGGGCGGACGCCCCGATCGAGCCGGACGACGCCACCCTGCCGCTGTGGGTGCACCACGGCAGCTCCATCAGTCACGGGTCGAACGCCGTCGCACCCAGCGAGACCTGGCCGGCCGTCGCCGCCCGCCGGGCCGGCGTCGAGTTGCGCAACCTCGGGCTGGGCGGCAGCGCGTTCGTCGACCCGTTCCTGGCCCGCGTGATCCGCGACGCCCCCGCCGACTACATAAGCGTCAAGCTCGGCATCAACGTGGTGAACCTCGACGGGATGCGGCTACGCACCTTCGTCCCCGCCGTGCACGGCTTCCTCGACACCATCCGCGACGGTCACCCGGACGTCCCGCTGCTGCTGATCTCGCCGCTGTTCTGCGGCATCCACGAGGACACCCCCGGACCGGGCGCGATCGACCCCGACTCGATCGGCACCGACCAGGTGCGTTTCGTCGCGACCGGAACGCCCGGGGACGTCGCGCTGGGACGCCTGACGCTCCAGGTCATCCGGCGTGAGCTGCGCTCGCTGGCCGAGCGGCGCGCCGCCGACAAGAACCTGCACTACCTCGACGGCACCACCCTGTACGGCCCGACCGACGCCGTCGACCTTCCGCTACCGGACGGCCTGCACCCGAGCCCGGAGGCCCACCAACGGATCGGCACCCGTTTCGCCGAGTACGCCTTCACTCAGGACGGCCCGTTCGCGTAGGTGTCGCCACGCCGCAAACAGCCATACCGCAATGTGCAAGCTAGCAACCTTGGGCGATTTTTTTTACTTCGCCCGGGTTGTCCAGGCGCAGCATGCCGACCGTCCCAAGGGCCGCGCCGGCCACCAGCCAGCAGATCTGGGCAGCCGACAGCTGCTCGTCGGCGGTGGCGAGCCCGACGGTCGCCGTGCCAGCCACGATCGCCATGGCACCCGCCAACGCCGGCACGTCAAAGCGCCGAGTGCGTCGGTTGCCGGAACGGTCGACCATGTCTTCCATGATGCCCGATCGCCACCACCCTGACCACGCCCTGGATCAGGAGGAACCAACGCCTGCGGTGGCACGTTGGCTGATCCGCACCCGCCTCCGCCGGCTGCGCGAGCAATGCCTGCTCAGCCAGGATCAGGTGGCCAATGAGGTGTATTGGTCGGTGTCCAAGGTCATCCGCATCGAGAGCGGCGCTTTCGGAGTCAGCGTCCCCGACATGCATGCGCTGCTCGCCCTCTACCGCGTCGAGGACCGGGCGCAGCTCGACGAACTACGGCGACTCGTGCTCATCGCACGCTCCCGGCGCGACCGGCGGATCTTCCACATGCCGTCGTCGGTCCGTACGGTGTTCGAGCAGGTCGCCCACTTCGAACGATCCGCGACCGCCATCGACGTCTACGCCGCCACGTGGATTCCCGACCTCCTGCAGACCCGCGAGTACGCCGCCGCGCTCGCACCTGTCCGACTCGGCGACCAGGTCGTGACGGACGACGTGGCCACCTCCGTGATCCAGCGTCAGGAATGGTTGGCCCGTCGCACCGGACGCGTCCGGACGACCTTCCTGATCCAGGAGGCGGTGCTGCACCGCCAGGTCGGCGGCGCCTCGGTGCTGGCCACCCAACTACGGCGGCTGGCGGGGGCACCATCGGTCCGCATCATCCCCCGCACCGCCGCCGCCCGATTCGTCGCCGCACCGTCCTTCGCCGTCATGACGATCGGCGACCACGGCACCCTCGCCTTCGTGTACGGCTTCGACGGCAGCATTCAGCTCGTCGAGGAGCCCGACCGGCTCGCGCAGCTCCAGAGTGCGCTGTCCCAGGCCAGCGAGTTCGCCACCGATGCCGCCACGTCGTCACGGCTCATCGCCGAGGCAGGTCAGGAGCGGTAGTCGGCGGGAGAGACGTTCTGCCTGGGCTCGACGACGGGGAACGTGACTCCGGTGAGGTCTTCGGAGACGGCCCACAGCCGCTGCTGGACGGTCACCTCGTACGACTCCGGGCTGGAGGTGACCAGCCGGGGGTGGCCCATGACCTCGCCGTGTCCACCGGGACCGTAGTACTGGCCGCCGAGCACGGCGGGATCGGTGGCGGCGCGCAGGGTCGGCAGCGCGCCCATCGCCGGTGTCTGGGTGATCAGCGGTGCGAGCCAGGTGAGCGGAATCCGGAGCGCTGCGGGGCTGTTACGGGCAAGTTCGGTGCTGGACACGCCGGGGTGCGCGGCCACCGCGACCGTGGTGCCGTGCGGGGCGAGCCGGCGCTGCAACTCGTAGGTGAACATCAGGTTCGCCAGCTTGGACTGGCCGTAGGCGGCGACCCGGCCGTACGACCGCTCCCAGTGCAGGTCGTCGAAGTGGATCGCGGCCCGGATGCGGTGACCGACGCTGCTGACCGTCACCACCCGGGAATTGGGCACCGGCAGCATCAGGTCGAGCAGCAGGCCGGTCAGCGCGAAGTGGCCAAGGTGGTTGGTGCCGAACTGCATCTCGAAGCCGTCCCGGGTGGTCTGCTTCGGGGTGTACATCACGCCGGCGTTGTTGATCAGCAGGTCGAGCCGGTCGAACCGGGAGCGCAGTGCCGCCGCCGCGGTCCGCACGGAGTCGAGCGAGGTCAGGTCCAGTTCCTGCACGGTCACGTCGCCGGTCATCCGGGCCGCCGCCCGCTCACCCTTGCCGACATCGCGGACGGCGAGCACCACGGCCGACCCGCGCTCGGCGAGCGCCTTCGCGGTCTCGTACCCCAGCCCGGTGTTGGCCCCGGTCACCACGGCCACCCGCCCGCGCTGGTCCGGAACGTTCGCCGTCGTCCACTTCTCGCCCATGCCAGTCTCCCTTTACGTACCGGAGGTATCTTGTACCCACGACGCTAAAGTACTATCGGTACGTTGTCAACGTACCGGCGGTACGTAAGCTAGGATGGCGATCGTGACATTCCAGCGGGCGCGTACCGAGGAGCAGCGGGAGATTCGCCGACGGGCGATCCTCGACGCCGCGTCGGCGATGCTCGACGAGATGCCGGTGGCTGCGGTCACGCTCAACGAACTCAGCCGCCGGGCGGGTCTGGCAAAGCCGAACGTGCTGCGCTATTTCGAGTCCCGCGAGGCGGTGCTGCTGGAACTGCTGGACCGCTTCCTGGCGGAGTGGCTGGCCGACCTCACAGCCGCGCTGACCAACGGCATCGACGCGAAGCTACCCATGGCCGAGCGGGCGGTAGCGGTGGCCGAGATCCTCAGCCGCTCACTTTCCGGTCGCGTGGTGCTGTGCGACCTCTTCGGCGCGCAGGGCAGCGTCCTGGAACACAACGTCTCCGTCGAGGTCGCCATTCGCCACAAGCGCGCCTCCCTGGCCCATCTGGCCACCATGGCCGAACTGATCCAGCGGCAGCTGCCGGAGCTGGACGAGAACGTGGAGCTGTTCGGCCTGCAAACGCTGGTCATGGCCGGCTCGCTGGCGGCGTACGCCACTCCCCCGCCCAGCCTGGAGGCGGCCTACCAGGCCGAACCAAGCCTTGCCCGCTTCCACCTGGAGTTGGAGGACGCCTTGAAGCTGGCCCTGACCGCGACCCTGCTGGGCGTGCTACCCCGCCGCTGATCGTGGCATGACCGGATCGGACATCATCAACGCGTGGGTGACCTTTTGATCAACCTGCTGGCGAGCGTCATCGCCGGTACGGCCGTCTGGCTCTCGGGGTTCCTGTTACGTCGGCGCAAGCTGAACCGGACCCGGGCCTTCTTCGGCCTCGCCGCCGGAGCGAGCTGCCTGCTGGTGGTGTCCCGGCACGCCTCGTCGCCGCGCGAGTTCAGCGTGCACCGCCGCGACGTCGCCGCGCTCGTGGAACTGGCGACCATCGCCCGCGAATGCGGCGCCCGTGCGGACCGGGTCGGCGAGAACCAACCGACCGGGGAGATCGGCCGGCTGACCGAGTTCTGCGTCGGCGGCCCCGGCGGCGCGAGCCCGCGCAGCGTCACCCACGTACGCGCGATCCTCCGCGGCGTGACGTACGAGGTCTTCGACGAGGAGAAGCGTCGACTGTCGTTCACCGTCGGGGGCACCGAATACGTCTACAGTCCACAGACAAGCTACGCCCTGCTCGCCCGCTTCTGGGGGCCGGTCGGTGGACGCCCCGTGTTCTTCATCGGTGGCCTGACCGCCGGCAGCAACCTCGCCGGCGCCCGCTACCTGGCCCGGTACCACCCCGAGTTGTACCGGCGGTTCGGCGCCGACCGGCCGTTCGCACTGGTGCTGCGAATCGTCGAGCCCGCCGCGTACGGCACCGATTTCACCGAGCTGGCCGCCGACGTGACCGACGTGGCGTTCCAGCCGGCACCGCAGCCCGGTGTCATCGACTCGGCCGGGACACCGCCGTCGACGAACTCGGACGACGGAGATCCACCCCGGACACTCCAGCCGGGCGCCTCGCCGGTGCAGTAGGACCACACGGACAGCCGTGCGCGCCGGGGCATCTGGAGCCCCGCCCGAAGTGATCCAGCCGGCTAACCGATCGGCGAGACCGACGCGTGGCTCTTCGGGCATTGCCAGCAGGCAACCCCGTCGACGAGGGCTGCGACCGGAGGGTGCGAGTGGCCGGGCAGACATCCGGGCCAGGCAGTGTCGCCCTCATCGAACTCTTCCTCCTGCAGCAGGTCGGCCAGCTCGACAACCGCCAGCTCCAGCTCGCCGGTCACCCGGAGGCTGCCCACGCTGCCCCGGTGCGCCTGTCCACGCCTGCCGTAGCACACAAGCAGGACGTCGAGGGTGTCCAGGTACACCCCGATCGGCTGGATGACGGCGCCCCGCCGGGCGAAGTCCCGCGCCACCCGGCGCACCGCGCGCTCGTAACACTCCAGAGCGCCCAACACCAGCTCGTCATCCACGTCGCCGTCCGGCACGGTCTCCATCGCCTCGATCCACTCCGCGCTACGCCCAACGCTACCGACCTACCTCACCGGCGCCGGTCGGGGTGTAGGCAGGCGGATTGACGGGTACCTCGCGCCCCAACCCCGCACCCCCGCCCAGGAGGATCCCATGACCGTCGTACTCGCCGTTGTCTGCAGCGACGGGGTGGTGATCGGCGCGGACTCCCAGATCACCGACAGCGACCGTGGCCTGAGCTTCCCCGCCCGGAAGCTGCACCCGCTGGGCTCCTGCGCCGCCTGGGGCGGCAGCGGCGCGCGGGGAGTCCTCAACGACCTGCGGCCCCTCCTTGAGGACTCGGCCACCGCCATCCTCGAAGCACCCGACATCGGCGACGAGTTGCAGGAGCGCGTCCTGCCCGTGTTCAAGAAGCACTACGAGAACTACATCCCGGACGTGCCCGGCGAGGGCGACGGCGGTGGGGTGTCGGCGTACCTGCTCGCCGCCGGCTACAGCCAGGGCGCGCCGTGGATCGTGGAGATCAACCCCAACGGGCTCATCGGCCGTTACGAGGACGTCGGCTTCCACGCCATCGGCTCCGGGGCGCCAATGGCCCAGCAGGCCGGCGCGCTGCTGTCCCACCTCCGGTTGACCAGGCGCACCGTCGAGTACGGCGTGGTTGGCGTGATCCGGGTGCTGGAGGCGCTGGACCTGACCTCGCCGTCGGTCGGCGGGCCGTTCAACGTCGCGTGCATCCGCGAGGAGGGCGCCCACCACCTCGACGAGAAGGAGATCGCCAAGGCGCTGAAGGACGCCCGGCGCTGGCGCGACCTCGAACAGGAAGCGCTCGACCGGCTGTTCGACTGACGCGAAGCGGGTGACGGCGACGACCCGCACGGACCGGGCGTACGGCAGACATGCGCCCGGCGTCCGCCAGGTCTCCGTTGTACGTAGGGTGCGGAAGTGGCAAGAGGCGAGCGGCTTACTTCGGCGGCCAGCACGTCGACTCCGAGACATTCGCCTACGCGGGAACCGCCGACGAGGCACTGGAACAGCTCGATGAGATGTATGGGAGATGGCACGCGGGGGTTCGCGACCTGTCGGACGCTGACCTGGACAATCCACCCACGCTGGGTCCCGAGCGGTTTCCCATGGAGAACAGGATCCTGCACGTCAACAGGGAGCTGATCCATCATGGCGCCGAGATCTGCCTGCTGCGCGACCTCTACCGCTGGCAGGACCCTGTCGCTGCCGTGTCGGGCGGCGATCATGATGCGTAGCAGGCCCTCGCGTTGGACGGCGCCGTAGGCGCCGACGCAGCCTGAGTCGGCCGAGGCTACCTCTGGTGGCTCAACGACGAGCAGATCCCCTGGCCGGGAGCCCCGAGTGCCGGTCGCAGTGCGCGCGGCAACGGTGGACGGCATCTGCTGTGGGTGGATCCGTCCCGGGAACTGGTCCTCGCCTCCCATTGGACCGAGAATCCGCTCGGCCTCATCCGTCGGGTGTGGGAGGCGGTCACGGGTTCCGGGGGTAACTGACGGTCGGCGCTTGCGTCCTGTCGCGCACGCCGAGGACCTCGTTGACGAAGTCGTCCTTGTTGCGGGCGTAGGCCGTCAGGTCGGCGCCGTGAGCTTGCGCGAGATCGCGCTTGAGTTGCTCGTACCGGGACCGGTAGTCCGCCCGGCACCGGAGCGCATCACGGAAGGCGACCCGTCGTAGCCAGAGCAGGGAGGTCGGCTCGGTGAGATGAAGCTGGTGGGTACGTTCCCACCAGTTGTCGGTCTCCGGCTTGACGAAGTAGTGCGCCTCATCCGGACGGTGCACGCCGTTGCGGTAACCAAGAGCGGTCACCACCTCGATGGCGGCTGCCGCCGCGGACAGACTCCGCACCGGTGCCATCATGTCGATGATCGGCTTCGCTGCCAGACCGGGAACCGACGTGGAGCCAATGTGCTCAACCGGCCCGACCAGCCACCGTCCCAGAGCGGCTTCGAGGCTGACCCGCTCCTGCTCGAACAGCACAGCCCACCGCGGGTCGTACGGGCTGAGGACAACCGGTGGCTGCTTCACGACAACTTCCTTTCAGTGCGACTACGGGCCGGGCGGTAATCCTCGTCGTGCCTCCGGATCGTCGCAGTCCCAACCACACCGGAATCAACTCAGCACCGTCTCGTCCGGCAGCCGCCGGACCCGTCGTAGTGGGAGCGATACACGGAATGCACGGCGTGCCGGTACTGCAGCCGGTCACGGCGTACAGGGCATCGCGGCCGGCGCGGCGGTGAGATCCTGGGCGGCATGACGGACCTCGACGCCAAGGCGAATCTCTATCGGTACCTGCGGGAGGCGCGCGAGGCGTTGCTCGGCAAGCTCGACGGGCTGTCGGAGTACGACGTACGGCGCCCGCTCGTGCCGACCGGGACGAACCTCCTCGGGCTGGTCAAGCACGTGGCCTCGGTGACCGCCGGGTATTTCGGCGAGGTGTTCGACCGCCCCTTTCCCGAACCCGTCGCTGGCCTGAACGAGGAGGCCGAACCGAACGTGGACATGTGGGCCGCAGCCGACGAGTCCCGCGACGACATCATCGGCCTGTGGCACCGAGCTTGGGCACACGCCGACGTCACGATCGAGGCGCTCTCGATCGACGCGCCCGGCTCGGTGCGATGGTGGGAACACACGCCGGTGACGCTTCACCACATCCTCGTGCACGTGCTCGCCGAGGTGAACCGGCACGCCGGGCACGCCGATATCGTGCGCGAGCTGGTCGACGGCCAGGTCGGCTGGCGGCAGCCCGGCGACAACGTGGTCGAGGGCGACGAGGCGTGGTGGGCCGCCTACCGCGAGAGGCTCGAATCCACCGCACGGGAGTTCGCCTGAGGACGCGTCTTCGCGCAGCGAGCAGCGAGATCAACGCTGAGCGAGTAGTAGGCAGACGGCCACCGCACCGGCTTTGAACCACGCGACCGCTACGCGGACCCCGCACCCTGTTCGTGATCGCCGGTTGTGCGGCCTACTGGTACGTCCAGCGGCAGATACCGCTCCCGGCCGCTCTGCTCAGTCGTCTGCGTGAACCCGGCCGCCTCCAGGATCGCAGCGAACTTGGCCCGTCGGCGTCGACGAATGGAGACCAGAAACAGGGTGACAGACATCAGCGCCGCCCAGGCGACGGCGGCGATAGCCGCGGCGGCGGTGGGGGACGTCCCACCCAGCCCGAGCCACACACCGAGGATCGCGCACAGCACGGTGAGGACGACATAGAGGAACCACGTTCGCTGCTTGTCGTCGTTCCAGCCTTCCAGGTCGTAGCTGATACGGGCCTTGAACAGATCCAGCACGTCGGCGGGCACGGGGGGCAGTGCGCCCCCGGTGGAAGCATCCGGGTACTGCACTCGGTTCCGCTCGGCCCTTTCGCGGGCCTGCGGACGGGGGTCGGGTACGAGGAACAGCTGCGGTCCGTTGCGGTGTCGCTGCCGTGTGTCCGTGTACGCGTAACCGAATTGCTCGGCAATAGCGGCCATATAGGCGAGTGAGCGCAACGTGGCCACCTGCTCGACCTCCACCGGCTGCCCGCTGGCCATCTTCCGCAACATCTTCCGCACGTGCCGCTGTCCCACCAGCGATCCCCCATCACATCGTTGATCAGACTTGCACAGCCTCTCGTCCGGGACGGGCCGGAGGTCCATCCACCAGTGCCACGGTCCCGGTTGAGCGATGCCACCGTAGCGGGTTCGAGCCATACCGCAGGGAAGCGGGCCGCCGCTCGGCCCCCACGTCAAGCGGGCCTTGACGGGTCGTACGGGCGCTGCCGGAACAGACCGGGTCGGCTCTCGTGTCACGGCTTACCCCCGGCGGACACCGCCACAGTGGCACAGTTGACCCAACCTCGCCCGGCACGAACGAGGCTCCCAGGGTCGGACCGCTGCTCAGGCAGCAGAAAGGCCACCTCCCGGAGCTGGGAAGTGGCCTGAGCTGCGTGGGCGATACTGGGATCGAACCAGTGACCTCTTCGGTGTGAAGCAGGACGCGGCACCCACCGCGACCTACAGAAACGAGAACCCGCAGGTCGTGGTGGGTGCAGTTAAGTGCCATTCGATGCCGTTGGGCGCGGTTCAGAGCCGTTGAACGCGCCCGACTGCTCCCACGTTGCTCCCCGATCCCCGGTGGTCGACCGCGTCGTCGGCCGGCCCGTCTTCACGCGTAGCTTCGGCGCGGCTCCCAAGGAACAACGCCGAGACTGACGGGTACTCAGCGTGACCAGCGTGCTGAGGTACCACGCGCACCGTCGGTGGCAGATGTGCTCACCGTGTAGTGGTCGTTCGGTCACGGTTCTCGGGCGGGTAGTGCTTGCGGAGGTCGGAGGTCGTCATCCGGTCGAGCATCTTGTCGGGGAGGATGCGGGAGGCCCGGATGAGGAGGGTAGCCGTTGCGCCGATGGTGTAACGGGTGCGGGGCCTGGCGTCGGTCACCGCTTTGGCGATCCTCGTCGCGGCGATGTCGGAGGTCACGCCGGCCTTGGTGAACGCCGCCACGTGGGAGGGTATTGCCTGCATCAGAGTGCCGTAGCGCGCGTTCTGCTCGGGTGTCATCGCTTCGTCGAGGCGGCTGAGGGCGGCGAGGCCGACGCGGGACATCTCGGTTTTGACGCCGCCCGGTTCGACCACCACCACCTGCACGCCGTGGGGGGCCAGTTCGTTGCGCAGTGCGTCGCTCATCGCCTCCATCGCGAATTTGCTGGCGGCGTACGGTCCGTAGCCGGCCATGGAGATCTTGCCGTTGAGGGAACTGATGTTGACGACGCGTCCCTTGCCGCGTAGCAGGGCGGGAAGCAGGGCCTGGGTGACGGCGACGTGGCCGAAGAGATTCACTTCGAAGATGCGCCGCCATTGGCTGAGCGGCATCACTTCGACCGGGCCGGCGCCAGGGACGCCGGCGTTGTTGACCAGCGCCCGCAGCGGCCACGGACCCCGCTCGACACGTGCGGCGAGCGCGGCGACGTGGTCGGGGTCGGTGATGTCGAGGATCACCGGCTCGATGCGGTCGGCCCGCAGGGACGTCCCGTCGCTGTCGCGCCGTACGCCGGCGAGGACATGGAAGCCGTGCCGAGCCAGTTCCCGCGCGGTGGCTGCACCCATGCCGGTCGACGCCCCGGTCACGACCATGAGTCCCCGAGTTTCAGTTGACGATGTCATCTCTTGAGTGTGCAGTAATGAGATGACAGCGTCAACTGGTTCGAGTGACTTAGTCATCACAGGCGGGCTAGAATCCTCCGCGTGATCAGCCGTGCCGAATCAGCCGCTGCCACCCGCCGCGCCCTGCTCGACGCGGCCGCTGAGCTGCTCGATTCCGGTGGCCTCGACGCCGTGACGTTGCGCGCGGTGGGGGCGCGCGCCGGAGTGAGTCGCGGAGCGCCCTACCGGCACTTTCTCGACAAGGAGAGCCTGCTGATCGCCGTCGGAACCCGGGCATGGGACACCCTCGGAGATCGCATGCAAGCCCTTCGCGCGGAACCGGGCCTGTCGACCGCCGAAAAGGTCCGCGGCGGCCTCCTTGCACTCATCGACGTCGGCCGCTTTCAGCCACACCTCTACAAGCTCATGTTCAGCAACCCACCCGGCGACCCCACCGCACTCGCCCGGGCCGCCCAACGAAGCCAGACCGAGTTCCTGGCCGTCGTCGCCGACCTGGTCGGCGAACAGGACGCCCGCCGATACGCGGCCCTGCTCATCAGCAGCGCGAACGGGATCGCCGGCCTGCAGGCCAGCGGCCAGCTCGCCGACCCGAAATGGGGAGGCGTCTCCGCCGAAGACCTCACCGACACCCTCGTCGACATGATCACCAGCAAGAACCGGCACCCATGACCGGCAACCACCGGACGTCATCGGCTCGCCATCGCCGAGTTCATCCCCCACCAGCACCAAATGACCTGCCGCAGGGTATGCGCTGATCCGCCAGTGGCGCCCGATCAGTAGTAGGCAAGGATCTGCGTGACGGGGTGGCCGAGAAGGGTGGCCACGTCGGCGAGTTCCCGGGCATCGAGCTCGTACGTCGCGCGAGTCGGGTTCATTGCACACACCTCGAAACGCGCGAAGCCGACCGGCCAGTCGTAGCGAAGTGTGACCAGGGAGGTGACCGCAACGCAGCAGGGCATCGCCGTATCCAGGTTGTCGAAACTCTCGCCGCTCTCCTCGATCAGATCGTAGAACCACTCCATATCGATTTCCGCGAGACAGCACGAGCATGTGATCCTCGTGGTGTTCTCACCGGCGTCGATCAGAGTGACTTTGTCGTAGAACTCGTGGTCGACGTGCTCGACGTCGTCGTCGGGACCGGAGAACAGTCGAGCGACATAGGCCACGGCCGCAGCGGCGGCCACGGGGGTGGGCTGCCAGTTCACGTCCGTCGGGATGAGACGGATGTATCCATCACTCACGGCATTCAGGATGCCTTGCCTGATGTCGTCGTCAACGTCCGGGCCATCGTCAGAACGTCCGGGCGCCGTGCCCGATAACGGCTACACGCCGTCACGCACGGTCCGCGGCTACGCACCTCACTGCCTCACCGCGGCGGCTTGGGGTCGGGCGTCGGCTGATGATTGCCGCGGCTACGACTCGGTTGCGACGCCGCCGATGCGACCGCAGTTGTGACCAGCCCTGCGAGCATCGCGGTCTCGGCGATGATGCCGATATGGCCCCGCCGGGGCACGACCACGAGGCGGGCGTTGGCCGCCGCCGCCAAGAACCGCCGCTCATCCACGCGGAATGGGTCACGAGCGCCGTTGAAAAGTAACACCGGTCCCGGATAGCGACGGAGCTCTCCGATCGCGTCCATCTCGGATAGCGCCGCGACCACCTCAGGCATCACCGCGCATCGCACGCCGCCGGCGACCGTCGCCTCGGCGATCGGTTCCGGCAGTACCCGCCGGAACCCGCTCGCGCTGACCCGGTCGGCGATACTCGGTCGGCTCGCCGCGAGCCGGGCCATGAGGCGGTACGCAGCGAAGAAGCCTCCCCGCGGCTGGACGGTGCAGCCGCCGGCAACGAGGGCCGCGACCCGGCCCACGACCTTGCCAGTTGGTAGCACCACTGGCCCAGCTCGTGGGGCTCGATAGCCGATGCCGGCGTCACCTCGGCGGTGACGCCGGCATCGGCTGCGCTGGTTACGGGGTGACCACTCGGCCGCCGAAGGTCACGACCAGCCGACCGTCGGAGGCGAAGGACCAGCCCAGAGCACCGGTGTACGAGAAACACCGGGATCCGTTGGTGCCGGACCAGAACTGGTTCGAGCTGTCGGAGTTGCCGATGATCCGGTCGTTCGAGCCGCCGTTGCACGAGGTGTTGTTTCGAACACCGAGGAGCCGCCGTCGAAGTTGAAGTTACGCTCGGCGTTGCCGATGTTGGCGTTGTTCGACACCGTCATCGTGCCGGGGTTGCGGTTGTAGGTGAACCCGTGCTTGCCGTTGGCGTAGGCGCTGTTGCCGCGGGCCCCAGGTCCCCTGATCTCGGATGTCCGTCAAAACGGGGCAGGCCCACCCTAGTACGGCAGCCGCCGTTCGGGATCATGGCTGGAGTTCGAGGTTGAGGCGTCGGGTGTAGTGGGCTTGGCGGGCTCGGGCTTGATGGCGGCGGCGCCAGTCTGACCAGCGCAGACGGTGGGCGAGGTCGCGGATCGGGCGGAGTACGAGGGTGTTGATCAGCCGGCGGGTCTCGTTGACGGTCAGCTTGATCAGACCGGTGTCGGTGGAATCATCGTCGGCTTCGGCGGCGCAGATCGCCAAGACGGCGAGGGCGGCCAGGGCGAGGGTGGTGAAGCGGTGCCAGGAGTCCCAGCGGCGGACTTGGTGTTGGTCGAGGCCGACCTGGCCCTTGGCGGCTTGGAAGCTTTCCTCGACCGTCCAGCGGATGCCGGCGACCCTCACGAGCTGGGCGAGGGTGGCCGGTCTGGGTGTCCAGCAGCGGTAGAAGGCCAGTTCACCGGTGGTGGTGTTGCGGCGGATCAGGAGGCTGTGGTGGCCGCCGTCGTCGGGGTCGGCATCGGTGCAGACGTCATCCAGCCAGGCCCAGTCGTAGAAACGCGGGCCCTTGGATCCGGCGCCAGCGCTGCGGCGCTGCCACGCCGAGGCCGGCAGGCCGGCGGCGACCCGGTCAGCCCGCAGGCGGGTCTTGCCGCCGTCGAGGGGGACGAGGTGGCTGCGGGACACGGCCAGGACGTAGCCCAGGTGGTGTTCGCGCAGGTGAGCACGGAAGACACTGCTGTTGCCGTAGGCCTCGTCCGCAGCCGCCCACCCAGCGGGGACGCCGGCGTCGAGGGCAGCGGTGATCATGTCGGCGGCCAGCTCGGACTTCGTGGCGAAGACGACCTCGTCGGGAACTCCGGCGGCCTGGCATCTGTCCCGGTCATCGGTCCACGACACCGGCAGGTAGACCCGGCGGTCGATCAGTGTGTGCCCATGCCGGCTGGCGTAGCCACAGAACACCCCTACCTGCGCGTTCTCGATCCGGCCGGCGGTGCCGGTGTACTGGCGTTGCACCCCGACCGTATGCGTGCCCTTCTTCAGGTCCCCGGTCTCGTCAACGACCAGCACCGCGTCCGAGTCACCGAACCGGGCCACGACCACGTCGCGCAAATCGTCGCGGACGGCGTCGGCGTCCCACACCGCCCGATACAACAGCCTCTGCATCGCGTCCGGCCGGGCATGCCCGGCCTGCTCCGCCAACTGCCAGCACGTCTTGACCTCGATATCCGCCAGCAGCCCGGTCACGAACGCCGCCGCAGCCCGCCGCGGCTCGACCCGCCCGAACCGACCCGCGAACGCATCACACACCCCGGCCAGAACCCGCCGCCACCGGGCAGGGTTTACGCTGTGGCACGCGGCCACCGCCAGATCTGAAGTTATGTCCACAGCAGACAGACGATCACGCGGTGGCCGCACCTCGTCTACCCGGCCCCACCAGCGACATCTCAAACGGCGGCTGCCGTACTAGTACGGCAGCCGCCGTTTGAGATCTTGCTGTTGAGGTGGGGTGGACGCGAGGCGGCCACCGCGTGATCGTCTGTACGTTGTGGACATAACTTCAGATCTGGCGGTGGCCGCAGGCCACAGCGTAGACCCCGCCGCGTGGGAGCGGGTCATGGCCGGGGTGCTCGGCTGCTTCGCGGGCCGGTTCGGGCGGGTGGAGCCGCGGCGGGCGGCGGGAGAGTTCGTCTCTGGTCTGCTATCTGACCTTGAAGTCAAGACATGTTGGCAGTTGGCGGAGCAGGCCGGGCACGTCCGGCCGGACGCGATGCAGCGGTTGTTGTACCGGGCGGTGTGGGACGCCGACGCCGTTCGTGATGACCTGCGGGCTCTGGTCGCGGGCCGGTTCGGTGACCCGGACGCGGTCCTGGTTCCGGACGAGACGGGAGACCTGAAGAAGGGCAGCCACACCGTCGGGGTGCAGCGGCAGTACACGGGCACGGCCGGGCGGATCGAGAACAGCCAGGTCGGGGTGTTCCTCGCCTACGCAAGCCGGCACGGGCACACTCTGATCGATCGACGGGTGTATCTGCCGGTGTCGTGGACCGACGACCGTGACCGCTGCGCCGCCGCGGGGGTGCCCGACGAGGTCGGGTTCGCGACCCGGTGCGAGCTGGCCGCCGACATGATCACCGCAGCCCTTGATGCCGGTGTCCCGGCGGGGTGGGCCGCCGCGGACGAGGCATACGGCAACAGCAGCGTGTTTCGTGCCTTGCTGCGCGAACGCGGACTCGGCTATGTCCTCGCGGTGTCCCGCAGTCATCTGGTGCCGCTCGACGGCGGCAAGACCCGCGTCCGCGCCGACCGGGTGGCCGCCGACCTGCCCGCCACCGCATGGCAACGCCGCTCGGCCGGGGCCGGATCCAAGGGCCCACGCTTCTACGACTGGGCCTGGCTCGACGACGTGTGCACCGACGCCGACCCGGACGACGGCGGACGGCACAGCCTCCTGATTCGAAAGAACACGACCACCGGTGAGCTGGCCTTCTACCGCTGCTGGACCCCGAAGCCGGCCACTCTCGCTCAGCTCGTGCGGGTCGCGGGCATCCGCTGGACCGTCGAGGAGAGCTTCCAGGCCGCCAAGGGCCAGGTCGGCCTGGACCAGCACCAGGTCCGCCGCTGGGACTCCTGGCACCGGTTCACCACCCTCGCCCTGGCCGCACTCGCCGTCCTGGCGATCTGCGCCGCCGACGCCGCGACCGACGCTTCCACCGACCACGGCTTGATCAAGCTGACCGTCAACGAGATCCGCCGACTGATCAACGCCTGCATCATCCGCCCGATCACCGACCTCGCCCACCGTTTGCACTGGTCAGGATGGAGACGCCGGCATCAAGCCCGAGCCCGCCGAGCCCACTACACACGCCGACTCAACCTCGAACTCCAGCCATGATCCCAAACGGCGGCTGCCGTACTAGAAGCCTGGCATTGCGGCCGGCTCGGAGGTCAGCAAGGTACTTTCCCACCACGCCGACGACCACGCCGAACAGCCCTGCCGCTGCGGTGATCCATGGGTTCACCGCGCCATCGTAGGAGCCGGCAACGCCAGGTCACCGCTGCACGCTCAACATGCCGGCTGCGACAGACGTTGAAGCGGAACTTAGACCGGCTCGTTCGTGACCTGCGGCGACCTGGTCGGCACGCTGGTCGCGCCCCGTCGTGGGTTGCCGTCGCTGCTGGCTGATTGCCGAAGTTTGACGGTGTCTTGTGCCCCCTGGGTGCCCCGAGCAGTGGCCCACTGGCAGCTTCCCCCACCCCATCGCTTGACATCCTCGATCTCCGATCCTCACCGTACGGCTAGCCGTCGACAAGCTCTATTTCCTTAGGCGGGACATCGCCCTTCTCTAGATGCTCAATACGGTTGAGCCGCCATTCTCGCCACTTCTGACGATTTCTATACCGTGGCGGCACCTCAATCTTCGATGATATTCGCTCCGGGAGGTGGATGCTTGCCCAGATCTTCAATGCAGATGGGGAGAGGAATGTAGATAAGGAAAGGAATCCTCGATGACTACGCATTGATCCCCAGGAAGTGGAATAACCATCACTTAACGCGTAGCGGGATATCTTGACGGGTCTACTGAAAATCCGCTTGCTAGAACCAGTGTATACGACTCCACGAAGCCAAGCGTCTTTACCCTTGTTATGGAATAGCGACAGAGCCAGCAACGGGGCGTGGAAGAAGCAGCTTCTCGAATGGTAGCCCTCTAGTCGGGTAGTCCCGCTCTTGACTCTGGTCTGATACCCCGTACAGAGCCGCCAACCGAACCAATTTTGCTTGTAGCTAACCTCGAACCCGACCGACTTGATCTGGATCGCAGCCTGTCCACTGTTAGCAACAGTTAGACCAACATGACTTAGGGAAGCAACATTTTTTTTGGCCCTCTCAATTACTCCCTCCACCTCTACGGATAACTGCGGCCCTGACCGCTTAAAACTCAAATAGGAGACAACCAGACTGCCAAGAGAGATTACGACCGCGAAGATTGAGGACGTTAAAGCGGCTAGCTGTTCCGTTGACACGATCACTCTTCCAAGAGGGTTGGCAAGGGGTAGGGCGGCTAGACAAGACGAGTGGCTGTGCCTTACCGCACTGTCTCTATGCTCTACGACGAGTTCAAGCACCCCGACAGGCATCACTTGCCATCCCGTCTGCCGTCGACCCGCCCTCATGGGGAGCGGGCCGCCGCCCGGCCCGCCACGTCAAGACGGCCTTGACGCACGGTCGGGCGCTGGCGGGTCGGGCGGAGGTCTGCTCGGCTCGCCCGGGTCGTCGGCTGGCGGGATGGCCTACCGCAACCACCCACGGGCCGCGAGTCGCCGACGGAGCCCCGGCCATCCTGGAGCCGGAGCGCCCCCGCCGGAGGCGCAGTAACCGCAACCCCGCGACCGCCGCCAGCTCGCCGACGCGGCCGGCGTGCGCTTTCCTACGCCGCGCGGCTCGTGGCCGCGCGGCCCGGCCGGCTGCCGGCCCACCCTCGCCGGTCAATGCTGCTGTCGTCATGCGGCGGCCCACCGGGCTCCCCGCTCTCCGCGCCAGCCGCCGGGCGTGCTGCGTGGCCGGAGTCGTAGCGCCAGCGAAGCGACGGACGCGCGCCCAGGCGGCGGCGCGTGCGGCCCGTTCAGGGCCGCCTTGATGACGTACAGAAAGTCCTCCCACACCAGCCGGCAACTGGCCGGCCCAGCCCTGGCCGGAGGGATCACGGCGGGTTGACGTGTCGGTACCCGGTGCTACTCTGGCGGTCGTTGAGCACGCCAGCGCGGCCTTCCCGCCGGATCGCTGGACTCGACTCCTGAGAGGTCGAGCGGCCTTCTGCCGCTGATGTGGGCCACGTCCCGCCGCCTCTCCGTCGCCCGGCACAGTGCCGGCTCTCTGAATCCGCCGAGCGGCCCAGCACGGCCTTTCGCCGTCCACGATGGCCCGGATTCACACACCTTCCACGGGTGGGGCAGCCTGCGGCAGTTCCCGCCGGGGGCCGCTATTCCAGGCTCCCCACCCTTGCCGGCCCTACGACGTCCACGAGCACGAGAGGACATCACCGATCGGCGGAGTGTGGCACCACCACGATTCCGCCCTCCGGCGTCAGCCGCCCTTCCGGCGGTGCCAGGAGACACGACGAACACCACCAGCGGACCAACGTCCACGGCTGGTGGTGCTTCGTCTTCCGTCCCTGCCACCCCGTAAGGAGAAGACGATGTCCGCCCCACTCGCACTGTCCCGGCCCGGCCTCGCCGCCGGCCGGTTCGCCCAGGCTCTGCACCGTGCGGCCACGCCGGACTACCTCGGCTGGCTGGAACACACCGCCGCCGCTGGCGGCTGTACCCGCCCGATTCGCCTCACCGGCACCCTCGCCAGCGTCGAGGCCGACACCGGCCGCATCACCCGCGAACTGCACACCGACGAGTTGCCCGACCGCGCGATCTACAAGGCGTGCGGCAACCGCCGTGCGTCGCAGTGCCCGGACTGCGCCTGGGTCTACGCGGGCGACGCCTTCCAGGTCGTCCGCACCGGCCTGACCGGCGGCAAGACCGTCCCCGCCACCGTCGCACGGCATCCGGTCGTGTTCGCCACCTTCACCGCACCATCCTTCGGCGCGGTCCACCACCGGCACGTAGCCCGCCACACCTGCGCCACCCGCCAGCGGTGCGACTGCCGCCCCGCACCCTGCCACGCCCGCCGCGACGCTGGCACCTGCGCGCACGGGCAGCCCGCGGCCTGCTTCACCCGGCACGACGCCGACGATCCGCAGCTCGGACGGCCACTCTGTCTGGACTGCTACGACCACGACCACCAGGCCGTGTGGAACTTCCTCTCCGGCGAGTTGTGGCGGCGCACCAAGCAGGCCATCGAACGCCAGCTTGCCGCCCTCTGCCGCCGACGCGGCATCAGCCACGTCCAGGTCGTCAGCGACTCCGGCCGAGTGCGTCGGGTGCCACCGGTGCGGGTGTCCCACGGCAAGGTCGCCGAGATGCAGCGCCGGGGAGCGGTGCACTTTCACGTCCTGCTGCGCCTCGACGGCGTCGACTCGAACGACCGGGACGCTCTGGTGCCGCCGCCGGCTGGGATCACGGGCGACGACCTGGACGCCGCCGTGCACGTCGCCGCCCGGCAGATCACCGTCACCACCCCACCTCACCCCGACCGCCCGGACGGCTGGCCGATCGCCTGGGGCGAGCAG
The DNA here is from genome assembly GCF_027497295.1 of Verrucosispora sp. WMMC514. Classification (NCBI taxonomy): domain Bacteria; kingdom Bacillati; phylum Actinomycetota; class Actinomycetes; order Micromonosporales; family Micromonosporaceae; genus Micromonospora; species Verrucosispora sp. WMMC514. The sequence goes on along the minus strand of NZ_CP114906.1, from coordinate 4,435,538 downwards.
GTCGACGTGCGCCGGATCGGCAGCGGCGACGGTGACGTGACCGACGCCAAGGTGGCCGCCTACCTCGCCAAGTACGCCACCAAAGCCACCGAGGTCACCGGCCACGCCTCGACCCGGCTCACCTCCGACACCATCGACGCCTACGCCAACCCCGACGGCGACCATCTCGCCCGCCTCATCGACGCCTGCTGGCGACTCGGACGACCGACGGCTACCCGCACCACCGGCAGCACGGCACGGGACGGCGACCGTCAAGGCTGCCTTGACACCGCAGCGAACCCATACGCGGGACTACGCCGATGGGCGCACATGCTCGGCTTCGGCGGCCACTTCCTCACCAAAGCCCGCCGCTACTCCGTCACCTTCGCCCTGCTCCGCGACACCCGCGCCGCCTACCGCCGCGCCGAAGACGAGGAAACCGAAACCCTCACCGTCGGCACACTCACCTACCTCGGGGCCGGCTGGCGCACCGACGGTGACGCGATGCTCGCCAACACCGCCGCCCGGCAGCGACGAGAAAGCAGACGCGTCGGCCGGGAAGAACTCGCTCACGACATCTGGCTCACCGGGGCCGCCGCATGAACCACGACCTTCGCCCCCGCTGGTACTCCCCCGCCGAGGTCGCCGTCCTGCTCGGCTTCGGCATCTCCAAGGTCAAGATGAAGATCGCCACCGGCGAGCTGCGCTCCATCAAGGACGGCAAGTACCGCCGCATCCTGCCCGAGTGGGTCGACGACTACATCCGCGACCAGATCGACCGGCAGGAGGCCGCCTGATGCCCGCCCGTGCCCGCGCCAACGGCGAAGGCTCCATCTTCCCCTACCGCAACGGCTTCGCCGCGTACGTCTGGGTCACCAAGCCGGACGGGAAACGCACCCGCAAGTACGTCTACGGCAAGACCCGGGACGCCGTCCACGACAAGTGGATCAAACTGCACCAGCAGGCCAAGGCGGGACCGGTGGCGACAAGCGTCCCGACCGTGGGCAGCTTCCTGGCCTACTGGCTGACCGAGATCATCGAGCCGAACCGGGCGCCGCTCACCTACGCCACCTACGAGACGCTCGTCCGCCGTTACCTCTCCCCCGGCCTCGGCACCAAGCGACTCGACCGGCTCCAGGCGCGCGACGTGCAGACCTGGCTCAACCAGGTGGCCCGCACCTGCCAGTGCTGCGCCCAGGGCAAGGACGCCGCCCGCCGCAAGGAGAAGCGGCGCTGCTGCGCGATCGGCCGCTGCTGCCAGGCGGTCCCGTCGACCCGCACGGTCAGCGACATCCGGGCCGCGCTGCGGGCCGCCCTCACCCACGCCCAAGCCGAAGACCTCATCACCCGCAACCCGGCCGTCTCGGTCACCCTCGCCACCGTCCGCCGCCGACGCGGCAAGTCCTGGTCCAGCGACGAGGCCCGCCGGTTCCTCGAATCCGCCCGCGCCGACGAAGACCCGCTCTACGCCGCGTACGCCCTGGTCCTCGTCACCGGCCTACGCAAAGGCGAGGCGTTGGGACTGGCCTGGGCGGACGTGGACCTCGACGCCGGAGAGCTGACCATCGGCCGCCAACTGCAACGCGTACGCGGGAAACTCCTGCACCGCGACACCAAGACCCAGGCATCCGACGCCACCCTGCCTCTGCCCGACATCTGCCTGACCGCTCTCAAGCACAGACAGCACCAACGCGACGAGGCACGAGCAGCCGCCGGCAAGGCGTGGCACAAGAACGACCTCGCATTCACCACCCGCTACGGCACGCCCATCGAGCCGCGCAACTTCCAACGCTCCTGGCAGACCCGCTGCGACAAGGCGGCAGTCACGCCGATCACCGTCCACGACGCGCGGCGGACCTGCGCCACTCTCCTGGCCGACCTCGACGTCCATCCGCGAGTAGCCATGCAGATCCTCCGGCACGCCCGCTTCTCCGTAACGATGGAGATCTACACCCAGGTCTCCTCGCAGGCGACCAGGGACGCACTCAAGCGCCTCGGCGAATCCCTGACGCGATGACGAACTGCTGTACTTCGCTGCTGTACGGGCAGCAGAAAGGCCACCTCCCGGAGCTGGGAAGTGGCCTGAGCTGCGTGGGCGATACTGGGATCGAACCAGTGACCTCTTCGGTGTGAACGAAGCGCTCTCCCGCTGAGCTAATCGCCCTCAGCGCGGATGACTCTACCCGATCGGGCGCGCGGACCGCGAACCCGGGGTCAGTGCGTCGCGAGGTAGTGCAGCACCTGGGCGATGACGTCGATGCCGAGGCTGTACTTGATCGACAGCAGGGCGACGGCGCCGACGAAGACGAGGCCGATTGAGCCGATCACCAGGCGTACGGGCAGGGATTGTTTCTTGACCCAGGCCGTCCAGCCGTGGACGTGCCGGCGGGTGAAGGCGAGTAGGCGTTTGGCCCAGTGGAACTCCACCGCCCAGATGCCGAGGCCGGCGATCACCAGCAGCCAACCGGGGCCGGGCAGCGGGATGAGGGCGATGCCGAGGGTGACCACCAGGGCACCCAGCACCCCGAAGATGATCTTTAGTGCGATTCGGCCGGTGGGGTTGGCCCGGATCAGGGCGAGAGTGGTGGATATCCGCTGCCGCCACGGCGGCGGGTCGCGTCGCTCGGACACGGCGACACCACCCCTCTCGCGCTGTACGCCCCCGGTCATCTCCCCACGATGCCCCTTCCCGGTCGATCTATCCCGGCTTCCACCCGGGTAGCCACGTCCGTTGCGCACCCGCACAGCCGCAGCGCCACGGCCGTCCGACCGAACGTGATCGATCACTGACCGACCGTGCCGGCTTCTCCGCTTCTTCGGCACCCCGTACCCCCGCTGTTCGGCTGTGCGGACCGCGATGTTCGACGGGTCTCGTCCGGGCACCGCATCCACTGAGGAACGCGTCCGCGACCATTTCCCGCCCCAGTGTGGCGCGGGCCCGTCACTGCAACCGCCGACTGGACGTTACCGGAGTAAGTCGACGACTCAACAAACCCGATGCCGGGCAGGATGAACCCACTGGGCAGAATCGGAAATTCTACATGAAGTTTCACTTTCATGAGGCCCTTCCGACCCCCTTCCCACCACTGGGTGAAGTCAGCGCATGGCGGAGCGTAGCCAGGAGTAGCGGCTGAGTATGGGAAAAGCGGGACACGCGCGTTCCGCAGCGGTGCCGGGGGGAGAACGTTCATGAGTGTCATCCGACCGACGACCGTAGAGGTCGAGACGTCGCTAAGGCTCGTCGCACCTGACGCCACCGCCCTGCCGGTGCGCGCCAGTCTGCGCTACGACCCTGCTGATCCGTATGCGGTCCATGTCCTGTTCCATGCGGAATCGGCTGGTGGCGAGGCGGTGAGCTGGTCCTTCGCCCGCGAGCTGCTGGTGACCGGGCTGGACGAGCCGGCGGGCATCGGGGACGTACGGGTCTGGCCCTGGGCCACCCCGCGCGGCGACTTCGTCGCGCTGGCGCTGTCGTCGCCGGACGGCAACGCCCTGTTCGAGGTGCCGCGCAGCGTGCTGGTGCGTTTCCTGCGGCGGACCTACGTCGTCGTTCCGCGCGGCCGGGAGGCCGAGCACCTGGACGTCGACACCGCGGTGAACCGGCTGCTCGCCGGTCGCTGACAGACCGAACCGGGGCCGCGCGGATCTGCCGAATCCGCGCGGCCCCCGCCTACCCCCTCCACACCCCGCGACATCCTCCGCGATCTTGCACTTTTGGTCGCCGAAATGCCGGACAACAGCGGATCTGCCCCGACAGAAACTGCAAGATCGCAGGGTGGGAGCGGGCGGGGTCAGCCGTGGGTGGTCAGGCCGCCGTCGACGGGGATCACCGCGCCGGTCAGGTAGGCCCCGGCTCGGGAGGCCAGGTAGATGGCGGTGCCGGCCATGTCCTCGGGGCGACCGATGCGGCCGAGAGGGATCTGGGCCTCGATGGCCGAGCGGGAACCGCGGTCGTCGAGCGCGAACGCCATCATCTTGCTCTCGAACGGCCCGGGGGCGATCGCGTTGACGGTGATCTGCTCGCCGGCCAGCTGATGGGCCAGGCTGCGGGTCAGCATGTGCACCGCCGCCTTGGTGGCCGAGTAGGCGTACACCTCCATCATCGGCACCCGGATGCCGTCGATGGAGCCGATGTTGATGACCCGCGCCGGGTCGTCCGAGTTCGCCGCCGCCCGCAGAGCCGGCAGCAGCGCGGTGGTCAGCCGGAAGACCGCCTTGACGTTCACCGCCCACAACTTGTCGAACGCGCTCTCCGGGTAGCTCTCCAACGGCGCGCCCCAGGTGGCCCCGGCGTTGTTGACCAGGACGTCCAGCTTGTCGACCCGGTCCTGGACGGCGGCGGCGAGGTGCTGCGCGCCCTCGTCGCGGCTCAGGTCGGCGGGGATCGCCTCGCAGCGTCCGTGCACGGCCAACTCCTTGGCCACCGCCTCGCACACGTCGGCCTTGCGGGAGGAGATGATGACGTGCGCCCCGGCGGCGACGAAGCCCCGGGCGATCATCAGGCCGATGCCCCGGGAGCCGCCGGTGACCAGGACGGTCTTGCCGTCGACCGAGAACAGATCCTTCATGCCATCCCCTTGCGGTACCCGGCCGGGGGGCAGCCGGTGTCGGTGCCGCCGTCACGGACCCTCGGGGGCGTCACGACGACCAGGTCACTACCGATCAGTAACCTAACCGTCCGGCCACTTCGGGAACAACCCCGTCCGTCCGCCGAAGCCGCGACCTCCAAACCGGGTGGGGCGGGATGCGTACGGGCCGGGCTCGGGCTAACGTCGCAGGTGATGGTCCCTTCCGGTCACCTCGCCCCGGCGCCGCCCGACGCTGCCGCCAACCCGGCCGAGATCGAAACGATCACCCTCGGTGATCTCGCACCCGACAGCGGGTGGCGACGACCGTTGCTGCTGGACCGCGACGTGATCGTGCTGACCACGAGTGGGCACGGGCTCGCCGAGGTGGATTTCCGGGCCCTGCCCTGCCGGCCCGGCACGCTGCTGCGGATCCGTCCCGGTCAGGTGCTGCGGTGCGCCCTGCCCCAACTCGACGCCACGGTGGTCCGGTGGCGTCCGGAGGCGCTGGACGGGTTCGACGTCGACATCGACGGCGTGCCCAGCTGGGTCCAGCTGGCCGGCGAGGACGAGGACGCGATCATCAACGAGGTCAGCCAACTGACCGTCGATGCCAGCCGGCACCGGGACACCCGGGCCGCCCGCAGCCTGCTGCGCCATCAACTGAGCGTGCTGCTGCTGCGGCTGAGCATGCTGCCGTCCGGCTCCGGGCAGCCGTCGCGGCCGGAGGACGAGACCTTCCGACGACTGTGCCGCGAGGTGGAGCGGGCATACCAGGACACCCGGCGGGTCGAGGACTACGCCGACCGACTGGGCTGCTCGGTGCGTACCCTCACCCGGGCCTGCCTGGCGGTCACCGGGCGCAGCGCCAAGCAGGTGGTGGACGAGCGGGTCGCGCTTCAGGCCAGCCGGTTGCTGGCGGCCACCGATGAGCCGATCGCCCGGATCGGCCGGCAGCTCGGCTTCACCGAACCGACGAACTTCGGCCGGTTCTTCACGCGCGAGGTCGGCATGAGTCCGGGCGCGTTCCGGGCCGCCCGCGAACGGCCCGCGTCGGCACCGGTGGTCCGCCCCCGTCCACCCGTCGACGCTCGCATCGACGTCCATCGGGCATGACGGTGCGGCGCACGTGGTGCGCCGCCGGGCGATCCGGCGGGCTCAGGTGCGGCACCGGCGGCCACGGATTGGGCATGATGACGGGGTGCAGATCTCCGCGCGTGGCGACTACGCGGTACGGGCGACACTGAGTCTCGCGGCCAGCTACCCGTCGCTGCTGTCCACCCAGACCATCTCGGCGGAGCAGGACATGCCCCGCAAGTTCCTGGAGGCGGTCCTCGCCGACCTGCGTCGGGCCGGCATCGTGCGGGCCCAGCGCGGCGCGGAGGGCGGTTACACCCTGGCCCGACCGCCCGGCGAGGTGACCGTGGGCGCGGTGCTGCGGGCAGCGGAAGGGCCGCTGGCCGGCGTCCGCGGCCTGCGTCCGGAGGAGACCCGCTACGACGGGGTGGCCGCGCACCTGCCCGAGTTCTGGGTCGCGGTCCGCGCCGCCCTGCGCCGGGTGGTCGACGAGGTGAGCCTCGCCGACCTGGTGAACGGGCGGCTGCCTCCGCACGTCCGTCGCCTCACCACTCTGCCGGACGCCTGGGAACCCCGCTGATGCCCACTCCCACCCTGCGTACCGGACTGCCCCGGATCCACGCCACCGTGGACGCGCGGAACAGCGCGTCGCTGGCCCTGCTGGCCCGGCTCGGTTTCCGTCACGAACGCGATGTCGCCGAGCCCGACGGCAGCACCACCCGGGTGTTGTTCGTCGACCACCCGAGCGACTGATACTCCACTGCGGATCCGACCTGGTTTGGCGAATAGACGCAACGGGAATCTTCGAGCCCGTACGGGAAGTCTCGAAGGGAGCCCCACAATGGGTGTGATGTTGCGTAAGCGCAAGAAGTTCGGGCCGCTGATCCTGCACTTCACGCAGAACGGCTTCTCGTCCTGGAGCATCAAGCTCGGTCGGTGGTCCTGGAACTCGCGGGCCAAGGCGCACCGCGTCGACCTGCCGGGGCCGCTGCACTGGAAGCAGGACAAGTCCTGAAGCGCCGACGTTCAGCGGGGCGCCGGCACCCCCGGCGCCCCGACATTGTGTCTGGCCGCACCATCCGTTTCCGCTGACCCGGACGGGTCGCACCGATGACGCACCGCCGGGCCGGACAATTTCGACATGAATCAGAAAGCGGACCACCGGTCGGCGCGTCGGCGTACCGCACTGGCCTGCGGGCTCATTTTCGTGACCTACTTCGTCGTGCCGGTGGAGTCCGATCCCGACCCGACCCGACTCGGCCTGCGCATCGTGCTCACGCTGCTGATTCTCGGCGTGGTGGCGTGGCTGGTCACCGGTCAGGTACGCCGCCAGGTCGTCGCCGCGACCCACGAACGCGAGGCCCCTCCGCTGACGCACCTGGTCCTCGCGCTGGTCGCCGGCCTGCTCGCCTTCGCGCTCGCCGACTATGTGATCGCCCGGGTCGCGCCGTCCCAGTTCGTGAACCTGGAAACCCGCGTCGACGCGTTGTACTTCGCGCTGGCCACGTTGACCACCATCGGCTACGGCGACGTGCACGCCCACGGGCAGCTCGCCCGGGTGCTGGTCTGCGCGCAGATGGTGTTCAGCATCGGGGTGATCGCCACCGGCTTCTCACTCGTGGTCAAGCGCCTGACCGCACGGGTGTGACGAGCACGTCGCCGCCGAGCCGGCCGGCCGGCGGGGTCCGGGTCACCCGGCCGCCGTCGAGCAGGTCGTGCAGGGCCCGAACGGCGTCCACCGCCCGGTAGGCGGTCTCCGTCAGCGCGTACCGGCGCAGCTCGGTGACCGTGCGCTGGCCGTGCCGGGTCAGCTCGCCCAGCAGCATCCGCCCGAGCGGGGCCGGATCCACCGGGGACGCCGGTGAGAGTGGCTCGCCGTACGGGTCACGGAACCGCAACCCGCTCGCCCACAGGGTCTCCTTCAGCTCCTCCAGGCTGCGGTCCGATCCGGTGCCGAAGCCGAGCCGCCGGTCCGTGTCGACCAACTCGACCTCGGTGGCCAGCGCGAACCCGGCGTCGACAAGCGCCGCCCGCAGGTGCCGCGCCACACCGGCGACCACGAACGCCTCGGCGGCCCGGCCGGTCGCGGCGGCGGTCAGCGCCACCGGATCGTCCGCCTCCAGGTAGGACAGCACCGGCGCGCCCGCGGCACCGGCCGCCCGAAGGGCCACCGGCAGCCGGGCCGGCGGGCCGGGCATCAGGTGTACGGCTACCTCGGCCGGCAGTCCCGCCTCGGCGGCACCGACCCTGGCCGGCAGGGCCGCGGTGCCCTCGGCGAGCACGAGGACGGTGAGCCGGCAGCCGCGCAGCCGCGCGGCGTGCTCGCCGGCCAGGCGTACGGCCTGCTCGGCCAGGTGCGGGTCGCTCCCGTCGTACCCGAGGGCGACGGTGGCCCGGCGGGCGCGGCGCAGCGCGGCCGGCAGCCACCGGTCCAGGTGTCGGAGAAACGGCGCGTGCCCTACGGCGTCGATCGGCATGCTCAGGTTCTACCGCAACGGGTCAGGCCGGCCCGCCTGGACGGCGGTTCACACCGGGACCGAGATGCCGACGCCGCCTCGGGTGTCCCCGCCGTAGCGCTGGATCTCGGCGGCCAGGTCGAGACGACCGATCCTGGTCCGGGCGGCGAGGGCGGCGTCGTCGAGCCGGTCGGCGGGCACCAGCCAGACCACTTCGAACTCCAGCCCGTCCGGATCCCGGCCGTAGAGGCTCTTGGTGGTGCCGTGGTCGGAGGTGCCGACCAGCGCGCCGGCCTCGGTCAGCCGCCGGGCGGTGGTGGCCAGCTCGTCGAGGGTGTCCACCTCCCAGGCCAGGTGGTAGAGGCCGACGGTGGCCCGGCCGGCGGTCGACCGACCGGCGCCCGCACCGATCTCGAACAGGCCGAGGTCGTGGTCGTTGGTGGAGCCCGGCGCCTGGAGGAAGGCGGCACCCCGGAAACCCTCCGGGGTCATCGGTACCCGGCGGAAGTCCAGCACGTCGCGGTAGAAGGCGACGCTGCGGTCGAGGTCGCTGACATAGAGGACGGCGTGGTTGAGGCGATGAATTCCCATGCGCCAAGGCTAGCCGGAAATTAGTTGAGTGTTCAACTACCACGCTATGATGCTAGTCATGACCCGCTGGCTGGACCCGGACGAACAGCGCACCTGGCGGGCGTTCCTGACCGCCTCCCGGGCGCTGATGGACACGCTCGACCGCGAGCTGCAACGCGACGCCGGGATGCCGCACGCCTACTACGAGATCCTGGTACGCCTCTCCGAGGCACCCGGACGCCGCCTGCGGATGAGCGAGTTGGCCGAGTCCAGCGGCTCCTCGCGCAGTCGGCTGTCACATGCGGTGGCCCGCCTGGAGGCGGCCGGCTGGGTGCGTCGCGAGGACTGCCCCACCGACCGGCGCGGCCAGATCGCCCACCTCACCGACGACGGTTTCGCGAAACTGGCCGCCGCCGCGCCCGGCCACGTCGAGGGGGTACGCCGGCACCTGTTCGACCCGCTCGACCCCGACCAGGTGGCGCAGCTACGCCGGATCAGCGAGGTGCTGGCCGAACGCCTGAGGTCAGCGTGACCGGATCCTGACCGAACCACTCCGGCGCGGGTCTTGTACTAAACGTCGCTGAATGAGCACGATGGGGCGTGCCCTCCGGCTTCGGTGAACTGACTGATCAGGCGCACGACCTGGTCTCCGCCGGCGATCTCGCCGGCGCCCAACGGCTGCTCGCCGACGCGCTGACCGGCGCCGACCCGCGCCCGGCCAACGCCACGTCCGAGTTGGCCGAGGCGGCCAGCCTGCACGCGCGGGTGCTGGTCGCGCTCGGCGAGCCGCACTCGGCACGGGGCTGGGCCGCCTACGCGTACGCCGCCAGCACCCGGCTGTACGGCCGCTCCGATCCGCGTACGGTGGCCGCCGCGGCCACCCTGGCGGCGGTGCTGCACCGGGTGGGCAGCTGGTCGCGGGCGGCCCGGCTGTACCAGGAAGTGATCATCGAGCTGACCGCGTCGGACGGGCCGGAGTCGTTGCGGGTGCTCGCCGCCCACGCCGATCTGGCCACCGTGGAGTACGCCCGGGGGCAGTGCCAGGTCGCCCGCGACCGGCTCCAGGACGCCTGGGAGTTGCACCGCGAGGTCTACGGCGACGGGCACCCGAGCGGGATCAAGATGCTGGCCCGGCTAGGCTCGATGCAGCGCGACTGCGGCCAGTTCGCCGAGGCGCAGGACAATCTGGCCCTGGCCCGTGAACTGGCCCGCCAGCACCTCGCCGTGGACGATCCGCTGGCCGTCCAGGTGGCGGCGCTGTCCCGGGCGGCGGCCAACCCGGACCACGTCTGCGCCGACAACCCGCCGGTCAGCGCGGAGGAACCGGTCGTGCCGTCCGCCCGTACCCCACCGACCGAAGACGTCCCTCCCGCGTCGACCTGGCCGCATCCGCGCCTGCCCGACGACGACGGTTCCGCCTGGACGGCGTCCGCGCCGACCGAGGCGGACAACGCACCTGCCGGAACAGCCGCGGCGGACACCTGGGCCGAACACGGGTCAGGATCCGCCGCGCCGCCGCGTGACACCTGGCCGCCCGCCTGGGCGACGGCACCGGAGGACGAATCGCCGGACGCACCGACCTGGGCCGCTGCCGCGCCGCCCTGGGGTTCGGACGAGCCGGCGCCCGCCGCCGGGGAGGACCATCCGGCGGAGGGCTACCACCCGAGCCACGGGTACCCGACGGCGGATATCGGAGCGCCCGGTGCCGCCTCGGCGGTGCCCACGCCCCGGCAGCCGGTCGACGGCCCGGCCGGGCCGCCCGAGGACTGGTGGGTCGGCCCGGCCGCCGAGCAGCCCGCCCCGAACCCCTATCCGGAGGTGCCGCCACCGACCGGCGGTGCCGTGCCGCCGAACGTGGTCGGGCTGACCGGCACGCCCCAGGCCCCCGGGGTGTACCGGTTGCGCCGGGTCGAGCCGGAACGCCCCGGGCCACCGTCGCGGCTGCTGCCGGTCCCGGTACGCCGCACCGCCGCCGCACCGGAACCGGCCGACCGACCGAACCGGCTGGTGCTGATCGTCGCGGCCGGAGTGGCCGTGGTGCTGCTCGGCGCCGCGGCGGTGATCGCCGGGGTGTCCCGAGTCGACGGCGGCGATCCGGCACCGCCGGCGGCCAGCGGTGACCCGACCGGCGCGGCACCTCCGGCGGCCACGGCCACCGATGGCGCTGCTCCCCCCGCCTCGCCCGGTGCCGCGCCGACCGGCCTGTCGCTGCGCGACAACCGGGACAGTGTGACGTTGCGGTGGACGTACCCGGCCGGGGCGGAGGGGCCGGTGATCGTCTCGGGTGGTCGGAACGGTCAGCCGCAGAATCCGTTCGCGGATCTGCCCGCCGGCAGCGACAGCTTCGTGGTCTACGGGCTCAACCGCGGTCTCGACTACTGCTTCACCGTCGCCGTGGCCTGGTCCACCGAGACCGTCGCCCGCTCCGACGAGGTCTGCACCGAGCGCCGCTGACCGGCGGAGCGCGCTATCTTTGGCAGTTCAGGCACAAAAAAGAACGGCTTGAAAAAGCCGTTCTGAATGCGAATTCTAGCCAATCGGGAGACGGATTGTCAAGGCACTCCGGCGGTTCACCGTCCGACGACGAGATCGGCCGCGAGCAGGAGTACGTCTCGATGCTGTACCAACGCCTCGACGACCTGCGGGACCAGGCGGCGACGCGGTTGACCGAGCAGCTGCGGTCCACCGGTGGCACGTTGCAGGCCCGCTCGCAGCGCGACGGCTCGGTACGCATGTACGCCGATCAGGTCGAGCAGTTCTCGGCGGTGGAGAACGGCCTCTGCTTCGGCCGGCTGGACACCGACAGCGACCAGCGTCACTACATCGGTCGAATCGGCATCTTCGACACCGAAGGTGACTACGAGCCACTGCTGATGGACTGGCGGGCCCCGGCCGCCCGCGCCTTCTACCTCGCCACCGCCGCGAACCCGCAGGGCATCCGGCGACGCCGGCACCTGCGTACCCGGCAGCGGAAGGTGGTCGGCCTCAACGACGAGGTACTCGACCTGACCGCCGCCTCCCCCGCCGCCCACGAGGAGCTGACCGGTGAGGCGTCGCTGCTCGCGGCGGTGAACGCCGGCCGGACCGGCCGGATGCGCGACATCGTGGAGACCATCCAGGCCGAGCAGGACCGGATCATCCGGGCCGACCTGTCGGGCGTGCTGGTGGTCCAGGGCGGGCCGGGCACCGGGAAGACGGCGGTGGCGCTGCACCGGGCCGCGTACCTGCTCTACACCCACCGGCGGGAACTGTCGACCCGGGGGGTGCTGCTGGTCGGCCCGAACGTGACGTTCCTGCGGTACATCTCGCAGGTGCTGCCGGCGCTCGCCGAGACCGGCGTGCTGCTGCGCACCCAGGGCGACCTGTTCCCGGGGGTCACCGCCCACCGGGCCGAGCCGGCCACCACCGCCGCCCTGAAGGGCCGCCTGACGATGGTCGAGGTGCTGACCAACGCCGTACGCGACCGGCAGCGGGTGCCCGACGAGCCGCTGGAGATCGAGCTGCCGCAGCGGGAGGTCCTGGTCCTCGACCCGGCCACCGTGCGGGCGGCGCGCGACCGGGCCCGGCGCAGCGGCCGGCCGCACAACCTGGCCCGCGCGGTCTTCGACATCGAGGTCATTCACGCGCTCGCCGACCAGGTGGCCGAACGCATCGGCGCCGACCCGCTGGGCGGGGAGAACCTGCTGGAGGAGGCCGACCGCGCCGAGATCCGCCGTGAGCTGCGCGAGGAGCCGGAGGTGCGGGCGACCCTGGACGAGCTGTGGCCGGTGCTCACGCCGCAACGCCTGCTCGCCGACCTGTACGCCGACGCCGAGCGCATCGACACCGCCGCGCCCATGCTCAGCGACGCCGAGCGGGCCGCGTTGCACCGCGAGCCGGGCGGCTGGACACCGGCGGACGTGCCCCTGCTCGACGAGGCGGCGGAGTTGCTCGGCGAGGACGACCGGGCCGCCGCCGCCCGCCGGAGCCGGATCCGTGCCCTGCAACGCGAGTACGCCGAGGGTGTGCTGGAGATCGCCCGGGGTTCGCGCTCGATCGACGTGGAGGACGAGGCCGAGGGGGGCGAGATCCTTGGCGTGACCGACCTGCTCGACGCCGACCGGCTGCTGGAACGGCAGGAGGAGGCGGACCGGCTGACCACCGCCCAACGCGCGGCGGCCGACCGGGGATGGGCGTTCGGGCATGTCATCGTCGACGAGGCGCAGGAGCTGTCGCCGATGGCGTGGCGGCTGCTGATGCGCCGCTGCCCGAGCCGTTCGATGACCATCGTGGGCGACGTGGCGCAGACCGGTGCGCTGGCCGGCACCCCGTCGTGGGCGGAGGCGCTGGCGCCGTACGTGGCGGACCGGTGGCGGCTGACCGAGCTGACCGTCAGCTACCGCACCCCCGCCGAGATCATGGATGTGGCCGCGGGCGTACTGGCCCAGATCGATCCGGCGCTGCGCCCGCCCCGCGCCGTACGCTCCAGTGGTTTCGCGCCGCGCCAGCGGGCGGTGCCGGCGGAGTCGCTCGCCGCGGAGCTGGTGGCGACCGCCACCGCCGAGGCGGCCGGGCTGACCGACGGGCGGCTCGGGGTGATCGTCCCGGCCGGCCGGCTCGACGACCTCGGTGCCGCGCTGACGGCGGCGCTGCCCGAGGCGGCCGTCGGCGAGCAACCGGAGCTGGAGAGTCGCGTCGTGCTGCTGACCGTCGCCGGTGCCAAGGGCCTCGAATTCGACTCGGTCATCGTGGTCGACCCCGACCGCATCATCGCCGAGTCCCCCCGAGGTCCCAGCGACCTCTACGTAGCCCTGACCCGAGCCACCCAGACCCTGACCACCCTCACCCCCACCCCCTGATCCCTCGCGCGTTGAGCATGAGGTTGGCGGCGTCTTTGATCTCTGTGAGTGCCGCTAACCTCATGATCGACAAAGGGTTCGGGTGGGTGGGTGGTTAGTCGAAGTTGCCTTGGTGGGTGGTGGGGGTGGAGTTGTCGCTGGTGGGGCCGGCGGGTGGGGTGGTCAGGCCGCCGGTGGTGGCGTCACCGGTGGTGGTCGGGGCGACCTTGCCGGGGTGGCGCTCCGGTTGGCGGGCCACCCGACGGGCGCTGGCCGGGCCGGCGGTGCCGCCGGTCGTGGTGATCGCGCCCTGGCCGCGCGTCGGCCCGCCGTCGCGCAGGACGGTCGGGTCGATCGGCACGTCGGCCGGGTCGTCCGGGTCCTCACGTTGCAGCTGGCTCTCCACGTCGGTCGGCGGCACGGTCACCTCGTCCAGAGCGCCTTCGCCGTAACTGCCGCCGGTGATCCGCTCCTCGGCCCGGCGGGCGGCGTCCTGCCGCATCTCGTCCTCACGCACGATCCATCACCTCGCAGAAGGGTCGGTCTCGGTGCGTGCCCGGTGACCGGCGCGGCAAACCCGCACCGCCGGTTCACCCGACCGTCGCACTGCGCTTGCCTGCCCGCCGTGCCCGCTGCCGATGCTGTGCAGCGGATTCGGCGGGAGATCCCCGCGGGAGGGAGAGGACAGCGTGCGCACCGTACGCCGTACCGCCGTCGTGGCCCTGGTCGCGACGACAGTGACGACCATGCTGGCGGCGCCTGCCCCGGCACATCAGCGCCCGGACCGGAACTTCGACCTACAGGCCCACCGGGGCGGGCTCGGACTGCGGGTGGAGAGCACCCTCGCGTCGTTCGGCAACGCCCTCCAGCTCGGGGTGAGCACCCTCGAACTGGACGTTCAGATCACCGAGGACGGACGGGCCGTGGTCACCCATGACCGGCGGGTCAGCGCCGCGAAGTGCACCGACACCGCCCCGGTCGTACCCGGTGACCCCGAGTTCCCGTACGTCGGGAAATACGTCAACACGTTGACCCTGGCGCAGGTGCGCACCCTCGACTGCGGCTCACGTACGCTGCCGGACCGGCCCGGGCAGCTCGCCGTGCCGGATGCCCGGATGCCGCTGCTGAGCGAGGTCTTCGCCCTGGTGAAGCGGTACCGGGCGGACGACGTGACGCTCAACATCGAGACCAAGGTAGAGGCGGGAGCGCCGAGCGAGACCGCCCCGCGGGAACAGTTCGTCCAGGTCACCGCGAAGGAGATCCGGGCCGCCGGGCTGCTGCGTCAGGTGACCATCCAGAGCTTCGACTGGGGCGCGCTGAAGCGGATGCGTCAGGTCGAGCCCCGGCTGCCGCTGGTCGCGCTGACCAACTTCGACTTCCTCCAGGTCGGGCAGCCGGGCGCCTCCCCGTGGCTGGGTGGGCTGGACATCGACGACTTCGGCGGCGACCCGATCCGGGCGATCCGCAGCCTCGGCGTCACCGCCTTCTCGCCGGTGCACGGCTTCCCGCAGAACGGCACCGTCACCGACCCCGGCTACCGGCCGTACGTGACGCGGGAGATGGTGACCCACGCGCACCGCAACGGCATCCGGGTGATCCCGTGGACGGTGAACGACGTGCCGACCATGGCCAAGCTGATCGACGACGGGGTGGACGGCATCATCACCGACTACCCGGACCGGCTGCGCACGCTGCTCGCGCAGCGCGGCTACCGGCTGCCCCGGGCGTACGCGTCGCCGTTCGACATCCAGGCCCACCGCGGCGGCCGGGCGACCCGACCCGAGAACACCCTGCCCGCCTTCGCCAACGCCCTGGCCAACCCGGCGATCTCCACCCTGGAACTGGACACCGGCGTGACCTCCGACGGCCGGCTGGTGGTGCTGCACGACCGCGCCGTCAACGGCTCGCACTGCCTCGACACCGCACCCGTGCGGCCCGGTGACCCGCAGTTCCCGTACGTGGGCAAGCTGGTGCACTCGTTGAGTCTCGCGCAGCTCAAGACCCTCGACTGTGGTACGAGGACCGCCGCCGACATGCCGGAGCAGGTGCCGGCCCCGGGTGCCCGGATCCCCACCTTGGAGGAGGTCTTCGCGCTGGTGAAGGCCAGCGGCCGGACGGACATCCGGTTCAACATCGAAACGAAGATCAGCCCGTTGGTGAACGACACCGAGCCGTACCGCGGCTTCACCCGCAAGCTGGTCACCGCCGTGCAGCGCGCCGGCCTCACCGGCCGGGTCACCATCCAGTCCTTCGACTGGCGCACCATCACCTACGCCCGGCACCTGGACCGGCGGATCGAGACGGTCGCCCTGATCTGGCAGTACGGGCCGGCGGAGTGCGCCAGGCTGGCCGACGAGTGTTCGCTGCGGGCGGTGTACGGCGACCCGTCGGTGAAGAGCCCGTGGACCGCCGGACTGGACTGGTGGAAGTACCGGGACCTGGGCCGGCTCACCCGGGCCGCCGGCGCCAGCACGGTGTCGGCGAACTGGCAGGTGCACGACCCGGCGCAGGGTTCGGTCACCCACCCCGACTGGTACCTGCGGCAGGACCCGACGTACTTCCACGGACCGGACGTACGCACCCTGCAGGCCCGGTACGGCCTGAAGGTGATTCCCTACACCGTCAACGACGCGGGCGTGATGCAGCGGGTGATCGACCTCGGGGTCGACGGCATCATCACCGACGACCCCGATCTGCTGGTCGGCGTGGCCATCCGCAACGGCCTGCGGTGAGCCTCGGCGCGGGCGACGCGGCACCCCGGCGTCGCCCGCGGGAACGGCCCGAATCGCGGACCGGTCGGGGTTACTGCCCCCGTCGGCGGGGGTAGACGCGGGGTGCCCCCGCCAAGTGCGCGAACCGTGCCGTGGCCGACACGCGGTAGCGGGGCGAGGGTCGCAGGTTACGACTCATCAATCCTGAGGAGGACAGATGAGCACGCAGGCTGCATCTACCAGGCCGATGAACCGCCCGGCGCAGGACATGCAGAACCGCGCGGCCATGCAGGAGGCACCGACCCGTCAGATGCCGATGATGCAGGACGGGCACCGGGAGCCGATGCCGGCACCGGGTACGGAGACGAAGCAGGCGTTCCTGACCACCGAGTTCTGGATCTACGCCGCTGCCGTCACCACCGTGGTCATCGCCGCCTTCTGGCGTGGCACCAGCTCGTACGGGCTGAATCTGAACAACCCCGGCCAGGCGTGGTTCTTCATCACCCTGCTGACCCTCGGCTACCTGGGTAGCCGTGGTCTGGCCAAGGCCGGCAGCGCGAAGCGTTCCGGTGAGGAGCGTAAGCGGGGACGGTGACCCCGCTTAGGCGGGGCCTCGACCGGCCCGCACACGCACGGTGGCCCCTCGGGATCCGCTCCCGAAGGGCCACCGTCCCGTCGTGCCTAGAACTCCTCGAAGCCGCCGAAGTCACCGCCGAAGTCACCGGCGGCCTCGCTCACCTCGTCCTCGGCCCCTTCGAAGGCGTTGCCGATCATGTGGCCGGCGAGCATGCCACCGGCGGCACCCAGCGCCGCACCGGCCACCACGCCACCCATGCCGGAGCCGTGGCGCTGGTGCGGGTGGCCGAACTTCTGCCCGCCGCCGTAGCCGTGCGGGCCGAACGCCTGGGCGCGCAGGGCACCGAAGCGGCCGATCGTCTCCTGCAACCAGCCGTCGACCACCTGCACCCAGTCGGAGCGCTCCGCGTCGGAGTGCGCGACCTGGTGACGGCCGAAGACGTCGTGCCCGGGCGCCAGGAAGCCGCCGCGCTTGTCGCACTCCAGCACCACGTCCACGCCGTGCGGGTTGGTGACGAAGGTCAGTTCGAGTTCGTTGATGGTCTGCGCGTACTGCGGTGCGGCGAAGAACTCGATCTCCTGGTAGAACGGCAGGGTCTGGTGCACTCCGTGGATCAGCCCACGCTCCAGGTCGGCCTTCTTGAACCGGAAGCCGAGCTGCAGGAACGCCTCCAGGATGCGCTCCTGCACCGGCAGCGGGTGCACGTTGATCTCGTCCAGGTCGCCCTTGTCGACGGCGCGGGCGATCGCCAACTCGGTACGCAGCCCGAGGGCCATCCCGTGCAGACGCTGACCGTAGACCGCGGTGATCGGCGTCTCCCAGGGCAGCGGCAGCTGGAACGGGATGGACAGCGTCTGCTTCGCCGCGAGTTGCAGTGGCCCGCTGACCACCTGGCGGTGGAACTCCATCACACCGGCGTGCTCACCGACCTCGACCCGGGCGACCAGACCGACGGCGATCTCTTCGATGTCCGCCGCCGCGTCCCCGCCGAGCAGGTTGACCTGGCCGTCGAGGGCGAGTCCGGGTCTGGTGTTCGGGTTGGCCAGGACGGTGTCCACGCTGGGACCGCCCACGCCCAACGCGCTCAGCATCTTCTTGAAGACCATTGGTACTCCTGCGGGGTCTGGTGCCCGTACTCCATTGTGGGAGCGGACGCGGACCAGCGCACCCTATCGACCCGGGCTGTGAGGTCGCTGAAAAACCGGCGATCCCGGTGCGTCCCGGGTGCGTTCCCGGACGCCGACTGGCCGGGCGGCCCGAACCCGGGCCGCCCGGCTGCACGCGCTACCGGTCAGGGACGCCGAATGCTCTTGGTGTTCGGCGAGGAGTACGGACACTGGCTGGAGTATCCGGTACCGACCACGACGTAGCCCGACGGAACGGGCGAGACCCCGCAGACGACGGTGGTGCCGCTGGCGGACGGGATGCGGATGGTCCAGGTGTTCGGCCAGGCGTACGGACACTGGGTGGAGTTGCCCTGGGCCAGGATCACGTAGCCGTCCGGCAGCGGCCCGGCCTTGCAGACCACGGTGGTGGTGCTCGTGGACGGAATCCGGATCGTCATCGTGTTCGGCCACGCGTACGGGCACTGCGTGGAATTACCCTCGCTGAGCATGACGTAGCCGGCCGGGATGGTCGACACCTTGCAGACCGTGGTGGTGCCGGTGGTGGACGGGGTGGTGATGGTCCAGGTGTTCGGGTATGCGTACGGGCAGGAGCTCGACGAGCCCTCGGCGATGATCACGTAGCCGGCCGGTACCGGGGAACTCTTGCAGATGGTCGTGGTCGCCGCGCTGGCCGGCGACGACGCCGCCAGGTTGACGCCGATTGCCGCGGCGAGTACGACCAGCATGGTCAGTACGGCCCGCAACCTCGCATGACCCGCTTGACGCAACAACTGCACTGACGCCTCCACTTGTCAAGACTTCAATCGCTTTTCTGGGAGTCGGCCGCCGCGGCTTGACGCCAATCGCAATGATGCAAGTTAATGCTGACATGAAGTCAAGATCTGGTGGGCGATCAATGACTATCGGCGAGCTGGCCGGCCGGTTCGGCCTGGCTCCACACGTACTGCGGCACTGGGAGGCGATGGGTCTGCTCGCCCCTGACCGGCAACCCAACGGACGGCGTCGTTACCAGCGAAAACACGCCGGTCAGGTCGGTCTGATCCTGCTCGGCAAGGAGGCCGGGTTCAGCCTCGGCCAACTGCGGGCACTACTGACCAACCGGGACGACCCGACGGTATGGCGGCAGCTGCTGACCGAACAGCGAAACGTACTCCGCCGGCGAATAAGTGACTCACGCACCTCGTTGGCAATTATTTCCCACGCTCTGGACAGCGATCACCGGGACCTCACCGAATGCACCGAACTGGTGAATTCGATGAACACGACCGATGCCCGGTCGGAGCCCTCCCCCATTTCCGGCGAACCCGACTGAGCCCTTTCCACCTCGACCACGGCACAGCGGTGGCCGGGCCCGTGCCGGGCCCGGCCACCGACGGTGTGAGGTCAGCTCGCCGTGCAGCTCACCGCAGGAGCCGAGTTGGTCCCGGCCCAACTGCCGAGGAAGCCGAAGTTGGTGCTGGCCCCGGCACCGAGACGACCGTTGTAGGAGACGTTGCGGGCGGTCACGGTGGATCCGCTGCTGGAGATCGTCGCGTTCCAGGACTGGGTCACCGTCTGTCCGTTGGCGTACGTCCAGCGCACCGTCCAGCCGTTGATGGCGGTGGAGCCGGCGGTCACCCGCACGTCGCCCTGGAAGCCACCCTGCCACTGCCCGGTGATCGAGTAGGTCGCCGTGCAACCGGCGCTCGGCGGCGGGGTCGACGGGGGCGGCGTCGAGGGCGGCGGAGTCGAGGGGGGCGGCGTGGACGGGGGCGGGGTCGACGGCGGCGGCGTGGTCGGCGGAATCGAGTCGTAGACGCTCGCCTGCCGTGCGGTCTGCCGGATGCCGTTGGTGCCGTTGAACAACCGCTCACCCCAACTGGTCAGCTGGTTCGGGTTGAAGTTGGTGGCCATGTCGAGGTACTCCACGCCACCGCTGTTGCCGCTCCACGACCAGCCGAGCCAGCCGATGCCGTTGGCCTGGGTGTAGGAGAGGATCGCGTCCTCGTCGGGGTTGCCGTCGGAGTGGTTGTGCCCGAACTCGCCGACCACGATGGGCAGGCCACGGCTGCGGAACCGGCCCAGGTAGTCGCTGATCTCGGCGGCGGTGTCGAAGACGCCGTACATGTGGATCGAGAAGACCGTGTTGCCGGCCGGATCGGCGCTGAACACCGTGGGCGCGTTGTCGCGCATGGTGAACGACCAGTCCTGACCCCAGTTCGGCGCGTCCACCATGATGGTGTGCGTGAGGCCGCCGGTGCGCAGCCGGCGGATCGCGTTGGCGGTGTCGGTGGCCCACGACGAGTAGTTCTGGTTCCCGTACGGCTCGTTGCCGATGTTGACGATGACGTACGCTTCCTGGCCGTTGAGCGCACTGGCGATGCTGAGCCAGTAGTCGACCGCGCGGTCCAGGCTGACCGCCCCGCTCTGCTCGCCGTACCCCGTGGTGTCGTGCACCTCCAGCACGCAGATCAGCCGGTTGGCCTTGCAGAGCTGGATCACGTTCGACACGTCGCTGGCGCTGTTGCGGGTCCACCGGTCGCCACTGGAGAGCACGACCCGCACCGCGTTGGCGCCGAGGGCCTTGACGTCGGCGAAGGAACTGGTCTGGTTCGGATACCAGGTGTGCGCGTGGTTGACCCCACGCATGATGAACTCGTTGCCGTTGGCGTCGTAGAGCCGACCGTTGCTGACCGTGAAGCCGGCGGCGGCCTGGGCCGAAGGCCCGAAGGCGAACACTGCGGCGACGGTCGCCAGCAGGATGGCGCCGACGGCCGCGAACAGTTTTCTCATGCATTCCTCGCAGGAGGTGTCTCCCCCGTGCCCAGGGGGTGCGGTGAGTGGCAGGTGCGCGGCTGCAGCCCGACAGCCGCGTTCAGACCCGGCGAGGCATCAGCGTATGCCGATGGGATGGCGAAAGCAACCGGTTCAGTACGCCGGCTGCCCGTGACGACCCAGGAGACACCGAGTCGTCACGGGGGCGGACATCCCCACCACAGGACGTACACCACGCCGGCATCTGAACCGGTTCAGACAACGGTAGGCACGGGCCGAGCGCACCGTCAAGCGCCGAACAGGGGTTGACCGATCCGGGCCGGGGTATCCGGAATGACCCGTCCTCGGCCCGAAGGAGACGTCAATGGTCAGCGTCGGCTACACCCTGATGTGCGAGCAGGCAGGTCCGAAGGAACTCGTCGACCACGCCGTACGGGCCGAGGCGGCGGGCTTCGACCACCTCGTCATGTCCGACCACTACTACCCCTGGCTGGAGTCGCAGGGGCATTCCCCGTACGCCTGGTCGGTGCTGGGCGCGGTCGCGCACGCCACCTCCCGGGCGGCGCTGATGTCCTTCGTGACCTGCCCGATCCGCCGTTACCACCCGGCGGTGGTGGCGCAGAAGGCGTCCACCCTGGGGGTGCTCTCCGACGGGCGGTTCACCCTCGGCCTCGGTGCCGGGGAGAACCTCAACGAGCACGTGGTGGGCGGCTGGCCGCACGTGCAGCAGCGGCACGAGATGTTCGAGGAGGCGTTGCAGATCATCCGTCCGCTGCTGAACGGCGAGACGTTGACCTTCTCCGGCAACCACTTCGACGTGCCGGACGCCTACCTGTGGGACCGTCCGGACACGCCGGTGCCGATGGCGGTGGCCGCCTCCGGCCGGCAGTCGGCGACCCTGGCCGCCGAGTACGCCGACGGCATGATCGCCACCGATCCGGAGCCGCACCTGGTCGAGATGTACGAGCAGGCCGGCGGGGCCGGACGCCCGCGCTACGGGCAGGTGGCCATCTGCTACGGACCGGACGAGGCCGAGTGCCGCAAGATCGCCCACGATCAGTTCCGCTGGTTCGGACTGGGCTGGAAGGTCAACACCGACCTGCCCGACACCGACTCCTTCGCGGCGGCCACCCGCGGCGTCCGCGAGGAGGACGTGGCCGCCGAACTCTCCTGCGGCCCGGACGTCGACAAGCACGTGGCGGCGTTCAAGAAGTTCGTCGACGCCGGCTTCACCCACGTGGCCCTGGTCCAGGTCGGCGGCGACACCCAACCGATGTTCCTGGACTGGGCGCAGGACGAACTGCTGCCCCGACTGCGTGACCTGTGAACGACGAGGAGTGATCGATGCGCATCGGTAACACGGAGATCCGCCCCGCCGGCGGCGGCGTCGGCTGCCTCCTGATGGTCCTCTTCTCCATCCTCGCCTCGATCGTCCTGACCATCCTGCTCAACCTGCTCCTGTGACGTTCCGCCTGTGTCGATCAAGAAGTTCTGGTCCCGACAAGCCCCGGCGGAGACCAGAACTTCTTGGTCAACGCGTAGTGGGCGGGGTGAGGGCGAACTCGGCCAGCAGGGGGTAGTGGTCGGAGGCGTGGTCGGTGTGGGGGGTGCGGACCACCGCCACGCGGGTGAGGTGGGTGGCCAGGGTGGGGGTGGCGAGCAGGTAGTCCAGGCGCACGTCGGGGAACTCGGCGCCACCGTGGGCGGTGGGCACGGTCGGGCCGGCGTCGGTGCCGAGATCCACCAGCCCGGCGGCGAGCAGCCGGGCCACCGCGCGGGTCTCCACCGTCCGCCCGTCCCGACGCAGATGCCGTCGCCGGTACGCGGGCGGTAGCCGACCCACCCGGTCGGCGTGCTCGGCGTACGGGTCGAGGGTGTTCAGATCACCGGCGAGCAGCGCCAGGCCGTCCCGGCCGGTACGCACGGCGCCGGCCGCCCACCCCGCCTCGACCAGCCGTCGGGTGCCCGAGTACGGGTCGAGATGGGTACCGAGCACCGTCAGCGGACCGGCGTCGGTGCCCACCACCACACGTTGGGCCGCGTGGTGGAACGGCCGACGCACCGGTGCGGCGGCCAGCACCGGCCACGGTGCCCGCACCAGCACCGCGACCGGCTGCCCCAGCCAGGAGCGGGCCAGGTACGGCCGGAGCCCGACGCCGCCGGCGAAGCCCGCGACGTCGAGACCACCCAGTTCCTGCAACGCGAGCACGTCCGGCCGCTGCCGGGCGATGACCCGGGCCACCAGCTCGCGCCGGTCCAAACCGCCACGGTCCCGGCCACCGGTGCGGATGTTCCAGGTCATCACCCGCAACACGGGCGGCTCAGCCGGGCCGGCCGGCCCGCGCCAGCTCGTCGTCGAGGGTGTCCACGTCCTCCGACTCGATGGCCGGCTGGTTGCCCTGCCGGACGTCCTCGTTGGGGCGTACCACCCAGTACAACAGCCCGATCCAGAGCGTGGTGAGCAGGATCGCGCCCATGAAGTCCGTCGGGTGGTGCATGCCCCGGTACATCCGGGAGACCGCCACCCCGACCGGCATCACCACGGCGAGCGCCACGAAGACCCACCGCCACCACCGGTCGGTACGAGGGAAGACGATCACGGCGATCGCCACCCAGATGCAGAGTGTGGCGGCGATGTGCCCGGACGGGAACGACGAGGTCGGCATCGGACCGTCCAGGTTCTCCACCGGCGGGCGGGGCCGGTCCACCGCCGCCGCGCTGGCCAGGAAGAGGGTCAACTCGCCGAACATGGTCAACGCCACGAACAGCACCGGCCGCCACCGCCGCCAGATGGCCAGCACCAGCGGACAGAAGACCAGCGAGATCGCCAGGATGGCGTGGGTGTCGCCGACCTTGCTCCACCACCAGCTGAAATCGTCGAGCGCCGGGGTACGCCGCTCGGCGAACCAGGTCGGCACCGTCTCGTCGAGGCTGGCCAGGAAGGTGCTGTCGGCGTAGTAGCTGACGAACATGCCGAAGCCGTAGAGGGCACCGAACACCAGCACCCAGCCGACGATGATCTCGGCGACGCCGGCCCGGGCGTGCGGCAGCAGCTTCTCCTCGTCCGGCGCGGGCGCCACCTCCTGCCCGGCCTCCGGCTCCAACCCCTCGGTCAACGGCGCCGCGGGCCGCCCCCGCTCCAACCGCCACAACCGGAAGGCGTACGCGGTGACGCCCAACCAGGCCGCGCCGAGCAGCCAGGCACCGATCACGTCGGAGAGGAAGTGAACACCGAGCGCCACCCGGGTGAACCCGATCAGGAAGACGACGGCGGCGACCAGGGCCATCGCCGGCCGGCGCCAGCGGGGTGCCATCGCCGGCAGGAACACCAGCAACAACGCGCCGTAGGCCACCATCGACCCGAGGGCGTGACCGCTGGGGAAGCTCTGCCCCGCGTACGCGCCGATCGGCACCTCCACCTCGGGACGCAACCGGTCGACGAGCGTCTTGAGCGACGGGTCGAGGATCAGCGCGCCCGCGCCGGTGACGATCAGGAACACCGCGAGGCGACCCTGCCGGCGGATCAGCAAGCCGACCACGGCGACCGTCACCAACCAGATGATGACCGCCCGGCCACCGAGGTCGGTGATGGCGTTGAGCACCGTCACCAGCGGCCCGATCGGTGACACCTGGTCGTTGAGCCACTGGGCCACGCCGTGGTCCACGTCGTACAGCGGCGACCACCGCACCCGGACCAGCACCAGCAGCAACCCGAAGCCCACCCCGGCACCGAGCACGAGCGCCAGACCGGCGAGCGTACGTTCGGTGAAATGTCCCAGGGGTCGTCGCAGTACGTCCCTGACCGCGCCCACGGCAGCCTCCTTCGCTTCTGGCGTGGCGCAGTACCCGATCCGCCGCCGCGGTACACCCGGCGACCGGACGGTCAGAGTGCGGTCATCTCGCCGGTGTCGTGCACCGGTACCCGCTGTACGTTCGGCTCCCACAGGTCCGGCTTCGCCGGCTCCTGCACGCCGATGCGTACCGCCTCCAGTTGCGCCGCGAACGAGAGCCCGCCGAACAACGCCATGCCGGTGAGGTTCGCCCAGAGCAGCAGCGCCATGATCCCGGCCAGCGCACCGTAGGTCTGCCCGAAGTCTTCGCTGAACCGCACGTACCCGGCGAGCAGGAGGCTGGCCAGCCACCACATGGTGGTCGCGATGCCGGCACCGAACAACAGCCAGGACAGGCCGGGCTGGTGACGGCGGGGCGCGTGGCGGAACAGCACCGCGACGGCGAGCACCGTCAGGCCCAGGCTGAGCGGCCAACGCACCACGTCCCACACCGTCCCGGCGACATCACCCCAGGAGTAGTGGCGTTCCACCGAGTCGCCCATCGGCCCACCGCCGACCAGGATGAGGAACCCGGCCAGCGCCGGGAGACCGGCGGTGACGGCGAGCACGGCCGCCCGCAGGTACTTCCACAGCGCCGGGCGGTCCCGTTCGACGCCGTAGATCCGGTTGGCGCCCCGCTCGATCTGGGCCATGGTGCTGGTCAGCGCCACCAGGCCGGTGATCAGACCGAGAGTGAGCGCCACCTCGCCGGTCTCCTCGACCCGCTCGGCGCCCGCGCCGTCGCCCCCGCCGAGCAGCTCGGCGACCATCTGGTCACTGGTGCCAGGGGTCAACGCCAGCACCGTGTCGGCGACCACCTCCCCACCCTCGGCCACGCCCAGCTCGGAGATCAGCCCGGTGAGGGCGATCAGGAACGGCACCACGGCCAGGCAGAGCTGAAACGCGAAGGCACGGGAGTGGCTGAACCCGTCGCCGTAGCGGAACCGGGTGAACGCGTCACGCAACAGGTGCCAGCCGCCCTCCCGGCGCAGCGTCTGCCAGGCATGGTCGGCGCAGAGCTGTTCGTCGGACATCAGCCGGGTCTCCGGCACGATCCTGGTGCTGCTCACCGAGCGACCCTCTCGTTCGCGACTGCGGGGCTCGCAAGCTCACTCCTCGCGCTCACCGAACCGGCCCTCCGTTCGCGACTGCGGGGCTCGCAAGCTCACTCCTCGCGCTCACCCCGGCCCTCCTCGACGAGGCGTTCGCCGCGCTCGGCGGCGGCCGACGCGTCCTCGGCCAGGTCGGGCGCCTGCTCCGGCCGCGGTACGCACAGCCACAACGCCCGCCGCCGGATCTGCACCCGCAGCTGGCTACCCGGTTCGATCAGGTCGCCGTCCAGTTCCCGAGGCTGGCTCCGGTTGCTGGTTATCTCCACTCGACGGGCGCGGTACACCTCCATCCGCGGCACCCGGTCGCGACGGCGCAACACCGCCCAGCCGAGGGTGAGCCAGTGCCGCAGCGTGCGCGGGGTGAGCACGGCGACGTCGAGGTACCCGTCGTCGGGCTCCGCCTCGGTGAGCAGGGTCACCCCACCCTGGAGCCGACCGACGTTGGCGACCAGCACCGAACGGGCGCGGCGGCGCAACGGCGGCTGGTCGTCCAGCCGGATCGACACCCGCATCGGCCGGTCCCGCAGGTGTCGTGCCGCCCCGACCACGTACGCGGGCCAGCCGATCCGGCGCTTGGTGGTCTCGCTCGTGGCGTCGAGCATCTGGGCGTCGAAACCCATGCCGGCCATCACCGCGAAGTGGTGCCCGTCCACCGCACCGACGTCGAGCAGGCGGCGGCCACGCTCGATGGCCACCGCCAGCCCGGCGGGCAGTTCGTCGGAGAGCCCCAGGTTGGCGGCGAGCAGGTTGCCGGTGCCTTGAGGCAGCACGGCGAGTGCCACCTCGGTGCCGACCAGAGCGTCGACGCAGGCCATCACCGTACCGTCGCCGCCGCAGGCGAAGACCACGTCGACCCCGGCGGCGAGCGCCTTCTCGGTCTGCCCGCGACCGGGATCGTCGGGGGTGGTCTCGAACCACAGCGGTTCCGGCCAGCCGGCCGCGTCGAGCGTGTCGCCGACGGTCCGGCGCAACGCGTCGAGATCGGTCACCTTGACCGGATTGACCACCACCGCGCTGCGCAGCGGCCCTTCGTCCCGTCCAGCTTCCACGGCGTCAGTGTGCAGCACGGTGCCGGGTTGGGCGACCCGACGCCGATGTGCCTCGATTCACCCCGCCGACGCCCCGTGCCGACGTTTCGACCGACGTTCGTCGGGGGACGCGGAGCAGTCGGTCGTCAGGCGCTGGCGCGCAGCGCGACCTCGACCCGCTGGCGTACGTCGGCCAGGTCTACCCCGGCCTCGGTGAGCGCCAGCGCGGCGAGGCCGTTTCCCTCCCGCAGCAGGCCGAGCAGGATGTGCTCGGTGCCGATGTGGCGGTGCCGCAGCCGGATCGCCTCGCGTAGCGACAGCTCCAACACCTTCTTCGAACGGGCCGAGAAGGGACCACCGGTCGGCCGTCGCCGGCCCCATCGGCGGCGCGGTGCCGGCACCGCCTCGCGGAGGGCGTCCTTGCCGAACGACTCCTCGATCCGGGTGACGATGGCGGCCAGGTCGATGCCGATCTCACGCAGCGCCGCCGCATCGGCCTCGCCCAGGCCGCTGCCCCCGGTCGCGGTGTGGCGGTGGACCCGCTCGCGCAGGTCGTCCGCGGTGACACCCGCGTCGCGGAGCACCCGCGCGGCCAGGCCGTCCCCGTCGGCGAGGACGGCCAGCAGAAGGTGCTCGGTGCCGACCGGCCGTTGGCCCTCGGCGCGGGCCTCCTCGCGGGCCCGTCGCACCACCTCGCGGGCACGGTCGGTGAATCGTTCGAACATCACGCCTCCCAGGAGGAATCGACCGCCGGTCGCCCGGCGTGCTTCTTGTGCACCGCCTGCCGGCTGACCTCGAGCGCGTCGGCGATCTCCTGCCACGACCAGCCCTGCCGTCGGGCGTTGTCGACCTGGACCACCTCAAGCCGTTCGAGCAGCCGGCGCAGGGCGCGGACGGCACGCAGGCCGACCCGGGGGTCGGTGCTGCCGGCCGCGGCCGCGAGTTCCGTCGCCTGACTCATGGCGTCAACTTACATTGACATCGCCGGAGCGTCAACCCCGGTTGACACCCGAGGTGTGGTTCCCCTTCGCTAGGGTCGTGGCCGCGCGGGCGTTCCGCGCCAGCCGTCGGTTGGAGGCCCGGTGAGCCAGGACGCGGACTACCAGGCAAGCCGTTTCACGCTCACCGACCTGACTCTCGAAATGGCCGGCGGCAGCGTGGTCGGCAACCGGTACCGCGACAACTACGACGTCCTGCACGTCGATCCCGCCCTCCCCTTCGTCGTGGTGGCCGACGGGATGGGCGACGGGGTGGGCAGCCGTCGCGCCGGTGCCGCCGCGGTACCGACGTTCGCCGCGCTCGTCCGCGAGGCGTGGCCCGAGATCGGGGCCGACCGGCTCCGCACCGTCGCCGACGCGGTCCAGGCCGCCGTACTCGAGGCTGGCCGAGGTAGCCCCCAGCTGACCGGCTGCACTCTCACCGGTCTGGTCGTCGAGCCGGAGGGCGGCCAGGGCTGGGTGGTCCAGTTGGGCGACTCACGGGCCTACCGGCTCCGCGACGACCTGCTGGAACTGGTCACCACCGACCACACCGTCGCCTGGCTGGGGGTGCTGCACGGCTGGTACCCGAGCGACTCTCCCGCCGCCGCCCGGGCCCGGTACCAGCTCACCCGCTACGCCGGCCACCCGGCCGCACCGGAAGCCGACCTGCTGGCCGTGACGGTGCGTCCCGGCGACACCTGGCTGCTCTGCACCGACGGGGTGAGCGACCAGGTCAGCTACCACGTGATGCAGGAGGCCCTCATCCGGGCTGAGCCGGCGGACGCGGTCCGGACTCTGCTGCGCGCCGCACTGGACGCCGGTGGGGCCGACAACGCCAGTGCCGTCGTGGTGCGGGCCCGGCCGGCGTCCTGACCACCCACCGGCGGTGCGGCGATCACGCCCCGGAGCAGCACCGGCGCGACTAGCCTCAACAGCAGGCCGAGCGCGACAGCTGCGGGGGTGATGGCGGATGGCCGCAGCCAGCGACGCGCCGGTGCTCGTCGGCGTCGGTCCGGAGGACGCCCTGCCGGTGGCCCGCCTCGCCGCCCGGGTCGCCGCCGCCCACGGACGCGGGCTGCACCTGCTGCACGCCTTCAACTGGGCGGCCTTCGACGCACCCGCGGTCTCCAGCTCCCGGGCCCACGCCGAACAGTTGATCGCCGAGGCGACCGCGGCGGCCAACGCGAACGAGCCGGGCGTGCCGGTCACCGCCGAGATCGCCGAGGGCTCGGCGGTGGCGAACCTGGTTCGCCGGTCGGAGACCGCCTTTCTGGTGGTGGTCGGCGACGGCGGTATGGCCCACTGCGACCGCTGCATACCGGCGGACAGTCCCGCCGTGCAGGTGGCCGCCCGCGCCGAGTGCCCGGTGCTGGTCGCCCGGCGGGAACCACCACCCGCCGGCCCGGTCCTGGTCGGCATCGACGGCTCGGCCTCCGGCGAGATGGCACTGGACTGGGCGCTCACCTGCGCCATCCGGCACGGCGCTCGGCTGCTGGCGGTCTGGGTGGTCGACCCCGACGGCATCGTCGAGGAGGCCACCGAACGGCTCAGCGACACGGTGTCCCGCCATCGGGCCGACCATCCCGACGCCGCCGTCGAGTGCCACGTCATCCGGGGCGAGCCCGGTGACGTGCTGGTCGACCAGTCCCGCTCGGCGCAGTTGGTGGTGGTCGCCGCCCGGGGCGAGGAGCCGCTGCGCGGGATGCTCGGCGCGGTCAGCCAGTCACTGCTCTACCACGCGCCGTCCCCCGTACTGGTGATCCGTGGCGTGACCGACACACCGGACCCGGACGGGTCGTGACACCCGGGCCGGCGGGACCAACGGCCCTGATCCAGGATCGCCGATTCCGCGAAGCTGACAGAGGAAACCGCGTTGCGGATGCGAGATTCACCGACCCGCGAGAGGCTCAAGCAGTATGGACACCGCTGTAGACCTGCGAAGCCCCCTGACCGATGACGAACTGCGCCGGCTGGACGCCTACTGGCGGGCGGCGAACTACCTCACCGTCGGGCAGATCTACCTGCTGGACAATCCCCTGTTGCGCGAACCGCTGGCCCCCGAGCACGTCAAGCCCCGCCTGCTCGGGCACTGGGGCACCTCTCCCGGGCTGAACCTGATCTACGCCCACCTGAACCGGGCCATCGTGGCGCGGGATCTCAGCGCCATCTACATCACCGGACCCGGACACGGCGGACCGGCGCTGGTGGCGAACACCTGGCTCGAAGGCACCTACAGCGAGCTCTACCACGACATCGGTCGCGACGAGGCCGGCATGGCCCGGCTGTTCCGCCAGTTCTCCTTCCCCGGCGGCATCCCGAGCCACGTCGCGGCGGAGGTGCCGGGTTCGATCCACGAGGGCGGCGAGCTGGGGTACGCGCTCAGTCACGCCTACGGCGCCGCCTTCGACAACCCGGACCTGCTGGTCGCCTGCGTGATCGGCGACGGCGAGGCGGAGACCGGCCCGCTGGCCGGCAGCTGGCTGTCCAACGTGTTCCTCAACCCCGCTCGCGACGGCGCGGTGCTGCCCATCCTGCACCTCAACGGATACAAGATCGCCAACCCGACGGTGCTGGACCGCATCCCCGAGTCCGACCTGCTCGACCTGATGCGGGGCCAGGGCTACCAGCCGTACGTGGTGGCCGGCGACGATCCCGCCGTGGTGCACCAGACCCTGGCGGCCACCCTGGACCGCGCGCTCGACGAGATCGCCGAGATCCAGCGCCACGCCCGCTCCGGCGGAACCGTCGAACGCCCGCGCTGGCCGATGATCGTGCTGCGTACCCCGAAGGGCTGGACCGGGCCGCACGATGTCGACGGCAAGCGGGTCGAGGGCACCTACCGCGCGCACCAGGTGCCGCTCTCCGAGGTCCGCGACAACCCGGATCACCTGGCCGAGCTGGAAAGGTGGCTGCGCAGCTACCGCCCGCAGGAGCTGTTCGACGCCACCGGCGCGCCCGTCGCCGAGCTGGCCGACCTGCCGCCCCGAGGGCCACGACGGATGAGCGCCAACCCGGTCGCCAACGGCGGCACGCTGCTGCGCGACCTGAACCTGCCCGACTTCCGCGACTACGCCGTCGAGGTGCCCCGGCCCGGCGCGACGGTCACCAGCGCCACCGGCGAACTCGGCAAGTGGGTCCGGGACGTGATCAGCGCCAACCCGCAGACGTTCCGGCTGTTCGGACCGGACGAGGTCGCCTCCAACCGCCTCCAGGCGGCCTTCGAGGTCACCGACCGGGCCTGGGTGGCCGGCACCGTCGACGGCGACGACCACCTCTCCCCCGACGGACGGGTGATGGAGGTCCTCTCCGAGCACCTGTGCCAGGGCTGGTTGGAGGGCTACCTGCTCACCGGCCGGCACGGCATCTTCACCAGCTACGAGGCGTTCATCCACATCGTCGACTCGATGGTCAACCAGCACGCCAAGTGGCTGAAGGTCACCCGTGGCATCCCCTGGCGGCAGCCGGTCGCCTCGCTGAACTACCTGCTGTCCAGCCATGTCTGGCGGCAGGACCACAACGGCTTCTCCCACCAGGATCCGGGCTTCATCGACCACGTGATGAACAAGAAGGCCGAGGTCGTGCGGGTCTACCTGCCGCCGGACGCGAACACCCTGCTCTCCACCATGGACCACTGCCTGCGCAGTCGCCACTACATCAACGTGGTGGTGGCCGGCAAGCAGATCGCGCCCAGCTGGCTCACCATGGACGAGGCCGTCGCGCACTGCCGGCGTGGCCTGGGCATCTGGGACTGGGCCAGCACCGACGACGGCAGCGAACCGGACGTCGTGCTCGCCTGCGCCGGTGACGTGCCGACACTGGAGACGCTCGCCGCGGCGGACCTGCTGCACCAGCACCTGCCCGAACTGAAGGTACGGGTGATCAACGTCGTCGACCTGATGCGGCTCCAGCCGGACTCCGAGCACCCGCACGGCCTGCCGGACTCCGAGTTCGACACGCTGTTCACCCGCGACAAGCCGATCATCTTCGCGTACCACGGCTACCCGTGGCTGATCCACCGGCTCACCTACCGCCGCACCAACCACCACAACCTGCACGTGCGCGGGTACAAGGAGGAGGGCACCACCACCACACCGTTCGACATGGTGATGCTCAACAACCTGGACCGCTTCCACCTCGTGATCGACGTGATCGACCGGGTTCCCGGTCTGGCCGCCCGCGCCGCGCACCTGCGCCAGGAGATGACCGACGCGCGCCAGTCCGCCCGCGACTACACCCGCCGCTTCGGCGAGGACGACCCTCGGGTCGCGGAGTGGCGCTGGGTCCGCGAGACCGACCCGACCAACCGGTGAGGAGATGCCCGTCATGAGCGAGCACGGCGCGGACGCGGAGATCCTGGTGGGCTACGACGGCTCCCCGGACGCCGCGACGGCCCTGGAGTGGGCGCTCGATCAGGCCCGCCGCGACGGCCGGCCGGTCCGGTTGGCGTACGTCTTCGAGTGGTTGACCGTGGCCGGCTGGGTCGGTCCGGGCGTCACGCCGGGGATGTGGCCCGACGAGCAGGCCCGCCGGCAGGTCGAGGAACTGGTCGGCAAGGCCGTCGCGGACGCCGCCGCCACCCATCCGGGCCTGGACGTACGCGGCGAGGTGCTGGACGGTCCGCCCGCCCTGATCCTCGAGGAGGCATCGACGCAGGCCGGCCTGCTGGTGCTGGGCAGCCGTGGTCACGGTGGCTTCGCCGGTCTGCTCGCCGGGTCGACCGCCGTCGCCGTCACCGCGCACGCGCACTGCCCGGTGGTGGTGGTCCGTCGCCGACCCGCCGAGAGCGAGCGGACCGGGCACGTCGCGGTCGGGGTGGACGGCTCCGAACAGTCGCTGCTGGCCCTCGGCTTCGCCGTCGAACAGGCCGCCCTGCGTCGGGTACCGCTGCACGTGGTGCGGGCCTGGCAGCCGCCACGGGACCAGTGGGGCCTGCGCGGCGAGCAGGCCCGCGACGCGGCGCTCGCCGACCAGCGTGCCGAGCTGGACGAGGCGTTGCACCGCTGGCAGGACACCTTCCCCGAGGTGGAGGTGACCGTCGAGACCGCCGCGGCCGCGCCGGCCGGTCTGCTCGTCGACGCCAGCCGCAACGCGCAGCTGATCGTCGTCGGCAGCCGGGGGCGCGGCGGGCTGCGGGGCATGCTGCTCGGCTCGGTCAGCCAGCAACTTCTCCAGCACGCCCACTGCCCGGTCGCGGTGGTGCGGGAGCGCTGATGGTGCACCGTGGGCCGGCCGCGGTCAGGCCGGCCCACGGGAACCGCCGCGGAGCGCGCGCAGCGCGTTGAGGATCACCAGCACGTCGATGCCCTCCTGCAGGAACGCGCCCGCCACGGGCGGCAGCCGACCGGCCGCCGCGAAGCCCATCGCGAGCAGCGCCAACCCCATGCCGACCGTGGCGCTCTGCACCGCGATCCGACGGGCGTACCGGGCCACCTCGACCGCGTCGGCCAGCGGATCGAGGCGGTCGACGCTGAGCACCGCGTCGGCGACGTCGGCCGAGGCGGTCGCCCCGGTGGCGCCCATCGCCACGCCGACCTGGGCCTCCGCCAGCGCCGGGGCGTCGTTCACCCCGTCGCCCACCATCACGGTCACCGCCCGGCCCGCCTCGGCTCGGACCCGGGTCGCCTTCTCCTGCGGCGTGCACCGGGCCAGCACGTCGTCGACGCCCACCGCGTCGGCGACCCGGCGGGCGTCCTCCGGCCGGTCGCCGGTGACCATCACGATCCGGGTGAGGCCGGCGGCACGCAGCCGAGCCACGGTCCGGCGGGCGTCGGGGCGTACCGGATCCTCCAGCAGGACAGCGCCGAGCGGCCCGGTCTCCTCGGCCACCCAGACCAGCGAGTGTCCCGCCGCGCCGGCCCGACGGCTGGCCCGCTCGGCCCACTGCGGCAACTCACCGGCGAACTGGCCGACCCGCACGCGCCGGCCGTCCACCCGCCCGCTCACCCCCCGGCCGGGCTCCTCGGTCACCTCGGCCGGGGTGACCAGCCGAAGACCGCGCTCCCCGGCGGCGCGCACCAGCGCCGCCGCCAACACGTGCGAGGACAACTGCTCCACCGAGGCGGCCAACCGCAACACCTCGTCGGGGTCGCCGCCGGGAGCCACGACGAGGTGGGCGACCCGGGGACGGCCGGCGGTCAGCGTCCCGGTCTTGTCGACGAGCAGGGTGCGCGCCCGGCCCAGGACCTCCAGCGCACCTCCGTCGCGGACCAGCACCCCGCGTCGGGCCACCCGGGACAACCCGGAGACGATGGCGATCGGGGTGGCCAGCAGCAACGGACACGGCGTGGCCACCACCAGCACCGCCACCGCCCGGAGGAAGTCGCCGGAGAGCACCCAGCCCAACCCGGCCAGCGCCAACGTGAACGGCACGAAGGCGGCGGCGTACCGGTCGGCCAGTCGCACCGTCGGTGCCCTGCGGGCGGTCGCCTCCTCGGCCAGCCGGACGATGCCGGCGTACGTGCTGCGTTCGGCGCTCTCCGCGGCCCGCAAGCCGAACGCGGGTCCGGCGTTGACCACGCCGCTGGCCACCCGGGCCCCGGCCGGCCGCTCGACGAGCCGGGACTCCCCGGTGACCACCGACTCGTCGAGCGTCGAGGCGGTCTCGGTGACACCGTCGACGGCGACCACGTCACCCGGACCGACCAGTAACCGGTCACCGGCCGCCACCCGGTCCACCGGTACCTCCTCGACAGCACCGTCGGCGGTGCGCCGCCTGGCGGTACGGGGTGCGCGCTCCAGCAGCGCCCGCAGATCACGGGTCGCCCGGCGCTGCGCGTACGCCTCCAGGGTCCGTCCGGTGGCCAGCATCACCGCGACCACCGCACCGGCCAGGTACTCGCCGACGACAAGTGCGCCGCCCAGCGCCAGCACGGCGATCACGTCCACGCCGAACCGCCGCCGCAGCAGGTCCCGCAGCACCGCCACGGCCGCCGGCAGCAGCGCCGCGAGGGTGGCCACCGCCCACAGCGCGTCGGCGACGCCGGGAAGCCCGGCCGGTCGCACCGCCGCACCGGCCAGCACCAGCAGCGTCAGTCCGGTCAGCGGAGTCCACAGCCACCAGTTCCGGCGCCGACCGGAACCCCCGGGTTGCGGACGCACCGGCTGGTCCGGCAGGCACTCGCCCTCGCCCCGGTCACCTGCCGACCGCTGCTCACCCACCTGCGGATCGTCTCAGCCGGACCGGGCGGTCGCGGCGGAACGCGGGCCACACGTCCCCCCGGGTGAGGACGTGCGGATTGTGCGACGCGGCGGCCGATGACGCACGATGAACCGGACCGCGCCCACAGCCGTACCGAGGTGCGGCACGATGGGCAGAGACGGAAAGGTCGTGAGGATGAGCCACCAGACGCCGGCTACCCACCGCCCGCTGACCACCGCCCTCGCGGAGGCCGCCGCGATGGCCGGTCACGCGCCGTCGGTGCACAACAGCCAGCCGTGGCGCTGGCGGGTGCTGCCCGACGCGCTGGAGCTGCGGGTGGTCCGCGACAGCAGGTTGGCCGCCACCGACCCGGAGGGCGAGCTGGTCACCCTCAGTTGCGGTGCGGCGCTGCACCACGCCCGGCTGGCGTTGGCCGCCGAGGGGTGGGCGACCACCGTGCGGCGGATGCCCGACCCGGGCGACCCCGACCTGCTCGCCCGGCTCACCGAGCCACGGGCCACCGGCGCCGACCCGGACGCGATGCGGGCGGTGCAGTGCATGCAGGTGCGGCACACCGACCGGCGTCCGGTAAGCGACGAGCCGGTCTCCGACGACTCGTTGAGCGCCATCGCGGCGGCCGCCGTCGCGGAGGGTGCCCGGTTGGAGGTCCTCGACCGCGACCAGATGCTGCAACTGGCCGCGTCCGCCTCGCAGGCCGCCACGGTCGAGGCGGAGGACTCCCGGCTGCGGGAGGAGCTGGAGTACTGGACCAGCCGTGCCGGCGACACCGGGCTGCCTCCCGAGGTGTTGCCGGAGCAGCCCGCGCAGACCACCGTGCCGGGGCGGGACTTCGGTCGCGCCGGCACGCTGCCGGTCGGGCCGGGACACGACCGGGCGGCGTCCTACGCGGTGCTCTACGGCGACCAGGACGAGCCGGTCGACTGGCTGCGGGCCGGGGAGGCGCTGTCGGCCGCCTGGCTGGCCGCCACCCGACTGGGTGTCTCGATGGTCCCGCTCAGCGGGGTGGTCGAGGTGCCGGCCACCCGGCAGACCCTGCGCCAGCTGCTCGCCGGGCTCGGCCAGCCGTACCTCGGCCTGCGCCTGGGGGTCGCCGACCCGGCGCACGCCGGCCCACCGCACACCCCGCGACTGCCCCGCGAGCAGGTGGTGGACACCTCGGCGGTGGCCGGCGACGCCGCCTGACCGCGCTGTCCCGGACACCCCGCCAGCCGGCGTCGGGCGTTTCCGCGCGGCCGGTCGCCGGTTAGCATCGCCGGGTGACCGTCGGTGCACCCAACCCCCGGCACGAGCCACCGTCGCTCGGCCTGAGCCCACTGTCCCGAGTCCGCCTGGACGAGCTGCTCCAGGAGATGCTGGATCGCGTCGGCGAGGTGGTGACCAGCCGGGAACGCCTACGGGCGCTGCTCGACGCGGTCGTCGGCATCGGCACCGACCTCGATCTGCGCAGCACCCTGCGGCGCATCGTCCAGGCGGCCTGCGACCTGGCCGGGGCCCGCTACGGCGCGCTCGGGGTGATCGGTCCCGACCGGATGCTGCACGACTTCATCACCCACGGCATCTCCCCGGAGCTGCACGCGAAGATCGGTGACCTGCCGCACGGCCGAGGGGTGCTCGGCCTGCTCATCGACGAACCGAAACCGGTGCGGATGCCGGACATCACCCAGCATCCGAACTCGTACGGCTTCCCGCCGCACCATCCGCCGATGCACACCTTCCTCGGCGTGCCGGTACGCATCCGCGACCAGGTCTTCGGCAACCTCTACCTGGCCGAGAAGCAGGGCGGCGTCGAGTTCACCGAGGACGACGAGGAGATCGTCGTCGCGCTCGCCGGTGCGGCCGGCGTGGCGATCGAGAACGCCCGGCTGTACGCGCTGGCCCACCGGCGGGAACGCTGGCTCGCCGCCACCGCCGAGATCACCTCACTGCTGCTCGGCGAGGTGCGCCGTACCGACGCACTGACCCTGGTGGCGCGGCGCGCCCGCGAGGTCGCCGAGGCCGAACTCGCCCTGGTGCTGCTCTACGACGAGGATGCGGAGCACTTCACCGTCGAGGTCGTCGACGGCGTCGGCACCCAGGCCCGCGCGCTGGTCGGCACGGTGCTGCCGGCCGCCGACACCAGCTTCGCCGGTCCGGTCGTCGCGGGCCGGCATGATTCGGTGGAGGATCTCGCCCACGCCGCGCCGTGGCCGGCGGTGCTGCACACCGGACCGGCGGTGATCTCCCCGCTGGCCACCGCCGACACTCTGCACGGTGTGCTGGTGATCGCGCACCGCGTCGACCACGGCGGCGCCACCGACGACGACGTGGCCCTGCTGGGCAGCTTCGCCGGTCAGGCGGCGCTGGCCATGGAACGCGCCCGCGGCCAGGAGGAACGCGAGCAGCTGGTGGTGCTGGAGGACCGCGAGCGGATCGCCCGGGACCTGCACGACGTGGTGATCCAACGGCTGTTCGCCACCGGCCTGCAACTGCAGAGCGCGGTGCCGTTGACCGCGCGGCCGGAGGTCGCCAAGCGGATCAATGCCGCCGTCGACGACCTGGACACCACCATCAAGGACATCCGCCGCACCATCTTCGAGCTGCGTACCCCGATGAGCGCGGCGCTGCGCACCGAGATCCGCGAGGCGGTGGAGGCCGCCGCCGAGGCACTTGGTTTCCGCCCGAGGCTGGAGCTGACCGGGCCGATCGACAGCGCCGTGCCGGACGAGGTCCGCCCCGAACTCGCCGCCGTGCTCCGCGAGGCGCTGTCCAACGCCGTACGCCACGCCGAGGCCACGGCGGTGTCGGTGGCGGTACGCGTCGACGCCGCCCGGGTCGCCGTCACCGTCACCGACAACGGCGTGGGTTGCGACCCGGCCGCCGCCCGGGGCGGACTGGTGAACCTGCGCGAACGCGCCGAACGGCACGGCGGCACCTTCGAGGTACGCGAGGCCGAGCCGCACGGCACGGAGCTGCACTGGTCGGTGCCGTTGGGGGCCTGAGCCGCACTGGTCAGTGCGTCTTGCCCAGCAGGCGGGTGGCCAGCACCGCGGCCTGGGTGCGTCGCTCCAGACCGAGTTTGGCCAGCACACTGGAGACGTAGTTCTTCACCGTCTTCTCGGCCAGGAACATCTTGCTGGCGATCTCCCGGTTGGTCAGTCCCTCGGCGACGTACTCCAGGATGCGCCGCTCCTGCTCGGTGAGGGACTGCAGCTCGCGGGGCTGCTCCACGCCGCTGCGGATGCGATCCAGCACCCGGGTGGTGATCGCCGGGTCCAGCAGCGACTGACCGGCCGCCACCCGGCGTA
The DNA here is from genome assembly GCF_027497295.1 of Verrucosispora sp. WMMC514. Classification (NCBI taxonomy): domain Bacteria; kingdom Bacillati; phylum Actinomycetota; class Actinomycetes; order Micromonosporales; family Micromonosporaceae; genus Micromonospora; species Verrucosispora sp. WMMC514. Next base: position 4,397,512 of record NZ_CP114906.1, on the reverse strand, counting down.
CCGCGTCGACGAGGTCGGTGCCCCGGATCTGCTTGAGCACGTACCCGGAGGCACCAGCCATGATCGCCGCGAACAGCGCCTCGTCGTCCTCGTACGAGGTCAGGATCAGCCCTTTGATCGAGGAGTCCACGGCCCGTACGTCCCGGCACACATCGATGCCGTTGCCGTCGGGCAGCCGGGCGTCGAGAATCGCCACGTCGGGCCGCAGCGCCGGAATCCGGCGGGCCGCCTCCGGTGCGGAACCGGACTCACCGACCACCTCGATGTCCCCACTGGCATGCAGCAGGTCGGCCAGACCACGACGGACGACCTCATGGTCGTCAAGCAGAAACACCCGGATCATCCCCCCTTTCTACCCCCTCCCACCCGCCCCCACCCGGGCCGAAAGTCCCAACCTCCCCGCCCACCCCGCCCCCCTCCGGGCAGTCGATCATGAAGTTGTCACCACCTCACCTCGGCGCGTCGGGCAACAACTTCATGATCATCGAGAGCTGGGGGGAGGCCGGGGAGGCGGGGGGTCCTGGGGGTTCGGGACGTGTGGCCCTGCTGGGTGGGGGTGGGTGGGGCGCACCGTGGGGAGGTACCAGGCGGATGCGAGGGGGCACGACCATGGAGACCGGCTACACCGTCGAACAACTGCGGGCCGCCGCGACCGACGCGGTCCGTGCACCGTCCCTGCACAACGTCCAGCCGTGGCGGTTCCGGCTGCGTGACGGTGGGATCGAGGTGCTCCTCGACCCGACCCGACGGCTGCCCGCCACCGACCCGAGCGGCTGGGGTGCCCGCGTCGCCGGTGGAGCGGCGCTGTTCAACCTGCGCCTGGCCCTGGCGGTGGCCGGCGCACCGGCGACGGTACGACTGCGCCCGTACCCGTCGGAGCCGGACGTGCTGGCCCGGCTGGTGCCGGACCTGCCGCGCCGACCCAGCCCCGCCGAGCAGGGCCTCTACGCGGCCATCCCGCGCCGGTTCAGCAACCGTGCCCCGTTCTGGCCCGACCCGGTCCCGGCCGACTCCCGTTGGCGACTGGGTGAGGCGGCCCGGGCCGAGCACTGCTGGCTGGAACTGCTGATCGGGGTGAGCGCGGTCAACGCCTTCGCCGAGATCGCTCGCGGCGCACACCGGGTCCTCGAACGCGACCCCGCCTACCGGGCGGAGCGCGAGGCGTGGGTACGCGCCGGCACCGAGCCGGACGGTGTCCCGGTGACCGCCAGCGGCCCCCGGGCCGAGCCACAGGATCTGCTTCCGTCGCGTGGCTTCGGTGGCACCCAGCGGGCACCAGGGCGGGACTTCGAGCCGGAGCCGCTGGTCGCGGTGCTCGGCTCCGCCGGCAACACCGCCGTCGACCAGGTGGTCGCGGGCCAGGCGTTGCAGCGGGTGCTGCTGACCGCCACCGACGCCGGGCTGTCGGTGTCGATGCTGTCCCAACCGATCGAGGTGCCGTCGGCCCGGGAGCAGCTCCGGCTGTCGCTGGGACGGTTCGGTACGCCGCAGATGGTGATGCGGATCGGGTACGGCCAGCCGGGCTGGCCCACCCCCCGCCGCTCGGTGGACGAGGTGCTGGACCTGCCGGTATCCCTCGCCTAGCGACGTCAGCGGGGTGGCACCGGGGACGGAGGGTCGGTGGCCAAGGCCGCGAGCAGGCCGGCCTCCCGGACCGGGTCCAGACCGACCGGCGGCCGGGCCGGTCGACCGGCCCGGGCCGGCACCGAACCCACCCGGCGTAACCAGGCCCAGGTGTCGCCGACGGTCTCGGTCACCGGGCGGCAGTCGAGTCCGTCGGCGTACGCACGGGTGACGTCCATCTGTTGCATCCACCGGTACTCGTGCCCCGGCGGGATCCAGATCGGCAGATCGTTCCACGGTTCCACCCCGGCGGCGAGCAGGCGCTTCGGGTCGATCCAGCGCAGCCGGGCGGCAGCGCCGGTGGCCGCCAAACCGGCGGTGAGCAGTTCGCCCATGGTGGTGTGCCCGGGTCGGCTCACCACGTTCACCGCTCCGGCCTGGCCGGCGGCCCCGGCATCCAGCAGGAAGGCCGCCAGGTCGCGCACGTCGACGTACTGCACGGGCAGGTCCACCGGGCCGGGCGCGAGCACCTCACCGCCCTGGGCGAGACGGTTCAGCCACCACGGCAGCCGACCGATGTCCTCACCCGGACCGAGGATGAGGCCGGCCCGGGCGAGCAGTACCCGGTCGCCGAGCACCGCGCGCAGGGCCCGCTCGGCACCGGCCTTGAGCATCGGGTAGTCACCGTCGATGTCGTCCGCAGCGGCCTCCACCAGCGGGGCCTGCTCGGTCACGCCGGCCGGCACCGGCTGGGCGTACACCGAACCGCTGGAGACGTAGACGTAGTGTCCGACCCGGCCGGCCAGCATCCGCGCCGTCGCCTGGGCGACGCGGGGCGCACCGTCCCAGGTGTCGACGACGAGATCCCACTCCCCCTCGGTCAGCGCGGCCAACCCGTCGGCGGTGGTGCGGTCACCCACCAGGTGCCGTACGCCAGCCGGAGGCGCCCCGTGCCGCCCCCGGTTGAACGCCGTCACCGCCCAGCCCCGGTGCGTCGCCTCGGCGACCACCGCCCCACCCACGAATCCCGACCCGCCCAGCATGAGGAGTTTCATGTGAGCCACCCTGCCCCTCGTCGGCGCTGTCCGGGCGGCTCGTTCACCGTCAGCGGATCTGCCAACGGCAGAAGCCGGCGACGGCCCGCACCGGCTCGGGTGGGAAGTGGGTGCCGTGTCCGGCGGACGGCGTGGGCGTCCGCCGGACACGGCCGGGCGGTGCCGCGGGCACGGCGGGCACCACCAGCCAGTTCCTTGGTGAAAGGACGGCGAGTCCCATCGTCGGCCCCACCGGATGCGACGTCAACAACTTCCGGAAAAATATCGGTAGCCGGTCAGGCCGGTGCGGCGCTGTCCCGGACGACGAGTTCGGTGGCCAGTTCGACCCGAGGGCTCTCCACCTTCTCGCCCCGGGCCAGCCGCAACACCGTACGCGCCGCCAGCATGCCCATCTCGGCCAGCGGCTGCCGCACCGTGGTCAACGGCGGCGAGCACCACCGCACCTCCGGCAGGTCGTCGAAGCCGACCACGCTGATGTCGTCCGGTACCCGCAGACCCCGCTGCCGGACCGCCTCGTACACGCCCAGCGCCATCTGGTCGCTCGACGCGAAGATCGCCGTCGGCGGCTCGGTCAGCCCCAGCAACCGCAACCCGCCGTTGAAACCGGCCTCGTGGTAGAAGTCGCCCGGGCAGACCAGGTCCTCGTCGAAGGCCAGCCCGGCGGCTTCCAGGGCGGCCCGGTAGCCGTCCATCCGGGCCCGGCTGCACATCAACTGCGGCGGCCCGGCGATGAACCCGATCCGCCGGTGCCCCAGCCCGATCAGATACTCCGTCGCCCGCAGGCCCCCCGCCCAGTTCGTGGCGCCGATCGTCGGCGCCTCCCGGGCCGGCAGACCGTCGGCGTCGACGATCACCACCGGAATGCTCAGCCGACGCAGCTCGGCCTGCAGGGGCGGCTCGACCATCGAGGTCACGAAGATCACGCCTTCGGTGCCCCGGCGGCGCATGCCGTCGAGCCACTGCTCCGCGGAGGAGGTCTGCCGGTGGATGGCCGACACGACCGTGCCCACCCCCGCCGCGTGCGCCACATCCTCCACACCCCGGATGATCTCCACCGCCCACGGACTGTCCAGGTCGTTGAAGACCAGGTCCACCAACCCCGAACTGGCCCGCATACTCGGCGGCCGACGCCGGTAACCATGCCGCGTCAGCAACTCCTCCACCCGCTCACGGGTCTGCGGAGCCACATCCGAACGACCATTGATCACCCGGGACACCGTCGGCACCGACACTCCCGCGAGGTCCGCTATCGCGGATATGGTGATCTTCCGGGTGTCTCTGGCAACCACGACACTTCCCACCCAACCGGTACGGCGACAGCCCGCACCATGCCCCGGGGCGGCCAGGACGGGCAACCGGCCGCCCGCCCACACCCTAGTGCCGGAAATTTCACTCGACTATCGGTAGTTGGCGCAGTTCACTCCGAGGACCCCCGGTCGGCCCGTGGCGCGCACGAACTGTCCCGAATGACGAGTTCGGTGGCCAGTTCGACCCGAGGGCTCTCCACCTTCTCGCCCCGGGCCAGCCGCAACACCGTACGCGCCGCCAGCATGCCCATCTCGGCCAGCGGCTGCCGCACCGTGGTCAACGGCGGCGAGCACCACCGCACCTCCGGCAGGTCGTCGAAGCCGACCACGCTGATGTCGTCCGGCATCCGCAGACCCCGCTGCCGGACCGCCTCGTACACGCCCAGCGCCATCTGGTCGCTCGACGCGAAGATCGCCGTCGGCGGCTCGGTCAGCCCCAGCAACCGCGCCCCACCGGAGAACCCGGCTTCGTGGTAGAAGTTGCCCGCCTGGATCAACCGGTCGTCGATCGGGATCCCGGCGGCTTCCAGGGCGGCCCGGTAGCCGTCCATCCGGGCCCGGCTGCACATCAACTGCGGCGGCCCGGCGATGAACCCGATCCGCCGGTGCCCCAGCCCGATCAGATACTCCGTCGCCCGCAGGCTCCCCGCCCAGTTCGTGGCGCCGATGGTCGGCGCGTCCTGGGCGGGGACACCCGCCGGGTCGACGATCACGGCCGGGATGTTGAGCCGGCGCAGCTCCGCCTGCTGCGGCGGTTCGAGGGTGGAGGTCACGAAGATGACCCCCTCGGTGGACCGGGTCCGGATGTTGTCCAGCCACTGCTTGGCCGAGGACGAGCGCCGGTGGATGGCCGACACGACCGTGCCCACCCCCGCCGCGTGCGCCACATCCTCCACACCCCGGATGATCTCCACCGCCCACGGACTGTCCAGGTCGTTGAAGACCAGGTCCACCAACCCCGAACTGGCCCGCATACTCGGCGGCCGACGCCGGTAACCATGCCGCGTCAGCAACTCCTCCACCCGCTCACGGGTCTGCGGAGCCACATCCGAACGACCATTGATCACCCGGGACACCGTCGGCACCGACACTCCCGCCAGGCGGGCGATGGCCGCGATGGTCACTGTCCGGTTGTCGTTGGCAGCCATGCGCCCTCCCTACTTCGCTCATCCCTCGACGCTGCCGGCGGGATCGCCGACGAGCTGACGGACGGCGGCGGCGCGGTGCCCGAGCGCCGACGACGCCCGTTACTGCTTCTTGGCCACCCTGGTGATGTCCTTGACGATCTGGTCCGGCCGCTTGGTGCCGGCGATCAGCTGCGCCACGCTCTCGTTGACCTGCGCGCCCACCGCCGGTGGGTACGCCTGGTCGAGGTAGAGCTGGAAGCCGGTCGCGATGCCGAGGTTCGCCGCCACGACCTGGTTGTTCAGATCCTTGATCCCGCCGGCCGCGGCCTGGTTGGTGGGCAGCACCGCGCCGGTCTGCGCGGCCCGGCGCTGGTTCCTCGCCTGCAGCAGCGTCCGGAGGAAGTCCACGGTGGCGGGCGGCGCGTCGCGGCCGACCACGAAGCCGTTGCCGCCGCCGAACGCGTCGGTGGCCGAGCCCTTGCCGTCCTCGACCGCCGGGAACGGGAAGAAGGCGAGTCGGTCACCGAGGCCACGCTTGCTGGTCGAGGAGGACGCCTGCACCGACGGTGCCCACTGGCCCATCAGCTCCATGGCGGCCTCCTCGTTGCCCATCGTCGCGGCCTGTCCGGTCTCGGACCCGTACTCCGCGCGCAGGTAGCCCTTCTGGAACGGCTGCATGTCGACGAGTTCGCGGAGGCGTTCGCCGGCGGCGACGAAGACCGGGGTGTCGAAGTTACGGTCCTCGGCCGCCTGCTGCAGCGCCTCGAGACCGCCGATCCGCATCGCCAGGTACGCCCAGTAGTAGTGCCCGGGCCACTTGTCCTTGCCGCCGAGCGCGATCGGGGCGATGTTGACGGCCTTGAGCTTGTTGACCACCTGCAGCAGTTCGCCCCAGGTCTTCGGCGGCGTCTCGATGCCGGCCTTGGCGAAGTGGTCCCGGTTGTACCAGAAGCCGACCATGCCGATGTCGAACGGAATGCCGTAAATCTTGTCGTTCACCGTGTACGGCTGCAACGAGGCGGGCAGCAGTTGCCCGATCCAGCCCTGGACCTCGCTGGTGATGTCCTTGACCAGGCCGGCCTCCACCTGCTGCTGCAGTGCGCCGCCACCCCACGACTGGAACAGGTCCGGCGGCAGCGCGGCCTTGACCGCGCCGTTCAACTTGGTCTTGAACGCCTCGACCTCGAGCGGCTGCACGTCGATCGTGACGTGGGTGTGTGCGCCCTCGTACTGCCGGGCCAGATCAGCCCAGACGCCGAGCATCGGCTCGGCGTCCTGGACGTGCCACCATCTGATCTTCTGCGGGCTCGCGGAAGCGCCGCTGTCCCCATCCCCGCAGGCGCCGAGCAGGAGCGCGCCGGCGCCCGCGCCGGCCAGCCCCAGCAGCGACCGGCGGGTGAGGTGCGATGTCATGGTTAATCCCTTCGGGAGGCGTAGTAACGCGGAGGGAACACCACCGCGATCAGCGGCGGCCATGAAAGCGGGATCGCAAGTTTCGCTTCGATACCGGTATTTTCGACGTGATGGCCGGCACGTTACGACGGGCTTGCGTCGCCGGTCAAGGGGGTGTCGCGAGCGGACGTCAGCCGATACCGTGAGCGCCATCCCGGTATTTCCGGAGTATTTCCGGGAGGAAACCGGGATCGTGACCTGAAGGAGTCGAACATGTCGACCGAGATCGCAGACGTCGCCATCGTCCGGTCGATCCGCAACCCCGTTCTGACCGGCTTCCATCCGGATCCGTCCATCCTGCGGGTCGATGACGACTATTATCTGGCGACCTCGACCTTCGAGTGGTATCCCGGGGTCCGGGTGCACCACTCGAGAGACCTCGTCCACTGGCGGGAACTCGGCGGCATCATCACCGAACGCCGCCTGCTCGACCTGCGCGGCTGCGGCGACTCCAACGGGATCTGGGCACCCGACCTCACGTACCACGACGGGTTGTTCCACCTTGTCTACAGCGACGTCGCCAGCTTCGCCAGCGGCTACTGGGACGCACAGAACTTCCTCACCACCGCGCCGACCATCACGGGACCGTGGTCGGACCCGGTACGGCTGCACTCGCACGGCTTCGACGCCGCGCTGTTCCACGACGACGACGGCACCTCCTGGCTGCTGGCGATGAGTGCTGACTGGCGGCCGGGGCGCGACCGCTTCGGTGGCATCGAGATTCAGCAGTATGACCCGACCCGGCGGCAACTGGTCGGCCGACCCCGGATCATCTTCACCGGCACCGAGGTCGGTCTGACCGAGGGACCGCACCTCTACCGGCACGACGGCTGGTACTGGCTGGTCACCGCAGAGGGTGGCACCAGCTGGGAGCACCAGGTCACGGTGGCCCGGTCACGGGAGTTGTTCGGACCGTACGAGGTGGACCCGGCCGGACCGCTGCTCACCTCGGTCGGCCGTCCGGACCTGACGCTGCAGAAGGCCGGCCACGGCAGCCTGGTGCGCACCCAGCGTGGCGAGTGGTACCTGGCCCACCTGGTGGGCCGTCCCTACACTCCGCTCGGCAACTGCGTCCTCGGTCGGGAGACCGCTATCCAGAAGGTCGACTGGTCGCCGGGAGGCTGGCCGTGTGTGTCCGGCCGGGTGCCGGCCGACGAGATCCCCGCCCCGGACCTGCCGGCCCATCCGTGGCCCGACGAGCCGGTCACCGACCACTTCGACGCCCCGCGCCTGGGTGCCGGCTGGTCGACCCTGCGTCGCCCGGCGACCGACGACTGGATCGACCTGCGCTCCCGCCCCTCGCACCTGCGGGTGCACGGCGGCCAGTCCCCCGTCGGTAAGCAGACGCCGAGTCTGGTGGCACGGCCGGTGGGCGCGGTGTGTTGTTCGCTGGAGACCGTCGTCGAGTTCGACCCGGGCGACCACCGGCATCTGGCGGGCATCACCGGTTACTACAACACCGAGAACTGGCACCACCTCTACCTGACCCGGGCCGACGACGGACGCTCCGTGCTGGAGCTGCTCAGCTGCGACGGTGGCCACCGCACCGCGTATCCACAGCTGACCGTCGACACCGGCGGCCGGCTGCGGGTGGGCCTGCGGGTCACCTTCGACGGGCCGGTGCTGCGCTTCGCGTACGACCTGGGTGACGGTTGGCAGTGGCTGCCGGTCGAGCTGGACGCCACCATCCTCTCGGACGAGCACGCGGCCCGGATCGTCGACGGCGAACCGGCGGCCTGGGGCTTCACCGGCGCTCTGCTCGGTCTCTGGGTGCAGGACATCGGCGGCGACGGCCGCTACGCCGACTTCGATCACGCCACCTATCTCGAACACTGATCCGCGTCGACCTACCGCCCGCCCTCCGATCGACCCACCGCCGGCGGGCACCCGGCCCCGGGCCGGCTCGACCCCGTCCACGGAACCCGCGGGAGCGAGCCGGCCCGGCCACTTCCGGCACGGGCGGCGGCCTCAGCGAGTCGGGAAGCCGGAGCTGGATCCGGAAGTTTCCGGTTGTAAACCGGACGTTCCAGCAGTGCACACGGCCGACTTCCGGAAGTCTTCGTGGTTGACTGCGGGCATCGATGGCCCTAACGTTTCGGCCAAGTTACCGATCGACATTCGGAAAAATATCGGCGCCCTTTCCGGCACGTGTCACGTCCGGCCAGAGCGCCGCCAGCGCTGCCAACCTGCTCAGCACCGGTCCGAACCCGGCACTTCATGATCGACATATGTCGATCGAAGATCGAGAGGAATGCAGATGAAGTTGAGACGGTGGATGGCCGTCGGTGCGGTCGCCGTCGCGACCGCAGCGACATTGAACATGGTGCCGGCCACGGCCGGCCGGCCGTACGACCCGACCGCACAGACCCTGGGCGCCCTCGGCCTGCGCCACGGCCTGCAGATCGGCACCGCGGTCAGCGCGGACGCCCTCAACGACACCGCCGACCCGGAATACCGCAAGATCGCCGCGTCCGAGTTCGTCTCGGTCACCGCGGAGAACGCCATGAAGTGGGAAAGCCTCGAACCCACCCGGGGCACCTACGACTGGGAGGCGGCCGACCAGCTCGTCAACTTCGCCAAGCGCAACCGCCAGAGCGTACGGGGTCACGTGCTCGTCTGGCACAACCAGTTGCCGCAGTGGCTGACCGAAGGGGTCGCCGACGGCTCCATCAGCAAACAGGAGCTGCGCGAGCTGCTGCGCAAGCACATCACCACGGTGGTCAAGCGCTACAAGGGCAAGATCTGGCAGTGGGACGTCGTCAACGAGGCGGTCAGCGACCCCTGGGACACCCCGCCCACCCTGCACTACAAGGGTTTCTGGGCCGAGAACCTCGGGCCCGGCTACATCGCCGACGCGTTCCGGTGGGCCCGCGCCGCCGACCCCAGGGCGCTGCTGTTCTACAACGACTACAACATCGAGGCGTTCGGCTCCGGCAACCCGGCCGACGACAAGACCCAGTTCGTCTACGACATGGTCAAGCGGCTGCGCGCCCAGGGCGTACCGATCGACGGCGTCGGCGCGCAGGGCCACCTCGGCACCCAGTACGGCAACTTCAACACCTTCCAGGTGACCGAGGCGCTGAAGAAGTTCACCTCGCTCGGTGTGGCGACCGCGTTCACCGAGGTCGACGTCCGCAGCCAGATGACCGAGGCGGTCCAGGCCGGCAACTCCGAGGAGATCAACCCCAGGTTGCAGGCGTCGGCCGCCAACCACAGCGTGCTGATGAAGGCCTGCCTGCTCGTCCGCAGCTGCCTCTCGTACACCGTCTGGGGCTTCAGCGACAAGCACTCCTGGGTGCCGGGCTGGTTCGACGACCCGCCGGAGGGCCTGGCCACCATCATGGACGAGAACTACCAGCCCAAGCTGGCCTACCACGAGATCAAGTCCGACCTGATCCTCGCCGGTCCGCCGTTCGTCCTGCCCCGCATCGCACCCAAGCCCCGCCGCTGATCCTCGTCGCGGCGGGCGGACCAGCCATCCACCACCAGCGGGCCGTGTGGGGCGCCGAGCGCCCCACACGGCCCACCAGCGGAAGGTCCGACCGATGTCGTCCACCATGCAGCCCCTGCGTCCCCCGCCTGCCGCGTCCGGGTCGGGCGTCGGACCGCCGCCGGTACGGCCCACCGAGGTGATCGGCACCGACCGGGTCATCTGCCTCACCTTCGACGACGGACCGCACCCGGAGCACACCCCGCACCTGCTCGACGTCCTGGCCGCCCACCACGTGCGGGCGGTCTTCTTCCTTCAGGGCGACCGGGTCATCGAGCACCCCGAGCTGGTCCGCCGGATCGTCGCGGCCGGACACGCGCTGGGCAACCACAGCATGCACCACCACGACATGGGATCCTGGGCCGCCGGCCGGATCGCCTCGGACCTGCTGGAGACCAACGCGGTCATCCGGCACGCGGTCCCGCACGTCCGAGTCCCCTACTTCCGGGCGCCGTACGGTGCCTGGGGCCAGACGCCCGGCGTGGCCACGGCACTCGGGATGCGACCGATGGGCTGGCGGCTCGCCGTCACCGACTGGGAACCGCCCGGCACGGACGAACTGCTGCGGCGTCTCGTCGAGGGCGTCGCGCCGGGCGCCGTGGTGCTGCTGCACGACGGCGGCGGCGACCGTAGCCAGACCGTCGACGCCGTCGACCGCGCGATTCCCGCCCTGCACGCGGAGGGCTGGCACTTCGCCCTGCCCACCAGCGCCGACGGCCGCTGACCGGCCGTCGCGCTGTCGGGCGTACGTCGGGCCGCCGCTCGGTGGATCCGTTCGGAGCAGGTCACGCTCGACGGGGGCCGACCAGCCCGCCTCCGATCACCGTAGGTGGGACGGCTCCGGACCAAGGCCCACCGGTGCGGGTTCGGACGGAACACGCAGCGACAGGCACGGGGACAGGGCCGCGAGGACATCCGGCGCGTCGAACATCGCGCCCGCCGAGGCTACGCCGACGGCCCTGGTCCGGCCGGTGAGGATGCGGTCGACGGCCTCCACCGCGAGCGGCGCGCTGATCGCGTAGATGTCCTGACCCGTCGCCGCCAGGCGCCGGTGCGTACCGCCGGCCCGGACGAGGACGTCGACCACGAAGGTCTGTGCGGATCGGCCGCGCTCGTCGACGGCGGTCGGCGCCGGGGTGTCCGGAGCGGACAGCTCCGCCGCCGCCGCGGCGGTCAGGTAGGTACACACCCGGGGGACGGCCAGATGGCTGGGCACGGTGACCACGTCGGCCATGGTGAACTCTCCGATGACGCGTCGCGGGCCGAGCGGAGCCGGGAAGGGCCACTCCAGCGTCGGTAGCGCGTCGTCGTGGTACTCCAGTTGCCCGCCGGTGTAGCGGACCCGGCGGTGACCACGTCGCCGCGCCGACACCGCGCCGGCGGCGCGCGTTCCGGGGGTGGGCCGCCAACTGCTCAGGCCGTAGGCGACGTGCACCTCGTCCGCCGCCGCCGCGCCGTCCAGGACGGTGGTGACCAGCAGGTCGCCGAGCCCGCCGAAGAAGGCCGTCGCCGGGACCACCGCGACGCCCGCGGCGCGGGCCGGCGCCGCGAAGTGCCGGAACGTGTCGAGGTTCGCCTCGATCTCCGCCGCCACGTCGACGTACGGGATGCCGGCGCGCAGCGCCGCCGTCACCAGCGCGGCGGCGGTCGAGGCGAACGGCCCGGCACAGTTGATCACAGCGGTCGCGCCGCGCAACGCCCGGTCGAGGGAGGTCGGCTCGTCTATCGACGCCCGCCGCGTCACCAGCCCCGGTCGGGTCCGCGCCAACGCCAGCAGCTTGTCCCGGTCGCGGCCGAGCAGCAGCGGCACGTACCCGCGCTCGCCCAACTCCGCCACCACGAACCGGCCGGTGTGCCCGTACGCGCCGAACACCGCCACCTCTCGCCCCGGTGCCATGCCTGCCTCCTCTTCGACGCGATCTGCTGGGCAGAACTCTGGCGGGATCGACGCGACAGCGCGAGTGTCTGGAACGACACGACCCATACAATTCCCGACATGAGCGTCGCCCCACGCTCCGTCGCGATCGCCGCCACCGACGGGATGCTGCACTTCGAGCTGTCGCTGGCCTACGAGGTCTTCGGCTCCGCGCCGGACGCCGTGCCCGTTGCCTGGTACGACGTCCGGGTGTGCGGCACGCACCCCGTCCGCGTCGGCCGGTTCCGGCTGGAGCCCGACCACGGGCTCGACCGGTTGGCCGCCGCCGACACCGTGATCGTGCCCGCCCTGGCCGACGTCGCCGAGGAACCACCCGCCGTCCTGGTCGAGGCGGTGCGTACGGCGTACGACTCAGGTGCGCGGGTGGTTTCCCTCTGCACGGGCGTGTTCGTGCTGGCCGCCGCCGGCCTGCTGGACGGGCGGCGGGCGACGACGCACTGGGCCCACACCCGGGAGCTGGCCGCGCGCCATCCGCGGGTGACGGTCGACCCGGACGTGCTCTACGTCGACAACGGCCGCGTGCTCACCTCCGCCGGCAAGGCCGCGGCCATGGACCTGTGCCTGCACCTGGTCCGCCGCGATCACGGCCCGGCTATCGCCAACATGGTCGCCCGCCGCCTGGTCGTACCGCCGCACCGGGCCGGTGGTCAGGCCCAGTTCGTCAGCACGCCGGTGCCCGCCCGGGACGGCCATCCCCTGACCGAGCTGCTCCCCTGGGTGATGAACCGGCTGGACCAGCCGCTCACCGTCGAGGATCTGGCCCGCCAGGCGAACCTCAGCTCCCGCCAGCTGGCCCGCCAGTTCCGCTCGGTGACCGGCACCACTCCGCTGCGGTGGCTGCTGACGCAGCGGATCCGTCGCGCGCAGGAGCTGCTGGAAAGCACCGACGACAGCATCGACACCATCGCGTCGGCGGCCGGCATGGGCACGGCGACGACGCTGCGTCGGCATTTCCACCGCACGGTCGGCGTACCGCCCGACACCTATCGGCGGACCTTCCGGGCCTGAGCTGGGTACCCGCTCGGCGCGCTCGCCGTCGTCACAGTGTGGCGCCAGCCGAAAGCTGGTGGGCGATACTGGGTTTGAACCAGTGACCTCTTCCGTGTCAAGGAAGCGCGCTCCCACTGCGCCAATCGCCCGTGGTGCACCGGCGACACCCGCAGGTGTCACCGAATCGCGAGCGGACGACGGGATTCGAACCCGCGACCCTCACCTTGGCAAGGTGATGCGCTACCAGCTGCGCTACGTCCGCACTGCCTCCGGCTGCGCCGGCGACGGGGCAACTCTACCCGATGACAAGATCGCCGGAGGCGCCGCCCCCACGGCCGGTGATTGCGCCGCTCCCGACCCGGGTACAGACCTCTCCCGACAGCACACCGCACCCCCGGACAAAGGAGGCTGTCATGGGTATCGGCACCAGCATCTTTCTGTTGGCGCTCGGCGCCATCCTCACCTTCGCGGTCAACGCCAGCATCGGCGGGCTCGACATTGACGTGGTCGGCTGGATCCTGATGGCCGCCGGCGTGCTCGGCCTGATCCTGACGACGCTCGTCTGGGGCCGCCGTCGCCAGACGGTCGCCACCACCGACGAGCCGGTGGAGTACCGCCGGGTCGAGGAGCGGCGGGACGTCGCGCCGCCGATGTGACCGGCTGCGGGTGGTGGCGGTCACCGGACGGTGGCCGCCACCGCCACGCGTCGGCGACCCGGCGCGGCACGCGCAGCTCGTCGACTCAGGAGCGGCGGGCGGCCAGTTCCGTGGTGACCGGCGCGTCCCAGTCGATCCGGTAGCGCTGCTCCGGGCCGAGCGTCCGCTCCTGGTTGAGGAAGGTACGCAACGCCAGCGGCATCATGATCCGCATCATCCGTTTCGCGACCGGGCCGACCGTCTTGGTGGAGGTCGTCTGCCGACCCCGCCGGAGCACCTTCTCCACCCGCACCCGACGCAAGCGCTCGTACGCGTCGAACGCGGCGGGCACCTCGGCATGGTCCCGCAGACAGCGGGCCAACTGCACGGCGCTCTCCACGGCCAGTGACGCACCCTGGCCGGAGCTGGGCGACGGCGCGTGCACCGCGTCACCCACCAGCACCAGCCGACCGCCGTGCCAACGGGGCACCGACGGCATGCTCTCGATCGATCCGATGGCCACCAGGTCGTCCGGCTCGGTGTGGGCGAGCACCTGCCGGGCCGGCACGTCCTCGGCGAACACCTCACGGAGCCGGTGCAGCCACTGCGGTCGGGGGATCCGGCTCGCCTCGGCGTAGCTGGTCGGTCGACGGTCCGGAACGTTCGCGAACCAGGCGGTGCGACCGTCGGGCTGCACCCAGTAGCCGAAGAAGGCCCGAGATCCGAAGACGAAGTACATCGCCTCCGGGTCGGCGTCGGGCACCGCGTACCGGGCCGCGCCGCCGAGGTTCAGCAGCGGCAGCACCTGCGGCCCGGGCGCCTGCGGGTCGATGAGCGTACGCACCCGGGACCGGACGCCGTCCGCGCCGATCAGCACGTCGGCGCTGGCCGTGGAGCCGTCGGCGAACCGGGCGAGTACGCCGTCACCGCTCTGCTCGGCGTCGACCAACCGCTTGCCGTACGCGATGCGCACGCCCTGCGCCTCGGCGCGTTCGCGCAGCACCCGGGCCAGGTCGTCGCGCCACAGCCCGAGCGTGACCGGTTCCACCGCCACGTGGGGGAAGGCACCGATGCGGCCCCCGCGACCGTCGGTGACCACGGTGCGTCGCATGGGCAGGCCGACCCGCTCGACGGCTCGCTCGGCGTCGACCAGGCGCAGCGCGGCCAATCCGTTCGGCGCGAGGGTCAGGGTGACTCCGCTCCCCTCGGTCGCCGACGGGTACGCCTCGTGGACGGTGGCCTCGATGCCGGCGCGACGTAGCGCCATCGCGGTCACCGGACCGGCGATCCCGCCGCCGATCACCAGCGCGGTTCGGACGGCTGTCATGCGCGACCTCCCATGGTCTCCTGCCAGGACTTCGCGTAGTCCGGCTGCTTGAGGGACTCGATCAACTCGGTGACGAACCGGCGCTCCGCCTCCAGCAGCGCGAGCGCGTACTGCTCCTCGACCAGGAAGATCCACCCGACACCGTCGGCGCGCGCCTCGTCGATGGTGGTGCGGGTCTCCTCGATCCGGCCGGCGAGCGCCGCCGACCGGCGGCGCAGCACCTCGACCGCCTCGTCGGGCGGAAGCAGGCTGAGCAGCGACAGCGCGACGGCGAAGTGCGGATGCTCCTGGCGGGGCTGGGCCAGCAGGGAACGCAGCCAGTCGTGCACCTCGTGGCGGCCCTCGTCGGTGATCGCGTACACCGTCCGTTCGGGCCGGGCGCTGTCCCGGACCGTCTCCTGGGCGGCGACGAAGCCGGCCCGGGCGAGTTGCTCGATGACCATGTAGAGGGAGCTGCGGGTGTACCGGATGAGCTTGTCCTGACCGGTGTGCTTGAGTCGTCGGCCCAGCTCGTAGGGGTGCATCGGCTCCCACATCAGCCAGGCCAGCACGGCCAGGGCGAGCGGGTTGGGCACTCTCCGACGTCGCTCCACCAGCACTCCTTAGTCAGGAATGACTATCCAGCACTGACTATCGAGTCGTCAACCCGCTGCCGCGGTGCCTCGCCGGAGAGAATGCGAAAGGCCCGCTACCGGATCTCCGGTAACGGGCCTTCATCTGCTGGATCCACTGGTGGGCGATACTGGGTTTGAACCAGTGACCTCTTCCGTGTCAAGGAAGCGCGCTCCCACTGCGCCAATCGCCCTTGCTGTTTACCGAGGTGGGGACGGGATTTGAACCCGCGTACACGGCTTTGCAGGCCGTTGCCTCGCCTCTCGGCCACCCCACCGAGGTTGCCCCCGTCACGCGTGGCGGCAGCTCCGAGCGGACGACGGGACTCGAACCCGCGACCCTCACCTTGGCAAGGTGATGCGCTACCAACTGCGCTACGTCCGCACGCCCCGGGGCGTACCCGGTGACGGATGAGAACTCTAGCCGAGCGGTGGATCGGATGCCAAATCGGGCTCCCGTCCCGGCGAGTCCGGAACTGTCCGGCTTCCGACTGTCGCAAGCCGGATCAACAGGGGTTTGGTGACCGGCCGTATCCGTTTCGATCGGATACGGTGACGGACGTGACGAGACGTGCGGCGGAAATCCGCCTGGATGCCCTGCTGCGCACCGCATGTGACGTGATCGGGCAGCGCGGGTTGGCCAACACCCGCACGGCTGATGTGGCGCAGGCCGCCGGGGTGAGCCAGGCACTTGTCTTCTACCACTTTGCCACCAAGGAGCGGCTGCTCGCCCAGGCCTTCGCGTACGCGGTCGAGCAGGATCTGGCCCGGCTCGACGCGGTCACCCGTTCCAGCGCCCCGCCGCTGACCAAGCTCCGCCGCATCCTGCGCCTCTACACCCCGGCCGGGCGGGCCACCTCCTGGTCCATGTGGATCGACGGCTGGGCGGAGTCGCTGCGTACCCCCGAGCTGGAGAAGGTCTCCCGCAAGCTGGACCTGCGGTGGCGGCAGGACCTGGCCACGGTGATCGCCGACGGGGTCCGGGAGGGCAGCTTCGTCTGCGCCGACCCGGCCGGGGCCGCCTGGCGGATCAGCGCCGTGATGGACGGCCTGGCGGTGCAGCTCGCGGTGCACGACCGGGTGATCTCCCGCCGACAGTTCGCCGAATGGGTACGCCTGGTGACCGCCCGCGAACTCGGGCTCGATCCGGAGCAGCTGGAGTAGACGGCCCCGGTTACCGACGCCACCGAATCCGGCGGGTTACCCGCGCCAGCGGCGGGAACAAAGGCGACATGGAGCTGCTGAAGACGTACCGGCGCAGCCTGGCCGAGTTCACCGACCGGGTGGAACAGGTACACCCCGGCCAATGGTCGGCCGCCACCCCCTGCCCCGGCTGGGACGTCCGCACACTTGTCAACCACGTGGTCAGCGAGGAACGGTGGAGCGTGCCGCTGCTCGCCGGCCGCACCATCGACGAGGTCGGTGACCGCTACGACGGCGACCAACTCGGCACCGACCCGATCGAGGTCGCCCGCGAGGCCGCGGCGCAGGCCGAGGTCGCCGCCACCAGCCCGGGCGCGCTGGAGCGGACCGTACACCTGTCGGCCGGCGCCACTCCCGCCGAGGAGTACCTGCACCAGCTGCTGGCCGAACATCTGATACACGGCTGGGACCTGGCGGTGGCGATCGGCGCGGACCCCACGATGGACGCCGACGCGGTGGCCGAGGCGGCCCGCTGGTACTCCCGCCACGTCGCGGACTACCGGCGCGACGGGCTCGTCGAACCCGAGGTCGAGCTGCCCGCCGGGGCCGGTGAACAGGACCGCCTCCTCGCCGCCTTCGGGCGGAACCCGGACTGGGCACCGTGACGCGACGCCACGGTGGGCCGGTTCGCGACCGCGCCCACCGTGGCCCGGATCAACTGAGGTAACCGTCGTCGCGGGGTACCGTCCGCCACCGGCTCCGCGGGTCCGGCCGTCGGTCCCAGTGCCCGGGCGTCGGACCACCGACATCGACCGCGGGCTCCGGCTCCCGAGTCAGCTGCCGCAGCCGCAGCAGCAGGCCCACCCCGAGGAAGAGCAGCAGACCACCGAGGAGGAAGGCCACCTCGGTCAGCCCCAGCCCGCTACCGGTCTGGTTCCCGGCGGCGTCGGCATCCGGCGGGTCGGCCGCCCCGCCCGCGTACCCCGCGTCGTCGGCGGGATCGCTCTCCTCCTCGGTCGGATCCACCGTCGGCACCTCGGTCGGATCCTCCGTCGGGTCCTCCGTCGGCGCCTGCGATGGGGTGGGTGGCGCGGTCGTGGGGCGGGCCTGGCCGCCCCGACCCACCACCTCGCGGGTCGCGGTCTGGCGGGACAGCAACCGCAGATTTCGGTCGTACGCCTCAGCGGCGAGGCTCACCCGACCCCGGTCGACGTCCCGGTCGAAGGCGATCCGGTACTGCGCGGTGACCGTACGCCCCGGGCAGAGCGTGCCCGGGTCGAGCTGTCGGTCGGTCAGCCGGGCCGCGTCACCCTCGGCGCGCACCTCCACCGGGAACGAACCGGTCTCCTCGATCCGGTCCACCCGCACCTGGTCCAGTCGCAACCCCTGCACACCCAGCACCAACGACCAGCGGACCTTGATGCAGTCGCCCTGATCGTCGCGGGACACCACAGCGGAGACCGTCGCCACCCGCCCACCGGCGGTGAACTGGTCCGGCAGGCCGCCGAGTTCGGTGGCGAACGCCGCGTGCGCCGGCGCGGCCATGGCGAAGTCCACCCCGGTGAGACATGCCAGTGCCACCCCGATCCGTAGCGTGTGACGCCACAGCCTCTTCACGATCCGTCCTCCCGTTGGTCGCCTCCATTGGCAACGCTAGGAGCGCGGGGAGCCACCCGGTAGACGGGCGTGTTCGCACGTACCGTGAAGCGAGATGCCCGATTTCACGTACGGTATTGAACCGCCTACGGATCACCCCCGACACGCCGAACACGGCGACGGTGGACAATCACCGGATGTCCGCGCTCTCCGCCGCCTTCGTCCGGTTGCACGCCCGGCTCACGCCCGTCGCCTTCGTACCCGAGGTGCGGTTGCACCAGGCGGACGAGCCGATCGGGTTGTGGGAGCTGACCGAGGGCGAGTTCCGTAGCGACCGGCCGCCACCGTTCTGGGCCTTCGCCTGGGCCGGCGGCCAGGGCCTGGCGCGCTACGTCACCGACCACCCGGAGACGGTCGCCGGCCGCCGGGTGCTCGACCTGGCCTCCGGCTCCGGCCTGGTGGCCATCGCCGCCGCCCGGGCCGGCGCGGCCGCCGTCCGCGCCGTGGAGATCGACGAACTGGCCGTCGCGGCCGTCGCGCTCAACGCCGAGGCCAACGGGGTACGCGTCGACGCCGAACTCGGCGACATCCTCGACGGCGACGCCCACGACGCCGAGGTGGTCCTGGCCGGCGACGTCTTCTACAGCGAGGCGATGGCCAACCGGGTGCTGCGGTTCCTGCTGCGCGCCACCCGGGCCGGGGCGTCGGTGCTGGTCGGTGACCCGGGTCGGGCCTTCCTGCCCCGGGAACGCTTCGACGAACTCGCCGCCTACCAGGTGCCGGTGAGCGAGGCGCTGGAGAGCGTACGGGTGAAGCGCACCACGGTGTGGCGGTTGCGCGCCGGGCGCCCGACGGCGGCCGACTAGCGTGACGCCGTGCTGTTCCGCAGCTGGGAACGGGCCCCGGCAGGTACCGGGGTCGGCCCCGCCCACTGGCCCGACGTGGCCCGGGTGGCCGACCACGTGGGCGTCGAGCACCTGCTGGTGACCCGGCACGCTCTGGTCCGGCAGGTGCTCACCGACCCCACGACGTTCCGACCCGACAACGCACTGGACGCGGTGACCCCGATGCCGGTGGCCGCGCTGCGGGTGCTCGCCGCCCACCGGTTCCGGCTGCCGCCGACGCTGGCCAACAACGGTGGTGGCACCCACCCGGAGATCCGCGCCCTGGTCGCCGCGGCGCTGCATCCGGCACGGGTGGCCGCCCAACAGGACTGGCTGGCCACGCTGGTCCGGCAGCGGATCGCCGAGCTGACCGCCGCCCTGGACACCGGCGCACGGGTCGACCTGCACGCGGGTCTCGCCGCCGACCTGCCGCTGCTGGTCCTGGCCCGGCTGGTCGACCTGCCCGACGCGCCCGTCACGGCGGTGAAGGAGTTCGCCCGCGCGGCGCTGGAACTCTTCTGGGCGCCGCTCGACGTCGACCGGCAGCAGGCGCTCGCCGCCGAGGTGGGGCGGTTCCACCGGCTGCTGCGGGAGTTCGCCGCCACCGGTGACGGTCTGGTCGCGTCCCTGCGCGCCGCCGGGCACCCGCCCGACGTGGTCGTCGGCGCGCTGTTCTTCCTGCTGGTCGCCGGGCAGGAGACCACCTCGCAGTTCCTCACCCTGCTGCTGCACCGACTCACCGGTGAGCCGACGGTGCTCACCGGGCTGCGCGACGGCTCGGTCGACGTGGCTGACGTGGTGGAGGAGGGGCTGCGACTGGAACCGCCGATCGTCACCTGGCGGCGGGTCGCCGCCGTGGACACCACGCTGGGCGGGACGGGGGTGCCGGCGGGCAGCAGTGTGGTGTTGTGGCTGGCCCGAGCCGGACGCGACCCATCGGTCGTGCAGTCGCCGGACGAGTTCCGGCCGGGGCAACGTGGGTCGCGCCGGCACCTGGCCTTCGGGGCGGGCGCGCACCGCTGCGTCGGCGACCAACTCGCCCGGATGGAAGCCGCCACGCTGGTGCGCGAGGCGGCGCCGCTGCTGACCGGGGTACGCGTGGTGCGCCCACCCCACTACCCCGACAATCTCACCTTCCGGATGCCCGACGCCTTCGTCGTCCGCCGCTGACCGGCACCGCCGCTCAGGTGGTCTCGTCGGCCCAGGCGCGCCAGTCGTCGAGCACGCCGTACAGCGCCGGGGTGAGCCAGCCCGGCGCCGAACGCCGGAACACTCCCGGGTCCATCGCTCCGGCGCCGGCTGGCAGCGCGCCGAGCAGATTTGGCAGCAGGTCGCTGAGGTTCGCCCAGTGCACCAGTTCCGGCTCGGTCGGCCAGGCGCCGATCACCACGCCCGCCGGCACGGCCCGCCGTTCGAGGGCCTCCAGGGTGAGCGCGGTGTGGTTGAGGGTGCCCAGGCCGGCCCGCGCCACCACCACCGCCGCGGCGCCGAGCGACACCGCCAGGTCGGCGACCGTCCACGGCTCACCGGAGGGCCGCAGGCCCATCGGTACGAGCAGCCCGCCCGCCCCCTCGACCAGCACCAGATCGTGCTTGTCGGCCTCGTCCCGCACCGCGTCCACCGCGTTGTACAGCTCCAGCGGTGGCAGTTCGGCCACCCGGGCGGCGGCCAGCGGCGCCAGCGGGTCCGGGAAGCTGGCGAGCGTACGGCCGGTCATCGGGGCGGCCAGCCGGGTGACCGTCTCGACGTCGGCGGGGTCGCCGGTGGCCGTACCGGTCTGGCCCGGTTTGACCACCGCGACCCGCAGCCCGGCCGCCTGGGCCGCGGCCGCTATCGCCGCGGTCACCACCGTCTTGCCGACCTCGGTGTCGGTGCCGGTGACCAGCACCGGCCCGCGCCACTGATCCGTCATGGCGCACACTCCACGATGACCTCCAGGGCGTGTTCGAAATCCCCCCGCGGCACCCCGGCGCTGATCGTCAGCCGCAGCCTCGACCGGCTGTCGGGGGTGGAGGGCGGGCGGAAACAGCCGACCGCCACCCCCCGGTCCCGGCAGGCGGCGGCCCACGCCGTCGCCGCCTCCGGGCTGGGCGCGGTGACCGAGACGACGGCGGCGTCGGCGGCGAAGACGTCCAGGCCGGCGGCGCGCAGCCGGCCGACCGTGTGGGCGGCCCGCTCGGCCAGTTCGGCGCGCCGGCCGGCGCCGGAGCGGGCCAGCCCGACGGCGGCCCGCACCCCGGCCGCCACCACGGGCGGCAGGGCGGTGTCGTAGATGAAGGTCCGCGCGGTCTCCACCAGGTGCCGGACGAACTCGGCCGGGCCGGCCACCACACCACCGGCCCCGCCGAGCGCCTTGGACAGCGTCGCGGTGACCACCACGTCGGGTTCGCCGGTCAGCCCGGCCCCGGCCACCGCGCCGGCGCCGTCCGGGCCGACCACGCCCAGCGCGTGCGCGTCGTCGACGAGCAGCAACGCGCCGTGTTCGCGGGCGGTGGCGTGCAGTTGAGCGAGCGGGGCGAGGTCACCGTCGACGGAGAAGATCGACTCGGTGACCACCACCGCCGACCGGCCCGGAGCGGCGGCGAGAGCGGCGGCGACCGCGGCCACGTCGGCGTGCGGTGTCACCACCGTCTCCGCACCGGAGATCCGGCAGCCGTCGATGAGGGAGGCGTGGTTGTGCGCGTCGGAGATCAGCAGCGTACGGGGACGCACCAGCGCGCGGACCGCACCGAGGTTGGCCAGGTACCCGGAGGAGAAGACGAGCGACCGGTCGGTGCCGAGCCAGTCGGCGAGTGTCTCCTCAAGGGTGTGGTGCACGTCGGTGGAGCCACGGACCAGCCGTGAGCCGGTCGCACCCAGCCCGTACGCGGAAAGGGCCTGCGCGGCGGCGGCGATCACCTCCGGGTGCCGGGCCAGCCCCAGGTAGTCGTTGCCGGCCAGGTCGACCACGCCGTCGGCGGCGGCGCGTGGGCTCAGCCGGCGGGTCAGCCCCGCCTTCGCCCGCAGCTCGGCGCGGCGGTCCAGTGCCGCCAGCCAGTCCGCCACCGCCACGTCCCTTCCCCGCCGGTTCCCGCCGTCAGGCGCTTCCGCCGGGCGAAGTTACCACCCGCCGGACCTGCCCCGGCGTGGCGTGGTGCGGCTCGCCGCACCACGCCGAGACCGCTCCGCGCCCACCGTCCGCGCTCGTTTACCGCCCGCGAAGGGGCCTTGTAGGGTACGTGCCATGCCAGAGATCCTCGACCAGGCCCGGGAGCAGGTGCTGCACAACGGCGTCGGCCTCGACGAGGCCGGTGTCCTCGCCGTGCTGAACCTGCCCGACGAGCACCTGTCCGCCACCCTCCAGCTCGCCCACGACGTGCGGATGCGCTGGTGCGGCCCGGAGGTCGAGGTCGAGGGCATCGTGTCGCTGAAGACCGGCGGCTGCCCGGAGGACTGCCACTTCTGTTCCCAGTCCGGCCTGTTCACCTCGCCGGTGCGGTCGGTGTGGCTGGACATTCCCTCGCTGGTCCAGGCGGCGAAGCAGACCACCGCGACCGGGGCGACCGAGTTCTGCATCGTGGCCGCCGTGCGCGGGCCGGACGACCGGCTGATGAAGCAGATGCGGGAGGGCGTCGCCGCGATCAGGGCCGAGGTCGACATCCAGGTCGCCGCCTCGCTGGGCATGCTCACCCAGGAGCAGGTCGACGAGCTGGTCGACATGGGGGTGCACCGCTACAACCACAACCTGGAGACCTGCCGGTCGTACTTCCCGAACGTGGTCACCACGCACTCCTGGGAGGAGCGGTGGGAGACCCTGCGGATGGTCCGCGAATCCGGCATGGAGGTCTGCTGCGGCGGCATCCTCGGCCTCGGTGAGACCGTCGAGCAACGGGCGGAGTTCGCCGCGCAGCTGGCCGAGCTGGACCCGCACGAGGTGCCGCTGAACTTCCTCAACCCTCGGCCCGGCACGCCGCTGGGCGACCGCCCGGTGGTCGAGGGCAGGGACGCGCTGCGGGCCATCGCCGCGTTCCGGCTGGCCATGCCGCGCACCATCCTGCGGTACGCGGGCGGCCGGGAGATCACTCTGGGTGATCTCGGTACCCGCGACGGGCTGCTCGGCGGCATCAACGCCGTGATCGTCGGCAACTACCTGACCACTCTCGGCCGGCCGGCAACCGACGACCTCAAGCTGCTCGACGAGCTGAAGATGCCGGTCAAGGCGCTGTCGGCGACCCTGTGACGGCAGCCGTGACGGGTCAGACCTGGTGCGACCGGTGCGGGGAGGCGGCGGTCGGCGCGCACGAGCAGTGTGCGGCGGCCCGTGCCCTGGAGCCGCCGCGGTACTGCGCCCGGTGCCGCCGCCGGATGAAGGTGCAGGTGCTGCCGGTCGGCTGGTCGGCGATCTGCGTGGAACACGGTGAGATTCGGAGCTGAGCGGATGCTGCGCGGCACGGCGGTGACCCTACGACCGGCGACGGCCGCCGACGTGCCCGCGCTGGCGCGGATCCGCGCCGAACCCGAGGTACGCCGCTGGTGGCGCGGCGGCGACGACCTGGTCGCGGCCGTCGAGGCGGATCTCGCCGAGGAGAGCGTCTCGGTGTACGCGATCGAGCACGGCGACCGGGTCGTCGGCGCGATCCAGTGGCACGCCGAGGAGGACCCGGACTACCGGCACGCCGGCCTCGACATCTTCCTCGACCCCTCGGTGCGCGGCGCCGGGCTGGCCGGGGACGCCATCCGCGTGCTGATCCGGCACCTGATCGAGGTGCATGGTCACCACCGCTTCACCATCGACCCGGCGGCGGCGAACACCGCCGCCATCCGGGCGTACGCGAAGGTGGGGTTCCGGACCGTCGGCGTGATGCGCCGCTACGAACGTGGTGAGGACGGCCGCTGGCACGACGGCCTGCTGATGGACCTCCTCGCCGACGACCTGCGCTGACGCCGCCCGGGCGGACTCGTCCGGCGGAGCCCTGCCCTCCCCGACGCACGGCTCCTGACAGACCGTGACGTCTGCCCCCTGCAGCCCACTCCACTCTGCTCCCTTTGCTCTGCTTCAACCGACGCAACACTCACCGACAGTGACGGCAATCGTCGTCTGCTCGGCCGCTGGCCAATGCGAAGCCCCTGCTCAGGCGCTATTGCGTAGGTTGAAGCAGAGCAAAGCGTGCGAAGTGAGGCAAAGGTCTGACGCCGCCTATGCCACGCAGAGCGAGCATCGCTCGCTGTGTTCGACCTGTCGGGAAGCGCAGCCAGCCACAGGTGGGTCTCCGCCGCGCGGCATGCCCGGCCGCAGCAGCGGTCCCGAGCGGACGCCGCTGTGCTGGCATGTCACCCAGGAGCGATCGTTCTGGTGACATGCCAGCGCGGCGCTAGACCGGCCAGCCCGGCGACGACCGGGGACCGGCATTCGTCTCAGCCGATGGTGCAGGTGGCGCCGTTGAGCGTGAACGTGGTGGGCTTCGGGTTGCTGCCGGTGTGCGTGCCGTTGAAGCCGATGCCGACCGACGCGCCCGGTGCCAGGTTGCCGTTGTACGACATGTTGGTGGCGGTCACCGCCGCACCGGTCTGGGCGTAGGTGGCCGACCAGCCCTGGCCGACCCGCTGCCCGGCGTTCGGGAAGCTGAACGCCAGTGTCCAGCCGTTGATCGCGGTCGTGCCGGTGTTGGTGATGGTGATGTTCGCGGTGAAGCCGGTGCTCCAGTCGTTGGTGCCGTAGGTGACCCGGCAGGGCGACGTGGGCAGCGGCGCCGAGGTGGTCACCATCACCGTCTGCGAGGGCGGCGAGGCGTTGCCGGCGGCGTCGATCGCGACCACGTAGAACGGGGTCGTGCTGTCCGGAGTCAAGCCGGTCAGCCGGTAGGTCGGCTCGGTGACCGTGTCGATCAGGGTGTCGACCAGGTACGAACGGTAGATCCGGTACCCGACGACGCCCACGTTGTCGGTCGACGGAGCCCAGGTCAGCGTCGCACCGGTCGAGGTGACGGCGGAGACCGTGGGCGTGCCCGGCGTGGTCGGTGGGACGGTGTCCCCCGTGTCCACGGCGGGAGTCGTCACGCTCAGCGACGGTGACGAGAAGGACGTGTTGCCGGCCCTGTCCCGGGCCACCACGCTGAACTCGTACGTCCGGGCCGGCAGCACGTCGATCGTCAGCGCGTTGGTGCTGGCGTTGCTCAACGTGATCGCGTCGCTGCCGATCTGGCGGGTGCTGACGAGGTAGACGTCGATCCCGCTGCCGGAGTCGGTGGACGGTGCCCAGGTCAGGCTCACCGACCGGGAGGTGACCGAGGTGGCCACCGGGGTGCCGGGGGTGGTCGGCCGGGTGGTGTCGGGGGCGTCCGGCGCGGGCTCCGAACCCCACACCACCTCGCCCCCGGAGTAGAGCGGCACGTTGCGGTTCGGCCCGGCGGTGGCCTGGTACGACGGGTCGTTCGCCGGGTTCCAGGTGCCGCCCTCGGGCACACCGACCTTGAACTGCACCTCCATCCGGTGCTGCGACTGGCCGGCCGGGGCGATGGTGTGCCCGGTGCAGTCGACCTCGACGTACCAGAGATCGCCGCTGGCCTGGCGGGCGGTGGTCGGTGCCGGGCAGCCCTGGGTGTAGCTGGAGGTCACCTGCACCGGGCCGGTGCCGTCGGGCCGGAAGTAGTAGCGGAACTTCGCGTCGGTCAGCGCCCGGGCCGGGAAGGCCGACTTGTTGTAGATGATCGCCTTGATGCCGGTGGCTCGTGTCTCGTTCTGCATGACCGTGGTCTCCACGGTCAGCTCGTCGATGTCGGGCTGCTCGGGGACCGGGAAGTTGGCCAGCGGGGTGCCGCCGTACTCCTGGGCGAGCCGGGCCAGCGCGGAGGTGAAGCCGGCGTTGTAGTCGGTGGCGACCTCGTTCATCACGTAGTCGGACCGGTTGTCGGTGTACGCGTCGTTCGGCGAGGACGGCCCGCCGACCAGCGCGCCGTAGAGGGTGTGCCGGGTCTCGGTGGGTACGGTCTGGCTGTCCCACCAGGAACCGTGCGCGGTGCGGTGGTGCGGGTTCTTCGGCGGATTGGTGCCGAAGCCGATCACGTAGCTGGAGTTGCGCGGGTTGTCGCCGAGCGCGTAGTTGATCTGCCGGACGGCGAAGTCGTGGTAGCGCGCCTTGCGGGTCGCGTCGGTGGTCTTGTCGCTGTAGACCAGTGCGGCGAACGCGGTGTTGGCGGCGTACCGCAGGGCACCCCACGAGTCGAGCACCGCCATCCCGCCGGGCGAGTACCGGACCCGTTCGCCGTTGACCCCGACGGTCCAGAAGTCCAGCCACCGGTTGGCGTCGTCGACGTACTTCTGCTTGCCGGTCAGGTTGGCCAGCAGCACGTACGCCCCGAACTGCTTGTTGTCCCAGGCGACGGTCCACTTGTACGAACGGGTGGTGGTCTGCGGCTCGGTACCGAGCTTGTCGTACTCGCTCTCCGCCTTGGCCAGGTACGCGGCGTCACCGGTGGCCCGGTACAGCCAGATCGCGCCCCAGACCAGTTCGTCCTGGTAGCCGCTCCAGGACCGGTAGAAGCTGGTCGCGTCGGTGATGCACTCGTGGTAGTTCTTCCGCACCGTGTCGGCGAAGGTGTAGAGCTGGCGCGCGTGGGTCAGCAGCTTGTCGGCGTACGCGGCGTCGGTGGGCCGGAACACCATGGACGAGGCGGCCATCGCGGCGGCGGTCTCCCCCGCCAGGTCCGCGCCGCCGCAGCTCGCGTCGATCTTGTACGCGGGCCGCGCCATCGGCATCACCTCGGCCGGTCCCCACCACTTGTGGTCGTCGTCGCCGTTGCCCACCTGTCCGTAGAGGACGTTCGGCGACGGGTGCGCCTTGACGAAGTAGTCGTTGACGTACCGCAGGTTGTTCAGCAGGTGGGTGAGCTGGCCGGAGGCGGCGTACCCGGACCGGTACTCGACCGCGCCCCAGGCCAGCATGGTGGCGCTGAACGCCATCGGGAAGCCGAACTTCACGTGGTCACCGGCGTCGTACCAGCCGCCGGTGAGGTCGACTCCGACGTCCGAGCCGTCGCGGAGCGCCGAGTCGCCACGCCACGAGACGCGGTTCCAGTCCGGCAGTTTCCCGGACTGCTGCGCCTCGTAGAACAGCAGGGACTTCTGCAGCGCCTCCGCGTAGTTGAAGGCCGGTGCCGCGGCGGTGGTCGCGGCACCGTCGGTCGGCGCGGCGGCGGCACCGGTGGCGGGTACGCCGAGCGCGAGCGTGCCGCCGGCGGCGAGCGCGGTGACGGCCGCCAGCATCCGGCGGGGCCAGGGCTGGTCCGGCCGGTGTCGACGGCCGTGGGGACGGCCCGGCCGGGTCGGTTCGTGCATGCGACTACTCCTGTCGATGCGTGGTCGGCAGCACCGACGGAGGCGAGGCCAGGTCGGACGGAACGGGCTGCCGACAGTGGTGGCGAGGTGGCTCCAACAGGACCGGGAGCGCTCCCATGGATATCCAGCAATGTAATGCTCAGGTCACCGCTTTGTGAAGACCGACAACCAACCCGACGGCAGCCCGTCCACAGATCTGCGGTTGTGACACCGCGACACGGCTGCGGGCGTACTCACCAGTAACAAAGGGGTCTTCTTCACATCATCGACATCCGTCTATTGGATTGCCGGGAAGTGCCAGGTGAATCCAGTTCTTCGAGGCGGCGACCGCGCGTCCACTCAGGACGCTCGACGACGCGTCGCCCTGATATACGGACCGTACTGTTGCCGTCGCACTGGGCGGCACGCGACAGTACGCGGCACCTGGCGGCACCCGTCGACGGCCGCTCCCCCGCCCACCTGAGGAGATCGCGATGGCTCTACGACTCGCCGACGGAACCTCCTGGTCCGACACTCTCGCCCGGGCGGTAGCCGCCGCCGCGGAGGCGTTCGACCACCCGGCCGACGGCACCGTCACGCTGCGGAACCTGGTCGGCGGCGAGTGGCGCACCGGCGGTGCACCGACGCCGGCGCGTACCCCCGTCGACAACAGCGTGCTGGTCAACCTGGCGCGGCTGGACGCGGCGACCGCGCACGACGCGGTGATCCACGCCGCCACGGCCCACGCCACCTGGGCCGACACTCCGCTGGCCGAACGCCGGTCGCGGGTCATCGACGCGCTGGACGCCCTCACCGCCCACCGCGACCTGCTGGCCCTGCTGCTGGTCTGGGAGATCGGCAAGCCGTGGCGACTGGCCTGCGCCGACGTCGACCGCGCCCTCGACGGGGTGCGCTGGTACGTCGACGAGATCGACCGGATGCTCGCCGACGGCCGTACCCCGCTGCCCGGCCCGGTCAGCAACATCGCCTCGTGGAACTACCCGATGAGCGTGCTGGTGCACGCCGAACTGGTGCAGATGCTCGCCGGCAACGCGGTCATCGCCAAGACGCCGTCACAGGGCGGCGCGGTCTGTCTGACCGTGGCGCATGCCCTGCTGCACCGCGCCGGGCTGCCCGCCACGCTGCTCTCCGGCAGCGGCGAGGCGCTGTCCGAGGTGCTGGTGCGGGCGCCCGAGATCGGCGCGGTGGCCTTCGTCGGTGGCCGCTCCAACGGAGGAAAGGTGGCCGCCGCCCTCCTCGACTCGAACAAGCGACATTTCATCGA
Source organism: Verrucosispora sp. WMMC514 (assembly GCF_027497295.1). Classification (NCBI taxonomy): domain Bacteria; kingdom Bacillati; phylum Actinomycetota; class Actinomycetes; order Micromonosporales; family Micromonosporaceae; genus Micromonospora; species Verrucosispora sp. WMMC514. The sequence goes on along the minus strand of NZ_CP114906.1, from coordinate 4,368,819 downwards.
GCAGGAGGGCCTCAACGCCTGGGGCGTGTGGAACTTCTCCCAGTGGGACCTGCTCGCCGCGCATCTCAGGAAGGGCTTCGAGTACGGCAAGCAGCGCTGCACCGCGTACCCCCGGTTCGTGGTCCAGCGGGATCTGGTCGACGAGTTCCTCGACATGTACCTGCCGGTGGTCCGCTCGGTCCGGTTCGGGCACCCGCTCGCGGTCGACGAGACCTGGCGGGCCGGCGACCCGCTGCCGGAGCTGGACTTCGGCCCGCTGATCAGCGCCGCCAAGGCCGACGAGTTGCACCGGAAGGTCGACGAGGCGGTACGCGGCGGCGCCGTTCCCTTGTACCGGGGCAAACTCGACGGCGCGCCGTTCCTGCCCGGGCAGGACACCTCGGCGTACGTCGCGCCGTCGGTGCTGCTCGCCCCGCCCGGCCGATCCCGGCTGATGCACGCCGAGCCGTTCGGCCCGGTCGACACCATCGTCGTGGTGGACACCACCGACGAGTTGCTGGCCCAGATGAACGCCTCCAACGGCGCGCTGGTGGCCTCCCTCGCCTGCGACGACACCGACGAGGCGGCGAAGCTGGCGGTCGACCTGCAGGCCTTCAAGGTGGGCATCAACAAACCCCGCTCACGGGGCGACCGCCAGGAGCCGTTCGGCGGGCGGGGCGCCTCCTGGAAGGGTGCGTTCGTCGGCGGGGACCTGCTGGTCCAAGCCGTCACCGTGGGCGACGACGACCGCCTCTACGGCAACTTCCAGGACCGCACCGCCCTGCCGCCGAACCTCTGACCAGGGGTCGACCAGAAGCACGCGGTGGGCAGGACTCCCGCACCGGGAGCCCTGCCCACCTCACCGGCCTCCGCACCGGAGGTCGGTCGTCTGAGCCGTCAGCCGGCGGTTTCCGCCGTCGCCGGGGCCTCGGCCGCCAACGGCACGGTCATGGTCAGCAGGCCACCGTCCCGCTGCACGGTGGTCGGCCGGGACAACCGGCGCAGCGTACGCAGCATCGGGGTGTTGTCCGCCTGGACGTGCAGCACCATCGCCGCGTAGCCGGCCGACTCGGCCTGCCGGGTCAGCCGGCGTAGCAGCGTCGAACCGAGCCCACGGCGCTGCCAGTCGTCGCGTACCAGCAACGCCAGCTCGGCCTCGTCACCCTCGGCGAGCAGGTTGGCCATCGCGACGACCGACTCCGCCGCCCCGCCGGAGCCGGTCGTCGCGGCGACCAGGGTCAGCCCGCGGGCCGGCTCCAGCAGCCGGCGCAGTCGGGCCGGAGCGGGCAGACCCGCGCCGCCCAGGTAACGGCGCTGCCGGCTGCGCGCCGAGCAGGCCTGATGCAACTCGACCACCGCCGTCAGGTCGTCCGCGACGGCGGGACGTACGGTCAGTTCGGCACCGTCGGGCAGCACCACGGTGACCTGCTCGGTGCTGCGGCGGACGGCGGTGGCCCCCAGTTCGAGCAGCGCCTGGGCCCGGGCGTACTCGGCCGGGGTGAAGCTCGGCGCGAGCCGGCGCAGGGTGTACGACCCGCCGTTCGGGTCGGCCAGCAGCATCGTGTTGCCGTCGATCCCGGGGCGGGCCAGGGCGGGCGCGGCCCGCCAGGTCACCTCGTCGGCACCGAGCAGCGCCCGGAGCACCTCACCTGTGGCATCCGGATCGTGCACCAGCCGGGTCGCCAGCCCGAGCACCCGGGTCGGCTGGTCGGCCAGGCCACGCGCCTCACTGCGCGCCACCCAGCAGTCCCGCCCCCGGCCCCGTTCGACGGCGGCGAGCAGTCCCGCCTCGTCGAGGGTGTCCGGCGCGTCGACGAGGAAATCGTCGACGGCACCGTGCTCGGTGGTGTGCACCTGCACGGTGAGGATGTTGACTCCACGCAACGCGAGGCTCGCCGTGAGCACCGACAGGTAGCCCGGCCGGTCGTCCACGGTGGCTCGGATCCGCCACAGCGTCATCGTTGCCTCCCTTCGCCTGCCACCCTCGTCCGCGGCTGTTGCCGGTCGGTTGCCTCACCATGTCCAGCCGCGTCCGGCCCTGCGGTCTGCGTCACAGCCGGTCAGGGGTTGGCGCTCACCGGCGGGGTGCCCACCAGGTCGAGCCGGTCGCCGAGGATCACCGCACAGGCGCGGACCAACTGGGCGAGCCGGTCCACCTCGGTCGAGTGGAACGCGGCCGGCGTGAGCGTGTCGCTGTGCTCGCGGGAGACCACCAGGACCAACCCGGCCCGACCGAACGGCGCGACCGCGAAGTGACCGCCGTCGGGTGCGGTCATCGCCCGGGCGCGCAGCGGGGTCACCTCCGGCAGCTTCGGTGGCACCGGGGTACGCCAACTGGCGTGCCCGACCGTCGCACCGCCACCCCCGGTACGCGACGCCCAGTCGACCGGCACCACCGCGGCGACGGACCAGTCGGCAGCGAGCAGCCCGGGTACCGCGTCGACCAGGGTGGCCAGCCCGTCGGCCGGGTTCGCCGCGACCTGCGCCAGCAGTTCGGCGTCCTGGCCGGTGGTGGTGGGCGCGCCGATCGCCCGCCAGACCCCGTCCACCCGGACGCCGGGGATCGCCGCCAGACCGGCCAGCAGCCGTTCCACCCGGGCGGCGCCCGGCCACACCACCGTGAAGTCGTCGACCGCCCGCCCGCCGAGGCGTTCCAGCACGACCACCTGGACGATGTCCGCCCCGGACACGCCGAGGGTGCGCGCCACCTGACCGAGCGTGCCCGGACGGTCCGGCAGGGTGACCCGAACGCGCAGCAACATCTCAAACCCCTCCGCTCGGCGGGCCGACACGGTGGCCGGCAGGCTGATGCCAGCCTGGCAGTTGACCATTTCGTCCCTGTTGCGGCGGCATGTCCCGAGGGTCAAACCTGACCTTGACAAGCCGCCGGAGCTGCCATGGACTGTCCGGATGACCGAACCGACCGCCGGCTCGCCCGCCGGTCTGGATCTGGACCGGCTCGGCGGCTACCTGTCGGCGCACCGTCCCGATCTGGCCGCCGGCCCGCTACGGGCCGAGCTGATCGCCGGTGGCCGGTCGAACCTGACCTACCTGGTCCACGCCGGCGATCGCGACGTGGTGCTGCGTCGTCCACCGCTCGGGCACGTGCTGGCCACCGCGCACGACATGGCCCGGGAGTTCCGGGTCATCTCGGCGCTCGCCCCGACCGACGTCCCGGTGCCCGGCGCCCTGCTGCTCTGCACCGAGCCGGACGTGCTGGGGGCGCCCTTCTATCTGATGGAACGGGTGCCGGGTGAGGTATTCCGCAGCCGCGCCCGCACCGACCAGCTCACCGGCGAGCAGCGACACGGGCTGGCCATGACGATGATGGACACCCTGGCGGCGCTGCACACGGTCGAGCCGACGGCGGTCGGCCTGGCCGACTTCGGCCGCCCGGAGGGGTTCCTGGCCCGGCAGGTCCGCCGCTGGTCGGGGCAGCTCGACCGGTCCCGCAGCCGACCGCTGCCCGGCATCGACGAGCTGCGCGACCGGCTCGCCGCCACCGCGCCGGAGGGGGCCAACGCCGGTCGGATCGTGCACGGGGACTTCCGGCTGGACAACCTCCTCGCCACCGTCGACCCGGTGACGGTGACGGCGGTGCTGGACTGGGAGATGGCCACCCTCGGCGACCCGCTGGCCGATCTCGGGCTGCTGCTGACCTACTGGGACGTGCTCGGCGGCGGCGCTTTCTCCGAGGGCAATCCGGTCGCCGACGGCCTCGGGCCGCGCGCCGGCTTCCCCAGCGGCACCGAGCTGATCGACCGGTACGCCGGCCGCAGCGACGTCGACGTCGGTCCCCTGCACTGGCACGTCGCGCTGGGCTGCTTCAAACTCGCCGTCATCTGCGAGGGCATCCACTACCGGCACACCCTCGGCCAGACCCTCGGCGAGGGCTTCGACACCATCGGGGGCCTCGTCGCCCCGCTTGTCGCACACGGACTGACCGCGGTGAGGGAGACCTGATGGACTTCGCGTACGACGCCCGGACCGAGCAGCTGCGCACCGAGCTGACGGATTTCCTCGAGCAGCACGTCTACCCGGCCGAACCGGTGCACGCCGCCCAGGTCGCCGCGGCCGGTGACCCGTGGGCCCGCCCGCCGGTGATGGCCGAGCTGAAGGCCGAGGCACGCCGGCGCAACCTGTGGAACCTCTTCCTGCCCGATCCGCGCCACGGTGCCGGGCTGACGAACCTCCAGTACGCCCCACTGGCCGAGCTGACCGGACGCAGCCCGCACCTCGCGCCGGAGGCGCTCAACTGCGCCGCGCCCGACACCGGCAACATGGAACTGCTCGCCGAGTTCGGCTCCCCCGCCCAGCAGGAACGCTGGCTCACCCCGCTGCTGGCCGGCGAGATCCGCTCCGCGTTCTGCATGACCGAGCCCGACGTCGCCTCCTCCGACGCGACGAACATCGCCACGTCGATCCGCCACGACGGTGACCACTACGTCGTCGACGGCCGCAAGTGGTGGTCGTCCGGCGCGATGGACCCGGCCTGCGAGATCCTCATCGTGATGGGCAAGACCGACCCGGGCGCCGAGCGGCACCGGCAGCAGAGCATGATCCTGGTGCCCCGGGACACGCCGGGGGTCACCATCCGCCGGGGCCTGCGGGTCTTCGGCTACAGCGACGCCTCGCACGGCGGGCACGCCGAGATCGACTTCGACGGTGTACGGGTGCCGGCGGAAAACCTGGTCGGTGCCGAGGGGACCGGCTTCGCCATCGCGCAGGCCCGGCTCGGTCCGGGCCGGATCCACCACTGCATGCGACTGATCGGCATGGCCGAACGAGCGCTGGAGCTGCTCTGCCGCCGGACCGTCGAGCGGATCGCCTTCGGCCGCCCGCTCGCCGAACAGGGCGTGGTACGCGAGTGGATCGCCGAGGCCCGGGTCCGCGTCGAGCAGGCCCGGCTGCTGGTCCTCAAGACCGCCTGGCTGATGGACACCGTCGGCAACAAGGGCGCGCACACCGAGATCCAGGCCATCAAGATCGCCACGCCGGCGATGGCCGAGTGGGTCATCGACAAGGCCATCCAGGCGTACGGCGCCGCCGGGGTCAGCCAGGACACGCCGCTGGCCGCGCTCTGGTCCGCAGCTCGCACGCTGCGCCTCGCCGACGGCCCCGACGAGGTACACCGCAACAGCCTCGCCAAGCGTGAGCTACGCCGCTGGACCGCCCCCGCCTGAGCGCGGCCGCCCCATGCCGCCCGAGGCACCACCGCCTTGCCGGCACCGGTCAGCGCCAGACCCACATCCGGCGATTGCCCGAACATCACTCCCCGTGCACATCAGGCCGACCCCGACATACCAGGTTGCAGCCTTTGCTCTGCTTCAACCGACGCAACGCTCACGGTCCGCATACACGCGCGGCCGACAGTCAGCACCGGCCATCGCGTTACCACTGCTCAGACACCAGTGCGTCCGTTGAAGCAGAGCAAAGCGCGCAGGGTGGCAGGTGGGTGGGACGGCTGCTGGCCACGCAGTGTCAGAAACACGGAGAGCAAGCGAGCGCTGACCGCAATGGCGGCCGGCCGAGTACCCGCACCCTGCATCCCCGGGGTACGCAGATCAGGCGGACGCACGCTCGACGAACTCGGTGTCCAGGACGACGTGTGGGGTGAGGATCTCGTCGCCGCGGATGCGGTCGACCAGCAGCCGTGCCATCTGCCGGCCCATCTCCTCCACCGGCTGGAACACCGAGGTCAGTGGCGGGTTGGCCTGCCGGGCGATGGGCTCGTCGCCGAAGCCGACCACCGCCACGTCCTGCGGCACCCGGCGGCCGGCCTCCCGCAGCGACCGCATGGCACCGAAGGCCATCAGGTCGGCGGCCACGAACACGGCGTCCAGGTCAGGGCAGCGCTCCAGCAGCCCCCGCATGGCCGTCGCCCCGCTCTCCTCGCTGAAGTCGCCGTACGCGATCAGGTCGGGGTTGACGCCGAACCCGGCGGTGCGGACCGCGTCCCGGTAGCCGGACAACCGGGCCAGGCCGGCGCCCATGTCCTGCGGGCCGGCGATGGTGGCGATCCGCCGCCGTCCGCGGCTGGCGAGATACTCGACGGCCTGCCGCGCCCCGCCGGCGTTGTTGACGTCGACGAACGACACGGGCTGCGCCTCGGGATGCAGCATCCGCGCCGGCCGCCCGCCGAGCACGGTGGGCAGGCCACGCTCCTCCAGCAGGGTGGGCAGCGGATCGTCGTCGTGCAGCGACAACAGCAGTACGCCGTCGACGTGCTGGTTGGTCAGGTGGTGCTCGACCCGCTCCCGCTCCAGCGGCGACTGGGCCATGGCCAGCCAGAGCTGCAACGGCGTCTCCAGCAGGGCGGAGCTGATCCCCCGGACGATGCCGGCGAAGAACGGCTCGGCGAAGATCCGCTCACCGGACTCGCTGACCACCAGGGCCACCGAGTCGGTCCGCTGGGTGACGAGCGCCCGAGCGGCGCGGTTGGGTACGTACCCCAGCTCGGCAATGGCCTGCTGCACGGCGGCCCGGGCCTCCGGACTCACCTGCGGGGAGCCGTTGACCACGCGGGAGACCGTGCCACGGCCGACTCCGGCACGGGCGGCGACCGCGTCGAGCGTCGGCCGCCCGAGCGACCGGGTGCGCTGCGTTGTCATCGTCTGCTCCTCCGACGTCAGGCGGCCCCGGCACCTTCACCAGCGTCGGTGCCGGGCCGCCCGTTACTGGCTGGCCATCGCCCTATTGTGCGGCCAGACCGTTGCGTCGGATCACCTCCGCGTACCACCTGGCACTGGACTTGGGGATGCGGGTCTGCTTGTCGTAGTCGACGTAGATCATGCCGAACCGCTTCGTGTAGCCCCAGGCCCACTCGAAATTATCCATCAGCGACCAGGCGAAGTATCCCCGCAGGGGGACGCCCGCGCTGATCGCCTCGTGCGAGGCGCGCAGGTGAGCGTCGAAATAGGCGAGCCGGTCGACGTCGTCGACCCGACCGTCGACCACCTCGTCGACGAAGGCCGAGCCGTTCTCGGTCACGTAGAGCGGAAGGTCCGTGTACTCCTCGTGCACCCGGCGCAGGGTCTCCACCAGACCGGGAGCGTCGATCTCCCAGTCCATGTCGGTGACCGGCACCCCCCGGGTGACGAACCGGACGTCCTCGCTGCCCGGCCAGCAGGACTGCGCCCGCCAGTACGGTTCCGGCTCCTCGCCCGAGACCGGCGCGGCCACCACATGCCGGCTGTAGTAGTTGACGCCCACCACGTCCAGCGGCGTGGAGATGGTGGCCAGGTCACCGTCGTGGACGTGGCCGAAGTCGGTCACCTTCACCAGGTCGGCCACCAGGTCGTCGGGGTACGCGCCGCGCAGGATCGGATCGAGGAAGAACCGGTTGGCCAGGGCGTCGATCCGCCGGGCCGCGTCGACGTCGGCCGGCGAGTCGCTGGCCGGGGTGACCGGGTACAGGTTGACGGTCACCCCGAGCTGTGCCTGCGGCACCGCCGTACGCAGCGCCTGCACCGCGAGCCCGTGCCCGAGCATCAGGTGGTGTCCGGCGCGGACCGCGTCGGCCCCGTCGGAGCGGCCCGGAGCGTGCACCCCGGAGCCGTAACCGAGGAAGGCCGAGCACCACGGCTCGTTGAGCGTGGTCCAGTACTTCACCCGGTCACCCAGGGCGTCGGCCACGAGCAGGGAGTAGTCGGCGAACCGGGCAGCGGTGTCCCGGGCCGGCCAGCCCCCGGCGTCCTCCAACTCCTGCGGCAGATCCCAGTGGTAGAGGGTGAGCCAGGGCTCGATCCCGTTGGCCAGCAGCTCGTCGACCAGCCGCTGGTAGAAGTCGAGCCCTTCGGCGTTCGCCGGACCCGACCCGCCCGGCTGCACCCGCGGCCAGGACACCGAGAACCGGTACGACTTCAACCCCAGCTCGGCCATCAGCCGGACGTCGTCGCTGAGCCGGTGGTAGTGGTCGCAGGCGACGTCGCCGGTGTGCCCGGCGACCGTCCGGCCCTCGGTGTGGCTGAAGGTGTCCCAGATCGACGCGGTCCGACCGCCCTCGTTCGCCGCCCCCTCGATCTGGTACGCGGCGGTCGCCGCGCCCCAGAGGAAGCCGGGCGGGAAGGTCAGCGGCGGACGCTCGTCGAGGACGCCGACGGCGGGCGGGGTGGCGGGGTTGCTCACGACTTGACTGCACCTTCCATGATCCCGCCGATGATCTGGCGGCCGAAGAGGAGAAAGACGAGCACCAGCGGGATGGTGCCGACCGCCGTAGCGGCGAAGACCTGGGAGTAGTCCGTGTAGTAGGCGTACGAGAGGAAGGAGAGCGAGACCTGCAGGGTCGGGTTCTCCGGGGTGAGGATCGCGTACGGCCAGAGGAAGGAGTTCCAGGTCTCCATGAAGGTGAGCAGACCGAGCACGCCGGCTGCCGGACGCAGCGCGGGCAGCACGATGTTCCAGTAGATCCGGAACGTGCTGGCACCGTCGACCCGACCGGCCTCGATCAGCTCGTCGGAGATCGCCTGGCTGGCGTACTGCCGCATCATGAACACGCCGAAGGCGCTCACCAGGAACGGCACGGTCACCGCGTAGAGGGTGTCGTACCACCCCAGCGACTGCATCATGCTCCAGAGCGGGATGAGGCCCATCTGGGTCGGGATCATCATGGTGACGATGATCGCCAGCAGCAGCACGTTGCGACCGCGGAAGCGCAGCTTCGCGAAGGCGAAGCCGGCCAGGGAGCCGGTCAGCACCACCGACACGGTGACCACCGAGGAGACGATGATCGAGTTCATCAGGCCCTTGAGGAAGTTGGCCGCGTCGTTGTCGAGCACCCGGCCGAAGTTGTCACCGAACGCGCCGGCCGGGGTCATCGGCGGTGGCACGTCGTTGATGGACTCCAGGCTGCGGGTGCCGATCACGATCATGTAGTAGAAGGGGTAGATCGACAGCAGCGCCGCCAGGACGAGCGCCATGTAGGTGAGTGGACTGGTGCGCCACAGGCGCTTTGAAGCCGAGATCATCGATCTCTCCTCACTTGGCCGCGCGGCGGACGAGTACGAAGTTGATCAGCGACACGAAGACGATGATCATGAAGATGGCCCAGGCCACCGCGGCACCGTAACCTGCGGTACTCAGGTTGTAGATGCCCTTCTCGTACATGTACATGGCCAGCGTCTGGAACTCCCGCTGGTTACCGCCGATGATGCTGCCGTTCGCGAAGAGCAGCGGCTCGGTGAACAGCTGCATGCCGCCGATCGTGGAGAGGATGACCACGAAGATGAAGGTGGGCTTGAGCATCGGCAGGGTGATCTGCCAGAACTGCCGCCACGGGCTGGCCCCGTCGATCGCGGCCGCCTCGTACAGGTCCTTCGGGATGGCCTGCATGCCGGCGAGCAGGATCAGGGTGTTGTAGCCGGTCCACCGCCAGTTGACCATCGTGGCGATCGCGGTCCAGGAACTCCACTCCTGGGCACGCCAGTCGATCTGGTCCACCCCGACGAGGCCGAGCAGCCAGTTGAACAGGCCGAAGTCGCGCTGGAACAGCATGCCGAAGACGATCGCGACGGCGGCCACCGACACCACGTTCGGCACGAAGATGGCCATCCGGAAGAAGGTCTTGGCGCGCAGCAGGGTCTGGTTCAGCAGGTTCGCCAGGAACAGTGCCATCAGCAGCTGCGGGATGGTCGACAGGGCGAAGATGCCGAACGTGTTGACCAGCGCGTTCCAGAAGTACTCGTCGGAGAACAACGCGGTGTAGTTGTCGAACCCGATGAACGTGTGCTCGCCGACCATGTCCCAGTCGTGCAGGGACATCCAGGCGGTGCGCAGCATCGGGTACAGCCCGAAGGCTCCGAAGATCAGGAAGAACGGCGCTATGTAGAGGTACGGGGAGTACTTGAGATCCAGGCGGTTGAACAGATAGCCCCGCCGACGTCGGGCGGGGACGTCGGGAGGTGGTGCTGCTGGCGACGGCGGCGCCGTCGTGGCCGACACGCTCATGAGTTATTCCTTTTCCAGCGAGGCCCGGGGGCCCTCGCGCAGAGTGCTGCGCGGTGGGGACCGACCGGTGGCGTCCGGGTAGTCCCGAACGCCACCGGAGGGGAATCACTCAGAAGACGCCCTGGGTCTGCGCGTCCTTGGTGAACTGCTCCCAGGCCGCATCCTTACTGGCCTGCCCGTTCTCGAACGCCCGCATCGCCGGCTCGAACGCGTTCTCCTTGACCGCCTGGTGCTTCGGGCCCAGGTGGATCGGCTCGATCTGGGCGACGCTCTCGCCGAAGATCTTGCCGGTCGGCGCGTTGCTGAAGTACTCGTTGGTGTAGTTGAGGAAGGCCTCGTCCTTCAGCGCCTCCAGGTTGGTGGGCAGCGGGCCCTTGGCCTTGAAGGCCTCCACCTGGCTGGTGGCGTTGGTCAGGAACTGGGCGAGCTTCGCCGCCTCCTCCGGGTAGTTGCTCTGCTCCGGCACGGCCAGCCACGAGCCGCCCCAGTTGCCGCCACCGCCCGGCACGGCCGCCACATCCCACTTGCCCTTGTTGGCCTCACCGGAGTTGTCCGCGACGATGCCGAGCATCCAGGACGGGCAGAAGGTGGCCGCGAAGGTGCCCTGCTTGAAGCCGCCGGACCACTCGGGCGACCAGGTGGACGCCTTGGCGGAGATGTCCACCATCGAGGTGGCGGTGTCCCAGGCAGCCTTCACCGCGGGGCTGGAGTCCGCGATGATGTTGTTCTCCTTGTCGTAGAACAGGTCGCTGCCCTGCTGGAACAGCACGCCGTTGGAGACGGCGGTGATCGAGTCGATGAACGCCTTGCCGGTGGCCTGCTTGTACTTCTGGCCAGCCTGGTGGAAGCCGTTCCAGTCCGGCCAGAGCGCCGAGACCGCGTCCCGCTCGGTGGGCAGGCCGGCGGCCTCGAACAGGTCCTTGCGGTAGCAGACCGCGAGGCTGCCGACGTCGGTCGGCAGGCCGATCAGCCGGCCGTCCGGCGCCTTGCCCAGCTCCCACTTCCAGGGCAGGTAGTCGTCGGAGATCTCGGACGACACCAGCGGAGTCAGGTCGGCCCAGTTGCGCGGGTTGGCCTTGAACTCGTTGAGGATGCCCTCTTCCAGGGCGGTCACGTCGGCCGCGCCCTTGCCGGTGGCGAGGTAACGGACCAGCTTCGGCCGGTACTCGCCGAGCTGGGCGGTCTTGCGCAGCTCGACCTTGATGCCGGTCTGCTGCTCGTACTGCTTGACGAGCTCGTCGTAACCCATTTCGCCGAAGGTGTCGACGACCAGCTTCGCGGGCTTCTCGCCCTCGGCCGGCGTGTCGTCGTCGTTGCCGCAGGCCGCGAGCCCGCCGATGGCGGTGATCGCGGCCAGGGTGGCTGCCGCCATGCGGGAACGCCGCGTGGTGAGGCTCATCCTGACCCCTCTTTCGATGGTGAGGCTGCTTTTGTCTGTGGTGGGGGGTGCCGCAGCGCCTGCCGGCACCGGCTGCGTCAGCCGGCGTCGGCGCCCAAGCGCGCGCCATTGTGATCCACGCCTCTTGGGAACGCTCCCATGAGATTGCCGGCAGGTGTCGGGAGTGTCAATAGTCCAGTGGGAGCGATCCCAGATCGTTACCACGCAGCTCGTTTGACCCGGCAACCAATCGGGAATGACCGATAGGTTGTGCACCGACGACGGTCGATGGAGTCGGCGGCAGTCAGCAGAGACGACGCAGCAGGGTGTCGACCCGACCGGCGTCGAAGCCCGCCGGATCGAAGGCGGCACCGACCCAGTCCCGCATCGTCCGATGCTCCGGATGACCCGGCTCGGCCAACGCGGCGAGCAGCAGCCGATAGCCCTGCGGGCCGCCGACGTCCTCCGGTGGACCGGCCCGCTCCCCGTCGAGGCAGCTCGGATAGCGTTCGTCCGCCTCGGCGCCGAAGACGTCCTCCACCAGCAGGTCGTGCTCCCACCAGTCGCCGAAGTCGTACGTGTAGTGGAACCGGCTGCCCTTGCCGACCACCGCGTCCAACCGCACGTCCAACTCGTCGTGCAGGGCCAGCTCGCCGTCGGGGTCGGGTTCGCCGTACTGCACGCCGTCGATCTCGAACGAGTGCAGGTGGCAGTCCCGCCAGCCCATCGCGTGCTGCACCACCCGGTGCAGCCGGTCCAGGGTGTAGCCGCCGGGTACCAGCACCCGACGCCAGATCGCCGGACGAACCCCGGACAGGGACATCCTCAGCTGGAAGATCTGACGCGGCATGGGTGTCCCATCCTCCCTCGGCATAGGCTGCGAGCATGATCTGCCGAGCGTGCCGGGCGCGGCGGCACGACGACTGCCCGGGCCGGAACTGGTGCGACTGCCAGCACCGTACCCCCCGACCGACCCCTCCCGTCACCGGTCCGGCCGGCGAATGAGCGACAGCGCGCCGATTTCCGTCCTCTGGCCGGATCCGTCGCCCGGGCCGGTGGACGACGACACGCTCATCGCCAGATACGCCCGCGCCGACCGGCCGCACCTGCGGATGAACTTCGTGACCAGCGTCGACGGCGCGGTCAGTCTCGACGGTTACTCGGCCGGGCTGTCCGGCGCATCCGACAAGCGGGTCTTCGGGCTGCTCCGGATGCTCTGCGACGCACTGCTGGTGGCCGCCGGCACGCTGCGCCACGAGGGCTACCGGGCGATCCGGCTCGACGAGCGACGCCGGGCCTGGCGACGCGCGCACGGGCTGACCGAGTACCCGGCCCTGGTCGTGGTCTCCGGCTCGCTGAACCTCGATCCGGCCCAGGCCGCCTTCGCCGACGCACCGGTACGCCCCGTGGTGCTCACCCACCGGAACGCGGCGGCACCGCCCGGCCTGACCGCCGTGGCCGACCTGGTACGCCACGGTGACGACCGGGTCGACCTGGTCGCCGGGCTGGCCGAACTGCGCCGACGCGGACTCGGTCAACTGCTCTGCGAGGGCGGACCGCACCTGTTCGGCGCCCTCACCGCCGCCGACCTGGTCGACGAGGTGTGCCTCTCGATCGCGCCGCTGGCCGCCGGGGCCGGGCCCGGCCGGATCACCGCCGGCGCCCCGAGTCCCGCCCGGAGCCTGCCGCTGCGGCACGTGCTCCGCGCCGACGACGGCACCCTGCTGCTCCGCCACGCCCGGCACTGACGGGCGACCCGCACGCCGTTACCGAAAAGACCGCGAGACCGCAGGTCAGCTCACTAGCGTAGACCGGTGTCGGGGGGCTGGGACGGGGCGTACGAGGTGGTCGAGCTGCGGGTCCACGGCGTTTCGGGAGCCGCCGCCGAGACACTGCTCGACCATCCGGTGGTGACCAGGGTCGCCGGTGACGACAACGCCGGCTTCTACCGTCCCCGGCCCGGCTTCGGCGTCAGTGACCGGCCACAGGCCCTGCGGGTCGAGGCGTACCGGTGGGGGGCGCTGACCGCCGGCGGCGCCGTGCGTACCCTCTCGCTGCTCTTCCTGCTGCCGTTCATGCTCGTCAACCTCGCGGTGTGGACGCGGCCGGCGACCGGTGGGGCCGGCGGCGTGATCGGTCCGCTGTGCCGGGTGCTCGCCGCCACCCTGACCGCCGCGTTCATGCTCTCCGTGGTCGGCGTGACCGTCGACATCGTCGGCTGGCAGTGCGTTCCCTACCAGCCCTGCCTGCGTGGTCGCGGCTATCTGTCCTGGCTCGCCCACCTGCCGCTCGGGCCTCGCCTGGCGCTGCTCGCCCTGGTGCCGATCGGTGCCCTGCGGCTGCTCTGGTGGCTCGGCGAACGGTCGGCCCGGGTGTTCGAGGCGTTCCCGGCCGCCCGCGGGCAGGACCGCACCAGCGGCGGCGAGGACCGCGTCGACAGCCCCGGCTTCTGGAACGACGCACTCGTGGTGCACCGGTTGCGCGCCATCCACGTCGCGGTCGGGCTCGGTGTGCTCGACGCGAGCCTGCTCACCGCGCTGGTCCATCTCCATCCCACGCCGGTCGCGCACCTGCTCCTCGGCGCGACCTGGGTGCTGCTGGCGGCCTGCGTCGCCCTGCTCCTGCGACCGGCGCGCGCCGCGCCGGACGGCCAGGGCCGGGGACCGGTCGACCTGCGCGGCATCCGGCCGCTACGGATCGGTGCGCTGGCGCTCACCGTGCTCACGCTGCTCTACAGCGCGGTGCCGGTGGAGCCGGAGCCCTCGCACGGCCAGTTACCCGGGTACGAGGGCGCGGTGGCCGGCCTGGTGGCGGTCCAGGCCGCGCTGCTCGGCGCGCTCGTCGCGACCACGCTGCACCAGCGGCGGCGCAGCCACACCGTCGGCACGTCCTGGCTGAGCGGGCTCGCGACACCGATCTTCGCCGCCACGTCCATCGCCGTCTCGTACGGGTTCGCCGCCGCCCTCGTCTACCGGATCGCCGACCTGCTCGACCGCGGCGACATCCCGAATCCGGCCCGGCTGGACCGGTCCGGCGCGCCACCCCTGGAGCCACCGGTCTCCTACCGCTGGGCGGCCCTGGCCGGCCTGGTCACCGTCCTGGTCGTGGCCGCGACGACGCTCTGGCGCATCCAGGTGTCCCGGCGGCAGCGCCGCCGGATGGCCGAGGAGATCGTCCGACGCGACTTCCCCGACCCACCGCCGGAGGCACTGCCCCGACGCGCCGCCGTCCGGGAGATCGTCGCCCGGTCCGCGATCGCCGAGCATCTGGGGCCGGTGCTCACCGTGTTCCTGGTGCTGTCGATGGTCGGCGTCACGGTCGTCGCCCTGGACCTGATCGGCATCGGACCGTCGGAGCTGAGCCGACGGCTGGCGGGAACCGACGGCGAGGCGGCCACGGACCTGGCCCTCGCGACCGATGTGGGTATCTACGTCATCGGCCTGGTCGGGCTCGGCATCGTGGTGCTCGGGCTGTTCTCCTACCGCTCCGAGGAGACCCGGCGCACGGTGGCGGCGATCTGGGACCTCGGCACGTTCTGGCCGCGTACGGTGCACCCGTTCGCGCCACCCTGCTACGCCGAGCGGGCGGTACCGGAGCTGGCCAAGCGGGTCGCCGCGCTGGCCGACCCGGGCGGGGTGATCCTCTCCGGGCACAGCCACGGTTCGGTGCTGGCCGCCGCCACCCTGCTCCAACTGCCGTCCCGGGTGCTGCCCCGGGTGGCGCTGCTGACCCACGGCAGCCCGCTGCACCGGGTGTACGCGCGCCTGTGCCCGGCCTTCTTCGGCAGCCCCGTCCTGACCGAGCTGGGCGAACGGATCGGGTGGCGCTGGGTGAACCTGTGGCGGGACACCGACTCGATCGGCGGACCGATCTTCTCGGCCCACCGCCCCGGCCAACGGCCGCGGGTCACCGGGCCCGCCGGCACTGTCGACCGGCGGCTGCGCGATCCCCGTGGCATCACCGTGCCGCCCGACGACACCGTCCCACCCCCGGTCGACCGGCACTGGCCGTACCACACCGACGAGGCGTACGAGGCGGCCGTACGGGACCTGGCCGGGCGGTTGCGGGCGGCAGCCGGCACGAGCCCGGACCCGACGGCCTGACGCTCGACGGGCCGCCCTTCACAGCCCGGACACCCGCCGTCAGAGTCCCGTCGCCGTGCGCGATCGGCACGGTGTCGTTACGTGGCCTGCGCCGCGTCGCGTGGCGGCCTGTCGTACTCCTCCGGCAGGATGCAGGGCGTGTGTGCCGACCGCGACGACCGACCGAGCGGAGTAGCCCGATGATCGACCAGGGGTTCGACGGCCCCGGCGAGGGGGTGGGCCGGGTGCTGGGCACCGCCGACGCCACTCCCCTGCAGTTCTGGACGGCGGTCGCCCCGGGCAGCTATCTCCAGCTCGACGACGTCGTGGTGACCCGGCGGGAGTTGCCCGACCGGGAGCCGGTGACCATCGCCGGAGTGGTCACCCAGGTCCGGGCGCGGCACGAGGGCGCGCAGTTCGACTCCGACGTGTTCGCCATCGCCGACGGCACGCTGCCGGCGCAGGTGCAGGAGGCCGCCGAGATCACCACCACCCGGGTGGATCCCGAGTTCTACGTGCCGCCGCAGCCGGGTGCCGTGGTGCACCGGGCCGAGGGCGACGCCCGCGCCCGGGCCCTGCACTTCGACCGGATGGAACGGCGCATCCCGATGGGCACCGGCCGCGACGGTGTGCCGGTCTACCTCAACGCCGACTTCCTCGACGGCAGTCGGGGCGCGCACGTGTCGATCTCCGGCATCTCCGGGGTGGCCACCAAGACCAGCTTCGCCACCTTTCTTCTCTACTCGGTGTTCCGCTCCGGCCAACTCGGCGGCGACGCGGTGAACGCCAAGGCGTTGATCTTCAACGTGAAGGGTGAGGACCTGCTCTTCCTCGACCACCCGAACGCCCGGCTCGACGATCCGACCCGGGCCGCGTACGCCCGGCTCGGCCTGGCCGCGGACGCCTTCCCCGACGTGCGGGTCTACGCGCCGCCCCGGGTCGGTGACTCGTCCGGCACACCGGACGTGAGCAGTCGGCTCACCGGGGTCGACAGCTTCTACTGGACGCTCAGCGAGTTCTGCGCGGACCGCCTCCTGCCGTACGTCTTCGCCGACGCCGACGACGAACGGCAGCAGTACACGATGGTGGTCCACTCCGTCGCCGCCCACCTGGCCCGGTACGCCCAGCCCGCCGACGGCGGCGTCAGCATCGACGGTGTCCGGCTGGGCAGCTACGGCGACCTGGTCGACCACGTCGTCGAGCAGCTCAGCGACGACGAGACGCGCGGTGACTGGGCGGGCAGCGCGGTCGGGTTGGGCACGGTGAACGCGTTCGCCCGCCGGCTGATCGGCAGCAAGAAGGACCTGTCCCGGCTGATCCGCGGCGATCTGGCCACCCGCCGTCCGCACAGCATCAACACCTCGGAGTCCGCCCAGGTCACCGTCGTCGACCTGCACAACCTGCCGGACCGGGCGCAACGTTTCGTGGTCGGCGTGACGCTCAAGACCGAGTTCGAGCGCAAGGAGAAGGCCGGCACCGCCAAACCGCTGCTGTTCGTGGTGCTCGACGAGCTGAACAAGTACGCCCCCCGGGAGGGCTCCTCCCCGATCAAGGAGGTGCTGCTCGACATCGCCGAGCGGGGCCGCTCCCTCGGGGTGATCCTGATCGGCGCGCAACAGACCGCGAGCGAGGTGGAGCGGCGGATCGTCACCAACTCCGCCATCCGGGTGGTGGGCCGGCTGGATCCGGCCGAGGCGTCCCGCCCGGAGTACGGATTCCTCCCACCCGCCCAGCGGCAGCGCGCGCTGCTGGCCAAGCCGGGCACGATGTTCGTCAACCAGCCGGACATCCCGGTGCCACTGTGTCTGGAGTTCCCGTTCCCCGCCTGGGCGACCCGGGTCTCCGAGGCGGGAGCCGCGCCGTCGCAGACCCTGCGGTCGATCACCCAGTCCGCCGACCCGTTCGCGGTCGTCGGCTCCGGCGGCGGCACCGACGACGACATCCCGTTCTAGCCCGGGGGTAACAGCATGAAGATCCTGCACACCTCCGACTGGCACGTGGGAAAGGTCCTCAAGGGACAGTCGCGGGCCGAGGAGCACAAGCAGGTGCTGGCCGGGGTCATCGACATCGCCCGGCGGGAACGGCCCGACCTGGTCGTCATCGCCGGTGACCTCTACGACACGGCGGCACCGACCCCGGAGGCGACCCGCCTGGTCACCCGGGCGTTGACCGCGCTGCGCCGCACCGGCGCGGACGTGGTGGCGATCGGCGGCAACCACGACAACGGTCCGGCCCTGGACGCGCTGCGCCCGTGGGCCGAGGCCGCCGGCATCACCCTGCGCGGCGGCGTACGCGAGGATCCGGCCGAGCACGTCATCGACGGCACCACCGCCGACGGGGAACGCTGGCGGCTGGCCGCGTTGCCGTTCCTGTCCCAGCGCTACGCGGTCCGGGCGGTGGAGATGTACGAGCTGACCGCCGCCGAGACCACCCAGACGTACGCCGACCACCTGGGCCGGATCCTGGCCCGGTTGACCGAGGGTTTCGACGAGCCGGACCGGGTGCACCTGGTCACCGCCCACCTCACGGTGGTCGGCGCGGCCACCGGCGGCGGCGAGCGGGACGCCCACACCATCATGGGTTACGCGGTGCCCGCCTCGGTCTTCCCCGGCACCGCGCACTACGTGGCGCTCGGGCACCTGCACCGCGCCCAGCGGGTGCCGGGGCCGTGCCCGATCCGCTACAGCGGCGCCCCGCTCGCGGTGGACTTCGGCGAGCAGGAGAACGTCCCGGCGGTGACCCTGGTCGAGGTCACCGCGACCACGGCGGCGCGGATCCGCGAGGAGCCGGTGACCGCGGCGACCGCGTTGCGCACCGTACGCGGCACCCTCGCCCAGCTCGCCGAGATCACCCCGCCGGAGGGCTGGTTGCGGGTGTACGTGCGCGAACAGCCCCGCGCCGGTCTGCGTGAAGAGGTGCAGCAACTGCTTCCCCGGGCCCTGGAGATCCGCATCGACCCGGAGCTGGTGCCGGCGCCCGGCAGCGGCACCCGGGTGGCGCAGCGCTCCGGCCGCTCGCCCCGGCAGTTGTTCGCCGACTATCTGGACAGCCGGGGGCATGTCGACGAGGGCGTCCGGGAACTCTTCGACGAGCTGCTCGAAGAGGTCGATCACTGATGCGGCCGATGCGGCTGGACCTGGCCGGTTTCACCGTCTTCCGCGACGCCACCACGATCGACTTCACCGACGCGGACTTCTTCGCCCTGGTCGGGCCGACCGGTTCGGGCAAGTCGACGGTGCTCGACGCGATCTGCTTCGCGCTGTACGGCACGGTGCCCCGCTGGGGCGGCACCCGTGGGCTGGGCAACGCGCTCGCGCCGTCGGCCACCGAGGCGCGGGTCCGGCTGGTCTTCGAGTCCGGCGGTGCGCGCTACGTCGCCACCCGGGTGGTGCGTCGGGACAGCCGGGGCAACGTCAAGACCGCCGGCGCCGGGTTGCAGCTGATGCCGGAGGGGTTCGACGTCACCAAACTGGACACCGGGCTCAGTCCGGAGGATCTCGGCGAGGTGGTGGCCGGCACCCCGGCGGAGATGGACGCGGCCGTGCTGGCGGCGGTCGGCCTGCCGTACGAGCAGTTCACCAGCTGTGTGGTGCTGCCGCAGGGCCAGTTCGCCGATTTCCTGCACGCCCGTCCGGCCACCCGGCAGCAGATCCTGGTCAACCTGCTCGGTCTCGGCGTGTACGAGCAGGTGCAGCAGCGGGCCACGACCCGGGCCGGGCTGGCGGAGGCGAAACTGGAGGCGGTCGACCAGTTGCTCGCCGGGCTGTCCGACGTCGACGACGACGCACTGGCGCAGGCCGCCGGTCAGGTCGACCGGATGCGGGAGCTGGCCGGGTCGGTGACCGCCGCCGTACCGGAGCTGGAGGCGGCGCGCACGACGGTGCGGGAGGCCAACGCGGCGCTGGCCACGCTCGACGCCGAACTGGCCGCGTTGGCCGAGGTCCGGGCACCGGACGGGGTGGCCGAGGTAGCCCGAGCGGTCACGGCGACCCGGGCCGAGTCCGACGCGGCGGCGGCCGCGGTGTCGCTGGCCGAGGAACGCGAGGAGAAGCTGCGCGGCGAGCTGGCCGCCGCCGGCGACGAGAGCGCCCTGCGGATGCTGCTGCGGGCGTACGCCGACCGGGAGCAGCTGTCCGCCCAGGCGGAGCAGGTGCGGGCCGGAATGGAGGCGGCCGGCGTCGAGCACGACGCGGCGGTGCGGGCGCTGACCGGGGCGCAGGCGGCGGCCGAGCGCGCCGAGGCGGAGTTGGCGGCGGCGTTCCAGGCGCACGAGGACGCGAAGACCGCCGACCAGGCGACGGCGTTGCGCGCCCACCTCAGCGACGGGGACGCCTGCCCGGTGTGCGAGCAGCCGGTGGCCCGGGTACCGACGGTGCCGGCCGGCTCGGCGGTGGCCCGGGCGGTAAAGGCCGGCAAGGCGGCCCGGGCGGCGAGCGAAGCGGCCCGGAAGCTCGTCACCGAGCGCGACGCTGCCGCACGTGACCTGGAACGGGTGCTGCTGCGCGCCCGCGCCGAACATGACGGCCTGCGGGCCCGACTGGCCGAGCTGGACGAGCGGCTGACCGGTGCGGCCACCGCCGAGGCGCTGCGGGCGCGGCTGGCGGAGCTGGCCCGGCTGCGGCAGGGGCTGGACGAGGCGACCACGGCGCTGCGGGCGGGCCGGGACGCCGCCCGGCAGGCCCGGGCAGCGGTCGAGGCGGCGCAGGACCGGCTCCGGACGGCATGGCGGCGCTTCGACGGCGCCCGTGACGCGGTCGCCCGGTTCGGACCGCCGGCCACCGACCGCGACGACGTCGCCGCCGCCTGGGCCACGTTGGCCGAGTGGGCACGGGAGCAGGCACGGCACCGCCGGTCGGAGCGGGACGGGCTGGCCGGTGCGGTGGTCGAGGCGGAGACGGCGGCCGGTGCGGCGGCGGACCGCATCGCGGGCATCTTCGTCGACGCCGGGCTGCCCGCCCCGGACGATCCGGTCCGCGCCGCCGCCGTCGCCGTGGAGCGGGCCGAGGCCGAGCTGCGCCGGTTGACCGAGCGACGCGAGCAGGCGGCAGCGCTGCGCGAGCAGCGGGCCGGGCACGAACGCGAGGCGCAGGTGGCTCGGGCGCTGGCGGGGCACCTGCGGGCCAACAACTTCGAGCGGTGGCTGCTGGCCGAAGCGCTGGATCTACTCGTCGACGGCGCGTCGGGGATCCTGCGGGAACTCTCCGGCGGCCAGTACGACCTGGTCCACGACAAGGGCGAGTTCTTCGTGGTCGACCACCACGACGCCGGGCTGCGGCGCGGGGTACGGACGCTGTCCGGCGGCGAGACGTTCCAGGCGTCGCTGGCGCTGGCGCTGGCGTTGTCCGAGCAGTTGGCCGGGATGTCCACCACCGCGGCCAGCCTGGAGTCCATCGTGCTGGACGAGGGCTTCGGCACTCTCGACGCGGCCACCCTCGACACGGTGGCCGCCACCCTGGAGAACCTCGCCGCCCGGGGCGACCGGATGGTCGGCGTGGTCACCCACGTGCCGGCGTTGGCCGAGCGGATCCCGGTCCGCTTCGAGGTGCACAAGGACGCCCGCTCGGCCCGGGTGGAACGGACCGGCCGGTGATGCGGGCGTGAACCGCTTCTTCGTCGACGCCTGGGATCCGGGCTACGGCGCGTCGTTCGAGGCCGCGCCGGCCGGTCCGGCCGCGCCGAGCAGCGCCCAGGTCGAGGCGGAACACGAGCTGCCTGCGGTGGACTGGCGGGCGATCGGCCCCCGCCCGGAGGTCCGGGCACCGGACGTGGTGCTGCTTGTCGACGGGGTACGCCGGATCGACGCCAGCATCTGGACGGCCGAGGAGGACGGCGGCTCGTTTCCCGGGCTGGCCGCCTCGTACGCGGCCGGGGTGGTGCGGTGCGACCTGGACCGCGGTGCCGCGCAACTGGCCGGCGCCACGGTGGAGCGGGGCCTGTTCACCGCCAGCCCGTCGGCGACCGACGTGGTGGCCGGCAACGTCCGCTACCCGGTGCACCGGGTCGGCGGCAGCGGTGAGCTGGCCAAGCTGCCGGCCGCGGTGCAGGGTCCGCTCACCGCCCTGGAGGTGCGGGTCTCGGCCGCCGCGCGTACCGACGACGACCTGCTGGTGGTGGACGGGCCGTTGCGCAACCGGCGGCAGTTGCCGCGCACCCTCGGCTACATCAAGACCCAGCACAGCCAGTACCTGGACGCCCGACTCACCGCCGTGGTCACCGCTCTGCCACCGGGTCACCGTTCGCCGGTGTTCCGGCTCGGCACCGCCTGGGGCGGCTGGTCGTGGTATCTGCGGCTGCCGGTGGCCGCGGGCGCGCCCTGGGCCGGCATCGTGCGGCTGGAGTGCTCCGCCGACCTGGAGATCGCCGAGGCGGTGCGGCTGGCCGACCTGTCGCTTGCCACCCTGCCCCGGTTCGCCTCCAGCCCGTACAAGGATCCCCGGGCCCCACAGAACCTGGTGCCGATCGCCGGGCTGGAACGGTTGCTGCGTTCCCGCCTGGGTGACGCCCGGCTGCTGCATCGGGCGCTCACCGTCGCCGCCCGCACCGCCGCCGCCCGGGCCGGCCGCTGATGGGTCGGCGGCGCGACGCCGACCGGATCACCGAGCCGGTCGACACGGGGCTCGCCGAACTGGTGCCCGATCCGGACCGGTCCGGCTCGTGGACGCTGCTGCTCGACGGCGCACCACAGTCGCACGTGGACCTGACCGACCCGACGCACCTGGAGTTCGAGTACGTCCGTCGGCTGGCCGCCGCGATCGACCTGGTCGCACCGGCGGGTGCCCCGCTGCGGGTGCTGCATCTGGGTGGCGGTGCGCTGACCCTGCCGCGGTACGTCGCCGCCACCCGCCCCGGCTCGACGCAGCGGGTGGTCGAGGTGGACGGGGCTCTCGTCGAGCTGGTCCGGCGGACGCTGCCGTGGCGGGCCGATCCGCGCCTGAAGGTACGGGTGGGTGACGCGCGGGCGGTGCTCGCCTCGTGTCGCGAGGCCAGCTACGACGTGGTGGTCGCCGACGTCTTCGCCGGTGCCCGGACACCGGCCCGGTTGACCTCGGTGGAGTACGCGGCCGACGCGGCGCGGGTGCTGCACCCGGAGGGCTGGTACCTGGCCAACGTCGCCGACGGCCCGCCGCTGCGCCACGCCCGGGCACAGGTGGCCACCGTGCGGGCGGTGCTGCCCCGGGCGTGTCTGGTCGCCGACGCCGCCGTGCTGCGCGGCCGGCGCTACGGCAACCTGGTGCTCGTCGCCGGCCGGCAGGATCCGCCGGTGGCCGCGTTGGCCCGCCGGGCCGCCGGTGACTGGTTTCCCGGCCGGGTGCTGGCCGGGGCGGAACTCGACCGCTTCACCAGTGGTGCCGTCGTGGTGCACGACGGTGCGGCCGTCGACTCCACGCCACCTCCGCCGGGGATTTTTTCCGTCCGACGTTGATCCGTTCGGTGCCGCCCTCCGTACCAGTCAGCAGCCATGCCCGTGGGGGGACGGCTTTCTGTCCAGGGACGTCGGAGGTCTGCATGCACGCACTGGCGGTCGGTTGGCAGGGCGACCGGGTGCGGGTGGACTGGATGTCCGCCCGGTCCCAGTCGCGGCCGACCACGTCCACCCGTGGGGTCGACTCTCGTGCGGCGGCTCGCCAGAATAGCCCGGTGACGCCGCGACCCACCCCTGGCCGCCACCAGGCTTCCACCACCGAAGCCGCCCATTCCGACCAGTTGGTCCGCACGCTCTACGCGGAACACGCCGGGCCGCTGCTGATGTTCGTGATGCGGCTGACCGGCGGGGACCGGCAACGGGCCGAGGACATCGTCCAGGAGACGCTGCTGCGGGCCTGGCGCAACGCGCATCGGTTGGGCGCGCAGGGACAGGGGTCGCTACGGCCGTGGCTGGTCACGGTGGCGCGACGGATCGCCATCGACGAGCACCGCAGCGAGCAGGCCCGCCCGGCCGAGACGTACGACCGGGACCTGACCGCGTTCGCCGAGGCCGACAGCACCGACCGGGTGCTGCGGTCGATGACGGTGGCGGACGCGCTGCGAACGTTGAGTCAGTCGCACCGGGAGATCCTGGTGGCGACGTACTTCCGGGGCCGGACGGTGCCGGAGGCGGCCGAGGAACTCGGTCTGCCACTGGGCACCGCGAAGTCGCGGGTCTACTACGCGCTGCGCGCGCTGCGCACAGCTCTGCAGGAGAGGGGGGTGACGGAATGAGCCGGGTTGACCACATGGACGTCGCCGCGTACGCGCTCGGCGTGCTTGACGAACAGGACATGGAGCGGTTCGAGGAACACCTCGCGACCTGCTGGGCCTGTGCCGCCGAGCTGGAGACGATGGTGCCGGTGGTCGGGCTGCTCTCCGACATCGACGAGGAGTCGATCACGGCATTGGAGCAGACCCACTCGGATCCGGTCCTGCTGGACCGGACGCTCGTGGCGCTGCGTACGCACCGTCGGCGGGCCCGGTTCCGGCAGGTCCTGGCGACCGCGGCCGCCGTGGTGGTCTTCGGTGGCCTGACCGGTGTGGTGTTCAGCAATCTCACCGACAGCAGCACGGCACCGCCGCTCGCCGGGCCGACCACGGCTCCGGTGGACCCGCCGGGCGACCGCCCCGGCAACCCCAGTGGTCCGGGATTCGGCGGTAACGAGCAGGAGGGTGAGCAGGTCGACGTCACCGACCCGGCCACCGGCGTCGAGGCGACGTTCTGGCTGACCTCGAAGGACTTCGGCACCAAGATGGACTTCAGCCTGGGCAAGCTGCCGGGGCCGCGCACCTGTCGCCTGGTGGTGGTACGCGACGACGGCTCCACCGAGGTCGTCTCCACCTGGTCGGTGCCGGACGGCGGGTACGGCACGAACACCAACACGCAGAAGCTGGCGCTGTCGGCGGCCACGTCGACGAAGCGGGACGACATCAAGCAGTTCGAGGTGCAGGAGATCGATTCGCGGGGTGCCACGGACACTCTGGTGACCGTCCCAGCGGCCTGATCCACGTACCCGGAAGGCCCGCCTCGACCCCGAGGCGGGCCTTCGGTCTTCCCGGCGTCAGGCGACTGCGCCACCTGGGGATACGGACTCACACGGACAGCGAACCCAGACGGTTCAATGGATTCTTGTGAACTTGCCCACCCTTTCGGATTCAACCTTGACAGCGCTCGACCCGTACTTCCCGGTGAACTGCCAAGTATGAGGAGGGCACGTGGCACAGATGAAGCGGACCGTCATCGCCGTGGGCGCCATGTTCGCACTTACGGCCTGCGCTCCCGCAGGCTACAACGGGGCGGACGCGGGCGCGGCCGAGCCGGTCGCCGTCGCCGCGGCCGAGCCCAGCGTGACCGCCGACCCCGAGGCCAGCGCGGAGCCGGGCGCCTCGGCGTCACCGGGTGCGGAGGAAGAGACCGACGCTCCCCTGCCCGACGGTGTCGAACTGACCGACAGCCTGACCGGCAAGAAGTTCCCCCGGATGGGTAGCGCGGTGGTCAACCAGGACGGCTACATCCTGTACCGCTTCGACCGCGACACCAACGACCCGCCGTCGTCCAACTGTGACGGCCAGTGCGCCGAGGTGTGGCCGCCGGCGCTGACCGACGGCGCGCCGGAGCTCAAGGGCGTCTCCGACGACGCCGTCGGCACCATCACCCGCGAGGACGGCACCCGCCAGATCACCCTCGACGGCTGGCCGCTCTACACCTACATCGGTGACAAGAAGCCGGGTGCCTGGAAGGGCCAGGGCGTCGGCGGCACCTGGTTCGTGGTCAACCCGGACGGCAGCAAGAACCTGGAGTGCCTGCCCAAGGGCACCCCGAAGGCGGTCGCCCCGCCGTCGAAGACCGAGTCGAACGAGTCGGACTCCGACTACGACTACTGATCCAGCAGGCGCGTCGGTGGCCGGTCGCAGCCAGCAATGGCGCGGCCGGCCACCGTCGTCGGCCGGGTGAACCCGCCCCCTACCGGAGCGGTCAGGCTTTCGCGTCCATCCCTGCGGGGACCGTTGCCTGTGTCGGCACGGCGGACGAGCCAGGGGCGCTGCCCTCAAGGTAGCTGTCGTAGCGGGCGAACGACCGGGTCGCAAGCCACAGCTTGAAGATGAGGGCGAATTCGAAGGCCAGCAGCAGGACACCGGCAATCACCGAGACGGCGATGACAGCCCCGGTGATGGGACCGATGATGAAGACGGCCATCTGGAACTCGATCCCGCTCATCACGTGCACTCGGACGCGAGCCCGGATGAGCAGGTCACGCAGGCGCGTGAACACCGTGAACCGCGCCCGGAAATCCCGCTCCATGGCCATGTCCGGTCGCTGAATGACGGCAGCCACGCTGGGCTCGACGTTCTCCAGCGGTTCGTCGCTGTGGTCGGGCGCGAACAGGGCCGTCCAGTTGGGCGACGCCTCGATGCGCTCGGCGAGGGTGCGACGCATCTCGGTCTTCACCTTCGACAGCTGCAATGCGTTGAGGTACCGGAACATGTCGAGGAAGACGATGCCACCACCGATGACCAGGAAGGTGGCGTCGCCGGTGAGCTGGTACTGCCCGCCCATCAGCGCGATGGTGCAGACGAGCACCCGGACCCGGTCGAGGATGTAGTCCAGCCAGGCACCGAAGAGCGTGCCGGTGCCGTTGAGACGGGCGACCTTGCCGTCCATACAGTCGACCACGAAGCTCAAGTGAAAGATCAGCGCGCCGAGAATCAGCCAGCCTGGCGTCGCCTGGGCGAAGGCAGCTGCAGCAGCGAGACCGAGAACGAGAGCGGCTACCGTCAGTCGATTGGGGGTCACCCAGCGGTAGCGCGCCACGAGCCAGACCAGGCGGGAGGCCAGTGGGTCGACCAGGAAGACTGTCCACCATGAATCGCGGGCCTTGTATGTCCGGGCTTGGACCTCCGCAACAGTCAAGCCCCCGCCTGCGCCCCCGTTGCCCATCATCTGCCTCCGTTTGCCCATCACGAATTCGCCAGCAGGCTACCGCAGAACCCTTGCGCAGTTCATGCAGGCACGAGAGGCGGCGGCTTGGCCGGATTTGCTCCTTCTGGAGCCGGGCAACATCCGCTATGGCGTCCACCCGCCACGGCAATAATACCTTTTGCACTATACGCCGCTTTACAGCCTTTTATCCGCTCAGGCGGTTGACGTGAAGACGAGGTACGACCGGCGGCAACCCAGCCTCAACCTCCACCTGGCGCGCCCGCACCGGCCCGCGAGACGCCACCACCATAGGCTTTGCCCCTTGTTCACGAAGTGCTAGCGTTCCGGCCATCGACACTTGGCCGCCGACCGCAACGTGCGGCTCACCGGCCTGTTGTCTCGCACCACCGCACGGCAGCGACGCGCATCGTCGCCGCGTTCGCGCGGAAACAGGCACGTCAAATGGAGAACAAGGCGTAATGGGCAACCTCAGACACGTTGGGAATGTGGAAACGGGGCCGCATCCCTGGTCGTGGCGACGTATATCCCCGACGCATGACTCGGAGATCACGGCGTGAGCAATAACGCCCTGCTTAGTGTTGTCGTACCCGCCCATGACGTGCAGACGTTTCTCGACGACTGTCTTAATTCGATCGCCAACCAGACGTACCGCAATCTCGAAGTCATCGTCGTCGATGATGGGTCGGTCGACGGCACGGGCCAGATCGCGGAGCAGTTCGCGTCACGCGATCCTCGGTTCCGGGTGATCCACCAAGAGGAGGGCGGGCCAGGACGAGCCCGCAACGTCGGAATCCAAGCCGCCACGGGGACATACCTTGCCTTCGTCGATGGCGACGACCTGCTCCCACCGTACGCCTACACCATGGCGATCGCATGCCTGGAGAGCACAGGTTCGGATTTCGTCTCCGGAGACGTTCGGCAGTTCACCTCGCGGGGCGCAACCCCTTCGCCGATGCACGCCAAGATCTTCCCGGAAACGAAGCTCCGCACCCACGTCTCTCAGCACAGCGCGTTGCTGAAGGATCGCACCGTCTGGAACAAGGTCTTCCGCCGCCGCTTCTGGGACGAACACGGCCTGGTCTTCCCGGAGGGTGTCGTCTTCGAGGACGTGCCGGTAGCGGTGTTGGCGCACGCGATGGCCAGCACTGTCGATGTGCTCAACGTGCCCGTCTACTACTGGCGACGACGCGAATCGGGCGAAGCGTCCATCACCCAACGGACGACGGATTGGGCGACGGTGGCGGACCGGTTCCGCGCCGTGGATCGGGTCAGCCGCTTCCTCGCGGAGCACGGGCAGCGGGGAATCAAGCGCGCGTACGATGCCAATGCTCTGGTCGACGATCTCGCCTTGGTGCTCCGCGCACTGCCGGACGCCGACGACGCGTTCCGCGAGGCGTTCCTGGACCGGGCCAACGACTTTCTGGATCGTGTCGATCCACGGGTGCTGAAGAACCTCCGGGCCAAGTACCGCGTGCAGTGGCACCTGGTACGACAGCGGATGATGCCGGAGCTGATCGAGGTGGTGCTGGCAACGCGCGGCGGGATGCCCGTTCCCACCACGATGCGCGGCCTACGCCGCTACGCCGATCTCCCGTTCCTCGACGACCCTCGGGCCGGTTTGCCCCGCGAACTCTACCGACTGCCCGATCCGCCAGCGCAGAGCAAGCTGCACGACCTCATCTGGCGGGACGGCCGTTTGGTGCTGCGCGGGCACGCGTACGCCGAGGGGGCCAAGGCCGCGCGGCCGTGGAGTTCCGGCCGGCTGCTCTGGCTGCGCGAGCAGCGGACCCGGCGGGCGGTGATGCTCCGCGCCCGACCACGGCGCTGTCCGGACGCCACTGTCGATTCCAAACACGGTGACTGCAGCTACGAATGGTCGGGCTTCGAGACCGTCGTCGACCCGGCGTCGCTGAAGAAGGACGGTAAATGGGTCGAAGGGGTGTGGCGGCTCGCCGTGGGCGTCGTCAGCAAGACGGGCCTACGGAAGACTCAGGTGAGGCTCGGAACTGACCCTGTCGCCACCTGGCTCAACCCGCATTACGTCGACGAGACCGTTCGGATCGTGCCACTCGCCAGTGCTCAGGGTGTGTCGCTGCGGATCGAAGAGGTACGGGCCAGGCTGACCTCCTACACGATGGTCGGCGACACGCTGGAGGTCAGAGGCGAGATCAGGGGGCCGTCCCCGGTCGCAGGCCGGATCCGGCTGAGCCGAGCCCCCGGTGTACCCGAACACTGGGTGCCGGCCACGTTCGGCGAGCAGTCCGGTCAGTGGACGTCATTCCAGGCGGTCATCCCGTTGGCCAGTCTCTTCCCCGATCCGACGACGCGGGCGTGGACCCCGCCCCCCGGCGCGATGATGGACCGCTGGCGGGTCGAGATCGCCCTCTACAGCGGCGGTAAGAAGGCCATCCACCTGATCGCGAACGACGGGCTGCCTCAGGCCCGTACGCGTTACCGGGGACGGGACGTCTACGTTCGGGCCACGGCGGCGGGATACGTCTGGCTGTGCGCTCGAGCGGCGGCACCGGTAGTCACCGATGTGACCTGGACCGACAACGGCACCCTCGTGCTGACCGGTGACCACGACGGGTCGGGCGAAGAACCGGAGATCACGCTGCGCCTGCGGGGCAGCGGCGAACGGCGCGTCCTCCCCGTCACCTCCGACGGCGAAGTTTGGCGTGCGGAGATCGCACCGCGAGCACTGCCGTTGTTCGGCGGCCGGGTCGAGCTGCAACCTGGCATGTGGGATCTGCTCTGCCAGATCAGCGCCGGCACCTCTCCCGCGCTAACCAACCTGACCTTCGCTGAGGCGGTACTTCGCGGGCTGCCGGCAGCCACCGAGATCGACGGACGGTCCTTCGCCGTTACCGCCACCGGGGCAGAGAGCGCTGGCCTGAATGCCGGGTCGATGCTGCTTCCGGACGAGCAGGGCGCCTACTACCGCAAGCGGCTTCGCGAGTCGTACCAGTCCGCCCGCGCCCGCCCGCGGCGTGAGACAGTTCTCTTCGACAGCTTCAGCGGTCGGCAGTACTCCGACAGTCCGCGCGCCGTGCACGAGGAGATGATCGCGCGTGGGGTAGGGCCAGCCGAACACCTCTGGGTGGTCCGCGACGGCCGGGTCAGCCTGCCGGCGACCGCCCGTGCCGTCCG
This sequence comes from Verrucosispora sp. WMMC514, assembly GCF_027497295.1. Taxonomy (NCBI): domain Bacteria; kingdom Bacillati; phylum Actinomycetota; class Actinomycetes; order Micromonosporales; family Micromonosporaceae; genus Micromonospora; species Verrucosispora sp. WMMC514. The sequence goes on along the minus strand of NZ_CP114906.1, from coordinate 4,339,376 downwards.
GCACGGGGGCAGGGACTGGTACGAGGCGCTGGCGTCCTCCCGGTACATCGTCACCAACACCCACCTGCCCGACTGGTTCCAGCGGGCACCGGAACAGACGGTGGTGCAGCTGTGGCACGGCACGCCGTTGAAGCGGATCGGGTTCGACGTGACGGAGGTTCGTCACGCGGATCGCAACTACCTGACCCGGGTGGAGAAGGAGGTGCCGAACTGGTCCTTCCTCGTCTCGCCCAACCGGTTCAGCACACCCATCCTGCGCCGCGCGTTCCGCTTCGGGGGCGAGATCCTCGAGTCTGGCTACCCGCGCAACGACGTGCTCTACCAGGACCGTGACGCGGTCGCCGCCGAGGTGCGCCGACGGCTGGGCCTACCGGCCGGCAAGAAGGTCGTCCTGTACGCCCCCACCTGGCGCGACGACGAGTTCCACAGCATGGGGCGCTACAAGATGACCCTGATGCTGGACCTGGCGGAAGCACGGGCCAAGCTGGGCTACGACCACGTCCTGCTGGTCCGGCGTCATCCCAACGTCGTCGACGAGATTCCCGGGGCTGGCGACGGCTTCGTCTGGGACGTCTCCCGCTACCCGGACGTAGCGGACCTGCTCGCCCTGACGGACGTACTGGTCACGGACTACTCGTCCCTGATGTTCGACTTCGCCAACACCCGGCGACCGATGCTGTTCTTCACCTACGACCTCGAGCACTACCGGGACAAGCTGCGCGGGTTCTACTTCGACTTCGAGTCGGAAGCGCCGGGCCCGCTGCTCGGCACCTCCACCGAGTTGGTCGATGCGATCCGCAGGGCCGACTTGGACTCCTTCCAGTACCAGGATCGCTACGATGCCTTTGTCGAGCGCTTCTGTGATCTGGACGACGGCAAGGCGACCTCTCGGGTGATCGAACGATTGTTGAGCTGACGCGGTGCCATGACGTGACCGAACCGAGTGCACGACGGACGATGCGACCGTCACCCGGCTACCGCCTGGCCGCTTCGGTACGCCCGCTCACCTTCAGCCCGTACGACCCGTGTGCGCGCTTCGTCGCGGGCGTCTTCTGGTGGGCGGCGCGCACACCCGACGGACCGGCCATCCTCGCCCTGCGACACGAGGGCGGCGAGCTGGTCGCCGAGGGTCACGGCCCCGGTGCCGGCTGGATGGTTGAGCACGCCGACGCGGTGGCCGGGCTCCGCGACGACCTGACCGGATTCGCGGAGCTGGCCGCGAGCCACCCCGTGGTGGCACGGCTGGCGAGCCAGCAGGCGGGGCTACGGATGCCGGCCAGCGGGTTGATCTTCCCCCGGGTGCTGCGGGCCGTACTGGAGCAGAAGGTCACCGGCAAGGAGGCCTACCGGGGGTACGCGGCGACCGTACGCCACTTCGCCGAGCCGGCGCCCGGGCCGGTGCGGTTGCTGCTGCCACCCGACCCGGCGGTGATCGCCGCCGCCCCGTACTGGGTCTTCCATCCGTTCGGCGTGGAGCAGCGACGCGCCGAGACGCTGATCCGGGCCGCGCGGATGGCCGACCGCCTGCAACGGTGCGTCGACTCGACCCAGGCCACCCGCCTGCTGCGGTCGATCCCGGGCGTCGGGCCGTGGACCGCCGCCGAGGTGGTCCGGGTCGCGTACGGCGACGCGGACGCGGTGAGCGTCGGCGACTACCACGTACCCAACACGGTCGCCTGGGCCCTGGCCGGCGAGGCGCGCGGCGACGACGCCCGGATGCTGGAGCTGCTGGAGCCGTTCCGGGGTCACCGGGGCCGGGTCTGCCGGCTGCTGGAGACCGCCGCTGTGCAGGCGCCGAAGTTCGGCCCACGCGCCCCGATCCGCTCCTTCGCCCACTACTGAGCGCCGGTATCAGGCGGCCTCGCGCAGGTCGGCCAGGTCGACCGGGGTACGCCGACGCAGCAGCTCCGCCAGTTCGTCCACCGAACCCACCTCGCCGAGCACATTCCTGCCGCCGCCGAAGCGCCGGGGATAGGTGTGCGCCAACCGGTACACGTACCGGCCGTGAATCAGCTCGACGCTGACCCGCCACCGTCCGCAGCACCCGCACACCCACTCCGCCACCTCGCGAAAGTAGCTCTGACCTGCGGTTTCTCGATCCGCCCGAGTGGGACGTGACGGGCCGGAGGAGGACACGCCGCCCACCGGGCGGCCGTGATCCGGGTCACCGCTGTCGGTGCCGTCTGGTTGACTGATCGCCGTGGACCTGCCGATCAACCCGCCGGTGGAGCCGATGCTCGCCCGCAGCGTCAACTCGATCCCCACCGGCCCGGGGATGACCTACGAACCCAAGTGGGACGGCTTCCGCTGCATCGTCTTCCGCGACGGCGACGAGGTGGAGCTGGCCAGCCGGGGCGGCAAGATGATGACCCGCTACTTCCCCGAGGTGGTGGAGCAGGCCCGCCGGCAGTTGCCGCCGCGCTGCGCGGTCGACGGCGAGCTGATCGTGATCCGCCGCGACGGCCCGGACGGGCAGCCCAGGCTCGACTTCGAGCTGCTGGCCCAGCGCATCCACCCGGCGGCCTCCCGGGTGAAGCTGCTCGCCGAGACGACGCCGGCCGACTTCGTCGCCTTCGACCTGCTCGCGCTCGATGACGAGAGCCTGCTCGACGCGCCCTACCCGACCCGCCGGGCCCGGCTGGAGCAGGCGTTGTCCGGGGTGCGGCCGCCGGTGCACGTCACCCAGATCACCACCGACGCCGAGGTGGCGCGCCGCTGGTTCGACGTCTTCGAGGGCGCCGGTCTGGACGGGCTGATCGCCAAGCCGGCCGACCTGCCGTACGAGCCGGGCAAGCGGCTCATGTCGAAGGTCAAGCACGCCCGGACCGCCGACGCGGTGGTGGCCGGGTTCCGCTGGCACAAGTCCGGTCCGGTGGTCGGGTCGCTGCTGCTCGGCCTCTACGACGACGCCGGGGTGCTGCACCACGTCGGGGTGAGCGCCTCGTTCACCATGGCCCGCCGCGCCGAGTTGCTGGAGGAGTTGGCCCCCTACCGCGACGTCGGGTCCGAGCACCCGTGGGTGCACGGCGACCACGAACGCGGGCAACGCATCCCCGGCGGGGTCAGCCGGTGGACCGGCACGAAGAACCTGGAGTGGGAGCCGCTGCGCCCGCAACTCGTGGTCGAGGTGGCGTACGACGCGATGGAGGGTGACCGGTTCCGGCACACCGCGCGCTTCGTTCGCTGGCGACCCGACCGTGACCCGCTCTCCTGCCGATACGATCAACTTGACCGGCCGGTCCGGTTCGACGTGGACCAGGTGCTGCGGGGTGACCCGGCGGTGCCGGCCGGGCCCGCGTAGCTTGGCCGTCGACCCGATCACGGAGGCTCGTTCGTGACCCGTACGCCCGACCGGACCCGCCGTTTCCGACTCACCGTGGCCGGCCTCACCGCCGCCGTGGTGGTCACCGCCGGCTGCACGCTGCCGGCGTTCGCGCCGCGCACCGACGTCGACGGCGAGGCCGCGGCACCGGGGGCCGCGCCGACCTGGCGGTCCTGCCCGGAGGTGGCCGACGAGGTGGTCGGGCGGCGCGCTCCGGACATCCGGTACGAGTGCACCCGCATCCAGGTGCCGCAGGACTGGGCGGGCGGCAGCGCCGCCACAACCGGTCCGGGCGCCGGTGAGACCTTCGAGATCGCGCTGCTGCGGGCCCGCTCCACGAACCAACGCGACCGGATCGGCTCGCTGGTGGTCAACCCGGGGGGTCCCGGCGGCTCGGGCGTCGACACCGCGGTCTACCTCACCTTCGGCGAGCAGTACGGCGGCCTGCCCGACGCGATCCTCGAACGCTTCGACATCGTCGGCTTCGACCCGCGCGGCGTGTCCCGGTCCAGCCCGGTCGAGTGCATCTCCGACGCCGACCTCGACGCCGTCTTCGGCTACGACCCCGACCCGGAGAGCCAGGCGTCGTTCGACGACTTCGTCGCGCTCAACGAGCGCATCGGCCAGGGCTGCGGCGCCAAGTACGGCGACCAGCTACCGCTGTACGGCACCGAGCAGGCGGCCCGCGACATGGACGCGATCCGGGCCGCCGTCGGCGACGACAAGTTGACCTACCTCGGCTACTCCTACGGCACCCTGCTGGGGGCCACGTACGCCCAGTTGTTCCCGCAGCGGGTGCGGGCGCTGGTGCTCGACGGCGCGGTCGACCCCCGGCAAGATCTGATCGAGGGTTCGGAGAGCCAGGCGAGAGGCTTCGAACGCGCCTTCGACAACTTCACCAGGTGGTGCGCGGCGAACGCGGCCCGCTGCCCCATCGCCCCCGACGCCCGGGCGGCGGTCACCTCGGCGATCGACAAGGCCGAGGTCTCCCCCGTCCGCTCGACCGACGGCCGGGAGGCCACCGCCGGCTGGATCTTCTACGCCATCGTCTCGTCGCTGTACTCCGAGCCCGGCTGGGAGCAACTGGCCCGGGCCATCGACCGGCTGAACGAGGGCAACCCGACGGACGTGTTCCGGCTCGCCGACAACTACACCGACCGCGACTCCGACGGCGACTACAGCAACCTCTTCGACGCCAACCTGGCCATCAACTGCGCCGACGAGGAGCAACGCCCCGACCTGGAGCGGATCCGCCAGCTCCAGTCCGAGTGGCGCAGCCGGTACCCACTCTTCGGCGCGCCACTGGCCGCCGGCCTGGTCTCCTGCACCGAGTGGCCCGGCGGCAGCGACCCCTACCCGACCGGCCGCGCCGAGGGCGCCCCACCGATCCTCGTCGTCGGCACCACCGGCGACCCCGCGACACCGTACGAGCAGACCCCGGCCCTGGCCGAGATGCTGGGTGTCGGCCGGGTGCTCACCTGGGAGGGTGAGGGGCACACCGCCTACCCGCAGACGGCCTGCATCACCCAGGCCGTCAACGCGTACCTGATCGACCTGACCGTCCCGCCCGACGGCAAACGCTGCCCAGCGCGCTAGGTTGTTCGGACATCAGAGTTGATCGGCAGTGAGCGCAGAGATCGCAGACCTCGCCTGCGGCATCGCGAACAGTTGCTCCAGGACCTCGGGATAACTGGCACCCTGCGCGACTCGGCCACGCGATTGTTCGAAGGCCATCTCAACCTCTGGTGAGGCGACCGGTGGGCGGGCCGGGACGGTGAGCGACTCTTCAGCGGACGCAGACAGCGCAGAGCCGGCACGAGCGACGAGGCGGCGTATCAGGTCCGCGTAGGAGAGGCCGTACCCGTCGAGTATGGGCCGGGAGCTGCGCAACTCCTCCGGCTCAGGAATCTCACTCAGCGCCAACTGATGGATGATCGAAGCTGCAGCGAGCACCACGTGCTCGAACTGAACCTCGGTAGTCGCCTCGCGGACCGCCTGACGGCTAGTGCCGTGACCACGAACGTTCACGGTGTTGGTTGACACGCCGCGCGGCCTGTCGGGCGGGCGGCGTTGTGCGGGTCAGGCTGTGGCGGTGGCAGATCTTGTACGCGTGCGGCGGCTGAGTGACCAGGAAGGTCAGCAGCTGCTCAGAATCACCCGCCGGGGAACCGGTTCTCCGATCCGACTACGGCGGGCGATGGTCGTGCTCGCCTCGGCCGGTGGGAACACGGTGCCGGCGATCGCCCGCTTGGTCCAAGCCGATGAGGACACGATCCGGCAGATCATTCACCGGTTCAACGAGATGGGGATGGCCAGCCTGGACCCTCAGTGGGCGGGTGGCCGTCCCCGCCAGATCAGTAGCGACGAAGAGCAGTTCATCGTCGAGACGGCCAACACCCGCCCCGAGAAGCTGGGGCGGCCGTTCACCCGGTGGAGCATCCGCAAGCTCGCCGACCACCTGCGCCTGCATGCCACCCGCCGGGTCCGGATCGGGCGGGAACGGTTGCGGCAGATCCTGCGCCGGCACCGGATCACCTTCCAGCGGACCAAGACGTGGAAGGAGTCCACCGACCCGCAGCGCGATGCCAAACTCGCCCGGATCGAGTACGTCAGCACCCACTTCCCACAACGGGTGTTCGCCTTCGACGAGTTCGGACCCCTCGTGATCCGCCCCCAGCCCGGCGCCGGGTGGGCACCCGCAGGCCATCCGCACCGGCTGCCCGCGAACTACCACAAGCTGCACGGCGTCCGGCAGTTCCACGGCTGCTACTCCGTCGGCGACGACCAGCTCTGGGGTGTCGTCCGGCGCCGCAAGAGCGCCGCGAACACCCTGGCCGCACTCACGTCGATCCGCGCCGCCCGCCCGGACGGGGCACCGATCTACGTCATCCTGGACAACCTGTCCGCGCACAAAGGCCGCAAGATCCGGGCATGGGCGGCCCGCAACAAGGTCGAGCTCTGCTTCACCCCGACCTACGCCTCCTGGGCCAACCCGATCGAAGCCCAGTTCGGGCCGCTACGCACCTTCGTCATCGCCGGCTCCAACCACCCGAACCACCCGGCGCTGACTCGAAAGCTGCAGACCTACCTGCGCTGGCGCAACGCCAACGCCCGCCACCCCGACGTCCTGGCCGCCCAACGCCGCGAACGAGCCCGCATCCGCAGCGAACGCCAACAACGCTGGGGCCAACCCGCCGCCCTCGCAGCCTGACCCAACACCGCGAACCTTCGTGGTCAAGGCACTAGCCTCTTCATCGAGCGTCGCCAGCAGGCCGGAACTCGGTCCGTCGACCTTCCTCGAAAGCACGGTGATCGGCCACGCCAGGAAGCGGCTCACCACGTCCACCCTCAGGTGTCCTGTCCGCTCCAGCGAATCGACCGCAGGTGCCCACGGGTGCTTACCCTGGAATGGCTTCAGCCGGCCGACCTCCGACAACAGCTCACCGCGATCGACGCCGCTACGCGTGACGAGGACACTCGCCGTCGTCTCCTCGCTAGCGAGAAGCGCGAGTAACACCTCGCGGTCGCCGACCCACGGAAGTCCCCGCTCCGCAGACATCGATCGTGCATCGGCCAGGACCTGCACGGCCCCTGCCGTCCACGCCGGTGACACCGAGGGCTGCTCACCAATCAGGAAGTCCGATCCCGCGCGCACCGCCTCGCGCAGGACGGCACGTGCCCCGTACAACGAGAGCGGGTCCACGGTCCCAGCCCTAGCCTTGATGTCAGACCTCGGGCCGTCCGGCGCCGGATAGTTCGACTTCAGGATGGACCTGAGTAGGGGTGCCTTGGCGCCCATCCGCCGACAGCATTCGAGCAGCAGGTCATCCGATCCGACGGATGCTCGGCCGCCATGTGAGGCCCTTTTGAATGCTGGCACGAGGATCGCCAGAACCGTCCAGCTCGAATAGTCACCAGCGTTCACCTGTATGAGGGCCGTCCCGTCAAGCTCGAGGGTCCGCGACGTAGTGTCGTACGACGCGGGTGACGGTGTCACGGTCGCCGTCGACGCGTACGGTGCCGGCGCGTTCGGCGTCGATGAGCGGCAGGCCGCCGAAGAGCACCTCGCTCCAGGCCGTCGAGTCGGTGGTCACGGTCGCCACCGGGTCGACGGCGGCGCCGGGCTGGACGTCCAGCAGCCCGTCGACGGTGGTCAGCCGGTAGTCGCGGACCGGTGGGTCGGGCTGCCGGGCGTCGTAGAGGCGCAGGGCGGTCAGCGGCAGGCCCTCGGGGACGGGGGGCGCCATGGTGCGCATGGCGAGGACCATGGCGTCGGGGGTCATGCCACCGCTGGTGCGAGGGTCCGGCCCGGAGGAGTACCAGCGGCCGAGCGAGGCCAGAACCGATTCCAAGCCACGGCCCCACTCGGTGACGGTGTACGCGCGGGTGCGGGCCAGGTCGGGCAGTGTCACCTGGTCGACGATGCCGGCCTGACGCAGCGATCTGAGCCGGTCACTGAGGACTGCCGGGGTGATGCCACGAACGGCGTCCTGAAGGTCGGCGAAACGCTTGGGGCCGAGGAGTAGTTCGCGGACCACGATCAACGTCCACCGGTCACCCACCAGGTCAAGGGCGTTGGCAGCCCGGCAGGCGTCGCCGTGGTGGGCGTAGGTCAGCTTGACAGGCAATCCCGATCAACTTCTTTCACGCTAGTAGACGCTATGTTTATAGTAGCGGTATGCCGAGTATGGATAGACAATCAGCGCCTCCCGTGGTCGACCGCGACACCTGGCTTCGGGAACGGAACGCACTGCTCGTACGGGAGAAGGAGCACACCCGAGCGGGTGATGCCATCGCGGCCGCCCGCCGTCGCCTGCCGATGACCGAGGTCAACCCGGTCAAACTGGTCGGCGAGCAGGGCCCGGTCTCGTTGCTCGACATCTTCGACGGGCGAGACCAACTCGTGGTCTACAAGCACATGTGGCACCTCGGCAAGCCATTCGAGGAGCAGTGCGAAGGCTGCACCATCAGCATCTGGAACTTCCACGAGGCTAGCTACCTGGCGGCACGGGGCATCAGGTTCGCGGTCTTCGCCGAGGGACCGTACGAGGAGATCGCGCCGTTCCGCGAGTTCATGGGCTACCTCCACCCGTGGTACTCGAACTACGGCATCGACGAGCCCGCCGTCGCCGGCGGCGGCGTCATCGCCTGCTACCTGCGCCAGGGTGACCGGGTGTTCCTCACCTACGAGACGACCGGACGCGGCGTCGAGGCGATCATGGGCTCACTCAAGCTGCTCGACATGACCGCCTATGGACGGCAGGAAGCCTGGGAGGACTCCCCCGACGGCTGGCCGCAGGCCGACCCGACGTACAGCTGGTGGCGCAAGGACGGCCGCCCGGTAGCCCAGTGGACCCGCCCCGGCGTCACGCCCGTCCAATCGGACCAGCACCACTGCCACTGACCGCCGCTCGTACTGTTGCCACCTGACTCAGGCCAACTGTGTCTGAACGAAGTCCCTGGGCGCTCCGTAGGCGGCCCAGGGACTTCGACATGATCCCTAGGCCGCGGCGTAGTCGGCGATGCGGTCGGGATGGAGGGTGGACGCCCACAGTTGCACGCTGTCGACGACGCCCCCGAGCGGCGACCATCGCTTTCCCTTGGTGGTGCCGGCGCAGCCAATCAACGTGGGTCCACCCGCCATCCACGGCGAGGGCGGAGCATCCGCCTCACCCTGCAACACGCCATCGACGTAGAGACGCACCTTGCCCGCCGGGACGTCGTACACCCCGGCCAGGAAAGTCCACCGTCCAAGCTCCGGCGGCTGCTGCGACCTGACCCTGTGCCAGGTCGGTGAGGCACCCTTCCCCGTCGACGGGAGGCCGAACTGCCAACGGTCACTACCGGCGTGGTACCTGAGGTGGAATCCGGCCCGCTTCGCGGCGGCCTGCGACAACACCGTGTGGTTTGCAGTGGTCTGCTCAAGCATGACCCACGCGGCGACCGTGAACGACGCATCGGTTCGCACCACCGGGCCAGCCGTCTCCGCGCAGGAGTCGTTCGCGAGCTCCAGGCGCAGTGCGCTTTCCCGCCCGTATCCGCGATCCCGCGCCCAGCTGTACGGGCCAGTAATGGACAGGTCATGGCCATTGCCCGTCCAGTCAGTCAAGTAGGTAGCAAAGCCACTGGCCGGCCCGTCCAAGGGCCACATGGCCAGCGTCACAGCTGGGTCGTCATCCGGCACAGGTTCGTCAGTCACAGCACGTGCGGGTGACCCCCCAACCTGAAGCAGTACCGAAAGGACAGCTCCGGCCGCAACGGACGAAAGCCAGGCATTACGAATCGACGGCACCGCCACACCCCCGTGATTATCGATCAATAGCGAGGGGCCCAACATACAGAAAGATCCATGAGGTACGCCAGGGCGCAAGGCGGCCGCGCGACTGCGGGCCGGTGCGCGCTGACCACCGACAAGAGACGTCATTGCGTGTAGCGGTGGAGTCCTCTCTCGACTCTTCTACCATCACCAGCCATGAGCGCATGATGTTCAGCCACTGATCGGAAGCGGCGACATCGACTACCGCAACTGTCGACCGCCTAGGAGCAGCCTTACGGTGCTGGCGGCTGTCCGATCCTGCGGGGCGAAGCAGGGGCCGCAGAGGTGGTGGTCTGGCCGCCGGGCACCACGCTGCTTCCGCACGGCCGGGTGGGCGTACACGTGCCTGACGTCGGGGAGATCGTCGTGGGCGATCGGGTCGACGGCGGCGGCGGATTCTTCGACGCCCCGCTCACCGAGGGCGGCCCGCCGGAACACCTGCCGCCCGTGCCGGTCGGATGCGCACCCGTCGGCGCCTCCGTGGCGGTGCTCGAACGCGTCACCCGGCGCAGCGACAGTTGACGTTGCGCCGCCGCACATCGGGTCGCACCGTTGTGGGACGCTCGCGGGATGAGTGAGGTGATCTTCCGTGAGGCGGTCCGGGTGGACCTGCCGGCCGTGCTCGACCTGCTCGCCGACGACGTGCTCGGCCGTACCCGTGACGTCGGGGAGGTCGACGCCACGTACGAGAAGGCGTTCGCGGACATCACCGCCGACCCGCGCAACCAGCTCGTGGTCGCCGAGGCCGACGGCGAGGTGGTGGGGTGTATGCAGCTCACCTACATCCCCGGGCTCGGCCGGCACGGCACCGAGCGGCTGCTGGTCGAGGCGGTCCGGGTCCGCTCGGACCAGCGCGGTCGCGGGCTGGGTCGCCGAATGATGACCTGGGCGATCGACGCGGCCCGCCAGCGCGGCTGCGGGCTGGTGCAGCTCACCACCGACAAGACCCGCCACGACGCGCACCGCTTCTATGCCAACCTCGGCTTCGTCGCCAGCCACGAGGGTATGAAGCTCAGTCTCTGACACCGGCGGACGGGGGCCCGGCCAGCCTGGGTCGCCCCACATCGCAACCGAGGACGGTGGCCCAGAAGGTCGTCAGCGTCGCCAGACTCGACCCGTGGATCAAGGACCGGGTGGACTTCCGGATCAGCCAGAAGCCTCCCTCGGGCAGGACGATCACCCAGCCAACGGGTACGTCGTTCTCCGCCACGAGCACCAGCAGTTCCGGCTTGCTCTCGACTTCGATCTCAGGCAGGTCCGCCATCTCGACGGACCCCATCCCCTGTCCCCCGCTCACCGGTAGCTCCGCCGGTGGCATCGCCGGACGGCGTGGCGAGACCGCCACAGCCGGGCCAGCCGCAGCAACGGCCGCTGCTGCGGCTGAACCGCCGCTGAGGCGCTCCGCTCGGGTTGACGGGCGCGGTACGCACCGGCCCGCTCGGAATAGGCGGGCCGCTGTACCACGTCGATCGGGTCGTCCTGCCGTTGAAACCACTTCCACCGGGCCACCACGAGCCTCCCGCGAACACGCATCGATTGCCGATGCCTGCCACCATCGGCCCGCGCTTCGCCGATCCGCAACGTCTCATGCGGAGATTCGGAGAAAGATATTTGCGGTGTGTCATCTGGGCCTCGATGCTGTTCCAAACGAGACACTGGCAGCACCGATCTGAGACGGGGTGACATGAGCGACGTTGGGTCTTCGGTGCCACGGCGGCAGCTGGGCAGGTTGCTGCGCCAGGCCAGGGAGGAAGCCGGCATCAACCTGGAGGCTGCCGCCGAGGCCCTCGAATGGTCGCGCGCCAAGATGTACCGCCTGGAGAGCGGACAGACATCGCTGCGTACCCACGATGTGACGCTGATGTGCCAGCACTACGGCACCTCAGCCGAGCTGACCGAGGTCATGGTCAGCCTGGCCCGGGAAAGCAAGAGTCGGGGTTGGTGGCACGCCTACGGTGAGGCCATCCCGGCGTGGTTCGAGCTGTACGTCGGGCTGGAGGCGGCGGCCCGCCGCGTGCGTCAGTACGAGCCGACGCTGATCCCTGGGTTGCTCCAGACCGCCGAGTACGCTGCGGTCATCTTCAGCGCCAAGGCTGGCCGGAGCCAGGATGAGATAGCGCAGAAGGTCGCGCTACGCATGGAGCGTCAGAAGCTGCTCGCTCGCCGCAGCCCGAAGGCTCCGAGCTTCGAAGCCATCATCGACGAGGCCGTGATTCGCCGCCCCATCACCGACCTGGACGCCTGGCGCAGCCAACTCGCACACCTGGTGAACGCCGCACAGCGACCTAACGTCTCGGTCCGGGTGCTGCCGCTGGGCAGCGGCCCCCACGCGGCATCCGTTGCCGGATCGTTCATCATGCTGGACTTTCCAGCGGTCGGCACGCGGCCCGCGGAGCCGTCGACCGTCTACAGCGAGGCGCTGACCGGCAGCCTTTACCTGGACAAGCCGACAGAAGTGGCGGCGTACGCTGACGCCTGGTCCACTCTTCTGGACCTTTCACTGGGCGTGCGCGAGTCTGAAGATCTGATCGGGACGGTTATCAAGGAGACCTTCGATGAATGACCTGACCAACGCCCGGTGGCGCAAGAGCAGCCGGAGCGGTGAGGGCGAGTGCGTCGAGGTGGCCGACGATCTGGCCGGCGCGGTCGGGGTGCGGGACAGCAAGGACGTTGCCGGGCCGGTGCTGCTGTTCGCCCCCGCCGAGTGGCGGTCCTTCGTCGAGACCCTCAAGGCCAACAGCCTCCCGTAGCCCCTTCGCCGCAACCCGCGAGCATCGGCCGCCTCCCCTCGTTCCGCCGCCCAAGGTCACACCTCCCGCCCTCGCCTCGTTGACCATGGGGTTAGCGGCAGTTTGAAGATCTACAACTGCCGCTAACCCCATGATCAACGGATACGGGAGGGGTGGGCGGGGCAGGGTCAGCGGGGGCGGTCGCGGTCTTTGGAGGGTTGGACGCGCTTGGGTTCGCCGGGCATCTTCGGGTGGTCGGGTGGGTAGGGCAGGTCGCCCTCGCCGGCGGCGGCGTCCCGCTCGGCCCAGTCCAGCAGGGGGGTGATGTCCCATGCGGCGTCGTCGATGCCGGCGTGCGGGTCGCCTCGTTGGGCCAGCCGTTCCGGGACGGTACGCAGGTCGAAGTCGTCCGGGTCGACGTCGGCCAGCTCGTCCCAGGTGACCGGGGTGGAGACGGTCGCCCGGGCGTTGGCGCGCAGCGAGTACGCGCAGGCGATGGTGCGGTCCCGCGCCATCTGGTTGTAGTCCACGAAGACCCGCTCGCCGCGTTCCTCCTTCCACCAGGCGGTGGTGACCAGGTCGGGCCGGCGGCGGGCCAGTTCCCGGGCCAGCGCGATGGTGGCCCGGCGTACCTCGACGAACGTCCAGCGCGGCTGGATGCGCAGGTAGACGTGCACACCCCGGCCGCCGGACGTCTTCGGCCAGCCCGGCACGCCCAGCTCGTCGAGGATCGCCCGCAGCTCGGCGGCGGCCGTGGCGGCGTGGGCGAAGTCGGTGCCGGGCTGCGGATCGAGGTCGACCCGCAGCTCGTCGGGCTTGTCGACGTCGGCGGCGCGGACCGGCCACGGGTGGAACACCACGGTGCCCATCTGCGCCGCCCAGGCGACATGGGCCAGGTCCGCCGGGCACAGCTCGGCGGCCTTGCGACCGCTGGGAAAGCTGATCTCGGCCGTCTGCACCCAGGGCGGCACGCCCCGGGTCGGCACCCGCTTCTGGAAGAACATCTCCCCCGCGATGCCGTCGGGGAAGCGCTGCAATGTCGTCGGCCGGTCACCGAGCGCCCGCATGATGCCGTCGCCGACGCTGACGTAGTAGTGGAAGACGTCGGCCTTGGTGAAGCCCCGCTCCGGGAAGATCACCCGATCGGGACTGGACAGTCGTACGGTCTGCCCGGCCACCTCGATCTGCTCGGCCGCAGCCTTCGTGCCACCCATTGCGCGACCATATGCGATGGGTCCGACCTTCGGCGTACCGTTGACCTGTGACTGTTCCCGACAGCGAACTGCCCCGCACCGAGGACGAGTGGCGGGTCCGGCTCAGCCCCGCCGAGTTCCGGGTGCTGCGCGAGCACGGCACCGAACCGGCGTGGACCGGCGAGTACGTCGACACCAAGACGCCCGGCATGTACCGGTGCCGGGCCTGCGGTGTCGAGCTGTACCCGAGCGACACCAAGTTCGACTCGCACTGCGGCTGGCCGAGCTTCGACGACGCCATCCCGGGCGCGATCAAGGAGATCGAGGACAACTCCCTCGGCATGAGTCGCACGGAGATCCGCTGCGCCCGCTGCGACAGCCACCTCGGCCACGTCTTCCGGGGTGAGGGCTTCACCCCGAAGGACACCCGGCACTGCGTGAACTCGCTCTCCATCCGCCTGGACCCGAGCGCCGCCTGACCGGGCCCCGGCCGCGCCGCTCTCCCCGCCCGCGCCGCGTCGGCACCAGGTCGACCGCTCAGGCAAGCCCGCGCCGATGCCGCGCGCCGGCCGGGGGTCGTCGCGGCCCGGCCGGTCAGTCGGCCGCGGGCCGGGCGGCCATCAGCGCGACCTGAGCGGTACGCGACTGCTCCACGCGCCGGGCCAGATCGAGCACCTGTGTGTCGGTACCCGCCGCCTGATGTGCCCGGGCCAGGTCGGCCGCGGCCTGCTGGTGCGCGCTGAGCACCTCGATCAGCACCCGGTCTACCTCGGCGTCCGGGGCGTCCCGCAGGCGTGCCAACTGCTCGGGCCCGGTGCCGTGCCCGGCGTGGTCGTCGGCGCGGGCGCTGCGCCCGGCACGTGCCAGCCAACCGCGTGCGGTGGCCAGTTCGTCGGACTCGGTCGCCTCGACGGCGGCGACCAGGGTGCGCAGTTCGTCGTCGGCCAGCCGGTCCCGGGCGAGCCGGACGATCTGGAGGGTCTGCTCGGTGTGCCCGGCCATCATCGACAGGAACAGCAGGTCGATGCCGGTCATCTCGCTGACGGCCCCAGGCGTCCGGGCCGACGTCCCACCAGAGGCCGCGGCCACCGGCGGCGTGGTGTCGGCGGGCGCGGGCCGCCCGGACGGCGCGGGCGGACCGCCGCAGCCGGCAACCAGCAGCACCGCGAGCAGGTACAACGGCAGCACCCGCGGTACGGCGGGCGGGAGGTGCGGCCGGTGCCGGTCGCACCTCCCGTCGGTCAGAGCTGGCTCCACAGCGCCGGTACGTTCGGCGGCTCCCAACCGGCGATGGCGGTGTGCGCCTGCCGGCAGCGGTAGGTTCGGCCACCGTAGGTGACCTGGTCCCCGACCGCGTACGTGCGACCGGCGGTCCAGGTGCCGCCGGTCGGCGGGTTGGTGGTCGGGGCGACCGTCGGGGTGGGCGACGGTGCGGGTGGGTTGGTGGTGGGGCTCGGGCTGGGCGGGGGGTTGCCGCCGCCACCGCCGATCTGCAGGTCGACGCAGGAGTAGAAGGCGTTCGCGGTGTCGGAGATGTTCCACACCGCCAGCAGCTTCTGCCGGCCGGAGTAGCCGGACAGGTTGACGGTGTGCGAGACGGTCGCGCCGGGCTGGCGTCCGCCGCCGGAGAAGACCGCGACCCGGGTGTTGCCGATGAAGTACTCCCAGTCGCGGGTGGCGTGCATGGCCGTGTTGACCCAGGTGAACGTCACGGTGGTGCCGACCGAGGTGGCCGGCCAGCCACGGTTGTCGTCGTTGAGCACGGCGAAGTGCGAGATGTTGGCGTGACAGTTGCGCAGCCCCTTCGGGCCCTCGACGCTCTGCGGTTCCCATCTGATCTGCCCGCAGTCGGGTACCCGGTTCTGGGCGCAGAGCGCCTGGCGGCTCGGTGGTGACGAGACGTAGCCGTGGGCCTGGGCGGGAGTGGCGACGGCCAGGGTGGAGACCATGGCGCCCGTCGCGACCAGCGGAAGGGTGATTCTTCGACGCATGGCGGCAGCTCCTTGTCGGCGTGGTGCCTGGTGAGGTGCCACAAACATAATTTAAACCTTGTTAACAGTAAAGACCGCTGTCAATAAAACAGGGGCCTACCCGCGCCGTGCCGCAAGATGGGACAAAAGGTCTCTCTGATGGAGGTACGGGGCGTGGCTACCTGCGAGGTCTGCGGCAACGACTACTGGTTGGCGTTCGAGGTGCGGACGGTCAGCGGCGACGTGCACACTTTCGACAGCTTCGAGTGCGCCGCCCACAAGCTCGCCCCGATCTGCGAACACTGCAACGTCAAGATCGTCGGCCACGGGGTCGAGGTGTCCGGTCGGTTCTTCTGCTGCGGTCACTGCGCCCGCGCGGTGGAGACGGAACAGGGTGCCGAGATCCGCGACACCGTCGGCTCCCGCCCCGCCTGATCGTCCCGCACCGACACCAGGTGCCAGCAGGGTCGCGGGGACACGGCACTAGCCTGGCGGGATGCCTGACACGCAGCTGCACAGCGCGAGCTTCGCCGAGTTGGACGCGCGCACCTTCCACGACCTGGTGCGGCTGCGCGTCGACGTGTTCGTGGTCGAGCAGGAGTGCGCGTACCCGGAGCTCGACGGGCGGGACGTCGAACCCGGCACCCGGCACCTGTGGCTGACCCGCGACGGCGCCCCGGTGGCGTACCTGCGGATCCTGGCCGACCCCGGCGGGGTGGCCCGGATCGGACGGGTGGTGGTCGCCCCGACGGCCCGGGGCGACGGGCACGCGGGGCGGCTGATGACGGCGGCCCTCGCGGAGATCGGTGACCGGCCGTGCGTGTTGGACGCCCAGTCACATCTTGTCGACTTCTACACCCGACACGGCTTCACGGCCAGCGGGCCGGAGTACGTCGAGGACGGCATCCCACACACACCCATGCGCCGGAAGCGGTGAAGGACCGCGAAACCAGTGCTGGAAGCGCTTCGACGACCCCGTGCACCCGGTGCTGGAAATCGCTTTCCTCATTGACGGATGACGATCGAACGTGCCATCCTTCCGGTCGAGTCAGCACGCGAGGGCCACACCGACGGCACGGGAGAGGGCAACTCCCGAGCGTCCGGGCGATGTCGAAATCCGACGACTCCCCCTGGGGGCTCCATGTCCAACTCGCTCAGATCATCACGGGCGCTCTGGCTGCTGGCCGTCGCGGCCGTCGCCACGCTGCTGCTCTCCACGGCATACGTGCGACCCGCCGCCGCGCACGGCTCGGTGGCCAACCCCATCTCCCGCAATTACGGCTGCTGGCAACGCTGGGGCGGTGACTTCCAGAACCCACGGATGGCCACCGAGGACCCGATGTGCTGGCAGGCGTGGCAGACCGACACCAACGCCATGTGGAACTGGAACGGCCTCTACCGCGAGGGCGTGGCCGGCAACCACCAGGCCGCCATCCCGAACGGCCAGCTCTGCTCCGGCGGACGCACCGAGAACGGGCGCTACCGGGCGATGGACGTGCCGGGTGCCTGGCGGACCACCTCGGTCGGCAACAGCTTCCGGCTGAAGTTCTACGACCAGGCCAGCCATGGTGCCGACTACATCCGGGTGTACGCCACCCGGCAGGGCTACGACGCGCTGACCACGCCGCTGGCCTGGTCGCACCTGGAACTGGTCGGCCAGATCGGCAACACGCCGGCCTCGCAGTGGCAGCAGGAGCCCGGTGGGGTCTCCATCGAGATCCCGGTCAACGCCCCGGGGCGCACCGGCCGGCACGTCATCTACACGATCTGGCAGGCCAGTCACTCCGACCAGTCGTACTACATCTGCAGCGACGTGCAGTTCGGCGGCGGATCCAACCCTCCGCCCACCACGCCCCCACCGACCACGCCGCCCACCACGCCCCCACCGACCACGACGACCCCGCCGACCACCAACCCGCCGGTGACGGGGGCCTGCTCGGCGACCTACCGGGTCACCTCGACCTGGTCCGGCGGATTCCAGGGTGAGGTGCAGGTGACCGCCGGCAACGCCGCCATCCGCGGCTGGCGGGTGACCTGGACCAACAGCAGCGGACAACAGGTCAACCAGGCCTGGAACGCCACCCTGACCTCCAGCGGCTCCACCGTGACCGCCACCAACGTCAGCTACAACGGCAACCTCGGTGCCGGCGCCAGCACCAGCTTCGGCTTCCTGGCCTCCGGCAGCAGCACGACCACACCAACCGTGACCTGCACCGCCACCTCCTGACCCCGGCCGGGGCCGCGCCACACTCCCTCGGGCGCGGCCCCGCCCGGCTCAACGAGCGACAGCGGTGCCGTCCCCGCTGCGGAGGGCGCTTCCCGCGTTGACGTACGCCGATCCCCCGTGGCACGCTTCCTCCGGAGCCAACACCACAGGGCAACGCTGATCGACCACGGGAGAGGCAACTCCCGAGCGTCCGGGCGCAGTCGCGAACTGACGATTCCCTTGGGGAGCTCCATGTCGAACGTACTCAGATCACCACGCGCTGCCTGGCTGCTGGCCGTCGCCGCCGTCGCCCTGTTGCTGCTCAGCACCGCGCTGACCAACCCCGCCTCCGCACACGGTGCCACGGTCAACCCGGGTTCCCGCGCCTACGGCTGCTGGGAGCGCTGGGGCGGCGACCACATGAACCCGCGGATGGCCACCGAGGACCCGATGTGTTGGCAGGCCTGGCAGGCCAACCCGAACGCCATGTGGAACTGGAACGGCCAACTCCGCGAGGGTGTGGGCGGCAACCACCAGGCGGCCGTACCGAACGGCCAGCTCTGCTCCGGTGGGCGGGCCGAGGGCGGTCGCTACAACGCCCTCGACACGCTCGGCGCCTGGAAGACCACCCCGGTCCCCAACAGCTTCCAGTTGAAATTCTTCGACCAGGCCAGCCACGGTGCCGACTACCTCCGGGTGTACGCCACCCGCCAGGGTGTGGACACGCTCACCAAGCCACTGGCCTGGTCCGACCTGGAACTGGTCGGCCAGATCGGCAACACGCCCGCGTCGCAGTGGCAACGGGAGGTCGACGGAGTGTCGATCCAGATTCCGGTGAACGCGCCCGGCCGCACCGGCCGGCACATCATCTTCACCGTCTGGCAGGCCAGCCACTTCGACCAGTCGTACTACCACTGCAGCGACGTCCAGTTCGGTGGCGGCACCACCCCGCCGACCACCACGCCACCCACGACCACGCCGCCGACCACCACGCCACCCACGACGACCCCGCCGACCACCACGCCGCCGACCACCAACCCGCCGGTGACGGGGGCCTGCTCGGCGACCTACCGGGTCACCTCGACCTGGTCCGGCGGATTCCAGGGTGAGGTGCAGGTGACCGCCGGCAACGCCGCCATCCGCGGCTGGCGGGTGACCTGGACCAACAGCAGCGGACAACAGGTCAACCAGGCCTGGAACGCCACCCTGACCTCCAGCGGCTCCACCGTGACCGCCACCAACGTCAGCTACAACGGCAACCTCGGTGCCGGCGCCAGCACCAGCTTCGGCTTCCTGGCCTCCGGCAGCAGCACGACCACACCAACCGTGACCTGCACCGCCACCTCCTGACCCCGGCCGGGGCCGCGCCACACTCCCTCGGGCGCGGCCCCGCCCGGATCAGCCGGCCAGTTCGGCAGGCCAGCACCGGCCAGCCGGCCGGCGCCTCAGGCCAGCGCGGAGACGATGTCGGCGACCGAGCGACGACGGCCGGTGTAGAACGGCACCTCCTCGCGGACGTGCAACCGGGCGCGGGAGGCTCGTAGGTCACGCATCAGGTCGACGATCCGGTGCAACTCGTCGGCCTCGAAGGCCAGCATCCACTCGTAGTCGCCGAGCGCGAACGAGGCCACCGTGTTGGCCCGTACGTCCGGGTAGCCGCGGGCCATCTTGCCGTGCTCGGCGAGCAACTCCCGCCGCTCGGCGTCGGGCAGCAGGTACCAGTCGTACGACCGGACGAACGGGTAGACGCAGAGGTAGGCGCGGGCCTCCTCGCCGGCCAGGAACGCCGGGATGTGGCTCTTGTTGAACTCGGCCGGCCGGTGCAGCGCCATCTGCGACCAGACCGGGGTCATCGCCCGGCCCAGGGCGGTCCGCCGCAACCGCAGGTACGCGTCCTGGAGCGCGTCGCTCGACGCGGAGTGCCACCAGACCATCAGGTCGGCGTCGGCGCGCAGCCCGGAAACGTCGTAGGTGCCGCGCACCACCACGTCTTTGCCGGCCAACTCCTCAATCAGCGACTCGACCTCGCCGGTGACGTTGTCCCGCAGCGACGGCAGCGGCGCGCTGGCCCGGAACACCGACCACATGGTGTAGCGGATGGTGGAGTTGAGTTCCTTCAGTCGGGCCGCGTTGCTCTGCTCGGTCATCTCCCCGATCCTTCCAGTGCCGTGATGATCTCCTCGGCCGCCGTCTCACCGGAGCGGACGCAGACCGGGATGCCGACCCCGTCGTAGCCGGCACCGGCCAGCCGCAGCGTCGGATGTGCCGCCCGCAGCGCCGAACGGGCGGCGACCACCCGGTCGAGATGACCGGGGGTGTACTGCGGCAGCGCGCCGCCCCAGCGCTGCACGTGCCCGGCGACCGGGGCGGGCAGCGGGGCACCCAGCACCGCCGACACCTCCCGGTGCACGGTGGCGGCGAGGTCCTCGTCGGGGCGCTGGAGTTGCTCCTCGTCGCCGTACCGGCCGACCGAGGCGCGCACCAGGGCCACCCCGTCCGGCCGGCGCAGGTGCCCCCACTTGGTGGTGAAGAAGGTGGCCGCCTTGACCAGCAGTCCTTCGGTGGCGGGCACCAGGAAGCCGGAGAGGTCCGGCAGCACCGCTGCGGGCAGCGCCAGGGTGACCAGTGCGACGCTCGCGTAGTCCAGCCCGCCGATCTCCTTCGCCGCCTCCGGGGCGACGTCGGCGAGCAGCCGCGCCGCCGGTCGGGCCGGCACCGCGAGCACGACCGCGTCCACGTCGACGTGCTCCGGGTCGCGGGTCGGACCGACGGTCAGCCGCCAACCGGCGCCGGTCGGGGTGAGTTCGCGTACCGCCGCGTGGCGGTGGATCGTCGCGCCGCTGGTCGTCACCGTCGCGTCGACCAGGGTGCTCAGCCCGCCGTCGAGGGTGCCGAAGACCGGCTCACCGGGGGCGCGCGGCGCGGCGGCCTGCGCCGCGCGCACGGCCGCCAGCAGCGTGTGTTCCACCCGGGCGGCCCGGGCCAGCGCCGGCATGGTGGTGACCAGGGACAGGTCGTCGGCGCGGCCCGCGTACACCCCGCCGAGCATCGGGTCGACCAGCCGGTCGACCACCTCGTCACCGAACCTCGCGCGGACCAGTGCCCCCACCGCGATGTCCTGGTCGGCACCGAGCAGGGGCCCACCGCCGTCGCGGTCGGCCGCCGGGGTCGGCCGCGCCACCGCCGCCACCTTCTCCAGATCACCGGGTACGCCGACAAGCGTGCCGCCCGGGATCGGGCGCAGCCCGCCGTCGACGGCCAACGCCGCCTGCCCGACGCTCGGGTGCACGATCCGTCCCGCCAGGCCGAGCCGGCGGATCAGGGCCACGGCGGCGGACTCCCCGCCGGCCGGGTCGCGCATCAGGAACGACTCGGCGCCGAACTCGACCGGCCCGCCGGCCAACTCGCCGGTGCGCAGCTTGCCACCGAGGTCGCCGGACTGCTCGTACACGGTGATGTCGACGTCGGCGGGGGCGCGGTCGCGCAACCGGACCGCGGCGGCCAGGCCGGCGACACCGCCGCCGACCACCGCCACCCGCCGCCTCGGCACGGCGGTCAGCCCCGGTCGACCGGTCGCGCGGACAGTTCGTGCACCAGGGCGACCACCCGGGTCAACACCTCCGGGTCGGTCTCCGGCAGCACGCCGTGGCCGAGGTTGAACACGTGTCCCGGCGCGGCCCGGCCCTGCTCCAGGATCCGGCGCACCTCCGCCTCCACCACCGGCCACGGTGCCAGCAGCAGGGTCGGGTCGAGGTTGCCCTGCACCGCCCGCTCCGGCCCGATCCGGCGGGTCGCGACGTCCAGCGGCGTACGCCAGTCGACGCCGACCACGTCGGCGCCGGCCTCACCCATCGCGCCGAGCAGTTCGGCGGTGCCCACCCCGAAGTGGATCCGGGGCACACCGGTGTCGGCGAGCCCGGTCAGCACCTTCGTCGAGTGGGGCAGCACGAACCGGCGGTAGTCGGCCTCGGAGAGCGCGCCGGCCCACGAGTCGAACAGCTGCACCGCCGACACACCGGCCTCGATCTGCACCCGCAGGAACGCCAGGGTCACCTCGGCCAGCCGGCCGGCGAGGGCGTGCCACAGCTCCGGCTCACCGTGCATCAGCGCCTTGGTCTTGGCGTGGGTACGCGACGGACCACCCTCCACCAGGTAGCTGGCCAGCGTGAATGGGGCCCCGGCGAAGCCGATCAGCGGAGTGTCGCCCAACTCCTTGACCAGCAGCCGGACCGCCTCGTCGACGTAGTCGACGTCGTCGCGGCCGATGAGCCGGATCCGTTCGACGTCGGCGGCGGTCCGCACCGGCTCGGCCACCACCGGACCGGTGCCGGGCACGATGTCCAGATCGACCCCGGCGGCGGCCACCGGCACCACGATGTCGCTGAACAGGATCGCCGCGTCCACGTCGTGCCGGCGTACCGGCTGAAGGGTGATCTCGGTGACCAGGTCGGGCCGGCGGCAGGACTCCAGCATCGCCACGTTGGCCCGGATCTCGCGGTACTCCGGCAGCGACCGGCCCGCCTGCCGCATGAACCAGACCGGGGTGTGCGGCACCGGCCGGCGGCGGCACGCCCGCACGAAGGGCGAATCGGCGGGCCCGCCGGGGCGGGGTTCGTCGTCTCGGGCGGCGGTGCCCGTGGTGTCGGTGGTCATCGCGGCAATCGTGCCACGCGGCCGATCGCCACCCCCCGCCCACCGCCACCTTTGTGACGTGGAAGGGGAAGACCAACGCCGTCGACAGTCGTGGATCACCGGGGTGCCGATCTCGGCGTGCCGACGCGACCGAACCGGTACGGCGGCTTAGGCTGCGGGGCATGGCCCCCCCGATCGCGCTTCCGGACACGTTCGCCCGCGCGGTCGCGGGGCTCCGGTCGGCGACGCCCCGGCCGGAGATCCTGCTGGAGGAGGTGGGGGCACCCCAGCGGCTGGCCCCCTACTCCTTCGCACTCTCCGCGTCCGTGCTGCGCGACGGCGACGAGGTGGCCAGCGGGCGGCTGATCCTGCTGCACGATCCGGCGGGGCACGAGGCGTGGCAGGGCACGCTGCGGCTGGTCACCTACGTGACCGCCGAGATGGAGGTGGACCTCGCCGCCGACCCGCTGCTGCCCGGGGTGGGATGGACCTGGCTCACCGACGCTCTCGACGCCCAGGACGCCGGGTACCGGGCCATCGGCGGGACGATCACGCAGACGATGTCGACCCGGTTCGGTGAGCTGGCCGGCCCGCCCGCGACCGGCGACGTGGAGATCCGCGCCTCCTGGACGCCGACCGGCGTCGACCTCGCTGCCCACCTGGACGCCTGGTGCACCCTGCTGGCCTCCACCGCCGGCCTGCCGCCGCCCGGCGTCACCGCCCTGCCGGAGCGCCGCCCGGCCGCCACCGGCTGAGCCGGCCTGCCCGGTGCCGGCCGCGCCGGTCCCGGCCGGGCGGCCGACACGCGGCGGGGCGGGTGGCGGCACTCGATCCACTCGCGCACTAGGGTTGGCAGGTGACCGACGAACCACCCCTGCGCCGTCGGGCCGCCGCAAGCCGTACGGGAAACGACACGCAGCACCCGCCGTCGGCGCGGTCGGAGCCCTCGGACGCGGGGACCGAGCCCACCGGCGGCGAGTCCGTGCCGCTGACCGCGCCCCGCGAGGGCACCCCCGAACCAGTCGCCACCCCGGATCAGCTCGCCGAGGTGGTGGCGCGATTCGCCAGCGGTGCCGGCCCGGTGGCCCTGGACGCCGAACGCGCCTCCGGCTACCGGTACAGCCAGCGCGCGTACCTGGTGCAGCTACGCCGCGCCGGTGCCGGTACCGCGCTGATCGACCCCCTGCCGCTGCCCGACCTGAGCGCCCTCGACGCCGCGATCGCCGGGACGGAGTGGGTGCTGCACGCGGCGAACCAGGATCTGCCCTGCCTCGCGGAGCTGGGACTGCGGCCACGCCGGTTGTTCGACACCGAGCTGGCGGCGCGGCTGGCCGGCTTCGAGCGGGTGGGTCTCGCCGCCCTCACCGAGCAGTTGCTCGGATTCAGCCTGGAGAAGCACCACTCCGCGGCGGACTGGTCCAACCGGCCACTGCCCGAGTCCTGGCTGACCTACGCCGCGCTGGACGTCGAGCTGCTGACCGACCTGCGCGACGCGCTCGACGCGGAGCTGGCCCGGCAGGGCAAGTCCGAGTGGGCGGCCGAGGAGTTCGCCGCGCTCGTGGCCAGCGGCGCCCGACCGCCCCGGGTACGCGCCGAACCGTGGCGACGGACGTCCGGGATCCACCGGGTCCGGGGCGCGCGGGCGCAGGCCCGGGTCCGGTCCCTGTGGTACGCCCGGGACCAGATCGCGGCTCGGCGGGACTCGGCACCGGGCCGGGTGCTGCCCGACTCGGCCATCGTCGCGGCGGCGGAGTTGGATCCGAGAGACGAGAAGGCGCTGCTCACCCTGCCCGGCTTCGGTGGTCGGTCGGTGCGGCGGCTGGCGCGTACCTGGCTGGCGGCGCTGGATGACGCGCGGCAGTTGCCGGACGACGCCCTGCCCGTGACGCCGACCGTGGAGGGGCCACCCCCGCCGCACCGGTGGGCCGAGCGGGATCCGGTCGCCGCCGGCAGGCTGACCCGCTGCCGGGAGGTGGTGTTGCGGGTGGCCGGCGAGCACAACCTGCCCCCGGAGAACCTGATCTCGCCCGACACCATCCGCCGGGTCGCCTGGCAGCCCCCCGAGGAGATCACCGAGGCGAGCGTCGCCGAGGCCCTGCGCGCCCACCACGCCCGCGAGTGGCAGATCGCCCTCCTCCTCCCCCACCTCCCCACCGCCCTCACCCCCACCCCCTGACCCCCCTCCCGCGCCCTCCCGGTTTCACCCCGATGATCAAGAAGTTTGCGTCAGCCGCACGGCGTGTCGTTGACGCAAACTTCTTGATCACCCGCAGTGCTGGCTGGACGGGGGTCGGGTGGGTGGGTGGGTGGGTGGGTGGGTGGGTGGGTGGGTGTGGGGTGGGTTACAGGGGGAGGTGGCGCGGGGGTTATTACTGGCGAGTAGCATCGGGGAAACGCCAGTGCTGGCGACCTTTGTCCGGTCCGTCGTGCGCCTGCGGCGCGACGAGCCGGATCGTGGTCGAATAGGAGGCTCATCGTGCCCCGTGAAGTCCGGGATGTCGTCTTCGTCGACGGTGTCCGCACCCCCTTCGGCAAGGCGGGTGGCATGTACGCCAACACCCGCGCCGACGACCTGGTGATCCGCTGCATCCGCGAACTGCTGCGCCGTAACCCGCAACTGCCGCCCGAGCGGGTCGAAGAGGTGGCGATCGCCGCCACCACCCAGATCGGCGACCAGGGCCTGACCATCGGCCGCACCGCCGCGCTGCTGGCGGGCCTGCCCAAGACCGTGCCGGGTTTCGCCATCGACCGGATGTGCGCCGGGGCGATGACCGCCGTGACCACCGTCGCGGGCGGCATCGCCATGGGCGCCTACGACATCGCGATCGCCGGTGGCGTCGAGCACATGGGCCGGCACCCGATGGGCGAGGGCGTCGACCCCAACCCGCGCATCATCGCCGAGAAGCTTGTCGACCCGTCCGCGCTGGTGATGGGCTCCACCGCGGAGAACCTGCACGACCGGGTCCCGCACATCACCAAGCAGCGCACCGACGCGTTCGCCCTCGCCTCGCAGCAGAAGACCGCGAAGGCGTACGCCAACGGCAAGCTCCAGGACGACCTGGTGCCGGTGGCGATCCGCGACGAGGAGAACGGCTGGGGCCTGGCCACGGTGGACGAGGCGCCCCGGGACACCTCGATGGAGAAGCTCGCCACCCTCAAGACCCCGTTCCGTCCGCACGGCAAGGTCACCGCGGGCAACGCGGCCGGCCTGAACGACGGTGCCACCGCCAGCCTGCTCGCCGACGAGGCCACCGCCCGTGAGCTGGGCCTGCCGGTGGCGATGCGGCTGGTGTCGTACGGCTTCGTCGGCGTCGAGCCGGAGGTGATGGGGGTCGGCCCGATCCCGTCGACCGAGAAGGCGCTGCGCATCGCCGGCCTGACCATCGACGACATCGGCCTGTTCGAGCTGAACGAGGCGTTCGCCGTGCAGGTGCTGGCCTTCCTCGACCACTTCGGCATCGCCGACGACGACCCGCGGGTGAACCCGTGGGGCGGCGCGATCGCCATCGGTCACCCGCTCGCCTCCTCCGGCGTACGGCTGATGACCCAGCTCGCCCGGCAGTTCGCCGAGCACCCCGAGGTCCGTTACGGCATCACCGCCATGTGCATCGGCATCGGCATGGGCGGCACGGTCATCTGGGAGAACCCGCACTGGACCGGGTCCGCGCAGGAGGGTGGCGACAAATGAGCATCACCGCACCGAACGAGGTCGTCACCAGGGCACTGCTGCGGCAGGTGAACGTGCCGGGGCTGGACCGCCCGGCCGCCCTGATCACCCTCGACAACGGATTCGACCACACCAAGCCGAACACCTTCGGCCCCGGCGGCCTGACCAGCCTGGACGAGGCGATCAGCGCCGCGCTCGCGGCCGACCCGGCGTTCATCGCGGTCACCGGCAAGCCGTACATCTTCTGCGTCGGCGCGGACATCACCGGCCTGCCGCAGCTCGCGGACCGCGAGCAGGCGCTGGAGATCGGCCGGCTGGGCCACCGGGTCTTCGCCCGGCTCAAGGACAGCTCCGTGCCGACCTTCGCCTTCGTCAACGGCGCGGCGATGGGCGGCGGTCTGGAGCTGGCCCTGCACTGCCACTACCGGACCCTGTCGGCCGGCGCGACGGCGCTGGCGCTGCCGGAGGTCTCCCTCGGCCTGATCCCGGGTTGGGGCGGCACCCAACTGCTGCCGAACCTGATCGGCATCCCGGCCGCCACTCAGGTGATCATCCAGAACCCGTTGATGCAGAACAAGATGCTCAAGCCGAAGCAGGCCGCCGAGCTGGGCATCGCGGACGTGCTGCTGGAGCCGGCCGACTTCCTGGAGCGGTCCCTGGAGTGGGCCGCCGGTGTCGTCCGGGGGCAGGTCGAGGTGACCCGGCCCGAGGTCGACAAGGACATGTGGGCCGGTGTGCTGTACTTCGCCCGGCAGACGCTTGACCAGCGGTTGCACGGCGCGGTTCCGGCCGCGTACCAGGCGCTCGACCTGCTGGAGACGGCGAAGGACGCGGACTTCGCCACCGGCACCGCCGCGGAGGACGAGGCCCTGGCCGACCTGGTCTTCTCCGAGGAGCTGCGCAGCGGGCTGTACGCCTTCGACCTGGTGCAGCGGCGGGCCAAGCGGCCGGCCGGCGCGCCGGACAAGGGCCTGGCCCGCCCGGTCACGAAGGTCGGCATCGTCGGCGCCGGTCTGATGGCCAGCCAGCTGGCGCTGCTGTTCGCCCGCCGCCTCCAGGTGCCGGTCGTGCTGACCGACCTGGACCAGTCGCGGGTCGACAAGGGCGTGGGCTACGTGCACGCCCAGATCGAGAAGGCGGTCAGCAAGGGCCGGATGGACAAGGGCACGGCCGCGAAGCTGTACGGCCTGGTGTCCGGATCGGTCGACAAGTCCGTCTTCGCCGACGCCGACTTCGTCATCGAGGCGGTCTTCGAGGACCTGAGCGTCAAGAAGCAGGTCTGGGCCGAGCTGGAGAAGATCGTCAAGCCGGAGGCGGTCCTCGCCACCAACACCTCCTCGTTGTCGATCACCGAGATGGCGGCGGAGCTGGAGCACCCGGAGCGGGTCGTCGGTTTCCACTTCTTCAACCCGGTCGCGGTGCTGCCGCTGCTGGAGATCGTCCGGGGCGAGCGGACCGACGACGCCACCCTGGCCACCGCGTTCGCGGTCGGCAAGCAGCTCAAGAAGTCGAGCGTGCTGGTGAAGGACGCTCCGGCGTTCGTGGTGAACCGGCTGCTCACCCGCTTCCTGGGCACCGTGTTCGCCGCCGTCGACGCCGGCACCCCGCTGGAGGTCGCGAACCGGGCGCTGGACCCGCTGGGTCTGCCGATGCGCCCCCTCGCCCTGCTCCAGCTGGTCGGACCGGCGGTGGCCTACCACGTGGGCGGCACCCTGCACGCCGCGTTCCCGGACCGGTTCGGGGTCAGCGAGAACCTCAAGCGGATCGCCGACTCCGGCCAGCCGATCGTCGTCGACGACGAGATCAACGCCGAGGTGGCGAAGCTGCTGGTGGTCGGCGACCAGCCGCTCACCGAGGAGCAGGTACGCCGCAACGCGCTGGACGCGCTGGCGCAGGAGATCCGGCTAATGCTGGACGAGGGCGTCGTCGCCGAGGCGCAGGACATCGACCTGTGCATGATCCTCGGTGCCGGTTGGCCGTTCCACCTGGGCGGCGTCACGCCGTACCTGGACCGGACCGGCACCAGCGAGCGGGTCACCGGTAAGCGGTTCCTGCCACCCGGCGCGGCCAGCCTGGCCGGCTGAGCGGCGACGAACCACACCGATCGCGGTGGTCACCCGACGAGGTGACCACCGCGAATCGCTTTCTCGTGGTGCTGCTGGTGCGGATGCGACACCTGGCTACGATGACCGGTCCACCCGAAACCCAGGAGCTGACCGCATGTCCCACCCCTCGGACGAGCACCAGAACCCGCCGCCCGCCGGTCCGTATCCGCCCCCGGGCGGGTACCCCCAGCAAGGTCCCGCCCCGTACCCATCGGCTGGCGCCCAGCCGGTGCCGCCGCAGCAACCCGGCCAACCGGCGCCCGGCACCTACCCGCCGCCCGGCCAGCCGTACCCCGCCGGTCCTGCGCCGGCCGGGCCGGGGCAGACCGGTCAGGGATTTCCCGGCCCTGGATTCCCCGGCCCCGCGCCGGCCGGTCCGCCGAAGAAGAAGTTCCGGGTCGGGATGATCGTGCTGATCGTTCTCGCGGTCCTGCTGGTGCTCTGCGTCGGCGGTGGCACCGCCGTCTGGTTCGCGGTCAAGGACGACGTCAGCGAGGCGGTGGACGCCACCCGGACCCGGATGGTGGCCCCGGACACCCTGGCCGGCCGACCCAAGAACACCGACCCGGAGTTGCAGCAGGCGGCCGACGACATGGTTCGCGACATCCGCTCGACGGTGAGCAACGAGACCAGCGCGGTGGGCGCCTTCTACGGTGACCCGGCCGCCGAGGACCTTGTCATGATCGCAGGCGCGTCCGGCCTGATGTCCGACCCGAAGCAGGAACTCGACGCGGCGGTCCAGGGCCTCTCCGCCGACCTGGGCCTCAGCAACATGACCTCGGTCGATCCAGGTCCGCTCGGCGGTGAGGCCAGCTGCGGCGACGGCCTGACCGAGGACGTGCCGCTGGGTGTCTGCACCTGGGCCGACCGGGGCAGCGTCGGGCTGATCGTGATGTTCTTCTCGTCCCGCGCCGACGCCCAGGCCGAGTTCGTCACCATCCGCGGCCAGATCGAGCAGCGCGACTGACCGCGGCCGGCAACCGGGCGGCGGAGGAGACCCCGCCAGCCCTGTTGCCGGCCGTTTCGCGTCGCGCGCCGGGGTCGGTCGAGTCCGACAGGCGCCGCGTCAGGAGGTGGCCGCGTCGTAGTCGTCGCGGTGCGCGAGAACCTCGCCCATGTGGGCCTGAGCCCAGTACCTGATCTCGCGCGTCGTGCGGTGCAGCGACAGGCCGAGGTCGGTCAGCTCGTAGGTGACGGTGACCGGGACGGTCGGCGTCACGGTACGGGTGAGCAGGCCGTCACGTTCCAGCGAACGCAGGGTCTGGGTCAGCATCTTCTGACTGACGCCGGCCAGCAGGCGGGCAAGCTCGGAGTAGCGCATCGCTCGCGGCGCTCCCGGACCCTGCGGAGCCGCGTCACCCCCCAGTGCACACAGGATCAGCACCACCCACTTGTCCGAGATCCGGTCGAGCAGCTGGCGGCTGGGGCAGACCGCGAGGAACGCGTTGTACTCCTCCCTGGCCTGCGCCTGCCGCTGGGCCGTCTTCGTCGTCGCCACCGAGCGCCCCTCTCACTGCTGGATGGT
Organism: Verrucosispora sp. WMMC514; assembly: GCF_027497295.1. Lineage (NCBI taxonomy): Bacteria > Bacillati > Actinomycetota > Actinomycetes > Micromonosporales > Micromonosporaceae > Micromonospora > Verrucosispora sp. WMMC514. The sequence goes on along the minus strand of NZ_CP114906.1, from coordinate 4,309,711 downwards.
TACGCACTTTAGAGTGCCTACTTCCCGCTGGGAAGTTCCTCTCCAACACTGAGGCAGGCAAGCGAAACATGCCACCGTCTCCGCAGCGAAGAGGGCCACACCATGAGCACTCCTACTCCTTCCCTTCCCGGCGGCGCCTGGATGCTCGGCGACCGGACCGTCACCCGGTTCGGGTACGGCGCCATGCAACTCGCCGGCCCCTGGGTGATGGGGCCACCCGCCGACCGTGACGAGGCACTGGCCGTGCTGCGCGAAGCCGTCGACCGGGGCATCACCCACATCGACACCAGCGACGCCTACGGACCGCACGTCACCAACGAACTGATCCGCGAAGCGTTGCACCCCTATCCCGAGTCGTTGCTCATCGCCACCAAGGTGGGGGCGGACCGGGACGCACAGGGCGGCTGGCCGACGGCCCGCCGACCCGAGGATCTGCGCCGGCAGGTGCACCAGAACCTGCGCTCTCTCGGGGTCGACACCCTCGACCTGGTCGACATGCGGATGGGTGATGCCGAAGGCCCCCAGCCCGGCTCGATCATCGAGGCGTTCGAGACCCTCGCCGCGCTCCAGCAGCAGGGCCTGATCCGTCATCTCGGGGTCAGCAACGTCACCGCGGAACAGGTCGCCGAGGCCCGGGCCGTCGCCCCGGTGGTGTGCGTGCAGAACATGTACAACCTCGCCCACCGCCACGACGACGACCTCATCGAGCAGCTCGCCGCCGACGGCATCGCCTACGTGCCGTTCTTCCCGCTCGGCGGCTTCTCGCCGGTGCAGTCCGAGGCGCTCTCGGCGGTAGCCGCCCGGCTGGGCTCGACACCGATGTCCGTCGCCCTCGCCTGGCTGGTGCAGCGCGCACCGAACATCCTGCTGATTCCCGGCACGTCCAAGGTGGCGCACCTGCGGGAGAACATCGTCGGCGCGGGGCTCTCGTTGTCCGCCGAGGACGTCGCCGCCTTGGACGGCATCGGCCGGTGATCGGTATGCCGGACTGACATCGGAGCGGCGGCACCCCGCCGCTCCGATGTCCCGGCGTCGCTCCGCTCAGCCGTCCGTCGCGGCTTCCTCCGCCGACTGCCGGGCCGCCGCCTTCTCGGCGGCGCTGCGCAGTACGCAGAACTCGTTGCCCTCCGGGTCGGCGAGCACCACCCAACCGGCACCGGTCGGCCCGATGTGGTCGGCGATGTGCCGGGCCCCGATGCCGAGCAGCCGCTCGACCTCCTCGTCCCGGGTCCGGTCGGTCGGTTCCAGGTCGAGGTGCAGCCGGTTCTTCACCGTCTTGCCCTCGGGCACCGCCAGGAACAGCACCTCCGGACCACCCGGCGGCAGCAGCATGGCCTCCGGGTCACCCGGGAAGTCGTCCGGCTGGCGGGGGCACTCGAAGACCTGGGCCCAGAAACCGGCCAGGGCGTACGTGTCGTGACAGTCGATTCCGATGTTGTGAATCCGTGCGCTCATGTGTCGTCCTCGTGGTGTTCGCCACCGGCGTCGCAGCCCTGCCGGTCGCCAACCGACACCGCCGGGGCCGGCGAGCCTACGAGAGGCGCGACACGGCATGGCGGGGTCGGAGGCGGCGCTGCGGGCACGGACGTCGGGGCAGTCAGAACTGGCGTGTCTGGTCCGCTGAGTGGCGGGACAGCGATCCCGCTACGGGTGCCCCGCGAGGATGAGCGGTCAGCCGGCAAGGCGGGGCGCGGACAGCATCATGATGAACATCGACGCACCCCCCCTCCCTGGTCGGGCTGACCTCGTGATCATCGCACTGCCACGCCTCGGGGAGCAACCCGGAGCGACCACCAGCCCGACTCGACGATCGACGGCATCAGTGCAAGGGCCAGAAGTTGGCGCGCACTACCCGCCGGGGCCAGGACTGAAATCATTCACCCTCGGCGCTATTTGCCCTAGCTAGCAGCAATACGGCCGACAGAATGAAAAGTCCGCCAGAAAAAGCCGTCAGTATACGCTCCTGCGGACGATCAAGACCTGCTAGAACCTGCGAGAGCGTCACAGCAGCCATCGCACCTAACGTGGTCCACAAGAGCCAGGTGGGAATGGATTTCAAGCCGGCAACTCCTCTTCAGAACCAGAATCAGAATAGCCAGAGCGAAGGTGCAGAAATGCCCGACATTCCGCGAAACCAGGGCCAGCCGCCGCTACCTACCGCCCCGCTCGAGGCTGACGGCGAGCAGTACGCCAGGCACCGATAAGCCCTACAAAACCAGCCAAAGCTGCAAAACCAGCGAGAAGTGGCCGGTCTGCAAAAATAGCCCAAATCCCTCCGAGAAAGCATACGACTGAAAGGGCAACCTGGAACCAGGCCGGCCAGTAGGTGTCTTTCATCCCTGCTCCCTCTTCTTATGACCCAACATAAGGACGACAGCCACGGCTCGTCCAACATCGGACGGATGGCGGTCTACACGCCACGCATCAGTTGCCGCTGCTATGCGCGCTCTGCTTCTTCCGTTACCCGCTTGAGGCCAGCCCGCAAACCACCTCGCCGGTGCTGGCGCGGGGCTTGGCTACTATCGACTGATCCCTGGCGACGCCATGTTCCGCCTTCGAACTGCGGCTACCGAACTGCGCTGCCGACCGGGCACCGTGATCCCTCGGGTACGGTGCCCGGTCGGCAGTCAGCTCTGCATACCGCAGTCAGGGTTTCTTCTCTCCCGTAACCGCCGTGATCACTGCGAATAACGCCACAACCAGAACAGCGCCGCCGAGAATGTACGCGCTTAGGTTGCCATCTGCCACGACCATGAAGACGCTTGAGGCGACAGCGAGGAGACCGAAGGCGATCACGAGAACAACCGCCACCCTGTTCGTCAGGTCCACGGCTTGACCCGCTTCTCGGCCGACCAGGCCGAGGCCTCTACGGCGACTAGCGGCACGGTAAGCCATAACGATCGCTGCAAGTGCGGCAATAAGCGCAAGACCGAACAAGTAAGGGTGATCAACTGTGAATGCGTAAAGTCCAGTTGAGAAGCACGCGACCGACAGGACGATCCATAGCCAAACCGGCCCGTAGCTGTTTTTCATCACTTCCTCTTCCTTGCCAGCGCGGACTGCCCTTTGATCCCGAGCCATCTATCCGGTCTGGGGACCCGATGGGTCGGGAGAAAGGAAGTCGACGCCCGTGACGATTGCCGAGATACCACTGATCAGGCAACCCGCTGCCGGTAGCCAAATCTGCGCTCCCGGCAATGGCACGAACACAGATAGCTGTAGCCCGATCTGGAATCCGCCGGCACATGCGGTCACCAAGGTCAAAAAATCCGAGGCGTTCTGTAACCAATCTTGGCCGGTAGGGTCGATGTTGTTGGTTGGGTTGCAGCCAGCGTACGCGTACCGATTACCCTTTTGCGGGTTGCCGATGAAGCTGAGGTTGTCCTGCTGGGTGAAGCGGCCTTGGGTGGGGTTGTACCAACGTTGGCCGAACTTGGTGTAGCCGGTTGCGGGATCGTAGGTGCCGCCAGCGTATCGGAGGATGTTGGCCTGCCCGAGGCCAGATTCCGAGGCGGTCAGCGTGTTGCCGTACGGGTCGTAGGTGTAGTTGGCGGACAGTGAGCCGTCGGCTTTGACGGCGGCGACGACGGAGCCGAGGCCGTCGAGGACGAAGGCGTGGTCGGTGGTGCCGATGCGCAGGCCGAGCGGGGTGCCGAGGCCGTCGCGTTCGACGTAGGCGTTCAGGTTGACGCCGTTCTTCCAGGACTGGAGCCACGGCATGCCGTGCTGGTCTTCGTACCCGTAGGTCAGGTTGATGCCACCGGCGCGGGTGAGTTCGACCTGGTCGGTGCCGGCGTAGCCGTAGGTGGTGGTGCCGGTGGTGGTGGCAGTGGTCATCTGCCGGGCGGCGTTGTAGCCGATGCCGCTGACCGCCGGCGTGCTGGTCCGGGTCTGGTTGCCGCGGGTGTCGTAGGTGTTGTTGGTGGTGGTGACCTGGTTGGCGCTGTTGTAGGTCAGGGTCTGGGTGGTGGTGCCGTCGACCTTGACGGTCTCCCGGTTGCCATTGGTGTCATAGGTGTAGTCGTAGGTCTTGGCATGGTGGTTGGCGGCCTTGGTGAGTCGGTCGCCCTTGTCGTAGGTGTACTGGGTGACCTGCCCGCTGGCTTCGTTCTTCTGCCACTGCCGTATACCGGTGTCATCGGCCTTGGCGGTGGAGCAGGGCTGCCCGAAGACGTACTTCGCGTAGCAGTAGGTCACGTCGAAGACGGTGGCCGGGGTGCCTGAGTTGCGGGTGGCGGTGATGCGCTTGGGCCGGTCGGATTTGTCGTACGTGGTGGTGACGCGCAGGGCCCAGGTGCTGTTGGTGTCGTTGGTGGCGAACCACATGTTGGTGCGGTTGCCGTCCTTGTCGTAGGCGAAGTTGTAGCGGGTGCCCCCGGCGGTGTCCATCCGGACCAGCCAGTTGCGGGTGTTGTAGTAGTACTTCGTGGTGCCGCGCCCGTCGACGAGTTCGTCGAGGTTGCCGGCGGCGTCGGGGCGGTAGGTCTGCTCCGGGGTGCCGGGGGCGGTGCGCTTGCGCAGGCGGTTGAGCTGGTCGTACTGGTAGATGGTGGTGCCCGTGGCATCGGTACGGATCAGCAGGTTCCCGGAGCCACCGTGCTCGTAGGTGACCGTCCCGGTGGCGGCGCAGCCGGAATAGCTGGTCTTCGTCAACCGGTCGTCGAGGCTGTATTCGTAGGTGGTGGTGCAGCCCCCTGCGGTCTCGGTGCGCAACCGGCCGTAGGTGTCGTAGGTGAACGTCTTCGCCGACAGGTTGTTTCCGGTCGGCGGCGTCATCGTCTTGAGTTGCTTGTCGCTGTCATAGCTGTAGGTCGTGGAGTTGGTGCCGTTTCCGGGGTCGGTGGACGACTTGACGGTGCCGTCGCTGTTGTAGTCGACCTTCGCCTCGGCGGCGAGGGCATCCGTGCTGGAGGTCTTGTTTCCGGCACCGTTGTACGTGTAGGTGGAACTGTTGCCCTGCGTATTGATTGACGACGACGGCTGGAAGTTCGCCGTCGGATTCGTCGAGGTCGCCGTGTTCGCGTACGCGGCCGACGCGCTGGCACCGGTGGGCGATTCGGACTTCGTCTGGGACTGGCCGCTGTTGGCGCCGTGAGTGTTGGTGGTTGTGCCGCCCTCGGCGGAGACGCTCGTCGCGACGTCGCTGAACGGGGTGTACGTCTTGCTACGGCTGTTCCCGGCCGGGTCGGTGACCTTCGTGACCCGCTTGTTGGAGTTCAGTTCGTAGGTGGTGTGCGGCACCGAGGTGACCGGCAGCGACAGATCCTGCCGGGGGTCAGCCACGTTGGTGACCGCGGAACTGGTATAGGCCAGGCGGGTGGTGGAGCCCTTCATCGTGGCGTTGTCGGTGACCTGGGTCAGCGACGTCACCCGGTGCTGCCCGTCGTAGGTGATCGTGACGAAGGTGTCGTCCTCCATGAGGATCTTCGTCAGGTCACCGGCGGTGTCGTACTCGAAAGACACCTTGCGCCAGGTCGCACTCTGGATCGTCTTGAGCCGGTTGTTGGCGTCGTAGCTGTAGGACACGTCTCGCCAGTTGCCGTCGCTGCCGGTGTGCCGGTAACGGGTCAACCGGTCACCGGTGTAGGTCACCGCTGCCGTGCGCACCGACCCGACGCCCCGGTTCGAGGTCACTGTCGACATCTTCCCCCCGCTGTAGGAGAAGTCGACCACGTTGTCGTTACGGTCCTCGGTCTTGTCCAGCGTCCCGTCGGAGGTAAAGAACAACTCCTTGCCGCTGTCGTTCTCGGTCAGCTTCCAGCCCGTGCCGTTGCGGGCCAGCTTTGCCTTGAACTCACCCGGCGAGGTGTAGCCCGAGCCCGACGCGGTGAACTTCCCGACCACCCCGTCGGTGGCCACGTAGGTGACCGAGTTGTCGTCGGTGGCCTCGATCAGCCGTACGTCCACTCCGGAGCGGGTCCGCCACCCGGGGCCGTGCGCCCCGTTGGCGATGTCGCTGCCCAACAGCAGGCTGTTGAACGACGCTCCGAGGGTCACGTTCTCCGCGATCCCCGGCAGCGTCAACTCCGTGCTGGTCAGCAGCAGATTCCCGGAGCCGACGTTCACCTTCGCCTGCAGTCGGTCGGTCAACGAGAACGACAACTGCGTACCGTTGCGCACCGGCCCGGTGCCCTTCGGCACCGACGGAGCGGCACCCGCCACCATCGCCCGCGCCGCCGGCTGGGACGCGGAGTCGAACAGCCACACGTTCGGCCCCGACTGCGGCGACACCACTGGCTCAATTCCGGCGGACGGCGGACCCGCAGCCTCCGGCGCAGCCTGCACCGGCAGCGCAACCAGGGTCGACGCGGCGATGAAAACCGACGCCACCCCGACACTTACCTGACGAGATAACACACACCCTCCTAATATGAAATTCGGCGGGCCGATCCCGCCGAACAAAAAATCACCTGCAAATCGCCAAAAGAGCGCACGATGCCGCGCGACGCATCACAGAACTGGGAATGCACCGCTCAGCAGATAGAATCAGGCGACTTGCTTCAGTTCATCACCCTCATGAGGCGACAGATCATCCCGCCGACTCGGCGGCAGCGACGCGAGAATGAGCAAATCGCGGTCGACTCTGCGAGACGCCCGAATCAACGCCCACGTGGCGTACAAACTCAGGAGAAGACAAAATAGTCCGACAGCAGCCGCCCTCATGGACAGCACACAATGGCATAGCGCACGAAGCTCCCCGTAACAGCTCGTCCAGCCGATAGTTGCTTCACGACAAGCTATAGCAGTGCTTGAATCGGATCAATGCAAGTTACAAACTGCAAGGAGCTTCCATCCCAAACCGGTCAATAAGAATCTTTGGTATCACAGCCAGTTACTTGTGACAGTCCTATCCGAGTGGCGGCGAAGAGGCACGCACCCACATGCACCGGGTCGCCGCGATGGGCTGCCCGCGACGCACCCAGCCGACGATCCGCAGTGCAGTTCCTGCGGCGACACGTCGGTCAGGTCGGCGATGGCGTCGTAATAGTGGGTCGCCATCGCCAGGGACAAGCCGGACACGTCCGGACCGTACGCGTGCAGCAGGTGAGCCCGAACCGTGCCGCAGGGCCACGCGTCGTCGCACCCGGCGCAGTCCCAGGAAGGGCGGTCCGGGCGGTGTCGGTCAGGGTCGGGCGCGACGACGAACCGCAACCGATCGCCTGCCTCCCCCTCGGTCACCGCGCGCCGGCCAGGCACGCCCTGATGGCGGCGACGAGCACGTACGCCTCCCAGCAGTGATGGCGTCCGCAATCGGGATGCCGGTGGTCGCAGACGTGCGCGTGCGTCAGGACCAGTCCGCCGGCGACCTGCCGGCTCACCGCGACCACCGACACGAGCACGTCGCGCCCGGCGGCCCTACCCGGCTCCGGATACCACTCACCGGCCAGCAGGAGCAGCACCTGGCCGGGCGGCACCTCGAGGTCTACCGGCACGTCGCACCCCTTCTGTCGTCGGGAGGCTGCGGTGACCGTGCGGCACCGTCACGGACGGGGGATGCCAGGTACGGCTGGCCCGGTCACCGCAGCCCTGAGGACGCCCGCAGCTACCCGCCTCGACCACGACGTCAGCGACGAGTAGCGCTTCGTCCCCTTCGGTTCCGGCCAGTCGGCGCGGACCCGAACGTAGGTTGCCGACTACCCTGCGTGTGCGGAAAGGTGTGAGCAGTCCGGTTGGCCGCCGACCTGCTCGATGGCTTGCCGGCCGAGCACCGCAACGAACTGCTGCTCACCGTGGCCAGGCAGGTGGCGGACGCCGTTCCGGCAGGTGAGCGGCGGCGGCCCGCGTACGGGGAATTGACCGCCCGCGTCGGCGCATAGGCTGCCCGTCATGGCCATCGCCTACGCCCGGCACACCAGCCTTACCAGCGCTTTGGTGGAGGCCCTCGCCGACCTGTACGCGGTGGTGTACGCCGAACCTCCCTACGAAGAGGGGCCGGACGAGGTGGCCGGCTTCCGCGGCGGCCTACCCGAGCAGGCCGAACGCGGGGGCTTCACCCTGCACACCGCCCACCAGGGTCGGGCGTTGATCGGGGCGGCGTACGGATGGACGATGCCGGCCGGGGTGTGGTGGCGCAACGCCGACCGGAATCCGCCCACCGACATCCACGCCGCCGACAAGCTCGCGGTCATGGAATGGATCGTCCATCCGCGGTTGCGCGGCCGAGGTGTCGGTGCTGAGCTGATGCGACGACTGCTCGACGGGCGGCCGGAGCCGGTCGCGACCCTGGCAGCCAACCCGGAGTCGGCCGCCCGAGGCATGTACGAGCGAGCCGGGTGGGTGCAGGTGGCGAGGTCGATGTTGCCGTGGGGCACGCCGATGGACGTGTTGGTGCTGCGGCTACCCGCCGGCGGCGTCCACGGATGACGGCGACGGGTCAGCGGGCGGCCTCGGCCGCCGGCAGGCTTACCGTCACCTCCAGGCCGCCGCCGGGCTGCGCGACGGCGGTCACCGTGCCGCAGTGCGCGTCGCAGACCGCGCGCACGATGGACAGGCCGAGGCCCGACCCGCGCGCCCCGGTACGTTCCCGGCCGCCCCGCCGGAAGGGCTCGAACAACCCCGGCACGTCGGCCGGGTCCACCTCGAAGCCGGTGTTGCCCACCACCAGCCAGGACCGCTGCCCGTCCGAGCCGGTCCGCACCCAGAGCCGGCCGTGCAGGTGGTTGTAGCGGACCGCGTTCTCGATCAGGTTGCCGGCCAGCCGGTCCAGCAGCCCGGGATCACCCACCACCGGTGCCGGCTCCAGCGACGTCTGGACCGCCAGCTTGATCCGCTCCACCTCCCGGCGTACCGCGGACAGCGCGTTGACGGTGCCGGCGGCCAGGTCGAACTCGCTGCGCCGGCCGAGCCGTTGGCCGGCCTGCGCCTCGCTGCGCGCCAGCACCAGCAGCGCGTCGACCAGCCCGTTGGCGCGCTCGGAGGCGTCGCGGACCACCGTCGCCATCCGGCGGTACTCGGCCGCGTCCGCGTCGTCGTCGCTGAGCGTCACGTCGATTTCGGTACGCATCACCGCCAGCGGCGTACGCAGTTCGTGCGAGGCATTGGCCACGAACCGTCGCTGCGCCTCGAAGGCGGCGGCGATCCGGTCCAGCATGGCGTCGAACGTGTCGGCCAGCTCGGCCACCTCGTCGTCCGCCCCGGAGTAGCCGATCCGCTGGTCCAGCGTGGTTTCGCCGAGCCGGCGCGCGGTGGCGGTGACCTGGTGCAGCGGGCGCAACGCGCGCCCGGCGACCGCGTACGCCCCGACCACGCCGACGATGCCGATCGCCAGCAGCGCGGCCAGCCCCTTGGCCAGCAGTTCCCCGGAGGCCGCGTCGACGAGCCGCTGCTGCCATGCGGCGGCCTCCAGGGTGCTCCCGTCGGCGAGCACCACCGTGGTGCCGGGCAGCAGCTCGTCGGTGGGGCGCAACGCGTCCCGCACCAGCAGCCAGGCCAGCAGCACCAGGATCGCGCCGGCACCGACCAGCAGCACGCCGTTGAGCAGGGTCAGCCGCAGCCGCAGCGTGGGGCGTAACCGCAGGGAGGGTCGCCGCAGCGCGGGCAGCCGGCGGGCCGCGCCCGTCACTGCACGACCTCGGCCGTCCGGTAGCCGGCACCGACCACGGTCTCGATCAGCGGTGGATCACCGAGCTTGCGACGTAGCGTCATCACGGTGACCCGGACGATCGTGGTGAACGGATCGGTGTTGGCGTCCCAGACCCGTTCCAGCAGTTCCTCGCTGGAGACCACCGCACCCCGGGCCTTGAGCAGCTCGCAGAGCACGCCGAACTCCTTGTTGGTCAACTCGACCGGCACTCCGTTCCGGGTGGCGGTGCGGCGGGCCGGGTCCACCACCAGGTCCGCGATCTCCAGCACCGGCGGGGCCGCCGGGGTGGCGCGACGGCCCAGTGCCTGCACCCGGGCGACCAGTTCGTCGAAGGCGAACGGCTTCGGCAGATAGTCGTCGGCACCCAGTTGCAGACCCTCGACCCGGTCGGCGACCGTGCCACTGGCGGTCAACATCAGCACCCGGGTCAGTTCACCGGACGCGGCCAGCTCCGCGCAGATCTGGTCGCCGTGCCGGCCGGGCAGGTCACGGTCGAGCACCACCACGTCGTACCGGGTCACGAAGGCCATCTCGTGGCCGCTGTCGCCGTCGTACGCGACGTCCACCGCCATGCCCCGCTTGCGCAGCCCCCGCGCTATCGCGTCGGCGAGGTTGCGCTCGTCCTCGACCACCAGTACCCGCATGCCCGCCCCTTTTCCGCCCGCCGACCACCGACAACGTAACGCCGCCGACCAAGCCGCCCGGGACGGGTGCCCGGCACACCGGCCGGGACGCAGGCGCGAGCCGGTCGCCCGGCACGGGATCAGTCGGGCAGTTGCCAGATGCCGTAGCCACCGTCGCGCAGGCGGCAGCCGAGCAGGTCGTACCGGCTCTGGCAGTCACCGCCGGCGTCGGGCAGCAGGTCGAGCCGGCGGGCCGGTGCCCCGGTGGGATCGAGCCGGGCCAGCACCAGCCCCACCTCGGCCACCGGACGCACCACGAGCACCTGCGGCGTGTACTCGTAGCGGGCCACCATGTTCCACGAACCGTGCTCGGTCAGGGTCGCGCCGGTGTCCAGGTCGAGGGTGAGCATCTCGTTGGTGTTCCGCGCCACCGCGAGGACGTTGTGCTCGTCGACCAGCACGAGATCGAGAATGTCGTCACTGCTCCAGCGCAGCGCCCCGGTGGCCGGGTCGAGGACCTGCAACCCGCCGCCGGCCAGCCCGGCGCAGAGCAGTGGCCCGCAGCCGGTGACGTAGGTCGCCGTCGGCACGGTCACCTGCCAGCGCTGGGCCAGGCCGTCGACGCTGAGCGCGGTGATACTGCTGGAGTTGCGTACCACCGTCACCAGGTCGCCGGTCACCCACGCCTGCTGGTAGCCGCTCGCGTGGTCGGCGGACGGTGCCAGGCGGTGCCGCACCGTCCCGGTCGTCGGGTCGATCACCTGGACCTCGCCGTCGACCGTGGCCACCACGATGCCGTCGAGCGTTCCGTCGTCCCGCTGCCGGTAGTCGACGCTGGCCGCCGACAACGACATGGACCACACCTCACGGGCGTCGGCCAGCTCGATCACCCTCAGCACGTTCGGCTCGCTGTCGGTGAAGGTACGCAGCAGCGCCCGGCCGGGCAGGTCGAGAACCGCGATGCCGGGTACCCGCCAGCGTTCCTCGCCGGTGTGGGCGTCCAGTCGCAGCGTCTGGCTGGTGCCGGCGTCCTGCCGGCCCATGGCGACCAGGACCCCGGCGTCGGCGACCGGATGTACCCGGTAGACCCGGTTGCCCAACGGCACGGGCACCCGCCACAGCGGTGTCAGCCGCTGCGGGGCGTCGGTGGGCCGATCGGGACGCGGATAGGCGAGCAGTTCCTGGCTGCCGTCGGTCGCCTCGGGCACCGGGGAGACGGTGAAGACCAGACCGGCGGCGATGAACAGATCGCTGCCCAGGGCCGCGGGCACGATCGCGTGGATCCGCCCGGCCGGCGGTGCGCCGCCCGCCAGGGTCAGCAGCGCGACGAGTGCCACCACCACGATCGCCAGCCGGCGGCCACCCGGCCCGGACCGACGGCGTGACACTGGCGGATCGGTCTGCTCGGTCAGCTCACCGAGGTCGATCAACGTCACGCCTGTCCTCCCCTGACACACACCGGACGCGCGGCGGGTTGGCGTGGTTCCGCCTGTACGATGGCCCGTCGTGGCTGTGCCGGTGGTGAATCCCTCGCTGAACCCCGTCTCCGAGACCGTCGAGACGCGATCAACGACAACACGTCCCCGGCGACGACTGACACGCGCCGACGTGCTGGCCATCGGAGCCTACGTGCTGCTCGGCGTCGTCGTCTGCCTGAACTACTGGGCGGACGTGAACAACCGGGTCTCGTCGCACCTGCCCACCGACCACAGCTGGTTCGAGTGGCTGTTCGCACACGGTGCGTACTCGGTGCAGCACCTGGAGAATCCGCTCTTCACCGCCCGGCAGAACGCCCCGGACGGGGTGAACATGATGGCCAACACCTCGCTGCTCGGGGTGACGCTGCCGTTGGCGCCGCTGACCATGCTGCTCGGTCCCCAGGTGGTCTACGCGCTCTACCTGGGTGGGGCGTTGGCCGCCACCGCCGGCACCTCGTACTGGATGCTGTCGCGACACCTGGTGCGCTCCCGGGCGGCGGCCTTCGTGGGCGGCGCCTTCCTGGGCTTCGCGCCCGGCATCGTGCACCACGCCAACGGCCAGCCCAACTTCGTCTCCAACTTCCTGCTGCCACTGATCGTGGTGCGGGTGTTCCGGCTGGTCGAGCCGGGCCGGTGGCGGCGCAACGGGCTGGTGCTGGGGCTCCTGGTCGCGTACCAGATCTTCATCAACGAGGAGATGCTGCTGCTCACGGCGCTGGCCTGCCTGGTCGTCGTGATCGCGTACGCGGCGATGCGTCCGCGCGTGGCGTGGGCGCGGGCCGGCACGTTCGCGGCCGGACTGGGTCTCGGCGGTGCGGTGGCGCTGCTGCTGACCGCCTACCCGATCTGGTTCCAGTTCAACGGCCCGCAGTCCTACCGGGGGCTGCAGGGCGGGGTGTTCCACAGCTGGGGCGAGGACGTCGTCGCCTTCGTCACCTTCCCCCGCGACACCATCGCCGGTGACGAGGCGGTGGAGGCGACCATCGGCATGACCGAGCAGAACACCTGGTTCGGCTGGCCGCTGGTGCTGCTGTCGGTGGTGGCCCTGGTCCTGCTGGTCCGCCGCTCGCTGGTGGCCCGGATCCTGGCCGTGCTGGTGGTGGTCTTCTCGGTCGCCGCGCTCGGCCCGGAGATCCGGTTCAACGGCGAACTGACCGGGATCGCCGGCCCGTGGTCGTACATCCCGGCGGACCTGCCACTCGTCGAGATGATGATGCCGACCCGGCTGACCCTGGTGACCACCGCCGCGCTCGGCGTGCTGCTGGCACTGGCCTGGGACGCGGTGGCCGGCAGCCACCGGTCACCGGTGCCGGCTCCCCGGGCCCCGCAGTCCGTGGCCACCGACCGGCGGCGGCTGCGCTGGCAGCACGTCGTCGGGTACGCCGCGATCACTCTCGCCCTGCTGCCGCTGCTGCCCCGTCCGCTGCCGGCCGAGCCGATCGACGCGCCGCCGACCTTCATCACCTCGGGGGCCTGGCGACCGTACGTGCCGGACGGTCGCACACTGGTGCCGGTGCCCATCCCCAGCAACGTGCACGGCCTGTCCACGCTGCGGTGGAGCGCGCTGACCGGGCACGACTTCCCGATCCCGGCCGGCTACTTCATCGGCCCGAACGAGGACGGCGAGGGTGTCTTCGGCGCGCCGAACCGGCCCACCAGCACCCTCATCTACCAGACCATGGACGCCGGTGAGCTGCCCGAGATCAGCGACGAGAACCGTCGGCAGGCGGTGGCGGACCTGCGCTTCTGGCGGGCGTCGGTGGTGGTGCTCGGCGCGCATCCCCGCGAGCCGGTGCTGCGGGAACTGCTGACCGCCCTGCTGGGCGAGCCACAGCGGGTCGACGACGTCTGGCTCTGGGACGTACGCGACCGGGTGTGACGCGACCACCGCACGGGTATCGACCGTCGAGAGTGGACGGGGGTGCGGGATGAGTCAAGACGGATCGACGCAGCAGCGGGTGCGGCGGGGACGCCGCCGCTTTCTGCTGGTGGTGGTCGCAACGATGGTCGCCTCCTTGGTCTTGGGTGCCGCTCTCGCGGCGTCCGGTGTCGTCGCCGTGGACTCCGATTTCTGGGACGGTGGCCCGCCGGGCTGGGCGCAGGTCCTCGGCGCGGTGTTCACCGTCGGCGGGCTGGTCTTCGCGGTGGGCGGCTTCTGGTGGCTGGTCCGCAGCGGCTACTACCGCCGCAACGCCCGCTCGGTGCTGTGGGCGCAGAGCTGGTCGCGCCGCCGGCAGCTGGTCCGGCAGGTACGTGGTGACGCCCCGTACCTGGACGAGGATCTGCGCCTGCTGCGTCGGGTCGCGGCGCAGATGGTCGATCAGCCCGGTTTCCTGCTGCCCATGGCTGCCCTGAGCCTGGTGCAGGTCGGGCAGGCATTCTTCCAGTGGGCGCCGGCCTTCGTCATCATCGCCGCCGTCATCACCGGGGGGTTCGCGGTCGCGGCCGTCGCGGTGGTCCGCGACGCGCGCCGGGCGAGGGCGTTCCTGGCGGCCGAGCCCGCTGACGACGCAGTTCCGCAGCTCTGACGACGGGAGTGCTGGTCGGCACGGGTGGCCCGGCGAGCGGATCAGCCCGGGTCGGCGGGGTGGTGCGGGCCGGGCAGCGGCTCGGAGACGTGGGCGGTGACGATGCGCCAGCCCTCCGGTAGGCGCACCCAGGTCTGGGTCTGCCGGCCGGTGGTGGCGCCGCCGGCGTACCCGAACCGGGTCGTGACGACGGCGAGGTCCGCGCCGAACGCGGTGACCACCGTGTCGACCAGCCGGCGGCCGGGCGGCAGCGGTGGTTGACCGGCCCGCCACTTGCGCTGCTCGTCGAGCCCGTACTGGTGGTCGGCGAGGCCGAAGCGCACGGTGGCCCCGGAGTCCCAGAAGTATCCGCAGATCCGGTCGACGTCGCCGGCCACCAGCGCCCGCTCGTAGCCGGCGAAGGCCGACGTCACCTCGGCGACCACGTCCGTCCGGTCGATCTCCATCCGGCGAGGGTCCTTTCTGACGGCGGGTGGGACGTGGGGTGGGCGCACCCGGCCGGGCGGCGGCGGGCTGGTGCGGGCCGCACCGCCGCCCGGCCGGAGCTCAGTTGTTCACCGCCGGTTCGCGCTTCTCGTCGCCGGCCGGCGCGCCGGTGGCCACCGCCGGGCCGGTGCCGGCGGGAGTCGCGGGTGCCGGAGTGTCCCCGCCGTGCAGGCGGTCCAGTTCGGCCTCCTCCGGCTCGGGCACCCGGGGCGGGTACTTGCCGAGCGCGAAGATCGCGCAGATCACCGCCACGAAGAGGTAGCCGAGCGCCACCTGTCCGTTGGCGTTCCACTGCACCTCCTCGCCGTGGATCAGGCCGATGAAGGCGAGCACCGCGCCCGAGGCGGCGAAGATGGCCGCCTGGACGAAACGTTTGTCGATGATGAAGGCGACGATCGCGCCGAGCACCAGACCGGCGAGGATCGCCCCCTCGCCGAGGATCCGCAGGCCGTCGTAGACCACCCCGGCGCCGGCCAGGGCCTCGTCGCCCACCTCGGCGGCGGTGGTGCCGGCCGCCGCCAGGGCATTGTTCATCTGCCCGGTCGCCCACGCCGCGATGTTGGGTATCAGGGCCGCGACCACCGCCGCGGCGTGCGCCCGGGGTGTCGCCTGGAACGCCTGGGCGCCGATCAGCAGCCCGATGTAGAGCAGGATGGGCACGATCGCCGCGGTCGGGAAGATCGCGCCGAGCAGGGAGAACATCCCGAGGAAGCAGAGCAGCGCGATGACGACCCCGGTCGCCATCGAATAGCCGGTACGCCCACCGGCGGCCTTCCAGCCCGGGTGGCCGACGTATACCGCCGGGGGAAACGGCGAGCCGAGGGCGGAACCGATGACCGCGCCGGCACCGTCGGCGAGCAGCACACTGCGCAGGTTGTAGTTGTCCCCGGCGGTGGCCGCGCTCTCCACGTTCGTCATCGCCTCGGTGAAGTTGTAGACCCCCAGCGGGATCGCGGTCGCCAGCAGCGGCGCCATGTCGGAGAGCCCGCGCAGCAGCAGGTCGAGCTGGAAGGTGGGCACGGCGAACGCGATGTCCCGGGCCGCCGCGGTGACGTCCGGCACCGACATCGCCCCGCCGAGCCAGCCGATCGCCGTACCGAGCAGCAGGGCGGCCAGCCCGATCGGGAAGTTGAACGGCAGTTTGACGTCGGTCAGCAGGCCGATCAGCAGCAGCGCCAGGACGGGCAGGGCGATCCAGGCCAGCCGCCACATCTGGCCGGCCGGGTTCATCGAGATGAAGGTGATGGAGATGCCGGCGAGCGTGCCGAGCAGCGCCGCGCGCGGCGTGTAGCGACGGATGTACGGGCCGACGAACGCGCCGATCAGCACGATCACGCCGATGATGAAGGCCCAGGCCAGCCCGGCTTCCCAGGCGCGCACCGGGTCACCGGTGCTGAGGTAGATGGGCAGCATGATGACGAAGATGACGATGAACATGTGCGGCACGCTCGGCCCGTACGGCAGGGCGGTCACGTCGGAGCGGTTCTCCCGCCGGGCCAGCCGACGGGCCAGGTGGGTGTAGTAGATGTTGCCCGCGACCAGGGCGATGCCGAGGGCCGGCAGGATCGTGCCGAACACCTCCCGCTCCGGCAGGTTCACCACGAAGAGGCAGAGCCCGGTCAGGGTTAGCACATTTACCAGGACGTTGACGCCGAAACCGAAGAACGCGTTGGTGTCGCCGCGTACCCAGTACGGCAGCGACACGACGGAGGGTCTGGTGGGGACCATGGCTGCTCCCGGTCAGGAGGAGGATTGCAACACGGGGGTGGTGGGCAGCACGGCGAGCACGTCGGTCGAGTCGGCGACCCACCCGAAGATGCCGCCCTGGGCGGCGATCATGTCGAGCCCCACCCGATGGAACTCCGGGAAGTAGGACCCGACACAGTCGGCGAGCACGAGGCACTCGTACCCACGGTCGTTGGCCTCCCGGACCGTGGTGTGCACGCACACCTCGGTGGTCACCCCGGTGACCAGGAGGCTGTGGATGGTCCGCTCGGCGAGCAGGGCGTCCAGCCCGGTGGCGTGGAAGGCGCCCTTGCCCGGCTTGTCGATGACCGGCTCGCCGGGCAGCGGCGCCAGCTCGTCGACGATGTCGTGGCCGTACTCACCCCGCACGAGGATGCGGCCCTTGGGCCCGGGGTCACCGATCCGCTTGCTCGGCAGGCCCCGGTTGAGCTTGGCCGGTGGGCAGTCGGAGAGGTCGGGCAGGTGCCCCTCCCGGGTGTGCACGATGGTCAGTCCGGCGGCCCGGGCACCGGACAGCAGCGTCGTCAGCGGCGCGATGGTCCGCCGCAGCTGGCCGACGTCGTTGCCCAAGCTCTCGCCGAAGCCGCCGGGCTCCAGGAAGTCGCGTTGCATGTCGATGACGAGCAGCGCGGTGGTCGCAGGGTCGAAGGTGTACGGGAAGGGCCGCGCCGCGGCAACTGTCAACATGGCTCACCTCACATGGTCGTGGCGGCGATGACGGCGTCGGAGGTGGCGACGCAGCCGAACACGCCGCCCTGCATGGTCACCATGTGCAGCGCGGCGTCGTGGTTGTCCTTGTCGGTGGCACCGGTGCAGTCGGCGAGGATCAGGCACTCGTAGCCCCGGTCGTTCGCCTCGCGCATCGTGGTGTGCACGCAGACGTCGGTGGTGATGCCGGTGAGGATCAGGTGGGTGATGCCCCGGGTACGCAGCACCAGGTCGAGATTGGTGGCGTAGAAGGCGCCCTTGCCGGGCTTGTCGACGATCACCTCGCCGGGCGCCGGGGCGACCTCGGGCACGATCTCCCAACCGGGCTCGCCCTTGACCAGGATCCGTCCGCACGGGCCCGCCCCGCCGATCTCGGCGCCGATCTGCGCCGACCGCCAGCGCTTGTTCGCCGGCAGGTCGGACAGGTCGGGGTCGTGGCCCTCCCGGGTGTGCACCACGAGCATGCCGAGCGACCGGGCGTGCTCCAGCAGCCGGGCGGTGGCCGGCAGCCCCGCCCGGGTGAGGCCGATGTCGTAGCCCATCGCGTCGACGTAGCCGCCCGGGCCGCAGAAGTCGGTCTGCCAGTCGATGCAGAGCAGTGCGGTACGCGCGGTGTCGGCCATGCCGTCGTACGGCCACGGGTAGGGGTTCGCCGTTACCGGCCCGATGCTGCCCATCCTCTCCTCCTCCGGTTGTCAACTCCGCTGCGCCGCGGCCCGGCGGTAGGCCCGCCACCCGCCGGCGGCGCTGATGTCCTCGGCACCCGAATCGACCGCGTACGCCTCGCAGAGGAAACCGAGCACGTCCCGCCCGTCGTGCAGCCGAACCCAGCCCAGCGACAGCGGGGCCGGCACCCCGGCCAGCAACTCACCCACGGCGGCCACCGGCAGCCGCCACAGCTCGACCTCGATCGGATGGCCGTCCGGGTCGGTGTCGGCGACCCGGACCAGGCCGGGCAGTCCTGCGCCGTCGGCCGTCTCCAGGCGGTAGAGCCGGTAACGCGGCGCGGTGCGGGCGGCACCGGCGAGAGTGGCGCCCCGCTCGGTCAGCTCCGCGTTGCGGGACTCGCCGGCCAGGTGCCGGCCGACGACGGCGATCAACACCTGCGCCGACCCGGGCGGCGCGGCGACGGGGGCGGTGGCCTCGGGGACGGCTCGGGTGGCGGCGGTGAAGGCGGCGGCGAGTCGGGCCAGGGTGGTGTCGCTGAACGCGGGGCCGAGCAGGGTCAGGCTCGCCGGCCGGCCGGCCGCGGTGAACCCGTTGGGCACGGTCACCGCCGCCAGGTCGAGCAGGTTGGCGAACTGGGTGTAGCGGCCGAGCACCGTGTTGCGGCCGATCGGGTCCTCGGCGACCTCGGCGAGCGTGAAGGTCGTGCCGACGGTGGGCACCACCAGCACGTCGACCTCGTGCCACAGCTGGTCGACCTGGGCCCGCAACTCGCGCAACCGGTGCTGCCCCCGGAAGACGTCGATCGCGTCGTAGCGCCGGCCGGTCTCCAGCACGCCGCGGGTCACCGGCAGGACCGCCTCGGGGTGTTCCCGCAGGAAGCCGTCCAGCCCGGCGAGCCGTTCGGCCACCCACGGTCCCTGGTAGAGCAGCTCGCCCGCCTCGAGGAAGCTCTGCAACGGCACCGACCCGACCTGGCCGACCAGACCCCGTAGCGCCTGCACGCCCGCGGCGAACCGGACCGACTGTCCGGCGTCGCCGAAGAACTCCAGGTCTTCTGCGCGGGGCACGCCGAGGCGTAGCGTGCCCGGCATGCGGGCCACCACCCGCTCCGCCGGTAGCGGACGCCCCCACGGGTCGGCCGCCGAGACGCCGCGCGCGGCGTGCAGCACGTCCACCGCGTCCGCGACGTCGGTGGCGAAGACCGAGACGCAGTCGAGCGAGCGGCAGGCGGGCACCACTCCGGCGGTGCTGAGCAGGCCCCGGGTGGGCTTGAGGCCGACGATGCCGTTCAGCGCCGCCGGCACCCGGCCGGAGCCGGCCGTGTCCGTGCCCAGGGCGAAGCTGACCTGGCCGGCGGCGACCGCCACGGCCGAGCCGGAGCTGGAACCGCCGGAGATCAACCCGCCGCCGAAGACGCTCGCGCAGCTGCCGTACGGCGAACGCGACCCGGTCAGGCCGGTGGCGAACTGGTCGAGATTGGTCTTGCCGACGAGCAGGGCACCGGCGTCGAGCAGCCGGCGCACCACGGGCGCGTCCTCGACGGCCGAGTACCCGAAGTCGGGGCAGCCGGCGGTGGTGGTCATGCCGGCGACGTCGATGTTGTCCTTGACCGCGAACGGTATCCCGTACAGCGGCAGGGTCGCGGGGTCGGCGGTGGCGGCCAGCCGCTCGGCGCGGGCGAGGAGTTGGCCGGCCGGCACAGTGGTGATCCAGACCGGCCCGCCGTCCGCTCCGGACAGCCCGGCCAGGACCTGTTCCGCCAGTTCGGTGGGGGTCAGGCCGCCGTGGCGGTACGCCGACCGCAGCTCCGAGATCGATCCGATCCGCTCTGGCATACAGTCGATTGTCGACAGTTGTGTTTCGGCAAACCGCGCGCTACGTAACGGCGGCATGACGGCCAGCCGGTGCGGCTAGCCGAGATACGAGCGCGCCCCGTGCTCGGACAGCACGGCGAGCACCAGCTCCGGGTCACCGGCGGCGACCGCCTCGAAGAGCCGCTCGTGCCGGTGGACGCCGTCCTGCGGCTGCGCCACCTCCGCCTCGCGGCGCAGGTTGATCGCCATGTACAGCTGCAACTTCACCAGTATCGAGTCGTACACGGCCGAGAGCTGCCGATTGCCGGCCAGCGCCACCAGCGCGACGTGGAACGCCCGGTGCGACTCGGCGACCGCGAGCCGATCGCCGTCCCGGGTCGCCCCCCGCATCTGGTCCAGCGCCGCCCGCAGTCCGGCGAGGTCACTGTCCCGACGCACCGGGACAGCCGACCGCACTGCGAAGCGTTCCAGCACGTCACGCAGCTCGTACAGCTCCCGCACGTCGCGATCGGACAGGGTCGCGACCCGGACCCCCCGGCGCGGGACGTGCTCGACCAGACCCCGCTGCGCCAGCAGCCGCAACGCCTCGCGCAGCGGCGCGCGGCTGATTCCGAGCCGCCGGGTCAGTTGCTCCTCCACCAGCCGTTCGCCGGGATCACTCCGGCCGCTGAGGATCTCCCGGGTCAGCCGGGCGGCGGCGAGCTCCACCAGACTGACACTCTCCAGCTCGCCCTCCGCCGGCGATGCGGCCACGTCGTTCACCCCGACGAGTGTGCCACCTGCCGCCGCAGCCTCCGGCGGACGCGTCAGGCCACGAGAGGCCGGACATCCCAGACGAGGGCACCGTCGATCTCTCGGGCGGGGCCGAGCAGCGCCTCCATCGTCCGGCGCACCGGGTCACCGTGGTGCAGCCCACCCTGGACCACCACGGCCGCCCGCCAGTGCCTCAGATCTGCCACCGCCTGCCGGCGGTCGGTGTCGCTGATCGGCGGCACCTCACCGGTGTCGGCCACCCGGCGCAGCAGCAGCGACGTGGGCCGGTCCGGGGCGCCCCACCGGGCCGCCGGATCGTCCGGCGAACGGGGGCCGATGAAGAATCCACCCGGTGCGGTGAAGGCCAGGTCGGTGCGGGCGGACCAGAGCATGGCCGGGCTCTGGCCCGCGTTGGTCACCGGCGGCACGGCCACCACGGTCTGCCCCGCCGGCACGTAGGCCCGCCAGGTGCCCTCCGCCACGAAGGCCGGCACCTGCCAGACCGGGACGGTACGGATCGGGGTCGGGGTCAGCGGCAGCAACGCGGCGACCACCGCGCCGGCCCAGAGCAGCCGCACCGGCACCGCGTCCGGTCGCGTCGCGGTGCCGACCGGCTGACGTCGCACCCGGTCCACCGAGAGGGCGAGCAGGATGCCCAGCACCGGCACGCAGACCAGCGCGAACCGGGCCGGCACCACGTGGTCGAGCAGAGGCAGCTCGGCGATCAGCCGGTACGGGCCGGGCAGGTCGGTCAACGCTCCGTCGAGGCGTACCCGGGGGCCGAGGGAGAGCAGGGCGAACACCACTGCGCAGCCGGCCAACGCCCGGACCAGCGGCCGATGCCACAGCCACACCGTCACGACCAGGGCCAGCACCAGCAGACCCGGCCCGAAGAAGGAGTTCTCCTCGGTGGCGTTGGGTGCCAGCAGGGCCGGCAGGCGGTGGTCACCGAAGACGGTCTGCCGGGCGGTGGCGGTGAACGACGCGGCGTCCAACTGGAAGCCGTACGCGTGGAACGGCATCCCCCGGTAGTGGCCGGGGCCGAAGAACTGGAACCACAGCGGGTAGGCCAGCAGCGCCGCCGCCACCACCGCGCCGACCGCGATCCGGCCGACCGTGGCCGGGGCGAGCCGGCGTGCGGCGGCCCGGTCGGCCAGCGCGTACCCGACGACGAGGACGCCGGCGGCGAGCGCCACCAGGAGCAGCACCTCCTCGCCGAGGAAGACCTGGTAGGTCACGACCAGACCGAGCAGCACCCCGGGGCGCCACACCCGCGACCAGGCGCCCGACGAGGAGACGTTCGCATCGGCGGGGTCGACGGCGAACACCAGTGCCAGGATCACCGGCACCAGGAACTGGGCGGCCATGTGCAGGTGCGATCCGGCCTGCGCGACCATGCCGGGCGCGAAGCCGCAGACCAGCCCGCCGACCGCGGCGGCCAGCCGGGATTCGACGAGCCGGCGGCGCAGCAGTACGTACCAGGCGGTGGCCGTGCCGGCCAGGCACCCGACCACCGCCACCCCGAACGCCACCTGCGAGCCGAACAGCAGGGTAACCGGGGCCAGCGGGACGCCGAGGCCGAGCACCGAGGTGTTGGCCATCAGGTTCACCCCGTCGGGCGCGTTGAGCGCATCGCTCCACAGTGGATGAGCGCGGCCGGACACGACCCGGGCGGCGTGGGCCAGCATCCACTCGAAGAGGATCTGGTCGCCGGCCTGGTGGAAGAGCCGGTCCGGTCGGCCCCACTGCCGGCTGGTCAGCCAGCCGGCCAGCGCCAGGTAGCCGACCACCACCGCCAGGTCAGGCGTACCCGGGCGGAGCCGCCAACGGCGACGGGGGCGGACCTGCGCCTCCCGATCGAGCGTACCGACCGACATCAGGCCCGGGGGTCGGTGAGTGACCGTACGTCCCACACCCAGACGTCCAGTTCGAGCCGGGCCGGCCCGACCAGTTGCTCGACGGTCTGCCGCAGTGACTCCGAGTGCGGCTGCCGGACCGGCAGCACCAGGATCGCCGCCCGCCAATACCGCAGCTCGTCCAGGGACCGGCGCCACTGGCGGTCGGTCAGCTCAGGGGTCCGGCCGGTGGTGGCCACCTCCTCCAGCAGCTTCCCGATGCCACTGGGTCGGCCACCGAAGCGACCGGGGTCGCCGGTGTTGCCGTTGCGGGGGGCGAGGAAGTAGCCACCGGGGATCTTGAAGTCGAGGTTGGTGGCGGCGGCCCAGCGCATGCCGTGGGTGTTGCCCATGCTCGGCACCGGGATCGGCACCAGGGTCTGGTCCGGCGCGACGTAGGCGCGCCACCGGTCGGAGGTGATGAAGTCCGGCACCGGCGGGCGGGACGTCATCGGCAGCGGCATGGGGGTGATCGGCAGCAACGCGAGCACCAGACCGGCGGCGGTGAGCGTACGCACCGTCCGCCGGTCCATGGACAGCGTGCTGGTCCGCTCGATGGCCAGGGCCAGCAGGATCGCCACCACCACGCTGGTGATCATGCCGAATCGGGTCGGCACCACCGCGTCGAGCAGCGGCAGCCGGACCAGCCACTCCCAGGGACCGACGACCAGTTCCCGGTCCCACCAGCTGATCCGCTCGCCCAGGGACAGGATGGTGTAGAAGGCGGCGGTCGCCGCGAGCGCCCGGACCAGCACCTCCCGCCGGAGCCAGAGGACGATCCCGACGGCGATCAGCGCCAGACTCCACCCGAAGAACGCGTTCTCCTCCGAGTAGTTCGGCGCGAGGTTGACGTTCGCCCGCTGGTTGCCGCCGATGGTGGGTGAACCCGGGGCGAAGTAGGCGGCGATGTCGTTGCCGTAGTCACGCACGGCGTCACTGAGCCCGTGATACGCCATCGGGCCGGCGAACTGGATGTACAGCGGGTACGCCAGCAGTGCGCCGGCGATCACCGTGCAGGTGGCCAGCGCCTTGGCCAACGGTCGCCAGGCCGCCGACCAGAGCCCGGGTCGCTGGACGAGCACCGCGATCAGGAAGATCCCGCAGCCCATCGCGGTGAAGAGCAGGATCTCCTCGTTGATGAACGCCTGCACGGTGACCAGCAGGGCCAGCAGCGCACCGTCCCGGTACGGTCGGGTCGACCTCGTGATCACCATGACCCGCCACACGATGAACGGCAGCAGGAACTGGCTGATGATGTTCGGGTGCCAGCTGGCGTGCGACAACATCGCCGGTGAGAAGCCGCAGAACCAGCCACCCACCACCGCGGCGAACCGGTTGCTCACCACGTGCCGGGACAGCACGAAGTACCAGGCCGAGGCGGTCCCGGCCAGACCGAGCGTGACCAGCAGCACGAAGGTCACGGCCGGTCCGAACAGCAGGGTCACCGGCACCATCGGGATGCCCAGGGCGAGGATGGCCGTGTTGGCCATCAGGTTGACCCCGTCGGGGTAGTTGAACTGCTCGGTGAAGAAGGGGAACTCACCGTGCAGGACCACTCGTACCGAGTGGGCGAGGAAGAACTGCACCTGGGCCGGGTCGCTGCTGTAGAGCGAGGCCACCCGCCCGGCCGGGTCCATCCAGATCTGGCTGGTCACCCAGAGCGCGGTCACCAGGAACCCGCCGAAGACGGCGAGATCCCGTCGCCGGGGAGTCCACCGGAACCGGCGTCGGCGGTCCGGAGCGGCCTCGACGCCGTCGGCACCCCGCGTACCGTCGGCCGGCGCGGTCTCCGGCAACTGCCGGTCCGCCCCGCCCTCGGTGGCGGGTGCCTCGGTGGCGTCGATCGCCACGGCCTGGACCGTGGCCGGCTCGACGATGGGTGCGGTCCCCGGTGTGCGCGCGATGGCCGCGTCGGCGTCGTTGCGCACCTCGTCACCCACGGTGACAACTTCGGACGGAGAGTCGGCGACGTCGGCGGATCTCGGCAGCGCGGCGGCGCGGGTCTCGGCAGGCGTCACAGTCGGCGGAGTCTACCCGAGTGGGGAAAGTGCCCCAAGTCAGACGCGGTGTCCCCTGTGGCCGGTGTGGTGACCGCGCGACGCAGCGTACGGTGCCCCGAAGCATCGGCGGGACATCTCGTACTATTGCCCTCCGACACGACGACGCGATCCGATCGGGGGCGTGACAGGTGGCTCCAGCCCGTTGGCGCGGCTTGACCGCCACCGGCCTGTCCACCCTGCTGATCGCGGTCACCGCCTGCGGGCCGGTCGCCGAGCGTCAGGCACGGGACCTGCGGGTCGGCTACGACAGCATGGACGGCGCCCTGACGGTGTGGCCGCCGCGCGGCTCCCTGGCCGAGGACACCACGGCGACCGCCGCCGTCACCGAGGCGGTACGCGACTGGCGCTCGCCCGTGGACGACCGGGTGCACGTACCCTCCTCCGGCATCCTCTTCTCCGGTGAGGTCGACGGCCGTCCGCTGGCCCTGGTCGCCGCCTCGGTACCCGGCGAGGCCGCGTCCTGGCTGCTCCAGCTCACCGGCGACGGCGATCGGTACACGGTCAGTCACGCCACCGAGTACACCGACCCCGGCTACCTGGTCTACTCCGACGTGTTGCCGGTCCAGTCCGCCGACGGCCGGCGCTACCTGACCTCCGAACGGGTCCGGCGGCTGGTCGGGCCGAACGGTCGCATCGTCTCCGACCGCGACGGCCTGACCAACCCCGTCGAGGTGCCCCGGTGTCGCGCGGTGACCGTCACCGCCACCCTGCGCTCCACCGAGTCGTTGCCTCGGGGCCGGGCCACCGACCGGCTGCTCGACCTCGGCACCGGCATCACCGCCCCGCGGTATCCGCTGGTCCGCGACGAGAGCGGCTCCGGCCGGCGCGCCCTGACCGGCCTCGACACCTGTCTGCTGGCCGACGAGGACGGCCCGTTCGGCAGCATCGACCGGCGGGTCGGCGACCGGGACGTCCCGCAGTCGGTGCCGGCGTCCTGGCCGATGGCGAAACTCGCCGTGCGTACGCTCGGCGAGTTGTCGCTCGACGGAGGCGAGCCGGCCGAATTGGAGCAGCTCACCTGGGAGAGCGCCGAGGGCACGATGAGCGCGGTGGTGTACCGGCCCGCCGACGACGGCGCGGTGGTGCTCTCCCCCGCCGACCGGACGAACCCGTTGCAGGTCTACGAGCTGCCGGTGCCGGATCAGCCGCTGGTCGTGCTGAGCTGGCGCGCCACCAAGGACACCGCGCTCTCGGTGCCACCCAACACGATCCGCCTGGTCGACCGCCCCGGCCTGGTGGTGGCTCCCCTCCCCGAGCGCCGCGAGACCTTCAGCCTCGCCGCCGCCGAGAAGACCCACTACCGCTCCGCCGGCTCCCCCCGCCGCTAACCCCAACCCCCCAACCCCCCGACCCCCGACCACCCGGGTTGATCATGAAGTTGTTGTCATGCCACGCCGATGGCGGTGACAACAACTTCATGATCAACGGCGCGAGGCATTCGCGCGGGGCCGGGTGGGAAGGTCAGTTGGGGGTGGGGTTGGCGGTCAGGTGGCGCGGGTCGACCGGTTCGGTGTCGAGGCGGGAGATCCAGCCGGTCACGTCGCGGGCCACGTCCTGAGCCGTCAGGCCGAGGTCGGTCAGGAGCTGGCTGCGCGAGCCGTGCGGATGCCAGCCGGCCGATACGCCCAGGTCCCGCAGCGGCACCCGGACATCGGCGTCGCGCATGGCCTGGGCGAGCGCGTCGCCCACCCCGCCGGAGCGGACGCCGTCCTCGACGGTCACCACCAGCCGGTGCTCGCTGGCCAGCTCGACCAGCTCCGTCGGGACCGGACGGACCCAGCGTGGGTCGACCACGGTCACCCCGTAGCCCTGCTCGGCGACCCGGGCGGCGACGTCCACGCCAAGCTGACCGAAGGCCCCCACCGCGACCAGCAGCACGTCGGTACGCGCCGACTCCGCCAGCACGTCGACCGGACCGACCCGCCGTAGACCGGGCAGATCGGCGGCGACCGCGCCGGTCGGGAAGCGGACGATCGTCGGGCCGTCGTCGACGGCGACCGCCTCACGCAGCTCCTCACGCAGCGTGGCGGCATCCCGGGGGGCCGCGATCCGCAGACCCGGCACCGCCCCGAAGACCGACATGTCCCAGATGCCGTAGTGGCTCGGCCCGTCGGGCCCGGTGATCCCGGCCCGGTCCAGCACGAAGGTGACTGGCAGCTTGTGCATCGCCACGTCCAGCAGGACCTGGTCGAACGCCCGGTTGAGGAAGGTCGCGTAGACCGCCACCACCGGGTGCAGGCCACCGAGCGCCAGGCCCGCCGCCGACGTGGCGGCGTGCTGCTCGGCGATGCCCACGTCGTAGGTGCGCTCCGGGTACTTGCGGGCCAGCTTCGCGATGCCGGTCGGCTCGGCCATCGCCGCGGTGATGCCCACCACGTCGGGCCGCTCGTCCGCGATCGCCACCAGCTCGTCGGCGAAGACGTGGGTCCACTTCACCGACGGCGCGGCGGTGGCCTTGCCGTCGGTGATGTCGAAGGCGCCGGGGCTGTGGAAGCAGTCCGCCTCGTCCTCCTCGGCGGGGCGGTAGCCGTAGCCCTTGCGGGTCACCGCGTGCACGATCACCGGACCGCCGAAGTTCTTCGCCGCCCGCAGGGCCGTCTCGACGGCGGTGATGTCATGCCCGTCGACCGGCCCGACGTACTTGATGCCGAGATCCTCGAACATCGCCTGCGGGGCGACCGCGTCCTTGATGCCCTTCTTGACCGCGTGCAGCACCTCGTACATCGGCTTGCCGACCAGCGGGGTCGAGCCGAGGGCGTCCTTGACGGCGTCCAGCACCTTCTCGTAGCCGGGGTTGAGCCGCAGCGTCGAGAGGTGATGGGCCAGACCACCGATCGTCGGCGCGTACGAGCGGCCGTTGTCGTTGACCACGATGACCAACGGGTTGTCGGTGGCGGCGATGTTGTTGAGCGCCTCCCAGCACATGCCGCCGGTCAACGCCCCGTCGCCCACCACGGCGACGACGCTGCGCGACTCGCCACGCAGCGCGTACGCCTTGGCCAGCCCGTCGGCGTAGGACAGGGCGGTCGAGGCGTGCGAGTTCTCGATGAGGTCGTGCTCGCTCTCGGCCTGGTTGGGGTAGCCGGAGAGCCCGCCACGCTGGCGCAGCTGGTCGAACCCGCCCTGCCGGCCGGTGACGATCTTGTGCACGTACGCCTGGTGGCCGGTGTCGAACAGCAGCCGGTCCCGGGGAGAGTCGAAGACCCGGTGCAGGGCCAGGGTGAGTTCCACCACGCCCAGATTGGGCCCGATGTGCCCACCGGTACGCGACACCTTGGCGATCAGAAAGTCGCGGATCTCGGCGGCGAGGATGTCCAGTTCGGTGGCGGACATCCGCTTGACGTCCTGGGGACCGTGCACCGTGGCCAGCAGCCGGCCGTGGTTGGCCGTGTCCTCTTCAACACTCATGACCGCAGAGTCTATCGGCCCTCGCCCGCCGCGCAGCCCGGGCGCGGCGACCACCGGTCCTGAGCACCTGGTCAGCTGCGCACCCGTAGCCGGCGTGGCGACCCCGCTGCCCGGCGGTCCGTGGCAGCCCGACCACCGGACGGGGACGGGCCGGTCAGGCCGGCACCAGCAGCCCGACCAGTTCCACGTGCCGGGTCATCGGGAACAGGTCGTACCCGCGCAGCGCCGCCAACCGCCACCCCAGCTCGGTGAAGACCCGCAGGTCCCGCGCGAACGCCGCCGGATCACAGGCGACGTAGGTCACCGCGCGCGGCCTTGCGGCCAGCACGTCGCGTACCACCCGCGCCCCGGCGCCGGTCCGGGGCGGGTCGAGCACCACCACGTCGACCGGTCCGGTGACCCGGCGACGGGCCAGGGCGATCTCCACCCGGGCCGCCACCACCTCGACGGCGGGCAGGTCACGCAGGTTCTCCCGGGCCGCCGCGACGCCGTCACCGGCCGCCTCGACCAGGGTGACCCGTCCGGTCTCACCGACCCGAGTGGCCAACGCGGCAGCGAACAGGCCGGCGCCACCGTAGAGATCCCAGGCCCGCTCCCCCGGCCGGGGGTCGGCCAGCTCCAGCACCGCGTCGACGAGGGTGTCCGCGGCGGCGGGGTGCACCTGCCAGAACGACGAGGCGGGCAGCACCCACTCGCGGCCGGCGGCCCGCTCCCGGACCCGTTCCGGGCCGCTGACCCGCCGACCGGCCCCGGCCGCCACGGCGGTCACCGCCACGTCCCCGCCGGTGGTGGCGACGGTCTCCACCGCCTCGGCGTCCGGCCAGCTCGCCCCGCTGGAGGTGAGCACCGGCAGCTGCTGGATCGCCGGATGGGCGATCAGGCAGCGGTCGACCGGCACCACCTCGTGGGAGCGGTGCTTGAGCAGCCCGGCGCGACCCGCCGCGTCCACCGCGTACCGGACCCGGGAACGCCAACCGAGCGGACCGCCGGGCAGCGCCGTCACCCGCAGGTCCAGTGCGTCGCAGTCGGCCTCGTCCAGCCCGCCGAGGCGGACGAGCTGCTCCCGGACCACCGCCGCCTTCCAGCGCAGCTGCGCGTCCGGGGCGACATGTTGCAGGTCGCAGCCGCCACACCGACCCGGTCGGGCGTACGGGCAGGGCGGGTCCACCCGGTCCGGTGCCGCCTCCAGCACGGTGACCGCGTCGGCCCGGACGAAACCCCGGTGCACCTCGGTCACCTCGGCCAGCACCCGTTCACCCGGCAGGGCGTGCCGGACGAAGACCACCTGGCCGTCCACCCGGGCCACGCAGTGCCCTCCGGGAGCGACGGCCGCCACGGTCAACTCGACCCGCTCGGCCTCCTCCAGCCCGCTCACCGGGCCTCCCCGTCCGACGGCTCGCGCTCGGCGGGCGGCGGCAGGGTGGCGCGTGGCGCCACCCGAGGCCCACGCACCGGCCCACGGCCGAGCGTGGCGTCCATCCGCTCGAGGTCCTTGCCGGCCGTCGAGGCGAGCTGCCACGGCACGCTCGTCACCATCACGCCCGGTTCGAACAGCAGCCGCCCCTTGAGCCGCAGCGCGCTCTGGTTGTGCAGCAGGTTCTCCCACCAGCGGCCCACGACGTACTCCGGGATGAAGACCGTGACCACGTCGCGCGGCGACTCCCGGCGGACCCCGGCCACGTAGTTCAGGATCGGTCGGGTGATCTCCCGGTACGGCGAGTCGATCACGGTGAGCGGAATCGGCACTCCGCGACGGTCCCAGTCGGCCTGCAACTGCCGGGTGTCGTGGTCGTCGACGTTGACGGTCACCGCGGTGAGCGTGTCCGGTCGGGTGGCCTGTGCGTACGCCACCGCCCGCAACGTGGGTTGGTGCAGCTTGCTGACCAGCACGATCGCGTGGTTGCGGGCCGGCAGCACCGGCCGCCCGTCGTCGGGGGCGAGTTCGACGGCCACCCGGTCGTAGTGTCGGCGGATGGCCAGCATCAGCACGTAGATCAGCCCCATCGCGACGATGGCGATCCAGGCGCCGAGCAGGAACTTGGTGATCAGCACGATCACCAGCACCGTGGCGGTCATCGCCATGCCGAAGCTGTTGATCGCCCGGGACCGGAGCATCCGACGCCGCACCTGCGGGTCCCGCTCGGTGCGCAGCAACCGGTTCCAGTGCCGGATCATCCCGGCCTGGGAGAGGGTGAACGAGACGAAGACACCCACGATGTAGAGCTGGATGAGCTTGGTCACCTCGGCCTGGAAGCCGATGATCAACAGGATCGCGAAACCGGCCAGGAAGAGGATCCCGTTGGAGAAGGCGAGCCGGTCACCCCGGGTGTGCAGCTGGCGGGGCAGGTAGCGGTCCTGGGCGAGGATCGAGCCGAGCACCGGAAAACCGGTGAAGGCCGTGTTGGCGGCCACGAACAGGATCGTCGCGGTCACCCCGACGACCAGGAACAGCAGCACCGACCCGGGCCCGAAGATCGTCTCACCGAGTTGCGCGGTGACCGTCTTCTGCACGTACCCCTCCGGGCCGGAGACGATCTGCAGGGCGGGATCCTCGACGAACTGCAGCCCGGTGAGCCGGGCCAGCCAGACGATGCCGACCAGCATGCTCACCGCGACCAGGCCGAGCATCAGCAGCGTGGTGGCGGCGTTACGGCTCTTCGGCGCCTTGAACGCTGGCACTCCGTTGGAGATCGCCTCCACACCGGTGAGCGCGGCGCACCCGGAGGAGAAGCTGCGTAGCAGCAGGAACGCCATCGCCCAGCCGGTGGTGTCGTGCCACTCGGCGGCGATCACCAGGTCGGCGCTGGGAGCGCGCAGGTCCTCACCGAGCACGACGACCCGGACCAGCCCGGTGAGGATCATGCCGATGATGACGATCATGAAGCCGTACGTCGGGATGGCGAACGCGCTGCCCGCCTCCTTGATCCCGCGCAGGTTGACCGCGGTCAGCAGCACCACGGCGGAGACCGCGATGAGCACCTTGTGCGTCGCCACGAAGGGGATCACCGAGCCGAGGTTGGCCACCCCGGACGAGACCGACACCGCGACGGTCAGCACGTAGTCGACTAGCAGCGCACTGGCCACACCCACCCCGGCGCGCGGGCCGAGGTTCACCGTCGCCACCTCGTAGTCGCCACCGCCCGAGGGGTACGCGTGCACGTTCTGCCGGTAGCTGGCCACCACGGTCAGCATGACCACGACCACGCCGAGGGCGACCCACGGCGAGAACACGAACGCCGAGGCGCCCGCGATGGAGAGCATCAGCAGGATCTCGTCCGGCGCGTACGCCACGCTCGACAGCGCGTCCGAGGCGAAGACGGGCAGGGCGATGCGCTTCGGCAGGAGGGTGTGCTTGAGCCGGTCGGACCGGAACGGCCGGCCGACGAGCAGCCGCTTCAGCAGGGAGGTGGATCGGGCCACAACGGCCAAGCGTACGGCCACCGCCGACGGGCACGTGGGGTGGCCGGTCACGGGCGTGACCGAGGCGGGAGTACCGTCGGTCCCCGGCCGCGGCCCGGACGTGGCAGGCTCGCAGGCGACGAGGCGCAGCGGTACGCACCGTGGGAGGCAGCGTGCATGTCGTGATCATGGGTTGTGGCCGGGTCGGCTCGACCCTGGCTCACAACCTGGAGGCCCGGGGACACTCGGTGGCGGTCATCGACCAGGACGCGGACGCCTTCCGCCGGCTGCGGCCCGACTTCGCCGGGGTCACGGTCACCGGGGCCGGCTTCGACGGCGATGTGTTGCGCCAGGCCGGCATCGAGCGGGCCGACGCCTTCGCCGCCGTCTCCAGCGGCGACAACTCCAACATCATCTCGGCCCGGTTGGCCCGCGAGACGTTCGGTGTGGTCCGGGTCGCGGCTCGCATCTACGACCAGCGCCGCGCGCAGGTCTACGAACGACTGGGCATCCCCACCGTGGCCACCGTCCGGTGGACGGCCGACCGGATGCTGCGGCACCTGCTGCCCGAAGGGAACGTGGAGATCTTCCGCGATCCGACGAGCACCGTCTCGATCGTCGAGGTGCCGGTGCACAAGGACTGGATCGGCCGCCCGGTGCGGGCCCTGGAGGAGGCGACCGGCGCCCGGGTGGCGTACCTGATCCGCTTCGGCATCGGCACGCTGCCCACGGTGGCCAGCGTGGTGCAGGAGGGCGACCAGATCTTCATGCTGGTCACCGACGACATGGTGGCGGCGGTCACATCCGTGGCGGCGACGCCGGAAGGGGGTCAGTGATCATGCGGGTCGCTATCGCCGGCGCCGGCAACGTGGGCCGCTCCATCGCCCAGGAGCTGATCGAGAACGGGCACCAGGTGATGCTCATCGAACGGCAACCCCGGATGCTCCGGCCGGCCCGCGTGCCGGACGCCGAATGGGTGCTGGCCGACGCCTGCGAGCTGGCCAGCCTGGAGGAGGCCGAGCTGGCCGGCTGCGACGTGGTGGTCGCGGCCACCGGCGACGACAAGGTGAACCTGGTGGTCTCGCTGCTGGCCAAGACCGAGTTCGCGGTGCCCCGGGTGGTCGCCCGGGTCAACCGGGCCGAGAACGAGTGGCTGTTCACCGAGCAGTGGGGCGTGGACGTGGCGGTCAGCAAGCCCCGGGTGATGGCCGCGCTGGTCGAGGAGGCGGTCACCGTCGGCGACCTGGTCCGGCTGATGACGTTCCGGCAGGGCGAGGCGAACCTGGTCGAGATCACCCTGCCGCCGACCGCGCCCTACGTCGGGCACCCGCTGCGCGAGGTGCCCCTGCCCCGGGACTCCGCGCTGGTGGCGATCCTGCGCGGCAAGCGCGTCCTGGTACCCAGCCCGGACGACCCGCTCGAGGCCGGCGACGAGCTGGTCTTCGTCTGCACCGCCGAGGTGGAGGACGCGGTACGGGCGGTGGTGCTCGGCCCGGACAGCGTCGAGCGCACCCGCGAGTCACGCTGACCACTGCGCCGGGTCGGGCCCCGGCACCCCGACCGCCGGGGCGGCTCAGCTCGGCAGTGGCTCCGTGCGGTGCTCGCGGGTCACCCGCCGCACCGTCCAGACCGTGATCAGCAACAGCAGCACGTACGGCGGGTAGCCCAGGGCCAGCCGCGCCACCCCGAGGGCGGTCTCCATGTCGGCGGCGGCGGCCTCGTCGCCAAGCTGGTCGAACCGGCGGGCCGCCAGGTAGATGCCGGCCTGCACGCCCACCTTGGCCAGCCAGACGACGCCCCACAGCACGGTCAGCCTGGTGAAGGTGCGCACCAGCAGGGGGTCGTCGCGCCACTGCGAGCTGCCCTTGGCCACCAGCACCGACCAGATCCAGCCGACCAGCGGTTGCCGGATCACCGCCGACAGCAGCAGGGCCAGGCCGTAGCCGATGCCGTAGAGGATCCCCGGCAGGTAGAAGTCACGCGCGTCGCCGGTACGCCAGGCGATGGCGGCGCCGATCCCGATGCCGACCAGCCCGTTGACCGCGTGCCGCACCGGTCGGCGCTGAGCCAACCGCAGCCCACCGATCAGCAGCGCCACCGCCACCGAGGCGATCACCGCTGGCCGCAGGTCGGTGACGATGTTGGCGATCACGAAGACCACCACCGGGACGCTGGACTCGGCCAGCCCTCGCCAACCGCCGAGCTGGTCGGCCATCTGCTCGGCGACGGTGGGCAGCCGCTCCTCGTCCACCGGCCCGGTCTCCGGCTGGGTCGCCGGCTGCTGTCCGGTCGTCATCGCCCGCTGTCCATCCGCAACGCCCGCAGGTTCACTTCGACGGCTCCAGCTCGTAGTACGGGTTGTAGATCACCTTGCGGTCGTCGCGCACCGCGACCCGCCCCCGGGCCGTCAGGTGCCGGCCCGGCTCGATGCCGACGATGTGCCGCCGCCCGAGCCAGACCAGGGTCACGACGTCACTGCCGTCGTAGAGATCCGCCTCCAGCGCCGGCAGGTTCGTCCGGGGGGTGTAGACGACGGTACGCAGGCGGCCACTGACCGACACCACCTGCCCCCGACCGCACTGCAACACCGGCATCGCGCCGCAGCGGGCACTCTCCCGCTGCAGCTGTTGCGCCTCGATCTCGGCCTCGCTCGCGGTCAGCCGTCGCAACATCCGCCGCAGCGAACCCCGACCCTCGTCGGTGGCCATGTGCTCCGCGTCACCCTCTCCACACCGGTTGGCCGGTCTCGGAAGCCACCGCCGCCGGACAACTGCCGCGACGGCACCCGCCAGCGTACGCCGGACAGGCCGTTCCCGGCGCACCGGAAGCGCTCCTGCGGCCGGGCCGGGCACCCGCGCGGGCGCGGGGCCGCTGCTGGCCGATCAGCGGTTCCCGGGCGCCGACGCGGCGTCGGCCGGACCGGCCGCTGCGGCCTCTCCCGCCTCCCGGGGCAGCCGCAGCGGCAGCGGCTCACGCACCGGCTTGGCCTCCACACCCCGGTCGACGACCAGCCCGTCCAGGCAGCGGGTCAACGGACCGGCGGCGGACGGATCGGTGGCCGCCGCGCCCTGGTAGACCGCCCGAACCATCCAGCGCGGGCCGTCGATGCCGACGAACCGCAGATCGGTCAGGCCGTCCTCGGTGCGTACCCGGGCGTGCAGCTCGGTGCCGTACTCGCCGGTGGCCTCCTGCGCGGCGGCGCCGTCGGCGACCAGCGACTGGCGGATCTCTTCCCGTACCTCGTCCCAGATCCCCTCGGACCGCGGGGCCGCGAAGACGCCCAGTTGCAGGGCGCTCTGGCCGTGCACCAGCACGACCTGCTGGACCACCCCCTGCTGGTCGGCCTGCACCCGCACCTCGACCTCGGGCACCGCCGGGATCTGCAGGCTGCCCAGGTCGAGCCGCTGCACCTCGGTCGGGGCCTCGGTGACGTCGTACGGCCCGCGCGCCGGCTCCGCCGGAACCGACGGGGCGTCCTCGGTCTCGGGCAGGTTCGTGGCCCGCTCGTCAAGGGCGTGCCGTCCCGCGGCCCGCTTCCGGGAGAAGATCACTGCGTCCAACCTCCGCTGTTCGCACTCACGGTGCCATCTTTTCCGTTCGCGCCGTCCGTGGCCGGCGGCGGTACCAGCCCGGCGTGCCCGCCGGTGGAGCCGTGCCCGCCGGTCCCGCGTCCGGACGCGGGCAGCTCGGCCACCGGCTGGAAGATCGCTCGTTCCACCCGCTGCACGATCAGCTGCGCGATCCGGTCACCCCGGGCGATCTTCACCGCCGCGGCCCGATCGTGGTTGATCAGGTTGACCAGGATCTCACCCCGGTAGCCGGCGTCGACCGTACCGGGCGCGTTGAGCACCGTCACGCCGAGTCTGGCCGCGAGCCCCGATCGGGGATGGACCAGGCCCACGTACCCCTCGGGCAGGGCGATCGCCACGCCGGTCGGCACCAGCGCCCGACCGCCCGGTGGCAGCTCCACGTCGGCGGCCGCCACCAGATCGGCACCGGCGTCACCGGGATGGGCGTACGCCGGCATCGGCAGCTCGGGATCGAGCCGCCGGACCGGCACGGGCACCACGTCGGTCACGATGTCCCTCTTTCGTCCGTTCCGCTGGGGGTGACCCTGTCATCCTGCCCGGTACCCGAGGGCCGCCGCGCCGTACCCTGGCACGAGTGAGCCAGTCAGCGTCACCTTCGTCCGTCTCGGCCCCCCCGGCGTACGCCGAGCGCCTGCGGCTGCCCTGGTGGTTGTGGCTCGCCGGGCTCGCGGCCGCCGCCCTGCTCGCCGTGGAGGTGTGGATGGGCGCGGCCGGTGCGCGCGCCTGGCTGCCGTTCGCGGTGCTGCTGCCCGCCGCTGCCGCCGGGCTGGCGTGGTTGGGCCGGATCCGGGTCGCGGTGACCGACGCGGAGCTGCGGGTCGACGACGCCCGGCTGCCCGTCCGGTTCGTCGCGGACGCCGTCGCGCTGGACGCCGCGGGGCGGCGTGAGGTGCTCGGTGTAGGCGCCGATCCGCTGGCGTTCGTCGTCCAGCGCCCGTGGGTCCCCGGTGCCGTCCAGGTGGTCCTGAACGACCCGGCCGACCCTACGCCGTTCTGGGTGGTCAGTTCCCGCCACCCGGTCGAGCTGGCCGAAGCGCTGCTGGCCGCGCGGGACGCGGCCCGCTGATCCGAGCCGCCACCGCTCACCGGACCGTGCGCTGTCCGCCGACGCCGCTGCCGGCGGTCAGGACGACTCCGGCAGGGCCGGCGGGGTGGGCGACGCACCGGGCAGGCTGTGCCGCTGCCGGCGCAGGTCGGCGCGGAGCTGGTCGGCCAGCGTCCGGGTCGCCCGCCGGTTCAGGTAGCTCGCCACCGCGGCTCCGGTGAGGAAGGGACCGAGCGTGGTGAGGTTGCGGCCGAACCGCTTGAGCAGCGTGTCCCGCAGCTCGTTCCGGGCGGCCGTACCCAGCACGGCGCCCACGCCGACGCCGGGCATCATCGGGTTGACGCCGCGCTGGCTGGCCCATGCCTGCACCAACGCGATCGTCCGCTCGGTGCCGCCGGCCGGCAGCGGTAGGCCGTAGATCTCGTGCAGCTCACCGGTCAACTTCAGCTCCACCGCCACCACCGCGACCGTCTCGGCGGCGAGCAGTACCGGAGCGGACAGCAGGGTCGGTGTCACGGTCCACTGCACCGCCGAGGCTCCGCCGCCGGCCGCGCCGACCCCCGCCGTGGCCCGGGAGGCGTTGCGGACCAGCCGGTCGGCCAGTTCCTCGTCCGACAGCCCGGGAAAATGGCGGCGCAGGGTGGCCAGGTCCCGAACCGGCACGTGCGGGGCGATCTCCGCGACGGTGTCCACCATCCAGCGCAGCGCGGCCCTCGGCTTGAACAGGTCGCCGATCCCCCGGGCCCGAGCCTGGCCGACCAGCCGGGTGAGCAGTTGACGCCGTCTTGCCGGCTCGATCTCGTCGGCGGTCAGCGCCGCGACGGTCTTGCCCAACTCGTCGCGGTCCTCGGTGCGCTCGCTGTCCTCGCTCATGACCGCACCACGGCGCCGCGCCCGCCGATTCGCTCGCTCATGGCTATCGAGTCAACCAGGTTGCGCGGCGTCGCGCTCGCCGAGCCGGGCGGCGGCGACTCCACTTGGGAGTCGCCGCCATGGTCGTGGTCGTCGCCCTGCGGTCAGACGCACTCTCGGCAGATCAGCTCGCCGTTGCGTTCCACCGCGAGCTGGCTGCGGTGGTGCACCAGGAAGCAGCGGGCGCAGCGGAACTCGTCCTGCTGCATCGGTAGCACCTTGACCGTCAGTTCCTCGTCGGCAAGGTCGGCCCCGGGCAGCTCGAAGCTCTCAGCCACTTCGGCCTCGTCGACGTCCACGGCGCCCGACTGCGAGTCGACGCGCCGGGCCTTGAGCTCTTCCAGGCTGTCCTCGCCGAGGTCGACCTCGTCGCGGCGCGGAGCGTCGTAGTCGGTGGCCATCGGTTTCACTCTCCCATTTCGATGTTGTCGCTTCCGGTTGTAACGCCGGACGACGCTGTTTCGGTTCCGCTGGCCGGCTACCGCTAGTGTCGGCCACCTGACCCGACGACCGCTCGGACCAGACCGCCAGAGGATCTCCCCGGCGAGCGCGGAACCCTACCCCCCCTTTGGGCGAGGCATGTATACCGCCCTCGTGGCTGAGATGTACGCCCCTGCACGGGAAGTTGTTCCCAATGTGACTCAGGCGACACGAAGATAGGGGTAGTACTACCCCGTTCTCCGGTGGCGCGCCGGCATGTCGGACTGTTTCCACGCGACGGTCGGACACCCGTTAACCTCAGCGGCGTACCCGACGACCGACGGAACGGCCCGATGGTCGGCCGCCGCCACCCACCACTGCCCGGGAGTGACCTGATGAGCTTTGCGCGAGTGCGAGCACTCGTTGTCGTCGGTTTACTGGCGGTGGTCGCCCTGGTCTTCGTGGTCGTCGCCCTGGTCCGGGACACCCAGAGCAACGCCGGCGCCGGTGCGGGTTGTCCGGACGACTGGCCGCGCGCCGACGTCACCCTGCGCGACCACAAGGACGTCAAGATCAACGTGCTGAACGGCACGGATCGTCCCGGTCTGGCCGCCGACGTCGCGGGCGACTTCCGTAACCGCGACTTCCAGGTGCAGAAGGAAGCGACCCAGAAGAAGAAGATCGACGACGTGGCGGTGCTGCGCTACGGGCCGAAGGGAGTCGGCTCGGCGCACCTGCTGCGGGCGTACTTCCTCGGCGACGCCGAACTGGAGTACGACCCCAAGCGCGAGGACGACATCGTCGACGTGGTCCTGGGCGGCAGCTTCCAGCAGTTGGCCACCATCACCGAGGTCAACCAGTCGCTGGGCGACCTGGGTGCCCCGGTCGCCCCGCCCGGTTCCTGCCCGATGCCGGTCGACGGCTGACCGCCGGGTCTTCGAGCGGGTCCGACCGGGCACCAGGCGGCCTCAGGGGCCGCCGGAGGCGTCCAGGGCGGCCAGGCGGTCGTGCAACGCGTCGAACAGCGCCGGTGGGGCGGCAACGACCATCTCCGGCCCGGGGGCCACCCCCTTGAGCCCACCGACCCGCAGACCGGCCTCGGTGGCCACCAGCGCCCCGGCGGCCTGGTCCCAGGCGGCCAGACCCTTCTCGTAGTAGGCGTCGGCCCGCCCCTCGGCGACCAGGCAGAGATCGACCGCCGCGGCGCCGAGACGGCGGATGTCGCGCACGTGCGGAATCAGCTCGGCCAGTACGCGGGCCTGGTGAACCCGGCGGGCGGCGTCGTAGCCGAAGCCGGTGATCACCAGCGCCTGACCGAGATCGGTCTCGGTGGAGCAGTGCAGCCGCCGACCCGCCCGCCAGGCACCCCCGCCGACGGTCGCGGTCCACTCCTCGCCGGTGTGGATGTTGCGCACCACACCCGCCACCACCTCGCCGTCCACCTCCGCGGCGATGGACACCGCGCAGTGCGTCAGGCCGTACAGGTAGTTGACGGTGCCGTCGATCGGGTCGACGATCCACCGCACCCGGGCACGCGGGCCGTCGCCACTGGCCGCGGCACCGTACTCCTCGCCCAACACGGCGTCATCCGGCCGCAGCCGGCGCAGTTCGGCGGTGATCTGACGCTCCACGGCCCGGTCAGCCGCGGTCACCACGTCGGTGACGGTGCTCTTGGTCGCCGCGACCGAGACGCCTTCGGTCCGCATCCGGTACGCGGTGGCCGCCGCGCCCCGGGCCACCTCGATCGCGATCTCCAGCAGTTGCGGTGGCGGTGGCGCCGCGCGCTCCATATCCGTTCCCTTCCCGCACGGCCAGGTATCCGGCTTCCGCGCGGGTATCATCCTTACAAAGTCCAAAAGCGCACCGAATCGGCGGTCCCGACCGCCGATCAGCCGTGCGGCGCAGGATGATCGCCGCAGACGGCGTTACAATTCACCCCTGCCCACGCGCCACGGGCCGCCCGACAACCGGCCGGCCCGGGACACGGGGGTTCCTCAACCACATCGCCCGGCGCGGTGCCCTACGCTGCGTCGGACGAACCCGGCCGTGCTCGCTCTTCGCCTCCGGAAGGTCATTCGTGACAGAACCCCGCCAGACCGGCGCCGACGTTCGCTCGCTCACCGACACTTTGATCGCCCACGCGCAGAGCGCCGGCGGCCAGCTCACGTCGGCCCAGCTCGCGCGCACCGTCGAGTCCGCCGAGGTGACTCCGGCCCAGGCCAAGAAGATCCTGCGGGCGCTTTCCGAGGCCGGGGTGACCGTCGTGGTCGACGGCTCGGCCAGCACCCGCCGCCGGGTCGCCGCCGCCCGGTCCGCCACCCCCGCGTCCCGGGCCACCACCGCCAAGACCACCAAGAAGGCGGCCGCGCCCGCCCCGAAGCAGGCGCCTGCGGCCGAGGAGGCATCGGCACCGGCACCGCGGAAGGCGACCTCCCGCAAGGCGGCCGGGACCACCGCGGCAGTGGCCGCCAAGGCCGCCGCGCCGGCCAAGAAGTCCACCCGGGCCACCAAGGCGACGGTGGCCGCCGCGGCGGGCGCGGCGAAGCCGGCCAACGCAGCCGAGGGCGAGGCGGCCGAGGGCGAGGTCAATCCGGAGGAACTCGCCGCTGAGATCGAGGACGTGGTGGTCGAGGAGCCGGCGGAGCTGGCCCAGGCCGCCGCGGCCGACGCGGCGAACTCCGCCACCGACAACGACTTCGAGTGGGACGACGAGGAGTCCGAGGCGCTCAAGCAGGCGCGTCGGGACGCCGAGCTGACCGCCTCGGCGGACTCGGTCCGGGCGTACCTCAAGCAGATCGGCAAGGTCCCGCTGCTCAACGCCGAGCAGGAGGTGGAGCTGGCCAAGCGGATCGAGGCCGGGCTCTACGCCGCCGAGCGGCTGCGGGCCGCCGACGAGGGCGAGGAGAAGCTCGCCCGCGACATGCAGCGCGACCTGCTGTGGATCTCCCGGGACGGTGAGCGGGCCAAGAACCACCTGCTGGAGGCGAACCTCCGCCTGGTCGTCTCGCTGGCCAAGCGGTACACGGGCCGGGGCATGGCCTTCCTCGACCTCATCCAGGAAGGCAACCTCGGCCTCATCCGGGCCGTGGAGAAGTTCGACTACACCAAGGGCTACAAGTTCTCCACCTACGCCACCTGGTGGATCCGACAGGCCATCACCCGCGCCATGGCCGACCAGGCCCGCACCATCCGCATCCCGGTCCACATGGTCGAGGTGATCAACAAGCTGGGCCGGATACAGCGCGAGCTGCTCCAGGATCTGGGCCGGGAGCCCACGCCGGAGGAGTTGGCCAAGGAGATGGACATCACACCGGAGAAGGTGCTGGAGATCCAGCAGTACGCCCGGGAGCCCATCTCGCTCGACCAGACCATCGGTGACGAGGGCGACAGCCAGCTCGGTGACTTCATCGAGGACTCGGAGGCCGTGGTCGCCGTCGACGCGGTCTCGTTCTCTCTGCTTCAGGACCAGCTCCAGCAGGTGCTGCAGACGTTGTCCGAGCGTGAGGCGGGTGTGGTACGTCTGCGGTTCGGGCTGACCGACGGCCAACCGCGTACCCTGGACGAGATCGGTCAGGTCTACGGAGTGACCCGCGAACGGATCCGGCAGATCGAATCCAAGACGATGTCCAAGCTCCGGCATCCCTCGCGTTCCCAGGTTCTCCGGGACTACCTCGACTGATCAGCATCCGTCAACTGATCGTGCCGTTTTGACCACCTGGCGTACAACGTCGGATGGTGATCAGGTGGTTGCACGAATGTGATCGTTGACGTGGCACCCTGGGTGCACGGCACACTATCCGTGCCAGGTGTGACCTCGGTCCCCCGCGGGCACACAGGGAAGGCGAGGCCCGACAAGGGTGTTGCACGATAGGTGACCAAGACCGAAGAGAGTGTTCATCGGTGACGACCAGAGGAGGAAGGCGATGACCCCGACCCTCACGCCGCCGCCCGAGACGGTGAGCCCCCCGGCCGCCGATGAACGGTGCGACCGCTGCAATGCCGCCGGCAAGCTCCGGATCACCCTGGCGGGTGGCAGTGAGCTGGTGTTCTGTGGGCACCACGCCAACAAGTACGCCGAGGATCTCGTCAAGATCACCGTGCGGTACGCGACGGACCCGGAGTTCACCTGGCGCGGCGCTGACCTGATGGCCAACTGAGGCCTGAGCGACCGACACAAGCCGGCCGGAGACACCCACAGGGTGTCTCCGGCCGGCTTTTCCATGCCCTGGCCTTGGTGGACCAAGAGGTTCGCGTCCCGAAACCGCCCCCACGATGACGGGGCGGCGGGGGCCGTCCGGTGCCCATGGAGGGGGTGGGGTCGGTGGGGTGGGCGGTGTCAGAGGGTCTGGACGGTGGCTATGCGTTCTTCCAGTTGCTCAATGGTGGCCTGGGCGCTGGGTGGGCCGCCGCAGATCCGGCGCAACTCAGCGTGGATCTTGCCGTGGGGCTGGCCGGTGCGGTGGTGCTGGGCCGCGACCAGGGCGTTGAGCTGGCGGCGTAGGGCCACCCGGCGCTGGGCGGCGCTCATCGGTGCCGGCGGAGCGGACGCTGGCGCCGCGGATTCCGTCCTTCGCTCGGTCGCCCGACGTCGCTGGGCAGCGAGCTGGTCGGCCTGTCGTTTGGCGAGCAGTGACGCCACCTGTTCCGAGGTGAGCAGCCCGGGCAGGCCGAGATACTCCTCCTCCTCGGGGGTGCCGGCCTGGGCCGCCGTACCGAACGAGGCCCCGTCGAAGATCACCTGATCCAGTTCCGCCGTGGCGGACAGCGCGGCGAAACGCTTCTCCAGTTCACCGCTGGCCTGCTCGTCGCGCTGAGCCCGGTCCAGCAGTTCGTCGTCGAAGCCCTCGCGGTCCTTGGGTTTGCCGAGCACGTGGTCCCGCTCGGCCTCCATCTCACTGGCCAGCCCGAGCAGGTGCGGCACGCTGGGCAGGAAGACCGACGCGGTCTCCCCCGGGCGTCGGGCCCGGACGAAGCGCCCGATCGCCTGCGCGAAGTACAACGGGGTGCTGGCACTTGTCGCGTACACACCGACGGCCAGCCGGGGGATGTCGACGCCTTCGGACACCATTCGCACCGCGACCAGCCATCGTTGCTCGGACGCCGCGAACGTCGCGATCCGGGCCGAGGCACCCGCGTCGTCGGAGAGCACCACGGCCGCCCGCTCCCCAGTCACCTGCTCGATGAGCCTGGCGTACGAGCGGGCCGTCTGCTGGTCACTGGCGATGACGAGGCCGCCCGCGTCGGGCATGCCCGCCTCCCGCAGCACGGTCAGCCGGGCGTCGGCCGCCCGCAGCACCTGCGGCATCCAGTCGCCCGCCGGATCCAGGGCGGTACGCCACGCCTGGGCGATGAGATCCTGCGTCATCGGTTCGCCCAGCCGGGCCGCCAGTTCCTCCCCGGCGTTGGTCCGCCACCGGGTCTCACCCGAGTACGCCAGGAACAGCACCGGCCGTACCACGCCGTC
Source organism: Verrucosispora sp. WMMC514 (assembly GCF_027497295.1). NCBI lineage: Bacteria > Bacillati > Actinomycetota > Actinomycetes > Micromonosporales > Micromonosporaceae > Micromonospora > Verrucosispora sp. WMMC514. The sequence goes on along the minus strand of NZ_CP114906.1, from coordinate 4,267,130 downwards.
GCGCAGCGCGTCGCTGTAGCCGTAGACCGAGTCGGCCCGGGAACGCAGCAGGCCGTCACCGCCCCGCTCGTAGCTGACGAACGGGATGGGGTTGTCGTCGGACCGGAAGGGCGTACCGGTGAGCATCAGCCGGCGTACCGCCGGCTCGAAGGCCGCTTTCACCCCGTCCCCCCAGGTACGCGAGTCACCGGCGTGGTGGATCTCGTCGAGGATGACCAGGGTCCGGCGGGTCATGGTGCGCCGCCGGTGCACCTGCGGTGCCATTCCGACCTGCGCGTAGGTGACCACGGCACCGTGGAAGTCGGCCGAGGAGTGCAGGTCGGCGTTGCGGAAGGCGGCGTCGAGTTGGATGCCCACCCGGGCCGCCGCCTCCGCCCACTGGGTCTTCAGGTGTTCGGTCGGCGCGACCACGGTGACCGCCTCGACGCTGCCGTCGGCGAGCAGTTCGGCGGCGATGCGCAGGGCGAAGGTGGTCTTTCCGGCCCCGGGGGTGGCGACCGCGGTGAAGTCCTCAGCCCGACGGCGCAGGTACTCCACCAGAGCCTTGCGCTGCCAGGCGCGGAGGGATGGAAACGTGTCGAGCGCCGGCGTCCGGACTGCCACCCGTTCGCTCCTCTCCGGCCACGGAATGTCCCGGCCGCAGGCCGGCGGCCCGGGCCGGGGGGCACGGCGGTCGCCCCACGAAAATGCCTCCGCGCAGCCGAGCCGCGAAGGCCGACTCAGCATAACCAGCAGCCGCCCGGCCGCCCACGCGACGCCACACCCCTTACCGGGGTGCCGTGCGCCACTGCCGGCTCACTCCGGCGGCGGCCCCGACAGGCCGGTGCGGGGTGGTCGCACCGTCGCCACCGGAGCCGACCAGCGCCGACGCAGGGCCACCAGGCGTACGCCGAAGACCAGCACCACGGCGACGGTGAGCGGGATCGGCCCGGTGTGCCCGAGGCCGTGGAGGAGCACCACCACGATCGAGCCGACGAGCGACGCGACCGCGTAGATCTCCCGCCGCAGTACCACCGGAATCTCACCGGTGAGCAGGTCGCGGACGAGTCCTCCACCGATCGCGGTGATCATGCCGATCAGGCAGGCACCGACCGCCGGGACCTGGGCGTCGAGGGCTTTGAGGGTGCCGGCGACGGTGAACAGGCCGAGCCCGGCCGCATCAAGCACCAGGACGGTGGTGCGCAGCCGGGCGAACTGTGGATGCAGCCAGAAGATCGCTGCGGCGGTCACGGCGGCGGTACCCGCGTAACGCCAGTCGGCGAAGGCCAACGGCGGAACCTCGTCGATGACCAGGTCCCGGACGATCCCGCCGCCGAGGGCGGCGACGAAGCCGACGAAGACCACGCCGAAGAGGTCGAGCCGTTTGGCCACCGCCGCGGAGGCGCCCGAGGCGGCGAAGACCGCGACTCCGGCCAGGTCAGCCAGGAGAAGGGCGGTGGAGGTGGTCACCGCCGCAGGTTACGCGGGCCGCCGCGCGGACCGAGGGCGTCACTCGCGGTACGAGTCGTAGATCTCCTTGCACTTCGGGCAGACCGGCGAACCCGGTTTGGGCGTCTTCGTCACCGGAAACGTCTCCCCGCACAGCGCCACGACGAAGGTGCCCATGACGGCACTCTCGGCGATCTTTTCTTTCCGGACGTAGTGGAACATCTCCGGACCGGTGTCGGCGTCCTTCAGCTCGGGACGTTCGAGGATCTGTGTACTCACGTCTGCACCTCCAACCGACAAGTCTGGCAGGTCACCCGCACCCGGTCCACCTGAGGTGACCCGGAGGGCGGGCGTACGGTGAGCGATTGTGACCGACTTTCATCTTCGCTACGGCACCGAGGTGGCCCGGGCCCTGCGCGAGCAGGGGCCCGTGGTCGCGCTGGAGAGCACCATCGTCTCGCACGGCCTGCCCCGGCCGGACAACCTCCGGGTGGCCCGGCAGATCGAACAGGCCGTCCGGGACGCCGGGGCGGTGCCGGCCACCATCGGCATGGTGGCCGGCGAACTCGTGGTCGGGCTCGACGACGCCGAACTGACCCGGCTGGCCACCGCCGACGGGGTGACCAAACTCTCCGTCCGCGACCTCGCGGTGGCGGCCGCATCCGGCGCTGACGGCGCCACCACCGTGGCCGCGACAAGTGCCGTGGCGGCCGCGGCGGGCATCGGCGTGTTCGCCACCGGCGGGCTGGGCGGGGTGCACCGCGAGGCGGCGCAGACCTTCGACGAGTCCGCCGACCTGGTCACCCTGGCGCGTACGCCGATCGCGGTGGTCTGCGCCGGGGTGAAGTCGATCCTCGACGTGGGCGCGACCCTGGAGCGGCTGGAGACCCTCGGGGTGGCCGTGGTCGGTTACCGGACCCGCCGGTTTCCGGGCTTCTTCATCACCGACGGCGGCTTCGACCTGGACTGGTCGGTCGACTCCCCGGAACGGGTCGCCGACGTGCTGGCCGCCCGCGAGCGGCACCGGGCACACCATGGCGGGCTGATCGTCGCCAACCCGCTGCCCACCGACGAGCAGCTCGACCCGGACCTGCACGACCGTACCCTCACCGAGGGTCTCGCCCGGCTGGAGCGCGACGGGGTGACCGGCAAGGCCGTCACGCCGTACCTGCTGGCCCACTTCCACTCCGCGACGCAGGGTGCCAGCCTGGCGGTGAACGTCCGGATCATCCTGCGCAACGCCGACCTGGCCGCCCGGATCGCGGTCGCCGCGGCCCAGCGCCGGGTCGACGCGTCGGCGTGACCGGGGTGACCGAGAACGACAGCGGCGGTACCGGCCGGGTCCTGGTCGTCGGCGACGTGGTCACGGACGTGGTGGCGGTGCTCTCCGGACCGTTGGCGTCCGGCTCCGACACCCCGGCGGCGATCCGTTCCACCGGTGGCGGCCAGGCCGCCAACACCGCGTCCTGGCTGACCGCCCAGGGCGTACCGGTGACCCTGGTGGGCGCCGTCGGCGACGACGGCGCCGGGCGTGACCGGGTGGCGGAGCTGACCGCGGCCGGAGTCGACTGCGCGGTGGACGAGATCGCCGGGTCCGCCACCGGCACGGTGATCGTGCTGACCGCCGGCGACGAACGCACCATGGTCACCGAGCGTGGCGCGAACGTACGGCTGCGTCCCGACCACGTGGACGCGGCGCTGTCCGACGCGCCGGACGCCACGCACCTGCACCTGTCCGGGTACACCCTGTTGGACGCGGGCTCCCGACCGGCCGGCCTGCGGGCGCTGGCCGGCGCCCGCGAACGCGGCCTCACCACGAGCGTCGACGCGGCCTCCGCGGCACCGCTGCGGGCGGTCGGGGCGGCAGCCTTTCTGACCTGGGTACGCGAGGTCGACCTGCTGCTGGTCAACGTCGACGAGGCGACCGTGCTGGCCGGTGGACTGGAGCCGGCGGCGCAGGGCCGGGCACTGCTCTCCGTGGCCCGCCGGGTGGTGGTCAAACGCGGCGGGGCCGGTGCCGTCTGGGTCGATCGGGACGCCACGATCGTCACCTCGGCGGCGCACCGGGTGGCGGTGCGGGACGTGACCGGGGCGGGTGACGCCTTCGCGGCAGGCCTGCTGCGTGCCTGGCTGGCCGGGGCGGCACCCGATGCCGCCCTGGCCCGGGCCGTCGATCTCGGTGCCGCGGCGGTGGCGCAGGTCGGGGCCCGACCGGTTCGTTGAGCCACGCCGGGCGGGTCAAGGCTCCGCGTCGATGACCTTGTGGGGCCGCTCCTCGGCGGCGAGGCTCATCGGAGGCGGTGCCGCCTCGGTGGCCGAACGCGACGAGAAGCGGTTGGCGAGGCGGTGACGCTCCTTGGGCGGCCGGTCGTTGGCCAGCAGTACCGCGAGCCACGGGATGAGCACCATGCCCAGCGCGACCAGCGGCAGCCAGAGCCAGAGCAGTGGTGCCCGCACCCCGACCAGGATCGCGCCGACGATCACGCAGGCGACGCGGACACCCATCATCACGACGTAACGCCGCTGCCGGCTGGTCAGTTGATCATCCTGGCTGCGGGCGGCGTCGGTGATGAGGATCGGCTGGTACGCCTGGCGCTTCACCCGTGGTACCTCCTCCGGAGGGGTCGCATCCCATCCTGTCACTCCGACCGGGCGGGCGACGAGCTTCGTCGGCCCCGAAATCCGTGTTACGGCCGTGGTACGCTCGCCGCGTGGGCAGCAGGTTCAGCTTCACCGACGAGGCGCTGGCCAATCTGCGGGTCTACGACGTCACGCCGGGGGAAGTCTGGGAGGCGCTGCACAGCGGCCGGCGGGTGATCCGCCACCTCGGCGACGACGTGATGGTGGTCTACGCCCCCACTGCCCGCGGACGCCGGGTGGCGGTGCTGCTGGCCGAGACCGACGGTGCCGACAACGACTGGGACGTCCTCTCCGCCCGCGAGTTGAGCGACGTCGAGGCCAAACGCTACGACGAGGCCGTGCGGAATTCTCCGGAGACGAGGAGGCGGTGACGATGAACCGTCACGACGCGATCAAGCAGTTCCACGGCGGCGGCGACCGGATCGCCGATCTGATCGACGAGAGCCAGGCGGTGGGCCTGCCCACCCCCGACACCGAGACTCCGATGGTCAGCCGATCCGTCCGGCTGCCGCTGGAGACCTACGAACGGGTCCGGGCCGCCGCCGAAGCCCGGGGCATCGGCGTGACGACGCTGATGCGGCAGTGGATCGAGACGGGCCTGGCCGACCTGGACGACTCGGCGACCGTCTCGCTGGCCGACGTCCGGCGGGCCATCGCCTCGCTGGCCCATCCGAGCGCTGCCTGACGGGATCATCGACCACCCTCGGCGACCCGCGCGGCGGTCCGCGGCGCGCGGGTCAGGTCGGGAAGTTGGCATCACCCGGATCCGGACGGTCCAGCGGAGATGCCGATGGCTCCATCGGCTGGTCACGAGCACGCAACCCGTCCACGACGGCTACCAGGGCCAGGCCGGCCGCGACCACGGACAACGCCAGCATCGGCGTGCCGAGCAGGAGCAGCGGAGCGGACCCGAGCAACGCCAGCATCATCAACACCCGGCGGCGGGAGACCCGGGCGAAGATCTCGTACTCGAAACGGGCCCGCCCCAACAGGAACAGGGCCGGCCCGCCGACGATGAAGACCAGCCACGCCGGCTCGACCCGGTCGAACGGTTTCACGATGACCAACTCGTAGCCCACCCCGGTGAGCAGTACGCCGAGCACCATGACCAGGTGCGTGGTGGAGGCGGAGGCACCGAGCCGACCGGGCGACCGGGCCAGCCGCAGCGCCTCGACGAGCAGGTGACCGGCCCGATGGAAGTAGATCCGCCAGAGCAGCGCGGTGGTGAGGAAGGCGACCGTGAAGGCCGCCGCCGCGAGCTGGCCGAACCCCTCGCCGCTGTAGGTGATCCCGATGACCAGGACCGTCTCGCCCAGCGCGATGAGGAAGATCTGCTGGTAGCGCTCCGCGATGTGCTCCCCGGCGATCCGCCAGGCCGAGACCGGCGCCCGCCCCAGCACAGGCACCGGCCAACCCAGCAGGTAGCCGGCCAGATCGATGGTGATGGCCAGCGCCCACAGCCCGAACCGCAGGTCGGCGGGCCCGAGCGCACCGGCCAGCCAGAGCGCCCCCGACGCTGCCGCCCAGGCGGCCAGCCGCCACGGCACGGTACGGCGTGGATGCCGACCCAGCACGGCGGCGATGATCAGCGGTCGGCCGATCACCGTCACCAGATAGGCCATGACGAACGCCAGCGCCCGCTCCTCGAACGCCCGGGGCACGGCGACGGCCATCACCAGGCTGCCGAGCATGGTCCCGACCACGACGAGCTGGATCGTCAGGGCGTCCGGTTCGTACCGGCTGGTGACCCAGTTGATCAATGTCCAGACGTGCCACAGGGCGAGGAAGAGGATCAGGGTCTCCAGGAAGCCCAGCACGGTCAGCCCGTGCTCGACCTCGCCGATGAAGCGGACCGAGACCCGGGTGAAGGCGAAGACGAAGGCCAGGTCGAGAAAGAGTTCCAGGAAGGTGGTCCGCGCTGTTCCGTGCCCACCACGCAGCAGCGCGCCGCCCCGCTGCGCCATCGACCGCCCCCTGCCGTCGTCGGCGGCCCGGTCAGTCCCCGCGTGCGCTCGCCTTCGCCGCCGCCTTCACCTGCTGTTTGTACTCCCGAACCAGGCGCAGTGACTCGGCATCGGTCACATCCGCGACGGACCGGTGAGCGTCCGGATCACCGTAGTGGCCCGCGGCCTCCCGCCAACCCGGCGGTTGCACCCCGAACCGCTTGCCGAGCAGGGCGAGGAAGATCTGGGCCTTCTGCCGACCGAATCCGGGCAGGGCGGTGATCCGCCCGAGCAGCTCGCGGCCGTCGGCCGGGTCCGCCCAGAGCCGGGCGGCGTCGCCGTCGTAGCGCTCGACCAGCACCCGGCACACCTCCTGCACCCGGGCCGCCATCGCCTTGGGAAAGCGGTGCAGCGCGGGTGGTTGGGCGAAGATGGCCACCAGGGCCTCCGGATCGAAGCCGGCCAGTTCCCGGGCGTCCAGGTCGTGGCCGAGCCGCTGGGCCAGCACGTACGGCGAGGAGAAGGCCTTCTCCATCGAGACCTGCTGGTCGAGAACCATGCCGACGAGCAGGGCCAGCGGATCGCGGGCCAGCAGCTGGTTCGCCTGCGGGTCGATGGGCAGCGCGAGCGTCATGCCCTCATCCTGCCCGTACGCCGGTCGGGACGGGCACTGACACCCCTTCCGGACCGACCGGTCGGGACACGACGTGACGCGGCCCGGCGGATCGGTTCGCACCGTCCGCCGGGCCGATCACGCGGGGTGTGGGTCAGTTGACCACGAACAGCAGGCGGTTCGGCGAGCCGCTACCCGGGCTGGTCACCACGCCGGTGGTGGCGTTGTTGACCAGGTAGCTCTTGACCTGGGCCGGCGAGTAGGACGGGTTGGCGCCGAGCACGAGCGCGGCGGCACCGGCCACGTGCGGCGAGGCCATCGAGGTGCCGCTGATCGTGTTGGTGGCGCTGTTGCTGGTGTGCCAGGCCGACGTGATGCTCGAACCCGGCGCGAAGATGTGCACGCAGGAGCCGTAGTTGGAGAAGGAGGACCGGGCGTCGGTGCTGGTGGTCGAGCCGACGGTGATCGCGGTCGAGGTCCGGGCCGGCGAGTAGTTGCAGGCGTTGGCGCTGGAGTTGCCCGCCGCGACCGCGTAGCTGACGCCGGAGGCGATCGAGTTGCGCACCGCGTTGTCGATGGAGGTGCTGGCACCGCCACCCAGGCTCATGTTCGCCACGGCCGGCTTCACCGCGTTGGCGGTCACCCAGTTCACCCCGTTGACCACGCTGGTGGTGGTGCCACCGCCGGAGCAGTTGAGCACCTTCACCGCGATCAGGCGGACCCCCTTGGCCACACCGTGGGTCGAACCGCCGACCGTGCCGGCGACGTGGGTGCCGTGGCCGTTGCAGTCGGTGTTGTTGCTGTCCACGGTGTTGGTGCCCCAGGTGGCCCGGCCGCCGAACTGGCTGTGGGAGGTCCGGATTCCGGTGTCGATGATGTACGCCCGCACGTTCGACGCGGTGTTCGGGTAGGTGTAGGTGGTGCTCAGCGGCCGGTTGCGCTGGTCGATGCGGTCCAGGCCCCAGGTCGCGTTGGTCTGGGTCGCCTGGATCGTGACCACCTGGTCCTGCTCCACGTAGGCCACCGCCGAGTTGGCGGCGAGCCGGGCCGCCTGGGCGGCGGTCATCTTCGCCGCGAAACCGGTGAGCGCGGCGCTGTAGGTGTCGGAGACACTGCCTCCGTACCGCTTGACCAGGGCACTGGCCCGGTCCGGAACGGCAGAGCGAGCCGTCGACGAACCGGCGGCACCGACGGCGTCGGTGCGCAGGACGACCAGGTAGCTACCGCTGACCGCGTTCGACGCGCCGGCGCCACGGATCTCGCCGGTGGGTGCGGCGACCGCCGCGGTGGTGCCGGCCGCCGAGACGGCCGCCGCGGTGGCGACGACGGCGAGCGCCCGGATGAGCTGCCGCCGCGCGGTGGACCCTGAGGACATCGTGCCTCCCTTACCTGGGCGGCCGACCGGGCTTCTGGCCGGGCGGTCCGCACCCTGGACTGAGTTGGAGGGAATGCTAGCGTTAGATCGACGAATATGACATAGATGTCAGTAGATTTAACTTCCGATGTCACGGGCGGTGGTCTCCGGACCCGACGCCACCAGGCAGGATGACGGTGTGGACGGACATGACATGCTGCTCTCCCGCGCCGGCATCGAAGCGCTGCGGACCGCGCTGACCCGGGCGGGCTTCACCGCGAACGGCATCGCCGCCCGGCTCGGCCCGCAGGCGACCGGCGGAGTCGCCCGCAACGACTTCCGAGCCGCGCTGCGCGCCACCGCCGACCGGGACCCCCTCGCGACCCTGATCCGGATCTTCATCTGCGAGCAGACCGAGCCGGAGGCGGCGGTGGCCGCCGCGCTGGCGCCGCTGCCACTCACCGACGCCCTCGAGGCGGGGATCGTCGAACGGCACGGCGACGGGCTGCGGATGGGGCTGGACCTGGAGCCGTACGGCGACGACTGGTGGGTCCTCGCGGATGTGCCGGCCAGCGCCCGCCCCGGCCGCCCGCTGCACGCCGAACACGTGCTCGGCATCGGCGGTGCGACCCAGACGATGATCGGGGCGGCCGTCCGACGGCCGGTGGACAGCGCGCTGGACCTGGGTACCGGCTCGGGCGTGCAGGCACTGCACCTGGGCACCCACGCGCGGCGGGTCACCGCCACCGACGTGTCCCGGCGGGCGCTGCGCTTCGCCGCCACCACCGCCGCCCTCAACGGTCAGGACTGGGAGTTGCTGCACGGCGACCTGGTGGCCCCGGTCGCCGGCCGGCGGTTCGACCTCGTGGTGAGCAACCCGCCGTTCGTGGTCGGGCCGGGCACGACCACCCACGTCTACCGCGACTCCGGTCGGGTCGGCGACGCGATCGGCGCGGAGCTGGCCGCAGCCGCCCCGGGCCTGCTCACCGCAGGCGGCGCCATGCAGTACCTCGCCAACTGGGTGCACGTCACCGGCGAGGACTGGGGCGAGCGGGTCGCCGGCTGGTTCGCCGGCACCGGCCTGGACGCCTGGGTCATCCAGCGCGAGGTCGCCGACCCGATGGCGTACGTCAACCTGTGGCTGACCGATGTCGGGGAGGCCACCGACCCGCAGCGGATGGCCGACTGGCTCGACTGGTTCGACGCGCACAAGGTGGAGGCGATCGGCTTCGGCATCGTCTCGCTGCGCCGCAGCGACCGCGCCGACCCGGTGCTGCGGGTGGAGGACCTGCGCCAGCGGGTGCAGCCACCGATGGGCGATCGGATCGCCGACTGGTTCGACCGGCAGGACTGGCTGCGCGGTCGCGACACCGACGGGCTGCTGGCCGCGCGGTATCGCGCCGCCGACGGGCTGCAACTGCGCCAGGAAGCGACGATGGGCGCCGACGGTTGGGGGGTGGACCGGCAGGTGCTCGCCCTGCCCGACGGACTGCGCTGGACCGAGGAGATCGACCCACTGGTGCTCGCGCTGGTGGGCGGCGCCGACGGGCGGTTGCCGCTGCGGGACCAGTTGGCGCTGCTCGCCGTCGCCCACGACGTGGCCGTCGACGAGCTGGCCGAGGCGGCCGGGCCGATCGTGGCACACCTGGTGGAGCGGGGCTTCATCGCGCCGGTGCAGCCATGAGCCGCCCGATGCCCGCACCGCCGGCAAGCGGTCGCGCGTCGGTGGTGGTGGCCTGATGCGGGCCGTGGTGCAGACCGTCGGCCGGGCCAGCGTGACCGTCGCCGGCGAGGTGGTCGGCGCGGTCGACGACGGGTTGCTGGTGCTGCTCGGAGTCACCCACAGCGACACGGCCGAGATCGCTCGGACGATGGCCCGCAAGGTGCACGAGCTGCGCATCCTGGACGACGAGCGGTCGGCGGCGGAGATCGGCGCGCCGATCCTCGTGGTCAGCCAGTTCACCCTCTACGGCGACGCCCGCAAGGGCCGCCGCCCGAGCTGGACCGCGGCCGCCCCGGCCGAGGTGGCGGAACCGCTCGTCGAGGAGACGATCCGGGCGCTGCGCGAGCGAGGCGCGACGGTCGAGACCGGCCGCTTCCGCGCGCACATGCTGGTGGAGAGCGTCAACGTCGGTCCCCGCACCATCCTCCTCGACCTGTAGCGCAACTAATTGTTGCGCGTTCCGCCGACACCTCCTAGAGTCATACGCAACCAACGGTTGCAGGTATGGAGGAGCGCATGGAGTACGGCAGCATCGAACGCGAGATCCACATCGACGCCACGCCCGAGGTGGTCTACGAGGTCGTCACCGCGCCCGAACACCTGCGGCAGTGGTGGCCGGACGATGCGGACCTCGAACCGGTCCCCGGCGCGACCGGGACGATCACCTTCGGCGACACGCCGAACACCCAGGTCGTGCCACTGACCGTGGTGGCGGCCGACCCGCCCCGGCGCTTCTCGTTCCGGTGGGTGTACGACGATCTCGCCGTCGCGACGCCGACCAACTCGCTCCTGGTGACCTTCGAACTGGTCCCGTCGGGCACCGGGACGCTGCTGCGGCTCACCGAGACCGGGTTCCGGGAGCGGGGCTGGCAGGCGGCCGTGCTCGAAGAGCACTACCGCGACCACGTCACCGGCTGGGACCACTTCCTGCCCCGCCTCGTCGACTACGTGGCCCGGCTGGTGTCGACTCGATGAGTGTCGGTGTCGACGACGACCTCTGGTCCGCCGTCGGGGACCCGACCCGGCGGCGGATGCTCGACCTGCTGCTGACCGACGGCGGCGGCACGGCGACCACGCTGAGCGAGCAGCTGCCGGTCACCCGGCAGGCGGTCGCCAAACACCTCGGCGTACTCGGCCGGGTCGGCCTCGTCCACGGCACGCCGTCCGGCCGCGAACGCCGCTACGAGGTCGACGAGGCACAACTCGCCCGCGCGGTTGCGCAACTGTCGGCGGTCGGCGCCACCTGGGACGCGAGGTTGCGACGGATCAAGCGGATCGCCGAGGCGATCCAGCGCGACCAGCAGAGCTGAGTCCACCCACCCGACCGCCGCCACGTCCGTGGCGGCGCGATCCAGCCTGCCCATGTCCGGGCGTCATCACTCAGAAACGAGGTATCGAGATGTTGGACATCCTGCACCGGGTCGGCGTCAAGTCGGCTCCCGAGGACGTCTACCGGGCCCTGACCACTGTCGACGGGCTCGCGAACTGGTGGACCGAGGACACGGGCGGCGACGGCGACGTCGGCGGGGTGCTCCGATTCCGGTTCATCCCCGGTGGCTTCGACATGAAGGTGCTGGAGAGCCGGCCGGCCGAGCTGGTGCTCTGGGAGGTCGTCGACGGCCCCGAGGAGTGGATCGGCACCCGGGTCCGCTTCGAGCTGAAGCGGGAGGACGACTTCACGATCGTGCTGTTCCGGCACGAGGGTTGGCGCGAGCCCGTGGAGTTCATGTACCACTGCAGCACCAAGTGGGCGATCTACCTGATGAGTCTCAAGCGGCTGGTCGAGACCGGTAAGGGTGAGCCCGCGCCGCACGACGTGCAGATAAGCAACTGGCACTGAGGTACGGCGCGGGATCGCGGAGTTCAGCCGAAGAGGCCGCGGCGTTGCAGCGACTGACGCAGCCAGCCGTCGAGCTGGGCGGCAAGGTCGGTGTTGGCCGCCGAGGCGTGCTCGACGGCGAAGCGACCGAAGACGTCGCGGCCCTCGGTGAACAGTCCGCCCCGCTTGTCCAGCTCCAACACCACCTGCACCTGCCGAGGGTCGGTGACGAAGGTGACCTCCAGCTGCTTCATCGCGCCCGCGTACTGGGGCGGCGGGTAGAACTCGATCTCCTGGTAGAACGGCAACGTCTGGTGGACGCCGTAGATGTGCCCGCGTTCCACGTCGGCACGGGAGAACCGGAAACCGAGCCGTAGCAGCGCCTCCAGCAGTCGCTCCTGGGCCGGCAGCGGGTGCACCGCCACCGCGTCCAGGTCGCCCTTGTCGACCGCGCGGGCCACCTCCAGTTCGGTACGCAGACCCATCGTCATGCCGTGCAGGTGCTGCCCGTACAACTCGGTGAGCGGGGTCTCCCACGGCACCTCGAACCGGAACGGGACGTCGTAGCGCTGCCCCGCCTCCAGCCGGAACGGGCCGGTGACCTGCTGGCGCTGAAACTCCTGGTTGGTGGTGTACTCGTTGTCCCCGCTCTCCACCTCCACCCGGGTGAGCAGCCCCAGTGCCACGTAGGACACGTCGACCCCGTGGTCGCCGCCGGTGACCGCGATGCTGCCCTCCAGGTGGCCGCCCGGCCGGCAGTTCGGATTCGACAGCACCGTCTCCACCGACGGACCACCGACTCCCATCGCCTGCATGAGCCGTTTGAACACCACGATTGCCTCCGTCCGTCGATCGCCCGCATCCGAGCCGGTACGCCGGCCCGACGGCCGACCGCTGGCACGGTAACCGGCGCCGACAAGCCCGACCGGCCGAACCGCCGAGCCACCGAGTGCCGGCTCGGAGACTGTCGGTTCCCCGATCGCCTCACTCCCGTTTTACGCCCCGACCGCCAAGCTGTTTGTCACCGGCGCGACTGGCCGGCGGACACGGCACGGACGTGGACACGGGGAGAGACTGAGATGGCCCAGCAGATGACGGAGCACCGGACGCACGCCGGCACCGAGGCGGAGCACGGCGTCGACACCCTGACCGACCTGGACGCCACCGACGAGCGCGGCGTCTCCACCGACCTGGTCCGGGCATACCTCAACGGAATTGGTCGGACGAAGTTGCTCACCGCCGTGCAGGAGGTGGACCTGGCGAAGCGGATCGAGGCCGGCCTGTTCGCCGAGGAGAAGCTCAGCACCTGCACCCCGGTCTCCGAGGAACTGCGCGCCGACCTGGAACTCGTCGCGCGGCAGGGCCGGGCGGCCAAGAACCACCTGCTGGAGGCGAACCTGCGGTTGGTGGTCAGCATCGCCAAGCGGTACACCGGTCGGGGCATGGCCTTCCTCGACCTCATCCAGGAAGGCAACCTCGGCCTCATCCGGGCCGTGGAGAAGTTCGACTACACCAAGGGCTACAAGTTCTCCACCTACGCCACCTGGTGGATCCGACAGGCCATCACCCGCGCCATGGCCGACCAGGCCCGCACCATCCGCATCCCGGTCCACATGGTCGAGCAGGTCAACCGGATGGTTCGCGCCCGCCGGGAGCTGGCGGTGTCGCTGGGCCGGGAGCCCACGGTCGCCGAGGTGGCCCGCGCGCTCGACGTGCCGGAGTTCCAGGTGATCGAGCTGATCTCCTACGACCGGGAGCCGGTGAGTCTGGACCAGGCTGTCGGCGAGGACGGCGAGAGCGCCCTCGGTGACTTCGTCGCCGCCGTCGACCCGGCCGCCGGACCGGGGGACGCCGCAACCCAGGGCGAACTGCGCAACGAGGTGAGCATCGTGCTGGCCACGCTCTCGCAGCGCGAGCAGGCCGTGATCCGGTTGCGGTTCGGCCTCGACGACGGCCGGCAGCGCACCCTGGACGAGGTCGGCCGCGAGTTCGGCCTCTCCCGGGAACGGATCCGGCAGATCGAAAAGGTGACGCTGCTCAAGCTGCGGGCACCGGAGCGGGCGCAGCGACTGGAGGCGTACGCCTGCTGAGCTGAGCGTTCGGCCATCGGCCCCCGGCGGTTCGCCGGGGGCCGATGTGCTGTTTCCACTTGACGGCAGGGGCACCGTCGGATACAAACCTCTTGGTTATCGAACCGGAAGGTTATATGACGTGCTCACCGACCTGGATGCCACCTTCGCCGCCCTCGCCGACCCGACCCGGCGGGCCATCCTCGCCCGGTTGGCGACCGGCGAGGCCACCGTCACCGAACTCGCCGCCCCCTTCGCGATGAGTCAACCGGCCGTCTCCAAACACCTGCGGGTGCTGGAACGGGCCGGACTGGTCAGCCGGGGACGCGACGCCCAACGACGCCCGTGCCGCCTCGAGGCCGCGCCGCTGCGGGAGGCCACCGCCTGGCTCGCCGCGTACCGCGACCACTGGGCCGAGCGCTATCAGCGTCTCGACGCCCTGCTCGACGAGCTGCGCGCGGCCGGGGAAGGACCGCACGGCACCGGCGGTACGGCCCGGTGATCGACGACCATCTGGTGGTCGACACGCCGGGCGATCGGGAGATCGTGCTGAGCCGGGTCTTCGACGCACCGGCGCGACTCGTGTTCGCCGCCTTCACCCGTCCTGAGCTGCTCGTCCGCTGGTACGGCGCACGCGGCTGGCAGTTGGTCGGGTGCGAGGTGGACCTGCGGGTGGGCGGGCGGTGGCGCTTCGAGTCGCAGGGCCCCGACGGCGAGCGGATGGTCCAGCGCGGGGTCTACCGGACGATCGACCCGCCGCACGGCCTCGTCTGCACCGAACGCTTCGACGACCAGTCGTATCCCGGCGAGACCCTGGTCAGCCACACGTTCACCGAACTGGCCGGGCGGACCACCGTCACCACCGCCCTGCGCTACGCCACCCCCGAGGGACGCGACATCGCCCTGCGGTACCCGATGGTCCGTGGGGTCTCCGAGAGCTACGCCCGACTCGCCGAACTGCTGGCGACGAGAACAGGAGGACCGCAATGAACTGGACGCTGGAAGTGGTCGTCGTACCGGTCTCCGACGTGGACCGGGCCAAGGATTTCTACGCCGAACGGCTCGGTTTCGCCGTCGACCACGACACGGTGATCAGCGACGAGGTCCGCATCGTGCAGCTGACCCCACCCGGGTCCGGCTGCTCGATCGTCATCGGCAAGGGCGCCGTGCCGCAGATGCCGCCGGGGTCGCTGAAGGGCCTGCAACTCGTCGTGCCGGACCTCGGCAAGGCCCGCGCCGAGCTGCTCGACCGCGGCGTCGAGGTCAGCGAGATCCAGGTGCTCGGCGAGAACCCTCGCCCGGTGCCGGACCCGCTGGACAACGTCGGCTTCGTCTTCTTCGCCGACCCCGACGGCAACGCCTGGGCGGTGCAGCAGATCTCCAGCCGAGCCTGACCCACCGTCCTTCACAGCCGGCGGGGGCCGGTGTCGGGGCGCGGCACGTCGGCCGAGCCGATCCGGACACTCGCGTGCAGCACCGACAGACCGTCGGGCCGGGCGAGCACCGGGTTCAGCGTCAGCGCCCGGACCCGGGGCTGGTCGTCGGCGAGACGACCGACCCGCAGCAGCAGATCGGCCAGGGCGGCGCGATCGACCGGCGCGGCCCCCCGATGACCACGGAGCAACGGGGCCGCCCGGGGCGCGTCGACCAGCTCGGCGGCGTCCCGGTCGGTCAACGGCACGGCCCGCCACGCCCGGTCGCCGAGCAGTTCCGTGGCGACCCCGCCGAGCCCGAACCCGACCACCGGCCCGAACGCCGGATCCTCGACCAGCTCCACCACACACGCCACCCCGGGCGGCACCATCGGCTGCACCAGGACGTCAGCGCCGAAGGCTGCCGCCAGCTCCGAACCGGCCCGGCGCACGGCGGCGGCGTCCGACAGGTCGAGGCGGACCGCCCCGAGGTCGAGGCGGTGCCGCAGTCCCGGCGCCGCGGCCTTGAGCGCCACCGGGAAACCGAGCCGGGTGGCCGCCTCGACAGCCTCGTCGACCGAGGCGGCCGGCACCGACTCGACCACCTCGATGCCGTACCCGGCCAGCAACGCCGCCACGTCGGTGTCGTCCGCCCGCAGCGCCGTCTGCGCCGCACCCGGGTCGACCCCGGACAGCTCCGGCAGGGTGCCGGTCGGCCGGCGCAGCCACTGCGCGTACGCGGTGACCCGGGCCAGCGCCCGAACCGCCTCCTCCACGCTCGGGTACGAGGGCATCCCGGCCGGGGCACGGCCGACGAGGAAGGTCGCCACCGCGGGCTTGCCGCCGGACAGCGCCGCGGGCAGGGCGGCGGTGAGGTCGGCCTCGGTGCCGGTGAACTGGCCGGGCAACGGCGGCGCGAAGAGCGCCACCAACGCGTCGACCGAATCGTCGGCGGCGGCACCGGCCAGCGCCTCGGCGAACTCGGCCGCGCTCGCCCTCGGCCCCACGTCCCGCGGGTAGCCGTCGGCGACGGTGAGTCCCTGGGCCGCGCAGGCGGTGGCCGCGAGCCCGGTCAGCGCCGAGGAGTTGCCGACCACGCCGACCCGATCGCCGGCCGGCAGCGGCTGGTTGGCCAGCAGCACCCCGACGTCGAGCAACTCGCCGACGGTGTCCACCCGGATCACCCCGGACTGGGCGAACAACGCGCTGACGGCCGTGGCGTCCGGGCCGGTGGCGTCACCCATCCCCGGTGGGCGGGCCGGTGAGGCCAGCGCCACCACCGGCTTGTCCCGGCCGATGCGCCGGGCCAGCCGGGCGAACTTGCGCGGGTTACCGAAGGTCTCCAGGTACAACATGATGACGTCGGTGCCGGGGTCGTCCTGCCAGTACTGCAACAGATCGTTGCCGGAGACGTCGGCCCGGTTGCCGGCCGAGACGAAGCTGGACAGGCCGAGCCCGCGCCGGTCCGCCTCCGCCAGCAGCGCCACGCCGAACGCACCGGACTGGCTGAAGATGCCGACCCGGCCCGGCACCGGCAGGCGCGGAGCGAGGGTGGCGTTGAGGCGTACACCCGGGTCGGTGTTGGCCACCCCCAGGCAGTTGGGGCCGATCACCCGCATGCCCGCCGCGTGCGCCGCGCGGACCAGTGCACGCTGCGCGGCGGCGCCCTCGACACCAGCCTCGGCGAAGCCGGCGGAGATCACCACCAGTCCGTGCGCCCCGGCCGCCGCGGCGTCGGCGACCACCGCGGCGGCGGCGTCCGGGGGCACCGCCACCACCGCCAGGTCGACCGGCAGCCCGGCGGCGGCCGCCGACGGGTACGCGGGCAGCCCGGCCACCCGCGCCGCACTCGGGTGGACCGGCACCACCGACCCGGTGAACCCGCCGTCGCGCAGATGCCCGAGCACCGCCGCACCCACCCCCTGGCCGGTGGCGCTGGCACCGTAGACGGCGACGCCGCGCGGGGCGAGCAGCCGGGCGATGGACCGCGCCTCGGTACGGTGCTCCCGCCCGCGCTGCACCTCCAGGGTCGCCTCGGTGGGCGCGATCGGGAAGCTCAGGTGCACCACCCCGTCGGCGAACTGGCGCTGGATCTGGTACCCGAAGTCGGCGAACACCCGCAGCATCTGCCCGTTGGCCGGCAGCACCTCGGCCACGAAGTTGACGATCCCGGCCCGGCGGGCGGCATCGGCGAGATGCTCCATCAGCACCGAGCCGATGCCCCGCCCCTGGTAGGCGTCCTCCACCACGAAGGCCACCTCGGCGTCGGGCGCGGCCGGGCCGAGCCGTTCGTAGCGGCCCACGGCGACGATCCGGTCGCCGGCCAGCACCACGAACGCCTCCCGGTCCCGGTGGTCGACGTTGACGAAGCGGTGCAGGTCCCGCTCCGGGATCCGGGGGTACGGCGAGAAGTAGCGCAGGTAGCGGGTGCGTTCGGAGAAGCGGGAGTGCATCGCCACGATCTCGGGCGCGTCGGACGGGTCGATCGGCCGCAACTGGACCGTGCTGCCGTCGCTGAGCAGCACATCCACGGCGTGTTCGGCAGTGGTCACCTCGGACGGCCCTCCCCGGCCGGGTCAGTCAGTCACGCGGATCGTGCGGGTCGAGGCCGAGCAGCGGGAAGACGGCCTTGCGGGTCGCCGCGATCGCCCGGTCGACCGGGCTCGGTTCCCCGGTGGGCTGCCACGGCTCGTACCCCGGGTCGACGTCGTCGGTCATCCGCAGCGGCACGTCGAAGCCGGGCCGGCGGGCGGCGGCCAGTTCCCGCCAGGCCGGCGGGGTCAGCGTCGCCGGATCCAGCGGCGCTCCGGTGGCCACCGCCAGCAGGTGCGTCCAGGCCCGGGGCACCACCTCGACCAGGGCGTACCCGCCACCGCCGGTGGCCACCCAACGCCCGTCGCACAGCTCGTCGGCGAGCGCCCGCAACGCCAGGTAGGTGGCGCGCTGCCCGTCGACGGACAGGTGCAGGTCGGCGAGGGGATCGACCCGGTGGGCGTCCGCTCCGCACTGGGTGAACAGGAGTTGCGGACGGAACGCCCGCAACACCGACGGCACAACCGCGTGAAAGGCACGCTGCCAACCGGCGTCCTCGATGCCGGGCGGCAACGGGACGTTGACCGCGGTGCCCGCGGCGTTCGGGCCGCCGGTCTCGTCCGGGAAGCCGGTGCCCGGGAACAGCGCGAGCGGGGTCTCGTGCAGGCTGACCGTCAGCACCCGGGGGTCGTCCCAGAAGATCTGCTGCACCCCGTCGCCGTGGTGCACGTCCACGTCGACGTACGCGATGCGCTCGGCACCCAGGTCGAGCAGGCGGGCGATGGCCACCGCCGGGTCGTTGTAGACACAGAATCCGGCCGCTCGGGCGGGCATCGCGTGATGCAGGCCGCCAGCGACGTTGACCGCCCGGCGGGCCGTGCCCCGCCACACCGCCTCGGCCGCGATCACGCTCGCCCCCGCGACCAGCGCGCTGGACTCGTGCATCCGGTCGAAGACGGGATTGTCCGAGGTGCCCAGACCGAATCCGGCGAAGAGCGGATCGCGCGGCGCGATCCGGACCGCGTCCAGGTAACGCGGGTCGTGCACCCGGGTGAGCAGAGCGTCGTCGGCCGGTGTCGGCGGCACCAGGCGCACCCCGGCCCGTTCCAGCACGCCCAGCTCGCGGGCCAGGGCGATGGTCAGTTCCACCCGCACCGGATCGAGCGGGTGGTCACCGAGGTCGTAGCCGAGCAGCGACTCGTCCCACACCACCACCGTGTCGTCGGACATCTGCCCATGGTCGCACGAGGGCCGGTCGGCGGCCCGGCGGCCGGGCCCGGCGACCCGGGTACGCCGCCGCCGAACCCTCGACCCGGCCGTCAGGTGTCGGAGACGGTCAGGTGTCGGTGGCCACCGGTCGGTCCGGGTCGGCGACCCAGTTGCTCCACGAACCCACGTAGAGCGCGGCGTCCGGGCGGCCGGCCAGGTGCAGCGCGAGCACCGCCTGGGCTGCGGTCACCCCCGATCCGCAGTACGCCCCGACGGGAGCCTCGGCGGTCACGCCGACGGCGGCGAAACGGTGCCGCAGGGCCTCGGCGGCCGGGAAGCGGCCCTCGGTGACGTACTCGGGCGCCGGCAGGTTCACCGCGCCGGGGATGTGACCGGCGACCGGATCGATCGGCTCGTGCTCGCCCCGGTAGCGGGGCGCGGCCCGCACATCGACCAGGACGCCGTCGCCGGCCGCCAGGCGGGCGGCGGCCGTGGCGTCCAACACCGGCAGGGACCCCGGGCGGACGGTCACGTCGCCCGGTACCGGATCGGTTCGGTCGGTGCTGACCGGCAGACCGGCCGCCGTCCAGGCCGGGTAGCCGCCGTGCAGCAGCCGGACCGCCCGGTGCCCCGCCCAGCGCAGCGTCCACCAGGCCCGCGCCGCGGACATCCCGTCACCGCCGTCGTACACCACCACCGGGTGCCCGGCCCGCACGCCGGCCGCCCGCAACGCCGCCTCCAGCGCGACCGGTTCGGGCAGCGGGTGCCGCCCGGCCGGGCCGGGAGCGCCGCACAGCGCGGTGTCCAGGTCGACGAAGACCGCGCCCGGTAGATGTCCGGCCAGGTAGTCGTCCCGCCCGGGCGGCCCGATCAGACGCCAGCGGACATCGAGCAGGGTGGGCGGGTCGGTGCCGTCGAGCTCGGCGGCGAGCCGCTCGGCCTCGACCAGAAGTTCCTCGCTAGCGGGCATGGCCCCCAGTCAACACCACGAGTGACATGCCCGACGGCTCGGCAACCGGCCTCCAGGGTGCGGCAGGGTACCATCGAGGCCTGGAGGGCCGCTGACACCATGAAGACCCACGACCTGGTCGATACGACCGAAATGTACCTGCGTACGATCCTCGAACTCGAGGAGGAGGGTGTGCCTCCGCTGCGCGCCCGGATCGCCGAACGCCTGCGCCAGAGCGGCCCCACGGTCAGTCAGACCGTTGCCCGGATGGAACGCGACGGACTGCTCACCGTCGAAGGTGACCGGCACCTCAGCCTCACCGACCAGGGGCGCAACGCCGCCGTCTCGGTGATGCGCAAGCACCGGCTCGCCGAGCTGCTGCTGGTCAACGTGATCGGGATGCCCTACGAGGAGGCCCACGAGGAGGCCTGCCGCTGGGAGCACGTGATGAGCGACGCGGTCGAGAAGCGGGTCTACGACCTGCTCAACCGGCCGACCCGGTCGCCCTACGGCAACCCGATCCCGGGGCTGGACGAGCTGGGCTCGCCCCAGTCCGAGCCCGAGCCGACGGACGTCGAGCGCAACCTGGCCTTCCCCGGTCTGACCGGCACGGTCATCGTGCGACGGATCTGCGAGAGCGTGCAGACCGACGCCGAGGTGCTGCGGCAGCTGCACGCGGCCGGCGTCGACCCGGGTGCCACGGTGACCGTGGCGCAGGAACGCGACGCCGTCTCGATCGACCGCTCCGGCGAGAGCGTCCGGCTGCCCCGCGAGATCGCCTCCCGCGTCTTCGTCGCCGCCGCCTGAGCACGGCGCGCACCCGCCGCCCTCAGGTCACGTAGGGGCAGTGTCGGCAGCCTCGGCCGCAGCAGGTGCCCCGGCGGGCCAGGAAGCTGGCCGTGAGGACGAACAGCCCCGTCTCCGGGTCCGGATAGCCGGAGTCACCCGCGGCCAGGGCGGCGGCGTGCTCGGTGAGGATGCGCTGCCGGCCAGGATGATCGAGCGGCAGCCGGGACGGGTGCGGCTCGGTCAGCGGCCGAGCCGCCAGGGGCCGTCGTTCTCCGCTCATCACCGGCAGTCTAGGTTCTCCCCGATCGCGTCCATCCGTGCTGGCCCCGCCCAGCGGCGGGACAGCGGACCAAGTCGATGAAGGAGACCCAGTGGCCCAGTACGCAGTCCTGATCTACTCGCCGGCACCGGCCGACCCGATGGACCTCACCCCCGACTACGTCGCCCTGCTGGAGCGGTATCCCGCGCAGGTGGCCGAACTTGGTGGGCAGATCGTGACGGGTTTCGCCCTGCAACCGAGCACCACCGCCACCGCGGTGCGCGGCGACCTCGTTACCGACGGCCCGTTCATCGAGGCCAAGGAGGTCGTGGCCGGGTTCTTCGTGCTGGAGGCACCCGACCTGGACACCGCGGTGCGAATCGCCAAGCTGAACCCGGCCACCATCCACGGCGGGGTGGAGGTCCGGCCGCTGTTCGAGCCGCCAGCCGAGTGAGCGCCGACGAGCGCGGCGTCGGGCCGGCCACGGCCGCCGAGGTCGAACGGGCCGTCGCGGACGCACACCGCCGCGAGTGGACCTTCGTGCTCGCCGCCACGGCGCGCGTCGCCGGTGACTTCGACCTCGCCGAGGAGAGCGTCCAAGAGGCGTACGTGGCCGCGCTCGGCGCCTGGGCCCGCGACGGCGTACCGGAGCGTCCCGGCGCCTGGCTCACCGCCACGGCCCGGCGCAAGGCCCTCGACGTGCTGCGCCGACGGCAGGTGCTCCGCGCGAAACTGCCCCTGCTGGTGGAACCGGACCAGGCGGAACCGGACGTCCCGGACGAGGTGGCGGTGCCGGACGACCGGCTGCGCCTGGTCTTCACCTGCTGCCATCCGGCGCTCGCCCGGGAGGCGCAGGTGGCGCTCACCCTGCGCCTGGTCTGCGGGGTGAGCACCGCCGACATCGCCAGCGCCTTCCTGGTCCCCGAGCCGACCATGGCGGCGCGGATCACCCGCGCCAAGAAGAAGATCGCCGCCGCCCGGATCCCCTACCGGGTGCCCGAGGCCGTCGAACTGCCCGACCGGCTCGACGCGGTGCTCACCGTCGTACACCTGCTCTACACCACCGGGCACACCGCGCCCAGCGGCGGTGACCTGGTCCGCGCCGACCTGGTCGACCGCGCGCTGCACCTGGCCCGGATGCTGACCGCCCTGCTGCCCGACGAGCCGGAGGTACGCGGGCTGCTCGCGCTGCTGCTACTCACCGACGCGCGCCGGGCCACCCGCACCGACGCCGAGGGCCGGCTGCTGCGACTGGAGGACCAGGACCGCTCCGGTTGGGACCGGGACGCCATCGCCGAGGGGCACCGCCTGGTGCTCGACGCGTTCCGCACCGGACGCACCGGCCGGTACGCGATCCAGGCTGCCATCGCCGCGCTGCACGCCCTCGCGCCCAGCTACCAGGCGACCGACTGGCCGCAGATCGTCCGGCTCTACGACGCGTTGCTGACGCACTGGCCCTCACCGGTGGTCGCGTTGAACCGGGCGGTGGCGGTGTCGATGGTGGACGGACCAGCCGTGGCGCTCACCGAGGTCGACGCTCTCGCCCGGGACCTGCGGCTGGCCGGCTACCACTACTTACCGGCGATCCGGGCCGACCTGTTACGCCGGCTCGGCCGCGACGCCGAGGCGGCGGTGGCCTACCGGGATGCCCTGGACCTGGTCGACAACGATGCCGAACGGGACTTCCTCACCACCCGCCTCGACCAGGTCCTCACCTCCTGACGACGTTTGCGCTGGGCTATCGGGCGGACGGCGGGAAGGTCGCCCGGTAGTCGCGGGGACTGACGCCGACAAGCTGCCGGAAGCACGCCCGGAAGGCGGTCGGCGACGTGAAGCCGACCAACTCGCCGATCCGCTCGACCGGCTGGTCGCTGCGCTCCAGCAGGTGCTGCGCCCGACGGACCCGGTGTCGGCTGAGCCAACGCATCGGCGTGGTGCCGGTCTGGTCGCGGAAGTGCCGGCTCAACGATCTCGGGCTCATCATCGCGTACGCGGCGATCTCGGCCAGGGTCAGCGGACGGTGCAGGTTGTCGGTGAGCCAGGCCAGCAGCGGTTCGAGACTGTGCCCGGCCGGCGCGGGTGGCTCGTACGCGATGAACTGTGCCTGCCCACCGGCCCGCTCCAACGGCATCACGCAGCTGCGGGCGGTCTCGGCGGCGACGGCGGCGCCGTGGTCGCGGCGTACCACGTGCAGGCAGAGGTCGAGCCCGGCGGCGGCGCCGGCCGAGGTCGACACCGGCGCGTCTTCGACGAACAGCACGTCCGGGTCGACGATGACGCTCGGATAACGGCGAGCCAACTCGGCCGCGGCAGCCCAGTGGGTGGTGGCCCGCCGGCCGTCGAGCCGACCGGCGGCGGCCAGCACGAAGGCGCCGGTGCAGATCGAGAGCAGCCGGGCCGGGCTGTCGGCCAGTGCCGCGCGGACCGCCTCCGGCACCGGCGCGTCCAGGTCGGCGACTCCCGGCACGACCACCGTGTCCGCCTCGACCATCGCGGACAGGTCGTACGGCACCCGCAGCCCGAACGCACCGGCCCGGACCTCGCCGGTCGCCCCACAGACCCGGACCTGGTACGCGGCAGCGCCGTCGGCCCTACGGGCCCGGCCGAACACTTCCACCGGCACGGCCAGGTCGAACGGGACCACACCGTCGTACGCGACCACCACCACTCGGTGCATGAGCCCATTCTGGCGAGAACCCGTCGGTCGATGGCTCGCCGGCCCCTGCTCTCCCGCGCCGCCGGTACCTACATTCACCGCTCATGAACATCGTCGTGCCGCTGCTCATCGGCGTCCTCTACGTCTGCCTCAACTCGCTGATCCGGGAACCGCACCGCCGCCGCCTCAACGCCGTCATGATCGCGGGAGCGGGCGCGGCGTACCTCAGCGGTGGTGGGCTCGGCGCGTGGGAGTTCCCGTTCGTGGCCGTGCTGGTCTACGTGGCCTTCCGAGGGCTGGAGTCGTGGCGGTGGATCGGTGTCGGCTGGCTGCTGCACACCGGCTGGGACGTCGTCCATCACCTGAAGGGCAACCCGATCATCCCCTTCGCCCACGACTCGTCCTTCGGCTGCGCGATCTGCGACCCGGTCATCGCGCTCTGGTGCCTGACCGGCGGCTGGTCGCTGCGGGACCTGCTCCGCCTCCGCTCGGCCGAGCCCGTGGCGGCTACCCGAACCAGGTGATCTCCTGCCCGTGCCCGCGCGTCCAGGCCAGCGGCTGCCCGTCGAGCGCGAGCACGTTGAGGTGCGCGTCGCTCGGTGGCTGTGGCAGTGCGGCGTACCGCAGCACGCTCGGCCCCTCGTTGGCGATCCAGTGGCCGGGCAGCCGGCGTACCTCCTCGGCAAAGGCCGACCGGCGCGGCGTCGGCACCAAATAGAGCACGCTGGTGTGGAAGACCACCAGGGTGGCGTCGGCCGGTGCCCGCGCGGCCAGCGCCGGCAGGTCGTCGACCAGGTCGCCGCGGACCAGCAGCGGCGGATCGGCTGCGGCGATTGCCGCCGCCGACCGTAGCCGGTCCCGGCGGTGCTCGTGCTCCGGCCAGATCAGGGCGTCCAGCCAGGCCAGGTCGGCGGGCTCGGTCACGTCGAGCGGATTCAGGTCCAGGCCGGCCCGCCACACCACCTCCGGCCGGTGCTCCGGCGGCGTCAGGTTCGTGGCCACGCAGTCGAGCACCGGCTCGCCCGCGCCGATCAGGTGGCCACCCGGGCTCCCGTCGCTGCCGGCGTAGCGGTACGCGTACCGGTCCGGGTAGAGGCAGAGCCCGGCGGAGGCGCCGACCTCCAGCAGCGCGAGCGGCTGCGGGAGCGCCGCGAGCAACGGCAGCAGTACGGCACAGCGACCGGCCTCGTTGGTCTGGGTGACCCGGGCACGGACCTCGGCCTCGACCGTCGACCAGTTGGCCTGCACGTAGTCACCGAACGCGGCCGGATCGTCGACCGGCCCGCCGAGCAGGCGCACCACGCCGAATAGCAGATTCGGCTGCTGCTTGGCCTCCGGCAGGGTGCCGAGCAGGCCGAGCAGCTTCTCGTCCCCGGGACACGAAACGGGCCAGCCGCTCGTACGCCGCAGAGACCCCGCGCGCCTCGCGCTCGGCGAACCTGACGTAGCGGTGACCGATCGTCATCGCCCGATCATCCCAACAACCCGGTCCCGGTGAACGGTGACCTTCCTCGCCGCCGCTCGTCACGAGATCTTGGTCCGAAACCGCCCTCGGAGGGGCGGCTTCGGACCAAGATCCGTGGCCGTCGGTGGATGCGGCACGCCGAACAGGCCGGCTGCACGAAACGAGCCCCGGGCGGTGATCCGCCCGGGGCTCGTCGCGTACTCCGGTCAGCTGCAGCCGCTGGTGGAGCCGCAGCCCTCACAGACGTAGCAGCTACCGGCGGGGCGCATCTTCGTACCGCAGGTGAAGCAGAGCGGCGCGTCGGCGGCCTTGCCGATCACGGCCTCCAGCAGTTCGGTGCTGGAACCGACCGACGGTGCCGGCTTGACCGCGGCGACGTCGGCGAGTTCCTGGGCCGGCTGGGCGACCGGGCCGGCCTTCGGCTCCTCCGGCTTGGTTTCCACCGGGGCGGAGGCGGCCATCGCGGTCAGGTCCGTGCCGTTCGCCTCGGCCTCGGCCTCGGCGGCGAGCTGGGCGGCCCGCTCCTTGGCGGTGAAGATGCCCAGCTCGGCGCGGCGCTCGTAGGGCAGGAAGTCCAGCGCCAGGCGACGGAAGATGTAGTCCATCACCGAGGCGGCCATCCGCACGTCCGGGTCGTCGGTCATGCCGGCCGGCTCGAAGCGCATGTTGGTGAACTTGCTGACGTACGTCTCCAGCGGCACGCCGTACTGCAAGCCGATGGAGATGGCCACCGAGAAAGCGTCCATCACCCCGGCCAGCGTGGAGCCCTGCTTCGACATCTTGAGGAAGACCTCGCCGAGACCGTCGTCCGGGTACGACGAGGCGGTGAGGTAGCCCTCGGCCCCGCCCACGGAGAAGGAGATGGTCTCCGACGGGCGCTTCTTCGGCAGCCGCTTGCGCACCGGGCGGTACTCGACGACCTTCTCCACCACCGGCTCGACCGCGGTGACGGTCGCCTCCGGCTCGGCGGCCTTCTTCTTCGCCGCCGACAGCGGCTGGCCGACCTTGCAGTTGTCCCGGTAGATCGCGAGGGCCTTGAGGCCGAGCTTCCAGCCCTCGAAGTAGATCTTCTCGACGTCCTCGACGGTGGCCTGCTCCGGCATGTTCACCGTCTTGGAGATGGCGCCGGAGATGAACGGCTGGACCGCCGCCATCATCCGTACGTGCCCCATCGGCGCGATGGACCGCTCGCCCATGGCGCAGTCGAAGACCGGGTAGTGCTCCGGCTTGAGGCCGGGGGCGTCCACCACGTGGCCCTGGTCGGCGATGTGCTCGACGATCGCCTCGACCTGCTCCTCCGGGTACCCGAGGGAACGCAGGGCGCGCGGCACGGTCTGGTTGACGATCTGCATCGAGCCGCCGCCGACCAACTTCTTGAACTTGACAAGCGCCAGATCGGGCTCGACGCCCGTGGTGTCGCAGTCCATCATCAAGCCGATGGTGCCGGTCGGCGCGAGCACACTGGCCTGGGAGTTGCGCCAGCCGTTCTTCTCACCGATCTTGTTGCCGAGGGTCCACTGCTTGGTGGCCTCGCGGGTCAGCGCGGTGGCCACCGTGCCGGTCGGCTTGATCTCGTCGTTGGCGGCGGCGTGCTTGCGCATCACCCGCTTGTGCGGCTCCGCGTTGCGGGCGTAGCCGTCGTACGCGCCGACGATGCCGGCCAGCTCGGCCGAGCGACGGTACGCCGTGCCGGTCATCAGCGAGGTGATCGCGGCCGACAGCGAGCGGCCCTGGTCCGAGTCGTACGGCAGGCCGGAGGCCATCAGCAGGGCACCCAGGTTGGCGTAGCCGATGCCGAGCTGCCGGTACGCCCGGGTGGTCTCGCCGATCTTCTCGGTCGGGAAGTCGGCGAAGCAGATCGAGATGTCCATCGCGGTGATGACCAGCTCGACGCTCCTGACGAACTTCTCCACCTCGAAGCCGCCGTCGGCGCGGAGGAACTTCATCAGGTTCAGCGAGGCCAGGTTGCACGAGGAGTTGTCCAGGTGCAGGTACTCCGAGCACGGGTTCGAGGCGGTGATCCGGCCGGTCTCCGGGCAGGTGTGCCAGTCGTTGATGGTGTCGTCGTACTGCAGGCCCGGGTCGGCGCACTCCCAGGCGGCCTGGGAGATGGTGCGGAACAGGTTCTTGGCGTCGATGGTGTCGATCACCGCGCCGTCGAGCCGGCCACGCAGGTCGAAGCTGCCGCCGTTCTCCACCGCCGACATGAACTCGTCGGAGACCCGGACCGAGTTGTTGGCGTTCTGGTACTGCACGCTGACGATGTCGGAGCCGCCCAGGTCCATGTCGAACCCGGCGTCGCGCAGCGCACGGATCTTGTCTTCCTCGCGCGCCTTGGTGACCACGAACTCCTCGATGTCCGGGTGGTCGACGTCGAGGATGACCATCTTGGCCGCGCGGCGGGTGGCGCCGCCGGACTTGATGGTGCCGGCGCTGGCGTCGGCACCGCGCATGAAGCTGACCGGGCCGGAGGCGGTGCCGCCGGAGGAGAGCAGTTCCCGGGAGGAACGGATCCGGGACAGGTTGACCCCGGAGCCGGAGCCGCCCTTGAAGATCAGCCCTTCCTCCTTGTACCAGTCGAGGATCGAATCCATCGAATCGTCGACGGCGAGGATGAAGCAGTTGTGCACCCGCAGGTTGCCGGCCAGAAACTCGCCGCTCTCGGTCTGGATGTCGTACACCTCCATCGACCCGATCGGCTCGATGCGGTCGATCTCCAGCCGCTTGACGTCGGCGGCCGGCCGGCCCGGCTTGGCGAAGCCCGCTTCGAGCTTGGCCATCTTCTCCGCGCCGACGAACCCAATGTGGGTGGCGAAGAGGTCCCGGTCGCCGTCGTTCTGGATGCGGACCGTCCACACGCCCTTGCGATCCGGACGCGAATCGGCCTTGAACGACACCCGGGAGAAGATCCCGAAGCGCAGCAACAGGCTCTGCACGCCCCGGATCAGCTCCTCCGAGATCATGTCCGCCGCGACGAGCGTGGACCGCTCGCGCGCCGAGACGTAGCCCTCGGCCTGGAAGATGCTGCGCAGGTACCCGGCGACGACCGGCAACGGCGCGGTGAACAGCCGCTGCGGCACCCGCATGTCGGTACCCCGGGTCAGCAGGTCCCACTTCTGCACGAACGGCCGAAGATGCTCGCCGTAGAGGCGGGTACGCCGGCAGTCGAGGTTCTGGTCCTGGGTGGTCACCGAGCGCTCCTTGCGGTGCGCGCCAGGGAACACCTCGTCGAGGATGGTGGTGACCCAGTCCATCTCGTCGTCGTTGACGGTCATCGCCTCGATCGTCAGTGACCGGTTGGTGCCCTCGGCGTACTGGCCGACGAAGCCGTCCGACTGCAACCAGCCGGCCAACGCGGCCTCGCGGACCTCGCGCAGCTCCAGTTCACTTTCGCCGTAGGCGTAGGTGCGGTGCCATTCGAGCTTGTCGCCCGGGTTGAGGCTGCCGGCCTCAACCCACTCACCGGTGCCGCTGCCAGTGCTCTTCCACACCACGTGGTCCGGCGTGACATCGAGCGTGTAGCCCGCCTTGGTGTGCAGTCGGAGTACGTCGCGCACCCCGTTCGCCTTGACGGCGACGATGCTGGTGATGCCGGTGCCGTCGTAGACCTTGGCACCGACGGAACCCTCTTCGACAAGCTTGCCGATCGGCACCAGCCCGCCGGGGGTGCTGACCAGCGAGTCGTACGGCAGGCAGGCGCTGACCTGCTGCGGTGAGGGGGTGCCGACGTTGAACCAGACCGGGGAGTTGAAGCTGAACACCTGGTGTAGCAGCATCCAGGTCAACTCGTGGGCGAAGACCTCGGCGTCGGCCGGGGAGGCGAAGTAGCCGTACTCCTCACCGGCGGTGCGGTAGGTGGTGACCACCCGGTCGATCAACTGCTTGAGCGACCACTCGCGCTCCGGGGTCCCCACCGCGCCCCGGAAGTACTTGGTGGTCACGATGTTGGCCGCGTTGACGCTCCAACTCTCCGGGTACTCCACGCCCCGCTGCTCGAAGTTGATCGAGCCGTCCCGCCAGTTCGTCATCACGACGTCGCGGCGTTCCCAGCTGACCTCGTCGTACGGGTGCACTCCCGGGGTCGTCCAGACCCGCTCGACCTTGAGCCCCGCGCCCGCCTTGTTTCGTGACCTGCTTGTCGTCACACCGTCCCCCGGCATCTCATCCGCCCCCTCGTCCGCGCGGGCCCGCCGCGCGATCCGACTGTCACTGGTACTTCTGGAATTCACTGCGCGCTGGCCGGCTCGGCACCGGCAGCCTCGCGGGCACGCGCGGCGGCCCGTAGCGTGTCGATCTCCCGCTCGAAGTCGGCGAGCGAGTCGAACGACCGGTAGACGCTGGCAAACCGCAGGTACGCGACCTCGTCCAGGTCCCGTAGTGGACCCAGGATGGCCAGCCCCACCTCGTGGCTGGGGATCTCGGCGGCCCCCTTGGCCCGGACGGTCTCCTCGACCCGCTGCGCCAGCAGCGCGATCGAGTCCTCGTCGACCGGCCGGCCCTGGCACGCCTTGCGCACCCCGCCGATGATCTTCGTACGGCTGAACGGCTCGGTCACGCCGCTGCGCTTGACCACGGCGAGCACCGCCTCCTCGACGGTGGTGAACCGCTTGCCGCACTCGGGGCAGGCCCGCCGCCGCCGGATCAGTTGGCCGTCGTCGGCCTCCCGCGAGTCGACCACCCGGGAGTCGGCGTGCCGGCAGTACGGACACCGCATCGCCCGACCTCCTCGATCGACCACAGGGCCGCCCCGCCCGCCCCCGGGCACGCCTCGGTAAGCCGGCGCCATCCCCGCAGGATGGTCGCCGGCCCGGCGGTACGGGAGTGCGGTCGGTAGTCGAACCCAACCTGTAGGCAACTTACGCCCATGTGACTACTACATCTAGGGGTCGACCGTAGGCCGCCGACGATCCGGGGTCAAGTTGGTCGGCGTGTCCGGCGCGTCACCCGATCCCCCCGTTTTTCACAACCGGTGGACCCAACGCGACGCCACCCACGCCGGTTACCACCGGCCCGGCGCGAGCATCGACAATTCCCCGCCACTCGAACACCCGTACTATTTATCAGGAAGGACCCGGGCGTCGCGCTGATTTCCGGATCGACACGCGACCAAAGGTCGTACAGATGTTTGAAAAAGACCGATCTCACCTATACGGTCATGAACAACCGGAGGTGACCATGGTCGACCCGCCGGCCAGCAGACCACCGCGCGCACCACGAGCCGCCGAGGCACCCAGCGCCGACCAGGGAGGACGGACGTGACCGAGGACCGGGCCAACCGGCCACAGAGCCCGCAGCAGAGCATCGAGGCGGGTCCGCCGGCCGCCCGACGCCGGAGTGTCACCCGCGCCCGTTCCGGTCAGCCGACCGTACGTCCGGTGACCCCGGTGGTCAGCAGCTTCCCCGACCCGGCGACCGTCGACCTCACCGCCCGGCAGCGACGCATCCTCGACTTCATCCGCACCTGGGTCGAACGCCACGGCTACCCGCCGAGCGTGCGCGAGATCGGCGAGGCGGTCGGGCTGGTTTCCCCGTCTAGCGTCGCCTACCAGCTCAAGGAGTTGGAGAAGAAGGGCTTCCTCCGGCGCGACCCGAACCGGCCCCGGGCCGTCGACGTCCGCTCCCCGAACGACGTCGACGACGAGCTGAGCCGCTCCCAGCGCCCCACGCCGGCCTACGTCCCGATGCTCGGTCGGATCGCCGCCGGTGGCCCGATCCTCGCCGAGCAGTCGATGGAGGACGTCTTCCCGCTGCCGCGCGAGCTGGTCGGCGAGGGCGAGGTCTTCATGCTCCAGGTCAAGGGTGACTCGATGCTCGACGCGGCGATCTGCGACGGCGACTGGGTGGTCGTCCGGCAGCAGCCGACCGCGGATTCGGGTGAGATCGTCGCCGCCATGCTCGACGGCGAGGCGACCGTGAAGACCTACCGTCTGCGTGACGGTCACGTCTGGCTGATGCCGCAGAACCCGGCCTTCGACCCGATCCCCGGCGACGACGCCACCATCATGGGGCGGGTGGTCGCGGTGCTGCGCCGCATCTGAATCGGCGACCGGGACCGGGTACCGACCCACGCTCGGTACCCGGCCGTCACATCAGTACCGGTCGCCCCGGTAGCCGTAGTGGCCGCCGCGCACCTGGCCGTACGGTTCGCCGTCGTCCTCCCGGTAACGCCCGGACCGTCGCCCCCGGTAGTCGGGCTCGGCCGGACCGCCACGTCGGGGAGGCTCCGCCCGCCCACCGGTACCGGGCTGCGCGCCACCACGGGCACCGCCGCCGCCATAGACGCCACCGCCCGGGCGTCCACCGCCGCCGGACGGTCGACCACCGCCCGGCCGCCCGCCGTAGACCGGAGCGCCCTCACCACCGGGCCGGCCCGCACCGCCGCCGCCGTAGACGCCTCCGCCGCCCTGCCCCGGGCGAGCACCGTTGCCGGCGGCCGGTCGGCCATTGCCGCCGCCGTAGACGCCGCCGGAGCGGGCGCCGCCGGCCGGCGATCCCCCGTAGACGCCACCGGCCGCTGCCCCGCCGTACACCCCGCCCCGGCCCCGGTCCTGGGCCGAGCCGAATCCGTCGCCCTTTTGCTTCGCGGCGTCCACGTCATCGTCGCCGTCACGGTTGCGCCCGGCCGGTGCCGGACGCTTGCGGGCGCGCAGGATGCCGAAGATGCCCGCGCCGACCAGCAACGCTCCGAGCACGCCGACCGCCGCGATCAGGTACATGATGTCGGTCGGGGTCAGGCCGTCGAGGAACGACTGACCCGACTTCTGCGCCGCGTCGGGATCGTTCGCCAGGTCTTTCGGCCCCTCGGTGGAGGGGGTGTAGCTGAGGATGTTGACGGGGTCGTCGTCCTCCAGGTGACCGGCGTCGGAGACGGTCAGGAACGTCTTGCCGTCGGTCGAGTAGGAGATCGCCTCGCCGAACGGGTCCGCCAGGGCGGTGACCCGGGGAGTGGTCGTGGTGAGGGCGGTGACGATGTCGCCGTTGGCGACGTCGTACTCGAAGGCGTCGGCGTAGGTGCGCAGGACCACCCGTGAGCCGTCCAGGGATCGGGCCGCACCGGTGATCGCGACGCGCCCGAAGGTGCTCAGCGGATTTTCGGTGTCCGTCCTGGGCAGTTCGATGTCGCCGAGCTTCTTCATCGGCACGGGCTCGGTGTTACCGGTCTTCAGTGGCCCGTCCGGGGTGAAGATCTCGGCCTTGCCGGCGGTGACCTTGGTGATGATCAGCGGTAGCTTGTCGTCGCCGATCAGCAGCGCCTCGGCATCGCGCGGCTCGCCGTCCGGGTACGACAGGCGGTGCAGCTTCGGCTGGCTGCCACCACCGATCGGCATGCTCCAGACCGCCACCCGCTCACGGCGTTCGCGGCTGGTCACGTTGTCGCCGGTGTCGGCGATCCACAGCGTCTTGCCGTCCGGGGCGACCGCGAGGTCCTCGGTGTCGAACGGCCCCGCCCCCGAGTAGGGCACTTCGCGGACGACCTGGCAGTCCTTGTTGAGGTAGAAGACCCGCTTACGGTCGTCCTGCTCGGTGCTGTCGTTGACGACGATGTAGCCGTTCCTGGTCGCCACCAGGCCGGACAGCTCACGCAGTCGCGAGTCGGTGACCGAGCACTGCTTCTTGCCCGCCGCGGTGACCGGCGGCCCCGCCACGGCGGCCGGAGGGGCCGCCACCAGGGAAGACGCTGCCTTGGCGGGGGTCGAGCCGGGCGCGGCGAGCGCGGCACCGGTGACCGCCACGGTGACCCCGGCCAGGCCGAGGGCAACCGTGACGGAGGAAACAGTGCGGAGCATGAAAGAAGTGTCGCATGCCGCAGGTTTCCGTCGGGTGACGCGGCAGCCCGGTCACCGCGGGCGATCACCGCGCGGTACGGGCCGCCTGCGCCGTGTCATGGTACGGGGTCAGTTCGGCCGCGAGTGCCTCGTTGACCCGTACGTGCAGCATCGTCCCGTCCGGCAGGTGGGCGGTGCTGAGCACCTCGCCCTGCCGATGCAGTCGGGCCACCAGGTCGCCCCGGTCGTAGGGCAGCACCACGCGCAGCTCGACCGCCGGGCGGGGCAGCCGCCGCTCGATCGTCTCGCGCAGGTCGTCGATGCCCCGGCCGTTGTGTGCCGAGACGAAGACCGCGTCGGGCCAGAGCCGCTTGAGCCGCAGCAGGGTCTCCTCGTCGGCCGCGTCGGTCTTGTTGACCACCAGCAGCTCGGGCAGCCGGTCGGCGCCGACCTCACCGAGCACCTCGCGGACGGCCCGGACCTGCTCCTCCGGGTCGGGGTGGGCGCCGTCGACCACGTGCACGACCAGATCCGCCTCGGCGACCTCCTCGAGCGTCGACCGGAACGCCTCGACGATCTGGTGCGGCAGGTGCCGGACGAAGCCGACGGTGTCGCTCAGCGTGTAGACCCGGCCGTCGGACGTGGTGGACCGACGGGTGGTCGGGTCGAGCGTGGCGAACAGGGCGTCCTCCACCAGCACACCCGCCCCGGTCAGGCGGTTGAGCAGGCTGGACTTGCCGGCGTTGGTGTAGCCGGCGATCGCCACCGCGGGCACCGCGTTGCGGGTCCGGCGGGCGCGCTTGGTCTCGCGTACCGTCCGCATGGCCTTGATCTCCCGGCGCAGCCGGGCGATCCGGTGGCGGATGCGCCGCCGGTCGGTCTCCAGCTTGGTCTCACCGGGACCACGGACGCCGACGCCGCCGCCGGCACCGCCACCCCGACCCGACCCACCGGTCTGCCGGGACAACGTCTCACCCCAGCCGCGCAGCCGGGGCAGGAGGTATTCCAGCTGGGCCAGCTCGACCTGGGCCCGGCCCTCCTTGCTCTTGGCGTGCTGGGCGAAGATGTCGAGGATCAACGCGGTGCGGTCGACCACCTTGACCTTGGTGCGCTGCTCCAGGTTGCGCAGCTGGGACGGGGACAGCTCCCCGTCGCAGATCACCGTGTCGGCGCCGGCGGACAGCACCACCGAGCTGAGGTCGTCGACCTTGCCGCGGCCGATGTAGGTTGCCGGGTCGGGGCGGTTGCGTCGCTGGATGAGCCCTTCGAGCACCTGCGATCCGGCGGTCTCCGCCAGCGCGGCCAGCTCGGTGAGGGAGTTCTCCGCGTCGAGGAGGGTGCCTTCGGTCCAGACGCCGACCAGAACCACCCGCTCCAGTCGGAGCTGTCGGTATTCGACCTCGGTGACGTCGGTCAGCTCGGTGGAGAGACCGGGGACCCGTCGCAGCGCCTGCCGTTCGGAGAGCTCGTACTCGCCGGTGGTGGTGTCGAGCTCGTCGTCGGGGATGGAAACGTAGGTCTCCTGGTCTCGCAAGCGATCTCTCCTGTCCGTTCTGTGCACGTACCGAGTAATCCTGACATGTGTCAACGCCCGGTGCACCTGGTATATGCCCACCTGCGGACCGGCGGGAGCGGGGGCGGATGCCGGCGGCCCGGGGCGGGCGAGTAGAAATGCGGACGAGCCGTTCAGCGCCGACGGAGGGACCTGCGTGGCCACGACCCGACTGCCCAGTGCCGGATTCTCGATCACGATCCGGATCGCCGTGCCCGCCGACGCCTCCTCGATCGGCCGGCTCACCACGTCGGTGGGTGAGGCCGGGGCGATCGTCACCGCGCTGGACGTGGTCGACTCCGATCCGACGAACGTGATCGTCGACCTGACCTGCGACACCGCCGACGCCGGTCACGCCGACCAGGTGGTCGACGCGCTCAGCGCGCTCGACGGCGTGGACGTCCGCAAGGTTTCCGACCGCACCTTCCTGCTGCACCTCGGCGGCAAGATCGAGGTCAGTCCGAAGGTCGCGCTGCGCAACCGGGACGAGCTGTCGCGGGCGTACACCCCAGGGGTGGCCCGGGTGTGCCAGGCGATCGCGGACAACCCCGCCGACGCCCGCCGGCTGACCATCAAGCGCAACACGGTGGCGGTGGTCAGTGACGGCTCGGCCGTGCTGGGGCTGGGCAACCTCGGTCCCGCCGCGTCGCTGCCGGTGATGGAGGGCAAGGCGGCGCTGTTCAAGCGCTTCGGCGGGGTGGACGCCTGGCCGGTGGTGCTGGACACGCAGGACACCGACGAGATCGTCACCATCGTCAAGGCGATCGCGCCCGCGTACGGCGGGATCAACCTGGAGGACATCGCCGCGCCGCGCTGCTTCGAGATCGAGGCCCGGTTGCGCGAGGCGTTGGACATCCCGGTCTTCCACGACGATCAGCACGGCACCGCCATCTGTGTGCTGGCCGCGCTGACCAACGCGCTGCGCGTCGTCGGCAAGCAGCTCGCGGACGTCCGGGTGGTGGTCTCCGGCGCGGGCGCCGCCGGCACCGCGATCATGAAGCTGCTGCTGCGCCAGGGCGTCGGTGACATCATCGCGTACGACCGGCAGGGCGCCCTGCACCGTGGCCAGGCCGACCTCAACCCGGCCTGGCGGTGGCTGGCCGAGAACACCAACGCCGACGGCTACTCGGGTGACCTGCCCGGTGCGCTGGCCGGTGCCGACGTCTTCATCGGGGTGAGCGCGCCGAACCTGCTCACCGGCGACGACATCGCCACGATGGCGAAGGACGCGATCGTGTTCGCGTTGGCGAACCCGGACCCGGAGGTCGACCCACGGGAGGCGCGCAAGCACGCCGCGGTCGTCGCCACCGGCCGCTCCGACCAGCCAAATCAGATCAACAACGTGCTCGCCTTCCCCGGCGTCTTCCGTGGCATGCTCGACGCGCACGCCGAGGAGTTCACCGAGGAGATGGCGATCGCCGCCGCCCGGGCCATCGCCGACGTGGTCGGCGAGGAAAAAATCAACCCGACGGTCATCGTGCCCAGCGTCTTCGACTCCCGGGTCGCCCCGGCGGTCGCCGCCGCCGTCCGCGCCGCCGCCCAGAACCCCACCGTCACCCCACCCCCCGCCGCCGACCCCGGCCCCGCCGACCTCCCCGAAATCGCCGCCTCCGCCTCCGCCACCCCCTGACCCTCCCCTCCCCGCCCACCCTGACCGGCGTTGATCATGAGGTTAGCGGCGGTTTGAAGATCGACAACTGCCGCTAACCTCATGATCAACACGGGTCAGAGCGGGGGGAGGGTGAGCTGGCCGGTGGCGACGAGGAGGGCGGGGCCGGAGAGCCAGCAGGAGTCCTCGTCCACGGTCACGGTTAGGCGGCCGCCGGGGACGTCGACGGCGACAATCCCGGTCTGCCGGTTGGCGTCGCGTAGGGCCACGGCGGCGACGGCGCAGGCGCCGGTGCCGCAGGAGAGGGTCTCGGCGGAGCCACGCTCGTGGACGCGCATCAGCACGTGTGCGTCGACACCGGCCACCGGCGCGCCGGCGGCGGTGAACTCGACGTTGACGCCGTTGGGGAAGACCGCCGGGTCGACGTCGGGGGCGCGGGTCAGGTCCAGCCCGGCCAGTTCCAGCCCGGCGGGTAGCGGGCAGACCAGGTGGGGATTGCCGACGTCCACCGCCGTGCCGGGCAGGGTCAGCCCGCCCAGGGCGGCGGCGGAGGCGTCGTACAGCCGGGGTCGTCGCATCTCGACCGCGATGGTCTCGCCGTCGACCCGGGCCCGCACGACGCCGGCCCTGGTCGCCACCGGCAGCGCGTCACCGGACGGGACGGCGAACCCGGTCGCCAGCAGGTACCGGACGAAGACCCGGGCGCCGTTGCCGCACATCTCGGCGAAGGAGCCGTCGGAGTTCCAGTAGTCCATGAACCACTCGGCCTCGCCGGCCAGGGCGGCGCCGTCGGGGTGCTTGGCGGCGCGGACCACCCGCAACACGCCGTCCCCGCCGAGGCCGCGGCGCCGGTCACAGATCGCCGCGACCAGCTCGGGAGTCAGGTCGAGCGCGCCGTCCGGGTCGGGCAGGATGACGAAGTCGTTGCCGGTGCCGTGCCCCTTGGTGAACTCCACGTCCCCATCATCGCGCAGTCCCACCGAGGATCCGCAGTGCGGCCCCGACCAGCTCCGGATCGGCCGAGTCGAGCCAGTGCACCCGGGGATCGCGGCGGAACCAGGAGCGCTGGCGGCGGACGAAGCGACGGGTGGCCCGGACCGTCTCGTCGTACGTCTCGGTCTCGGTCAGCTCCCCACCCAGGAAACGCAGCACCTGCTGGTAGCCGAGCGCCCGGCTCGCGGTAAGCCCCTGCGGCAGGCCGCGCTCGACCAGTCTCCGGGTCTCCGCGACCAGCCCGTCGGCCCACATCCGGTCGACCCGCGTCGCGATCCGCTCGTCGAGCAGCGCGGTGTCCAGGTCCACGCCGAGCTGCACCGCCGGGTAGTAGGGCGTCGGCTCGGGCAACGCCGCGGTGAACGGCTTACCGGTCAGCTCGATCACCTCCAGCGCGCGCACGATGCGCCGGCCGTTGCCGGGCAGGATGCCGGCCGCCGCGACCGGGTCGGCGTCGCGCAGTCGCGCGTACAGCGGCACCGGCCCGAGCGCGGCCAACTCGCCTTCCAGGCGTTGGCGCACTGCCGGATCGGTGCCGGGGAACTCGAACTGTTCCAGCACCGCCCGCACGTAGAGCCCGGACCCACCGACCAGCAGTGGCACCCGGCCCCGGGCGAGGATGTCGTCGACCGCCGCCCGGGCCAGCCGCTGGTACTCCGCCACGCTGGCCGGTTCGGTGACCTCCCAGATGTCGAGCAGGTGATGTGGTACGCCGTCACGTTCGGCGACGGTGAGCTTGGCCGTGCCAATGTCCATGCCCCGGTAGAGCTGCATCGAGTCGGCGTTGACCACCTCACCGTCGAGCGCGTGCGCCAGCGCGATGCTCAGCGCCGACTTGCCGGCCGCCGTCGGCCCGACGACGGCGACCACGGTGCTCGGGGCGGTCACGGCCGCTGCCAGTTCGCCACGAGGTAACCCACCCCGTAGGGCGCGGCGTGGTAACGCAGCTCGCCACGCCAGCGATCACCCGCCGCTCGTGCGGCACCGGCGAGCACCTGCCAGGGCGCCCGTCCCGCGACCTTGAGCTGCGTCGACAGGCCGGGATCCAGGCCGAGCAGGGCGTCGCCGTCCGCGTCGGCCAGGGCTCGCGCGACCGTCTCGTCGTACGCCTCGGCGCGCGGATCGGCGTAGCCGGGCGCCTTCTCGCCCCGGCAGGCCGAACCGTCCCCCATCACCAGCAGCGCCCACGGCTGGTCCGAGCCGAGCCGGGCACCGAGGTCGGCGCAGGTATCGACCGGGTCGGCGGCCCCGACCGTCGTCATCCGCCAGTCCATGCCCCGGTTCCTGGCCGACGGTCGCCGGCCGAGCAGCCACGCGCCGACCAGCAGGCTGAGCGGTAGATGGTCGGTGCCCACCAATCCGTCGGGGTGGTCGCCGAGGCGTACCTCAAGCGGCACCCCCCACGGCGCGAAGCTGCCCCGGAACGGAGAGTCGAGGTCGGCTCCGCGGTCGCCGGCCCCGATCACCAGGACGGTCCGCGCTTCCGAGTCGAGCAGGCGGGCGACGGCGGCGTCACAGGCGGCGCGCAGGTCGTCCAGCTCGGGCGCCGCGGCACCGGCGATCTCGGGGATGAGCAGCGGCGGGTGGGGGCAGACGGCGGCGGCGACCAGTGGCACCAGGCAACCGTAGCGGTCCGCTTCGGCAGCGTGGCCGCGTGCCGCCGGGAAGGACGACCGCGCCGCACGTACACCGTACGGTCGAAAGCGGCACGCCGGTCGGATGGCCCAGACAGGCCCTAGGACACCGTATGGTCACGGTCGGCGATAGGCGCTCGACGCGGACCGGGGCGCACCTGTGACAATGCCCGGAGAAACTTGGCTGCGCCGTGGCGGCGCCCGGGAGACTGCTCCCTGGTGCCGGGAGAACGAGGATGGGCACATGAGCGACTGGACTGCCTTCGGACGGGTGGACGCGGACGGCACCGTTTACGTCAAGACCGCCGAGGGCGAGCGGGTGGTCGGATCCTGGCAGGCGGGAGCACCGGAGGAAGGGCTGGCACACTTCGCACGCCGCTTCGCCGACCTGGTGACCGAGGTGGATCTGACCGAAGCACGGCTCAACTCCGGTGCGGCGGACGCCAACCATTCGCTCGCCACCATCCGACGGATCCGTGCTTCCCTCCCCGAGGCTCACGTCGTCGGCGACATCGACGCCCTGGCGACCCGGCTCGACAAGCTCGCCACCGTTGCCGAGGAGAAGGCCGGTGAGGCCCGGGCGGCGAAGGAGGCCGCCCGCGTCGAGGCGCTCGCCCGCAAGACCGCCCTGGTGGAGGAGGCCGAGAAGCTGGCTGCCGAGTCGACCGGTTGGAAGACCGCCGGTGACCGGCTCAAGGAGATCCTCGACGAGTGGAAGACCATCCGGGGGGTCGACAAAAAGACCGATGGCGAGTTGTGGAAGCGGTTCGCCGCCGCCCGGGACGGCTTCACCCGCCGCCGAGGTGCCCACTTCGCCTCCCTCGACGCGCAGCGCAAGCAGGCGCAGACGGTCAAGGAGGAGCTGGTCGCCGAGGCCGAGAAGGTCGCCGAATCGACCGACTGGGCGGCGACGGCCAACCACCTCAAGAACCTGATGACGCAGTGGAAGGCCGCGCCGCGCGCCTCGAAGGAGGCCGAGCAGAAGCTCTGGGAACGGTTCCGGGCCGCCCAGGACGCCTTCTTCAGCCGGCGTAGCGAGGTTTTCTCCGCCCGGGACAACGAGCAGCGCGCCAACCTGGAGCGCAAGCAGGCACTGCTCGCCGAGGCCGAGGCGCTCGACATCGACGGCGACCCGAAGGGCGCCCAAGCGAAGCTGCGGGAGATCCAGGCGCAGTGGCACGAGGCCGGTCGGGTGCCGCGCGAGGCGGCAGCCGGGCTGGAGCGCCGGCTGCGCGCAATCGACGAGAAGGTCCGCGAGGTGATGGACTCGGCCTGGCGGCGCACCAGCCGGGAGGACAATCCGCTGCTGGCCCAGATGCGTTCGCAGGTCGCGGAGGCAGAGGAGCGGCTGGCCCGGGCGCAGGCCGCGGGTGACACCCGACGGATCAAGGAGGCCGAACAGGCGCTGGAGTCCAAGCGCCAGTTCCTCAAGCTGGCTGAACAGTCGAGCTGAGTCGCGTCGGCTACCGAGCCCCCGCCCTTTGAGGCGGGGGCTCCGTTGTGTCCGTCCCGCCGGTACTTGACGACCAGACGAAGCGCGTTCGGGCGGCACACCCTTTACATCGACGACCGTCTGTGGTTCGCTGAGGAAAGCGCTTACCTATGGGCACGGCACGGGAGCCATCCGTACAGCGCAGTCAGCAATTGGTAAGTCCATTGGCAGGGACGGCCCGACCGGCACGCCCGTCTGGGCACCGGGCAAACGCGGATCGAGCCGACCATCCCTGCGCACCCTCTCCGAGAGGAAGCGACCATGCGCACCGCACGGCGTCGTACGACGCTGCTCGCCACCACCGCCTCGGCCACCGCCGCACTGCTCGCCGCCGGGGTACTCACCGCCGTCACCGCCCACGCCGCGGCCGGCTGCCAGGTCAACTACTCGGTCGCCGGCGAGTGGCCGGGCGGCTTCACCGGCAACGTCGTCGTCACCAATCTCGGCGACCCCATCTCCGGCTGGACCCTGCGCTGGTCGTACAGCGCCGGGCAGCAGGTCGTCAGCCCCTGGAACGCGACGATCTCGCAGAGCGGGAGCCAGGTGACCGCCACCAATGTCGCCTACAACGGCAACATCCCCACCAACGGGAACGTCTCGTTCGGGTTCAACGGCTCCTGGAACAACTCCAGCAACCCGGCCCCGACGAGCTTCACCCTCAACGGCGTGTCCTGCACCGGCGGCGTCACGCCAACCACCCCCGGCGGAACCACGCCGCCACCCACCACCACACCACCGACCACTCCGCCACCGACCACTCCGCCACCGACCACTCCGCCACCCGGCCCGGTACCGACGGGTCTGGTCGGCTGGGCCACCCAGAACGGTGGCACCACCGGCGGAGGTAACGCCTCCTCCACCACGGTCACCAGCGAGTCGGCGCTCCGTTCGGCAGTCAGTTCGTCAAGCGCCGCGGTTATCCGGGTGTCCGGCACGATCAGCTGCTCCGGCATGCTCAGCGTGGGCAGCAACAAGAGCATCCTCGGCGTCGGCTCGTCGGCCACGATCTCCGGTTGCGGCTTCAACATCAATGGCAGCCGGAACGTGATCATCCGTAACATCAACTTCCGCAACTGGAACGACGACGCCATCAACGTGCAGGAGTCGGCCACCAACGTCTGGGTGGACCACAACTCGTTCACCAACGGCTACGACGGCGCGGTGGACATCAAGCGCGGCTCCGACTACATCACGGTGTCCTGGAACCGGGTGTTCAACCACGACAAGTCCATGCTGCTCGGGCATTCCGACAACAACAGCAGCCAGGACCGCGGCCACCTGCGGGTGACCTACCACCACAACTGGTTCGACGGTTCCGGCAGCCGGCACCCGCGGGTGCGGTTCGGTAACCCGGTCCACGTGTTCAACAACTACTACTACAACAACGACTACGGCGTCGCGTCGACCATGGGCGCCGGCGTGCTCGTCGAGGGCAACTACTTCGAGTCCGTCGACGACCCGACCCTGGTCGGGTACGCCGCGTCGGGCCCGGGGACGTTGGTCCAGCGCAACAACCACTTCGTCAACTCCGGCAGCCCGCAATCGTCGGGCAGCGTGGCGAGCATCCCGTACTCGTACTCGCTGACCAGCGCCAGCCAGGTCAAGTCGGTCGTCACCAACGGCGCAGGCACCGGCAAGATCGGCCTGTAACCGTCGGTTTCACGGTGTTCCCCGGCCACCCGGTGGCCGGGGAACACACCTGCCTCACGCCGGTAGACGCCTGCCGAACTCGACCCGGCGCTCGGTCAGCGTACGCAGGCCGACTCGGCCGGCGGCGCGGCCGGCGGCACGCCCACCGTGGGCAGCCCCAGCGACACCCCGCCGGTACGCGGCACCCGTCCGGCCTCAACCGCGTCACCGGCCCTGGTCCGCCGGTGCGACAGGGGTTGACCGTCGGCGTTCAGATGGTGCGGAGCAGCGTAGGTGACCGTGGTCTCAACGAGGTCACCCGGGCGGATCGCACCCGCCAGCGACCCCACGTCGAAGTGCACCAGGCGGCCGTCGCAGGCCCGGCCCGACATCCGGCCGGTCCGCTCGTCCTTGCGGCCCTCACCGACGGCGACCAGCACCTCGACCGGCGTCCCGACGAGCTTGCGGTTCTCCGCCCAGGTGATCTCCTCCACGCAGGCGATCAGCCGCTCATACCGCTCCTGCACGACCTGTTTGGGCAGCTGGCCGTCCATGCTCGCGGCCGGGGTGCCGGGCCGCTTGGAGTACTGGAAGGTGAACGCGGAGGCGAACCGCGCCTCGCGGACCACGTCCAGGGTGCGCTCGAAGTCGGTCTCGGTCTCGCCGGGGAAGCCGACGATGATGTCGGTGGTGATCGCCGCGTCGGGCATGGCGGCGCGGACCTTTTCGATGATCCCCAGGTACTTCTCCGACCGGTACGACCGGCGCATCGCGCGCAGCACGTCGTCCGAGCCGGACTGCAACGGCATGTGCAGCGAGGGGCAGACGTTCGGCGTCTCGGCCATCGCCGCGATCACGTCGTCGGTGAAGTCCTTCGGGTGCGGGCTGGTGAACCGGACCCGCTCCAGCCCGTCGATCTCGCCGCAGGCGCGCAGCAGCTTGCCGAAGGCGTACCGGTCGCCGAACTCGACGCCGTAGGAATTGACGTTCTGCCCGAGCAGGGTCACCTCCAGCACGCCCTCGTCGACAAGCGCCCGGACCTCGCTGAGGATGTCGCCGGGGCGGCGGTCCTTCTCCCGGCCGCGCAGCGACGGCACGATGCAGAAGGTGCAGGTGTTGTTGCAGCCCACCGAGATCGACACCCAGCCGGCGTAGGTCGACTCGCGGCGGGTCGGCAGCGTCGAGGGGAAGACGTCGAGGGATTCGAGGATCTCCACCTCGGCGGCGGCGTTGTGCCGGGCGCGCTCCAGCAGCACCGGCAGCGAGCCGATGTTGTGGGTACCGAAGACCACGTCCACCCACGGTGCCCGGCGGACGATGTCGCCCCGGTCCTTCTGGGCCAGGCAGCCACCGACGGCGATCTGCATCCCCGGGTGCCGGTTCTTGACCGGACGCAGGTGACCGAGGTTGCCGTAGAGCCGGTTGTCCGCGTTCTCGCGGACCGCGCAGGT
Source organism: Verrucosispora sp. WMMC514 (assembly GCF_027497295.1). Lineage (NCBI taxonomy): Bacteria > Bacillati > Actinomycetota > Actinomycetes > Micromonosporales > Micromonosporaceae > Micromonospora > Verrucosispora sp. WMMC514. The sequence continues at coordinate 4,224,144 of NZ_CP114906.1, read as the reverse complement.
GTTGAACACCACCACGTCGGGGGTGTCCTCGGCCTCGCCCGCGCGGACGTAACCCGCCTGCTCCAGCAGGCCGGAAATGCGCTCGGAGTCGTGCACGTTCATCTGGCAGCCGTAGGTGCGCACCTGGTAGGTGCGCGGGCCGCCCGCCGCTGCGGTAGTCATGACGTGCACAGCGTAGCTGGGCCCGAGGAATCGGACGCAAACGTGATGCACTGCGGCAGCCGACCCGCCGCGGCGTCGTAGGACCTCAGGCGGCGGCCAGGGCGGGGTTCACCGAGTCGGGCGCCCAGCGGGAGCGGTGGCAGCGCGACCAGCCCCGGCAGCGCGAGTCCGCCTCGGTGCAGAGTCGGCGGTCGCTGAGCACCTCGCCGTCGTCGGTCTCCCGCACGTCGAAGTGCACCGGGCGGATGCTGCCGTCGGGAGCGACCAGCAGGTGCCGGGTGTCGTCGAGGGTGTCGTCCCGCAGCAGGCAGTTGCGGCCGAGCAGCCGGGCCAGCGCCGCGACGCTGGGCAGCTCGGGCAGCTCGTCCGGTACGCCGTAGCAGTCCACGATCGTGGCGAACTCCCCCGGCGCCTGCCAGACGTCGCAGACCACCGCGTACGTCGGCAGCCGCAGCGGGTCAGCCACCGCCAGTGGCATCACCACCCGACCGAGCGCGTCGGCCAGCGCCGGGTAGACCTCCACCGGTCGTACCTGGTCGATTCTCCAGTTCCACAGCTCGGTCATGCCGTCTCCTCGCTGTGCTCGTCCCCACCGGCCTCCGGATCGGGCCTTACGACGATGGTGGGGGGCATTTGCCCCCAGCCGGGGGCAAGTTACCGGTCTGTGACCATTCTGGCCCAAATTTCCCGGAGCATCGTCGCTCCAGGTAGCGGGAAGATGACAGTTTATCGGGTATGGTGCGCGTTCCCACGCAGCGGCACGCGACCTGGCAGCACCGCGTTCAGCGCAGGACGACCCGGTGCTCGCCGGGGGGCAACAGCTCACCGATCACCGGGGCGCCCGGTATCTCCCCGGCGATGAGCAGCCCGCCCGAGGTCTGCGCGTCGGCCAGCAACAGCCGATCCTGCTCGGTGGCCGCGCCGAAGTCCGTCCACGGGGTCACCCATTCCAGGTTGCGGCGGGAACCACCGCTGACGTACCCGTCCCGGACCGCCTCCCGGGCACCGTCGAGGTACGGCACCCGGGCGGTGTCGATCGCCACCGTGACCCGGCTCGCCCGGGCCAGCTTCGAGGCGTGCCCGAGCAGACCGAATCCGGTCACGTCGGTGCCGCAGCGCACCCCGGCCGCCACCGCCGCCCGCGCGGCGTCCCGGTTGAGGGTGGTCATTGCCGCCACCGCCGCCGGGAAGCTCTCACCGGTGCTCTTGTGGCGGGTGTTGAGCACGCCGACACCGAGCGGTTTGGTGAGCGACAGCGGCAGTCCGGCCCGCCCGGCGTCCAGGGTGATCAGCTCGTCCGGTCGGACCAGCCCGGTGACGGCCAGGCCGTACTTAGGGCCGTCGTCGTCGACGCTGTGCCCGCCGGCCAGGTGGCAGCCCGCCGCGCGGGCCACGTCCAGGCCACCGCGCAACACCTCGCGGGCCAGTTCCAGCGGCAGCACCTCGCGCGGCCAGCAGAGCAGGTTGAGCGCCACCAGCGGGCTGCCGCCCATCGCGTACACGTCGGACAGCGCGTTGGTGGCGGCGATCCGACCCCAGTCGTACGCGTCGTCGACCACCGGGGTGAAGAAGTCCGCCGTGGTCACCAGGCCGGTGCGCTCGTCCAGCCTCACCACCGCGGCGTCGTCGCCGTGGTCCAGCCCGACCAGCAGCTCGGCGGTGCCGGCGGTAGGGCCGAGACCGGCCACCATCGCCTCCAGCTCGCCCGGCGGGATCTTGCAGGCACAGCCGCCGCCACGGGCGTAGCGGGTCAGCCGCACGGGCTCGGTCATCTCCTCATGATCTCCGTCACGGGAGCGGGACGCCAGCCGGGTCGGTCAAATTCGGACGGCGGAGTCGGATCATCCATGGTGTTACCGCTCCGTGACCATCTGAGTTGTGTTCCGCCACTTCACCCCGCCTACAGTGGCCGCTACCGGGGGTCGACCGACTCCCGACAGCGACGAGGAGGACAGACGACGTGGCGACGGGCGAACCGCTCATCGTGCTGGACTCGGTCAACAAGTGGTTCGGGCCGCTGCACGTACTCGACGACGTCTCGCTGTCGGTGGGCCGGGGCGAGGTGGTCGTGGTGATCGGCCCGTCCGGCTCCGGCAAGTCGACGCTGTGCCGCACCATCAACCGGCTGGAGCCGATCAACTCCGGCACCATCACCTTCGACGGGCAGGCGCTGCCGGCCGAGGGCAAGGCCCTGGCCAGGCTGCGCAGCGAGGTCGGCATGGTGTTCCAGTCGTTCAACCTCTTCGCGCACAAGACGATCCTGGAGAACGTCACCCTCGGCCCGATCAAGGTCCGCAAGGAGAAGCCGGCGGCGGCCCGGGAGCGAGGGCTGGCCCTGCTCGACCGGGTCGGCATCGCCAACCAGGCCGACAAGTACCCGGCCCAGCTCTCCGGCGGCCAGCAGCAGCGCGCCGCGATCGCCCGCGCGCTGGCCATGCAGCCCAAGGCGATGCTCTTCGACGAGCCCACCAGCGCGCTGGACCCGGAGATGGTCGGCGAGGTGCTGGACGTGATGACCTCGCTCGCCCGCGACGGCATGACCATGGTCGTGGTCACCCACGAGATGGGCTTCGCCCGGCACGCCGCGAACCGGGTCATCTTCATGGCCGACGGCAAGCTCGTCGAGGACGCCGCTCCGACGGAGTTCTTCGCGAACCCGCGCAGCGAGCGCGCCAAGGACTTCCTCTCCAAGATCCTCACCCATTAGGCGTCCGGTAGTGGGGCGGGCCGTGACCCGGCCGGCTCCAGTCGAAGAAGGAGATCAGGTATGCGAATGAAGCGGATGGCGGCGGTTGCCGCCGTTGCCGGCCTCGCGGTCGCGATGACCGCCTGCGGCGGGGACAGCGACGAGGGCGGCTCCGGCACGGGCGCCGGTGGCATCGTCGGCAAGGCGGAGAGCCAGAACAAGCTGGTCATCGGCGTCAAGGCCGACCAGCCCGGCCTGGGTCTGCAGACCGGCAGCCAGTACGAGGGCTTCGACATCGAGATCGCGAAGATCATCGCGAAGGGCCTCGGCGTCGAGGAGAGCGGCATCGAGTGGAAGACCACCGTGTCGGCCAACCGGGAGCCCTTCATCGAGCAGGGCACCGTCGACCTGGTGGTGGCCACCTACACCATCAACGACGAGCGCAAGCAGAAGGTCAACTTCGCCGGACCGTACTACATCGCCGGCCAGGACCTGCTGGTCAAGTCGGACTCCACCCTCACCGGCCCGGACCAGCTGGCGGGTAAGACGGTCTGCTCGGTGACCGGCTCGACGCCGGCCAAGCGGATCACCGAGAACTACCCGGACGCCAAGCTGCAGCAGTTCGACGCGTACTCGAAGTGCCTGCCGCTGCTGGAGAACGGTCAGGTCGACGCGGTGACCACCGACGACATCATCCTCGCCGGCTACGCCGCGCAGGACCAGTACGCCGGCAAGTTCAAGGTGGTCGGCCAGACCTTCTCCGACGAGCCCTACGGCATCGGCCTGAAGAAGGACGACACCGACGGCTGCGAGAAGGTCAACGAGATCCTCAAGGCCGCCGCCGAGGACGGCAGCTACAAGGCTGCCTGGGACGCCACCCTGGGCAAGAGTGGCACCCCCGCGCCCGAGCTGGACACCACCAAGATGACCCACTGCGGCGCTGTCTGACCGGTACCGGAGCCGGCACCCGTTACGGGTGCCGGCTCCGGCCTGTCACCGGCCCTCATCACGTGCCCCGGGAGCCGAAGCATGGACGTATTCACCGATCCGGAGAACTTCGACGCATTCGTGTCGGGTTTCGTCTGGATCCTCAAGCTGACCGGCGCGTCCGCGGTCTGCGCGCTGGTCATCGGCGTGCTGCTGGCCGCGATGCGGGTCTCCCCCGTACCCGTGTTGCGCGGCTTCGGCGCGGCCTGGGTCAACATCTTCCGCAACACCCCGCTGACCCTGGTCGTCTTCTTCTGCTACTTCGGGCTGTACGCCACCCTCGGGCTGAGCCTGTCTCAGGAGCTCGACGTCAATATCTACTGGCTCGGGGTGATCGGCCTGTCGACCTACACCGCCGCCTTCGTCTGCGAGGCGGTGCGCTCGGGCATCAACACCGTGCCGACCGGCCAGGCCGAGGCGGCCCGGGCGATCGGGCTGTCGTTCGCGCAGACGCTGCGGATCGTGGTGCTGCCGCAGGCCGCCCGCTCGGTGATCGCGCCCTTCGGCAGCATCCTGATCGCGCTCTGCAAGAACGCCACGATCGTCGGCACCATCGGGCTCGTCGAGGCCTCCAGCGTCATGAAGGACCTGCTCAACAGCTACGGTAACGCCGTCATTCTGATCTTCCTGGTCTTCGCCGGCACGTTCGCCGCACTGCTCATCCCCACCGGCTACTTCTTCGGCTGGCTGGCCAACCGTCTGGCGGTGAAGCGCTGATGAGCACCAGCAACGTCCTCTACGACCACCCGGGCCCCCGGGCCAAGGTGCGCAACGCGGTGCTCAGCGTCGTCTTCGGCGTCGCGCTGCTCGCCCTGCTCTACTGGATCTACACGAAGTTCGATCAGGCGAACCAGTGGGAGCCCCGGCTGTGGGAGCCGTTCACCCGGTCGGCCACCTGGACCCAGTTCATCCTGCCGGGGCTGTGGGCCACTTTGAAGGCGGCTGGCGTCGGCATGGCGCTGTCGCTCGCCTTCGGCGTCGTCTTCGCCTTCGGCCGGCTCTCCGACCGCTGGTGGATCAGCGTGCCGGCCGGCATGGTGGTGGAGTTCTTCCGCGCCGTCCCGCTGCTGCTGATGATCTTCTTCATCTTCTACGGCGTGCCGTTCCTCATCCAGGGACCGGTGACCGCCTTCTGGGCCGTGGTGATCGGCCTGACCCTCTACAACGGCTCGGTGCTCGCCGAGGCGTTCCGGGCCGGCATCCGGGCCGTGCCCGGCGGGCAGTCCGAGGCGGCGTACGCGATCGGCATGCGCAAGAACCAGGTGATGCGGATCATCCTGCTCCCGCAGGCCGCCCGCGCCATGCTGCCGATCATCGTCAGCCAGTTGGTGGTGCTGCTCAAGGACACCGCGCTCGGCTACATCGTGGCCTACCCGGAGCTGCTCCAGCGCGGTGTCAACGACCTCGCCGCCAACTACGGCAACATCATCGCCTGCGCGATCGTCGCCGCCGTCATCTACATCGTGATCAACTCGATGCTCACCTGGTTCGCCGGCTGGCTGGACCGGCGCACCGGTGCCCGGGCCTTCCGGGTACCGAAGCAGACCGCACCGGCCGGAGCGGCGGACTCCACCCCCGAGGGCGGCGCCACCGTCTCCGAGCCGCAGGGCTGAGCGGTGTCAAGGAAGGGCCCCTGCTCGACTCGTTGCGGCGAGCAGGGGCCCTTCCTTACGCCTAACGGGCGATCTCGGTGACCCTGGACTCGCGAACCACCGTCACCCGGATCTGCCCCGGATAGGTCAGCTCCTCCTCGACCTGCTTGGCCACGTCCCGGGCCAGCACCGCCGCACCGATGTCGTCGACGTCGTCGGGCTTGACCATCACCCGGATCTCCCGGCCCGCCTGCATCGCAAAGACCTTGTCCACCCCGACCTTGCCGGCGGCGATCTCCTCGATGCGTTCCAGCCGCTTGACGTACGCCTCCAGGCTCTCCCGCCGCGCTCCCGGCCGCCCGCCCGAGCAGGCGTCCGACGCCTGGGTCAGCACCGCCTCCACGGTCTGCGGCGGCACCTCGTTGTGGTGCGCCTCGATGGCGTGCACCACGTCCTCGCTCTCCCCGTACTTACGGGCCACGTCCGCGCCGATGATGGCGTGGCTGCCCTCCACCTCGTGCGTGAGCGCCTTGCCGATGTCGTGCAGGAACGCCGACCGCTTGATCAACGGCACGTCCAGCCGCAGCTCGGCCGCCATCACCCCGGCGATGTGCGCGGTCTCCACCAGGTGCTTGAGCACGTTCTGCCCGTACGACGTGCGGTAGCGCAACCGGCCCAGCAGGGTGACCAGCTCCGGGTGGATCTCGGTGATGCCGACCTCCACCAGGGCGTCCTCGGCGGCCCGGTGGCAGAGCTGGTCGACCTCCTGGCGGGCCAGCTCGTGCACCTCCTCGATGCGGTGCGGGTGGATCCGACCGTCCAGCACCAGCTTCTCCAGCGTCAACCGGCCCACCTCCCGGCGCACCGGGTCGAAGCAGGACAGCAGCACCGCCTCGGGAGTGTCGTCGATGATCAGGTTCACCCCGGTGACCGACTCGAAGGCGCGGATGTTGCGGCCCTCCCGGCCGATGATCCGACCCTTCATCTCGTCGCCCGGCAGGTGCAACACGCTGACCACGCTCTCGGCGGTCTGCTCGCTGGCCACCCGTTGGATGGCGTCGACCACGATGTGCCGGGCCCGCTGCTCGGCGGTCGACCTCGCGTCGGATTCGATGTCCCGGACCAGCAGCGCGGCCTCCCGCTTCGCCTGGCCCTCGATCGCCTCGACCAACTCGGCCCGCGCGGCGTCGGCGGTCAACCCGGCGACCCGCTCCAACTCACGTCGCCGCTGGTTCTCCACCTCGGCGAGATCGGCCTCCCGCTCGACAAGCGCCGCCTCACGGGCCGCCAGCGCCGCGTTGGCCGCGGTGAGCTGGCGTTCCCGCTCCGCGAGCCGCTCCACCTCCTCGGTGTGCAGCCGCTCCCGCTCGTCCATCCGGGTCGCCCGCCGCTCCACCTCGGCCGCCTGCTCCCGGGTGGTCGCGGCCAACACCGCCACCTCCCGTTCACCGCTGCGCCGGGCCGCCGTGCGCAACTGCTCGGCGTCCGCCTCGGCCTGCTTGTGCGCCCGTTCCAGCACCGTGTCCGCCTCGGCGCGCGCGTCGTCGAGGACCCGCCGCGCCTCCGCCCGCGCGGCCTTCGCCTCCGCCTTGGCCGCCGCCGCCTCGGCACGAGCCGCCGCCGCCGCGGACTTCGCCACGTCGATGGTGCTGTTCACCTCGTCAGCGGCGGTACGCAGGGCGGCCAGCGACTGCTCCTGGCGGTCCTTCTCCGCGACGTACGCCGGGTCCTCCGGTGCCGGACGCGTCAGCAACCCCCGCATAATCCGCACCCCGAACAGCACCGCGCCGAGCACCACGAGGGTCAGCACCAGCACGGCGACCAGGATGACGACGTCGAAGGCGCTCACCGGTCGGCTCCGTCCGGACCGTCACCGGCCACCACGGCAACGGCAGGTGGACCGGAACTCTGCTCACCGTCGTCGCCGGCACCGGAATCCGCCGCGCCGGGAGCACCCGCCCCCGCCCTCATGCCGACGCCCCGTTCCGCCGCGCACCCTTGGCGGGCAGCGCCGAACAGAGCCTCACGGTCGGCCCGCTCCGCTCGCTCATGCCGGGACTCCGGTGAACCTGTGCCGCCTCGCCATGGCGCGCCTCCCCTGAACCGTCGCGCCGCAACAGCCTGCCGGGTGGGCACGCTCCTGCGACTCTGGACGCCCGACCGGAGCGCATGGCCGTGGGTTGGCTTCCTCCGCCGACGTCCTGACGGCCGTGGGCGGGCCGGGTGCAGTGTCACGCGAGCCCGGACCGGCCCGTCCGGAGCTGACGTACGCGGCCGAAGGTGCCGGCCAAAGTGATGCTGTTCTGTTACGGGATCTATGTTGTGCGCTTAGCCTGCGCTTGGTCGGGCAATGTGAGCCTTTATGGCGAGGCTAGGTCTCAACCGGCCTCCGGTCAAGAACAGATGATCAAACCACCCGGACGGAGAGAAGTTAACTCGTCACCCTCCGCCAATGAACACTCGGACGCCAGCGGGCAAAAAAGACGAACGACCAACACCGAGTTGACCTCATCGGGGCTGGTCACGTCACGGAGGCGGGCGTCGCACCCGCGCTCGTCGCATCGCCCACGGCTCCGGGCGAGATCACAATTGGTGAGACGGCACGACGGCACGAACGCGCGGTCAGCGGTCGATCTCACCCTCGGCGTCGGCGAGGGCGTCGGCGTCGATCTGCTCGGCGAACTCGGCCGCCTCGGCGCTCTGCGCGGCGATCGCGTCCTTCACCGCCCGGATCGCGACACCGGCCGGGTAGCCCTTGCGGGCCAGCATGCCGACCAGCCGCCGGAACACCGCGTCCGGCTCACCCCGGGCGGTCCGCAGCTTCCGCTCCACCAGCGCGCGGGCGGTCTCCGCCTCGGTGGTCTCGTCCAGCTCGTCCAACGCCTCGCTGGCCGTGTCGCCGTCCACGCCGCGCTGACGCAGCTCGTTGGCCAGTGCCCGGCGAGCCAGCCCACGGCCGGCGTGCCGGCTACTCACCCAGGCCCGGGCGAACGCGGCGTCGTCGATGATGCCGACCTCGTCGTACCGGTCGAGGACCTGAGCGGCGGTCTCCTCGGAGATGCCCCGCCGCGCCAACACGGTGGCCAGCTCGGCACGGGTACGCGGGCGCACCGCGAGCTGCCGCAGACAGATCTCCCGGGCCACCTCGGCCTCGTCACGAGGCGCGGCTGCCGCGGCACCGGATGCCGAGCCGCCGGCCCGTCGGGCGGAACCGGCCCGGCCCGACGCGTCCGACGGGTCATCCGGGTCGGCGGGGCCTCCGGCGGCGCGGCGGCCCCGCCGGGGACGTGGTGTGGCGTCACCCGCGCGGGGCGGGCTGGCATCCCAGCCCCGCCCCGTGCGGGCACGTCGTCCTGCCACGACTCAGGATCAGAAGTCGACCGGCGGCAGCTCCGGGCCACCGGCGGCGTCGCCCGCGCCGACCCCGACGCCGAGCTTCTCCAGGATCTTCTTCTCGATCTCGGCGGCCACGTCCGGGTTCTCCCGGAGGAACTCGCGGGCCTTCTCCTTGCCCTGGCCCAGCTGGTCGCCCTCGTAGGTGTACCAGGCACCGGACTTGCGGATGATCGACTGCTCGACACCGACGTCGATCAGCGAACCCTCACGAGAGATGCCCTTGCCGTACATGATGTCGAACTCGGCCTGCTTGAACGGGGACGCGACCTTGTTCTTCACAACCTTGACCCGGGTCCGGTTACCGACCACGTCGGTGCCGTCCTTCAGGCTCTCGATGCGCCGCACGTCGAGCCGGACCGAGGCGTAGAACTTCAACGCCCGACCACCCGTCGTCGTCTCGGGGCTGTTGTGCACCATGACGCCGTCGACGAAGTAGTTGTGGTTGCCCTCGACCTCGATGTCGAACCGGTTCATCGAGCGGGTCTTCGGCTTGACCCGGACATCGATGACCCGTGCCGGCACCGGCATCAGCTCCGCCGGGACGAACTGCGGCTCGACTGCACACTGGCCACGGAAGCGCGGCAGCAGCTTGGCCTCCATCGCCACCGGCACGTAGGGAGCGACCAGTTCCTGGAACCTCGCCGACGACTCGGTGGTGAAGACGATCGACGCCGTCTGCCGGGCCCCCCGGGCGACCAGCTTCACGTCCATCCCGTACGCGTCGCGCAGATGCTCCACCAGACGGTCGCGGCTGCCCTCCGCCATCGCCTCGACGCATATCTCGATCCGGCCGGAGCCGCCGGCCGTGCGCTCCTGCAGGCCCTTGGAGCGGACGGTGAAGCAACCGTCATCCATGTACCACACCGCGAGCGCCAGCGGAGTCAGCGCCTTGAGGTAGTCCCAGTTGAGGTGCTTCTTGCCGTCGCCCAGGTAGACCGCGCGCTGTAGCTCGCCCAACTCCGGCAGCGGAGTGAAGTCGACGAAAGCCGCGCCCCGTGCATCGGTGCGCCGGGAGTGGCCGATGTTGCCGAGCAGCGAGACCTTCCAGTCGAGGTAGTCGACCTGCTGTGCACCGTGGCCGAGCCGGAAGCGGACACCGGAGCGGTCCTGGCGGTTCGGCGACAGGGCGCCGTCACCCATCAGCGAGCCGAGCACGACCTGCCACTGCTGGTCGCTGAGCCGGCGTGACTCGGCGAGCATCACCCGGTCACCGGCGATCAACTCACCCGCCTCCCGCCAGCCCCCCGGAGTGCGTACCAGGTGGTTGGCGGTGGCGGCGAACTGCGCCCGCCCATTGCCGCCCGACTTGGCGACGGTGAACTGGAGGAACTGCTCCGCCGGGCCGTTGTTGAACCAGTTGGTGATCCGCTTCGGCTCCACCCGGTCGGTGTCCGGGTTGTAGGAGAGGACCTCGACGTTCATCCGCTGGTTGACGATCTTGCCGATCTTCTCCTGCGTGCCGTCGGCCAGCGTGACCCGGGTCGAGTACGACATGCAGCCGAACATGACACCGATCTTCTCGCGGAGCTGGTTGATGAAGATCGCGGTGGTGCCGGTGTTGTTGAGCACGCCGGTGATCTTCCGCAGCGCCTGGCTCATCAGCCGGGCCTGGAGACCGACGTGGCTGTCGCCCATCTCGCCCTCGATCTCGGCGCGCGGCACCAGCGCGGCGACCGAGTCGATCACGATGATGTCGATCGCGCCGGAGCGGACCAGCATGTCCGCGATCTCCAACGCCTGCTCGCCGGTGTCCGGCTGGGAGACCAGCAGGGCGTCGGTGTCGACACCGAGGGCCCTGGCGTACTCCGGGTCGAGCGCATGCTCGGCGTCGATGAAGGCGGCGATGCCGCCGGCCCGCTGGGCGTTGGCCACCGCGTGCAGGGCGACCGTGGTCTTACCGCTGCTCTCCGGGCCGTACACCTCGACGACCCGGCCACGGGGCAGACCGCCCACGCCGAGCGCCACGTCGAGCGCGATGGAACCGGTCGGAATGACCGAGGTCTGGATGACCGGCCGCTCCCCCAGCCGCATCACCGAGCCCTTGCCGAACTGCTTGTCGATCTGAGCGAGAGCAAGGTCGAGCGCCTTCTCCCGGTCAGGACCTGCCGCCATCGTTGCCACCCCTGCCTTCGCCGGCGTCTTTCCTGAGCTTCGCGTCACGCGGGACACGCTAGGCGCTGGGTCCGACAGAAAACCAGCCGACTGGCCGTGGCCTGTGGACGAGCACCTCGCTGTGGACAATAGCCGAACAGGTGTACGACTCGGCAAGAGACACGCGGAAGTAACGAATCGGCCGCTCAGCGTAGTCGGGTGGGGACCCGGTCGGGGTAGGCCGCGACCACGGCACGCCACACCACGTGCGTCTCCACGCCGGCCTTGAGGGCCTGCTCGATGGTCCGCCCACCGAGTTCCGACAACACCTGGTCGCTGGCGATGCTGGCCGCGTACGCGGGCCCGAACGCCTCGGCCAGGCGCGCCCAGAAGTCGGTCAGCCGCACGTGATCAGTCCTTCCTGTCCGGTGCACCCACCGGCACCGGACGCAACGCTAGCGCCAGCAGGGGTGCCACCGCGACCGCGGCGAGCAGGGTGAGCACGGGATAGCCCGCGAGTTGCATGACAAACCCGCTGAGTGCTCCGGCCAACGCGCCGGCCAGCCCCATGAGCAGGTCGGACAGCCCCTGGGCGCTGGGCCGCACCTCGTCCGGCACCGACTCCGACAGCAGGGTGGAGCCGGCCACCATGGTCGCCGACCAGCCGAGCCCGAGCAGGATCAGCCCGACGGTGAGCCGGGGCGTGTGGTGCCCGGCGGTGCCGGCGACCGCGCAGGCGGCCAGCAGCGTCGCGATGCCACCGAGGATCACCGGGCGGCGGCCGAACCGGTCGGCGAGCCAACCGACCACCGGTGCCAGCGCGTACATGCCGGCGATGTGCAGGCTCAGCACCAGCCCGACCACCGGCAGCACCTCGTCGACGGCGTAGTACTCCCGCAGGTGCACCGGGGTCATCGCCATCACCGCCACCATCACCAGGTGGCCCACTGCCACGGCGGACACGCCGAGCCGGGCGGCCGGTCGGGCGCGTACCACCGACCAGGCGGCGCGCATGCCTCCGCCGCGCCGGGCCGGCGCGGCCGGCGCCGGGATCGGGCCGGCCGGGGCGAGCGCGGACGCCGCCTGGGCCGGCTCGGCCGGTGCCGGTGGCGGAGCGGGCGGGGTCGGCTCGGACGCGCCGGCCCGGGCCGCCGCGAGCCGGCGCGCGGTGAGCAGCGGGTCGGGCCGCAACCACAGCAGCAGTACGCCGGCGGCGAGCACGAACGCGACGGCACTGAACGCGAACGGGCCGGACAGTGCCGGCAGCCCCCAGCCGCTGGTGGTGCGGTCGGCGAGGGCGGCGAAGTTCGGGGCGGCCACCGCGCCGATGGTGGTGGCCCAGACGATCAGCGACAGTTGCCGGGCGCGTCGGTCCGGTTCGGCGAGGTCGACCGCGGCGTAGCGGGCCTGGAGGTTGGCGGCGGAGCCGCCGCCGAACAGGAGCATCCCGAGAAAGAGCAGCGGAACCGACCGGGTCGCCGCGGCGAGCACGACGAGCGCCCCGCCCAGCGCCCCGACCAGGTACGCGACGGCCAGGCCGGGGCGGCGGCCGTGCCCGGTGATGATCCGGGTGACCGGGACGGCGAGCAGGGCCGCACCGACCACGGCGGCGCTCTGCGCCAGGCCGGCCACGGCGGTGCCGGCGATCTCGGCGGCGAGCAGGGCGCCGACGGCGATGCCGATGGTCACGCCGATGCCGCCGACGACCTGGGTGGTGAAGAGCAGCCGCAGGGTGCGCCGCTGGATGGGCGCGACGTCCGGGTGCGCCGGTGTGGTCGTCAGGTCAGTGGCCAACGGGAGGCTCCTTGGTAAGGGGTGACCATCCTTTCGCACCCGACCGACGGTCGGCAGCCCGGTTTTCGTCACAGCCCCAGGCCGCGGCCGATGATCTCCTTCATGATCTCCGTGGTGCCGCCGTAGATGGTCTGCACCCGGCTGTCCAGCCAGGCCCGCGCCACCGGGTACTCCGCCATGAAGCCGTAGCCGCCGTGCAGTTGCACGCACCGGTCGGCGACCCGGTTCTGCAACTCCGTGGTCCACCACTTGGCCTTGGCCGCGTCGGTCACCGACAGCCGGCCGGCGTTGAACTCGGCCACGCAGTGGTTGACGAAGGTCCGCGCGATGGTGACCTCGGTGTCCATCTCGGCGAGGAGGAACCGGTTGTGCTGGAACTTCCCGATCGGCCGGCCGAACGCCTCCCGGGTACGCGCGTAGTCGAGGGTGAGGGCGAGCAGCCGTTCCGCGGCGGCGACCGCGGCCACGGCGATGCTGAGCCGTTCCCGGGGCAGGTTGGCCATCAGGTGGTAGAAGCCGTGGTTCTCGGTGCCGAGGAGGTTGGCGGCCGGCACCCGGCAGTCGTCGAAGAAGAGTTCGGCGGTGTCGTTGGCCTTCAGCCCGACCTTGGCCAGCCGGCGACCCCGGGTGAAGCCGGCGGTCCCGGTCTCCACCGCGATCAGGCTCACGCCGTGGGCGCCCTCGTCGGCGGTACGGGCCACCACGATCACCAGGTCGGCCAGCTCACCGTTGGTGATGAACGTCTTCTGCCCGTTGAGCAGGTAGCTGTCGCCGTCGCGGACGGCGGTGGTGCGGACGCCGGCCAGGTCGGAGCCGGCGCCGGGTTCGCTCATGGCGATGGCGGTGACGAGGTCGCCGGAGCAGAACCGGGGCAGCCAGCGCTGGCGCTGCTCCTCGGTGGTCAGCTCGGTGAGGTACGGCGCGACCACGTCGTTGTGCAGGCCGAAGCCGAGCCCGGAGCAGCCCGAGTTGACGATCTCCTCGACCAGGACGGCGTTGTACCGGAAGTCCCGCTGTCCGCCGCCGCCGTAGGTCTCGTCGACGTCCGGCCCGAGCAGTCCGGCGGCACCGGCCTTCCGCCACACCTCGCGGTCGACGATGCCGTCGGCCTCCCAGCGGTCGTGGTGCGGCACGGCCTCGCGGTCCAGGAAGCGCCGGCACAGATCCCGGAACTCGTCGTGGTCGGGCTGGTAGAGGTGCTGCTGCATGGCGGCAAGTGTGGCACCGCTCATGCGGACCGCCCAACGGCCTCCTCCGGTCGCTGCGGGCCTGCCGGGTCGTGCGGGTGGTGATCGCCGTTCAACCGTCGGCCGAGGCGGCCGGCCCTGACCAGCACCCAGCCGGCCCAACCGGCGAGCGGTGGCACGAACAGGGCGTACATGACCGGCCAGGCCCGCTCCACACCGCCGTGCCAGCCGAGCAGGATCAACCCGGCGAGCAGTGGCAGGCCCGTGACGAGCGCGAGAGCCGCGCCCCGGACGCGCCAGCGGAGGTACGCCGGCAGTTCGGCGCGGAGGCTCTCGTCCTCGGGTGGTTCACCCGTCCGCAGGGCGCGGTTCAGGGCCTGCTCGTCCGCGCGGCGCCGGTCGCGTTCGTGCTGGCGTCGGACCGCGTCCGGCACCGGCCCGGCGCCGGACGACGTCGGCTGCTTCGCGCGCGACTGTGGCTGGACCGACGCCCACAACCAGGCTGGCAGCAGGAACAGGACGAACATGGCACCGGCGAGCACCGCCTCGGCCCAGGGGTCGCGGAACAGCAGCCGGAACCCGACGGCGAGCGGAGTGGCGGCTGCCCACAGCACCACCGGCCGCAGGATCGGTGGGATGCGACGGAACGCCACCGGTCCGGTCCGATCACCTGCCATGGGCTGGTTCTACCCCGCCGGCATGGCGACCAATCTCCACTAGGGATGGTCGATGGCCAGGGTGGCTGGTCAGCCGGTCAGCGCGCGGGAGACGACGGTGAGGTCGGCGACCAGCCCGTCGTACGCCATGTCCTGGTTGTCGGCCCGGAGCACGGCGGACGGATGGATGGTGGCCAGCAGCTGGGCCGATGGTGCGTCGGCGGCGTGGCCGGCGTTGTCGACCGGCACCTGGTGGAAGTCCTCGGGGCGCTGGGCGGCGGCCGGCCAGGGCAGCAGCTCACCGCGCTGACGGGTGACCCGAAACGTCGGGCCGAGCAGCGCCTTCGCGGCGGTCGCCCCGAGTACCACGATCACTTCGGGGGCCAGCTGGGCGAACTCGGCGACCAGCCAGGGCCGGCAGGCGGTGATGTGCACCCGGTCGGGGGTCTGGTGGATGCGCCGCTTGCCGCGCAGCTCGAAGCGGAAGTGCTTGACCGCGTTGGTGAGGTAGATGTGTCCAGGGTCCAGGCCGGCGTCGTCGACCGCCTTGCGGAGCAGCCGACCGGCCGGGCCGACGAAGGGCAACCCCTTCTGGTCCTCCATGTCGCCGGGCTGCTCACCGACGAAGACCACCCGGGCACTGGCGTCGCCCCGGCCGAAGACGGTCTGTGTGGCGTCCCGGTACAGCTCGCAGCCCCGGCAGCCGGCGGCGGCCGCGCGCAGCTCGTCGAGGGTGTCGGCCTGCGGCGGAATGAACCGCTGTGCGCCGGGCGCGGTGTCGGTGTCGGCCATGGCGACTGTTCTACCCGGTTCGGTGCGGCCCACGCGAGCCAGCGACAAGGCAGCAACATCAGGGAAGTAGTTCCATCCTGTTTGGGCTGGTAGGGGGGTCTTGACTGTGGGGTTGGTGGTGGTGGGTGGGCTGGTTACGGGGTAGGTGATCTTTTGGTTGATCGTTTGGCATGCCCCGTTTGGTTGATCGTTTGGCATGCCCCGTTTGGTTGTTAGCGGGTGATGTGGCTTTGGGTCAGGACGGTGAGGGCGCGGAGCAGGGTGGTGGCGTGGCGGTGGTTGCCGCGTAGTTGGTGGAGGATGCGCCAGTTCTTCAGGTCGGCGAAGCCGTGTTCGTTGGTGGCGCGTTCGCCTGCGATGAGGTTGTTGACGGCGTGTTGGTAGCGGGTCAGTGGGTGGGCTCGGGCGGGTCGGCGGCCGGTGATGATGGTGGGGTGGTCGTCGGGTCGGCCGGGGGGTTGGCGGCGTGGTCGTAGGCCGGGGTAGGGGCCGGGTTGGTCGTCGAGGTTGGTGAAGCCGAGGTCGCAGATGGCGGCCAGGTCGTGGTGGCGTAGGTGGGCGGGGATGCGGTGTCGGCGGGCTGCGGTGATCTCGGCGGTG
Organism: Verrucosispora sp. WMMC514; assembly: GCF_027497295.1. NCBI lineage: Bacteria > Bacillati > Actinomycetota > Actinomycetes > Micromonosporales > Micromonosporaceae > Micromonospora > Verrucosispora sp. WMMC514. Next base: position 4,208,201 of record NZ_CP114906.1, on the reverse strand, counting down.
CGGCCGGGGTAGGCGGCGGAGATCCACAGCAGGTTTCCGGTCAGGTCGGTGATGGCCAGTACTGTCAGGCCGAAGGTTCTGTGTTTGCCGTTGTAGTGGGCGTGGCGGCGGCGTCGGTCGCGGGGGCGTTGGACGGGGATCAGGGTGCCGTCGAGCAGGACCACCTGTGTGTGGTGGCGGGCGCGGCGCAGGATCCGGGACAGTCGGGGCATCTGGGCGGCGAGGGTGGTGATCACCTGGTTGACCCAGCGGCGGACGGTGTTGGCGGAGATGCCGTTGGCGGCGGCCAGGTCGGTCGGGCGTTGGTCGTGACGCAGCACTGCGAGGACGATCGCTGCTGCGGTGTGGTCGGGTAGCTTCCGCCATCGTGAGCGCACCTGGGCTCGGTGACGGCGGATGGCGGTGGTGACCGTGGTCAGTGTCTTCGTGGACAGCGGCAGACGGGACTGGTAGACAAGCGGCGAGTCCTCGGCCGGCGGGTTTTTGTGTGTCACGACCGAACACCCTGGCCGAGGGCTCACCTGTATGTCATGCAGGCCACGCTGGTGCCGGGCAAACGATCAACCCGGAGATCATCTCTTCGTGGACCTGCTCAATCACCCACCACCGCCCAACGGTCAAGACCTACTGACCAGCGGATTCAGGATGGAACTACCTCAGGGAAGTTGCCGCCTCGAACCCGGTCAAGGCGGCAACAGTAGGGAAGTTGCTGCGGCCGCCTCCGCGCGTCAGCGTCCGTGTGCGGGGTGGGTCAGGCGGTGAAGTTCGGTGAAAGGGTGGGGCGGGCGGCGCGGGCGACCGTGTCGGCGAACGCCGGGATCTCCTCCTCGCGCAGGTCGCTGACGGTGATGCGCAGTCCGGGCGGGCCGGCGATCCGGTAGAGCGCGCCCGGCGCGACCACCCAGCCGGCGTCGCGCAGGACGGTCAGCGCGCTGGTCTCGTCGTCCACCGGTACCCAGACGTTGATGCCGGTGCGGCCGTGCGCGGGCAGGCCACTGGCGGTGAGGGCGGTGACCAGGGCGTGTCGCCGTCGTTCGTAACTCTGCGCCGCCCGGTCGACAAGGGCGGTCGTCTCCGGGTCCGCCCAGAGCGAGAGCACCAGGCGTTGCAGCACGGTGGAGACCCAGCCGGTGCCGACCCTCGCCCGGCCGGCCACCCGCGCCACCGTGGTCTCGTCCGCGGCCAGCACGGCCAGGCGCAGGTCGGGGCCGAAGGGCTTGCTGACCGAGCGGAGTAAGGCCCAGTGGGTGGTGGCTCCGGCGAGCGGGTGCAGCGGTACGCGGGCCAGTTCGGCGGCGTGGTCGTCCTCGATCAGCAGCAGGTCGGCCCGGCCGGCGAGCAGGGCGCGTAGGGCGTCGGCCCGGTCGGCGGAGATTGCCGCGCCGGTGGGATTCTGGGCTCGGCTGGTCACGATGAGCGCTCGTGCTCCGGCGTCGAGGGCGGCGGCCACGCCCGCGACGATCGGCCCGTCGTCGTCGACGGGCATCCCGATCGGCCGTAACCCGAGGGCGGCCAGCAGGTCGAGCAGGCCGGCCCAGCCCGGATCCTCCACGGCGACCGCGTCACCGTGGCGCAGGTGCGCGTCGAGCAGGCGCTCGATGCCGTCCAGTGCGCCGCCGGTGAGGGTCAGCCCGGGCGCCGGTACCCCGTCGGCGGCCAGTCGAGCCCCGGCCGCCTCGGTCATCTCGGGCAGCACACCGAGGTCGGGGTAGCCCACCGGGTCGCCGACGGTGTCGGCGAGGGCGGCCAGGTGCCGGCGCAGCGGCGGCAGCAACCGCTGGTCGGGTTGACCTCGGGACAGGTCACGCAGGCCGGGTGCGGGCGGCGGGCGCAGCGCGGCTCGGCGGGCGGCGACCGGCGGTCGGGGGCGTACCCGGGTGCCGTGCCGGCCGGCGGTGACGACGAGTCCGCGACGGCGCAGCTCGGCGTAGGCCCGGGAGACGGTGGCGGGGCTGACGGCCAGGTCGGCGGCGAGCGTGCGCACCGGTGGCAGTGGGTCGCCGGGGGCGAGGGTGGCGTCGCGGATGGCGGATTCGATGCTGGCCGAAATCTCGACGGCCGTCGCTCCGGCAACCTGATAGCGTGCTGACACAAAGATGGGATTGTACTAGAACAAAGGTGGAGGCATGTACCCGCAGACCACCCGCACCACCGCCAGCCGTTCCCAGGACCGGATGAGCTACGACCGCGCCGCCGCGCACGCCGTGCTCGACGAGGCGTACCACTGCGCGCTCGGGTTCACCGTGGACGGTGAGCCCCGGGTGCTGCCCACGCTGCACGTGCGCATCGGGGACACGCTCTACCTGCACGGCTCCACCGGCAGCCGGCCGCTGCTCGCGGCCCGCGCCGACGGCCTTGCGGTGTGCGTCGCGGTCACCCTGCTCGACGGGCTGGTCTACGGGCGCTCCCAGTTCCACCACAGCGCCAATTACCGGTCGGTGGTCGCGCACGGCACCGCACAACCGGTCACCGACCAGATCGAGAAGGCCGACGTGCTGACCGCCCTGGTGGAGAAGGTCGGCACCGGCCGCGCGGCGGACAGCCGACCGCCGAGCCGGCGGGAGCTGGCCGAGACCGCCGTGCTGGCGTTGCCGCTGACGGAGGTGTCGCTGCGCACCCGCGCCGGCGGGGTACGCGACGACCCGGCCGATCTCGACCTGGCGCACTGGGCCGGGGTGGTGCCGCTGCGGCTGACCCCCGGCCGGCCGGAGCCGGACGCCGGGGTCACCGCGCCGCTGCCGACGTACCTGCGCCCGCGCCGCTCGCCCTGGCACGAACCGGCGGCGCTGCGCGGCGCCCACGTGCTGCTGGAGCCGCTCGACCTGGCACACGCCGACGAGTTGTACGCCGCCACCGCCGACGCCGAGGTCTGGCGGCACCTCACCCGACCGCTGCCGACCGGGCCGGGGCAGGTTCGTGAGGTGATCACCGAGGCCCTCTCCGACCAGCACCGGGTCGCCTGGGTGCAACGGTGCGCGGTCACCGGCGCGGTGGTCGGCTCCACCTCGTACTACGAGATCGATCCGGCGCGTCGGTCGGTGACGATCGGACACACCATGCTCGGCCGGCCGTGGTGGCGTACCGGGATCAACACCGAGGCGAAGCTGCTGCTGCTCGCCCGCGCCTTCGAGGAACTCGACGCGGTGCGGGTGGTCTGGCACACCGACATCCGCAACGAGCGGTCGCAGCGCGCCATCGAGCGGCTCGGCGCGACCCGGGAGGGGGTGCTGCGGATGCACCGGTTGCGGCCGGACGGCTCGTGGCGGGACACCGTGCAGTATTCGATGACCGTCGACGAGTGGCCGAAAGCACAGGTCAGCCTGCGGGAAAGGCTTCGTGCCCAGCCCATGTCGGCCCGATGATGTCGGACGTGCTGGGAATCACCGACCTCTGGACGTACGTGCTGGGCACCGTGGCCATCGTGCTGCTGCCCGGCCCCAACTCGTTGTTCGTCCTCTCCACCGCCGCACGTCGTGGCGTCGGCGTCGGCTACCAGGCGGCGAGCGGCGTCTGGGTCGGTGACGCGATCCTGATGTTCCTCTCCGCAGCCGGAGTGGCGTCGCTGCTCAAGGCGTACCCGCCGATCTTCCTTGTGATCAAGTACGCGGGCGCGGCGTACCTGGGCTATGTGGGGTTGACCATGCTGCGCGGGGCGTGGCGACGCTGGCGGGACCGCAACGACCCGACCACCCCGCGGTTGATCGACGCCGCGGAGCCGGCCGCGATGCGCAGCCCGTTCCGCAAGGCCCTGGTGATCAGTCTGCTCAACCCGAAGGCGATCCTGTTCTTCGTCTCGTTCTTCATCCAGTTCGTCGACCCGACCTATCCCTGGCCGGCGTTGTCGTTCCTGTTGCTTGGTCTGATCGCCCAGGTGACCAGCGCGCTCTACCTGACCGCGTTGATCTTCGCGGGCACCTTCCTGGCCGCCCAGTTCAGTCGGCGTCGCCGGCTGGCGGCCGGCGCGACGAGCGCGGTGGGTGCGCTCTTCCTCGGCTTCGGCCTCAAGCTCGCCCAGGGGTGAGTGGCGGCTGGGCGGCGGCCTCACGTGCCACCGCCACCACCGCCGCCACCGCCCTCGCCGCCGCCGACACCCGCGCCGCCCGCGTCGCCACCAACTGTCGGGCCGGGCGGCAGCGGCCGGTCGGGTGGGCGGCTGACGTGAGCCGACTCGGGGACGGGGGCTGACCAGTCGGCGTGGGCCGCGGCGGCGGCGTGCCGGTTGATCGCCTCGCGCAGCCACCCGTCGACGGTGCTCACCCAGTCCCGCTGGTCGACGCCGGCGTGCCAGATCCGGAACCGGCTGATGCTGGTGTGGGTGATTCCGGCCAGCGCCAGCCGCCGGTCGCACCAGAGGATCACCTCCAGGCCGGCGGAGTTGGTCACGAAGATCACCTCCAGCTCGGTGATCGGCCCGGCGTAGAGCGGACCGACCCAGAAGCCCCACCGTTGGTGCAGGGGCAGGGCCTGCGCCACGCCGGGTAGCCGGCCGTCGACCAGGCCGGACTGGCGGACGCGGAAGCCGAGCGTGTCCAGGGCGGCGAGGATGTGCTGCTGGGTCGGCAGCGGATGGACCAGAACCGGCACCATCGCCCCCTGGTCCAGGGTGGCGTCGACCGCCACCTCGGTACGCAGTCCCATCCGCAGGCTGAGCAACGGCACCCCACCCAGCGTGGTCACCGGCGTCTCCCACGGCACCGGGAACTCGAACGGGATCGACCGGGCCCGTCCGGCCCGCAGCACCATCGCGCCGGCCACCTGGGCCTGATGGAACTGCACCAGCCGGCGGGGAGCCTCCGGGTCGTCCGGCTCGACCGTGCTGACCAGGCCGAGCCGGACGTGCCGGACCGGTACGTCGACGGAGTCGGCGATGAGGTTCACCCGCCCCGGCAGGCGCAGGCCGGGACGGGTGCTCGGGTTGGCCAGCGCGGTCTGCACCGTCAGGCCCGTTCCGCCCGATCCCGGTGACACCCCCGTCAGCCGCACCCGTTACCCCTATCTGAGCCGGCGTACCGCGCGCGGGATCGGATCGGTCTCGTCGTCGAACTCCCCGATGACCTCCTCCAGCAGGTCCTCCAGCGCGACGAAGCCGACCGGCCGGGTGGGGCCGCCACCGTTGCGGACCAGGGCGAGTTGGGACTGGCGGGCCCGCATCACGGCCACCGCCTCGGTCACGGTGGCGGTGTCGGGCAGCGTGATGGCGTCGTTCATCAGGTCCGCCGCGGTGGCGTCGGGTCGACCGGCGGTGGCCCGCACCGCCTCCCGTACGTGCACCAGACCGCAGACGTCACCGGCGGCGTCCAGCACCGCCAGCCGGGACCGGCCGCTGTCCCGGCTGACCTGCTCGATGCGGTCCGCCGGATCGTCCCGGCGCACGGTCACCATCCGGTCGAACGGTTCCATCACCTGGGCGACCGTCGTGCCCTGCAACTCCAGCATGCTGGTGAGCAGTTCGTGCTGGGCGGCACCGAGCAGTCCGTGTTCCCGGGACTGTTCGAGCAGCATCCGCAGCTCGTCCGGGCCGTGCACCTGGGCCAACTGGTCCTGCGGGTTCACCTTCACCAGCCGCAGCATGGCGTTGGCCACCGCGTTGAGCACCGACAGCACCGGACGGGCCACCCGGGCGAAGGCCCGGAACGGCAGGGCCAACAGCAGCGCGGAGCGCTCCGGGTGGGTGATCGCCCAGGACTTCGGTGCCATCTCACCGACCACCAGGTGCAGGAAGGTGACCAGGCTCAGCGCGAAGATCAGCGCGATCACGTGGCTGGCGCCGTACGGCACGCCGACCGCGTGCAGCAGCGGGCTGAGCAGCCGCTCGATCGCCGGCTCGGCCAGCGCGCCGAGGCCCAGCGTGCACAGGGTGATGCCGAGTTGCGCACCGGCCAGCATCAGCGACAGCTCGCGTACGCCGTCGAGAGCGGCCCGGGCCGCCCGGCCACCGCTCGCCGCCGCCTGTTCCAGGCGGTACCGCTTGCTGGCCACCAGGGCGAACTCGGCGGCGACGAAGAAGCCGTTGAGCGCCAGCAGGACCACGGAGGTGATCAGCGCGAATCCGGTGCTCATGCCGTCACCTCCGAATGCCCGTCGGTGACCTGGAGGCGGACCGAGTCGGCCACGTGCCGATCCACCGCGAGCACCTCGACCAGGGCGCGCGGCGGCACCTGGCCGTTCTCGCCGTCGGCCGGCAGGCTGATCTCCAGCCGGTCACCGACCTCGGGCACCCGGCCCAGCTCCCGCATGACCAGCCCGGAGAGGGTGTCGTACTCGGCGCCCTCGGGCAGGGCGATGCCGGTGCTGTCGGCGACCTCGTCGATGCGCCAGCGGGCGGGTACCACCCAGGAGCCGTCCTCCTGCCGCGTCGGGGCCCGCTCCGGCGGGTCGTCCTCGTCGCGGATCGGGCCGACCAGTTCCTCGGCGATGTCCTCGAGCGTGATGACCCCGGCGAAACCGCCGTACTCGTCGACCACGCAGGCGAGCTGGCGGTGCCCGGAGCGCAGCCGGTCCAGCACGGTGGGCAGCGGCAGTGTCTCGGGTACCAGCAGCGGCGGTACGGCGACCGCGCTGACCGGGGTGGCGGCCCGCTCGGCCGGTGGTACCTGGAGCACGTCGGCGATGCCGATCACGCCGACCAGGTCGTCGACGCCCTCCGCGCCGCGTACCGGGAAACGGGAGCGGCCGGTGTCGAGCAGCTCGACCACCCGGCTCACCGGCTCGTGTGCGCGCACGGTGTGCACGTCCACCCGGGGCACCATCGCCTCGCCGGCCGTCAACTGCCGGAAGTCGAGCCCCCGGTCCAGCAGCTCCGACATGTCGGCGTCGAGATGCCCCTCCAGCCGGGACTCGGCGATGATCTGTTCCAGGTCCTCCGGGGTGGCACCGCTGGGCAGTTCCTCGATCGGCTCGATGCCGACCCGCCGCAGCAGCCGCACCGCGGACTTGTCGAAGAGCTTGATCAGCGGCCCGGCCATGGCCAGGTAGACCAGGGTGGACCGGGACAACGCCCGGGCCACCTGTTCGGGTCGGGCGATGGCCAGGTTCTTCGGGGCCAGCTCCCCCACCACCATCTGCACCACAGTAGCGATGACCAGGGCCAGCGCGACCGACAGTGGCAGGCTGACGCCGGTGGAGACACCGGCCACGCCGAGCAGCTCGGCCAGGCCGGCACCGAGGTAGGGCTCGGCGACGTAGCCGACGAGCAGGGCGGTCACGGTGATGCCGAGCTGTGCGCCGGAGAGCATGAACGACAGCCGCCCGGTGACCTCCAGGGCCCGGACGGACGCCTGGTCACCTTCGGCGGCGAGCTGCTTCAGCTTGCCGCGGTCGACCGCGACGTAGCCGAACTCCTGCGCGACGAAGTACCCCGTCGCGACGGTCAAGACAACGATCAGAAGAAGACCGACGAGGATCAACACGGGAGGTTCAGGGCTCCCGGGGTCGTCGGTGCGTGGGGATGCCGGGGCCTACCCGGCTGGCTACTGCTGCCCTCCTGGGCAGAAGAGTCGATCATGTGGTCATTCTACCGGCGGCGTGGCCCGGGCCGGGCGGGTGTGCTTACTCATTGTGTCCGCAGGGCGGGACGGCTCAGTGGTCGGCGAGTTCGTCGACGTCGAGCAGGTCCCGGTCCACCCGCCCGGCCCGGTACGCGGCCCGCCCGATCATCTGGGCGGCGACCGGGGCGGTGGCCAGTTGGAAGAGCCCGACGAGCACGATCATGCCGAGGTCGGCCGGGCTGCGCAGCCGCAGACCCACCCCCAGCAGCAGGAGCAGCACGCCGAGCACCTGCGGCTTGGTGGCCGCGTGCATGCGACTCAGCGTGTCCGGGAAGCGCAGCACCCCGATGGCTGCGGCCAGGCTCAACAGCGCACCGGTGACGAGGCTGACCGCGGCCAGCCAGTCCGCGACGGCGCCCGGTGTCACGGCCGGTCCCGGACGGCGAAGCGGACCAGCGAGACGGATCCGACGAAGCCGAGCAGGGCGAGCACCACCAGCACCGGCAGGGTGGTGGCGTGCCGGTTGACCGCCGCCTCCGCGCCGACGGCGCCGACCATGGTGGCGAGCAGCATGTCGGCGGCGACGACCCGGTCCAGCAGCGTCGGACCCCGGTAGAGGCGGACGAGGGCGAGCAGCGCGGTCACCGACAGCAGGCTGGTGAGGACGACGGCGAGGAAGATCGTCACGGGAACTCCTTGTCCACTTCTCGGGTACGCGTCCGGCGTAGTTCGGCGGTCGAGCCGATCGCCGCGACGATCCGCCCTTCCGCGGCGCGGACCTGGTCACGGCTGGCGTCGAGGGCGGCGGGGCCGCGTACGTCGAGCACGTGCACGTAGAGGATTCCGGCGTCCCGGTCCACCTCGATGATCAAGGTGCCGGGCACCAGGGAGAGCACCTCGGCGGTGAGGGCCAGGTTGAGGTCGGTGGGCACCCGCAGCCGCACGCCGATGATCGCCGAACGAGGCGTGTAGCCCGGTTGCACCGCGATCCGGGCGACGTGGGCGCTGGCCCGGACCAGCTCGACGACGAACCGGCCGCCGAAGATCAGCAGACCCCACGGCCGGAGCCGGCCGTGGAAGGTCACCGGCGGCAGTGGGAAGAACAGCAGCACCACGCCGGCGGTCAGCAGCCCACCGAGCAGGTTGCCCCAGGTGAACTCCCCCCAGAACAGGTTCCAGGCGAGCACCAGCCAGCCGTAGGCGATCAGTTGGTCACGCCACCGGCCGACCCGGGTCCGCCGGTCCGGCGCCGCCGGCGTGGTCATGACGTCCCGCCAGGCAGCACGGCACGCACGTACGGGGTGCGCTCGATCAGATCCGCGGCCGCCCGCCCGGTGAAGTCGAACAACGGTCCGGCCAGGAAGGTCAACGACACGCCGAGCACCACCAGGGCGACCGTGGCGCCGACCATCAGCGCGGGCAACGGAGCGGTCGGCGCGACCGTTTCGCAGGGCGAGCGCCAGAAGGCGATGTTCCACACCCGGCTCGCCACGTAGAGGGTGAGCAGGCTGGTCACGGCACCGACGGCCACCAGTGTCCAGGGCAGCGGACCGCCCACGGCGACGCCGGCCTGGAGCAGGCCGAGCTTGCCCAGGAAGCCGGAGAACGGCGGGATACCCGCCAGGTTCATCGCCGAGACGAAGAAGAGCACGCCCACCAGGGGCGCCAGTCGAGCCAGCCCGCCGAGGCGGCGCAGGTCGGTGCTGCCGGCCCGCTGCTCGACCAGTCCGGAGATCAGGAACAGGGTGGTCTGGATGGTGATGTGGTGGACCACGTAGAAGATGGCGCCGACCAGTCCGGCGACCGTGCTCAACCCCACTCCGAAGATCATGTAACCGATGTGACTGACGAGCGTGAACGACAGCAGTCGCTTGATGTCCGACTGGGCCACCGCGCCGAGGATGCCGACGAGCATGGTCAGGCCGGCCGCCACCATCAGCAGTTCCCCGGCCCGCTGGTCCGGGAAGAGCAGGGTCTGGGTCCGGATGATCGCGTACACGCCCACCTTGGTGAGCAGGCCGGCGAAGACCGCGGTGACCGGGGCCGGTGCCGTGGGATAGCTGTCGGGAAGCCAGGCCGACAACGGGAAGACCGCCGCCTTGATGCCGAAGGCCACCAGCAGCATCAGTTGCAGGCTCAGCCGTACGCCGCCCGGTAGCGCGTCCAGCCGCGCGGTGAGCTGTGCCAGGTTGAGCGTGCCGGTGGCCGCGTAGACCAGGCCCACCGAGATCAGGAAGATCATCGATGCCAGGACGTTGACCACGACGTAGGTGGAGCCGGTCCGGATGCGTGGCCCGGTGCCGTTGAGGGTGATCAGGACGAAGCTCGCGGCGAGCAGCATCTCGAAGCCGACGAAGAGGTTGAACAGGTCACCGGCGAGGAACGCGTTGCACACCCCGGCGGTCAGCACGAGGTAGGTGGGGTGGAAGATCGCCACCGGCGACCGCTCCCCGACCTCCGCCTGGCCCTGCCCGATCGAGTACAGCAGCACGCAGAGGGTCACCGCCGAGGAGACCACGAGCATCAGCGCGGCCAGTTGGTCGGCCACCAGCACGATGCCCACCGGCGCCGGCCAGCCGCCGAGCTGTACCACCAGCGGGCCCTGCCGGTACGCCTGGACCAGCAGGACGACCGCCACCACCAGGCTGGTGCTCAGGCAACCCACGCTCACCGTCCGCTGGGTCCACGGCCGGCCCGCCAGCAGCAGGGTCAGCGCGGCACCCAGCACGGGCAGCACCACCGGCAGCGGGACGAGCGTGTTCATCGCCGCCTCCGGTCCGGTCCGGTCGACGCGTACCGGCTCATCCCGGGCCCTCCTCGCGCGGTGGGGCGGGTGCGTCGACCTGCTGCGGATCGGCGGTCGGCGGCTCGCCGGTGAGATCGGCGGCGGAAACCTCCCGTTGGGCTCTCCGGCGGACGATCTGCCGGTCCTCTATGTCGTCGGGCACCTCGTCGTCGCCGCTGAGGTACCAGCTGCGGTAGCTGATCGCCAGCAGGAAGGCGGTGAAGCCGAAGGTGATCACGATGGCGGTGAGCACCATGGCCTGGGGCAGCGCGTCGCTCATCGCCGCCTCGTCACTGACGCCGACCACCGGCGCCTCGCCGGACCGGCCGCCGAAGACGATCAACAGGTTGACGCCGTTGCCGATCAGGATGACGCCGAGCAGGACCCGGCTCAGGCTGCGTTCCAGCAGCAGGGTCACGCCACAGCCGACGAGAACCCCGATCGTGATGAAGGAGACGAGGTTCGCTCCGGCGGCCCTCACCGTGCCTCCCCTCGCTGGCCGGCGAGCCCGCCCCCGGCCCCGCCGGCCGCCTCGATGTGCCGGTCCACCTCGGCGCCGAGGCTGCGCAGCACGTCCAGCGCCAGACCGATCACCACCAGGTAGACGCCGATGTCGAAGAAGAGGGACGTGACCAGGTAGAAGTGACCGACCAGGGGCAGCCAGAGGTCGACCGTGGTGCTCTCCAGCACGGTGCCGTCGGCGATCAGGGAGACCACGCCACTGCCGATCGAGAGCAGCAGGCCGGCACCGAGCACGGTGCCGGCACCGATCGGCGCCGCCTCGACCAACTCGTACCGGCCACCGGCGAGGTACCGCATGGTCAGCGCGAGGCTGGCCACCAGCCCTCCGGCGAAGCCACCGCCGGGCGCGTTGTGCCCGGAGAAGAGCAGGTAGAGCGAGAACAGGACCGCGGTGTGCGAGATCAGTCGGGTGACCACCTCCAGCACGATCGACCGTTGCCGTTCGTGCAGCGTCGCCCCGCCACGCAGCCAGACCGCCCGACCTGCGGGCGCCTCGTCCTCGGCGACCTCCCGACGCCGGGGACGGGGGCCGGTACGGGACCGGTGGAAGATCAGACTCGCCACTCCGGTGGCCGCCGCCACCAGCACCGCCATCTCCCCCAGCGTGTCCCAGGCGCGGATGTCCACCAGGGTCACGTTGACCACGTTGCGTCCGTGCCCCTCCTCGACCGCCAGGTGCGGGAACTCCTCGGAGATGGACCGGGCCTGCCGGGCCGCCGCGGCACCGACGGCCAGCGCGGCAACGGTCGTACCGACGATCACGCCGATCGTCCGCCGGATCCAGCGACTGCGCCGCAGCGGCCGGGTCGAGAACCGTTCGGGCAGTCGACGCAGCACCAGCACGAAGATCGCGATGGTCATCGTCTCCACGAGAAACTGGGTGAGCGCCAGGTCGGGCGCGCCGTAGAGCACGAACAGCATCGCGGTGCCGTAACCGGTCATGCCGACCAGCAGCATCGCGGTCAACCGCCGACGGGCACCCACGGCGAGCAGGGCGGCGACGCAGACCACCAGCAGCACCACCGGCTGCGCGGGAGTGGCCCACAGCTCCAGTGGCTGTTCCCAGGGCTCGATGAGGAACACCGTCCCGCCCGGCACCGCGGCCAGCACGATCAGGATGAGGCCGAGATACTGCGGCAGGGAACCCCGCTGGGTGACGCTGGTGACGTCCAACGCGACCCGGTCGAAGCGGTGGGTGATCCACTCGTACCCCTGTTGGCCGGTGACCGGCCAGCGCAGCCGGGCCAGCACCGGGGCCAGCGGGCCGCGCAGCGCGAACAGCGCGGTGCCACCCACCAGCGCCAGCGCGGACAGGCCGAGCGCCGGGGTGAGCCCGTGCCACAGCGCCAGGTGTTTCCCGACGGCGCCGAAGAGTTCGGGATACGGGCGGAGCAGCTGGTCCAGCGCTCCCGCGGCGGGGCCCGCGACGAGCCCGACGACGGCCAGCAGGGTCGGTGGGGCCAGCAGCGACGGCGCGATCCGGCCCAGGTCGGTGGCGTCGGCGCCGGGTCGGTCGGCGAACGCGCCCCAGATGAACCTGATGCTGTACGCGACGGTGAGCACGGTGCCGACGACGAGCACCGCCAGCACCAGCGGCTGGTCGGCGAAGGCGGCGAACACGGCCTCCTTGGCGACGAAGCCGAACAGCGGTGGCAGCCCGGCCATCGAGGCGGCCGCGAGCACGGCCACCCCGGTCAGCACCGGTGCGGTGCGCCGCAGCCCGGACAACTCGCGCAGGTCACGGGTCCCGGCGCCATGGTCGATCACGCCGACCACGAGGAACAGCGCCGCCTTGAACAACGCGTGGGCGAGCAGCATGGCGACACCGGCGAGCGCGGCGTCCGCGGTGCCCACCCCGACGACCACCGTCAGCAGTCCGAGCTGGCTGACCGTGCCGTGGGCGAGCAGCAGCTTCAGGTCGGTCTGCCGCAGTGCCGCCCAGCCACCCACCAGCATGGTGGCCAGGCCGGCGACCAGCACCACCGGACGCCACGGACCGATCACGGCGAGCACCGGGGTGAGCAGGCCGAGCAGGTAGACGCCGGCCTTCACCATCGCCGCCGCGTGCAGGTACGCGCTGACCGGTGTCGGTGCGGCCATCGCCACCGGCAGCCACGAGGTGAACGGCAGCACCGCCGACTTCGACAGCGCACCGAGCAGGATCAGCAGTACCGCGACGACCAGGTACGCCCCACCGGGCAGCGGTTGCTGGGCCAGCTCGGACCAGCGGTAGGTGCCGGCGTGGTGACCGAGCATGAGGAACCCGACAAGCATGGCCAGGCCACCGAGGGTGGTCACGGTCAGCGCCTGGGCCGCGGCCCAACGGCTCGACCGCCGTTCGGTGCTGTGGCCGATCAGCAGGTACGAGAAGACGGTGGTGAGTTCCCAGCAGACGTAGAGCAGCAGCAGGTTGTCGGCGAGGACCAGCCCGAGCATCGCCCCGGCGAAGGCGACGAGCACCCCGGCGAACCGTGAGTTGCCGAGCGCGTCGGGCGGGAAGTACCGGGCGCTGTAGCCGAGCACCAACGCGCCCACCCCGCCCACCAGCAGGGTCATCAGCCAGGACAGGGTGGTCATCCGCAGCGCGAGATCCAACCCCAGTTCCGAAATCCACGGGTAGGTCTCGACGACCGCACCGCCGTGCGTCACGTCGGGTGTGCGTACCAGTGCCCAGCCGAAGGCGGCCGCCGGCACCAACGCCAGCAGGTAACAGGCGCGCGGACCCCACCGGCGAACCAGCGGCGGCGCCACGACGGCCGCCACGAGGTGCAGGATCAGCAGTACGAGCACGCGCGCTCCCGGTCGAGGTGGCCGCGACGCCCCATGGGGGTTGGGGGTCTAGCAGCGATCAGACGACAGATCAGCGCGCTATGGATGCTTTTTCCGAGATAAAAACACTTTCGCCGTCAATGCGGCTGAAGACGGGGAAAGACCGAATCAGCTGTGCGCGGCAACATCCGTCGTGGCGCTTCCGCCGCCACGCACCGGACGCCCCTCGACCACCAGGTCTGCCCGACCAAGTTGGGCCGCGGCCTTGTTGACCAGTCGCTGCGCGGCGGCCAGGGACCGCACGGACAGCAACCTCCCACGGCTTTCCCGACGCAGGACGAAGTAGTGCACGGCGGCCCGCACCTGGGCGCGGTCGGCCGCGCTGGCCTGCGCGGTGGAGACGACGAGTTCGCGCAGGCAACTGGCGAGCCGCTCGGCCAACTCGAGATCCGCGCCGTGCAGCCCGGCACGCAGCGCCGTGACATGGCTGTCGACCTTGCGGATCAGGATGTCGGTGCCGGGGCCCGACCTCCGCTCCTCGACGGCCATCCCGCCCCCTCCACCGCTCACCACGACCCGGGTGAAGTTACTTTATGTTGCCTCGCCAGAGCAAGCAGTTAAGTAAGACTTAACGGATTCTCGGTGCAAGTAGCCTTAAACGCCTTAACACGACATAGCCGCCCCGACTCGCGGCGGACGAATGTCGGTGCCCGGGGGCAGGATGGGTGCGTGGCGGACACCAGCACGGCCTCCGGCGAGGGGGTGCTCTCCCGGTTCGGGCCGGCGACCCGGGAGTGGTTCGATGCGGCGTTCGCCGCACCTACGGCGGCGCAGGCCGGCGCCTGGAACGCGGTCGCCGCCGGCCGACACGCCCTGGTCGTGGCGCCCACCGGTTCCGGCAAGACCCTCGCGGCGTTCCTGTGGTCCCTCGACCGGCTCTCCCGTGAGACCGCGCCGGCCGATCCTCGGCGACGCTGCCGGGTGCTCTACGTCAGCCCGCTCAAGGCGCTCGCGGTCGACGTCGAACGCAACCTGCGCGCCCCGCTCACCGGCATCCGGCAGGCCGCCACCCGGCTCGCCCTGCCCCCGCCGGAGATCACCGTCGGGATGCGCACCGGCGACACCCCCGCCGACGAGCGGCGGGCCTTCGCCCGCACCCCGCCGGACATCCTCATCACCACGCCGGAGTCGCTGTTCCTGCTGCTCACCTCGGCCGCGCGGGACTCGCTGCGGGGTGTCGAGACCGTGATCGTCGACGAGGTGCACGCGGTCGCCGGCACCAAACGCGGCGCCCACCTGGCGCTCTCCCTGGAGCGGCTCGACCAGTTGCTGCCCGCCCCGGCACAGCGCATCGGGCTCTCCGCCACCGTCCGGCCGCTGGACGAGTGCGCCCGTTTCCTCGGCGGCGCCCGCCCGGTCGAGGTGGTGGCCCCGGCGACCGCCAAGACGATCGAGGTCAGCGTCCAGGTGCCGGTGGAGGACATGACCCGCCTCGACGAGCAGCCGCCGCCGGAGGACGATCTCGCCGGTCCACGCACGGCATCCATCTGGCCGGCCGTGGAGGAGCGGGTCTTCGCCCTGATCAGGGCGCACCGTTCGACGATCGTCTTCACCAACTCCCGACGCAGCGCCGAACGTCTCTGCGCCCGGCTCAACGAGTTGGCCGCCGACGAGACTGCTACGGCGACGTCACCCGCGACCGGCCCGGCGGCTCGGACACCTGCCGAGATGATGGCCCAGGCCGGCGCGGTGTCCGGTGCCCCGCCGGTGATCGCCCGGGCGCACCACGGCAGCGTCTCCCGGGAGGAGCGCCGGCAGATCGAGGAGGCGCTGAAGGCGGGCCGGTTGCCCGCGGTGGTGGCCACCTCCAGTCTCGAACTCGGCATCGACATGGGCGCGGTCGACCTGGTCGTGCAGATCGAGGCACCGCCGAGCGTGGCCGCCGGCCTGCAACGGGTCGGCCGGGCCGGGCACCAGGTCGGCGCGGTGTCGCGCGGGGTGGTCCTGCCCAAGCACCGCGGCGACCTGCTCTCCTGCGCGGTGGTCGCGGAGCGGATGGGCGAGGCGGCCATCGAGGAGCTGCGCCATCCCCGCAACCCGCTGGACGTGCTCGCCCAGCAGATCGTCGCGATGGTCGCGCTCGACGAGTGGCGGGTCGGCGACCTGGCGACCGTCGTCCGTCGGGCCGCGCCCTTCGCCGAGCTGCCCGACTCCGCGCTGCACGCCGTACTGGACATGCTCTCCGGCCGTTACCCGTCCACCGCCTTCGCCGAGCTTCGCCCCCGCCTGGTGTGGGATCGCGCCACCGACGTGCTGACCGGCCGTCCCGGCGCCCAACGGCTCGCGGTGACCAGCGGTGGCACCATCCCCGACCGGGGGCTGTTCGGCGTCTTCCTGGCCGGGGCGGAACGGGCCGCCCGGGTCGGCGAGCTGGACGAGGAGATGGTCTACGAGTCCCGGGTCGGAGACATCTTCCTGCTCGGTTCCTCCTCCTGGCGGATCGAGGAGATCACGCCCGACCGCGTGCTGGTCTCCCCGGCACCTGGGCAGGCGGCGAAGATGCCGTTCTGGAAGGGCGACCAGCCGGGCCGGCCGGTGGAACTGGGCCGGGCGATCGGCGCCCGGGTACGGGCCCTGCTCCGGCAGGACACCGAGCAGGCCACGGCCGCGCTGCGGGCCACCGGGTTGGACGACTGGGCCGCCGGAAACCTCCTGACCTACCTGCACGAGCAGCGGGCGGCGACCCGGGCCCTGCCGGACGACCGGACGGTGGTCGTCGAACGCTTCCGCGACGAGCTGGGTGACTGGCGACTGGCCGTGCACAGCGTCCTGGGCGCCCGGGTCAACGCACCGTGGGCGTTGGCCATCGGCCGCCGGCTCGCCGAGCGCTACGGGGTCGACGCACAGGTGATGCCCGCCGACGACGGGATCGTGGTCCGGCTGCCGGACACCGCCGACACGCCGCCCGGCGCCGACGTGGTGGCCTTCGACCCGGAGGAGATCGCGCAGTTGGTGGAGGAGTCGGTGGGCACCTCGACGCTGTTCGCCGCGCGGTTCCGGGAGTGCGCCGCCCGGTCGCTGCTGCTGCCCCGCCGCGATCCGCGCCGCCGCCAGCCGCTCTGGCAGCAGCGGCAACGCGCCGCCCAACTGCTCGACGTGGCCCGCGAGTACGCCGACTTCCCGGTCACCCTGGAGGCGGCGCGGGAGTGCCTGCAGGATGTCTTCGACCTGCCCGCCCTGACCCAGGTGATGCGTGACCTGGCCGGCCGCCGGGTGCGCCTGGTCGAGGTGGAGAGCGCCCGGCCGTCCCCGTTCGCCCGCTCGCTGCTGTTCGGCTACGTCGGTGCCTTCCTCTACGAGGGCGACGCGCCGCTGGCCGAACGCCGGGCCGCTGCCCTCACCCTGGATTCGGCCCTGCTCGGTGAGTTGCTGGGCCGGGTCGACCTGCGCGAGCTGCTCGACCCGGCGGTGCTCGCCGAGACCGAGCGGCAACTACGCTGGCTGACCCCGCAACGTCGGGCCCGCGATGCCGAGGACGTGATCGAACTGCTCCGGCAGCTCGGCGAGCTGAGCACCGCCGAGTTGGCCGAACGCGGAGTGCCCGAGGCGTGGCTCACCGACCTGGCCGCCGCCCGACGGGTGCTGCGGGTCCGCATCGCCGGGCAGGAACGCTGGGTCGGCGTCGAGGATGCCGGCCGGCTGCGGGACGCTCTCGGCGTGGCCCTGCCGGTCGGTGTCGCCGAGGCGTACCTCGAACCGGTTGCCGACCCGCTCGGCGACCTGGTGGCCCGGTACGCCCGCACCCACGCCCCGTTCACGGCCGCGAGCTGCGCGGCCCGGTTCGGGCTCGGGGTCTTCGTGGTCGAGCAGGCGCTGCGCCGGCTGGCCGCCCCCGGCCGGGTGGTCTCCGGCGAGTTCACCCCGGACACGGCCGGCACCCAGTGGTGCGACGCCGAGGTGCTGCGCCTGCTGCGCCGCCGTTCCCTCGCCGCGCTCCGCCGCGAGATCGAGCCGGTACCACCGCAGGCCCTGGCGACCTTCCTACCCCGCTGGCAGCAGGTCGGCTCCTCGGCGCGCGGGGTCGAGGCGGTGGCCGCGACGGTCGAGCAGTTGCAGGGTGCCTCGGTGCCCGCGTCGGCCTTGGAACGGCTGGTGCTGCCGGCCCGGGTCGCCGACTACTCCCCCGCCCAGCTCGACGAGCTGTGCGCCAGTGGCGAGGTGCTGTGGGCCGGCGCGGGGGCGATCTCCGGTGGGGACGGCTGGGTCAGCCTGGCGTACGCCGACTCGGCCGCGCTGCTGCTGCCGCCACCGGACGAGACCCTCGCGGGTACGCCCCTGCACGACGCGGTGCTGGACGCGCTCGACGCCGGGCAGGCCCTGTTCTTCCGGCCGCTGGCCGACCGGGTCGGCGCCACCGACGACGCCGAGCTGACCGCCGTCATCTGGGACCTGGTCTGGGCCGGCCACCTCACCAACGACACCCTTGCTCCGCTGCGGGCGGTCCTCGGCGCCGGTGGCGCGCACCGCGCCCGCCCGACCGCCGCCCGCAGCCGTTACCGCCGACCGGGACGGCTGGCGCTGCCGAGTCGCGGTGGCCCGCCGACGGTGGCCGGACGCTGGTCCCGGCTGCCGGCGCGGGACACCGACCCGACCCGCCGCGCCGCCGCCCTCGCCGACCTCCTGTTGGAGCGGCACGGTGTGCTGACCCGGGGCGCGGTGGTGGCCGAGCAGGTGGCGGGCGGCTTCGCGGCGGTCTACCCGGTGCTAGCCGCGCTGGAGGAGCGCGGCGCGGCCCGGCGGGGATACTTCGTCGACGGGCTGGGCGCGGCGCAGTTCGCGGTGCCCGGCGCGGTGGACCGGATCCGCGCCGGTGCCGACCCACTCGACGGTGGCCGGCCTCGCGGCGGGGCCACGGTGGTGCTGGCCGCCACCGACCCGGCGAACCCGTACGGCGCGGCACTGCCCTGGCCGGAGCGGGCCGTCGACTCCGGTGACGCGGCATCGCCGCGGACCAGCGGGCACCGGGCGGGTCGCAAGGCCGGGGCGCTGGTCGTGCTGGTCGAGGGTGGGTTGGCGCTCTACGTGGAGCGGGGTGGGCGGACGCTGCTCTCCTTCACCGACGACGTCGACGTGCTGGCCGCCGCCGGCAAGGCGCTCGCCGACGCCGTCCACTCCGGCGCGCTGGGCCCGATCTCGGTGGAACGCGCCGACGGCGAGTCTGTCGGCTCGTCGCCGCTGCGCGACGCCCTGACCGCCGCCGGCTTCCGCACCACCCCCCGCGGCCTCCGCCTCCGCCCCTGACCACCCCGTCACGGTGCGTCAGGCGGGGCAGGAGGAGAGAAGAGCAGGGTGGAGGGGTCAGCGGAGCTTGTCGAGGACCTTCTCGTAGCGGGGGCGGTCGGCGGGCGGCGTTGGCGCCTCGAGGTAGTTGAGCACCACGGTGCCGCTGCGGTAGGCGGCTCCGCTCCACCGCTCGGCCAGGTCACCGGCGCTGCTCTCGTCGGGGAAGACGTAGACGGCCACGTGGTCGGTCACGACCAGTTCCGAGCAGCCCAGACCCAACCCGTCCGGTCCACAGTCGACGGAGCGGTCCCGGACGTTGGCCGCCTTGAGCCCGGCCGCCCGGAACGCCGCCACGACCTCCCGGCCGGTCGGTTCGCCGGCCTGGCGGGGCGGTAGCTCCACCGGCGGCGGGCTCGGTGGTCGCCGCTCGGTGGTGGCGTCGGCCTTCGGCGCGGCCGTACCCGGTCGCGATGGCGGCGGCGGCGCGACACCGCTCGGGGCGGTGTCACCCGGGGGCGCCGGGCTGGCAGCCGCGGTCGGCGCGGTCGCGGCCCCCGGTGCGGCCGGAGCCGCCGACGGGCCGCTGAGGGTCGGGGCCGGTCCGGCGGCCGGCGGCGCGTCCTGGTCGGCACCGCAGGCGGCCAGCGCCACGGTGGTCACGAGCACGACGACGGTGGGCAGCATCCGGTGACTCACCCACGCAGTCTGTCCAACCGGGACCGCCGCCGGCAGTGGCCGGTCGGTCAGCCACGGTGTCGGCTTTCCGGCATCGGAGCGCCCACCTCTCGACTCCGACAGACCGACGTGGTGCGGCAGCGGCGGCGCGGGTACGCCGCTACCGGGGATTGGCGGCGGAAGCGGCGGTCCCGCGCCGGCACCCTCCGCCGGGACGGCGGATACGGGCGTACGATCCGGTGCCGTGACCAGGAGCGCCGCCCGCGAGCCCCGGCCACCGGCCGAGGTCGTCTCGCTGACCACCGACTACGGCCTCGCCGACGGCTTCGTGGCGGCCTGCCACGGGGTGATCGCCCGCCTCGCGCCCGCGCTGCGGGTCATCGACGTGACCCACCTGGTGCCGCCGGGTGACGTCCGCCGGGGCGCGGCGGTGCTGGCCCAGACCGTGCCGCACCTGCCGCCCGGGGTGCACATGGCGGTGGTGGACCCCGGGGTCGGTACGAGCCGGCGGGGTGTCGCCCTCGGCACGCCTGAGGGTCTGCTGGTCGGCCCGGACAATGGCCTGCTGCTGGACGCCGCCGCGGCGCTCGGCGGGGTGACCGGGGCGGTGGAGCTGACCAACCCGCGCTGGCTGGCCCCCCGGGTGTCGGCCACCTTCCACGGACGGGACGTCTTCGCCCCGGTCGCGGCCCGCCTGGCTCTTGGTGCCCCGCTGACCGACGCCGGCCCGGCGGTCGATCCGGCGACGCTGGTACGGCTGCCCGAACCGCTGGTCCGCCGGGTACCGGACGGGTTCGTCGCCGAGGTGCTGACCGTGGACCACTTCGGGAACGTCCAGTTGGCCGCCCCGGCCGAGCTACTGGACCCGCTGCCGGCCCAGGTACGGGTCCGCCCGGTGACTGGCGACCCGGCCACCGACGACGACCCGACGGCGGTCGACGGGTGGGAACGGGAGGCGGTGCACGGGCGCACCTTCGGCGACGCCCCGGTGGGCGCCCTGGTGGCGCACGTCGACTCGACCGGCCGGGTCGCGCTCTCCGTCAACGGTGGACACGCCGCCGAACTGCTCGCGGTGGATCCGGGTACGCTGCTGCGGGTCCGGGGTTTAGGCGTCGTGGGGGACGCTTCCGGACAACACGGATGAAGTGTCTACTGTGGAAAGCTGTCGAGGTGGATGATCGCTGGGTTCCCGCCGCTTGTCCCTGCTGCGCGTACCGGACCGGTGGTGGCACCTGCCCGGTCTGTTTCTGGACAGACGACGGTCAGGGCGACGCCGACGCGGACGTCGTACGCGGCGGGGCGAACGGGGACCTGAGCCTGTCGCACGCCCGCCTGAACTTCGCCGTCTACGGTGCCTGCCATCCCCGGTACCAGGAACTGGTGCGGACACCGAGGCCGGAGGAGATGCCCTGAATCGGCCGGGCACCCGCTGACGCGGCGAGCCGGGCCGGCCTGGGAGGACGCCGACCCGGCTCGGGGTGCCGGTCTCAGCAGACCGGCACCGACCCACCCCAGACCGTCGAGATGTAGGCGTGGCTGACGAACTGCCCGCTGGCCAGGCGGTTCCACCGGTTGGTGGTGCGGTACGGGCCGACGATCGTCTGTCCGGTCACGTAGCACTGGATCGGCACGTTCGCGTACTGGGCGGCCAGGCCACGGGACTGGTAGCCGGTGCTCGGGCCGGAGCGCACGGTCAACGGCCCGTCACCGACCACCCCTCGCGGGCCGGTGCCGGTCCACAGGTACGCCACGTCGACCCAGGCGTTCGTGGACAGTTGCAACCCGTCCCAGAACGTCCCGTCGGCGAGGTCGATGCCGGCCGGGTTGAGCACCACCCGACCGAACTGGTCCCGCCCGCCGTTGTAGCCGTCCTGGTACGCGGCCTGCGCCTGCGGCCGGCCCTGCGGCAGTGCCTTCCAGTTCTCCCGCACCGCGCTGAGGTTCCAGTAGTCGTCGCGGGTGTTCCACGGACCGACGTCCCAGACCGGGGCGTATTCGCACCGGCTGCCGGTGACGGTGCAGACCCGGACGGTGTAGTCGCCGGTGTTGCGTGGAGACAGCCCCCGACGCGACGGCAACGCGACGAAATGGTCCCGGGCGCGAACCGTGTGCCCGTTCGCGGTCAACTCGCCCACCAGTCCGACCCGGGTCGCGTACACCCGGTAGGTCAGACCGGGGGTGGCCGCGGTGGTGGCGGCGACGGTGTCGGCGGTGAGCCGGACGGCACGGACCTCGGTGCTGGCACCGGAGGGGCTGCCGGTCAGCACCACCCGAGCCTGCACCCGACGGACCGGCCGGTCGAAGACGGCCGCGGGCGCCGCGTCGCGCCATTCGGTCCAGCCGGCGGCCCGCCAGCCGCGGACCTGCACGGTCGCGGTGGCGCCGGCCCGGTCGACGATGGTGACCTGGGCACGGACCCGGGTGGCCGGGCGACTGAGGGTACGCGGTACGGCCACCAGCATGCCCTCGGCGACGACGCTGCGTCGGGCGGGCACGCCGGGTGGCCGGGCGTCGGCCAGTCGCAGGCCGGCACGGGTGTGTCGCACGTTGACGTCGTCGGCGTCGACGACCGACAGCTCGGCGGTCCACCGGTCGGCCCGGTCGGCCGAGGAGGCGGCGTGGGGATGGAGGGCGAGGGCGAGGGCAGTGGCCAGGAGCGTGGCCAGGACGGCGTTGCGGGGATGATTCATCGGCATTCTCCTCAGAACTCCCCGATAGTGCCTATATCCGTAGATCGAACAGAAGCGTCATACAAATAGCGATACATGTGAATTGCGCTCGGGTGAGGGAGAATGGTGCCGTGCCCGAAGGTGACACCGTCTGGAACACCGCCCGCGTCCTGGAACGCGCGCTGGTCGGCGCCCGGCTGACCGGCAGCGACTTTCGGGTGCCCTCGCTGGCCACGACCGACCTCGCCGGATGGTCGGTACGCGACAGCGCGAGCCGGGGAAAACACCTGCTGCTCCGGCTGGACGCCCCGGCCGGCACCGGTGAGTCGCGCTGGACGCTGCACTCGCACCTGCGGATGGACGGCACCTGGCGGGCCTACCCGCCCGGGGAGCGGTGGACCGCCCGGCCGGCGCACCTGATCCGGGTGGTGCTGCGTGCCCCGGCCGCCACCGCCGTCGGCTATCACCTGCACGAGGTGGCCCTGGTGCCCACCGCCGACGAGGACCGCCTCGTCGGCCACCTCGGCCCCGACCTGCTCGGCGCCGACTGGGACCCCACCGAGGCCGCCCGTCGGCTCGCCAGCCACCCGGACACGCCGGTCGGTGTGGCCCTGCTCGACCAACGCATCCTGGCCGGCGTCGGCAACCTCTACAAGTGTGAGGTGCTGTTCCTGCGCGGGGTGCACCCGCGTACCCCCGTGCGGGACGTGCCCGACCTCACCGGTCTGGTGACCCTGGCGCAGAAGTTGCTGGCCGCGAACCGGGGCCGCTGGACGCAGAGCACCACCGGGGCGCTGGGGCGCGGCCGGACCAGCTACGTGTACGGCCGCCGGGCGCAGCCGTGCCGACGCTGCGGCACCGCCATCCGCAAGGAGGAGCTGGGCGACCGGGTCACCTACTGGTGTCCCACCTGCCAGCCCGGCGAGCCGGTCTGAGCCGGCACCATGCATCTTCCACGCGCCGGGCCGAGCCGGCACCACGCATCTTCCACGCGCCGGCCCGAGCCGGCACCACGCATCTTCCACGCGGCGGTCTGGGCAGGTCGGAGCCGGTGGACGGCCGGCCGCGCCAGCGGCGCGGAGTGGCGACAACGACACGCCGGCAGCTCGGCAGTTTGGCACGAATGGGGACTTCCTAACCGGCCACCACACGTCGCATGCTGCGGTTGAGGGCTCACGGAACGTCAACACGCGGGCCCGGCCGCCACGTCGGGGTGACGGCCGGCGCGCCTCGATCACCGGGAGAGCCATGGCCGTGTTCCGCAGACTCCGGTCGACCTGGCTGGACCGCGCCGCCCGCACCGACCAGCCCGGCACGCCGAGCGCCGTGCCCGGCACCCGGACCGCCCCGGACACGGAGAACGGCACGCACCCCGGGGCCGACCGTGAGGTCCCGACGGCGGGGACCGCCGGCACCGCAAGTCCCGACGACACGGGCGCGGCGACGCGGACACCACCGGTGCCCGGCCAGCCGCATCCGGGAACGGCCCCGTCCCGGCCCGGGCCGGCGAGCCTGGACCCGGCGGCGGCCCCCCGCTACTTCGGCGCCGTGCCCAACCACGCCTACAGCCCACTGCCCACGCTCGACGAAGACGGGCAGCCGGTGCCCGGCACCGGGTTGCGCAAGTTCGTCGACCCGCTGCCCGGCCTCGGCCCACTGGGACGTACCCCGCACGGTGCCCACCTGCCGGTCGCTGTGCCCGACACGATCACCTATCCCGGTTGCGACTACTACGAGATCGGGCTCCAGGAATACACCCAACGGCTGCACCGGGACCTGCCGGCGACCCGGCTGCGCGGCTACCGCCAGCTGAATCTGGGTACCAACGCGGACGGGCACAACACCGTCGCCCCGCCACGGCGGCCCTGGCACCTCGGTCCGGTCGTGCTCGCCCGACGCGGCCGGCCGGTACGCGTCAAGTTCATCAATCAACTGCCCACCGGGGACCTCTTCCTACCGGTCGACCCGACCGTGCCCGGTGCCGGCCCGGGGCCCCTCGACGGGCCGGCACCCTACCCGCAGAACCGGGCCGTGCCGCATCTCTGCGGCGCGCTCACCGGCTGGATCAGCGCCGGCGGCCCCGGGCAGTGGATCACTCCGGCGGGCGAGATCACCCCCTATCCCACCGGTCCCGGCCTGGCCCACGTGCCGGACATGCCCCATCCGGGGCAGGGTGCGACCACCCGCTACTACCCGAACGACCAGAGCGGCCGGCTGCTCTGGTTCCACGACAACACCGTCGGGCTCTCCCGGCTGACCGTCTACTCCGGCCAGCTCGCGCTCTACCTGCTCACCGACGACGCGCAGGAGCGGTTGATCGCCGACGGCACGCTGCCGTCCGAGCAGTTGCCGCTGGTCTTCGAGGACAAGACGTTCGTGCCGGACGACGCCCAGCTCGCCGCCCAGGACCCGACCTGGGATCGGGACCGGTGGGGTTCCCGCGGCGCCCTCTGGCACCCGCACGTCTACCAGGTCCGCCAGAACCCGTACCGGCGCGACGGCATCAATCCGACCGGCCGGTGGGACTACGGGCCCTGGTCGCGTACCGCCCACGCCGGCCCCGACGCCTCCGCCGCCACCGTGCCCAACCCGCACCACGACCCGGTCACCTCGCCGGATGAGCCGCCGGAGAGCCCGGGCGTGCCGCAGCCGAGCGCGGTGCCCGCCAGCTACGGCGACACGGTCCTGGTGAACGGTGCCGCGTACCCGTACCTGGAGGTGCAGCCGACGGTCCACCGGTGGCGCATCCTCAACGCCTGCACCGACCGCTGGCTCAATCTGCAGCTGTACCGGGCCGCCTCGGACACGCCGATGTGGACGCCGGACGGAAGCCTCGCCGACGCCGACGCCGGTGAGGTGCCGATGGTCGACGCGGTGCGCGCCCCGGGCCGGCCGGCGGGCTGGCCCACCGACGGGCGGCCCGGCGGCGTGCCGGACCCGACGGCGGCCGGCCCGGAGATGATCCGGATCGGCAACGAGGGCGGCCTGCTGCCGGCACCCGTGGTCGTGCCGAACCGACCGATCGGCTTCCGCCACGACCGACGCGACCCGACCGTGCTCAACGTCGACGGCCACGCGCTGCTGCTCGCCCCCGGCGAGCGGGCCGACGTGCTGGTCGACTTCGCCGCCGTCGACCCCGGCACCACCCTGATCCTCTACAACGACTGCCCCGTCCCGCTGCCCTGCTTCGACCCCCGCTACGACCACCACACCGGCGATCCCGACCGGACCGCCGAGGGCGGTGCGCCGCCGACCGTGCCCGGGTACGGTCCGAACACCCGTACCCTGTTGCAGCTGCGGGTGACGGGCACTCCGGCCCCGCCGTACGACCTCGACCGGCTGCGGGACCGCCTGCCCGCCGCGTACGCGGCCAGCCAGCGTCCCCCGGTCGTGCCGCAACCGGCGTACGACCCCTGCTTCGGCACCACGAGTACGGCGACCCGGATTCCGGTCCACGCCAGCACCGTCGAGTTCACCCCGCCCGGCGGGGCACCGGTGCGCCTGCCGCTGACCGTGCGGTCCGTGTGCCAGGTCTTCGAACCCGAGTACGGCAGGCTCGCCGGCCGCCTCGGCGTGGCCCACCCGCACGGCGGACCGCGCGGCGCGGCGACCCTGCCGCTCGGTCCGACCGACCCGGCAACCGAGGTGGTGTACGCCAGCGACCCGGCCCTGGCGATCGGCACACCGGGCGACGGCAGTCAGCTCTGGCGGGTACGCGGCTGCGGACGGCAGAGCCATCCGGTGCGGTTCGACGGCCTGGACGTGCAGGTGATCGGCCGGGTCGGCCGCGACGGCAGGATCCGGCCACCGCACCCCGGCGAACTCGGCTGGAAGCAGGTGGTGCGCGTCGATCCCGGTGAGGACGTGCTGCTCGCGCTGCGACCCGAGGCACCGCCGCTACCGTTCAAGATCGGCGACAGCGTGCGGCTGCTCGATCCGAGCCGACCGGCCGGCGCCCGGCTCGACTCCACCCCGGTCAGTCCCGTCGACGGGCGACCCGCGTCGGTGGTCAACCAGCTGGTGAACCTCGGTTGGGAGTACCGCTGGGGCAGCGCGGCGGCCGGCCATCGCGATCTGGGCATGAGCCGCCCGCTCGTGGTCCGGGTCTCGCCCCGGGCACCGACCGGGCTCACCGCCGCGCCGGCCCCGGGCTCGGCCACCGCGCTGCCGGCGATCACCCTCGCCTGGACCGGCAACGGCAGCCGCCCCCCGGCCACCAGCCACCTGCTGCACCGGGCCACCGACGCGACCTTCACCAACGGGCTGACCTGCATCACCGTCGCGGCCACCGCGACCCGGTACACCGACGCCACCGTCACCCCGGGCGTCACCTACCACTACCGGATCCGCGCCGAGAACGCAGCCAGCTGCTCCACCTGGTCCAACAGCGTTCCCGCGTCGGTACAGCTCACCGCGCCGGCCAAGCTGACCGCGACCGTTCCACCGGCCGCACCGCTGCGGGTGGCGCTGCGCTGGGCCAACAATTCCTTCGCCACCGGCATCGACGTGCAACGCGCCACCAACCCGACCTTCACCAGTGGGCCCGGCACCACCGCGATAGGCGTCGGCGACAGTCACCTGGACCCGGCGGTCGCGCCCGACACCACCTACTACTACCGGGTACGCACCACCTACCTGGGCGCCGCCTCACCCTGGTCCACTCTGGCGGCGGTGACCACTCCACCCGCGCCCGGCACGCCGACCTCGGTCAGCGTGGCCACCACCGCTCCCGGCCCGGACACCGCGACCGTGGTGCTCGGCTGGTCGGCCAGCACACCCGCCGGACAGGGTGCGGGCTTCACCGTGGAACGGGCCCTGGACCCGGCGTTCACCCGGGAACTGGCCACCTTCACCGTGACCGGTCGCGGCTTCACCAACACCGGCCTGGCCCGGGGCGTGACCTACCACTACCGGGTGCGCTCGTTCAACGTGGTCGGCGCCTCCCCGTACACCGGCCCCATCCCGGTCACCACCCCCGAGTAGGACGGGGGCGGTCAGCGCGACGGGGCAGGGCGGCCCACGGCGCGTAGTTCGGAGAGGGCGGAGGCGAAGCCGTGCAACAGGTCGGTCGCTTCGGTGAGGCGGGCGGCTGCGGGGTGTTCGGTTTCGGGGCGGTACTCCTCGGCGAGGTAGCCGGCGGCGGCGGCGACCAGCCGCTCGTACGCTGTCACGCCCGTCTCCAACTGGCCGGTGAGCGCCCGGTGCGCCTCGGCCAGCGGCGGCTTCGCGTCGGCCGGGGCGAGACGGGCCGCGCGTTCCACACTGGCGACCCGGTTGGCCAGCTCGCGCAGGGACTGTTCGGCGGCGGAGGCTTCGGCGACGGCCGGTTCGGCGAGACCGGTCAGCCGGCCGGCCATGGCTGCCATGGTCGCGGCGGCCCGGTCGAGCCGTTCCCACGGCTGGGCGGCGGCGGTGCCGCGCAGCGCGGTGCGGGAGCGGACCCGACGTACCTCGGCCAGCACGCCGGCACCGGCGGGAAGTCGTTCCACGGCGGCGACCAGGCGGGCGCGGTTACGGGCGGCCGCCTGGGCCGGGTCCAGCGGTGGTGGAGCGGGTTGGGCGGCGAGGGCGCGCAGGTCCACCCAGCGCCAGGTGGCCAGTGCGGTGGCCGCGCCCGCGGCGGCGGCCCACGCCGCGTCGGCCAGACCGATCCCGGCGTACGGGGTCAGCACCGCCGCCGCACCACCGAGCCCGCCGGCCAGGACGCTCCACCGGCGGGCGGAGCCGCGCAGCCTGCTCAGCCGGCGGAAATACCGGGTACGCTCGTCCGCTGCCACCGTCGCCTCCTCGATCCTCCGACTTAGCCGGCGATTCTGCGCTCAGCCGGCGGCCGTGGTGTCGCCGGTGCCGCGTTCGCGGCTCATGCTGGCGCGGATCTCGTCGAGCCGGGCCACCCCCGGGTCCGCGCTGGCCGGCTGCTCCTCGGCGGTGCCGCGGTCGGCGCCCGCGCCGAGCTGCTCACCGGCCATGCTGGCCCGGATCTGGTCCAGCCGGGCGGAGCCCGCCGAGTCCAGCGTCGCCTGCTGGATCTCCAGCATCCGGCCCTCGGTCGAGTTGCTGGCCAGCTCGGCGCGGCCCATGGCGTTGGCGTACCGACGTTCGATGCGCTCGCGTACCTCGTCGAGGGTGGGCGTGCTGCCGGGGGCGGTGAGCGCCGACATGGACTCCAGCGAGGCGGCGACGCTCTCCTGCATCTTGGCCTGCTCCAGCTGGCTGAGCAGTTTGGCGCGCTCGGCGAGCTTCTGCTGGAGGATCATGGAATTGTTCTCCACCGCCCGGCGGGCCTGCCCGGCGGCGGCCAGCGCCTGGTCGTGCAGAGTCTTCAGGTCCTCCGCGGACTGCTCGGCGTTGACCAGCTGGGTGGCCAGGGTCTGCGCGGACTGCTCGTACCGCCCGGCCTCCGCCTCGTCACCCTTGGCCCGGGCCTGGTCGGCAAGGACCAGCGCCTGGCGGGCGTTGGCCTGCAACCGCTCGACGTCGGACATCTGCCGGGACAGCTTCATCTCCAGCTGCCGCTGGTTGCCGATCACCGCGGCGGCCTGCTGGACGAGCGCCTGGTGCTGCCGGTGCGCCTCGTCGATGGCCTGCTGGAGCTGCACCTTCGGGTCGGCGTGCTCGTCGATGCGGGCGCCGAAGAGCGCCATCAGGTACTTCCACCCCTTGACGAACGGGTTCGCCATCTCCGCGGTATCCCCTCAGTCACGTCGCTGCGCCTGCCCCACCTCCGGGCAACCGGCTCGGCTACCGGCGATGGTGGCTCCATCGTCCCAGCCGGGCGCCAACACGGCATCCGTACCGGCGGAAGGGGACGTCCGCGATCAACCCTACGCGGCGCAAGCTACCGCGACCATCGGCCACGAGGCTCAGGCGGCGCAGACCACGTCCCGGTCACTGCGGTCCGCGGGCCGGACCCGGGCACTGCGCAGCGTGGCCTTGAGCGGGGAGTCCTGGCGCACCGACACGGCGACGTTACCGTCCGAGGTGACCTGACGTACCCCCCGACCGGTGGCCTTGTGCACCGGCGCGGCGGCGACCGGCGTCGACTCGGTCGGCTCGTCCTGCACCGGCACCAGCACGCCCGGCATCTGTTCGGCGAGCGCGACCGTGTCGCTGACCTCGCGCAGCAGCTCGGAGAGGCGGGCACCCAGCGCGTCGCAGATCGCCGCGAGCAGTTCGCTCGAGGGTTCCTTCTGGCCGCGCTCGATCTCGGAGAGGTAGCCCAGGCTCACGTTGGCTGCGGAGGAGACCTCGCGCAGCGTGCGGTGCTGCCCCTGCCGGCGCGCCCGTAGTGCGTCACCGATCACCCGGCGTAGCAGGACCATCGCACCTCCCCTGAGGGACACAGTTCGCCCGGCCGACCGGCCTGCGGGAGCACCGGCTGTCGGAGCTTTCCCGCAACCGTACCCGCTGTGCGCCGCCGCGACATCCCGCCCCGCCCGGTCATCCCACGGCCGCCGCTCACCGCCCGGTCGGTCGGGGGCGGCGCGGGCGTCCGGCCCGGCCGGTCCGACGGCACCTGGAGCCACGGTCGGTGGTCCCGCGGGAATCGGCGGCGGCGCGGTCAGGCCGGGTACGGTGCGTCGATCCGGTCAGCCAGCAGGCGCAGGGCCTCGGTGACGGCGGCTCCCCGGACCTGGTCGCGCCCACCGTCGAGACGCAGTTCCCGCACCTCGGTGCCGCCCGGTCCGGCGACCGCGACGAAGACCAGACCGACGGGCTTGCCGTCCTGCGGTTCCGGGCCGGCCACCCCGGTAGTGGCCAGACCCCAGTCGGCGCCACAGCGCCGCCGCCCGCCCTCGGCGAGTGCCGTCGCCACGTCGGGATCGACCGGGCCGCGTTCGGCCAGCAGCTCCGCCGGCACGTCGGCCAGCCGCTGCTTCAGCTCGGTGGCGTAGACCACCAGGCCACCCCGGTAGACCGCGCTCGCCCCGGCGATCTCCACGACCGTTGCGGCCAACAGGCCTCCGGTCAGCGACTCGACGGTGGCGAACGTCTCCCGCCGATCGGCGAGCCGGTGCACCACACCGGCCGCCGCGGCGCCCATCGAACCCTCACCCTCGCGTACACCCATGATCTGCATCCTTCCCGGCGCCGGCGCGGTCTACCCGTCGCAACGCCGTTGCGCCGCTCACCCCTTGGCGCGGCGCAGCCGGGCGGCCTGGGCGATGTAGTCCAGCCCGGTGACGAGGGTGACCACGACCGCCGCGCCCATGATCCAGGGCCCGACCGGGGTGAGAGCGTCCGGCATCGGCCACAGGTACCAGGTGATGGCCAGCACCTGAAGCGCGGTCTTGATCTTTCCGCCCCGACTGGCGGCGATCACGCCGCGCCGGATCACCCAGAACCGCAGGGCGGTGATGCCCAGCTCCCGGGCCAGGATGACCGCAGTCACCCACCAGGGCAGCCGGTCGTACCAGGACAGCAGCAGCAGGGCGGCACCGGTGAGCGCCTTGTCGGCGATCGGGTCGGCCACCTTTCCCACGGCGGTGACCAGCGCGAACCTGCGGGCGATCCACCCGTCGACCAGATCCGTCACCGAGGCCACGGCGAAGATCACGCAGGCGATGACCTGCCATCCGGCGTGGGTCATGCCCGACACCACCACCGAGGCGGCGAAGACCGGTACCAGCACCAGCCGCAGCGCGGTCAGGGCGTTGGCGGCGTTGACCACGGGTACCCGGGCCACCACCGGCACCGGAGGCGACTCCGTCGCCCCGGTCATCGAATCGCCCCGCTCGGGTGGCGCACCCGGCACCGCACCTCGTGCCCCCTCCGCCTCGTCCCAGCCCACCGTCACCGCGCCGCGCCGGGCGCGGCGGAGATCATCTCATCCGGCACGGCGAGCAGGTCGACGCCCTCGGTACCGGTCACCGTGGCCCGGACCAGGTCGCCGGGGCGCAGCGCGGCCAGGTCGACGCCGCCGCCGTCCGGGGCGACCAGGGTGGTCGACCCGTCCACCTCCGGCGCCTGGTGCGCCGCCCGTCCCTCGACGACCCCACCGTCCACCGAGTCGACGAGCACCTCCACCGTCGAGCCGAGGCGGTCCTCGGCCCGCTGCGAACACAGCTCATCGGCGAGCGCGCTGAGCCTGTCGTACCGGCGTTTGATGGTGGCGGCGGAAACCTTGCCCGACAGTCCGGCGGCCTCCGTGCCGTCCTCGTCGCTGTAGTCGAAGACGCCGATCGCGTCGAGCCGGGCCTCGGTGAGGAACCGCACCAGTTCGTCGACGTCGCCCCGGGTCTCGCCGGGGAACCCGACGATGAAGTTGCTGCGTGCCCCGGCCTCCGGCGCGAGTCGCCGGGCGGCGGCGAGCAGCTCCAGGAACCGGTCGGTGGAGCCGAAACGACGCATCCGGCGCAGCACCGGCTCGCTGGAGTGCTGGAACGACAGGTCGAAGTAGGGTGCCACCCCCGGTGTGCCGGCGATCGCCTCGATCAGCCCGGGCCGGGTCTCGGCCGGCTGGAGGTAGCTGGCCCGGACCCGGACGATGCCCTCGACGGCGGCGAGCTGCGGCAACAGCTTCTCCAGCGCGCGCGGGTCACCCAGGTCCTTGCCGTAGGAGGTCGAGTTCTCACTGACCAGCACGAGTTCCCGGACCCCGCTCTTGGCCAGCCACTCGGCCTCGGCGAGCAGCTCGTCGGGGGTACGGGAGACAAAGGCGCCCCGGAAGGCGGGGATGGCGCAGAACGCGCAGCGCCGGTCGCAGCCACTGGCCAGCTTGAGCGAGGCCACCGGGCCGCTGTCCAATCGGCGACGCAGCACCGTACGCAGGTGCGCCGGGGTGTGCTCGTCGACGTCGGTGCCGCGACCGTGTCCCGGCAGGGAGACCGCGCTGTCGCGCCGGGCGACCGGGGTCAGCGGCAGCAGCTCGCGCCGGTCGCGGGGCGTGTGCGCGGCGACCTCCCGGCCGGCCACCACCGCGTCCAGCCGGGCGGCGATGTCGGGGTAGTCGTCGAAGCTGAGCACCGCCTGGGCCTCGGGAAGGCTGTCGGCCAGCTCCCGGCCGTACCGCTCGGCCATGCAGCCGGCGGCCACCACCTTCGCCCCCGTGTCGGCGGCGGCCAGCAGCGTCTGGATCGAATCCTGCTTGGCCTTCTCCACGAACCCGCAGGTGTTGACGACCACCACGTCGGCACCCTCGCCGTCGGTGGTCACCTGCCAGCCGTCGGCGTGCAGGCGGGCGGCCAGCTCCTCCGAGTCGACCTCGTTGCGGGCACAGCCCAGGGTCAGCAGCGCGACCCGGCGACCGTCGGGGGAAGGCGAGGAGGTGGCAGACACCATCCGAGGGTACCGGGCGACGGTGCCCGCACCGGCGACGGCGGTCGACGCCGGTGCGACTCAGACCGCCGTGGCGAGGATCCGGACCACGCGGTCGAGCAGGAAGACCTCGGTGCCGGCCAGACCGACCGAGCAGAAGACCGAGATCTGGTCCGCGCCGGTGCGGCCGGGTGCCGTGCCGGCCAGCACCGCGCCCAGGTCGCGCAACCGGGAGGCGTACGGCGGCAGCGCGGCGAGCATCGGCGGGGCGTACGACCGCGCCTGCGCCACCGAGTCGCTGGCCAGCACGGTGGCGGTGTCGAGCAGGTCGGTGCCGAACTCCGCGCGGTCCAGTTGCTTGAAGCCGACCGCGTTGACGTGCGTTCCGGGGCGCAGGTCGGCGGCGCTGAGCACCGGAGTCGGGCTGGTGGTGGCAAGCACCACGACGTCCCGGTCGCGTACCGCCTCCCGGGCGGTGTCCACCGCGCGGGCCGCGATGCCGAGTTCGGCCCGCACCCGGGCGGCGAACGCCTCCCGACGCGCGGCCGAGCGGCTGTGCACGGTCACCTCGTCCAGACGGCGCACGGCGGCGGTGGCCCAGACCTGGGTCCACGCCTGTCCACCAGCGCCGATCACGCCGACGGTGGCCGCGTCCGCGCGGGCCAAGGTGTCCACCGCCACCCCGCCCAGTGCGCCGGTGCGCCGCGAGCCGAGTTCCTCCCCCACGGCCACGGCCCGCACCGCGCCGGTCCGCCCGTCGTGCAGCACCACCACCTGCTCGGTCTCCGGGTGCCCGAACGTGTCGTACGCCCGGTACCCGTACCACTGCCCCACCAGGTGGCCGGCGGTGAGCACCATCCGGCCGGCGCCCAGCGGCGCGGCGGCCCGGGGTGGGGCCACGAGCCGTCCGTCGTGCGCGGCGAGCAGGGCCTGACGCATCGCGTCGACCGAGGTCGCCGCGTCCAGCGCGGCGGCGACCTCCGGATCGGAGATGAGCACGGTCACGCGTCCATGGTGCAGCTTGAAGCGGGCTTGAGGTACATCCGAGGTGATCCGTCTCACCCGGACCGCCGTCGAGGCGGTGCTACGGTCGATTTCGGCGGCCCGCGTGGCCACCCCGGACGAGTCGTGGGCGTACCCGGTCAGGCCAAGACGCCCCGGTGGCGAAACCGACTCGTCCCGGCCCCGGCGGCCGGGCCACTGCTGAAGAGGTGACCTGATGGCCTGGCTCGTGCTGGTGCTCTCCGGACTACTCGAAACGGCCTGGGCCATCGCCCTGGACCGCTCCGCCGGATTCACCCGACCCGTCGCCTCGGTGGTCTTCGTGATCACGCTGGTGCTGAGCATGGCCGGGCTGGCGTACGCGCTGCGGGAGATTCCGGTCGGCACCGGCTACGCGGTGTGGGTCGGCATCGGCGCGGTCGGCACCGCCGTCGTCGGCATGGTGGCGCTCGGCGAACCCGCCAACCTGCCCCGCCTGCTCAGTCTGCTGCTGGTGGTGGCCGGCGTGATCGGACTCAAGCTGTTTCACTGACCGGCGGGGGTGCGTGACGAGCGTCCGTAGTGGGTAGAGATCCGGACAGCAGACCTGAGACTCATCCCTTGGAGGAAGACATGGCCACCAGCACCGTCCGCTCGACCAGCGCCGCCCGCATCTGCACCATCGTGGGGTTCGTGTGCGCGGTCCTCGCGCTGCTGCTCAACCCGATCCTCTTCGGAGTCATCGGTCTGGTCCTCGGCGTCGTCGGCGCGGTGCTCGGTGACAAGCCGCTCGGCTGGTACGCCGCCGCGGCCAACGTGGTCGCCATGGTGCTGAGCATGCTGATCCTCAGCGCTCTCTGACCACCGACTACTTCGATGGCCCGCCGCATCCCGCGGCGGGCCATCTCCGCATGACCGTTCCCGCCACGTAGAAGCCCGGCCGAGCACCGCTACGGACGGCAACATCGCTGATCGAACACGAACCGTAGCGCCAGCGGGGCAGCCAACCCTTACCCCTTCCACCGCTTTGCTCTGCTTCAACCAACGCAACGGGCTCTGAGCTGGGCCGATGAGAACGCATCCGCCGATGGCGGACAATCGACCGTTACCTTCGGTGACCGTTGCGTATATTGAAGCAGAGCAAAGGCAGCAGAGGGGTAGGTAGGTTTCCGGGCAGGAATTCACCTTGAGTAGTGA
The DNA here is from genome assembly GCF_027497295.1 of Verrucosispora sp. WMMC514. NCBI lineage: Bacteria > Bacillati > Actinomycetota > Actinomycetes > Micromonosporales > Micromonosporaceae > Micromonospora > Verrucosispora sp. WMMC514. The sequence goes on along the minus strand of NZ_CP114906.1, from coordinate 4,173,576 downwards.
AGGTTGGTCAGGCGTGCTCGGCGATCAGGACCCAGTTGCCGTCGCTGGCCAGTGCCGTCGGCTCAGCCATCGCCACCCCGCAGCCCATCCAGGACCTCTTCCAGCTCGTCCGGCTTGACCAGCACATCACGCGCCTTGGAGCCCTCCGACGGGCCGACCACGCCCCGGGTCTCCATCAGGTCCATCAGCCGGCCCGCCTTCGCGAAGCCAACCCGCAACTTGCGTTGCAGCATCGAGGTCGAGCCGAACTGCGAGGTGACCACCAGTTCGACCGCCTGCACCAGCAGGTCCAGGTCGTCGCCAATGTCCTCGTCGATCTTCTTCTTGCTGTCCTGCGCGGGGGTCAGCACGTCCGGGCGGAACTCCGGCTCCCGCTGGTCCTTGCAGAACTTGACCACATCGTTGATCTCGCGCTCGGTGACCCAGGCACCCTGGATCCGCACCGGCTTCGAGGCGCCCATCGGCAGAAACAGCCCGTCGCCCCGGCCGAGCAGCTTCTCCGCGCCCGGCTGGTCGAGGATGACCCGGGAGTCGGCCAGCGACGAGGTGGCGAACGCCAGCCGGGACGGCACGTTGGCCTTGATCAGGCCGGTCACCACGTCGACCGAGGGCCGTTGGGTGGCGAGCACCAGGTGGATGCCGGCGGCCCGGGCGAGCTGGGTGATCCGCACGATCGAGTCCTCGACGTCGCGTGGAGCGACCATCATCAGGTCGGCCAACTCGTCCACGATCACCAACAGGTACGGGTACGGCCGCATCTCGCGCTCGCTGCCCGGCGGCGCCTTGATCTCGCCGTTGCGGACCTTCCGGTTGAAGTCGTCGATGTGCCGGACCCCGTTCGCGGCGAGGTCGTCGTAGCGCATGTCCATCTCACGGACGACCCACTCCAGCGAGTCGGCCGCCTTCTTGGCGTTGGTCACGATCGGGGTGACCAGGTGCGGGATGCCCTCGTAGCCGGTCATCTCGACCCGCTTCGGGTCGATCAGCAGCAGCCGCACCTCGTCCGGCGTCGCCCGGGTCAGAATGGACATGAGCAGGCTGTTCAGGCAGCTCGACTTACCGGCGCCGGTGGCCCCCGCGATCAGGATGTGCGGCATCTTCGCCAGGTTGGCCACCACGTAGCCGCCCTCGATGTCCTTGCCGAGGGCGACCACCATCGGATGGTGGTCGCTGGTGGCGGCGCGCGAACGCAGCACGTCACCCAGCGCCACGTTCTCCGGGTCGGTGTTCGGGATCTCCACACCCACCGCGCTCTTGCCCGGGATCGGGCTCAGGATGCGTACGTCGGGCGACTTCACCGCGTACGCGATGTTGCGGGAGAGCTGGGTGATCCGCTCGACCTTCACCCCGTGGCCCAGCTCGACCTCGTAGCGGGTCACCGTCGGCCCCCGGGTGAAGCCGGTGACCGCCGCGTCGACGTCGAACTGGTCGAAGACGCCGGTGAGCGCGGCGATCACCTCGTCGTTGGCCTTGCTGCGGGTCTTCGGGGCGGCCCCGCTGCCGAGCATGTTCGACGGGGGCAGCGTGTAGTCGCCGGCCAGACCGGTCAGCGCGAGCTGCTCGGCCCGGGTCGGCGCCGGCGAGTGCTCCGGCGGCTCGGCGGGCTTACGGCTGGCCGGCACCCGCGACGGTGCCTTGCGCGGCAGGACCATGGTCTCCTGCAGGTCCGCGCCGTCCAGGTCGTCGAACTCGTCCGGGTCCACCGGCGGGGGCACCCGCTTGGTGGGGCGCCGCCGGGTCGGCGTCGTGGACGCCTCCGCCGGCTCCGCCTCGTCCTGCCCGATCACCCCGCCGGCCAGCAGACCGAGCCGCTCGGGAATCTTGTTGATCGGAGTCGCGGTGACCACCAGCAGCCCGAACACCAGCAACAGGACCAGCAGCGGCACCGCCACCCAGGCGGTGACCGCGCGCTCCAGCACGCTGCCCACGCCCGCGCCGATCAGGCCACCGGCGAAGTCCCGCTCCCCCGGGCCGGCCGGCTGCTGGCCGATGTGCAGCAGCGCCGCGGTGGAGACCAGCATGGAACCCCAGCCGACCAGCCCGCGCCCCCGGTGCTCGGGATCGCCGGGCTGCCGCATCAGCCGCCACGCGCCGATGCCCAGCAGGACCGGCACCACGATGGAGATCGCCCCGAGGAAGAGCCGCACGGTGTCGGCCAGTCGGGCGCCGACCGGACCGGCCGCGGAGAACCAGATGGCACCCGCACCGAGCAGGGCGAGACCGATGAGCAGCAGGCCGGCGCCGTCGCGGCGGTGCTCCGGGTCGAGGTCGCGGGCCGAGGCGGCCTGCCGGCCGGCGGCACGGACCACCCAGCCGACCCCGTGGGCCAGGCCCATCCACAGTGCCTGGACGGCCCGACCGACGTACGCGGCTAGGCCCGGCCCTCTCGCCGAGGTGCGGCGGCGCGCCGGCGTACGGGTGGTCTTCTTGGCCGGCTGACGGGCACGGCTGTTCGTGCCGCCACGCGGCGACGCGCCGCGCCGCCGACTCGCCTGAGGGGTACGGCCCGCCATAGCATCACCGTAACGGCGGGCCGGGTGATTGGCCGGTCATCCTGGTCGCTCCGCGTGTCGCAGCGCGGTCCCCGCCGCCTGCCGTGATATTCGCCTCGCGAGGGAGTGTCCGATGGGGTCGCCGGAATTCGAGGACCGTGCCGGCGACCCGTTGGCGGGTCATCCGTCGACGCTGCGGCCGTTGACGCGGGATCTCGTCGCCGCCGTGCTGACCCACCGCGGTCACACCGTGGCCGCCGACGCCGACGGCGCGCTCGTGGGCCGGTGGGCACAGGGGCACATCTGGTTCCTCCGCGCCGGAGACGCCGGGGAACTGCTCCAGGTGCGTACGGTCGCCGTCCACGCCTTCTCCGTCGAGGACGTGCCGTGGCTGCACGACTTCTGCAACACCTGGAACCGCGACCGGTTCTGGCCGAAGGCGTTCGTGCACGTCGACGACGCCGGCCGGGCCCGGGTCTGCGGCGAGGCCATCACGGACCTGGAACGCGGCGTCACGCCGCACCAGCTGGACCGGCTGCTCGACCGGGGCATCTCGGCCGGCTGCCGGCTGGCCGCCGAGGTCGGCCGGCTGGCGGGGACGGCGCACCCGTGACGGGGCCGGTCCCCGGCGCCCGCCGGAGCCGCAGCCGGACGCGAGGCACCGCCGGGCCGGCCGACGGCGTACGCGCCGATCAGCGAATCGCCGACGCCCTCGCCGACGCCCGCGACATGCCCGACGGCGAACTGCGCGTCGGCGAGTTGGCACGGGTCGCCGCCCTCGCCGAGGCGGACGGTGATCGGCACACGGCGCTGAACGCCTGGTGCGAGCTGGTCGAGACGCACCTGCGCGGCGGCGAGCGGTGGCGGCTGTTCGAGCCCGTGCAACGGTGCCTGCGCGCGGCGGAGACGGACGACGACACGCTGCGCCGCTACCGGCGGTACGCCGTCGAGGCGCTGCTCGGCACCCCTCGCATCGGCCTGGACCAGGCGTACGGCGTGCTGGAAGGGCTCGCCGTCGCAGGTGGCGAGGCGAACCCGGCGCTGGTGGCGCAGCTGAGGTGCCGGGTCGCCGACCACGTGGGCGACGAGCCTGCCGCCCGACGCTGGCTGGCCCGGTGGCGGGTCGCGACACCCGACCCGGCCGCCGGGTGCCCCGACTGCCTGCCGGTACGACAGGCGCGACTACTGACCGGCTGGGGCGACTGGACGACGGCGCTCGACGTGCTCGATCCGCTGCTCGACGCGCCGGCCGGCTGCACCGCCCAGCCGGAGGCGGCCCTGACCGCGGCGCTGCTGCCCTGGCTGCGGGCCGGCCGGCCGGAGCAGGCGGGCCACGCGCACGTGCGGGCGTACCGGCGGCACCGGGCGGAGCCCGACGGATTCGGCCACCTCGCCACCCACCTGCGTTTCTGTGCACTCGGTGGATACCTCGACCGCGGGATGGAGATCGTCGTCGAGCAGCTGCCCCGACTGGACGAACCGCACGAGGACCTGTCCGTGATGGAGTTCGCCGCGGCGGCCGCGCTGGTCTGCGGCCTGGCGGGCGAGGCGGACGCCGGCCGGACGGTACGCCGGCCGGCGTACCGTGGGCGACCGGCCGCCGAGATCACGGCGACTCAGCTCGGCGCCGAACTGCTCGCCGTCGCGACCACGCTGGCCGGCAGCTTCGACGCCCGCAACGGGACCGGGCACCAGTCCGGTCGGATGGCGTCCTGGCTGGCCGAGCGGCCACTCACCCCGGCGGTACCGCTGCCCGCCGAGGAGGAGTTCGAGTCCGACGACGAGTTCGGGCCGGACGGCGGACCCGACGGCCGGACGGCGCCGCTCGGTCCTACCGCCGGGATGGCCATGGACGAGATCGGCGCGTTGACCGTGACCATGATCACCGAGGCGCTGGACCGGCGGGGTGACGACTACACCGTCGACCCCGCCGGCACGGTGCTGGGACGCTGGGGCGACGCGGTGATCCACTTCCGGCGGGCCGGGACGCGCCAGGACATCCTGCACGCCCGGGTGGTGGCCGGGCGCCGGCTGGCGGCGGACCGGCGCACCGAGGCGTACGCCTTCTGCAACGCCTGGAACCGGGACCGGCTGCTGCCCAAGGCGTACGCGCACGATCCGGGCGACGGTGAACTGGTGCTGGCCGGCGAGGTGACCACCGATCTGGCGTACGGTGTCGCCCCGGATCAGGTCGCGGTGCTCGTCGACGCGGCGATCCGCACCGGCGTCGCGTACGCGGCGGCGGTCACCGCCCTGCCCTGATCCCACCCGGTCGGGCGCGCAACCGCACCCGACCGGGATCGGCCGATCAGCGCCGGCCGCTCAGGGCGCGGAAGTTCTGCGTGGTGAGCAGGGTCAGGTTGTTGCGCTGGAGGATCTCGTTGACCGGCTGGTAGAAGGTGGTGCCGCCGCGGACGCAGTCGCCGGAACCGCCGGAGGTCACCCCCTGCGCCTGGTTGCCCGAGATCCACGAGCCGCCGGAGTCACCGGGCTCGGCGCAGACGTTGGTCCGCACCAGGCCGCCCACCAGCCCTTCCGGATAGCGGACCGTGGCGTTACGGGCCTGCACCATGCCGCACCGCACGCCCGTGGTGGAGCCGGAGCGGCAGATCGACGAGCCCACCGGCACCTCCTGCGAACCGGCCACCCGGGCCACCCCGCCGCGGAAGTCGGTCACCTCCGGCAGCACCCTGGTGTCGTTGTTGACCTGCACGAAGGCCCAGTCGTCACCGGGGAACGACGAGGCCCGGAAGACGCCCTGCGGTGCCCGGTCGGCACCGGTGGTGCGGGCACCGACCCGCCCGCAGTGGCCAGCGGTGACGAAGCCGCCGACCACCGCGAAGCCGACCGAGCAACGGCCGCTACCGATGAAGTAGGGCTCGCCGCCGCGTACGTCGGCGAAGAGCCGTGGCTGCTCCTCGGTGGCCATCCGCACCGCGGTTCGCGGCACGCCGGCGCGGGCCACGAAACGCCACCCGGCGGCCTCGGCGCCCGGCTCGGCGAGCACCACCACGCTGTTCGAGGCGACGTCGACGTACCAGCCGGAGACCTGCCGGGCCCGGGCGGCGGTACGGTCCATCCGGCTCTTGAGGGTGTCGAGCTGGCCGACCCCACGCTCGACCACCTTCGGCACCGCACCGGCGGCCCGGACCCGCTGCGCCTGGGCCGCGTCGGCGACCGCCACGTTGAGTTCGCTGCCGTCGGCGCTGAGCCAGCTGCCGCCGTAGGTCGCGCCGAGGTCCGTCCGGAGCTGGTCGACCACCGCGGCGGCCCAGCGTTCGGTCTTCAGTCGGGCAGCCACCTGCGAGTCGTTCAGCCGCAGGTCCCGACGCATCGCCTCGACCACGTCCGGGTCGGCGCCCGCCACCGCCCCGCTGGTCGGTGCGCCGACCGGCGCGCCGCCGTCACCGGCGAACGACGGCAGGGCGACGGCCGCCGCCGCGCCCACGGCCGCCACCACGACACCGATGGCTGTCAATCGTCTGCGGTCCATCCGCCACGCTCCTCCCGGCCGGCGCGGTCACGCCTGCCGGCTCGGAGTACGGGCAAACCGCTCGAACGGTTGAACTCGCACGGCGACAAACCGATCTACTGACGCCGATGGGCCACCACCCGGCGGGTGTGGTGGCCCATCGGAGTCGGTCCGGTACGCCCGGTGTTCAGACCTCGACCACGGTAGGGACGATCATCGGGCGACGACGGTAGGCGTCGTTGACCCAGCGACCCACGGTGCGCCGGACGATCTGCTGAAGCTGGTGCGGGTCGGTGATCCCGTCCGCGGCGGCCCGGTTGAGCGCCTCGGTCACCAGCGGGATCACCGCGTTGAACGCTGCCGGGTCCTCGGAGAAGCCCTTGGCCGAGACGGTCGGACCGGCGACCACCTTGCCGGTGACCGAGTCCACCACGACGGTGGCGGCGATGAAGCCACCGTCACCGAGGATGCGCCGCTCGGTCAGCAGTGACTCGCTGACGTCGCCGACGGCCAGGCCGTCGACGTAGACGTACCGGCTCTTGACGCGACCCACCAGGCTGGCCCGCCCCTCCACCAGGTCGACCACGTCGCCGTCCTCGCAGAGCACCACCCGGTCCGCCGCCACGCCGGACTCGATGCCCAGCCGGGCATGGGCCCGCAGGTGCCGCCACTCGCCGTGCACCGGCATCAGGTTGCTGGGCCGGACCACGTTGAGCAGGTAGAGCAGTTCCCCGGCCGGGGCGTGTCCGGAGACGTGCACCTTCGCCACGTCCTTGTGCACCACCACCGCACCGGCCCGGGCCAGCCGGTTGATCACCCGGTAGACGGAGGTCTCGTTCCCCGGTACCAGCGACGAGGCGAGCACCACGGTGTCACCGGGCGCGATGGTGATGTGCCGGTGGTCGCCGCTGGCCATCCGACCCAGGGCGCTCATCGGCTCACCCTGCGAACCGGTGGACATCAGCACGATCTGCTCGGGCGGCATCGAGGTCGCCTCGTCGAGACCGACGACCAGGCCGGGCGGAATGTTCAGCAGGCCGAGATCCCGGGCGATGCCCATGTTGCGGACCATCGACCGGCCGATCAGGGCGACCTTGCGACCGTGCTCGGCGGCCGAGTCGAAGACCTGCTGCACCCGGTGCACGTGGGAGGCGAACGAGGCCACGATGATCCGACCCCGGGCCTTCGCGAAGATCGAGTCGAGGACCGGACCGATCTCCCGCTCGGGCGTGACGAAGCCCGGGATCTCCGCGTTCGTCGAGTCCGACAGCAGCAGGTCCACGCCCTCCGCGCCGAGCCGGGCGAAGCCCGCCAGGTCGGTGATGCGGCCGTCCAGCGGCAGCTGGTCCATCTTGAAGTCGCCGGTGTGTAGCACCAGCCCGGCCGGGGTCCGGATGGCCACCGCGAGCGCGTCGGGAATCGAGTGGTTCACGGCGAAGAACTCGCACTCGAACGGACCCAGCCGCTCCCGACCGCCCTCCCGCACCGTGAGCGTGTACGGCTGGATGCGCCGCTCGGCCAGCTTCGCCTCCACCAGCGCCAGGGTGAACTGCGAGCCGACCAGTGGGATGTCGGGCTTGTGGGCGAGCAGGTAGGGCACCGCGCCGATGTGATCCTCGTGACCGTGCGTCAGCACGATCGCCTGGATGTCGCCGAGCCGATCGAGGATCGGTCCGAAGTCCGGCAGGATCAGGTCGACACCGGGCTGTTCCACGTCCGGGAAGAGCACGCCGCAGTCGACGACCAGCAGCTTGCCGTCGTACTCGAAGACGGTCATGTTCCGGCCGATGGCGCCGAGCCCGCCGAGCGGAATGATCCGCAGTCCGCCCTCCGGCAGCGGCGGTGGAAGTTGGGCCTCCTCGTTGTGCGCCTCGGTCACGCGTTCACCTCATTCTGCGACGCCGTCACCCGACGGCCGTCGTATCGTTTGATCATTCAGGGAGCGGCAGGCCCGCCGCCGCGCAGTCAGCGCGCAGCTGGGCGATCTCGCCGTCGGTGGCGTCCACCAACGGTGGTCGGACCGGCCCGCCCGGCAGGCCCTGCACCGTCAGGCCGGCCTTGACCAGGATCACGCCCTGGGTACGGAAGATCCCGGTGAACAGCGGTAGCAGGCGGCGGTGCAGCGCCAGTGCGGTTCCCGTGTCCCCCGTGTCGAACGCCTCGATCATCCGCTTGGTCTCGGCGCCCGTGAAGTGCGTGGAGGTGCCCACCACGCCGACGCAGCCGACGGCCAGGGCGGGCAGGGTGAGCGAGTCCTCGCCGCTGTAGTACGCGAGCTCCGCCCGGCTGGTCACCCAGCTCGTCGCCGTCAGGTCGCCCTTGGCGTCCTTGACCGCGACGATCCGACCGTGCTCGGCCAGCTGGACCAGGGTCTCGGTCTCGATCGCCACACCGGAGCGGTGCGGGATGTCGTAGAGCATCACCGGCAGGCCGGTGGCGTCGGCCACCGCCGTGAAGTGGCGTAGCAGGCCGGTCTGTGGCGGCTTGTTGTAGTACGGCGTGACCACCAGCAGCCCGTGCGCGCCGGCCTTCTCCGCCGAGGTCGCCAGCTCGATGGTGTGCCGGGTGTCGTTGGTGCCGACCCCGGCCACCACCCGGGCCCGGTCGCCGACGGCCTCCACCACGGCCCGGATCAGCCGTTCCTTCTCGGCGTCGGTGGTGGTCGGCGACTCGCCGGTGGTGCCGTTGACCACCAACGCGTCGTTGCCCTGCTCGGTGACCAGATGATCCGCCAGCCGCGCCGCGCCGTCGAGGTCGAGCGCCCCGTCGGCGGTGAACGGGGTCACCATGGCCGTGAGCACCCGGCCGAACGGACGGGAGACCGTTCGGACCGGAGCGTCGAGGTGGTCGTGCGTCATGGTGACAACCTATCGGACGGCCGACGGCCGGCCACCGGGGAAGGGCGCACCACCCCCGGGCGGGCGGTCTCCCGCCGGGTCAGGACGCCTGGGCGTGCGGGCTCTGCGCCACCTCCGTGCCGTCGGGCAGCGTCGAGATGGTGAAGTCGGCGAAGACGTTCGGCGCGACCCGCTGCAACTGTCGCAGGCACTCCACCGCCAGCTCACGGATCTCCACGTCGGCGTGCTCGGTGGCGCGCATGCCGATGAAATGCCGCCAGGCCCGGTAGTTGCCGGTCACCACGATGCGGGTCTCGGTGGCGTTCGGCAGCACCGCGCGGGCCGCCTGGCGGGCCTGCTTGCGCCGCAGGGTCGGGTTCGTCACGTCGGCGAAGCGGCGCTCCAGCCCCTCCAGCAGATCGTTGTAGGCGCGCACACTGGCCTCGGCCGCCGCCACGAAGCGCTTGTGCAGCTCCGGGTCCTCGGCGATCACCGTCGGCTCCACCATGGCGGCGTCCCGCTCCGGCACGTACCGCTGCGACAACTGGGAGTACGAGAAGTGCCGGTGCCGGATCAGTTCATGGGTGAACGATCGGGACACGCCGGTGAAGTAGAAGCTCACCGAGCCGTGCTCCAGCACCGAAAGGTGCCCGACCTCCAGGATGTGCGCCAGGTAGCCGGCGTTCGTGGCGGTGGCCGGATTCGGCTTCTTCCAGCTCTGGTAGCAGGCCCGCCCGGCGAACTCCGCGAGCGCCTGCCCGCCGTCGGCGTCGGTCGACCAGGGCACGTCCTCCGGTGGATCGAAGTGTGTCCACGCGATCAGCTTGACCTGGGGCTGCACCATCTCCGGCATTCCTGGGACTGTAGCCGAGACCCACCGACGACCAGAAAACGCCGGTCCGGGCCGCTAGACGTAGAGGGCGGTGAACGGGGGCCAGGGCAGGTTGCGGACCACCGAGAAGGCCAGCCAGGCGGCGAGGAAGCCGCCGATCAGCTTCGGGCCGATGCGCAGCTCGGGCAGCCGCCAACCGAACGCCTGCCGACCGGCCCAGGCGACGAAGAGGTACGCCAGGAAGGGGAGCGCGAAGACGAAGAGGAAATGGTGCCGGGCGGCGGCCGGCAGATCGGCGTGCAGCACGTACCAGAGGGCGCGGGTGCCGCCGCACCCTGGGCAGTCCAGCCCGGTGGTCAGCTTGAGCAGGCAGGTCGGCAGGGCGTCGGGCGCGGAACGGGTGGGATCGCTGATCAGCGTGTACCCGATGCCGGCGGCGACACAGCCGACGGCGGCCAACGGCGCCACCCAGCGCGGTGTGCGGGCGTGCGCCCGTTGCACGAACCGAGTGAGCCGGTCGGACTCGACCACCGGATAACCGGCCGGGTAGCCAGCCGGCCAGTCGCCCTGCGGCGCCGCACCCGCCGGCCCACCGGACGGGTGGCCGGCGTCCGGGCCACCATGGGCCTGCTCGCCGTGCAGGTCGGGCCGCGGCTGGGCGTCCGGTCGGTCAACGCTCGTCACGGACCTCACCGTACACCGGCCACGCCCACCAGCGCGGCGGCCAGCGGCGCCGCGAGGTCACCGGCGGCGGGCGGAGCCACCGCGTCCAGGCCGAGCCAGCCGGCCAGGCGGTACAGCTCGGCGGCCAGGGCGATCGCCGTCTCCCCCGGGTCGACGCCCGGCTCCACCCAGGCTGCCGGCACCAGCAGCGCCCCGGCCTTGCGGTCCGCCTTCAGGTCGACCCGGGCGGTGAGGCGCTCGCCCTGACGGAACGGCAGCACGTAGTAGCCGTGCACGCGTTGCGGTGCGGGCACGTAGATCTCGATGCGGTAGCTGAAGCCGAACAGTCGCTCGGTGCGGGCGCGCTCCCAGACCAGCGGGTCGAAGGGGCTCACCAGACCGTTGCCGCGTACCCAGCGGGGTAGCCGGGCCTCGGCGTGCAACCAGGCCGGCTGCCGCCAGCCCTGCACCGTGACCGGTCGCAACTCCCCCGCCTCGACCAGCTCGGCGATGGCCTGCCGGGCACCGGCCACCGGCAGCCGGAAGTAGTCGCGCAGCTCCGGCTCCGCGGCCACCCCGAGCGACCGGGCCGCGATGCTCACCAGGGTGCGGTACGCCTCGGCGTCGCTCGGCGTGGGCGTGTCCAGCACCTGCGCCGGCAGCACCCGTTCGGGCAGGTCGTAGCGGCGGGCGAACGAGGTGGTGCGCTGTGCCGCGCACACCTCGCCGGCCCAGAAGAGGTACTCCAGGGCCTGCTTCACCGCCGACCAGTTCCACCCCCAGTTGCCGGTCTGGCGGGGTGCGTCGTGCTCGATCTCGGCCACGGTGAGCGGCCCCCGGGCGGCCACCTCGTCGCGTACCCAGGCGACCAGGGCGGGCTGCTCGGCGGCGATGCGACGCATCCCGCCCCAGGCGTCGGCGTGCGCCCGCGCCATCCGCCACCGCAGCGCCGGATGCAGGGCGACCGGCACCAACGACGCCTCGTGGCCCCAGTACTCGAACAGGTCGCGGGGGCGGCGGTAGGCGGCGGCGTCGAGCAGGGTGGTGGGATAGGGCCCGAGCCGGCTGTAGAGCGGCAGGTAGTGCGCCCGTTGCAGGACGTTCACCGAATCCATCTGGATCAACCCGATCCGGTCGAGCACCCGACGCAGGTGCCGGCGGGTGGGCGCCCCGGTGGGCGCCGGATCGGCGAAGCCCTGTGCGGCCAACGCGACGCGGCGGGCCTGGGCGAGCGAGAGCGATTCCGGAGCGGCCATCGCAGGCAGGCTACGGCAGGAGTACGACATCGGTGCGGACACTGGACCTGCCCACCCTGACGGCCTAGAACTAGTCCCATGCCCTGCATCCGCCGTGAGCAGCCCGACGACGCCGAGGCGGTGGCCCGGGTGCACGTGCACGGCTGGCAGGCCGGCTACGCCGGGATCATGCCGGACGAGGTGCTCAACCGGCTCAACCCGGTCGCCTGGGCGCAACGCCGGCGGGCCCTCGGCACCGCCGATCCGGACCACCCCTTCACCACCCTGCTGGCCGAGGAGCACGGCACGCTCGTCGGCTTCACCACCTTCGGGCCGTACCGCAACAACCAGGATCGCGGCGACCTCGACCCGACGTACGGCGAGGTGGTGAGCCTCTACGTCACGCCCGAGAACTGGGGTGACGGCACCGCTCGGGCCCTGTTCGCGGCGGCCCGGTCGGGCCTGCGTGAGTCCGGCTGGGCGGAGTACCGGCTGTGGGTGCTGGCGGCCAACGACCGGGCCCGCCGGTTCTACGAGCGGGCCGGACTGTCACCGGACGGTGAGCGGTCGACCTATCCGGTGCCGTTGTCCGGCGGACGACCGGCGATCGAGCTTGTCGAACTGCGCTACACCGGCCGGCTCGACGGTGGCTGAGGCCGACGGCGACCGGGGCGCGACCCGGCGTACCGGCAGGAAGGCCAGCAGCGCCAGGCTGATCCAGACGTAGGTGTTGCCGAACAGGAAACCGTCGAGGCCGGCGGAGTCCTCCTCCCACGCCCAGACGATCCGGCTGGTCAGGAACGCGTACCCGACGGCCGCGCAGGCCAGCAGGACCCGGCGCCGGCCACCCGGCGGTGCGGCCATGCCCCGGTCCACCAGCAGCAGCAGGCCCGGCAGCAGCCAGACCAGGTGATGCACCCAGGTGACCGGGCTGACCAGGCACATCACCGCGCCGGTCAGGGCCAGCCCGGTGGCCTCGTCGCCGACGGACGCCGCGACCCGGGACCGCCACGCCCAGAGCACCAGCGTCGCGGCGACCAGCAGCAGCCAGGCCAGCGTGCTGGGGCTCTCCGGGTCGAGTCGGGCCACCACGCCGCGCAGCGACTGGTTGGAGACGAAGGCCAGCTCACCGACCCGTCCGGTGTTCCACAGCGCGCTGGTCCAGAACTCCCGGGAGGCGTCCGGAAACAGCGCGGCGGCCAGCACGGTCGCGGCGGTCGCGGTGCCCGACGCGGTCACCGCGGCGCGCCACCGTCGGGTCACCAGCAGGTAGACGATGAAGATGCCCGGCGTAAGTTTGATCGCGGTGGCCAGGCCGATGCCGACCCCCGCCCATCTGTTGCCGCCCGGCAGCAGCCGGAGCAGGTCCACGGCCACCAGGAAGAGCAGCAGCGTGTTGACCTGGCCGAAGTTGATCGTCTCGCGCATCGGTTCGAAGGCGGCGACCAGGCACAGCGCCACCGCGAAGGCGAACCAGCGGGTCCAACCGGCACGCCGGGACACCGGGTCCAGCAGCCACCAGATCAGCACCGCGCTGGTCAGCACCCCGGCGGCCACGCTGACCACGATCGCGGCGTGCCAGGACAGGTACCCCATCGGCAGCATCACCAGGGCGGCGAACGGTGGGTAGGTGAAGCCGTACTGGGTGCCGGGCTTGAGGTAGTCGTAGATCTCCCCGCCGTCGTGCACCCACCAGACCAGGGCACCCCGGTAGACCTGCAGGTCGAAGAAGCCGTGCCGGACGGCCGCCACGGACAGGAACCCGGCCACCGCGACGGCGAGGACGACGACCGCGGCGACCTGTCCCACCGTCCGCCTGGCACCCTGCGCCACCGTCGCCTCCCTCGCCCTGCGTAGGCTGTCGTGCCATGAGTCTCGGGTACGTCCGCCCGGCGCGTCCGGAGGACGCCGCCGAGATCGCCCGCATCCAGCTCGCCACCTGGCGGGTCGCCTACCGGCGACTGCTGCCCCGGGAGGTGCTGGACGGCCTCGACGAGGCGTCGCTGGCCGAACGCTGGGACGCCTCGGTGCGCCAGCCGCCGAGCGACACGCACCGGGTGCTGGTCGCCGTCGAACAGGCCGAGCAATCGTATCTGGTGGGCTTCGCCGCCTCCGGTCCGGCCGACGCCGAGGCGCTGGCCCCGAACGAACCGGCCGACGCGCTCGGCGCCGATGTGGTGGCGGTGACCGACCTGCTGGTCGAGCCCCGGTGGGGCCGGCGCGGGCACGGCTCCCGGCTGCTCGCCGCCAGCGTCGACCTGTGGCGGGAGTCCGGCTTCGACCGGGCGGTGGCGTGGGTGTTCGAGGGCGACCAGGCGTCCCGGAAGTTCCTCACCACCGCCGGCTGGGAGCCCGACGGCGCGGGTCGCGCGCTGGACGTCGACGACATGCTGGTCCCCCAGCTACGCCTGCACGTCGCCGTTCCCACCGACCCACCCCAGGCCGGCTGAACGTCCCGTCCGGCCCGCCTCGGCCGCGCTCAGTCGAGCAGGTCGTCCAGGCCGAGGGTCAGGCCCGGGCGGTTCCGCACCGCGCGTACCGCGAGCAGCACGCCCGGCATGAACGAGACCCGGTCGTACGAGTCGTGCCGGATGGTCAGGGTCTCGCCGGTGGCGCCGAAGAGGACCTCCTGATGGGCGACCAGTCCGGTGGCCCGCACGGCGTGCACCCGGACCCCGTCCACGTCGGCACCCCGGGCACCGGCGATCTCGTCCTTGGTGGCGTCCGGTGCCGGACCGAGGCCGGCCTCGGCGCGGGCCGCCGCGACCAGGCGGGCGGTGTGCATGGCGGTGCCGCTGGGCGCGTCGAGCTTGCGCGGATGGTGCTGCTCGATGATCTCGACCGACTCGAACCAGCGGGCGGCACGCGCGGCGAACTGCATCATCAGCACCGCGCCGAGACCGAAGTTGGGGGCGATCACCACGCCCACGTCGGGCCGGCCGGCCAACCAGCCGCGTACCTTCTCGATCCGCTGCTCGGTGAAGCCGCTGGTGCCGACCACCGCGTGGATCCCCTGGTCGATGCACCAGTGCAGGTTGTCCAGCACGACGTCGGGAGTGGTGAAGTCGACGAGCACCTCCGCGCCGGCCTCCGCGGCGTTCGCCAACCAGTCGTCCTGGTCGACCGTCGCGACCAGTGTCATGTCGGCGGCCGCCTCGACGGCCCGGCACACCTCGGCACCCATCCGGCCACCGGCGCCCAGCACGCCGACCCTGATCGAATCGGCGGCGGTCTTCTCCTGCTCGTCAGTCACGCGGCACAACCTATCCCAATCGGGACGCGGACACCCCGAGGGTGGTGCCCACCCGTTCGGCCGAAAAAGGTCAGGCGCTGAAGTCCCGGCCGGCGAACGGGCCGACGACGGCGAGGGACATCGGCCGGTCCAGCAGTTCCGCGGCGAGGGCGTTGACGTCGTCGAGGGTGACCGCGTCGACCCGGTCGAGCAGCTCGTTGACCGGCACCAGGTCCCCGTAGAGCAGCTCGCCCTTGGCCAGCCGGCTCATCCGGGAACCGGTGTCCTCCAGGCCGAGCACGAACGAACCCTTGCTCATCCCCTTGCCCCGGGCCAGTTCCGCCTCGGTGACGCCGTGCGCGGCGGTACGCGCCAACTCGGCCCGGGTCAGCTCCAGCACCTCGTCGACCCGGCTCGGGGCGCAGCCGGCGTAGACGCCGAACAGGCCGCTGTCGGCGTACTGGCTCGCGTAGGAGTAGACGGAGTAGGCGAGGCCACGACGCTCCCGGATCTCCTGGAAGAGCCGGCTGGACATGCCCCCACCGAGCACGTTGTTCAGCACGCCGAGGGCGAAGCGACGCTCGTCGAGCCGATCGATGCCCGGGCAGCCCAGCACGATGTGCGCCTGCTCGGTCTCCTTCGCCTCCACCACGGTGGCGGCGGCCCGGGTGCGTACGCCCGGGGTGGCCGGCCGCTGCGGCGCGGGCGCCGCCGGATCGGTGTCCAGCGGAGTGCCCCGCAGCGCCTGGCGGACCAGCCGCACCACGGCGGTGTGGTCGAGGTTGCCGGCGGCGGCGATGACGATCTGCGGTGCGACGTAGCGCCGCCGGTAGAAGCTCTGGATCTGCCGGCGGGTCATCGGGGTGACCGTGTCGGCGGTGCCGGAGATCAGCCGGCCCAGCGGGTGGTCACCGTAGACGGCCTGGGCGAACAGGTCGTGCACCTCGTCGCCGGGCTCGTCGTCGTGCATGGCGATCTCCTCGAGGATCACGCCGCGTTCGGTCTCCACGTCGGCCGGCTCCAGCAGCGAGTCGGCGACCAGGTCGCACATGACGTCGATGGCCAGGGGCAGGTCCTCGTCCAGCACCCGGGCGTAGTAGCAGGTGTACTCCTTCGTGGTGAAGGCGTTGGTCTCGCCGCCCACGGCCTCGATGGCCGAGGAGATCTCCATCGCGTTCCGCTTGTGGGTGCCCTTGAACAGCAGGTGCTCCAGGAAGTGGGCGGCACCGGCCTGCGGACCGGTCTCGTCCCGCGAGCCGACCGCCACCCAGATGCCGAACGAGACGCTGCGCATGGCCGGGATCGCCTCGGTCAGCACACGCAGCCCGTTGGGCAGCACCGTGCGGCGCACCGTGCCGCCCAGCGGATCGTCGCTCAGGGTCCGGGTCACCGCCCGGGTCGACCCACCGGCGGCCCGAGCGGTAGGGGTGGCCTGCCGGCCGGCGCGCGGCGTCGACCCCGGTCGGGTCCCGAGGAAAGACGAATGCCGGGTCCGGCTCACGGCCACCTGCTTCCAGTACGACGAGGGGATGGATGAGTTGACGAACGAACCGGCCGGGCGACGGTGTCGCCCGGCCGGTCAGCGGTTCACGTGTCAGCTGTGCCGGGTACGGCGTCGGGGACGGTTGTCGCCGCCACCCTCGCCACCTTCGCCACGCTCCGGCCCACGACCGCCCCGGTCGCCACCGCGGTCGCGGTCGCCCCGGTCACGCGGACCCCGGTCGCCACCCCGATCGCGGCTGGCGGGCCGCTCCTCACCGGTTGCGGCGGCCGGCGCCTCGGCGCCCTCCGGGCGGACCTTGTCCAGGTAGATCTTGCCGCGCTGGTCGATGTCGGCGATCTCCACCTCGACCCGGTCACCGACGTTGAGGAAGTCCTCGACCTTCTCGACCCGCTTGCCGTCACCCACCTTGGAGATGTGCAGCAGGCCGTCGCGACCCGGCAGCAGCGAGACGAACGCGCCGAACGGGGCGGTCTTCACCACCGTGCCGAGGAAGCGGTCGCCGACCTTGGGCAGGGTCGGGTTGGCGATCGCGTTGATCCGCTCGACCGCGGCCTGCGCCGACGGACCGTTCGTCGCGCCGACGTAGATGGTGCCGTCGTCCTCGATGGAGATCTCGGCGCCGGTCTCGTCCTGGATGGCGTTGATGGTCTGACCCTTCGGGCCGATCACCATGCCGATCTTGTCAACCGGGATCTTGACCGTGGTCACCCGGGGCGCGTAGTCGGACATCTCGGCCGGTGCCTCGATCGCCCGCTGCATCACGTCGAGGATGGTCTGCCGCGCCTCGTGGGCCTGCTGGAGGGCGGGGGCCAGCACGTCGGACGGGATGCCGTCGAGCTTGGTGTCGAGCTGCAACGCGGTGACGAAGTCGCGGGTACCGGCGACCTTGAAGTCCATGTCGCCGAAGGCGTCCTCGGCACCGAGGATGTCGGTGAGCGTGACGTACTGGGTCTTGCCGTCGACCTCGTCGGAGATGAGGCCCATCGCGATGCCGGCGACCGGCGCCTTCAGCGGCACACCGGCGCTGAGCAGGCCCAGCGTCGAGGCGCAGACCGAGCCCATCGAGGTGGAGCCGTTGGAGCCGAGGGCCTCGGAGACCTGTCGGATCGCGTACGGGAACTCCTCCCGCGAGGGCAGCACCGGGATCAGCGCCCGCTCCGCCAGCGCGCCGTGCCCGATCTCGCGGCGCTTCGGCGAGCCGACCCGACCGGTCTCACCGGTGGAGTACGGCGGGAAGTTGTAGTTGTGCATGTAGCGCTTGGACTTCTCCGGGGAGAGGGTGTCCAGCGCCTGCTCCATGCGCAGCATGTTGAGCGTGGTGACGCCGAGGATCTGGGTCTCGCCGCGCTCGAACAGCGCCGAGCCGTGCACCCGGGGCAGCACGCCCACCTCGGCGCTCAGCGGGCGGATGTCGCGCGGACCCCGGCCGTCGATGCGGACCTGCTCGCGCAGCACCCGGCTGCGCACCTCGGACTTGGTCAGCGACCGGAACGCGGCGGAGAGCTCCTTCTCCCGGCCCTCGAAGCGGGCGCCGAGTTCCTCGTGCACCCGCAGCTTGATCGCGTCCAGGGCCTCCTCGCGGTCGGCCTTGCCGGCGATCTGCAGGGCCTCGGCGACGTCGGCGCGGGCCAGGTCGGCGACCGCGTCGTACGCGTCGTCCTGGTAATCCAGGAAGACCGGGAACTCGGCGACCGGCTTGGCGGCGACCTCGGCCAGCTCGCTCTGCGCCCGGCACAGCTCGCGGATGGCGGGCTTGGCGGCCTCCAGACCGCTGGCCACGACCTCCTCGGTCGGGGCGGGCGCCCCGCCGGCGACCAGCTTCACGGTGTGCTCGGTGGCCTCCGCCTCGACCATCATGATCGCGACGTCGCCGTCGGGCAGGGCCCGGCCGGCAACCACCATGTCGAAGGTGGCCCGGGCCAGCTCCTCGTGGGTCGGGAAGGCGACCCACTGGCCGTCCACGTGGGCCATCCGGGTGGCCCCGATCGGACCGGAGAACGGCAGGCCGGACAGCTTGGTCGACATCGACGCGGCGTTGATCGCGACCACGTCGTACGGGTGCTGCGGGTCGAGCGCGAGGATGGTCTCGACGACCTGGACCTCGTTGCGCAGGCCCTTGACGAACGACGGGCGCAGCGGCCGGTCGATCAGGCGGCAGGTGAGGATGGCGTCCTCGCTGGGCCGGCCCTCACGACGGAAGAACGAGCCGGGGATGCGGCCCGCGGCGTACATCCGCTCCTCCACGTCGACGGTCAGCGGGAAGAAGTCGAACTGCTCCTTCGGCTGCTTGCCGGCGGTGGTGGCGGACAGCACGACGGTCTCGCCGAGCTGGGCGGTGACGGACCCGGCGGCCTGTCGGGCCAGCCGGCCGGTGGAGAAGGTGATCTCACGGGTGCCGAACGACCCGTTGTCGATCACGGCGGTGCGGGTTTCGGTGCCGAGTTTGGTCTCGGTCATGCTCTGTCAATGCTCCTTCGCATCGGGGGCCACGACGCGGGAGCTGTGCGGACGGCCGGTCTTCGATCGAAGCGCCCGGGACCGCCGGCGGGATGCCGGGGTGCCCGGAGGCCACTACCGGAGACCGGTACGCCGACGCTCCCTTGTCTGGGTGGTCGTGGCCCGTTTCTCGGTTGGGACGCCGACGGGGGAGTGACCTGGTGGGCCACTCCCCCGTCACGTCACCGGCGCAGGCCGAGTCGCTCGATGAGCGACCGGTAGCGGTTGATGTCCTTCTTCTGAACGTAGTTGAGCAACCGACGGCGACGGCCGACCAGCAGCAGCAGCCCACGGCGGCTGTGGTGGTCGTGCTTGTGCACCTTCAGGTGCTCGGTGAGATCGGCGATCCGCTTGGTGAGGACCGCGACCTGCACCTCCGGCGACCCGGTGTCACCCTCGGCGGTCGCGTACTCCTCGCGGATCTTGGCCTTTGCCTGCTGGTCGAGCGCCATGTTCTCCCTGTTCTGGTGGGTTGTCTCGATGCGGTCCGTCGGGCCGGGCTACGGCACCGGTGACGGACGGTCCTCGCACCCGCGGCGTCGAGCAGGCAGGCGAGGCCCCACGTCGGTCAGCCGACGTCCCAGCCAGCCTACCAGCACCCGCCCGGGCCGGCCGGTCAAGGGCCACGGGCGGGTCGGTGACCGGTCAGCCCAGCACCCGGCGGGTCCGCTCGACGTCCTGGGCGATCTGGGCGATCAACGGCTCGATCGCGTCGAAGCGGGTCTGGCCACGCAGATGCGCCACGAAATCCAGTGCCAGCCGCTCGCCGTAGAGGTCGCCGTCGAAGTCCAGCGCGTAGGCCTCGACCCGGCGCTCCCGGCCGGAGAACGTCGGGTTGGTGCCGATCGACACGGCGGCGGCGAGCGGCTGCCGCTGCCCTCGACGGATCATCCGGGCGGCGTAGACGCCGTCGGCCGGGACCGCCGCGTGTCGGTGGCAGAGCAGGTTCGCGGTCGGGAAGCCGAGTTCCCGCCCACGCTGATCACCGCGGACGACCACCCCCTCCAGCCGGTGCGGCCGACCCAGCGCCGCCGCCGCCGCGGTCACGTCACCCGCGTCGACGCAGGAGCGGATGTAGGTCGAGGAGAAGACCGTGCCCGACTCGGCCACCAGCGGAGCCGCCTCGACGGCGAACCCGAAGGTGCGGCCGAGCCGCTCCAGCAGTGCCACGTCACCGGCGGCCCGGTGACCGAACCGGAAGTTGTCGCCCACCACCACGAGCGCGGCGTGCAAATGCTCGACAAGCACGTCGTGCACGAACGCCTCGGCCGACAACCGGGACACCTCGGGCGTGAACGGCATCACACAGAGCACATCCGCCCCGAGGGTCTCGATCAGCTCCGCCTTGCGGTGCGGCTCGGTCAGCACCGCCGGGTGGGAGCCGGGTCGCACGACCTCGGCCGGATGCGGGTCGAAGGTGAGCACCACCGACTTGACGCCGAGTTCACGGGCGCGGGCCACGGCGTGCCCGATCGTCGCCTGGTGCCCCTTGTGCACGCCGTCGAAGACGCCGATGGTGACGACCGACCGTCCCCAGCCACCGGGCGCCGCGTCGTACCCCCGCCACCGCTGCATGCTGCTCCTCCGCTGTCGTTCACCGCCGGCCGCCGTCGGTCGGCCGTCCGGTACCCGGCGTCAGGCCGGGGCGAGCACGATCTCCGCGCGGGCCCGGCCGGCCCGCTCGCTGACGATAGCGATCAGTCCACCGGCCGGGTCGAACACGGCGTACGGCCCGGTATGGCCGACCGGGTCGAGCGGGCCGCCGTGCGACAGCACCTTCGCCTCCTCCTCGGTGGCGTCCCGGCGCGGGAAGAACCGTTCGGCGGCGGCCGCGAGCGGCAGGCCCACCACCTCCGGCGCGCGGTGCTCCAGCTCGTCGAGGGTGGCCGCCTCCGCCACGGTGAACCCGCCCACGGCGGTCCGGCGCAGGGCGGTCAGGTGGCCGCCGACGGCGAGGGCCAGACCCGCGTCGCGGGCGATCGCCCGGATGTACGTCCCGGTCGAGCAGGCCACGTCGATGTCGACGTCGACCACGTCGGGCGAGGCCCGGCGGATCGCCAGCACGTCGAGCCGGGACACGGTGACCCGCCGGGCCGGCAGGTCGACGCTCTCCCCCGCACGGACCCGCTTGTACGCGCGCTGGCCGTTGATCTTGATAGCGCTCACCGCGCTCGGCACCTGGTCGATCTCCCCGGTCAACCCGGCCAGCGCGCCCCGGACCGCCTCGTCGGTGAGCGTCCCGGCGGGCGTGGTGGCGATCACGTCGCCCTCCGCGTCATCGGTGACGGTGGCCTGGCCCAGCCGGATGGTCGCCGCGTAGCTCTTGTCCGCACCGATCACGTACGTCAGCAGCCTGGTGGCCCGGCCGACCCCGATCACCAGGACGCCGGTGGCCATCGGATCGAGCGTGCCACCGTGACCGACCCGCCGGGTCCGAGCCAACCGACGCAACCGGGCGACCACGTCGTGCGAGGTCATACCGCCGGGCTTGTCCACCACGATCAGGCCGTCTGTGCTCACGACGTGCAAGCCTGCCAGACCCGTTCGCCCGGCCGAGCACCGGACAGGCCGCCGAAAACGGGATGTTCCCGCTGGGACCTCCCTGCCACGATGGGCTCATCGGCGGCGGTGAGTGCCGCGCCGGCAGACACGGGGAGAACGAGATGAGCACGGACCGAGGTCCCGATCGCACGCGCCGGCCCGACGATTCGGTCGGCCTGCGTACGCCCGAGCAGCCCAGCGCGCTGCCGGACTGGATGCTGAATCCGCCACCGGCGAGGCGCACGCTGGGCACCCGCCTCGCCGAGGGCGTCGCCGCGCTGCCCGGTGCCGGTGCGGTCCGGCGCCGCTGGTGGGCCTGGCAGCGACGGCAGCCCCTGCGTCAGCGTTACCCCAACACCATGAAGATCATCGCGTTGCTCGTCTCCTTCGTGGCGAGCCTGGCCCTGGTGCTCGTCCTCTACGCGCTGTACGGCCAGGTCTTGTCAGGCGGGTAGACGCTCCTCGCCGATGACCGCCCAGGCACCGCTGCGTAGCCGCAGCAGCAGCCCGATCAGGCGGATCACGGTGAACAGCATCAGCCCGGCCCAGATGCCACCGAGACCCATATCGAGGGCGTACGCCAGCCAGATCGCCGGCAGGAAGCCGCCGAGCGCACCGGCCACGGTGAGGTTGCGCAGATAGCGGATGTCACCCGCGCCGATCAGTACCCCGTCGAGGGCGAACACCACCCCGGCCAATGGCAGCATCGCGGCGAACCAGGGCCAGGCCACCAGCGCCTGCTCGTGGACCGCGCGATCGGAGGTGAACCAGGTGGGCACCACGGTGGCACCGGCCGCGGCGAGCACGGCGAACCCCGTACCGCAGATCGCGCCCAGCCGGCCGATCCGGCGGGCCAGCGCCCGGGCCGTCGCGTCGTCACCACCGCCGAGCGCCGCACCGACAAGCGCCTGCGCGGCGATCGCCAGCGCGTCGAGCACCAGTGCCGCGAAGAACCAGAGCTGCACGGCGATCTGGTGGGCGCCCACCGTGGCGGCGCCGAACCGGGCGGCCACCGCCGTGGCGGACAGGAAACTGGCCTGGAAGGCCACCCCACGGATCAGCAGGTCCCGGCTGAGCACCAGCTGCTGGCTGATGACCCGGGGACGCGGGCGCAGCGCCACCCGCTCGGCCACCAGGGCGGCGGCGAAGAGGGCCCCGGAGAGGGTCTGCGCGATCACGTTCGCCACCGCCGAGCCGATCAGCCCCAGGCCCACCGGATAGACGAGCACCGGGCAGAGCACCGCGGAGAGCAGGTTGGGGCCGACCACGAAGAGCAGCGGCCGGCGGGTGTCCTGCACACCCCGCAGCCAGCCGTTGCCGGCGGCGGCGAGCAGCAGCCCGGGGGCACCGAACGCGGCGATGCGCAGCCACTCGGCGGCGGCGAGCGCCACCTCACCACCGCCGGCCAGCGCACCCGCCAGGGCACCGCCGCCGATCTGCATGCCGACGACGACCACCAGCCCGACACCAAGGGCCGACCAGGACGCCTGGACCCCCTCGGCCACCGCCGCGGCGCGGTCGCCGGCACCGTACCGGCGGGCCGCGCGGCCGGTCGTGCCGTACGCGACCACGGTTCCCAGCCAGGCGGTGAGGGTCATCACGGTGCCACCGACGGCCACCGCCGCGAGCGGCACCCGGCCCAGATGGCCGACGACCGCGGTGTCGACGAGCACGTAGAGCGGCTCGGCGGCGAGTACCACGAGGGCGGGCAGGGCGAGCGCGGCGATTCGGCGCGGCGACGCGACCCGATCGGCGGCAAGGGTGGACTGGCTCATCGGCGCCGATGGTGGCACGCGGAATGTAAGGGGAGCAAACTGGGGTGCTACTTACCGGGGTGAACGTTCTCCCGGGTCAGTGCGGTGGCGCCGTCCCTCAGTACGGCGGCGCGCAGGGATCGTTCGGACCGGTGGTGACGTCGTACGCCTCGGCGGCCGGACGTCACCACCGGTCGGACACCGTCACTGACGGGTGTCCATGGAGGTCTGCAGGGCGCGACGGGCCTGCTCGCGGGCCTCGTCAGTGGTCTCGGGCTGGGGCTTGGCGGCCATGGTGGGCTCCCTTCCAGGGCACGCGCCACCGAGCGCGGCGGCGCGTCACGGGCGGTGCGGGGACTGTCGCCCGAGACCGGTTCCGGGATCGCCGGAACGGCGGAGGGCGGCCTGGTGGCCCGGGTCGGTCAACCCTTGGAGCACGAGCGGCACCGGGTATGGCTCCGCCCCTGACCTGCGCCGAAAGCGGCGCCGGCCGTTTCCCAAGTTATCGTTCAGGTCCACATGTTGCGTACTGTTCCCGCGATCTGGACAGGTTGCCGCACCGTCATCGGGCCAGGAAGTGCCAGCCGATCCACCACCAGAAGCCGAACAGGCCGATCCGGCCCACCGGCACCGGCCCCACCTCGTAGCGCATGACGTACCCGCAGAGCTCGCCGAGCGTCGGGATCTTCGAGCCCTCCCGCCGGGCCAGCCACTCGACCAGCCCGAACAGCGCCAACCCGACCAGGAACCCGCCGATCGCCAGTGCCCGCATCATCGCCGCACCAGTCCCCAGAACGCCGACAGCCAGACCAACCAGGCCGCGGACCGGACCAGGCGGTCCTCCAGCAGCGGGTCGGCCAGCAGGGAGAAGGTGGGAAAGTCGTCACCGGCCGCCGCGATGAAGGTGACCCCCTCGAAGATCCCGAAGACCACCACCGGCAGCGTCCACCAGACCGCACCGGGCCGCAACCGTTCCGGCGCCGGACGAGCCTGCACCCGCTTGGTCAGGCCGAGCCAGATCAGCACCCCGCCAGCACCGAACACATAGACGTTGGCCTCGGTCGAGAAGGACGGGAAGCGGCCACCCACCAGGGAGAGGGCGACAAGCACCGGTACGCAGACGACCGGCCGCTCCCAGGTGCGAGGGGTGTCGACGGTGAGGTCGTGGGGCTGCTCCATCATCCGATTCTCCCCGCCCTGTCCAGGTGCCGAAGTCTCGACGCCCCGGAGTCGACCCTGAAATCACCCCTGCTGGTCGGCGTCGCTCTCCGGGTCGTACGCCCGCAACTGGGTCCGGATCCGCTCCACGACCTCGTCCACCGTGCCACGGCCGGTGAAACCGGCGGCCAACCGGTGCCCACCGCCGCCCAGCGCGACCGCCACCCGACTCACGTCGGTCGCGCCCTTGCTGCGCAGGGAGACCGCCCACACGGCCGGCGCGGTCTGCTTGACCACACAACTGACGTCGGCCTCGGCGGTGCAGCGCACCGGATCGATGAGCGCCTCCAGAACGTATGGCCGCTGCTCGTGGCGGGCCAGGTCGTCCAGGGTCGCGTAGGTCCAGACCAGGCCCTGCCCGCCGGCCTCCTCGGGCTCCAGCCGGGCCCGCCCGAGCACCTCACCGAACAGCCGCACCGCGCCGAACGGCCGGCTGTCGAACACCCGTCGCGAGATGTCACCCGGCCGGATCCCGGTGGCCAGCAACCGGGCCGCCATCTCGTGCACCGCCGGGGTGGTCGCGTCGAACCGGAACGACCCGGTGTCGGTGCTCAGCGCCACGTACAGGCACTCCGCGATGCCGGCGTCCAGCGGCACACCGAGCCGCTCCAGCAACTGCTCGGCGAGCACGGAGGTCGCCGCCGCCGCCGGGTCCACCAGGTTCACGTCGCCGAAGCCGCGGTTCGAGGCGTGATGGTCGAGCACCAGGGCGGTGCCCTTCCCGGTCAACCGGCCGGCCAGCTCGCCGAGCCGCGACTCGCTGGCCGCGTCGAAACAGATGACCAGGTCCGGCTCGGGTTCCGCCGCCGCCTCCGGGACCAACAGTTCCAGCCCGGGCAGGCCGCGCAACGGCTCGGGCACCTCCGGCGGACCGGGGAAGGTGGCCTGCACCCGGTGGACCCCGAGCCGCCGCAGCCCGAGCGCGAAGCCGAGCATGCTGCCCAGCGCGTCCCCGTCCGGGTTGACGTGACAGATCAGCAGCACCCGCCCGTCGGCCGGCAGCTGGCGGACCGCCGCCACCGCGGCGGCCCAGTCGGCCTCGGTCGGCCCGGACAAACTCGACCCGGCCGGGTCGACCAGGCCGGCCGTCACGGCCGGAGCCGGCGCGCCACTGCCGGCCGAACCCACCCGGCCGGGGCCGGGCTGTCGCCGCACGGCGGGATCCGGCTCGGTCACGGCACCACCGGAGGGGGCGGTCACCGCCGGTCCCCGCCCCGGGCCTCGTCGGCGGTTCCGTCTGGTTCGTCCTCGTCCTCGGTGCCGCTGTCGTCCTCGTCGAGGCGGTACGGCTGCGCCTCACCGGCGTACTCGGCCCGTGCCGCCAGGCGCTGCACCTCGGCATCGGCGTTGCGGGCCGCGGCGAGCAGATCGTCGATGTGCTTGACCTGATCCTGGACGTCGTCCAGGACGAAGGTCAGCGTCGGCGAGTGGCGCAGCCCGAGCGCCTTGCCGACCGTGCTGCGCAGCATGCCCTTGGCGCTGTCCAGCGCGGCGGCGGTCCCCGCCTGGGCCGCCGCGTCGCCGAGCACGGTGTAGAAGACCGTGGCGTCCCGCAGGTCGGCGGTGATCCGGGCGTCGGTGATGGTGATCATGCCGAGGCGGGGGTCCTTGATCTGACTCCGCACCACCGACGCGACCAGCTCGCGCACCCGCTCCGCGTGCCGGCGTACCTTGGCCGCATCCGTCATCTCCGCCACCTCCACGGCGTCCCGCTACCGGCCGGGCTCCGGTGACGCCGGCGTCACCGGAGCCCGCACCGACCCCAACACTCGAACCCTACCCGCGCCGTCCGCCCCGGCGTGCGGGGCGGCGGCCAACCGGCTCAGTCGTCGTCGCCGTGCAACCGACGACGCACCGACAGCAGTTCGACCTCCGGACGGCCCGCCACCAGACGCTCGCACGAGTCGAGCACCTCGCGGGCATGTGCCGCCTCGGCGGCCACCACCGCCACTCCTATCTCCGCTCGTCCGTGCAGGTCGAGCGCCCCTACCTCGGCGGCCGACACGTCGAACCGGCGCAGCGCCGCGACGATCGGCCGCACGTACGACCTCTTGGCCTTCAGCGACCGGGAGTCCCCCGGCAGCAGCAGGTCGAAAACTGCGGTTGCGGTGTACATCGCTGCGGACACTACCCGCACCCCACCCCACATGATCAAGGGGTTTACGCCGACCGGCGTAAACCCCTTGACCAGTGCGTCACCGCAGGATCAGGCGCGAACCTTCTCCCGCATCTCGAAGGTCTCGATCACGTCGCCGACCTGGACGTTGTTGTAACCACCCAGGGTCAGACCGCACTCGAAGCCCTCCCGGACCTCCGTCGCGTCGTCCTTGAACCGCTTGAGCGAGCTGATCGTGAGGTTGTCCGCCACGACCGTGCCGTCGCGCAGCAGGCGCGCCTTCGCGTTCCGTCGGATGACACCCGACCGGACGATGCAACCGGAGATGTTGCCGATCTTGGACGAGCGGAACACGTCGCGGATCTCCGCGGTGCCGAGCTCGACCTCCTCGTACTCCGGCTTGAGCAGACCCTTGAGCGCCGCCTCGATCTCCTCGATGGCCTGGTAGATGACGGTGTAGTACCGGATCTCCACGCCCTCGCGGTCGGCCATCTCGCGGACCTTGTTCGAGGCCCGCACGTTGAAGCCGATGATCGTGACCGGCTCGGACGAGGCGCTCGCGAGCATGATGTTGCTCTCGGTGATCGAGCCGACGCCCCGGTCGAGGACCTTGAGCTGGACCTCCTCGGGAATGTCGAGGTTGAACAGCGCGTCCTCCAGGGCCTCCACCGAACCGGAGACGTCGCCCTTGAGGATGAGGTTGAGCGAGGTCTTCTCGCCCTCCTTGAGCTGCTCCATGAGCGTCTCGAGGGTGGCCCGGCCACGGGAGTTGGCGAACGCCGCCGCCCGCCGGCGGGCCTGCCGCTGCTCGGCGATCTGCCGCACCGTGCGGTCGTCCGCCGCGGCGAGGAAGGTGTCGCCCGCGCCCGGCACCGCGGTCAGACCGAGGACCATGACCGGACGCGCCGGCCCCGCCTCGGTGACCTGGTTGCCGTTCTCGTCGAGCATCGCCCGGACCCGGCCGTGCGCCCCACCGGCGACGATCGAGTCGCCCGCCCGCAGGGTGCCCTTCTGCACCAGCACCGTCGCGACCGCACCACGGCCCTTGTCCAGGTGCGCCTCGATCGCCACACCCTGCGCCGGCCCGTCGGTCGGAGCGGTCAGCTCCAACGACGCGTCGGCGGTGAGCAGCACCGCTTCGAGCAGTTCCTCGATGCCGATGCCGGGCTTCGCGGCCACGTTGACGAACATGGTCTCGCCGCCGTACTCCTCGGCGACCAGGCCGTACTCGGTCAGCTGCTGGCGGACCTTGTCCGGGTTCGCCTCCGGCTTGTCGACCTTGTTGACCGCGACCACGATCGGCACCTCGGCCGCCTTGGCGTGGTTCAACGCCTCGATGGTCTGCGGCATGACACCGTCGTCGGCCGCGACCACCAGGATCACGATGTCCGTCACCTGGGCACCACGGGCACGCATGGCGGTGAACGCCTCGTGACCCGGGGTGTCGATGAACGTCACCGCGCGGTCCTCGCCCTCGTGCGGCACGTGGACCTGGTAGGCACCGATGTGCTGGGTGATGCCTCCGGCCTCGCCGGCGACGACGTTCGCCTTGCGGATCGCGTCGAGCAGCTTGGTCTTACCGTGGTCGACGTGACCCATGACGGTCACCACCGGCGCCCGGCTGACCAGGCGGTCCTCCGCGACCTCGGCGTCGAGGTCGATGTTGAACTGCGCGAGCAGCTCGCGGTCCTCGTCCTCCGGGCTGACGATCTGCACGTTGAAGCCGAGGTGTTCGCCCAGCAGCAGCAGCGTGTCGTCGGAGCACGACTGAGTCGCGGTGACCATCTCGCCCAGGTTGAACATCTCCTGGACCAGCGAACCCGGGTTGGCGTTGATCTTGTCAGCGAAGTCCGACAGCGAGGCGCCACGGGAGAGGCGCACCGTCTGCCCCTGACCTCGGGGGGCACCCGAGCTCATGGTCGGAGCCGACAGGTTGTCGAACTCCTGTCTGCGCTGCTTCTTGGACTTGCGACCACGGGTGGGCTTGCCGCCCGGACGCCCGAAGGCACCAGCGGCTCCGCCGCCACGGCCACGACCACCGCCGCCGGGGCGACCGCCGCCGCCGGCCGGCGCACCCGGGCGGAATCCACCGCCAGCGCCGCCGCCACCGGGGCCACCGCGGTAGCCACCGCCACCGCCGCCACCACCGGGGCCACCGCGGTAGCCACCGCCACCGCCGCCACCCGGACCGCCGCGGTAGCCACCGCCACCGCCGCCACCGGGACGACCGGCGCCGCCACCGGAGCGACCGGCACCGGGGCCACCGGGACGACCCGGACGCTGGCTCGGCATCGAGGCCGGGCTGGGCCGCGGCGGCATCGAGGCCGGGCTCGGCCGCGGCGGCATCGACGCCGGGCTGGGCCGGGAACCACCGGCACCGGCGGCCGGCGGCCGCTGCTGCTGGCTGCCCTGGATGCCGAAGGGGTTGTTACCGGCGCCACGCGCCGGCGGGCGACCCTGCCGGCCACCCGGACCCGGGTTGGTGGGACCGGGACGACCCGCGGCCGGGGAACCCGGGCGGGGCGGCATCGCGCCGGGACCGGGTCGGGGACCCGGACGGGCGCCACCGTCGGCCGGGGGCTCCCGGCGAACGTTGTCCCGCTGCTGCTGGCGGGCGGCCTGGGCGGCCTTGACCGCGGCCTCCTGCTCAGCCTTCAGGGCGGCGGCACGCGCCTCCGCGGCGGCCACCTCGATGTCGTGAGCGCTCGCCGGCTTGGCGACCGGGGCCGCCGGCGGCGGCGGACCGGGCACCGGACCCTTCGGCTTCGGCCCGGGCACCGCCGGACGCCGTGGCGGCGTCGGCTTGGCGGTGACCCGAGGCTCGCCGGGGGTCGGCGACGGGGTCGGTGCCGCCGTCGGAGCCGGTGCGGCCGGCGGCGCGGCCGCCGGGGCTCCGGAGCCGCCCGAGGCGACGAAGGCGTTGCGCAGCCGTCGGGCGACAGGCGCCTCGACGGTGCTCGACGCGGACTTGACGAACTCGCCCATCTCCTTGAGCTTGGCGAGTACGGTCTTGCTTTCGACCCCGAGCTCTTTTGCAAGCTCGTGTACGCGGGCCTTACCTGCCACTGCACTCCTCACTCCGAGGTCGTGCGGGCAGCACCCGCAGCGACCTCACTCGTGCACTTGAAGCCTGATCATTTCTGGGACTTCATCGTGTGCTCATGTCGGTCGTCCTACCTTGCTAGCGGCCCTCGTCCGGTCGGGTGACCGGACGTGGTGGTTGACGCGTCAGGTACTCCGCGAGGGCCCCGTCATCCGGAACCCCGGCGACACGCAGCGCGCGCCCGAAGGCACGACGCCGCACTGCCTGCGCGAAGCAGGCCGGATCCGGGTGCATGTTCGCTCCCCGACCCGGCAGCGTGCGGGTCGGATCGGGTCGGAGGCTGACATCAGCCTCGTCGCCAATCGCGACGATCCGCAGCAGTTCACTGGCCGGTGCGCGCCGTCGACAACCCACACAGGTGCGCTCCGGCAGCGCGCGTCGTGCCACTGGTGGAAGTCTACCCCTAGCTACCCGACACCGCTCCGCCCGGTTCCCGGACGTGATCAGCCGCAGCCTGCCCGGCGGGGGCGGCCGGCTCGGCGTCGGACCGGATGTCGATTCGCCAACCGGTCAGCCGGGCAGCAAGTCGGGCATTCTGCCCCTCCCGCCCGATCGCGAGCGACAGCTGGAAATCCGGAACGGTCACCCGCGCGGCCCGGTTGGCCAGGTCGACCACCTCGACCCGCAACGCCTTGGCCGGGGAGAGCGCGTTACCGACGAAGGTCGCCGGATCGTCCGACCAGTCGATGATGTCGATCTTCTCTCCGTGCAGCTCGCTCATCACCGCCCGGACCCGCTGGCCCATCGGACCGATGCAGGCGCCCTTGGCGTTGACCCCGGCCGCGGTGGAACGCACGGCGATCTTCGTACGGTGACCCGCCTCACGGGCGATCGCGCCGATCTCGACCGTGCCGTCGGCGATCTCCGGCACCTCCAGGGCGAACAGCTTCTTCACCAGATTCGGGTGCGTGCGGGACAACGTGATCTGCGGGCCACGCATTCCCTTGGCCACGTGCACCACCACGCAGCGGATCCGCTCGCCGTGGGTGTACCGCTCGCCGGGCACCTGCTCCGACTGCGGCAGCACACCCTCGAGCTTGCCCAGGTCGACGGTGACGATGCCCTTCTCGGCCCGCGCCTCGTGCGCCTGCACCACCCCGGTGACCAGGTCGCCGTCGCGGCCGACGTACTCACCGAAGTGCACCTCGTCGGTGGCCTCCCGCAGCCGCTGGAGGATCACCTGCTTGGCGGTCATGGCAGCGATCCGACCGAAGTCGTGCGGAGTGTCGTCCCACTCCCGCTCCACGGTGCCCTCGGTGCCCAACTCCTGGGCGTAGACAAGTGCCGCGCCGGTCTTCCGGTCGATCTCCACCCGGGCGTGCGACTGCGCACCCTCGGTGTGCCGGTACGCGGTCAGCAGCGCGGTCTCGATCGCCGCGAGGATCGTGTCGAACGGGATCTCCCGCTCGCGCTCCAGTGCGCGCAGCGCCGCGAGGTCGATGTTCACCTCTCCTCGTCCTCCACATCATCATCGTCGTCGACGTCTTCTGATTCGGCCAACTCGTCCAGGCGGGTGAACTCGACCTGCACCCGGCCCGGGCCGAGGTCGGCGTAGGCCCACTGCGTACGGTCGGTGTCGGTCTCCAGCACCACGCGTTCGGCGTCGGCGTCGACCACCCGGCCGGTGACCTGCCGGTCGCCCCCGGACGGCGGGTTACCGCGTACGGTCACCCGCACCAGCCGCCCCACGTTGCGGCGCCAGTGCCGGGGCAGCGTCAACGGACGGTCCACCCCCGGCGAACTGACCTCGAGCTGGTACTCCCCCGCGACGATGTCACCGCCGCTCTCCTCCGCCGCGTCCAGCGCGGTGGAGACCGCGCGCGACACGTCGGCCACCGCGTCCAGGTTGATCCCACCGTCGGCGTCGACGATCACCCGCACCACGTGCCGGCGGCCGGCCCGGGAGACGGTGAGATCCTCCAGGTCGTAGCCGGCGGCCTGCACCACGGGCGCGATCACCGAGCGCAGCCGCTCGCGGCGGGCGGCGAGGTCACCGCGGGAGGTCTGACCCGCGCGTGCAGCCTGGCCACCGCGGGGTCGACCCGTCGTCCTGGTGGCACGACCACGCTGCGTCATCCGAAGAACCCTTCCGCTGCTCGCCGACGCCATGCCGGCACGCCACCGGTGCGGACGCGCCGGTGGCTGCGCAGAGCGTAACGCGCCGCCGGGACGACGGCCCGGGCGGCGCACCGACGCCACCGCCGGACACACCGCACGGCCATGGTGTTGACTTGTCCGGTGGCGATGGGCAGAACGACGCGGCAGGACGACGCCTCCGAGCTTTCCCGACGCGGCCTGCTGCGGGCCAGTGCGCTGCTGGCGCTCGGTGGGGCCGCCGCTCCACTGGCCGGTTGCGGCCTGCTCGACCGCGACGAGCCACCGCCGCCGCCCGATCCGCTCGCGCCGCTGCTGGACGAGTCCCGACAGCTCGCGGCCGGTCTGCGCGCCGCCGCCACCGCCCACCCCGACCTGGCCGCCCGGCTGCTGCCGCTCGCCGAGTCACACGAGGCACACGCCACGGAGATCGCCCGGCTGACCGGTGCGGCTACCGCCTCCGCCGCGCCCACGGCCACCCCGTCAGGCTCGCCGCCGACGGACCGCTCGGCGACGTTGGCCGCACTGCGCAGGTCCGAGCGCGCCGGCCGGGAGGCGGCGATCCGGGCCTGCGCCGAGGCACCCGCCGAGCGCGTCGCGCTGCTCGGGTCGGTCGCCGCCGCCCGCGCCACCCACCTGGAGGCGCTGCGATGAGCGAATCCACCGAGGCGCTCGCCGACGCCCTCACCGCCGAGTACGCCGCGATCTGGGCCTACGGCCCCGTCGGGGTACGACTCAGCGGGGCCGAACGCAAGGCCGCGGCCGAGGCCGAGGCCGCCCACCGGGCTCGCCGGGACGCGCTCGTGGTGCAGTTGAGTACCGACGGCGGCAGCGTTCCGCCGGATCGGCCCGGGTACGCGTTGCCCTTCCCGGTGACCGACCGGGCCAGCGCCCTGCGGCTCGCCGTGCAGGTGGAGGAACGTACCGCGGCCTTCTGGCGGGCGGCGCTGCCGGTCAGCACCGGCGCCGATCGGGATCGGGCCCTGGCCGCCCTGGTGGAGTACGCGGTCCGGGCGACCCGCTGGCGGCGCAGCGCCGGAATCGTCCCGCTGACCGTGCCGTTCCCGGGCCGGCCGAGCTGAACCGGCCCGGCCGGACCCACCCGGGCGTAGTCGAACTCACGTCCGCGCCGGTTGCGGTCCGCATACCAGGTATGCATACTCCGGTCCATGTCCATCCGCCACGGCCTGCTCGCCCTGCTCGAACGCGGGCAGATGTACGGCTACCAGCTCCGGGCCGCCTTCGAGGAGTCGACCGGCGCCACCTGGCCGCTGAACATCGGGCAGGTCTACACGACCCTGTCCCGGCTGGAGCGGGACGGGTTGGTCAGGTCGCTGCCGGAGAGCGAAGCCGGCCAACGGCCGTACGAGATCACCGACGCCGGGCGGGCGGACCTGGCCCTGTGGTTCGCCACCCCGATCAGCCGCAGCGACCGCCCGCGCGACGAGTTGGCGATCAAGCTGGCGCTGGCGTTGACCACCCCCGGGGTGGACGTGCGCTCGGTGGTCCAGACCCAACGGACCGCCACCATGCGGACGCTGCAGGAGTTGACCAGGCTGAAGTACGCCAGCGACCGGCCGGAGGACCTGCCGTGGCGGCTGGTGCTGGACGCCATGGTGTTCCAGGCCGAGGCCGAGGTGCGCTGGCTCGACCACTGTGAGAGCAGTCTGGTACGGCACCGCCCCCCGGCCGCCGGCCCAGCGCCCCTCTCCGAGGCGGTGGGCCACAGTGGTGAGGAGGCACGACGGTGACCACCGGCGGCGGACGGATGCCGGCCGCCCCCGACCCGCGAGCCGCGTCCGACTCCGCCGCGGCCCCCGACCAGGCCGTCCCCGCCCCGACCGGCGACACCGTACTCGATCTGCGTGACGTGCATCGCACGCACGGCAGCGGCCCGGCGGCGGTACACGCCCTGCGGGGGGTGAGCCTGGCCGTGCGCCCCGGCGAGCTGGTCGCCGTGATGGGCCCCTCCGGCTCCGGCAAGTCCACCCTGCTCACCCTGGCCGGCGGGTTGGACAGCCCGACCGCGGGTGAGGTGCACGTCGAGGGGCAGCCGCTGCACGCCCTCGACCGGCGCGGGCTGGCCCGGCTGCGCCGCCGCCGCATCGGGTACATCTTCCAGAACCTGAACCTGATCGGCAGCCTGACCGCCGTGGAGAACGTCGCCCTCCCCCTCGAACTGGACGGCACCGGGGTGCGGGCGGCCCGCCGGCTGGCCCTGGACGCACTGACCGAGGTGGGGTTGTCGGAGCTGGGTGACCGGTTCCCGGACCAGCTCTCCGGTGGCCAGCAGCAACGCGTCGCCATCGCCCGGGCGTTGGTCGGGCAGCGGCGACTGGTGCTGGCCGACGAACC
This sequence comes from Verrucosispora sp. WMMC514, assembly GCF_027497295.1. Taxonomy (NCBI): domain Bacteria; kingdom Bacillati; phylum Actinomycetota; class Actinomycetes; order Micromonosporales; family Micromonosporaceae; genus Micromonospora; species Verrucosispora sp. WMMC514. Next base: position 4,139,632 of record NZ_CP114906.1, on the reverse strand, counting down.
GACCGGGGCGCTGGACTCGCAGACCGGGGAGGCGGTGCTGCGACTGCTGCGCCGCCGGGTCGACGCCGGGGCCGCCGGAGTGCTGGTCACCCACGAGGCGCGCCACGCCGCCTGGGCCGACCGGGTGGTCTTCCTGCGCGACGGCGTGACGGTCGACTCGACCGCCCCGCTGGCCGGCGTGGAGGCCCTGCTCAGCGGCAGCGGTCGGTGAGCGGTCGACCGTCCGGACCGACCGGCGGCGGGCGGCTGGCCGAGGCGCTCGGCTCGTGGCGGGCGGCGCTGCGTATCGCCCGACGGGAGGCGAGGCGGGCTCGCGGGCGCACCACCCTGGTGCTGGCGATGATCGTCCTGCCGGTGCTGGCGTTGAGCTTCGTCGCGGTCAGCGTCGACATGGCGCGGCTGACGCCGGGCGAGCAGATGGAACGCCGGCTCGGCAACGCCGACGCGGAACTTCGGGTGGTGGGACGCGGTCCGGTCGAGCAGAACTCCGACGGCAGCGGCTGGACCTCCGGCGACCGGGACCAGCCGCCCACCGCCGAGGTCACCGCGGAACACGTCGCCGCGTTGCTGCCGGAGGGCAGCCGGGTACTGCCGGTGCGTCGCTGGGTGCCGTTCGGTGCCTGGCAGGGCGACCGGATCCGGGACGACATCGCCGCCACCGTGATCGACCTGACCGACCCCCTCGGGCGCGGCCTGGCCCGGGTCCACCGGGGCCGGGTGCCGGCCGCCGCCGACGAGATCGCGGTGAACCTGGCCGCCCGACGCAGCCTCGGCGTCGACGTCGGAGACCGGGTGGCCGCCGCGGACGGCAGCCGCACCTGGACGGTCGTCGGCGTGGCCGAACTCCCCGAGCAACTGACCCCGATGGTCCTCCTGCACCCCGCGGGGGCGCCGGTGGAGACCAATCCCGACGAGGCGTTCCTGGCCGACCTGTCCGGCCCGCTCACCGACGACCTCTTCCGGCACCTCAACCGCAACGGTGTCGTGGTGGCCGCCCGGGTGCCCGCTCCGCCCGGGAAGCTGCCCCAGCACGTCGACTCGTCCACGGGCCGGATGAGCCTGGAGGAGGTCAGTACCGGTGTGCTGATCGGCGGGCTCGGTCTGCTCGAAGTGGTGCTCCTGGTCGGGCCCGCGTTCGCCGTCGGAGTGCGCCGTCGGCGACGGGAACTGGCTCTGGTCGCGGTGGCCGGTGGCGATGCGGTGCAGCTGCGCCGGGTGGTGCTCGCCGACGGCGTGGTGCTGGGCGGAGTCGGCGCCGTGACCGGAATCGCGCTCGGCGTGGCCGCCGCCTTCGCCGGCCGCCCCCTGGTCGAGCAGTTCATCTTCTCGCAGCGGTTCGGCGGCTACCGCGTCTGGCCCGCCGCCCTGGTCGTGATCGCGTTTGTCGCGGTGCTGGCCGGGGTGCTGGCCGCACTGGCACCGGCGTGGACGGCCGCGCGGCAGGACGTGGTGGCCGGGCTCGCCGGACGACGTACCCCGCCCGTCCACCGGCGCCGGTGGCTGGGCATCGGCGTCGCGCTGGCCGCCGGCGGCACCGTCGTGGCCGCGATCGGTGCGGTCGTCACCTCGCAGTCGGTCATCCTCGCCGGACTGGTCATGGGCGAACTGGGGCTGGTGTTCGCCACCCCGACGCTTGTCGGACTGCTGGCCCGGCTCGGTCGGTTCCTCCCGCTGGCGCCCCGGATCGCGGTACGCGACGCCAGCCGCAACCGTGCGTCGGCCGCGCCGGCCATCTCCGCCGTGATGGCCGCGGTCGCCGGCAGCGTCGCCCTCGGGCTCTTCCTGGCCAGCGACGACGCGCGCAACGAGCAGCAGAACCGGGCGCTGCTGCCGGAGCGCACCGTGCTGGTGACCACCAGCGGCGATCCCGCGACGGACCGCCCGCCCACGCTCGACGAGATCAGCGGCCCGGCGCGGCGGCTGCTCGGTGCCGACACGATCGCTCCGCTGGTGGCGGCCGGCTGCTCGCCGGACTTCTACGCCTGCACGATCACCGCGACCATGCCTGCCGAGCGGGTCTGCCCCTGGCAGCCGTACGAGCCGCTCAGCGCGGCCGACCAGCTGCTGGCCCGGGCCGACCCACGCTGCCAGCACGACCACGAACCGCACGGCCCGTACCTGCGGGTGGCCGTGGACGACGGCACCGCGCTGCGGCTGCTGACCGGGGTCGCACCGGCCGACGTCGCGGCCGCCACCGCCACGCTGCGCGCGGGCGGCGCGGTGATAACCGACGCCCGCTTCCTCCACGACGACCGCCTGGATCTCCGGGTCGAACACGGGGACGAGACCCGGCCCGCGGACATCGCCACCGTGCCCGGACACGCGCTGCACACCGGGCTCGGTGAGCACTGGCTGCTGCTCTCGCCCGTCGCGGCCGACCGGCTCGGGCTGACGACCTGGCAGGTCGGCTGGGCGCTGGACGCCCGGCAGCCACCGGACCAGCAACGACAGGACGACCTCGCCGCCGCACTCCGCCCGCTGGGCGCCGCCGGGGTCGCGGTGGAACGGAACCGGGACCACGACGACACCCGGCCGCTGCTGCTGTTGCTGGCGGCGGTCTCCGCGGTGGTCACCGTCGGCGCCGCCGGCATCGCCACCGGGCTGGCCGCCGCCGAGGGACGGGCCGACCTGTCCACCCTCGCCGCCGTGGGCGCGGGACCGGGCGTACGCCGCCTGCTCTCGCTCTGCCAGGCTGGCGTGATCGCGGTGCTCGGCTCGGCGCTGGGCATCGTCGCCGGACTCGCCTCGGCCCTGATCGTGCTGGCCTTCACCAACCAGCGGTACGCCGACAGATGGCCGATCGAACCGCCCTTTCCGCTGGTGATGCCCTGGCTGACCCTGGGCGTGCTGGTGGTGGTGCCGCTGGTGGCGATGCTCGGCGCGGCGCTGTTCACCCGGTCCCGGCTACCGGTGGAACGCCGTCTGGACTGACCGGTACCCCACCCGCCAGACTGTGCGGATGTCCGTGCTGGGAAGCCTCACCCGCCGGGTCGGCCGGTACCGATGGTTCGGTGCCACCGTCCGGCTGCTGGTACCCGTCGACCGGGCCGTCGGGCGGCTGACCCGGGGCCGGGTGGTCGCCCTCGGGCTCGTACCGTCGTTGGTGATCACCACGACCGGTCGCCGGTCTGGTCGGCCACGCAGCAACCCGCTGCTCTACGTGCCCGACGGCGACGGGTACGTGGTGGTCGGGTCGAACTGGGGCCAGACCCACCAGCCGGCGTGGTCGCTGAACCTGCTCGCCGAACCGAGGGCCGAGGTGGACGTCAAGGGCCGTCGGATCCCGGTACGCGCCGAGGTGGCCACCGGCGCCGAACGCGACCGGCTGTGGAAACTGCTGGTCGACCAGTGGCCGGCCTACGAGACGTACGTGGCGCGGGCCGGTGGCCGCCAGATCCGGATCTTCCGACTCGTACCCGACCCCGGCCGCCGCGCCTGACCTCTGCCTCGGTTCGACCGGGGAGTCCGGCACAGACGTTAGGGTGTGCGGTGACCGACAGGTCACAGTGGGTGGCGTGAACGCGGGGTGGTCGGCGTGGACGGTGTCCAGGAACACCGGGACGATCCCCGGTGGGACGTGGCCGAGCGGGTCGCCGCGGCCGTCCGGCGGCGGTTCCCGGCCGACGTGCTCGCGGTCGCGGTCCACGGTCCGCTGGCCCACGGCGACGACGACGGTGGGGGCGACGGCGAGGTGGGGCTGCTGGTGGCCACCTACCGGCCCGGCACCGGACCGCCGCCGGCGACCCGACGGGTGGACGGCGTGCTCGTCGACCTGACCGTCGTCGCCGCCGAGGAGCGGCTGCGCCAGGCGCGGCAACTGACCAGCCGGTGGCCACTGACCGCCGACCGGTACGTGACCACGCGCGCGCTGCACGATCCGACCGGATGGCTCGCCACGCTGCGCGACGAGCACCTCGGCCGGCTGGCCCGGGCCCGCCCGGCCGAGTTCACCTCGGCCGCCCGGCGGGCCTGGTACCGGGGCAGCGCCGCGCATGCCCGGGCGGCCCGGCTGGCCGAGTGGTACGAGACCGACCAGGCCCTGCTGATGCTCGGCGAGGCCCGGCTCGGCGCCGCCACGGTCAGCGGGCTGCTCAGCCGCACCTACTTCCGGGATCCCGGCGACGCGGTACGGCGAACCGGGCTCGCCGGTGCGGACATGACCGAGGTGGGTGCCGTGCTGGCCCGTCAGTCGGCGGAACTCACCGCCCGTGGCCGCCCGGTCGACGGCACCATCGACGACCTGCTCGACGGCTGACTCAGCCGAGCCCGCCCTGGACTCCGATCAGCGCACCGATCAGGTACGTCGCCACCGCGGCGGCGGCACCGAGCAGCAGTTGGCGCAGCCCGCCGGACCACCACCGGCGGTTGGTGAACCGGGAGACGATCGCACCGGCGACGAAGAGCCCGAGCCCGCCGACCGCCAGGGCGAGCGCCAGGCTGGTCGCGCCGAACAGGTACGGCAGCAGCGGCACCAGGGCCCCGACGGAGAAGCAGAGGAACGACGAGAGCGCCGCCGCCCACGGGTTCGGTTGTTCGTCCGGGTTGACGCCCAACTCCTCCTGCACGTGCATCCGCAGCGCCTGCTCCGGGTGGCGGCGTACCGCCTCGGCGACCTGGATCGCGAGATGCTCGGGCAGCCCCCGGGCGACCCACATGTCGGCAAGCTCGCGGGCCTCGGCCTCCGGGTGACGCTCCAGCTCCCGGCGTTCCTTGGCCACCTCCGCGGCGATCTGCTCGTTGGCGGACCGCACGCTCGTGTATTCGCCGAGCGCCATCGAGATCGCGCCGGCGACCAGGCCGGCGGTGCCGGTGAGCACGATGGTGCGGGGCGAGACCCCGCCGCCGCCGACGCCGGCGATCAGGGCGATGTTGGTGACCAGGCCGTCCATCGCCCCGAACACGGCCGGGCGCAGCCAGCCGCCGGAGACGTCGGCGTGGTGGTGCTCGCGCAGTGCGGCCGGGGTCTCGGTCACGGCAGCGTCAGGATCTCGTGGCCGTCCTCGGTCACCAGCACGGTGTGCTCGAACTGGGCGGTCCACTTCCGGTCCTTGGTGACCACCGTCCAGCCGTCGTCCCACAGGTCGTACTGGTAGGTGCCGAGAGTGATCATCGGCTCGATGGTGAAGGTCATTCCGGGCTCCATCACGTCGGTGGGGCGCGGGCTGTCGTAGTGCGGCACGTAGAGCCCGCTGTGGAAGGACTCGCCGATGCCGTGGCCGGTGAAGTCACGGACCACGCCGTAGCCGAAGCGCTTCGCGTACGACTCGATGACCCGGCCGATCACGTTTATCTGTCGCCCCGGGGCGACGGAACGGATCCCCCGCATCATCGCCTCGTGGGTCCGCTCGACGAGCAACCGGTTCTCCTCGGCCACCTCGCCGACGCAGAACGTCGCGTCCGTGTCGCCGTGCACGCCCCCGATGTACGCGGTGACGTCGACATTGATGATGTCGCCGTCGACAAGCACGGTCGAGTCGGGGATGCCGTGGCAGATCACCTCGTTCAGGCTGGTGCAGCAGGACTTCGGGAAGCCCCGGTAGCCCAGGGTCGACGGGTAGGCGCCGTGGTCGATGAGGAAGTCGTGCACCACCCGGTCGATCTCGTCAGTGGTCACGCCGGGCTTGCAGTGTTCCCCCGCCAGTTGCACCGCCTGGGCGGCGATCCGCCCGGCCAGACGCATCTTCTCGATGGTCTCCGGGGTCTGCACGTGCGATCCCCGCCAGGGCCGGGGGGCCTTCTTGCCGACGTACTCCGGGCGGGCGATGTGGGCGGGCACCGGCCGCCATGGGGAGAGCGTGCCGGGGGTCAGCGGCGCACGGACGGTCATGACGCAAGCCTATCGCCGCCCGCGACGTGACCCCCGCCACCGGTCCTCGCGAGCGGTTGTTGCCCTACCACAACCACTGTGTCAAGGTGTCTGCGTGGATCAAGGGGGCGCACCTCCCGTCTTCTCCGCCAACGCGGAGACCGATGGTGATCACCTGAGCGTGGTGGTCACCGGCGAGGTCGACATGGCGACCGCCGACACCATGCTCCAGACCGTGCTGCGCGAGCCGGCCGGCCGGGTGACTCTCGACCTGCGGGCGGTCACCTTCTTCGACTCGGCGGCGATTCACGCGGTGGTCCGGCTGGCCGGCCACTATCCGGACGCGCTGACGGTCCTGCCGTCCCGGCAGGTCAGCCGGGTGCTGGAGATCGCCGGTCTGGGAAGTCAACCCTGGTTGCATCCGGCCTGACCGCGACCACCGCAGGCCGGGCGTCAGCCGGTCAGCACGCGGCGCAGGGTGAGCCGGGTCCCCTCGGGGGTGTGTTCGACCGAGAGATCCCCGAGTGCCCGGATCAGCGACAGTCCGCGACCCCGGAAACCCGAGCCGGTCGACTCCCGCCACTGCCCGCTGTCCGACACCGTCGCCACCACGGTGCGGTCCTCGATCCGCACCTCGATCTCAACCACCGGTTCCACCGGGTCGACCGGGTGCTCGATGGCGTTCGCCGCCGCCTCGGAAACCGCCACGGTCAGGTCGAACAGGTCCGTCTCGCCCACCCGGTGTGCGACGAGAAAGTCCTCCAGCCGCTTGCGCAGCACGCTCAGCCGGGTCGGGTCGGCGGGCAGCCGCAGCGCGAACCGGTTGAGTTCCACCGCCTCCAGGGCCAGCACCGCGACGTCGTCCCGACGGGGCCGGCCGGCGACCCGCGCCACCACCGCGTCGATCAGGTCGGCCACGTGCTCGCCGGAGCGGGCCGCGTCGGCGCGCAGCAGGGCCAACGAGTCGTCGATGCCCATCTGCCGGTCCTCGATCAGGCCGTCGGTGTAGAGCAGCAGCCGGTCACCGGCCCGCAACTCGCCGGAGACGGTCTCGTACTCGGTGCCCGCGATGGCACCGACCGGCGGCCCGAGCGCCCGCCCGTGCAGGAACGCCACGTCGTCGCCCCGGATCAGCAGCGGCGACGGGTGCCCCGCGCTGGCGTAGCGCAGTCGACCCGTCCGGGGACTGAACCACAGACAGAAGACCGTCGCGAACGAACGTGACTCGGTGGATCCCACCAGCCGGTTCAGTCGGGTCAACGACTCGCCGGGATCGAAACCCTCGAGCACGTACGCGCGCAGCGCGTTGCGCAGCTGGCCCATGGCCGCCGCTGCCGGCACCCCCTTGCCCACCACGTCACCGATGATCAGCATGAGTTCGTCGTCGTCCCGGGCCACCACGTCGTACCAGTCGCCACCCACCTCGACGTCCGCGCTGCCCGGCAGGTAGCGGCTGGCCACCACGGCTCCGGGCAGCTGCGGCAGGGTACGGGGCAGGAAGCTGTGCTGAAGGGTGGTGGCGATGCGGTGCTCGGCCTCGTAGAGCTGTGCGTTCTCCATGCGTACCCCGACCAGGCGGGCGAGCTGGGTCAACGCGGCCTCGTCGGCGTCGGTGCTCTCCCCGGTCGGATGCCACACCCGCAGCTCACCGAGCGGCTGGTCGGCCACTCCGGTCAGCGGCAGGACGAAGGACGGCTCGGCGCTGCTGGGCCCGCCGCCGTCGGCCTCGTAGCGCGTGCCACCGGCGGAGACCACCACCCGGACGGCCTCGGCGAGACTCAACGCGTGACGGGCGGCGATCTGGAGCACGTCGGCGGTGGATCGCGCGGTGTTGACCGCGACCGCCGCGTCCGCGAGCGCACGCAGCCGGCGGATGATCTGGTTACGTAGCTGGCCGAGGGCCATGTTCGCCCGGACCCGGGCGATCAACTCCTGCCCGGAGAACGGTTTGGTGAGGTAGTCGTCGGCACCCACCGACAACCCGGCCACCTCCTCGGCCGAGCCGGCGCGGGCGGAGAGCAGCACGATCGGCACATACCGGGTACGCGGGTCCGCGCGCAGCGCGGCGACCAGCCCGAAGCCGTCCAGGCGCGGCATCATCACGTCGGTCAACACCAGATCGAAGGCGCTCTCGGTGGCGCGTCGCAGCGCCTCCACGCCGTCGGCGGCGGTACTCACCTCCCAGGTGGGCACGAGCAACCGGGTGACGTGTTCGCGCAGATCCGGATTGTCGTCGACGACCAGCACGCGACCGGCGGGCACGACGGCGAGGGGCCGGGGTGCCCGCTGCGTCGCGGCGTCGGCGTCCGGCACGGTCGAGTCGTCGGTCGACGCCGGGCGGGACGCGGTCGCCACAGCGCCGGCGGTCCACTGCACGGTCTCGGCGACGAAGAGCGGGGCCTGCCGTGGCTCGCGGATGGCGTGCGCGGCGGGCTCGGCATCGGCCACCCGGTCGGCCTGCAGATGCCCGACACCGAACGGGACGGTGACCAGGAAGGTACTGCCAACGTCGACCTGGCTGGTGGCACTGACCCGGCCGCCGTGCATCTCGACCAGTTCGCGCACCAGGGCCAGGCCGATCCCGGTGCCCTCGTGGCTGCGGGAACGCACCCCCGGCACCCGGTGGAACCGCTCGAACACGTGCGGCAGCTCCCGCGCGTCGATGCCCACCCCGGTGTCGGAGACCTCCAACTGCGCGGCACCGTCGACCGCACGGACCCGGATGCTGATCTCACCCTCGAAGGTGAACTTCAGGGCGTTGGAGACCAGATTGAGGACGATCTTCTCCCACATGTCCGGATCGACGAAGACCGGCTCCGCCAGCGGCGGGCAGTCCACCACCAACCGCAGGCCGGCGCGCTCGGTGGCCGAGCGGAACGTGCTGGCCACCCGGGAGGTGTAGTCGGCCAGATCGGTGGGTTCGTAGTGCGCCACCAGCCGCCCGGACTCCAGCCGCGAGAAGTCGAGCACCGTGTTGACCAGCTTCAGCAGCCGCAACGCGTTGCGGTGCATCACGGTCAGCCGCTGGGTGTGGTCCTCGCCAAGCCCCGGGTCCGCGAGCAGGTCCTCCAACGGGCCCAGCACCAGGGTCAACGGGGTGCGGAACTCGTGACTCACGTTGGCGAAGAAGTTGGTCTTGGCCAGGTCCAGGGCGGCCAGCTCGGCGGCGCGGGCCCGTTCCTGCTCGTACGCCCGCTGCTTGCCGACCGCCCGGGAGATCTGCGCGGCGACCAGTTCGAGGAACGTGCGGTAGTCCTCGGTGAGCGGCAGGCGCCGGGTCACTCCCAGCACCAGCACCCCGGCCGGGTCGTTGGTCGCGCTGATCGGCAGCACCACCGCCTCGTCGGCGGCATCGGGCGGAACCCGGCCGAGCAGCTCGGCGGTGGCCACCGCCGTTGCGACGCCGACCGCGCCCAGCTCCCGCAGCGCGGCGGGCGGATCAGCGGCGACGCTGACGGCTCCGCTCACCCCGGCCAGGCGCAGACGCCCGTCGTCGTCGCGCAGGTAGAGCAGCCCGAACGGGAGGTCGGCCCGGTGCCGGTCGAGCACTGCCGCCGCGACCTGGCCGAGTTCCGCGCTGCGCACCGGATCGGCCAGTTCCGAGCCGAGTTCGGCCAGCGCCCGCAGCCGGCGTTCGCCGAGCACCCGCCCGGTGGTCTCGCTGCAGATGCAGAGCACCCCGCTGATCATGCCGTCGACGTCGCGGATCGGATCGTACGAGACGTCGAAGTAGACGTCCTCCACGAAGCCGTGTCGATCCAGCAGAAAGTGATGGTCGCGGGCCTGGTACGCCTCGCCGCCGCGCAGCACGCTGGTCAGCAGCGGCCCGAGCACGTCCCAGGTCTCCGCCCAGTGCTCCCGGGCGGGCTCGCCCAGCACGGCGGGATGCTTGTCGCCGATGGTCGGCCGGTAGGCGTCGTTGTAGAAGGCACGCAGGTCCTCGCCCCAGAACATGGCGATCTGCGCCTTCGAGGCGAGCATCGTGCTGACGGCGTTGCTCAGCGAGGTCGGCCAGCGCTCCGGTGGACCGAGCGGACTCGCCGACCAGTCGCGGTCACGCAGCAGGGCGCCCATCTCGCCGCCGCCCGCGAATGCCGCCGCGAGCAGCGGCGACGTCCCGCTTTCCGCTGCGGACGGCTGACCATCGTCCACGCCCCCCTGGGCCGAGTTCATGCAGCCTCCCCGGCCGTGTCCTGCACCGCGCCCGATCACCAATGCCCTGATCCGCCTTCTACCCAGACGGATCAGCAACGTAACGCATCCGGCGGTTCGGACGCTGTTCAGCTCCAGGTGAACGTCGGTGACGGCGCGAGCGACCGAGAGTCGTCACCTGCTGTGCACGGGCGATCACAGCGGAGTGACGTACGCGCCGGTGATGCCGCCGTCGACGACGAACTGCGCGGCGGTCATGAACGAGGCGTCGTCGCTGGCCAGAAAGGCCACCGCGGCGGCGATCTCGGTCGGTTCACCGAACCGGCCCATCGGCACGTGCACCAGCCGGCGGGCGGCGCGCTCCGGATCGGCCGCGAACAGCTCACGCAGCAACGGCGTGGCCACCGGTCCCGGGCAGAGTGCGTTGACCCGGATGCCCTCCCGGGCGAACTGCACGCCCAGTTCCCGGGTGAGCGCCAACACCCCACCCTTGCTCGCGGTGTACGCGATCTGCGACGTGGCCGCGCCCATCAACGCCACGAAGGAGGCGGTGTTGATGATCGAGCCCCGCCCCTGCCGGCGCATGTGCGGGATGACGTGCTTGCAGCAGAGGTAGACGCTCGTCGTGTTGACCCGCAGCACCCGTTCCCAGGCGTCCAGCCCGGTCTCCAGGATGGAGTCGTCGTCCGGCGGGGAGATGCCGGCGTTGTTGAAGGCGACGTCCACCCGCCCGTACCGCTCGACCACCCCGTCGAAGAGATCGCGTACCGCCGCCTCGTCGGCCACGTCGGCCGCGACGAAACTCCCGCCCACCTCGTCGGCGGCCCGCTGGCCGGCTTCGGTGTCGATGTCGACGCAGACCACCCGGGCACCCTCGGCGGCGAACCGCCGCACGGTGGCCAGCCCGATACCGCTGGCCGCCCCGGTCACCACGGCCACCCGGTCCCGCAACCGTCCCTGCATGCTCACTCCTCGGTGCTGACGAAGACGTTCTTGACGTCGGTGAACGCGTGCAGGGCGTCCGGCCCCAGTTCCCGGCCCAGGCCGGAGCGCTTCATCCCGCCGAACGGCGTCCAGTACCGCACCGAGGAGTGGGAGTTGACGCTCAGGTTGCCGGCCTCGACGGCCCGGGCCACCCGCAGCGCCCGGCCCACGTCCCGGGTCCAGATCGAGCCGGAGAGACCGTACTCGGTGTCGTTGGCCAGCCGGACGGCGTCGGCCTCGTCGTCGAAGGGCAGCACCGAGACGACCGGACCGAAGATCTCCTCCCGCCAGTGGCGGTCCCCGGGCGAGTCGGCGAGCAGCACGGTCGGGGGGTACCAGTAGCCGGCGCCGTCGGGCCGGGAACCGGTGAACGCCACCCGCGAATCCTCGACGTACCCGGCGACCCGGTCCCGCTGCCCGGCCGAGATCAGTGGTCCCATCTCGGTGCTCTCGTCGGCCGGGTCACCCACCCGGAAGGCGTGTACCGCCGGTTCGAGCAGTTCGAGGAAGCGGTCGTACACCCCACGCTGCACCAGCAACCGGGACCGGGCGCAGCAGTCCTGGCCGGCGTTGTCGAAGACCGCGTACGGCGCGGTGGCGGCGGCCCGCTCCAGGTCGGCGTCGGCGAAGACGAGGTTCGCCGACTTGCCGCCCAACTCCAGGGTGAGCCGCTTCACCTGGCTCGCGCAGCCGGCCATGATCCGGGTGCCCACCTCGGTGGAGCCGGTGAAGCAGATCTTGCGGACGGCCGGGTGGCTGACGAACCGTTCGCCGACCACCTCGCCCCGCCCGGGCAGCACGGTGAACACGCCCTCCGGCAGACCCGCCTGGTCGGCCAGCTCGGCCAGCCGCAACGCGGTCAACGGCGTCAGCTCGGCGGGCTTGAGCACCACCGTGTTGCCGGCGGCGAGCGCGGGGGCGAAGCCCCAGGCGGCGATGGGCATGGGAAAGTTCCACGGCACGATCACCCCGACCACACCGAGCGGTTCGTGGAAGGTGACGTCCAACCCGCCCGGCACCGGGATCTGCCGCCCGGTGAGCCGTTCCGGCGCCCCGGCGTAGTAGTCCAGCACGTCCCGGACGTTGCCCGCCTCCCAGCGCGCGTTGCCGATGGTGTGGCCGGCGTTGGCCACCTCAAGCCGCGCCAGCTCCTCCAGGTGTTCGTCCACCACCGCCGCGAACCGTCGCAACAACCGGCCCCGCTCCGCCGGACTCACCCACCGCCACCGCTGGTACGCCCGCTGCGCCCGCTCGACCGCCGCGTCCACATCCCCGACGGAGCTCTCCCCAACCTCCCGCAACACCACCCCACGAGCCGGGTCCCACACCTCACCCACCCACCCTCACCCACCCTCTCCTCATCGATCATGCAGTTGTGGCATCTGGCAAATGCCATGTATCCCCGCACTTCAGGAGCCACAACTGCATGATCGCGGCTGGGGTGGGGTCAGAGGCGTTCGAAGCCACGGGTGAGTTCCCAGTCGGTGACGGCGGCGTCGAAGGCGGCCAGCTCGACCCGGGCCATGTTGGCGTAGTGGGCGACCACCTCCTCGCCGAAGGCGTCCCGGGCGACGTCCGACGCTTCCCAGAGGGTGAGGGCGTCGCGGAGGGTGCCGGGGACGCGTTCGGCGCTCGGGTCGTCGTACGCGTTGCCGGTGCACTCCTCGGCCAGGTCCAACTCGTTCTCGATGCCGTGCAGCGCGCCCGCCACCAGGGCCGCGATCGCCAGGTACGGGTTCACGTCGGCACCCGGCACCCGGTTCTCCACCCGCATTCCCTGACCGTGGCCCACCACCCGCAGCGCGCAGGTGCGGTTGTCCGTGCCCCAGCGCAACGCGGTCGGCGCGAACGAGCCCGGCTGGTAACGCTTGTACGAGTTGATGTTTGGCGCGAAGAGCAGGCTCATCTCCCGCATCGTGGCGAGCAGTCCGGCGAGCACCCGTTGCCCGGTCGGGCTCAGGTGCGCCGGCCCGTCACCGAGCATGGCGGAGCCACCGGAGGCGTCGCGCAACGAGAAGTGGATGTGGCAGGAGTTGCCCTCGCGCTCGTTCGGCTTGGCCATGAACGTGATCGACATGCCCTCCTGGGCGGCGATCTCCTTCGCCCCGTTCTTGTAGATGACGTGGTGGTCGGCGCAGGCCACCGCCTCGTCGTAGCGGAAGGCGATCTCGTGCTGGCCGAGGTTGCACTCCCCCTTGGCACTCTCCGGAACCAGTCCCGCGCCGGCCATCTCGGTGCGGATGCGGCGCAGCAGCGGTTCCACCCGGGCGGTGCCGAGCAACGAGTAGTCCACGTTGTACTGGTTCGCCGGGGTCAGCTCCCGGTAGCCGCTCCGCCACGCCTGCTCGTAGGAGTCCCGGAACAGCACGAACTCCAGCTCGGTGCCGGCGTACGCGGTCAACCCGTGCCCGGCCAACCGGTCCAACTGCCGGCGCAGGATCTGCCGCGGTGAGGCGATCACCGGACCGGTGCCGTCCAGCCACTCCAGGTCGGCCAGGAGCAGTGCCGTCCCGGGCTGCCACGGCACCCGGCGCAGAGTGCCGAAGTCCGGTTTCATCGCGAAGTCGCCGTAGCCGCGTGCCCAGCTCGACATCGCGTACCCGTCGACCGTGTTCATGTCCACGTCGACCGCGAGCAGGTAGTTGCAGCCCTCGCTGCCGTTCGCGACGACCTGGTCGAGGAAGTACGGGGCGTGGAACCGTTTGCCCTGCAACCGGCCCTGCATGTCGACAAGGGCCAGCACCACCGTGTCGATCTCGCCCTCGACGACGGCGACCCGCAGTTGCTCCAACGTGAGCGGCGGCCTTCTCATCCGCGAGCCTCCATCACCAAGGTCTACCGGCCCGAGCCGATCACCGTCAACAAGACGCTCCGCCCGTACCCCCAACCACTCCCCCGGCAAACCGTCAGGGACCGACGACCGGTCGCCATCCGCGCACCGCGACAACGTCGACGCCGGCGGTGGTGAAGTAGGGATCGTCGGCCATAAGCCGATCGACCTCCGCCCGGTCGCCGGTGAAGACCAGCAACGCACCGGAGTCGCCGTCCCAGGGGCCGGCGAGGAGCAGCGCGCCCTGCTCGTGCAGCGCCCGCAACCGGCTCCGGTGGGCCGGCCGGGCCGCCAGCCGGGCAGGCTCATCGGTGAAGGCAAGTTCCACGCAGATCATGGCAAGGAGCCTAAGGACCAGGCAGTCGTACGGCTGTATCCCGCGATACGCTCCGCGAGATGGACCAGGTCGAACTGGCGGCGGTGCCGCTGTTCTCGATGCTCGACGAGGCACGCCTGGCATGGCTCGCCAACAAGTGTCCGCCCCGCGACCTTTCCCGGGGCGCCACCGCCGCCCGCGTCGGCGAGCCGGCCCGACACCTCGTCGTTGTGATCCGCGGAACTCTCTCGGCAGGCTATGACACCAGCCACGGCTCGCGGATCCGATTCGTGACGGTGACCGGCCCATGCGTGATCGACAAGGCAGCCGTACTTGGCGGCGGATCGCACACGGCGACCTGGACCGCGTCGACCGCCTGCCGGATCCGCCTGCTACCGGCGGACCACCTGCGAGATCTCATCGATGAGGTGCCGGCGCTCCGCGACCACGTCCTACGCCACCTGTCCGACCAGGTGAACCGCGACCGCCGGGCCCAGGTCCGCCGCGCCGCGCCGCAGCCCGTCACGCGGGTCGCCGCCTGGGTCGTCGAATCCATGCGTACGCGGGGCAGCCGGATCACTCTGCCGGGAGCGCAGCAGGGACTCGGTGAGGAGATCGGTCTGTCCCGGGTGACCGTCAACCGTGCGCTGCAGGCTCTCGTCGGCGCGGGTGCCATCCGGGTCGAGCCCGGCACCATCGTCGTGTTGGATCCGACCCGCCTCAGCTCCATGGATGGCGGGTAGGAGCGCCAGGGTCGCAATTGCGTTGCCGGTCGGGTGGGTCGTACCCCATGCTTAGGCCTGTGACCAGGCCCGATCGCGACGGGCCGACCACCGAACCCTCAAAACAGCCCGGCCGCCGCGGCGGCGCGGGAAAGCGTCACCTCTCTCTCGGGTACGGCGTCGCGCCGTACCCCGACTCCGCCCCGCGCCGCTTCGGTCAGCACCGTGCCGCCGGTCAGGCCATCACCAGGCCGGCCACCCACAGGGCACCGATCACCATGCCGGAGAGGAACTCGACAAGCATCGACAGGCCCGCCGCGGCGACCGCCTGTTTCGTCGCCGGCCAGGCTAGTCGGGTGTCGCCGAGCCGCAGCCGCTCCATCGCGAAGATGCCGCCGACGAAGCCGATGACCAGCCCGACCACCGGGATCACGAAGAAGCCGACCAGACCGAGCACCGCACCGGCGAGCAGCGAGGTGGTGGGCACCCCGGCCCGCTTGAGGTTGCGGCCGGGCCAGGCGTACTTGACCACGGTGCCACTGACGGCGACCAGCGTCGCGGCGGCGAGTACCAGCCACCGGCCGGCTCCGGCGTCGCCGAACAGGGCCCACACCAGGACGCCGCCCCAGCACAGCGGCAGCGCCGGCAGTCCGGGCACCACCACCCCGGCCAACCCGGCGAGGATGGCCAGCGCGGTGATCACCGACACCGCGGTACCCGTGTCGGTCAGGCTCACGTCGACTCCCGTTGGCTCGGCACATCAGTTGGGCTCGGTACATCAGTTGGCTCGGCACGTCAGTCGCGAAGGGCATTGTCCCCGCGGGCGTCGACCGGGTGCTTCCTCACTCCGGCTCGCGGAGCCGGGCGACGATCGCCTCCGCCGGCCCCGGCGGGCCGAACAGTCGGCCCTGCGCGGTGTCGCACCGCAACGCCCGCAACCGTTCCGCCTGCGTCTCGGTCTCCACCGCCTCCGCGGTGACCCACAGCTCCAACGCGTGGGCCAGCCGCACCAGCGCGTCGACGATGCGCTCGTCGCGGTGGTCGGCGTCGTCCGGCTCGGTGCCCCGGATCCCCTCGACGAACGGGCCGGCCAACTTCAGGCAGGTGATCGGCAACCGGCGCAGGTAGGCCAGGTTCGAGTACCCGGTGCCGAAGTCGTCCACGGCCAGCCGTACGCCGAGCGCGGCGAGCCGGTGCAGGGTACGCAGCGGCTCCCCCGCCGACCCCATCACCGCGCTCTCGGTCAGCTCCAGTTGCAGCAGTTCCGCCGGCAGTCCGGTGCTGGCCAACGCGTCGGCCACGGTGTCCACGATCGCCGGACGGTCGGCCTGGCGGGCGGCCAGGTTGACGCTCACCACCAGCCCGGCGTCCGGGAAGTCGGTGTGCCACCGCTGGGCGTCGCGGCACGCCTGCCGCAGCACCCACTCACCGAGCCGGACGATCAGGCCGGTCTCCTCGGCGAGCCCGATGAACCGGTCGGGACCGATCAGCCCCAGTTCCGGATGCTGCCACCGGACGAGCGCCTCGACGGCCAGCATGCGCCCGTCGAGCAGCGACACGATCGGCTGGTAGTGCAGCACGAACTCGCCCCGGTCGAGGGCCAGCGGCAGCCCGGCGGCAAGCGCCGACCGGGCGGTGTCCCGGGCGCTGCGCTCCGGGTCGTACACCGCCCACCGGTCGCGGCCCTCCGCCTTCGCCCAGTAGAGCGTGGCGTCGGCGGCCTTCATCAGCTCCACGACGCTGGTGCCGGCGACCGCCGAGTCGACGATGCCGATGCTCGCCGAGACCGCGAGCTGCTGGTCGCCGACGTGCACCGGCGCGGCGACGGCGGCCAGCGCCGACTCGGCCACGGCGATCACGTCCTGGACGGCGGTGACCCCGTCGACCAGGATGACGAACTCGTCACCGCCCATCCGGGCGACCAGGTAACCCTGGTCGGCCACGCAGTCGGCCAGCCGTCGGGCGATCATCACCAGCAACCGGTCGCCGAGGGCGTGCCCGAGGCTGTCGTTTATCGCCTTGAACCCGTCCAGGTCGAGGAAGCAGACACCGACCCGACCGGGTGCGTCGGGCTGCTCGACCAGGCCGGCCAGCGTGTCGAAGAACAGCGTCCGGTTCGGCAGGCCGGTGAGCGGGTCGTGCAGTGCCTGGAAGCGCAGCCGCTGCTGGAGTTCATACCGTTCGGTGATGTCCTCGACCACGGCCACGGTGAACCGTGGCCGGCCGTCGTCGTGGCGGATCAGCGAGACGGCCAGGTCGGTCCAGACGGCGCTGCCGTCCTTGCGGTAGTACCGCTTCTGGACCCGGGCCGCGTCGTGCTTGCCCTCGATCAGCTCCTGGTACAGCTCCCACATGCCGGCCGCGTCGTCGGTGTGGAACAGCGACGCCACGTTGAGCTGCCGAAGCTCCTCGACGGGGTAGCCGAGCATGTCGGCGAAGGCGTGGTTGACGTCGATGATCGTCCCGTCGACTCCGGCGATGCCGATGCCGATGGCCGCGCCGTCGAAGACCGCCCGGAAGCGGGCCTCGCTGTCCCGCAACGCCGCCTCCGCGTCGTCCCGCGCCTGCCACATGGCGCGGGCGATCCCCTCCTGCTGGACGAAGGTCCGCTCCCGCAGCGCGCGGGCGAAGCCGGCCGCGAGTGCGCCCCGCATCACCGCGAGCCGCTCGTCGAGGCCGGGCCGCCCGGCCGTGGCGGCGAGCACGTCGGTCCGGAACCGCTCGCCGAGCGTACGGATCGACCACTCGATAACCCCCGGCTCGGTGAGGTGCGCGGCGACGAGTGAGCGTCCGACCTCCTCCGCCGCCGCTGCCGGTGGTTCGGCGGAGAGCAGCACCTCCGCCAGCCGGAGGGTGTGCCCGAGCAACAGCCGTTCGGTCTCGGCCGCGCTCAGCGGCACGAAACCCAGCCGGCGTACGGCCCGCGTCCAGGCGGCGGCGTACCGCTGGGCGCCGGCCGGGTCGACGGTGTCCCCGCCGGAGGCACCCACGGCGGCCATCGGGATCAGCCGGCGGGCCGGTCGTTCCGGGCGACACCACCGAAGGCACCGAAGCGCTGCCCGTCGGCGGTGACCTCGGACGGCGAGTCGGGTCGCCACAGCTCCATGTGCACCACCCCGGGCTCCACAATGGTCCAGTCGCCGAAGAATCCGGTGATCTCGGCCCGCGAGCGGAGGGTGATCTCGGTGGCGGTACGCGCCGACAGCCGTTGCGCGTCGAGCATCTCCTGCGGCTGGTCCTCGAAGGTGGAGTGGGAGATCACCAGGTGGCTGCCGGGGGCCGCCGCCGCGCGCAGGGTGGCCAGGATGTCACCGGGTCGGTCGGTGTCCGGGACGAAGTGCACCACCCCGGCGAGCAGGATGCCCAGCGGCCGGTCGAAGTCGAGCAGGTCGAGTTTGCGCGCCTCGGCCAGGATCCGTTCCGGGTCCCGCAGGTCGCCGTGGATGACGCCGGTCGACTCGTTGCCGGCGAGCAGCTCCCGACTGTGCGCCACCGCGACCGGGTCGATGTCGACGTAGACCACCCGGGCCTTCGGGTTCACGGCCTGGGCCACCTCGTGCACGTTGCCGACGGTGGGGATGCCGGAGCCGATGTCCAGGAACTGGTCGATCCCGGCCTCAAGCAGGGTATGCACGGCCCGGCGGAGGAACTCCCGCCCCGCCCGCATCGTCGCCGGCAGGTTCGGCGTCATGGCCGCGATCTGGTCGGCCAGTTGCCGGTCGATGTCGAAGTTGTGGGCGCCGCCGAGGAAGTAGTCGTACACCCGCGCCGCGCTGGGCCGGGAGAGGTCGATCTCGGCGGGAAGTCCGTCCGGCTGTTGCACTGGTTGCACCTCACGTCGTCGCCGTGGATCGTGATGCTGACCACTCTAAGCCGGTCCGTCGCGCGGGGGGAGATCCACAACGCTCTTTTCCTGATCCACCGTTCGGTGCCGACGGGTCAGGCGGCCTCCAGCAGCAGCGCGATGCCCTGCCCCACCCCGATGCACATGGTGGCCAACGCCCGCCGCCCGCCGCGCCGACGCAGTTCCAGCGCGGCGGTCAGCGCCAGCCGGGCACCACTCGCGCCGAGCGGGTGCCCCAGGGCGATGGCGCCGCCGTTGGGGTTGACGTGCTCCGCGTCCTCCGGCAGGCCGAGTTCGCGCAGCACCGCGACGGACTGGGCGGCGAATGCCTCGTTCAGCTCGATCACGTCGATGTCGGCGAGCGCCAACCCCTGCCGGTCCAGCAGCCGCCGGGTCGCCGGAACCGGCCCGATGCCCATGACCCGGGGCGGCACACCGGCCGCCGCCGTGCCGGTGACCCGGGCCAGCGGCGTGAGACCGTACGCGGCGACGGCCGCCTCCGAGGCGACCAGCAGGGCCACCGCGCCGTCGTTGACGCCCGAGGAGTTGCCGGCGGTCACCGTGCCGCCGTCGCGGAACGGGGTGGGCAGCGCCGCCAGTTTCTCCAGCGAGGTCTGTCGGGGGTGCTCGTCGACCTCGACCAGCCGGGTCTCCCGCCGGCCCGCCGGCACGGTCACCGGCACGATCTCCTCGGCCAGCCGGCCGTCGGCCTGGGCCTTCGCGGCCCGCAACTGCGAGCGGTACGCGAACTCGTCCTGTGCCGCCCGGTCCACGCCGTACTCGGCGGCCACGTTCTCCGCCGTCTCCGGCATCGAGTCGATGCCCCAGCCCCGCTCCATCAAGGGGTTCACCAGCCGCCAACCGATGGTGGTGTCGTACACCTCGGCGGCGCGGGAGAACGCGGTGGTCGCCTTCGGCATCACGAACGGCGCCCGGCTCATGCTCTCCACCCCGCCCGCGACGACCAGATCCGCCTCACCGGCGACGATCGACCGGGCGGCGGTGGCCAGCGCGTCCAGCCCGGAGCCGCAGAGCCGGTTGACCGTGCTGCCGGGCACCTGTTCGGGCAGCCCGCCGAGCAGCGCCGCCATCCGGGCCACGTTGCGGTTGTCCTCACCGGCCTGGTTCGCGCAGCCCAGCACCACGTCGTCGGTACGCGCCCAGTCCACCGACGGGTGCCGCGCGACCAGCTCACGGATCACGTGGGCGGCCAGATCGTCGGGGCGTACGCCGGCCAGCGCGCCCGCGTACCGGCCGATCGGGGTGCGGACACCGGCCACCAGGTATGCCACGGTCATCGCGAGTCCTTCGGGGGTGGTGGGAAGGGCGGAACGGTGCGTCCGCCGGGTCGCGGGGACTCACCGACGGCCAGGATATCCCCGGTGGCTGCCGATAGGTTGTGGGCATGGCACGGGCCCAGTTCAGCGCGGAAACCAGCGGCGGCGGCGCGTTCGTCCGCCAACCCAACCGGTTCACCGGGCGGGTGACCCCGCACTCGACCGCACCGCCAGGCGGCGGGCCGGACGAGCAGGACCGCTGGCCGCTGGAGCCCGGCCGCTACCGGCTGATCTGGTGCCGGGCCTGCCCGTGGGCGCACCGGGCGCTCATCGTGCGTAACCTGCTCGGGCTGACCGACGCCATCTCGCTGGGCACCGTCGACCCGATCCGCGACGACCGGGGCTGGCGGTTCGCCCTCGACCCGGACGGCTTCGACCCGGTGCTGGGCATCGATTTCCTCTCCGAGGCGTACCTGGCCACCGATCCGGACTACACCGGCCGGGTCACCGTGCCGGCGCTGGTGGACACCCGGACCGGCCGGGTGGTCACCAACGACTACCCGCAGCTGACCCTGGACCTGTCCACCGAGTGGCGGCGGCTGCACGCTCCCGGCGCGCCGGACCTCTACCCGGTCCAGCTGCGCCCGGAGATGGACACACTGATGGCCGAGATCCACCGGGACGTCAACAACGGCGTCTACCGGTGTGGCTTCGCCACCAGCCAGCAGGCGTACGACGAGGCCTTCGAGGCGCTGTTCACCCGGCTGGACGCGCTGTCGGAGCGGTTGGCCGGCCGGCGCTACCTGATGGGGGACTCGATCACCGAGGCGGACGTGCGCCTGTTCACCACGCTGGTCCGCTTCGACGTGGCGTACCACGGGCACTTCAAGTGCAACCGGCAGAAACTCACCGAGCTGCCGGTGCTGTGGGCGTACGCGCGGGACCTGTTCCAGACGCCCGGTTTCGGGGAGACCGTCGACTTCGACCACATCAAGCGGCACTACTACGCCACCCATCACGAGATCAACCCGACCGGGATCGTCCCGCTCGGGCCGGACCTGCACGGCTGGACGACGCCGCACGGGCGTGGCTGAGCCGCCGGCCACGGTCCGACGGTCGGTGCGGCGCGGCGCCGCGCTGGTCGCCGCGCTCTGCGCCCTGGCTGGCGCGGCTGCGGTGACACTCGCCGTGGTCGCCGGCCCAGGACCGGGCCTGACCGGGTACGTGAGTGAGGCCGGTGTCGTCGACAGCGACTATGCCTGGACGTACCGGATCGGAGTGTTCGCCCTGGCCGGGGCGCTGCTGCTGCTCGCCGTCGCGCTACGGGTCGGTGCGCCGCACGGCGACACGGCACTTCGGGCCGCCGTGACGCTACTCGTGGCGGCGAGCCTGTGCACGGTCCTGTCCGGAGCGGTGACGTGCAGCGCCGGCTGCCCACTCCCGCCGTTCGAACGGGCCACCGTGGCGGATCTGGTGCACGGCGGGGCCAGCATCGCCGCGACGGCGGCGGTGGTCTTCGCGATGCTGGCGGTCGCCTTCTCGCCGGTGGCGCGACGCCGGCTGCGGCGCACGGGCCTCGTCGCGGCAGCGGTGTCGCTGCCACTCGCGGGCGCGGTCGGTTTGGCGATGCTGCTGGTCGGCCGGAGTCCGCTGGTCGGGGTGCTGGAGCGGCTGCTGCTGACGGTTGCCGTCGGCTGGGCACTGGCCACCGCCGGAGCGTTGGCGGTACGCGACCCCACGGTGGTGGCGGCGCAGGGTCAGCGGACACCGACCGTGCGCGAGCCCACAGCTCGCCGTCGGCGCTGAGGTCGCGCCCACGGGAGAGGATGGCGCGATGAGTTCGTTGTTCACGCCGCTGACGCTGCGGACGGTCACCCTGCCCAACCGGATCGCGCTGGCACCGATGTGCCAGTACAGCGCCGGCCCCGACGGCCTGCCCACCGACTGGCACCTGGTCCATCTGGGCACCCGGGCGATCGGTGGCGCGGGCCTGGTGATGACCGAGGCGACCGCCGTGCTGCCGGAGGGCCGGATCAGTCCGCAGGACACCGGGTTGTGGTCCGGCCGCCACGTCGACGCCTGGCGGCCGGTGACCAGGTTTGTGGCCGCGCACGGCGCGGTGCCCGTGGTGCAGCTCGCGCATGCCGGCTTCAAGGCGTCGACGTACCGGCCGTGGGAGCCGCGCCAGGGTGGGGTGCCGGACGCCGAGGGTGGCTGGACGCCGGTCGGGCCCACCGGTGCACCGTTCGTGCCGGAGTACCGGGTGCCGTCGGCCCTGGACGACACCGGGATCGCCGATGTCGTCGCGGCATTCGCCGAGTCCGCCACGCGGGCGGTGGCGGCCGGCTTCGCCGCCGTGGAGATCCACGCCGCACACGGCTACCTGCTGCACGAGTTCCTCTCCCCGCTGACCAACGATCGGGCCGACGGCTGGGGCGGTGACCGGGCCGGGCGGATGCGGCTGACGCTGGAGGTGGCTCGGGCGGTGCGCGCCGCTGTCGGTGAGGACGTGCCGGTACTGGCCCGGATCTCGGCCACCGACTGGGTGCCAGGCGGCTGGACGGTCGAGGACAGCGTGGCCCTCGCCGCCGAACTCGCCGCCGCCGGGGTGGACCTGATCGACTGCTCCTCCGGCGGGGCCTCGCCATCCGCCAAGGTCCCGGTCGGGCGCGGCTACCAGGTGCCGCTGGCCGCTCAGGTCTGCCGCGAGGCGCAGGTGCCGACCGGCGCGGTCGGCCTGATCGTCGAACCGGAGCAGGCCGAGGCGATCATCGCCGACGGCGAGGCCGACCTGGTGCTGCTCGGCCGGGAACTGCTGCGCAATCCGTACTGGCCGTACCAGGCCGCCGCCAAGCTGGGCGCCGCGCCCAACTGGCCGGACCCGTACCTGCGGGCGGCCTGACCGGCGGGTCCGGCTGCCCGGTGACGACCGAGGGCAGCCGGACCCGTGCGGATCTCAGACCCGCTCTCAGCCGGCCAGGTGACCCCAGCGTCGGTCCAGGTCGCGCCACGGGCCCTGGGCGGCCACCGTGCCGGCGATGAGCACCACCACGTGGTCGGCCCGCACCAGCGCGGCCCGCTTCGAGGTGGAGCCGACCA
Source organism: Verrucosispora sp. WMMC514 (assembly GCF_027497295.1). NCBI lineage: Bacteria > Bacillati > Actinomycetota > Actinomycetes > Micromonosporales > Micromonosporaceae > Micromonospora > Verrucosispora sp. WMMC514. The sequence continues at coordinate 4,116,602 of NZ_CP114906.1, read as the reverse complement.
CGGTCACGCCCCGGTCCCGCAGCGCCTGCCAGAGCGCCAGCTCGGTGGTGACGTCGAGCGCGGAGGAGACGTCGTCGGCCACCAGCAGTTCGGTACGCGGCGCCAGCGCCCGGGCCAGCGCCAGCCGTTGCAGCTGGCCACCGGACAATCGGGTGCCCTTGTGCCCGATGAGCAGGCCGAGTCCGCTGCCGGTGGCGGCCAGGTCGTGGTCCAACTGGGCGGTGCTGACCGCGTGCGCGGCGTCCACCTGATGCCCGAGGGTGATGTTGTCCGCGACCGTGCCGGAGAGCACCCGAGGCAGCTGACCGACGTAGCCGACCTGGTTGGGGCGCAGGAACAGCTCCGGCTCGGTCACCGGCTCACCGTTCCAGCTCAGCACCCCGGTGTGCGGCGCGATGCCGGCGAGGGCCCGCAGCAGCGACGACTTGCCCGAGCCGACCGGCCCGACCACCAGGACCAGCTGCCCGCGTGCCACCGTCAGGTCCACGTCGCGTACGGCGGTGGTGCCATCGGTGTGCCGGACGCCGAAGCCGACCAGTTCCAGCCGCCGCAGCGGGGTACGCGGTGGCACCGTGGGGGCTGGGGCGGTGCCGGCGGCCAGGTCCACCCCGGGCACCCGCGCCGAGTACGCCTCGATCCCGGTCATCTCGGCCGTCCGTCGGGTCCACACCCGCGCCGACGGCACCTGGGAGATCAGCGAGGCGGTGGTCCAGGCGAACCAGCGTGCCGCGCCCAACGTGGCGACCGCGACCAGCGCCGCCCCGGCGGAGAGCCCACCGGTCAGGAACAACGCCCACACGCCGATCGGGAACAGCCCGCTGGCCACCGCCGGCGTGGAGCGCGCCCAGACCTGCACGGCGATCTCCCGGCGCTGCCGTTCGCTGCGTACGGTGTCGAGGTCGGCCAGGTGGGTCAGCACCGGTCGAGTGGCCCCGGCCAGCTTCACCGTGCGGGCCGCGGACAGCGTGGAGACCAGGGCGGTGGCGAAGGCCGCCCGCGCGGCGACGGTGTCCCGCGCCGCCCGCTCCAGTCTCGGGCCGAACGCCGTGGCGGCCAGCCCGGAGAGCACCATCGTGCCGAGGAAGAACAGTCCGGGCACCACGCTGCCGGTGATCAGGGTCATGGCGACCAGCAGGATCAGGCCGACGGTCTGGTCGAGCACGTTGTCGGCGAGTTGGACGACCCGCTCGGTGTCGCCGCCCTGGGCCACCACCTCGGCGGGGGTGTGCCGGCTGACCCGGCGCGGGCCGGTCTGGCCGTACACCAGGCGGGCGCTGATCCGCAGCATCTGCCGTACCCACCAGGCGGGGAACCACAGGTGGGTCCAGTAGTGCGCCGGGATGGCGAGGATCAGCCCGGCCGCGATACCGACGGCGGGCAGCCAGGGGTCGCCGGTGCCGTCGACCACGTCGGCCCAGAGCCAGGCGAGCACCGGCCCGTCCAGGCCGAGGATCGCCAGCACGGCGAAGATGCCCACCGCCGCCGCGCCGTACCGGGGGTCGTTGAGGCAGAGCCGGGCGATCTCCCGCAGGGTCCGTCCCCGGGAGGCCGGCCGCCGGTCGGCTTCGGTCGCCGCGTCCGTGGCACCGGCGCCGGCTTCCCGCCCGCCGACCTGTCGCCCCTCCGCCGGGTCGACCGGCTCCGGCCCGACGACCGGCGCGGGATCGCCCACCGGCAGACCTGCCTCGACGCCGTGCCGGGCGGGCAGCTCAGCATCGTCCGGCGGTGGCGAGCCGGTGCCGTCGCCGGTCTCGCCACCGACGGGCAGCAGCACGTCGGCGCCACGCCCGGCGGCCGTGCGGGCCCCCGCGGGCACGCCGATCGCGGTCGCCGGGCTGAACGTGCCGGCTGGTGTGGTGGCGGCCGGGTTGGCACCGACGAGCGCCGGCTCCGCCCAGATCCGGTCCGTCGCCGGCTCCGGCAGCAGCTCGGTCGCCGCGTCGACACCGTGCCCGCCCTGGTGGCCGGCCGCCAGCAGCTCGGCGAAGCGTCGCGACTCGGCCAGCGGGGCGGCCTCGACCACGGCGCCGTCGGCCAGCACCACCACCTCGTCGCAGCGGCTCACCGACGACAACCGGTGGGCGATGACGATGCCGATCCGGTCGCGCAGCAGGCGCTCGGTGGCCTGCTGCACCCGGGTCTCGGTGACCGGGTCGAGCCGGGCGGTGGCCTCGTCGAGGATCACCACGTGCGGGTCGCGGACCAGGATCCGGGCGAAGGCGACCAGCTGCTCCTGACCGGCCGAGAGCACGTGGCCGCCGTCGCCGAGGCGGGTGTCCAGGCCGGCCGGCAGCTCGGCGATCCAGTTGGCCAGCCCCAGCTCGTCGAGGGCCCGGGCGGCGGCGTCGAGCAGCTCGGGGTCGAACAGCGCCACGTTCTCGGCGAGCGTGCCGGCGAGGATCTCGGTCCGTTGCGGCACCACGGCGACCCACTGGCGCAGCTGCTCCACGTCGAGATCGAGCACGTCGCGCCCGGCGAGCAGGACCGTCCCCGCCGGCACGTCGACCGCCCGGGTGAGCAGCTTGGCCAGCGTGGACTTACCCGACCCGGTCCGGCCGACCAGGGCGTACGAGCGGCCCCGGACGAAGGTCAGGTCGACGTCGCGCAGTGCGGGGCCACGGTCGGCGTCCGGCCCGGTGCTCGGATAGCGGTAGGTCAGGTCGCGGATGACCAGGTCACCGTCGCTGGGTGCGGCACCGCCGCTGGGTTCCTGCGGGGCGGCCGAGAGCAGTTGCACCCGTCCCCACGCGCCGAGGGCGTACTGCACCTCCGGCACCATCCGGCTGACGTGTTCGACGGTCATGCCGAGGGAGAGTGCGAGCAGCCAGATCGCGGTGATCCGGGCGGCATCGACCCGGCCGGTGGTCAACGCCCACACCCCGCCGAGCACGACCAGCGCCACCCCGACCCGCGTCACCCCGGCCGCGACGGTGTTGACCTGCGCCGACATCTGCCACACCCGCAGTCCACGGCGCAACACCTCGGCCGCCCGGCGGGCGTACAGGCGCAGCACGTACGGCCGGGCCAGGCTGGTGCGTACGTCGTCCTGGCCGTGGATCGACTCCTCCATCACCGCCGCGAGGTCCGACCAGGCCGCTTCCTCGTGCATCCGGGCCGGGGCGATCCGGGCGGCGGGACGCCGCAGGGTGAACGCGAGCACGACGCAGAGCAGCAGCATGCCGAGCCCGGCCGGCCACCAGACGGTGAGCGCGACGAGCGTGGAGAGCAGGCCGACGGCCAGCGCCTGGGCCAGCCGTACGCCGGGGCCGCGCACGCCCGAGGCGACGTCGTACACGTCGCCGTCGATGCGGTCGAGCATCTCACCGACCGGGGTCGTCTCCAGCGCGGGCACGGGCTGCCCCAGCGCCACCCGGCACAGGCGACGGCGCAGGTCGGCGGACCAGTCGGCGGTGACGCCGGCCATCACCAGGCTCACCACCAGGTCGCTGACGACCGCCGCGACAAGCGCCACCGACAGCAGCACGAAGAACCCGACGGAGCGGTGCAGCAGCACCGGCCCGGCGAGCGCGGCGGTGGCCGCCTGGCCGATGCCGCCGAGCAGGATCAGGACGACCACCAGGGTCATCCGGCGCGTGGAGGTGACCCACAGATCACGGAGCAGGCGCATGCGTCGGTTCCTCCGGTCTGGTGGCGGAGTTTCCAGCCTGCTTCGCCCGGCCGCCTGACTCAACGCATTTTCGCCGGTGGCGGGGCGTGACGAAGGTCTCCGCCGACTTGGGGCCGGCTCAGAACAGCACGGTCGCCAGGGTGCCGACCGGGCGGAAGCCGCAGCGCTCGTAGACCCGCCGGGCGGGCAGGTTGAAGTCGTTGACGTAGAGGCTGACCGTCGGGGCGACCCGGGTCAGCGCGTCCGCGACCACCGCGGCCATCGCGGCGGTGGCGATGCCGCGTCCCCGCCACTCGGGTGCCACCCACACCCCCTGGACCTGCGCGGTGCGCCGGGTGACGACCGCCAGTTCGGCCTTGAACACCACCCGGCCGTCGACGAAGCGGGCGTACGCCCGACCCGAGCGGATCATCTCGGTGACCCGGCGCCGGTACCCGCGCCCGCCGTCGTCGACCAACGGTGAGATGCCGACCTCTTCGGTGTACATCGCCACGGCGGCCGGGAAGAGGCGGTCGAGTTCGCCGCTGTGCACCCGGCGTACCTGCGGGTCGACGGGGACCGGGGGCAGCGCGTCGGTGACCAGCAACGGCTGGTTCGGGCGTACGTCGCGGGCGGGTCCCCAGGTGTCGGAGAGTCGCTCCCACAGTTGCAGCACGGCGTCGGCGCGCCCGACGATCGAGGAGCAGAGCCGTTCCTCGCCGGCCAGCAGGTCGGCGAAGGCGGCGATGGCCTGTGGGCCGGCCAGCACCGGGGTGAGGTTGCCGCCGAGCCAACAAACGGATTCGAGGTGGCGGCGGGAGCCGTACCCCAGGACCCGGCCCTCGGCCCGCCACCAGGCCAGCCCGCGCGCGGCGACCCGCTCCGCGACCTGCGCGCTAGCGAACGGGTCGAGATCGAGCAACCGCTCGACCGCACGCCGTTCCGATTCCCCGATTTGCCGCACCGGCGCCGTCAGCACGGTTACCAGCCTGCCAGATTCGTTCACCTTCTGTTGGCGGACGGCAACCACCACCCTCCCCACCCCTCCCCACCCTCCCACCCGCGTTGATCAAGAAGTTTCGCCGTCCTCGGGCCCCATCCCGACCCAAACTTCTCGGTCGGCAAGGCGAGGTGGGTGGCGGTGAGTTGTCGGCGTTGTGTTGGCGATATATCGTTGATGCATCAGTGATAGTTCTTCGAAGGAGAACAGCATGAAGTTCCATCGACGTGGACATGGGCTGCACGAGGGGCGGATGCGGGGGTTCGGTTTTCCGCCCTTCCCGCCGGGGCCGCCGTTTCCGCCGGGCGGGCACGGGCATGGCCGAGGCGGCCGGGGACGGGGCCGGGGACGCCGGCCCAACGTCCGCCACGCGGTGCTGGCCCTGCTCACCGAGCGGCCGATGCACGGCTACGAAATGATCCAGGAGATCGACTCCCGCACCGGCGGTAGCTGGCGACCCAGCCCCGGTTCGATCTACCCGACGCTCCAGTTGCTGGAGGACGAGGGCGTCATCGCCGCCACCGAGGAGTCCGGCGGTGGCCGCAAGCGGTTCACCCTCACCGAGCAGGGCCGCGCCGAGGCCGACGAGGCGGCCCAGACGCCGCCCTGGGCAGAGGTCGCCGAGGACACCATCAACAGCTGGCACGACATTCGTCACGCCGGCATGCAGGCGATGCAGGCGCTGCGTCAGGTGATGATGACGGGCACCGACGACCAGCGGGAACGCGCCGCCCAGGTGCTCGACGAAACCCGCCGCAAGCTGTACGCGATCCTCGCCGAATCCGAGTGACCCCGGTACGCGTCGAGGGCGGCCATCCGATGGATGGCCGCCCTCGTACTGGTCGCGTTCGTCAGTGCACGGTGACGGTGGCGCCGGGAATCAGGTCGCGCAGTTCCTCGGGCAGCTCGGCGCCCATCTCGTCGGCCAGCCGCAGCGCCTCCTCGATGAGGGTCTCCACAATCTGCCCCTCGGGCACGGTCTTGATGACCTGGCCCTTGACGAAGATCTGCCCCTTGCCGTTGCCCGAGGCCACGCCCAGATCGGCCTCGCGGGCCTCACCGGGACCGTTCACCACGCAGCCCATCACGGCGACCCGCAGCGGCACCGGCAGCCCTTCCAGGCCGGCGGTGACCTCCTCGGCAAGCTTGTAGACGTCCACCTGGGCCCGCCCACAGGACGGGCAGGAGACGATTTCCAGGCCGCGCTCGCGCAGGCCGAGCGACTCCAGGATCTGGTTGCCGACCTTGATCTCCTCGACCGGCGGCGCGGACAGCGACACTCGGATGGTGTCGCCGATCCCCTCGGCCAGCAGCGCCCCGAAGGCGACCGCGGACTTGATGGTGCCCTGGAACGCCGGCCCGGCCTCGGTCACGCCCAGGTGCAGCGGGTAGTCGCACTGCTCGGCGAGCTGCCGGTACGCCCGGATCATCACCACCGGGTCGTTGTGCTTCACCGAGATCTTGATGTCCCGGAAGCCGTGCTCCTCGAACAGCGAGCACTCCCACAGCGCCGACTCGACGAGCGCCTCCGCCGTGGCCCGGCCGTACTTGGCCAGTAGCCGCTTGTCCAACGAGCCGGCGTTGACCCCGATCCGGATCGGCGTACCGGCGGCGGAGGCCGCTGCCGCGATCTCCTTGACCTTGTCGTCGAACTGGCGGATGTTGCCCGGGTTGACCCGGACCGCCGCGCACCCGGCGTCGATCGCGGCGAAGACGTACTTCGGCTGGAAGTGGATGTCCGCGATCACGGGGATCTGCGACTTCTTCGCAATCGCCGGCAGCGCCTCCACGTCGTCCTGGCTGGGCACCGCGACCCGGACGATCTGGCACCCGGACGCCGTCAGCTCCGCGATCTGCTGGAGGGTGGCGTTCACGTCAGCGGTCAACGTGGTGGTCATCGACTGGACGGACACCGGTGCCCCGCCACCGACCGGCACGGACCCGACCATGATCTGGCGGCTGGCCCGGCGGGGCGCGAGCGGCGGCGGCGGTACGGGCGGCATACCGAGACTGACAGCGGTCACTTCAGGCACTCACTTTGGGAAGAGGGTGATCGGGTTGACCACGTCCGCGGTGATGGTGAGCAGGGTGAACACCCCACCGATCAGGATCACCACGTACGTGAAGGGCATCAGCTTGAAGTAGTCCACCCGGCCCGGGTCGGGCTTGCGCAGCCGCGCGTACACCCAGGAACGAGCTCGTTCGAACCAGGCGATGGCGATGTGGCCGCCGTCCAGCGGCAGCAGCGGCAGCAGGTTGAACACCCCGATGAAGAAGTTCAGCGAGATGAACAGCATGACGAAGATTTCCCAGGCGTTGTTGGCGACCGCCTCACCACCGAGGACGCTGGCGCCGACCACGCTGATCGGGGTGTCGATGTCCCGCTCGCCGCCGGTGATGGCGGTCCAGAGCGCGGGGATCTTCTCCGGCAGCCGCTGCAACGCCTGCGCGGTGGCCACCGCCATGTCGCCGATGAAGGTGCTCGTCGCGCCGACCGCCTCCACCGGACCGTAGCTGACCAGGCCGGGGGTGCTGATGATCAGCCCGATGCCGAGCGCGGGAACGTCGGTGACCGGCCCGTCGGGGTTGTCGATCGGGGGGCGCTTGGTGGTGCCGAGCACGGTCTCGACGGTGCCGGGCTGGCCGTCGCGCTGGTAACCGATGGTGGCGGTGGCACCCGGGCTGGCGGTCCGCAGCACGGTGAGCAGGTCGCCGTAGTTGTTGATCGGGGTGCCGTTGAACGAGGTGATCCGGTCGCCGTCCCGGAGCCCGGCGGCGGCGGCCGGGCTGGCCGCGTCGCTCGCGGTGCACTCGCGGTAGGTGGTGTCCGGCAGGACGCAGTCCTGGAGAGCGATCACCGCCGGCTCGGCGCGGATCTGCGCCTCGGTGGTCGGGCGGTCGGGGTTGGGCAGGCCGAAGGTCATCGCGGCCAGCCACGCGGCGAAGATCGCCAACCCGAAGTGGGTCGCCGACCCGGCGGACATCACGATGGTGCGCTTCCACACCGGGTAGCGCCACATGGCGCGCTTCTCGTCACCGGGCTCGACGTCGTCGTCCTGCGGCGTCATTCCGACGATCTTGCAGAAGCCGCCGAGTGGGATGCCCTTGAGGCCGTACTCGGTCTCGCCGCGCTTGAACGAGAAGACGGTGGGGCCGAAGCCGACGAAGTAGCGGGTGACCTTCATGCCGAAGGCCTTGGCGGTGAGCATGTGCCCGGCCTCGTGCAGGCTCACCGAGACGAGGATGCCGAGGGCGAAGAGAACCACCCCGAACGCGAACGACATCAAGCTCCTTCCACCGCAGCAGCGATGATCTCCTGCGCGTGTGCGCGCGCCCAAGACTCGGCTTCGAGTACGTCCTCGACGGTACCCGGTTCGCCGAAATCGGGAGCCTCCTCCAACACGCGCTGCAACGTGTCGACGATGCCGAGGAACGGCAGCCGCCCGGCGACGAACGCCGCCACGCACTCCTCGTTCGCCGCGTTGTAGATTGCCGGCCGGCACCGACCGGCCTCCCCGGCCGCCTTGGCCAGCGCCACCGCCGGGAACGCCTCGTCGTCAAGCGGCGCGAACTCCCAGGTGTGCGCCGTGGTCCAGTCGACGGCGGCGGCGGCCTCCGGCACCCGGTCCGGCCAGCCGAGGCCCAGGGCGATCGGCAGCCGCATGTCCGGCGGGCTGGCCTGCGCCAACGTCGACCCGTCGACGAACTCGACCATCGAGTGGATCACCGACTGGGGGTGCACCATCACGGTGATGTCGGCGTACGGCACGTCGAACAGCTCGTGCGCCTCGATCACCTCAAGCGCCTTGTTGACCATGGTCGCCGAGTTGATCGTGACGACCGGTCCCATGTTCCAGGTCGGGTGGGCGAGCGCCTGCTCCGGCGTGACAGCCGTCAACTCGTCGCGCCGCCTACCGCGGAACGGGCCGCCGCTGGCGGTCACCACCAGCCGGCGTACCTCACCCCGGGTGCCGCCGCGCAGGCACTGCGCCAGCGCCGAATGCTCCGAGTCCACCGGGACGATCTGCTCCGGCCGCGTCACCGCGCCCTTGACCAGCGAGCCGCCGGCCACCAGCGACTCCTTGTTGGCCAGCGCGAGCGTACGCCCGGCGCGCAGCGCCGCCAGGGTCGGCGCCAGCCCGAGCGACCCCACCACCCCGTTGAGTACGACGTCACACGGCCACTGCGCCAGCTCGGTCATCGCCTCCGGCCCGGCCACGATCTTGGGCAGCTTGAACTCCCCGCTGGCCCAGCCCCGCCGGCTCGCCTCGGCGTAGAACGCCAGCTGGAGATCCTGCGCGGCGGACGCCTTGGCCACCCCGACCACGTCGACAGCGAGTTCGAGGGCCTGGGCGGCGAGCAGCCCGATGTTGCCGCCACCGGCACCCAGCGCCACCACCCGGAACCGCTCCGGGTTGCGGCGCACGATGTCGATGGCCTGCGTACCGATCGACCCGGTACAACCCAGCAGCACAAGATCACGGGGGGACGTCACGCCGCCCATTGTTACGCACTGCCGCTGAGCGCAAGGCAGGGCACCTTGTTGCGCCTGAGGTCGCGGAAGGGCGTCTCTGAAGGAAGGAAAGCTACTTCCCTTCCCGGTCCGCCTCCGGCGAGACCGGGCCTTCCGTCGAGTCAGCATCCTGCGGTGCCTCGTCGTCGAGCAGGTCTCCCGGGTCGACCGAGAAGTCGATCGACACCGCCGCCAGCGGTGACCACGAGACAACCACGCGAGACCTCGATCCTCGGTCCGTTGTTCTCCGGCAGCACGTACAGGGCAGCGCTCGCTGTCCACGGCGAGTCGCGGACGGCCAACACCTCAAAAGGCACGTGCCATCTTCTCCCGCTGCACGCAATCAACCTCTCACCGCCTCAACGGGTCAAACCCAGGACTGGCCGGTGGGACGGCGCCGTCCGCGTCAGCCGGGGGCGCTGCCGGCCGCGCGGGCGGTGTTCCGTCGAGCCGTGCCCGGACGGCGGCCGCTTCGGAGACGCCAAGCTCGTCGAGGATCGTGAGCGCCTGCCGCCACGCACGCCCGGCCGCCTCCGGGGAGCCGGCCGCCTGGTGGGTGTCGCCCAGATGGACCAACATCTCCGCCTCGTTGTTCCGCTCACCGATCCGGCGGATGAGGGCCAGCGCGCGCCGGTAGGCGGTGACCGCTTCCCCATACTGCCGGAGCCCATGGTGGGCGAAGCCGATACTGTCCCAGGCCTGGGCCTGCCCGAGCCGGTCTCCGACCGCCCGCATCAGGTCGAGGGCGCGGGCGCAGGAGGCGAGCGCGACCTCGTAGTCGCCGAGCAACGCATGCTGCCAGCCCAGGCCGTTGTACGCGCGGGCCTGCCCGGGACGGTGACCGGCACGCTCGAAGAGTTCCAGCGCCCGCTGGGTGTGCTCCAACGCGGCCCGGTGCTCACCGTTTCGCTCGCAGAGCAGGCTGAGGTGGAACCGTACGTAGCCCTCGTCGACGGGCCGGTCGGCGGTGGCGAAGTTCCTCAGGGCCCGGTTGAAGTGGATGCGGGCCCGGAATCTGCGGTTGTCGATGCTGCTGTAGGCGCGGCCGAGTCCGCGATGGGCGTGGCCCTGGGCCAGCGGGTCGCCGATCCGCCGCGCCGCGGCCAGTGCCACCCGTTGCAGGGCGGCCCACTGCTGGCGGGGCACCTGGCGGTACAGCATCGGCTCGCACGCCCACGTCAGTTGCCAGGCACGGGCGTGAAAGCCGGTGCGCGCGGCGCCGTGGATCGCCGCGACCAAGGTGGTTTCCTCGGCCGCATACCAGTCCAGTGCGGCGGCCTCGTCGCTGAGGGCGACCACGGTCACCCCTTCGTCGGGCGGCGGGATGGCGATGGTGTGACGCTGGGGGTCCAGCATCCGGCTGGCGGCGTAGGCGGTGTGGAGCAGATGGTCGAGGAGCCGACCCTGTGCCATCCGTCGACGCGCTTCGGGATCGGTGGCCCTGGCCAGCTCCATCGCGTAGGCGCGCAGCAGATCGTGCGTACGGTACCGGTCACGATGGGGCGCCGAGACGAGGTGCGCGCGGGCCAGTTCCGCCAGGGCCGGCCGGACCTGCCGCACGGGTACGCCCGCGAGGCTGGCGGCGGCGGCCACCGTGACGTCGGGACCAGGGTGCAGCCCCAGCGTCCGGAACAGGGTCGCGGCGATCGGGCTCAGCCGTCGATAGGACCAGGAGAAGGCGGTACGGACGTCGGCGCCGTCGGTACCGGTGGACAACGTGTCGAGCACCGCGGTGCCGGTCCGTAACTGCGCGGCGAGCGCGGCGAGTGGTTCGTCGGGGCGGTCGGCCGCGCTGGCGGCGGCGATGGCCACGGCCAGGGGTAGCCGGGCGCAGCGGTCGACGATCTCCGCCACGGCCGCCGGTTCCTCGGCTGCCCGGCCGGTGCCGAGTCGGGACGCGAACAGCTCCGCCGCGTCGGTGGGGGTCGGCAACTCCAGCCTGAGCGGCAGCGCGCCCTCGCCCACGACCAGGCCGGTCAACTGGTTGCGGCTGGTCACGAGAGCCATACAGGAGGGGCCGCCGGGCAGCAGCGGGCGGACCTGGCCCGGGTCGCGGGCGTTGTCCAGCACCACCAGCACTCGACGATCGGCCAGCAGGCTGCGGTAGAGCGCGACGCGCGTGGACAGGTCGTCCGGCAGCCGGTGGGGGTCGGCGCCCAGCGCGATGAGGAATCCCCGCAGGGCGTTCTCGGGGGAGACCTGGGTGCCGTTCGGGTCGAAGCCGCCCAGGTCGACGTGGAGCTGTCCGTCGGGGAACCGGCCGCCGGCCCGGTGCGCCCACCAGAGCGCGACCGTGGTCTTGCCGACACCGGCGGTACCGTCGATCACGACCACGGTGGCCGACCCGTCCGGCTTTCCGCAGCTTGCGGCGGCCCTGTCGAGCGTGGCCAGTTCGGCCGCCCGGCCCACCAGGTGTCGGGCGACCGGGGGGAGTTGCCGGGGCACCGGCCACCGGCGGGACGCCGTCGGCGGGCGGGAACCGGTGCCACCGGGCGGGGTACGCCTGCGCTGGAAGGCGTACTCCAGCATCGCGTACCGGGGTCGCCAGGTCTCCTCGACCCCGGTACGCAGGGACAACTGGGACAGCCGGTGGTGCGCCCGCGCGTGGTCGTGGAAGCACTCCACCAGGCGACGCACCACGTCCCAGTCGGGTGGCCGGCGGACCGTGCCGTTGAGGATCGCGCCCACCTGGCTCTTGCCGAGACCGACCCGGGCGCTCACCACCCGCAGGCTCGGTCCCTGCGCCTGCGTCCAGAGCAGACGCAGATCAGCGCAGAAGTGCCGGAGCAGCTCGTCCGGATCGTCGGCGGGCACGGGCGTAAACCTTCCGCTCGCTCGCTGGTGGGGTCGGCCGCTGGCTGTCCGGTGCTGTCCGGCCGGGGCGGTCGGCAGCGTGCATCCGACCGGCGGCATCACGGTACCGTGACGCGGCGCGTCCGCACTGGCCACTCACCGTCACCCGGATAGTCGACTCTGATGGCTCCCCGACGAGAGGGAGTAGGAATGACCCGAGGAAAGAGGAGAGCCCGGAGTCGGCCGGTGCGCGTCCTGCTGGCCGCCCTGCTGTCCATCGTGGTGGTGGTGCCCACCGGCGCTCGACCGGCGTACGCGATCGACTGGACCCAGGTGATCACCGCAGCGATCAGTGCGGTCAGCTCGTGGGCGAGCGCCGGTAACACTCAGGCCGCGATCCAGGAGGCGACCCGGCAGATCCTGACCGCGGTCAACTCGGCCCGCACCGAAATCCTGGCGCAGATCCAGACGATCGCGACGGCGCAGACCCGGGCCTGCGCCAACCATGCCGTGATCGAGTTCTTCGACATCGAGCGGATGACGCCGGACAACATGCAGCGGTTCGCCCAGGACGCCACCGGCTGCGCGGTGGCGATCGAGAGCATGATCTCCGCGCTGACCGACAAGGCGAGCGTGGACCAGCTCGGTTTCGCGATGAACATCGTGACGCCGATCGCCCTGGTGGCACGGGCCCGGACCGGCCTGACCACCGACGGGCTGAAGAACACCCTGCGCTCGGCCAACACCCAGCTGGTGCCGAAGCTCGCACCGCCGTCCTGCACCTTCTGGTCACCCAACTTCGACCCGGAGCTGCCGTTGCCCCGCAACGGTGACATCGTCAGCTACTACCTCTACTGCACGGCGTACAACAACGACCATGGGTATGCGTACACGGAGGTCGTCTGGCCCAACCGGCTCCCGGACAACGCCTTCGATCCGGCGATCGCAGACGCCACCAGAAATACCAGCCGGGCGATCGCCGTCGCGGTGTTGCCCATGCTGGGCGGCTGACCCAGGGGCGGCGGCCCCGGGCAGGGGCAGTCTCGTGCCGGGCACCTGTCACACCTGGCTCGTCGGTGTGGCAGGTGCCCCGTCGCTCGGGCTGTTGCCCGAGCAGATCGCGCAGGGGCCGGCACGGGGCGTGCTTGAGCGCGGCGACCCGCAGCGCGTGGGCGTCGTGCGTTCGCCGCCGACTCCCGCGTCGTGCACGCCTCCACGTCGGCTACCTGCTCCGCACCCTCTCAGTCCAGCAGGTCGACCTCCCAGTTCGCCCGCTGAACCAGCGTGTCGGCCTCGCGTAGCTGCCGGGCGGGGCCATCGGCCTGACGAGGTAGACCCGCCACCGGCAACGCCGGGGTCAGGCCGATGCCGCCGCACGGAACGAGCACCCTTACGGCGTCGTGCTGGTGGCGTACACGTCGAGAGCGAACCGCCGGTACCTGCGCCGACGCGGGATCGCCGCGACGATCCCGTCGAAGGCCGACCAGGATGCCAACCGACGTCGGAAGAGGTCGAAGGGCGGCCGGCCCCTGGCCTTCGAACCCGAGCGGTACAAGCTACGTCATGCAGTGGAGCGCGGCACCAACCGGCTCACACGCAACCGGGCCGTGGCGACCCGGGACGACGTCCAGAATGGGCAGCACTGAGCAGCGTGGCGGCTTGGTGCGATGTGATGGCCAAGGCCCGCGCCGCCGACCCCCGAGTGGGACAATGCGACGCGCGTCGCTCGACGTGCCCGGATGCGGAAGCAGATACTCGCCGGTCAGGCGGCACGCGCAGTCTGCAACGGATGCCAGCGCATAGCCGATTCAGGTTGTGATCGACACCGTTGCGGCCATCCGGCAGCCTCCCCGCGTCGTAGGGACCACAATTTCCACCGAACCGGTTTCCTGATCGTGCTCCGACCGGCTCAGGACTGCGAAGACACGGTCCGGTGCCGACCGGGTTTGGTCGGCACCGGGCGGGTCCCGCCAGGTTCAGGTGCGGGGGGCGAGGCGGCCCGCGCGGGTGGCGGCGACGAACCGGGTCCAGCTCGTCACGCCGAAGCTCAGCTCCGCGCCCTGCCGGTCCTTGCTGTCGCGTACGCCGACCGCGTCGACAAAGCCGGCCACCTCGACGCATTCACCGCTGCCGGACCGGGACGACGTGCGCCACACTCCGTCACGTCTCATGGGTCATCTCCTTCGCGATCGCCGTGATCAACTCACGGGAGTCATCGACATCGAGCGCCCGCTCGCCGAGCGAGCGCCAAACTTCCTCGTAGGTCCGGATCTCGTGCGGTTTGTCAAGGTAGACCGCGCCGCACGGACCGTCCATGTAGATCGTGGTCGGCTCCGGTTCCCGCACGTCGGTGGGGAAATCGAGCATGGTGAAGGTGCCCGTGTCGGTCGAGCGGAACAGCCCGGCGGCCAACGGAAGCACCCGGATCTTGATGTTGTGCTGTCGACCCGCCACCACCAGCGCGTCGAGTTGCCGGGCCATCGCCGCCCGGTCACGCAGCGGCCGACGTAGCACCGCCTCGCTGAGAATCACGTCGTAGTAGGGCGCGCGGGGCACCGCCCGAGCCAGCAGACGTTGTCTGCGCAGTCGAACATCTACCTTGACCTGCTGTTCCGCCTGGGACAGATCCGGATGGTTCGTCGCGATGACCTCAGTCATGTACTCGACCGTCTGCAACAGGCCGGGTACCAGGTCGGCCTCGTACTTTCGGATCTTTGTCGCGGCGGCCTCCAAGCCGACGTACAGCTTGAACCAGTCCTCGATCGCCTCGCCGTAGCTGTGCCACCAGCCGTGCGCCTTGGTCTCCCGGGCCAGCGACCGCATGGTCTGGATGGTTTCGTGGGTCGCGCCGTACACCCGGCACATGGCCTCCACGTCGTTCGGGTGCATGGGGACCTGGCCGGTTTCGTACCGCCAGATTCGCGGCGTCGACCATTCCAGTTCCTTCGCGGCGGCGACCACAGTTACGTGCGCGTTTTCGCGGAGTTCTCTCAAATACCTGCCGAGTTGCCTACGCGGGACGGTGCTTCCCGGGTCGTCCACGTCATCTCCTCTGCTGTTGTCGCGTAAGGCACCTCATCCCTTGATTCGCATTCTCGCGCAAAACATTGCGCCAGGCCAGCAGTGAAATGACCATCGTGGATGACCAGCCAATCCCCCTGGCAGGTCACGGCCGGAGCGGACGCCTCCCACGAACCTCATCCCGGCGTCCGCTCCGGCCCGCGACCATTCCACAGAGGAGGATCATGGATTCGATCGACGACGCCCTCGGCGAGATTCCGCTGCCTCCCTACATCACCGCCGAAGATGTCACATTCGCGCTCCGGGCGATAAACGTGCACGCCGCAGAACAATGGCCCGACGGCCCGCGCTGCCGCAACGACCGGGCACCCCACCCCTGCCGCCTGCACCGCTGGGGCCGCCGCATCCTCGCCATGCGCGGCCTCACCGACCAGGAGATCCAGACGATGCTCGCCGAGCAGGAAGCCGCCCGTCCATGATCTACCTGTCCGGGCAGCGCCCACTGCCCCAGCACCTCCGCACCGCCACCTTCGACACCCGCTGGCGCGGCCTCGACCCGGACCAGGTGTACGCCTACCTCAACCGGCTCGCCGACGAACTGGAACGCCTGCACCGCGAGCTGACCACCGCCAACACCGAAGCCGAACGCATCCGCCAGGCACTGCGCCAGTGGCAGTCCCGCCAGGCCACCCACCGCCACCACAGTCGCGGGTCGCGATGAGCCCGCCCCGCTGGGTGATCCACCTACCCACCACGCTGACCAGCCTCGACGAGGCGACCGCGCTCGCCGTGGCCCTCCGTGACTCCCTGGGCCACCTGACGGTCATCGACTTCGGCGAAACCACCCTCAGCGAAGAAGACCACCAAAGCCGGCGTACCCGAGTCTGGTGCGACACCCCACTCGACGGCCCTTACCGCTGCCGCCGCCCCGACGATCACCCGGGCACCTGCGCTCTCGACCGATCTTGACGCCCACTGCCGGACCAAGTCCATGATCTTGTGACCTACTTCTGCCCGTACGATTCGTACGAGTTGCACAATCGGACTTGTGAGTGAGCCCGCAGCCGAACTCTCGATCTCAGACGCCCGCGACAGCCTCGCGGATATCGTCTCCCGCGCTCACTACGCCGGGAGAATCACCTACGTGACCCATCGGGGGCAACGCCTGGCCGCCATCGTGCCGGCCGAGGTCGTCGAGGCCATCGAGCGCGCCGAAGACGCCAGCAATGTCGCCGCCGCCCGCGAGGCTTTGACTCGCATTGACGCGGGCGACACCCCGATACCGCTGATCGACCTACGCGACGAGCTCGGCTTGTGACCAGCCCGAATCCACCCGCCTACACCGTCCAGGTCGACAGAGCCGCCGCCAAGGTGCTGCGCGGCCTTTAGCTGCACCGGCCAGCGCCGCCGCCGTCTCGGACGCCATCAACGCCACCGACAGACCCGACGGGTCGGAGTGGGTGACCGGATTGTTGTGGGCGTACGTGAAGCCGTTGTTCTGTAGCGGGTCGGTCAGGGCCGCTGACCCTCAACCATCAGCTCGTCGCGGTCGAGACAGTTCGCCAGCTCCAACGGCCTACGAGTAAACGTCCTTGCGATGCCCGACATCGTGGATGGTGAGTTCGTCGTCGTCTAGCCGGTAAAGGACCCGGTAGTCACCGACCCGCAGACGACGCCCAGATCCGTCGCGCATCTCGGTCGAGTTCTGCGGCGCAGGATCGGCGACCAAGCCGAGGATCGCACTCAGGACGGTCAAGAAAACGTTGCGAGGTTGCTTGTGCAGCCAGACCAGCACGTCCCGGTCGATCTGAACCTTCACGCCGCCGCACCGCCGGCCCGGTCAGCCAGCAGCGCCTCCACCTCGCGAGGATCGACCCCAAGCGATTCCAAAGCTGCCGACAGCGGCACGAACTGACCCTCGGCACGGGAACGGGCGATCACCGCCGAGTCCCGGCGGTCCCGAAACGCCTCGATCTCCTCCCACTCGTCGATGCCGATCAGGACAGCCACGGGCCGCTCGTACTTGGTGATGATCACCGGCTCACCGGTGCGCTCGATCCCCTCCAGCACCCGACCCACGCCATCGCGAAACTCCCGCAGCGTAATCCTCGCCATGTACCGCACTGTACCACGCGGTACCATTCCAACGCCCACAGCATGCCTCCGCCGCCACCTTCGACACCCGCAGGCGACGCGGCCCATCCCGGCGACGGCCCGGGCACCCTGGACCGTCGAGTACCCGATCAGGCGGTTCGCGGCGCGTCACCAGTCTCCGGCCACGGTGGGTCGGGTGGCGTCCACGGCGGTGTGCCTGCCGATGAGGATCCTCGCCCCGGCACCCGGCGTACGGCGTAGCGGATGGCCCACGGGATGCCGACAACCATCACCACCATCGCGACGATCGGCACGGCGACCACCGCCACGCGTTGCGGTGGCCAGCCGGTCAGCAGACGCAGCAGCAACGGCAGCGGCACCATCGCCCCGGCGACAATGCCCGCGACACAGATCCGGCCGGCCACGGCCTGCGACGGCGCCGTGACGTTGGCGACGAGCACCGCGACGCCCGCCGGCACCGCCGTCATGCCCACGATCAGCGCCACCACGAGAACCGATCCCACCCCGTCGTCCGAGTTTGCGCCACGCAGTGCGTAGGGTACGTAGACGCCGAGCGCCACGAGGCCGAGCGCGCCACCGACGGCGGCGAGTGGGATCACGAACCAGCCGTACCGCCGCGTCAGCAACGTGGCGCAGCCGGCAAGCACCACCAGGCTTCCCACCACGACCGACAGCGGAACGGCGACCCGCCAGCCGACGGTGACGGTCGCCTCCGCGACACCCGGGATCGGTGTCGCGGGTTGCTGCTGGCGGAAGCTGTCACCGGCAAGCGTGCCGAAACCGATGCGCTCCCAGCGGCCGGCGGTGTCGCGGCGGGCGAAACCGTCCCGGCCGTTCGCCACCAGCACGACCACTCCACCGCCCGGCTGATCCCGGACCAGCAGTGCGCGGGACGACAGGTACTCCTGCACGTCACGCATACCGGGTATCGCCGTTGCCAGTCGCTGCCGAGCGTCCTCGTCGACCTGCCAGGCGACGCGCCAGTTGGCCCCACCGTCCCGGCTCTCCTGCACCGCCAGGCGGCGCGGCACGATCCGGAAGCAGTGCCCCGGGTCCCGCGCCGAACAGTCCTCCCCCGACGCGGCCGGTGGCGGCTGCTTGGAGAACAGCTCGTAGCCGCCCTCCGGCAGCTCCGAGAACGTCGGTCCGTCGTCCGCGCCGACCCACCACGTGTAGGGCTCCCGGGAGTCGTGATAGGCGTTGCCGATGCCGGCCACGGCGACGTCCCGCCACTCGTACAGGGCGACAGCGTCGTCGTACCGGGGAGCGGAGGTGGCCGCGACACCCAGCCCGGCGATCGGCAGCACCACCAGCACCGCCACCATCCGCAGCCACCGCGCCAGACTCGGGCGGGCCACCGCCGAACGCCACGTCCACCAGGCCAGGGCCAGCGCCGGCAACGCCAGCAGGTCCGTGCCGTCGGCCAGGATCACCGACGGTCCGTCCACCACGCCCCACACCGCGGACGCCGTGGCCGCCCCCTCCGGAGTGGCCTTCGCCGCCGTGAATCCCACCCCAACGACGAAAATCGAGACGGCCGCCAGCAGGTGGCTCGGCGTTCGGCCAGATCCGGGACCAGCAATCCTGACCGTATGCCGCAGCACCGGCAGTCGACCGCACCCGGCCAGCAGCAGCGCCAGCACGACGGCCAGCAACGGTGGTGCCATCACCAACCCGGCGACGTCGCTGAGCTTTCCCGTCAACCAGCCGGGATAGGCCGCCTTGAGCACCTGGTCGTTGAGGATCAACAGCGCGGTGGCCGCCACCGTCACCGGATGGATCAGCCAGGTCAGGAAGCTGTCCATCGCCCTGTCACTCGAACGGCCCACGCCTGGTCCATGCTGCTGCGACGTGCCCATGCCTCCCCCGTGATGCTGCGAGCGCCTGCGCCTTCACGGTCGACCCTGCTGGTAACACTCCAGCCTCACCCGAGCCTCAAACCCGCATCCATGCCGATCTGTCCAGCACCTCGCGGACACCCCTGGCGCTCGTCCGGCAACACGGGTGACAGGACGGTTGCCGAAGGGGATCACGGGGAAATGGAGCGCGATGGGCGGTGCGTGGGAGCGGACGAAGCGGATCAGCAGTGGGGCTTTCCGCCCCGTCCGTGGCCGGGATCTGTCACTGCACGCCGCCGCGATCACGTTCTACGGGGCGATCGCCGTGGTGCCGGTGGCGCTGCTGGCGATCTGGCTCACCTCGCTGCTGGCGGGGGCGTCCCAGGTCCGCCGGCTCACCGGGTACGCGGTGGAGGCGCTGCCGGACGCGATCGGTGCCCCGCACGCGGTGGCCGTGCTGGTCGAGGCCGGGGTCGGTCTGACGCCGTGGCTGGCCCTGGCCTCGCTGCTGCCGGCGTCGCTGTACGGCGAAGGGCTGCGCCGGGCGTTCGTGTCGGTCGCCGCGCCCCGTTCCGACGAACACCTCGTCGGTTGGCGGGGCCGGTTGCTGCTGCTGCCGCTGCTGGCACCGGCCCCGGCGCTGCTGCTGTCGATCCTGCTGGCCCTGCCGACCACCACCGGGCTGGTCCGGCGCGGTGGTTGGGCCGGTGTGCTGGGGGTGGTGCTGTCGTTCCTGGCGGTGTGGCTGGTGCTCACGCCGGTGCTGATGTGGGTCTTCCGGGTGGTCGGCCCGGCCTCGCCGGACTGGCTCGCCACGCTGGGGATGGGCTCCTTCACCGCGGCGAACCTGTCCGGCTTCCTGCACGGTTTCGTGCTCTTCGCCTCGTTGCCACTCGACCTGGGCGTGCCCTTCGGTGGGCTCGACGAGGTGGGTGCCGCCGTGGCGATCCTGCTCTGGCTCTACCTGTTCCACGTGATCGTGCTGGCCGGTTACTCCGCCACGCTGGCCCTGTCCGCCTGGCGTCAGCGGCGGAAGGGGCCGGTGACCTCGTAGGTGATGCCGCCGGAGCCGGTCGAGTTGCCGCTGGTGCCGCGCTGGGAGGAGAAGTAGAGGCGGGAGCCGTCGGGGCTGAACGCGGGACCGGTGATCTCCGAGGAGGACTGGCCGTCGATCCGCAGGAACGGGGCGACCACGCCGGCCGGGGTGATCACGCAGACCTCCATGTTGCCGCCGTCCTCGGCCACGTAGAGGTCCCCGCCCGCGGTACCGGTGATGTTGTCGACGCCGGTCAGCGGCGCGGTGCCGGCCGGCACCAGCGAGTCGTCGTACGCCAGGTCGATGCGCTGGTTGACCGCGTCGTACGCCCACACCCGGTTGTCGCCCTTGGTGGTGAACCAGCAGGTGCCCCGGTCGTACCAGCAGCCCTCGCCACCGTCGAAGTGCTTCGCCGCGCCGACCTGGAAGCGGGTCGGGATCGGGAAACCGTCCCGGTCCGGAATGTTCTGCCAGGTCACCGGGCCGGAGGTGGCGTTGGCCGGCGCGCACAGCACCTGCACCTGACCGGTGCGCAGATCCCCCCAGGTGTCGGGGACGAAGCGGTAGAAGCAGCCGTCGCTCTCGTCCTCGGTCAGGTAGATCACCCGGCGGTCCGGGTCGCAGGCCGCCGCCTCGTGGGTGAACCGGCCCATCCGGGTACGCTCCTCGGCGCCGCGGCTGCCGTCGGGCCAGGTCTCGAAGACCCGCCCCAGCGGCACCTCCTCGCAGGACAGCCAGGTGCCCCACGGGGTGGCTCCACCGGCGCAGTTGACGTTGGTGCCGCCGAGGATGCGGTACGCGGTGGCGATCGACCCGTCGGCGCGGAACCGCACCGCGGAGGCCCCACCGATCAGCGGCACCTCCGAGTTCGAGACGTAGATCCACCCGTCACCGGCCGGGAAACAGGCACCACCGTCCGGCGCCCAGTGCCAGACGTACGAGGTGCCGGCGACCCGCTGACCCGAGCGGGCGATGACCCGGCTGCTGAAGCCGGCGGGCAGGTGGATGCCGTTGGCGTCGGCGGCCAGCAGGCCCCCGTACGGGCCGGGGCCGGGTTGGGCGGGTGCGGCCAGCGCGGCACCGGCCCAGAGGCTGCCGGAGAAGGCGGCGGCACCGCCGGCGACGGCGGCACGCAGCACGGTACGACGATCCATCAGGGGAACCTCCCAGGGGTGGCGGGGGCGGGCCCCACCCACGCTAGGTACCCCACCCCATCGACAAAACCCACTCCCCCATGAACACCAACCAAACCCTCAACCCCTGTTGATCATGAGGTTGGCGGCACTCCCGGAGATCGACAGCGCCGCCAACCTCATGATCAACAGGGGTGCGGCGGGGTGGGGAGGGGTTAGGGTGCGGGGATGGTGGGTGGTGGGATGCCCGGGCGGGCTGACGTGGTGGTCGTGGGGGCGGGGCACAACGGGTTGGTGTCGGCGATCCTGCTGGCGCGGGCCGGGCTGGACGTGCTGGTGCTGGAGGCCGCCGAGGTGATCGGTGGGGCGACGCGCACCGAGAACCCGTTCCCGAAGGTGCCCGAACTGCGTCACTCCACCGGGTCGTACCTGCTCGGGCTGATGCCGCCGGAGCTGCTGGCCGCGCTCGACGTGCGGATCCCGGTGCTGCGCCGCGACCCGCACTACTTCCTGCCCACCCCCGGTGGGGTCGGCTCGCCGTACCTGCTCTTCGGCACCGACCCGGAGGCCACCCGGGCGCAGCTCGCCGAGTTCTTCTCCCCCGCCGACGCCGCCGCCGACGAGGCGTTGCAGGCCGAGCTGGCCGCATTGCGCGAGGACCTCGCCCCGGCCTGGCTGGCCGAACCGCTCGGCGTCGAGGAGACCGCCGACCGCTACGTCCGTCCCGCGTTGCGCCAGGTCTTCGTCGACCTGGCACGCGGCTCCGTCGCCGACTACCTGGCCCGCTTCGACTTCCGCTCCGAGCTGCTGGTCAGCATGTACGCGGTCACCGACGGCCTGTCCGGGCTCAACGCCGGCCCCGACGACCCCGGCACCGGGCACAACTTCCTGGTGCACAACATGTGCCGGCTGCCCGGTTCGGGCGGCACCTGGATGATCGCCGAAGGCGGCATGGGTACCGTCTCGCGGATCTTCGCCGACGCGGCCCGGGCCTCCGGCGCGCGGATCGTCACGGGTGCCCCGGTCGCCGCGATCACCCTCGACGGAGGTGCCGCCCGGAGCGTGGTGCTCGCCGACGGCCGCCAGGTCGACGCCGAGGTGGTGCTCGGCGCCTGCGACCCGTACCGGCTGATGGAGCTGCTGCCCGACGGCGCGCTGCCGACCACGCTCAGCGAACGGATGGCGGCGGTCCGGCGCACCGGCAGCACCCTCAAGCTGAACCTGGCGCTGCGCGGGCTGCCCCGCTTCTCCTGCCTGCCCGAGGGCGCACCGAGCCCGTTCGGCTCCACCATCCACCTGCTGCCCGGCTCGGCGACGCTGGCCGGCGGCACCGGCGAGTCACCGATGGCGGCGCTGCGCGCCATGTGGGCCGACGTGCGGGCCGGGCAACTGCCGGCGGAGCCGACGATCGAGTGGTACCTGCACACCACCGTCGACCCGTCGCTGGCCGACCCGGCCGGGCACCACTCGTCGGCGCTGTTCGTCCAGTCGGTGCCGTACGAGTTGGCCGGCACCAACTGGGACGCCGAACTGCCCGGTTACGTCGACAAGCTGATCGGAATCTGCGAGCGCTACGCGCCCGGCACCGGCGACCTGATCGCCGACGCGGTGCCGCTGCCGCCACCCGGCATCGAGACGCACTTCGGCATCACCGGAGGCCACATCCACCACGTCGACAACACCGTCTCGTTCGCCGACCGGATGCCCTACGCCACCGGCGTCGACGGGGTGTACGCGGGCAGCGCCGGCTGCCACCCGGCCGGCAGCGTCATCGGTGCCGCCGGCCACAACGCCGCCCAGCGCATCCTCGCCGACCTCGGTCGGTAGGCGAGGCGTCGGCGTCCCCGGCCGGGGACGCCGAGGCGGACGGGCTCAGCTCGCCGGTGGGGCGGCCTCCGCGACCGCGACCTCCTCGCCGACCCGGTGGGCGCGGACCTTGTGGCCGACGCTGGTCAGGCAGCGCCCGCTGGGCAGGTCGAACCGCCAGCCGTGCAGCTGACAGGTGAGCTGGTCGCCGTCGACGATGCCGAACCGGCTCAGGTCCGCCTTCAGGTGCGGGCAGCGCCGCTGCACCACCCAGTCGCCGAGGGTGATGTCCTCGGCGTCGACGGCCCGCTCGTGCTCGTCGTACCAGCCCTCGGCGTACTGGAGGCGCTCGGTGGACAGGCACTTGAAGAAGGCGTAGACGAACTCGTTGTACTGCCCGATCCGGGCGGCCGAGAAGCGGCAGGACAGGAAGAGCGAGTTGACCCAGTCGACCTCGCCGATGTGCAGCAGGTGCTCCACCAGCGCCCGCTCGGTACGGAACCGGTAGCGCACCTTCTCGTCGGCGTACGGCCGCACCTGCTTGCCGGGGAAGTCGACCACGATGGATTCGATGCTCTCACCGTCGTAGCCGACCAGGTCGAAGCGGACCGGACCGCCGACCCCCTTGGCCAGGTAGATCGACTCGTCGAGCAGCGGTTCGACGCGCCGCTTCAGCTCCTTGAGCACGTCGACCTCGGGGTGCCGCCAGGACGCCTTCTCCGCCTCGATGATCGGCCGCTTGCGTTCGCGCATCTCCTCCAGGTGGGCGACCTTGTTGGCGAAGAACTCCTCCACCGGCACCGGGTGGGTGGTCGTGGCCCCGGTGGTGGTGACCTCGGTGACGCTGCCGGGCAGCAGCACGATGCCGTTGGTGCCGCCGACCTTGGCGTACTCGGACAGGAAGACCGACTGGTCGGGGAAGATGTTCCCCTCGTCGCCGAAGATGTCGTTGAACTGCCAGAGCTCGTCGTCGAGGAAGCACGGCGGGCCGGCGATCGGGAAGACGTGGTCGGCCTTCAGATCGTCGATGTAACGCCAGGTGCGGTCGAACTGCCGGTCCCGCTTCTGCTTGCCGAACGCGGTCTTCGCCGCGCTGGGCAGCTCGTAGACCATCGGATACCAGATGGCGCCGGAGAACTGCAGCAGGTGCGCGTGCACGTGACCCAGCTCGGCGAAGGTGCTCAGGTCGGTCGGGCGGGCGTCGTTCTGGTTGAGCAGCCGGACGCCGTCGTACTCCACCCAGAGCGAGGAGTCACCGATCGGACCGTCGGTCGGGCTGGTCAACGCCTGGATCATGATCTTCAGGCCGCCGTCCAGCTCGACGACCTCCTCGTTGCGGGTCTTCAGGAACTTCGTGAAGCCCAGCGCGCGGAACTCGTCCTCCATCTCGGAGGTGGGGAACTCGGGCAGCAGCACGGTCGCCTTCTTCGACACGTACCGCTTGAGGTGCGCCGCGTCGAAGTGGTCCCGGTGCAGGTGGGACACGTACAGGTAGTCGACGTCGCCGAGGGCCTCCCAGTCGAGCTGGGAGTTGTCGGGGAACGGGAACCAGGAGGCGAAGTAGGCCGGATTGACCCACGGGTCGCACAGGATGCTGCCCGCGGCCGTGTCGATCCGCATGCTCGCGTGCCCCGTACCGGTCACTCGCACCGCAGTTCCCCCTCAAAACGACAATCAAGGTGTACGCCCCAGAACGCTACCGGAGGCAGTCTGGTCGTCGCCCCGCGACGCCGGTAGTGCCCTTCCACCCACCGGAGCGGGGCCCATCGGCCCTGGCCGGAAACCGTCCCGAGGGACGTGCCAGACTAGCCGGAGATCCGTTCGCGAGGAAGGACCGACAGTGGCAGGCAGCGAGCCGGTAACGTCGCCAGACCAGCACAAGCCCGGGCACCGTAAGGCCGGGCGGATCGGCGCGGTGCTCACCGCGTTCGCGCTGCTGGCCATGCTCTGCGGCAACCACGAAGGCCGGGTCGAGAACCTCTGGCTGATCGGTCTGGCCGCGCTGCTGCTGCTCATCGTGATCGGTGACGTGGTGCTGCGCCGCAACGGCCTGCGCTCCTGACGATTCCGGCGACCCGCGACCGTCCGCGGCTGAGCGACCGGACCGCACGCGTTCCGCGGCACCCGTTACCCGGAGACGTCGGACGACCTCGGCCCACCGCCGTCACCCGCCCGAACGAGCGAACGGGCCCGGCTCCGGTCTCCGGAGGCGGGCCCGTCCGCGTTGGTGCCGCTCAGCGGCCGAAGAGGATGTCCTGCACGTTCTTCAGCGCGGCGTCGACCTCGGCCTCGAAGTAGCCGCCCTGCACCAGTCCGAAGCGCAGCGTGTCCAGATCCTTCGGGTTCACCGGCATCTGGTTGCGCCCGGCCATCCCGCCGAGCAGCGACTCGAAGAACCGGTCCACCTGGTCCGGGTCGTACCCGCTGCCGAAGCGACGGACCTGGAAGCTGCGGCGGATCTGGTCCACCCGGTAGAGGTCGCTGCCGGGCGGGCCGGCCATCGGTGGCCCACCCATCGAGGGACCGGCCATCGCGGGCGGACCGCCCATTGCCGGGGGGCCGCCCATCGGAGGGCCGCCGAGCGCCTGCTGCGGCAGGCCGGGAGGCCCGGCCGGGCCGCGCCGCGGGTCCCGGTCCGGCAGCCTGATCTCGGCGGTCATGTCGGTACGGCCGTGCCGACCCGCCTCGAACCCGTCGAAGCGCTGGTCGTCCGGGGGGCCGTAGCCACCGGGGCCGTCCGGCGGACCGTAGCCGCCCGGCGCGTCCGGCGGACCGTAGCCGCCGGGGCCGGCGGGCAGACCACGCGGCGGGGGCCCGCCGTGGCCCATGCCGCCGGGCGGGCCCATCGGCGCACCCGGACCCATCGGCGCGGCCGCCCCGCGCGGGCCGTCGTAGCCACCCCGGGGTGCGTTGTCGTACCCGCCGGCGAAGGCACCCGTCGGCTCGTCGTAGCGGCCGTAGGGAGGCCCGGCCTGTGCCGGCATCGCCCGGGGTGGCATCGGCGGCTGCGGCACCGGGGACATGCCGCGGTCCTCCCGCATGCCGGGGCCCATCCGGTCCATCGGGCCCATCCGGCCGTCGCCGCGACCGGACATGCCGCCGCGCTCCTCCAACTCCGCCAGCTGCCGTTCGACCCGGTCGAGGTGCAGGTCCACCTGCCACTCGTCATAGCCGTTGAAACGAACCCGGAAGACGACGTCGTGGACTTCCTGCGAGGCCACCGGCGCTCCGACCGGCTGCCCGGCGAGTGTCGCCTCGACCCGGTCCAGGAAGGCGTCCACCTCGTCAACCTTGTATCCCCGGCGGAGCGCCTTACGCCGGAAACGCTGACCCTGACTCGCCACTATGTCTCCTGGTCTCGTTCGCCACGCCCGGTCACTCCGTCATCTCCCCGGCCGGGTCGGTGCCACTGTCCTCCGCGGCGGCCAGCTGCCCACATGCCCCGTCGATCTCGCGACCTCGGGTGTCCCGCACCGTGGTGGACACCCCGGCGTCGCGCAACCGCCGGACGAACTCCCGCTCGACCGGCTTCGGGCTGGCGTCCCAGCGGCTGCCCGGAGTCGGGTTCAGCGGGATCAGGTTCACGTGGGCCAACTTGCCGGCCAGCAGCCGGCCGAGCAGGTCAGCTCGCCACGGCTGGTCGTTCACGTCCTTGATCATCGCGTACTCGATCGACACACGACGGCCCGTGCGGGCCGCATAGGCCCAGGCTGCGTCCAGCACCTCGCACACCTTCCAGCGCTGGTTGACCGGCACGAGTTCGTCGCGCAGCTCATCATCGGGGGCATGCAGCGACAACGCAAGAGTCACCGAGAGGTCTTCGCTGGCCAGTCGGTGGATGGCCGGGACCAGCCCGACCGTGGAAACGGTGATGTGCCGCTGCGACAGACCCAGCCCCTCGGGCGCCGGCGCGACCAGGCGACGGATCGCGCCGATCACCCGGTTGTAGTTCGCCAGCGGCTCACCCATCCCCATGAAGACCACGTGCGACAGCCTCGGCGGCGACCCGGCGACCTTGCCGGCGGCGGCCACGCCCGCCAGGTACACCGCCTGGTCGACGATCTCGGCGGTGGAGAGGTTGCGGGTCAGGCCGGCCTGACCGGTCGCGCAGAACGGGCACGCCATGCCACATCCGGCCTGGCTGGAGATGCACACGGTGACCCGGTCCGGGTAGCCCATCAGCACGCTCTCCACCAGCGAGCCGTCGTGCAGCCGCCACAACGCCTTGCGGGTCGCGCCGTCGTCGCAGGCCAGCTCGCGTACCGGGGTGAGCAGTCGGGGCAGCAGCTGGTCGGCCAGGCGGTCGCGGGACGACGCCGGCAGGTCGGTCATCTGCGCGGGGTCGCGGACCAGCCGGCCGAAGTAGTGGGTGGAGATCTGTCGGGCCCGGAACGCCGACTCGCCCAGCTTCGTGACCAGGTCCTTGCGGCCGGCGAGGTCGAGGTCGGCGAGGTGTTGCGGTGGCATCGCCGCCCGGCGCGCGCCAGGCGCGTCCGGGTCGACCGGGATCAGGGGAAGACTCGTCATGGCACGTCCAGTCTGGCACGCCCGGCCCGGAACACGCCCCCGCGGAGGCGCCGGATCCGCTCCCGCCTCGTCCGCCTCCCGGTTCCGCCGCCGTGGGCCATGCCTCAGTTCACCGCCGGGACGAAGACCACGAGCAGCAGGTACGCCGTGGGCACCGCGAACAGGACGGAGTCGAGCCGGTCCATCAGGCCGCCGTGCCCGGGCAGCAGGTTGCTCATGTCCTTCACACCGAGATCTCGCTTGATCATTGACTCGGCGAGGTCACCGAGGACCGCGGCGCCCGAGATCGCCACCCCGAACACGGCGCCCCACCAGGGCGCCACGTCGAACAACAGCCAGAGCAGCACGGCACTGCCCAGGGCCGCCGCGCCGACCGAGCCGGCGAAACCCTCCCAGGACTTCTTCGGGCTGATCGTCGGTGCCATCGGCCGCTTACCGAAGTTGGCGCCGGCCGCGTAGCCCCCGGTGTCGGAGAGCACCACCGCGACCAGCGTCACCAGCACCCGCAGCGCACCGTCACCGGGAGACGACGCGAGCAGGGCGGCGAAGCCGCCGAGGAAGGGCACGTACACCGAGATCAGAGTCGCCGCGGTCATGTCCCGCCGGAGGTTGGCCGTACCGTCGCCGAGCCGCCAGACCAGGGTGCCCGCCACGGTGACCAGCAGGCCGAGCAGGAGCGCGTCCAGCCCGGCGAACCAGGCCAGGGTCACGGTGAGCACCCCACCGGCGACCAGCGGCACCAACGGCACCTCGGCGCCGCCACGGCGTACCGCGCGGGACATCTCCCAAATGCCGACGCCGAACGCCGCGACGAGCACCAGCAGGAACGCCGGGGTGTAGAGGAACAGTGGCAGCAGCACCGCCGCGCCCAGGCACACCCCGACCGAGATGGCCGCCGGCAGGTTCCGCCCCGCCCGGCTCGCGCCCTGCTGGGTGGCCGGCCGACCGGCACCGGCCCGACGCCGGCCCCGGTGGCGCCGACCCGGACCGTCCGTCCCGTCGGGCTCCGGCGTCCCGAGGTCCGCGTTCCCGGGTGGAACGGCGGCGAGCTGGGTGGTCGGCGCGTCGTCGTGCTCCCGCACGGGCGTCAACTGGGTGGTGGGTGCCTCGTCGTGGTCCCGACCGGCACCGACCCGCACCGGCGCGATCTGTGCAGTGGGTGCGTCACCGTGGTCCAGGTCGCGGGGTGCGCCGCGCCCGTTCGGTGGCTGGTCCCAGCCGCCGGGTCCGCGCCCGTTTCGGTTCTCCGGAGCGGGCCGGTCGCCGCCGTACCGGCCACGGCCCCACGGACCGGGTTCGACGTCCGGATCCGGCCAGGGCAGCGAGGTGGGTCGGTCCGGGCGATCCCAGTCACGGGCCTCGGCGCCGCCGTAGGGGTCGAGGTGGGACATCACGCACCAGGGGGGAGCGGTACGAGATCCACCACTTGACGCACAGCCACTACCATCCCCTACCCGCGCGAGGCGCTCCGTCTATGTGCCGGCCTGTCGGCTGGCCGATCCCCACCGTTCACCGTCGGGTCACCGGGAATCGTGCCGAGCCTACTGCACCCGCCCGCCCGGCAGGACGTACCGGTGCCCGCTCCCGCAGCCTTGATCATGAAGTTGTCACCACGCCACGCCGGTGGCAAGGGCGACAACTTCATGATCAAGCAGGTGGTGACCTCGGCGTCAGACTTCCAGGAGCTCGGACTCCTTGTGCTTGACCAACTCGTCGACGTGCGAGACGTAGCGCTGGGTCAGGTCGTCGAGCTCCTTCTCGGCGCGGCGGCCCTCGTCCTCGCCGACCTCGCCGTCCTTGACGAGCCGGTCCAGCTCCTCCTTGCCCTTGCGGCGGATGTTGCGGATGGCGACCTTCGCCTCCTCACCCTTGTGCCGGGCCACCTTGATCATGTCCCGGCGGCGCTCCTCGGTCATCTGCGGGAGCAGGATGCGCAGTTGGTTGCCCTCGTTGTTCGGGTTGACCCCGAGGTCCGAGTCCCGGATCGCCTTCTCCATCGCATTGATCTGCGAGTTGTCGTACGGCTTGATGATGGCCATCCGCGGCTCAGGAACGGCCACCGACGCCATCTGCGTCAGCGGGGTCGGGCTGCCGTAGTAGTCGATGATGACCTTGGAGAACATGGCCGGAGTGGCGCGACCGGTGCGGATGGCGCCGAACTCCTCCTTGGCGTGCTCGACCGCACGCTCCATCTTCTCCTCGGCCTCGAGGAGGGTGTCGTCGATCACCGGTCTCCTCGCCTCCTTCTTGTGCTCGTCGTGGGCTTGTCGGGTCACCGGGACCGCCGAGATCGCCGTCGGCGGTCGGCTCAGGTGGTGATCAGCGTGCCGATCTTGTCGCCACCCACGGCCCGGACGATGGTGTCGTCGCCCTGCGCGCCGAAGACCAGCATCGGCAGGCCGTTCTCCATGCAGAGGCTGAAGGCTGCCGCGTCGGCGACCCGGAGGTTGCGACGCAGCACCTCGGAGAAGGTGATCGAGTCGAACTTGCTGGCGGTCGGATCGATCCGGGGATCGGCCGTGTAGACGCCGTCCACGCCGTTCTTGCTCATCAGCACGACGTCCGCGTGGATCTCCAGTGCGCGCTGGGCGGCGACCGTGTCGGTGGAGAAGTACGGCATGCCCGCGCCGGCGCCGAAGATGACCACCCGGCCCTTCTCCAGGTGCCGGATCGCCCGCAGCGGGATGTACGGCTCGGCCACCTGGGCCATCGTGATGGCGCTCTGCACCCGGGTCTCGATGCCCTCCTTCTCCAGGAAGTCCTGGAGGGCCAGGCAGTTCATGACCGTGCCGAGCATGCCCATGTAGTCGGCCCGGGCCCGGTCCATGCCCCGCTTCTGCAACTCGGCGCCCCGGAAGAAGTTGCCGCCGCCGACCACCACGGAGACCTGCACACCCCGGCGCACCACGGTGGCGATCTGCCGGGCGATGGCCTGCACGACGTCCGGATCGACACCGATCGCGCCGCCACCGAACACCTCGCCGGACAGCTTCAACACCACCCGCCGGGCCCGGCCGGGCGGTGGTGCCGTCGGATCGTCCGCCGCCAACGTCCGGTCACTCACAACCTGCGTCATCCGCCCGTCCTTCCCCCACTGGCGCGCTCAGGTGCGCGTACCTGCCGCTGCCGACCTTATGGGACGAGGAGGCCGCGGTGTGTGTCGCGTACACCGGCGGCCTCCTCGTCTCGTCGTTGCTCCCAGCCCACGGGGCGCGGTACGCCCCGAGCCGGCTCAGGCCTGGCCGACCTCGAACCGCACGAAACCGGTGACCTCGATGCCCGCCTCGGCCAGCACCTGCTTCACCGTCTTCTTGTTGTCGGTCACCGAGGACTGCTCCAGCAGGACGAAGTCCTTGAAGAAGGAGTTGACCCGGCCCTCGACGATCTTCGGCAGCGCGGCCTCGGGCTTGTTCTCCTCGCGGGCGGTCTGCTCGGCGATGCGCCGCTCGGACTCGACGACCTCGGCCGGCACCTCGTCGCGGGTGAGGTACTGCGGCCGCATCGCGGCGATCTGCATCGCCGCGCCGCGCGCATCGGCGTCGCCCGCCTCGTCGGCCTTGCCGGTGTACTGCACCAGCACGCCGACCGCCGGGGGCAGGTCCTGCGCCTTGCGGTGCAGGTAGACCGCGACGTTGCCGTCGAGCTTGGCGAACCGGTTGAGCACCAGCTTTTCGCCGATCTTGGCGGACTGCTCCTGGACCAGGTCGGCGACGGTGCGGCCGTCGATCTCGGTAGCGAGCAGCTCCGCTGCGTTGCCGACGCCGGCCCGCTCGCCGTGCTCGACGAGCTGCTGCGCCAGCGCGATGAAGTTGTCGTTCTTGGCGACGAAGTCGGTCTCGCAGTTGAGTTCGAGCAGCGCCTTGCCGGAGTGCGCAACCAGACCGTTCGCAGCGGTCCGGCCGGCCCGCTTGCCGACGTCCTTGGCGCCCTTGACGCGCAGGATCTCGACGGCCTTGTCGAAGTCGCCCTCGGCCTCGGTCAGCGCCTTCTTGCTGTCCATCATGCCGGCGCCGGTCAGGTCGCGGAGCTTCTTGACGTCCGCGGCGGTGATCTGGGACATGGCTCTCTCTTCGGTGTTGAGACTGCGTGGAATGGTCTGAGGTGACGATTACCCGGTTCCGAGAGGTTCGTGCCCGGTCTACCTGCCGCCGGTCACCGTCCGTGGAACGGGCGGTGACCGGACGGCGGTACGGTCACTGGCCGGAGACGGCGGCCGGCTGCTCGGCCGCGGGCTGCTCGGCGGCCGGCTGCTCAGCGGCCGGCTGCTGCTCGTCGGCCTTCTTCGGCTCCTCGAGCAGCTCGCGCTCCCACTCGGCCAGCGGCTCGTCGGTGGCGACACCCGCTTCCGGCTTCTCGTCGCCGCCCCGGCGACGACCGGAGCGGGCGATCAGGCCATCGGCCACGGCGGCGGCGACGACCTTGGTCAGCAGCTCGGCCGAGCGGATCGCGTCGTCGTTACCCGGGATCGGGAAGTCGACCTCGTCCGGGTCGCAGTTGGTGTCGAGCACGGCGATCACCGGGATGCCCAGCTTGCGGGCCTCGTCGACGGCGATGTGCTCCTTCTTGGTGTCGACCACCCAGACCGCGGCCGGGAGCTTCTGCATGTCCCGCAGGCCGCCCAGGGTGCGGGTCAGCTTGATCTTCTCGCGGGAGAGCTGCAGGGTCTCCTTCTTGGTGTAGCCGGCGGCGGTGCCGCTGAGGTCACCGAGGGCCTCCAGCTCCTTCATCCGCTGCAGCCGCTTGTACACCGTCTGGAAGTTGGTGAGCATGCCGCCGAGCCAGCGGTGGTTGACGTACGGCTGGCCGACGCGGGTCGCCTGCTCGGCGATCGCCTCCTGCGCCTGCTTCTTCGTGCCGACGAACAGGATGCTGCCGCCCTCGGCCACCGTGTTGCGCACGAAGTCGTACGCCTTCTCGATGTAGTCGAGGGTCTGGCGCAGGTCGATGATGTAGATGCCGTTGCGCTCGGTGAAGATGAAACGCTTCATCTTCGGGTTCCACCGCCGGGTCTGGTGCCCGAAGTGAACACCACTCTCCAGCAGCTGACGCATGGTCACGACGGCCATGATTCGTACTCCTTGCGGTCCCTGGTTGTCCCGCCCGGCCGGCGGCCGGGCGTCCTGGTGCCCGGTCGTCGACCATGGTGGGCCCGACCGGGGTCGGGACCAGGGAGGCCGCCGCCGCACGACGACTCGTGAGGAGGGCACGCGAGGTCGACCGCACGAGGCGGTCGCCGGTTGACCAGTGTACGCGCTCTCCCGACCGTGCCACGCCCGGGTGCGGTGAGACTCCGCTCCACGGCGGCCGACCCGGGTGCCGCCACCGGCGGCCAGGCCACCGGCCGCCGCCGGCTACGTCCCGCCGCCTCGGCGACGCGCAGCCGGTGGCCCGACCATCCTCAGCCGGCGGCGAGCGCGGCCACCAGGAAGAGCGCCAGGCCGACCGTGAGGTAGGCCGTCGGCGGTCGCAGCCAGCCCCGGGCGCCGTCGATCAGCGAGAACCCGGTCGTCCGCAGCCCGTAGAGGCCGGCCGCGAAGATCGGCAGCCCACAGACCAGAAACGTGCCGGCCAGCACGTCCCCGGCGGCAACCGGATCGGCGGTCGCGCCGTGCAGCAGCACCCGCGCCGCCGGCACCTCGAAGATCACGACCAGCGCCGCGAAGAGCACCGCGAGCACCGGCCGCCGCGTCCGGTAGACACCGTCCCCGGCCGGCACCCCTGGCTGGACGCCGCCCGTCGGGTGACCAGATGTCGGGTGACCGAGGATCGGGTGACCCGCTGCCGGATGGCCAGCCGGGTGACCGGTCACGGCGTCGGCGGGACCGGGCGGGGCCTCGCCCACCGGCGGTTCCGTCCGGGGTGCCACCGACGGCACCGGACCGGTCGGCTGTTCCAGCGGGTTGGTCGCCTCCGGGCCGCGCTTGGCCTCGACGATCGGGTATCCGGCCAGCACGGCGCGGGTCGGATCCGTGGACAACGGCGCTCCGCCGCTGGTCGGGCCCACCTCGTAAGCGGCACGCCGGCCCGGGCGGTCGACCGGCAGTTCACCGGAGACGTCCGGTCCCGCCGGTTCCGTTCGGCGGGAACGCGACGCCCGGTAGCGCTCGGGCTCCCCCGCCACGTCGCCGAGCGGGTCCGTCAGTGCCGCCCGCCGCGGTGAGCCGTACCGGTCGTCGTCGTCACCGCGCTGCTCGGGTACCGCGCGGGGCTCGTCGCCGGGGTGGCGCCCCTCTCCCGCCGGACGCCACTGCGGGTCGGTGTAGCCACGGTCATGGTCGCCCGGATACCAGCGGGGCTCCTGGTCGTCGGCGAAACTGCGTCGTCCGTCCACGCCCGGCACCGTATGCGACAGGCGGTTGGTACGCCATTCGACCCCGCACCTGACCAGCCCAAAAAGGTCGCGCTAGCACATCCGGGGCATGATCGTCCGGTCGTCCACAACACCCTCGGTCGTCCACAGGCCACCACGGCGGGGTCGCCGCGAGTCCCGGCCCGGAGCAGTGTGCCGGTCATGACCAAGCGGAACCAGGCGATCGGCGGTTACGGGGAACGCTGCGCCGTGCGGCACCTCATCGAGGAGGGACTACGCCCGGTGGCCCGCAACTGGCGCTGCCGCACCGGAGAGATCGACATCATCGCCTGGGACGGGCCGGTGCTCGCCTTCTGCGAGGTGAAGACGCGGCGGACCGCCACCTTCGGCAGCCCCGCCGAGGCGGTGGTGCCGCGCAAGGCCCGCCGGCTGCGGGGGCTTGCGGCCGCCTGGCTCGCCGCCACCGGCACCACCGCCGACGAGGTGCGCTTCGACGTCATCTCGGTACTGCTGCCCCGCCTCGGCCGGGCGCGGGTCGAGCACGTCAAGGACGCCTTCCGGTGAGCGGGCGCAGCGGCCGGACCGGTCGGCCCGGTGCGTTGGGGCCGTGTCGCGGCACCGCAAGCGCCGAGGTGACGCGGTGAGTTACGCCCGGGTGCTCTGCGTCGGTCTGGTCGGAGTGACCGGGCAGCTGGTGGAGGTGGAGGTGGACCTCGCCGCCGGCCTGCCCGGAGTGGCGATCTCCGGCCTGCCCGACACCGCCCTGCACGAGGCGCGCGACCGGGTCCGGGCCGCGTTGGTCAACTCCGGCCAACGGTGGCCGAACCGCCGGATCACCCTCAACCTGCTACCGGCCACCCTGCCCAAATTCGGTTCGGCGTTCGACCTGGCGATCGCGGTGGCGCTGCTCGGCGGCTCCGGCGAGCTTCCGCTGCTGCCGCTGGACGGCGTGGCGGTGCTCGGGGAGCTGGGCCTGGACGGCACCGTGCGACCGGTCCGGGGCGTACTGCCGATGGTCGCCGCGGCGGCGAAGGCCGGCATCCGGCGGGTGATCGTCCCGGCCGGCAACACCGCCGAGGCGGCGGTCGTGCCCGGCCTGCTGGTCCGCGGCGTCGACACCCTGCACCGGCTGGTCGCCTTCGTCCGCGACGGCCGACCGCTGATCGAGCCACCGGTCGACGCTCCGCCGCCGCCCGCACCCGGGCCCGACCTGGCCGAGGTGGCCGGGCAGGGGCTGGGTCGACGGGCGCTGGAGATCGCCGCGGCCGGTGGGCACCACCTGGCGCTGATCGGGCCTCCGGGAGCGGGCAAGACGATGCTCGCCGAACGCCTGCCGTCGATCCTGCCGGAACTGGACGACGAAGCGGCCCTGGAGGTCACCGCCCTGCACTCGATCGCCGGCCTGTTGCCGGCGGGTGGCCGGTTGATCCGGCGTCCGCCGTTCCAGGCACCTCATCACACCGCGACCGTCCCCTCGATCGTCGGTGGCGGATCCGGGCTGGCCCGCCCCGGTGCGATCTCGCTCGCCCACCGGGGGGTACTGCTGATGGACGAGGCACCGGAGTTCAGCAAGGCCGCGCTGGAGGCGCTGCGTCAGCCGTTGGAGCACGGCCGGGTGCTGTTGACCCGTAGCCGGGGCAGCGCCGAATATCCGGCCCGCGCCCAGCTGGTCCTCGCGGCCAACCCGTGTCCGTGTGCGAACCCGGCCGGCGACGACCGCTGCGAGTGTGCCCCGCAGGCCCGCCGTCGTTACCTCGGCCGGCTCTCCGGTCCGCTGCTCGACCGGATCGATCTCCAGGTGCGGCTGCCTCCGATGCGCGCCGCCGAGCTGATGGAGTCGACCAGTCACGAATCCTCCACGGTGGTCGCCGGGCGGGTGGTGGCGGCGCGTGCGGCGGCGGCCGCACGTTGGGCACCGCTGGGTCGGCGGCTCAACGCCGAGATACCCGGCCCGCAGCTACGTCGGGCGCCGTGGCGGCTGCCCGGCCGCGTCACCGCCGATCTGCGGGCCCGGCTCGACTCCGGTTCGCTCTCCGCCCGTGGCTTCGACCGGGTCGTCCGACTCGCCTGGACGATCGCCGACCTCGACGGGCGGGCCCGGCCGGACGCAGGAGACGTCGGCGAGGCCATCACGCTCAGGACGGGAGAGGGCACATGAGCAGCCATGAGGAGTTGACCCTGGCACGGGTGGCGTTGACCTGGCTGGCCGAGCCGGGCACCCGGTCGGTGCACGCGCTGGTCGACGAGTTCGGCCCGGTGGGCGCGCTGGACCTGCTGCTGGACGGCGGAGCACCCCAGCAGGCGCTGCGCGAGTCGGTGGCGGCGCGCA
Organism: Verrucosispora sp. WMMC514; assembly: GCF_027497295.1. NCBI lineage: Bacteria > Bacillati > Actinomycetota > Actinomycetes > Micromonosporales > Micromonosporaceae > Micromonospora > Verrucosispora sp. WMMC514. Next base: position 4,080,574 of record NZ_CP114906.1, on the reverse strand, counting down.
GCCGGGGTGGTGACGCCAGGGTGATCGCCGCCACGGCCCTGCACCGCGCCGAGCGCCTCGGTGTCCGGGTCGTCATCCCCGGCGACGACGAATGGCCGGCGACGGTGGAACAGCTGCGTACGCTCCGCCTGTCCGACACCCGCCGCCGGGTGGATGTCGAGACCGCACCGCCGCTCTGCTTCTGGGTACGCGGCTCGTGGCCACTGGCGGAGGCGCTGGACCGGTCCGTGGCGGTGGTCGGGTCTCGGGCCGCCACGGCGTACGGCACCCACGTCGCGACCGATCTGGGTTACGGCCTGGCCGACCGGGACTGGACCGTCGTCTCCGGCGGCGCGTTCGGCATCGACGCCGCCGCGCACCGTGGGGCGCTGAACGCCGGTGGGCGCACTGTCGCGGTGCTCGCCTGCGGGGTGGACCGCGCGTACCCGATGGGCAACGCGGCGCTGTTCGACCGGATCGCCGACACCGGTCTGCTGGTCAGCGAGTGGCCGCCCGGCGCCGAGCCGCTGCGTCCCCGTTTCCTCATCCGCAACCGGGTGATCGCGGCGGGCACCCGGGGCACGGTGCTGGTCGAGGCCGCGGCCCGCAGCGGCGCCACGCAGACCACCCGACGGGCCATCGCCCTGGGTCGACCGGCGATGGTGGTGCCGGGCCCGGTCACGTCGGCCATGTCGGTCGGTGCCCACGAGATGCTTCGGGAGCACCCGGAGGCGCGACTGGTGACCGGCCTGGCCCACGTGCTGGAGGAGGTGGGTCGGATCGGCGAGTTGGCCCCGGTGCCGCGCGGGCCCCAACGCCCCACCGACCTGCTCGACGACGACGCCCGGTCGATCGTGGAGGCGATGCCGCGACGCGGTCGTGTCGATGTGGACGGCCTCGCCGTGCGGGCGGGTCTTGCCGTTCGCACGGTGCTGCGCAAACTACCGCTGTTGGAGGAGTTGGCCCTGGTGGTACGCCGGGAGGGCGGCTACGCCCTGGTCCCGCCGGGCCGACCGAGCACGCCGGCCCAGCCCGGCCCGAGCACGCCGGCCCAGCGCGGCCCGGTCGCGCCGGTCAGCAGGCCGATCGGCGGTGACGTCCCACCTTCCGCCTGATCAAGGGGTGCCGTCTGGCGGGCCACCTGTTCGCCGTCCGGGCAGGCCGACCGTAGGGTGGATCTCGTGGGCAGGATGGGCGGGATGGGCGGGCACGTGCCCGCCGCCAACGGCACCCAGGCGATGCACGACGCGCTGCCGGCACCACTGCGGGACGCGGTGGACGAGTTCGCGGGATACCTGGCCTCGGTCCGCAACCGTTCGGCACACACGGTGCGGGCGTACGTCGGCGATCTGGTGTCGCTGTTGGATCATGCTGGGCGGATGGGCTGCACCGAGGTGGCCGACCTGAGCCTCGACACGGTACGCAGTTGGCTGGCCCGGCAGCGCACCACCGGCGCTGCCCGCACCTCGCTGGCCCGCCGGGCCGCCGCGGCCCGCACCTTCAGCGCCTGGGCGCACCGGCACGGGTTGCTGCCCACGGACGTCGCCGCCACGCTGGCCAGTCCCCGACCGCGCCGGACACTTCCCACGGTGCTCCGTCCCGAGCAGGCGACCCTGCTCGTCGAGAGGCCCGCCCACCCCGCGGCCACAACCGTCTCCGGCGGGCCGGCAGCCGTCGCCGATCCCCCGCCGTCAGCCGACGACCCGTCCGTCGCCGTCGAGGCGGTACGGCTGCGCGACCGGGTACTGCTCGAACTGCTCTACGGCACCGGGGTACGGGTCAGCGAGGTGTGCGGGATCGACACGGCCGACGTCGACCAGGATCGGCGGGTGGTCCGGGTACGTGGCAAGGGCGGGCGGGAGCGGACGGTGCCGTACGGCCTGCCGGCGCAACGCGCCCTCGACGACTGGCTACGGCACGGGCGGCCGGTGCTGGCGGTCCCCGAATCCCGGGACGCGCTGCTGCTCGGCGCCCGGGGTGGCCGGCTGCATCCGACCATGGCTCGTCGGATCGTCGGCGATCACGCCGAGGCCGCGGGGCTGCCCCGGACCAGCCCGCACGCGCTGCGCCACACCGCCGCGACCCACCTGCTCGAAGGCGGCGCGGACCTGCGGGCGGTGCAGGAACTGCTGGGGCACTCCTCGCTGGCCAGCACCCAGATCTACACGCATGTCTCGGTGGAACGGCTCCGGGCCGCCTACCGCCAGGCCCACCCGCGCGCCTGACGGTAGGCGGCACGGCCATCGGGTCACGCACGACCTCCCGGCGGCGGGACGCCGTCCCTGACGTGACGGCTGCTCTGCATCCTGACCGGTGACGGCGGCAGCACCCCGGACACACCGAGCCCGACGGCTACGATCATCGGGTGAGCGTCCCGCCGCCGCCCGAGCCGATCACGGGCGCCCGTCTGCTCTTCTCTCTGGACCCGGCGGTCAGCCACCTCAACCACGGCTCGTTCGGGGCGGTGCCGATCGTGGCGCAGCGCGCCCAGCAACGGCTACGCGACGAGATGGAGGCCGACCCGCTGCGGTTCTTCACGCAGGGCCTGGTCGACCGGATCGCGCACACTCGCCGGCACCTGGCGGGTTTCCTCGGTGCCGATCCCGACGGCACCGCCCTGACCACCAATGCCACCACCGGCGCCGCCGTGGTGCTCCAGTCCCTGGGGCTGCGGTCTGGTGACGAGGTGCTCACCACCGACCACGGCTACGGTGCCGTGGCCTACTCCGTCCGCCGGGAATGCCGCCGCACCGGGGCCACGCACCGGGTCCTGCGGGTGCCGCTGACCGCCACCGACGACGAGGTGGTGCAGGTCGTCCGGAACGGGCTGCGGCCCGGCCGGACCCGACTGCTGGTGGTCGACCAGCTCACCTCGGCGACGGCCCGGCTGTTCCCGGTCGCCGCGATCGTCGGGGTGGCCGGTGAGCACGGCGTGCCGGTGCTTGTCGACGCCGCACACGCTCCCGGCATGCTGCCGGCGTCGGTGTGCAGCATCGGCGCCGACTTCTGGGTGGGCAACCTGCACAAGTGGGGGTACGCGCCGCGCGGCACCGCCGTGCTGGTGGTGGCGACCCGGTGGCGGGACCGGATCGAGCCACTTGTCGTCTCCTGGGAACAGGACTCGGGCTTCCCGGCCCGCCTGGAGTGGCAGGCCACCTCGGACTACACGGCCTGGTTGAGCGCACCGGCCGGGCTCTACACACTGCGCAGCCTCGGCGTCGACCGGGTACGTGGGCACAACGCCGGACTGGCCGCGTACGGGCAACGGGTGGTGGGGGACGCGCTCGGCGTGCCACCGGCCGACCTGCCCGACCCGGGCGGACCGACGGTCGCCATGCGACTCGTTCCGTTGCCGGCGGGGCTCGCCACGACCCTGGACGGTGCCCGGGCGTTGCAGTCCCGGATCGCGGAGCGGCTCGGTGCCCAGGTCGCCGTCACGACCTGGGACGGCCGCGGCTGGCTGCGGTTGTGCGGCCAGGTCTACAACACGCCCGAGGAGTACCAGCGACTCGCGGTCGGGCTGCCCGGTCTGCTCGCCCAGCGGTGAGCGGACGCACCGCGGCGACGACGAGGTCGCCGACGGGCAGCAGTCGAACCCGTCCGAGACCGAGCAGGGCGAGCGGGTCGAGGTAGTCCTCCCCCCGGCGCAGTCCCCAGTGCAGGCACGCGCTGCCCGGACAGCCGGCGTGCCCGGGCAGCAACGTGCCCAGGGGCGCACCGGCCGACACCACCGTGCCCACCGTGACGGTCGGTCGGACCGGTTCGTACGTGGTCCGTAGGCCGTCGGCGTGGCCCACGGTGACCACCGGCCGGTCGGCGACCACGCCGGCGAACAGGACCGTGCCGGCGCCGGCCGCCCGGATCGTGGCGGCGGCCGGGGCGAGCAGGTCGATCCCCCGGTGACCGGCCAGCCACGGCCGGGGCGGCGGGTCGAACCGGCGAACCGGCCGTGGCATCCCGTCGACCGGCCATCTGAACCGCCCGCTTCCGCCGAGCTGCGGCACCCCCTCGACCGGCCACCGCAACGGCCCGCCAACGGTGCCCGGGGTGCCCCCCGCCTGCGGTGAAGCCACCGGGCGCGACCAGCCGCTCGGCGCGGCCGGCGGGAACGGCCGAGCATCCGGCGCGGCCGGCGAGGGCGACCCACCACGTGCCCCGGCCGCACCACCCATCGGTCCGGTGGGGGCCAGCAGCAGGAGCGTCGTGACTCCGCCGAGTATCGACATCCGTGGAGACATGCCGTCGAGCCTGACCGGGCCCGCCGAAGTCCACCGCCCCGGGCGGCAGATCTGTGGACGACCGGGCGTCCTGTGGACAGTCCACGCACGCACTGGTCGATCTGCTATGGGCGATCGTCGCCTACGCTCGGGACGTGACCCGCGACTGGTACGCCTGGCACCACCACTACGAGGACCCGGATTCGTCGCTGTCGCGGCGGCTGACCGAGGTGCGCCGGCGGATCGGCACCGCCCTGGACGAGGCGGCGGCCGGCCCGCTGCGGGCGGTCAGCCTCTGCGCCGGGCAGGGCCGGGATCTCATCCCCGTGCTGGCGACCCACCCACGCGGCGGTGACGTGACCGCCCTGCTGGTCGAGCAGGAGCCCCGCAACGTGGAACTGGCCCGCGCCGCCGTCCGCGAGGCGGGACTGTCCGGGGTCGAGGTGAGGTGCGGCGACGCGGCCGACAGCGACGCCTACGTCGGGATGGTCCCGGCCGACCTAGTGCTGGCCTGCGGCATCTTCGGCAACATCTCCGATGCCGACGTCCGCGCGATGGTGGGCCACTGCGCCTGGCTCTGCGCCACCGGCGGTACCGTCGTCTGGACCCGGGGGCGATGGGAGCCGGACCTGGTACCGACGATCTGCGACTGGTTCGTCGCGGAAGGGTTCGAGCAGATCACGGTCAGCACCCCGGCGGAGGGGGTCGGCGTGGGCGCGCACCGGCTACTCGGTCCGCCGCGACAGCGGCCGGCCGGCGCGACGATGTTCGAGTTCGTCGGGCGGCCGGAGGCCGCCGGGCACTGACGAAACAACGGGGTGCACTGTGGACGCCGGACGCGCGGTGGGTGGGGGCCTCCGTCGCTGCTGCGGCGGTACCCGGGGTCAGCCGCCGAAGCCGGAGTCGGCGGGCAGGGAGATGTCCGGCTTCTCCAGCTCCTCCACGTTCACGTCCTTGAACGTCATCACCCGGACATTCTTCACAAACCGGGCCGGACGGTACATGTCCCAGACCCAGGCGTCGTGCATCTCCACCTCGAAGTAGACCTCGCCGTCGGAGTTGCGGACGTGCAGGTCGACCTGGTTGGCGAGGTAGAAACGACGTTCGGTCTCCACCACGTAGGAGAACTGACGGACGATGTCGCGGTACTCCCGGTAGAGCTGGAGCTCCATCTCGGTCTCGTACTTCTCGAGATCTTCCGCGCTCATCGCACTCCGCCTTCCATGACCACATCTTCCCCCACCGGCGCCGGAGGCCGAGGCTGCTCGCCCAACGCCACGCCGACGGTACCCCCTACGGCGCCCGAGCGCCCCATCGGCTCGTCCCGGCTTGCGCCGAGCGGTCGCCGCGAGCGGGGTGGCCGGCCGTCGAGCCCGGAGACGGCGGCCACGTTGACGTACGAGTAACGGTGCTCCCGACACGGCCCGCGCTCCCGCAGTGCGGCGGTGTGCTCCGCGGTGATGTACCCCTTGTGCTCGGCGAATCCGTAGCCGGGATGCTCGGCGTCCAGGTCAACCATGATCCGGTCCCGGGTGACCTTCGCCAGCACGCTCGCCGCCGCCACGCAGGCGGCCACCCGGTCGCCCTTCCACACCGCGAGCCCGGGCGCACCCAGGCCGTCCACGCCGAACCCGTCGGTCAGGACATACTCCGGCCGGACCGCGAGCGACGCCAGCGCTCGGCGCATCGCGGCCAGGTTGCACACGTGCAGCCCGCGGGCGTCGACCTCGTCGGCCGGGACGACCACCACCGCGTACGCCAACGCGCGCTCGACGACCTCGTCGTGGATCCGTTCCCGACTCGCCGGGGTCAGCAACTTGGAGTCGGCCAGCCCGTCGATCTCGCCTCGCCGGCCCTCCGGCAGCACCACGGCGGCGGCGACCAACGGCCCCGCGCAGGCACCGCGGCCAGCCTCGTCGGCACCGGCGACATGCCGGAAGCCGCGCCGTTGCAGGGCCCGCTCCAACGCGTAGAGCCCGGCCTCCCGGCGTACCACGGTGCGTGGTGGAGTCAGCATGCCCGTCCCTCGATGACAGCCGTCGTGCCCAACGCGCGGGCCAGAACCTCGGCAAGGTCAGCTGGGTAGCAGCGCTCCCGGGTGCCCCGCAACTCGTCCGCCGACCACCACCGGTGATCGTCGACGCTGCCCCGCTCCAGCTCGCTGAACCCCGCCGTGTCGACCTCGTGCGCCGTCACCCGGACCAGGAAGAACTGCTGCTCCTGCCGGTACCAGACGCCGCCGAAGGAGAACTCGGTGACGTCGGCGTGCACCGGTTGACCGACCTCGGCCACGCTCACCCGGAGCCCGGTCTCCTCGGCCAGCTCGCGGATCGCGGCCTCGGCGTACGTCTCCCCCGGGTCGACTCCTCCGCCCGGGGTGACCCACCACCGGCCGTGTTCCGGACGGGCGGGGTCGAAGCCGCGGAACAGCAGCAACCGGCCGGCCGCGTCGACAAGCAGGACGCGAGCGGCACACCTCGGGGTGTAGACGGTCACCGCACCAGACTGCCAGATGCCCACGACGTCGCCCACGCCGCGCTGTCCGGGACGGGTGGGCACCCGCTCACCGACCGCGCCGGCCCTGGTCAGGAACTCGGGATGGCCTCGAACTCGTCCGGCACGGTCAGGATCCTCGCCCGGTCGAACGGCCAGAAGATGGTGAAGGCGCGCCCCACCACGTCGTCCTCGGGGATGGTGGCGGCCTCGACGTTCTGCCCGGACTGCTGGTAGTGCTCCAGCGAGTCACCGGAGGCGGACCGGTGATCACCCATGACCCAGAGCCGACCCTCGGGCACCTGCACGTCGAACTCCTGGTCCGCCGGCTTGTCCCGTTGCCCGTCGACCGAGAAGATGTACGGCTCGTCGAGCGGGGTTCCGTTGATCAGCAGGCGGTCCTGGTCGTCGCAGCAGACCACCCGGTCGCCGCCGACACCGATCACCCGCTTGATGAAGTCCTCCCCCGCCGGATTGCCACTCCACTCCAGCGGCGCCTTGAAGACGATCACTTCGCCGCGGTGCGGCGAACGGGTGTGGTAGACGAGTTTGTTGACAAGTACCCGATCGTCGATCTTGAGAGTGTTCTCCATCGACGGCGAGGGGATGAAGAAGGTCTGCAGTACGAAGGCACGTACCAGTACCGCGACCAGGATCGCCACCCCGAGCAGGATGGGCAGTTCCTTCCAGAAGGAGTGGCGCGGCTTGTCGGTCTGCTCGTCAATCACGGGAGGAGCCTACGTTGCCCGACCGAGCGCCACCGTCCGGAACGCGCGAGAACGGAAAGTGTGGCCGCAATCGGGATCAGCAGGACGACACCTCCGTCGGGGTCGGGGCGTACCGGGGCCGCGCCGCCGCCGGCGGTGGGTGGCGGTGCGACGGTGGCGAAGGTGTCGGGGATCGGCAGCGAATGCCACCGGTCGGACGGCCAGACCACCGCGAACGCCCGCCCGACCACGTTGTCGATCGGCACCGTGCCCTGGCACCGGGCATCCTGCGAGACCTGCCGGTGGTCGCCGAGGACGAACATCTGACCGGGCGGGACCACGATCTCCTCGAACCGGCGGGAGCGGCACTCCTGCGGATTCGGCGGGAGATCGAGCGGCGAGTCGCGCAGCACGTACGCCGACTCGTCCAACGGGGTGCCGTTGACCAGCACCCGTCCCTGGCCGTCACAGCAGCTCACCCGGTCCCCGGGCAGCGCAATGACACGCTTGATGAAGTCCTTCTCCCCGGGCCGACCGACGCCGATCAGATCGCCGACGGTGCGGCCGAGCTTGTCGGCGAAGCTGGTGGGCGGCTGCACGTCCACCTGCGGAACCCACTGGTCGGTCCCCCGGAAGACCACGACCTCGCCGCGCTGTGGGTTCCGGACGTTGTAGACGACCTTGTTGACCACGACCCGATCGCCGACGAGCAGGGTGTCCTCCATCGACCCGGAGGGGATGAAGAACGCCTGGAGCAGGAAGGTACGGATCAGCACCGCCAGGCAGAAGGCGACGATGAGCAGCAGCGGCAACTCCTGCCAAAGTGGCATCTGCCGCTTACCGCGCCGGGTACGCCGGCGCCACGGATCGGCCGCGCCGCTGTCGTCAAGCGCCTGTACCACGCTCACTCCCCGGTCCGCAGAAACAACTACCGCCCGGGAACCTCGTCGAGGCTCCCCGGGCGGTAGTGGAGGTCACCCGCCACACAGGAGGCGGGTCACCGCCGCGCTGCGCCCGTACGACCAGGGTAGTGCGGACTGGCCGGTACGGCATACGCGCAGCTCGGGCGGCGTGGCGCGGTACGAGATCAGCTCGGCTGCTTCTCGCGCAGCTCCTTGATCTTGGCCTTCTTGCCCCGCAGCTCACGCAGGTAGTAGAGCTTGGCCCGGCGGACGTCACCGCGAACCACGACCTCGATCCGGTCGATCGCCGGGCTGTTGATCGGGTAGGTCCGCTCGACGCCGACGCCGAAGCTGAGCTTGCGGACGGTGAAGGTCTCGCGCAGCCCGGCACCCTGGCGGCGGATGACGACGCCCTGGAAGATCTGGACCCGGGACCGGGCCCCCTCGACCACCCGGGCGTGCACCTTGACGGTGTCACCGGCACGGAAGTCGGGCAGGTCGGTGCGCTTCGACTGGGCGTCAAGGGCGTCCAGGATGTTCATCGCTGTGTCCTCGTGAGGCTCACGGCGCACCGTCACTCGGCGCGCGGATGGGTGATACTGATCCCCGGGTGGTGGCCGGACGAACCGGCCCCGGTCGGAGATCCTCGCAGCCGCCCACGGGCGCGGACGTCTGCGGCAACCCCCCTACTTTGCCACATCCGGTCCGGGCACCTGAAATCCGGCCCGATCCAGTGCCGCCACGTCCCGTTTATCCAGGCTCTGCGGATCCAGCCCGGTGAGCATGTCCGGCCGGCGGCGACCGGTGCGGACCAGCGCCTCGTCACGCCGCCAGCGGGCGATCCGGCCGTGGTCGCCGGAGCGGAGCACGTCCGGCACCGGCAGGCCGCGCCAGGTCGCCGGCTTGGTGTACATCGGCGCCTCCAGCAGCCCGTGCGCGTGGGACTCCTCGGTCAGCGAACCGGCGTTGCCGAGCACCCCCGGCAGCAGCCGGGTCACCGCCTCCAGGATCACCAGCACCGCGACCTCGCCGCCGAAGAGCACATAGTCACCGAGGCTCACCTCGGTGACCGGCATCCGCGTCGCCGCGTGGTCGAGGACCCGCTGGTCGATGCCCTCGTACCGGCCGCAGGCGAACAGCAGGTGCGGCTCGGCCGCCAGCTCGTGGGCCATGGCCTGGGTGAAAGGCACGCCGGCCGGCGACGGCACCAGCAGCCGTGGTGGGGCCAGCTCCGCCGGTGCCAGGGCGTCCAACGCCTCGCCCCACGGCTCCGGCCGCATCACCATGCCGGGTCCGCCGCCGTACGGGGTGTCGTCGACGGTGCGGTGCACGTCGTGGGTCCAGCTCCGCAGATCGTGTACGGCCAGCCGCAGCGTGCCGTTGACCCGCGCTCGGCCGATCAGCGACAGGTCCAGCGGGGCGAAGTACTCCGGGAAGATCGACACGATGTCGACGCGCATCAGGCTGCTCCGCCAGCTAGAGATCGAGCAGGCCGCCGGGTGGGTCCACCACGACCCGGCCACCGGCGAGATCGACCTCGGAGACGATCGCCTTGACGAACGGGATCAGCGCCGTGCGCCCCTCGGGACGCCGCAGCACCAGCAGGTCGGAGGCCGGAGCGTGATCGATCCGGGCCACCTCACCCAACCGCTCGCCGGTCGGCGTGACCACGGCCAGCCCGACCAGCTGGTGATCGTGGAACTCCTCCGGATCCTCCGGCGGGTCGACGTCGGCGCTGTCCACCGCGAGCAGGGTGCCCCGCAGTGCCTCGGCGACGTCGCGGTCCAGCACCCCGTCGAAGGCGACGAGCAGCCGCCCCTGATGCCGACGCGCGGACTCGACGGTCAACGTGTCTGGCGTCCGGAACGGCACGCCGGGACCGTCCGGCGCGGGCTGGGCGGCGTTCGCCCCCGGCACGGTGACGAGCACCATGCCGGGGGCGAACCGCGTCTCGGGCTCGTCGGTACGCACCTCCACGGTGACCTCACCGCGGATGCCGTGCGGCTTACCGATCCTGCCGACGATGAGCTGCATCAGTACGAGTCGACGATGTCGACGCGTACCCCGCGCCCACCGATGGAGCCGATCACCTGGCGCAGCGCCTTGGCGGTCCGGCCGGACCGCCCGATCACGGTGCCCAGGTCCTCGGGATGCACCCGGACCTCCAGCCGCTTCCCTCGCCGGGAGTCGACCATCCGGACGCGCACGTCGTCGGGGTGGTCGACGATGCCCTTGACCAGGTGCTCCAACGCCGGCCGCAGCGCCATGTCAGGCCTGCTCGCCGGTGTCCGTGGCGGGCTGCTCCTCGGCCTTCGGGGCTTCCTCGGCCTTCGGGGCCTCGGCGGCCTTGGCGGCCTTCTTCGCCGGCTTCGCCGGGGTGTCGGCCACACCGGCGGCGGCCTTCGCCTCGGCCTCGTAGGCCGCCTTGCGGTCGGCCCGCTCGGGCGCGACCTTCAGCGGCGGCGGGGCCGGCAGGCCCTTGAACTTCTGCCAGTCACCGGTCAGTTCCAGCAGCCGCTGCACCGCCTCGCTGGGCTGGGCGCCGACGGACAGCCAGTACTGGACCCGCTCCGACTTGACCTCGATGACCGAAGGGTCTTCCTTCGGCTGGTAGATGCCGACGAACTCGATCGCTCGGCCGTCGCGCTTGGTGCGCGAGTCGGCGACGACGATGCGGTACTGCGGGTTGCGGATCTTGCCCATCCGCAGGAGCCGGATCTTTACGGCCACGGTTGTTTCGCTCCTGTTGCGATCTCACCGACCCGGTACGGGCGGTGTGCACGGGTGAGCGCCAACCGGCACAGTGGGGTTGGGCCGGAGACCGCTCGGGTGGACTGGCGACGCGCCCGGGTTAGAGGGCGCCGGACACGCGCCGGATACCAGCCAGCCATTCTGCCAGATCCTCGCCGGAACGCTCACACCGCACCGGCAGACGTCACCCGGGGCGGACCCTGCGTGACGAACGACACCCCCGGCCGGTCAGCGCACCGGTGGCCGGTCCCAGCCGTCCGGCAGGCGGTCGGGAGCGGTCCAGTGCGGCGGCGGGGTGAAGTCGCACCAGGTGCCGTCGAAGGGAAAGACCCCCGCCTCGGCCAGGGCGATCACCCGTTTGCCCTCGGCCCGCACCGCCGCCTCGTCGGTCACCCAGTAGTGCTCCGGGAAGGCCAGTCGCTCGACGAACTCGTCCTCGTCCTTCCATTCCCAGCTGCGGTCCGGCCGGACCCACACGTCGAGATCCTGGTCGACGATGTCCACGCCGGCCAGCCCGCCGTCGTCCCACCGGACCCCCGGTTCCTCCAGGTTGACGTACCAGCCGGCGAAGCGGCCCCGCACGTCGCGGAACCACCAGACCGAGTGGGCCGCGCCCGTGGGCAGGAACTTCAACAGTGGTGGACCGGTCCAGCGCCCCTGGGCCAGCCGGTAGGTCGGGGTCAGCCACTCCCGGAAGGGCACCGCCCGCATGCCCAGCCCGGCCGCGTTGACCTCGGCCGCCACCGGCGTGCCCTCGGCGACCCAGAGCAGCAGCCCCCGCTCGTCGTCGCTGACCACCCGGGCCGGCCGCACCCAGCCGATCCGCCCCCGCCGCACGTTACGGTGCACCACCACCCGACCCCGCTCAAACCACACACCCCGACCCTACCCCCACCCCACCCGCACCGTTGATCATGAGGTTAGCGGCAGCTCAAGAGATCAACTATGCCGCCAACCTCATGATCAACAAGGCCGGTGAGGGGGTGGGGGTTAGTAGGCGCGGGCGAGGGTGGCGATCAGGTCGGGTTCGGTCTCGGTGTCGGGGACGGTGCCGTCGGCGCGGGTCAGGCAGCGGACGGTGACGCCCTGGGCGTTGGCCTTCGCCTCGCCGTCGACGCCGACTTCCGACCACGGGACGCGGGCCCAGCCGGTGGTCGCCGCCTCCAGCGCCTCGTCGAGGGTCGCCACGTCGACCGTGCGCGACTCGCGGAAGGCGAGCGCCTGGTCGTGCAGCGCCCGCTGGTCGGCGTCGAGGGCGGCCAGCACCGCACCGACCACGTCCGCCACCGGCGTGGGCGCCTTCGAGCCGTCGGTACGCCGGACCACCACCGCGTTGCCGGCGGCCAGGTCGCGGGGACCGACCTCGACGCGTACCGGATAGCCGCGCAGTTCGGCGTCGACGGCCCGCCGGCCGAACGGGGTGTCGGTGCGGTCGTCGAGCGCGACCCGGACACCGGCGTCCCGCAGAGCGTCGCGCAGCTTGGCCGCCGCCTCGGTGACGCCGTCACCGTCCTTGACCACCATGACGTACGCCTGGGTCGGCGCCAGCCTCGGCGGCACCCGCAGCCCGTTGTCGTCGCCGTGGCACATGATCAGGCCGCCGAGCATCCGGGTCGAGGTGCCCCAGGAGGTCGTCCAGGCGTGCTCCCGGCCCCCTTCGGCCGAGGAGTAGCTGATGTCGAACGCCTTGGCGAAGTTCTGGCCCAACTCGTGGCTGGTGCCCAACTGGAGCGCCTTGCCGTCGCCCATCATGCCTTCGCAGGTGTAGGTGGCGGTCGCCCCGGCGAACCGCTCGCGGGCGGTCTTGAGCCCGACCACCACCGGGATGCCGAGCACGTTCACCATCAGGTCCTCGTACGCCTCGTGCAGGATCTTGCGGGCGTAGGCGCGGGCGTCGGAGCGGGTGGCGTGCGCGGTGTGCCCCTCCTGCCAGAGGAACTCGCTGGTCCGCAGGAACACCCGGGGGCGCAGCTCCCAGCGGACCACGTTGGCCCACTGGTTGAGCAGCAGCGGCAGGTCCCGGTAGGAGTCGATCCACTTGGCCATGAACTCACCGATGACCGTCTCGCTGGTCGGCCGCACCACCACCGGCTCGGCGAGCTGCTTGCCGCCACCGTGGGTGACCACGGCCAGCTCCGGCGAGAAACCCTCGACGTGCTCGGCCTCACGCTTGAGGTAGCTCTCCGGGATGAACAGCGGGAAGTACGCGTTCTCCGCCCCGGCGGCCTTGATCCGGTCGTCCATCTCGGCCTGCATCCGCTCCCAGATGGCATAACCGGCCGGTCGGATCACCATGGTGCCCCGCACCGGCCCGTTGTCGGCCAGCTTCGCCTTGGCGATCAGATCCTGGTACCAGCGAGGAAAATCCTCTGCCCGGGGAGTAAGCACGCGCGCCATGACCGCACATCCTATGCGCCCGTCCCCGCCGCCCTCGCCCAACCCACCACCCCTCCGCCGCGATGATCAAGAAGTTTGTGTCGCCTGGGCACTCAGAACCCGACTCAAACTTCTTGATCACCGCAGGCGGGCGGGCGGCGGGCGGGCGGGCGGGCGGGGGTGGGGTCAGGGGAGGGGGTGGCCGCGGAGCATCAGGTGGGTGGGGGTGCGGAGGGTGGTGAGGTCCTGGCGGGGGTCCTGGGGGTAGATGGCGAGGTCGGCCAGGCCGCCTTCGACGAGGCCGGGGAGGCCGAGCCAGGCGCGGGCTCCCCAGGAGGCGGCGGCGAGCACGTCCAGGGTGGACATGCCGGCCTGCTCGTGCAGCAGGAGCATCTCCTCGACGGCGAGGCCGTGGTCGATGCCGCCACCGGCGTCGGTGCCGACGTAGATCGGCACACCAGCCTCGTACGCGGACCGCACCACCTGCGGGAAGCGGTCACGCAGGGCGAGCATGTGCTCGGCGTACCCGGGGAACTTGGCCCGGGCCTGGTCGGCGATGTGGCCGAAGGTACGGATGTTGATCATCGTGGGAACCAGCGCGGTGCCCTGCCGGGCCATCAGGTCGATCAGGTCGAGGCTTAGTCCGGTGCCGTGCTCGACCGAGTCCACCCCGGCCCGCACCATGATCTCCACCGCCGACTCGCTGAAGGTGTGCACGGCGGCGCGTACCCCGGCGGCGTGCGCGGCGGCCACGGCTGCGGTCATCGTGTCGGCGTCCCAGGCCGGCGCCAGGTCGCCGACGCCCCGGTCGATCCAGTCCCCGACCAGCTTCACCCAGCCGTTGCCGGCGGCGGCCTGCTCCGTCACGGTCGCGGCCACCTCGGCGGCACCCACCTCCACACCGATGTCGCGCAGGTACCGCTTGGGCGGTGCCACGTGCCGGCCGGCCCGGACCAGCCGGGGCAGGTCGGGTTCGTCGTCAAGTTCCGGGTACGGGAAGGGCGAGCCCGCGTCCCGGAGGGCGAGGACTCCGGCGTCCCGGTCGATCCGCGCCAGCGCACGCGCCTGGTCCAGCGAGGTGATCGGTGCGCCGCCCCGGGCGATGCCGATGTGGCAGTGCGCGTCCACCAGGCCGGGCAGGATGAAACCGCCGTCGGCGACCGTCTCCGCGCCGGGCACCGGTTCGAAGGTGACCCGGTCGCCGACCAGCCACAGGTCGCGTACCTCGTCGTCGGGCAGGAGCACACCGCGCACATGCAGAGCCATGCGCACAGTCCTACCCGATCACTGCCCGTCGCGCGCCAGAAGCCCGGCCCGCCGCACGGTCAGCGCGGGCAGGTCCACCGACACCTTCCAGGGCCGCTCGCTGACGAAGAGGTCCTCGGTGTGCGTGGTGACCTCGTAGTCTCCGGACGCGCTGAGCGCGTACTCGGTCAACGTCATCTTCTCGTGCAGCGGGTCGACCACCCAGTACGACCGGACCCCCGCGTGGGCGTAGACCTTGGCCTTGTCGTACAGGTCGCGGAAGGTCGAGGTGGGCGAGATGACCTCGACGGCGAGCAGCGCGTCCTCCACCGGGACGGGCGAACGGTTCGCGTGCTCCCGGCGGATGGCGACCACGTCGGGTCGGGGCTCGTTGCGCCGGTCGATCCGCATCGACAGGTCGATGCTGACCAGGTAGTCGGGTGGGCAGTTGTCGTCCAGCGCGAGCAGCAGCTCGACACAGAGGTCCTGATGCAGGGCGGTCGGCGCTGGCAGGATCAACCTTCCGTTGACCAGTTCGTACGGAAGGTCCTCCGGCAGTTCGCCGAGGTCGTCGACCGTCCACTCCGAGCGCTCAGGTGGGATGGGCAGCACGGTCATGACTCCTCCTCCCAGGGGCGACATCACCCTAGGAGCCGGCAACACCACCCGCCGTCACCGACACGCTCAGCGGGGCGGCTTGCCGTCCTTGCCGAACTTGTTGAAGTCGATCTTCGGCAGCTTGAAGCCCGGCGGCAGACCCTGACCGGCGGCCAGGTCGTCGGGGTTCATCCCCGGCGGCAACTGCGGCATCCCGCCCGGGAAGCCACCCTGCACGCCCCGGGTGCCGGCGCCGCTGCGCGGCCGGTTGCCACCCTTGGTGCCCTTGCGCTTGTTCTTCGGCGACTTGGTCGCCTTGCGCCGACCGGCACCGGGCAGGCCCATCATGCCGCCCATCTGCTTCATCATCTTCTGCGCGTCGGTGAAGCGGTTGAGCAGCTGGTTGACGTCCATCACGGTGACGCCGGAGCCGTTGGCGATCCGGGCCCGCCGGGAGCCGTTGATGATCTTCGGGTTGGTGCGCTCGGCCGGGGTCATCGACCTGATGATCGCGGTGATCCGGTCGAAGTGCTTGTCGTCCAGCTCGGCGAGCTGGTCCTTGACCTGCCCCATGCCCGGCATCATGGCCAGCACGTTGGCGATCGGTCCCATCCGGCGTACCGCGATGAGCTGGTCGAGGAAGTCCTCCAGGGTGAACTGCTCGCCGCCCATCAGCTTGGCGGTCATCTTCTCCTTCTGATCGGTGTCGAAGGCCGCCTCGGCCTGCTCGATCAGAGTGAGAACGTCGCCCATGCCGAGGATCCGGCTGGCCATCCGGTCGGGGTGGAAGACGTCGAAGTCCTCCAGTTTCTCGCCGGTGGAGGCGAACAGGATCGGCTGCCCGGTCACCTCACGGACCGACAGGGCGGCGCCACCCCGGGCGTCGCCGTCGAGCTTGGAGAGAACCACGCCGGTGATGCCGACGCCGTCCCGGAACGCCTCGGCCGTCCGGACCGCGTCCTGGCCGACCATCGCGTCGATGACGAAGACGACCTCGTCCGGGTTGACCGCGTCCCGGATGTCGGCGGCCTGCTGCATCATCTCCGCGTCGATGCCGAGCCGGCCGGCGGTGTCGACGATGACGACGTCCCGGGCGGCCCGGCGAGCGTGCTCGATCGAGGACTTCGCCACCTGCACCGGGTCGCCGACGCCGTTGCCGGGCTCGGGGGCGTACACCTCGACACCGGCGCGGCCACCGAGCACCTGGAGCTGCCCGACGGCGTTGGGACGTTGCAGGTCGGCGGCGACCAGCAGCGGCTGGTGGCCCTGGGCCTTGAGCCAGCGGGCCAGCTTGCCGGCGAGGGTGGTCTTGCCGGAGCCCTGGAGGCCAGCCAGCATGATCACCGTCGGCGGCTGCTTGGCGAACTGGAGCCGCCGTCCCTCGCCGCCCAGCACGGCGATCAGTTCCTCGTTGACGATCTTGACGATCTGCTGGGCCGGGTTGAGCGCCTGGGAGACCTCGGCGCCGCGCGCCCGCTCCTTGACGTTCGCGATGAAGCCCTTGACCACTGGCAACGCGACGTCCGCCTCCAGCAGCGCGAGGCGGATCTCGCGCGCGGTGGCGTCGATGTCGGCGTCGGTGAGACGTCCCTTGCCGCGGAGCTTGGTGAAGATCCCGGAAAGGCGGTCACTCAAGGTGTCAAACACGCGAACATCCCGTTTGTCAGTGTTCCGATGAGCACGAACGAGGCCGGGTGAGCTGTCCGACCACCGCTAGGGTAGCCCGCCACCCACACCCCCGCTCCCGGCCGGGCAGCCCACCGCTGGGGCAGGTCTGTGGCAGTTGCCGTCGCCGACACGCCGCCCGGTCGACGCCTTCACTGCCACAGATCCTTCGGGCGTCGCTCAGACGGCGGCGAGCACGGCGGCCTCCAGGCGGGCCCGTTCGTCCTCCGGGGGCCAGCCGCCGACCAGGTAGAAGGCGTCGACCACGTCGCCGCCGAGGGTGGCGATCCGGGCCGCCCGGACCTGCGCGCCGGCCGCGTCGAGCGCGCTGGTGACCCGGTAGAGCAGGCCGGCGGCGTCGGCGGCCCGCAGTTCCAGCAGTACCGCGTCGGTGGCGGCGTCGCGGTGCCAGACCACCCGCGGTTGGGCCCCGGCCCCCCGTGCGGCCAGGGCCCGGCCGCGCAACCGCTGGGTCACCGACACGTCGCCGCGTACCGCGCGACGCAGGTCCGCGCTCAGCGCCACCGGATCCGGGGCCAGGCCGTAGCGCGGCTGCACCCGGCACTGCACCAGGGCTCGCCCGTCCACCGTGGCGGCGTCGGCGGCGAGCACTTCCAGCCGGTGCAGGGCCAGGCAGCCGGCCACCGTCGCGAGCAGGCCCCGACGATCGGCCGCGGCCACCGACACCCGGTCCCCGGTCAGGTGTACGACCGGCAGCGGCCCGGCCACCAGCGCCGGGTCCGGTGCGGGCGGGGCGGGTACGTCGCCGGTGTCGAGGGTGGTGCGTACCCGGGCGACCAGCTCGGCGACCAGTCGGCCCTTCCAGTCCGACCAGGCGGCCGGGCCGGTGGCGGCGGCGTCGGCGCGTACCAGCGCGTACAGCAGGTCGAGGGTGGTGACGTCGCCGACCGACTCGGCCACCCGGGCGATGGTGACCGGATCGGACAGGTCCCGCCGGGTGGCCACCTCGGGCAGCACCAGGTGCAACCGGACCAGCGTGCCGATCAGCGCCGCCTCGGCGGCCGGCAGGCCGATCCGGGTGGCGATCCCCTCGGCGATCGGCGCGCCCACCACGCTGTGGTCACCGGGGAGCCCCTTGCCGACGTCGTGCAGGAGCGCGCCGAGCAGCAGCAGGTCGGGGCGATCCACGTCGCGGGTGTGCCGGCCGGCCTCGGCGGCCGTCTGCACCAGGTGCCGATCCAGGGTGAACCGGTGCACCGGGTTGTGCTGGGGCAGGCTGCGCAGCCGGGTCCACTCCGGCAACCAGCCGTCGATCAGCCCGTACCGGTCGCAGGTCTCCCAGGCCGGGATCATGCCGGTGCCGGCTCCGAGCAGCGTGGTCAGGGCGGCGCGGGCCTCCGCCGGCCAGGGCGTGGGCAGCGGCGGGCAGTACGCGGCCAGCCACTCGCAGGTGGCGCGGGCGATCGGCAGTCCGGTGGTCGCCGCGGCGGCGGCCAGCCGCAGCGACAGGCTGGCGTCCGGGCGGGCGCCGATCGCGGTGCGGGCCAGCACCAGTTCGCCGTCGTGCTCGACCACGTCCCGGGCCACCGGGCGGCGCAGCGGCCTTCCGTCGGCGCCCCGACGGCGACCGGAGCGCAGCCGGTCCGCGGCGCGGAGCGCGTCGTCCAGGGCGTGGCTGACGGTCCGGGCGTCACCGGCGACCCGACGCAGCAGGGTGTCGCCGTCGCCGTCCTCGGCACGTGACGCCGTGCCGTACCGCTGCTCCGGTGCGGTGCCGGCCGGCTGTGGCGGCACCGTGCCCGGCGGGGTGCCCTCGGCGACGCCGGACGGTGTGCGACGCAGGCCGAGCAGGGCGGCCACCCCGTCGCGCTCCTGGGCGAGCAGCCGGTCGACGCGCCGGCCGACCTGCTGGTGCAGCGCGTCCCGGGTGTCCAGCAGCCGCAGGTGTGCGGCGTGCACGGCGGGTCGTAGCGCGTCGGTGATCCCGGCGGTGGCGATGGCCCGCAGGATGCCGACGTCACGCAGCCCCCCGGCCGCCTCCTTCAGGTCGCCCTCCAGCAGATGGGCCAGCTCGCCGTGGGACTGCCAGCGGGCGGCGGTGCTTTCCCGCAGGGGCCCGAGCTGACGGACGGCGGTACGCCGCCAGTGGTCGGTCGCGCTGCTCACCAGCGTGTCCGCGAGGTCCGGGTCACCGGCGACGAGCCGGGCGTCGAGCAGCCCGAGGGCCACCTTGACGTCGTCCTGGGCGACCGACAGCGCCTCGGCGACGGTCCGGACGGAGTGGTCGAGCCGCAGCCCGGCGTCCCAGATCGGGTACCAGAGGGCGGCGGCAAGTTCGTCGATGCCGGGCACCCCGGCGTGCACCAGCACCAGGTCGAGGTCGCCGTAGGGGGCGCACTGCCGCCGGCCCAGCCCGCCGACCGCGAGCAGCGCGACGCCCGACCGGTCCGGCAGCAGCCGGGCCAGCCAGGCGTCGTACGCGTCGGCCCGGGCTCGGCGCGCCGTCGCGCCGACCCCGGCCGGTACGCCGACGACCTCGTTGACCAGGAGGTCAGCGCTACCGGGGGGTTCCGAGGCTGTCCTGCTGGTCAACGAGGTCATCGATCAGCGCCCTACAGTGCGTCCAGGCCGCGCTCGCCGGTACGGACCCGAACGACCTCCTCGACGGCGGTCACCCAGACCTTGCCGTCACCGATCTTGCCCGTCCGGGCCGCCGACACGACGGCGTCGACGATCTTCTCGACGTCGATCTCGTCGGTCAGCACCTCCACCCGGATCTTGGGCAGGAACTCGACGGTGTACTCGGCGCCCCGGTAGACCTCGGTGTGGCCCTTCTGCCGCCCGTAGCCCTGGACCTCGCTCACCGTCAGACCGGCCACGCCCAGCGTGTGCAGGGCCTCCTTGACGGCGTCCAACTGGTGCGGCTTGATGACCGCGGTCACCAGCTTCATGTCCAACCCCTCCATTCGCAGAACGTTAGCCGGCGACCTTTTCGCTTACCGGTTCGGTGGGCTCGGTCTTCGGCGCCGCCGAGGTACCGATGCCCGCGGCGGCGAACGCGCCACCGCCACCACCCGTGGAGCTGAACTCGTACGCGCTCTCCGCGTGCTCGGCGTTGTCGATGCCGTCGACCTCGGCCTCGGCGCTGGCGCGGAAGCCGATGGTCTTGTCGATCACGAAGCCGATGAGGTACGCGACCACGAACGAGTACACCAGCACGGCGGCCGAACCGAGTGCCTGCTTGCCGAGCAGCGTGACACCGCCGCCGTAGAGCAGACCGTCGTTGCCCTCACCCGCCAGCACCTCCATCGCCAGGAAGCCGATGAGCAGCGACCCGATGATGCCGCCGATCATGTGCACGGCGACCACGTCGAGCGAGTCGTCGTACTTGAGGCGGTACTTGAGGCCGACGGCCAGCGCGCAGACGACACCGGCGATGACACCCAGCGCGATGGCGCCGAGCGGCTCCAGGAAGGCACAGGCCGGGGTGATGGCGACCAGACCGGCGATGGCACCGGACGCCGCACCGAGGGTGGTCGGCTTGCCGTCCCGGATCTTCTCCACCAGCAGCCAGCCGAGCACCGCGGCGGCGGTGGCGACCTGGGTGTTGATGAAGGCGATCGCGGCGGTGCCGTTGGCGGCCAGCGCCGAGCCGGCGTTGAAGCCGAACCAGCCGAACCACAGCAGGCCGGCACCGAGCAGCACCATCGGCAGGTTGTGCGGCTTGAAGCTGTCCTTCGGCCAGCCGACCCGGCGGCCGAGCACCAGCGCCAGGGCGAGGGCCGCGGCACCGGCGTTGATGTGCACCGCGGTGCCACCGGCGAAGTCGAGCACGCCCAACTCGAAGATCCAGCCACCGCCCCACACCCAGTGCGCCACCGGGAAGTAGACCAGGGTGGCCCACAGGCCGGCGAAGAGCAGCCACGGGCCGAACCGGGCCCGGTCGGCGATCGCGCCACTGATCAGCGCGACAGTGATCACCGCGAACATCAGCTGGAAACCGGCGAACAGCAGGTCGGGGATGCCACCCTCGGTCCCGCTCTCCAGCATGCCGCGCAGACCGGCAGCGGAGAGATCACCGGTGATCCCGCCGACGTCCTCACCGAACGCGATGCTGTAGCCGTAGAACACCCACAAAAGGCTGACCAGGCCGATCGCGCCGAAGCTCATCATCATCATGTTGAGCACGGACTTGGACCGGGTCATGCCCCCGTAGAACAGCGCCAGGCCGGGCGTCATGAGCAACACCAGCGCGGCTGAAGTCAAAATCCAGGCGGTGGCACCAGAATCTAGCTCCGGCACGCTGCCTCCTCTCGGGTTGTTTTCTCCCTCCCTCCCGGCACCGCGCAGCATCGCCCGTACGCCGGTTGCGCGGAAGCCTGGTGGTCCGCTGTTTCACCCAGGGTCCCCGGCCGGTTTCCGAACCGTGACGGCTTGTTTCGGACGTGTGAAGAAAGTCGCACACCTCGGCGCTTCGACGGGGGTGGATCGGCCGTTTGGTGCCGGTCTATCCCCCCGTCGGCCCAGCGACCGACCGTCGCGAGGACCGCTCAGCGGAGGGCGTGCTCCAGGGCGTGTCGCTCGTAGTCGAGCAACCGCAGATCCCGCATCGGCCGGCGCAGGTGGCCCTTGTGCACGATCCGGACGAAGGCCGGCTCCCCGGCCGCGGCCATCCGGCGGATGCCCTCCACGTGGTCCACGATCCGTTTGCGGATGGTCCGGATCAGCCGGTGGCGGTCGCGCGGAATGAGCCCGTAGGCGTCAGCGAACAGCCGCAGCCGACGTGGCCGGTCCGGACGCTTCCAGCCGAGGGTGATCGAGTCCCGGTCGGAGAAGATCGGCACCCACGTCCAGGCCGCGTACGCCACGTCGTAGATCCGGGCACCGGGCGAGGCGAGGTCGAAGTCGATCAGCCCGAGGGTGCCGTCCGGCCGCCAGATCACGTTGTGCGGGGCCGCGTCGTGGTGGCAGATGACCTCGGTGTCCGGTGGCGGCGGGCCGAACGAGCGCCACACCGCCTGCGGTGGCGGCACGAAGCCGTACTGGGCGTCGTGGAACATCCGCAGCATGGTGGCGACGGTGACCAGGGCCTCGTCGGTGACCCAGTGCGGGGCCAGCGGGTACTCCCCGCACTCCCCCTCCAGGTACGACAGCACCTCCCGGTTGCGCTCGTCCATGCCGAGGGCACGGGGCGCGCCGGTGAACCCGACGTACTCCAGGTGACGCAGCAGGGCGTGCACCGACGGGGTCCACGGGCCGGCGTTGCGCCGCACCGTGTCACCGACCCGCACCACGGTGCTCACGTTCCCGCCGTGCAGCGGGATCTCCTGCGAGGTCACGTACGGTCTCCCGAGGCGCTGCGACGGGTGGCTCGGGTCGCGCCAGCCCGCGTACGCGCGATCGTCTCTGGACACCCGAGGTTACGCGGTCTGGCCGGTGGGTTCGGTACCCAGCAACGCGTCGACGAACTGTGCCGGGTCGAACGGTGCCAGGTCGTCGGGGCCCTCGCCGAGGCCGACCAGCTTCACCGGGATGCCGAGCTTGCGCTGCACGGCGATGACGATGCCGCCCTTGGCGGTGCCGTCGAGCTTGGTCAGCACCACCCCGGTGACGTTCACCACCTCGGTGAAGACGCGCGCCTGCTCCAACCCGTTCTGGCCGGTGGTGGCGTCGAGTACCAGCAGTGTCTCGTCGATCGGGCCGTGCTTCTCCACCACCCGCTTGACCTTGCCCAGCTCGTCCATCAGGCCGATCTTGTTCTGCAACCGCCCGGCGGTGTCGACGAGGACCGTGTCCACGCCGGTCTCGATGCCCCGCTTGACCGCGTCGAAGGCGACGCTGGCCGGGTCGGCGCCCTCCGGACCGCGGACGGTCTCGGCCCCGACCCGCCCGGCCCAGGTCTGCAGCTGGTCGGCGGCGGCGGCCCGGAAGGTGTCGGCGGCGCCGAGCAGCACACTGCGGCCGTCGGCGATGAGCACCCTGGCGATCTTGCCGCAGGTGGTGGTCTTGCCCGCGCCGTTGACCCCGACCACGAGCAGCACCGCCGGCACGCCCTCCTTCGGGGCGGTGTGCAACGACCGGTCCAGTCCCGGGTCGAGCGCGTTGACCAGCTCGGTGGCGAGCAGGGTGCGCAGCTCGGCGACCGAGCGGGTACCCAGCACCCGGGTGCGCTCCCGCAGCCGGTCGACGATGTCCCGGGTGGCGTCGACACCGACGTCGGCGGTGATCAGGCTGTCCTCGATCTCCTCCCAGACGTCCTCGTCGAGCCGGTCCCGGCTGAGCAGGCCGAGCAGGCCCTTGCCGAACACGTTCTGCGACCGCGACAGCCGGGAGCGCAGCCGCACCAGCCGGCCGGCGGTCGGCTCGGGCACCTCGACGGTCGGTGCCGGCGCCTCGACCGGTGGCTCGACCAGGACACCCGTGGACAGGTCGGCCTCCGGCGCCTGCACCGGCGGGCCGGCGAGGTCCTCCTCCGCCCGGGTGTCGACCTCCGTACGCGGCAGCGGCGGCTGCGGCCGTCGGCGCAGCCGCGGCACGACCAGCCCGATGCCGCCGAGGATCAGCAGACCGAGCAGGGCGAGAGCGATGAGGAGGTATTCCGTCATGCCGGAATCCTGTCAGATGCCGGCGATCACGTCTCAGCCACCGCTCCCGCCGGGCTCGGCGGTCACCCGGCGCCCGACCGCCCCCGGCGTCGGCCCAGGATGCGGCGGTAGTCTCGGCCACAGTTGGCAGTGGTGCGCCGCCGGCCGGGTAGTAAAGGATGAAGCTTTCTCGTCTGGAGGTTCGCATGCCCGCCGAGCTGCTCATCGGCCCCTTGCTACGCCGGGTCGTCGGCACTCGGGCCACCGTCTGGGTGGAGACCACGACGCCCGCTGTGGTCACCGTCCGCACGACCGGCGGCGCCACCGGCACCGCCCCCACCTTCAGCGCGTACGACCACCACTACGCGCTCGTCGTGATCGACGGGCTGACCCCGGACAGCGCCACGACGTACGAGGTGCTGATCGACGACGAGGTGGTCTGGCCGCTGCCGGACAGTCGTTTCCCGCCCAGTCTCATCCGCACCCGGGCCACCGACGACCGGGACCAGCCGGTCCGCCTGCTCTTCGGTTCCTGTCGGGAGACCACCCAGCACGCGACCACCCGCAAGTTGCCGCCGGACGCGCTCGACGCGTACGCCCGGCGGGTGATGGCCGACCCGGACCCGGCCGCCCTGCCCGACCTGCTGCTGCTGCTCGGTGACCAGGTCTACGCCGACGAGACCTCGCCGACCGTCAAGCGGCTGCTGCGCCGTCGGCGGCGGCGTCCCGAGGGCGCGCCGAAGGACCAGGTGGTCAGCTTCGACGAGTACACCAAGCTCTACCTGGAGTCGTGGCGCGACCCGGAGATCCGCTGGCTCCTCTCCACCGTGCCGAGCGTGATGATCTTCGACGATCACGAGGTCATCGACGACTGGAACACCTCGGCCTCCTGGCGGGCCGACATGCGCGAGCAGCCGTGGTGGGCCGAGCGGATCGCCAGTGGGTTGGCCTCCTACTGGGTCTACCAGCACCTGGGCAACCTCTCGCCCGACGAGATCACCGCGGACCCGGTCTTCGCCAAGGTGAGCGCGGCGGAGGACGCCACCGGCGTGTTGCGGGAGTTCGGCGCGCGGGTCGACACCGAGGCCGACCTGGCCCACGACACCGAGCGCTGGCGGGCGGTGCAGTACCAGTGGAGCTACGCGCTCGACCTGGGGCGCACCCGCCTGGTGATGCTGGACAACCGGTGCAGCCGGGTGCTGTTGCCGGGTCGGCGGGCGATGCTGCCGCCCGGCGAATGGTCGTGGTTCGTCGACCGCGCCCACGGTGGCTACGACCACCTGGTGGTCGGCTCCTCACTGCCCTGGCTGCTGCCGCCCGGCATCCACCACGTCGAGACGTGGAACGAGAAGCTGGCCGACTCGCCCCGGCGGTGGGTCTCCGGGCTGGGCGAGCGGCTGCGCCGCGCGCTGGACCTGGAGCACTGGGCCGCGTTCCGCCGCTCGTTCGACGCGCTGGCGGAGTTGTTCGCCCGGATCGGCGCCGGCACGCCGGGTGCCCCCGACGACCGCAAGGGCGCCGGGCCGGCGTACCCGCCACCGGCGTCGATCAGCGTGCTCTCCGGCGACGTGCACCACTCGTACGTGGCGCGGGTCAGGTTCGCCGACCCCGGTGTGCACACACCGGTGCACCAGCTCACCTGCTCGCCGATCCACAACCAGGTGCCGGCCGGGATGCGCCCGCTGATGCGGCTGGGGTGGGCGCGCGGCCCGGCCGGAGCGGCCCGGGCCCTGGCCCGCACGGCGGGCGTCCGTCGGCCCCTGGTCAAGTGGCGCAAGCTGGCCGGTCCGTACTTCGGCAACGCGGTGGCGACGCTCACCCACGCCGGGCGCGGGGCCGAGGTGATCATCGAGGGCACCACCGGCGACGGTCACCTGCACGTGGTGGCCCGGCAGCGGCTCACCGACGGCCACTGAGCGCTCCACAAATCCGTCGCAGGTTGTCAGATACCGGGGCCAGAATCCTCGGATGACTTGGACAGCACCGGCGGTCGACCGAACCCCCGAGCCCTACGTCGGCGACGAGCGCACCATGCTGGAGGGCTGGCTGGACTATCACCGGCAGACCCTCCTGCTCAAGTGTGCCGGCCTCACCGCCGAGCAGCTACGCACGGCCAGCGTGGCACCGTCCGGCCTCACGCTGCTCGGGCTGGTCCGGCACCTGGCCGAGGTGGAGGCCTGGTGGTTCCGGGAGAACTTCGCCGCCGAGCAGGTCGACTACCCGTACTACACGCTGGACGACCCGGACGCCGACCTCGACGTCGGCGACGCCGACGCCGAGGCGGACTTCGCCACCTACCACCGGGAGGTGGCACGGGCCCGCGCCGCCGTCGTCGGGCGGTCGCTCGACGAGACGTTCACCGAGGTCGGCCCGAAGCGGCGCACGTTCAACCTGCGCTGGGTCTACGTCCACATGATCGAGGAGTACGCCCGGCACAACGGGCACGCCGACCTGATCCGCGAACGCATCGACGGCGTCGTCGGGGAGTGACCCGGCTGCTCTCGACGCCGGTCACGGCAGGTGCGCCCCGGGACACCGCGGCGTGCCGCGGGCCGGGCCTCAGGCGGCCAGTGCGGCGCGCAGGTAGCGCAGGTCGGCCGGCCCGTTCCAGCGGTACGCCGACAGCCCGGCCGCCCGGGCGCCGCTGATCGCCCGGTCCTCGTCGTCGACGAAGAGCACCCGGGCCGGCGGCGTGTCCAGCGCCGCACAGGCGGCCTGGAAGTACTCGGGTGCCGGCTTGTGCACCCCGATGGCCGAGGAGTTGACCACCACGTCCAACTCGTCGGTCAGGTCGAGGGCGGCCAGGTCGGCGTCGAGCAGGTCGGTGGCGTTGGTGCCGAGACCGACCCGGATGCCGGCGGCTCTCGCCTCGCGGACGAACGCGAGCACCTCGGGGTCGACCTCACCGCGATAGCGCTGCCACTGGGCCACCGCCGCCCGCGCCCGCTCGGCGTCACCGACCGACGGCGTGAGCGCGTCGGCCACGCTTGTCATCCAGTCGGCGTGGCTGACCTGGCCAGTGAGCACCGGTTGCAGCCGCCCCCACTGCATGGCGATCTCGCCGAGCACACCGGCGGAGAGGCCGTACTCCCGCTCGACGGCGGCGGCGACCGCCGGATCCCAGCGCCGCAGCACACCGTCGAAGTCCACCAGGAGCGCCGTCGCGCGTTCCCGAGCCACTACCCGTTCTCCTCGCCGCGGCCCTGCCGCTCGTCATCCCCGTCGGCCCGGTTGAGCCGTTGACTGATCACCTGGGTCACCCCGCCGCGCATCGTCACACCGTAGAGCGCGTCGGCGATCTCCATGGTCCGCTTCTGGTGCGTGATGACGATCAGCTGGCTCTTCTCCCGTAGCTGCGCCAGCAGGGTGATCAGCCGGCCCAGGTTCACGTCGTCGAGGGCCGCCTCCACCTCGTCCATGATGTAGAACGGGCTCGGTCGGGCTCGGAAGATCGCCACCAGCATCGCGACCGCGGTCAGGGACCGCTCGCCGCCGGAGAGCAGCGACAACCGTTTGATCTTCTTGCCCGGCGGGCGGGCCTCGACCTCGACGCCGGTGGTCAGCAGGTCGTCCGGGTCGGTGAGGATCAACCGACCCTCGCCACCGGGGAACAACACGGTGAAGACCTGCTCGAACTCTCGCGCGGTGTCGGCGAAGGCGCTGGCGAAGACCTCGAGAATCCGGTCGTCGACGTCCTTGACCACGGTGAGCAGGTCCCGCCGGGTCGCCTTGAGGTCCTCCAACTGCTCGGAGAGGAACTTGTACCGCTCCTCCAGCGCCGCGAACTCCTCGAGGGCGAGTGGGTTGACCTTGCCCAGCAGGGCGAGTTCCCGTTCCGCCTTGGCGGCCCGCTTCTCCTGCACCGGGCGTTCGTAGCGGACCGGTTCGGGAACCGGCAGACCGTCCCGCTCGGCTGCGGCCACCTCGGCGTCGGTGGGTGGCACCAGCTGACTCGGGCCGTACTCGGCGACCAGGGTCTCGACCGTAAGGCCGAAGTCCTCGGCCGCCTTGGCCTCCAGCTGCTCGATGCGCAACCGTTGCTCGGCGCGGGCGACCTCGTCCCGGTGCACCTGGCTGGTCAGCCGTTCCAGTTCCGCACCGAACCGTTTCGCGGCGGCCCGCACCTCCTGCAGCTCCGCCTCGCGGGTGGCCCGTTCCCGCGCCACCGCGTCGCGGTGCTCCTCGGCCCGGGCGATGCTGCTGGTCAGCTGGGTCAACGCCGACCGCGCGCCACCGGCCACCGCGCGAGCGATGGCGGCACCCCGGGTCCGCGCGGCGCGCCGGGCCGCCGCCCGTTCCCGCGCCGCCCGTTCGGCACCGGCCTGTCGGCGCAGCGAATCGGCCCGCCCGGCGATCGAGGCGACCCGCTCCTCGGCGGTACGCACCGCGAGCCGGACCTCCATCTCGTTCTGCCGGGCCTGCGGCACCATGGCGGCGAACTGGTCGCGTTCCTCGGTGGAGGGTTCCGCGTCGATCGGGGTCGCCTCCGCCAACCGCAGCCGCTCCGCCAACTCGGCCAGGGTGGTCAGATCCCGCTCCCGGGCCGCCTCGGCGCGCGCTCGGGACTCGCCGAGACGGTCGGTCTCCGCCTTCGCCGACCGCGCGGCGGCACCCAGCTCGGCCAGCCGCCGTGCCGCGGCGTTGCGGTGGCTCTCAGCCTCCCGCTTGGCCGCCGCCGCATGCTGCACCGCCTCCTTGGCGGTGGTCACCTCGGCACGTGCCTCGACCAACTGTTCGCGCAGCTCGGCGCTGGCCCGCTCGGCCGACAGCCGACTGGCCCGGGCCTCCTCGACGGCCGCCTGGACCTCGATGTAGCTGGGCGCCTTGGCCGACCCGCCGGCCGCCGCGTACGCGCCGACCACGTCACCCTCCCGGGTGACCGCCCGCAGTTCGGGATTGCCGGTGACCACCTCGGCGGCGGCCGCCAGGTCCGCCACCAGCACCACGTCCCGCAGTGCCCGGTGCACCGCGGGCCGGATCTGGTCGTCGCAGTCGACCAGGTCGGGTGCCCAGTGGGCGCCGTCGGGCAGTTTCGGCCGCAACGCGTCGGCCGAACCGGACATCCCCGGCCCGGCGGGGCTGCCGACGAGCAGCCCGGCACGTCCGGCGTCCGAGATCTTCAGCAGGCGCATCGCCTCGACGGCCTCGTCGACGCCGGTCACCGCGACCGCGTCGGCCAGCCCACCGAGCGCCGCGGCGAGCGCCGCCTCGTGGCCCGGTGCCACCGAGAGCAGGCCGGCGAGGCCGCCCAACAGACCGGGCACCTGGTCGGCGCGGGCCAACAGGGCGCCGGCACCGTCCTTGCGGCGCAGGCCGAGGGCGAGCGCCTCCTCCCGCGCCTTCCAGGTCGCGGCGTCCTTCTCCGCCGCCCGCTCCGCGTCCGACAGCGACCGGACCGTGGCCTGTGCCCGCTCCTGGGCGGCGACGGCTTCGGCGTGTCGGGCGTCCAGGTCGGCATTGTCGCGGTCCGCCTCGGTGGACTGCTCGGCGACCGCGTCCAGCTCGGCCTGGGCCCGCTCGGCGCGGGCCATCGCGTCGGTGTGCGCGGCGGCGAGCCGCTCGATCTCCTCACCGGCGCTCGTGGTTCGCGCCCGGGCGGAATTCACCTGTCCGGTCAGCCGGGCCAGGCCCTCCCGCCGGTCGGCGATGGCCTTCGCCGCGGCGACCAGTTCCCGCTCGGCGGCGGCGAGTTGCCGCTCCAGCTCCTGGCGGTGCTCGACCGCCTCGGCGAGCCGCACCTGGTCGTCGGTGAGCGCCGCGCGCAGTTCCTCCTCCTGCTCGCGGACCCGCTCGGCTTCGGCCTCCAGCTGTTCCGGGTCCCGTCCCGGACGCTCGTCGTCCGGTGTGGCAGTCAGGTGCCGCAGCCGCTCGACGGCGAGCTGCTCGATCGAACGGAACCGTTCCTGCAGGGCGGAGAGCTTGTACCAGGTGTCCTGCGCGGCGGCCAGCAGCGGGGCGTCGGAGGCCAACGCCTCCTCCAACTCGCCGAGCCGGTACTGCACCTCGGCGTGCTCGGCCTCGACCTGCTCGCGTCGCTGCCGGAGCGCGGTCTCGTCCGCGATCTCCTTGTCCAGCGTGGTCCGCAGGGTGGCCAGGTCGTCGGCGAGCAACCGCAGCCGGGCGTCGCGCAGGTTCGCCTGGATGACGGCGGCCCGGCGGGCCACCTCGGCCTGCCGGCCGAGAGGTTTGAGCTGTCGACGCAGCTCGGCGGTGAGGTCGGTGAGCCGGTTCAGGTTGGTCTGCATCGCGTCGAGCTTGCGCAGCGCCTTTTCCTTGCGCTTGCGGTGCTTGAGGACGCCGGCCGCCTCCTCGATGAACGCCCGCCGGTCCTCCGGCTTGGCGTGCAGCATCCCGTCGAGCCGGCCCTGCCCGACGATGATGTGCATCTCCCGGCCGATGCCGGAGTCGGACAGCAGTTCCTGGATGTCGAGCAGCCGGCACGAGTCGCCGTTGATCTCGTATTCGCTCTCACCGGAGCGGAACATCCGGCGGGTGATGGAGACCTCGGTGTACTCGATCGGCAGGGCGCCGTCGGTGTTGTCGATGGTGAGGGTCACCTCGGCCCGGCCCAGCGGGGCCCGCCCGGCGGTGCCGGCGAAGATGACGTCCTCCATCTTGCCGCCACGCAACGCCTTGGCGCCCTGCTCGCCGAGCACCCAGGCGATGGCGTCGACGACGTTCGACTTGCCGGAGCCGTTCGGGCCCACCACGCAGGTGATCCCCGGCTCCAGCTTGAGCGTCGTCGCGGAGGCGAAGGACTTGAAGCCCTTCACCGTCAGGCTCTTGAGATACACCTTCTCGATCCTCGTCCGGTGGCCGCCGTACCGTCGCCCGGCTGCGCGGACCCTGGTAAACCCGCAGACTAACCCGGGACCGGGTGGAGCACGCCACGCGACCCGCCTGCCCGACCGCCGGACACCGGCCGGCCCCGCGTGGCCGAGGCGGTCGGGCACGCACAGAGCTGCGCGCCGGCACAGGGTGTCGGCGCGCTCGGTGCGGTGGTGCTATTCAGTTGTGGCGACCGGTTGCGGCGGTCGCTCTCGTGCGACCAGGTGGATCAGGTCAGCGCGGGCTCGGCCAGACGGAGCAGATCGTCCGCCTCCGCCGCAGCCGCCGCGAGCCGATCGTTCTCGGCGCGCAGCCGCGTGACCTCGAACTCCAGTGACTGAACCCTGGCACGCAGTCGGGTGACCTCGTCGAGCAGGCGCCGGTCGGGCGCCGCACCTACGTGGCCGTAGAGGGCCTTCGCCATTTTTACTCCTTGATGTGCGCTGCCGGAGAGGCCGGCCAACGCGCGCCCATGTGAACGCGACTACCACTCCCACACATTCTGGGCATGGCCGGGCGCGACTGGCGACACCACCATATTGAGCCGACAGCCCCTGCTTCGTCAAGTTCTCGCAGGCCGTAGATCATCTCGGCGTCGGCCACACCCGTCACGGGAGGCTGCCATCAGGCGCGGACACGCTCTGTCCGGACACCCCGACTCTACGCTCCGGAATCACCGAACACCTCACCCGGACGTACCGGCTCCTCTTAACTCTTCCTTAGCCAGATTGCCGCTGCTCAGACACAACACGTAGCGTCACCCCGGCCCGTAACTGACCCGTGGAGGCGACAGGCGTGCACGGCTGGAATGATCCGATCGACCCGGAGCGCACCCCGTGGCGAGCGGAACCGCCGACCGACGATCCGGCCTGGTTGACCGACCGGCCAGCGCCACGGTCGTCCTACCTGTTCGGCGACGATCCGGCGGAGCCGTCCGACGGGTGGTACCGCGAGCAGCCGACCGAGCAGTGGCGGTCCGACGCTGCCGCGCACCCGGCCACGGAGGCGTACCGGCCGGCGGAGCAGCCGTACCCGACAACGGGACAGGACTGGTACGACACCTCCGGCGCACGGCACCAGCAGACCGGACGGCACCACCGCGACGACGAGCCCACCGCCACCGATGCCACCGACTGGCCCACGCACCACGCCGCGCCGCAGGAGAGCGCGTACGCCTACGATGATCGGCCCGACTGGTACACCGATCAGGCCGTCGGGTACACCGACCGGACCGGCGCGTACGCCGAACCGGTCGTTGGCCCGCACTACGGCCCGCCGCAGACCGGGCACCGGGAGCTGGCCGGTGTCGACGAGCCGGCACCCGAGCCGACCGCCGCGACCCGTCGGTCCCGCAGGCTGCCGCGCCCCCTGGTGATGGGGGGTGCCGCCGCGGCCGCCACGCTCGTGGTGAGCATCGGTGTCGCCGCCCTCGCGCTGCCCGGTGACGACGCCCCGACCAACACCACGGCGGGCCAGGCACCGGTCGCCAGCGCGCCCGCCGCGGAGGAGGATCCGGCACTCACGCTCGACCTGCCCGAGAGCACCAGCCCGAGCGCCAGTCCCAGCCCCAGTGTCTCCCCGAGCACCGCCACGGCCGCACCGTCACCGAGCCGGACCACCCGGACCAGGCCCGCACCCTCGCGGAGCACGGCCCCGTCCCGGCTGGGCACCGACCGCCAGGGCAGCCCGAGCCGGGCCGCCTCGGCCAGCCCGTCGCCCTCCGACGACGTCACCGCCGAGGCCGCCGAGGTGGTCAAGCTGGTCAACGCCGAGCGGGCGAAGGCCGGCTGCGGCGCGTTGAGCATCGACGACAAGTTGATGACCGCGGCCCAGCGGCACAGCCAGGACCAGGCCGACCACCGGAACATGTCGCACACCGGCAGCGACGGCAGCGATCCCGGCGACCGGATCGACCGGGTCGACTACGCCTGGCGTACCTACGGCGAGAACGTCGCGTGGAACCAGCGGACGCCCGCGGCCGTCATGGACGCCTGGATGAACAGCGACGGACACCGCGCCAACATCCTCAACTGCGCCTTCACCGAGATCGGCGTCGGCGTGGCGCGCAGCAACGGTCCGTACTGGACGCAGGTCTTCGCCGCGCCGCGCTGAGTCGGCCGCGAGTCCTCGTCGGGTCCGTGCTCGTTTGACCGGGTGGGTACGCCGGGACCCGGCGTACCGGGCTCGGGCGGCCCGACGCCGCCCCGCGACCTGCGGAGCTGGCGATGCGGTTCGGCCTGGGCGGGCGACCGGCCCGGTGGGTGCACCGCCGGGCGCTGCCGGCTGGACTGACGTTCACGCTGCTCGTCACTGCTGCGGCCTGCCGTCCTGACCTCACCCCGCCCGGAGCACCGACCAGCTGGCCGACCACCTCGGCGCGGCACTGGCAGTGGCAGTGGCAGCTGGACGGGGTGCTCGATCCGGACGTCGAGGCGGACGTGTTCGTCCTCGACCCGGTCGACACCACCGCCGCGCAGACCAGCGAGCTACGTGCCCGGGACCGTCGGCTGGTCTGCCAGGTGCACGTCGGTTCGGTGCACCCGACCGACCCCGACGCCAGCCGCTACCCGGCCCGCGTCCGCGGCGCGACGACGGCCCGGACCGGGCGCGTCTGGCTCGACGTACGCCGGTGGGACGTCCTGCGACCGGTGCTGGCCGACCGGTTCCGACTCTGTCGTGGCAAGGGTTTCGGCGCGGTGGTGTTCGCCGACGCCGACGGCTACGACATGCGCTCCGGCTTCGCGCTGGAGTTCGACGACCAGTTGACGTTCAACCGTAAGCTCGCCGCGCTGGCCCGCTCGCTCGATCTCTCCCCCGGGCTGCTCAACAATCTGCCGCAGGGCGCCGCGCTGGCACCGGACTTCGACTTCGCCGTCAACGAGGAGTGCGTACGGCTGGACCGGTGCGACAAGTTGCTGCCCTTCGCCGACGCCGGCAAACCGGTGTTCC
Organism: Verrucosispora sp. WMMC514; assembly: GCF_027497295.1. NCBI lineage: Bacteria > Bacillati > Actinomycetota > Actinomycetes > Micromonosporales > Micromonosporaceae > Micromonospora > Verrucosispora sp. WMMC514. The sequence continues at coordinate 4,047,320 of NZ_CP114906.1, read as the reverse complement.
ACGTCGAGTACACCGGTGCCACCACCGACTTCTGTGTCACAAGCGTCGGCTACGGCTTCGCCTCGATCCGCAAGAACCGCATCCTGGACGCCTGGCGTCTGCCCTGCCCAGCCCCCTGACAGTGCCCCTCCCGCCCGGCAGTGGGCGGGGTCAGGGGCGCGAGCGGGGGCGGGGTTGGCAGCGGGGGCAGCTGTAGGACGAGCGGTTCATGAAGGCCTCGCGGCGGATCGGTGCGCCGCAGCGACGGCAGGGCTGCCCCTCCCGCCCGTACGCGTTCAACGACCGGTCGAAGTAGCCGCTCTCGCCGTTGACGTTCACGTAGAGGGCGTCGAAGCTGGTGCCCCCCGCGGTGATCGCCTCACCGAGGACGTCCCGCACGTGCGCGAGCAGCCGGTGGGCGGCCGGGCCGGTGAGCGCGTCGGTGGACCGGGTGCCGTGCAGCCCGGCCCGCCACAGCGCCTCGTCGGCGTAGATGTTGCCCACGCCGGAGATCAGGCTCTGGTCGAGCAGCGCCCGCTTGACCTCGGTGCGCCGCCGGCGCAGCGCGGCCACGAACTCCGCGTCGGAGAACTCCGGATCAAGCGGGTCGCGGGCGATGTGGGCGATCTCCGCCGGCAGCGTGCCGCCGCCCTCGCTCACCGACAGCCCGCCGAACGTACGCTGGTCGACGAAGCGCAGCTCGGGGCCGCCGTCGTCGAAACGGAACCGGACCCGCAGGTGCGTCTCGTCGGGCGCGTCCGCCGGTTGCAGCAGCAGTTGCCCGGACATCCCGAGATGCCCGACGACGGCGTCCCCGCTGTCCAGCGGCAGCCAGAGATACTTCCCGCGTCGACGGACGTCGAGTACCTTCCGGCCGGCCAGCACGTCGGCGAAGTGTGTGCCGCCGGGCACGTGGCGACGGACCGCCCGGGGGTGGCGTACCTCCACCGAGTGGATCCGGCGGCCGGTGATCCAGCGGGACAGGCCCTGCCGGACGGTCTCCACCTCCGGCAGCTCAGGCATGGTGCGCCTGGGCCTCGACCTCGTCAACCAGGCTCCGCTGGCCGTCGACCGTCCCGTTGACCTGCTCGTCGACCGTGCCGTCGGCGGCCGCCCCGGCCTGGCCTTCGGCGGTCTTCTCCGCCTGCTCGGTGAGGGTCCGCCACGCCGACTCCGCCGCCCGCTGCTCGGCTTCCTTCTTGCTCCGCCCGTCGGCGCCGCCGTACCGGTTGCCGGCCACCACCACCCACGCGGTGAAGGTCTTCAGGTGGTCCGGCCCGGTGCCCTCGATCCGGTACTCCGGAACGCCGAGGCCGAGCGCGGCGGTCAGTTCCTGCAGGCTCGTCTTCCAGTCCAGCGCGGCGCCCCGGCCGGCGGACTCGACCATCAGCGGGTCGAACAACCGGTGGATGACGATGGCGGCGGTGTCCAGGCCGTACTGGAGGTAGATCGCGCCGAGCAGCGCTTCGAGGGTGTCGGCGAGGATGCTGGCCTTGTCCCGACCGCCGGTGGTCTCCTCGCCCTTGCCGAGCAGCAGGTAGGGGCCGAGCCCGTCCGGGCCCAGGCCGCGCGCCACGTCGGCGAGCGCACGCATGTTGACCACGCTGGCGCGCAGCTTCGCCAGCTGGCCCTCCGGCAGGTCGGGGTGGTTCTGGAAGAGCGCGGTCGTGATCACCACACCCAGCACCGAGTCGCCGAGGAACTCCAGCCGCTCGTTGGTGGGCAGGCCGCCGTTCTCGTACGCGTACGAACGGTGGGTCAGCGCGCGTTCCAGCAGCTCCGGGTCCAGCGAGACGCCGAAGGCGGCCTCCAGGTGGCCGATCTCGGGTCGCCGGCGCTTGTCGTTGCTCATGATGTGCGTACCTCGGTGTCGGTCGTGCGATCGGTGCGGTCCCCGCCGAGCAGCGCGGCGACCCGCTCGGTGGCGTCGCGCCGCCAGAGATGGGCGGCCAGGGCGATGCCGGAGGCGATGTCGTCGGCGCGGGCGGCGCCGTGGCAGACGACGACGGTGCCGGCCACGCCGAGCAGCGCGGCGGCCCGGGGCGCGCCGCCACCGGGCGGGTTCCCGCCGGCCATGGCGTACGCGCCTTCGATGGCTTTGAGCAGCACGTTACCGGTGAAACCGTCGGTGACCACCACGTCGGCGCTGGTGCCGAGGCAGACGTCGTAGCCCTCGACGAGCCCGACGTAGCGGGCGTCGCCGGGCAGCGCCGCCGCGCCGAGCACGGGGTCGGTGAGCCGGCGAGCCCGGTCGCCCTTTCCGGCTTCGGTGCCCACCGAGAGCAGCCCCACCCGGGGCGCGGTGATGCCGTGGGCGACCGCGGCGTAGGCGGCACCGAGGGCGGCGTTGCGGGCGAGGGTCGCCGGGCTCGGCTCCAACGAGCCACCCACGTCGAGCAGGACGACGGTGCCGGAGACGGCGGGCAGCGCGGCGGCGAGGGCCGGGCGCCGGACATCGGGCCAGCGACCGAGGACGAGGGCGGCGGCGGTGACGGTCGCACCGGTGGACCCCGCGGAGACCAACGCGTCGGCGTAACCGGCCCGCACGGCCGCCACGGCGGCCCGGACGGTGGTGTCGGCACGCGCCGCGCTGGGGTCGTCGGCCATGTCGACGACGGAGTGGGTCGGTCGGACCGTGATCCGGTCCCGTTGCGCCGGGTCCAGGGCGTCGATCAACGCGCCGGCGACCCGGGTCGGCCCGACGAGAAGCAGGTGCAGGTCCGGGTCGTCGCACACCGCCCGCAGAGCGCCGTCCACCACGACGGCGGGAGCGTCGTCCCCGCCGAGGAGGTCAACGGCGATCCGTGCGACGCCCGGCTCCGTCTCGACGCCGACCGGCCTGGGCCGGCCGGCGTCGGCCGGAGTTGCGGACGACCGCCGGGGGGTGCGCGTCACCCGACCTGTGGTCGGAGACGTCACGCGCCGTCCGGGTCAGACCTCAAGGACCTGGCGGCCGTTGTAGGTGCCGCAGACCGAGCAGGCGGCGTGCGGCAGCTTCGCGGACTTGCACTGCGGGCAGGCGACGGTCGCGACCGCCGCGGCCTTCCAGTTCGCCCGGCGGGACCGGGTGTTGCTGCGCGACATCTTGCGCTTGGGGACGGCCACGGTTCTTACTCCTCTGTACGGGTCAGTTGCGACAGGCCCGCCCAACGCGGGTCGATCTGCTGGTGGCTGTGATCGGCCGGCAGATCGTCCCGGTGCACCCCGCATTCGGGGCACAGACCTGGGCAGTCCTGACGGCAGAGCGGGTTGTTCGGCAGCGCGAGCACCACCGCGTCCCGCAACGCCGGTTCCAGGTCGATCAGGTCGCCCTGCATTCGACCGACCTCGTCTTCCTCGGTGGTGACGTCAGTGGTGCTGTTCTCGTACGCGTACAGCTCCTGGATCGTCACCGTCACCGAGTCGTTGATCTCGCGCAGGCAGCGACCGCACTCGCCCCGGATCGGACCGCTGACGGTCCCCGAGACGAGCACACCCTCGGACACCGACTCCATCCGCAGATCGAGGTCGAGGCCCGCGCCCTCCGGCACGCCGATCAACTCCACACCGAGGTCCGACGGTGCCGGGACCACCCGTTCGACGGTACGCAGAGCACCAGGTCGGCGTGGCAGCTCCCTCGTGTCGAGGACCAGCGGCGACCTGGGGTCGAGTGAAGTGGGTGAGTTCTTGGGCATAGTCAGACTCCGGCCGGTGAGAGGCCGACAAACGAGGTTACCTGGACGGACGCCCCAGCGTCGAACCGGGGTGACCAGCCGGAGCGGCGGTCGGTCCCGGCGGCGGCGGATTGGTCCGGTCGGCGGCGGACGATCCGGTCGGCGGCGGCGGTGCGAGGTCAGAAGGGCAGCGGTCGCTCCGCCTCGTCCCCGGCGAAGGTGCCGATCTCCCGCAGCGCGTGCATCTTGTCCCGGCCGCGCTCTATCGAGGCCAGCGCCCGGGTGAGGAACTGTTCGAAGTTGGCCAGCGCGGTGTCGACGTAGTCGTCGACCTCCTCGCGCAGCCGCTGCGCCTCCGCCCGGGCCTCGGCGATGATCCGGGCGCCCTCGTGCTCGGCGGAGACGGTGATCTCGTTCACCGAGACCAGGCGGGCGTGTTCCGCCTCACCCTCGCTGATGATGCGGTCGGCCTCCCGCTTGCCGGCCTCCATGATCTTGTCCCGCTCCTCCAGCAGGGCGGCGGCACGGCGCAGGTCGGCCGGAAGCCCTTCGCGCAGTTCGTCGAGGGCACCGATCATCTCACTCCGGTCGACCATGCAGTTGTTGCGCGACATCGGCACGGAGCGCGCCTGCTCCACGATGCTGATCAGTTCGTCGATGCGGTCGAGCGGGTCCACCGGTACCTCACTCCTGTCATTCGTCGGGCCGACCTACATCATGCGGGCTGCGGCCGGTTTCCCGCTTCACCCAATGATGTCGTCCCCCACCACCCCCGCACCGACCCCTCCCCGGGCGTGTCGCCCCGTGGCCGTCAGGGGGGTGGGGGGACCAGGCGGGCCTTGAGGGCGTCGCGGACCACGTCGGGTACGTGGGGCGTGACGTCGCCGCCCCACTTGGCCACGTCCTTCACCAGGCTTGACGAGAGGAAGGAGTACAGCGGGTTGGTCGGCATGAACAGCGTCTCGACCCCGGCGAGGCCGATGTTCATCTGCGCCATCTGCAACTCGTAGTCGAAGTCGCTGACCGCCCGCAGTCCCTTGATCAGCACGGTTGCCCGCTGCGCCCGGCAGAAGTCCACGAGCAGGCCCCGGAAGGACGCCACCCGCACGTTGCCGTAGGAGGCGGTCACCTCACGGAGCATCTCGATCCGCTCCTCGACGGTGAACAGGCCGCTCTTCGACTGGTTGACCAGTACGCCGACGATCACCTCGTCGAACAGCCGGCTGGCCCGGCCGATGATGTCGAGGTGACCGTTGGTGACCGGGTCGAACGAGCCGGGACACACCGCACGTCTCATGATCGGCGACCGTACCAAAGGGTGGTCTCGCCGTACCGGCGACTGCGCTGGCCAGTGATGCCTTCCACCCACTCGACCGGTCCGCCACGACTGGACCGCTCCACCACCACCAATGCCTCCGGCGCCAGCCAGCCCCCGTCCACCAGAGCGGCGAGCATCGCGCGGACGCCGTCGTCCGGCAGCGCGTACGGCGGATCGGCGAAGACGGCGTCGTACGGCTCGCCCGCCACGCCGGCGGCCAGGACGGTGGCGACCTTGCCGGCGACCAGCCGGGCCGAGGCGCCGACCCGCAGCGCCGTCAGGTTCTCCCGGATCACCCGGGCGGCGCGTGGGTCGGACTCGACGAGCAGTACGTGCTCCGCGCCGCGCGACAGCGCCTCCAGGCCGACCGCGCCCGAGCCGGCGTAGAGGTCGGCGAAGCGGGCGCCCTCCAGATCCACCTCGGCTTCGACCGCGCTGAACAACGCCTCGCGCACCCGGTCGGAGGTGGGTCGGGTGCCGGCACCGGGCGGGGCAGCGATCCGCCGGCCACCGAGGTTGCCGGCGACGATGCGGGTCATCGCGCACTCCTCATGTCCTTGACGCTACGCGATGCCAACCGAACGACCCGCACGCCACTGTTGACCCATCCGCACCCGTCCGAAGACTTTCCGTATATGGGAGATCACGAATCCACAACATCATTCTTAGGATTCCCTGAAGGCTATGGCGCGCAAGATCGGATCGATAAGGTCTGCCGGGTGTCGGGACGGGTACGGCCTGTCCGTCGCCGACGAAGCTTCCGGTTCCCCATTCAGGAGTAGACGTGAACCGTCTGAACTTCCGGCGCGTCGCGGCAGCCGCCGCCGGTGCGCTGATCGGCCTCGCCGGCGTCGCTGTCGTCGCCGCCCCCGCCAGCGCTCACCACCCCATCATCGAGGGTGTCGGCTGCAAGCTGAAGAACGGCACCGTGAGGGTCCAGTGGACCGTCACGAACAGCGAGCGGCAGTGGACCGCCGAGATCACCGAGGTGGTCTCCACGACTCCGGTCACCAACATCGTGGTCGGCGCCATGCTGCCGAAGTTGGGTGAGGGCTCACTGGTCGGCGAGCAGATCGCGACGTACAAGCGGCGCCAGGCTCCCCGCCTGACGGTGACCGCCGTCTGGGCGAAGCCCAGGCAGACCGTCACCAACACCCGGACCGGCGAGGCCCGGATCACCGGCTGGTGCCCGAAGCCCGAGCCGACGCCGACGCCGACGGAGAGCCCGACGCCGACGGAGAGCCCGACCCCGACGGAAAGCCCGGAGCCGACGGAAAGCCCCGAGCCGACCGAGAGCCCCGAGCCGACGCCGACGCCGACCGACAGCCCGGAGCCGACCCAGAGCCCCGAGCCGACGCCGACGCCGACGGACGAGCCGGTGGTGCCGGAGCCGGGTGAGCCGACCTTCGAGCTCATCGAGACCTGCGACGAGCTGACCTTCGAGATCGACAACCCGGCCGATGGCATCCCCTTCTCGGTCGCCCTGACCTCGGACAAGGGGACGACGAAGACGCTGGAGGCAGTTCCGGGCGAGATCACGTCGGTCACCTTCGACGCGTACCCCGGCCTGGTGGTCACCCCGACCTTCACTGTCGAGGACGAGACCGTCGAGGGCGAGCCGGTGGCCTGGGAGCAGCCGGAGGACTGCGGTAGCGGCGGGGGTGGCGGCGGGCTGCCGGTCACCGGTGCCGCCACCGGCGGCATCATCGCCGGTGCCGTCGCACTGCTGGCCGCGGGCGCGGCCCTGTTCGTGGTGACCCGCCGTCGTCGACTGCGCTTCACCGCCTGATCCCTCCTGATCCGAATCGCGGCCGAGGGCGCGTCGACCTGTGGGTCGACGCGCCCTCGGGCGTTTCCGGTTTCCATACCCCGGGCGCGCTGCCGACAGGTCCACAGCGGACACTGGTGCGCAAAGCCCTGACACGATCACCCGACGTATATCAATGATCTCGCATTCATAACATCTCACTTAAGCTTCCCTGAGGGCTGTTTCACTTCTCGCGATCTCGCTAGGGTCTGCCCGGTGCCGGCGTCATGGCCGCCGGTCATCGGCACGGGAGACACCCCTTCCAGGCGCGGCACATGCCGCCAGCGCCGTCCGTCCCGCCCGCGCCGACACCTGACGCTCTTCACCCCGGGAGTACGCGTGATCCGACCCAAGCTGTCGCTGCGGCGGCCGCTGGCTGTCCTGGCAGCCGCCCTCATCGGCCTGACCGGAGCAGCGGCGGTGGCCACCCCCGCCACCGCCCACCACACCACCATCACCGCCACCGTCGTCTGCGACCAGCTCAGTGGCGAGCGGGTGATCACATGGACGGTGGCCAACAGCGAGCGCAGGACTGCCGCCACGGTCAAGAAGGTGACCGCCGAGCCGTCGACTCCGGTCCAGGTCCTCGTGCCGGGTGCCGACCCCGTCGACCTGCAGGGTGTGGCGATCCCCCGGGGCGGCTCGGTTCAGGCCGTACAGCGTGTTCCGGGCACCACCGAGAGCGCCAAGCTCATCGTCGAGGGCCGCTGGGACAACCGGCGGGAGCGGACCAACGAGGGCACCATCAACCTCGCCGCCGACGGTGCGTGCACGCCGGCGCCGAAGTGCGTCGACGCCAGCGAGGCGAAGTACAGCCACACCTTCGACGGCCCGAAGGGCACGGCGACGGTCAAGCTGGAGGGTGACCTGCCGCTGTGCGGCGAGGAGAAGCAGTACTTCACGCTGGTGTCGTACTTCGCCCCGCGCCCGCAGTTCGCCACCCCGCAGTACGTCTACGGTGAGCCGGACAGCGACTTCCTCGGCGCCGGCCAGAACGAGATCGAGCTGAACGTCGGTGTCCCGGACTGCCACACCCAGGTCGACCTGATCTGGGGCGGCGTCGACGAGGTCATCGACCCGCTGGTCGAGGACGGCAAGCGCTACGGCTCGAAGAAGCTGGGCGACAAGGGTGCTCCCGGCAACCGCTCGTCGGGCCCGCAGGGCTGGTACAACGGCGGCAGCAAGAACTGCACCACCCCGGCGTCCACCTTCTCCTCCGCCTGCGACGGCAGCGTCACCGTCTCGCTGAGCAACGACGGTTCGATCTCCAAGTACCCGGTCGAGTTCGAGGTCCGGGGCGAGAACGGCTGGTCCAAGACCGTCACCGTCGCGCCGGGCAAGGCCGACAACGAGACCGTGGTGCCCGCCGAGAACGCCGGCAAGATCGAGGTGCTGGTCGACGGCGAGGTCATCGAGAACGGCACGTACTCCTGGGAGCGTCCCGAGGACTGCCCGCTGCCGACGGTGACCACCGACGCGGACTGCGAGACCTTCGGGCTGACCGCGTCGAACCCGGAGGGCGGCATGCCGGTCAAGGTGGAGTTCACCTACGGCGACAAGACCGAGACCCGTACCGTCGCGCCGGGCTCGTCCGAGTCGGTCAAGTTCCCGGCCGGTGACGAGGAGGCGGCGCTGGTCGTCCTGCCGGAGCTGGGCCTGGAGCTTGAGGTCGTCTACGCGCCCGAGGGCTGCGGTGGCGGTGGCGGCGGCGAGGAGCCGCCGGGCCTGCCGGTGACCGGTGCCGCGGCCGGCGGCATCGCCGCGGGCGCGATCGCCCTGCTGGCGCTGGGCGCGGTCCTGTTCGTGATGGCGCGGCGGCGGCGGATCCACTTCACCGCCTGAGCCGAGCTGAGCGTGCCCGCCCCGGTCACCCCGTTCCACGGGTGACCGGGGCGGTTCGCTGTCCCGCCCGGCAACCCGGGCGCGAGGCAAGCGGAACGGCCGGTGGCCGGCGAAGCTGCTCAGCCCTTTTCGAGGTACTCTGCGCGGTCCTCGTCGACGAGCGCGGCGACCGAGGCGGCGAGCGCCGGATGTCGGACCAGCTCCGGATCCTCCTCCACCAACGCGATCGCCTCCGCCCGAGCGTCTCTGATCAGGTCCGCGTCGCGCAGCAACGACAGCAGGCGCAGGTGCGAACGACGACCGGACTGGGTGGCACCCAGCACGTCCCCCTCCCGCCGCTGTTCCAGGTCCAGCTCGGCGAGCTTGAAACCGTCAGTGGTGGAGGCGACCGCGTCCAGCCGCTCCCGCGCCCCGCTGCCGTCGGCCGCCTCGGTCACCAGCAGGCAGAGCCCGGGAGCGCTGCCCCGGCCCACCCGGCCACGCAACTGGTGCAGCTGCGAGACGCCGAACCGGTCGGCGTCCAGCACCACCATCATCGTCGCGTTGGGTACGTCCACCCCCACCTCGACCACCGTGGTGGCCACCAGCACGTCCAGCTGGCCGGCCGCGAAGGAGCGCATCACCGCGTCCTTCTCGTCGGCCGGCAGCCGGCCGTGCAGGACACCGATCCGTAGCCCGTGCAGCGGCCCGTCGGCCAGCAACGGCGCGACGTCGGTCACCGCGAGCGGTGGCCGCCGCTCCGAGTCGTCGACCGCCGGCGGCTCCTCCTCGGCCCCGGACGTCGAGTCCCCGATCCGGGGGCAGACCACGTACGCCTGATGGCCGGCGGTGACCTCCTCCCGCAGCCGCCGCCAGGCACGGTCGAGGAAGGCCGGCTTCTCCGCGGCCGGCACGACGTGCGAGGCGATCGGCGAACGACCGCGCGGCAGCTGGGAGAGGGTGGAGATCTCCAGGTCGCCGTAGACCGTCATGGCCACCGTACGAGGGATCGGAGTGGCGGTCATCACCAGTACGTGCGGCGGCTGCTCCGCCTTGGCCCGCAACGCGTCGCGCTGTTCGACGCCGAACCGGTGCTGTTCGTCGACCACGACCAGACCCAGGTCGGCGAAGTCGACCCCCTCGTAGAGCAGGGCGTGGGTGCCGAGCACGATGCCGGCCGCGCCGCTGGCGACCTCGGCCAACGCCCGGCGCCGCGCCGCCGCGCCCAGCGAGCCGGTGACCAGTTCCACCCGGGTGGCGTGCTCGGCGGCACCCAGTTCACCGGCCTGGGCGAGCGGGCCGAGCAGGTCGAGCATGCCCCGGTGGTGTTGGGCGGCGAGCACCTCGGTGGGGGCCAGCAACGCGGCCTGGCCGCCCGCGTCGACCACCTGGAGCATCGCCCGCAGCGCCACCACGGTCTTGCCGGAGCCGACCTCGCCCTGCAACAACCGGTGCATCGGGTGACCGGTCGCGAGGTCGGCGGCGATCTCGACGCCGACGTCACGCTGGCCGGCGGTCAGCTCGTACGGCAACCGGGCGTCGAAGGCGTCGAGCAGACCACCCGGTCGCCCCGGTCGGGGGCGCGCGGGCGACGCGGCGGCGTCCCGCTTGCGGCGGACCAGGGTCACCTGCACGGCGAACGCCTCGTCCCACTTCAGCCGCCGACGGGCCCGGTACAGCTCCTCCCGGCTGGACGGCCGGTGGATCTCCCGTAGCGCGGTGCCCAGGCCGACCAGGTTCCGACTGGCCCGCACCGTCGCCGGCAGCGGATCCTCCGGCGGGGCCACCGTGTCCAGCACCACCCGGACGCAGCGGGCGATGACCCAGGTGGGCACCGCGGCGGCGGCCGGATAGACCGGAATGAGTGCCCCGGCGAACTCCTCGATCTGCTCGCTGGCCGCCGCCTCGCTGTCGGTCTGCTCCCCGAGCAGGACGTACTCCGGCCCGTTGAGCTGCCGCCGACCCCGGAACTCGGTGACCTTCCCGGCGAACAGTCCCCACCGGCCCGGCCGCAGTTCCCGTTCGCGCCACGCCTGGTTGCCGAAGAAGGTGAGGGTGAGGCTGCCACCAGAGCCGTCGCCGACGGTGACCTCCAGCAGGTTGCCCCGCCGCTGCCGCATCGGGCGTACGGCGGTGCGCTGCACCTGGGCCAGCACGGTGACCTGTTCGCCGACGTCCAACGTGCGGATGTCGGTGTGCTCGCCACGCTCGTCGTAGCGGCGGGGGAAGTGGTAGATCAGGTCACCCGCGGTGTGCAGGTCGAGGTGGCCGGCCAGCGCCTTGGCGGTCTTCTCACCGACCAGCTTCTTCAGCGGGGTGTCCAGATCGGACGGCTCGGCGGTCATTCGACACCGACCAGCAACGGATGATGCGGTTGCCCACCCGGGTACGCCTGCACCTCGACGAAGGGCCAGCGCGCCGTGATGTGCGTGCGTACCGCGTCGACCAGCCCGTCGGGTGCGTCCGCGCCGACGAGCAGGGTGACCAGTTCGCCGCCACCGCCGAGCATCCGGTCGACAAGTGCGACGCAGGTGTCCACCAGGTCCCCGCCGATCAGGTTCACCTCCCCCTCGACCAGGGCGAGCACGTCACCGGCGCGGCACGGGCCGGCGACGGTGAGCGCGTCCCGGCCGGCCCGGCACACCTCGGCGTACCGGCAGGCACCGGCCGCCTCGGCCATCGCGATCACGTCGTCGGCGAAGCGACGCCCCGGATCGCGCACGGCCAGCGCCGCCAGCGCCTGCACCGGTGAGCGGGTCGGCACCACGGCCACCTCCACCCCCAGCCGGTGCGCCTCCTCGACGACCTGGTTCGCCACCGCCTGCGCGGCCGGGCCGTTGGGCAGCACCACCACGCGGGCCGCGCCGGTGGCGCGTACCGCGTCGAGCAGTTCGCCGGTCGACGGATCGCCGGGCACCACCACCGCTCCCTCGGCGGCGAGCAACTCGGCGATCCCGGCACCCGCGGCCACCACCACGGCGGCCCGCCCGTCGGAGGACCGGGGCGGTACAGGCTCCGGTTGGTCGGTGAAGCGGGTCACCGCGATCTGGTGCGGGCGGCCGGCGACCACGCCCGCCTCGATCGCCGCGCCGACGTCGTTGACGTGCACGTGGACCTGCCAGGTGCCGTGGTCACCGACGACCACCAGGGAGTCACCGATGTCGGCGAGGGTGGCCCGCATCCGCCGCACCGCGGCGGGCTCGGCGTCGAGCAGGAACTGCACCTCGTAGGCGAACTCGGTCGAGCCGGTCTCCCGGGCGACGGTGACCGGCGGCCGCACCGACGAGACGCTGGACGCCGGCCGCACCGGGCTGTCCCCCGCCACCACCTCGACCAGCGCGTCGAGCAGCAGGCACAGCCCCTGCCCACCGGCGTCGACCACCCCGGCCCGGGCCAGCGCGGGCAACTGCTCGGGGGTACGGGCCAGCGCGTCGGCCGCGGCGTCGGCCGCCGCCCGGGCCACCACCCGCAACTCGTCGCTGCCTACCCGCTCGGCCGCGTCGGCCGCGGCCGAGGCCACCGAGAGCAGGGTGCCCTCGACCGGGCGGGCCACCGCCGCGTACGCCGCGTCGGTCGCCTCGCGCAGCGCCGCCGCCAGCTCCCGGCCCCGCACCTGGGGGGTGGCGGCCAGCGCGTCGGCGAGGCCGCGCAGGATCTGCGACAGGATCACCCCCGAGTTTCCCCGCGCGCCGAGCAGAGCACCCCGGGCCATCAGGCGCAACGCGTGCCCGTGCGCGGTCGCGACGCCGTCGGCGTGGGTGTCGAGATCCATCGCGAGCGCCTGGTGTGCGGAGGTGAGGGTGAGCACCAGGTTGGTGCCGGTGTCACCGTCGGGCACCGGGTAGACGTTCAGCTCGTCGATCTCACCCTGGTGCCGCTTGAGCGCGGCCAGGCCGCTGGCGCACCAGCGGCGCACGGCGGCGGCGTCGAGGGTGTCCAGCACGGTGGCAGCCTACTGGCGTACGCTGACACTCGCCCGGCACCGGGTGGGTGCGCCCCGGTCGGGTTTCCCGGCACGGTGCTGCCCGCGTCGGATGCCGAGCCGTCTGGGTGGCCGAGCCCGGTTGGGCGTGCGGTGCCCCCATCGGGTACCCTGGCCAGGTTGCCCGGGCTGCGCCTGGTGCCGACTTCATGAACGTTTCAATCCCAGGAGTATCCCGTGGCTAGCGTGTGCGACGTCTGTGGCAAGGGACCGGGCTTCGGCCACAACGTGTCCCACTCGCACCGGCGGACCAACCGCCGCTGGAACCCGAACATCCAGTCGGTGCGCACCCCGGCCGGTGGCGGCACGACCAAGAAGCTGAAGGTCTGCACGTCCTGCATCAAGGCCGGCAAGGTCGCCCGCGCCTGACGCGGTAGCACCCGGACATCACGACCGTCACACCGGCGGGCCCCGACGGGCCCGCCGGTGTCGTCGTGTCCGCATGAGCCGGGGGCTCAGAGCGTGCGGCCGAACGACAGGCAGCCGGGCTCGTCGGCGTAGAAGCCGAAGTTGGGGATCCGCTCGTAGCCGGCCGCCTTGTACAACGCGATCGCCTCGGGCTGGCGGTCACCGCACTCCAGGATGATCCGTCGGCGGCCGTGCTCCCGGGCCGAGCGTTCGATGGCCGCCAGCACCGTGCGGGCCACCCCCCGCCCCCGCGCCTGCGGCGCGGTGTACATCCGCTTCAGCTCGGCGGTCCCGTCGCCGTGGCTGCGCCAGCCGCCGCAGCCCACCGGCTGCCCGTCGATCCGGGCGACCAGGAACGCCCCGGCCGGCGGCACGAACTCGCTCGCGTCGACCGGGGTCTCGTCGCCGCTGCCACCGTAACGGGCGCCCAGGTCGGCCAGGGTCGCAGTGATCAGCCGCTGGGCCACCGGAGAGTCGAACGGCACCGTGTGGATCTCGATTTCGGGCACCCGTGCAGGGTACGACCCGACCGGCGGCCCTCCGCCGGGTGGCCGGTGGTCAGCGGAAATGGTCCCATCCGGGCGGGCCGTCGAACGGTCGGCCGTCCACGGTCACGCCGGCACCTTCGGTGACCCGACCGATCGCCCGCCAGCCCGCTGGCAGGGCCGTCGCCGGGGGGAAGGTAGCCGCCAGCGCGTGGTCGTCGCCACCGGCCAGCAGCCAGGCGTACGGGTCGACGCCGAGCGCCTGCGCGGCGTCGCGCATCTGCGGCGGCACCTCGAAGGCGTCCCGGGTGATGTCGACGGCCACCCCGCTGGCCTTCGCCACGTGCGAGAGGTCGGCGAGCAGCCCGTCCGAGATGTCGATCATGGCAGTGGCGCCGAGCCGGGCTGCCTGCGGTCCGGCCCGGTAGGGCACCTCCGGCCGCCGGTACGCCTCGACCAGCAGCCGGGGCGTGCGGAACCCACGGGAGAGCACGGTGAACCCGGCCGCCGCGTACCCGGTGCGACCGGCCAGGGCGAGCAGGTCACCGGGGCGGGCGCCGGCCCGGGTGACCGGTGACCGACCGCCCAGGTCACCGAGCGCGGTGACCGCGATGGTGAGCGTGGGACTGGCCGACATGTCCCCGCCCACCACGCTGGCCCCGACCCCGGCCGCCTCGGCGCCGAGACCGTCGGCGAGCTGCTCCATCCATCCGGTCTCCACGTCGGCGGGCACGCAGAGCGCCACCAGCAGGGCCGTCGGCTCGGCCCCCATGGCCGCCACGTCGGCGAGGTTCGCCGCCGCCGCCCGCCGGCCGATGTCGTGCGCACCGGACCAGTCCCGGCGGAAGTGCCGTCCCTCGACCAGCACGTCGGTGGTGGCGACCACCCGGGCGTCCGGCGCGGCGACCACCGCCGCGTCGTCCCCCGGGCCGAGCAGCACCGTCGCGCCGTACGACAACCGGGCGGTCACCCGGTCGATCAGCCCGAACTCGCCGACACCCGCGACGCTCACCACGACACCCCCCTGCGCTCGCTGCGCTCGCTCACGACGGCGCTCCGCTTCGCTGCGCGCCGCCGTGAGGCACCACCGCCCTGAGCCTGACGGCTCGCTCGCTACGCTCGCTCACTGCTTCTCCTTGGCCACCGATCGGGATCAGCCCTGGTCCGTAAGGTACTTTCTCCCTTCGGGCCGCCTTGCCGGCGGCGACGGAGGGAGGTCGAGCGTGGTACAGGCGTACATCCTCATCCAGACAGAGGTCGGCCGGGCACGTGACGTGGCCGGTCTCATCGCGGACCTCGCCGGCGTGGTCCGCGTCGACGCGGTCACCGGGCCGTACGACGTGGTCGTGCTCACCGAGGCGAACACCGTCGACGAGCTCGGCAAGCTCATCGTCAGCAAGGTGCAGATGGTGCCCGGCATCACCCGCACCCTCACGTGTTCGGTGGTGCGCCTGTAAGTGGACGAGCACTCGAACTCCCCTGTCGCCCAGGCCGACCGGCCGGACGCGAAGGCATCCGACCGGACCAACCGCAGCGCGGCGCTGATCGCCACCGCGGTGGCGCTGCCGGTGACCCTGCTGGTGGGCGCGCTCGCGCTGAACAGTCTCGCGCCGGAGGAGCCGGCCGCCGCGCCGCAGCCGTCGGCGAGCACCCCCGGCCCGGTCTCCACCGCGCCGGTCGAGATGGCCGCTCCCCCGCTCGGCGAGCGCCCGACCGTCGTCTGTCGTGCCCTGTTGTCGCAGCTGCCCGACTCGATCCGCGACCTGCCGCAACGACCGGTGAGCGCCGGTCCCGAGCAGAACGCCGCGTACGGCGACCCGGCGCTCACGGTGGCCTGTGGTGGTGCCGCGCCGCAGGTGCGTCCCGACGACCACCTCTACCTGGTCAATTCGGTCTGCTGGTACGCGGTGGAGGGGCCGGACGCGACGGAGTTGACCACGGTCGACCGGGAGACGGCGGTGACCCTGCGGGTGCCGAACTTCTACGGCGAGGCGTTGCAGTGGGCCTCCCCGGTCTCCGCCACCATCGTCGAGTCGATCCGGTCCTCCGGCACGGCACCGTCCGGCTGCACCTCCTGACGCCTCCGGGCCGGCCCGCCCGGTACCGGGGCTGCGCGTCAACCGCCGCGGCGGGGCTCAGTACTGCCCGGGCCCCCGGGTCAGCGCCGTCCGGATGAGCCGGTCGACCAGCTTCGGGTACTCCAGGCCGGCGGCCGCCCACATCCGGGGGAACATCGACGTCGGCGTGAAACCGGGCATCGTGTTGATCTCGTTGAGGTAGACCTCGAGGTCGGGCGTGACGAAGAAGTCGACCCGCGCCAGGCCGGCGCAGTCCAGCGCGGTGAACGCGCGCACGGCGTAGTCGCGGACCTGCCGGGTGACCCGCTCCGGCAGGTCGGCCGGGATGTCGTACTCGCAGGCGGTCTCCGCGTCGATGTACTTGGCCTCGAAGTCGTAGAAGTCGTAGTCGCCGACCACCCGCACCTCGGCCAGCACGGACGCCTCCGGCGCGCCGCCGGCCTCGCCCTCCAGCACACCGCACTCGATCTCCCGACCGACGACGGCGCCCTCCACCAGCACCTTGCCGTCGATCTCCCGGGCGGTGGCGAGGGCCGCGTCCAGGTCGTCCCAGTCGTTGACCTTCGTGATGCCGAAGGAGGAGCCGGCCCGGGAGGGCTTGACGAAGACCGGCAGGCCCAATCGCCGCTTGTCCGCCTCGCTGAGCGTCGTCCCGCTGCGCAGCACCGCGTACGGGCCGACCGGGATGCCCTCGGCGGCGCAGAGCTTCTTGGTGAACTCCTTGTCCATCGCGGCGGCCGAGGCGAAGACCTTCGCTCCGACGTACGGGATGCCGGCCATCTCCAGCATGCCCTGGATGGTGCCGTCCTCACCGTAGGCACCGTGCAGGACCGGGAAGACCACGTCCACGTCGGCGAGCGCCCGGGGCCCCTCGGTCGGGTCGAGCACCAGCAGTCCACCGCCGGTGGGGTCGGCACGCAGCACGATGTCCGTGCCGGACGCCGTGGTGATCTCCGGCAGCCGGCGGGCGTTGATGGCCAACTGACCGGGGTCGCCGCTGGTGAGTACCCACTGGCCGGCCCGGGTGATACCGACCGGCACCACCTCGAACTCGTCCGGGTCCAGCGCGGCGAGCACACTGCCGGCGCTGACGCACGAGATGCCGTGTTCCGGGCTGCGGCCGCCGAAGACGATCGCCACGCGGGTCTTGCCTGGGGTGGTCACTGTGATCACCTTTCCGGGACGCACTGCTGGCGCTCTCCCGGATGACCTTACTGTGCGTGGCGGGCGAAGGGAGCCGATACCCTGCGGCAACGCAGCGCGGGCGCAAACGGTCAACAAGTCATATACGCAACGTAACCAGGCCGGCGCGGGTCAGCCGGCCAACTCACGCTCGCCGTAGGCGTGCCGGCGGCCGATGGCGAGCACCTTGACCCGCTGCCGGCCGGCCCGCACCATGCCCAGCGCCATGAAGGCCCCGGCGATCCGGTCGGCCGCCTCGCGGCTGCTCGCGCCGACCACCTGGCGGCGACGCTCGGGGGCCAGCCGCTCGTTGCGGCCGTCCACCTCGTACGGGCGCACGTCGGTCAGCACCACCAGGAAACGTGTCATCGCCGGCCGCCCCGGCGCTCGCCGAAAAACCGCTGACCAGTCCGCACGTCGATTCCCTTCCGGTGGCCGACCAACTGGCGTGGCACGCGGCGGTCAGGTACGGGGGAAAAACCTGACCGCCGCGCGCCCCATCCCCTCCGGTCGCTCACCACCACCGTCGCCACGACAACCGGCGGTGAGGACGCGCTAACAGATTGACAGCCTCATGGGCATGAATGCAACTCTCACCGGCGTTCTCTCATGTACAGCTTCCCAAGTATGTGCGACCATCTATCCATGGCTCCGAAGACCGCACGCGCCCGCCGGTTGGGCATCGCCCTGCGCCACCATCGCGAGGCCGCCGGCCTCACCCTGGAGACCGCGGCTGACGAGATCAACAGCACCCGCAGCACGCTCTCCCGCTACGAGAACGCGCAGACCCTGGTCAGTCCGGCCACCGTGCGCGCCCTGCTCACCCTCTACGGGGTCGGCGCGGACGAGGTCGCGGCCGCCGTCCAACTCGCCAAGGACGCGCGCAAGCCGGGTTGGTGGGTGTCCTACTCGTACCTGCTCGACCGGCGCACCATCGACTTCATCGCGCTGGAGGCCGAGGCCGTGGCCATCGCGAACTTCGAGCCGTCGGTGGTGCCGGGGCTGCTCCAGACCGCCGACTACATCCGCGGCGTGATGCGCGGCGGGCCGCACACCCTCAGCGACAACGACGTCGAGGAGCGGGTACGCATGCGACTGGACCGGCAGCAGCGGGTCTTCGAGGAGGACCCGCCGATCTTCGACGCGATCATCGACGAGGCCGCGCTGCTGCGCCCGGTGGGTGACGACGCCGCGCAGCAGGGCCAGCTGAGCCACCTGCTCAAGATGAGCGAGCTGCCGAACATCACCGTGCAGGTGATCCCGTTGGCCGCCGGCTACCACCGGGGCACCCGGGGTTCCCTGCACATCCTCGAATTCGCCGATCCGGAGGATCCGATCATCGCCTCCGTGGAGACGGTCGCCGGGCAGATGATCCTCGACCGTCCTGGCGACCTGCGTACCTGCACCAAGATCATGGAACACCTGCGCACCGTCGCACTCAGCCCGACGGACAGTCGCGAGGCAATCTTCGAACTCCTGAAGGGACGGTAAGGCGATGACACCGGAGATCAGCGCGGCGGTGACCGTGACGGGATGGCGCAAGAGCAGCCACAGCGGTGACGAGGGAGCCTGCGTCGAGATGGCGATCGTCCCCGGCACCGTCGCCGTCCGCGACTCCAAGGACCCGCACGGCCCGCTGCTGAGCTTCCCGCCGGCCGCGTGGAGCGCCTTCACCCAGGCGCCGCCGACCCGCTGAGCCTCGGAGGAACCGCACCCCAGAGCCGCTGACCGGGCCGGTAAGGGCACCGCCGGCCCGGTCAGCCCCTCCGCCGTCGTCCGCTCAGTCGCCGACCAGCGGCGGCGGCGACGGCAACGCCCGGATCGCCTCCAGCGCCGCCAACGCCACGCCCCGCGCACCGGCCATGTCGCGGTCCGGCACCAGGGCGAAGGTGGCCAGGGCGGCCTGCTCCACCCGGAGCAGCGTGTGCTCCCGCACGGCGGCCAGGAACCAGTCGCGGAACGCCGGGTCCGTCTCCACCACCCCGCCGCCGACGAAGTACGCGTGCGGATCGGTGAAGTTCGCCGCGATGGTGAACAGGGCACCGAGCGCCCTCGCCTGCTGGGCGAAGATCTCCCTGGCCAGCTCGTCGCCCCGCTCGCCGTAGCCGCGTACCAGTTTCGCCGCCCGCTGCGGCGACTCGCCGGCCAGCGCGTGCCCCGGGAAGCGGGTCAGCCAGTACGGCAGCAGGTTGTGCTCGATCGCGGTCAACGACACGACGCTCTCGACGTCACCGGCGAAACCGCAGGCGCAGGTCGGCACCGGCTGTCCCGGTGCCAACACGGTGGTCAACGGAATCTGCACGTGCCCCAGTTCGCCGGCCATCCCCGCCGCCCCGGAGATCACCCGGCCGTGCTCGACCAGGCCGCCGCCCAGTCCGGTGCCGACGATCGCCGACACCGACGACCGCCGCATCGCGTCGGTCCCGAAGTGGACATGATGGGCGTAGAGCGCGGCGGCGTTGCCGTCGTTGTGGTAGATCACCGGCAGCCCCAACCGACGTTCGAGGGCACCCCGGACGTCGTAGCCGCGCCAGGCCGGCTGGGAGAAGTTCGTGGACCCCTTCGACGAGATGACGCCGCTGGCGCTGGCCGGGCCGGGGGTGTCCAGACCGACCGCGCCGACCTGACCGCGGGACACCCCGGTGCGGGCCAGCACGCCGTCGAAGGCCTCCGCCATCGCCGCCACCGCCGCCTCCGGGCCCTCCTGCACCCGGCTCGGCGTCTCCACCAGGCGATCGACCAGGAACCGTCCGTCGAGCGTGAGCACGGTGGCGTTGTTGGTCGTGCCACCGTTGTCGATCCCGACCACCACCGTCGCGCCGTCCACCCGAGTTCCGCCTCCCACCGTCACAGCCTGACGTGAGGCTAGTTCTCGTACCGCCCGCCCGCCACGTCGTCCGGGCATCGGCCCGTCATCGCGGTGGCGTCGGCGACGTCGTCACGCACCACCGACGGCACCAGGCCTGCCTCGCTCAGCACCGCCCGGAACCGCTCGACCTGCGTCCGGCCCACCTCCACCACCAGATGGCCGCCCGGCGCGAGCCAGTACGGCGCGGCAGCGGCCAGCCGACGCAGCACGGCCAGCCCGTCCGGCCCACCGTCGAGTGCCGCGGCGGACTCGTACCGGCGTGCCTCGGGAGGCAGCAGAGCCATCGCGACCGTCGGTACGTACGGGGCGTTCGCCACCACCAGATCGAGCCGGCCACGCCAGGCCGCCGGCAGCGGATCGAACAGATCCCCGGTGAGGACCGGCACCCCCGCGACCGCTAGGTTCCGCCGCGCACAGGCCACCGCCGCCGGATCCACGTCGACCGCGGCCAGCAGCCGGGGCGCGTCGAGTCGACGCGCCAGCACCCGGCTGATCGCACCGGAGCCGCAGCACAGCTCCACCACGGTCGCCGCCGGCACGGTCACCGCCACCGCCGTCGACACCAGCAGGGCGGTACGCGCCCGGGGCACGAAGACGCCCGGGTCGACCTCGATCCGCTCGCCGCAGAACTCCGCCCAGCCGAGCAGGTACTCCAGCGGCTCGCCGGCGACCCGCCGGTCGACCAGATCCGCGAGCGTCTCCGGGCCGCCGTCGACGGCCAGCAGCAGGCGGGCCTCCTCCTCGGCCCACACACAGCCGGCCTGCCGCAACTGGGCGACCAGGGCGTCGTACCCGACCGGGAAGACCGGCGCTCCCATCAGGCCGCGGCGTCCAGCGCGGCCGCGACGTCGGCGACCAGGTCGGCGGTGTCCTCCACCCCGCAGGAGAGCCGGACGAAACCGGGCGACGTGTCGTCGCCCCACTGCGCCCGCCGGTCCGCCGTGGTGTGCAGGCCGCCGAAGGAGGTCGCCGCGGCGACCAGCCGGGCCGCGTCGAGGAAGCGGGCGACCCGGTCGGCGCTGCCGAGATCGAAGGAGAGCACGCCCGGCATCCGTCGCAGTTGGCGCACCGCCACCGCGTGCGCCGGATCGTGCGGCAGGCCGGGCCAGCGCAGCCCGGCGACGTCGGCGCGCTCGGCCAGCAGCCGGGCCAGCGCCTGCGCGTTCGCCGTCTGCCGGGCCAGGCGCAGGTCGAGGGTGGCCAGCGACCGGTGGGCCAGCCAGGCGTCGAACGCGCCCGGCACGGCACCGGTCGCGGTACGCCAGGCGGTGACCGTCGACAGCAGCTCCGCCGACCGGGTGGCGACATAGCCGAGCAACAGGTCGGAGTGCCCGGTCAACGCCTTGGTGCCGGAGGCCACGACCACGTCGGCGCCCAGGTCCAACGGCCGCTGCCCGAGCGGGGTGGCGGTGGTGTTGTCCACGGCCAGCAGGGCGCCCGCGGCGTGCGCCCGCTCGGCGAGCGCCGGCAGGTCCACCACGTCGAGTCCCGGGTTAGCCGGCGTCTCCACCAGCACCAGCCGTACCCCGTCGAGGTCCGGGTACGGGCCGGCGGTCGGCGCGAACCGCACCCGCACGCCGTTGCCGGCGAGGGTGTCGGTGGCGAACGCGCGCACCGGGAAGTACCCGTCGGCGGGCAGCACCACCACGTCACCCGCCCGCAGCACCGCCAGCAGCAGCCCGGTTATCGCCGCCTGGCCGCTGGCGAAGACCCGGCAGTCGCCGCCCTCCAGCTCACCCACCGCGGCCTCCAGCAGCCGGCGGGTCGGGTTGTCCGGACGCCCGTACCCGTTCGGGGCCGTCGCCGGGCCCTGCCACGGGTCGAGGTGGTACGGCGCGGCGAACACCGGCCCGGGCAGGAACGGCGCACCCGGGGTGGGCTCGGGCAGGCCGGCGTGCACGCACCGGGTGCCGTCCCCCGTCGACGGGTGGTCATGCGGCTGCGGGGCGTCGCGCTCGCTCATGGTGCTGCTCACTCCGGCTTCGTGGTGCGGCTCATCAGGGCCTGGACCGCCAGGCGCGGGTCAACCCCCTCGTGGCAGACCAGCTCGACCTGCTCGGTGATCGGCATCTCCACGCCGTGCGCGCGGGCCAGGTCCCGGATCGCCAGCGCGCTCTTCACCCCCTCGGCGGTCTGCCGGGTGGCCACCCGTGCCTCCTCCAGGGTGGCGCCCCGGCCGAGGTGCTCACCGAAGGTGCGGTTGCGGGCCGACGGCGACGAGCAGGAGGCCACCAGGTCACCCATCCCGGCCAGGCCGGCGAAGGTGAGCGGATCCGCGCCGAGGGCGACCCCGAGCCGGGCGGTCTCGGCCAGCCCACGGGTGACGAGCATCGCCCGGGTGTTGTGGCCGAAACCCATCGCGGTGGCGATGCCGTACGCCAGCGCGATCACGTTCTTGACGGCGCCGCCCAGCTCGCAGCCGATCACGTCGTCGTTCGTGTACGGCCGGAAGTAGGGCGTGGTGATTGACCGCTGCACCAGGGTGGCCCGATCGGAATCGGTGCAGGCCACCACGGTGGCCGCGGGTTGCTCCGCGGCGATCTCCGGTGCCAGGTTGGGGCCGGAGACCACCACCACCCGGTCCGCCGCGACCCCGGCGGTCTCGACGATCACCTCGCTCATCCGCTTGGTGGTGCCGAGTTCGATGCCCTTCATCAGCGACACCAGGGTGGCCTCGGGGTGCAGGTGCTCCACCCACTCGGCGAGGTTGCCGCGCAAGGTCTGCGACGGCACCGCCAGCACCACCATCTCGGCACCCTTGATCGCCTCGACCGGGTCGCCGGTCGCGGTGACCCGCTCCGGCAACACCACACCGGGCAGGTACTCCGGGTTACTCCGCTCGGCCCGGATCGCGTCGGCGATCGACTGTCGCCGCGCCCAGAGCGTCACCTCCCGGCCGGCGTCGGCGAGGATCTTCGCGAACGCCGTACCCCACGACCCCGCCCCCAGCACCGCCACCTGCCCACTCACGCCGCCGCCTCCCTACGGTCGGCACCGGCGTGAGGCACCACCGCACCGCACCGATGATTCACTCGCTGACGCTCGCTCATGCCGCCGCCTCCGGGTGCTGGCGGTCGGGCTGGGGGCGGGTGGTGCGCTGCCACAGCGGCGGCGGTGTCCCGCCCCGGATGTCGGCGAGCATGTCCCGCAGCCGCAACATGATCACGTCGGTCATCTCCTCCAACACCTGGCGGCTCGGGGTGGCCCCGGCCCAGCGGCTCAGGTCGATCGGCGGCCCGGCCACCACGGTCACCGGGATCCGGGGACGCAGGTTGATCCGGGCGCGGCGCGGATCGAAGATCCGCTCCGGTCCCCACATCGCCAGCGGCACCACCGGGGCGCCGGTGGCCAACGCCAGCCGGGCCGCGCCGGTCTTGCCCTTCATCGGCCACAGGTCCGGCTCCCGGCTGGTGGTCCCCTCCGGGTAGATGATCACGGCACCGCCCGCGTCGAGCGCCCGGACCAGAGCGTCCAGCGACTTCACCGCGTCGACCGAGCCCCGCTCCACGGGGATCTGCCGGCACCGGTGCAGGATCCAGCCGATCACCGGCACCTTGAACACGCTCGCCTTGCCGAGGAACTGCGGCCATCGCCCGGCGTCGTAGACGAAGTGCGCGGAGACCAGCGGATCGGCGTGCGAGATGTGGTTCGGCACGATGATCACGGGACCGTCCTGGTCCAGGTGTTCCATGCCCCGCCAGGTACGCCGGGTCCAGACGGTCATCACCGGCTTGACCAGCACCACGGCGAACCATTGCCAGAATCCCAGCCTCCGCCGACCCACCGTGCCTCCTCATGCCCACCCCGACCCGCCACCGGAGGAGCCCGGTGAGGTCCGCAGCGGAAATCATGCCTGCTCGCCCCGGGTACGGCCAGTGAGGGTACCGCCGGCCGGCTGGCAGGATGGCAGGCGTGACACAGCCCTGGACGGTGGTGGTGCCGGTCAAGCGACTGGCAGCCGCGAAGACCCGGCTGCGTGGCGGGCTGCCGGGCGTACCCCACCAGGAGCTGGCGCTGGCGCTGGCCGCCGACACCCTGGCGGCGGTGCGGGCCTGCCCGGTGGTGGCCGAGGTGCTGGTGGTCACCGACGACACCCGGGTCGCCGACGAGGCCCGGTCCGGTGGTGCCCGGGTACTGCCGGACGTCGCGGACGCCGGGCTCAACGCCGCGTTGCGGCACGGCGCGGCGGGCGTCGCCGGCTGGGTGGCCGGGCTGACCGCCGACCTGCCGGCGCTGCGGCCGGCCGAGCTGGCGGCGGCGCTGCACGCGGCGCTCGCCGGACCGCGCGGGGTACGCCGGTTCGTGGCCGACGCTCCGGGCACCGGCACCGTGCTGCTGGCCGCCCCGCCCGGCGTACCCCTGGACCCGCGCTTCGGCCCTGGCTCGGCCGCCGCGCACGCGGCCAGTGGCGCCCGTCCACTCACCGGCGACTGGCCGAGCCTGCGACGGGACGTGGACACCGCCGACGACCTGGCCGCCGCCGCGCGACTCGGCCTGGGTCCGCGCACCACGGCGCTGACCGGCGGCTGCCGCACCGAGTCCTTCGCCACCTGACCCCCGGGTGTGCGCGCGCCCGCCGGAGAGTTCGGTACGGTGCTGGCATGCAGGGCACGGTGGCGACCTTCGACGCGGCGACCCGCAGCGGACTGCTGCTGCTGGACGACGGCACCGAGCTGCCCTTCCCGGCCCGGGCGTTCGACGCCTCCGGGCTGCGCCTGCTCCGCCTCGGCCAGCGGGTCCGCGTGGAGACGGACGCCGCCGGCGACGTCGTACGCGTGACGCTGCCGACGATGTCCTGACAACCCGCCGCAAGTTCATTTTGCGTTAACCGAGTTCGGGTGATTATGGGCGGGTGAGCACCCCTCGCGAACACCCCGCCAGCCCCGCCGCCACCGACGACACCACCAGCCGCAACGGAGGTCGCCCCCGGGGGACCGACGGCCGGTTCCGCAGCGCCCACCCGACCCCGGACGACGGCCCGGGCAACGACCCGGCGGCGGCCTCCGCCGGCCTGGAGGAGGTGCTGGACCCGGTCTCGGAACCGGGGCTGCCGCAGCCCGCCGACGAGCCACCGTCCGTCCACCCGCTGCCCGAGGACCGGTTCCTCAACCGGGAGCTGTCCTGGCTCGACTTCAACGCCCGGGTGCTCGCCCTTGCCGAGGACCCGCACACCCCGCTGCTGGAACGGGCCAAGTTCCTGGCCATCTTCGCCAGCAACCTGGACGAGTTCTACATGGTGCGGGTGGCCGGGCTGAAGCGCCGGCTCTCCGCCGGCCTACCCGTGCGGGGCGGTGACGGACTGCCCCTGCGTACCCAACTGGCGCTGATCTCCGAGAAGGCCGCCGCGCTGGTGGCTCGGCAGGCCGCCTGCTACGTCGACGACCTGCTGCCCAAGCTCGCCGCCGAGGACATCCGGGTGCTGCGCTGGTCCGACCTCGGCGACGCCGAGCGGGAACGGCTGCGCACCTACTTCCGGGAGAAGATCTTCCCGGTGCTCACCCCGCTGGCGGTCGACCCGGCCCACCCGTTCCCGTACATCTCGGGCCGATCGCTCAACCTGGCCGTCGCGGTGCGTGACCCGGACGGCGGGCCGGAGCTGTTCGCCCGGGTGAAGG
The DNA here is from genome assembly GCF_027497295.1 of Verrucosispora sp. WMMC514. Classification (NCBI taxonomy): domain Bacteria; kingdom Bacillati; phylum Actinomycetota; class Actinomycetes; order Micromonosporales; family Micromonosporaceae; genus Micromonospora; species Verrucosispora sp. WMMC514. Next base: position 4,022,123 of record NZ_CP114906.1, on the reverse strand, counting down.
TGCCGAACAACGTGCCCCGGTTCGTCCGGGTCGACCGGGACCGGCCCGGAGTCCGCATGCTGCCGGTGGAAGATCTCATCTCGGTGCACCTCGGTCAGCTCTTCTCCGGCATGCAGGTGGTCGAGTGCCACCTGTTCCGGGTCACCCGCAACGCCGAGGTGGAGGTCGACGAGGACCGGGACGAGGACCTGCTCCAGGCGCTGGAGCGGGAGCTGGCCCGCCGCCGTTTCGGCCCGCCGGTACGACTCGAGGTGGCCGCCTCCATCTCCGACCACATGCTGGAACTGCTCGTCCGGGAACTGGACATGGACACCCAGGACGTGCTGCGGGTCCGTGGCCTGCTGGATCTCTCCGCGCTGTGGCAGCTGTACGGCGAGGCCGACCGGCCCGACCTGAAGGATCCGCCGTTCGTCCCGGCCACCCATCCCCGCCTCGCCGAGGGCGAGGTGCCGAGAAGTGTCTTCGCCACCCTGCGCGACGGCGACGTGCTGGTGCACCACCCGTACCACTCCTTCGCCACCAGCGTGCAGCGGTTCATCGAGCAGGCCGCCGCCGATCCGAACGTGTTGGCGATCAAGCAGACGCTCTACCGCACCAGCGGTGACTCACCGATCGTGGACGCGCTCGTCGACGCCGCCGCCGCCGGAAAACAGGTGGTGGTGCTCGTCGAGGTGAAGGCCCGCTTCGACGAGGTGGCGAACATCGGCTGGGCCCGCACCCTGGAACGAGCCGGCTGCCACGTGGTGTACGGGCTGGTCGGTCTCAAGACCCACTGCAAGACCGCCCTGGTGGTACGCCAGGAGGGCAACCAGATCCGCCGCTACTGCCACATCGGCACCGGCAACTACCACCCGAAGACCGCCCGGCTCTACGAGGACTTCGGCATGCTCACCGCCGACCCGGAGATCGGCGCCGACCTGACCGACCTGTTCAACGTGCTCACCGGGTACAGCCGGCAGACCGCGTACCGGCGGCTGCTGGTGGCGCCACAGGGCATCCGCAGCGGGCTGATCGAGCGGATCGAACGGGAGATCAACCATGTCCGGCTGGGCATGCCGGGACTCGTCCAGTTCAAGGTGAACTCGCTGGTCGACGAGGAGATCACCGACGCGCTGTACCGGGCCTCCCAGGCCGGCGTGCACGTCGACCTGATCATCCGGGGGATGTGCACGCTGCGACCGGGGGTGCCCGGGCTGTCGGAGAACATCCGGGTGCACTCGATCCTCGGCCGTTTCCTGGAACACTCGCGGGTCTTCCGCTTCGGCAACAACGGCGACGCGGAGTTCTGGATCGGCTCCGCCGACCTGATGCACCGCAACCTGGACCGGCGGGTGGAGGCACTGGTCCAGGTCACCGACCCGGTGGCCCGGGCCGAGCTGGACCACGTGCTCGGTGCCGCGATGAGCCCGGACGTGGACGCGTTCGAGCTGGCCGGCGACGGCACCTGGACCCGCCGCGCGGGCCGGCCGGAGGCACCGCTGAGCCACCTCCAGCACCTGCTGCTGCGTCGCGTCGGCAGCACGGCCGGTTGACCGGGTCGGAATAGGCTGGGCAGATGGTCGAGGAGGAACGGAAGTTCGCGGTGGAGGCCGGGTGGCTGCTGCCCGACCTCTCCCCCGCCGTGCCGGCCTCGGGGAGCGTCCGGGCGCTGGCACCGGCGACGCTCGTGGCCACCTATCACGACACCGTCGACCTGCGGCTGGCCCGGGCGGGTGTCTCACTGCGGTACCGCGAGGGCGACGAGGTGCCGTGGACGGTGAAGTTGCCGACCGACAGCCCCGGCGTCCGCCACGAGATCTCCCGTGCCGGCCCGGCCGACGTGCTGCCGACAGAGCTGGTCGAGCTGGTCACCGTGTTCCACCGGGGTGCCGCGCTCACCCCGGCGGCGGTGGTGCGTACCGTCCGGCACGCTCAGGAGATCGTCGACGAGGCCGGCCGGGTGCTGGCCGAGGTGGTCGACGACCAGGTCACCGTGCTCGACGCCGAGGGCGCCACCACCGGCGCCTTCCGCGAGGTGGAGGTGGAGCGCAAGGCCGGTGACGGCGCACTGCTCGACCGGCTCACCGAGTTGCTGCGTGACTCCGGTGCCCGGGGCGGTGAGTTCACCCCCAAGCACGTACGCGCGCTCGGCCGGGCGGCCACCGCCGAACCGGACCTGGTCGCCCCGGACGAACTGCCGGCCGATCCCAGTGCCGCGGCGGTGGTCACCGAGGCGGTACGCCGCGAGGTGACCCGGCTGCTGGCGCACGACCCGCTGGTCCGGCTGCGCGCGCCGGTCGGCGACGACGACACCGCCGTCCACCAGATGCGGGTGGCCTGCCGGCGGTTGCGCAGCGACCTGAAGACCTTCGGCCCGCTGGTCCGCCCCGCGTGGGCCCGACCGCTGCGTACCGAGTTGAAGTGGCTGGCGGACGCCCTGGGGGCGGCCCGGGACGCGGAGGTGCTGCGGGAACGGTTGCGCCGCACCGCCGCCGCCGATCCGGTGAGTCCGGTGGATCCGGCGGCGGTCGACCGGCTCGACGCCGTCCTCGCCGAATGGCAGGCGGAGGCGCTGACCGGGGTGGACGAGGCGCTGCGCGCGCCGCGGTACCTCGCCCTGGTCGACGCGCTGGTGCTGGCGGCCCGCGCACCGCGACTCACGCCCCGGGCGGACGCGCCGGCCCGGCGGGTGCTACCTCGACTCGTGGCCCGCCCGTGGCGACGGCTAGCCGGCACACCGAAGAAGCCGGGCGGCGTCGCGACGCTGCACCCGGCCGGACCCGACGAGCAGTGGCACACCGTACGCAAGCAGGGCAAGCAGGCCCGCTCGGCGGTGACGGCGGTCGCCCCGGTGCTCGGCGGGGACGCGGCGAAGCTGGCCCGGGCACTGGCGAAGGTGCAGAACCTGCTCGGTGAGCACCAGGACGCGGCGGTGGCCGCCGAGACCTGGCGCGCAGTGGCCGAGGCCCGGCCCGACGACCATCAGCTGGCGATGACCGCCGGCCGGCTGCTGGAACGGGAGCGGGCGGCCGTACGACGGGCGCGGGCGGACTTCCCGTACGCCTGGCGGCGCGCCAGCCGGCGACGCCGGACCCGGTGGCTGGCGTGACCGCGATCCGGGCGGCCGGCGGGGTGGTGTGGCGACCGGCGGGGGTGGACCACGTCGAGGTGTGCCTGGTGCACCGGCCCCGGTACGGGGACTGGACCCTGCCCAAGGGCAAGCTGGAGCCGGGCGAGCATCCACTGCTCGCCGCCGCCCGGGAGGTCGCCGAGGAGGCCGACGCGCAGGCCGTGCCGCAGTTGCGGCTGCCGTCGGTGCGCTACCACAGCGAGGGCCGGCTCAAGGTGGTCGACTACTGGTCGATGCGGGCGGTCGGCTCCGGGGGATTCCAGCCGGACACGGAGGTCGACGAGGTCCGCTGGCTGGCCGTCGACGACGCGATGACGCTGGTGAGCTATCCGCACGACATGGAGGTGCTGGCCGCGTTCGCGGCGCTGCCGCCGGTCACCGCGACCCTGGTGCTGGTGCGGCACGGCCACGCCGGTAAGCGGCTGACCTGGCCTGGCCCGGACACCGGGCGGCCACTGGACGCCCGGGGCTGGTCCGAGGCGGACGCGTTGGCACCGCTGATCGGGCTGATCCGCCCGGCCCGGCTGCTCTCCGCGTCACCGCGCCGGTGCGTGCAGACCCTCGATCCGGCGGCGGCGCTGCTGGACCTGCCGATCGAGATCTGCGGCGACCTGGACGAGCCGAGCGCCGGGCAGCAGCCCGACGAGTGCGTGCTGGCCGCCGCCGCACGCCTGGCCGCGCTGGCCGCCGCCGGCGAACCGGCGGCGGTGTGCAGTCAGGGCAAGGTGATTCCCGGTGCCCTGGAGCGGCTGGCGGGTCGGTGCGGCGACTACAGCACCGGCAAGGGCGGCGGCTGGCTGCTCGCCTTCACCGGCGACCGCCTGGTCGCCGCCGACCGTCTCTGACCGGGTGCCGGGCCAGCTCGGCCGGCAGCGATAGCGCAGCCGGTTCAGCTCGACAGGCGCACCGGGGGCGTCCCTGGCCCCTGCACATCGCGCCGAGCTGGCCACGCCGCGGTCGAGCCGCGACCGCCTCAGTGGTCGGGCAGGGTGAGGGTGACGGCGACCGGCAGGTGGTCGCTGGCGGTGCCCGGCACCGCGACCGCGTCGGCGGCGACCAGATCGGGTGAGACGAGGACGTGGTCGATCTGCTCGCGCGGATCGTCCGCCGGGCTGGTCGGCAGCGGGCGGGCGGCGGCGAGCGCGTCGACCAGCCCGGCGTCGGTGAACGCGGTGAACGCCGGGTCGCCCGGCTCGGTGTTGAGATCACCGGCGACCACCAGCGGCGCGCCGTCGGCGTACCCGGTGGCGAAGTCCGCGACGGCGCGGGCCTGCACCACCGGGTCCGCACCCGGCGGTGGCTGCAGGTGGGTGCTCACCACGGCCAGGCGTACGCCGGCACCGAGGTCGACCGTCACGCCCAGCGCCTGCGCGCCGGTGGGCGCGCCCACCGCTGGCAGCGGACGGGTCCGGGCCCGTTGCACCGGCCAGCGACTGAGCACCGCGTCGCCCCACAGCGGGTCGGCGGCCGGCGCGAAGACGTACGGCATCCCCAGCCGGTCGGCGAGCAGGCCCAGTGTGTCGTGGCCACCGTTGAGCAGCCAGCCCCGGTCGACCTCGCTGAGCACCACCACGTCGGCCCGGCCGACCATCCGGTCCAGGGCGGTGAGGTCGAAGCGGCCGTCGAGGCCGAAGCCCATCCGGATGTTGTACGCCACCAGCCGCACCTGCTCCGGCGGCCCGGGCCGGTTGCTGGCCACCAGCCATGGCCCGTGCAGCCAGGCGGCGGCGAGGGCGACGACTGCGGCCAGCACCGCCAGCCGCCACCGGGGCAGCTCCGGCGCGGGGTCGGCCCGCGGTTGCCCGCCCGACGCGGCGGTCGCGCGCATCGCGACCATCCCGGTCAGGGCGGCCACCACGGCCGGTACCCACTGGTTGGGGTAGCCGATGTCGTAGGCGGCGTAGTAGACGAGCGCGGCGACGGCGAAGACGAGCATCCCGCCCACCGCCGCGTACGCCGGGCCGGCGCCGCTCCGGTCGGTCGGCTGCGGCGACGCGCCGTCACCGGTCAGGCCGAGGCAGCCGCCCAGCCCCGCCGCGCCGGCCAGGACCGCGACGGTGAGCAGCGTCGGCGGACCGTATCCGAACAGCAGGGCCCCGGCCACCAGCAGCACCGGCGGCAGCGCCCGCCACCGTGGCTGCCACGGGGTCAACGCACCGAGCAGGAACAGCGGTGCCGCGGCACCCAGCGGCGCCAACGCGAACGGCGGGGGCGCGGCGGTGCCCGCCTCGCCGTACCAGTAGGACATGGCGCTTATCGCGACCGCGGGTGACAACGCCACCATGCCGCCGAGCAGCAGGGCCGGCCCGACGAGCAACCAGCCTCGGCGGTTCGGCGGCGGCCGGTCGTCGACCGGTCGTGTGGCGGCACGGCCGAAGGCCGTCTCGGCGGCCAGCAGCGCCGCCACCACCGCCACGCTCGCCACCCACGCCGGCCAGCGCTGCCACCACACCAGGTCGTACGTGCCGAGCAGCGCGTGGCCCAGCGCGCTCGCGGTCATCCCCAGCACCAGCCCGGGCACCGGGTGCGCCACCCGGGCGGCGGTGGCGGCCAGCCAGACCAGACCGGCGAGCAGACCGGCGCTGGCCAGCCACAGTTGGGCCCGCCCTCCCGGCGCGGCGGTGAGCGCCAGCCGGGCGGCACCGAGCACCAGCACCGCCGCGACCCCGACGGTGGCGGAGCCGACCCGTGCGACGAGGACCGGCGCGGCGAGCGCCAGCACGAACCAGCCGACCGCGAACGCGCCGAGCAGCTCGGCCGGGGTCGACGCGGCCTGACCGAAGATGGTGATGACCGACGGCAGGAAGACCCGCAGCACGTCGGTCAGGACGACAAGTCCCAGAGCCAGGGTGGCGGTGCCGAGACGGCGCTGACTCAACACGGTTCTCTTTCCGGCGAGGGGTGGTGCGGCGATTCTGCTGGCCGGGTCCCGGGCCGGTCAACGGTTCCCCGCCGGGTGCGGGTGGACCGTCGGTCGGAATGGCGAGGGCGCCCGCCGTGCCGGCGGGCGCCCTCGTCGTACGACCGGCTCAGCGCCGGGTCGCGGCCTTCCTGGCCGGCGCCTTCTTCGCCGGCGCCTTCTTGGCCGTGGCGGTCTTGCGAGCCGCCGTCGCCTTGGTCGCCGCGGCGGTCTTCTTCGCCGGGGCGGCCTTCTTGGTGGCGGCCTTCTTCGCCGGGGCGGCCTTCGCGGTCGTCTTGGTCGCGGTGGTCTTCTTGGCCGCCGCGGTCTTGCTCGCCGCGGTCTTCTTGGCTGCGGTGCTCTTCGCCGCGGTCGTCTTCTTCGCCGCCGTCGCCTTGGCACCGGTGGTCTTGGCGGTGGCTCCGGCGGTCTTCTTCGCCGCAGCCGTGGCCTTCGGCACCTTGCCGCTGGCCACCATCTCCTTGAACCCGGCACCGGGGCGGAACGTCGGCACCGAGGTCTTCTTGACCTTCACCGCCTCCCCGGTACGCGGGTTGCGGGCTGTTCGCGCGCCCCGGACCCGCTTCTCGAACGCTCCGAAACCGGTGATCGCCACCTTCTCGCCCTTGGTGACCGCCGCCTGGACCTCAGCGAGGACCGCGTCGAGCGCGGCCGTCGCCGTTTTCCGGTCCCCCAGGCGAACGGCGAGCGCCTCGATGAGCTCGGCCTTGTTCACGACTTCCTCCTGATTGTGCAACTGACTCGACGCGAGCCATTCTGCGCGCACGGTATGCCCTGTGCTGGCGGGACACAAACATTCGGCGGAAAAAAGCCCTTGTGTCGTAACGGATTCGCCCCCACCGGTGGCACCGGTGGGGGCGGAATCGGCTGCGGATCGGGGCGTTCGGGCTACGCGACCCGGGGCAGGAAGGCCGGTCGGTCGGCCTCGAAGGCGCTGATCCGGTCCTCGTGGCGGAGGGTGAGTCCAATGTCGTCCAAGCCCTCCATCAGCCGCCAACGGCTGAAGTCGTCAAGCGGGAACGACCAGGTGGCGGTGCCGACCCGCACCTCACGCGCGGTCAGGTCGACGATCAGCGGGGTGGCCGGATTCTCCTCGACCAGGCTCCAGATTTCTTCGACAGCTTTCAATTCAAGCTCTACCGGAAGTAACCCTTCCTTGAGGGCGTTCCCCCGGAAGATGTCACCGAAGCGCGGTGAGATCACCACTCGGAAGCCGTAGTCACGCAACGCCCACACCGCGTGCTCCCGCGATGACCCGGTGCCGAACTCGGGGCCGGCCACCAGAATCGACGCTCCCGAATAAGCTTGATCGTTGAGCACGAATGCCGGATCCTCCCGCCACGCGCTGAACAGCCCGTCGGCGAAACCGGTCCGGGTCACCCGCTTGAGGTACACCGCGGGGATGATCTGGTCAGTGTCCACGTCGGAGCGACGCAGCGGCAGGGCGGTGCCGGTGTGCACGGTGAACTTGTCCATGTCGCAGCCCTTCTACAGGTCGGCGGGTGCGGCCAACCGGCCGACGACGGCGGTGGCGGCGGCCACCGGCGGGCTGACCAGGTGGGTACGCCCACCCCGGCCCTGGCGGCCCTCGAAATTCCGGTTGGAGGTCGAGGCGGCGCGCTGCCCCGGCGAGAGCGTGTCCGGGTTCATGCCCAGACACATGGAGCAGCCGGCGAAGCGCCATTCGGCACCGGCGTCGGTGAAGACCTTGTCCAGCCCCTCCGCCTCGGCCGCCTCGCGTACCGCGGCCGAGCCGGGTACCACGAGCATGCGTACCCCGTCGGCAACCCGATGGCCGCGCAGCACGTCGGCGGCGGCGCGCAGGTCCTCCAGGCGCCCGTTGGTGCAGGAACCCACGAACACCACGTCGACGGCGAGGTCGCGCAACGCGGTGCCGGGGTTCAGGTCCATGTACGCCAGGGCGCGGCGGGCGGCGGCCCGCTCCGGCTCGGTGACGAACTCGTCCGGGTCCGGCACGACCGCACCCAGCGGCGCACCCTGCCCCGGGTTGGTGCCCCAGGTGACGAACGGCGTGATCTCGGTGGCGTCCAGGGTCACCTCGGAGTCGAAGGTCGCGCCCTCGTCGGTGGGCAGGGTCCGCCAGTAGGCGAGCGCCGCCTCCCAGTCGGCGCCGCCGGGGGCGTTCGGCCGCCCCTTCAGGTACGCGAAGGTCGTCTCGTCCGGCGCGATCATGCCGGCCTTGGCGCCCCACTCGATGGACATGTTGGCGATCGTCATCCGCCCCTCCATGGACAGCGCCCGGATCGCCTCGCCCCGGTACTCCACGATGTGCCCGCGACCGCCGCCGGTACCGACCTTGGCGATCAGGGCGAGCACCAGGTCCTTGGCGGTGACGCCGGGGCCGAGCCGGCCGTCGACGGTGACCGCCATCGTCTTCGGGCGAGCCTGCGGCAGCGTCTGGGTGGCCAGCACGTGCTCCACCTCGCTGGTGCCGATGCCGAAGGCCAGGGCGCCGAACGCGCCGTGGGTGGCGGTGTGCGAGTCGCCGCAGACGATCGTCATGCCGGGCTGGGTGAGGCCGAGCTGCGGGCCGATGACGTGCACGATGCCCTGGTTGGCGTCGCCGAGCGGATGCAGCCGTACGCCGAACTCGGCGCAGTTGCGCCGCAGCGTCTCGATCTGGGTACGGGAGGTGGGGTCGGCGATGGTGAGCAGGTCGCCGCGACGCTGCTGGAACGAGGGATCGGCGTACCCGGTCGGGGTGTTGTGATCCTCGGTGGCCAGCGTGAGGTCGGTACGCCGCACCCGACGGCCGGCCATGCGCAGACCGTCGAACGCCTGCGGGCTGGTCACCTCGTGCAGCAGGTGCAGGTCGATGAAGAGCAGATCGGGCTCACCATCAGCGGACCGGACGATGTGTGCGTCCCAGACCTTCTCGGCCAAGGTTCTCGGCTCTGGAGTGACTCCCACCATCTGGACATCCTAAATTCTGGGAGGTAAATTTCGGCTTGTGGGACACAGTATGAGCGGTGTCGGCGTTCTCGACAAGGCGGTGGTCATCCTGGCCGCCTGTGTCGACGGCGCCAGCCTTGCCGAACTTGTTGAACGCACGAAGCTGCCCCGAGCCACCGCGCACCGGCTGGCGCAGGCGCTGGAGATCCACCGGATGCTGGTCCGGGACACTCAGGGTCGCTGGCGTCCCGGCCCACGCCTGGGCGAGTTGGCGAACGCGGCGCCGGATGTGCTGCTGACCGCGGCCGAGCCACTGCTGGCCGCCCTGCGGGACGCCACCGGTGAGAGCGCCCAGCTCTACCTGCGTCGGGCGGACGAGCGGATCTGTGTGGCCGCCGCCGAGCGGGCCAGCGGGCTACGGGACACCGTGCCGGTGGGCTCGGTGCTGCCGATGACCGCCGGTTCGGCCGCGCAGATCCTGCTCGCCTGGGAGCCGCCGGAGGCGGTGATGCCACTGCTGCCCCGGTCCAAGTTCACCGGCCGCACCCTCGCCGAGGTCCGCCGCCGAGGCTGGGCGCAGAGCGTCGCCGAACGCGAGGCCGGTGTGGCAAGCGTCTCAGCCCCGATCCGCGACCGCACCGGCCGCGTGATCGCCGCCATCTCCATCTCCGGCCCCATCGAGCGCCTCGGCCGCCGCCCCGGCGAACGCCACGCCATGGCCGTGGTCCGCGCCGGCCAACGCCTCTCCGGCCTCTGACCCCCACCCCCGCCCCATCCCGCTGCACCCGTTGATCATGAAGTTGTTGTCACGCCACGCCGGACGGCCAGACAACAACTTCATGATCAACGCGGCGGAGCGGGCCGGGCGGAGGGGGAGATGGGAGAAAGCCCGTCTCGGCGGGCGAGACGGGCTTTGGTGTGTGGTAGCCCCGACCGGATTCGAACCGGCGCTACCGCCTTGAGAGGGCGGCGTCCTGGGCCGCTAGACGACGGGGCCAGGCACTTTTGCGGATTCACCAGCCCTTGTGGGCGGTGCGGCAGTAGTCTAGCGGCGCCGCCGCCGAGTGCCGCACAGGGGTGGCGGGTGGGCGCCGCGGTCGGGGTCGGCAGTTGACCGAGAAAGCGAAACGGCTCGCTCCGCAGCGGCGGAACGAGCCGTGAACACCTGTAGCCCCGACCGGATTCGAACCGGCGCTACCGCCTTGAGAGGGCGGCGTCCTGGGCCGCTAGACGACGGGGCCAGAACACATCGCGGCACCACCCTTTCAGGCAGTGCCGCCGAACTCTACCAGACCTCGCCACCAAGGCCCCTCGCGGTGCCTCGTGCCGAACTCCACCAGAATCCAGCTGCCTCGATTCGTGACGAATCTCGGCTGCGCTGGGGTACCAGGACTCGAACCTAGACTAACTGAACCAGAATCAGTCGGGCTGCCAATTACCCCATACCCCATTGGCCCCTTGCGGCGCCGGGAACAAACTCTACCCTCCCGGCACCGACAGGCCAAATCGACTTCCCCAAACCGCTACTGAGCTGCCAAAACGGCGATCAGGTCGCCGACACCACCGGGTTCGTCAGCTCTCCGATCCCCTCGATCCGGACGCTCACCGTATCCCCGTCCGTGAGCGGGCTAACCCCTGCCGGCGTACCGGTCAACACGACGTCACCGGGCAACAACGTCATCACGTGTGAAACGTACGACACCAGGGCCGGCGCGTCGAAGACCATGTCGCCGGTGCGGCCGAGCTGCCGCACCTCCATCTCCTCCGGATCGCGACCGACCTCGCAGCGGATCTCCAGGTCGGTGACGTCCAGCCCGGTGGTGATCCACGGCCCGATCGGGCAGAACGAGTCGAACCCCTTCGCCCGGGTCCACTGGCTGTCGGAGCGCTGCAGATCCCGGGCGGTGACGTCGTTGGCGCAGGTGTAGCCGAAGATCGCCCGTTCCGCCGCGGCCCGGTCGGCCCGGCGGGCGCCGGGTGCGCCGATCACCACCGCCAACTCGGCCTCGTGCTCGACCTGCCGGCTGAACTCCGGCAGCCGGATCGCGTCCCGGGGACCGATCACCGAGGTCGAGGGCTTCAGGAACAACAGCGGCTCCTTCGGCACCTCGGCGCCGTGTTCGGCGGCGTGCTCGGCGTAGTTACGGCCGACGCAGACCACCTTGCTGGGCAGGATCGGCGAGAGCAGCCGGACGTCGGACAACGCCCAGCGGACCCCGCTGAACGTGATCTGGCCGAACGGGTGGCCGGAGATCTCGGCGATGGTGAGCCCCTGGGGGCCGGCCTCCGGTTCCCCCTCGACGACACCGAACGACATTCCCTTGGCATGAGCAAAACGAGCGATACGCACCAGGCCAATGTAGTGCGGCCAGCGCACGGTCGGCGCAGCTTACCCGCGCCGCGCACCGTCCGGGCCGGATTCACCGCTTCGTACCCACCCGACGCGCGCCCGCCCCTAGCGTCGGCTGCGGAGGTTCGTTCGTATGCCTGCATCGACACGACACCACAGGACCCTCGCCGCGATCGTGCACTGCGTCGGTCTGTTGACCGCGCTGCCGGTGCTGCCGACCGCCACCGCCCCGCACGCTCCGGCGGTCACCGCCCCGCATGCTCCGACGGCGGGGCTCACGCCGGCGGCGGCCGCACCCGAGCCCAGCATGCCGGCGGCACCACCGGCGGTACCGACGCCGACCCGGGTGGTCGCGCCGGCCGCCAGGCCGAAGGTGAGCGTACGGGTCGCGCCGGAGCGGAGCAGCGCGCCCGGGTACCGGATCGAGGTCCGGAACGCCGGCAGCACCCCGGTGGAGACGACCGTCCGTCAGGAGTTGCCCCAGGGGGTCTCGGCGACCACGGTGAGCGACGGTGGTCGGGTGCTCCGCCCCGGCGGATCGTCGGCGACCGAGGTGACCTGGCGGCTGAGGCTGGCGCCGGAGAGCACCACCACACTGGGCACCACGCTCACCACGACCGGATCCCGACAGCCGGTGACCGCTCCGACGTGCGCCTACGCCAGCGACGGCCGACAGCCGTACGACTGTGCGAGCGCCACCTGGACGGCGCCGGGGATGGCGGCGACGCAGTCGCCGGAGGCCACGGGCTGGCGCCGCCAGACACCCGCGCTGGCGGCCGCCGGTGCCGCGCTGCTGGTGCTGACCGTGGTGGGCCTGCTCGCCTGGCGACGCCGCCGACGGCCGGTCGCCGCGGCACTGGCCTCGGACGGGCCGGGCACCATCTACCCGCGCCCGGCCGCGCCCCGGCCGCCGGCCCGACGCCGCAAGCCGCCGGTGTGGGTCGTGGTGCCGGTGGCCGCGATCGTGCTGGCCGGCACGCTGGGCGCCGCCGCGTGGTCCGCCACCCGCCGGGTCACCGCGATCGACACCGACAGCCAGCCGACCAGCGGCGCCTGGAGAGGCACCGGGGTCAGCGGGAGCCTGGGGACGCCGCTGCGCGAGGACGCGTTCGAGTTCACCGTCTACCGGATGACCTGCGAACCGGGCCGGGGCGCGCGGCAGTGTCAGGCGACCGTCGGGGTCCGCAACCTCACCCGCGAGCACCAGAGCTGGCACGGCAAGTTGCAACGGGCGTACCTGGCCAACGGCAACTGGGTCACCACCGACGAACCGGCCACCCGCCGGGCGAACCAGGGACGCGACGTGTTCGCCGACCCGCTGGCCGCCGGCAGCCGGGTGGTGCTGCCGCTGGTCTTCACCGTCACCGGGCGTGAGGCGCCGCAGCGACTGGAACTGCGCAGCGGGGTCTTCTCCGCTGGTGTCCGCGTCGACGTGCCCTGACCGGCGACCGGACGGCGGTCGTACCCTTGGCTCCGTGAGCACCGTCCCCGCCCCCGTCGTCGGTGGTGTCGACGGCGGGCGACCGGCCAGCCTGCCGGCAACCGCCTGGCGACCCCTGCTGGCCGGGCACGAGCGACGCGCCGATTCACTCACGGCGGGACACCGGGCCCGTCGGGCCGCCGGGGCACGTCACGCCATCGACGACTTCCTGTACGACTACTACGGCACCCGGCCGTCGGTGCTGCGCCGGTGGCACCCGGGGGTCGGTGTCCGGCTGGAAGCCGGTCCGGACGGCCCGGCACCGCAGCACCGGTGGCGCTGGTACGCGACCGACGCCGACGGCTCGGTACGCCTCGACGTCGACGCGTTCCTGACCGACCGGGGCGACTCGGTGCGCTTCATCCACCGACTGCTGACCGCGATCGCGTCCCGGCCGGCCTTCACCGGCTGCTTCGGGCTGCACGAGTGGGCGATGGTGTACCGCCAGGCCGAGCATCGGCACCCGCTGCCCCTTCGACTCGGTCAGCGGGGCACGGACGCGGTGGTCGAGTCGCACCAGATCCGGTGCACGCACTTCGACGCGTACCGGTTCTTCACCCCCGAGGCCGTCGAACTCAACCACCTCCGACCGACCCGGACCGGTCAGGTGGACCTCGACCAGCCCGGCTGTCTGCACGCCTCGATGGACTGCCACAAGTGGGCCACCAAGCTGGGCCCCGCCGTGCCCGGTGCGCTGGCGCTCGACTGCTTCGAGCTGGCCGGCGAGATCCGGCTGCTCGACATGCGGGCGTCGCCGTACGACTTCTCCTCCTACGGCGAGCCGCCGGTGGCGATCGAGACGCCGGAGGGCAAGGCCGAGTACGTGGCACGGCAACGCGAGTTCGCGCAGCGGGCCGGCCGGCTGCGGGCCCGGCTGATCGAGGTGTGCTCCGCGCTGCTCGACCGCGGTTGACGGCGCTACTCGCCGTCCACCCGACGGTCGCGCTTGCGCTGCCCCCGACGCTTCTTCTCGGCCAGCCGCCGCTCCTTGGCCGCCCGCGACGGGCGGGTCGGACGACGCGGTGGCGGTGGCAGGGCGACCGCCTCGCGCAGCACCGAGACCAGACGTTCCCGCGCCGCTTCCCGGTTGGCCAGCTGCGTCCGGTGCTCGCTGGCGGCGATCGTCAGCACGCCGTCGACCAGCCGTCCGGCGAGCCGGTCCAGCGCCCGGGCACGCAGCGACTCGGGGATGCTGGGTGAGCCGGCCAGGTCGAAGCTCAGCTCGACCCGGGAGTCGGCGGTGTTGACGCCCTGCCCGCCCGGCCCGGACGATCGGGAGAACCGCTCCCGCAGTTCGGCGGCGGAAACCACCCACCGGTCGGTCACCCGCAGTCCGTCGTCCACGCCCTGAGGCTAGCGCGGGGTTCCCGGCGCCTCCGCGCCAACGCCGCGAGCGCGCATCCGATCCGTTGTCAGCGGTCGGGCCGCTCGTCGGCGGTGCTGCTCGGCGTCGGCGTCGACGGCGCCGGATCGTCACCGCCACCGGTGGCGGCGTACGCGACCGCGCCGATCAGGAGCAGGGCGATGACACCGACCTTCGTGGTGACGACTTTGATCAGCATCCAGGCTGCGCGACGCGCCCCGGGCACGGTCTTCTTGGCCGCCTGGTAGTCGTTCCAGCCCCGCCGGGCGCGTGCGTACGACGACCCGACGCCACTTCCGATGATGAGGCCCACCAGCAGGAGGGCCGCGATGAGAGGACGCTCCACCCACGCCAGTATTCATACCGAGCGTAATATTTCCATTCTCCGATCATCGGTCGCCGGAATCCGACAGTTGCCCCGATCTCCCCGTAATCGGACAGTTACTATCGGTAATCAGCCGCCTTTCCCGATGATCGTGTCGGCGGTCTGCTGCACCTGCTCGATCGGGATGGCGAACCCGATGCCGATGGAGCCGTTGCCGTCGATCGTCGCGATCGCGGTGTTCACCCCGACCACCTCGCCCCGGGCGTTGACCAGGGGTCCACCTGAGTTGCCGGGGTTGATGGAGGCATCGGTCTGCACCGCCCGGTGCCGGTTGTCGCCGAGGCGCACCTGCCGGTCCAGCGCGCTGACGATGCCCGCGGTGACCGTGCCGGGCAGCCCCAGTGGCGACCCGACGGCCAGCACCGGTTCGCCCACCCGGGTCGCACCCGGCTTGGCCAACGGCAGCGACGTCAGGTTGGCCGACGACGGCACCTTGAGCACCGCGAGATCACTGTCCGGTTCCCGGCCGACCACCTCCGCCGCGTACCGCCGGCCGTCCGGCAGTTCGACGGTCACCGGCCCGCCACGGCCCTTGGCGATGATGTGGTCGTTGGTGATGATGTGTTGTTCGGAGTCGACCGCGAAGCCGGAACCGCTCGCCGAGCCACCCGCCGCCCCACCCACCAGCACCGACACCACACCGGGCACGGTCTTCTCGGCGGCGGTCACCAGCTCGGCCGGCACCGGGGCGGCGGACGCGGCGGCCGGCCCCGGGATGCCGTCGCGACCGGCCACCCAGCCGCCGGCGAGCGCTCCCGACCCGGCGGAGATCGCGATCATCGCCAGCCCGGCGAGCAGCCGGCGCCGCCAGCCGCCCAGCAACCGCTCCCGCGCCCGCGCCGCCGGGTCCGTCCCGCCCCGCCCGTCCGGGTCGAGATCGGGCGAGACGAACCAGGGTCCGCGCGGCTCGCCCAGTCCGGTCTGCACTGCCATACGTACGCTCCTCACGTGTGTGGCTCGGCCGCGGCCGCCGTCGCGGGTCGGACGGTCGGAACTCAGGGCAGGCGGGAGAACCAGCGCATCGAGCCGGCCGCCGCGCCCATCGCGAAGACCAGCCCGAGCCCGATGAACCGGGCCGAGACGTCCTGCCGCACCGTGCGCCAACCCACCGAGCTGCCGATGTCGTCGTAGACGGCCCGCAGTTCGGCGCTCGTACCGGCCTCGTGGAAGCCGCCCCCGGTCTGCTCGGCCACGGCCCGCAGCGTCTCCCCGTCCACCGGCACCTGGATCGGTCGACCGCCCCGGTCGACGAAGCCACCCGGCGTACCGAACGAGATGCTGTGCACCGGCACGTCGAGGGCCACCGCCTCGGCGGCGGCCTCCACCGGATCCATGCCCGAGGTGTTCGCCCCGTCGGAGAGCAGGATGATCCGGGCCGGTGGTGGCTCGGTCGTGGCCTTGTCGTCGAGCGCCTTCACCGCGCCCAGCGAGGTGCTGATCGCCTCGCCGATCGCGGTGCCCTGCACACCCGTCGTGCCCTCGGCCAGCCGCTCGATCCCGTCGTGCAGCGCTTCCCGGTCGGTGCCCGGCGGCACCAGCACCGCCGCGCTACCGGCGAACGCGACGAGTCCCACGTTGAACTCGCCGGGCAGGCCGTCGGCGAAGCGCCGGGCGGCGCTCTTGGCCGCGCTGAGCCGATCCGGCTCGACGTCACCGGCGAGCATCGAGGTGGAGACGTCCACCGCCACCATCACCGTGGCGCGTTCCCGGGGCACCCGGACCTCGTCGGTGGGTCGGGCGAAACCGACCACGAGCAGGGCCAGCATCGCCAGGAAGAGGCCGGCCGGCAGGTGCCGACGCCAGGTCGGGCGCCGGGGCGCCACCCGGTCGAGCAGCCGCAGGTTGGTGAAGCGGACCGCGTACCGGCTGCGGCGCCGCTGCGCCACCAGGTACGCCGCCGCCAGTGCGAGCACACCGAGCAACAGCCAGAGCCGGACAGGTGACTGCCAGATCACGCCGCACCTCCCCGGTTCGGTGCCGGCGCGGCGGCGACCAACCGGCGTTGCGCGTGCACGTGCCGGACGATGTCGACGGTCCAGTCCCGGTCGGTGCGTAGCGCCAGGTGGGTCGCACCGGCCCGGCGCAGCGCCTCCCGGACCTGCTCACGTTGGGCGGCAGCCGCCGCCGCGTAACGCTCGCGCAGGTGTCGGTCGCCGGTCCACACCTCGCGGTGTTCACCGGTCTCCGGGTCGACCAGGGTGATCAGACCGACGTCCGGCAGTTCCAGCTCGCGAGGGTCGGTCACCTCGACCGCGAGCACCTGGTGGCGCACCGCGAGCTGACGTAGCGCCCGTTCCCAACGGGCCGGACACCGTGGGTCGTCGGGCAGTCCGTCGAGAAAGTCGGAGACCACCACCACCAGACCACGCCGGTGGGCGACCCGGCGCACCTCGGCCAGCGCGTCGGCCAGCCCGGCGACGGGCGCGGTCCGGGGCCCGACGTCCGGGTCGTCGCCGGCCCGGGGCGCGGCCAGCAACGCACGCAGCAGCCCGAGCAGGTGGGTACGCCCGCCCCGGGCCGGCACCCGGTGCAGCCCGTACGGCGTGAGCACCTGCGCGCCGAGCCGGTTGCCGGGCCCGGCGGTGAGGAAGCCGACGGTGGCGACCGCGGCGACGACCAGTTCCCGCTTGTCCAGCTCGGCGGTGCCGTACTCCATGCTGGGGCTGGCGTCGACGAGCAGCCAGGTGGTCAGCTCCCGGTCGGCGTCCACCTCCCGCACGTGCGGCACGGCGGTGCGGGCCGTCACCGACCAGTCCATCCGGCGTACCTCGTCCTCACCCGGCCGGTACTCGCGGCTGCCCGCCGGTTCGCTGCCGGGACCGGGCAGCAGACCGTGCCGCTCGCCGTGCAGCAGGCCGTCGAGACGTCGGGTCACCGTGAGTTCCAGCCGCCGCAACCGCTGGCCGGGGGTGAGGTCGGTGAGCACCGGGTCCGCCGCCACCGGCGGCACGGGGTTCCGGCGGCCCATCAGGCGACTGCCAGGTCGGTCGCGTACGCCGGCCTGGCGGCGGTCACCCGGGGCGGCGGTACCGCCTCGACCAGCCGGTGGACCACCCGGTCGGCGCTCACCCCGTCGGCGACCGCGTCGAAGGAGAGCACCAGCCGATGGGCCAGTACGTCCGCCGCGAGTTCCCGGACGTCGTCGGGCAGCACGTAGCCGCGTCCCCGGAGCAGGGCCTGGGCGCGAGCGGCCGATACCAGCCCGAGGGTGGCGCGTGGGCTGGCGCCGTAGGCGAGCAGCCCGGCCATCTCCGGCAACCCGAACCGGCCGGGGTCACGGGTGGCGAGGATGAGCCGAACCACGTACTCGGCGATGGCGTGATGGACGAAGACCTGCCTGGCCTGACGCTGGAACTCGCGCAGCCGCTCCGGGTCGAGCACCCGGTGCGCCCGGGGGCGGTCGGCGCTCATCCGGTAGAGGATGGCCAACTCGTCGGCGACGTCCGGATAGTCGACGACGATCTTCATGAGGAAGCGGTCCCGCTGCGCCTCCGGCAGCTGGTAGACCCCTTCCGACTCGATGGGATTCTGGGTGGCCAGCACCAGGAACGGCTCCGGTACCGGGTGGCTGCGCCCGCCGATCGACACCTGGCGCTCGGCCATCGCCTCCAGCAACGCCGACTGCACCTTGGCCGGTGCGCGGTTGATCTCGTCCGCCAGCACCAGGTTCGCCATCACCGGGCCCAGCTCGACGTCGAAGCTCTCCTTCGAGGCGCGGTAGATCCGGGTGCCGACGATGTCGGAGGGGACGAGATCGGGGGTGAACTGGATACGGGAGAAGCTGCCGCCGACCACCGTCGCGAGGGTCTGTGCGGCGAGGGTCTTGGCCACTCCCGGTACGCCCTCCAGCAGGCAGTGCCCGTCGGCGAGCAGTGCGACCAGGAGGCGTTCGACGAGCCGGTCCTGCCCGACGATCACGCGTTTGACCTCGAAGAGCGTCTGGTCCAACTCCGCCGCGGTCGCGTCCGGATCGGCCGGGCTGGGCAGGCTGGCCATGGTGTCCGAGATGTCCGTCACGGTGCTTGCTTCCCGAGCCGACCGGCGGACAAACGTCGGAATTTCCGGCCCTCCGCCGCCCAGACCACGTGATCGGCACCCTTACCGGACAGTGGGAAGGAGCGGGCCCCTACTTGCCCGGCACCGGCCTCCGTCCTGGGACGAAGGCCGGTGACAGTGGACCGATCAGCGGTGCACGAGGAGGTAGAACGGCAGGTCGGCCGGGGTGCCAGCGGAGTTGCGGGTCTGGATGAAGACCGCGTTCGGGGTGAGCAGTCGCCGCGCGACCGACACTTCACCGGCGGGTGGGATGCAGCACGAGTCCGGCCGGCCGATCGTCGCGACGTAGATGCCGTTCGTGACGTTGCTGCCGAACTGCACCTCGTACTCGCCGACGCCGTACTTGATGACGACACCGTCGCCGCGGGCCTTGGTGCCGTTGGCGTTGACCGCCGTGGCGTAGAAGCCGCTGACGGCCTGGGTGCCCATCGCGTCACCCTTGGCGAGGGTGGCCTTCGCGCTGTTCAGTGAGGCGGTGGTGACGGCCGGCTGCTGGGCGCTGCGGGCGGTGGGCTGGGCGGAACCGGTGGTCGGCTTCGCCGCGGCGATTCCGCCGCCGGCCAGGGCCAGCGCCAGCGCCGCGATCGCCACCGCGGCCGTCTTGCGTCGGAATAATCTGGTCATGACGGGACTCCCTTTTCAGGCGTGGAGATACGGCCGACCCGCGACACGCGGGGCGGTTGTTGCCTTTTTCGAGTCGGGCGGCAATGAGCGCTCACCGCCTGCGCACCCCGTCCGGGAGCGCACCCGCAGACGCATCCAACCCGGCCCATTGACATGCACTCTGAGCTGGCAGTTCCTGCCCGAGCGCAGCCTCCCGAGCAGCTGAAACGTAGCACTGCAAAATGCCGAGGGTCAATAGTGACAATGCCGTCGGCGAGTTGTCGGATCAAGGCCATAAATTGCGAAAGTGAAGCCGTGCGCAATTCATGAAATCGTCTCTCGGAACTTTGTCGAGCTGCCGTACGGGATCCGGCCGGCTCGGGCTTTCGCGGCCGGGCGGTGCACACCGGGCGAGATTCAGTAGCCTGCCTGCCGTGGAGATCACCATCGGCCACCGGGCCTGGCGGCCGTCCCGGGTCGGCCTGCTCTGCTGGTTGGCCGTCGCGCCGGGTGTCGGCTGGGTGCTGGTGCGGTCGATCGGTCTGGACCGGGGGCCGTTGGTGCAGGCGTTGGCCTTCACGCCGTACGTGACGATCGCGAGCCTGGCCCCGCTGGTCCTCGCGCTCGCCCTGCGCCGCCGGGCCCCGGCGATCGTGGCGGCGCTGACCACCCTCGCCCTGGTCGCGCTGGTGGCACCCCGCGCCCTGCCCGCGCCGCAGCCGGACGCTGCCGGACCGACCGTGCGGGTGCTCACCGCCAACCTGCTCGCCGGTGCCGCCGATCCGGCGGCGGTGGTGGAGCTGGTCCGCGCCCGGCAGGTCGACCTGCTGCTCGTGCAGGAGTTCACCCCGACCGCCCAGGCCGAGCTGGATCGGCTCGGCCTGGACATGGTGCTGGTGCACCGGCAGCTCAACCCGGTCGTCGGCACCCCCGGCTCCGGCCTGTACGCCCGACATCCGCTCAGCGACGGCGGCATCCGACAGCTGCGCGGCGCCTGGGGCTTCACCCAGGCGTACGCCACCGTCACGGTGCCCGGCGCACCCCCGGTCCGCGTCGAGTCGGCGCACCCGGCGGCCCCGTACGCGGTCGACCAGGTGGAGTCCTGGCGAGCCGACCTGGCTGCCCAGCCGGCGGCCACCCCCGACGGACCGTTGAGCATCCTCGCCGGAGACTTCAACGCCACCCTCGACCACGGTCCGCTGCGCACCCTGCTCGACACCGGCTACGTGGACGCCGCCGCCTCGGTCGGTGCCGGGCTCACCGGCACCTGGGGACCGTACGACGGGGACCTCATCCCGCCCGTGGTGATCGACCATGTGCTGGTGGACCGGCGCATCGCCGTACGGGACGTGACGGTCCACCCGCTACCCGGCAGCGACCACCGGATGATCCTCGCCGAGCTGCGCCTACCCGCGGCGGAGAGCCGGTAGGCCACGGGGCCCCAGAGGTCAGACCCGGGCGCGGTCCAGGCCGTAGGTGAGCGCGTCGACCAGGGCGTGCCAGCTCGCCTCGACCACGTTGGGGTGTACGCCGACGGTGGTCCAGCCACCGCCCCGCCCGTCGGCCGTCTCGACGAGCACCCGGGTCACCGCGCCGGTGCCGTGGCTGCCCTCCAGGATCCGCACCTTGTAGTCGGCCAGCTCGAAGTCCCGCAACTCGGGGTAGTGACGGCCGAGACCGACCCGCAGCGCCTCGTCCAACGCGTTCACCGGACCGTTGCCCTCGGCCGTGGCGATCACCCGTTCCCCGCGTACCCGGATCTTGACGGTTGCCTCGGAGACGACCGAGCCGTCCTCGCGGTGCTCGACCAGCACCCGGTACGACTCCAGCGCGAAGGGCCGCACCGGCGCGGCGTCCGGCAGCTCGGAGCGGACCAGCAGCTCGAACGAGGCGTCGGCGGCCTCGAAGGACCACCCGCCGGCCTCCAGCTCCTTGACCCGGTTGGTGACCCGGGACAGGGTCTCCGGATGGCCGGCCAGTTCCAGCCCCAGCTCGCGGCTCTTCAGCTCGATGCTGGCCCGGCCGGCCATCTCGGTGACCAGGATCCGCATGTCGTTGCCGACCACCTCGGGCTCCACGTGGTTGTAGAGCAGCGGATCCACCTTGATCGCACTCGCGTGCAACCCCGCCTTGTGGGCGAAGGCGGCGGCCCCGGCGTACGCCTGGTGGGTGTCGGGGGCGATGTTGGCGATCTCGGCGATGGCGTGGGAGACCCGCACCATCTGCTCCAGGCAGCCCTCCGGTAGGACCGGCAGCCCGAGCTTGAGTTGGAGGTTCGCGACGACCGCGAAGATGTCGGCGTTGCCCGGCCGCTCGCCGTACCCGTTGGCGGTGCCCTGCACGTGCCGGACCCCGGCCTCCACGGCGGCGATGGTGTTGGCCACCGCGCAGGCGGTGTCGTTCTGGGCGTGCATGCCGAGCAGCTCCGGCGCGACGCCGATCCGGTCGGTGAGGTCGACGATGGTGGCGGTCACCTGGGACGGCAGCATCCCGCCGTTGGTGTCGCAGAGCACGAACCGCTCGGCGCCCGCCGAGAGGGCCGTCTCCACCACCGACGCGGTGTACGCCGGATCGTGCCGGTAACCGTCGAAGGTGTGCTCACCGTCGACGAAGACCCGACGTCCCTCGGCGACCAGGTGGGCCACCGTGTCGTGGATCATCGCCAGGTTCTCCTTGGCGGTCGTGCGCAACGCCCGCTCGACGTGCCGCAGGTCGGCCTTGGCGACCAGGGCGACCGCCGGGGTCTGCGCGTCGAGCAGGCCACGCACCTGCGGATCGTCCGCGGCCACCGTGCCGGCCCGGCGGGTGGCGCCGAAGGCGACCAGCACCGCGTGCCGGAGGTCGAGTTCGGCGCGCGCCCGGCGGAAGAACTCGGTGTCCTTCGGCACCGCGCCCGGCCAGCCGCCCTCGATGAACCCGACACCGAACTCGTCGAGCAGCCGCGCCACGGCGAGCTTGTCGACCACCGAGTAGCTGAGCCCCTCGCGCTGGGCGCCGTCGCGCAGCGTGGTGTCGTAGACCTGAAACGTCATGGTGATCCCTTCGTCAGGCACCGGCCGGCGCAACAAAAAGACCCCCCGCGGCTGCGGGAGGTCTGCGCGCTCGGCGAGGGGAAGGCCGGCGCGCTAGTTGCCAATAATGCGGGCGGTGCTGGTCACGCCCGGTACTCTGCCACCTCCAGGACGCTTCTGGGAGGCACAATCCACATCTCGGGACAACGGGTGGTGGCTGTGCCGGATGGTTTTCCTGGTGTAGAGCGCTCGTGCCCGGGTAGGAGTTTTCGGGACAACGAAACACGTTCCTCCGAGACGGTCCGACCGAGGACCGGGGCAGGAGAATCCCATGGACAGGCTCGACCCCAACACCACGCACACCACGCCCGACCCGGAGCTGCGTGCCGTCGACCAGAGCGTCGTCGCGGGCGGCCCGCCCGCCGGTGCCTTCGACCCCTGGAGCTACCGGGACGAGGCCGGGGTGGCCGGCGCGAACCTGGTCGGCTACAAGGTGGAGGCCAGCGACGGCTCGATCGGCAAGATCGACAGTGACAGCACCGAGGTCAACGCCAGCTACCTGGTCGTGGACACCGGACCGTGGATCTTCGGCAAGAAGGTGATGCTCCCGGCCGGCACGGTGAACCACGTCGACCACGAGGAGCAGAAGGTCTTCGTCGACCGCACCAAGGACCAGATCAAGGCCGCGCCGGAGTACGACGAGACGGCCACCGACCCGGCCTACCGGGACAAGCTCGGCGGCTACTACAACGACACGTACAGCGCCATGCCGCCCGGTGGCCCGCTCCGGTAGGACACCTGACGACGTGACGGCCGGTGGGACGCTGTTCCACCGGCCGTTACCGTGTCCGGATGGACGCCATTGAGCAGACTCGCAGGATGATCCCCTTCACCAGGATGTTCAACTTCCGGGACGTGGGCGGCTACCGCGGCCTGGACGGGCGTGCCGTCCGCACCGGACGGCTCTACCGCTCCGACTCGCTGCACGGGATGGATGAGGCCGACCGGGAGGCGTTCGCCGCGCTCGGCGTCCGGACCGTGGTCGACCTGCGCCGCCCGCAGGAGGTCGAGCGATACGGCCGGGTCCCCGACTTCGACGGCCTCACCTACCGGCACATCCACCCGGAGCACGCGCACTGGGAGGAGCGACCGTACCAGCCTGACACCGATCTGGCCCGCTACCTCGCCGACCGGTACGCCGATCTGGCCCGCACCGGCACCGCCGGTCTCGCCGAGGCGATCGGCCTGATCGCCGACAGCGCGAACGCGCCGGTGGTGGTGCACTGCGTCGCGGGCAAGGATCGCACCGGCATCGTCTGCGGCCTGACCCTCGCGGTGCTCGGCGTCGAGGACGCCGAGATCGCGGCGGACTACGCGCTGAGCACCGAGGCGTCGCAGCGCTTCGCCGCCTGGGTGGCCACCGCCCATCCCGAGGTGCCCGAGCTGCCCGTGCCGTACCTGTCCTCACCAGCCGAGACGATGCTGCTCTTCCTGGCCGAGATCCGGGAGGGGCACGGCTCGGTCGACGACTACCTGCGGCATGCCGGGGTCACCGACGAGCAGCTCGCCGCCCTGCGTGACCACCTGCTGACCTAGGCCGGGTTGTCCCAGACCGTGCCCGCGCGAGCTTCATGAGCACGGCAGGACGGTGCAGGGGCCCCGCGCCACGCTCGGCGTGACGACGGGGCCCCGACGAACCGCTCAGAAGACGCGGTGGACCCAGTTGTGCGGGTCCTCGGCCTTGCCCCGCTGGAGGTCCACCAGCTGTTGGCGTAGCGCCATGGTGACGGTGCCCGGCTCTCCGCCGGCGACGGTGAACTCCCCGTCCGGGAAACGCACCTGCCCGATCGGGGTGATCACCGCAGCGGTGCCGCAGGCGAAGACCTCGCGGAGTCGGCCGCTGGCGGCGTCAGACCGCCAGTCGTCGAAGGTCACCGGCCGCTCCTCGACCCGGTGACCGGCCGCCGAGGCCAGGGTGAGCACCGACTCGCGGGTGATGCCGGGCAGGATCGTGCCGGTCAGCGGCGGCGTGGCGATCGACCCGTCGTCGTAGACGAAGAAGACGTTCATGCCGCCCAGTTCGTCGACGAATCGACGCTCCACGGCGTCGAGGAAGACCACCTGGTCGCAGCCGTGTTCGAGGGCCTCGGCCTGGGCGGCCAGCGAGGCGGCGTAGTTGCCGCCGCACTTGGCCGCGCCGGTACCGCCGGGCGCGGCGCGGGTGTAGTCGGGCGAGACCCAGACCGTCACCGGCTTGACCCCGCCGGAGAAGTACGCGCCGACGGGCGAGGCGATCACCGAGTAGAGGTACTCGTTTGCCGGGCGGACGCCGAGGAAGACCTCGCTGGCGAACATGAACGGCCGCAGGTAGAGGCTGCCGCCGTCGTCGCCGTCGGGAATCCACTCCCGGTCGATCTCGATCAGCCGGTGCAGCGAGTCCACGAAGGTCTGTTCCGGCAACGCCGGCATGGCCATCCGGGCGGCGGAGGTGTTGAACCGGGCCGCGTTGGCGTACGGGCGGAACATCGTCACTCCACCGTCGGCGGCCCGGTACGCCTTCATGCCCTCGAAGATCTCCTGCGCGTAGTGCAGCACCGCGCTGGCGGGATCCATCGGGATCGGTGCGCGGGCCTCGACCCGGGCGTCGTACCAGCCCTTGCCGTCGGCGTAGCGGATGGTGACCATGTGGTCGGTGAACACCCGGCCGAACCCGGGGTTTGCCAGCAGCGCAGCCCGGTCGGTGGCGGATACCGGTGCGGGGTTCGGACGGATCTCGAAATCGATCTTGTCACCACCGCTCATCGCGCTGACCTCCCTGGGGACGACGGCATGCGCCGACCGCACGCCGGAAACATGGTTGTGCCAGAAACCTACCCCGAACGGTCGTTCAGCGGATAGGTCCACCGGTGGACAGGTGGCACACCACCGGCGAGTCGCCACCGCCACCCTGGTTCCGCCGAAGCGGTGAGGTGGCCGTGGCCGGTGGGACGGGAACGGTTCAGCCGGCGGCCTGCGCCGCGATCCGGTCCCCCACCTCGGCGGTGCGTACGACCGCCTCGGGGCTGCGGGCGGCCAGTTCCGCGCTGACCGCGGCGGTGATCCGGGCGGCGGCGTCGGCGTGCCCGAGCTGATCGAGCAGCAGCGCCGCCGACAGCACGGCGGCGACCGGGTCGGCGACGCCACGGCCGGCGATGTCCGGGGCGGAGCCGTGCACCGGCTCGAACATCGACGGGTACGCCCCGTCGGGGTTGATGCAGCCGCTGGCGGCCAACCCGATACCACCGGTCACCGCGGCGGCGATGTCGGTCAGGATGTCGCCGAAGAGGTTGTCGGTGACCACCACGTCGTACCGCTGTGGCTGGGTGACCAGGAACATCGCCGCGGCGTCGACGTGCTGGTACTCGGTGGCGATGTCGGGGTGCTCGGCGGCGACCGTGTCGAAGGTGCGCGACCACAGAGAGCCGGCGTGGGTGAGCACGTTCGTCTTGTGCACGAGCGTCACCTTGCGCCGCTCGCGCCGGGCGGCGCGGGCGAAGGCGTCCCGGATCACCCGCTCGACACCGTGCCGGGTGTTCAGGCTCTCCTCGGTGGCGATCTCGGCGGGGGTGCCCCGGTGCAGCGAGCCGCCGGCGCCGGCGTACAGGCCCTCGGTGCCCTCCCGGACGACCACCAGGTCGACCTCGCCCGGCTTGACCGCCGCGAGCGGACTTGTCACTCCCGGCCAGAGCCGCGACGGGCGCAGATTGACGTACTGGTCGAAGGCGAAGCGCAGCTTCAGCAGCAGACCGCGCTCCAGCACGCCGGGCGGCACGGTCGGGTCGCCGACCGCGCCGAGCAGGATCGCGTCGTGCCCGGCCAGCTCGCCGAGCACCGAGTCGGGCAGCACCTCGCCGGTGCGGTGGTAACGTGCCGCACCGAGGTCGTACTCGGTCACCTCGACACCGGGCAGCACCGCGTCGACGACCTTGCGGGCCTCCGCGACCACCTCGGGGCCGATGCCGTCCCCGGCCACCACCGCGATCCGTGCCACGTCCGTCAGCTCCTTAGCTCGAATGGCTCGACGGTACGCCGCCGTCCCGCCCCCCGGTACGAGTGTTCCACCTTTCGGGAAATTGGTGACGCACAGCAGCTTCCCAGGCGGCATTCATGGCTCGGTCATCTCCGCTGTCTAGCGTGATCGTGAGCGTGACGGGCGTGGGCCCGGGCGAGCGCCGCGACGGGGCGGCACGCGCCGAGGAGAGGGCGGACGCGATGTGGACCGACGAGCAACCACGAACCCGCTGGGTCGATCCGGCGGTCTTCCGCCTCCGCCGGCCCGACCTGCGACTGGGCGCCCGGGAGGAACGGCCGGACCGCACCGATCTGGTGGCCGGCGACCGGATCGCCGTCCGGCACACCGTTCGCACCTCGACGGCTGCCTACACCCTGCTGCTGAACGCTCCCGAGTGGTTGGGCCGACGCGGCACCGGCGCGGCGCTGCGCGACGCGGTCGCCGAACTGCGGGCGATCGACCTGACCTACGGCCCGAACCGCCCGGAGAGCCTGGTGTCCCGGCTGCGCCGGGGTGAGATCGGTCCCGAGTCGTACCCGCCGCTGCGCGACCTGGTGGACCGCTGCGCCGCGATGCGCGCGGCCACCGACGGCTGGTTCGACGCCTGGGCGGTGCCCGGCGGCTTCGACCCGGGTGGCCTGCTCGGCGGATGGGCGGTCGAGCGGGCCGCGGCCCGGTTGCGCGACGCCGGCATCCACGACTACGCCGTGCTCACCGGCGCCGACCTGGTGGTACGCGGCCAGGCCGGACACGGTGGCCCGTGGCGGATCGCGGTGCACCACCCCACCGACCGGAGCCGGGCCCCGCTGCTGCTGGAGATGACGGCCGGTGCGGTCGGCACCTCCGGGGTGACCGGACGGCAGGGCCACGTGGTGGACCCGCACACCGGCGAGCCGGCCGGGCAGTTGGTCGCCGCCACCGTGGTCGGGCCCGACCTCGCGGTCGCCGACGCCTACGCCACCGCCCTGTACGCCGCCGGGCCGGCGGGGCTTGCCTGGTTCCGCCCCGGGTCGGACTACCGGGTGCTCTTCGCCGCCGAGCGCTGAACCGCGCGATCCCCCCAGGGGCGAGGGGAAGCAGGGCGTAGAAACAGCGATCGGCCTCCACGGTCGCGGCAACGACCGTGGAGGCCGGTCGGCGACGAGTGCGCGTGGCTCGCGCAATCGAGGGGTGCGGGCCGCTCGGCCGGGCGTCGACCTCGCCACCCGAAGACGGGCCGGCGCCACATGCTCGGCAGGTGACCGCACCGGTACGTTATCGAATTGACGCGTTTCGCGGCAAGGGTTCCACAGGGGAGCATCTGCGCAATGCCGGTACCCCCAGGCGTTCGCCTGCGGCAGGGTCGTTTTCGACAAGGTGAACCGCAGATGGCACGCTGTCCGCCGTGAGTTTCGATCTGAGCGTGTGGGCCCTGGCGGACGGGGCGACGCCCGAGGACGTACGAGCGGCGGTGCAGCAGTGCCGTAGCGGCCGGCACCACCAGCGTCAGCCGGACCCACGATGCGTGGGCTTCTACCGGGCGATCACCGCCAGCTACCCCGACCAGCCGGCCGGCCCGAACACTCCCTGGGCGGTCGCACCGCTGCACAAGGCGGCCGACCACATCGAGCTGAACCTGGACCCCGCCTGCCCGGACCAGGTGCTGCTCGACATCGAGCGGTTGGCCGGCGAACACCGGCTGATGCTGTTCGACGCCCAGGACGGTTCGGTCTACCCGCCGCCCGGGGTCCGGCTGCCCGGCTGACCGGCCCGCCGGTGCCGGGTGACGGGACCGACACGCGGGCGGACGCGATGCTCCGACCGATGCCGGCTCGGTGACCGGACGACGAGGGGCCCGGCCGATGGCCGGGCCCCGTCGTGGCGTGCCGGTGGCGAGCTACTCGTCGCGCAGGTCGGCGGCGCTGGCCGACGTCGCGCCGATCGAGTCCGCGACCGAGGTGAGCAGGTCGGCACCGAGCGCCTGGTCCACGGTGAGGGTCATCAGCGTCTCACCGCCGGCCTCCCGGCGAGCCACCTGCATCGCCGCGATGTTGATGCCGGCCTGACCGAGCAGGGTGCCGACGGTGCCGACCACGCCCGGGCGGTCGGCGTAGCGGAGGAAGAGCAGGATGCCCTCGGCGCCGATCTCCACGTCGAAGCCGTCCACCTCGGTCAGCTTGATGACGTCGCGGGTGCCGGCCTGCGCGACGGTGCCGGAGACACTCACCGTACGACCGTCGGGCAGCGCGCCACGCACGGTCACCAGAACCGGGTGGTCGACGGTCTCGGTCTGGGTGTTCAGCGACACCTCGACACCGCGCTGCGCGGCCAGGTGCGGAGCGTTGACGTAGGTCACCTGCTCCTCGACCACCGAGCTGAACAGGCCCTTGGTGGCGGCGAGCTTGAGCACCGACACGTCGTGGTCGACGATCTCACCGCGCACCTCGACGGTGACGCTGGCGGCGATCCCGCCGGCCACCGCGGTGAACGCGCGGCCGAGCTTCTCGGCGAGCGGCAGCAACGGCCGGACGTCCTCGGCGACCACGCCGCCGGCCTGCACGTTCACCGCGTCCGGCACGAACTCGCCCTGCAGGGCGAGCTTCACGCTCTTGGCGACCGCGAGGCCCGCCTTGTCCTGCGCCTCGGCGGTGGAGGCCCCCAGGTGCGGAGTCGCCACCACGTTGTCGAAGGCGAACAGCGGCGAGGAGGTGCACGGCTCCTTGGCGTAGACGTCCACCCCGGCGCCGGCGACCCGACCCTCGGCGAGCGCGTCGGCGAGGGCCTGCTCGTCGATCAGGCCGCCCCGGGCGGCGTTGACGATGCGTACGCCCGGCTTGACGATTGACAGCTCCTTCTCCCCGATCAGGCCCACGGTCTCGGGGGTCTTCGGCAGGTGGATCGAGATGAAGTCGCTCTCCCGCAGCAACTCCTCCAGCCCGACCAGCCGTACGCCGAGCTGCGCGGCACGGGCCGGCTGGATGTACGGGTCGTACGCGATGAGCCGGGTGCCGAAGGCGGCGATCCGGGAGGCGAAGAGCACGCCGATGCGGCCGAGGCCGACCACGCCGACGGTCTTGCCCTGCAACTCCACGCCGGTGTACTTCGAGCGCTTCCACTCCCCCGCCTTCAGCGCTGCGCTGGCGCTGGCGGTGTTGCGGGCGACCGCGAGCAGCAGCGCGACGGCCTGCTCGGCGGCGGAGACGATGTTGGAGGTGGGTGCGTTGACGACCATGACCCCCCGCGCGGTGGCGGCCGGCACCTCGACGTTGTCCAGGCCGACACCGGCCCGGGCCACGACCTTGAGTCGGGGGGCGGCGGCGATCGCCTCGGCGTCGATCTGGGTGGCGCTGCGGACGATGACGGCGTCGGCCTCGGAGAGCGCCGAGAGCAGGGCCGGGCGGTCGGTGCCGTCCACGTGCCGGACGTCGAAGTCGTGGGCGAGCACCTCGATGGCGGCGGGGGCGAGTTCTTCGGCGATCAGTACGACAGGAGTCATTGGTCCTCGTAGATGTCGTCAGAGCGGTCGGCCGGGGGCTGGGCGCTGCGCTGCGCCCGGCGCGCTCCCGGGCCATGGCCGTCAGGTGCCGCCTGGAGCACCTACCCGCGATCGTAGGGTGCGGGCCGCCCGGGGCGCGCCGGAGTGTGGGGTGAGTGCCCTCACAAACCGGACGTGACGTGCGTGTTAACGATCGTTTGCCAGGCGGAGACAGTACGGCACCCGGCCCCGGCGTCGGGGAGAACGCCGGGGTCGGGTGCCGCTGGGAAGGACGCTCAGGCGGTCTCGGTGATCGGCCGGTCCACCCAGCTCATCATGCCGCGCAGCTTCGCGCCGGTCTCCTCGATCGGGTGCGCCGCGCCCTCGGTCCGCCACTTGTTGTAGTTGGGTCGCCCGGCCTCGTCCTCGGCCACCCACTCGCGGGCGAACTCACCGTTCTGGATCTCGGTGAGGATCTTGCGCATCTCCTCCTTGACCCGGCCGTCGATGACCCGGGGGCCGCGGGAGAGGTCGCCGTACTCGGCGGTGTCGGAGACGCTGTAGCGCATCCGGGCGATACCGCCCTCGTACATCAGGTCCACGATCAGCTTCAGCTCGTGCAGGCACTCGAAGTAGGCCACCTCGGGGGCGTAACCGGCCTCGGTGAGCACCTCGAAACCGGTCTGCACCAGCGCCGCCGCGCCGCCGCAGAGCACCGCCTGCTCGCCGAAGAGGTCGGTCTCGGTCTCCTCGGTGAAGGTGGTCTTGATCGCGCCGGCCCGGGTGCCACCGATGCCCTTGGCGTACGACAGGGCCAACGCGAACGCGTCGCCGCTACCGTCCTGCTCCACGGCGACCAGGCAGGGCACGCCCTTGCCGTCGACGTACTGCCGGCGGACCAGGTGACCGGGACCCTTCGGGGCGACCATCGCCACGTCCACCCCGGCCGGCGGCTTGATCAGCCCGTACCGGATGTTGAACCCGTGGCCGAAGAACAGCGCCTTGCCGGCGCTGAGGTTCGGCGCGATCGACTCGGCGTAGATGTGACGCTGCGCGGTGTCCGGCGCGAGGATCATGATCACGTCGGCCTCGGCCGCCGCCTCGGCCGGGGTGAGCACCCGCAGCCCCTGCTCCTCGGCCTTCGGCCGGCTCTTCGAGCCCTCCGGCAGACCGATCACCACGTCGACACCGGAGTCGCGCAGCGACAACGCGTGGGCGTGGCCCTGGCTGCCGTACCCGATCACGGCGACCTTCTTCGCCTGGATCAGGCCCAGGTCGGCGTCGTCGTCGTAGTACACCTCAACGCTCATGACTTCCCTTTCGTACGGCGGCCGCAGCGGCCCGTCGTGGCTGGTGGCCGGCCCCGGTCACCCGGACCCGGGCCGTGGTGGGTCAGGCGGCCCGCAGGGCCGGGCCGGCGGTGATCGCACGCGAGCCGCGCCCGATCGCCACCACACCCGACTGGACCATCTCCTTGATGCCGAAAGGCTCAAGGTCGCGCAGCAGCGCGTCGAGCTTGTCCGGGGTGCCGGTCGCCTCGACGGTGAGGGTGTCGGCGGCCACGTCGACCACCCGGGCCCGGAACAGGTTGACCGTCTCCAGGACCTGGCCCCGGGCGTTGCGGTCCGCGCGCACCTTGACCAGCAGCAGTTCGCGGGCCACCGAGGTGCCCGGATCCAACTCGACGATCTTCAGTACGTTCACCAGCTTGTTGAGCTGCTTGGTGACCTGCTCCAGCGGCGAGGACTCCGCGTTGACCACGATGGTGATCCGCGAGACGTCCGGGTTCTCGGTCTCGCCGACCGCCAGACTGTCGATGTTGAAGCCGCGCCGGGAGAACAGCCCGGAGACCCGGGCGAGCACGCCGGGCTTGTTCTCCACCAGGACGGAGAGGGTGTGGATGGTCATTAAATATCGTCCTCGTCGAAGGCCGGGCGAACGCCACGGGCGAACATGATCTCGTCGTTGCTGGTGCCGGCCGGGACCATCGGCCAGACCATGGCGTCCTTGCCGACCACGAAGTCGATCACCACCGGTCGGTCGTTGATGGACATGGCCATCTCGATGGTCCGGTCCACGTCCTCGGCGGTCTCGCAGCGCAGCCCGACGCAGCCGAGCGCCTCGGCCAGCTTGACGAAGTCCGGAATGCGGTGCTTGTGGGTGCCGAGGTCGGTGTTGGAGTAGCGCTCGTCGTAGAACAGCGTCTGCCACTGCCGGACCATGCCGAGGTTGCCGTTGTTGATGACCGCGATCTTGACGGGGATGCCCTCCAGGGCGCAGGTGGCCAGCTCCTGGTTGGTCATCTGGAAGCAACCGTCGCCGTCGATGGCCCAGACCACCGTGTCCGGACGGCCCACCTTGGCGCCCATCGCCGCCGGCACCGCGTAGCCCATGGTGCCGAGTCCGCCGGAGTTGAGCCAGGTCTGCGGCTTCTCGTACGAGATGAACTGGGAGGCCCACATCTGGTGCTGGCCGACGCCCGCGACGTAGATCGTGTCCGGTCCGGCGATCTCCCCCAGTCGCTTGATCACGTACTGCGGGGAGAGGGTGCCGTCGGACGGCTCCTCGTAGCCCAGCGGGTAGCGCTCGCGCAGGTCGTCGAGCTGCGCCCACCAGTCACTGAGGTCGGTGCCACGGCCCGCAGCGCGCTCGGCGGTGACCGCCGCCAGCAGCTCGTCGATGACGTGCCGGGCGTCGCCGACGATCGGCACGTCCGCGTGCCGGTTCTTGCCGATCTCCGCCGGGTCGATGTCGGCGTGCACCACCGTGGCGTCCGGCGCGAACGAGTCCAGCTTTCCGGTGACCCGGTCGTCGAACCGGGCGCCCAGCGCCACGATCAGGTCCGCCTTCTGCAGCCCGTAGACCGCGGCGACGGTGCCGTGCATGCCCGGCATGCCCAGGTGCTGCCGGTGCGAGTCGGGGAACGCGCCGAGCGCCATCAGCGTGGTGATCACCGGGATGCCGGTCAGCTCGGCCAGCTTGCGCAGACCCTCGGTGGCACCGGCCTTGAGCACGCCACCGCCGACGTAGAGCACCGGCCGGCGGGCGGCGCTGATCAAGCGTGCCGCCTCGCGGATCTGCTTGCCGTGCGGGTGCAGGGTGGGCCGGTAGCCGGGCAGGTCCAGGGTGGGCGGCCAGGCGAAGGTCGTCGACGCCTGGAGGACGTCCTTGGGGATGTCCACCAGGACCGGGCCGGGACGCCCGGTCGAGGCCAGGTGGAACGCCTCGGCCAGCACCCGGGGAATCTCGCCGGCGTCCTGCACCAGGAAGTTGTGCTTGGTGATCGGCAGGGTGATGCCCTGGATGTCCGCCTCCTGGAAGGCGTCCGTGCCGATCGACGGGCGGGCCACCTGACCGGTGATCGCCACCAGCGGCACCGAGTCCATGTACGCGTCGGCGATCGGGGTGACCAGGTTCGTCGCGCCCGGACCGGAGGTGGCGATGCACACCCCGACCCGGCCGGTGGCCTGGGCGTAACCGGTGGCGGCATGACCGGCGCCCTGCTCGTGCCGGACCAGGATGTGCCGCACGGTCGAGTCGTAGAGCGGGTCGTACGCCGGCAGGATCGCGCCGCCCGGGATGCCGAAGACGACGTCTACGCCGAGTGCCTCCAGGGAGCGCACCAGCGAGCCGGCGCCGGACACCTGGGCCGGGGCGGGACGGGCCGCCGGGACGGCCGGCGAGGCGGCGCGGGTGTGGTCGGCGTCACCCGGTGCCTCGGCGGCGGTGCGGGCGCGCCGGGCGGAGTGGGCGAGCGTCTCGGGCGTGGGTCTCGTCATGACGGTTGGCCTTCGGCTGAAGTGGGTGGGGCTGCTCACACTGTGGAACGCGGACGAGGCCGGCGTTCGATTGGTTCGACGGCAAGAAAAAGGCCCACGTGCCAGATGCACGGGGCCAGCGCACTCTCAGTCAGGGAGAGTGCGCTCAGGTAAGTACTCGCAGCGACCGGTACGACGACATGGGCTCAAGACTGACGCATCTCATGCGATGAGTCAACTGATCCCACATTTTGGTTCACGGACCGCGGCGCGTCGCCGTTCGGCGCGCCGATCGGACCGGGCGTGACCTGCCCGGTGACGCCTTCGCCGCGCCGCTGGACGGGCGGCCCGACGGGTCGCGGAACCGTAGTGCCGGCAACCGCCGGACGGGCCGGGCGGGCACCCGGCGACGTCGCCGCGTCCAGCATCGCCTCCAGGTGCTCCGCCGGTACGCCCCAGCCGAACAACGCACCCTGGCCGAACCGGCAACCGGCGGCCACCACGGCGGCCAGCTCCGTGGGAGTGGTCACCCCCTCGGCGATCACCTCCAGGCCGAACTGGTGGCCCAACCGCATCACGATGTCGACCATCGGGGCGAAGGCCGGACCGTCGCGCCCTTCCGGCTGCACCGGCTCGTGCTCCGCCACCAGTCCGTGATCGATCTTGAGAATGTCGATCGGCAGCCGGCGGAGCTGATTGAGCGAGGAGTAGCCGGCGCCGAAGTCGTCGAGGGCGATCCGCACACCGGTCAGCCGCAGCGCGGTCAGCCGCCGGATCAGCTCGTCGAGGTCGGTGGCGACCGCGTGCTCGGTGACCTCCAGCACCAGCCGCTGCGGCGGCACGTGATGGGCGCGCAGCGCCTCGGCGACCTGCACCACGTACTCGGGGGCGTGCAGCTCACGCGGGGAGACGTTCACCGACACCCAGACGTCGTGACCCTCGGCCAGCCAGCGGGACAGCTGGTAGCAGGCCTGGTGCAGCACCCAGGCACCGAGCCTGGCGATCATCCCGCTCTCCTCGGCGAGGGGGATGAACTCGTCCGGTCGTACGTTGCCCAGCTCCGGGTGACGCCAGCGCAGCAGCGCCTCCGCGCCGACCGGGCGTACCGACGGCAGGGAGGCCACCGGCTGGAACACCAGCCGCAACTCGTCCCGCTCGATCGCACCGCGCAGCTCGTGCTCGAGCGTGGTGCGTCGGCGCAGCAGCCGGTCGTACGCGCCGTCGTAGCGTTCGATCCGGTTCTTGCCGCGTTGCTTGGCGTAGCGCAGCGCCAGATCCGCGTGCCGCAGCAGCAGTTCGACGTCGGGTTCGTCGGCCCAACCCGCCAGGCCGATGCTGACCGACAGGAAGACGGGTGCCTCGGGCTGCTCGTAGGCGCCGCCGAGAACCCGCAACAGTCGCTCCGCGACCACCCCAGCGCCCGCCGGGCCACCGTGCATGAGCACCGCGAACTCGTCGCCACCGAGCCGGGCGGCCAGATCACCGGGTCGCAGGTTGCCCCGCAACCGCCGGCCCACCTCGGCGAGCACGGCGTCGCCGACGTCGTGCCCCCGCATGTCGTTGACGTTCTTGAAGCCGTCCAGGTCCAACCCGAGCAGCACGCACGGCACCCGTTCCTCCGCGCAGCGGTGCAGGGCCCGCAGCAGGCCGCGACGGTTGGCCAGCCCGGTGAGCGCGTCGGTGTGCGCGAGTTGCCGGAAGTGCGCCTCCCGGTCGGCCAGCCGGCGGGCGTAGGCCCGTACGTCGTGCAGGGTGAGGTACTGCCGGGCGACCAGGGCGAACCCCTCGACGCTGCCGGCCGCGATGGCCAACCCGTCGAACCGGCCGTCCTGGAGGAGGTGGTACATGGCCGAGGCGGCCATGGCGCCCATCGGCACGAAGGCGTACTCGCCGTCGCGACGGATCACGTCGATGGCGAGGTGGCCCGGCGGATCGATCCGGTACGCCGCCACCGCCGCGACCAACAGCCCGACGGCCAGGATCACCGCGCCGGTCAGCGCCAAACCCGGCCCGGCCTGGCAGAGCCCGGCCGCGACACCCAGCCCACCGACCGACGCGGCGGTGATCCCGGTGCCGAGCACGGCCAGGCACCGTCGGGGGGCGGGCGCCCGGAGCACCATGATCGCGGACAGGCCGGCGCTCAACGCCGCGCTGACCGAGGCGAGCAGGATCGACGGGCAGGCCGTCGGCGTCGCGTCGCCGAGCAGCCGGGTCGGCTCGGAGAACAGCACCCAGCCGACGAACCACAGCGCGGCTCCCACGATCACGCCGTCCAGCGCCAGCCGGGCCGCCGAGGGCACCGACCCGGTCACCCCGGGCAGCCGGAGCAGACCGAAACAGAACAGCAGGCCGCCGGTGGCCGTGCCGAGCGCCACCAGCGTGGCCCACGTGCTGCGATGCTGCTGCTCGTGCGCCCAGTGCTCGCTCGCGGTCACCGCGACAGCCGCACCGACCAGCACGGTCATCGCCGCGAACGCGCCGCCGACGGCCAGCACCGCGTACGCCGGACGATGCGGCGCGGCCCGGCGCCGGACGGCGGCGGCGAGCAGCACGCCGGCCGTCAGGGCGATCAGCGCGCTCAGCACCGCGGCGCCGATCATGGCCGGGGGTGTGTGCACGCCCTCAACTCTGCCGGATCGACGCCCGCTGTGGGGATCGGGTGTGCATCTGTTGGGACACGGCGCGACGCCCGTGTCCGGACCGGCTGACCGGTGTCAGACTGGTACGCATGCCTGAGCTGCGGTCGAAGACCTCCACGCACGGTCGGACGATGGCCGGCGCCCGGGCCCTCTGGCGGGCCACCGGGATGACCGACGACGATTTCGGCAAGCCGATCGTCGCCATCGCGAACAGTTTCACCCAGTTCGTGCCGGGCCACGTACACCTCAAGGACATGGGCGGCCTGGTCGCCGACGCGGTGGCCGAGGCCGGCGGGGTGGGCCGGGAGTTCAACACCATCGCGGTCGACGACGGCATCGCCATGGGCCACGGCGGCATGCTCTACTCCCTGCCCAGCCGGGAGTTGATCGCCGACGCGGTGGAGTACATGGTCAACGCGCACTGCGCGGACGCCCTGGTCTGCATCTCGAACTGCGACAAGATCACCCCGGGCATGCTGCTGGCCGCGCTGCGGCTGAACATCCCCACCGTGTTCGTCTCCGGTGGCCCGATGGAGGCCGGCAAGACGGTGGCGATCGAGGGGATCGTGCACAGCAAGATCGACCTGATCGACGCGATGATCGCCTCCTCGAACGAGGCGGTGACCGACGAGCAGCTCGGCGAGATCGAGCGGTCCGCCTGCCCCACCTGCGGTTCCTGCTCCGGCATGTTCACCGCCAACTCGATGAACTGCCTCACCGAGGCGATCGGGCTGGCCCTGCCGGGCAACGGATCCACCCTCGCCACCCACGCCGCGCGCCGGTCACTGTTCGTCGAGGCCGGCCGCACCGCCGTGGAGATCGCCAAGCGGTGGTACGACGGCGACGACGCCTCGGTGCTGCCCCGCGCGGTGGCCTCCCGGGCCGCGTTCGAGAACGCGGTCGCCCTGGACGTGGCGATGGGCGGGTCGACGAACACGATCCTGCACCTGCTGGCCGCCGCCCGCGAGGCGGAGCTGGACTTCTCCGTGGCCGACATCGACGCGATCTCCCGTCGGGTGCCGTGCCTGGCGAAGGTTGCCCCGAACTCGCCGCAGTACCACATGGAGGACGTGCACCGCGCCGGTGGCATCCCGGCCATCCTCGGCGAGTTGGACCGCGCCGACCTGCTGCGCCGGGACGTGCACGCGGTGCACTCCCCCACCCTGGAGCGCTGGCTGGCCGACTGGGACGTGCGCGGTGGGGCGGCCAGACCCGAGGCGGTCGAGCTGTTCCACGCCGCACCGGGCGGGGTGCGTACCACCGAGCCGTTCTCCACCACCAACCGCTGGTCGTCCCTGGACACCGACGCCGCCGGCGGCTGCATCCGGGACCGTGAGCACGCGTACACCGCCGACGGCGGGTTGGCCATCCTGTCCGGCAACCTCGCGCCGGAGGGTTGTGTGGTGAAGACCGCCGGGGTGCCCGAGGAGTGCCTCACCTTCCGTGGCCCGGCGAAGGTCTACGAGTCGCAGGACGACGCGGTGACCGCCATCCTGGCCAAGGAGATCGTCGCCGGGGACGTGGTGGTGATCCGCTACGAGGGGCCGAAGGGCGGCCCCGGCATGCAGGAGATGCTCTACCCCACCTCGTTCCTCAAGGGCCGGGGACTGGGCCGGGCGTGCGCGCTGCTCACCGACGGCCGGTTCTCCGGCGGCACCTCCGGGCTGTCCATCGGGCACGCCTCCCCCGAGGCCGCCTCCGGTGGGCTGATCGCGCTGGTCGAGCCGGGCGACGAGATCGTCATCGACATCCCGGCCCGCTCGATCGAGCTGAACGTGCCGGCCGACGTGCTGGACGCCCGCCGGGTCGCCCAGGAGAAGCGGGACCGCCCGTACACCCCGGTCGACCGGCAGCGCCCGGTGTCGGCGGCGCTGCGCGCGTACGCCTCGATGGCCACCTCGGCCAGCGACGGCGCCTACCGCCGCGTCCCCGAGTGACCGGCCGGATGGCCCGCCCCCGGTGGCGGGTCATCCGGGCCCTCGTAACCGCCCCGTCTCGGGTAGCGTGGAGGCAGCGTCGCGTGTCGGTGGCAGACCGTGTCAGGCATGGAGGCGTCGGATACGAAGGACCACGACGATGACATTGTCGTTCCCTTCGCCCTCCTGTGTCTGAGGGCGAGAAGACCAGGCTCATCGCCTGGAGTCACGAGCTGCGCAGCGTGCACGATCGGCTACACGAAGCCCTGCGCCTGACCCGCAGCGCACTCGCCGGTGGCGAGGCGGCGGAACCCGCCACCCGTGACCTGCTGCTGTTCTGTCACGGCTTCTGTGCCGCATTGACCGGGCACCACGAAGGCGAGGACCGCGAACTGTTCCCCGCCATCGCCGCCGCCCATCCGGAGCTGCAGGACACCCTGCGACACCTGAAGCAGGACCACTCGATGATCGCGCATCTGCTCGTGGGACTGCAGGCTGCCGTGAACCGGGCCGCCTCCCCGGCCGAACTCGACCGCCACGTCGAGGGGATCGCCGCCATCATGGAGAGCCACTTCCGGTACGAGGAACGCCAACTACTGGCAGTGCTCGACACGCTCGCCCTGAACGCCGACCCGCACGACGTCCTGGGTCCACTGTGAACCAGTTCACCGTCAACAAGACAACCGCGTCGAGCCCGGCGCGGTAAGGCATGCGTCGGGCTCGACGTACGTCGCGCTTGCCGTCACGACCCGAAGCACGCCCGCCCCGGGTCGTTGCTGGTCACGGACTGGTGCAGGTCAACGACGGCGTGGACGGGGAGCCGGAACCCAGGAAGCCGAACGTGGTGGTGCCGGCGGCCGGCAGCGATCCGTTGTAGTCGACGTTCCGCACGGTGACGGATGATCCGCTGGTGCTGAGGTTTCCGTTCCAGAGCTGACTGATTCCCTGACCACTGCTCAGATTCCACCGGACGGTCCATCCGTTGATCGGCGCATTGCCCGCCCGGACGACAACCTCGCCCTGGAAGCCGCCGGACCACGAGCTGACGGTCCGGTAGGTCGCGCTGCACGCTCCGCTCGGCGGATTCGTGGTCGGTGGCGTCGTGGTCGGAGGCGTCGTGGTCGGAGGCGTCGTGGTCGGAGGCGTCGTGGTCGGAGGCGTCGTCGGGTTCGAGAGCTTCGGCCCGGCGCAGTTGCTGACGATGCCGGGTACATCGTTGGCGTTGTCCAGTGCGTAGCTGTAGGGCGGGTTGGTGAACGGGGTGACACCACTGCCCTGCGCTCCGGTGTCCCGCCTACCGCTGGTGCCGTCGTAGACGTTGCCGCGGGCGGTGATGTATGTCGGGTTGGAGTCCTGGAAGCGGTGCGGGTTGTTGACGTTCTTGAAGTAGTTGTTCTCAACCAGGACCGAGGCGTACGAGCCGGTGCCGATTGAGTAGGCGTTCCCGGCGGAGGTGTAGTAACTGTTGTAGATGTGACCCTTGCCGAACAGCATGCGGGGGCCCCGCTGGTCGACGAGTTCGGCGAACCAGTTGTGGTGGTAGGTGGCGTTCAACTTCCCGCTGTCGGTGTCACCGTGGGTCGATCCACCGCCGACCAGGCTCGCGAGTCGGTGACTGTGCGAAGAATTGGTGTACCAGAACTTCGACCAGGACACCGTGATGTAGTCGACCCCGCGGGTCAGGTCCAACAGACCGTCGCTGGCGTCCCAGAGGTTAAGGTGGTCGAACCAGAGGTGGTGGGCGTTGCGCGCGGCGATCGTATCCGCCGGACTGCTGCCCTGGCCACCACCCTGCACGTTCAGGTTTCGCACAATGATGTTGCCACCACCGTTGATGTTGATCCCGCCACGGATCGTGGCATTCGCGTCCGCCCCGACGAGCGTCTTGTTGCTACCCACCTCCACCGGCGACGATCCGGTGCTGATGGTGCCGGAGATACGCAGTACCCGGGGCGTGGAACCACCCGCGTACTGACGCAGATCAGCCAGTGATGTGATGTTTTGCGTCGGAGCATTGCCGCCGCCGGTCGTCGTGCTGACCCCGTTGGCGGACACCGCCGCCCAGCCGTACAGCCGGTCGTCGCAGGCGACTGCGGCGGCCACGCTCGCGCCGTGCGGCGTCGGCACCGCCGCTGACACGCTCGGAATTGCCAGGGCTCCTGCCACGGTGAGGGTTACTGCCGAGGCGACGATCGCGGACATCCGCAGGCGTCTTGGCCGGACAGAATTGCCAGACTGAATCACTGCATTGCCTCCGTGTTCGGTGCGCGGCCGGTCAGCCGGCCGT
Organism: Verrucosispora sp. WMMC514; assembly: GCF_027497295.1. NCBI lineage: Bacteria > Bacillati > Actinomycetota > Actinomycetes > Micromonosporales > Micromonosporaceae > Micromonospora > Verrucosispora sp. WMMC514. The sequence continues at coordinate 3,981,828 of NZ_CP114906.1, read as the reverse complement.
GCACGACCAGTGCGGGTCAGGGGCAACCGCCCCACGAACTGGCATCACGCGCAAGGCAACTCCGCCCGGCTTGTCGCATTGCCAGCGGCCTTACATCACTGCGTGCCCTACCGCTTGATGTTCGGCGCGCACCATGGCGGATCCACGTGTGACGCTCGAATCGGTGACCCGGTGACCGGCTGGGGCTGCCCGTGCCCGACGGCCCGTGATTCCGCCTCCGGCTCACTGCGGAACCCGATCGAGACTATCCATAGAACTCAATATAAGGCAAGCGGTTTCCTCGCCCACTGTCACACTGCACGCTACTGAGAACACGTCGTCCACGTGTGGCTTGGTCCCGATCTTGAGTCACACGTCGCCGGGCGGCGCACCGGGGAACGAACCTGTCGACCATGGTTCACCCGAACGCCATGTCACCCCCGGTAGCGTGGCGCTGGTCGATCGAGATCAGGGAGGATGTCGATGGGTGCGAAACGGATGGCATGCGCCGCGGCCATGGCGGGAGTGCTCGCGGTGGGGGCCGGGATCACCGCCGCTCCGGCGAGCGCGGGCGGACAGCGACCCGGCAACCTACGGGTGGCGACCTTCAACGCCTCGCTGAACCGGGGTGTCGCCGGCGGGCTGGTCGCCGACCTGTCCGGGCGGGACGACGCGCAGGCCGGCAACGTCGCCGAGGTGATCCAGCGGGTACGCCCGGACGTACTGCTGATCAACGAGTTCGACTACGACCCGGCCGGGCGGGCGTTGGCGTTGTTCCAGGACAACTACCTCTCCGTGCCGCGCAACGGCACCCGCGCGATCCGCTACCCGTACCGTTACGCGGCCCCGTCGAACACCGGTGTCCCCTCCGGACACGATCTCAACAACGACGGGACCGTCGGCGGGCCCGACGACGCGTACGGTTTCGGGCTCTTCCCCGGCCAGTACGGCATGGCGGTCTACTCGGCGTACCCGATCGACCTGGCCCGGGTGCGCACGTTCCAGACGTTCCGCTGGCGGGACATGCCCGGCGCGCTGCTGCCCGACGACCCGGCCATGCCGATCCGGCTGCCCGGCCGTACCGTGCACCTGCTGGCCAGCCACCCCACGCCACCGGTCTTCGACGGGCCGGAGGACCGCAACGGCCGCCGCAACCACGACGAGATCCGCTTCTGGGCCGACTACATCTCGCCGTGGCGGGCCGGCTACATCTACGACGACACCGGGCGACGCGGCGGGTTGCGGCCGGGGGCGGCCTTCGTGATCGCCGGGGACCTCAACTCCGACCCGTACGACGGTGACAGCCTGCCCGGCGCGGCGCTGCAGCTGCTCGACCACCCCCGGGTCAACGACCGGGTCGTGCCGGCCAGCGCGGGCGGCACCGCCGCGGCGCGACGGCAGGGCGGCGCCAACCTCGGCCACCGCAGCGATCCGCGTTTCGACACCGCCGACTTCGCCGACACCAGCCCCGGCAACCTGCGGGTCGACTACGTGCTGCCGAGCCGGGGCCTGCCGGTCCGTGCCACCGGAATCTTCTGGCCGGTGCCGGGTGACCCGCTGTTCCGGTTGGTCGGCGACTACGACCCGGCCCTGCCGGGCGGCTTCCCCACCTCCGACCACCGGCTGGTCTGGCTCGACCTGCGGCGCTGAGGTGTCGCCTGCCCCGGCGTCGGGTGACCGGCGCCGGGGCCTGCTAGACCTGCGCGCTTCAGCAGTGCTCGGCCTTCCGGTCGAACATCTGCCCGATGCGGATCTGGTTGCCGAACGGGTCGCGGATACCGAAGTCGATGCCGTACGGGCGTTCCATCGGCTCGTCGGTGATGTCGACCCCCTTGGCGACCAGCTCCTCGTACGTCTTGTGGGCGTCATCGGTGGTCATGAAGAGGAAGCCACCCGCGGCACCCTTGGACAGCAGTTCGCGGACCTGCTCGGCGGTGGCCGGGTCGAGGTTCGGCGGGCCCGGCTTCTCCAGCAGGATCTCCCGCTGCCGGTCGCCGGGAATGTTGACCGTGAGCCAACGCATGAAGCCGAGATCCTGATCCGTGTTCAACTCCAGGCCGAGCTTGCCGATGTAGAAGTCGAGCGCCTCGTCCTGGTCGAGGACGTAGATCTGGGAGCGGCTGATCGCGTTCATCGTCATGCCCGAAACGCTAGTGCAACGCTCTGACCTGCTGCTTATCCAAAACTGCTCGGTCTGGTCCACGCTTTCGTGAAGCAGCTCGGCACCGGCGCGGCGGGCGCCGTCCGCCGCTTGCGGTAGTCGGTGGGCGACTCACCGACGATCTGCCGGAAGGTACGGCTGAACGTGCCGAGACTGCCGAAACCGACAGCCGTGCAGATCTCCGTCACGTCCTGACCGGTGTGCAGCAGCAGGTACATGGCCCGCTCCACCCGACGCCGTTGCAGGTAGCGGTGCGGGGTCTCACCGAAGGTGGCCCGGAAGGTACGGATGAAGTGCGCCTCGGAGACGTGCGCGACCCGCGCCAGGGTCGGAATGTCGAGCGGTTCGGCGTATGCCCGGTCCATGGCGTCCCGGGCGCGCAACATCGACCTGTTCGTCTCTTCGATTGCTCTGCCCACAGCTGAGTACGGTGCCACAGCCTGCCGCCCCGGTCACGACACCGGCCCGCAGGCGAATCCTGGAGCAGTTCCTGCTCCTCCAGGCCAGGAACTGCTCCAGGGTCTGCACGAACGTGATGTCAGCGTGGACCAAGCCGGGCTACGCATTGATCGGCTGGCTACAGCTCGACGACGGCGTCCTTAGCGAGAGTGAACAGGCCAGCGTCAAGCGTGACGGTCTTCAGTTTCGTGCCCTTCGGCACCTACCAGGGTGTCTCCCGGGACACGGCCTTAGATGCAGGCGCCGACGTTCGCGCCGTTGGCCGGGCGTAGGAAGTTCGATGACGGGATGGACCCGTCCGCGTTGCGCGGCCCGGTGATGGTGCCCTGGTTGGTGCTGGCAAGCGACCAACTACCGCCGATGTCCCAGGAGTTGCCACTGCCCCGGGAGTTGCTGCCCAGTGACACGTTTGTGCCGTTGCTGACCGCCAGGTTGCCGGTCAGGATACTGGTGGAGCGGTTGACGTTGAATCCGACGCCCGGGTGGTTCCAGGCGGTGCTGCGCTCGATGCGATGCTGGCCGGGGTTGTTGTTGTCGACGAATCCGCTTACCGCGTTACTCCAGGCCATACTGTTGCGGACGGTGTGGTCGGCGGAGACACCGTTGCCACCGAGCTTGAACCCGTTGCCGTCACCAGTGTAGTCGGGAAGACTCCACCGATTGAACCCGTTTCCCCAGGTCAAGGTGTCTTCGGTCAGGATTGGCGAGCTGAACATCCAGTAGTCCAGGCCGTCGTCGGAGTTGTTCCACAGCCGGGCACCGCGGACCACGTTGCCAGTGCCGGAGCCCTCCTTGATAGCCAGTCCGTCGGCACTCTCACCGTTCTTGCGCGGGTCCCGGTTGCCGTAGGCGTCCAGGTTCAAGATCTGGTTGTTGCTCGACGCTCCCTGGATGTGGAAGCCGGACTCGTAGTTGTCCCGGGTCACCAGTCGTTCGAAGACACCGTTGTTGACGTCCAGGCCGAAGACACCGTACGGGCCGTTGATGATCTCCAGCCCGATCAGCCGCCACCAGTCACCCTCGATGTGGACCGCGCCCCGCTCGGGGCGAGGGATGCTCCCGCCGACCGGGGCGGGCGTGTGCGGCATGTTCTCCCCGTCGATGACGACCCGCTCGTTGGCGTGGTTGCGCATCGTGATGGGTTGGCTCGCCGTACCGTTCTTCAGCAGTTGGATGTTGCTGCCCGGCGCGTACGTTCCACCCCTGATGACGATCGTGTGGCCCGGCTCCGCGAGGTCGACAGCCCGTTGGATGGTGGCCAGCGGGGACCCGATCGTGCCGGGGTTGCTGTCGTTGCCGTTGGTCGCGACGTAGAGCATGGCTGGCGGTGGCGCGTTGCCCGCCTCGACGTCGAGATAGTCGACGTTGGGGAGGCCGTTGGACGAGGTGGGGCTGAGCCGGACGGTGTTGCTGCCGGCGTGCAGACCCACCGACAGTGCCTTGGTGCGCCAGGAGTCCCAGGCACCGGTGCCCTCGAACGAGACGTTCGAGGCGGTGGCACCGTTCACGATCAGGTTGGCCGGACGGGAACTGCTCGTGCCGTTGGCGAACCGGACGTGCAGCTCGACGGTCCCGGCGGTCGCGACGGACACGGTGAACTCGGCGTACGCGCCGACGGCGTTGGTGCCGTTGCAGAAACCGGTGCCGGAGTAGCCGGACCAGTTGGCATCGATGGTGCCGGTGCACCGTGCGGGACTGTTCTCGGCCTCGTAGCGGACAGGTGCGGCCATCGCCGGTGCGGCGATCGACACCGCGGCGACACAGGCCACGAGCGCGAGGCTGGTGGCGAGCGGCTTGAACGTCATGACTTCTCCAGGGGTCGGTCGTGCTTCGACGGCACGGCGACCGTCAGGTGCGGTCCCTGAAGCGGCCGTGCCGGCGCTGCGTGGTGGCCACGATCGGCCGGCCCGCGCTGCCCCTGCCCAGAGGGCCCCGCGACGACTCGCAGGACCTCGCGCCACCCGGACCTGCGCGAGGAAAGCGCTTTCCAACGTACCAGGATGCTAGCAATCCCCCGCACCACCGTCAATGCACTTCATTCACCACCGACATGCGACCGAAGTGTCAATGAATGTTCGCGACCACAAATAACGGCGATATTGAAATCACTAAGAGGCTGCAATGTCAAGGCGAGCGGTAAGATTTAGGACATTCTCAACCCGGAAAGTGGTTGCACTCTCGCTCTGCGGGTGAAGAAATACTCACCTACGGAACGAGGGCGACACCCATGGCCGCATCCGGCTGCGCCAGAATCAGTTCTATCCGGATGAACCAAAGAAGGACGTGATCATCAGCTCGCCGTTGAGCATCGAGCTGTCCGTGAACACCAACTACAGCACCAGCCAGGAAGCCGACAAGATCTTCTTTACCACCCACCACGGCAGCACAAAGCGCATCATCGCGATCCTCGACTCCGAGGGCAATTTGCAGATTGCCGGCCGCGTCATGGAAATGCAGCGGGACCTCAAATACAGGTGATCTGAACACCCGTCCGGCCGGCGATGGGACGCAATTTTCGGCCCACCGCCGGCCGGTCAACCTCACCCGAGAAAACACTCACTGAACTGCCGGAGTATCGCGGCCGACCACGCGGCCGTACTGCGCGAACGCGATCTGCTCGTAGACGTGGACGGCCCGCACGGCCCATGCCGACCACCGATTGTCGGCCTGGTCGCCCTGGTGAGTGGATCAGGGCACCGGGCGGACCTGCGTGGCGCCGCGCCAGCATCCGGTGCGACCCACGGCCGACCGCCACCCCTCACCGGAAAGCTGCACCATCGCATAGACGCAGGTACGCGTGCTGGTCAGCAGGTTGCCGTAGGCGGAGATGCCGGCGTAGTCCATGCTGAACTCCGCGGTGCGCGCCGGATCATCACCGTCGGTCACTGTCAGCCGCACCTGCGCGGGGCTGGATACCCGCACGGCCGGTTCCGGCGCCGGCACGAAACGAGGCCAGCTCGCACCGCAGGCGGGCGCGTAGCGAAGCTCGACAGTGCCGATCACCCGATCGTCGAGCAGCACCGCATTGCTGTCCAACGTGGTCACTGAGGGATCGGCCGCACAGCCGGCGTCCTTCGGATCGGCGCCGTCCCGGGCCGTCGCGCTGGTGTACCCCGTCGCCGAGTCGGATGCGGCTGCGGAAGGATTCACGGGCGCGCCGGGCGGCGGGCGGAAGGCCCCGGCGAGCCAGGGCACGGTGACGAAGGCGGCAAGCACGACTACGGCGAGTCCGACGGCAGAGCCGGTCTGCTTCACTGTCCGGGGGGCAAGAGCGTCCCGGGGCTGATCGGTCCTGACGGGTTGAGCGGGTCTGGCCGCCGGACCGGCGACCGCCTCACCAGTCTCGTCTGCGCCGGCCGCAGCACCCACGCGCCGCTCGGCACTGGGCTTGCGCTCGGCGAGAGGCGCATCGGGAGCTGCATCGCCTACGCCGTGGATGGCGGCCCGCAGTGCGTGCCACCGTTCGGCCCATTCCCGCTCGTCGCCGCCGAGCGCGCGGACGTAGGCGAGCGTGGTGTCCAGGGTGGGCATCCGCCGGCCGCCGGCCGCTTCCGACAACGAACTCGACGACCGGTGTGCCCGTCGAGCCAGGGCATGATAGGTGGGACGCCCGGCCGCTTCCCTGAGCAGGCGCAACTCGGCGGCGAACGCCTGGAGGGGATCGGCGGTGGGGTCTACGGGACGCTCCGCCCGAGCCATGAGCCCTCCCAGGGGTTGATTAACCGTCGCCGTTTTTGATTGTCCGTCGCGACACAGCGTAGAGATCAGTGTCGACGGACGGTAGAGATGAGGAGCCGAGTCCCGGGCTGACACAGCCCATCAGAGGTCAGGAGAGACAATGATCCGGAACGCCCGCCGGTTGGCCGCCGCTGCCGCAGGCGCCCTCATCGCCGCCAGCCTCCTGGTCGCGACGCCCGCCAGCGCCGCCACCTGTAGCGGTCACGGCTGCGACGGCACCGACCCGATCGACACCGGCTGCTCCGCGAACGCCCGTAACGCCACGAACTACCCGGCGTACATCATGCAGGGTTCGACCACCCTCGCCGTCGTGGAGCTGCGCTGGAGTGAGACCTGCAAGACCAACTGGGGTCGGATCTCCAACCGGGTCAGCCCGCACAACACCGTCCGGGTCCGGGTGTACCGGTCCAACCCGCACGGCAACACCAGTTGGTACGGCGGTACGGGCACCCAGTACTACGGCGACCAGCTCTACGGCCACAACATGACGGTCTGCGCGGTCGGCGAGGTGACCACCTCCTCCGGAACGACTTACACCAGCAACGCGCTCTGTGCCTGACGGTCTCCCGGGGCCGGTCCTGCGGTGCGAGCAGGACCGGCAGACAGGGTTACCGGGCCGGCGCGTCATGGGACCACGCGCCGGCCCGGTAACCACCCGCTACGGCGGCGGTGAGGTCGGGAAGCGGCCCCTCCGTCACCCGAGGCGTCATGAGGGTGCCCGTACCGGCAGGTCGTTGACGCAGCGCAGCACCGGGCGGGTGGTGAGGGCGGTGGGGTCGAGGGGCGCCGCCGACCGCACCGTGACGGTCGCCGCCTCGCCGGGGAGCAGGGTGACGAGCGCCGTGTCGATCTCAGCGGACGGGTCGAGGCGATCCGGGAACAGGGTCACGTCGCGCAGGATGGTGCGGGCGGTGACGCGTACCTGTTGGCCGCCCTCGGTCGGCTGCACCGTCGCGTCGAAGGCCGCCGTCGGCCATCGCACGTCGCGGTCCTCGGCAAAGAACCACCAGGCCCGTTCGGCCGGGTCGTCGGTCTCGGCGACCAGCAGTTCGTCCCGGGCGTCGTCGGGCCGGGCCAGCTCCGCCGCCAGTGCCAGGGTCACCGTCTCGTACGCGGGCACTTCCAGCTCCAGAATGGACTTCGCTTTCGGTTCCCCGGCCAGGGTGAGCCGGGTGACCGTGGCCGACGCCCGCCACGGCAGCCCGTCGTCGTTGACCGCGACCAGGGCCAGCCCACCGTCGCGGGGCTGCACGGTGAGCAGCCGGTCGGCGTAGGAGCGGCGCAGCGCATACCAGAGTGGTTTGCGGCGGCCGTCGCCGTCGATGGCGGCCCACGAGGTGACCGGCCAGCAGTCGTTGAGCTGCCAGACGATGGTGCCCATGCACCGGCCCCGGTGGGAGCGGAAGTGTTCCACCCCGAGGGCGATGGCCCGGGCCTGGTTGAGCTGGGTCAGCCAGTGCCAGTCGTCGAAGTCGCGCGGCTCGGGCAGGTGCGCGTCCAGCCCTCGGCGCAGCTTACGGTCCCCGTCGGCGGCCTTCTGATGGTGCGCCATGCCGGGCGAGTCGTGGGCGAGGGGCTCGTCGGAGAGGGCCCGGCGCAGCGTCGCGTACGCGGGAGGCCCCTGGTAGCCGAACTCGGCCACGAACCGGGGCAGGTACTCCCGGTACTTGACGTAGTCGTCGGTGTTCCAAACGTCCCAGATGTGCGTGGTGCCGTACGCCGGGTCGTTGGGGTGGATCTCCTCGCTGCCCGACCAGGGGCTGCCCGGCCAGTACGGTCGGGTCGGGTCCAGGGTGCCGACGACGCGGGGCAGCAGCTCCAGGTAGTAGCCGCGCCCCCAGCTGCGCCCGGCCAGCGGTGCCTGCCAGTCCCAGTCGTGCCAACCCCAGATGTTCTCGTTGTTGCCGGTCCACAGCACCAGCGAGGGGTGCGGCGCGAGGCGGATCACCTGTTCGGTGGCCTCGGCGGCCACCTCGGTGGCGAACGGCTCCTCCTCGGGGTACGCGGCGCAGGCGAAGAGGAAGTCCTGCTGGACCAGCAGTCCGCGCTCGTCGGCCAGGTCGTAGAAGTCCTCCGACTCGTAACGGCCGCCGCCCCAGATCCGCAGCAGGTTGACGTTTGCCGCCTCGGCCTGGTCGAAGCGGTGGGCCAGGCGCGGGCGGGTGACCCGGGTGGGAAAGACGTCGTCGGGGATCCAGTTGACGCCGCGGACGAAGACCGGCACCTCGTTGACGTACAGCGTGAACGGGGCACCGTGCTCGTCGGGGGTGGTGTCCAGGCGTACCGACCGGAAGCCGATCCGGCGGTGCCACTCGTCGAGCGGGCCGCCGTCGGCGTCGTGCAGGGTCACCGTCAGCTCGTGCCGGTGTGGTGCGCCGTAGCCGCGGGGCCACCAGAGTTCCGGCCGGTGCACGGTGAGGGCCAGCACCGCGGACCGTTGCCCCGCCGGGATGCTCACCTCGGCGTGTTGACCCGCCACCCGCGCCCGTACGGTGAGCGGCCGGTCGACGACCCGTTCCACGTCGACGTGCACCTCCACCCGGCCGGTGTCGCCGTCGACGGTGACCAGTGGGCGTACCACCGCCAACCGGGCGACCGACCAGCCGTGCAGGGCGATCTCCTGCCAGATGCCGGCGGTGACGAGGGTCGGTCCCCAGTCCCAACCGAAGTTGCAGGCCATCTTGCGGATGAACTGGAACGGCTCCGGGTACGCGTTGGGCCGGTCACCGAGCCGGTCCCGCTGCGCCTCGGCGTACCGGTAGGCGGAGTCGAAGCGTACGGCCAGGTGGTTGTCCTCGGCGCGGAGCAGCGACGTGACGTCGAAGCGGTGCCCCCGGTGCATGTTCTCGGTGCGGCCGACCTCGACGCCGTTGAGCGTGATCGTGGCGACCGTGTCCAGGCCGGCGCAGACCAGGTCGAGGCGGGCGGATTTGTCGGGCGGCCGCTCGAAGTTGGTCTCATACACCCAGTCGGTGCGACCGATCCAGGCCAGCGCGGTCTCGTTGTCGTCGAGGTACGGATCGGGGATCAGCCCAGCCGCCAGCAGGTCGGTGTGCACACAGCCCGGCACCGCGGCCGGCACTGTCACCCCGTCGACCTCGGGCGGCACCCGCTGGCCGGGCACCGCCCGCACGGTCCACCCGTCGTGCAGCGCCAGCCTGACCGGACCGGTCCCCCGCGCGTCGCTCACGATTTCACCGCGCCTTCCATGATTCCCCGGACGATCTGCCGACCGCCGATGACAAGCATGATCAACAATGGGATGGTGGCCACGAACGCGCCGGCCAGCACCCGGCGGTAGATGACGTAGTTGCCGCTGGCCAGGTCGGAGATGGCCACCATCGAGGTGGGATAGTCGGTGCCGTTGAGGGTGATCAGGGGCCACTGGAAGTCGTTCCAGGTGGCCACGAAGGTGAGCAGGCCGAGCACCGCCAGCGCCGGCCGCACCGCCGGCAACACGATGTTCCAGTAGACCCGCATGGTGGTGGCGCCGTCCACCCGGGCCGACTCGACAAGCTCGTCCGGCACCGTGTTGACGATGAACTGCCGCATGTAGAACACCCCGAAGGCGGTGACCAGGCCGGGCACGATCACCGCCAGCAGGGTTCCGTTCCAGCCCAGCTTGCCCATCACGATGTAGAGCGCGACCACGCCGAGTTGGTTGGGCACGGTCAGGGTGAGGATCACGAACAGCATCAGCGGCCTGCTGCCCCGGAACCGCAGCTTGGCGAAGGCGAAACCGGCCAACGAGCAGAAGAACAGCACCGACACGGTGACCACGGTCGACACGATCACGCTGTTCACCAGGGATGCGGCGAAGTAGACGTCCTGGAGGGAGAAGACCTCGTCCAGGTTGACCAGGAACTGGTCGCCGGGGATCACCACCGGTGGCAGCTGAGCGGTCGCCTCGTCGGTGCTGGTGGCGATGACGAACATCCAGTACAGCGGAAACGCCGCGAACAGCGTGCTCACCGCCAGGAGCAGGTAGGTCCAGAAACCCGCCGGGGTGTCCTGCGGGGCCCGGCCCAGCAGCACGGCCCGACGGCGTCCGCCGCGCGGTGCCGGCGTCGCCGGCCGCGGTCGCTCCAGAAGGCTCACCGCGCCACCTCGCTCATTTGCGTCCCCCCGAGATGCGGTTGGTCAACAGGGTGTTCACGGCGGCGACCACGAGGATGATCAGAAACAGTGCCCAGGACATCGCGGCGGCGTAGCCGAGGTTGAGGTCCTTCCAACCGACCTTGTAGATCAGCTGCGCGACGGTCTGCCACTCGCCGCCGGCTCCGCCGGTGGCGGCCTGCGCGTTGAGGTCGAACAACATCGGCTCGGTGAACAGTTGCAGCCCGCCGATGGTGGACAGCACCACGGTGAAGATGACCACCGGCCGGATCATCGGCACCGTGATCCGCCAGAGCTGGCGCCACGGGCCGGCGCCGTCGAGCGCCGACGCCTCGTACACGTCGCGCGGGATGGACTGCATCGCCGCCAGGTAGAGCAGGGCGTTGTAGCCGATCCACTTCCAGTTGACCATGGTGGCGATGGCGATCCAGGAGTGCATCTTGTCGGCCCGCCAGTCGATCGGGTTCTCGGTGCCGATACCGATCAGGCCCAGGGCCCAGTTCGCCATGCCGAGGTCGCGGGCGAAGAAGACGTTGAAGACCAGCGTCGAGGCGGTGATCGGGGTGATGTAGGGCAGCAGCGCACCGACCCGCCACCAGGTCTGGGCCCGCAGCCGACGGTTGAGCAGCGACGCGATGATCAGGGCGAGCAGCAGTTGCGGGACCGTGGAGAGCAGGAAGATGCCGAAGGTGTTGTAGAGGGCGTTGCCGAAGTCGCCGTCGGTGAACAGCCGGCTGAAGTTCTCGACGCCGGCCCAGCCGGTCAGCTCCGGGTCGTCGAGGCGCCAGTGGCGCAGCGCCACCACGCCGTTGAAGACCATCGGGAAGAGCCCGAAGACGAGGAAGAGCAGAAAGAACGGCGCGATCATCAGGTACGGCACGTACCGCATGTCGAAACGGTGCAGCCGGTCGCGCCAGGTCATCGACCGGCCGGGGATGGGCCGGGGGCGGCGGGTGGCCGGCGCGGGGGTCGCGCGGGTGGTGGACATTACCTGCTGGCCTTCTCGGCTTCCTTGATCGCCTCGGCCCAGGCGGCGTCCGGCGCGAGGGTTCCGTTCTGCACCCGGTTGATGACGTTCTCCACGGCGACCCGGGTGGGGCCGTTCTTCCTGCCCAGGTACTGCGGTGTCAGGCCCTCGGCCATCCTGGGAAAGATCTGGCCGACCGGCGCGGAGTTGAAGAACTCGTTCTTGAAGTCGGCGATCGCCGGGTCGGTGTAGAGCGCCGGCTGCGAGGGCAGGTTGCCGACCGTCTTGAAGACCTCGATCTGCTGCTCCGGCTGGATCAGCCACTCCAGGAACTTGTACGCCTCGTCGATGTTCCTGCCTTGCTTGGGGATGGTGAGGAACGAACCACCCCAGTTGCCGCCGCCTCCGGGCACCGCGGCGATGTCCCACTTGCCCCTGGTGCCGGGAGCGGTGTTCTGGATGTGCCCGAGCATCCATGCCGGGCAGGCCAGCACCGCGAACGAGCCGCTGGTGAAGCCCTTGTCCCAGTCGGCCTGGAAGCTGGTGAGGTTGGCCGACAGCCCGGCGTCGGCGGCCCGCACCGCGTAGTCGAAGGCGACCTTCGGCCCACCCTCCATCCGCAGTTGCTCGTTCTCGTCGTAGAAGCCGACCTGCTGCTGACCGAGGATCGGGTTGAACAGGTTCGTCGCGTTGTCGACGAACTTCTTCCTGGTCGTGGCGGTGTACTGCTGGCCGACCTCCAGGAACCTGTCCCAGGTGGGCCAGAGCGCGGAGACCTGCTCCCGCTCGGTGGGCAGGCCGGCGGCGGCGAACAGGTCGGTGCGGTAGCACATGGCCAGCCCGCCGACGTCGGTGCCGAGGCCGATCTGGGTGGCGCCGTCCGCGGACAGGGACTGCTTCCACTTCCACGGCAGGTAGTTCGCCTCGTACTTGCCGGCGCCGGAGTCGAGCAGGTTGACGAACTTGTCGGCCTGGCTGCGGAACTGGACCATGAAGCCCTCGTCGATCGCCGCGATGTCGGGCGCACCCGAGCCCGCGATCAGCTTCTTCTGCAGGTCCTCGTGCTGGGCGTTGTACTCACCCGAGTTGAGGGCGATCGTGACGTTCTGGTTCTCCGCCTCGTACTTCGCCTTCAGGTCCTGGAGCCCGAAGTCGCCCCAGAAGTTGATCGTCAGCGTCACCGCGCCACCGCTGTCGCCGCCGCTCTGGGTGCTGCGCCCGCTGCACGCGACAACCAGGGAGCCGACCGTCAGACCTACGGCTGCGACCCGCAGCCACCGCGGCGTAGACCATCTCATGATCCATCCTCCGACACCGTTGGAAACGCCCCAGAGATCGAGGAACGTTGACTGAACCGGATAAGTGAGGTCACCGTACGAGGGTGTCGTCAGCGTGTCAACGACGGGTTAACATTGAGCGCCGCCGTTAACCTCCAGCCTGTCCGTTCATGCGGGATTGCCTGGTAAAGCAGGGATCATCGGCGGTAGAGCGTGGGAGTCCAAGCACCCGAAGGAACGACCGACAGCGAGCCGACCCGTCGACTGAACCGCACAAGTTCGCATGCTGGCCGGTGGCGCACCGCCCCGTACCGTCCGACGGTCGGGCGGACGGGTAGCGTGTGCCACAGCCGCCCGCGCCATCGACGCGGCCGGCAGGACGAACTGGTTCAGGAGGGCGTACGCCGGTGAAGCGGCCCACGATCGCGGACGTCGCCCGGCGGGCGGGGGTCTCCAAGGGTGCGGTCTCGTACGCGCTGAACGGCCAGCCGGGCGTCTCCGAGGCGACCCGGCAACGCATCCTCGCCATCGCCGCCGAGATCGGGTTCAGCCCGAGCAGCGCCGCCCGCGCCCTGTCCGGCGCGACCGCCCGGGCCATCGGCCTGATCCTCGCCCGCCCGGCGCGAACCCTCGGCATCGAGCCGTTCTTCATGGAGCTAATCAGCGGCGTCGAGGCGGAGCTGTCCGCCCGGTCGTACGCGCTGACTCTCCAGGTGGTGGCCGACCAGAGCGCCGAGATCGCGGTGTACCGGCGCTGGTGGGGCGAGCGGCGGGTCGACGGCGTGCTGATCTGCGATCTGCGGACCGACGACGGGCGGGTGCCGGTGCTGGAGGAGCTGGGTCTGCCGGCCGTGGTGATCGGCGGCCCGACCGGCACCGGCGGGCTGCCGAGTGTCTGGTCGGACGACGCGGCGGCACTCGTGGAGACGGTGGAGTACCTCTACGCCCTCGGTCACCGCAGGATCGCCCGGGTCGGCGGCCTGCCCGAGCTGCAGCACACCGCGATCCGTACCCAGGCGTTCACCGAGGTGTGCCGGCGGCTCGGTCTCGCCGAGGCAATCACCGCCTCCTCCGACTACACCGGCGAGGAGGGTGCCCGAGCCACCCGGCGGCTGCTCAGTTCCCGGGTCCGCCCGACCGCGATGATCTACGACAACGACGTGATGGCGATTGCCGGGCTGTCGGTGGCCCAGGAGATGGGGCTCGCGGTCCCCGCCGATCTGTCCATCGTGGCCTGGGACGACTCCCCGCTGTGTCGGCTGGTGCATCCACCGCTCACCGCGTTGAGTCGGGACATCCCGGCCTACGGGGCACACGCGGCGCGCCAGTTGCTGCAGCTGATCGAGGGAGCCCCGACGGGCGGGCTGGAGGACGAGGCCCCGCATCTGACGCCACGCGGCAGCACCGGCCCCGCCCCCGGCAACAGGTGAAACGGCTGAGCGGCCGCACCGGTCAACGCGACGTCGAGGGAAACTCCTCGAAGTACGCCTCGACCCGCTCGGCGGTCGCCGGCCGGGCCAGCTCGAAGCCCTGGCCGTAGCGGCAGCCGGCCCGGTGCGCCCCCTCGACCTGGTGGGCCGACTCCAGTTCCTCGGCCACCACCTCAAGGCCCAGCCGCTCGGCCACCGTGACCACCACGTCCAGCAGAGGTCGGTGCGGGTCAGCACCGGCCGTGGCCACCTCCGGCCCGACCTTGAGCAGGTCGATCGGTAGTCGCCGGAGTTGGGCGAGGGAGGCGTGCTCGGCCCGGAAGTCGTCGAGCGCGGTGCGGATGCCCATCGAGCGCAGCCCGGCGAGCCGGGCCACCACCGTCGGCAACTCGGCGGCCACCTTCGGCTCGGCGACCTCGACCACCAGTTGGTCCGGTCCCACCCCGTATGCCTCCAGCACCGCCGCCGTCCGGGGCACGAAGTCCGGTGAGGTGAGTTCCCGGGTGGTCACGTTCACCGCCATCCACATCCGCCGGCCACCCACCGTCCAGTCGGCCAACTGTCGACAGGCCCGGTCCAGCACCCAGGTGCCCAGCTCGCCCACGATGTCGAGATCCTCGGCCACCGGTAGCAGTTCCGTCGGGAAAACGGTGCCCAGCACCGGGTTGCGCCACCGCAACAGCGCCTCGGTGCCGACCGGAGCCCGGTCGGCCAGGCTGAGCACCGGCTGGTAGACCAGATCCAACTCGCCCCGGGCGACCGCGCCGGGCAGCTCCCGCTCCAGGTCGAGCCGGCGGACCAGCTGCTCCTCCAGGTAGGCGTCGTACCACTCGACCCGGTCCCGGCCGAGTTGCGCCGCGCGCCGACGGGCCAGGTCCGCCTGGCGGAACAGGTCCTCCGGCTGCCCGCTGCCCAACTCGGTCAGCCCGATGCTGGGTCGCGACCGCAGCACCGCCCCGGCAACCTCGTAGGGTCGACTCAGCGCGGTGAGCAGCCGGGTGCCGAGCGCGTACGCGAGCACCGCTCCGGACCCGCTGACCACCGCGAGTCCCGTACCGGTCAGGTCGAACACCTCGCCGTCGTCGGCGGCCACGGCTCGGGCCCGGCGAACGGCCTCGGCGGCGACGTCGTCGCGCACCAGCCGGCCGGGCAGTTCGGTGAGGTGCAGGTCGACCACGAGCAGGGCGCCGCAGGCCGGTTCGGGGCGGGCCGCCAGCGCCCGCAGCAGGCCGGCGCGACCTGCGGAGCCACCCGGGTCGGCGGGTGCCGGTGCCTTCGCGGACATCGGGTCCGGGGCGGCGGCCGACTCGTCGCTCGACGTCGCGGCCGCGGTATCGACCAGTTGGCGCACCACAAGTGGCGGGACCACAGCGAGCGCGAGCAGCACCGCCGTGCGGTCGGGCAGCAGACCGGCCTGCAACTGGTGGACGGCGGCGAGCGCCACCGCGACCGGTGGGAGCACCGCCCGTGGCCAGGCCAGTGCGGTCCGCCGGGCGGGTGCGGGCTGCGCCACCTGCCGGACCCCGGCCGCGACCAGCAGCACGCCGACCACGAGGGGCGGCACGGCCAGCAGCGCCACCCGCCCGCCGGCAGGACCGGCCGGCAACCCGGCCAGCAGCACCAGGGCGAACAGGGTCAGCGCGGAGCCGCCACGACACCGGGCGGTACCGCCGTCGCGGCCGGCCCCGGTCAGCACGGCCAACGCGTCGACGGCGAGTAGGCCCAGGGCCACCGCGACCGCCAGGCGCACCGGCGCGGGCACACCGACGTACGGCAGCAGCAGCCAGGCGGTGAGGACCAGGCAGACACCGGGTGCGGCCTGGTCGAGCAGCCGGTGCAGCCGACCCCGCACCGACCGACGCGACCGGTGCAGGCTGAACAGACCACCGCCGAGCAGCGCGCCGGTGCCGGCGAGCCCGGCCGCGGCGGCCGCCGGGCGGTATCCGGCGGAGGCCAGCGGTAGCACCGCCGCGGTCAGGCCGGCGGTCACCACCGCAGCATGCAGCAGGGCGGCGGCCCGTCGTGGACGCGCCGCCCGGCGGCGGGCCAGCCGGCCGGCCGGCGGTCCGGCCGCCGGATCGGGGCCGAGGGTCAGCCGGGACAGCCGAACCCCCGCCAACGTGGACGCGGCCGCACCGGCCAGCGCCACCACGGCGAGGGGAGGCACCGGACCGGCCGCACCGAGGACGATCAGCACGGCGGCGACCGCGAGCACACAGGTCTCCGGCAGGAGCGGCCGGGCGCTGGCACAGGACGGAGCGCTACGGAACACAGACGCGACGGGCACGGCGGTCGCCTTCGTGAGGGGGCACGGGGGCGGTACGCGGACGACGGACATGGTCCACCGCCCACCCCCGGTGAACGAGTCGTTCGGCGAGAAGTGACGGCCTGTCGACAGTGAGTCAGGTCACGACAACCGAGTGTGGAGCTGGACCCACGCCGGTGTCGCCGGACGGGCGTGCCGCTCGCGACCGACGGCCCACCGCCAGCCGTCTCCGCCGAGGTGGGATCATCTGGTCATGCCGCGCACCGACACCGCACGATTCCGGCACAACCAGGCCATCCTGGCCGGGGCGATCGTCGCCACCATCGGCGCCGTGCCGCTGGCCAGTTCCCGCCCCTACCTGCTGCCGGTGCTGCTGGTGCCGCTGGCGGTGGCGGTCTGGGCCTGGCGGGCCGGCACCGACGCCGACGTGCGGGGGCTACGGCTACGGGCGCTCGCCGGGGAGCGCCGGATCTCGTGGGACCAGGTGGTCGAGCTGGCGGCCGACCCCCGCGGGCGGGCGGTGGCCCAGCTCGACGACGGCCGATGGTTCGTGCTCCCGGCCGTGCGGAGTGTGGACCTGCCGAGACTGGTGACGGCGGCCGGACGCGACGTCGCCGGAGCGGATCAGTAACCGTCCACCACGACGTTGCGTGTTGGCTCACCGGCCGCGAACCGTCGGATCTGCTGGCCGACCAGCCGGTACGCCCGGGGCAGCAGGCCCCGTACCGAGCCGGCCACGTGCGGAGTGATCAGCACGTTCGGCATCTCCCAGAGCGGATGGTCGGCGGGTAGCGGCTCGGGGTCGGTCACGTCCAGCGCGGCGCAGATCCGTCCGGTGGCCAGCTCGGCGACGAGGGCGTCGGTCCGGGCCACCGGGCCCCGGGCGGCGTTGACCAGCAGGGCGCCGTCCCGCATCGCGGCGAGGAATCTCTCGTCGACCAGCCCCCGGGTCTGCTCGGTCAGCGGCACCAGCAGCACCACGACGTCGGCCAGCGGCAGCAGTCGCGGCAGCTCGTCGACGCCGTGCACCCCCTGCTCGGGCCGGGCGCTGCGGGCCACCAGCAGGAACTCCACCTCGAACGGCGTCAGCCGCGCCCGCAACGCGGTCCCGATCGACCCCGAGCCGACGATCAGCACCCGTTTGCCGGCCAGTTCGTCGGTGGGGGCCACCTCGTCGTACGCCCACCGCCGCCGGGCCTGCGCGCGGGCCATCGCCGGGAAGGCGCGCAGCTGGGCGAGGATCGCGGCGACCACCCACTCGGCGGTGGACGGGTCGTGCACCCCGCGGGCGTCGCAGAGCGTGACACCGTCGGGCACCCGACCCACCCAGGCGTCGGCACCGGCCGAGAGCAGCTGCACCACCGCCAGGTCGGGCAGCTCGCGCAGCAGGGCCACGGCCTCCTCACCGGCCAGGAACGGCGGCACCCAGAACCGAACGCCGGCCCTCGGCGACGGCAGCTTCGCCGGATCCTCCATCGTCTCGACGACGACCCCCGGCGGCAGCTCGCCGAGCAGGACGTGGCCGGCCTCGTGCGGGATCCAAACCTTCACCTCGCCGACGATAGGCGTCGGCGCGGGCCGACCAGCCGATGGGGGGCGACCCGCGCCGCCATCCACGGGGTCGGCCTCGGCGGGCTACTCTGGGGCGGGTGAGCGCTCCCCCGTACCTCCGCGCCCGTCAGGTTCGTGCCGCCCTCGTGGCGTCCTGCGCGACGCTGCTGCTCGTCGCCGGTGGTTGCAGCCTCGGCGACCCGGAACCCGACCCGGCCGGCGAGCCACCGAACCTGCCCAGTCCGACGGTCACCACGGGCGATGGCGACCAGGAGGTCGTCGCCACCGTGCTCGCGCAGGGGTTGCGGGTGCCGTGGGGGATCGCTTTCCTGCCCGACGGCGGCGCCCTGGTCACCGAACGCGACAGCGGCCGCATCGTCCAGGTCGGCCCGGAGTCGACCGCCGACGGTTTGAAGATCACCGAGGTGCAGACCATCGACGACGTGGTCGCCTCGGGCGAGGGTGGTCTGCTGGGCATCGCGGTCTCTCCCGAGTTCGCCCAGGACCGGACGGTCTTCGTCTACTACACCGCCGAACGGGACAACCGGGTGGCCCGGCTGCGACTCGGTGAGAAACCGACCCCGATCCTGACCGGCATTCCCAAGGCGGGCATCCACAACGGCGGCGGCCTGGCCTTCGGCCCGGACGGACAGCTCTACGCCAGCACCGGCGACGCCGGGGACACCGACCAGTCGCAGGACGTCGAGCAGCTCGGCGGCAAGATCCTGCGGATCACACCGGACGGCAAGCCGGCGCCCGGGAATCCCTTCCCGGACTCGCCCGTCTGGTCGCTGGGGCACCGCAACGTGCAGGGCATCGCCTGGTCCGGCGACCGGATGTACGCCGTCGAGTTCGGCCAGAACACCTGGGACGAGATCAACCAGATCACCAAGGGCAAGAACTACGGCTGGCCCGAGGTCGAGGGGCGCGAGGACGACGACCGGTACGTCGACCCGATCGTGCAGTGGTCGACCGATGAGGCGTCCTGCTCCGGCCTGGCCGCGGTGGAACGGATGCTCGCCACCGCCTGCCTGCGCGGTCAACGACTCTGGCTGGTCGAGCTGACCGAGACCGGCACGGTCCTCGGCCAGCCGCAGGCCCTGCTGACCGAGCGGTACGGGCGACTGCGGGCGATCGCCGCCGCGCCGGACGGTTCGCTCTGGGTCAGCACCTCCAACCACGACGGGCGGGGCCGGCCGGCGCCCGAGGACGACCGGTTGCTGCGCCTCGTCTTCGCCGGTGGCGGTGCCGGGCGTAGCTGAGGCGCCGACGCACGACCTCATTCCAGGTTTGCCAAGATCTTTCGGCGGGCAGGTCAGAATCTCATCATGGACGGTCAGCAGAACGACGAGCCACGCCGCGACCGGGACGGGGAGACGACCCCTGATCGGTCGCGTCGCTTCCCACTGACGCGACGTTCCGCGGCATCGCGTGCCGGCGTCGGGTGGCACCTGGGCCTGCGCCGCCTCGCTGTCGGCCTGGCCGTCCTGGTCGTCACGCTCTTCGGTGTGCTCGCCGGGGTCGTGGCGGGCGGCAACGTGGGCACCGAGATCGGGCCGTTCCACGCTCGCCTGGCCGTGTCACCGACGACCGACGGCGGCACCACCGTCGACATCCCCCCGCTGGGCTCGTTGCTGCTGGACAGCCACGACGGGCCGACCCAGCTGACCGTGGAGCTGGGCGCGTTGGAGCAGAGCCGGGTCGAGGCCCTGATCGGCGACCCGGCGAGCCTCAACCGGGCCACCCAGTCGGCGGTCGACGAGGTTCGGGAGGGGGTGATGCGGCTCGGCCTGCGCACGGTCGGCTCCGCCGTACTGGCCACCCTGGTGCTGGCGCTGCTGGTGTTCCGCGACACCCGCCGGGCGGCCTGGGCCGGCGGCCTCGCGCTGCTGATCACGGCCGGTAGCCTGGGCACCGCCGCCGCCACCATCCGACCCCAGTCGATCGAGGAGCCCCGGTACGAGGGACTGCTGGTCAACGCCCCGGCCATCGTCGGTGACGTGCGCAAGATCGCCGACGACTACACCCGGTACGCCGAGCAGCTCCAACGGCTCATCGGCAACGTCACCCAGCTCTACACGACGGTGTCGGCGCTGCCGGTGTACGAGCCGGACCCGGGCACCACCCGGGTGTTGCACATCTCCGATCTGCACCTCAACCCGAGCGCCTGGCAGCTCATCCGGACCGTGACCGAGCAGTTCGGGATCGACGTGGTGATCGACACCGGTGACATCACCGACTGGGGCAGCGAGCCCGAGGCGTCCTACGTCGGCTCGATCAGCCTGCTGGAGAAGCCGTACGTGTACATCCGGGGCAACCACGACTCGGGCCGTACGGCGGCGGCGGTGGCCCGCCAACCGAACGCGGTGGTACTGGACAACACCACGACCACCGTCGCCGGGCTGACCATCGCCGGGATCGGTGATCCCCGCTTCACCCCGGACAAGAGCACCTCGCCGGCCAGCGGCGGGCTGAACCAGTCCACCGCGGACGAGTTGATCACCAACGGTGAGACCCTCGCCGCCACGATCCGCAGCTCGCCCCGGCCGGTCGACATCGCGCTCGTGCACGACCCGGCCGCCGCCGGCCCGCTCTCCGGCACCACTCCGCTGGTGCTCGCCGGGCACACCCACGATCGGCAGGTCAACACGCTGCCGGAGGTTCCCGGCCAGCAGCCCACCACGCTGATGGTGCAGGGCTCCACCGGCGGTGCCGGGCTGCGGGGGCTGGAGCAGGAGGAGCCGACCCCACTGGCGATGACGGTGCTCTACTTCGACCAGGAGAAGCGACTCCAGGCGTACGACGACATCACCGTGGGCGGCACCGGCCAGGCCCAGGTGAACCTCGAACGCACCGTCATCGCCCCACCGGTAACCACCCCCCTCGGCGCCACCCCCACCACCACCATCTCCCCCACCCCAACCCCCACCCGCTGACCCCTCCCCTCCCCCACCCCACCCAACCTTTCCCCGTCGATCATGAAGTTGTTGTCCGGGAGAGCGCTCACCGGTGACAACAACTTCATGATCAACCAGGGGATGGGGTGGGTCAGCGGAGGGAGAGGGCGGCGAGGGCGGCGTTGACGATGCTGCCGGGGAGCAGGTCGTGCAGGTCGTAGAGGTCGTGGACGCTGCCGGACTGGCCGAACTCGTCGACGCCGAGCGGAACCGCCGGCGCGGCCACTGCCGAGCCGAGCCAGGCCATGGCGTGCGAGGCGGCGTCGTGCACGGTCACCACCGGCACCCGGTCGGCGAAGGCGGACCGCAGCGCGCCCGGCACGCTCGGCACGGTCGCCGTGCGTACGCCCTGGCGCAGCGTGCGTTGCCAGGCCCGGTAGAGGCGGTCCAGGCTGGTCACGTCCACCACATGGGCGGCGACCCCCTCGTCGGCCAGTTCCGCCGCGGCGGCCAGCACCTCGGGCAACACCGCCCCGGAGGCGGCCAGTTGCACGGTCGGCGCCTCGGCCAGGTGCGGGTACGCCTGGTGGGCGTCGACCAGCCGGTACGCCCCGGCGAGCACCTGCCGGCGCAGCACCGCGTCACCGAGCCGGGCCCGAGCCGCCTCGAACGGTGCCTGGTCCACCGGCCGGGTGCTCAGCCGGAAGTAGTACGCCCCGTCCTCGGCCGGCACCGCCGTCGGTGCCGCCGGGGTGGTACCGGCGATGTGCCCGAACGCGTCGCAGAGCAGCCAATCGAGGCTCGCCGCGTACGCGGGCTCGACGAAGGTCACCCCGGGCAGTTCCAGGCCCACGCTCGCGGTGATGGTCGACTGGTGGGCGCCGCCCTCCGGCGCGAGGGTGACCCCGGACGGGGTACCCGCGACCACGAACCGGGCACCGGAGTAGGTGCCGTACAGGAATGCGTCGAGCCCGCGCAGCACGAACGGGTCGTAGACGGTGCCGACCGGCAGCAACGGCTGCCCGGACAGATCCCACGCCAGGCCGAGCTGGCCGAGCAGCAGGAACAGGTTCATCTCGGAGATGCCCAGCTCGATGTGCTGACCCTCGGGGCTCTCCGTCCAGCGCAGCATCCGGTCCTCCGACCAGGACCGCTGGGCGGTCGGCGCGAACACACCGGTCTTGTTGATGAACCCGGCCAGGTTGGTGGAGGTGGCGACGTCCGGTGCGGTGGTGACGAGGTACCGACCCACCTGCGGGTCACGCGCCAGGTCGACGAGCACCCGACCGAAGACCTCCTGCGTGGAGATCGGCTTGTTGGCGCGTACGTTCGTGGCCTGGGGCACGGCGACCCCCAGCGCACGCTCGCGGGGCGCGCGGGACAGCGCCTCCCGACGCTGCCCGGCCCGGATCCCGGCCGGCGACGCCGGGTCGAGCCGGTCCCACTCGGTGTCCCGGGTCAACCCCTGCGCGGCGCGCAACGCGTCGACCTGTTCGCCGGTCAGCAGGGCGGAGTGGTTGCGCGGGTTGCCGGCGATCGGCAACCCCCACCCCTTGACGGTGTACGCGAACACCACGCTCGGCCGGTCGGTCACCGCGTCGCACTGGGCGTACGCGTCCAGCAGCGCCGCCAAGTCGTGCCCGCCCAGGTCGGTGACGAGTGGGCCGAGATCGGCGTCGGCGACGTCGGCGATCAACGCGGCGATGCCCTCGGGGGCACCGTCCAGGAACTGCTTGCGCAGCGCCGGCCCGGTCAGCCCGAACAGCGACTGGTACTGCTCGTTCGGCATCGCGTCGATCCAGTCCCGCAACGCCGCCCCGCCCGGCCGGTCGTACGCCTCGGCGAGCCGGCGACCGTACTTCACCTCGACGACGTGCCAGCCGGCGGCCTCGAACTGGCCGCGCCACTGGTCGATCCGCACCCCGGGCACGACCCGGTCCAGCGACTGCCGGTTGAAGTCGACCACCCACATGACGTTGCCGAGCCCGGTGGTGGCCGGGTCGGCGACGGCCTCCCAGATGTTGCCCTCGTCCAGCTCGGCGTCACCGATCAGGGCCACGAACCGGGAGTGCGGTCGCGCCCCGAAGTGGGCGTCGACGTAGCGCCGGGTCACCGCCGCGAACAGCGGCGCGGCGGCGCCGAGCCCCACCGACCCGGTGGAGAAGTCGACCTCGTCCGGATCCTTCGTCCGCGACGGGTACGACTGGAGCCCGCCCCGTGCCCGCAGCCGGGGCAGGTACGACCGGTCCAGGTTGCCCAGCAGGTACTGGATGGCGTGGAAGACCGGCGAGGCGTGCGGCTTGACCGCGACCCGGTCCTCGGCGTCCAGGTGGGCGAACCACAGCGCGGTCATCGCGGTGACCAGCGACGCGCTGGACGCCTGGTGCCCGCCGACCTTCACCCCGTCCCCAGCACCCCGGTCGTGGTTGGCCGCGTCCACGATCCGGGTGGCGAGCCACAACACCCGCCGCTGAATCTCATCAAGAACATCAAGATCGTGCTCGTCCACGCTGGAACTCCATCCGGACATCTCCATTGACGCCCTCATTCGGGGTGGCGCAAGCGTTGATCATGAGGTTAGCGGCGGCGGGAAGATCGACAACTGCCGCCAACCTCATGATCAACGCGGTCGGGGTGGGGTGGGGTGGGGTGGGTCAGGATTGGGGGGTTAGGCGGGCCAGGATGAGGGTGCGGACGGTCTGGGCGTCGGCCTGGCCTCGGGTGGTCTTCATGACCGCGCCGACCAGGGCTCCGGCGGCGGCCACCTTGCCGCTGCGGACCTTGTCGGCGATGGCCGGGTTGGCGGCGATCGCCTCGTCCACCGCCGCGGTGAGGGCGCCGGTGTCGGAGACGACCTCCAGGTTGCGGTTGGTCATGATCTCGGTCGGCGAGCCCTCGCCGGCGACCACGCCCTCCAGGACCGTGCGGGCCAGCTTGTCATTGAGCTTGCCGGCGTCGACGAGGCCCTGAAGCTCGGCGACCTGGGTCGGGGTGGCCCCGATGTCGGCCAGTTCCACACCCGTCTCGTTGGCCCGCCGGGACAGCTCGCCCAGCCACCACTTGCGGGCGGCGGCCGGCGTCGCACCGGCCGCCACGGTGGCCTCGATCAGCTCGACAGCACCGGCGTTGAGCACCGACTGCATGTCCGCGTCCGACAGGCCCCACGCCTCCTGGAGGCGACGGCGGTGCAGCCGGGGCAGCTCCGGCAGGGCAGCCTTCAGCTCGGCCACCCAGGCCGGGTCCGGCGCGATCGGCACCAGATCCGGCTCGGGGAAGTAGCGGTAGTCGGTGGCGGTCTCCTTGGACCGGCCCGGGGTGGTGTCCCCGGTGTCCTCGTGGAAGTGCCGGGTCTCCTGGGTGATCCGACCGCCGGCCTCCAGTACGGACGCCTGGCGCAGCATCTCCGAGCGGACCGCCCGCTCGACCGAGCGCAGCGAGTTGACGTTCTTGGTCTCGGTGCGGGTGCCCCACTCCTCGCCGGGCAGGTTCAGCGAGGTGTTGACGTCACAGCGCAGCGAGCCCTCCTCCATGCGTACATCCGAGACGCCCAGCGAGCGGATCACGTCACGCAGCTCGGTGACGTACGCGCGGGCCACCTCGGGGGCGAGCGCGCCGGTACCGGGGATCGGCTTGGTGACGATCTCGACCAGCGGAATACCGGCCCGGTTGTAGTCGACGAGCGACTCGGTGGCGCCGTGGATACGGCCGGTGGCGCCGCCGACGTGCAGCGTCTTGCCGGTGTCCTCCTCCAGGTGCACCCGCTCGATGCCGATGCGCACCAGCTCGCCGTTGACCTCGACGTCCAGGTGGCCGTCGAAGCAGAGCGGCTCGTCGTACTGGCTGATCTGGAAGTTCTTCGGCATGTCCGGGTAGAAGTAGTTCTTCCGGGCGAACCGGCACCACTGCGCGATGGAGCAGTTCAGCGCCAGGCCGATCCGGACGGTCGCCTCGATGGCCGCGGAGTTCGCCACCGGCAGGGAGCCGGGCAGACCGAGGCAGACCGGGCAGACCCGGGTGTTCGGCTCGCCACCGAAGTCGGTCGGGCAGCCGCACCACATCTTGGTGTTCGTGCCCAGCTCGACGTGGGTCTCCAGGCCGATCACCGGCTCGTAGCGCGCGACGACCTCGTCGTACGCGGGCAGCGTCGTGGTCATGAGAACTCCAGCTTTGCAGGCGGTAGCCGGCCCACGGCGGCATCCGGACACAACGCCGCCAAGCCTAGCCGCTCGACCGGGCACGCCTCGGCCGGGCGTCACCCGGATGTCACTCGGGTGTGCTGAACCGCCTACGACGATTGAAGGTCACCACGAGCAGGATCCCGCCGATGGAGAACGCCAGCACGCCCAGCGACAGCAGCACGAGTGTCGAGTTCGACCCGGTGACCGGCAGCCACGCCCCGCTCGTCTTCGACGGCGACGGGACGGGCGCCGCGGGGCTCGGCGACAGCGTCGAGGTCGGGTCGGCCGGGCTCGGCGTGGCGGTGGACGCGGTCGGGGTAGGGCTCGGAGCGGTCGGGGTGGCGCTCGGAGCGGTCGGTGTCGGGCTCGGACCGGTCGGGGTCGCCGTGGGGGTCGGGGTAGCGGCCTCGGCGACGACGATGGTGATGTCCTGCTCGCCGAAGAAGCCGTTCCTGTCGGTCATCCGCAGGGTCGCGGGGTAGGTGCCGGCCGTGGTCGGCGAACCCCCGAGCGAGTTACCGACCAGCAGCATGCCCGGCGGCAGGCTCCCCGCACTCAACGACAACCGGTACGGCTCCGTGCCACCCGTCGCCTCGACGGTGTGGATCGCGTACACCTGCCCCAGGACCATCGGCGACCGGGGCACGCCCGAGGTGATCTCGACCGTGGGTTCGCGTACCTCGATCGTGGCCGTCCGCTCGGCGAACTGGCCGGCCGCGTCGGTCATCCGCAGGGTGAAGGTGTAGGTGCCCGCCGTGGTCGGCGAACCCCCGAGCGAGTTACCGACCAGCAGCATGCCCGGCGGCAGGCTCCCCGCACTCAACGACAACCGGTACGGCTCCGTGCCACCCGTCGCCTCGACGGTGTGGATCGCGTACACCTGCCCCAGGACCATCGGCGACCGGGGTGCGCCCGAGGTGATGGTGACGGCCACCGCCGCGGCCGGGGATGCGGTGCCCAGCAGCAACGCGACCACCATCGTCAGGGCCATGACCGGGCGCAGTGTCTTCATCGCACATCCAGCTCTGATCAGAACGGCTCGCGTTCGCCAGCGACCAGCCGGTCCACCCGACTCTCGGTCATCCAAACAGGAGGGTTGACGATCGGCAATTACCCGATCGGTGACCAGTGTGTCGCGCCGACGCCACCGCGCCCGGCGCGGCCGGGTGGCCGCACCGGGCGGGCGAACGGTGCCGTGCGCGGACGACGGTCGGCCGCCTGCGCACGATCGGTCACATGGTCGGTGGCGTGAGCGTGCCGACCGCGCTCTCCAAGGCGGCGGCGACCCGGTACATCCGGTCGTCGGCCATGGTCGGTGCCATCACCTGCAGGCCGACCGGCAGCCCCTCGGAGAGCCCGCACGGCACCGAGATGCCCGGCCCGCCGTACAGGTTGCTCGGGATGGTGAACAGGTCGGCCAGGTACATCTGGTACGGGTCGGAGGTGCGCGCGCCGAGCGGGAAGGCGACGAACGGGGTGGTCGGCGAGATCAGCGCGTCGACCCGCTCGAACGCCGCGGTGAAGTCGCGGGTGATCAGCGTCCGCACCTTCTGCGCCTGCCCGTAGTAGGCGTCGTAGTAGCCCGAGGAGAGCGCGTACGTGCCGAGCATGATGCGCCGCTTGACCTCGGGGCCGAAGCCGGCCTCCCGGGTCAGCGACATGACCTCCTCCAGCGACCGGTTGCCGTCGTCGCCGGTCCGCAACCCGAACCGGACGCCGTCGAAGCGGGCCAGGTTCGAGGAGCACTCGCTGGGCGCGATCAGGTAGTACGCCGGCAGGGCGTAGCGGAAGTGCGGGCAGGAGATCTCGACGATCTCCGCGCCGAGCTTGGTGAGCGTGTCGACGGCCTCGTTGAAGGCGGCCGTCACGCCCGGCTCCGCGCCCTCGCCGCCGAACTCGGTGACGATGCCCAGCCGCACCCCGCTCAGGTCGCCGGTCGCGCCGAGCTTCGCCGCGGCCACCACGTCCGGCACGGGTGCCGGGATGGAGGTGGAGTCACGCGGGTCGTGCCCGCCGATCGCCGCGTGCAGCAACGCCGCGTCGAGCACGGTACGGGCGCACGGGCCGGGAGTGTCCAGTGAGGACGAGAAGGCCACCAGCCCGTACCGGGAGGTGCCACCGTATGTCGGTTTCGCGCCGACGGTGCCGGTGACCGCGCCCGGCTGGCGGATCGAGCCGCCGGTGTCCGAGCCGATCGCCAACGGCGCCTCGTACGCGGCGAGCGCCGCCGCGCTTCCGCCGCCGGAGCCACCCGGGATGCGGTCGGTGTCCCACGGGTTGCGGCTCGGCCCGTACGCCGAGTACTCCGTGGAGGAGCCCATCGCGAACTCGTCCATGTTGGTCTTGCCGAGCATCACCGTGCCGGCGGCGCGTAGCCGCTGCACGATCGTCGAGTCGTACGGCGGACGCCAGCCCTCAAGGATCTTCGACCCGACCGTGGTCGGCACACCCTTCGTGGTGAGGACGTCCTTGACCGCGACCGGCACACCGGCCAGCGGCCCCAGTTCCGCACCGGCCGCCCGACGGGCGTCGATGTCCCGGGCGGCGGCGAGCGCGCCTTCGGTGTCGACGTGCAGGAAGGCGTTGACCCGGCCGTCCACGGCGGCGATCCGGTCCAGGTGGGCCTGGGTGACCTCGACCGCGGAGGCTGCACCGGTGGCGACGAGCCCCGCGATCTGCGTCGCGGTCATTGCGGTGACGTCGGTCATGAGGCCACATCCTCGTCCAGGATCCGCGGTACGCGGAACCGCTGCTCCTCCGCGTCGGGGGCACCCGACAGCGCTTCCTCCGGCGTCAGGCACGGCGTCACGACGTCCTCGCGGAGCACGTTCGTCAGCGGCACCGAGTGGGAGGTCGGCGGGATGTCCGCGGCGGCGACCTCGCCCACCTGTGCGACCGCCTGGAGGATCACGTCGAGCTGACCGGCGAAGGTGTCCAACTCCTCCTCCGTCACGGCGAGCCGCGACAGTCGCGCCAGGTGCGCGACCTCCTCGCGGGAGATGGCGGCCATCGGTGCCCCCTTCGTGGCTGTGCTGCGTCTGCCTGACCTGCGCCCACCGCTGCCGGCTACGCGACACGCGGTGACCGCAGCGAGTCTATTGTTTCCCGCCCGGCCGGCCGTTGCCGCCTCCCCGCGCACCCGATAGCGGCCGGTCCCGGCCCGGCCGGATCAGCGGGCGTGCCGCCGGGGGATGTCCGCCTCGTCGTGGCCGCCGAGTGGGCGCAGCGGACGGTACCGGGCCAGCCAGGCGGCCAGTTCCTCGGCCGGCATCGGCCGGGCGTAGAACCAGCCCTGGGCGGCGTCGCAGCCGGCCGCGTGCAGCATCCGCCAGGTCCGCTCGTCCTCCACGCCCTCGGCCACCACCCGGAGCCCCAGCGCCTTGGCCAGTTCGATGGTGGAGCGGACGATCGCCGCGTCGTCGGCGTCCTCGACCATGCCGAGGACGAACGAGCGGTCCACCTTCACCTCCGACAGCGGCAGTCGGCGCAGGTGCTGGAGGGACGAGTAGCCGGTGCCGAAATCGTCGAGCGCGATGCCCACGCCGATCCGGTGCAGCCGGGTGATGGTGGTCAGCACCCGCCGCGGGTCGGCCATCAGCGCGCCCTCGGTGATCTCCAGCTGCAGCCGCTCGGGTGCCACCCCGTAGCGGGCGAGCCGGTCGGCGATCTGGTCGGCGATCTCACCGGTGTGCAGGTCCCGCACACTGACGTTCAACGCCGCCCGCAGTCCGAGGCCGGCCGCCGACCACTTGGCGAGCTGCTCCACCACGTCGTCGACGACCCGGCGGGTGAGCAGCCGCATCACCGCGCTCTGTTCGGCGACCCGGATCAGCTCCTCCGGGTCGACCATCCCCCGGCGCGGATGCCGCCAGCGCAGCAGCGCCTCCACCCCGACCACCTCGCCGGTGGCGATGGCGACCTGCGGCTGGTAGTACATCGTGATCTCGCCCGCGTCCGTGCCCGGCTCGGCGCCGGGACGATCCTCGGCGGTGGGTTCCGCCCCACCACCGAGGTCCGACTGGTCACCGGCGCGCGTCCCGGACCACACCGCCCCGCCGGCCGTCGCGGCGTCCGATCCGGCGTCCCGGGCCGCCCGGCGCAGGGTCGGGTCGGCGCCGGTGATGATCCGGGCGATCAGCTCGTCGTCGGGCCGCATCACCCGGGGACGGCGTCGCCGGCGATCCCACCATCGGGCGCCGGCCGGCTCCTCCGCCGGCACGGAGGTGGGCAGCACCGCGCCGTCGCCGCCGCGAACGGCGGTCAGGTCGGCCGGCGCGGATCCGTCGTTCCGCCCCGACGCGCCGACCTCCAGCACCCGGCGCAGGTCGGCCAGCAGCCCCAGCCGCTCGGCGGAGTTGTGGTCGGACTCGGCGGTGTAGACGGCGACGGTGTCGTTGCGGTGCTTCGCGTCGTACATCGCCACGTCCGCGTGCCGCATCAGGGTGGCGAAGTCCTCCCCGTGATCCGGAAACAGGGCGATGCCGATGGAGCCGCCGACGTCCAGCGGCAGCCCGTCCAGCGGCACCGGTTCGGCGAGCGCCTGGACGACCTCATCGGCCAGCGCACGAGCCTCGCCGACCTCGCTGAGCCCGGTCATCACGATCGCGAACTCGTCGCCGCCGAGCCGGGCGACCATCTGCGGCGGCGCGACCACGCCGGTCAACCGGGCGCTCACCTCCACCAGCAGCCGGTCACCGACCGCGTGGCCGAGCGCGTCGTTGACGTTCTTGAACCGGTCCAGGTCGATGAGCAGCAGGGCGAGGCGCGTCGCGGGCTCTCCCCGGGCGGCGCGCTCCGCGTGCCGGTGCACCTGTTCGTTGACCTCCGCCAGCAGGGCCTTGCGGTTGGGTAGGCCGGTGAGCGGGTCGAGTGCGGCCAACTGATGCTGCTCCACGGTGAGCCGGGCCATCCGGTAGACCGCGAACAGCGGCACCAGCACCAGCGGCACCAGGGCGGCGCTGGCCCTGGCGGCGGTGACCAGCACCGGCGCGAGCAGCAGTAACGACCCGGTGGAGAGCAGCTCGAAGGGCAGGCCGTGCCACGCGTTGGGCCACCACCGCTCCCCGAAGCGCAGCCGCACCGCCGTGGTGACCAGCCCATAGTTGACGGCGAACCAGGCGACTCCGGCGCCGCCGATCGCGGCGATGTCGGTCCAGCCCAGCGCCGCGCCGTCGTAGATGCCGCCGGGGCCGAGCCGGGTGACCGCGTACGCCGCCGCCAGCGAGCAGGCGTACTGCCCCGCGTTGAAGGCCGTCCGCCAGGGCGCGTGCCGCATCCGGATCCCGGACACCACCACGGCGACCGCCTGCACCGCGACCGCGGGGCCGAGCCCCCAGCCGAGCAGGATCGCGAAGGTGAAGCAGGTCGAGGGGAAGACGGCCGAGGAGGACTGCCCCCGACCGGGCGGCAGGAAGGGCCGCGCGTCGCAGGCCACGGCGAGCACCGCCATCGTCCAGAACGCCGCCGGCAGGTCAGGCAGGGTCGAGACGAACGACACCAGCCCGCCGGCCGAGACGAGCACGGCCACCGCGAGTACGGCCGCGACGAAGGTGGAGAACTGCGCGGTACGCCCGGGCGGGACGAGGTTGCGCGGATCGGGCGACTCCATCACACCTCCCGGCACGAGACCGGCCCGTGGTCTCACGCGCCGTGCCCCAATGAAACGCCCCACCGCCCATCAACCCGGCGCGACAGTCACGAACCGGTCGTAGTCGTAATTAAGTTGGTATCCGGCACCGTGTCGTAAAGATCGTCACTCCTCGACCCGGGCCACCTGCCGGGCCGCCTCGGGGCCGGCGTCGAGGAGCACCCGGAAGCCCTCCTCGTCGAGCACGGGCACCTTCAGGCTCGCCGCCTTGTCCGCCTTGGAGCCGGGGTTGTCGCCCACCACCACGAAGCCGGTCTTCTTCGACACCGAGCCGCTGACCTTGCCGCCCCGGGACTGGATCGCCTCCGCCGCCTGGTCCCGCGAGAAGCCGCCGAGGGTGCCGGTCACCACCACGGTCACCCCCTCCAGCGGACGTGGCCCCTCCTGCACCGCCTCCTCCGCCATGCGAACACCCGCCTCGGCCCACTTGCGGACCACCTCCCGGTGCCAGTCGACGGCGAACCACTCGCGGATGCTGGCGGCGATGGTCGGGCCGACACCGTCGACTGAGGAGAGTTCCTCCTCGGTTGCCCGGTCGACCGCCTCGATGGACCGGAAGTGTCGGGCCAACGCCTGCGCGGCGGTCGGCCCGACGTGCCGGATCGACAGGGCCACCAGCACCCGCCACAGGTCGCGTTCCCGGGCCGTGGCGAGATTGTCGAGCAGCTTGACGGCGTTGCTGCCGAGGCTGCCGTCCTTGTTGACGAAGAACGGCGCACGGGCCAGCCGCTCGGCGTCGAGCGAGAAGAGGTCACCCTCGTCGGTGATGATCTGCGCGTCGAGCAGCGCGGCGCCGCTCTTGTAGCCGAGTGCCTCGATGTCGAAGGCGCCCCGCCCGGCCAGGTGGAACACCCGCTCCCGCAGCTGTGCGGGGCAACTGCGCGAGTTGGGGCACCGGATGTCGACGTCGCCCTCCTTGGCGGGCGCGAGCGGCGTCCCGCAGGCCGGGCAGGTGGTCGGCATGACGAACGGTCGGGCGTCCGGCGGACGCAGGTCGACCACCGGACCGAGCACCTCGGGGATCACGTCGCCGGCCTTGCGGATCACCACCGTGTCGCCGATCAGCACCCCTTTGCGCTCGACCTCGCGGGCGTTGTGCAGGGTCGCGTACTCGACGGTGGAGCCGGCCACCCGGACCGGCTGGAGCACCGCCCGGGGCGTGACCCGACCGGTCCGCCCGACCTCGACCTCGATGTCGAGCAGGGTGGTGTTGACCTCCTCCGGCGGGTACTTGAAGGCGATCGCCCAGCGTGGCGCCCGGCTGGTGGAACCCAGCCGGCCCTGGATGGGCACCGGGTCGACCTTCACCACCACGCCGTCGATCTCGTGCTCGACGTCGTGCCGGTGCGCCGCGTAGTGCGCGATGTAGTCCCGGACGCCGGCCAGGTCGGGCACCACCCGCCAGCGGTCGCTGGTGGGCAGCCCCCAGCCCTGCAACGCCGCGTACGACTCGGACTGGGTGGCCGGCTGGAAGCCGCGGCGGGCGCCGATGCCGTGCACCACCAGGCGCAGCGGGCGGGATGCGGTGATCCGTGGATCCTTCTGCCGCAGGCTGCCGGCCGCGGCGTTACGCGGGTTGGCGAAGGGTGCCTTGCCCTGCTCGACCAGACCGGCGTTGAGATCGGCGAAGGCGGCCACCGGAAAGTAGATCTCGCCCCGCACCTCGATGAACTCGGGGGCCGGTCCGAACTCCGCCGACTCGGTCAGCCGACCCGGCACGTCCCGGATGCTGCGTACGTTCGCGGTGACGTCCTCGCCGGTGCGGCCGTCGCCGCGGGTGGCCGCGCGGACCAGCCGGCCGCCCTCGTAGGTGAGGTTGATCGCCAGCCCGTCGACCTTCAGCTCGCACAGATAAGGTGCCGGACCACCGGCGTCCCGCTCGACCCGCTCCGCCCAGGCGGTGAGTTCCTCGTCGGCGAAGGCGTTGTCCAGCGACATCATCCGTTCGGCGTGCGCGACCGGGGTGAAGTCGGTGGAGAACGTGCCACCGACCCGCTGGGTCGGTGAATCCGGGGTGCGCAGCGCCGGGAACT
This sequence comes from Verrucosispora sp. WMMC514, assembly GCF_027497295.1. Classification (NCBI taxonomy): domain Bacteria; kingdom Bacillati; phylum Actinomycetota; class Actinomycetes; order Micromonosporales; family Micromonosporaceae; genus Micromonospora; species Verrucosispora sp. WMMC514. The sequence goes on along the minus strand of NZ_CP114906.1, from coordinate 3,949,129 downwards.
CCGCCTCCAGCGCCTCCAGCTCGCGTAGTTGGCGGTCGAAGTCGGCGTCGGAGACGGTCGGGGCGTCGAGCACGTAGTAGCGGTACTGGTGCTCGGTCAGTTCCTGGCTGAGCGTGGTGTGCCGCTCCCGCGCCTGCGGCGTCGGCTCGGGACCGGCGGCCTCCTGCGCCGCATCGACCTGCTGGGGAACCGCTTCCTCGGACACCCTGCCGCCTCCGGACACCGCTGTCGACCTCCCGTGATCGTGCTACCCCCGCACGGTATCCCCCGGGTGGGACAACCGTGCGGCCAGCGCGGCGAGTTGATCGGCGTACTCGATCCGGCCGGCCCAGTCCGCCGGCCAACCGGCCATCCCGTTGGCCGCGCCGACGAAGGCTCCGGCGAGGGCGGCGATCGAGTCGGAGTCTCCGGCGCTCCGCGCGCCCCGGGCCAGCGCGTCGACCGGGGCGTCCGGGTGCCGGAGTGCGCAGTACAGGGCCGCCGTGAGCGCCTCCTCCGCGATCCAGCCCGCACCGGTGACGCGGCACGGATCGTCGCCGTCGTCCGGGGCGGCCAGGGCCGCGTCGAGTCGACCCAGCGCCAGGAGGCACTCGTCCCAACCGCGGGCGATGAACTCCTCCGGCGTCCGCTCGCCCGGCCGTTGCCACAGCTCACCGAGCCAGTCGGCCCGGTAGACCGTGCGCTGCTGCCGGGCCCGGGCGGTGAGCAGGCCGGGAAGGTCGGTCAACGGAGCGTCGCCGACGAGCAGCCGCACGGCGTACGCGGTCAGCTCGCTCGCCGCCAGCCCGGTCGGGTGTCCGTGGGTCAGGCCGGCCTGGAGCTGGGCCAGCCCGGCGAGGGTGTCCAGGTCGACGTCGAGCAGCCCGACCGGGGTGACCCGCATGTTCGCGCCACACCCCTTCGAGCCGGCCTCGGTGGCCTGCTGCCAGGGCCGGCCCCGGGACAGTTCGGCGCAGGCCCGCAGGCAGGTCATCCCCGGCGCGCGGTTGTTGTCCGGGCTGGCCGCCCAGTCCAGGAACCGGCGGCGCAGCAGCGGCTCCACCGCCTCGGCGGTGTACGCCGGCGCGTCGTGCAGCGCCCAACCCACCGCCAACGCCATCTGGGTGTCGTCGGTGACCAGCGCCGGGTCACCGTCCAGCTCACGCGGACCGGTGGACCCGTAGCGCCGGTCGATCTCGGCGACGGTGAGGAACTCGGTGGGCTTGCCGAGGGCGTCACCGAAGGCGAGCCCGAATAGCGAGCCGGCGACGCGCTGCGGCGCAGGGCTGATCATGACCGTGATGATGCCCGCCGCCGGCAAGTCCGCGCAGCACCCGGTCGGACCACCATTGTCGGCCTGCCGGTCCGGCCGAGGCCGGCACCGGCAGGCCGGGCGGTCAGTCCCAGCAGAGGCAGAAGGGGTGTCCGGCCGGGTCGGCGTAGACCCGGAAGCCCTCGCCCTCGCCGGGTAGCCGGCGGGCGCCCAGGGCCAGGGCCGCCTGCTCCGCCGCCTCGATGTCGTCGACCGTCACGTCGAGGTGGAACTGCTGGGGCCGCGCCGGATCCGGCCAGGCCGGCGGGCGCAGGTCGAGGGCCCGCTGGAAGGCCAGCCGGGGCTGGTGGCCGGGCGGCCCACCGAGCACCACCCACTCATCATCGTCGGAGTTGTCCCCGATCAGCGGCAGGCCGAGCAGCTCCGCGTAGAAGCCGGCCAGCGCACGTGGGTCGGGGCAGTCGATCACCGTCGAACGCAGCTGTCCAATCATGGCGGGCATCGTGCCCGGTGGGTACGACGGAAAACCTCACTGCTCGGACAGCCGGCGGCCGGCGTCCCGACAGGCCGCGAGGACCGCCCGGACATATCCGGCGTCGGCACCGGCCAGGCCGCAGGCGGGAGTCACCACCACCTGCTCGGCGAGCCGGCGGCGCGGGAACCCGAGGCGGTCCCAGAGGGTGCGTACCCGGTCAGCCAGGTCGGCCGAGGTCGGTGCCCGACCGTTCGGCGTCGTCGGCGCGGCACCGGCCAGCAGCCCGAACCCGGCGTCGAGCGCCTCACCGAGCGGGTCGAGGTCGGTGAGCAGGCTCAGGTCGAGCGCGACACCGATCGCTCCGGCGGAGCGGAGCAGCTCCAGCGGCACGTCCGGGGCGCAGCAGTGCACCACGGTCGGCACCCCGACCGCGTCGATCACCGCGCTCAGCAACGCGCGGGCGTCGCCCGACTCCACCGCCCGGTAGGCACCGAGGCCACTCTCGGTGGGAACGCGGCCGGCCAGCACCGCCGGCAGGCCCGGCTCGTCCAGTTGCAGCAGCACCGAGGCGCGCGGCAGCCGACGGGTCACCGCCTCAACGTGGTCGCGCAGCCCTTCGGCCAGCGAGCCCGCCAGGTCCCGCAGCGCGCCGGGGTCGCGCAGCATCCGACCGCCGATCGGCAGCTCGATCGAGGCGGCCAGGGTCAGCGGTCCGGCCGCCTGGATCTTGAGTGGGCCGGCGTACTCCTCGGCCTGCTCGGCGAGCTGGTCCAGGTCGCGTTCCATCAGGTCGCGGGCCCGGCGCAGGTCGCGGCCGGGACGCGGAGCCACCCGCCACCGCGCCGCGTACAGCTCGATCGGCAACTCCACCAGCAGACCGCCGGTGCGCCCGATCAGGTCCGCACCCGGCCCCCGGGCCGGCAGCTCCGGCAGATGAGGCAGGGCGGGCAGCTCACCGAGGACGATCCGCTGCGCCTCGGCGATGTCGGTCCCCGGCAACGACCCCACACCCGTCGCCGCACCCACCGTCCACGGCAACCCCAGATCACTCACCGCCGCAGCCTACCCGCGAACACCTCAGCCACCTGTTGATCAAGAAGTTCTGGTCACGATTCCGGCGTGCGGCTGACGCAAACTTCTTGATCAACGCCCAGAGATGGCGGTCAGTCGGTGATGGTGGCGGAGCCGAGGACGATGTCGCCGGCCGGGTCGGGGCGGTAGGCGACGATGGCCTGGCCGGCGGCGACGCCGCGCACCGGGCGGCGCAGGTCGGCGTGCAGGGTGTCGCCGGCCACCGTGACGGCGGCGGGCACCACGACGCCGTGGGCGCGTAGCTGCACCTCGCACTCGATCGGGCCGTCGGGTCGCGGGCCACCGGTCCAGACCGGGCGGGTGGCCCGCACCGTGGCGACTTCCAACGCCTCCGCCGGGCCGACGGTGACGGTGTTCGTCGTCGGCGTGATGGAGAGCACGTAGCGGGGCCGGCCGTCCGGGGCGGGCCGGTCCAGGTGCAGCCCGCGCCGCTGGCCGACGGTGTACGCGTACGCGCCGGCGTGCCGCCCCACCACCGCACCGGTGGTGGCGTCGACCACGTCGCCGGGCGTCTCACCGAGGCGCTGGGCCAGGAAACCGCGGGTGTCACCGTCGGCGATGAAGCAGATGTCGTGCGAGTCCGGCTTGTCGGCGACGGCGAGGCCACGGTCGGCCGCCTCCTGCCGGACCTGCGCCTTCGTCGAGTCGCCGAGCGGGAAGATCGAGCGATCCAGCTGCTCGCGGGCGAGCACGGCCAGCACGTACGACTGGTCCTTGGCCGCGTCGACACTGCGGCGCAGCAGGCCGTCGGGGCCGAGCCGGGCGTGGTGACCGGTGACCACCGCGTCGAACCCCAGGGCCACCGCCCGGTCCAGCACCGCGGCGAACTTGATCTTCTCGTTGCAGCGCAGGCACGGGTTCGGGGTACGCCCCGCCGCGTACTCGGCGACGAAGTCGTCGACCACGTCGGCGTGGAAACGGTCGGCCATGTCCCAGACGTAGAACGGAATCCCGAGCACGTCGGCGGCCCGCCGGGCGTCCCGCGAGTCCTCCAGCGTGCAGCAGCCCCGGGCCCCCGTGCGGTAGGTCTGCGGGTTGCGCGCCAACGCCAGGTGCACGCCGGTCACGTCATGCCCGGCCTGCACCGCCCGCGCCGCCGCCACGGCGGAATCCACACCGCCGGACATCGCCGCCAACACCCTCACCCGGACCACTCTCCCTTCCCACCGAGCCTATCCCCGCCCGGCACCGGCTCAACGGGGCGTACGCGGAGCCGCCGCCCGCCGGGCCCGTTCCACGGCCCCCGGTAGGGCGGCGATGAGCGCGTCGACATCGGCCGTGGTGCTGGTGTGGCCGAGGGAGAAGCGCAGCGACGAGCGGGCCCGGTCGTCGTCCGCGCCCATCGCCAGCAGCACGTGGGAGGGCTGCGCCACTCCCGCCGAGCACGCCGAGCCGGTCGAACAGGCGATGCCCTGGGCGTCCAGCAGGAGCAGCAGCGCGTCCCCCTCGCAGCCGGGAAAGGAGAAGTGCGCGTTGCCGGGCAGCCGGTCGGTCGGGTCGCCGTTGAAGACCACCTCGGGGACCGCCTGACGGACCCGCCGCACCAGGTCGTCACGGAGCGCGGCCAACCCGGCCGCGTACTCCTGCTGGCCCTTGACGGCCGCTTCGACGGCGACCGCGAAGGCGACGATGCCGGCCGCGTCGAGGGTGCCGGAACGCACGTCCCGTTCCTGTCCACCACCGTGCAGCAGCGGTACCGCCGCCACGTCCCGGCCGAGCAGCAACGCGCCGACGCCGACCGGGCCGCCGAGCTTGTGACCGGTCACGGTGAGCGCGGCGACGCCGCTGGCGGCGAAGTCGACGGGTACCTGCCCGACCGCCTGGATGGCGTCGGTGTGGAACGGCACCCCGTACTCGGCGGCCACGGCGGCCAGCTCGGCGATCCGCTGGACGGTGCCGACCTCGTTGTTGGCCCACATGGCGGTGACCAGCGCCGCCCGGTCGCCGTGTTCGGCCAGCTCGGTGCGGAGTACGTCCGGGTGCAACCGGCCGGACCCGTCGACGGACAGCCAGCCCACCTCGGCGCCTTCGTGCCGGTCCAGCCACTGCACCGCGTCGAGGACGGCGTGGTGTTCGACGGCACTGGAGATCACCCGGCGCCGCCCGGCCTCGGCGGCCCGACGCGCCCAGAAGATGCCCTTCACCGCGAGGTTGTCACTCTCGGTACCACCACCGGTGAAGATCACCTCGGACGGCCGGGCCCCGAGTACGGCGGCCACCCGCTCCCGCGACTCCTCCACCCGCCGACGGGCGCGCCGGCCGGACGCGTGCAGGGAAGACGCGTTGCCGACCTCGCGGGCGGTCGCGACGTACGCCTCCAATGCCTCGTCGAGCATCGGAGTGGTCGCGGCATGATCCAGGTAAGCCATCACGATTCAGCCTAACGACCACTCCGGTGCCGACCGCAGACCGGATTGCCTGACGGGACGTCAGACCGGTGACGCGGTCACCACGATGTTGTCCCGGTAGCGGCGGGCGTCGGCGTCGAACGGCCCACCACAGGTGATCAGCGTCAGCCGGGGACGCCCGTCGCGGGCGAAGTAACGCTCCAGCGGAATCTTCGTCTTGTCGTACTCCTCCCGGGCCACCACCCGGTAGGTCCGCTCGGTCCCGTCTTCACCGGTGGCCGTCACGGTGTCGCCCGGTGCCAGTTCCCGCAGCCGGTAGAAGGCACCCTTGCCCTGATCGGCGCTGTCGACGTGTCCGGCGATCACCACCGAGCCGGACTCGGCCTCCAGCCCGGGGCCGTAGCGGTACCAGCCGATCTCGTCGACGCTGGGCGGCACGTCGAACTCCTGGGTGCGCTCGTCGACGCCGACCGGGTCGACCCGCGCGGTGACCCCGATCGCCGGAATGCGCAACCGGACCGGGCGCACCGGTTCGGTGTCGTCCGGCAGCGCGCCGGGGGCCACCGCCACGGCCGGTCCGGTGCGCGACGGGGTGGGGCTGGCCAGGGCGGCGGCCTGCTCGGTGCCGACGCTTCCCGCCGGCCGGGACACGACCGCCACCACCGCCGCGACGGCGAGCGCGGCGGCGCCGGCGGCCACCGCCGCCAGCGCCGCACGGTTGCCGACGGTCACCGGCGACCCGACCGGACGACAGCCGCCCGCGCCCCGCCCGCGACCAGCAGCAGGAGCCCGGTGCCCGCCAGGGCGTACCACCAGGTGCCGAGACCGGTGTCGGCCTGCCCGCCGGTGCCGCTCGGCACGCCGGACGGCGCCGAGTGCAGGCCGTCGATGGTCTGCGCGACGACGGAGAGGTTCTCCGCCTCGGCGGAGCCGATGGCGTAGACGATCGTCGCCGTGCCCTCGCGCAGGTTGAGGTCGGCCGGCCCGATCACCACGGTGTCGGTGCCGGCGAGCACCACGTCCGCCGAGACGCTGCCGGCGTCCACGTCGCCCTTGGCCTCGTTCGGGTTGGTCAGGCCCTCGAAGACCGGGCTGCCGCCGGCCCGCACGTCCACGGCCGGCGCGGCGGCGGTGTGCCGGACGATCAGCCGGGCCTTGCCGGCGTCGACCTTCGCGGTGTCGTTGACGAAGGGGGTGATGGTCGGCTCGCCGTCGGCGTTGAGGTGGGCGGCGATGCTGATGTTCGCCCCACCGGGCACCTCGGCGTCGTCGGCGGTGAGAATGGCGTCGCCGATCGGCTCACCCGGCCTGGTCAGCGCGAGGTCGTACTGCCCCTCGGGCAGGTCCAGCGGACCGGCCACGTCACCGGGCTCGAAGTTCTCCAGGGTCTTCTCCCCGTTGACGTAGACGTCGACCGGGGTGTCCGGGATGCCGTGCACGACGGAGACTTTCGAGTCGGCGGCGTACGCCGGGGTCGCCGTCGCGATGCCGGCGCCGACGAAGGTCAGCGCGGCGACCGCGCCACCGGCGGCGACGCGACGAAGGTACGCGAACTGCATGTCTGCCTCCTGATGTTTCGTGCCACTTCGTCATGCTTGCTGTGCACCCCGAGTTACGCCGACAGCTCGCCGCCCGGATGCGGGCGGCGGCGACTTTCTTTTGCGGCGGCAACCGCATCCGGCGGGCACCGCCCCGACGTAGTGAGGTCGACAGGACGCTGGGCTGACAGAGGGGACGGCGCCGGTGCGAGCTACAGTCGGGCATGCCCCCAACCAGGCGAACCGTCCCGTGACCGGGATCCGGCAGCAACCGGGCACACCCGAGGACGAGCTGGCCCGCCGTTTCCGGGCCGGCGACGAGCTGGCGCTGCGTGAGGCGTACGACCGTTACGGTCGGGCGGTTCTCCACCTGGCCACCAGCACGCTTGTCAACCGCAGCGACGCGGAGGACGCGACCCAGGCCACGTTCGTCGCCGCCTGGCTCGGCCGGGAGACCTTCGACCCGGCGAAGGGCTCACTCGTCGGCTGGTTGCTCGGCATCGGCCGGCGCAAGGTGATCGACCGGCTCAGGTCCGCCGCCCGGGAGAACCGGGTGGTCGACACCGTGCGCCAACTGCCCGAGCCGGCGCCCGCCGGCAGTGACCCGGACACCGTGGTCGACCGGCTGGTGGTCGCCGACGAACTGGCGCGGCTGCCGGACGAACAGCGACGCATGCTGGAATTGGCCTTCTTCGACGACCTGACCCACCAGCAGATCGCGACGATGACCGGAGTGCCGCTCGGCACGGTCAAGAGTCACATCCGGCGGGGCATGGCGAGTCTGAAGCGCAGATGGGAGGTGGACGGTGCAGCACCTGGAGCACGACCGGCTGGTATTTCTGGCGCTCGGTGAGAGTGAGGTGGACGTCTCCGACCGCACCCATCTCGACGCCTGCCCGCACTGCCGGGCCGAGTTGGACAGCCTGCGCCACGTCGCCGGTCTCAGTGCCGCCGGTCAGGAACTGCGTGATCTGCCCGACCCGCCGGAGCACGTCTGGCAGGGCATCATGGCCGAGATCACGGCGGCGGAGGAACTGCCCCGCCTCGCCGACCGGCAGCGGCCGGGCGGGACCGACCCGGTCACCACCGACACTGCGCCGGCACCTCGCCGATCACGACGCGGACGCTGGTCCCGGCTCGCCACCACGGCGGTCACGGCGGTCGCCGCCGCCACCGTCGCGGTGATCGGCACCGCCGCCGTGCTGCGCGACGGTACGCCCGCCGAGCCGACGGTGCTGGCCAGCGCTCCCCTGGCGGCGTACGGTTCGACTCCGCCGACGGCCCGGGGTGACGCGCGGGTGCTGGGCAGCGGCGAGTTGCATCTGCACGTGGCGAATCTCCCGGCCGTACCGGGGTACTACGAGGTCTGGCTCATCAACCCGCGGAACATGGAGATGTTCTCGGTCGGTGTGCTCGGCGACGGCTCCGACGTGCTGCTGCCGTTGCCGCCGAACGTGGACCTGGGGCAGTACTCGGTCGTCGACGTCTCGGCCGAGCAGTTCGACAACAACACCGCCCACTCCGGCGACAGCCTCCTGCGGGGCTCCCTGACGGGCTGATCGGCGGGCCGGTTCAGCTCCCCGGCCCGCCGATCAGCCCCCTCGTGCACCGACGACACAGCCGCCGCCCGCAACTGCGGGCGGCGGCTGTGTGGGTACGACTCACTTGCGCTTGCGGATCTCCTCGGCGGCCTGCGGCACGATCTTGAACAGGTCACCGACCACGCCGAAGTCGGCCAGCTCGAAGATCGGCGCCTCGCCGTCCTTGTTGACCGCGACGATCGTCTTCGAGGTCTGCATGCCGGCCCGGTGCTGGATCGCACCGGAGATGCCCAGCGCGACGTAGAGCTGCGGGGAGACCGTCTTGCCGGTCTGGCCCACCTGGAACTGGTGCGGGTAGAAGCCGGAGTCGACCGCGGCCCGGGAGGCGCCGACGGCACCGCCGAGCAGGTCGGCCAGCTCCTCGACCAGCTTGAAGTTGTCCGCGTTGCCGACACCGCGACCGCCGGAGACGACCACGCCGGCCTCGGTCAGCTCGGGGCGGGAACCCTTCTGCTCGGCCACCCGGTCGACGACCTTGGCCAGCTTGTCGCTGTCGGTGACCGCGACGGTGAGCTGCTCGACCGCGGCGCTGGCCGCGGCCGGCGTCGGGTTCACCGAGTTCGGCCGGACGGTGACCAGCGGCAGCCCTCGGGTGACCTTGGACTTCACGATCGTCGACCCGGCGAAGGCCACCTGGGTGGCGGTGCCGTCGGCGGCCAGGCCCACCACGTCGGTCAGGATGCCGTTGTCCAGCTTGACCGCCAGCCGGGCGGCGATCTCCTTGCCCTCCTGGGAGGAGGCGAGCAGCACGGCGGCCGGCTGCACCCGCTTGACCAGCTCGGCTACCACGGTGGCCTTCGGCGCCACCAGGTAGCCGTCGATCTCGTCACCCTCGGCCGCGTAGATCTTCTCCGCGCCGTACTCGCCCAGTTTGCCGGCGAGGGCCTCGGCGGCACCGGTGCCGCCGAGCACCACCGCCGACGGGGTGCCCAGCTCCCGGGCGAGGGTGAGCATCTCCAGGGTGACCTTCTTGACGCCGAACTCCGCGGTGGCTTCGACGACGACGAGAACCTCAGACATGTCCCACACCCCTCACACGAACTTCTCGGTGGCGAGGAACTCGACGAGCTGCGTGCCGCCGGAGCCCTCATCGGTGACCTTGACGCCACCCGAACGCGGCGGGCGCTTGCTGTGCTCCATCACGGCGCTTGTCGCCCCGTCGAAGCCGACCTCGTTCGCGGCCACGCCTAGGTCGGCCAGGGCGAGCGTCTGCACCGGCTTCTTCTTGGCGGCCATGATGCCCTTGAACGACGGGTACCGGGGCTCGTTGATGGTGTCCCACACGGAGACGATGGCCGGGGTCGAGGCGGTGACCACCTCGTAGCCCTCCTCGGTCTGCCGCTCCACGGTGAGCGTGGCCCCGTCGACGGTGAGCTTGCGCGCACCGGTCAGCGCCGCGATCCCCAGCCGCTCGGCGAGCATGTGCGGCATCACCTGCACCCGCCCGTCGGTCGACTCCGAGCCGCAGAGCACCAGGTCGGCGTTGAGCTGCCCCAGCGCGGCGGCGAGCACCTTCGAGGTGGCGACGGCGCAGGAGCCGTGCAGGGCGTCGTCCACCACGTGCACCGCCTTGTCCGGTCCCATCGACAGCGCCTTGCGGATCGACTCGGTCGCCCGGTCCGGACCCATGGTCAGGATGGTCACCTCGCCGCCGTGCGCCTCCTTGATCTTCAACGCCTCCTCGATGGCGTACTCGTCCATCTCGTTTATGACGTTGTTCGCCGAACCGCGGTCGACAGTGTTGTCGTCAGTACGCAGGTTGCGGTCCGCGCCCGAATCGGGCACCTGCTTGACGAGTACGACGATGTTCATCGCGCTTCGACGACCCTCCTGCTGTGGTTATGTGATCTTTTCGCCCCAGATCTGGGCGCAGCCTCGCGCGTGCGGTGCCGTCCGGTCAACCATGGGCTGTTGTGCGGTTGCCCACGGCGCCATGTTACCTGTCAGTAGCATCGGCGCCCAGCACGCCCCTGATCCGTTCGATGACCTCGGCCTCAGCTGGGCTGATCCCATCATGGGCACGAGCCGTACGATCGGCCGCCGCCAGCACCACCGCGCGGTAGACCGGCACGTCCTGCGGCACCTTCTCGGTCAGGATCTCGATCCCCCGGCGCAGCGCCGGCAGCACCACCGACTCCACCTCGAGCGCCGAGTCACGCGGCAGTTTCGGTAGCGGCCCGCTGGTCAACGCCTCCTTCACCACTCCGCTGGCGCCGGCCATCGCCCCGGAGGCGGCGAAGCTCTCCCGGAACAGCGCGAGCACCCCCGGGTCGGCGTTCGAGACCATGAGCACCGCGCCGAAGGCGCCCGTCTTCAGCGTCATCTTCTCGTCGTCCGTCAGCCGCTGGCTCATGATCACGGAGTGTAGACGTACGGCGTGGTGGTGGTGACCGCGACGAGCCCGAGTCGCTCCAGCACCGGACGACTCTCGTCCGACGCGTCGACCTGCACCAACGTGCGGCCCCGCGCACCGGCCAGTCGGGCCCGGTAGGTGACCAGCGCGCGGTAGATGCCCTGACGCCGCCACCGCGGCAGCGTCGAGCCGCCCCAGAGCGTCGCGAACGTGCTGTCGACCGGGTACCGCACCCACCCGGCGCTCACCATCGTCTCGTCCGCCTCGGCCACCACGACCGTGATCGACTGCGGATCGGCGGCGATCTCCCGTTCCAGCCCGTCGGCCAGGTCGGACAGGTCACGCCCCCACACCTGCGACTTCAGCTCCGCGATCCGGTCCAGCTCCGCGCGCCCGGTCACCTCCCGCAGGCGTACGCCCTCGGGCACCACCGGCAGCGCGGAGGCCAGCGGGGCGACCGGACCGATCACCACGGTCTCCTGATCTTCCGGCACGAATCCGGCGGCGCGCAGCCGCTGCGGCAGGTCGGCCGGCTCGTCGTGGCCGTGCAGCTTCCACTCGACCGGCTCACCCCGCTCGCGGAACACGGCCACCTGCCGGGCGATCAGCTCGTCGAGACCGGCGCCGGCCAACCCACCGAGGTCGCGATAGGTCACCAGGCCCCGCTGGTCCAGGCCGCGCACCCGGAACACCGGACCGTCCGACTCCACCGTCACGCCGTCGGGCACCGGGTCGGGCAGGCCCGGCCGCAACTGGGTGTCGTACGCCGCCCGCAGCGTGCTCTCGTCAAGATCCGTCATGCTCCCAACCTATTCCCGCCGGGAATCGGATAATCACTCTCGTGTGGCAGATGATCAGGAACTGGTTCGATCCGCAGGAGTTGCGTTCGGTGGGAACCACCCCCGACTACCGCTTCTCGCTGGCCAACGAGCGCACCTTCCTGGCCTGGCTGCGTACCGGGCTGGCGCTGATCGCCGGCGGGCTGGCCGCCGCGCAGTTCCTGCCGACCCTGTCCCTGGTCCACCTGCGCGAGGCGATCGCCGTGGCGTTGCTGCTGCTCGGCGGCGTGGTGGCGATCCGGGCCGTCGACCACTGGGCCCGCACCGAGCGGGCCATCCGGCTCGGCGAGGAGCTGCCCGCGTCCCGCTTCCCGGCCGTCCTCGCGCTGACCGTCGGCCTCGGCGCGCTGTCCCTGGTGGTGGCGGTGCTGGCCGGCGCGATACGCGGATGAGCACCGTTCGCGACCCGGGCCTGCAACCCGAACGCACCCGGCTTGCCTGGCGGCGCACCCTGCTCACGCTGACCGTCGTGGCGCTGCTGACCGTCCGCCTCGCGCTCACCGGCGGACCGGTCGGAGCCGGGTTGGCGGCGCTGACCATCCTCGGCTGGGGTGTGGTCGTCACGCTCTGTTGGCGACGGGCCACCGGAAGCGGCATACCCCCGACCGGCGGTCGGCTTTTCGCCCTGGTAGGGCTGGCCGCCGCCGGATTCGCACTCCTCGGAGCGCTGTTGGTGCTGCGCGGGCTGTGACCGCTGTGCGCGGTAGGTAATGATGGTTACATGGCCCGGCTGTACATCCTCCTCTTCCTGGTGCAGGTCGTCCTCGCCGTCTGCGCCCTGATCAGCTGCCTCTCCGCCGAGGAGGACGGCATCCGCCACCTCCCCCGGATCGCCTGGCTGCTGATCATCCTGTTCTTCCCGCTGGTCGGCTCGATCGCCTGGTTCGTCGCCGGCCGGGAGCGCAAACCTGTCGGCGGGTCGACGTCCTGGGCGTCGGGGGCACGCCCGGCCGACCGTCGTCGGCCGGCCGCACCGGACGACGACCCGGAGTTCCTCCGCTCGATCGAGGAGCGCTCCCGCCGGGAGGATCAGGAACTCTTCCGCCGTTGGGAGGAGGACCTGCGCAAACGCGAGGACGACCTGCGCCGGCGGGAGGGCGAGCCGCCGCGCGAGGAACCCCGCCCCGAGGTGTAGCCGCCGGGGCGGGATCCGCGGTTTCAGGCCAGGTTCGAGGAGCGGGGGTACGCGTCGGCCGGATCGGTGAGCACGTTGACCAGGTACGGCACCCCGGCGTCGAAGGCCCGTTGCAGGGCCGGACCGAGTTCGGCGGCCCTGGCGACCGTTTCGCCCGCCCCGCCGAGCGCGCCGACCACCTGGTCGTAGCGCAGCTCCGGTTGCAGGTCGGCGGCCACGTCGTAGCCGTACATGGCCCGCATCGGGTGCTTCTCCAGGCCCCAGATGCCGTTGTTGCCGACCACGATGACCACCGGCAGTTTCTGCCGGGCCAGGGACTCCACGTCCATCAGCGAGAAACCGGCGGCGCCGTCGCCCATCAGCACGCAGACCTGCCGGTCCGGGTGGGTGACCCGGGCACCCATCGCGTACCCCATGCCGGTGCCGAGGCAGCCGTACGGGCCGGGGTCGAGCCAGGTGCCGGGCTGGGCCGGCTCCAGGTACCGCCCCGCGTACGAGACGAAGTCGCCGCCGTCGCCGATGGTGACCGCGTCCCGGGCGAGCACCTTGCGCAGCTCGCCGTAGATCCGGGCCGGGCGGATCGGGTCGGTCTCGGCCGCCATCTCCTCGGCGTCGCGGGCCTTCGCCGCGTCCTCGGCGGTCCGCAGCTGGGCGACCCAGTCGTCGTGGTCGACCCGGTCGCCGGGGTGCTCGGCCAGGGCGGTGAGAATGCCGCGCAGGTCACCGGCGGGTGCGGCGGCGGGTTGGACGTGACCGGCGCGCTGGCTGGGCGCGTCGACGATGTGCACCACCTGGGCCTCGCCGAAGTCGCCGAAGGAGAGCCGGAAGTCCAACGGGGTGCCGATCACCACGACCACGTCGGCGTTGGACAGGGCCACCCGCCGGGCCTTGGCGAAGGCCAGCGGGTGCTCCGGCGGCAGGGCGCCGCGGCCCATGCCGTTGGTGAACACCGGAACGGTGAGCGCCTCGGCCGCCGCCCGCAACTCGTCGACCGCGTCACCGGTCCAGACGTCCGAGCCGGCGATGATCACCGGACGGGCCGCGCCGGCGATCAGCGCGGCGGCGCGGGCCACCTCGTCGGGGTCGGCTTCGAGCGGGCTGAGCTGCGGGCCGGCCGGCAGCTCGGCGTCGCCGACCGAGAAGACCGCCTCCAGCGGGAAGTCGAGGAACACCGGCCCCCGGTGCGGGGTGAGGGCGGTGGTCAGCGCTGCGGCCACCGCTCGTGGGATGTCGTCGGCGCTGAACACCGTCTCGGCGTGCTTGGTGACCGGGGCGACCAGCGGAAGGTGGTCCATCTCCTGGAGGCTGCCGGAGCCCCAGCGGAACTGCGGCGCCCGGCCGCCCAGCACGAGCACCGGCGAGGCGTTGAAGAAGGCGCTGGTCAGACCGGAGATGCCGTTGGTCACGCCGGGGCCGGCGGTGAGTACGGCCAGCCCGGGTCGGCGCTGGAGCTTCGCCACCGCCTCGGCGGCGAAGACGGCGGACTGCTCGTGCCGCACGTCGTAGATCGGGAAGTCGGTCTTGTGCGCGGCATCGTAGAGCGGGAACACGTGTCCGCCGGAGAGGGTGAACATCTCCCGCACCCCGTACGCGCGCAGCGCCGCGAGGGCGAGCTCCCCACCGTGGCCTTCGATCCGCTCCGTCATTCCCACTCCTTCTCGTCGCCTGACCGGAGTCACACGCTACTGGCCGGTAGGGAGAATGTGAACCATTCTCGGCACGCTCAGCGTCCGGTGAAGTCCGGCTTCCGCTTCGCCACGAAGGCCGCCATCCCCTCGCGTCGGTCGTCGGTGGCGAACAGCGCCGCGAAGAGCTGGCTCTCCCAGGCCAGACCCGAGTGCAGATCCATCTCCAGACCACCGTCGACGGCCAGCTTGGCCGCCCGTAGCGCCTGCACCGGACCGGTGAGGTACGGCCGCACCATCGCGACCGCGGTGTCGTACACCTCGGCCGCCGGGGCGACCCGGTCGGCCAGACCGATCCGCAGTGCCTCCGGCGCGTCCACCATCCGCCCCGACATGATCAGATCCTTGGCCCGGGCCGGCCCGACCAGCCGGGCCAGCCGCTGGGTGCCCCCGGCGCCGGGGATGATGCCCAGCTTGATCTCGGGCTGGCCGAGCTTGGCGTCCTCGGCCACCACCCGCCAGTCACAGGCCAGCGCCAGCTCACAGCCGCCGCCCAGCGCGTAACCGGTGATCGCGGCGACCACGGGCTTGGGGATCCGGGCGATCGCGCCGAGCGCGCTCGACAGGTCGGCGGCCCGCGCGGCCATGTCCACGTAGGACATGTCCGCCATCTCCTTGATGTCCGCACCGGCGGCGAAGACCTTCTCGCCGCCGTACACGATGACCGCGCGGACGTCGTGGTCGGCGGTGGCCGCGATCGCGGCGGCGCGCAACTCCTCCTGCACCTGGGTGTTGAGAGCGTTCATCGGCGGCCGCTCCAGCCGGATGGTGCCGATGCCGTCCCGGGTCTCCAGCCGCACGAACTCGCCCACGCTGAGCCTCACTTCCTCGTCGAAGTCGCGTGCCAACCTTACGACCCGGCTCGTTGGGGTAAGTAGTCTGGTGCCAGCCCCGTCGGTCGGGAGTCGCACGATGAAC
Source organism: Verrucosispora sp. WMMC514 (assembly GCF_027497295.1). Lineage (NCBI taxonomy): Bacteria > Bacillati > Actinomycetota > Actinomycetes > Micromonosporales > Micromonosporaceae > Micromonospora > Verrucosispora sp. WMMC514. The sequence goes on along the minus strand of NZ_CP114906.1, from coordinate 3,933,893 downwards.
CCTCGTCACCCTGAGCCCCGCACTGGCCGTGCCGCGACGCCGTCGCCACACCCGGGCCGGCCGCACGGGCCGGGTGAACGGCGCGCCGTGGTCACCTACTACGACGACCGGGCGGTCCGGGTCACCTCGGCCGCGGTCACCGTCGAGGGCCGGGTCTACCCACTGGCCGAGATCAGCGAGATCTGGCACCAGCACGGCACCCGCTCCTGGCGGGTGCTGGCCGGTCGGGGCGCCATCGGCGCCGCGCTCGTCGCCCCGCTCGTGGCCGCCGCCGCCGGAGTCGCGCTGGCCATCCGGCTGGACCGGTCGGCAACCGTCACGATCGCCATCGTCGGGGCGTCCGTGCTGGTCGGGCTGGCGGTCGGGCCGATCGCCGACTTCCTCTTCGAACACCTCGACCGCTCCTACGCCCGGGGCAGCCGGCAGCGGGAGGTCTGGATCCGCTGGCGAGGCCGGCCGGTGCAACTGCTGCGCACCCCGGACGCGCTGCGCTTCGGGCAGATCTACCGGGCCGTGCAACGCGCCATGGAGGTCGGCCGACCGATACCACCCCGTCGACGCTGAGCGCTCAGCCGACTACTGAAGGTTGCCCGGTGGTGTTTAGGCTTAGTGATGGCCCTCTATTACCGGGACGACGCGGTGCAGGTGACCTCCGAGGCGATCCGGGCCGGTGGACAGGTCATCCCGATCGCCGAGGTCACCTACGTCTGGCACGCGAAGGGGCGTACCACCCTCGCCGTACGTGGTCGGGTGCTCGGCCGGGGCGTGCTGGTCCTGCTGCTGTCGCTGCCTCCCCTGGTGGGCCTGATCTGTGTGCTGTCGCTGGCCTGGTCAGCCCAGGACCGGGGCGAGTGGCTGCCGGCGCTGATCGTGCTCGCCGCCTGCGTCATCGTGCCGCTCGCCTTCGTCCCGTTCCTGGAGATACCGCTCGGTTGGCTGGACCGCTCGTACGAGCGCGGTAACCGGGTGCTGGAACTGTGGGTGCAGTACCGGCGGCAGGAGGTTCTGGTGCTGCGCACGCCGGACGCGCTGCGGTTCGGCCAGATCTACCGCGCGGTGCAACGCGCCGTCGAGCAGCAGAGCGACGGGTGAGACCGTCGTCGGGCGGTGGTGGCCCGCCCGACGCACACTTGAACGCATGGCACTCCCCCTTCCCCGGCCGACCGCGGTCCTCGGTCTCACCCGTTCCGCCCTCGACCAGGCCGCGTCCTTCGCCGCCATCCCGGCCCGCGCGTTCGCGGTGCTCGACGAGGTGGAGGCGCTGCTGGCCCGGATCAACGGCGTGGTGGACCGGGTCGAGCGGACCCTGGACCGGACCGACCAGATGGTCACCGACGCCGAGGTGGCGGTCCGTGAGGTCGCGGTGATCAGCGCCGCCGCCACCGCCGCCGTGGACAACGCCACCGAGGTCGCCGCGGCGGCGGCCGTGGTCGTGGAGTCGGCAGGTTCGGTGGCCGGGCGGGCCGCCGAGACCGTGGGTACGGCGGCGGAGGCCGCCGCCACCGCCGCCGAACTGCTGAAGGCGTACGAGCCGGCGCTGCGCCGGGCCGCCCCGATGGCCACCCACTTCGTCGAGCAGCTCAGCCACGAGGAGGTGACCGCGGCGGTCCGGCTGGTCGACGAGTTGCCGAAGCTACGGCAGCACCTGACCGCCGACGTCCTGCCGATCCTGGCCACCCTGGACCGGGTCGGCCCGGACCTGCACGACCTGCTCGACGTCACCCGGGACCTCAAGCTCGCGGTGGCGGGTATCCCCGGGCTGTCGATGCTGCGCCGGCGGGGCGAGAAGCTCAACGACGACGCCGGCTGACCTCCCGACCCGCGCTCCAGCTGACGGTCCGCAAGGTCAACGCCCGGCGGGCCGGCTGATCGGCCCGCGGACCGCCCGGCGGGCCGGACGGTCGGCCGGGCGGTCAGCAGTCGCAGGTGGCGACGGTTCGCGGGGCGGTCAGGTCGTCGACCGGCCGGTGGGTGAATCCGGTGGCGGTCGCCACGGGCAGACCCTCCCGCACCCAGTACTCGTAGCCACCGCGCATCTCCTTGACCCGGTAGCCGAGCCGGGCGAACTCCAGCGCCGCCCGGGTGGCGCCGTCGCAGCCGGGGCCCCAGCAGTAGGTGACCACGAAGGCGTCGGGTGGCACCGCGTCGGCGGCCCGCGCGGCGATCAGGTCGGTGGGCAGGTGCACGGCGCCGGGCAGGTGGCCCTGCGCCCAGGCCGCGTCACCGCGCGAGTCGACCACGACCAGGCCGGGCAGTTCCGCGGTCAGGTCGTGGTGCACGTCGGCCACGTCCGTCTCGAAGCGCAGTCGGGCGAGGAAGTGGGCGACGGCGGTGGACGGATCGGCGGCCGGTACGGCGAAGGTTCGAGTCATGTGATCGATCGTCGACCGGTGCCGACCGCCGGGCGAGTGGCGGTCACGCCGTCCTGCGCTAACATCCGGCCATGACGCCGGTCGACCGCAGTGTGGCTGTGCTCGCGTACCCCGGGATGTCGGGTTTCGAGACCGGGATCGTCACCGAGGTCTTCGGGCTGCCCCGGCCGGAGCTCGACGTGCCCTGGTACGACCTGCGGCTGTGCGCCGAGCGACCGGGTCCCGTGCCGCTGCTCGGCGGCGCCAACCTGCACAGCCCGTACGGCCTCGACGTGCTGGCCGCCGCCGCGACCGTCATCGTCGCCGGCGTACCCGACGTGCACGGCACACCGTCGCCGGAACTCGTCGCGGCCCTGCGCCGGGCGCACCGGGCCGGGGCGCGGCTGCTGTCCATCTGTTCGGGCGCCTTCGCGCTGGCCGGTGCCGGCCTGCTCGACGGTCGACGGGCCGCCACCCACTGGCGGTACGCGGACCTGCTGGCCCGCCGGTACCCGAGGGTCACGGTCGACCCCGACGTGCTCTACCTCGACGACGGGGACATCCTCACCAGTGCCGGCAGCGCCGCCGGCCTCGACCTGTGCGTGCACGTGGTACGACGTGACCACGGCTCGGTCGTGGCCAACGCGGTGGCCCGACGGCTGGTGATCCCACCGCACCGCGACGGTGGACAGGCGCAGTTCGTCGAGGCACCGGTCGCCGTGGACCCGGACGACGACCGGATCGCCGGCAGCATCGACTGGGCCCTGGCCCATCTGGCGGAGCCGCTCACGGTGGCCCGGCTGGCCGGGCAGGCCCACATGTCGACCCGCACCTACCTGCGGCATTTCGCGAGAGCCACCGGCACCAGCCCCATCCGGTGGCTGGTCGAGCAACGCATCCGGGCCAGCCTGGCGCTGCTGGAAACCACCGACGCGCCGGTCGGGCAGATCGCGACGGCCGTCGGCTTCGACGCCCCGGTGACCTACCGTCACCACTTCACCCGGGCGATGCGGACCTCACCGTCGGCGTACCGTCGCGCGTTCCGTACCGGCGTCGACGCCGCCGCGCAGGCCCGCCGACTCGGGCGGCCCAGCCCGACCGAGCGGCGCTGACCCGGTCAGGACGCGGGCACGTAAAGCTGGTCGATCTCGACCCGGTGCGGCAGTGAGACGCTGGCGCCGAGCCGGCGTACGCAGGCGGCACCGGCGGCCGAGGCCCAGCGCACCGCGTCCACCAGGTCGCGTCCCTCGCCCCAGGCCACGGCGAGCGCACCGGTGAAGGCGTCACCGGCGGCCGTCGAGTCGATCGTGTCCACCCGCACCGCCGGCACGTGTACCGCCGTGCCGTCCCGGTCGCCGTACCAGGCACCCTGGGCACCGAGGGTCAGCACCGCCCGGGGCACCAGGTCGAGCAGCGCCCGCGGTTCCTCCCACCCCCGCCCGGTGTACGCCTGCGCCTCGTTCTCGTTGACGACCAGCAGGTCCACGGCGGCGAGCAGTTCCGGCGGCAGTGGCACGGCCGGCGCCGCGTTGAGCACCACGCGGGTTCCGGCGGCGCGGGCCGCCACCGCCGCCTCGGTCACCGTCTCCACCGGGATCTCCAGCTGCGCGACCAGGACGTCGGCGTCGCGTACGGCGGCGAGTTCGGTCTCGGTCAGCTCGGTGAGCGACGAGTTCGCCCCCGGGGTCACCAGGATCGCGTTCTCGCCCTGCGCGTTGACCATGACCAGGGCCACCCCGGACGCGCCGTAGGTGGTGCGCAGCTGGCCGGTGTCGACCCCGGCGGCGGTGATCCGCGCCCGCAGGGTCACCCCGAAGGCGTCCGAGCCGATCGCGCCGAGAAAGACGCTTGCCGCACCGGCTCTCGCGGCGGCGATGGCCTGGTTGGCCCCCTTGCCGCCGGGCACGGTGACGAAGTCGGTGCCGAGCCTGGTCTCCCCCGGGCGCGGCAACGCCTCGGCGGTCGCGACCAGGTCCATGTTGGCGCTGCCCACCACCACGACGCGGGTCTGTCGCACGGGCACCTCCCTGTCGCGGGACGTCGCCTCAGGCGGCGCGGGCGGTGTAGCGGTCGCCGTGGCGCTCGACGAGCAGCGGCAGCCCGAAGGTCTTGGTGAGGTTGTCGGCGGTGAGGGTGTCGGCCAGCATGCCCTGCGCCATCACGGTCCCGTCGCGCAGCAGCAGCGCGTGGGTGAAGCCGGGGGGAATCTCCTCGACGTGGTGGGTGACCAGTACCAGTGCCGGAGCGTCCGGATCCTGGGCCAGGTCGGCGAGGCGGGCGACCAGATCCTCCCGGCCGCCCAGGTCCAGGCCGGCCGCAGGTTCGTCGAGCAGCAGCAGCTCCGGGTCGGTCATCAGCGCCCGGGCGATCTGCGTCCGCTTGCGCTCCCCCTCCGACAGGGTGCCGTACGCACGGTCGGCCAACGCGCTGACGCCCAGTTGGTCAAGCAACGCCCGGGCCCGGGCCTCGTCGGCCGGGTCGTAGTCCTCCCGCCACCGGCCGACCACCGACCAGGCGGCGGTCAGCACCACGTCGACGACCCGCTCGTCGGCCGGCACCCGCTCGGCCAGCGCGGCGGTGGACAGCCCGATCCGGGTACGCAGCTCCGTGAGGTCGGTGCGACCGATCCGCTCGCCCAGCACGTGCGCGGTGCCGGTGGTCGGATGCAGTCGCCCGGCGGCGATGTTGAGCAGGGTGGTCTTGCCGGCACCGTTCGGCCCCAGCACCACCCAGCGTTCGTCCAGCTCCACCCGCCAGTCGACGTCGTGCAGCAGGGCGGTGCCGGACCGGCGTACGGCGACGCCGTCGAGGCTGACCACCAGATCCGCGTCCACGGGCGAGGGGGCGGGTGCGGCGCCGGCGGCGCCAGGGATCAGGTCACCAGTCACCAGCCCATCCAACCACGCACGCCCGTGGTGCCCCCACGGGCCGGCGTCGTCGCCGTAGGGTGAGGCGCCGTGTCGTTGCTCACCCCGCCCGGAGGGCCGCCAATGACCAGTGGGGTCATCGAGATCGAAGGTCTCCGCAAGACCTTCCACAGCCTGCGTCGCGGGCGACGGGTCGCGGTCGACGGCTTCGACCTGCTGGTCGAGGCCGGCCAGGTGCACGGCTTCCTCGGGCCCAACGGATCGGGAAAGACGACCACCCTGCGCGCGCTGCTCGGGCTGGTACGCGCCGACGACGGGCGGATGCGGGTGCTCGGTGCCACCGCGCCGGAGCAGTTGCCCCAGGTCGCCGGCCGGGTCGGTGCGATCGTGGAGAGCCCGCAGTTCTACGGCAACTTCACCGGGTACCGGACGCTGCGGCTGCTCGCCCTCGCCGGTGGCGTACCGGTCGGCCGGGTCGACGAGGTGCTGGAGCAGGTCGGCCTGGCCGACCGGGGCGACGAGCGGGTGAAGGGCTACTCGCTGGGCATGAAGCAGCGGCTGGCGGTGGCGTCGGCGCTGCTCAAGCGACCCGAGCTGCTGATACTCGACGAGCCGGCGAACGGGCTCGACCCGGCGGGCATCCGGGAGATGCGCGACCTCGTCCGGGCGCTGGCGGCCAACGGCGTCACGGTGCTGGTGTCCAGCCACATCCTGGCCGAGATCCAGCTGATCTGCGACCACGTGACGATCATCTCGGGGGGTCGGCGGGTGACGGCCGGCCCGGTCACCGAGGTGCTCGCCGGCTTCGACCACAACGAGCACCTGGTCCGCGCCGACGACCTGGCCCGGGCCGAGGAGTTGCTGCTGGCCGCCGGGCTGACCGTCACCGGCCACGCCGACCACCTGGTGGTCAGCGGGGTGCCGGACCCGACCGAGGTGAGCCGGACGCTGGGCGAGCAGGGGGTCTGGGTACGCGAACTGACGCCGCTGCGGCCGGATCTGGAGAGCGTCTTCCTGGAGCTGACCGGCGCGCCGGCGCATCCGGGTGTGCCCCGGCAGGTGGACGGTTCGACACCGGCGGGCGGTCCGGCCGCCGACCAGGAGATCGACCTCGGGATGCGGGGAGTGGACGCGTGAACCTGATCCGTGCCGAGTTGGAGCGGCTCGGCGCCCGCCGCTTCGTACAGCTGATGATCGTGCTGCTGATGCTGGCGTTCGGGGTGACCGCGGCGACCACGCTGGCCGGGTCGCACCAGCCCTCCGCCGTCGAGCTGGCCGAGGCGCAGCGGCAGGCCGCCGCCAACCTGCGCGGCCTGGAGCTGGAGCACGAGCGGTGCCTGGCCCGGGATCGGGGCCAGCCGTTCCCTGGCGACGAGGGTTTCTACCTGCCGGAGGACTGCTCCGAACTGGACCCGGCGCTGCGCGACCGGTTGCCGGTGGCCGCCGACTACCTGACCGGGGTGTTCACCTTCACCCGGCAGGCCGAGCCGCTGCTCTACTTCCTGGTGGCGTACCTGGTGCTCTTCGGGTTCCTGGTCGGCGCCTCGTACATCGGCGCCGACCTGAACTCCGGCGGAGTGGTCAACCTGCTGCTGTGGCGACCGCGCCGGCTGACCGTGCTCGGCGCCAAGCTCGGCACACTGCTCGGGGCGGTGCTGACGGTGTCGGTGCTCGCCTCACTCACCTATCTCGTCACCTTCTGGGTCATCGCGCAGGTCGCCGGCTATCCCGGACCGACCAACACGGCCTTCTGGGCCGATCTGGGCGCCATCTGGGGGCGCGGGTTGACGCTTGTGCTGCTCGCGGCGGCGACCGGCTTCGCCATCGCGACGATGGGACGGCACACGGCGGCGGCGCTCGGCGCGGTGGCCGCCTACCTGGTGGTGTGGGAGCTGGGTGGGCGGATCGTGCTGCAGATCCTCGAGGTGGCCCGGCCCGACCAGCTCATGCTCGCCAGCTACGTCGGCGCGTGGCTGGCCGGCGAGGTCAGATTCTGGGACAGCACCGCCTGCCGGACCGTCGTCGACAGCTTCTGCGACGGCAGCTACACCCTGACCTGGCAGCCGGCGCTGGCGGTGCTGCTGCTGCTCACCGCCGGCCTCAGCGCCTCGGCCTTCGCCATCTTCCGCCGCCGCGACCTGATCTGACCCCCGCCCGGTCAGGCGATGGTGGAGCCGAAGACCTCGTCGCGGACGGCGTCCAGGGCCGTGCGCAGGGCACCGTGCACGATCGGCTCCTCGATCAGCCCGGTCGGCACCACCCGGGGCCGTACCAGGGTGATCGCGGCGACCTCGTGCTGCACCCGTTCGGCCAGGGCCGCCCCGCCGGCCTGCCCCACCTCTCCGGCGAGCACCACGAGCGGCGGGTCCAGCACCACACAGGTGCTGGCCACGCCGAGGGCGAGCCGGCGGGCCACCTCGTCGAGCATCGGCCCACCCGAGGTGCCGTCGGCGATCGCGGCCCGGACCGCGTCGGCGGCGGCAGCGTCCGGGTAGCCGTGTTCCCGGGCCAGGCCGCGGATCGCGTCGGCGCCGGCCAACTGCTGGAAGGCCGGCTTCGCCCGGCGCGACACGTCGCGCGGGATGGGAGCGCCGGGCACCGGCAGGTAGCCGATCTCACCGGCGGCACCGCTGCTGCCGTGGTGCAGCCGCCCACCCAACATGATCGCCAGACCGACACCGGCACCGACCCAGACCAGGACGAAGTCAGCCAGGCCCTGGGCCGCGCCGGACTGCGCCTCGGCCACCGCGGCCAGGTTGACGTCGTTCTCGAAGACGACGGGGGTGTCCAGGTCGTCGCGGAGTGCGGCGAGCAGACCCCGATGCCAGCGGGGCAGGTTGTACGCGAAGGTGATGTCGCCGGTGCCCGGGTCGACCAGGCCGGGGGTGCCGAGCACGATCCGGCGTACGCTCGACAGCTGCGCTCCGGCGCTGCCGGCCACCCGCACGACCGCGTTGTGCACCACGCCGACCGGGTCGTCGGTGTCCTGGGTGGACTGCTCGACGCGCCCGATGACCGTACCGGTGATGTCGGCGCAGGCGGCCACCACCCGCTCCGGGCCCACGTCGACGCCCACCACGTGTGCGCTGCCGGGCCGTACGGCGTAGAGCTGGGCGTTCGGTCCGCGGCCCCCGGCCTGCTCGCCGACGCGGGTGACCAGTCCGCGCTCCTCCAGCCGCTCCACCAGTTGCGAGGCGGTGACCTTGGACAGGCCGGTCAGCTCACCGATCCGGGCCCGGGTCAGTGGCCCCTGCTCCAGCAGCAGTTCCAGCGCCGCGCGGTCGTTGAGGGCCCGCAACAGACGTGGGGTGCCGGGCAGCCGGGTCGCGCTCATGCCATGTGTCCTCAAGTATTAGTAAACTTTGCTAACTGTATGAACCTTTGAAGCCGTAGAACCGACAGGCGAACGGGTAAGCCGTAGCGTATCGGCCACGTGGGAGCGCGACCCTCCGCCGACCCGGTACGAGATCCGCGCCGGCCGGCATCGAGAGGAGAGAACACGTGGGGCTGGATCCAGGACTGCGCCGACTGGCGCTGGGCACCCTACTGGCCGCGTACCCGGGGTCGGTCCCGCCCGAGTGGGCCGTCGACCTGGTCGCCGACGGGCTCGCCGGACACACCCTGTTCGGCGGCAACGTCATCGCACCGACGCAGGTGTCGGCCAGCACGGCGGCGCTGCGCGGCGGCCGGTCCGACGTCCTGATCGCCATCGACGAGGAGGGCGGCGACGTCACCCGACTGGCCCATGCCACCGGCAGTCCCTACCCGGGCAACGCCGCCCTCGGCGCGGTCGACGACGTGGCGCTCACCCGCCGGGTCTACCAGGCCATCGGTACCGAGCTGGCCGGCGTGGGCATCACCCTCGACCTGGCACCCACGGTCGACGTCAACACCGCCGACGACAACCCGATCATCGGCACCCGGTCCTTCGGCGCCGACCCGGAGAAGGTCGCCGCGCACGCCGCCGCCGCGACCGCCGGGCTCCAGGCCGCCGGAGTGGCGGCCTGCGCCAAGCACTTCCCCGGCCACGGGGCCACGGTGGCGGACTCGCACCACGAACTACCCACCGTGGACGTCGCGCCCGAGCTGCTGCGCCGGCGGGACCTGCCCCCGTTCGCCGCGGTGGTCGCCGCCGGGACGAAGGCGGTGATGACCGCACACATCCGGGTACCCGCGCTGACCGGGGACGGGCCCGCCACGTTCAGCCGGACCGTGCTGGTGGACCTGCTGCGCCACGAGTACGGCTTCGACGGCGTCGTCGTCACCGACGCGCTGGAGATGAAGGGTGCCGCCCTGGCCGCCGGCGGCATCGCCCCCGGCGCGGTGCGCGCCCTGGCCGCCGGTGCCGATCTGCTCTGCATCGGCGCCAAGGTCGATGCCGACCTGGTCGAGCGGGTGGCCGCCGGGATCGTGGCCGCGCTCGGCGACGGCCGGCTGGACCGGTCCCGCGTCGAGCAGGCGGCCGGTCGCGTCGCGGACCTCGCCGCCTGGACCCGGACCGCCGACCGCACCACCGCCGACCCCGGCGACCTCGGGTACGCGGCGGCCCGCCGCGCGGTACGGGTGGAGGGCGCGCCGAGCGGGCTGGACCGGTCGCTCGTGGTGCAGTTGCACGCCAACTCCACGATCGCCGAGGGTCGGGTGCCGTGGGGACTCGGGCCACACCTGGACGGCACCGAGCAGATTCGGGTGGTGGCCGCCGAGACGGATCCGGCCGACCTGCGCCGACGCGCCGCCGGCCGGCCGATCGTCCTGGTCGCCCGCCACCTGCACCGGCTGCCCGGCGGCCCGGAGCTGGTCGACGCGCTGTCCGCCACGCATCCGGTGGCCGTGGTGGAGATGGGCTGGCCGGCGACCTGGCGACCCGACCGCGTACGGGCCTTCGTCACCACGTACGGCGCGAGCCACGCCAACGGCCGAGCCGCTGCCGAGGCGCTCGGCCTGGCCCACTGCGGCTGATCGACGGCGCGGTGCCGCTCGTCGACCGGCTGGTGTAGCTGTCGCGACTGCGCGTACTGCGGCCGGCGACTCAGCAGTTCGTCAGTCTGATTCACACCCTGCGTCACTGACCGCGTCGGGCGACAGGTAACGCTTCTTCCCAGGTCAAGTCCACAATTGGACAGCAACAAGACGGTGGCTGAGGCTTGCCCAGCGGGTTCCGGATACGTAGCGTGATCGGCACTGGAGCCGCACCCGGACCTGGGGGGAGGCTGCGGACCGTGGATCCGGCCCGGGATCCACGGTCCGCGCCCTGCCGGGCGGTGTTCAGCTCGGGTAGACGCCGTAGGACCGCCAGCCGCGGTCGGGAAACCCGGCGGCCTCCGCCACCCGCGCCGAGGCGCCGTTGCGCCGGTCGTGCAGATAGGTCGGCACGGCACCGTCGTCGAGCACCCGGCGAGCCGCCTGGGCCACCAGTCTGCGGGCCAGGCCGCGGCCACGCGCCGCCGGGACGGTACCCACCGCCAGTTCGTGTCCGTGCCGGTCATGCCGCTTGATCCCGACGCCGGCCAGGTAGCGGCCCCGGTGGTCGCGCACGATGAGCACCGACCGGTCGAACAGCCGCAGCCAGGAGGGCAGGCCGGGGGTGGTCGGAGGGGCCCACTCACCGACATCCGGCAGGTCCGCCGGCGCGACGCTCCACCGGAAGACGTCGTCGTGCACGGCCCAGCGTGGGTACCCGACCGCGGCCGGCAGGGCGTTCAGCAGCCCGTCCGGGCGCCGCACCAGCTCACGTACGGCCGCGACCCGGTCGGGCGCCACGGAGAGCACGCCGCTGGCCCCGGCGTGGACCGCGATGGCGGGGCGCGGGCGGCCGTCCCAGGCGGGTCGGGTCCGCCGCCCGGACCCGACCACGTGCAGGCCCGGGCCGGCCGGCCACTGTCCCAGCCAGGTCGCCAGGTGCAGGTGGAGCCGCCGGTCGAGCATCAACACCTCCCGGTCCGTCACCGTCGACGCCGCTCACGGTACGACGGACCCGGTGAGTTCGGGGCGTAGGTGGGCGCGATCCGGGGAACCTGAACGATCGATCGACCGTCATACCCATTTCCATACATGGACAACTTTCTTTGGAACGGTGTAGGCATGCCGAAACACCCGCACGACCGTGATCAGCAGGACCCCGAGCGCGCCTGGCGACACCACGGGGCGACCGGCCGGCCTCCCACCCAGACCCCCTACCGGGGACACCGCACCCGCCCTGCCACCCTCTCCTGGCATGACCTGAACAGCCTGCCGGCCGGCCCCGTACGACACCACCTGAACCCCCACTGACACACCAGCAATAAGCCGATCTTGATGCCTTGAAAAATCGCGGCGACCGCCGAGACGCACGGAGCGACTGTGCTGCACTACGACGCCGACTACGACCGGATCGCCGCGATCACCGGTCAACCGACCGAGTGGGTGGCGCCCCGGGGAAGCCTGTAGAGCGGCGAGCCACCGCGCGCTTTCGCACACCTGTCGGGTAACGTCTGCTGGTCCTTCGCGGGTCACGACAGGAGTTGGCACATCCATGGGCAAGAAGACGATCCACGTCTCCGACTTCAGCGGCACGATGCTGGGTGCCGACGACGAGGCCGTCCGCGTCGTCGTTCTCGAGCATCCTGACCTGGTGGCCGGGCCCGTGCAGTTGGACGCCACCCCGGTGGAGGTGGAGAGCATCGACGACGCGGCGCTGGACGTGGCGGTGGTCGAGATCCACGACCGGCACGGCCAGGGCGAGCCGCGTCGGGTGGTGCTGACCGCGAGCGAGTTCGACGCGATGGCCACCGACGTGCCGATGGCGCAGTTGCTGAGGACCGCCGAGCGGGTACGCCCGCCGAAGGCCCGCCGCAGCGCCGAGAAGGTCGACTACGGCACCATCGAGCACGCCGGCCGGCCGCACCGGGGACGGGTCACCGAGGAGGAGGCCCGGTTGGTGCGGGAGCGGCTCGACGAGGTGAACAAGCGCCTCGCCGACGCCGGGCTGCGCCAGATCGATCCGGCCGATCCGGAGCACGCCGCCCGGTACGGCTTCCCCGTCGAGCCCTGATCGGCTACTCGAACGTCCGCAGTTTGGCCAGGGCCGCCGCGATGTTCGCCTCGACGGCGGCCTTGTCCACACCGAGGCCGGTGAGCACGCCCTCGCCGTTCTCCTGCTCCAGCAGGGCCAGCAGGATGTGCTCGGTGCCGATGTAGTTGTGCCCGAGCCGCAGCGCCTCGCGGAAGGTCAACTCCAGCGCCTTCTTGCCTGCGGTGTCGTACGGGATCAGGTCCGGAACCTCGTCCGAGGATGGCGGCAGCGCCGCCGTGGCGGCCTCGCGTACGGCTTCGACCGACACACCACCGGCGGCCAGCGCCCTGGCGGCCAGCGCCTCCGGTTCGGCCAGCAGGCCGAGCACCAGGTGCGCCGGGGTGATCTCGGCGTTACCCGCGGCCTTCGCCTCGTTCTGCGAGGCCAGCACCACGTTGCGGGCGCGGGGAGTGAACCGCTGGAAGCCTTCCTGCGGATCCAACGACGAGGCCACGAAGCGCTTCTGGGCGGCCTGCTTGCTCACCCCCATGCTGCGACCGATCTCCGTCCAGGACGCCCCGGAGCGGCGAGCCTGGTCCACGAAGTGGCCGATCAGGTGGTCGGCGACGTCACCGATGTGATCGGCCATCATGACCGCGTCACTGAGCTGGTCGAGGGCGTCGGTACGGGTCTGCTTGATGACCTGGATCAGGTCGTCGAGGCGGACCGGATTCTTCAGCTGCACGGGTTCAGTCATGCGTCAACCTTAGGTTGACGACCCACTCCTCGTCAACCATTGGTTGACGCCGCTTCTCAGTGATGATCGCTGTTAACAACCTTGACTAATTTCGCCGAAATCGACAGACTCGGATTCGGAGAGCGCTCTCCAGCCGCCTCGCCAGCGTATCCGTCCCTCCACCCCCGAGGAGATTCCATCGTGGACGCCATCTCCCGCAGCCTCCGCCGGGCAGCCGCCGCCCTGGGTGCGGCCCTCGTCACCAGTGCGCTCCTGCTACCCGTGCAGTCCGCACCGGCCGCCGCCGCGATCGGCGGCCTCACCTGGCAGGACGAGTTCAACTCACCGGCCGGCACCCCGGTCGACCAGTCCAAGTGGCGCTTCGACATCGGCGGCCACGGCTGGGGCAACAACGAACGGCAGTACTACACCAACAGCACCAGCAACGCGGTTCACGACGGCCAGGGCAACCTGGTCATCACCGCCCGCCGGGAGAACCCGGCCAACTACCAGTGCCACTACGGCCGGTGCGAGTACACCTCGGCCCGCCTGCTGACCGCGGCCACGTTCAGCCAGGCGTACGGGCGGTTCGAGGCACGCATCAAGATTCCCCGGGGGCAGGGGATCTGGCCGGCGTTCTGGATGCTCGGCAACGACTTCGGCAACGTCGGCTGGCCGGCCTCCGGCGAGATCGACATCATGGAGAACGTCGGGCGGGAGCCGAACACCGTGCACGGCACCATCCACGGTCCGGGCTATTCCGGCGGCGGCGGGATCACCGGCAGCCGCACCATCGGACAGCCGCTGGCCGACACCTTCCACACCTACCGGGTGGACTGGGAGCCGAACATCATCCGCTGGTACCTCGACGGGTCGGAGTTCTTCCGGGTCGACCCGAGCCGGCTCGGCGGTAACCGCTGGGTCTTCGACCACCCCTTCTTCATGATCCTCAACGTGGCGGTCGGCGGCAACTGGCCCGGCTACCCCGACGGCAGCACCCAGTTCCCGCAGCAGATGCTCGTCGACTACGTCCGGGTCTACGGCCACGTCCCGGACGGCAACACCGGCACCACCCGGATCCGGGGACAGCAGAGCGGCCGGTGCATCGACATCCCCGGCGCCAACCCGGTCGACGGAGCACCGCTACAGATCTGGAACTGCAACACCACCGCCGCACAGGCGTGGACCTTCGCCGCCGACGGCACCATCCGCGCGATGGGCAAGTGCATGGACCCGGCCTGGGCCGGCACGGCCAACGGCACCGAGGTCAACCTCGTGACCTGCAACGGCAACCCGGCACAACGATTCACCCTCAACGCCGCCGGCGACCTGGTGAACCTCAACGCGAACCGCTGCGTCGACGTACGCGACAACAACCCGAACAACGGCGGCCGGCTGCAACTGTGGGACTGCGCCGGCACCCCCAACCAGAAGTGGTCCCGGGCCTGACGTCGCCGTCCGTAATGGCCACCCCGAGCCACTAAGCTTCCGCGACGACATGTCTGAGCGACACGATCATGTCGCTCAGACATGTCGGCCCGCTTCCGGGCACCGGTGAGCCCACCGGTCGGGACACGCGTAAGAGTCGGTGACAGGCGGGTAGTAACCCGTGCGGTCATCGATGTACGGGAGGCGACGTGGAGAACGCTCAGGCAGCCGGCGGACGACGGATGTGGTGGTGGATCGGTGCGGCCGTACTGGTCATCGTGGTGGTGGTGGTCGCCACCTGGACGTGGGTGTCGGTCCGGGGCGACGGCCGTGACGGTCACGTCGTCACCGGCGCCGTCGGCGACCTGCGGGAGGCCACCTTCGTCCTGCTCGACGGTGCCGACGTGGTCCAGGTGCGCACCGCCGACCTCGGCGACGACGCGTACCGGGTGTCGACGCCCCGCGACGCCAACGTCCGTCCCGCGGTCTCCCTCACCGACGGCAGCCTGCTGACCAGTCTGCGCGGCACCGACCGGGACGGTCCGGCGGTCGTGGAGGTGGTGCTGGCCGAGTCGGTCCGCTGGCACGTGCGACTCAACGGTGGCGCCAAGGAACAGCACCTCGACCTGCGCGGCGCGCGGGTCGGTGACGTCGAGTTCACCGCCGGCGCGAACCGGGTCGAACTGACGCTGCCCGCACCGGAGGGGACGCAGCGCACCCTGCTCGGCGGCGGCGCCAGCCAGGTCGTCGTCCGCCTGGCCGGCGACGCGCCCGTGCAGGTACGCGCCGGTGGCGGCGCCGGTTCGGTCACCATCGACGGCGCCACCCACTCGGGGGTGGCCGGTGGCACGACCTTCACCCCGCCCGAGTGGAACTCCGCAACCGACCGCTACGACATCGACGCGACGGCCGGCGTCAACACCCTCACCGTCGAACGCGTCGACGCCGGCTGACCAGGTGGCCGTGCGACTGCACGTCGGGTGCGCGATGTGGACCCACCGGTCGTGGCAGGGCAGGCTGCTCCCCCATCCCCTGCCGGCGCAGGAGCGGCTACGGCACTACGCCGGCTGGTGCGATGCGGTCGAGGGCAACACCACCTTCTACGCCACACCGGCCCGCGAGACGGTCGCCTCCTGGGCGGAGCAGACCGGACCCGACTTCCGCTTCGTGGTCAAGCTGCCGAAGGTGGTCACCCACGAACGCCGCCTCACCGACGTCGACCAGCCGATGCGCGCCTTCCTCGACGCGATCGAGCCGCTCGGCTGCCGGGCGTACGCCCTCTGGGTGCAGTTGCCCGGCTCCTTCGGCCCGGACGACGTACCCACGCTCGCCCGGTTCCTGCGCCGCCTGCCCGCCGCGCACCGACCGGCTGTAGAGGTACGCGACCCGGTCTTCTTCACCGACCCCCGCGCGACCCGGCTGCTGGAGACGGCCCTGGCCGAGACGGACGCCGAGTGGATCCCGTTCGACACCACGGCGTTCTTCACCGACCCGCCGACCAGCGACGCCGAGCGGGACGCCTGGACGAAGAAGCCCAGGATGCCGCTGCGTACGGTCGCGCTCACCGACCGGCCGATCGTCCGTTACCTCGGCCGGGACGACCCGGCGCGCACCGTCCACGGCTGGCGGCGCTGGGTGGACGCCACCGTGACCTGGCTGCGCGAGGGCCGGTCGCCGACCGTCTTCGTCCACACCCCGGACAACGCCGACGCGCCGGTGCTGGCCCGCCGCTTCCACGACGAGGTACGCGCCCGGGTGCCGGAGCTGGACCCGCTGCCCGAGCCGATCCCGGTCGAACCCACCACCCTCTTCTGACAGACTCCCGGCCCCGGCCCCACGGACCGCTGCCGCACCGCATTCAGGAAGCATGCGCGATGAAGCCGGCGACATCCTCGGCGATCCGTTCGGGCTGCTCGCCGTTGACAGCATGGGAGGCGCCCGGGTAGAGCCGGACCGTGCCCCGGGGCAAAGTTTGGCGTGCGGTCTCGGCGGCCGACTGCGGGTCGTGCATCACCGATTCACCAGCGATGATCGCCAGGACCGGCAGGTCGAGTCGACGGAGTCGTTCCTCGCTGATCCGGGTGGGCTGCGGCAGCCGGAGCTTGTAGTGCTGCATGCCGGCTTCGATCATGTCGGCGACCGGCTCGTCCTCGACCGGGGCGCCACCGGCAGTGTAGGAGTTGAAGCTGTCCCGCCACGACCTGGGCAGCCAGGGCAGCGCGGCCGGGATGGACCGCACGATGGTGCCGAACGGCAGGTCGCCGAAGACGTGGACCGGGTCGATGAGGGTCATCGACGCGATGTGCTCCGGTCGGTGCAGCGCGAGGTTGACCGCGGTCCAGCCCCCGATCGAGAGACCGACCAGGTGAAACCTGTCCGGCGGGAGCGCCTGGAGGGTCTGGTGCAGCCACTCGGCCTGCGCCGCGTCGGTGTTGATCGGGCGGTTCTGCACGCTCATGCCCGGCTCGCCGAGCAGGTCGACGGTGTAGACGTCGCCGATCGGCAGCAGCAGCGGCAGGTTGTCCGCCCAGACCGGGGTGGCCGAGGCGCGCCCGGGCAGCAACAGCAACGGGGTGCTCGTACCGCCGCCGTCCGCCGTGCCGGCGAAGCGGTAGACGCGGACGATGCCGAAGTCGGTGCGTACGTCGATGGTCTCCGCCGGGTCGGGCAGGGCGGCGAAGGCCTCCGTGTAGGCCCGGAGGAACCGGTCCTGCCCGTCGGCGCTGTCCCAGTGGCCGATCGGAGCGGGCTGGCGGATGGCGAAGGTGACCACCAGTGCGATCAGTGCGAGCCCGGCCAGGACCAGGCGCAGCCATCGTGACCTGGGCCGCAGCCGGTTGAGAACCTTCATGATTCTGGTCCGCACCACACACTCCTAACCGATCGGTAGATTTTTCGACCGTACGGTAGAATCTGGCGGGTGACAAGGAGACGAAAGGGCGCGACGGGCGAACTGACCCTGATCGAGCGCGCCCGCCGCACCCAACTGATCGAGGTCACCATCGAGCTGGTCGCCGACCGGGGTTACGCCGGTGCCTCACTGGCCGCCATCGCCGAGCGCGCCGGCATCACCAAGGCCGCCGTGCTCTATCACTTCCCCACCAAGGCCGCCGTCGTACGCGCCGCCCACGAGCACGCCCTCGCCGCCCTTGTCGCAGACGTCGCCGCCGCGGTCGAGGCCGCCGACCCTGCGAACCGGCCCGCCGCGTACGTCAGGTCGATGGTGGGACACCTACGGGAGCATCCGCGACACACCCGCATGATCATCGAAGCGATGGTGCACGAGAACGATGACCATGATCCGGCCGCCCGTTGGCGTCCCCTGGCCCAGCTCATCGACGCGGCCCGGCTCACCTGCGGCGCCAGCGGTGACATCGACACGCGTACGACGGCGATCATCGTCGGGGGCGGCATCGACGCCATCGTCGCCGAGCAGCTCCACGACCCCGACTACGACACGGCAACGGCCGCCGAGCACCTCGTCGACATGCTCGACACGACGATCTCGCGGTGACCCGGGCTCGCTCTCGCCGGGCGTGCGCCCCGTGGTGCCGGACCGGTCACCCGGCCGGCTGCCGCGGCCTCGGCTGCCGGTGGTACTTCGGTCCGTCCGGATCGTGCATCTCGCCGCGGTAGACGCCGTGCCGCAGCTCGGAGACGTACCCGGCCAGCTCCGGCATGCCCAGCCGAGCCGCCACGGTCAGCTCCGCCTCGACGTCGTACGGCACGCGGACGAACTGGATCGAGAACGGCGCGTCGAACTCCGCGTCGACGACACCTTCGAGGATCACGTAGACCGGGGTCGGATCGTCCATCGCGTTGCCGACGCTGCCGGTGTTGAACAGGGTGCGGCGCTCGCGGTCCACCTCGTAGAACGGATCGTGCGTGTCACCGTAACCCACCACCGAGGGCTCCGGCCCGTCGCCGGTCGCCGGGGTGTTGGCGAACATGCCGAGGAACTCGGCCTCGTCGTGGTCGAACCGCACCCGACGGTGCACGGTCGTCGCCGACGCGTGGAAGAGTCGCACCCGCCGCCCGCTGAGCAGGAAGTCGTGGCTGAACGGCAGGCCGCGCAGCCAGTCGCCCTGGCCGTCCGCGAGCTGCGCCAGCCACCAGGCCAACGCCTCGCTGTCGTAGGTCCGATCCGGGTCGGGGAGGAAGTCGTCCCAGTTGCCGAGGATGTTGACCTCGCACCGCTCCCGGCAGACCTCGATCACCTCGCGACCGCGCGGCCCCTTGCCGACGTAGTCACCGAGGTTGAAGATCCGCTCGATGCCGCGGGCGTCGATGTCGGCCAGCACGGCCTCCAGCGCGGTCAAATTGCCGTGGACGTCGGAGATCAGGGCGATGCGGTCGAGGGGTCGGGCCACCGGCCGATCGTAGCCGCGGCGATGCCGTGGGTGGGTACGGCGGCCCGCCTACAACCAGCCGACGTCGCGCAATTCGGCGAGCAGTCGCGGATCGAGGTCGTCCGCTTCGAGTACGTCCCCGGCCGGTGGCGGTTCGATCGGCAGTCGCCGACCGAACGAGTGGTAGAGGAGCTGCCACTCACCGGCGCCCGCTTCCACCTGATCGAAGTGCAGCGTCAGGTTCGTCAGCCGACCCTGCGCGTCGAGGGTGGCGTCGAACGGCACCATCGTGTTCGTCCCCGACAATTCTTCACGCAGCTCGGCGGTCAGCTGTGGATGCCGGCGTAGGTCGAGGACACCACGAACGGCTCGTTCGGTGACGAGCCGCAGCTCGACCGACGTCTTCACCAGTTCCTGAAGGTCGTCCGTCGCCTGCGTACCCATGAAGATCGAGGAGTCGTCACCCAGCAGCCGCGGCAGGTCGACCGCCAGCCACCTCTCGGGAGGCGCCCCGAAGCCGAAGAACCGCGCCCAACTCTCGCCGTCGACGGTCTTGATCTCGACCCACTGGAAATGGCCGGGTTGCCGAATGGGGAAGTGGATGCTCATGTCGCTGCGGCGCCTGGCCGGATCCACCGTCATCTCGACTCTCGTACTGACCGAAGCTCCCTCGACGTCCCGGCGTGTAATGGTCAACCGGGTTGAGTAGGTGTCCTGGCCGACCTTCTTCGCACCCTCGTGCAGCCACGTGTGGAGGTCCTGCTCCGCCGCGCTCACCGACGGGCTCGGAGCCGACGCCGGCGAAGCCGCGTCGGCGCAGCCGGCCGCCAGGGCCAGCGCGACAGCCACACCTGCCGCCACGGTCAGCCGGCCCACCGCGCGAACACCCGATCGCACCGACAGCCCGCCCGACCCCGGCCACGAGCTGTTCACCAGGTTCTCCATCCGATCCCGCTTCATGATCGGCACATGGTGCCAGCTCACCCGCGCCTCGTCCAGGGCGTCGGTCTCCGCGCGCGCTGCGCTTCTCTGACGTCGGAGGGGCCAGGCACCGCCGGTGCCTGGCCCCTCCGGTTGCGGCTCTCAGCTGCGTCGACTCCACTGCTGGTTCGCGCCGCCGTTGCAGGACCAAAGAATGATCTTCGTTCCGTTGGCGGTGGCGGCGCCGTTGGCGTCGAGGCACAGTCCGGACTGGACGTTCGTGATGGTGCCGTTGGCGTTGACGTTCCACTGCTGGTTGAGACCGCCGTGGCAGTCCCAGATGATGACCGTGGTGCCGTTGGTGGTGCCGGCGCCGTTGGCGTCCAGGCACTTGTTGCCGTACACGGTGAACTGCTTGCTCGCGGTGTAGGTCCAGCGCTGGTGCGAGCCGCCGGCGCAGTCCCACAGTTGCGTCTGGGTACCGTTTGTGCTGGTGGCGCCGGGAACCTCGAGGCAACGGCCGGACTGGCCGCCGACGAGCTGCGTGTCAGGCGTACCGCCGGTGCCCTGCCGCCGGACGAGCGACTTCGACTCGGCCGACCGACTCCCCTGGGCGTCGACCACGTAGAGCCGGTAGTCACCCGACGCCGTCGGCACCGCGATGGCGGTGGCGTTGCCGTCCGCCCTGGTCATCGTCGGACCGGCGGCGAAGGTGGTGGTGCCGGCCGGGGCCAGCCACAGCGACCTCGTCGGGTCACCGCTGCTACGAATCGGGATCGAGGACGTGCCGCTGCCGACGAACGTGCTCGCCGGCAGGACGTAGTCCTGCATCGGCAGGTTGCGCGGCTGGGTGATGTCCCGGAAGGAGTCCTGGAGCCCGGAGTTGACCGCGATCCCGTAGGCCGCCGCCGGCCAGACGTAGTCGGCGGAGACGAGGATGTCGTGGATGGTGCTGTTGGGCAGGTTCTTGTTGGAGACCTTGTTGATCGGCCCGTACGTCTGGGTGATGCTCAGATCGTGCTTACGCCCGAAGTCGTCTGAGTTGATCATCCAGGTGATGTTCTTGTCCACGCTCAGGACGTTGTCCCGGAAGGTGATGAACGCCGAGCCCTCGTCCGGGTGGAGCCCGTACTTGTGGCCGGCCGGGACACCCTGGAAATAGTTGTCGTGGATCGTGGTGCCCGGCTGGCTGCCCAGCGTGTAGATGGGCGCCGTGTCGCTGAGTCGCTGCACCGTGTCGATGATGTGGTTGTGGCTGATGGTGTTGTTCTTCGCCGTGGTGGTGGGACGGTTCGGCGCGATCGACCCTGCGGAGCCGTCGAAGTTCCACCACCCCCAGCCCATCGTGATACCCGCCCAGGGCGCCTTCTCGATGCGGTTGTGCTGCACCGTCAGGGTGTCGGCGAAGTACGCCGCGACCGCGCCGTGCCCGTTGAACAGCACCGCACTGTCGTGGATATAGTTGTTCCTGATCTCGATGTTCTTCGGCGGCCCTTCGACCTGCGGCGGGTACTTCTCCCGGTTGCTCGACGTGTGGTCACCGATGAAGACGTGCTGCGGGTGGCCGACGCTTATCGCCGTTCCGGCGATGTCGTTCGTGTAGTTGCCGATCAACTGGGTGTTCGTCACGTCGTTGACCAGGTTGATCCCGTCGGCTCCGGTGTGCGCGATCCGGTTCCGCTCCAACCGGATCCCGCTGGCGTTCTGCAGGTGGATGATGCCGGGGGTGACGTCGACGTTGCGGTAGTAGTAGACGTGGAAGTTGCCGCGCGCGTACGCCTGGGCGCCGAGATTGCCCTGCTGGGCCTGCTTGTACACGGAGCCGGCGACGTTGAACAGGTTCCAGTCGGAGTGCCGCACGGTGAGCCCCGAGAACGTGATGTCGCGCGCCTGGTTGCTGGTCGAGGTGCCGGCGACCCGCAGCACGGTGGTCACGTTGTTGGGCGCGAAGACCGACGCGGTGGACATGTTGTCGGCGCCGGCCTTGTAGTAGTACAGCGTCCGGCTGGTCTTGTCGAAGTAGAACTCCCCGGGCGTGTCCAGGAACTCGTAGGCGTTCATGACCTTGTGCGAACCGTTGATCTGCGCGTTGCCGTTGAACGCCCCCTGGGCGATGGCGGCACCCGGCTGCTGGAACAGCGCGACGCGGCTCCCGCCCTCGGTGGTCACCTGCCGGACTCCCACGATGGCCGTGGTCCAGGTGGTGGCCGTCTCGATCTCGATGTCTTCCTGATTCTGGGAGATCGCCGGGAAATCGGCCGTACTGTATCTCGCGCCTGCGCACTGCGAGCCCGACTCCCAAGCCCAGTCGGCCTGTCCCGCGGTGATGGTGTACGTGCCGTGACAGCCCGCCGAGGTGATCGTCTTGGCCGCCATGTGGGCCCGCTGGCCGTTGACGTAGAGCGCCCGCAGCTTGTTGGCCCGGTCGAGCGGGGCCTTCCAGATGTTGCCGCTGTGCTGGGTCCAGCCGGTCACCTGCACACCGGCCTCGAGCACCGGCGTCTCGTCCGGGTACGCGGAGTAGATCACCCGATGGCCGTTGGTGCCGGAGTCACCGGCCCCGAACTCGATCGTGCTGCTCACCGGATAGCTGCCACCGCGAAGGTAGACCTGGATGTCGCCGGTCATGCTCGCCGTCTTCGTCCGGACCACGTCCCGCGCGCGCTGGAGCGTCCGGAACGGCGCGGCGAGCGTGCCGGGGTTGGCGTCGTTCCCGTTCGGTGCGACATGGAGCGTCTCCTGGACCGCGGCCAGGGCCGGCGCCTGATCTGCGATCACGGCCGGCAACGCGGCGGAGACGAACACCCCCAGCGCGAGTAGGCAACCTTTCCCGGCATGGACGACGGATCTCATCTCTTCTCCCTCCACGTCCGCGACGGCCCGTGCCCCGCCGAGGCGATGCGCCTCTGCGCGCGACAGTCGGACCGTCCCGGAAGCCATTGACCTACCGCGCCCGCCGAGTCGGTACGGACGGCACGGACCGTTGCTGATGAATGCCGGGTCAGGCGGTCTGCACCTGCCACTTCTGGTTGTCGCCACCCCAGCAGGCCCAGAGCTGCACCTTGGCCGTGGTGGTGTTCACGTCCAGGCAGAGCCCGGACTGCGCGCCACGGATCGTGCCGTCGCCGCCGACCGTCCACCGCTGGTTGTCGCCGCCGTTGCACGCGTACGTGCCGACGACGGTGCCGTTCGTGGTTCCCCGGTTGTACGCGTCGAGACACCGCTGGCCGGCGAGGGCGGTGAGCTGCCCACCGGCCGTCACGGTCCACCGCTGGGCGGCGCTGTCGTTGCAGGCGTACACCTGGACCTGGATGTTCGCGGTGGTCGCGCCGGGGATGTCCAGGCACTGCCCGGTGCCGACGTTGCGCAGCCGGCTCACCCGGTCCGGGGTGCCGCCGTCGGTCAGGCCCCAGGCGTACCGGAGGCGGTCGAGTCCGCTGGCGTTGGGGGTGCTCAGGGTCAGGTTGGTGCCGGTGCCGTGCAGCTTCTGCATGGCGTACCAGTCGTCGCCCTGACCGGCGGTGACCTTGCCGCCCAGACCCGGCCAGTAGATCGAGCCGATCCGCAGTTCCCGCAGCACGTCGGTGGTGGCGCGGAAGTAGCGCACGAAGTTGTCGGTGCTGGTGGTGTCGTGGTAGTTGAGCCCGGTGTCCATCGGCGCACCGAACTCGTCCATGACGGTACGGGCGGCGCAGGAGCCGATCGCGTCCCGCAGGAACGTCACCCACTGGTCGTAGGTCTTCGCGCCGCTGAAGAAGGTGTAGTGGTGCAGCGACACGATCGTTCCGTCGAGCCGCCGGTCGGCGCACATCGACCTGATGTCGGTGTTCAGGCCGGCGCCGCTGACGAAGACCCGGTGGCGGGGGATCGCCGGACGGGCGGTGAGCCAGTTGTTCACCACGTTGGCCCAGTCCGCGGCGCTGTGCCCGCCCGGCTCGTTCATCGGCTCGAAGTACACCAGGTCGTTGCCGCCGTACCTGGCGACCACGGTGTTCCACATGGTGTCGAAGGCGGTGGTGTCGACGATCCGTCCGCCGCTGGCGGCCACGCCGTCGTCCCAGTAGGAGAGGACGACCCGGAGACCCTTCGCGGTGGCCGCGTCGATCGCGCCGGTGTACGCGTTCCACCAGCTCGTACCGACGGTGTAGGTGTTGATCGGCAGCCGGACCGTGTTGGCGCCCAGGTTGGTCTGGAAGCCGGTGTAGATCGCGTTGGCCTTGGCCAGCACGGTCGCGTAGCTGTCGGAGCTGTTCAGCCCGTGCAGGACCAGCGGGCCGCCGTGGAAGTTGTCACCCAGCCTGGCCCAGTTGACCCCACGGAACTGGCTGGTGTCGGCGGCTGCCGGTGCGGCAGCCGCGAGCACGACAGCCGGCACCGCAACGAGAGTGGCCAGGGCGCAGGCGAGCATCCGGCTCAACGAGCGGTTCGGGCGGAATCTGACCATCGTCGTTCCCCTCTGTGCGGTGCCGACTGTCGCGCTCATCAGCTCAGGCCCGAGCCCAGCGCTGGTTGGCCGCGCCGTGGCAGCTCCACACGATCACCGCGGAGCCGTTGGCGGTGGCGGCGCCGTTGACGTCCAGGCACAGCCCCGTCTGTGCGTTGCTGATCGTGCCGTTGCTGTTGACGTTCCACTGCTGGTTCGCCCCACCGTGGCAGTCGTAGATCTGCACCCGGGTGCCGGCGGCGGCGTTGTTCGGCACGTCCAGGCACTTGCCCATCACCTGCAATGCCCGCCCGTTCTGGGTGAACTGCTGGTTGGCGTTGCTGTGGCAGTCCCAGATGATCATCTGTGCGCCGTTCGCCGAACTCGCACCGTTGACGTCCAGGCACCGGCCGGACCCCTCGTTGCGGAACCGGTTGCCGGTCGGGGTCGGGGTGCTGCCGCCGTTGAGGGCGTCGAGGACCGCCGTGTACGCGGGCTTCTTGTTGCCGGCGCAGTCGAACAACAGTGCGTTGTCGCCGCCGCGCCAGGAGTCACAGTCCCGTACGCCCCACACGGTGATGCCGGTGCAGCGCGAGATCGCCAGGCAGGCGCGGGTGACGGCGCCGTACATGTTGGCCTGGTTGCCGCCCTGGGTGATGTCCAGTTCGGTGATCTCCACGTCCACGCCCAGGTCGGCGAAGCGCTGGAGGTTGGCCTGGTAGTCACCGGGAAGCGTGGTGCCCAGGTGGGACTGGAAACCGACGCAGTCGATCGGCACGCCCCGGGACTTGAAGTCCCGGACCATGTTGTAGACGCCTGTCGACTTCGCGTTGATCCCGTCGGTGTTGTAGTCGTTGTAGCAGAGTTTGGCGTTCGGGTCGGCCGCGCGGGCAGCGCGGAACGCCGCCTCGATCCAGTCGTTGCCGGTGCGTTGCAGGTTCGAGTCCCGCCGGCCGCCACTGCCGCCGTCGGCGAACGCCTCGTTCACCACGTCCCAGGAGTAGATCTGCCCCCGGAAGTGGCTGGCCACCTGGGTGACGTGGTTGATGGCGGCGTTGCGCAGGTCGCCGCCGGAGAGGCCCTGCGCCCAGCCGGGCTGCTGGGCGTGCCACAGCAGGGTGTGCCCGCGCACCTTCATCCCGCGCGAGCGGGCGTGGTTGACGATGCGGTCACCGGCGCTGTAGTTGAACACGCCCCGCTGCGGCTCGGTCGCGTCCCACTTCATCTCGTTCTCGGCGACCAGGCTGTTGAACTCGCGGTTCAGCACCGTCATGTACGTGTTGTCGTTGAACTTGTACGTGCCGACGGCGGCGCCGAAGTAGCGCCCCTTCTCCGCCGCCGAGGTGCCCAACGTGGTGCCCGCGTTGGCGGCACCGCTGGGCACCAGGACCGTGCCGGCCACCAGCAACCCCACCGCCAGCGCGCGCATCGTTGCCGTGGTCGACCACCGTCGTCGCGGAGATCTGCTCGGATGTACGAGATTCCTCATGTGTCTCAGCACCTTCCAGAGTCGCGTCACTTCGACGAGTTAGCGCTAACATCGCCCGGCGACTCAGGTGCCCATCGGTGCAGACCACAGGAGACGAGAGAACGCTACACATCGATGGCAGTGAGATTGCCACAAAGTTACGGGGCGCTCAAGAAGTTCAGCCCAACGTCCGGAAAAAGACCAGCTAAGACGGGCACGTCGGACCGACCGGTCAGCCCGACCACCACACTGTCGATCGATGGCGGTAGCGGGTCAGAGATCCACACCGGTGCGGCACGTCGACTGCGCTATCACCGTCACGCGCAATGTGCACGTGAACATCAGCCACTCTGATCCGCCCGGCGGACGAGCAGGCGCCGGCCAGCGATGCGTGGCGCGCACCGATCCGACC
This sequence comes from Verrucosispora sp. WMMC514, assembly GCF_027497295.1. Taxonomy (NCBI): domain Bacteria; kingdom Bacillati; phylum Actinomycetota; class Actinomycetes; order Micromonosporales; family Micromonosporaceae; genus Micromonospora; species Verrucosispora sp. WMMC514. The sequence goes on along the minus strand of NZ_CP114906.1, from coordinate 3,907,947 downwards.
TCCCCGGCCCACCCGGGCCGGTGGGCGCGGTGGTCGTCAGACGGAGCCCGCGGAACCGACACCGCGTTCACCGACCGGGTCAGCGGCCGGCGCCGGCCCAGCCGCGTCACCCGCCCCGGTCACCAGACCCAGGCTGGCCGGGTAGCTGCCGAACCGGCGTAGGCGCAGCTTGCGCACCGCGACCGACCACGGCGTCTCGGTGGCGAGCACCACGAGATGCTCGAAGTTGGCCAGATACGACTCACCGCGCGCTGCCCGCTCGGCGAGGATGTACGGCTCCAGCACGCTCCACGCCTCTCGGGCGCGGAACCCACCCGTGCCGATCAACAACGCCGGGTCGACGACGCCGAAGGCCAGCATCTGGCCCAGGCCGTTGTAGTACAACGCGATCCGGTTCACGTGCTTACGAGCCTCGGGCGGCAGGTCGCTGACCCGCAGACCGGGCGGACAGCTCGCGCTCAGCTCGGTGAGCACGAACTGCTGACTGTCCAGGAAGGCGTCGCTCATCCGGTCCCGGGTGAGCAGCTCGATCGCGACCAGGGTGTGGTTCGCACTCTGCGACAGCCGCAGTTGCCGGAGCGCGAAGAACACCGAGACACCGACGGTGATCACCGAGACCGCGGCCACGACCGCGTTCGTCACGATCGCAACATCCATGGCGGTCATCGTACGAAGACCACTCCACCGGCCACCGGTTCCGCGCCGCCAGCCAACGCATTGATAAGAGTTGATGTAGTGTTGGTCGCGCTCCCAGCCTGCGCACTCCCCACCACCTGCTCAAGGAGCTGAGAACATGTCGCGACCACGTTGGCGTCCGGTACCCGTACTGGCCGGCCTGCTCGTCCTGGTCCTGTCCGCGCTCCTGTCGGCGGCGATCGCCGGCACCGCCACGGCCGGCGCGCCGCGCCCCGGCAAGGTGCCGCTCACCGAGCTGACCGTGGTCTCCGAACAGGTGGCCTTCGGTCTGCGGCGTCCGATCGCGCTCACCGGGCTGCCGGACGGCCGGATGCTGATCGCGGAGAAGAACGGCACCGTCCGCGCCTACCACCCGGACACCGGCCTGGCGGCCGAGCCGGTGCTCGATCTGACCGCCCGGGTCGACACGTCGGGCAACGAGCGCGGCCTGCTCGGCATCACCCCCGCGCCGGACTTCGCGCGGACCGGGATGCTCTACGTGGCCTACACCAGCCTCCCGGACGGCGCCCTGACCCTGGCGCGACTGCCCGTCGACGCCCCCGAGCGGCTACAGGTGCTGCTCACCCAGGAACACGCCGAGTACAACAACCACAACGGCGGACAGGTCGCGTTCGGCCGCGACGGCTACCTCTACTGGTCCCTCGGCGACGGCGGCCACGCGAACGACCCGTACAAGGCCGGTCAGGACCTCGGCACCCTGCTCGGCAAGATCGTCCGGATCGACGTCAACCGCAGCTGCGGCGCGAAGCCCTACTGCGTACCCCGGGACAACCCGTTCGTCCGCAACCGCGACGCACGGCCGGAGATCTGGCTGTACGGGCTGCGCAACCCGTGGCGGTTCTCGGTCGACAAGCTCGACAACTCACTGTGGATCGGTGACGTCGGCCAGGGCCTGGTCGAGGAGATCAACCACATCCGCCCGTGGCAGGGCGGCGCGAACCTCGGCTGGTCCTGCCGCGAGGGCACCCCGGTGTTCGACCCGGAGCAGTGCCGGCCAGGCGTGAAGTACACCGACCCGGTCTTCGAGTACGAGCACTACATGACCGAGAGCTGCTCGGTGACCGGCGGTGTGGTGTACCGAGGCTCCGCCACCCCGGAAGCCTGGGGCACCTACGTCGCCAGCGACTACTGCTCGACCCTCGCCTTCGCCGTACGCCCCAAACCGTGGGGTGGCTACGAGAGCGCCATCATCGGCAACTTCCCCATCCAGCCGACCGCGATCGACGCCGACGTGCACGGCGAGCTGTACGCGCTCAGCGACCTGCCGGGCTGGCTGAGCCGGATCCGGTTCGAGCGCGTCCAACCGGCCCCGAGCAGCGAGCCAGCGAACCGCTGAACCTGGGCGAGGGCCGGCGGCACCCGCAGATCGTCGTCTGTGCCGCCGGCCCCGCCGCCGCACTGGTCATCGCACCGCGCGGACGCCTTTCCGGCACGCTGCCCGGCTCACCGTTCGCTCAGCTCCGCAGGTCGAGCAGGGCCTTCCGTTCGACCTCGGTCAGCGGGCCACGGGCCTCGGCGGCGAGGCACTCCGCCAACTCGGTGCGGTTCTTGACGCCGAGCACCACGGTCGCCACGCCGGGGACGCTCAGGGCGTACCGGTGGGCCAACGAGGCGGGCGACTCACCGAACTCGGCGGCGAGCGCGCGGAACCGCTCCGCCCGGGCGAAGTCGACCGCGACCGGGGCGTCGTCGTCCACGGACCGGTCGATCTCGCCGGTGAGCGCTCCCGCCGCCACGGCACGGATGGCGATCACCGAGACGCCGTCGGCGACCGCGGCTCGGCGGATCTCGTCGTTCCGAGGCTCGGCCGACGCGCCGAGCAGCCACATGTCGCCACTCAGGTCAAGGGCGTTCACCACCGCCTGGACCGCGTCCGGGCGCGGCTGCTGGTGCATGGCGTCGATCACGGTCTGCGGGTGGCCGACACCGGTCAACCCCCAGGCCCGGATCTTGCCCTCGTCGCGCAGCCGTTCGAAGGTGGGCACCACCTGGTCTCGGTACAGCTCCCAGCCGAGTGTCCGGGGAGTGGGACCGGTCCAGCCCTGCGGGTGCAGTTGAGAGTGGAGCAGGAAGAGATCCAGCTGCTCGCGGCCGAGACGCTCCAGGGTGGCGTGCAGGCTGCGGATCATCTTCGCCGGGAGATCGCCGCCGTCCTGCTCGGGCAGTTCGATCTTGCTGGTGACCAGGACGTCCGCGGCCGGAATGCCGCGCAGCGCGGCACCGGCGACGTTCTCGGCCGCGTAGCCGTCACCGTAGGTCGGGGCCAGGTCGAGCATCGTGACGCCACCGTCGACGGCCGCCCGCACGGTCGCCACCGCCTCGGCGTGGTCGGTCGCCCCCCACACACCGCCGATCCCGCCCCCGCCCAGGGTGAGCGCGCTGACCGTGCCGAGACGACCGAAATCCCTGCTGTGCATCTACACCTCCGTGACGGAACGTGGCTGCCATTCTACTGATCGGAACGCCACTCACATCAATGCGCCGGACCGCGCCCCATGGACCCGGAACAGCGCCGCGTACCGGTCCAGGCATCCCTCCACACCGAACTCCTCCAGGGCCCGCTTGGCCCCCTCGCGTCGGGTGTCGGCGTCCCAGCTGAGCACGTCCAGCAGCGCCACCCGTAGCCCGGCCGGGTCCCGCGGTTGGACGACCCTTCCCATCCCGGTCGCCAGGACCGGATACCGGCCGCCGGGCAGATCGGTGGTGACCGACGGGATGCCGCACATCATCGCCTCGGCCTGTGCGATGCCGAAGGACTCGGCGACGGAGGGCAGGGCGAAGGCGTCGATGGAGGCGTAGAAGTCGTTGATCTGCCGGCCACGGAGCAGCCCGAGAATCCGGATCCGGGGATCCCGTTCGGCGGCCGCCCGGATCCGGTCGATCACGCTTCCGCCCGCGACGGTCAGATAGTCGCCGCCGAGCAGCAGCCGCGCCTCGGGATCCGGGATCTCGGCGAATGCGGCCACCAGGTAGTCCAGGCCCTTGTCCGGCACGATCCGGCCGAGGAAGCCGATGTGCGGGCCGCCGGTCTCCCGGAACGCCGCCTCCCCACCGCGCCGGTCGAGGCAGGGTGCCGGAATCGCGGACCGCTGGCTGGACCGCAGGATCGACCAGAGCTCCGAGTACCGCGCCTGGTCGTCGCTGTTGACGACGACGGCGTCCGAGCGGCGCAGCGTGACCCGCGACGACACCCGCACCGCGGCCATCGCCGCCCGGGTCACCAGGGTGGGCGGCAGCCAGAGGTCGATGTGGTAGGTGGTCACCACCGGCACCCGCAGCGGCAGGGCAGTGATCAACGCTCCCTCCAGCATGGGCAGATGCAGGTTGACCACCCGCGAACGTCGGGCGACCCGGCGCACCAGGGCCGGAAAGCCGGGGCTGACCGGGCCACGGCCGATCGAGGCGACCACCGGGCTGCGGTAGACGTCGACGCCGTTGCGGCTCTCCCGCAGCGGAAGCGTCGGGTCGTGCCGGACGGCGACCACCGCCACCCGCCAGCCCCGCCCGGCAAGGCCCTCGGCGAGCACCCGGGCCACCTCGGTCAGCCCGCTGACGTAGGGCGAGTAGTAGTTGACCGCGACGCAGAGGTCGTACTCGTGGGAGTCTTTGCTGCTCACGCTCTTCTCCAAGGGGTGTCGATCGGTTACCAGACGTGCCAGGTGCCGGCCAGCATCGCCTGCGCCAGCACCGCGGCCCAGAGGCCGAGATTGACCAGCAGCGCGCGGTCCCGGACGAGGTCCTCGACCGGATCGCCGCGGGAGCCGCCCATGGCGATCATCTGCAGGTAGCGGTGTACCGCGAACGCGGCGAACGGGAAGGTCAACCCGGCGGTGACCGGCCCGTACGGCGGGGTCTGGGTCCAGACGAAGGCGACGTAGCCGATCAGCGCCGCCACCAGGTTGACCACCACCATCTGGTCCAGGAAGTGCACCGAGTACGCGCGCAGCGCCGGCCGGTGCTCGCCGGCCTCACCGCCGGCGGCCGACAGGGCGGCCAGTTCGTGGCGTCGCTTGCCGAGGGAGAGCGCGAGGCACGCGCAGTAGACCCCGATCAGCAGCGCCGGATGGACGGCCGCGCCGACGGCGATGGTGCCGGCGAGCACCCGCAGGACGAATCCGATGGAGACGACCGACACGTCGACCAGGGGCTGGTGCTTGAGTGCCAGGCAGTACCAGAGGTTGAGGGCGAGGTAGCCGGCGACGACCACGCCGGTCAGGGCAGGTAGCAGGGCGGCCAGGGCGGCGGTGCCGGTGAGCAGGCCGACGAGGAGTACGACAGCGGCGGTCGTACTCACCCGCCCGCTGGCCAGTGGACGGTTTCGTTTGACCGGGTGCAGGCGGTCGCGCTCCCGGTCCCTGAGGTCGTTGAAGACGTACACGGCCGAGGCGGCGGCCAGGAAGCTCAGCAGCGTGCCGAGCAGCGGCACGATATGGGTCACCGTGGCGCCGGGGGCCGCGACGAGCGGCGCCGCCAGCACCAGGCCGCCCTTGACCCACTGGCGGGGTCGCAGTAGGACGAACAGTCCGGTGACGCGGGCCAGCGGTTTCAGCGCCTGCACGGCGACGGCCGGGTCGACAGAGACCACGGGCAGGTCCGACGAGGTGGGGGTCGGGACTTCCAGGGCGTGATTCATGGCGGACCTCTCCTTGCTCCGTGGAGTGTCAGAACAGCGCCTTCGCCAGGCTCAGGGCGCCCTGCTTCCAGGGGTCGCGGTGCGTACGTCCGGCGCTGCGCCGCGTTTCGGCGGCGTTCGCCCGCCACCACTGGTACGTCTTCAACAGCGCCTGTTCGTTGCTGAACCGCGGGTTGAAACCGAGCCGCTGCGTCGCTCGGTCGATCGAGACGTACGAGTCCCGGGTGAGCTTGTGCACGAGTCGCTTGTAGACCGGGGAGAGGCGCGTCGCGGCGAGCACGCGCAGCACGGTGACGGCGGGCCCCACCGGCATGGCCAGGACCCGCCGGCCGTGGCCGGCGGCGTCCAGGACGGCCTGGAAGTCCTCCCGTAGGGTGCGGAACTCGCGCGCGCCGATGTTGAACGTGTCGTTGGCCCTGTCGTCGGGCGCCTCGCAGATCAGCTGGATCGCCGCGCAGAGGTCCTCGACGTCGAGCATCTGGGTGGCGACGTCGCCGCCGCCGATCAGCGGGAAGTGCCGGCCCTCGTCGGCCCACTCGAAGAGCATGGCGAAGAGACCAAGACGCTCCTCGCCGAGGAAGGTCTTGGGCCGCACGATCGGGGCGCAGAGGCCCTGGTCGCGCTGCCGGAGCACGGCGGTCTCGGCGCCGAGCTTCGCCGCCGAGTAGGGGTCCACCGGTTCACACGGGTAGTCCTCCGGGGTGGGGCACTCCCGGGGCAGCCCGTAGACGGCGGTGGACGAGATGTGCACGAACCGGTCCACACCGGCCCGCCGCGCCGCGGCCAACGCCGCCCCGGTGCCCTCCACGTCCACCGATCGGATCTCCGCCGCCCGATGGCTGGGCAACGCGGCGGCGGAGTGGATGACCACGTCCGCGCGGCGGAAGGCCCGGGTCATCGCGTCGACGTCCCGGACGTCAGCCCGGACGAAGCTCGCCCGCCCTCGTACCCGGGGCGCGAGTGGACGGATGTCCACTCCGGTCCACGTCACTCCCGGCCAGGGGCGCGCCAACAGCGCGGTGCCCAACATGCCGGCGGCTCCGGTCACCACAACGTGCACTTCCACCTCCCGTTTCGAAGAAATGCCGCGCTCTCGACGGCAGTGTCACGACTGCACAGCGGCGACGTTTCCGGCATTCACCGTCATTGGATATTTACCGGCCGACCATCCATCGGTCACCGTTACCGACCAATCGGGCCGGTCCCCCAAATGCCCGGCAAGTCGCATACCCAACCGACCAGCCCCGCCGCGCCGACGTCGGCTCCGTGCGAGCGTCGATAGGCTGCGCGTGCTCCATCCGGCGGCTCCGTCCTCGGTGGTGAATCCGGTATTAGCACTCGTGACGCTAGTGAGTGGCGATTGCCCCCTCCTTGGTGTCCGGAACAAGCTTCGAGCAAGGTGCCGATCGATACCTTTTTCCCGGCCGGTACCGACCTCGGCGGGAACCGGAGCCACGTAAAGGAGTTGCGATGACGGAAGCGGCGGCAAGAACGACCGCAATAATGGACGAAAAGGATCCGGAGCTGTCGCCGGGGCCTTCCGGCCGGTCCCGGCGGGCCCGCTGGGGGGTACGCCTCGCGGCCGTGGCCTGCGTGGGCTGGCTGGTCGTCGTCGTGCTGCACCATCTGCTCAGCGCCCGGACCTACGTGTGGGGACCGGTGGACCTGCTCCCGCCGATCGTCTGGGCGGCGGTCCCGGTGGTGCTGCTACCCGTCGCCTGGCTGGCGCGACCGATGCGCAGGCGGCTGGTCGGGGCGGCGCTGCTCGCCCTCGTGCTCGGCGTCGGCTACAGCGGGATCAACTTCGCGACGGTGTTCTACACCCCGCCACCGGCGCCCGCCGACGCCGTCAAGGTGGTGACCTGGAACACCGAGTACTGGGACCAGGACCGGCGCAACGGCGGGGAGCAGCGCACCACCACGGCGCAGTTCTACGACTTCCTGCGGGAGATGGACGCCGACGTCTACATGCTGCACGAGTACGCCAACGTCGACGACTCGCTGGTCGACATCTTCGCGCAGGCATACGAGATCGACCAGACGGCGCAGTTGAAGGCCGCGTTCCCCGGCTACACGATCGTCCGCGAGGGGCGCAACGTCACGCTCACCCGGCTGCCGGTGGTCGGGCATGCGTGGCTCGACTCGCAGCCGTACCTGCCGGACGACCTGAAGCCGGTGCCGCCGGCCCTCGTCGACCGACCACTCTTCTACGCGTCACAGGCGCTGCGTACCGACATCCGGGTCAACGGCCAGGTCGTGTCGTTCTACAACTCGCACATCTTCCAGCCGCCGGTCCGGATCCTGCTGCTGCGCAGCGACGATGACCGCAACATGTTCGAGATCGACCGGTTCAACTTCGAGATTCGGCAGGCCAGCTACCAGGCCATCGCCGCCGACCTGGAAAAGAATCCGAACCGGGCGGTGATGGCCGGTGACCTGAACACGTCACCGTCGATGAATCTCCTCGACATGGTCTCCGACCGGCTGGTCGACCAGAGCAGGGCGCTCTCCTCGCTCTACCCGGTCACCTGGCCGGTGGGTGACAAGCCGCGAATGTGGCGTATCGATTGGCTCTTCACCACTCCGGACATCAAGGTACACAGTTACGATCTGACCCTCCCCAATGGCTTGTCCGACCACAAGGCCCAGCAGTTCGTCATCTCCGCACCCTGACGAGATGAGCGTCACATTGGCGCAGAACACGCGGTGGCGGGGCATCCCGAGCATTTAACCAGCATGAAACCGATCGACAGTTGTCTACCGATGTCGATCAGGCACTAAGGTGGTCGACGGGTCTTCTCGATGACGAGAAACCGACGAGTAGGTGCGTCGTCCACCTCCCAGCGCAGCCGAATTCCCTGCCCGAGGAGCATCAATGAAGCCCGCCCACGCGCCACTGGTGTCAGTGGTAATCCCCTGTCACAACAGCCGGAAGACCATCTCCCTGAGCGTGCTCTCGGCATTGCACCAGACCCACCCGTCGATCGAGGTCATCGTCGTCGACGATGCCAGCACCGACGACACACCGGAGATCGTCAGAAAGCTCGGTTGCCGGCTCATCGAACTGACCGACAATGTCGGTGCCGGCCCCGCGCGCAACCGCGGCATTGCCGCAAGCAGCGGCGACATCCTCTTCTTCCTCGACTCCGATGTGGCCCTCGCCCCCGACGCGGTCGCCAACGCCGTCAAGATCTTCGAGGAGAACCCCTCCTACGGAGCCGTCTGGGGCGTCTACGGCGACCGCCCCCTGGTCGACGACGGCGTGGTGGAGTGGGTGCAGGTGCTCTACGGCCACTACCGCGCCACCCGCAAGCTCGGGCCGGCCCGGACCGGCCACTTCGCCAGCGGCGCCGTGCCCCGCCGGGTCATCGACGACATCGGGGCGTTCGACGAGCGGCTGCTCGGCCAGTACGCCAACGAGGACCACGAGTTCAGCCTCCGGATCGCGGAGCATTACCCGGTCACCCGCACCCTGTCCGTGGTCGGCTACCACGACGACGACGACCAGCTGTCCTCGATCCTGCGGAAGCTCTATCGGCGGGCCGGCTCACTGGTTCCCCTGGTCCTCAAGCAACGCGACCTGAAGCCCGAGCGAGAGGCCACGCACCGGCCCGCCGAGGTCGCGGCCGCCTTCCTGGCCACCACCAGCCTCCCCCTGGTGCTGGTCTCCCCCTACCTGGCGGCCGTTCCGCTCGCCTTCCTGACGTGGTTCATCGGCGTCGACCTCCCCCTGTTGAACTACGTCCGACGCACCGCGGGCTGGCGGATGGTCCCGCCGAGCGCGCTACTCAGTTTTCTGTACAGTCTCGCGATTTCCGCGGGGGCGTTGAGTGGTGGCCTGCGCTACCTGCTCGACGCACGCTTCCGACAGAGGTACCGGACGCCGGTCGGCGTCCATTAGCACACCGGCCGGTGTCAGCCGTGATGGCGGGGAGAGCATGTGAGGATCCGACTACTGGGGCCCATCGAGGTGGAATCGGCGGATGGCCCGCTGGATGTGGGGCCGCGTCAGCGTCGCGCAGTCCTGGCGGCCCTGGCCGTGGACGCCGGCACGCCGGTGTCGATCGACACCCTGACGGAACGGGTGTGGGGGCCGGCGGCTCCGGAGGCGCCCCGCAGCGCCCTCTACGCCCATGTCGCCCGGCTGCGTCGGGCCCTGGCACAGGCCGACGACGGCTCCGGCAGAACCATCGGCCTGGGTCGCCACGGGGACGGCTACGTGCTCGACGTCGAGCACCAGCAGGTGGACCTGCACCGGCTGAACCGTCTCATCGACACCGGCCGCGCGGCGACGCGGATCAGTGACGAGAAGCGGATCGCCGCCCTGCGCGAGGCGATGGACCTGTGGCGGGGAGACCCACTCGCCACCCTCTCCAGTGACTGGGCCAACCGGGTGAGGCGCAGCGTGGCATCGCAGTTGATCAGCCTGGCCGGCGCCTGGGGCGCCGAGGAGCTACGTCTCGGCAGCCCCGAGGCGGTGGCCGAGCGGCTGGCCCGGATCCTCGGCTCCTACCCGCTCGCCGAACCGCTCGTGTCGCTGCAGATGCGGGCGCTCTGCGCGATGGGACGTACCCCGGAGGCGCTGCAGTACTACGTCGACACCCGCGCGCAGGTCGTCGAGCAGTTCGGCGCCGAGCCCGGCCCCGAGCTGCGCAACCTGCACGTCGCCATACTCCGCGGCGAACTCGACGAGCCGTACCCGGGCAACGTCGGCCCGGTCACCACCCCGATCCGGCACGTGCCGCGGCAGCTACCCGCCGACATCGCCCGATTCTCCGGCCGGCACGACGATCTCGCGCCGCTCATGAACTGGCTGAGGCCGGCCAGCACAACGGACTCAGCCCCGGTCGTGTCGATCTACGGAACGGCCGGGGTGGGAAAGTCCACCCTGGCCATCCACGCCGCGCACAAGCTCACCAGCCGCTACCCGGACGGCCAGTTGTACATCGCCCTACGCGGCACCAGCGTGGACGCCGAGCCGCTGACGCCGGTCGACGCACTCGCCCGGCTGCTGCGCACCCTCGGGGTCAGCATGAGCTGCGACCAGGAGCAGGTCGACGAGGCAGCGGCCCTGTTCCGCTCGGTCGTCGCCGGGCGGCGGCTGTTACTGGTCCTCGACAACGCCGTCGACGCCGCCCAGGTGCGCCCGCTGCTGCCCAGCGGCGCCGGATGCGCGACGCTGGTGACCAGCCGCCAGCCGCTGGCGGGGCTCAGCGACGTGCGCCAGTTACGCGTCGGACCGCTCACCGTCCCGGACGCCATCGCGCTGCTGAGCCACTGGGTCGGGGCGGAACGGGTCGCGGCAGAGCCGGAGGCCGCGACCGCCATCGCCGAGTGGTGCGAGTGCCTGCCGCTGGCGCTGCGCATCGTCGGTGCCCGCCTCGTGGCCCGTCCCGGTTGGCCGCTCGCCGAGCTGCGCGACCGGCTCGCCGACGAGCGCCGCCGGCTGGACAACCTCGAGTTCGACGGTGTCGGCCTGCGGGCCAGCATGGCCGGCTCCTACGATCGTCTCTCCGGCAGCCCGGACCGCTCCGAGCGGGCCATCGCCGAGGCGTTCAAGTTGCTGGGCACCTCGCCGATGACCGAACTCAGCCGGTCGACCGCCGCTCGGGTGCTCGCCCGCTCGGAGGCGCACACCGAACGCATCCTGGAGCGGTTGGTCGACGCGCAGCTGTTGGAGACCTCGACCCCAGGCAGTTACCGAATGGGGGAACTGCTGCGGCTGTACGCCCGGGAACGCTTCGCCGGGCCCGAGACGGAAATGACCGGCGATCCGTCGGACAAGGAAGAAGCAAGCGGTTCGCGGTTAGCGTGAGCCACCAGCTCGATTCCTTTCCACGATCGGAGAAGGTGCCGCGTGTCAACAAAAGAACTGGACGCACCGCAGGCCTTCCCGGAAATCACCGTACCGGTGAGCGCCGCGCCCCGGAAGCGTTGGCCCGCAGTGGCCCGCCGGGTACTCATGAGCCTGTTACTGGCGGTGACCGTGGTCTTCATCGTGCTCGCGCTGCGCGGTCAGGACTGGTCCACGGTGGCCGGCACGCTCCGCGGCCAGCGACCCGGCTTCGTCCTGACGATGACGGCGCTGGCCGTCCTGGCCAACGCCGCCGGTCTGGTCGCCACGATGATCTCCTGGCGGGCCATGCTCGCCGGCGTCGGCGAGCGGGTTCCCGCCGTGGACGCGGCCCGGATCTTCTACTTCGGACAGCTGGTCAAGTACGTACCCGGCAAGGTGATGGGTTTCCTGGTCAGCGTCGAGATGGGCAGGGCCATCGGCGTGCCGGCGGCCCGGATGAGCGCGGCCTGGCTGCTGGCCCTGGTGGTGAGCCTGCTGACCGGCGCAACCGTGGGGCTGGCCGCCGGGCCGGAGGTTTTCGGCGCGTCGTCCGGCTGGCTCCTGCTGGCCGTCCTACCGGTGGCCGCGGTCCTGGTCCGCCCCGGTCTGGTGGGTGGGGCCGCGACCCTGCTCGGTCGGCTGCGCCGCCGACCCGAGCCGACGACGGCGATCTGCGGCACCGGCATCCGGCAGGCGGTCGTCGCCCAACTGCTGGCGTGGGTGATCGGGGGCGCTCACCTGTGGATCCTCGCCGTGGCGATGGGGGCACCGCCGCTGCGCGCGCTGCCGCTCTGCCTCGGCGCGTTCGGCCTCGGCGCGGTGGCCGGGGTGATCGCCGTGTTCGCCCCCGACGGCATCGGTGTTCGGGAGGTGGTCGTGACCGCCGCGCTCAGTGTCATCCTGCCGATTCCGGTGGCCGGGGTGGTGGCGCTGGTCAGCCGGGTGGTGGTGACGCTGAGTGAACTCGCCACCGCGGGAGTCGGCTTGCTGGTGGCCGCGGCCGTCATCCGGCGGCGCCCGGCGGCGGCGGTTCCCACCGTGGCGGTGGCGACCGGTCCGGAGCACACGAATGCCGGGCCAACGGTTCCCAAGAAATCGCCAAGAATATGGCCACAGGGGAACCACTAACGTGCTCAGAGGTTAGGTAATCGGCCGTAGCGATACCTCAGAGAATGCGGTACCCATGCCGGACAGGAAATACGATCTGACGCTCGCGGCCACCCACTACGAGCCGTACGTCAGTGGCTTCACGCAGACCGCACGCAGCATCGCCGAAGGAATGGCCAATCGGGGTTGGCGGGTCGCCGTCGTCACCGCCCAGCACGACCCCGATCTGCCGCTGCGGGACACCGTCGGCGGGGTGGACATCTACCGTTCCCCGGTTTTGATGAAGGTGAGCCGGGCGATCGTCGCCCCCCGCTACCCGATCCTGGCCGGCCAGCTGGCGCGCAGCTCGTCGCTGCTGCACGTCAACCTGCCGATGCCGGAGGCGGCCCTGCTGATGCCGCTGGCCCGCCGCGTACCGGTGGTGAGCATGCTGCACTGCGACCCGTACCTGCCGGCGGGCTGGTCGGGCCGGGCCTTCGCGCGGGCCTCGGACGTCGCCTCCCGAGCGGCCATCCGCCGCTCCGCCGCAGTGGTGGCGAGCAGCCACGACCAGGCGCACGCCTCGCGGTTCTGGCCGGTCATCCGCGACCGCAACTTCACTCCCATCACGCCGCCGTGCCTGGACCGGCGGGGCGGTGAGCCCCGATACCGGGAGACCGGCGGCCTGCACGTCGGCTTCCTGGGCCGGATCGTGGCGGACAAGGGCGTCGGCTACCTGGTCCGGGCGTTCCAGCGGATCGTCGACCCCGCCGCCCGGCTGTTGATCGCGGGCAACTACCACGAGGTGGCCGGTGGCGATCTCACGGCGGTGCAGTCCGAGATCGACCGGGACAGTCGGGTACGGATCCTCGGCGAGCTGCGCGGCCGGGAGGTCAACGACTTCTACGCCTCGGTCGACGTGTTCGCGCTACCGGCGGTCGCCAGCTCGTTCGGCACCGTCCTGGCCGAGGCGATGATGAGCGGCATCCCGTCGGTGACGACCGATCTCCCCGGTAACCGGTACCCCGTCGCCGCGACCGGCTTCGGTCGGGTGGTTCCGCCCCGGGATCCACAGGCGCTGGAGCGGGCCATCTCCGAACTGGCGGCAGTGCCGCGGCATTGGAAGGAGCAGAAGGCCCGGGCGGCACGGGCGCGTTTCTCCGTGGCGGCGTCGCTGGACGCGTACGAGGTTCTCTTCACCACCCTTCGCGGACGCACCGCGGCACGGTAACACCGATGAGACAAAAGAAAGGTTGGAGCCCGATGAATGAGCAGCCACTCGTCTCCGTGATCATCCCGAACTACAACTACGCCAGCACCATCGGCGAGTGCATCAGAGCGGCGAAGAACCAGACGTACCCGGCCGTCGAGGTGATCGTGGCCGACGACGCGAGCACGGACGACTCAGTGGCGATCGCCAGGGCGCTCGACGTCACGGTGCTGCAGGTGCCGGTCAACAGCGGCGTCTCCACCGCGCGGAACCTGGGTGCCCGGCACGCCAAGGGTGAGGTGTTGTTCTTTGTGGACTCCGACGTCGCGCTCGACCCCGACGCGGTCGAGCGGGCAGTCGACCACCTGCGGGAGGAGCCGCAACTCGGCGCAATCTGCGGCATGTACCGGGCCGAGCCGATGTTCCCCGACAGCCTGGTCAAGCGCTACCGCGCCATCCAGCAGTACGTCTGGTTCTGCGAGGTCGAGGGCGCCATCCCGGGTCTGCACTCGGCGCTCTTCGCGATGAAGAAGGAGACGTTCCTGGAGATCGGCGAGTTCAACGACCGGCTTCGCTGGACCGAGGAGCAGGACTACGGCTTCCGGCTCAACGCCCGGTACGAGGTCAAAGCCGTACCTACCATCCGGGGACGGCACGACCACGACGGCACGCTGCGGGTGATGCTGACCAAGGTGTTCAACCGTACCCGGCTCGGCGCGCCGAACTGGCTGCGGCTGAACAAGCTTCCGGGTGGCGCCGGCACCGGATATCGGGCTCTGGGCAGCGCCTTCCTGCTCGCGGCGGTGATCGCGCTGGCCTCGGCGACGGTCCTCGGCCCGTGGGCGCTCCTCGCCGCCGCGGTGCTGACCGGGATCAGCATCGGGCTCGACAAGCGCACCTACGGCTACGCCTATCGTCACCACGGAATCCTTTTTGGACTACAATTCACGGTGCTTCACCTAATGGTGACGCTCACCTCGGCGGTGGCGGCCAGCATCGGCATTCTGCAGGGACTGCTGTTCCCCCGAATGACGCGGCGGCTCTACCGCGTCGAGAACCCCGCCTGACCCGCGCGCCAGCAGTAGCGGTGCCCGACCGGAAAGTTGAACATGACTCGTTCTGATCAGCCTGACGACCAGGGTTTCGGGATCGACAGCACGGCGACGGAGGTGCTCGCCGGCATCGACCTCTCCGGTAAGTTCGCCATCGTCACCGGCGGATACTCCGGCCTGGGCCTGGCGACCACCCGGGCCCTCGCCGCCGCCGGCGCCCGGGTCCTCGTTCCGGCCCGCCGTACGGACGTCGCGCGGGAGGCGGTCGCGGGGATCGCCGGCGTGGAGGTCGACGAACTCGACCTCGCCGACCTCGACAGCGTCCGGAACTTCGCCGACCGCGTCCTCGAATCGGGTCGCCCCATCGACATCCTGATCAACAACGCGGGCATCATGGCCACCCCGCTGACCCGGGTGGGTGAGGGCTGGGAGGCCCAGTTCGCGACCAACCACCTCGGGCACTTCGCCTTGGTCAACCGGCTCTGGCCGGCGCTCACCGCGGACGGCGGCGCGCGCGTCGTCGTCACCGCCTCGGGCGCCGGGGAGACGCCGCGGATCAACTGGGACGACGTGCACTTCGAGAACGGCTACGACAAGTGGGCCGCGTACAGCCAGTCGAAGTCGGCCAACATCCTGTTCGCCGCCGAACTCGACCGGCTGGGCCGGGCAGCCGGGGTACGGGCCTTCTCGGTGAACCCCGGCTACATCCTCACCCCGTTGCAGCGGCACCTCTCCAAGGAGGAGATGGTCGGCGCCGGCTGGATCGACGAGAACGGCACCGCCCTGCTGCCCGAGTTCCGGGCACCCGAGCAGGGCGCCGCGACCCAGGTCTGGGCCGCGACGTCACCGCGACTGACGGAGGCGGGCGGCGGCTACTGTCAGGCGTGCGCGGTGGCCAAGACCTTCGACGGCCCCGCCGACCGCGAGGCGGCCGAGCGGCTCTGGGCGCTCTCGGCCGAGTTGACCGGCGTCGACGCGTTCGGCAAGTCCGAGTAGTCGGAGCGGCGGGCCGGTTGCCAGCCCGCCGGACGTGACATGGGGTGGGCCCGGCCGGGCCCACCCCATTCGGCCCGACTGTTCACCAGATCCGTGCGCCACGGACTCGAAGGATCAAGAGTCTCGCTCGATGTTCGTGCCTTGACGGTCAGCGATATGCGGCCGCCTGCAGGCTGAAGAATTCGGCGTACATCCCGTTGAGCGCCAGCAGTTCGTCGTGGCTGCCGGACTCTACGATCCGCCCGTCCGACACGACCAGGATCACGTCAGCCATCCGGACGGTCGAGAACCGGTGTGACACGAAGACGGTGACTCCGCCGGTACGGATCCCCACGTCACGCGCCGCGTCGGCGTACCGGTCGAACAAGGCGTGCTCGGTCAGCGGGTCCAGGGCGGCGGCGGGTTCGTCGAGCAACAGCAGCAGCGGATCGTCGCGCATCATCGACCGGCTCAACGCGATGCGCTGCCACTGCCCGCCCGACAGTTCGAAGCCGTTTTCGTAGGACGTGCCAAGGTAGGTCTCCAGGCCGACCGGCAGCCGGTCGATCACCTCCTCCGCGTCTGCTCGCCGGGTCGCCCGCTCGACCGCGCCCGGCTCGTCGAGTCGAGGCAGGTCACCGAGGCCGATACTGCTCCGGGCCCGCAGCTCCAGCCGGAGGTAGTCCTGGAAGCTGGCGGAGATCCGCTGGCGCCATCCCAGCGGGTCGAGCCGCCGCAGGTCGGCGCCATCGATGGTGATCTCGCCTGCGGTCGGCCGGTAGAACTGGCAGAGCAACTTGACCAGGGTGGACTTGCCGGAACCGTTGTCGCCGACGATGGCGACGATCGTGCCGGAAGGGATGCGCAGGCTGAGGCCCTGCAGCACGTCGACATCGGTGCCCGGGTAGCGGAACGCGACGTCCCGCAGCTCGATGCCGTCGGTGAGGACGGCGGGCGGTGTCTGGTCGGCCGGCGGCCCGGGTTCCGGCGGCGTCGCATCGCGGATCCAGCTCAACCACCCGAAGGCCCGGGCGTTGCGTTGCAGCGCCTGGGCGAGCGCGACGGCGCCGGCAGCTTGCGCGTTGGTCTGCACGGCCAGGGTGATGGCGAGGACAACGTCGCCGACGGTACGTTCGCCGCTGATAGCGGCGCGAACGACCAGCACGATGGAGCCGATGTACCCGAGCGCGAAGATCAGCTGACCGGCGAACCGCAGCGCCGCGCCGACCCATTCAGCCCGACGCAGTCGGCTGTCCACCTCGCGACGGACCACCCCATGGCGTCGGCGGAGCTCTCCGCCGAGCCCGAAGAGCCGAATCTCCTTGGCGGCTGTCGAACTGAGGACCAGCTCGAACAGGTGCCAGCTCAGGCGGGCCGACTCGGCGGTCACGAGTTCGGCACGTTCCAGCCGCTTCTCGGCCAGCCGCCCGGCGATCAGCGGGGGGACACCGAAGATCGGCAGCAGGAGCAGCCACGGCTCGATGCGGGCGAGGAGCACGGCGGTCAGGGTGATCTGGGTGAGTAGCACCCCGATCGTCAGGACGGTCTGCACGCTCTGACTCAGCGTCCACGACTGCTGTCGGAGCAGCTCGAAGCGATCTGCGGCGTCGCGCCGTTCGTGCAGCGCCAGCCCGACCGACCCGTGCGCCAGGTCGCCGAGCTGCCGTTCGGTGTCCTGCTTGTGCAGATCACCGAGTTCGAAGAAAAAGATGTGGGCGAAATGCTCCATCGTCAAGCTGAGCAGGACACTCACGGCGGCGGCCGCCGCCGTCCAGACCGCGATGTCGGTCCGCCCGTCGAGGGCCGCGTCGACCGCCACACCCAGAAAAAGCGCCAGCAGGGGCCCACTCACGGCACCGAGCATCATCAACAGGGCGGCGATGATCAGCCTCCCCGGGCTGAGCCGCCACGCCGAGGCCAGCGTCGTGCCGACACTGCGCAGCAATCTATTCACAGCCCTCCCCCTCTTCCTCGGTGAACCGCGCAGCCTGCAGCCGAAACAGCTCCGCGTAGCGACCGTCGAGGGTGAGTAGCTCCTCGTGGGTACCCTCCTCGACGACGCGACCGTGTTCCAGCACGACGATCCGGTCGGCACGGCGCACCGTGGAGAATCGGTGCGAGATGACCAAGCTGGTGACTCCCCGGGTCAGGTCGAGGAACCGCTCGAAGAACGCCACCTCCGACCGCACGTCCAGGTTGGCGGTCGGCTCGTCGAGGACGAGAATGCCGGCGCCACCCTCGACTGCGAGGAGAGCACGGGCGATCGCGATGCGCTGCCACTGCCCGCCGGACAGTTCGGCGCCGCCGGCGTATCGCCGCGACAGTGGAGTCTCCAGGCCACGGGGGAGACGGTCGACGAAATCCGCCGCGCCGGCCTTTTCCAGGGCAGCCCGGAGCACCTTGTCGGCACGCTCGGGCTCTGCGAGCGTCTCGATCGCCCCGAAGGCGACGTTGTCGCGCACCGGCAACTCGAAGTGGGTGAAGTCCTGGAAGATCGCCGCGACCCGGCGCTGCCAGGCCGTCGCCGGGAAGGTCCGGATGTCGACGCCGTCAGCGGTGATCGCCCCCGTCGTCGGCTCGTAGAGCCGGGCCAACAGCTTCACGAGGGTGGTCTTGCCTGCGCCGTTGAGGCCGACGATCGCCAGCGACCGGCCCGCCTCGATGGTGAGGTCGAGGTCGTTCAGCACCGGTGGCCCGCCCGGGTAGGCGAAGGACACCTTGTCGAATCGCAGCACCGTCCTGGGCAGTCCAGCCGGATCGCCCCTGCCGCTCTCGGTGGTTCGGGCGGCGGCTTCGCTCATCCTCTCGATCCGCTCCACCGACCGGTAGGCATTGAGGCCCTGCTCGGTCGCCACATCGGACTCGGCGATGAACCCGCCGATCCGCATGGCTGCCAGGGACGCCTGGAACACGAGTATCAACCCGCCCAGGCCGAGCAGTCCGGCCGCCGTTGCCTGAGCCGCTCCCGTCAGCAGCACGCCCAGCAGCGCGAAGGCGACAAGAACGTAGAGAATGTAGGGGCCGTAGAACAGCCGACGCCGGGCTCGCCAGACCGGGAGCGCGGCGTCCATGGCGGCGGTCGTGTACTCCTGCTTCAACCAGGGTAGAAGCCCAAAGACCCGCAACTCCTTCGCCGCCGCGGGCTGGAGCAGCATGGTGCGGAGATATTCGCTGCGGCGCCGCAGCCGGGCGGTGCTCCGAAAAACCTCGGTGAACACCGACAGGCCGAGCCGGTAGCCGAAACGGATCGTCAGGGCCGCGACGAGCAGAGCCGGCCCGGCCCACCACACGAAGGCGACCGACGTGACCCCGGCGGCGAGCACGGTCTGCAGGTACCGCGAGATCAGCGCGATCTGACCGGCACCCGCGGCACCCGGCGACCACATTTCGGTCCGCAGCCGGTCCTTGGCGTCGGCGACGTGATCGAGCAGTTCCGGATCCTCCATGACGGCCACGCCGCCGCTCGCTTGGGTGGCCGCCATCAACCGGTCACGGACGAGGTCGTCGAGGCGACGGCGGATCAGGTTGCCGAGCAGTTCCTGTACCGGCAGCAGCAGCTGCACTCCGAAGAACGCGGCCGCCGCGAGGATCAAGTTGGTCCGAAGATCGCTCCAGGCCGCCGATCCGAGCCCGCCGGCCACCGCGTCCGGCACTCGGGCGACCACGGCTGAGGTGGCGAGGATGAACGCGACCGGCAGGATCCCTGCGGCGATCTGGACCAGCACGGCCGACGAGACCAGCGGCCAGCCAGCGTTGGGCACCAGGTGCAGGATTCTCATCCGCCCGTCGCGGCGCGATCTGTGGCCGTCGACAAGTTCCGCCCACACGGACCTCTCGTGCATCGTCACCACCCAGCGCCTCCAGTGGATGTCTCGGACCCGTCCTTCAACTCCGCCTATGCGACAGCGACCGGAACATCGCCCTCCTCGACCTCGACACGTGACCCGGGAAAGGCCGCGGGGGTCGACCTGACACACATTTCGAACCGCTCGTAGAGATCGGTCCAGTTGGCGCCTACCGCAGGGTTGAAGATTGGCGCGAGCATGGCCTGGAGGATCACCTCAGGAGATTCCTTGTGCAGCGCGATGAACAGGCTCAAGTTCTTCAGCCAGCCCTCATAGACACGCGTGTCGGGGCTCAGCGGCGGCCCTTGATGGTAGGCGAAGCTTTCGTCGTCGAAGACTAACTGCGTGCCGGAGCGCTCCAGCCTGTAACCCAACTCGGAATCCTCCAGGCCCCATCCCCGAAATTCTTCGTTGAACCCACCGACGCGCTTATAGTCGACGCTTGGTACAGACACGTTGCAGGTGAAGAAGAGATGCCATGATGTCTTCAGGCCACCACCGATATCGCTCAGGCGACTCAACAGGTCCAGCCGGATGTCGCTTTTCAGCACGCCACCGAGGAACTCCTCGGCGCCGCCCTCCACGAAGCGCTCATCGAACGCCTCCGGTGACCGCAGATATTTCCTGAAGCCGATGACGGCCTTCTTCCCGCCGGCTACGCGGTAGTGGCGAAGGTGCCGATCGACGAAGGTGGGCGGAACCAGTTGGTCGCCATCGACGAAGATCAGGATGTCGCCGGTCGACTCTTCCGCACCGCGATTTCTTGCGGCACTTCTGGACGAGGCCGCCGAACGAGGTAGGTGCAGGTAGCGGAACCGGGAGTCCGCCGTCACGTGACGCTGCACCGTCTCTGCTGTCGGGTCGGTCGATCCGTCATCCACGATGAGCACTTCGAGGGAATCGTCGGCAGCCAGCCGCTGTGAACGGAACGTGCGGAGGCATCTGTCCAGCAGCACGGACGAGTTGAATGTCGGTACAACCACTGATGCCTTCATCGGGGACTCCATCCCAGAGCAAGAACCGAAATTCCACGTGCGACAACCAGCCGACGACCGACGGCGTCGCCGCCGGTACGAGCTACGTACCGCCACGGTCAGGTGACCCGGCCGCGCCGTCCCCTGCGGCTTGCTGGGATTCCGCGCGCCAGGTGCACCCGTCGCCTGCCTGTTCGCACGACACCGTGACGTCCGCTTCGACGTAGCGGGCGGCGATGGCGGTGTTGAGTTCCTGACAGTACTGGCATGGTGATGCGAAGGTCAGTTTGACGCCGGCACCGGCGGCCAGTTTGCGGTACCGCAGGATCCCACATTCGGTGTTGCGCAGGACGGTGCCGGCGGGCTGGGGCTCGCTGGTCACCGCCGAGTCGTAAAGCAGCAGTTGGCGCTGCAGCCGGGCCATGAAATGGGCGGTGGCCGACTCCCCGGCGGGGCGCTGCGACCGCAGTAGGTCCGCGGTGATGCGCGAGTTCGCCTGGATCCACGCGGACACGCCTTCATCACCGTGCATGCCGAGAATGAACTCTTCGGCGGCCGCCTGGGCCTCGAAGAACCGCTGGCGCCAGAGGTCGACCTTGACGGTGGGGTCGAGGGAAGCAGGATCACTGGTCATGGTCGGTGTCCTTGGCGGTGTCAAGCTCGGCGAATACCTCCTGGGCGATGCGCAGCCCGTTGTTGGCAACCGGCCAACCCCCGTAGTAGGCGAGCTGGATGATGATTTCGACGATCTTCTCCCGTGGCATCCCGAGGTGGAGGGCGGCACCGATGTGGCCGCGCAGTTCCCAGTCGGTCCGGGCCAGTGCGACCGCGGTCAGCGCGATCAATTCGCGTTCCTCGACACTCAGGTGCGGGCGGGTCCAGATCTCACCGAACAAGTGGTCGATGGTGAGCTGCAGGAAGTCGGGGTAGGAGCCGGGGCGGGGTTCGCGGCCGAAGACGTGCTTGAACATGGCCTCACCCCGCTCATGTCGGGTGAGTGGCTGGTTCATCGATCACTCCTTCGTGGTGCCAGGTGGCCTGTCGGACAGCGGTGAGCTGCTACGCCGCCTCGAAGGCGGCGAGCAGTGACGGCGCAGATGTCGGTGCACATCGAGAAGGCGGCGACGCCGCCGGGGCCCCGCCGCCGGCATCGTCGATCAGCACGGCAGGTACCGGCGCAGCCTGACCAGACCCACCCCGCGTCCAGAGCGGTGAGGAGGGCCGTGTCCCGGTCAGATCTCAGAGGATGATGCTGAGCTTTCCGTGTTCGAAGAGACTCTCGTGGTCGAGCACCACGAGACGTCTCCGGACCCGGAACGACTCGCCCTCGACGGCGAGTTCGAGCCGAAACTTTCCGACGTAACAGTCAGAGCGACCGTGCCCGAACCGGTACACGACGACATTCGCCGCCACATCGAGGTGTGTGCCCCGATCAGCCACGATCTCCACGTTGCTGATCATCCGATTCGTCCGCGAGCGGGGATTCTCGCACCACACCTCGCCGTTGAGGATCTGCTCGATCCGCTGGCGCAGCCGGGCGGCGTTGTCGTCGATGAGCCCGAGCGCGTCGGCCGGCTCACCCCGGACGTCCGTGGCCGGCACCAGGTAGCGGATGTCGTCGGTCAGCATCTCGTCGTACCACTCGCGCAGGCGCCACTCGTCGAGCAGCCGCGCCTCGCGGAAGAGGAACTGGCTCACCCGGTGCCACAACCGCAACTGGGCCGTGTCGTCGACCGCCGGCTCGGTGTTGATCGTGTCGGTGGTCATCGCCGTTGCCCCCCTTGCCTCTCGGCCCGCTGAATGAGGTGGTGACCTTCCTCGCGGTCGTCGCCGTCGTGCATCAGCCGGTCCCACTGCCGCCAGAACTCCCGGGCTGGCAGTTCGTCGGTGGTCTCGGGGACCTCCTTGCCCATACCGCGGGACAGGTCCGAGTGGCGGAGCGTGCGATTGAGGTAGCCACGTTGGCAGGACTCGATGATCTCGATGTCGTCGGGGGTGGCGAAGCCGGCGGGGCCGAGGAAGGTCAGGTAATGACTCTTACGCAGTTCCCGTATGTCCGGATCCTCGTCCTTGGGGGCCAGCGCGACCGAGGTGATGGACATCTGGCCGGCGCTTACCGGGTCGATCTTGCGGATGGTGATCCCGATGGCGTCGATGATCATCAGGTTGGGGAAGATCATCAACGCCCGGTTGGCGCCGGTGATCCGTTGGGCGCGTTCGGCGCCGAACCGTTCGACGAAGCGGGCGGCCGTCGCCTCCATCCGTGACCTGACCTCGGCGGGAAACATCGGCGTCCAGTAGGCGAGCGGTCGGGCTGCCGCCGGTACCAACTCATTGGCGCCGTGCCCCCGTCCGAGAGCGCGGGCGAAGCCGCCTCGTCGTCGCGGTGCCATCGTCCCGAGCGACTCGATGTAGCTCACGTATCGCTTGTGCAGGGCGCGGAAGTGGTAGATGTCGACGCTGTTCTCCATCATGAGCTTCCAGTTGGCCCGGGCCCCGTGCAACTGCGCGCCTTGGATCACCTCCATTCCGACTTCGGACTGGTCGGCGATCAGATCGAGGTACTCCGTCGCGCCCGCCAGATACTCGGTCAAGGTGCGTGGCTGCTCAGGATCGAAGGTCGCGAACACGAAACCGCGGTAACTGTCGCTACGGTGTCGCGCCAGGTCGAAGTCGGACTTGCGGAAGCCTGGGCCGTACCCGTCCGGGAGCGGAACCCCGACCAGGTCACCTTGGTTGGAGAAGGTCCAGTCGTGATACGGGCACCGGAACGATCTGGCCTGGCCGGCTGACTGCGAGCAGATCAGCGCACCGCGGTGCGGGCAGCTGTTGGCAAGCACTCGAATCACCCCGTCGGAGCCGCGCGCCATGACCACCGGGCGCCCTCCGACGTCACGTGACACATAGGAGCCCAGTTCGGGCACCTCCGATTCGTGCCCGACGTACAACCAGCAGCGATCGAAGATCCTGGTCATCTCCTGTGCGGCCACGTCGTCGTCGGTGTAGGCCCGGCGGTCCACCCGGAACGACAAATTTTCAGGATCGTCGAAGACGATCTGACCGTCCACCGGCCGCTGCAGTTCTATCGTCACTGCTCCCCCTTTCGCTGTAGCTTCTCGCTGATGCTGCTGACTATTTCTGCCGTGCGCGCGGCGGAATCACCGCACTCGGGCTGCGCCGCGCGCAGCCGCGCCCGGTAGTCCCGACCGGGATCAAGCAGATCGGTCACAGCGTCAGCGACTGCCTGTTCTGAGACGTCGACCGGCTCCAATGCCGTCCCGAAGCCCGCGGTTTCCACGAAGTACGCCTGGATAGGCTGATCCACGGCCAGCGGGATCACCAGCATCGGTGTCGCCGCCCGGATCGACTCCGCCACCGAGTTGTAGCCGCCATGGGTGATGAACACGTCGGCGCGCTCAAGCACCTCACGTTGGGGCACGTACGGGGCGGTAAGCACGTCGGCGGGCAGCGCGAGTTCCTCAGCGAGATCTCCCACCGCCGCGATCACCTGCGCGCCGGTCTTCACCGCCCCCATGATCGCCGTGCGTAGGAGCTCGGGCCGCCTGAAGAAGATCGTGCCGAATGAGACGAACACCAACGGCCGGCCGGGGTCGATCTCCGCCAGGCCGGGAAAGGCGACCTCGTCGCCGCGCACACCGGCCGCACCCGGCAACCCGACCAGTTGCACGCCGTCGTCCGTGACCGCTTCATCCCCGACGAGCGAGGGAATCGTCGGCATCACATTGAGAATCGGCGAACGCGCCGAGTGCGTCCGGGTCGACCACAACACCCCGCGCCTGGTCAGATAGTCGCCAACCTGCTCGTCGTACAGCCAGCGACCTCGCCGACGCTCCTTCGGGCATACTCCGCCGAGGTTTGCCCAGATCATCCCGTACGGCACACCGGACGCCTCAGCCCCCGCCATCGCTGCCGCCAGTACCGGCAGCGAATCGAGCAGCGCGAAGTCCGGCGCCGTCGCCCGCAGCACATCGGCCACCTGGTCCGCCAACGGTGACGATTCGAGCATCGGACCGATCTTTGCCGGATCGTCGCTCCACGGCGCCATCTGGACCTGCCCGACCATGTGGACCTCCGCCGCCCCCAGCGCCTGGCGACGCTGCTCGCCGAGCACGCCACCGTCCGCCGACACCAACAGCAGGACAACCTCGTTGCCGGCGGCTTGGAGCGCGTTGACCACCGGGATGTACGGGTTGAGGTGGCCATGCTGAGTCGTGGTGAGGAAGGCGATGCGCACTAGATCTCCGATCCATGGGGAAACAAACAGGCCGATTCAGATCTAAGTCTGAATCAGCCGCACCGGTCACGAATACGCCACCCGGCTTTCAGAGACGAGTCCAGAGCCGCGACACACGAGCGGCGGAACTTTGCCCGAAGGCACGCGGAACCGGCAGGCGAGAAAGCCATCGACGTCCAAATACTGGTAAGAGACTCAATGCAATCCCCAACGCCATTGTGGGGACCCGGACCTGTCTACGTTGACTGCCGAAACAACCTTGCAACAAAGGGCTTACCGGCCGCATCGTGGCGACTCCGGAAAGTGTGCCGGATGGCATGATCAGAGTCAATGCTTTGACGTGTCGGCACACCCACGACGATGGCTTTGACCATACTCCGCCTCGACCCTCAGCAGGCCAGCCCGGTTGCTCGGCAGCGAAGTCGTGGAGGTGCGGACTCATAACCCTTCCGGCCGAGTCGCCGGATTTCGTGCGATGGTGTCGATGAAGCTTGAAATGTCGCCTTGGCAGAGCTATGAGGCGTGGTCACCGGCTAACCGGCGCCGGCTAGCGGATGAGGTCCTTGCCAGAGGTTCCCGCTTTTCGACAGCAGCCTCTCCCTGCCTTTTCCCAATATGGCGACGCGATCGGCCCGCGGCGCACACGCTGCGGACCGACTTCGTGCTCCGTCAACCGAGGAAAACCGACTATGAAAGCCACTGTCACGTGCGCGGGGCGCACCGCCCACGATGCCGAGCCCCGGACCGCGTATGGCTGATCCGGCAAACCTGATTTTTTTCCGCATTCATACAGTGGTTACCGGCTCCGGCTACCGCAGGTCTCCGTCGGCACGAATTCGCCCGCGATCGCAGGTGAAAGAAGCTTGAAGCGCAGGCACCCGTTCTCGTTATTTGAGATGCGTTGCCCGCCAGCCCTTGTGCTCGGAGCGAGGCTGAGGGCCACACGCTACGGTCGCCAGCCCAACTCGATCCGGGCGAAACACACGAGGCGAGGCCGTAGGGTCGGTCGCGTGGCCGAGACACAGACCGAACCTGATCTCTCCTACATTGCCAACGTGACGCGCGTCCGCGCAGCCGCCGGAATGATCCTGCGCGACGAGGCCGGTCGGGTGTTGGTGGTCCACCCGACGTACAAAGACGTGTGGGAGATCCCCGGCGGGACGGTGGAACCGGACGAGTCCCCGGCGGACGCATGTGTCCGCGAGGTCAGGGAGGAACTGGGCCTGTCGGTGTCCGCAGGAGCGCTGCTGTGCGTCGACTGGGTGCCGGCCACCCCGCCATGGGACGGCGGACTCATGTTCGTCTTCGACGGCGGAGTGCTGACAGCGGACCAGGTCACGACGATCCGCCTGTGCCCAGACGAGCTGGACCGGTACGAGTTCGTCGGCCCGGAACGCCTCGACGAGGTGTTGATTCCTCGGTTGGCTCGGCGGGTTGCCGCAGCGGTCGACGCCATCGGGCATGGCGGCGTCTACCTGGAGGATGGAGTCGCGACCTCAAGCCGGTAGTCGGCCGCACTGAATCATGAAGGCGCGCAGGTCAAGTGAGGCGACGCGGAGTTTGAGGTGGACACCCAGGCAAGGACGGCCTCGACCTATGGTCAGGCGATCATCTGCCTCGGCCTCGGTCAGCCCTCGGCGCTGACGACGATACTCAGCGCGTCGACGGCTGAGCGGGTGAGGTCAGGAAGCTGGTCTTCACCGAGAACGACGCCATGAAGGTTGTCCAACGGTGTCCTGAAGTGGTGCAACCGGCTGCCCCGCAGATCGGCACCGTCGAGGCGGCAGGATTCCAGCTCCAGGTCGCTCAGATTGCAGGAGCGCAGGGCAACGCCGGACAGGCGGCAGGACGACCAACTGCCGTGGCCAAGGGTGCAGTTGGTGAAGGCCACCGAACCGGCCGCGCTGACGCGATTCAGGGTGGCATAGTCGAACCGGCAGTCGTCGAACAGGACGTCTTTGAGGCGGACGTCGATGAGCCGAGCGCCGGTGAACCGGGATCCGGTGACCGAGCATCGCTCGATGCTGATGCCGGTGAGGGTCGCGCCGGACAAGTCCGTCCCGACGATCTCGCACCCGTAGAGAGCCCCCGCTTCCCAGCTGACCTCACCGAGGTCCGCGCCGGTGATCCGGCAACCTCGAATACTCTGCTCCGCAAGCTGCTCACCACGCCAGGAGACCCCGTCGATGAGGCCGTCGCGGACGTCATCGTCGGCCAGATCGCTGACCTGGTCGAGGTCCTCCGGATCGAGGTCGGGCAGGAGAAGGGTCACGTCGCCCACGGTGGTCGTCCGCATGTCTCCTCAACCTGTTCGGGCGCGGGGTGGGCACGCCACTGCGCAGTCGTTGAGCGCGGTCACGAACTCGGTGACGTATCGCAGCTCCCTGGCATCGGCGAGCATGTCCCCGATCGGCTCGTGGAGCACGTTGCCGGCGATGAAGTCCGCGTAACGCGGGTCTTTGATGCCGAGCAGCTCCGGTGACAGCAGAACCACCTGACCGTCGTGGGAGACGGTGGGGATCGGCTCGTACGGGACGTGGTCGACAAGCCCAGCGCGGGTGGCGGCGAGGTAGTCGGCCAGGCGGTCCACGTCGCGGATCCGCAGCGGACTGCCAGCAAGCCGGTACCGCACAATCTGGTGCCAGAACCGGTACGCGGCTTCCTCGGAGACCGGCAGGCGGTCGGCACCTTCCTGCTCCTCGATGTTGAAACCCACCGACTCACAGCCCGGCAGACCGGCGAAGAACTCGACGAAGTCGTCGGCATGGTCGATGGTCTCAGGCGTGACGACGCAGATCACCGAGTACGTCAGGCCAGCGTCGGCGAGCGTCTGTAAACCACGCATCGTCCGGGCGGTCGTTGCTCTGCCGGCCCGGTCAAGCCGGATGCCGTTCAGCGTCCCGGGACCGTCGATGCTGATCCCGATCCCGAAGTCGTGGGTGGCGAGCAGGTCGCACCACCGCTGGTTGATGAGCGTCGCGTTGGTCTGGATCTCGTGGAGCACCTGACCGGTGTTCCGCAGCGGCTCGAACGAGGCAAGCAGCTCTCGAAAAATGCCGATGGGTGTGCTGGTCGGCTCGCCGCCGTGCCAGACGACACTCACCGGATGGCCACTGTCCTGCTGCTGCTCGATCGACCGCGCACAAGCCGTTGCGACCGGCACGGACATCAGCCGGCGAGACCGCCGGTTGGGCAGGTAGCAGTAGGTGCAGTCCAGGTTGCAGAAGCTGGTGGGCTGTAGGACCAGAGTGTGAAATTTGCCGGCGATCGCAGGACTTCCCAGTGCGGTGATGACCCCGATGTCGCGCACGCTCATGTCTCCTCCGGTGTCTGCGGGTCGGCCGTAGGCGGGCGGCGGCTGCGGTGCTGGGCGGGCCAGCCGAGGAATCGGTCGAACACATTGGCGGTGTTACCGGTGTCGTTGGGATGGAGCTGGTGCAGATCGTCGATCGCGTCGTGCAGGCAGCTGGCCAAGTAGAGAAAGAGGCTGACGGGGCTGTCCCTGTACTCCGCCGAAAGGGCGACCTTCGCCGCGCCGCACGGCCACGGATGGCCGCACCGCCGGCACAGCCACAGCGGCCGCATTGGCAAATGCGGCCGGGACGGCTCGGCGCGGACTGCCTCGACCGGCCGCCCTGGCAGAGCCAGCGGCCGTAACGACAGATGCTCCGAAGGCACGGGCGATCCAGCGTCCGCGGAGCAGTCTCCGTCGCTGTTCATCGGGGATCGCGCTCCCGTGCCTGTCGCTCGAACACGATCCGCCAGGCGTATGTCAGCAGCGGCGGATCGGCCGGTCCCGGCTGTGCCGGCGGAGCCGATGTCGACCGGTCTCGCGGCATGTCGCCCATCGTTGCGTTGCGCGAGATGTACACGGTCACGGTCGGCCCCTGCTTGGGCTCGGTGTGTGACTGCGGTGGGCTTGCCGACATGCCGACAAGCCCACCGCCGTCGGCCAGCGGCGGGGAGCAGACCGCCGGCCACCCGCCCACACAGCCCTAATGGCGGTACGCGAGCGAGGAATCACCCGTGCGGTCGACGGAATGCCCGGCGGAAGCACTTGGCGATGCGTCGGGTCGCATTCCGGCTGCCTGCCGCCGTGAGGCACGTCCATCTGGATCTCCCTGACGTGAGATTGCCGCTGACCTGCCGGAGCGCTTGGGGGAAGCGGCGTACCGGCACGTCCAGCCTGGTCCGGGTGGGCAGGTAGACGGAATGTCCGGGCGGTGCACTGGCGGTGCACCCGCCGTCACCCCACGTGCCGGTACGATCATCAGGCCGAGGACTGTCCGTTTCGGAAGGACGTGCGATGGCTCCGGTGACGACCTGGACCGGCCGGGAGGCGAACGCGCTGCGCAATGCGCTGCGGATGAGCGTGACCGCCTTCGCCGAACACCTGGGGGCGGCCCGACGGACGGTGGCCAAGTGGAGCAGCCAGGGCGACAAGGTCCTTCCGCGCGCCGACATGCAGGCTGCGCTGGACACCGTGCTGGCCCGAGCCACACCCGACGCGCGGGAACGCTTCGAGGCCCTGCGGACGACGGGCAACAGCGGTGCAACGGTGGGCACCACGCTGCCGGATGCCGGCGTGGATACGGATACTGGCGGTGACGGACAAGGCGACTCGGGCTCGGATGGTGACGTGCGACGAAGAGATCTTCTACGCGGCGCGACGATCGGCGTCGCCGCTGCGCCCAGCGTCGCGCCACTCCTCAACGCGCTAGTCTCGCCACGCCATTCGAACGCGGTGGCGCTGTCCGCTCAGCAGTTCTCCCGCGCCGTATCCGCTGCAAAGATCGACTACCAAGCCTGCCGGTACGAACGTGTTCTCGACCAGCTCGTGATGCTGCTGCCGGCACTCGAACCGGCCAGGACCGGTGCGCAGGGCGAGCAGAGAACGCAAATCGAAGTCCTGGCTGCGGACCTGTACCACGTCGTCGGCAGCGTCCTGCTCAAGGTCGGCGACCGAGGGATGGCCCTGGTCGCGGCCGAGCGCAGCACCCGAGCGGCTGCGGCGAGTGAGGATCCGGTGGCGGTCGCCACGAGTGCTCGGATCATGACCCACGCTCTGATGAGCAACGGCCACGACGAGCAGGCAGTGACCCTCGCCGGCAATGCAGCCGACGTACTCGATCGGGACACGCGCCTCTCGTCGACTGGGGCGGTGGCCGTTTACGGCGCTCTCGTCCTCCGAGGTGCCGTCGCCGCTGCTCGCAGCGCCGACCGTGATACGGCGCAATCGATGCTCGATGAGGCGGGCCGCGCCGCCGCCGAACTCGGCTACGACGGCAACGACCGGTGGACCGGGTTCGGTGCCGCCAACGTCCTGCTCCACCGCGTCAACGTCGCCCTGACCCTCGGCGACGCCGGCACGGCCATCGGCATCGCGCGCACGGTACCGCTGGACAAGGTGACGCTCGCCGAACGAAAAGCGTCGCTCTACGTCGATGTCGCCCGCGCCTACACCCAGTGGGGGCGCTACGACCACGGCCTGACCGCGCTGCGCACCGCGTACGAGGTGGCACCCGAGGAGATCCGCTGTCGCCCAGCCGTCCAACGCATCGCCACCGACCTCGCGACCCTTGCCAACGGTTCCGCCCGCACCGCCGTCGTCGACTTCGCACGAGGGGCCGGGATCCGGCTGTGAACGGCGGCCACCTGCAGATAGTCGTCTGCGCCGCCGGCCCCGCCGCCGATGTGACCCAACTGATCAGCACCGCGCAGAAGCACTCCTGGACGGCCGCCGTCACCGCCACCCCCAACGGCATCGACTTCATCGACGTGTCCGTGATCGAGGAACTGACCGGTGCTGCGGTGCGAGCCAGCTACCGGGCCTCCCCCGGCGACCGCCGCTCGCTACCCGCCGCCGACGCCCTGGTCATCGCACCCGCGACGTACAACTCGATCAACAAGATCGCCCACGGCCTCGCCGACAACTACGCCATGACCTCGGTCGCCGAACTGATCGGCCGGCAGGTGCCGACCGTCATGGTCCCGTTCGTCAACGCCGCACTCGCCGCCCGCCTACCCTTCCGCCGCGCCGTGGCCAGCCTCCGCGACGAAGGGATACGCATCCTGCTCGGCCCCGAAGACGACTGGGAACCACACCCGCCCGGCAGTGGCAAGGACCGGCAGCGCGCCTTCCCTTGGACGACGGCGTTCGATACAGCAACCCAACTTGCCAATGCGGATCGGTCGGCCGCCTCTGGTGACGGCAAATCGCGATGACGCCATGCCCGGACCTAACCCAGGCGTCCATGGGCATCGCACTGGTCCCACCGACGCCAATCCGGGTCCAACGGCTCCCGAGCACCCACCGAGCGACCAGCCGCCACCGGCGTACGCGAAAAAGGCCCCGACCGGCAGAGCTCTACCAGGTCAGGGCCTTGCTCGTTGGTGCGCCGCCAGGGACTCGAACCCCGAACCCGCGGATTAAGAGTCCGCTGCTCTGCCAGTTGAGCTAGCGGCGCTCGCTGACAACGGGGGAAACACTAGCACGCGGCCCGAACCGGGTTCCAATCCGATCCCGGGCTCACCCCTTCGGTCGAGCTTATCGGACATTAGCCAAAAATCCCTCGCAAAGTGTGGGACCGGGGTGATGCCGGGCGGCAGCGGTACGGCACGATGTCCGCCAGGTGCGCAACGACAGGGGTGGGGATGGGCAGGTTCGCGCGGACCGGGGCGCTGTTGGGCGGCTTGGGGCTGGTGGCGTCGCTGGCATTGTCGGGCTGCGGCGAGGAACGTGCGGTGGCCGAGTTCGTACCCGGTCAGACACCCGGTGCGACCGGCACCGCGACGCCGGGCACACCGGAGGCGCCGAGTGGTCCGCCGCTGACGGTGAGCCCGGCCGACGGGTCGAAGAACCGGCCGGTCAGCGTGGAGATCGGCGCGAAGCTGCCGGACGGCGGCGAAGTGTCGCAGGTCACCCTCAAGACCAAGGACGGCAAAACGGTCAAGGGCAAACTGCGTACGGACGGGTCGTCATGGGTGCCGTCGGCTCCGCTGAAGTGGTCCACCCGTTACACCGCCACCGTCTCCGCGAAGGGGCCGGACGGCGCGGTGAGCGAGGGCACCAGCACGTTCACCACGATGGCCAAACCGGGCTCGATGATCACCTCTGGGTTGTACCTGTTCGACGACCGGACGTACGGGGTGGCGATGCCGGTGGTGGCGGAGTTCCACCCGGGCATCCCGGCCAAGGATCGGGCCAAGGTGCAGAAGCGGATGTTCGTGCAGACCGACCCGCCGCAGCCGGGCGCCTGGCACTGGGTGAGCAACGGCACGCAGGCGTACTACCGGGCGCCGGAGTACTGGAAGGCCGGCACCAAGCTGACCGTACGCATCGCCCTGGCCGGCATCCCGCTGAGCAACGGCAGGTACGGCAACGTCGACCGCAACGCCACCGCGAAGATCGGCTCGGCCTTCGAGATGAAGGTGACCAACTCGGACAAGCAGATGCGGGTGTACGAGGACGGGCAGCTGGTCAAGACGTTGCCGGTCAGCCTGGGCAAGAAGAAGACGCCCTCGTCCAGCGGCACGCTGGTGGTGATGGAGAAGAAGGAAGCGACAGTCTTCGACACGATGGACGACCCGGATCCGGAGAACCGGTACGTCACCGACATCGAGTTCGCCCAGAGACTGACCTGGGGCGGCGAGTACATTCACGCGGCGCCCTGGTCGGAGCACGTCCAGGGGCGGCAGAATGTCTCCCACGGCTGCGTCAACGTCTCCATGGCGAACGCGCGCTGGCTCTTCCAACGTACGAAGATCGGCGATCCGATCACCATCACCGGCACCGAACGCAAGTTGGCGGCGGGTAACGGTTGGACCGCGTGGAACCTGAGCTGGTCGGAGTTCGTCAAGGGCAGTGCGTTGCCAGTTCCGGACGGTGGCGCCGGTCCGGCCATCTGACCGGACGAAATATGTCACTATCCGGACATCCCGCTCCACGTGTTTCGGTTCACTGGGCGCAACGGGTACGTGAACCGGTGCGTCAGTGATGTGGACGGGAAGCGGACCACGACTGTGAGGACACCATGCGGATTCGG
Source organism: Verrucosispora sp. WMMC514 (assembly GCF_027497295.1). Classification (NCBI taxonomy): domain Bacteria; kingdom Bacillati; phylum Actinomycetota; class Actinomycetes; order Micromonosporales; family Micromonosporaceae; genus Micromonospora; species Verrucosispora sp. WMMC514. The sequence goes on along the minus strand of NZ_CP114906.1, from coordinate 3,875,340 downwards.
GACCAGCGCAACCGGAGGCGGGGGGTGCTCGCCGCGGGCCTGCTCGTCGTGACGTTGGCGCTGACCTCCGCCTGCACCGGCGGTAAGGGCGGCGACAAGGGGCCGGGTTGGCAGGACGGTGCCGACCAGCCGGCCGCGAAGGCGTCGGTGAGCATCAGCGAGCCGGCGGCGGACGCCAAGGACGTGCCGGCGTCGGCGGCGATCGCCTTCGCCGCCGAGCAGGCCGAGGACGTCACGGTCGAGCTGACCGACGCCGAGGGTGAGTCGGTCGAGGGCAAGCTCGCCGCCGACGGCCGCAGTTGGCTGCCGGCGGAGGCGTTGACCTACGGCGCCTCGTACACCGCCACCGTCACCGCGACCGGCGACGACGGCCTGCCGGCGACGGCGACCAGCGCCTTCACCGTGATGGAGAAGCCGGAGAAGCAGGTACGCATCAGCAGTTTCCTCGGCGACGACCAGACGGTCGGGGTGGCCATGCCGCTGATCGTCAAGTTCGGTCGGGAGATTCCGGAGAAGTACCGCGCCGACCTGCAGCGCCGGATGACGGTGACCTCGGAGCCGGCCCAGGAGGGCGTCTGGCACTGGGTGAGCCCCACCGAGATCCGGTACCGGCCGAAGGAGTTCTGGCAGGCCGGCAGCAAGGTGTCGTACCGGGTGCAGGCCGGTGGGCTGCCGCTGGGTGACGGCTGGTACGGCCGGGCCGACCTGACCGTCGACATCGCCATCGGCCCGAAGCTGCTGATGACGGTGGACAACCGCACCAAGCGGATGACCGTCACCAAGAACGGCGAGAAGATCAAGACCATTCCGGTGAGCCTGGGCAAGAAGAGCACCCCGTCCTCCAGCGGCACCATGGTGGTGATGGAGAAGCTGCGCAAGACGGTCTTCGACACCTACGACGAGTTGGGCCCCGAGGACGGGTACCGAACGAAGATCGATTACGCGCAGCGGCTCACCTGGGGCGGCGAGTTCATCCACGCGGCACCCTGGTCGGAGGGGCAGCAGGGCACGACGAACGTCTCGCACGGCTGCGTGAACGTCTCGATGGCCAACGGCGCCTGGCTGTTCAAGAACACGAAGGTCGGTGACCCGATCGTCGTCAAGGGCACCGAGCGCAAGCTCCAGCTCGGCAACGGCTGGACCGACTGGAACGTCAGCTGGGAGGAGTACGTCAAGGGCAGCGCCCTGCCGTACGAGCCGGCGGAGTCCGGCTCGGCCGACCCGGACGTCGCGCCCAGCGAAGCGCCCACCGCCTGAGCACCTGCGCGACGGCGGCCGTTGCCCGGTAGGCGGCCGCCGTCGCCACGCCTGTCCGACGGGCGGGAGACGAACTCCCCTACCAACCCCCTACAACGCGTCAGGCCCCGTCTGAAGACGGGGCCTGAACTGCTGTGGAGTAGATCCACCAACCGGGTGACTGATGGGAATTGAACCCACGACAACCGGGACCACAACCCGGTGCTCTGCCAACTGAGCTACAGCCACCATGCCGCCGCGCCCGGTCGATCGCCGGGGGCGGGTGCGGTGAAATCATACCCCCACCACGGCCGACCCCGTCCAGCGGGTTGCCGCCGGGCCGCAAGGGGCCCGCCGAGGGCGTCAGAGTTCGCCGGCGATGGCCTTGGCGCTCTCCACGTCCGGCCCGGGCAGGGGGACGAAGATGGTGCGCCGGTAGTACTCCAACTCGCGGATGCTCTCCCGGATGTCGGCCAGGGCCCGGTGTGCCAGGCCCTTCTGCGGCTGGCCGAAGTACACGCGGGGATACCAGCGGCGGCACAGTTCCTTGATCGAGGAGACGTCGATCATGCGGTAGTGCAGGTGGGCGTCGAGGCGGGGCATGTCCCGGGCGATGAAGCCACGGTCGGTGGCGATCGAGTTGCCACACAGCGGGGCGGTGCGCGGATCCTTGACGTGGCGGGTGACGTAGTCGAGCACCCGCTCCTCCGCCTCGGCGAGGGTGATGGTGGAGCGACGTACCTCGTCGGTCAGCCCCGACTTGCCGTGCATCGTCCGGACGATCTCGGGCATCGCGTCCAGCGCGGCGTCGTCAGCGTGGATCACCACGTCGACGCCCTCACCGAGCACGTTGAGGTCGGGGTCGGTGACCAGCGCGGCGACCTCGATCAGTTTGTCGCCACCGAGGTCCAGCCCGGTCATCTCACAGTCGATCCAGACGAGAAGATCAGCCACCGGGACAGCCTACGCGCAGGCCAAGTCTCGTGGCTCCGCGCCGTCACGGTCACCGACCGCTAGGGTCTTCCCCGTGCCCGCCGAACCCGCCACACCGCCCTGCGTCGACCTGGACGATCCGGGCAGCCGTACGGCCCGCCGGGTCGTCGGGGCACTGGCGTTGGCGGCGGTGCTTCCGGCTCTCTACCTGCCGGGACGCACCCACGACTTCTTCGACCTGAAGATCTACATGGCGGCCATGGACTGGTGGGCCGCCGGCAACCCGCTGTACGACTACGCGCAGCCGGACCGGGTGCAGGGCGAGTTGTTCTTCACCTATCCGCCGTTCGCCGCGCTGATCCTGCTGCCGTTCTCCTGGTTGAAGCTGGGTGCCACCGTGGTGATCTTCACCGGGCTGACCCTGCTCGGCGTGGTGGTCACCACGAAGTGGCTGCTCGATCCGGTGATCCGTCGACACCGGCTACCTCACTTGTTCACCCTGGTGGTGGGCGTACTGTTCGTGCTCGGCGTGGAGAGCACCCGGGAGACGATCACCTTCGGGCAGATCAACATGCTGCTGGTGGTGCTGATCCTGGCCGACCTGCTGTTCGCCGTACCCCGTGACAGCCGCTGGGCCGGGGTGGGCATCGGGTTGGCGGCGGCGCTCAAGCTGTTCCCGGCCATCTTCGTGATCTACCTGCTGGCGACCCGGCGGTGGCGGGCGGCGGTGGTGGCCGGGGCGACCGCGGCCGGGGCGACCCTGCTCGCCGCAGCGGTGGCGCCGGGTGACTCGTGGCGGTTCTGGACGCACGAGCTGTGGGCCACCGACCGGGTCGGCCGCACCGACTACACCGGCAACCAGTCACTGTTCGGACTGCTGAGCCGGCTCACCGCTCCGGAGGAGCCGAACCGGCTGGTCTGGCTGCTGCTGGTCGCGGTGGTCAGCGGGTACGGGTTGTGGCGGGCGGTGCGGGCGTCGCAGGCCGGGGACGCGCTGACCGGCCTGACGCTGACCGGCCTGGTGGCGGCGCTGATCAGCCCGATCACCTGGACACACCACATCTACTGGTTCATCCCGGCAGTGGTGATCCTCGCCGACGCCGCGTTGGGCGCCGACCCGCGCACCGCCGCGGGGGCCCGTCGACGCCGCCGGCTGGTGATCATCGCCGTCAGCGTCACCTCGATCATCGTGTACGGGGTGGTGTCCTTCTACGACTGGGGAATCACTCCGTCGCCCACCGGCAGCCCGTGGGAGTTCGTGCTCCGCAACGCGTACGTGTGGCTCTGTCTGGTGCTGCTCGTCGTCCTACCGGTGCGTCGCGGGGCGCGAGCCCCGAGTCGTCAGCCCACAAAGTCGGACACTCTTCCCGAGACTCCCATCCATCGGTAATCTGCTTCAAGGGTTACCAAAACCCCCACGGACCCCGATATCCCCCGGTGGGTCAGGTCGGTGGGGCCGGTGGGCGGAGGGGGTGGGGCGGGGTTGCCGGGTCGGGGAGTTCGGCGAGGGTGGTCGGGCGTGGCACCGGGCCGATGGCGGGCCGGGTCGTGGTGGCAGGCACGGTGGCGGCGACCGGGACGAGTTGACGCCCGGGCAGCCGGCGAGGACCGGGCGGTGTCGGGGCGCCCAGGCCACTGAGTGAGCTGATCCCGAGCCGTCCGGCGAGCACCGGCACCTGGTCCGGCTCGACCACGAAGACCACCTCGCGCGGCCGGACCGGCCGCAGCAGCACCAACGCGGCGAGGATCACCAACAGTGTCCCGCCGGTGAGCGAGCCCCAGGTGGCCGGGGCGATCCAGCCGGCCCGCAGTTCCGCGCGCAGGTCGAGGGTCACCCCCGCCCCACCGTCGGGGCGCAGCAGCACCAGACTCAGCCGCTGCCCGGCCAGGTCGCCGGGGCTCCACTCGAGCACGCCGTAGCCGGCGCGTACCCAGAAGGTCTGCGCGGCGGGTGCGGCCGGGACGGTGGGCGGTGTCCCCGCCGCCGGGGTCACCTGTTCCAGCCGGACCGGCAGCGGACCCCTGGCGAGCGGCACCCGGAGCACCGCGGCGTGCGGCGCGCCGGCCAGCCAGCGCTGCGCCTCCTCGGCCAGGGCCAGCCCGACGAAGGCCGGCCCGTCGGGAGTACGGGCGTCCAGCCGCAGCCGGGCCTGCCCGCCCCGGGCGAACGGCACCTCCCGGCGTACCAGCGCGTCGAGGTCGGTCACCACCACCGCGTGGCCCGGCGTCTGCACGGTCTCGAACCGGGCGGTGAACGCCCCGTCGGGGCCGGCGTGACCGGTCAGCAGACCGAGCGCGGCCGCACCGAGCAGCGCGGCGGTGCCGACGGTCAGCAGCAGCATTCCGGTAAGCGTCCACACGAAACGCATGCGCCCTGCTCCCCTCTGTAGCCAGACACCCGGCCGACCTTACCTACGCCGACCCGCCAATCAGCGGATATCCACGGCACGGACGCCGAAAGCGGACAGGCCCGCCCGGGGATCACCCCGGCGGGCCTGCGATGCGATGACGCCTCAGGGGGCTGGCGTCGCCGCGGTGCCACTGGAGCGCCGGGTGCGGGCGAAGGCCAGCCCCCCGAGCACCAGCCCGCCGAGGCCGGCGAGCAGTCCGGCGACGCCGAGGCCGACCGCCAGACCGTTGCCGTCCTCGTCGTCGCTGTCGTCGGACTGCGCCCCAGCGGGCGAGTCGGCCGGCGCCTCCGTCGGCGTGTCGGCGGCGGAGGCGGCGGTGAGCGTGAGCACCGGTGCCGGGGCGGCCGGCTCCTCGCCACCGGGCTGCGGCTCGTCGATCCAGCGCACCACGGCACCGTCGGAGTAGGTCTGCAACGCCTTGAAGACCATCTGGTCGGTCTCGGGCAGCGGCCCCATGGACACGGGGAACTCCTGGAAGGTGCCGGGGGCGATGGCGGCTCCGTCACCGGCCGTCCAGGTGATCTTGGAAACCACCTCGGTGATCTCGCTGCCGTGCACCTGCACCGGCGGGTCGACCTGCCGCTTCTCCACCGCCACCGACCAGCCGGGCACCGGCATGGTCGACACCGAGCCGACCGGTGCGTTCTCCGGCAGGAAGATCTCCAGCTTGGTGGTCGACGCGGTGTCGCTCTCGTTCGGTACCCGGAACGCGAGCCGACCGTAGCCGCCCTGGGTGGCCTCGCGCGGATTGACCGTGACGTGCGCGGAGGCCGGGGCCACGAAGCCGAACACGGCCGTGGCGACGGCGCCGAGCGTCAGAGCGGCGGCGGTGGCGGCGAAACGCCGGTGACGGAGCATCGATGGAACCTCTCTATCGGACGGGCACGGTGACGGTCACCGTGGCCTGGTCGATCTCGGTGGTACGGGCGGTGACCCGCAGCTCCCACTCGCCCGCCGCGGGCAGGCTGATCTCGCCGGTGGCGTGGTTGTCGGTGAGCGGCAGCAGGGGCACCTGGATCGGCTCGATCCCGGCCGCCGGCAGGGCGACCGTGACCTGCCATTCGACGACCGGCAGCGGTTGGTTCTCCAGCGTGTACGCGTACAGGTGCACCGAGTTGTTGCCCCGGCGGGCCGGCGACACCTCGATCTGCATGGAGTACAGCGAGCTGGTGGCGGTGGTGCTGAAGTAGCCGCTGTCGGCGGCGGACACGTCCGTGGAGACGCTGCGGGCGGGGGTCGTCTGGACCAGGGTGGCCGACACTCCCAGCACGATCGCGGTGATCGCCAGCTCGGCCCAGATCGCCCGGCGCACCGGAGCCGGCCGGCTGGCCGCGACCCGGGTGCGCACCAGGTGGCGGGAGTAGGCGGCCACGGCGATGACAAGCACGAAGAGGCCGATCTTGGCCAGCACCAGCCGCCCGTACGTGGTGTTCACCAGGGCCGCCGGGGTGGCCACCTCGATCAGCGCCTGGACGGTGCCGGCGAGCAGCAGCGCGGAGACCGCCAGAGCCGCCCACCGGGACCAGATCGGCAGGATCGCACCCAGTTCCCGCTCGTCGGCGCGGGGCAGCAGGAACACGGCGAGCATCACCAGCCCGCCCAGCCAGACGGCCATGCCGCCCAGGTGCACCGTGTCGACGAGCACCGACACCGCCGGGGCCGGCGAGGCCGCCGGATGCCCGGCGATCGGCCAGGTGAACAGCGCTCCCACGGCCAGCACACCCAGGATCACCAGGTCCGTCCGGCCCACCGGGCCGGCCAGCAGCGGCCGGAGCAGCAACGCCACCGCGGCCAGCAGTCCGAGCCGGACCAGGTGAGCGGCGCCGAAGGCGCTGCCGAGCACCAGGCTCAGCCCTTCGCCGGTGACGTCGAACACCCCGCCGCCGTTGGTGTAGGGCACCTGGAGCAGAACCGCCGCCACCGTAGCCAGCGCCACCAGCCCGAGGCCGGTCCAGGCCAGCCGGGCCGGCCCGCGCCGGGACAGCCGGCGCGGCCAGAGCAGGGCGAGCACCAGCGCCGGCCCGATCGCCAGCAGCAGTCCGGCGTACCCGAGGAACTTGGCGACCTTGACCGCGTTGCCGACCACCGGATTGGCCTGGCCGTCGTCGCCGCTGTCCACCGGCGGCTCGGAGGGTGCGCCCACCGAGTAGGTGAACGCGCCGGAGACCGGGTGGCTGTCGGCGGAGATCACCCGGTAGGTGACCAGGTAGGTGCCGTTGCCGCGACCGGTGTCGACCGGGATGTTGACCACACTGCCGGCGAAGGTGGGCTCGCCCTGGTCCGCGCGCGAGCCGTCCGGGGCGATCACCCGGATCCGGTCCGGCACCTTGCGGACCGTCTCGCTGAAGGTGAGCACCACCTCGGCCGGCGCGGCGGGTACCACGGCCGAGGCGGCCGGGCTGCTGCTGGACAGCACGGCGTGGGCGCTGGCCGGGCTGGCGGGGACGAGCAGCAGCGCCACGACGGCGACCAGGAGGCCGACGGTCGCGGCCAGCCGGGCGAACCGGCGGCGATGGGCGGCAGTCATGCCGCCCATGGTCGCCGACGACACCCGTTCCAGGCGAACCAGGTCCATCGATTGATGGCGATTGCCTGTGATCGAGCGCGGGCGCGCGGACACCGGGCCGGAGCTCATAGGCGGATAGTCGGTCACAACGCCGGAAAAGTTCCCGGAGTGGTGCACCCCATGGAAGGGCCGAAGGACCCTGCTGCTCGGCGCGCCGCCGCGTAACCTGGGTTGTCGTGATCCCCGCCCCGCGCGACACCTCCGCCAGCGCCGACACCGGCACCGTCGGCCCGGAACGCGCCGACGGCCGGCCCCGGCGACCTGCCGGGACGCCGCGGCACGCAGAGCCCGACCCGACCGCCGACCCGGCCACCGGGTGGGCGCTGGCCGCCCGGGACGGCGACCCGGTCGCGCAGGCCGCGTTCGTGCGCGCCACCCAGGCGGAGGTGTGGCGGTTCACCGCGGCGCTCATCGATCCGGACAGCGCCGACGATCTCACCCAGGAGACCTACCTGCGGGCGTTCCGCGCGCTGCCCTCCTTCGCCGGCCGGTCCAGCGCCCGCACCTGGCTGCTCGGCATCGCCCGGCGGACCTGCGCCGACCACCTGCGCACGGTGGTGCGGCGGCGGCGACTGGATCAACGGCTCACCGCGCACGCGCACACCGACGTGCCGCACCCCGACCCGGCCGGTCAGCTCGGCGCGAGCGACCTGGTGCGCCGGTTGGACCCCGAACGACGCGCGGCATTCGTGCTGACCCAGTTGCTCGGCCTGTCGTACGCCGAGGCCGCCGCGGTGGAGGGGGTGCCGGTGGGCACCATCCGCTCGCGGGTGGCGCGGGCCCGGGCCGAGCTGGTCGACGCCGTGGACGAGGCGTTGGCCGGGTGAACGCCAACCTGCGCACCTGGCGCCCCTGGCTCGGTCTCGCCGTCCGGCTCGGCCTGGCCGGCGTCTGGTTCTGGGCGGGCTGGTCGAAGGTCGGCGACCTGGCCGCCTCCGGCCGCGCGGTGAACGCCTACCAGGTGCTGCCGTACGACGTGGCGATGGTGGTCGGTGCGGCGCTGCCCTTCGTCGAGCTGGCGTTGGCCCTGCTGCTGCTGCTCGGGCTGGCCACCAGGCTGGCCGCCGGAGTCTCCGCGGCTCTGCTGCTGGTCTTCATCGCCGGCATCGCCTCGGCCTGGTCACGGGGGCTGGCCATCGACTGCGGCTGTTTCGGGGTGGGCGGCGAACTGCCGGCCGGGGAGAGCCCCAGTTATCTCCCGGAGATCCTCCGGGACATCGGCTTCCTGGCGTTGGCCGGGTTCCTGCTGATCTGGCCCCGCACCGCCGTCTCCGCCGACGGCGCGCTCGCGGGCGAACCGGTGGAGGACGACAATGAGTAGTCGCAAGGGACGCAAGGACGCGGCCCGGGTGGTCCGGGAACAGATCAACCGGGAGCGGCGCCGCAAGCGGACCCTGTGGATCTCGGTGGGCGCGGTGCTGGTGCTGGTCATCGCCGGCCTGATCGGCTGGAGCGTCTGGTCCAGCCAGCAGTCCGACGAGTTCACCGCGCCGCCGGGCGCCAACGACGCGGGCACCGGCATCGTGGTCGGCTCCGGGCCGGTGACCATCGACATCTACGAGGACTACATCTGCCCGGCCTGTAAGCAGTTCGAACAGACCAGCGGTGCCACCATCGACCAGTTGGTGGCCGACGGCAAGGTACGGGTGGTCTACCACCCGGTGGCCTTCCTCGACCGGTACTCCAGCACCGACTACTCGACCCGGGCCTCGGCCGCGTCCGGCTGCGCCGCCGAGGGCGGCAAGTTCACCGAGTTCAGCGAGGCACTGTTCGAGCGGCAGCCGCCGGAGGGCGGTGCCGGCCTCAGCAACGACGAGCTGATCGACATCGGGGCCGAGGTCGGGCTGGACCGCGAAGCGTTCGCCAGCTGCGTCCGGGACGCCAAGTACCAGCCGTGGACCGAGCACGTCACCGCCGAGGCGAGTCAGGCCGACGTCACCGGCACGCCGACCATCCTGGTCGACGGCGAGCCGGTGCGGGAGTGGACGCCGGAGAACATCACCGCGGCGGTGGAGGCGGCCGGCCGGTGACCCTGCTCGCCCGGGCCGGGCTGCTGTTCGCCGGCACGATCACCGCGATCCTCGCCACCGCCGCCCCCGCCCTCGCCCACGGCGCGGACGCGCCGAACGGCACGGACTACCGGGTGACGGTCACCGCCGCCGGTCACCCGGACCTGCGGGTACGGGTCATCGAGGCGGGTGCCCGGCTGGAGCTGACGAACACCGGCGCCACGCCGGTCGAGGTGATCGGCTACTCGGGTGAGCCGTATCTGCGGATCGGACCGGACGGCGTCTACGAGAACTCCCGCTCACCCGCGACGTATCTCAACCGCACGCTCGTCGGTGACACCGCCCTGCCGGCCGAGGCCGACCCGGCCGCCGAGCCGCGCTGGCACCGTGTCGACGGCGGGACGACCGCCCGCTGGCACGACCAGCGGGCCCTGTGGCGCGAGGCGGAACCGCCCGCCCAGGTCCGCGCCGCGCCCGACCGTGAGCACCGGGTACGCGACTGGGTGGTCCCGCTACGCGGCGCGGACGGGCCGGCGGAGATCCGCGGCACCCTGGACTGGGTACCGCCGCCGGACGCGTACACCTGGTGGGTGGTGACCGTCGTCGGCGTGCTGGCGGTCGGTGCGCTCGGGGTGCTGCCGGCGGCCTCCGGCCCCGGGCGGCGGGCGCTCGCCGCCCTCGGCGGGCTGCTGATCGTCGGCGGGGCCGCGGCGGTCGCGGTCGCGCTCGGACGGACGCTCGACGCCGGGGCACAGGGACCGGGCGGCGTGCTGGCCGGCCTGCTGACCGGTCCGGTGTGGACCCTGCTGACCGGCCTGGCGGCGATCGTCGTCGGGACGCGGGCGGCGACCGGCGTCGCTGCCTCGTCCGCTCCCCGGTCCCACGTCGACTTCCTGGTGGCGCTGGCGGGCGTCTGCCTGGCGTTGTTCGCCGGGGTGACGAACATCGCCGGTTTCAGCCGGGCGGTGCTGCCGACGCCGTGGCCGCCGACCGTCGCCCGGACACTCGTCGTCCTCGTCATGGTGGCCGGTGCCGGCGCGCTGGCCGCCGCGCTGCTGCGCCTGCACACCGCCGCCCGCCGCCCGTCCGCGACAACGGCCGTTACTCGCTGATCGGCGGGCGCCCGGTGGTGGGACGGAACGGGTAGGGCAGTTCGAGGCGGTGCCGGGCGAGCAGCTCCTCATCGTCGAGCAGCACGGCCGTCGGCCCGTCGGCCACGATCCGCCCACCGTCGAGGATGACCGAGCGGTCGCAGAGTTCGAACGCGTACGGCAGGTCGTGGGTGACCATCAGCAGGGTCACCGGCAGGGTGCGCAGGATGTCGGCCAGTTCCCGCCGTGCCGCCGGGTCGAGGTTCGACGACGGCTCGTCGAGCACGAGGATCTCCGGCCGCATCGCCAGCACGGTGGCCACCGCCACCCGACGACGCTGCCCGAAGGAGAGGTGGTGCGGGGTCCGGTCCCGGTGTTCCGACATGCCCACCGCGGCCAGGGCCTCGTCCACCCGGGCGGCCAGTTCCGGCCCGCGCAGCCCGAGGTTGGCCGGGCCGAACGCCACGTCCTCGGCGACGGTGGGCAGGAAGAGCTGGTCGTCCGGATCCTGGAAGACGATGCCGACCCGGCGGCGGATCTCGGCGAGCGTCGCCCGGTCCGGGCCGACTGTCAGCCCACCGACCGCGACCTGCCCCTCGGTGGGCGTCAGGATGCCGTTGAGGTGCAGCACCAGCGTCGTCTTCCCGGCGCCGTTGGGGCCGAGCAGCGCGACCCGCTCGCCGCGCGCCACCGTCAGGTCGACGCCGTGCAGCGCGACGTGGCCGTCGGGGTAGGCGTACCGTACGCCACGGACGTCCAGGCTGGGCGGGGTGGGCTGCACGCTTCGATCATGTCAGGACGGCGGCCGTGGCGGCGACGGTGCCCGCCAGCACCGGCACGGTGGCCGCGATCAGCCACTGCCCGGTCGTCGCCGCCGCGCCGCCCTGCCACACCGTCGGCATCCGACCGGTGTAGCCACGCGAGAGCATCGCCAGGTAGACCCGCTCGCCCCGCTCGAAGGCGCGCAGGAACAGCGCCCCGACGCCGGCGGCGAAGCCGCGCAGCTGCCACACGAAGCGTGGATCGTCGCCCCGGGAGATCCGGGCGAGACGCATCCGCCGGGCCTCGCCGACCAGCACGTCGAGGTAGCGCAGCATGAAGGTGGCGATCTGGGTGACGATCTGCGGGCAGCGCAGCCGGTCCAGCCCCACGATCAGGTCGCGGGTGGTGGTGGTCGCCGCCAGCAGCAGCGACGCCCAGACGCCGAGGGTGCCCTTGGCGATGATGTTCCAGGCACCGTAGAGACCGTCGACCGACAGGTGCAGCCCGGCCACGTCCACCCGCTCGCCCGCGCCGAGGAACGGCAGGGCGAAGGCGAACAGGACGAACGGCAGCTCGATCGTCGACCGCAGCAGCAGCCAGCGAGCCGTCACCCGGGCCAGCACCGCGACGACCGCGACCAGCAGGGCGTACGCGCCGAAGGCCCAGAGCGCCTCGCGGGGGGTGGCGACCACGGCGATGGTGAACGCCACCATCGCCGCGATCTTGACCTCCGGTGGTAGCCGGTGCACCGGCGAGTCGGTGGCCCGGTACAGCACGTGGGCGTGACCGGCTCCCACCTCGGCTACCCGCCGCTCGTGGTGGCCGGGTCGGTGCGCTGCGCCCCGGTGGTGCTCTCCCCCGTCGGCTGCCGGCGGCGGACCAGCCAGAAGGCGCCGCCGGCCACGGCGAAGGTCAGCAGTACGCCCAGCACGCCGGAGAGCCCGGTGGAGAGGAAGTCGTTGTCCACGCCCGCGATGCCGTAGTCGGCGAGCGGGCCGCCGATCTCGTGCTCCCGCTCCTGCTGCGCCGGGCAACTGCCGCCGGTGATCTCGTCGTCGGCGTCGAAGGTGCAGCCCTCCCGCAGCGACGAGTCCAGCCCGTCCGGATGCGACGAGGCGAAGTTGCTGACCACGCCGGCCAGCAGCAGGGCGACGAGGAGCCCTCCGACGATGAAACCCCACTTCCTCACCGGACACCTCCGACGGTCGGGACGGTCACCGGTGCGGCCGGCTTCAGGGCGCGCAGCGCGTACACCAGGTCGGGACGGACCTTCGCCACGGTGACCACAGTGGTCGCCGTGATCAGCCCCTCGCCGACGCCGATGAACAGGTGGGACACGGCCATGGTGCCGGCCAGGCCGGCCAGGTTGCCGCCGAGATCGGTGGTGCCGCCGAGCTGGTACTGCAGCACGAAGCCCATCGCCGCGACGACCACGCTGACCAGCGCGGCGACGAAGGCGGTGACCGCCAATCCGGCCGGGGTGCGGGGCAGTACCCGCAGCAGCAGCGCGATCAGCAGGTACGCCACCGCGATGCCGATCACGGCCATGTTGGTGATGTTGAGGCCGAGCATGGCCACCCCACCGTCACCGAAGACGAGGGCCTGCACCACGAGCACCACCGCGACGCAGAGCGCGCCGACCCACGGCCCGACAAGCATCGCGGCGAGCGCACCGCCGAGCAGGTGGCCACTGACCCCGGCGGTGAAGATCGGAAAGTTGAGCATCTGCACGGCGAAGATGAACGCGGCGACCAGGCCGGCCATCGGCGCCAGCCGGTCGTCCAGGTCCTGCCGGCCACGCATGACGCAGTACGCCATCGCCGCCAGCGCGATCACCGCGAAGACCGCGGCGACCGGACCGTTGATGATGCCGTTGGAGATGTGCATCGCCAGGGTTTCCACATGACCTCCACGGGTCGGCGGACCCGTGCCCGCCGGCAGGGGTGAGCGTATTTCCCGTACGGCACTGTTGCCAATACCTGGCAACAGTGCCGTACGCCTCGTCCGACGTGCCGCGCCGACCGGCTGGCCCAGCGCGGCGGTAGGGTCGTGCCATGACCGCTCCCGCCCGCCTCTCCCCCGGCGACCCGGCGCCCGGGTTCAGCCTGCCCACCGACACCGACGGGCAGCTCACCCTGGCCGACCTGCGCGGTCGCAAGGTCGTGCTGTACGCCTACCCGGCCGCGATGACGCCCGGGTGCACGAAGCAGGCCTGCGACTTCCGGGACTCGTTGGCGTCGTTGCAGGCCGCCGGATACGAGGTGGTGGGCATCTCACCGGACAAGCCGGAGAAGCTGGCGAAGTTCCGCGAGCGCGACGCGATCACCTTTCCGCTGGTCGCCGACGTCGACAAGGCGGTGCTGACCGCCTACGGCGCGTACGGCGAGAAGCAGATGTACGGCCGCACGGTCACTGGCGTGATCCGCTCCACCTTCGTCATCGACGAGGAGGGCCGGATCGAGCGGGCGCTCTACAACGTGAAGGCCACCGGCCACGTCGCCAAGCTGCGCCGCGACCTCGGCCTGGACTGACCGTCGCGGTGCCGGTGGTGCTGATGGTGGTGACCGCCCGCCGACCTGTCGAGCTGATGGCGCAGATGATTCAGCACGACAGCGCCCGCACCGAACGATCAGCCCCGTCGACCGTCTAGACTTTCCCGGCCGGCGGGAGTGGCGTAACAGGCAGCCGCGCAGGTCTTAGGAACCTGTGTCCGAGAGGACGTGGGGGTTCGAATCCCCTCTCCCGCACCGATCGACCTGTCAGCCTGGTCACCATGACGGGCGACCGGGACGCTGCCCGGGCGAGGATGAGCGGCGTGAACCTGCGCTTCGTCCTCGACCCCGAACTGACCGCCGACCTGCGCGAACGGATCGTCGCGCTGTGGGTCGACGTGACGAACGCCGGCGGCGCGGTCGGCTTCGTGGCACCTGTCGACGCCGTGCAGGTCCGCACCATCGCCGACCCGACGCTGGCCGACATCGCCGACGGACCGGACCGGTTGCTGCTGGGCTACGACGGCGATCGGCTGGTCGCCATGGCGATCTTCACCGATCCCCGGTTCCACCTGAAGACGCACCTGCGGGTGCTCACCCGGGTGATGGTGCACCCCGACAACCAGGGGCGTGGCTTCGGTGAGGCGCTGATGCGCGAGGCCGAACGGGTGGCCCGCCGCCTCGGGCTGGCGGCGCTGCACGTCACCGTGCGGGACGGGTTCGGGCTCGACCGGTTCTACCGGCGGCTCGGATACCACGAGGTCGGCCGCTGGCCCGCGGCGATCCGGGTCGCCCCCGGCGACGACCGCGACGAGATCCTGATGTGGCTCGACCTGACGGCAGCCCGGCAGGATCAACACACCAGCGGCTGACCGGCACCGGCCGCAGGGTCAGTCGCAGCCGGGCGAGGGGGCGGCAAGCGGCGCGGTTGCGAACGCTTCGGCACCGGCCGGCTCGCCCGACGTGGTCGCGTCGGCCGTCACCGCGACCGACGGCGTCGGCCGGGCCGAGGCCCGCGTCGACGCGCTGGCCGACGGTTTCGCACGCGCCGCTGCCGGTGTTCGGGCGGCCGTGGCCGACTCGGCCGAGCTGCCTCCGTACATCCGGACGGAGCTGCGCTGCACCTTGCCCGGCGCCATCCGGATGCCCGTGGCGGTGGCCTGGTGGCCCCGGGTGTCGGTGACCCGGACCTGGTACGGGCCGGGCCCGGCACCGGAGTCGATCAGCCAGTAGTTGTAGCTCTCCCGCGCGGCCGCCCGCCACGGCCCCGAACCGCCCTGACGCACCTCGACCGAACGCAGCGGATTGCCGTGGCCGGCGACCAGCACGGCGAACCACCACTGCGACGCGCCCTCCTTGATCCGGAAGGTGAGCGGGCCGGACAGCGGCGGGTCGGCGACCAGCCGGTAGCTGACGTCGACGATGCCCCGCACCGGATCCGCGATGCGGGCGAACGCCTCCCGGGACAGGTCGAGATGGCCGGGTTCGCACTCGGGGCACTGGTCCATCACCATCACCCGTACGGTGCCCTTCGGCCCGGTCACCTCCAGGTACCCGCCGCAGGCGGCACCGTCGGCGTACTCGGCGGGGCCGAGCGCGACGTAGCGGCGGTCGGCCGGGGCCGCCGGGTAGGAGCAGTTCCCACCCGCGCCCTTCGAGTCGTAGAAGGTCGCCTTCCCCTCGTGGCGGGTGCCGGCGGCGGGCGGGGCGAGCTGCGCGACGGCGGCCGGGAGCGCGACGGCCGGACCGGCCGGTGCGGCGCAGGCGGGTGCGGCGCCGGAGCGGAGCGCGAGGCTGAGCCCCACCACCGTGGCGAGGGTGGCCACCGCCCCGCCGACCAGCCACCGACGCGGCGCGGAACGCCGAGTCGACGAATGGCCGGCGGGGCCGTCGATTCCGTCGGTCACGTGCAGACATGCTGCCGGAGCGGCGACCGCCCGGACAAGCGGTCTAAGCCAAAGCTAAGACGAACTTGATCTCGACTGCGCCTGGGTGGTCAGCCGGCGCAGCGGCTCCACGGCGTCCGGGTGGCTGCGCAGCGCGTCCTCGATCCGGACCCGCCACACCCCGGCCTCGACCAGGTCGCGCCCGTCGTCGGGGGCCGAGCGCAGCCGGTCGCGCGTCTCCCGCAGCGACTGCGCCACGCCACCGCCGAGCAGCCGCTCCAGCTCACCGGCGATGCTGCGGAAACGCTCGTCGTCGGGTACCGCCCCGACCAGTGTCCGGGCCGCGTCCCACGCCACCCGGGGATGATGGATCACCGACATCTCAGACTCCCTTGGTCGAGGTCCGCCCTCGGCCATCATCGATCCGCCGGACGGCCGGCGGCAAGAGGTGTCCGTCGGTCGTCGTCGAGCCGTGTCCACCTGGTCAGTCGGCCAGTTCCACCGGGTCGCCGAGTCGCACCCGGCCCGACTCCAGCGGCACCAGGTTGAGTCCGAACAGGAGCTTGCGGTCGATGTTGCGGTGCCGGGCGAGGGTCCGCAACGGTTCCCGGCCGCGTACCCCGGTCTCCTGGTCGGTGGTGATGACCAGGCAGCGGGCCGACGGGCCGGCGGCGCGGAAGCGGACAGCGCCGATGCGCAGCCCACGCCCGGCCCAGTCGTCCTCCGCCCAGGCGGAGGCCCCGTCGAGCACCAGGTTGGGTCGGAAGCGGGTCATCGGCACCGGTTGCGCGCCGGCCGCGACGAGCCAGTCGCCGAGCGCCGCCAGCGATGCCGTGTTGGCCAGCAGCACCGGGTACGCGTCGGCGAAGCTGACCTGGTCCCCGGGGTCGTACTTCCGGTCGCCGCGTGGGATGTGCCGGGCCGGTCGAGCCAGTCGGACCAGCCGGACCGGTCGGTCGAGCACCGCACCGAACCAGGCGTCGGCGGCCGGGCCGGCGGGCAGCGCGTCGACCCGCAGCACCCGCCGCCGGAACGTCCGCACCGACACCGGCGTGCCGTCGGTCGGCTCGGGCACCACCAGGTCGGGATGACCGTCGGCGCGCAGCAGCAGCCCGTCGGGGCCGGGGCTGGCATGCACCCGGACCAGCGACGTGGCCTCGCGCTGGGTGACGCCGATCCCGTCGGCGTCGACAAGCATCCAGCGCCGGTCCTCGTCCAGCCCCCACGGTCGTACGTCGGCCGCGTCGTGGACGAGACCACGGCAACCCTTGACCGGATAGGTGGTGATCCCGCTCAGCCGCACCCGGCTACCATGCCACGCCGATGCCGTCGCCCGGGTACCAGTGGTTCGCCGGCGTCTCCCGGTAGGCGAGAAACCGCCGCCCGGTGCGTTCGGCGTGCTCGGCCAGCACGTTCGTGTGGGTGACGTTGTCGGTGAGCAGCATCGCGCCCGGGGCCAGTTTCGACTCGACGGCCGCGAACTCGCGCCGCTCGTACGCCCTGCTGTGGTCGCTGTCGTGCAGGAACAGGTCGACCGGCCGGTCCAACGCGTTGATCGATTCGACCGAGTCGCCGATCACCAGGTCGATCACCTCCGACCAGGGTTCGGTGCGGGCGAGATAGCCGGCCTCGGGGTTGATGTCGATCGAACTCACCCGACCCGGATGCCCCTCGGCGGCGTTGCGCAGCAGCGCGGCGGCCAGCACGCAGCTGCCCAGTCCCTTGTCGACGCCGGTCTCCACGATGTGCTTGGGCCGCCGGGCCCGGACGATCGCGTACCAGCCGATCCGGCGGGCGTACCGCACGTGCCGGTCCGCCAGCCCGCGACGGGCGGCGCCCGCGATGGCGGAGCTGATGTGCTGCCGCAGCGCGTCGTCGGACTCGATCTCGGCGAGGTACCCGCGGACCTGCTTGACCGGCAGCTCGCAGACGACGCTGACGAACCAGGCGAGATGGTGCCGACTGAGCTTGGTCAACTCGTACGTGTAGTTGTGATGCTCCCGCGAGGCGACCAACCAGCGGGCCGAGGTACGCAGCACCTTGGCGTCGTGCCGGGCGACGGCGACCAGGCGTTTCGGAAAGGCGGCGACGGGGGCGAGGCGGGTACGGGCGATCGCCCGACGCAGCTTGACGGCATCCACCGCTGCGTTCTACCAGATCAACGGAAACAGTGGGGTAACAAAGGGAAGTTGGTCGTACCGCCCATTCCACTGTGTTTCGGCTCGGCGACGGGTCGACACGGGAAAGCAACGACAGGGGAATGCGAGCCAGGGGTCGCAATCAGTAGCATCCTCATCATGCGCCAGGACCACGGGGACGTTCAAACTGATACGTCGCTTTCCGAGAGCCCACCGGCTGCGGCGTCGCCCGCCGACGAGCCGCCGACACTGAAGGCGCCGGCCGAGCGCCCACGACGCCGTCGGCGGTGGTCGCGCCTAGCGTTGATCATGGGCCTGGTGCTGGTGCTGGTGGTCGGTGGTGGGATGCTCGCCGCAGGGCTCTACTACCGGTCCGTCGAATCCAGCGTCGAGCGGGTCGACGCCTTCGAGGACGTCCCGGAGGAGTCCCGACCACAGGTCGTCGCGGCCGACGCCTTGAACATCATGATTCTTGGCAGCGACTCCCGCGATCCGGAGAACACCTCGGGATCCCGCACCGACACGATCATCCTTGCCCACCTCCCGAAGGATCGGTCCAGCGCCCAGCTCATCTCGATCCCTCGCGATACCTGGGTGAGTGTGCCGAGATCCCGCCAGGGGCGCGGCGGTCGCGATGCGAAGATCAACGCCGCGTACGCCTGGGGTGGTGTCCCGCTCATGGTGCAGACGGTGGAGAAGTTCACCGGCGTTCGTGTCGACCACGTGGCGATGGTCGACTTCGCCGGGTTCAAGGAGATCGTCGACGCCCTCGGCGGCATCGAGATCACCGTCGAGCAGGGCTTCACCTCCCGGCACTCGTTCACCCCCGACGGCCGGCGGCAATTCGTCGCGGGCAAGCAGGAGATGGATGGTGCCGCGGCGCTCGACTACGCCCGCGAGCGGTACGCGTTCGCCGACGGTGACTTCACCCGGATCAAGCACCAGCAGCAGGTCATCAAGGCCATTCTCGACAAGGCGGCCTCCGGTGGCACCCTGGCCAGCCCCACCAGACTGAACTCGTTCGTCCGTGCTACGGCGGACGCGGTGGCCGTCGACGAGTCCATGTCTTTGTTGGATCTAGGCATGGAACTGCGTCATCTGCGTGGCGGAAATCTCGACTTCTACACCTGCCCGACCAAGGGCACGGGCCGGATCGGCAACGAAAGTGTAGTGCTCGCCGACACAGCGAAGGCTGATCGGCTCTTCGACGCGGTGCGCCGTGACGCGGTGCCGGAAATCCAGTCCGCCGCAAAGTAGGAAGAGGGAACGAGCCTTCCTACTATGGCGGTCTATCTCACCCGACCGTATCCTGCGGTCGCCCTTTGAGACTTGTCACGCGGCCAAGGGTTCCACGGGGGGAGCGCCAACCATGACAAGCCAGCCGACAATCAGCCATCCCCCGTCCGGCGAGCGCACCGACGGGTCGGGACAACAACGGGTCGCGCGGCAGGACGCCGTCGACGACGAGGTTCTACCGGCCCCGGCTTCCGTCGAGATGCCGGTCGCCGACGAGATGGCGGACGAGGCCACCTCCGGGCTCGACACGACTGCGGTCCTGCCCTATGCCCGATCCCGTACATCGTCGCGGACGCGACGACTGCGGGCATGGATGATGACGCTTCCCATCGACGCCGCCGCGCTGCTCACCCCGCTGCTGCTGAGTCAGACATACTGGCGGGGCACGTTGGCAAACGCCGTTCTCGCGGTGGCCATCTTCGCCGCCGGGGGGCTCTACCGGCCCCGCCGGCACGTGAGCATCCTGGACGAGCTGCCGAGCCTCTGTGGGCGACTACTGGCGTCTGCCGCCGTGGTGGCCATCATCGCGGCGCTGCGTCACTCCTCCGTCGAGTACGTCAGCGGATTCATGCGGGGAGTGGCGTTGTCGGCTGGCTTGGTGATCCTCGGCCGGGTGGTCAGCCGCACCCTCACCATCGCCGTACGCAAGCGCCGGTGGGTGGAGCACAACGCGATCATCATTGGTAGCGGGCCGGTCGGGCTCGAACTCGCCCGGCTCCTCCGCCGCTACCCCCGTTACGGGCTACGGTTCGTCGGCTGTGTCGACGCCCCCGCCCGGCAGCGCGGTGCCACGCTCCCGCTGAGCGGCACCCTCGACGATCTGGAGCACCTGGTTCGCCTGTTGGAGTGCGAGGTTCTCGTCATCGCCGACCCGGACTGTCCGGAGTCCACTTTGATGGAGACCCTGCTACGTCCCCGCAGTGCCCGATGCGACCTGTGGGCGGTCCCGCGTCTGTGGGGCTCCCGGGCTCAGGGCGGATACCCCGACCACATCGGGGCGATCCCGATCATCAAGATCGGTGACGTCACGTTCTCCGGTCCGCGGTGGGCCGTCAAGCGAGCCTCGGATCTGCTGTTCGCCACGGTGGCTCTGATCGTGCTGTGTCCGGTGCTCCTACTCTGCACCGTCGCCACCGCCGCCGAAGGGGGGCGCGGCATTTTCTTTCGTCAGGAGCGCATCGGCCGGCACGGCAGGTCCTTCCAGGTCATCAAGTTCAGGACGCTGCGTCCGAGGGACGAGCAGGAGTCGCAGACCAACTGGACCATCGGGCACGACCGGCGGGTCGGGCCAATCGGCCGGTTCATGCGCCGTACGTCGCTCGACGAGCTGCCTCAGCTGTGGAACATTCTGCGCGGCGACATGAGCGTGGTGGGTCCGCGGCCGGAGCGGCCGTACTTCGTCGAGAAGTTCTCGGCGGAGTATCCGAACTACGCCGCGCGTCACCGGGTGCCCGTCGGGCTAACTGGGCTCGCGCAGGTCAGCGGCCTGCGGGGGGACACGCCGATCTCCGATCGCACGCGGTTCGACAACTACTACATCGAAAACTGGTCGCTCTGGCTCGACGTCAAGGTGGTGCTGCGTACGGTCGCGGAGGTGTTCCGCGCCGGAGGTCGCTAATGCTGCCGGAATCGGCTCGACGCACCGCCGCCGAGTGGGTGCGTTCGCACGTTCGCCGCCCAGGCAGCCTTGAGGTCTGCGCTGACGGGTGTGCCCAACCTGCGGTGGGCATGACACACGGCGATGCCGATCCCAATTGCGAATCCACCGAGCGCACCGAGGGCCGCATGCCACGGCCAGGGCACCGCTTCAGGTCCCTTGGGGACGACGCCGACCTTGAGCACGGAGACCCGCGCCCTCGACACGAGGCCGGCCGGCGCTGCGTCGCGCTCCGCGATTCGCTGCAGTTCGGCGGCGAGCGCGTTGACGATGGCGGCCGCCCCCGCTGGGTCGCCGTAGGTGACAGCCACGTCGATCGCCAGGGTGTTCACGGTCGACGACGCAACGATGCGATCGGCGAGTTGGGCGGGTGTGTCCGGCAGGCCGAGCGAATCGATCACCGGTTGGGTCAGCCGCGCACTGTTCATCATGCTGGCGTAGGTCTTCACCCGCCGCTGCATCAACTGTTCGGCGAGCGCCGGGGCGGCGGCCTCCCGGATGTCCGGCGGTTCCGGTACGAAGCTGACGAGCAGTTGCACCTCAGAGCGATAGCTGGCGGGCTGGCTGGCGGCCAGGGCACCCGCCCCGACCCCGCCGAGCAGGGCCAGCAGCGCCATCGTCGCCCAGTGCGCGCCGAAGTAACGGGCGAGGTACATGTGGCTCCACGTCTGTTGTCCCCGGACGAGCCGTCAGATTACCGGTGAGTGAGGTCGTCAAATGTCCGAGGGGCCGCTCGGCGGATGCGGCAGGTTCGGTCCAGGCGGTCGATTGCGGGACCGAGCGTCGTTCGGGTAGAAAGTGCCAGCGACGTGGCGTTCATGCTGGCACATCCACCACATCTTCGGGGGAGACGAGTGGGAAGCGTGTGGCTGGCCGACGCTGCCCGGTCTCGGCAAGACGTCAGCCCGGGATCGACCGAGGACAACGCGTGCTAGGTATCCACCGCCGCCTCTCACCCGAACGTCTCTACATTGCCGCGCTCGGGATGACCGGCCTCGCCGCCGTCGTATCGGTTGCGCTTCCGGCGACCGAACGCGGTGAACTCGCGGCAAACATGGTGGCCGCCACGATGGGGGCTGCGATCGGTGGTTTCTCGACCGACACCTTCCTGCTGTCGCGTCCCGCTGGCTGGATCATGTCTCGCGGACGCAGCTGGATTCTCGGCATCCTCGGGGTCTCGCTCGGGCTCACGGCCGCAGCCGCAGCAGCGATGACAGCGCTGGCCGGGATCGGCAGCTTCACGGTGGGCATCGGCGCCGCCTGCGCCCTCACCGTCTTCAACACGGCAGCCGCGCTGGGTCTACGCCTCAAGAAATTCTGGCTCGTGTATGCCACCCGGGCGGCAGGCGGCGGTGTGCTGATGGCTGGGTACGCGATCCTGCTCGTCGGCGACGAGCGCGACGGCAGCCACTGGAGTCTGGTCTGGCTTCTCGTCCAGGTGGCAGCCGCTGCCGTCCTGGCCGGCGCGGTCCTGGTCTGGGCGCAACGGCTCCGGCCGTTTCCGGCGGTGACCGCACGGCTGCCCGAATACCGGGCCGACCTCGTCGCCGTGGGCCAGTTGCACGTCGGCGTCTCCGCTCAGATGGTGACGTACCGATTGAGTCAGGTCCTGGTGGCTCGCTTCGCCGGGGCCGGACCACTTGGCGTCTACGCCCTGGCCGTCGCCGCGTTGGAGTTCGCACAGGCCGGCGCGGTGGTCAGGTCGCAGCGGATCCTCGCCGAACGAGATCCCGACGCCATCCAGGACCAGAGCCGGGCAGCGGTGCGGGCGGCGTTTCCCGTGGCCTGCCTGGCGGTGATCGGGCTCGCTGTTGTCGGCCTGCTGGTGCCCGACTACCGCGACGCCTGGATCTTCGGGCTGCTCCTGCTGCCCGGCACGTTGGCGCTGGCCGTCGGCAAGACCTGGAGCGCCATGCTGCTCAAGCAGAGTGGCGAGCGAGCCACCACGGCCGTCGCTCTAGTCACGATGTCAGTCTCGGTCGTGCTCTACCTCCTGCTCATTCCATGGATCGGCGCTACCGGTGCCGCCACGGCCTCATCGCTCGCATACGGCGTTTACACGTTCCGGACCTGGCAGCGCCTGCGGCGGTCGTCGCACCTTCTCCTCAATCGGGTGGCCTAGCGGTGGATGTTTCAATCGTCGTTCTGACCTGGGAAGACTTCGAGCGGACGAACGCCTGCGTGAGATCGCTGCCGTCTGCCGCTGAGGTTGTCGTCGTGGACAACGGCAGCGCCGCTGACATCAGCTCGGCCCTGCAGGCAATGTGCGATGAGACCGGAGCCCGGTACCTCCGTTCGGAGGTGAACCTTGGCTACGCGAAGGGCATGAACCTGGGAGTACGGCACACCACCCGGTCCCGCGTGGTCTTGTCCAACAACGACATTGTCGTTCGAACCGGCGCCGTCGAGGAGTTGTCCGCGCGTCTCGACGATCCGACGGTCGGGGCCGCGTTTCCGACCGTCCTCGACGTGAACGGCGCGGACCAGACCGCAGCCGGACGCTTCCTGACCGTGCCTGCCGGGCTCGCGCACGCCACCGGATTGAGCCTGGTACTACCGCGCCTGCGGATAGTCTCCCCGCCCGAACAGGGCGACTGGTTCTCCGGGCCCTTCGTGGCGATCCGCCGGGAAACCCTCGACGCCATCGGCGGCGTCGACGAGTCCTCCTTCTTCTACTCCGAGGATCTACGGCTGTGTTGGGCGGTCCGGCGGCTGGGGCTGCGCCTCGCCTACGTACCGGCGGCCGTCGTGACCCACGAGGACGACGCGAGCGCCAAGCGACGGTGGCCGCCGGAGGAGATCTCGCGCCGGCAGACCCGCGAGTTCATCCGGGCGAGTCGCGAGCTTGCTGGCTGGCGCGGAAGGATCGCCTGTTCCGCCTACACCCTCGGGGTGCTGCTACGGGCCGGGGTGGGTGGCGGTGCCACCCGTCGGGCGGTGGCCCGGGGCGCCATCGAAGGACTGCGTGCTCGATGAGGGTCCTCTTCGTGTGTACGACGGGTGGTGCCGGGCGACGGCAACTTGGCGGCGCTGAGCGATTTCTCGCCGAGATGCTGCCGGCGCTGGCCGAGCAGGGGGTGGAGGTGCTGGCCGCCACGCCCGACGACGAGGTGGCGGCGACGCTCCGCGACTCGGGAATCAGGTGGTTCAGGCTCGCAGCCACCCGACGGGTCGATCTCGACTACGCGCGGGACATTCGGCGGCTCGTCGACGAGTCGCGGCCGGACGTGGTGAGTGCCCACCTGCTCTCCGCCGCGATGCACGTCAGAGCCGGGCTCGGCATCAAGGGCCGGCAGACTCCGCTGGTGGTCGCACTGCACAACAGCTTGTGGCAGTACCGTGACGCCGCAGTGTCGTTGCGCGGAAAAGCCGCGGTGCAGGCGAACATCGCGCTCGACCTGATCGCTCGTCGACTACGACCGCACGCGACCGTCGCGGTTTCCGCTTTCGAAGCCGAGGAGTTGCGGGTACGCGGACGTGTCCACGACGTACGCGTGATAACCAACCCGTTGCCCGCGATCTGGCCGACGGCGGACGTCACCTCGCGCCACCCGTCGACGAGGGCGATTCGGGTGGGCTTCCTCGGTCGACTCGAGCGGGAGAAAGGTGTCGACCTCATCACCGACATCGCGGACGAACTTGCCGATGCCGAGTTCCTGGTCGCCGGAGCCGGAACACTGAAAATCGCGGCTCGTCCCAACATCAGACTCGTCGGCCGCGTGGATGCCGCATCGTTCCTACCGACGCTCGATTGTCTGCTCGTACCATCCCGAGTGGAATCCTTCGGACGTAGCGCGCTGGAGGCGATGTCCCTCGGCGTTCCGGTCGTGCACTCCGGAGTCGGCGGGCTGGCGGAGATCACTCGGCGGGGTGCGGGCGTGCTTGCCTACCAGGCGGACCTGACGACACCGGCGATCACCGCCGCCATCCGGGCGGCAACTCGTCCGGGCAGCGACCCGGAACATCGGCGCGAGCTGGCGCAGGAGTACGCGTCGGAGCACTCCTTCGCCCGATGCGTCCAGAACTGGCTTGACCTGTACCGAGCGGTCAGCAAATGACGCTACGCCGACCTGAGGCGGATGGCGTCCGGCTGCCGAATTCGACCGCAGACCCCGATCCAGCGCCAGGGGAGGTGACAAGGATTCCGATGACCCCCGCGGAGAAACGGCTCTGGTCCGTCGGCGTCCCCTTCGCCTGCGGCATGCTCCTCCTCCTGGCCACGTGGGACGCCGGTGCCGCCGTGACACTCGCCTTGGCGGTAGCGGCCCTGCTCGCAGCGAGGTCGCGGATGTGGGGTTTGGCCGCATGTACAGCCGCCTGGGGTGCCACCTTCCTCGCCGTACTTACCGTTCCCGGCCCCTACGACTCCTGGGCTGGCGAGGCGGTGTTGCCGGTCCTCGCCGGCTACGTGGCCGTGTTCCTGACCGCGTGGGCTGTCGGACGGCGACTGACGGGACGGCGCGACGGCGTCGAGTCGCGTCGGCCGACGCTTTCATGGCCCAGTCAACGGCGCCTGCTGACGTACCTGTTCGTTCTGCTCGGTATCGCGGCCGCGACGTCGGCCTTCCGGTTCCGGGGGGCCATGCCACCACTGCTGGCCGACAACCCGGATGCGGCACGGCAGGTGCTGCGGGAACAGTCGAACATCGTCATCGGGCTGCTCTCCGAAGCGTGGACCCTCGGGATGGCGGTCTCCCTCCTGCGCGCCCTGTCTCGAAACTGGCGGACATCGCTCATCTACTACGCTCTTGCCGGCGTCTTCACCGTGGGAGCCGCCCTGGGCGCGAGCAAGAACTCCGTGCTCGTCGGGATCGCGCCCGCGCTGATCGCCGCCCTGTCGATGTACCGCCCGAGGCGGCGAGCGACGAAAGCCTTCCCGAAGACCCCGGTCATCCTCATCGGCCTGGCGGTCCTCGGCACTGCCGTCTTCCTCGGCGGGCAGCGCACGATGGCGGGGACCGGTTCGTTCGAGAACGAGTTCCGGTCGCAGTACGGCGGCAACGCCGTGGCGAGCAGCGTCGGCTCGCTCGATCTGTCCCTGAGCTCGTCCACGGAGACATTCGGCCGGCTCTGGTCCCAACGGGAGCACCTGGACCCGAGGTACGGCGCGTACTCCCTGACATTTCTGGGCTCCCGCGTCGAGCCACTGGTCGGCGAGGCGGATGTGTACGCGGTGACGTCCCAACTCAGCCAGCCGTACCACATGAACACCGCGACGTTCGTTGCCATACCGCTGCTCGATTTCGGAGCGGCCGGTGCAGTCCTTTTTCTCGCCGCCCTGGGACTGGTGGTCGGCGCAGCCGAACGTCGGCTCGAGTTCACCACCGCACCCGCCGGACAGTTGGGCCGGGGCTTCATCGTGTATTTCGCCATGTTCGGCCTGTACGAGCTCTACCCGTTCATCTATCCGACCTGGCTGAGCCTGGTACCCGGGCTCTACGTCCTACACCGGCTGGGGAGATCCGCGACGTGAGCGAGACGTCTGCCACGGGCCTGACGGTGGTCACCGTCCTGTACCGGTCGGGCGACATGCTGGCCGAGACGCTGCCGACGTGGGTACGCGCCGTCGGTGAACTCCCGGTCCGGTTCGTCTTCGCCGACAACTGCCCCGGTGACGGCTGCGAGGCGACCATCGCGGGTTGTCTGGGTGACGCCTCGTACACCTATCTTCCCGACTCCTCGAATCCCGGTTTCGCGGAAGGCTGTAACCGCGCCGTCGCAGCCGCGACGACGAGCCACGTCCTGCTGCTGAATCCGGACGTCTGGCTGCCCGAGGACGGCCTGGCCCGCGTCTGGGCCACCGTCGCGGCGAATCCCGACGGCCCGATCGCGGTAGGTCTGTCCATGTACGGCGGCGCGTACGTCGGCATCGATCTCCACCCGATCTCCCTCTTCATCGACCGGGTGGCGACGGTGTCTCGAGGTCCGCTAGGGCCGTCGGGTGGCGCGGCGGTCTTTCCCACCGACCTGTTCCGACGGTTCGGCGGATTTTACGAGCATCTGTTCGCCTGGGGGGAGGACGCCGACCTGGCCTTCCGGCTCTATGCCTCGGGCCTACGCACTCGCCCGCTGGACCTGGTGCTACCGCATGCGGGCGGTCACAGCGTCGAGGGCGACAGCAGCCTGCAGGGGTTCCGGGCCCGACTTTTGGCACGCAACCGGCTCCTCGTAGCGGCCCGGACCTTCACCTGGCCACTGCTGCTCGTCGCGGTTCCCGTGCTGACACTCGCCCACCTCGCACTGGCCGCCCGCCGCGCCCGGCAAGGGCTGCTACGACCGTTCCTTCGCGGTGTCGGGCGCGGCCTGGTCGAGGCGCCGGCCGCCCGCCGGCAGTGGAACGGCAAGAGATTCGGCTTCGTGTCCCTGTACCGCTACCTGACAGTTCGGAGAGCGTGATGACTGAACGTAGGTGGAGCGTCGTCACGGTCACCTACAACTCGGCGGAGACCCTGCGCCGCTGTTGGCACAGCGAATCCAGACCGTACGAGTGGATCGTCGTCGACAACTGCTCCACCGACGACTCGGTACAGGTGGCGGAGAAACTGGGTGCCCGAGTCATCCAACTGGCGGAGAACGTTGGCTTTGCCAAGGCCAACAACATCGGGCTACGCGAGGCGGGTGAGTACGTTCTGTTCGCGAACCCGGATCTCGAGCTTCGCCCTGACGGTCTCACCGTGTTGAAACGGCACCTTGACGTGCACGGCGGGCTGGTTGCGCCCCAGTTGCTCTCGGCGGAGGGCATTCCACAGCCCAACGGCCGCGGCTTCCCGTACGCGACGGCGAAGCTGGGTAACCGGCGCGTCTGGCCGCTGAACCGGCTGCACGGGTCGTACCGCATCCTGGCCGGTCCCGGCGAGTCGGTCTACGTCGCCTGGGTCATGGGCGCGGCGGTAGCGGCGCGTACGGCGGAGTTCGTCGAGTTGGGTGGGTGGGACGAGCGGTTCTTTCTCTACTACGAGGATCACGAGCTCGGTCTACGCTCGTGGCAACTCGGCCGCCCGGTCGTCCTGCTCGGTGATGTCCGTTGGACCCATCATTGGGCCCGCGCGACAAACTCACTGCACTGGTCACGGGCACACAACCTCGAACTGCGCAGTGCTCGGACCTTCTTCGGCATCTTTCCCGAGTTCCTGATCGGACTGCCGCCGGCATCCCGACGGCACCGGACCGCCGCCCGCCTGATCGGCTCGCCCGTGGATGCGGAACCGGGTGTACAGCGGTGTCAACCACCCCGGTAACCCTGCCCGCGCTCATCGCGACAGTTTCCCCCGCCGCAACAATGCCTGCCCTTGGTAGCGTCTCGCCGTGCCCGAGACGCGCCGCCTCCCGGTCCACCCCGCCTTAGCGGCTGCTGCGCCAGCCCAGTCCCGTTACGGCCGGCAGACGGCGTCCGGGGCGGCACCCTCGATCGTGAAGGCACCGGGCCGGCTCCCCTACTGGTCGCTTGCCGGCATCATCGTCGGGTTTGGTGCGGTGTTGCGGATCCGGCAGTGGACGTTCGGGCGCAGCTTCTGGAGCGACGAACTGTACGTGGCTCACAACCTGCGCGAGCGAAGTTACCTGGAGTTGCTGGAGCCGCTCGCCTTCAGCCAATCTGCCCCGCCAGGTTGGCTCTGGCTCGAACGGCTCTCCCTCCAGCTGTTCGGCCCAACGGAACAGTCGATGCGGCTCGTACCGCTGCTCTTCGGGCTGGCGCTGCTGCCGCTGGTCGGCTGGCTCGGACGGCGGCTCATGCCGCCACTCACCGCGCTCACCGCTCTGCTGCTGGTCGCGATCGCACCCTTCCTCATCGCCTACTCGAACGAACTCAAGCCGTACAGCGCCGAGGCATTCTGCGTGACGCTGCTCGTGGGAACGGCTCTCCTCCTGACCCGCCGGAACAGGTTGACCCGGCGCAGTGGCATCGAGTTCTGGGGAATCGCACTTGTCACGTCCGTACTGAGCACCATGGCCATACCGGTCGCCGCTGCGCTCGGTGTGTTGATTGGGCTGCACACGCTCGTCAGTCCGGGACAGCGGTGGGTGCAGCGGTTGCGTGAACTGGGCCGCTTCCTGCTGCCCGCGCCAATCTGGATCATCGCTGCGTTGTGGATCTATGTAGCGGTCCTGGCACCCGGTCAGAACGACTCCCATCTCCAGGCGTACTGGCTGGGCAAGGCGATCTACCCGTACCAGCCGCTGACGAACGTTCCCGCCACCCTGGACTGGCTCGGTTCGACGTATCGCAGCCTGGCCCGCGTGCCGTTCGTGTCCTGGTCGGCCTGGATAGTCGTACCGTTGCTGGTCACCGGTGCGGTCCTGTGGTGGCGTCGCGTAGCCGCTCTCGCCGTATTGATTCTGATCACCCCGCTGATCGTCGGACTGGTCGGCGCGGCCGCGTCGGTCTACCCGTTCACCGGTCGGCTGGCGCTCTACACGGTGCCGGCTCTGCTGATGCTGGCCAGCCTCGCGGTGGCCGCGCCGGACGCCCGGCACGGCGTTCCCAGTCGCGTCCGCAGGGCGCTCGGTGCGGCGCTTGTCATCGCGCTGGCGGCTCCTCAGCTCGCCCTCGACGTGACGGCGTCAACCCGTCCACAACGCGCCTTCCCGCAGGGTGGGGGTGCCAACGTGGCCGACTACCGGACCGCCCTGCGCCACCTGAGTGACGAGCGGCGTCCGGATGACCTGTTCCTCGCGACCCGGCTGTCCTGGAACTCGCAGTCCTACTACGGCCCGCCAGCCGACGGCTATGTGGCGCCGGCTCCGCCCACCGGTTGTCCACGGCGGACCGTTGCGGAGCTGCTGGCCGGACGGTCCCGGGTCTGGCTGTTCCAGATCACCGACTGGGAGGAGATCGAGAACAGAGATGTCATCGTCCGCCTCGGCAGTCACGGCGGAGCGGTCACGGAGCGAATCTTCCGCGGTGCGCGCCTGGTTCGGATCGACCTTCCCGCCGACGTCACGGTAGGTGCCGACGTCTGTCTGGTCGCTCCACCCGACGGAGCCGCGGTGCGCTGAGGTCCGGCGGTGTCACCGCCGGCCGGTGTCGGGCCCGGGTGGACGATTTGAAACCGGGTCAGCTGTTCCGGTGCCAGAGGTCCCGAAGCGCGTCCCAGTTGCCACCGAGCCCCGCGCCGCAGGGCGTCTCCAGATACAAGGAGCTGAGGCCGTCGTCGCGGCTCCACCAGATCCCGCAAACCGGCCGCCCGTCGTGGCCGTTGCCCGCGTACTCGACGTAGGCGCCTGGGGCTCCACTGGAGCCGCCGGTGCTCTGGGTGGCCTCCCTGAGACCCGGTGCGAGTGCCCGGCCGATGATGCCCATCTCCTGGCGGAAGGTCCGCGCGGCCTCCTTCGTGGCCGCCGACTCGTACCGGGCGAAATGCACGGCCACGCCGCGGTACCGGCAGAAGACGTGCCGGCTCTCACCGTCCAACAGTTCGGGACCACCGACCTCCGTGTCAACCGCGCATCCACCCATCTGCGCCAGCCAGGGCTCGGCGAGCGGCATGAGGTCCCCGTCGAACTTCGTCTTGTTCAACGAGTTCTGCGTCGCGTCGTACAGCGGCGGAGAGGCACTTACCGACGGATCGCCGGCCGGCTCGCCCGACCCGTCGAGCGCGCCGCCGACGAAGAACCCGGCACCACCGGCCAGCAGCGCGGTCAGCACCACACCGCCGATCCAGAGACGGAGCCGGTTACGCGGCGGACGTGCGACGGGTACGATCCTGCGCCCGCCGGACGAGTCGAACGGATCTACGGCGCCGAATGTGCCCGGCGCCGCCGGACCGAATCCCGCGGCCGATACCGGAGTCGCCGCGCCAGCGGACGGTGCCGACGTCCCCACCTGGGGCGCCCCCGGCGAGGCCGGCGCGCCAGAGATCGGGTGCGGAGCTCCGGACGCCGGCTGCTCGGGAATCTGCACCGACCGGTGCACGACAGGTGAGCCCGACACGGGCTGCGGGGCTCCGGACACCGGCTGCGGAGCACCGGAAACCGGCTGTGGCGGCGCGGAGACGGGTGCCCTGGCCTCCGCCTGGATCGGCTGGTAGTCCACCCCGAGCGAGCGCATCAGCCGTTCCGCACCCGGCCCAGCTTCGGCGGGGTAGGCGACCCACGGCGCGGCGGCCGAGAAGTCGGCGTACGTGTACGGCACACCCTCGGGCGCCTCGGCCAACGAGTTAGCCATTCCGGCGAACGCCTCCCGCCAACCCTCGGTGGCGGCGACGGTGGCATCCAGGACTGCCACCGTCACAAGGCGGCCCTGTTCATCGATGGCCGCCCACGCCTTGCCCACCGAAGACCCGCCCAGCATGTGGGTGAACCTGTAGGGCGTTCCCGGCTGCATGCCAACTCCTTCGCTCAACCGCCATGCGGATCCTACAGAGACGGCACCAACTGGCTCGGCCCGCCGCCGCTGGCCGCCCAGAGCCCGGAGTTGCTTGGTGAAAGTTTTCATGCATAGAGTCACGGGATGAATGAGGGAGCTGCCATGGCGTCGACGGAGCGGGTCGTCGGCCTGTTCGACGGCGTCCGGCTCACCCCGACGCAGCGGCGCATCGCGCACTGTCTGGTGCAGCACGCCCCCGCCGTCGGTTACCTCTCCGCCGCCGAGGTCGCCGAGCTGGCCGGGGTCAGCCAGCCCTCGGTCACCCGGTTCGCGGTGGCGTTGGGCCACGACGGCTACCCGGCGCTGCGTCGCCGGCTGCGCGAGCTGACCGCCGCCGCGCCCGGCCCGACCACCGCCGGCAACGAACTTCAGCAGGCGGTACGCGCCGAGATCGGCAACCTGGACCGGCTGGCCGGCCAGTTGGCCGACCGGGAGCGGATCGCCGAGACCGGGCGTCTGCTGGCGGCCAGCCGACCGCTGCCGGTGCTCGGTCTGCGCTCCGCTGCGCCGCTGGCCGCGTACTTCGCGTACTTCGCCGCCAAGGTGCATCCCGACGTGCGGGTGCTCGACGACGGCGGCAGCCTGCTCACCGACCGTCTCGAACAGGCCGCCGAGGCAGGGGCGCGGGCGCTGCTGGCGTTCGTGCTGCCGCGCTATCCCCGGGAGACCCTGGAGGCGCTGCGCGAGGCCCGTGCGGCGGAGCTGACGGTGGTGGCGATCACCGACTCACCGGTGAGCCCGGCGACCGAGCACGCCGACGTGGTGCTACCCGCCGCGGTCGGCGCGCAACTCGTGTTCGACCTGCACACCGCTCCGATGACCCTGGCCATGGTGCTGCTCCAGGCGATCTGCGACGCCGCCCCGGCCGAGACCCAGCGGCGGCTGGAGGCGTTCGAAGCCTCGGCGGCCCGTCGACAGTTGTTCCTCGGTTAGGAGGAGAACCACGATGACGCGATCCGACCAGGCCACGCCCGGCCCGGGAACCAGCATCCACGCCGCACGCGGTACCGAACGCACCGCCCGGGGCTGGCCGCAGGAGGCCGCCCTGCGGATGTTGATGAACAACCTCGACCCCGAGGTCGCCGAGCGCCCCGACGACCTGGTCGTGTACGGCGGCACCGGCCGGGCCGCCCGGGACTGGCCGTCGTACCACGCCCTGGTGCGGACGCTCACCGAGCTGCGCGACGACGAGACGATGCTCGTGCAGTCGGGTCGCCCGGTCGGTGTGCTGCGGACGCACGAGTGGGCGCCCCGGGTGCTGCTGGCCAACTCGAACCTGGTCGGCGACTGGGCGACCTGGCCGGAGTTCCGCCGCCTGGAGCAGCTCGGCCTGACCATGTACGGGCAGATGACCGCCGGCTCGTGGATCTACATCGGCACCCAGGGCATCCTCCAGGGCACCTACGAGACGTTCGCCGCCGTCGCCGCCAAGAAATTCGACGGCACCCTGGCCGGCACGTTGACCCTCACCGCCGGTTGTGGCGGCATGGGCGGGGCGCAGCCGCTCGCGGTCACCATGAACGGTGGTGCCTGTCTGATCGTGGACGTGGACCGCAGCCGACTGGCCCGCCGGGTGCACGACCGCTACCTGGACGAGATCGCCGACGACCTGGACGACGCGGTCGCCCGGGTCCTCGCCGCCAGGCGGGACCGGCGGGCGTTGAGCGTCGGTGTCGTCGGCAACGCCGCCACGGTCTTCCCGGAGCTGCTGCGCCGGGGCGTAACCGTCGACATCGTCACCGACCAGACCAGCGCGCACGATCCGCTGTCGTACCTGCCGGAGGGGGTCGAGCTGGCCGGCGCCCGGGAGTACGCGACGGCCAAGCCGGCCGAGTTCACCGACCGGGCCCGGGCGTCGATGGCGAAGCACGTCGAGGCGATGGTGGGTTTCCTCGACGCGGGCGCGGAGGTCTTCGACTACGGCAACTCGATCCGGGGCGAGGCCCGCCTCGGCGGGTACGATCGCGCCTTCGACTTCCCCGGCTTCGTGCCGGCGTACATCCGGCCGTTGTTCTGCGAGGGCAAGGGACCGTTCCGGTGGGCGGCGCTCTCCGGCGACCCGGCCGACATCGCCGCCACCGACCGGGCGATCCTGGACCTGTTCCCGGAGAACGAGTCCCTCGCCCGGTGGATCCGGCTGGCCGGCGAGCGGGTCGCGTTCCAGGGCCTGCCCGCGCGGATCTGCTGGCTCGGCTACGGCGAGCGGGACAAAGCGGGCGTACGGTTCAACGAGATGGTCGCCTCCGGTGAGCTGAGTGCGCCGGTGGTGATCGGCCGCGACCACCTGGACTGCGGCAGCGTGGCCAGCCCGTACCGGGAGACCGAGGCGATGGCCGACGGCTCGGACGCGATCGCCGACTGGCCCCTACTCAACGCGCTCGTCAACACCGCCAGCGGGGCGTCCTGGGTCTCCATCCACCACGGCGGCGGCGTCGGCATCGGCCGGTCGATCCACGCCGGCCAGGTCTGCGTGGCCGACGGCAGCGCGCTGGCCGGGCAGAAGATCGAGCGGGTGCTGACGAACGACCCGGCGATGGGCGTCATCCGGCACGTCGACGCCGGCTACGACGCCGCCCGCGAGGTGGCCGAGCGCACCGGCGTCCGCGTCCCGATGGCGGAGTGAGGGAAGCTCTTGTTGACGCATTCGGCAGCGGACCAGCACCGGCTGGACAGGTTCCGGCAGCTCTGGGACGAGATCGCCCCGATCGGGCGGGACGAGCGCAGCGGCGGCTACCTGCGGTACGCGCTTACCGAGCCGGAGCTGCGGCTACGGCAGTGGTTCCGGGCGCAGGCCGCCGAGCGGGCCATGCCGGTGACCGGCGACGGCAACGGCAACCTGTTCGCCTGGTGGGGTGACCCGGAGGCCGGGGAGGCGGTGCTGACCGGCAGCCACTTCGACTCGGTGCCGCACGGTGGGGCGTACGACGGTCCGCTGGGCATCGTGAGCGCCTTCCTCGCGGTCGACGAGCTGCGCGCCGCGGGTGTCAGGCCGGCCCGGCCGGTGGCGGTGGCGGCGTTCGTGGAGGAGGAGGGTGCCCGGTTCGGCGTACCGTGCCTGGGGTCCCGGCTGCTCACCGGCGCGCTCGACGTCGAGCGGGCGGCCGGGTTGCGCGACGCCGACGGGGTGAGCTTCGCCGAGGCGCTGGGTGACCGGCCGGCGGGTGCCCGACCGGAGCTGCTCGGCCGCTTCGCGGCCTTCGTGGAGTTGCACGTCGAGCAGGGCCGCGCGCTCGTCGAGCAGGACGCGCCGGTGGCCGTCGCGAGCGCCATCTGGCCGCACGGCCGCTGGCGCTTCGACTTCACCGGCGAGGGCAACCACGCCGGTACGACGCGGATGGCCGACCGCCGGGACCCGATGCTCACGTACGCGTTCACGGTGCTCGCCGCGAACAAGGAGGCCCGGCTGCGCGACGCCCACGCCACCGTCGGTCGGGTGGCGGTGGAGCCGAACGCCACGAACGCCATCCCGTCCAGGGTCACGGGTTGGCTGGACGCCCGGGCGGCCGAGCCGGAGACGCTGACCGGGATGGTGGCGGCCGTGCACGGCAAGGCCACCGAACGGGCCAGGCGCGACGGTACGCGGGTGACGCTGACCGAGGAGTCGGCGACCCCGCTGGTGGCCTTCGACGACGGGATGGCCGACCGATTGGCCGGGCTGCTGGCCGCGCCGGTGCTGCCCACCGGGGCGGGGCACGACGCCGGGGTGCTCGCCGCCCACGTGCCCACCGCGATGCTGTTCGTCCGCAACCCGACCGGGGTGTCGCACTCCCCCGCCGAATCAGCCACCGACGCCGACTGCGCCACCGGGGTGACCGCGCTGGCCAGGGTGCTGGAGGAGTTGCTCCGATGACCGCCATCCGTTGGCTCGCGGAGTACGCCTGGCTCCCCGGGGAGGCCGAGCCGACCCCGGACGTGCTGATCGAGACCGTGCACGACCGGATCACCGGCGTCACAGCGCTCACGCCCGGCGGCCGGCCCGACGCCGGTGTCGAGGTGCTGGCCGACGCGGTGCGGCTGCCGGGGCTGACCCTGCCGGGGCTGGCCAACGCGCACTCGCACGCGTTCCACCGGGCGCTGCGCGGGCGTACCCACGCCGGGCGCGGCGACTTCTGGAGCTGGCGCGACCAGATGTACGCGGTCGCCGGCCGCCTCGACCCCGACTCGTACCTGGCGCTGGCCCGGGCGGTGTACGCCGAGATGGCGCTGGCCGGCATCACCTGTGTGGGCGAGTTCCACTACCTGCATCACCGGCCGGGCGGCAGCCGGTACGCCGACCCGAACGCGATGGGCGCGGCGCTGGTCGAGGCGGCGGCCCAGGCGGGGATCCGGCTGACCCTGCTGGACACCTGCTACCTGACCGCCTCGGTGGACGGCCGGCCGCTGGTCGGGCCGCAGCAGCGGTTCGGTGACGGCGACGCGCTGCGGTGGGCGGAACGGCTCGACGCGTTCAACCCGGACGGCGGGCACGCGCGGCTCGGCGCCGCGATCCACTCGGTACGCGCGGTGCCGGCCGAGCAGCTCGCCACCGTGGCCGGCTGGGCGCACCGCCGCGACGCGCCGCTGCACGTGCACCTGTCGGAGCAGCCCACCGAGAACGACGCCTGCCGGGCGGTGCACGGGTGCACCCCGACGCGGCTGCTCGCCGAGCACGGGGTGCTCGGCCGGGCCACCACGGCGGTGCACGCCACCCATCCGACAAGCGCCGACGTGGGGCTGCTCGGCGACAGCCGGACCGCGGTCTGCCTCTGCCCCACCACCGAGCGGGAGCTGGCCGACGGCATCGGTCCGGCCCGCCGGATGGCCGACGCCGGCATTCCGCTGAGCCTGGGCAGTGACAGCCACGCCGTGATCGACCCGTTCGAGGAGGCACGCGCCGTCGAGCTGGACGAGCGGCTGCGCACCCATAGGCGGGGCCACTTCACCCCGGTGGAGCTGTTCACCGCCGCCAGCAGCGCCGGGCACGCCGCGCTGGGCTGGACCGACGCCGGCCGGATCGCCGTCGGTGACCGCGCCGACCTGGTCACGGTGCGGCTGGACAGCGTACGCACGGCCGGCGTGATCCCGGCGGGCGTCTGGTTCGCGGCGAGCACCGCCGACGTGGCGCAGGTGGTGGTGGACGGTCAGGTGCTGGTCCGCGACGGTCGGCACGTGCGGGTGGACGTGGCGCAGGAACTGGCCATCGCGATCACGGAGGTCACCCGTGTCTAGTCTGCTGGTGGACAACATCGGTGAGCTGGTCACGAATGTGGCCGGTCGCGGCGAGGGCGGGCCGCTGGGGATCCGGCGACGCGCGGCGGTGCTCGTCGAGGACGGCGAGGTGGCCTGGGTGGGCCCGGCGGCCGACGCGCCGCCCGCGGACCGGCGGATCGACGCCGCCGGTGCGGCCGTGCTCCCCGGGTTCGTGGACAGCCACGCCCACCTCGTCTTCGCCGGGGACCGGGCCGCCGAGTTCGCCGCCCGGATGACCGGCGAGCCGTACACCGGTGGCGGTATCCGCACCACGGTCGGCGCCACCCGGGCCGCCTCCGACGGCGAGCTGCGGGCCACCGTGCGCCGGCTGCGCGCGGAGGCGCTACGGCAGGGCAGCACCACGATCGAGATCAAGAGTGGGTACGGCCTCACCGTCGCCGACGAGGCCCGCTCGCTGCGGATCGCCGCCGAGGTCACCGGGGAGACCACCTTCCTCGGCGCGCACGTGGTGCCGGCCGAGTACGCCGACCGCCCCGACGAGTACGTGGGGCTGGTCTGCGGGCCGATGCTGGCCGCCGCCCGGCCGTACGCCCGCTGGATCGACGTGTTCTGCGAGCGGGGCGCCTTCGACGCCGACCATGCCCGGGCGATCCTGACCTGCGGGCAGGCGGTCGGCCTGGACGTGCGGGTACACGCCAACCAGCTCGGCCACGGCCCGGGCGTGCGACTCGGGGTCGAGTTGGGCGCGGCCAGCGTTGACCACTGCACCCACCTGACCGACGCCGACGTCGACGCGTTGGCGTCGACGCGGTTCGACTGCGTGTGCCACGAAGGCGGGCACACCACGACCGTCGCCACCCTGCTGCCCGGCGCCGAGTTCTCCACCCGGTCGCCGTACCCGGACGCGCGCCGGCTGCTCGACGCCGGTGTCACCGTGGCGCTGGCCACCGACTGCAACCCCGGCTCGTCGTACACCTCGTCGATGCCGTTCTGCATCGCGCTGGCCGTCCGCGAGATGGGGATGACCCCGGCGGAGGCGGTCTGGGCCGCGACCGCCGGTGGCGCGCGGGCGCTGCGCCGCGACGACATCGGCGTGCTGCGGCCCGGTGCCCGCGCCGACCTGATCATCCTCGACGCGCCGTCCCACCTGCACCTGGCCTACCGGCCCGGGGTGCCTCTCGTCCGCCAGGTCCTGCACAACGGAGTACCGCGATGACCGTCACCGTCCAGCCCACCGGAATCACCCCCGCCGACGTGCGCGCCGTGGCGCGGGGCGGCGCCAAGGTGGTCCTCGACCCGGCCACCGTCGAGGCGATGGCCACCAGTCGGTCAATCGTGGACGGCATCGAGGCCGCCGGTCGTCCCGTGTACGGCGTGTCGACCGGTTTCGGGGCCCTGGCGAGCACCTTCGTCGCTCCCGAGCGTCGCGCCGAGTTGCAGCACGCGCTGATCCGGTCACACGCCGCCGGCGTCGGCGCGCCGATGCCCCGGGAGGTGGTGCGGGCGATGATGCTGCTGCGGGTCCGCTCGCTGGCGCTCGGCCGCTCCGGGGTACGGCCGCTGGTCGCCGAGGCCCTGGTGGACCTGCTCAACCACGAGGTCACCCCGTGGGTGCCGGAGCACGGTTCGTTGGGCGCCTCCGGTGACCTGGCCCCGCTGGCGCACTGCGCGCTGGTGCTGCTCGGCGAGGGCTGGGTGCTCGGCCCCGACGGCGGACGGGCGCCCGCCGCCGAGGCGCTGCGCCGGGCCGGCCTCACCCCGATCGAGCTGGCCGCCAAGGAGGGGCTGGCACTGATCAACGGCACCGACGGCATGCTCGGCATGCTGCTGCTGGCCATCGACGACGCCGCCCACCTGTTCACCATGGCCGACGTGACCGCCGCCCTCGCCATCGAGGCGATGCTCGGCTCGGAACGGCCGTTCCGGCCGGAACTGCACGCCATCCGTCCGCATCCCGGGCAGGGCGTCTCGGCCGCCAACATCCACCGGTTGTTGCAGCACTCGGCGGTGATGGACTCGCACCGCGACGACCTGGCGCACGCGGTGCAGGACGCCTACTCGATGCGCTGCGCACCGCAGGTGGCCGGCGCGGCCCGGGACACCCTGGACTTCGTCCGGACCACCGCCGCCCGGGAACTGGTCTCGGTGGTGGACAACCCGGTGGTGCTGCCCGACGGTCGGGTCGAGTCGACCGGGAACTTCCACGGCGCGCCCCTGGGCTTCGCAGCGGACTTCCTGGCCATCGCCGCCGCCGAGGTGGGCGCGATCGCCGAGCGTCGGGTGGACCGGCTGCTCGACGTCACCCGGTCCCGGGACCTGCCGGCGTTCCTCTCCCCCGACGCCGGGGTCAACTCCGGGCTGATGATCGCGCAGTACACGGCCGCCGGCATCGTCGCCGAGAACCGCCGGCTGGCCGCGCCGGCCTCGGTGGACTCGCTGCCCACCAGTGGCATGCAGGAGGACCACGTCTCGATGGGCTGGGCGGCGACCAAGAAGCTGCGTACCGTGCTGGACAACCTGGCCAGCCTGCTCGCGGTGGAACTGCTGGCCGCCGTACGCGGTCTGCAGCTGCGGGCGCCGTTGGTTCCGTCACCGGCCGGGCGGGCGGCGATCGCCGCGCTCGGCGGAGCCGTCGGCGAGCCCGGCCCCGACGTCTTCCTCGCCCCGCTGATGGAGGCCGCCCGCGCCGTACTGGCCGGCCCCGACCTCCGTAGCGCCATCGAACAGGAGATCGGTTCCCTCGGCTGACGCGACGGCGCGGGAGAGCGGGCGGTCAGCTGACCGGCGGGAGCACCTTGGCGACCAGGGCGGCCAGCTCGCGCAGCGCCTTGCCGCGGTGGCTGATCGCGTCCTTCTCCTGCGGGGTCAACTCGGCGTTCGTGCGGTCCTGACCGTCGCCGAGGAAGATCGGGTCGTAGCCGAACCCGCCGTCGCCGCGCGGAGCACGCAGCAGGCGACCCGCCTGGCGGCCGTCGACCAGGTGTTCCTTGCCGCCAGGCAGCACCAGCGCGACGGTGCAGACGAAGGAGGCGCCCCGGTGCTCGTCCGGCACGTCGCCGATCTGGTCGAGCACGAGTTGGAGGTTGGCCTGGTCGTCACCGTGCCGCCCGGCCCAGCGGGCGCTGAACACCCCCGGCATCCCGTTGAGCGCGTCGACGGCCAGCCCGGAGTCGTCGGCGATCGTCGGCAGCCCGGTACGCCGGCAGCCCTCCCGGGCCTTGATCAGCGCGTTCTCCCCGAAGGTCAGGCCGGTCTCCGGCAGCTCCGGGTACGCCTCGACGTCGTCGAGCCCGATCAGCGCCACCCGGTGCGCACCCAGCGCCCCGTCCAGGATGCGCTGCAACTCGATCAGCTTCTTCTGGTTCCGCGTGGCGAGCAGCACCTTGTTCATGGGAGTAGCGCCTTCCGCTGGGCTTCGGCCAGATCCAGGCAGCCGACCACGGCCAGGTCGAGCAGGGCGTCGAGCTGGTCGCGGGCGAAGACACCGGCCTCGCCGGTGCCCTGCACCTCGACGAAGTCGCCGGTGCCGGTGCAAACCACGTTCATGTCGACCTCGGCGGCCACGTCCTCGTCGTAGCACAGATCCAGGCGCGGCTCACCGTCGACCACACCGACGCTCACCGCCGCCACCGACCGGTGCATCACCTTCTCCGGCTGCCCATTCAGGGCCTTGCGGGCGGCGAGCCAGTTCACCGCGTCGTGCAGCGCCACGTAGGCACCGGTGATCGCGGCGGTCCGGGTGCCGCCGTCGGCCTGCAGCACGTCGCAGTCGAGCACGATCGAGTTCTCACCGAGCGCCTTGAGGTCGATCGCGGCGCGCAGGCTCCGGCCGACCAGCCGGGAGATCTCGTGGGTACGCCCACCCACCCGGCCCTTGACGCTCTCCCGGTCGGATCGGGTGTTCGTGGCCCGGGGCAGCATCGCGTACTCCGCGGTCACCCAGCCCAGCCCGGAGCCACGGCGCCAGCGCGGCACCCCCTCGGTGACGCTCGCGGTGCAGAGCACCCGGGTGCCGCCGAACTCCACGAGCACCGAGCCCTCGGGATGGGTGCTCCAACCGCGGGTCAGGGTCACCGGTCGAAGTTGGTCGGGTCGCCGCCCGTCAGGTCGCGCCATCCCTGCACCCTATGTGGTCCGCCGATCGGACCCGCCCCGGGTGTCGACCGCTCCCGGCCAGCCGCCGCGATCACCGGTCGGTGCGACCACCGGTCGGCGCGATCATTGCTCGGCGCGACCATTGCTCGGCGTGGGCGCCGTGCGCGCGGAGGAACCCGGCGACCGCCGCCGGCCAGCCGAACTGCTCCGCCCGGTGCCGGGCAGCGGCCCGTCGGGCGGCCTCGGGGCGCGACAGCAGCTGACCGATGGCCGCGGCGAACGCCGCCGGGGTGCCGTCGGCGGCGATCCCGCCCGGACCGACCACCTCGGGCAACGCGCTGGCCGCGTTCACCACCACCGGGGTACCGCAGGCCAACGCCTCCAGCCCGGCCAGGCCGAAGGTCTCCACCGGCCCCGGGGCCAGAACCACGTCGGCGCTGGCCAGCACCGCCGCGAGGGTACGACGGTCGGGCAGGAAACCGGTGAAGGTGACGGGAAGGTCGGCCGCGCGCCTTTCCAGCGCGGCGCGGCGCGGACCGTCGCCGACCATCACCAGCACCGCCGGCACACCGGCCCGGCGCAGCTGTGCCAACGCGTCGACGGCCAGCTCGGGCCGCTTCTCCACGGACAGCCGCGCGCAGTGCACCAGCAGCACCTCGCCCGCGCCCGCGTACCGGTCCCGGACCTCCGGATCGGCGCGGCCGGGGTGGAACGTGTCCAGGTCGACACCGAGCGGTACCAGGTCGACGTGGGGCACGCCGATCCGGGCGAACTCCTCGGCCGCCCATCGGGTGGTGCAGACGATCCGGTCGTACCGGCGGGCCGTGTCGGCGTTCAGCCGGTCGGCGAGCCGCCGCCCCAGCGGACCGGGTACGCCCCAGGCGCCCAGCAGACCGGTGAGGGACTCGTGCGAGACCATCACCGACGGCACGCCGTTCGCCCGCGACCAGTCGCCGGTCCAGCGCAGCGTCGCACGGTCGGACACCTCCAGCCGGTCGGGTGCGAGCGTGGTCAGCAGCCGCGCGAGCCGACGGCGGGCGGTCAGCAGCCGGTAGCCGCCACTGTGCGGCAGCGGTGGTCCGGCGAGGGTGACCACCCGGCCCCACGGATGTCGTTCGTCGTCGTCGCGGCGGCCGGGCACCACCAGCACGGGTTCGTGCCCGGCCGCCCGGTAACCCTCGCCCAGCTGCTGCAACGCGGTGCGCAGCCCACCGGAGGTCCCGGTGACGAAGCTGGCCAACCGGACGATCCGCAGCGCACCGCCGGGGGTGCCCGCGACCTGGGTCGTGGTGGTGGCGCCGGTACTCCGGGTGGTGCTGGTGCGGTCCGGGTGGCTGCCGGTCACGACGCCGCCGGCAGGTCGACGGCCGGGATGCTGGCGCGGGCGGCCCGGTAGTGCCCGACGAGTTCGTCGCCGACCGCCGCCCAGCTGCGTCCGCTCACCTCGGCGCGCGCCGCGATGCCGTACGCCTGCCGGCGGGCCCCGTCGGCGGCCAGCCCCGCGACCGTCTCGGCGATCGCCAGGTCGTCCCCGGGCGGCACCAGCTCGCCGGTCTGCCCCGGGGTGACCAGGTCGACCGGCCCGCCACTGGCCGGCGCGACCACCGGCACCCCGCTGGCCAGCGCCTCCTGGACGGTCTGGCCGAAGGTCTCGTGCGGACCGGTGTGCACGAACAGGTCCAGGCTGGCGTAGAGGCGGGCCAGCGCCTCGCCGTGCTGGACGCCGAGGAACCGCACGCCGGGCAGGTCCCGTTCGAGCTGGCGGCGGACCGGGCCGTCACCGGCGACCACGACCCGGACGCCGGGCAGGCGGGCCGTGGCGGCGAGCAGGTCGACCCGCTTCTCCGGGGCGAGCCGTCCCACGTAACCGATCAGGAGTTCCCCGTTGGGGGCGAGGGTCCGGCGCAGGCTCGGGCACCGTTTGTCCGGGTGGAAACGCTCCGCGTCGACGCCCCGGCGCCACAGCCAGATCCGCTGCACGCCGTGCGCGGCGAGGTCCTCGGCGGCCCGGGTGGAGGGTGCCAGGGTCCGGCGGGCCGAATTGTGGATCTCCCGCAGCCGCCGCCAGGCCGCGGCCTCACCCCACCCGACCCGGTACGCCCGGGCGTACGCGGCCACGTCGGTCTGGTAGACGGCGACGGTGGGCAGCCCGTGCCGGGCCGCCAGCGTTGCCGCCCGGGCGCCGAGGATGAACGGACTGGCCAGGTGCACCACGTCGGGCGAGTGCTCCAGCAGCACCCCGGCCAGCCGGTTGTTCGTCGGCACGCCGAGCCGGAAGCCCTGGTAGCGCGGCAACGGCACGCTCGGGATGCGGACCACCGGGTACGGGTACCGGTCGGTGGCGCGGCGCAGCGTCCCCGGCGGGGCGGGTGCGATCACCAACGGCTCGTGGCCGCGGGCGACGAGGTGCTCGGCGGCCCGCACGACCGAGTGGGCGACTCCGTTGACGTCGGGCGGGAACGACTCGGTCACGATGGCGATCCGCATGTCTTCACCGTCGTGGTGGCAGCGAAGGTCCAGGAGACGTCCACTTGACCACCCGGCGAACAGTGCGGCACGAACCCGCGCCCGGCGGGTCAGACCTCGTAGCAGGCGCCGGGACGGACCACTTCCAGCGGGCCGGCGTACGCGGCGGAGGCGGCCGCCACGGTGAGTGCCTCGCTGCCCCAGGCGGGAACCAGATGGGTCAGCAGCAGCCGCCCGACGTTGGCCTTGGCGGCCGCCTCGCCCGCCTCACCGCCGGTGAGGTGCAGGTCCGGCGGGTTGTCGACGCCGTCGAGATAGCTGGCCTCGCAGAGAAAGACGTCGGCGTTCTGGGCCAGACGCAGCAGCGCCTCGCAGGGAGCGGTGTCCGAGGAGTAGCAGAGCACCCGGCCGGCGTGCTCCAGGCGTACGCCGTAGGTCTCCACCGGGTGCAGCACCCGGTCGACGGTGACGGTGAACGGGCCGATCGGGAAGGTGCCGGGTTGCAACGCGTAGAACTGGTAGACGTCCTCGACGGTGCTGTCCTCCTGCCCGTACGCGGTGGCGAGCCGGTCCGGGGCGCCGGCCGGCGCGTAGACCGGCAACGGCGGGTACGGCCCGTCCGGGGCGTACCGCCGCACCACCACGTAGGTGGCGGCGTCGAGGATGTGGTCGCAGTGCAGGTGGGTCAGCAGGATGGCGTCCGGGGCGTGCAGCCCGGCATAGCGTTGCAGGGTGGACAGTGAGCCCGAGCCGAAGTCGACCAGGAGCCGGAAGTCCTCGGCCTCGACCAGGTAGGCCGAGCAGGGGGACTCGGGTCCGGGGAAGCTGCCCGCACAGCCCAGGACGGTCAGTCGCATCGAGTTGTCTCGCTGTCACGGTAGGTAGTGAACGTGCCGGCCGCCGCTCCGGCGGTGATCACTACCGAC
Source organism: Verrucosispora sp. WMMC514 (assembly GCF_027497295.1). NCBI lineage: Bacteria > Bacillati > Actinomycetota > Actinomycetes > Micromonosporales > Micromonosporaceae > Micromonospora > Verrucosispora sp. WMMC514. Next base: position 3,831,820 of record NZ_CP114906.1, on the reverse strand, counting down.
GCGTACGCCACGCTGCGCAGCCTACGCCCGCGCGTGCAAGGGCAAGAATGATCTGCTGGAAGTTGTCATCAACGTGACACCGGTTTCGCCCGTCCGATCGAGCACCCGTCGCCGAAGTGGTCGGTCCGGGTGGACCGACGCGACGAGGGCCACCGGCGCGATGCCGGTGGCCCTCGTCACATGTCGATCGCGCCGCAGGTCAGGCCCAGAGCTGACCGTCCAGCGCCTCCTCCGCGTCGGCGAGCGTCCCGCCGTACGCGCCGGTGCTCAGATATTTCCAACCGCCGTCACTGACCACGAACGCCACATCGGCCCGGCGGCCGGCCCGCGCGGCCTCGTGGGCCACCGACAGCGCCGCGTGCAGGACCGCGCCGGTGGAGAAGCCGACGAACAGCCCCTCGACCTCCACCAGTTGCCGGGTACGCAGTACCGCGTCCCGGGTGCCGACGGAGAACCGGCGGGTCAGCACCGACGCGTCGTACAGCTCCGGGACGTACCCCTCGTCGATGTTGCGCAGCCCGTAGACCAGCTCGCCGTAGCGGGGCTCGGCGGCGATGATCTGGATGCCCTCGACCTTCTCGCGCAGGTAGCGCCCGGTGCCCATCAGGGTGCCGGTGGTGCCGAGCCCGGCCACGAAGTGGGTGATGGTCGGCAGGTCGTGCAGCAGCTCGGGCCCGGTCGTCTCGTAGTGCGCCCGGGCGTTCGCCTCGTTGCCGTACTGGAAGAGCATCACCCAGTCGGGATGCTCGGTGGCGATCTGCTTGGCCGTGGCCACCGCCTGGTTGGAGCCGCCCGCCGCCGGCGAGAAAATGATCTCCGCGCCGTACATCCGCAGCAGCTGCACCCGCTCGGTGGACACGTTCTCGGGCATCACACAGACCAGCCGGTAGCCGCGCAGCTTGGCCACCATGGCCAGGGAGATGCCGGTGTTACCACTGGTCGGCTCCAGGATGGTGTCGCCGGGCCGGAGGCGGCCGGCCGCCTCCGCGGCGCGGACCATGAACAGGGCGGCCCGGTCCTTGACGCTGCCGGTGGGGTTGCGGTCCTCGAGCTTCGCCCACAGCCGCACCGGCGGCGCGCCCTCGGGCACCGTGGGTGACAGTCGGGGCAGCCCCACCAGGGGCGTTCCCCCGCAGGCGTCCAGCAGGCTGTCGTACCGCGTCATCGCGGCCGCCTCAGCTCGCGGTGACGCGCGCCCGGCGCTCGGCCGGCGCGGCCCCGACGTGCTGCGCCATCGCCGCCGCCGCGGCGAAGCCGAACGCGCCACCGGCCACCGCGGGCAGGATGGTGACGCTGTCGCCGTCGTTGAGCTTGGCGTCCAACGCGCCGAGGAAGCGCACGTCCTCGTCGTTGACGTAGACGTTGACGAAGCGGTGCAGCGCGCCGGCCTCGGTGACCAGCCGGCCACGCAGCCCGGAGTGCCGCGAGTCCAGGTCGGTGAGCAGGTCGTTCAGCGTGTCACCGCTGCCCTCGACGACCTTCGCGCCGCCGGTGTAGCTGCGCAGGATGGTGGGGATGCGAACCTCGATGGCCATGGTGTCGTACTCCTCGATCGGGTAGGTGCTCGGTGACGGGAAGGGCGTGCGGGGGCTGAGGGTGGTCAGCGGCCCGAACACTCGTAGTCGACCGTCGCCGGGCTCTGCCCGAACATGTATGACTGCACGGCGTGTGGATCCACGCCGGCGTCGAGGATCCGCACCGGCTCCTCGGTCACCACGCCGTCCACGATGCGGAAGGAGCGGATCTCCTCCGTGTCGGGCTCGCGCGTGGAGACGAGGAGGTAGTGGGCGTCGGGCTCACCGGCGAAGGAGATGTCCGTCCGTGACGGGTACGCCTCGGTGGCGGTGTGCGAGTGGTAGATGACCACCGGCTCCTCGTCCCGGTCGTCCATCTCACGCCACACCCGCAGGTGCTCCATCGAGTCGAACTCGTAGAAGGTCATCGACCGGGCGGCGTTCTCCATGGGGATGTGCCGGGTCGGCGTGTCACTGCCGACGGGACCGGCGACCACACCGCAGGCCTCGTCGGGGTGATCCCGACGGGCGTGGGCGACGATCGCGTCGACGATCGACCGGTCGATGCTCAGCACGCCGCCAAGGGTAACGCCCGATGCCGGCCGACCGCGAGGCGGCGCCGGTCACAGTCAGTCGATCAAGGCGTTGAGCAGGGACTCCTGCAGGTACCCGAGGTACGCGTAGACCGAAAGCTGGAACACCCGGCTGGAACTCGGATCGTCGGCGACCGCGTCGTCGAGCTCCGCGCCCAGGTCCGTCCCGTCCTTGATCTCCAGCCGTACGCCCATCGCCAGCCGGGCGTCGTTGAGCGCCCGCAACCACGCCTCGGCCGCCTCGGCGTCCAGGCGTACCTCCCCGCCGCCGTCGCCGGGCAGGGCGGCCAGGATCGCACCGGCCTGATCGATCTTCGCGGTCTTCAGGTCACCTTCGGTGTACCGGCGGAACTCCGCGGTGCCCGTCGCGTCTTCCGGGTAGACCTCCGGAAACAGCCGGCAGACAACCGGGTCGGAGTGGTCGAAACCGTCGGTGAGCAGGCCGACCACCTCGGAGGCGACCTTACGGAGCACACGCACCTCGTCCACCGCGAAGGTGGCGATGTACCGGTCACCCCGGCGGCGGAACATGCTCACGGTGCCATCCCTGTTCGCGACTGCGGGGCTCGCAAACCCGGCTCACTCCTCGCGCTCACGACCGGTCCACCGTCGCCCAGAGACCGTACGCGTGCAGCTGGGAGGCGTCGTGCTCCATGCGTTCCCGGGCCCCGCTGGAGACCACCGCCTTGCCCTTGTGGTGCACGTCCAGCATGAGCTGCTCGGCCTTCTCCCGGCTGTACCCGAAAAGCTTCTGGAACACCCAGGTCACGTAGGTCATCAGGTTGACCGGGTCGTCCCACACGATCGTCACCCACGGTCGGTCGGCTGCCGGCACCTCATCGGTGTCCGGGGTCTCGACCGGTGCAACCTGCGGAGCCGCCATGCCCCCCATCGTGCCACCGGATCCGGGGAATCGAGGAACCGGAACGCCGGACCAGCCCGGATCACCACCCACGGCCGCACCCCCGCCCCGGTCGACCCCGTCCCGGGCGTGCGCGGATCCCCCGCCGGCACCGCCGGCAGGGTGGACGGCAGCCGGGTCAGGCGAGCAGGAGGCCGTGTTCGGCAGCATCGGACAGCACCGCGCCGAGCGAGAGCCGGACCGCCTCGAAGCGGCGGGCGACCTCCCGGGACAGCTCCAACTCGATCTCCCGCAACGCCCGCTGCGCCCAGGCCCGCGCCGCGCTCGGGTCGTTGTTGCCGGGCGAACGCCAGTGCTGCCAGCAGCCTCCGGACAGCGCCACGGCCACCGGTGGGAGCACCTCCGTACGGGGCGACGTGGGATAGGCGGACAGCATGTCGACAGCCGCCGGACCGGTGAGCGACGCCATGCCCGCCGTGCTGGTGACCAGCAACGCCCGCTCCAGCTCCTGCCCGGCGGGGTCGTCGACCAGACCCCAGCGGACCGCCTTGTCGATGCGCCGCCGAACCGCCTCGGGCAGGGGCGCACCGAAGAGCCGGCCGGCGGCGTCCTCGACGATTTCGCCGGCATGGTGGTCGCACTGCGCGGTGGCCAGCAGCGACAGCGCCGCCATCTCCTGGTCGAGCAGGTGCGGCAGGCCGGCGCAGCCAACGCCGAAGACGATCTGCTGCACCAGGCGCAGGTGCATGTTGGCCAGTTCCAGGGCAAGGTGCTGGCGGATGCGCCGGGCCGCCGTGCGGACCTGCCGGTCGAGCTGTTCCGACCATTCGCCCGGCTCGGCGAGGACCGGCACCCGGCCGCGCTCACCGGGCAACTCGGGCGGTTCCAGACTGCCCCGCCGTAGTTCCTCGGCGGACGCCCAGTCCACAAGTGCCCGCCGCAGGTCGGCCTCGCCGCCGGTGACCAGCGGAAACCAGCGGGCGTCGGCCAGCCCGGGCACGGCGGCGAGCAGCGCGGCCCGGTGCGCCTCGACGGTGACCGTGACCGGATCGACCGCCGGGCCGCCGGACTCCCCCGACTCCCGCACCGCCGCCGTACCCTCGCCGGCCGCCCAGCCGGCGGCGCCCGGCGTGACCGCGAAGAAGACCCGCACCGGTGTCCCGGCGAGGTCGGACAGCAGATTCAGCTCGGTGGCGCCGAACGACTGATCCGCCGCGATCACGAACAGCAGCGCCCCGGCCCGCCCCACCGCGTCGAGCAGGACGCCGCAACCGGCCGCACCCAGCGTGGCGATGTCCGGCGTGTCGACCACCACGAACCGTCTCACCAGCGGCTGGGGCAGGCTCAACTCGACCCGGCGCGGCGGCCGGGCCAGCGCCGGACCCGCAGCCGGCAGCTCGGGCCGGTAGGCGTGCGGCGTACGGTAGCCGGGCACGTAGGCGGCCCGGGTGGGTTCGGCGCTGTGCCGGATCACCAGCCAGCCGCCGCTCGGCACGGCGAGCAGCCCGGAGTCGAGTTCCAGCAGCGCGGCGAGGACTCCGGTGCGCCCGGCGTCGGCGGGCCCGGCCGCGACCACCGCGACCGGTTCCCGGGCGTTGGTGCTGGACACGCCGAGTCGCTCCGGAAAGGGCCGACGACCAGGCGGTCCCGCCGGGTCGTCGGGCGTGCCGAGGTGGTGGAGCGGGCCCGGCTTCATCAGGCGTCGGCCTCCGAGGCAGGGCGACCGGCAAGCCGGCCGCAGTGAGCATCCGGTGTCGACACTCGGATTCCGGAAGGGTACGGGGGCGAGCGTCGGGAACGGGACAATTGCGATACTCACCGGTAACTCTACAACTACTCAAGTTCGCCCTCGCGCGCTGCCGTACGGGCCACAGTTCCGTCGATATGCTGCGCGAATGAGTCGGTGGAGCTTCGTGGGCCGGGCTGAGCAACTCGACCGTCTCCGGATGGCGGTGGCCGGCGTCCGAGGCCGGGGAATCCTCTTCACCGGCAGTGCCGGCATCGGCAAGAGTCGCCTGCTGCACGAGGGTGTCGACGCGTTGCCCGGCGACAAGTACGCCGTCTGGCGGATCGCGGCCAGCGCCACCACCTCCGCGATGGCCTTCGGCGGCCTGGTCCAGGTGCTGCCGGAGCAGCCGCAGGGCCTGTCACCGGCCGGCATCCTGCGCTGGGCCGTCGACGTGTTGCAGCAGCAGGCCGCCGGCCGGCGGATCGTCCTCGCGGTCGACGACGCGCACCTGCTCGATCCACCGTCGGCCGCCCTGGTGCACCTGGTGGCCCGGGCGGAGAACGCCTCCGTGGTCGGCACCCTGCGCGACGGGGAGCAGATCCCACTGCCGATCCGAGCACTGTGGACCGACGGTCTGGTGGAGCGGGCCGAGCTGGGCCCGCTGCCGCCGGACGAGACGGCGGCGATGCTGACCGCCATCGTCGGCGGTCAGGTGGACAGCGGCTCCACCGACCGCCTGGGCCGGCTCAGCGCCGGCAACCCGCTGCTGCTGCGCGAGCTGGTACACGCGGCCACCAACAGCGGTGAACTCGTCGAGCGGTACGGCGTCTGGACCTGGACGGGCCGGCTGGAGCTGGCACCCAGCCTGACCGAACTGATCGACATCCGGATCGGCCAGCTCACTCCCGGGGTACGGGCGGTGGTCGAGCTGGTCGCGTTCGGCGAGCCGCTCGGCCTGCGGCTGCTGCACCAGGCCGTGGAACAGCACGACGTGGAGTACGCGGAGGAACGCGGCCTCATCACCATGGTGGAGTCCGACCGGCGCCTCGACGTCCGCCTGGCGCACCCGCTCTACGGCGAGGTGGTCCGCCGACAGTGCCCGGTGAGCCGGACCCGCAGGTTGCAGGCGCACCTGGCGGACCTGCTGGAGAAGGTCGGCAAGCGGCGGCGGGAGGATCTGCTGCGGGTGGCGAGATGGCGGCTGGCCTCCGGCACCGCGCAGGATCCGGCGATGCTGATCGCCGCGGCCGGTGAGGCGTTCGCTCGTTACGACGTGCCGCTGGCGACCCGGCTGGCCCGCGCGGCGCTCGACGCCGGTGGCGGGTTCGACGCGGCCGAACTGCTGGCGACCATCCTGATGTTCGCCGACCGGCCGGCCGAGGCGCTCGGCGTGCTCGACGCCGTCGCCACCGATGCGGGCCAGGAGGAACGGCTCAGTCGGTGGCTCACCGTACGCGGCATGGTCAGCTACTGGGGGCTGAGCCAGGCATCCACCGTCGAGGAGATCGCCGCCGAGGGCACCAAGCTGACCGACGCCGCCGCCCAGGCCCGGGTCCGCGCCTTCGAGGCGATCATGCGGCTGCACCGGCTGGACGCCCCGGCCGCACTCCGGCTCGCGCAGGGCGTGCTCGATCGCCCGGCGGCCAGTGTCGCCGCGCGCGAGCTGGCCCGCTGCACGATCGCACACCTTCAGGCCGTGCAGGGGCAACTGTGCCGCAGCGCCTCCGCGGTGGACCTGGTGCAGGCGAAGGTGGCCAGCTGGCGGGCCGACATGCCGTACCTGCAACTGGCGGTGGAGCTGGCCCGAGGCACCCGGCTGGCCCTCTCCGGCGACCTCGCCGGCATCGACGCGCTGGTGGCCGACGAGTTCGCCGACCTCGCCGACGCGGGTGACTTCCGGCTCGGCACCGGCTACCTGGCGATCCTGCGGGCGTACGCGGCGCGGCTGCGCGGACGCAGCGACACCGCGTTGCAGGCCGCGCTCAGCGCCTGCGCGGTGCTGGCGACCAGCCGGGTCTACGCGGGGCTGGCCCAGTCGGAACGAGCCCAGGCCGCCGCGTTGCGGGGCGACGCCCGGCAGGCCGCCGAGGCGATGGCCGAGGCCGACCGCCTCCACTCGCCGACCATGGTGGTGTTGTACCCGTGGCTGGAACAGGCCCGGGCGGCGACGCTGGCCGCCGGTGGTGAGCCCGCCAGCGCGGTGAAACGGCTGCACGACCTGGTGGACCGGCTGCGTGCTGACGGCTTCGCCGGACACGAGGCCCTGGTGCTGCACGATCTGGTGCGGCTGGGGCAGGCCGCGGCGCAGACCGGTCCGCGATGTTCCGACGGGGATCGCCGCACCGTGGCGCAGCGGTTGACCGAGCTGTCCGAGCAGGTCGACGGCGAGTTGCCACCGCTGCTGGCCCGGCATGCGCGGGCGTCGGCCGACGGCCTGCCGGAGGAGTTGCTCGGTGCCGCCGACGGCTTCGCGGAGCGGGGCCTCGACCTGCTTGCCGCCGAGGCCGTGGCGGAGGCCGTGCACCTGCTGCGGCAGCGTCGCTCGCCCGAGGTCGGACACGCCCGGCAACGGCTCGGCGCGCTACTCGCCGGATGTGACATGGTGCACACTCCGGCGCTCCAGGCGGCCACCCCGACGTTGACCGACCGGGAGTGGCAGGTGGCGCGGCTCGCGGCGGTCGGCGGCACCAGCCGCGCCATCGCCGAGCAGCTCTTTCTCTCCGCCCGCACGGTGGAGAACCACCTGCAACGGGTGTACACCAAGCTCGGCGTGACCAGCCGGGCGGAGCTGCGGGTGGCGCTCGGCACGATCCCAGGGCACGACGGCACGACGGCGATGTGAACCCTAGTCTGAGGGGGTGCACACCCTTCGTCCCGCGCTGCTGACCGACCACTACGAGCTGACCATGGTCAGCGCCGCCCTGCGGGACGGCACGGCTGACCGTCGGTGCGTGTTCGAGGTGTTCAGCCGGCGGCTCCCCGCCGGCCGCCGGTACGGCGTGGTCGCCGGCACCGCACGACTCATCGAGCTGATCCGCGCGTTCCGCTTCGACCCGGCCGAGATCGAGTTCCTGCGCCGCACCGGCGTGGTGGACGAGCCGGGTGCCGAATGGCTGTCGCGGTACCGGTTCACCGGCGAGATCGACGGGTACGCCGAGGGCGAGCTCTTCTTTCCCGGCTCGCCGATCCTGACCGTCTCCGGCAGCTTCGCCGAGTGCGTGGTGCTGGAGACGCTCGTGCTGTCGGTGCTCAACCACGACTGCGCGGTGGCTGCCGCGGCGGCGCGGATGGTCACCGCCGCCCGCGGCCGGGCGCTCATCGAGATGGGCTCGCGGCGGGCGCACGAGGAGGCGGCGGTCGCGGCGGCCCGGGCGGCCTATCTGGCCGGTTTCCGGTTCACCTCGAACCTGGCCGCCGGCCAGCGCTACGGCATTCCCACCGCCGGCACCGCCGCGCACGCCTTCACCCTGCTGCACGACGACGAGCGGGCCGCGTTCGCTTCGCAGGTCGCCACGCTGGGCAAGGACACCACGCTGCTGGTCGACACGTACGACATCAGCCAGGGCATCCGGAACGCCATCGAGGTGGCCGGGCCGGAGCTGCGGGCGGTCCGCATCGATTCCGGCGACCTGGCCGTGATCGCCCAGCAGTCGCGGCAGCTGCTGGACTCCCTCGGCGCCACCGAAACGAAGATCATCGTCTCCGGTGACCTGGACGAGTACGCCATCGCGGCGTTGGCCGCCGAGCCGGTGGACATGTACGGCGCCGGCACCGCCGTGGTGACCGGCTCCGGCGCACCCACCGCCGGGCTGGTCTACAAGTTGGTCGAGGTCGAGGGCCGTCCCGTGGTCAAACGGTCCGAGCAGAAGGCGACCATCGGCGGACGCAAGGTCGCGGTCCGCCGGCACAAGCCGACCGGGACCGCCACCGAGGAGATCGTCGTACCCCAGGGGGTGCCGGACCACCGCCCCAACGACCGGCTGCTGCAACGGTCGTACGTCGTGGACGGGGAGCCGATGGCCCTGCCGACGCTCGACGAGTCGCGGGAGCACCTGCGGCAGTGCCTGATCTCGATCCCGTGGGAGGGCCTCAAGCTCTCCGTCGGCGATCCGGCCATCCCGGTCACCGTGGTACCCGCCGAGTGAGAGGAGTGGAGTCGGTGAGCAACGCGCTGATCATCGTGGACGTGCAGAAGGACTTCTGCGAGGGCGGCTCGCTGGCCGTGGCCGGTGGAGCGGGAGTCGCGGCCGGGATCTCCCGGTTACTGGCCGCCGAGCCGGACCGCTGGGATCACGTCGTCGCGACCAAGGACTACCACATCGACCCCGGCACGCACTTCGCCGACTCGCCGGACTACGTGAGCACCTGGCCCCGGCACTGCGTGGTCGGCACCCCCGGCTCCGAGTTCCACCCGGAACTGGCCACCGACCGGATCGAGGCGATCTTCCACAAGGGCGAGTACGCCGCCGCGTACTCCGGGTTCGAGGGGCAGGCCGACGACGGCGAAGGGCTGGCCGACTGGCTGCGGCGACGCGGCGTGGCGCGGGTGGACGTGGTCGGCATCGCCACCGACCACTGCGTACGGGCCACCGCGCTGGACGCCGCCCGGGAGGGTTTCACCACCACCGTCATGCTGGACCTGACGGCGGCGGTCGCGCCGGACACCACCGATGTCGCGTTGCGCGCGTTCGAGGGGGCCGGGATCACCACAATCGGTGCCCCTGTGATCAAAGCCGCATGAGCCGTTAAACCGTTGGCGGCCCTCGCGCCGGCGGTCGAGGATGTCCGGCGGAGGTACGGACCGACGTGAACATGAAGCCTTACCGGGAGGCGCTCGCCCTGCCCGGTCTGCGGTCGCTGCTGCTCGTCGCGGTGCTGGCCCGGGTCCCGCTGACCGCCACCGGCGTCACGCTGACGTTCTACGTCGTCCAGGATCTCGGGCGCGGCTACGGTGCGGCCGGCCTGGTCGGCGCGGCGATCACCGTCGGCGCGGCGGTCGGCGGCCCGCTACTCGGCCGCCTGGTGGACCGTCGTGGCCTGCGGCCCGTGCTGGTTCTCACCACCGTGGCAGAGGCCGCCTTCTGGTCGACCGCACCAGTGCTGTCGTACTACCTGCTGCTGCCGGCGGCGTTCCTGGCCGGCCTGTTGGCGCTGCCGATCTTCTCGGTGATCCGGCAGTCCGTCGCCGCACTGGTACCGCCGGAGCAGCGCCGGCCGGCGTACGCCCTGGACTCGATGTCGGTCGAGCTGTCGTTCATGATCGGTCCGGCCCTGGCCACGGTGGGTGTCACCACCATCTCCGCCCGCCTCACGCTCTACCTCGTCGGTGCCGGCATCGTCGCCGCCGGGCTGGTGCTGTGGCTGCTCGATCCGCCGGTACGCAGCGCGGCCGAGGCGTCGACCGGCCCGCAGCCACGGGTGGCGCGGCGGCAGTGGCTCACCTCGCGCCTGGTCGCCGTGTTCGCGGTCAGCGCCGCGGCGACCCTGGTGCTGGGCGGCACCGACGTGGCGGTCATCGCGGTGCTGCGGGAGAGCGGCGACGCCGGTTTCACCGGCGCGGTGCTCTCGGTCTGGGCGGTAGCGTCACTGCTGGGTGGATTCGCCTACGGCGCGATCCGCCGCTCGTTCTCGCCGGTGGCACTGATGGGCCTGTTGAGCCTCTGCACCATCCCCGTCGGCCTGGGCGGTGCCCACTGGTGGCTGCTCTGCCTGGCGTTGATCCCGGCGGGAGCGCTCTGCGCGCCGACCATCGCGGCGACCTCCGACACCGTCAGCCGGCTCGCACCGGCCGGCGTCCGCGGTGAGGCGATGGGCCTGCACGGCTCGGCGGTGACCGTCGGCATCGCCGTGGGTGCCCCGCTGGCCGGCGCGGTCATCGACATGTCCGCGCCGCTGTGGGGCTTCGCGGTAACCGGCGCGGTCGGTGCCCTGGTCGCCCTCGCGGTGCTCCCGATCGAGCTACGCCACCGCGCAAACCTCGCGACCACCACCCCGCCCGGCGACGAGCCCTCCGCGACCACCCTCACCCCGACCGCCTCCTGACCACAGCACCGCACGGCCGGCGGATCACCGCCGCTGGCACCATGTCGCCAACCCAGAGCTGGAGGTGACGTTACGCGACCACCCACGCCATCCCACCCTTACCTATCCGCTGCCTTTGCTCTGCTTCAACCCACGCAACGGATTACGGACCGTGTCACAGCGGCCGGCACGCCCTTACCGGGCCGCCGCATAGGGGCAGCTCAACCGCTATTGCGTGGATTGAAGCAGAGCAAAGGTCGGAAGGTGACAGCTGGGCTCCAACCCTGGAGCATCACGCAGAGTGAATCTTTGCGCCAATGATCGCTCGTCACAGAGAGCGACACACTCCCACTCCTCTCCCAGATGGGGCAGCGGTAGTGGCGCGGATGGGGTCGCGGACCTGACACCAGCCCCAGGCGCCAGCCGGGTAGCGGGCTTGGGGCAGGGGGCGTGGGCAGGAGGCGGTGGGCAGAGGGTAGCGGGGTGGCGCTGTCGTGAGCGGGGTGCCCTCGTTACAGGGGAAGTCGGAGACGGGCGCCGACCCCCGGTGGGGATCGGCGCCCGTCGGGCGAGGCGATGGGTCAGCGGCGGTCGGTGTCGCTGGCGACGTCCTCGGTGTAGCTGGCACCACCGTCGGACTCGCTGGTCAGCGGCTTGGAACCACCCTCGGGCGGACCGGCCAGGGTCTGTCCCGCAGCCAGCTCGGGGAACTTGTGGTCGAAGGCCGGCCGCTCGGAGCGGATCCGCGGCATCCGGTCGAAGTTGCGCAGCGGCGGCGGCGAGCTGGTCGCCCATTCGAGCGAGTTGCCGTGGCCCCAGGGGTCGTCGACCTCGACCACCGGGCCCGCCTTGTACGACTTCCAGCAGTTGTAGATGAACGGCAACGTCGAGATACCGGTGATGAACGCGCCGATCGTGGAGATCATGTTCAGCGTGGTGAAGCCGTCGTCGGGCAGGTAGTCGGCGTACCGCCGGGGCATGCCCTCGCTGCCCAACCAGTGCTGGATCAGGAACGTGGTGTGGAAGCCGATCATGGTGAGCCAGAAGTGAATCTTGGCGAGTCGCTCGTCGAGCATCCGACCGAACATCTTCGGGAACCAGAAGTAGATCCCGGCGAAGACCGCGAAGACGATCGTGCCGAAGAGCACGTAGTGGAAGTGCGCCACCACGAAGTAGGAGTCGTGCAGGTGGAAGTCCAGCGGCGGGGCGGCCAGCAGCACGCCGGTGAGGCCACCGAAGAGGAAGGTGACCAGGAAGCCGAGGGAGAACAGCATCGGCGACTCGAAGCTGATCTGCCCCCGCCACATGGTGCCGATCCAGTTGAAGAACTTCATGCCGGTCGGTACGGCGATCAGGTAGCTCAGGAAGCTGAAGAACGGCAGCAGCACCTGACCGGTGGCGAACATGTGGTGTGCCCAGACGCTCATCGACAGGCCGGCGATGGCGATGGTGGCGGCGACCAGGCCCTTGTAACCGAAGATCGGCTTACGGGAGAAGACCGGGATGATCTCGCTGATGATGCCGAAGAACGGCAGCGCGATGATGTAGACCTCGGGGTGGCCGAAGAACCAGAACAGGTGCTGCCACAGCATCGGCCCGCCGGTCTCCGGGCTGTACACGTGCGCACCCAGCAACCGGTCGGCGGCCAGCGCGAACAGCGCGGCGGCCAACAGCGGGAAGACCAGGATCACCAGGAGGCTGGTGACCAGCATGTTCCAGGTGAAGATCGGCATCCGGAACATGGTCATGCCCGGCGCGCGCAGGGTCAGGATCGTGGTGATCAGGTTGACCGCGCCGAGGATGGTGCCCAGACCGGAGATGGCCAGACCGACCACCCACATGTTGGCACCGACGCCCGGGGCGTGCTCGCTGGTGCTCAGCGGGGTGTAGGCGGTCCAGCCGAAGTCCGCCGCGCCCCCGGGGGTGAGGAAGCCGGCGGTGGCCATGGTGCCGCCGAACAGGTACAGCCAGTAGGCGAAGCTGTTCAGCCGCGGGAAGGAGACGTCGGGAGCACCGATCTGGATGGGCACCACGTAGTTGCCGAACGCGAACACGATGGGCGTCGCGAAGAACAGCAGCATGATCGTGCCGTGCATCGTGAACAGCTGGTTGTACTGCTCAGGCGACAGGAACTGCAGCCCGGGCCGGGCCAGCTCGGCCCGCATGATCAGGGCCATCAGGCCACCGATCATGAAGAACACGAACGCGGTGACCATGTACATGATCCCGATCTGCTTCGCGTCCGTGGTCCGCAGCAGCCGCGCGATGGCCGACCCCTTGACCGGCTCCCGGACCGGCCAGGGCCGGGTCACGACCGGCTTGGGTGCGACGGTGGTCACGAGTGGCCTCCGGTTCTGGGTTGTCCCGCTCGGCACGCGCTCACTCGGCGGGCCGTCATCCGCAAGGAGGATAGTCCCCGGCAGGTGACAGCACCGCGTGGGGTCGGCCGGGGGTGATCACAGCGGGCCGAGAAGCAGCCGGTAGTGCTCCCCGAAGATCCGGTCGCCGCGTCCGCGCAGGAGCGGGTCGCGGAGCGCCGGCGGCACGTCGCGGGTGCGGTTGCGGTCCCGGGTCCGGTCCTGCACCCATCGGGTACGCGGCCGACGACGACTCTCGTACGCGGTGAGCGCCGCCTCGACGCTGCCCGCCGCGCGCAGTGACTCGGCGAGCACCACCGCGTCCTCCAGGGCCATCGCGGCCCCCTGGGACAGGGTCGGCGCGGTGGCGTGGGCGGCGTCGCCGACCAGCAGCACCCGGCCCCGGTACCAGCGCCCGAGCTCGACCTCGTCGGTGGTGGTCGCGTACACCCCGTCGAGCGCGGCGAGCACCTCCGGCACCGGCCCGCCGTACTCACCGAACAGGTCGCGCAGCCGGGCCAGCGGGTCGTCCGGCAGGTCGGTGCCGGCCTCGTCGGCGTAACAGTGCAGCCGACCGGCACCGATCGGCACCACGAGAAAGCCGCAGCGGCGCCCGAGTAGGGCCGTCCACTCGTCGACCGGCGGACCGTCCCGGACGACGCCGCGGTAGACCACCTGCCCGGCCGGACGGGGTGGGCCGCCGAGGGCGGCCAGCGCCCGGATCGAGGAACGCGGTCCGTCGGCACCGATCACCAGGTCGTACTCGGTCCGGGTGCCGTCGACGAAGGTGACGCCGACGGCGGCCGGCAGCAGCTCGATGGTGCGTACCTCCGCGCCGTGCCGCACCGCGCCGCCGGCACCGCTGAGCAGCACCCGGTGCAGGTCGGATCGGGCCAGCGCGCGGCACTCGCCGACCCCGGCCCAGAGGGCGTCGAGGTCGACCTCACACAGCGGCGCACCGGTCGAGTCGAGGAACCGCTGGCGGTGGACGACCTTCCCGTACGGGCGGACGGGGCCGTCGAGGTCCAGCCGGCGCAGCGCGCGGGCCGCGTTGCCGGGCAGGTACAGGCCGGCGTCGGTGAGGTCGTGCGGCGGCGCCTTGTCGGTGAGGTCCGGCCGAAAGCCCGCCAGGCGCAGCGCCCGGGCCACGGCCAGCCCGGCGATGCCCGCGCCGACGACGAGGATGCGCAGGGGGGAGCCACGCATGGGGGTGTACGCCTCCGGAGGGGATTCGGCACGCGTTGAAGGCAAGAGACTACTCGGCGCAATCGGTACACACCAGAGGCAACCGGCTCACCTCCGGCACCCCTCGGCACCAGCGGATCCACCCGTCGGCGCTGGTCACCAGCCAGCCGGAGGCGGCGGATGTCCGATCGTGCGCCCACGACACACGTCGCAATTGACACCAATCACCCCCAGCGGTTGCGCCCAATGTTTCAAGGATGTAAATGTGACGATGAGCATGGGAGCGCTCCCGGATCCGTCGGGGCGCGTTACCGAACGCTCCGTCCGCATCCGTCCCGGCGTCCGGGCGACGCCGCAGCGCTAGGAGCATCATGAGACGTACCGTGCGGGCCATCATGGCCGTCGGGCTGGCCGCCGCCGGCTCGATCGTCGCCGTGGCCCTCGGCGGGACCGCCTCCGCCGACACCCAGATCTGCGAGCAGTACGGCTCGACCGTGATCCAGAACCGTTACGTGGTGCAGAACAACCGCTGGGGCACCACCGCCCAGCAGTGCATCAACGTCACGAACAACGGCTTCGAGATCATCACCCAGAACGGCAGCAGCCCGACCAACGGCGCTCCGACGGCGTACCCGTCGGTCTTCCTCGGCTGCCACTACACCAACTGCTCCCCCGGCACCAACCTGCCGATCCAGGTCAGCCAGATCAGCAGCGCGACCAGCAGCATCAACTACCGGTACGTGAGCAACGGCATCTACAACGCCTCGTACGACATCTGGCTCGACCCGTCGCCCAAGCGCGACGGCGTGAACCAGATGGAGATCATGATTTGGTTCAACCGGCAGGGCCCCATCCAGCCCATCGGCTCCCCGGTCGGCAACGCCAACATCGACGGCCGCAGCTGGGAGGTCTGGCGGGGCAGCAACGGCTCCAACAACGTCATCTCCTACGTCGCCCCGTCGGCGATCAGCAGTGCGAACCTGAACCTGCTGGCCTTCATCAACGACACCCGCAACCGGGGCGCGATCACCAACTCCTGGTACCTGACCAGCATCCAGGCTGGCTTCGAGCCCTGGCAGGGCGGTGTCGGGCTGGCCGTGACGAACTTCTCGGCCGCGGTCAACGGTGGCGGCAACAACCCGCCGCCGAGCAACCCGCCGCCCACCACGCCCCCGCCCTCCGGCAGCGGTGCCTGCGCGGTGAAGTACACGGCCAACTCGTGGAACAACGGCTTCACCGCCGACGTGCAGATCACCAACACCGGGTCGAGCACGATCAACGGTTGGACCCTGGCCTACTCGCTGCCGTCCGGGCAGCAGGTGACCAACTCCTGGAACGCCACGGTGAGCCAGAGCGGTTCGTCGGTGACCGCCCGCAACGTCGGCCACAACGGCACGATCTCACCCGGCGGCACGGCCAGCTTCGGCTACCAGGGCACCCTCAGCGGGTCGTACGCCAACCCCACCAGCTTCACCCTCAACGGCACCGCCTGTTCGCGCTCCTGACGAGCGGGTGCCGGGGTGCGGCGGACGCCGCACCCCGGCACCGAACAGGGCCGACTGACGTCCACCGACCGGTGGCCTCACCCGGGGTTGCCCAGTGGTGTCGGGAGATCGCAGACTTGGCAGCCACCATGACGGGGGGCCGAGCTGACGTGGACGTACGCCTGGAAGGTGACGGGGTGGTCCTGCGCCAGTGGTCCGAGCAGGATCTCGACCAACTGGTCACGCTCTTCGACGATGCCGAGATGGCGTACCGCCTGCCGGTGGCGACCCCGTTCGACCTGGCTGCCGCCGAGGCGTACCTGAACTCCGCCCGGCGTGCCCAGCAGGCCGGCGACCGGGTCTACCTCGCCGTCACCAGCGGCGACGACCTGGCCCGTGGCGAGGTGATGCTCAACCTGGTCACCGGCACCATCGGCTACGCGATCGGCCCGGCCTATCGCGGTCAACGCCTGGCCAGCCGCGCTCTCCGGCTGTTGACCGGGTACGCCCACCGGGTGGTCGGCCTGTCGACGGTGTATCTGGAGATCGAGCCGGACAACACCGGCAGCGTGGCCGTTGCCCGGTCCGGCGGTTACCGGCCGACCGGCGACGAACCGGTCTTCGTCGAGGACAAGGGCCGCCGCTACGCACTCCACCGCTGGTTGCACATCGACCCCACGCCGCCCGCCGGCACCTGACGACGAGCGGGTGACCGGTACCGCTCACGGATTGCGGCAACTCGGGCTCTCCGCGCTGCGGGAGAGCCCAAGTTGCGGCATGTCGCGACGGCTCCGCCTCGCGGCGGCGTCCGCAGGGCGCCGTCTGGCCCCAGGTCAGGAGTTGCCGAGGGCGTCGATGTCGCGCATCTCCTCGGCGGTCAGCGAGAAGCCGAAGATGTCCGCGTTGGCGCGGATCCGCTCCGGCGTCACCGACTTGGGGATCGCCACGATCTCGTGGTCGAGGTGCCAGCGCAGCACCACCTGGGCCGGCGAGACGTTGTGCGCGCCGGCGATCCGGGTCAGCACCGGGTCGGACAGGTCGGTGGTCTTGAACGGGCTGTAGCCCTCCAGCACCACCCCCCGGTCCCGGTGCTCGGCGTGCCGCTGCCGGTCGTAGAGCCGGGGCCCCCACTTGATCTGGTTGACCGCCGGGTTCTCCTCGGTCGCCTGGATCAGCGCGTCGATCTGGGCGGTGCTGTAGTTGCTGACCCCGACCGCCCGGGCCAGGTTCGCGTCGCGGGCGGCGAGCATCTCCCGCCAGACCGGGATCAGCGCACCGGAGTCGTTCGGGGGCCAGTGCACCAGCCACAGGTCGACGTAGTCGACGCCGAGCGCACGCAGGCTCTCCTCGATGGTCTCCCGTTCCCGGCCGACCCGCTCGGGTGGGAGCTTGGTGGTGATGAAGACGTCCTCCCGGCGCAGCCCGCTCTCCCGGATCGCCCGGCCGACCTCCTCCTCGTTGCCGTACATGGTGGCCGTGTCGATGTGCCGGTAACCGGCGTCGAGCGCGGCGAGTACAGCCTTGTAGCCCTCCTCGCCGGTCGCCTGCCAGGTGCCGAAGCCGAGCAACGGGATCCGGACGTCACCGGGGAGAACTGCGGTGGGGTGGTCACTGTGGTCCATGTCGACCGTTCTACCCCCGATGACGCTCGGCATGCCCGAGATCGGGCGCGTCGAACCCCGCCGCCGGGCGCGTCGGCGCGATTTGCCGGAGAATCGGTGCGTGGCTGACCGGCTGGAGGAGTACCGGCGCAAGCGGGACGCCGCGCGTACCCCCGAGCCGGTGCCGGCCGAGCGTCCCCGGCGGGCCCGGGCCGGCGACCGGGCCCGGTTCGTCATCCAGCAGCACCACGCCCGCAGCCTGCACTGGGACCTGCGGCTGGAGCGCGACGGGGTGCTCGTCTCCTGGGCGGTGCCGCGCGGCCTGCCCCGCGAACCGGGGCGCAACCATCTGGCCGTGCACACCGAGGACCACCCCATGGAGTATCTCCGCTTCTCCGGTGAGATCCCGGCCGGTGAGTACGGCGGCGGGCGGATGCTCATCCACGACCAGGGCACCTACCGGTGCGAGAAGTGGCAGGACCGTGAGGTGGTGGTCGAGCTGCGGGGTACCCGGACCACCGGGCGGTACGTGCTGTTCGCCACCGGTGGCCGCGACGGCCGGGACTGGATGGTGCGCCGCACCGATCCGTCGCCGCCGGGCTGGACCGCCATGCCCGACCTGGTCGCGCCGATGCGTCCCACCCCGGCCGGCCGGCTGCCAACCGACCAGGCCGCCTGGGGGTACGAGCTGCGCTGGGACGGGGTACGCGCAATCGCGTACGTCTCCGGCGGGCGGCTGCGGCTGCTCTCCGACACCGATGAGGAGATCACCGGGGCGTACCCGTGGCTACGGCCGATGGCCGAGGCCCTGGCGCCGACGGAGGTCGTGCTGGACGGCATCCTGGTCCGCATCGACCGGGCCGGTCAGGTCCGGCCGGCGCGCGGCGGAAGCAGCAGCGCCGATGCCCAGTACCTGTTCGTCGACCTGCTCTGGTTGGAGGGGGTGAGCAGCCTGGAGTTGCCGTACCCGCAGCGCCGCGAGTTGCTCGACTCGCTGGCGCTGGCCGGACCGCACTGGCAGACTCCGCCGTGGTTTCCCGGCGCCGGTGCCGAGACCATGCGCGCGGCGCGCGACCAGGGCCTGCCCGGGGTGGTGGCGAAGCGGCTGGATTCCGGCTACGAGCCGGGCCACCGCAGCCGTGCGTGGCGCAGCGTGGACGCGGGCTGAGACGGCGAGGAGCGGCGTGTATCTGACCCACCTCGAGTGCCCGCGCTGCGGCCGGGAACACGACGCCGACGTACCGCAGAACCTCTGCGGGTGCGGCTCGCCGCTGCTGGCGCGCTACGACCTCGCGGCGGCGGCGCGGGCGATCGAGCCGGAGCGGTTCGGGTTGCGCGCGGCCGACCTGTGGCGCTACCGGGAGCTGCTGCCGGTCGCCGACCCACGAAACGTCACCACTCTCGGCGAGGGGTGGACGCCGATGCTGCGCGCACCGGCGTACGGCGCGGACATCGGCGTCGACGACCTGCTGGTCAAGGACGAGGGGCTGACCCCGACCGGCTCGTTCAAGGCGCGGGGTGCCGCCGTCGGCGTGAGTCGGGCCCGCGAGCTGGGCATCCGGCGGATCGCCATGCCCACCAACGGCAACGCGGGCGCGGCGTGGGCCACCTACGCGACCCGGGCGGGGCTGGGCGCCACCATCGTGATGCCGCTGTCCGCACCGGAAATCTGCCGCCGGGAGTGCGTGGCCGCCGACGCCGACCTGCGCCTGGTCGACGGCCTGATCGGTGACGCCGGGCGCCAGGTGGCCGCGCTCGTCGCGGCCGCCGAGGGCACCGTCTTCGACGCCGGCACGCTGCGCGAGCCGTACCGCCTCGAGGGCAAGAAGACGATGGGGTACGAGATCGTCGAGCAACTGAGCTGGCAGGTGCCCGACGTCATCATCTATCCGACCGGCGGCGGCGTCGGGCTGATCGGCATCCACAAGGCGCTCGGCGAGCTGCGGGAGCTGGGCTGGGTCGAGGACAAGCTGCCCCGGCTGGTGGCGGTGCAGGCCACCGGCTGCGCGCCGATCGTACGGGCGTTCGCCGCCGGAGACGACCGCGCACAACCGTGGGAGG
The DNA here is from genome assembly GCF_027497295.1 of Verrucosispora sp. WMMC514. Lineage (NCBI taxonomy): Bacteria > Bacillati > Actinomycetota > Actinomycetes > Micromonosporales > Micromonosporaceae > Micromonospora > Verrucosispora sp. WMMC514. Next base: position 3,812,413 of record NZ_CP114906.1, on the reverse strand, counting down.
ACGCCCACACGGTGGCGTTCGGCATCACCGTTCCGGCACCGTTGGGCGACGAGCTGATCCTCGCCGCGCTGCGGGCCACCGCCGGCACCGCGATCGCGGTGGAGGACGCCGAGATCCTCACCGATCTGCGCGACTTCGCCGCCCGGGAGGGGCTGCTGCTCTGCCCCGAGGGTGCCGCCTGCCTGACGGCCGCCCGCCGGCTGCGGGCCGGCGGCTGGATCCGGGCGGGCGAACGGGTCGTCGTGCTCAACACCGGCGCCGGGGTCAAGTACCCGGAGACCATCGACGTCTCCGGCGTGCCGGTGCTGCCACGCTGACCCGCGACGGCGCACCGCCGGTCAGTCGAACATGGGGTTGGTCAGCCGCCACGCGGCGTTGACCTGACCGATGTGGGACAGCGCCTGCGGCGTGTTGCCCAGGTGCGCCCCGGTGGCCGGGTCGATCTGCTCGCTGAACAACCCGACGTCGTTGGCGTGCCCGCTGACCCGCTCGAACAGCCGGGCCGCCCGCTCCCGTTCGCCCGCCAGCACCAGGCACTCCACCAGCCAGAACGAGCAGAGCACGAAGCCCGCCGGGTCGTCTTTCCAGCGGTGGACCAGCCCGTCGTCATCGCCGAGTTCCCGCTCGATCGCCTCGATGGTCGCCCGCATCCGTGGATCGGTGGCCGGCAGGAAGCCCACCACCGGCAGGTACAGGGCCGCCGCGTCCAGTTCCGGCGACCCGAAGGCAGTGGTGAAGACGCCGCGACGCTCGTCGAAGCCGTCCCGGAGGACCGTGGCCCGGATCTCGTCCCGGATGCCGGTCCAGCGCCGCACGTCCGCCCATTCTCCCAGCTGTGGGGCCAGCCGCACGGCACGGTCCATCGCCACCCAGCAGAGCGCCTTCGACGACAGGTAGTGCCGCTCCCGGTCACGCGGTTCCCAGATCCCCCGGTCGGGCAGTCGCCAGTTGGCCGCCACCTGTTCGATGAGCCCGAGCACCATGTCGCGCAGGTCCTCGGCAAGCTGGTCGCCGAGGTAGTCGTGCAACCGCCATACCGCCGAGATGACCTCGCCCGGCGCGTCGAGCTGCCGCTGCCGCCAGGCGTCGTTGCCGTTACGTACCGGTCCGGTCCCCGCGTATCCGGCCAGGTGGGGACAGACATGCTCGGAGACGTCCCGTTCCCCTTCCAGACCGAACAGCACGGGCACCGGATCGGAGCCGACCCGGCCGATCGAGCGCGCCGCCCATTCGAACAGGCGGGACGACTCGGTCGGGCAGGCCGCCACCCAGAAGGCCCGCATGGTCATCGCGAAGTCGCGCAGCCAGCAGAAGCGGTAGTCGTAGTTGCGGTCGCCGCCGATCAGTTCCGGCAGCGAGGTGGTCGCCGCCGCGGCGACCGCGCCGCTGCGGGCGTACGTGAGGCCGGTGAGGACCGTGGCGCTGTGCCGCACCACCTCGGGATAACGGCCCTCGTACCGGTGGCTCTCGCGGAACGCCTCCCAGGCCAGCACCGTGTCCGCGAGCGTACGGACCGGGTCCAGCCGGGCCGGTGGCGCGCCGTAGGCCGGCGCGTAGGCCAGATCGAAGCCGAGCACCTGCCCCTCGTCGACGGTGAAGGTCTGCCGGACCCGGTCGTGCTCGACGCGCAGCGGCAACTCCGCACAGCGCAGCACCAGCGCCATCGAGCCGGCCACGCCCACCACCGCGCCGTCCGGCAGTTCCCGCAGGTACGGCGTGACCAGGCCGTACTCCGGTCGCGGCCGGTAGTCCAGGTCCATCGTCACCCGACCGGAGAGCCCCTCGACGACGCGCAGCAGCACGGCCGGCGAGCGTATGCCGAACTCGTGGGCGCGCGCACCTTCCTCGGCGGCGAGGGCGTCGGTGACCGCGACGCTGCCCTCCGCGGTGTGGTGCACGGTGCGTAGGACCAGGGTGTTCGGCCGGTACGAGCGCTGTATCCGGTGCCCGGGCTGTCCCACGGCCACCGGTGCCAGTCGCCAGTGACCACCGTTCGGGTCGAGCAGCCGGGCGAAGACCGACGGCGAGTCGAACCGGTGCGGGCACCACCAGTCGATCGAACCGGCCCGGCTGACCAGCGCGCCCGATCGGCAGTCGGAGAGGTATCCGTAGTCGGAGATCGCCGGCTGCGCCATGCGCTCGGCGTACCCGCGATCGCGGGGCTCATCCGGCCTTCGAGGAGGTCCGCCGGCCCGGGTGAGCCGGGCCGGCGGGACGGGTCAGGAGGTCGGCGGCTCGTCCTCGCCCGCCGCCTCCGCGGCGTCGGCCTCCTCCTTGGTGTGGTGCACGGCCTGGTCGGCGTGCTCCGGCGGCCCGTAGACGGTGTACAGCACCAGCGGGTTCGGGCCGGTGTTGACGAAGTTGTGCCGGGTGCCGGCCGGTACGACCACCAGGTCGCCCTGCACCACCTCGCGCTTCTCACCGGCCACCTGCGCCTCACCGGTGCCGCTGACGAAGGTCAGGATCTGGTCGATGTCCTCATGGACCTCCTCACCGATCTCGCCGCCCGGCGGAATCGTCATGATCACCAGCTGGGTGTGCTCCCCGGTCCACAGCACGCGCCGGAAGTCCGGGCTCTTCTCGGCGACGGTCGCGATAGTGAAGTGCTCCATGTCCCGACACATACCCCATCCGGGGCCGCGCCACGCCGTGCTTCGCAGATGGTGGAATTGACCACCGCCCTGGGGTTTGGACCGACGCCGATCGGGGATCGACACGACCGACCGGTTCGACCGGTCATGCCAGGTCCCCGCTGACGTACCGCCGTACGGCTGCGGCGGTGGGAGACGGCCGAGCGCGGCGCGGTTTCGACCCTCGGGTCAACGGCGCCGCGCGCTCGTCTGTGCCTGCGGGGGTGCTCAGGAGAGCACGGCCAGGTGAAAGGGACGGTCGGCGGCCGACCCGGCACCGTCGAAGGTGGTCACGAAGACGGCGTTCGGAATTCCGGTACGCCCGGCAACCGCGATCTGACCGGCGGGGGCCAACCCGGAGCTACCCGGGAGGCCGACGGTGCCGACCAGGCTGGCACCGGTGACGTCCTGGTCGAACACCACCTGGTACATCCCGGTCCGCAACCGGTTGGCCGCCGCCGCGCCCAGCCCGCGGACCAGGAGACCATCGGCGCTGACGACGGCGAACAGCACTCTCGCGGTCAGTGGCATGCCGGCGCCGGCGCAGGTGGTGTGTTCGGCCTCGGCGTGGGCCGTGGCCTCGTCCCCCGGTACCGGCTGGGGAACCCCGCGGCTCCTGGCTCTCGCGCTGGACATCGGACTCCTTCCCCGGCCCGGTCGAGCGGCCATGGCATGTTGAGTTGGTTGCGACGGCTAAAGGGGGGTCAGCGCCGATCAGCCCCCTTTGTGCCTCGAACGTATGTCGCGTTCCCCGCCGGTAGCCAGGCGATCGGCTGTCCGATCAAGGACATTCGGCGTAACGATCATGGGTTTGACCTGCGGTGACGCCCGAATGTGCGGGTTGCTCAGTCGTCGGGGTCGAGCGTGGGCACCCCGCCCACGCACCAGACCGACAGCTCGTACTCGCCGCTCGGGCCGACGAACGTCACGTCCGCGTCGTCGTCCGGGCCACGATCGACGTCGTCGACCCGGTAGCCCGGTCGTGCGCTCCAGGAAACCAGGTAGACCCCGTCGGGCCGGCACTCGGCCACCGCGCTGCCGCCCGTGGTGGAGAAGCCGCGTCGGTTGGCCGACTCCGCGTTCGGGTCGGCCGGCGACACCGGGCTCGACGGCGACCCGCTCGGGCCGGGACCGGTCGTCGTACTGCCGGACGCCGGGGTGCCGGTCGGCACGCTGCCGGGCGGATCGGTACCCGGTGCCGGTTCGGCGAGCGCGCGGGCGATCTCCTCCTGGCTGCGGACCCCACCCGGCGTCCCGGTGAGGCTCTCACCGACCAACCGGATCGCGGCGAGCCCGATCAGCGTGGCGACGACCGCGGTGGCCAGCCATCCGGCCACGGCGAGCAAGGTTCGACGGCCCATCACCCGACTATCCCCGACCGGCGGTCGGGGTGACCTTCGGGCAACGCTAAGGGAGGGTTAAGGAAGCCGGTCGGTGACGATCGCCGGGGATACCCTGCCTGCTGTGGCCCGCCTGCTGCTGATCGAGGACGACCTGACCATCCGCGCCCCGCTGGTGCGGGCGCTGCGCGAGCGGGGGCACGCCGTGGCCGCCGCCTCCACCGCGATGACCGGGCTGCGCGACGCCCTCGACGACCGCCCCGATCTCGTGGTGCTCGACCTCGGGCTGCCCGACCTGGACGGGCGTGAGCTGCTGCGGATGCTGCGGGCCGTCAGCGCCGTACCGGTCATCGTGGCCACCGCCCGCGACGACGAGCGGGAGATCGTCCGGGTGCTCGACGCGGGGGCCGACGACTACGTGGTCAAACCGTTCACCGCCGCCCAACTCGACGCGCGGGTACGCGCGGTGCTCCGCCGCGGACCCGGCGGGCAGCCGGAGGATCCGACGGTGGTGGTCGGCGGTCTGCGGATCGACCCGCGCTCCCGGCAGGTCGATCTCGACGGCGAACCGGTCGAGTTGACCCCGCGCGAGTTCGACCTGTTGCGGCATCTGGCCACCCGGGTCGGTGAGGTGGTGACCAAACGGGAGTTGCTGACCGAGGTGTGGCAGATCCCGTACGGCGGGGCGGACAAGACCGTGGACGTGCACCTGTCCTGGCTGCGCCGCAAGCTCGGCGAGAGCGCCCAGCGTCCGCGCTACCTGCACACCGTACGCGGGGTCGGGGTGCGCCTGGTCACCCCCGAGGTCGACGGGTGAGGGCCCGCCTGGCCCTGCTGGTGGCCGCGGTGAGCGTCCTCATCGTGATCGCCTTCCTGGTGCCGCTGGCGTTGCTGCTGCGTACCGCCGCCGAGGACCGGGCGACGGTGCGGGCCACCGCCGACGCACAGAGCCTCGCTCCTGTGGTGGGCACCGCCGACCCGGAGACGGTGCGGCTGACCGTCGAGCAGCTCGCCGCCGAGTCGGCCCGGCCGGTCAGCGTGTTCCTGCCGGACGGCACGGTGCTGGGCTCGGACGCCCCCCGCACTCCGGCGGTGGAGTTGGCCGGGCGGGGACAGAGCCTCACCGCGGAGACGGCCGACGGTCGAGAGGTGGTCATCGCGGTGCAGGGTCGCGCGGACGGCACCACCGTGATCCGCACCGTGGTGCCACGGGCGGAGATGACCGCCGGGGTGGGACGTGCCTGGTCGGTGCTGGCCCTGCTCGGCACGCTGCTGGTGCTGATCGCCCTGGCCGTCGCCGACCGCCTGGCCCGCACGCTGGTCCGGCCGATCGGCGAGCTGTCGGAGGTCTCGCACCGGCTGGCCAACGCCGAACTGGACGCGCGGGTGCGCCCGTCCGGGCCGGCGGAACTGCGCGAGGTGGGCGGTGCCCTCAACCATCTCGCCGGCCGGATCCAGGAGTTGCTGGTGCAGGAGCGGGAACAGGTGGCCGACCTGTCGCACCGGCTACGTACGCCGCTGACCGCCCTGCGCCTGGAGGCCGAGTCACTGCGCGACCCGCAGGACGCCGCTCGGGTGATCGACGCCGTGGACGGTCTGGAGCGGGCGGTCACCGGTCTGATCCGGCAGGCCCGCTGGCGTGCCCCCACCGACGGCGCGGTGGTCGCCGACGCCGCCGCCACCGTGGCCGATCGGGTCGCCTTCTGGTCGGTGCTGGCGGAGGAGACCGGCCGTGCCGTCGACCTCGACCTGGCCCCCGGCCCGGTACCGGTCGCCGTCGCGGCCGACGAGTTGGCCGCCGCGCTGGACGCCCTGCTCGGCAACGTGTTCGCGCACACTCCGGACGGCACGCCCTTCGCCGTCCGGCTCCGTGCCGTCGGCGACCACGTCGTCCTGACGGTCGCCGACGAGGGCCCCGGCATCGCGGCCGACTCGGTGCGCCGGGGGGCGAGCCGGGCCGGGTCGACCGGACTCGGGCTGGACATCGCCCGCCGGGCGGCCCAGGCCAGCGGCGGCCGGCTGAAGCTGGGCGAGCGGCCCGGCGGCGGTGCCGAGGTGACCCTCTGGCTCGGCCGGGCATGACCCTGGGCGAGGCACGCCGGCCCGTCACTCTTGGGGCGCAGATCCGGTCTTAACCGGGGCTTAGGGTTCGGACAGCGCGCCGCTATCGCGGCCCGACCGATCCTCGATACGACAACCGAGGAGAGGTGCACAACGATGAAGCGCAACCCCCTGATCCTGGCGTCGGTCGGCGGCGCGGCGGCGGTGCTCGCGGTGGCCGGGGTGTTCCTCGGCGTCGCGGCGGCGGACGACAGCCAGGCACGGCAGACCACCCTGACCGCCGCGACCGGCGCCCCGACGACCGCGGGTGTCCCCGACGGCACCACCGGCGCCACGGCCCCGGACCCGACCGGCACCACCGTCCCGGCCGACCCGACCAGCGTGACACCCAGCACGCCGGCGCAGACCCAGCCGGCCACGGAGGGTGACGCGGTGAGTCGGGAGCGGGCCGGTGAGATCGCGCTGGCGCAGGCCGGCGGTGGACGGATCACCGAGACCGACCGGGACGAGGAGAACGGCCGGGGCATCTGGGAGGTCGAGATCGTCAACGGCGGTACCGAGCACGAGATCGACGTCGACCGGCAGTCCGGTGAGGTGGTCAAGGCCGAGCAGGAGCCAGCGGACGACGACGAGGACGACCGGGACGACGACGACGAGGACGACGACGACCGGGACGACGACTGACCCGAACCCCTCGGGTCGGTGACGGCCCACCGGCGCCCCCGGAGCGGCACCCCGCTCCGGGGGCGCCCGCGTCTTCACGCCTCGGTTCGGTGCAGCCAGGCCAGCAGGTCCGGCGGCGCCAGGGCAGCGGCCCGGGAGTGGTAGCGGGCCCGAGCATCCGCGTCGAGCAGCGTGCGGCCCTGACCGGACCGACCGCTGCGGAAGAAGGCGTTGCGGTCCTTCAGGATGCCTGCGGCGTCGGGCGCGAGCCGGTCGGCGCGGGCCCGCATCCGGTCGAAGGTGGCCGCCTCCACCAGATCAGGTCCGGGCGGTTCGAGGCCCAGGCGCTCGGCCAGGCGCCGCATCTGCCCGGACAGGTCGACGCGAAGGTCGTCGTAGTGGACGAGGTGGACGTTCGGTTGGTGCCGGCGGGCCCAGGCGTCGCCCAGGTGCCACAGGACACCCGGCAGCGAGTCCAGTTCGGCACGGGGATCCGGATCCGCGTCGATCCAGCGTACGAGCGCCTGTTCGACCGGCGGACGGGGGCGGGCCGGCTCCGTTGGGGCGGGCTGGCCGGTCAGCTCGGCGAGCCGGACGCGATCCAGATTGGCCCCCTGGTGGTGCAGTGAGACCGCCGCGTCGAGTGGATGGCGGGCCACCACCACGTAGTGCACCCGGGAGTCACTCGGCACCCCGTCCAGCGGAGTGTGGGTCTTGATGAAGCGCCGGTGCTGCTGGGCGGCCAGCCGGGCGTACACCCGCTCCGGCGGCTCGACCAACCAGTCGAGCCAGGGTGACAGCTCGGTCAGTGGCGCCGGCAGTTCCGGCGTACGCAGCACCAGCAGGGCGCAGATCATCTGCATCCAGGTCGTCCCGCTCTTGGAGCGCGTGCTGATCACGATGTCACCGGGGCGGAAGGGAAAACCCTGCCAGCGGGCGCTGTCCTCGTCGGCGGACCGGTACCTGGTCGGTGCGTGAGACACCGCGCGAGGATAGTCGGGGAGTTGACACCTGTCTGGTGAATTCCCGCTCTCCCGCCCTGTGAGGTGGGTAATCGGCTGGCTACATTTAATTATGATGCCCGCCCCTGGAGGACGGGCGGAGGAGCCGGTCTACCGTCCCGTCCTCGCCGCCCGGCGCGGGGAACTGGAAGCGCTCGGCCACCTCGATGACGCCCTCGCCCCGCTGCTCAGCCCGATCCTGCAACTGTCCGAACTCGACAGAAACGTCCTCGACGCGCTGACCCGGTTGCCGCCGGGGCTGCGGCCCGCCGTCGAGTTCGGTGCCCTGCCCGACACGACGGCGTCCGTGCTGACCCGCCGGGGCGTACCACTGGTGCCGGTGATCGGGCTGGCGGACGGCGAGCGGCGGTTGGCGGCGCTCGGTGCCACGGCCCGGGCACAGACCCAGCGGGCCGTGGTGCGCCTGCGGCTACGTCGGGACCGGGCCGGCCCCGACGCCACCACCGTGGCCGTGGAGCGGATCGGCAGACACGCGCGGCTGGCCCCGGAGCAGTGTGATCTGGTGCTCGACTGCGGCGACGTGTGCTGCCCGGCGGACGTCCGGCTGGTCGAGCCCCGGGTGCGGCGGATGCTGGACTGGACCCGCCGACACACCTGGCGTTCGGTGAGCGTGGTGGCCGGTGGCATGCCGCCGGTGCTGTCCCGGCTGCCCATCGACGAGCCGGTACGGGTGGACCGCTGGGACTGGCTGCTCTGGCAACGGCTGGCCGACCTGGGCGTCACCTTCGGCGACTACGGCGTGGCCTCGACCACGGGCCAACCCACCGTCGACCGCCACCTGACGGTCCCGTACACCGGCGACGGCGTCTGGTTGATCCACCGCTGGTCGCGCCGCCGAGGTCAGGGTGATCAGCGGGTCGCGGACCTGTGCCGCACGCTGGTGTCGAGCCCGCACTGGCCGCCGACCGGCGCGAGCTTCTCCTGGGGCGACCAGGAGATCTCGCGCCGGGCACGCCGGGGTGCCGGGGCAGGCTCGGCAACCAACTGGATGGCGTGGAGCACCTCCCACCATCTGGCCCACGTGTTGAACGCGCTGGCCCGGTCTACTCCTTCTCGGTGAACCCGAACTGCACGACGCCCTCGTCGTCGACGGTCGCGTCGACCGAGGCGTCACCGAGCAGGTCGGCCGCGTCGGAATCGAGAAAGATCCGGGCGCCCTGGTTGTCGACCACCTGGTCCCCCTCGACCGGGGCGGGTACCAGCTCGACGCTGAGCGAGCCGGCGGTGGTGTCCGCCGCGATGCGTACCCCGCCGCCCTCGGAGACGTCCTGCTGGGCGGCGAGATCACGGATCACCAGGACGGCGTTGTCGGTCATCGTGAGCATGGTGGGACTCCTCGTGGGTTTCTGGGCTCCCGGGCGGTGCCATCCACCGCCACATCGGGGCAGCTCAAGGCCCCTCCAGCCCCCACGGTGCCCGCTGCCGAGGCGTCCGTCAAATAGAGCGATGTCAGCGCGACACGAGGCATGACGGCCCGCTGGGCGGGTATCGGTGCCGGTTGGGCCTCGTGCGCACCGACCCGCCTCGTGCGCCGCTCAGGCCGGGGGCCGGGGCGGCAACGCGGCTGCGGGGTCGCCGCGTTCGATGAGCGCGGCGATGTCGGCGTCGCGCAGGCCGCGTAGCGCGAGCACCCGGGTACCCCACCGGTGCAGCCGGCACGGGTGCGGGCTGGCGTCGTTGCGGCAGACCGTTCCCCCGGACCAGCGTCGGGGTGCGTGCACCACGACAGCCCGCACGGCGAACTGGGCATCCTCGGCGGTCACGTACGGCGGCAGCGGAATATCCCGCAGCCCCACCCCGGGCCGCTCGCCGGTGGGCGGGGCGGGACGGACGGTACTGCTGCTGCTGTTCATCGGCCTGGCCTCCACACAGGACAGTCGAACACGGACAGCAGGACGTTACGACCCGGTGGACCCGCGGTGACGGACAAACTGTCCCGGGTGCGCTCAGCCGGTCGCGGCCTGTGCCCGCAGCGCCGCAGCCGTCCGGCCGGGGTCGTAGCCGGGGCCCACCCCGTCGAAGATGATCGCCGAGGCGTCGATGTGCCGCGTCCGCAGCGGCAGGATCTCCTGGTACGCCGGCGAGTCGTACCAGGCGTGGGCCTGCTGCCGATCGGGGAACTCGAGGATGACCACGCTGCCCGGCCACTCCCCCTCGCGTACGTCCACCTCCGGACCGTGCACCACGAACCGGCCGCCGAAGGGCTCCAGGGTGGCCTGGATCCGCTCCAGGTAGGTCAGAATGTCCTCGTTGACCTGCGGGTTGCGCAGGTGCGCCAAGGCGAAAGCGGGCATCGTTCGTCCTCCCCGGTCGTCTCGTCAAGCACGTTCGAGCAGTACCACCGGGATGTCCCGGTCGGTCTTCGCCTGGTAGTCGTCGTAGGCCGGCCAGACGGCGGTCATCACCGGCCACAGCCGCGCCTTCTCCTCGGGCGTGGCCGGGCGCGCCCGCGCGGTGAACCGGTCGGCACCGACCTGCACCTCGACCCGCGGCTCGGCCAGCAGGTTGAGATACCAGGCCGGGTGCTGCGGAGCCCCACCCTGGGAGGCGACCACCGCGTACGCGTCGCCGGACCGGCCGTAGATCAAGGCGGTACGCCGCAACGCGCCACTGCGCCGCCCACGGGTGGTCAGCAGCAGCGTGAAGACGCCCGGTCGCCACTCGTGCCCCTCGGCACCGTCGGTCTCGACGTAGCGGTTGATGTGCTCGGCCACCCAGTTCGTGGGGCTGTCCAGCACCCGTTCGCCCGTGGTCATGCGGTCCTCCCGGTGGTGTGGGACGGTCGCCGACCAGGCTACTGCCGAAGTGGGCCGCCGGCCGGGCAACGACCGGCCGGCGGCCCCGCTCAACCGAGCGCCGCGGTGAGCCGGGCGATCTGTGCGGCCTCCGTGAGCGTGCTGCCCTGGCCACGGACGTACCGCACGGTGCAGAAGAGCGTCACCCGGTAGCCGCCCACGATCGCCGCCACGGTGGTGCCGTCGCAGTCCGGGCCGCCGGAGAGTCTCATCGTCACCAGTTCCCGGGCCTCGGCCGCGGCGTCGGTGAGATTGCTGCCGAAGCCGTTGGTGTAGGACCCCGGGCAGTAGATCTGCACGTCGAACCCGCCCACCAGCGAGTCGACGAGCGAGCCCCGGCAGCTCACGCCGTAGGTGAGATAGAGCTGGTAGAGACGCAGCGCCTCCAGGTTCGCGTCGCTGAGCGTACGGCCGAAGCCGTGGATGTAACCCGCGTCGCCGCAGCGGATGATGACTCGGTAGCCGCCCACGATCGCCTGGGACGACGAGGTCGAGCAACTGGCGGCCGCCGTGGCCGGCCCCACCGGGACCACCACCGCGACCAGGGTCAGCACGGCCGCGACGAGCGCGGCCCGAAGGGTACGGAACATCGATGCGATCCTCCTGGTCCGGGACGAACGGTCACCGTCGTTCAGCTCAGCACCCGTCCATTAGAAGCAGCCTTCATCGACACAAAAAGCTGATTGCGCATAGACGACAGAGAATGGATCGGACGGTGGCGCGGGCGGTCAGTCGCGGATGTCGAACCCGAGGGCCCGGGCCAGGGTCGCCGCCTGCATCAGGTCGATGACCGCTCCCTTCCGGTGCACCGAGGCCGGGTCCAGTCCGGCCAGGTCACTGCCGCGCAGGTCCGCACCGGTCAGCCGCGCCCCGCGCCACTGCACGTCGGACAGGTCGCACCCGGTCAGCGCCGCGCCGGACAGGTCGGCACCGGACAGGTCGGTCTCGCGCATCCGTACCCCGGTGAACCGCGCGCCGCGCAGGTCGCCGCCGGCCAGGGTGAGGAACGACCAGTCGCCCCCGGTCACGGTCAACGGCCGCAGGTCGCAGCGGTCGAAGGTGCTGCCCAGCAACTTGCAGCCGGTGAACTCCGCCTCGAACAGGTTGCACCGGGTGAAGACGCACCGGGTGAATGCCGAGTCGACGTGCCGGGAGACGTTGAAGGTCACGTCGCCGAAGGTGCAGCCCGTGAAGACCGCGCCCTGGCTGGTCGCCTCGGTCAGATCCACCCGGTGGAAGGTGCAGTTGACGAAGTGCCGGTCGGCCAGGTCCTCGGCGTACCAGTCCTCATCGTGGAAGGTGACGTCCTCGGTCGGCTCCGGCATGACAGCAGGCTAGCCAGTGACCCCGACAACAGAGCTTCCGCGCCTCGCGTACCGGCCGGTAGGTTGCCTGGGGTGAGCATCACAACCAGCATCGAGGCGGGACAGGTCGGATTCGACCCGGCGCGGCTGGCCCGCATCGACGAACACTTCGCCGGCTACGTCGACGCGGGGCGGCTCGCCGGTTGGCAGGCGGTGGTCACCCGGCGCGGCGAGATCGCGCACAGCTCGACGTACGGGCTGCGGGACCGCGAGGCGGGCACGCCGGTGGAGCCGGACACCCTCTGGCGGATCTACTCGATGACCAAGCCGATCACCTCGGTCGCGGCGATGATGCTGTGGGAGGAGGGTCGCTTCGAGCTGACCGACGAGGTCGGCCGCTGGCTGCCCGAGTTCGCCGACATGCGGGTCTACTCGAAGGGGTCGACCCTCAAGCCGTACACCGTGCCGGCGGTCGAACCGATCCGGATCTGGCACCTGCTCACCCACACCGCCGGCCTGACCTACGGCTTCATGCAGACGTCGGTGGTCGACGGGCTGTACCGGGCCGCCGGCTACGACCTCTACCCGCCGGCCGAGGTCGACCTGGCCGAGGCGTGCCGGGTCTTCGGTGAGCTGCCGCTGCTGTTCCAGCCCGGCACCGCCTGGGGCTACTCGGTCGCCACCGACGTGCTCGGCCGGCTGATCGAGGTGGTCTCCGGGCAGAGCCTGGACACCTTCCTGACCGAACGGATCCTGCGTCCGCTGGACATGGGCGACACCCGCTGGCACGTCGACGGCGCGGACGCCGAGCGGCTGGCCGCGCTGTACGTCCCGGATCCGGCGTCCGGTCGCGCGGTGCGGTACGACGCACTCGGCGCGCTTGCGTACGAGAAGCCGGCGCTGCTCTCCGGCGGCGGTGGACTGATCTCCTCGGCCGCCGACTACCACCGCTTCACCCAACTGCTGCTGCGCGGCGGTGAGCTGGACGGCACGCGGCTGCTCGGTCCCCGGACGGTGCGCTTCATGACGCGCAACCACCTGCCCGGCGGCCAGGATCTGGGCACCCTGTCCACCGGTGGGTTCGCCGAGACCAATCTCGACGGCGTCGGATTCGGGCTCGGCTTCGCGGTCGTCGACGACCCGGTGCCGAGCCGGGTGCCGAGCAGCGTCGGCGAGTACTACTGGGGCGGCGTGGCCAGCACCGCGTTCTGGGTCGACCCGGTCGAGGAGATCACCGCCATGTTCTTCACCCAGCTGATGCCGTCGAGCACCTGGCCGCTCCGCCCGCAACTGCGCCAGCTGGTCTACTCGGCACTCGTCGACTGAGCCGTTCCGCCGACGCCCACCCGACCGAATCCCTAGCCTGGGAGGCGTGGTCAACATCGTCGTGTTCGGCGCGGGTGGCACCGCCGGTTCGCGGATCGTCCGGGAGGCGTTCGACCGGGGGCATCGGGTGGTGGCAGCGGTGCGTCGTCCCGAGGCGGACGCGCCGTACCTGCCGGCCGGGGTTCGGGTCGTGACCGGGGACGCGACAAGTGTCCGCAGCGTGCGGGAGCTGGCACCGGAGGCGGACGCGCTGGTCGTGGCGATCGGCGGCGGTGACCGTACGCTGTGGCCCGACGCGGCGCGAACCGTGCTCGACGCGTTGCGGGGGATGCCGGCGGCGCCCCGGGTCATCCACGTCGGCGGGGGTGCCACCCTGCTCGACCCGGCCGGCACGCCACTGCTGGACGACCCGGACTTCCCCGACGAGTACCGCGACGCCGCGCTGGGCCAGGCGGAGGCCCTCGACGTCTACCGCTCCTCGGCCGACGGGGTGACCTGGACGTACGTCTGCCCACCACCGCTGGAGTTCCATCCGGGCGAGCGCACCGGCCGGTACCGCACCGGCACGGACCAGCCGGTGACCGACGCGGCGGGCCGAAGCGTGCTCAGCTACGAGGACCTGGCGGTCGCGGTGGTCGACGAGATCGAGAACGGCCGCTTCCGGAACATGCGGTTCACCGCCGCGTACTGAGCACGATCACGGCAAATCTGATCTTGAGTGACGGCGACCCGCCGGATAGATTCGAGTCTCTGTGACCCGGACGTCACACCCCTGACGCGCGGGTCGGACCTCGAATCAGGAGGGCGCCGTCTTGGCCTCGCTCGACGACACCGTGACACCCCCGCACGCATCGTCCCGCTCCACCGGATCAGGATCGCTCGACCGGCGACGGATGTTGACCGTCGCGCTCGGCGGCGCCGCCGCCGTGGCGCTGCCCGCCCCCGCCTGGGCGGTCACCGACCGGCGTCCGGGCGCGCACCGCCCCCCGACCCTCACCCCGTCCGACCGGATCGTCGTCGCCCAGCTGTCGGCGAAGCGTGCCCTGCAACACCTGAAGGTGCTCTCCGAGGACATCGGCCCACGCATCGGCGGCACCGACTCGGAGCGCCGGGCGGCGCACTACATCGCCGGCCAGCTCGACCGGCTGCGCTACGACACCACGCTGCAACCCTTCCCGGTCGCCGACAAGTTCCTCGCCCAGCTCAGCGCACCGTCCGGGCTGCCACGGGACCTGAACTGGCAGGTCGGCGCGAGCGGGCAGGCCGCGCTGGACACCCGGGTCACCGCACCGGTGGTCGATGTCGGCGCGGGTGCGCCCGGCGACTACCCGGCCGACGTCAGCGGCCGGATCGTGCTCGTGGACTATGTCGCGGCCCAGCGCGAGCAGCTCGCCGCCACCGCCGTCGCGGCCGGTGCGGCAGCCGTGGTCTTCCTGCCGGCCGACCTGGTGGAGCCCCGTCGCGCGTCGGCGTTCTCCCCCACGCTGCCCGGCTCCGCCACCACGCCGCTGCCGATTCCGGTGGTCGGGGTGGCCCAGGCGCAGAAGCACCGGCTGCGCGCGTTGCTGGCCGCCGGGCCGCTCACCCTGACCATCGTCACCACCGCCCACCGGGGACTGACCTCGCACAACGTGCTGGCCGAGCGGCGCGGTCGGGCGGGCCGCGATGCGCCGGTGGTCATGGTCAGCGCCCACTACGACTCGGTCATCGGCGCGCCGGGTGCCAACGACGACGGCTCGGGCACCGTGCTCTGCCTGGAACTGGCCCGGGTGCTGAGGACGGTGCCGATGAACGCCACCGTGCGCTTCGCCCTGTGGGGCTCGGAGGAACAGGGGCTGATCGGCTCCCGCTACTACGTGGCCCAGCTGCCGCAGCCCGAGCGGGACCGGATCCTCGCCGTCTACCAGAACGACATGGTCGCCACCAGTTGGGACCCGGCGACCCGGTACTGGCTGTTGTCGTTCACCGGCGAGAGCAACCGGGCCACCGACGAGGTCGCGGCCGCCGCCCGGCGGCTCGGCTACGAACCGCGGATCTCGCCGGTCACCCAACGCGGCGCCAGCGACCACCAGTCGTTCCAGGAGGTCGGCATCGCCAGCGCGAACTTCTCCTGGCGCGGCGAGGAGTCTCCGGCGCTGCTCGAACCGCCGTACCACAGTCCCGAGGACACCATCGCCAAGAACATCAGCCTGGAACGGCTCCAGGTGTCGATGGAACTGATCGGCTGCGCCGCGTACGCGACGGCTCGGTGCTGAACCCCGGTGGGGCGCGGCGCCACGCCGCGCCCCGCCGCGGGATCAGTCGGCCAGTCGGGCCGGAAAGCCGCCGGTGGCGATCGGGCCCCACCCGGTGACGGTGATCCTGATCAACGACTTGCCCTGCCGCCGCATCGCCTCCCGGTACTCGTCCCAGTCCGGATGCTCGCCGGAGATGCTGCGGAAGTACTCCACCAGCGGTTCGAGGGCCTCGGGCAGGTCGAGCACCTCGTCGGTGCCGTCGACCTGCACCCACGGACCGTTCCAGTCGTCGGAGAGCACACAGGCCGACACCCGGGGGTCGCGGCGGATGTTGGCGACCTTCGCGCGTTCCGGATAGGTGGAGATCACTAGCCGGCCCTGCGCGTCCACCCCGGCCGAGACCGGCGAGGACTGTGGGCGGCCGTCGGCGCGGGTGGTCAGCAACACCACCCGGTGCCGGGGGCGGAGAAACTCAAGCAGTGCGTCCCGGTCGACCCGGGTGTTACGCGCGATCATGCGTGCCATCGCTCGTTTCTACCAGCACTCAGGCGTGCTGACCGGCGGACGGCTGGCTGGGTACCCGAGGTCGCAGCGACGGCCGCCAGGCCCGGCCGTTGGCGTAGATGATCCGGAAACCCAGGTACGACGCGAGCGGCGCCCAGTGCGCCGAGCCCATCCGCAGCTCGGCGGCGTTGTGGCGGCGGCCGTTGGCGAGCACGTCGAGCAGCACGGTCTCGAACGCCGCCGACTCGACCCAGTCCACCTCCCGGGTGAAGCCGCAGATCAACGCGGCGCCGGTGACGGCGAGGAAGTCCCGCAGCACCGGCTCGGGGGCGCGTAGCACCGAACAGCTGCCGAAGTAGAGGCGTCGTCCCTCGCAGCGTCCGGCCATCAGCTCAGCCACCTCGGTGAGTTCCACCGAGTGCCAGTCGGTGAGGCACAACCGGTTCGGCTCGCCGTGCATGGCGAAGAAGCCGAGCCGGTGGTCGGCGTACTGCTTCAGCAGCCAGCGGTCGATGAAGTAGAACAGCTCGTCGCGGGTGGCCGCGTCCTTGTGGATGAAGCGGACCTTGCCCAGCCGTTCGAGCAGTTCCAGGGTGGGCAGCACGGACCCGCGCTCGTTGAGATCCCGGTGCCACTGGCCCTCGACACAGAAGATGCCCCCACGCGCCACGCCCACCTCCCTCGCCGCCGGCGCTGACGTTACCGGGCCGGTTGACCCGGTGAACATCACCCTCCGTGGCACCGGCTGCGACCTTCCGCACCGAAATGGCTGCTCTACGGCTGCTCACCACCGAATGCCGGTTTCGGAAACGCGCCTAATTCACAGGCAATGCCCAGGTAAGGCGAATTATGAGGACAATTCTCGTTTATCCCATCCAATCGGCTGCTCCGGTGCGAGGGTGGATCCACGGGACAGCCCGGTCGAAGTCCCGGATGCCATCCCATTCACTCTCCTATCGGGAGGACTTCTGTGCGCGTACACACCTTGAAACGGGCAGTCGTCGCCCTCGCTCTGGCCCTGCCGGGCGCCGCGATCGCCTCGGTGGTCGCCGCGCCAGCGGCCCATGCCGACGGCTGCTACACCTGGAACCGCAACCTCTACCAGGGGCGTTCCGGCAGCGACGTGCGCGAGCTGCAACTACGGATAGCCGGCTGGGCCGGCAACAACAACGTCGTGGAACTCGACGGTCGGTTCGGCCCGAAGACCGCCGCCGCGGTTCGCCGCTTCCAGTCCGCGTACGGCCTCAAGGTCGACGGGGTCGCCGGGCCACAGACCTACCGGAAGCTGTACCAACTCCAGGACGACAACTGCACGCCCCGGCACTTCAGCTACACCGAGATGGACGACGGCTGCGGCGGCAGCGGCTGGGACGGTGGCCCGCTGAGCACCGGGCAGACCCGGCAGAACGCGCTGCGCACCATGTGGAAGCTGGAGGCGCTGCGCAAGAGCCTCGGCGACCAACCGCTGATCGTGACCAGCGGGTTCCGCAGCCGCACCTGCAACAACCGGGTGGGTGGGGCGTCGGACAGCCAGCACCTCTACGGCAACGCCGCCGACCTCATCTCCCGGGACAGGTCGCTGTGCCAGATCGCCCGCCAGGCGCGCAACCACGGCTTCAGCGGCATCATCGGGCCCGGCGTGTCCGGCCACAACACCCACGTCCACGTGGACTCGCGGCGGGAGAACAACCAGGACCGCAGCGCGAACAACACCTACTGGGCGGCACCCAGCTGCGGAATCCCCGCCGGGAACCGCTGATCGCACGGCGCATCGCGACGCCGGCCCGGGCGCGGGCGGGGAATGACCGCGCGCTCCGGGCCGGCGTCGTACCGCCGGCGGGCGAGCCCGCTCAGCTCGCCCGCGGCCAGCGCGGCGCGGTGGCGGGGGGTGCCACCGGCCGGCCGGAGCCGGGCGTCCGGACGCCACCGCGCGCGACCGGGGCGGCCACCCGGGGCGCGGGACCCCGAGCCGGGTAACCGGGGACGCGGTCGGGTCGCGCCGGATGACCGGCGGCCCGCGGCGGGTAACCGGCGGCCCGGTCGGTGCCCGCCGGACGCGCGGCGGGAGTACGTCCCGCCGACGGCCCGTTGATCAGGAACGGGAACGGCACGTGCACGAACGGATTGCCGTGCCGGATCAGGGCGTCGAGCTGTCGCTCGTTGAGCCCGTGGTTCAGCAGCACCTTCCGACCCCAACGATGCAGCCGGCAGGGGAACCGGGCACCGTCGTTGCGGCACAGCGCCCCGGTCGGCCACTCCTCGGCCGCGTGCACGACCACCGCCCGGACGGCCAGCCGGACGTCCTCGGGGGTCAACGGCGTCGGGACCGGCAACTCGCCCAGAATCTGATCGATGGGATCCGTCGACTGCTCATCAACTCGCACGGCAGACCTCCCGCAGCTCCGGTAGCGGTGCGCTTGAGCACCGCACCTCGAGCAGTGGTACGGCCACCGCGACGGGATGGTTCAAACGTTTTCAGACCAGCCCGGCGTCGTGGACGAGCAGGGCCACCTGCACCCGGTTGTTGAGTCCGAGCCGGGTCAGCAGCCGGGAGACGTACGCCTTGACGGTGGCCACGCTCATGAACAGCTCGGCGGCGATCTCGGCGTTGGTGCGCCCCCGACCGAGCGCCACGGCGACGGCGCGTTCCCGCTCGGTCAGGTCCTCGATCAGCCGGGCGGCCCGGTCCCGCCGTGGGTCGGCCGCCGGTCCGGCCGTGACGTGTTCGATCAGGGTCCGGGTGACCGTCGGCGACAGCGTCGCCTCGCCGGCCGCCACCCGGCGCACCGCCCGCACGATCTCCACCGGCGGGGTGTCCTTCAGCAGAAAGCCGCCGGCACCGGCGCGCAGCGCCCGCAGCACGTGCTCGTCGGCGTCGAACGTGGTCAGCACGAGCACCTCCGGCGGGTGGGGCAGCCCACGCAGCGCCTCGGTGGCGGCCAGCCCGTCCAACCGGGGCATCCGGATGTCCATCAGCACCACGTCCGGCCGGCACGCGGCGACGGCCTGGACGACCTCACTGCCGTCGGCCGCCTCGCCGACCACCTTCAGGTCGGGCGTACCACCGAGGATCATCGACAGCCCGGCGCGTACCAGCGCGTCGTCGTCCACGATCAGGATCCGCACTGTCTGCCCGCCGCCGGCAGCGGGCGCGTCGGCGGCAGCCGCCGACGCCGCGCCATCGCCCTCGGCGGCCGGCCCCGGGCCGGTCACGTCGCCGGCCACGGCAGCCACGCGGCCAACCGGAAGTCGCCCCGCTCGTCGCAGCCGTGCTCCAGCCGGCCGCCGGCCAGACTGACCCGCTCGGCGATGCCGACCAGGCCGGTGCCGGTGCCGGGGATGGTCGTCCGGGGCACCTCGCCCACCGGCCTGCGGTTGCGGATCTCCACCCGCAGCCCGTCACCCGGCGCCCCGTCGAGGCCGACGGTGACGGCGGCGCCGTGGGCGTGCTTGCGGGCGTTGGTGAGCCCCTCCTGCACGATGCGGTAGGCGCTGCGCCCCACGGCCTCCGGTAGCCGGTCCGGCACGGCGACCTGTTCCCGCAGGTCGACGCGAGTTCCGGCGGCCCGGGACTCGGCGATCAGGGCGGGCAGGTCGTCGAGGGTCGGCTGGGGGCGTTCCGGGTCGTCGGGCAACGCGGTCTCGGCGCGCAGCACGCCGATCACCGCGCGCAGGTCCTGAAGGGCGGCGTGTGCGCTGTCCCGGATCACCCCGGCCGCCCGGGCCACCTCCGGCGCAGGCGCGTCGGGGCGGAACTCCAGCGCCCCGGCGTGCAGGCTGAGCAGGGAGATCCGGTGGGCGAGCACGTCGTGCATCTCCCGGGCGATGCGGGTGCGCTCCAACTGCCGGGCCTGTGCGACCCGTAGCTGCTGCTCGGCCTCGGCCCGCTCGGCGCGCTCCCGCAACGACAGCACCAGTTGCCGGCGCGCCCGCACGAACATGCCCCAGGCCAGCACCAGCAGGGTGATCACCCCTCCCCAGAGGGTGGATATCCAGTACGAGCCGGAGGGGTCGGGACGCAGCAGGGCGAAGAGGAAATTGGTGACGAGCCCGGCACTGGTGACGGCCAGGGCGACTGCCGTCCGACGGTGCACCACCACCGTGAAGTAGATGATCACCAGGGCGATGCTGGAGGCGACGGAGAACATCGCCAACGGCAGCGTCGCCATGGCCACCCCCACCGGCCAGCGACGCCGCAACCAGAGTGCGGCCGTGCAGACCTGGCCGAAGAACGCGTCCGTGACGATCATCCAGTCGTGGGGCAACCGGTCGGCGAACGTCGGGTTCGGGGAGGCGGCGTCGAAGGTGGCCAGCACCACCCAGGCCAGAGAGATCAGGAAGGCGAGGCTGTCGACCAGCCAGTCGCGGGCGGTGCGCCGGGCACGGAGCGGCGCGGCGCCGAGCGACCCGGGCAGCAGACCCGGGTGCTCCAGTACGACGGCGCTGCTCACAGGCGCAATGGTAGGCAGCCGATCGGGCACCGGACCAGCTACCAAAGTCGAGACCTCGGCGTCGACCTTGGTCTGCGCGGACCAGACCGATGGCCGCTGCGGACGACCGACCGGCTCGGACAGGCTGGCAGCCATGATCGCCGTACACCAGCTCACCAAACGGTACGGGCGGCACACCGCCGTCGAGGACGTGTCGTTCCACTGCGAACCGGGCACCGTCACCGGCTTCCTGGGTCCGAACGGGGCCGGCAAGTCCACCACCATGCGCATGATCTGCGGGCTCACCCCACCGACCGCCGGTGCCGCCACCGTCGACGGTCGGCCGTACCGGCAACTGCCCAACCCGGGCCGTACGGTCGGGGTGCTGCTGGACGCCTCCGCCCAGCACGCCGGGCGGACCGGCCGGGAGGCACTGGCCGTGGCGGCGGCGACGATGGGCGTCGACCGGCGCCGGGTCGGCGAGCTGCTCGACCGCGTGGGGCTGGGCCCGACCGCCGCCCGACGCCGGGTGCGGGCGTACTCGCTGGGCATGCGCCAGCGGCTTGGCCTGGCACACGCGCTGCTCGGCGACCCCCGGGTGCTCGTCCTGGACGAGCCGGCCAACGGCCTCGACCCGGAAGGCATCTTCTGGATGCGCGGCCTGCTCCGGGACTTCGCCGACCGGGGCGGCACCGTGCTGCTCTCCTCCCACCTGCTGCGCGAGGTGGAGGCGGTCGCGGACCGGCTGGTGGTCATCGGGAGTGGCCGGATCGTGGCCCAGGGCGGCAAGGACGAGCTGCTGGCCGGTGCCGGCACCGTGGTGCGGGCCCGCGACGGCGCGGCGTTGCGGGCCGCGCTGCGGCGGGCCGGCCTGACGGTCAGCGAGGGCTCCGAGGGCCTGCTGGTCGGCGCCGACACCGACACGGTCGGCGAGATCGCCCGGACCGCCGGGGTCGCCCTCGGTGAGCTACGTCCGGCCGGCGGCGGTGGCCTGGAACAGCTGTTCCTCACCCTGACCGCCACCGCACCGGGCCCCGTCCCGCACTCCACCACCAGCGCCGAACCGACCGGGGAGGTCGTCCGATGACCACCGTCAGCACCGCACCAGAGGTTGTCCCGGGTCACCGCTCGGCCGAACACCTACCGTCGCTGGCCCGGCTGACCGCCGTGGAGCTGCGCAAACTCGTCGACACCCGGGCCGGCCGCTGGTTGCTGATCACCATCGGCCTGGTCAGCGCCGTGATCGTCGCGCTCCTCCTGGTGTACGCCGAAGCGCCGGAACAGAACTTCGCGGTCTTCTTCACCACTGCCCTGCTGCCGGTCGGGGTACTGCTGCCGGTGCTCGGCATCCTGTCGATCACCAGTGAGTGGTCCCAGCGCACCGCGCTCACCACGTTCGCCCTGGTGCCGCGCCGGGAACGGGTGATCACCGCCAAGCTCGTCGCGGTGGTGCTGGCGGCGCTCGGGGCGGTGCTGAGCAGCCTGGCGTTCGCCGCCGTCGGCACGGCGATCGCCGGTGCCACGGGTGGCGCGGGCACCTGGCGGATCGAGGGAGCGCTCGTGGCGCACGCCGTGGTGTTCCAGGTGGCGAGCGTGCTGATGGGTGCGGGGTTCGGCCTGCTGCTGCTGAACACTCCGCTGGCCATCGTGAGCTACCTGGTGCTGCCGATCATCTGGTCGATCGTGGGAGAACTGGTCCGGCCGCTGAACCGCGCGGCCGAGTGGTTGGACACCGGGCGGACCATGGAACCGCTGTTCACGGCCGAGGTGACAGCCGGGCAGTGGCAGCGACTGGCGGTGTCACTGGTGCTGTGGTTGGTTGTGCCGGTGGTAGCCGGTACGGTCCGCGCCATGCGGCGGGAGGTGGCGTGAGGGCGTACGGGTCGCCGACCGTGGTGAGCGGTGGCATCACCGAGCTGGTCGTGCTCTGGGGCGGGATCCCGTTGGTCGGCGGCGCGCTGGGTGGGTTGGTGGTGGCCGGGTCCGGCTGGGTGGCCGACCTGCCCTGGGCTCCGGTGCAGGGCCTGTTCCGAGCGCTCGACGGCCTGCCCGACACGTACTCGCTACCCGGTGGGGTGGGTGTCGGGATCCTGGTCGGGCTGGTGATCGCCGCCATCGGCACCGCCGAGCGGGTACGGGTGACCGTGTCCGGTGCCGAGGTCCGGCTGCGGGAAGGCAGCTCCGAACGGGAGATCGACCGGCGCGACACCCGGGCTGTCTACCTGGACGGCAAGCACCTGGTGCTGCTCGACGCGGACGACGCCGAGCTGGCCCGCCAGTCGGTCGACCTGCCGGCGAGGGAGCTGGCCGAAGCCTTCCGGGAGCACGGTTGGCCGTGGGCGGAGGCGGATCCGCACCGCGCGGCGTACCGGCTCTGGGTGCCCGACCTGCCCGGTTTGCCGGCGGGCGCGAACGCGCTGCTGCGCGCACGGCAGGAGGCGTTGAAGCACGACCGGGGCGGCGAGGCCAGGGAACTGCGCGCCGAACTGTCCCGCTACGGCGTGGTGGTCCGCGACGACGGCAAACGACAACACTTCCGGCTGACCCGCCGAGCCGCACTGCCCGACTGACCGGGGCGGGCCGGACCCCGAGACCAGGTCCGGCCCGCCTGGCGCATGGTCGCCTACCTCCAGTGGTGGCCGTGGCCGTGCTTGTGGCCATGACCGTGTTTGTGGCCGTGCCTGCCCTTGCCGGGCGTCGTCACGCCGTTCACCTTCGAGGTGTCGTACGCGAACGTGATCACGGCGGTGGCGATGGCGTCGGCGTTGACGTCGAGCGCGAAGACGTTCACGTTGCCCTGGAGCCGGTACTTCTTGCCCAACGCCTGGTAGATCGCCGCGTCAGCGCCGTCGGCGACCGGCGTGCGGCTGTCGCAGGCCTGGTGGTAGCAGGGGTCGTAGGAGACATCGGCCAGCCCGCCGAAGAGCGCGACCTCGGCCTCCGTCTTGACGCCCTCGGCACCGGTGAACAGGCCACCGGCCGGGATGTCGACACCGGCGGCGATGAACGGGCCGTAGTCCGAGCGACCGGTGAAGTCGGACGGCACGGTGGGCAACTTGCGGGAAGCGAAGAACTTCTCGAACACCTTCTCGATCTCCGCCGAACCTTCCGGACCCGGGCCGGAGCCCTGCTGGGCGGAGTCGTCGCCGTCGTACACCCCGAAGACGTAGTTCGGCGAACCGACCATGTCGAAGTTCAGGTAGAGGGCGATGTCGGCGACCTGCTGCTCGGTCAGGCTGTCCACGTAGTACTGCGAACCGACGAGGCCCGCCTCCTCCGCGCCCCACCAGGCGAAGCGGACAGCGTTCTTCGGCTTCACCTTGGCCATCTGCAGCGCCACCTCGAGCAGCGCCGCGCTGCCGGTGCCGTTGTCGTTGTAGCCCGGACCGGCCGGATCCGAGTCGAGGTGCGCTCCGGCCATGACCACGTTGTCGGTGCGACCGTGCCGGGTCTGCGCGAATACGTTCTCGGTGCTGCGGATCTCCGACGTGGTGTCGGCCTCGATCCGTACCACCAGGCCGGCGGTGGCGGCGAACTGCTCACCTGTGTAGTAGGACACCGAGACGGTGGGGATGCCCACGGGTGCGCTGAGGGTGCCGGCGAACAGGTCGTAGCGGTCCGCGTTGGCCTCCGGCGTACCGTTACCCTGGTTCATGATGATCGCGCCGGTGGCGCCTGCCGCCTCCGCGTTCGACGCGCACCCGCACCGCACCGCTCAGCGCACCAGGGCGACGGCGAGCGCCGTCGCGACGACAAATGAGCCGGCCGTCGCCGCCACCCGCAGCCAGGGCCGCGTCGCCCCGTTGACCGGTAGGCCTCGCCAGCGTTGGACGGCCAGGGCCAGCCCGACGCCGGAGGCCACCAGCCCGAGCGGCCAGAGCCATCCGGGCACGGCCGACCAGTCACCGAGCTGGTGACCAAGAGCCGGGTAGACGATCGCCCAGACACCTCCCGACAGCACGGTGAGCCGGTCCGCCGCGGGGCGCAGCGCGGTGCCGATCAGTGAAAGGCCACCGATGAAGGTGAACAGCAGCCCGATCCCGACTCCGATCCAGGTCGGCCGAGCCGGCGAGGCGGTGCCGGCTTCCTCACGGGGCACCCCGAGCAGCCGCAACCCGACGGGTTCCACTCCCCTGTCGGTGTTGCCGAGCACCACCACACCCCGCCCGGTGGCCCGGTCGAAGCCGACGTACGAGTAGAAGCCACCTGTGGCACCGTTGTGCCAGGTGATCTCACGGTCGCCGTAGCGGGTGGTGAGCCAGCCGTACCCGATGCGGGTGCGGTCGGTGTGGTCGAAGCGCGGGTCGCGGGCATCGGCGCCGGGTGCGGTACCGGCGGCCGTGGCCGCGACGAGTCGCGCCAGGTCCTCCGCTGTGGACCAGTAACCCAGGCCTGCGGGGGCGTATCCGGTGCCGATCCACGGGTCGGGTGTGCGACCACTGCCGAGAGTGCCCTCCGCCCGCTCGGCGGGCAGCGCCTGCGCGCTGGTGACCTGGATGGTCGCGGTCATGCCCAGCGGGGTCAGCAGTTCCCGGTCGAGCAGCTCGGGATAGCCGGTGCCGGCGTCGGCCGCGAGAGCCTGGCCGAGCAGCGCCATGCCGAGATTCGAGTAGTGGACCTCGCCCCGGCCGTCGCCGGGTGTCTGGTCGTTCGCGGCGGCGCGGACCCGGTCGACGTCCTGCCCGGCGTACGGGTTGCCGGCCGCGTAGTTGGCCCAGATCGTGCGAGCCCAGTCGGTGACCGAGCTGAGCACGATCCGGGGCAGCCCGGCGCGGTGGCTGGCCAGCTCGGCCAGGGTCACCTCCCGGGCGGCACCGGTGATCGCCGGCCAGGTCGCGCCGAGAGTGTCGTCGGGGCGTACCGCCCCGACGCTGACCTGGTGGGCCAGCAGCATGCCGGTGAGCACCTTGGGCACCGATCCGGTCTCGAACGGCGTGTCCGGCCGGACCGGGTTGCCGGCGCGGTCCCGGTCACCGAGGCCGGCGGTGCGGATCCGCCCTCCGTCGATCAGGGCGACGGCGAGGCCACGGTAGCCGGCGGGGTCGGCCACGGCCGCCCGGGCGGCGGCGGCCAGGTCGGCGTCGCCGGTCGTCTGGGCGGTCAGCCGGGGTTGCCGGGGCATGAGGCCGAGCCCGGCCAGACCGGCGACCATGCCGGCGACCAGGGCGATGACGGAGGTCTTGCGCATGACGTGCTCCTTCCGTGCCCTGCCGGATCGACGCGGGGCAGTCGTGCCGGCCACGGTGGTGGTCTCCTGCCGCGACAGTCGGTGGTGGTCAACGACCGGCGGCGGTGAGGATGGCCAGCAGCGGCACCACCCGCTCGGCGGGGATGGCGTACCGGCCCCGGCCGGCGCTGCGCAGCCAGCCGGCGGCGGTGAGCTGGCGCAGGTGGTGGTGCAGCTGGCCGGTGGTGCCCAGGTCCTCGATCCCGGCCAGCTCGGCGGTGCCCTGCCGGCCGCCGAGGATCTCCCGCAGCAGCCGCAGGCGCACCGGGTGGGCCAGCGCCGACAGGACGACCGGCAGGTCGGCCCAGTCGTCGGCCAGCAGGTCCTCGACGCCCCGCCCGTACTGCCAGTCGTAATGCTGCCCGCCGACCCGGACCGTGCCGGTGTAGAGCACGGCGCCGGCACCGTCGGTGGGCAGTCGCTGCTTGAGCCCGTCGAGCGCCCAGAAGACCCCCTCCGGCGGCGGAGCCGGACCCGCACCGCCGCCGAGCCGCTCGATCAGCTCGGCGACCTGCGCCTCCAGCGCCGCCAACCGTTCCTCCACGTCCGCCATAGTTCGAGAGTACGAACTTACGTACTTACGTGCAAGCCGAGGATGATCGACTTTTCGCCGGACGGACCGCTACCGTCAGTCGTCTTGGGGAGGTACGTCGATGTACGTCGTGTCCGTGATCAACTACAAGGGCGGGGTCGGCAAGACCACGGTGACCGCCAACCTCGGTGCCGAACTGGCCAACCGGGGGATGAAGGTGCTGCTCATCGACCTCGACCCACAGGCCAGCCTGACCTTCGGCTTCTACGACCCGGACGACTGGCGGGAGCGGCTGCGCGACACCCGGACGGTGAAACGCTGGTACGACGGCCTGCGCGAGGGCAGCCCGCCGGTCACGCTCAGTGAACTTGTGGTGTCACCCGGCCCGGCGAACTCCCGGCTCAGCGGTGCCGGCCGGCTCGACCTGATCGCGTCGCATCTGCAACTCGTGGACATCGACCTGGCCCTGGCCCGCAGCGTCGCCGGTGGCGAGGAGTACGACGCCGAACTGTTCCGGGTCCGCGGGTCACTCGCCGAAGGACTGCTCGCCGACGGGCTCGACCCGTACGACATGGTGCTGATCGACTGCCCGCCGAACTTCAACGTGGTCACCCAGTCGGCCATCATCGCCAGCGACCACCTGGTCATTCCGGCCCGGGCCGACTACCTGTCCACCCTGGGCATCGACTACCTGCACGGCAACGTGCGGGAACTGGTCGAGCAGTACAACTCCGACGCCCGCCGGTTCGCCACCGTACGCCGGCACCAGAAGGTCGCCCCCGACGTGGCCGGCGTGGTCTTTACGATGATCCAGTTGCTGTCCCAGCAACCCATCGCCACCCACCAGACCTACATGGACCAGGTCCGCAACCTGGGTCTGCCGGTCTTCCCCACCGCGCTGCGGGAGAACGTCACGCTCTACGCGACGAACACCCCGCGCGGCGTGCCGGTGGTGCTGCGCGACCGCGTCACGGTGCCCGCCGTACGCGACGAGCTGCGCCGCCTCGCCACCGAGTTCCTCGACCACCTCCAGCCCGACCGGCAGCCGGCATGAGCGAGCGACCGGACCTGACCGTCGCCGTCGACCGGCTGGCGACGATGGGCAGCCGCGCCGACGGTTCCGCGTACCTCTCCTCCTGGCCGCTGCGCGACCTGCGGGAGCTGGCCGCGCAGCTGGGGTTGCGCGGCGTCGGCGGGCTGCGCAAGGCGGACCTGGTCGAGCGGCTTGTCGAGCACACCATCGGCTACCGACTCGCCTCGACCGCGTTGCGTCGCCGCTGATCCGGCACAGCTCAGCCGCCGGTCCTCACCGCCTGCCGTGACCGACCGCTACCTCCGGTGGCCTGACGACCGATCACGGTCTGCTCGGCGGTGCGGGCAGTCGGTGCCCGGTCGAGCAGCGCCCGGTACGGATTGCGCAACGCCCGCTCCCGGTGGCGGGTCCAGCGCACCAGCACGACCATCGCGCCCACCAGAACCGCCGCCACCACGACCGTGAGCGTGACGCCCAGCCAACCGGTCACCGTGGCGAACGCGACAGGCGCACCCGCAACCATCAGCCCGACCCCGCTGATCATCAGGACGACGGCAGGCAGCCACAACAGGTCGTGGTCGGCCGGCATGAACAGTGCGACCACGAACGAGATAACCAGAAAAGCCGTACACACCAGCACGAGGGCCGCCAGATCCTCCTTCCCCCATCCCCCCTGGCGGCCGATCACCGTGCTGAACGAGCGAATGACGGCGATGCCGACCAGGACCACACCGGCCAGCGCCCCGAGCGTCACGGCGACGTTGCGCAGGAAGGTCAGGACCGTGGGCGCCTCGGGCCGCTCGTTGAGCGTCCGCCAGTCCCGCAGGTCGGCGTCGAGCACGCCACCTGTCCACAGTCGACTGGCCAACTCCGTCAACACCGGCATGGGCAGCCGGGTCAGCAACGCGGCCCGCCAACCGGACACCCGAGACCCCAACGCCTGCACCGCCAGGTCGCGCGCGGCCTCGGGCTCCCGCCGGGCCACCAGGTCGAGCATGTCGCGGATCTCGTACGCGCCGAAGGCTCCGGAGAGCAGCCGCTTGTAGCCGAGGCTGTGCGCCTTGCGATTGAGCTCATCGGTCAGTTCCTTCGACGCCTTGCCGGCGCTGACCGCATCGGGGCGCGCAACGAGGCCGATCGCGAGACGCACGTCGACGGTGCCGAGGTCACCCGGCGCGTCGTCGGTCGACTCCAGGATCAGCCAGCCGAGGCGCCCCATCGTGCGGGCCATTGGGGTGCCCGGCTCGAACGGTGCCCACAGCCAGTCGTACCACTCCGCGCCCGGCAGCCGTCCCGACCGCCGGCCGGTCAGCCGCGCCGCCTCGGCGGCCACGGACGCGGCCTCCGCCGCCGTGGGGTCGAAGGTGCGCAGTTCGTTCTCCACGTCGGGGGCGTCGACCAGGGTGGCCAGCCGCCATGCCGCGCGTACGGCAACCTGCCGGTCCCGGGCCCACAACTGTTCCGCCAGGGCCACCGCGGCGGCGGGAGTGCCGATGGCAGCCAGGTCGTCGACGGCAGCCACCGAGCCGGCGCCGGCCCGGGCGGCGAGGGTCGGAATGGCCAGTTCACCGGTGGCCCGCAGGGCGGCACGGGCCGCCGGCACCCGCACCGCCATCTCGCTGAGCAGCTCGATCGCCTCGCGGCGACGGGACTCCGCGAGGGCCACCACCGCGTCCTCGGCCACCGAGCCGCCGGAGCGCGCCTGCTGCGCCAGGCTGTCGAACAGTCGCTGACCGAACGGCCCCGAGTTACCGGACACCGCACCGAGCGCCGCCAGCACCAGATGTTTGTCCGCGGCCGGCGTACCGAGCAGCCGGACGTGACTGTCCACGATGGTCGCGGCGAGGCTCTCGTCGAGCTGTCGGGCCTCGGCGACGCACTCCAGGGCGAGCAGCCGGTCCCGGCCGTCACCGGCGAAGATCTGCCGGATCACGCCGGAGGCGTCGCGATTGGCCCCGGCGCACCAGAGTTTCACCGTCTCCCGCCACCGGCTCGGGTTCTCCCGGTAGAGCCCGAGCAGCCGGTCGGGATCGTCCGCGAGTTCCACCGCCGCCAGGTACTCCTGCAGGGTCAGGTGGGCGAACTCGTAGAGCAGGTTGTTGTCGTCGATGCGGATCAACAGCCCGCTGCGCTCCACGATCTCGTCGACCATGCGCGGCAGGTGCTCCTCGGCCAGCCGGAACCGGGGCAGGATGCGGGCGAGTTCGGCGTACACCTCCGCCTCGCCGATCACCCGGCGGTCGGTGCCCTGGGACCGGCCACCCTGGGCGGCCAGCGCGATCGCCCGCAGCGCCATGAGCTTGTGGCCGGCCTGGTAGCGGGCCAGGTTGCGGTGCCGGCCGAGATCCCGGTCCCGGCGCAGCAGGTGCTCGACGGCCTGCTGGTAGAACTCCGCCCGCGAGTTGGTCAACATCGGACCGGCACCGGCGTCCGCCTCGTACAGGGTGGTGATCATCGTGAGCATCAGCGGGCTGCGGGCCAGCCGCATCACCGTCGGGCTGGATCGCAGTTCCGCCAGGAGTTGCTCCACGACGTGCCGGGAGTCGGCCGACACCTCGTCGCGTTCCCGCCCCGGTGCGTGGTGCTCGGCATCCCCGCCGTCCCGCCGGGTGAACCAGAGCCGCAGGAAGTGCCGGATCCCGGCGTCGTCGAAGCCGGCCACCCGGATCTCCCGGTCGAAGACCGGCCGCAGGTCACCGTCGTAGACCGCGTCGCGGCAGGTGACCACGACCTGCGTCGTCGAATGGCGCTCGGCGAACTCCTTGATCTCCTCGGCGACCGCACCGCGTCGCTCGGTGACCACCTCGTCCAGCCCGTCGAGGAACACGCAGAGCTGGCCACTGGCCAACGCCACCTCGACGACCTGCGCCGCGTCGGCGACGAGCGGACGGCCGCGCCGATGCCGGCGGCGACCATCCGGGTCGTCGTCGAGCCGGCCGAGCGCCTCCGTGATGAGCTGCCGGATCGGGCGGCCGTCCCGGTTGGACCGGGCAAGCTCCACAAGCACCGGTACGCGCTCGAACCGCTCGGGCGCCGCCGCCCAGCGCACCATCGAGTGCCGCAGCAGCATCGACTTACCCGCTCCCGCCGCACCGAGGATCACCGTGCGCCGCCGGTCCCGCACGTCACGGTAGACGTCCACGCGCCTGCCGTCCTGCTCGTACTCCAGCGGCACGTACACCTCGTCCAGCGTGACCGAGACGTCCCGCACGAAGCCGAGTTCCATCCGGTTGTAGGTGCGCGCGACCCAGGCACGGTAGCGGCGCCACTCGTCCGCCCGGATGCCGCGCCGTCGGCCGGCGACGAGTCCCCACAGTCGGGCCAGCTGGGCTTTGATCCAGTCGGCGAAGAACTGCTGGATCACCGCGACGAGCAGCGCCAACAGGAAGACCCCGACTGCCCGGTAGTCCACACCGAAAGGCAGGTCCGGTAGCTGCGGCACTGGTGAATCCTCCACTGTGTGACGTCGGACAGGAACACACCGTATGGGTGGCGCCGTCCGGGCGCACCGGGCTCAGGTGTCAGCGTCGATGGACCTTCGGACGAGCGGACCGGGTCAAGGGGTTGACCTCGAGTGCGCTCGAAGACGCAGGCTGGTGCCGCGTCCACAGGTTCGGGCGCGCGAGAGGAGTTTCCATGCGGTACCGCACGATCGGCAGCGACCCGCGTACCCGGCGCGAGGTCAGCGTGCTCAGCCTCGGGGCGATGCTGTTCGGCACGAAGACCGACGAGGCCACCTCCTACGCGATCCTCGACCGGTACGTCGAGGCCGGCGGCACCTTCATCGACACGTCGGACAACTACGCGTTCTGGATGACCGGCGGGCAGGGTGGCGAGAGCGAGGAACTGCTCGGCCGGTGGCGGCGCAGCCGGGGCATCGGCGACGAGGTCGTCATCGCCACGAAGCTCGGTGCCCGGCCACTGGCCCCCGGCACCAGCTACCTCGACAACCCGGAGGGGCTCTCGGCCAAGGTGATCCGGGAGTCCGCCGAACGGAGCCGGGAACGCCTCGGCATGGACCGGCTGGACCTGCTCTACGCCCACATCGAGGATCACCGGGTGCCCTTGCGGGAGACCGTGGAGGGGTTCGCCGAGCTGGTCGCCGAGGGCACCGTGGGGCTGCTCGGCGCGAGCAACCACCGCACCTGGCGGGTGGAGCGGGCCCGAGCGCTGGCCGCGGCGGCCGGACTGCCCGGGTACGAGGTGCTCCAGTACCACCGCAGCTACCTGCCGGCCCGACTCGACGGACCGACCGACCTCGACGTCGACGGCAACGTGGGCGCGGTCGGCGGCGAGCTGACCAGCTACCTGCGCGCCGAGCCCGGGCTGACCCTGGTGTCGTACGGGTCACTGCTCCGGGGCGCCTATGTGCGACCGGACAAGCCGCTGGGGCCGGAGTACGACCTGCCGAGCGCGCCGGTGCGGCTGGCCGCGCTGCGCGAGGTGGCGGAGCAGACCGGCGCGACGGCCAACCAGGTGGTGCTGGCCTGGCTGATCGACGGCGACATCCCCACCATCCCGCTGGTGGGGGTCTCCTCGGTGGCGCAGTTGGACGAGAGCCTCGCCGCCGTGGACCTGGCGCTGACACCCGAGCAGCGGCACCGGCTCGACACCGCCTGGTGACGGGGCCGGCAAGCCGTCGGACCGGATCACCGCCGGCAGGTGGTGTCGGGACAGCCGCCGCTAGATCAGATCTAGCGGCGGCTGTCCGCCGTCTCGCGCCTGTGTGGTGAGCCGACCACTCCCGTCGGCCAGCGTCGTTGTAGCTGGCGGGCGGCCACGGGGAGGGAGCATTCTGTCGTACCCGTGGGATGTGGTGGGTCGCCGGGTCCGGCGGCCCGGCTCACAGACGTGACGAACGGAAGGACACTTCGCAATCATGAGTAGACGCACCACCGGCCTCGCCATCGAGGCCGAGGGGCTGACCCGGTCGTTCGGCGAGACCCGCGCGCTCGCCGGCATCGACCTGCAGGTTCCGGCCGGTGCCGTGTACGGGCTGCTCGGTCCGAACGGGGCCGGCAAGACCACCGCGGTACGCGTGCTGGCCACCCTGCTTCGTCCCGACGGCGGGCAGGCCCGGGTGTTCGGTCACGACGTGGTGGCCGAGGCCGACGCGGTACGTGCCCGGGTCAGCCTGACCGGCCAGTACGCCTCGGTGGACGAGGACCTGACCGGCACGGAGAACCTCATCCTGCTCGGCCGGTTGCTCGGGCTGCCCAAGTCCGCCGCCCGGCAACGGGCGGAGCAACTGCTGGCCGCGTTCGGGTTGACCGAGGCGGCCGGACGGCAGGTGAAGAAGTACTCGGGCGGCATGCGGCGGCGCATCGACATCGCGGCGAGCATCCTCAACACCCCCGACCTGCTGTTCCTCGACGAGCCGACGACCGGGTTGGATCCGCGCAGCCGCAACCAGGTGTGGGAGATCGTCCGGGCGGTGGTCGCGCACGGCACGACCGTGCTGCTGACCACGCAGTACCTGGACGAGGCCGACAAGCTGGCCAGCCGGATCGCGGTGGTCGACCACGGCCGGGTGATCGCGGAGGGCACCCCGGGCGAGTTGAAGTCGTCGGTCGGCTCCGGCACGGTCCACCTGCGGCTGCGCAACGCCGACCAGCGGCCCGAGGCCGAGCGGGTGTTGCAGGCGACGCTGAGCGTACCGGTGCAGTTGGAGGCCGACCCGGTGGCGATCACCGCCCGGGTGGGTGGCGACGGCAGCGAACTGGACGCCAGCGCACAGGCCGCCCGGGCCCTGGGCGAGTTGTCCCGGGCCGGGATCGTGGTCGACGACTTCTCCCTCGGCCAGCCCAGCCTGGACGAGGTCTTCCTGGCCCTGACCGACCATCCCGCCGTGCCGGCCACCGACGAGCGGGACGACGAGCTGGAGGCAGCCCGATGAGCAGCGACACCGCCACCTCGACCGGCCGGGCGCCGACGGTCTTCGTACCCTCCTCCGAAGCGCTGGCGACGGTCCTCGCGCCGGGCGCCCGACCGCCACGGCCGAGCCCGCTGTCGGCGTCGTTGACCTTCAGCTGGCGGGCCCTGTTGAAGATCAAGCACGTGCCGGAGCAGTTGTTCGACGTGACCGCGTTCCCGATCATCATGGTGCTGATGTTCACGTACCTGTTCGGTGGCGCGCTCGCCGACAGTCCTCGTGACTACCTGCAGTTCTTCCTGCCGGGCATCATGGTGACGAGCGTCGTGATGATCACCATGTACACCGGGGTCGGGTTGAACACCGACATCGAGAAGGGCGTCTTCGACCGGTTCCGGACGCTGCCGGTCTGGCGGCCCGCCGCGCTGGTCGGCATGATCGTCGGCGACGTGCTGCGCTACGTCCTCGCCGCCCTGGTGATCCTCACCGTCGGGCTGGTGCTCGGCTTCCGCCCGGACGGCGGCGTGGTCGGCGTCCTCGCCGGGATCGGCCTGCTGGTGGTCTTCTCCTTCGCGTTCTCCTGGGTGTGGACGTTCTTCGGGCTGATCCTGCGCAGCGAGAAGTCGGTGATGGGGGTCAGCATGATGGTGCTGTTCCCGCTGACCTTCCTGAGCAACGTCTTCGTCGACCCGTCCACCATGCCCGGCTGGCTCCAGGCGTTCGTCAAGGCCAACCCGATCACGCACCTGGTCTCGTCCGTACGCGCGGCCATGGCCGGCACCACGGACGCCTCGGCGATGATGTGGATCGCCGTCTGGAGCGCCGCCCTCATCCTCGTCTTCGGCCCCCTAACCATGCACCGCTACAACCGCCGCTGACCCGACCCGCAGCCCTGGATCTTGGTCCGGAGGCGCCCCTCGGAGGGCGCTTTCGGACCAAGATCGCTCCTGGTCAGAGGTGCCAGGGGAGGGGGGTGGGTGGGAGGTAGCGGCAGGCGGCGCCGGTGGAGATGGTGGCGCGCAGGTGGGTGGCGAGGGGTGGGTGCCGCTGGTCGAGGCGGCGGAGCGTGTCGCGGATGCGGGCGGTGACCGTCTTGCGGGCCCGTTCCGCCTCGTCACCGAGCCGACGGGTCCGGCCGGCCAGCCCGGCGGCGGCCCGCAACTGGTCGATGAGCGCCTGCCGCTCGGTGTCCAGCGCCGCCACCCTGTCCTCGTCGCCGCGCCCGGCCGCCAGGTCGATCTCGTCGTCGAGCCGTGCCAGGTGGCGCCGGTACCGGCTCTTCGCTTCGTCGTCGAGCACCTGATCGCCGCCCATCCGGCGGGCGGCGACGAGTTCCGGCCCGGCGGCCGGATCGAGCATCTCGACGGCGGGCACGTCGACGCCCGGACGGCCGAGCAGCAGGCGCAGATCGTGCAGCCCCTTCGCGTCGGGCAGATGCACGGTGCTACCACCGAAGGTGAGTCGCCAGACGGCCCCGTCGCGACGGAACTCGTACGCCGGACCGACCGCACCACCGGTGACGGCCGTACCGGCTGGCACCGCGCCCACGGCCGACGCCCAACCGGCTGCGGCTGCTCCCACCGCCACCGGACCAGCCGCCAGCTCCGCCACTGCGCCGGCCACCGACCCGCCAGGCGACGCCGAGCCCGCCGACGCTCTGTCGGCCGTGGCCGAGCCGAAAGCCGGGACCGCCTCCGCGGGCCGCTCGGGTGCCTCGGTGGCCGGCACGACCGGTGCGACGGCGGCGAGTCGGGCCAGGAGTTGCGGCATGTCGAGGTCGCGGGCCTCGCGCCCGGCCTCGGCACGCAGGGCGGCGGCGATCGTGGCGTCGTCAGGCCCAGCCCGGGCGGTCAGCGCGTCGACCAGCGCGGTACGGGCGATCAGCGACCACGGCCGGGCACCCATCCGGTCGGCGGCGGCGCGGGCGGCGGAGAAGCCGGCGACGGCGTCGTCCCAACGCCCCTCGGCGGCGTCGACCACGGCGAGCCAGTGATCCACCGGACCGCTGAGGTCGCAGCCGTACAGCGAGACGAGCCACTGGCCCCGATACGGCAGCAGCGCCTGACGCACCTCGGCGCAGCGGCTCGGATCGGCGACCGTGGCCTGGGCGCGCAACCGCAACCACATCGGCGAGACCGACCCGGCGAACCGGGTGCCCGCGGCTTCGAGCTCCGCGATGAGGTCTGCCGCCGTGCGGTGGTCACCCCGTTCGGCGGCGGTGATCGCCCGCAGCAGGCCGAGCTGCGGATGATCGGTCTTGGCGAGCCCGTCGAGCAACGCGTCGGCATCGTCGAGTCGGCCCCGTAGCAGCAGCAACGCCCAACGCAGATGATGCCCGAGGAAGGCGTGGTCGGAGTGCTCCCACTCGTCCAGCTCGCCGAGTTCGTCGTAGCAGGCCTGCGCACCGGCGAAGTCGCCTCGGAAGGCGGCGATGATGCCACCGTCGATGGCCGCCGCCATCTGGTGCCGGGGCTTGCCGGTCTGTCGTCCACCGGTGACGAAGGCGGTGAGTTCGTCGAGGTAGTGCGGGTCGCCGAGTTCCAGCAACGCGACCCAGCGCAGCGAGGTGGACCACAGCTCGGTCTCCCGGTCACCGTTGCGACGCGCGACGTCGCGGATCTCGCCGGTGAGGGCGGACCGGTCGGCGGCGGTGCCCAACCCCCAGGTGGAGTCGTGTCGCACCCACAGGCTGAAGGTGAGTGCCTCGTCGTCGCGCGTCGACCGGGCGAGCGTCTCGGTGGCGGTCATCAGGTCGGCTTCCAGGACGGCCGGTCCGACGCTGGCGGCGGGCTCGCCGATGAGCCGCCGGTACGCCTCGCGCAGCAGCGCCTCGCCGTCGATGCCGGCTACGGGGTCGAGTTGCCAGTGGCGACGTACGTTGAGTGCGAAGCGGGCCAGCACCGCCGGGTCATCGACCGTGAGGGCCAGCGCGGCGGCCTCGCTGAGCAGTTGGCGCGCCTCCTCCCGGGCACCGCAGTGGAAGAGCTGGTCGGTCAACGTCGTCACGATCTTGAACTGTTGGAGTTCGTCCCGCACCACCTCCAGAGCCCGCCGCAGGTGCAGGGTGGACTCGTCGAGCGCCAGTCGACACCTGGCGTCCCGCGCGGCGTCGAGCAGCAGTTCGGTGACGCGGAACTCGTCCAGATGGGCACCGGCCAGCCATGCGTGGCGGGCCACGTCGGCGGGGATCAGCAACCGGCCCAGCGTGTCGTGCTCCTCGACGGCCCGCACCACGGCGGCGTGCCGCGCTGCGCGGTCGTCCTCGGTCAGCGCGTCGTAGAGCGTCTCGCGGACCAGGTCGTGCGCGAATGCGTAGCGGTCGTCGCCCATGCCGAGCAGTAGTCGGGCGGTGACCGCGACCTCCAGCAACTCACCGACCCGGGGTGTGGGCAGGCCGACACCGGCCGCCAACACCTCCCCGTGGAACTCCCGGCCCAGCACGGCGGCGACGGTGAGCGCGTCGACCACCATGGCGGGTAGATGCTCCAGCCGCCGCCGCACCACCTCCCGTACGCCGGGAGGGATGGTGGCCAGCGTGCCGTCGGCGTGCCAGAGCCGGGCGGTCTGCTCCACGAAGAACGGGTTGCCGCCGGTGCGCCGGTGCACGTCGTCGACGCAGTGCGCGTCGGGTGTCCGGCCGGCGGTGCGGGTCATCAGCTCGCCGACCTCGTCCCGGCTGAGGCCGGTGAGGCTTATCGAGGTGGCCTTGGCCACCAGCGACATCAGCAACGGCCGCAGCGGGTGGTCGGCGGCCTCCACCTCGGCGTCGCGATAGGTGCCGACGAGCAGCAGCCGCTCGAACCAGGTGTGCTGGGCGGCGAACCGCAGCAGTCGCATCGACGCCGGGTCCGCCCAGTGCAGGTCGTCGAGGATCACCATGACCGGCCGGCGTTGCGAGACGGCGACCAGCGCGGTGGTGACCGCGTCGTAGAGCGCGAACGCCTCCTGCTCCGCCGCGTCGCCCTCGCCGCGAACCGACGTCAGGACGCTGCCCTCACCGTGGACGGTGGCCGACACCAGAGGACTCGCCTCGCCGAGCAGCAGGGCGAGCGCCGGCTCGGCCGACTCCCGGGCCACCGTCCAGTCCTCCGCCGACCGGCGCAGCCGGCGCAACACCTGCGTCCACGGCCAGTAGCCGGGTGCGCTGGCCGAATCCCAGCAGGCGCCACCGAGCACCAGCGCACCCTGTCGACGGGCCTCGTCGGCGGCGGCGGTGACCAGGGTGGTCTTGCCGATGCCGGGCTCACCGGCGACCAGGACCAGCCCGCCGTGGCTGGCGGTGGCGCGGTCGACCTCGGCCCGCAACAGACCGGCCGGATGATCCCGCCCGATCATGAATCCGCCCGCCCGCACGCTCATGGCAACCGACGGTAGCCGACCGGACCGACACCCCGGGCCGTCCCGGTTCAGCGCGCGTCGGTCACCACGTGGGCGCAGGCGACGCAGGCGGCCGGCCCCTGTTCGGCGAACCAGCGGCAGGTGCGCCGGATGGCGCAGCGGGGCAGTTCCACCTCCGGTTCGCCGACGGTCTGCGCGTACGACGCGACGAGGCGCTCGCCGAGCCCGCAGTGCTCGCCGGTCCAGAAACCGCATCGGCTGGTGACGCAGGGGCCGGCGAGTCGGTAGCGGGTCTCCACCGCGACGTCGGCCTCCGTCGCGGCGGCGACGGCCACCTCGGCGGGCAGGGCCGGGGTCACGTACGCGACCCGGCCCGCCGGGGTGATCATGCCGAGGAAGACCGTGGCGTTGCCCGTGGGCGTACTCGGGCACATCCGCTCCCCCGGCCCGTCCGGTCCCCGCGGCGGTCGGGTCACTTCTGCAACCAGAAGCCGATGTCGTTGATCTTCTCGCCGAGGTCCTGGGCGAACGGACCGTCGATCACCCACAGGCCGTACCACTCGGGCCGCAGCCGCAGGTTGGCGTGGCCGAGGGCGAGCGGGTTGCTGAGCTTGGTACCGGCGACCGAGAGCGCGGCCAGACCGGCCTTCTGGATCTCACCGGCGATCTGGCTCTGCTGCTCGGATGTCAGGTCGACGCCGTCGACCACGAAGCGGAACTCGTGGCGTGCCATGGTGTTTCCTCCGGTTCGTTCATTAGGTGTCGGTGCGCAGCCCGCGTCGCAGGGCCGCCCTGGTGAAGGCCGCCCAGCCGGACCGGGAGGCGGCGTCGAGACGGCCCACCCGGTGCCGCCAGGTGGCGGCCCCGGCGGTACGCACGCCCCACAGTTCGCGGCACGCCGCGACCGCGAAGGCGACCTGCTCGGATGAGCCGGTGAAGCCGGCCGCACCGTCGACCACGCGCAGCCCACCGTCGGCGGCGACGCTCACCTGGCCGAAGTGGTGATGCAGGCTGGCCAGGGTGCCCAGGTGGGCGTGGTCGGCTCGGCCGGCGAGGAAGGCGGCGAACGGCCGATCGGCCGCCACCACCCGGATGGCGCGCAGGGTGAACGCCGCCCCGGCGGCGTCGGCCGCGCCGACCACCTCGACGGGCACACTCCACGCACCCGGTGAGTTCGCCGACCAGAACGCCAACCAGGCGCCCAGCCGCTCGTGCAGATCCGGTTGCAGGGCCGCCGGGGCGGCCAGTCGTGCGGTGGCGATCCCGTCGCGGACGACCGCCGATGCTGCCGGGTGAACCGGGACGGCCGCCGCGGCGGGTGGGGTGAGCACGGTTGCGGTGACGGCCGCGGCCGAGGCGACCGCGGTGCCGGCGAGCAGCCCGCGCCGGGACAACGAAACGGATGGGGAGGTCATGGTCCGCCTTTCTCCGACGGCCTAGGCACCCCACGCTATCGACGGCGACAGATCATCTGAACCGCCGTTGTATCGGGACACCGACATGAATCCCGGTGATCGACGACGGCGTGAATCCGTTCATCCTGCATGCCGTCGCCGCTGGTCAACGCGGCGGTGCAGGCACCGTGGCGAGGTGGGCGAGGATGGCCTGGTTGGCCTCCCAGCCGTCGGGGAACCGGACCGGCACGTCCAGTTGCGGCACCTCGGTCGAGGGGTGGGCGTCCAGCAGGTCGCCGATGCCGGCGCGGGCCACCACCAGGCAGGCGTGCCGGTGCCGGGAGGTGAGCACGCAGAGCCGCCCCGACTCCAGGTGGAAGGCGGTCGCGTCGCGCCGCCCGGAGAGCGGGTGCAACACGATCGTCACGTCGTACTCCCGGCCCTGGAGTCGGTTGGCGGTGTCGACGGTGATGTCCGCACCGGCCTCGCCGAGTCGCGCGCGGATGGCCGCGACCTGGTCACGGTGCGCGGCACCGACGGCGATCCGGTCCGCGGTGACCGGCGCGCCACCGGGCGCCTGCTCGCTGACCGCCACCGCCCCGCGCCGCAGCACCCGCAGCGCGAGCGCGGCGCACGCGGCGGCGGCTTCCCCGTCGGTACGCAGGGTGTGCCGGGCCGGCAGCTCGTGCAGCGCCCAGCCGGTGGCGGCGGCCGACTCCACCGCCCGGTCGACGGCGTCACCCGGGCCGGGCGCGGTCAGGTGCAGGGCCCGGTCGTCCGGGCCGGTGCCGGCGCGGAAGCCGGTGAACGGGTAGAACGCACGGGACACCACCGGGGCCGCCGAGGCGGGCAGCCGCCAGGAGACCGGCAGCCGACGCACCGGCAGGTGCGGGTTGTGCCGCAGCAGCACCGCCACCGCCGACTGCATCGGATCCCAGGTCAACCCCGCCCACCGACCACTGTCCACGGTGGAGAACGGGTCGAGCTGCCCCGGATCACCCACGAACAGGGCGCGTTCGAACCTGCCGGCCACGCGCAGCAGGGCGTCCGAGCGCATCTGGTACGCCTCGTCCACGATCGCCCACGGCCAGCAGCCCTCGGTGACCGTGGCCCACTTGGCGGCCGTACCGATCACCACGGCCGAGGCGGCCAGGTCGGCGGCCTTCGCGGCGACCCGGACCTGTGGATGCGCCCGCACCCGGGGCGACGCCCGGTAGTCACCCGCCGAGAGCCGCCCGATCCGCAGCTGCGGCGCCTTCGTGGCGAGCCGGTCGATCAGGTCATCGACCTGCTCGTTGGTCTGCGCAATGATCATCAGTGGCGCGCCGTCGCCCGACCCGCCGCCGCCCGGGTCGGTACCGCCCGACCCGCCGGTGGCCAGTTCGACCGCGGCCCGTACCACCAGGGTCGACTTGCCGGCCCCCGGCGGCGAGTCGACCACCACGCCCCGGTGCTCCCCGGAACGCAGATCGGCCAGCACGGCAGTGATCACGCGCTCGGCCTCGACCCCCGGCGGCACCACCAATTCCGGCGGCAATCCGATCTTCCCCACCGGCCGCACCCTACCGCCAGCTGCCCTGTCCCGCGCCCGCC
Organism: Verrucosispora sp. WMMC514; assembly: GCF_027497295.1. NCBI lineage: Bacteria > Bacillati > Actinomycetota > Actinomycetes > Micromonosporales > Micromonosporaceae > Micromonospora > Verrucosispora sp. WMMC514. The sequence continues at coordinate 3,772,112 of NZ_CP114906.1, read as the reverse complement.
CGCTCGGCGACAGCCACGAGATGCGGCATGTTGGGCCCTCTAGCTCGTGCGAAGGCCCAACATGCCGCAAGCCGCGAGGGACGGAGCGGTCAGTGAACGATGACCGGGACCTTCGGCTGGTCCCCCGGCTGATCTCCGGGCTGGTCGTCGAGCAGGTGGGACCGTTCCCGGCGCCGGGGCAGGAACGCGGCCGGGATGAACGTGGCCGCCACCAGGGCGAACGCCACCCAGAAGGTGGTGGCGAAGGAGTTGGCGGCGAAGTCCAGCCCACGCTCGATCAGCGACGGGTCGGGAATCTGCTGTGCCAGCTCCGGCCGCTGCTGGGCGGCGATCGCCAGGCCGGCCTCGGTGACCGGGTTGCCGTTCTCGTCGGTGAGGCCGGGGACCTGCCGGGAGCCGTTCAGCTCGTTGGTCAGGATCACCGACATCACCGCGGCGCCGACTGATCCACCGATCTGCTGGAGGATGTTCACCAGCGTGGAACCTCGGGCCACCTCGTGCCCGGTCAGCGTCTTCAGCGCCGACGTCATGACCGGCATCATCGTGCCGCCCATGCCCAGGCCCATCACGAACAGCGAGCCGCAGAGCAGCACGTACGAGGTGTCGGCGTCGAGCTGGGTGAAGGTGAAGAACCCGGCGAGGATGAGCAGCAGCGCGAACGGCACCGTCCGGCCGACCGGCACCTTGTCGGCGAGCATGCCGGCGATCGGCATGGTGACCATGGCACCGAGGCCCTGCGGAGCCATCAGCAGGCCGGCATGCAGCGTCGACTCACCGCGTACCTGCAGGAAGTAGCTCGGGAACAGCAGGCCGGCACCCATGAACGCGATGATGAAGACGAACATGGTCAGCGCGGCGACGGTCAGCCTGCGGTTACGGAACAGCCGCAGGTCGAGCAGCGGGTGCCGGGGCTTGAAGGAGTAGATGACGAACGCCACCACCAGTGCGGCACCGACCAGCATCGGCCCCCACACCTCGGGGTCGGCGAAGGTCCCGGCCTCGGGCAGCGTGGAGACGCCGTACAGGAAGAGGGCGAGACCCGGCGAGAGCATCAGCATGCCGAGGAAGTCGAACGACTCGGAGGGCTGCGGGCTGTCCTTCGGCAGGGCCAGCTGGGCGTACACCAGCGCGACGATGCCGATCGGCAGGTTGATCAGGAAGATCCAGTGCCAGCTCGCCACGTCGATCAGCCAGCCGCCCAGGATCGGGCCGCCGATCGGGCCGAGCAGCATCGGGATGCCGAGCACCGCCATCAGCCGGCCGATCCGGTTCGGCCCGGCCGCCCGCGTCATGATCGCCATGCCGATCGGCATCAGCATGCCACCGCCGAGACCCTGCAACACCCGGTACGTGATCAGCTGGCCGATCGTGTCGGCGGTGGCGCACAGGCCGGAGCCGATGGTGAACAGCGCGAGCGCGATCATGTAGAGGCGTTTGGTGCCGAACCGGTCGGCGGCCCACCCGCTGAGCGGGATGACCGTGGCCAGGGCGAGTGTGTAGCCGGTCATCGTCCACGCCACCCGGGCGTACGAGGCGTCGAACTCGCTCTGGAACGTCGGCAGGGCGACGCTGACCACCGTCACGTCGAGGATCGACATGAGCGCACCGAGCACCACGACGCCGGCCACCTTGAGCACCGCGGCGTCGAGCTTGTCCGAGGTCGGAACAGGCTGCGGTGCCGCGACAGATTGCTGTGTCACGAGGTCTCCCGTTGTTGGAACTGCCCATGAAACGAGCGGTGGTGGCCGACGTGGCGCCGATTGGCCGGCGCGACGGCGGAGGTGAAGCCCGCACGGCACAGTAGCTCCCGCGAACGACACTTCGCCGCCCGTTTAGCGACCAGCAGAGGTTTCTGTGAGCACGGCCACGGTGACTCTGCGCCGCCAGGCGTGACCGGACGGGAAACGGGTAGGCGCGGCACGCGGTCAGGGCCGGGCAGACGGCGGGAGAGGTGGTGCCAGCGTGGCGAAGTTCCTGGTCACAGCGATCTACACGATCCCGGGCATGGCCGGGTTGGCCAAGGAGGGCGGCACGGCGCGGGCCGAGGTGGTCGAGGCCCTCATCGAGAACGCCGGCGGGCAGGTGGAGGCGGTGTACTACGCGTTCGGCCAGTTCGACCTGTACGTGCTCTGCGAGGTGCCGGACAACGTGACCGCCGCCGCGCTCGGCATCGCCGTACGGGCGGCGGGTGGCGTCGACGCCCGTATCGTGCCGCTGCTGACCACGGCGGAGATCGACGCCGCCGTCCGACTGCCCATCACCTACCAGCCGCCGGCTGCGTGACGTAGGTCCGGACGGACGGCGCCGCTCCACGTCACTCAATCAGCGGCGGCGCTCCCCCACCCGGTAGGTGACCAGGTTCGGGTCGGCCCGTAGCTGCCTCTTGGTGAACTTGATGGTGTCCCAACCCTTGGCCGAGTACAGCCGGGTCTGGTCGGCGTACCAGGGCGAGTTGGGGTTGGCCGACTGCGAGTAGGTGAGCAGCTGCCGGCCCGACGGCCCGTCCCGGCCCAGCTCGACGGCCATCAGGTACGACGTGCCGTGCCGCACCTTCGGGTAGCCGACGCCGGGCTGCACCTGGTTGATGATCATGTTGAAGACACCGGCCTCCGGCCAGCCGCCGTGGATGGGGATGCGTTCGGTGCCCCGAGGTTCGCTCTGGATGTCGCCGAGGCGGGCGTCCAGCGGGATGCCGCCGAGCAGTTTCACGGCGTCGGCGAGCGCCGTGCGGACCCTCGGGTCGTCGACCGCGAGCCGGTTCGGCGTGGTCAGCGGCGCGGCCGGATCGAACGGGTCGGCGAAACGCAGGCCGCCGGCCCGGGCGAACTCGGTGAACACGTGCGAACCCCGGCTGTCCAGGTCGACCCGGAGGTCCCAGCCACGGAGCGCGGCGCAGGCGGCCGTCAGGTCGACCGTGGTGCCGTCCGAGGCGGTGGCCGTCGGCTGGGCCTCGCAGAGCCGGACCAGGTCGTCGCGGACCAGTTCGCCGCCGTACGCCCGGTTGCCGAGCGTCACGTCCCACAGCCGGCCGGTGGTGAACCCCCGGCCGGGCAGCCCGTCGGTGCCGGCGAGTCGCTGCCGCACCTGGTGCACGCCGAGCCGGGTCCGCAGGCTGCGGACCGTCCGCTCGTCGCCGACGATGCGCGGGTACCCGACGAGCGGGCGAGCCGGGTTGGCCAGCCAGTAGCTGTCGTTGGAGTTGGTCACGTAGTCGTCGCGGACCAGCGTGGGCAGGTTCGCCGGTCCGAGGATGCCGGGCACCGCCGCGTCGCGGTCCCGACCCAGCTCACAGGCGGAGCGGGAGCCGTCGAGGACGGCCTGGCCGCTCGTCGCGTACAAATTCTGGAAGGGAGCTGGAATGCACGCGGCGGCGAGGGAGTCGGTGACCCGGGGCACGACGGAGTGGTCCGCGTAGAGGGCCCGTCCGTGCCGGTCGGCGGCGATGACGTTGACCCAGGGCAGGAACTGCCGCCGGTCCAGCACCGACCGCAGCTCACCCACCGAGCGCGCCCGGCCCATGGCGAGCCAGCCGTCGAGCGCCCGGTTGTTCGTGGCGTTGACGTCGGTGATCGCGTACGCCGTGTCGGTGGTCCAGTCGAAACGGCCCGGCACCACGACGACCGGGCCGAAGTGGGTGTCGTGGAGGGTACGGCTAATCGGCCCGGCGGGGGTCCGGACGGTGACCGTGCGGGCTGTCATCTTCCGAGTCCGGCCGTCGTAGCGGTAGCTCGTCGGGTCGCCGGGCACCAGCGTGAGCCGGTGCCAGACGAAGCGGCGGGCGGTGGAGACGGTGTGCGACCAGGCAATCTTGCCGTTGTGCCCGATCTCGACGAGCGGATCGCCGATCAGGGCCGCGCCCTCCACGTCGTACCGGCCGGGCACCTTCAGCCGCATCCGGTAGAAGCGCTCGTCGCCGTCCCACGGGAAGTGCGGGTTCGCCAGCAGCATGCCGGCGCCGCTGGTGGTGGCGCGGCGTCCCAGACCGTACGCGTTGCTGCCCACCCCGGCCGGCGCACCGTCCCGGGCGGTGACCACGGCTTCCGCCCGCGGGGCGCTCACCTTCGCGTCGCTGCCGTCCGCACCCGGTGGCGTGGCGGCGACGATGCCGTCGGCGAGTGCGCCGGAGCTGGCCCGGACCATCCGGGCCCGGTTGGCCCGCCACAGGTCCAACTCGGTGACCGGACGTACCCACTCCTGCCCGGCGCAGGCCGGGTCGTTGATCTTCTTCCGCGCTCCCCGCAGGTAGGCGTTGTAGCCGGCGGCGAAGCCGCGCATCTGGTCGCGTACCTCGTCGGAGGGTGCGCTCAGGCCGTCGCGCCGGCCGACGAGCCAGCGCTCGGCGGCCCGGTCGTCGATGGCCTTCTGGTGGAACAGGTCGCTGGCGACGTTGTCGGTGTCCGCGCCGAACCAGCGGGACCGCTGGCCGTTCACGGTGACCAGCTGCTCGGCGATCAGGCAGATGTTGTCCTCCGCCTGCGCGTACCCGACGCCGTAGCCGAGGCTGGCGAAGTCGCGCGCGGTGATGTGCGGTACGCCGTACGAGGCCCGCTGGATCAGGGCCGAGTAGCCACCGCCATGCGCGACGGCGGTCCCGCCGGTCACGGCGAGGCCGGCGGCGACCAGGACGGTGGCGGTGGCCGCGGCTGTTGCTCTGGCGACGATCCGTCGCCCCCTCATCGGACAGCTCTCTTCATGGACGTCTCCCCGTGGTGTCGACTGTGCCCGGTCAACTCGTTGCCCAACCGAGGCTAGTCACATCGACCGATCTGGCAATCGGGGATCAACACCACCCGCCTCCGGGTTCACCCCCAGAACCCCTAGTCATTGATATTCATGCATGTCACTGTCTAGCATGCGCACCATGAGTGCTCGTCGGGTCACCCTCGTCGCCGTCCTCGGCATCGTCCTCGGGCTGTCCGGCACCGCCGTCGCCCACGCGGCCGACGATCCGGTGCTGACCACTCCCGGCGCCCCGATGGTGGTGGCCAACGAGCCCCACCGGCTCACCCTGACCTGGTCGCCGTCGACCTGGATCGGCGAGCCGGGCGCGACGCCCATCCAGCACGAGGTCCGGGCATGGCTGGGCCCCAACGTGTACCGCAGCCTCGGCACCACCACCGGCACCGACCTCACGCTCACCGATCTCGCGCCGGGCACCGAATATCGGCTCACCGTGTGGGCGTACACCAACGCCGGGTACTCCCTCGACTCGCCGGTGACCCCGGTGCGCACCGCGTACGGGAAGGCGCGGGTCAGCTACCGCAACCTGAGCTGGTCACCGACGGACAACCAGATCCAGCACGTCCTCCAGGTCGTCAACACGGGCACCGCCCCGCTCGACCTCGCGGACGTGCGGATCCGCTACCACGTGACGTTCGAGGGTGGGAACACCTCGCTGGTCACCAACTGCGACTGGGCGGCGATCGGCTGCGCGAACGTGCAACGCCACATCGAGTACTTCCCACCGCCCCTGCCGCCCGGCCCGCCGACCCCGACGCCCACTCCCACGGTCTTCCCGCCGCCCGGCACCCCGGTCCCCGGCTGGATCGAGCTGACCTTCACCGGTGGGGAGCTGGCTTCTGGCGAGTCGACCGGGCCCATCTACCTCCGCCACCACCGCCCGAACTGGTCCGCGATCGACGAACGCGACGACCGCAGCTGGCAGCAGGCCACCGGCGCGTGGACCGACAACAGCCGGATCACCCTCGACGTCGGCGACATTCGCGAGTACGGCGACACGTACGCCTGAGCCGAGCGACGTCCGCGGCAATCTTGCACTTACTGTCGGGACAGAGCGAACAAACCAGTCATCTCGACGACCGGAAGTGCAAGATCGCCGTGCAGGGGCGTCAGTGGATCGGATAGCTATAGGCGGGCGACGGATCAACCTGTCAGCACCTGCTCCACGACGCTGAACCGGATCCGCTCCTGCTCCAACCGCAGGGCGGGTGCGTAGCGGTCGGCGACCAGATCGCGGTACACCTGCGACTCGTCGGGCGTCAGGCGAGCCAGCTCCACCGCGACCGGAGTGGCCTCCCGGCCCCAGTGGGCCCGGTGCCGCAGCAGCGTGTCGGCGTCCATCAGCGTCGACGCCGTGTGCGGAAACACCTGGCGAAGCCGGTCGAGAATGGCGAACCCGTGGGTGTCGATGTCACCCCAGTAGGTCAACTTCCGGTCGTGCAGCCAGGCCAGCGGTGCCAGGGCACGCACCGCATAGCCGCCGCCGAAGACCGCGATTGTGTCGGGGACCGGCGGAAGCGCGAGGTATGTGGTCTCGTTCTCCACGACGAGCACCCGCGCGACGTCGGGCGGGCAGGCGGCCAGCTCGTCGACGCGTACGGTCAGCTCGCTGAACGGTCCGAGCGCCGCCGGCGCAGGCCGGGTGAGCGCCCGCAGCCGCACGTACGCCGGTTTGGTGCGGAACCGGTACCGCTCGGCGAACCGGCCCGGCGGTTGCGCCGGGTCGACCCGTTCGGGTGCCAACTGCCGGTCCAGCAGCTGGGCAAGGACGCCCCGGTGCTGCTCGATGAACTTGGTGTCGACCCCGGGCACGTCGATCTGCCGCACATACCGCTCGCTGCTGGGGTGACGGTCGATCCAGCGCACGACGTCGACCAGGCGGGGCCAGCTCGGCTCGTGGTCCAGCACCTTCATCGGTTCGGCGATCATCCACTCGACCAGGCCGGGGACGCTGGACCGGGTGGCCTCGACCAGCCGCAGGAACGTCTCCACCTGCCGCTTCACCCGCAGCAGGGACCACATCCGGTCGGCACTGTCGATGACGGCCCGATGCGGCACCTCGTTGCTGCCGACGAGTCGCCCGCCGACGCGTTTCCACTCCAGGCGGACCAGGGTCGGGTCGACGGCCTGCCACGCGGCGAGCCAGTCCTGGGCGGCGCCGAAGTTCTCGCCCAGTTCGACGGCGGTGGGCGCGCGCAGCGGCACGACGATGGGCTCCCACCGCTGCCGCGCGTACGCGGTGAGCAACTCGCCGGAGTTCCACCGACGCCGCAGCTTCGCGACGAGGTCTGCCGGCGTGGACCAGCGCGTTGCCGGCACGGTCATTGCCCGACGGTGACCAGATGGGCGAGCTGGTGCGTATCGCGCTGCTTGTGGTACTCCTCGATGCTGAGGCTGCGCAGCCGCGAGTTGCTGCCGGTCGGGTTGTCGACGAAGCCGACGGCCGACACGTACGGCTCGATCACGTGGATCTTCTGCAGCGGGGTGACGATGAGCAGTTGCAGTCCGAGCCGCTGGAACAGTGCGAGCGCGAACCGGGTCGACTCGTCCGAGCCCCGGCCGAACGCCTCGTCGATGACCACGAAACGGAAACTCTGGTCGCGGTCGGCGGTCAGGTCCAGCTTGAACTGGTACGCCAGCGACGCGGCGAGGATGGTGTAGGCGAGCTTCTCCTTCTGCCCGCCTGACTTGCCGCCGGAGTCGCTGTAGGTCTCGTGCTCGCTGTCGTCCTCGCGCCACCGCTCGGAGGCGGAGAAGACGAACCAGTTGCGCACGTCGGTCACCCGCCGCGCCCAAGCCTTGTCGATGTCGGTGAACCCCGGCCGGCCCCTGAATCGTTCGATGAGTTGCTTGACCTGGAGAAACTTCTGCTCCGAGTACTGGTCGGCGTCGTCGCGCGCGAGCGAGTTCTCGGTACAGGCGCGCAGGTCGCTGATGAAGTCACGGATCTCCACGTTGGGAGTGCGGTTGCCCTCCAACCGGATGTACCGGCCGTCGTTGTAGTCGATGTCCACGAGGGACCGGTTGATCGTGTCGATCCGTTCCCGGATGAGATCGGCCTGCTTGTGCAACTGGGAGTGGAAACCGGCGATGTCGCGGATGGTGTTGGTGTTCAGGTACGTCTTGAACTCGTTCTCGAACCGCGGCAGGTCGTCGCGGACCAGCCGCTCGTGCATCGTCCGGTACTCCGGCGCGGACTGGATGGAGCTGTCCAGCTCGGCGGTCTCCACCGGATAGGTGTTGCGGAAGTCCTCCATGGCGCGTACCGCCCGGTTGCTGGCCAGTGCCGACCGGCGGGCCGACTCGTCGCGCTCCCTGGTGAACTGCGCCTCGGCAGTGCCGCGCAACTGGTCGTACTCCTGCGGGCTGGACAGCGGGGTCTCCCCGGCCAGCTCGGCGATGGCCGCGAACCAGCGTTCCGCGTCGCGCGCCGCCGGCTCCCGCAGCAGCGCCTCGGCGTCCCGCTGGCCGTGCGTGGCCTGTTCCAGATGTACGTCGGTCTGGGCGATCCGACGCTGTAGGGCGTCGCGATCGGCGCTGTGGGTGTCGATCTCCTTCAGCACCGCGTTCAGCCGAGCGGTGATCCGCTCCAGCTCCCGCGACGCGCCTTCGAGCTGCTGCTTCTCCTGGCGCAACCCGTGCACCCGCCGGGCCGAGGACTGCCAGTCGACGTCGGCGAAGTCGGTGGCTTCGGCGAGCTTGCCCAGCACGCCGAGCCGGCGGTTGAGGGCGTCGAGCCGGTCGACGACCGCGTCCCGGTCGCGCACCGCCTGAGCCTTGTCGTGAGTGAGTACACGTGCCTTGGCCAGCAGCGCGTCGATCTTCGACTCGATGCTCCAGCCCAGCACGTACGTGCTGCGGTCGTCGATGCGGCTGCGGTCGTCCTTCTCGTGCCGGCCGCCGGTGTCCTTGACCTGGCCAGCTTCGGTGATCGCCCGCTCGGCGCGGCGGAACTCCTCGACCGTCTGCACGCACTCGTAGCCGGCGCGGCGGCGCAGCTGCCGTTCCAGCCAGGGCCGCAACGGCGACTCCTTCAACTCCAGCTTGGCGAAGAGCTGCCGGCCGGTATCGGCAGGCAGCGGCTCCGCCTGCCGGGGGACTGTCGCCGGCACCCGGTAGTAGACGAGTCGGCCGCCGAGGTGGTGCCGGTCGACCCAGCCGGCCACCGTCGGGTAATGCTCGTCGGGCACCAGGATCGACAGCGCGAAGCCGCGCAGCAGCCGCTCGGCCGCCCCCTCCCAGTCGGCGGCGTCGGCCCGGACCTGGATCAGCTCGCCCGCGAACGGCAACGCCGCCTCGGGCAGCTTCAACTCGGCGCAGATGCGTGACCGTAGGTCGAGGTTGCGTCGGGGGATGTTGCTGCGCCGCTCCTGGAGGCTGCGCAGCTCGGCGTTCACCTCGCTCTCCTGCTGCTCCAGATCCCGCACCCGCACCGCGGCGTCGGTCAGCTCGTTCTGCCGGGCAGCGCGGTGCTCCTCGGCACCGGTCAGCTCGTCGGTGATCTCCCGTTGCCGGGCGGTGAACTGCTCGATCGTCTCCACCGGCGCAAGGCCGGCCTCGGCCAGCAGGCCGCTGAACCGGTCGGAGCGGCGGCGCCGTTCGTCGCGGGCGCCCTCGGTGTCGGCGATCTGCCGTTCCAGTTCGGCGATCCGGTCGCCGCCGTGCCCGGCACGTTCTAGCTCCAGGCGTTGCCGCTCGGTCCCCAGCTCGTTGAGCGTCGTCCCGGTGGCGGCCAATTGTCCGTGCAGCTCGGCGAGCTCGGCGGTGTGCGCCGCCACCCGGGCCGCGTACAGTTCGGCCTTGCCTCGGGCACAGAAGTACGGCAGCGCCTCCCGCTTCGCGTCCAGCTCGCCGATGGCCTGACCGTAGGTGTCGTACGCGTCGCAGGCGTCGAGCAGCGGCTTGAGCGCGGCCAACTGTTGGCGGGCCTTGACCACCGCCTCGTGCGCCTTGGTCAGATCCTGGAAATGCTCGACGAGGCGACGGATCCAGCCGCCGGTGTCGAAGGGCTCCAGCATGTGCTGGCGGACGAAGTCGTTGAGGTCACCGACCGCCTTCATCGACACGGTCTGGTGGAACAGCTCCATCGCCTGGTCCGAGGCGATGCCGAGGCGGCGGCGAAAGTCCCGGCCGTACTCGGGGAAGTGGTCGTACACCTTCGCGCCGGACTGGCGCAGCCGCCGCTTGAGCTGGCCGATCTCGGAGCCGAAGTCGGCGAAGTCATCCGCGATGGTCAACTCTTGGCCGGCGGTCAGGTAGAAGCGCTCCGGCTGACCCGGGTTGCCGTCGTGCAACCAGAACACCTGCGCCAGGCTGACAGCTGCGCCGCTGGCCGGCTCGACGAAGACACCGAGCAGCACCGAGTAGCAGGAGCCGCGACGCAGGCCGACCGGTTCCGAGGCGCCGGTCTTCTCGTTGCGCTCCGACTTGTAGTGGCCGAGCACGTAGGAGCGCAGCGATCGCTCCCGGGTGTCGGCGCCGGCCGCCTTGTTGTACGAGATCCGGTTGGCCGGCAGCAGCAGCGTGGTGATGGCGTCGACGACGGTGGACTTGCCGGAGCCGATGTCCCCGGTGAGCAGGGCATTGGCCCCGTCGAGGTGCAGCGCCCAGACCCGGCCGTCGAACGTGCCCCAGTTGTGCAGCTCCAGCCGCCGCAGACGGAACCCGCTCTCGGCGGTCATCGGGTCGCCTCCAGTTCTGCGGCGTACTCGGCCAGCCGGGCGTCGAAGTCCGCCAGCCACTGCGCGTCGACGAACGCCTTGATGATGCGCCGCACCTCGTACGTCGCCTCGGTGTCGTCGATGCGGCGCAGGAAGCCCAGCTCCACGATCTTGTTGAGGTGACTGTCGATCTGGTCGATCAGCCGAGCCTCGCTTGTCGAGGTTGGCAGGAAGACCGCGCACAGGTCCACGATCTGCTGCCGGGTCAGCACCAACCGGGTGTCGGCGTTGCTGGCGTCGAACTCAGCGAGCTTCTTGCGCAGCAACGCCAGCAGCAGGCTGACGTGGAACGACAGCGCCCGGCGCGGGATGAGTCGGGGGATAGCCGGCTGTCCCTCCTCGTCGCCGGGTTGGGAGCGCAGGAACGCGTACCCCTCGGCCTCGTCGATGACGACGGCGAGGCCGAGCACGGCGACGTAGTCGCGGACCTGTGCCTGCAACTGCGTCAGGTGGTGCCACGGCACCGGATGCGTGTCGCGGTAGATGACACCCTTCATCAGGTGGGCGGCGGCCACCGAGAGACTCGGCTCCTCGCTTCTGGTCGTGGCCATCACACCTCCTGCGGTACTGACACCCGGCGGACGAAGGAGACGGCGGGCAATAGTGCGGTCCGGGTCCGGCCGTCGGTGTCGCACCAGCGCACCTGGTCGCGCCGGCCGTCGTCGAAGACCACGTCGAACGCCGGGTCGCGCAGCGACAGGTACGTCACCAGCTCCGCCAGGCCCTGCTCCAGTGGGCGGTCGGCGAGCACGTCCGGCAGGGACACCTGAGAGTTACGGCGCAGGGCTCCGCGTACCGCGTCGGTCAGCCGGGCCGGATCGACGTACACCTGCTCGAAGAGCCGGGAGACGTCGATGTCCGTCTCGCCGGTGTCGACCGTGCTGTCCAGGGTCTGCTTCGCCCGGGGCCGGTACAGCGGGCGTTCCATCGGCAGCACCACCTGCGGGGCCGGCGCGTCGACGGCGAAGACCAGCTCGTTGGTGGGCTGGTCGCGCAGCGCCAGCGCGTGCGCCTCGATACCGCGCAGCAGGTCCATCACCCGGCGGTTCTCCAGCCACACCTGATCGTCGAGGAACCGGCGCAGCTGCTCCGACAGCAGCCGTACCGTCGCCTGGGTGCGCTCCGCCGCGTCGAGCCAGTCGTAGTGGATGCGCCGCATGCGCGGATCCGCCTCCGCGATGACATCCAGCGACTGGACCCGGGCGAGCAGGTCGGTGAACTCCTGCTGGCGCTGCGGCGACAGCAGGAAATCATAGAAGGCGTGGAAGCTGCGCCCCTGGTCGGAGTCCGCGATGGCGTGCCGGTTGCCGACCACCTCGTCGAGCAGTTCACCCTTCGAGCCGCTCCAGGTGGCGATCTTCTCGCGCAGCGCCCGATCCAGCGCCCGGAAGTTCGCCTCGACCTCACGGAAGTCGGCGAGCAGCCCGCGCGCCGTCGACACGAACTGCTGGTAGCGATCCCGCTGCGCGGCACCGTCGAGCACCTCCACCTGCCCGCCGCGCACCTTGGCGATCTCCGCGTCGATCGCGTCGCGGCGCGCCTGCAACTCCGCAAGCCGGGCGTCCGGGTCGGTCTCCGCGCCGTAGGCCATCTGGCGCAGCAGCTCCAACACGATGTTCAGCCGGGACTCGGTGCCGACGAACGACCGGTCCTGCAACGACTGCACCCACGACAACGCCCGTTCCACCGCCGGCGTAGCGTCGAAGTGCACCTCGTCCGAGTCGGGCGGATAGTACTTCCGCAGCCAGCCCACCTCCGGCTGCGCCCAGTCGTCCAGGTACGCCTTGGCGGGGCGCGGAAAGGTGCCGGCGCCATGCCGCTCGTTGAGCGCGAACAGCTCGTCGGACAGCCGCGCGGTCAGCTCGACACCGGAAATGGAGCGTACGTTCTCCTCGACGAAGACCCGCCCCAGAAAGCTCAGCACGAGCGCGGCATGATCGGCACGCAACAACCGCCACGCCGCGTTGTTACGGCGCAGCCACTCGACCTCGTCGAACTCGATGGTCACCGCCCCATGCCCACCCCTGACCGGCCAACTCAAACCCCGCCCATGCTAGAGCCCGCCACGGACATTCGTGTACGGCTGGCCGCCGCAGACGTCGCTCCGGATTCAGAGCCGGTTCTTCACTGTCGTCACGACCTGCCCATCCACCGTCGTCGCTTCACACGTCAGACTTACCGACTGGCTGACCTGCGGCAGCAGTGTACTCGTGAGCGTGTAGCGGGCAGCGCCATTGACGGCAAAGCCCGAATCCGTCTCCCACGATTCCTGCAACTCCACGTCGTTTAGGGACACCAGGATCCCATCCGGCCCAGCTTGACCTGCCCGCCTCTTTGCCTCGCGCTCCAGGGCGGTCCGACATTCCCGTTGGGCCGTTTCCAAAGTCAGACTGTCCCTGCTGCTAACCCAGACGAGGGCGGCCACGGCGACAGCGATCAGAGCCACAGCCATGCTGGCGACGGCAAGAATGGCGGGCAGCTTGCTGCGCTTGTCCCAGCCGTTCATCGGTGGCTGGGGATGTCCGAGTTCGGTAGGTGGATCCTGCTGGTTCGGACTCGCCGGTGCAGCCACTTGATGCGGCTGTTGGCTCGGGTACGGATCGGTCATTCTTTGGCCTCCCCACGTCGTGTCAGCTTGTCGATGCTGCTCACCTCAGGTTCCTGAGGCCACGAGTTGTCGGGTAGGCGACTGCGGGTGTGGCCGGACGGTCAGGGAGCGACCATGATCCGGTGACTGAGCAGACAGTCCTGTAGGTACGGGTCCTGTCGAGCTGAGGGCGTCAACGAGTCGAGCGACCGCTCGTCGATGCCATGAGGTCGAGCCCGTCCGGCCCGGGACGCCTCAGGGGGCACGACCCTCGGTCGGCCTGCCGCTACGGCGGTCGAGGATCCCGATAGCGCGAACGGCTCAGCTCGACAGCAGCCGAGGGCAACATCCCGGCTGGCGGCCGTGGCGTCGTGGCTGACGCACCGGCAGACGACGGTGTCCAGGTATCAGAGAACGCAGCCCAGTGCCCGCCGGAGCACCCAGCGACTGCTCAGGGTGCCGCTGGGACCGGTTCGAGGACGAAGACGGGGATCTGGCGGTCGGTCTTGCGCTGATAGTCGGCATAGTCCGGGTACGCCTCGACCGCCCGGCGCCACCAGACGGCCTTCTCGTCGCCGAACACCTCACGGGCCCGGTACTCCCCGGTCTTTGTCCCGTCCTGAAGCTCGATCACCGGATCGGCGACCAGGGCGGCGTACCACTGCGGGTTTTTGGGTGCGCCTCCCATCGATGCGACGGCCGCAAAGTGTCCGTCGTGCTCGACCCGCATCACCGGCGTCTTGCGGAGCTTGCCGGTCTTGGCGCCCCGGTAGGTCATCAGCACGATGGGCCGGCCGGCGATCGTGACGCCGTCGGTCGTGCCGTTACGCACGATCTGATCGACCTGCTCGCGGACCCACTCCAACGCGCTCGGCTCGTAATCACCCGTCAATCCCATGCGCCCAACGTACGCGACCTCTATGGACGCCGCCCATTCTCCAAGGCCGCCCCTGCGACCTCGTCGATCATGCAGTTGTGGCACCAAGTAAAAAGGAAACAACATCCCTTTTCGGAAGCCACAACTGCTTGATCGCGGGAGCGCGGACTTGACGGAGGCGAGGTGGCTCGCTTTCCGTCAAGTAAGAGTGGGCAGGTGGAGCCGCTCGGCGGGTATCCCGGTGGCAGGGAGTTGGTGGCGGGCGAGGCTGAGCATTGCGGGCGGGCCGCAGACGTAGACGTGCTGGTAGGGGCGGTAGTGGTTGAGCGCGACGGTCAGGGCGTCGCCCTGTTCGGCGGGGGCGGCGAACGGGTCGTGTGACAACGCTGGCACGACGGTCAGCCAGGGGTGTGCCTGGTCGAGCTTGTCCAGGGTGATCGCGTCGTAGAGGTCGGCGATGGTGCGTGCGCCGACGATCAGGGTCACCCGGCGACCAGCCGGTGCGGTGGCGACCTGCTCGACCAGGGCGCGCAGCGGGGCCAGCCCGGTACCGCCGGCCACCAGCAGCAGATCCCGGGCAGTGGTTCGTCCCGCCTTGGCCGGCTCAGCCCTGGCGGATGCCGCCTCGGCAGGGCCGCCAGGAGGGGACGGCTCCGGAGCGGTGGGCAGGCTCAGGCCGATGTCGACGGGTGGGCCGAGGTGGAGCAGGTCGTCGGGGCGTACCTCATGGACGAGGGTGCGGGAGACGGTGCCGGCGGGGACCGCGCGGACGTGCAGCTCGACGGTGCCGTCGAGGCGTGGAGCGTTGGCCGGGCAGTACCAGCGCCAGCGGCCGGGATGCTGCGGCAGGCAGACCGGCACCGCCTGACCGGGCCGGAACGGCAGCCGCCGCCACGGGCGTACCGTCAGGATGACGATGCCGTCAGCGGCCAGGTCGCGGCCGACCATTTCGGCCGGCCAGAACGCCGGCCCGTCGCCCATCCGCCCGGCGGCGCGCTCGATCAGCGCCCAGGCCCGGCGCCACCGTCGCTCCCAGCCGACCTGTTGCGGGCACAGCCGTGGTGCCACAGGTGCCAGCGCGGCACCGATGAGCGGGCCGTGCTCGGGGCACAGCCGGTACCGGCGGTGGACCCGGCCGAGCACCGCCAGCAACGCCAGCCGCCCGGCCCGGTCACCACCACCGCCGACCAGGCGGGCCAGCGCGGCGACGACGAGCGCCGTCGCCCGCTCCGGCAGCAGCCCCGGGCAGTACGCCTCCAGCCCGGCCCGGAAGCTCGCGGCAACCTCGCCCATCACCGCGTGGTCGCCAGCCGCCCCGGTCACCTGCGCTCCCCTGCCACATGCCCGTGGGGTCGACACTCGGTGTGCCGGGACTGCCACTGCCGCAACGCCTGCCGGATCCGCTCCGACTCGGTGTTCGCCGTGGTCAACTCCCGGTGCAGCCGGGCCAACTCGTCGGCGACCCGATCGAGATAGTCGTACACCTGGGCGGGGTCCAGGCCCCGCCAGCGCCTGTCGAACTCGGCGGCGCGGACGTGATGCGACTGTAGGCGTTCCCCGGACAGGTAGATCATCGCCGCGGTGCCTCCTGCTCGGCGATCAGCGCCCGCACCTGCCTGTCGCTGAGGCCGCGCCGATCCAGCACCCGCCGCCCCCAACGGTGCAGCCGGCACGGATGCGGCGCACGGTCGTTCCGGCAGCGCGGCCCCTCGGGCCACTGCTCCGCAGCGTGTACGGTCACCGCCCGCACCGCGAAACCGACATCCTCTGCTGTCACGTACGGCGGCATCGGCAGCTCGCCGAGCACCTCGTCGATCGAATCCATGTCCCTCCCCTGCTGTGGTTGCGGCACCGGGGCGGGCGGGGACGGCGCACCGTCGGGGGTCGGCACCGCCGGAGCCCAGCACCCGCCCCGGGCCTCGTGTCCAGCCTCGGCGAGCACATGAGCAGGGACTACAGCGCCGGAGAGGCCTGCGTGACGCAGAAATGAGGCATCTGCGTACCCGCGTGGTCGACGCAGGGTTATTAAAGTGACGCCAAAGCGGAGGGAGGTCGGGCGTGGCCTTGAAGCGACACCGACTCTGCCAGCGGCGTAAGGCGCTCGGATACAGCCAGGAGCGTCTGGCCGACCTTCTCGGCGTGGAGCGGTCCACTGTGGTGCGCTGGGAAAACGCGGAGACGGACCCGCAGCCGTGGCATCGCACCCGCATTGCTTCCGCGTTGCGCGTTACGCTCGAACAGCTCGACGACATGCTCGTCGACGTGTCAGTGGCAGCGCATCGAGGGCAGGCCGTGAGGGACATGGAGCGTGATCCCGTTTCCGCCGCCGCTAGGTCTGATCTCTTGAACGGCCTTCGGACCTTCCTCAGCACCTACCTGACGGACTCAGCACGACCGGCACCACCGCTGCCCGAGGTCCGGCGCGCTGTGGGCAGAGTGCACAACCTCTACCAGCGAGCGAGCTACACGTCGGCGGCCCGCCTGATGCCGGATGTGCTCAGCCATGCGACGGCCCTGACCAGCAGCGCCGCCGGCATACACCGCACCAGTGCATTTCGGCTGCTCGCCGCTGCCTACATCGCCGCATCCAAGCTCGCGGCCAAGGTGGGTGACGGTGAGGCAACCCTGTTGACGGCTGACCGGGCGTCCACCGCCGCACGTCTGGCCGACGATCGGGCGCTTGCTGCTGTTGCCGCCTACCAGGCGGCATGCGGTTTGATGGGGCAGCCCGGAAGATCGGTAGAAGCCGAGCAGGTGGCACGAACCAGCATCGACTCATTGGCTTCGGCTGCTTCAACCTCCGACCCTGACCTGCTCTCCGCTCAGGGAGCGCTACTACTTCTTGCTGCCGTCATGACTGCTGCGCAGGGCGACACGAAGCAAGCGGGCTACTTCCTCACGCGTGCCGAACGGCTGGCAACGACGTTGGGCGCCGACCGCAACCGGCTGTGGACCGGCTTCGGCCCAACGAACGTCGTCATTCACGCGGTATCGGCCGCCGTGCGCGCGGGTAACCCGGACCAGGCCATGGAGATTGGTGCTCGGCTCGACACGTCGCGACTGCCCATCGTGCTGGTTGGCCGAAGGGCACAGGTGCACGTCGACCTGGCGGCGGCAGCGCTGATGTCGTCCAATGACAGGTCGGTCTGCGTGCTTCACTTGCTCGAAGCCGAGCGGGTTGCCGCCGAGATGGTGTACGCGAACGTACAGGCCCGCACACTCCTGCTCGACCTGTTGGCGAAGGAGCGCCGGACGGCGACGCCAGGACTGCGGCCACTCGCGGAGCGGGCCGGACTGCTGGCATGAGCCACTCACGCGTACTCGCCCTGGTCGTTTGCGCAGCGCCTCCGGTGCTGCGGATCGCTGAGCTGATTGATCTGCTACAGGAAGACGGCTGGACCGTCTGTCTCACCGCCACCCCGACCGCCGCGACCTGGATCGACCGGGAGGCGCTAGCAGCGCAGACCGGCTACCCCGTGCGGGTGGAATGGCGGAAGCCCGGCGAGCCGGAGCCGCATCCGCCGGCCACGGCCGTCGCCGTCGTGCCCGCCACCTTCAACGTGATCAACAAGTGGGCTCAGGGCATCAACGACACCCTCGCGCTCGGCATCCTCAACGAAGCGCTCGGTGCGGGGATCCCGGTCCATGCGTTTCCGAACGTCAAGGAGCAGTTGACCGCACACCCGAGCTATGACCGGCACCTGCGATCGCTACAGGACGCGGCGGTCGCCGTGACACCCCTACCTGCTGAACTGGATTGGCATTCGGCCGTTCACCGTCTCCGGTTCGCATAACCTCCGGCACTCAAGTGTCCGTCGGTGTATTGCAGGCAGCACGACCAGGCTCAGCGGCGCGGGTGCGGCACCTGACGGTTGAAGCGCGGCTTGAGGGCCAAGACCAGCGCTTCCTTCGTACCCTCCGGGTTGTCGGTCTCCTGCCAGCGGATCTCCCGCCGGCCCAGCCAGTCGGCGATGTCTTGCGCGCTCGCCACCGGGCCCTGCTTGTCGAGAATCTGGCCGACCTGCTCGTGCAGCACCGACGACTCGCGATTGCCGGTCAGGTGCTGCCGGAGGCGGTTGCGTAGGTTCCCGGTCCGACCCACGTAGATCACCGTGCCGCCGTCGAGGACCACGTGCACGCCGGGCGCGCGGGCGGCTTTGGCCACAGCCTCCACCGTGTACGGCGCGGGAGGCGTGAAGCCGGCCAACAGGTCGTCGTTCGAGGGGTCGGGCATGCCCGGCAGGGTACTCCCGGTGACGGCGCACGAGTCGTGTAGTCGTAGAAATTTGGATAATCAGCGGGTCGCGTCATGTGCCTAGAGTTGCCGATATGCAAATGCCCGTTGCGGTCTACTACCCATCGAAACGGCTCGCCCGATGGTCTCGCCATTCGCGGACGGCATGGAGCAACGGTCCGTGGTGTGAACCAGGTGCGGAACGTTGCTTGTGCTCCCACAGGCGCACCAACCCTTCGGCGAAGGCGTCCAGGGCTTCGTCGGGGGTGCGTGTCCACGCTGGGATCTGTGCGGCCCATGCCTCGGCCTCGGCGGGCGCGTGGCCGGCGCGGATGAGACGGACCAGCATGAGGGCGGTGTCGATCCACGCCGCGCCGCGCGCCGGGCTGGACCAGTCGACGAGCCGCAGCCGCTCGGCGACGAGGAAGTTCCGCGGCGTCATGTCGGTGTGCAGCAGCGTGTCGCCGTCGACCAGGTCGGGAGCGATGAGCCCTCGCCAACGTTCAGCGAAGCGTTGCACCTGGACGGGCGGGCTGGGAGTCAGTAGGCGGCTCTGGGCGGCGAGCAGTTCCGCGATCGCATCCAGATCCGGCGAGCCTGGAGCAAAGTCGGGATGCCGGCCGGCAACGTACTCGAAGCCGAGGATCAACCAGCCGTGCGCTTCGACCGTCCAGCGCAGGCGGGGTGCCACATCGGGTAGCCAGGGGTTGACGCGGGCCTCGTTCCGGTAGAGCCAGGCAACCGGTCCGTCCGCCTCCCCGCCCTTGCAGAAGACCCGACCGCTGTCGGCGTCGACAACGGCGGCCAGGTCGCAGGAGGCACCGGTCGGTACGGAGTAGGCGGCATGGACAGCACCGGTGCGTTGTTCGATCTGCCGGCGTACCTCCCCGGGAAGCTCGTGCCAGTCGCGGCGACGCGGCATCCGGTGGCCTCCCGAGGACGAGCGGTCCCGCGCAGTCTATGCCCGGGACCGCTGGTGGCCTGCCTATCGAGTCGGGCTGTCGGTGCAGCCGGCGTGGCACTGAGTGCAGTCGGACACCCGGCCGCCCCACAGCTCATGATCGACGGCGAAGCCGGCGGCGGTAATCGCGGCGACCTTCCGGGAAATCGGCGCACCGATCGGCTCAGGTCCGGAGGACGGCTCCTCCGATGTGGGCTCCGGCTGGTGGTGGATGAACCGACCGGCGACGCGCTGGCAGAAGTCGGCGTACTCGCGGGTGTGCAGGAGGAACGTGTGCCAGCCGATGTCGACCAGGTCGCTCGGCCCGAGCGGTCCGGTGGCGGTGGCGCAGGTCCCGAGGAAGGCGAGCGCCTGATCGAGGATTCGGGCCGGCATGTCGGGAGCGAGTTCGGGGTGGTCGTGGGCGATTCGGGCGGTCAGCTGGGTGAACAGCTCGTCGGAGACGAGCGCCCGTCCGGTGCCGACTCGGTCGATGGTGAGCATCCTGCTCCTTCCGTTGGTCGTCTCACCGCAGGCTGCGCCCGAGCACCCTCGATCCTCATAACGCTATAGGATTGTCGATATACGTGCTGCTTATACCGCGAGACCACGAAAGCGTTTGAATGGTTAGTACGGCAGCCGCCGTTTGAGATCTTGCTGTTGAGGTGGGGTGGACGCGAGGCGGCCACCGCGTGATCGTCTGTACGTTGTGGACATAACTTCAGATCTGGCGGTGGCCGCAGGCCACAGCGTAGACCCCGCCGCGTGGGAGCGGGTCATGGCCGGGGTGCTCGGCTGCTTCGCGGGCCGGTTCGGGCGGGTGGAGCCGCGGCGGGCGGCGGGAGAGTTCGTCTCTGGTCTGCTATCTGACCTTGAAGTCAAGACATGTTGGCAGTTGGCGGAGCAGGCCGGGCACGTCCGGCCGGACGCGATGCAGCGGTTGTTGTACCGGGCGGTGTGGGACGCCGACGCCGTTCGTGATGACCTGCGGGCTCTGGTCGCGGGCCGGTTCGGTGACCCGGACGCGGTCCTGGTTCCGGACGAGACGGGAGACCTGAAGAAGGGCAGCCACACCGTCGGGGTGCAGCGGCAGTACACGGGCACGGCCGGGCGGATCGAGAACAGCCAGGTCGGGGTGTTCCTCGCCTACGCAAGCCGGCACGGGCACACTCTGATCGATCGACGGGTGTATCTGCCGGTGTCGTGGACCGACGACCGTGACCGCTGCGCCGCCGCGGGGGTGCCCGACGAGGTCGGGTTCGCGACCCGGTGCGAGCTGGCCGCCGACATGATCACCGCAGCCCTTGATGCCGGTGTCCCGGCGGGGTGGGCCGCCGCGGACGAGGCATACGGCAACAGCAGCGTGTTTCGTGCCTTGCTGCGCGAACGCGGACTCGGCTATGTCCTCGCGGTGTCCCGCAGTCATCTGGTGCCGCTCGACGGCGGCAAGACCCGCGTCCGCGCCGACCGGGTGGCCGCCGACCTGCCCGCCACCGCATGGCAACGCCGCTCGGCCGGGGCCGGATCCAAGGGCCCACGCTTCTACGACTGGGCCTGGCTCGACGACGTGTGCACCGACGCCGACCCGGACGACGGCGGACGGCACAGCCTCCTGATTCGAAAGAACACGACCACCGGTGAGCTGGCCTTCTACCGCTGCTGGACCCCGAAGCCGGCCACTCTCGCTCAGCTCGTGCGGGTCGCGGGCATCCGCTGGACCGTCGAGGAGAGCTTCCAGGCCGCCAAGGGCCAGGTCGGCCTGGACCAGCACCAGGTCCGCCGCTGGGACTCCTGGCACCGGTTCACCACCCTCGCCCTGGCCGCACTCGCCGTCCTGGCGATCTGCGCCGCCGACGCCGCGACCGACGCTTCCACCGACCACGGCTTGATCAAGCTGACCGTCAACGAGATCCGCCGACTGATCAACGCCTGCATCATCCGCCCGATCACCGACCTCGCCCACCGTTTGCACTGGTCAGGATGGAGACGCCGGCATCAAGCCCGAGCCCGCCGAGCCCACTACACACGCCGACTCAACCTCGAACTCCAGCCATGATCCCAAACGGCGGCTGCCGTATTAGGCTCGACGGAGCGCAATGCACACAGCCGACCGCGAACGGCGAGGTTGCCGGTGACACCTGCGAACTGCTCCCGTTGCGGGGGCGCGCTTGGCCCGCGACAACGACAGCGGACGCTGCGCGCCCTGCCAGGCCGCCGAACGCGACAGGCTGAGCGCACCGCCGGAGGTTCGGTCGCATCCGCCGCTACGGGCGGCTCTGTGGAACGACATCTCAGACGAGTGATCCGGGCGTGCCGACACCACCCGTACCACGTACGAGCGGCGTTACCGCAGGCCGTGGTGGCGAGTTGGTTGGGCATCACCCAGGCACAGCTTCCCGACGGTGAGGCGGTCGGGCGCAGTCTATGCCCCGGGCCGCCGGCAGTCGGGCCGTCGCGGCTGGATTCGCGCTCGCGACGGATAGACAGCCCAGCGACTCGTCATGCGGAAACGGGGCAGCCGCTGTCCCGATCAATGACGATACGGCAGTTGGGGACTCCTCAGCCCTCTACCGGCAGCGCCCTAGCACGTGCAACCTTGCGCACGGCACCCTTCACCGATGCGACATGCTCCACGACCGCCATCCCGACAGCCTTCGCGAGCAGTGGCGGAACCGCGTTTCCGATGATGCGTCCAAGCGGCGCGAACTGCGCTGGTTCACCCGGTGGGACGAACTCGTAGTCCTCGGGAAAGCTCTGCAAGATTGCGGCTTCCCTGAGCGTCATCGCCCGATCCTGTTCGGGGTGCCCGAACCGTCCAGCGCCGAAGCTGTACGACAAGGTCGTGATAGTGGGCGAGGGTTCGTCCCACGCCATGCGGGCGTAGACATTCCGGAAGCTTGCGCCTGACGCCTTCCGGTGACAGGGAGCGCGCAATTCTTCCGGCCATTCCTCCCAGCTGCCGCCAGGACTGGACCGCTTGATGCGCTTGAGGTTCATCGGTGTCAGTGTGCGGCTCTTGTGGAGGGGGTCGGCAGGGTGGGTCTCGCCGTTTCCGACAGGAGGCAGTCCGCCGATCGCCTGACGAACCGTGGCGTACTGGTCGGGGGCGATGGTGCCCTTGGGCACGGCGATGTCACCGAGCAACGAGGCGACCAGGACCAGACGTCGACGGTGCTGGGGCACTCCGTAGGCCGGGCAGTAGCAGGATGAGAAGTCCACGTGGTAGCCGTAGTCACGCAGCTGCTCGACGAAGTCCTTGAAGATGCGCGTGCCGCCGATCCGAGGGACGTTCTCCATGGTGACGATCTCGGGTGTCGTGCCTTGAACAAGCCTGCGCACCTCGTCCACGAGGGGCCACTGGGCCTCGTTCGACGTGTCGACGCCGCGCCGGTAGGACGAGAACGGCTGGCACGGTGCGCAGCCAGCGAGGACGCGGACGGCACCGGCGGGCCACATGGCAGAGAGTTCCTCGACGGTGAGGTCACGGACGTCTCGCCTGTGGAACGGCGCCCGAACGTTGCGTCGATACGGATAGTCACACGTACGGTCGAGGTCCACGCCGGCAGCGACATGGATGCCGGCGTCCTGCAACCCGTGCGAGAGCCCGCCGACGCCGCAGAAGAGATCGACGGCAGAGATCCTGACAGATCGGGCGGGCATGCTCGGACTGTAGTAGATCACGGAGCGGAGGCGGAGTCGGGCGGGTGCGCGACGTGGGCTCCATCGCATGGACAAAAGTCAGCCGACCCTACCGATCTGGCCCATGGCTGGGCGTGAAGATCGGCAGCAACTGACAGCAGGACGTGCCGGGACGACTGTGAGCCCGACTCCTCCAGGTTGATGGGACCGTTTGGGCTGTTTTGCACCCGATCACGACCGTTGATAGATGTTCGCGTAGTGCCAGGCCAGATATCGCTCTGCAGGTGCCGTGGCTCCCTCTGGCAGCAGCAGTCGACGTGCCAGCGGTGGGCTTCCGAAGGACGATCGCGCTGCCGGATCCGCTTGGATCGCCTCCTGTACGTCCGGACGGACGTGCACCCGCAGCTCATGGTCGATCGCCAGGAGCCCGGTGTCGAAGGCGACGTCGTGCGTGGGGCATGCAGCAACCCCGTTCTGCGGGTCGAGCCGCTCGGCAGAGGTGCTCACCCGCCAGGGCTTGATGTGACTGGCGACGAGCATCCGTTGTGCCGCGCGGCCCTTCGTCCGCACGCCCAGGCCACAGAAGGCGCACCGATGACCGTGGTTGTGGAGGACATCGCGCGCGAACCGATGCTGCCCGACCCGCACCGCAGCCATGAGCAGGCGTTCGGTCACTCGCTCCGGAAGGTCCGGTGCCTTCCGCGACCAGGCGGCGACCTTCTCCTGGACCGCCATCTCCAAGTCCGAATAGGTCAGCTCTTCCTGCCCAAGGAGGTGCAACTCGTCACCGCCCTCCAAGCCGAGGAAGTCGGGAAGATCGTCGGGCCCGATCCCAGCCTCGCGGCCCGCTTCCAGGATGAGCCGGTAGGTCGCTTCCAGCCGCCCCGGGTCGGCGAGGAGGGTCGATGCGACATAGACCTCGTACCTGGCCCCGTGGGCCAGACCGCCGTCGAGGTTCCCCATCTTGGCGATCAAGCTTCCGGGCGGGCGCCTGAACAGTCGGGCGAGCGTAGGGATGGGTTCTTCGGCGAGGTGGGCGGTCGATCCGCGGTACCGGCGATGGTTGAAGACGAGGCTGGCCGCGAGGCACAGGAGGGTCTCGACAGGAGTGAAGTCTTCTTGCCTGGCGCCAGGCCTGGGTGTCCGGCGGAGGATCGAACTCCACTGGTTCACCGCCTGCCCAGCGCTCAGGTCGAGATAGTCGCCGATGGTCGGCATCGAGGTGCTCCTTTCCATGCCCTCCAGCCGCCGGGCGACAGCTGCACCTTTGGTCAGCTGTCGCCGCCAAAGTTCCGATCCTTTCGAGCCTGGAGCGTAAGCACCCTTGGGGTCGGCCTGCGCGGCCGCCGACGGGGCGAGCTTTACATTCGTACGAAAAGGGCACCTAATGCGAGGCAAGCTATTATTTCCCTCTGAGGCTAGCTATGAATGATCTTTCGTGCTGTCGCCGGATAGGTTTGAGAGATGGACCGAAAGTCCACCTTGCCAAGAGCCCTCGACGCCGCAACCTCCGCCCGGTTCCGGCGCATGCCTCGTGCCTCGACGAAGCCCGAGCTGTCGCTACGCCGTGAGCTTCATCAGCGCGGCCTGCGGTTCCGGGTAAACCATGCCGGCCTGCCAGGACGCCCCGACCTGGCCTTCACCCGGGCGAAGGTGGCGGTCTTCGTCGACGGCTGCTTCTGGCACCGCTGCCCCGACCACGGCACCCTGCCTCGCAACAACCGGGAATGGTGGCAGCAGAAGCTCGACCGCAACGTCGCCCGCGACCACGCGAAGGACGCCGCCCTGGCCGAGCTGGGCTGGATAGTGCTGCACGTCTGGGAGCACGAGGCCACCGACGCCGCCGCCGACCGGGTGGAGGCCGAATGGCGGCGCCGGGTACCTCCTGCTACGCCCTGACCGGCGTACGCAGGTATCCGTTGGTACCGAAGAGCACCTTTCGATCCAGGAAGCGGTTGAAGAACCGGCACGACGGCTCCCCCAGATGGACGCAAGCGCTGCACGCGCCACTGCCACGGGCACACCCAGGATCCAGTGGACAACGGTGCTCTGCGTCGACGAACGCGTCGAGCAACTCGTCCAGGTTCGACTCGAACACCGCCTGCATGCCGCCAAGCACGAAGTCACCGCGAGCGGCGGCGTAGACGAAGAAGCCCAGGTGACCGGGTACCAGGTACTCGCTCAACGCGTCCCGCTCGATCCCCGAGAAGACGGCGGCCTGCCGAACGAACCGGTGGGCGTAGGTGTGCACCAGCTTGAGCAGGTCGGTGCCGGCGGACTCGACCGACGGGTCGTCACGCTTGGACGGCACCTGTACCTCCTGCAGAATCGCGACTCGCGCCGCTACCGCCCCGTTTCCGGAGGCCCATCCCGGCAACCGGTGCCCTCTCCCGACCAGCCAGGTGGCGACCCGTACCGGGTCCAGGCGGACCAGGAATGCCTCCGTCTCGGCGAGGTTGCCGTAGAGCCGATAGCCGCCCTTCTTCCGGCGGAAGGGCACCAGCCGACACTTCGACGGGTCGTCCTCGCCCCGCGTGTAGCCGTACATCGCGTTCAGCACCGGGAACCGGTCGACGAGGTCCAGACCGTCGATCCCGGCCCGGTCGAGCGCCGCCGGGTAGCGGTCTCGGTAACGCACGTCCAGGGCGTCCCCGGGCGTCGCACTGCGCAGTGCCGTCGTCGGCGTGCGGCTCTCCGCGAGCGCCATGGCGATGTCGACCGCTTCCCGCTCTGCTTCCTCGCGCCGCTCGCCCGAGAGCCCGTCGATCGGGTGGTCACCAGCCTTCGCCAGTCCCCCCTGGTCGGCGGCGCTCTTCGCGGCAGCCTCCGCGATCTCCCGAGGAAGACCGGTACGCATGAGTTGCTCGATCAGTTCTTCGAGGGTCGGCGGGGAGACCACGTCGGCAGGCCGGGCCACCGCCAGCCCATCGACCACCCAGACCAACGCCTTGCGAGCGCCACCGGCGAGCTTGAGTCCCTCCCGGTGCTCGGGGCGTGGCGGATTGATCAGCACCATCCCGCGCGGCGTGTAGACCATGCGGGCCTTGTGCACGTTCCAGCGGAAGTAGCCCTGACCGCACCCGCAGGGCTTGTTGAAGCCGAGCCCCTGCATCAGGCGGGTGTCACAGGCGGGGCAGACGAAGGAGATGTCCGCCGCCTTGGCGCTCTTTGGAATCACGACCTTGACGTCGTCGTGCGTCGGGCACCGCTTGATGTACGGCTCAGCGATCGCGCCGCATTCGTGGACGCCGACGAAGTGCAGTTGGCCCCACTTGCTGCGCTGGCCGCACTTGCAAGGCCGGTCGATGGACCTCCCGATGCGCTTGCACGTCCGGCAGAGCCACACCTGCGGATACCGTTCGACGGTGACGCCGCGTCGCTCGTCGAGCTCGACCACTTCGACGGGAGCGTTCCGCATCAGGTCGTCACCGACGCCACCGTCCGTGCCGTGGAAGGCCCATGCGCCCACCTCGCGATGCAGGTGACGTCGGACCAGGTCGGTATCGACATCGATGGGGCTTGGCGCCGACCACTCCGCGACCCGGTAGACGTCGCCACGCAGGTCGACCGTCTGGTTGGGCAGGAACGTACGCAGGATCTGGCTGCCACTGCGGGATCCAAGGACCGTCATCTCGTCCGCCTGTCAGTCGTGGATGGGAGCGCTGGCCTCGACGTCGCGGAGGCTCGTCATGGGAGATCGAGGACCGAGTTCGCTGACGAACGTGGCCGTGGTGGCAGGGTCTTCGAGATCGGCGAACCACGCCTGTAGCCATTCGCCGATCTGTTCGCGATGCAGGGAGTCCTCAGCCCCATCGAGGCCGAGGACCGAAGCCACCGCGGCTGCTTCGGCCGCGGGCGTCATCCCGGAATCGCGTGCGTACTGGCGCAGCTTCGCAGGCGTACTGAGACGCTGTTTGCTGGCCGGTTCTCGGATCATCAACGTGCGTGCGCCCACGACGCCGGCCACGGTGAGGTCCAGGACCCGGCGACTGCGACGCGTGATCGGAATGGCGTCGACGAATCGATCGCCCTGCCGCACGTACTGCGTGAACTGCCGGAACGTCTGCGCATCACGTTCGCGGCCGATCTTGTGCAGGACGTAGACCAGGCCAGGGTGCCTACGACCGACCCGTGCCGTGGTCTGGATGAACTCGGCGGTCGTCAGCGGCAGGCCCAGCATCACCATGGTGTTCAGCCGGTCCACGTCGACACCGTGCGAGAGCATCGAGCTGGCGGCCACCACGTGGATCCGCTCGGCGAAGTCCTCCTCCGGCTTCTCCAACCGGTCCAGGATGGCCCGGACGTCGTCGAACTCGGTCTGCCCGGTGAGCTGCTCGACGTTGATGCCCTCGACCGTGTTGTTGCTACCAAGACTTCGCCCGGCAGCTTCCACGTCGTAGAGCGTCGAGCCGTAGACCACGTCGGTGCCGTAGAGGCTGACCAGCGTGTCCACGTACTTCCGGTCGATGCCGGCTTCGGCACAAACGGTCGCAGGGTCGTCCTTGAGTAGGCGGACGCAGCGCTGCAAGGCGTCGAGCGTCCGGTCGCTGACGTGCTCCAACGTGACGCCACGGGGCGCGACGGCGACGAACCGCCGCAACGGCTTCTCCGTCGGGGTCGTCCAGAACGATTCACCCGCTCGCGGACCCGGCTGCGGAAAGACCCGCCCCTCCCGCTGGTAGAGGACCTTGGTCTGGTGCTCGTACCCGGTCAACGTCGCGCTGCTCGCCACGATCTTCGCCCGAGTGCCACACAGCTCGAACTGGAGATGGTCGAGCAGGCTCTCGTAGTGAGAATCGACCGCGCCGAGACTGTCCCGGAGCAGGTGCAACTCGTCCTGCAACCGCAGTGACGGGCCGAACCGCTTGGCGTCCATGGGCAGCGGCCTGAGGGCCTTGCCGCCCTGGCAGTCCGGCACCAGACAGCCGTTGGGATTCTTGGACCGCTCCGCGTACGTAAAGCCGTGCCATTCCACTGGGCACAGCTTCTGTGCCGGCCCTACCAGGCCGCGCATCGCCTGCTGCAGACCGATCGATGCGGCCTTGTCGAGGGTGCCGACCACCACCGTCGGCAGGAACCTGAACACTTCCTGGTCGACGACGTACATCGGCAGGGCCTGTCCCTTCCAGGGGCAGCTTTGGTTCGTGCAGCGATGGTCGAGCTTCCACCGTTGGCGGTCGAAGCGCATCTGGAGGTTCTCGTTTCGACAGAAGGGGCAGTGCAACAGGACCCGGTACTTGTCCGGCATGCCTGGGCTGTCGGGGGTAATCTCGTCGGTCTCGGTCTTCGGCACGATCCTGTTGGGCGTCCCCGCCCGCCCGACGAGGAAGCCGAGGCTGAATGGTGCACCCTTCACGCCCTCGTCTCGGCGCACCATCTCCGCGCCGGCCAGGGCATCGGCGAAACGCTGGGTCTGCTGGAGGCTCAGCAGCCGCAGCGGGAAGCGCGACCACGCCGTCACCCCCAGGACTTTGCCGGTGAGGCGGTCGAAGAACGCCGCCGTCAGGAGCAATCCCAGGTAGGTTTCCGTTTTGCCACCACCGGTCGCGAACCAGACCGTGTCGACGTACCTCGCCTCGTCCTCCGGCTCGGCGAGGAAACGGATGGCCGAGAGCAGGAAGCCGACCTGGAAGGGCCGCCAGGAGTCGTACCCGCGCCCCTTGGCGCTACGGGCGATGGCCTTGTTCATGAGCTGGAAGGCACGGAGGATCTCAGGACGGTCCTGTAGCAGCGCTAGACCGGACTGGAGCCTCCTTAGTTCCTCGAACACCTGCTCGGCCGACTCGTCGGCCTTGGCTCGCATCGTCGGCGTCCAACCCTCGGCGGCCTGCCGAGCGTCGAGAGCTGTCGAAGACCAGTGGGCGTGGTCATACGAGTCGAGGGCGTCGACCAAGGCTTGGAGCTGAGGAAGCGGGTCGGATGCGAGCCTCATGAACGACAGGTCCGGCTGCGGGGTGGATCCGCTCCAGTAATCGGGACGGTAGGTCTGCACGCTCACGTTGTCCGACGTGCGGAACACGCCTGATGCCACTACGTCGACGCCGACGTTCACTCCGTAGGCCGGCACCTTCCGGTCGTATCGGAAGCTGTCCGGTAGCGCCTCAAGCTCGAACGGCACGGTGGGAAGGCCAGAGACTTCGAGCTGCGTCTCGTACAGGTGGGAGTCGGTCAGGCCGGGTGCCTTCTCCGGGCTCGTGTTGACCAGCTGCACCACGACTTCGGTCTGCCGATGCCAGTCCTCCACGTCCACCCGCACCTCGGCGGAGAGACCCGGCGCGCCCACCGCGGCGAATGCATCCCGAAGCTGCTTGCCGCCAAATGTTCCGCTTTCGCCGTAGGCGAGGACCGGCACGACCTCCTCGACGAGGTCCGTCCGCCACCAGCGCCGGTCCGGGTCCGGCCCGTCCTTCGGATCCTTCACCCACGCCCGTGCCCGGACGGTCACCGTCATCGACCACGGTGGCGCCTCCGCAGGGCGAAGTCGGATGGCGATCGCACATGGGTCCAGACGCTCCGACCGATCGTCGGAGGCGTCCTTGCGCACCTCGTCCTCGCAGGCGAGACGGCCCAACCAGAACGTGCCGGAAGGTGCCACCTCGAGACGGCTCAAGCCGTCGCCGCGGCCCGCCGCTACCACCCGTCGGTCGAGCCAGTTGACGAACGCCTCGCAGGCCTGCTCCAGTGACTGGTCCCCCACGCCGCTCATGACGCCTTCCTCCTCACGGGCACGCCGAACTCGCCGGCCTTCGAATCGTCGACCAGGTACGACCGCAACGCGACGACCTCCTCGCTCTCCCGCAGCGTCGCCAACGACTTGCCTTGGATCTGCCTGATGCGTTCACGGGTGACGTTGAAGTGGGCACCGATGGCGTCCAGCGTCTCCTCGTCGCCAGTTCCGAGACCAAACCTGCGTTCGAGGATGCGGACTGCCCGGTACGGCAGAAGCGCGGCCAAGGTGCGGGCGACATCGGTACGGAACATCGCGTGGATGACGACCTCGGCGGGATCGGTACGCCCATCGCGGTTGTCGTCGTCGAGCAGGATGTCCGACAGGCGTAGGTCGCCCTCCTCTCCGAGCAGCATGTCGATGCTGACCAGCGGGCGATCGAGATCGAGGATCGCCTGCACAGATCCGGGCTCAACACCCGTCTCCTCGGAGATCTCCGCCAAGGTGGGCTCACGGTCGAGCCTCGACGTCAGCCGCGAAACCGCCCGGCGCACCCTCTGCACCTTCTCGTGCATGTGCACCGGGATCCGGATAGTCCTACCTCGGTCTCCGATCCCGCGCTCGATGGCCTGCCTGATCCACCACGTCGCATAGGTCGAGAACTTGAATCCCTTCGAGCCGTCGAACTTGTCGGCGGCCCGCATCAGGCCGATGTTGCCGTCCTGGATTCGGTCGGCGAACTCGACCCCGCTGCCTTCGTATTGCCGACCCCTGGCTATCGAGACCACCAACCGCAGGTTTGCGCAGACCATTTCTGCATGTGCGCGCCTTCCATCCGCCACGCGGCGTTCGAGACTCGATCGGAGGGTTGGGGCCAGCTCGTCGCCTCCCGCTTCCAACTCCTCCTGGGCAGCGCTCCCTCGGGAGATCAACGACCACAACTCGACCTCGCGGGAAGCACCGATCAGGGGGTATCGGCCGATCGCCCGCAGGTACTGGCCGACGGAGTCACCGTCATGTTCGTACCCCTTGGGCGCAGCCTGCTTCGGTCGAACGTCGATCGACCGTGGAAGCTCGACGCCTGCGTCCTGCAGAAGGCTGAGCAATTCGCCGTGTTGCGCCGACGACAGTTTCCGCTTCGTGGCGAGCAGTGCGACGTCAGCACGGCTCAGATGGCCGCTACGTGCCCAGTCACCTAGGAGATCGTCGAGCGTCTGACCCACGACATCGTCGACTGCTCTCGCTGCGGGCGTCTGCGAGTCACCTCCGAACATCCATGCAAGGTCGTCGTCCGCGGGGGCATCGCTCTCGACCTGTGCCGCCTCGACGTCCGATGCGTCGGCCTGTGCATCCGAGAGTTCCGCCGGCTCGGTGATGTCCTCGGCACCCTCCGTCGGTGGGCTCTCGACGGACGGGTCCGACGTGGCCGGCGGATCCTCCTGACGTGCTGCGGGTGACGGCTTCTGGCCCAGCGCGACCACCAGCGCATCGACCTGCCGGTGGGTCAACCCGAGCCGGGCGACGAAGTCGGCTACGACCGACTGCGCCGCTCGTGTACCACGGCGGTCGAGCATCGTGCGCAGCTCGTCCACCGGTGCGTCCGTGACGAGTGGCGCGGTCTTCGTTGCGGTGGCCCGCTGCGGCGAGGGCGCGACCACCATCGGTCCCCCGCTCAACGGTGGAGGCCCTGCCATCACGTCGTTGGCCGGCGTCTCCGCCTCCACCACGCGAGAGCGGGGCAGTTCGATGACGGCGGCCTCGACCGGAGGATTGGCGGATGCTTCGGCGGTCGGGAGCGCCTCCGAGTCGGATGACGAGTCAGGTGCAGCCACTGCTTGCGGGGTAGGTCCTCCGCCCACCATCTCCGTCTCGGACGGCGCATGGACCAACGTAGACGACGGCGTGGACGGTAGCTGGTCGCGGCGGATCCCCGCCGCTGCCGGGCGTGCAGAGGATTCGGCCGGCTCTGCCACGAGCGGAACGTCCCGCACCGGCGAGATCCTGCCTGCGACGGCTACGGCAGTGCTGCCCTGAGCTGCCCTCAAGGTCGCTTCGGGCGGCACCGGTGCGGACGACCACGAGGGTGCTGCCTGGCCGATGTGCGGACCGGGCAGTGCCGACCGCGCGCGGACGACCGTGCCACCCCCCGGCGCAGGCCGGTGCGATGGAGTCGGCGGCGACGGCGGATCAGGTGGAACGACGATGCCCAGCTCGTCGATGCGCTGCCACAGCGGCTCCAGTGCCGCCTCCGGGTCCCGGCTGAAGACACTTCCCCGGATCCGGACGAAGACGCAGTTGCCGACCCGCTCCAGCACGGCCTGCCGGCGTATGTCGCTCTCCCACTGCTCCGGCCCGTGGTACGCGTCGCCGTCACACTCGATGGCCAGCCGCCGCCCGTCCGGCGCCGGCAGCACGAAGTCGATCCGGTACCCGCCGATGCGGAACTGCGGCAAGGGCCGGTATCCCCGGCGCAGGATGCGGCGGAGCACCTCACGTTCGAAGTCGCTGTCGCAGCGCTTCTCCAGGTCGTCGTACACCTCGTCGGCGGCGGTGACGTTCTGGCAGTAGGTGAGCAGCAGCCCGCGCGCGTCGTCCTCCCGCAGATCAGCCGGCTGCACCGAGTGGAACACCCACAGCTGGTCCCGCGCGCGGGAGGCGGCGACGTTGACTCGCCGGTGGTGGTCACGCTTGGTGAAGGCAGCGACCGGGCCTTGGTGCGGCTCGACCACCATCGACACCAGGACGATGTCCCGCTCGTCGCCCTGGAACGTGTAGGGGTCACCGACCCGCAGTCGGCGCCGTTCCATCTCCTCCTCGCCGATCTCCTCGCGGAGCCGGGTCAGCAGATAGAGAGCCTGGCCGCTGGTGCTGAGGAGGCTGACCACGCCGATGCTGCGTCCCTCGTACGCGGGGTCGGCGACGATCGCCGCGACCCGTGCGACGAGAGCTTCGGCCTCGGGGAGATTGACGTCGCCGTAGCCGACGAGGCCTTGGCGGATGCCCTCCGGCACGTGCACAGCGATGACGGGGTCGCCTATGCCGGCAGGCCGGTCGGTGCGCAGCGGCTCGATCTCCCCGCCGTAGTACGTCTCGCTGGAGAAGCCGATGATCGCCGGCACGGAGCGGAAGTGCTCGGTGAGCAGAATGCGTTCCGGCGAGCGCCGGACGGCGTGGTCGTAGAGGCTGCTCTCCGGATCGAAGTGCTCGGCGGAGGGCACATCCACCAAGTGCGAGTTGATCAGGCTGGTGACCGAGCCGACGAACGACAGCTGCGGACCGATCTGCTGGTCGTCACCGACGACGACGGCTCGTTCGGCAAGGCTCAGGACGGGCAGCGAGAACATGTCGGCTTGGGACGCCTCGTCGACGATCACGACATCGAAGTGGGCGCCACCGGCGAACTGCTCGATCGCCCGGTCGACCGACATGACCCAGACCGGTACGGCGTCGACGGCGGCACTCATGGCCCGCTGGGCATGTGCCTGCCACAGCGCGGCGTTCTTCCCCGTACCCTTTCCGATCTTGCGCAGAGCAGTCGTCCAGTCGGCCAGCGCGGCCCGCCGACGGTCGTCGAGCGCCTTGGAGACCTCCAGCCAGGAGGAGGCGACGACGAGTTCCTGGGTGAGACGCCGAATGCGGTCCCGGGTCTGCTCGACCCGTCGCCCGAGCGCGACCGGGTCGACGCTGCCCACCACCTTGTCGAACCAGCTTTGGGCGCGGCGCCACTGCCATCGGTGCAGGCAGTCGCCGCCGGTGCCGGCGAGGGCGTTCGCGGTGCCCTCATCGATCTGGGCGGTCCATGCGGGGGCGGCCGACCGGAGCCGTTCGGCGAGTTCGGTGAACCGTTGAGCGTCGGGGCGCAGACCGGCCAGACGGCGTACCTCTTCGAGGAAGCCGTCCCAGCCGGGCAGGTCGGGCTGCTGTCGGCTCTGGTCGAGCAGCCGCCACAACTCGCTCGCGTCGCCCATGGACATGCCGGTCTCGAGTGCGACACCCAGCTCGCGCTCCTCGGCGAGGAGCCGGTCGTGAGCGAACACGGCCGCGCAGCGAGCGACAAGACCGTTGAGGGCAGTCAACCGGCGAACGTCGACTGCGTGCTCGACGTGGGGCACCAGTCGGCGGACGGTGGCGTGCAGGGCGGGCCAGCGCCGACGGTCCCAGTCCAGGGCCGTCGCCGCGTCACTGAGCAACCGGCCGGCCCAGAGCTCGGGCTGGTCGCCGGCCTCCTGAGGCAGGTTGAGCAGGCTCCGCCACTCGGTCCACCGGGTCGCCAGCTCCTGCCGCAGCCGCAGCCGGTTGACGTGCGCGGCAACGATGTCGACGTCGTCGGTGGTGCGCAGATTCTCACCGTCGATGCGGCAGTCCGTGGCGAGCTTGGCGAGAGTGCCCTGGAAGAGCCGGTTGACGCCTTTACCAGCGGCGAAGCGCTGGCGCAGTTCGCCGAGCTGCGCCAGTAGTCGGCGAGGCTCGGCGAGGTGCGGTTCAGGAACGGTGACCCGGTGCCCGGCGACGAGCCGGGTCGCCGCGGCGAGTTCGGCGAGCCCCCGCTGGCACGCCGCGACGTGGTCCTCCCACATGGCCCGCCAGTTCGCGTCGGCCTGCAGAAGCCTGGCGAGCCCGTCCGTCCAAGCGCCCTCGCGGGCGGTGAGCACGGCGAGCGCCTCACGCAGGTGCCCGGCGAGCTCGTCGAGCGCGGGCCGGCCGAACGCCCGTACTTGCTGGAGCACCACGCCTTCGGCGACGAGATTGTCCAGCTCGGCGCGGGCAGCGGCGAGTTCTCGCCGCGCGGCGAGGACGACCGAGGCGGTGGGCAGCGCGGCCGCCGTGGGCAGATGCCGCACCGCCTGCATGCGGTCCTGGCGGACGGTACGGCGCGCGATGTCGAGCAGGTCGGTGAACTCCTCGACGGTGAGCGGGGCGTCGAGATGCGGGGGGATCTCGTCGGGGATGTCGCCGTACCGATCGGCGCGGTCGCGCAGCCAGGCCCCGACATCGCTCGGCGACAGCTGAATGCCGTCGATCTCGTACCTGGCGGACTCGCTCTCCGCCAGTGTGCGCATGGCGCTGATCGCTTGGCCGAGGTCCCGTTCGGCCTCCTCGAGCTGGCGGTGCAGCCGATCCACGCGCTGCTGCTCGCTCCGCTTGTCGAGGGTGGCGCCGCGGTCGGAGAGTTCCCGGGCGGCGAGCTGAAGCTGGACAAGCTGGTCGGTGGACCGGCCGAGTACCGCAAGACAGAGGGATCGAATCTCCTCGGGCAGGCCGTCCCGCAGGACCCGCAGCGGGTCCTCCTTCTGCGCGACCACGAGTACCCGCTTGCCGTGCGCCATGAGATGGCAGATCAGGTTGCGGATGGTGTGGGTCTTGCCGGTGCCGGGCGGACCCTGGACGGCCACATTGCGGTGCTGAGCAAGCCGCCGAGCGATGGACTCCTGCGCCTCGTTGGTGGGCAGCGGCATGAGCAGCCGCTCCCCCAGCGGCACCCACTGGACGGGCTCGTCATGCGGCATCTCAAGGCGGCTCGGCTCATGGGCGAGGATGGCGGCCAGCGCACCAATGCTCGCAGTGTCGCCGTTCAGCAGGCGGGCCCGCAGCTCCTCAAGGAACCGGCGCAGCATCCGCTGCCGGGGCCGGACGAAGAGCACGCCGGTGTCGTGGACGTGAGGGCCGGTCAGTGCGGGCGCATCCGCGGCCCGGACGGCCGGATCGAGCCCGAGGCGCCGCAGAGCCCGCTCGAGAAACTCCAGGCGGCTGAAGTCGTCCCAGACGTCGAGGTCGAGCTGCCCGCCGGTGCCGGCGAGCGCGAGCAGCTGGCTGAGGTACCTCTCGTCGAGGCCGGTCAGCGGGTCGGTCTGGAGACGACCAGCCCCCTGCGGCACCACCGTGATCATCGACCGATCGACGTCGAACTCGACCGCGACCGGGGTCACGACCAGTGGGTACTGCACTCTGTTCGCGCCGATGTCCGTGCGCAGGACACCGTGCCCCCACACCAGCTCATGGGTGGCGGCGTTCATGTCGACGCGGTGCTTGAGGTCGAACAGGCTGCGGTGCAGCTGGCGTACTGCCTCCGTGGGCCGGGCCTGCTCGGCCCACGGACGCCAGTCCCGCTCTCGCCACTGCTCGAAGCGGGTCCGCAGGCGCTCGACCGTCTCCCCGTCGCCAGCCAGCCGCGGTTCGGTCTCGTACGACAGCGGCCCGGTCAGGTACGGACCGAACTCGGCGGGTGCCCGAAGCTGCTTCGGCGCGGGCGGCAGACCTACTCGCAACCAGGTGCTGCCGTCGGATGAGACGCCCACCTGGCAGTCCGCGTGGACCGGCAGTTCGTGCTGCCAGAACGCGTCCGCCTGCGACACCGTCCGGGCCGGCTTCTCCATCTGGGCGCGCACGGCCATCAGATAGTCGACCAGTGAGGTGGCACGGTCCAGGATCAACGCCGGTGACTCGGCGGGGGGCGTGGTGCGGAAAACCATATGAGACCTTTACTCGTTGGTGCGGCACGTCGGTCGAACGGGCACTGACGCGGTGCCCGACGGTACGGACAATGTCGTCCGATTCACGTCACCCACTGCTGCACCTGCCAAGAGCGTTGTCACAGCCTGGTCGGCTTCCCAGCAGTCGGGGAACTTGACCGGGACGTTGAGGTGGACCGGCTCGGCCGACCTGCGCGATGACGACCAACGGCTCGCCTGCGCGAGCCAGCTCGATGGCCGCCCGGATGACCAGGGACTTGCCGACGACGGGCGGCGAGTCGACCACGACGCCGCGGTGCTCGCCGGAGTGCAGGTCGGCCAGCACCGCTGCGACCACTCGCTCGGCCTCCTCCGCCGCCGACCACGCCGCGCCTGAGCCGTCGACGCTGCCGACCAGCCGTGCCGCTGGCGGGACCAGGAGATCAACCATTGGTCGCCTCCCAGAGCCCAATCTGGCCGTCCTCCGTCACCAGGAAGACATCGATCTGCACGTTCCGGAGAGTGCCGGCCGTCTCCACTAGCAGCGACCGATAGCGAGGCGCGTCTGGAAAGGCCATCGCGACCTGATCGCCACTGTGCTTCTCGCGTAGCCGCAGCACCTTCAGCAGAGCGTCGGCGTACCAGTGTTTCGCCTGGAGCGTCGGCGGCGTCGGCTTAACCTCGCCGGCCCGACGCGGGTCGGCGTACGTCTTCGACGGGTAGCCCTTGACCTCGACCTGGAGGCGCTGCCCGGCCCGCTCCGCGACGACGTCCGTGCCCTGTTGCTTGGTTGCGGTGTCCGCCACCTGGAGCAGCTGCCAGCCCTGCTCCTCAAGCCACCGGCACAGCACCGCCTGCACATTGCCCTCCCAGTCCCAGCTGCGTTCCGAGTCCGGCACTGCGCGCGGCTGCGCCACGGGGCCAGCTGCATCCTGGTTGCGGAGCCGGTTGACGATGACGCCGCTGCTGCGGTCCCGCGTCAGGATGCCAACCGACTCCATCTGCCGGCACCGCTGGTTGATTTGCTGGTGCAGCTTGCCGATCGCGATGGCCAGCTCTGCGTCGGTCATTCCGCCAGGCTGTGCGCGTAGTCGAGTGACGATCTGCTCCTCCAGCGTCTGCTGGCTCACGACGACTGCTCCCGATACGGAAACCGGCACTTCGCCCTGCTCATGCCGACCCCTTGAGGACCCGCAGCCGGTTACCGAAGAGCTGTTCTGCCTCGTCGAGCTGGACTCGCGCCCGCTCGGCCGCCTCGGCTCGCTGCGTGCGGTCAGCGTCGGCGTGCATCTCCAACTCGGCGCTTGCGGCCTTGATGACGATGGGCGGGTCACTGGTTTCGCGGCCGCCCGCGGCGCCGGGGATGTTGGCGGCGAAGCGCCAGAGCAGGCGTGTCACCGGGAGAGTCTGCTCGGCGAGACGGGCAGCCTGCTCCGCGACCTGGATGGCGGCGGTCAGGAAGTCGACCCGCGGGCTCAACGGCCCGACGATGCGCCGCTCCAGCGGCCATGTCGACACAGCGAGCAGACCCCGGACGGGCGTCAGGTGCTCGGCGGTCAACGCCGAGCAGAGATAGTACGGCCGGGAGTGCCGTGCGGTGCGGAACGACCGCTCCTCGTCCCGTCGCAGGTGCGTCAGCTTGCCGGTGGCGAATACGGTGCCAGCGACTCCAAGGAAGGCGTTGTGGACCTCGGCGATCAGCTTCGGTGCCGCTGGGGCGGAGAGCAGGGTGAGGGCATGGTGCACCTGGTCCCGCAGTGACACCAGCGGCGACTCGACCGAGGCAAGTTGCCCGTCGGCTTGCTTGGTCAGAACACCGAGGGCCTGCTCCCAGTCGCGCTCGGCGGCCCGCAGCTCGGCACGCAAGGCCGTTGCCTGAGCGTCATCGCCAGCCATCACCGCCCGCCGGACGGCAGCCCGCAGGGCGCCGATCCGACGTTCGACGTTGTCAATGGGCTCCGCCATGCCGAACATGCTACAAGTTCCAGTCTTTTCCAGTAAAGCCCCAATTCGTATTTCGTTGACGAGCGGAACATTACTTCGCCGAGCACTTGGAAGGGAGACCCGGACGGGTGATGACCACCCTCTGCTCGATCAGGTCTTCGATCTTTTGGCCGACACGACGCAACAGATGAGGCAGCCACCGTTGATCGGAGATAGTAGAACTGTCCGGCATACGACAATCTGTGCCTCGGCGGCCGGACATGGGGTTCATTTCGCCCTGAATGCACGCCTGGCAGGCGCTTGAGTGGATGCGAAGTCCCGGCTCGCTGGCTAGGGTTTCGACTCCGCACTCATCTACCCCCTTAGGACAGACGTGGGAATTGTCGGCCGACCGAAGCCGACCCTGATCACGCATTTCACGCACGTCGACAACCTGCCGCGCATCCTGAAGGCCGGCCGGCTCTTCTCGGACAGCAGCGTGGGCCCGCAGTTGGCGACCGACGTAGGCGCCGTGGAGATCAAGGCTCGCCGACGGCATCGACCGGTCCCCTGCCCACCGGGCGGCTTCGTCGCCGACTACGTGCCGTTCTACTTCGCCCCACGTTCCCCCATGATGTACCGGATTGCGTGCGACCATCGGGACGGGAAGCCGGGCTGCTACCCGGGAGGGGACGACCCGCTCGTCTACCTGGTGAGCACGGTCGAGCGGGTTCATGCTGCCGGCCTCCGGTGGGTGGCGAGTGACGGCAACTGCGCCGTCGGGCTCACCACCTTCTCGACCGAGGTAGATGAGCTGGCGGCTCTCGTCGACTGGTCTCTGTTGAAGGCGGAGATCTGGCGAAACATCCCCGAAGACATGGACCGGATGCGCCGACGAGCGGCCGAGTTCCTGGTGCATCGTGAGTTTCCACTCCGCCTGCTCGTCGGTTACGTCGTACGGACGGCAGATCGACAGGAACAGGTGAGGCAGGTCCTTCGGGACGCTGGCATGATCGAGCCTAACGTCCGTGTCATACCGGACTGGTACTACGGGTACAAGCGGAGGGAGGTGCGTTGATGATCATCCTGAGTCATGGCAACCTACTGACCGCCGAGGCCGACGCGTTGGTCAACACCGTCAACACGGTCGGAGTGATGGGCAAGGGCATCGCTCTCCAGTTCAAGCGCGCCTACCCGGCCAACTACGCGGCCTACCGAGCGGCATGCGCGAAGAACAAGGTCCGGCTGGGCCGGATGTTCGTGTTCGACTCAGCCCGCCTCGGTCCCCGCAGATACGTGATCAATTTTCCCACCAAGGGCCACTGGCGGGCCAATTCGAAGTTGTCCGACATCCGAGCCGGCCTTGCCGATCTCGTCCGCATCGTGCGCGAACGGCAGATCACATCGCTAGCGGTTCCCGCTCTGGGCTGCGGTAACGGTGGATTAGACTGGGACGAGGTTCGGGCAGCTATCGAGCAGGCTTTCGCCGAGCTTCCCAATGTGCGGGTGCTGCTCTTCCCGCCGGAGGGAGCGCCGGATCCGGCCGACATGCCGGTAGCCACCGAGAAGCCCTCGCTGACCCCCGGGCGAGCCACGCTGCTGCGGGCCATTGACAGCTACCTGCAACGAGCACGGGCCATCGAACCCCGCGACGGTGTCACCCTCCTGGAAATCCAGAAGATCGCCTATTTCCTCCAGGTCCTGGGGCAGCCGCTCCGTTTGGAGTTCGCTCGCGGTCGATACGGCCCGTACGCCGAAAACCTCAACCACGTCCTCGACCGGATGGAAGGGCACTACCTGACCGGCTTCGGTGACCGGTCGGCACGGGTCGAGGAGCTCCAGCCGATCCGGCTCACCGCCGACGCCACCGAAGCGGTCGCAAGGTGGTGGGCGGCCCAGGGCTCGGCACCGCCCGACGCCTTGGAGCAACTTTCCCGGCTGGTCGACGGCTTCGAGGCCCCTTACAGCCTTGAGCTGCTGGCCACCGTCCATTACGCGGCTACGCTGACTCCGCCAACCAGCGACCTCGCCGAGTTGACCGAACGGGTTCGCCGTTGGAGTGGCCGCAAGGCACGCCTCTTCACAGGCCCGCACATCAACCTGGCCTATGACCGGCTTCAGTCAGCCGGCCTCCTACCTGTGCTGAATCCTGCCTGATCCGCCGTCTCTCGCAGTGGCACCTGCGCGAATACGCCGTGCAGCGCGACGAGCAGAGAACTGCCCCTGGACGTCCTCGCCGGTGGTCGCCGCCGAGGCCGCGAGTTCCTCGTCGAGGATGGGTTGGTAGCTGCCTTGCAGGGGGACAGGAAGTCGGGGATGCCCGCGGTGGCAACGTTGACCAGCGCGGGGTGGGCGAGCACCTCGAGCGCGTCGAGAACCTCCGGCAACCGCGACAGCGCAACCGTGACCCTCAACTACGGGGAAGATGTCGCCTCCCGCCGCGGCGAGGGGACACCTTCCCCGTAGTTGCACCCAGACGGTCTCCCACCGCAGTCGGCGTAGTCGGCGGAGCATTCCGACCCGCCGGCGTTGACAAGCACGCTTGACATCACCTCCCGGCGTCAAGCATCCTTTACGTGACAAGGTCACTTGACGCCGGGGGTGTTGGTTGAGGAACGACCTTCGCGAGCTTCGGCAGGCTGCGGGCCTGTCCCAGCGGGAGCTTGGACAGGTCCTCGACGTCTCCCGACAGACGATCAATTCGATCGAGACCGGTCGCTACGACCCTTCCCTGCCGTTGGCCATCGCCATCGCTCGCCATTTCCACCGCAACGTTGAGGAGATCTTCCATGTCGACTGAGGGTCGCAACACGACACGCATGATGATCTTCGTCGCTGTTCTGCTGGCATTCACGGCGCTGGTGATCGCCATTGGTCTGGGGCTGCGGGAGCACGCCCCCGGCAACATGGGCGCCGGGTTCCTTCAGGGAGCGGCGATCGGGTTGCTCGCCATCCTGCTGATGGCGTGGCGGCTGAGCAAGCGACCGGATCGCGCGACGACGTTCGAGCGGGCCTGGACGCAGACGGGTGACGAACGCGACGACGCCGTGCTGACCCGCGCCCTGGCCGTGCTGGGCCTGGCCGCGTTCCCGCTCACCGCGGCATCGGCCATTGCCGTCGCACTCGGTGCCGAGCCGTTGATCGTGCTCACGATGCTGCTCTTTGCCCAGATCGGCGTCGGTGGCGTCGCCTTCCCGGTCATCAACCGCCGAAGCTGACCGGGTTGATCCCCGTAGCTACCGCTACCGCCGGTCGGCGCGAATCAAGCACCTCCCGATAATTGGTTCGGATCTCCACAAAAGGCTGCCACGCAGATCGTTCCTGCTGATCGATGGCGGTAGAGGGTTGCCTGATCGGTAGCGACGTGCACAGGATACGGGGACGCTCGATCAGCGTGCGTAGATCCACCGGTGCCTGGGCCACCCCGGGCCGGTGGTCTTCCACCTATGAGGAGGTTTCGTGGCACGACGCCGCTTCGCGGGGATAGCAGCCAGCGCCATCGTCCTACCGTTACTCGTCATCGCCCAGCCGACCGCCGCCTCGGCCACCCCGGAGGCCGCGACCGTCAAGCCGGTGCCGGCACCGGCCACCGGGCTCGCCAGTGACGTCCGTGAGCTGACCCGCAAGGACTTCACCTTCAACGGCCAGCGTCTGGAGGCGCCGACCCAGTACCAGCCGCGTACCCAGGCCCGGTCGAAGGCCGCCGCGGCCGACACGCCGCCGGTCGGCACGGTCCGGCAGTGGCTGGCGCTTGACGACTACCAGGGCATCATCTACCTGAAGGACTACACGCTGCGCGGCGTGGGCGACAACATCGAGGTGTGGGTCGCCAACGACACGGAGTTCCCCGAGGGTGACTGCCGCCGGCAGATCCCGAACTCCACGGTGGTCACCGACGAGCAGGTCGCGAACCTGGTCAACGAGTTCGACACCAACATGTACCCGAAGTCGACCGCCGCGTTCAGCACCCCGCCGGACCGCGACGGCAGCAACGCGCAGATCGACGGGGACTTCACCGGTGCCGGCAACCGGACGGTCACGCTCGTCGACAACGTACGCGACGACAACTTCTACGACTTCCCGGCCGCCCCCAGCTACATCGCCGGATTCCACTTCTCGCTCTTCAACGAGCTGCTCGACCGCAACATCATGACGGTCGACGCGTTCGACTGGGCGCACCGCACCGGCGCGAACCCGCCGAACGAGCCGACCGACGACCTGTGCACCAGCCGGCCGGCCCGCCCGCAGCTGTACGAGGGCACGTTCATCCACGAGTGGCAGCACCTGGCGCACTACTACACCGACCCGTTCGAGACGACCTGGCTGAACGAGGGTCTCTCCGACTTCGTGCAGACGCTCGCCGGGTACGTCGACGCCACGGCCCGGGTCGACGAGCCGGGCACGGACAGCCACATCTACTGCTTCCAGGGCTTCGGCATCGTCCAGACGGACTACAACACGAATCCACGGGACTGTGGTGGCCCGGAGAACTCGATAAACCTGTGGAACGAGGGCAGCACGTCGAGTGGAGTGCTGGCCGACTACGGCAACGTCTACTCGTTCGTGCTGTTCCTGTACGACCGCTACGGCCTGGACTTCATCTCACGGCTGCACCGCGACGGTGAGCTTCAGGGCTTCGCCAGCCTTGAGGCGGCGTTGAAGGCCGAGGGCGTCAAGGACATGTACAAGGTGATCCACGACTACCAGACGATGAACCTGGTGGACCGGATCGTCGGCAACTCCAAGCTGGGCATCATGCTCGGGGTGGACAAGCGCCGGGTCACCACGGCCAGCCTCGACGCCACCGTGAACCTGGCCAACCCCGCCTCGTACGCGGCCGGCGGCGCGGCACCCAACGGCGCCGACTACGTCACCCTGCAGAAGGCCAACGGCAAGCCGCTGGGCCTGGGCGACCTGCGTTCGATCAAGTTCCAGGGCGCGAAGACGCTGCCGCCGGTCCCGCTGGCCTGGCAGATCGTCAACGACGACCCGGATCGCAGCGGCAACCCGGT
The DNA here is from genome assembly GCF_027497295.1 of Verrucosispora sp. WMMC514. Taxonomy (NCBI): domain Bacteria; kingdom Bacillati; phylum Actinomycetota; class Actinomycetes; order Micromonosporales; family Micromonosporaceae; genus Micromonospora; species Verrucosispora sp. WMMC514. Next base: position 3,729,324 of record NZ_CP114906.1, on the reverse strand, counting down.
GCTGTGGTCCGGCAACGGCAACAGCCTGGACGTCGCGGCGGTCACCCCGGTGACCGTGCCGGCCGCCGACCCGACGCTGACCTTCCTGGCGAAGTACGGTGCCGAGGCCGGCTACGACTACGGCTACGTGAGCGTCTCCACCGACGGCGGCGAGACCTACACCGTCATCCCCGGTGAGGAGACGGTCGCCGGTCCGCTCGGCCCGGCGCTGAACGGCACCACCGACGGCTTCCAGCCGCACTCGTTCGACCTGTCCGCGTACGCCGGGCAGGACGTGCTGGTCAGCTTCCGGTACGTCAGCGACGGCGGGGTCAACGAGGGCGGTCTGCTGATCGACGACATCGCGGTCGGCGGCACGCTGGTCAGCGACGGTTCGAGCCTGGAGCCGTTCGACTCGCCGTCGGAGATCAACCCGACGCCGGTGGCGAACTGGAACGTCCGCTTCGTCGGCATCAACGAGAAGCTCAAGCTGGCCTACCAGGTGGAGGTCGACGGCAAGTCGAACTTCACCCTCGGTCTGATCCAGACGGCGCTGCTGTCCGCCTTCCCGAAGGTGGTCGCGATCGTCGCCTACGACGAGCCGACCGAGCAGGTCACGCAGTACGCCCCGTACACCCTCACGGTGAACAACGTGGCGCAGCCCGGCGGCGCTCCGCTGAGCTGACCTGAGCAGGAACTCCCGGTGCCGCCCGGCGCGGCACCGGGAGTTCTCTGTTTCCCCGGCGAAGCTGCCGGATCCGGCGCCGCGCAGCGGGGTCGGTCCCTAGCCTGACGAGCATAGGCAACGTCGTGGGCGAGCAGCGGGGGAAACCATGACCAACGCGATAGGTGACGCGCTTGATGGCGTACGCGAAGTCGAGCTGACCGTGACCGGCCGCAGGAGCGGGCGGCAGATCACCCATCCGGTGTGGTTCGTGCAGGAGGACGACAACGTGTTCCTGGTGCCGGTGACCGGCTCGGACAGTCAGTGGTACAAGAACGTCCGGCAGACCCCGATGGTCCAGTTGGCGGTCAACGGCACCGCGTTGAGTTCGAGCGCCACCCCGATCACCGAGGCCGATCGGGTCGACCACGTCGTGGCGATGTTCCGCGACAAGTACGGCGCCGACGAGATCGCCTCGCTCTATCCGAGACACGACGTCGCCGTCCAGGTTCCCCTCGGGTAGCCGTCGCAGATCCGGGTTACCTTGCTGCGATGGAGCAGCGACTCAGTCTGATCACGCTCGGCGTGACCGACCTGGCCCGGTCCCGCGACTTCTACCGGCAGCTCGGCTGGCAGGGCCAGGAGGTCGAGCAGACCGTGTTCTTCCAGGCCGGCGGGCTCGCCGTGGTGCTGTGGTCGCGCCAGTCGCTGGCCGGGGACGCCGGTGTCGAAGACCGGGGCGCGGGCGGGTTCACCGGGGTCGCGCTGGCCCACAACGTACGCGAGCGCGCCGAGGTGGATCAGCTGATGGCCGCCGCCGCCCGGGCTGGGGCCGTGGTCACCCAACCGGCCCGCGACACCTCCTACGGCGGGTACGCCGGCTACTTCACCGACCCGGACGGCCACCTCTGGGAGATCGCCTGGAATCCGGGCTTCCCGATCGCCGCGGACGGCACCATCACCGTCCCCGACTTCGGCGCAGCCTGACCCGCCTCCGCTGCGGCCGACGCGGGCCGACGTCCTGGAGAGCCCGCCGGGACAGCCCGCTGGGCCGGCTGGGCATCACAGCCGCCAGGGGACCATACGTGTTCAGACCAACATGTCACGGTGAGATATTCGTGTCTGCCTGGCGGGCGGGGCGGGCGAGGGTCAGCAGCATCAGCAGGGACGCGGCGGCCGCGGCGCTGAGCACCACGGCCATCGGGAGTGCGCTGCCCTCGCCGCCGAGCCCGACGAGCGGGGCGGCGCTTGCCGCGACCACGGCCTGGATGCCGCCGAGCAGCGCCGCTGCGGTGCCGGCGCGGGAGGCGTGCCGGTCCAGGGCGAGGGCGGTCCCGTTGGGCATCACCAGGCCGAGCGAGCCGAGGAAGACGAAGAGCGCGGCGATGACCACTGGCAGGCTGTTCAGCAGTGCCCCGGAGAGCACGCCGAGGGCGGCGAGCAGGCCGATGCCGAGCCCGCTGGCCAGCAGCGGACGCGGGTCGTGGCGGTCCAGCAGGCGGGCGTTGAGCTGACCGACGGCGACGAAGGCGAGGGCGTTGGCGCCGAAGACCAGACTGAACGTGCCGGCGGAGAGGCCGAACACGTCCTGGAGGACGAACGACGAACCGGAGAGGTAGGCGAACAGGCCGGCGAAGGCGAGGCCCTGGGTCAGCGCGTACCCGAGGTAGACGCGGTCGGTGAGCAGGGTGCGGCCGGCGGCGGCGGTAGCGGCCAGGCCACCGGCGTTGCGTCGGGTGGTGGGCAGGGTCTCCGGCAGCCGCAGCGCGACGGCGGTGGCCAGCAGGGCTCCGACCAGGGCGAGGGCGACGAAGATGGTGCGCCAGTTGCCGACGTTGAGCACCAGGCTGCCGAGGGCGGGAGCGACCATCGGCGCGATGCCGAAGATCAGGACGAGTCGGGAGAAGTACTTGGCGGCGGCCCGGCCGGAGTACAGGTCACGCACCACCGCCCGGGCGACGACCGTGCCCATGCCACCGGCGAAACCCTGTGCGAAGCGGGCCACCGCGAGCGTCTCCGCCGTCGGCGCGAGGGCGCAGACCAGCGACAACAGGGTGTACGCGGCGACGCCGACCAGCACCGGGCGGCGCCGGCCCCAGCGGTCGCTGAGCGGGCCGGTGACGAGTTGACCCAGCGCCATGCCGATCAGGCAGGTGGTCAGGGAGAGCTGGATCTGTGCCTGGCTGGCGGCCAGGTCGCGGGTCATCCCGGGAAACGCCGGCAGGTAGGTGTCCAGCGACAGCGGGCCGATCGCGGTGAGCGAGCCGAGCAGCACCAGCAGCCCGAGCGCGGCGCGGCCGGTGGGTGGGGTGATCCGCTCCGGCGGGCGTACGGGCACGTCGGTCTGCGGCATCGGTTCCCCTCGGCGGTCGGCGCCACCACGGCGTGGCCGGCTGCCGGGGGCGTCCGGCTACGATAGCTCTGCCTACAGAGGTGTTGCAGCGTGAAGGGGCGGCACTGTGACCGACGAGACGCTCGACCAGCTCGGCAGCGCCCTCAGCGACCTGCATCGGGTGCTCCGCCGTCGGGCCCTGCAGCGGACCGGCCGGGCCGCCCTGCCGGACGCGCAGGTCGAGGTGCTGCGGCTGGTGCAGCGCCAGCCCGGGATCAGCGTCCGGGAGGCCGCCGCGCGGCTGGGCACCGCCGCGAACACGGTGAGCACCCTGGTCGGCGAGCTGACCACCGCCGGCCTGCTGCACCGGGACCGGGATCCGGCCGACCGGCGTACCGTCCGGTTGGCGTTGACCGAGGTGGCGTACGGGCGCATCGCCGCCTACGGGCGGTACCGCCGCGAACTGCTCGCCGCCGCCCTGGCCGACCTCGACGCGACCGACCGGGAGCGGCTGCACGCCGCCGTGCCCGCCCTGTCCCGCCTGGCCGACCGCGCCGCCGAGCTGCCCTGAGCGACGCCAGGCGTCACCCCGCCACGACGGGCCGGGTGGGTGGCGGACGGTCGAGGTGAGCGACGGGAGGGCAGCCGGAGAAATAGGGCACCCGTCAACCCCGGGCCCGGATCACCTCGTACAGGGCGGTCCAGTCCTGGTCGCCGTGGCCGGCCGCCACCGCCCGCTCGTAGTGCGACCTGACCGCCTTCGGCAGCTCGACGTCGACACCCAGCGCTTCGCTGGTCCGCAGGATGTGCTCCGCCGTGGCGCCCATCATCAGTGCCGTGCTCAGCTCACCCGGGTGCTCGCCGGCTTCAAGTGCCCGCGCCAGCTCCAGCCCGTCGCCGATCATCGCCGGGATGTCGGTGAGGGTGGTGAGCGCGCCGGGCAGGAACTCCGCCGGAGGCACGCCCGCCGTCGTGACGAGTGCGGTGGCGTGCAGCAGGCTCGACAGGCAGGTCAGGAAGACGTCGAGGTGAGCCTGGTAGAAGAGTTGGGCCAGCCCTGGATCGGCCCCCAGGTACCTCGGCTCTCCGATGATCCGCAGCACCGGTTCGTTGTGGTGGAACGCCTCGCCGGCTCCGCTGTAGAAGACGTACGCCTCGGCGGTGCCGACCATGGGGGCCGGCACCATCACCCCTCCGGTCACGAGACGCGCGCCGTGTCCGGCCGCCCACTCGGCTGCCTGCCGGGAGGTGTCGGGGGTGTCGGAGCTGAGGTTGACCAGGGTGCGCCCGGTCAGTGCCCCGGGCTGGCTGGCCACCGGACCGAGGATGTCGTACATCGCCGGGTAGTCGGTGAGGCTGAGGATTGTCAGTTCGCTGGCGGCCACGGCGGCGGCGGGCGTCGGCGCGAGGGTGGCGCCCCCGGCGACCAGGGCGTCGGCCCGGCTCGGCGTGCGGTTCCACAGCGTGACCGGATGTCCGGCGCGCAGCAGGGCGGCGGCCATCGCCTGCCCCATCGGCCCGAGACCGATGACGGTGACCGGCCGGAGATCGCTGTTTCCACTCATCGGACACTCCTCAGTGCCGCCCTGCCCCGTGCTGGCCGGCATCACCAGGGTTGGCGACCACAAACCGCATGACAAGTACCCACTATTTTGTTCAATACTTACCTCCAGGTAAGCATTGAGGGGTCGATCAGCGGGAGGGCAGATCCATGGCATCAAGTGAGAGGTGCGGCCCGTACATCTGCGGGATCGACGCGGCGATGGACGTGGTGTCCGGAAAATGGAAGTCGCTGATCCTGTGGGAGTTGGACAACTACGGCACCCGACGGTTCGGCGAGCTGAAACGGGGCTTGCCCGGAGTCAGCGAAAAGATGCTCATCCAGCACCTACGGGAGATGGAGCAGGACGGCCTGGTTCACCGCGAGGTCTACCGCGAGGTCCCGCCCAAAGTGGAGTACTCCCTCACCGAGCACGGACGGTCACTGAACGAGGCGCTCGGCCCGCTGGGCGAGTGGGGGCAGCGTCGCGCCGAACGGCTGGCCGCCGAGGCTGCCACCGTCTCTTCCTGACCGTGCCCCGTCGCCCGCCGCCGCACGTCACCCAGCACCTTCGGGGAAACTGCACCCTCACCCCGCAGCCCGTGAGCAACTTCGGGGATACTGCGACCTCGCACCCGGCACCACCCAGCACCTTCGGGGATAGTGCGGTCTCACTGGCGTTGCCAACGTTGCGCGGAGGGGTACCGGGTGGTGGGCGGGTGGGTCAGGTCGTGATGGTGCGGCGGACGCCGCCGTGCAGGCCGCAGGCCCGGGGGCTGCCGCCGGCCAGGCTGACCTTGCCGTTCTCGCACTGCACCAGGTAGCCGCGTCCCTCCCAGAAGCCGGGCACGCAGTCGAAGTGGTCGCACACCTCGCGGGCGGGTTCGCGGACCCGTTTCCCGCCGCAGAAGTCGTACCCCATCGGGTTCTTGGGGGCGCCGCAGCGCCGCTCGGGTTTCGGGCTGGCCTTGGCGGAGTCGGTGGCGCGCGGTGCCGGCGCGGAGCCGGTGGCGCGCGGGGTCGTCGCGGTGCCGGTCGCGGCCGGCGCTCCGGGGGCGGCCACCGCGGTCTCGGTGCTGGTCGGGTCGGACGGGCCGGAGTTGGCCAGGGCCACCGGCACCATCACGGCGAGCGCGGCGGCGACCACCGCGGTACGCCGGCCGCCGGGGATGAGGGCCGACAGTCGCGCCTGCCCGGGGGTGGCGATGCCGGGGCGGGACGGGCGCAACCGGGTGTGCTCGTCGATCAGGTCGTCGAGCTGGTCGATGACCGCCTGGCGCTGCTCGATGGCGTCGGCGAAGGCCAGGGTGAGCACGAAGCGGAACTCGGCCGCCACGTCGGGGCGCAGCAGCACGCCGGAGGTCCGCCGCCGGTCCAGCACCTGGATCAGGGTGACCGAGGCGTGCGGGTCGTGGGCCAGACCGGTCATCCGGCCGTACGCCCAGTCGCGCCGGCCGCGCCCACCGAGCAGCACCAGCCGCCGGTTGGTGATCACCGCCATGCCGGCGTCGGTGATCCGTACCCCGTCGGGCAGGCGCCGGCGCAGCCGACCGGTGGGCGTGCCCACGGTCAGGTCGGGGGCGGGTAGCACGGCGTTGTGCCGCATCTCCACCAGTTGGGCGGCCGGCACCACCCGGAGTACGACCTCGTCGGGGGCCAGTTCGAGCGGCAGGCCGTCGCCGGCCGTGGCCGAGCCCTGACACTGCTCGGCGAGCGTACGCAGGCGGCGCAGTTCGTCGTCGCGCCGCCGCCAGCCTCCCTCGGCGCTGCGGAACAGCCGCAGCCGGCGCTCGTTCTGCCGGCGCGCCCACCGGTACCGCCATGTCGAACCCGTCGAATCAGTCCTCGCCACGCCGAACTCCTTCGCCGTGCATGCCACCAACCGCAGGCCACCAGATGGGGTGTCACAGTGTTAACGGCTGCGGGCACCACCCTGGACACGGCCATAAGCGGTCGAATTAGCCGATCGGTGCAGCAAAACGGACGAGATGGTGGTTTACCCTGCGCCGTTCGCCTTCCCTCCGGTGGGCTGTGACGCAACTGGCCACCGGTACGCCAATCAGTCGTACGGGCAGACGAGATGGCTGCCGCCCGTGGCGGTGGCACGTGATGGCGAATCTGGTGACGAGGTGCTGGCGATACCGGAAGCGGCGGTCAGGTCGCCGGGATTACGCCCGCCCACGCCCACGATGCGTCGACTCGCGGCGGGTGAGTGACGCAAATGATCCGGAACGACGCCAGGGAAGACGAGATGAGCAGACCGTCACCTCGCCGCATGGACAGGAAGACCGCGGATCGGCTGCTGGACGCCGACCCGGTCGCCCTGAGCCAGGCCGGTCCGCTCGCCGCCCCGCTACGCGCGGCACGCGGGCCGGCACGACCCGACGAGATGGCTGGGGAGCATCTGGCGGTGGCCGCGTTCCGGGCTGCCGCTGATCTCGCCCCCGAATCTCGACCACGGAGAGAATCGATGCTCAGGAGCACGCTGGCGAAGCTGCTCACCGTCAAGGCCGCGACCGTCGTCGCCGCCACCGGGCTCGGTGGCGTGGCACTGGCCGCCGGTACCGGCGCGCTACCCGACCCGGTGGTCGACCCGACGACCCGCCCGGCGACCCACGCTCCGGCAGCACCTACCGCCACCCCGTCGCTCCCGGCCGGACCGGCTGACCGGGCCGGCGTGGGCGACAGTCCGTCGCCCTCGCTGACGGGCCTGTGCCAGGCGTACGCGGCCGGGGCCGCCAACCCGGGCAAGGCGTCGGAGAACCCGGCCTTCGCCGAACTGGTCGAGGCGGCCGGCGGTGCCGGACAGGTCGACGAGTACTGCGCCGACGCCGCGTCGAAGGACCGCGCTCGCCCCACGGGCGCACCGGGCGGTGCCGGGCGGCCGACCACCCGCCCCACCCCGAACCCGCGTGGCACCACCCGGACCAGCCGCCCCGACGCGGCCATCACAAAGCGGCCCGGTGGCGTCCCGACCGTGACCGTTCCCGGTTTGCCTGCCGGGAGCGTTCCGGCCGCGACGCCCCGCACCCCCGGCCGCTGACCGCGGGGCCGGGCGGGTTCTCCCCGACCCGTCCCGCCCCGCGCCCACCTCGACGGGCGATCACGGTGATTCGACCGCGCTGACCAGGAACTTGTGGACCTCGGCCTCGACGATCGCCACCCGCTGCTCCGGCTCCGGGCCGGAGCCACGGAAGTCGAGCATCTGCTCCTCGGACTCCCACCGCTCGTAGACGTTGATCCGACCCGGTTCCACCAGGTCGGGACTGATGGCGAAACCAAGGCAACCGGGTGCCTCGCGCGCCTGGCGGACGATCTCCGCGCAGGTGGCGAGGTAGGCGTCCCGCCCAGCGGGGTCGACCTGTAGCGTGCCGGCGACGATCAGCAAGGCAACCTCCGAAGATCGGGAGAGCGGACGCCAGTCATACTCTCCCGATCCGCCATCGTCCGCACGCCCGATCAGGCACGGGTGATCGCGTTGGCGTGGATCGCCTCGGCCAGGTACTCCGTCAGCCCGGGAGCCATCGCCTCATAGTGGGCGGTGAAGCGTTCGTCGGCCAGATACAGGTCGGCCAGCCCGGTGTGGATCTCGTACGAGCACTCGTAGAACCACCGGCTGATCTGCTGCCGGTGTTCCTCGGCCAGCTCCATGGCCGCCGGCGCGTCGGCCGGTGCGCCCGAGTCCATCAGCGCCACGATCCGCCGCCCCCAGTCCTCGGTCTCGGCCTTGAGCCGCTGCCAGTCCTCCTTGCGGTAGCTCGACGTCCGCCGGTTCGACTCCCGGTACGCCTCGGTGCCGCCCCACCGCTGCTCCGCCTCCTCGGCGTGCGCGTCCGGGTCGAAGTCGCCGAAGACCTCGAACCGCTCCTGCGGGGTCAGTTGGATGTTCATCTTGCTCGCCTCCATCGCGAATTCGATCGCCGCGACCATCTCCTGCAGGCGCTTGATCCGCACCGTCAGCAGCTCGTGCTGGCGACGCAGGTGCGCTCCCGGGCCGCTCGCCGGGTCGTCGAGGATCACGGCGATCTCGTCCAACGGGAACCCCAGCTCGCGGTAGTACCGGATCAGCTGCAACCGCTCCAGATCCGCCGCGGAGTAACGGCGGTATCCCGAGCCGCTGCGCCCGCTCGGCGTCAGCAGTCCGATCTCGTCGTAGTGGTGCAGCGTCCGGACCGTCACGCCGGCGAGCTTCGCCACCTGACCAACCGTGTGGGCCATGGCTCCCCCCTTTCCGGGTACCACGGTCCCGCCTGCCGTTAGGTGAGGGTCAAGCCCGATTCTGCGACGCCGGACACACCTGGCGGGTCGCAGTTCACCAGGACCGTACGCAGCTCGGCCAGGCCAGCCGGCCGGCCGTAGCGGTAGCCCTGTCCCTGCGCGCAGCCGATCGCGGCCACCGCCTCGTGCTGCCGCTCGGTCTCCACCCCCTCGGCCACCACGCCCAGGTCGAACGCGCCGGCCAGCCGGGTCACCATCTCCACCGTCGCGTACGCCCGGGTGTCCTCGGGGATCCGGGCCACGAACGAACGGTCGATCTTCAACTCGGTCGCCGGGATCCGATGCAGGTAACTCAGCGACGAGTACCCGGTGCCGAAGTCGTCGATGGCGATCCGGATGCCCAGCTCGCGTAGCTGCCCCAGCCGGTCCAGCACCGCCTCGCTGCCCTCGATCAGCGCCGACTCGGTCAGCTCCAGGGTCAGCGCCCGGGGTGCCAGCCCGGCACCCGCGGTGGCCTCGGTGACCGTGGCGATCAGGTCGGGCCGGCGCAGGTGCGACGCCGCGATGTTCACCGCCACCGTCGCGGACGGCACGGTCTCCTGCCAGGTGGCCGCCGCCCGGCACGCCTCGTGGATGACCCATCTGTCGATCGGCAGGATCAGCCCGGTCTCCTCGGCCAGCGGCAGGAAGCGGGCCGGGCTGAGCACGCCCAGCCGGGGGTGACGCCACCGCACCAGCGCCTCCGCGCTGCGTACCGCCCCGGTGGCCAGGTCCACGATCGGTTGGAACTCCAGGTGCAGTTGCTCCTCGTCGACGGCCCGCCGCAGGTCGGCGATCAGCTCGGCCCGGCTCACCGCCGACTCCCGCAGCCCCTGCGTGCACCGCCGGTACGCGGACTTACCGGCCGCCTTCGCCGCGTACATGGCGATGTCGGCGTCGCGCAGCAGATCCGTGTGGGAGATGTGCTGCGGCCCGTACTCGGCGATGCCGATGCTCGCCGACGGATGCACCCCGACCAGTTCCTCTCCCGGAGACGGTTGCAGCGCCCTCAGCAGCCGCTCGGCCAGCCGCTCCGGCGCCAACGGTCGCCCGTCGGTGACCAGCACCGCGAACTCGTCCCCACCGATCCGGGCGATCAGTCCGTCGTCACCGACCGCCCGGCGCATCCGGCGGGACAGACCGGACAGCAGCGTGTCGCCGGTGGTGTGCCCGAACCGGTCGTTCACCTGCTTGAACCCGTCCAGGTCCAACAACAGCACGGCGACCCGGTTGGTGCCGCGCAGCGCACCACGCAGCCGCCGGGTGAAGGCCAGCCGGTTCGGCAGCCCGGTGAGCTGGTCGACGTAGGCGAGCTTGCGTAGCTGCATCACCAGGCGCAGGTTCTCGTTGGCCGCCAGCCCCTGCCGCAGCGCGAGCGTGGCCAGCAACGCCATCACCGCCAGGAAGATCGGCAACGGGGTGTGGCCGCTGGCGTCGCGGGCCAGCATGGTCGCCACGATCGCCCCGCCCACCGGCAGGTAGGGCAGCACCACCCGCCACCACGGCGGCAACGGCGCCTCGCCGGCCTCCTCGTCGGTGCCGTGGTCCCGGGGCGGGGGCATCCGGGTCGCCGCCACGATCAGCAGGTAGCTCAACGGCCAGAGCACGTCGATCGGAGTGCCGGGCTGGTAGGTGCCGGCGGCCACCCACGACACGTACACCGTGTCGGCCACCGCCCGGACCGTGAGGCTCGCGCCGAGCAGCGCCAACGGCCGCCACACCGGCCGGCTCGGACCGACCACCGCGATCAGAATGGTCAGCTGCACCAGGTCGAACATCGGGTACAGCAGGCCGGCCGTCCGCAGTGGCTCGTCCAGGTCGGCCAGGCTGACGTTGCGGAAGATCAACAGCCAGCCGATCGGGATCAGCGCCAGCCCGACGATCACCCCGTCGAGCAGGGTCCGCGCCCGACCCACCCGGGTACGCGGCGCGGTGACCGAGCAGAACAACGCCGCCGTGCCGGTGACCAGGCTGGCCGCGAAGATCAACCCAATGGGCAGGGTGTGCGGCAGGCTCTCACCGAGCAGCCGCTGTGATGTCCACAGTGCCCGTCCGGCCAGCGACATCGCCATCGTGGCGGCCAGCAGCAGCCAGAACCGGCGTACCGTCGGATGCCGGCGGGACGCCGCGGCGCAGGCGATAGCGGCCCAGCCCGCCACAGTGAGCGCACCCAGATCGCTGACCAACGCGCCGTCGGGCAGCCCGAGCATCAGCCACAGCGCCTCGACCGCGACGACGACACCGGCACCGACCAGCCCCACCCGGCCCACCCGGTCCGTTCCGGGCGAGCGCGCGGCGGCCCGCTCGACGTCCTTCCGCGACACAGCGATCGCTCCGGCTCTCTCTCGTGCGTACACCCTCGACGGTGAGGTCCGGCCCTGGCAAACCCCGAAAGCCTAGCCACGCCCGCCGCCACCCCGCCAGATCCACCAGCATGCAAGTACCCGACCTGACGGCTCCGGCACGCGGCGACGCGGGCAGCGACCCCCCTCGCGGTCGCCCCGTGGCGCCCTGTCGCGCCGGTCGCACCCGCACCGACGGGACGACGGGACGACGCCCCCAGGCCGGGCCTCCCGCTGCACCCCGCCGACCCCGTCCCACCGCAATGCGGCCATGACTCCGGGTGACCACGACGACGAGTCGCTGAACGTGACCACCCGGCCCGCCACCGACAATGCCGCCTTCCACCTTTGCTCTGCTTACCTATACGCAACCCCACGTTGAACAGGCCTTATCGGAATGGCGCGGCGATCGCCGCAATTACTCAGCGCAACCTGTGCGTATAGGTAAGCAGAGCAAAGCGTCCGTAGGTGATGGTGTCCCTGGCGGGGATGGTTACCGTCGGCGGTCCCAGCGGGTCGGCGGTCCGGCTCGGCGGTGGGTGGGGTTGTCAGGGCGGGTGTTCCGTAGGGCGGACGCTTGCGTTCACGCCCATTGTTCGTCAGGCGCCGCCGTTCCGGACGCGGGTGGACCACCGTGGGTCCACGGGGTCTCGTCCACCGTGGGGAATGCCGCGCCCGGGACGTAAGCGTCGCTGAGCGTGGTGTAGCAGAGTCGCTCCCCCACCTCCGGCACGCTGCCCGGGCTGGCCGTCAGGCCGCGCCCCATCCCGCCGGACAGCTCCAGCACCACCTCGGTCTTGCCGTCGGCGGTCGGGGTGACGAACACCAGCCGCGCCTTCTGCCCGGGACGGGACGGGCTGGTCAGGGTCGCGCCGACCAGCGCCAGCACCGGGTCGGTGGTCAGCAGCTGGATGCGCGGGCGCAGCACCGGCCGTCGGCCACTGTCGTCGACCCGGGCCGGATCGGCCAGCAGCACCTCACCGACGAACGCCTCCCCGGTCAGCCGGTACTCCGCCATCACCAGCGGATCGTCGTAGGCACGCTGCACCGCGTAGGTCGCGGCGGCCCGCTCCAGGCGGTGCAGCCGGGCGGCGGCGGCCACCGCGCCGTCCCGGCGCGGCTGCGGCGCACCGTCGCCGTCGAGATGGTCGGCGTAGGCGGTGAAGGCGTCCCGGTCACCGTCCCACCGCCCGGCCACCCGGGCGCCGGGCGGCAGGGCGCGCAGCAACCCCAGGCCACGCCACATCAGCTCCCAGGTGGGCGTGAGCTGGTCCCGCAGCAGCCGCTCCAGCTCGGCGTACGCCTCGACCCGCGTCGCCTCGTCGTCGGCGGCGGCGTACGCCTCGATGGCCGGCGCCAGCAGCCGGTTGTCGAACTCCGGATCGGTGGCCGGGCCGGCCGGCGGGCAGCTCGACGGGTCCTCGGCGCGGGCGGCCGCCTCGGCTCCGGACAGTCCGGCCGGCGGGGCGATCCAGCCCAGCAGCGCCGGCAGGTGCAGATCCTCCACCGCGCTCTGCCCGGTCGCCCAGTGCAGCGTCAACGCCTGCGTCATCGCCACCAGCGTCGACGAGCCGGGATGCTCGGCCCGTTCGGCGAAGAAGGTCAGCCAGCGGCCCAGCAGCGGCACCTGCGGCGGCACCGGATGATCGCCGTCGACCCGACGGAACCGGGTGGACCGACCCAGCAGCCGCAGGAACGTCACCCCTGCCGGGTTGGGCACCAGCAGCTGCGGTGCGTCGAGATAGCGGTACCGGACGTCCCGACCCCGGTCCACGGCGACCGCCTCGTTCGCCGTGCGGTGCCCGTCCACATAGGGCAGCACGATCGCGGCCAGCTCGGCGGCGAACGCGAACCGTTGGTCCCGGTTGCGCGGCTGCGGCACGATCAGCAGCCGCCCGTCGCCGGGAGCCGCGCCGACCATCGCGGCGAGCGGGGCGTTCGCCTCCCCCGCCATCGCCAACGGCACCAGCACCAGGGGCCGCCTCGACAGGTGCAGATGCCGGACGGTGGCCACCGGTTGGGCCAGCCCGGCGGCCACCGCCTGCGCCGCCGCCAGCGCCCGCAACGTGCTCATGTCGGCGCTCCGCCGCGCCGGGTGCCGGCCGGAGACTGTCTGACGCGCCCGCTCATGCGGTGGCGAGGGCGTCGGCGCGCAGGCGGGCCGCGGTCCGCAGCAGCGCGGCGGCCTCCGCCCGCTCGGGGTCGGTGACGGTCTCCCCACCGGCGAGTGCCAGCACCTCGTCGATGTCGGCGATCCCGCCCAGCGCCTCGCGGACCGGGCGACCGAGCGCGCCGGTCTGCCCCCGCGCCTCGTGCCGGCAGAAGTACGCCAGCTCGCAACTGGCCAGGCAGTCGGGGGCGTACCGGGCCGGCACCCGGGCCAGCGAACCGGCCAGGGTCGCCGGATCGGCGACGGGATCGGCGGTGAAGTCGGCCGGTACCTCGGCCAGCAGTGTGTCGAGCCGGTCCATCCGGTCCAGTTGTCGGCGGACCACCAGCAGCTGCCGGCGGACGTCGAGCAGATGCGCGACCGGCGCGTTGCTGAAGTCCCGGGGGCAGACCAGCACCACCTCGTGCGACACCAGGTGCGGGTCGTGACCTCGGGCGGTGAGCAGCTCCCGCAGGGCCAGCACGTAGACGGCGGACTGCACCGCCGCGGCGGCCAGCTTCGCCGGGTCGGCCTGGCCGTCGATCACCGGAAACGACTTGATCTCGACCACGTGGAACCGGCCGCCCAGCCGGGCGGCCACCAGGTCGGGTTCCAGATGCACCCGCTGCCCGGCGACCACCAGGCCCAGCATCGGGTGGTCGAACAGCGCTGCCGGCTCGCCGGCGGGCGACGGTTCTTCCGCACCGGCCGGCTCGTCAGGGCGGGCTCCGGTGGGCGGCAGCGCCTCGGTGAGCAGGGTCGCCGAGCGGCGGGCCCGGTCGGCGTGGTCGTCGCCGTCGCCGAGATCCGTCCAGCGGGCTGCCGTCGGCACCGGTACGCCCAGCCGCTCCGCGACCAGCCGCAGCAGTTCGGCGCCGCCGTCGGCCTTAACCTGCGCCTCGAAGGTGTTGCCCCGGGTGATGGCGAACCGGGACTGCCCGAACCGGGCGGGAAAGCCGACCCGCTCGGCCAGTGCCGGTTTGTCCACCCCGGCGCCGTCGAGGACGGCCCGCCGGGTGCAGCCCGGGTTACCGGTCAACGCCGCGAGAGTCCGGGCGTTGTGTCGTTTCGGCGGCGCGTCGCCCCGGATCGCGGCCAGTCGCTGCTCGGTACCCGTCACGACAGGCCACGATAGCCGCGTCCGCGAACTCCGGCCCGTCGCGGCCAGCCGCCACTACCCCGTCGCGCGCCGGTTGATGCGTCGCCGGGTGCGGGCGGTCACCGGGGTGTCCGGTGGCCGCCCGCGCCGGTACGGCTCAGCCGGCCGTGGCCGAGGTCTCCTCGGGCAGCCAGATCGGCTGCCAGTCGGGCACCTCGTGGAAGCGGCGCAGCTCGGCCAGCCCGGAAACCGACCCGGCCCAGGCGGCGTACGGCGGGTTCTGCTCGTCGAAGCCGCTCTGCACGAAGGTCAGCTTCGTCTTTCCCTCGGACTCGGTCAGCTCCCAGCTGGTGACGCCGGGGGCTCCCCAGTCGACGGACATCTTCCGGCCGGGCTCCAGGTCGACCACCTTGGCGGCGAAGCCGCTGTCGAAGCCACCCATGGCGTACCGGCCACCGACCCACGGCTCGATCCCGATGGGGTAGCCGAACCAGGCGCTGACCTGCTCGGAGTCGGTCAGGGACTCCCACACCTTGTCGGCCGGCGCGGCGATGACCAGCTCACCACGGAAGTCGGTTCCGGTGAAGTCCACCTTCGGCAGCAGCGGCTGGCCGGCCAGGTGGCACTCCAGGTTGGCCACCGAGAGCGCCCAGAAGGTCTGCAGGACGCCCCGGATGCTGGTGCCGTTGATCACGTCGTTGAAGTCGAAGTGGGTCTGCGACAGCCGCAGCACGGTGGCGTCCGGTCCCTCCGCGCTCAGCGTGATCTCGGTGGTGGTCTCCACCCCGTCGAGCAGCCAGGCGAAGCGCAGCCGGTCGTCGTCGGCGTGCAGCACCCGCTGGTGTGGAGCGTCGCCCTCGGGCGTGTAGCGGCCCCAGAACTCGTACCGCTCGGGCAGCTCGACCTCGGCGTGCTCGGCCAGCCAGACGCGCAGCTCGGCGGGGTCGGTCAGGGCCCGGCGCACCCGCGCGATCGGTGCGGCGAGGCGGACGGCGAGGGTCATCGGTTCAGTCACGGTCGGTCCCCTTCGGGTAGCAGGCCACGGCGAGCTTGAAGGCGTCTCCCTCGGCGCCGCCGTAGCGGGTGAACAACTCCTGCAGCGCGGACTGCAGGTCGTGCAGAAACTCCTGCCGGCGTTCGGCCGGCACGCGGATCTCGCCGGAGACGCCGATCGACGGCAGCTCCGGTGCGGTGCGGTCCAGGGCGGCGACGTCGGCCTGGACCTCCTCCATCAGGTCCAGCAGGTAGCCCAGGCTCAGCTCGTCGCGGGCCCGGCGCAGCCCGATCCGGCCGACCAGCCGCGGTGAGAGCCAGTACGACCGGGCGGCGGCCTGGTAGATCCCCTCGGTGATGCCGCGGACCTTGCGCCGGTCGACCTGCTCGACCAGCCCGGCCGCGACGAGTTGCTTGACGTGGTAGTAGACGCGCTGTGGTGTCTGCTCCAGCCGGGCGGCCACCTCGGTGCAGGTGCGTGGCTCGGCCAGCTGCCGCAGGATCTCGACGCGCTGCGGTTTCAGCAGCACCTCGGCCTGCTCGATCTGCTCCAGGTACAGGACATCTCTCATGGCAAAATCAGTTTGTACGTAAAAAACTTCCTTGTCAATGGGATCGAGAAAGGCCGCGCCGGCAACTTCCGGCGCGGCCTCGCTCAGTCGCGCGACGCGGGGGTCAGGGCAACCAGTCCGGGCGCAGCGGATAACCGTTCACCGCGTCCGGGCCGTTGCGGGTCGCCACCACCTGATGCAGCTGGATGCCGTTGCGCTCGAACGCCAGCCGTGAGCCGGCCATGTAGAGCCCCCACACCCGGGCCGTGCCCGCGCCCACCTCGGCGACGCAGAAGTCCCAGTGCTCCACCAGGTTGCGGCACCAGGCGGCCAGGGTCAGCGCGTAGTGCTGGCGCAGGTTCTCCTCGTGGTGCACCTCCAGCCCGGCATCGTGGATCTCACTGATCACCCGCCCCGGACCGGCCAGCTCGCCGTCCGGAAAGACGTACCGGTCGATGAACGCGCCGGACCGGTGCGGCGCCCGGTTGTCCGCCCGGGTGATGCAGTGGTTGAGCAGTCGGGCCCCCGGGCGCAGCCGGTCCCGCAGGAACCCGAAGTAGGCCGGATAGTTGCGGACCCCGATGTGCTCGGTCAGGCCGATCGAGGAGACCGCGTCGAACTGTTCCCGCGGCGCGTCGCGGTAGTCCAGGTACCGCACCTGCGCCAGGCCGGTCAGCCCTTCCCGCTCGATCGCCGCCTGCGCCCATTGCGCCTGTGCCCGCGACAGCGTCACGCCGAGCGCCTTGACGCCGTACTCGCGGGCCGCGTGCCGGACCATGCCACCCCAGCCGCAGCCCACATCCAGCAGCCGCATGCCCGGCCGCAGCGCGAGCTTGCCGGCGACCAGGTCGTACTTGCCCGCCTGCGCCTGCTCCAGCGTGTCGTCGGGGCTGCGGTACACCGCGCAGGTGTAGGTCATCGACGGGCCGAGCACCCGCTCGTAGAAGGCGTTCGACACGTCGTAGTGGTGCGAGATGGCGCTGCTGTCGCGGATCCGCGAGTGCCGCAGGCCACCCACGATCCGCTTCCAGCGGGGCCTGGCCTCCTGCGGCGGAGCGGGCGGTGGCAGCAGCCGTTCCCAGCCCAGCTCGCGCACCAGCGCCAACCCGTCAGCCAGCGCCGGTGCCCGCATCCGCATCCCGGCGAGCACCCGTAACGCCTCGTACGGGTCGCCCGGGTGGACTCCCTCGATGGCGAGGTCGCCGCTGACGTAGGCACGCGCCATACCCAGGTCGCCCGGCGCGGTGAGCAGGTAGGACAACCCTCGCTCGGAGCGGATCGACAGGGTGATCCCGGCGTCGGCCGGGCCGAGTGCGCTGCCGTCGTACGCGGTGACGCGTATCGGCAGGGGACCTGAGGTCACCGCCCGGACGATGTCCGCCACGGTCAGCCCACGCCGTCGGCCCCCCGGGGGCGGCGTGGCGGGAGCGCCTGCCGCTCCCTGGCTCCGGTCGGTGAGACTCATGCCGGCACTCCGCTTCGTTCGCTCACGCTCGTGCTACCGCCTTCTCGTACAGTCCGGTCAACCGATGCTCCGGGTCGTACCGGTCCCGCACGGCGCGCCAGGTACCGCCGCCGTAGAGCCGGTCGAACGAATCCCGGTCGTAGTACGCGTCGGAGTAGAGCGACTTGTGCCCGCCCGCCTCCGACACCGCGCGCTCGATCTCCCGGTTGACGTCGCCGTCGGCGGCGCCCGCCGCGATCGGCACGCTCCCCCAGAACCCGATGTTGACGTAGTCCTGCCCCGGCCGGAGCGGATACAGCGGCCAGGACCGGGCCGATCCCGGCCCGGCCGGCTCGCGCAGCCGCAGCGGGCACAACCACACCGGCGTCATCCCGACGTTCGCGGCGAACCAGTGCAGGAACTCGGCGGTGCGCTCCAGTGGGATCTCCACGTCCTGCACGACCCGCTCCCGGGCCGGCTGGCCGCGCCACCTGTCGATCCGGGCCGCGACCCGGTGCCGGTGCTCCAGCCGCACGATGCGGTGGTAGACGTCGCTGCGTCGCCACCGTGCCGGCCACAACCGCCGCACCACCGGATGCTGCGCCCCGAAGGCCGCCGAACACCAGAACCAGTCGGTGTCCCAGCGCCACAGGTAGTCGTGGACGGTCAGCGCGTCGTGCGGGCGCTGGCGCAGCGAGCGGTAGTAGATCTCCTGCCCGGTGTAGTCGGAGACGCCCGGCACGTCGTCGGTGAAGTTGCCCAGCACCAGGTACGCCTCACCGGGGCTGAACATCACCCCGTCCATCGCGTCGACGCTCGCGCCGGCCCAGTGGCGGGTGGCGGTGATCTCGCCGATCGCCTCGGTCAACGCGGTCAGGTTGGTGAACCGCAGGTTGCGCAGGGCCACGTACCGACGGACCGGTTGCAGCTCGATCCGCAGCCGGGTGGCGTACCCGAGACTGCCGAGCGAGTTGGGAAAGGCCGCGTACAGGTCGGCGTGTGGGCCGTCGGGCCGGGCGGTGACCACCTCACCGGTGCCGGTGAGCACGTCCAGTTCGGTCACCGACTCGTGCGGCAGTCCGTTGCGGAACGAGGTCGACTCGATGCCCAGCCCGGTCACCGCCCCGCCGAGAGTGATGGTGCGCAGCTGTGGCACCACCAGCGGCATCAGGCCGTGCGGCAGGGTCGCGGCGACCAGCCGTTCGTAGGTGCACATGCCCTGCACGTCCGCGGTGCGGGCGACCGGGTCGACGCCCAGCACCCCGCCGAGCCCGCTGACGTCCAGGCCGGAGGCGGGGGCGCTGCGCGGACGGAACAGGTTGGAGGTGCGCTTGGCCAACCGCACCGGCTGGCCGGGTGGCACCGCCGCGTACGACCGTCGCAGCTGGGCCACCGCCAGGTCATGATCACGCACGGCGTGCATGGGATCACTTTACGCGTCACGCGCCCGCCTGGCGGGATGTCCATCGGAGGCGTTTCTCGCTCGGCTCGGGGCCGGGCGACGGGGGTGGCTGGCCGGTGGCCCGGGCGGTGGGACAGGATGCCGGCATGTCGCACACCGATGGGTCGGGCAGCGTCTACGGCACCCGCCGAGCCGGACCACCCCGCGATCCACTGCTCGTCACGGCGCTCGGGTTGGGGCTGGTCGGCGTACTGGTGGGGGTGCTGTTCGCCACCGGCGTGCTCGGCGGCGGCGAGCCGGCGCCGGTACCGACGGTGGCCGGCCCCGGCCCGAGCACGGCGCGGCCCAGCCCGACCGAGAGCGAACCGGAACCCAGCCCGTCGAGGTCCGAGCCGTCCCCCGAGCCGAGCCCCAGCCGGGATCCGGACGCGATCGTCGGGCCGAGGGTGCTCCGGGGCGTCGGTTCCGGTTTCTGCCTCGGTCTCGACGGTGACGGTGAGAAGGCCGTCGCCAAGCTGACCGGGTGCAGCGGCGGGCCCGAGCAGCAGTGGGTGGTCAACGCCTTCGGCCCGGACACGGTGACGCTGACCAACGCCGCCCACAACCAGTGCCTCGACGTCGAGGGTGGCAGCGGCGACGACGGCGCCCGGTTGCAGCAGTTCGGCTGCCACGGCGAGGGCAACCAGCAGTGGCGGCTGCAACGGGTCGACGGCGGCGCGGTCGTGCTGGCGGCCGTGCACAGCGGCAAGTGCGCCCAGGCCCGCGACGGCGGCGCCGCGGCCGGCACCGACATCGTCCAGGCCCCCTGCGACGGCAACCCGGCCCAGCGCTGGACGCTCCAGTAGCCGTCCCCACCCGCCAGGCCCCGTCCTGGTCAGGACCGGCCGCGCAGCGCCCGTAGCTCGTTCAGGTGTCGGGGCAGGTGCACGCGGGCGTGCAGGTCGATCGTGCGGCCCCAGGGCAGCGGCTCGTCGACGACGAGTTCGAAGCCTTCGCGCAGGTGTGTCTCGACCGGGGTGTCCGCCGCCGGACCGAGCCGGGCCACCAGCGCGACCAGCCGGTCACTGGTGGCCCGCAGCCGGGCGGCGAGCCCGTCGAGGCCGCCGCACTGCGCGGCCAGTTCGTCCAGTTCCGGCCGGTGGACCTCGTCCAGGTCGTAGAAGGCGTACGGCGAGCCGGCCAGCACCGCCTCGGTGGCCTCGCGCATCAACTCGTCGCTGGCGACCAGGTGGGCCACGATCTGCTCGGCGCTGTACCGGTCGGGCGGGGGCGGCCCGAACCCGCCCGCGTCGACCTCGGCCAGCACCGCGTCGTACGCCCGTCGCAGCCCGTCGACCTCCACCCGGCGAGCCTAACGGCGGCCCCGGCGAGCCCGCAGGTAGTCGCTGACCACGTACTCGCCGAGGTCGTCGGTGTCGGGGGTGAACACCCGCCCGCCGCTGCGTCGGGCCACCGCGTCGACGAAGCGGCGCAGCCCGGGATCGTCGCCCAGCATGAACAGGTTCAGGGTGGCTCCGTAGCGGCCGAGCCGGTCCACCTCGCGCACCGTCGCCTCGATCGTCTCCGGCGACGACGGCCAGGCGAACAGCGCCTCACCGTCCTCCGGGTCCAGGTGCGCGGTCGGTTCCCCGTCGGTGACCACCAGCACCACCGGTTCCGCGTCCGGATGACGCCGCAGATGCCGGCCGGCCAGCCGCAACGCGTGCTGCAGGTTGGTCCCCTGCATCATGTCCGGCTCGACGGCGGCCAACTCCTGCTGGGTGAGCGTCTCCGCCCGCCGGCCGAACCCGATGATCTGCAACGCGTCCTGCGGAAACCGGGTGGCCATCAGGTGCGCCAGGGCCAGCCCGGTCTGCTTCATCGGCCCCCACCGCCCCTGGGAGATCATCGAGTACGACAGGTCGACGCAGAGCGCCACCGCCGCCGACGCCCGCCGTTCGGTCTCGACCACCTCGAAGTCCTCGACGGCCAGTTGCACCGGCACCCCGGGGCCGGCCCGGCGGACCGCCCGGGTCAGGGTCCGCACCACGTCCAGCGGCTGCTCGTCGCCGTACTCCCAGGGGCGCGACGCCCCGGTCACCTCGCCGGCCGCCCCGGCCGAGCGCAGGTCGTGCTGGCCGCGCGGGCCGGCGGTCAGCTCGGCGAAGACCTGTCGCAGCGCGGTGCCGCCGAGCCGACGCAGCGCCTTCGGGCTCAGCGTCAGGCCATCGGCGTCGCGGGTCACCCACCCCTGCCGGCGCAGCTCCCGCTCCAGCTCCCGCAGCCGGCGTACGTCGTCGGCCGCGTCGCGGCCCAGCGTCCGGGCGACCGCGTCGACGTCGATGTCGTCCAGGGTCGCCCCGGGGTGCGCCTGGCCCAACTGGTCGAGCAGGTCGTCCAGTTCGGCGATCTCGTCGAGCGCTCCGGTCGCCTCGCCGTAGCCCAGCGGCTGACCGCCCTGCATCCGCTCACCCCGACCCCAGCGCAGGTCGGGCCGCAACGCCCGCAGGTTCCCCTCCAGCGCGGCCAGCTCGCCGGCGAGCCGGTCGCCGAGGGACTCGCGCATCAGCCCGGCGAGTTCCTCCCGCTGCCGCTGCGACAGCGAGTTCATCAACCGCTGCCCGGCCGCCGACCGGCGCGCCAGGATGTCGATCAGCTCGTCGACGTCGCGGGGACGTTCCGGGAAGAAGTCGCCGTGCCGGCGCATGAACTCGGCGAACGCGTCGGTGGTGTCCTCGGCCCGGGCGTGCCGGGCCAGCAGGGCGTTGAGGTCCCGCACCATCTCGGCGACCTGCTCCTGCACCGCCGGGTCACCCGCCAGCCGGGCCGAGTCGCGCAGCCCGGCGAAACGCTGGCCGAGCACGTCGTCGCGCAGCCCGTCCAGGATCCGCTGGTAGGTCTGCCGGGCCTCGTCGCTGGCCCACCGGTAGTCGGACAGGTCCCGCACCGCCTGTGCGGTCGAGCGGGGCAGGTTCTCCAGCATCGTCTCGGCGAACCGGGCCGCCTCGTCGTCGCGCCGGGCCAACTCGTCCCGCTCGGCGGCCAGTGCCTGATCGAGCAGCGCCCGCGCCCGGGTCACCGCACCGTCGAGTTCGCCCCGGCGCAGCGCGTCGCGGCGCAGCCGGCGGGCGCGGGCGGTCAGCCCGTCCAGCCCGCCACGCCCCTGCGGGCCCCGGCGCAGCAGCTCCCGCAGCGCGTCGCGGAGGCTGCCGCCGGCCAGCACCTCCGCGCCGACCTGGTCGACCGCGGCCTGCACGTCGTACGGCGGTGCGAGCGGATCGGGGCCGCCGCGCCACTGCCCGTACCGGAACCGGTTGCCGGTCATCTCAGTCCCGTCCGCCGTAGCGGGTCCGCCCGGTGTCGGTGACGTCCTTGCCCAGCCGGCGGTTCAGATGCAGCCCTTCGAGCACGAACTCGACGGCCGCGGCGGCCTGCCCGGCGCTCGGCGCGTCGCCGATGCCGAGCCGGTCGAGCACCTTGGCCAGCCCCGGCACCGTGCCCACCTGACGCAGCAGCTCGGCCGCCGAGATCAGCTCGCCGGTCTCCACCGCCTGCCCGTCCTCGACCAGCGCGGTGAAGCCGGACAGGTCCAGCCCGGCCAGCCGGGCCCGGAACGTCTCGGCGGTGGCGGTCCGCAGCAGGTGGCCGAGCAGCTCGATCTCCCGACCCTCCTCGCCGCTCTCGAACTCCACCTTGCCGCGCAGCGTCGACGTCACCGACACCGCGTCACCCACCCGCGCCACCGCCTCGGCCGACGGCACCTCCGAGTCGGCGCCGAGCAGGCACGCCCGGCGCAGCGCGGCGGCGGCGACGGTCTCCGCGGCGGCGATGGCGAACCGGGCGGAGACGCCGGAACGCGGGTCCACCGACGGTGACTCGCGTACCGCCCGGGCGAACCGGGCCAGCACCTCCAGCACGTGCTCCGGCACCTCGGCGACCAGGTCGGCCTCCTGCCGGATCAGGGACAGTTCCAGCTCCAGGTCGGTCGGGTAGTGGGTGCGGATCTCCGCGCCGAAACGGTCCTTGAGCGGGGTGATGATCCGACCCCGGTTGGTGTAGTCCTCCGGGTTGGCGCTGGCCACCAGCAGCAGATCCAGCGGCAGCCGGAGCTGGTAGCCGCGTACCTGGATGTCCCGCTCCTCCAGCACGTTGAGCAGCGCCACCTGGATCCGCTCGGCCAGGTCGGGCAGCTCGTTGACCGCGAAGATGCCCCGGTTGGTGCGCGGCACCAGCCCGAAGTGGATCGTCTCGGGATCGCCGAGCGTACGCCCCTGGGCCAGCCGGACCGGGTCGACGTCGCCGATCAGGTCACCGACGCTGGTGTCCGGGGTGGCCAGCTTCTCGCCGTAGCGCATCGAGCGGTGCAGCCAGCCGACCGGCAGGTCGTCGCCGGCCTCGGCGATCAGCGCCCGCGACGCCGGGGTGACCGGGTGCAGCGGGTGCTCGTTGAGCACCGAGCCGGCGATCACCGGCGTCCACTCGTCCAGCAGCGTCACCAGCGACCGGATCAGCCGGGTCTTGCCCTGGCCCCGCTCGCCGAGCAGCACCATGTCGTGCCCGGCGAGCAACGCCCGCTCCACCTCCGGCAGCACGGTGTCGTCGTACCCGACGATGCCGGCGAACCGCGGCGCGGCGTCGCGCATCCGGGCCCGCAGGTTGTCGCGGAGTTCCTGTTTGACGGTGCGGTAGCGGTGCCCGGCGGCGCGCAGCGCGCCGAGCGTGGCGGGCAGGTCGGCCGGTGGGAGCGGCGGAACAGACGAAGACTCACTCACCCCGCCCACGCTAGCGCGCACCTGCCGCCGTCAGCTTGGCTCGATCATGAATTCGGGGTGGGTCGGTGGCGCTGCCGCACGGTCAGGGCTCACCCCGGACACGGGCCAGTGCGGCGTCCAGAGCGGTCTGCTGGGTCCGCTCGCCGTAGGTTTCCGGGTCGACGCAGGCGAGGGCGTTGAGCCCCTCGACGAGGGCCACCAGGCTGGTGGCCGTGTCGGCCGCCTCGGCCGGGCCCAGGTCGGGCCGGGCGGCGTGGACCAGTTCCCGGACCCGGGCGACGAACCGGCGGTTGTAGTCGCGGTGCAGGTCGGCCAGGACCGGATCGGCCAGCGCGGCGGCGAGGAAACCGACCCAGACCCGGGCCTCCTCCCGCTTCTCCTCGTCGGGTGAGGCCGCCTGGACCAGCACGGCCCGCAGCGCCGCCACCGGGTCACCGGCCGCGGCCTGGGCGGCGTCGGCACGCAGGCCGGTACGCCGGTGCAGCAGGTCGCGGGCGTGCACGAGCAAGGCCTGCTTGTCGGCGAAGGCGTGCAGCACCATGCCGGTGGTGCACCCGGCCCGCTCGGCGACGGCGCGCAGGGTCAGCCCCGGCAGACCGTGTTCGGCCAGCACCGACCAGGTGGCCGCCGACAGGCGTCGCTGCTGGTCGGCGAGATCACGCCGTCTGGCCATCCGTACCCCTTCCCGGTCGACGGGTCGTACCGTAGCGTACGTTACGGTAACGCTCGTTACGGAAAGGTTGGGACTGGTGCTCACCATCGATCGCGAACCCTGGGAGTCGGCCGACGCCACCCGACTGCGCGCCGCCCAACGGGCCGAACTCGACGCCCGCTACGGCTGCGACGACCACGAGCCGGGCGCAGCGCCCACGGCCGAGACGGTCAGCGTCTTCCTGATCGCCCGAGACCCCGGCGGCACCGCCGTCGGCTGCGGCGGCCTGCGCTTTTTCGCCGCCGGTTCGGCCGAGATCAAGCGGATGTACGTCAGTCCGCCGGCCCGGGGCACCGGCGTCGCGACCGCCATCCTCCGCGCCCTGGAACAGGCCGCGCACGATGCCGGGGTGCGCACCCTGCTGCTGGAGACCGGCACCGCCCAACCCGACGCGATGCGCTTCTACGAGCGGGAGGGCTACCGGCGCATCGACAACTTCGGGCCGTACCGGGGCGAGGCGCTCTCCGTCTGCTACGCCCGCGACCTGCCGTGACAGCCCGGTCCGCCGCCCGCCCCCGTGCCGGACGACGGACCGGAGCCACCGGTCACCCCAGGTTGCAGCGACCGCAGGCACCCCGACGACGCAGGTGGTACGCGTACGTCGCGGCGCCGAGCGCGAGCCCCCAGAGCGGGAAGAACATCAGCGGGAGACCCGCCGCGCTGAGCCCTCGACCGGGCTCCCAGAACTCGGGGAGGCTCAGCGCGTTCAGCCCGGCCGCGGTAGCCAGGACCGCGACCGCCGCCGCCGGGATCACCGCCAGCCGCACCGGCACCCGCCGCCCGGCCAGCCCCACCATCCAGCGTGGGAACCGCTCACCCCAACGCTGCACCAGACCCAGGGTCAGCACCGAGCCGACAGTGGCGAAGGCGCCCAGGCCGGCCCCCGCCCAGACCGCGCCGCTCTCCCACAAGTCGGCGAGGCCGTCCCGGGAGACGCCGAGCGGGATGCCGGCCAGCCAGGCGAACCGGGTCAGCGCGTACCCGACCGGAATCAGCGCCGCCACCCCGACGGCCCACCGGCCCCAGCGGGCGGCAGCCGCCGGGGTGGTCCACCCCCGGTCGGTGCCGTCGCGGCCACACCCCACACAGGAGCCAGCGGTACGCCGCTGCCACCCCAGCAGCACCCCGCTCAACAGCACCCCACCGCACATCGCGGCGACGCGAGCGGCAAGCGGCCAGGTGAACACGTCGGCGTAGTCCACCGGTGGCCAGCCGAAGGGCGCGCCGATCAGCAGCATCGGCGCGTACCCGAGCAGGGCCAGCACCTGCACGCCGGGCACCACCACGGCCAGCACGAACGCGACGGCCCAGCCGTAACCGAGCAGCAGCACCCGCAGCGGGCCGGTGGGCGTGGTCCTGCGGCTGACCAGGACCAGTGCGGCGGCGGTGAGCAGCATCGCGGCGAAGAACGACGGCCCGGCCTCGACGGGGAGCAGCCGGAGCATGGTCGAGTCCAGCTGCGGGTCGTCGGCGCCGAACGGATAGCCGGTGCCGGTGCCGGCCGCCACCAGGGCGAGCAGGCCCCACAGCCCGAGCCAGCCGGCGGTGAGAGGGTCGAGCAGGCCGGCAGGGCCGGTCGTCTCGCGGTTTTCGGATACGGCCACGTTCGTCATGACCCCAGCCTCGGCCGGGGCGCCCGCCCTGCCCTCCCGTGCGGCGGGGAATCGTCTCCCCCGCGCGCGGGACACCTCAACCGGCCGGCGTGACGAACCCCGACTCGTACGCGGCGATCACCGCCTGGGTGCGGTCACGCACCCCGAGCTTCGTCAGCACGTTGCCGACGTGCGTCTTCACCGTCTCCACACCCACCACGAGTCGGGCGGCGATCTCCGGGTTGGACAGTCCGGCGGCCATCAGCCGCAGCACCTCCGCCTCCCGTTCGGTGAGCCGGGCCGCCCGCAGCCCGTCGGTGTTCCGCCGCCCGTACGCACCGACCAGCCGGCGGATCGCGGCCGGGAAGAGCAGCGACTCGCCGCGCGCCACCACCCGTACCGCCGCCACCACCTCGGCCGGCCGGGCCCGCTTGAGCAGGAATCCACTCGCGCCGGCGCGTAGCGCGTCGTAGACGTACTCGTCATTGGCGAAGGTGGTGATGACCAGTACCCGGGGCGGCTCGGCGGAGGTGGCCAGCAGGTGTCGGGTGGCCTGGATGCCGTCGATCCCGGGCATTCGCACGTCCATCAGCACCACCTGCGGGCGGTGCCGGGCGACCAACGGGGGCACCTCCGACCCGTCCGCGGCCTCGGCGACGACCCGCAGGTCCGGCTGGGCGTCGAGGATGGTCCGCAGCCCGATCCGGACCAGTTCGTCGTCGTCGACGATCAGCACGTCCACGCTCATCCGTCCGCCCCGATCGGCAGTCGCACCCGAACCCGCCACCGTTCTCCCTCCACTCCGGCGGCGACCCGGCCGCCCAGCAGCAGCACCCGTTCCCGCATGCCGATCAGCCCTCGCCCACCGCCCGGCACCGCCGCACCGCCGGACGCCGACCGGGCCACCGCGTTGACCAGCTCGATCTCCAGACCGTCCGGCGACACGTCCACCCGTACGGTCACCGGCCCGTGGCCGTGCCGGGCGGCGTTGGTCAACCCCTCCTGCACGATCCGATAGCCCTCCCGCGAGACCACCGCCGGCAGGGCGTCCAGCGAGCCGCGACCGCGGCTGCGCACCGGCGTGCCGGCCGACCGGGTGATGGCGATCAGTTCGTCCAGGTCGGACAGGGTCCGCTGGGGAGCGGCGGCCGATGGTTCCCCGGTCTCCCGGAGCAACCCGAGCATGTGGTCGAGATCGTCCATCGCCCGCCGACCGGTCTCCTCGATGGCGGTCAGCGCCCGGCGGACGAACTCCGGGTCGCCGTCGAGCACCTCGCGAGCGGCGCCGGCCTGGAGGGTGGCGACGGTGAGCGCGTGGCCGACCGAGTCGTGCAGTTCCCGAGCCAGCCGGTTGCGTTCGGCCAGCCGTGCGGCCCGGGCCTCCAGCGCCGCGATCCGCTCGGCCGACGCCGGTCCCAGCAGCGCGGGAGCCATCGACGCGGCAAGCGCGCCGAGCCCGGCCACGACGTAGCCCAGCGCGGCCAGTACGAGCACCGCGAGCAGCGCCAACCAGCCGGTGTCCCCGCCGTCGAACGGCCCGAACCGTTCGGCACCGGAGATTCCGACGTCCATCCCGGCCTGGGCGGCGATGAACGCCAGGGCCATCGGCACCACGCTGAACAGCGCGGCCACCACCAGCGCGCCGCTGGTCAGGTGCAGTCCGATCCAGAGCGCGGCGCGCAGCCGGGTCTCCCGGTCCAGTCGGTGACCGGGCATCGGCTCGGGCACGTCGACGCCGAGCAGCCCACGAACCGCGGCGATCTCCAGTGCCCGGCTACCGCCGAGGAAGATCGGTACGATGGCGATGCCGGCCGCCGGCACCAGCAGCACCAGGACCAGCAGCCGGGGCGGCCCAGGGTTGGTGAACAGCTGTGCGAAGGCCACCCCGAGCAACGCGTACGGCAGCGCGAGCACCCCACCGAGCAGCAGGAACACGCCGCGCCGCCAGGTGGAGCCGGCGACCAACGGACGCAGCGGCGCGGGACAGTCCATCGCCCTATGATGCCGACGCCCCCGGCCGGTCACCACGACCTGGGACACGACGGACCCTCAGCCGCGCGTGCGGGACCTGATCAGCTTCGGTACGGCGGCCAGCCCGGTGACCGGGCGGAACGCCCGGGCGGCGTTGACAAGCGCCGCGTACTCGTCGTCGGTCAGATCGATCTCGGCCGCCGCGACGTTGCGTTCCAACTGTTCCACACTCGACGCACCGGGGATGGCCACCACGTTCGGGTGCCGCAGCACGTACGCCAGGGCGATCTGGCTCGGCGTCGCGTCGTGCGCGGCGGCGACCTGCCGCAGGGTCTCGATCAACGCACCGCCGCGTTCCAGGTTCTCCGGCAGGAAGTACGGGTTGGCCCGGCGGATCGCGCCGACCGGCGGATGGTTCGCGTCGTACCGCCCGGACAGGAAGCCCTGCGCCAGCGGGCTGTACGCGATGACCAGCCGACCGGCCTGTTCGGCGTACCGGAGCAGATCCTCCTCCGGCTTGCGGTCCAGCATGCTGTAGCGGACCTGGTTGCTGAGCACCCGCCGGCCCAGTGCCGCCTCCGCCACCTGCCAGCGGCGCAGGCTGTAGTTGCTCACCCCGACCTCGGCGACCAGGCCGATGTCCTGCAACACGCGCATCCCGCGCATGGTCCGGTGGTCGCTGACCACCGGATTGGGCTGGTGCACCTGGTAGAGATCGATGCCGGTGACCCCGAGCCGGGCCGCCGAGGCCACCGCCCGTTGCTGCACCACCGACGCGACCGGTAGCACCGGCAGGATCTTGGTGGCGATGGCCACCTTGTCCCGGTCGGCGGCCAGTGCCGCGCCGAGGAGCCGTTCACTGCGACCGAATCCGTAGACCTCGGCGGTGTCGAAGAGGGTCACGCCCAGCTCGATGGCGCGCCGGACGATGCTCGCCGCCAGCCGCTCGTAGTCGGGGCCGTACCCCCACTCCCGCGAACCGAACTGCCACGTACCGAGGCCGATCCTGGACAGAGGCTTCGCAGTGTCGAGCCGCACGTAACGCATACGTCGACGCTACCCCTCGCGGCGCACCACGGCCGCAGCTCAAGCCAGCGACCGTACCTCGGGATATGGTCATGATCGTGACTTACCTCGCCGCCGACACGCGCTATGACCAGATGACCTACCGGCGCAGCGGAGCCAGTGGACTTCGGCTGCCCGCGATCTCGCTCGGCCTGTGGCACAACTTCGGGCCGGACCGCCCGTTCGAGCGCCAGCGGGACATCGTCCGACGCGCCTTCGATCTCGGCGTCACCCACTTCGACCTGGCCAACAACTACGGTCCACCGCCCGGCTCCGCCGAGGAGAACTTCGGCCGGATGCTCGCCGACGACCTCGGGCCGTACCGCGACGAGTTGATCATCTCCAGCAAGGCCGGCTATCTGATGTGGCCCGGGCCGTACGGTGAGTGGGGTTCCCGCAAGAACCTGCTCGCCTCACTCGATCAGTCGCTGCGCCGGCTCGGCCTGGACTACGTCGACATCTTCTACAGCCACCGGTACGACCCGGACACGCCGCTGGAGGAGACGATGGGCGCTCTCGACGCCGCCGTCCGCTCCGGTAAGGCCCTCTACGTCGGCATCTCCAACTACACCTCCGAGCAGACCGAGCGGGCCGCGGCGATCCTGCGCGACCTGGGCACCCCGTTGCTGATCAACCAGCCGGCGTACTCGATGTTCAACCGGTGGACCGAACAGGACGGGCTGCTCGACACGCTGGAGCGGGTCGGCGCCGGCTGCATCGCCTACAGCCCGCTGGCCCAGGGCCTGCTCACCGACCGCTACCTCGACGGCATCCCGACCGACTCCCGGGTCCGCACCAGCGTGTTCCTGAACGAGAGCGACGTGAGTGAGCAGCGACTGGCCACCATCCGGGGGCTGGCCGCCATCGCCAAGCGCCGGGGCCAGTCCCTCGCGCAGCTCGCGCTCGCCTGGGCACTGCGCGACCCCCGGATGACCAGCCTCATCATCGGCGCCAGCAGCGTTTCCCAGTTGGAGGCGAACATCGCGGCCGTGGACAACCTCGACCTGACCGCCGAGGAGCTGGCCGACATCGACGCCCGGTTGAGCTGACCGGCCGAGGATCCTGCCCTCGGTCGGTGTCCGGCTCTAGCGTGAAGGTGGAGGTGGGCCATGCGAGTGACAGTGTTCAGCACCAAGCCGTACGACCGGACGTTCCTCAGCGAGGCGAACGCCGCGGCCGGTCACGAGTTGACCTTCCTGGAACCTCGGCTCACCGCGCAGACCGCCCGGCTGGCCGAGGGCTCGGACGCGGTCTGCGCCTTCGTCAACGACGACCTCTGCGCCGATGTGCTCGGCCAGCTCGCCGACGTCGGCGTCCGGGTGGTGGCGTTGCGCTCGGCCGGCTTCAACAACGTCGACGTGGTCGCCGCCCGCAAACGGGGGCTGACCGTCGTACGGGTACCGGAGTACTCACCGCACGCGGTGGCCGAGCACACCGCCGGCCTGATCCTCTCGCTGAATCGTAAGATCCACCGCGCCTACAACCGGGTACGCGAACACAACTTCGCCCTCGCCGGCCTGCTCGGCTTCGACCTTTACGGCCGTACGGTCGGCATTGTCGGCACCGGGCGGATCGGCGTCTGCGTCGCCCAGATCATGGCGGGTTTCGGTTGCCGGGTGCTGGCCAGCGACCCGTACCCGAACGAGACGGCGGTCGCCGCCGGGGTGGAGTACGTCCCGCTGGAGCGGCTGCTCGCCGAGTCGCACATCGTCACCCTGCACTGCCCGCTCACCCCGGACACCCGGCACCTGATCGACGCCGACCGGATCGCCCTGTTCCGCGAGGGCGTCATGTTGATCAACACCGGCCGCGGGGCGCTGGTGGACACCCGGGCCGTGATCGACGGGCTCAAGAGCGGCCGGATCGGCTACCTCGGCCTCGACGTGTACGAGGAGGAGAGTGACCTGTTCTTCGAGGACCGCTCCGAACGGGTCCTCGGCGACGACGATTTCGCCCGACTCACCACCTTCCCGAACGTGTTGATCACCGGCCACCAGGCGTTCTTCACCGAGGACGGCCTGCACAACATCGCCGAGACCACCCTCACCAACCTGACCACCGTGCAGAACGACGGCCCCGACGCCGTCCCCACCCCGGCCCGGGTCTGCTAGGGCCTGTGGCGGCGGTAGGCGCGGGGAGTGTGGCCGGTGGTGCGTTTGAAGGCGACACTCAAGGCACTTTCGGAGCCGTAGCCGACCAGTTGCGCGATGCGGGCCAGGGTGTCATCGGTCCGGCGGAGCCGGTCGGCGGCGAGTTCCACCCGCCAGTCGGTGAGGTACTCCAGCGGAGCCCGGCCGACGACCGTCCGGAAGCGTGCGGCCAGGGTCGAGCGGGAGACCGACGCGGCCCGGGCCAGCTCCGCCACCGTCCACGGGTGTGCCGGGCGCTGGTGCATCTCCCGCAGCGCCACGGCGACCACCGGGTCACCGAGACCGGCCAGCCAGCCGGTCGTCGTTCGGGCGTCGGCGGCGAGGTGGTGACGGAGCATCTGGATCAGCATGACCAGCGCGAGATGCTCGGCGACGAGGCCGGCGGCGAGCCGCTGCTGGCGCAGTTCCGCATCGACCTGGTCGATGGCCCAGTGCAGGGTGGCGGCCTCGGCGGCGGCGCCGGGCACGTGGACCACCGGGGGCAGGGCGTCGAGCAGCAGGGTGCGGGCCCGTTCGCCGAAGTGGAACGCACCGCCGATGGCCGCGAAGTCGTCGCCCGCTCCGACGCGGGCCACCCCGCCCGTCGCCGCCAGGAAGACCGGTCCCGCCGGCACCGGGACCGCCGCGGGGTCACTGAAGAGGGTGTACGACCGGGCGCGGGTCAGCAGGTAGCAGTCGCCTTCCACCAGCGGCAGCGCCTCGGCGCAACCGTCCACGCGCAACCAGCAGCGCCCCCGGCGGACCGCGTTGAACTTGATGCCCACCGGTGCCTCGAACTCGACCGCCCAACTGCCGCCCGCCGCCATACTGGCCGAGACGTGGCCGGTGGCACCGACCAGACTCAGCACGTCGTACAGCGGATCCACGGCCGCCTCCTGGACTCACACTAAAGAGAACTGGACTAAAAACCATAGTACGTCCGATACGCGGGCCTTAACGTTGCCCTCATGGACGACAACACGAAGACCCGTGCCCGGGTCGTCACCCCGTTCGGGCCACGGACGACCGCTGCCGAGGTGCTGGCGGGCGTCGACCTCACCGGCCGTCGGATCATCGTCACCGGCGGTGCCTCCGGCCTCGGCACCGAGACCGTCCGCGCACTGGTCGGCGCCGGCGCCGAGGTGACCGTCGCCATCCGCAGACCAGCCGCCGCCGACCTGGTCGAGGAGATGTCAGCCCTGCCGGGCTCGGCCCGGGTCGCCCCGCTCGACCTGTCCGACCTGACCTCGGTGGCCGCCTTCGTGGCGGACTGGCGGGGCGCGGTGGACGCGGTCGTCGCCAACGCCGGGATCATGGCCGTGGCGACGCGTGAGCTGACCGCGCAGGGCTGGGAGGCGCAGCTGGCCACCAACCACCTCGGGCACTTCGCGCTCGTCACCGGCCTGCACGACAACCTTCGCGCCGCCGGTTCGGCCCGCGTCGTCCTGGTCAGCTCCGGCGCGCACCTGCGGGAGCCCTTCGACTTCACCGACCCGCACTTCGGCGAACGTCCGTACGACCGTTGGTCGGCGTACGGCCAGTCGAAGACCGCCACGGTGCTGTTCGCCGTCGGAATCGCCAACCGCTGGGCGGACGAGGGCATCGTCGCCAACGCCGCCAACCCCGGCTACATCCTGACCAATCTCCAGCGCCATCTCGACGACGAGACGATGCGGGCCTTCGGTGTGCTGGACGAGGCGGGTAACCGGGTCCCGCTGGACTACTACAAGACGCCCGAGCAGGGCGCCTCGACCTCGGTCCTGCTGGCCGCCTCACCGCTCGTCGAGGGCGTCACCGGGCGGTACTTCGAGGACAACCAGGAGGCCGAGGTCGTTCCGGTGCCGGCGGAGGCCGAGGCGGGGGTCGCCCCGCACGCCCTCGACCCGGCGGCGGCGGAGCGCCTGTGGGTGTACTCGCAGCAGGCCGTCGCCGCCTGAGCGGCGTTGATCACGGTGCCGGGGCCGGGCAGGAGCGCGCCGACACGTAGCGCGATCTGTCCGAAACTGAACGTATCGGTGTCGACGGACAGACACAGACGAGAGTGGATCAAACTGGTCGATATAGCTTGCCCATCGGAGGCGTTCAGCTTCGATGAGGAGGGCTCTCGTGACGTCCACACCATTCAGCAAAACCCGGCCGGGGGTCATTCTCGCGATCGGGATCACCGCCGTCCTGGCGTCGGCGCTCGCCGCCGCACCGGCCACGGCCGCGTCGACCACCGCCGCCCGCACCGACGTGCACGGCGCGGTCGCCGACTCGGGCGCCGTACCCGCCGCCGTCGCGCTACCCACGGTGCAGCGTGGCCTCGACGGCGTACGGGGTTCCGGCACCTCCGGATCGGTCGGCACCGGCAAGGCCGGGCCGGGAGGCAGCCGGTTCGACACCGGCGCTCGCCCCGTCGCCGCCGACGGCGACTCGATCGGCATCCAGAGCGTCATCGGCACCGACAACCGGGTCCGGGTCGACCCGACCACCGTCTTCCCGTCCAGCGCCATCGTCCAGATCGTCCGCACCACGAACGGCACCACCTGGGGCTGCACCGGCTGGCTCTACGGTCCGAGCATCATCGCCACCGCCGGGCACTGCGTGCACCCGGGCGGTGGTCAGAACGGCGGCGGTGGCAACAACTTCTACCCGCGCGGGGACTTCCAGATCATCCCGGGCCGCAACGGGACGTCGACGCCGTACGGCACCTGCACCGCCGCCCAACTGCTGTCGGTCACCGGCTGGACCCAGAACGGCGACGAGACGTACGACTACGGGGCCATCCGGCTGAGCTGCGCCGCCGGCAACAGCACCGGCTGGTTCGGCATGTGGTGGCAGAGCGCCTCGCTGACCGGCACCGCGACCACCGTCAGCGGTTATCCGTGCGACAAGACCTTCGGCCAGCAGTGGCGGCACGCCGGGCAGACCGTCGCGGTCACCCACGCCCGGCAGGTGTTCTACCAGAACGACACCTTCGGCTGCCAGAGCGGCAGCCCGGTCTACCAGACCCGGGCCGCCGGCAGCTCGTACTGCACCGGGCAGTGCGTGATGGCGATCCACGCGTACGGCCTGCACGGCTCCTCGCCGCACTCCACCAACAACCACGGCACCCGCATCACCGAGAGCGTCTTCAACAATCTGATCACCTGGCGTAACAGCTGACCCGAGTTGCCCCGTGCGGGTGGGTGGGCGTACTGCCGCCCACCCGCACGGAACCGACGGCATCCCGAGCACATCCCAGCTACTGTCCGTCATCACACGTGAGGGAGCAGTCATGAGCAGGACGCGTCTCGGGATGCTCGCCCTCCTGATCGCCGTGCCGTTGCTGATCGGGGCGAGCCTGCTGGCCTTCGGCGGCGACGAACCCGTCTCGGACGACGGGCCGCCCCCGCCGCCGGGCAGCACCAGCCCGACCGGAACCGTGACCGGCACCGTCACCACCCCGGCGGGCGAGCCGGTACGCCAAGCGTCCGTGCAGGTCACCGCCCTCGACGAGCCCGCGCCGGCGATCCCCGAGATCGGCGTCCTGACCGGGGACGCCGGCCGCTACGAGTGGCGGCTCCCGCCAGGCCGGTACGACATCACCGTGCGCACCGGCGATCGGCACAGCGGCCCGCAGACCGCGACGGTGACCGCCGATCAGGTCACCCGCCTCGACTTCACCCTCCCCTGAGCGGGCCCCGCAGACGAGATCTACCAGTCATCGCTGACCTGCCGAGATAACGCTCTCACGAATAACGCTGGAGTGCTTGACGCGCCCGTGACGCAGCCGTAACGATGTATGTGCATGCCTCACGCTCGCACCGGCGACGGCGCGTTGAGCGGGCCACGAGCATGCTCGACACACCACCTTCACCCCACCAGGCGTGATCGGCGCACGCCGTCCTGGAAAGGACCCACCGTGCGCAGATCTCTGCGATCGTGGCTCGGCGCCGTAGTGAGCGCGATCCTCGTGGCGGGCGGCATCGTCGCCGTGCCTCCCGCGGCCAGCGCCGCACCGTTCACCGTGCTGGTCTTCAGCAAGACCGCCGGATTCCGGCACGGATCCATCGTCCCCGGCATCGCCGCCATCCAGCAGCTCGGCGCGGCGAACGGGTTCACCGTCGAGACCACCGAGGACGCGGCCCAGTTCACCGACGCCAACCTGGACCGGTTCGCCGCGGTGATCTGGCTGTCCACCACCGGTGACGTACTCAACGCCAGCCAGCAGGCCGCGTTCGAGCGGTAGATCCAGGGCGGTGGCGGGTACGTGGGCGTGCACGCCGCCGCCGACACCGAGTACGAGTGGTCCTGGTACGGCGGGCTGGTCGGCGCGTACTTCGCCTCGCATCCGGCCAACCAGACCGCGACCATCAAGGTCGCCGACCAGGTGCACCCGTCCACCGCCTCGCTGCCGCAGCGCTGGACCCGGTTGGACGAGTGGTACAACTACCGCACCAACCCCCGGGGCAGCGTGCACGTGCTCGCCACCCTCGACGAGAGCACCTACAGCGGCGGCGGCAACGGGTACGACCACCCGATCTCCTGGTGCCACAACTACTCCGGCGGCCGGGCCTGGTACACCGGCCTCGGGCACACCGACGAGTCTTACGCCGAGCCGAACTTCCGTACCCACCTGCTCGGCGGCATCATGAGCGCGGCCGGCGCGGCCGAGGCCGACTGCGGCGCCACCGTGACGAGCAATTTCCAGCAGGTCGAGCTGGCGAAGGGCGCGGCCGAGACGGGCGAACCGATGAGCCTCACCGTGCTGCCGGACCGGGGCGTGTTCCACACCTCCCGCAACGGCGTCATCCGGCACACCGACGCGGCCGGCAACACCAAGGTCGCCGCCACGCTGCCGGTCTACACCGGCGACGAGGAGGGCCTGCAGGGCATCAAGGCCGACCCGAACTTCGCCACCAACCGCTGGGTGTACGTGTTCTACGCGCCACCGCTGGACACCCCCGGTGGCGGAGCGCCGGCCACCGGTACGCCGGCGGACTTCGCCCGGTGGGACGGCGTCAACCGGCTGTCCCGGTTCACCGCCAACCCGGACAACACCATCAACCTGGCCAGCGAGACGTTGATCCTGGACGTGCCGACCAGCCGGGGCATGTGCTGCCACGTCGGCGGCGACATGGACTTCGACGCGGCCGGCAACCTTTACCTGTCCACCGGCGACGACACCAACCCGTTCGAGTCGAGCGGGTTCACCCCGATCGACGAGCGGGCCGGCCGCAACCCGGCCTTCGACGCCCAACGCACCTCGGGCAACACCAACGACCTGCGCGGCAAGGTGCTGCGGATCAGGCCGAGCGCGGGCGGCGGGTACACCATCCCGGCCGGGAACATGTTCGCGCCGGGCACCGCGCGGACCCGCCCGGAGATCTACGCGATGGGCTTCCGCAACCCGTTCCGGATGAGCGTGGACAGGGAGACCGGCGTCGTCTACCTGGGCGACTACGGTCCGGACGCGGGCACCGCCGACCCGAACCGGGGTCCGGCGGGCAACGTGGAGTTCGCCCGGATCGACAAGCCCGGCTTCTACGGCTGGCCGTACTGCACCGCCCGCAACGACGCGTACAACGACTACACCTTCCCGTCCGGCCCGTCCGGCCCGAAGTTCGACTGCGCCAACGGGCCGGTGAACAACTCGCCAAACAACACCGGACTCACCCAGCTGCCGCCGGCCGTCCCGGCCTGGCTGCCGTACGGCGGATCCGGCTCCCCGCCGGAGTTCACCGGTGGTGGTCTGTCCCCGATGGGCGGCCCGGTGTACCGGTTCGACCCGGACAGCACCTCGGCCGTGGCGTTTCCGGAGTACTACGACGGGACGTACTTCGCCGGCGAGTTCGGCCGCCGCTGGATCAAGAACATCAAGCTCGACCCGGCCGGCCAGCCGTTGAAGATCAACCCGTTCCCGTGGACCGGCACCCAGGTCATGGACATGGAGTTCGGCCCGGACGGCGCGCTCTACGTGCTCGACTACGGCACCGGCTGGTTCAACGGCGACGCCAACTCGGCCCTCTACCGGATCGAGTACGCCCGCGAGGGCAGAGCCCCACGTGCGGTCGTCTCGGCCACCCCGACCAGCGGCGTCGCACCGCTGACCGTACGGTTCTCCTCGGCCGGCACGCTCGACCCGGACGGCGACCCGTTCACCTACGCCTGGGACTTCGACCGCAACGGCACCACCGACTCGACCGCGGCGAACCCGACGTTCACCTACACCACGAACGGCACCTTCACGCCGACCCTGACCGTTCGGGACAGCACCGGCAAGGTCGGTACCGCGAGCACCGTCATCACGGTCGGCAACAGCGCACCGGTGGTCACCGTGAACACGCCGTTGCACGGGTCCACGTTCACCTTCGGCGACGCCGTACCGTTCAGCGTCACGGTCACCGACGCGCAGGATGGCCCGATCGACTGCGCCCGGGTGAAGGTGAACTACGTCCTCGGCCACGACTCACACGGCCACCAGATCAGCAGCGTGCAGGGCTGTTCCGGGGTCATCCAGACCTCGGTCGACGGCGAGCACGACACCGCGGCGAACATCTTCGGCATCATCGACGCCGAGTACACCGACCTCGGTGGCGCCGGCCAGCCCCCGCTCACCACGCACACCCAGGCCGTCCTCCAACCACGGGTACGCCAGGCCGAGCACTTCGGTGACTCGTCCGGCATCCAGGTCGTCACCCCGGGCAGCGCACACGGCGGCGCGGCGATCGGGTACGTCGACAACAACGACTGGATCTCGTTCCACCCGTACAACCTGACCGGCATCCAGTCGTTCAGCGCCCGGGTCGGCGCCCCGGCGGATGGCGGTGGCACCCTCGAACTGCGGGTCGACTCACCCACCGGACCGCTGGTCGGCCAGGCGACGGTGGTGCCGACCGGCGGGTACGCCACATTCGCCACGGTCACCGGGGCGATCACCGCACCGACCGGTACCCGCACCCTTTTCCTGGTCTTCAAGGGCACCGGACCGTACTTCGACATCGACGAGTTCACCCTCTCGACCGGCCCCGGCGGCGGCCCCGGACCCGGCCCGGAACCGGGCACCAACCTGGCCCGGGGCAAGCCGGCCCGCGCCTCAAGCGTGCAGGACGCCTTCGTCGCCGCCAACGCGTTCGACGGTGCCCTCGGCACCAGGTGGGCCAGCGCGTTCAGCGACCCGCAGTGGATCGACGTGGACCTCGGTGCCAGCTACGCCATCAACCGGGTCAAGCTCACCTGGGAGGCGGCGTACGGCAGCGGGTACCAGATCCAGACCTCGCCGGACGGGGTCAACTTCACCACCATCCGTACCGTGACCGGCGGCGACGGCGGCGTGGACGACCTCACCGGGCTGACCGGCTCCGGCCGGTACGTGCGGCTCACCGGCACCACCCGGGGCACCGGCTGGGGCTACTCCCTGTTCGAGTTCGAGGTGTACGGCGGCACCAGCGGGCCACAGCCGGGCACCAACCTGCTGTTGAACAAGCCGACGCTGACGTCCAGCAGTGAGGGGGCCGGCATGTCCGGCGCCCAGGCGGTGGACGGCAGCCTCACCACCCGCTGGTCGTCGGCGTTCTCCGATCCGCAGTGGATCCGGGTCGACCTCGGCAGCCCGACCGCGATCGGCCGGGTCAAGCTGAGCTGGGAGGCGGCGTACAGCAGTTCGTACCGCATCCAGACCTCGAACGACGGCACCACCTGGGTCGACGTGAAGACCGTGACCGGGGCCGACGGCGGGGTGGACGAGCACACCGCGCTCGGTGCCAACGGCCGCTACCTGCGGATCTACGGCACCGCCCGGGGTACCGCGTGGGGTCACTCGCTCTGGGAACTGGAGGCGTACGCCAGCTGAATCGCACCACCACCGACGTGGCCGGCACGGGCAATCCGTGCCGGCCACGTCATGTCGGTCCCTGACGAGGCACTACCCTTCGCCGCCGAGGCTCTTCGGAAGCGGGAACTGCCGTTACGTTCCAGCCCCGGGATAGAGGGCAGGAGCAAAACAGCTGGCGAAGATCAGTGCGAGCACCCAGTCGAGGTTCGACGGCAGACACAACCGGACCAGAAAGCCCGGCCGCCGCCGGACCGGCCGCGGATCACGACGGCGGGGAGGCCCGAGGCGGCGGTCCAGGTCCGGTCTGAAGTACTGCGACAGCGCCCACTTGAGCCCACTCACCGTCGCCATTCCCAGCGTGAACATGCCCACGGTCACGGCGACCGTCATCACTGCCTCGTGCCCGGGATTGCTGGCAGTGGGATCCGAGCGCAGCAGCGACGCGACGATGTACACCGCCAGCGGGACCATGCTCAGCCCGAACCACGCCTGGAAGCGGAAGAGGTTCGCCATCTCGGCGTCCCCGCCGGCGGGCGGCCAGTCCCGGGCATGGCCGCGCACCTCCGCCACCGTCCAGACAAACCGCTTGTCCCGATTGGCCAGACGCACCAGCAGCGGCGCGACCAGGACGACGAGCGGCCGTCCCAGGTCCCGCAACTGCCGGCGCGCCGGCCCACGCTCGTGCGTGAGATCGTCATCCATCAGCACAGCAACCAGCCACCCGGCACCTTGATATTCTGGCACCCGCCACCGGGCGCCGGGGCCGACGGGGCACTCGGTGCCGGCGGCGCGGCGGGTGGCCGACCGCTGCCGTTACCTCCGCCGCCGTTGCCACCGCCACGCGGCTGCTGACCGCCGAAGACGAAATCGTGCCGGGAAGACGAGCAGTCGCCAAGCTGGAAGCACGCCGTCGAACTCCAGCTCGCGTTCTCCACGGTGAAGACGTTGGCCGTGTACTCCCACTGCTTGCGGCGCCGCTCCGCCTCGTAGGCGAGACGTCGGGCGTGGGCCTCCGCCGCCCGGGCGTCCCGGTACGCGCCGTCGACGACGGAGTCGACTTCTTTCAGACGATCGACGTAACGGTTCACCGCATCCGGGTCCTGACTTGTCCGGATGCCGTTCACGATCGAGTCTTTCAGCGATCCGGACGCCCCGTCCACCGCCTTCGCCGTCGCCCGCGCCTCCTTCGCCGCGTCGGCCGCCTTCTTCGCGGCCTGCGCCGCCTTGCCGCCCTTGGCCATCGCCCCGACGCCGGGCACCATGCCGACGAGCCCGATCCCGCAGTCCAGCCGGTTCCCGTCTCGGCAGTTCTTGTAGGTGTCGATGGCACCGGTCGCCGCGGACACGGCGGCCAGTCCAAGGCCGAGACCGGGCACCGGCGCACAGACGATGGCAAGTACCCCGGTCACCGCCGAGATCGTGCCGGCATTGTCGACGACGTAGTTCTTCGCGGCGGTCACACTCGCGGTCACCGTCTTGGTGACACTCTTGACCCACTTGGGCCACTGGCCGTCCGGGTCGGAGAAGGTCAGTGGATTGTTCCAGCCGTAGCCGTAGCCGTTGAGCGATCGGACGTCCAACATGTCGATCAGCGGGTCGACCGAGGTGAACAGGCCGAGACCCGGGTCGTACATCCGCGCGCCCAGATGGATGAGGCCCGTGTTGTCCCGGGTTCCGCCGACGAAGCCCTTGTCGTTGGGCCAGGCCGGGTCACCGCCGCGGGATCCGCCGTATGGCGTCTGCCGCCGGATCGTCGCCGCCTGGGTGGCCGCGTCGACGGCCACCTGAGCGGTGCCCTGGTGGTCGGCGCCGAGCCAGGTGAGCCCCGCGGCGGTGCGCGACGCCACCACGTTGCCCGCGAAGCTGTAGTAACGGGTACAGGACGTGGTCCCGGTCGTGGCGTCGTACCGGATCTCCTGGCCGGGCAGGTAGAGCGTCCGGCCCGCCGGGTCTCGCCGGATCAGGCGGTTACCGTCGGCGTCGTAGACGTAGCTGGTCGCCCCGGTGTTGTCCGACGACGACTCCAGGTGCCCTTCGGCGTTCCACGTCATGGTCTGGGTGCCGGCGGAACCGGTCGGCCGGCTGGTCATGTTGCCGGCGGCATCGTAGGTGTAGCTGCCGGTCTGCGCGCCGGACGTGGAGGTGACGGCGTGCGGACGCGCCGTACCCGGAGCCGGATGGGTGTACGTGGTGCTGCTGTCCCCACCCGACGTGTGCACCGTCTGCAAGGTCCGGTTACCGGCCTTGTCGAACTTCCAGCTGTGCCAGTACTTTGCCGGACCGCCCAGACCATCGACAGATCGCACGGCACCGCAGTCGCCGGAAGCCGGAGTCCACGCCTCGACAAGCCGTTGCAGGTGGTCGTACTCGAAACACTGGGTGTCATCCGTCGGGTCAGGGGCCACGTCCGTGGCGCTCGTGATGTTGCCCGCCGGGTCGTAGGTGTACCGCTTGTCGGAGAGGGTGTACGGCGCCTGACTGTCCCGGTCGGTGCGGACCCCGGTGAGCCGGCCGGTCTCCAGTTCCCGGGCGAACTTCTGCCAGACTCGGCCGCCGCTACCGGTGTACAACTCGTACTGGTCGAGTTGGCGCAACGCGTTGTACTGGCTGTCCGCGACGTAGGACAGCGACTG
This sequence comes from Verrucosispora sp. WMMC514, assembly GCF_027497295.1. Taxonomy (NCBI): domain Bacteria; kingdom Bacillati; phylum Actinomycetota; class Actinomycetes; order Micromonosporales; family Micromonosporaceae; genus Micromonospora; species Verrucosispora sp. WMMC514. The sequence goes on along the minus strand of NZ_CP114906.1, from coordinate 3,687,921 downwards.
GCCGCCATAGAGGGTGTCCAGCGTGAGCGGCGATCCGAAGGCGTCGTAGCCGTAGGTCAACGTCTCGAGCGGCAGGTCCGTCGTGCTGGGCAGGCTGCTCGACGCGAGTGAATCATCGGGGTGGTACCCGTACAGGAAGTTGTACGTGCCGGCGAGACCCGTCTCCGAGGTGGGAATCACCACCTGGGTTCCGGTGCGCTGGTAGGAATCGGTGTACCCGGTCGCCCTGACCTGGTAGCTGGCGGAGCCCACGAACCGCGTGCTCTGGGTGAGCTGACCCTTGGCCAGGGTGTCGTACACCCACTGTGCGCGCATCGTCCCGCCGACCTGGTTGTCGTAGACGGCACGCCTACGGTCCAGCGGGTCGTAGAGATACGCCAGCTTGCGCCCCTCGGCATCGGTAGAGGTGGTCAACCGCCCCGCGTCGTCATAGGTCGATACGGTGCGCCCCTTGTCCGGGTCGTTCACCTCGATCTGTCGGCCCCGGATGTCGTACGTGTACGTCCAGGTGTTCCCCATCGGGTCGGTCACCTTCGTCAGCTGGCCCTTACGATCACGCTCGTAAAGGGTCGCGTCCCAGCTGCCCGCGGTTCCCGGAGTCGGGGTGGCACCGTGGTACTGACGAAGCTCGATGGTCTGACCGCGGACGTCGACGCGGGCGGAGGTGGCGGTACCGCCCGCCGGCGGGGTCACATCCGTCCTGTCGCCCGCGTAGTACGTCTTCGTACGCCAGCGCTCCACGTCGTACGGCTGGAAGATCTCCGCCACCACGCGCCCGGCGCCGTCGTACACCGTCCGGTCCTGATCCGGCACCAGAGCTCGCTCCGTGGCGGTTACCAGGGTCGATCCGGGACTACCGGTGGTGTGGTAGGAGTCGAAGGTCCGCACCTTACGGCCGGCCGAGTCGTAGAAGGTGTCGGTCAGCAGCCGGCCCCCCGACGGCGAGCCCGCCTGGGTCTGCCGGACCCGCAGCAGACCGTCGAGCAACGACCAGGTGGTGTTGTAGGTACCGGCGGCGTTGAGCCGCGAGGTCGAGATGGCGGTCGCGGCGTCGGTACGCACGTGGTAACTGAACTTGACACTGGCCGTCTGCGTGCTCTTGCTCCGGCCGGGCAGCCACACCTCGGTGAGCCGGCCGAACGGGTCGTAGGCCAGGTCGGTCCGCTTGTTGTTGGGATCCACCACGGCGACGTTGCTGCCCCACCCGGGCTCGACCGTGTTGGTCGTGACGTGGTTGAGCGCGTTCGTGATGGTGATGGCGGTGACCGGGCCGTCGCTGGCGGGGGTGTAGGCGGTGCGGGTGGCCGCGTTCGCCGCATTTGTGCTCTTGGTGACGCGCCCGTGCACGTCGTACTCCACCTGTTCGGTGGTGACGAACAGCGGTGATCCGCCGTTGAAGTCCGACATGGTCTCGGTGCGGGTCTTCAGGCCGCGGGTGGGGACGGCCTCGAAGGCACTTCCGTCGTACGACGTGCGGGTCTCCCCGATGACGTCGTCCTCGCTGAGAGTTCCGGCGGTGTCCGCACACTTCACGGCGTAGGACTGCGTACGGTGCACCCGGTCCATCAACCAGACGGAGGTGGCGCGGGGGGTGTAGTCGGTCTTCGTGCACCGCTCGTCGCCGCTGACGCCGTCCTGCCCGAGGTCGTCGACGCTGACCGCCATGCCATACGAGTCGTAGGTGGTGGTGCTGCGGGTCATCCGCTCACCTCGACCCGCGTCGAGCGTCGTGTAGTTGCGGACCGTGGCGACGCGGTTGAACCGGGCCGTGACGGTGTCACCGTTGACGGTACGGGTTGCGGTGGGCGCCGACGCCCAGGGATCGTTCGTCTGCCGCGACACAACCGGCCCGCCCGGCCCGTTGAAGCTCTTGGTCTCCCGGGTCATGCCGCTGTACCAGTCTTCGTCGGCGATCCCGTCCACGTTGACCGTGCGGGTGCCGCCGGTGGGCGCGGCCTTGTCGCCGTGCATGCCGCGGAAGTACCGGGTCTCGGTGTAGGTCTGCTCCCCCGGGTCACCGACCGTGACGGCTACCCGACCGTACCCTCGGAAGTCCGACCAGGTCTTGTTCTCCTTCTCGATCAGCCCGTCGTCGTCGCTGTAATGCCAGGCCGCCCCGTCCAGGTAGTCGTAGTTGTAGACGACCCGTGGGCTACCCTGCGGCGGAACCCCACCCGTGTGGTCGGTTTCGTAGATGGTCTTGACGACGTACTTGTGGAACCAGTCGGTGACGGAGTTCTCGTAGCCCTCCGGCTTCCAGATCACCGGGTAGCAGCGGCGGGTGTTCGTGTGTGGGGTGGGCGTCTGCCCGGCCTGGCAGTCCTGCCCGGAGTAGGTGATGTTGACGGTGCCGCCGGATTCGTTGCGGATCCGCGCCACCCGCATCCAGTTCATGGCGGCGGCGAAGTCGATGGTGTCGACCCGGTTGGAGAGCTGCACCGGCGTGAACTCGATGTCCGGAACACTGGCGCTTCCGCCGACCAGGCCGGTGTGGGAGATTTTGTCCAGCCACAGGCCGGCTCGCGTGCCGTCACCGGGGTCCGGGAAGCTGTGGCCCAGCGTCCACCGTTCCACGTTGTCGTAGCCGCTACCGTCGCGGACCTGGGTGGTCACGCTCGCCAGGCGCTTGGTGCTCCAGAACGTCGGCGAGTAGTTGTCGCAGTCGGTCTGGCTGGACGTGCACTCCTGGTCCCAGGGTGTGTCCGGCCAGCGCACCTCGTTGTGGGTGGCGCAGTTGGACAGGCACCTGTCGGAGGTGGCGAAGTTGACCCGGAACGGTGCCGCGGTGTCGAGCACGGAGTCGGTCCCGCCGACGCGGCGGGTGCCGTAGGAGATGTGGTCGAGCCAGCCACCACGGTCGTAGGCGGCCTTGTCGGTCTTGTCGATGTTACGCAGGTATCGATTTACCTCCTTCGTGTACCAGTACGAGACGGAGTTGCCGTGCAGGTCGACGACGTAGTCGAGGTTCCAGCGCCAGGTCTGCGTGCAATCGGAATCCCCGAACGCGGTCGCGTGGCACGGCTCGCCCGGCTCGTTGCCGAAGACCGGCACGTTCCAGGCCGAGTTCGTGACGGGGTCGCCGGAGGCCCAGCCGGGCAGCCGGTTGACACCGAACCAGTACTGAGTCCCGTCGGTGGTGGTGACGACCCAGTACTCGCCGTTGTTGTCGCCGTTGCTCGCGCCGGTCTTGCGCTCGATGCGGGAGCCGTCGTCGCTGCGGAGGTGCCAGCGGCCCTCGGTCGAGTTGTAGATCAGCTCACCCGACGAGCCGTTGAGGGACAGGGTCGCGTTATCGGTCTCCCAGCACTGGTCGCCGGTCTCCTCGTCGTTGTTGGCGGAACCCTCCCGGTCCTCGGCGCACGGCTTGTAGCTGCGCTCGATGTAGCCGCCCGGCGAGAGTTCGAACCCTTCACCGGCCCAGGACGGCTGGTTGTTCGACGCCGCGTGCCGTCCGTCCACCGACTGGGACGAGTAGTTGAGCGTGACCGAGGGTGCCGGGCCGCCGAGCGCGGGCGGCACGCGCATCGGGTAGCCCCAGTTGAACGAGCCTGAGTTGCCACCTGCGGTCCACGTGGACGAGGGTGACAACGAGGTGGCCTTGTAGCTGCCGGTCGGGCCGGAGTCGCCAGCGGCGAGCGCCACCATCGCACCGTCCAGGGCCAGCGGAACCGTGGCAGACACCGTGCCGGACCGGAGGTCGTTCGCCGAGCGCAGCGGTCGGCCGGCGCATTCGGGCGCCGCCGGGGTGGCCAGCGCACAGTCGGGCAGGGCGACCAGCCGCAGCCGACTGGCCCAGTCTCCACCGTACGCGGTGGCGAACTCGCGGTAGTCGACGCTGACCTCGACCTCGCCTGCCTTCGGACCGACGGGATCGAGGCGCAGCAACACACCCCGGACACCTGCGCGGGCGGTCGCCGTGCGGTCGAACACCTTCAGCCGGACCTGGTTCGGCGCAGCGACCGACCGATCCCTGCCCGGTCGCGCGACCCGCACCGGTAGCTGGCCCGCCTTCGCCGACTTCCTCGACCCGTCAGCCGGAACGTCGAGCGTCGTCGAGGCCGGTGCGGGCCAGGCGGGCGTCCGCTTCGCGCTGGCTGCTTTCAGGTCCGCGTTGGCGGCGAACCGCACTGGCGTCACCGGTTTGACCGGCACGACAGGCACCGGTTGCACGCCCGGCTTCACTGCGGGGGCAGCCATGGCGGCCCGAGCGGGTACGTGTAGCAGGCTGGCGGTCAGGACCAGTGTCACGGCGGCGGCGAAGGTCCGCGCGCTGCGGCGGCTCCCACCGGACTCGATGCGACGACTCCCGCGGAAGCGGGAAGACGCAGGGGTGCTGGGCTGGTTCGGCGTCACCGGGGTACCTCCGGGGGAATCCGAGGGCGGCGGGAGGGATCGGGCCTGGGACAGGCCGGGTCAGGATGGGCACGGCGAAGCACTGCCTGGTGCGGGTGCCTCCCTACTGGAGAGGCACCCCGCACGTTCGGCGATCGGTCAGGGGGTGGGTGGGTCGAAGCGCAGGCCCAGTCCCGGCCGGAGGACGGGTTGCCGGTAGGTGTACTGGATCGCGGCGGTGCCGTCGGCGTTCTCGATGCCGATGGTGGCGCCGCCGCCGCGTTCGAGGAAGGTGCCGTCGTTGTCGGTGTAGGCGAAGCTGTAGCCGCCGGCTTCGTCGAGGATCGCCTGGAAGGTGACGCGGGTGCGGGGGTCCTCGTAGGAGTGGACGTTGCGCCACTCGATGACGAACTGCCGGTTGGGTGCGCTGCCGCGTACGGCGGTGCGGATGCTGGCGTTGGCGTCGACGACCCAGTCGTGCCAGAACGGGTACAGGGCGGCGTTGGGTTCCTCGGGGCTGGCCGGCGATGGGATGGGCCAGGCGTCGGGTGACGGTTCGCCGGGGTTGAGGAAGCTGACCAGTCCGTTGGTGTCCACCCAGCCGGTGTTGTACGTCTGCCCGTACAACGTCACCGGGAAGGGCAGCGCGACGGAGGTGTAGGCGTCGTCGCCGGTGAGTGACAGCACGGTGCTGTTGGCGGGGGTGTAGGTGACGGGCTGCTCGGTCAGCCGGTAGCCGCCACCGGCGACAGTGGCGCCCAGGCTGTAGTCGGCGGTGGCCTGGGTGTTGGTGCCGACCACGACCTGCCGAACGTCCGAGCCCCGGCACGCCCCGGAGGGCGTGGTGGCGATGACGGCCCAGCTGCCGGCGGGCACGGCGGTGATCTGGTAGGTGCCGTTGGCGGCGGTGGTCGTCGTCCGGTCCGCCACCGTGATCGTCGCCCCGGCCACCGCGGTGCCCTGACAGGTGACGGTGCCGGAGACGCTGCCCTGCCCGGGCGGGTTCGGGGTGAACGTGACGCCCTGGCCGCTGGCGAGCCACGGCTCGCGGAACAGGTACTGGAAACCGATGGAACCGTCGCCGTTCTCGATCCCGACGGTGCCCTCACCGCCGCGCTCGATCGACTTGTTCGGGTCGATGTCGGCGTAGGCGAGGGTGATCTCGCCGTTCTCCTTGAACACCACCTCGAAGGTCGCCCGGGTGCTGGTGTCGCCGTAGATGTGCACGTTGCGCCACTCCACGACCCACTGCCGGTTCGGCGCGGTGCCGCTGACCTTGGTGGCGATCCGGGCCTGCGAGTCGACCACCCAGTCGTCCCACAGCACGTACACCGCCGCGTTCGGGGAGCCCTCGGCCGCCGGCGACGGGATCGACCCCGGCCAGGAACCGATCCACCCGAAGTACGCCGGGTCCTTGAAACTGATCAGACCGTTGGCGCTGATCCACGCCGAGGTGTACGTCTCACCGTAGAGCTTCACCGGGAACGGCGGGTTCTTCTGCCACACCGTCTCGTCGCCCTGCCACGCTTCCACCGTGTCACCGGGCACGAACGTCCGCGCCCCGGCGGCGCACTTGTAGCCGAACTCGTCACCGTCGACCATCACCGACAGGTCCACCTCCGACACACCGCCGGGGTGATTGATGATCTCGCGGGCGTACTGGCCGGCGCACCGGCTGTCGCCGGTCGACGCGGCGACCTTGTACTCACCGACCGGCACGGCGGTGAACTGGTAGCTGCCGTCGGCCGCGGTGGTGGTGCTGCGGTTGCCCGGGTTCAACGTCACCGTCGCCCCGGCCACCGGGTTACCGGTCACCGCCGTGGTCAACACGCCCTCCACCGTCCCGGCCGACGCCGGGGTGTAGGTGATCGAGCTGTTCGCCGTCAGCACGGCCTCCTGGAAGGAGTACAGCGCCGCCACCGTCCCCGAGGCGTTCTCCAGACCCACGGTCGCACCCGCACCCTGCTGGGTCGGGGTGGACATCGCCCCGTAGTGGAACGCGATCCGCCCGTCCTCGTGGAAGATCACCTCGAAGGTGACCCGCTGCGCGTTGGTCGGCCGGAACCCGACGTTGCGCCACTCCACCACGAACGACCGGTTCGGCGCCGAACCCACCGTCTGCGTCCGCACGCTCGCCGACGCGTCCACCTCGAAGTCGTCCCAGAACGGCGCCACCACCGCATTCGGCGCCGCCAGCGTCGGCATCGTCGGATTCGCCCAGGTGTCCGGCTCACCCGAGGACGGACCGAAACTCACCAGACCGTTCGTGTGCACCCGACCAGAGGTGTACGACTCGCCGTGGAAACGCACCGGGAAGGGCAGCGCCACCATCGTCGCCGCATCGTCACCGGTCAACCCCAGCACCGTCGACGCCGACACGAACGCGGACGGTCCCGTGCTGCAGGCGTATCCCAGACCGCCGTAGTCCGGCGCGAGTCGCAGGTCACGGACCACATCGGCGAACAACTCCACCTGCTCACGGGCCACCGCGCCGCAGCGGCCCGCCATCCGCACCGACACCGAGTAGCTGTCCGCGACCAGGCCGGTGAAGCTGTACGCGCCACCCGCGCCGGTCGTGGTGCTCACCCCGCTCGGGTCGAGGGTGACCGTCGCACCCACCACCGCGGCACCGGCGGCGTTGGTGAGCGTGCCGGACAGACTGTGCAGCTCCAACTCGCCTTCCGACTCCGGCCGGGCGAACGTGATCGCCTTGCTGCTCGCCAGCACCGGCTCCGCCACGGAGTACCGCAACCGGTCCTGACCGTCCTCCGCCTCGATCCCCACGACCGCGTGCGCACCCCGCTCGGCGGCGTTGTCGAGCTGGTCGTAGTTGGTCGTCACGGTGCCGTCAGGGGCCAGGACCGTCGCGAAAGAGACCCGCTGGCCGGTGTTGCCCTTGCGGTGCACGTTGCGCCACTCCACCACGAACCGCTGCCCGGCTCCCGAGCCGGTGGTCGCGGTGCGCACGCTCGCCGAGGCGTCGACGACAAGATCGTCCCAGAACGGCGCCACCGCGGCTGCCGGGGCCACCGGAGCAGGCTGACCGGTGTACGGGTGTGAACCGCCCGGATCGGTGAAGGTCAGCAGACCGTTGGTGTCCACCCAGGCACTGCGGTACGCCCCGCCATAGAACGGGAACGCGAACGGCAACGGCACCGTAGCGACCGCGTCGTCACCGGTCAGTGCCAGTGTGGTGGACGCCGTCGTGAACGCGGTCGTCTGCTCGGAGCAGGTGTGCCCCAGGTCGTCGCTGAACGCCGACAGGAAGATGTCGAAGGTGATCCCCTGGCCGTCGATCTCCAAAGATCCACTGAACGCCTGACCACACCGACCACCGACCGTCGCGGTGATCGTGTACGAGCCCGGGGCGAATCCGGTCAGGGCGTAGCTACCATCCGCGGCGGAGGTGGTCTGGTGGCCACCGGGCTGCAACTGGACGACGACGCCGGCACGCGGCAGGAAGGTCGCGTCCCACACCGTGCCGGACAGGCTCGCGGCCGACGCGACCGTGAAGGCACCCTGGTTCATCTCGCTGACCCGGTTGCCGTCATCGACCGCGACCGCGTACACCGGCCGTTCCCCGACCGTAGAGCCGACATTGATCGTGACCGTGGCCGTGCCGCCCGGTGTGTTGGCGTTCACGGTGGTACCCAGTCCGGCCGCGTCGGGGCTGTACCGGAACTTGGTGACGTTGGTGTCTCCGCCGGCGTCGAACCTGACCGTCAGCTGACCCCCGGCGGTGACGTCGGCTCCGTTGGGGAAAGTGATCTTGGGCTGTAGTGGGACGGCGAGTTTCGCCAGGTTGGCCGCGGTCTCGGTGAAGTTGTAGAACCGCACGTCGTCGACGGTGCCGGTGAAGAAGCTGTCATAGCTTCCGTTCCACTTACGTCGGCCGACGGAGAAGTCGCTTGTCGCGTTGAACCCGCCGGACAACGTCACAGTCTCGGTCTGCGCCACTCCGTTGACATACAGGGTCATCTTCTTGGACGCCCCGTCGAACGTGGCGGCCAGATGCGTCCACTTACCCGCCGTGGGCGCGGCATTGGAGTGCACGCTCACCATCGGGGCGTTGTCGGTGTCAGCCGTGGCCATGGTGAACCGCCACCGTTGGCCACTGACGACGTAACCCAGATGGTATGCCGGCATGCGGGAACCGTTCGCACTCACCACGGCCTGCGCACCGGTTCCCGACAATGAATTGATCTTGACCCAGGCAGCGACGGTGAAATCTGCGTCGGTGCGGACGGGCGTCGAAACTCCCGTGTCGGGGTGCGGCGTGTTGATCGCACCGGTCCTGGTGGCCACGGCCGTGCCCGGCAGCGACAACGCAGTTCCCACCCCGGACCGGCCGGCGACCCGCGTCGCCGAGGCGCCGACGGTGAGGGTGTTGCCGTGCCCGGAGACGTCGGCGGCGGTGGTGCCGGTCTCCTCGAACGTCCACTCCGCTGCCGGACCGGACCCGGCCCGCACGCTGAAGGTGTACGTCACCGGGGTGGAGAAGCGCCCGGCGTGGTCCTTCGACCACACGTACAGCACGTTCACACCGTCATGCAACGGAGCCAGGGTGACCGACGCGCCGTAGTCCGTCGTCCGCGCCGCGACGGTTTTCGCCGCGGTCAGCACACCGGAGTCGAGGCTGTAGGCGTACTCCTTCACCTCGTAGGGGCGGGTGGTGGGCGCGGTGATGTTGAACGTGCCCGAGACACCCACGCCGCCCCGCGGCGTGCCGTCGTTCAGGTAATAGGTGGAGCCGACGTTGGCCGGTGGCGGTGGTGGCGTGGCATCCACGGTGAACTCGCACGTACCGGACCAGGCGCTGTGATGAGAGCCGTCCCAGGTCCGGGCCTGCCACACATAACTGGTGCCATCGGTCAGCCGGCCCGAGGGAATGGCTTTCGACACGGTCGACGGGTTACCCGCCGCCTGTGCGACCTTGTTCGACTCGCTCCGCGCGCCACCGACCGGCCACCAGTAGAAATCCGTGGTCAACGACTGCTGCGCGGAGTCCGGGTCGGAGTGCTTCGCGGCAAGCACCGGCGTCGTCGTCAGCACATACGGGCGCCCGGACCCGGTGGCGCAGTTCTTGCCGTCCGACTTGCGGTCCGACGGAGCGTTCGGGGTCGTGTTGTAGGTGATCGCCAGCTTCGGCGAGGAGTGGTTGAACCGCTTCCACTGGTTCTTGGTGCCCTCGTCGACCGCCCGCAGACCAACCGTCAGGTTCGACCACTTGCTCGACGCCGCCTTGGCCACCATCGACTTCACGTTGAACTCGATGGTGCCGGTGCCCAGGCAACCATGCGCCGCGCCGTACTTGCGGTTGCCGACCGTCTGGGCGGTGTAGCTGCTGTTCCAGGTCGGCTGGTTGTTCCACGTCGTGCTCGACGAGATCGACCCCGTCAGCCACAACTTCGCGTTGCTCTTCGGACTACACGTCCACGCGTGCCGCTGCTCGATACGGAACTGCGCGGCGAGGATGTGCTTGCCCGCCACCGCCGACGTGTTCATCCGGAACAGCGACCGGATGATGTGGTCCGAGCAACCCGAGCAGTCCTCCGTACGCCCGGCACCCGCCGAGCCGTACGTCGAACCGTTGTTCAACGCCGACGAGTTCTTCCAGAACGAACTCGACTTGTACTTGCTCCACACCGACGTCCACGAGTTGCTGACGATCCCACCCGTCCACGAGGGATCGATGTAGATCGGTAGCTTCGTACCCGGGTCAGCCAGCATCTTCTTGTCCGGCAGCAGAGTGATCGTGTCACCGTCGACGCGTACCGGCATGACCGCCCGCCGCGCCGTCTCCGCCGGTTCACCCGACGTCGACTTGGCCGAGCGTTCCTGGTCCAGTTGCCGCTCCTGCTCGACCGAAGCCGGCTTGCGCTGACGGTCGCTGCCGGGTGCCCGCTTCTCCTCCGGGGCGATCACACCGGCGTCGCCGCCCGAGTCGTCCGAGGAATCCCACATCAGCGGGGCCGGAGCCGCGAAGACGGCGGCACCCTTGGCATCCCGGGCGACCAGGCCGCCCGAGCTGTTCGGGCTCACCGTGACGCCCTTGGTCGTCAACCCGAACCGCAACGTCGCAAGCTTGGGATGCGCTGCCGCCTCACGCGACTTCACCACCAGTACCTCGGAGAAACCCAACGGCTGCGCGGTGACCCGCAGATCCACATCCGGCAGGACATCCCGGTAGACCGCCGTCGCACCCTCCAACACCGGCTTCGGCAGTCGGCCCGGCCAGCTCATCGCCAGTTCCCGCGAGCCGTCCTTCAGCCGGGCCAGCGGAGCGTCACCACCGGCCGAGAAAACCATCGGCAGCACCGTCGCCCGCGGTTCGACGCCCTGGCCGGACACCTTCAGCGTGGCGTCCACCGGCGCCCAGGACTTCCCCTTACGCACCCGCGTCGGCTCGATGGTCTGCTCCAACGTGCGGGAGTCGTCGGCGTTGAGGAAGGTCTGCGACCACTCCGTCCGCTCGGCGAGGATCTCCACCCGCCGGCCGCACACCTCCACCATCCGCCGCGCCGAAGCCGCATCCGGCTGCTCATCCACGCATACCGGCGTCGGTGGCGCCGCCTCGGCCCTTGCTGGCACCGCCAGGCCGGAAGCCACGAACGTCGCGACGACGGCCGCCGCCCACCAGCGACGCGACAAAGCCGTACGAGCACCAGCCATCAGACACCCCCGTGCAGACCAGCAGTGCACCGGACTGTAGAGATGCTCGATGATCTATGTAAAGGCCCGTCACAAGTTGCGACCACAAAACAGACATTGGAGCTTCAAACAAGCTGAGAGATCACTGAAGGTTACCGTCGGTGCTGCTACCCGCACCCCCTGCCCAGGCATGCCTCGTGGCCACTCAGGACCACGAACACAGAAGACCGACACCAGTCGGTGACCAAAGTCGGTTTACCTGCGAAAACACACGCGGAGCCGAGGGGACTCGAGCCACGCCGAGCGGGCCCTGGTCGAGCCGACGGTCAGCCTTCGGAAGTTGCTCACCGGACGGCGGCTGGCCGTGAGCGGAGGCGCTGCGCTGAGCCTGGTCGACTACGCCGAGGAGATCGTGCGCTCCGGATTCCCCGCCATCCGTCAACTGCCGCCGCGCGCTCGCAGGGCACAGCTCGACGGCTACCTGAACCGCATCGTCGCATGAGACTTCCCCGAGCAGGGCCACCTGGTACGCCGCCCCGGCACCCTGCGCGGGTGGCCGTCCGTCACCTCACCTGGCTGCGTGGACAACTCGGCGACGATCTACTCGATGCAGCGGTCATCACCACCGGGTCTGAGGCGTACCGCCGTGCTGACGGAATCGCGGTGATCCCGCCCTGCTTGCTCGAACCCTGACAACCGGCGCATACATGCAGCGATTCTTCGTCCTCCTTGCCGTTCCAGGGATTGGGCAGGCGTAGGCGGAACAAAACTGGTATTCACCCACCGTGATCTAACGTCCCGCCCAGTACCGGTAGGCATCGACCACACTGCATTGCGCCCCACCTTCCGTCCGGCCGCACCCGGGCAGCCGAAGCAGCCGAAAGATCCCTGGCCAGCGACGGTTTACGGCGAAGTCTCAACACCGATCGTCGACGTGCAGTGGGGGCGCTGGGCGACCACAATTGTGAGCACGAGATCGCAAACAATCGGCGCCAGTCGTTGACTGGCGCCGATTCACGTGCACAAATACAAGGTGGAGCCGAGGGGACTCGAACCCCTGACCCCCACACTGCCAGTGTGGTGCGCTACCAGCTGCGCCACGGCCCCTTGTTGTCGCACCCGGTCGCCCGGGCACGGGAAGAACTATACACACGCCCTCCGGCATGGTCATCTCGCGGGGGTGCCCGCCGACGCCGTCAGTTCAGCGCCACGTCGGGCGGGAAGTACGCGACCGCTGCCATCATGCCGCCCTGGCGGCGCAGCACCATCGGCCACAGGTCGTCGGGCCGGTCGACGAACGCGTCACCGGGCAGCGCGTCGAGCACGAACCAGGAGCCGTCCTCGATCTCCTGCTCCAGTTGGCCGCTACCCCAGCCCGCGTACCCGGCGAAGACCCGGATACTCTGCACGTTCTCCCGCAGCCGCTGCGGGTCGACCGACAGGTCGAGCGTGCCGACCGCGCCGGAAACCTGGTGGAAGCCTTTGAGGCGGCGCACCGGCGACCGCAGCCGGGCCAGGCAGATGGCGGAGTCGGGCTGCACGGGGCCGCCCTCGAACAGCACCGCCGGGTGGCGAGCCAGGTCGCCCCAGTCGCGCAGCACGTCCGCCACCGGTACCTCGGTGGCCCGGTTCAGCACCACACCGAGCGCACCGCCGGGCTCGTGCGCGACCAGCAGCACGACGGTACGGTCGAAGTTCGGGTCCTTCAGCGCCGGTGTCGCCACCAGCAGCTTCCCGGTCATCGACTCCGTCGCCTGCCCGCCGATCGCCTGCCCCTCTCCCTGCATCACGCGTACCCGTCAGTCGCGCACGGGGAGGCGGAACCGGTGACACTCGTCGACGGTGGGCCCAACCGGTGACATCCGCGCTGTCATCGCCATGCCTGGCACCATAGCTTGCGCCCCCGATCCAGGCGAAGGCCTGACAGTCGGGTGATCGACAGACGGTCGGCGGGGCCGGGCAACCCGTCACCATCTGACGGCGCAACTGGTCGGTGCGGTAGGAAACTCAGCCGGGAGCAGCGGCGAAATGCCCTTTACTCCCGAGTCGCCCCGATACATTCAGAAGCGATGGCAACGGTCCGCGACACCACCTACGACCTGCTCCGGGCCCTGGGCCTGACCACCGTCTTCGGCAATCCCGGCTCCACCGAGGAGCCGTTCCTGCACGCCTTTCCGGACGACTTCCACTACGTGCTCGCACTGCACGAGGCTTCGGCGGTGGGCATGGCCGACGGCTACGCACAGGTCACCGGGGCACCGGCGCATGTCAACCTGCACACCGCACCGGGCACCGGCAACGCCATGGGCAACATCGTCACCGCCTGGCACAACCGGACCCCGCTGATCGTCACCGCCGGACAGCAGACCCGGGAGATGCTGCTGCTCGAACCCCGCCTGACCGCCCGCCACCCCACCGAACTGCCTCAGCCCTACGTCAAGTGGGCCCATGAGCCGGTCCGGGCCCAGGACGTCCCGGCGGCGCTCATGCGGGCGTACGCGACCGCGATCCAACCCCCGACCGGGCCCGTCTTCCTCTCGTTGCCGCTGGACGACTGGGCCCAGCCCGCCGACCCGCCGCCGCAGGCCCGCACGGTGGCCACCCGGTTCGCTCCCGATCCCGAACGACTCCGTCAGTTCGCCGCGGCGCTGGCGACGAGTCGGTCGCCGGCCCTGGTGTACGGCGCCGCCGTGGACCGGGCCGGCGCGTGGGAGGCCGGTGTCGCCCTCGCGGAGCGGCTGATCGCCCCGGTCTGGTCGGCGCCCGCACCCGAGCGGACCGCCTTCCCGGAGAATCATCCGCATTTCCGGGGCGTGCTGCCGTTCGCGATCGGCCCGTTGGCCGACCAGCTCCGCGGGCACGACACCGTGCTGGTGGTCGGCGCCCCGGTGTTCCGGTACTACCCACACGTGCCCGGTGAGACGCTGCCGGACGGCGCCCGGCTGCTGCATGTCACCGACGACCCCGAGGAGGCGGCCCGGGCCCCGGTCGGGGACAGCCTCCTCGGTGACGCCGGGCTCACCCTCGCCGCGCTGGCCGACCTGGTGCCACCGGCCGACCGGCCATCCCCACCCGCCCGGCCCGCGCCGTCGCCGGTGGAGGACTCGTCTCCGCTCAGCGCCGACGGACTCTTCGCCGCACTGGCCCGGCACTGGCCCGCCGACGGGGTGCTGGTGCAGGAGTCCCCGTCGAACCTGTCGGCGCTGCGGCGCCGCCTGCGCTTCGACACTGCCGGGTCGTACTTCACGATGGCCAGCGGTGGTCTCGGGTACGGCCTGCCGGCGGCCGTCGGCATCGCGCTGGCGCAGCGGGACACCGGTCGCCACCGGCCGGTGATCGCGGTGATCGGCGACGGCTCGTTCCACTACTCGATCCAGGCGCTCTGGACCGCCAGCCAGTTGCGGTTGCCGTTGGTCGTCGTCGTGCCGGTCAACCAGCAGTACGCGATCCTCAAGGCGTTCGCGGAACTCAAGCAGACGCCGGGCGTACCCGGGCTGGACCTGCCCGGCATCGACGTCACGGCGATAGCCCGCGGCTACGGGTGCGCCACCACCGTCGCCGACGATCCGGACCAGCTCGGCGAGGCACTGGCCACGGCACTGCGGGCCGACGGACCGACGGTGCTGCCGGTGCCGATTCGCACCGACGTGCCGCCGATTCTCTGAACCTGGTGGGCAGCGGGGGCAGGACGGCCCCGGCCGACGCCACCCCGGGACCGGATGGCGTCAGTCGCCGGTGAAGCGCAGCGGCGCCGCGCTCACCACGTCGAGGATCGGTCGGTCCGCCAACGGTGCCCGCAGCGTCACCGTGACCGGTTCCAGCCTGAGCATGTCGTCGCAGACTCCGGTGCTCCGCACCACCGTGCCGCCGACCACGACCACGTGATCGTGCTCCTGCACCAGTGGGGTGATCCCGGTATCGCAGCTACCGACGCCGAGCCGGAAGTTCACCGTCGTACCGTCGGCGGACTCGACGTCCTGCGCGCTGACCAGATTCTGCGGCGCGGGCGTGGACGGCACGACCGGCTCGGGCAGGGCCCCGACGGCGTCGGGTGCCACCGCGAGCCGGGCCACCACGGCGTCGATCTCCTCGACGGTGAACAGCCAGGCCGGCACCTGCGCCTCACCCCGGCTGGTCCGCACCGGCGCGGCGCCCAGCTCGACACCGGTGACGGTGAGCGGGATGCAGGCGGCCTGCGGGCCGCTGCTCACCGGGGCGTCCGGCCCGTCCGGCGGGTTGGCCGGCGGCGGCGTGCCCGGGTCCTTCGGCCGCCCGGGACAGGGTGGCGGGTCGCCCTGGTCGATCAGCCGATATGCCTCGGCCGCGCTGACCAGTGGTACGCGTAGTTCCCCGTCCGGGAAGCGGACGGTGCCGTCGGCCGGCCGCCCCGGCGGCAACGGCACCTGCTGCCGGTACCAGCCGGCGTGGAAGGCGAGCTTGGTCTCCTCGGTGAACGCGGGCTCGCCGAGGAGCACCGTGGGCTCCTGAAGCGGCAGGTAACCGTCACTCCACGCCGCGCCTGGGCGCCACGCCTGCGCGACCGCCGTGGCGCGCTGCTCGAACGCCTCGTGCCGGTCACTCGGGATTCCCGGGCCGGTCGATTCGCTGCCCGCCGGGGCGCAACCGGCGGCCATCATCAGCAGTGGCAGGCCCAGCAGGGCGAGGACGCGGCGCATGACGACTTTGACGGCAGTGCCCGCCGGTTGGTTCCCGTGTCCCGCTACGCCGGCCGTCGCCTGGCCCGGCCGCCGGGTCGCCCGGCGGCTCCGTCGGCGGGTACCGCTGACGTCGGCCGACCGGGGCGGGCGGGCAAAAAGACTGCGCGCCCCGGTCGGGTGACCGGGGCGCGCAGTCAGGTGGTGGAGGTGCCGGGAATCGAACCCGGGTCCTTCGCCGCCTTGTCAGGGCTTCTCCGAGCGCAGCTCGCTGTGCCTCTACTCGGCCCCTCCGATCACGCGAGCGAGTCGGTGTGACGGGCCCAGTCGCTGATTGATCTCGCCGCACGGACCCCGCGACCGGGTCCGGTTGGCCAGCCTTCTAGCTGATGCCGGCTAACTGGGTCGAAGGCGCTCCCAGGCCGACAGACTTGCTACTCGCCTCAGGCGGCGAGAGCGAAGTCAGCGCGATTGTTCTTGGCGCTTATTGGTTTCCGACGAACGATTCTCGAGACGACGTCGGCTTCCTCGGCTCGCTTCCCCTGCCGCAACGTACGAAGTCGAAACCAGTCACCCCCTCGACAGGCCGCCGATCTCCGGCGGCTCCGACAAGCGTAACGCCTGCCGCAACCGGAATCATCCCGAGCCCGGAGCAACGCACCGGGCAGGAGATTCCGGACAAATCAGTCGGTCATCCCCTTGCCCCGCCGCCCGACCGCGCGTTGGATCTCCCGGTCGGCGTCCCGCTTGGCGAGGTCCTGGCGCTTGTCGTAGGCCTTCTTACCCTTGGCCAGGCCGATTTCCACCTTGGCCCAGCCGTCGGAGAAGTAGACCTGAAGCGGCACCAGGGTCAGCCCGCTCTCCCGCAGCTTGCCGATCAGCCGGTCGATCTCCAGCCGCTTGAGCAGCAGTTTGCGGGTGCGTCGGGGCTCGTGGTTGGTCCAGGTGCCCTGCGTGTACTCGGGGATGTGCATGCTGTGCAGATAGAGCTCGCCGTCCCGTTCCTGCGCGAACGCGTCGACAAGCGAGGCCCGTCCGGCCCGCAACGACTTGACCTCGGTGCCGGTCAACGCCATGCCCGCCTCGTACGTGTCGAGGATGGCGTAGTCGTGACGCGCCTTCTTGTTGGAGGCGACGACCTTGCGCCCCTTCTCCCGTGGCATCGCCGCGCCACCCCCTTTCCCTGTCGCCCGTGGCCGACCTGGCCGGCCGCCGAGCGGAGATCATGCTACCCGAACGACAAGGGCCCTCCCGCGCCGTTTATTCCGGCGCGGGAGGGCCCTCGGGCGACGAACTAGACCCGCAGGTAGAAACGGAGGGTGACCCAGGCGGTGACCGCGCTGATCAGGCCACCGACGCCGGCCATCACCGGGAAGGTCAGGAACACCTCGCCCCAACTCACCGGTGCGAAGAGCCCCTGGAGAGCGCTGAGCGCGCCGTCGAAGAGGAATATCTTGAGGGCGATCAGGGCGCCGAGGCCCAGGATCGAGCCGATCAGACCGGCGACCACCGCCTCCAGCACGAACGGCGCCTGAATGAACCAGTTCGACGCGCCGACCAGCTTCATGACCGCGACCTCACGACGCTTGCTGTACGCGGCGACCTGGATGGTGTTGGCGACCAGCAGCAGCGCGGCGACCGCCATCGCGATCGCGGCGACGAGCGCGATGTTCTGCCCGGCGGTGAAGAGGTTGAAGATCTTGTCCAGCACCTGGCTCTGGTCGACGACCTGGTCGACCCCCTCGACCGCCGTGTACTGGTCGGAGATGGTCTTGTACTCCTCCGGGTTGACCAGCTTGAGCCGGTACGACTCCGGAAGCTGGTCCGCCTTGACCGCGCTGAGCAGGTCCGGCGAGTCCCGGAACATCTCCTGGAAACGCTGGAAGGCCTCGTCCTTGTTGACGTACGTGACCTGTGAGACCAGCGGGTCGGACTCCAACTGGGTGGCGATGGCGCTGCGCTGCTCGTCCGTCACCTCGGCGTCCAGGAAGATCGAGACCTCGATGTTCTCGAAGTACAACTGCTTCATGTCGGCGACCTTGGTGTAGATCAGGCCGCTGGCACCGAGCATGGTCAGCGAGACCGCCATCGTGATGATCATCGCGATGGTCATGGTCACGTTGCGCCACAGTCCGACCAGTACCTCGGACATGACGTATTTCATCCGCATCGGGATTTCCTCCGGCTCTCCGGCGTGAGGTGTTCGTCGTCAGATCGGGGTGTGGTGGGTAGGTGCCGTCACCCGTAGACGCCGCGGGCCTGGTCGCGAACGATACGGCCGCTCTCGATCTCGATGACGCGGCGGCGCATCTGGTTCACGATGTTGGAGTCGTGCGTGACCATCACGACGGTGGTGCCGGTGCGGTTGATCCGGTCCAGCAGGCGCATGATCTCGATTGAGGTGTCCGGGTCCAGGTTTCCGGTCGGCTCGTCCGCCAGCAGGATCAGCGGACGGTTCACGAACGCCCGGGCCACCGCCACACGCTGCTGCTCACCACCGGAGAGCTCGTGCGGGTAGCGGTGCTCCTTGCCGCCGAGGCCGACCAGTTCCAGCACCTCCGGCACGACCCGACGGGCCACCGCCTTGGTCTTGCCGATCACCTCCAGCGCGAAGGCCACGTTCTCGTACGCGGTGCGGTTGGGCAGCAGCCGGAAGTCCTGGAAGACGCAGCCGATCGAGCGGCGGAAGTGCGGGCGCTTCCAGGACCGCATCGACGTGACGTCCTTGCCGTTGACGACGACGCGCCCCTTGTTGGGGACCACCTCGTGCAGCAGCATCTTGACGATCGTCGACTTGCCGGAGCCGGATGGGCCGATGAAGAAGACGAACTCGCCCTTGTCGATCGACACGGACACGTTGTCGAGCGAAGGCCGCGACGCCTTCGGGTACGTCTTCGTCACTTGCTCAAGCTGAATCACGGGTGGTGAGTCTACGCCGTGTAACTGTCGTGCCAAGTCCCACGCCCCGCCGTTGCGGGGCAAGTCATCAAATCAGCACGTCAGGTGGAGATCGACGGCGCGCTCCGCCCACGATCGATCACGCACGGTCGCCGGCCAGTTGCTGCTGCTTGCGCCACCGGATCCCCGCCTCGATGAAGGAGTCCAGGTCGCCGTCGAAGACCGAGCTGGGGTTGCCGGTCTCCTGCTCGGTCCGCAGATCCTTCACCATCTGATAGGGATGCAGCACGTACGAACGCATCTGGTCGCCCCACGACCCGGCGGCGTCGGTCTTGAGCCCCTGGAGCTTTGCCTGTTCCTCCTGGCGCTTGCGCTCCAGCAGCCGGGCCTGGAGCACCCGCAGCGCGGAGGCCTTGTTCTGCAACTGGGACTTCTCGTTCTGGCAGGTCACCACGATGCCGGTGGGAACGTGGGTGATCCGTACCGCCGAGTCGGTGGTGTTGACGCTCTGCCCGCCGGGGCCCGAGGAGCGGTAGACGTCGATCCGCATCTCGTTCTCGGGGATGTCGATGTGGTCGGTCTGCTCGACGACCGGCAGCACCTCGACCCCGGCGAAGCTGGTCTGCCGCCGCCCCTGGTTGTCGAACGGGCTGATCCGCACCAGCCGGTGGGTGCCGGACTCCACGCTGAGCGTGCCGTACGCGTACGGGACCTTGACCGTGAAGGTGGCCGATTTCAGGCCGGCCTCCTCGGCGTACGAGGTCTCGTAGACCTCGGTCGGGTAGCCGTGCCGCTCGGCCCAGCGGAGGTACATCCGCAGCAGCATCTCGGCGAAGTCGGCCGCGTCCACGCCGCCAGCGCCGGCCCGGATGGCCACCAGCGCCTCCCGGGAGTCGTACTCACCGGAGAGCAGCGTGCGGACCTCCATCTCCTGGATGGCCTTGGTCAGCCCGGTGATCTCGGACTCGACCTCGGTGAGCACCCCCGAGTCGGACTCCGCCTCGGCGAGTTCCAGCAGGACGTGCGCGTCGTCCAGCCGTGACCGCAGGCTGCCGAGCTTGTCGATCTCGCCGTTGACGTACGACAGCTGCGAGGTCACCTGCTGGGCGCGGGCCTGGTCGTCCCAGAGATCCGGGGCGGACGCCTCCTGCTCCAGGCGGGCCTTGTCCTCGCGGAGACGGTCGAGGTCGAGCACCGCCTCGATGTTGCGCAGGGTGGCGTCGAGTTCCTTGAGCTGTTCGGCGAAGTCGGCAGCGGTCACGACAGACAAGGGTACTGCGCGGACGAGGAGTGAGCTTGCGAGCCCCGCAGTCCGCGCCAAACAAACCCCGCGCGGACGAGGAGTGAGCTTGCGAGCCCCGCTCGGATCGGAACCAGGGTCAGCTGGGGGCGGCGCTCTTGAGCCAGGACAGGGCGGCGCGGTGGTACGCCACGGCGAACTCCAGCGCGCTCGCGTCGTACGTGTCGCCTTCCTTCTTGGCGTTCTTGACCTGCTCGCGTACCCGGGCCAGCGCGTCGGTGTGGTACTCGTTGGCCGCGGCCTGGAGGTTCTTGAGCTGGTTCGGGGAGTGCAGGTTCCCGAAGGCGATGCGCAGGGCGATCGGGTTGCGGATGGTGTCCCGCCCCGGATCCTCGGCGAGCCATCGGGAAAATGTCCGTTTTCCCGATGCCGTGATCGCGTACGGCTGACTCATCCGCGGGCCGGGTTTACCCAGTCGGACGAAACCTCGCTCGGCCAGCACCGGCAACTCGCGGTAGACCTGGCTTCGGGTCATCGACCAGTACGGCGCCAGCCGGCGCTCGGCGGCGGCCATCAACTGGCCACCTGTCATGGGGCCCTCATGGAGCAGCCCGAGCAGGGCTGCCGCCGTGGGGTTCACTCCGGATTCCGCCATGCCCCTTACGCTGCCACTTTGCCGGGCCAGCGTCCAGGATTTCCCCTTTTCGCCACCGATTGGGGTTTCCTATGTGCACTGTCGGCGCGCGACGGTCCACCGAAGCCGGCCACCTGCCGCGTCCGGTCGTCCCCGACCGGCGACCGGCCGGGCGGACGGAAGGGCCCCCGCACAGCATGCGGCGTCGGTCGGGGGCCCTTCGTCACATCGTCAGCCCATGTGGGGGTAGGTGTGGTCGGTCGGTGGGACGAAGGTTTCCTTGATCGTCCGGGGGGACATCCAGCGGACCAGGTTGTGCCAGGACCCGGCCTTGTCGTTGGTGCCGCTGGCCCGGGCACCGCCGAACGGCTGCTGACCGACCACCGCGCCGGTCGGCTTGTCGTTGATGTAGAAGTTACCGGCCGCGTACCGCATCTTCTCGGCCACCGCGTCGACCACCCGCCGGTCGGTGGCGAAGATCGACCCGGTGAGTGCGTACGGGGCGATGGCCTCGGCCTGCGTGACCACCTCGTCGAAGCGGGCGTCGTCGAAGACGTGCACACCGAGGATCGGACCGAAGTACTCGGTGGTGAACGTCTCGTGCGCCGCGTCCTCGCATTCGAAGATCGTCGGCCGGACGAACCAGCCGACCGAGTCGTCGGCGGTGCCGCCGGCGATGACCCGGCAGCTGGCGTCGGAGGAGATCAGCTCCAGTGCCGCGGTGTGCCGGGAGTACGCCTTGTCGTCGATGACCGCGCCGCCGAAGTTGCGGAAGTCGGTGACGTCGCCGTAGGCTAGCCCGTCGGCGGTCGCGGCCAGCCGGTCGCGCAGGCCCCCCTCCCAGAGCGACCGGGGAACGTACGCGCGGGAGGCCGCCGAGCACTTCTGCCCCTGGTACTCGAAGGCACCCCGGATCAGCGCCGTGTGCAGGGCGTCGACGTCGGCACTGGAGTGCGCGACCACGAAGTCCTTGCCTCCGGTCTCGCCGACCAGCCTCGGGTAACCCCGGTAGCCGGCGATGTTCTCCCCGACGGTGCGCCACAGGTGCTGGAAGACCTTGGTGGACCCGGTGAAGTGGATGCCGGCGAGGTCGGGGTCGGCCAGCACCACGTCGGAGACCTCCTCGCCCCGACCGGTCACCATGTTGATCACACCGGGCGGCAGGCCGGCCGCCTCGAACAGGCGCATGGTGAAGTGTGCGGCGAACTGCTGGGTCGGGCCCGGCTTCCAGACCACGGTGTTGCCGAGCAGGGCCGGCGCCGAGGGCAGGTTGCCGGCGATGGCGGTGAAGTTGAACGGGGTGACCGCGTAGACGAATCCTTCGAGCGGCCGGTGGTCGAAGCGGTTCCACACGCCGGGCGACGACATCGGCTGCTCGGCCAGCAGATTGCGGGCGAAGTGCACGTTGAACCGCAGGAAGTCGATGAACTCGCAGGCCGAGTCGATCTCGGCCTGGACGGCGGTCTTCGACTGGCCGAGCATGGTGGCCGCGTTGAGGGTGTCCCGCCACGGTCCGGAGAGCAGCTCGGCGGCGCGTAGGAAGATCGCGGCGCGCTCCTCGAAAGGCAGCGTGCGCCAACCCGGTGCGGCGTCCTTGGCGGCCTTGACCGCCGCTCGCGCGTCGTCATGGGTGGCGTGGCCGGTGACCCCGAGTACGTGCGCGTGCCGGTGCGGCTGCACCACCTGGATCGGCTCGCCGCCGGCCATCCGCTGTTCGCCCGCGATGGTCATCGGCAGGTCGATGC
The DNA here is from genome assembly GCF_027497295.1 of Verrucosispora sp. WMMC514. Lineage (NCBI taxonomy): Bacteria > Bacillati > Actinomycetota > Actinomycetes > Micromonosporales > Micromonosporaceae > Micromonospora > Verrucosispora sp. WMMC514. Next base: position 3,665,766 of record NZ_CP114906.1, on the reverse strand, counting down.
GCTCGGCGGCCAGCTCGGTGAGCCGCCGCTGGAGACGTTCTCGGTCGGTGCTGCCCGGCTCGTAGCTGCGCACCGGCTCGTTACGTGGCTCGGGTACGGAGAACACGGCGTCCATCAGGGCTCCTGGCGATCTCGGCGGCGATGGCGAAACCGGCCCCGCGCTGGCGGGACCCGTGCCAATCCTCCCACGGCCAGCATCGGTCGCCGACACCCCGGGCGCGCGTGGACCATTGATAACAAGGTTCCTCACCTGCACTGGAACCGATTCGTTCCCTGCTGCGAAACCTGACCGAAGAAATGCAGCCTGCGCAGGCTTCGGGCGCACCCGCGTCCGGGCCGCGTACGCTGGGTTGCCGGTGACGGTTGCGGCCCGTCGGGCCCGGCGGCGAAGGGAAGACGATTGAGCAACGAGCCCGGTGGGCCGACCGCCGCTCAGCCCGACCAGTCCCGCGCCGTCGATCCGGAACCGAGCGACCGGACCGAGGCCACCGACCCGGACGTCGGCGAGCACTCCGAGACCGCCGACCCACGCGCGGGCGACGCCATCGAAGCCGGCCGCCCGGCACCCGCACCGGCGGCGACGGTGCTGGCGTTGCTGGCGATCGGCTGGCTGGCCGCGATGCTCTGGTCGACCCGTGAGGCGATCAGTTCGGCGACGGCCGGGGTCACCGCGGTGAGCCTCTCCGCCTTCGCCCTGCCCGGCGTGATCTCGGCCGCGCTGGTGGCCGGGGCCGCCGTCGGGCTGGCCGCCGGGGAACCGGTGACCCGCCGGACCGACCGGGTGACCCTGCGCTTCGCGGTGGCGATCGGCGCCGGGCTGCTGGTCGGGCTGCTCGCCGCGCTCGCGATCGATCTCACCTACGCGGGTGACGTCACCACCCGCACGATCGCCGGCACGACGGCCGCCGCGGCCGTCATCGGCGGCGCGCTCGCCGGGGCCCGCGACGGTGCCGTCGTGGGTGCCGTGGCCGCCGCCGCGCTGGGCACCCTGGTCTTCGTGGTGGCCTTCAGCGTGGCCCGGGATCCGCTGTTCAACCTCTTCGGCGCCGGCGACAGCCAGCAGTCGCTGGTCGACGCGGCCAGTTGGGTCTCCCGGACCGAGTCCCTGCTGGCCGGGCTGGTCGCCGGGGCGTTGGCCTTCGGCTACCTCACCTGGGCCCGGCGACGAGCCGTACGGGACGGTGGCGCGGCTGGACCGCGCTGGCCGGCGTACCTGCTGGCCGGTGCCGGGCCCGGGCTTCTGCTGCTGCTCGCCGAGGTGATCATCCGCATCGGCGGGCGTTCGCTCATCGAGCTGGCCGCCGCGCTCAGCGAGGCGGACGCGGTCGCACAGACCTCACTCGGCACTTCGCGGGTGGACAACGCCATCTGGGTGCTGTTCGTCGGCGCGCTGACCGCCGTGGTCAGTTTCGGCCGCACGCTCAGCGCGCCGCCCGACGACGAGGCGTAGCCGACAACCGGTGACCCGGACGGCGGTCAGCTGTCCGCGGTGGTGGCGCGCAGCAGCGACTCCAGTTCGCTGGGGTCGTACCACTCCAGCTCGTGGTCCTCGGCACCGTCGACGGTGAACTGGGCGTCGGGGTCACCGGCCAACGCCTCCAAGACCACCTCGACGGCGGCGGCCACGTCGGTGGCGGCGTCCACCCCGTCCACGTGCACGGCCGCGACGGCCGCGACCGGCACCGGGGTGAGCAACTCCACCACGCTGGAGCCGAGTTCACCGTCGCCCCGACCGATCGCCGTCGCGGGCAGGTCCGCCGAGACCACCACCCGTCGGCGTGGCGCGGCCGGGTCATGACGGATCAGTTGCAGCGCGTCCTGGGCGGCCCGGGTGAAGGCGACGTACTCCAACTCCTCCTCGTCGCCTTCCGCGTACCACTCGCGCAGCGTCGGGGTCACCGCGTGCGCCTGCGTCGCGGCGAGTCCGTGCTCCGGCAGCCTGGTCAGCATCGGTACGGTCGCCGGCACGTAGACCCGGACAAGCTCGTCGGTCACCGTGGTCTCCCCCGCTCTGCTCCGTCCGGCGGCGACACCGCCGGTCCGGCGTACGGTCCTGCCCGTTCGCCCTGACCGTCATACACCTCGTGTCGCCCTCGTGGAAGTTCCGGCGGCGGGCCGGTGTGTCCCGCCGGGCGGGCGACGGGTTGGCCGGCGGTCGGCCGCCGGTGGCAAACTGAGGCGAACGACGTCAACCAGGGGAGTTTCGGTGGAACCGAGGTTCCTGCTGCTGTCCGACGTGGCCACCGAGCTGAACGTGTCGGATTCGCAGGTCTACCACATGGTACGCAGCGGCGAGCTGCCCGCGATCAAGATCGGCGGCCGGGGGCAGTGGCGGGTGGAACGGGCCCGCCTGGAGGAGTACATCGAGCGCAAGTACGCCGAGACCGCCGAGTGGGTACGCGGCAACCCGTTGGCGGAACGCGATTCCGAGGAGCGGTAGGGGCTGCCACGGGCATTGACCATGGGCTCTGCCGTGTCCGACAATCAATGCTGTCGAAGGCAAACGAAGGCAAACATAAGCTTTGACAGGTGGAGGCACCGCGATGACCGACCTCCGGCGACCCGGGCCAGCGCGCCCGCCCGTGCGGCTGCGCCCGGCGCCCGTCTTCGAACCGCCTTCCGTCGACGAGGACACCGCCGGCTGGCCCCGCCCGGCCGACGGCCAGCTCGCTCTCGACCTGTTCGCCGCCGGCCGCCAGTGGCCTCGCGGCCGTGGTCCGGAGCGGCAGCAGTCGCCGCAGGGGGTCGCGCGCTCGGGCAGTCGGCCGGTCAGCCCGGGCGTGCCGTGGCCGGCCGAGGCCGGGCGGCCCGCCGGACCGGGTGCGGCGTGGTCCGGCCGCGAGCCGGCCCGGCAACTGCCGCCCGAGGCACTGACCACGGCCACGCCCGGGGCCACCCGGGTCGCCCACCGCTTCGTCGCCACCTGCCTGGAGGTGTTCAACGGGTTCCGGCCGCCGGTGCAGCTACGTCGTCAACTCGATCCGGCTCGGGTCGCGGTGCTGCTGCCCGAGCTGGCCCGGGCCACCGCACGTGGGGCTCCGGCCCGGCGGCGTTCGGCGCGCCCCGGGGTGCGGCTGCGCCGGCTGCGCGTCTGCGAGCCGCGCCCCACCGCCATCGAGGCCGCCGCCGTGCTCACCGGTGCCGGCGGTCGTAGCTGGGCGATGGCGCTCCGCCTGGAGCAACGCTGTGGCAACTGGTTCTGCACCGACCTGCGGGTTCTCTGACCGGGCGCGCCCGCAGCCCGACCGCCACGGACGGAGCCCGGACGAGATCGCGCCCGGATCTCGGGCGAGTGGCCGGGTCCGCCGGGCGGTGGCCACTCGATCCGGGACCGGGCGCGATCCTTCGGAGTCGGACGGATCCCTAGCCGGCCGAGGTGCCGCCGGGCGCGCCGTGGCAGCGCTTGTACTTACGACCCGAGCCACAGGGGCACGGTGCGTTGCGGGACGGTCCGTTGCTGGCGGTCGCCTGCCCCGGTGCGGGCTGGCGGGAGTTGCCGCCCGGGACCGCCGGACCACGCAGGCCACTCGCTGGACGCTGCGGCGCGGCAGGTGCGGTCCGGCCCGGCGCCGCCGGGGCGGCCTGGTCCGGGCGGCCGATGCCGAGCGCGGGAGCCCGCTGCTCCGCACGCTGCACCGCGACGCCACCGGAGCCGGCCTCGCCGTCGATGGTCGGCGCGGAGTACTGAAGCCCCTGCTGCTGCGGTGCACGACCCAGGCCCTTGGCCCGGATCTCCACCGGCTTGTCCAGCAGCTGGACCTCCTCGGCCTCCGGCTCCGGCTCGTTGACCTGCACCTCGAGGTTGTAGAGGAAGCCGACGGTCTCCTCCTTGATGCCGTCCATCATGGTGGCGAACATGTCGAAGCCCTCACGTTGGTACTCCACCACCGGGTCGCGCTGGGCGTACGCCCGCAGCGTGATGCCCTCCTGGAGGTAGTCCATCTCGTAGAGGTGCTCACGCCACTTGCGGTCGATGACCTGGAGCAGCACCATCCGCTCCAGCTGCCGGGTGCCCTCGGCGCCGAGCTGCTCCTCCCGCCGGTCGTACGCGGCGTTCGCGTCCTCCTTCAGCCGGGCGAGCAGGAAGTCGGCGTCGATGCTGGCCCGCGACCCACCCGCCTCCTCCTCCAGCTCCTCGATGGTGACGCCCACCGGGTAGAGCTGCTTGAGGCTGGACCACAACTGCTCAAGATCCCAATCCTCGGCGTAGCCGTCCGAGGTGGCCCCCCGCACGTACGCCTCGACGGTGTCGTCGATCATGTTGCGCACCTGGTCGGAGAGATCCTCACCGTTGAGTACGCGCAGCCGCTCGGCGTAGATCACCTGGCGCTGCTTGTTCATGACCTCGTCGTACTTGAGGACGTTCTTCCGGATCTCGGCGTTCTGTCCCTCGATCTGGGCCTGGGCGCTCTTGATCTGGCGGGTGACCATCTTCGACTCGATGGGCACGTCCTCCGGGATGTTGAAGCGGTCCATGACCGCCTCCACCGCACCGGAGCGGAACCGCTTCATCAGCTCGTCCTGCAGGGACAGGTAGAACCGCGACTCGCCCGGGTCACCCTGCCGGCCGGACCGACCACGCAGCTGGTTGTCGATCCGCCGGGACTCGTGCCGTTCCGTGCCCAGCACGTACAGCCCACCGGCGGCGGCGACCTCCTCGGCCTCCGCGTCGCAGGCCTGCTTCCACTTCGGCAGCACCTCTTCGAGGGCCTTGTCGTACTCCTCGGCGTTCTCCAGCGGGTCCAGTCCACGCTGGCGCAGCTCGTTTGCCGCGAGGAACTCGGGGTTGCCGCCGAGCAGGATGTCGGTGCCCCGGCCGGCCATGTTGGTGGCCACCGTGACCGCGCCCCGACGGCCGGCCTGAGCGACGATCTCCGCCTCCCGGGCGTGGAACTTCGCGTTCAGCACCGAGTGCGGGATGCCCCGACGGGTCAGCAGCCGGGCCAGGATCTCGGAATTCTCCACCGAGACCGTGCCGACGAGCACCGGCTGACCTGCCTGGTGCCGCTCGGCGATGTCCTCGATCACCGCGTTGAACTTGGCCTGCTCGGTCTTGTAGATGACGTCGGCCCGGTCCTCGCGGATCATCGGCCGGTGGGTCGGGATGGTCACCACGCCGACCTTGTAGACCTTGTTGAACTCGCCCGCCTCGGTCTGGGCCGTACCGGTCATCCCGGCGAGCTTGTCGTAGAGGCGGAAGTAGTTCTGCAGGGTGATGGTGGCCAGGGTCTGGTTCTCCTGCTTGATCTCCACCCCCTCCTTGGCCTCGATCGCCTGGTGCATGCCCTCGTTGTAGCGGCGACCGTGCAGGATGCGACCGGTGAACTCGTCGACGATCAGGACCTCGCCGTCGCTGACGATGTAGTCCTTGTCGCGCTTGTACAGCTCCTTGGCCTTGATCGCGTTGTTCAGGTAGCCGACCAGCGGAGTGTTCACCGACTCGTAGAGGTTGTCGATGCCGAGCCGGTCCTCGACCTTCGCCACGCCCCGCTCGGTGACCGCGATGGTGCGCTTGGAGTAGTCGACCTCGTAGTCACCCGCGCCGTCCTTGCCCGACTGGAGACGGGCCACCACCGCGGCGAACTCGCCGTACCAGCGGGCGGAGTGTTCGGCCGGGCCGGAGATGATCAGCGGGGTACGGGCCTCGTCGATCAGGATCGAGTCGACCTCGTCGACCACGGCGAAGTTGTGGCCGCGCTGGACCAGCTCCTCCCTCGACCAGGCCATGTTGTCGCGCAGGTAGTCGAAACCGAACTCGTTGTTCGTGCCGTAGGTGATGTCGCACTCGTACGCCGCCCGGTGCTCGGCGGCCGGACGGTTGGGCAGCACCACACCGACGGTCAGGCCGAGGAACTCGTGCACCCGGCCCATCCAGGCGGCGTCACGCTGGGCCAGGTAGTCGTTCACCGTGACCACGTGCACGCCCTTGCCGGACAGCGCGTTGAGATAGACCGGCATCACCGAGGTCAGGGTCTTGCCCTCACCGGTCTTCATCTCGGCGATGTTGCCGAAATGCAACGCCGCGCCACCCATCACCTGCACGTCGTACGGCCGCTGACCGAGCACCCGGGCCGCCGCCTCCCGGCAGACCGCGAACGCCTCGGGCAGCAGGTCGTCCAGGGTCTCGCCGTCGGCGAGACGCTCCCTGAACTGCTCGGTCATGTCGCGCAGCTCATCGTCAGTGAGGTTGACGTAGTCGTCCTCGATCGAGTTGACGGCGGCGGCGATCGCCTTGAGGCGGCGCACCATGCGCCCCTCGCCCGCGCGGAGGACCTTTTCCAGAATCGACACGGATCAACGCTCCCCTAGACAGTCTCGAACCATCGTAGGCGCTCCATCGGGCGGATGGTCACTGGTGGCGGTGGTCGGCCGCCGCGAAACCGACATAACACTCTCCGCTCTCGTTCGCGTCCCGGTTATCCGGTTACGCCGTGCGCGAACGATCCGGCACGATGGCCCGGTGGAGCCCGTGGAGATCACCGAGGACGGTCTGCTGCTACGGCCGTGGCGGGAGTCCGACGCCGACGCCGTGCACCGCGCCTGCCAGGATCCGGACATCCAGCGCTGGACCACCGTACCTCGCCCGTACCGGCACGAACACGCGCAGAGCTTTGTCGCGGACCGCGCCCGTCAGTGGGAACGCGGCATCGCGGCGGCCTTCGCGGTCTGCGACGCCGCCGGCGGCGAGGTGCTCGGTGCCTGCGGGCTGAACACCATCGACCGCGACCACGAACTCAGCGAGATCGGGTACTGGACCGCACCATGGGCGCGGGGCCAGCGCGTCGCCGTGCGGGCCGTGCGGGCCGTCGCCCGGTGGTCCTTCGACGAGTTGAAGCTGCGCCGGCTGCTCTGGGGCGCACGGGTGGGCAACCACGCCTCCCGGCTGGTCGCCCTGCGCTGCGGCGTACGGATCGAGGGGCGGCTGCGGGCCGCCGAGCCGGTGGGCGGCGGCCACGAGTGGTTCGGCACGCTGCTGCCCGGTGACGTACCAGCGCCCGGCGAGGTCGGCCCGGCCGGTCCGGGCACCCTGGACGCGCGTCGTGCCGCCATCTTCGGTCAGCCGCAACCGACCCTGTTCGCCACCGCCGGCACGCACGAGCTGAGCCTGCGCCCGATGGAGGAGCGCGATCTCGACGCGATCGTCACCACCTGCCGGGACCCGGACACGCTGCGCTGGACGACCCTGCCGGAGGGGTACACGCGCGCGGACGCCGAGGATTTCCTGCGGTTCGTCCAGGGCACCTGGGCCGCCGGTACCAGCGCCAACTTCGTCCTCACCGACGCCGCGGACCGGTACGCCGGCTCGATCGACCTGCGGCTGTCGCCGACCGACCCGCTGGTGGCGGACGTCGGCTTCATGACCGCGCCACCGGTCCGGGGGCGGGGGTACCAGCCGGCAGCGCTGGCGGCCCTGTGTGCCTGGGGCTTCACCACCCTCGGGCTGGCCCGGATCGAATGGCGAGCCAACGTCGGCAACGTCGCCTCCCGGCGGGCCGCCGAGAAGGCCGGTTTCGCGATGGAGGGCACCGCCCGAGGAGCCCTTCACCACCGCGGCAACCGGGTCGACGCCTGGGTCGGTGCCCTGCTCGCGGAGGACCTGTCATGAGCGAGCGGCCGCGAGCGAATCATCAGTACAGCGAGCAGTGGATCGAGGCGTACGGGGTGCGGCTACGGCCGTTCCGCCTCGACGACGTCGAGGATGTCGCGGCCGGCTGCGCCGATCCGCTCACCCAGCGCTTCCTCGACGGGCTGCCCGACCCGTACACCGAGGCCGACGCACGGTGGTGGATCACGCAGGGTGCTCCGGCCGCCTTCGCCAGCGGTGGCGCCGCGTACGCCGTGGTCGACCCGACGATCGACCGGCTGGTCGGCACCGTGGGCCTGAACAACCCGGTGCCGCCACGGGGCCAGGCCGAGATCGGCTACTGGGTGGCGCCGTGGGCGCGCGGCCGAGGGGTGGCCACCGCCGCCGCCCGCGCCCTGTCCGAGCACGCCTTCGCCGGCGGCACCGCCCGCCTGGAGCTGCTCACCCGCCCGGAGAACGCGATCAGCCAGCGGGTCGCGCTGGCCGCCGGTTTCCGGCCCGAGGGGGTACGCCGCTCCGCGACGCCCGCCCGGGGCGGCGACCGGCGGGACCTGACCGTGTGGGTGCGCCTCGCCGGCGATCCGCCCGGCCCGTCGGAGCGTCCACTGCCGGACCTGCCCGACGGCCGGCTCACCGACGGGGTGGTCGTGCTGCGCCGACTCGGACCGGACGACGCCGAGCAGACCTACCGCCTGCACAGCGATCCGGAGGTAGCGGCCAGTCGGGTTCCCCCGGGAGCGCCGGCCCGGCAGGACATCGAACGGCGGTGCGCTGACGCGGAGGGGCAGTGGCTGGTCGGGACCGCCGCCGCGATGACGATCCTCGACGGTGCGTCCGGTGACTTCGTCGGCAACTGCACGCTCAACTACGACCAGCCCGCCAGCGGGCAGGCGATGATCGGCTACAGCCTGCTGCCGCGGTGGCGCGGACGCGGCTACGCCACCCGCGCCGTACGGCTGCTCGCCCGGTGGGGATTCGACCACGTCGGCCTGTCCCGGCTGTGGGCCGGCACCCTGCCCGAGAACGCCGCGTCCCAGCGGGTACTGGACAAGGCTGGCTTCCGGCGGGAGGGGCTGCTGCGCGGCCGGCTGCCCGGTGCGGCCGGCCACCGGGCCGATTCGACGATCTACGGTCTGCTATCGACGGATCCGACGGATTGACCGGCGGCCGCACCCGACCAAGGGTCGGCGGCCCGGCCCGGCGAGTGCCGACCCGGGCCGCCGTGACACTCAGATGTCCAGCGAGATGATGCCGTAGTCGTAGGCGTGCCGCCGGTAGACCACGCTCGGCCGGCCGGATTCCTTGTCCTGGAAGAGATAGAAGTCGTGGCCCACCAGTTCCATCTGGAACAGGGCGTCGTCGATGGTCATCGGCTCGGCGGGGTGCACCTTCTCCCGGGCGATGTGCCACGGCTGGTCGTCGGCGTACTCCTCCTCGGGCCGCTCGGCCACCGCGGTGGCGCTGCCGGTCTGCGCGGCGGCGCTGCTGGTCTCCGCGGGGGCGGACAGCGCGGGCAGGTCGGTCACCGGCAGGCCGGCGGTCGCGGCGGCGACCGAGAGCGGCGCGTGCCGGCCACGGTGTACCCGACGCCGGTCGGCCGCGCGCCGCAGCCGGGAGTCGAGCTTGGCGATCGCCGAGTCCAGCGCGCTGTAGAAGTCGCTGGTGCAGGCCTCGGCCCGGATCACCGGGCCACGGGAATAGCAGGTGATCTCCACCCGCTGGCAGTAATCGGCCTGGCGCGGATTGCGCTCGTGGAACAGTTCGACATCGACACGAATGAGCTTGTGGTCGTAGCGTTCGATCTTCGCGAGCTTGTCTGCTACGTGCACCCGGTAATGGTCCGGCACTTCGACGTTACGGCCCTTGACCACGATGTCCACGTGACCTCCCTCGTTCGGACGGTCTTCGATCCGGAAATCCGGTCGCGCCCGGGGGACGGCCCCATTCGGCGTCGACCGGTCAATGCGGCTACGCCTCCTCTCACCGCCGGGGGCGGGTGGAGTGGCCTTCCTACCCCCGACAGCCAAACGCTAACTCCTGTTAGCCCGACAGTCACCCCCGGTCGCCAAGACCGGCCCGAGAATTTCCACACCTCATACACGAAGGGGTGAAACGGAAACACGATCGGTCACTGTTGGTGCTTTTTCCGGGTCGCGGCCAGCACCGCCGCACCGTACGGCGGCAGCCCGCGCCCGGTCAGCACCCGACTGACCGCCGCGAGGGTCGCTCCGGTGGTGACGATGTCGTCCAGCAGGACCACCCTCGACCCGGCGACCGCCGGAAAGCGGCCCGACCGGGCCCGGAAGGCGGACGTGGCGGCCGCCGCGCGCCCGGCGCTGTCCAGCGTCACCGAGTCCGGTCGGGGTCCGGCGCGCACCGCGTGGTGCACCCGCACCGGCCAGCCCGCGGCCCGCAGCCGACGGGCGCAGTGCCGGGTCAGCCGGCCCAGGTGATCTCCGTAGCGGGCCCGGGCCGCCGTCGGGGTGTCCGGCACCGGCACCAGCAGCACCGGGCCCGGCGCACCGACCGCCGCGGCGACGACCTCGGCGAGCAGCGCACCGAGTGGCCGGGCCAGACCGTGCCGGCCGTGATCCTTGTACGCCAGCAGCATCTCCCGCAGCGGCCCGCCGTACTCGCCCAGGGCATGGCAGGGCGGCAGTTCCGGCGGGGCCGGGACCGGCCGCACCGGAACCGGGCGCAGCGCCCGCAGCGCGGTGACGCAGTCCGGACAGGCCCCGTGCCGCAGCCCCGGTCGGCGTTGCCGGCAGCCGGCGCACTCGGTGGGCAGCACCAGGTCGGCCAGGTCAGCCCAGAGCCCCCCGGTCACGGCACTCAGTACAGGAAGACGGGTGCGGTGGGGTTGCCCGGACGCACACCCGCTGGCGGCGGTGTCACGTCCTGGACCTGGTCCCGGTTGATCCGGTCGAACGGGTTGCTGCGGTACGCGACCCCGTTCGCCTCGTACATGAACGAGCCGGCCAGCGGGGAACGCTCGGCGATGGCGGGGTACGCGGCGAGGTGATCGACCTGGCTGCCGGTGTCCTCCCGCAGCGGGGTCTCCAGGGCACCGTCCACGCTCACGTCGTAGATCGCCGGACGCCCGGCCGAGCCGGCCACCAGCAGAAGGTTCGCCGCCGACCAGTCCACCGCGGTGGCGTCGCTCAGCGAGCTGACCAACCGTCGGGCCGGGCCCACGCTGGGCACCTCACCCTCCCAGTTGATCGCGGCGACGTGCAGCGTGCCGTCGACGATCAGCGCGAGCCGGTGCCCGTCCAGGGCGGCCGCCACCGCGGTGACCCGGCCCGGCAGGCCGAGCTGAACCTGCCGCGTCGTCGCCTGGCTGTCGAAGCGGTAGAGCCGGCCGTCGGCCACCACCAGGCCGGCCGGTCGGGCACCGTCGCTGCGGATCCAGACCGGGCGGCTCATCGCGGTGTACCTGCTGGTGCCGGTGGTCAGGGTTTCCACCACGCCAGCACCGCGGCCGACCGCCAGTCGCTGCCGCCCGTCCGCACCGGCCACCACCGCGGCGACCAGGACGTCGTTGTCGAGGCGACGCAGCCCGGCGGAGACGATGTCGTGGTTGACCTCGGGTGCCAGCGGCACCGAGCCGGCGGCCTCGCCGACCACGGTCAGCGCGTGGATGGCCCCGTCGTAGACGCAGTACCGCCGGGCGTCGGCCTCGACCGGGTCCAGTGGATTCAGTCTGCGCTGCTCCGCGAGGTCGACCACCTTGCGGGACTGATTGAGGATCTTGACCTCGACGGTGCCGTGCAACTCCCGCAGGGACCACGCCAGCTGGGTGGCGAGCTGCTCCAGCCGCTGCTCGTCGGCGCCCGGCATGTCGAGGTTGACCTCCCACCGGCCGTCCGAGCCGGTGGCGTTGTTGATCATTTCGGTACGGTCGGGCAGGCCGGCGACACCGATCCGCAGCCAGTCCGAGGGGCCGGCGGTCAACCACCGGATCACCTCGCTCACCCGCCGCTCCGGCGGCACGGCCGAGGAGAGGTACCGCTGGTCGGGCACGAGCTGGGTGCGGTCGGAGTTCCAGAAGTAGATCGCCTCCGCCTGGTAGTACCGGCGCAGCGCGTCGTCGCTGAGCAGCAGCACGTTCGGCGGGTCGCTGACGTAGTACCCGGCGTCGTCCTCTCCGGTCGGACCGGCGCTGACCAGCCGGAACTCGTACGTCGACTCGGTCGCCACCGGCGGCACCAACATCCCGTTGGCCCGCAGCAGGCCGACCTGCTGCACGCTGATGGTCACCTTCATGCTGTCCACGTCCGGTTCGATCACCGGATCGTCGGTGAGCCGCACCACCGACAGCGCCACCTCGCTGCCCTGCTTGTCCGGCAGCCTGTCGCGTTCGGAGGTCGCGATGAACCGCGTGACCCGCTCGTACGCCCGGTCGGGCTCGCCGGCCGCCGCGGCCAGGAAGTTGCGCACGAACGCCTCGGCGTCGCCGCCGCTGGCCTCCCGCGTCGGCGGTTCGGTGCCACGGCCCAGCGACCAGTTCGTCTCCGCGGCCGGCCCACGCTGCTCGATCTGCACCGCGCTGCGGTCCGGGATTCCGCAGCCGGCGGCAAAGCCCAGCACCAGGACGCCACCGAGGGCCCCGGTCAGCAACCGTCGCCTCACGAGCCCACCTCCGCGCGCCGCTGCTCGGCCGACGGCGACGCCTCCGGTGCCGGGCCGATGGCCAGCGCGCCGGCCGGGCCCGGCCCGATGGCCAGCAGTCCGCCTGCGGGCGCGCCGCCGAACGGCAGCGTGGCGTCGGCCGGCACCAGCCGCAGCGGCGAGGTGGTCAGCCGGTCACCGGCCCGCGCCGGCAGGGTGAGCCGGAACTGGGCACCCTGTCCCGGGGCACCCCACGCCTCCAGCCAACCGCCGTGCAGTCGGGCGTCCTCCAGGCTGATCGACAGGCCCAGGCCGGTCCCGCCGGTCTGCCGCGCCCGCGACGGGTCGGCCCGCCAGAACCGGTTGAAGACCAGCTTCTCCTCGCCCGGCTTGAGCCCGACACCGTGGTCACGCACGGTCAGCGCGACGGCGGTCTCGTCCACGCCCAGCGTGATCCGCACCGGCCGACCCTCGCCGTGCTCGACAGCGTTGCCCACCAGGTTGCGCAGTACCCGTTCGACCCGTCGAGGGTCGATCTCGGCGATCACCGGGGCGGCCGGGACGTCCAGTTCGATGGCCACTCCTACCCGCTCGGCCAGCCCGGTCAGCCGGTCGGCGACCCGGTGGACCACCGGCACCAGGTCGGTCGGCTCGGCGTCGAGCACCGCGAAACCCGCGTCGAACCGGCTGATCTCCAGCAGGTCGGTCAGCAGTTCCTCGAAGCGGTCCAGCTCGGCCTGGAGCAGCTCGGCACTGCGCGCCACCGCCGGATCGAACTCGTCACGTTCGGCGAAGATCAGGTCAGCGGCCATCCGTACCGTGGTCAGCGGAGTCCGCAGTTCGTGCGACACGTCGGAGGTGAACCGGCGTTGCAGTCGGGACATCTCCTCCAGTCGCAGGATCTGCCGTTGCAGGTTGGTGGCCATCTGGTTGAACGAGGCCGCGAGCAGCGCCAGGTCGTCCTCACCGTTGACGGCCATCCGCTGGTCGAGCAGGCCGGCCGAGAGTCGCTGGGCGGTCCGGGCGGCGACCCGTACCGGGATCACCACCAGGCGGGTCACCAACGCGGCGAGCAGGCCGAGCAGCAGCACCAGGGCGACTCCGGTGGCCACCACGGTGGCCCGCGCCTGTGCGGCCGTGGTGTCCTGCAGGGTCAGCGGCACGAAGTAGTACAGCTCCACCTGACCGAACCGGGTCGGCACCGGCGAGCCGTAGACGAGGTACTTCGTCTCGGCGTCCCCGGTGAGCCGGCCGGTACGGATCTGGTTGGCCACGTTGCCGTCGGCCACCGCGGCGCGCAGCTCGGCGCTGATCAGCGGCCGGACGTTAGCCGAGGGTGAGGTACGCGGCTCGATCACGCCGGGCCAGTTGTCCGCGGTGAGGGCCACCACCACGCCGCTGTTCTGCTGGGGGTCGCCACCGGCCAGGTAGTTGACCGTGCCGTCGATCGTCTCCTGGAGCTGAGCCTCCTGGGGCTGGCTGTAGAGGCTGAACTGCTTGGCCGCGTACTCCGCGCCGTTGAGCAGCCGCAACTGGACGTCGGTCTTGGCGTTGTCCAGCAGAATGCTCGTGATCTTGTCGGCGATCAGGTAGGCGAAGCCACCGACCAGCAGGCTGGACGTCACCAACGTGATGGTCACCACCCGCACCTGCAACGAGCGACGCCAGGTCTGGTGCAGCCTCGCCAGTGATCGGGCCAGTCGGCCTCTCACCCCACGCCACAACTCCCACCCGGCGCCCTGTCGGCGGGAGGTCGGATCGAGATCGGGGGTCGGGGAGGTGGCCACAGTGCGACCAAGGCTATCCGGTACCCGCCTTGTAGCCCACGCCGCGAACGGTGAGGATGATTTCGGGTCGCTCCGGGTCCGGCTCGATCTTGGCACGTAGTCGCTGCACGTGCACGTTGACCAGCCGGGTGTCCGCCGCGTGCCGGTATCCCCAGACCTGCTCCAGCAGCACCTCCCGGGTGAAGACCTGACGCGGTTTGCGGGCGAGCGCGACCAGCAGGTCGAACTCCAGCGGCGTCAACTTCACCTCCTCGCCGTTGCGGCTGACGGTGTGCGCCGGCACGTCGATGGCGATCTGGTTGCCGGGCGGGCCGATGGTGAGCAGTTCCGGCGCGGCGTCCTCGCCCCGGCGCAGCCGCGCCCGCATCCGGGCCACCAGTTCCTTCGGCTTGAACGGCTTGACCACGTAGTCGTCGGCACCGGACTCCAGACCGAGGACGACGTCGACCGTGTCGCTCTTGGCGGTCAACATCACGATCGGCACTCCGGACTCGCCCCGGATCGCCCGCGCGACGTCGATACCGCTCATTCCGGGCAGCATCAGGTCAAGCAGGACGATGTCGGGCCGACTGTCGCGGAACGCGGCCAATGCCCGTTCCCCGTCTGCCACGAACGAGGGCATGAAGCCTTCGCTGCGCAGCACGATGCCGAGCATCTCGGCGAGCGCGGGGTCGTCGTCGACCACCAGTACCCGGGCTCTCATGGGGTTAATGGTTCCATCCCGTCAGTTCGGTGGGCTCGGCGTCACCCGCACGCTACTGCCGTCAGGTGGGCCGTGCCCAGCACCGCTCGGTTCTACCGCCCGCACGTGCCACTCCGGGGGGCGGGTCTGCACCCCGGGCGACCGCGCGTGTCAACATGATCCCCGGGTGCGCCGCAGCGCGCCACCGTCACCGCCTCCCAGGAGTACGCGTGCCCGACACCGGCCCGTCCGTCGTACTCCCCGGCCGTCCGCTGACCACCGGCGAACTCCTCGACTCCGCGGTGCTGCTGCTCCGCGGCCAGGCACCGGTCCTGCTTCCCGTCGCCGCCGTGCTGGCCGCCGCCGAACAGCTCGTGCTGCTGCCCCTGCGGAGCGCCATGGGTGCCACCGCGCCGCTGTGGTGGGTGTCCGACGCGGACGATCTCGACACCTTCTGGTTCCTGCTCGCCCTGGGCGCGGCGACCGAAGCGATGATCATTATGCTGCTCGGCAACCCGGCCGCCCGCGCCGCCGCCCGGGCGCTGGTCGGTCTCCGGTCCACCGCCGCCGACGCGTGGGGCCCCGGTGGCCGCTGGGGCGCCAGCGTCCTGCTCTGCCCCGCGGTCGGCGCGGTCATGCTGCTGGCCGCCCTGCTCGGCCCCGCCTGGTTCGCCGGATTCGCCCTGCTGGGGGCGGTGGCGCCGGCTCTTGTGGTCGACCGGGTCGCGCCGGTACGCGCCATCAACCGCTCCGCCGCGCTCGCGGTACGGGTGGGCGGGCGGGCCGCCGCGCTGCGGGTACTGGGCTATCTCGTCTGGTGGATCATCCGGGTCGGGCTCGGCTGGGGGACGTTCACCGGCGTGACCGCGCTCGGCCTGACCACCGAGGGCTGGACCGGCGCCGTGGCGATGCTGATCTGGGCGGCCGTGAACGCGGTCGCCTACGCCGCGCTGGCCTGCCTGGACGCGGTCCTGCACCTGGAGACCCGGATCCGCACCGAAGGTCTGGACATCCGGCTCTCCCGCGTGCCCGGCGCCGCGCGTACCCCGGAACTGCTGGCGGTCGGCGGATGAGCTTCAGCCGGTGGTGGACCGAGACCATCGCCGCCCTCGGCGACCATCTGCCACTGCCGCTGGCCGCGCTGCTGCTGGTGCTGGTCACGGCGCTCACCGCGACGGCCTGGTACACCTTCCCCGGCTGGCTGCCCCGCCGACTGCCCCGGCCGCGCCGACGCCGACGCACCGGCGCCGGGCGCGGGAAGCCCGAGGCCGCGCCGCCGACGACGGTCGCCGCACCGCCGCCCACCGGTCCGCTCGGCACCGTCCCGGTGGCCGACCGGCTGGCCGCCGAGGGCCGCTACGACGAGGCGGTCCGCGAGCGGCTGCGCGTCATGCTCCACCAGCTCACCGACCGGCACGTGGCGCGGGTCCAGCCCGGCATGACCGTCGCCGAGGTGGTCACCGACGCCGCCGCCAACCATCCACCGGCCGGACCGCCGCTGACCGCCGCCGCCGGCATCTTCTCGGAGGTGTGGTACGCGCAACGCCCGGCGACCGCCGAACACGATCACCGGATGCGTGACCACGCCGCTCGGCTGGGAGAAGTGCTCGCCGAGGCCCCGCCCAGGAAGGACGACGACCGGTGAGCACCCGGGGTCGCCGCCACCGGATCATCGTCCCACCGCTGGTGGGGTTGCTGCTGATCGCCGTCACCCTGGTCACCGGGGAGATCGACCAGCCGGACCAGACCGACCGGGGCTTCCTCTCCCCGGTGGCGTCCGGTGACCACGGTGGCAGCCGGCTCGCCGCGAACCTGGGCGAGCGCGGGGTGCTGGTGCAGCGGGAGACCGACACGGTCCGGGCGTTGCTGGCCACCCGGCCCGGCCCGGCCACCCTGTTCGTCCCCGCACCCGAGCTGCTGCACCCGCGCACCGTCAGCTACCTGGGCCTGCTGCCCGGCGGCACCCGGCTGGTGCTGGTCGACCCGCCCAGGCGGGTGCTGGCCGCCGCCGGACTGCCGCTGCGCCCGGCGGGCCGGCGGTGGGCGGCCCAGGCCGTTTCACCGCACGGCGTCGACCGGCCCTGCCCACTGGCCGAGGTCTCGCCCGCCGCCACCGCCGCCGTCGCCCGCCAGCGGTACGCACCGACCGGCGCTCCGGACAGTGTCGATCTCTGCTACGGCGGCGGCCTGGCCCGCCTGCCCGGAGCCGCCGAGAGCGTGGTGGTGGGTGCCAGCGACCCGTTCCGCAACGGCCGGATCGACGAATGGGACAACCTGGCCTTCGCCACCGGACTGCTCGCCACCTCCGGCCGGGTGATCTGGCTCGACCTGGACGGCCCGGCACCGCCGCCACCCGAACCCAGTCCCGCGCCGACCCGGCCACTGCCGGACCGCGACGCCGACCTCGACGAGCGCGCTGACCCGGAGGACGCGGACAGCGGCGGCAACGGCGAGACGGCACCGGGCGGCCGTCCGGACGGTGAGGCGTCCGGTCCCGGCGGCCGGGCCTCCGCCGGAGAGCCCAACCCGCTCTGGTCGGCCTTCCCCGCGTGGTTCTGGGCGCTGCTGCTGCAACTCGGCCTGGCGGCCCTGCTCGTCGCCATCGGTCGGGCCCGGCGTCTCGGTCCGCCCACGCCGGAGCCGCTGCCGGTGTCCGTGCCCGCCGCCGAGACGGTTCTCGGCCGGGGACGGCTCTACCAGCGGGCACGCGCCCGGGAGAGCACCGCCCGGGTGCTCCGGACCGCGACGCTGGCCCGACTGGCACGACGCGTGCACCTGCCGGCCGAGGCACCACCGGCAACTCTCGCCGCCACGGTCGCCGCCGGCACCGGCGACCGGCCCGACGCCATCCACGAGCTGCTCTACGGCGACGCGCCACGAACCGACCGGGACCTGCTGGAGCTGGCCGGTGACCTGGACCGCGTGGCGCGTGCCGGCGAGTCCGGCCCAGCGCAGCCCGTCAACCCGCCGGCCCAGCCCCGACTGCCGAAGCCCCGATCCGAAGGAGACTCCCGGTGACCCGACCCGCGATGACCGTGGACCCGCTCGCCGCCGATCCCAGTCGGGCCGCGCTGCACCGGCTCCGCGCCGAGGTGGCCAAGGCGGTCGTGGGGCAGGAGGGTGTGGTCACCGGGCTGATCGTCGCGCTGCTCTGCCGTGGTCACGTGCTGCTGGAGGGGGTGCCGGGGGTCGCCAAGACGCTGCTGGTGCGTACCGTGGCCGCCGCGCTGGACCTGGGCTCGCGGCGGGTGCAGTTCACCCCCGACCTGATGCCCGGCGACGTCACCGGTTCGATGGTCTTCGACGCGCGGACCGCGGCGTTCACCTTCCGCGAGGGGCCGGTGTTCACGAACCTGCTGCTCGCCGACGAGATCAACCGCACCCCACCGAAGACCCAGTCGGCACTGCTGGAGGTGATGGAGGAGCGGCAGGTCACCGTCGAGGGCGAGCAGCGCGTACTGCCCGACCCGTTCATCGTCGCCGCCACCCAGAATCCGGTTGAGTACGAGGGCACCTACCCGCTGCCGGAGGCCCAGCTGGACCGGTTCCTGCTCAAACTCACCGTGCCGCTGCCCAACCGGGACGAGGAACTGGGTGTGCTCCGGGCCCACCACGCCGGTTTCGATCCCCGGGAGCTGACCGCCGCCGGCGTACGCCCGGTGGCGGACGCGGCCGACCTCGCCGCCGCGCGTACGGCGGTGGGTCGGGTGCACGTCGCCGAACCGCTGCTCGGCTACGTCGTCGACCTGTGCCGGGCCACCCGCGCCACCCCGGCGCTGGAGCTGGGCGCCTCGCCGCGCGGTGCGACGGCCCTGCTCGGCACCGCGAAGGCGTGGGCGTGGCTGAACGGACGCGATCACGTGCTGCCCGACGACGTCAAGGCGATGGCGCGACCGACCCTGCGGCACCGGCTGCGCCTGCGTCCGGAGGCCGAACTCGAGGGTGTCGGGGTGGACCCGGTGCTGGACACGGTGCTGGCCACCGTGCCGACTCCGCGATGACCTGGCGGGTGGCGGCGCTGCTGGCGGCAGGGGCGCTGACCCTGCCGTGGTGGCCGGCACCCTTCGTCGGGGTGGCGGTGATGGTCGGCGTGGTGCTGCTGCTGGTCGGGCTCGACCTCGCGCTCGCCGCGCCGCTGCGGGCGCTGACCGCCGAACGGACCGGTGAGCGGACCGTACGGCTCGGTGGCACCGCCACGGTCACGCTGTACCTGCGCAACGCCTCCGGCCGGCCGCTGCGGGCGCGGGTACGTGACGCCTGGGTGCCGTCGGCCGGGGCCCGGCCGGAGGTGCCACCGACCCGGGTGGTGCGGGCCGCACCCGGTGCGGTGCTCGCGCTGCCCACCCAGCTCACCCCCACCCGCCGGGGCGACCGACCCGCCGTGGCCCTGACCGTCCGCTCGCTCGGGCCGCTCGGGTTGGCGTACCGGCAGCGGGGTGGCCGGCCCGGCACGCCACCGTGGACGGTACGGGTGCTGCCCCGCTTCGACTCGCGCCGGCACCTGCCGGAACGGCTGTCGCGGCTGCGCGTCATCGACGGCACGCAACTCGGCCGGGGACGCGGGCCGGGAACCGAGTTCGACGCGCTGCGGGAGTACGTGTCCGGCGACGACGTGCGCTCCATCGACTGGCGGGCCAGCGCCCGGCGGGCCGAGGTGCTGGTGCGCACCTGGCGCCCGGAGCGGGACCGGCGGCTGATCTGTGTGCTGGACACCGGGCGCACCTCGGCGGTACGGGTGGGCGACGAGCCACGGCTGGACGCCTCGATCGAGGCGGCGCTGCTGCTCACCGCGTTGGCGGCACGGGCGGGTGACCGGGTGGACGTGGTCGCGGCGGATGCCGCGACCCGGGCCTCGGTGGGTGGTGCCGAACGGCCGGGGCAGTGGAGCCGGCTGGCGCACGCGCTGGCCCCGCTGCAACCCGCGCTGGTGGAGACCGATTTCCGGCTGATCGCGGGCGAGCTGCTCCGGCGACACCGCCCGCGCAGCCTGGTGGTGCTGCTCACCGCCCTGGAACCCGGTGCGCTCGGTGAGGGCCTGTTGCCGGTGCTGCCCCGGCTGGCCGCCCGGCACCGGGTGGTGGTGGCCGCGGCGCAGGACCCGGTACTGGCCCGGCTCACCGCCGTACCCCCGCGGCGCCCGGCGGACGCCTACGCCGCAGCCGCCGCCTGGCGCACGCTCGCCGAACGCGACCGCCTTACCCAGGCGCTCACCCGCCACCACGTCACAGTGGTGGACGCCCCCGCCCCCCACCTGGCCCCCGCCCTGGCCGACACCTACCTGACCCTGAAATCCCAAGCCCTCCTCTGACCCACCCCCACCCCCACCCCCGGATTCTCCGTGTTGATCATGGGGTTAGCGGCAAAGTTGATCTCCAACCCTGCCGCTAACCTCATGATCAACGCGGGTGGTCCGGGTGGTCCGGGGGGTTTGGGGGGGTTGGGGGGTGGGGGCCGAGGGCGAGGGGGTAGGCGAGGAAGGCGAGCCAGGCGGTCACGCCTATGGCGATGCGGAGGGGGGTCGGCAGGGGGGCGGGGGTGATGAAGGCCTCGATCAGTGCCGCGACGGCGAAGAGGGCGACCAGGCCCACGGCGACCAGCACGCCGTCGCGTCCCGCCCGGGCCACCGCCTGCCCCCGGGTCAACTGCTCCGGCGGTGCGATCCACGCCCACCCGATACGCAGTCCGACCCCGGCGGCGACGAACACCCCGGTCAGTTCCAGCAACCCGTGCGGGGTGATCAGACCGAAGAAGACGTCCGCGCGGCCATAGGAGACCATCACCCCACCGACGACGCCGATGTTCATCGCGTTCTGCCACAGCAGGTAGCCGACGGGCACGATCAACACCCCCGCCGCCAGGCACTTCGCCGCAAGCCAGGCGTTGTGCGTCCACAGGTGGAAGGCGAACGTCGGCGCGGAGAACTCCGTGTAGTAGCCGGCGAAGCCGGACTCGACCAGGTTGGCGGCCTCGTCGTCGCCGATGAACGCCGCCGCCGTCTCCGGATTGTCCGCCACGAACCACATCAGGGTGAAGGTGAGCAGGGTGAAGGCGGTCGCCACCGCACACCACCACGGCGCCGCCCGCCAGATCGCACCGGGCAGGTCGGTCAGCAGGAATCGTTGTACGGCCGTCCAGGACGGTCGGGACCGACCGGTGAGCCGCGCCCGCGCCCGGAGCACCAGCTGGGACAGCTCGCTGACCAGCGCCGGGTCCGGCGAGCGGCTACGCAGCACCGACAGTTGGGTGGTGACCCGCTGGTAGAGCACGACCAGCTCGTCGACCTCGGCCGCGTCGAGTCGTGGCTGACCACAGAGCTGGTTCAGCCGACGCCACTGCCCGCCGTGCTCCGCGACGTACGCGTCGACATCCACCGGCCACCTCCGACCGCGCGATCATAGTGTTCACTGTCGGGGTGAGCACAGCGGCACGAGCGTGGACCATCCCGGGCTGGGGTGACGCCGGGCTGGTCAGCGGCGAGGCGGTCGAGCTGGACGTGCGGGCCGCGCGGATCGGCTCCCGGGCGCTCGCCCTCCTGATCGACGTGCTCGTGCAGCTGGTCGCCGGGCTGCTGCTCGCCGCGCTGACCGGGCTGGTGCTGGCCGCCCTGCCGTACGGGGTGCTCGACGCGGCGATGGAACGCGCCCTGCTCACCATCGGGCTGGTCCTGCTGCTGGTCGGCTATCCGGTGCTCTGCGAACGGTTCAACGACGGCCGGACGCCGGGCAAGGCGGCGGTCGGGCTGCGGGTGGTCAGCCTCGACGGCGCTCCCGTCGGGTTCCGGCAGTCGCTGACCCGGGCACTGGTCGGGGTCGCCGTGGAGTGGCCGGGTCTGGTGCTGCCGCTGCTGTCCTGGGCGGTCGGGCTGACCGTGATGCTCAGCGACGCCCGTGGCCGGCGACTGGGCGACCTGGCGGCGGGCACCCTGGTGGTGCACACCCGGACCGCGACGAGATGGCGTTCGGTCCCGGCGATGGTGCCGGAACTGGCCGGCTGGGCGTACTCGGTGGACCTGAGCCGGTTGGACGCGGAGCTGGCGCTGGCCGTACGGCAGTACCTGGCCCGGGCCCACGGGTTCAGCCAGCCGGCGCGCGGCGAACTGGCCCGGCTGCTGTGGTGGCAGGTCGCCGCGGTGACCAGCCCGCCACCTCCGGCCGGCCGGCCGGAGGTGATGTACCTGGCCGCCGTCATCGCCGAGCGGCATCGACGGGCCCGTCGCCTGCTCGCCGACGAACGCGCGCTCACCGACGCGTTGTGGCCGCAGTTGCCGGGTGCACCGTCCGACGATCGACCGGGGAGGTCAGGATGAGGGCCTTCGTGCCGTGGCTGGCGGTGCTCGCGGTGGTGCTGCTGCTCAGCGCGCTGCGGCTGCGCACCCTCGCGGCGCTGGTCTCGGTGGCCTGGCTGGTCTGGTGCGTCTGGACCTGGGTCCGCCCCACCCGGCGACGTCCACGCTGACCGCGCGTGGGCGACCGGCCACACGCCATGCCGGTCGGTGCGGCACCGCGACCGCACGGCCACCCTCCGGGGCCGGCCACGGCGGTCGGCCCCGGAGGTGACGCGATGCTCAGTAGCGGTAGTGGTCCGGCTTGAACGGGCCTTCCACGGCGACGCCGAGGTAGGCGGCCTGCTCCTTGGACAGCGTGGTCAGCTTGGCGCCGAGCGCGTCCAGGTGCAGCCGGGCGACCTTCTCGTCGAGGTGCTTGGGCAGCACGTACACGCCGATCGGGTACTCGTCGGTCTTGGTGTACAGCTCGATCTGGGCGATCGTCTGGTTGGCGAACGAGTTCGACATGACGAAGCTGGGGTGGCCGGTGGCGTTGCCCAGGTTCAGCAGGCGCCCCTCGGAGAGCACGATGATCGCGTGACCGTCGTCGAACTTCCAGAGGTCGACCTGCGGCTTGATGTTCTCCCGGGTGACGTCCGAACGCTTGGCCAGACCGGCCATGTCGATCTCGTTGTCGAAGTGGCCGATGTTGCCGACGATGGCCTGGTGCTTCATCCGGGCCATGTGCTCGTTGGTGATGACGTCGTAGCAGCCGGTGGCGGTGATGAAGATGTCGGCGGTCTCGACCACGTCGTCCAGGGTGGCGACCTGGTAGCCGTCCATCGCCGCCTGGAGCGCGCAGATCGGGTCGACCTCGGTCACCACGACCCGGGCGCCCTGGCCGCGCAGCGACTCGGCGCAGCCCTTGCCGACGTCGCCGTAGCCGAACACGACCGCCATCTTGCCGCCGATGAGCGTGTCGGTGGCCCGGTTGATGCCGTCGATCAGCGAGTGGCGGCAGCCGTACTTGTTGTCGAACTTGCTCTTGGTCACCGAGTCGTTGACGTTGATCGCCGGGAACTGCAACGTGCCGGCGCGGTGCATCTCGTAGAGCCGGTGCACGCCGGTGGTGGTCTCCTCGGTGACGCCCTTGATGCCGGCGGCGATCCGCGTCCACCGCTGGCCGCTCGCGGCCAGCGAGCGGTGCAGCAGGCCGAGGATGACCGCGTACTCCTCGGAGTCGGCGGACTCGACCGGCGGCACGGCCCCGGCCTTCTCGAACTCGGCGCCCCTGTGGACGAGCAGGGTGGCGTCGCCACCGTCGTCCAGGATCATGTTCGGGCCGTCCCCGTCGGGCCAGTCGAGCACCTGCTCGGTGCACCACCAGTACTCCTCGAGGGTCTCGCCCTTCCAGGCGTACACCGGGACACCGGACGGTGCGTCGACGGTGCCCTGCGGGCCGACCACGACCGCGGCGGCGGCGTGGTCCTGGGTGGAGAAGATGTTGCACGACGCCCAGCGGACCTGCGCACCGAGTGCCACCAGGGTCTCGATCAGCACGGCGGTCTGGATCGTCATGTGCAGCGACCCGGTGATCCGCGCTCCCGCGAGCGGCTGCGCGTCGGCGAACTCGCGCCGGATCGCCATCAGACCGGGCATCTCGTGCTCGGCGAGACGGATCTCCTTGCGCCCGAACTCGGCGAGCGAGAGATCCGCCACCTTGAAGTCGCCCTCGGCGACAGTACGCGGCCGGGCCTCGGACGACGTGCCGCTTGCGGACGCCGGGAGGGTGCTGGTCATGAAAGCTCCTGTCGGACGATGGTGCTGCGCAACCTCCCACCTTACGCGCGTTCACGACGCGCGGTCGGGGTGGTGACGGACAGCGCACGGGGCGGCCGGTGTGGACGTGTGCCGTCCAACTCCGCCCGCCCCGTGCATCCCCCCGGTTTGGTTCCCCCGCGCGTTCTCGGACCATCGTCGCGATAACGCTACGCACCCATAGAGTCACACTGAGCGAGCACCGAGTCAAGCTATTTCGGGAAATTCGGACTTGCCCGTCGGTGGTTGGTCACCCGCCGAGCGTAGGAAGAGTTCAGACCTGCCCGGTCGAGGCGATGTACGTCTCACCCGCACCGGTGACCGTGAGTGAACCACCCACAGCCGGGCCGACCGCGGCTCGACCGGACCCGAGGGTCACCGGCGCCACCCCGTCGGTCACCGTGACCCGGCCATCGGTGCACAGCACCACCCGGGGGCCCGGCACCGCCAACGTCACCTCGCGTCGGCCACCACCGACGGTCACCCGGTGCAACGCGAAGTCGTCCACCGGCACCGGCCAGGTCAGCACCCCGTCGGCGACCTCCTGCGGTGCGACCACCGGCCGGTCGAGCACCTCGAACCGGAGCACCCGCAGCAGTTCGGCGACGTCCACGTGCTTCGGGGTCAACCCGCCCCGCAGCACGTTGTCGCTGGCGGCCATCACCTCCACGCCGGTACCCCACAGGTACGCGTGCAGGTTCCCGGCCGGCATCCAGATCGCCTCACCGGCCGCCAGCCGCACCCGGTTGAGCAACAACGCCACCAGCACTCCCGGATCTGCCGGGTACGCCTCCGCCAACCGGGCCACCAGGTCCGCGTCCGGGCCCTGCGCCGCCCGGGCCGCCGCCACCAGCCCGGCGCGCTCCGCCGTCGGCCACTCCAACAGCCGGCGTACGGCCTCGGCCAGCCCCACCGGCCCGGCGGCCAACGCGTCGAGCACCGGCCGCAGCTGCGGTACGCCCAGTGCGGCTAGCGCCCGTGCCGAGTCGGCGGGATCCCGGAACCCGCACAGCGCCTCCATCGGCCCGAGCGCCACCAGCAGCTCCGGCTTGTGGAACGGGTCGACGTAGTTGCGGTGCCCACCGGAGCGGGCCTGCTCGGCGGCGTGACCCACCCGTGCCTGCTCGGCGTCCGGATGGGCCTGGAGACTCAGCGGAGCCGCCGCCGCCAGCACCTTGAGCAGGAACGGCAGTCGGAGCCCGAACCGGTCGAGCACCGGCCGGCCGAGCCACTGGACCGGCTCGGCGGCGAGCACCTCGGTGAGCGGGATCCGCCCGCCGTCGCGCTCGACGGCGGCCGGCGCGCCCGGATGCGCGCCGAGCCACAGCTCCGCCTCGGGTGCCGCGCTCGGCACCGGCCGGCCCTGGAGTTCGGCGATCGCCGAGCGGGAGCCCCAGGCGTAGTCCTTGATCGGCCCGTGCAGCGGTTCCACCGGTCAGCTCCCACCGCGTCCGGACGCGGTGGCGGGAGCGGCGGTGGTCCGGTAGATGTCCGGTTCGAGGTAGATGACCCGGGCGACCGGCACGGCGGCCCGGATCCGCCGCTCCACCGCGTCGATGCCCCGGGCGACCTCCTCGGCGCTGTCGCACCGCGACACCGCAACCTTCGCGGCCACCATCAGCTCCTCCGGACCGAGGTAGAGAGTCTTCATGTGGATGATCCGCTCCACCTCGGGACCGGCGGCGACCGCCCGCTCGATGGCCGAGACGTCCGCGGGCTCCGCCCCCTCGCCCAGCAGCAGGCTCTTCGTCTCCACGGCCAGCACGATCGCGATGGTCACCAGCAGCAGACCGATCATCGCGGTGCCGGCCGCGTCCCACCGGCCGTTACCGGTGGCCAGGGTCATGCCCACCCCGAAGAGGGCGAAGACCAGGCCGACCAGCGCGCCGAAATCCTCCAGCAGGACCACCGGCAGCTCCGGCGCCTTCGACCGGCGGATGAACCTGGTCCAGGACTCGCTGCCCCGGACCAGGTTCGACTCCCGGACGGCGGTACGGAACGAGAACGACTCCATCACGATCGCCGCGAGCAGCACGGTCACCGGCACCCAGTGCCAGCTGGTGATGCCGTGCGGGTCGGACCACTTGTGCCACGCCTCGTAGAGCGCGAACAGACCACCCAGGCTGAACAGCACGATCGAGACGATGAACGCGTAGACGTAGCGCTCCCGGCCGTAGCCGAAGGGATGTTCCGGGGTGGCGGCCCGCCGGGCCCGCTTGCCGCCGAGCAGCAGCAGGGCCTGGTTGCCCGAGTCGGCCACCGAGTGGATGGACTCGGCGAGCATCGACGACGAACTCGTCAACAGGTAGGCCACGAACTTCGTCACGGCGATACCGACGTTGGCGAGCAGCGCGGCGATGATCGCCTTGGTGCCACCCTGCGTGCTCACTGGTTGGCCAGTTCCTTCATCTCGGTGATCGCCGGCACCGCCATCGGATCCAGGCCGTGCGCCAGGGCCAGGTAGATCGACGCGAAGTCCGGCACCGCCACCAGTGAGGCCAGCCGCTCCAGCGCCGAGCCGCCCTCGGCGGTGACCACGTCGCACCGGACGCCCCGCCGCTCGGCGAGGGTCTGCACCGCGTCCGCGCGCCGCTCCTCGACAGCGAGGGGCTCGTCGGCGTCGTCCTCGGCGTTCAGGCCACCGTCGCGCAGCAGCACCAGCCGCAGTCGGGTGCCCTCACCGTCCGACTCGTCGGGGTCGGCGAAGATGTCCCGCTCTCCCTCGGCCAGCCCCCCGAAAACGCCGTCGAGCAGCCCGACCCGGCCCCGACCGGCCTCACCGAGCGCACCGGTCACCACCGGGTACCGGGCGTTGGCCGACAGGGTGTCGCCGAATCGGCGCGCGGCGACCGACGCCAGCGGCGACGAGCCCCACACGATCGGGATCGACCCGGCCAGCCCGAGGGCGAGGGACTTCGCCGGGTTGACGAAGGACTCCGCGGTCGGGCGACTGCGGTCCGCGTCGGCGTCGAGCCGGGCCGCCGTCTCCGCCAGGTCCGCCTCGTTGACCTTGACCAGGCCGAGGGCCCGGGCGGCGAGCAGCACCGGCACGGTCAGTCCCCAGAGGCTGGCCCGGGCGGGTGCCCGCCGGGGCACCGGGATGAACGGGGCGCGGGCCCGCTCGGCGACCGAGTGCAGTTGCGAGTCCGCCGGACCCACCGCGACCAGCCGGGCGCCCCGCCGGTGGGCGGCCTCGGCCGCACCCAGCGCCTCCGGGCTGCGGCCGCTGGCGCTGACCGCGATCACCACGTCGGCCGCGCCGACCCAGCCGGGTACGCCGGCGAGGCGGTGTGCGATCACCGGTACCGGGCACCGCGGCCCGGCGACCGTGGCCAGCACGTCGCCGGTGCGTCCGGCGGTGCCGATGCCGGCGATCACGACCGCTCGGGGACGTCCGTCGTCGGCGAGTACGGAGAGGTTCGCCTCGGCGGCCAGGGCGGCCGACTCGCGTACCTGCGCGCCCGCCGAGGCGGTGTGTCGCAGCATGCCGCCCGGGTCACGCTCGGCGAGGGCCTGCGGGTCGTCGAGGAGTCGTTCGTCGGCGTTGCGGTGTCCGCTGACGCCGGCCGTTCCGTCGATCACGATCCCTCCGCGGGGACGCGCGCCTCGTCCAGCAGCAGCACCGGCACGTCGTCGCGGACCTCGAAGATCCGGCCACACTCGGTGCACGTCAGCGTCTGGGCCGGCGCGTCGTAGGTCAGCGGGGCATGGTGTGTGTCCGGGCAGGCGAGGATTTCCAGCAACTGCGGGTCGAGGGCCACTGCGCGGCTCCTTCCACGTGTGCGGCTTCACCGATCGGGGGTGCCGACCGGCGCGAGCGATCTTATCGGCGAACCCGGTCGAGCACCTCGTCGCGCAGCGCGGTCATCCGCTCGGCGGTCGGTGCCTCGACGTTGAGCCGCAGCAGCGGCTCGGTGTTCGAGGCGCGCAGGTTGAACCACGCCCCGTCGGCAAAGCGCAGGGTGAGACCGTCCATCTCGTCGGCCTCGGCGTCCGGGTACGCGGCACGCACCTCGGCCACCTTGGCCGCCTGGTCCGCCACCGTCGAGTTGATCTCACCCGAGGCGACGTACCGCTCGTACTCGGCGGCCAGCGTGGACAGCGGCAGCGGCTGCTCGCCGAGCGCCGCCAGGGTGTGCATCGCGGCCAGCATCCCGGTGTCGGCGAACCAGAAGTCCCGGAAGTAGTAGTGCGCCGAGTGCTCCCCGCCGAAGACCGCGTTGGTGCGCGCCATCTCGGCCTTGATGAAGGAGTGACCCACCCGGGCCACCACCGGCTCACCGCCGTGCTCCCGAATGATCTCCGGCACCGCGCTGGAGGTGATCAGGTTGTGGATCACCGTCGACCCCGGGTGCTTGGCCAACTCCCGAGCCGCCACCAACGCGGTGATCGCCGACGGGGAGACCGGTTCGCCGCGCTCGTCGACCACGAAGCAGCGGTCGGCGTCCCCGTCGAACGCCAGGCCGATGTCCGCGCCGTGCGCCACCACCGCGCGCTGCAGGTCGACCAGGTTGGCCGGATCCAGCGGGTTGGCCTCGTGGTTGGGGAACGTCCCGTCCAGCTCGAAGTACAGCGGCACGATCCGCAACGGCAGAGCCGGCAGGGCGGCGTCGCCGAGCACACTCGGCACGGTGTGCCCGCCCATTCCGTTGCCGGCGTCGACCACCACGGTCAACGGCCGGATTCCGGAGAGGTCGACGAGCGTGCG
Source organism: Verrucosispora sp. WMMC514 (assembly GCF_027497295.1). NCBI lineage: Bacteria > Bacillati > Actinomycetota > Actinomycetes > Micromonosporales > Micromonosporaceae > Micromonospora > Verrucosispora sp. WMMC514. The sequence continues at coordinate 3,637,311 of NZ_CP114906.1, read as the reverse complement.
CAGGTGTGCCGCGTAGTCGGGCAGCAGGTCGCGCCGCTGCGTCGGTGCGGTCGGCTCACCGAGCGGCTCGTCCTTGTCGAGCAGGGCCTGGGCCCGGTCGCGGACCTCGGCCAGCCCGCTGTCCTGCCCGACCGGACGCGCACCGGCGTGACAGAGCTTGATGCCGTTGTACTGAGCCGGGTTGTGGCTGGCGGTGAACATCGCCCCGGGCAGTCCCAGCGCGCCGGAGGCGTAGTAGACCATGTCGGTCGAGGCGAGCCCGATCTCGATGACCGGGCGGCCCTCGGCGCGTAGCCCGGCGGCGAAGGCGGCGGCCAGCCCGGGCCCTGAGGCCCGCATGTCGTGCCCGATCAGCACCGCCCGCCCCGGGTCACCGGCGGCGTCCAGCACCTGGGCGAAGGCGACACCGAGCGCGCCGGCGACACGCTCGTCCCACTGGTCCGGCACCGTCCCACGGACGTCGTACGCCTTCACGATCCGGGACAGATCAGACACCGGTTCCACTCCTCGCCTGCGGGTCGTCAACGAACCTGAGCGTATCGGAGCGGAGGCACCCACCCCGGCTCAGCCGCCGAGCCCGCGACCGTACTCCGGCTCGTCGCCCTTGCCGCCCCCCGATGAACCGTCCGGGTGCCCGGGCACCCTGCCCTGGCCGGGCTCGACCGGCGGCACGACGATCTGCCCGGTCGGCCGACCTGCGGGCGGAGCGGCCGGCGGACCGGAGGTCGGCCCGGCCGGGCCCGGGATCGGCGCGGGCGGATGACCCGGGATCGGCACGACCGGGCCGGGAGCCGACGGGGCCGGCGGGGCGGAGGTGGGCGGCACGGTACGCGCCGACGGCACCGCCGCGCGGGCGGAGGTGCCGGGCGGGACCGGGCGGGTCGGTTCGACCGGGTCGGCCGGCCGGGTCGCGTCGCTCGGGTCGGCCGGCCGTCCGCCGTACAGACCGCCGGTCGGGCGGGGTGCCGGGGTGCCGCCGTAGACCCGGGGCGTGGCGGGCCGACCCGCCCCGTACGCCTGGCCGGGCGGTACCGGCGGCACGCTGCCCGGACCCGGTGGGACCGGTGCGGCACCCTGACCACCGCCGGACCGGTAGGTGGTGCCGCCCGGGTTGCGCGGCGGCAGGGCCTCGAATCCGTCGGCCGGTCGCCCACGGTCCTTGCGATCCTTCCGGGAGCGGTAGACCAACAGGCCGATGAGCAGCGCACCGGCGGCGACCATGGCGATGCCGAAGTACATCACCGGCGACCCGCCGGAGGAATCGCTCTCGGTCTGGGTGAGGTCGTCGGTCGTCTCGGCGGCCAGCGCCACGCTGGGCGTGGCCTCGGCGGTCGGCTCCTCGGCTGGCTGGGTGCTCGGCGACGGCGACGGCGTGGGCGACGGGGAGGGTGACGCCGGGGCGCGCCCCCCGACCACCCGCGACGACGCGGCGGCCCGACCCAGCACGGCACCCCGCGCCGTGGTCGCCTCGCCGGTCACCACCAGTCGGCCACCGGGTGCCGTCGCGGCGAAGGCGACCCGGTACCGCATCGCCACACCCTTGCCCTTGCAGAGCTCGTCCCGGGCCGGGGCGACCGGTTCGGTGGTGACGAGTCCCGCCGCGCCCGAGACACCCACCGGCACCCAGCGACCGCCCACGTTGGCCTGCACCGCCACCTGGTCGGCCCGTACGCCGGGCAGGCTCAGTCCGAGCGCGGTGCGTACCCGCACGCACCCGTCGGTGCGTTTGCGCACCTCGACGGTCACGCCTGCGGTGGAACGGCCCGCGGTGAAACTGCCCGCCGAACGCACCCGCACCCGGTCCTCGTCGGCGTGCGCGGGTGCGCCACCGAGCGCCACCAGGGCGCCCAGGAACACGCAGACCGTCGCGATCCGCGCCGTGTGCCGACGTACCGACATGATCAACCACCGTTCCTCCCCCGACGGGGGAACGCCGGTCAGGCTACTACCGGGCCCCGACCTCGGCTGGCCATCGAGCACCCCGCATGTGCGCCGCACCACGTCTGAGCAGCAGTGTGCGGTCGCTCAGGACGCCTGGTCGGGTCCCTTGTCCGGGCCCGACCCGTCGGTGTCGTCCGCGTCGTCCTCCCGGTCCGCCGCGCTCAGCGCCAGCGCAATCGCGATGCCGAGGGCGATTCCGACGCCGATGCCGGCGGCGCCGTCCAGGGCCACCACACCGAGCACCACGCCGAGTAGCATCCCCGATGGCCAGTACCAGAGCCGGGAATCGCCGCCCTTCTTCTTCCGCTCCGCCATCGCCCGAGCGTATTGCGCCCCGTCGAGGCCCACGGCCGCCGTCGCTCGCGCCGTTCGGCGCGGCAGGACGACCGCTCACCTCACCATCGGTAGGCTCTACCGCACGCAGCGCCACGCAATGATGGAGTCCGATAGGTTACCGGGTGTGATCGACCGCGAACAGGCCGAACAGCTCGCCGCGGTATGGGCCCGCCGCGACTCGGTGCGCCTGGGGCGCGAGTGCCGACCCGCGGTCAGCGAGTTCGACCTCGGCTACGTCATCACATCCACAGTGTCCACACAGGTGACCCCGCTTCCGGGCGATCTACCCACCACTGTGGTCGACAAGCGGACCGGTGAGGTGAGTACCTGGCCGCGGGTGTCGCCGGACGTGGTGGCCCGGCTCTACCGGCGCAGCCGGGCCGCCGGCCGGCCGGCCCCGCGCACCGTGGACCCGGCCGGCCAGTTGCTGCGCGAGATCCACCGGTCGCCCGCGCCGACCACGACCGCGCGCCTCAGCGTCGAGCGACGGATCGTCACCGCGCAGGGCGTCAAGGGGGACGTGGAACTCAACCACCACCCGCTGGTCCGCGCGTACCTCGACAGCCAGCCCACCGGCAATCTGGTGCGCGGGGCGACCCGGCACGCCGAGTTCGTCGCGGTTTCCGACCTCCTGTACGAGTACGACCACCGCCGCACCGTCGAGGGCATCACCGCCCTGAGCATGGGCGACGCGAAGGATCTGCTGACGTCGGCTCGCTTCGACGTGTTCCAGGTACGCGAGCCGGGCGATCCGCACGGTGGGCCAGCCGAGCGGCCCTGTGACTCCTGTCTGAACATGCTCGTGGAGTTCAACGTCCTGGCCGGCACCGAACTGGCCCACACCACGCCCTGGTTCCCGGAACCGGCCTCCGCCGCGGTGCCCGGCCGGTTTCCTCCGCAGGTGGCGCAGGCGCTGGTCGCCGCCGGCTGGCGGCCGTACTCCGCTGGCGTGGCCGCGGTGGGCCCAGCGGGCCACCAGGTCGGCGTGGCTGCCGACCGGGCCCACGGGCTCGCCGCCGTCGGCGCCCTTCCGCGCCTGCGCAGTCAGCGGCGCGGGCCCGGTGAGCAGGTGTGGATCTCGCGCTTCGAGATCGACCCCCGCCAGGTCGCCCAGACCGCCGAGTCGCTGCGTGACTTCGCGGCGGTCGTCGGCACCCGGATGCACCCGATCGGCACCGAGAGCCGGCACAGCATCGTCGCGGCCGACGAACTGGGCCGGATCTTCGCGCTGGACCAGGCCGGCGAATGGTTTCTCGGCATCGACATCGACGCCGCGCTCACCACCCTGCTGCTCGGTCGCGCCCCGGCCCGGGTACGCGACGACGGCGGTTGGTGACGCCGCCAGTCAGCGCCCCATACCGGTCAGCGCGGTCGACGCGGCGGACGTAAACGGCGGCCGGTAACCCAGCCTCGGTCCGGACGTCAGCCCAGCACCTCGACGACGTTGTTACGCACCAGATTCTTGCCCGGCTCCCGGATCTGCTCCATCGCGGCGGAGTTCAGCAGCACACAGCTGCCCGAGGGACCGGTCACGGTGACCGTGGTCGCCCGGTCGTTGTCCAGGTTGGTCACCCGCAGCCGGGTACCCACCGGGAAGCGGTCACTCGTCGCGGCCGGTCCGGCGGACTCCTCGAAGAAGGTGATCGCGCCCCGACAGGCTGACCCGGCGACCGGACGGGCCGCCGGCGGTGAGGCCGAGCCCGGTCGGTCGCCGATCACGCCCGGCTGTCCCGCACCCGGCTGCGCGGCGACGTCGCCGATCCGCTCGACCACGTTACGTCGGATCACGTTCTTGCCGGGCTCCCGGACGAGTTCCATCGCGGCGGCGTTGAGCAGCACGCAACTGCCCGACGGGCCGACGACGGTCACCTCAGCCGATCTGTCGTTGTCCAGGTTCGTCACCCGCAGTCGGGTACCGACGGGGAACTGGTTGCTGGTGGCGGCCGGCTCGCCCGCCTCGGCCGAGAACGTGATCGATCCGGCGCAGACGCTCTGCCGGGTCGGTGCGCTGTCAGCGAACCCGAGTCCGGTGCCGACCGCCACCGTCGCCGCGGCGACGACCGCCACCCCCGCCGCCAGCACGTGCTTCCGCTGCAGCTTCACCTGTTTCTCCCGTCCTCACACCCTGGTGTTCGAGGGCTGGTACGGCCGGGGAGCGCTTTCCAGTTCATCACCGTGACACTCGTCGAAAACAAAGCTTCGAGTGAGCCGGCGACAAAACCGTTATACCGGTCCGTAACGGGTATGTGGCGCACCGGTCAACAACGCCCAGTAGCGATCCCCGTACGACCAGTGCCACCACTCGGTCGGGTAGTTCACCAGACCCGCCCCGCGCAGGGTGGCAGCCATGATCTGCCGGTGCCGGCGGGCCACGGCGCCGATCGACGACGCGGCGGTGAAGCAGGCGTTGTCGCTCGCCTCCGGCGTGGCGTCCACCGCCGTGCCCATGTCCAGCTCGACGCCGTCCACCGTGCACAACGTGAGATCCACCGCGCCGCCGGTGCTGTGCGGAGCCACCTCCACCGGTGAGACGAACTTGGTGGTCTCCCGGTACAGCCGCTCCGGCGACCAGTCCGGGTGGCTGCGGCGCAACTCCTCCTGGTAGCCGGTGAAGATGTCCAGCTGCGCCTGGTGGGGCCGGTAGCCCTCGACGATCAGCAGGCGCAACCCGTCGGGCAGCGCGCGCTGCGCGGCCAGCAGGCGGTCCACCACCGGCCGGCGCAGTCGCGCGTACGCACCGGCCGGATCGGCCGCCCGCGCGTCCAACCGCAGTTCGGGGACCTCGCGCAGGTCGACGAGCGGCGCACCGTCGTCGGCGCCGCGGACCGCCGCGACCCGCGGATCGCAGAGCAGGATCATCGCCCGCCTCCCCCGCCGGGCCGCTGCGCGTGCCGGGCGAAGGCCAGCGCGACGAGACGGTCCAGGATCTCCCGGTAGTCGACACCGGCCGCCGCCCACACCTTCGGGTACATCGAGTGCGCGGTGAAACCCGGCATCGTGTTCAACTCGTTGACGTACAACTCGCCGGCGACCTCGTCGAACAGGAAGTCGACCCGGGCCAGGCCCCAGCCACCGATCGCGCCGAACGCCCGCACGGACAGCTCCCGGATCCGCTCGGTCACCTCCGGGGACAGCGGCGCCGGGACGATCATCGGATCGGTGTCGCCGAAGTACTTCTGGCGGTAGTCGAACCAGCCGCCGTTGACCCGTACCTCGCCGACCGCTGACGCGTCCGGGCGGGTGCCGCCGAGCACACCGCACTCCAGCTCCCGGCCGCTGACCCCCTGTTCCACCACTACCACCGTGTCGTGTCGCAGGGCCTCCTCGATCGCCGCCGCCAGATCGTCGCCCTCGGCCACCCGGGAGATGCCGATCGAGGAGCCCATCCGGGCCGGCTTGACGAACACCGGGCGACGCAGGCCCAGCACCAACTTCTCCGGATCCTCCGTGGTCCGGTAGGTGGTCGCGTCGAAGGAGACGTGCGGGGTGATCGGCACTCCCTCGGCCCGCAACGCCCGCTTCATCGCCACCTTGTCCATGCCGACGGCCGAGGCCAGAATGCCGCACCCGACGTACGGCACGCCCAGAGATTCGAGCACCCCCTGCACCACCCCGTCCTCACCGAACGGACCGTGCAGCACCGGAAAGACCACGTCCAGCTCGGCGTGCACCGCGCCGGGGGCGTCCATCGCGGTCACCACCGCCGTGCCGGGACGCGGCCCGGCCCGTAACTCCACCGCCGGACCGATCACCGTCAGCCGGTCGTCGATCGCCCGCTCGGACGTCGTGCCGGCGAGAAACCCGGACAGCGCCGCGTCCGGCACGAGCCGCAACCCGCCGGTACGGGTGACCCCGACGGCGACGATGCGGTACCCACCGCCGGCCAGCGCCCGAGCCACGCCGAGCGCGGAGGCGCAGGAGACGTCGTGCTCCGCCGACGGGCCACCGAACAGGATTCCAATGCGTACCGGCGCGCTCACGCCACTGCCACCTCTTCCTCGATTCGCGCGCCCGCCGTCAGTCGGGCGACCAGTTCCGGTTCCACGTTTCCGCCGGTCAGCACCACGCCGATCGTGCGCTGCCGGGCACCGGCCGCCGCCGGCAACCGGTCGGCGGCGGCCGACCGCCGCGTCCCACCGGACCCGAGCGAACGCGGCCCGTGGTCGGTGCCGAGCGAGTGCGACGTCCCGTCGGCGGCGAGCCGTAGCGCGCCGGCCAGGCCCGCCGCTCCCGACGGTTCGGCCAGCACCTTCAGTTCCAGCAGCAGCAGCCGGAAGGCCGCCGCGATCTCGTCGTCGTCCACCCGCACCACGGCACGCAGCCGGTCGCGCAGCACGGCGAAGGGCAGGTCACCCACACAGGACGGACGCAGTCCGTCGGCGATCGTCGGTGCCGGCGTGACCGCGACGGGTCGACCGGCCGCCAGGCTACGGGCGAGTGAGTCGCAGCCACGGGGCTCGACCCCGTACACCTCGATCGGCCGGCCGGTCGCGGCGAGACAGGCACCGGCCGCACCACCACCCCCACCGACCGGCAGCACGAGGGCGTCCAGCGGGGTGCCGGCCCGTTCGGCCTCCTCGATCAGTTCGAGGCTGGCACTGCCCTGCCCGGCGACGACGTGCGGATGGTCGTACGCGTCGACGATCGGGTGGCCGGTCTCGTCGCTCACCCGACGGGCCACGGCCAGTCGCTCTTCGACCGTCGTGCCGGCGAGCACCACCCTCGCGCCCGCGGCTCGGGCCCGGGCCACCTTCGTCGCCGCCGCGTCCACCGGAAGCACCACCGTGGCGGCCAGTGCGAACGCGCGCGCCGCGAGCGCCACCGCCACCGCGTGGTTGCCGGTGCTCTGCGCGACCACCCCGCCGTGTCCGGCCGCTGCCAGCCGGCCCACCGCGAACAGCCCGCCACGCATCTTGTACGAGCCGCCGGCCTGGAGGTTCTCCGCCTTCAGCAGCACCCGGGCACCGGCCAGCCGGTCGATCACCGGTGCGCTCAGCACCGGGGTACGCACCACCCGGCCGGCCAGCCATCGAGCTGCCTCCGGCACGTCGATCGGGGCCGGGACGGCTCCGGGGGGATCGGTGTGGGACATGTCCTCTCCTTCGAAGTCGATCAGTGAGACGCCGTCGGCACGAGCGCTGCCACCGGCCAGGTCGCGGCCACGCCGATCAGGTCGCAGGCACGCCGAAGGTCGGGCTGCCGATCTGTTCGGCCCCGTTCGTGGCTTCGCTTGCCGGCCTGGCGGCCGGGTCAGGGTGCGGTGGGTAGTTGGACGTCCACCCGCAGTCCGCCGTACTCGGCTGGGCGAGCGGCGATCAGGCCGTCGTGGGCCTGGGTGATCGAGCGGGCGATGGCGAGGCCGAGGCCGGCACCACCGCTGTGGTTCGTCCGGTCCCGGGCCAGGCGGCGGAACGGCTCGAAGAGCCCGGCGACCGCCTCGGCCGGCACCACCTGGCCCGTGTTGACCACGGTCAGGGCCGGGCTGCGTCCGACCGTGACGGTGAGGGTGCCGCCCGGTCGGTTGTACTTGATCGCGTTCTCCACCAGGTTGGTCACCAGGCGTTCCAGCAGCACCCGCTCGCCCATCACCATTCGGGGCTCCAGGTGGCTGTGCACCGTCAACCCGGCCTCGGTGATCCGGTCCTGGTACGTGGCCAGCACCCCGGTCACGATGTCGTCGAGTCGCTGCGGAGTACGGGAACGCAACCCCTGGTCGCTCTCACTGAGCGCGAGCAGCCCCTCGATCAGCCGCTCGTTGCGTTCGTTGGTCTCCAGCAACTGGCCGGTCAACAGCTCCAGTTGTTCACCGGTGAGCGAGCGGGCCATCCCGACCTCGATGAGGGTCCGCTGCACCGCCAACGGGGTACGCAGTTCGTGGGAGGCGTTCGCGGCGAACCGTCGCTGTCCCTCGTAGCCGGCAGCGATGCGTTCCATCATCTCGTCGATGGACCGGGCCAGCCGGGCCAGTTCGTCGTTGCCGCGCGGGCGGAGCCGGTGACCGAGGTTCTGCGGCCCGACCTGCGCGACCGGCCCGGCCAGATCCCGCACCGGACGCAGGCACCACAGCGCGCCGGCCCAGATCCCGAGCACCGCGACCAGGAGTACGGCAAGCGGAGCGAGAGCCAGGACCAGACCCACGAGGTCGTACACCTGACCGCAGAGCACGCCCGACCCGGGCAACCCGGTGCCGCAGAACCGCTTGCCCCAGAGCCACACCTGACTCAGCGCCCACGTCGCCAGCCCGGAAGCGGCGTATCCGACGAACAACGCGAGCACGCCGACCAGCACCACGCGCCAGCGCGGAGTCACCCGGCACCGCCGATGCGGTACCCGGCCCGGGGCACCGTGTGGATGACCTGCGGCTCGCCGAGCTTTTTGCGCAGCGTCATCACGGTGACCCGGACGACGTTCGTGAACGGATCGGCGAACTCGTCCCACGCCTGTTCCAGCAGGTCCTCGGCGCTGACCACCCGGCCCTCGGCGCGGAGCAGCACGTGCAGCACCGCGAACTCCTTCGGGCTCAGGCCGACCGGCCGGCCGGCTCGGGTGACCGTGTGCCGGGCCACGTCCAGGACGACGTCGTGCGCCCGCAACACCGGCGGTACGGCGGGGGCGGAGCGTCGTCCCAGTGCCTGTACCCGGGCAACCAACTCGGCGAAGGCGAACGGCTTGGTCAGGTAGTCGTCGGCGCCCAGCCCCAGGCCCTCCACCCGGTCGCGGATGCCGGCGGCGGCGGTGAGCAGCAGCACCCGGGTACCGGAGCCGGACGCCGCCAGGCTGCGGCACACCTCGTCGCCGGTATGTCCCGGCATGTCCCGATCCAGCACTGCGACGTCGTACCGGTTCACCCCTACCCGTTCCAACGCTCCGTCACCGTCGTAGCAGACGTCCACCGCCATCGAGAGGCGACGCAGCCCCTCCGCGACGGTGTCCGCCAACAACCGCTCGTCGTCCGCCACCAGCACCCGCACGCTTCCACTCCCCGTGGTCCTCGCTGTCGGGCATACGTTCTCAGGCAGAAGTTAAGGGTTCCGTAAGTGCCCGCCACCCCAATACTCCACGTAACGGTGCCAACCCCCGACCTTCGAGAGTGACCTGCATCACGCCCTCTCGACGAGGAGTGCTGCCGTCGTGGCTGCGGCGTGGCAGTGATTCCCTCATGAAGCCGTAGAATTCAGCCATGGCTATCGAGCGGATCACGGTCGACCCGGGACGCATGGGGGGTCTTCCCTGCATTCGAGGCACGCGGGTAACTGCGACTGCGGTGCTCGGCCAGCTCGCCGCCGGACGCACGATCGATGAGGTGCTCGAGGATTATCCGTACCTCGATCGGGAGGACGTGTTCGCCGCCCTGGAGTTCGCCGCAGCCGCCGTCGCCGAGCGCGAATTGCCGATCCGGCCAACAGCCGCGTGAGATTCCTGGTCGACGCGAACCTCTCACCGCGAATCGCCGCTCGCCTCACGGAGGTTGGCTACGACGCCTCTCACGTCGTTGAGCACGGGCTGCTGGCGGCCTCAGACGAGAAGATCGCTGCTTTCTCGGTCAGCGGTGGTTACGTGATCGTGTCGGCCGACACCGACTTCACGACGATGCTCGCGCTCAGCGGTCACACCGCCCCGTCGCTGGTGCTCATGCGGTCGATCGACAAACAGACCCCGGAGGAACAGGCCGCACTGCTGATCGCCAACCTGCCGACAGTAGTTGACGAGCTACAGGCCGGTGCGGTTGTCACCTTTGCGCGCGGACATCTCCGGGTGCGTCGGCTTCCGCTACGCCCGAAGCACTGACGACCCCGTCGCCGGTGCTTCCGGTGTCATGGGGCTGGTCGCCGCTGTCCGCCGGCCCTTGCCTGGTGCGCCAGCGAGGTGGCCAGCACCAGTAGCAGCGCTACTCCGAACATGGCCGTGCCGATGACGTTCACCTGCGGTGGGATGCCCCGCTGGGCGGCGCCCCAGACGTACATCGGGAACGTGACGGTGGTGCCCGAGTTGAAGTTCGTGACGATGAAGTCGTCGAAGCTGAGCGAGAACGCCAGCAGGGCGGCGGCCACGATGCCGGGCAGCACCAGCGGCAGGGTGATCCGCCGGAACGTCTGCCACTCGCCGGCGTACAGGTCCATCGCGGCTTCCTCCAGCCGCCGGTCCATTCCGGCCAGCCGGGCCTTGACGGTCACCACCACGAACGACACACAGAACATGACGTGGGCGATGACGATGGTCCAGAAGCCGAGCGGCACCCCGCCGGAGACGAAGAGGGCAAGCAGCGACGTGCCCATCACCACTTCCGGCGTCGCCATCGGCAGGAAGATCAGCACGTTGAGCCCGGATCGACCCCGGAACCGGTGCCGGGCCAGGGCGAACGCCATGAGCGTGCCGAGCAGGGTGGCCGCCATGGTGGCGAGGAACCCGATCTGGACGCTGCGCAGCACCGCCTCGCACATCTCGGAGGTGGCACACGGGTTGCGCCAGTTGTCGAGGGTGAACTCGTTGAAGTCGTACGACAGCCGGCTGGACGGGCGGTTGAACGACAGCGCGGCGACCACCGCGATCGGCAGGAACAGGTAACCGAGCACCAGCAGCGCCACGCCCAGCACCCAGTGCTCGGCGAACCAGCGGGAGATCCTCACGGTGCCTGCCGTTCGTTCGCGACTGCGGGGCTCCGCTGCGCTGCGCTCCTCGCGCTCACAGGGCCCGCCGTTCGTTCGCGACTGCGGGGCTCCGCTGCGCTGCACTCCTCGCGCTCACCGGACGTCCCTCGTCCCGGTGCGGCGGAGGTAGCCGAAGACCACCGCGAGGATCGCCGTCATGAGCAGGAACGACAGCGCCGCGCCCTGCGGGTGGTCGAGCCGGACCAGGAACGCCGAGTCGATGACGTTGCCGATCATGTACTCGTTCGGGGTGCCGAGCAGTTCGGCGTTCAGGTAGTCGCCGGCCGCCGGGATGAAGAAGAGCAGGGTGCCGGCGGTCAGGCCGGGCATCGACAGCGGCAGGGTGACCCGCCGGAACGTCTGCAGCGGGCTGGCGTACAGGTCGCGGGACGCCTCCAGCAGCCGGCGGTCCAGCCGTTCCAGGCTCGCGTACAGCGGGAGCACCAGGAACGGCAGGAAGTTGTACGTCAGGCCGAGCACCACCGCGACCGGAGTGGCCAGCAGCCGGCCGTCCGGGCCGAGCAGGTGCACGTCGCGCAGCAGCCCGACCAGCCAGCCGTTGTCCGACAGGATGGTCTTCCAGGCCAGGGTACGCAGCAGGAAGCTGGTGAACATCGGCGCGACCACACAGACCAGCAGCAGGTTCTTCCACCGGCCGGCCTGCTGCGCGATCGCGTACGCCAGGGGGTAGCCCATCAGCAGCGCCAGCACCAGCGCGATGCCGGCGTACCCGAAGGACCGACCGAACTGCGGCCAGTACGCCTGCAGGGCCGCCGGGTAGTTGCCGAACGCCCAGGTCAGCGCGTACCCGGTGGAGAGCGAGCCGGCGGGGTCGTAGAGGCTGGCCGCAGCGAGCTGCACCAACGGCACGACGAAGAACAGGAACAGCCAGGCCGCGCCCGGCAGCAGCAGCAGGTACGGCAGGAACCGGCGACGCCCCGGCCGGGCAGCAGCTGCCGGCGACGCCGGCTGCTCCCCGGAAGCGGTGGGTACGTGAGCCGGTGCGCTCACGCCCCGGCCTCGCTTCGCGGGCTCACGAGGACGCACCGACCGGTTCGTCAAGCATCGGGGCGGTCCGGTCGTCCTCGTCGACGTGCCGGCCGAGTAGGAAGGCGTGCCGCGGATCCCAGTACGCCACGACCCGCTCCCCGATGGCGAACCGCTCCTCGGCACCGCTGTTGGCGACGAAGACGCTCAGCTCATCGCCCCAGCCGGTACGCAGCAGGTACTGCGTACTCACCCCGACATAGGAGACGTCGGTGATGCTGCCTTCGACGTGCTGGTGGCCGGTGGGCACCTGTCCGGCCGCCGCGGCCAGGCGCAGCTTCTCCGGGCGTACGCCCAGCAGAACCGGACCCTGGTCGGCGCGAGACCGGGCCGACGGCACCGAGAACCGCGCGCCGTACGCAGTGACCAGCAGGTCACTCCCGTTGCCGCCGGAGATGTCACCGGCGATCAGGTTGGACTGGCCGAGGAAGTTGGCCACGAAGGCGGTCGCCGGGAACTCGTAGAGCTCGGCCGGCGCGCCGAGTTGCTCGATCCGGCCGGCGTTCATCACCGCGACCGTGTCCGCCATGGTCATGGCTTCCTCCTGGTCGTGGGTGACGTGCACGAACGTGATACCCACCTCGGTCTGGAGGCGCTTGAGTTCGAGCTGCATCCGGCGACGCAGCTTGACGTCGAGCGCACCGAGGGGCTCGTCGAGCAGCAGCACCTGCGGGTGGTTGATCAGTGCCCGGGCCAGCGCGACGCGCTGCTGCTGGCCGCCGGAGAGCTGGGCGGGGCGGTGCCGTTCGTACCCGTCGAGCTGCACCAGAGACAGCATCCGCCGGACCTGGCCGTCGACCGAGCGGATGCCGCGCCGCCGCAGCCCGAAGGCGACGTTCTCGAAGACGTCCAGGTGCGGGAAGAGCGCGTAGCTCTGGAACACCGTGTTGACCGGTCGTTTGTACGGCCGCAGCCGGGTGATGTCCCGGTCACCGAGCAGGATCCGCCCGCGGGTCGGTTCCGCCAGGCCGGCGACCATCCGCAGGGTGGTGGTCTTGCCGCAGCCCGAGGCGCCGAGCAGGGCGAAGAACGAGCCCTGCGGGACCGTCAGGTCCAGCTCCTCGACCGCGGTGAAGGCGCCGAACGTCTTGGCGAGATTGATCAGCCTCAGATCGCCGGCCGGAGTCTGCGTAGCCACCGTCACGCCCCGATGACCTGCTGGAACTTTGTTTCGTACTCCCGTTCCTGCGGCTCGTCGAGCGCCATGAAGACCTTGGCCTTGGCGAGCATGGCCTCGTCGGGGAAGATCAGCGGGTTCGCGGCCAGTTCCGGATCGATCTTCTCCAGCTCCGCCTGCGCCCCCTGCACCGGGCAGATGTAGTTGACGTACGCGGCGAGCTGGGCGGCGACGGCCGGATCGTAGTAGTAGTTGATCAGCTCTTCGGCGTTGGCCTTGTGACTGGCCCGGTTCGGCACCAGCAGGTTGTCAGACCAGAGCAGTACGCCCGAGTCGGGCACCACGAACTTGATCCGTTCGTTTTCGGAACCGAGTTGGATGATGTCACCGGACCAGCCGACGCACGCCGCGATGTCGCCCTTGGCCAGGTCCGGGGCGTAGTCGTTGCCGGTGAACCGGCGGATCTGCCCGGAGTCGACGGCCCGCCTGAGCTTGTTGAGCGCGTCGTCGAACTGGGCGGCGGTGAAGTCGGTCGGGTCATGGCCGTTGGACATCAGCAGCAGTCCCATGGTGTCGCGCATCTCGCTGAGCGCGGTCACCCTGCCCTTGAGGTCGGGGCGGGTGAGCAGCTCGTCGACGGTGCGAATCTCGCCGGTGACCCGGCCGTTGTAGGCCAGTCCGGCGAGGCCGGACTGCCACGGGATCGCGTACTGGTCCGCGGTGTCGAAGGGCCGGTTCCGCAGCGACGGCAGGAGGTTGGCCTCGACGTTCGGCAGCCTCGACCGGTCGAGTTCCTGGATCCAGCCGAGCCGGATCATCCGGGCGGCCATCCAGTCGGTGAGCACCATGATGTCCCGCCCGGTGCTCTGGCAGGCGGCGAGCTGGTTCCGCACCTTGCCGAAGAACTCGTTGTTGTCGTTGATGTCCTCGGTGTAGGTCACCTGGATGCCGGTCCTGCTGACGAAACCGTCCAGGCTGGGGCGCTTCGACTCGTCGTCCTCGTCGACGTCCATGTACTGCGGCCAGTTCGAGAAGGCGAGCGTCTTTTCCGCGCCGGACAGATCCTCGCTGACGCATCCCTCCTCGGTCTGCTGCGCGGCGGGGGTGCCGCAGCCGCTCAGGGTGCCGCCGCCGGCGAGGAGGGCGGCCGAGCCGAGGGTGCCGGTGAGCAGGCCACGCCGGGTGAAGGGCCGGTGGGCACTACGCATGAGACGGTTCCTATCAATGATCGTCGGCGACGGGACGGGGTGGGCCTGCCGGCTGGGGATGGAGCCGGCGGCGACAGACGAATGATCCTGACACGAGGCGAGGATGCCAGCCACGCCCCGGGCACATCCCCCGACTCACCCTGCCCCGCCACCGGCCGCTCGACCCAAACCAGACCGCTTGACTTACCCAGACCCCTCGCTCGCCCAGACCCCTCGCTCGCCCAGACCGGACCCACGCACGCCGGACCCACGCGGCCCGGACCCACGCGGGCCGGACCCAGGCAGGCCGCCTGGCCCACCCAGGCCGCTTGATCCACTCGACATGCCGCATCCCGCGCCATCCAGGTCGCCTAAGACCGCAAGATGCCGCATCTCGACGACCGAGCCGGGTGAGAGGACCGGGTGAAGGGGGTCGGTTGACTGAGCGGGGCGACCAGCCGGGCGACGTGGCGGGCGGGGCACCGGATGCGGCGACCGGGCCGGGTAGGCGAAGGAGAGTGGCGGCTCAGACCGTACTTCGGACGGTGCTGGCGACGAAGGCGCGCCAGGCGGCCGGGGTGAAGGCCAGGGTGCCGCCGGTCCGGTCCTTGCTGTCACGCACCAGCACCCGGCCGGGCAGGTTGTCGGCCACCTCGACGCAGGCACCGCCGTTGTTGCTGCTGCGGGTGGCGGTGCGCCAGCGGGCGCCGGTCAGCTCCATGTCGTCGCCACTTCCCGGATCAGGTCGATGGACCGTCGGCGGGGCAGCGCCTCACCGGTGACGCTCTCCCACCTCGCGCCCAGGCTAGCAAGGTCGGCACTGTCGGTCACCACCTGACCGCGCAGTTGATTGTCCAGATAGGCCGCCTCCGCGCCGTCCGGCATCCGGGCCAGCACGAAGGGCCCGGCCAGGCCGGTGTGCCACGGGCTCTCCGCCGGAATCACCCGGACTTGCACGTGCTCCCGCTCGCCCAGCGTGGCCAGGTGGGCCAACTGCTCCGCCATCACGCTCGGATCGCGGCTGACCGGCCGCCGCAGCACCACCTCGTCGATCACCGCGACCAACTGAAGCGGGGTCTCCCGCTCCAGCACCCGCTGCCGCGCCAGCCGCGCCACCACCATCTCGTCGACCTCCGTCGGCGCCAGCAGGCCGCCGGTGGCCAGCACCGACCGGGCGTACGCCTCGGTCTGGAGCAGCCCCGGCACGAGCAGTGGCTCGTACCACCGGAGGGACCGGGCGTCCTGCTCCAGTTCCGCCCACGCCCGGAACCAGGGCAGGTCCCGGCGGCGGAACGGCTCCGGCCAGAGTTCGGCGGCCTTGCGCCCGAGCAGGTTGGCGACGGCGATCCGGGTCCGCGGATGCGGGATCCGCCCGTCCGCCAGCCAGCGAGCCGCCGTCTTCGGGTCGACGCCCACCTTCCCGGCGAGGGACTCGGCCGTCTCGCCCTTGTCCGCCATCGCCACCCGCAGCGCCTCGTTGCCCACTGCCCCGTTGCCCATCGCACCCTCCCGACTCGCGTCACCCTCCGGCGCACGCTAGTCACCGCAAGTGGCCGTGTCCGCCGGCTGCCGGCGTGTTGCGGCCAGGACTGTTTCGCGCATCCGAGGTGCGCTCCAGACGCCCCCGAGATGCCCTGGCGACGCCCCAGTCGCGGTCGCCCCAGCTCCGACGCCCTGGGGCCCTGAAGCGAACCCACACCCAGCCCACCGGGCGGGTTCCGCCCCGACGACATCCACCCACGTCCACCCACGCCAACCCACCCCGACCGTCCCCGCGATCAAGAAGTTCTGGTCGCCTCAGGGCTCGGAACGCGACCAAAACTTCTTGATCAACGCCGACCGGCAGGCCGGCCGACAGACCGGCCGGTGGGTGGCCGGGTGGGTTAGTGGGTGGGGGGGATTACGCGGAGGTGGCCGCGGCGGGAGGTTGAGGAAGCGGCGGGGGGTGTGGAGGGGTGGTTCTGGTCGTCCTGGGGAGGACGGGGGGCGGGGCGGGCGGCCTCGCGGACCGCTTCGGCGAGTGCGACCAGATCGTCGGTGGTGGGCGGCGGGGGCTCGAACTCGCCCTCGTGGCGGACGACCTCCCAGCCGCGCGGAGCGGTCAGGCTGCGGGCGTGCGGCTCGCAGAGGTCGTACGTGTGCGGCTCGGCGAAGGCGGCCAGCGGGCCCACCACGGCCGTCGACTCGTTGTAGACATAGGTCAGCGTGGCGACCGCTTGCCGGGGGCAGCCGTTGCGGGAGCAGCGCCGTGGTGACCTCACCGGCGCAGGGTATCTCCATTACCGGCTCCGGCGCACCGCTTCGCGTTACGACACGCCCGTCTTGGTGATCACATTTCTCGTCCGGTCGCCGCAACGCGCCAGGTGGCCGGCGCTGACGCTGCCCGGCGCGGACCGGAAGCTACTCTGTGGCACATGACGAGCCCCGAGAACCGCCGCCCCGGCACCGGCCGGCGGGCGCACCGCGACCGGCACGGACGCGGTCTGCGTGGGCGGCTGGTGCCGGCCACCGTGCCGCTGGCGCGGACCAAGGCGGAGATCTTCGACGACCTGGTGCTGGACACGGTCGAGACGCTGGAGCGTCGGTTCGCCAAGGAACTGGCCGGGGTGGAGTTCGCCGTCGAGGACGTCCCGCCCGACCTGAACGTCTACGACTCCGACGTGCTCGAGGACGGCGAGGTGCCGCTGGCCCGGCTGCTGCCCGGTCGGCCCGGCCGCCAGGAGGTGCCGCCTCGGATCGTGCTGTACCGGCGACCGCTGGAATTCCGGGCGATGGACCGGGAGGATCTCGCCGACCTGGTCCACGACGTCATCATCGAGCAGGTGGCGAACCTGCTCGGCGTCGACCCGGACGAACTGGCCTGAACGGCCGGCGCTCGCCCTTCCGCGCCACGTGCCGGGGTCGTCGCCTGGTGCCCGCTACGCGCAATCGTCCGCGTCACCCACATCCGCGCCCGGCATGACCCGCCGGCCAACCCCTCCGGATGACCGGCCCCCCGATCACCGCCCGCCGGGTGGGACGGTCCCCCAACCGTCCCGCCCCACGTCGGGTCAGGCCGCCCGGCGCTTGAGCTTGCGCCGCTCCCGTTCGGAGAGTCCACCCCAGATCCCGAACCGCTCGTCGTGGCCGAGAGCGTATTCGAGGCATTCCGTCTTGACCTCGCACCGCGAGCAGATGCGCTTCGCCTCGCGGGTCGAGCCGCCCTTCTCGGGGAAGAACGCCTCCGGGTCGGTCTGCGAGCACAGGGCCCGCTCCTGCCACTCCGGCGCGTTTCCGAGCAGGTCGGCCGCCTCGAGCTGGCCGTCCATTCAGTTGCCTCCTTGTCGCGCACCGGCGTCGTCGCCGCTGCAACCCCCCACGCGAAAGGCGTGCTTTTGTCCGTCCGGTCCCGTTATCGTGCGTCCCGTGCGAACAACCCCATTCGAATTACACGCGTGTAATGCGTGCGCCGTCAAGCCAAACTTGATAATGGAGTCGCCCTCCCGACACGCGTCCCGGACGGCCGTCCGTACCACCCGGTCTCGCCCTGCCCTATCGATTCAGACCCCGGCCGAGTAACGCCCTCCCCGGCGAGTTGCCCGAGTTTTCTCCCGTGGCGCGCCGTAGGCCACCGGAGCGGTCGAGCTTCGCGGCGGTGCCGGGGAAGCCGCTCATCAAGATCCGTTGATCTTGATGAGCAAGGTTATCCCGACTTCGCCAACCCCGCCCGCCGAGCGGGCGAACGACGACCGCGTCCCGCCCACATTGTGGACGGGACGCGATCGGCGGGACTCCGGCGGTTCAGTCGGCCGACGGGTGCAAGCTGGTCGGCAAGGCGAATTCGGCGACCACGCCACCGGACACGGTGACCGACCCGACGGGCGTGTCGGCGTCCCACCAAACGGTATAGACACCGGCGGGAAGATCCGGATAGACCGCACTGTGGAACGTGCCGTCCGGGACCCGACGCTCGTGTACGGCGGAGTGCGTACGCGGGTCGCCGTCCCGGTCGGCCCGGCTCACCTCGATCTCCCGACCGAGCAGTTGCCGCCCGGTGTAGATGATCAGCGCCCCCGTGTCACCACCCAGGGTCAGCTTCGGCCCACGCCACTTACGTTTCGCAGTGATCATGCCCAACCTTTCCGGCGGCGGCGCGCAGACGCCCGCGATGACGGACGGGGATCACGACAGACCACGCCGGGCCCCCGGGTGAGGGGTGCCGGCGACGGTCCTCGCCGTGCCGCCGCCGGCATCGACAGGTACGTCCGCCGGAAGGCGAAGGTTCGACCCTAGTACGGCAGCCGCCGTTTGGGATCATGGCTGGAGTTCGAGGTTGAGTCGGCGTGTGTAGTGGGCTCGGCGGGCTCGGGCTTGATGCCGGCGTCTCCATCCTGACCAGTGCAAACGGTGGGCGAGGTCGGTGATCGGGCGGATGATGCAGGCGTTGATCAGTCGGCGGATCTCGTTGACGGTCAGCTTGATCAAGCCGTGGTCGGTGGAAGCGTCGGTCGCGGCGTCGGCGGCGCAGATCGCCAGGACGGCGAGTGCGGCCAGGGCGAGGGTGGTGAACCGGTGCCAGGAGTCCCAGCGGCGGACCTGGTGCTGGTCCAGGCCGACCTGGCCCTTGGCGGCCTGGAAGCTCTCCTCGACGGTCCAGCGGATGCCCGCGACCCGCACGAGCTGAGCGAGAGTGGCCGGCTTCGGGGTCCAGCAGCGGTAGAAGGCCAGCTCACCGGTGGTCGTGTTCTTTCGAATCAGGAGGCTGTGCCGTCCGCCGTCGTCCGGGTCGGCGTCGGTGCACACGTCGTCGAGCCAGGCCCAGTCGTAGAAGCGTGGGCCCTTGGATCCGGCCCCGGCCGAGCGGCGTTGCCATGCGGTGGCGGGCAGGTCGGCGGCCACCCGGTCGGCGCGGACGCGGGTCTTGCCGCCGTCGAGCGGCACCAGATGACTGCGGGACACCGCGAGGACATAGCCGAGTCCGCGTTCGCGCAGCAAGGCACGAAACACGCTGCTGTTGCCGTATGCCTCGTCCGCGGCGGCCCACCCCGCCGGGACACCGGCATCAAGGGCTGCGGTGATCATGTCGGCGGCCAGCTCGCACCGGGTCGCGAACCCGACCTCGTCGGGCACCCCCGCGGCGGCGCAGCGGTCACGGTCGTCGGTCCACGACACCGGCAGATACACCCGTCGATCGATCAGAGTGTGCCCGTGCCGGCTTGCGTAGGCGAGGAACACCCCGACCTGGCTGTTCTCGATCCGCCCGGCCGTGCCCGTGTACTGCCGCTGCACCCCGACGGTGTGGCTGCCCTTCTTCAGGTCTCCCGTCTCGTCCGGAACCAGGACCGCGTCCGGGTCACCGAACCGGCCCGCGACCAGAGCCCGCAGGTCATCACGAACGGCGTCGGCGTCCCACACCGCCCGGTACAACAACCGCTGCATCGCGTCCGGCCGGACGTGCCCGGCCTGCTCCGCCAACTGCCAACATGTCTTGACTTCAAGGTCAGATAGCAGACCAGAGACGAACTCTCCCGCCGCCCGCCGCGGCTCCACCCGCCCGAACCGGCCCGCGAAGCAGCCGAGCACCCCGGCCATGACCCGCTCCCACGCGGCGGGGTCTACGCTGTGGCCTGCGGCCACCGCCAGATCTGAAGTTATGTCCACAACGTACAGACGATCACGCGGTGGCCGCCTCGCGTCCACCCCACCTCAACAGCAAGATCTCAAACGGCGGCTGCCGTACTAGGCCGCGATGTGACCGTACGCGGTGGTGCGCCTACGCGCCGGTCGGCCCGCCGCCGCCGCGATGGCCCGCAACTGCTCCTCGGTACGCGCCGACCCGTTGCCGGAACCGGCCATCCGCGAGATGGTCTCCTCCATCAGCGTGCCCCCGAGGTCGTTGCAGCCGCCGCGCAGCAACTCCGCGGTGCCGGCGTCGCCCAGTTTCACCCAGGAGCACTGGATGTTGTCGATCCGACCGTGCAAGAGCACCCGCGCCATCGCGTGCACCACCCGGTTCTCCCGCCAGGTCGGCCCTGGGCGGGCGATGCCCGCGAGGTAGATCGGGGCGTTGGTGTGCACGAACGGCAGCGCCACGAACTCGGTGAACCCGCCGGTACGGTCCTGCACCCCGGCCAGCACCCGGAAGTGCGCCAGCCAGTGCGCGGGATGGTCGACGTGGCCGTACATCATCGTCGAGCTGGACCGGATACCCAGCTCGTGGGCCGTGCTGACCACCTCCACCCAGGCGGCGGTCGGCAACTTGCCCTTGGTGAGCACCCAGCGCACCTCGTCGTCGAGGATCTCCGCCGCGGTGCCCGGGATGGTGTCCAGTCCCGCCTCGCGCAGCCCGGCCAGCCACTCCCGCACCGACACGCCGGCCTTGGCGGCGGCGGTGACGATCTCCATCGGCGAGAAGGCGTGCACGTGCATCCGCGGCACCCGGGCCTTTATCGCCCGGACCAGGTCGGCGTAGATCGTCACCGGCAGCTTCGGGTCGATGCCGCCCTGGAGGCAGACCTCGCCGGCGCCGGCCTCCCACGCCTCCTGCGCCCGGTCCGCGACCTGCTCCACCGAGAGCCGGTACGCGTCGGCGTCCCGTTCCCGCTGCGCGAAGGCGCAGAACCGGCAGCCCACGTAGCAGACGTTCGAAAAGTTGATGTTGCGGTTGACCACGTAGGTCACGTCGTCACCCACGGCGGAACGGCGCAGCTCGTCGGCGGTGCGGCACAGCTCGTCCAGAGCCGGCCCGTCCGCGCCGAACAGCGCCAGTGCGGCATCCGTGTGCCGGGGCTCCAGCAGCGCCGCCGGATCCTCGGCGGCCAGCCGCAACCCGGCCCGCAGGTCGGCGTCGGCGGCCCCGGCGACGAGCGGCCGGCCGGCCCCGGCACCGGTTCCCGCCTCCGCTGCCGGGCCACCGTCGACACCCGCCCGCGCCGGTGGCACAGCCACCTTCGCGGCCACCTCGGCCCAGTCGCCGTAGACGTGGTCGAAGTCGCCCCGGCGGTCGTCCGTACGCCCCGTGGTGTCGATGGTGGTGTGCAGGTCGGTGCGCCCACCGAAGGTCTCGTCGGGCTCCTGCCACGGCCGGCCCACCGGACGGGCCGCCTCCACCGCCAGCCCGGTCGCCGGATCGGCGAGCGCGGTCACGTGCGGCAGCAGTCGCGCGTCCAGCCAGGGCTCGCCGGCCCGGACGTACTCGGGGTAGACGGTCAGTCGCTCGCGGAGCGTGAAGCCGGCGGCGGCGGTACGGGCAGCCAGCTCGTCGAGCTGCGGCCAGGGGCGCTCCGGGTTGACGTGGTCCGGGCTCACCGGCGAGACACCGCCCCAGTCGTCGATACCGGCCCGCAGCAGCAGGTCGTACTCACCGGCGATGAGATTCGGTGGTGCCTGGATGCGGGCCTTCGGACCCAGCAGCACCCGGGCCACCGCCACGGTGGCCGCGAGGTCGTGCAGTTCGGCGTCGGGCATCCCCCGCATCGCCGTGTCCGGCTTCGCCCGGAAGTTCTGCACGATCACCTCCTGGAGGTGGCCGTACTCGCGTTGGGTGCGCCGGATCGCGAAGATCGCGTCGACCCGTTCGGCGAGGGTCTCGCCGATGCCGATCAGGAGGCCGGTGGTGAACGGGACACCGACCCGGCCGGCGTCGTCGAGGACCCGCAACCGCACCGCCGGCTCCTTGTCCGGAGAGCCGTAGTGCGGGCCGCCGGGCTCGGACCACAACCGGGTGGCGGTGGTCTCCAGCATCATCCCCATGCTCGGCGCCACCGGCTTGAGCCGTTGCAGCTCCGCCCAGGAGAGCACCCCCGGGTTCAGGTGCGGCAGCAGGCCGGTCTCCTCCAGCACCGCCACGGCACAGGCCCGCAGGTAGTCCAGGGTGGACCCGTAGCCGCGTTCGTCCAGCCACTGCCGGGCCGCCGGCCAGCGCTCCTCCGGCCGGTCACCGAGGGTGAACAGGGCCTCCTTGCAACCCTGCGCCGCGCCGGCCCGGGCGATGGCCAGCACCTCCTCGCGGTCGAGGAAGGCCGCCGGCAGCCGGTGCGGCACCGTGGCGAACGTGCAGTAGTGGCAGCGGTCCCGGCAGAGCCGGGTCAACGGAATGAAAACCTTCTTCGAGTACGTCACGACGCCGGGCCGGCCGGCGTCCCGCAGGCCGGCGTCCCGGATCGCACCGGCGATGCCGAGCAGTTCCTCCAGCGCCGCGCCCCGCGCGGTCAGCAGGGTCGACGCCTCGTCGACGTCGAGCGCCCGCCCGGCGGCGGCGCGGCGCAGTGCCCGCCGTACGCCTCCGTCACCCGGCCCGCGCTCGCTCTGATCAACCATCCGCTCAGCCTATGCGCTGCGGCCCGGTGCGGCCCCGGCCCGTGGGCAACCGCACGTGCCTTCGACGACCCGCCGGTCAGCTCGGCTGCTCGCCCGGATCGATCCGCTGGGTGCGGTCGGCCTCTCCGTCGCCCGACCGGGAAACCGGCGGGGCGGCGTCACCGTCGCCCGGCCGCGCGATCGCCTGGGTCGGCTCGGCGCTCTGGTGCGGGATCGCCTGGGTCGGCTCGGCGTCCTGCCGCTCGGCGCGCCCGGCCGGGTCGCCCTGACGCGGCACGCCCCCGCCCGGATCGCCCTGGCGCGGGATGCTCTGGGTCGGGTCGGCCGAGGCCGGCTGCCCGAACGGCGGTGCGGCCGGCGAGGCCGGCGACCCGAACGGCGGCGCGGCCGGCGGGGCCGCCTGCCCGAATGTGGGCGCGGCCGGCGAGGACGGCGCCGACTGCGGTGGCACCGCCGGCTGGCCGTGCGGCGGCCAGGTGTGCGGTGACTCCGGCGGCCCTCCGGCGGAGGGTGCCTGACCGGCCATTGGCCAACCCGGCTGGCCGCCCTGACCGCCGGGGTGGCCCTGGCCGCCGGGGTGGCCCTGGGTCGTGCCGCCGGCCGGGTAGCCGCCGAACTGGCCGGACCCGGACTGATTCGGCTGCCCCGTCCCCTGGTGCCCGGAGCCGGGGTAGCCGGCCGGATAGCCGGCGGGCCGCTCGGCACCCGACCAACCACCCGACTGGCCGGGCGGCGCCCACCCGCCACCCTGCTGACCGGGCTGGCCACCGAACTGACCCGGGCCGCCCGGTTGCGGCCAGCCCGGCTGCGGCGTGCCGTACAGGCCGGGCTCGGGCTTGGGCCGGGGTACGTGGTACAGCCGCTGCCACACGCTCCACACCACGTACGCCGCCGCGGCGAACAGCGCCACCCAGGCGACCCGGGTGAGCAGTCCGGTCATCGCGTCGAAGAGCTGCGCCTCGGCCAGCCGACCGACCACCCAGATCAGCAGGGTCAGACCGCCGAGCACGGCGCTCACCGCGTACTCGACGAGCGCCACCTGCGTGATCAGTTTCGCCCGGCCGACGGTCGGGGCGAGGTGCGTGGCCAGCAGCACCGCCAACACCGGCAGCACCACCGCCTCGACGCCGATGAAGGCGAAGAAGGAGCTGGCGGCGCGCCCGGTGACCGTGCTGTAGGCGCCCTGCGGGGTCAGCAGCCGGATCAGCCCCACGAACAGAAAGACGGCGTTGGCGCCCAGGAGCACGAGAGCGACGAGTTCGCGTAGCGGCCCGGTCACCTGGCGGGCCGGGGTCGGGTCGGTGGGTGGGGGCTCGGCGGGGCTGGTCACGAACTCTCCCTGGGGCGAAAGCGGACAGATGCCGACGTGAGCCTAGTCTCCCGGGGCAGTTGGCTGCCGGAGGCGTCACGTAGGCGAGGATGGGCGGATGCGCATCGTGGTTCTGACCGGCGGAATCGGCGGTGCCCGGTTCCTGCTGGGGGTGCGGGCGTACGCCCGCGAGGTGGGTGCCGAGGTGACCGCCGTGGTCAACGTCGGCGACGACCTACGGCTGCACGGACTCCGCATCTGCCCGGACCTGGACAGCGTGCTGTACACCCTCGGCGGCGGCGCCGACCCGCAGCGGGGCTGGGGACGGGTCGACGAGAGCTGGACGGTCAAGGACGAGCTGGCGGCGTACGGCGCCGAGCCGAGCTGGTTCGGCCTCGGTGACCGGGACATCGCCACCCACCTGGTCCGCACCACGATGCTCGACGCCGGCTATCCGCTGCACCAGGTCACCCAGGCACTGGCGACCCGCTGGCAGCCCGGCGTACGCCTGCTGCCGGCGACCGACGACCGCCTGGAGACGCATGCGGTCGCCGACCTCGACGGTGGTCAGCGGGCGATCCACTTCCAGGAGTGGTGGGTACGGTACCGGGCGCGGATCCCGACCCACCGGTTCGTCTTCGTCGGAGCGGAGTCGGCGAAGCCGGCACCCGGCGTCACGGAGGCGATCGCCGGAGCCGACGTGCTGCTCGTGGCGCCGAGCAACCCGGTGGTCAGCATCGCGCCGATCCTGGCCGTGCCGGGGCTGCGCGAGGCGGTGACGGACGGCACCGCCCCGGTGGTGGGCGTTTCACCGATCATCGGTGGCGCACCGGTACGCGGCATGGCCGACCGTTGCCTGGCGGTCGTCGGCGTGGATTGCAGCGCCGCCGGCGTCGGTGGGTTGTACGGAAGCCGGACGAGTGGCGGACTGCTCGACGGCTGGTTGGTGGCCGAGGAGGATGCCGCAACGGTGGTGCCGGACGTGACGGTCCGTGCGGTGCCGTTGCGGATGACCGACGAGGCGGCGACGGCGGCGATGGTCCGCGCCGCGGTGGAGTTGACGTGAGACTGGAGATCCTGCCGGTGCCCGGGATCGGGCACGTGACCGAGGGGGACGACCTCGCGGTCCTGATCGGGAGCGCGGCGCCCTGGCTGCGCGACGGGGACGTGCTCGTGGTCACCAGCAAGATCGTCTCCAAGGCCGAGGGGCGGCTGGTCGACGTGCCCGCCGACGGCCCGGATCGACAGGCCGTCCGGGACGAGGTGCTGGCGGCGGAGACGGTACGGGTGGTCGCCTCGCGCGGCCCGACCCGGATCGTGCAGACCCGGCACGGCTTCGTGATGGCCGCCGCCGGAATCGACGCCTCGAACGTCGACAAGACCCGGCTGGTGCTGCTGCCGGAGGACCCGGACGCCTCGGCCCGCGCGCTCCGCGCCGGCCTGCGCGACCGGTACGGCGTGGACGTCGCGGTCGTCGTGAGCGACACCATGGGCCGCCCCTGGCGCAACGGGCTGACCGACGTGGCCCTCGGCGTCGCCGGGATGGACGCCATCCGCGACCACCGGGGCGAGGTCGACCCGTACGGCAACGAGCTGGCGCTGACGCAGATGGCGGTGGTCGACGAACTGGCCGCGGCGGGTGAACTGGTCAAGGGCAAGTGCGACCAGGTGCCGGTCGCGGTTATCCGCGGCTACCTGACGCGGCCGCTGTCGGGCGACGGCGAGGGCGCCCGGGTGCTGGTCAGGGACGCCTCGATGGACCTGTTCTCGCTCGGCACCGCCGAGGCGAAGGCGGCCGGTCTGGCGGCTGCCGCCGCCCTGCCGGATCACCTGTCCGACGCTCCACCCGACCCGGCCACCGTCGCGCGGGCGATCGACTCGGTCGCCGACGTGATCGCGCCCGGCACGGTCTTCACGCAGGTCACCGACGACGAGGTACGCGCCGCGCTGGCCCCCATCGTGCCGGGCTGGCCGGCGCACGCGACCGGCCTGGTGCTCTGCTCCCCACCCACCCCGGTGGGCCCGTTCCAACTGGTCCGCTTCGGCACGGACGTGCAACGCCTGCGCACCGCCCTCGCGGCGGCACACGTCCCCACCCAACTCCTTCCCCCACCCGGCGGCACCACCGCCGCCGCCACCCTCGCCCTCTGACAGGTGACTGTCAGGGGTTGAGGATGGCGCGGCCGAGCGGGGTGAGGGTGTGCAGGACGGTGTTGCGGTCCCGGTGGCTGACCAGCAGACCCGCGTTCCGCAGCACGGTGGTGTGCTGGCTGGCCGCCGCCGCCGAGATGCGCAGCCGGCGGGCCAGCTCGCCGGTGGTGCAGCCGTCGTCGCTGGCGGCGAGAACCGCCGCGCGGGTACGGCCGAGCAACGCGGCCAGCGCCTCCCGGCCGGTGTCGCCCGCCGCGGGCGCGTCCCCGGTCAGTCCGCCCAGCCGGTCGACCGGGTAGACCAGCACCGGCGGTAGTTGCGGGTCGAGCAGCGCGACCGGCGTGTTGGCGCAGAAGAACGACGGCACCAGCAGCAGTCCCCGCCCCTCCAGGTGAAGTTCCCGGCTCCTCGGGTAGGTGGGAATCTCCAGCACGCCCGACTCCCAGCGCAGGCCCGGCCGCAGTGTGGTCAGCAGCCCTTCGACACCCCCGTCGAGCATCGCCCGGGCGCGGCGGGCACGATCGGCCTCCACCGCGCCCTGGACCCGCGTCCAGTACGGGCCGAGGGCGAGCTGCCGGTAGCGGTCCATCGTCTCGGTCAGGTGGATCAGGGCCTCCGGCTCACCCCGGGCGATGGCGGCCACCCCGGCGGGCAGGTTCCGGTTGTCGCTGGCGAGCAGCGTCAGGTCGCGTTGCAGCGACGCCACCGGGGTACGCCGCAGCGCCTCCATCCCCGCCTCGAAACCGTGCACGCCCTCGTACGGGGTGAGGAAGTCCGGAAAGTAGCCGCGCGGCGGGCTCAACGTGGAAAGCAGTCGCAGCGCCTCGGCGTCCAGTTGCCGACGCAGCCCCCGGGAGACCTCGCGACGCCAGCCGGCGAGCAACGGATCGCGGCTGCGCCCGGGCAGCAGGTGCAGACTCAGCACCACTTCCCAGACCGGATCGGCCGCCGGAGCCACCCGGGTCCGGAGAATGTCCTCGCCGGAGAAATGGATCTTCAGCATGGGTACTCCCACCGCCCGGCGGAGGGGGCACCCGGCGACCTCCGAACTCTACCCGGCCGCCCCGGCCTCGGGCAGTTAAGCCTCAGCTGAAAGACCTCGACGCCCGGGACGTGAATCCGCCATGCTTCCCGTGCCACAGGGGGCGACCCACGTCGAACGTGTCCGCCCACTGGGTGCCCGAGAGCGGGCGGCACCATACGAGGGTCTGCGGCTCAGCTTCCGCAGGGGGTGCCGCCCGGTCTCCCTGGCACCGGTCCGGCCGCCGCACCGGCTCGTCCACCAGCACCCCGTACGCTGGCTCGGACGAGAGGAGCGGCCGTTGTCGACGCCCCGAATCATGGACCGATCCCCGCGCGGCGACGCGGACGGCTGGACGGCGCTGCACGCCGACGCGCTGGCGGTGCTCACCGGCTGGACGCCGACCAGCCCCGACGCGGCGGTGGCCCGCGACCGTACCCTCGGCCTGCTCGACGCCGGGCCGGTCGCGATGAGCCGCGCACACCGCCCCGGTCACGTCACCGCCAGCGCCCTGGTGTTCGACGCGACCGGGAGCCAGGTGCTGCTCTGCCTGCACGGCAAGTTCCACAAGTGGGTGCAGTTGGGCGGGCACTGTGAGCCGGCCGACCGGACGCTGGCCGGCGCGGCTTTGCGGGAGGCCACCGAGGAGTCGGGCATCGCCGGTCTGCGGATCGATCCGCTGCCGATCGACGTGGACGTGCACCCGGTGGCCTGCCAGGGCGGGTCGCTGCACCACGACGTACGCTTCGCCGTGTTCGCCCCGGTCGGCGCGACGGAACGGGTGAGCGTGGAGTCCGAGGCGCTCGGCTGGTTCCCACCGGAGCGTCTGCCGCAGCCGTTGGCCGGCGGCACGGCCCGGCTCGTCACACCGGGCCTGGCGGCCTTCAGACGAGCTTCTCCGCACCCCGTCTCTTGAGTTCGTCCACGATCGACTTCACGTCCTGAGCGCGCTCGCGCGGGCAGACCAGCAACGCGTCCTCGGTGTCGACCACGATCAGGTCGCGTACGCCGACGGCGGCCACCAGCCGACCGGCCTGCGGCGCCACCACCATGCCGCTGCTGTCGCGCAGCAGCACCTCGGTCTTGGCGTCGCTGGCCAGCACCACGTTGCCGTCCGGGTCCGCCGGCAGCACCTCGCCGAGGGTGTGGAAGTCACCCACGTCGTTCCACCGGAAGTCACCGGGCACGGTCGCCACCCGACCGGCCGCGGCCGCGCCCTCCATCACCGCGTAGTCCACCGAGATCTTCGTCAGCGTGGGCCAGACCGCACCGAGCACGTCGTCCTGTTCGTCGGAGTGCCACGCCGCTGCGATCGTGGTGACCCCGGCGTGCAGCTCGGGCTGCTGACGTGCCAGCTCGGCGAGAAACGCCGACACCCGCCAGACGAACATGCCGGCGTTCCAGAGGTAGTGGCCCGACCGCAGGTACGTCTCGGCGACCTCGGCGCTCGGCTTCTCCTTGAACTCGACCACCGGACGCATCGGGCCACCGTCGAGGGGCTCGCCGGTCCGCAGGTATCCGTAGCCGGTCTCCGGCCGGGTCGGGGTGATCCCGACCGTCATCAGCAGCCCCTGCTCCGCGCCCCGGACCGCCTCGCGGACGGTGTCCACCCACCGCTGAGGATCGCCGATCAGATGGTCGGCGGCGAACGATCCCATGACGGCGTCCGGGTCGCGTACGGCGATCACCGCCGCGGCCAGCGCGATGGCGGCGCAGGAATCCCGTGGCGACGGTTCGACCAGGATGTTCTCCTCCGGCAGCCCGGTCAGCTGGCGGGCCACGGCCGCGGCGTGCGCGGCCCCGGTGACCACCATGGTGCGTTCGGGGGTGGTCAGCGGCCCCAGCCGCTCGACGGTCGCCTGCAACAACGACGCGGACGTGCCGGTGAACGGGTGCAGGAATTTGGGATGCCCGGCACGGGACAGCGGCCACAACCTTGTGCCGCTGCCACCGGCCGGAATGACGACATAGATCACCAGGACATCATGCCCGAACCGCCCGGACCGAGCGTCTCGGTTGCCGGCCTCAGGCCCGCGCCCTGGTCCACGCCGCGATGTGCACCTCGGCGCTGGACCCCCAGGTGAACTCCTTCGCCCGATCGAAACCGGCCTTGGCCAGCGACAACCGGCGTGGTTCGTCGTCGAGCAGCGCGGCCAGGTCGGCGGCGATCTGATCCGGATCCTCGCTGGTGTAGGCCACCGCGTCGCCACCGACCTCCGGCAGCGACAGCCGGGGCGTGGTGAGCACCGGGGCGGCGCACGCCATCGCCTCCAGGATGGGCAACCCGAACCCCTCGCCGTAGGAGGGGTACGCGGCCACCAGCGCCCCGCCGAGGAAGCCGGGCAGGTCGCCGTAGCGCAGGTAGCCGGGGCGCAGCAGCCGCAGGTGCGAGGGCACCTCGGCCACCGCGCGGTCGATGTCGTCGTCGTGGCCCTGTCCGCCGGCCACCACGAGTGCCGGCGGGTCCGGCCGCTCGGCGACCGCCCGGGCCCAGCCACGGATCAGGTTCGGCACGTTCTTACGCGGCTCCTTGGCGCCGAGGAACGCGACGTAACTGCTGCCGCCCAGCCCCAGGCGGGCCCGGACCCGGGCCTTCTCCTCGTCTCCGGGCGCGTGGAAGGCCTCGTGGTCCACCCCGTGGTAGGCCACGTCGATGCGGGTCGGGTCGGCGTCCAACAGGCGGATCAGTTCGTCGCGGGTCGCCTTGCTGGGCACGATCACCCGGTTCGCGCGCCGCAACGAGGTCTTGATCGCGCTACGGAAGAACGTCCGGCGGGACTTGTCGTAGTGCTCCGGCTCGGTGAAGAACGTCGCGTCGTGCACCGTCACGGTGACCGGACAGCCGGCCCGCAGCGGGCAGGTGTAGAAGGGCGAGTGCAGCACCTCCGCGCCGACCTGCTGGGCGAGCAGGGGCAGGCCGGTCTGCTCCCAGGCGAGCCGCGCCGGCCGGTGCGCCACCGCGGCCGGCGCCGGAATGATCTCCGCGCCGGGCAGCTTCCGCCGGTAACGCTCCAGGTCGGTGCGGAGGCTGACCACCACCAGGTCCACCGCCGATCCGCACACCTTGCCGAGGGCGCCGAGCAGGCCATCGACGTATCTACCGACGCCGCCGCGATCGGCGGGAACACTCGTGGCGTCGATGAGCACGCGGGGCGGGCGACCGGCGGTCACGGGGCGACTCCTTGCGGTGGCGGGACTGTGGGGAACGACACTCCGGCAAGCCTACGCCGGAGCCGGGCACGGACGCTGACTGCGACCCGACGGTACGCCGACTTGTCGCTGTCATCGAGTACGGCCGCCGGGCGCGTATCGTTCGCGCCGATGGCCGACAACATTGCCCGGGTACTCGCCGACGCGGTCGCGACCGACCCGAACCGCCCCATGCTGACCTGGTACGACGACGCCACCGGCGAGCGCACCGAGCTTTCCGGAGCGACGCTGGCGAACTGGGTGGCCAAGACGGCGAACCTGCTCGTCGACGAACTGGCCCTCGAGCCGGGCGGCACCGCGGCGGTGCTGCTGCCGCCGCACTGGCAGAGCGCCGCGGTGCTGCTCGGATGCTGGTCGGCCGGGCTGACGGTGCGTCCGGCCGGTCTGCCGGTCGCCGACCGGCCGGGCGAGGTGGACGTGCTGTTCGCCACCGTCGACGGCGTCGCCGAGGCCGACGCCTGGTCGGCGGCCGACCGATACGCGCTCGCGTTGCACCCGTTCGCGCTGCCGCTGCGGGAGGTGCCGGCGGGCTTCGCCGACTACGTCACCGAGGTACGCGCGCACGGCGACCACTTCACGGCGTACCCGCCCGGCGGCCCGGAGCACACCGCGCTGCGCGCCCGGGTCACCACCCGCGCCGCCGAACTCGGCATCTCCGCGGGCGACCGGCTCCTCGTGGACGTCGACCGCCGGCCGGACCCGCTCGACTGGCTGCTGGCCCCGCTCAGCGTCGGCGCCACCCTGGTGCTCTGCGCCCACCTTGACCGGGCCCGTCTGGCCGAACGCCAATCGACGGAACGCATCACCCACTCGCTGACCTGACCTGCCCGCCCAGTCCTGCCCTTACCGCCCGGACCCGCCCGCCGGGCCCGCCCGGCCCGGCCTGCCGGGACCGCCGGTCTACCCGGCCCGACCTGCCTTGCTGGCCCGCCCCCGCCCTATCCGGCCTTGACCGCCGTGCCCCGACCGCCGTGCCCTGACTCGACCGCCCCATGGCGAGGACGACGCTGCCCAGTGCCAGTGTTCGAACCAGCGAGTCGACCTTCACCCTCCGCGTCGCTCACTCACCGTTGCTACGCCAGCGCCGGGCTATATACCCCTTCCCGCCCTTTGCTCTGCTTCAACCTACGCACAACCGCCTAACCTGCAACGACGCAACGACGGTCCGGTGCCACTCACGCGTCGGACGCTACGCAAAGTAACTGTTGCGTGGGTTGAAGCAGAGCAAAGGACGGTGGAAGGTATTGGTTGGGCGAACTGCGACAGCACGCTGAGTAACGTAAGGTCTCAGCTCGTAACTGCTTCTCGACGGAGGGAAGCTCGAGCTATGGCGACCAGCGCCCAGGCCGACACCGCCCGAGCCCGAGCCACACAGCCCGAGCCACACCCCGGGCCGTCGCCGGCGGGGCGGTGGTGGAGGCTCGGGTCGAGGGGTCGGCGTCGAAGGTCGGGTCAGGTGGCGGGGCGGTCCGGGGTGCGCTGTCGGGCCAGGGTGGCGAAGGCGGTCAGGGAGTCCGGGTTGGCCAGGGCGCCCTTGGCCGCCGCCTGGTTGACCGGAGTCCCGGTGAGGATCTTCTTGACCGGCACCTCGAGCTTCTTCGCGGACAGGGTGCGTGGCACCGCGCGGACCTGGTGGATCTCGTCGGGTACGTGCCGGGGCGACAACGCGGTACGCAGCTCGCGGCAGATCGTCCGGCGTAACTCGTCGTCAAGGGTCACCCCCTCGGCGAGCACCACGAACAGCAGCAGCTCACCGGCGCCGCCCTCGTCGTCCTCCAGGTGCACCACCACCGAGTCGGCGACCTCGTCCAGCCCTTCCACGACGGAGTAGAACTCGGCGGTGCCGAGCCGTACGCCGCCCCGGTTGAGGGTGGCGTCGGAGCGGCCGGTGATGACACAACCGCCCCGGGAGTTGATGGTGATCCAGTCCCCGTGCCGCCACACCCCGGGATAGATGTCGAAGTACGCCTCCCGGTAGCGGGCTCCGTCCGGATCGTTCCAGAAACCCACCGGCATGCTCGGCATGGGTTCAGTGATCACCAGCTCGCCCAGTTCCCCGATGACGGGGGTGCCGTCCGGCGAGCGGGCCTCCACCTTCGCACCGAGGGCGCGGCAGGCGATCTCACCGGCGTGCACCGGCAGCAGCGGCACACCGCCGACGAAACCGGTGCAGACGTCGGTACCGCCGGACAGCGACTGGAGCTGAAGGCCGTCGCCGACCGTGTCGTACACCCAGGTGAAGCCCTCGGCGGGCAGTGGCGCGCCGGTGGAGCCGAGGCCGCGCAGCGCGGAGAGGTCGGCGATCTCGCGCGGGACCAGCCCGGCCTTGCGGCAGGCCAGCAGGAACGGCGCCGAGGTGCCGAAGTACGTGGTGCCGGTCTGCTCCGCCAGCCGCCACAGGGCGCCCAGGTCGGGATGGCCGGGGTTGCCGTCGAACAGCACGATGGCCGCGCCCACCGCCGGCCCGGAGACCAGGAAGTTCCACATCATCCAGCCGGTGGTGGTGAACCAGAAGAACCGGTCCGCCGGGCCGAGGTCGTGGTGCAGGGCGAGCATCTTCAGGTGCTCCAGCAGGATGCCGCCGTGTCCGTGCACGATCGGCTTGGGCAGCCCGGTGGTGCCGGAGGAGTAGAGCACGTAAAGCGGGTGGTCGAACGGCACCGGGGTGAAGGCCAGCGGTTCGTCGGTCTCGGCCGCCAACTCCGCCCAGGCGAGTGCGTCCGCAGCCGGCGAACCGTCGGGGTCGAGGTAGGGGATCGACACGGTGTGCCGCAGCGACGGCAGCGCGGCCCGGATCGCGGCCACCTCGGCGCGCCGGTCGACCGGCTTGTCGCCGTAGCGGTAGCCGTCCACGGCGACCAGGACCTTCGGCTCGATCTGCTGCCACCGGTCGGTCACGCTGCGGGTGCCGAATTCCGGCGCGCAGGACGAGAAGACGGCACCGAGGCTCGCGGTCGCCAGCATCAGCACGTACGTCTCGGGGATGTTCGGCGCGTACCCGGCCACCCGGTCGCCGGTGGTGACGCCGAGCCGGCGCAGTCCGGCGGCGACCCGGCGGACCTGCTCGCGCAACTGCCCGGCAGTCAGGGTGACCGGCGGCCGGGTCTGCCCGTGCGCCACGACCACGGGCTCGTCCTCGGCCCGGCCCGGCATCCGCAGCACGTTCTCGGCGTAGTTGAGGGTGGCGCCGGGGAACCACCGGGTGCCCGGCATGTCCCGGTCGGTCAGGGTGGCGGTCGGCGGGGTGTGCGCGACGACACCGAAGTGGTCCCAGATCGACCGCCAGAAGGCGTCCAGGTCGGTGACCGACCACCGCCACAGCGCGTCGTAGTCGGCGAACGTCAACCCCCGGTGCTCGGCGAGCCAACGCAGATAAGCCCCGATCCGGGACCGCTGGAGCACGTCCGCCGGTGGCGTCCACAGCACGTCCGTCACTGGTCCACTCCTCCCCTGGCCCGGCACGACGCTGTGCGGTGGGCCGTGGCGCCATCTTGCCCTACCTCGAAGCGCCATTGTCCGCACCCGACCCGCGCAGGCGCATGTGCCCGCCCCATACCCCCTGGACCCGACCAGTGTGGCCGGGACGCAGGAAGCGCCGTCGGCGGCCGGAGCGGTCAGGGTTCGCTACGGGCCGCCTGGATGGCCTGGCGGCGGGCCAGCCGGTGGGCGCGGCGGATCTCCGCCTCACGCCAGCGCCGCTCGTCCTCCGGCGTCTCCGGCAACACCGGACGCACCGGCCGGGGCGCGCCACCCACCTCGACCCCGACGAAGACGAGGTACGCGGTGGCCACCCGCACCGGCGCCTCGTCGGCCGAGTCCCAGCGCTCGGCCATCACCCGGACGCCGACCTCCATCGAGGTCTGCCCGGTCCAGTTCACCTGGGCGTACGCGTGCACCAGGTCGCCCACCCGGACCGCCTCCGAGAAGACGATCTCGTCGATCGCGGCGGTCACCGCCGTGCCACCGCTGTGCCGCGCCGCCGCCGCGCCGGCCACGTCGTCGACGAACTTCATCAGCACCCCGCCGTGCACCGTTCCGTACAGGTTCACATCCACCGCGGTCATGATCCGGCTGAGGGTTACCCGGGAGTACGAGGTCGGCTTGCCCGGCAGGGCGGTGGCGGGGTGCTCGGTCATGTCGGAAACGGTACGGTGCGCGGATGCGACATCTGTGGAGCTTCCTCGCAGGGCTGGTGGTGGTGCCGGTCACCTGGGTGCTGGTCACCCTCGGTCAGGACGGGTCGGCCGACACCGTCAACCGGTGGGTGGAGATCGGCACCGCCAACACGGCGAATCTCATCGAACCGGCCGTGTACCTCGCTGTCGGTGGCATCGTGCTGGGCCTGCTCGGCACGCTACGCATCTCACCGCTCGGTCCGCTGGTGGCCGGCCTGCTGCTGGTCACCCCGTACGTCGGACTGTTCGTCTCGCCCTTCCGGGTACGCGAGCGCATCCCGTCCGACTGGAGGTTTCTCGGCGACCCGCTGCCGCTGGGGCTGCCGGTGGAGAACGGCACGCTCTTCCTGATCGGCGTGCTGCTGCTGGTCGCGACGTTCAGCGGGCAACGGTGGCGGCGTTGGCCGGTCGCGGCGCCGCAGCCGGAGTCGGGCACCCCCGACGCGCCGGCGCCGGACCAGACGTTGACCGACTGGTCACCGGGCCCGTCGGCGGAACGGGACACCGCGCCGCTGAGCCTGGGCTACCCGGACCCGGACCCGACACCGACCGAGCCGCTGCCCCGGCGGACCGGAGGTGGGTCGCCCTGGTCGGCACCGCCGGGCAACCTGCCCCGACGCGACGACGCCACCAGCTGACCCGACAGATACGGATCGGCACCTCCGCCCGGCAACCGCGCGGGCGGAGGTGCCGACAGCCGTCGTCGGAGTGTCAGTCCTTGAGCAACTGCCGGGCCATGACGATGCGCTGCACCTGGTTCGTGCCCTCGTAGATCTGGGTGATCTTGGCGTCCCGCATCATCCGCTCGACGGGGTAGTCACGGGTGTAGCCGTAGCCGCCGAGCAACTGCACCGCGTCGGTGGTGATCTCCATCGCGGCGTCCGAGGCGAAGCACTTGGCCGCCGCGCCGAAGTAGGTCAGATCGGCGTCGCCGCGCTCGGACCGGCCGGCCGCCGCGTACGTCAACTGCCGGGCCGCCTCCAGCTTCATGCCCATGTCGGCGAGCATGAACTGCACGCCCTGGAACTCGGCGACCGCCCTGCCGAACTGCTTGCGCTCGGCGACGTACCCCTTGGCGTAGTCGAGCGCACCCTGCGCGATGCCCACCGCCTGCGCGGCGATGGTGACCCGGGTGTGGTCTAGGGTCTTCATCGCGGTGGCGAAGCCGGTGCCCTCGGCGCCGATCATCCGGTCCGCCGGGATCCGGACGTTGTCCAGGTAGACCTCGCGGGTCGGCGACCCCTTGATGCCCAGCTTCTTCTCCGGCGCGCCGAAGCTCACCCCCGGATCCGACTTCTCGACCACGAAGGCGGAGATGCCCCGGGAGCGGGCGGTGGGGTCGGTCGTCGCGAAGACGGTGTAGAACTCCGAGACACCCGCGTTGGTGATCCAACGCTTCACCCCGTTGAGCACCCAGTGATCGCCGTCACGTACCGCCCGGGTGGTCATCGCCGCCGCGTCGCTGCCGGCCTCCGGCTCGGAGAGGCAGTACGAGAACATCGCCTCGCCAGCGGCGACCGGCGTCAGGTAGCGGCGCTTGAGATCGTCGGATCCGGCCAGCAGCAGCGGCATCGTGCCCAGCTTGTTCACCGCCGGGATCAACGAGGAGGAGGCGCAGGCCCGGGCGACCTCCTCGATCACGATCGCCGTGGCCAGCGCGTCCGCACCCGCCCCGCCGTACTCGACCGGGATGTGCGGTGCGTGGAAGTCGGCGGCACGTAGCGCGTCGTACGACGCCTTCGGGAACTCACCGGTCTCGTCCGCCTCGGCGGCGTGCGGAGCCACCTTCGCCGCACAGACCTCACGGACCGCTTCCCGGATCGCCTCGTGCTCCTCCGGCAGGCGGTACGCGTCGAACGACTGTTCTGCGGCCATGTCGGCCCCTCCCCTTCACCGCTATCATGCGCAGTCTGTAACGTCGGCTGGACGCCCACCACGCAGACTGAAGGATAACGACCACAGTTCAGGTGATGTTACCGGCGCGTAGGCTGGGCCATGACGAAGCTCCGACGCCGCTCGGCGATGATGGAACCCAGCAGACGACCCACCCCTGCGGTGCCCACCCTGGCGCCGTGGCGGAACGCGACGCAGCCACGCGGCGCCAGTGCGAGCGGAGAGACAGGCGTGACCATCCCGTACCCGAACACCCAGCCGGTGCCCGCCATCGCGGCGGTCACACCCCCCTCGGGTGCCTCCCGGCCCCGGGTGACCTTCCTGGGCACCGGCTACCTTGGCGCGACCTATGCCATCTGTTACGCCGAACTCGGCTACGAGGTGCTCGGCTTCGACGTCGACGCGGACAAGATCGCGAAGCTGAACGCGGGCGAGGTGCCGATCCACGAGCCCGGGCTCGACGAACTGCTGCGGCGCAACCTCGCCGCCGGCCGGCTGCGCTTCAGCACCGACATCGCCGAGACCGCCGACTTCGGTGACG
Organism: Verrucosispora sp. WMMC514; assembly: GCF_027497295.1. Lineage (NCBI taxonomy): Bacteria > Bacillati > Actinomycetota > Actinomycetes > Micromonosporales > Micromonosporaceae > Micromonospora > Verrucosispora sp. WMMC514. The sequence goes on along the minus strand of NZ_CP114906.1, from coordinate 3,600,437 downwards.
TGCACTTCATCTGCGTCGGCACCCCGCAGCGGGCCGATGGGATGGGCGCCGACCTGTCGTACGTCGAGGCGTCGGTCACCGGCCTGGCCCAGCACCTGACCCGCAAGGCGCTGATCGTCGGCAAGTCCACCGTCCCGGTCGGCACCGCCGAGTGGGTGGAGCAGCTCGTCGGCAAGCACAGCCCGGCCGACCTCGGCGTCGAGGTCGCCTGGAGCCCCGAGTTCCTCCAGGAGGGCTTCGCCGTCGACGACGTGCTGCGCCCCAACCGCATCGTCGTCGGGGTCAAGAGCGAGTGGGCCAACGGCATGCTCTACGCCGCCCACAAGGGCGTGTTCGATCTCGCCGCCACCGAGGACCGGGAAGTACCGCTGGTCGTCACCGACTTCGCCACCGCCGAACTGGTCAAGGTCGCCGCGAACGCCTTCCTGGCCACCAAGATCTCCTTCATCAACGCGATGGCCGAGGTCTGCGAGGCCTCCGGCGGCGACGTGACCCAGCTCGCCAAGGCCATCGGCTACGACCCGCGCATCGGCAACCGCTTCCTCCAGGCCGGCCTCGGCTTCGGTGGCGCCTGCCTGCCCAAGGACATCCGCGCCTTCCAGGCCCGGGCGCAGGAGCTCGGAGCCGGCGAAGCCCTCCGCTTCCTGCACGAGGTCGACCTGATCAATTTGCGTCGCCGTACCCGCGTCCTGAACCTCGCCGCCGACCTGCTCGGCCGCCGCTCCGGCCCCGCCGGCCCCGACCTGTCCGGCACCCGCGTCGCCGTGCTCGGCGCCACCTTCAAACCCAACACCGACGACGTACGCGACGCCCCCGCCCTGGCCGTCGCCGCCCTGTTGCACAAGGCCGGCGCCGATGTCCACGTCTACGACCCCGAGGGCATGGAGAACGCCCGCCGCGCGGTGCCGGAACTCACCTACGAACCCGACATCAGCACTGCGGTCACCGACGCCGACCTGGTCTGCGTCCTCACCGAATGGGCCGACTTCCGCAACGCCGACCCCGGCCTCCTCGGCGACCTCGTCGCCGGCCGCCGCATCGTCGACGCCCGCAACTGCCTCGATCCGGCACTGTGGACCCAGGCCGGCTGGGAGTACCGGGGCATGGGGCGTCCGTGATCCCACCGTGTGGTGATGTTGGCGGTTGACCCGCCGACAACTGTCGAATTCCCGGCCCGCTTTGGGCATGCTGCGACAGTGGGATTCCACAGTGCGGGTGGAGGGGTGTCGTGGCGAGCTTTCAGTGCCCTTCGTGCGGCCGGGAGATCAAACCGGCGGTTCGCTGCCCGCACTGCGGTGCGCACCAGCCACAATGGGCCGAACACCTGGCGGAGATCGAACGATCCATCGCGGAGTTGAAGGCCCGCGAGGCCGCCATCGCCCGCGAACAACGGCAGCTCGCCGCGAAGATGCAGGCCGCGCTCTTCCAGCGGGACATCCTCTCGCACGCCGGCAGCCAGGGGGACGAGCGCATCCGGCAGGCCACCCGCCCCCGGCGCGTACTCCGTCGCCGGCCGCCGCGACGCTCCGCCTCCGCGGATGCCTCGCCGCCCCGCGACGGCGCGCCCCCGCCGCCCCGGGTACCCCGGCAGGGCGCCGCCGGCACCCAGGGGCCACCGCCACCGACCGAACCGGTCTGGCTGGACGCCGACGATCCTGAGCATCCGCCCGAGGCCTCCTCCCGGGAGGTCCAGAACATCCCGCTCGGTCTCGGCGCGCTGCTGCTCGGCGTCGCCGCCGTAGTGTTCGCCGTGGTCGCCACCAGCTCGATGGACGCGCTGGCCCGGCTGGGCATTCTGCTGCTCGCGACGGTGCTCATGCTGCTCGCCCCGCCGGTGCTGGTCCGGCGTGGGCTGACCTCCACGGCCGAGACCATCGCCGCCGTGGGTCTGCTCCTGGTGCCCCTCGCCGGGTACGCGTTGTGGGCCGTGGACCGGATCGGCAACGGCGGCGCCTCCGGTGCCGTCTTCGCCGGTGTGATCTTCGCGGTCACCGCTGCCGTCTCGGTCGGCTACGCCGGTTGGACCAGGCTGCGCGCACCCCGGTTCGCCAGCGTGCTGGCCGCCCAGCCGGTGGTGCCACTGCTCGCGTACGACCGGATCACCGGTCCGGCGGGCTGGGCGCTGGCGCTGACCGTGGTGGCGCTGCTCGATCTGTGGCTGGCCCGCTCACCGGTCACCGTGGAGCAGCCGGTCACCGACGGCCCGGCCGGCTCCGGCCGGTCGGGTGCCCCCCGGCAGCGGTCGGCCGAACAGAGCCAGGTTGACGGTAGGCCGGAGGCGGCGCCGGAGGAGAGCGGCGAACTGCTGGATCCCGTCGGCGGCAGCGTGACTGCGCCGACCCGACCGGTGCCGGGGTTGCGGGAACTGACCTGGGTGCTGCACGGGGTGGCGGTCGCCGTCGCCCTGGCGTACGCGGTGACCGCCCTGCTGCGGAGCACCACCGTGCCGGGCGCGACCGGCGCGGGCCTGGTGCTGCTCCTCGCCGCCGCCGTCTGTCTTGCCGGGACGCTCGTGCTCCGCCGTCCGCCCCTACCCGACCTGGGCGCGGGCGTGTTCACCCTCGCCGTCATCGGTGCCCTGGGGCGGATCGCCTCGGTGGCGCTCCCCGGCCGAGCCCTGCTGTTGATCGCCCTGGTGATCACGGTCACCGGTCTCGCGGTCCGGGCGGTACCCGAGTCCGCCCGCCGGGGACCACAACTCGCCTCCGCGGTGGCGCTCACGGTCAGCGGGGTGGTGGTCGCCGGCAGTGCGCTGCGTGCCGGCATCGCCCCGATCGAGGCGGCGCTGCCGGCCTGGGCGGCGGACCTCTACCGGTATCCGGGCGAACTGGCCGCCGCCGTGGGACCGGCCGCCTGGCAGCTCGCGGCCAGCGCCTTCCTGCTGACCGTGGCCGCGGTGCTGGCCCTACCGTCGGAGATCCGCCGCGAGTTCGCGGTGACCGGTGCCGCGCTCACCGCGCTGGCCGTACCGGCCTCCTTCGGGCTGGCCTGGACGTACGCGCCGTGGCCGATGGTGCTGACCGCGATCGGCATCGGGGCGGCCGGCCTCTCCGCCCGTACTCCCCGCGCCGCGTTGGCGCACGCGGTGGCCGCCGCCACGGTCGGGCTGGCCGGTGCCGGCGCGGCCCTCGCCCGGCCGGCGTTGACCGCCGCCGTGCTGCTCACCCTCGTCGTGGCCGGCACGCTGATCGCCGCCGCTCCCCGGATCCGGCTCGCCCCGGCGGCTGCGGACACCGTCTCGGCCTGGGCCGCCGGAGGTGCCGCCTTCGCGCTGCCCGGAGCGGTGGCCGCCTTCGTGGCGGCGACCCTGCCGGTGGATGACACGCCGACCCCGGCGAGCCTGCGCGAGGCGACCGTGCCGGTGCTCGCGGCGAGCTTCCTCGCCGTGTGTGTCACGCTCGGTTACGCCGCCCTCGTGCAGGTGTCGCAGCGCCAGATCCCGGTCCCGCTGTCGGTGGGCACCGGCCTGGGCGCGTTGCTGGTCGCCGCGGCCGGATTCGGCGCACCGGGGGCCACCGTGGCGGATGCCTGGGTCGGCGCGCTGCTGCTGGTCGCCGCGGTACTCCTCTTCCTGGCACCCTCGATCGACACCGGCCGCCGTTCCGATCTCACCCTCGACGGCTCCGACCTGGCGACCGCCGCGGTGACCGCCGCGCTGGTCGCCGCCCTGCTGCGGATCGGCACGGTGCTGGCGCCGAGCGGGCAGCTCGCCGTCGCCGCCGCGCTGGTCCTGGTCGTCGCCGTGGCGGCCCGGGCGATGCCCGAGGAGTGGCGTCGTGGGCCGGTGCTCGGCCTCACCATCGGCGGCGTGCTGATCGGGCTGTTGGCAGGCTGGATGGCGCTGCGCGGTGGCGTCGGTGTGCTGGCCACTCCCGGCCCGATCTGGGACGGTGACCTCAGCGGTTGGCCGGCCGCGCCCACCGGCGGCACGACCTGGCAGGGCCCGATCGCCCTGGTGCTGCTCGCGATCGCGGCAGGGATCCTGCTGCCGCCACCCTGGCGCTACGACGTCGCCGGCGTGGCGGTGGTGCTCGCCACCATCGGCGCTCCCGCCGCCTTCGATCTCGCCTGGTGGTCGCCGGTCCTGATCGGCGGCATGGTCGCCACCATCTTCGGGATGGCCGCGGTCGCCACGATCGATCCCCGGGCCGCGCTGTCCCGCATCACGGTGGCCGGGGTGGTCGCGTTGCACGCGGCCGGCGCCGGCCTGGTACGGCCGTGGACGACCGCGCTGGCCCTGGGCAGCATCGTGCTGATCGGCGCGGTGGTGGCCGCGCTGGCCCGCAACCTGGCCGAGCCGCTCGTCGAGGACATCGAGGCGGAGGGCATGCCGCCGCACCTGGCGCAGATCGGTGGTGCGGGTGTGGGCGCGGCACTGTTGGCGTTGCCGGGTGCCGTCGCCGCCCTCGCCGTCGAGTTCGGCCACGCCCCGCAGGTGGTGCTCACCGCCGGCCTGGCCGCATCCAGTCTCGGCCTGGCCGCGGTGGCGGCGGCCCGTCGGCAGGTTCCCCAGTACCTGCCCTGGGCCAGCGCCGGGGTGGTCGGCGGAGCGAGCGTGACCGCGCTCGCCGCCGTCCCGATCGCCGTGCCCGTCGGTGTCTACGCCGCTGCGGCGGCACTGCTCGGTGTGCTCGCCGAACTGGTACGCGGGGCGACCGAGCCGCCGGCCGGCGCGGCCCAACCGGTGCGCCGCTGGACCGTGCTGCTGGACGGGGCGCTGCGCCGACTGCCGGATGACGACCGGCGTCGGTGGCGGGTGAGCCCGGCCGCCGGTGCGCTGGCCGCCGCCGCCGTGCCGACCGTCCTGGCCCTGGTCTCCATCGCACCAGCGCTGATCGCGGCCCTCGTCGATCCGCATCGCACCGTCGGCCGGATCTGGCAGGGACCACCGGCGGTCCTGCTCGACCCGCCGCCGGCAGCGGTCAACCCGACCCATGTGCTCACCGCGTTGCTGCTCACCGCGACGGCGGCCCTGGCCGCGACCGGGTTCAGTGGCGGCCGCCGGTCCCGGGCCGTGCCGGTGGTGCTGCCCGGCGCCGCCGTCACGCTGCTCATCGCCCCGATCGCGCTGGGTGGCGGCTGGCCGACGAGCACCCTGTCGGCGCTGGCGGTGTTCACCATCTCGATGCTGGGGCTGGCGCTGACGCCGCCGCCGGCTCTGGTCGAACGGGCCCGCTCGTTGCGACTGGCCCGGGTGCTGGTCTTCCTGATCGGGCTGGCGGCGGGCGGGGCCGGGCTCGCCGGCAGCCTCGCCACCCGGGAGCTGACCCTGTTCACGCTCGGTGGTGCGGTCGGGGTCGGGCTGGTGGCCGCCCTCTACGGCCTCACCTCCCGGGCCCGGCTGCTCGGCTGGCTGTTCGCCTCGCTGATGGCGCAACTGTTCGTGCTCACCGCCGGTCTGGTGGCCGGGCTCGCCCCGGTCTGGTCGGCGTTCGGGGTGCTGGCGGTCGGCGCGGCGTTGCAGGTCTTCTCCGCCACTCTGCCCCGGCTGCGCCGTCCGGAGGCACGTCGCGAGGCGGCGACCGTGGAGTGGAGCGGCCACGCCGCCGCGCTGATCGCACTGGCGCTGGCGTTCGACTCGCCTCGGCACATCGCCGCACTGCTCGCCGCCTGGGGTGCGGTCCTCGGTCTCGCGGCGACCCGGCCGGGCCGCCGGCCGGCGGAGCGACGGGTCCTGTTCTGGGCGGTGGTGCTCTGCGAGATCACCGCCTGGTGGATCCTGATGCGGGTCGCCGAGGTGGCCCTGCCCGAGGCGTACACGCTGCCGTTCGCCGCGCTGGCTCTGCTGGTCGGAGTGCTCGAGCTACGGCAGCGCACCGACCTGAGCAGCTGGGTGGCGTACGGACCGGCGCTGCTCGCCGCCTTCGTGCCGACCCTGGCGATCGTGCTGGCCACCGATTCGAGCACCATGCGCCAGGTGCTGCTGCTCCTCGGCGCAGTCGCGGTGCTGGTCTTCGGCTCGATGACCCAGCAGCAGGCACCGGTCATCGTCGGTGCGGTGGTCACCGCCATCGCGGCGGTGCACGCGCTGTTCAGCCTCGGACCGTGGCTGGCGCTGATCCCGGTCGGCTTCCTGCTGCTGATCCTCGGCGCCAGCAACGAACGCCGACGCCGCGCCCAGGAACGCCTGCAAACGGCGCTACGCGGCATGCGCTGAGTGTGGCGTCAAGCCAGGGAGGCGCGGAGTGCGGCGTCCTTCTCGGCGACCAACTGCTCCAGGTCGGCCTGGTAGGCCGACATCCGGTCGAGCAGGGCGCGGTCGGCGGCGGCGAGGATGCGGACGGCGAGCAGCCCGGCGTTGCGGGCGTTGCCGATGGACACGGTCGCCACCGGCACACCGGCCGGCATCTGCACGATCGACAACAGCGAGTCCATGCCGTCGAGGTGCTTCAACGGCACCGGTACGCCGATCACCGGCAGCGGGGTCACCGAGGCGACCATGCCGGGCAGCGCCGCCGCGCCACCGGCCCCGGCGATGATCACTTTGAGTCCCCGATCGGCGGCGGCCCGACCATAGTCGATCATTTTGACCGGGGTGCGGTGCGCCGAGACCACCTCGACCTCGTACGGCACCTCGAATTCGGCGAGCACGTCGGCGGCGGCCCGCATCGTCGGCCAGTCCGAGTCGCTCCCCATGATCACACCGACCGTGCTCATGCCGCTTGTTCCTCCGGTGTTCCGTCCCGCAGCCAGCGGGCGGCCCGGGCAGCCCGGGCGCGTACCTCGTCCAGATCGTCACCGAGCACGGTGACGTGCCCGATCTTGCGGCCGGGGCGCACCTGCTTGCCGTACAGGTGGACCCGGGCGGTCGGCTCGGCGGCGAAGAGGTGGTGCAACCGCTCGTCGATCGACATGCCGCCGGGCTGGCCACCGAGCACGTTCGCCATCACCACCACCGGGGCGGTCAATGAGGTGTCGCCCATCGGATAGTCCAGCACCGCGCGCAGGTGCTGCTCGAACTGTGACGTCCGGGCGCCCTCGATGGTCCAGTGCCCCGAGTTGTGCGGGCGCATCGCCAGCTCGTTGACCACGAGCCGGCTACCGCCCGGCACCGTCGGGTCGACCATCTCGAACAGCTCCACGGCCAGCAGGCCCACCACGCCGAGCGCGGTGGCCAGGTCGATGGCGAGTTGCTGGGCGGCGACCGCCAGTTCCTCGGCCAGGCCGGGCGCCGGGGCCAGCACCTCGACGCAGATGCCGTCGCGTTGCACGGTCTCGACGACGGGATAGACCGCGACCTGCCCGAACGGTGAGCGCGCCACCTGCACGGCCAGCTCCCGGCGCAGCGGCACCCGCTCCTCGACGATCAGCTTGGTGCCGCCGGTGAGCAGCGTCTCCGCCAACTCGCTCGCGGACGCCGGGTCGGTGGCCGGCCACACGCCCCGCCCGTCGTACCCACCACGGGCGGCCTTGAGCACGACCGGCCAGCCGACCTCGTCGCCGAAGGTGACCAGCTCCGCGGGGGATCCGACCGGTCGCCAGCGCGGGTTCGGTGCGCCCAGGGTGGCGAGCCGTTCCCGCATGACCTGCTTGTCCTGGGCATGCACCAGGGCGTCCGCGGGCGGGAACAGCTTCACGCCCTCGCCGGTCAGCGTGCGGATGTGTTCGGTCGGGACGTGCTCGTGGTCGAAGGTGACCACCTCGCAGCCCTTGGCGAAGGTACGCAGCGCGACGAGGTCGGTGTGGTCGCCGTACTGGACGTCGGCGGCGACCAGCGCCGCCCCGTCGTCCGGGGTGAGCGCGAGCACACGCAGCGACTGGCCGAGGGAGATCGCAGCCTGGTGGGTCATCCGGGCCAGTTGGCCGCCACCCACCATGCCGACAACGGGCAGACCGGTACGGGAATCCATAGCGGCGTCAGCCTAACCGGGCCGGTCCCGGCACCGGCCGGCGGATCCGGCTCAACGCAACTGTCCCACCAGCTCCTCGACGCCGGTCACCGGTCGCTGGCAGACGAAGCCCCGACAGACGTACGCGGTGGCCCGCCCGTCGACCAGCGGACGGTCGGCCAGCAGCGGTGTCCCGGGCCGGTCCGGGGGGCCCGCCACGATCACCGCGCCGGGTGGGGCGTGCCGGTAAGCCGCCGCCACCAGCGGGTCACCCGCCGGATCCTCGGTCGCCACCGCGATCTCGTACGGCCCGGAGAGCAGCGCCTCGCCCACGGTCGCCGCGTAACCGGTGAAGCGGGCGTGCCGCCCGACGATCGGCGCGACGGTGGACAGGGCCGTCTCGGCGGCCTCGCGGTAGCGGTTCTCCCCGGTCAACGCCGCGTACGCGACGAGGGCGGCGACGATCGCGGACCGACCCGAGGGGGTGGCGTTGTCGGTCGGGTCGGCGGGCCGGGCGACCAGTTGCTCCGCGTCGTCGGCGGTGTCGTGGAACGCTCCGCCGGGCGCGGCGAAGTGGGCCAGCGCCGCGTCGATGAGCTGACCGGCCAGGTCCAGCCACCGCCCCTCGCCGGTGACCTGGTGCATGGCGCAGAACGCCTCGGCCACACAGCCGTAGTCCTCCAGCACTCCGGCCGGATCGCCGACCCGGCCGTCGCGGGAGGCGCGGCGCAGCCGCCCGTCGACGACGTGCACCCGGGCGAGGTGCTCGGCGGCGTCCCGCATCGCCCCGTCGGCCACGATCGTGACCCCCTCCAACAGGTTCGCCTCGCCCTCGGTGCCGAGCCGGCCGGTGGTCTCGACCAGCCGGACGAACTCCGCCAACGCGGTGATCGCCAACCCGTTCCAGGCGGCCACCACCTTGTCGTCCCGCGCCGGCTGGGGTCGGGCGTCCCGGGCGGCCAGCAGTCGGCGGACCACCACCTGCCAGCGTTCCCGTACCGTCGGATCCGCGTCGTCGACGTCGCGCGCCAGCCGCAGCACGCTCGTACCGTGCTCGAAGCTGCCGGCATCGGTCACCGCGAACAGGTCGGCGGCCCACCGGCCGTCCTCCTCGCCCAGCACCTCGACCAGTTGGTCCGGCGTCCAGACATAGGTCAGCCCCTCGACCCCCTCGGTGTCCGCGTCCAGCGCGGAGGCGAAGCCCTGCCCGGGCCGGTGCAGCTCGTCGGCGAGGAACCGGGCGGTGTCCCGGGCCACCCGCAGCGCCAGCGCGTCGCCGGTGAGTCGCCACAGCTGGGTGTAGACCCGCAGCAGCAGGGCGTTGTCGTAGAGCATCTTCTCGAAGTGCGGCACGGTCCAGTGCCCGTCCACCGAGTACCGGGCGAAGCCGCCGGCGAGCTGGTCATGGAGGCCGCCACGGGCCATCGCCTCGCAGGTGTGCCGGACGATCTCCAGGCTCCGCGCCGAGCCGGTGCGTTGGTGATGGCGCAGCAGGAAGAGCAGGTTCATGTGCGGCGGGAACTTCGGCGCCCCACCGAAACCGCCGTTGACCTCGTCGTACTCGCTGGCCAGCTGGTCGGCGGCGGCGTCGAGCAGCTCGGCGGTGAGCGGGGCGGTGGGGCCGCCGACGGCCTGGGCGCCGCCGATCGCCTCCACCACCGCGACGCCCTGGCGCAGCACGGCCTCACGCTGGTCCCGCCACGCGGCGCCGACCGACTCCAGCAGCCGGACGAAGTTCGGCCGGGGAAAGTACGTGCCGCAGAAGAACGGGGTGCCGTCCGGCGTGGCGAACACGGTCATCGGCCAGCCGCCCTGACCGGTCATCGCCTGCGTCGCGGTCATGTAGACCGCGTCGACGTCGGGCCGCTCCTCGCGGTCCACCTTGATCGAGACGAAACCCTCGTTCAGCAGCTTGCCGACCGCCTCGTCCTCGAACGACTCGTGCGCCATCACGTGGCACCAGTGGCAGGCCGAGTAGCCGACCGAGATCAGCACCGGCACCTCCCGCCGTTTCGCCTCGGCGAACGCCTCGTCGCACCAGGGCCACCAGTCCACCGGGTTGTCGGCGTGCTGGAGCAGGTACGGGCTGGTGGCGTCCGCGAGTCGATTCACCCGACGACCATATCCAGCCGGGCACCCGGTTGCCGGTCGGACGTCAGGAGGCGCCGTCGGCGCGGAGGGGGAGGACGTTCGTGGGGGCGCTGTCGCGTAGGGAGCCGAGGACGGCGGCGATCTTGTCGGCGGGCATCGGCTTGAAGAAGTGGTAGCCCTGGGCGGCGGTGCAGCCCAGCTCCGCCAGCGCGGACCGCTGCGCGGCCGTCTCCACCCCTTCGGCCACCACCCGCAGGCCCAACTGGTGGGCCAGCCCGACGGTACTGCGCACGATGGCCGCCGCCTGGGGTGAATCCGCCATCTGCAGGACGAAGGAGCGGTCCACCTTCAGCTCGTCCACAGTGACCCGGGTCAGGAACGCCAGCGACGAGAAGCCGGTACCGAAGTCGTCCACCGCCAACTGCACGCCCATCGACCGCAACGTGGTGAGCACCTGGTCGATGACCTCCAGGTCGCTCATCACCACCGTCTCGGTGATCTCCAGGACCAGCCGGTCCGCCGGCACCTGGTGCCGACGCAGCGCCTCCGCGATCTCCGCCGGCAACCTCGGATCCAACAGGCTGCGAGCGGAGAGGTTCACCGAGATCGGGACGTCCAGACCCTCCCGGGCCCAGTCGGCGGCCACGGCGAGCGCCTTGTCGAGCACGTAGCGGGTGAAGGCACCGAGCTGCTCGCTGTTCTCCACCGGCCGGATGAAGTCGGCGGGCCCCAACCAGCCCCGCCTCGGGTGCCGCCAACGGATCAGCGCCTCCACGCCGGTCGGTGCCCCGGTGACCAGGTCCACGGCCGGCTGCAACACCAGCACCAGCTGGTCGTCGGACTGCAACGCCTCGCGCAGCTCGGCGAGCAGGGCCAGCTGGTCGGTGCTGGCCGCGTCGCGTGCAGTGTCGTACGCGGCCACGCTGACACCACCCGACTTGGCCTGGTACATCGCGATGTCGGCCCGGCGCAGCAGTTCGGTCAGATCGGCGGTGCCGGCCGGGGCCACCACCACCCCGACGGAGACCTCGACGGACATCCGCACCCCGGCCACCTCGGTGGGGGCGGCCAGCCGCTCGGCGATGTCCCGGGCCTGACGCAGCGCGTACGCCATGGGCGCGGCGCGGTCGCCGACCAGCGGGACCGAACTCAGCAGCAGGGCGAACTCGTCGCCACCGAGGCGCGCCAGCAGGTCACCGGAGCGGGCCAGGGCACCCAGCCGGTTGGCGGTCAACCGCAGCAGTTGGTCACCGGCGGCGTGCCCGAGGGTGTCGTTGACCTCCTTGAACTGGTCGATGTCCAGCAGCAGCAGGGCGACCGGGTGGTCATGGGCCAGCTGCCGCAACGCCTGGTCGCCCTTGCCGAGCATCGCCGCCCGGTTGGCCAGGCCGGTCAGCGGGTCGTGCACCGCCTCGTACGAGGAGCGGGCCGTGACCAGGCGCAACTCCCGGTGAGTGGCGGCATCGTGCAACGCCGAGGCGAGGGCGTCGGCGAAGGCGGCGTGAGCGTCGCGTTCCCGACCGGTGGCCGGCGCCGTACTGGGAAAGCGCACCCGCAAGCGGCCCACTCGGGTATCGCCGACCGACAGGTCGCGGACCAGTTCCCCCGGTTCGGGCTCGTCGCCGCCGGGCGGAGCGATCTCCCGGTCGACCACCTGACCACCCGGGTCGCCCCGGTAGCGACGCCACCGACCGTCCCGCCGGGCCACCTCCACGTCGACCAGGTCCGCCTCGAACAGCGTCAGCGCTCCGGTGACGCCCGCCGTGGCGACACCCCGCTCGTCGAGCTGGTTCAGCGCCTTCGTGGCCTCGGCGAGCGATCGCCAAGTACGCCGATCGCGGTCCTCCCGCAACCGTTGCCGGTAGGTCTGCTGCAGCAGCCACAGCGGAGCGGGCAGCAACAGGAGCCAGCGTGGGTCGATCTCGATCAGCACCACCACCAGCACGCCGACCACCAGGTTGCCGACGAACATCAGCAGCTTGCCGCGCAGTGCGGCGAGCAGCGGGCGCCCGATCGGGATGCCGTGCCGCAGCGCCAGCATCACCCCGCCCAGCCAGGCGCTGGCGAGTAGATAGGCGAGGGCGCCGGCGGCCACCGCGAGCGCCAGCGCCGGGGTCGGACCGGCGAGCGTCGGCTGGCCCAGGGCGGTGGTGACCGCGACCGCCAGCGCGGTGGCGGCGGTGTGTGCGCTCGCGATTCGGATGACGTCCCAGGTGGCGCGTCCCTCGTCCACCAACGAGAGGGCCGTCCAGGCGAGCGCGACGCCGAGCAGCGCGGCCCCGGGCAGCCAGCCGGGTGGTACCAGGTAGAGGCAGACGACCAGGGCGGCTTCGGCCCAGGTGACGCTCACCACGCCGGCCGCGGCCCGGAACCGGAGCCGGGCCAGCTGGGACAGGGCGAAGAGGGCGACCGCGAAGCCGAAGCGGGCGGGCCCGGCGAGCGGATCGTCGGCGGGCAGCCGCGCCGGCAGGCTCAGGCCCACCACCGCGGTCACCAACGCGGTGGCCACGACGGCGGCGGTGAGCAGGTGCAGCCCTGTCGGCGTACCACGGACCCGGGGCCGGTCGAGCGGTTGACCGGCCCTGCCGGAGGTCACCGACCCCCTCCCGCCGACCCGGAACAGGCCACGCGGCGGGCGGACACGACTGCGGTGGTCATCGGCGCCCCCTCCCGCGCAGCTTGAGGACTTCTGGTCCCCCCGGCGGAAGGCTAAGCCAAACCCGATGGTCGCAACAGGGGTCGACCATCCGGTTCGACGTGAATCATGCTCCGATCAGCCGTCGCGGCGCTGCTTGCGCCCGTTGGGAGCATCCGTGGATGAATCCTCCGTCACGATCCCACCTGTCGGATCATCGACCGAACGGTCCATCGACTCGGTGCCGGGCGCCGTCGGCCCCTCGGTCGGGAACCGGTCCGGAAGCCGGCGCAGCCGGGCGTTCATGTTCCGGATCAGCAGCACGGTGGCGGCACCGAGGACGAGAATGAGGAACAGGCCCATCGGCCCGGCGAGGCCACCGGTGCGGGTGTCCCCGAAGTTGTTCTGGGCGAGCACCTGAGCAGCGGTCAGCATGGGATTCCTCCGGGTCGCGGTGTGCGACCAGGGTAGCCCGCCGCCCGCTCAGCGGGCATGGGCCGTACCTCGCACGCCGGCGAACAGGTCCGACTCCGGCATCGGGCTGTCGACCGACGACCGGACCAGCTCGAAATCCTCCGTCGGCCAGGCGCGCTGCTGCAGCTCCATCGGCACCTGGAACCAGAAGCCGTCCGGATCCACCTGGGTGGCGTGCGCCCGCAGCGCGTCGTCGCGCACCGGGAAGTACTCGGCGCAGGGCACCCGGGTGGTGATCCGGGGCCCCTTGTCCGGCCGGTCCTCCCAGCGGGTCAGCCACTCCGCGTACGGCGAATCGGCACCGGTCGCGAGCACGGCCTCGTGCAACGCCAGGATCTTGCCCTTGGAGAAGCCGATGTCGTAGTAGAGCTTGAGCGGCTGCCACGGCGCGCCCAGTTCCGGGTAGCGCTCGGCGTCGCCGGCCGCGTCGAAGGCCGCCACGCTGACCTTGTGGCACATGATGTGGTCCGGGTGCGGGTAGCCACCCTCCTCGTCGTAGGTGGTGACCACGTGCGGACGGAACTCACGCATCAGCCGCACCAGCGGGCCGGCGGCCACGTCCACGTCCTGGAGGGCGAAACAACCCTCGGGCAGCGGCGGCAACGGATCACCCTCGGGCAGACCGGAGTCGACGAAACCCAGCCATGCCTGCTCGATGCCGAGGATCGCCCGGGCCGCGTCCATCTCGGCGCGACGGATCTCGGCGATGTTCGCCCAGACGTCGGGACGGTCGAGCTTGGGGTTGAGCACGCTGCCCCGCTCACCGCCCGTACACGTCACGACCAGCACGTCCACCCCTTCGGCGACGTACTTCGCCATCGTCGCGGCGCCCTTGCTCGACTCGTCGTCGGGGTGCGCGTGAACGGCCATGAGTCGAAGTTGCTCTGCCAAGGTCGGCGCTCCTCGTCTCTGCCCACCGGCGACCCACCCCGGGCCCCCGTTGACCTGCCGGATTCCTCCCCGTAGCGGCATCGGACCGCGCCGGCCTGTCATATTTGACCCCAGCCGTACGCGACGCTGAGCCAGATCTGGCGACCGAGTCGAACAGGAATGGCGGACTCTGCCATTCTTGCCGATACCGCTGACAACAACGCCAGGGAGATACCCGACGGTGACCGAGACGCACGCCACACTTGGACCGGACGCGCCGGTTTTCCCACCCGGTCGGTACGGTCGCCGCCGCGCGCCGCGCCGCCGCCGCCCGGTGCTGGCCGCGCTGCTCGCCGTCGTCGTGGTCGCGACGCTCACCGCCGTCTCGGTCCGGCTCTACCGGCAGTACGGCGATCCGGCGTACGACGCCCAGGTGATCAGCTACGGCGACATCACGGACGACCAGGTGGTGGTCGACTTCCGGGTGAACCTGCCGGACGGTGGTTCGGCGGTGTGCGTGCTGCGCGCCCGGGACCACGCCGGTGCCGAGGTGGCCCGCGAGGAGGTGCCGGTGACCGCCGTCGCCGGGCAACCTCACGTCACCGTCCGGCACCGCCTCGCGACCACGGCGCGGCCGTTCATCGGTGAGGTCGTCCGCTGCCGGCCACCCGGCTGAGATCCGCCACGGGAGCCGCCCGCTCTCCTGCGCCTCGGGTCCGGACGCCGACAGCCCGCGGCGGTCGACGGCCCCCGATCCGGGCAGCCCGTCGATGCGCCCGGCGTGATCGCCGACACTCCTTGTCGTAGGGCACTGGTAACTTGGAGGTTCACCTGTCAGCCAGCACGCACAACCGAGGAGGACCGCCTGTGTCCAATGGCAACGAGGCGCCCGCCACCTGGCTGTCCCAGGACGCGTACGACCGCCTGAAGGGCGAGCTCGACGAGTTGATCGCCAACCGGCCGGTCATCGCCGCCGAGATCAACGCCCGGCGTGAGGAAGGCGACCTGCGCGAGAACGGCGGCTACCACGCCGCCCGCGAGGAGCAGGGCAAGGCCGAGGGGCGCATCCTCTACCTGAAGGAGCTGCTCCGCACGGCCCAGGTCGGCGAGGCGCCGACCGTCGACGCCGTGGCGCCCGGGATGGTCGTGACGATCTACTTCGACGACGACGCCGACGACACAGAGACGTTCCTGCTCGGCTCGCGTGAGATCGCCTCGACCACGGACCTGACGGTCTACAGCCCCGAGTCGGCCCTCGGCCAGGCGATCCTGGGCGGCAAGGCGGGCCAGGCCTGCACCTACACCGCTCCGAGCGGCGCCGACATCAAGGTGACCGTGGTCAGCTTCGAGCCCTTCTCCGGCTGACCGTCGTCGTCCGCCGGCCGAGCCGGCAGTCCGATCGTCCAGAGGCGTGACGCCACCGCGTCACGCCTCTGGTGCGATGGTCACCTGGTAGCCGCTGGCCCGCAGCGCGCTGATCAGCATGTCGGAGTGTTCGACGCCACGGGTCTCCACCGACAGCGCCACCTCCACCTCACCGAGGCGCAGGTGCGGGTTGGCCCGCTGGTGCACCACGTCCACCACGTTCGCCCGGTGCTCGGCGATCTCGCTCAACAGCGAGGCCAGCTGTCCGGGCCGGTCCGAGCAGCGCACCGTCACCCGCAGGTACCGACCCGCCGCCGCCAGTCCGTGCTCGATCACGCGCAACATCAGCAGCGGGTCGATGTTGCCACCGGAGAGCACCACCACCGCCGGCGCGGTCACCTCGACAGCACCGGCCAGCAGGGCGGCCACGCCGACCGCCCCGGCCGGCTCGACCACCTGCTTGCCGCGTTCGAGCAGCATGAGCAACGCCCGGGAGATGTCCTCCTCGGAGACGGTGACCATGTCGTCGACGAGCTTGCGGACGTGGCTGAAGGTGACGTCGCCCGGCCGACCGACCGCGATGCCGTCCGCGATGGTGGTGAAGGCCGGCAGCCGGACCGGCTCGCCCGCGACAAGTGACGGCGGGAAGGCCGCCGCGCCGGCCGCCTGCACCCCGATCACCCGAACCTCCGGCCGGAGCGCCTTGGCGGCAACCGCCAGCCCGGAGATCAGTCCTCCCCCGCCCACACCGGTGACGATCGTGGTGACCTGCGGGCACTGCTCCAGGATCTCCAGCGCCACCGTGCCCTGCCCGGCGATGACGTCCCGGTGGTCGAACGGATGGATCAGCACTGCGCCGGTGCGCTCGGCGAACGTCTGCGCCGCGACCAGAGACTCGTCGACCGTGGCACCGATCAGCTCGACCTGGGCGCCGTATCCCTTCGTGGCCGCCACCTTCGGCAGTGGCGCGTTCACCGGCATGAAGACGGTGGCGTGGGTGCCGACCAGGCCGGCGGCGAGCGCCACACCCTGTGCGTGGTTGCCGGCGCTGGCCGCGACCACGCCCCGGGCACGCTCCTGCGCCGACAGCCGCGAGATCCGCACGTACGCGCCGCGCACCTTGTACGACCCCGCCCGTTGGAGGTTCTCGCACTTGAGCCAGACCGGCCCGCCGAGCGCGGCGCTGAGCGGGCGGGACGGCTCCAGCGGAGTGGTCCGGACGACCCCGTCGAGCAGGTCCCGGGCCGCGCGCACCTCGTCCAGGCTGACCAGTTCCGTCATGCCTAGATCGTGCCACCCGCCCCGTCCGGCGTCGGCGACGCCCGACCCGGAACAGCTGGCGGCGGACCGGTGAACGGTGCCGGGACGGCCGAGGCCGGGTCCGGCGATGCGGCCACCGTCATACCGGGCAGGATCGGGCCGGCGGGCATCGACCGGGCGATTCGGGCGGTCTGCGCAGTGGAGATGCTCTGGATCAGCACGATCAAGGAACCCCCCGCCACCGTGCAGAAGATCGCCGGCACCAGGTACTCACCGGTCGCCCGCAGGTAATGGTCGGCGTACGCCTGGAAATCGGACGAGGTCCGCGGGTACGGCAGAGCCTCGTACTCGGCGGCGGCGGAGCGCGCGAACATCCGTTCCGCGAAGAGGAACACCAACCAGCTGCCCCACCACACGTGCACGAGCACCGGGGTACTGAGCCGCCACAGACTCTCCCGGGCGATGTTGCCCACCACCCGGTGCGGCATCACGAAGTTGACGAACGGCACCAACCATCCGGCGATCGCCCACCCGTCGGAGTTGGTGGGCCCGGCGCCCGGAAAGGCGTCCAGGTTCGTCCGGGCCCGCCAGGTCCAGACGATCACGAGCACGATCGCGACCAGGAACGCGACCTGGTAGAGCAGTGCCGCCGCCAGTTCCAGCACCCCCGCGGTGAGCAGGAACGTCTCGCCGTCGCGGGTGTCGGCCGCCCGCTCGGCGAGCAGCGCGTTCACCGGCTGGACGGCCACCGTCAACAACAGGAACGCGGTGGTCGCGGCGACGGCGACCGAGGCGGCCCGACCGACGCCCCGGACCGGTCGCACCCGGGCACCCGGGTGCAGGGCCGGAGCACCGACCGGCGTGCGGCAGGTCGGGCATTCTCTGGTGCGTACGTCGGTGTCGGTGTCGCAGGTGTGGCAGAGCATGCCCGGCGGTCCTCCCCTGTCGCGGTGCCGGGGAGCCTAGATGATCAAGCGTTGGCTGGCCAGCCCGTTCCGACGTGCGGGTATCCGGGTGCGTGCCGAGGCCACGGGTTCGCCATCTCGAACTGACCGGCGACGCCGAGCAGCAGCAGTTCCGAGCCGGGTGGTCCGACAAGTTGCACGGCGAGCGGCAGCCCGTCCGGGCGGCGGCCCACCGGCACCACCAGGGCGGGCAGGCCGGCGATGTTCCACGGCGCGGCGTAGGGCGCGTACCGGATGCTGGCCAGCATGTTGGCCTGCCAGGAGCGGGTCGACCAGCTGGCCGCCGGCGGCGGTGCGCTGGCCAGCGCCGGGGTGAGCAGCAGGTCCACCGAATGGTCGGTGAAGAAGCCGATCGACCGCTCGCGCCAGGCCGACCGGTCGGCCTCCCGGACGTACCCGCGCCGCCAGGCCCACTCGCCGAGGGCGACGTGCCGGCGGCTGCGGCGTTGCAGGGCACGCCGGTCGACCCCGGCGTCGCGCACGTCCGCCGCCGCGGCGGCGAACCAGGTGGCGATGCCCTTCAGGCCCAGCGACGTCGGGTACACCGGGTCGGCCGGCACCGTGTCGTGCCCCGCACCGGCGAGCAGCCGACCGGCGGCGGCGACCGCGTCCCGGTTCGGCGCGTCGGGTGAGACGCCCCGCACGGGCGATCGCAGCGACACGCCGACCCGCAGCCGCTGCGGCGGTACGAGCTTGCTCTGGGCCCGCCCGGCGAGCACCTGGAAACCGACCGCCGCGTCGGCGACGGTGGTGCTGAGCATGCCGTGCTCGGTCAGGCCGAACCAGTCCTCCGCGCCGAGCTGACAGGGCACCACCCCGCGACCGGGTTTCAGGCCGACCAGCCCGCAGCAGGCGGCCGGGATCCGGATCGAGCCGAGACCGTCGTTGCCGTGGGCGATCGGCACCAGTCCGGCGGCCACGGCCGCGGCCGCACCACCGGAGGAGCCGCCCGGGGTGCGGGACAGGTCCCACGGGTTGCGGGTGACGGCGGTCTCGTCGTCGGTGCTGCCCCACAGGCCCAGCTCGGGCATCCGGGTGACGCCGAGGATCACCGCCCCGGCTCCGCGTAGTCGGCGGACCACCTCGTGGTCGGCCTCCGCCACGGCGGTACGGACGGCGGCGGAACCGTTCCAGGTGGGCACACCGGCCACCGGGGTGTTCTCCTTGACCGCGACCGGCACCCCGGCCAGCGGGAGGTTCGCCAGGTCCTCCTGCTCGTCGACCTTCTCCGCCTCGGTGACCGCCTCCCCGCCGCGTACCGCGCGGAACGCGGCGAGGTCGACGTCGGTCTTGGCGACATGGTCGAGGTGGTCGGCGAGCACCTGGGTGGCGGAGACGTCTCCCCGGCGTACGCCCCGGGCGATCTGTTTGGCGGTCGCCCCGACCCAGGTCGGCATGATGTCCTGCACGGCCACCCTCCCAAGCCAGCGGTCAGCCCAGCGCCTGCTCCAGATCGGCGAGCAGGTCTTCGACCGTCTCGATGCCGACAGACAGTCGCACGAGATCGGAGGGAACTTCAAGCGGCGAGCCGGCAGCACTCGCGTGTGTCATCCGGCCGGGATGTTCGATCAGGGATTCCACCCCACCGAGGGACTCGGCGAGCACGAAGAGCCGGGCCCGGTTGCAGATCTCGACGGCGTGCTCCTCGCCCCCGGCGGCCCGGAAGGAGATCATGCCGCCGAACCGACGCATCTGCTTCGCCGCCACCTCGTGCCCGGGGTGCGTGGGCAGGCCCGGATAGAGCACCTGACCGACCTTGGCATGCCCGTCCAGGTACGCCACGATCCGTTCGGCGTTGTCGCAGTGCCGGTCCATGCGTACCCCGAGGGTCTTGATACCGCGCAGGGTCAGCCACGCGTCGAACGGACCGTTGATCGCGCCCATCGCGTTCTGGTGGTAGCGCAGTCGCTCGCCGAGGTCGGCGTCGGCCGCCACCAACGCGCCACCGACCACGTCGGAGTGCCCGCCGACGTACTTGGTGGTCGAGTGCACGACCACGTCCGCGCCGAGCGTGATCGGCTGTTGCAGGTACGGCGAGGCGAACGTGTTGTCGACCACCAGCAGCGCCCCGGCGTCGTGCGCCACGGCGGCCAGGGTGGCGATGTCGGCGATGCCGAGCAGCGGGTTGGTAGGGGTCTCCACCCAGACCACCTTCGTGACGCCGGGCCGGATCGCGGCCCGCACGGCGTCCGCGTCGGAGACCCGGGCCGGGGTGTACGCCAGGCCCCACCGCTCGGCGACCTTGGCGAAGAGCCGGTACGTGCCGCCGTACGCGTCATCGGGGATCACCACGTGGTCGCCCGGACCACAGACGGTACGCAACAGGGTGTCCTCGGCGGCGAGACCGCTGGCGAAGGCCAGGCCGACCCGGCCGGCCTCCAGCGCGGCCAGGCACTCCTGGAGCGCGTCCCGCGTCGGATTGCCGGAGCGGCTGTACTCGTAGCCGAGCCGTGGCGCGCCGACCGCGTCCTGGGCGTACGTGCTGGTCTGGTAGATCGGGGGGATCACCGCGCCGGTGCGGGCCTCGGGGTCCTGGCCGGCATGGATGGCGAGCGTCTCGAAGCCATGGGTCATTCCGCAGACGTTAGTCCTCCCGCCCGTCCCACCGTATGAAACCCACCCTGCCGGCCGGCTGGGTCATACTGGGCCGATGAGTCCGACGGAAACGCTGGCGTCTCGCCTGGCTGGCGCGGCCGACCGCATCCCGACGTCACTGGACCAGCTCACCGGGCCGGAGTGTGGCCACGTCGTACTGCCCCTGCGTTTGGCCTGGTCGGGTCTTACCGAGTTCGACATCGCCGATCCGCGGCAACGACTGACTCTGTACCGGACGTTGCTCGACTGCGGCCAACGGGACGATATCGTCCGCTACGTCAACGCGACGCTGCTCCGCAACGACTGGCCCCGCGTCAGGCGCCTCACCTCAAGGCGTCTGGTGGCGATCTGGGAACGTCGGCTTCCCGAGCTCGTTTCCTGAGTGTGGATGAACTACACCTTCGATTGCTGCGCGTCGGCTTCACTGCTGGCGACGACCTCGGGCTCGTCCTGGCCGGCGGCTACGCCCTCGCCGCACACGATCTTGTCAAACGACCGTCCCGGGACATCGACTTCGCGACAGCCACCACTCTTCCTCTACCGGTCGTGGCCGCGCGCCTTGTCGATGCGTACGTCGCAGCCGGATTCGACGCGCGCATCATCGAGGCGACCGCACGGATGGCACGGTTGATGGTCACCGCAACAGATCAAGCGTGCGAGGTTGACCTGTTGAAAGAGGCGATCGGGCCACCCGCCGCGCTCAAGCTTGGGCCCGTTCTCGCCTTCGACGACGCGGTCGGCCTGAAGATGCGAGCGCTTCACGAGCGCGCCGCGCACCGTGACTACATCGACATCCACGCCGCCAACGACCGCCTCCGTCGGCCCGACCTGGAGTCTCTGGGTGCCCGACACACGGTCGGATTCTCGTTGGAGGAGTTGGCTGACCGGCTCGGCGCCATCGGTGAGCTGGACGACGAGACGTTCACCGCGTACGGGCTGACGGACCCGAGGATCGTCGAGCTACGCGGCTGGGCCATCGCCTGGGAGGCGGACATCCGGTCCCGGCTGGCGAACGGGGAGACCGGTCCGGTGCCGGTGGCCGGCGACGAGTGGGACGCGTACCTCGACCGGCTGTGACCGGCGGTGCGCGGGTGGCGGCGGGGCGGCGGCACCCGCACCGGCTTAATCTGGCGGGATGGCGGGTTGCGTGTTCTGCGGGATCGTGGCCGGTGAGGTTCCGGCGTTCCGGGTGACCGACGAGCCGGACGGGGTCGCGTTCCTGGACACCCGGCCGGTGTTCAAGGGACATGTGCTGGTGGTGCCGCGCACCCATCTGGTCACCCTCGCCGACCTGCCGCTGGAGTCGCTGCCCGGCTACTTCGGGTTGGTGCGGCGGATCGCCGTGGCGGTCGAGTCCGGTCTCGGCGCGGGCGGCACGTTCGTCGCGATGAACAACCGGGTGTCCCAGTCGGTGCCACACCTGCACACCCATGTGGTGCCCAGGACGAAGGGCGACGGGCTGCGTGGCTTCTTCTGGCCGCGTACCCGCTACGCCGACGACGCCGAGGCCTCCTCCTACGCGGCCCGGGTCCGGACGGCGCTGGCGGCCTGACGGAGCGCGACGCGGGTAAGGAAGCGGCGTCCGCCGGTGTTGCACGCGGGGAAGGGTACGAAAGGAGTTCCACCGTGTTCCTCCGCCGCATGAAGGCCGAGATGATCTCACCCGACCGGGCCCTGCCCGGCCGTCCCATCGCGATGCCGGTGGCCGACCGGCACGAGGTGCTCGGAACCCCGCTGAAGGGCCCGTTCCCCGAGGGCTATCAGGTCGCCGTGTTCGGGATGGGGTGTTTCTGGGGAGCCGAGCGCCTGTTCTGGACCCTGCCCGGCGTCTTCACCACCTCCGTGGGTTACGCGGGTGGTTACACCCCCAACCCGAGCTACGAGGAGGTCTGCTCCGGGATGACCGGGCACACCGAGGCGGTCGAGGTGGTGTACGACCCCACGAAGATCAGCTACGAGGATCTGCTGAAGGTCTTCTGGGAGAACCACGACCCGACCCAGGGCATGCGCCAGGGCAACGACGTGGGCACCCAGTACCGGTCCGCGATCTACGCCAGCACGGACGAGCAGCTCGCGACCGCCGAGGCGTCGCGGGAGGCGTTCGCGCCGATCGTCGCCCGCGCCGGCAAGGGCGAGATCACCACGGAGATCGCCCGGCTCGGTGACTACTACCTGGCCGAGGACTACCACCAGCAGTACCTCGCCCCGACGAAGAACCCCAACGGCTACTGCAACCACGGCCCGAACGGCCTGACTTGTCCGGTTGGCGTGGCCAAGACCGCGTAGCGCCGCAGGCTACCGGGCCGATGGCCCGGTAGCCTGCGGCACCAAAGCCTCAAAATTTGTACAGACTTCACGCCAGCAACTGCCTATACTTCGAGCATGACTGTCGTGCCGTTCACCGACGCTCGCAACCGCCTCTCGGAACTCATCGACGAGGTGACCTCGACCCATGAGCGGATAGAGATCACCAAACACGGCCACACCGCCGCGGTGCTCATCTCCGCCGACGATCTCGCAGCCTTGGAAGAGACGCTGGAGGTCCTGTCCAGCACTGAAGCCATGCGGCAACTTGCCGAATCCAAGGCAGCCGTCGAAGCCGGTGACGTTCTCGACGCCGACGAACTCGCGGCGTTGATGGCGAAGCGGTCGAAGCAGGCACGGTGACTGGCCCAGTCCCCGACCGCTACCGACTTCAGGTCGCCGGCCCGGCCGCACGCGCCTTGGCTGGGCGGCTGCCAGAAAAGATCGCCGCAGCCGTCCACGAGTTCATTACCACCGCCCTCCTCGACAACCCCCATCGCGTCGGCAAACGACTGCTTCTGCCACCGTTCGAGGGAACCTGGTCGGCCAGACGGGGCACGTATCGAGTCCTATACGAGATCGACGAAGACGACGGCGTCGTGACCGTGACGGCAATAGAACATCGCGCCGACGCCTACCGATCGCGTTGATTCAACGGCGCGAATCAGCACATCACCGCTCGCCAGGGTTCAAGAACCCGAACGGCTACTGCAACCACGGCCCGAACGGGCTGAGTTGCCCGGTCGGGGTGGCGCGTACCGCCGGCTGAGCGACCACGCACGACGCACGCCATGACGACCGGCCCGCCGATTCGGTGGGCCGGTCGCCGTGCGCGCCGCCGACCACCGGTCTGTGACCACATCCACGCTGCACGTATTGCGGCATTCGTCACACCGGGAGCCACTCCTCAAAGGCCGCAACGGGCACCAGACGGGTAGGAACAGCACAGCGCCCGGTCGACCGTGACACCTGCTTGATCGCGGGGCGCGGATTCTAGCAATGCTGTTACACGACCGTCATGGTCTCAACAGGCTAATCGCAACATCCTCTGGCAGCATGGGCACACATGTGCGGACTGGCTGGGGAGTTCCGACGGGACGCGACGCGTGCCGACGTCGCAGCGGTGGAACGGATGGCCGCCACCATGTGCGATCGGGGGCCGGACGGCAGCGGGGTGTGGTCACAGGGGCCGGTCGCCCTCGGCCACCGCCGTCTGAAGATCATCGACCTGTCGGCGGCCAGCGGCCAGCCGATCGTCGACTCCGCCGCCGGCCTCACCGGCGTGTTCAACGGCTGCATCTACAACTACCGCGAGCTGCGTGCCGAGCTGCAGGCCAAGGGCCACCACTTCTTCTCCAGCGGAGACAGTGAGGTCGTCGTCAAGGCGTACGCCGAGTGGGGGCTGGACTTCGTCGACCACCTGATCGGCATGTTCGCCGTGGCGATCAGCGAACGGGACACCGGCCGTCTGGTGCTGGCCCGCGACCGGCTCGGCATCAAGCCGCTCTACCTCGCCGAGTCCGCAGGTGTGGTGCGCTTCGCCAGCACCCTGCCGGCGCTGCTGGCCGGCGGCGGGGTGGACACCGGCATCGACCCGGTCGCGCTGGCCCACTACCTCAGCTTCCACAGCATCGTGCCGCCGCCGCGCACCATCCTGCGCGGGGTCACCAAGCTGCCACCGGCCACCGTGCGGGTCTACGAGGCCGACGGCCGCAGCCACGAGCGCGTCTACTGGGATCCACCGTTCCTCCGCCGCGACGAGCACTCCGGATGGTCCGAGCGGGAGTGGCAGGACGCGCTGCACGAGTCACTCATCACCGCCGTACGTCGGCGGATGGTCGCCGACGTGCCGGTCGGCGTGCTGCTCTCCGGTGGGCTGGACTCCAGCCTGGTGGTCGCCCTGTTGGCCGGGGAGGGGCAGCGCGGGCTGTCGACCTTCTCCATCGGCTTCGACGCCGTCGGTGGCCGGGAGGGTGACGAGTTCCGCTACTCCGACGTGGTCGCCAAGACCTTCGACACCGACCACCACCAGATCCGGGTCGCCGCCCAGGATCTGGTTCCGCCGCTGGAGGCGGCCGTCGCGGCCATGAGTGAACCCATGGTCAGCCACGACTGCGTCGCCTTCTACCTGCTCAGCCAGGAGGTGTCGCGGCACGTCAAGGTGGTGCAGTCGGGTCAGGGCGCCGACGAGATCCTGGGCGGCTACCACTGGTACCCACCGCTGGCGCAGGTCGGCCGGGAGCAGGCCCTCGACACGTACGCCCGGGCCTTCTTCGACCGCGACGGCGCCGGCCTGGCCCGGGTGCTCAACCCCGGCTGGCTCACCGACGGCGATCCGGCGCGGGAGTTCGTCGCCGCCCACCTGGCGCGGCCGGGAGCGCAGACCGCGGTCGACGCCGGCCTGCGCATCGACACGCAGATCATGCTCACCGACGACCCGGTCAAGCGGGTCGACAACATGACCATGGCGCACGGGCTGGAGGCCCGGGTGCCGTTCCTGGATCACGAGTTCGTGGAACTGGCCGCCGCCTGCCCCCCGGAGTTGAAGCTGGCGCAGGGCGGTAAGGGTGTGCTGAAGGAGATCGGCCGTCGTGTGCTGCCGCACGAGGTCATCGACCGGCCCAAGGGTTACTTCCCGGTGCCGGGCCTGACGCACCTGGAGGGCAAGCTCCTCGACCGGGTACGCGACGCGCTGTCCGCTCCGGAGGCCCGCCGCCGCGACCTGTTCCGCACCGATTACGTCAACGCCCTGCTCGACGCGCCCAACGCCGAACTGACCCCGTTGAACGGAAACAAGCTGTGGCAACTCGGACTCCTGGAAATGTGGCTCCAGAGCCACGGAATCGACTGAGCGTGACCGACACCCTGGCCACCGGCGTAGCCCGGACCGACCGGGGCCGCGGCGCGGGCAGACGGTACGAGCGGGTCGGGCCGGGCGGTGATCCGATCGCCACTGGCGGCGCCGACCCGACCACCGACGAACGCCCGGGCACCGGTGCGGACGTGATCGTCGACTGCGGTTGGGGACGGCTGGTCTTCGGCCAGACGTTCGCCGACCAGTCCGCGGTCGCCGACGTGCTGCGCTCCGAGGCGGCCGGAGCCCGGGACATCTGCATCTACCTGCGGGATCCGCACGTGCTGGTCTCCCGGCTGCCCGACGAGCTGTTCATCGACCCGTCGCTGACCTTCCGGTTGCCGCTCGGCGGGGACCGTCGCGGGCCCCGTCCCGGTGCCGGAACGACCGAGGAGGCCGGCACCGCCGAGACGCCGGCACCGCTCGACGGCCGCAACGAACTACCCGGGGTACGCATCCGCAGGTTGCGCGACGCCGCCGACGCGGACGCGGTCAACCGGATCTACGCGGCCAACGGCATGGTCACCGCCCCGGTCGACGTCCTTGTCGACAACGCCGCGACCGACCGGTTCCTGCACCTGGTGGCCGAGGCGGTCACCGGCGAGATCGTCGGCACCATCACCGGCATCGACCACGTGGCGGTCTTCGACGACCCGGACAACGGCGCGAGCCTGTGGTGCCTGACCGTCGACTTCAACCAGGCTCCGCCCGGCACCGGACAGGCACTGATCACCGAGCTGGCCAGCCGGCTGGTCGCCCGGGGTCGCGCGTACGTCGACCTGTCCGTGCTCGCCGAGAACGCCGGGGCGATCCGGCTCTACGAGCGGCTCGGTTTCTACCGCACCGCCACGCTCTGCGTGAAGCGGAAGAACCCGATCAACGAACGGTTGTTCCTGCCGGCCATGCCGGTCGGATACGACAGACTCAACCCGTACGCCCGGATCGTCGCCGACGAGGCGATGCGGCGGGGCATCCGGGTGGAGGTGACCGACCCGGAGTGGGGCGAGCTGCGGCTGACCAGCGGCGGCCGGACCATCCTCACCCGGGAGTCGCTGTCCGAGCTGACCTCGGCGGTGGCGATGAGCCGCTGCGACGACAAGCGGGTCACCCGTCGCATCCTGACCGAGGCTGGTCTGTCGGTACCGCGTGGGCGCACCGCCACCGGCGACGCCGCCGCCGACGCGGAGTTCCTGGCCGAGGTGGGCCAGGTGGTGGTCAAGCCGGCCCGGGGCGAGCAGGGCAACGGCATCACCGTCGGGGTACGCACCCCCGAGGCGCTGGCCGCCGCCGTCGAGCTGGCCGCCCGGTTCTGCCCGGAGGTGCTGCTGGAGGAGCTGTGCTCCGGTGAGGACCTGCGGGTCGTCATGATCGATCACGAGGTGGTGGCCGCCGCCGTACGCCGGCCCGCCTCGATCACCGGTGACGGCGTGCACGACATCGCCGAGCTGATCGAGCGGCAGAGTCGCCGTCGGGCCGCCGCCACGGGTGGCGAGTCCCGCATCCCGCTCGACGACATGACCCGGGACGTGGTCACCGAGGCCGGCTACCAGCTGCACGACGTGCTGCCGGAGGGGCAGGTGCTCGCCGTGCGGCGCACCGCGAACCTGCACACCGGTGGCACCATCCACGACGTGACCGGCGAGCTGCACCCGCTGATCGCCGAGGCGTGCGTCGCCGCCAGCCGGGCCATCGACATCCCGGTCACCGGGCTCGACCTGCTGGTGCCGGCACCGGACCAACCCGAGCACGTCTTCATCGAGGCCAACGAGCGGCCCGGGCTGGCCAACCACGAGCCGCAGCCCACCGCCGAACGCTTCGTGGATCTGCTCTTTCCCGGGACTCGGGCACCGCAGAAGCTGTGGACCCCGGCGGGTGCGGCACCATCTGGGGCATGACCGTACGCAAGACCACTCCGCTCCCCATCGACCTGGACTATCTCCGTCAGGTGCTGGTCGAGCTGCTCGACATACCGAGCCCCTCGGGGCGCACCGACCACGTGCAGCAGTACGTGGGTGAACGCCTGTCCGCGCTCGGCATCCCGTCGACGCTGACCCGCCGGGGCGCGCTGAGCGCCTGCCTGCCCGGTCCCCGCGAGACCGGCGCGGACCGGGCCATCGTGGTGCACACCGACACCATCGGCGGGATGGTCAAGCGGCTGAAGGAGAACGGCCGGCTGGAGCTGAAGCCGATCGGTACGCACAGCGCCCGGTTCGCCGAGGGCGCCCACGTACGGATCTTCACCGACGACCTGGACCGGGTGGTCACCGGTCAGGTGCTGCCGCTCAAGGCCAGTGGTCACCGCTACAACGAGGGTGTCGACCTGCAGGGCTTCGGCTGGGAGCAGGTGGAGGTACGTGTCGACGAGCCGGTGGAGGACCTCGCCGGGCTGCGGGCGCTCGGCATCGACGCGGGCGACTTCGTGGCGTTCCTGCCGAACCCGACGGTCACCCCCAGCGGGTACGTCAAGTCCCGTCACCTGGACGACAAGGCCGGCGTTGCCGCGGTGCTCGCCGCCCTGAAGGCGATGGTCGAGGCCGGGATCAAGCCGGCCGTGACCGCGCATCTGCTGGTCACCGTGACCGAGGAGATCGGCCACGGCGCGTCGCACGGCCTCGACCCCGACGTGGCCGAGATCGTCTCGGTGGACGCGGCGGTGGTCGCCCCCGGTCAGCAGTCCCGGGAGCACTCCGCCACCCTGGCGATGGGCGACGGCGTCGGGCCGTTCGACTACCACCTCACCCGTAACCTGGCGGCGATCGCCCGGGAACACGACGTGGATCTCGTCCGGGACGTCTTCGACTACTACCGCTCGGACGTGGCGGCGGCCGTGGAGGCCGGGGCGCACGCCCGGGTGGCACTGCTCGGCTTCGGCGTCGACGCCACCCACGGTCACGAGCGCACCCACCTGGAAGGGCTGCGCCACCTGGCCCAGTTGATCTGCCTCTACCTCCAGAGCGACCTGGTGTTCCCCGAATGGGACGCCGAGCCGGAGGGCGATCTGGCGGACTTCCCGTCGCTGGCGGTGCAGCCGGCCAACGCGGAGGGCCCCCGCGAGGGTCCGATCGGCATCGCCCAGACCTCCTGACCGGAGCGGCGACGGCGGTGTGATCGAAATCCGTTGCCGGTGGGCCGCCGGCTGGATAGCGTGGCGGTACACGGGAAAGGAGGTGGTCCAGACTTGTATAGCAATCGGACTCGTGAGGTGGCTGTCCGCTAGCCGCTGTCCTCGACAGTGACAGCTCGTCCCTCGGGACGGGCACGGTAAGAGTCGTCGAGACCGTGTGGCAGCGGTGCGGCGAAACCACGACAGCCACCCGACCCCCGGGGTGCCGGCCCAGTCCAGTCGGCCCGCGCGTCAGCGCGGAAGCCCCGGGGGTCGCTTCATTCCACCGGAGGCGGCCGTGTCCATGCGCGAGCTGGTGGTGCTCGGCACGGCGAGCCAGGCGCCCACCCGGACCCGCAACCACAACGGGTACGTGCTGCGCTGGGACGACGAGGTGATCCTCTTCGATCCCGGCGAGGGCAGCCAGCGGCAACTGCTGCACACCGGCGTCACCGCCACCGACCTGACCCGGATCTGCGTCACCCACTTCCACGGCGACCACTGCCTCGGCCTGCCCGGCACCATCCAACGCCTGTCCCTGGACCGGGTGCCGCACCCGGTTGCGGTGCACTTCCCGGCCGGCGGTGCCGACTACTTCGCCCGGCTGCGACACGCCAGTTCCTTCCACGAGACCGCCGAACTGGCCGTGGCGCCGATCGAGGTGGACGGGCAACGGATCGCGCTGCGCTGCGGGACGCTGGAGGCGCGTCGGCTGCGGCACCCCGTCGAGACGTACGGTTATCGACTGGTGGAGCCGGACGGCTGCCGGATGCTGCCGGAGCGACTGGCCGCGTACGGCATCGCCGGGCCGGCGGTCGGTGAGCTGCACCGCACCGGCCACCTCGACCTCGACGGGCGTCGCGTCACCCGGGACGAGGTGAGCACGCCACGACCGGGGCAACGGTTCGCCTTCGTGATGGACACCGGGCTCTGCGACGGCGTGTACGCCCTCGCCGAGCACGCCGACCTGCTGGTCATCGAGTCGACGTTCCTGGAGTCGGAGGCCGCGCTCGCCGCCGAGGTCGGGCACCTCACCGCCGGCCAGGCGGCGCGGGTGGCGGCCGAGTCGGGGGTACGCCGACTCGTGCTCACCCACTTCTCCCAGCGGTACGCCGATCCGGCCCGCTTCGCCGACGAGGCCCGCCGGCACTTCGACGGAGACCTGGTCATCGCCGAGGATCTGGCCACGGTTCAGGTGCCACCCCGGCGGGTACTCTCGGCTGGGTGAGCGTCACGCTGCGTCCGGCGGAGTCGGCCGATCTCCTGCCGGTGGGCGCCCTGCACCAACGTTCCCGGGTCGCCGCGTACTCCTCGTTCCTGCCGACGGAGGCGCTCGCCGACCCGACACCGGAGGCGATGGGTGAGTACTGGGTGCACCGATGGACCTGGGAGCGGGCGGACCATCTGATGACCGTGGCCGAACGGGACGGTGTGCTGGCCGGCTTCAGCTACTTCGGCCCCGACGACGCGGGCGACCCGGCGACCGGCCTGCTCAACGCCATCCACCTGGAGCCGACCGAGCGCGGTCGCGGCGTCGGCCGGGCGCTGATGGTCGACGCCCTGACCAACATGCGGGCCCGCGGCTGGCGCCGCGCGGTCCTCTGGGTACTACGCGACAACACCCCCGCCCGCCACTTCTACGAGCGCGGCGGCTGGCGCCCCACCGGCCAACGGCGCGACGAGATGATCGGCCAAGCCCTCACCCCCCAACTCCGCTACACCCGCCCCCTCTAACCCCCCAATCACCCCGTTGATCATGAGGTTAGCGGCATCGTGGAGATCGACAACTGCCGCTAACCTCATGATCAACACTGGGTGGGGGGGTGGGGGGGTGGGTTCAGCGGGCGCCTAGGTGGGCTAGGAGGTCCTGGCGGGTGAGGACGCCCTTGGGTTTGCCGTCGATCAGGACCAGCGCGGCGTCGGACTTCTCCAGCAGGTTCACCGCCTCGCTCACCGGCTGGCCGCCGCCGATCATCGGCAGCGGCGGGCCCATGTGCCGCTCGATGGTGTCGTGCAGGTGCGCCTGACCGGTGAAGAGCGCGTCGAGCAGGTCCTTCTCGGCGATCGAGCCGGCCACCTCGCCGGTCACCACCGGCGGCTCGGCCTTGAGCACCGGCAACTGCGAGACGCCGTACTCGCGCATGTAGTCGATGGCGTCGCGAACCGTCTCGGTGGGGTGCACGTGGACCAGTTCGGGCAGGCCACCCGGCTTGCCGGCCAGGGCCTGGGAGACGGTGGGCTCCGAACCGGAGGCGTCGAGGAAGCCGTAACGCGCCATCCAGGCGTCGTTGAAGATCTTGGAGAGATAGCCCCGGCCGCCGTCCGGCAGCAGCACCACGACCACGTCGTCCGGGCCGGCGGTGCGCGCCACCTCCAACGCCGCGACCGCCGCCATGCCGCAGGAGCCACCGACGAGCAGGCCCTCCTCGCGGGCCAGCCGCCGGGTCATCTCGAAGGACTGCTTGTCCGAGACCTCGATGATCTGGTCGGCCACGCTCCGGTCGTACGTCTCCGGCCAGAAGTCCTCGCCAACCCCCTCGACCAGGTACGGCCGACCGGTGCCGCCGGAGTAGACCGAGCCCTCCGGGTCGGCACCGATGATCTTGACGGCGCCGTTGGAGGCCTCCTTCAGGTAGCGCCCGATACCGGAGATGGTGCCCCCGGTGCCCACCCCGGCCACGAAGTGGGTGATCCGTCCCTCGGTCTGCTTCCACAGCTCCGGGCCGGTCGTCTCGTAGTGCGAGCGCGGGTTCGCCGGGTTGGCGTACTGGTTTGGCTTCCACGCGCCGGGGATCTCCCGGGCCAGCCGGTCGGAGACGTTGTAGTACGAGCGGGGGTCCTCCGGCGCGACGGCCGTCGGGCAGACCACCACCTCGGCACCGTACGCCCGCAGCACGTCCTGCTTGTCCTGGCTGACCTTGTCCGGGCAGACGAACACGCAGCGGTACCCCCGGAGCTGGGCCACCAGGGCCAGCCCGACGCCGGTGTTGCCGCTGGTCGGCTCGACGATGGTGCCGCCCGGACGGAGAATCCCCGCCGCCTCGGCGTCCTCCACCATGCGCAGCGCGATCCGGTCCTTCACCGACCCGCCGGGGTTGAGGTACTCCACCTTCGCCAGCACCGTCGCCCGGATGCCCTCGGCGACGTTGCGTAGCCGCACCAGCGGCGTGTTGCCGATCATTTCGACGACGTTGTCGTAGTACTGCACCTCGTTGTGCCCTTTCGCTCCGGCACCGGCACGCCAGGCCGGGCGGGTGAACCAGGTGGAATTCCCGCCCAGGGTACGTCGGTCAGCGCACCACGTGGCCCGGGACCACGGTGCTGCGACGTGCCTCCCACTCCAGGAACCGCTCGGTCTCGGCGAGCACCGAACCGGCCAGCCAGGTGACCATCACCGCGTCGTCGATGAGCCCGAACACGGTGAGGAACATTTCCGGGACCGCGTCGATCGGCGAGACGATGTACGCCGTGGCGGCGGTCATCATGGCCAGCCGCAACCCGCCGTCGTACTGGCCACGGGCGGTGGCCGCGATCATCCTGGGCAGCGCCCCGATCCGGGCGCCGAGCGAAGGCCCGCCCCGGGCACCGGCGGTCATCGCCCGCGCCAGCGCCACGAACGCGGCACCTCGCTTCAACGTCTTCGCCATCGTCGTGCTCCTCTCCACGTGCAGCGTGACGCCCCGCCGCAACACCGTCCATCCAAGTACCCAGGACGGTCGATTTCCAGGCACCGTAGCGCCGCAACGATGACAGCAGGGCGTCAGACGGGCGCGCTAATGTCACGGTATGGGGGTCGCTGGTTCCGTCGTACCGGATCGTCCGCGCTGGCGGCGCACCCTGCGGGTGGCCCGGCTCGCGGCCATCGGCACGGGCGCCACGGTGGCCGCCGCGGCGGCGACCACAGGTGTGCTCCTCGGTCAGGCCCGGCAGGCCCGACGCACCATCCCGATGGCCGAGGCGCCGCCGCCACGCTGCGACGGCATCTACGGCCCGAAATTTCCCGGGCCACCGATCACCATGGTCGTTCTCGGTGACTCGTCGGCCGCCGGTTACGGGGTGCACCGACGCCGTGAGACGCCGGGCGCGTTGTTGGCCACCGGCCTGTCCCGGCGACTCCGGCGGCCCGTCCGGTTGCACCGGTTCGCGGTGGTGGGCGCCATCTCGGCCGGCTTGAAATTCCAGGTCGAGGCGGCCCTGGAGTGCGACCCCGACGTCGCGGTCATCCTGATCGGCGGCAACGACGTCACCAACCGCACGCCGCCGGCCCTGGCCGTGCGCTACCTCGTCGAAGGGGTCCGGGCGCTGCGCGCGGGCGGCGCCGAGGTGGTCGTCGGGACCTGCCCCGACCTGGGCGCGATCCGACCCATCCAGCCGCCGCTGCGCTGGTTGGCCCGCCGGTGGAGCCGGCAACTCGCCGCGGCGCAGACGGTCGCGGTGGTCTCGGCCGGTGGCTGGACGGTCTCGCTCGGCGACCTGCTCGGTCCCCGGTTCACCGCCGAGCCCGGGCGGATGTTCGCCTGGGACCGGTTCCACCCCTCCGCCGAGGGGTACGCGGCGGCTGCCGCCGCCCTGTTGCCGACGGTGCTCTCCGCGCTGGGGCACGGCGGCGAACGCAGGCCTACGCCAACGCGTCTCGAAGGCGTACGGTCGTTGCCGAAGGCCGCGCAGGAGGCGGCTCGGCATCCGGGGACGGAGGTCAGCGGTACGCAGGTCCGCGGCAGCGAGAGCGGCCCGGCCGGCCGTTGGGCGCAGCTGCGCCGGCGGGCATTCTTCGGTGTCGGTCCGACGCCGCAGGGCGCCCCCACCGTCGACTCACCCGCAGTGGAAGGATTCTCATGACCGAGCGGATCAGGGGCCGGTTCGGCTCCGGCGCCGGCCCGAGGCGGGCATCATGACCGGTCTTCCTCCCGGCGACCGGGTCGCCGCCCGCGTCGCCCGCACCGCCGCGTTCTCCCTGCTCGCTGGGGCGCTCGGCGGAGCCGCGGTGCTCGCCGGCGAGGCCGTGGTGGCACGCAACCGACGCTACGCCCAGCCGGAACTCGGCCTGGCACTGCGGGCCACCGTCGGTCGGTCCGGCGCCCCACCGCTACGTCTGGTGCTGCTGGGCGACTCCGCCGCCCTCGGCGTCGGCGTGGACCGGCTCGGCGACACCATCGGCGGGCAGTTGGCGGAGCTGCTCGCCGAGGGGCCGGGCGGGCGGCAGGTTCACCTGTCCAGCGTCGGTGTCTCCAGGTCCCGCTCCACCGACCTCGCCACCCAGGTGGCCCGGGCACTGCTCGGTGAACGGCCGGACGTGGCGGTCATCCTGGTCGGCGCCAACGACGTCACCGGCATGCGCCGGCCGGCCGAGGCCGCCGCCTACCTCGGCGCGGCGGTGCACCGGCTGCGGCACGCCGGAGTGGAGGTCGTGGTCGGCACCTGCCCGGATCTCGGCGCGGTACGCGCGATCGCGTCGCCCCTGCGGCAGGTCGTCGGCTGGCTGGGGCGCCGCGTCGCCCGGGCACAGACCGGTGCGGTGCTCGACGCCGGGGGGACGGTCGTCGATCTGGCCACCGAGACGGGTCCGGTGTTCCGGGCCGACGCCGGCACCTTCTGCCACGACGGCTACCACCCCTCCGCCGACGGCTACCGGGTCTGGGCGCACGCCCTGCTGCCCGCGGTGGTCGCCGCAGCGGCCGTCACCCCACGCCACTGAGCCGCCCGCTCGTCCGGGTGCGCGGGGTGACATTTCCCGGCACCCGGAAAACTTCCGCCGCAAGTTACCGGCGAGTTAACGTGACCGTATGCCGATTGAGTCGTCCCGCGACGCCGTCATCGTCGCCACCGCCCGCTCCCCCATCGGCCGGGCCCACAAGGGGTCCCTACGGGATCTCCGCCCGGACGATCTGGCCGCCACCATCGTGCAGGCGGCCCTGGACAAGGTGCCGCAGCTCGACCCGCGACAGATAGACGACCTCTACCTCGGGTGCGGCCTGCCCGGTGGGGAACAGGGCTTCAACATGGCTCGCGTGGTGGCCGTGCTGATGGGTCTCGACGGTCTGCCCGGCGCGACCCTGACCCGCTACTGCGCCTCCTCGTTGCAGACGACGCGGATGGCCATGCACGCGATCCGGGCCGGTGAGGGCGACGTCTTCGTCTCCGCCGGGGTCGAGATGGTCTCCCGGTACGCGCGCGGCAGCTCCGACGGCCTGCCGCCCGAGGCCCAGGCCCTGCTCGGCGGCTGGGAGAACCCCCGCTTCGCGGCGGCACGTGAGCGGTCCAAGGCCCGGGCCGAGGCCAGCGCGCCGGTCTGGACCGACCCGCGCGAGAAGGACGCCCTGCCCGACGTGTACCTGGCCATGGGGCAGACCGCCGAGAACCTCGCCCAGGTCCACGACGTGACCCGCGCGGAGATGGACGCCTTCGGCGTACGCAGCCAGAACCTGGCCGAGAAGGCGATCGCCGACGGGTTCTGGGCCCGGGAGATCACCCCGGTCACCACGCCCGACGGCACGGTGGTCAGCACCGACGACGGCCCCCGCGCCGGGGTCACCCTGGAGGCGGTCGCCGAGCTGAAGCCGGTCTTCCGTCCGGACGGCCGGATCACCGCCGGCAACTGCTGCCCGCTCAATGACGGGGCCGCCGCCGTGGTCGTGATGAGCGCCCAGCGGGCCGAGGAACTGGGCGTGACCCCGCTGGCGCGGATCGTCTCCACGGGTGTCACCGCGTTGTCGCCGGAGATCATGGGCCTCGGCCCGGTGGAGGCGAGCCGACAGGCACTCGAACGCGCCGGGATGACCATCGACGACGTCGACCTGGTCGAGATCAACGAGGCGTTCGCCGCCCAGGTGATCCCGTCGTACCGCCAGCTCGGCATCCCGGAGGAGAAGCTGAACGTGATGGGCGGGGCGATCGCCGTCGGTCACCCGTTCGGAATGACCGGTGCCCGGATCACCGGCACGCTGCTCAACGCCCTGCAGTGGCACGACAAGACCATCGGCCTGGAGACCATGTGCGTCGGCGGCGGGCAGGGCATGGCGATGGTCGTCGAGCGCCTGAGCTGACATCGCGACGACGGCCGACGTCAGCGACGGCGGTCGCGACAGTGCGGCACGGGCGGCTCGGGACGCCCGGTCTAGAGCGCGGTGCGGGTCGCGGTCACCTCGGTCGCGGCCCGGGCCAGGGCCTCCTCGCCCGGGTACGCCGTGAGCAGGTCGGCGGCGACCACCCGGAGCTGGTCGGGCAGGGCGAGGTCGTTGTCGAGTCGGGGCACGTCCCGGCGTGGCTGCCCTTCCGCGTCCGCGGCGAGGTTGGCGATCTCCTGTACCAGCCGGTGCACCAGATCCGCCCGGGACACGTTGCCGACCGACGCCGCGGCCGACCACCGTGGCTGCTGCCAGTGGCTGACCTGCCGCACCAACAGCTCCACCCCCCGCACAACCTCCGCCCCTGACTCACTCCCACCAACACCCGCCACCCCCCGCACTCTACGCACGACCCCCAACCGACCGCCGATCATGGGGTTGTGGTAGTTGATTCCTCCGCTTAAGCCCGACCTGTTCGGTGCCACGACTGCATGATCGGCGCAGCGGGGAGCGGGGGCGGGGAGACGACGGCGCCCGCCCCGGGGTGGGGCGGGCGCCGGTCGGTCGTCGGGCGGCGAGGTCAGTCGTCGCCCTGGAAGTAGCTCAGCAGACGCAGCATCTCGATGTAGAGCCAGATCAGGCTGACCAGGATGCCGAACGCGGCAACCCACGAGTAGCGCTGCGGCAGGCCCATCCGGACGCCGTCCTCGACCTCCTTGAAGCTGAGCACGAAGCTCAGCGAGGCGACCACGATGCAGACGATGCTGAACCCGATGGCCAGCGGGCTGCCGTCCCGCAGACCGGTGTTGACGCCGAAGAGCGCCAGCACCAGGTTGATCAGCATGACGGCGAACAGGCCCGCCATCACCGCGATCATGCCCTTGACGAACTTCGGCGTCGCCCGGATGACCCGCGCCTTGTAGAGCATGGCCATCACGAAGAAGACGCCGAAGGTCGCGGTCACCGCCTGGAGCACGATGCCGTCGTACAGCGATTCGAAGAACTTGCTCACCGCGCCGACGAGGACACCCTCGACGACGGCGTACGCGACGACGAGCGCCGGGTTCGCCATCCGGGAGAACGAGATGATCAGGCCGAGCACCAGGCCGACGATGGCCGCGCCGATCCAGGCGACGCCGAGCAGCGCGTCGGGCACCAGCGCCCACGCCGCCGCGGCGGCGACGCCGACGATGGCCAGGAGGGTGACCGTCTTGACCACCACGTCGTCGATCGACATGGGGGTGACCGCCGGCGGGGCTGACGGAAAGCCGGGCGCGCCCGGGTAGCCGGCCTGCGGCGGAACCTGCTGGGGGTAGCCGGGCTGTCCGTACGGCCCGGACGGGGCGTACCCGGCGGCCCGCTCCCGCTCGGCCGCCTGACCGAGCCGGGCGAGCACCGGGTTCGAAGTCTTCACTGTCTGGCCTCCCTAAGGGGGTCGTGGCACGTCAACGCGCGCTACAAGAGTAAACGCCCCGCACAGCCCAGTGGTGATCGGAAGGCTGAGCGAACGCTGAGAGTGCCCGGTTGGGTCGCTCGCATCGGGCCTGCGGACGGCGGGTGCCCGGGGCGGGGGTCGAACCCGCACGCCTTGCGGCAGCCGCTTTTAAGGCGGCCGTGTCTGCCGTTCCACCACCCGGGCGGGTGACACCGGGGCGCCAGCGCGAACGGTGCAGTGCCACGGTAGCGGGTTCGTCGCCACTGCGGCGTCCCCCGTCGAGCACCGCCACTAGGGTCGAGGCCGTGAGCAGCCGCGCACCCATCGCCCCCACCGACGACGTGGCCACGCAGGCGGATCACCCTCTTGCCCGGGTACGCCGGCTGCCGCTCACCCGGTGGGGCCGGACGTTCGCCCGGCATCGGATCGACCTGCTGATCGGGCTGTTCTTCGCGGCGCTGGCCGGCGCGCTCACCCACCGGCTTTGGGCCGACCCGACCGGTCTGGTGCTCGCGCTCAACCCCGAGGACCAGGTGCTCTACGAGTGGTTCCTGGCCGTCGACGCGCGGGCTCTGCTGGGCGACTTCGGCCTGTCCACCGACCGGCTCAACGCGCCCTACGGGGTCAACCTGATGGCCAACACGTCGGTCATCGCCCTGGGTGTGCTGTTCGCCCCGGTCACCCTGCTGTTCGGCGCTCCGGTCACCTTCGCCCTGCTGGTGACGCTCAACCTCGCCGGCACCGCGACCGCCTGGTACCTCCTGTTCAGCCGTACGCTGCGGGCCCGCCGGGCCGCCGCGACGCTGGGCGGTGCCCTGTGCGGCCTCGCCCCGGGCATGGTGTCCCAGAGCAACAGCCACCTGCACATGACGGCGCAGTGGCTGCTCCCGGTCATCGTCTGGCTGGTCGTACGCCTGCTGCGGGCCGCCGAGCCCGCCGCTGGAGCGGCGGGCGGGCCCGACCGACGCCGGCTGACCACCTCCGCGCTCGGGTTGGCCGCCGTCGTCTCCGTCCAGGTGTTCATCGGCGAGGAGGTGCTGTTCCTCGCCGCGCTCACCCTGCTGGTGATGGCGACGACGATGATCGTCGCGGACCGTGACCTGGCCCGCCGGGCGCTGCCCGCCTTCACCGGTGCGATGGCCCTCGCCACCGGTGCGGCCCTGCTGGTGCTCGCCCGGCCGCTGTGGCTCCAGTTCGCCGGTCCGCTCGGCGTCGCCGAGGGCATGTTCAGCCCGCACTACTTCTCCGCCGACCTGCGCAGTTGGTGGGCGATCTCGCCGCTGTCCCTGGTCGGGGACGAGCGTGCCGCCCGGCTGAGCACCGGCCCGGCCGAGTACAACACCTTCCTGGGCTGGCCGCTGCTGGTGGTCACCGTCGGCTGCGTTGTCTGGCTGGGCCGCCGTCCGCTGGTGCTGGCCTGCGCCACCGGCATTCTCGTGATGGGTGCGCTGTCGCTCGGTCCCGAGGTGGTCTTCGACGGCGAAGGCACCGGTCTGCCCGGGCCGTACGCGCTGCTCGGCGGCCTGCCGGTGGTCGACGGCGCGCTGCCGATGCGGTTCGCCCTGGCCGTACCGCCGCTGGTCGCGACGCTGCTGGTGCTGGCGGTCGACCGGGCACTACGCGGCACGGGCCGCACCCGCCGGCTGACGCTGGTCACGGTCGCCGTGGCGGTGCTACCGCTGGTCCCGGCACCGCTGCCCACCGCGCACCGACCGCCGGTGCCCGAGTTCATCACCGCCGGCCACTGGCGAACGTGTGTCGAGCCGGGCGGCGTCCTGGTACCGGTGCCACTGGCCACGCCCAAGCAACCCTGGCCGATGCGGTGGGCGACCGCCGCCGACGCCGCGTTCAGCATGCCGCAGGGATTCTTCATCGGCCCGCACGGCCGGGGTGGCAGCGCCGCGATGGGCGTCGCCCCGCGCCCCACCTCCGCTCTGCTGGCCGAGGTGGCCCGCAGCGGCCTCCGGCCGGTCGTCGGCGACGAGCAGCGCCGCCGTGCGGCGGCGGACGTCGAACACTGGGGTGCCTCGTGCGTGGTGCTGGCCGCCGACACCGCGCACTCCGACAGCCTGCGACTGACGTTGGAGGCGCTCTACGGCCCGTCGACCCGACTCAGCGACGCCTGGTATTGGCGGGTCTGAGCGCGTGGGGCGCCGATGGCGCCCCACGCGGGACTCACACCTTTGCCGGTGGCTGGGACGCCTCGGCGAACTCCTCGCGCGGGTCGTGCAACTGGCCGAGGGCCACCACCTCACGCTTGAGCACGAACGCCAGCGTCCAGTCGACCACCACCCGGACCTTCCGGTTGAGGGAGGGGATCCGGCTCATGTGGTACGTCCGGTGCATGAACCACGCCGGCCAGCCGGTCATCTTGATCCCGTAGACCTGGGCGACCCCCTTGTGCAGGCCGAGGCTCGCCACGCTGCCGGCGTGCTTGTGCTTGTAGGGGACCGGCTCGCGGCCCCGGAGCACGGCCACGATGTTGTCGGCCATCCGCTGGGCCTGGCGTACCGCGTGCTGGGCGCTCGGCGAGCAGTAGTTGCCCGGCGGCTTGGTCAGATCCGGTACGGCGGCACAGTCACCGGCGCTCCAGGCGCCCTCGACCACCCGGTCACCGTCGACCACCTGGAGCGTCGGCAGGCAGGTCACCCGGCGTCGCTCCTCGCGGGGGAAGTCGGTCGCGTCCAGCATCGGTGACGGCTTCACCCCGGCGGTCCAGACGATGGTGTCCGCGCTGAAGCTGTCCCCGTCGGAGAGCTTGACCACCCCGTCGACGCAGGACTCCAGCCGGGTGTCGAGCCGGATGTCCATGTCCCGCTTCAGCAACTGCTGTACCGTGTAGGCGCCCATGTCCCGGTCGACCTCCGGCAGCACCCGCTGGGTGGCCTCGACCAGTACCCAGCGCATGTCCGACGTGTTCAGCTCCGGGTAGTACTTCAGCGCGTGCCGGGCCATGTCCTCCATCTCGGCCAACGCCTCGATGCCGGCGTACCCGCCACCGACGAAGACAAAGGTCAGCGCCCGGCGGCGTACCTCGGGGTCGGTCGTGGCGGCGGCCACGTCCAGCTGTTCGAGCACGTGGTTGCGCAGGAAGATGGCCTCACCGATGGTCTTGAAGCCGATGCCGTGCTCGTGCAGGCCGGGGATCGGCAGGGTCCGGGAGACCGAGCCGGGGGCGACCACCACGTGGTCGTAGGTGATCTCGCGGGGCGGGCCGATGATCGGCTGCACCGTTGCGGTCTTACTCGCGTGGTCGATCCGGGTGACCGCGCCGGCCACCACCTTGCACCGGCGCAACTCCCGACGCAGCGGCACCACGGAGTGCCGTGGGGAGATGTTCCCCGCCGAAGCCTCGGGCAGGAACGGCTGGTACGTCATGTGCGGCTGGGGGTCGACGACGACGACCTCAGCCTCCCGGGAACTCAGCTTCTTCGACAGGCGCAGCGCCGCGTAGAGACCGACGTGCCCGGCGCCCACCACAAGGATCCGCTTCGGATTCACGCCTACCATCTTTCCCCCACCGACAGCGGTAATCCCGGGTGCGGCCCCGTTCTGTGACCGAGCACAAGGCGGCTGTGACGCCGGTAACGGCGGCCACCGTCGCCACCGCCGACGCAGCAACACCCCCGGTCACCCGAGCCCCGACGGCCCCTGGTTCACCTGCGTCGCAGCAGCCCGGCCAGCAACGCCGTCACCCCGACGGCAAGCAGCAGACCGGCCACCGTCACCGCCTGCCAGCCGCCTTCGGCGGCCCGGACACCGGCGAGTTCGAGCAGCAGCACGCCGAGCACCGACGTGGCGAGCAACACTCCCGCGGCCCGGGTGAGCCAACGCACTATCACGTCCGGATCCACCACGGCGTCATACGGCAGCACCGCCACCAGCGCGCAGAGCGTGTGGGTCAGGTAGAGCGCCACGGCCACCGCCATCAGTCGCCACAACGCGATCGGCCGGTCGTACCCGTCGGTGGCGAGCAGCCACCCGCCGACCGTGACCAACGCGGCGAAGGTCGGCCAGAGCCGGCGCGGCGCCACCGCCGGCAGCACCGCGACCGCCACCAACGGGCCCAGTGCCCGCCCGACCACGACCTCGGCGGGGTACGCGAGCAGCAACCCCACGAGCGTGCTGAGGAAGATCCCCACCCGGACCAGTACGGGAGTGAGGGAGATCCGCGCCGCGGCCGTCCGCACCGCCCGGACCCGCCCGATGACCGACCCCATCACCGGGCTGACCTCTCGCTCGCGACTGCGGGACTCCGCTGCGCTGCGTTCCTCGCGCTCACCGGCCACCCACCCGAGGGGCGGTGGCCAGCCTCGCCACGTCACGCAGCACCTGGTCGAGACTGCCGGTGCCGGCCCACGGCACCACCGGCACCCCGTGCTCACGCAACTGCGCGATCATCGTGTCCCGGTCCAGTCGCCACAGCCGGTACGCCACCTCGACCCAGCCCCGGTCCTGGGGCGGTGACAGGTCCGCCGGAAGCGTGTCGACGGCCACCACGAACCGTCCCGAACGGGCCAACCGGGCGAGCATCTGCGCCGACCGCTCCTCCAGCAACGGGGTGAGCACCACCACCAGCGCGTCCGCGGAGAGCAGTTGGGGACCGAACACATGGTCGTACGGCTCGTGCGGGGAGGACTGGGCCTTGACGTCCAACAGCCACTCCAGCACGGTCAGGTACTGCCGTCGTCCGGTGGCCGGACGCAGCCGCCGGGCACTCGGGCCGTACTCCAGCAGTGCCACCCGGTCACCCCGGTGCAGGTAGTGCTCGGCGATCGCGGCGGCCGCCCGGACCGTGGTGTCCAGCACCGACGCGGTGCCGGTGACCCCGCCGGAGCGACCCGCCTCGGCCAGCACGTCGAGCAGTACGACCACCTCGGCGTCCCGGTCGGACAGGGTGGCCGCCACGTGCAGTTGCCGGGCCCGCAGCGACACCCGCCAGTCGATGCGGCGCAGCCGGTCACCGGGGGCGAAGACCCGCACCCCGGCGAGTTCGCCCCCCTCGCCGGGACGACGCGAGTGATGCGCCCCGACCAGGCCGGCGGCCCGGGGCATCACCTCGACCGCTTCGAACGGCTCGGTCTTCGGGTACACCTTGGACCTGACCGGTTCGACGAGCACCGCGCGCGAGACCAGCAGGCCCTGCGCGGCGGCGACCCGGGCGCCCGCCGGGCCCAGCGGATGCCGACCCCACCGCAGCGCGGTACCGGCCAGTTCCAGGTCGACGGCGGTGTCCGGGGCTACCGACGTGACGAATGGACGGTCCGCGACGGTCGGCCGACCGGCACCGGCGGGCCGACCGGTGCCGACGACCGCGCTGCCGGCGAGACCCGCCCGCTCGACCCGCAGCCACGGTGAGACGCGGGTACGCAGCACCGCCACGTCGTAGGAGACCGTACCCGGGTTGCCGACGGTGACCGTCCCGGTCATGGCACCGCCTTCCACCAGGGGGTCCTCGTCGGCGCTGAGCCACACCCGGGGCAGGTCGACGGGTCGGCGCCGCAACGCGTACGCGGTGCCGAGGGCGAACGGGACGGCCAGCACGATCAGATCCACCCGTCCCAGCACCACCGCGGCGATCAGGAGCAGGCCGGTGAGCAGCACCGCCCGGCCGAACGCCCAGGTGGGCATCCAGTTGGTCGGTGCCGACTGTTCGCTCCGCTCGCTCACGCCGGTCAGTCTCCCGGCCGACCGGCGGCGTAGCTGGGCAGCGCGCCGCTGGCCGGCGCCGGGGTGCCGTCGAGAACCTCACCGACCACGAAGGAGGGATCGACGCGGCGCAGCCACATCTCCGGCCGCAACGTGATCCGGTGTGCCAGCGCCGGGGCCGCGACGTCCTTGACGTCCTCGGGCACCACGTAGTCCCGCCCCGAGAGCACCGCCCGTACCCGGGACAGCAGCAGCAGGGCCAGCGATCCGCGCGGCGACGCGCCGACCAGCACCGACGGATGCTCGCGGGTGGCCGCGGTCAGCGCCACGATGTACCGGCCCACCGAGTCCTCGACCACGACGTCCTCCAACGCCGCCTGCATGGCGCGCAGGGTGCCGGCGTCGACCACCGGCTTGATGTCGGCCTCCTCCCGGCGGCGCGCCATCCGCCGACGCAGCACCTCCCACTCCTCGTCCTGCGCCGGGTAACCGAACGACACCCGCAGCAGGAACCGGTCCAGCTGCGCCTCCGGCAACGGATAGGTGCCCTCGTACTCGATGGGATTGGCGGTGGCCAGCACGTGGAACGGCTCGTCGAGCCGGTACGTCACGCCCTCCACCGAGACCTGCTTCTCCTGCATCGCCTCCAGCAGGGCCGACTGGGTCTTCGGCGGGGTCCGGTTGATCTCGTCGGCGAGCAGCAGGTTGGTGAAGACCGGCCCGGCCCGGAAGGTGAAGTCACCGCTGCGCTGGTCGTAGAGGAAGGAGCCGGTGACGTCGGCGGGCAGCAGGTCGGGGGTGAACTGCAGCCGCCGGAAGTCCAGGCCCAGTGCCTGGGCGAAGGACCGCGCGGTGAGCGTCTTGCCCAACCCCGGCAGGTCCTCCAGCAGCACGTGGCCGCCGGCGAGGATGCCGGCCAGCACCAGCTCCAGGGCGTCCCGTTTGCCGACCACGACCTGGCCCACCGCGTCCAGCACGGCCCGGGCGAGGCGACCGACCTCGGTGGGGGGCATCGTCCGGCCGACGTCGTTCATCAGATCTTCTCCAGTTCGGCGACGATCGCCGCGAGGTCGCGCGGCGAAGGGGTGCGGCGGGGTGGGGTCTCCAGGAACGTCGACAGGCGGTCGCCCAGCAGGGCGCGGGCCCGGGTCGGGTCGGACTCGCGGGTGACGCCGTACTTCAGGCGCATCCGCTCGTCCGCCAGCTCGGCCAACCGGGGCAGGATCATCGTGGTGAACCGTTCGGGGCTCGTCTTGGACCACTCCAGAGGTGTCGCCCAACCGTTGACCGCCACCCGCAGCGCGTCCCGCGCGTCCCAGTTGTAGGTGCCGGGTTCCTCGCCGCCCCGCGACGACGAACCCTGGCCGGACTTCGCCGGTGGCGCGAGGGTGGCGACGATCCGGCGTACCACCAGCAGCGCGACCACGGCGGTGACCAGCACCAGCAACGAGACCCGCAGCCCGACCGCGCGCAGTCCGGCGACGGCGACCACGGTCACCGCCACGGTGACACCGAGCACGCCGGCGA
Organism: Verrucosispora sp. WMMC514; assembly: GCF_027497295.1. Taxonomy (NCBI): domain Bacteria; kingdom Bacillati; phylum Actinomycetota; class Actinomycetes; order Micromonosporales; family Micromonosporaceae; genus Micromonospora; species Verrucosispora sp. WMMC514. The sequence continues at coordinate 3,556,417 of NZ_CP114906.1, read as the reverse complement.
CGGTACGCAGCCGCCCGCCCCGGCGTCGCTCGGACTGGACCGGCCGGTCCTCGGAGAAGCTGAGCAGGTCGTCGATACTCGTGCTGCTCACACCGGCTCACCTCCGGCCAGTGCGGTCAGTTCGCCACGCAGCCGGCGCAGGGCCACCCGGGCCTGGTCCCGGGTCCGTTCGTCCACCGGGCGGGTGGCGTACCGGGCCTCGCGGTAGACGTTCGCGAAGCCGGCCAGCACGTCGGCGCTCACGATCGCCGGCACGCCGGTGGACGGATCACCGGCGAGCAGCCGGGTGACCAGGTCGGTGGGGGTGTCACCGGTCAGTCGGGGCACCCCGGCGACGGCGGCGGCCTCTTCGAGTCGCACCCAGCAGGCGATAACCGCGGTCCGTGGATCGGTGGCCTGGTCGTCCAGGTCCACCAGGCCGGCGTCGACGGCGGCGACCACCTCCGCGGCGGTGCCCTCGGCACTGCGCCGGGTCGGCTGCCTGGGCAGTGCCCGGGTGACCCGCCGCTGCACCCCCCGGGCCACGGTCCACAGCAGATAGCTGAGAGCGGCGAGCAGCGCCAGCCCGAGCACCGCCACCGCCACCGTGCCGAGCCAGGACGGGATCCGGGTACGGGTCTGCTCGGCGGCCTCGCGGGGTTCGGCCGGGATCGACGGACGCGGCTCCCCGCTGGGGTACTCCAGCACGAAGGGGGCGTCCTTGACCGCGGGCGGTATCCGGCTCGCGCCGATCGACGAGTGCGCGGTGGCCAGGGTCACGGCGGCGAGCAGGGCAATCACCGCCGTCACCGGCCACCACCTGCGAAGCACGTCCATCGATTACCTCAGTCCACCCCCGCCAGCAGTTTCGCCCGGGCGAACACGTCGTCCAGCATCTCTGGTGTCAACCGACCGGTGAAGGTGTTCTGCTGGCTGACGTGGTAGCAACCGAGCAGTTCCGGTCCGGTCGTGCCGGACCAGTGTGCCCCATGCCCGAACGGCGGTCGCGGGCTGGGCGGAGGAACGCCGTATCCGGCGCGTAACGCCGGCCACCACGCGGCCCAGGCGAAGGCGCCCAACGCCACCACCACCCGCAGCGTCGGCCGGATCAGCTCGACCTCCCGGTGCAGCCAGGGCGCGCAGGTGTCCCGCTCGCCCGGGGTGGGCTTGTTGTCCGGTGGGGCGCAGCGTACGGCGGCGAAGATCCGCATGTCACATAGCGTCAGACCGTCGTCGACGGCCACACTCGTCGGCTGGTTGGCCAGGCCGGCCCGGTGCAGGGCGGCGAAGAGCACGTCACCGGACCGGTCGCCGGTGAAGACCCGGCCGGTGCGGTTGCCGCCGTGCGCGGCCGGGGCCAGCCCGAGGATGGCGATCCGGGCCGCCGGATCACCGAAGCCGGGCACCGGCCGCCCCCAGTACTCCTGATCGCGGAAGGCCGCCCGCCTGGTGCGGGCGACCTCCTCCCGCCAGTCGACCAACCGGGGGCAGGCGAAACAGTCGGCGACGCCCGCGTCCAGATCAGCCAGGTCCGTCGCGCGCGCGGCGCGGGTGACGACCTCGGAGGGGGTACGCGACTCAGCCAAGCTTGGCCCGGAAGAGTTCGAGGGTGCGCGCCCAGGCACTGGTGGCGGCCCGCTGGTCGAACTTCTCCGGCCGGTCCTCGTTGAAGAAGGCGTGCGAGGTGCCCGGGTAGTCGTGCAGCTGGCAGGTGCCGCCGGAGTTCTCGATGGCCCGGCGTACCGCCTGCACACCCGGGTCCGCGGAGGTGCCGTCCGCCTCCGAGCAGTGCACCAGCGCGTCCTTGCCCGCGTAGTCGGTCCACTCGGTACGCATGCCCTCCCAGGGCAACCGGGGGTAGAAGGCGGCGGTGGCCACGATCCGCTCGGAGAAGTTCGCCGCCCACAGCGCCAGGCTGGCCCCGGCGCAGAAGCCGGCGCAGCCCACCTTGCCGGTGACCTCGACGCGGCCGGCGAGGTAGTCGGCGGCGGCGGCGATCTCCTGTGCCGTCTCGTCCATCTGCGGCCCGTTGAGCAGCCGCCGGGGCTCACTCGGCTTTCCGGCCGGCTCGCCGTGCCGGAAATCGGGTGCGAGGGCGACGAAGCCCGCCTCGGCGAAGCGGTCCACCACCGACCTGATGTGCGGCACGAGGCCCCACCAGTCCTGGATCACGATCACTGCCGGGCTCGCCGCGCCGGTGGCGGGTATCGCGAGATATCCCTCACCCGTGCCGGCATCACCACGGTAGGTAACCATCTCGCCCATCGGCCCGTCCTCCTAGCGGTCAGTCATCGTTGGCTGGTCGCCCAGTGGTCCTACGTGCGGGTAGCCTGCCACGCGGTGACCACCGCCGGGAAGATGCCGGAACAGTGGCATTCACCTCCCGTTCGCGTCAGCGCCGATACCTCCCGTTGGCGTTTGCCATACTCCAGGCGATGCCGTCGAGGATGTCGTGCTCGGAGGCGACCACGGCGGCCATGCCGGCCCGCTCCATGGCGACGCGGAGCACCAGGGCGCCGGCACCGATCACGTCGGCGCGGCCGGGATGCATCACCGGGATGGCCAGCCGCTGCTCGCGCGTCATGGCCAGCAGGTCGGCGGTCACCTCCGCCACCCGGTCGTACGACACCCGGGCGTGGTGGATGCGGGCCGGGTCGTACCCGGTGAGGCCCTCGGCGATCGCGACCACGGTGGTGACCGACCCGGCGAGCCCGACCAGCGTGGCCGCCTGCCGTCCCGGCACGGCCGTCAGCGCCCGATCCACCGCGACCGCGATGTCGGCCTGGGCGGCGGCGATCTCGTCCAGGCCGGGCGGGTCCGCGCGCAGGTGCCGTTCGGTCATCCGGACGCAGCCGATGTCCATGGAGACAGCGGCGTCGACACCACCGTCCCGGGTGCCGACGACGAACTCGGTCGAGCCGCCGCCGATGTCCAGCACCAGGTACGGCGACGGCGCGTCGGCGGGCAGGCCGCGCACCGCTCCGGTAAACGACAGCCGCGCCTCCTCGTCCCCGCTGACCACCTCCGGCACGACGCCGAGCGTCTGCTCGACCATCGCTCGGAAGTCGGCCGCGTTCTCCGCGTCCCGGCTGGCCGACGTGGCACACATCCGCACCCGCTCGGCACCCAGCTTGTCGATCTCGGCGGCGTAGTCGGCGAGCGCGATCCGGGTCCGCTCGATCGCCTCCGGAGCGAGCCGACCGGTGGCGTCCACCCCCTGGCCGAGCCGGACGATCTCCATCCGCCGGCTCCGGTCGACCAGCGGCGCCTCCGGCCCGGCCGAGGGATCGGGCAGGTCGGCCACCAGCAACCGGATCGAGTTGGTGCCACAGTCGATGGCCGCCACGCGCGTCGTCACGCCGAGAACCCTACCGCCACCGCCGACCCACCCCTACGGCCATCGAATTCACGGACAGTATCCACACCGGTGGTGACTCTCCGAAGTCGAACAGCCGCAGCCACCGTCCTACCCATCGCCCCCTTTGCTCTGCTTACCTATACGCAAACCCCTCATGAACAGGGGTTCCTTGAAAGACCAGATCGATCCATACCCAGCCGACCATCACCGAAAGTAAACCTGTGCGTATGGGTAAGCAGAGCAAAGGGGCCAAGGTGGCAAGTGGACCAGAGGGGAGTCGGACACAGCGAGTGACAGCGCAACCCGGGTGACGGCGCGGAGCGGGCGGCGGGGCGGTCAGAGGCGTAGCAGCATGCGGGTGTTGCCCAGGGTGTTCGGCTTGACCCGTTCCAGGTCGAGGAACTCGGCGACACCCTCGTCGTACGAGCGCAGCAGTTGCTCGTAGACGAGGTGCGGCACCGGGGCACCGTCGATCTCGGTGAAGCCGAACGAACCGAAGAACCGGGTCTCGAAGGTCAGCACGAAGATGCGGGCCACGCCCAGTTCCCGTGCCGCGCCGATCAGCTCCGCGACGATCCGGTGCCCGATCCGCTGCCCCCGGCAGCAGGGATCGACCGCCACCGTGCGGATCTCCGCCAGGTCCTCCCACATCACGTGCAGCGCGCCGCAGCCCACCACCGTGCCGTCGGCGACCCGGCTGGCGACCCGGAACTCCTGCACGTCCTCGTACAGGGTGACGGTGGCCTTGCTGAGCAGGCGGCGGTCGTCGGTGTAGGTGTCCACCAACCGCCGGATCGCCCGTACGTCGGCGGTCCGGGCCCGCCGGATCACGACATCGTCGTCGCTCACCCGGGCTCCGGCACGTCGACGCAGGGTCCGGTCGTCCACCACGGCTCGACCAGGTCGAGCGTCTCGTCACCGAACGGGTTGACACCCGGCCCGGCGGCGAGCGCGTGACCGAGCTGGACGTGCAGGCACTTGACCCGGCCGGGCATCCCACCAGCCGAGATGCCGGCGATCTCGGGCACCCCGGCGATGGCGTCCCGGCGGGTCAGGTAGTCCTCGTGGGCCGCGCGGTACCGGGCCGCCAACTCCGGGTCGTCGGCCAGCCGCTGCGCCATCTCCTTCATCAGGCCGGCCGACTCCAGCCGGCTGCACGCCGCGGTCGCCCGGGGACAGGTCAGGTAGAACAGCGTCGGAAAGGGGGTGCCGTCGGCCAGCCGGGGTGTCGTCTCCACCACGTCGGGCAGGCCACACGGGCAGCGGTGGGCCACCGCCCGGGTGCCCCGGGGTGGGCGTCCGAGCTGCGCGCCCACCGCGGCCAGGTCGGCCTCCGTGGCCGGTTCCCGCTTCGGCGGGGGTACGGAGGCCGCCGCCGGCTCCTGCGGTGGTACGACAGTCACGATGCCAGCTCTCGTCGGGTGCTCAGTCTTCGGTCTGGTGGGCGTCGGCGGCGCGCACGCTGGACCAGAGCGTGTCGTACCAGGGGTCGGGGGTGACCGGGGTGACCGGGCCCTCGGCGGTGCCCGCCTCGCGGGCCGCGCCGGCCGGATCGTCGAGCAGGATCAGCATCTTCTCACCGGGCCGCCGCATGAAGAACCGCTCCCGGGCCTGGGTCTCGATGTACGCCTTGTCCTGCCACTTCTCCGCCTGGGTGGTCAGCTCGGCGATCAGCTCCCGCTGGGCCGCCTGCGCAGCCTCCATCCGCTCGATGTCGGCCTGCTGGTCGAGGTAGACCCGGACCGGGTAGGTGTAGGCGAGGGCGAGCGCGATCAGCACCGCGAACAGCACGGTGGCGCGGCCGGTGAGACCTCGGGATCGGGGTGCGGACAACCGCGTCACCGCACCACCGGCGGCGGCCCGCCGGGCGGCGGCGGGGCGCTTGGCGGAGCGTACGCCCTCGGCACCGCGGGTGGCCGCCGGCGCCCGGCCGGCGGCGGACCGCGACTCGGCGCGGACGCCACCGTCGCGGGCCGTGCCGGCGCGGGCCGGCCGGCGGACCGGACGCTGACCACCCGGCGTGCGGCGCTGCTGCATCACACCCCTCCCCCGAGGTACGGCATCGGTCAGGCGGAACGGTAACGCGGGAAAGCTCCGGCACCGGCGTACCGCGCCGCGTCGGCCAGTTCCTCCTCGATCCGCAGGAGCTGGTTGTACTTCGCGACCCGGTCCGATCGGGCCGGCGCACCGGTCTTGATCTGGCCGCAGCCGGTCGCCACCGCCAGGTCGGCGATGGTGGTGTCCTCGGTCTCGCCGGAGCGGTGGCTCATCATGCACTTGAAGCCGGCCCGGTGGGCCAGGTCCACCGCGTCCAGCGTCTCGGTGAGCGAGCCGATCTGGTTGACCTTGACCAGCACCGCGTTGGCCGCCTGCTCGGCGATGCCCCGGGCGATGCGCTGCGGGTTGGTGACGAACAGGTCGTCGCCGACGATCTGGATCCGGTCACCGATCGCGGCGGTCAGGGTCTGCCAGCCGGTCCAGTCGTCCTCGGCCAGCGGGTCCTCGATGGAGACGATCGGGTACGCGTCGGCCAGCTTGGTGTAGTACTCGCTCATCTCCGCGGCGCTCTTGGTCGCGCCCTCGAAGGTGTAGCTGCCGTCGGCGAAGAACTCGGTGGCGGCGACGTCGAGGGCGAAGACGATGTCGGTGCCGAGCCGGTAGCCAGCTTTCTCCACCGCCTCGGCGATCAGGTCCAGCGCGGCGGCGTTGGTCGGCAGGTTCGGCGCGAAGCCGCCCTCGTCGCCGAGCCCGGTGGAGAGGTCCTTCTTCTTCAGCACCGACTTGAGCGCGTGGTACACCTCGGCACCGGAGCGCAGCGCTTCCCGGAAGCTGGGCGCGCCGATCGGCGCGATCATGAACTCCTGGATGTCGACGTTGCTGTCGGCGTGGGCCCCGCCGTTGAGGATGTTCATCATCGGCACCGGCAGCAGGTGTGCGTTCGGCCCACCCAGGTAGCGGAAGAGGCTCAGGTCGGCGCTGCCGGCCGCGGCCTTTGCCACCGCCAGGGAGACCCCGAGGATCGCGTTGGCGCCCAGCTCGGCCTTGTTGTCGGTGCCGTCGATGTCGAGCATCTTCTGGTCGATCGCCCGCTGCTCGCTGGCTTCGTAGCCGATCAGCTGGTCGACGATCCGGTCCTCGATGTTGGCGACCGCCTTCTCCACTCCCTTGCCCAGGTAGCGGTCCTTGTCACCGTCGCGCAGCTCGATCGCCTCGAAGGCGCCGGTCGAGGCGCCGGAGGGCACCGCCGCCCGGGAGATCGTGCCGTCGTCGAGCCCGACCTCGACCTCGACCGTCGGGTTGCCCCGCGAGTCCAGGATCTCCCGAGCCTCGATTACCTCGATGGTTGCCACTGAGTCGCTCCTCGTTCGTGTGGTCTCGTCCGGTATGGGCCGCGACGGTGCGGCAGCGGCAGGTGTTGAACGCAGCGTATCGGTCCCCGCTCCCCGGCACGGCGACCGGGCGGGTCGACGACCACGCTGCGGTAACCGACGGGTCGGACATTCCCGGATTCTCGTGCCTCAACCGGCAACCGGTTTGCACGAGCGGGACCCGATCGACAAGGCTGGTCGTCATGCCCGCCGCTTCGACCACTCTCCGTACGCTCGCGGTGTCGGTCATCGCGTTGCTCACCGTCACCGGCTGCCAGGCACTGGACGACGCTGGGCGGGCCATGGGTCGATCCGACATCGTCAACGACCTCGCCGCGCGGATGGACCGGGCGCTGGAGCTGACCTATTCGGCCGAGTACCAGCTTCCGGGCGGGCGGAGCGCGTCGTTCGTCCAGTCGCAGGACCCGGCCCGGTCCAGCTACACCTGGCCCGGCGGAAAGCTGACCGTCACCGACGAGGCGACCACCCGGTGCGACACCGACGGCGATCGGGCCGTGTGCACCGTGGAGGAGCCGCCCGCCCCCAACAGCAAGCCCTCGGTGGTGGTCTTCGCCGAGGCCGAGTTGCAGGGGCTGGTCACGCCTCCGATGGTGATGGGCCGGCTGACCGCCGCGGCGTTGGATCCGGACGCGGTCATCACCGAGCGCAGCAGCACCGTCGTCGGCCACCACGCGACCTGCGTCGACGTGCGTCAGAACGGGGAGAGCTTCACCGCCTGCGTGACCGGGGAGGGCGCGCTGGGCAGCTTCACCGGCCAGGTCGACGGGCAACCGGTCGAGCTGGCGCTGAGCCGCTACCGCGACCAGGTCGACGGCGGCGCCTTCGACCTGCCGGCGGGTGCCGACGTGGTGGACCGGCGCACCGAGGGCCCCTGAGCCGGCCCCCGCGCGGCCGGGCCGGACGGCCTACAGGTCGAGCAGGGTGCGCAGGTGGCGCGGTGGCGGGCTGCCGTGCGCGAGCATCTCGTCGTGCCAGTCCCGCAGCGGCACGTGGTGCGGGCGAGCGGCGGCGATCTCGGCCATCTCGCTGTAGCCGACGAAGTACGTCGACAGCTGCGCCGAGGTCAGCAGCGCGCGACGCCACTTGCCGGCCGCCTCGCCCTCCTCCTGGAAGCCGCGTCCGGTCAACAGCGCCATCGCCTCCGCCTCGGGCAGATCCTCGGCGTGCGTCAGCTGATCGAGCAGCGCGTTGAGGGTCATCCGCAGCTGCATCTTCAGCTGCTGCAACCGCACCGGCAGGCCACCGAAGCCGCGGTCGACCATCAGCTCCTCGGCGTAGACCGCCCACCCCTCGACGAAGGGGCCGGAGCGGATCAACGCCCGTACCCGGGTGGAGCCGACGTACCGCCGGGCGTGGGCGAGTTGGAGGAAATGGCCCGGCATCGCCTCGTGCACCGTGAGGTTACGGATCATGTGGTCGTTGTACTCGCGGTAGAACGACTCGACCCGGCGCGCGGGCCAGTCCACCGGTGTCGGCGCGATGCAGTAGAACGTCGGCACCGCAGCGGTCTCCAGACCACCGGGCGCGTCGCAGTAGGCCACCGCCACACCCCGGGCGAACTGCGGCATCACCTGGATGACGCACGGGTCGTCCGGCACGCTCACCAGGTCGTGCGCCCGGACGACGTCACTCGCCTCGTCCAGGGTGATCGAGGCCAGGTCGACGATCGTGTGGTCGTCGGGATGTTCGGCGGCGAGCAGGTCGAGGGACCGGCGTACGGTCTCGTCGTCGGCCGGGCCACCGACCAGTTCGACCGCCGCCGCGCGGACCTCGTCGGTGACCCGGTCGAGGTTCGCCCAGGCCCGCCGCTGAATCTCGGCGGCGCTCAGCTCGGTGTCGAGGGTGTGCCACAGGCGCGCCTCCCAACGCCGCCGACCCAGGCGGGGATCGCGGCCCGGGCCGGCGTCGGCGGTCAGGCCGACACGCAGCCAGGCGACGAACTCGTCGAGCGCGGCCAGCGCCGAGGTGGCCGCCGGCTCGATCCGGTCGAAGCCGGCGGGGGCCTGCGCGAGCAACGCGGGTACCTCGTCGCGGATCAGCGCCGCCACCCCGGTGAACTGGCCGACCGCCGTCTCGGCGTGGATCCGGGGCATGTCACGCAACGTCGCGCGCGCGGTGGCCAGCGCGTCCGGGATCGCGGCGAGCCGGCCGGCGAGGGCGGTCAGCCGCACCTCCACCGACGCGTACGGGCGCGACAGCAGGGCGTGCAGCAGTGGACCGGGGTTGTGGACGAGCGGGTCCCACTCGTGTCCCCGGATCTCGGTCAGCTCGAACAGTTCCCGGTCGACGAGGGCGGAGAGCAGGGCGTGGTCGACCCGTTCCTCGGCGTCGAGGTCATCGGGGTCGATCTCGACGAGCGCGCTCGCCGCGTCGACAAGCATCGCCCGGTCCCCCGCGACCGCGTCGGCCGAGAAATCCGGCAGCCGGTCGTCAACCCGATGGTCCCCCGCCAACGCGGCGAGCCCCGGCCGACCCCCCAGCAACGCCTCGACAACCCGCTCCCCCACCACCCGAAACCGCTCCACCCCCCGACCCTAACCACCCCCACCCAAACCCGCCCGCCAGCGCCCCACCCCCACCTTTGCCGCGTTGATCATGAGGTTAGCGGCACGGAATCCGACATTTCGCTCCGCTAACCTCATGATCAACGCGGCTGGGTGGGGGTGGTGGGTAGGGGTGGGGGTGGGGGTGGGGGTTCGGTGGTGCGGATGGTTTGGGCGTGGGAGAGGGCGGTGCGGCGGAGGGCGGCTTCGGGGTCCACGTCGGACGTGCGGGCCTGGGCGACCAGGGCGAGCAGGTGGGCACCGAGGGTGGTTTCGGGGTCGGGTTGTGTCTCCGGTGACGGCAGCGGCGCGGTGACGCCGGCCCGGGCGGCACGCTCGACGATCTTCGCCGCCAGGGCGAGCGCCGGTTGGCTCAACGCGATGCCGTCGAGGACCGAGTCACGGGCCTTCTCCGCCTGCTTGATCCGCTCCCAGTTGGCGGTGATCTCCTCCAGGGTGCCCGCCTCGGCACCGGCGAAGACGTGTGGGTTGCGTCGGATCATCTTGTCCACCAGCCCACCGGCCACGTCGTCGATGGTCCAGCGTTCGTCCTCGGGCAACTCCTCGGCCAGCCGGGCGTGCAGCACCACCTGGAGCAGCACGTCGCCCAGTTCCTCGCGCAGCGCGTCGGTGTCCCCGGCGCTCATCGCGTCATAGGCCTCGTAGCTCTCCTCCAGCAGGAAGCGGGCCAGGCTGCGGTGGGTCTGCGCCCGCTTCCACGGATCCCCGCCGGGCGAGAGCAGCCGGTCGAGCACCGCCACCGCGTCCAGCAGGCGAGCGCCCGGAGGATCCCACGAGCCGTACATCAGCTCCAGCTCCGCCAACCCTGGCTCGCGGGCCAGCCGCAGCCCCAACTCCCGGGCCACCGACTCGTCGCCGGCCGGGCCGGCCAGCCAGACCACCGTGTCGTGTGCCGCCACCGCGTCGAGCAGCGCCGGCACCGGCGGCCCGTCGAGCACCCGCACCTCGGCGCCCGCCGACCGCAGCGCCGTGGTCAGCTCGCTCTCCTCGGCGACCAGCACCGGAGCCGCGCGTACGACGTCCCAGGCGGCTGCCGTCAGCAGCCCGGCCGGCAACCGGGGCGAGGTCACCAGCAGGACGATCCGGGGCATGCTCAGCCGGCGGACGGTACGGGCGGCTCGGGGCGCGGCTGCGGGGTGGAGATGTCGGTGACCGCGTCGGAGCCCGGCTCACCCAGCGGTACGCCCACCGCGATGGCCTGACCGGTGAAGCTCAGCACCGGGAACACCAGCGGCCGGTACCGGGGGTTGACCGTCACGTCGTAGGTATCGACGGCCTCGCGCAGCGAGTTGCGGTTGGCCAGGGCCTGGCGCAGCTGGTCGCCGTCGAGCTGGGCGGCGGCCTCCTCGACGGTCACCTCGGGCGGCACCGCGCCGGCCCGCTTGCCCGCCTCGACCAGCTCGGTCAGCTCCTGCTCGGTGGGGGCCACCGGAGCGCCGATCGGGATGCCGGACAGGCAGGTGTACAGCTCGGCCACCTGCCGCACGTACCCCGTCTCCGGGCTCAGGCCGATGCCCTGCGCCACCTGCGCCGGGTCGATCTGGTTCTGCGGCCGGTAGCCCTCGTCGGCGGAGACCCGCTCGCAGACCTCGCTGAGCACCAGGGTGCTCACCACCTGGCTGCGCGCGGGCAGCTGGGGCTCCTGGCCGGGCAGCGGAGGCTCCTGGCCGGGCGGCACCTCGTCCCCCTCGGCCGGGGTCGGGTTCTTCGCCTGAACGTCCTCGATGACCTCGGTGACCGCGTCCTCGGTGATCCGATGGTCACCGACGTACGCGGCGACACCGGGCTCGGAACGGCAACCGGCGAGGGCGACGAGGCCGACCGCCACGCTGGCGACGGCGACAAGACGGCGAGCACGCATGCCCGTCACTCTCTCATGCCCCCTGTCCACCGGTGACACCGGCGGGTGCGCCGAGCACGTCGGAGAGGAGCTGGGCGCACCACTCCAACAGGGGCTGGTCGCGCAGCGGCTCGCCACCCACCCGGCGGGTCATCGGGCGGGGAACGCTTACCTGGTCGAGGGCGGCCTTGTAGACCGAGTCGGGGTGGTAGCGCTTGAGCCGCAACTGCTTGGAGTCGGGCAGCGGCAGCGGACCGAACCGGAGGTGTTTGCCCTGCATGCTGACGTCGGTGAGGCCGTAGGACCGGGCCAGCAGCCGGAACCGGGCCACCGCGATCAGGTTCTGCACGGGTACGGGCGGCTCGCCGTACCGGTCGGTCATCTCGGCGGCCACCTCGCGCAACCGCTCCTCGTCGCGGGCCTCGGCGAGCTTGCGGTACATCTCCAGGCGCAGCCGCTCCACCCCCACGTAGTCGTGCGGCAGGTGCGCGTCCACCGGGAGATCGATCTTGATGTCGGTCTCCTCCTCCGGACGCTCACCCTTGAACGCCTGCACCGCCTCACCGACCATCCGCACGTACAGGTCGAACCCGACGCCCTCGATGTGCCCGGACTGCTCGCCGCCGAGCAGGTTGCCGGCGCCCCGGATCTCCAGGTCCTTCATGGCCACGTACATGCCGGCGCCCAGCTCGGTGTGCTGGGCGATGGTGGCCAGCCGCTCGTGGGCGTGCTCGGTGAGCGGCTTGTCCGGCGGATAGAGGAAGTACGCGTACGCCCGCTCCCGGCCCCGGCCCACCCGGCCCCGGATCTGGTGCAGCTGAGCCAGGCCGAGCAGGTCGGCCCGCTCCACGATCAGCGTGTTGGCGTTCGGGATGTCGATGCCGGACTCGACGATCGTGGTGCAGACCAGGACGTCGTACTCCTTCTCCCAGAAGCCGACCATGACCTTTTCCAGGGCGTCCTCACCCATCTGCCCGTGCGCCACCGCCACCCGCGCCTCGGGCACCAGCTCGCGCAGCCGGCGAGCGGTCCGCTCGATCGACTCGACCCGGTTGTGCAGGTAGAAGACCTGACCGTCGCGGAGCAGCTCACGGTGGATCGCGGCGGCCACCTGCCGGTCGTCCTGGGCACCGACGGCGGTGAGCACCGGGTGCCGCTCCTCCGGCGGGGTGGCGATCGTGGACATCTCCCGGATGCCGGTGATCGCCATCTCCAGGGTGCGCGGAATCGGGGTGGCGGACATGCTCAGCACGTCGACCGCGGCCCGCATCGACTTGAGGTGCTCCTTGTGCTCGACGCCGAAGCGCTGCTCCTCGTCGACGATGACCAGCCCGAGCGACTTGAACCGGGTGGCCGACGCCAGCAGTCGGTGGGTGCCGATGACGATGTCGGCGGTGCCGTCGGCGACCATCGCCAGGGTCTGCTCCGCCTCCTTGGGCGTCTGGAAGCGGGACAGCTGCCGGATGGTCACCGGGAACTGACTCATCCGCTCGGCGAAGGTGTTGTAGTGCTGCTGCACCAGCAGGGTGGTCGGCACCAGCACGGCCACCTGCTTGCCGTCCTGCACCGCCTTGAACGCCGCCCGTACCGCGATCTCGGTCTTGCCGTAGCCGACGTCGCCGCAGATCAGCCGGTCCATCGGGATGCTCTGCTCCATGTCCCGCTTGACCTCTTCGATGGCGGCGAGCTGGTCGGGCGTCTCCTGCCAGGGGAAGGCGTCCTCCAACTCCCGCTGCCACGGGGTGTCCGGCCCGAAGTTGTGCCCCTTGGACGCCTTGCGGGCGGCGTAGAGCTGGATCAGCTGGGCGGCGATCTCCTTGACCGCCTTGCGGGCCCGGGCCTTGGACTTCTGCCAGTCCGAGCCGCCCATCTTGTGCAGGGTGGGCTGCTCGCCGCCGACGTAGCGGCTCAACTGGTCGAGCTGGTCGGTGGGGACGAAGAGGCGGTCACCGGGCTGGCCGCGCTTGCTCGGGGCGTACTCGATGACGAGGTACTCCCGGGAGGCGCCGTTCACGGTGCGCTGCACCAGTTCGACGTACCGGCCGATGCCGTGCTGCTCGTGCACCACGTGGTCGCCGGCGCGCAGCTCCAGCGGGTCGATGGTGTTGCGCCGCCGGCTCGGCATCTTACGCATGTCACGGGTGGACACGCCCCGACCGCCGGTCACGTCGCTGCCGGTGAGCAGCACGAACCGGGCCGCCTCGTCGACGAAGCCACCGGTCAGGCTGCCGCAGGTGACCAGCAGTTCCCCGGGGGCGGGCGCGGCCGGCACCTCCTCGGTCATCCGGGCACCGAGACCGCCGTCCCGGAGCACCTCGACGGCCCGTTGGGCGGGGCCGTGCCCCTCGAAGACCAGCGCGATCGACCAGCCCTCGCCGGCCCACCGCTTGAGGTCGTCGACCACCCGGGCGGTCTCGCCGTGGTAGAGCGGCGCGGGCTGGGCCGCCAGGGCCACCGCGATCGCGTCGTCGGGAGTGACGTCGACCGCCGCCGGCTCGTCCTCCCAGGGCTGCCGGGTCGCGGCCGGGCCGACCGGCTCGGCCAGGCCGAACGGGGACAGCGTCCACCAGGGCTGGCGCAGGGTCGCGGCGTGCGCGCGTACGTCCGCGAGGGTGTGGAAGGCGGCGGCGCCGAGGTCCACCGGGGCCTGGCCACCGACGGCGGCCGCGGCCCAACTGGCCTGGAGGAACTCCTCCGAGGTACGCACCAGATCGTGCGCCCGGGTGCGGATCCGCTCCGGGTCGCAGAGCAGCACGTGGGTGCCGGCCGGCATGCAGTCCAACAGCAACTCCATCGAGCCGTCGCCGATCAACGCCGGGGCCAGGGACTCCATGCCCTCCACCGGCACCCCGCCGGCAAGCTTGTCCAGGATCTCGGCCAGCTCCGGGTGCTGCTGGGCGAGGGTGGCGGCCCGCTCCCGGATCTCGGGGGTGAGCAGCAGTTCCCGGCAGGGCGGGGCCCACAGCTGGGGGATCTGCTCGATGGTGCGCTGGTCGGCGACGGCGAAGGTGCGGATCTCCTCCACCTCGTCGCCCCAGAACTCGACCCGGGACGGGTGCTCGTCGGTGGGCGGGAAGACGTCCAGGATGCCGCCGCGCACGGCGAACTCGCCCCGCTTGGTGACCAGGTCGACGCGGGCGTACGCCATGTCGGTGAGCCGGCGGGCGACCTGCTCCAGGTCGGCCTCGTCGCCGGCGGCCAACCGGACCGGTTCCAGGTCGCCGAGCCCCTTGAGCTGGGGTTGCAGCACCGAGCGGACGGGGGCCACCACCACCCGCAGCGGGCCGGTGCGCCCGTGCGCGTCCGCCGAGTCCGGGTGCGCGAGCCGGCGCAGCACGGCCAACCGCCGGCCGACGGTGTCGGAACGTGGGGAGAGTCGCTCGTGCGGCAGCGTCTCCCAGCTCGGGAAGATCGCCACCTGCTCGGGCGGCAGCAGGCTGCCCAGCGCGGCGACGAGATCCTCGGCCTCGCGGCTGGTGGCGGTGACCGCCAGCACCGCCCGCCCCGCGCCGCCGGCCGTCGCGCCGCTCCCCGGGCCGCCGCCGCTCCCCGAGCCGCCGCCGCTTCCCGGGCCGCCGGCACGGTCGTCGGGATCCGCCGCGACCGCGGCGACCGCGAACGGGCGCAGCGCCGGCGGGGCGGTCAGGTCGAGCCCGTCGACCTGGGCCGCACCGGAGCGCGCCAGGTCACGGACGCGGGCCAGGCCCGGGTCGGCCAGGGCGGCGGCGAACAGTCCGGTGAGCGCAGTCATGATCACTTCCGAGATGGGGACACGACGATCACCCCGCGTCCAGCCCGGACGGGGGGTGCGGATGCCAGCCTAGCTCTGCCCACCGACCTTCACCCCGCTTCCCACCCTCCCGGCCGCCGCCGCACAGAAGCGCCCCGACCGTCCGGAGGCGTGTGCAACTGCGGGGAAAGTGCAGGCTGCGGGGCGTGGGAGGCCACACTTTGCCCGAAGTTGTCGCCTCGCCCGGGGCGGCAGGGGCAGTGGCGGATCTTGACTGGTCGGGTGGGGGGGTGATCGGGTGCTGGAATGAGCGGGGAATATCGTGCGCGGTTCGACGCGGAGGTCGCCTTCGCCAACGGCGGGGGCCTGAGCACCGAGGGGTTCCGGTTGGACATCCCGGGTGACCGGATCGACGACGCCGACCTGGCGGCGCTGTTCGTCCGGCATCTCGGTCTGCTGATGGTCGCCGAGGTACGGATCACCAACAAGACGGTCATCGAGGAACCGCACAAGGGCGGTCGCGCCGTCCGCAATGCCGTGGACAGCGCCCACGGGCGGCGGCTGATCGAGTTGAGTCACCTGGTCACCGACGGGATGACCACCCTGCCCGGCTGGCCGGCCCCGAAGATCACCGAGTGGCTGAGCCGCGAGGCGTCCCGCGAGCACTACGCGCCGGGCACCGAGTTCCAGGTGGCCCGGATCGACATGATCGCCAACACCGGCACCTACCTGGACACCCCCGCCCACCGGTACGCCGACGGTGCCGACCTGTCCGGTTTCCCGCTGGACCGCCTCGCCGACCTGCCCGGACTCGTCGTCCGGCTGCACGCCGGCACCCGCGCGGCGGACCGGCTGCTGCTGGCGCCGTACGACGTGGCCGGCAAGGCGGTGCTGCTGCACACCGGCTGGGACGCGCACTTCGGCACCGACGGGTACGGCGCACCGGAGGCGCCCCACCTGACCGCTGACGGCGCGCGGGCGCTGGTGGACGCGGGCGCCGCCCTGGTCGGCATCGACTCGATCAACATTGACGCCATGGGTCCCGCGGCCGGCGGCGAGCGGCCCGCGCACAGCCTCCTGCTGGCCGCCGGCATCCCGATCGTGGAGCACCTGACCGGGCTGGACGCCCTGCCGCCGGACGGCTTCCGGTTCACCGCCGCGCCACCGAGGGTGGCCGGCATGGGCACCTTCCCCGTCCGCGCCTTCGCCGTCGTGGACTGAGGGGCCCCTCGGCGCGTCGGCTTGGCGGTCAGTAGCGGACCGAGATGCGTCGCTGGACCGCGTCCACCCGGACCTCGCCGCCGTACGGGATGATCAGCTGCGGATCGGTGTGACCGAAGTCGACGTCGAAGACCAGGACCGTGTCGCTGGCGTACTCGGCGAAGGCACGGGTGACGGCGGCGCGCTGGTCCTCGGCGTACGCCTGCTTCTCGGCCGGGGTGAGCCGGCGGCTGAACTCCCACGCCTTGGCGCGGCCGACGAGCGCGGCGGGGAAGCCGCCGAGCAGCCCACGCTCACCGAGGTTACGCAGCATCCGGTAGACCTCGACGGCCGATGGCAACTCCTCCGAGGTCTCCATCAGGAAGACCGACCCGGCCAGCGTGGCCGCCGGAGCGACCCGGTCGGCGGCGAGCAGCCAGTGCAGCACCTCCAGGTTGCCGCCCCAGGTGCGTCCCTCGACCACCTTCGCCGGCCCCTGCCAACGCCAACCGGTGCCGGGGAACATCACCGGCTCGGCGGCGAGCGACGCGGGATCGTTCCAGTCGTTCGGCTCGTCGCCCCACTGCGCCGCCGGGGTCAGGTCGTACCAGTCGCTGCCGAACAGCGCCGCGCGCAGCGAGTCGGCGGTCAGCGGGTGCAGCGCGCCGGGGCGGCCGAGGTGCACCAGCACGGACCCGCCGTGATAGCTGACCACGCCCAGCCGGTGCAGGTGGTTGAGCACGTTGGTGTTGTCGGAGTACCCGAAGTAGGGCTTCGGGTTGGCCCGCAGCACCTCGTCGTCCAAATGCGGCGTCACGGTGATCAGATCGTCGCCGCCGACGGTGGCCAGCACGGCGGTGATCGTCGGATCGGCGAAGGCGGCGGTCAGGTCCCGGGCGCGGTCGCGCGGGTCGGCGCCCATGACCCGGGTGGTCGGGTACTCGACCGGCTCCAGGCCGTACTCCGCACGCAGCCGGCGCAGCCCCAGTTCGTACACGTGCGGGAAGAGAGCGGGCAGACCGGCGGAGGGTGAGACGATCGCCACTCGATCGCCAGGTCGCGGCTTCGGTGGCTGGACCAACGACGTCATGTCCTCGACGCTATCGGCCGTGAACAGCGGTTTTCGACCCCCGGAAGTCCTCGACCGGCGAACCTCTGCAGCGTCGACGTCCGGCTGGGGTCCCCCTGAAACGACGGGCGTTATCAAGGGGGCCTTCCTTCCGGGCGGGTTCGCGTGGATACGATCGGGGGAGTCGGACAGCGCTGTCCTTCGTACTTGACGTGAGGAGCGCATGGTGACCGACCAGCACGATCACGACGGCCCCGACGCCGCGCTGCGCGCCGACATCCGTAGGTTGGGCACGTTGCTCGGGCAGACCCTGGCCCGCCAGGAGGGCCGCCCGCTGCTCGACCTCGTCGAGGAGATCCGGGCCCAGGTCCGCACCGACGCCCCGGCCGCCGCCCGGCGGCTCGGCGGGCTCGACGTGACCACCGGCACCAAGCTGGCCCGCGCCTTCTCCACCTACTTCCACCTGGCCAACATCACCGAGCAGGTGCACCGGGCCCGGGACCTGCGGCGGCGCCGCGCCGTCCAGGGCGGCTGGCTGGACCAGGCGGCCAAGATGATCGCCGAACGCGGGGTGCCGGCCGAGGAGATCGCCTCGGTGGCCCGCCGGCTGGCGGTACGTCCGGTCTTCACCGCTCACCCGACCGAGGCGGCCCGCCGGTCGATCCTGTCGAAGCTGCGCGCGATCGCCGACGAGCTGGACGCCGAGACGGCCAACGCGATCCTCTACGGCGCCAGCGACGAGGGCCCGGCGAACCGGCGGCTGGCCGAGCTGCTCGACCTGATGTGGCAGACCGACGAGCTGCGGCTGGACCGGCCGGACCCGACCGACGAGGCGCGCAACGCCATCTACTACCTGCGTGACCTGTACGCCGAGGCGGCCCCGCAGGTGCTCGACGACCTCGCCGAGACGCTGCGTACGCTCGGCGTGGAGACCTCGCCGACGGCCCGACCGCTGACCTTCGGCACCTGGATCGGCGGTGACCGGGACGGCAACCCGTTCGTCACTCCGGCGGTGACCCGCGAGGTGCTGGCCATCCAGCACGAGCACGGCCTGGCCGCCACCGAGGCGGCGATGGAAGAGCTGATCAACGAGGTGTCGGTCTCCCGTCGCCTGCGCGGGGTCTCGCTCGACCTGTCCGCCAGCCTCGCCGCCGACCTCGACGCGCTGCCCGAGGTGGCACCGCGCTTCCGTCGGGTCAACGCCGAGGAGCCGTATCGGCTCAAGGCCCGCTGTGTCCGCGCCAAGCTCGCCAACACCCGGGCCCGGCTGCGTCAGGGCACCCCGCACGTGCCGGGGCGCGACTACCGGGGTTCGGCCGAGCTGATCGCCGACCTCGATCTGCTGCGTGCCTCGCTGGCCCGCAACTCCGGTCAGCTCACCGCCGTCGGCCGGCTCGCCTCGACCATCCGTACCGTCTCGGCGTTCGGTCTGCACCTGGCGACCATGGACGTCCGCGAGCACGCCGAGAAGCACCACGAGGTGCTCACCCAGCTGTACGCGGCGGTGGGTGAGGTGGACGACTACCCGTCGCTGAGCCGGCTGGAGCGCACCAAGCTGCTCGCCGACGAGCTGGCCAGTCGCCGGCCGCTGTCGACGTCGGACACCCCGCTGAGCCAGTCGGCACGCAAGACCTTCGACGTGTTCAGCACCATCCGGGAGGCGCAGGACCGGTTCGGCGCCGAGGTGATCGAGTCGTACATCATCTCGATGACCCTCGGCGTGGACGACGTGCTCGCCGCCGTGGTGCTCGCCCGCGAGGCCGGCCTGGTCGACGTGCACAGCGGCCGGGCCCGGATCGGCATCGTGCCGCTGCTGGAGACCCCGGCCGAGCTGAACTCCGGCGGCGAGCTGCTCGACGAGCTGCTGTCGCTGCCGGCGTACCGGGCGCTGGTGGCGGCCCGGGGCGACGTGCAGGAGGTGATGCTCGGTTACTCCGACTCCAACAAGGAAGCCGGCATCACCACCAGCCAGTGGTCGATCCACCGGGCCCAGCGGGCACTGCGCGACGTGGCCGCTCGGCACGGCGTGCACCTGCGGCTCTTCCACGGCCGGGGTGGCACGGTCGGACGTGGTGGCGGCCCCACGCACGACGCGATCCTGGCTCAGCCGTACGGCACCCTGGACGGCGCGATCAAGGTGACCGAGCAGGGTGAGGTCATCTCCGACAAGTACACCCTGCCCGCGCTGGCTCGGGAGAACCTCGAGCTGAGCGTGGCCGCCGTGCTCCAGGCGACGCTTCTGCACACCGCGCCCCGCCAACCCGCCGAGATGTTGGAACGCTGGGACGCGACGATGGACGTGGTGTCCGAGTCGGCGTTCCGGTCGTACCGCTCACTGGTGGAGGATCCGGACCTGCCCGCGTACTTCTGGGCCTCCACCCCGACCGAACTGCTCGGTGCGTTGAACATCGGCTCCCGGCCGGCGAAGCGGCCGAACACCGGCGCCGGGCTGTCCGGGCTGCGGGCCATCCCGTGGGTGTTCGGCTGGACCCAGACCCGGCAGATCGTGCCCGGCTGGTTCGGGGTCGGCTCCGGCCTGGCCGCCGCCCGGGAGGCCGGGCTGGCCGACGTGCTCGCCGAAATGCACCGCAACTGGCACTTCTTCCGCACGTTCCTGTCCAACGTGGAGATGATGCTGACCAAGACCGACCTCGGCATCGCCCGCCGGTACGTCGAGACCCTGGTCCCGAAGCAGCTGCACCCGATCTTCGACAAGATCGAGCAGGAGTACGAGCTGACCCGGCGCGAGGTGCTCGCCGTCACCGACTCACCGGACCTGCTGGAGAACTCCCCGGTGTTGCAACGCACCCTCGCCGTACGTGACACCTATCTGGAGCCGCTGCACCACCTTCAGGTGGCGTTGCTGCGGCAGTACCGCGACTCCGGGGCGGCCGGCCGGGCGGTGGCCACCGCACCGGGTGGCCGACGCGCCCCGAGCGACGGCACCGCCCTGGAGCGGGCCCTGCTCACCACGGTCAACGGCATCGCCGCCGGCATGCGCAACACCGGCTGAGAGGTTGTGTGATCAGGAAGGGCATCTTTCGCCTCCGGTAGCGAAAGGTGCCCTTCCTGATCCTGACAGCGCTCGGTCGGCTCGTTAGGTAGTCGAACGATGGTGGGCGTCAGAAGTCCCCGCCACCGAAATCGCCGCCGCCAAAATCGCCGCCACCGAAATCGCCGCCACCGAAGTCCGCGCCGACGTCGCCCGGATCGTCGAAGCCACCCGCGGCGGCGGCGTCATATCCGGGGTCGCCGAAGGACGGCGAGAACAGCGCGTCCGCGATCAGCATGCCGCCGAGCACCCCGACGCCGGCCCCGAACGCCGTCTTCCACCAGGGGGTGGAGTACCACCCGGCCGGCACCGGTCGGCCCCGCACCCGCCCGCCCGGGTAGTAGTAAGGCGTGTCCTGCCCCGGCTGCGGGCCGGCCTGGAACGTCTGCCCCTGCACCTCGACCTGACGCGGCACGGTCAGTTCCCCGGCGCCGCTGGCGGCGGCCAACGGTGGCAGGGGTGGGCCCGGGTCGATGCCGAGCGCCAGCCGGGCCGCCCGGATGTAGGTGAGGCCCTCCACCGCGGTCTCCCGGGCAAGCCGGTACTGCGTGATGCTGCCGGCCTGCTCCAGCTGGGAGCCGGCGGCGTGGTAGCGCTCGGCGGCGTCGGCAAGTGCCTGGCGTGCCGCCGGGTCCTCGCCGCTGAGGTTCATCACCTGTCCGCCGAGGCGTTCGTACCACCGCCGCGCGTCGGCCCGCACGTCGGCGAGGTTGCGGGCCTCACGGGCGGCGCGTTCCCGGCGCCACCAGAGCAGGGCACCGCCGAGCACCACCACGATCAGTACGAGCAGCAGAAGTTCCACCATCTCAACCTACCCAGCGTGGACCAACCAGCTCCGCTGCGACGATTCCGGCGCGGGGGAATCAGGACGCACCCGTCCGGGCGTACCGGGCCCACTTTTGGCAAGCTCCTGAGGATGGACCTGGAGACCCTCGCGGTTGTCGTCGTCTGTCTCGGTGCCGGCGGCGCGGTCGGCTGGTTCGCCGCCCGGGCCCGCTCGGTGACCGAGATCACCCGGCTGGACGCCACGCTGCGCGCCACCCGGGAGGGCGAGGCGCGGCTGGAGCAGTCGATGCGGGCGCTGAGCTACGAGGCGACGGCCCAGTCGCAGGAGGCGGTCGCCCGGGCGGTGGCCCCGTTGCACGAGACGCTGCGGCGCTACGAGCAGCGGGTCGCCGATCTCGAACGTGAGCGGGTCGACGCGTACGCCGAGCTGCGCGAACAGGTCCGCGCGATGAGCGCGGTCTCCGGCGAGCTGCGGACGGAGACGAAGCAGTTGGTGGCCGCCCTGCGTGCGCCGCAGGTACGTGGACGGTGGGGCGAACACCAGCTGCGCCGCATCGTCGAGGCCGCCGGAATGCTGGAACACTGTGACTTCGCCGAGCAGGTCACCGCCGCCACCGACCAGCAGACGGTACGCCCCGACCTGGTGGTTCGCCTGCACGGCGGCCGGAGCGTGGTGGTGGACGCGAAGGCGCCGTTCGACGCGTACCTCACCGCGATGGAGGCGCGCGACGAGCGGGGCCGGGACACCCATCTCGACGCGCACGCCAAGCACCTGCGGGCGCACGTCGACGCGCTGGCCGCCAAGTCGTACTGGTCCGCGTTCGAGTCCACTCCGGAGTTCGTGGTGCTCTTCGTGCCGGCCGATCCTTTTCTGGACGTCGCACTGCAACGTGATCCGACGCTGTTGGAGCACGCCTTCGCCCGTAACGTGGTGCTGGCCACCCCGGCCACCCTGGTCGCGCTGCTGCGTACGGTCGCCTGGTCGTGGCGGCAGGAACAGCTGACCCGCAATGCGATGGCCGTGCACACGCTGGCGCGGGAACTGTACGGACGGTTGTCGACGCTCGGCGACCACGTCGGCAAACTCGGTGCCTCACTCGGTGGTGCGGTCACCGCGTACAACCGGGCGGTGGGCTCGCTGGAGGCGCGGGTGCTGGTGAGCGCCCGCAAGCTGGCGGAACTGGGCGTGTCGGATCAGGAACTGCCCAGCCCGGGGCAGGTGGAACTGGCGCCACGACAGCCGCAAGCGCCAGAGCTGCTCGTCGAATCCACTCCAGATGATCGAACTCGGTCTAACTGAAATCGGCCCCTATCATCTTCGATGTGACAATGAGCGTCTCGCATATCACGAGATGGTCACAACGTACCTGGCGGTAGTGACATCGACGGTCGGCACCACGAAGGATTTCGCTCACGCGTGCCCTGCTTCTGAGGGCGCCTGAGTTCTCTGGAGGAAAGAGAACGTGAGTAAACCCCGAAACCTGAGCCGGCGTACCTCCGCCGCGCTCTTCGCCTCGGTGATGGCGGCCAGCGCCGTGACCGTGGCGGGCGGTGCCGCCACCGCGAGCGCCGCTCCTGCCGGACCCGACGCCGCGCAGGCCACCCCCGCCGAGTCGTTGGACCAGCACGACGCCAAGCTGCTCGCCGAGGCGGAGGCGAAGAAGGCCCCCACGGTCACGATGATCGTCGCCACCGACAAGGGCAAGGCGAAGGACGTCGCCGACGACCTCGAGGATCTCGGCGCGGCCGTCACCGAGCGCTTCGACACCATCGGTTACGTGCTCGCCAAGGTGCCGACCGGCAAGGCGGTCAAGGCCGCCAAGCTGCCCGGCGTGGCCACCATCGACCTGGACGAGAAGATCCAGCTGCCCGACCCGAAGCCCGAGGTCGCCCCGGGCGGCACGAAGGGCGGCAAGCAGGGCGGGACGCTCAGCGGACCGGGCGCCCGGACCAAGGCCGACAACCCGTACATGCCGACGAACGAGACCGGTGCGGTCAAGTTCGTCAAGCAGCACAAGAAGTGGGACGGCCGAGGCGTCACCATCGGCATCATGGACTCCGGCGTGGATCTGGAGCACCCGGCGCTGCAGGAGACCACCACCGGCGAACGCAAGATCGTCGACTGGGTCACCGCGACCGACCCGTTCGAGGACTCCACCTGGCGTCCGATGCTCAACCAGGTGACCGGGCCGACGTTCACCCTGGCCGGTCGCACCTGGACCGCGCCGGCCGGCACCTACCGGTTCAACCTGTTCAGTGAGAACATCACGAACCAGAGCGACCCGGCCGGTGACGTCAACCGCGACGGGGACAACACCGACCAGTTCGGCATTCTCTTCGACCCGGCCACCAACAACATCTGGGTCGACACCGATCAGGACGGCGACTTCACCGACCAGGCCGTGATGCGGCCGTACAAGGAGAAGTTCGACGTCGGCCACTTCGGCACCGACAACCCGGCGACTCCGATCAAGGAGCGGATGTCGTTCGTCGTCGAGTACCGCAAGAACGTCGACACCACCCCGGTCGGCGGCCCCGGCCTGGTGGACTACGTCAACATCGGCATCATCGAGAGCGCCCACGGCACGCACGTCGCCGGCATCACCGCCGCGAACGACATGCTCGGCAACGGCGCGTTCGACGGTGCCGCCCCCGGCGCCAAGATCGTTTCCTCCCGTGCCTGCTCCTGGGGCGGTGGCTGCACGGCCGCCGCGCTCACCACCGGCATGGCCGATCTGGTGATCAACCGCGGGGTCGACGTGATCAACATGTCGATCGGTGGCCTGCCGGCGCTGAACGACGCCAACAACGCCCGCGCCACTCTCTACAACAACCTGATCACCACCTACGGGGTGCAGATGTTCATCTCGGCCGGCAACTCCGGCCCGGGTGTGAACACCATCGGCGACCCGTCGGTGGCGGGCAACGTGGTCAGCGTCGCCGCCAGCATCAGCAAGGACACCTGGCTGGCGAACTACGGCTCGGTGGTCAAGAAGAAGAACGCGCTGTTCAACTTCTCCTCGCGCGGCCCGCGTGAGGACGGTGGCGCCAAGCCGAACATCGCCGCGCCGGGTTCGGCCATCTCCACCACGCCGGTGTGGCAGCCCGGCAGCCCGGTCGCCGAGGCCGGCTACGCGCTGCCGCCGGGCTACGGCATGTTCAACGGCACGTCGATGGCCTCTCCGCAGGCCGCCGGCGCCGCCGCGCTGCTGCTCTCGGCCGCCCGGGCGACCGACAAGGGCATCACCCCGGAGATGCTGCGGCGGGCGATCTTCACCTCCGCCAAGCCGATCGCCGACACCCCGACCTACGGGCAGGGCTACGGCATGTTCAACGTGCCGGGTGCCTGGAAGCTGCTGAAGAAGGGTGTGCAGACCCGCTCGTACACCTCCGAGGCCCCGGTCTGCACGGTGCTCTCCGGCCTGTTGGCCACGCCGAACCAGGGCACCGGCATCTACAACCGCTGCGGCTCCGCCGACGGCGGCCACCAGGTCAACCAGTCGAAGTCGTACCAGGTCAAGCTGACCCGGACCAGCGGCCCGACCGGCAACGTGAAGCACAACATCGGCCTGCGCGGCAACGACGGCACCTTCTCGGCGCCGAAGAACGTCACGCTGCCGCTGAACACGCCCGTCACCATCACGATCATCGCCAAGCCGAAGACCGTCGGCGCGCACGGCACGATCGTGACCGTCGACGACCCGGCCACCAGCACGATCGACTTCGAGGTCTCCGCCGTGGTGGTGGTCTCGAACGACGTCAGCAAGCCCAACTTCGCCTACTCGGCGCAGGGCTCGGTGGACCGGAACAGCACCACGTCGTACTTCGTGACGGTCCCCCCGGGTGCCGGTGCGCTCCAGGTCAACCTCTCCGGCATCGCCACCGGGTCGCAGACGCGTTTCATCGCGTTCAACCCGTGGGGCGTTCCGGTGGAGAGCACCTCCAGCCTGGCCTGCTTCACCAACCACAACAGCACGGTCGTCTGCAACGCCTTCGAGCGCGACTACCAGAACCCGATGCCGGGTGTCTGGGAGATCGAGGTCGAGTCGCGGCGGACCTCGCCGTCGCTGAACAACCCGTACCAGCTCCAGGCACGGGTGCAGGGCGTCGCGGTCGAGCCGGCCGTGGTCGAGCTGCCGTCGGTCACCGCCGGCGTCCCGACCCCGGTCACCTGGTCGCTGAAGAACACCTTCGGCCCGGTCACGGTGACCGGCCAGGGTGGCGCGCTGGCCAGCTCGCACGCGGAGCGGCCGACCATCGTCGAGTACGCGACGCAGGAGTACACCGTGGACGTGCCGGCGGGCGCCACCAGCTTCACCGCCCGCATCGGCAACACCTCGGATGCCGGCGCCGACCTCGACCTGTTCGTGTACCGGGGTGGCAGCCTGATCGCGTACAACGCGGACGGCGACTCGGAGGAGTCCGTGACCCTGAACAACCCGGTGGCGGGCACCTACACCGTCGTCGTCGAGGCGTACTCGGTCGACGGGGCCGGTGGCAGCACCGAGTACGACTACCGGGACTCGTTCTCCTCCCCGGCGCTCGGCACCCTCTCGGCGTCGAGCACGCCGCTCACGCTGGCCCACGGTGCCACCGGCACCATCTCGGGCACGGTGACGGCCCAGTCCGCCCCGGCCTCGGGTCGGAGCCTCTACGGTGAGCTGACCGTCGTGACCACCGAAGGCGCGGTCGTCGGCCGCGGCGCGGTGGACATCGGCGCGGTGAACTGACACCACCAAGCGCACCACCAGGAAGCCCGTCTCCGGTTCTCCGGAGACGGGCTTCCGTCCGTCCACGGGCCGAGCCGGTCAGCTGACCGGCTCGGCCCGTCCCGGGTGGCGGCCGACCAGGCCCACCACCAGCAGCAGGTACGCGGCCACCTCGACGGCGGCGAGGACGGCTGGTCCGGACGCCGGCAGGCTCGCGTTGGCCTGGTAGACGGCGGTCAGCAGGACACCCTGTCCGGCGGCCGACGGCAGCGACAACGCGTCGAGCGCCACGTCCAGGTGGGTCACGGCGACCAGCACCAGCAGGACGGCACCGCTGGCGGCGATCCGGTGGCGACGCCCGGCCAGCAGGGCGGCCAGGACCAACGCGCCGACGGCGAGGACGAGCGGTGCCAGCACGGCGCCGACCGTGGCCACGGCGGACGGGCCGGTGTCGCCGGGACTGGCCCGCTGGGTCGCGCGTACCGCAAAGTGGATCTCGGCCAGCCGGACGGCCGCGTACCCGACCACGAGCGTCGCCGCCAGCACCGCACCGGTGAGGGCGGAACGTCCCGGGCGGGCATCGCGCCACCGACCGGTCAGCAGCAGGATCAGGACGAGAAGCAGCGCCGCCCAGCTCAGTCGGAGGCCGGTGACGAACCCCAGGGTCGGGTCAACCGCGTCGGTTCGGAGGACCTGCCATCCCCGGTCGGCGGGTTCGGCGGGCATCGTGATCCACGCGTCGACGACGGGCACGGCGAACGCCACCGGCAGCGCCCAGGGCAGGTCCGGTGGCCGGGCGGTCAGCGCGTACGCCGCCAACAGCAGCAACGCGGCCACCTCGGCCTGACGCAGCAGCGGAACACCGGTGAGGATGTTGAGGACGTGGACGGCGGCGAGGGCCCCGGCCGCCACAGGAAGGATCGGTCGGTACCGCACCGGGGCATCCTGCCATCAACTGATCCACATCGTCGGCCCGTGCCGCCATCGCGGGCGGCCCAGGGCCAGAACTCAGCCGCGCCTGGCGGAGGCCACGACGAACGGGGTGCCCTGCTGACAGGTGGACATCATGGTCGGGTCAGGACGCCCGGTCACCGTCACCGACGCGCCTGCGCTGAGCACGTCGCGCGGACCGCCGAGCAGCAGGTAACCGTCGAGCAGCAGGCAGCCGGGCTCGACGCCGGACTCGATCCGGCCGGTCAACGTGATCTCGGCGGTCGCGGGTGGCTTCGACGGGGCGCTCGGCCGGACCGTCGGTCGGGTGGTGGGCGCCGTCGGGTCCACGGGGTCGGAGGGTGAGGGCGCGGGCGCGGACCCGGTCGGGTCCGGGGTGGGCAGTTCGGTCACCGGTGACGCTCCCGTCGGGGTCGGGGTGGTGGGGCCGTCACCCGCCTCCTGGCCGGCACAGGCGGCGAGCGCCGTGCAGACGATCAACGCGGTGGCGGCGATCCGAATGGTCCTCATACCAAGCTCTGACGCACCGGGCCGGTGAACAGTTCCACCGGGCCGGCCTGGCGTGTTCACGAACCCGTCCGGCGGCTCAGTCGCGGGCCGCAGCGGCGGCGGCCTTCATGTCCCGCTTGAGTTCCTGCGGCAGTGAGAAGGTGAGCCGCTCGTTCGCGGTCACCACCTCCTCGACGTCGGTGAAGCCACGCTCGGCGAGGTGTGCCAGCACCTCCTGCACCAACTCCTCCGGCACGCTGGCACCCGAGGTCAGGCCCACCGTACGCGCGTCGGCCAGCCAGGCGTCCTCGATCTCGTGGGCGAAGTCGACCAGGTGGCCGCCCCGGGCACCGCCGTCCAGAGCCACCTCGACCAGGCGTACCGAGTTCGACGAGTTACGCGAGCCCACCACGATCACCACGTCGCACTCCGGCGCGATCTCCTTGATCACGTGCTGCCGGTTGCTGGTGGCGTAGCAGATGTCGTCGCTGGGCGGCGACTGGAGCATCGGCAGCCGCTTCTTCAGCCGGGCGACGGTCTCCATCGTCTCGTCCACCGACAGCGTGGTCTGCGACAGCCAGACCACCTTGTTCGGATCCCGCACGGTGATCCGGTCGGCGTCCTCCGGACCGTCCACCAGCTGGATGTGCTCCGGCGCCTCGCCGGAGGTGCCGATGACCTCCTCGTGCCCCTCATGACCGATGAGCAGGATGTCGTAGTCCTCGGCGGCGAACCGCTTCGCCTCGTGGTGCACCTTCGTGACCAGCGGGCAGGTGGCGTCGATCGCCTTCAGCGACCGCTGCCTGGCCTGCTCGTAGACCTCGGGTGCCACGCCGTGCGCGGAGAAGATCACCGTGGCGCCCTCGGGCACCTCCTCGTTCTCCTCCACGAAGATCGCGCCCTGGGCTTCCAGCGTCCGCACCACGTGCTTGTTGTGCACGATCTGCTTGCGGACGTAGATGGGGGCTCCGTAGAGCTTGAGCGCCTCCTCGACGGTCTGCACCGCCCGGTCCACGCCCGCGCAGTAGCCGCGGGGCTTGGCCAGGAGCACGCGCTTGCCGGTCCGGGAAGTCGCCTCAGCCTCAGTCACCCCCTCATCGTACGTGCCACCACCGGACCCGGCAGCGGCCGAGCCGACCCCCACCGCCCGTTGACCATGAAGTTGACACCCGCGACACGCCGCGCCGAGCACAACAACTTCATGATCGACGCCGGCCCGGAGGGGGTCGTAGGGTGGGCGGGTGAGTGTGGGTAAGGGGGCTGGTGGGAAGAGCAGCTCGGATGAGCCGTGGCCGGTACGGGTGGTCAGTCAGAAGATCGGTGCCTGGGTGGCCCGGCTCGGGTGGGTGTGGGTGGACGGGCAGGTGGCGCAGATCAGCCGGCGGCCCGGTGCCAGCACCGTGTTCCTGACGCTGCGGGACCCCTCCGCCGACCTGAGTCTCACGGTCACCACCAACCGGGACGTGCTCGACTCCGGCGCACCGGAGCTGCGCGAGGGCGCCCGCGTGGTGCTGCACGCCAAGCCCGAGTTCTACGCCGCCCGGGGCACGCTCAGCCTGCGCGCCGACGAGATCCGTCAGGTCGGCCTCGGTGAACTGCTCGCCCGGCTGGAGAAACTCAAGAAGCTGCTGGCCGCCGAGGGGTTGTTCGACCGGGCGCGCAAGCGCCGCCCACCGTTCCTGCCGCAGCGGATCGGGCTCATCACCGGTCGGGCCAGTGCCGCCGAGCGGGACGTGCTGACGAACGCCCGCCGGCGCTGGCCAGCGGTGGAGTTCCGCACGGTGAACGTGGCGGTGCAGGGCCCGGCCGCCGTTCCGCAGATCGTGGACGCGCTGAAGGTGCTGGACGCGGACCCGAGCATCGACGTGATCATCCTGGCCCGCGGCGGGGGTGGCATCGAGGATCTGCTGCCCTTCTCCGACGAGGCACTGTGCCGTGCCGTTTTCGCCTGTCGCACACCGGTGGTCAGCGCCATCGGCCACGAGACGGACGCGCCGCTGGTCGACTACGTGGCCGACGTCCGGGCGTCGACCCCCACCGACGCGGCCAAACGGGTGGTGCCAGATCTCGCCGAGGAGGTACGCCTGATCAAGCAGGCCCGGCACCGGCTGCACCGGGCCGTGCACAACCTCGTCGATCGGGAGGCCCACCGCATCGACGCGCTACGCTCCCGACCGGTGCTGGCCCGGCCACAGGTGATGATCGACCAACGGGCCGCCGATCTGGTCGCACTGCGTCAGCGCGCCGGCCGCTGTCTGGACCACCGGCTCGCCGCCGCCGACGACGACCTGCGGCACACCCTGGCCCGGCTGCGCGCTCTCTCCCCGGCCGCCACCCTCGACCGTGGGTACGCCATCGTGCAACGCGCCGACGGCCACGTCGTACGCGCGACCACCGAGGTGGCGGCCGGCGATCCGCTGCGGGTACGCCTGGCCGACGGCGAACTGTCCGCCACGGTCGACACCTGACCAGACACGGGCACCGCCCGAACCGCCGACCTCGCCCGGGGCCGCCGGGTACGTGAGCCACCATCCCGAGCCCCGGCGTGACCGCTACCGGCGGCCTGACCGCAATCGGGCGCGGACGACGGCGGTGCGGTCGCCGGTGGTGTCGGGCCGTTGTGCTGAGATGGGTGCGATGACTGACGAGAAGACAGCCGGGTCGGACGAGCGGCTCAGCTACGAACAGGCCCGCGCCGAACTCGCGTCGGTGGTGGAGCGGCTGGAGGCCGGCGGCACGTCGCTCGAGGAGTCGCTGGCGCTCTGGGAGCGCGGCGAGGCGCTGACGGTGATCTGCCAACGTTGGCTCGACGGTGCCCGCGCCCGTATCGACGCCGCCCGGCCCGATCCGGCTGCCTGACCGGCCCCCGGGAACACATCGCCTCCGGCGCGGCCGACCCACAGCCCGGGCGATCCGGCAGGCCGACGCGACAGCTGACCGGCGGGCCGGCCGATTCCGGCAGGCGGCGCGGCGGGAGCCGGTCGGCTCCCGCCGCGATCCTTGGTCCGACTCCGGCGAGGCGGCCGTCCGGCCAGGTCGCCGCGCTTCGGGCTCAGTCGAACAGGTTGTACAGCTCCGGCGGCGCCTCGACGACCTGGTCGGCCGGCGGCTTGGTCGCCTCGGTCGCGTTGCCGTAGTCGGAGTAGGTCACCCGGATCTCCTGCCCGGCGGGCCGGCCACCCTCGGGCAGTCGGATGACCATCTCGGTGAGCCGCCCCTGGGCGTCGGTGGTCGCGGTGAACGGCACCGACTTCGCCTCCGCGCCGAGCGCGGTGACCACGCTCGGGTCGAGGGAACCGGCGTCGGCGGCCTTCGACAGGTCGAGGGTGCCGGCGTACGCCCCGTCGCCGGTACGGCGGACATCGGTGACGGCCTGGGTCAGCGCCTCACTGCCGGCGGGGTCGACCTTGTCGAAGTCGAAGCCCAGGCTGCGGTTGCCCTGAATCCGGCTCTGGTCGAGGTGGTGGTACTTGCCCAGGTTGAGTCGGTCCGCCCCGGGCACACCGCTGGCCGCCTGGCCCTGCAGGTCCAGCTTCACCCAGCTGTCCGGCTTGGCGTGGATGACGTCAAGACTGATGGCCAGGTCGTCGGTCGACTCGCCGAGGCGTACCCGCATCTCGGCGGTCTGGCTCGGCTGGTGCACCTGCCCTTCCATGACCGAGCCGGCGCCGGACATGGTGAACCTGAAGTTGCCGTTGCGGATCTCCCGGGTCGAGTCCAGCAGCGCCTGCTTCGCCTCGGTGTCAGCCTCGGGTGCGGCACCGGTGGCGGTGGCGGTGGCGGTGGCGGACGGTGTGGCGCTCGGCCCGGCCTCGCCGCTGGTGGTGCAGGCGGCGACGCCGGGCGTGAGAAGGGCGACGGCCACCAGGCCGGCGCTCAGTCGTCGAACGGTCATCGGTGTCTCCCAGCAGGGTCATCCGGTGCCTTCTCGCGCCGGAGGCTTCCCTATCTGTTCCCTGCCGGCCGCTCCCGCAATCACCCGAAACCGACCGCAACTCCCGGACCGCCGCCGATCCGCCCGGCCTTCCGGCGCGCGGCGTACGCAAGCGCGACCCACCCCGACGGTCAACGATCCGCCGAAAGCGAACGGGGGTGGGCTGAGCCCACCCCCGTAGCGTCGTCGCTCGGCCTACTTGAACATCTCGTAGGTCTGCTCGCTCGCCTCGATGACCTGGTCCGCCGGCGGCTTCTGCACGGCGGTCGCGGCACCGTAGTCGGCGTAATTGATCTTGATGTCCTGCGCCTTGGTCTCGCCCGCTGCCGGGATGGACATGACCAGCTCGCTCAGCCGACCCTCGGCGTCCAGCTTCGCGGTGAACGGGATCGCCTTGGCCTGGTCGCCGAGCGCCTTGAGCATGTCCTCGTCGGCGGCCACCGAGTCCTTCACCGAGGTGAGGTCGAAGGTGCCGCTGTAGCTGCCCGCACCGGTCTCCTGCACCTCGGCGAGGCCCTCGAACATGCCGGCGGCGTCGGCCGGGTCGGTGCCCTCCTTGAAGATGTCGAGGTTCTTCGCGTCCTTGGCCTTGGCGGCGTCGAGGTGCTGGTACTTGTCCTTGATCGCCTCCATCCCCGGGACGCCGGCGAACAGGTCACCGAGGTCGACCTTCACCCAGGTGTCCGGCTGGATCTGGATGAGGTCGAAGTCCATGGTGAAGTCCTCGTCACCCACGGTCATCGTCATCTGAGCGCTGTTGCTGGGCTTGTGGAACGTGCCCTTGCCGGTCATCGAGTCGGCCGCGATGGTGAACGTGAAGTTGCCCTCGGCCAGCCCCTTGGTGGAGGCGACCAGCGCCGCCTTCGGGTCGGCCGGAATGCCGGAATCGGCCGAGGCGCCCGCGGAGGGCGAGTCGCCGCTGGCGTTGTTGCAGGCGGCGAGGCCGGGAACGAGCAGCGTGGCGGCGATGAGGCCCACGCTCCAGCGTCGAATGTTCACAGATCGTCTCTCTTCAAGCAGGAAAGCCCGACCGACCACAGCCGGCCAGGCATCGAACCCGGGGAGCGTAGCGGATCGGACCGACACGCAGGGGGCACCCGATCTGCCGGCCCACCCGTACCGGTCGCCGCCGTTCAGTCCACGGCGGTGGCGAGCGCGCGCAGCTCGTTGTCCCGGGCGTCGCCGACGACGATCACCGTGCGCTGCGGTTGCAGCAGCACCAGCGCCTGCTCGTTGCCCCGGGCCGTGTACCGCTGCCAGGCGCCCGACCCGAGATCGGCCTGCCCCTGCGGGCGGCCCTCGTCGGTCAGCTCGGCCGGCAGCAGCCGTTCCGGCGGCACGTTGCTCTGCACCAGCTGCAGGCCCCGCCCCTCCGGGGTGACATATCCCACCCGCAGGATCGCCCCGTCCTCGGCGGTGCGGTAGGCCGCACGTACCGCCCGCCAGCCGTCACCCAGCTCGGTGGGCTCGCTCACCGGAAACGCGCCGGCCGATCTCGCCTGTTCGAAGGCGGGCGTCGGATCGACCGTGTTCGGCTGGTCCCCACCGAGAAAGCCCCGGTAGAAGGCGAGTAGCAGGGCGATCGGGATCAGCAGCACGAGCAGCGAGATGGCCATGTCCCGCGGCGACCGCTCGGACTTCGCGGCGGCTGCGGGTGGTGGCACGGGCTCGTCGTCGGGCGTGCGGTCAGCAGGCTGTGCAGGTTCCACCCCGCCATTCTCGCAGCCGCTCGACCGGCGGTATCCGTCCCATCACCGCCCCGACCCGGCTGCGCATCCGCCATCGTGTGAGGATCAGCGACGAAGCCGGCAGCGCCGGCCCGCCCCGCACCGCCGCGAGGAGGAGCCGTTTTCATGACCACCATCAGGACGCGAATTCCCCAGAACCTCGACCGCAACCTCGCCCTCGATCTGGTCAGGGTCACCGAGGCCGCGGCGATGGCCGCCGGCCGGTGGGTCGGCCGGGGCGACAAGGAGGGCGGCGACGGCGCCGCCGTCGACGCCATGCGCAAGCTGATCAACTCGATCCCGATGAAGGGCGTCGTGGTGATCGGCGAGGGCGAGAAGGACAACGCCCCGATGCTGTTCAACGGCGAGGAGGTCGGCGACGGCGACGGCCCCGAGGTGGACGTCGCGGTGGACCCGATCGACGGCACCACCCTGATGAGCAAGGGCATGCCGAACGCCCTCGCGGTGCTGGCCGTGGCCGAACGCGGGGCGATGTTCGATCCCAGCGCGGTCTTCTACATGGAGAAGCTCGCCGTCGGCCCAGCCTATGCGGACGTGGTGGACATCGAGGCCGGCACGGTCGAGAATCTTCGCCGCATCGCGAAGACCAAGGGCACAAGCGTCTCCGAGGTCACGGTCTGTGTGCTCGACCGCTCCCGGCACGACGGCCTGGTCGACGAGATCCGCCGCGCCGGGGCCGGCATCCGCTTCATCTCCGACGGCGACATCGCCGGCGCGATCGCCGCCGCACGCGGTGAGTCGGACGTCGACGTGCTGATGGGCATCGGCGGCACCCCGGAGGGAATCACCGCCGCCTGCGCCCTGAAGTGCATGGGCGGCATGATGCAGGCCAAGCTCTGGCCGCGCGACGACGCCGAGCGCGAGAAGGCGGTCGCGGCCGGCCACGACCTGGACCGGGTGCTCACCACCGACGACCTGGTCACCGGCGACAACTGCTTCTTCGTGGCCACCGGCATCACCTCCGGGGACCTGCTGCGCGGCGTGCGGTACCGGGCCGGCGGGGCGTACACCCAGTCGATCGTGATGCGCTCGAAGAGCGGCACCATCCGGGTGATCGACTCGTACCACCGCCTGGAGAAGCTGGCCCTCTACTCGGCGGTGGACTTCGACGGCCGGCCGCTGGACGAACAGGCTTGAGCGCCCCCACGGCGACCCGGCCGGCGGTGTCGGCGGGTCGCCGGTTCGGCGCGGTGGCGCTGGCGACCCTGGCCGGGGTCGCGGTGGCGACGCAGTCGCGGATCAACGGCGAGTTGGGCGTACGCCTCGGCGACGGGGTCGCCGCCGCGGTCGTCTCGTTCGGTTCGGGCCTGCTGCTGCTGTTGCTGCTGGTACCAGCCACCCGCGCCGGGCGACGCGGGCTGACGACGCTGCGTACCGCCCTCAACCGGGGAGCGCTTCGGCCCTGGCAGTGTCTGGGTGGTGCCTGCGGCGCGTTCCTGGTGTTCTCCCAGGGCGCCACCGTCGGCACCCTGGGAGTTGCGGTGTTCACGGTGGCCGTGGTCGCTGGCCAGTCCGCGAGCAGCCTGCTGGTCGACCGGGCGGGGATCGGCCCGAGTGGCCGGCAGGCGGTGACCGGTGCCCGGCTGGCCGGTGCGGCGCTGACCGTGGTCGCGGTGCTGCTGGCGGTCAGCGACCGGTTCCGCGAGCCGTCCACCCTCGGTCTGGCCCTGCTGCCGCTGCTGGCCGGGTTGGCGGTGGCCTGGCAGCAGGCGGTGAACGGGTGGGTCCGGGTGGTCACCCGGAGCACGCTGACCGCCACGCTCGTCAACTTCACCGCCGGTACGGCGGTGCTGCTTGTCGCGTTCCTCGTCAGCCTCGCACTGCGGGGCCTGCCTCCCGGCGGGCTGCCTACCGATCTCTGGCTCTACCTCGGCGGGCCGATCGGCGTCGCGTTCATCGCGGTGGCCGCGGCGGTGGTCCGCCTCACCGGCGTGTTGCTGCTCGGCCTGGCCACCGTCGCCGGCCAGGTGGTCGGCGCCGTGCTGCTGGACGTGCTGATGCCCTCCGCCGCCTCGCATCCCGACCCGACCACGCTGCTCGGTGCCGTCCTGACCCTGGTCGCCGTGGCGGTCGCCGCGCTCGGCGGACGCGTCAGGGCATGGTCATCGGAGACTCGGAGCGGTACGGCCCGTCGAGGTCGGACCGACGACGGCGGAAGATGATCGCGGCCACGATGCCGCCGAGCAGCCCGAACAGGTGGCCCTGCCAGGAGATCCGTTCGTCGGTGGGCAGGACGCCGACCAGTTGGCCGCCGTAGAGGAGCCCGACCAGCAGGAACACGGCGAAGTTCCACCAGCTCCGCTCGAAGATGCCCCGGGTGAGCAGGATGCCGAGGTATCCGAAGATCACCCCGCTGGCACCGACCACGATCGTGTTGGACGAGCCGGTGAACCACACGCCGAGCCCGCTGACCAGAACGATCACCAGGGTGGACCAGAGGAAGCGTCGGGCACCCGCGGCCAGCACGAAGGTGCCGAGAAGAATCAGTGGGATGCTGTTGCTGTAGAGGTGGTCGAAGCCGTGATGCAGGAACGGCGAGAAGAAGATGCCGTCCAGTCCGTCGATGCGCTGCGGGATGATCCCGGCGGCGGAGTCGAATCCGGCGCCCAGCCAGACGTCGAGGCCCTCGATCAGGAAGAGCACCGGAACCACCGCGCACATGGCGACGAACGCCCGGCCGATGGACGCGTAGAAGGCCAGGGTGCCGAACCGGTGGGGATCGCCACTTCCGGGAAGCAGGGTCACCCGTCAACAGCTATCAGCAAACGGCGACGGCCGCCACTTTTCCCGGCACGAGGCACGAGTGCCACGGCGGCGGGGCGCGGTCGCCCGCGCCCCGCCGCCGTGGTTCAGCTCAGTAGTAACCCTTGGCCTGCGAGTGGTTCCACGCCGCGCAGGGCGTGCTGTAGCGGCCCTTGATGTAGCCGAGTCCCCACTTGATCTGGGTGACCGGGTTGGTCTCCCAGTCGGAGCCGACCGAGGACATCTTGTTCCCCGGGTACGCCTGCGGGATGCCGTACGCCCCGGAGGAGGGATTACGGGCCTTGTGGTTCCAGCCGCTCTCCTTGTTCCAGAGCCGGTCCAGACAGGGGAACTGGTCGATCTTGAAGCCCGCGTCGATCATGAGCGCGCAGCCGACCTTCCGGTTACCGCTGTACTCCTCGCAGGACTCGGGGACCGGGCCGTCGTACGGCTTCGCGGCCCGGGCCGCAGCCTCCCGGGCGGCCTTCTCCTCGGCCTTCTTGCGTGCCGCCTCCTCGGCCTTGCGGGCCTTCTCGGCGGCGGCCTTGGCCTGCTTCCGCACTTCGGTGGCCTGTTGCCGGGCGGTACGGACCTGGCGGGAGACCGTCTCCTGCTGCCGGTACTCGACGTCGACGTCGACATCGCTGACGCTGCCGGCCACCTGGGCGCCGGGGCCGGAGCGCTGGGACTGGCGGTCCTCACTGAGGTAGAAACCACCGGCCACGCCCACCGAGAGCAGCGCGACGGCTGCGGTGCGGGCGGCGAACCGGCTCCACGGCCGACTCACGAAGTGATCCCTTCGTCGGGGTCAGGGTCGCGGTGCGCCGAGACCAGACTGAGGTCGTAGCGCACCACGGGCGCCCGCGGCCGGCGGATATACCGGCCACCGTGGACGCACCGCGTCGCGTGGTCGGTGTCGTCCGCCCCGAATGGGAGTGACGAATGATCACCAACGATGCGTCGGGTGCGTGGGCGCCCGTGGGACACGATCGCGCACAGTGAGGCTGTTGGGAAACTGCGGACCTCAATTGTGATGTGGGTCACGCCAAATTTCGGTACAATCCCCTCAATAAGGTGGTCAGGTCGGGATGTCCTCCAGTAGGTCCGTCACCATCGCGGCGATCGGAGACCGCTCCGAACGGCTGAGCGTCACGTGCGCGAACAGCTGATGGCCCTTCAACGCCTCGATCACCGCCGTGACGCCGTCGTGCCGTCCGACCCGGAGATTGTCCCGCTGGGCGACGTCGTGGGTCAGTACCACCCGCGAGCCCTGGCCGATCCGGGAGAGCACGGTCAGCAGCACGCCGCGTTCGAGTGACTGCGCCTCGTCGACGATGACGAAGGCGTCGTGCAGGCTGCGCCCCCGGATGTGGGTCAGCGGCAGCACCTCGAGCAGACCGCGTGAGGTGACCTCCTCCAGCACGTTCTCGTGCACCACCGCACCCAGGGTGTCGAAGACCGCCTGCGCCCAGGGCGACATCTTCTCCGACTCCGAGCCGGGCAGGTAGCCCAGCTCCTGCCCACCGACGGCGTACAGCGGGCGGAAGACGATCACCTTCTTGTGCCGGCGACGTTCCATCACCGCCTCAAGCCCCGCGCACAGCGCCAGGGCGGACTTGCCGGTGCCGGCCCGACCGCCGAGCGAGACGATGCCGATCGACTCGTCGAGCAGCAGATCGAGCGCGACCCGTTGCTCGGCCGAGCGCCCGTGCACACCGAACGCCTCCCGGTCGCCACGGACCAGCCGCACGGTCTTGTCGGGCAGCACCCGGCCGAGCGCCGAGCCCCGGGACGAGTGCAGCACGAGGCCGGTGTGGCAGGGCAGACCGGCCGCCGCGTCCACGTCGATGACCTCTCCGGCGTACAGCCGGGTGATGTCGTCCTCGGCCAGCTCCAGCTCGGCCATCCCCGTCCAGGTCGGGTCGCTGGCCTGGCCGTGCCGGTACTCGTCCGCGCGCAGCCCGACGGAGGCGGCCTTGACCCGCAACGGCATGTCCTTGCTGACCAGCGTCACCTCCCGACCTTCGGCGGCGAGGTTCAGCGCGACGGAGAGGATCCGTGCGTCGTTGGACTCGTTGCGGAAGCCCGGCGGCAGCACCCCGTCGTCGGTGTGGTTCAGCTCCACCCGCAGCGTGCCACCGACGTCGTTGGCGGGCACCGGCCGGTCGAGCCGACCGTGGCGCACCCGCAGCTCGTCGAGCATGCGTAGCGACTGTCTGGCGAACCAGCCCAGCTCCGCGTGATGCCGCTTGCCCTCCAGTTCGGAGATCACCACCAGCGGGAGCACCACCTCGTGCTCGGCGAAGCGGTGAAACGCCGCTGGATCGCTGAGCAGGACCGAGGTGTCCAGCACGAAGGACTGGCCCGCTGGTCGAGGCTCCCTGGGGTCGGCCGAACCGGCGGCCGCCGTGCGGCGGCTCCGGGTGCTGCGGCGGGTCGTGGTAGTCGCGGCCGGGCCCTGGTCGGCACCGGCGGTCGTACGGCGAGTCGTCACAGGCCTGCTCCGGCGGATGGGCACCCGGCCACCCGCGGTCCGCCTCCTCCGGATGCCCGGCTGACACGGGGTCGGATGCGGGCCCCGTGCGCGAGGTCGCAGGCCGGGCGGGCCGGCTGGCTCGGGACAACCCCGCGCCATGCCTAGACGCTAGCTCCCCGCACCCGTCCCGGCTAGTGGTCGTTCATGAACGGCCGCGGGCGGAGGCGGCCGAGTTCCGCAACCCGCGCGGAGCCCACGCGATGAACCGGCCGGGATGCATGCCCCCTGCGCGCATCCCGGCCGGTGGGACCACCGCCACCGGTCTGACGTGGCCCCGGCGGCGCCACCCGGAAGGGCGTACGCGCCGCGCCTGTGGACGGGCCGGAGCCCGTCGACCGGTTCAGCCGGTCCGTCGGACGAGGGTGCCGGTCGGGTGCCGCCCGGTGACCGAGGCGGCCGGCTCCCCGAAGGACGACCCGGTGTACGTGGTGCCCGGGCGGACTGTCGGGCCCTTCTCGATCTCCCCCGGTGACCCGTCGGCACGCAGCGCCGGAGGTGGCACACCCGTTCCGCGCGGCTGAAGCGGATTCACCGTCGCCGAGACCCGAGCGGGGGGCGACGAGGGTGTGGCGACGGAGAGGGCGGAGGCGATGGCCGCCTGAGCCTCCCGACGACGCCGGTTCCACGCCCCGCGGTCCCCGTCGAAGTAGCCCTGCCGGTAGCCGAAGCGGTAACCGATCCGGTAACTGAGCTGCCCGTGCAGCCGCCCGGCGGCGTAGCTCGTCGCGGCGAGCACGAGCACCAGGAAGATCGCCAGGAACGGGCTCATCCGGCGGCTCCGGTGCGCCGCGCGGCCCTCATCGTTCCTCCGGTTCGACAGTGGTGGGGTCGGCGACCAGGAGCCGGTCGAGGTCGTCGGTGCCGATCTCCTCCACCAGTTCCACGCTGATCCGACAGCCGTCCATGACCACCTCGGCCATCGAGGAGCGGCGGATCTCACCGCCGGCGTCGTAGACCCGGACGCTCAGTTCGGGGCAGCCGAGATGGGTCCGCCAGGCGTTCCACTCGGCCCGGTCACCGACACTCAGCGACAGGTAGCGGCAGCCCCGGGCGAGGTAGAGGCGCCACGGCGCGCTGAGCCCCGCGGCGACCCC
The DNA here is from genome assembly GCF_027497295.1 of Verrucosispora sp. WMMC514. Lineage (NCBI taxonomy): Bacteria > Bacillati > Actinomycetota > Actinomycetes > Micromonosporales > Micromonosporaceae > Micromonospora > Verrucosispora sp. WMMC514. Next base: position 3,517,247 of record NZ_CP114906.1, on the reverse strand, counting down.
CTCGGCCACCAGACCGAACGCCTGGGCACGGGTTGCGAGTTCGGTCACCGCGTCCCCCTCGCACCGGGCGCGTGACGCAGGTGAGCACTGATCGTCTCATGCACGTGACACACCGTAGGTTGTCCCATGAACGTGACAGTATCAGCTTTTCGTTCGTTTGCCTCCGCACCTACGTACATCTATCCTGCCCAGGTGAAACCCCTCAGAAAGAGTGCCGGACCCCCATCCGGCTCCACCCCAACGACGTCACGCAAGCGTGACAGACGCGTGGCAGGCGCCGTCACCCAGGCTCAACGGTCGTACGGTCACGAGGTGACCGAGACGGCCAACGCCAGGAAGATCGCCTTCGCCACCTTCGTCCGGCGCGCGCTCGACGAGGCCCGCGCGACCCGGGCGTGGAGCGGCACCGAGGTCTCCCGGCGCACCGGCGTCTCGCGACAGACCATCAACCGGTGGGTACGCGGCGACTGGGCCAGCGACCCGGAGGCCGAGCGGGTGGTGGCGTTCTGCGAGGGCCTCGGGCTCGACCCCGCCGTGGCCTTCGCGGCGTTGGGCTGGGACCGGACGACCTCCCGCCGAACCGCACCGTCACCACCACCGATGGACCCCGACGTCGAGGCACTGCTGCGCCGGCTGGTCGATCCCGACGTCTCGGATGCGGAGAAGTTCCACATCCGAGAAACCATTCGTTACCTCGCATATCGCCCGACGTTGCCGCTCGATGTCCGAAAACGAGGAGACGCTGCCAGTTAGTTCTCAGATGGCGAAAGAACGGCAGGTCAGCCTCATTCGTTTCGCTACGGGGCGGGATCGGGCGCGCTAGCGTCCGTATTCGTACTGCTTGGGCTCGTCGTCGGCGGGGGGACGGGACAAGGCCGAACCCAGCCCTGCGGGACAGAAAGGGGTCTCTCCATGACCCTGAAATGGTTGGCTGTCGTGGTCGCGACGGTCTCGGTGACGCTGTGCATCACCGGCAACGCGGTGACCCTGACCCTGAACGGCGGGCAGCTTCCGCTGCTCGTCAACCTCTTCGCGCTCGCCACCGCCGGCACCGCGATCGTCCTGGCCGTGGTCGCCGAGCTGCACGACCGGCTCAACGACCGGCTCACCGCGCTCACCGAGTTCCTGGTCGAGCGGCTGCGGGAGATCGAGGCGCACACCGGCGACCGGAACTCCGGTTTCGTGGAGGGCTACCTGCTCAGCCACGGCCAGGAGGCGGCGGTGGTGCCGTTCGGACGCCGGGGACGTGGAGCCGCCGAACGCTGAATCACACCTGTCGCCCACACCGGATTCACGTCAGGATTGACCGGTCGAACCCGGGGTACGCTTTCGCGCGTGCCGCCGTTGAATCTGGGCAACCAGCAGCCGAAGACCCCGCTGAACGCCGACCAGGCCTGGCGGGCAACCGCCGACCGGGCGGCCGAGACCGTCCTCTTCTTCGACTTCGACGGCACCCTCGCGCCGGTCGACGACGATCCGACGCAGGTGCAGCCCGCGCCGAAGGTGCTGGCCGCCATCGAGACCCTCGCGCCGATCGTGCGGCGCATCGCGATCGTCTCGGCCCGACCGGTGGAGTTCCTGCGCGACCACTTCGGCGGGCTCACCGGGGTCGACCTCTACGGCCTCTACGGCCTGGAACACAGCCACTCGGGCGGCGACACGGTCACCGAACCGGCCGCGCTGCCGTGGGTGCCCACCATGGCTGAACTCGCCGAACTCGGCCGCGCCGAACTGCCGCCGGGCACCCTTGTGGAGTACAAGCGGCTGTCCGTGGCCCTGCACTGGCGAACCGCACCGCAACTCGCCGCCACCGTCGAGCAGTGGGGCCGGGATCAGGCGGAGCGCCTCGGCCTGCGGGTGCAGATCGGACGGATGGTCCTGGAGATCAAGCCACCGGTCGACCGGGACAAGGGCATGGTGATCGCCGAGCTGGTGCAGGGCGTACGCGCGGCCTGGTATTTCGGCGACGACGTCTCCGACATCAAGGCCTTCGCCGCGCTGCGCGCCCGCGCCGCCGCCGACCCCGACTTCCTCGGCGTCTGCGTCGCCGTCGCCAACCCGGAGACCGGTGACGAGGTCGCCGAAGCCGCCGACCTCACCATCGACTCCCCGGCCGCCCTGGGTGACTTCCTCACCGAGGCGACCCACCGGCTCGCCTGAGCCGGACCGGTGCCGCTGCGGCGTCTCAGACCCCGTAGCGGCGCTGGCGGGTGGCGTACGAACGCAGCGCGCGGAGAAAATCGACGCGACGGAAGTCGGGCCAGTTCAGCTCGCAGAAGTAGAACTCCGAGTGCGCCGACTGCCACAGCATGAAGCCGGAGAGGCGCTGCTCACCGCTGGTCCGGATGATCAGATCCGGATCCGGCAGGCCCCGGGTGTACAGGTGCTCGGAGATGTCGTCGACGTCGAGCGAGCCGGCCAGATCCTCCAGCGTGCCGCCGTTGGCCGCGTGTTCCAGCAGCAACGAGCGCACCGCGTCGGCGATCTCCCGCCGCCCGCCGTACCCGACGGCGATGTTGACCTGCGCGCTGCCGGCGCGTTCCCGGGTCCGCTCCTCGGCGGCCTTGAGCGCCGTGGCGAGGCGCGTCGGCAGCACGTCGAGCGCACCGACCATCCGCAGCCGCCAGGGGTTGCCCTCCTCGGCCAGCTCGGTGGTGAGGTCCTCGATGATCTGCAGCAGCGGATCCAACTCGGCCGACGGGCGGGACAGGTTGTCGGTGGAGAGCAGCCACAGGGTCACGTGTCCCACGCCCGCGGCGTCACACCAACGCAGCAGCTCCTTTATCCGCTCGGCACCCATCCGGTGCCCGTCGTTCGGATCGACGAAGCCCATCTCCCGGGCCCATCTGCGGTTGCCGTCACACATCACACCCACGTGGCGGGGCACCGGCCGACCCGCGAGCTTGGCCGTGAGCCGCCGCTCGTAGACGGAGTAGAGAAGTTTCCGCAGACTCATCACTAAGCAGGGTAGCGAGCCGCCGTACGGATCAGTGTGCCGGTGGCCGATGCCGCACCGACAGGCCGAGGGCGATCAGGCCGAGCGTCCGGCCGTCCAGCAGCCCGTCGCCCAGCCCCAGCTCGGTCACCCTGCCGAAGACCCGCGCGTCCCGACCGGCCGCCCGCACCGCCGCGTCCACCACCCGGCGTCGCCGGGCCAGCCAGGCCGCCGCCGAACTGTGCCGCAGATGGGTGCCGAGCCGGTGCCGCAGGGCGGCCGCGTACCGCCGCGCGGCCTGCTCGGGAGCGCCGACGGCGGCGTACCCGGCCAGCGCGCCGGAGCGCAACGCGTAGAAGATCCCCTCGCCGGTCAGCGGGTTGATCAGCGAGAACGCGTCGCCGGCGAGAAGCACCCGACCCCGCCCCGGCGCCGGGCGGAACGTGGACAGGGGCAGGTGATGGGCGCGCAGCGAGCCGACCGTCGCCGGGTCGGTGCCCGGCAGCAGCGCGGCCAGCCGGTCGAGCAGGTGCGCGCGGGTCAGCGACTCGCCCCGCAGCACCTCCCCGTACCCGACGTTCGCCCGGCCGTCACCGATCGGGAACGACCAGGCGTACGCCGGCCAGCGGGTAGCCGAGGTGACGATGAGCTGCGCGGGCGGACCGGGCGGCGCGGGCGCGTACCCCCGGATGGCCAGCGCCAGGTGACGGTCCGGATTCGTCGGCTCGCCGAGCGCCCGACGCACCACGGACCCGGCACCGTCGGCACCCACCACGACCCCGGCGGAGATCTCCCCGTCCAGCACGACCCGGTCGGCGCGCACCTCGACCCGGCGCACCGCCCGTCGGCTCAGCGGCACGCCGCCCCGGACCGCCGCCGCCACCAGCCGGGCATCGAACACCTGACGCGGCACGGTGTACGCGGGCCGGGGCAACGCCCGCGCCACGGCACCGCCGTCCGGCGCCACCAGCCGCAGGGCCGGCACCGGCGCGAAGCCGGCCACCGCGTCGGGCACACCCAGTTCGGCGAGTACGTCGAGCGCGTGCGCGGCGATACCGTCTCCGCAGGCCTTGTCCCGGGGAAACTCGGCCCGGTCCAACAGCAGGACCTCGGCACCCGCCCGGCGGGCCGCCAGCGCGGCAGCCGCCCCCGCCGGACCCGCACCGACCACCACCACGTCGAACTCGTCGCGCACAGCCCCTCCCCGCCGCTCAGCATCCCGCTGCTTCTCCGCCCCGCTGCCCCGCTGCTTCTCCGCCCGCTGCCCCGCTGCTTCTCCACCCGCTGCCCGCTGCTTCTTGTCCCGCTGTCCCCCTGCTTCTCCACCCGCTGCCCGCTGCTTCTTGTCCCGCTGTCCCCCTGCTTCTCCACCCGCTGCCCGCTGCTTCTTGTCCCGCTGTCCCCCTGCTTCTCCACCCGCTGCCCGCTGCTTCTTGTCCCGCTGTCCCCCTGCCCCGCTGCTCCGCCTCGACTGCGCGGCACTTGCTGCTCTGCCGCCTTTGCTCTGCTTCAACCCGCGCACTGCGATCGTCCCGGATCCAGCGCGCCCGTTGAAGCAGAGCAAGGGGGTCCGGCCCCGTATTGTCGACCAGCCGCACGTCAAGATCCGGGCAAACCCGCCGCCGGGGAACAGGAAGCAGCAACATCAGCGATGTTGTCCCCGCACGGGCGCCCGAGACAGCAACGTCGGGGAAGTTGCTGTCTCAAGGCGTCCGGGGGTCAGGGCGGGGCGGGGGTCAGGGCGGGGTGGGTGGCGCGGTGGATGCCGTAGACGGTGAGGGCGGCGGCGACGACCAGCGGCGCGCCGTCCCGGATCAGGCCGTCGACGCCGAGCAGCCACCAGCACAGCGGAAGGTCGACGGCGAGCACGGCGGCCGTGACGACGACCAGCAGGGTGCCCGCCCAGCGTCGACCGCGCAGCAGAAACGCCGTGCAGAACAGCACCAGATAGCTGGTCGCGATGCCGGCTCCCAGCCAGAGCAGCACGGCGGGCACGGCGAGCAGTTGGCCGTCCAGGATCGCGGCGGTGGCGACCAGGGCCGGCACCAGCATCAGCGGGCTGTAGGTGAACGCCGCCACCCGGGCGGTCAGCAGCCAGGCGCTCGCCTCCGGCCGGCGCGGTGGCGTTTCCCGCCAGGAGATGCCGGTGCGGTCGATCACCAGTCGGGGCCGGTGCCGCACCAGGTGCTCGGCGAGCGCCGGCGACCGGTACAGCAACCAGACCACTGTCGCGCAGAGCGTGGTGAGCAGGGCGAAGCCGAGCAGGCCGGGCAGCGGCGGTACGCCCTGGCGGGGCACGATCAGCCGGCCGACCGCGAAGACCGTGGTGACGGCGAGGATCAGGCCGAACGGGCGGGCCACCGTCCGGCCGCGCCGCACGTGCCCGATGAGCAGCAGGAAGCCGAACGAGCGCAGCATCGCCCAGCCGGTGCGTACGGCGAGCCCGAAGCCCTGCTCCGGCGCGTACCACCAGTTGAGCACCTCGACCACGACGGTGGCCGCGGCCGTCACCGCCAACAGTGCGGTCAGGGCCCGGACGGCGGGCGGCCGCCGGACCTCGGTCACGGCGGCCGTCCTCATGGGATCCGATGATGCCCGGATCCGGCGTCGATCACACCCCTCGCTGCGGTTGCTCCGCGTCGAGTCGAGCCCGCAGTGCGTCCAGCTCGGCCCAGAGGACACCGGGCAGCTTGTCGCCGAACTTCTCGAACCACTCGGTGACCAGCGGCAGCTCGTCGCGCCACTCGTCCGGGTCCACCTTCAGCGCGATCCGGACGTCCTCCGGCGTCATGTCCAAACCCTCGACGTCCAGGGAATCCAGGGTCGGCACCATGCCGATCGGGGTCTCCACGGCGTCCGCCCGGCCCTCGATCCGCTCGACGATCCACTTGAGCACCCGCGAGTTCTCGCCGAAGCCCGGCCAGAGGAACCCGCCCTCCGGGTCCTTACGGAACCAGTTGACGTAGTAGACCTTGGGCAGCTTCGACTCGTCGCCGTCGGTGCCCTTGCCCATCTCGATCCAGTGCCGGAAGTAGTCGCCGCCGTGGTAGCCGATGAACGGCAGCATCGCCATCGGGTCGCGACGCACCACACCGACGGCACCGGAGGCGGCGGCGGTGGTCTCCGAGGAGAGCGTGGCGCCCATGTAGACGCCGTGCACCCAGTCCCGGGCCTCGGTGACCAGTGGCACGGTGTCGCGACGGCGGCCACCGAACAGGATCGCGTCGATCGGTACGCCGTTGGGGTCGTAGTAGTCCTCGGCCAGGATCGGGCACTGGGTGATCGGGGTGCAGAACCGGCTGTTCGCGTGCGAGGAGAGGTTCTCGCTCTCCGGCGTCCAGTCGTTGCCCTTCCAGTCGATCAGGTGGGCCGGCGGTTCACCCATGCCTTCCCACCAGATGTCACCGTCGTCGGTGAGGGCGACGTTCGTGAAGATGGAGTTGCCCCGGTCCAGCGTACGCATGGCGTTGGCGTTGGTCTTCCAGTCGGTGCCCGGTGCGACGCCGAACAGGCCGTACTCCGGGTTGATCGCGTAGAGCCGGCCGTCCGGGCCGAACCGCATCCAGGCGATGTCGTCACCGATCGTCTCGACCTTCCAACCGGGGATGGTCGGCTCCAGCATGGCCAGGTTGGTCTTGCCGCAGGCCGACGGGAAGGCACCGGCGATGTGGTAGACCCGACCCTCCGGCGAGGTGATCTTCAGGATCAGCATGTGCTCGGCGAGCCAGCCCTCGTCCCGGCCCATCACACTCGCGATACGCAGCGAGTAGCACTTCTTGCCGAGCAGCGAGTTGCCGCCGTACCCGGAGCCGAAGGACCAGATCTCGCGGGTCTCCGGGAAGTGCGAGATGTACTTGGTGTCGTTGCACGGCCAGGCCACGTCCTGCTGACCGGGAGCCAACGGTGCGCCGATCGAGTGCAGGGCGTGCACGAAGTCGGCGTCGTCGCCCATGGCCTGCAGGACGGCGGCGCCCATCCGGGTCATGATCCGCATCGAGGCGACCACGTACGGGCTGTCGGTGATCTCGACGCCGAACATCGGGTTCTCGGCCTCGACCGGACCCATGCAGAACGGGATGACGTACATCGTCCGGCCGCGCATCGAGCCGCGGTAGAGCTCGGTCATGGTCCGCTTCATCTCGGCCGGCGCCATCCAGTTGTTGGTGGGTCCGGCGTCCGCTTCGTCCACGGAACAGATGAAGGTGCGCTCCTCGACCCGGGCGACGTCCGTCGGGTCGGTGCGCGCGTAGAAGGAGTTGGGCTTCTTGTCGGGGTTCAGCCGGATGAGCGTGCCGGCTTCGACCAGCTCATCGGTGAGGCGACGCCATTCCTGGTCGGACCCGTCCACCCAGACGACCTGGTCAGGGGTGGTCAGTTCAGCGACCTCACGGACCCAGGCGAGGAGTTTCGGGTGGGACGTAGGGGCCTGATCGATACCCCGAACGGTGGCCGGAGCAACCATGACACATCTCCTTGTGGTCGACGCTGACCGGTCTATGGAGTGCACGAGTCTCGGCGCCGCGATGCGCGTCGCCTTCGTGGAAACCTGGGATTGGCCTCAGCGTAAACCGAGGGACCTCTCCAGTCAGTGGGACTGGTTGTGAAGAACTGCACAAGGTGCGGTCACGCTGCGGCATCACGAGCCTTTACCCGCTTTCACGCGCAGTTTCACGCAAATCCTTCGGTGGACCTCCTGCTGGCGGCACCCACACCGGCGTTTTGCGACCGGGAGCACCGAAGCGGCGGAGAACACCCGATCGCACGGATCCGGTTACGCTCCGTTCGTGCCCGTCCGTGCCGCGGCACCGGTGCACCCCGGTGCCGGTTGCTACCCGCTCCCGGGGTCACCAACCGGTACGCTCGCACGGTGGCCGCCACGATGACCGGGGAGCCAGGCTCCCGGCAGACCCGCTCGGGTCTGGTTCACTCCCTGATCGACCGTTTCGGTCACCTCGTCCGGGAGATGAGCAAGTTCGCGACCGTCGGCGGGATCGCCTTCCTCATCGACTTCGCACTGTTCAACTACCTGATCGGCCCGCAGGGCGTGGAGCAGATCACCGCCAAGACGATCGCGACGGTCATCGCCGCGACGTTCGCCTTCCTGGGCAACCGGTTCTGGACCTGGCGGCACCGTAAGCGCTCCCACCCGGCCCGGGAGTACGCGCTGTTCTTCTTCTTCAACGCGGTGGGCCTGGGCATCGCGGTGGCCTGCCTCGCGATCAGCCACTACGGGCTCGGCAGCGTCTGGCCGTCCGTCTTCCAGACCCGGCTGGCCGACAACGTCGCCAGCTTCGTCGTGGGTACCGGGTTCGGCACGCTGTTCCGATTCTGGTCGTACCGACGGTTCGTCTTCGTCGAAGCGGGAACGCCACCCGTCGCGGAAGCGAACCAGGACCGCCGGGCGTGACCTGCCGCCCACTCGTTCGGTCGGAGCCAGCCGACCCCGACCCACTGCCCTAAGGTGTTGCGCATGCCTCTCGTCCGTCTGCTGCCTGAGCGCTGGCAGAAGTTCATCCACGAGGCACTCAAATTCGGCCTGGTCGGTGGCATCAACACGGTCATCAATTACGCCGTGTTCAATGCACTCGCACTCACGGTCTTCGTCGACGGCCAGCTGAAGGCGACCGTCGTGGCCACCATCGTGGCCACCATCACGTCATATCTGATGAATCGGCACTGGACGTACCGTGATCGTCCGAAATCAGCGATGCAGCGGGAATACGCCCTGTTCTTCCTTTTCAACGGAGCTGGGCTGCTGATCGAACTCGGCGTACTCGCCGCCGCCAAGTACGGACTGGGCGTGACCGGGCTGCTGGCGCTGAACATCGCGAAGACCGGCGGCGTGGTGCTCGCGACGCTGTTCCGCTTCTGGTCGTACCGGACGTTCGTCTTCCAGCCCGCCGCACCGGCCGAGGCGACGCAGCGGTGGCACGGTCTGCCCCGCGACGAGTGGGACACCATGGCCGGAATGGACCCGGTGGCCGAACTCGCCGAGTCGGTGACGGAGCTGGAGGAGGAGCAGCCGCCCGCCGCCCGGCCCGGCGTGACTCCCCGGCCACTCCAGCCGAGGTCCGCGTCGCTGCCCGACGAGGCCCGGCTGACGGCGGAGTTGGACGCCGAGTTGGAGGCCGAGTTGGCCGCCCAGTTGCAGCCCGCGCCGGCCCCCCGTCGCCCTCGCCGTCGCTGACCGGGCGCTGCGGGCGGGCGCGCCGGATCCGGGTCCGGGCGGCTACGCCCCGGCGGCCGTGTCGCGCTCGCCGAGAATCTCGCGCAGCTCGCCGTCACCGAGCGAGTGCCGGTCGTCGAACGCCTCCACGAGTTCGTACAGCTTCGTCTGGACCCGGTCGACCTTCGGTACGTCGTGCAGCACGGACTGTCCGCGCTCACCGGCCGACTCGATGGTCAGCGTTCCGTAACCCAGCAGCCGGCCGGCGAACTGCTGACTCATCGAGTGGTCGTTGACCCGGCTGAGCGGGATGTCTCGGCGATCGCGGGAGAAGACGCCGTGCTGGAGCACGACCCGCTCGTTGGTGAAGAGGTAGTGGGTGCTGCGCCAGGAGACGTACGGCCGCACCGCCAGCACCAGCACGGCCAGCAGGGCCAGCCCGCCGATCACCGCGAGCGCCACGGCACCGCCCCCGCCCGAGGGCAGGAACAGCACGCCGACCACCACCGCCGCGACGGCGAGCACCAGCACCGCCACCGGCCGGATCAGCGCCTTCCAGTGCGGATGCAGGTGCAGCACGACGTGCTCATCCTCACTGAGCACGTCCTCGGGAAACGCCACGGAACCCTCCTCGCCGAAACGGACGCCCAGACCGTAACCCCCACCCCCACCACCCCACATCCGCCACGCGGCTCAAACCCCACCCCCACCCCACCCCCAGCCCATCGCGCCGATCATGAAGTTGTCGTCGCCCAGGCGCGATCCACTCGACAACAACTTCATGGTCAACTAATCAAGGTGGTCAGCGGAGGTGGTGGAGGTCGGCGGCGGCCAGGGGGCGCGTGCCGGTGGGGGTGGTGAGGAGGAGTTGGCCGTCGGGGTCGACTCCGGTGGCGGTGCCGGTCAGGGTGGTGCCGTCGGGGAGCAGTGCCCGGACCTCGCGGCCGATGGTGCCGCACGCCGCCAGGTACGCCTCGCGCAGACCGCTGGCCGCCGCGTCGCCGCCGGCCGCGCGCCACCGGGCGTACCAGTCAGCGACCGAGCGGAGCAGGGCCCGCAGCAGCGGATCCCGGTCGGTGGCCGACGCGCCGGCCAGTCGCAGCGAGGTGGCCGGCAGACCGGTCGGATGTTCCGGCAGCTCGTCGGCGCGCAGCGTCACGTTCAGCCCGATACCGACAACGACCGCCGGCGGGTCGTTCAGCCCCGGCCCGGGCACCCCCTCGGCGAGAATCCCGGCGCACTTGGCACCCCCGATGAGCAGGTCGTTCGGCCACTTCAGGGTGGCGTCCAACTCGGCCAGCAGCGTCACCGCCTCGACCAGCGCCACACCGGCCAGCAGCGGCAGCCACCCGTACCCCGAAGGTGGCGCCGGCGACCAGCCTCGGGCCGGCACGGCCTCGCCGGGCCGGAGCAGCACGCTGGTGGCGATGCCGGCTTGCGGCGGCGACTGCCAGACCCGCCCGCGCCTGCCCCGGCCGGCGGTCTGCCGCTCGGCCACCACGACCAGGCCCTCCGGCTCCCCCGCCCGGGCCGCCTCGGCGACGTCGGCGTTCGTGGACCCGGTCTCCGTCCGCAGTTCCAGCCGGGACCACGGACCGTGCGGCGCGACCAGCGCCCGACGCAGCCGGGCCGCCGACAGCGGCGGACGATCCAGATCGGTATACGGAGAACCCGGCACGCCATCAGCCTACGGGTGGCCGGTGAGGCGAAGTGCACAGCGGCGGCGACCTGAACCATCGTTATATTCCCAGGGTGACTACCGAGACCGGGACCAACATCCACAGCACCGCGGGCAAGCTGGCGGACCTGGCACGACGGGTCGACGAGGCGGTGCACGCCGGGTCGGCCCGCGCCGTGGAGAAGCAGCACGCACGCGGCAAGAAGACCGCCCGGGAGCGCATCGAGATGCTGCTCGACGAGGGGTCGTTCGTCGAGTTGGACGAGTTCGCCCGGCACCGGTCCACCAACTTCGGGCTGGACCGGACCCGCCCGTACGGCGACGGTGTGATCACCGGCTACGGCACCGTCGACGGTCGGCAGGTCTGCGTGTTCGCCCAGGACTTCACGGTCTTCGGCGGCTCCCTCGGCGAGGTCTTCGGCGAGAAGATCGTCAAGGTGATGGACCTGGCCATGAAGATCGGCTGCCCGGTGGTCGGCATCAACGACTCCGGTGGCGCCCGGATCCAGGAGGGCGTGGCCTCGCTCGGCCTCTACGGCGAGATCTTCTTCCGCAACGTCCGCGCCAGCGGTGTCATCCCGCAGATCTCGCTCATCATGGGCCCGTGCGCCGGTGGCGCGGTCTACTCCCCCGCGGTCACCGACTTCACCGTGATGGTCGACCAGACCTCGCACATGTTCATCACCGGTCCGGACGTGATCAAGACTGTCACCGGCGAGGACGTCGGCATGGAGGAGCTGGGCGGCGCCCGCACCCACAACAGCCGCAGCGGCAACGCGCACTACCTCGCCACCGACGAGGCCGACGCGATCGACTACGTCAAGGCGCTGCTGTCCCACCTGCCCTCGAACAACCTGGACGAGCCGCCGGTCTTCGACGCGCCGGCCGACCTGGAGATCAGCGACGCGGACCGGGAACTGGACGCGCTGATCCCCGACTCGGCCAACCAGCCGTACGACATGCACCGGGTGATCGAACACGTGCTCGACGACGGGGAGTTCCTGGAGGTCCAGCCGCTCTACGCGCAGAACATGGTGGTCGGCTTCGGTCGGGTCGAGGGCCGGCCCGTCGGTGTGGTGGCCAACCAGCCGATGCACTTCGCCGGCACGCTTGACATCGCGGCCAGCGAGAAGGCGGCCCGCTTCGTCCGCACCTGCGACGCCTTCAACATCCCGGTACTCACCTTCGTCGACGTTCCCGGGTTCCTGCCCGGCACCGGACAGGAGTGGGACGGCATCATCCGCCGGGGCGCGAAGCTCATCTACGCGTACGCCGAGGCCACCGTGCCGAAGGTCACCGTCATCACCCGCAAGGCGTACGGCGGGGCGTACGACGTCATGGGCTCCAAGCACCTGGGGGCCGATCTCAACTTCGCCTGGCCCACCGCCCAGATCGCGGTGATGGGCGCGCAGGGGGCCGTGAACATCCTCTACCGGCAGGAACTGGCCGCCGCCGAGGACCCGGCCGCGGTCCGCGCCGAGCGGATCGCCGAGTACGAGGACACGCTGGCCAACCCGTACGTGGCCGCCGAGCGCGGGTACGTCGACGCGGTGATCCCGCCGCACGAGACCCGTACCCAGCTCGTCCGGGCGCTGCGGGTGCTGCGCACCAAGCGGGAGACGCTGCCGCCCAAGAAGCACGGCAACATCCCGCTGTAGCCGCCACGAGCGGACCCCTCCCGCCCTCGCCGGGAGGGGTCGGTCAGCACGGTGGGTTGGCAGCGACGCAGAGCCGGTCGGCTGCCACCGTGGCCAGCCGGCGCAGCTCTCGTTCCGTACCGTCCCGGCCCAGACCCATCACCGTGACCAGGTCGCCGACCCGCACCACGGCGGTCCTGTCGAGCTGGCCCGGCTTCCGGCTCTCGCCGGTTTCCAGATTCCGTATCTCCGTGACGCTGTGCTGGATCACCATCGACTGATCGCCGACGAAGTCGCGGGCGGTCACCTCCCACCGGTGGTCGGCCTCGGCCGCGACGACCTGTTCATCCCAGAGCATGTCCCCGCTGGACCGCCAGTTCGCACACGGGGCGAGCGACGCATCGATCCGAGCGAAGATGCGGTCGGCTACCTGCGGAGCGAGCCGGTAGACGGCCTGGCTGAACACCTCGTCGGCCGGGAGACGCTCGGCAGGCGCCCGCAGCAGCGTCTGCGAGCGCGAGTAACGCGACGTCTCCCAGTCGGCGCTGCGACCCTGGTCCTGGTGACAGGCGAGCAACACGTGATCGATCTGCACCGGTTCACCCAGGCCGGACTGGCCGAGCGGAGGGCCGGTCTCGACGGGAAGGTCGCCCGGTTGCACCATGGCGTCCCGGGGAATCTCGGCGGACGGGACCGACGTGGTCGGCGCGGCCAGCGGCGCCGCCGGTGGTGGTGTGGCGAGGTCCTTCGTGACGACGACGGAGGCGGCGGCCATCACCAGCACGGCGACAGCCGATCCCACCGCCGCACGCCTGCGGCGGCGGGTACCCCGCTCACGCAGTTCCGCCGGCTCAGCCCAGCGGACCTCCCGCAGGTCCTGGTGCATCCGCTCGAGAAACCTCATCTCGTCAGGCACCGTGAGCCTCCTCAAGATCAGAGACGGCGAGCAGCCCGGCGAGCGCGGCGCGCCCACGGGAAAGTCGTGCCTTGACCGTGCCGACCGGAGCCGCGGTCTGCCGCGCCACCTCCGCGACCGGCAGTCCGGCGAGGTAGTACAACGCGATCGCGACGCGTTGTTCCTCGGGGAGCTGGCGCAGGGCGGCGACCACCTCGACGGTGTCGGTGGTGGGTCCGGGCACGCTGTCTACCGCGCCGTGTCGCAGGTAGGCCCGGGCGCGGCTGCGCAGGCTGCGCCACCGGCTGACCGCGATCCGGGCCGCCACCACGCGTACCCACGCCTCCGGATCGTCGTAGGCTCCCACAGTGGACCAGCGCTGCCAGGCCCGGATGAACGCCTCCTGCACGGCATCCTGCGCCTCGGTGCGGTCGCCGGTCAGCACGTAGACGTACCCGAGCAGCCGCTGCCGGCTGCCCCGGTAGAACTCGTCGAACCCCTCGACATCGGCCACCCGCACCTCCCCGTACCTGACAGAGCACACGCACCGGGGGGCGGTCCGGGTTGCCGACCGGGCGTCGAAATCAGGTGAGACCAGCCTCGGCGAGCAGCGGGCCGGCCAGCAGCAGGCCGCCGGCCGCCAGCACGGCGAGGTTGCCCAGGCCGAAGAGGACCACCCAGAAGAACGCCGGCAGCGGGGTGATCCCGGCCAGCTGGTCGGCGTCGGAGGCCGGCATGCCGCGTCGCGCACGCATCCGCTGCAACTCCACCACCGGCCGTACGCCACCGAGCAGCAGGAACCACACCCCGGTCCACGCGAAGGCGGCCTGGACCTGCGGGCTGGCGTACCAGGAGACGGCGAGCACGGCACCCCCGACGATCACCAGAGTCAGCGCGCCGTAGAGGTTGCGGATCATCACCAGCATGGCGAACAGCAGGATCACCGCGATCCACAGCAGCAGGGTGATCCGGTTGCCGGCGAGCAGCCACGCCCCACCCAGGCCCACCAGGGGCGGGGCCAGATAGCCGGCGAGCAGGGTGAGCACCATGCCCGGGCCGGTCGGGCGGCCGGCGGACAGCGTCAGACCGGAGGTGTCCGAGTGCAGCCGGATGCCCTGCAGCTTGCGTCCGGTGAGCACGGCGACCAGCGCGTGACCGCCCTCGTGGGCGATGGTGATCGCGTTACGGGCGATCCGCCACGGCAGCCGGGTGACCACGACGACCAGCGCGACCAGGCCGGTGAGCACCACGAGTAGCGGAGGCGGGTCGGGCTGCGCGCCGAAGAGGCGGTCCCAGAAGTCGGCCATGCCCTCGATCGACACCATGAGGCGGCAGCCTACCGCTCACGTTCCGCCGCCGGCGTCGCGCCGGGTGACCGTTGCGGTGTCGGTCCCGGGCCAACCGGTCGTATCGTGTGAGACTGACCGGGTGGCGATCGGATCGGGAGGTGAACGCCGGTGAGCGCGGCCCCCCTGGAACCCCACGTCGGCCTCTGGACGGAGGCCGAATACTTCGGCACGGGTGAGACGAATGCCCGGTTCGAGCTGCTCGACGGGAGCCTGATCGTGAGCCCTGCCCCGAGCAAGCGGCATCAACTGGTGTCTCGATGGCTGGCCAACAGCCTCGACGCGGCGGCTGCTCCGCTCGGCCTCACCGTTTTCGAGGCGGTCAATCTCCGGCTCGGCCCGAACCGGATCGCCATTCCGGACGTCGTGGTGGCCGATACCGACGACGAGGGCAGCGTGGTCGAAGCCGCCGAGGTGGCGCTCGTCTGCGAGATCGTGTCGCCGGGCAACGCCGCCGCTGACCGGGTGCTCAAGATGCAGCTCTACGCGATCGCCCGGATCCCCTGGTACCTGCTGGTCGAGCAGGACGGCGACACCCACGCGCTGCGGCTGTACCGGCTGGACGGCGGGCACTACGTCGAGGACCGGGTGGCCAAGGCCGGCGAGACGCTCACCCTCACCGACCCGTTCCGCTGGCAGGTGGATCCGGCCACGCTGCGCTGATCGCCAGGTGGGTTGCCACCACAACCGGTACATCGAAAGTTGTCTTGATCCCTCTTGCCCTGGCCGACGATCACCTTCAAAGATGTCTGTCTATCGACAGTCGTCTCAGGAGGACGCCATGGGTCGGACCAGATCGCTGCGTCGGCTGACCGCCGCCGCACTCGCCGTACTCGCCACCGCCGCCGCCGGGCTCGTCGCCACCGCGACCCCGGCCGCCGCCGCCACCGTGCCGGGCATCGACGTCTCGCGCTACCAGGGCACCATCAACTGGACGAGCGTCCGCAACTCCGGCATCCAGTTCGCCTTCATCAAGGCCACCGAGGGTACGAGCTACCGCGACCCGAACTTCAACACCAACTACGTGAACGCGTACTACGCGGGAGTGATCCGCGGCGCGTACCACTTCGCCCGGCCCAACATCTCCTCCGGCGCGGTCCAGGCGAACTTCCTGGCCTCCAACGGCGGTGCCTGGTCCGCGGACAGCCGCACCCTGCCGGCGGCGCTGGACCTGGAGGCGAACCCGTACAGCGGCGGCTACTGCTACGGCCTGAGCACCACCGGCATGCGTAACTGGGTGCAGGACTTCCTCAACACCTACCGGTCCCGCACCGGCCGGTACGCGGTCATCTACACCACCACCAGCTTCTGGAACCAGTGCACCGGTTCCTGGAGCGGGCCGTGGAACAACCACCCGCTGTGGGTGGCCCGCTGGTCGTCCTCGGTGGGGGCGCTGCCGGCCGGCGCGCCGTTCTGGAGCTTCTGGCAGTACACCGACTCCGGCAGCGTTCCCGGCATCAGCGGCGGCGTCGACCGCAACTACTGGAACGGCGACCGCAGCCGGCTGATCGCGCTGGCCAACAACACCTGACGTACGCCGCGACGGCGGGCCGACGTCCTTCGCTCGGAGCGGACGTCAGCCTGCCGTCGCGCCGCACCCGGACACTGTCGTCGCGCCGGGCGTCACGGGAAAATCTCAGGCCCGCCGCCGCGCGGTCATCGCGACCGGCACGCTCATCCCCGCGCCACGGGACACACTGCCCCGACGGGTGAGGTGCCAGCCGGCGAACGCGGCACCGGCGAGCGTCACCAGGCTCAGCATGGTCGCCAGCACCGCGACTCCGACGGTGGCGACCAGCAGTACGACGTTGCCCAGCACCACGGCCGTCCACAGTGCCAGCCGGGGCCGGGCGTCCCTTCCTCGGTAACCCATCTCGGGCCTCCCTTCCGTCGTCGGAGATCAGATACCCCGAACGACGAAGGGCCATGCCTGCCGATCAGTCCCGCCGGTCCGGCACGAACTCGCGGAAGATCATCTCGAAGTTCTCCAACTGCTCGTCCCAGTCGCGGTCCGCGACCTCCCACCGCAGCGCGAAGCCCCGGTTGCTGGCGGGTACGAAGGCCCGGTTGCGGACCCGGATCCGGGTGCCGTCGCGGGTTTCCCGCCAGTCCCAGTCGGCGCAGGTCCGCCACTTGCAGTCGAACGAGGAGATGTCGATGTACTCGTAGTTGCGGACCAGGTTCTTCCGGTTCGGCTCCTGAGTCCGCCAGTCGGCTTCGGCGTCCCGCTTCGGCGTGTCGGTGCGGTCGATGAGCAGTTCCCGCACCCCGTCCGGCTCCTGGTAGATGACCGAAGTACCGCTGGTGCTGCGTCGCCAGCCGTCGGGTACCGGCACCTTGAAGCCCACCGGGTCGGTCCGCAGCGTCCACCCTTCCGGCAGGCCGTCGGCCGTCTCCGAGGCGCTGGGCGAGGCCGACGGGCTGGGCGACGCCGACGGGCTGGCCGGCGGGTCGCTCGGCGGCGGGGCGGCCGGTTCCGATCTGGTCGGGGCCGGCGCGCTGCTGGTGCCGTTCGCGGCCGGCGGAGTCCCACCGTCCTCGTCGCCACTGTTGAGCAGCGGCACCGCCACCACCACGCCGAGCAGCAGCAGCGCCACCACGGCACCGACGAGCACCGCACGCCGGGTCCGCTCCGAACGGAACTGCCCGGCCTTGAAGACGTTGCCGCGGGTCGGGGCCGGGCTGACCGGGGCCGCCGGCATGACCGAGGTCGGCTGCGGCGTGCGCCGGCTGCCGTCCCCTGCCGGCTGATCCACCCGGGTGCGACCGCCCACCGACCGGGCACCGCTCGCCTCGTCCGGCGTGCCGCTGGACCGAACCGTCGGTCCGGGCTGCGAACCGCGATCCGTGACCGCACCGCCCGTTCGGGCCTTGTCCGTCGCGGCCCCGCCGTGCGTACCGGTCGCCGTCCCGGATGCCGTGTCGCCCGCGGTCGCCGTACTTTCCGAAGCGTCGGCGTCCGTCGCGGCGGGACCCGCCGGGGCGGCGTCGCCCGGGTGCGCCTCGCTGGCCCTCGCACCGTTGTTCGTCGCGTCCGGCGTCGCGTCGGCCCCGGCACTCGTCGGATCCGCCGGGTCCGAGCCGGTCCGGTCGCCGGTGGCGGCGTCCGATCCGTCCTGCTCGCTGGGCGGCGCGGACTGCCCGTCGCCGGTGGCGTCTGCCGGGGCTCCGACCGTGCCAGCGGCGACCGGAGCGGTACCACCCGCCGGCCCGCCGGCAGCCGCGCCGGCGGTCGACGCGGTGCCGGCAGCGGCGGCCAGGGCGGTGTCCCGGTCGCCCGTCGTCGGGTCGGCAGCGGCGGTGCCGTCCGGACCGGCGACCCGTGTCGTCGGAGCGGCATCGGCCCGGCCGTCCGGCTGATCGACCTTCGTCGTCGGGTCGAGCTGATCACCTGTCGGACGGTCCGCTGTGGAGCCGGCTGCCGCGGCACCACCGGCCAGTGGCCCTGAGGTGGGCGGCGTACGAGGTGCCGGCGGCGTGACCGGGGTGGACGGCCGCTCGCCGGAGGGGCGCGGTGCCGGCACCAGTGGCGGGCGTGGCTCGCGGGGTCCGTTCGGCCCGGGTCGGCGTACGCCGTCGAGCAGTGAGATGCCCCGGGCCCGACGCCCACCGGCCCGGCGCAGCATGCGCTCGGCCGACTCGGCGGTGATCCGCTCCTGTGGGTCCTTGCGCAGCAGCCCGGCCAGCACCTGCTTGAGCGGCCCGGCGTTGCGAGCCGGCGGCACCGGCTCGGTGGCCAGCGCGGCCAGGGTGCTGATCGCCGAGGGGCGCGCGAACGGAGACTTGCCCTCGACAGCGGCGTACAGGGTGGCACCGAGCGACCACAGGTCGGCCTCCGGGCCGAAGGTGCCGTCGCGGGCGCGCTCCGGCGCGATGTACGCGGGCGAGCCGAGCACCATGCCGGTCCGGGTGACGTTCGGATCACCGGGGATCGTGGCCAGCCCGAAGTCGGTCAGCACCACCCGGCCGTCGGTACCGAGCAACACGTTGCCGGGCTTGACGTCGCGGTGCATGATGCCGGCCTTGTGCGCGGCCTTCAGCGCGTTCAGCACGCCCAGACCGATCTCCACGGCCCGCGCCGGCGACACCGGGCCGTCCTCGGCGATGGTGTCCTGCAACGACTTGGACGCCACGTACTCCATGACGATCCACGGATCGCCGTCGGTGCGGAGCACATCGAAGATGCGTACCACGTTGATGTTGTTGAGCCGCGCGATGGCGCGCGCCTCGCGCAGCGACCGCTCGCGCATCTCGCGACGTTCGTCGCTGGTCAGGCCCGGCGGCGGAACCAACTCCTTGATGGCGACGTCGCGGTGCAGCACCTCGTCGCGCGCCTTCCATACCCGACCCATGCCGCCCTGACCGAGCGGCGACAGCAGCCGGTACCGGTCGGCGACGAGTTGGGGGGCAGCTTCTGACATCGCTGAGACGGTACCCGGCAGCGCAGACGGTCACACCGCCGGCACGCCACTGTGCGACGAAGGCCGGCCTCTCCCCCGCGTACCCTGAGGTCATGTCTGTCGAAGAGCCGTTGTTCCGGGTGGTGCGCGGCGTGCCGACCGCCGAGGAACTGGCCGCCTTGGTGGGCGTGATCGCCGTCCGGTCGCGCCCAACGGCCCGGCCCGCGCCGGTCCCGGCATCGGTCTGGGCGCGTAGCGGCCGTCCGTCGGGTGCGGGGCTGACGCCCGGTGCCGGTAACTGGCGCACCGCCGGCCTGCCTCGCTGACCCCGTCTGGTTCCATGCGGCCCGGTCGGGCGCGGCCAGGGCTGCCGGAGGGGGCGTTCACCGTCTAACCTCACTCAGGGGAGCGAGCCCGTGACAGATTGGGAGGGCCGATGATCCCTGAGGAGGATCGACACGCGTCCTGGCTGGGCGGTTCCGGGGGCGTCGAGGCCGACATCCGGCAGCTACGCGACTTCGCCGAGCAGCTCCGCGCCGAGGTGGAGGGCAGCTACGCACCGCACCTGCGGTACATCGCCGACGACATGCTCACCACCGTGCCCAACCCGGCCGACGCGTTCGTCGAGCTGGTGCACTTCATGCGCACCCACTGGGAGACGCAGCAGGCCACGACCAACGCGGTCTGGGGCGTCGGTGACGCCACCGGCCACCTCGCGGCGGCCGCGAAGCTCGTGGCCGAGCAGTACGCCGACACCGACGCCTTCGCCGCCGCCCGCGTCGCCGACGTCCGCCGAGCATTCGAGCAGCGACACGCCGCGCCACCCGTCAGCGAGACGCTCGGGCAGCCCGGCCCGCCGCCACCAACGGCCGTGGCCTCGCCACCGCTCGTCGACCCGACCGGCACCGACAACACCGGCCCGGTGGTGGTGCCATGAGGGAACCGGGCGTCGGCCGCAGCGGCCTGACCGAGTGGCATCTGATGAACGTGGCCGACATGTGGGCCTGCCTCCAGGGCCACCACACCGACAACCACTGGCGTCACGTCGCCGGCTGGCGAAAGATCGCCGAACTGGCCGGCCAGCATCTCGGCCGGCTGAGGACCTACCGCGAACGCCTGGCCCAGGCATGGCCACCCGAGACCAACGCGGCCTCCCACGCCTACCTGGCCAAACTCGACGAGCTGATCGACCAGGTGCAGCGCACCCACGACGCCGCCGCCACCAACCAGACGGCGCTGTCCGCCGCGACCCTGGCCCTCAGCAGCAGCCGAGACAAAATCGAGAAAATCCACCAGGAGTACGCCGACAAACTGCAACAGAAGCGCTCCTGGGAACAAACCGCCGCCGATCCTAAAGCTGCCGCCGCCAGCCGAGCCATTCAGTCACCGGTCACCGACTCGGACCTGGAGCAGTTGAACACCCAGGCCCGCAACATCATGTACGGCCTCAGCACCGAACTCCACCAAGCCCAAACCCAACTCCGCCACCCTCCACCAACCAAGGCGATTGCTCTCGATAGCGCCGCCCCTAACACCTATGGCGACAGTGCGGCACCAATAATTCCGCCCATCGTTTCCTTCTCGCCGTCACGCCGGCAGACTTCATTCAGGGAGCAAAATCTCCCGCCGGTCAAATCACTCTTCAACTCGACGACCCCAACTATTGGGCCGGTGCTCGGCAGAGTTGACTCTCATCTGATTCCTCCTCCAACCCCACCTGCACCACCCGCAACCACGCCAGCTATCCCGATATCACCAACATCCATTTCCGAACTTCCGCCTACATCAGGATTGGTTATCCGACCGATTCCTGGTGGTCCCAGCCAAGGAACGAGCGCGACCGGCAAGGAAGCCAGCAGATCGACTAGCAGGAGTTTATCGGCAACAACACCGCAAAGTGGGTGGATCGGGGGACCAACCGGACGCGCCGCCAGCCATTCCGGGGTTAGCAACGCGTACCCGCGCCCGTCAAATCCCTTCGGTGGATTCATTGGTGGTGGCGCAGCCGGAACTGCGCCGACCGGGGGTGCAGGATCGCGACCAGGTGGAAAAGGAGGGTTCGGGCTTATTCAAACGCATGCCGGGGACTCCCCGAGGTTTGCTCCGGTCAGTGACACGAGCCGCCGCAGGACCCATGGGCCGCTTAGCCACCAAGATTCCGCGTATGGCAACGAGGCGCGCCGATGGGATCCAGACGACCCTTGGGCAGTGGATGAGGGGGTCACTCCAATAGTCCGTCCACCAGGTGAAGAGGGACCAATCGACCCAGGCCCCGCCATCGGCCTCACGCGGTGATATCAACCGCGAAAAACAAACGGCTTCCAGTAGTCGCGCTATTGATGTGCATCCTCCCACTAGCGTCACCTACCGAACTTCATCCTCCACCAACGCCCGACGGTGTCAGCCTCGTACGGATGGATCAATGGCATCTCCGGCACCTGAGAGTTCGGGAGGCTCACAGAGAAACCCAAGGAGAAGGCGTCACAGTAGCAGTAGTTGACACAGGGGTTGAGCCCCACCCGGACCTTCGCGGGAATCTGCTTCCCGGAATCGACCTTACTAAAGGTGGCGGCAGGGACGGGCGTCGGGATAGCACTGGACACGGCACTGGAATGGCGGGTCTAATTGCCGCTCACGGCCGCAGTGCCGACACCGGCGCCTTAGGCATAGCACCGAAGGCAAAAATTCTGCCCGTCCGGTGTTTGGATGCCGCACCTAATGGCAATGTTGATTGCTTAGCCGATGCAATCGAATATTCGATTCACGCAGGAGTCGATGTAATCAGCATTTCCGCTGGAGGCGGGGCAAGTGCGCACCTCCTCCGCGCCCTTGGCACAGCACGTTCGTCCGACGTAGTCGTCGTGGCAGCAGCGGGCAACCGACCCATAAATTCTGACGTACCATATCCAGCGGCTTCGCATGATGTCATTGCAGTAGGCGGAATTGACCACAGAGGAAGCATTGCCGAGATTTCCACCAGTGGATCTAGTATAGACATCGTCGCACCGGCAGTAGACATTTATAGTACAAGCATCCGCAGCCGATATCGAAGAGGTACGGGGACTTCTGGGGCGGCGGCGATTGTGGCGGGGGCGGCTGCTTTGGTCCGGGCCAAGTATCCGTATCTGCCGGCTGATGAGGTGGCGCATCGGCTGACTGCGACTGCGATCGACAAGGGGCCGCCGGGAAGGGACGACCAGTACGGCTACGGAGTCATCGATCTGGTGGCGGCGCTGACGGCAGACGTACCGCCGAGGGGTTTCGGGTCGGTGCCGGCGGACGCGCCGGACACGGCCGGTCCTACCACGGCGGCGGCTGATGGGCCGCCGGCTGACGAGGGGCGGGCGGCGACTGTCCGCGGTCTGGTCACGCTGGGGGTGCTGGTGGCGGCGGGCGGCGCTTGGGCGCTGGTGGCCCGGCACCGACGCCGCTCCGATGATCCGCCACCTCGGATCACTCGCTGACGCATCGGAATCGCGTTTCCCCGGGCCGTGGGCGCGCGGGGAAGGGCCCAGGCCTGCGGCCGGCGGTGCGCGGTGAGGCGTACGCGGGCAGGCGGTAACGTCGGCGGGGTGTCTGATGCCCTGCCGCTTCGCCTTGTGCTCGCGTCGGCGAGCCCAGCCCGTCGCAAGTCCCTCCAGGCTGCCGGCATCGAGCCGGACGTGCTGGTCAGTGGAGTCGACGAATCGCTCGTGGTGACCGAACGGGCGGAGGATCTCTGCCTCGAGTTGGCCCGGCTCAAGGCGCAGGCCGTGCTGGGTCGGCTGCGTCCCACCGACGACGAGCGAACCCTTGTGCTCGGCTGTGACTCGGTGCTCGCCTTCGACGGGGAGATCTTCGGCAAGCCCGACAACGAGGCCGACGCGACCCGGCGGTGGGAGCGGATGCGTGGGCGTAGCGGGGTGCTGCACAGCGGGCACTGTCTCGTCGACATCGCGGCCGGGCGACGCGCGGAGGCGGTGGCCTCCACCGTGGTGCATTTCGCCGACATCAGCGACCACGAGATCGCCACGTACGTCGCGACCGGCGAGCCGCTGGCGGTGGCCGGTGCGTTCACGATCGACGGATTGGGCGGGCCGTTCGTGGAGCGGATCGAGGGGGACCCGGGGACGGTCGTCGGGCTGTCCTTGCCGTTGCTGCGGAGGCTGCTCGCCGAGTTGGATCTGCGGATCACCGATCTGTGGACGAAGGTCGCGCCTGGTAACCAGATCGTCGAACCGCTCGGTTAGGTTCCGAGCATGACGCTGAAGTCGATTCCACTCACCGACGACCTGCACCGGTACCTCGTGGCGCACGGTGCCCCGCCGGACGAGGTCATCAGCGACCTGGCTCGGGAAACGCTGGCGCTGCTTCCCGAGCACGCGTCGATGCAGGTGGCGCCGGAACAGGCCGCCTTCCTGACGTTCCTGACCCGGCTGATCGGTGCCCGGCAGGCGGTGGAGGTGGGCACCTTCACCGGGCTGTCGTCGCTGGCGATCGCCCGTGGGCTGGCCGAGGGTGGGCGGTTGACCTGCTTCGACATCTCGGAGGAGTACACGAGCGTGGCCCGCCGGTACTGGGCGCGGGCCGGTGTCGACGACCGGATCGACCTGCGGATCGGACCGGCCGGTGACACGCTGCGCGAACTGCCGCACGAGCGGTACCTGGATTTCGCCTTCATCGACGCCGACAAGACCGGCTACCCGGTCTACTGGGCCGAGTTGGTGCCTCGGATGCGGCCGGGCGGGGTGATCGCCGTGGACAACGTGTTGCGTAACGGTCGGGTGGTGGCACCGCAGAGCGCCGACGACCGGGCGATCGCTGCCTTCAACGAGGACGTGCTGGCCGACGTTCGGGTGGATGCGGTGATGCTGCCTATCGCCGACGGCCTGACCCTCGCCCACGTGCACTGACACCCCGCGCGCAGGCGTCGATCCACTCCGGTTGCGGCATGTCGCGGTATCCAGCCGACGGGAAACCGCGACATGCCGCAACTCGGGCCGCCGCCCTCCAGCCCGGGCCGGGCGCCCCTCCAGCCCGGGCCGGGCTGGAGGGCGGGGCTCGTCAGCGGACGCTGCGGGCGAACTGGCGGGCGGCCCAGTAGACACCGGCTGCGGCGAGCACCGCGATGATGCTCAACCCCTGCCAGACCCGGTCGTCGCCGATGTCGCCGTTGAACAGGGCGCGGGTGCCGTCGACCGCCCAGGAGAACGGGTTCCACTTGGCGACGCCCTGCAGCCAGCCCGGGGCGAAGGCGAGCGGCAGCAGGATGCCGGAGAGCAGCAGCACCGGCTGGGCCACGGTGTTCATCAGCGGCGCCAGGGCGTCCTCGCTCTTCACCTTCAGCGCGACGCCGTAGGAGACCGCCGAGGTCATCAGCGCGATCAGGGCGAGCATCAGGTACGCCAGCAGCAGGTCACCGATGAACACCCGCAGGTCGAACAGGAGCGCGAGCAGCGTGATGATGACGGCCTGGGTCATCAGCGACACCACGTCGCGCAGCGACCGGCCGAGCAGCAGGGCGAGCCGGCTGACCGGGGTGACCCGGGAACGTTCGATGACCCCGGCCCGTAGTTCGGCGATGAGGCCGAAGCCCTGGAAGAGGCCACCGAAGATGGCCAGCAGGACCAGCAGACCAGGCACGAAGATCTTGTACGCCTCGGCCTGGGTCGGCGCGCCCAGCGCCGGCTTGAGCAGCGGGGCGAACAGCAGCAGGTACATCACCGGTTGGAAGACGCCGACGAAGACCCACACGGGGTTGCGCAGCAGCAGGTGCAGTTGCCGTTGAAAGATCAGCCAGGTGTCGCGAGCGAGCTTCATGAGATCTCCGGGTCGGGTCAGGACTCGCGCAGCGAGCGGCCGGTCTTGGTGAGGAAGACGTCGTCGAGGCTCGGGCGGTGCAGCTCGATCGATCTGAGGTCGAGCCCGGCCGCGTCGATCCGGCGCAGGATCCGCGGGATGGCGGTGGCGCCCTCGTCGACGAAGAGCCGCAACCCGCCCTCGTCGAGCCGTTCCAGCCGGTTCACGTACTCCTCGCCGTCGAGCAGTTTCTCGGCCTCGCCGGTGGCGGTGACGTCCAGGCCGACCTGGACCACGTCGCCGGAGATCTCCCGCTTGAGGTCGGCCGGCGTGCCCTCGGCGACCACCTCGCCGTGATCCATGATCGCGATGCGGTCGCAGAGCGCGTCGGCCTCGTCGAGGTAGTGGGTGGTGATGAAGACCGTCATGCCGTCGGCGCGCAACCGGCGGATCTCGTCCCACATGTGCGCGCGGCTCTGCGGATCGAGCCCGGTGGTCGGCTCGTCCAGGAAGACGATCTTCGGCTCGTGGATGATGCCGAGCGCGATCTCGACGCGGCGTCGCTGGCCACCGGAGTACGTCTTGCACTTCCGGTCGGCGAACTCGACGAGTTGGAACGCCTCCAGCGCCCGGGCCGCCCGCCGTTGCGCCTCGGTCTTGCGGATGCCGTACATCCGGGCCTGGAGCACCAGTTCCTCGCGGCCGGTGGATTCGTCCCAGGTGCTGCCGCCCTGGGCCACGTAGCCGATCCGGCGACGCACCTCACCCGGGTCCTTGAGCAGGTCGGCACCGGCGATGGTGGCCTGACCCCCGTCCGGCTCGATCAGGGTCGCCAGCATCCGCAGCGTGGTGGTCTTGCCGGCACCGTTCGGGCCCAGGAACCCGAAGATCTCACCGGCCGGGACGTCGAGGTCGACGCCGCGTACCGCCTCGACGGTTTTCGTCTCCCGACCGGCCCGGCTGCGGAACGACTTCCGCAGCCCTCTGGTCTCGATCATGTCCTGCTCCCCGCTCGTGGCCGCTGTCGGCCATCATCGTCACCGGCACTCGACCACATCGGTACGACACCACGCCGCTCAATTACCTCGCCCGGACAGTGCGCCATCCCACACTGAGCGATCGTTAGGGCCATCGGGGTGCCCGATAAACTCCCGGTCAGTAACCCGCCGGGAGGAGCCACCAGGTGCGCAAGGTACTCATCGCCAACCGAGGCGAGATCGCCGTCCGGGTCATCCGCGCCTGCCGGGACGCGGGCCTGGGCAGCGTCGCGGTGTACGCCGACTCGGACCGGGACGCCCTGCACGCCACGCTCGCCGACGAAGCGTACGCCCTGGGTGGCGACACCGCCGCGGACTCCTACCTGCGCATCGACAAGCTGGTCGACGTTGCCCGACGTTCCGGCGCGGACGCGGTGCATCCCGGGTACGGCTTCCTCTCCGAGAACGCCGATTTCGCCCAGGCGGTCATCGACGCCGGCCTGACCTGGATCGGTCCGACCCCGCAGGCGATCCGCGACCTGGGCGACAAGGTGACCGCCCGGCACATCGCCCAGCGGGCCGGCGCCCCACTGGTCCCCGGCACCGCGGACCCGGTCGGCGGCCCCGACGAGGTGCTGGCCTTCGCCGTCGACCACGGCCTGCCGGTGGCGATCAAGGCGGCCTTCGGCGGCGGTGGGCGCGGGCTGAAGGTGGCCCGCACGATGGAGGAGATCCCGCAGCTGTTCGAGTCGGCCACCCGGGAGGCGGTCGCCGCGTTCGGGCGGGGCGAGTGCTTCGTCGAGCGGTACCTCGACCAGCCCCGCCACGTGGAGGCGCAGGTCCTCGCCGACCAGCACGGCAACGTGATCGTGGTGGGCACCCGGGACTGCTCGTTGCAGCGCCGCCACCAGAAGCTGGTCGAGGAGGCGCCGGCGCCGTTCCTCACCGCCGCGCAGCGGGCCCAGATCCACGACAGTGCCAGGGCGATCTGCCGGGAGGCCGGCTACCACGGTGCCGGCACAGTCGAGTACCTGGTCGGCAACGACGGCACCATCTCCTTCCTCGAGGTCAACACCCGACTCCAGGTGGAACACCCGGTCACCGAGGAGACCGCGGGCATCGACCTGGTCCGCGAGCAGTTCCGCATCGCCGACGGCGAGAAGCTGCGGTTCACCGAGGACCCGACCCCGCGCGGGCACTCCATCGAGTTCCGGATCAACGGCGAGGACCCGGGCCGCAACTTCCTGCCCGCCCCCGGCACGGTCACCGCGCTGCGGCTGCCCACCGGCCCCGGGGTACGGGTGGACGCCGGCATCTCGGCCGGCGACGTGATCGGCGGCAACTTCGACTCGCTGCTCGCCAAGGTCATCATCACCGGTGAGACCCGGACCGAGGCGTTGGAGCGGGCCCGCCGTGCGCTGGACGAGATGGTGGTCGACGGGATGGCCACGGCGCTGCCGTTCCACCGTCTGGTGGTGCGCGACCCGGCGTTCACCGCCGAGCCGTTCACCGTGCACACCCGGTGGATCGAGACGGAGTTCGACAACACCGTGCCGCCGTTCACCGCCGCCGCCGGAGCCGTCGCCGGCCCGGCGGAGCGCGAGACCGTCGTGGTCGAGGTGGGCGGCAAGCGGTTGGAGGTGAGCCTTCCCGCCGGTCTCGGCGCCGGTACGGCCGGTGCCGCCGCGCCGGCCGCGCGGAAGCCCACCCGCCGGGGTGGCGGAACCACGGCGGGCGCGGCGGCGAGCGGTGACTCGCTCACCTCGCCCATGCAGGGCACCATCGTCAAGATCGCGGTCGCCGACGGCGACACGGTTGCCGAGGGTGACCTCATCGTGGTGCTGGAGGCGATGAAGATGGAGCAGCCGCTGCACGCCCACAAGGCCGGTACGGTCAGTGCCCTGTCGGCCGAGGTCGGCGCGGTGATCACCGCGGGCGCGGCGATCTGCACCATCGCCTGAGGTGTGACGGGACGTCAGCGGAGGGTTTCGGCGGCTACGGCGCAGACGGCGGCGGTCAGCGCGGTCAGCACCTGCGAGTCGAGTCGCCAGTGCTGCCAGTACAGCGGCACGTCCAGCACGCGGCCGGGTGCGATGTCCACGCAGCGCCCGGCGGCCAGGTCGGCGTCGGCGAGCTGCTCGGCCATCAGCCCCCAGCCGAGCCCTAGTCGGATCGATTCGTTGAAGGCGGGCACCGACGGCACGTAGTGCACGGGCGGATCGAGGGCGACCCCGGTCACCGTACGCAGGAAGCGGTGTTGGATGCGGTCCTTGCGGTCGAAGACCACCACCGGCGCGACGGCGGCCGACGTCCGGGTCAGCCCGTCGGCGAACCAGCGGTCCGCCAGTTCGGGTGCGGCCAGGGCCCGGTAGCGCATCGAGCCGAGCCGGCGTACCCGGCAGCCCTGCACGGCTTCGCGCTGGGCGGTGACCGCGGCGGTGACCGTGCCGGCGCGCAGCAGCTCGGCGGTGTGGTCCTGGTCGTCCTGCCGGATGTCGAAGGACAACTCCGGCTGCTCGGGCAGCCGGGCGAGCGCGGCCGGGAACCAGGTGGCGAGCGAGTCGGCGTTGACCACGATGGCGACCCGGGTACGCCCCCGGTCGCCGCCGAGCGGGCCCCGGGCGTCGGCCAGTGCCTCCCGTTCCAGCAGCGCGAGCTGGCCGGCCAGGCGCAGCAGTGGGCGGCCGGCCTCGGTGGCGTCGCAGGGCCGGTGGCGGCGGACGAGCACCTGCCCGACGGTCTCCTCCAGCGCCTTGATCCGTTGGCTGACCGCCGACGGTGTCACGTGCAGCAGGCGGGCCGCCGCCTCGAAGCTGCCCTCGGCGACGATGGCCGCGAGGGTACGGAGCTGGGTGGAGTCGACGCCACTCATGTAGCTGAGCTTAACTAGCTGAAGAATCTTTAGCTGGACTCAGGAAAGGAGACACCTCTAGCGTCGGCCGCATGCTCACCTCCGTCGTCGCCGGCTTCTCCCTCTCCATCGCCCTCATCGTCGCCATCGGCGCGCAGAACGCGTTCGTGCTGCGTCAGGGCCTGCGCCGGGAGCACGTGGTGCCGGTGGTGCTGACCTGCGCGCTCTCCGACGCGTTGCTGATCGGGGTGGGCATCGCCGGGGTGGGCTCGATCGTGGCCGGCCGCCCGGTCCTGCTCACCGCGATCCGTTGGGGTGGGGCGGCCTTCCTCCTCGGGTACGCGGCACTCGCCGCCCGCCGGGCGTTGCGGCCCGCCGCGCTCACGCCGGCCGACCGGCCCCCGGCCCGGCTCGGCCCGACGCTGCTGGCCTGCCTCGCCTTCACCTACCTCAACCCACACGTCTACCTCGACACGGTGCTGCTCCTCGGCGGCATCGCCCAGCAGCACCCGCACCGGTGGCTGTTCGGGGTGGGCGCGGCGGGCGCCAGCGTGCTCTGGTTCGCCGCCCTCGGAGCCGGCGCGTACCGGCTCGCCCCGCTGCTCGCGCGCCGGCGGGTCTGGCAGGTGCTCGACGGCGTGATCGCCGTGGTGATGGTCGCAGTGGCGCTGGCCCTGGTGCTGGGCTGAGTCATGATGGCCGGGTGCGGTTCCTCAACGGCGTGAATCCCGGGTACGACCTGACCTACAACGACGTCTTCATGGCACCGGCCCGCTCGGAGGTGGGTTCGCGGCTCGACGTGGACCTGGCCACCGGCGACGGCACCGGTACCACCATCCCGCTGGTCGTCTCGAACATGACGGCGGTCGCCGGCCGTCGGATGGCCGAGACGGTGGCCCGACGTGGCGGCATCGCGGTGATCCCGCAGGACATCCCGATCGACGTGGTGGCGGAGGTGGTCGCCTGGATCAAACAGCGGCACCTGGTGCACGACACCGCGATCGCGCTGGGCCCGAACGACACCGTCGGTGACGCCATCCACCTGCTGCCCAAGCGGGCGTACGGTGCGGTCATCGTGGTGGACGAGGACGGCCGCCCGATGGGGGTGGTGACCGAGGCCGACACGGTCAGCGTGGACCGTTTCACGCAACTGCGGCACGTGATGTCGACCGAGTTGCACACGGTGCCCGTCGACGCGGATCCGCGTACCGGCTTCGACCGGCTCTCGGCGGGCCGGCGGCGACTGGCGCCCGTGGTGGACGACGCGGGCCGGCTGGTCGGTGTGCTCACCCGTCCCGGTGCGCTGCGGGCGACGCTCTACAAGCCGGCGGTGGACGCCCACGGTCGACTGCGGATCGCGGCGGCGGTGGGCATCAACGGCGACGTGGCGGGCAAGGCGAAGGCGCTGCTGGAGGCCGGGGTGGACACCCTGGTGGTGGACACCGCGCACGGCCACCAGGAGCGGATGATCTCCGCCCTGCGGACGGTACGCGGCCTCGACCCGGCCGTGCCGGTGGCGGCCGGCAACGTGGTCACCGCCGACGGGGTACGCGATCTGGTCGACGCGGGTGCCGACATCGTCAAGGTGGGTGTCGGTCCGGGCGCGATGTGCACCACCCGGATGATGACCGGAGTCGGTCGGCCGCAGTTCTCGGCGGTACTGGACTGCGCGGCGGCGGCCCGGGCCCTGGGTCGCCACGTCTGGGCCGACGGTGGGGTGCGGCACCCTCGGGACGTGGCGCTGGCGCTGGCCGCCGGGGCGTCCAACGTGATGATCGGCTCCTGGTTCGCCGGCACCTACGAGTCCCCCGGTGACCTGTTCACCGACGAGGAGGGCCGGCGCTACAAGGAGAGTTTCGGCATGGCCTCGGCGCGGGCGGTGAGCGCGCGTACCGGCGACGACAGCCCCTACGACCGGGCCCGAAAGGCGATCTTCGAGGAGGGCATCTCGTCGGCCCGGATGTACCTGGATCCGACCCGTCCCGGGGTGGAGGACCTGATCGACGAGATCATCTCGGGGGTGCGCAGCGCCTTCACCTACGCCGGTGCGCGCACCCTCGACGAGTTCCACGAGCGGGTGCTGATCGGTGTGCAGAGCACCGCCGGCTACACCGAGGGCATGCCCCTGCCGACCAGTTGGTGAGGGCCGAGGCAGCGTGCCTACGAAGGGAGCAGGTCTCCGGAGCGAGCGGCGACCACCGCGCCGATCAGCCCGATCGCCTCGGCCGCCGGCTGCGGCTCCAGCGAGCGGCCGTCGCGCAACCGCAACGCCACCCGGCCGTCGGTCGCCTCCCGGGCGCCCACCACGGCGGCGTACGGGACCCGGCGGCGTACCGCGTCGCGGACCCGGGCACCGAGCGAGCCGGCGTGGTCGACCTCGACCCGCAGTCCCGCTTCGGTGGCCCGCCGGGCCAGGTCGGCCGCGGCCCGGGCCTGGTCGTCACCGACCGGCAGGACGACCAGCTGCACGGGGGCGTACCAGGGCGGGAAGGCACCTCCGTGCACCTCGATCAGGTACGCGAACAGCCGCTCCATGCTGCCGGCCAGGCTGCGGTGCACCATCACCGGACGCCGGCGGGCACCATCGCCGTCGACGTAGGCCAGGTCGAACCGCTCCGGCTTGTCGAAGTCGAGCTGGACGGTGGAGAGGGTGTACTCGCGGTCGGCCGCGTCCCGCACCTGGATGTCGATCTTCGGACCGTAGAAGGCGGCCTCGCCGGGCACCTCGGTGTACGGCTCCCCGTCGAGCGCGGCGCGGAGCAGGTCCTCGGCCCGCGCCCACTGCGCGTCGGCGCCGACGTACTTCTCCCCCGGCCCGCGCAGCGACAGCCGTACCCCCGCCGGCCGCACGCCCAGCGCCGCGTGCGCGGTCCGGATCAGCCGCAGGATCTCCGACACCTCCTGGCCGACCTGCTCCAGGGCGCAGAAGTTGTGCGCGTCGTTGAGGGTGATGGCGCGCACCCGGGACAGCCCGCCGAGCACTCCCGAACGTTCCGCGCGGTACATGCCCCCGATCTCCGAGACCCGCAGCGGCAACTCCCGGTAGGAACGCCCACGGGACCGGTACACCAGGGCATGGTGCGGGCAGAGCGCCGGCCGGAGCAGCAACTCGTCGTCGCCCTCCCCCGGCCGCATCGCGGGAAACATCTCGGCGGCGAAGTAGCCGAGATGCCCGGAGACCTCGAACAGCTCCCGTCGGCCCAGCGGCGGGGTGTACACCTGCTGGTAGCCGGCCCGGCGTTCCAGGTCACGCAGGTACTCCTCGACGGCGTGCCGGGCGGCGGCACCGGCCGGCAGCCAGATCGGCAGGCCGGCACCGCAGAGCGGATCGGTGGCGAACAGGTCCAGGTCCCGGCCCAGCCGGCGGTGGTCGATCATGACAGGCTCCTTGGCGGTACGCCCCGGCACGACCCCTGGCCCACGACGCACGAGTGCCCCGGGCGGATCGCCCGGGGCACTCGTTAGACGAAGACGTCAGTGCGGCGCGCCAGGCTTCCCCGGCGTCGTCGTCAGCACCGCACTGCACATGCGCGGAAGCGTACGCCGGTGCCGCGCACCGCCGCACCTCTTTTGACCGGGCCGCTGGCACGGGACCTGCCAGCGGCCCGGCGGCGGCCCGGGCGTCAGGAACGGGGGACCCGACGCTCACCGGGCCGCGCGCCGACAACGGTACGCCGCCGAGAGAGATTTCGGCGACCGTGCCTCGCCGTCAACCGTCATCGATATGCTTCGGGTACGCCGCGTATCCGGTCAGGCGTCCCGCCGGCCGGGTGCCCGACCACCCGGAGCAGCCGGTCACCCGGGGAAATCCGGATGACCCGTCGGGGTGGTCCCGGGGTCGGATTTCGGTGCTCGTCCCGGATCCGCCCGAGGTGCCCACGACGACAGGCTGAGACATGCCTGGAATCCGGAACCACGGGGCACTGGCCCTCGGTGGGATCGTCGTCGCGGCGGTGCTGACCGTCATCGGTCACGCCGGGGTCACCGACCTGGATCCGGTCAGTCTGACCGTCAGCGACTACGCCGTCTCCGACTCCGGCGGGATCATCCACGTGGCCATGCTGCTGCTCGCCGCCGCCTCCGCCGTACTCATCCCGACACTGGGCCGGCTCGGTCCACCGCGCGGTCGACGATCCGCCGCCGCCGAGTGGCTGTTGGCGGCCTGGGCGGGCGGGCTGCTGGTGTCGGGTCTGGTGCCGACCAACCCGCCCGGCACCGAGATGGGTACGGCCGCCTACGTGCACCGGTACGCCTCGGTGATCGCCTTCCTGGCGCTGCCGGTCGCCGGCTGGCTGCTCGCCGCCCGGCTGCCCGCCGGTGCCCGGGCCGGGCGCTGGCTGCGGGTGCTGACCGTGACCAGCCTGCTGCTGGCCACGATCATGGCCTGGTCCGCCTACCCCGGCGACCGCGCCTACTACGGCCTCATCGAGCGCTTCCTCATCCTCGCCGAGGTGGCCCTGCTCACCGTCATCGCCTACTCCAGCTCGTGGAGCATCAGTTGGCGGCCGGCTTCGGTGACCGAGCCGGAGAGGCTGGGGTAGATGGTGATGGTCTGCGCCAGTTCGTTGACCGTGAGGTTGTTCTCCACGGCCAGCGTGATCGGCATGATCAGTTCGCTCGCCTTCGGTGCCACCACCACTCCGCCGATCACCTGACCGCTGGCCGGGCGGCAGAACAGCTTGACGAAGCCGTCCGGGATCTCGTCCATCTTCGCCCGGGCGTTGCCACCCAGCGGCAGCATCACCTGGCGCGCCGGCACCTTGCCGGCGTCCACCTCGTCCTGCGAGACCCCGACCGTGGCCAGCTCCGGGTCGGTGAAGACGTTCGCCGAGACGGTACGCAGCCGCAGCGGCCGGACCGCCTCACCGAGCGCGTGCCACATCGCGATCCGGCCCTGCATCGCGGCGACGCTGGCCAACGGCAGCACGCCGGTGCAGTCGCCGGCCGCGTAGATGCCGGGCACGTTGGTCCGGGACACCCGGTCCACCGTCACATAGCCGCCCCGGGCCAGCTCGACGCCGTACTCGGCCAGGCCCAGCTCGGCGGTGTTCGGGATCGAACCGACCGCGATCAGGGCGTGCGACCCGGTGACCGTACGACCGTCGGAGAGCTCGACCTCGACGCCGTCGGCGGTGCGTCGGACGCCCTCGGCGCGGGAGTTGTTCAGGATGCTCATGCCCCGGGTCCGGAAGACCCGCTCGATCGCCTGGGCGGCGTCGGCGTCCTCGTGCGGCATCACCCGGTCGCGGCTGGAGACCAGGGTCACCTCGACGCCCATCGCGAGGTACGCGCTGGCGAACTCGGCACCGGTGACGCCAGAACCGACCACGATCAGGTGCTCGGGCAACTCGGGCAGGTCGTACACCTGCCGCCAGGTCAGGATGCGCTCCCCGTCGGGCAGCGCGGTGGGCAGTTGGCGGGGCGTGGCACCGGTGGCGATCAGCACGGTCGAGGCGTCGATGGCGTACGCGGCCTCCTCGCCGTCCGGCGTGACGATCACCCGGTGGGTGTGACCGAGCGTGTCCTCGCCGAGTCGGGCGCGCCCGGACACGAAGGTGACCCCGGCCTTCACCAGCTTCGCGTGGATGTCGGCGGACTGTGCCAGGGCGAGCCGCTTGACCCGGTCGTTGACCGCCTGGGCGTCGACGGTGACCGCCTCCAGCCCGTCGGAGTGCACCCCGAACACCTCGGTGTCGCGGTAGCCGGTCACCACCTCCGAACTGGCGATGAACGTCTTCGACGGTACGCAGTCCGACAGCACGCAGGCGCCACCGGCGCCCTCGGCCTCCACGACTGTGACGTCGGCGTCCAACTGGGCCGCCACCAGTGCCGCCTCGTAGCCCGCCGGCCCCCCGCCGATGATCACGATCCGGCTCACCACGACCGTCCTTCCTCCATGCTCACAGTGACTTTCTTCTCCCCGGCGCGTCCGACACGCACCGTCGTATTCTCCCCCACGCTCCGGCCGGGCTATCGTCATCGCCGTGCGTCACTACGCCGCCTACGGCTCGAACCTGGACCCCGCGCGAATGCGCGCCTACTGTCCGCATTCCCCGATGGTGGGCATCGGCTGGCTGGAAGGCTGGCGGCTCACCTTCGCCGGTGAGGACGTCATCGGCTGGGAGGGCGCGGTCAGCACCGTGGTCGAGTCGCCCGGCGACCGGGTGTTCGTGGCCCTCTACGACATCCACCCGTACGACGCCGCCCAGTTGGACGAGATCGAGGGGGTCACCTCCGGCACGTACCGGAAGCTGACCGTCCGCGTCTCGACCCTGGACGGCGACGTCACCGCCTGGGTCTACGTCTTCGACGGTTACGAGGGTGGCCTGCCCACGTCCTGGTACCTCTCCGAGATCGCGAACGCCGCCGAGAAGGCGGGCGCGCCGGACGACTACGTCACCGACCTGCGGTCCCGGCCCACCGGCACCGCGTCGGCGTAGCTCGTCTCCCACCACTCCAGTCTGCTACCGGTGGTGGTGGCGCCGGGCGCCGACCCCGGGTCTCGGGAAGATCGTCCCGGGATGGCCCGGTTCTCACCGCTGTGCGTGCGTCCGTGCCAGGGTCAGCAGCTCGACCAGTTCCGCGCCGTCGGCGGGACCGAGCGCCGTGAACGCCGGGGCGACGAGCCGGTCGGTCATCGCCTCGGCCCACAGCCGCCGCCGCACCAGCGGTCCGACCGGCGGATACGGTGGCGGCCAGCCACAGGCCATCGCGCCGCTGGCCCCCTCGGGACCGGACAGCACCGCCTCCAGCGGCGTCATCCCGCTGGCGCGTACGGCCACCAGGTGCGCCCCGGTGAAGTGTTCGCGCAGCAGGCGTAGGCCGGCGGCGACCCGGGCACCGGCCGTCACCGCGTCCGACGGCATGGCCCGCCACGCCGCGAACAGTGGCATCGCACTCGCGTCGGCCGCCGCGACGGCTCGTTCCACGAGCACCGCGAGGCGGTCGACGCGGGGCAGGTCACCCAGCACCTCCTCACCCCACCGGCAGCACTCGGCAAGGCTGGCGGCGGCCACCTCGGCGGGCCGGACCGTGCGGGCGGCGGCGTCCCAGCCGTCGGCCACGGCGTCGGGGGCGATGAAGCCGAGCGCCGCCGCCACTGTCTCGGCCCGCACGTCACCGAGCGCGCCGGCCCGACCGGTGACGTAGAAGGCCCACCCGGAGATGCCGAGCAGCCGAGCCCGACGCAGCGTGGTCGGGCACCTGGTGTACGCCTCCCCGAGGATGAGCACCGCCGGCTTGCTGGCCGCCGCGACCTGCTCCGGCGTCATCCCGCCCCGCCCGCGCGCGGTCCGCCCGACGCTGTGTACGTGAAGGATCCACCCGAAGGTCCGTCCATGGGGGACCAGTCTGCCGGTCAATCGTCAGCGTCGGCATCCCCCTCCTCGGCGTCCAGTGCCTCCATCGCGGCCTCGACCTCGCCGGCCCGTCGCCGAGCGGTGGTGAGCGCCCGTTCGGCGGCCCGACGGGCCAGCCGGGAGCGGCTGAGTTCCTGCTCGGCGACGGCCCGGCGGCGTTCCAGTTCGGCCAGTTCCGCCTCGACGGCGTCCAGCGCGGCTGTCCCCTCGCGTTCGGCCTCGACCGCGCCGGCCAGGTCCGTCTCGGCCCGGTCCTGGTCGGTACGCGCCCGGTCCAGCTCCTTCTGCAACGCCTTGCGGCGACGGGACCGTTCGGCGCGGGCGGCCCGCTGCGCCTGTTCGGCACGCAGCGCACCCCGGTCCGGTGGGCGCTGCCGGACCGGGGCGGCGGGCGGCGGTTCCTCGTCGCCGGTGACCAGGCGCAGCTGCGGACGGGGTACCTCGCCGAACCCCGCGTAGTGGGCCGGGCGCAGCAGCCGCCCGGAGCGCACCTGCTCGGCCACCTCGACGTCGGAGAGCGCGGCGTTGAGGGTCGCCTCCACCTCGGCCAGTGGCAGCTTTCCGCCCGCCGGGGCGCCCTCGACGCCGGCGGCGAGCCGGCGCACCTCGGCGACCAGCGCGCCGACCACGGCCCGCCGCTGCGCGGACAGCTCCCGCAGCCGCGG
Source organism: Verrucosispora sp. WMMC514 (assembly GCF_027497295.1). Lineage (NCBI taxonomy): Bacteria > Bacillati > Actinomycetota > Actinomycetes > Micromonosporales > Micromonosporaceae > Micromonospora > Verrucosispora sp. WMMC514. The sequence continues at coordinate 3,480,561 of NZ_CP114906.1, read as the reverse complement.
GCCGCGCAGCTCCCGCTGCGCCTCCCGCAACGCCTCGGCCAGCTGCGCCAGCTCGGCCACCAGCTCCGGTCGCTCCAGCGCGAGCAGGTTGACCAGCCAGGCGGCCACGGTGGGTCGGCGCAGCCGGGCGATCTCCCGGGCGGTGCCCGGGTCACCGGCGCGGCGGGCCTGTGCCACGGCGTCGTCCCGGACGGCGACGAACCGGTCCGGCGGCGTGCGGTACAGCCGCTCGACGAGGTCGGGTGGCGGGCCGGGCATCGCTCAGCCGTCGATCCGGCTGCCCGGCTCCAGCCGCTGGTACTCGCTGCCGGACAGCGCCGTGTACTGCCGGTCGAGCACGGCGTAGCCGTTGTCGTTGAGCAGGGCGTCGTGCAGCGCGAAGACCCGACGCGGCGCCACCGCCCGGATGAAGTCGACCACCTCGGAGAACTTCGACCAGGGGGCGTGGATCGGGGCGAAGAGGGTGTCGACCTGAACCTCGTCCGGGACGTACAGGGCGTCGCCCGGGTGGTAGACGACGTCGTTGAGCAGGTAGCCGAGGTTGTCGATCACGGGGATGTCGGGGTGGATCACCGCGTGCCGGCCGCCGTGGGCGCGTATCGGGATCCCGGCGGCGGTGAACGCCTCGCCGGGAGACACCGGACGCAGCACGTCGGCCGCGTCGCCGAGGGCACCGGCCAGCGACGCCGGGCCGTGGATGACGAAGGGGCGCCGCGCCAACTGCCGGTGCACCGCCGCCGCGTCGAGGTGGTCCGGGTGCTCGTGGGTGATCAGTACGGCGTCGGCCCCGTCCAACGCCACCGCCGGCTCACTGAACATCCCCGGGTCGATGACCAGCACTCCCCCGTCGTGCTCGACCCGTAGGCACGAGTGGGCGTACTTGGTGAGCCGCATCGTGATGCCTCCCATATCGATTCGTGACGTCCTCAGCGCAGTCTGCCGGAACCCGCGCGGTGGTGTGTGGCGTCCGAGCCATTGCCCGCTCGGGCAGCAGAGAGGGGACGGGGATGAAGATGCGAAGAGCCCGCCGGCACGGGACCGCGGCGGTGGCGACTCTGGCCGCGCTGCTGATGCTCGCCGGCTGCGGCAGCGGCAGCGACTCGGGGACCACCGACAGCGCCGCCGCGCCGGCCCAGGAAGGCGGGCGTGCCCCGGCGGAGGCCGGCGGTGACGCGCAGGGCGGGGCCGGGGCGGCGGCGGACACCCGGGTCGACCAACGGTCCATCATCTACACCGGATCGATCCGGGTCCAGGTGGACGATGTGGACCTCGCCGCCCGGGACGCCGCCGCGGCGGCCACCCGGGCCGGCGGCTTCGTCGGCGGCGACCAACGCCGCAGTACCGACGCGGACGCGGTGGCCGACCTCGAACTACGGGTGCCGGCGGAGCGGTTCTACGCGGTCGTGGAGGAACTGGCGGGTCTCGGCACCCAGGAGCGCCGGGAGATCGGCACGCAGGACGTCACCGAGGAGACCATCGACCTCGACGCCCGGATCGCCAGCCAGCGGGCCCGGGTGGAGAGTGCGCGACGGCTGCTCGCCCAGGCCGACTCGATAAGCGACCTGGTGAGCATCGAGAACGAACTGGCCCGCCGGGAGGCCGACCTCGCGTCGCTGGAGGCGAAGAAGCGGCGGCTGAGCGACCTCACCGCGCTGTCCACCATCACGGTCACCCTGGTGGGTCCGGGCGTCACCAGCGCCGAGGATGAGGACCAGATCGGCTTCCTGGTCGGGCTCAAGGGTGGTTGGCAGGTCTTCCTGTCCTCGATGACCATCCTGCTCACCGTGCTGGGGGCGATCCTGCCGTGGCTGCTGGCGTTCGGCGTACCGCTGGGGGCGCTGTGGTGGCTGGCCCGTCGTCGGCGCCGGAACCGACCGGCGGTGCCGGCACTGGTCGCGCCGGTCGGCGCGCCACCACCGCCGGGTGTCAGCGTGCCGCCGCCAGTGCCTGGAGCGCGGTCTGCACCATGAGGCGTACGCCCACCGGGATGGCCCGTTCGTCCACGTCGAACGACGCCCGGTGCAGATCCACGTTCGGCCCGGAGCGGCCGACTCCGAGGCGGGCCAGGGCACCGGGGACGTACTCCAGATACCAGGAGAAGTCCTCGCCGCCCATGCTCTGCGGGGTCTCCGCGATGCCCTCCGGGCCGAGCGCGGCGGCGGTGGCCGCGTTCAGCACCCCGATGGCCCGCGCATCGTTGCAGACCGGTGGGCGACCGCGCAGGTACTCCAGGTCGACGGTGGCCCCGGTGGGCGCGATGACGTCCCGGACCACCTGCGAAACGATCTTCGGGGCCAGTTCCCAGGTGTCGCGGTCCATCACCCGCAGCGTGCCGGAGGCGGACGCCTCGGACGGGATGACGTTGTAGCGGGTGCCCGCGGAGGCGTGTCCGAAGACCAGCAGCAGTCCACTGTTCGCCGGCACCCGGCGGCTGACCAGGGCCGGCACCTCGGTGATCAGTCGGCCCAGCGCGTCCACCAGGTCCACGGTCAGGTGCGGGCGGGCGGTGTGTCCGCCCGGTCCGGTGAGCCGGACGGTGACGTTGTCGGCGGCGGCGGTGATCGGACCGACCCGCAGGCCCACCTGACCGACGGGCAGGTTCGGGTCGCAGTGCAGCGCGAAGATCTGCACCACGTCGTCGAGACCACCGGCCTCGATCACCTCGAGTGAGCCGCAGGGCAGGATCTCCTCGGCGGGCTGGAAGATCAGCCGGACCCGGCCCGGCAGCTCGCCCAGGTCGGCCAGCTGCGCGAGCAGCATGCCGACGCCCAACATGATCGTGGTGTGCACGTCGTGACCGCAGGCGTGGCAGACCCCGTCGACCGTGGAGCGGTACGGCACGTCCTTGACGTCGGCCAGCGGCAGCGCGTCGATGTCGGCGCGCAGCGCGATCACCGGGCCGTCCGGGCGGCCGTTGATGTCGCAGATCACCCCGTTGCCCTTGGGCAGCAGGCGCGGCTGCAATCCGGCCAGGGAGAGTTCCCGGGCGACCAGGGCCGCGGTCTCGAACTCCGCGCCGGACAGCTCCGGGTGCGAGTGGATGTGACGGCGCGTGGCGATCAGGCCCGGTACCCGGAGGGCGAGCAGGTGGTCCAACTCGAAGGGCAGGGGCTGGGAACCGGTCGGCCCGTCCGGCCAGGACGGCGCCAGTTGGTGACCGGTAGGCATCGTCAACGCACTCGTCACGTCGAATTCTCTTCGATCACTAGAAATGGATGGATCATCGGGAACAGCAGACAGCGTAGACCCCCGACGGTGACTCTGCGCAACCTCGTTCCAGTGATGATCGGACCGCGCAGCGTCACGTATGCCCTGCTGAGAGCGTCCGTAGGCGGGCGGCGCAGCAGGTAGATCGCGGTCATACGCCGTCATCCACCCCTCACCTCCTACAACGCGTAATCGTGCCGAGAGCGCCGAGAATCTTCTCGGAACCCGCGTCGCCGTTCCGAATTGTCGCATTAGTCGTGCCAATGAACTGACGGTACGACAATTTCCCGACCACGCACTGCAACGATCACCCGAGGACGTTCACACGCACCGCACCCCGACGACCGCACACCGTGTGCGTCTGGGTGATCACCGACAGCGGAGTACCCGGGTGCGGCCCGTTCGACACGCTCGGCGACGGACAGGGCTCGGCACGAGCCGCGGTCAGAACCGGTCGGTGGGCTGGTAACGACCCCAGACCTCGCGGAGCGCCCCGCACACCTCACCGACGGTGGCGCGCTCGCGCAGCGCCGCCTTCATCGGGTACAGCACGTTCGCGGTGCCGGCGGCGGCCTCCCGCAGCTCGACCAGGGCCCGCTCCACGGCGGCCGAGTCCCGCTGGGCCCGCAGCTTCGCCAGCCGCTCGGCCTGCGCCGCCTCGATCGCCGGATCGACCCGCAGCGGCTCGTACGGCTCCTCGGCGTCGATCGTGAACCGGTTGAGCCCGACCACCACCCGCTCACCCGAGTCGATCTCCTGCGCGATCCGGTACGCGGACTGCTCGATCTCCCGCTTCTGGAAGCCGACCTCGATCGCGTCCACCGCCGACCCGTGCTCGAAGACCCGGGCCATCAGCGCGTCCGCCGCCGTCTCGATCTCGGCGGTCATCGCCTCCACCACGTACGAGCCGGCGAACGGGTCGACCGTGGCGGTCAGATCGGTCTCGTACGCCAACACCTGCTGGGTACGCAGCGCCAGCCTGGCCGCCTTCTCGGTGGGCAGCGCGATGGCCTCGTCGAAGCTGTTGGTGTGCAGCGACTGGGTGCCACCGAGCACCGCGCCGAGCCCCTGCACCGCCACCCGGACCAGGTTCACCTCGGGTTGCTGGGCGGTCAACTGCACGCCCGCGGTCTGGGTGTGGAAGCGCAGCATCATCGACTTCGGGTTCTTCGCGCCGAACTCGTCACGCATCACCCGGGCCCAGATCCGCCGGGCCGCCCGGAACTTCGCCACCTCCTCCAGCAGGGTGGTGCGGGCGACGAAGAAGAACGACAGTCGGGGGGCGAAGTCGTCCACGGCCAGCCCGGCGGCGATCGCCGCCCGGACGTACTCCACCCCGTTGGCGAGCGTGAACGCGATCTCCTGCACGGGCGAGGCGCCGGCCTCGGCCATGTGGTAGCCGGAGATGGAGATGGTGTTCCACTTCGGCACCTCGCTGCGGCAGTAGCCGAAGGTGTCGGCGACCAGCCGCAGCGAGGGCTTCGGCGGGAAGATGTACGTCCCCCGGGCGATGTACTCCTTGAGGATGTCGTTCTGGATGGTGCCGTTGAGCGCCGAACCCGGCACCCCGTTCTCCTCGGCCACGAGTTGGTAGAGCAGCAGCAGCACCGAGCCGGGCGCGTTGATCGTCATCGAGGTGGAGACCTTGTCCAGCGGGATGCCGTCGAACAGCAGCCGCATGTCCTCGATGGAGTCGATGGCCACGCCGACCTTGCCCACCTCGCCGTGCGCGATCGGGTCGTCGGAGTCGTACCCCATCTGGGTGGGCAGGTCGAAGGCGACCGACAGGCCCATGGTGCCGGCCCGCAACAACTGGTGGTAACGCGCGTTGGACTCGGTGGCGGTACCGAAGCCCGCGTACTGGCGCATCGTCCACGGACGGGAGGTGTACATGGTCGGGTAGACCCCACGGGTGTACGGGAACTCACCCGGTGCGCCGAGCCGGGAGTCCAGGTCGCCGGGAAGATCGTCGGGCGTGTAGACGCCCTTGATCGGGAAACCGGACTCGCTTGACCGCGGTTCGCTCATCAACGGATGGTAGGACGCGCGGCGGGCCGCCGACGGGATAGGGGTACCCCACATCACGCCCGCGCTGCCGCGACAAGAGGTGAGTGGCCGCACACGTACCGTCGAGTAGTGGAAACGTCCGCCGCGCCGGCTTTCGCATCGGGCGCCTGAACCAGCAAGATAGGGGGGTTGTGTCCCAGCCCTCTCGACTTCCCCCGGTGGCTTTTCTGTGACTCAGATCCCGACGTGGAGCGGCGGACCAGTCAGCACTCCCACCAACGGACGCGCGACACCCGGCACCGTCATCGGCGACCGGTACTCGCTGCGCTCGGCGGTGGGCAACGGTGGCATGGGTACGGTCTGGCGGGCCACAGACACGCTGCTGCGCCGTGACGTGGCGGTCAAGGAGGTCGTCCTCCCACCCGGCCTGGCGCCGAGCGACCGCGACGCGATGTACGAACGCACCCTGCGCGAGGCCCGTGCCGCAGCCGCCATCGCGCACCCGGCGGTGGTGCAGGTGTACGACGTGGTCACCGAGGCCGGCCGGCCGTGGATCGTGATGGAGCTGCTGGACGCCCGCAGCCTCGCCGACATGGTGATCGAGGACGGGCCGATCGCCCAGCGGGTCGTCGCCAAGATCGGGATCGCCCTGCTCGGCGCGCTCGAGGTGGCCCACGCGATCGGCGTGCTGCACCGCGACGTCAAGCCCGCCAACGTGCTGATCTGCTCGGACGGCCGTTGCGTGCTCACCGACTTCGGCGTCGCCCGGATGCCCACCGACGTGCAGCTCACCACCCCGGGCATGGTGCTGGGCTCACCGCACTTCATCTCGCCCGAGCGGGCCATGGGGCAGGAGTTCGGCCCACCCAGCGACCTGTTCTCCCTCGGCGTGACGCTCTACACCGCCGTGGAGGGCCGGCCGCCCTTCGACCGGGGCGACCCGATCGAGACCATGCACGCCGTGGTCGAGGACCCGCCCGCGCCGCCCCAGCGCAGCGGCCCGTTGACCAGGGTGCTGATGGGTCTGCTGGAGAAGGACCCGGCCCGCCGACTCGACGTGCACACCGCCCGCGCCATGCTGCGCGAGCTGCTGGCCGGTCCGCTGAGCAGCAGCGCCGCCGGGGTCAACTCGATGACCGACCAGTACTCCGTGATGCCGGTGCCGCAGCCCGCGCCGATCAGCGCGCCGGCCGCCCCGGCCAAGCCGACCCCGTCCGGGCAGATCGGCGGCCGGGCGATGCTGGGGCCCGGCGAGTCGCTCACCGACCGGCTGGCCGCGCTGCGTCGGGGCGAGCGCCCCGGCCAGGCCGCCGCGGCCGGCGCCGCGGCGATGGAGGAGACCAGCGCCGACGCCCTGGCCCGTCCCGCGCAACGGGGTACGGCCATGTCCCCGCCCGCCGGCCGCACCTACGGCGGTGCCGACGCGACCCAGCGGATCGGCTCGGACAGCACCCAGCGGGTCGGGCCGGAGGTCTTCGGCTACGGCGGCCAGCCCGACGCGACCCAGCGGATCGGCGGCTACGGCGCCGCGCCCGACGCCACCCAGCAGCTCGGTGGCTACGGCGCGCAGCCCGAGGCGACCCAGCGGGTCGGTGGCTACGGCCCGCAGCCCGACGCGACGCAGCAGGTCGGCGCCTACGGTGCCGCGCAGTGGCCGGCCGCGCCCCACCAGCCGTACGGCGCGCCGGCTGCCGCCGGCGGCGGCAGCAGCCCGGTCGACCGGGCGAAGGCCGCCGGCACCCGGGTGGTCGACACCGTGCAGGGCTGGCCCCGCAAGGTGCAGCTGGCCGCGGCCGGTGGCCTCGCGGTACTGCTGCTGATCGGCATCGTGGCCTTCGCCAGCGGCGGCGACGAGACACCCACCACGCCGGTCGCCGAGCCGTCCACCTCGGCGGACGAGGGCCCCGGCATCGAGATGCAGGAGCACTCGGCACGCGGGGTGCAGATGCTGGTGCCCAAGGGCTGGAAACGGGCCGCGCCCGCCGGTGGGGTCTACATCGACTACACCGACCCCGAGGACAGCGGCCGTCGGGTACGCATCCTCAACGAGAAGTGGAGCGGCACCTCGGTCCGCTGGGCACAGGTCGCCGAGAACGGCCTGAAGACCCGGTCGGCCTCGTGCGCCAAGCCGTACACCCAGGTGGCCATGGCGGAGAAGGAACTGGCCGGCAAGCCCTCGGCCGAGTTCGAGTACACCTGCGGCGAGGGTGCCGAGATGCGGCACGGCATCTGGCACGGGGTGGCCCACGACGGCCGGCTCTACTCGTTCTACCTCACCTCGACCGACGCGCGCTTCGAGGAGAGCAAGCCGATCTACGCGGCGATGCTCAAGTCGTTCCAGCTCACGGCGGCCGGCTGAGTCAGGGCAGCCGCCCGGGGAGATCCGCCGCCGTGCTATCAAGAGGCCATGGCGGCGGAGACCACTGACCTCGACACGATCCGCGAGCGGGCCGAACGCTGGCTCGCCGACGACCCCGATCCGGCCGGCCGGGCGGAGCTGCGGGCGGTGCTCGACCAACTGCCGGGCAGTGCGCCGGAGCTGGCCGACCGGTTCGCCGGGCCGCTCACCTTCGGCACGGCCGGGCTGCGCGGGCCGCTGCGGGCCGGCCCCAACGGGATGAACCTCGCGGTGGTCACCCAGGCCGCCGCCGGCCTGGTCGCCTGGCTCGCCGCCCAGGGCGGCACCGGCCCGCTGGTGATCGGGTACGACGCCCGGCGCGGCTCCCGCGAGTTCGCCGAGCGCACCGCCCAGGTGGCCACCGGGGCGGGCCGCCCGGCCCTGTTGCTGCCCCGCCCGCTGCCGACCCCGGTGCTCGCCTACGCGGTGCGGCACCTGTCGGCGGTGGCCGGGGTGATGGTGACCGCCAGCCACAACCCGCCGCAGGACAACGGCTACAAGGTGTACCTCGGTGCCGAGCTGGGCGGAGAGCTGGGTGCCGGTGCGCAGATCGTGCCGCCGGCCGACGCCGGTATCGAGGCCGCCATCCGCGCGGTCGGTCCGCTGGCGCAGGTGCCGCTCGGCCCCGCCGGTCAGGTGCTCGGTGACGACCTGGTCGCCGCGTACGTGGCGCGGGCGGTCGGTGTCGTCTCCCCGGGCGGGCCCCGGGAGCTGACCGTGGCGTACACCCCGCTGCACGGTGTCGGTGCGGCGGTGCTCACCGCCGCCTTCGCCGCCGCCGGCTTTCCGACGCCCGGGGTGGTGCCCGACCAGGCCGAGCCGGACCCGGACTTCCCCACCGTCAGCTTTCCCAACCCGGAGGAGCCGGGCGCGGTGGACCGGCTGGTCGCGCTCGCCGAGCGCACCGACGCCGACCTGGCCATCGCCAACGATCCGGACGCCGACCGCTGTGCCGTCGTGGTCCGGGACGCTGCCGGCGGGCCCGACGGACCGGGTTGGCGGATGCTGCGCGGGGACGAGGTGGGCGTACTGCTCGCCGATCACCTGATGCGACGCGGGGTCACCGGCCGGTACGCCACCACGATCGTCTCGTCGTCACTGCTGCGGGCGATGTGCGCGGCGCGCGGGCTGCCGTACGGGGAGACGCTCACCGGGTTCAAGTGGATCGTCCGGGCCGGTGACGGCAGCGAGCCACTGGTCTTCGGCTACGAGGAGGCGCTCGGCTACTGCGTCGCCCCGGACCACGTACGCGACAAGGACGGCATCACCGCCGCGCTGACCGTGGCCGAGTTGGCCGCCGGCCTCAAGGCGGAGGGCCGGACGCTCACCGACCGGCTGGACGAGTTGGCCGTCGAGTTCGGCGTGCATCTGACCGACCAGCTCTCGGTACGCGTCGACGACCTGCGCCTGATCGTCGACGCGATGGCCCGGATCCGCGCCACCACCCCGACCACCCTGCTCGGCCAGCCGGTCACCGAGACCCAGGACCTGCTCCCCGACGCCGACGTGGTGATCCTGCGTACCGCGGCGGCCCGGGTGGTGATCCGCCCCTCCGGCACCGAACCGAAGCTCAAGGCGTACCTGGAAGTGGTGGAACCCCCCACCCACGGCGACCTGGCGGCAGCCCGCACCCGCGCGACCGCCGCCATCACCACCCTCCGCACCGAAACCGCCCACGCCCTCGGCATGCCAGGTTGATCATGAGGTTAGCGGCGAAGTCGATCTCGACGGATGCCGCTAACCTCATGATCAACCTGATTCGTGCGGGCGGCGGGGGCCGAGGGCGTGTTCGACGGCGCGGCCTAGGGCAGCGACCACGAGGGCTACCGAGGGGCGGATCACGGAGTCTTCCAGGTTGACCTCGCCGGAGAAGCCGGCGCCGCTGGCGATCTCCTCGAGCCGGCGGCGGGCGGCGTCGGCGTCCTCGCCGGTGACGCCGAGGGCGGACTCCATCCGGAGCACGGCGACCAGGGTCGCGAGTGCGGCGGTGCGCTCGTCCGGAGCGGCGCCGGTGAGCACCACGGCGAGCCGCTGCCGGGTCTCCTCCTCCACCGTCGGGTCCACCACCGGGTAGCGGTGCACGTGGATGAAGCCCAGCTCGGTCTCGTCGACGTCCCGGACGACGCCCTGCTCGCAGAGGTCGCCGAGAATCCGGTCGCGCAGGCCGTGCCGCAACCGCTGCACCCAGGAGGAGGGGCTGTGCGGCGTGTCGGCCACGATCTTGGCCAGCACCGCGTCGGTGACCGGCTTGCCGGTGGGCGTCGGATCCACCGCGGTCAGGGCCCCGTCGGTGTACGCGATCCGCCCGGCCAGGGCCAGCTCGATGAGCACGGCGGCGGCCATCCCCAGGTCGAGGCTGATCCGCGGCAGGGTCGCCTTACCCGTTTCGTCGTCATAGGCGAGCAGGAGCAGTTCCTCGGCGAGCGGCACACCAGTCATGGCCCGAGACGGTAGCCGGTGCCGGCACCACCCGCACCACAAACCGCCGGGCGTCAGAAGCGGGGCATGCCGCCGAACTGCCGGTCACCGGCGTCACCGAGGCCCGGCACGATGAACATGCTGTCGTTGAGACCGTCGTCGATGGCGGCGGTGACCAGGCGCAGCGGCAGCCCGGAACGCTCCAACCGCTGGATGCCGGCCGGCGCGGCGAGCACGCAGAGCACCGTGATGTCGGTGCAGCCCCGCTCGGCCAGCAGCCGGCAGCAGTGCTCCAGGGACCCACCGGTGGCCAGCATCGGGTCGAGGACCAGCACCGGCAGGCCGGCGAGGTCCCGGGGCAGGGACTCCATGTAGGCGCGCGGCTCGAAGGTCTCCTCGTCACGGGCCAGCCCGACGAAGCCCATCGAGGACTCGGGCAGCAGCCCCAGCGCGGCGTCGGCCATGCCGAGACCCGCCCGCAGCACCGGCACCAGCAGCGGCGGGTTGGCCAGCCGGGTGCCCTCGGTGGCGGTCACCGGCGTCTGCACCGGGTAGGTCTCCACCGGGAAGGAGCGCGCGGCCTCGTACACCAGCATGGTGGTGAGTTCGTGCAGCGCCGCCCGGAACGTAGAGGAATCGGTGCGCTCGTCCCGCATGGCGGTCAGCCGGGACTGGGCGAGCGGATGGTCAATGACGAGTACGTCCACGATCGCTCAACCTACCCGTCCCGGATACCGACGCGCGGGCCCCGGCCGCGACCAGCGACCTCGCTCACCCGCGCGCGCTCCGGCGAACCCAGTGACCAAGATCACGCGGCGTCAACCTGCGTAGACTTCGGGGCATGACGGCGACAGCGACGTCGGCCCGCTCGGACCTCTCCGAGCTGGGACGATCCGAGACCGCTCTGCGGACCTTCCTGCACGGCCTACCGGGCGTGGACCAGGTCGGCGCGGAGCAGCGGGCAGCCCAACTCGGCACCCGATCCATCAAGACCACCGCCAAGGCCGAGGCGATCGACCTCGCCATCCGGATGGTCGACCTGACCACGCTCGAGGGCGCGGACACCCCCGGCAAGGTACGGGCGCTCGCCGCGAAGGCGCTGCGGCCCGACCCGGCCGACCCGTCCTGCCCGCACGTCGGCGCGGTCTGCGTCTACCCGGCGATGGTCCCGTACGTGGCCGAGGTGCTGCGCGGATCTGCGGTGCATCTGGCCAGCGTGGCCACGTCCTTCCCGTCCGGCCAGGCGCCGCTGGAGATCAAGCTCGCCGACACCCGCGCCGCCGTCGAGGCCGGCGCCGACGAGATCGACATGGTGATCAACCGGGGCGCCTTCCTGGCCGGCCGCTACGCCGAGGTGTACGACGAGATCGTCGCCACCAAGCAGGCCAGCGGGGACGCCCACCTCAAGGTGATCCTGGAGACCGGCGAGCTGGCCACCTACGACAACGTGCGCCGCGCCTCCTGGCTGGCGATGCTCGCGGGCGCCGACTTCATCAAGACCTCCACCGGCAAGGTGCCGGTCGCCGCCACGCTGCCGGTGACCCTGGTGATGCTGGAGGCGGTACGCGACTTCCGAGCCGCCACCGGGCGGCAGGTCGGCGTGAAGCCGGCCGGTGGCATCAAGACCACCAAGGACGCGATCAAGTACCTGGTCATGGTCAACGAGACCGTCGGCCCGGACTGGCTGCACCCGGACTGGTTCCGCTTCGGCGCCTCCAGCCTCCTCAACGACCTGCTGATGCAGCGCACCAAGCTGACCACCGGCGTCTACGCCGGCCCCGACTACTTCACCCTGGACTGACCGCGATGTTCGAATACGCACCCGCACCCGAGTCGCGCTCGGTGGTGGACCTCAAGCCGTCGTACGGGCTCTTCATCGACGGGAAGTTCGTCGACCCGGCCGACGGGTCCAGCTTCAAGTCGATCAACCCGGCCTCGGAGGAGGTGCTGGCCGAGATCGCCGAGGGCGGCGCGCAGGACGTGGACCGGGCGGTCCGGGCGGCCCGCAAGGCGTACGAGAAGGTCTGGGGTCCGATGCCGGGCCGGGACCGGGCCAAGTACCTGTTCCGCATCGCGCGCATCATCCAGGAACGCTCGCGCGAACTCGCCGTGCTGGAGTCGCTCGACAACGGCAAGCCGATCAGGGAATCCCGGGACGTCGACCTGCCGCTGGTCGCCGCGCACTTCTTCTACTACGCCGGCTGGGCCGACAAGCTGCCGCACGCTGGCTTCGGGTCCGACCCGCAGCCGCTCGGGGTGGCGGCGCAGGTCATCCCGTGGAACTTCCCGCTGCTGATGCTGGCCTGGAAGATCGCCCCGGCGCTGGCCGCCGGCAACACGGTGGTGCTGAAGCCGGCCGAGACCACCCCGCTCACCGCCTTGCTGTTCGCCGAGATCTGCCAGCAGGCCGACCTGCCGGCCGGTGTGGTCAACATCGTGACCGGCGCCGGCGAGACCGGCCGGGCGCTGGTCGAGCACGCCGACGTGGACAAGGTCGCCTTCACCGGCTCCACCGACGTCGGCCGGGCCATCGCCCGCGCGGTCGCCGGCAGCCGCAAGAAGCTCACCCTGGAACTCGGCGGCAAGGCCGCCAACATCGTGTTCGACGACGCCCCGGTCGACCAGGCGGTCGAGGGCATCGTCAACGGCATCTTCTTCAACCAGGGGCACGTCTGCTGCGCCGGCTCCCGGCTGCTGATTCAGGAATCCGTCGCCGAGCAGGTGCTGGAGTCGCTCAAGCGGCGGATGGCCCGACTGCGCCTCGGTGACCCGCTGGACAAGAACACCGACATCGGTGCCATCAACTCGGCCGCCCAACTCTCCCGCATCCGGGAGCTGACCGAGGCCGGCACCGCCGAGGGCGCGCAGCAGTGGTCACCGCCGTGCGAACTGCCCGAGCGGGGCTTCTGGTTCGCGCCGACCATCTTCACCGGGGTCACCCAGGCACACCGGATCGCCCGCGAGGAGATCTTCGGCCCGGTGCTGTCCGTACTGACCTTCCGCACCCCGGCCGAGGCCGTGGAGAAGGCCAACAACACGCCGTACGGGCTGTCGGCGGGGATCTGGACCGAGAAGGGCTCCCGGATCCTGTGGATGGCCGACCGGCTGCGCGCCGGGGTGGTGTGGGCCAACACGTTCAACAAGTTCGACCCGACCTCGCCGTTCGGCGGCTACAAGGAGTCGGGCTACGGTCGCGAGGGCGGCCGGCACGGGCTGGAGGCGTACCTCAATGTCTGAGCGGGTCGCGGTACGCAAGACGTACAAGCTCTTCATCGGCGGGAAGTTCCCGCGTAGCGAGTCGGGACGGTCGTATCTCGTGCAGGACTCCAACGTGTCGCTGGCCTCGCGCAAGGACGCGCGGGACGCCGTGGTGGCCGCCCGCGCGGCGGTGAAGGGCTGGGCCGGGGCGACCGCGTACAACCGGGGTCAGATCCTCTACCGGGTCGCCGAGATGCTGGAGGGCCGGCGCGAGCAGTTCGTCGCGCTCGGCGTGCCGGGCGACGAGGTGGACGCGGCCACCGACCGCTGGGTCTGGTACGCCGGCTGGTCGGACAAGCTCCCGCAGGTGTACGGGGGCGCGAACCCGGTCGCCGGGCCGTACTTCAACCTGTCGGCGCCCGAGCCGACGGGTGTGGTGGCGGTGGTCGCCCCCGAGACACCGGCCCTGCTCGGGCTGGTCAGCGTGATCGCCCCGGCGATCGTCACCGGCAACACGGTGGTGGTGGCCGCCTCACCGACGGCGCCACTGGCCGCGGTGACCCTGGCCGAGGTGCTGGCCACCTCCGACCTGCCCGGTGGGGTGGTCAACATGCTCACCGGCCGGTGGTCCGAGACCGTGCCCACGCTGGCCGCGCACATGGACGTCAACGCCCTCGACCTGACCGGCGTGACCGACGCGGAGCTGGCGGCCGACCTGGAGGTCAAGGCGGCGGAGAACCTCAAGCGGGTGCTCCGGCCGGCAGCGGACGGTCACGACTGGTCGGCGGATCCGGGGCTCGGCCGGATGACGGCGCTGCTGGAGACGAAGACGGTCTGGCATCCCAAGGGGGTGTGAACTCTCCTCGCTCTGGGGGTTTCCGGGGAGCCCCGCCCGCTCCGGGCGGTCAGGCTTGATCCCTGCGCGGGCGGGGCTCCCCGGAAACCCTGACGTGCGCACGGACCGTCCGTGGGTCACGGCTGGCGGGGCGCTGCCCAGCGTCAGGTCCCCGCTCGGTCGCCTCCCCGGTCCCCCGTCTTTTCCCGGTCCGCCGTCGTTCCCGGCCCCCGTCTTCCCCCGTCCGCCGCCTCCGTCTCTCGCCCCTTCCCGTTCCGCCTCCTGCCCGTCCGCTCTTCCGTTCCGCCCTCTGTTGCTTGTGGCCCCGGCTGCTCGCTCAAGATCTGGACAACTTCCCGGAAAGTGCTGGGTCGAGTGGGTGACGAGGCAGCACCATCCCTGAAGTTGCTGCGGTGGGCGGGCGGGTGGGGTGAGGTGCGCGGGGCGCGGGGTGAGGTGCGCGCGGGGGCCGGCGTGGGTGGGGTGGGTGTGCTTGGGATGGGGTGGGTGTGGCTGGGGCGGGGTGGGCGCGGGTGGGGTAGGTCTACTACGGGGGGTAGGATTGGGGGGTGACTCGGCTGGGGGATCTTGAGCGTGCGGTGATGGACGTGCTTTGGGACGCGGTGCCCGGCACGTCGGATGGGGCCACCGTGCGTGAGGTGGCCGACGCGTTGGACGGACGCGAGTTGGCGTACACCACCGTGATGACGGTGCTGGACCGGCTGGCCGGCAAGGGCATGGTGCAGCGCGAGCGGGAGGGTCGGGCGTGGCGGTACCGCGCCGCGGCCAGCCGGGAGGCGTACATCGCCCAGCTCATGCTCGACGCGCTCGACCTGGGCGGTAGCCGGGACGCGGCGCTGGTCCGGTTCGCCCGCTCGGTCACCGGCACCGAGGCGGACGTGCTGCGCGCCGCGCTCACGACGGAGGCCGGGCTGACGGCCGATGCTCCCGGGCAGGTCCGGCCGGCCGGTGACGCACCGGAGCGGACCCCGACGACAGACGAGGTACCCGGGCAGCACCGGACGACAGGCGATGTGCCAGGGCAGGCGGTGGACGGCCCCGGACGCGGCCTGACCGGTCGGGTCGACTCGCCGTCGGCCGACGGGGCGTCCCGCCCCGACCTGGCCGACAAGGCCGTGGAGCGGTAGGGGCGACGCAGTGGCGCACACCCTGCACTTCGCCGCCTCGATGGTGGCCTGCTGGCTGATCGCCCAGGTGCTGGCCCGCTCCACCTGGACGTGGCGCAGCCCTCGGGTGGCGATCCTGTGCTGGCAGGCGATCGGCCTGGGGGTCGGTCTCTCCGCGATGGGTCTGCCGATCGCGTTGGGTCTCGCCCCGTACCAGCGGGGCACCGGCAGCGCCCTGCTGGCGCTGGTCGGCGATCTTCGGCACGGCACCCTGCCGGCCGGCCTCGGCGCCGTGCACCTGGGTCTGGTCGGTGTCGGTCTCGGCATCGGGGCGGTCCTGCTGACCACGACGGTACGCAGCATCCACGGCACGGTGCGCGCCCAACGCCGGCACCGGGACCTGCTCACCCTGGTCGCCCGACGGGACCCGACCGTGCCCGGCGCACTGGTGCTCGACCACCCGGGTGCGGCGGCGTACTGCCTCCCGGGGGTGAAGCCACGGGTGGTGGTGAGTGCCGGCACGCTCAGCCTGCTCGACCGGGCCGAGTTGGCGGCGGTACTGACCCACGAGCGGGCGCATGCGCAGGAGCGGCACGACCTGGTGCTGCTGCCGTTCACCGCACTCTGCCGCGCGTTGCCCTGGTTCCGCTGGGTCCGCGAGGCGCACGAGCGGGTTTCCCTGCTGGTCGAGATGCGCGCCGACGACAAGGCCCGCGAGCTGCACGCCGAGGCCCCGCTGGCCGGCGCGCTGCGCCGGTTCGCCGCCGCCGGGAACCGGATCACGCCGGCCGGCGCGCTCGGCATGGGCGACCGGGACCTGGACGTACGGGTGCAGCGGTTGCTGGTCACCGCCCGCCCGCCCCGACTGCTCGGCGGCACCGCGCTGGCCATGGCGGTGACCGTGGCCGCCCTGCCGGTCGCACTCTTCCTCAGCTGACGGACCCTGAACTAACCCTGATCATGCCGGTTCCGCTCTCGCCACGGATCCATACGTAGGTTCTCTACAGGTAGGCTCCCTATGCTGCATCGACCCCCGTCCCGGAAGAGCCGCCATGGACACCCTGCTCCTCGCCCGCCTGCAGTTCGCCATGACCGCCTCGGTCCACTTCCTCTTCGTGGCCGTCACACTCGGCCTGGTCACCCTGCTCGTCGGGATGCAGACCGCCTGGGTAGTGACCGGCAACCCCAGGTGGGAGCGGCTGACCCGATTCTGGGGCCAGCTCTATGTGATCAACTACGTGCTCGGCATCGCCACGGGCATCGTGATGGAGTTCCAGTTCGGGCTGAACTGGAGCGGACTGTCCCGCTACGTCGGCAACGTCTTCGGCGCCCCGCTGGCCATCGAGACCCTGGCCGCCTTCTTCCTGGAGTCGACCTTCCTCGGCATGTGGATCTTCGGCTGGCACCGGCTGCGCCGTGGCACGCATCTCGCGCTGCTCTACGGGGTCGCGATCACCGCGTACGTCTCGGCTTTCTGGATCATGGTGGCCAACTCCTGGTTGCAGAACCCGGTCGGTTACGAGGTACGCGACGGGGTCGCCCACCTGACCGACTTCCCGGCGTTGCTGACCAACCCGGCCCTGGGGATGGCGCTCGGGCACGTGGTGTCGGCGGCCCTGCTGACCGGCGGGCTGCTGATGGCGGCGGTCAGCGCGTGGCACCTCGACCGGCGCACCACCGACCACGCGCTGTTCCGCACCTCGCTGCGGATCGGGCTGGTCACCGCCGCACTGTCGATCACTCTCGTGCAAGGGTTCGGCTTCGCCCAGTTCGGGCCGGTGGGTGGGGTACAGCCCACCAAGTTCGGAGGTAACCCCGAAGCCGACGCGCTGATCGCCGACTGGACCGCCAGGTTCGGCCCGGGCGACTACCTGCCGCCGGCGCTGTCCAACGTCGGCCTCGGCTTCATGATCCTCATCGGTTTCGCCCTCGGCCTGCTCTGGCTGCTCGTCCCACTGCTCTGGCGGGACTGGATCATCCGCCTCCGGTTCCCGCTCTGGCTGCTGATGCTCGCCCTGCCCCTGCCGTTCATCGCACTGATCCTCGGCTGGATCGCCCGCGAGGTCGGCCGCCATCCCTGGGTGGCGTACGGGCTGCTGCCGGTGGACCAGGCGGTCTCGCCGGTCAGCCCCTGGCTGATGGCGACCTCGCTGGTCGGCTTCACCCTGCTGCTCGGCACCCTCGCCGTCACCAACTGGGTGCTGCTCGCCCGGCACGCCGCCCGGGGTGCCGCCGATCCGGCGCTCGGCCGCCCGCCGGCCCAACCGCCCGCCGACGATTCCCGCCCCGAACCCGCGTTCGCCTGAGGAGCCGGAGATGGAACTCGCCTGGTACGCCCTGCTCGGCCTCTTCTTCGCCGGCTACCTGGTGCTCGCCGGCTACGACTACGGCGTCGGCCTGCTGCTCGCCGGTGGCACCGACGCGTCCCGCCGCCGCGCCGCGCTCAACGCGGTCGGGCCCTTCTTCCTCGGTAACGAGGTGTGGCTGGTGGCCGCCGCCGGCATCCTGTTCGGCGCGTTCCCGCTACTGGAGGGGGAACTGCTCGCCGGCAGCTACCCGGCGGTGGCCGCCGCGCTCGTCGGGGTGATCCTGGTGACCGCCGGGGTGCAACTACGCAGCCGTCCGGGCAGCGGAGGGGCCCGCACCGCGTGGGATCGAGTGATCGTGGTCGGTAGCCTGCTCGCGGCGCCCGGCTGGGGCGTGGTGCTCGCCGGACTGCTCCAGGGCGTACCGCTGCGGCCCGACGGACACGTGGCCGGGGTGACACACCTGTTCACCCCGTTCGCCGCCGCCACCGGGTTGGCCCTGGTGGCGCTGGTGGTGGCACACGGAGCGACCTTTCTCACGCTCAGGTCACCCGCCGTCGAGGGCGAGCGGCTCCGGCCGTTGGCCCGCCGTCTGCTCCTCACCGCGACCGTCGCGGTCGGCACGGCCGCCGTCGTCGGTGCGTTCTCCGACCGGGTACGCGCCGCCGCGCAGCGCCCCGCGGTCGGCGTACTGCTGGTGGTGTTGCTGGTGGTGGCTCTGCTGGCGGCGCGGGCGGCGCTCCGACGGCAACGACCGGGCGTGGCCTTCGCGGCCACCGCGACGGCGCTGGCACTGCCGGTGCTGCTGGTCGGGGCCACCCTCTGGCCGTACGTGCTGGTCTCGACCGTCGAACCGGGTGCCTCACTGACGGTCACCGACGCGGCCGCCAGCGGGCCGACCCTGCGGCTGCTGGGCTGGCTGACGGTACCGCTGCTGCCGGCCCTACTAGGCTTCCAGGCGATGTGCGTGTGGATTTTCCGAGGACGAACCGACGGTAGGGCACCGGTGTACTGGTGAACCGTCGCCCCTTCGACCCGCGGCTGCTGCGCCGGGTTCCTGCGGCCCGACGCGACCTCGCCCTGCTCACGCTGCTCGGCGTGCTGGCCGCCGGGCTCGTCGTGGCGCAGGCCACCGCCCTGGCTGTGCTGCTGGCCGATGCCTTCACCGGGCGCCTGGACCGGGCCGCGCTCGGCGGTTTCGTGGCCGCCGTCGCGGCCCGCTCGCTCGTGGTCTGGGCGCAGGGCGCGGTGTCCGCACGGGTGGCCGCCACGGTCAAGGCGGCGCTGCGGGCCGACCTGCTGGGCGCGGTCGCCCGGCACGGCCCCGGTTGGGTCGCCGGCCAGCGGGCCGGACAACTGGCCACTCTCGCCGGTCGGGGGCTGGACGCGCTCGACGCCTACTTCACCGGTTATCTGCCACAGCTCGTGCTGAGCGTCACCGTGCCGGTCGCGGTGCTGGGTCGGGTGTTCCTCGCCGACTGGAGCTCGGCAGTGATCATCGCGCTGACGCTGCCGCTCATCCCGATCTTCGGGGCGCTGCTCGGGTGGCAGGCGCAGGCCGCCACCGAGCGGCAGTGGCGACGGCTGTCGCTGCTCGGCGGCCACTTCCTGGACATGGTGGGCGGGCTGCCCACGCTGCGCGCGTTCGGCCGGGCCCGGGCGCAGACCGACGCGGTACGACGGATGGCCGACGGTCACCGGATCGCCACCATGAAGACGCTGCGGATCGCCTTCCTCTCCGCGTTGGTGCTCGAACTCGTGGCCACCCTGTCGGTGGCGCTGGTCGCCGTCCCCGTCGGCATCCGCCTGCTCGGCGGTGGTCTGGCGCTGCAGACCGCACTGCTGGTGCTGCTGCTGACCCCGGAGGCGTACCTGCCGCTGCGGGCGGCCGGCAGCCGGTTCCACGCCAGCATGGAAGGGCTCACCGCGCTGGACGAGGCGCTCACCCTCTCCGGCTCGGCACCCCGGGCGTCGGCGGGTCGGGTGGGCACGCGACCGGACGGGCGCGCCGAGATCCGCTTCGAATCGGTGACGGTGGCGTACGAGCGCACCACGGCGCTGCGGGACGTGACGCTGACCATCCGGCCCGGCGAACGTATCGCGATCATCGGACCGAGCGGCGCCGGCAAGAGCACCCTGCTCAACCTGCTGCTCGGCTTCGTCCGTCCGACCGGCGGTCGGGTCACCGTCGGCGGGGTCGACCTGGCCGACGCCGACCTCGACGGCTGGCGGCGACAGGTGGCGTGGGTGCCGCAGCGGGCCCACCTCTTCGCGGCGTCGCTGGCCGACAACATCCGGCTCGGCACCCCCGACGCCACCCCTGCCGCCCTCGCCGCCGCGGTCCACGTCGCCGCGCTGGACGAGGTGGTCGCCGCCCTGCCCGACGGACTGGACACCCCGCTCGGCGAGCGGGGGCACGGCCTGTCCAGCGGGCAGCGGCAACGGGTGGCGCTGGCCCGGGCGTTCCTGCGGGACGCCCCGGTGGTGCTGCTCGACGAGCCGACCGCACGCCTCGACGCCGCCGCCGAGGCGGCCGTGCTGTCGGCCACCCGCGAACTGGTCGCCGGCCGCACCGCGCTCCTGGTGGCCCACCGGCCCGCCCTGCTGACCGACGTCGACCGCATCCTGCGGGTCGAGGACGGCCGGGTCACCGAGCTGACCCCGATACCGGCCGGGGAACACCCATGAGCGAGCGCAGCGAGCGAATCATCGGGCTCGGTGCGGTGGTGCCTCATCGTGACGCCGAGCGAAGCGAGGTGGCGCGATGAGCGAGCGCAGCGAGCGAATCATCGGGCTCGGTGCGGTGGTGCCTCATCGTGACGCCGAGCGAAGCGAGGTGGCGCGATGAGCGAGCGCAGCGAGCGAATCATCGGGCTCGGTGGGCCCCTGCCCGAACTGATCGTGCTGCGGCTGGCCCGGCCGTACCTGAAGCGCCTGGTCGGTGCCGGGCTGCTCGCCGCGGCGACCGAGTTCGCCGGGCTGGCCCTGATGGCGACCGCCACCTGGCTGCTGATGACCGCCGCCGGTCAACCCCCGCTGGACCGGCTCACCGTGGCGATCGTGGCGGTACGGGCGCTGGCGGTGAGCCGCGGAGTGCTGCGTTACACCGAACGGCTGGCCGGGCATGACGCGGTGTTACGCCTGGTCACCGATGTCCGGGCCGGGGTGTTCGACACCCTGGCGATCCGGCGCGGCAACCCGCCCCGCAGTGGGGACGCGCTGAGTCGGCTGGTCTCCGACGTGGAGGCGGTACAGGACCTGCTGCTACGGGTGGTCGTGCCGGCCGCAGCGGCCGGGCTGGTGAGCGTACTGGCTGTCGGGCTGGCCGCGCTGGTCTCGCCGCCGGCCGCGCTCGCGCTCGCCGCCGGGCTGCTGGTGGCCGCCGTCGCCCTGCCGGCGCTGGCGACCGCACTGACCCGACGGGCCGCTGCCGAGGTGGCTCCACTGCGCGGAGCGCTCGCCACCGACGCGGTCGATCTCACCCACGGCGCCGCCGACCTGGCCGCCTTCGGCGCGACCTCGGACGCGCTGGCGACCGCCGGGCGACGGGCCCGCCGACTGGCACGGCTGGAGCGGCGGCTCGCCGCGCTCGGCTTCGCCGTCGACGCGGCCGGCGTGCTGGTGGCCGGCCTCACCGCCGGTGCGGTGGTGTACGTGGCCCTCGGCGCCGGCGTGGACGGGGTGCTGGTCGGCGTCCTGGCCGTCGGCACACTGGCCGCCGTGGAGATCGCCCTGGCGCTGGTCGGCGCGGCCCGGCAATGGACCGGGCTGCGGGCCGGACTGGCCCGGGTCGCCCACCTCCTGGTACCCGACGACGCCGGCCCTGTCGGGACCGCCGAGACCGCCGAGACCGCCGAGACCGCCGAGACCGCCGAGACCGCCGAGACCGCCGAGACGAGCGTGACCGGGCCGTCCGGCACGCCCGCTGGCGGGCGGTCCTTCGAGCCGACGCCGTCGGTCCGGTTCGACCGGGTGACGGTTCGCTACCGGATCGGGGCTCCCGCCGCGCTCGACGGCTTCGACCTGGAGCTGCCACCCGGCCGCCGGGTCGCGGTCGTCGGTCCGAGTGGGGCGGGCAAGAGCACCCTGGCCGCCGTCCTGACCGGCGCGGTGTCCCCCACCGCCGGCCGGGTCACTCTGGACGGGCGGGACGTGGCGGCTCACCCGTCCCAGGAGCTGCCTCGCCTGGTCGGCGGACTGCTCGCCGAGGCGTACGTCTTCCACGCCACCGTCCGGGACAACATGCTTCTCGGTCGGCCGGGCGCGGACGAGGACGCGCTGCTCACCGCCGCCACCGCCGCCGGGCTGTCGGACTGGGTCCGGGCTCAGCCGGACGGCTGGGACACCGTGGTCGGCGAGGAGGGCGGACAGCTCTCCGGTGGTCAACGTCAGCGGCTCGCGCTGGCTCGCGCCCTGCTGGCCGCGCCCGGCGTACTGGTACTCGACGAACCCACGGAGGGTCTCGACCCGGTCGCCGCCGACCAGGTGCTGGCCAGCACGTTGGCCGCGACTCCCGCCGGGCACTCGGTACTGCTGATCACCCACCGGCTCAGCGGTCTCGCCGAACTCGACGAGATCGTGGTGCTGGACGCCGGCCGGGTCGTGCAGCGGGGCCGGCACACGGCGCTCCTGGCGACCCCGGGGTGGTACCGGGACCAGTGGGTGTTGCAGCAGGCCGCCGAGCACGGATACCTCGCTCTGTCGGGTTGATCCGTCGGGCCGCCTCCGGGATTTCCCCGAGGCCGGAACACGGGCTGGCATGGCAGGGTTGGGGCCATGTCGGTCCGGGACGAGATGTTGGTCGAGGAGCACCTGCGGCAGCTCGCCGGTCGGCTCCGTGGGCCACGCCGGCTACGGGCCGACCTGATGACCGAGGCCCGGCACGGGCTGCTCGACGCCGCCGAGGCGTACCGGGACAGTGGCCTGCCGGCGGGTGAGGCGTCGCGACGGGCGGTCGCCGACTTCGGTACGCCGGATCAGCTGGCCCCGGCCTACCAGGCCGAACTCGCGTTGGCCGCACTGCGCGGGCTGTCGCTGCGAATGGTCGCCTTCGCCGCGACCGGCTCGATCGCCGGGGATCTGACCTGGCACGGATCGAGTTGGAGCAGCGGCCCCCCACCGCCCTCGGCCTACCTGCTGTTGTCACAGTCGGTGGAGTGGATCTGGGCCGGGGCGTTCCTGTTCGGTCTGGCCGGGCTGGCGCTGGTCGCGGCCACCGGCCGCTCGGCGCGTCCGGCACTGACCGCGCTGGCGCGCGGCGCCGGTGTCGCGCTGACCGGCGCCGCCCTGCTGGGCGCCGTGGCCGGGGCCGGGCTGTTCTCCTGGTCGATCGTGCTGTGGGACGCGGCCCTGAGCTGGCCACCGATGATCATCGGAATGGTCGCCGGCGCCGCCGCCCATGTGTGGCTGGGCAGCGCCGCCCGCACCTGGCTGCTGGCCACCCGTTGACGTCAGCCCGCCGTGGTGGGGGTGGTACCCGGGTCCAGGAATCGGCCGACGGTGGTACTGAACTCACGCCAGCCGAAACGCTGGTCGGTCAGCGCCCGCCGGCCGGTGTCGGTCAGCTCGTAGGTACGCCGTTCCCGCCCGTTCACGGTGCTCCATGCGCTGACCACGTGGCCGGCCCGCTCCAGTCGTCGCAGCGCCGGATAGACCGTGCCGGTGGGCAGGTCTAGGCGACCCTCGCTGCGCGCCCGCAGTGCCTCGATGATGGCGTAACCGTGCAGGGCGCCCCGTTCCAGCACGGCCAGCAGCAGGGCGTCGAGGTGTCCGTGCAGCGCCTGGGCGTTCATGCGTAGACACGCTACTTGTTATCGGGGTGGCGAGCCACCGGGGTGCGGCCAGCGGTTACCGAGCGCAGCCAACTAGGGTATGTGCCCAGAGTCACTCACCGGCATCAGCGCCGGGGGGTGGTAGCCCGACGCACACGGAGGTCACCGTGGCACGCCAGTCGCCCCAACGGCCGGACGCCGACGAGCCCGAGCTCGATGACACGACCGGCACCAGCGAGCCGGACGTCGCCGAGCCGGCCGACGCCGCGCCCGACGCCGCCGCGGCGGAGACCGCGAACCGCGCGCTCTGGGACGAGCTGCGGATCGATCCGGTGGAGATCGCCCTGCCGGCCGGTACCGGCTTCACCCTGCGCGCGTACCGGTCGGCCCGTGAGCTGACCCCGACCGACGTGGCGGAGCGGGACGCCGACGACCCCTTCCTCGCCCGTCGGCAGGTCGGCCCGGCCGAGGACGACGTCGAGGAGGGTGACGTCGTCATCCTCGACGAGGACGTCGCCCGGGAGTTCGCCGAGAGCGAGGACGAGGAGCGGCGGGCACAGCCCGACGACGACACCACCGAGGACGGCAAGGACGACGCCGACGAGGTCACCGCCGATGAGGCCGGCGACGAGGAGGTGCCGATCTTCCTGACCCACAAGGGCCGGCTGCTGCTGTTCAAGACGCCCGAGTCGCTTGTCAGCTTCGTCCGTTCCGGTGCTCCCAATGACCTGTCTCAGCTGGACAGTTGGGATGAACTGTCCGAACGGGTGGAACCGGCCGACATCGCGCCGCTGGACGATGACGTCTACGAACTCGATCTCGTCGTGGAGAACCTCCGCGGCGGGCACGACACCTGGGACCCGACGCTGCTCATCGAGGCCGGCGAGGTCGCCCGCGACCTGGCGTACGCCCTGCGGCTGCCCGCGGTGCTGGACATGCTGTCCACCGGCTCCAGTCTCGACGACCTGGACGAGGCGCTCCGGGCGTCGGTCGGCGGCGGCATCGGCGGCTTCATGGGACGGCGTAGGCTGAAGAAGATCGGGGCACAAACCGCAAGCCTGGGTTGGCGGACCATTGTCGGGAAGATCTCTGCGGTCGTGGACTGGCGCGACTGACCCGCACCAGGGACCATCAGTCTCTGGCAGAGAAAGCCCTGAGTCCCGGGAGGAGGACGACGCCGTGGCGCTCGTGCGCGTTTACTGCGGTCTGACCTCGGCGGACCCGGCCGACCGACCGGTCTCGACCGGATCGGCGCTGACGTCCGCTGTGGTCGACGACGCAGGCCGTCTGCTGCATGTCTGCGAGATCGGCGACGACCCGACGGGCTACGCCCGGCTGGTCACGCTACTCGTGGAACGTTCCGGCGGGCCGAGCGGTGCGGCGATCGCCGCCGACAGCGACGACCACACCATCACCTCCCTGCTCAGCGCCGCCGGTCGCCCGCTGGCGATCGCCGACGACGACTCGGTCGACGACTTCGCCGAACGGTTCGCCGATGACGACTCCCTGGAGGAGATGCAGTCACCGCCGGCCGTTCGACGCGCCGTCGGTCTCGCCCGGTCGCTGCAGGCCGGCGCACTGTCGGCGGTGACCCTGCCGGCGCCTCGCGACCTCGCCGGGTACAAGCAGATCCTCGCCGCACACGCCGCGCTGGCCAGCGGTCGGCACTCCGCCGCGGTCGCCCTGCGCGAGGTGCTCCGCGAGCTGTACCCGGCCGCGTTGCGTGCCTACCCCGACCCTGCCGAGCCGATCCCGCTGGCCGTGCTGGACGCGCTTCCCGAGCCGGGCATGCTCACCGACGCCGCCGGCCGGGGCCGGGACGCCGCGGTCACCGCGGACGCCGTCACCGCCCAGCTCGCCGCCGAAGGAGCCGGGGACGCGGAGGCGATCGACGAAGCGGTCACCGCACTACGGGTCGCCATCTCCGAGACGCCGCGGCGGGCCACCGTGAACCGGGCCCTGACGTCGGCCGCCGCAGAGACCATCAGGCAGGCGGTCGCCTCGGTGCGGGCCTGCGACGCCGGCTGCGAGGCGCTCGTCGGTGCCCTGCGGGCCCGCACCGCCGGGCCGGCACCGGCGTCCGGCCGGCGTGCCGCCGCCCGACGCGGCGAACAGGTCGGTGAGTTGTCGGCGAGCGCGCCCGGCGCCCAGACCGGCCTGCGGTCGGTGCGACCCGGCGGCCCTGAGCCGGCCGGTGGTCGCCGCAGCCGACCGGAGCCGGTGCCGGGCAACGCCCCGCCGGCCTCCCCGCGCCCCCTCGGTCCCCCGCCGGTGGCGCCCGCGCCGGTGACTCCCCCACCGGTCGCGCCCGCGCCCGTGACGCCGGCCGCCATGGCCGGTCCGCCCGCCGCGCCGTCGCGCGCCGAGTCGCACCCGTCCCGGGTGGACGGTCCGACCAACCGGCCGATCTCCGCGCCACCCCCGCCACCGCCCGGGATCACGCCGATCGCGCCGACGCAGCGCGGCGCGATCCCGCCCGCCGAAGCGGGCGAGCCGTTCCGGCCGACCCTCACCACCGCAGCGATCAACAACGCCCGGGCCGAGCGTCAGCGGACCGTCATTCCGCCCCGGCCGAAGACGAACGGCGAACCACCGACCGGCGGCTTCAGCGCCACCGACCTCAGCGTCCCGGTGCCGGCGGCCCGCCCCGAGCAGGAGAAGACCGCGCCTCCGGGATCCCGTTCGAACTGGCCGCTGGTGAACAACCCGGACAACCCGACCGACACCACCCCCCGCAACCCGGTCGTCGGCTCCTACGAGGACCGGGGTCGGCGCAGCGCGCCCGAGGCCCCCGTCGACCACGGCGCCGACCGCCGGGTCACCCCGCCCTGGCTCGCCGACGATCTACCGCCGGAACCGCCGGTGTTGCGGCTCGTCGAGCCGCCGCCGCTGGCCGACCGGGCGTTGCGCAACGGAGCCCAGCCGCCACCGGAGCAACCGCCGCTACGGCTCGTCGACCGGGGCGGCGCCGAACGCGGCAACCGGGGGGCGGAGCGGTTGGACCTCCCGCCGGCCCGCCGTTCGGCGGAACCGCCGGTCGAGCACCGGCCGCCACCGGTCTCCGACGAGGGCGACGGTGATCTACTGATCTTCGCGCAGGCCCGCTCCGCGTGGTTCGTGGGCCACGGCGAGGAGGCCGACCTGGACTGGTCGACAATGGCCGACACCGGTTGGCAGGCCGCCGAGCAGGCCGCCCGCCCGGCGGTGGGTGCCGAGACGAACGCCGGGCTACCCAAGCGGGTGCCGCAGGCCAATCTGGTGCCCGGCTCGCCGTTGCGGGAGGAGCGTCCGCTGCGGATAGTGCGCGACGCGGCCAGCCTGGCCGAGAACACGACCGGTTACTTCCGGGGCTGGCGCCGGGGGCAGGAGATCGGTGGGTTCGCGGTCGGCGGGCGCCCCGGGCGGGAGTCCGCAGGCGGCTGGGACTTCAGCCGGGACACCGGCGACCGCGACGACGATCGGGAGTACGAGTACCGCTCCGCCGGCTACCGCTCCTGACGTCCGCACGGGCGGGACACCGGTGCCGGCTCAAGGCCCTTCACCTGCGTGTTCCTGCCCACAGCCGGATAATTTGACGTCGGGTCGTCGGGGCCGGAAGCATACCCGCGGAACAGCCGGCGGCAGGTCGCCGGGCGGGAAGGCGACTCATGGCGACACCGGTAACCAACCCCTGCGTGGTCACTCGACGCGGCGTACTGGCCGCAGCGGCGGGCACCCTGCTGCTGGGGGCCTGCGGGCGGGACGGCGGCCGGGAGAACGCCGTCACCCGGCCCGCTCCCGGTCACGAGTTGGTCGTCGGTGCCACGCTTGAGCTGAGCGGTCCAGGTGCCGCGCTGGGGGTGCTCCAGCAACGCGCGCTGGCCATCAGCGCGGCGGCCCTCAACGAGAAGGGTGTGGCGGTCGGCAACCTCCGCCGGACGGTCCGCGTCGAGGTGCTGGACAATCGCAGCAACCCCCGGCTGGCCGCCCAGCAGGCGACCGAACTGGGCCGCCGGGACGACGTGCACGC
This sequence comes from Verrucosispora sp. WMMC514, assembly GCF_027497295.1. Classification (NCBI taxonomy): domain Bacteria; kingdom Bacillati; phylum Actinomycetota; class Actinomycetes; order Micromonosporales; family Micromonosporaceae; genus Micromonospora; species Verrucosispora sp. WMMC514. The sequence continues at coordinate 3,453,285 of NZ_CP114906.1, read as the reverse complement.
CCTGCTCGGAGCCACTCTGGCGGAAACCTCGATGTCCGTGATCGGGGTGGCGCAGAAGCTCCGGCTACCGTTCGTGTCGTTGGCGTTCGGCGACTCCATCGCGGTGCCGCTGGCCCAGCGGGCCTTCGTATACAAGGTCACCCCGGACGCCGGAGACGTGGCACGGCGGCTCGCCCAGTTGGTCAGCGCCGAAGGGCTACGCCAGGTGGTGCTGCTGGCCGAGGACGGGCTGCACGGCGATTCGGGTGTCCGGGCCATGCGGGGCGCGCTGCGGACCGCGGAGGTGGGTCTGGCCCGCACCGTACGGCTGCCGACCGGCAAGGCTGGCCTGGCCCGCGCAGCGGAACAGGCCGTCGCGGCCCGCGCCGACGGTGCGGTGGTGTGGGCCACCGCACCCACGTCCGGTGCCGCCGCACGGGCGCTACGCGCCGCCGGACACGACGGTGAGTTGTTCTTCGACGCCGGGGCGGTGGCCGAGGAGACCCTGGAAACTGCCAATCTGGCCGCCGTCGAGGGTGCCTACGCGGTCCACCCGTCCTCGCTGGGTGGCTCCACCATCGCCAACAGCAGCGCCACCGGACGCGCCTACCGCGACCTCGTCTCGGCGTACATCCGCGCGCACGGCAGTTACCGTGGCTTCGCTCCGTACGCCTCGGACGCGCTGCTGCTGATCAGCACGGCGGCCCGGTTGGCCGACAGTGTGGACCGTGGTCGGCTGCGGGCGTACCTGCAGAACCAGGTCACCGACGGGCTGGCCGGCATGTACTCGTTCACACCCATCCGACACAGCGGCATGGACCGCCACTCGCTGGGGGTTTACCGCGTCGACGGCGGGGCCTGGAACCGGTTCAGCTGACGACGGTGGGCACCCTGGGGCGTCCACCGTCGTCATCCGGTCACCAACCAGCGCCCGGCGTCGGCGGTAGCCGTCACCGGGCGCTGGTGCCGATCGTCAGGCGGGCGCGACGGCCCGGGAGCGACGCATTGTGAGCACGTACTCGACAAGCGAGATCAGCACGTGCTTGGTCGACTCCCGGTTCCGGGCGTCGCAGGCCACCACCGGCACGTCGCTGGAGATGGCGAGCGCCTCCCGGACGTCCTGCGGATCGTGGTACTGCATCCCGTCGAAGCAGTTGATGGCCACCAGGTACGGCAGCCGCCGGTGCTCGAAGAAATCGATCGCCGCGAAGCAGTCGGCCAGCCGACGGGTGTCCACCAGCACGACCGCGCCGATCGCACCCCGGACCAGCTCATCCCACATGAACCAGAAGCGGGTCTGACCCGGCGTACCGAACAGGTACAGGATCAGGTCGCGATCGATCGAGATGCGGCCGAAGTCCATGGCCACCGTGGTCGTCGTCTTGCCCGGCACCTGCCGGGTGTCGTCGACGCCGACTCCGGCGGAGGTCATGATGGCCTCGGTGGTCAGCGGCGTGATCTCCGAGACCGAGCCGACCAGCGTCGTCTTGCCGACGCCGAATCCACCGGCGATAACAATCTTCGCCGACGTCACGCGCCCGCTCGGGGCCGGCGGCCGGTGCGACATGTCAGAGCCTGCGAAGTCCACTCAGCACCCTCTCCAGCAATTCAGTGCCCACCGCGTCGTCCGAGTCGTCCAGGATGGTCGGCTCGTGGACCGCGACCAGGCCGTCCGTCGCCATGTCGGCGATGAGCACCCGGGCCACGCCGAGCGGAAGCTGCATGCGCGCCGCGATCTCCGCGAGCGACTGCACGCGTCCGTCACACAGCGCGGCGATGTACTGGTGCTCACGGCCTTGGCCACCATTGCCAGTGGCAGCGGCCCGACCGCGCACCGTCGTCTCGACCAGCGCCTCCAGGGCGATGTCGAGGCGGGGACGGGTACGACCGCGGGTCACGGCGTATGGACGGACCAGCGCGCCGGTCGGCTCGTCACGATCAGCCATGTTGCCGTTCACCTCCTTCGTACCCGGCACCGGTTGGACCGGTGCTACCCGTCGTATGCAATGTTCTCGCCCCGCCTGCCCCCACCGGCCGGCGCGACGATCAGCCCATCATCCCCACAGCCGTACGCGGCTGTGGGGTCAGGGCGTCGCCCACCCGGTCGACGAGCAGGGCCATCTCGTAACCAACCTGTCCCACGTCGCAACTACGCGCGGCGAGCACCGCGAACGACGAGCCGTCGGAAATCGACATCAGGAACAGGAAGCCATTGTCCATCTCGACCACGGTCTGCAGCACGGCGCCTCCCTCGAAGCAACGGGCCGCACCCTGGGTCAGGCTGACCAGGCCGGAGGCGATCGCCGCCAGCTGGTCCGCCCGGTCCCGCGGAAGGTCTCGGGACGACGCCAGGAGCAGGCCGTCCGCGGAGACGGCGACCGCATGCGCGACACCGGGCACCCGATCGGCGAAGTTGGCAAGCAGCCAACCGAGATCCTGCGTACTAGTCATCCTTCTTGCTCCTTCTGCCCGCTCCCGGCCACCGGGCCAGAGCCAGACTCCGAGGATTGCTGCCCGCCCGGAGTTCCGTCCGGGCCGGTCGGGTTGCTGTCCGAGGGGTGACTGCGTCCCCGTTGGACACCCCGGTGGTAGGCGGAGAGCAGACCGCGTACCGATTCCGGGTTACGGCGCTGCACCGAGGTGGTGGGCTTCTCCACCGCGCCCGGTACGAGCTGTGCCATCGGCGTACGCTTCGGCAGCCCGGTCTCGGTGGTGCCAGCCGGTGGCGCCTGGCTGGCGGCGGTGGCCGCCCGCCAGCCGTCGTCGGCAGCGGTCCGCCAGATGTTCTCCTGCGGTGTCGGGCGGTGCGCGGGCGCGCTGTCGGCAGCGCCGGACCGAGGCCCGCCACCCGCTGCCGCGCCGTTCCCGCCGGACGCGCCCGCCCCCGTCGGAGTCTGTGCCATCGGTGCGTTACCTGTCGTCCCGGTCTGGGTCTGCTGGGCTGGCCGATTGACGACGTCGACCGTGGAGAGCTGCTGGGTCGTCGCGCCGGCCGTGGCCGACTGACGCGCGCCCGCCGACTCCTCCGGACCCGGCCGGCGGGTACGGAACCACGCCGACTCCAGCTCCCGGAAGATCGGCAGTTCCATCGTCTCGTCGGCGTACCGCTGCCGGTTCTGGGCCTGCGGCGGCGTCGGCGTGGTCGGCTGGTTCTGCGTGGGGGCGGGACGCGCAGCCGGCGTCTGGCGCTGCACCCGAGGCAGTTCGGTGGTCATGTCCAGGGCGGCGGCCAGCCGCTCGGGCACGGGCGGGGCGGCCGACTCCCCGGCCACCGGCGGCCACGCCGGAGGCGCCGAGGACGTGCCGGCGCCGGGTGCCGCCGAGACCGGCCGCTGCGGCAGCGGGTTGCCGGGCGGAGTCGACACGGGTGAGCCGGAGACCGGCGAGGCCGACACGGGGTGACCGGAGACCGGGGCCGCCGAGACCGGCGGGGCCGAGTACGGCGTACCGGAGACCGGGGGCGACGACACCGGGGGCACCGGCGGAGCGTACGGCCCTGCCTCGGGGCTGCTCGGCAGCTGGCGCGGGATGGACGGCGGCTGACCACCCGGCTCGTCGGTGGACCGACGCTGCGGCAGCGGGTCGATCGGATGACCGTTCGAGGTGAGCGGGGCGAAGCCGTTGCCGTTGCCGTTGCCGCCGTTGCCGTTGCCGCCGGTGCCGCTGGCACCGGTCAGGTCCGACCAGGCGGGCAGGTTGCCGCCGCCCACGGTGGTCGGCGTTCCGGAGCCGTTGCGGCTGGCCGGATCGAAGGGCCGACCGCCAAGGGTCACCTGGTTACCCGAGCTGCCGGGCGTACGCGCGGCGGGCGGGACCGGCGGGTGCGCGCCGTTGCCGAGCGCCGCCAGCGCACCGAACGCCGGGGCCGGTCCGGACGAGGGGCCGGCAGCGGCCGGCAGCGCGGCGGGCTGCTGCTGCCCGCGGCCGGACAGGGCCCGGGGGACCAGCACGGTCGGCGGCAGCGTGACCTCGGCGACGGTGCCCCGGTCGCTGCCCGGGCGCAGCTCGACCTTGACGCCGTGCCGGGAGGCCAGGCGGGCGACCACGACCAGACCCATCATCCGGGAGACGGCGACGTCCACCTGCGGTGGTGTGGCCAGCCGTTCGTTCAGTTCGGCCAACTGCTCGCCGCTGATGCCGATGCCCCGGTCCTCGACGTACAGCGAGGCACGGTCACCGACCCGGCGAGCCTCCACCAGCACCTGGGAGTCCGGCGGCGAGAACGCGGTCGCGTTGTCGAACAGCTCGGCGACGAGGTGGACGAGATCGTTCACCGCGTGCGCGGCGACCTCGATGTCCCGGTCGATCACCCCGAACTCGATCCGGGTGTAGTGCTCGACCTCGGACTGGGCGGCCCGCAGCACGTCGATCAGGGCGGCCGGTTCGCGCTGCACACGGGTCGAGTCGGCGCCGGCGAGGACCAGCAGGTTCTCGTCGTTGCGGCGCATCCGGGTGGCGAGGTGGTCCAGCTGGAACAGCTCCGCCAGCCGGTCCGGGTCCTCCTCGCCACGCTCCAACCGGTCGAGGTGGCCGATCAGCCGGTCGACCAGGATCTGCGACCGACGGGCCAGGTTGACGAACATCGTCGCGACCGACGAGCGCAGCGCGGCCTGCTCGGCAGCGGTCCGGACCGCCTCCAGGTGGACCGCGTTGAACGCCTCGGTCACCTGGCCGAACTCGTCCTTGCTGCGCACCGGCAGCGGTTCGGCGATCTGGTTGGCCAGCTGTACCGGCGAGAGCTGCCCGGTGACCTGCGGGTCACGCAACCGGGCCACGGCCTGGGGCAGCCCGTACTGGGCGATGGAGAGCGCGCCCTGACGCAGCTCACGCAGCGAACGGGCCATCGACCGGGCTACCAGGAAGGCCAGGAAGATGGCCAGCAGCAGCATCGTGAGCAGCAGGCCGGTCTCCAGGAAGACCGTGCGCTGCACCTCGGAACGCAGCTCACCGGCCTGCTCCACCACGTCGGAGTCGAACTTCGACTCGACCGAGCGGATCAGCTTGCCGTTGGCGACCAGCGCCTCGTCCCACTGCTGAGGGGTGAACGAGATGCCGGCGAGGTTCTGCGAGTTGTCGGCGTTGACCTGGCTGATGTAGATCGTCGCCTGCCGGCGGTCGCCACCGCCGATGGTCTGGGCGTGGAACTCGGCCTCCGCCTCGGTGGCCACCGCGTCGAAGCTCTGCTGCGCCTGCTGCTGACCGGTCTCGCTGGAGATGTAGTCGGTGCGCAGGGTCGAGCTCATGCCGCCCGCGATCAGCGCGCGGTGCACGACCACCCGGCGGACGGAGAGCCACTCCTTCTCCCGGGCGACCGCGGCGGCGGCCCGCATCCGGTCGCTCAGGTCGTTGTCACCGGCCAGCTGACTGGCCGAGTCACGAATGGTGAGCAGCTGGTTGATCAGCTCGTCGTAGGACTGGAGCGCGTCGGTGATCCGGAACTTGCCGTTCAGCACCTGGCTGCGAGCACCCGGCAGGTCACCGAGCCCGTCGTCGATCTGGCCGAGCAGCCCGTTCAGGCTGACCGGCAGGTCGGTGAGGTCGGACCGCTGCCGGGAGTAGGGCGCCTTGTCCTGGTCGACCCGCGCCGCGACCTCGTTGTAGCGGGTGGCCGCCGCCTCCTTCTGCGCCGCGGTGCTCCGCTGCGGATCCAGACCCAGCAGCAGCACGGCCGCGGTCCGCTCGTCCTGCAGGCCGTCCACCAGCTCACCGGAGTGGCTGATGAGTTCGGCCAGGTCGCCGGCGCGGTTCGCGTCGTTGAGCGCGTCCAAGTGGTCGACCAGACCGCTGGTACCCACGACGACCGTGGCGATGGTCGGCACGATCATGATGAGACCGAGCTTGGACCAGATCGGCATGTCGCGGAGCCGACCTGCGGGCCGGCGTAGACGCGACAGGAGAGAACCTGCCGTCTTCGGCCGTTTGCTCACGTCACCGCCCTCGTGATTGCAGCGTCCGCGTTGCCCCCGGACAACGCCCAGCAGCCGACCCGGCGGGTCGGACCATCCGAGATTCCATCACGCCGCCACGGAAAGAGAAAGCCCAGGTTGGCCCCAGCCGGAGGTGTGATGAGATGTTGATGCAATTTGATCGCGTTCCGTCTGTTCGGAGTTACTAGAAGTAATGAGCAGTCCGCACCGAGTCGTCCTCCTGGCCGGCCCTTCCGGCTCCGGAAAGTCGTATATAGCGCAACAAACCGGGCTGCCAGTGCTCTGTTTGGACGATTTCTACAAGGACGGCGATGACCCAACGTTACCGAGACGGAACGGTCAGATCGATTGGGAGTCGCCCGATTCGTGGGACGCCGAGGCAGCGGTGGAGGTTATTGACCAATTGGTCCGGCACGGTCGGGCGGACGTGCCGGTATACGCCATCAATGAGGATCGACGGGTGGCCACTCGGCGCTTCGAGCTGACCAGTTCGCCACTTTTCGTGGCCGAAGGGATCTTCGCCGCCGAGATCGTCGGGGAGTGCCGGCGACGCGGGCTCCTCGCCGGGGCGTACGCCCTGCGCCGGCCGCGCAGCGCGACCTTCCTCCGTCGGCTGGCCCGGGATCTCGCCGAGCAGCGCAAGGGCCCCCGGGTCCTGCTGCTGCGCGGCCTGGCACTGCTACGCGCCGAGCCGGCCGTCCTGCGTCGGCAGACCGGGCTCGGTGCGGAGGCCGCCCGGGGTCGGGACGTGCTGCGCCGGGTGGCGGGTCTGCTCGCCGCCGGCCATCCGCCGCGGACCGGCTGACCCGGCCCGGACGTCCGCTCAGCCCAGCAACTTCGCGTACGCCGGCTTGATCACCTCGTCGATGATCCGTAGCCGCTCGTCGAAGGGGATGAAGGCCGACTTCATCGCGTTGATCGTGAACCACTGGAGCTCGCGCCAGCCGTAGCCGAACGCGTCCACGAGCAGCGCCATCTCCCGGGACATCGAGGTGCCGCTCATCAACCGGTTGTCGGTGTTGACGGTCACCCGGAAACGCAGATCCCGCAGCAGCCCGATCGGATGCTCCGCGATGGACGCGGCGGCACCGGTCTGCACGTTCGACGACGGGCACAGCTCCAGCGGGATCCGCTTGTCCCGCACGTAGGCGGCCAGCCGGCCGAGCTGGGGCCGCGGGCCGGGGGTGACATCGTCGACGATGCGGACCCCGTGGCCGAGGCGGTCGGCGCCACACCACTGGATCGCCTGCCAGATGGAGGGCAGCCCGAACGCCTCACCGGCGTGGATGGTGAAGTGGAAGTTCTCCCGCTGGAGGTACTCGAAGGCGTCCAGGTGGCGGGTGGGCGGGAAGCCCGCCTCGGCACCGGCGATGTCGAAGCCCACCACACCGTGGTCGCGGTGCCGTACGGCCAGCTCGGCGATCTCCTGCGAACGAGCCGCGTGCCGCATCGCGGTGAGCAGCGTGCCCACCCGGATCGGCGTGCCGGCCTCGGCGGCGAGCGCGCTGCCCTCCACGAAACCGGCCAGCACCGCCTCGACCACCTCGTCGAGGGTCAGGTTCTGCTCCAGGTGCTGCTCCGGAGCGAACCGCACCTCGGCGTAGACCACCCCGTCGGCGGCCAGGTCGAGGGCGCACTCCCGAGCCACCCGGCGCAGTGCGGCACCGGTCTGCATCACGGCGACGGTGTGCGCGAAGGTTTCCAGGTAGCGCTCCAGGGAGCCCGAGTCGGCCGCCGCCACGAACCAGCGCCCCAACTCCGCCGGATCGGTGCTGGGCAGAACGTGTCCGATCTCCTCGGCCAGGTCGACGATCGTCGCCGGACGCAGGCCGCCGTCCAGATGATCGTGCAACAACGCCTTCGGTGCCCGGACGATGTCCTCGTAGCCGACCACCGTGCTCATCGCCGCTCGTCCCGCTCACAACCCATGCTCCCGACCCTAGTCGCCCCGTCCGGTCGGCGACCCGCGCAGGGCGTGTGTCGGGGCTCTCGGCCACCGGGACGGCCACGACGTACGCCCTAGACTCGACGCGTGAGACAGCCGTGATGGATTCCCGCGTCGTGGCCCGGCTGCGCTGTCCCGTCTGCCACGACCCGCTCGCCGAGGCCGTGGCCGGCGGATCCCGGTCGTTGCGTTGTCCGCGCCGGCACAGCTTCGACATCGCCCGGCAGGGCTACGTCAATCTGCTCACCGGCCGGGCACCACACAGCGGCGACACCGCCGAGATGGTCGCCGCTCGGGCGGAATTCCTGTCCACCGGCCACTACGACGTCATCTCCGCCGCCCTCGCCACCGCCGCCGACGCTGGCCTCGCCGACGCCGCCCCCGACCCGGTTGCCGGCGCGTACCCGCTGGTGGTGGACGCGGGCGCGGGCACCGGCCGGCACCTGGCGGCGGTGCTGACCGCCGCGCCGGGGGTCGTCGGTCTCGCGCTGGACATCGCCAAACCGGCGCTCCGCCGGGCCGCCCGCGCCCACCCCCGGATCACCGCCGCGCTGGCCGACACCTGGCAGCGACTCCCGCTGGCGGACGCCTCGACGGCGCTGCTGCTGAACGTCTTCGCACCCCGCAACGGCGCCGAGTTCCGCCGGGTCATCGCCCCCGGCGGACGGCTGCTGGTGGTGACCCCGGCCGACGACCATCTCACCGAACTGGTCGCCGCACTCGATCTGCTCCGGGTCGACCCGGCCAAGGCGGACCGGGTGGCGGCCAGCCTGGCCGGGCACTTCACCGAGGAGTCGACGACCGTGCACCGGCGGGAGCTGACGCTGTCCCGCACGGACGTGACCACCCTGGTCGGCATGGGTCCGAGCGCCTGGCACACCGACCCGGCGGGGCTGGCCGCCCGGATCGACACCCTCGGCGAGCCGGTCCGGGTGACCGTCGCGGTGCGGCTGGGGACGTACCGTCCGGCCTAGGTGGAGAGGTCGACCTCTTCCCAGCCGGGGGGCTCGTCGTGGTACGGCCCGCGCAGGATCACCGCCCACTCCAGCGCCCACCGACGTTGACCGATCGCGTTGGCGTCCACCAACCCGGGCAGGCTCCGGCCGGCGCGGCTCACCTCCAGGTACGACCAGTCCAGGCAGTAGTGCAGGTCGAGCAGGGCCGCCGCGTCCGCCGGATGCTGCGGCGCGGCCAGGATCCGGGACCGCCACTGCCGGAAGGTCTCCCCCTCGGCGATGTGCGGCAGCCGCTCCACCAACCGGTCGTCGGCCGGCATGGTGGGATCCAGCTGCTTGGTCAGGCCGAGCACCCAGGCCAGCGAGAACAGGGCGTCGTGATGCAGCACGAAGGAGCGGTGGTCGCCCTTGGCACCGGTGACGAACTGGAACTCCGGCGGGGTGACCATCTCCACCAGATGCGAGGCGAGCAGCCAGCTCATCGCTGCCTGCGGTGGCATGCCGAAGCACCGGGCCAGGATCAGGTGCAGCACCGCGATCCGCGCCTCGATCTCCGCCGTCGGCCGTAGCTCGATGTCATCGCCCGGTTCCCAGACCAACGGAAACTGCGGCGGCGGCAACGGCAGCCGCAACCGGGCCAGTTCCTCCAGGCTCGCCTCACGCACCTCGCGGGGGTCGGGGGCAGGCACGATCACGGCAACATCCCTGTCTGATAACGACGTCTCGGCGCCGACGGTCCCCCCTGGCCTGCGACAATAGCGGTCCTCACGCTCCGACACCATGGCCGGGGCCCGGGTTTCGTCACTCGACGCGTTCGATCACCAACGGCGTCGCGGCCGGTGGTCGAGCGGCGACGGTCACCGCCCGCGCGGCCTCCGCCAGCGCCGCCGGGATCAGCTCCGACCGCTCGGCCCGCAGCTCGTAGAGGGGGTCACCGGCCCGCACCGGGTCGCCGGGGCGCTTGTGCAGCAGCACCCCGGCCGGCACGCTCACCGGGTCCTCCTTGCGCGCCCGACCCGCACCCAGCCGCCAGGCGGCCACCCCGATGGCGTACGCGTCGACCGCAGCGACGTGACCGTCCGTGTCGGCGCGGACCACCTCGACCTCGGTCGCCTCGGGCATCGGTGCGTCCGGGTCACCGCCCTGCGCCCGGATCATCGACCGCCAGACGTCCATCGCCCGCCCGTCGCGAAGCGCGGCGGCCGGGTCGGCATCGGGCAGCCCGGCCGCGTCGAGCATCTCCCGGGCCAGCGCCAGGGTCAGTTCCACCACGTCGGCCGGCCCGCCACCGGAGAGCACCTCCACCGACTCGGTCACCTCGATGCCGTTGCCGATCGCCCGGCCGAGCGGGGTGGACATGTCGGTGAGCAGGGCGACGGTCCGCACACCGTGCGCGCCGCCCAGCTCCACCATGGTCCGGGCCAGCTCCCGGGCGTCGTCGACCGACTTCATGAACGCACCGGAGCCCACCTTGACGTCGAGCACCAACGCCCCGGTTCCCTCGGCGATCTTCTTGCTCATGATCGAGCTGGCGATCAGCGGGATGGCCTCGACGGTGCCGGTCACGTCACGCAACGCGTACAGCTTGCGGTCGGCCGGAGCGAGCCCGGAGCCGGCCGCGCAGATCACCGCGCCGACGTCCCGCAGTTGGGCGGTGAACTCCTCGTTGCTCAGCGCCGCCCGCCAGCCCGGGATCGACTCCAGCTTGTCCAGCGTGCCGCCGGTGTGGCCGAGACCGCGCCCGGACAGTTGGGGAACCGCGGCTCCGCAGGCGGCCACCAGCGGGGTGAGCGGCAGAGTGATCTTGTCACCGACCCCACCCGTCGAGTGCTTGTCGACGGTCGGCCGCGCCACCGAGGAGAGGTCGAGCCGCTCGCCACTGGCGATCATCGCGGCCGTCCACCGGGCGATCTCCGGGCCGGTCATCCCGTTCAGCAGAATCGCCATGGCCAGCGCCGACATCTGCTCGTCGGCCACCACCCCCCGGGTGTACGCGTCCACCACCCAGTCGATCTGCCCGTCCGACAGCACCCCCCCGTCCCGCTTGACCCGAATAACGTCAACCGCCGCAAAACCACTCACCTTTGAGTCCAATCACTATTCACGCAGCCGGCAAGCCGCCCATCGATCGCAACGGACGCACGTAGCGCACGACGTGGAGGCGACACCCGCAGCAATGGACGCACGGACCGCACCACGCACGGGCCGGGGCCGACCGTGCCCGGCGGAGGGATCAAGCCTGACCGCCCGGAGCCGGGTACGGTCGGCCCCGGCCCCGGCCGCAACCAAAGATCAAGAAGACCACCGAACCGGAATCTCCGTAGGCGGCTCACCCTCACCGGCCCAGAAGATCGTGCCGGACGCGTCGACCACCACCACTCGAGGCGTACGCGCCAGCCCCCAGCCGATCGCCTCCGCCGGGTCGTCCCAGCTCGGGCCCTCCTCCAGCACCCCGGTCTCGGCGCCCGCGTCGTCACCGGCCGAGCGTTCCCAGTACGCCGTCCAGACCTGCTGGCCGGCGGAGAGGTCGGGGTGCACGAAGACGGTGCCCCGGCCGCGCCAGGCGGCCAGCCGGTCAGGTACCACCGGCACCGGCCGCTCCCCGGTGACCGCCTCGATGTCGGCCACGTCGAAGGCGTGCGGCAGCAGTTCGGCCATCCGCAGCGGCCCGCCGCTGGCCTCGACGAGACATTCCGGCCCGCCCTGTTCCCACAACAACTGCCGGCAGCGCCCGCACGGCATCAGTGGCTCGCCGGTCGCGTCGACGCAGGACAGCGCGACGATCCGGCCGCCGCCCGTGGCGTGCAGTGAGGAGACCACCCCGCACTCGGCACAGAGCACCACGCCGTACGCGGCGTTCTCGACGTTGCAGCCGACCACGACCCGGCCGTCGTCGACGAGCGCCGCGGCACCGACCGGAAACTTCGAGTACGGCACGTACGCGTGCCGCATCACCTCGGTCGCGGCGGCCCGCAGCCGCTCCCAGTCGATTTCCATGGTCCGCTCCCTGGGTCAGCCCTTGATGTACGGCTTGCCGTCGGCGGCCGGTGCCCGTACCCGGCCGACCAGCCCGGCCACGGCCAGGATCGTCGCGAGGTAGGGCAGCATGGCCAGGAACTGGCCCGGAATCACACTGTTGATCGCGCCGAGGTAGGTGGCCAACTGGTCGGCGAAGCCGAAGAAGAGCGCGGCGAGCAGCGCACCGGTCGGGCTCCACCGGCCGAAGATCAGTGCCGCCAGGGCGATGAAGCCCTTGCCACCGATCATGTTCTTGGTGAACGAGAAGAGGGCCAGTGTGTAGGAGGCGCCACCGATGCCGGCGACGGCGCCGGCCATGATCACGTTGCGGTAGCGCAGGCCGAGCACCCGCACACCCAGGGTGTCAGCCGCCGTCGGGTGCTCACCGACCGACCGGGTCCGCAGGCCCCACCGGGTCCGGAAGAGCGCGATGTGGATCACGAGCACCAGGAGCAGCGCCAGATAGAGGAAGATGTTGCCCCGGAACAGCGCCGGCCCGAGCAGCGGGATGTCCGACAGCAGCGGGATCTCCCAGTTGCTGAAGCGCGGTGCGCTGTTGTAGCGGGCAGCGTCGGTCTGCATCAGCCGCTCGTAGAGGAAGCCGGTGATGCCGACCGCCAGCAGGTTCAGCACGATGCCCATGACCACCTGGTCGACCAGGTAGCGGATGCTGAACACGGCGAGCAGCAGCGAGATGAGTGAGCCGCCGACGGCGGCGGCGAGCAGTCCCACCCAGACGCTGCCGGAGATGCTGCCGAAGAGTGCGCCGCTGAAGGCGCCCATCAGCAGTTGCCCCTCGATGGCGACGTTCACCACGCCGGAGCGCTCGCACAGCACACCGGCCAGCGATCCGAAGATCAGCGGCAGGGCGAGCAGGAAGGTGCCCCGCACGATGTTGACCAGCGGCATGAAGTTCTGCCCGGTCGGCGCGGCGGAGACCTGCCAGCACAGGAACGACAGCACGAACGCGACCAGGCCGACGGCGAGCACCGGCACGAACCAGCGTTTCGGCAGGCCGGCGAGCATCGAGCCGCCGGCGGCGAGGGCGATCAGGCCGAAGACGATCGCGCCGACGGTGCCGTTGACCTCCAGCGCGGCGCCTGCGGCGTCCTCGCTGAGCGTGAAGCGGGCCTGCTCGCCGGTGGCGAGCGCACCGAACAGCACGGTGGCCAGCAGACCGAGGGTCAGCAGCACCAGCCCGACCTTGCGGTTACGGGTCCAGAAGCCCTCGTCGACCGCCGCGACCGCGACGTCGGGAACAGCCGTGGTGGACATGCCTCACCAGCCCTTCGCGAGGCTCGTCTGCAACCGGGCGGTGCGCGCGGCCCGGAGCTGGAAGATCGCCTTCACCAGTGCCGGCGCGGCGATGAAGATGACGATCAGGGCCTGGAGCACGGTGACCAACTCCAGTGAGATCCCCGAGTACGACTGCATCCGGTTGCCGCCGGCCTGCAACGCACCGAACAGCAGCGCGGCCAGCGCCACCCCCCACGGTTTCACCCGGCCGAGCAGGGCGACCAGGATGCCGTCGAAGCCGATCTGGGCCACCACCAGTGGGGTCAGGGCCGCAGCGGTGGTGCCGAGCACCATCTGCGAGCCGCCGAGCCCGGCCAACGCCCCGGCGAAGACCATGACCAGGACGTACGTCCGGGTGACGCTGATACCGGCGGTACGGGCGGCGTCCGGGTTGGCGCCCACCGCCCGCAGCTCGAAGCCGAGCGTGGAGCGGTTGAGCAGCCAGGCGACCGCCCAGGTGGCCAGCACGGCCAGGATGATGCCGGCGTGGGCGCGTAGCCCGTCGCCGAAGAGTCGAGGCAGTTGGGCGGAGGCGTCCACCGGCCGGCTGATCGCGTCGGTGCGGCTCGGGTCCTGCACCCCGTTCTGCACGATCAGCCAGGTGAGGAAGTAGACCGCGATGTAGTTGAGCATGATCGTGTTGATCACCTCGTGGGCACCGGTACGCGCCTTCAGGATGCCCGGGATGAAGCCCCAGATCGCCCCGCCGAGCGCGCCGGCCAGGACGGCGACCAGCAGGTGCAGCCCGGGCGGCAGCGGCAGCAGGAAGCCGGCCAGCGCGGCCAGGATGACACCCATCGTCGCCTGCCCCTGCGCACCGATGTTGAACAGGCCGCCACGGAAGGCCAGCGCCACCGACAGACCGGTGAAGACCAGCGGTGCAGTGTAGGTGAGTGTCTCCGAGATCGGGCTCAACGCCGCGTTGACGGTGGTCGCGGCCGGATCGAAGACCGAACCCTTGAACAGGTTCGCGTACGCCTCACTGACCAGCGTCCAGCTGGCGTTCATCGCGTCCGACGGGCGGGCGGTGATATAGCCGTAGGTGGCCAGCACCTCCGGATCGCTGATGATCATCAGGACGGCGCCCACGACCATCGCCAGGACCAGCGAGAGCAGGGTCACGGTGAAGGTGTTGGCGGCCCAGAGGTTCTCCAGGAACAGCCGCCCCAGCGTGGGGCGCGGCCCGGAATCGCCGGGGGTGGTGGCCGCCTCGGCGCGTTCGGTGTTGCCGACCGCGGTCCGCGCCGCCTGGTCCTCACTCGCCGGTTCCTTGTCCGGGGAACCCGGCTGGGCGTTGGGGTCACTCATGCCGGCAACTCCGCTCCGCTCCGTGCCGCCGCAGGGCCGCCGTGCCAGATGGTTCGCTCGCTCATCGGTCCTTCTCGTCTTCGCTGCCTGGCCCCTCGGCGGCCGGCGCCACGCCGTCGGTGGTGGCCGCGACGTCACGATCGGTGGTCGCCGGAGTGCCCGTACCGGAAACCGCGTCCGCGTCGGTGGTGGCGGGCGGATCCGAATCGACGGTCGCCGTCGGTCCGGCCTCGGTGCCGGATCCGACGTCGGGGGAGCCACCCGTGGCGTCCGGGGTGATGCCGGCCATCAGCAGGCCGATCTCCTCGCGGGCAGTGTCCGGGCCGACCACGCCGATGATCCGGCCGCGGTACATCACCGCGATCCGGTCGGCCAGTCCGATCACCTCGTCGAGTTCGCTGGAGACCACCAGCACGGCGGTACCGGCGTCGCGCTCGTGGACGACCCGGCTGTGGATGAACTCGATCGAGCCGACGTCCACCCCCCGGGTGGGCTGGGCGGCGATGAACAGCTTCAGCGGTCGGGACAGTTCCCGCGCCACGATCACCTTCTGTTGGTTACCGCCGGAAAGGGTGCCGACCGGCGCCTCCGCCGAGGAGGTGCGTACGTCGAACTGCTCGATCCGTTCCCGCGCGGCCCTGGCGATCTCGTCCGGCCGCAGCGACAGACCCCGACCGAAGGGTGGCCGGTCGTACACGTCCAGCACCAGGTTCTCCGCGACGGTGAACTCCTTGACCAGGCCGTCGACGCTGCGGTCCTCCGGCACGTAGCCGACGCCCGCCCGGAGCACCTTCTTGGTCGACCAGCCGTCGATCCGCTGCCCGTCAAGGGTGATCGTGCCGGCGAGCACCGGACGCAGACCCATGATCGCCTCGATCAGTTCGGTCTGTCCGTTGCCCTGCACACCCGCGACACCGAGCACCTCGCCCGCGCGTACGGTCAGGTCGACGCCGTCCACCGCACGGACCTGCCGGTCGTCGTCGACGATCAGGCCGGAGAGTTCCAGGACGGGCTCGCCCGGGGTGGCCGGGGCCTTGTCCACGGTGAGCCGGACGGTGCGGCCGACCATCAGCGCGGCCAGCTCGTCCCGGCTGGCCTCGGGCGAGGCGGTGCCCACGGTCTTCCCACGCCGGATCACCGTGATCCGGTCGGCGATCGCCTTGACCTCGCCGAGCTTGTGGGTGATGAAGACGATCGACTTGCCGGCGGCCTTGAGCGACCGCATCACCGTCAGCAGTTCCTCGGTCTCCTGTGGGGTGAGCACGGCGGTGGGCTCGTCCAGGATGAGCAGGTCGACGTCGCGGGTGAGCGCCTTGACGATCTCCACCCGCTGCTGGATGCCGACCGGCAGATCCTCGATCACCGCGTCCGGGTCGACCCGCAGGTTGTACCGCTCGGAGACCTCGGCGACCTCGCGCCGGGCGCGGCGCCGGTCCAGGAACCCGGCGATGCCGCCACGCACCTGCTCGGCGCCGAGCATGATGTTCTCGGTGACGCTGAAGACGGGCACCAGCATGAAGTGCTGGTGCACCATGCCGATGCCGGCGGCGATGGCGTCGGAGGGGCCGCGCAGCTTCAGAGGCTTGCCGTCGACCAGGATCTCACCCTCGTCGGGCTGGTAGAGCCCGTACAGCACGTTCATCAGGGTCGACTTGCCCGCGCCGTTCTCGCCGAGCAGGGCGTGGATCTCTCCAGGCTCCACCGTCAGGTCGATGTGGTCGTTGGCGACCAGATCACCGAACCGCTTGGTGATGCCGCGCAGTTCGAGTCTCAGCGCAACCTCCTGGAGTGCGAAGCGATGGTGCAGCGTAGCTGCTGGCGAGCGGGCGCGGCGTCGGCCGGACCGGTGGCGCGGACCGGCCGCTGCGGCACGGCGGGTCTCCCCCGCGCCGCAGCGGCCGGATCAGGTTTGCTCTGCTCGCCGGCCGCTCCTGGTGATCGTCTCACCGGGGCGGCCGGCGACGGGTCACTTCGGCTGGGCGGCCGACTCGACCTTGACGGTGCCGGCGGCGATGTCCGCCTTCAACTTCTCGACCTCGGCCTTGAGCTCGGCCGGGACCTTGTCGTCGAACTCGTGGTACGGGGCCAGCGAGACGCCGTCGTTGGCCAGGGTGCCGATGAAGCCCGGGTCCGCCTGGAGCTGCTCGCCACCGGCGGCCTTGAGTACGGCTTCCTTGACCGCGCCCGGGATGTTCTTCACCACGGTGGTGATGATCGCCGGGCAGTTCGGGGTGCTCTCGCAGCCGTCGACGTCCACCCAGATGGTGTTGTACTTGCCGCCGGAGGCCTGGGCCGCGCCGGTGGTGCCGAGGCCGGCGCCGCCGGCCACCGGCATGATGATGTCCGCGCCCTGGGCGACCAGCGCGTCGCTGACCTTCTTGCCCTCGTCCTGCTTGACGAAGTCGTTGGTGAAGGAGCCGTTCTGGGTCTCCTTGTTCCACCCGAGGACCTGGACGTCCTTGCCCTTGGCCTCGTTGTAGTAGGCGACCCCGTCGGCGTAGCCGTCCATGAAGATGGTCACCGGCGGGATCTTCAGGCCGCCGTAGGTGCCCACCTTGCCGCTCTCGCTCATGCCGGCGGCGACGTAGCCGGCGAGGAAGGCGGCCTGGGCGGTGTCGAACTGCATCGGGTAGACGTTGCCGACACCCGGGTCGGCGTCGACGATGCCGAACTGCTGGTCCGGGTTCGCCTCGGCGATCTTCTTGGTCGCGTCGCCCATCAGGCCACCGACGGCCAGGATGAAGTCGCAGTCCTGGTTGACGTACTGGGTCAGGTTCGGCTCGTAGTCCGCCTCGGCCTTGGACGCGACGTACTTGATCTCGATGTTGTCGTTCTCCGCCTTGGCGTTCTCCAGGCCCTGCCAGGCCGAGGCGTTGAACGACTTGTCGTCGATGCCGCCGACGTCGGTGACCATACAGGCGCTGTACGCCTCGCCGCCGGAGCCGGCGTTGTTGTCCTCATCCGGAGCCTCGCCACAGGCGGCGGCGCTCAGTACGAGCCCACCCGCCGCGATGATCGAGGCGATCCGCATCCCACGCACCGAGCGCAAGACGTCTCCTTCCCATTGCACACCGCGTGGTACGCGGTGGCAGCCCTTGAGCCGGCCTGCGCCTTGCCGCCGGCGTCCCACGTTACGGGAGCAGAGCGTACGCCCGCGCCCACCTGCCGACCGACAATCGTGCAGGACTGTTGGAGCCCTGTTACCCCTACGTAATGCTCGGGTGGGGGACATCACTCGTCAGTGCCGGCAGGCGGGCACCCACATGCCGAAAAAGTCCCTTTTCCCCGGCGCCGACCCGCCGGCTGCGACTATCGCCAGAAGACCGCCACGGCGGCGTTGACCAGGGTCAATCCCACGATGGCGAGGAAGTGCCCCCGGTTGACCTCGTCCCGCTTGCGGGAGAAGAAGACCATGACGAAGATCAGCAGGGCGAGCACCAGCTTCGTCACAAGCTTCGCGGGTGCCGGCTCGTCGCCGTCACGCAGCGGGGCGCTCAGGCCGATGCCGGTGAGTAGCTGGATCACCGAACCCCACAGCATGGCGGCGTTGACCCGGATCTTGCCGGTGAGGTATTGGGCGATCGCGCCACCGAGCAGCAGCGCGAACCCGATCAGGTGGACGTAGAGAAGGATGAGTCGAAGTGCTTCCACCCGACCCATCCTGCCCTATCAACGACCGTTTGTAGTAGAGGCATCCCGGTGCATCCGGGAGGCCACCAGCACCAGCGCCAGCCCGACCACCGAGTAGCCGGCCAGCACGGCAATCGGGCGACCGGCGCCGGCGCCGTCGAAGAACGCCACCGAGCGCAGCAGCGTGCCACCGGCACCTACCGGCAGCCACTGGCCGAGCGCACCCCACGGCTGCGGCAGCAGTTCCGGCGCGGCGCCGACCGCGGAGAGCGGATTGCCGAGCAGGAAGACCAGCAGCGCGCCCAGCCCGATGCCGGGTCGCCCGAGGAGGGCACCGAGTCCGGTCACGACGGCCGACGCGGCCAGGGCGAACAGGCCGATGGCGGCACCCTCGGCGAGCCAGTTCCCGGCGATGACGCCCAGCCAGCCGTGCAGGACGGTGACGCCGACCAGGCCCGCCAGCAGGCCGGTCGCCACCAGCCCGACCAGCCGTGCCAGGCCGCCGGCGACCAGCAGGACCAGCAGCGCACCGGCGAGCAGGCTGGTCATCGCCAGCGGCAGGAAGCCGGCGGCGAACCCGGCACCCCGGGGATCGTCGGTGGTGGTCGGCACCACCTCGACCACGGTGACCGGACGCCCTTCACCCACCTGGCCGACCGCCTCCGTCAGCAGCGCGGCAACCGTGGGACTGGCGGCCGACGCGGTGTGCAGGGCGAGGCCGTCGGTTCCGATCACGAACGCGCCGTAGACCTCCCGGTCCCGTAGCGCCCGGTCGGCCGCCGCCGCGTCCGGAAGCGTGGTCAGCGAGAAGGCGCCGGGACGCGCGGCCGCGAGCCGCCCGGCCAGCTCGGCCACGGCCGGCGCCGGGCCGGCGACGGCGACCGGCAGGTCGCGCGGGGCCAGGTTCGCCGCCGGAGCCGCGAACAGGGGTACGAGCAGCGCCTGCGCCATGACCGCGAGTGCGGCGACGAGGACGGCGAGCAGCAGGGGTGACCGGTTCCGGGTGGGCATGGCTCCACTCTCCTAAAACGAACACTCGTTCTTTTATGAAGCCAGACTCCGCTCGCTCATCGACTCCTGTCAAGAACGAACGCTCGTTCTACGATGTAACCCGTGCCACGTGTCTCGGAGGAACACCTCGCCGCCCGCCGCCGCCAGATCGTCGACGCGGCCCGCCGCTGCTTCCTGCGGGAGGGTTTCCACCGCACGACGATGCAGGACGTGATCGCCGAGGCAGGGCTCTCGGTCGGCGCGGTCTACCGTTACTTCCCCAGCAAGGCGTCCCTGATCAGCGCCATCGCCGAGGAGACCATCGGCGGCGCCGAGCAGGTCCTCGACGAGTTGGCCCGGCAGGATCCGCCGCTACCCCTGGACAAGGCGCTGGAGTACGCGCTGGCGTACATGGCGGAGCAGGCCGGCGACGAGGGGGTGCTGCGCATCGCGATCCAGGTGTGGGGAGAGGCGCAACGGGACCCGGCACTTGGCGAGTTCGCGGCGAGCAGGTACACCAAACTTCGCGGTTACTTCGAGGTGCTGGCCAGCAGGGCCCAGGAAGCCGGCGAGCTGCCCGCCGACGCCGACCCGGCGGCCGTGGCCGCTGCCCTGTTCGGCCTCTTGCCGGGCTGGTTCCTGCAACGCATCATCACCGGCGGCCCGGACGTGGCGACCTATCTCTCCGGCGTCCGCGTCCTGTTCGGCCGGCAGCGCTGACCACCACCGTCGGGGCGGGTGGGCGTGGTCGACACGCCCACCCGCTGACAGCGCCCACCCGCGCCCCGCCCGGTCAGCCCTTCGTGCCGCCGGCGGTCAGGCCGGAGACCAGATGCTTCTGGGCGAAGAAGAAGACCAGCCCGGCCGGCACGGTGACCAGCACGGCAGCGGCGGTCAGGTACTCCCACTGCGGGTTGAACTGCGGCACGAACTGCTGCAGCCCGTACGCGAGGGTGAACTTGTTGTCGGTCTGGATGAACGCCGACGCGTACGCCACCTCGCCCCACGCGGTGAGGAAGGTGTAGAAGGCGGTGACCGCCACGGCCGGGCGGGCCAGCGGCAGCACCACCCGCCAGAAGGTGGCGAACGGGCCGCACCCGTCCAGCGCCGCCGCCTCGTCCAGGGAGGTCGGGATGGAGTCGAAGTAGCCCTTCAACATCCAGGCGCAGAACGGCACCGCGATGGTCAGGTACGCGATGATCAGCGCGGGCATCGTGTTGATCAGCCCCAGCCGGGCCATGATCGTGTAGATCGGCACGATCAGGATGGCCACCGGGAACATCTGGGTGACCAGGAAGACCATCATCAGCGGCCGGCGGCCCGGGAAGTTGAACCGGGACACCGCGTACCCGGTGGTGGCCGACAGGAAGATGCCGATACCCATGGTGAAGGCCGCGACGATCACCGAGTTCAGGAACCATCTGGGGAAGTTCGTCTCGGTCAACACGTAGGCGTAGTTGGCGAGCGTGGTGTCCCGGAACAGGGTCAGCTCGCTGCTCTGGATCGCGTACCCGGGCTTCAGCGAAGAGAGCAGCACCCAGACGATCGGGCCGATCGCGATCACCGAGGCCACCAGCAGCGTGCCGTGCAGCAGGACGGACCGCGCCGGGCTGCGCCGGCTACGCGCGGGCCGCTTCACCCGACTCATCACCACACCTCGCCTTGCTTGCGTAGCGCTCGGCGGTAGAACACCGAGAACACCAGCAGGATGGACAGGATCAGTACGCCGTAGGTCGAGGCCAGCGAGTAGTTGCGGATGCCCTCGAAGGCGGCCCGGTAGGCACCGGTCACCAGGATCTCGCTCTGCCCGGCCGGCTGTCCCTCGGTCACCAGGAAGATGATCGGGAACATGTTGAACGTCCAGATGGTGCCGAGCAGGATCACCGTCATGCTGACCGGCCGCAGGCCGGGCAGGGTGATGTTCTTGAACCGCTGCCAGGCGGAGGCACCGTCGATCTCGGCCGCCTCGTACAGCTCCGACGGGATGGTCTGCATGCCACCGAGCAGCGCCACCATCATGAACGGCACGCCGAGCCAGATGTTGGTGACGATGGCGGTGAGCAGCGCCGTCCACCGGTCGGCGAACCACGAGACCGGGTCGATGCCGACCGCGGAGAGCAGCGCGTTGGCCAGGCCGAAGCGCTCGTTGAAGATGAACTTCCAGGCGAACGCGCTGACGAAGGCGGGCACCGCCCAGGGCAGTACGAGCAGCACCCGGTAGAGGCTCCGGAACCGCATCGGGCGGTTGAGCATGGTGGCCAGGCCGAGGCCGAGGCCGAAGTGGAAGGCCACACAGACGAAGGTCCAGATCAGCGTGGTGCCGGTCCACTGCCAGAACTCACCGACCTCACCGGTGAGCACCCGGACGTAGTTGTCGAGGCCGACGAACTCCCACCGGTTGGGGTTCTCGGCACAGACCTCACTGCCGGTGATCGACTTGGTGCAGATCTCGGCGACCTGGTTCGCCTCGTTCAGGTTGGTGAAGGAGAGCCAGATCCCGCGGAACAGCGGGTAGAAGATCAGAACTGCCAGGACGATGACGACGGGCAGCACCATCGCCCAGGCGTACCAGTGCTTGTCCCAGCTGCGGCGCAGCCGGGACGGACGAGCGGATCGGCCGGACGGCGTCGCAGGCGGCGCCGGTTCGGCTGTCACGGTGGTCATCAGCTGCGCTCCATGATGGGAGGCCCGGCAGGGCCCCGCGACCGGGGACGGTCACGCGACCCTGCCGGGTGCCGAGAGGTCACCGGCTGAGCGCCGGCGGTGAGGTCAGTTCTCGTAGGAGGGGACGACCTCGGCCTTGTACTTCTTGGCGACGGTGTCCAGCGCGGCCTTCGGGTCCTTGTTCTGGATCAGAACCTCGGTGGCCATCTGGTCCAGCGGGCCGAAGAACTGACCGGCCTCGGGGATCCACGGGCGACCCACGCCAGCCTCGACGACCGGCTGGAACGCGGCGACGACGGGGTTGTTCTTGACGGCGTCGAGTTCGTACGCCGAGGTGCGGGTCGGCAGCAGGCCAAGCTTCTCCGACAGGAACGCCTGCGACTCGGCGGAGCTCATGAACTTGACGAACGCGACGGCGGCGTCGACCTTCTCCTGCGGCATGCCGGACCAGATCACGTAGTTGTGGCCGCCGACCGGGCCACCGGCCTTCGCCGAGCCGCCCGGCACCGGTGCGATGCCCAGGTTCTCCAGGCCGCCGAAGCCCGGCGCCTGCTGGACGTTGTTGACCTCCCACGGACCGTTGATGATCATGGCGACCTTCTTCTCCTTGAAGAGGGTCATCATGGTGCCGTAGGCGTCGTTGGCGGACGGCTTGACCGCCGCACCGCTGTCGATCAGGTCCTTGGCGATCGCCAGCCCGGCCGCGTTCTGCTCCGAGTCGATGACGATCTTCTTGCTCGCGGTGTCGACCAGATCGCCGCCCTCGCCGTACATGAAGGGCAGCAGGAAGTAGCCGGCCGGGTTGATGTAGACGCCCTCGGCGTCGGTCTTCTCCTGGACGGTCTGCGCCGCGGTCTTCAGCTCGGCCCAGGTCTTCGGGGGCGCGCTGATGCCGGCCTCGCTCAGCAACTCCTTGTTGTACATCAACGCGAGGCTGTCGGTGACCTGGGGAACGCCGTAGGTCTTGCCGTCGAACTTGTTGGACGCGAGCGGCGTCTCCAGGAAGTCCGACTCGTCGGCGAGCAGCTCGGAGCCGTCCAGCGCGTACAGGTAGCCCAGCGAGGCGAACTCGGGCACCCAGGCGACCTCGGCCCGCAGGATGTCCGGTGCGCCGGAATTCGCCTGTGCGGCGGTCTTGAACTTGTTCTGCGCCTCACCGAACGGAACCGACTGGTAGTTGACCTTGACGTTCGGGTAGGTCTGGTTGAACTTGGCGATCAGCTCCTGGAACGCCGGACCCTCGTTCTTCGGATCCGACGTGTCCCACCAGGTCAGTTCTGCGGTGAGGGAAGCGGGGTCGACCGCCGGCTGCTCCTCGGCCGCCTGGTCGTCCTCCCCGCCGCACGCGGCGACGGAAAGGGCGAGAGTGGCAGCGGCGAGTACGGCGATCCCCCTGGCTGTGCGGCGCATGTTCGCTCCTAAATTGCCTGCCGGGTAACGGCGGGGACAGTAGCAAGAACTTTCGAAACTAGAAACCCCTTGCGAACACCCCCGCAACAACCGTGCTCCATCCGCAACGTCGACCGTCGACAAGTCGTGCTATCTGGGCGTTTTGCCCTCGCCTGGGGTGACCGAACTCCTAACCAACGTCACCGTACGCCCATCTCAGGACCACTCATCGTTCCGACGAGGTCGGCTCCGGCCAGGCGTCGTGGGAACGCTCCCGACGACCGCTGCTCGATTCTGCAAGTTCTTGCCGGCTAATGCGCAAGAACTTGGCGGTGAGCTACAGTGCCGCCATGCGCGCTCGCCTGTCCGACATCGCCCAGCAGGCCGACGTCAGCGAGGCCACGGTGTCGCGGGTGCTCAACGACCGCCCCGGCGTGGCACCCGAGACTCGGCAGGCCGTCCTGACCGCTCTCGACGTGCTCGGGTACGAGCGCCCCGCGCGGCTGCGCAAGCGCAGCGCCGGACTGGTCGGCCTGGTGGTCCCGGAGCTGGACAATCCGATCTTCCCGGCGTTCGCCCAGATCATCGAGTCGGCCCTGGCTCCCACCGGCTACACCCCGGTGCTGTGCACCCAGACCCCCGGCGGCGTACGCGAGGACGAGTACGTCGAGATGCTGCTGGACCGGCAGGTCTCCGGCATCGTCTTCGTCTCCGGCCTGCACGCCGACACCGCCGCCGACCACGACCGGTACCGCACCCTGCTCGCCCGCCCGTTGCCGATCGTGATGATCAACGGATACGCGCCGGGCATCCCGGCGCCCTTCGTCTCCTGTGACGACCGGGAGGCCGCCGAGCTGGCCGTGGCCCACCTGGTGGCCCTGGGTCACCGGCGGATCGGCCTGATCACCGGCCCGGACCGCTTCGTGCCGGTGCAGCGCAAGGTCGGTGGCTACAAGGCGGCGATGGAGCGCCTCGCCGGCGTCGACGCCGGCGAGCTGGCCGAGCTGACCGAGCTGTCGCTGTTCGGCGTCGAGGGCGGCGAGGCGGCGGCGGGCCGGCTGATCGAGCGCGGCGCCACCGGGATCGTCTGCGGCTCGGACCTGATGGCGCTCGGCGCCATCCGGGCCGCCCGGCAGCGGGGCATGTCCGTACCGGAGGACCTTTCGGTGGTCGGCTACGACGACTCGCCGCTGATGGCCTTCACCGATCCGCCGCTCACCACCATGCGCCAACCGGTGGCCGCGATGGCGGTCGCGGCGGTCCGGGCACTGGTCGACGAGATCAACGGACACGGCGCCCCGCACTCGGAGTACCTGTTCCGGCCGGAGTTGGTGGTGCGCGGGTCGACCGCCGTGGCCCGGCAGGACGACACGTCCGCACCGAGCGGCCCGCGGCAGCGACCGGCGCCCTCCGCGCTCGCGGTTCCGGCGTGAGCGGTCCGGCGTGACGTAGCTCGCGCCCGAGGTGCGACCAGCCCTTCTTGCGCAAGAAATGCTTGACTCTTGCAGAGTCGGCGCGGCATTCTGCTCAGACACCCGTGCGTCCCCACCTCGCCAACGCCGGGTAGCCGCCGTACCGCGCCACAGAACGGGGAACACCCGATGACCGTCAGCATCCCCTCGCCGCTGACCGCCGACGCCGACTGGTGGCGATCCGCCGTCGTCTACCAGGTCTACGTCCGCAGCTTCGCCGACTCCGACGGCGACGGCATCGGAGACCTCCAGGGCATCCGGGCGCGCCTGCCCTACCTGCGCGAGCTGGGCGTCGACGCGCTCTGGCTGACCCCGTTCTACACCTCGCCCATGGTCGACGGCGGCTACGACGTCGCCGACTACCGCGACGTCGACCCGATGTTCGGCAACCTCGCCGACTTCGAGGCGATGATCACCGACGCCCACGCGCTCGGCCTGCGGATCATCGTCGACATCGTGCCGAACCACACCTCCGACAAGCACCCCTGGTTCACCGCGGCGCTGGCCGCCGCCCCCGGCTCACCCGAACGGGCGCGCTACCTCTTCGCCGACGGCAAGGGCGACGACGGCGCGCAGCCGCCGAACGACTGGGAGAGCATCTTCGGCGGCCCGGCCTGGACCCGGGTCCCCGACGGCCAGTGGTACCTGCACCTGTTCGACCCCGCCCAACCCGACCTGAACTGGCGGCACCCCGAGGTACGCAGCGAGTTCGAGGACATCCTCCGCTTCTGGCTGGACCGGGGCGTCGACGGCTTCCGGATCGACGTGGCCCACGGCATGATCAAGGCCGCCGGGCTGCCGGACGTCGGTTTCAACTCGATGACCAGCGGCCGGCGCCAGTCCGAGCTGCTCGGCAAGGGCCGGCTGCCCTACTTCGACCAGGACGAGGTGCACGACATCTACCGCGCCTGGCGGCCCATCCTGGACAGCTACCCGGGCGGTCGGATGGCCGTCGCCGAAGCGTGGGCCGAGACACCGCAGCGACTGGCCCGCTACATCGGCCCGGACGAACTGCACCAGGCCTTCAGCTTCGACTTCCTCGACGCCACCTGGTCGGCCGACTCGTTCCGCAAGGTGATCGACACCGCGCTGGCCGAGTCCACGATCGTCGGCGCACCGACCACCTGGGTGCTGTCCAACCACGACCGGCAACGGCACGTCACCCGCTACGGCGACGGCGAGGTCGGGCTGCGTCGGGCCCGGGCCGCCGCACTGCTGATGCTCGCCCTGCCCGGCTGCGCCTACCTGTACCAGGGTGAGGAACTGGGCCTGCCCGAGGTGCTCGACCTGCCCGACGAGCTGCGTCAAGATCCGGCCTTCCTGCGCACCGGCGAGAGCCGGGACGGCTGCCGGGTGCCGATCCCGTGGAGCGGCGAGCTGGCGCCGTACGGCTTCGGACCGGCCGGCAGCGAGCTGAGCTGGTTGCCGGCCCCGACGACCTGGCGGGCCCTCTCGGTGGCCGCACAGACCGGCACCCCCGGCTCCACCCTGGAGCTGTACCGGGCGGCGCTGCGGATCCGCCACACCCATCCGGCGCTGGCCGGCCTCGGCGGCATCACCTGGCTGGAGACCGGCCCGGGAGTGCTCGCCTTCCAGCGCGAGGCCGGTGACACCGTGCTGACCTGCGTGGTGAACATCAGCGACGCACCGGTGGTGATCGACGGGTACGGCACGCCACTGGTCGCCAGCAGCACGCTCACCGACCGCGACGGCGGCCACCTGCTGCCGGTCGACGCGGCG
Organism: Verrucosispora sp. WMMC514; assembly: GCF_027497295.1. Lineage (NCBI taxonomy): Bacteria > Bacillati > Actinomycetota > Actinomycetes > Micromonosporales > Micromonosporaceae > Micromonospora > Verrucosispora sp. WMMC514. Next base: position 3,426,971 of record NZ_CP114906.1, on the reverse strand, counting down.
GTCTGGTTCGAGCGGCACCTGAACGGGTAGCCCGCCATCGACTCGGCCGTCCGGCGTGCGACGCGCCGCCGGGCGGCTGGGCACGACCCCTTGTGGTGGGGGGTGCGACGGTGCCGGCGCAGCCGGGGCGATCCCCCGGGGCGCCGGCACCCGGTCTCTCTCGGCCGTCGGCGGGTTCGGTCAACCGCCGGTGAGCTGCGCGGCTATCCGGGCGAACCCGGCACGCAGCTCGGCCACGTCCGGCGCCGGCAGCGGGCCCGCCGCCCGGTCGTGCTCGGCCGCCTCCAGTTCCTCCTCGTCGATGGTGTCCTCGTAGTCGCCGTAGAGGTCGGCCTGGTCCACCCGAGCCACCTCGTCCTGCGCGGCGAGCTGCGCGGCGGCGATCTCCCCCCGGATCTGCTCCACCGATACCGCCGGCACCAGCGGTTCCACCACCGCCATCAGCTGTTCCTCGGCCACCACCGCCTCGGCCAACGCCAACGCGTGCGGTCGCTCGTACGGGCCGCACACCACCGGCTCCCACTCGTCGGCGTCACCGAGCGGAGCGAACGTGATGATCCACGGCAGCTCCAGCATCGGCGAATCGGCCGGCAGGTCCAACGTCACGAGTGCCCCCACGCGCCCATCATCGTCGGTGTTCCGGCAGGTGGGGGTGAGTTCGGCGGAAGGTACGACCGCCGGGAGCAGCGACTCAACCCGCCCCGCCCGGCGTACCGGGATCGGAGTCCGCGTCCAGGTCGACAGGTGGGCGCCGGCCGGCCAGGTCCACCGTCCGTCCGCGCCGGCTCGTCGCCGCCAGCGCCGCGCCGAAGAGCACCAGCTGGTTGAGCAGGTAGAGGTAGACCAGCAACCCGACGGCGGTGGCGACCACCGTGTACGCCGGGTTGTGTTCGACCCGCCCCACCCAGAACCGGCCGACGGTGTTGAGCAGGGTGATGCCGACCGCGACGATCAGCACCACCGGCCGCAACCGGGACCGGCTCATCCGCACCCGAGGCACGGCGACCAGCAGCAGCGTGGCCAGTACCGCGTTGACCAGCACGCTGAGCAGCGCGCTGACCGTGGTGAGCGCGAACGAGCCGGTGCTGCGCAGCAGGAACCGCAGCAGCGTCTCCAGCGCGTCCACGGCCGCCACCGAGAGGCCGAGGAGCACGAAGACGACCACCAGCACACCCAGGTCGACCAGGCGGCGCACCACCAGGTTGCCCGGATGCTGGTTGAGCCCGTGGATCAGCCGCTGCGAGGAACGGATCGCCTCCACCCACCCGATCCCGGTCAACACCAGGATCAGCAGACCGACCACCCCGGCGGTGCCGCTGCTGTCGGCCACCTGGGCGGGATCGAGAAACGGCAGGTTCTCGCCGAGGAACTCCTCCGCCGCCGCGCTCACCTCGTCGTTGTCCTCCAGGATCGCGCCGAAGATCGCGTACGCGACCAGGGCCAGCGCGAAGACCGCGAAGAAGCCGTAGTAGGCGATGGCGGCGGCCAGCCGGCCGCCCTGGAGATCGGTGTAGAGCACCCCGGCACGCCACAGGTGACCGAAGGCCGGGGAGCGGCGGCGCGCGGCGGTCAGCCGGCGGTCGACGGCCGCCTCGACCCGACCCAGAACGTTCACGTCGTCATCCTCACCGATCCGTCGTCGCCGTGTCAGAGGTACCCGACGTGCCGGCCGGGGCGGTCAGCCACCCAGTCGGAAGTCCCGGCGTGGCTGCCACCGCGCCTGCCCGCTGTGCGAGAAGAGCGTGAAGTGGTCCACCTCGAACATCGCGGAGAAGTCCGCCAGGTCCTCGTACGCCTTGTCCAGCGCCTCCGGCGCGACGTCCTGGGCGACCGTCACGTGCGGATGGTAGGGAAAACGAAGCTCCCGGCGTAGCTGCGGGGCGGCATTGATCGCGGCGGCGAGCAGTTCGCACTCGCTGATGCCGGCGGCGACCGCGACGAAGACCACCTGGGTCACCGGCCGGAAGGTGCCCGTACCGCGCAGGTGCAGACTGAACGGCAGGTGGGCGGCGGCGACCCGGGCCAGGTGCCGCTCCACCGCCGGCAACGCGGTCACCGGAATCTCCGTCGGCCCGAGCAGCGTGACGTGCGCCGGCACCGCGTTCGGGTCACCGGCCGCCAGCCGCCGCCTTGTCAGCAGGCCGCCCCACGGCTCCGGGATGTCGACCGCGATGCCGATCTGGACACTGTCGCCGACCGCCGGCGCTCCGGTCCCCTGATCCACGCTGCACGCCACCCCTCCGGCCATCGGCCCCTGCCCGCACCGCCGCCCTCGCCCGGGCGGTCACTCACCGCGTACCGGAGGGAAGAAACCCACCCGCTCGTACGCGGTACGCAACGTCGGCGCCGCCACCGCACGGGCCTTCTCCGCGCCGGCGGCGAGGAGCTTGTCCAACTGGGCGGGGTCGTCGAGATACGAACGGGTGCGCTCCTGGATGGGGCTGACGAACTCCCGGACCACCTCGGCGAGATCCTTCTTCAAGTCCCCGTAGCCCTTACCGTCGTAGGCCGCGACCAGGTCGTCGACGCTGCGACCGCTCAACGCCGAGAAGATGGTGAGCAGGTTGGAGATCCCCGGTTTGGTCGTCTCGTCGAAGACGATCTCCCGGCCGGTGTCGGTCACCGCCGACCGGATCTTCTTCGCCGAACGCGCCGGATCCTCGAGCAGGTCGACGATGCCGCCCGGCGACGAGGACGACTTCGACATCTTGGCCGTCGGGTCCTGCAGGTCGGTGATCTTCGCGGTGGCCTTGACGATGTGCGGCGCCGGGACCGTGAAGGTCCGGCCGAACAGCGAGTTGAACCGCTGCGCCAGGTCCCGGGAGAGCTCCAGGTGCTGGCGCTGGTCCTCACCGACCGGTACGGCGTTGGCCTGGTAGAGCAGGATGTCGGCGGCCTGCAGGATCGGATAGGTGAACAGGCCGACACTGGACCGCTCGTTGCCCTGCTTCTGCGACTTGTCCTTGAACTGGGTCATCCGGCTGGCCTCGCCGAACCCGGTGAGGCAACCGAGCACCCACGCCAACTGGGCGTGCTCGGGCACCTGGGACTGCACGAACAGGGTGCAGCGTTCCGGGTCCAGACCGACCGCGAGCAACTGCGCGGCGGCCACCCGGGAACGCTGGTGCAGCACCTTCGGGTCGTGCCCGGCGGTGATGGCGTGCAGGTCGACCACGCAGTAGAACGCGTCGTGCGACTCCTGCAACGCCACCCAGTGCCGCACCGCGCCGAGATAGTTGCCGAGGTGGAACGAGTCGGCGGTCGGCTGGATGCCGGAGAAGACGCGGGGGCGGACGGGAACGTCGGACATGCCGGCAATTCTGTCAGCTAGCCCGGCGTACGTCATGACGGGCCGGCGGGTCGGGCCGGGTCGGCGGCCGAGAGCACCTCGCGCCGCTGCTCGGGCAGGCGCGCGGCGGTGACCGCCAGCCGGGCCACCCGCCGACCTTCCAGGGTCAGCACCCGCAGCAGCCAACCACCGCCCGGCGTCCCCGGCGATTCGGCGGGGACCGGCACCTCGTCGCCCGGCCCCGGCAGCCGCCCCAGCGCGGCCATCACGAACCCGCCCACCGTCTCGTACGGACCCGGCGGCAGCGACACACCGGTGCGTTCGGCGAAGTCGGCCAGATTGAGTCGACCGTCCACCATCGCCGGTAGTCCGGTGCACCCGGCCTCGGGGGTGTCCGCGTACTCGTCGTGGATCTCCCCGACCAGTTCCTCGATCAGGTCCTCGCAGGTGACGATGCCGGCAGTGCCCCCGTACTCGTCGACCACCACCGCCAGGTGATGCCCCTCCCGTCGCATCTCCGTCAACGCGGCGAGCACCCGTTTGCTGGCCGGCAGCCGCTTGACCTCCCGGGCCAGCTGACCGACCGTGGTCCCCGGTTCCCGGTCCGGGCCGAGCAGCAGGTCACGCAGGTGCACCACGCCGACCACGTCGTCATGGGTGCCGTCCACCACCGGATAGCGGGTGTGCGGACCGGCCCGCACCAGCGGTTCCGCCTCGACCACCGGCAGCGTCGCGGAGAGGAACACCACCTCGGTGCGGGGCATCATCACCTCACGCACCAGGCTGGCACCGGCCACCAGCACGTCGTCGATGATGCGCCGCTCCACGGGATCGAGGACCGTGTTGACCGCGACCAGATCCCGCAGTTCCGCCTCACTTATCCGCTCCCGGCCGGCGGTCGGGCCGGCACCCAGCAGATCGGTGACGAGCCGCAGGGCACCGTCGGCGGCCCGGACCACGACCCGGGCGACCGCGCGAGCCAACGGACCTGGCTGGCGGCGGTGCAGGTCGTGGCCACGCCGTCGGGGTATGCGCCGACGCGAGGCCCGCATGGGAGTGATGGTAACCAGCCCAGGGCCGTAGGGTGACCACCACGAGGCCGCGACCGTGCCGGCCAGGCGGGAGGAACCGACGTGAAACTGCTCGTCACCGGCGGGGCCGGCTTCATCGGCAGCGTGGTGACCCGGATGCTGCTCGACGCCGGACACGAGGTGGTCGTGCTCGACGATCTGCGCACCGGCCATCGGGGCGCCCTGGCTCCCGACGCCACCCACATCGAGGCCGGCATCCACGACGCGGGCAAGGTACTCACCCCGCAGGCCGGCTTCGACGGCGTACTGCACTTCGCCGCGCTGATCGCCGCCGGCGAGTCGATGGTCGCCCCCGAGCGGTACTGGCACAACAACACCGTCGGCACCCTGGCGCTCATCGACGCGGTGCGGACCGCCGGCGTACCTCGGCTGGTGTTCTCCTCGACCGCCGCCGTCTACGGCAACCCCACCGAGCTGCCCATCCCGGAGACCGCCGTCAAGGCACCCACCAACACGTACGGGGCGACGAAGCTCGCCGCCGACATGATGCTCACCGCCGAGGCGATCGGGCACGGCCTGGCCGCCGTGTCGCTGCGCTACTTCAACGTCGCCGGTGCCCACCTCGACGGTGACGTCGTCCTCGGCGAACGGCACGACCCCGAGACCCACCTCATCCCGATCGCCCTGGAGGTGACCGCCGGCCGGCGGGACAAGCTGCAACTCTTCGGCGACGACTACCCCACCGTCGACGGCACCTGCGTCCGCGACTACATCCACGTCTCCGACCTGGCCCGGGCCCACCTGCTCGCGCTGGACGCGGCCACCGGCGGCCAGCACCGCATCTACAACCTCGGCAACGGCAACGGCTTCACCAACCGGCAGGTGGTCGAGGTCGTCCGCGAGGTCACCGGGCACCCGGTGCCGGTCGAGGTGGCACCGCGCCGGGAGGGCGACCCGGCCGAGCTGGTCGCCTCCGCCGCCCTGGCCCGCGCCGAGCTGGGCTGGGAACCGCGCAAGCCCACCCTGCACGACATCGTGGCCGACGCCTGGGCCTTCTACCAGGCACAGGTCCTGGACCGCCGGTGAACAGTCGCTCCGACGCGGTGGCCGACCGCGCCACCGACTGCTTCCAGCACGCGTACGGCCAGGCGCCCGCCGGCCGCTGGGCGGCTCCCGGGCGGGTCAACCTGATCGGTGAGCACACCGACTACAACGACGGGTTCGTGCTGCCGTTCGCGCTGCCGCTGCGTACCGTCGTCGCGGCCACGCCGCAGCCGACCGGCAGCTGGACGGTCTGCTCCGAGCTGACCGGCGAAACGGTCAGCTTCGGCACCGACGAGGTGACCCACCCCGGTCGGGTGACCGGTTGGGCGGCGTACGTGGCCGGGGTGGTGTGGGCGCTGCGGGAGGCCGGCCACGTCGTGCCCGGTGCCCGGCTGGCCGTCGCCTCGGACGTGCCGCTCGGCGCGGGACTCTCCTCCTCCGCCGCGCTGGAGGCCGCCGTGCTCACCGCCCTCGTCGACCTGGGCGGGCTGGACCTGCCGGCCGAAGGACAACCCCGGCTGGCCCAGCACGCCGAGAACCGGTACGTCGGCGCGCCCACCGGCATCATGGACCAGTCCGCGGTGATCCGCTGCCGCGCCGGACACGCCCTCTTCCTCGACTGCCGCACGGAGCGGGTCGAACACATCCCGTTCGACCTCGACGGCGCCGACCTCGCGGTGCTGGTGATCGACAGTCGCGCCCCGCACCGGCACGCCGACGGCGAGTACGCGGCCCGCCGCGCCAGCTGTGAGAAGGCGGCCGACCTGCTCGGCGTACCCGCCCTGCGTGACGTGCCGTCCGCCGGTCTCGACGAGACGCTGGCCCGGCTGCCCGACGACGAGACCCGCCGCCGGGTCCGCCACGTGGTCACCGAGGACCAGCGGGTGCTCGACACCGTCGCGCTGCTGCGCGCCGGGCAGGTCCGGCGGATCGGGCCGCTGCTCACCGCCTCGCACGCCTCCATGCGTGACGACTTCGCCATCACCGTCCCCGAGGTGGATCTCGCGGTCGAGGCCGCGCTGACCGCCGGGGCGCTCGGTGCCCGGATGACCGGTGGCGGCTTCGGCGGCTGCGTGCTGGCCCTGGTCGAGGCGGACCAGTCCGACCGGGTGGGGGCGGCCGTCACCGCCGCCTACGCCGACCGCGCTTTCACTCCACCCACCCTCACCACCGCCACCCCCGCCCCAGGTGCCGCCCGCCTGGACTGACCCCACCGTCGATCAAAGAGTTCTGGTCGGGACCGCGGTGGGTCCCGACCAGAACTCTTTGTCCAACCAGCGGTACGGGTGGGGTCAGGGGGTTTCCACGATCATGCCGGCGCCGACCGTACGGTTGGTGGCCTCGTCGATGATGATGAACCCGCCGGTGGTGCGGTTGCGGCGGTACTCGTCGGCCAGCAGCGGAATGGTGGTCCGCAGCCGGACCCGACCGATCTCGTTGAGCCCCAGCTCGGTCGCCGACTCGTCGCGATGCAGGGAGTTGATGTCGAGGCGGTAGTGCAGACCCCGGACGATGGCCCGCGCCGCACGGGTCGTGTGCTTGATCGAGTACTTGCCGCCGACCTGCAACGGACGGGTCTCGTCCATCCAGCAGATCATCGCCTCGATGTCCTGGGCCACCGCCGGCGCGTTGTTCGGCCGGCAGATCATGTCACCACGCGAAATGTCGATCTCGTTTTCCAGGCGTACCGTCACCGACATCGGCGGAAACGCCTCCGCGACCGGCCCGTCGGCGGTCTCCACCGCGGCGATCCGGCTGGTGAAGCCCGAGGGCAGCACCATCACCTCGTCACCCGGCTTGAGCACCCCCGAGGCCACCTGGCCGGCGTAGCCCCGGTAGTCGGTCACCGTGGTCGACTGGGGACGGATCACGTACTGCACCGGGAAGCGGACGTCGACCAGGTTACGGTCGCTGGCGATGTGCACCCGCTCCAGGTGGTGCAGCAGCGCCGGGCCCTCGTACCAGGGCATGTTCTCCGAACGGCTGACGATGTTGTCGCCCCGCAACGCGGAGATCGGCACCACCGTCAGATCCGGCACGTCCAGCTTCGCGGCGAACGCGGTGAACTCGTCGGCGATCCGCTCGAAGACCTCCTGCGAGAAGTCGACCAGATCCATCTTGTTGACGCAGAGCACCAGGTGCGGCACCCGCAACAGCGAGCAGAGGAAGGCATGCCGGCGGGACTGCTCGACCAGACCCTTGCGGGCGTCCACCAGGATCAGCGCCAGGTCAGCGGTGGAGGCCCCGGTGACCATGTTCCGGGTGTACTGGATGTGGCCCGGGGTGTCGGCGATGATGAACTTGCGCCGGGGCGTGGCGAAGTAGCGGTACGCCACGTCGATCGTGATGCCCTGCTCCCGCTCCGCCCGCAACCCGTCGGTGAGCAGCGCCAGGTTCGTGTACTCGTCACCGCGGGCCGCGCTGACCGCCTCCACCGCCGCCAACTGGTCGGTGAACAGCGACTTCGTGTCGTAGAGCAGCCGACCGATCAGGGTCGACTTGCCGTCGTCGACACTCCCGGCCGTGGCGAAACGCAACAGGTCCATCGGCCGGCCCTCGGCGACCGCGGCGGTCGCCAGAGTCTCGGTGCTCATCAGAAGTAGCCCTCCCGCTTGCGGTCCTCCATCGCGGCCTCACTGACCCGGTCGTCGCCCCGGGTCGCGCCACGCTCGGTGATCCGGGTCGCGGCGACCTCGTCGATGACCTTCTCGACCGTGTCCGCGTCGGAACGCACCGCCGCCGTGCAGGAGGCGTCGCCGACCGTGCGGTACCGCACCCGGGCCTTGAACCGCTCCTCACCCGCCCGCGCCGGCAGGAACTCGTTCACCGCGTAGAGCATCCCGTCCCGCTCGACCACCTCACGGTCGTGCGCGTAGTAGATCGACGGCAACTCGATCCGCTCCCGGGCGATGTAGTGCCACACGTCCAACTCGGTCCAGTTGGACAACGGGAACACTCGGATCGACTCGCCCGGATGATGCCGACCGTTGTAGAGCGCCCACAACTCCGGCCGCTGGTTCTTCGGATCCCACTGGCCGAACTCGTCCCGGAAGCTGAACATCCGTTCCTTCGCCCGAGCCTTCTCCTCGTCCCGCCGCGCCCCACCGAAGAGGGCGTTGAAACGGTGCTTCTCCACCGCCTCCAGCAGCACCGGCGTCTGGATCCGGTTACGCGTGCCGTCCGCCGGCTCCCGGACCAGACCGCTGGCCAGCGCCTCCGGCACGCTGGCCACCACCAGCTGCAGGCCCAGCTCGGCCACCCGCCGGTCGCGGTAGTCGAGCACCTCCGGGAAGTTGTGACCCGTGTCGACGTGCATCACCGGGAACGGAATGTGACCCGGTGCGAACGCCTTCTGCGCCAGCCGGAGCATGACGATCGAGTCCTTGCCACCGGAGAACAGCAGCACCGGCCGCTCCAACTCGGCGACCACCTCGCGCATCACGAAGATGCTCTCCGCCTCCAGCGCGTCGAGATGGGTGACCTGGTAGGCAGCACTGGTCATGACACCGGCTCGATTCGCTCGGTCATCCGCTTTCCAGACCTTTCCGGTCGGGGATGTCAGGAAGTAGCGACAGGCTACCCGCAATGCCGCTGCAACGCCGCAAGTAACCGGCTGGCGAGATCCTTGCGGCACACCAACAGGTCAGGCAGGCGCGGATCCGCCTCGTTGTATTTCAGCGCAGAACCATCGATCCGGGAAGCGTGCAGTCCGGTGGCCGTCGCCACAGCCACCGGTGCCGCCGAGTCCCACTCGTACTGCCCGCCGGCGTGGATGTACGCGTCCACCTCACCGGTGATCACCGCGGCGATCTTCGCCCCGGCCGAACCCATCGGCACCAACTGCGCCCCGACCTCCTCAGCGAGATCGGTCAGGAACACCGGCGGCCGGCTGCGACTCGCCGCCAACCGCAACCGCCCCGCGCCACCCACCGTCGCCGCCTCCGGCGTCATCGGCGGATAGGCCGGCGGCAGGTCCGTGCCCAGCACCCGGTGCTGCGCCGGCAGCCCGACCGCACCGGCGACCAGACCATGCGACGTGGCCGCGTTACGCGCCCAGAGCGCGACATGCACCGCCCAGTCCGCGCGCCCCTCCTCGCTGAACTCCCGGGTGCCGTCCAACGGGTCGATGATCCAGACCCGGTCGGCGGTCAACCGCGACACCGCACCGGCGTTGACCTCGGCCGCCCACGCCAGCCGGGAACCCTCGTCCTCCTCGGAGAGCACCGCGTCGCCCGGGCGCCACCTCGCCAGCTCGGTACGGATCAGGTCGTGCGAGACCTTGTCCCCCGCCGACTTCAACGCACCGGCATCGGCGAACCCCATCTCCGCCCGCAGGCCCAGCAGCGCCTGCCCGGCCCGATCCGCCAGCCACCGCGCGAACGCCCCGTCGATCATCGGTGGACCGCTCATGCTTCCGCTCCCGTCGCCACGATCCGCGTACGCCGAGCGGCCGGCCTCGCCCCGACCGCCGAACCCGCACACTACCGGGCCACCGACGAACCCGACCGCCGCAGCCCGCCCCCGACGGGTGTGTCGACGTCACCGGTAGACCGAGGCGAAGGTCAAACGGGGGCACTTCGGTACCCGCGCTAGGCCCCGTGGTAGAGGTTCTGGGTCGGCTCCACACCCCGGCTGACCACGGATTCCACCACGTCCGCAGCCCGATCCACCAGGAAGTCCAACTCCTTGCGTTCCACCGTGCCGAAATCCGACAGCACATAGTCCGCCGGATCCTGCCGCCCCGGCGGTCGACCGATCCCGAACCGCACCCGCACGTAGTCCTTCGTGCCGAACGACTTCGACATCGACCGCAGGCCGTTGTGCCCGCCCTCGCCGCCGCCGCACTTGACCCGCACCTGGCCGTAGCCGATGTCCAGCTCGTCGTGCACCGCGATCACCCGGCCCGGCGGCACCTTGTAGAACTGCGCCAGACTCACCACCGGCCCACCGGACAGATTCATGTAGGTCAGCGGCTTGGCCAACACCAGCTTCGGCCCGCCCAACCCCAGCCGACCCTCCGCGACCTCCGCCACCGCCCGCCGGTGCCGGCCGAACTTCGCGCCCAGCCGACCAGCCAACAGGTCGGCGACCATGAACCCGACGTTGTGCCGGTTGCCCGCGTACTCCCGGCCCGGGTTACCCAGACCCACCACGAGCCACGGCCCGGTCTCGTCCGTCACCGCCCGCCCCTCCCGCTCGTACCGGCGGTCAACCACCACCCGCGCCGCCGATCATCCGATACGCCGACAGGCGCCCCCGAAGAACCGGGGACGCCTGTCGCAAAACTGCGAGACTGTCAGGCCTCGGTACGACCCTCGGCGCCCGCCTCGCCCTCGGCGGCCGGCGCCTCGGCAGCACCCTCGGTGACCTCGCCGACCTCGGCCTCGGCCTCCTCGGTGGCCTCCTCGACCTCGGGCAGCGTCGACTCCAGCTGCTCGGCGGTCGGCGCGGCGGTGATCGAGGCGACCAGCATCTCCGGGTCGCCGGCCAGCTCCACACCCGCCGGCAACGTGACGTCAGCGGCGGTGACCTGGGAACCCGCCTCGGCGCCCTCGATCGAAGCCTCCAGGTGATCCGGCACCTTGGTCGCGTCGGCGGTCACCGAGAGGGTGTCGTGGTCGTGCACGATCAGCGTGTCGCGCGCGGCCTCACCCGTGAGCTGGACCGGGACGTCCACGGTGACCTTCTCGCCCCGCCGCACCAGCAGCAGGTCGACGTGCTCGAAGGTGTCCTTGATCGGATCCCGCTGGATCGCCTTCGGCAGCGCCAGCGCCTGCGTGCCGTCGCTGATGTCGAGCGCGAGGAGCTGGTTGGCCCCACCGTTACGGATTGCCGCCGCGAACTCGCGGGCCGGCAGCGCGATGTGCTTGGGCTTCTCGCCATGGCCGTACAGCACGGCGGGCACCTTGCCGGCCCGGCGGGTACGACGGGCACCACCCTTGCCGAACTCGGTGCGGGGCTCGGCGCTGATCTTTACCTCGGACACGGGGAAACTCCTGATGCTTCGCTGCGGCAGCTTGTCGTCTGGCGGTGCTGGGCGGGGGGCTCGCAGGGGCTCATGCGTCAGAAGACTGCCCGGAGCACCGCGTCGATCACGGTGCCTCCGTGCGGCGCTTCTCAGCGGCCCGCAGGGCACCCTCGCCGTGGCAACCGGACCAGTCTACCCGAGCGATTTCCCGGGTTTCCGGCAGTCCCCGTACCCGGCCGGACACCCCGCCCAGCCGACTCAGTCCCGCACCGCGCTCAGCTCAGCCCGCCGAAGAGAGTGGTCACCGAACCGTCGTCGAAGACCTCGCGGATGGCCCGGGCCAGCAGCGGCGCGATCGACAGCACGGTGAGCTTGTCGAGCTGCTTTTCGGGCGGCAACGGGAGCGTGTTGGTCACCACGACCTCGCTGATCGGGCTGTTCTTCAACCGCTCCGTCGCCGGATCGGACAGCAGCGCGTGGGTGGACGCCACGATCACGTCCGCCGCCCCCGACTCCTTCAGGATGTCCGCCGCGCGACAGATCGTGCCGCCCGTGTCGATCATGTCGTCGACGATCAGGCAGACCCGACCCTCGACCTCACCGACCACCCGGTTCGCCACCACCTGGTTCGGCTTCATCGGATCCCGGGTCTTGTGGATGAAGGCCAACGGGCAACCACCCAGCCGGTCCGTCCACCGCTCGGCCACCCGTACCCGGCCCGAGTCCGGCGCGACGACGGTCATCGGGCGGCCTGCGTACTTGCGCTCCACGTACTCGGCCAGGATGTCCATCGCGAAGAGGTGGTCCACCGGGCCGTCGAAGAAACCCTGGATCTGCGCGGTGTGCAGGTCCACGGTGAGGATACGGTTCGCCCCGGCGGTCTTCAGCAGGTCGGCGACCAACCGCGCGGAGATCGGTTCCCGGCCGCGGTGCTTCTTGTCCTGCCGGGAGTACGGATAGAACGGCAGGACGACCGTGATCCGCTTGGCCGAACCACGCTTCAGCGCGTCGACCATGATCAAGGTCTCCATGACCCACGTGTTCACCCCGTGCGTGACCGACTGCACCACGAAGGCGTCCGAGCCACGTACCGAGTCCTTGAAGCGTACGAAGATCTCGCCGTTGGCGAACTCGTACGCGTCGGCCGGCGTCGGCGCGACGCCGAGCACCTCACCGATCTCCTTGGCCAACTCCGGAAAACCACGTCCGGAGAAGAGCATCAGGCTCTTGCGGTTTTCGGCGACGATGCTGCCCATGGGCCCGTCTGCTCCCGTATTCGGTCGGCGGTACCCGGCCTGCGGTGGTGGTCGGCCGGGGACTATTCGGTTGCAGTATCTCCCGGCTCGGGCGTACCGCCCACCGACTCGGCACCGCCGTGGATTGGCTCACCTTCACTTGCCGAGGACGGGCCGGCCGGAGGACCCTGCGTACCGCCCAGGGCACGCTCGGCCGCCTCGGCGGCGGCGGTACCGGCCCGACGCTTGAGTACCCAGCCCTCGATGTTGCGCTGCCGGGCCCGAGCCACACCCATCGCACCCGCCGGCACGTTCTCGATGATCACCGAACCGGCGGCGGTGTACGCCCCGTCACCCACCTCGACCGGCGCGACGAACATGTTGTCCGCGCCCGTCCGGGCATGACTGCCGATCACCGTGCGGTGCTTCCGCACCCCGTCGTAGTTCACGAACACCGACGCCGCACCGATGTTGCTCTGCTCGCCGATCGTGGCGTCACCCACGTACGTCAGGTGCGGCACCTTCGAGCCGGCGCCGATCTCCGAGTTCTTCACCTCGACGAACGTGCCGACCTTCGCCCGCTCCGCCAGCCGGGCGTCCGGCCGCAGGTACGCGTACGGCCCGACGCTGGCGCCCGGCCCCACCTCCGCACCGACCGCGTGGCTGCGCACCACCGTCGCGCCGGGCCCCACCACCGTGTCGATCAACGTCACGTCCGGCCCGACCACCGCGTCGGCGCCCACCACCGAACCGCCCCGCAACTGGGTGTTCTGATCCACCACCGCGTCCCGGTCCAGGGCCACGGTCACGTCGATCCAGGTGGTCTCGGGGTCGAGCAGGCTGACGCCGGCCCGCATCCACCGCTCGTTGACCCGGTCACGCAGCAGCCGACGCAACGCCGCCAGCTCCACCCGGTCGTTGCAGCCAAGCGTCTCGGTGTGGTCGACGGCCAGGTGCACCCCCACCGGCTCGCCGGCGGACACCAGCATCTTGAAGACGTCGGTGAGGTACTCCTCGCCCTGGTCGTTGTCGGTCGACAGCTTGCCGAGCACGTCCCGCAACCGAGCCGCGTCGAACGCGTAGATGCCCGCGTTGATCTCCCGAAGCGCCAGCTGGGCGGCGCTCGCGTCACGCTGCTCGACGATCTGCTCCAGCCGGCCCGCGGCGTCCCGCACGATGCGTCCGAGCCCGGTCGGGTCCGGCACCTCCGCCGCGAGCACGGTCGCCGCGGCGCCCTCGCCCTCGTGCGCCGCCACCAGCTCACCGACCGTCTCCGGCCGCAGCAACGGCACGTCGCCGTTGAGCACCACCACCGTGCCGGTGACCTCCGGGGCGGCCTCCAGCGCGATCCGCACCGCGTGCCCGGTGCCGAGCTGTTCGGCCTGGTGAACCGCGGTGGCCTCGGGAGCGATCCCGGCGAGGTGGGCGCGGACCTGGTCGGCACCGTGCCCCACCACCACCAGGGTGCGCGCCGCACCCAGCGGGTCGGCCGCGTTGAGGACGTGGCCCACCAGCGTCCGGCCGAGCAGTGGGTGCAGGACCTTGGGCAACGAGGACTTCATCCGCTTGCCCTCACCGGCGGCGAGCACGACGACGGTACGGGTGTGGGGCTCGGGCACGACGTGGCTCCCGTCGGAACGCGGACAGTCTCGCGGCCATGCTAACCAGACAATCCGACCTGTTCGGCACGGGTACGAGGATCGGCAGTTGGGGCGATTGCTGGGGTGCCTGGATTCGAACCAGGAGCTCAAGGCTCCAAAGGCCTGCGGGTTGCCGTTACCCCACACCCCATTGACATGTCAAGCCGACAGGTCACATCAACCCACGCACGCGCGTTCAGCCGCGGACCGGAACAGCTCGGCGATCATACCCTCTATTCGCCAGTAGAGCTCACGGCTACGCGGCACGTTGATCACTAGACAGCCTCGGTACTGGTCGCCGGTGTTCCGACGGACGGTGGCGGGATTGTGCTTCTTCAGCGTCGCCCGGCGGAAGCGCTCGCGTGGTACGCCGAGTTCGGCCGCCCACCACTCGGCCGCCGCGTCCGGATCGGCGGTTTCGTGAATGCTCACCCGGTAGGTCGGCACGGCGGGGTCGACGCCGCAGACTTCGAGGAAGCGTAGGAAGAGAGCGAGCAGGCCAGGGTCGCTGTTGATGAACTGCACGTGGTCATCACGACGCCACGGCTTCGACTTGGTGCCCTCGCACCAGTAGACCGCCGCACCGACGATGAGCAGATCACGCTCATCGAGCTGACCGACCTTATTGGCGGCGAACGCGTGCGCCTTCGCCCGAGCCTCGTCCCGCGCCCGGCGGTGGTCCGCCCACCGCGCGTCGGCCATCGTCTTCGCGTGGGCACGCCGACGCTCCCGCTCCTCCTCGGGGTCGCGCTCGAGCGGAATGTGCCGCACCCAGAGGTACGCCGTCGACCGGCTCACGCCGAGCCGTCGGGCGATCTCCGGAACCGGATGCCCCGTCGAGCGCAGCGCCACCGCCTCGGCGCGCAGGTCGTCCTTTGCCCGGGGGCGTCTGGTCCGGTCCGGCGCGGGGACGCCCCGCAGCAGCTCGTGGATGCGGTTCCGGCCGAGGCCCGTACGAGCGCGGATCTCGCGCACCGAGAGCTGCTCCTCGGTACGCAACCGGCGCACCTCGGTGGCGTCGAAAGCGGTCATGCGGTGCAGGTTAGGACACGCGTACGACACGTCGGGCATCCATTCAGGTCGCTGTCCGATGCGATCTTCCGGACCCTTAAGTTACGGTGACGTAGGCGTAGATTCGCGAACCGACCGTCCCCTGCGAGGTGCCATGTCCGCCACCGTGCTCGACCCGCAACCGGCCACTCCCAAGCCACTCACCCAGGGCACCCAGTCACGCGGTATCCTGATCGCGCTCTGGTCCTTCGTGGTGATCCCGTTCGCGGCGCTGATCGCCGCCGTGCCGGTGGCCTGGGGTGGCTGGCTCAGCTGGGTCGACGTGGGCATCGCCGCCTTCTGGTACGTGCTGTCGGGCCTGGGCATCACGGTCGGCTACCACCGTTACTTCACCCACGGATCGTTCAAGGCCAAGCGGTGGTTGCGCATCGCGATGGCCGCCTCGGGCTCCCTCGCCGTGCAGGGCGAGATCATCCAGTGGGTGGCCGATCACCGGCGGCACCACGCCTTCTCCGATCTGGAAGGGGACCCGCACTCGCCGTGGCGGTTCGGCACCACGGTGCGGGGTCTGACCAAGGGACTGTTCCACGCGCACATGGGCTGGCTGTTCGGCCGGGAACTGTCCAACCGGGAGCGCTTCGCGCCGGACCTGCTGGCCGACCGGGACATCCGGCGGATGGACCGGCTCTTCCCGGTGCTGGTTGTCGTCTCGGTGCTCGGGCCGGCGTTCATGGGCTGGCTGTTGACGTGGTCCTGGCAGGGCGCGTTGAGCGCACTGTTCTGGGCGGGACTGGTCCGCATCTCGTTGCTGCACCACGTCACCTGGTCGATCAACTCGGTGTGCCACGTGTACGGGGAGCGGCCGTTCATGATGCGTCACGGCGACCGGGCGGCGAACTTCTGGCCCTTGGCGTTGCTGTCCTTCGGCGAGAGCTGGCACAACCTGCACCACGCCGACCCGACGAGTGCCCGGCACGGGGTGCTGCGGGGGCAGATCGACATCTCGGCCCGGGTGATCTGGCTGTTCGAGAGGCTCGGCGCGGCGTGGGACGTGCGCTGGCCGAGGCCGGAACGGATCGCGGCGAAGCTGGCCAAGCCGGCAGCCCCGCGGTAACCGGGCGGCCAACCCGCAAGTTACCTGGCAGTATGTTCGGGTGACCGGGCGGAAGACAGGCAGCATCCCACGACAGGGCGTCACCGAGCGCCAGCGAGGTGACGAGATGGCCGAGACTCCCCGCGAGGAGGGTGGCAGGCGGCGGCGCGTGGTGCCGGCGCCGGGCAAGCCGCCGGCCCGGGTACGCATGTCCGCCGCTCAGCGCCGCGAGCAGTTGATCTCGATCGGTCGGCAGATCTTCGCCGAGCGCGGTTTCGACGCCACCTCGATCGAGGAGGTCGCGTCGCGGGCGAAGGTTTCCAAGCCGGTGGTCTACGAGCACTTCGGCGGCAAGGAAGGGCTCTACGCGGTGGTGGTGGACCGGGAGGTCCGGTCCCTGCTTGATCGGATCACCACGGCGTTGACCGCGGGTCATCCACGGGAGCTGCTGGAACAGGCCGCCCTGGCGCTGCTCGGCTACATCGAGGAGGAGACCAGCGGGTTCCGGGTGCTGGTGCGGGAGTCGCCGGTGCTCTCGGCGACCGGCAACTTCAGCAGCGTGATGAACGACGTGGCGCACCAGGTGGAGCACATCCTCGGCGCGGAGTTCTCCAGCCGAGGTTACGAACCGAAGTTGGCCGAGTTGTACGCGCAGGCGCTGGTGGGCATGGTCGCGTTGACCGGACGCTGGTGGCTGGAGGTGCGTAAGCCGCGTAAGGAGACGGTAGCCGCGCACCTGGTGAACCTCTCCTGGAACGGGTTGTCGCACCTGGAGGCCAAGCCGGGGCTGATCACCGCAGCCGGACGCTGATCAGCTGGCGTACCGGTCAGCGGCGGTGGATCTCGGCGACGGGGTGATTCCGGCGGCTTCGCTCGGCCTCGGCGTCCTCGTGCGGACCGACTTTGTCATAGAGGCCGGTGCCGAGCAGGATCAGGCCGAAGAGCATTGAGACGATCACCGTGGACATGGAGAAGTTCAGGAAGTTGGCCTCGGTCTGCAGCACCGACATCATCAGGATGCTGGTGACCAGGAAGACCGCTCCGGCGGTGAGGTTCATGTAGTGGCCGAGGTTGGTTCGCCGGGACGCGCCGATGATGAGCACGATCCCGAAGCCGATGGAGGCCAGCGAGAAGGCCAGGTTGGTGCGGAGCCCGAGAGCCCAGTTGCCGTTCCGGCCGAACAGCGGGTCTCCCCAGGTGAGGGCGGTCCCCCAGACGCCGAAGATCAGGATGTAGAGCCCGACCAGACCGGACAGCGCCCGGTAGAACGGCCGCGCCGGGTGGTTCACCGGAAAGTGCGGCATCGACTCCTCCACGCAAAGCGGGACAACAAGAACATTGTCCCCCAGCCACGCACCCCACGTCCCCAGAACGCCAACTCAGCAGCAGCAACCCCCCGCGAGGCTGGCCGAGGCGCAACCCCGACAGGTTTTCGCCGGAGCCCGACCCGCGCAGGGATCAAGCCTGACCGCCCGGAGCGGGTCGGGCTCCGGCGAAAACCCACAACCGGAAACCGAGACGGGTCAGGCTCCGACGAAAACCCACAACCGAAACCAGAAGCGAAACCTCAGAGCACGAGCCGAGCCTTCTGCCATGCCTCGTGCTCGTCGTCGCTGCCGACCTTGCCGTACATGCCAGCCATCAGCAGCACCAGGCTGAGCACCATCTGGACGACCACCGTGGCGACACTGAGGTTGAAGATGTTGGCCTCGGTACGGATGAAGGCGAGGCCCGCCAGGCTGACCACCATGATCAGATAGGCCGACCACTGGTTGATCAACACGTCGAGGTTGCGCCCGATGGCGGTGCCGGCCAGCACGATCGCACCGACCACGATGCTGAACAGCGAGAAGCCGAGGTTCGTCCCCTGCCCCAGGGCCTGGGTGTCGCCCTGGCTGAAGAAGGGCTCACCGGTGCTGGTCAGGAAGCCGATCACACCGAAGACCACCAGGTACAGACCGACGAGCCCGCCGATCGCCCGGTAGATCGGCCGCGCGGGGTGGTTGACGGGGGTGTGGGCCATGTCTGTTTCTCCAACGCCGTTGGGTGAGGGTCGACGGCGATTCTCCCGCATCCGGCGCTGTGACGCCGCACACGGGGTCCCGGAAACGGCACGTCAGGGCAGGGCGACCGGCCGGGTGGGCCGGGTCAGCTGGCGGGGATCTCGTCGGCCAGGGTCAGCCAGGCCTGCTCGGCCTCCTCACGCTCGCCGCGTACCTGGGTGAGCTGGGCGTCCAGCTCGGCCACCTTGCTGTAGTCGGTGGCGTTCGCGGCGAGTTGGTCCAGCAGGGTGGCCTCCTTCTGTTCCAGCTTGCCGACCTGCCGTTCGAGGCGGGCCAGTTCCTTGCGGGCCTGCCGGGCCTCGGCGGCGCTCATCCCGCCAGCGGCCGGGGCGGTGGTCGGTGCCACGGGCGCCGGGGTTCGCCCGGGCCCTGGCCGGTCGTTGGCACGAGCGAGGTACTCGTCGACACCGCCGGGCAGGTGCACCAGCCGGCCGTCGCCGAACATGCCGTACGCGGTGTCGGTCACCCGCTCGATCAGGTAGCGGTCGTGGCTGGCCACCACGATCGTGCCGGGCCAGGAGTCGAGCAGGTCCTCCAACGCGGCGAGGGTGTCGGTGTCGAGGTCGTTCGTGGGTTCGTCGAGCAGCAGCACGTTCGGTTCGCCGGCCAGCAGTCGCAGCATCTGGAGTCGACGCCGCTCGCCGCCGGAGAGGTCACCCACCGGGGTCCAGAGGCGCCGGTCGTCGAAACCGAACACCTCGGCGAGCTGCGCGGCGGAGATCTCCCGGTCGCCGAGGCGGACCCGCCGGGCGACCTCCTCGACGGCTTCGAGGACACGCAGGTCGCTTGGTAGTTCGGCGAGTTCCTGGGAGAGGAAGGCGGGCCGTACGGTGCTGCCGGTGATCAGCCGCCCGCTGTCGGGCCGGGTGACGCCGGCCAGCATCCGCAGCAGGGTGGTCTTGCCCGCGCCGTTGGCGCCGAGGATGGCGACCCGGTCGCCGGGGCCGACCTGCCAACTGACCTCGTCGAGGATGGTCTTGGGACCGGCGTGCAACCGGATGTGTTCCAGGTCGTACACCTGCTTGCCGAGCCGGGCGGTGGCCAGCCGTTGCAGCGACGTGGTGTCGCGCGGCGGCGGCACGTCGGCGATGAGCGCGTTGGCGGCGTCGATGCGGAACTTCGGCTTCGAGGTACGGGCCGGCGGGCCGCGGCGCAGCCAGGCGATCTCCTTGCGGAGCAGGTTCTGCCGGCGGGCCTCGGTGGCGGCGGCGATCCGTTCCCGCTCGGCGCGGGCGAGGATCCAGGCCGCGTAGCCACCCTCGTAGGCCCGCACGGTCTGGTCGGCGACCTCCCAGGTGGTGGTGCAGACGGCGTCGAGGAACCAGCGGTCGTGGGTGACCACGACCAGGGCACCCTTGCGGCTGAGCAGGTGCCGGGCCAGCCAGTCGACGCCGCTGACGTCGAGGTGGTTGGTGGGTTCGTCGAGGATGAGCAGGTCGGCGTCGCGGACCAGCAGGGCGGCCAGGGCCACCCGGCGGCGTTCGCCACCGGACATCGGCCCGACCGGGGCGTCGAGACCCAGGTGGGGCATGCCCAGCCCGTCGAGGATGGCGCGTACGCCGGCGTCGCCGGCCCATTCGTGCTCCGCGCCCATGCTCTCGGCGAGCCACTCGGTGCCGAGGACGACGTCGCGGACGGTGGCCTCGGGGCTGAGGGTGAGATTCTGTGGCAGCCAGGCGACTCGCAGGTCACGACGGTGGGTGACCCGGCCGTCGTCGGGTTCCTCGGTACGGGTCAACATTCGTAGCAGCGTGGACTTGCCGGCGCCGTTGAGCCCGACGACGCCGATCCGGTCGGCGTCGTCCAGGCCGAGCGAGACCTCGGTGAGCAGTGGCCCGGCCGCGCCGTAGCCCTTGGACACCCGGTCCAGGTTGACGATGTTGGCCACGTACCCACCTTTCATGATCAAGGCGTCCCGGTGCCGGCGGGCACCTGGGGACGCCTGTCGTTCCAGGGTACGCGGAGCACCCCGGTCTCCCGGCGACCGCCCGATCCCAGGCGCGATGCGTCGTCGCCGTCGGCTCGACACGCGACGTGCCGGCCACAGCGGTGTCCGGCGCGATCCGTTCGCCGGCGGCCGGTGGGGGCCGCACCCGACCCGCTCTGGCGCAGTAGGGCCAGCCCGGCCGGGCGGTCCGTCGACCGTCAGGTGATCCGGGCCCCGTGTACCGGGCCGTGGGCGACGCGGGCCTGCCGGCACACCCCGGCGGCCTCCAGTTCGGCGGCGACGCGTTCGGCGTCGGTGGCGTCGGTGGTGAGGAACACGCAGGTGGGACCCGAGCCGGAGACGATGCCGGCCAGCGCCCCGGCCGCCTCGCCGGCCTTCAGGGTGTTCGCCAGCGACGGCCGCATGGCCAGGGCGGCGTCCTGAAGGTCGTTGCCGAGGGTCGGGGCGAGCACCCGGGGGTCACGTTGTCGCAGCGCGGCGAGCAGACCGTCCGTGCTGCCCAGCGGCGGCCCGGCGGCGCCGGCCTCGCGGAGCCGGTCGAGTTCCCGGTACGCCTGCGGGGTGGACAGACCGCCGTCGGCGATGGCGACCACCCAGTGCCAGGAGGTGGGGCGGGCCAACACCGGGCTGACCGCCTCGCCTCGGCCGGTGCCCAGCGCGGTACCGCCGTGGATCAGGAAGGGCACGTCCGAGCCGAGGTCGGCGGCGATGCTCGCCAGCTCGTCACGGGACAGGCCGGTACCCCAGAGGGCGTCGCAGGCGACCAGGGCGGCCGCGGCGTCCGCGCTGCCGCCCGCGAGCCCGCCGGCCAGTGGGATCTGCTTGCGCAGGTGCAGCCGGGCGTGCGGCATGACGCCGGCGTACCCGGCGAGGGCGTGCGCCGCTCGGATGATCAGGTTGGAGTCGTCGAGGGCGAGTTCCCCGGTGCCCTCGCCCTCCATGGTGAGGGTGAGGGTGTCGCCGCGCCGCGCGGTCAACTCGTCGTAGATCGAGATCGCGTGGTAGACGGTGTTCAGCTCGTGGTAGCCGTCCCGGCGCAGCGGGCCGACCCCCAGATGCAGGTTGACCTTGGCGGGCACCCGTACCCGGACCGGCCCGCTCGCCCCGCGCGGCTCGTCGTCGTCCGGTCGCCAGGCCTCGGTCACGGGGTGATGTCCCGGACGGGCAACCGCACGTCGAACGGCTTGGTCACGATCAGCTCCTCGGCAGGCACGGGCTCAGCCTACTGGGCTGCCGGCGTACGGCTCGGGGCCGACGCGGCCACGGCGGCGAACTGATCGACGGTGAGTGACTCGCCGCGTGCGCCGGGGTCCACGCCGGCGGCGGTGAGGGCAGCGGCGGCCCGGTCGGCACCGCCGGCCCAGCCGGCCAGGGCGGCCCGCAGCGTCTTGCGCCGCTGCGCGAAGGCGGCGTCCACCACTGAGAAGACCTGGTGGCGGGGTACGTCGGCGCGGGGTGGCTCGCGGCGGGTGAAAGCGACCAGGCCGGAGTCGACGTTGGGCACCGGCCAGAACACGTTCGGCGGCACCTTTCCGGCGGCCCGGGCGTGGGCGTACCAGGCGAGCTTGACCGACGGTATGCCGTACACCTTGGAGCCGGGACCGGCGACGAGCCGGTCGGCGACCTCCTTCTGCACCATCACCAGCCCGTGCCGGAGGCTCGGCAACTCGGCGAGCAGGTGCAGCACCACGGGCACGGCGACGTTGTAGGGCAGGTTCGCCACCAGTGCGGTGGGCGCCGGATCGCCCAGGTCGGCGGCGCTGATCCGCAGGGCGTCGGCGTGGTGCACGCTGAGCCGGTCGGCGGCCGGGCCGGCGTGCCGGGCGGCGGTGCCGGGGAGCGCGCCGGCCAGCGTGGCGTCGATCTCGACGGCGTGCACGTGGGCGGCGACGGGGAGCAGGGCGAGGGTGAGCGAGCCGAGCCCGGGGCCGACCTCCACCGCCACGTCGTCGGCGGTGAGCCCGGCGGTGGCGACGATCCGGCGGACCGTGTTGGGGTCGTGCACGAAGTTCTGGCCGAGTTTCTTGGTGGGCGCGACGCCGAGCCGGGCGGCGAGGTCCCGGATCTCCGCCGGGCCGAGCAGGTCTGCGGCCATAACCCGACAGCGTACGGGTCAGCCCCCGACGTCGACCGGCTGCCAGGGGCCGAAGGCGCGTTCCCCGGTAGCCGAGATGGCGGCGCAGAGCACGTCGAGGTCGGAGCCGGTGGCGGCGGCCAGCGCCCGGACGGTCAGCGGGATGAGGTAGGAGGCGTTGGGCCGGCCACGGTGCGGCACGGGGGTGAGGTACGGCGCGTCGGTCTCCACCAGGATCTGGTCCAGCGGGGTCAACGCGGCGGCCTCGCGCAGCGCGCCGGCGCTGGCGAAGGTGACCGTGCCGGCGAAGCTGAGCAGGTAGCCCCGGCGGACACACTCGGCGGCGAACTCGGCGTCGCCGGAGAAGCAGTGCATCACCACCGTGTCCGGTGCGCCTTCGTCGTCGAGGATGCGCAGCACGTCGGCGTGCGCGTCCCGGTCATGGATCACCAGCGTCCGGCCGTACCGCTTGGCGATGGCGATGTGTGCCCGGAAGCTCTCCTCCTGCGCGGCGCGGCCCTCGTCACCGGTGCGGTAGCGGTCCATCCCCGTCTCGCCGACACCGCGGACCCGGTCCTGCCCGGCCAGTGCCTCGATCTCGCGCAGGGCCTCGTCGAGGTCGGCGAGCCGGGGCGCCTCGTTGGGATGCAGCGCGACCGTGGCCAGCACCGCCGGGTACCTGGCGGCCACCTCGACACCCCAGCGGGAGGAGGTGACGTCCACCCCGACCTGGACCAGTCGGTCCACCCCTACGGCGGCGGCGACGTCGATGGCCGCCGCGACCGGGTCGGCGACGTCGCCGCCACCGGGCACGCCGGCCTCGCTGACGGTGATGTCGAGGTGGGTGTGGCTGTCCAGCACCGGGCGGGGCAGCGGCTCGGGTGCGGGTGGGAACTCTCCGGCGCGGCGGGCCGCGCGCTGGCTACGGGACTCGGTGGGCTCGCTCATCTCCTCGACAGGATCACACACCGCACGAGTCCACCCGGAAGCCACCCGGAGTTCACCTCGGCTACGCCCCGCACCCCTACCGTCGCGGAGTGGACGCGCGAAGCGAGCTCTTTCGGCCCGGCGGGACGGTGCCGGAGCGGACCGGTCTGCGGGTGGCGTTCGGCGGCGCGGTGTACCCGGCCGAGGAGATCGCCCGGGGCGCGGCGTACGAGTTGTTCAGCGCCGACGAGGTGGCCGGTTTCGAATGGGCACCCCGACCCAACTCAGGGCTGCCGTGGCGACGGTTCGTGCACGTCACCGAGGTCGGCGCCGTGCACGGGGGGACCGAGCAGGCCGAGGACCCGGAGCCGCCGCTGCTGGTGCCGCTGCACCGGGAGCGGGGTTGGTCGGAGGTGCACCGACTCGCGCAGCAGCCGGCCGCCGCGGACGACCCGTTGGTCACCGCGGTACGCGCCTCGGCGGGCGTACGGCGTGGCACCCGGATGATGAAGATCCTCTCGGCCCGGCAGCTCGCCGGATACGTCCGGGGCTGGCTCCCGCACGGGTTCTGCTACCGGGAACACGACGTGGCGCACCTGCGCACCCCGGCGACGACAAGTGTGCTGCGCACCGACGGCGAGGACAGCCGCGACGGTGCGGACGTGACGTACGCGTTGCGCTGGCGGGCCGCCGACCCGGGCGACTACGACGTGCCGGCGGGTGCGGCGTACCGGGGCCTGACGGCGCTGGGTGCCCGGGACCGGTTGGGTCCGGCGGTGCTGGGTACCGGCTTCACGCCCAGCAGTCACCACCTGATCCCCGAGTTCGTCACCCGGGACTTCGCCGACCTGCCGATGCCGGCGAACGCCACCCTGCTGGCCTATCCGGCGCAGGGCGTGGAGGTGGTGCTCTACGCCTACCAGGCCGAGCAGCGGGGCTGGCTGCGGATGGTCGGGCCACAGTGGCGACACCTGCTCGCCGCCGTGCCGGGTCTGTCGCCGGACCAGGAGTACGTGCCGACCGGGGAGGCGCCGCGGTCGACCCGACTGGTGGGCACGTACGCGGGCGGGGAGTACGAGGCGGTCGCCGACCTGCCCGGCGATTTCCGGGTGCTGGCGTTGACCCGGGCCGCCCGGTACCCGGTCGACGGGGTGAGCCGACGGGTGCGCCTGGCCGCCTGGCGGGGGGTGCCGTGCCTGGTGTTGCGTGAGGAGGCGGGCTGGCTGCGGTTGCGGCTGCGACGTCCGGATCCGGACGCGGTCGCCGCGATCGGCGCACAGTGTCACGAACGGGGCGTCTACGAGACGTGGGCCCCGGGCGGTGAGGTCACCGACGATCAGGTGGTGGACCACCCGTACCTTCTCTGACCTGGCCCGTCAGGTCGAGCGGCGCAGGAATATCGGATGCCCGCCGGGGAAGCCTCGGTTTCCCACCCTGACAGGAGGACGAGATGCCCTTCATCACCGTCGGCACGGAGAACTCCGCGCCCATCGACCTGTACTACGAGGATCACGGGTCGGGTCAGCCGATCGTGCTCATCCACGGCTTCCCGTTCAACGGGGCGACCTGGGAGAAGGTCTCCGGACCGCTGCTCGACGCCGGATACCGGGTGATCACCTACGACCGGCGCGGCTTCGGTAACTCGGCGCAGCCGGCGTTCGGGTACGACTACGACACCTTCGCCGCCGACCTCGACGTGCTGATGACCGAGCTGGATCTGCGCAACGCGATCCTGGTCGGCCACTCGATGGGTACCGGCGAGGTGACCCGCTACCTGGGCGCGTACGGCTCCGACCGGGTGGAGCGGGCGGTGCTGCTGGCGCCGCTGGCGCCGTACCTGCGGCAGGCGCCGGACAACCCCGAGGGTGTCGAGCCGAGTCTTTTCGAGGGGTTCAAGCAGGCGATCACGCAGGACCGGTTCGCCTACCTCACGCAGTTCTGCAACAACTTCTTCAACTACGACGAGAACAAGGGCAAGCTGGTCAGCGAAGAGGCGTACCGGGCGCACTGGAACATCGGGGCGATGGCCTCCGCCACGGCCACGCACGACAGCGTGGACGCCTGGGGCACCGACTTCCGGGCCGACGTGTCCCGGATCGACGTGCCGGTGCTGATCGTGCAGGGCGACAAGGACAACGTGCTGCCGTACCCGAAGACCGGTCAGCGGTTGCAGCCGATGCTCGCCGACAGCCGGCTGGTCACCCTCAAGGGCGCGCCGCACGGCACGCCGTGGACCAACGCCGCCGAGGTGAACAAGGCGATCATGGAGTTCATCGGTTCGCCGGCCATGGCCCGCGCCTGATCCGGGCCGGGCCGCCGTCCGGCGCGGATCGCACCGCGCCGGGCCACGCGGACGACACGATGGGCGCGACCCGGTGCGGGACGCGCCCATCACTGCGCGGTCAGCCCTCGAGCCGGGCCAGTTCCTCGTCCACGATCGAGGGATCGAGCTTGCGGAAGACCGGCTTGGGCGCGGCGAGCGCCCGGCCCACCACGAGCGGTACGGACTCCCACCGCGCGCCCTGGGTGTAGTCACCGGTCAGCACCGGGTACCCGGGCCCGACGTCGAGGTCGGCGACCTCCTCGATCACCGGCATCGGTGCGTGCACCCCGGTGCCGCCGAGCAGCTCATGGATCTTCTGCGCGGAGTGCGGCAGGAACGGGGTGAGCAGCGTGTTGGCGTCGCTGACCACCTGGAGGGCGACGTGCAGGATGGTGCCCATCCGGGGCTTGGCGGCCGGGTCCTTCAGCTTCCACGGCGCCTGCTCGGAGAGGTACCTGTTGGCCTCGGCGACCACCTTCATCGCCTCACCGATGGCCTGCTTCTGCCGGTGCCGGGCGATCAGGTCGCCGACCGTGTCGAAGCCGGCGCGCGCCACGGCCAGCAGCGCCTCGTCGGCCTCGGTGAGCCCGTCCGGGCCGATGGGTGGGATCTCGCCGAAGTTCTTCGCCGCCATCGAGACCGACCGGTTGACCAGGTTGCCCCAGCCGGCGACCAGTTCGTCGTTGTTGCGGCGCAGGAACTCGGCCCAGGTGAAGTCGGTGTCGTTGTTCTCCGGCCCGGCCACCGCGATGAAGTAGCGCAACGCGTCGGCGTCGTAGCGCTGGAGGAAGTCGCGGACGTAGATGACCACCCGGCGCGAGGAGGAGAACTTGCGTCCCTCCATGGTCAGGAACTCGCTGGAGACCACCTCGGTGGGCAGGTTGAGCCGGCCGAGCCGGCCCGGCTCGCCGTCACGACCGCCCTCACCGGAGTAGCCGGCCAGCAGCGCGGGCCAGATCACCGAGTGGAAGACGATGTTGTCCTTGCCCATGAAGTAGTACGCCTGCGAGTCCTTCCCCTCACCATCGGTGGACCACCACTTCCGCCAGGCCTCGGGGTCACCGGTGCGGCGGGCCCATTCGATGGACGCGGACAGGTAGCCGATGACCGCGTCGAACCACACGTAGATCCGCTTGTCGGTGCGCTCACGCCAGCCGTCGAGCGGGATCGGCACCCCCCACTCCAGGTCCCGGGTGATGGCCCGGGGGTGCAGGTCGTCCAGCAGGTTCCTGGAGAAGCGCAGGACGTTCGGACGCCAGCCCTCCCGGGTGTCCAGCCACTGCCGCAGCACGTCGGCCAGGGCGGGCAGGTCGAGGAAGAAGTGCTCGGTCTCGACGAACTCCGGCGTCTCCCCGTTGATCTTCGACCGGGGGTTGACCAGGTCGATCGGGTCGAGCTGGTTGCCGCAGTTGTCACACTGGTCGCCCCGGGCACTGTCGTAGCCGCAGATCGGGCAGGTGCCCTCGATGTACCGGTCGGGCAGGGTGCGCCCGGTGGACGGCGAGATGGCGCCCATCGTGGTCTTCGGCACGATGTACCCGTTGCGGTACATCCCCTCGAACAGCTCCTGCACCACGGCGTAGTGGTTGCCGGTGGTGGTACGGGTGAACAGGTCGTAGGAGAGACCGAGCCCGTGCAGGTCCTCGACGATCACCCGGTTGTACCGGTCGGCCAGTTCCCGTGGCTTCAACCCCTCGGCGTCGGCCTGCACCTGGATCGGTGTGCCGTGCTCGTCGGTGCCGGAGACCATGAGCACGTCGTGGCCGGCCATCCGCATGTACCGGGCGAAGACGTCGGAGGGAACGCCGAAACCGGAGACGTGGCCGATGTGGCGCGGGCCGTTGGCGTACGGCCAGGCCACTGCCGCGAGAACGTGACTCATGGACAGAAAGCCTAGTGACCCCCGCGAGGTGGCCGCGAACCAATAGGGGTCCCTGGTCGGCAGGATGGCCCAACCACCCTCGACAAATAGTCCGAATTGTCATCGACACGCTGCTTGAGCTGCCCGATCAACCACCGTCAGCGGTGTCAAATGAAACGCGTGACTGGCAGCCGAGCCGCCCGAGACCACTCCGACGGCCCTTCCCCCGACGCCGGGCCGAACTCCGCCGCGTCGCGTACCCAGGTGGTGGCGCCCCAGCCCCGCGCGGTGCCCTCGCCGGCACCGGACGGTGCGGCCGGGCCGGACCGGGCCGACTCCGCGACGGTCGAGTCACCCACCGGAGTCGAGGTGGAGCCGACGACCGGCGCACCAGCGGACACGCTGCCACGGCGGGTTCCGGTCCGGCCGGTCGGGCGTCGCGGCCGCCGGCATCGGTCGCGTGACGACGGTACGCCGGACGAGGACACCTTCTGGGCACCGATCGAGCAGGTCCACTGGGACGGCACGCCGGTGCGGCAGGACACGCCCGGCGGCACCGATCCGTGGTGGCAGCGGTTTCGACCGGCACGTCGACGCCGGGAGCGGAGCAGCCATCCGCCGGATCCCCTGGCGGGGTTGTCCGCGTTGATCGGGTTGAGCCTCGCGGCGGCCTTCTTCGCCTGGGTCAGCGCCGGCCCGCTCTGGCTCGCGGTCGGGCACGCCACCTCCGGCGCCGTGGTCGTCACCAGGTGCTCCGGCGACGGGCTGACCCAGCGGTGTCGGGGCATCTTCACGGCGACGGAGGAGGAGTTCCGGATCCACGGCGTACGGGTCAGCGGGGTGCCCCGGGAGCGTGCGGTGCCCGGTTCGGTCCTGCCCGCCCGGGTGACCGGCCCGGACGGTCACGTCGCGTACGCCGACCGTGGGGTGGGCGCCCAACTGCGCTGGCTGCTCGGGATGCTCGCGGTGCTCGGCTGCGCGCTGGGCATCGCCCGCTGGACCGGCGCGACCCGGCTGCCCGATCCGACCGAGCGACGCTGGGCGGTCGCCGCCTCGCTGGCCGGCCCGCCGCTGACCGCCCTCGGCTTCCTGATCGCCGCCTGGTGACGTCCGGCTTCACCGATGCACGAGCGTGTAGACGTCACGCCGGCGCAACCCGTACTCGGCCGCGACGTCGGTGATCGCGTCCCGGCGACTACGACCCGCCGCCTCGCGCTCGGCCACCTCCGCGCGCAGCGCGTCGTCGTCGGGGCGGACGGCGGGGGCGGCGGGGGCGCCCGCCACCACGAGGGTGATCTCGCCGCGCGGATCGCCGTCGGCCGCCCATCGGGCCAGCTCACCGAGGGGGCCACGCCGCACCTCCTCGTACGTCTTGGTCAGCTCGCGGCAGAGGGCGGCGGGCCGGTCGGCACCGAACGCGTCGGCCAGGTCGGCGAGCGCGGCGGTGATGCGGTGCGGGGCCTCGAAGAGGACGAGCGTCCGTTCCTCGGCGGCCAGGGCCCGCAGACGGGCCCGCCGGGCGCCCGGGGCGCGCGGTAGGAAACCCTCGAAGCAGAACCGGTCGCAGGGCAGCCCGGACAGGGCGAGGGCGGTGGTGACGGCACTGGGACCGGGGGCGGCGGTGACCGGCACCCCGGCCTCCAGCGCGGCGCGGACCAACCGGTAGCCGGGATCGGAGACGCTCGGCATGCCGCCGTCGGTGACCAGCGCGACCACGTATCCCTCGGTGAGCACGTCGACAAGCTCCGGGGTACGCCGCTCCTCGTTGCCCTCGAAGTACGAGACGATCCGGCCGGCGATGGTCACGTCGAGGTCGCGGGCGAGCCGGTTCAGCCGGCGGGTGTCCTCGGCGGCGACCACGTCGGCGGCGGCGAGCGTGTCCCGCAGTCGGCTGGAGGCGTCGGCCGGGTTGCCGAGCGGCGCGCCGAGCAGAATCAGGCGACCGGTTTCGGACATTCCACCCACAGCAGCGCACTCCTTCATCGACGGGCGTACCGGATATGGGGACGACGGGCGCCAGCGGCCCCCTTGGCAGCCTACGATCGCCGGGTGACGAGTGCGTCGACAGCACAGAGCGCGAGCCCCGACCAGCCCTCGGAGCCGGCGGCGAGCCCAACCACCGCCCCCGGACCGGCGGAAAGTGGCGTACCGGCGACGATCCGCCGCCGGCTGGCCACCGTCGAGGCCGGGCTGGACGGTCGTTCGTGGCTGGCCACGGCGGTGATCGTGGTCATCGCGGCGGTTCTCCGGTTCGCGAATCTGAGCCATCCGCCGGGCAAGATCTTCGACGAGGTCTACTACGCCCGGGACGGCTGGGGGCTGATCGACAAGGCCGTGGAGTGGAACTACACGAACAACGTGCCGTCGTACGTGGTCCACCCGCCGCTGGGCAAATGGTTGATCGGGTTCGGCGAGTGGGCCTTCGGCTACAGCGACGCCGAGCACGGCATCTCGGTGCCGGGCCACCTGTTCACCACCGCACCGGAGTTCGGCTGGCGTTTCTCCGCGGCGCTGCTCGGCACCCTGTCGGTGCTGCTCATGGTCCGCATCGGTCGCCGGATGTTCCGTTCCACGGTGCTCGGTTGCGCCGCCGGCCTGCTGCTCGCGGTCGACGGATTCCACCTGGTGCTGTCCCGCACCGCGCTGCTCGACATCTTCCTGCTCTTCTTCGTCCTGGCCGCCTTCGGCGCGCTGGTGCTGGACCGGGACGCGACGCGACGCCGGTGGGCCCGGGCCCTGGAGTCCGGGCTGGATCCGACCGCCCGGGGGCGGGCCGGCCGGCCACCCAGCGGCTGGCGGAACTGGCCCTGGTGGCGGCTGGCCACCGGGGTGCTGCTCGGCTGCGCCTTCGGGGTGAAGTGGAGCGCACTGTTCTTCGTACCGGTCTTCGCGCTGCTGATGTTCCTCTGGGACGTCGGCGCCCGGCGGTCGGCCGGCGTACCCCGGCCGTGGCGGGACACCCTGCTCGACGGCGTGCCCTGGATGGTGCTCGCCGGTCTGCTGATGGCGGTCACCTACGTCACGACGTGGTCCGGTTGGCTGTTCAGCCAGGAGGGCTACTACCGGCTCGCCGAGCGGTACCCGGACGCCGGGCTCAGCGACGCACCGATCGTCGGCCCGCTGTGGAACCTGATCCAGTACCACCAGGCCGCGCTCGGCTTCCACGGCCAGCTCGACGATCCGCACAAGTACCAGTCGTGGCCGTGGCAGTGGCTGCTGCTGGGTCGGCCGGTGGCGTTCCACTGGACCGGCGAGGGCCCCTGCGGTGCGGCGACCTGCGCCGAGGAGGTGCTGCTGCTGGGCACCCCGCTGCTGTGGTGGTCGTTCCTGCCGGCGCTGGTGGCGCTGGTCTGGCTCGGCCTGGCCCGGCGGGACTGGCGGGCCGGAGCGCTCCTGCTCACCGTGGCGGCGGGGCTGCTGCCCTGGTTCTGGTTCGCCCTCGACGGCCGGACGATGTTCTCCTTCTACGCCGCGCCCGCGCTGCCGTTCCTGGTGTTCGCCGTGGTCTACGTGCTGGGTGCCATCGCCTCGCCGGCGGGACCGAGCGGCAGCCTGGCCGTGACCGGCGCCGACGAGGAGGCCAGCCGCGACCGCCGGCTGGTCGGCGGGGTGATCGCCGGGGCGTACGTGGCGCTCGTCGTCCTCTGCTTCGCGTACTTCTATCCGATCTTCGTGGGCTGGACGCTGCCGTACGACGACTGGTCGGCGCGCATGTGGCTGGGCGGCCGCTGGATCTGACCGCAGAAGGGCCCGTACGCCTCGGCGTACGGGCCCTTCTCGGGGAAAAAGGACGCGCCCCGATCGCCTGCCACGGGGGAAGCGGGCGATTGGGGCGCGCACCTGCAGCTTAACCACCCGCGACCGAGGGCACAACGGGGCGGCGTGGGTCAGATTTCCGACGATCGCTGAATGCGACAAGAATTCGGGGTCACTGTCGCCGTTGCGTGACGTCTCGCGGACGCTGCGCCCACCAGGCACCGCCCACGGCACTGCTGAACCGATCCGTCATGCCGGTCCACTTCCCGCGGCATCGCCTGTCGTGGAACTGTCGTGCGGGCGGGACGACCCGCCGGACAGCGGGCGGCGCGGCAACCAGCCGAAGAACCGGTCCCGCAACGACGTCGCCCCGGCGACGTGCAGGTCCTCGGCGGCGGCGGCGAGACAGGCGCCCAGGTAGACGCTCAGCATCGCCCGATCCACGCCGTACTCGGCGAGCAACTGTTCGCGTCTGGGCGCACAGGGCCATTCGGCGGCGCAGGTGCCACACGTCCATTCGGGGGTCACCGGAGCGTGCGCGCCCGCCCATTCCGGGGCGGCCCCGTTCGCCGCCCTCGTGACACCCGAGCGATCCGTAACACCCGTCATCGCGCTCCTTCCCCGCCTCCACCGGTGGCGGCGGGCGTGCCCGCCCACCGCCGGGCCGAACATGCCCGTGCGCACCTACAGCGTCCGGGGACGCTGCGCCGTTACGTCGTTGCGGTACGTTGACCAACCATGGCCGCCGCGACCTGCCCCAGGCACCGCATCACCCGGAGGCATCCATCGTCGCCGGTCATTGTTGACGCCACCAGTGACCGAACGCACGACCCCGGAGCCGCAGGTGCGTGACCTGCTTCCGCCCGCCGTCGCGGTGGCCGTGGCGGGTCCGGACGACTGGTCCGGGCAGTTGCACCCGGCCGAGGCGACCTGCCTCGGGGACCGCGCGGTGGACAGCCGACGCCGCGACTTCACCGCCGGGCGGGTGTGTGCTCGCCGGGCGATGGCCGCGCTCGGTCTGCCGCCGGCGGCCGTACCGGCCGCCGCCGACCGTTCACCCGTCTGGCCGGCGGGCCTGGTCGGCACCATCACCCACACCCGCGGCTACTGCGCCGCGGCCGTCGCGCGCAGCGACGAGATCCGCGCGGTCGGCATGGACGCCGAGCAGAACCGCGAACTCGGTCCGGGAGTACGCCGACTGATCTGCCTGCCCGAGGAGGACGATCAGGTGGAGCGGCTGCCGCCGGGCATCTGCTGGCCCGCGGTGTTCTTCAGTGCGAAGGAGACCGTCTACAAGGTGTGGCATCCGGTCGTCGGCAGCTGGCTGGACTTCCACGACGCACTTGTGCACCTCGATCCCGATGCCGGGACCTTCACCGCGCGGATCTCACCCACCCGGGTCACCGAAGCGGCGACAGCCCGGCCACCCGCGCTGATCAACGGACGCTTCACGGTCGACGCCACGCTCGTCCGCACCGCGGCCGTACTCACCCCGCCGTAGGAACGGGTGCCACCGACGGACGCCGGCACCGCCCTGGACGCCGAGCCGACGGCAGCACCTCGTGCTGAGGTGTCCACACGGCCTGCCGGCGGCTACCGGGTGGAGCTGATCTGACGGGTGATCGACGCGTCGGTGATCTCGGTGTCCCTGGCCAGCAGGATCGCCTTGCTGAGGATGACCGCGAGCAAACCGTCACCCTCGAACGGCAGGAACTGCGGCTCTCCGGTCCGGCCCGCGCCCCGGTCCGGCACGATGCAGAGGTACTCGTCGTTCGGGCTCATCAGGATGTTGCCCGAACCCAGGTGGATCCGGTACGTGCGCAGGTCACCGTCGACCACCAGGAAGCGGCCGTCGATGCGGGCCCGCCGGCCCACCGCCAGTCGGGGCAGCAGCCGGGTCAGCAACTCCCGTCGGGTCTCGGCGGTAGCGGACAACTCCCCGAAGCTGTACGACGACCAGTAGTCCCGGAACCGGCCCTGCGGGCCGCCGTCCGACCAGGTCGGATCGTTGCCGACGCTGGCCACCCCGACGAAGAGGTCGACGTCCCGCATGATCTCGCTGAAGACCAGCGGCGGGATCCGGTCCAGCGGCAACGGATCCCCCGGCCGGGCGTCCGTCCACCGTGCTGCCGCGTAGCCGCCACCGGAGGCGTGCGACCAGTTCTGCGCGGCGGCGATCGGGTAGAAACGCACCTGGTCGGTGATCAGCCGCAGGTAGGACCCGCTGTCGGTGGTGTCGGTGTCCCACTCGTCGCCGATCCCCTCCACCCAGTACTCGGCGCGCAGCCCCCAACCGGGCAGTTCGCGGAAGGTCGGCGGATAGGAGTCGTCGACCATCAACCGCAACCGGTCCGTCCAGCCCCGGGCCGCGGCCAGGGCATGGAACTGGTGCTGACGCAGGATGTGCCCGGCGAACCGGTTCGAGTACGTGCCGGTGGTCTCCTCGGCCGGCGTGAGCAGGTAGACCTCCCGATGCGCCTGCTTGAACGGCTGGACGATCCGGTGCCGCGCCAACCACTCCCGCCAACCGACCACCTCCGGCACCGGCCGACCGATCGGATGCCAGATCCGCACCTCGGCGTCGTCGCCGACCACCACCGCGGTGTCGTCCACGGTGCGCAACGCGCCGTCGGCCCAACCGCAGGGCACCCCGTCGACCAGCCACAGCAAGCGACGGGCCAGGGTGCCGACCAGCGGGTGATCCAGGTAGCGCTGCCGCCACTGGGCCAAGGTCCAGGTGCGCTGAGCCAGGAAGAGCCGGTCCAGCCGGGCCACCTGGGCGGTGAGCATGCCGCTGATCTCCTTGGCCAGGCTCTTCAGGTTGGCCAACTCCGCGGCGTGGTCCCGGCGTACCGACGCCGGTGGGCTCTTCACCTGCCGGCCGGCCTCGGTGAACCAGGTCAGCGCGGCACCTGTGGACACGATCGACAGCTCGGCCCGGCAACCGCCGAGAGGTACGTCGTGCCGCCCCACCCCGGTCAGGCCGTAGTCCGGGACGGCCAGTTCCTCGATCTCGTCCCGGCCGATGCCGAGGGCGGCGGCACGAGCGTCAAGCGCCTTGTCGATCTCCTTGCGGGTGCCCTTGAAGGTGACCCGGGCCGACAGCCGGGCAAGTTGCGCCAGCGCCGGCTCGCCGTCCAGTCGCCCGAGCACCCCGACCGCCGCGTTGGCCACCTTGGGACAGGCCGGTCCGACGCCGGGAAGTCGACGCAGCATCGCCTCGACCAGGCCACCGATCCGGCGTACCTGCTCCGGTGCCGGTCCGGTCCGCTCGACCAGCCAGAGCAGGCCACGCAGCAGGTCGGCGTTCACCGAGCTCGGCGGCGCGTGCGGGACGCGGGAGGCGCTGGCCAACCACCTGTCGACGAGCTGCCCCACCTCGCGCGGGTCCACCTCGGCGAGTAGTCGGGCCGCCTCGGCCGACCAGCCGGCGCTCGGGCGGGGCATGGTGGCGGTGCTGGCGTGGCCGACGAGCCGCCGCCACGCCGGGTCGAGGGTGGGCAGCTCGGTGAGGATCTGCCGGGCCCACGGGTCGTCCGGGTCTAGCTGCGGCCCGGCCACCTCGGCGATGAACTGCCGCAACCGCTGGCTCTCGTCGGACCGGTCGACGAGCGCCTCCATCAGGTCGGCCGGAATCGGGCCGGTGGCGGCCAGGCCGCGGGCCACCGTCTCCAGCGCGGTCGGTGACAAAGCGTACGGCTCGTCGACGGCGAACGCGGCGAACTCCCGGAGCTGCTCCGGTGCCAACTCGGTGGGCAACCGGCGGGACAGCTGGCCGATCAGGTCGCGTGGCGGCCAGGCGTGGACCCGGTCCTGCCGCACGACGGCGGCCATGGCCAGCACGAGACGCGTCACGTCCGGACGGGACAGTGCGCGCAGTGCGGCGCGCACCTCGGGGTGGTCGCGGCAGAGCCGGGCGTGCGTGTGCAGGTGAGCTGCCAACTTGTCCAGGTCGTTCGCGGCAATCAGCTCGCGGGCCCGGTCGGCGTACCAGACGGGTTCGGTGGTGGTGGTCATCAGCCGCCGACCAGCGCGACGAGCTTGAGGAAGGTGACCTCGGTGTCGCGCCGCAGGTCGACCTCGTCGTCCAACTCCTCGACCTGGCGGTCGCCGACCAGCACCACGAAACCGTTGCTGCGGAACGCCTGCTCGGCGAGGGCGATCTGCCGCTGCGGGTCGACCCGGCGCCGGGGTCGTTCACCCGGGTCACCGTTGAGTGCCCGCTCGGTCGAGGTCGGCTGCACCAGCGACGGGCGTGGCCGCGGGCTGGCCGCGTTGTGCTCGGCGACCTCCTGGTGGATCCGCCGGCGGATCAGCTCACGAAGCGTCAACCGCTCCTCGAAGATCTGCAAGGCCCACGCGGGAGTCCGGGCTCCCGCGGTGCTCTCGTCCACAAAGGTCACCGTCGCCATGTCGCGTGAGTCTAGGTACGCCCTCCGACAGTCCGGCCCGACGCGGTTGGGACGGGCTACTCCAGGGCGAAGGTGGCCGACGCACGTGCGGTCGCGTCCGGTACCGGCTCCAGGTAGAGCAGTCCGTCCCGGTGACGGACGTACTGGCCGGGGAAGTTGACCGACTCCAGGGACACCTTCGTCGGGTCGGCGAGCCCGGAGCGGCGGGTGAAGGTGGCGTCCTGCCGGAAGAGGTTCGAGCCGTCGTTGCGTTCCACCCAGATCTGGTGGTTGCGATGCCGCAGGAAGTAGCCGGGGTAGTTCGTCGACTCCAGCGAGATCGCCGCGGAGTTCGACAGGCCGGCGACGATCCGGAACTGCGAGTCGGCCAGGTTCGTCACGTTCGGCTCCAGCCGGACCCGGAACTCCCAGTGCCGCAGGTAGCGATCGGGCAGATCGTGGGCGCGCAGCCGGACCGGGGTCAGGCCGTCCGGCACCGGTACGCCGAAGTTCGGGGTGCCGTCGGCGTTCCAGTAGACCCGCTGGATCCGGGTCCGCCGGTTCGGGTCGTTGAGCGGGTCGTAACCGTTGCCGAGGTACCGCTCGTAGTTGCGGGAGTGGTAGACGATCACATCGCTGCCGTCCTCGGCGACGGTGAACGAGTTGTGCCCCGGGCCGTACTGGCCGGTCCGGCTGTCGCTGGCCAGCACCGGTGTGGCGCGCTTGCTCCAGGACGCCGGGTTCAGCAGGTCGCTGTTCGCCGAGGCGGTGAGCAGCCCGACGGCGTAACTGGCGTCGGTGGCGCTCGCCGAATAGGTCATGAAGACCCGGCCGTTGCGGATCAGCACCGCCGGCCCCTCGTTCACCCGGTAACCCCGGGTCTCCCAGGCGTACGACGGGGTGGCGATCAGGGTCGGGGTGCCCGCGTACGTCCAGGGGTTGACCGCTCGGGCGAGGTAGATGTTCGAGTTGTTGCCGGCGTACTCCGCCCAGGCCAGGTAGCGCTGACCGTGGTGCACGAAGGTGGTGGCGTCGAGGGAGAAGCTGCTGCGCGCCGGCTGGAGTTGGCCACGCTCCATCCACGGGCCGTCGAGCGGGTTCGCGGCGCCGCTCTCCAGCACGTACGGCCGGATGGCCCAGATGTCGTCGGTGCGGCCGGCGGCGAAGTACACGTACCACCGGCCGTCGATGAAGTGGATCTCCGGGGCCCAGATGTGCGCGCCCATCTCGCCGCTGCCGTGCCGGCGCCAGATCACCCGCTCGGCGGCGGTGGCAAGCCCCTGGAGAGTGGTGGCGCGGCGCAGCACGATCCGGTCGTACTCGGGCACCGTGGCGGTGAAGTAGTAGTAGCCGTCGGTGTGCCGGTAGATGTGCGGGTCGGCGCGCTGCTCGGCCAACGGGTTGGTGAACGTGACGGCGGCGGCCCGCGCCGGAGCGGCCGGCCCCACCAGGGAGCTGATCGCCGCCATCACTAGGGCGGCGGTCAGCGCTGCCCAACTGCGGTACGTGAGCTTCCGACGCGCCATCGCCCTCGCCCTCCCGCCACCGCGAGCCGGTCGTCCGGGACGGGCACGGTCCCCGTCCGACCGTGCCCGCCGTGCCCGCTCCCTCATTGATAGCGTTAACATTCATCGCCGTCAAGGCAATGACATCTATCCGAATCTCGGCCGTAACGCGTCGGCCGCTACAACACGGCCGCACCGCAGCCAGGCCAACCTGATCGCCCACTCAGGACAGACGTGACGTGGGGTGCTGTTCAGGAGGGGTGAAACTGTTCGAAGGGCGGCTCGGCCATCGACTCGGGCAGCCGGATCGCCCGGCAACGGGGCACCAGTTCCGCCGCCGGGTCGTCGCCGATGTTGCGGAGCGTGCCGCCCGTGAAGGCGTCGGGGATCGCCGCCCAGCCCAGGTTCCTCTCGTAGTACCGCACCGCGGTACGCACCGACGGCGTCCAGTCGTCGTCCATCACGATCAACCCGCCCGGCCGAACGATCTTGCGCAGAAAGTAGAGGTCCACGAAGACCTCGTGAAAGCGATGACTACCGTCCACGAACGCCGCGTCGGCGATCAGACCATCGGTGACGAGTGCTGGAAGCGCGATCGAGGACCACGCGCACATCAGCCTGGCGGTGGAGTCCAGGCCGGCGGTGCGTAACAGGTCCCA
Organism: Verrucosispora sp. WMMC514; assembly: GCF_027497295.1. Taxonomy (NCBI): domain Bacteria; kingdom Bacillati; phylum Actinomycetota; class Actinomycetes; order Micromonosporales; family Micromonosporaceae; genus Micromonospora; species Verrucosispora sp. WMMC514. Next base: position 3,389,153 of record NZ_CP114906.1, on the reverse strand, counting down.
GCCGACGTTCGCGTACGCCCGCTGCTGGAAAGGGTCGACAATGATGTGCCGGGGATGCGGCGGGTCGATCGTGACCAACGCCTCCCCGATCGCCAACGCGGAGCTGCCGTACGCGAGCCCGACCTCGACCACGGTCTCGACCCGGTCCGAGATCAACAGGTCCCGCAGCAGATCACAATCCCGTTCCGGCAGAGTGACCGTCTCGAAGTCCCGTTCGTGCTCCCGCGTCCACGGCGGGCCACTCTGCGCCAGCCTGCGGCGTACCTCCCGAACCCGCGCCTGCCGTTCGTCACCCCGCATCCGGCCAGTCTGCACCAACCGCCGCGCCGGCATTGCCGGTCAAACGATCAAGGCGGATTCTCGATCATTCGAGAACCCGCCTTTGAACTGGGTGGAGCTGAGGGGATTTGAACCCCTGACCCCCTCGATGCGAACGAGGTGCGCTACCGGTCTGCGCCACAGCCCCTCCGCCGGCCAACCGGCGTCGGTCCCACCCGGCTGTCACCGGGCGGGCCGGCGACAAGGCTAACAGGTCGAGCACTCCCGCCGCGAATCACCCCGCCCACCCGGCCCGGCCCACCTCGACCGGGCCGGGTGGGCGAGATCCGCGCATTTTCCCCGATAGTGCGGCCTTCGGCCGGCCCGAGCCAGCACTTTCCCCGAACCTGTCGCCTCGCCCGCCGACGGGCGCGAGCGAAGGGCGGGGTCAGGCGCTGTTTGAGCCGGGGCCGGCCTCGTAGGGGCGGCCACGCAGGCCGCCGGCACGGCGGTAGGAGACCGAGCCGCCGTTGGCCGCCTGCGGCAGGTCTGCCGGGCGGTCCAGGCCCATCGCGCTGCGCCGGACGGATTCCCGCTGGGCCGCCAGGCGGCGCTGCGCCTCCCGGCGGGCAGCCGCCCGGCGCGCCTGCTCCCGGCGTACCTCGGCCTGGCGGGCGGCCAGCCACGCGGCCTCGCGGGCCAGGGCCCGGCGTCGGCGACGGTCGGCCACCGCGCGGGCGCGCAGGTGTACGACGTACACGATCAGCAGGGTGGCGGTGACCGCGAAGCTGATCCAGAAGCCGGGGCCCACCACCAGCACGCCAACCAGCTCGACCGCGTTGAGCAGCACCAGCGCGGCCAGCACCCGGCGACGGCGGTAGATGGCGGGGGTGTGGTGGCGACGGCGGTCGGGGCGACGGCGGGGACGGTTCCCGCCGGCCGGCACGGCGCGCAGCCGGCTGGGCCTTCCGGAACGTCGCGGCAGTGCCCGCCCGGCGTTCCCACCGTTCGCTGCCGCGTCGCCGACGGAGGCGTCACCTGGCTGACCGGTGGCACGCGAGCGAGGCACCCGGCCGGGTGCCTCGCCCGAGCGCGGCGGGGCGGGAACCGCACGCCGCAGGGCGGGCGGACCGGAGACCGGAGTGGCGAGTTCCCCCGAGTCGGGATCTTCGCTGAGAGTGATGACCAGGGCGCGGGACGGGTTGACCGGCCGCCGCCCGGGGACAGTACGGCGACGTCGGCGGCGCTGGAGCACCCGCGCCGTCGACTGCGCCCGCTCCGCCACCAGCCGCTCGGCGGCGTCGTACCGGCGAACCAGCGCCGGCGCGAGGGCGAGCAGCCCGGCGGCGGCGAGGACGGCGAGGAGCACCGAGGTCGGCACCCTCACCCCTCCCGTCACCAGATTCGGAGCAAGCGCGAGCCGGCCGCAGGATCTTCCACCGATCGGCGTCGGCGACGTGAATCGTGCGGAGCGGACAGCGCCTGCCGCAGCTTGCAGTTACCTGAGGTTACGGGTCACCGTCGCGGGAACCGCCGCGCCGCGCCGATCCCGCACGTGGGACGGCTCACGGGGTACGGGCGCGCAGCCGGTGCCAGCGGGCCAGCAGGCCACCCTCGGCGGCGATCTCCTCGCTGGTCATCGCGTAGCCGATGTGGTCGCGCCAGGCACCGTCGATGTGCATGTAGCGCGCGTGGTACGCCTCCTCGCGGAAGCCCAGCTTCTCCACCACCCGACGGGACGGCCGGTTCTCCGGGCGGATGTTGACCTCGATCCGGTGCAGACCGCCGGGGCCGAAGGCGTGGTCGACGGCCAGGGCAAGCGCGGTGGGAATGACGCCTCGGCCGGCCACCCGCCGGTCCACCCAGTAGCCGACGTATCCGGAGCAGAAGGCTCGGCGCACGATGTTGCCCACGTTTATGTGACCGACCAGCCGCTCCACACCGTCGGAGTGCAGACAGACCGCGAACGGCATCCCCTCGCCGGTGCGGGCCGAGCGTCGCTGGTCGCGGTAGACCCAGCGGAACGTCGCCGGGGAGTTCAGGTCGTCCCAGTCGCCGGGTAGCGATGACTCCCAGGGGGCCAGCCACTCCCGGTTGGCTCGGCGCACCTGCGACCAGGCCGCCGCGTCCGACCGCCGGTACGGCCGTAGGAGTACCGGGCCGTCGGAGAGCACCGCCGGCCAGCCAGGCGCCCGTCGGAACACCGAACCTCCACTCCCGAACGTCACCGGTGGGTCACCGGCGGCGGTCCAGCAGCAACACGTCGACGGTGGAGCCGGCGGCCGCGGCGGTCACCCGCTCGCCGAGAACGAGAAGTCCGTTCGCCTCTGCCAGGCCGGAGAGCGTGAACGGGCCGCCGTTGAGCGGCTGGACAGTGTAACCCCCGCCCCGCCGCTCGGCGACGTGCGCGGGCCGGAACTCGCGCAGCCCGGCCGGCGAGGCGACGGTCTCCAGCAGGTGCGCCCGTACGCTGGGCCGGAACACCGGCTCCGCGCCGGCCAGCAGATTGATCGCCGGCCGGGCCAGCACCTCGAAGCCGATCATCGCGGCCCCCGGGTCGCCGGGCAGACACACCACCGGCACCTCCTCGGCGCCGACCGTGCCGAAGCCGAGGGCGGTGCCCGGGTAGAGCGCCACGTCCGTGAAGGTGACCGGACCGGCGCGGCTGCCCTCTCGACGGGACAGGATCCGGCGGACCATGTCGCCCGGCCCGGTGCCGGTGCCACCGGTCGTGATGATCAGATCGGCCCGCAGGGTCTGGTCCTCCAGCAGCCCACGCAGCCCCTCCGGATCGTCGTCACAGATACCCACCCGGTAGGCCAACGCCCCCACCTCCGCCGCCGCGGCGGTCAGGGCGTGCGAGTTGGCGTCCACCACCTGACCCGGCTGGCTGCCCCGCCCCACGTCGACGAGTTCGTCGCCGGTGGCCACGATCACCACCCGGGGGCTCGGACGCACCACCACATGGCCGATGCCGGTCGCGGCGAGCACCGCCACCAGCGCCGGAGAGACGTAGGTGCCGGAGCGGGCGAGCAGCGCACCGCCGGTCACCTCCTCGCCCGTCCGCCGGACCCCGTACCCCCGTTTCGGGACCCGGAAGATCTCCACCGCCGCCATGCCCTGGTCGGTCCACTCCACCGGCACGACCACGTCGGCACCGATCGGCAGTGGTGCGCCGGCCGCCACCGAGAAACACGACCCCGGTGTGAGTCGGACCGGCCGCCAGCTTGCCGCGCCGAGATCACCGACGACGTTGAGCCGTACGGTGCGACCGCCCGGCCGACCCGACTGGACCGGGACGTATCCCACGCCCCGGCCCCCACCGGCGATGTCCTCCCAGCGCGCGGCGTACCCGTCCACGGCCGCCTGGTCGAAGGCCGGGAAGGAGTGCGGAGCGACGACGTCCTCGGCGAGGACGTTGCCGTACGCCTGGGTGAGGTCGAGGTCGAGCGGAGGCAGCGCGCGCAACCTGCGCAGCACGCTGCCCAGGTAGTCGGCGAGCGGCGTCAACCCGTTTTCGGCCGCCTCGGCGTCGGCCGTCGCGGTCATGTATTCGGACCGCCCGACGCGTCGGAGTTGACGAACTCGGCCAGCCACTTGCGGAACTCGCTACCGAGGTCCTCGCGGTCGGCCGCGATCTGGACCACGGTCTGCAGGTAGCCCAGCGGCATGCCGGTGTCGTAGCGGGTGCCGCGGTAGACGATCGCGTGGACCGGTGTCCCCTCGGTACGCAGGATCTCCATCGCGTCGGTCAGTTGGATCTCTCCGCCGCTGCCGGGCTCCGTCCGGCGGATGGCATCGAAGATCTTGCCGGGCAGCACGTACCGGCCGAGCACGGCGAGGTTGCTCGGCGCGTCCTCCGGCTTCGGCTTCTCCACCATGCCGGTCACCCTGACGACCTCGCCGATGTCGGTCAGCTCGGACTCGGCCGGCTCGACGGAGGCGATCCCGTACCGCTTTGTCTCCGCCGGGTCGACCTCGAAGAAGGCGAGCACCACCCCGCCCGTACGGGCCTGGAGTTCCAGCATCGCGGGCAGCAGCGGCTCACTGAGGTTGACGAACTCGTCGCCGAGCAGCACCGCGAAGGGCTCGTCGCCGACGTGCGACTCGGCGTACCCGACGGCGTGCCCGAGACCCAACTGCTCCGGCTGCCGACAGGTGTAGATGGACGCCAGTTCCTCGGTCCGCTTGACGGCGGCGAGCAGGTCGGGCTTCTCCGCGAGCCGTTCCTCCAGGTCAGGGCGACGGTCGAAATGGTCCACCATCGACGTCTTGCCGCGGCCGGTGATCAGCAGCACGTCGCCGATGCCGGCCTGGGCGGCTTCCTCGACGATGTACTGCAGCACCGGTCGGTCGACCACCGGCAACAGTTCCTTGGGAACGGCCTTGGTGGCCGGTAGGAACCGGGTGGCCAGTCCGGCGGCCGGGATGACGGCCTTGACGGCACGGGGACGGCCGGTGGCGGCGGTCGCTGAGGGGTTCGCTGAGTGCTCCGACATGTCGCGAGACTATCGGCCACGGCCCTGACTCGGCGGGTGAGGACCGGAAGACGCGCCGCCCGCCGGACCGGTTCTGCCGGTTACCGGTGGCGTCCCGGTCAGGTCGGCGGACCGCCGGTGGTCGGCCCGCCCGGACCGGGGCGACGGGCCGACCGACGGGGGTCGACGCCGGCAGGTCGACACCCGGCGGGCCGATGCTGGTGCCGGCAGGTCAGGGCCCGGCCGACGGGTCGCCGGTGGTGATCGGCGCGTCGGGTCCGGCCCTGGGCAGTCCGTCGGCGGGGCTGCGGGCGACCGCCGGCACCGGTACCTCACGGGTCGGCGACGGCTCCCGGGCCGGCGCCAGGCGCCAGGTGTCCCGGCTGGCCGTCTTCGCGGCGTACAACGCCTCGTCCGCCGCCGCCAGCACCTGCGGGCCGGTGTCGGCGTGGTCGGGAAAGACGGCGATGCCGACGGAGACGGTCACCGGGATCAGCTCGCGGACACCGGCGTGCCCCACCACGGTCACCGGGGTGTCGCGAACGGCCGCGCCGAGCCGCTCGGCGACGGTTGCCGCGCCACGGGCGTCGGTCTCCGGTAGCAGCACCACGAACTCCTCGCCACCCCGCCGGAAGGCCAGGTCCACCTCGCGGATCTCGCCGCGTACCCGCCGGGCGAACTCGGCCAGCACGGTGTCCCCGGCCGCGTGCCCGTAGGTGTCGTTGACCCGCTTGAAGCGGTCCAGGTCGAGGGCGAGGACGCTGACCATGCGGCCGAACCGGCTGGCCCGTTCCACCTCCCGGCGCAGCGACTCGCGCAGGTACCGGTAGTTCCACAACCCGGTCAGCGGGTCGGTGAGCGACAGTCGTTGCGCCTCCTCGTGTACGCGCACGTTGTCCACGGCGACCGCCGCGTGCCGGGCGAAGGTGCGCAGGGTGGCCAGGTCGTCGTCGTCGAACTCGTCGCCACCGAGGCGGTCGTAGAGCGCCAGCACGCCCAACACCACCTCCGACGGCCGCCCCTGGGCGGCAGCCGCCGAGGCCACGCCCGAGACGTCGCCGCCGGTCGGGTCGGGCGCGGCGAACGGCACCGCGATGTACGTCCGGCAGCGCGGCTCGTCCGGGTCGACGCTCGCCGCTTCGGCCCGACCCCGACGGGGCTGACCGGTCGCCGCGACCGCGCCGACCACCCCGCTGCCCAGCGGCACCCGCAGTGGCGCGGTGCCGGGACCGCGCTCGTCGAGCCCCTCGCTGCACCGGGCGACAAGGTGCTCACCCTGGTCGGTGAGGAGTACCGCCCCCGCGCGGGCCCCGGTCGCGGCGAGCGCGCTGTGCAGGATCACCCGCAGGATCCGGGGCAGGTCGTGGGTACTGGCCAGGGTGTCACCGAGCACCGCGAGGTGCCCGCGCAACTGGTCCCGGCTGCTGGTCAGCGCCGCCAGGTAGCCGCCCGTCTCGCGGGTCATCCGATTGAAGGCGACGGCCAGCCGGCCGATCTCGTCGCGGCTGCGTACCGGCACCCGGGCGGTGAGATCGCCGGTGGCGACCCGGTCCGCCGCACCGGCCAGTTCCACGAGTGGCCGAGTGGTGACCCGGGCCAGCCGCCAGGCGGCTGCCACGCCCAGCAGGGCGGCCATCAGCACCACCGCGACCAGCACCGCATGCAGCCCGGGGGGCTGGTCACTGGGTACCGAGAGCACCAGGGGCAGCGGCTGGCCGACGGTCGGGCCGGCGCGACGTACGTACCGGCCGTCGGTGGTGCCGGCGACGTGCTCGTCGCGCAGCGAGGCCGCGGCGGCGAGCACCGCGTCCCGACCGTTGCCGGACTCGGTGGTGTGCGCCACCTGCACCGGCGCGGCCCCGTCGAGCAGGGTCACCGCCACCCCGGTCACCGCGGCGAGCCGCGCGACGAAGGCCGGGTCGACCGGCTGGGCGGCGGCCACCGTACCCAGCGACGTGCCGGCGGCGTCGCGTAGCTGCACCCGCGCCACCAGGGCGTTCGCCCCTCCGCCGGGCGCGGCCTGCGCGGTGCAGTCCCGCCAGGGTGCCGGGGGCGGATCCGGCGTGGCGTAGCCGACCCGACCGGTCACGTCGGTGACGAGCACCGCGGTGGCCAGGCCCCGGCTGACCACCTGCGCGGCCGCCGCGGCGTGGTCAGCGGTGACGGCGACCGCGTCGGCTGCGGCGCGTAGCTGCTGGCAGAGGGCGTCGACCGAGGTACGTACGGCCGTGGCGGCCACCGCCAGCCGTTCGGTCGCACGACTGCGGTCGACCGCCGCTACGGTGGACGCGACGAAGACGGCACCGAGCAGGACCGGGCCGAACGCCACCGCCAGGAAGGCTGCGGTCAACCGCCCGCGTAGCGTCAACGCTTCCCCTTCCCCCCGGAAGTTGCGCGACCGTTGCCTGCGATGCTGACACAGAGCAACGGGTAGGCAAGCGTTGCGTGAGGAGTGTTGCGTGCCGGAATTTGCGGAAGGAGCGGAAGTGACGCATGACGCGAAGCGGGCCGCCCGGATCGAGTTGCTCGCCCGCCGCCGCGCCCGCACCGACGCTGAGCGCGCCACCGCCGCAACACGCCTTCAGGACGAACTGGCGTCCCTGGTCAGCCGGCTGCGACCGGGCCGGACAGCCGCGTACGCCCCGGTCGGTGGGGAGCCGGGCGGGTCGGAGCTGCCGACGGTGCTCGCCGAGGCGCTGCCCGCCGGGGCGGACCTGTTGCTGCCGGTGCTGCGTGACGACCTCGACCTGGACTGGGCCGTCTGGGACGGGCCGCAGGCGATGGTCGCCGCCGGGCGGGGCATCCGCGAGCCGACCGGCCCCCGGCTGGGGGTCACCGCCGTGGCCACCGCCGACCTGGTGGTGGTGCCCGCCCTGGCCGTGGACCGACGAGGGATCCGCCTGGGACGCGGCGGCGGGTCGTACGACCGCGCCCTGGCGCGGGTACCGGCAACCGTCCTCACGGTGGTGCCGCTGTACGACGGTGAACTGCTTTCCGAGGTGCCGGCCGAACCACACGACCTGCCGGTACGGGCGGTGGTCACGCCGACCGGCGGCCTGCTGACGCTCGCGGGTGTCGTGCCCCACACTTCCGCTGGACGAACCGGGGGGCGATGACGCACCATTGGCACTCGAATACGTCGAGTGCCAATTCGGCCGTGCCAGATCCGGAGGGGAACGTGCCCACGTACCAGTACGCCTGCACCGCGTGCGGTCACCAGCTCGAGGCGGTGCAGTCCTTCTCTGACGAGCCGCTGACCGACTGCCCGGCGTGCGAGGGACGACTGCGCAAGCTGTTCAACTCGGTCGGCATCGTCTTCAAGGGCTCGGGCTTCTACCGCACAGACTCCCGCTCCTCCGGCTCGGACACCACGTCGAACGGTTCCGGTGCCAAGTCGGAGTCCTCGTCGTCCGGCTCCAAATCCGCTGACTCCGCGAGCTCCTCGTCGAACGGCTCCGCGTCGTCCGCGTCCGGCTCGTCGGGCTCCGGCAACGGGTCGTCCGGTGGTCCATCGGGAGGACCCTCCGGCGGAGCGAGCAAGGCGACGGCCACGGCCAGCCCCTCCTGACCGTCGGCACGCCCCCGGCTGCGGTGCTGACCGAGTGACTGCAGCGCTGACCGGCAAGCTGGGGTGACCGGCAAGCTGCGGTGCCGGCCGGCAAGGGCACCCCGTCAAGGAGCACCTCTGCCGGGCAGCACGGCTGCTGGCGGGCGGGCCCGACGCAGCAGGGGCGTCGGCGGGCACGCTGACGGGCGCCTGCCGGGCTCAGTCCCAGTGTGGCGGGCGCTCGGCGAGCAGCCGATCGTCGTTGTCGCCGGCCCGCTCGCCCCACCCGTGGTCGGTGTCGTCCGCGGTCTGCTCCGGCAGCACCACGAAGTCGTCGGTCAACTCGACCGCGCGATCGTCCTCACCCCGCCAATCGCTCACGAACGACAACATTAACCCTCTGCCCCACGCAGTCAACGCAGCAACTTCGGGGATCGTGCTGGGTCTCGCGCGACGGAGGCAGCACCATCCCCGAAGTTGCTCGTATCGACCGCCACAGGCGCGGCCTGGCGGAGCGGCGACGAGGTGGTTGGTAGCGTCGGACAGCGTGACGATGCCCCCATCCGGTCCGGATCCGGACGATGCCTGGCGCCGGCCCGACTCTGGCGACGGGCGCTCCGGCGGCCCTCCCGCGGAGCGCGTTCCGGCGGCGGCCGATGCGAGTCACCGCCCAGACCCGTCGGTACCCGTCCCTGTTTTGGACGGGAGTCACTCCCCGCTTCCGAGCGACATCCCGGGTCCGAACGACGTCCCGGGTCCGAACGAGACCCCGCCCCCGAACGACACCCCGGGCCCGAGCGGTGGCCCCGGCCCGAGCGGTGGCCCCGGCCCGAGCGGTGGCCCCGGCCCGAGCTCCGGGAATGTCGCTTCCGGTGGGGCGAGCGGCTACAGCGGGCCGCCACCCACCACCGCTCCACCGCCCGGTTGGCGTCCCCCGGTGCACCTGCAGGCAGCACCGCCCCGCCGGCTGCCGCCTCAGGACATGGCCAGCCTGGACGCGCAGGAGCAGCGGGCACAGCGGGTCACCTGGGCCGTCGGCGCGGTCGCCGGAGCCGTGCTGGTGGTGCTGACCTGTCTGCTCTGCACCCGGCTGCTGTTCTGAGCGGGCACCCGGGCGCGGCGGTGGGCGTACCCGCTCACGGCGGCCGTGGCCGGCCTACTCGTACGTGGTGCCCCAGACCATCTCGGCACCCGAGTGGCCGCTGAGCCAGACGTAGACCAGGGCCGCGACGCCCAGCCCCAGCACCACGACTGACAACACCGCCGGCACCCAGCCGGGCAGCTTCGGCACCCGGGCATGGCCGCTCGTGGCGACCAGCAGCAGGATGACCGCCAGACCGAGCCCCAGCGTGACGCGGAACAGCACCTCGCCGTGTGCCGCATGCTCGTTGATCTTGTCGAGGATCTCGCCCGAGAAGCCCCGCGCGATCTGCCGGGCCTGCAACGCCTCACCGGACTCCGTGGCGACCCACGCGGTGATCGGCGCGACCACCGCCAGGACCGCCACCGCCCAGTCCAGTCGGGCGCGGAACCGGGGCAGCACGATGTACGCGAGGGCGAGCAGCACCAGCAGCGGCACGAACACGACGACGGCGTGCACGACCAGTACGTGTAGGGGCAGGCCCAGCGCCTTCTCGAACATCGGCACCTCCGAGGGTGATCGTGGATGTCAGCGTACGGGCCCGTGCTTGATCCGCCCAACGCCCTGTTGCTCCACACGCAGACCCGACCGCACGGGTTCACCTCGGTTCGCGTGGCACCCTTGACAGGTGGAAACCGTCGACGTCGGCCTGTTCGGTCCCGCCTCGGTCACCTGGAAGCTGCACCAGGAGCCGATCCTGTTCGTCGCCGGCCTGCGCTCGCTCTACCTCCAGGCGCTGCACCCACGGGCCATGGCCGGGGTGGCGCAGAACAGCAACTACCGCCAGGACGCCTGGGGGCGTCTGATCCGTACCGCCGACTACGTGGGTACCACCGTCTACGGCACCACCGATGAGGCGGAGCGGGCCGGCCGGCGGCTGCGTCGGCGGCACGCCCGGATGACCGCGGTCGACCCCGGCACCGGCGAACGGTTCCGGATCGACGAACCGGACCTGCTCCGCTGGGTCCACGTCACCGAGGTGGAGTCGTTCCTCGACACCGCGCGGCGGGCCGGCGTGCCGCTGGACGCCGACGAGGTGGACCGCTACTACACCGAGCAGCGGCGGACCGCCGCCCTCGTCGGGCTGGCGCCCGAGACCGTGCCCGGCACCGCCGCCGAGGTGGCCGACTACTACCGGCGGGTCCGGCCAGAGCTGCGGATGACCCGGGAGGCCGCCGAGACCGCCCTGTTCCTGACCGCGCCACCCCTGCCCTGGAAGCTCAGCCTGCCGGCCCGGATCGGGCTGAACCTCGGCCCGCCCCGGTGGGCGTACCTGGGCATCGCCGGCACCGCGCTCGCCCTGCTGCCACCGTGGGCCCGACGGCTGTACGGCGGACTGGGCCTGCCGACCACCGCGCTGTCGGCCGACGTGACGGTACGCGCGCTGCGGCTCGCGCTCACCGCCCTGCCCCGCGACTGGCGGGAGGGCCCGGTGCAGCGCGCCGCCAAGGAACGCGCGGCGCGGCTGACCGCTGCTTCCTCCACCACCTGACGCACGGCGCGAGGTCGGTCGCGGATCAGTCCTCCGTCGTCGGCGCGGCGAAGCGTTCCACCGCGGCCCATGGCTCCTTGCCCGGCAGGGCCGAACCGGTGGGGCAGGTGCGCCGGTAGTCGCACCAGGCGCAGCGCGGCCCGGGGGCGGTCGGAAAGACGTCGTCCGGATCAGCGCCGTCGGCGACCGACCGCTCGGCGGCCATGATGTCGCGGGCGGTCTCCTCCGCGCGGCTCACCTGCCGGGCCAGCGACTCGACACTGTGCTCGTGCGCGGCGACGGTGCCGCTCGGCAGATGGTGCAACTCGACCCGACGGCACGGCCGGCGGAACACCCGCTCGGCCGCGTACGCGTACAGCGCCAGCGCCTGCGAACCGCGCGCGTCGTCGCCGTCCAACCCGGAGCGACCGGTCTTGTAGTCGACGATGACCAACTCGGGCCCCTGCGGGCCGGGCCGCGAGTCGATCCGGTCGGCACGGCCGTTGAAGGCCAGCACCCCGGTCTTCACCGCCACCACCCGCTCCACCCCGACCGGCTCGTCGGCCGGGTCCAGCCCGGCGACGTACGCCTCCAGCCAGCCGAGGGCCCGCCGGTAGGACTCGCGCTCCTGCTCGTCGTCGCGGTAGCCCTCGCGCACCCAGGTGCTCTTGAGCAGGGTCGGCAGCACCTCCGGGCGGCGTCGGTCGGTGGGCAGCGCGTACCAGTTCTTCAGGGCGGTGTGCACGCTGGCGCCGAGCGAGTTGTGCGCCCAGGGCGGGCCCTTCGGCGGCGCCGGGCGATCGACGTAGGAGTAGCGGTAACGCCGCGGACAGTCGGCGTAGGCACCCAGGCGGCTCGGGGTGCAGACGAACAGCCGCTCCGGCATGCCCTCGAAGCCGAGCTGCTCGGGCTGCGCGTCGCGGGGCCGGGGCGGGCGGCCACCGGCGGCGGGTCGTCCGGCTGGAGAGGCTCGTCGCACCACCTGATCCTGCCATCCACCCCCGACAGACCGGGCGACCCGGTCAGCCGGCACCGTTGTACTGCGCCACGAACGCCGCGATCGCGTCCGCGATGAGCTGTACGGCGATCGCCGCCAGCAGCAGGCCGGCGATCCGGGTGAGCACCTCGATGCCGCCGGGGCGTAGCACCTTCACGATGCCGCCGGAGAACCGCAGCACGATCCAGACGGTGAGCATCACCGCGACGATGGCGGCGGCGATCGCGGCGAAGTCGGCGGGTCCGTCGCCCTGCTGGACGAAGAGCATCGTCGCCACGATCGCGCCGGGCCCGGCCAGCAGCGGCGTGCCCAGCGGCACCAGGGCGATGTTGGCGGTGGCCTGCTTGGTCGGGTCGTCGGTCTTGCCGGTCAGCAGTTCCAGCGCGACCAGGATCAGCAGCAACCCACCGGCCGCCTGCAACGCGGGCAGGTCGACGTGCAGGTAGGCCAGCAGCGTCTGTCCTGCCACCGCGAAGATCACGATCACGCCCAGCGCCAGCGCGACCGCCTGCCAGGCGGCCCGGTTGCGCTCCCGCGCGGACAGCGGGCCGGTCAACGCCAGAAAGATCGGCATCATGCCGGGCGGGTCGACGATCACCAGCAGGGTCACGAAGACCTCGCCGAAGAGCTTGAGATCCACCCGGTCACCGTAGCCGTGCCGGTCGGCGTCGAAACCCAGGTCAGCCCGAAGCGACCTCGGTCACCCCGGAGGATGCCGCGACGATCCGCTCGTACGCGTCGACACCGGTGGTGAAGGCACCGAGCCGAACCGTCTTGTGACTGCCGTGAAAGTCCGAGGAGCCGGTCACCACCAGACCCAGCTCGGCGGCGAGACCGCGTACGTGGGCCCGCTCGCTTGGTGAATGGTCCTCGTGGTCGGCCTCCAGGCCGACCAGTCCAGCCGCGGCCAGCTCGGCGATCAGCTCGTCCGGCACGATCCGGCCGCGCCGGCTGGCCCGGGGATGGGCGAACACCGGCACGCCGCCGGCCGCCCGGATCAGCCGGACGGCCCGGAACACGTCGATGTCCTCCTTGGGCAGCCGGTACCGCCGCCCAAGCCAGTTCGGCCCGAACGCCTCGGTGGTGGTGGCAACGAGCCCGGCCCGGATGAGCGCCTGAGCGATGTGCGGCCGGCCCACCGTCCCGCCGCCGGCCAGAGCCAGGATCTCCGGCCAGTGCACGTCGACGCCGTCGGCACGCAGCAGGTCCACGGTGCGTTCGCCCCGGGCCAACCGCGCCGCCCGCACCCTGGTCAGCTCGGCCACCAGGTCCGGATCCGTCGGGTCGAAGAGGTACGCCAGCAGATGCAGCGGCACCGGAGGCTGTTCACCGTCCCACCGGCAGGAAAGCTCCGCGCCACGGACCAGCCGCAGCCCGGTCGGCAGGGCACGCAGTGCCGGTTCCCAGCCGTCGGTGGTGTCGTGGTCCGTGATCGCCACCACGTCCAGTCCGGCCGTCGCGGCGGCGCGCATCAGCTCGGCCGGGCGGAGAGTGCCGTCACTGGCCGTGGAGTGCGTGTGCAGATCGATCCGGGAGGTCATCGCCCGCGGTCACCGGTCGCCCGGTCAGCCACCGCTCACCACCACCGGTAGCTCACCGGCGGGCAGGCCGGGCAGGGCGGTCGGTGCGGCGGGACGGCCCGCGACGACCCGGTCGACGGCCACCCGCACCAGGCCACCGGCGGCGTCGGCGTAGTAGGCCGTGTCGGGGTTGCGCCAGACCACGGTGCCGGTCATCGGCGGTCCCGCCGGCCGTACGGCGGTGGGCAGGTCGAACATGGCCAGGTCCACCAGCAGCGCCGAGTCCACCCCCGCCGACCGCCCGTTGACCAGCAGCCAGCGTCCGTCGGGCGACACCGCACCTCGGCCGTCACCGGCCGTCTCCGGCCCACAGTCCGGCTGGCTGGGTGCCAGATCCCGGGCCGGGTCGAGCAGGGTCAGGCAGGTGGGCAGCCCGACGCCCGGAGTGGTCCCGCCGACCAGGCGTCCGTCGGACAGCGCGCCGAAGATGTGGGTGCTGGCTCGGTCCCCGCCCAGTTCCAGCTGACCAGGTTGCAGGGTCCACAGCACGTGCCCGGGGCGATCGGGCGCCAACCTGACCAGCACCGCCCCGTTGACGAACCGCAGCGGCACCGCCTCGGCCGGTGCCTCGGCCCGTACGGTGCTGGCGAGTTCACCGTTGACGATCCCGGCGCCGGCCAGCACCGTGCCCTGCTTCCAGGCGACCTGCCGGCCGTCCGCGTCCAGGACGATCTCGTCAGCACCGGCCAGCAGCACCTGCGCGGTGCCATCCGCGGCCACCGCCCAGAGGAACCGCCCGGCCAGGGTCGGTGCCCCGACCGCCAACCAGCCACGGCCGTCGGTGAGCCGGTGTACCCGTTCCACCTCGCCGATGCCGAGCAGCGGCACCCGTCGACCCTGCGCGGTGGCGATCGAACCGTCGATCAGCAGGTCGACCTCGGCGATCGGGGCCGCGGTGTCCGGCCCGGGTGGTGCGGTGACGCGCTCGACGAGCGGCCGCTGGTCCGGGTCGCCGATCACCACCGTCCCGCCCGCCGGCGGCCGGTTGTCGCGCAGGTGCAGGCTGCCCGCGCTGACCGCCACGACCACCAGCACGGCCACGCTCATCCCGGCCAGGGTGCGGCGACGTTGGATCCGGTCGGCCCGGCGGATCGCCGCACCGGCCGGGTCGGCGGCGACCGCGCGCGTCACGGCCGCCCGCCGGGACAGCATCTCCCGGAGGGCACCTTCCAACTCGTCGGACGACACGTCCAATTGACGATCCGGGAACCGGCTCTGGTTGTCATGAGCTGCCGGTTTCCGCATCACCGCCGCTCTCCGACCAGCGCGTCGGGCTGCGCTGCCGCCGGTCCGGGCTGAGCTGCCGCCGGTCCGGGCGCCGTCGGCGGGACGTCACGTCCGTCGGCCCCCGCAGCGGCGGGTGTGCCGCGCGAGGAGATCCGGTCGGGCGAGGCCGTCGCACCGGTACCGGCGCCACGGGCCGGTACCACCCCGCCGGCGGGCCGGCGCTGGGCGGCCCGCACGGGGCGCCCAGCGTCCTCCGGTTGCGGACTTCCGGGCCCGGTCCGGTCAGCCGGCTGACCGGTCGGCTCCGGCCTGCCGGCACGCAGGCCGAAGGGTTCCTCCGCGCCGATTCGTCGGCGCAACGTGGCCAGTGCCCGGGAGGTCTGGCTCTTCACGGTGCCCGGCGAGATCTCGAGCATCGCGGCGGTCTGTGCCTCCGACATGTCCTCGTAGAAGCGCAGCACCAGCACCGCGCGCTGCCGGGCGGGCAGGGCCCTCAGATGCCGCCAGAGCACGTCCCGGTCCAGCTGGCGTTCGAGCTCGTCCGCCGCGGCATGCTCGGGCAGTACCTCGGTCGGACGCTCACCGTGCCAGCGACGCCGCCACCAACTCGTCGAGGTGTTGACCATGACACGCCGGGTGTAGGGCTCGATCGCCTCGATCCCACCCAGCCGCTTCCACGCCAGGTACGTCTTGGTCAGCGCGGTCTGGAGAAGATCCTCGGCCGTGCCCCAGTCGCCGGTGAGCAGGTACGCGGTCCGCAGCAGAGCACCGGAGCGGGCCGCGACGAAATCGCGGAACTCCTCCTCCAGCGGGTTGCTGCTGGCCACACACCACCTCCGTGCCTGATCCTGCCGCAGCCTGCCACAGCGGGACCAGCGGGTCGAGGACGAAAGGTGCGCAATATCTCCGATGTTCGGACAAGAAGTTTCAGGCGCCGTCGTCGGCCTTCGCCTCGTCCTGCTCCTTGCCCAGCCGGGCCTCGACCGCCTGCGGCTCGTACATCTCCTCGACGACGCGCAGATAGAGTTCGTTGGGGTTGGGCAGGTTCTTGACCTCGCGCAGCGCCTGCTCCTGGCCGGCGGACTCCAGCACGAAGGTGCCGTAGTTGAGCGCCCGGCCCGCCGGCGTCTGCTCGTACTTCATGTCGGTCACCCGGACCAGGGGCATCATCGCCACCCGCCGGGTGATGATCCCGTTGACCACCATGACCCGCTTGTTGGTCAGGATGAAGCGGTCATACCACCAGTCGGCGACCCGCCACGCCACCCAGCCCATCACCGCGAACCAGAGCAGCACCGCGATCGTGGTGAGCGCGCCGACGTCCTGACCGGCGAGGAAGCCGGAGAGATAGCCGAGCACGAAGGTCGCGGCGACGCCGACGATGATCGGGGTGGCGAGGTGGACCCAGTGCCGCTTCCACTCGCCCCGGTACCGCTCGGTCGGAAACAGGTATCGGGCCACCAACGAGCTGGGCTCGTCCTCCAGCGGCAGCACCCGACGCGGGGTGCCACCGCTGGCGTCGGCGCGTAGGCCGGCCAGCTCCTCCTCGGAGATCTCCGGGTGGAGGTAACCGGCCTCCGGATCGCGCACCCAGGCCCGCCCCGACCGGCCTTCGCCGGCGTACCCCGGGCCGTCGCCGTAGCCGACGTCGTCGGAGAAGGACGGACCGTCGGAGAGGCGAGGGCCGGCGCCGTAGCCCGGCCCGTCGTCGGGATCGATTCGAGGGATCGGCTCTGTGTCGCGTTCCCGGCGGGCCCGGTCGGGATCGTCGGGATCGAAGGGCGGGCCGGAGGGGCTTCCCATCGGAGGCTAGGCGACCAGTGAGGTGAAGAAGTCGCCGAAGCCCTGGGCGATGTCCATGATGCCGCCGCCCAGCGACTTGAACACGTCCGCGGCGGAATTTGGCCGGTAGGCGACGAAGAAGATCAAGAATGCGATTCCGGCCCAGGTGAGGACCTTCTTGACCATGGCGGGCCATCCTCTCGCGCGGCGCCGGGTCCCATTACCGCAGCGGCACCCAGAGTATCAGCGTGGTGTCTTACCGTGAATATCTGCGTCCGTTCTCCGACATTCCGGGAGACTTGTCAAGCCTTCCCGTGCAGGTACGGAGATGGAGCGCCGTACACGAGCTCGGACGGCGTCCACTCGACCAGGTCGTGCAGCAGCACGTCCTCCGCGAGCAGATGCCCCGCACTCGCCGGCCAGGCTATCGCATAGAGCCACATTCCCCGAGCCTCGCCGGCGTACGCGCTTCGATCCGGCAGCGAGTTCACCAGCCACAGTGGAGTCGGGTGACCGGCCACCCTGATCCCGGCGCGTCCGACATGGCCGGGATGCCCCGGGCCGGGGTCGGTCAGCGCCTCGACCAGTTCCGGTCCGGCGTCGGGCCCGGGCACTCCGGCGTACCGCGCGCCCAGCCCCACGCCGGGCTCCTCCGCCACGAAGACCAGGTCCGCCGGGCCACCACCCAACGGTGCCGGCCCGGCGCAGGCGACCACCGTGGCCCGCACTCCGAGCCGATCGTCGCCGGCCCACGCCACGCCGGTCGTGGTCCAGCCCGGCGGCAGCGGCCACGGACACCACAGCGGAACCGCCGGCTGCTGCGGCCCGGCGGCGGCCCGGATGTGGTCGACCACGCTGGCCACGATCTCCGCGCCGATGTGCTCGGGCACGTGCAGGGGCGCGATCGGCCCACAGTCGGGGCAGCGGGATTCCGGGTGCATCAGATCCGGCGACCGGACCGACCCCCCGCATCTGGGACAACTCACCGCAACCGTCACCACTCCACCGTCACCCCCCAACCGCCCCCCGTCAACCCCCTCCCCCGCTCCCCACCCCCGTCCCCCACCCCCGTCCCCCACCTTCGCGATCATGAAGTTGTCATCTCGCTCCTCGGCGTGTCGCGACAACAACTTCATGGTCAACAGCGGTGGAGGGTGGGGTCAGGTCGGAGGTGGGCCGGCGTGGGCGCGGATCCAGGCGTGCATGGCGATGCCGCTCGCCACCCCGGCGTTGATCGAGCGGGTCGAGCCGTACTGGGCGATCGAGAAGACCTGGTCGCATGCGGAACGGGCGGCCTCGGAGAGCCCCGGACCCTCCTGACCGAACAACAGGACGCACCACCGGGGCAGCGTGCTGGTCTCCAGTGGCCGACAGCCGGGCAGGTTGTCGATGCCGACCAGCGGCAGCTCGTGCTCCGCCGCCCAGACGATCAACTGGTCGATCGTCTCGTGGTGGCGTACGTGCTGGTAGCGATCGGTGACCATCGCGCCGCGGCGGTTCCAGCGCCGTCGGCCCACGATGTGCACCTCGGCCGCGAGGAACGCGTTGGCGTTGCGGACCACCGTGCCGATGTTGAGGTCGTGCTGCCAGTTCTCGATCGCCACGTGGAAGTCGTGCCGCCGCCGGTCCAGGTCGGCGACGACGGCCTCACGTCGCCAGTAGCGATAGCGGTCGACCACGTTGCGCCGATCCCCCGCGGCGAGCAGCTCCGGGTCGTAGCGGGGGTCCTCCGGCGGGTCGCCGGGCCAGGGCCCCACGCCGACGTCGAGCTGCTCACCGGTCACGGTCACGCAGGTTACGCCCCGCCGCCCGGAGCACCTCCCACCGCCCGGAGCACCGGAAGTCACGCGGAGCACCGGGAGCCACGCGGACCGCCCGCACACCGCCGGCGGCGGACCGCTGTCACCGTCGGGCGGCCGGTCAGCGCACCGGTCAGCGCGGGCATGGGCACCGGTCAGCGCAGGGCGAGGGCGCCGCCGAGCCGGTCGAGGAACCGACGGTCGGCGGGTGCCAGCACACCGCCGGGCACGGCGGAGGACGCGGTACGACAGACGCGGGCGGCCACCGACTGCACCCACTGCCGGTAGGCGGCCGAGTCGGCGGGATCGGCATGCCGAGCCAGTACCCGCACGACGGCCCGGCAGGCGGCGAGCACGTCCACCAGATCGGTGAGCGGCGCCGCCGGCCGGGACGGCCCGTCGTGCCGGGCGTAGATCGCGGCCACCACCGCCCGGACCAGATCGCTGTCGAAGGCTCGTCCGGCCGCCACCGCGTCCAGTCCGGCCAGACCCGCCGCCACGCTCCAGGGCGGACGCCCCGGGCCGGGTTGGGCGGCGGCCACGATCACCCGCCCGGGCAGACCGGTGAGCAGGTCCCACTCGGTGGCGGAATAGGCGGTGGCGGTGGTGATTCGCTCGCTCATGGCGGGACCTCCGGCGCCAGCATATTCGCCCGGGACGGGGACCGAACCCCTACGGCGGGAACCCGCCGCGGCGTGCCACCGCCTCCCCGCCGGCCGCGATCGACCGGCCGCGACGGGTCCAGGCTCGGGACGTCACCACCCGGGTCAGCGCGGTTCGGGGAAGCTGGGCCGCTCGGGGTCGACGCCGTCGGGAACGGCCGCCGCCGCGTACTCCCGTTTGGGGACCATCACCTTGCGCCGGAAGACGCAGACCAGCGTGCCGTCCTGGTTGTAGCCGCGCGTCTCCACCGCCACCACGCCACGATCCGGTTTGGAGGCGGACTCCCGCTTGTCCAGCACGGTGGTCTCGCCGTAGATCGTGTCGCCGTGGAAGGTGGGTGCGACGTGCCGCAACGACTCGATCTCCAGGTTCGCGATGGCCTTGCCACTGACGTCCGGCACCGACATGCCGAGCAGGAGCGAGTAGATGTAGTTGCCGACCACGACGTTGCGCCCGAACTGACTCGCGGTCTCGGCGTAGTGCGCGTCCAGGTGCAGCGGATGATGGTTCATGGTGAGCAGGCAGAACAGGTGGTCGTCGTACTCGGTGACCGTCTTGCCCGGCCAGTGCCGGTAGACCGCGCCGACCTCGAACTCCTCGTAGTAGCGGCCGAACTGCATCCTGGTCTCCCTCGACGGAGGCGGCGGAGTTCGGCACAGCATGCCTTATCGAGGGTTAAGGCGAAGCCGGGGGCGCGACGGGCGGCGGAATGTCACACCGGCCGAGACCGATAGGCACCGGAGCGGGTGGGGCCGGCGCGGCTGGACCGAGGCCGGACGCAATGAGCGGCGGGGCCCTCCCCGGCACCCGCCGCCCACGCTCTGATGCTTCAAGATTCTGCCGTACGCCCGTCCTGTCGCACAGAGACCGAGGTCACATTTATCTTTTTGTTACATTACTCTGAGTGACATATCATCGGCCAAAAAGCGATCTCTGCAGGTCGAATCGCTGCTAGTCAGCGCCAAAGTTACCGCTTCGTACCCGGTCAGAGCGTTGATCTCACTGGAAACGCTCCCATTACGGGCGGTCACGCAAATGCGACATGCATGTGCGATCTGCGGACGCCCCCGGAGACCGACGGCGATCGATGCGGACAAACACCCCATCCGGACTGCGACCAGGGTTACGGTGGCACCACGACGGGAATGCGAAGGGGGACGCCCGAGTTCCACCAGACGTAGCTGTTCCGCGTGATCGGAGAGACTCACATGGCAACCGTCGAGCTGACCACGGCCAACTTCGACCAGGTGACCGAAGGCGACGGCATCGTGCTGGTCGACTTCTGGGCCGACTGGTGCGGTCCCTGCAAGCGGTTCGCTCCGGTCTACGAGCGATCGTCGGACAAGCACGCGGACATCACCTTCGGCAAGGTGGACACGGAGGCGCAGCAGGAACTCGCCGCCAAGTTCGACATCCGGTCCATCCCGACCATCATGGCGATCCGCGACGGCGTGATCGTCTTCGCCCAGCCGGGCGCGCTACCGGAGTCGGCTCTGGAGAACCTCATCGAGCAGGTTCAGGCGCTCGACATGGACGACGTGCGCAAGAAGCTGGCCGAGCACAAGCACTGATCTCATCTCGGCACGCGGGCCGGGCCCCGATCGGGCCCGGCCAGCGGCGTCTGCGCCACCTGTCCGCTCGCCGGACCCGTCACAGCTGGGACACGGCCCGCCGATCAGGCCACTGCAACGCACGCCGGTGCCGTATCTTCGGCATCCGATGGATGCGTTGACGAGCCGCGGCCGTACGGTCCGGGTGGCGGTGACGGCACTCGGCCTCGCCGTCCTGCTCGCCGGCACGGCCTGGGGCGCCGACGACCACTTCCCGTTCGGCCCCTTCCGGATGTACTCCACCTCCGATCCGGCCGACGCGGACGCACCGGACACCCGGGTGGAAGGGGTCGACCGCAACGGCGACCTCGTCGACCTGGGCGAGGCGGCGACGGGCATCCGCCGGGCCGAGATCGAGGGCCAGCAGAGTCGGTACGTCGCCGACCCCAGCCGGTTGCGCGAGGTCGCCGAGGCGTACGGCCGACGCCACCCCGACGCACCGGGACTGGCCGAGGTCCGGATCGTGATCCGGTGGCACGACGTCACCGACCGCCGACCCACCGGCCGGTGGCTCGACGAGACCGTCGTCCGCTGGCAGGTCACCCCATGAGCCGCTGGCTCACCGAGGCGGTGCCGCGCGGTCGCGTCGCCGCGTTCCGCACGCTCGTCTACCTGTTCGTCGCCGCCGACCTGGTCGTCTTCACCCCCTGGGTACGCGACCGCGTCGACGTACCCGGCAACCTCTACCAACCGCTGTTCGTCGGGCGCGTACTGCCGCTACCCACCCCCACCGCGACGCTGGTGAGCGTGATCTTCTGGGCCCTGCTGCTGCTGGCCCTGCTCGCCGCGACCGGACGCGCTCACCGGCTGCTCGGCTGGACGGTCTTCGCGCTCTACCTGGAGTGGATGATCATCGCGATGAGCTACGGCAAGGTGGACCACGACCGGTTCGCCCTGCTCGTCGCTCTGGCCGTGCTGCCCACCGCCGGCCGCGCCCGGCACGGCGACCCGACCAGGACGGAGGCCGGCGGTTGGGCGCTGCGGGTCACCCAGATCTCGGTGATCTGCACCTACTTCCTGGCCGCCTGGGCCAAGTTCCGTTTCGGCGGCCTGGACTGGGCCACCGGCTCGGTGCTCGCGAAGGCGATCATCCGACGCGGCACCGACCTGGCGGATCTGATCGCGCAGGTGCCCCACCTGCTGCTCGTCGCCCAGTTCGGCATTCTCGCCTTCGAACTGCTCAGCCCGCTGGTCTTCGTGCTGCCCGAGCGCTGGCGGCTGGCCATGGTCGGCTTCTTCTACTCGTTCCACCTGGTGACGATCGCGACCATCACCATCTCGTTCGCCCCGCACCTGGTCGCCATGACCAGCTTCCTGCCGCTGGAGAAGGTACGCCCGCTCGTCGCAGTGCGACGGCTCCTCGCCCGCAGGTCACCGTCCGATCAGCGCGGGCTCGACTCGGATCCACTGGCCGACACCGCCACGCCCGCGAAGACACGACACGGTGGCCGCGAGCCGGTGCCGGACCCGACAGCGCCCTGACCGGCCCACGATCCGTGCTCGGCGCGCGAGCGGTAACGCACGGAACAGGCGGGCGGTCCGTCCTGGCGAGGTGTCAGCCGCCGGAGGGGCCGTAGAGGCGGTCCCGGGTCTCCTGGGGCAGCGAGCAGGCGGCCGTACCGCCGGGCATCCGGTGCCGGTTGCGGGCCACCCAGCGGTACACGGGCCAGGCGACGGCGCGTACCGGTGGGATCCGTAGCCCGGCCCCGGCGAGCCGCCACCCACGGCCGCTGCTGGCCAGCAGCGCCGCGATGGCGTCCGGGCCGGCGGCCCGGCTGCCGTCCGAGCCGACCCACTGCACCGCCTCCTCGCACTGCGCCTCGGTCAGGCCGAGCCGGTCGAGATCGGCGAACTGCCAGGGCACCACGCGGGCGTCGGTGGGAATCCGGCGCTCGATGAACTCCGCGCAGCGGGTGCAGAAGGCGCAGTCCCCGTCGTAGACGAAGGTCGACATGCCTTCATCCTCCCCCCAGCGTCGGCCCACCCACACCCGGGTGTCCGGCGAGTCACTTGCACACTACTAGGACATGTGTTCGAATACTGGCCATGCGCTGGGAGAACCTGACCGCTCCCCCGGTCGAGGAAAGTCCCGGACGGGCAGCGCCAGCGACGCCACCCCTGCCGCTGGCGCTGCCCGATGCGGTCGTCCGCACCTTCGACACTCCCGACTTCGCCGGGATGACCTTCTACGAGGTGCGCGCCAAGTCGATCCTCAACAAGGTCCCGGGCACCTCCCGCGTCCCGTTCGAGTGGACCGTCAACCCGTACCGGGGCTGCAGTCATGCATGTTTTTACTGCTTTGCCCGAAATACCCACACGTACCTTGACTTCGACGCGGGGGCGGACTTCGACAGCCGAGTGGTCGTCAAGGTCAACGCGGGCGAGTTGCTGCGTCGCGAACTGGCCGCGCCGCGCTGGCGCGGGGCGCACGTGGCGATGGGCACGAACGTCGACTGCTACCAGCGGGCTGAGGGGCGTTACCGGCTCATGCCGCCGATCATCGAGGCGCTGCGCGACTTCGCCAACCCGTTCTCGATCCTGACCAAGGGCACGCTGATCCAGCGTGATCTGCCGCTGCTGCGACAGGCGGCCGAGGTCACCCGGGTGTCCGTCGCCTTCTCGGTCGGCTTCCTCGACGAGCGGCTGTGGCGCTCGGTCGAGCCCGGCACGCCGAGCCCGCGCCGCCGGCTCGACGCGGTACGCCGGTTCGCCGACGCCGGCTTCGAGGTGGGCGTGCTGATGGCGCCGATCCTGCCCGGCCTCTCCGACTCGGACGAATCGATCGAGGCCACCGTGGCGGCGATCGCCAACGCCGGTGCCGCCAGCGTTACGCCGCTACCACTGCACCTGCGCCCCGGCGCCCGCGAGTGGTACGCGCGCTGGCTCGGGCGGGAGCACCCCCGGCTGGTGCCGCGCTACCGGGAGCTGTTCGGCGCGGGCGCGTACGCGCCGCAGTCCTATCAGCGGGAGCTGACCGCCCGGGTCCGCATCGCCGCCCGCCGGCACGGACTGACCCGTCCCAGGGCCGGCGAGCACCGTGACGCGCCGCAGCCGGCACCGGCACCTGAGCAGCTGACCCTGCTGTGAGCGCGCGCCGAATGCGACGCGGCTACAGTCGGCGGGTGCGTACCGCCCAGCAGATCCTCGCCGACGCCCAGGTGATCGCCGTCGTGGGCGCGTCCCGCGATCCGTTCAAGGCCGCCCACCGCGTACCGCTGGAGATGCAGCGGCACGGCTGGCGCATCATCCCGGTCAACCCGACCGCCGACGAACTGTTCGGCGAGCCGGTGTACCGGTCCCTGGCCGACATCCCCCACCCGGTCGACCTGGTCGACGTGTTCCGACCGGCCGACGACGCCGTGGACGTGGTGCGGCAGGCGGTGACGATCGGCGCCCCGGCGGTGTGGTTGCAGCTCGGCATCGTGTCGCCGCAGGCTCGGCGGATCGCCGAGGAGGCCGGCATCGACTACGTCGAGGACCGCTGCCTGATCGTGGAGCGGGCCGCCGCCGGGCTGACCCGCCGGAGCTGACCGCTCAGAGCTTGTAGTCGCGGAGCAGGCCGCGGGAGATGATGGTCTTCTGGATCTCCGAAGTGCCCTCGCCGATCAGCAGGAACGGCGCCTCCCGCATCAGCCGCTCGATCTCGTACTCCTTGGAGTAGCCGTAGCCACCGTGGATGCGGAACGCCTCCTGGACGACCTCGGCGCAGTACTCCGAGGCCAGCAGCTTCGCCATCCCCGCCTCGACGTCGTTGCGCTGGCCGGCGTCCTTGAGCCGGGCCGCGTTGACCATCAGCGCGTGCGCCGCCTCGATCTTCGTGCCCATCTCGGCCAGCTTGAAGGCGATGGCCTGGTGCTTCGCCAGCGGCTGGCCGAAGGTCCGGCGCTGCTGGGCGTACGCGACGGCCAGCTCGAAGGCCCGGATGGAGATGCCGCAGGCGCGGGCGGCGACGTTGACCCGACCGACCTCGATGCCGTCCATCATCTGGTAGAAACCCCGACCCACCTGGTCGGCCCCGCCGAGGACGGCGCTGTCGGGAACGGTGACGCCGTCGAGCACCATCTCGGTGGTCTCGACGCCCTTGTAGCCCATCTTGTCGATCTTGCCGGGGATGGTCAGGCCCGGGGCGGTCTCACCGAAGCCGGGTTCCTTCTCCAGCAGGAAGGTGCTCATGTTGCCGTAGACCGAGTCGGCGCCGGTCTCGGTGCGGACCAGGGTGGCCACCACCGACGAGTACGCGCCGTTGGTCAGCCACATCTTCTGGCCGTTGATGACGAAGCGGTCACCGTCGCGGACGGCCTTCGACTTGATCGCCGAGACGTCGGAGCCGCACTCCGGTTCCGACATCGAGAAGGCGCCGCGGATCTCGCCGGTGGCCATCCTCGGCAGCAGCCGGGCCCGCTGTTCGGCGGAGCCGTGCTGAGAGATCAGGTACGCCACGATGAAGTGCGTGTTCACGATGCCGGAGATCGACATCCAGCCCCGGGAGAGTTCCTCCACCACCAGGGCGTAGGTCAGCAGGGACTCACCGAGACCGCCGTGCTCCTCGGCGATGGTGAGCCCGAACAGGCCCATCTCCTTCATCCCGTCGAGGATGTCGGCCGGGTACTCGTCGGCGTGCTCCAGGCGCTGCGCGTGCGGAATGATCTCCTTGTCCGCGAACTCCCGGACGGTCTGCAGGATCGCCCGCTGCTCGTCGGTCAGGCCGGGCGTCTGGGCGAGTCGAGCCATCTCAGCCTCCGGAAACTCAGCGCCTACTCACTGGTAACTAAACGCTCGATCAGTATCGGTCGCCCGACCCGGGGGGCCAAGGCGACCAGTGCCCCCAACCACTGTGAAAAGGTTCACCGCTGCGGGTAGCGTTCCGCAGTGAGGGGCCCGCCCACCAGGGACGTTGGGACCGTAGGAGGAGAGCGTGGGCCAACCACCGGAGCCGGACCAGCCACCGTCGCCCTACGAGCCACCACCGGGCGGGCAGCAGCCGCAGTACGGCCAACCGTACGGACAGCAGGGCGAACAGCCGGCGTACGGGCAGCCGTCGTACGAGCATCCGGGCCAGCAGCCGCACGGCCAGCAGTGGGCTCAGCAACCCCCGTACGCCCCACAGGTGCCCTACGGGCAGTACGGACCACCGGCCGGCCCGGGCGGCGGACGCGGCACCAACGTGCTGGCCATCCTCTCGCTGGTCTTCGCCTTCGTCTTCGCGCCCGCCGGCATCGCCCTCGGTCACCTGGCCAAGCGGCAACTGCGCACCAGCGGCGAGGACGGCGAGCAGCTCGCGACGTGGGGCCTGATCCTCAGCTACATCTTCACCGGCCTCTTCCTGCTGGCCTGCTGCGGCTGGCTGGCCCTGGCGATCTGGGCCGGCTCCGACGGCACCAGCACCTGAGCCCGTTCAGCGGAACTGGGCCTCGCGCACGCTGTTGCCGCCGTCGACCACCAACATCTGGCCGGTGATGTACGACGCGGCCGGCGAGCAGAGGAAGGTGATCGCCGCGGCCACCTCGTCGGGCGTGCCGGGCCGCCCCACCGGCGTACCCAGACCCTGCTTGATCTCGGCCATGGTCGAGGCCGCAGTGTAGATGGTGCCCGGAGCCACCGCGTTGACCGTCACGCCGTCGGCGATCATCTCCATGGCCAGCGCCCGGGTCAGGCCCACCACGCCCGCCTTGGCCGCCGCGTACGCCGCCTCGGTGGGCAGCGCGTTGACCGGACCGGCGGTGGCGGCCAGATTGACGATCCGACCCCAACCGCGCTCGGCCATGCCGCCGATGAAGGCCCGGCTGCACAGGAAGGCGGTGGTCAGGTTCCGGTCGATCTCGCCCCGCCACTCGTCGTAGCTGAGCTGCGCCACCGGGCGCAGCACCTCCGGGCTGGCCCGGCTGGCCAGACCCGCGTTGTTGACCAGCACCTCGACGTCGCCGAGTTGCTCGGCCACGGCGTCGGCCAGCGCGCCCACCTCCGACTCGTCGGTGAGGTCGGCGACGAAACCGGTCACCCCGAGTTCGCCGGCCCGCTCGTGGATGCGCCGGGTGGTCGACACGATCGCCACCCGGGCGCCCAGGTCGGACAGTCGGCGAGCGGTGGCGTACCCGATGCCGTCCGGGCTGCCCGCCCCCGTCACCAGCGCGACCTTGCCGTCCAACCGCATGGTCACCGGCTCGGGCAGTGGCGCCGGTGCGTCCTGGTCGCCGGGCTCCGGTGCCGCGGCGGACCGTGGTCGCCGGCTCATGCCCGGCCGGCTGACGTCCCGTCTCGGTCTGTTGCCGGAACGGTCCGCCGCGCGCGCGTCAATCCCCATGCCGAGATCCTGCCCTTTCCCGCCACTGTCGGGCAACGCGCACCCGCTGCCGGGCGCGTCGCGAGGTGCGCGGCAATGACTACCCTGACTGCGCCACATCATCGCGACGGAAGAGAAGCCCGATGACGCAACCCCCGCCGGCCGGCGGCTGGCCCGACCCCGCCTCGACCGGCCAGCCGTCCAGCCCGCCCGCCGACCCGACGCTGCCGGTCAGCTCGCAGCCGGCCGTTCCACCGCAGCCGTCCGGATACGATCCGTATCAGCCGCCGGCCGACCCGTACGCCGGGATGAAGTCTGACCCGGCCGCCGCGCCGTATCCGCCGGCCGGTTACCCGCCGGCCCAGCCCGCCGGTTACCCGCCGCCGCCCCCGCCCGGCTACGGCTACCCCCAGCCCGGGTACGGCTATCCGCAGCAGAAGACGAACTCGCTGGCGATCGTCGCCCTGGTCCTCTCCCTGATCGGAATCGGCTCGTGCATCACCGCCCCGGTCGGCGCCATCATGGGGCACGTGGCCATGCGCCAGATCCGGGAAACCGGCGAGAGCGGCGAGGGGATGGCCAAGGCCGCCATCATCGTCGGTTGGATCCTCACCGGCCTGCTCGCACTGGTGATCATCGGTTACGCCATCGCGATCGCCTTCGCCATCGCGAACTCGTCCTCCACCACCTGACCGGTGTACGCCCGCCCCGGCCGAGGTCGGGGCGGGCACCGGGTGATCGCCGCGGTTACTCGGCCGGCGGGTTGAACGTCGAGGTGCGGGTCAGGCCGGCGGCCCGACCCTTGGCGGCGATCACCAGCGCCATCTTGCGGGACGCCTCGTCGATCATCTCGTCGCCGAGCATCACCGCACCCAGCCGGCCACCGGCCTCCGAGGTGTAGTGCTGGTAGGCGTCGAGGATCAGTTCGGCGTGGTCGTAGTCGGCCTGGGCCGGCGAGTAGACCTCGTTCGCGGCGTCGATCTGCCCGGGATGCAGTACCCACTTGCCGTCGAAGCCGAGGGCCGCCGACCGCTTGGCCACCTCGCGGAACCCGTCGGTGTCCCGGATCTGCAGGAACGGGCCGTCGATGGCCTGCTTGTCGTGCATCCGGGCGGCCATCAGGATGCGCATCAGGATGTAGTGGTAAGGGTCGCCCGGGTAGTCGGGGATGAGGGCGCCGACCACCAGCGACCTCATGTTGATCGAGGCCATGAAGTCGGCCGGACCGAAGATGATCGTCTCGACGCGGGGCGACGCGGCGGCGATGGCGTCGACGTTGACCAGGCCGGCGGCGTTCTCGATCTGCGCCTCGATGCCGATCCGGCCCACCTCCAGGCCGAGGGTCTTCTCCAGTTGGGTGAGGGTCAGGTCCAGCCACTGCACCTGCGCCGCGTCCTGCACCTTCGGCAGCATCACGCAGTCGAGGTTCGCCCCCGCGCCCTCCACCACGTCGATGACGTCCCGGTAGGTCCACGGGGTGGTGAGGTCGTTGACCCGGACGACCCGGGTCTTGCCGGCCCAGTCACCCTCGTTCAGCGCGGCCACGATGTTCTTGCGGGCGTCCGGCTTGGCCAGTGGGGCGACCGCGTCCTCCAGGTCGAGGAAGACCTGGTCGGCGGGCAGGCCCTGGGCCTTGCCGAGCATCTTGACGCTCGATCCGGGCACGGCCAGACAGGACCGGCGGGGACGCCCGACAACCGCCATCGACGGCGCTCCTTCCGAGGCACGGCCACAGCGCCGCCCCTGACTCAACGATCTCTGAGGTGCTTGTGACGCCACGGTAACCTCGTGCCGTGACCGCGGTGAATGGACCTGTGGAAGATGT
This sequence comes from Verrucosispora sp. WMMC514, assembly GCF_027497295.1. Taxonomy (NCBI): domain Bacteria; kingdom Bacillati; phylum Actinomycetota; class Actinomycetes; order Micromonosporales; family Micromonosporaceae; genus Micromonospora; species Verrucosispora sp. WMMC514. Next base: position 3,360,495 of record NZ_CP114906.1, on the reverse strand, counting down.
CACTGACCGCCGACTGGTCGTGATAACCGGGGCCAGCTCCGGCATCGGACTGGCTGCCGCCATCAAGCTGGCCTGCCGGGGCGACCGGGTGGTCCTGGTCGGCCGGGATCCGGCCCGACTGCGAGCCGCCGCCGACGAGGTCCGCGAGGCGTCCGGGGAGCGGCCCGAGGTGTTCCGGGCCGATTTCGCCGCCCTCGACGACGTCCGGCAGTTGGCCGAGCGGCTGCGCGCCGGGTACGACCGGATCGACGTGCTGGCCAACAACGCCGGCGCGATCGTGCTCCAGCCGGTCACCACCGTCGACGGTTTCGAACTGTCCGTCCAGGCCAACCACCTGGCGCCCTTCCTGCTCAGCAACCTGCTGGCCGACCGGGTACGCCGCATGGTGGTGACCGCCTCCGGCGCGCACCGCAGCGGCACGCTCGATCCGGACGATCTCAACGCCCCGCTGCGCCGTTACCGCCCGATGTCCGCGTACGGCACCAGCAAGCAGGCGAACATCCTGTTCACCGCGGAGGCGGCCCGCAGGTGGCCGCAGGTCGACTCGTACTGCTTCCATCCGGGGGTGGTGCGGACCCGGTTCGGCAACGAGAGTCGGGTGGTCGCCCTGGGCATGCGTCTGCTGCCGTTCCGCAGCCCGGCCAAGGGCGCCCAGACGTTGGTCTGGCTCGCCAACCAGGACGGCTCCCGGTTGACGAACGGTGGTTACTACTTCGACTGCCGGCCACGCCGCCCGTGGCCCAAGGCGGCCGACGCGCGGCTCGCGGCGCGACTCTGGGCGGCCAGCGCCGCCGCGGTGGGCATCCCGGACGGGCCGGGCCGCCCGGCCTGAGGTCGCGTCGGGCCGGGCAACCGGGTCGCCCCGGTCGGGAAACATTGCGATACTCCGCGCCATGACCGTCGCGGAGGGCGTCAACCTGCACGTGCTGGGCAAGGACGAGGAACTGGCCGCCCGGTTGGACGCGGAGCTGACCAGTTTCAACCAGCGGGCCACCGGCGCCACCGACGAGGCGGCGCTGTCCGTCCGGGTCACCGACGCGGGCGGCGAGCTGATGGCCGGGCTCACCGGGTGGAGCTGGGGCGGCTGCGCCGGGATCAACATGGTCTGGGTCCGCGCGGATCGCCGTGGCGAAGGCTGGGGCGGTCGGCTGCTGGCGGCGGCCGAGCAGGAGGCCCGACGGCGGGGCTGCGCCGAGATCTCGGTCGCCTCGTTCTCGTTCCAGGCTCCGGGCTTCTACCGCCGGCACGGCTACCTCGACACCGGTCGTCGGGAGGGCATCCCCGGTGGTCACGTCGACCACCAGTTCTGGAAGTCGCTGGTGAACGACCCGGCCGCCGCAGTGCGCCTGGTCGCTCTGGTGGAGCTTCCCGACGGCGCGGTCGAGGCCGGGCAACGGTACGAGGACACCGTGCTGGCGCTGCTGCCACGCCACGGCGGACGGCTGGAACGCCGGCTGCGCACCGGCGACGGGGGTACCGAGGTGCACGTCATCCGGTTCGACACCCGGGCCGGGTACGAGTCGTACCTGGCCGATCCGGAGCGGATCGCGCTGCGGGTGGCGCTCGGCGAGGCCGCCCCGCAGACCCGGGTGCTCGAGGTACACGAGGTGTGACCGGCGGCCGGGACGGCGCCGCCAGACTTGACCGAGCGGTCAACAGCGACTTAAATTAGACCGAGCAGTCAAGTCTGAGGAGTGAGTCGTGGCTCGGGACACTCGGGAGCGCATCGTCGCGGTGGCGCGCGACCTGGTTCACGGCGCCTCGCTGGCCGAGGTGAGCACCGAGGAGATCTGCAAGGCGGCAGGTGTCCACAAGGGGAGTCTCTACCACTTCTTCCCATCCAAGGAGGCGCTCGGCGTAGCCGTGCTGGACCGCAACTGGGAGATGCTGCACGCCGTACTGGAGGAGGCCTTCGTCGCGGACGTAGCGCCGCTGGAGCGCATCGACCGGTTCGTCGACAGCTTCGTGCGGATGCTCTCGTTCATGCGGGAGAGGTTCGGCGCGACTCCCGGCTGCCCACTCGGCGGCCTGGTCGCCGAGGTGGCCGGTCACGGCGACGACGGCCGAGCCCGGGCAGGGCGGGTGTTGTCCGGCTGGACGGGCTATTTCGCCACGGCCATCAGCGAGGCGAAGGGGCGTGGCGACGTGCCGGCCGACGTCGATGCCGACAGTGCCGCGACCCGTGCGCTGGCGCTGATACAGGGGCTGGCGCTGCTGGCCAAGGCGCACGACGACCCGGCCCTGGTGCTGCTCGCCAAGGCCGACATCCGGCTGCTGCTGCGGGCACCTGGCTGACCCTCGCCAGCGACGAGCGCCGGTTCGTCATGCACATTGAGTTGACCGATCGGTCAATTACTGAGGAGGTTCCATGCGGCAGTCGACCACCGACGCGGGCGAGGAGTACCGGTTCACCCGCTTCCGCACCGCCCTGCTGCTCGACGATCTGACGTTCGACCGGAATGCTCCGGCACCCGGTGACCGGATGCCGGCCTTCGACCTGCCGACCCTGGGCGGCGGCCGCTTCACCGACGCCGACCTCGGTCGCCTGCCGGTGCTGATGGTCTTCGGTTCACGGACCTGCCCGGTCACCGAGAGCGCCGGGCCGGTGCTACGCGCCCTGCACCGCGACTTCGGCGACCGGGTGCGGTTCGTTCTGGTGAACACCCGCGAGGCGCACCCGGGCGAGCGTTTCGGTCAGCCCCGGACCGCCGAGGACAAGTGGCGGCATGCCGAGGAGTTGCGCAAGCATCACGGGGTCGCATTCGAGGTGGCCGTCGACGACCTGGATGGCGGGTTGCACCGGGCGATGAGCCCGAAACCCAACTCGGCGTACCTTCTCGACGCCACCGGCGTGATCAGGTACCGGGCCCACTGGGCCAACGATGAGCAGGGCCTGCGGACGGCTCTGGCCGCGATCGCGGCCGGGGGTGCTCCGGCGCGCGGGCGCAGCCGCGCCATGGTCGGACCGCTGCTGCGCGCCGTCGGCCACCTGCCCGAGGTGGTGAGCTTCGCCGGCGGTCGGGTCGAACGTGACATCTGGCTGGCGGCCACGCCGCTGGCCGTGCTCGGGCGGGTCTCCCGCCTGTTCCGGCGACTGCCGGAGGACCGCCGAGGTATCGCCGCGGCAGCGTTCACCGGCGCGGTTGTCGTCCTGGCCGCCGCCGTGGTCGCGGTGGCGTCGTGACCGCCGAGGCGGGCCGCGGCGAACCTGGGAACGACTGCTCAGTCGCGGACCGGCACCGCGTCCGCTGGCACCGCCGTGCTGACGCGTGTCGCACGCCGGGCGGTGCGGGCGCTGGACAACACCACCACGGCCACCCCGACCAGCAGTAGTGACAGGCCGGGCAGGGTCACCGGATCGGGCAGCTGACCCAACCACGCCCAGCCGATCAGCGCCGCGCCGGGTGCCTCCAGCAGGATCAGCACGCTCACCGTGGTGGCCGAGACCCGCCGCAGCGCGTAGCTGAACATCGAGTGGCCGAGCAGCTGTGCCCCGCCGACCAGGGCGAGCACGGCCAGCCAGGTGCCGGTGTCGAAGCCGCCGAGCGGCACCCGGCCGACGAGACAGACCACCAGCAGGATCAGGCCGCACACGCCGTAGCAGATGGTGGTGTAGGTGGCGTTGCTGACGGTGACCCGGGCCCGCTCACCCAGCGCCGTGTACACCGCCGCGAACAGCCCACCGGCCAGCGCCAGCAGATCGCCGGTGAAGGCCTGGCCCGAAACCGTGAAGTCGGCTCCGGTCGCCAGCACCGCCCCGACCACGGCCACCCCGATGCCGGCCCAGACACCCACCGGCAACCGGCGGCCCTGCGCCCGGGCGATCAGCCCCTGCCAGACCGGCTGGGTGGCCACCAGCGCCGTTGCCGCAGCCACCGAGGTGAGCTTCGCACTCGGCATCCAGGCGGCGAAATGCGCCGCCAGCGCCACCCCGGAGAGGACGCAGAACATGCCCTCGCGGCGGCCCGCGCCAGTGGTGACGAAGCGGAACTCGGACCGTCGGCGGGTCAGCGCGAACGGACTCAGCACGGCGACGGCCAGCATGTTGCGCCAGAAGGCGACCGCCAGGGCGGGCGCGGCGGCGAACGCGATGAGCGGCGCGGACGACGAGACGGCGAAGACGGCGACGGCGAGTGCCGCGCCGGTCATCAGGTCGAGCGGCGGACGATGGGGTTCGGTGACCACGAGGTGCAATCTTCACACGTCGTAGGGGCACCACTTTCCGTCAGCGTTCGGTTACGATCATGCGCGTCCTCACCCAGGGCTCCTCCCTTCCGCCCGGAGTCGGTTTCCATGCCCACGTTCCGGGCGGTGCTGTTCGATTTCTTCGGCACGTTGACCCGTCCGGTTCAGCGTGGCGAGGGTCACCTCAGCACCGCCGAACTGCTCGGCTGTCCGCCGGACACCTTTCTCGAGGTGCTCGACCGCAGCTTCTACGAACGCGCCAGCGGGCGCTTCGACACCGTCGAGGGGACCTTGCGCTGGGTGTGCGAACAGGTCGGCGTACACCCTTCGGCGGAGGCATTGCGAGCCGCCGCCGTTGCCCGCCACCAGGCCGTACGCGCGGACACCCGGTTACGGGACGAGGCCGTGCCGACCCTGCGGGCGCTGCGGCGGCGGGGCGTACGGACCGGCGTGATCAGTGACTGCACCCACGAGCTGCCGACGTTCCTGCCGGAGCTGGCGGTCGCCCCGTTGCTCGACGTCCGGGTGTTCTCGGTGCAGGTGGGGCGCTGCAAGCCGGACGCGAGCCTCTACCTGGCCGCCTGTGCGCGGCTGGGCCTGCCGCCGGCCGACTGTCTCTACGTCGGCGACGGCGGCAGCCAGGAGTTGACCGGTGCGCAGCGCGCCGGCCTGAGCGCGGTCCGGCTCGCCGCACCCGACCTCGCCGACCATCTGGTGTTCAACCTCGACGCGGACTGGGCCGGCCGGACCCTGGAATCCCTCTGCCAGGTCGTCGACCTGGTCGACGAGGCTCCCAGCCCGGTCGGCGCACCCGCGTAGCACGCAGCCACCCCGGGCCGGCGTCGCCGCGAACGAGGTTGGTCAGCGCCGCCGGACGCGGTGCAGCCGGAACGGCCGTCGGGTGGCGCGCACCGCCGGCGTCGGCCGGGGCTGCTCGGCCAGCGAGCCGGACGGTAACTCGTCGCCGTGCGCCGGCTGGCCGGCCGGCGCGAGCCGCACCAGGGCGCAGCCGCCGGCTGCCCAGCGGGCGACGAGCTCGGTGGTGGGTCCGGGCGCGTTGAGCCGTTTGGCCGCCACCAACGGAGCGAGCGTTTCCCACTGCTCGGTGCCGGGTGCCACCCGGCTGACCTGTGCCGGCCAGGTGACGATCCGGCCACCGTGATCGCCGCGCTGCGTCACCTGGGCCTCGTCCGCCTCGGCCAGGCCCGGCGCGGACTGCTCCCCGGGGCCGCTGACCACGAACAGCGCGGCCTCCAGGGGTACGCACCACAGGGCCAGCGGCGGGTTGCCGGCCACCGCGACCCAGGCCACCGAGGCCTTCTTCATCGCCTCGTCGACCAGTGGGTGGTTCTCAGGCTCGTCGGTCACCGCGGCATCCTCTCGCATCCGGGCCGGTCCGCGTCCGCCGTCAGCCGACGAACGGCGGGACGAGGATCTCCCCCCGTGCCACCGGCATCACCTGACCGGCGACGCTGGTGCCCACCGCCACGCCACCGGCTGCGGTCACGGTGCAGGCCAACGAGGCCGGTCGGCCCATCTCGACGCCCTGCCGGACGGTGTAGGACGATCGTCCCTCGCCGGGCAGCAGGCCGCTGGCGACCAGCCACACTCCGAGACCGAGCGCGGCCGAACCGGTCGCCGGGTCCTCGGGTACGCCGAGACCGGGGACGAAGACCCGGGCGTGCGCGGTTTGGGTCGCGGGGTTCCAGGAGAAGACGCTGACATGCTCGATGCCGTACCGCCCGGCCGCCACCGGGTTCACCCGGGCCCGGGCGAGGGCGTCGGGGCGTACCGGCAGGAACGGGAACTCCAGGCCACAGCCGGCGACCCGGGGCGCCGGGCCGAGGTGGTCCTCGGCGCCGAGCCCGACCATCTCCAGCAGCGGCTCCGGCTCCAGTTCGGGCCCGAGGGTGGGGCTGCCACCGGTGAGGACGGCGGCGCCCTCGCTCACCTCGATCGGCAGCACCCCGGCACCGCACTCCTGGTTGACCTGCCCGGTCGGAAAGAGGCCTCGGCGAGCGGCGGTGACCGCAGCGCCGACGCTCGGGTGACCGGCGAACGGCAATTCGTCGACCGGCGTGAAGATCCGCGCCCGGTAGGTGGCACCGACCTGGGTGGCGGGCAGCACGAAGACCGTCTCCGACAGGTTGAACTCGCGCGCCAGAGCCTGCATCTGGTCGGTCGCCAGCCCGTCGGCGCCGAAGACCACCGCGAGGGGGTTCCCGGCGTACGGACGGTCGGTGAAGACGTCCACGATCTCGTAAGCCAAGGTCGACATGTTGATAAACACTAGGCCCTCGGGGCGTATGTCCGGGTCACTGCCCGGCCGTGCCGCCCCTGGAGCATCGTCGGCCGGGGCGTCGACACACCACCTAGGCTGGTGCCCGTGAGCACGCCGACCCGGGTGTACATCGCCCGACTTTCCGGAGTCGCTGTCTTCGACCCCAACGGCGACCAGGTGGGCCGGGTACGCGACGCGGTGGCCCGGCTGCGCGTGAGCCAACGGCCGCCCGAGGTCGTCGGTCTGGTCGCCGAGATGCCGATGCGTCGACGGATCTTCCTCTCCATCAACCGGATCACCTCGATCGACGCCGACGCCATCGTGCTCGGCAGCGGCACGTTGAACCTGCGCCGGTTCGAGAAACGCCCGAACGAGTTGCTCGTGCTTCAGGAACTGCTGGACCGCCGGGTACAGGTCGCACCGGAGGGCCGGGCCGCGTCGGTGGTCGACGTGGCGATGGAGTGCAGTCGTGGTGGCGAGTGGTCGCTGACCCGGGTGGCGGTCCGCGAACAGACGGGCCGGTTGGCTCGCCGGGGCCACCTGCACCAGGTCGAGTGGAACCAGGTACGCGGGCTCAGTGGCGTGGCGGAGACCCGGGGCACGGCCAACCTGCTCGCCGTACTGGAGGACATGCGTCCGGCGGACCTGGCGAACGCGCTACAGGACCTGCCCGACGCCCGGCGCAACGAGGTCGCGGCGGCCCTGGACGACCAACGGCTCGCCGACGTGCTCAGCGAGCTGCCCGAGCACGACCAGGTGGAGATCCTCGCCGCGCTGGACCGCGAACGGGCCGCCGACATCCTGGAGGAGATGGACCCGGACGACGCCGCCGACCTGCTCGGTGAGCTGCCGCCGCCGGAGCAGGACGTGCTGCTCGACCTGATGGAACCGGACGAGGCCGATTCGGTGCGGCAGTTGCTCAAGTACACGCCGGGCACGGCCGGCAGCGTGATGACCTCCGAACCGGTCATCCTGCCCCCGGACGCGACGGTGGCGGAGGCCCTCGCGCGGATCAGGGAGCCCCAGCTCTCCCCGGCGGTGGCCGCGCAGGTCTTCGTGGCCCGGGCGCCGATGGCCACCCCCACCGGCCGCTACCTGGGCATGGTGCACTTCCAACGGCTGCTCCGCGAACCCCCGGCCGACCTGCTCGGCGGGGTGGTGGTCAACGACATCGATCCGCTGCGTCCGACCACCCCACTGCCGGAGATCACTCGCCGGATGGCCACCTACGATCTGGTGGCCATGCCGGTGATCGACCGGAACAACCGGCTGGTGGGTGCCGTCACCGTCGACGACGTGCTGGACCACTCACTGCCCCGGGACTGGCGGGACCGGGACGGCGCGTCGAGTGGCCTACCGAACGGGGCGACGACCCCGGCCGTTCCGGACCCGGCGACGGACGGTGGTCATGACTGAGCAGCGGCGCACGGAACGGCTCGACCTACCGCGGGAGCCCCGGGGCTTCAAGCTGCCCCGGGTGGACCAGGAGACGTTCGGACGCTGGGCCGAGGGCATCGCCCGTGGCATGGGCACGGCGAACTTCATCGTCTACATGACGCTGGTGATCAGCGCATGGTTCCTCTGGAACACCCTCGCTCCGGCGGGAATGCGCTTCGACCCGTACACCTTCACCTTCCTCACCCTGGTGCTCTCCATCCAGGCCTCGTACGCGGCGCCGCTGATCCTGCTGGCACAGAACCGTCAGGCCGACCGCGATCGGGTGGCGATGGAGGAGGACCGACGCCGGGCGACCATGCAGAAGGCCGACACGGAGTACCTGGCCCGGGAGATCGCCGCGCTGCGGATCGCACTCGGCGAGGTGGCCACCCGGGACTTCGTCCGCTCCGAGCTGGCCCGGCTGGCCGAGGAGTTGGACGAGGCGGCGCAGCGGCGACAGCGGCTGGAGCGCCGGCACCGGGACGACCCGGCCGCCCGGGCCGGCGGTGACGGGCTGGACGAGCCCCGCGACGAGGTGGACGGCGACCAACCGGGTGACGGTCGTCACGACCCGGCGGCCTCCCACCGCCCGGAGAGCTGATCGACTCGCTCACACCGTTGTCACCGGCACCGGTGACGGCCTGCCGCCGACGTAGCATTACGGGCATGTCAGCTCCCGTCAGCACCGTCAACGACGCCGTCCTGGCCGCCCTGGCCACCGTCAACGACCCGGAGATCCGCCGGCCGATCACCGAACTCGGCATGGTGCGTTCCGCCGAGGTCGGCGAGGACGGCGTGGTCCGGGTCGAGTTGCTGCTGACCGTGGCCGGTTGCCCGCTGAAGGACAAGCTCCGGGCGGACATCACCGCGGCCGTGGGCACGGTGAGTGGGGTCAGCGGCGTCGAGATCGAGTTCGGGGTGATGAGCACCGAGCAGCGCCAGGAGCTCCAGGCGAAGCTGCGCGGCGGCGGCGCGACTGAGGAGCCGGTGATCCCGTTCGCCCAGCCCGGCTCCCGCACCCGGGTGTACGCGGTGGCCAGCGGCAAGGGCGGTGTCGGCAAGTCCAGCGTGACGGTCAACCTGGCCGCCGCACTGGCCGCCCGGGGTCTGTCCGTCGGCGTGGTGGACGCGGACATCTACGGGCACTCGGTGCCGCGGATGCTCGGTGCGGACGGCCGGCCCACCCGGGTCGAAGACATGATCATGCCGCCGCAGGCGCACGGGGTGAAGGTCATCTCGATCGGGATGTTCACCGCCGGCAACGCCGCCGTGGTCTGGCGGGGTCCGATGCTGCACCGCGCGTTGCAGCAGTTCCTCGCCGACGTCTACTGGGGTGATCTCGACGTCCTGCTGCTCGACCTTCCCCCGGGCACCGGCGACGTGGCGATCTCGCTGGCCCAACTGCTGCCGAACGCCGAGATCCTGGTGGTCACCACCCCGCAGGCCGCCGCCGCCGAGGTCGCCGAGCGGGCGGGCGCGATCGCGTTGCAGACCCACCAGCGGGTGGTCGGTGTGATCGAGAACATGTCCTGGCTGGAGCTGCCCGACGGCTCCCGGATGGAGATCTTCGGTGCCGGCGGCGGCCAGACGGTGGCGGATTCGCTGACCCAGACGATCGGCGCGTCGGTGCCGCTGCTGGGTCAGGTCCCGCTGGACACCCGGGTCCGGGAGGCGGGCGACGAGGGCAACCCGATCGTGCTCGCCGAGCCGGATTCTCCGGCGTCGAAGGCGCTGGGCCAGGTGGCCGACCGGCTCGCGCTGCGTCGCGAGTCCCTGCTCGGCAAGCCGCTGGGTCTCAAGCCGGCCGGACGCTGAGCCGCCGGTACAACCTCGCCCGGTCAGGCGCGGAGGCCGCCTCTCGTGGCGGCGGTCAGGTGACGTCGTCGTAGCTGACCGCCCGGGGAGCCGGCACCGGGCTGGTGGTGCTCGCCGGGGGCAGACCGGACCGGCGCGGGTCGGCCGCGTTCGCGACATCCTTGAGCTCGTCGTGCACACCGGTGACATCGGCGCGGAGGCCGTCGTAGACGCCCTGAAGCGGCTTCCGGATCGCCTGCTCGTCCTCCTCGCTGAGCAGATGCTTGCGGATGAACGCCTTGGGGTGCAGATCCTCCAACTGGATGTCGGTGCCCAGTTCCTTGCTCAGGTCCGTGGTGGCGCTGCGGGCCATGTTGCGTAGGTTGCGCACCATCCGCAGCCCGTCACTGATCACCGCCGGCAGCCGGTCGCCGAAGATCAGCAGCGCCAGCAGCAGCAGCGCTCCGACCTCCCACACGTTCAGGTTCTCGAACACCCTCGGTCCCCCTTTCCCCCGGCTACCGCAGCCAGAGTACGCACGTCGGTGCCGCTGCCAGAAGAGGGTGCACGGGTCACTTCGCGTCCGCGGCGAGGGTGACCGAGGCGTTCTGTCTGGTCGAACCCCGGCGGTACTCGACGGTCACCACCGAGCCGGGCGCGTACTTGCGGACCAGGGCGATGAGGTCGGTCGGCTCGGTCATCGGGCGACCGTTCAGCTTCAGGATCACGTCACCGGCGCGCAGTCCCGCACCGGCGGCCGGGCCGGACGGCTCGACCGTCGCGAGGCGTACGCCGGCACCGTTGGTGCCCGAGCCGGGCCCGCCCACCTGAGCGCCGATCACCGTACGACGGGCCTTCCCGGTGCCGATGATGTCCTGGGTGATCCTTTTCGCCTGGTTGATCGGGATCGCGAAGGCGAGGCCGATGTTGCCGGCCTCCTGCCCCTCGGCGACCAACGACTTGATCGTGGAGTTGACGCCGATGACCCGTCCCGCCGCGTCGACGAGCGGGCCGCCCGAGTTGCCGTGGTTGACCGCGGCGTCGGTCTGGATGGCGGCGTAGTAGCGCGTCGGTCCGCCCGGCTCGCCGCCGTGCATCGTCCGGTCCAGGGCGCTGACGATGCCCGCGGTGACCGTGTTCGCCAACGACAGCGGCGAACCCATCGCCAGCACCGGGTCGCCGACGGCCAGGGCGTCGGAGTCGCCGAATTCGACCGGGCGCAGCCCGGTGCGGGAGACCTTGATCACCGCGATGTCGGACTCCGCGTCCTGTCCCACCACGGTCGCGGACGCCGAGCTGCCGTCGTTGAAGATGACCGACGCCTTCCCGGTGCCGCCGGCCACCACGTGGTCGTTCGTGATCACATGCCCGTCGGCGCTGGCGATGAAGCCTGAGCCCTCGCTGGTGCCACCCAGGCCGGCGACCCGGACGGTGACCACGCTGGGCAGCACCCGCTCGGCGACGCCGGCCAGCGATTCCGGCGGGCGTTGGGCGAGCGTCGGCGCCGCACCGGGGACCGCGCCCAGCACCGTCGCACCGGCACCACCACGGATCGCGAAGGCGTAGCCCAGCGCACCACCGAGCGCGCCGGCGAGCAGGGCGGTCACCAGCGGAATGAGCAGCAGTTGCTGGAGTCTCGGCCGGCCAGCCGCGTCGGGATCGACGACCGGTTCCGGTTCGCTGCCGACGACCGGTGCCGCGGGCAGCACCACCGCCGCCGGTGCGTGCGGATCCCGCCACGGATCGGCGAGCGCGTCGGACCACCACGGCGACCCGGCATGGCCGCCGTCCTGCGGTGTCGCCGGTCCACCGGCCGTCGGATGCCCGGCCGTCGGATGCCCGGCCGCTGCTCCACCCACGCCGGGCTGGCGCCAGTCCCAGCCGTCGGTCACTCGGTGCCTCCCACTCCCGTCCCCCGGTGTCCACGCGTCCGCGATCCGGCGCGGGCTACCGGACACCGCTTCCAGGATTGCACGGATGCGCCGCACCGGGTCAGCGGTTGTCACCGCGGGTGGATGCCCCGCTGCGCTCAGAGCTGGCCGCCTTTAGAGTCACAGTGCCCAACCGCCCTGCGCATCATGCTCGTCGCCCGGAGGTGCCCCATCGCCACGGTCGCCGGTTCCGGCAGTTCGACGAACCCGGCCCTGCAGTTCGCCGAGTCGTACGTCACCGAGGACCTCGTCCTGCGGACCGCCCGCAGCCTCGCCCGCGAGGTCGGCCTGGACGCGGTCACCGCAGGCGCGGGTGCCGCGTTGCGCCTGCTCGCCGCCGCCGGCAACGCCCGCGCGGTGGTCGAGATCGGCACCGGCACCGGTGTCAGCGGGGTGTGGCTGCTGCGCGGGATGCGGGCCGACGGGGTGCTCACCACCATCGACGTCGAGGTGGAGCATCAGCGGATCGCCCGGCGCATCTTCGCCGAGGCCGGCTTCGTCTCCGGCCGCACCCGGATCATCACCGGCCGGGCGCTGGACGTCCTGCCCCGGCTCGCCGACGGCGCGTACGACCTGGTCTTCGTCGACGCCGAGGTGACCGGCTTCACCGCCTGCGTGGACGCCGCGTTGCGCCTGCTGCGGCCGGGCGGCGTACTGGTGCTCAACGGTGCGCTGGCCGGCGGCCGGATCGGCGACCCGGCCGCCCGCGATTCGGAGACGGTGCTGGTGCGCGAGACGGTGAAGGCCATCCGCGAGTCGGAGCACTGGATTCCGGCGCTGCTGCCGGTCGGCCACGGGCTGCTGGCCGCGGTGCGCTGCTGAGCCGAGGCACCCGGCCGCGCTGGCGGGCCGGCAGCGGTACCGAGCGGCCGGCTGCGGGGTGAGCCGGCCGCGCCCCGCACACCGTCAGTCCAGCGCCGCCAACCAGCGCAGCAGCCCGCGTACGCCCCAGCCGGTCGCGCCCCGGGTCAGCTCCGCGTCGTCGCGTTCGCACCAGGAGGGTGCGGACATGTCGATGTGCAGCCACCGGTCGGCCAGCTCGCCGGTGAACTCCCGCAGGTAGAGCGCGGCCAGCACGGAACCACCGCCCTGCGTCGGCGCGCTGTGCAGGTCGGCCAGGTCGCTGCCGAGGTGCTCGACGTAGTCGGCGGGCAGCGGCATCCGCCAGGCCGACTCACCGGCCGACCTGATCGCCGCCAGCAGATCCTCGGCGAGCTGGTCGTTGTCGCTGTAGAGGGCGCCGGTGCGGGTGCCCAGCGCCACCGCGTTCGCGCCGGTCAGGGTGGCCAGGTCGACGAGCAGGTCGGGCTTGAGCTCCTGGACGGCGTACGCCAGCGCGTCGGCGAGCACCAGCCGCCCCTCGGCGTCGGAGTTCGTCGTCTCGCTGGTCATCCCGCCGTAGTGCCGCACGACGTCGCCGGGCCGGAACGCGGCCCCGCTGACCATGTTCTCGGCCAGCGGCGCAAGCGTGGTCACCCGGACCGGCAGGCCCAGCGTGGCGGCACCGAGGGTGGCCGCCACGACGGCGGCGGCGCCGGCCATGTCCTTGCGCATCAGCTTCATCGCCGGCACCGGCTTGATCGAGATGCCGCCGGTGTCGAAGGTGATGCCCTTGCCCACCAGGACCACATGGGTCCGGGCGTCCGCGGGGTGCCAGTCCAGCTCGACCAGGCGCGGGCCGCTGGCCGATCCGCCACCGACGGCGAGGATGCCGCCGAAGCCCTCGGCCGCCAGTTGCTCCGGCTCGCGAACCCGCAGCGTGAGCCCGGGCAGGTCGGCCGCGGCCTCGGTGACCTGCTCGGCGAACCACTGCGGGTTCTTCACCGAGGAGGGCATGTTGGTGAGGTCCCGGGCCAGTCGGGTCAGCCGGGCGGTGGTCTGCGCCACCTCGACGGCCTGCTCGTACGCCTCGGGGTCGGTGACCGCCAGGTCGACGTCGGTGAGCGCGGGCGCGTCGGTGTCCGCACCCAGCCGGAACCGGTACGACGCCAGCAGCAGTCCCTCGACCAGGCCGCGCACCGCCTCGGGTGCCACCCCGCTCGGCAGGGCGAGTGTGACATGAGTCTCATCTTTGGCGGCACGGGCCAGTGCCGCGCCGCTCGCCCGCCACGCCGCCTCGTCGGCCGCGCCGATTCCGAGCAGCAGCAGCCGCCCGGGGCCGCCCCCGGGGCGCAGCTGAACGTGCACCTCGCCGGCCCGGCCCGAGAGCCGCGCCGCCGGGATCAACGCGGCCACCTCGTCGGCGATCCCGTCGGGTGGGGTCACCGCGGTCGGCACCGACTCGGCCGGCGCATCCTCGGCGGCGCCGGGCCGCACGGGCAGGATGAGGGTGTCGAGCCGTTCCGGCTCGGCGGTCAGACGAATGGCGAGCACGCGGAGCCGTACCTCCTGGAGACGGACGCGCGGTGGATCGGACCGCGCGAAGGTGTGACGGCTCTGAGCCACCGGTGGGACCGGTGGCTCAGAGCCAGGAACCAGACGAACTGTCCGCGGCGGCGAGCGTCGCCGACGCACCGGCCACACTCAGCCGGCGGCCGCCTTCAGCGCGTCACCGAGAGCAGTCGCCTCGTCGGGAGTCATCTCGACGACGAGCCGGCCACCGCCCTCCAGCGGGACCCGCATGACGATGCCCCGGCCCTCCTTGGTGACTTCCAGCGGACCGTCGCCCGTCCGCGGCTTCATCGCCGCCATGTTGTCTCCCCTCAGACCTACACCAGGGTCGGTGGGTTGCCCCACAGCCACTTCGCCATGACCACCCGCAACTTGCACGTGGGTGTCGACCGACGATTTTCCCTGATGAACACCGCCGGACCCAAACCGAAGCAGCATTGATGTAACAGCATCTAGCTTATCCTTAGATGGCCTGTCACAATGTGCGGTCATGCAGGCACGGTCGGCACTCTTCGACCTGTACGGCGACCACCTCCGGCCGCGGGGTGGACGCGCACCCGTTGCCGCGCTGGTCAAGCTGCTGGCGCCGCTCGGGATCGCGCCACCTGCCGTACGGACGGCGGTCTCCCGAATGGTGCGCCAGGGCTGGCTCGAACCGATCAGGCTGACCTCCGGACCGGGATATTCGATCACACCGAAGGCGGCCCGCCGACTCGACGAGGCCGCCTCCCGGATCTACCGCACCGGTCGGGTCAGCTGGGACGGGCGCTTCGACCTGCTGGTGCTGGACGCACCGACCGCCCGCCGGGACCGTCAGCGCCTCGCCGCCAACCTGCGGTACCTCGGCTACGGCACCCTGGACGAGCAGACCTGGGTGGCCACCCGCCCGGCCGAGGACGTCGACCTGCTGCTCAGCGAGGCGGGCGTACGCTTCGAGCGGTTCAGTGCGGCGCACGCCGCCGGCACCCCGGGCGCGATGGGTCTGGTCCGCCGGGCCTGGGACCTGGCCGAGATCGGCCGGGCGTACGAGGAGTTCGTCGCCGAGCAGCGGACGCTGCTGACCGGCGTCACCGCCCGCAGCGGCGACGAGGAGGCGTACGCGGCCCGGTTCCGGCTGGTGCACGCATGGCGTACCTTCCTGTTCCGGGATCCGCAGCTGCCCCCGGCGCTGCTGCCCGAGCGCTGGCCCGGCACCGCCGCGGCCAGCTTCTTCGACCGCCACGCGGCCCGGCTCCGACCGGCCGCCGACCGGTACGTCGAGCAGTGCCTCGACGGTGGACACCGGTTAGCCCGACAGAAGGGTCGCCACTCGTGACCGAGCCGCTGCTCGTCGACCGCACCGACGCCGTCGTCACCCTCACCCTGAACCGCCCGACGGCGATGAACTCGCTCGACGTGGCGCTCAAGGAGGCACTGCGGGACACCCTCGCCGAGCTGGAGTCCGACCGTGGTTGCCGGGCGGTGGTGCTGGCCGGGGCGGGCGGGTCGTTCTGCGCCGGCCAGGATCTGCGCGAGCACGTCGACACCCTCCGGGCGGGCGACGACAACCCGCTGGACACCGTCCGGGCGCACTACAACCCGATCGCCGCCCGGCTGGCGAGCCTGCCGAAGCCGGTGGTGGCCGCCGTCCGGGGCATGGCCGCCGGGGCCGGGGCCTCCCTCGCCTTCCTGGCCGACATCCGCATCGGTGGTCCGACCACCAGCTTCCTGATGGCGTTCGCCAAGGTCGGACTGGCCGCCGACACCGGCGCCTCGTGGACGCTGCCCCGGCTTGTCGGCCACGCCAAGGCCGTCGAGCTGCTGATGCTGGCCGAGCCGGTACGCGCCGAGGAGGCCTGCCGGCTGGGCCTGCTCAACCGGCTGACGGACGACGACGAGCAGGTGCTGCCCACCGCGCAGGAACTCGCCGCCCGCCTGGCCGCCGGGCCGACCGTGGCGTACGGGGCGATCAAGCGTCAGCTCTCCGTCGCCGACGCCGGCACCCTGGCCGACGCGCTGGCCGCCGAGGCGCAGGCGCAGGCGATCTGCGGCGCGACCGCGGACCACCGGGCCGCCACCATGGCCTTCGTCGACAAGCAGAAGCCGGTCTTCGAGGGCCGCTGAGCCCGCGCCGGCCCCACTGGCGGGACCGGGTCGGTCAGTCGTCCTCTTCCGGGTCCTGGTTGGCCTCCGCGCCGAGCACGAACGCCTGCATGGCCAACTCGTCGCCCGAGGGCGAGACGAAGGCCGGCAACTCCCGGGGGCCGAGTTCCTGCACGTATGCCCAGAACAGCCGGACCGCCTCCGCCGGCGAGTCGGCCTCGATCGGCAGGTCCAGGCTGACCAGCCAGGTGCGACGCTGCGGGGCCGGACCGAGCCGGTCGACCAGTTCGCGGAACGTCGCCGCGTCGAGCGGGGTGACCGGCCCGCCGAGGAGCAGCGCGTCGGCCGGCACCGGCTCGTCGAAGGCCCGCCGGGTGTACGCGACGACGAGCGTGTCGGGCACCCGGTCGGACTGCGGGTCGTCCGGGTCCTCCGGACGACCGGCGGGCGGGCCGGCGACCCGACCCACGGCCACCAGCCGCGGCGGCTCGTCGGCCAGCACCGCGACCTGGTCACCGGGGCGGGGCAGGCTGCCGCCGTCCAGCCCGGTCAACTCAAGCGTGTCGTGGTGGACGAGCCGCTCGGCGTCGTACCGTCCGGCGGGCAGGAGCACGGCCCAGTTACCCGTGCCGTCCGCCCGGCTCGTCCCGTTCACCCGATGTGCGGTGTCGGTCGTCATGCCCTCATCCCATCACGCCGGTCGGGAGGTCACGACGTGGCAGCCCGCCAGATGGTCGTCGACCATGCCGGTGGCCTGCATCAGCGCGTAGGCCGTGGTCGGGCCGACGAACCGGAAGCCACGTTTCTTGAGTGCCTTGGCCATGGCCGTGGAGGCGTCGGTGAGCGCGGGTACGGCGGCGGCGGAGCCCGGTCGGGCCCGATCGGGTGGTGGGGCGAACGACCAGAGCAGCGCGGAGAGTCCCTCCGGAAGCTCCTGGGCGGCACGGGCGTTGGCGATCGCAGCTTCGATCTTGGCCCGGTTGCGGACGATGCCGGCGTCGGCGAGCAGCCGGTTCACGTCGGCCTCGCCGTAGTCGGCCACCGTGTCGATCCGGAACCCGCCGAAGGCCGTCCGGAAGGCCGGCCGTTTGCGCAGGATGGTCAGCCAGGACAAGCCGGACTGGAACGCCTCCAGCGTCATCCGCTCGTAGAGGGCGTCGTCACCGTGCAGTGGTCGTCCCCACTCGGTGTCGTGGTAGACCGCGTAGTCGGGAGTGCTGGCACCCCACCCGCACCGGGCCAGCCCGTCGGCACCGATAACCAGTTCAGTCACGGCGTCAAGGCTAGGCCCGGTGTCCGACAGCCTGGCCGGCACCGGTCAGGGCAGGCGGCCCTGCTCGACCTGGCGGGCGAAGCGTCGCAGCGCCTGGGTGAGGCTGAACTTGGATCCGGGCCAGAGCACCGGCCAGGCCACCTTGCCGGCCGGGCCGCCCGGCAGGTGGAACCACTCGTGCCAGACCACCTGACTGCGCCCGCTCTCCAGCGGGGTACACCGCAGCACCCCGGGGCCGCGCAGCAGCGTGCCGCAGTGCACCACGCCGATCTCGTACGGCGCGTCCACCCGGACGACCCGCATCTTGTCCCGCAGCACCGCGGGGCCGACCGAGGTCACCGCCTCGACCAGGCTCCCCTCACCACCGTCACCCTCCACCACCCGGACGGTGGTGAACGGGATCCACTCGGACTGCCGCTCCCAGGCCAGCAGGGCAGCGAAGACCTTCTCGGCCGGCGCGTTGACGATCACCGTGGCGGTCACCTCACCCGCGCCGGGTTGGGCCGCCTCGCGAAGATCGTCCACGCCGTCCGAGCCGCTCACGCCGACTCCGACCGGACCACCGGACCGCGCGACGCGGTGCCCGACGCCCCGCTGTCCGCCGGCCTGTCGTCGGCGTCCGGATCGGCAGCCGCCGGGACCGCACCCTCGGCCGCACCCGGCACCTGCTGCCCGCCGGCCGGCCGGGCCTCGCCGTCGGCCGGCTGCGTCGCCTCGCTCGTCGCTCCCGCCGCGGTCGCCGGCTCCGTCGGTGCCTCGGTGGTGGCCGCCGGCATCGGGCGGTCACCGGTCTCGGCTCCCGCGGGAGCCACCGAAAGCTCGATCGTCGATCCGTCGGCCACCGGCGGATCCCAGGGCGCGGGCCCCGCCACCGCCGGGTTGGCCGACTGCTCGCGGGCCCGTCGGAGCGCGTCGGCGTCGGCGATCCGTCCGTCCCGCAACGCCGTCACCTCCGCCTCCAGCACACCGATCAGCTCGGCCTTGTAGCCGATGTCGTAGGCGGCCCGGCGCATCGCCTGGTCGACCTGGGTCATCCGGTACCCACGCAGCGCGGTGTCGAAGCGCACCTCGCCGACATCGGACTCACGCAGCGGACGGTCGCCGGGCAGCGGCACCGCACGCCCGTCCGCCTCGACCGGAGCCAGGCCGGGATCCCGGCCGGTGACCAGCACGGTGACGCCGAACACGACCGCCGCGACGGTGACCGCCACGACCAGCAGGAGCAAAGGCTGACCCATGCACTGATCGTGGCACGCCGACGGGAACAGGGCGACCCCACCCGGCGCGGCGTACCGGACAGGAAGCCGGACCGACGACGGGATAGCGTCAGCGTGCCAGCGGCGTGATCGGCCGGCGGCGTACGGCGATGTGGGAGGTGGCGTGGCCGGGGTGCTGCGGCTCGGGACCCGGCGGTTCGGTCCCGACGAACTGGTGGTGATGGCGATCGTCAACCGCACCCCGGACTCGTTCTTCGACCGGGGCGCCACCTTCGCGGCCGACAGCGCGCTGCGGGCGGTGGAACGGGCGGTGGACGAGGGTGCGGACATCGTCGACATCGGCGGGGTGAAGGCCGGGCCGGGCACCGAGGTCGACGTCGCCGAGGAGATCCGGCGGACGGTCGGCACCATCGCCGCCGTACGGGCCGCCTTTCCGGACGTCGTCATCTCGATCGACACCTGGCGCGCCGAGGTCGCGGTGGAGGCCGTGGCGGCCGGCGCGGACCTGCTCAACGACACCTGGTCGGGGGCGGATCCGGCGCTGGCCCGGGTGGCGGCGCGGACCGGCGTCGGGCTGGTCTGCTCACACGCGGGAGGACTCAGCCCGCGAACCAGGCCGCACCGCGCGGCCTTCGACGACGTGGTGGCGGACGTGGTCGCGACGGTCACCGGCCTCGCCGAGCGTGCGGTCTCCCTGGGCGTGCGCCCCGACGGGATCCTCATCGACCCGGCACACGACTTCGGCAAGAACACCCGGCACTCGCTGGAGATCACCCGGCGGCTGGGCGAGCTGGCCGCGACCGGCTGGCCGGTGCTGGTCGCCCTGTCGAACAAGGACTTCATCGGTGAGACGCTGGACCTGCCGGTCGCGGAGCGGCTGGAGGGCACGCTCGCCGCGACGGCGGTCTCCGCGTGGTTGGGCGCCCGGGTCTTCCGCGCCCATCAGGTCCGCCCCACCCGTCGGCTGCTGGACATGGTCGCGGCCGTCCGGGGAGATCGTCCACCCACGCTCAGCCGTCGCGGCCTCGCCTGAGCGGTGCTCGGTCGAGCGGCCGGTCAGGTCCAGCGGAGAATGTCGCGCCGCCACGCGTACAGCAGGCCGAGCGCCAGGACACCCACGAAGATCGCCATTTCCACCACGGTGACCAGCCCGAATCCGGGCCGGTCGAAGATCACCGCCCAGGGGAAGAGGAACACCGCCTCGACCGCGAACAGCACGTAGAGGTACGCGTAGACGTAGTAGCGGATCTGCATCTGCGCCCAGTCGCCACCCACCGGGTCGAGGCCGCACTCGTAGCTGGCGCGCTTGCCGGGCGGGTCTGCCGGGCGGGCGGGGCGGAGCACGCGGTTGGCGGTGAACGCGACGGCGAGGAAGAGCACGCCGGCGAGCAGCAGCAGCCCGAGCGTCGCGTACGAGCCCAGGTAACCGGTCACGGTCGGTCAGCCTACCGTCCCGCGCTCGACCCCGGTCGCGTCGCGAACTTCTTTCTTCGGGGACTAGTGTCCCAGGACAACTTCCGACCACCGTGAGACCACCACCAGCACCGGAGGACCAATGCGACGGTTGCCCGGACGGCGCGCCTGGCGTCGTACCTTCGCGTCGGCCTGCGCCCTCGGTCTGCTGGTGGCCGGCGGGGCCGCCGTGGCGCCGGGAGCGGTGGCGGCCGGTCCGGCGGCGAGTCGGGCCACCGAGCCGGTGCCGTACAGCCCGCCGGCCGAGCCCACCGAAGAGCCGGCACCCACCTCACCGCCCCCCACGGTGGAGCCGCCGATCGAGACGAGTGGGCCCGCCGCGCCCCCGACAACGCCGACACCGGGCACCACCACCGGCGGGCCGGTCCCGAGCAGCGGTCCGCCGGCTGTCACCGTGGCACCGTCCCGGCCCACGTACTCGCCGCCGTCCCGGCCTGCCGATCCCACCCTCGCACCCCCAGCCGCGGCCGGTGTGAAGGTCACCACCGGCGATGTCACCCTGCCGGCCGGTTACTGGAACTCGGCCAGCATGGTGGTCACCCTGAACGTGACTGTGGCCAACACCGGCACCGCGAGCGCCGGTGTCCGACTCAGCTACACCCTGCCGGCCGGCCTCACCGACGCCGGCACGAGCGGCTGCGCCGACGCCGGGAACCGGGAGCACCGCTGCGGGCAGTGGACCACGGCACCCGGCGCGGAGTTCAGCACCCGGTTGCGGATCCGGGTCGACGGCGACGCCTGGCGCAACGTGCCGCTGGCCGGCTCGGTACGGGTGACGGCCACCGGCGCAGCCGGTACCGCGAGTGACGACGAGGGCTTCGCCGTGCTCTTCCCGCCCGGCCCGCCGGTACCGGGGATCACCATGTCGGCCGGGGAGGTCACCTTCGACGCCGAGGGCGCCGGCACGGAGCTACTCGTCCGGCTCGGCAACACCGGCCGGGCCGACGCCGATGGCCGGGTCGACGTGCTGCTGCCCGCCGGGGTCACGGTGGCGACGCCACCCGCCGGCTGTGTCGCCGTGGCGGCCACGCGTACCCGCTGCGACTTGGGCACGGTGCGGTCGGGGCGGACCGAGGAGGTGAGGTTGCCGGTGACGGCGACGGCGCAGGCGCTGCGGAGCGCGCCGCTGTCCGGCGCGGTGATCGGTCGGCTCGATCCGCGCCACGGTGCCGACCGACGGATGCAGCTCAGTTTCCGGATCACCGCGACGTCACCCGAACTGCCCGCGGTGGTGTCGCCGCCCGCACCGGTGACGTCACCGGCCTTGCGCCCGGCCGGAGCGGCACCCGGCGAGGGGCCGGCGGCGGGACAACGCTCCACGATGCTGCTGATCACCGTGTCGGTGCTGCTGGTGCTGACCGCCGGGCTGGTGGTGGCGTGGTTGCGACGGCGGGCCAGCACGCTGCCGACCGGCGGCGAGGCGAGCGGGGCTTCGCTGCGGACCGAGGCGGCGAACCCGGCCGGCGGCGCGCCGGAACCGGACAGCGCGATCTGGTTCCGCGCCCGGCGACCGGCCCGGACGTACGACCGGCAAGGGTGGGACGTGCGGTGACCAGGGGTGGGGGTGCAGTAATCAGGGGGGTGGGATGTGCGGCGATTTGGCGGTGATATGGATTACGGCGGCCCCGGCGAAACACCGCAACTGACCACATAAACCCTCACGTTCCGGTCCCAGTCGGCGGACCTCCGGGCCGGACGCGCCCCCGATCCGACGTAGGCTCTCGGTGAGGAAGGACAGGCGGGCCGGACGTTCACGGACGGCCGGTGCAGCGGCGCGTCAAGGAGGTCTCGTGGCCGAGCAAGGCGAGGTCACCATCCAGTTCAGCCGGCCGCGCCACGGTGCGCGACGAAGCGAGGTGCGGCCGTGACCAAGCAGATCCGCCAACTCGAACGGGTGGTCATCCGGTTCGCCGGCGACTCCGGCGACGGCATGCAGCTGACCGGGGACCGGTTCACCTCGGAGACCGCGCAACTGGGCAACGACATCTCCACGCTGCCCAACTTCCCCGCCGAGATCCGGGCTCCCGCCGGCACCCTGCCGGGTGTGTCGAGTTTCCAGGTGCACTTCGCCGACTACGACATCCTCACCCCCGGCGACGCGCCGAACGTGCTCGTCGCGATGAACCCGGCAGCGCTCAAGGCGAATCTCACCGACCTGCCCCGGGGCGCCGACATCATCGTCAACACCGACGAGTTCACCAAGCGCAACCTGGCGAAGGTCGGCTACGCGAGCAGTCCGCTCGACGACGACACCCTCGCCGGGTACGCGGTGCATCCGGTCGCGCTGACGTCGATGACGATCGGGGCGCTGGCCGAACTCGACGTGTCCAAGAAGGATGCCGAACGGGCCAAGAACATGTTCGCCCTCGGCCTGCTCAGCTGGATGTACTCCCGGCCCTACGAGTCGACCCTGCGGTTCCTGGAGCGCAAGTTCGCCAAGCGGCCCGAGCTGGTCGCGGCGAACGTCGCCGCCTTCAAGGCCGGCTGGAACTTCGGCGAGACCACCGAGGACTTCGCCGTCCGCTACGAGGTGAAGCCGGCCAAGATGCCGCCGGGCACCTACCGCAACATCACCGGCAACGCCGCGCTGTCGCTCGGCCTCGTCGCCGCGGGCGTCCGCTCCGGCCTACCGGTCTTCCTGGGCGCGTACCCGATCACACCGGCCTCGGACATCCTGCATGAGCTGAGCAAGCACAAGCGGTTCGGCGTCACCACGATGCAGGCCGAGGACGAGATCGCCGCGATCGGCGCGGCGCTGGGCGCCTCCTACGGCGGTGCGCTCGGGGTGACCACCACCAGCGGC
The DNA here is from genome assembly GCF_027497295.1 of Verrucosispora sp. WMMC514. NCBI lineage: Bacteria > Bacillati > Actinomycetota > Actinomycetes > Micromonosporales > Micromonosporaceae > Micromonospora > Verrucosispora sp. WMMC514. The sequence goes on along the minus strand of NZ_CP114906.1, from coordinate 3,337,628 downwards.
CCGGGGGTGGCGCTCAAGGGCGAGACGATCTCCCTCGCGGTGGCGCTGGAGCTGCCGCTGGTGATCGTGGACGTGCAGCGGGCCGGGCCGTCGACCGGCATGCCGACCAAGACCGAGCAGGCCGACCTGAACATGGCGCTGTTCGGCCGGCACGGCGAGGCGCCGGTGGCGGTGATCGCACCCAAGTCGCCGTCCGACTGCTTCCACGCGGCCCTGGAGGCGGCGCGGATCGCGCTCACCTACCGCACCCCGGTCATCCTGCTGTCCGACAACTACGTCGCCAACGGATCCGAGCCGTGGCTGCTGCCCGAGGTCGAGTCGCTGCCGGACCTGCGGGTCGAGTTCGCCACCGCGCCCAACGGCGAGGACGGCACCACCTTCCTGCCGTACCTGCGCGATCCGCAGACCCTGGCCCGGCCGTGGGCCGTGCCGGGCACCCCGGGCCTCGAACACCGCATCGGTGGGCTGGAGAAGGCCGACAAGACCGGCGACATCTCGTACGACCCGGCGAACCACGACTACATGGTGCGTACCCGGGCGGCCCGGATCGAGACGATCCCGGTGCCGGACATCGAGGTGGAGGACCCGGACGGTGACGCCCGGGTGCTGGTGCTCGGCTGGGGCTCGACGTACGGCCCGATCGGTGCGGCCTGCCGCGCCCTGCGTCAGCGCGGCCTACCGGTCGCGCAGGCGCACCTGCGGCACCTGGCCCCGATGCCGGCCAACCTCGGTGCGGTGCTGCGCTCCTACGAGCGGGTGGTCATCCCCGAGATGAATCTCGGTCAGCTCGCGCAGGTGATCCGGGGTCGCTACCTGGTCGACGCCATCGGCTACAACCAGGTCCGCGGCCTCCCGTTCACCGCCGCCGAGCTGGAGACGATGCTGGAAGAGGTCCTGAAGAATGTCTGAGCCCGTCGCCCTCAAGCTCACCGCCAAGGACTTCAAGTCCGACCAGGAGGTGCGCTGGTGCCCTGGCTGCGGCGACTACGCGATCCTCGCCGCCGTCCAGCAGTTCATGCCGGAGCTGAACATCCCCCGGGAGAACATCGTCTTCGTCTCCGGGATCGGCTGCTCGTCGCGCTTCCCGTACTACATGAACACCTACGGGATGCACTCGATCCACGGGCGGGCTCCGGCGATCGCCACCGGCCTGTCGGTCTCCCGACCGGACCTGTCGGTGTGGGTGGTGACCGGTGACGGTGACGCCCTCTCCATCGGCGGCAACCACCTGATCCACGCGCTACGCCGCAACGTCAACCTCAAGATCCTGCTGTTCAACAACCGGATCTACGGGCTGACCAAGGGGCAGTACTCTCCCACCTCCGAGGTCGGCAAGATCACCAAGTCGACGCCGGTCGGTTCGGCGGACGCGCCGTTCAACCCGCTCTCGCTGGCGCTCGGCGCGGAGGCCACCTTCGTCGGCCGGACCATCGACTCCGACCGCAAGCACCTGCAGTCGGTGCTGCGCGCCGCCGCCGAACACTCCGGATCGGCCTTCGTGGAGATCTACCAGAACTGCAACATCTTCAACGACGGGGCGTTCGAGCAGCTCAAGGAGCCGGGCACCCGCGACGACTACCTGATCCGGCTGGAACACGGCCAGCCGATCACGTTCGGCAAGGACGGGCAGTTCTGCGTCGTACACCCGCCCGGTGGGTTCGGCCTGGAGGTACGCGAGACCGCCGCCACCCCGGCGGAGGAGATCGTCGTGCACGACGCCACGGTCGCCGACCCGGCGTACGCGTTCGCGCTGTCCCGGCTGCCCGGCTTCGACCTGCGGAACACGCCGATCGGCGTCTTCCGCTCGGTACGCCGACCGTCGTACGACAGCGTGGTGCAGGGGCAGTTGGCCGACGCCCGGGCCACCGTCACCGAGACCCCGGAGCAGCAACTGGCCGGGCTGTTGGGCAGCGGCGACACCTGGACCATCGTCGGCTGACCCCCGTACCGTGACCGCCACGACGACCGGGCCGTTCCTGTGCGGGGGCGGCCCGGTCGGGCTTTCGGCGCTGCGGTTGCTGACCGTCGCTCAGGGCAGGGTGTTCGCGGTGGGGCGGTCGTCGCGTACGTGCACCAGCATGTCCCCGGTCTCGATGACCGCACCGGCCCGATCCGCCAGGGTCACCACCTTGCCCCGCCGGACCAGCGCGATGACCAACGTGTCCAGTTCACGGGGCGACTTGCCCACCTCGTGGCGCTCGGCGGAACGCATCGCCAGCGCCATGCCCTGACCCGGGGTGAGCAGATCCTCCACCACGTCGATCAGCGGCGGAGCCGACGTCGACAGACCCAGCAGCCGGCCGGCGGTCGCCGAGGACACGATCACGTGGTGCGCGCCGCTCTGCTTGAGCAGCGGCGCGTTCTCCGCCTCCCGGGCCGCGGCGATGATCCGGACCTGACCCGCGGTGAGCTGGCGTACGGTCAACGCCACCAGCACCGACGCGTCGTCGCTGTCGGTTGCGATGATCACTGCTTTGGCGGTTCGCACGTGGGCCTGGTTGAGCACGGAGGATCGGGTCGCCGAACCCTCGATCGCGACCAGCCCGTTCGAGGTGGCCTGACGCAACGCCGGACCGGCGCGCTCCACCACCACGATCCGGGACTTGTCCAGCCCGTTCTCCATCAACGCCGAGATCGCGCTACGCCCCTTGGTGCCGTAGCCGCAGATGATGACGTGGTCCTTCACTCTTCTCTCCCACCGGTGCAGGCGACGGCCGGTCCGGTACTGCTCGGTCAGGACCTCGAGGGTGGTACCGACCAGGATGATCAGGAACAGCACCCGGGCCGGGGTGACGAACACGATGTTGACCAGTCGGGCCTGCTGGGTCATCGGCACGATGTCGCCGTAACCGGTCGTCGACAGGGAGACCACCGCGTAGTAGAAGCAGTCCAGCAGCGTCAGGCCGTCCCCGTTGTTGTCGCGGTACTGCTCCCGTTCGAGGTAGACCACCGCCACCACGGCGAGCACCAGCCCGATCGCGGCGGCCAGCCGCAGGCTCAACGCGCTGAGCGGGCCTCGCCGCTGCGCGGGAAAATGAATCACCGGGGGACCTGCCCCGCCTCGGTCGCCTGCACGTCCACAACATAGCGGCTGATCCGGCAGCCGCACGGCGGGGTGGCGTTTCAACGGCAGGGTACGGCGAACGGGGCGGCGGACGGGCATGATGGGACGGTCAGCGCAGGAACGGCGAGAGTGAGGCCCGCATGTCGTTGCTGAGACGGGTGATCGGCGCCGTACTGCGCCGCGAGCGCCAGCACCAGGGCCGCACGCTGCGGGAGGTCGCCCAGGCCGCCGGGGTGTCCGTGCCCTACCTGTCCGAGGTAGAGCGTGGGCGCAAGGAGGCGTCCTCCGAGGTTCTCGCGGCGATCTGCCGGGCGCTCGGCCTGCACCTCTCGGATCTGCTGGAAGAGGTTCGCGACGAGCTTCGGCGGGTCGAACGCCGGCTGCCGGCCACCGGCCCGGCCGCTCATGCCCGGACCGGTGGTGTCCCGGCCGCCCGGCGCGGCGACCCGGCGACCGCTACCGCTGGCCACGGCACGGACGGAAGCGCCCAGACCGTCGCTCGGCTCGACGCCGTCGGCTTCGGCTTCGCCTCGGACCTGACGGCAGGGCTGGACGGCAACGGCCTGCACGCGGGCTGGTCCCCCTCGGACCGGCCACTCGGCACCGCCGGGCTGGTTGACGGTGGGCTGGTCGGCGGTGGGCTGATTGGCGGTGGGTTGGTTGGCGGCATCAGGGTCGTTGCCTTCGCCGACCGGGTCGGTCCGGTCCACCTCGTCGCCCGGCGGCCGCTGCTGCGTCGCCGCTCCTCGCCCGGCCGGCCGTTCGGCGGCGCGCTGCACCGATCCAGGACACGTAGGCCGGCCGCCCGGCGGACGGCCACCGTTCGGGCCGCCGTCGGTAGTCACCACGGGTGAGACCACCAGGAGTCGTCGTCTCCTGCGCCTCGACGTCCCGCCGATATGTTCATGCCGTTCGACATCGCTCTGACCGGGAAGTTGCCCCTGGAGAGTGACCTGAGCTGGCGGCTGTTCCCCGTCGTTCTGCCGTGGGCGGATCTGCCCCCGGCAGAACCGCTGGGCGGACACCGGCGGCGTCCCGCAGGCTCAAGGAGCCGGTCCCCGGGCGCTCGACGTCGCCGCCGGCGGGTGGAGGTTGACCATGATCAGGATGCTCGACGACGGCCAGCGGACCTTCGGCGACCAGGTGTTCGAACGGCTGCTGCGGGAACGGATCGTGTTCCTGGGCAGCGAGGTGAACGACGAGATCGCCAACCGGATCTGCGCCCAGATCCTGCTGCTCGCCGCCGAGGACCCGGAGCGGGACATCACCCTCTACATCAACTCGCCCGGCGGCTCGGTGAGCGCCGGAATGGCGGTCTACGACACGATGCGCTTCGTCCGTAACGACGTGGCGACCCTGGCCCTGGGGCTGGCCGGCTCGATGGGTCAGTTCCTCCTCTGTGCCGGCACGGCCGGCAAGCGGTACGCACTGCCGCACACCCGGATCCTGATGCACCAGCCCTCCGGCGGCATGGGCGGCACCGCCTCCGACATCACCATCCAGGCGGAGAACATGCTGCACGTCAAGCGGACCATGCAGGAGCTGATCGCCCAGCACAGCGGCCGGACCCTGGCCGAGATCCAGCAGGACTGGGACCGGGACCGCTGGTTCACCGCCGAGGAGGCCCGCGACTACGGCCTGATCGACCAGGTGGTGACGGCCGCAACCCAACTGCCGGCCAGCTGACGCCGCTCGCCGGTCAACCTCGTGCTGGAGGAGACCGGTAGAAGCCGGCCACACATCACACCGATTGGGGTGTACGGCCTCGCGTCCGCGGCGTACGCAGGAGATGACGAGTTGCGCGGGCCGCTGCCATGCCTGAGGTTTGAGCCGACGGAATGCCCGTCGGGTTGATGTGCAGGTCGTGATGGGGCGGTAGAGCGTTGGCTGTGTTGTGGATGTCGGCGGGTCTTCTGGTGGTGGGGGCGGTCCTACTGGACGCGGCGGTGACCACGCTGTCGCTGGCAAGCGGGGCCGGTTGGCTCACCCGACACGTGTCGCAGGGCATGTGGCGGCTGATCCGTCGGCTCGCCGGCCGCGGCCCTCGCCGGCATCGGGTCCTGCGCTGGTCGGGCACCGCCGTCCTGGCGACCACCTTCGGGGCCTGGGTCACCGGCCTGTGGCTCGGCTGGCTTCTGGTCTTCTGCGCCACCCCGGACGCGGTGCTCGACCAGTTCGGCCGTCCGGCCGACATCTGGTCCAGGATCTACTACACCGGATTCTCGATATTCACCCTCGGCGTCGGCGACCACACACCAGGGACCACGACGGCACAGCTTGCCACGAACGGCGCCGTGCTCACCGGCCTGTTCCTGGTCACCCTGGGCATCACCTATCTCATGCAGGTGGTGTCCGCCGTGGTCGACAAGCGCACGATCGCCGGTCATGTCGCCGCCCTGGGCGCCGATCCGGCCGACATCGTCCGCCGGGGCTGGGCCGACGGGAAGTTCGCCCCCATGTTCGCCCAGCACCTCACCAGCCTCACCCCGGAACTCGTCCGGCTCGGTGAACGGCATCTGGCCTTCCCGGTGCTGCACTTCTTCCATGCCGAGAGCAGCGGCAAGTCAGCTTCCGCGGCGGTGACGGTGCTCGACGGGGCGTTGCTGTTGATGCGCGCCGGTGTCGACCCCCGCCACCGGCCGGACATCGGTGCGGTGGAACCGTTGTCCTGCGCACTTGAGCAACTGGTACGCATCCTGGACGGCTCGTTCATCGTGGCGACCGACGAACCGGTGGACGCACCAAGCCTGGAAGGACTGGCCCGGGCCGGGATCCCGACCAATCACGAGCAGCTCTATGCGGAGGCTGTCGAGAACACCCGGACGCACCGCCGCCAGTTGCGAGGCTGGTGTGTCTCGGACGGCTGGGACGACATCGATCTACGGCTCACGCTTCACTGACGACAGATTTCCATCGGACGCGGACTCGTGTCGTACGGCGTACTTCTGCTGGTCAGGGCGCTCGCGTTGGTGCCCCCGGCAGGATTCGAACCTGCGACACACGGTTTAGGAATCGCTACCCGACCATGCCGCTGACCAGGGACGGAACGCTCCACCGCAGGTCAGAGGGGGTGCTGTAGCGACACGCAGCGACACCCAGCGGCACCGAACGACCACCATGTGACCCCATGGGGTCACGGATTTCGGTACCGTCCCGGCCGTGGCAACGATCGAAGACCGGGGCACCTCGATACGGGTCTGCTGGCGGCTCGGCGGCACCCGAGACGGGGCGCGCGTGTCCGCGCCGTTCGTCGGCGCCGACAAGACTGCGGTCCGGAAGCTGGCGGAACAGGCCAAGCGGCTCGTCGAGGCGTACCAGCATCGGATCACCCGCGACGAGGTGCTGCGCATCGTCCTCGGCGAGGAGGCCGCCCCGCAGCCTGGGGACATCACCCTCGCCGAGTGGGTCAAGATGTGGTGCGCCGACCGCACACCCGTCAACCCGGACACACCCGGCCTGGACGACATCCAGCAGGACACCCTCGACGGGTACATGCAGGTGTTGCGGCTGCGGGTGCTGCCGTACCTCGGCCACAAGCGGCTGTCCGAGCTGGCCGACCTCGACACGGGGGAACGGGCCCTCAAGGAGTGGATGCGGGCGCTGCGGGCGTCTCGGGTTCGCCGCTGCAAGTCCAACCCCGCCGGCCGTCCGATCTCCGCGCAGTCGGTGCGCGCCGCGCACGCCGTGCTGCACATGGTGCTGGCCGCCGCGGTGCCCCGGTACATGCCGCTCAACCCACTGGCCCGGCACGGCGGTTCGAAGAAGTCACGCACCGGCCTACCGAAGCCGGTCCGGTTCGAAGGCATGTTCCTCACCCCGGGTGAGGTGGAGCGGATCCACGCCCACTGTGACCGGCAGATCGCCGACATGTGGCTGGTGTTGGTGCGTACCGGGCTGCGGCTCGGGGAGCTGCTGGTGCTGCGCGTGCAGGACGTGACGGTGGAGGGCGACGAGCCGGAGGTCCGGGTTCGCCGGGCACTCAAGCATGGCGGGCGGATCGGGTTGCCGAAGTCGGCGACGTCGATCCGTGCGGTGACGGTGGACAGTGAGGTCGCCGTGTTGCTGGCCCGCCGCTGCAAGGGCAAGGGTCCGCGTGAGCTGGTGTTCCCCTGCCCTGGTAAGAAGTCGGGCGAGCGGACGTGGCGGGAGAACAACCTGTACCGGCGGCACTGGCTACCGTCGATCGCCGCGGCGATGCGGTGTGAGCAGCATCCGCCGCCGGAGCCGCCGAAGCCGGCCCGGGGCCCGCGCCGGAAGTTACGCCCGGATGAGGTGTCGACGTGCGGGTGCCCGGGGGTGCTGCGCCGCCGGCCGCGTCTGCATGACGGCCGGCACACCCACGCGACGGACCTGATCCGGGCGGGCTGGGAGCTGCACGATGTGCAGAAGCGGTTGGGGCACGCAAGCCCGTTGACGACGCTCACGATCTACGGACACGCCTGGGATGGGCCGAAGCGTGCGCAGCTCGACGAACTGGCGGAGCGGCGACGGCAGCGGCTCATGGCGGACGACGAGGCGGCCTAGACGGCTTCGCCGCGGGCGTCGCGGGCAGCGGCGCGGACGGCCTCGACCTGTTCGAGGGTGATCCGGGCGAGGTCGCGTAGGTGGCGGGGCAGCGTGGGGTCCGCGGCGATGGCTTGCATTTCGTCGGCACTGGCGGCGCGGGCCGCGTCGAGGTCGGCTGGCGCAGGTAGGGGTTCGGGGTCGCCGCCGTTGAGGATTTTGTCGATGCTGCCGGGTGTCCAGGAGAGCGCGGTTTCGATGCCGCGTTTGGACAGCGGCCGGATGTCGTGGGTGTCGTAGCGGATCGCGCGCAGTGTCTCTTTGTTGAGGTCGGCGCGTGCGGCGACGTCGATCCACCGGTAGCGGAGTTGTATCCGGCGTTCGTCCATCAGTTGCGCGAGTCGTGTTCGCGCTTCATTGCCTGTTGCGGCCACGCGGCTCATCGTGGCCGATGCGTCGAGGCAGATCAAGGCAGACGTGCCCGGCAGTGGGTCGTTTCTCACCCGTTCGTGGCGTTCACCTCATCCACCCGGCCAGGTAGGGCCAGATAAGAGCAGGTTTCCGCCTGTTTCTGTTGTCGTCTGTCTAAGTCTGCCTTAATCTGACCTCGTGCCCACGACCCGCCCAAACCGGCGCAGAGCCGGCCACACCACCAAGGTCAACGGTGCTGCCATCCGGACCATCCGGGAGCGCACCGAAATGAGCATCGGCGACGTCATCGCGCACCTGGACCGCGAAGGCATCCCCTGTCACCCCGACTACCTGCGCAACATCGAACTGGGCCGCCGGCAGCCCTCCCCCCGGCTGCTCGGCGGTATCGCCCGCGCACTCGCTTGCCCCAAGCGGGCACTGCTCGCCGACCCGGACGCCGACGTCGAGGAGCCGGCGGCATGAGCATCGACATCCCCGACCGGCCGCTCACCCTCCCCGAGGTCGCCCAGGTCACCGGCCTGTCCCTGCGGATGCTTCAACGCGGCTGCCGCGCCGGCCGCATCAAGCACACCCCGAAGGGTGAAGGCACCGAGCGGGTGCACCGAATCATGTACCCGCAGCAGGTGCGGGAACTGCTCGAGTCCCGCCAGACCGGCGACACCCGCCCCGCCCAACCCGCCGCCGTCGACCCGATCGAAGAGGCCATCGCGGCAACCCGGGCGCTGCACACCCGCCAGAGGCGGCGGACCGCGTGAACATCCGCCCCTACACCAGCCACCCGCACGCCACGGGTGAGGCCGACCGCGCCCGGCTAGCCGTCGACACCGCTCCGACCCTCGTGGTGCCGACGCGAAGCCCCGACCGTTTCGCGGCGGTCGGGGCAGGCGCGCACAGCAAGGGGGCCGCCCCCGGATAGGGGACGGCCCGCCACGCCCTCGCCGCCGGACGTGACCCGACGCGAGGTGTCCACCGGAACCACACCTGAGGAGGAGTCCCGGATGAACCCGACCGTACCGCACATCGACAACGGCCCCAGCAGCGAGTTCGACGACAACTGGCTGCCCGCCGGCCACCCCGTACCCGAAGAGACGATCAGCCGCGCCGAGCTGGTCGACATGTTCGGCACCGTCAACCCCGACCGGTTGCCGCCGTACACCCTCGTCGAGGACATCGACGCGGCCCGCCGCTACGCGGCCGAGGATGCCGCCGCCCCGCTGGCCGGTGCAGCATGAACGCCCGCCGTGCCCTGAGCGTCGTCCGGTCCGTGCGGACGTTCCGCGCGTTCCGCACCAGCGAGTTCGCCGCCTGGTTGGGCCTCGTCCAGCCTCGTGACCATGCCACCGAGGAGGCGGGTTGGCAGCGGGAGGACCGCCGCGCCAATGCCGCCGCCGCCGCCGTGCTGCTGGTGGTGGCCGTCCCGGTGGTGTTGGTCGTCCGCGCGTGGCTCGGCCTGTGATGACCGCCCTTCCGGCTGGCGTGGGGTGGCTGGGCACGGTGTTGCTGCCCACCACCGCCACCGTCGGCTCCACCTACCACCGGCCCGGCGCCGCCGGGTGTGAGCGGGTCGGGGACGTCGAGTTGCGGGCGCAGCCGGTCGTGCTTGCTTTGGGGATCGCCGGTCGACCGTGTGTCGACTGCTGGCCGCCGGTCGCGGAGGCCCCGGCGGTGGTGTCCCGGTGATCGGCTGGCTGATGCGTAACGCCCCCACCGTCTACGTGGTCGGGTCTGTCGGCGTTGCGGTCGGCTCCGGCATCTTGTGGCACCTGGCGGTGGAGTGGCGGCGGGTCATCGTCGCCCGCCGGGAGCGCCGGGCCCGCTACGAGGCCGACGTGTGGGCGGCGAAGAACCGGCACCCCGCCTACCGGGCGGCGGGCCGGTCAGTGCGACCGGGTCGGCTGGTCCGGACCGTACGCGCCCTGTCTACGGTGCCGCGCCCCCGTGTCGCACCCGACCAGATGCCGTGGACTGCCGCGTCGGCCGGCTCGTGGCCGCTGCCGCTGGTGTACGGCACGGACGTCCCTGAGCAGAGGGGACACTGATGCCGGTCGCCCTGCTCCCACCCGTCACCGGCGGCTCTCACCGGTTCCCGGATGCGGTGCCGCTGACCGAGGGGCCGCGGTTCGTGCGCGGCCCGCGTAGCGGCCGTTGGCATCGTCCGCGTGCCGCCGTCCGCTACCCGGGCCGGCTGGTGTGGGCGTTGTGGTGCGGCCCGCACCTGTTCGACACCGAGCAGGTGCCAGTGCTGCGCTCCGATGAGACGCCCGCCGACGGGCCGGTGTGCGGAACCTGTGTCGGTCGGGCGTTGGGTGCCGGGCAGGACGAGACACCGACCGGCCTCGGCGAGTTGGTGTTCTCCCCTCGCTGGCAGGAGCCGCCGCGCCGCTGCCCCGGGTCGCGGGCGTGGGACATGTTCGACCGACCCGACACGGCGCACGGGTCCGTAGGTGCGTGCCTGGCCTGCGGTGACCTGGTGGCGGTGCGGTCGATGGGCGGGCCCTGGAATCCGTACGCCGCACCGATCGAGCATGTTCCCGGGCCTGGGTTGGTGTCGGCGTGTCCGTTCCACGCCTGGCAGCACATCCGCCGCCGGCCGGACGGTCGGGCGGGGTGTGTGTGCGGGTGGCACGACGAAGCACCGGCAGGCGGTGACGGACGATGACCGGTGACCTGCTGCGGGCGTTCGGCCAGCGGGTACGCATCCTGCGCGCCGAGCGCGGCCTGACGCAACAGCAGCTCGCCGACGCGATCGGCCTCACTCGCACATCCGTGACGAATATCGAGGCTGGCCGGCAAGAGACCCTTGCGACGACCCTGGTACGCCTCGCTACCGCTCTCGACGTGGTCCCCGGCGCCCTACTCGACGGGCTCGACGGCACAGCACCGGCCGCGATGCCGTGGCTGGAACTGGCGCGTGCGGTGACCGCCGCCGAGCGGGAGCACCGGACCCGGGCGGAGAGCTGCTGGCGGGCTCACGACGTCATGGCGGCGGTCCGCCTGCGTGGAATCGCGGACGGGCTGGCCAGGGCGCGCGACCTGCACGCCGAGGTGGTCGCCGCCACCAAGGGTGGTGATGGCCGTGGCTGAGCAGACTCCCGAAACGGCACGGCAGGCGCAGATGCGTTGGGGTGTCGCTGGCGCGGTTTTCTGCTTCGCGGGCTCTGGGCTTGCGTACGCCGGTCACGGGATTCTCGGCGGCCTGGCGCTCACTGTCGGGCTGCTCTGCTGCTGCCAGGCTGCCGAGCTGAACGGTTGGCGTCAGGGCTGGCTCGCCCGGGAGCGGCGGGTCGGCCCGCCGCCCAGCTCGGGCGGTGAGGGCCGGTGAACTGCACGGACCAGATCGGGGCCGGTCTGACGTTGATCGTCGGGTCGTTGTGGCTGGACGCGATGCTGCTGCCGGGTGCCGGGATTCCGCTGTTCGGGTTCGGCCTGGGCTATCTGGCGGTCGGGTTGTGGCGGGCGGGCCGGCTGGTCACGCAGGCGCGGGGCGGTGGACGCCGGTGAGCCGGTCAGGAGCCGGCCCGCGCGCCCTTCGGCTTGGTCAGGCCAGCGTTCTTGAGGATTCGGCCGACGTGGTTGCGGTCGTACGGAACCTCGTCCTGGATTTCGGTTGGCCGGTTGCCGGTGCGCCGCGCCTCGATGATCGCGGCGGCGAGTTCGTTTCGCTCTTCTTCGTGTTTGCGGACGCGCGCTGCGGCGCGACGCAGGCGGGCCATCGCGGCGTCCTTGGCGGCGTCATCAGTCATGCCGGCGAGTATGCCGCATTTGGTTGCAACATGTCACGCCAACCCTTAGGGTTGCATCATTAGGTTGCAACGTCAGATTGCAACACAGAGGGGGTATGACCTGTGATCGCGACGATGACCGCGACGCGCACGTACCACTGCGTCGTCTGCGGCACCGACATGGCCGTCCCCGGCTGCTGCGACGCATGCCAGGCCAACATGGACGCCGAAGCAGCCGCTAGGCACGCCGCCGCTACCCGGGCCCTAGCCGGCGACCCGATCGCCGAAGCGATCCGCGCCCACCTCGCCACCCTCACCGCCACAGACCTGCGGGCCGCCGAACACCGGGCGCAGATCCGCACCGGCAACGCCGAGCGCGGCGCGATGGACACCAAACGGCTCGTCGACCTCGGCACGCTGCCGCAGGCGTCGTTGGACGCCGCCAGTGACGAGGTGGAGGCCGCCCGGCTGACGCTCCGGCTTGTGCACGAGGCGCAGCAGGCCGAGTTGCAGCGCCAGCGCGAGGAGGAGACGCCACTTGAGTGCGCGCTGTGCGGACCGGCGGGATCGGATGGGCCGCCGTGTGATGAGTGCACTCACGGCGGCCGGGAAGCGCCGTACCACTTCGGTGAGATGGAGTACCGCCGTCCGCAGCAGGTGCAGCCGTGACCGCCCCGGCTCCCGTTTTCAACGAGCCCGGCAACGGCAAGCCGGCCGGCATCCCCTGCCCGTACTGCGGGGTCCGGGACATGCCCGGCCTGCTCGCCGGTAGCTGCGACTCGGCTGACTGCCGCACCGCGTACCTCGACGACGACCGCGCGATGGAAAGGCTCCTCGACCAGTGACCGTCACCGCCGAACCGGCCACCACGCCCGCATCCGTGTTCCACGGTGTCGAGGAAACCGACGACAACCGCTGGTATCTGATCGATGACCTGCGGCTTGTCTCCGCCTCGACGGTCGCCGGCATCATCGACAAAGAGGCCCTGAAAATCTGGGCCGCGAAGCTCGCCGCGCAGGCCGCCTTCGCCGAGTTGCCCGCCGTGGTCATCGCTTCCCGGATCAAGCCGTGCGGCAACACCGGCAGCAAGTGCAGCGGCGAGGGCGGCCACGACTCGCAGGAACGATGCGACCGTTGCCCGTGCCTGGAATGCAAGGCGTGCATGACCGCCTGGCTGGCATCCCGGCACGTCGACCACACCCGCCGTCGCGCCGACGAAGGTACCCGCGTTCACGACGTCGCCGAATGGTGGGCGCTGCACGGCGAGATCCGGCCGTACGACGAGGACATCGCCCCGTACGTGAAGTCGCTGCTGGCGTTCTTCGCGGAGTACGGGCTGACCCCGGATGACTTCCTGGTGTCTGAGGCGATCGTGGTCAACCGGGAAGACGGCTACGCCGGCACCACCGACGGCATCATCATCATCCGCGCCGACCGGACCGACGCCGCCGCGAAACTCGTCTCCCGCGTGACCGGTATCCCGTGGAAGCAGGCGAAGAAGCGCGGCATCACGGTCGTCCTGATCATCGATTTCAAGACTCGTGAGGGCGAGGGTCCGCAGTTCTACGCCCCGCAGGCGTTGCAGCTCACCGCATACCGGCACGCCAAGACGATTCGGATCAAGAACACCGACATTGAGCAGCCGATGATCCCCACCGACGGCGGGATGCTCGTGCAGCTCCGCCCGGACGGGTTCACCGCCCGGCTGGTCATGACCGACGAGGACACCTACCGGCGCGGTTTCCTGCCGACCCTGGCCACCGCGACGTGGGTGTTCGAGCACGGCCCGGCCGCGATCAGCTCCCGCACGTTCGTGCTCCCGGAGACGCTGGCCGCCCGCCGCCGCAAGGCCGCCCGCGACGCCGCCACCACGGGCGACGCCCCGCAGACCATCACCCACCCCGCCGCGTGAATCGAGGTACCCGCATGCCGATCAAGGAATTGCAGCGACGGCTCACCCAGGTTGGGGTCATCCGTCTCGGCCAGCAACTCATGTCGAAGAACAACAAGCCGTACCCGTCGAAGTTGGAGACGCTGCGGTTCACCTCCCCGTCGAAGGCGATCGTGGAGGCCGCCGCCGCCCAGTTCGGCGGCACCGTGCAGCCGTGGGCGTCGTCGGTCGGCCCGCAGTTCGAGGTCATCACCAACGCGCGGGAGATCCGGGTGCTGGTGCCGCAGCAGCAGATCGACCCGAACTACGAGCTGTGGGGCAACGGGTTCCGGCAGCGCATGTGCGACGGCGAGACGGAGCGGATCAGCCAGAAGGGTTGCCTGTGCGCGCCGGTCCGTGCCGCCGCGCAGGCCGCCGGCCGGAACCTCAAGCCGGGTGAGGTGTGCAAGCCGACCACCCGCCTGTCGGTGATGGTCGCGGACATCCCGTCGCTGGGTGTGTTCAAGCTCGAATCGCACGGCTGGAATGCCGCCGCCGAGTTGCCGATGCTCGCCGAGGCCATCGCGAACGCGCCGCGTCCGATCCCCGCCCGGTTGGAGGTGCAGCGGCGGGAAAAGAAGCTGTACCACCCGACGAAGCCGGCTGCCGAGCAGATCGAGTCGCGGGTGTTCATGGTGCCGGTGCTGCACTTCGACTTCGTGACCCCGGCGCAGGCGTTCTCCGGGCAGATCGCGGCGGCTGCGGCTGCCGCGACACAGCGGGAGTTGGTGGCCGCGCAGCTCCAAGCGATCGAGGCGAGCCCGGCCGCCACCGGTCCGGCCGGCGATGGGGAGAAGTTGACCCCGGCGGACGTGGTTCGGCTGGCCCCGTACACGAAGACGGTCGACCAGTTGCAGGCGTTGTGGAAGGACGCCCACAAGGACGGGGCGTTGACCGACGAGGCGGCGGCGGTGCTCAAGGCGCGGGCCGCCGAGTTGGAGAAGGCACGCCAGCGGCCCGCGACCCCGGATGAGCAGCCAGCCGAGGCGGAGCCCGCAGCAGCAGAGTCGACGGACGCCGAGGCGGTGTCCGGGGAGGTCGAGTCGGAGCCGGACAAGAACGCCCTGTGGGTGCAGATCCAGGCGTTGGCCGGGGCCCGGAAGTGGAACGCCGAGGCCCTGGAAAAGCGGATCTACGAGCGGTTCAAGCGGACCAGCGACGAGATGACCGGCTGGGACATGGCCGCCTTCATCTCCGCCGTGGCGAAGGGCGAGATCCAGTGACCGCCGCCGAGGCCACCGCCGGCCGCCGTCGGCACACCCAGCAGATCGGCTTGGCGGCGCACTTCCGGCGGCTCGCGCACGAAACGGAGACCAAGGCCGCCGACGGTGACGCCACCGTCCGGGATGAGGCCGCCCGGGAGGCCGACGAGCTGCGGCGCCGCGCGGACGCCATGACTGGTGAATGGCCGATGCGGGCGTGGACGTCGTGAAGCGGTCCCCAATCAGCCCGATGTCGCAGCGCCGCCGTGCCGAGCTGGCGGCAGCCGGTAACACCCGCCCGTGGTCGACACTGACCGGCGGTGGGCTCAACCGGTCCGGCACGCTAGCGCGCGAGGCGTTCAAGCCGGCCCGCCCAGCAGACACCGGCCCGGACGCAGAGACGGTCGCCGTGGTCGTCGGCCGGGACCAGGGGCAATGCGTCCGCTGCGGCCGGTACGTCCTGAACGGTGAGCGCGGCTGGGACTGGTCGATACAGCACCGCCGGGCAAGGCAGGGCCGCGACCTGCGGCCGGACACGAACACCCCACCGAACCTGATCCTGCTCTGCGGGTCCGCCACGACCGGCTGCCACGGCTGGGTGGAGACGAACCGGAACGCCTCCCGCCCGGACGGGTGGGCGATCCGGCAGACCGACGTCCCGGCCAGCGAGCCGGTCACCCACTACCTGTACGGGCGGGTGCTGCTGACCGCCGACGGTTCGTGGACTCCGGCGGTGGCGGCATGAGCGACTTCCGGCTGATCGTGACGGGCTCCCGGTCGTGGGACGACATCGGCGTCTTCGACCGGGAGGTGTCAACGGTCGCCGACGCGGCCCGATATAGCGGCTGTGACCGGCTGGTGGTGGTGCACGGTGCCTGCTACCCGCCGATCGCCCGGCACCCGCTCGACCCGGCTAACGGTGTTCGGCCGCTGCGGTCGGCGGACTGGCTGGCCCACCTGTGGGTGCAGCACCGCGGCCCCATGCAGCCGCTCCCGGTGGTGGAGGAGCCACACCCGGCGGACTGGAAGGCCCCGTGTCGTCCGGAGTGCCGCCACGGCGGCCGGCGTGTCCACGGCCGCACCTCGTCGTGCCGGGCGGCCGGCGACTACCGCAACACGCACATGGTCAGCCTCGGCGGGGATGCCGGGCTGGCGTTCTGGGACGGCCGATCGAAGGGCACCCGCCACTGCATCCGCGCCATGGAGGCCGCCGGCATCCCCGTCAAGGTCATTCGCCCCACTGTCCACAACGTTATCCACAGCCCTGAGGAGACCCGCACCCATGGATGAGACAACGTACGCACCCGCAACCGAGGTCGAGAAGGCCGTCTTCCGGGTGATCGCCGCCGACCGGTACGCCCGGGAGACGGACCCGCACGCCGACGCCGAATCCGAGCATGCCGACGAGCTGCTGGCCCACGCCTGCCGCGACCTGGTCGACGCCGTCTACACCGGTGACCCCCGGGAGTGGCCGGTCGGTTGGGCGTGCGGGGAGGTCGGCACCCGGTTCCCGGAAGACACGGAGCCCATCGACACCGCGCCGTGCCGGCTGCGCCCCGACCACGAAGAGGCGCACGACTGGGCGGCAGCCGAAGACGCCGCCGAGGCGCAGCGGATCGCCCTCGCGACGCTGCGCACCCAGGCCGCCGCCGCCGCCGCGTACCGCGCGGCGCTCATCAGCGCCCGTGACGGCGTCAATCAGACCGACCGTGCCTGGCACGCCGGCCGCGCCGTCATGATCCGCCGGCTCACCACCGACCTTGCGGAGCGGGCCGGGCTGCGGGTGCCGGACTGGGAGCAGATCGAGCAGGAGGTGCCGGGCTGGGACGCCGTGCCGGTCCCCGACCAGACGGACGCCGAGGTGCCGGCATGAGCACGGAGCGCGCCTACTCGACCAGCGACCCGGCGACCGTCGCCGCCTTCCGGGCGTGGGAGGAGGAGTACAACGCCACCAGCCGGCGCGGCTGGACCTCGGCCGGAGAGCTGGGCAACAACCGCGGCCCGCTGGTCGTCGCCGGCCGGGCATCCGCTCCCCGCGTCGTCGGCCTTGCTGCCGACGACCCGACCAACCCGCCGCCCGGCTGGCGGTACTCGAAGCGTGACGAACACCTGGTGCCCCGCAACGGCCGCGTCGGCGAGCCGGCCCGGCAGTGGCTGGAAGCGCACCAGCCGCCCGACCTGCGGGCGATCCTCGAAGCGCACGGCCTGCCGCGTACCTGCAAGCCCGGTGAGGGACTTCCGCTGGTTCCTCGCCGTCCCGGGCATCTTCGAACACGACGGCACGGTGTGGGCGAAGTACGGCAACGAGCCCGACGGGGTGTGCACCTGGGAGCCGCGCCGGCTGTCGGAATGGCACGCCGCCCGCGACGCCGCGCAGACCGCCGGGGCGCCGGCATGAGCGGGCAGCAGCGGAAGCCCCGCAACCGGCTCGGTGCGGCTGACGTCGCGGTCGCCGTGACCCTGTGCGTGACCGTCGCCGTGGTCGCCGGGATCTGCGTGTGGGGGGCGGTGCAGATCCGTGGCTGACCCGCGTACGGCGGCCCGTGACGCCGCAGCCGCCTTCAACACCGCCCACTGCCCCGGCACATGGGTCCGCTACTGGCCTGCTGGCCGCAGCGCGCCCTTCACGTACGGGTGGACCACCAGCAGGGCATGGGTGATCGAGGACCACCTTCCCGTGGTGGAGGTGTCCGGCGAAGACTTCCGCGTCATCCTCGCCAACGTCGAGCCGATCCCCGTCCAGCCCGACGGCATCGCCGACGACGAGCGGGAACTACCGGCTCCGACCGCCGCCGCGCACCGGGTCCGCGAGTTCATCACCGCGTGGGGCGACGGGATTCTCGACGTCACCCTCGAAGGGCACCCGCTGTACGCCCGCGACCTCGAAGCCCTGTCCCGGCACGCCGCCAAGGTTGCCGAGCTGGTCGACGACCTGTTCCTGGTGTGGTCGCACGAGGCGGGCGCTTGGTGGGGTCCGGGTGGTCGCGCTTACCGGCACGACATCACCCGGGCGGGCCGGTTCACCGCCGACGTTGCGCAGAGCCACGCCCGTACCCGTACCTGGCCCGCCGACCGGAAAACCCCGCCGGAGGTGGTGATCCCCGCGCCGCCGCTGGCGGTGCTCGCCGACCCGGCCCGCATCGAGGCGTGGACCGATGAGCAGATCCGGCAGGCCACGGCGGCGCGGATCGCGGAGCGGCGAGCCTCGATGGTGGAGGTGCCGCTGTGACGGCCGCCGACGCGCGCACGGACGGGGCGTGGGACTGATGCCGCCGAAGGCCCGCACCCGCCCCGCAGCCGCCAAACCCCGCAACCGGGAGGAAGACAACCTGCTCGGCGCGGCGTTCGACGTCGCCAAGCACCGCCGGCTCCTGGCGTTCCACCCGCTGCCGGCGCAGTTCTCCGACGGCCGGCACGTCACCGCCACCCAGGGCGACACCGGCTGGCCAGACGCCGTGTTCGCCGGCCCCGGCGGGCACATCATCCGCGAGTTCAAAGCCACCAAAGGCCCCGTCAAGCCCGAACAGAAGCGGTGGATCGACACCCTCGCCGCTGGTGGCGCCGATGTGGCTGTGTGGCGGCCCGGTGACCTGCTGTCCGGGCGTATCGAGCGGGAGTTGCGGGCTATCGCGAAGCCTCGCCGCACCTTGGCCGCGCCGGGTGGTGTCAGCGCGGACGCGATCGACGCGGAGGCGTTCCGGGCCGCGTTGGAGCGCATCCGGGAGGCGGACCCGACGAGCCCTGCGGCCCGGATCGCCACCGACGTACTCCGCCGGCACGCCGCAAGGGAGGTGGCCGACCGTGGCTGACCCCGGCCTGTTCGACGCCGCCGCCTACCAGGTTGAGCCCGCCCCCGTGGAGAAGGTGTCAGCAGACCGTCGCCGCGCCCAACGCCAGGCGGCAGCCATCGCCGCCGGCTGGCACCCGCTCGGCCTCGCCCTCGGCCGGCACCTGCGCCTGCACCCCGACGCCCCGCGCAGCGACGACCGGACCACGCCGGGGCCGCGCTGCGGCTCCTGCTGGTACCGGGAAGTCCTCGGCCACCACAACCGGTCATACGGGAAGTGCACCGTCGAGGACGGGGCACGGATCAGCAACGGCGCAGGCACCGACGTGAGGCGTTGGTGGCCGGCGTGCCGGGACTACTCGCCCGGCGACCCGCAGCTCAGCGCGGACGCGGCCCGGTACATCCCCGAGGCGGTGCATGCCTGATGCCGCAGCGCATCCACTGGACCCGGTTCGCCGGCACACCGCTGCCGCCGAACACCCGCCTGATCACCCGCCGGTCCCGGTTCGGCAACCCGTTCCGGGTGTGCGACCACCGCACCCAGCAGCAGGCCGTCGACCAGTTCACCCGGTTCCTGAATACCCGCGACGTCCACCCGTCGTGGCTGTGCTGCAACCGCGCCGACACGCTGCGGGCGGCCCGCCGGTACCCGTTCGCGCGTCACATTCGCGCCGAGCTGGCCGGCATGGACCTGGCGTGCGCGTGCCAGCCGGGCACCCCCTGCCACGGCGACCCTTTGCTCATCGTCGCGAACGGGGGTGGGTGCTGATGTTGCGTGACCTCGCCGACGGCACACCCGTCGCGTTCACCGCCTGCACCCGCGAACTGTCCGCCGGCCGGCTGGCCGAGCCGGTCCGGGCCATCCGCGCCCCCGGTTTCCGGCACGCCGCCTTGGCCCGGGTGTGCCCGGTCCACCTACGCGAATCGTGCCTGGACACGTACGAGTCCCATCGCAGGCTGGCCGGCTGGTCGGTGTGGACGTTCCTGCGGTGGCGGAGGCGTTACCGCGCGGCGAGGGGTGAGGTCCGGTGAGGGGCCGTGGCAGTTCCGCGCGGACGACGTGCCCTGCGTGTCCCCGGCAGGTCGCGGTCGCCCGCACCACGGAGCGCATCCACCCGCACAACGACCCCAGCACCGGCGAGCGGTGCGCCGCTACCGGCCAACGCATCGACCTGTACGGCGACGCCCCGGCGGACGCCGACCTGAACCCGCACACCGAAGGAGTGACCTGACATGGATTGGCGACACCACGCGGTTTGCCGCGACGAAGATCCAGAACTTTTCTTCCCGGTCGGCACGTCCGGCCCCGCCCTGTTGCAGATCGAGCAGGCCAAGGCCGTCTGCCGCCGCTGCTCCGTGACTGACGAGTGCCTGCGATGGGCCCTCGAATCCGGGCAGGACGCCGGGGTGTGGGGCGGCATGTCCGAGGAGGAACGCCGCGCCGTGAAGCGCCGCGGTGGGCTCCGTGTCCTACGGGCCGCGTCGTGAGCAAGGAAGGTCGCACAGCCATCGAGCAGGTAGCCCTCGACGGCGCCCTGTACTCGGTGTGGCTACACGGGAACTGGTACCAGCTGACCCGGAATATGACCAGCGAGCAGCGGGAAGCGGCGGCGACCGCCGTTCGCCGACACGAGGAACTGACCCGCGACCCCGATGAGCCGCTGATCTTCGACCCCGACCTGTGCTGGTGGGACCGCGCGTACCGGCACAACGTGTACGGCGTCGACACCTGGCGGCTCGGTGCGGGGGCAAACGTCATCGTCCAGACACCCGACGGCGGGATCGTCAGCGGCTGGGTAGAGCAGCGCGGCGCTCAGTCGATCCAGCTCGCGTGCGGCGTCTACGGCTTCGGCCAGGTGCTCCGCGTCGTGTCCAGCCCATTCGATCAAACCCTTGCGCGTCTCGACGCGCCCACCACCTGACCACCACCACCGAAGGAGAAACCGATCATGGCAGGAGATACACAGATCACGGTCGTCGGGAACCTGACCGACGACCCCGAACTGCGGTTCACCCCGTCCGGGAAGCCCGTCTCGAAGTTCCGCATCGCCTCGACGCCCCGGTTCATGGACAAGGCGTCCGGGGAGTGGAAGGACGGCGAGCCGCTGTTCATGCCGTGCACGGTGTGGGGGCAGCCGGCCGAACACGTCGCCGAGTCGTTGCAGCGCGGCGCCCGCGTCATCGTGCAGGGCCGGCTACGCCAGCGCTCGTACGAGACCCGCGAGGGCGAGAAGCGCACGGTTATCGAGCTGGACGTGGACGAGGTCGGCCCGTCGCTGCGGTACGCGCAGGCGAAGGTCCAGAAAATGTCCCGCTCATCCGGCGGTGGCGGGGCTCGGGGTGGTGTCGATGACGACCCGTGGGCATCCGGGAGCCCGGCGCACGGCCGGTCCGGCACCGGTGGCGGCTCGAACTTCGACGAGGAACCCCCGTTCTGATGCGCCGCCGTCCTGAAACCACCCGCCCATACCCGACCCGCCCGCGAAGGAGCCCACGATGATCACCATTCCGACGGGGGAACTCACCGGCATCCTCGCCGACTGCATCCCCTTCGTCTTCCCCGACTCCGACCTGCCCGCCATCAACTGCGTCCGCGTCGAATGGGACGGCGACATGCTCCACGCCCTCGCCACCGACCGATACCGCATCGCTTGGTCGACGTGGCACCCCGACGACGACCCCGACATCGAGTCCCAAGACGACCTGTTCACCACCTGGGGCAGTGCCGACGACCCGTGGACGGCCACCATCACCCTCGACGACGCCAAAGAGCTGGTGAAGGTGTTCAAGCTGCCCGCCAAGGAGCAGCGCGTCCCGCTCACCGTCGAGTTCGCGGGCGGGCAGGTGACCGTGCGCCGCGACCGCGACACCGGCTACACGGCGCTGCGGCTCGACATCCCCGACCAGTTGGCCGAGTTCCCCGACGTGCGGAAGCTACTCGCCGACGGCGACCGGGTCGAGCCGGTGCCGGGGCTGGCGTTCAACGCGAAGTACCTCGCCGATTTCGGCAAGGTGCGGCAGCGGGCAGCCATGCAGTTGTCATTCACCGGGTCGAAGACCCTCGCGCACGTGGCCATCGGTAAACGCTTCACCGGCGCGATCATGCCCGTCACCGAGGGCGCGGAAGCCGCCTGAACCACCACCCCAACCCGCAACCCAACCAGAAAGATCGAGGTACCCGCATGTCTAAGCCTGTCACTTTCGTCCTGCTAATCACCGATGAGTCCGGGTCGATGTACGGCCTCGCTGACGACGTACGCGGCGGATTCAACGCCTACGTCGAGGGCCTACGCGCCGACACCGAACGCGACTACCGGCTCACCGTCGCCCTGTTCAACCACACCTACCGGCTGCTGTGCAACGCCGCATCGCTCACCGACGTGCCGGCCCTCGACCGCGTCAACTACCGGCCCGGCGGCAACACGGCCCTCCTGGACGCGGTCGGTAAGACCGTCGCCGACTTCGAGCAGGCGACCGTCCTCGCCGATGACGCCCGGGTGCTGGTGGTGGTGCAGACCGACGGTGCGGAGAACGCATCCCGCGAGTACACCCGCGACGGCATCGCCGCCCTCATCCGGGAGCGGGAGGCGACCGCCAGGTGGTCGTTCGTGTTCCTCGGCGCCGGGCCGGACACCTGGCGGCAGGCACGCGGCATGGGCTTCGACGCCGCAACGACCGTCGCCATGGCCAGCACGGGTGACGCCACGCAGTCCAGCTACGCCGGCCTGGCCACGGCCACCCGCTCCTACTCGCGCGGCGGGTCGGGTGCCGACACCGCGGCGACGATCGCCACGTCGACCGGCGGGCGCACGGTCGCCGCCTCGCCGAACTCGGACGACACGAACTGACCGGCCGGTGGTGGCGTCGCCTGGGGAGGGGCCACGCCACCACCGCCAGCAATGAGGGGGGTGTGAGGTGGGGTATCCGCGTACTGCGGTGTTGCAGCGGCCGGTGCCGGTGCCGGGTTGGGTTCGGCCGGAGCCGCCGACACATGGCTGCGGGGTGGGGCGGGTGCCGTGCGGGCAGAAACCGGCACGGCTGTTCCCGTCGGGCTGGCACTGCGCCGAGCACGAGCCGGTGGGCAGGGAGGGCGGCATTCGGCCCGACGTCGTGGCGGCGTCGGGCTCGTCGGGTGGTGCGGGGTGAGGCGGCTAGCTGGCGTCGGCGTCCGGCTTCGCAGGTGGGGTCCAGTCGTCCCACGGGTCACCCATCAGTTCGGCCGCCTGCTTGTACCAGGCGGCGGGGACGAACAGGCCCACGGGCGTACTGCGTCGCAGCAGCACGGGGTGCTCGCCTCGTTCGACCGCCTTGAGCAGGTCGCTGAACTTCTCGCGTGCCTGCTGGGCACCGATGATCGGCCGTTTCGCCATGTCGGCAGTGTACGGCCCTCCGTACGGCTCACCTTGCATCCGCTGTTCGGCGGCCTCGATCATTTCGCGGCTCCTTGCGCTGGAATGTAAGCCTGAGTGTAAGGTTCAGTGTACGCTAGACCTGTCAGGGTTCGTTGACCTGCACAAACGTCGACCACAACGGAGGCCCCGAGTGCCCACAGACACCACCCAGTCGGCAACCAAGCGGACGCTGCATCCGACCAAGACCCGTATCGCCCTGCTCGACGAGGTGCGCGCAGGCAACGTCTTCCGCAACGCCATCGGCGACTCGTACATCGCCGCCGGCCGCAAGGTGACCGCCGCGATCCGCGAGATGGAGCGCGCCCGCTGGGTCGAGCAGGACGACAGCCGGCCCGGCGACTACTGGCGGCCGACCACGACCGGCCGGGAAGTCCTCGACGACCAGGCCACCCGCTACCGGGTCGAGTTCCCCGACGGCATCGGCCGCAAGCTCGACGTCGCCCCGCTCGGCCCGGTCGTCTCCGGCCCGAACCACCAGGGCCGGATCGCCGAAGCGGTGTACCGGTACGCCAGCCGCTTCCTAATCTCCCGGCTCATCGCCGTGGACGTGGACCTGGCCGCCGGCAAGGGTTGGATTGAGGGCGGCCGGTTCGGCACCTTCACCGTCACCCGGGTTGGTGTCGAGTGACCCGCCTCGCCGCGCCGGCCATCAGGCCAATGCTCAACGTCGACTCGTTTAGCCAGCCCACCGGCTCGGCCCGCACCAACGAGACGCTGACCGCCCTCGCCGCCGCGCAACGCCTCATCGCCGAACACGACCTACCCGTTCGCGACATCGACATCGCCGCCGCGCAGCCCGGTGCGAAGCAGTGGAACCCGGACGTCGAGCCCGGCAGCGGCGTCAACGGATGGACACTGCCGTCGCAGCCGACGATCCGCGTCCACCTGTACGTCGACCTGGACGGCTTCTACCGCTGGTGCACGCACCTCGGCGCGGACCGTATCCGTGTCGAGCGGCACCGCTTCCACACCGCCATGGACATCAGGGTTCGGGCCGAAGGGCTGACCTGGTACGTCACCGCCCACCTGGGCCGCCCCGCGAAGCCGCACCCGCACCTGCCCGGCATCCCCGCCCCGTGGGAGCGCGCAGGCGGCCGGCTCACCGACCACGGCGTGATCAGCCGCGACGACCTGCGGACCGTCCTGACCACCCTCGGCGTCCTGTAGCGCCCCCTGCACCTGCACAGACCGCACCACCCGGAACGGAGCACAACGTGACCCACCACGCACCCACCCGGCCCGGCTGCCCGCCGGCCACGCTCGGCCACCCCCGGCCGGGCACCAACCCTGCGGGGGTGCGCTGATGGCACGCAACTACGCCCAAATCTTCACCGCCATCTGGCGTGACCCGCAGTTCGTCGCCCTCGACGCAGCGGCGCAACGGGCGTACCTGATGCTCGTCACCCAGCCGAACATCTCGGCCGTCGGGCTCCTCCCCCTGACCGTGCGCCGCTGGGCCAAGCTCGCCGCCGACACCACCACCACCAGCCTTCGCGCCGCCATCGACCGCCTGGACCGCATCGGCATGGTGGCGGTGGACGAGGACACCGAGGAGTTGTTGGTCCGGTCGTTCACCCGGCACGACAACGGCTACCGCAACCCGCGCAGGCAGCCGTCGATCCGGGACGCTGCCGCCGAGGTGGAGTCGCCTCGGGCGCGGGAGGTGCTGGCGGTCGAGTTGGTGCGGTTGGGGTGCCCGCCGTGGATGCCGGATATGGCTGCGGTGTCGGGGGTGACGCCGGAGGCTCCCGCGCCCGGGGATGGCTATGACGACCCCCCGGCGGTCGATGAGTTTTGGCAGGTCGATAGCCATTCCGATAGCCAAAACTCCGAGCCGGATTCCATCGACGGAATGGCTATCCCGTCAGCAACGGCGCGTACCACAACCCCCAACCCCCAACCCACAACCCACAACCCGGCCGGCAAAAACCCGCCGGCCACGCCGGACGGCCGAATCGTCACACCCGGCTACCTCGCCGACCCGCCACCCCCCACCACGACCAGAACCAACACCCCGCCCATCGCAGCCAGCCAACCCGGCCTGTTCGGCACCAACCAGATCCGCCTCACCGCCCGCCAAGAGGTCGTTGGCGACTGGCTACGCCTCAACGGCTATCCCGCCGACGACGCATTCATCAAAGCCGTCGAGCTGCGCGTCCGCCGCGCCTTCCCGTCGAAGCCGATCGGCTACATCCGGGCCATCGCAGGCCCCGACGGCTCTGGGTTCGGTGAGTTCGCCAACCAGGCACTCACCGAACGTGGCGAAGCGACCGAGAAAGCCATTCGCACGTTGGAGGCCACTGAACCGTCCTGCGAACACGGCACCCTCGCCGGCCGCGCACCCCACCCCACCCACGGTGCCCCGCTGTGTCCGCACTGCCGCATCGGTGCACCCGCGCCCGCCGATACGCCCACCACCCACCCGGACGTCGTCGCTGCACTCGGCGCATACCAGGCCGCCTACCGCGGACCGACGATTCCCACCACGACGCTGATCGCCCTCACCCAGCAAGCCGAAGCGCTCCGCCGGGAAGGGATCCCCGCCGACCAGTTGACCACCCTCGCGAGTGTCGCCGCCGCCGCCGGTGGTGGCCTGCTCGCCGCTGCCCGGAAGGACCCCACCCGATGATGGCCACCGCCGACCCCCACACCACCGCCGCCGCTCCTACGTTCGACGTCGACTCCGAACGCGCCCTGCTCGGGTGCCTGCTGCTGGCCGGCACCCACGACCGGGCAGACGATGCGATGGCCGAGGTAGAAGACCTCGACCGGGGAGTGTTCTACCGGCCCGCCCACGGGGACTTGTTCGACGCGATCCTCGCCGCGTGGAAGGACGGGAAACCGATCGGGCCGGCGTCGATCGGGGCGATCCTCGCAGACGCGGATGCGTCGGCGTTCCAGCGGCTCGGCGGTGCCCCCTACCTGCATACCCTGCTGGCGTCGGCGACGACCGTGGCGCAGGTGCCCCACTACCGGGATCGGGTCCTGGAGTGCGCGGGCCGGCGTGACGTGCAGGAGGACGGCGTCAAGCTGGTACAGGCCGCTTCGTCGGGGGTGAGCACCGAGAAGCTGGCGCAGATCGCCACCGAACTGGCGGAGAAGGTGACCGCCCGCCGCCGCACCCGCGACAGGGACCTGATCGACCTCGGGTCGCTGATCAACCCGGCGTTGGATGACATTTCCACCCGCCTGCACCGGCCGAAGGGCATCACGACCGGCTACTCCGACCTGGACGCCGTTCTGGGCGGCATGAACCGTAAAGAGCTGATCCTGTTTGCCGGCGCTACCGCAATGGGCAAGTCGATCGCTTTGGTCGACGTCGGCCGCCACGTCGCGATCCGACTCGGCCTCACCGTCGCCCTGTTCTCCCTCGAAATGGACCGGGGCATGGTGTTCGACCGGGTCCTGTCCGCCGAGTCGGGCGTGCCCCACCGGCTCATCCGCGATGGCCTTCCCGACAGCGCACCCGAGTGGGGGCCGATCATGGCCCATATCGGGCCGATGGCGAACGCCCCCCTGTACGTGTCCGACCGGGCTCCGCTGCGGGTCGCTGACATCGACGCCTGCTGCCGCCGGCTCAAGCGCAGCGTCGCCCTCGACCTTGTGATCATCGACCACATGCATCTGCTGCTACCCAGCAGCGACCGCATCACCGACGCCACCGCGAAGATCGCCGACATCTCCACCGGATGCAAGCGCCTCGCGATGGGTCTCGACGTGCCGGTGCTCGCCGCCGCCCAGTTCAACCGAGCCCCGGCGGCACGCATGGACAAGACCCCGCAGATGTCCGACCTGCGGGGCGCGTCGAACATCGAGCAGGACGCCGACAAGATCGTGCTCCTGCACCGGCCCGACTACTACGACCCGGACAGCCCCCGCCGGGGCGAGGTCGACCTGATCGTGGCCAAGAACCGGGCCGGTCAGACCGAAACGGTAACTGTCGCCGGCCAACTTCACCTGTCCCGCTTCCGCGACCTGGCCCGGGTGTGACCGCCATGCAGTGGGAGCAGATCACCGCCGCAGACCCCCGTATCGCCGCGCTCGCCGCCGCAGCCGTCGGCGCAGTGCTGGACGGAGAGAACCCGCACCGGGCATACAGCGACGCAAAACCGTACATCGAAGTGTTAGTTGGCCTGCGGGTTGCTGACCCGACGGCGGGACGCCCGCCGACCGCGTTGCGCCGCCGCTACGCGCAGGCGATCACCGTCGCCGAGGCGGGGCCGGATGTCGCGTGGCCGGACGCCCGACGCGTCTACGACTTGGCATGCCGGCAGATCCTCGACCTGGCGGTCGGGGCGGCCGAGTGGAGCATCGCGTGACCGCCTGTCACGTCTGGCTGGCCCGGGACTTCCTGATCCGCCACCGCATCTACGACGACCTGCCGCCGGCCTGCGCGCATCCGGCCGAGGACTGCCCACCCCACCACCTGCCCGCCGAGCCGGCCCCTCCCGGCGGCACACCTGAACCCGCAATCGCAGCCTGAGGAGGCACCCACGATGACCGACACCACGACTGAAACCCTGATCGGACCACTCACAGCCACCGAATGGCTCTCCATGCGCCTCGGCGGCCCCGACGACTTCCTGCGCTGCTGCCACGAAACCAGCGACATCCGCGACGCCGTGATCCACACCCTGCGCATGGGAGCCGATCCGGAACACGACGTGTGGATGCGCGAGGTGTGGCCGCTGGTCGAGTCCCACGACCTGACCGACCACCCGATCATGCGGAAGCTGCACGCCTTCTACGTGGCGGGCAAAGCACCGCTACCGCCGGCCTCGGCGCTCGCCGAGATGCTGGCCGTCGACCCGGGCTACATCGACAGCATGTTGCAGGCGGTACCGGACGTGTTCGACCTGACGGAGCATTCGGGTCGGATGGCGGCGCTCGGCCGGGTCGCGCCGAGGGTCGCGCACGTCCCAGACCCGGGCAGTAGGTCAGCCTGTGTGGCGGCGCTGGCCGAGCTGGTGCGGATGGACGACGTAGACGTTGCGCGGGTGGTTGACGCGTTCCGGGCCAACGCTGGCCTACCTGTCGACGTGCCTGCTGTTGCGGCACCGATAACCGAGCAGCACAGCACCACCGAGGCCGCGACGACGGCCACCTTCGACGACTACGCCGCCGTCGCCGACGCACTCAAGGCCGCGCCCGGCACCGGCGAAATCTGGCGGGACCACCACGGCGACATCACCGGTGAGCCGATGTCCCTGGCCCGGGTCGCCGTGGACGCGCTGATCGCCGCCGGCTGGGAGCGGCCCGCCGACGACGACCTTCGCCACATCATCGAGCTGCGCGCCGACGGCTGGACGATCAAGCACCCGCTGGCCTGCCGCCCGCGACTGTTCGACTGTCCCGTCAACCGGGCCGCCGAACGCTCAGCCATCAGCCCGGCACGGCCGGGCCGGTACGTGTGCACGGTGGACGACGTCAACGGGTTGCTGGCCGTCGGCGAGCGTGTCGACCAGGCCGAGGGCTGACCGGTGGCCGCGACAACCGCCCGCCGGAGGGACAAGGCCAAGCGCCGTACCGCCGTTCACCGGCCCGCTACCCGCAGACGCCGGTTCGCCCATGACGACCTCATCGCCGTCGATCTATTTAGCGGCTTCGGTGGACTCACCCGGGGCATCGAAGCCGCCGGATTCACCACGATCATGGCCGCGAACCACAACGCCTACAAAGTCGAGGTCCACGAAGCCAACCACCCGAACGCCGAACACTGGCTCGCCGACCTCGTCGACCCGGAAGCCTCCGACTACCACTCGGCCCGCGACCTGCCCGCCGCGGACATCCTCGTAGCCGGGGTGTCCTGCGTGAACCACACCCAGGCCAACACGCAGAAGGCGTACGAGCAGCGGATGAGCCTGTTCGACCTCGACGACCCCGAGTTCGAGGCGCGAGTGACGCGTAGCGAGAGGGACCGGGCCACCGCCAACTGCGTGCTGCACTACGCCGAGCAGCACCACCCGCGCATGATCCTGGTCGAGTGCACGACTGAGCTGACGTCGTGGGGCCCCGCCATCCCCGGCAAGCCGACGATCGGCGACGGAACGACCTACCGGTGGTGGCTCAAGCAGTTCGTGAGCCTCAACTACCGGTACAAGGTGCTGTACCTCAACTCGATGTTCTTCGGCGTACCGCAGTCGCGGAACCGCATCTACATCGTGTTCTGGGACGCAAGCCTGCCCACCCCGGACCTGGACCACCGGCCGCCGTCG
This sequence comes from Verrucosispora sp. WMMC514, assembly GCF_027497295.1. Lineage (NCBI taxonomy): Bacteria > Bacillati > Actinomycetota > Actinomycetes > Micromonosporales > Micromonosporaceae > Micromonospora > Verrucosispora sp. WMMC514. Next base: position 3,308,361 of record NZ_CP114906.1, on the reverse strand, counting down.
TGGTGCGGCCGATGCTCGGCGATCGTGCCGGCCGTCTGGTCGTGGAAGACCGGCATCCCCCTGACCGGGTCGGTGTCCTACGGCAAGCAGTACAACTACCGGTGTCCGCGCTGCCGCGTCGAAGTCATCCCGCCCATGAGCCCGTCGATCAACGCCCTCGACCTCACCAACCTGGGTACCCGCATCGGCGACAAGCCGGTCCGCAAGCACCGCGACGGCTCAATCGGGCCGCTCGCCTTGGCGACGCTGGCCCGCGCTGAACGCTGCCGGCAACGGTTCGTCGACTTCCCCGCCATCCTCCTGCCCAAGGTGGCAGGCGGAGCGGTCACCGGGCAGGTGATCGCCGCGCACCGGCACAACGGCGACGGCCAACACATCGGCCGACCGATGGACACCGTCACCACCACCCACGAAAAGGCGCTGCTGCTCGCCGCGGTCAACAACTACCAGGGCAGCCCACGCGGCGTCTCCGAGCCGCTGCCGACGCAGGGCGGCTCGGAAACCCTGGGCGTGCTCACCGCAGGGGTCACCGCGAACCGGGAGAACGCGACCAGCCGCAGCCTCAACGAGCCGATGGCCACGATGGTCGGCAACGCCGGCTCGGGCGGCATCGGGCTCCTGTCCACCGGTGTGGTGCCGTTCCGCCGCAACACCGTCCCGACCACGCACACCGAACCGATGCCGACCGTCACGGCCGCGCAAACGCCCGGCCTGCTCACCGCAGCGGGAACCATCAAGAACAACGGGTGCGCGGGCGAGGCCAAGTATCGGGCACACCCGGTCAGCGACCCGCTCGGCACGGTCACCGCGCAGGGCGCCGGCCAGGCCGTGTTGTTCTCCGGCTGGACCGAACAGGACGACACCAGCGCGGTGGACGCGGAGTGGCGGGCCGCGCTCGCCGCTGTGCCGCTGGAGGACTGCTATTTCCGGATGCTCGCCCCGCACGAGGTGGGTCGGGGCTGCGGCTTCGACGTCGACTTCCCCGGCCACCAGGGCAGCTTCGTGGTGTGGGGTTCGGCGCGGGACCAGATCGACGGGTACGGCAACGCGGTGAGCCCGGAGGTCGGCCGTTGGATCGGTCTGCGGCTGCGCGCCGTCCTGCACGGCGAGGTGGCGGCATGACGCCCGAGGTCGTGACCCTGTGGCGCTGCACGGTGTGCGGGAAGTGGTCCCACGCCCAGCGCCGCCCGAAGACCCACGAGCGGTACGTGGTCACCGGAACCGAGATCGTCACGGAGATGGAGAGCTGGGACACCGGCGCGTACATCGACATCGAGGTGCCGGCCGGCGGGTTTCAGCCGTGTGGGCCGTTCGCCCGGTGGGAGGCCCGCCGCGTGGAGGAGTCCCCGAACCCGCCAACCCACGTACCCGCCAACCGGAAGGAGTCTCACTGATGGGGATTCAACTTCTCGTCGCGCTCGCCTGCGACAAATGCGGCACCCGCTGCCCGCTACCGCCCGAAGCGCAGTGGGACGCCCGGACCGCCCGGACCGCCGCCGAACGTCTCGGCTGGCAGGTCGTCGGCGGTCGTCGCGGCCCCTCAACGGACCGCTGCCCCGCCGACCGGACCGTACCGCCGCCGGGCCCGGCCCCCGACGCGCATTTCAACCCGCCCCTACCCGTACCCGCTGCTGTGAAGGAGTGACCGATGGAACCTGTTGAACTGCCCGGCGGGCAGCTTATGACCCCGGGGGAGGTGGCCGCCCTGTTCCGGGTCGACGTGAAGACCGTCGCCCGGTGGGCGAAGATGGGCCGCCTGTCGTCCACCCGCACCCTCGGCGGGCACCGCCGCTACTTCACCGCCGAGGTGCGGAGCCTGCTCACGACCGAACGGCGGGCAGCGGCGTGACCGGCCAGCCGGACACCGCCGAGCGGGTGCCGCCGGAGGTGGAGGTCGAGCAGTGGCGGGCCGCGTTCGGCGGTGGGGCGTTGGCGAACGCCCGCCGCGTGCTCGCCGAACGGGACCGGCTGCGGGCCGAGCGGGACCATCTCGACGAGATCCGCCGCCAGTTGCAGGCGGAGAACGACGGGCTGCGGGCCGACAACGGCAGCCTCCGGCGGGGCACTACTGCGTACGTCGCCGAGAACGCGCGGCTGCGGCAGGCCCGTGACGGCCTTGCGGAGTGGGCGACGGACGCTGTGGTCAAGGCCAGCGAGGCTGGCTACGCCCTGGCGGTCGGGCGGCTGCGCGATGACGACCGGTACCGGGACTGGTGGTCGGCGTCGGGCGTGAAGCCGGACGGTCCGATGCGCCGGCACCTCGCGGACTACCTGGAATCGGTCGGCCCGGACGGCGTGAACGTGCGGGCAGCGGAAGGCCCGGAGCCGGCCGCGGCGGGCCGCTGCGGGGACCGGCTCACCTCACCGCCTGCCGTGCTGGCGCCGCTCGCCCCGATCGTGTGTGCACTGCCGCACGGGCATACGGGCTGGCACCGCTCCGACCAGGGCACCGAGTGGACGAACACGTCGGACGGCGAGGCTACCCGGGCGGATGACGAGCCGGCAGGCGTTGACCTGGGCGACCCGGCCGGCTACGAGATCGTCGCCCGCCGGCTGCACCGCGACCGTCTCGGCCAGTTCGTGTCGGGTGTGGTGCTGGTGTCGGCGGTCAGCGAAACGGCGACGTTGAGGGAGGCGTTCGACGAGCTGGTGCGGGCGCTCGGCCCGGCGGCGGACGTGGAGCCGCCCGTCTCCTCAGTCATCGCCGTCGACCCCATGCTCGCCCGCTCGGCTGACGGTACGCCCCGCTACGCCCGCGCCGCCGGCCATCCGGCGGGCGGGGACTGGGTGCGTCTGTGTACCGGCTCGGGCCGCGAGTACGAGGGCTATCGCGACCCTTCGTGTCCGGGCGATGGGGTTGCCGGGCACCTGCACGACGTCCGCTGCGTCAAGCGGGTGGGCTGACCGGTGGCCGTCTACGTCGACAACGCCCACATTCCCGCCCGCGTCGGCCGTGTGGCGGGCCGCTGGTCGCACCTGACCGCCGACACCGTCGAGGAGCTGCACGCCTTCGCCACCTCGATCGGGCTGCGCCGGGAGTGGTTCCAAACCTGCAAGTCGAGGTGCGGGCCGGTGGGGCAGCCGTGCGTCCACTGGCATTACGACGTCACCGAGACGAAGCGCACCGAGGCCCTGGCGGCTGATGCTCAGCCGATTGACCTGCGGCGCTGGTCGGAGATCATCCGCGCCCGCCGCGCCGCCCACACGCAACGTGAGGAGACAGCATGAACCCGCACACCACGGTTGACGCCGCCGAGGCAGTCAACGCCTGGCACAACCGGCGCCCCGGCCAGCAGGACAACGAGCCCGCCGACCTGACGGCGGAACAGCACCGCGAGCAGGCGGGAATCCTGCTCCGTAACGCGTTCCTGGCACCCGGCAACGAGGTGCCCCGAACGGCAGAGCAGCGGGCCGCGATGGTCCACGCCGCCCAGGTCCACGCCATGATCTACGCCGCCGACGTGCAGCGGCAGATGGCCGCCGGTGTCCACGCCGCCCTCGACGCGGCACGGCAGGCCGACGGTGAGGCATCATGACCGGCCGGTACGCAGAGCGGACCGACGTCAGTAGCGACCGGTCCCGCGCCGAGATCGAACGGGTGTTGAAACGCTACGGGGCGACCGCATTCCAGTACGGCTGGACCACCGGCATTGCCGTGATCATGTTCGAGATCGCCGGCCGTCGCATCCTGTTCCGCCTGCCGCTACCCGACCCGGGCGAGCGCCGCTTCACCCACACCCCCGGTAAGGGGTTGCTGCGGGATCAGGCGTCTCGGGAACGGGAGTACGAGCAGGCGGTACGGCAACGCTGGCGGGCCCTCGCCCTGGTCATCAAGGCGAAGTTGGAGGCCGTCGCGGCGGACATCACCACGGTTGAGCAGGAATTCGGCATGTTCGTGATCATGCCGGATGGGCGGACCGTCGGAGAACACGTCACCCCGGCCATCGCCGCCGCCTACGAGTCCGGGCAGATGCCGGCGCTCCTCCCGGGCGGCGCGCCGTGACCCGCCATTTCGTGGCCGTGCACGTGTTCTACGCCGACGGTTCGGCCTCGCAGCGGCTGTGGCCGGTCACCGCCGAACGGGCGGAACAGATCGTCGCGCCGCTCGGCGATCCGGCGTTGGAGTCGCACGCGCCCGCCGATGCTCGCCGCCGCGCTATGCCGGCCGCCGTCGAGCTGGCCACCGCGTCAGTCGTCGTGACCCGAACAAACCCGACAGGAGACACCCGTTGAGTACCACCGTCACCGTCACGATCACCGAGCAGCGGTCCACAATCACTCTCGACACCGACGGTGAAGCGCACCTCGCGGGGTGGGTGCCCGCCGACACACCCGTACCCGGGCAGGCCAGCCGATGACCGCCACCATGTACCGCAGGCTGCCGGCCGAGGTGTCCGCGGAGCGGTGGTGGCGGCACGGCGACCACCCGGCCGTGCAGCCGTTCCACGGCCCCCACTGGCCCGCCGAGGACAAACACACCGCCTGCGGCTACGTCTGGTCTGCGCACGGCTGGATTGAGCGCGACGACGGCGGGGACCGGGTGTGCCCCGGCGACCGGGTTGTCACCGACCGGCGCGGCCGGTGCAGCGCTGTGCGTCCGGCCGAGTTCGTCAGCGACTTCGACCCGATCACCATCACCCAACCCAACGAACAGGAGAACTGACCCATGTCCGGACATGCTTTGCCGAACACGAAGATCGGCCCGAAGACGCCGCCCGTCCCGCGCTGCCGCCTCAACCTCGTGTGCGACGCGACACCGGATGGCCTAGGGATACGGCGCGTGAAGGAACCCGACGGGCCAACCAAGCCGACCTTGTGCTGTGAGGCGTGCGCCGACCACGCCGCCGGCACACCGAGCCCCGCACCGGCGGAGAGCGCCAGTGTCGGACCGTAACGGCAGCGCCCGCCGCCGCCTCCACTCGGCCCTACGGCGGGCCGGGTGGAGGGTCGAGCGGGCACGCAGCGGCCATTGGAAGTATTGGGACGCGACTGGCCGGCTGGTCACCACCTCCCCCGGCACCCCATCGGACACCAACGGCTTCAAGAACCTGCTACGGGATCTGCGGCTGGCCGGGTTTCGTCAGGACCAGAAGACGCGAGGCCGGGCATGATCGGCCGCGTCTTTCGCCGGCTGCGTGTCTGGTTTCGTCGCTGCGACGTGTGCGGCGGACGGCTGTGCCCGGTGTGGCTGGCCGGGCCAGAACTCGACCCACAACCCACCAGGAGGCGACCGTGATCACACTCCCCGAACCAGACTGCCGATACGGCTACACCATCGACCAGCTCACCGCGGTCCTCGGGGACCGCCTCGACGACTTCTACCAGTGGATGCGCGGGCAAACGGTCAGCCTGTGCAACGGCAGCGAGCACAACCCCGAGAGGGGCGGACAATGGCCGACAGGTTGCGGGCCACACGGCACGGTGGTGTACCGCTCCGACCTGCGGCAGTTCCTCGCCGGCCGCCGACCGCTGGACTGATCCGGATGACCCTGCCCGGCCTACCGAGTGCGCTCCCGGTGCCGCGTCGTTGCCGCTGCTGTCGCCGGCTGGTGCCGTCCGGGGTGCTCTACGACGGCCTCGGGGAGAAGTGCGCGAGGAGGGCCGGGCTGCTCCCGCCGAAGCTGCGGCGGGTGGTCAGGCGGAGGCCGACGGCCGAGCAGGGGCCGGGGCTGCTCGCGTTCCTGCCGGCTACCGCGCTCGACGACGAACCCGGCGACGAGCCGGACCCGACCGAGCCGCAAACTTGTACGCATAGTGACGAAGGGGACAGTTGATGATCTCCAATCCCGGGTCGACACCCGCCACGATCGACGCAGCGTCACCGATCGCGCCGTGATGGCCTACGCGCCGCACCGGGCACGCCCCGACTGGGTAGTGCTCGGCACGCCAGCCGGCGACGGGCGTAGGTGTCGGCGGAACGGGGGGCGACGGTGAGCGACGACCTGTCGACGTGGCTGACCGCTCAGATCGACGCCGCCGAGGAACGTACCCGCAAGCTGCTCGGCTCGGCGCAGCAGGCGATCTCACTCCTGCAAGATCCGAAGCTGCGCCGGTTCTTCCTCGGCCGCCTCGTGCCCGGCTGGCACGACTGGCCCGACGTCGAGCGGGCGTGCACGGAACGGCTAGCCGAACTCGCCGCCGACCGGCGCATCCTCGACCTGCACCCTTCCGCCGGCCTGCGGAGCGCGCCGGAATCGTGCGGGTCGTGTGCCTCGTACCCAGGGCCATGCGACACGCTCCGGCGGATGGCCACACCGTACGCCGGCCAGCCCGGCTACCGAAGTGAGTGGAGGACGACATGACCGACATGATCACCTGGCTGAACGGTGTGCTCGACAAGAGAGAAGCTACCGCCCGAGCATGCGTCACCGGCGGCCGGTGGCACTACAGCGCCGGAGACACTGTCGGCGCATGGACGCTCTACGACGAGCACTGGTCCATCGCCAGCATGACCGTCTACGACACCGAGGCATACAACTACCGTGAGCGGATGCCCGCCGTCAGGCACCCCGGCTACATCGACCCGGACGCGATCGGCAGGCACGCCGCATTGAACGACCCGGCGCAGATCCTCGCGGACGTCGCAGCCGACCGGGCACTACTCGACCTTGCCGACCAACTCGATCAGTCCGCCGACTGCGAGGCAGGTCCGGCCGCAGCCCAGTTGTGGCAGACGCTCGCCGCGAAGTACGCGACGTGGCCCGGCTACCGCCCCGAGTGGGGGTCGCAGTGACCGCCTTCCGCCCGCCGTGGGTCCCGTCGCTGAACGCGATCATCGGCATCCCTGTCTGCCGCGACCCCGACCAGCCGGCCGGCACGGTCCGCTTCGACCTGGACCCGGAGGATGGCCGGCACATCGTCCGCATCTGGTCGTCGGCCACCAGCCCGGCCGAGACGCAGTTCACCGACGAGCAGCGGGAGCAGATCCGCGACCACTACCGGGCGATGGACGAGCGGGCCGGGCGGCTGCTCGCCGAATGGCGACACCTGGAACGCTTCGCCGCCGCCGTCGTTCCCGATCCACCCGGTCCGCTGATCCGCGTGACCGGCATCTAGCGAAAGGACGTAACGATGCCCATCACAACCGGCTCCATGCCCGACGACCTCAACGTCCCGCCCGGCACCGCCGAGCACGCCGAACTGATCGCCGGCCACCGGCACCCCGGCATCCGCGACGGGTTGCAGTGGCTCACCTACGCGCACCTGCCCCCGGCGTTGCAGCCGTACTCCGCGCCGTTCTACAGCGCCGCCGTGGCCCTGCTCAACGCGATCACCACAGACGGCCCCGAGTTGACCACGGCCATCAATCGGCTGACCGACGCGAAGGACAGCGCCGTCCGGGCCGGGGTCCGCCACACGACCGGCCGCGCCGGCTCCGTCCCCCGCCCGCAGGCGGTCGTCCACCCGCCCCGACTGGCCGACACCGGCCAGTGACAACCAAGGAGATCAACATGTCCCTTGTCGACCACGCACGTCTTGAACTGACCCGGTGCGGCCAGTTCGCCGAAGACCCCGCCTACGCGCAATCGATCATCGCAGCAGTGGCCGCGTTCGCGTCCTACGGCCACTCCGGCGGATCCGCCGGGATGGCGATCCAGCAGTTGATCACCCTGCTCCAATTCGGCAACCTGTCGCCCCTTACCGACGACCCCGACGAGTGGCACAACGTCACCGACATGGCCGGTGAGGAGATGTGGCAGAACCGCCGCAACTCGGGGGCGTTCAGCACCGACGGCGGGAAGACCTACTACCTGCTGGACGAATGCGAGGGCGGCAACCGGCCCATGCACACCAGCCAACCGGCCGAAGCCCCGAACCTGGCCGACACCGACCAGTGACCCAACCCGCAGGAGGAGCCCGCATGAAGACCATCGAGATCAAAGGCGTGTGGTTGGTCAAGGACACCGCCCACAACGGCAACGGGTTGGAGGTGCTGGTCGAGCTGCCCGACGGCACGCTGCGTACCGCCATCACCGACACCGCAGACGACGGGCCGATCAGCCACTACGTGCACCCGGCCGGCATCCTCAACGCCCCCGTACACCCGCTCACCCAGGCCAGGGGTTGGGAACGGTGAAACCGCCCCGCATCAAGCCGCAGCCCTGGCCGTGGGTGATGTGGATACAGCTCGCCGCCGCGCACCCCGCCCTCCCCCGCCGCTGAACACAGCGGTGGCGGTCAGCCCCCAGCCGACCGCCACCCGAGATCCCCCCGACGTGCTCGACGTCCCCCGGTGATCCACCGCCAGCCTAGCCCGCACCGGCCGGAGGACACCCATGCCCCACACCCGCCACGACCAGCCCACCACCGGCACCCGGCCCTGCATCGCCGACACCCACTGCAAGGGCTACGACCGTCTCGAACGCCGGCCCGCCTGGACCGCCACCACACACCCGTACTGCGACCCGTGCATCGCCGCCGCTACCCGCGACATCCGCATGCTCGCCTGCGACTGGTACGACCTCGCCCAGCAGCAGTACCCGACCCTGTCGCAAGCCCCGTCGACCAGTTCCGCGCACCGGCAGCGCCCGGAGCCACCCATCCCGCTGCGTGAGGGTCCGGACGCCCTACAGCGGGAGATCCACCACGCGGTCACCACCTGGGAGGCGGTGGTCCGTGAACATGCCCGCCTGTCGACACCCGCCGACCTGGCCCGCCACGGACCGGCCGTGCAGCGTGCCGTCGGTATCCTCGCCCCCCGCGTCCGCCTGCTCGCCCAACTGCCGGCCACGACCGTCTACCCGACAGGCTGCGAAGACCAGCCAACCGACATGACGGGCGCCGACGCCATCGACCACCTGTGCCGGCTACGGGCACGCGCCCGGTCCATGCTCGGCTGGACGCACCGGCGCCGCTGGGTGCCCGGGGACTGCTGGGCGTGCGACGGCCGCGACGCCGACGACCTCGACGGCCCCCTCTACCGCAGCGAACCCCGCTACGAACCCGGCACCTGGGATGGGGTGCTGACGTCACGGGTGCACTGCGACCGGTGCGGCCAGGACCGGCCCGAGGCGGACTACGACGAGTATCTGGTGACGTTGCGCTGGCCCGGCCAACCTGATGAGCAGGACACCCAACCCACCGAGCCCACCACGGCCACGCCATGACCCCCGACTACGACAAGCAGACCAACCCCCGCTGGCCCAACCCGCTCGACGAGCCACTACACCGGTCCCGCGCCGCCGGCCGTATGTACCGGCAGATGCTCCGCACCGCCCGCCCCGACCTGTGCCAGCAGGCAGACGACACCATGGCCGCGTTCGGTGAAACGTGGATGCTCGAACGCCCCGACATCATCGAACCGGATCGGGAGGTGACCACAGCCGAGGCCGCCGAGCTGGTCAACGTCACCCCCCACAAGATCCGCAAGTGGGCGTCGACCGACCGTAAAGACCAGCCCGGCGTACGCATCCTCCCCCGGTTCGACAAACGCGGACGGGAGACCGTCTACCTGGCCGGTCAGGTGCTCGAAGCCGCCGCCCTGGTGAAACGCGGACTCGTCTGAAACGCGCAGCTTGCGCGGAAGTGTCCCACCGGGTATACGTGTGCACAGCACCTTTGTCTCCAAGGCCCGCCACCACCCCCACGGTGGCGGGCCTTCGGCATATCCGGGGGTGCCCTGTTGGCCGGCGACGACACCCACGTCATCCCCCGCGACGACCTGATCGCCCACACCGCCACCGACGACTGCCCCTGCGGCCCTCGCCCCGAGCCGGTGAAACGCGCCGACGGGTCGGTGGGTTGGCTGTACGTCCACGCCAGCCTCGACGGCCGCGAACACACCGAGGCGCGCTGACCTCCACCGCCACCAACCCACGGGAGGCCCCCGTGCCCCGCCGCATCACCTTCTGGGACTGGGTGCGCTCCAACCTGCGAGACGACACCCTCAACCGCCGCATCACCCGAATGGAGAAGCACATGGCAACCGCCGCCGAACAGCTCGAAGCCCTCCACGGCAAGGTCGACGACGTGATCGCCGACGTCCGCGCCGCCCTCGACATCCTCCGCGCCGACCGGGAGAACCTGACCGAAGCCGGTCAGGCCGCCCTCGACTCGCTGAACGCGAAGGTCGAGGCGTTCGACGTGGAGATCGGCGACGCCGACAACTCGGACACCCCGCCGGTCGAGGAGCCGCCCGTCGACCCGGGCGAGCCGACCGACCCGGCCGCGTTCCGGGGCTGAACCACTGGCCCCGGCCGGACCGCTGCCCGCCCCGGCCGGGGCCAGTACGTAGCTACTACACCTCACGCCCCCACACGAACCGTGACCAGACCGAAACAGGGGGTTGTGCGCCGGTGGAATACGTCGAAACCCGTAATGTTGGCCTGGACGAGCTGACCCCGTTCCCCGGCAACGCCCGCCGCGGCGACGTGACCGCCATCCGCGAGTCGATCCGGAAGACCGGCCAGTACCGGTCGATCGTGGTCCGCGACACCGGCGGGGCGTTCGTCGTGCTGGCCGGCAACCACACCATGCAGGCAGTCGCCGCCGAAGGCCACGACACGATCCGCTGCGAGATCATCCGCTGCGACGACACCGAGGCCCGCCGCATCAACCTCGCCGACAACCGCTACAACGAACTCGGCACCACCGACCGGGACGCCCTGGCCGAGCTGCTGTCGTACCTCGACGACGACTACGAGGGCACCGGCTACACCGACACCGACGTGGAACGGCTCATCACCCCGCCCGACCTCACCGGCGATGACGCCGCACCTCCTGGCGAGTTCCCGTCGTACGACGACGAAACGATCAGCACCGAACACCAGTGCCCCCGCTGTGGTTACCAATGGGCAGGCAAATCGGGCCCGGCCAGCAGCGCCGACGACTCCTGATGTGCGGCCTCATCGGCGGCTACCGGGCCACCCTCGACCAGCAGACGGCCCTCGCCTCGATCGCCCACAGAGGCCCCGACGGCAACGGCTGGCAGGTCATCGGCACGACGACCCTCGGCCACACCCGCCTCGCCATCCAAGACCCCCGCGACGTCGCCGCCCAACCGTTTCCGTTCGGCACGGTGACGCTCACCTACAACGGTGAGGCGTACAACGCCCCGGAGCTGCGTGCCGGGCTGGAAGCCGAAGGGGTCGGCGGGTGGCGCACCACCGGCGACACCGAGCTGGTCGCCGCGCTGCTGAACCTGCACGGGCACGCCGGCCTCGACCGGATAGAGGGCATGTTCGCCGCTGCCTGGCACGACACCCGCACCGGCACCTGGCTTGCCCGGGACCGGCACGGCAAAATGCCCCTCTACGCTGTCCGCGCCGGCCACCGCTGGCTGTGGGCATCCGAGTTGAAAGCCCTCCCGGCAGGGGTGCCCGCCGTCGCCGTCGCCCCCGGAACCGCTGTGCACGTCGACACCGGCAAGGTCCACCGGTGGGCCCGCACCCACCCGCCGCCGCCCGCCGAACCGCAGGCCCTCCGCACCGCGCTACGTGACGGTGTCGCAGCCCGGCTCCTGTCCGACCGGCCCGTGTGTTTCCTGCTCTCCGGCGGCCTCGACTCCACGATGGTCCTCACCCTCGCCCGCGAACTCCACCCCAACCCGGTCGCCTACACCGCCGTCTACGACCCGGCCAGCGACGACCTCCGGGCCGCCCGCAGGGTCGCCGCCCACCTGGACATCCCACTGGTGGAGGTACCCGTCCCGCACCCCACCACCACGGCGATCACCGAAGCTGTCCGCACCATCGAGATCCCGATGAAAGCCCAGGTGGAGATCACCCTGGCGAACCTGCCGCTTGCGCAGGCAATCGCCTCCGACGGGTTCCGGGTCGTCCTGTCCGGCGAGGCAGCAGACGAGCTGTTCGGCGGGTACGGCAACCTGATCCGCGCCGCCCACGGCGCCGACGACGCGACGTGGCGGGAGCTGCGCCGCGCCCAGGTCGACAAGATGGGCCGGGGCAACTTCATGCGCGTCAACAAGGTGTTCATGGCGGCCGGCGTCGAAGCCCGGCTGCCGTTCATGCACCGCCCGGTCGTTGACCTCGCGTTGGCTGCCGGGCTGCGGGACTGCCCGCCGGGCAAGGGGCTGTTGAAGCGGGCTGCTGCCGGTGTCGTGCCCGATTGGGTGATCAAGCGGCCGAAGGACACGTTCCAGGGCGGCACTCGTATCGCTGATGCTGCCGCCCGGGTGGTGTCGAACCCGGTCCGGTTCTACAACGCGGAGGCCCGCCGCCTGTTCGGCTACCTGCCGAAGGGGTGACGCGATGCCCCGAGCGAACGACCTACGGAAACCCGCGCCACACGGCCCGGCGATGGTGCTGCGAGACCCCAGCTCCGGCCAGTTCTTCTACCGCAGCATCGACGAACCAGCACCGACGATCATGGCCCATGGGATCGGCGGATGCGCCCGCCACCAGGCAGGCATCGTCAACGCCCCCCGCGCCACCGACGCCGAAACCGGGGCGGCGCTCAGCCTCGACGAGCTCCAGGTCGGCACGTTCACCGGCCGCCGCCCGGTGCGGTACATCGACCTGCAAGAGCTGCGCCGACTCTGCGGCTTCCCGGACGACTACGCCATGACGGGCAGCTTCAACCAGCGGTGGGAACGTCTCGGCCGGGCTGTGCCGCCCGTCATGATGGCGCACATCGCCGCGACCATCCGCGACCGCATCCTCACTCCCGGCCCGCACGGCAGTAAGGGGGCAGGCGTGGCGAAACCGCCGTACCGGGTGCCGAGCATGGCCGAGATCCGGAACCTGCCGTGGAACGGCCTCACCGCCGTGTCGACGTTCTCCGGCGGCGGCGGCTCGTCGTTGGGGTACCGCATGGCCGGCTACCGCGTCCTGTGGGCGTCCGAGTTCATCCCCGCCGCCCGGGAGACGTACCTGGCGAACGCGGCCCCGTACACGACTGTGGACGGCCGAGACATTCGCAAGGTCACCGCTTCGGACATCCTCACCGCGACTGGCCTCAAAGCGGGCGAGCTGGACCTGTTCGATGGTTCCCCACCGTGCGCGTCGTTCTCGACGGCCGGCAAGCGGGAAGCCGGCTGGGGCAAGGTCAAAAAGTACAGCGATTCGGCGCAGCGCACCGATGATCTGTTCTTCGAGTTCGTGCGCCTCATCGAGGGTGTACGGCCGAAAGTGTTCGTCGCCGAGAACGTGTCCGGTCTGGTGAAGGGGTCCGCGAAGGGCTACTTCATTGAGATCATGCGCGCGTTGAAAGCCGCCGGCTATCGGGTCGGGGCGCAGCTCCTCGACGCGCAGCGGCTCGGCGTACCGCAAGCCCGGCAGCGGCTCATCTTCGTCGGCGTCCGGGACGACCTCGGCAAAGACCCCGTGTTCCCGGCCCCGCTGCCGTACCGGTACACCGTCCGAGACGCCCTGCCGCACATCCTCGCCCAGGGCGACAACGGCGGGTTCGGTGGCGGCGCGATGCGCCCGAGTAACCACCCGTCGCCGACGATCGGCGCGACCCCACAGACCGGCAACGGCCGGTTCCCGCCGTCGCGGGTTGATGTGCCCCGTTCGGTGATGCTGCCGGTGTTTCCGCTCATTGCGCTGCTCCCTGCGTCTCGCTCGTCGCTTCTACTATCAATCTAGCCTACGAGGGCTAGCCCGTCCAGGAAACACGCCAGAAAGACCCGCACCCATGCCCGCATCCCGCGCCCAACGCGCCGCCACCGCCGAACGCCGCGCCAAAGCCATCGCCATGCGCCTCGCCGGCCTCGACTACCAAACCATCGCCGACCGCCTCGGCTACGCCGACCGGGCAGCAGCCCACAAAGACATCACCCGCGCCATGGAAGCGTCGGTGCAGGAGATGAGCCGCAACGCCGACGTCCTCCGCATGGAAGAACTGACCCGCCTCGACCGGCTCCAAGCCGGCGCATGGACCGCCGCCGCAGCCGGCGACGTCAAAGCCATCCACGTCGTGTTGGGCATCATCGACAGGCGGTGCAAGCTCCTCGGCCTCGACGCCCCGGTCCGCCACGAGGTGGTGACCCTCGGTGCCATCGAGCAGGAGATCGACCGTCTCAACGCTGAACTCGCCCAACTTGACGCAGGTGAAGTTGGCGAAGCTGCTGGAACTGCGCCGCCTGCATGAACTGAAAGCCGAACGCGAGAGGCAGGCGCAGTTGAACCGGCCGCTGCGGTGGGCGTCGCCGCTGGACATGGCGTGCGCTCTCGACGCGAACATGGTCCGCACACCCGCCCTCGAAGTCATCAACCGCGGGCTCGTGGACCTGGCGCAGGGCCGCATCCCCGGTAACCAGCTCGCCGTGTTCATGCCGCCGCAAGAGGGAAAGCCGGTCGTTATAGATGGTGTGATCCTTATGGGCGACGGCAGCCGTAAGCCGCTCCGAGACGTCGCAGTCGGCGACCTAGTCATCACGCACAAGGGCCGACCGCGCGCCGTAACCGCCGTACACGAGCAAGGCACCCTGCCCGTCGTCACGATCCGCACCCACTCGGGTCGCAGCATCACCGCAGCGCTCGACCACCCGTTCCTCACCCCCAGCGGCTGGGTGAACGCAGGTGCCCTGACTGTCGGCGACGTACTCGCTGTGGTGAAGACCCCCCAAGCCGTCACCACTGCGACCGTGACCGCTGAAGAGGCCCGCCTGATGGGCTACTTCGTTGGCGACGGCAGCACCACCTACGCCGACCCCAAGCAACACGCCATCAACTCGACCATCACATGTGCTGACGACGTGGAGTGGCAAGACATCCTGCACTGCGTCAAGGCGTCCGGTTTCGACGCCGTCGAGCGTCCGCAGATCAAGCGGATCTTGGTAAAGGGAGGCGTGCGGGACTGGCTCCGCCGGCACCGGCTTGCCGGGTGCTCGTCGCACACCAAGCGGGTGCCCCCGGAGCTGTTCACCCAACCGGCGCACATCATCGCCGAGTTCATCGGCGCGTACTTCGCCTGCGACGGAACCGTGTCCCGCCGCGGCGGTGCGCGGCCCGACGCCCGATGCGAGTTCAACTCGGTCAACCCGGAACTGCTCCGCGACGTGCAGCACCTCCTGCTGCGCCTCGGAATCGGCTCGACGATCCGGGCGAAGCACACCACCTACAAGGGCCAGCCGTACATTTCCTATCGGTTGCTGATGCGCCGCCAGGACGACGTGCGGCGGTTCCGGGACACGGTGCCCATCCACCACGCGAAGGCAGCCACGCTCGCCGACTGGCCGCTGCGGCGGACGTTCTTCGACGGCCCGTACATCGAGGACCAGATCGAGGAAATCGTCACCGGGGAACAGGCGGAGTGCCGGTGCCTGACAGTGGACGAGGACCACACGTTCACCGTTGAAGACGTGGTGGTCCACAACTCCACCCTCTGCTCCTACTGGAACCTGCTGTGGCTCATCGCCGACGTCAACGCCGACACCCGCATCATCGAAGTGTCGTACAGCGACGAGATGGCCCGCCGGTGGGGCGCCGACGTCAAGATGGCCGTCGAGTCACACAACGGCGACGAAGGCACCACCAACCTTGGGGTGCGGTTGCGGGCGGACTCCCGCGCCGCCGGCCGCTGGCAGGTCGCCGGCCGGCGCGGCGGCATCTACTGCGCCGGTATCGGCGGCTCGATCAGCGGTAAGTCTGCCGACTACATCTGCGTGGACGACCCGATCAAGAACATGGAGGAGGCGCAGTCCGAGGCGTACCGGAAACGGGCTATGCGGGTGTGGCAGTCAGCACTCCTAACCCGCCGTGGCCCGCACACGAAGGTGCTGTGGATTCAAACGCTGTGGCATGAGGCTGAACCGATCGTTGAGATCACCTCGGGTGAGAACGCCCAAGACTGGCGGATCATCCGCATCCCGGCCATCGCCGACCGCCCGGATGACCCGCTGGGCCGCAAGATCGGCGAACCGATGCAGTCCGCGCGGGGCAACCGGGACTGGGCGAAAATCCGCCGACAGGTCGGCTCGTACGTTTTCTCCGCCCTCTACCAGCAAAGCCCTACGCCGGCTGAGGGCAACATGTTCAAGCGGTTCTGGTGGCGCTACTTCACCCGCCACGGCGACTTCATCGCCCTCGGCCCGCAGCGGTTCCGGTTGGCGGACTGTTGGCGGTTTGCCACCGTCGACCTCGCCGCATCCGAGCGGGCATCCGCTGACTGGACGGTCATCTGCGCGTGGGCACGCGCCATCTCCGGCGACCTCGTGCTGCTGGATCGGGTGCGGGTGCATGTCGCCGAGAACCGGCACTTCGACGCCGCCCGACCCCTGGTCGAGCAATACCGCCTCGACACGGTGTTCGTCGAGCGGTCGCAGTACGGCATGACCCTGACCCGGGAAGCCGCCAACAACGGGATATCAATCACCCCCCTGGACGCCGAATCAGACAAGGTGTCCCGGGCCATCCCCGCGTCCCGCTGGGTTGAAGGCGGTCGGGTGTGGCTGCCCGCTGGTGCGTGGTGGCTCGACGAATTCGTCAACGAACACGCCGGCTTTCCGAACGCCCGCAACGACGACCAGGTGGACACGACGGCGTACGCGGTGCGGGTCGCCGTCACCCGGCCGACACCGACCCTCCCAGGCACGGCCACGGAGACACCGACGACGCGGCCCGAAACCCCTGAGGGTGACGGCTGGATCGATTGGGACAGCGGCAACCCCCTGTAGCGAGGTGAGGGGGTGCCGGCGTTGACTGCCCCCACCTCCCTGCGCGGCATGGTGTCCGACACCCAGTACGGCACCCTGGTTACGGACGCGTACGAGCATCTGCCGGAGCTGCTGTACCCGCATTCGGTGTGGGTGTTCGCGAAGATGCGCCGCGATGCCCGGCTGACGGCGATCCTCGACGGCTACGGGTTGCAGCTTCGGCGGGCGCAGTGGCAGTTGGACGGCACCGGCTGCCGGCCCGAGGTCACCCAACTGGTCGCCGACTCCCTTGGTCTGAACGTGGCCGGCGACGAGGACGGCAGCACCGGGGCGAAGCTGCGCGGGGTGTCGTGGTCCGACCACCTGCGGTCCGCGCTACTCAGCCAGGTCTGGGGCCACTACGGCTTCGAGATGGAGGCCGAGATCGGCGACGACGGGCGTGCCCGCCTGGCGACGTTGGCCGAACGCCCGCCGGTGACGGTGTCCGCGATCCACGCCGACCCGAAGTCCGGTGCGCTCCTGGGCGTCGACCAGCTCCTCACCGACGCCCGCCGGCAGGGTCCGCAGCTCAAGGCGGACCGGCTGGTCTGGTATGCCCGTCACCGGGAGGGCGCAGCCTGGCAGGGCACCAGCCTGTTGCGGGCGGCGTTCGGTCCGTGGCTGATCAAGCGGGAAATGATCACCGTGTCGGGGATCTCCAACCGCCGGTGGGCGGCCGGCGTGCCCGTCGCGGAGGCGGTCGCGGGCACGAACCCGTCACCGGAGCAGATGGCGGCGGCGCAGCGTGCCGCGTCGGCTGCGCGTGCCGGGGACCAGGCGGGGATCGCGATGCCCCCCAACTTCGTGTTGAAGATCGTCGGCCTGTCCGGGTCGGTTCCGGACACCCTCGGCTTCATCCGGTTCCTGAACCAGGAGATGGCCAGCTCCGTCTTGATGCCGCACCTGGACCTGGGCACCGCCGAGTCCGGTAGCCGTGCGCTCGGTACCGCGTTCATCGACTCCTGGACGTTGGCGTTGGAGGCCGAGGGCGAGTTCATCGCCGACACGATCACCAGGCAGGCCGCGGCCCGCCTCGTTGACTGGAACTGGGGCCCGGACGAGCTGGTGCCCCGCATCGTCGTCTCCGGTGTCGGCTCCCGCCGCGAGGTCACCGCCGAATCGCTACAGCAGCTCGTCTCGTCGGGCGCGCTCGACGCCGACCCCGGGTTGAAGGCGTGGGTGCGCCGCGAGTACCGGCTACCCGCCCCCACAGACGAGCCGCGCCCGCTACCGGCAGGCCCGCCCGCCAAGGTGACACCACCCGCTGACGACACCACCAGCGGCGACGATGAGACCCCGGGGGGCGGTGGCGGTACGCGGGTTGCCGCCGCCGCCCCACCGGCTCAGGTCGACGTGCAGGCCCTCGACGACGCGTACCAGCAGGCCGTCACCGAGATGACGACCGCGTGGGAGCAGCAGTCCGGGCCCCTCATCGCGGCCCTGGCCGCCGCGGTCGCTACAGCAGCGGCCGGTGGCGCGCTGGCCAACCTGACCAGCGTCGCCGTACCCGCCACGGCTACGGCACCGCTGGTGCGGGTGGTCACGGACGGAATGCTCGGCCTGGCCCGTACGTCTGCCGCCCAGGCAGCCGCCGAGGTGGTGTCGATCCGCCGGGTCCGGACCACACTGCCCGCCACGGTGCAGGCACGCATCCGGGCCACAGCCGGCGCGGTGACGGACCTGATCGTCGCCGGCTACCGGTCGGCCGCCGCCCGGGTCGCGCTCGCCCAGGCATCCGGTGCCACCAGCGCCGAGCAGGTGCGGGAAGCGGTCCGATCGGCGCTCGCCGACCTGTCGACGACGAAGACCTCCGGTCTGGTGGCCGGGAACCTGTCGGCTGCCGCGTCAACCGCGCAGGGCATCGGCCGCGAACGGATCTTCGCCGAGTTGCCTGACGGGGTCGAGTTCCGGGCCAGCGAAGCACTCGACCAGAACTCGTGCACGCCCTGCCGAACTGTCGATGGGCGTACGTACCCGTCGCTGGCGGACGCCCTGGTCGACTACCCGGCCGGCAAGTACCGGGCGTGCCTCGGCCGCGACCGGTGCCGCGGTTTCGTGTACGCGGTGATCCCGGACGAGCCGCCGCCGGACGACGAGCCGACGCTGTTCTGACCCCCGACCCCCGATCGGAGGTCGACGGGTTGGCACGCGTTGAGATCACCACCGGTGGTCACAGCATCGTCGTGGACGCTGACGGCGAACTCGACCACGTCGCGGGCAAGGCCCTGTTCCTGTGGACCCGCACCCGCGACCCGCAGCTTGACCGGCCCGTCACCGCAACCGGCTTCGCGCCCGTCCTCGAACGGGCCCCCGACCCCGACCAAGGCGGCAGCGCCTACGAGCTGCCGTACGCGGCCAACCTCACCCGCCCGGACACCACGAAGGGGGGTACAGGTCGTGCCCGCGACTGCTGAACTGGCCCGCCGTGACGGTGTCGAGCTGATCCGCACCGGCCGGTGGAGCATCCTCACCGGCACCTGGAACGCCACCCGTGAACAGCTCGCGTCGGCGGTGGAGGCGACGAAGTGCCCGGCGGTCCGTAAACCCGTCCTCAAGATCGGCCACACCGACAAGCGGTTCGCGTCCGGTGGGGACGGGGAACCGGCGATCGGCTGGATCGAAGGACTACGCCTCACCGACGGCGGTCACACCCTCGTCGGTGACTACGTCGGCGTACCCGCCTGGCTCAACAGCATCATGGCGTCCGCGTGGCCCGACCGGTCCGTGGAGGGCAGGCCGCTCCGCTGCCAGCTCGGCCACCACCACCCGTTCGTGCTGACCGGTGTCGCCCTGCTCGGGGTGACACCACCCGGGGTTGGCACCCTCACCTCCCTGAACAGCCTCGCCGACGTGCAGGCCCTCTACGGGCTCGCCGCGTCCACCGGTGACGATGACGCGGATCTGATCGTCGCCACGGTGCCCGGCGACGCACTGCGTGCCGCAGCAGAGGAACACACCGGGGCGATGATCGCCCTCATCCCCGCCGACGAGGACGCCGAACGTCTCGCGGTCGAGGGCGGGGAGCCGGCCGGGCAGCTACACGTCACCTTGGCCTACCTGGGTGATGCGGTGGACCTGTCGGCCGCCGACCGGCAGGACATCATCGACGCCGTCTCCTCGGCCGTCAACGGTGCCCCGGAGGTACGGGCGGAAGGGTTCGGCCTCGGCCTGTTCAACCCGCCCGGCGCAGCCAACCCCGACGGCAAGGATCGTGACTCGTGCACGGTGCTACTGATGGGCGGCGACGACCTCGACACCATCCACACCCTGGTCGGTGACGCTCTCACCTACGCCGAGGTCCGTACACCGCAGCAGCACGCCCCGTGGCACGCGCACATGACGCTGCTCTACACCGATGACCTCGACCGGTTCCGGGCGCTGGTCGACCGGGTCGGCCCGGTTCGCTTCGACCGGCTGCGGATCGCCCTCGCCGGCCAGCACATCGACATCCCGCTCATCCCCGACGAGCCGGAACCCGCCGACGCCGATGACGGGCTGGCGGTCGCTGCGGCGGCCGGGGGCCGGAACGCCCTCAAGCGGTACTGGACCCGCGGCGAGGGCTTGAAGCGGTGGGCGGGTCACAAACACCCGTGGACGCGCCTGTACCGGCTGCTGCGCAAACACGTCGGGTCGGAGCGGGCAAAGCGCATGGCGTCGCAGTGGTTCCGGGACGTCTTCGGCTACTGGCCGGGCCACCGCAAAGGCAAGAACCCGGTCGGTCCCGGCTAACCCCCCAGAGAGAGGTGAACCAGTGCCCCAGGCACGAGCTGAAATCCTGCGGGACGCCTTCAACGCATCCGGTGCCCCGCCGACGCAGTGGGTCGTGGAGGCCCGCGCCGACGAGGTGATCGTCGTAGACGACGCCGACCCGAGCGACCGGAAGTTCACCCGCGTCCCGGCGGTGATCTCCGGCGACCAGGTGGTGTTCGGGCAGGCGCAGCCGTACGACCCGGAAACCGACCGGATCGTGGTGTACGCGTCGGCTGCCGAGTCTCGGCCGCTGACCCTGCCGGCGAACCCGGTCACCGACCCGGTCGACCTGCCGCCCGCACCCGAACCGGAGCCCGCACCGAACCCGGAGCCGGCCAACCCCGCCCCGGACCCCGGCAGCGAACCCGCCGTAACCCCCGACGCCCCCACCACCGGTGGGGGCGCACCTGTACCCCCGGCCGCCGAGCCGGACAACGCACCAACCGAACCGAAGGAAGGAGAGGGCCCCGTGTCCACTCTGAGCACCGATGTGCGCTCCCGGCTCGGCCTCGCCGAAGACGCCGACGACGCCGCCGTACTGGCCGCGCTCGACGCCGTCCGCACCAAGGCCGACGCCGCACCGAACCCCGAGCAGGTCGCCGCGAGCGCGGCAGCCGAGCAGGAACTCCGCAAGGAGGTGGAGGTGCTGGCCTCCACCGTCAAGGACGTCACCGCGAAGCTCGCCACCGTCGAGGCGGAGAAGGCGGCCACGGTGAAGGCGTCCGTCCTCGACGACGCCGTCCGCCAGGGCAAGATCAAGCCGGCTGACCGGGACCAGTGGGCCACCGACTACGACGAGGCACCCAACGCGATCACCCGCGTCCTGGCGTCCATCGCCCCGCAGACCGCCGTCCCGACCGTCCTCGCCGGCCACGCCGGCAGCGGCGACGACACCGGCCCCGTCGACGGCATCACCGACGACGTGTTCAACGCCATGTTCGGCATCGACGCCAAGACGGGAGCCTGACCATGCCCGGATACCTGCCGAAGCACCTGCCCGGCGACACCATCACCACCAAGGCATCCGCCACGATCACCGGCGGGCAGCGGGTCGCCGTGTCCGGGCCCGGAACCGTCGCCCCCGCCACCGCCGCCACGAAGGCCGCCTACGTCGGTGTGGCCGCGTTCGACGCCGCCACCAACGCCGACCTGACGATCTACGGGCGGGGTGCGGTGCACATCAGCCTCGCCTCCGGCACCGTCACCGCAGGCGACCACGTCACGTCCGCGAACGCCGGCCGGGTCGCGTCCGTCGCCGCCGCAGCCGGTGCGACCGCCGCCGACATCAACAACGCCCGCGCGGTCGACGGCATCGCCCTCACCACCGCCGCCGACGGCGTCGCCGTCGAATGGATGGCGATCTAACCCGCCCCGCACTCCCCACCGCCGAAGCCCCACGCCGAGCCGCGTGGGGCTTTCCCATGCCCGGGTTCCGGGCGACATCGATTGAGGTGACATCACCGTGCCCGTAACCTACCCTCCGGCTGGCCCGTCCCTGTCCGGGCAGCTCCTCACCATCCACACCCTGCTGCGCAGCCCCACCCTGCTGTCGCGGCGGATGCAGCAGCTCTCCGACATCAAGTTCATCGCCGACCTGCTCCTGCCGCAGCGGTACCGCAGCAGCGGCGGCGCGGTCATGTACGAAGAGGATGAGCCGCTGTTCACCGACCGCGAGGTCGAGTCGGTGGCCCCGGGCGCCGAGTACCCGTTCGCGAACCCGCAGACCGGTGTGCCGGCCCTCGCCGCCGTCGTCAAGTGGGGTCAGGCGACCCGGCTGACCGACGAGCGGATCAAGCGGACCGTGCCGATGGGCGGCTCCGTCGACTGGGCGCTGCGGAAGGTCACCAACACGGTCCGCCGGAAGGTCGACCGGATCGCCATTGCGGCCATCGCCTCGCGGGTCACCGCGTTCCACAACGCGAGCGCGGCGTGGACGGGCGGCACGGCGACGATGCTGCGGGACATCGAGATCGCCAAGGGCAAGGTCGACGACCTGGAACTCGGCCACGAACTCGACACGATCCTGCTGTCGAACAACAAGTACGCGCTGCTGGCCACCGACGAGAAGGTGGCGTCGCTGCGCCGCCGCGAGGTGTCCGACAACCCGGTCTACGGCGGGGAGATCGAGGTGTTCGCCGGGTTGAAGGTCGCCAAGACCAGCGTGGGGAACCTGCCGGGCGGCACCGACGACGTGTGGCTGTTCGACTCCCGCAACCTGGGCGGCATGGCCGACGAGGTGGAGGTCGACCCGGGGTACGCGGTGTCCCCGAACGGCATCCAGGTGCAGGTGGAGCGGCTGCCGCGCCGCGACGCCCACGACCTGTGGGCCCGCCGCATCACCGTACCGGTGGTCACCGACCCGTCCGCCGGCATCCGCATCGCCAACACCAACTGACCAGGGAGCGATGATGACCGAGTATCAGGTGACGGGCGAGGTCGCCCACGTGACCGTCGAGGGTCAGTTCGGCCGGCAGAAGCACCTGCTCTACAAGGGCTCACGGTTCTCCGCCCCGCCGGCCACAGACGAAGAGGTGACACACCTCCTGTCCATCAACGTCATCACAGAGTTGGGCGGCGACCCGGTCGGCACCCACGAGGTCGGCGCGGTCGCCGGTGGCGAGGTGCGGGCCGGTCTCGATGGTGAGCCGGTGCAGTCGGCGGAGCCGGGCGTGGGGCGTCCGGTCGACGCGCAGCAGGTGGTGACGACCACCGGCCACGGCCAGGCGGTCACCGTCACCAACAGCGACGAGGGTGGGCAGACCGTGGCCCGGACCGCCGACGAGCAGGCAGCCGACACGGAGGCCCGCCGGCAGGCCGCCCGCGAGAAGCTGGCGAAGCTCGGCGGGAAGGCCCCCGACGGCCGGCACTCGGAGGACGTCCTGATCGAGTACCTGGTCGGTCAGGGATCGAACTACGCCGACCTCGTCAACACCGACAAGGCGGACCTGGTCGAGCTGGTCAAGGCCCGCCAGTCCTGACCCCCCGGCGATCGGCTGGCGGCTCGCACCCCACGCGGGCCGCCAGCCCCGCCACACCCCGAAGGGAAGGCTGCGCTGTGGCACACACCCGAACCGTCACCCTCACCGCCGACGAGGAGGAGACCGTCACCTTCCCGTACAACGGGCGAAGGGTGGAGGTCTTCAACATCGACGGCGCGGCCGAAGTGTGGTTCACCACCGACAACACGCCGGCGACGGTCGGCGGGGACGGCTGCATTCCCCTCGCCGCGGTCATCAGCTCCGTTGAGGTCGATGACGAGGTGTCCGGCAATGCGGTGGTGCGGCTCATCTCCCCCGGCACCCCACGCGTCCACGTCAGGGTGTGGTGACGGTGGGCTCCCGCGCCTACTACGGCCCCGCCGTCCAGGTGCCGCACCAGCCGGCCGACCGCGGCTACCTGGCCTGGACCCAACCGCCGTACGCGCTGGTCGCGGGCACATCCCTGCCCACCGCCGGCACCCTGAACCTTCGGCGGCTGCGGCGGGTCCGGGCCGGCGCAGCAACCAGCATCGTCACGTACGTCACCGCAGCGGGGAACACGTTGACCGCCGGTCAGTGTTTCGCAGCCCTCTACACGGCGGCGGGGGCGCTGGTGGCGCAGACCGTCGACCAGGCTACGGCGTGGACGTCAACTGGTCTGAAAACGATGGCCCTCGCCGGTGGCCCTCACAGCCTGGCTGGCGGTGACTACTACGTCGGTGTGTGGTTTCAGGGCACGTCCGGGCCTGGTCTGGTGCGGTCCGGGACGATCGCCACACCGTTGACCAACGCCGGTTTAGCGGCCCCCAACCTTGAGGCGGCCACCGCGAACACGGGCGTCACCACCACCGCCCCGGCGACGCTCGGCACGCTGACGGCGTCCGTGTTCGAGTGGTGGTTTGCGCTCGCCTGAGCACGGAAGGATCACCATTCGATGGCTCGCATGGTCGGCCCGCAGCAGGCGCAGCGTGTGACTTACTGGACTGTCGGCCCACTCAGGGGGCAACTGGCGCCCACGGGCACCCCCGTTCCGCTGTACGCGGACGAGGCGTGCTCCCTGCCGGCAGACGTGCTGACGCTTGATGGATCCCCCGTTCCCGTCCACGGCGATGTCCCCACCGTATGGATCACCGATTCGCTGGAGATTCCCCGGTTCCTGTTTCCTGACGGCGACGATCCGGTGGTCTATACCCGTATCGTTGATGGCCCCGTGATCGCGCTGCTGCCGGAGCCTGACAGCCGCATGGACACGATGTTGCAGCGGTTGGCGGCGGTCGAGCCGGGCGGCAGCGCCGGCCTGGCAACGGAGGCGTACGCCCGGAACCGGGCCAACCACACTGGTGTCCAGTCGGCCGACTCGCTCGTTGATGGCGTCAACGTCAAGGCGTACTCGGCCGCCGAGCGGGTCAAACTCACCACTCTGTCTGTGGCGGAGGTGTGGGCGTCCGACCCGTCGTACGGCACCCCGGGCACCCGTGCGGCGTTCATCAACTGCCTGAACGCGGCGCAGGCGTTGGGTCGGGGCACGATCGTCCGCATCCCTGCTGGGTTGACGATCAACGTCGAACAGGGTCTGAGCTTGGCCGGGTACAGCGTGCAGATTCGGGGCGCCGGGGCAGGCATCAACGCCGGCACCCCCAACATCTCGGTGATCCGTGCGTCGTCGCAGTCCGGGCCGGTCCTCGACTTCCGCAACTACCTGTACCCGGCTGATTTTCGGGGCAAGGTGACGCCGCTGGCGGACGTCTACATCCAAGGGTCGGGGGTCGCTGACCCGACGAAAGCCAACAGTGGGGTGCGGATCGACCACATCGGGTCGGCGACCTTTCGCGACATTTCGATTTCCCACACCGGCGGGCCGTGCCTCGACCTGACGGCCGTCACTCCCGGCGTGGCTGTTTACCTGTGCGACTTCGAACGCATCACCCTCTACACGCCGGTGAACTGCCGCGACAACGACGTGCCGTACATGCGGGCGGTTGAGCACAACGGCAACCGGTTCCGGGGTATCGGCCTTCGGTCCACCACGTCCACGAATGACTGCCCGCCGTCGGGTGCGGTGGTGTGCTCGGCGGCGAACATCTACACCACCGGCAACAACTTGTACGACGGGTTCTGGTACGAGTACCTGCACGTCCCGACGAACGGCACCCTGTTCCACCTCGCCGGGAACATGAACATCGTGCGGGACTTTCAGTTCTTTGACTGCTTCAAAGAGGCCGGGGCGACCGGCACCAGCTACTACCGGCTTGGTCTACCCGGTGTCCTCGACCACGGCGGCAACCACATCTCCGGCGTCATCCACGGCAACAACGGCGGCTCCGGCACCTACATCGACACCGGTGTGGACATCCGACAGTCCCGCAACACGGTCACCGGCACCAAAGGATTCAACGGCGCGAACGTCACCCTCGCGGCCGGTGTGGACCGCTGCTACGTGCACCTACGCGGCAGCGTCTCCGGTTCCAACCAGCCCGGCTGGATCAACAACTCGGGGATGGCCAACAACCATCTCATCGACGAATACCTACAAACAGAGGTGCGGCCCGCCGGCTGGACCACCCCCGGCGTTCCGGCCAGGGTCAGCGGCATCACGGGCGCGCCCGCAGCCGCCCGGCTCATGGGAGGCACCGCGTCCGGCCCTCCCGTCTCCGGCACGTTCCAGGCCAACGACTACGTCATCTCCACCGACGGCAATCTCTACATCTGCACCGTCGGCGGCGCGCCCGGCACGTGGGTGACCGTAGGCACCCCACCCGCACTGACATCCCTGTCGGCCGACGCGTTGACCGTCGGAGAGATCGTGCCGCGCCGCGACCGCATCAACTCCAACTCCGTTGCGCTGCTGTCAGGGCTGCTGGTGCTCGGCTACTGGACTGCCGACAAGACCGAGACGATCAACACGCTCACCGCCCACACCGGGGGGGCTGCGGCGGGCGCTACACCAACGCTGTGCCGGATGGGCGTCTACTCGGTGGCCGGAAACGGCAACCTCACTCTGGTCGCCGCCACCGACGACGACACCAGCCTCTTCGCGGCGGCGAACACCGCCTACCCGAAGGCGCTGGCGTCACCGTGGAACAAGGTGGCGGGGCAGCGGTACGCCGTCGGCCTGCTGGTCGTAACCGGCGCGGCGATGCCGACGTTCCACGGCCAGCTATGGCCGTCAACGGCCGTCTCGTCAGCCCTACTGTTCGCCGGGCCGCCTGTCGTCAGCCGGATGCTGTCGCAGACCGACCTACCTTCCAGCATCGCCGCCGGGTCACTCGCCGGCTACCAGGGCATGCCGGCGATCCGCATGAGCTGACCGGAAGAGGGGGGTATCGCGGTGCCGATTCCCGCAGGCGGCAGTCCACTGCCGATCATCCCCGGCGAGGTGCCGGTGTGGGCGCCCAGCGTCGACAAGGTCGCCAACCATGTGCCCTACATGACCGTCGATGTGGTTACGCCTGGCTCGCAGCAGTACCGGAACACCTTCGACCATCGGACGACACCGACTGGCGAGCAGGTACGGCAACTGATCGACGCCGCCTGGCCGTCGGTGCTCGCCGCGACCGGCCCGATCGTGGAGCAGGTGTGGCCGCTCGCACAGTCGGTGGCGGCGCTGCGTGCCGCGGCGGCGATCGTCCGCGCCTACCCGCGTGACGATGGCGACCTGGCTCGGGCGGCAGCGTTGGATGCCCGCGCAGACGCCGACCTGGCCAGGCTCATCACTGCCAACGCTGATGCGGGAGGCGGTCCGCAGCCGGCCGTGCCCGCCCTGCTGCCGGTGTGGTCGTTTCCCGAGCCGGCCCCTTGGGGCGACAGTCTCCTCTGAACACGAAAGCGAGTAGCTATGGCTGACTACAGCGCCGAACTGCCCGTCAACGCCGGCACGACACTCACCCAACGCACCGGCACTGGCGGGCTCGACACAGTTCCTGCCGGGTCGCTGGTGCTCGCCCGCAACACCGGCGCCGGAGCCCACACCCTCACCTTCACGGTCGGTGCCCTCTACGACGGGCTGCCCGTGCAGCCGCGTCTCGTCGTGATTCCCGGCGGCGGTAACGCGATCATCCGCGTCCCGGCGATCTACGGCAACGCATCCGGGCGTGTCCCCCTGGCGATCGACGGCACCGCAGCCGAAATCCTCTACTACGTACTGGCGGGCTGATGCCCGCCTACCAGCCGGAGCGGGCCAGTAGCGCGGGCACACTACTGACGGAGCGGACAGCGACCACCAGCTCCGACAACGTGCCTGGCGGCTGCCTCGTCATCGCCCGCAACACCGGTGCCGCTAACCACACGATCCAGTTTTTCCCCGGGTCTCGGATCGACAACCTGACCGTCACGCCCCGCACAGTCACCGTCGCGCCGTCCGCAGTTGTGGCGATCCTCGTCCCGGCCGGCTGGGGCGACGCGAACGGGCGGGTGTGGACGTTTGTTGACGGCACCGCAGCCGAAGTCCTGTTCTGGGTGGTCACCCCATGATGGTGCCGATTGAGGAGGTGGTGGGGTGTGGCTGACTTTCCTGCCGAGACACCCACGACGCTCGGAACCCCACTGACGCTGCGCACCGGCACCAGCTCATCGGACACAGTGCCTGGCGGCTGCACCATTGTGGCCCGCAACACGGGCGCCGGATCGCACACGGTGACGCTCACCCCGTCCGCGACCGTCGATGGTTTGCCGCTCTCCGCTGGGCGGGTCGTGGCGGTCGCCGCAGGTGCCGCCGCGGCGATTCGGGTGCCGGCCCGCTGGGCTGACGCCAACGGCCGGGTTCCGCTGGCAATCGACGGCACGGCGTCCGAAGTCCTCTACTGGGTGATTGGAGCCTGACATGCGGCCCAAGGCCGACTACATCGCCAAGCGTGCGATCTTCACCAATGGTGTCCGGGCGTATAACCCGGGCGACGACGTTCCTGAGTCCGCCGTGGAGAACCTGTTCCTGTCGGTGGGTGAGGATGTGCTGCCTGCCGATCCGGAGGTGATTCCCCGCCCGGCGGGTAACGCCAAGCGCGCGGAGTGGGTGGCGTACTGGCTGGGCCAGGGGATGGACCCGGCCGAGGTGGACGAGATGACCCGCGATGAGCTGGCCGCGAAGGAACCGGAGGTGGTTGGGGAGCCGGAGCCGGCCCCGGCGGTGCCGTACCCGGCCCCGGACAACACCGCCGAGCAAGCCGCGCCGCAACTCGACCGGGACGTGCCCGTCGAGCGGGTAGAGCGGCCGGGACGCGACGGACGTAAACCCGAGTGGGTGGAGTACGCCGTCTATCGGGGGATGCCGCGCGAGACGGCCGAAGAGTCCACGATCCCGCAGCTCGCCGGCACCGACTACGACCTGCTGTTCGGCCCGCCCCCGGTCCCCGAGGAGTAGCGGCATGGCGTCGTCAACGCGGGTGGTGTGGAACGACGCGGCGGAGGATTGGCTACTGCACGCCGAGCAGGGGCCCGTCGGCCGTGACCTGGCGGTGAAGGGTGAGCGGGTCGCGGCGGAGCAGCGGCGCACCTGCCCGGTCAGCGAAGACGGGTCACACGGTCGGGAGTCCGGCCACATGCGTGACCAGATCAAGTCGGAGTTGCACCGCGACCCGGTCGGCTTGTACGTCGACATCGGCACTGACGCGACGACCCCCGACGGCTACCCGTACCCGGTCGGTGTCGAGTTGGGCACCCGCCCGCACACGATCACCTCACACGGCGACTACCCGCTGCGTAACCCCAAGACGGGGCGGGTGTTCGGCAAGACCGTTCAACACCCGGGCACCCAGCCGCAGCCGTTCCTTCGCCCATCGCTGGACGTCCTTCGCCGCGAGTAGGTCAGGGTCGGCGGTGCAAGGCCCGGACCCTCTCGGCGCTGTCCGGCAGGCCGGCAACGTCGAGCCGGTCAGCCAACGCCAGATCCTCGGCCAGTTCCCGCGCATACAGGCGTTCCACCAGCGGGCGCACCAGCGGCTCCACCACGGGCCGCAGGGCAGCCTTCACCACGTCCCACAGGCGGGTGATCGCCTTGAACGGGACCATCCACACCGCCTGAACCCATCCGCCTACCCGTGACCGCGTCATCCGCCCAGCGTACGAGGCCCGGGGGTGATGGCCGGTGGGCACCTACACCGATGCCGAGCGGGCCGCCGCCGACTGGATCAACACGCTCACCTCGACGCTCGTCGGCCCCGGCAACCCGCTCGCTAAGGGCGCACACCTGACCGAGCTACGCGGCGCATCCTCCGCCTGCTACGCCCTCCTGTCGATCATCGGCAGCAACACCGCGCTCGCGCCGGAGAACCCTGACCACCGGGCACGCATCTCCGCATCCATCTACGGCCCCACCAAAGAGGCCGCCACCCGCGCCGCCATCGCCTACGCCGACACGCTCATCGCGGTCGACGGACGGCCACAACCCATGGGCTCGGCGGCTCTCTGCCTGGTCATCGATCCGGACAGCATCACCGGCCCCCTCTGGTCCCCCGACCTGGCGGGGCCGCGGTTGCTGGTTGACGCCGATTTCTACCTGCGGCCGGCGTAGCGCCGGACCGCCTTCCTCCCTTCCGCTTCACCTACTGGCCCGGCGTAGCGCCGGGGAGAGGACACCACCATGCCTGTTCCCGTGGTCCCGAAGAACGCCCTGTCCTTCGGCGCCGGGTTCCTGTACTGGGCGCCGCTCGGCACTAGCGTCCCCAGCTCGACCGTCGCCGGCTCGGTGTTCACCGACAACTGGCCCGCCGGCTGGATCCTGCTCGGTGTCACCCGCGAGGGCCACGAATTCTCGTACGAGTTGAGCACCGAAGATGTCGAGGCGGCCGAGTACCTGGACCCGATCGCCACCGTCACGAACGGCCGCACCGTCGGCATGAGCTTCGAGCTGATGCAGGTCCACGCCCAGAACCTCAAGCGGGCCCTGAACGGCGGCAACATCGCCACATCCGGGAGCGGTGCCACCCTCCGGTCGGAGTACACGCCCCCGGCCATGGGCCAGGAGGTCCGCTGCATGTTGGGGTGGGAAGCGTCCGACCTGACGGAACGGCTGTACGCCGAGCAGTGCTTCCAGACGGGCACGCTGACGGTCAGCCGGAACAAGGGCGCGAACAACGCCGGCTTGCCGACGGAATGGCGGTTGGAGCCCGCCGCAGACGGGCAGCCGTTCCACCACATCTTCGCGGGTGCGATCCGTGGCTGAAATGGGCGGGGTGCACGCGTTGCAGGCGCGTGCGGAGGGTGTGGAGATCGTCGGCGGCGGCGACAAGGTCGAATTCCTCGGCGACCAGTACCGGATCGCCTCATCGGTAGGTTTGATGCCGTTGATGAAGTTCGCGATGACGGCGAAGCAGGGCGCGAACGCCGACGACATGGAGGGCTTGGCCGCCATGTACTCGCTGATCAAGGACTGTATCGACCCCGCCGAATGGGGCAGGTTCGAGCAGGACGCGATCGACAAGAAAGCCGAAGCCGAAGACCTCCTCAAGGTCGTCCAGGACGTGATCCAAACCCTGTCCGCGCGCCCTACCCAGCGGCCCGCCGACTCCTCGGCTGGGCCGCAGACAACGTCGGACTCCTCGAAGGAGACCTTGCCCTCTCCGGCCGAGCAGGCGGGCCGGAGCACGCCGGACGGCTACGGGGAACTGGTGTCGATCACGGAGCTGCTGCAAGCCCGCTCGACGGGCTGAGTCTGCGGCTGCTGTGCAACATCGCCCACGCGTGGCTGCGCCGTGACCTTGTCGCAGCCCTCGCGATGTGTGACGGCAAGGAACGGCAGAAAGCCCTCGACGAGTTCGACGCCTGGTTGAACGCGCCGCTTGAGGGCTGGGACGCCGCCGACCAACGCCTGAGGCGGGCCATCGGAGTCGCGTGACCCGGGCGGGGGTGGCCGATGTCCACGCCGCTTGCGGAGGCGTTCGTCCGGGTTCGTGCCAATACGGCCGGGTTCCGGCGTGACGTCACCCGGGAAGCCGAGCAGGCCGGGGACCGGGCGGGGAACATCTTCGCCGACTCGTTCGCCAAGGCCGTCCGCAGCCGGTTGGCGGGCACGTTCGCCGGGGTGCGCCGTCAGGCCGAGACCGTCACCGACGGGGCCGGCGACAAGGCCGGGCGGAAGCTCGGCGACGACATCGTCCGTGAGGCCACCGGCCGGGTCCGTGACGGGCGCGGCCGTTTCGAGGCCGCCGGCACCGATGCGGGCGCGGCGCTCGCTGACGGGCTCACCCGCGAGGCGTCTGCCCGGCTGCGGGACGCCCGGGGCCGGTTCGTGGCCGCTGGCACTGATGCGGGCGGTGGGTTCGGGGACGGCCTGGACCGGGAGTCCGTTCCCCGGGCGCACGAGACCGGCAGGCGTGCCGGTGACGGTTTCTCGGTCGGCTTCGGCCACGGCATCCGCACCACCCACGGCCATGTGCACAGCCTGGTTGCGTTCATTGCCGCGAGCATCCCGGCGCTGATCCCCATCGCCGCCGGGGCCGCTGCCGCCATCGCGGGGATCGGCACCGCCGCCATCGCGGCGTTCGCCGGGCTCGGCGTGGGTGCGCTCGGCCTGATGGGTGTCGCCAACGCCGTCAAGCAGTTGGGTGCCGTGCAGGCGGGGGCTGCGCAGCGGGCTACCGAGATGGCCCGCTCCCATGAGGCGGTGCGGGCCGCGGCTGAGCGGGTACGCGACGCGGAGCAGTCGTTGGCCCGTACCCGCACGTTGGTGGCGGAGTCGGCGGCTGCTGCTGCCCGCCGGGTGGCCGACGCGGAGCGGAATCTGCTGCGCACGCAGCGGGATCAGCTTTCGTTGACGCGGGAGCTGACGAAGGCGCGTGAGGCTGCGACCCGACGCCTCGACGACCTGCACCAAAACCTGGCGGAAAACGCCCTGTCGCAGCGGCAGGCGCAGCTCGATGTCGCGGACGCCAAGCTGGCCCTAGACAAGGTCATCGCCGATCCGAGGGCCAGCGAAGCCCAGCGCGAGCAGGCACGCATCGCCTACGAACGCAACGTCTTGCAGCTCAACGACCTGGAACGCCGAGGCCGGGAGCTGGCCAAGGACCAGGTCGAGCAGGCCAGGGCCGGCGTCGAAGGGTCCAAAGAGGTCGCAGACGCCCGCAGGCGCGTAGCCGACCAGGACGACCGGATCAGGGACGCACAGCGCCGCGTGGCCGACGCCCGCCGCGAGCAGGACAAGGACGCCCGGGAAGGCGCGTACCGGATCGCTCAAGCCCAGAAGCAGGTCGTAGCAGCGCAGAGGGCAGCACGGGAATCCGCCGTGGCCACCGGCAAGGTCGGCGCGGCGGCGATGACCAAGCTCCGCGACGCGATGGATGACCTGTCGCCGGCCGGGCAGCGGTTCGCTCGTTTCCTGCACGGGCTGCGGGACCAGGTGAGGCGGCTGCGGTTCGCCGCCCAGGAAGGGTTGCTGCCGGGGGCGCAGAAGGCGATCGAGAACCTGCTGCCGTACCTGCCTGCCGTCGAACGGTTCGTTTCCGACATCGCCACCCGCATGGGTGATCTTGCGGTGCGGGCGTCGGAAGCCCTCGAATCCCCGTTCTGGAAGTCGTTCTTCGGCATGATCCGCGACACCGCCGGCCCCGCCCTGGAAGGGATGGCCGTCGCCGCCGGCAACGTGATTACCGGCATCGCCGGAATCCTGCAAGCGTTCCTGCCGCTCAACGCCGACATGGGTTCCGGACTGGTCGACATGACGGCCCGGTTCGCCGAATGGGGCAAGAGCCTGTCCAGCAACAAGGGCTTCCAAGGCTTCGTCCAGTACGTCCGTGACACCGGCCCGACGGTGCTCGCGTTCTTCCGTGACCTGTTCCGGCTGGTCGGCAAGCTACTCGCCGGTATGGCACCCGGGGGCGCCGGGCTGCTCGGCGGGATCACCGCGGCGATCGGCTGGCTGGCGGGCCTGTCGCCGCAGACCCTCGGCCGGATCGGCACGACGATCGCGTCGATCGCTGCCGCGACCCTCGCATTCAACATCGCGGCGAAGGGCGCTGCGATCGTCACGACCGCCTGGAATGTCGCCCAGAAGGCGATCGTGGTCGCCCAGAAGGCGTGGGTCGGCGTCCAGATGTTGTTGAACGCCAGCCTGTGGGCGTTCCCCGGCACATGGATTGTCCTCGCAGTCGTGGCGCTCGTGGCCGCGATGGTCATCGCCTACCAGAAATCGGACAAGTTCCGTGCGGTTGTGCAGGCCGCCTGGTCGGGCATCCAGAAGGCGATTTCGTGGGCTTGGGAAAATGTGATCAAGCCGGTTTTTGCGGCCTTCAAGTGGTACATCACGAACATTGTCGGCCCGTGGATCACCTGGTTGTGGCAGAAGGTGGTCAAGCCGGCGTTCACCGGCATCCGGATCGGCGCGGAGGTCATGTGGGCCATCGTCAAGGTCATTTTCGGGTTGCTGCACATCTTCATCAAGGTGACCCTCGGCCCGATCTTCGGCTGGCTCCGTAGGGCCGTCGAGACGGCGTTCTGGGCGATTGCCACGCTGGTCCGGACGGTATGGGAGAACCACCTGCGGCCAATCTTCTCCCGGTTCGGCAACTACATCAAAGATCATGTTGTGCCGGCGTTCAAGTCGGGTGTGTCCGCGATCGGCAAGGCATGGGAGCGGATCAAGGACGTCGCGAAGATCCCCGTCAAGTTCGTGGTCAACACGGTCATCAACTCGGCGATCATCGACAACTTCAACAAGCTGGCGACCGTTTTCGGTGTCGACAAGGTACCGAGGGTGAGCCTGCCCAAGGG
This sequence comes from Verrucosispora sp. WMMC514, assembly GCF_027497295.1. Lineage (NCBI taxonomy): Bacteria > Bacillati > Actinomycetota > Actinomycetes > Micromonosporales > Micromonosporaceae > Micromonospora > Verrucosispora sp. WMMC514. Next base: position 3,274,338 of record NZ_CP114906.1, on the reverse strand, counting down.
CTTCGCCCGGGGCGGTGTCCTGCCCGGCTACACCCCCGGCAAGGATGTGCACCGCTTCGTCTCCGCCAGCGGTGGGGCGATCGACCTGTCCGGCGGGGAAGCCATCATCCGCCCAGAAGGCACACGGGCGCTCGGCCGAGGCTGGGTCGACGGCATCAACGCCGCCGCCCGCCGCGGTGGCGTCGGCGGAGTGCACCGCTTCCTCGGAGGCGCGTACGCCGGTGGCGGCATCATCGACTGGCTCGGCCGCCGCGCGAAGGACGCCAAGAAGAAGGCGACCGACGTGATCAGCGGTGCGGTCGGTCTGATGGCCGACCCCGCCGGCACGATCCGGTCGGTTGTCGACAAGGTGATCGGCCTCGTCCCCGGTAGCGGCATGCTCCGTGACCTGGCCACCGGCGTCCCCCGGAAGATCACCACAGCGGTCATCGACCAGGTCAAGGGCTGGTTCACCGGCGGGCAGGACGGCGGCCGTGGCATCGCCGGCAAGTCACCGCTCGGCGGCTCGGCGGGCATGATGCGGATCCTCCGCGCCGTGTTCCCCGGCCTACCGCTGTGGTCCGGGTACCGGCCCGGCGGGCGAACCCTGTCCGGCCGCATGTCGTACCACTCGGCGAATCGGGCCATCGACACCGCGCCGATCCGGGCGGTCGCGGAACACATCTTCCGCCACTTCCGCACCATCACCCGCGAGCTGATCACCCCCTATCAGGAGTTCAACCTCCTCAACGGACGTCCGCACCGGTACACCGGGGCGGTCTGGAATCAGCACAACTTCGCGGGAGGGAACGCCCATACGCACTGGGCGGCACGCCTCGGCGGCATCGTCCCCCGCATGGGGGCGCGGCTGTTCGACCGTGGCGGTGACTGGCCGTCCGGCACCATCGGCGTCAACATGTCCGGCCGCACCGAACATGTGTCGACCGGGTCGTCCATGGATACCGTCGCGGCGATCCTCACCGGCATCCGCAAGGACCTGCGCGACCTGCGGGCAGCGGTGCAGCGGGTCGGCGCGGAGGTCGGCGTCGAAATCAACGGGGCAGCGTCGACAGCGCTGCACCGGGGAAGGGCGCTCGGCTGATGGCCGCCATCACGCTGAACCGGGTGTGGATCAACCTGGTTGCCTCGGGTGAAGCCATCGCCGCCTACTCGGCGGATCGGGGCAGGTCCGCCGCCGTACAGGGCGAAACCCGCACGTACGGCGGCGGCCGGCGCCGAGCAGTCACCCAGCAAGGCCACACCGACACGACCACGTTCACCCTGCGGCGGATCACCACCGCCCAACGTGACCGGCTACGGGACTGGCTCGGCCAGCAGATCATGTGGCGTGACTACCGGGGACAGCTCGCCGTGGGGGTGCTGTTCGACATCGAGGTCCGCGAGTACAAGACGGAAATCGACCTGTACGACGTGACCACGACCCTGCACGAGGTGACTTGGGCGGAAGGCGCGTGAGGCGCGTCGAGCTGGTCCAGGCCGTCGCCGTCGGCGGGGACGAACGTCCGCGCTGGTGCGACGGCTGCCTCACCTCCGCCGGCTACGACGCTGATGTGTGGGCGATGCTGCCGTCCGGGCTGATCCTGCTCGGCACGTTCCGCGCCTGCGACACCTGCGACCCAGACGGCCAGGTGGTGTGCGCGTTCTGCCCGACAGCCGTCACCGACGGGGGCCGGTTCTTCGCCCACATCCGCGACCGTCACGCGGAAGGGAGCGGCCGTGCAGGCGATCACCGCCGCCCCCCGCAACCATCTCACTGAGGCCACCGTCGTCCGGCTGCTCCGCGACGCCCCCGCGATCACCGTCGGGCATGGCCTCGAACTGATCGGCCAAGACCTGCAACTGGTCGAGGACATCTCGGCGGACCTGGCTGGCGGGCAGGTGTCCCGCAACAGCTACGCGACGCTGCACGCCACCTGCCAACTCGCCCTGTCCCGGGCACTGTCGTGGGGGTCGGCGCTCGTCCGCCCCTACATGACCATCTCTGATGGGCAGGACACCGCCCGGTTCAACCTGGGCGCCTACTACACGTCGACACCAACGCATCGGGTCGGGGAGGACCCGGTCACCTACGACGTGGCCGGCTACGACATCCTCCACGGCCTGCACTCCCCCGTCGGGGAGGCGTACGCCGTCGATGCCGGGGTGGGTTATCTGGCGGCGGTGGAGGCGATCCTGCAAGGGCAGGGCTACACCCGCTATCTAATCGACCAGCGGCGCGGCGATGCGGTCCTGCCCAGCGCGAAGGTGTGGGCGTTGGATGACCAAACCCGCTGGCTGACCGTCGTCAACGATCTGCTGGCCGCGATTGGCTACCAGGGCATCTGGTCCGACTGGGATGGGCAGTTGCGGTGCCAGCCGTACCAGCGGCCCGCCGACCGCGCCCCGGAATGGCTGTACGACGATAGGCAGGCCACCTCCATGGTCGGCCTCAACCGTGACCTTGAACGCGACTTTTTTGAGGCACCCAACCGGTGGGTGTTCGTCCGCCAGAACGACGTTGACGGGCCGCCGCCGGTCGAGGGCGACGGCGTCTACACCTGGACGAACACCGATGTTGGGGACACCAGTGTCGAAGCCCGCGGCCGGGTCCTCACCAAGGTTGTGTATGCGGATGCAGCCGACCAAGCTGCGCTCGAAGCGGCTGGGCAGGTGACGATCGACGCGGACATGCGAATCCCGACCGCTCTGCGGGTCACCACATCCCCGAACCCGCTGCACTGGCATTTCGACCGGCTGATCGTGGATGAGCCGGCGCTGGGCCCGTACGCGGATGTGATGGCCACGTCGTGGACGCTGCCGCTGGACGGCTCCGATATGACCCACGAGTGGACATCGTTGTAGGTGAACCTCCCCCGCCTGAAGGCGGGGGCTTCTCGCGCGGCTCATGCCGGACGACGGGCAGTTCCTGCCCGGAGGATGTTCAGGGCCGCGTTCCGGTCGGCGTGGTCGACATGACCGCACGCCTGGCACTGGAACTTGGCCTGGGTGACACGGTTTCCGGCCGCCGTGTGCCCACACTGGTGGCAGCGGCGGGACGTGTTGGCGGGCTCGACCAGCACGACTTCCCGCCCAGCTTCTTCCGCTTTGACGAGGACAGCACCGATCAGCACCCCCCAACCCGCGTCGTGAACGGATCGGTTGAGGCCGGCTTTCGCGGCGGCACCGTTGGGCAGGAATCCGCCCGCGTCGTCGGGCTTCGGCTTAGGTCGGCGGACCATGTTGGTCAGCCGCAGGTCTTCCAGCACGATCACGTTCGCGTGCCGAGTCAGCGCGAGCGCGGCCTTGCGGGCGGTGTCGAGACGCTGGCGACGGACGACGCCGTGCAGCCGCGCCACCCGGTCCCGTGCCTTGCCGCGACGGTTCGAGCCCCGCTTGCAACGGGCCAGCGCCCGCTGCGCAGCCGTCAGCCGGTCGGCGGCGGCTCGTGCGTGTCGGGGGTTCGGGGCGTGCCCGTCGGTGTCGGTGAGTCCAGGGACGGGTTCGCTGGCGGTGAGCAGGTACGCCACGCCGAGGTCCACACCGATCGTGCGGCCAGTCGTCGGCAGCGGCTCGCTCTCGACCTCGATTGGGAGAACGACGTGCCAACGGGCGCGCGGTCCGGAGCCTTCCCGCTTCACGGACACCTGGCCGAGCTTCGCGCCCTCGGGCAGCGGGCGATGCAGGCGCACCTTGACCGTGCCGACGCCCTGCACGCGTAGCGCCGCGTGGCCGGGCGAGCATCCGTCGGTGGCGAGTTTGACGCCGTCGCCGTGGCGGAAGTCGACCGAATCGAACCGGTGCGCGGACCGGAAGCGCGGGTAGCCGGGCTTCTCGCCTGCCTTGACGCGGCGGAAGAACGCCTGGAACGCCTTGTCGAGACGGCGCAAGGTTTGCTGCTGTGACGTGAACGACCACACGGCCTGGTCGGGTCGGGCGGTGCGGATGTCGGTGAGTTGCGCCATCTGCTGCGTCGCCCGGATCGTGGCGCCGGCCTTGCGGTAGGCGTCGCGGCGTTCCTGTAGGGCGGCGTTGTACAGCTCGCAGTGCGCGGCCAGCATCGCGGTGAGTGCGTCGCGCTGGCGGGAGGTGGGGTAGAGCCGGAACGAGTACATGCGGATCATGCCCAACACCTCCCTTGCGGTAACTGACTTACCACAACGATACCACCACTGAGTTACCACAAGGGGTAGGATCGCCGCATGATTGACGGGCACCTGACCTCCGACGACGCCGCCGCGCGCCTCGGTATCGCCAGGCAGACCCTCTACAACCTCGCCCAAACCCGCGACGACTTCCCCGAACCGCTGCGCATCGGCCGAACCCTGCTCTGGCCCATCGCCGGACTCGACGCCTGGCGAGAACAGCACCCCGCCCGACGCAAACCCGGACGCGATTCCCCCGCCACCTGAAGAAGGCGGCACCCTCGCGTTGGACAGGTGGTGGCCGGGTGTTCGGATTGGACCTTCTGCGGCTCATCGACGCGCGGATCGAGGCCGCCCGGCAGCGGCAGACCGCCGTCGGCACCGTCCATTCCCGCCAGTCAACGTCTCGCGCCTCGGTGGTGATGGACGGATCCAGCCTCGAAGTGCCCGTCAAGGTGCTCACGCACGTCGTGCCGCAGCCGGGTTCCCGGGTCACCCTGACCCGCTACGGCTCCGAATGGGTCGTAGACGGGATGTTCGGTGGGGCCGGGGATCTGGTGGCGGTGTGGCAGGCGTCCACATCATCGTCGGCGGTGTTCTCCGAAACCGCCGTCCTCGCCATCAGCGGGTTCACCTTCGAAGCGCAGGCGGTATACCGGCTGACCCTGGGTGGGCAGGTGCAGGCCACCGCCAGCGGCGGCTACTCGTTGTGGCGGGTACGGGACCGGTCTACCGGCCCGTTCCCGAACGACTGGGGCCAGCTCGGGCACGTCTCGCATCCGATCGCTGACATCCCGTTCGCGTTGCACGGGGTGCACTACCTGGCCAACCCGGCGACGGCACCGCTGGAAAACCGCACGATCGCGGTCACCGCGCAGGCCAACTCGGGCACGCTCGTGCACTTCGCGTCGGCGACGAAACGCCGCTTCCTGGAGATCGAACGCTGTCCCGGCAGCCCAGCCTCATATCCGCACGCAACCACCGTCACCTGAGGAGGTGCGCCGGTGGCCCTCATCGACGACTCGACGCTCAGCAACCCGTTGCAGGCGGCTCCGCCGGTGGGTCGTATCGCCCGGCAGACCACGGGCGTCCTCTGGTTCACGATGATCAGCAACGCGGGCAACTCAGTTCTGTACTACCGGTCCACCAACGGTGGCAGCAGTTGGACGTACGCGGGCGGCTGGAACTTCGGCGTCACCATCCAGGAGATCTCTAACCTGCACATCCCCAACGCCAACGACCTGTGGTTGGCGTTCCGCACCAACGAGTCCGGCCGGGACCGCATCAGCATCGTCCGCGCCACCGGCTCCTCATCCAGCTTCGCGTTCGGCAATCCTCTGAAGGTCGCCGAACCGTCACACGGCGGCACCGCCGGCAGCGTCCATAACGGCCTTGAAATCCACGCCATCTCCGTCGGCTCGGCCGGAATGCGGATCGTCGTGGCCGCCGGTACCCGCATCGGCGGCTCCAACGGTGTCACCCTCTACGGGGCGAACCGCGTCGGCTCTACCCTCTCGGTCAACACCAGCCTGATCACCGGCACCAAGCAGTGGTTGTATCCGTCCGGCACGACCGGCCGCGCTACTCCGCAACTCGACATCGAACACGTCGGTGACGCCAAGTCGGCGTCGTCGTCGCCCCACCTGTGGTGCAGTTTCGGCCGCGACTTCCTGCGGGTCGTCAAGCTCGCGTGGAACGGCACGAGCTGGGCCGGGCCGTCCGGCACCCTCCTACTCGCGTCCGGCCTGGCCGCGCAGAACGCGCTCCCGGGTCGTTGGGACGGCAGCCGGTACGTCATGGTGTTCCGTGACCCGTCATCGACGAGTCAAGTCCTGCTGCTGGAACGGAACCAGGCCAACTCGAACACCACCCAGCGGCCCGCCACCCCCGGCCATCCGGAGGGCGCGATCCGATCCTGCACTTTCGCCTACAACAGCGTGACGAAGGATGTGCGGGTCTTCGCGGTCGGCACCAGCACTGACGTCGTCCACTACATCGATTACATTCGCTCAGGTAACACGTGGTCGTCGTGGACAGTCGCGGTTGCGACCGGAGTCATCGGCGGCTCCAACTACTCGGTGCGCCGCGAGTCGCACGGGTCGGCGAAGTACGACATCGTCACCGCGCACACCGGCAGCCCCCACACGATCGTCTCGACCCACCTGTCACTGTCGTATGCGCCGACCGCGCCGACGTGGCGATACGGCGTCACCGCGCAGACCCCACCCGCCAACGGGGCCGCGATGGACGTGGCCATGTCGATGCGCCTCGACTGGCTGTTCGCTGACCCGGACCCGTCCGACACACAATCAGCGTGGGCGCTGTCGCGGCAGATCGGCACCGGCACCATCCAATACTTCCGGGCGTCCGACAACACCTGGCAGGCCAGCGAGCAGAAAAACACCGGCTCGACGCAAAACCGCACACTGACCACCGGCCAGTGGGTCGGTGGCGGTGGTGCCGGCGACCCTGCGCACACCTACCGGGTGCGGGTGTGGGACACCTCTGACACGCCGTCGCCGTACTCGACCGGTTTGGTGATCGTGCCGGCAGCCAAAGTCGACCCGACGATCACCAGCCCCGCCGTTGACGGGGACACCTGGACCAGCGGCACCATCACCGTGATCTGGTCGGTGGCCGAGCAGACCGGCTACCGGGTGCATCTCATCCGCTCCGGGTTAGTGCTGTTCGACTCGGAATGGCGGGGTGGCGGAGCCACCTCGTACGCGATCCCCCTACCGGTCGCCGATGGGCAGTCGTACACGATCCGGCTGTGGACCCGTTCCGCCGCCGGCCTGGCGTCGTCGGCGGTCGACCGGACTGTAGTCGTCGACTACACCGAGCCCGCCGAACCGATCGCAACGCCCACCCCGATGCCGCACCTCGGACTGATCCGCGTGACGGTCACTAACCCCGCCCCGGCGGCGCTGCTCGCATCTTCATTCGAAGTGGATTTGACGGGCTGGGTGGCGTGGAACGGTGCCCACGCCCGCGTCAACGACTGGGCGTCCGACGGATCGTGGTCGGTGAAGGTCACCCCGTCCGGGTCCGGGACCGCCGCATACACGCAAAGCCCGCAGGTCGCCGCGGCGGCCGGGCAGCCGTACACCGGGTGGGTGACGGTACGCCCCACCACCAGCGACAAGCCTGCTGCGGCGATGCTGCACTGGTTCGACGGGTCGGGCGTCTACCTGTCGTCGACGACCGTCACATCCCCGGCCGAGGCCGGAGTGGCGCAGCAGTTGACGGTGACCGGCGCCGCTCCCGCGAGCACCGGGTTTGTGGCCGTCGCGGCGGGTGTCGCGTCCGCCCCCACGGCCGGCGACATTGTCTACGTCGATGACGTGCGGCTCATGGGTGGCGCTGTTCCCCAAGTCGTCGGTAACGACATTCAGCGGCGGCCCGCCGGGGTGGACGGTGCCGAGGTGACGGTTGCCCGGGATGTGGCCGCCGGTGGCGGCTGGGATGACTGGACGGTCCGTTCCGGGCAGGAGTACGAGTACCGGGCGGTAGCGGTCGGGTCGAACGGCACTGCCGCGCCTGGCCTTTGGTCTGCCTGATCGGGTCGCCCTTTTCCCCGCATGCAACACCCCGCACCTGGAGGTGCTAATGACCCGCGCTCCGGCGACGCTGCTTGCTGTCCGGTCCCTGCTGCTCGCACACCTGAACGTCGACAAGTCACGTTCCCGTGACGCCGACCTTGAGCCGGCAGAGCTGGGCATTGTCGGCGACTCCGCCCACATCGGCGGATACCACTGCGGCTCGGATCGCCTGTACCGCCGGGACGGGAAGGTCGCCGACTACTCGGTGATCGAATCCGCCCGGGACCGCGACGGCCTCACCCTTGACGCCGCCGCCCTCGACGTCGGCATGTTCACCGTCAAGGTCGCTGGCAAAACACACACCCTGGCCACGTTCTCCGCCTGGCTGGTCGCGCAGTGCGAAGCCAACGCCCCGGACACCCGCGACATCCGGGAGATCATCTGGTCGCCCGACGGCAAGGTGGTCAAACGGTGGGACCGGCTCAAGCGGCGCACAACCGGCGACCTGTCACACCGCTGGCACACCCACATCTCCTGGCACCGCGACGCGATCCGCGCCAAGCGGGACCAAACCCCGCTGGTCCGCCGCTACCTCACAGCCATTGGCCTGATCAAGTCGCCCGCACCCGCCGTCACCGCACCGAAGGAAGACACCATGAACACCAGCCAGGAAAAGCTCCTCAAAGAGATCCACACGATGCTGTCCCGCCTCGACGGCCGCGAGGCGGTAGGCATGGCCTACCTGCGGCTCGCCGAAGGCAAGGACCACCGGCCCGACGCGAAGCCGGTCAGCCACCCCACCCTCACGAGCATCGGCGCGCAACTCGGCGAGCTGCGGCAGCTCGTCGCCGCGATCCCCGCCCGCGACGGCATCGATGAGCAGGCCATCGTCGCCGGAGTCCTCGCGTCGCTGACTCCGGAGGCGATTGCCGACGCGATCCCGCCGACGATCGCCGAGCTGGTGGTAGCCGAGCTGTCCCGCCGACTCGCCGGCTAGGCGGCACTTCCCGCACAACCGCACCGTTTCTACCCCTGAGGGAGTGCAGTGACCCAGGAGCAGGCGCCGACCCGCGCCGAACGGGTCCGAGACATCACGATGGCGCTGGTCCTGGTCGTGTGGACCGTGTACGCGGCTGCCGCCGTCATCCAGTTGTTCCGCTCCGGCGCGCAGGTACTCGAATCCCTGCCGCCGTTCTGGTTCTGGGGCATCCCCCTCGCCCCCTACTCCGCCCTGTACACGCCGTGGACTCGGCCCGGCGGTCCACCCCCGCCGCCGGCCGCGCCTACCCCGCCGCCCAGCCCGGAGCCCGCTCAATGACTGTCGGCCTCTACCTCGTCCTGGCGGCCCTGTGCGCCGTCGTTTACTGGCTCGCGGGCCGGATGGTCCGCCGAGCCTACGACCACGCCCGCAGGGAGGGCCGAAGGTGACTATCCCGTCGATCACGCCACGCCGTATCTGGTCGTGGCTCGGCACACCCGGCAGTGTGCGGGCGATCACCGCAGGGATGCTCGTCTACGCGCTGCTCATCGGCGCGCTCGTGTTCGGCTACGCCCGGGTGTCGAACTGCCTGGCCAGCTACGCCGACGCGTCCGCCAGGTCGACGGCGGCCCGAGCCCAGGCAGCCGCCGAGGACCGTGCCGTCGGTGAAGCGGACCGGCGGATCACCGAACAAGAGCGTGCCGCTGCTGCTCGAGCCGAGGCGGCGTTGGATGCGGTGCTGCGGGCGATGGCATCCCAGGACCGGGACCGTACCCAGTCCGCGTTTGCGGATCTGCTGCGGGTACGCGACGAGGTGGCCGAGGTGCGGGCCGGCGCGGCGGCAGCCCGCAAAGAGAATGATGCGATGCGGGCACGTATCGAGCAGCGGCGGGCCGAGCATCCGGTGCCGCCGCCGCCATCTCAGTCCTGCTGACACCACCCGCAGCTAGTACGGCTTGCGGGTGTGCACGGTCCACCGGCCGGTGATGCCGTGCTGGGCGCGGCACTGTTCGTCGATCCATTTGCGGAGCCGTGCTGCTTCGCCGTGTGCCTGCTCGGCGGTGTCGTGTTCGCTGCGCTCGGTGGCCGCCTCTGCCGGCACGTTGTGCAGCACCGCCCACCGGCCGGTGTCGTCCCGGTGTTCCTCTACGCGCACCGACGCTGCCGGGGTTCCGCTGTCGTCCAGGTACAGCCACGCGTGTTCGCGGACCTGCGGCTGACCGGGCATGCCGGCGATCGTACGCCCCACCAATCCTGATCTTCGACCCGTTGAGGAGGGTCCATGGACCCGATCATTCTGCCCGTCCTGCCCACCTACCAGTTCAGCCCGACGCTCGCCGGCCTGCTGTCCCTGGTGTTGACGATCATCCTGCCGATCCTGGCGGCCCTGCTGATGCGGGCTTCCTGGTCGGCGTGGCGCAAGGGTCTCGTCCTGCTGGCCCTGGCCACCGCCAAGTCGTACGTGGAGGCGTGGCTACTCGCCGTCGGCGACAACGTCGCGTTCAACCACGTCACCACCCTGTACGGGGCGGGCGTCACGTTCGGGATCGCCGTCGCCATGTACGTCGGATTGTTGAAGGGCACCCCCGTTCAGCAGGCGGCGCTTCGGGGTGGCTTCGTCAACGATCGGCCCCGGCACGCCGAGCCCTGATCTACGTCGCACCGTCTCGGTAGGATCGTCGGCGCGGTGCCGCCGGTGACGTCCCGGTCAGGCACCGACCAGCCTGCATCGCCCCGCCCGCCCGGCATGTCCGGGGTGGGCGGGGCGCTTCGTCGTTTACGCTGCTAGTGCGGGTGCGATGCCGAGGGCGTCGGTGGTGCGACTACACCAAACGCGAAGGGCCACCCGCGACAGCTCCCAGATGATCACCGCAGGGCCCCGGCGTAGGTGCGGGCCTCCGGCGCATCAGGGCCTCTACGCTGGCCCGCGCCAACCGTGCCGACGGTGGGATCGGTGCCCCGCTGCTCGGGCAGAGAGCAGCCGAACCGCCCCCCTCACCTCCGGGTGAGGGGGGCGGTTTCGTCATGCCCGGACGTCTCGGCTGTCGTCGGGCTCGACGTGCCGCCGGTGCATCCACCCCACCGCGACGAGTAGTAGCACCAGGACAACCAGCCGACTACCCGTGCGAGTCATGTACGTGAAAGACCCAACCCACAGCAGGTCGAACAGGCCGACCATGGCGAGGATCGCGGCGACGAACCCGGCCAGCGATGCCGGGGTGGTGAGTGGCCTGGCCGCCGCCCGGATCAGCAGCCGGTCGATACCCCGCACCGCAAGCCCGATGACGGGGATCATCACCAGCAACCCCCATCCGCCGAAGTTGAACAGCCACTCACCATGCCAGAGGGCAGCGGCGGAATGTTCCGTCCCCGCCAGCTCCGGCGACAGGTAGGGCACGATCTCGGAGCCGAAGCCGACCGGCTTGTCCGGCCACATCGCGCGGGGCACCAGGGCGACGGCGGCAGCCCAGAACGTCGACCCCGCCGCGTGGGGCAGGTATCCCCAGATGTCGAGCTGCCACAGGTGGGCGAACGAGGAAAAGGGGCTGACCGCCGAGCCGAACCCGTCGGCGTCGATCGTGGACCCGGGCCCACCAGCTCGTAGTGCGGCGAGGAACAGCAGGGCGGGAGCAGCCCCACCCACGATGATCGTTTTGGCGTAGCGGTGGGTGTGCCGGTACGCGAACACGACCAACAAGGCGAGTGCGAGGGTGCCGATGACGATCCGCCCAAACCCCGTGAACAGATACGTGAAGTAGATGCCGAACGCGGCGATGAGAACGGCGCCGCACAGCAGAGTCCGCCGCCCGAGGGGCCCGAGGAGAAGGCCGACGCCGAGGAGCAGCACACCCACGAACCCGGCCGGCATCACCAGCACAGTTGTATGCCCGGCCGCCAGCGCGACAGTGACAGCGACGGCAAGCAGGGCGGTCCCGAACGTGACAGCCCACCCGGCGGTGCGCCCATCGACGGTGACCTGCGGGCTGTGTGGTCGACGAGCCGGCGCGACGGTTGTACCCCAGAACAGCATCCACATCGTGACGTGGCTGAAGTAGCAGACAGCCTGCGCCGCGAACAAGGGTGCGCCGGGGTTGTCGCTACCAGCCTTCACCGCCAGGTACAAGCCAGCGAACCCGACGAACAACGCGAATGCGAGGTTGTAGACGCCGACGGCAGTGATGCGGTTACCGCCGTCACGCCAGAACACCCAGCAGCCGAACACAGCCGACAATGCGCTCAACGCGATGGTGCCGCTGTAGCCCCACCCGTCGGGGTCGGACGATCCGACGGTGTATGCAGCCGCGCCGAGGGTGAGCCATGCGAGGCCAGTGAGTCCGTGTCGGACGATGACGGGGCGGCTGTCGACGCGATGCCGTCCAGCCGGCGCGTCGTGGTGTGTGGTGGGCTGGCGGTGCGGCGCCGTGTCCAATGACCCCATGTCGGCGGAGCTTATACGAGCAGTCCACCGGCTACGGCCTATTCGACCGCTTCGAACGCTTCGGTGGTTCCGGACAGTTCCCGGTCGGCGCGTAGCCGATACCCGCAGGGCCAGTAGGCGGCGCAGTCCCGGCAACGGCGCGGCTCGTCGTCGCAGCGGCCGTGCCGGGCCGCGAGGCTACGCCAGTGCTCCCGATCCATCCGGGGCAAACTACCCCTAACCGGCAGGTTCCGAACCTCGGCGGGGACGGCCACGCCGCGCCCAGCCCGCCCGCGACTCGGCCACCAGTCGGTCCACGGCCGCGTCGTCGGCACCGTACAGGCGAGCCAGGCACCGCATATCCGAGACGGAGATGCCAACCTGCCCCAGCTCGATGCGCCACACCTTCGACACCGACCAGCCCGTCTTGGTCGCGACCTCGTCGCCGGTCAGGTCAGCCGCGACCCGCAGCCGCTTCAACTCATGCCGGTAGTCGCGTACGTCCTGACGCGGGAGGACGCGGGTTGCCCGGCGTGCCTGCTCGACCAGCTCGCGGGCGCGTTCCCGCAGCCGCCCACCGTCGGCGGGCGGGTCGGCGACCAGCGCGACGATGGCGTCCACAACCTCGTCGAGGGTCAAGGGTTCAGACACGATCAGCGAGCCGGTTCCGGTTAGCGGTCTTCGACCGCGGTTGCGGCCCCGCGTTCGGTGTCTTCTGTGGAGCGCGGCCCTGCCGGCGCATGCATTCCGGCTGCGGGCACACGCACCGGAACCGCACCTCGTCGCTGGGGATGCTGGCCCCGCCGCAGTCATGTTTGATGCTGGGCAGGATCGACGGCTGGCAGCCCATGCACGTCGTGTCGGCGATGGGTTGCGCGCGCCGCACCCAGCCGACTATCCGCGCGTGCAGCGCTTGCGGGTCATCATCGGGTAGGTCGGCGATGGCATCCCAGTAGTAGCCGGACATGAGTTGCGACAGACCCGGAATGTCTGTGGCGTACCACCGCAGGTGCCGTGCTCGGGTGGGCTGGCATGGCCACGGGTCGCGGCACTGGCCGCACACCCATGAGGGCCGGATCGGGTCGTGCGGGTTGCTCGGGTATGCGACGCCGGTCCGCCGGGCCGTCACCGGGTGCCGTCCAGGCATGCGCGGACCGCGGCGACGGACACCTGCGCCTCCCAGCAGTGGTGCCGGTCGCAGTCGGGGTCGCGGTGGTTGCAGGCGTGGCCGGTGGCGTAGACCAGACCGCCGATCGCCTGCTGCCGGACGGCGACTGACGACACGAGGATTTGTCGCCGCGCTGGCCTGCCGGGTTCCGGGTACCACTCCCCTTCCAGGAGCAGCAGCACCGTACCTTCCGGGACGTCCAGGTCGACTCGCATCCGTGATCCCCCACTCCCGAGCGCCGTTCGGGGTGGGCTGCGGTGGCCCGCTGTTGTCGACTCGCACGCACGGGGACAACGAACGTGCTCGGATGGTCGGCAGACCACCGCAGCCCTGGTGGGGGTTTCCGCAGGCCGTCGGCCCCGACCTCGTCGTCCGAAACCAGCGGCGCGTTCACCCCCGGGCCCTCCGCCGGTCCGGTGTGGGCCCTGACCGCAGCCTGCCCGCTACCCTGCGTGTGGGGTAGGTGTGAGCAGTGGGCCCACACAACTGCCCACACCGTGGGGGTGCCGATGGAGGCGTTCGGGGTCACACTGAAACGGCACCGGCTCAACGCCGGCATGTCGCTGCGGCAGCTCGGGGCGGCAGCCCGGATCGACTACTCCTACCTGTCGCAGGTGGAGCGGGGTGTCCGACGGGCGTCACGGGCGCTGGCCGAGGACTGCGACAGGGCGATCGGTTTGGGTGGTGGGCTCGTCCAGGCGTGGCAGCAAGCGGGTGAGATCGACGTGCACAGGCGCACAGTGCTCGGTGTGATGGGTGCCCTCGCGGCTGCGCCCGCAGTCGCCCCGCTCGTCGGTTTGGAGGCGCTGCGGCACACCCTCGGCGCGGCGGCCGGCACCGACACGGACGCGTGGGAGCGGATCGTCGCCGGATACGCCCGGGACTTCTACATCCTGCCCGCGCCGCTGCTACGCGACCACCTGCAAGCCGACCTGACGGTCCTCTCCCACCAGCTCGCCGCCGCCCCCGACGACCGTGGCCTGTTGCGCGCTGCCGCGCACCTGGCGGCGATCATGGCGATGGGGGTGTCCGCTGCCGGCCTGCACGGCATGGCCCGCCGCTGGTGGGACGACGCCCGCGTCTACGCTGACCGGTCGACGTGCCTCGACACCCGCCTGTGGGTGCGTGACTGGGAGGTCGTCAACGGTACGTATGAGCGGCGACCCGTCGCGGCGATTCTGGACCGGGCGGATGAGACGGTGGCGCTCGCCGCCGACCGGGTGTGTGTCGGGCACGTCGGGGTGCTCTCCGGCCGGGCGCAGGCCCTCGCGGTCGCCGGCCGAGCCGACGAGGCCCGGCGGGCGTTGGCCGTCACCGCGGCGATGACCGACCGGATGCCCCCCGGCGTTGTCGCGGACGCCGACAGCATGTTCGGCTGGCCCGAGGTCAGGTTGCGGCACACCGAGTCGTACGTCTACACCCACATCGGCGACACCGCGCAGGCGATGGCCGCGCAGGACCGGGCCCTCGACCTGTACCCGGCCGAGTTGGGTCGGGAGCGGGCGCAGATGCTCATGCACCGCGCGTCGTGCCTCATCCAGGACGGTGACGTCGGCGGCGGCCTGCGTTACGCCGCCGACGTCCTCGACGACCTACCGGCTGCCGACCACACCGCCCTGCTGTACCAGGTGGCACGGTCGGTGGTGGCGGTGGTGCCGGAGCGGGAGCGGCGCCGCGCGGAGGTGGCCGGTCTGCGGGACCGGATCGCCGCGCTGCCGGCCGGGTAGTGTCACCGGCCATGGCTGACCTCGTGTGGACGCTCGTCGACGCCGACACTGCCCGGACGATGACGGATGAGATCCGCGACCTGTACGCCGTGGTGTATGCCGAACCGCCCTACTGCGAGGGGCCGGAGCACGTCCGCCAGTTCGGCCGCTGGTGGTCCGACCACCTCCGCCAGCCCGGGTTCACGCTGGCCACCGCCCGTGACGCCGGCCGCCTGGTCGGGGCCGTCTACGGACACACCATGCCGCCCGGCGACTGGATGGAACCCGACGCTGACGAACCCCCGGCCGGGCTCCGCCAGGCGACGAAGCTGTTCGTCGTCGAGTGGATGGTCCTTGGCGGTTACCGGGGTCAAGGGGTCGGCCGGCGGCTCCTCGGGATGCTGCTCGACGGCCGGGCCGAGCAGTGGGCGGTGCTTGCCGCGAACCCGGCCGCCCCCGCCCGCCGGCTGTATGAGCGGATGGGCTGGCAGCAGCACGGCCAGATCAGGCCCCGCACCATCCCCGACATGGACGTGATGGTGCTGCGCCTCAACGGCCGGGACTAGCAGGTCAGGCGGTCGGGTCGCGGCGCAGCTTCCACCACTGATGCTCGACGCCGGCCTCCGTGGACACCCCACGCACACCGGTGTGGTACCAGCCGTCGGCCATGTGCAGGCCGATGGGCTGGGCGAACAGGTAGGTGATCGCGGCGAGTGGGTAGGGGGCGACGATCGTGGTGTGCCGGTGCCGGTACGCCGCCTCATACAGCCCCCGGTCGCGGTAGCCGGGCCGCTCGTAGTTGTCGCAGCAGCGCAGCACGTTCCCGTCTACGACCGCGCATGCCCACGCCGCGGGTACCCACCGGCCGCCCTCGCGCACCGTGGCGATCGACCACACCTTGCGCGGATGCTCTATCAGCCGGTGTTCCGCATCCGACCACATTGCCGCCAGCAGCGCGGGGTCGGTGCGGATCTGCCCGACCAGTTCCTCATAGCGGGGGTAGCCGGGCGCGACGTTCACCAGCTCGCACGGTGCCATCGGTTCAGTCCTGGCCCGCGCGCACGACGTTCTGAACCCAGGTGTGAGACTTGTCGGCAAGGGCGGCGATCTGCCGGTCGGAGTCGGTACCCCACGCGGCGATCTGCCGGACGAGGGCGGCGCGGCGTTCGATGAGGGTGTCGATCTGCTCGGCGACCTGTTCCAACACCTCGCGCACCTCGGCGCGGAGTTCTTCGCGGCGGGTTTCCAGCCAGGCGCGCAGGCCGGCGACGACCACGGTCTTGTCGGCGGTGGAGATGATGTCGGCTTCCGCCGCCTGTTCGATCGCGTCGAGCTGGTCGTCGGTGGTGTCGGCGGTGAGGCCGAGTTCGTCTGCCGGGTCGTCGCCTTGGGCGTACCAGTCGGCGGCGTCGATCTCGTCGACGATGTCGCTGCCGTCCATCTCGGCCCAGCCGTCGGCGATGGTTTCGATTTCGTCGGCGGCGGCGTGGGCGGCGGCGTTGAGGGAGCCGACGTGGTTGTTGCCGTCCCACTCGATGATGGAGCCGTCGAGAACTTGCTGCGCGAGGGGGGCGATCTTGTCCATGAGGGCGTTGGCCGAGTCGGCGGTGAGTGCGGGGATGGACCAGGTGCGGGTGCGGCCGGCGTAGACGTGTTCGGGGATCGCGCCGCCGATGGCGCTGGCGTAACCGCAGTAGAGCCGGCCGTTTTCGAGGTCGAGTTGAATGTGGCAGGGCTGTGTCTTGTACTCGCCGGGGTACCGGCAGTAGAGGGCGGTGGGTTCGGTCAGCTTCTCGATCATCACTGTCGTCATGGCAAGTATGTTGCCACAGGTCGGGATGCCATTCAATCAGGTTGGCAAGAAAGTTGCCGAGGTGTCAGCCGAACACCAGGTACGCCCCACTGCCCAACCCGAGCAGCATCAGCAGGCACCACACCACCCGCTCCCCCGGCCCGCCCGTACGGAACCGCAACCACCGCGGCGACCCCACCACCCCCCACCGGCAGCCCCGCACCCGCAACGGCCAGAGCAGCGGACACGCCGACAAGGTCGCCGCGTCACCCAGGCAGTGGGCGATCATCCCCCACGCCACCGGCAGCCCGATCCACCACCAGCCCGGCCCGCCCTCCGCGAGCACCGCCCCGACGGCGACGGCGACGACCAGCACCCCGTAGCCGCCGCGCCGACGCCGAGGCGACAGCAGGCCCCGGCAGGCCAGAGCAGCGGACACGGCAACGACCGGCACACCTGCGGCGGCACCCCACCGCCAGCCAGCCACCCCGAGCAGCACCCCGAGCAGCACCGCGAACGCGACCGTATGAGTGAGCGCGCGATGGCCGTCGGCGTCCCCATCACAGCAGGAACAGGTCACCCGGGACACCCACCGCGACACCGCAGCGGTCACCCACGACACACCACCGGTGACCGAGCCCAGGCTGATCGACGCGGTCGCCTTGGGGTGGTCGAGATCCGGGAGCAGGGCGGCCCCGGCCGAGACGACCGCCCCGGCGACGGCGACGTGCCCCTGCACCGGGTGACCGGCCAGGCCGAGCGCGGCGCAGCCGGCCAGCCAGCCGACCGCGCCCGAAAGCGCGTGCGTCCGGCCCATCACAGCGACACACCACCCGTGATCTCGCTGCTACTGAATGTCGTACCCGTATGCGACACTGGCGACATGACGACCAGTGACCGGGACCGGTGGGTGCAGCGTCTCCGCGACGCCGCCATCGAAGCCACCTGCCTGGGCGCCGACCGTGACGAGTTGGACGAAGCTCTCACCGAAGGCGTCGAGGAGGGTTTGCGGCTGCTCGCGCTCCGGTCCGGCACCGCCGCCCCGGCGCCGCGTCTCCCGCAGCCCCGCGAGGCCACCACCGGTGGCGCGCTCGCGCGGCTCACCGCGGCGACCGCCGGCATTCAGCCCACCGCCCGGTAGTACGGGCCACTCACTGAGTCCTCGCGTACGAGCCCGCCCAGCTCCACCAGCCGGGCCAACACCTGGTCGACGCGCTGCTTGGACACGTTGACACCCCACCTGGCGTGGATCGCGACGCGGACCTGCACGGCGGTGAGTGGCCCGTCTGCTGCCCGCATCACGTCGAGGATCGCCTGACGGGTCGTCGGCGGCGTCGCCGGTCCCGTGTCGGGGGTGTCGACGTGGGGGCGGACCGGCACCGCGTCCATGCGTAGATGCGACTCCGACAGCAGCTCGGCGGCGACCGTGTCCACGTCCCCGGTGGGCCGCTCCGGCTGCGGCTGCGTGGGGATCGACGGCTGCGAGGCGGCCTCGGCCACCGGTGCAGTCGGGGCCGGCTTCACATCCAAACGCACCCCCGCGCCACGGACCAGCCGGTCCAAGGCCGAGCCGGGACGCGGCCCGGACGGCACAGCGGCCGTCTTCGGTGCCGGCTCGTCATCCTCGGGCAGATCCTCGTCACGGAGCTGGGCGAGCATCGCGGCCTTCCGCTTCCACCGGTTCTCGTACGCCAACCCGGCTTCGAGATCCTGGAACACCTGCTCTTGCAGCAGCTCCCGGTAGTCGGGGTGCGACGGGTCACGACCGTCGAGCACATCAGCGGCAGTCACCCGGGAGGCGATCAACCGTGCCCGGTCGTCGAGCTTGGGCCGCAGGTGCGCGGTGGCGATGGCGTGCGCCTCGATCGACGCGATATCGACATCGACGGTGCGGACCAGCACCGGCCGGTAGTCCCGATCGGTCCGGTACAGGAACGCGGAACCCTTGTGGAGCAGCCGCACCCGGCCCGGGTTCTTACCCAAGATGTGGTCGTACTCGCCCTCTTCGTCCATGCGCAGGCAGATGCGGATACCCTGCACCGCCCGCAGACCCTTCTCCAGCATGTCGGACGTGCCACGCAACACCGACTGGATGACGCGGGCCCCCTCGGCGCGGCCGATCTGCGCGACGCGGGCGATGTACTGGTCGAGGAGCTGCGCGAGCAGCCCGATCGCCTGGCGGATCTCCGCGCCCTCGTCGGTGATGACCACGATCGCCGGGAGATCCTTGTCGACCGGCACGACAGTGGTGTTGGCGGCCCGCTTACGACGCATCGACTCCCGGTTCGTCTTGCGGTCCTTCGAGATGGCGATGAGGATCGCGCACATCACCGCGCCCTCAATCTCGTCTTCGGCCACCCAGTCGATCGTCGGTACGTCGACCTCGCCGCGGGCGTACGGGGTGAGCCACGGGCCGGCGACACCGCCGCCGTTGGGGTCGATGACCCAGATCAGGGCGTCGATGCAGCGGGCGAGCCGCATGATGATCCGGTGCAGCAGGGTCGTTTTGCCGGAGCCGGTGGTGCCCCCGACGACCATGCCCTTTTCGCGTAGGCACACCGTCATGTCTTCGCCGCGTGGGCTGGCCGCGAGATCAATTTCGTCGTAGATCGACGCCGGGGTGGTCGGTTCGGACAGTCGCCGGACGTCGGCGAGGCAGTCACGCAGCATCACGTCGAGGATCGCCGCGCCCTGGTGGGCTGCGTCGAGGACGCGGACGATGCAGCCCTGCGGCAGTTTGACCGCTGCGGCGATGTCGTCGGCGTACTCGGACAACTTCTTGACCGTCAGCCCCTCTGGCAGGTCGACCATGACCTGCATTCCGTCGCCGGGCGCGTTCTCCCACGGCCGGATGCCCGTGACGGTGATGTCCTTCTTGGTGAGGCGGCGAAGCATCGCCTGCCACCGCAGCGCGTTGTCGGACTGCGTGCCCTGCGCGGGTTCGGGTCCGGGGTCGTGGCGGATGGTGCGGGCCACCGTCTCCGCCGGGGCGTAGATCCGCTCCAACACCCACAGGGCGCCCGCCCACGCAATCACCGTCATCCACGCCCACAGCGACCAGCCGGCCAGCGCCACCCACGTCATCCACGCGCTGCACGCCAGAACCGCCGCCAGCCGGTGAACGAGTGCCGCCGTCCGATCGGCCGCCATCGTGACCAGACCGGTGAGCAGGCAGCCAAGCAGCCCTGCCCCGATCCCGATGGCCCAGCTTCCATTTCCCTGCTCGGTGCCGTGGCGCAGGACAGCCGCCCCGATGAGGACGACGATCGTCCACGCCGGCACCCACGCTGCCCCCGACGGGCGGCTGCCCTGCTCCTGGTCCATGCTGGTCCCCCTTCCGTTCGCTGTGGTAGTCATCGGGCTGCCTGTCAGGTGTCCCGCTCGGCAGCGGCCACGTCGGCACGCTTCTCTGCCCGCCGGCTACCCCGCACGCCGTCCATGCGGTCCTTGTCGAGGTAGTGACCACGGTTGAACATGCCGGGCAGCACCTCGGCGCGGGCGGCAAGCCTCCGCTGCCGGGTGACCAGGGCGTCGGCCTCGGCGCGGATCGCGGCCTGCTCTGCGGCGATGGCCTCAACTTCGGCGACAAGCGGCTTGATCGCGGGGAGGTCGTTCTCGCCGTAGGAGGCGAGCTGCTTTACTCCCGCAGTGAGTGCATCCATCGCCTCGATCTGCCGCCCGAGTTCACTGGCGGCCTCGTCGCAGGCGGGGGCGATGTCACTCAGGACGATGCCCCACTTCTGGAGGCTCATGTCGTCGGTTCCGACTCGGATTCCCATGCTGGTGTTCCCTTCGCGCTGTGCCTCCCGGGAGGGAGGACGGTTGGTGCGTTGTCCCGGCCGGTGCGATTGCCTGCCGTCGGGGCGTTGGGGTGCCGCCTGCTGTCCTGCGCGCCGCTCTGGCGCGGGTGCGCTGGTCTTCCACTCGGCCGGGTATGCGCCGGGCGAGAGGAAGCAGCCGGGGCAGACCAGTTGGCCCGGCTTACGGGACAGGGCCGTCTCACCCTTGAGGATCGGCCCGCCGCAGCGGGTGCAGCGACCCTCCTCCAACATCTCGACCTCGTTGAACTTGTTCCCAGGCCGGGTGCGAGGCGGGCGAGACGCCTGCTCCGGACCACCCTTCGCCTGGCCCTTGGGCCGACCCTGCGTATCGGTGCCGCCGCCCTGGGGGGTCTTCGGCTTGTTGTAGTCGCCGCGTAGCCCGGCCATGAAGTCGTGGCCCTGCCGCCGCCAGAACCCCGGCTTGCCGCTGCGGCCGGTGCCGCCGCTGTGTGCCGCGTTGGTCGTGTCGTGTCCACCGCCGTTGCGGTTCCGGCCGCCTCGCCTGCCACGTCGGGTCGGCTTGTGTCCGCCACCCGTGCCACCGCCGGACGCGCCGCCGCCACCAGGGCCACGCCCGCCCGAGCCCTTACCGCCCGAGCCGCCACCGAAGCGCGGAAGGCGAGGCATCCGGAACCCGCGGCGGCCACCCGAGCCGGCCGAGCCCCCGCCGGGCGAGCCGGGACCACCACCGGACGGCGAGCCTCCACCGCCACGCCGGTTGCCGGTCTTCGACCGCAGCCACGCCAGCGGTCCACGGCGACCGCCACCCGACCGGCCGCCGCCCGGAACACCGCCGGAGTGGGCGGCCCCCGGGCCACCGCCAGCAGACCCGCCCCCACCCCCGCCGTTGCCGGCTCGGCGGAACGGGTTACGCATCCGGCTGAGCAGACCGCCACGGCGGTGTCCGCCCCGGTAGCTGCCGCCACCGGAACCGGCAGGTCCATGGCTGCTGTCACCAGTGCCGCCGCTGCCGTGGGCAGCCTGCCGCTCCTGCCGGCGACGACGCCACGACAACACACTGAGCAGCCCACGCCGATCTGCCGCCCTGCCGCTGCCGTCCTTGCTGGCAGCCTTGCGGGCTTGCCGGACAGCCCGACGGACACCCGCCTTACGCCACGCCAGCGCCGCCGCGAACAGCAGCAGCAGGCCGGCACCGTTGAGCAGCAGCACCCCCACCCAGCCGAGCATCAGCCAGGCGAGCACCTGCACGCCGACGATCGCGACGGCCACGGTGACGATCACCTGCGGAGTCATCACCTTCGACATCGCCTTAGCGACGAACGGGTGAACCTGCTTGGTGCGGACCTTGTCCCCGGGGGCCGGCTTGGCGGGCTGGCCGGAGGTGTTGGTGGTGGAGTCGTCGGCGGGCACCGGCGGCGGTCCGACGGTGCCGGACGGTTCTGCGGGCACGCCGGGCGCGGTTACGTTCTGTTCGCCAACCCCTTGACCGGCCAAGGGGTTGTTCGGCGAAGGAACCTCCCCTGTTGAGCGTGCAGGGGCGTCCTCAGCGGGCACGCCAAGGGGTTGACGCCGCAAGGGGTTGACGATACGCACAGTGACTCCTAACCGAACAGCTTCGCGATGAAGTCGAAGATCGCGCGGACCCAGTCCACGGCCGTGTCGAACGCGGTGTAGAGGAACCCGTCGCCGGCCTTCGCGATGACCACGCCGAGCAGGATGGTGATGAGGGCGTCGTACCAGGTGAACGCGGTTCGCCACGTCCGCCAGGCCACGTACACCAGCAGCAGCGCGCCGAGCAGGGCGAGGCTCATCGCGCGGCCAGCCCGGCGATACCGCCGATGATGACGGCGGACAGGACGAGGAAACGCCAGGTGGCGATGGTCTTGATGAACATGGGGACTCCTTCGGGTCAGGCGGGTACGGGTGTGCTGCCGTTGACGGCGGTCGTCGGCGTCGCGGGCGGGTCGATGGGTAGGGCGGGCACGGTCGGCGGCGTCGCCGTGTGCTTGGTGCGGCTGGCGAACCAGCGGCGGATCGTGGAGCTGGCCGCGCCGATCTCCCGCTCCAACTCGGGCCACGTCCACCGCTTCTTGTCGGCGTCGCGCAGCTCGAACGCGCGTAGCTGCTCGGGGGACCACGGCGGGCAGGTCGGCCACTTCCCGGCAGGCTGCTCACCGGTGTTGGTGTCGTCTGCCGGCTGCCGGCGACTGCTCCGGGGCGGCTGCTCACGGTCACGCTGCCTGGGCAGTTCGGTGGCAGCGGCGGTGAGCCTGCTCAGGGTGGCGCGGTGGGCAGTCTGCTCGTCGGTGAGCTGCCGGCGTAGGTCGGCAGTTTCGGCCGCGTGCTGCTCGGCGGCGGTGGTTGCGGCGGCAGTTTCGTGGCGGAGCTGGCCGACGAGTTCGCGGGCAGCGGCCAGGTCTGCGGTGACCTGGTCGGCGCGGGACATGGCGAGGGCGGCGGTCTGCTCGGCGGCGGCCACGGCGCGGGCGGCGTCGAGTCGGGCCGTGTTGGCGTCGGCCTCGGCCGTCCGGCGTGCGGTGTCGGCGGTGGCCGCGCGCTGCTCTGCGTCGGTGGCCCGCTGCTCGGCGGCCGTCGTCTCGGCGGCGGCGACTTCCAGGAGCGTGTTGAGGTCGGCGACCTGCCGGCGCAGCTCGTCGATGGTCTGGGCGGCGGTCGCCCGGTCGGTGGCGGCGTCGGCGCGCACCCGGGACAGTTCGGCGGTGGACGTGTTCCGCAGGTCGACCAGGGCGGCACCCAACTGGCGGACCCGCAGCCACGGGTTGATCCGCGCCCACCCTTCGGCCGGTTCTGCACCTGCCGGGGTGTGCCTCTTGATCCGCCGCGCCCGGCGCACCACCTCAAGGTGGGAGAGGGCGTGCCGCACCGACGCGTACCGGGCGACCCGGTCGGCAGTAGCGTTCGTGGGCAGCGGCGCGGGCGGGAAGTTCTGCCACGCCAACCAGGCGGCGGCGCTGTCGCCCGGCGAGGTGATCCACCGCAGACCGAACCGGGGCTTCACCCGCTCGACGCGGGCACCTCGGCTGCCGGTGAGCAGGTCCAGGATGATGTGCAGCAGCAACATGCCGAGTAGCGACAGCAGACCCAGGTAGGCGCCGCCGACGGTGGAGCCGGCCGGGCCGTTCGCCTCGTGGTCGAAGTTGATCGCGGCCGATGACAGGGTGGCGAGCCACACAACCCGGTGAGCGGCGGTGCCGTCCTTGCGCTTTTTGATCGCGGCAAGGGCCAGCAGGGCGCAGGCGATAGCGACGCCGTCGAGGGTTGCCGGGACGAGGTATTCGAGGCCGCCGGTCCAGTGGAGGGTGTCGCGGCCGAACGCGGCCAAGCCTTTGAAGCTGCCGAAGAACACGGCTGCCAGGAACAGGATGGTGGCGGTGATGGCGGCGCGGAACAGTCCCCCGCCGTCGTCGTTGCTGGTCTTGCGGCGACGGACGACCAGGAGCAGCAGGACGACGGACGTGAGAAGCAGTGCGGTGGTGGCGATGGCCCACACCCAGCCGGGTACCGCTTCGAGGGCGCGCAGAGCGCCGAGCCACCACGCCTGGCCGTCGGCGGCCGGGGCGTACTCGTCGACCGGGAGCGGTTCGCGCTGCAACTCCACCGGCTTTCCTCCCCTGGTCCTGTGGTGTCTCGACCTTCTGGCCGAGCCGTGCCATCATGATGGCACAAGATGGGGAGTTTCGGGAGTCTCGGAAAGTTCAGGAGGATCGCGTGTCGGTCGTTACATCCGGGGGTGGCGATCCTCGCGTTACGGCCGGCAGGTCTGTCACACTGGGCCGAATCTGGAAGATCGGGAACCTGCGAAGGATGGGCGCGGCAGTGGCAGAAGACGGCGACTTCGTGACGCCCACCGAGGCGAAGGAACTCGTCCACTCACGCCCAGGTGCGACCGCGATCCGCCGATACGCCGACATCGGTCTACTTCGCGTCACCTACACAGCCGGCGGGCACCGCAGAATCGTCCGCGCGTCGATCGCAGACCTGAACGAAGTGCTGGCGATGCCCCCGGGGAAAGAGAAACAGGCCGCGAAAGAGGCGCTCATCCGGAAGAACCGCGGCGAGCCGACCGGCGACCAGGCACCCGAGACGTAGACTGGCTGTGCAGCCCGCCAGCTTGCACGAGAGCCCTGGTCCGGACCCCCGGCCGGGGCTTCCTCGTACCCGGGGTGAGCTTGAGGAACGACGGAAGCGGCCGGCCACCCGAACGGGTGACCGGCCGCGTACGCCGTGCGGATTCCTGCGCTACCCCCTGTAGATGTCCTGGCCGCAGTCGTGTTCCAGCGGCGTCTTGAAGTAGTCATCGAACTCCTGCTGACTGGTGCCGCCGGTACGGACCGCCTCGATCCCCGCTGTCTTCGACTCGCCGAACAGCTCGCATTGGAGACGCTGCCCGCCCGTGGCCAGGCAGCGCGCGTGATCGCAGCGGGCGGCGTGCGGCGTACCTGCGGGCACGTTGCAGCCGCCGCACTGCTCCGGATGGTCGGTGCGGGTCGGCAGGGTCGCCCGGTCGGCGTGGACACCGAGCGCGGTCAGGTCGATGCGGGTGTACTCGCCCACCTCGACGCCGTCATCTGCGGCGCGGCCCATGCCGATGACCTGGGCGATCAGGTGCGCCTCTTCCCAGATCAGGGCGATAGCGCCACGGCCGCCCCCGGACGGCCACCAGAACCTGGACAGGGCGGCGGCCGGATGGTCGGTCGGCACGTTCAGCGGGTGCTCCACCTGCCACGCGTGCCGGTCGCAGGCGGCTTCGGCGCTGTGAACGCTGTTGTCGCTGTTCCACCGCCACGGGGACTCTTCGAGCAGGTAGCCGAGGGTGCCGCGCATCGGGTCGGCGGCGGCCATGCTCGGGTCGATGCGGCGGGCCTGGTAGACGGTGCGGGCAGGCCGCTCGGGCAGGGTGACGGAGACGATGGCGTATCGGCCGCACAGGCTGCGCCACACTCCCGGCTGGGTGTTGGCCCATGTCAGCGTGGTCATACCTCGTCCTCGGCCGGGGCCGACAACAGCTGGAAGTTGATGACGGACACGGTTCCGGGCGAGAGCCCCCGCCACTCGGTGATCGAGTGTGCAAACTGGTTGGTGTCCTCGATCGTGGTCACTCGTCTGCGGGTGCCGATGCTTTGGCTGCCGAATCCGACGTTGCCGTGGCGGTCGACGACGGCGAACGCGACGAAATAGTTGTAGGGGAACTCGTCTGCTGCCGGGCCGGTTGCCTGCTGGTCCTTGGCGGTGCTGGTTGTGGTCATCGCGGGTTGTCCTCCTTGTCGTCGCCCAGGTGGGCGTGTGTCGGGTCAACCGCCTTGATGGCGGCCATCGCCTGCGCGGCGGCGCGCGTGTAATCGGCGACGCGGGCGAGCGGCACCGTGCCGCTGTCCCACCGCCGGGCGGCGGTGTCCTCGGGCGCGTGCCCCTGGATGTAGAGGTGCCGGGCGAGGCGATGCAGCGCTCCGGCGCCGGTGATGCGGGCCAGCTCGGCGGCGTAGTCGTCGCGTTGCTGCCGCACCCGGTCGAGGTCGGCTTCCAGCTCGCGGATGCTCTCCGACTCAGCCACGGCTCGCCTCCGTGCTCGCGTACGGGAACTCCCAGCCGATCCGCTGCGCCTCCGAGGCGAGCAGGTCACGCCAGCCGTCCGGCGGCGGGAACTCCGTGCTGCCGCCGTCACCCTCGTAGTACAGGTGAGGCTTGACCGAGGGGCCGCCGAACGTGATTCCGAGGCGGCCGGCGTCGGCGATCAGGGCGGCGATGACGGCCCGCAGCCCGGTCGTCGTGTCGCCGTCGCGGACGTAGTAGCGGGTGTTCAGACGGCCCTCAGTGGACACCTTGCCGGCGTCGGCGTCGTCGTCGCCTGCCCATCCGTCGTCGTAGAAGTCGACGCGCCCGGCCCACGCGGGACCACGGCGGGAGCCGCTGCCCAGCGCCGCGTACCAGCGGATGACGATTCCGGTCGACCAGTAGCCGCTACTGCTTCCGAGGATCATGACTGCTGCTCCCCGTCGGCGGCGGGTACGTCGGTTCGGGCGGCCCGGTGGTCGGCCTGCCGGACGAGCCGGACCGCGTTGGCCAGGTCGTGGACCTGGATGGGCCAGTCCCACTCGCCCAGCCAGCCGTTGTCGATGAGTGCCTGCACGGCCGGGTCTGGGTGCGTGGGCGTCGGATCGGTGGCGGTCACGCGAACACTCCCGGCGGGTCGGCCGGGCGGCGGGCGTCCAGCAGCGGAGCCACCCACTCCGGTGCCCGTGCGGCGTCCGCGGCCCAGCTCAGCCACCACGACTCCTCATGCCGGTTCGCCCCGGCGGTGCCGTCCTTCTTCGCGTTCGGCCCTTCGATGACGAGGCGGGTCGGGGTGCCGTTGGTGAAGGTGACGGTCACCGTGTCCGGCAGGATGCGGATACTGCCGTACCGCATCGGCGTCGGGTCCGCGCCGGTCACCGAGTAGGAGCGGGTCACGACCACATCGGTCGGCGTGAAGGTGGGCATCGGTCAGTTCCTCTCGTCGGTGTCGTTGGCGGCGCTGCGGCCGGCGATGGCGTACAGGTGCGCCTCCACCTGCTCGGACGTCAACCCGGCCACCGTGCCGCCGGGGGCGTCGAGCGAGTCGGACAGCATCTCGAACCGAAACGGCCGGTGCGGGTCGTTGATGATCGAGGCGTCGCGGCCGTTCGGGAACCGGTACAGCCAGCCCGTCTCGGTGGTCTGGCGGAACCGGTGCAGGCTGGTCGCTGTGACCTGCTCGATGGCCCAGTCCACGGCG
This sequence comes from Verrucosispora sp. WMMC514, assembly GCF_027497295.1. NCBI lineage: Bacteria > Bacillati > Actinomycetota > Actinomycetes > Micromonosporales > Micromonosporaceae > Micromonospora > Verrucosispora sp. WMMC514. The sequence continues at coordinate 3,247,058 of NZ_CP114906.1, read as the reverse complement.
GCGATGGCGTCTACGAGTGCGCAGCCGGTGGCGGCGCGGACGTCACGGCAGGCCGCCACGCGGGCGGTGCTGTGGCCGGGCCGGATGGGCTGCTGGTGGGCGGCGGCGACGACGACGTCGAGGGCCTTGACCCGCAGGTCCGCCGTGGCCAATTCAGTCATCGCTTCTCCTTGGCGTCGTGTTCGGTGAGGGCCTTCTCTCCGGCGTCGGTCAGCTTGTATGGCTGCCCTCGGTGCTCGTCGCCGTGCTGGCGGGGCAGTAGCTCGATCAGTCCGTCGCGTTGGGCACCCTGGGCAGTCGGTGTGACCCTGCCGCAGTCGGGGGAGTTCAGGTCGATCCAGTCGTATCCGCCGTGGACGCTGTGGTGGAGGTCGCCGCGCTGGGCGGCGCGGAGAACTCTCAGGCGGGGGATGGTGAGCTTGGCCACCGGGATCACTCCCCCTTCGTCCGCGCGACGTCGGCGTCAGCGGCGGCGGTGACCAGGCCGCCGAGGTTGAGGTTCATCAAAGTCGTGTTGATCTCGTGGATGATGTCGGCTGCCACGTTCGCGTAGAGCGGGCGGCCGGGTCCGCCGGTGAGCGCGATGTCGTCTCGGCGGTGCTCGACGCGGGCGGTGAGGTCGCCGAGCCTCGCGATGACGGTGTCGACGCGTCGCCGTAGCTGGTCGGCGAGCATCGCTTCAACGGCGGTCGAGATCTCGGTCATCGGGTCAGTCCTCCTGGTGCCAGGTGCCGGACAGCAGGTGCGCGGCAGCGAGAGCGTGGGCCATACGTTCGGCGGTGGGCTGGTCGTGGCGGCAGGCGAGGACCGCGGTGACCCGGTCGATGAGGTCGGCGGTGGCGTCCCCTCCGCCGATCAGGTAGCCGGCGTCGTGCAGGTCGGCGGCGGCCGTCTTCGACTGCTCGATGCGGTCGGGTCCGTCGATGTGGCGGCCGATGACGGCGGCAGCGTGGCCGGTGATGATGTCGGCGGCGGTTTCGTGGCCGTGGCGGGTGACGTACCGCCAGCCGGTGCCGGCGTCGGCGGTGAGGAGTCCGACGCGGGTGAGGGCGTTGAGGGCCCGCCGGTTGCCGGGGGTGCCGTGGATGCGGCCGGTGTTGTCGACGGCTGCGAGGAGCCAGTCTCTTTGCTGGTCGTTGAGGCTGACTGTGACATCCATTGCGGACCCCCTTGATCGCTGTTTCTACTATCAATCTACATCATGAGGGCTGGCCGTGCCAGGACATCCGTCAACCCGACACCCCGAATATCAGGTCGCGCACCGGACCGCGTACCCGCAGGCGACACGCACAGCAGCGGCAGCATGATCGGCAGCCACACCCAGATCCGGGCAGGACGCCCGACCGGCCGCACACGCGAGGCGGGTCAACAGCACCGCCAGCTCAAGCGTGGTGGCCCGATGCTCGTCGGTGAGGTCAGCGAGCCCGTCAGGCTGTGCAGACCCCTCGGCCAGGTAGTCACGGACCAGGTTGCCGGCGATCTGCCGGGCAACATGGCGAGTCGCGCCGAGCCCGGCGAGCAGGTCGACGATACGGCCGTCGCGGACGTCGGTGATCAGTACGTCGCTCATCGTGGGCTCCCTCGCGCGGGTTGGGTCAGGCCGCGAGCGCGGCAAGCTTGGCTTGGACAGCGGCAGGGCTGAGCACCCACCGGTTCGGGTAGTCGGCGGGCAGGTCGTCACCGAGGTCGAAGCGGACCATCGGCCGCCCGGCGAACGCGACCGGCTCAACCTCGCCCTCGCCGACGGGCACGGCGACGACGTGGACACCGTCGCCCGCACCCTCCGAGCGGCAGGCCAGGTTACGACGGGCGGCCCATGCCGTGTCACTGGTGCGGATGTAGACCGTCGTGATGGTGACGGGCAGGTCGGCCAGCGGAATCCACCGGTCGTCGATCCGGCCGCCCCACATGCCGTTACTGACCCGGTAGCCGCGCTGTAGGTCGGCGGCGCACACCCGCACCCATTCCTGCTCGCCGTCGATGACGACGGGGTGGTGGGTGCCGATCTGGTGCAGGTCGTTGATGTCCATCGCGGGCTCCTTCGGGCTCGGGTCGGGGTCGGGTTCAGTCCTGGCCGGGACGCCAGGAGGCGGGCTTGATGCGGCCCCGATCGACGGCGAGGCCGCAGACGCGAACCTCGCCCCAGGCGCGGCCGTTGTGGTGGGCGGCGAGGATGTCGGTGAGCTGGTCACCGAGGGCCTGGGCGGCGGCGGTGGGCCGCCACTTGTCGTTGTCCCACTCGTCTTTCTCGATGCTGATTGCCCACGCCTTGTCGACGTTCTCGACGGCGATGTCGACGGCGGAGCCTCCGGCGAAGTTGTGGGAGGTGACCCGGATCTTTGCGCCGTCGGGGAGGGCGAGGGTGCCGGCCTTGCTGGCGGTCTTGATGTCGGTGCGGACGGCGGCGGCGATCTGGGCGGCGGGTGTGAGTGTCGTGGCGGTCATGTCATCCCCCTTGCTCGTAACTTCTACTATCAAGTTACCCCATGAGGGCGGGACGTGTCGGTGAAACCGCGAAAAACGCCGCAACCAATCCCCGGCGTCAGCTCAGATCAGACCTCAACCCCCGCATGGGCCAGCCACCGCGCCACCCGCGCCACCAGCAGCGCGTCATCCCGCGACAACCCGCGCTCCCGCACCAACGCCGCAACGACCTTGGCCTTCCTGCCCCCATACGTCCGCCGGAACCCCAGCGCCGCAGCCATCAGCCCGGCATCGAACCGGTACTCCCGGCCGTCCGCCTTCACCACCACGTCACTACCGGCCCGGTCGACCACCAGCTGCACCGGCAGATCCGCAGCGACCTTCTTCTGCACCTGCTCGACCTGCCGCGCCGCCAACCTGGCCTGCGCCTCAGCGCGGGTCACCGGGCCTCCGATGCCGTCACCCTTCTGCCGGCGCGGATGCCGCTTGAACCACTCCTCGACCTCGGCCTCCCGGTGGACGTGCCACCACGGCATGGTGCCCGCGTAGCCGTCCGGCGTGGGAAAGGGGTCGTCGGCGTACTTCCCGCGCCGGGTGCCGCCGGTCTTCCGGTTCGGGATCTCCGGCCTCGACTCGAACATGTTCCGCGCAATCGCGGTGATCTTCGTGGACTCGACACCCGCGAGGCGGGCACTGATCGCCGCCAGATCGGCGGTCGTCAAAAACGGGTGATCCGGCATCTCGTCTTGGCCCCCCACGGCAGCTCGATTGTCGGGGGCACTGTATGTCAGTACGGCATCCATTGGCGATGTTCCTCCTTCTCTACGGTGCGGCGCGCACCGACCTGTGGCCGGTACGCGACGCGCATGATCTCTACGGGTTGGGTGGTCGAGCGGGTCAGCCGCCGCGTGACCATCTGTTCAGCTCGGCGGTTAGGTCGGCCACGTACTGCTCGTAGGCGGCCCGGCAACTGGTGCAGGTGACCTTGTCGATAGACGTGGCGGTGCGAGTGTCGTCGGTGATCGGCTCGTCGCAGACGGCGGTTCCGTCCACCCCGAATCCGGTGTGCAGGTGGATCGGGGTCGCCTGGTCGGTGCTGGTCATGGTGTGGTCCTCCCGGATTCGGTTGCGGGTTCAGTTGGCGGCGTTCATCTCACTGGTAAATACTACTATCAAGATATCCCGCGCGGTCTGGCCTGCTGCCGGATCACGCCAGCACCTTGCACCGCGTGAGAACGGTCGACCTCGTGCCCTCGTACTCATCGTGCTTCTTGACCGTGCCCTTGATCCGGCGGACCACGTCCGCCGTCTCACCGAGCGCATCGGTCGAGGCGAACCACTTGTACACCCGCTTGTCGTCGCCGACCAGCGTGTAAATCGTCGTGGTGCCCCAGTCGCCCGCGGTGTAGCGGATCGACTTGACCCGGACCGTCAACTCCAACCGCTCACCCGGCTGCCCGGTGAACTCGTTGACCAGTTCTTCGCTTTCCCGGCGGCGGATCAGATCCCGCTCCATGGCCCGCGCCCACGCCTGCGGCGCGGAAGCCAGAAGACCCACATGGCGGGCGCTCACGGTCTCGGCACCGGCGACCGCCTTCATGTTGCGGACGTACTCGGTGTCACCGGAGAAAGCGTCACTGAGCAGCCAGTCACGGACGATCTGCGCCTGAGCGGCGGACCGCTCGACGTACGGCCGCAGGGCCTCGACCAGTTCCCGGTCTCGCGCGCTACGCGGGTTCGGGTCGAGCACCGTCAGGACGACGGATTTGGTCGGGGTGCCGTCGTAGGAGCTGACCGGCTTGAAGCCGTATGCCTGGATGGCGGCCCAGGCGACGGCCAGGACCGTGGCGGCCGACCACCGCTTGTCGTAGTAGCCGCCACCGGCCAGGAGCCCGTCAATTTCCTCCTCGATCGAACCGGTCGAGAAGAACACCACGTTGCCGGACCAGCCGAGGAAGTCCTTGATGCAGGTCGAGCCGACCTGGCGCTGCTCGCCGGTTGTCGCGTTGTGCACCAGGTAGGTCTTGCTGCGGTGCCGATTCTTACGGCAGTGGTCGCACCAGCCCTCGACCAGCCCGTCCCGGTCGACCTTCTCGACACCGGGTGCGGTCCGGACGATCAGCCCGGCTTCGGGGTCGAAGTCGAGCGTGGCGCTGATCTTCCAGCCGTTGTAGCTGGGTGCCTCGCCGGTGACGGTGGTTTCGTACAGGATCTCCTCGACCTCGAATCCGAGGTCGTTGGTTTCTTTCTTGATGACCTTCTTGGCCTCGACGAGCAGGCGGCCGGTGAAGCCTCGCCTTTCGGCACGAGCGTTGATCTTCGCGATTTTCTCTTGGGTCGCGACCAGTTCGCCGTGGGTGATCAGCATCTCGTCCTCCTAGCTCGGTCGTGCCTTCTACTATCAAGATAACCCAGATGGTCCGGCCCGTCCACGACTTCGGGAAATCAGCGGCGTGTCACCCCGCCGCGACCTTCCCGACCCGCAGCACGAACCGCCCACACCCGCAGCCATCCACCCCACACGACCCGTTGCCCACCCCGCCCGGAGAGGTGTGGTCCGCCAACGTCGAGGCGTGCGAGGCGCACAGATGCCGGCACGCACACACCCGCAGGTCGTTGTCCTCCACCCACTCCCCCGGCCCTGCCGGCAGGCCCACAATCCACCCCACCCAGCGGACGGCCGTCGACTCGTGGCACACCAGCACCACCTCACCGGCGCCCCGGTCCCGGACCTCGATACGGCCGGCGGGTAGCCGGCACCCCAGCTCGTACCCGGCGGCCGGCGGCGACTCCGGGCACTCCCGGGCCAGCCGCGCCCGGATGCGGTCACGGACATCCGCCAGCCGCACACCCAGCGACCGGGCCCCACCGACACCGGGAATCCGGTGGTCCGGGTCAACCGACCAGGCCGCGTCGAGCCGCGCCGCGACCTGGGCGAGATCACCGGCCCGCAACGCCTGCTCGGCCTCGCCCACCATCCGGTCGACCTGGGCGGTACGGGCAGCCGCGTCCACCTTGGCCTGCTCCGGTGACCGCCCGATGACGGTCGGGTCTTCGTCGATCGCCTCGGCGACGGCAGCCTTGACGGTCTGCCAGTCATACCGGTCCGCGAGCAGCCCACCCAGCTCGCCCTCCGCCAGATACCGGGCCACGCTGTCGCGCGAGCCGCCGACCATCGGTGAATGGAAGATCCCCGGCCCACGGTCGGCGACAGCGTTGCGGATGCGCTGCTGGTCCTCCGACGATATGCCGCCCAGCAGGCGCGGCGCCGGGGCGGTCACCGCTTCCCCTCGGCGAGCAGCCGTGCCCGCTCGGGGCAGTCGACCGGCTCCCCGCACACGCACCGGTCGTCCAGCTCGAAGTGCTGCCAGGCGCGCGTGCGGTACGGGCGCACCTGCGGGTGACGGGGGTAGCCGACGGCCGGTGCCTGCTTGTAGACGACGTGCGCCACGACCGTGTGCGCGGCGTCGGCCCGCCTTTCGTGGTAGTCGATCGGATTGCTGACGAACGAGTTGTTGGGGACGCCGTTGTGCAGGTAGTGGTGGACCTCGTCGAGGATGTCGCCGTCGTTGTCCGGGCCATCACCGCGGAACGCGCCGCTGGCGACGTGGGCCGACCAGCGTCCGGCGTGTTCACCCGCACTGACCTTGGCCGTCCAGCCGAGGAGCCGGCCATTGTCGGCGCGGACGATGCCCCAGCCCCACTCTCGGCGCTTGAAGCTGACCAGCACCACGACTTCCCGGGGAGGGCGGGATTTCAGGTCGGGGACGGCGAGGGCGATCACGCCAGCAGGCAGCGACGGCAGGGGCGTGCCGTGGGGGCACATGTCGTAGTAGCAGAGGGTGTTGGGGTGTTCGGTGTTGAGTTGGTCCTGTAGCGCGCGGATCGCGGGCTGGTGGGTGTAGCGGGCCATCGTGGCTCTCCTCGGGCTCGGGTGGGTCAGGAGTTGCGTTCGTGGGTGGCGCAGTCGCGGCACAGCCAGCCGCCGATGCGGCCAATCCAGCGGCACAGGAGGGTGAGCTTGCAGCGGTCGCACTCGCGGTTCTCGCTCCGGGGCATCGCGGGTTCTCCTTCGGCGGTCGGGTGGCCCGCCCCCGGGTGGGGCGGGCCGGTCGGGTGGGTCAGTGGTTGGCCTTGGCCATCTCGCGCTGCCACTTGCGGATCTTCGCGTCGACCTTCGGCATCAACGCCGCCTCGATCTGCTCGACGGTGACGCCGTCCTTGGCGGCCAACGCCTCGGCGATCTGCCGGGCGAACCCGCGCTGCTCGGCCTGCCACTCCGGGTTGCCGGCCCAACCGCGCTCGTCGGCGTTCTCCATGTGGCGGACCCAGTCGATCTCGGCGGTGCGGCGGGTCTTGATCTCCCACCCGTCGACCTTCAACACCTCGCCGGTCGCGGTGCCGATCAGCTTGGGGTCTTCGATGCGGGCCTTGCGGGCGTCGTCGGCGGCCATACGGGCGTGGGGGTGCTGGCGGAGCCGGCCGAGGCTGGTCACCGCGATCCCCTGGGCGTCGCAGTCGCCGCACGTCCCGTACGGGCTGGCGTAGCGGCGGTTGACGTGGGCGGGGATCTTGTTGAGGCAGATGCCCTTGGCGTCGGCTTCGGCGGTGGCGTAGGTGCCGGGGGTGCGGAATCCGTCGAGTACGGGGGCGTTGGGGACGCAGATGGTGCAGACGTTCCAGCCGTAGCGTTCGACGATCTGGGCGTCGTCCATGCCGGAGGCGGCGGCGGTGAGGTTGCGGTCGGTGCTGGCGTACAGGGTGGAGCACTCGCCCTCGCGGTGCAGGTGGCCCTTGGGCACCCAGTACCAGCGGTTCCAGCGACGGGCGGCGTAGGCGGCTTCGAGGGGAGCGGCCTCGGCGACGGCGTCGGCGGCGGCCTGGGCGGCGTAGGCGCGGACGCTGTCGGAGAGGCGGTCGCTGTCGGCGATGGCGCGGTGGTGGGCCTGGGCCATCCACAGCTCGATGAGCCGGGTGTCGATCTCGGCGGGTGTGGCGGTGGTGACGTCCATCTGCCCTACTCCTATCTCGATTGCTGTTCCTACTATCAATCTAGCCCACGAGGGCGGGCGTGTCCACGAAACCACCAAACCCACCCCCGGCGTGTCCCCCACCAACACGACGACGCCCCGAGGGAGGGCACACCCCGGGGTGTCGCCAGGAGGAACCGGACTCAGTCCTCCGTCTCGGTGCCGATGGTCATCACGGGCTCGCCGCAGTCGCCGGGGCCAACCATGAGAGCGAGGGTGGTCAGGCGGGGCCGCTGACCCCGGCCAGTGCGGGGCACCCGAAGCACCTGGAACAGCACCCGGTCCCGGTTGCCACCGCGTTTCGCGGCGAGCTTGGCCATCCACAGCACGTCCCACAGGCGGCCCTTCTCGTCCTGCACGGTGCCCTTACGGGTGTTGTCGGCGTCGTCCCAGGCGACGGCGTCCTCCCAGGCGGCGCGGGTGAGCGCGACCGGCCAGCGGAAGCCTGCCTCGGCGGCGAGGTCACCGGCGTCCACCAGCGCCCCGTCGTCGAGTGCCTGCGCGCGGCTGTAGGCGTGGATGATCTCGGCGTCGGCCCAGAAATCGGTGGTTGTCACGGTGATGTTCCTTCGGTTCGTGATGGCAGGTCAGGCGTGGGCGAGGGCTTCGCGGAATGCGACGTCGAACGGGATCACGCCGTGGGCGGCTTCCCAGTCCTCCTGGGCGCGGGCGTCCCAGTAGCCGCGGTCTTCGAGGGCGCGTTCTGCGGCCAGTTCGGCGGCGGCGTCGGCCTCGGCGGCGGCTTCCTCTTCGGCTGCTCGGCGGTAGCAGTCGCGGACGGCGGTGACGCTCTCGTGTCGGGCGTCTTCCCCCGGGTGGTGGTTGCCGCAGCGGATGCCGGTGTCGGTGATGACCGGGTATCCGAACTCGTCGCAGGTGATCATCCTGAACCCCTCAGGCTTGATTGCTGTTTCTACTATCAATCTAGCCTGTCAGGGCGAGTGTGTCCATGACTTCGGCAAACCCACCCGAACGTGTCACCCGGCCCGCCGCAGCTCCGACCACGGCACCACCCGCTCCGCCCCACCCCGGGCAACCACCACCCCGGCATTCGACAACCCGACCGGCCGCCACCCCTCCCCGGCCACCTCAACCAGCGGCGGATCACCCGCCGCCAACCCGGCCACGATCGCGTCAACCACCGCCGCATCCCCGACCGTCACCGACGCCACCACCCGATCCACCACCGCCGCGTCGAGGCCGTCGAGGGCGGCGACCAGGCGGCCGATCACCTCCTGGTCGCCGCCCGGATCGGTCACGGCTGCGCCCGGCGCCGCAACGCCATCAGCGACCGCGTGTAGGCGAATGCGCCGATCAGCGCGACCGGCAACGCCACCGGCACATCCCAGGTGCCGACGTGGGCGTCCCACGACACGATCCCGCCGGTGCCGAGGTGTACGAGGATCGCCAGGATCGCGGCGGCGAGCGTGAGCGCGGACACGCCGATGGCCAGCCGCAGCAGCAGCCGGGCGATCACTTCCGGTCCGCCTTCGTGTCGGTCTGCGTCCGGCCGTGCCGGGTTGTCCACTGCCGAGACTTCGTGTCGTAGCTGGCCTGCTTTCCCGAGCCGCCGACGCCCATGGTGCCGAACACCGTTGCGGCCGTGCTGTTGTCGGCGGTACTCACCGGCCACCACCACCTGTGTGCCGGCCGGTGAGGTGACCCGCCGTCGCCGACGTGGCCCCGGACACGACGAGCACGATGATGGCGGGCCAGATCACGGCCTCCCACCCGGCTCCCGGGCAGACGCGATCGGCGACCAGGGCGACCGCCAGCACAGCGAGCGCGGCAACGGCGGTGAGGCCGGCGACCGCGGCGACCAGTTCGGCTCGGCGACGCCGGCCGCGAGTATGTTGGGCCACGGCGGGCCCTCCTTTCGGATGGTTCGTCCACCCCGTGCGGGGTGGCCCTGTGGATGGGGCAGGGCGGGGGCGGCCGGGCTTTCTCAGGGCATGGGCCGCCCCCGCGCGCATCAGGTGTTCCGTCCGGCCTGACGGGCGTTCTCGGCGGCGGCCTTGGTCGCCTTGCTGGGCGACAGGTCGCCGTACGACTTGCTCTCCAACCGGGGGTCGGTCGTGTGGCCCGACTTCGATTCCGACTTCGCCATGGCGGGTGGTCCTTCCTGTGGATGGGTTCCGGTCCGGGGTGTGCGGCTGGGCTTCTCAGGGCGTGCGCCGCACCACCCGTGGTCTGCGTTGACCCCGCCGGGCCGGGAAAGCTGGGTCCGGCCCGACAGGCTCACGGCGCAGACGTCAGAACTCGTTGCCGGGCATGTCCTGCACGTTGAGCACGATCACGACGTCATGACCGGTGGACGCGGCGATCTCCGCACCCGCGCGGCCCGGGTCGTTCAGCGGATGGAACTCGAAGTCCCGGACGGTGTTGCCGAAGCCGACACGGGTACCGCCCGGCTCTGCTCGCTCGTACTGGTAGGCGACGAAGAAGGTCCGCATGGTTCCTCCGGTGGGTTGGTGGTTGGCCTGGATCGACCCCGCCGGGCTCGGACGTGGTGGCCGAGCCCGACAGGCTCACCCGCAGGTCAGCTACCGATGACCAGGGCGGCGACGTACAGCCAGCCGATGTGCCACGACTGGTCGAGCGCGTACGCGCCCGTACCGAGTGACGGGTTGTCGTCCCGGCCGGGCCGGGGTGCGCCGAGCCGGTAGAAACGGCCCGATCCGAGCCGGTCAGCGATCCACCGCAGTGGGGTACGCCGATCGGCGATGTAGTGCGTGACCGCGCTGACGGCGAGACCGGCGGCCAACTGACCCGGGTTCGGCCACCACCCGGCGGCCAGGTGCAGGGCGACCAAGGCGACCGCCTGCGTGGCCGTGTACGTGGCGACGTGGGCGGCGCAAGCGATACGGCCCGGCCAACCCGGCAGACCCTTGCGGTCGGCCTGGTGCTGTGACTGGACCCAGTGGTCGCCGACCATGTGACCGACGTACAGGGCCGCGAACACGGCGGCGATGACGCTCATCGGCTGCCTCGCAGTGCCCGCCTGACGGCCCGCACGTCGCGGCCGGTGGCGTTGAGCTGGCGGGCGATCTTCGGTAGCAACACGCCAGTCCCGGCCCCGGTCAGCCCTTCATGTAGCAGCACCGTGACCCGCAGCGACTCCTGGTCGTCGGTGAGTGCACCGATCGGGTCTCCGGTGCACCGGCACCACAGCCGCGTAAGCCGGCGGCCGGCACCACGCAGGCGCTTCACTGGCCGACGCCGATCTGCGCGGCGAGGATCGCCGTAGCGGCTCCGGCGGCGAACATCAGCAGCCCACCGCCCACGATCGACACCACGCGCCGCCAGGCGGGCCGCTGCGACTTGGCCAGTGATGCCTGCCCGGCGGCGAACCCCTCCCGGTACTTGGCGGCGTAGACGGTTTGCCGGGTCAACGCCCGCTCGACCATGGCGCGCAGCATCGCGTCTTCACCGGCGCGGGTCAGCCGTAGCCGGGACTGCTCCCCGTCGCCGACCTTCGCGGCCAAGCCGGCTTCCTGGACGGTGCGGGCCAGGTGGTCGACGGGGATCACCCAGCTACCGCCCTTGTGGGCGACCCGGCCGGCGTCGATCGCGTCGAGCAGCGAGGTGACGTCGGGACGCAGGCCGACACCGGGGGCGACCCGCCTCGGGGTCTTGCCGCTGCCGGTGACTCCGTTGACGACCTTCGCGGCGTCTCCGTCGAGGTGCGCGACGGCGCGGGTGTCGGCGGTCACCGGACCCACACCCCCTGGATCAGCGAGTCGGCGATGGCGGCCCGCTCGCTGGTGTGCCGCGACGGGCGGCGCAGCTTCCGGCGGCGGATCTTCTCGTTGCCGTCGGCGTCGGTGATGACCTCGCGGATCGGGGGCCGGCTGGTGCGGGCGGCGGTACGGGCGACCCGGCGGGCGGTGTGCTGAACGGACGCGGACATGACGGTCTCCTCCTGAGACGTGGACGTGCGGGTTGGGTTGGGTGCCGGCGTGTGCCGGCGGAAGGTGCTGGATTGGGCAAGGTGAGGCCGGGCGGCCCGGTCAGAACACCGGGCCGTGGATCGAATCGGCGAGGCGGTTCAGGTCGGCGTAGCCGTCGGATAGGTCCGAGGTGAACGCCAGCCGCTCAACGCGGTCGAGCATCCGGTCCAGTTCGGCGACTCGGGCGTCCATGCCGTCCCGGCCGTCGATGCGGCCACGAATGGCGACGAGGCGGCGGCGCACCAGTTCGGCGATGTCCTCGATGGGCATTCCGGCCAGGGCGGCGTCGCGGATGTCGCGGTAGACGTCGCTCGCGTCGAGGCGGTTGTCGAACCGCAGCCCGGACAGGGCGTCGATGCGCTCGGGGCCCTGGTGGACGTTGATGGCGCAGCCGCCGTCCACGGTGAGGTTGGCGATGAGGTGCAGCGCGCCGTACTTCTTGGCGCGGGACTCGCCGGGCTGGGTGAGCTTGGTGCTGGTCATGTCGGGGGCCTCTCCCGATCGGGCTCCGGGTGGTGTTGGTAGCACCGCCCGGAGGCTTGGTCGCTGTAGCTACTATCAAACTAGACCACGCGGACCCGCAGGTCAACCGGATTGCCCAACGTGTTGGGAAATTTGTTGGTGGTGTGGCATGATCGGGCCATGACCAACCACGAGCAACGACTACGCGAGAGGGGTGAGGCGTATCAGCGAGCCCGCGAAGAGGCCGACAGGATCATCGCCGGCCCCCGAGACGAACTGGTCGCGGCAGCCCGAGAGGCATACGCCGACGGCGTCAAGAAGGCATCCATCCACAGGTGGATGGGCCACGTCTGGTCTGACACCTGGATCGACAAGATCCTGAAAGGCGTGCAGCGGAAGCAAAGCGCCACGGAGCCGACCGACAGCTGAAACAGGCGCGGTCCGGGCGGTGCTACCAACACCGTGCTCCCGGACCGACTAACCCAGAAAGCAGGCCCTGGGCTGTGCAAGAACGTACCACCACGCCGCACCCTGACGGGAGTACGCCGCCCGACGACGAGCCGCGCCCCGAGTGGGTCAGTCAGCGCGCCGTCGCCTGGGTCATCCACGATGCCCCGGTGCCAGCCGATCTCGCCTGGACGCTCACCGTGATCGCCAGCCGATGCGACCAGCACGGCAGAGGCTCACGGCAGACCACGAAGACGATCGCGGCGAAGACCGGCAAGTCGGTCAAGCAGACGCAGCGAGAGATCGTGCGGCTGCGCGAGCTGGGGCTGATTGTGCCCGGAGACGATTCGTTGGTAGCGCACCTCCCGGCTGGGCAGCGTCCGGCAGTGTATGACGTGCCGTTGCACCTCAAGGGGCCAAAGCCGCAGAAGGAATCCCGGAACAAGAGCGGGCGACGCAAGCCGGACGACGAGCCGGACACACCCCCCATGGAAGGGGCCCCTCCCTTGCAAGGGGACTCCCCCCATGGAAGGGATGCCGACACCCCCCTTGCAAGGGGTACCGACACCCCCCTTGCAAGGGGGACAGAAGAATCCTTTGAAGAACCCGTTGAACAACCCTCTCTCTCCGCGCGTGAGTCGCTGCCCGGTTCGCTCGCCGACGACGATCGAGAGAGAGGCGGTGAGGATTTTTCCAACCGACCCGACGACCAGCGGCACCGGTGGGCCATCGAGGCAGGATGCCCCGGACACCTCGCCGCAGCCGTCGTTGACGAACTCGAACGCTGGCACGAGGTCGAACGCTTCGGCTGGTGGAAGCGGGTCCACGGTCGGGGCGACCTACCCCGCCTCGTCCGCGAGTCCCTCGACCGCCTGGCCGGCGTAGACCGGCCAGCCGCCCGCACTAGCCGGCACCAGCCGTACACCAACAACATCAGCGACGACGACTATCGGAAGTACGCCGAACGTGGCCGCCAACCCGACCTGGACACACCCGACCTGGACACCATCTGGTTCGGGCCGACAACCCTTGGAGCCCTGAATTGACCATCACGGACACCGCCCACCTCACCGACGACATCACCGCACTCACCGACGCCGAGGGCGGCACCTGGACCCGCCAGCCCGGCGCCGATGTGTGGCGGCACCGCGATGTGGAGGTGATCGGCCCGGTCACGTCGGCGGAGCTGGTCGACATGTTCCGCCCGCTGACCCCCGTTGACCTGACCACGAACCGGAGGAGCCGATGACGATCACATGGGTCACAGTGCTGCTGCTCGTCCTTGGCGTCGCCGCACCGCTCGGCTGGCACCTCATGCGCCGCTCCGGCAGTGAGCCGCAGCCGTCCAGCAGCGAGGTCGCGGCGGCCGAACGTCGCTGGCGTGCCCTCAACGCCGCCGCCCGTGCCGCCGGTTGCCGCTGCGGCCAGCCCGCGACGGAGGTCCGCTACGACACCCGCAACGTGGGGTCGGTGCCCGTCGAGACGTGGACGTGCACTGAACATGTGGGTGCGGAGATGTGGGTCGGCAGCCAGCCGTTCTGGGGCCATGACCGTCCGCTGCCGGGGGTCACCCCTGCGGCGACCAGCACCCGGAACGCTGACGGGGTGACACAACGCTGGTTCTACCCAGTGAAGCCGTCGGAAGCAGGCCGGCGGTGACCGCTACGGACGACATGTGGGCCGCTGCCCGCCAGCTCGGCGAGGCCATCGCCGCGCAACGCGCCGCCGACCGGCAGGCGAAGAAGGATGCCCGTAACGCCCGACGGCGGTCGCGCTACCGGGCCAACCCGCCCAGCCGGGGCCCGAAGGCATCTGCGGTGATCGTGGACGACGAGCCGGAGTTGGAGCCCGGATGCCGCTGCGCCGTGGTGGCGTCGCCGCCCTGCCCGTGGTGCGAGGGCGGCGGTGGGGACGATGAGTGACGTGACCCTCACCGAGGACGAGATTCGCCGCGACGAGCGCCGGAAGACCGCCGAGGCAATCGCACGCGCGATCGAGGTAGCCCAGGGCATCCGCTGCCCGGAGTGTGGCGGGAAGTCGGCGTCGACTCGATCCGACGGCCGGCAGGATCAACGCCGCTGCGGCGGCAACCACACCTGGTGGAGTTCGTCCCGGGTCGTTCACCCGGCCGAGATCGCCCGCCAGCACGGCAACCTGTGCTGCGACCTGCACAACGCCAACTGTGAGCCGCCCGCCGACCTGTGCTGCCGTGGCTGCACGGAGGCCGCCCACCCGGAGCACCCGCGCGGCGTGCCGTGCGTGCTCACCGTGGCCGTACCACGCGGCTACCCGACACCGACACCCAGGAGGAACCCATGACCGACCCGACCAACACGCCCGCTCACCTGGTCAAGACGACAACCGGCCGGGGCTTTGCCCACCTCCCGCCGATCCCGTCCGAGTACGGCGGACACGTCACCGTGTCCGAGTCGTCCGCCGCCGACGGCCCGCACGTCTGGCTGCGGGCAACCTGCCCGGTCGACCTCAACAACCCGCACGGCGACGCCAAGGAAACCGCGATGCACCTCACCGCCGACAACGCGGTGCGGGTCGCCGAGCAGCTACAGCAGACCGTCCGCGACCACTACCAGGGGTGGGGATACGACGGCGACTACCTCGGCGTCAACGAGCCGATGCGCCGTGCGCTGGAACTGATCGGCACGGAATGCGAGATGTTCGCTAGCGGATTGTGCGTGGACGAGCCCAACCGGACGCCCGACGCGCAGCACGCCGCCGACCGGTGGTGCCACGGATGCATCGCCCGGACCGCGCTCGCCGGTGGCGAACTGCCCGCGACGGGGGGTGCGCCGGAATGAGCGCCGACCTGCCCACCGTGCCGGCGCATCTGCTGCCGCACCGCACTCCCGCCAAGCTCCTCGCCGCCGCCCGCCAGCAGCTCTCCGAGGCCGCCGAGACGCGCCCGCCTGGTCTGCGGTACGCCGCCGCGCACCTCGCCGCCCTGCGTGCCGCCGCCGCGGTGTTGGCAGCCGCCGCCTCCCGGCCCGCCGTGACGAACAGGCAGGAACGGCACCGGGTGCCCGGCGTGTGGGTGCAGCTCGCCCAGGTCGCGCCGGAGCTGGACGGGTGGGCGGCCCACTTCGCCGGCACGTCCAGCCGGCGGGCGGCCTGCGAGGCGGGTATCCCCCGGGTCGTGTCCGGCCAGGACGCGGACGACATGCTGCGGGCGGCCGGGGAGTTCGTTGACCTGGTCGACCGGGAGTTGGGCGGGCTGTACGTCGTGCCGTGGGTCAAGCCGGTCCCCGACCACGCACCCGGCCACGGAAAGGCGGCCAAGCGGTGACCACCACAACCGACCTGGAACTGCTGCCCGCGTGCGGCAGGCACGGCACGATGGCGTTGCGTCCGCTTGACCGGCAGACACCGGAGCAGCGGTGGTGTGGTGTCTGGTACGACTGCACCGACCCGTGGTGCCGTACGGCGACGCTGTTGCCGTCGCCGGAGTTGCGGCGGCAGCTCGCCGAGCAGGCCGAGGCGGCAGCCGCCCGAGAGGGGGCGATCCGGATAGACATGTCACGTTCCGTGACCACATAATGGGCTCATGGTCATCACGACGGCCACCGATACCCGCCCGC
This sequence comes from Verrucosispora sp. WMMC514, assembly GCF_027497295.1. NCBI lineage: Bacteria > Bacillati > Actinomycetota > Actinomycetes > Micromonosporales > Micromonosporaceae > Micromonospora > Verrucosispora sp. WMMC514. Next base: position 3,231,152 of record NZ_CP114906.1, on the reverse strand, counting down.
GTCGAACGTCGGCGGGCCGGCAGTGCCGCACCTGCGGGGCCCGCGTGAGCAGCCACGCCCGCCGCCCGTGCCCGCTGCACCAGGCGTTCGGTAGTCGGGGGACGTGCCCGGGGAGTGGGCAGCCGACCGTCCCGGCCGGGCGCGTGTCCGTCGGCTAGGTCACGAGGTCGCCGCTTGTGTCCGTTTCGTCCTGGACATCCTCGCCGCCGGTGCCTTACCGTGGTCGGAGCGGCACCCTCCGGAGCCGCCCGGCGCGGTAAATCCGTTGCCGGGTTCGATCTCCGGGGCCTACCGTCACCAGCAACCGATCTACTGAGGGAGAACGCCGGTCATGATGCGCCACGCGACGCCAGAACCGCAGCAGCGGCTTTCGCTGCGCGGTGAGTGGCGTGTGGCCATCACCGGGTGCTCCGCCGACAACTTCAAGCCTGGTAGGTGGCGCGGCTAGCCGCAGCATCAAGCGCGACAGCCGCCCACCCGCAAGGGACCGGGCGGCTTTTTCGTAGGTAGCGAGTTAGGAAAGTCGCTGGACAGGCTAGACCCGACACGGTAGCTTGATAGCAGGAACGACGAGCAAGGCAGCGAGGCAAGTCAACTACATAGGGGTGTGGCGCAACTGGTAGCGCACCGGCCTCCAAATCCGGTGGTTGCAGGTTCAAGTCCTGTCACCCCTGCTCCAACACCCCGGCCTCCCGGGCCGGATTGGTGATGATCGTTGAGAACTCCACAGCGGATGGCATACAGACACCCGGCCGGACCACGGACCGGGTGTACGCGGGGCCGGATACACCGTTAGTCGGAACGCCTCCCCCACCCGGGGGAGACGGATACACCGGACAGGAACGGCCCCGCGCATATCGATCCCCCGGCCGGCGGCCAGCAACGCCGACCGCCGGCCGGGGAACGTCGACAACACGGGCTCATGGCGCAGTTGGTAGCGCGTCGCTCTGGCAGGGCGAAGGCCCCCGGTTCGAAACCCGGGTGAGTCCACAGAAGGGTGCCGCGTTCCCCAGGCGGGGGACGTCGAGGGGCCTGGCGGACCAGGACGGTGGCCCCGTCCCCGCCATTGGTCGAACCGGGCCAGGTCGCCGGCTAGCCACCGGTCCTGGTTGGGCGCTCAAAACGTTGAGGTGTGCCGCGAATACGTCAGGCTGACCACCTGGCGGGCGGCTGGTCACCGCCCCGCGAGTGCGGGCAAGCGGCACACCTTGCTTTGTCGGCGCGGACGTACGGCCGCGCAAGTCGTCAGGCTGCGACCCCGTTTGACTCGGGGACCGGGTACGCGGAGCGGGGTGGCCACCCTGCCCGTGGAGGGTTCGACTCCCGGCGGACGCCCGCAGCGTGGCGCACCTTGCCCACCAAGCTCTGACGGCGGAGCACCCGAGTGAAGTCCGGGAGGCGCGGGGTTCGAGTCCCTGGGTGGGCACGTTGGCAGGGGGAACCTCCCGGGCGAGGTAACCCGGCCCCCTGCCGGCTCCAACCGGCCGTTGGAGCTGTCCGGAAAGCTCGTCACGCTCTCAACGTGAAGATCACGGGTTCAAATCCCGTACGGCCGACGCAACACAAGGGGAAGACACGCCCGGTTCCGTGGCGGGAGTAACGGAACACCTATGCGGTACTAGCTCATCTGGCAGAGCGGCAGCCTTCCAAGCTGCTGGGCGGGGTTCAAGTCCCCGGTACCGCTCCACTTCGTTCCGGGTTGCTCTGCTGGCTGGGCACCTCGACTTTGGATCGAGGCGACGCAGGTTCGATTCCTGCACCCGGAGCCATGCCCTGCTACCCCAACTGGCACGAGGGCGTCGGCTCAAACCCGGCGTGATGGCGGTTCGAATCCGTCGCAGGGCACGCACCACACGCCTCGCTTTGACCACGGGAACCGTGCGGCCGGCAACCCCGGCACCAGCGGGACCAAATCACCCTCGGGGTGAGAGGCACGTTCCCGCCCAGTGGGAGAGGCACCCATGCCGTCGTAGCTCAGCCTGGCTAGAGCGCCGACCTGGTACGTCGGAGGTTCGCCGGTTCGAATCCGGCCGTCGGCTCCATGCGGTTGTAGCGCAGTTGGTAGCGCGCCACCTTGCCTGGTGCGCCGACGACCGCGAGTTCAATACTCGCGCGGTGCCGGCATTTCAACCGGCCTCCTATCTACGGCATAAGTGTAGGATTCCGGTATGCCGAACCCGCGTAGGTACACCGATGACCAACTCCGTGAAGCCGTTCGCACAGCGACTTGCTGGGCGGACGTGATGGAGGGGGTTGGGAAGCGCCGGACGGCTAACCAGGCGCCGGTTCGGGCGGTGGTTGCCCGACTCGGCCTTGATGTTTCGCACTTCGGGTACGCGCGAAGCAACGTCCCTGTCCAGGCCCGGTCGCTGCCCTTCTCTCAGGCGGTAGACCGCTGCGGTCGGTCCGGCCTTAGCGTGGCGGCCACCTGGTTCCTTGACCGCGGCTATAACGTCTCCATTCCAGTCGAGCCGGCGCCGTATGACCTCGTCTGCGAATCCGACGACGGCCTGAAGAAGGTGCAGATCAAGACGACCCGGAAGGTTTCCGGTGGGGGCCGCTACGTTGTTCAGCTGACGCGGACGATCTACAACCCGGCGGCCATGCCCAACTCCGCTGGTAAGTACCGGCAAGCGAGGTACGAGCCGGGAACGGTGGACCTGTTCTTCATCATCGCCGGCCCGAACACCTACCTCATCCCGTACGACGCGGTGGCCACGTCGACGACCCTAAACCTGGACGACAAGTACGGGGCCTTCGTCGTCTAGCCATCCTCGCGGCTGTAGCACAACGGCAGTGCGGCTGCTTGCCATGCAGCAGACCGGGGTTCGACTCCCCGTAGCCGCTCTCGTTGACAGATCACCTGTCAATCTCGCAACGACCGTTGGAAGTGCACCCCGCACCTCCAACACCACGCCCGGTCGAGTTGGAAGGAGGGGCCGTGGACGCAGTGCTCGTCATCAACGCCGACCTCGGCCCCTTGCACCGGGTCACGGTCGCCCACGCGATCCGGATGCTGTGCCGCCGGGTCGCCGAGATCCACGAAGCCGAACCGGACCGGCACCTCGGCGTCTTCCCGATGCCGAAGGTCGTCCGCCTGGTCCGGTACGTGGTCACCCGGTGGCGGTACACCCAGGGGCCCGCCTGGTCCAAGTCGGGTGTGCTGGCCCGGGACGGCCGGCGTTGCGGCTACTGCTCCGGTCCGGCCGCCACCGTCGACCACATCCTGCCCCGCTCCCGGGGCGGTAAGAACACCTGGCGGAACACCGTCAGCGCGTGCGCGCCCTGCAACCAGGCGAAGGGCGACCGGACCCCGGCCGAGGCCGGCATGGTGCTTCGCACCCGGCCGATCGTGCCGGCGTGGGGGTCGCTGGCGCAGCGCTGACACCGGCCGGCAGACCCGCCGCGGTCTGCCGGCCCCGATGGGAGCTGGTGCAATCTGGCAGCACATCCGGTTCTGACCCGGAAGGTTGGAGGTTCGAGTCCTCCGCTCCCAGCTCGATGCCCTCGTAGCCCAGAGGTAGAGGCGACGGTCTGAGGGGCCGTATAGGGCAGGTTCGAATCCTGTCGAGGGCACCAAGCCGGCGTAGCTCAGTTGGCAGAGCGCGCGCCTTGTAAGCGCGAGCGGGCCGGTTCGATCCCGGCCGCCGGCTTCACGCCAGCGAAGCTCACTAGGCCGAGCGCCGGTTTCGTAATCCGGAGGTAGCGGGTTCAACTCCCGTCGCTGGCTCCAACTCGCCGACGTAGCTCAGGTGGTCAGAGCGCTCCGCTCATAACGGAGAGGCCCGGGGTTCGACGCCCCGCGTCGGCACGCATCATCACGCGCTCGTGGTGGAACTTGGTAGACACGCCGGTCTCAGGAACCGGTGCCGAAAGGCGTGGGAGTTCGACTCTCCCCGAGCGCACTCACGGGTCGGGCACAGGTGTGCAGCGAAGCCTTGCAAGCCTCGCCTGCGGGGTTCGATACCCCGTCGATCCACCAAGCCCTGTCGGTCCAGTCAGGAGTGGACGCCGGATTGTCAATCCGGAGATCGCCGGTTCGAGTCCGGTACGGGGCGCGCATGGAGAGGTGGCCGAGTTGGTAAGGCAGCGGGTTGCTAACCCGTAACGGGTCACGCCGTCAGGGGTTCGAGTCCCTTCCTCTCCGCCAGGTCGTCGTAGCTCAGTCGGTTGGAGCGCGGAGCTGATAACTCCGAGGGCGGAGGTTCGATCCCTCCCGACGGCACGCAGCAAGTCTTGCCCCCGTAGCTCAGTGGATAGAGCAGCGGTCTACGGAACCGCGTGCGCTGGTTCGATTCCAGTCGGGGGCTCTCATCGGGACGTGGCGCAGCTTGGTAGCGCTCGCGGCTGGGGGCCGCGCGGTCGTCGGTTCGAATCCGGCCGTCCCGACCAACGGGTAGTGGCGCAGCTTGGAAGCGCGCTTCGTTCGGGGCGAAGAGGCCGCAGGTTCGAATCCTGTCTACCCGACTCGTGGAGGGTTCCGGCCCGTGGGGGCCAGCCGGTCTTGAAAACCGGAGGCAGGTGCAAGCCTGGGCGTTCGACTCGTCAACCTTCCGCCACGCCCCCGTAGCTCAGAGGCAGAGCAGCTAGCTCTTAACTAGCGGGTCGGGATGTCGGAATTCCCCGGGGGAACTCTGCGGTACGTGCGCTGGATGCGCTTCGTGGCCTTCTAAGCCGCGTGTGCCAGGTTCGATTCCTGGGTGCCGCACCAAGCCCCGGTAGCTCAGTGGAGAGAGCGCCCGCCTCCTAAGCGGTCGGCCGCTGGTTCGAGTCCAGTCCGGGGCACCACATGGGCCGCTAGCTCAATGGCGTAGAGCTGCCGACTTTTAATCGGTAGGTTCGGGGTTCGAGTCCCCGGCGGCCCACTAGCGGAGTAGAGGAGTTCGGTCGTCCTCGCCGGCCTCATAAGCCGGAAACCGCGTGGTTCAAATCCCGCCTCCGCTACCAACCTCTGGTAGTTGCCACCCCGGCACTCGCTCACGCACGTAGGCGGCAGCACGTTCGATGACCTCGGAGTCGTCACGAAGAAGTCCGATCGCCCGGTTACAGTCGTGGCAGAGCAGGCCACGTACAAACTTGGTCCCCTTGATGTGGTCGGTGCAAATTTGCTTAAATGGTCTCTGGCAGATGGCACATGCATCGCCCTGCGCCATGAGATGCGCCTCGAAGTCTTCATCGTTCAGCCCGTAGCGACGCTTCCGCCAGCCAACCCGCTGGGAGTACCGACGAACAGCCTCGCGACGCAGTTGGGCCGCCCGCTCCGGGTTCTGATTTTGCCAAGATCGGTAATACTTGGCAGCGCAAGCTTTGCATTTGTGCCTCCGGCCTGTCGGCCGGCTCCGATCCTTCATGAACATGTCGAGCGGTTTGACTTCGCCGCATGTCCGACAGGTGTCAGTCTCCATATACATCATCATAATCTGGGCTCATAACCCAGAGGTTCCCGGGTTCGAATCCCGGTCCCGCTCCCAAGTCCCGGTAGCTCAGTTCGGCGAGAGCACCACCCCGACATGGTGGGGGCCGGTGGTTCGAATCCACCTCGGGGCACGCATGGAGCCGTAGACGAATCGGATAAAGTCGCCGGGTTTTCACCCCGGACATGTGCGGGTTCGAGTCCCGTCGGCTCTACTCATTCCGACGTAAACCGTAATTGGTATCGGGGCGGACTGTTAATCCGTTCAGGTGGAAGCCTGGTGCTGGTTCGAGTCCAGCCGTCGGAGCCAAGCCCGTGTAGCTCAGTGGAACGAGCGTCCCGTTCACACCGGGAAGGCCCCTGGTTCGAGTCCAGGTGCGGGCACGGTGGCAGAGGCCCAGAGGTCGGGCGCCGGATTGTGGCTCCGGAGGTCGGTGGGTTCGATTCCCCCCTGCTACCCCAAGCGCGTCGTGGGCGGCGGCACGCCCCCTCGGCTGTAAACCGAGCGCCTTCGGGCAGACCTGGGTCGGCACCAGGGACGCGCACCAGCTACTCCGGGGTCCGCTTGTCCCTGCGTCTGCGGTTCGCTCGCCACCGCTTGCGCTTGGCGGCCTTGATCGCAGGGTCCGCGTTACGGGCGTTCAGCCGGGCGATGTCCTTGGCCTTGCGCTTGGCGGTGTCCCTGAGGTGCCAGTGGCCGCACTGCTGGTCAAGGTAGGGCTCATAGTCCCGGCCGTAGTGGCTGGCGAAGGTCGCGGCGGCACGGCCGGCGTCCTCGGCGGTGCCGTACTGCCGCTTGTCGGCGGCGGTGCAGCGGGGGGAACCCATGGCCCGTCCGTCCCTTCGTTCACGGCGGATTCTAGTGCCACCTGGCGACTCGCTCGCCACCATGCCTTCGTAGCTCAGGGGAGAGAGCGGCGGTTTCCGGGACCGCAGGTCGCAGGTTCGATTCCTGCCGGGGGCGCGCTTGGCCTCGTGTCGGTCCGGGTGGGCCGCCCCGCCTGCAAAGCGGGTGATCGACCGGTTCGAGTCCGGACGAGGTCTCCACGTCTGCCATCCGCTGTGGACGTGTTTCAGCGATTCGCTAGCATGATCTACGATCGGGCTGCTATGGTCAGACATGACGCAACTCCCGGTGCCCAGTCCAGCGGTTACTTCTTTCGGATAGAAACCACACCGATGGACGCCTTGATCTCGGGAGGCCACAACCTAAGATGCGGGTGCCCGGTGCCCAGGCTCCGGATACTTCCACTGCTAATGGGGTGGTTGCGGGTTCGAGTCCCGCTCCCAGCTTCGGCCGGGGTAGCTCAATCGGCAGAGCGCCTAATGTAAGCCGTGGCCGACTTGATCTCGGGCACCCGCACTCTGGACGTCGTGGCTCCTCCCCCAAGCGTGAGGAGCCATTTTCGTGTCCAAGTTCAACCGCACCGCAGTCCGGCCCGCCGCCCAGTCCCCGATCGTCACCGCGTCCACCCCGACCGGGCAGACACACGAGGGCGGCCAGGGATTCGCCCGCGAGGCACAGTCGGAACTCTTCCTCCTCGCGGTCAGCAACATGGTCGCCGAGAAGACGTTCTACGAGTCGGCCGACACCCGCGACGAACGCTACGAACGGCTCATCGGTCAGGTCGCCGTCGCCGATCCGGCGTGGATGCTCGGATTCGTGGGCTGGCTGCGCGGTGACGCGAACATGCGGTCGGCGTCGATCGTCGCCGCGGTCGAGGCCGTCCGGGCGCGGCTCGCGGCCGGTGTCGCCGAGGGGCCGGTGACGAACCGGCAGCTCATCGCCGCGGCCATGCTGCGCGCCGACGAGCCGGGCGAGCTGCTGGCGTACTGGCTCGGCCGGTACGGTGCCCGCATCCCGAAGCCCGTCAAGCGGGGTGTCGCAGACGCCGTCGTGCGGCTGTACACCCAGCGGTCGTTGCTCAAGTACGACACCGTCAGCAAGGGACTCCGGTTCGGCCGCGTGCTGGACCTGGTGCACCCGGTGGCCCAGTCGCCGGAGCAGGGCGCGTTGTTCGCGCACGCGCACGAGCGGTTGCGGAACCGGGCGTGGGCAGTTGACGCGGAGGCGCTGCCGATCGTGGCGTTCAACGCGACGCTGCGCGAGCTGGCCACCGAGGGCGACCCGGGCCGACTGCTCGACGCGGAGAATCTGCGTCGGGCGGGCATGACGTGGGAGGACGCCCTGTCGCTGGCCGGGGACCGGGTTGACAAGGCCCGACTGTGGGAGGCGCTGATTCCGTCGATGGGTCTGATGGCGTTGGCGCGGAACCTGCGGAACTTCGACCAGGCCGGCGTCAGCGACGAGATGGCCGCGACCGTCGCGGCCCGGATCGCCGACCCCGCCGAGGTGGCCAAGTCGCGGATGTTCCCCTTTCGGTGGCTGGCCGCGTACCGGTCGGCCCCGTCGCTACGGTGGGGCCACGCCCTCGACAAGGCACTGTCCGCCTCACTGGCGAACGTGCCGGCGCTCGCCGGGCGGACGCTGATCCTCGTCGACACGTCGGGTTCGATGATGGACCGGATGTCGGGCCGGTCGGAGTTGACCCGGGCGGACGCTGCCGGGGTGTTCGCTGCCGGGCTGGCGTTGCGGACAGAGTCCCCGACGCTGGTGTGGTTCAACAACACCTCGGGTGAGGTGACGGTGCCGCGCGGTGGGTCGCTGCTGCGGTTGGTGGATTCGATTCCGAAGCCGAACGGCGGTACGTACACGGCGAGCGCGGTTCGGCGATGGTTCGCCGGCCATGACCGGGTGGTGATCGTCACCGACGAGCAGTCGGCGTGGGACGGTAGCCCGGCGGCGGAGGTGCCGGCGCGGACTCCGCTGTACACCTGGAACCTGGCTGGCTACCGGCACGGGCATGGGCCGTCTGGTGGCCGGTTCCGGCACACGTTCGGTGGTCTGACCGATCAGGCGTTCCGGATGATTCCGCTCCTTGAGCGGGGCGTGTCGGGTGCCTGGCCGTGGGAGTCGACGGACTGAGCACTAGTCACGGATGGAGCCCTCTGGCCTGCGGGTCGGGGGGTTTCGTTCGTTTCGGCGTTTCGGTGGCCAGGCCGCCCGTCGTCCGGTATCTTGATAGTAGAAACAGCGATCAAGGGGGTTGAGGGTGGCTAAGAGTAGGGGTGTGATCCTCCGCAACCGGGGTGCCGGCCTGCGGTTCTGGCGCGACGAGGCCACCGGCGACGGCGGGATGCGCTACCTCCGCAAGCGCGTCCGGCGACGCGGAGAGCGGCAGTGGCGTCGCGAGAACGGCCTGACCTCGGGACGGAGCGCCGACCGATGACCACGACGCTGCCGCCCGTGTGGCACCTCGACGTCGATGGCGTCATCAACGTCTCCCGCCCCGGCTGGGGAGCCGCACCCCGCACCGGCTACGCCTACGCCGCCGGCCGGGGATGGAAGATGCGGTGGGCACCCGCCCTCATCACGCGCATCCGTGACCTGCACAAGGCCGGCACGGTCGAGGTCCGCTGGTGCACCACCTGGTGCGCGTACGCCGACCAGCTCGAACGACTGTGGGCGCTGCCGCCGCTCGTCCGGGCGTTCACCGAGGACATCAACGGCGACGCCGCGTCGCTGGCGAAGCTGGCCGCTGCCCGGCAGGTGATCGCCGAGGGTCGCCGGCTCATCTGGACCGACGACACGGAGGTGCCGCGGTGGGGTGAGGTTCACGACGAGTTGGTGTTCGGTGGTGCGCTGTTGATCCGGCCACGCGGGTCGATCGGGTTGCAGCCGGAACACCTGGACCAGATCGAGGCGTTCGCGTGGGATGTGGAGTGATGGACCGCGCCCCGACGTGGCGGCAGGTTACCGATGCCCTGGCCGAGCGCATGAGCCATCACGCGCACTGCGCTAAACACCCGGAGGCGAACTCTGATCCGGAGTGCCCGTTCTGCGAGGACCGGGCCGCGTATCGCCTGTGGGAGCGGAAGCGGGAGGCGAGCCGGTGACCCGCCGCCGCAAGGCCCGGCAGGGCCGTGACCGTACCGCCGAGATGGACCAGCTCTACGCCGAACTCCCGGAGATCGACTGCAAGGGCTTGTGTCACGAGTCGTGCAACGCGATCGTCATGACCCCGTTGGAGCGGGGGCGTATCCGGGAGCGGGGTGTCGACATCAGCCCGTTGGACATGCCGTGCCCGGCGTTGACCCCGTTGCGCCGCTGCTCGGTGAGAGATATACGGCCGATGATCTGCCGGCTCTGGGGTTTGGTCGAGTCGATGGCCTGCCCGCACGGCTGCGTGCCGGAGGGTGGGTTCCTGGACGAGACGACCGCTCGGCGGCTGCTGGACCGGTCGATGGTGATCGGTGGTCGACCGTGACTCTCTGGGAGGGCATCACGTACGTCGTGCCGTGCGGCGGCGCGAAGCTCCCCCACCCGGCCCCGGCCCGTGACCTGTACGTCGGGTCGCTGTTCCGGCACACGCTGGCCGCCGCCGAACAGTCGGCCCGCCTCGACGGCGAGGCCGCCGGTCTGCCGGCGCGGGTGCTGATCCTGTCCGCCCTGCATGGCCTCGTCGAGCCCGACACGGTGTTGGCCCCGTACGACCAGCGGATGGACGCCCCCGGGTCGGTGACCGCGGCACGGCTCGCCGAGCAGGCCACCGCCCTGGGTATCGAGTGGGGGGCGCAGGTGTACGCGCTGCTGCCCCGCCCCTACCTGCGGCGGCTCGACGAAGCCCTCCGCAGCCTCGACGTGTGGGTGCAGGACGTGTACGAGGCGTGCGGCGGCGGGATGGGTGAGCAGAAGCGCGTCAACGTGCACATCGGCCGCCCGCCGGTGCCCGCGCAGGTCGAGCCGGACGGGCCGGGGCCGGTCGTGTGGCTCGGTGGTGACGTGTCCGCCCTCTGGTGGGGCAGGCGGGTGCTGGTGTCGTACGTGCGGCTGCGGCGGGCGAAGACCCTGCCCGTAGCGGTCGCTGACTGGCTGCTGGACTCGGGCGGCTACGACCAGCTCATGCGCCACGGCGGGTGGACCGTCAGTGTCGCCGAGTACGCGGCGGACATCCGCCGGTACGGGCAGGAGATCGGCCGGCTACGGTGGGTGGCGCCGCAGGACTGGCCCGCCTCCCGGGCCGCACTGGCGCGGACCGGGTTGAGCGAGGAGGAGCATCAGCGGCGCACCGTCGCGTCGGTGGTGGACCTGCGGGCCGCCGACACGGGTGTGCACATCGCGGCGCTGGTGACGGGGACGACGCCGGCCGGCTATCTGCGGCACGTCGACATGTACGCGCAGGCGGGCATCGACCTGCGGGCGGAGCCGATCGTGGCGGTGGGCGCGTTGCTGCGGCGTCCGGTGCGGGAGGCCGCCGAGATCGTGCGGCTGCTACATGCTGCTGGTTTGCGGCTGCACACCTTGGGCGGTAAGGGTCCGCTGCTCGGCCTGGTGGGTGGGTTGATCGAGTCGACGGATTCGGCGGACTGGTCGGGTAACGCGCGCCGGCACGTCGGCCGCTGCCGGCATGGGCTTGTGGTGTGGGAGGCGAACTGTCCGCAGGCTGCCGCCGAGTGGGGTGTGCGGCAGCGCGAGTTGGCGGCCGGGTCGGCGGCGCAGCCGATGTTGCCGTTGGCGTGCTGATCGGGTCGGGTTTCGTGGTTGTCGTGGACCGGCACGCCCCCACGAGGTATCTTGATAGTAGGAACAGCAATTGAGATCATCTGTGAGGGCATGATGCCGTTACCCGCGTTCCCCACCATCCGATTCGCCGACGTCGACAACGCCGACCTGAGCGCCCTCGCCACCTGGCTCCGCGACAGCACCGCCGCCGTCGAAGCCGAACAGGCCCGCCGTACCGCCGTCCGCGTCCAGGTCGCCCGCGCAGCCGCCTACCGCATCGCCACAGAAGGCCACGACGACCCCCGCTGGACACCGCTGCCGTGGGACGGAGCCCGCATCGCCGCCGGCCCCCACAGCGGCCGGACCGGGTTCATCGTCGACCGGTGCGGCGACGGCTGCGAACAGGTCGACGGACAACCCCGCTGGCAGCTCTACATCGCCGGAGGCGGCCCCGTCGTGACGTGCATCCCCCGCGAGCACCTACGCCCGGTGGCGACGGTGCGCCGCGACACCGACCCGCCCAACCAGCGCCGCCGCTGCGACTACAAGTGCCTGTGCTGCAAGTCCGCACCCCGCGCCCAGCTCGCCATCACCGGCACACCGGCCAACCACTGAGGAGACGACGTTGAGAAACAAGCTCTGGCAGACATCCGGACGCCCCGGCGAACGGCGGCTGCCCGTCCGCGTAAAACGGCACAGCAGATTCGTCGCCGGTCTGACGGTCACGATCGTCGGCACCCGATGGAGCCGAACCTGGGGACTGCTGCCAGCCGGAACACAGCTCGACGTGGTGGGTCACCCCGACTGGCTGGGCGGCCAGTCATGGCAGACCCCGGACAGCCGCGGTCCGGTTCGGCTCCGTCCGCGTCGATTGCTCACCCGGCCGACCCTGGCCCTGTGCAAGTGGAGGTACCGATGACGAAAGCGACCGCCCTGCGGCCCGGCGACACGGTCACCGCGACCGTGGACGACACCACCGGAACCACCGTCACCGCCGACCTGACCGTCATCCTGTCCGACCGGCTCGGCTGCGGCTGCTGGCGGTACACCTGCCAGCGTCCCGGGCCCGCCGTGACCGGAGCTTGCCGGTCGGTGCAGGTGCTAACCGGCTGCGGCCGGCACCCGTCCGACACCGCCGGTGGCCTCAATGGCTGACCTGAATCCGTTCGCTGTTGTCGCCCTGGCCGAACTGCGCAACCAGACCGCGCACTGGCTCACCCAAGCCGGCATGGAAACCCAGGCGGAGGCCCTGCGTAGCCTGCCGCCGATCCTCGACACCGTAACCGTGGCAGCCGCCGCCGCTACGGTGCAGCCGATGATGCTGGCCGCGTACCGGCGCTCCGGTGTAGTGACATGGCCCCAAGCGGATCGTGGATACCGTACGGTGCGGGTCGGAGGTGGGCTGGCCGCGCTCTTGGACGTCAGTAGCGCGCACCCGCAGCCACCGTGCCCAGAAGCCCCGGACGAGTGCGCGGGTGCGAGGCAGTTGGCCGGCTGGCTGCACACGGTGGCCGTCTTCGCTGCTCACGCCGCCACCGAGGAGACACGGTGACCCGCCGCCGCGCCCGCAACCCGCGACGGATCACCCTCGACTTCCTCCGCGCGTTCAAGAACGACGTCAGCGGGATCATCCACCGGTGGAACGTTGACGGGCGGGTGTACCTGGACCCGTCCGAGCGGGAGGAACCGTCCCGGTGGTGGCGGCCCCGTCAGCGGCACGAGTACCCGGAGCACGACCCGCAGGCGTGGGCGTGTCTCGCCAACGACGCCGACGAGATGGCCCGCAGTCTCGCGGCGCTGGCCCGGTTCGCGCGGGAGCAGCGGGCCGCCGTGTTGGAGGCCACGGCAGGGGACGACCGGTGAGCGACGTCGAGCTGGTAGCGACTCGCGGTATCCCCGCCTCGGGGAAGTCGACGTGGGCTGGCGAGTGGGTCGCCGAGAACCCTGCGGGACGTGCCCGGATCAGCCGCGATGGCGCGCGGACGATGATGCACGGCGGATGGCTCGGCACCGAGGAACAGGAACGGCAGGTCACGATCGTCACCCACGGGGCGATCCTGGACCTGCTCCGCGCGGGCGTCTCCGTCGTCTGTGACGACACGAGTCTTGACGACGCGCATCTCACCGCACTGTGGGACATCGCCGACCGGGCCGGGGCGCCGCTGCGGGTCGTGGACTTCACCGCCGTGCCGTTGGAGTTGTGCCTGCGTCGGGACGAGGCGCGTACCGGGGCGGACCGGGTCGGCGATGTCGTCATCACCGGCATGTGGGCGGTGTACGTCGAGGGGCGTCCGTCGCCGCTGCCACTGCCGCCGCTCGTCCAGGCCACGGTGGAGACGCCGCACGGGTGGCTGGTGCCGGCGCAAGGTGGCACGCGGTGACCACCCAGCCCCGAATGCTCCAGATCCGCCACACCTCCGCGCCGATGCCGGAGGGCTGCCGGTGGTGCGGCGTGCCGGAGCGGGAGCACGCCGCCCCGGCCCGCGAGCCCATCCCCTAACCCCCGGCCGGGTGGGCTGTTCGGTCAGGGTGATTGGCCCGGTCGGGGCCGATACATAGCGACGGTCGCATAGTTGTGAGAGCGAGACGGTTACCCGTTCGCCTCCGACTGGTGCGAAACCCGTCGGCCGCACGTTGCGCGCTGCGACTTTCGCGGCGCGGATGGTTGCAGACCTGCAACTTCTCGTCGCAGAGTGGTGTCCTCACCACCCTCGGCGACATCCTCTGTTAACTTGCGGCTAACCCTCTTTAAGTAACTGAAACTGCCGTATTGAGTACCGGACGAAGTCCCGTCCACCGGACCCGACACGGGAGGGACGATGGCCGAACCACATCGCCAGGTCGACGCACCCACGCTCGACCTCGCCGCCGTCCGCCGTGCCACTACCCGCCCGAACGAACGCAGACGTCGCCGCAGGCCACCCACAGTCGAGCCGGCCCGCTGGTACACCATCGCCACCGCCACCGTCGCCATCACCGCTGCCGCAGACTGGGTCGCTCTCACCTTCCACCGCGCCGCTCTCGCAGACGACGCCGAACTGCGCCCCTACCTCGACGAGCACATCGCCGCCAACACGGCCGCCACCGGCTCGGCGGCACTACTCCTCGCCATCTGGGCGATCTGGGCGATCAGGGCCGGCACCCGCCACCCCCGGGCCGTAGCCGTATCGGCGGGCCGCCCTGAGGTGCGCAGCAACCAGCCGGTGAGCCGGTTCGAGGGCCGCGCCGCTCCCGGGCAACGAACATGGGTTACCCGTGACCGTCAAACCAACACTGGGCGACCGCCACCCGCGACCGCAGACGTGACCGAACTGGACGACGCCATCCAAGCCGGTGTCGCCCACCTCGGCACGGAACGCCGGCCGTCCCGCCGGTTCACCGTCGCCGCGGCGGTCGCCAGCCTGGCGGCGACGGCCGGCTGGGGCGCATTTGCACTTCATAGCCTGTTCGTGGCCGGTGGCCCCCCGACGTCGGGCATCGTCATCCACGCTGTTCTCGCATCCATCCTGACCATGGTCGGTATCGCCCTCGACGCGGTGTGGTTGGTGGCTTGGCGGTCCGGCCGCCGGGAGTCCGTCCGGGATCAGCTCGCGGCGGACCGGTATGAGCGGCTGCTGGCGGAGATCGGGCAGATGCGGGCGGACCTGCGGGACGGCGACGGGCGTGCGTTGGCGGCGGTGGAACGGGCCCAGCAGCTCATCGGATCGCCGGAGGGTGGGACGGTGCGGCCGTTCCCTGCCCGGCCGCCGAACATGCGCTAGGTGGGTGCTGCGACACGCCCGACAGGGGCGGTTTGCCAGGGGCCTTGTGGGGGCGGTGACCCCACGGTGACCCCAACGCCACCCAACTCCCTAGATCATTAAGGCGTGTTTTGGCTGGTGTGCCCCCGGCAGGATTCGAACCTGCGACACACGGTTTAGGAAACCGATGCTCTATCCCCTGAGCTACGAGGGCGCGAGGGCACAGTCTAGCGACCTGGGTTCACCTGGGGTGGCAGGGCGTGGCCCACGTTTCCCGAGACGGTTGTTGTAGCAGCCCAGGGAGTCTCTACGCGAGTTCACGCAGCGCCACCTCTGCTGATCTTGGTTGTTCAGGCTAGTAGGGATCTTCTGCGGATGCAGGCCCAGCAGCAACACGAGGTAGCCGTGGACACCTTCATGAACCGGCTCGCCCGCACGCCCGCAGATGGAACATCAAACGACCGCATATCGAACGCACGTTGGCCCGCAGATCGAAAGCCGAAGTCCTCGCAGATCGAAAATGCGGCCGCTATGATGACGCCCGTGCCCACACCGCACCTGATCCCCCGCCGCGCCGCCGCGCAGGTCAATGCTGCCCTGGCGGACACCCGCGTCGTCTTGATCAACGGAGCACGCCAAGCAGGCAAGAGCACCCTGGTCCGCCTCGTTGCCGGCGATCGTCTGGCCGAGCGCCGCGATCTTGATCGGGCTCAGGACCGGGCAGCGGCGATCGCCGATCCGGTCGGATTCGTGGACTCCTCCGAACTCCTGGTCATCGACGAGATCCAGCGCGCTCCGGAGCTGCTGCTGGCCATCAAGGCTGCCGTCGACGAAGATCCCCGTCCTGGCCGGTACCTACTCACCGGATCGTCTCGGCTGTTCGGCATGGTGGCTGCGCCGGACGCGCTGCCCGGTCGGATGGAAACTATCGAGCTCTGGCCGTTCTCCCAAGGCGAACTCGACGGGGCCCTGGACGGATTCATCGACGCCGTCTTCGCGCTCGGCCCGGACCTGCGACACGAGTCGGACGTGACCCGCGCCGACTACGCAGCCCGAATCGTGCGCGGCGGCCTGCCCGAGGCCACCACCCGCACCGACCCGCGCCGCCGCCAACGATTCCTCGACGCCTACGTCCAGGCGCTCATCGACCGCGATGTCCGGCAGCTGTCCGACATTCAGCACAAGGGCGAGCTACGCAGGCTGGTACGCCTCCTCGCGGCCAGATCCGCGACCATCATCGCCGCCAACTCCCTCGAATCCGCCCTCGGACTGAGCCGGCCGACGATCGCCCGCTACCTCCAAGCCCTGGAAGAGATCTTTCTGATCAAACGGATCCCGGGCTGGTCCCGCAACCTGGGCACCCGGGCCACCTCCGCGTCGAAACTGATCTTCGTCGACTCGGGCATCGCCGCCAACGAGATCGCGACCGACGCCCGGGCACTGCTCCGGCCGGGCGCACCGTTCGGCCCGCTGCTCGAATCATTTGTCCTTTCCGAGCTGTCCCGGCAACTCACCTGGTCCGAGCAGTTCGTCGACCTGTCCCACTACCGTGACCAGAGCAGGTACGAAGTCGACGCGGTACTCGAAAACAGAGCCGGTCAGGTCGTCGGGATCGAAGTCAAAGCAGCCACCACCGTCGGACCCGACGACTTCCGCGGCCTACGCCGACTGGCCGACCGCCTCGGCAATGACTTCGTCGCCGGCATCGTCCTCTATACCGGAACCGCCACGCTGCCATTCGGCGACAGACTCCGTGCCATGCCGGTCAGCACCATATGGCAGGTTTCCGCCTCGACAGCAGACTGACCTGACAGCATCAGCGCTCCATCGAGCCCGGGCAGGCGTATGGCATGGCGGCCCATGACGGCTGGTCGCCGGACGCCACCGGTCTGGCTCCTGGCCAACCGACGCTGCAGCGGCTTGAATGGCGGTGTGCAGGTCAGCAAGCACGGGCGGAGTTGGCGCGTCGGCACCGCCGCCGACGTGAGTTGGATCGCCGGTCACACCACTGCCGGCGTCTCGATCACCACCGCCATCCCACCGGTCTTCGACGCCTACGCCACCACGTACCAGGCCGACGAGGTCACCGCCGCCACCTACGAGCAGGCCCTGGTCGAGGACCTCATCACGCACACTCCGGACCAGCCGTGGTGGCTGGCCTACCTCGACACCGGCGCCCACGACGTCGTCTTCCCTCAGGCCCCGAGGGTGTTCCTCTACTGGGACTGGCCGTACGTGCTGGTCGAGGCCGGTCCCGAGCAGGCCCTCACCTGGCGCACCGGTGGGCACATGCGCCACGGCCGCGGCACGCTACCCGATCTGTTCTTTCCCGCCGACCGGTCATGGCTTGTCTCCGCGCTCTGGGACGACACCTGGACCTGCATCGGCGGGCCGGCACCACTGATCCACACCCTGGAGCGCGACCCGGTGGCCAACGCCCGCCAGGTCCGACCCGACGAGGACGCGCTGCCACCAGGACTGGTCCGCGAGTGACGATCAAACCAGGACCGAGCCGACCCAAAGGTTCGCGAACCTCTGGTTATTGGATCGGTAGCCGGACGGTTGACGGGTCGACGAGCGTGACGCCGGTGGCAGTGCGCACCTGCAGCTTGCTGCCGGCGAGTTCGCCACGATCGCTGGGCCACCACACACCCCAGATGCCGTTCCTCAGCGTGGCGCTCACTCGAAGTCCATTCGCCAGTACTACGTCGACGCCAGTCACCGCGGCACCGCTCAGGCCAAACATCTGGAAGGCTTGAATGCCGCCCTCTGGCGGCTGCTGCAAAACGCCGCCGAGCACCAGCACGGCACTGTCTTGCGGCTTGGTGAACGGTTTGTCGGAGACGGTGGCCGCCATGAGGTTAAGCCCATTGCGCCCGTCGGCCTTCAGGCCGGACAGGGCGATCAAGGGGTCCCTGGAGGTGCCGCTGCCCATCGAGACATCGACGCAGAAGGTGAAGCCGCCGCGTCGATCGACCAGCACCTCCCGTCGGTCCGCCGCCTCGCGGCGCGCCGGGACACCTCCGACGCCCACCCCGCCGACGCCGAGGTCGCTGCATTTCGAAGCCCAGCGCTCAACGTCTTCATCCGAAGCGGTCAGTGGTGGAGCGGCCTGCGGGACGGGCGTCCAAGCGGCATAATTCTGCTGCGGTTGCTCGGGGTCGACCGCGAGCGCGATGAAGCCGACTGCCGCGGTCAGGACAGTGAGGCCACCGGCTATGGCGATACGCCGGTTCCGGATCGGGGCAGCGCCACGCGAGGCCTGAGCAACCAGCATTCGCCGAACGTCGGTGTGGCGCTGTGGGTCCAGGCGGGATCGCAGCTCAGTCATGACATCTCCTGTCGCTGTGTGGGGGTGTCGACTGGGCAGGTCGCGGGATCGACGATGGTTAATGATTCTGTCTCGGCGTCGAGCCGGGACCGGGCCCGCGACAACCGTGATCGGACGGTGCCCACCGGTACGCCGAGCGCCACTGCCGCCTCGGCATATGTGAGGCCCTGCCAGACACAGAGCAGCAACACGTCGCGGTCGGGCGGCCTGAGTCGCTCGAGAGCCGCCCGCAACCGGGTCAGGTGTCGCTCGTCGTCGAGCCGGCCGGCGACCTCCTCGGCGTGGTCGGGCGTGGCCGAAGCGGGTGCCAGCCGTTCCAGCGCCCGTCGATGCCGCACCGCGGTCCGCCAGCGATGCTGAATCGTTCGGCGAGCGATCCCGTACAACCACGGCAGCGCGTTGCCATCGACCAGCTCGACCTCACCCCGCCGACGCCACGCCTCCAGGAACACGATGGAGACCAGATCATCGGCGGCGTCGATCGAGCCGGTCCGGCGGGCACAGAATGCCCGGATGGCCCCGCCGTGCCGGTCAAAGAGCACACCGAAGCACTCGGCCTCCCCCTGGCGCGCTCTCTGCCACAGCTCGCCGTCGTCGGCCCGGATCATGTCCGCCGTCTCGCTCACACTCTCCTATGACCGTTGCGCCCGTCAGGTTCCACTTCCGGTAGCACTACATCTGAACTAGCCCAGTGCAGCATGCTCGCCACAGCCGGCTCAGGTTCATGACACCGACAACAAGGGGTACGCTAGGCCAAGCATGCTTGGCCTAGCGTAGTAGGCTGACGAGCATGGGTCGGTTCTCCGAGGATGAGCTGCAGGCGGTTGTCTCCAGGTACGAGGCGACGCGGGCACAGGCGTTGACCGAGCGGGACGAGCAGCTACGGGCGTTCCACGCCGCCGGCTGGCGGCCGGTGGATCTGCAGCGGGTCACCGGGTACAGCCGGGAGACGATCCGTCAGGCGCTCCGACCGGACGTCCGACGGGCGACAAACCTCAGCCGGCGCAGGACGGCACCCTAGCCGCCGGCGGACTACCGGCCCTACGGTGACCGCAAGCCCTACGTCGTGGCCGAAACCCTCGCCGCGCTGCGCGGCCCAACCGACGGCACGGTGACACTCCCGCGTCACCTCGACTGGTCCGGACACGCCGAGTACGACCTGAACCGGACCGCACGCCTGGCCAGCATGTACAAGGTGGTACTCACCGAAGCCAGTAGCGTCGAGGATCTGCACACCTGGCTCGACGCCGACCTCCTCCGGCGGCTCTGGCCCACCCTCTGGCTGCCACCCCAGCTCCGCCAGCGCTGGGAGGAAGCCTTCCCCGAACTCGCCGCAACCCGTAGCGAGGTGGCGTAGCGGTGGACCCCTTCCACGAACGCCTCGCCCGTACCGGACTCGCGGCGGCCGAACGATACGGCTTCGCTCTGGCCGGCGGCTACGCGGTCCAGGCCGCCGGACTCCTGGAGCGGCCCAGCGAGGACGTCGACCTGTTCACCGCCTGGGACCGCCGCAACGAGTTCACCGCCGCGGTCGCCGCCGTCGTAAACGCCTACCGGAACGACGGCCTGACCGTCGAGACTCACGGCAACGTTGAGCCTGCACCCGCGGTACCCACAACGTCCCAGCTGATCTTCGGCAAGCGATCGCAGCGAGCCCGCGAAGCGACCAGCACGTAGCCGGGGACGGCAGGAAAGCCACAGATCATCAGCCTGCGACCACCGCTGGACCGTCGGGTTAGTACGGCAGCCGCCGTTTGAGATGTCGCTGGTGGGGCCGGGTAGACGAGGTGCGGCCACCGCGTGATCGTCTGTCTGCTGTGGACATAACTTCAGATCTGGCGGTGGCCGCGTGCCACAGCGTAAACCCTGCCCGGTGGCGGCGGGTTCTGGCCGGGGTGTCTGATGCGTTCGCGGGTCGGTTCGGGCGGGTCGAGCCGCGGCGGGCTGCGGCGGCGTTCGTGACCGGGCTGCTGGCGGATATCGAGGTCAAGACGTGCTGGCAGTTGGCGGAGCAGGCCGGGCATGCGCGGCCGGATGCGATGCAGAGGTTGTTGTATCGGGCGGTGTGGGATGCCGACGCCGTCCGCGACGATCTGCGTGACGTGGTCGTGGCCCGGTTCGGTGACTCGGACGCGGTGCTGGTCGTTGACGAGACCGGGGATCTGAAGAAGGGCACGCATACGGTTGGGGTGCAACGCCAGTACACCGGCACCGCCGGCCGGATCGAGAACGCGCAGGTAGGGGTGTTCTGTGGCTACGCCAGCCGGCATGGGCACACACTGATCGACCGCCGGGTCTACCTGCCGGTGTCGTGGACCGATGACCGGGACAGATGCCAGGCCGCCGGAGTTCCCGACGAGGTCGTCTTCGCCACGAAGTCCGAGCTGGCCGCCGACATGATCACCGCTGCCCTCGACGCCGGCGTCCCCGCTGGGTGGGCGGCTGCGGACGAGGCCTACGGCAACAGCAGTGTCTTCCGTGCTCGCCTGCGTGAACACCACCTGGGCTACGTCCTGGCCGTGTCCCGCAGCCACCTCGTCCCCCTCGACGGCGGCAAGACCCGCCTGCGGGCTGACCGGGTCGCCGCCGGCCTGCCGGCCTCGGCGTGGCAGCGCCGCAGCGCTGGCGCCGGATCCAAGGGCCCGCGTTTCTACGACTGGGCCTGGCTCGACGACGTCTGCACCGACGCCGACCCCGACGACGGCGGCCACCACAGCCTCCTGATCCGCCGCAACACCACCACCGGTGAACTGGCCTTCTACCGCTGCTGGACACCCAGACCGGCCACCCTCGCCCAGCTCGTGAGGGTCGCCGGCATCCGCTGGACGGTCGAGGAAAGCTTCCAAGCCGCCAAGGGCCAGGTCGGCCTCGACCAACACCAAGTCCGCCGCTGGGACTCCTGGCACCGCTTCACCACCCTCGCCCTGGCCGCCCTCGCCGTCTTGGCGATCTGCGCCGCCGAAGCCGACGATGATTCCACCGACACCGGTCTGATCAAGCTGACCGTCAACGAGACCCGCCGGCTGATCAACACCCTCGTACTCCGCCCGATCCGCGACCTCGCCCACCGTCTGCGCTGGTCAGACTGGCGCCGCCGCCATCAAGCCCGAGCCCGCCAAGCCCACTACACCCGACGCCTCAACCTCGAACTCCAGCCATGATCCCGAACGGCGGCTGCCGTATTAGGAAACCGATGCTCTATCCCCTGAGCTACGAGGGCGCGAGGGCACAGTCTACCGACCTGGGGTTCACCTGGGGTGGCAGGGCGTGGCCCGCGACGACCCACGCTCCCCTGACCCGTGTTCGCCCAGCCCAGGACCAAACCCGGAGTCTCCGTGTCACTCCGGGGTGATCTTGGAGGGCAGGGTGAATCGGCCGGCGCGACGGGGTTGCGTCGGCAGGGAGCGATCCGGTTCAGGCTGCCGCGCGGATCGCTGGTGCCGGTCGGGTGAAGGTTCTGCCGACCCGGACGAGCGCCCAGAGGACGTCGAGGCGTCGCCGGGCGAGAATGGCTTGCCGGTGGTTCTTTCCTTCGGCGCGTGTCTTCCCGGAGACCATTCGCGAGTCGCGGGAACAGGTGCCAAACCTGCATGAGCGGCGACTTTGGCGGGGCTGTCGTACTCGGTCATGCCGGCGGTGTGGACGAGCAGTTCGGCGGTGAGCAGGTTACCCATGCCGGGCATGCTCCCGATGATCGGCGCCAAGGGGTGCTGGTCGAGCTGCTCGGCGATGAGGTCGGCGCTTCCGGTTCAGGTCCACTGCCCGCTCCAGGGGAGGGCTGGTCCCGGTGAGCAGTTCCTGCAAGCGGAATCAGTCCTCCACGACGGGGTGCAGCGGTGACAGAAACGGGTCGAGGCGTTCGGTGATGTCACTCCGCGCCATGACGTGGACCAGGAACGCGTTCGGTCCGGGAGGAACAGGCATTTCCTCGTCTTTTTCGTAGAGGAGGCCATAGGAGCCCGGTAGCCTTCGTGCCACAAATTTGAGCACCTGGCGCATCCCTGCCGCCTCATCCCGACGTCGGTTCGCCACTCCGTGCAGGAGCAGGTGGTACTCCCCGTTGAGTACCGTCACCTCCGCCGAGACGTTCGTCGGGAAGTCCAACCCGGCTATCATCTCGTTCAGCTCATCGATGATGGCGTGGAGTTGGCCGACGTCTGATTCCTCGGTGGTCTGCGAGAGGCGAAACCATCCGTGGAACTCGTACATGCCACCCTCCGAGCGGTCTGGTTTCGATGACGGGCTCGATGCCGTTCCAGGCACCGTATTCGTGCAGCTTCCTTCGCGCTGGCCGGCGGCTACGCGGTCCAGGCCGCCAGAGCGTCGGGTCAGGACACCGACACCCCTGTCCGAGCGGGCCTGACCAGTGACGCCGCCGGGGCCGACCCAGACGGGTCGGCCCCGGCGTACGGCCCGGCAGAAATGAGAGGGGCCCGGTCAGCGCGGGAACAATTCCTGGTCGGCAAGCACGACCAGTTCGTCGGAACGCGCCGACATCGACGTCTTCGTTTCGTCGACCCAGACGTCGTAGCCCACCGGCGGACCTGACGGTCCCCACAGAGCACCCACGATGGTGGCCGTCCGCCCCTGGTGGAGGTCACGGAGCAGGCGGGCCCGGGTGCCCGGGGCGTGACCGTCGTCGGCGACGATGAGCAGAGCGTCCAGGATCTGCCGGACACCCAGGATGGGCAGCCCGTCCACGTACAGCTCTCCCGCGTAGCCCTCGCGCGGGGTCACCATGGTGCGGAGAAGCGCGGCATGCCGGATCGCCTCTCGGCGGAACTGCCAGTCGGTGCTGTGCTCGGCGGCGGCCAGCGCCTTCTCGATCGCCGGCCACAGCACGACCGGCTCCCGGTCGAGCAGCCGGCGGGCTTCACGGTCCAACTCCGCACAGGCCATATCGAGCGCGGTCTCCTCCCCCATCTCCGAGATCCAGGCCAGGTCACCCACCTCGGGCAGCAGCCCCGGTGACTCGGCCGCGACGACGATGTACAACATCGCGAGCAGTTCTTGGCGTCCTTCACCGTGGTAGAGCGGGCCCACCCCGGTCCCGTTGGGCCCCCGGGTGGGCGGAAAACGCTCGACGAGGTGTTGGGCCCGGCCGTCGGGGAGCCTCCCGGCCCGCCGGGTATCCGCGACCCGCTCTTCGAAGGACCGCCGTTCGCGGCGTTCGATCAGCAATTGGCGGTGTGAGTCGAAGCCGGTCGGATAGATCGTGCGTCCATAGCTGGAGAGAGTCTCGCCGGGCTGGAGACCGACCGCCTCAAGCTGCCGGGCAGCCACCGAGTAGGCGACTCCGGTCCGGGCGGCCTGTTCCCGGATCGCCCGCTTGCGGGCGCGCCCCGGCCGTGGCATGAACCGCGGGTTCTGATCAGACATGGCGCCTCCGGTGCAGTCCCACGCCCTTCACCAGACGGTCGGCGTGGCAGGCACGCCGGGATCTCGACCCAACCGCGCGGAGTCGGAGACTCTTGGCCCCAGGACGCAACCAGGCGTGGGCTGTCACGTCGGGCGCAGGCAGGCGCGCTGCCGTCCGCCATGATATCGCGATGACACCACCATCTCTGACGACGCGGGTGGATGCCGGGCGTCTCCTGCCGGGGCGTCGCGTGGTGGCTGGCCACGAGACGGAAGAGCACGATAAGCCGGTCCCGTTCAATCTTCGGCACGTCCGCCGCACCGAGCTTGCCGAGAAGCCGCCACCTCCGGTGACCGGAAAGGGATGGGGTGACGACGGTCCACGCCCGGCAGGTCAGTACTTGCTGTCGGCGGACGGGCCCTGACGAGGTCCGTAGGGCGCCGTCTCCAGCCACCGGCCGAGCGCCGGAACCACCGGCGCCAGGGTGGCGCAGCAGCGCTGCCGGATCCGCATCGCCCGCCCCGGCCGCAGGTGACGCAGCGCGGCCCCAGCCGCGTCCCGGTTGTAGCGGGCCGCCGCGTGCCGCCGCGCGGCGTACCTGGGCACCGCCGTCGGATCGGCGTCCGCCGCCGCGATCGCCTCGGCCGCGGCGACGGCGTCGGCTATCCCGCTGTTCATCCCCCGGGCGCCGA
This sequence comes from Verrucosispora sp. WMMC514, assembly GCF_027497295.1. NCBI lineage: Bacteria > Bacillati > Actinomycetota > Actinomycetes > Micromonosporales > Micromonosporaceae > Micromonospora > Verrucosispora sp. WMMC514. The sequence continues at coordinate 3,207,054 of NZ_CP114906.1, read as the reverse complement.
AGGGTGGGAACAGGTGCGCCGCCTCCCCCGCGAGCAGCACCCGATGGTGCTCGTCGGTGAGCCGGTCGGCCACCACCTGGTGGAAGTGGTACCGGGCGACCCACAGGATCCGGTCCCGATATCGCTTCGGCACCACGGCGGGCAGCCAGCGCCGCGCCGCCTCGACGCTGTCGAAGGTCTCCGGGGCATCGGTGTCGCGGCACTGGAGGTCGATCTGCCAGCCGCCGGCGAAGGGCACCTGAAGCACGGTACGACCGTCGAGGGCCGGATGTTCGTAGCGGAAGATCCGGCGCGGCGGCATTGGCCGATTCGGATCTTCGGCCAGGTCGACGACGACGTGGAAGCCGCGCGGTCGGGGGCCGTGCAGCCGCACGCCGAGCGAGCGGCGGACCGCCGAGCGGGCACCGTCGGCGGCGACGACGTACCCGCTGCTCCACCGCCGACCGTCCCCGGTTTCCAGCGTGACCGCCTGCGGCCCGGTCGAGACCGTGGTCACCCCGGTGCCCCACTCGAACTGGACCCCGGCTCGCTCGCAGGCTGCCAGGAGCAGGCGTTCCGTCTCCACCTGACGCAGACTGGCGAACGGGGGCAGCCCGCCGGAGTGCGGCGGATAGCTACGGGAGTAGACCAACCGCCCCCGGTAGTACGTCTCGCGGGTCGGCCAGACCACGGCCCGCTGGGCGATCTCCTCGGCGAGGTCCGGGTTGAGCCCGGCGAGCAGCCGCAACGTCCGATTGTGTACGAACAGGGCCCGGCTGCCCGGGCGGGCACGGTCCGCCGGCTCCGCTTCCAGCACCGTGGCCGGCAGACCCGCCGCCCGCAGCGCCAGGGCGGCCGTGAGGCCGGTCGGACCGGCGCCTACCACGATCATCGGCCACCCTCCGCGCTGGTGGAGCCGGGCTGCGCGCCGGTGAGTTCGCGGATCCGCTCCCGCAGCCGCCGTTTGTCCACCTTGCCCACCGCGGTACGCGGAAACGACTCGACCAGCTCCAACCGGTCCGGCAGCTTGTACGCCGCAAGCCCTCGGTCCCGCAGGAACGCCACCATCTCGGCCAGCCGTGGCGCCGCACCACGCGGTCCGGGCACCACGAATGCGCAGGTCCGTTCGCCGATCAGCGGGTCCGGCATGGCGACCACGGCGCACTCCCGTACGGCCGGATGAGCCAGCAGATGGTCCTCCACCTCGTCCGCGGCCACCTTGTCGCCACCCCGGTTGATCTGGTCCTTCACCCGGCCCTCCACCACCAGGTGCCCGCTGGGCAGCAGCCGGACCAGGTCGCCGGTGCGGAAGAACCCGTCGGCGGTGAAGGCGGTGGCGTTGTGTTCCTCCGCCTGGTAGTAGCCGCGCGGGGTGTACGGCCCACGGGTGAGCAGCTCCCCCACCTCGCCGTCGGGCACCACGGCACCGCTGGCGTCGACGACCCGGATCTCGTCGTCGGGAGAGAGCGGCCGGCCCTGGGTGGTGGCCACGGTCTCCGGTGGGTCGTCCAGGGCGGTCTGGCAGAGCAGCCCTTCGGCCATGCCGAACGACTGCTGCACCGCGCAACCGAGGGCCGGGCCGAACCGTCGGGCGGCGTCGGCACCGAACTTCGCGCCGCCCACCTGGACCAGCCGCAGGCTGGACAGATCCGACCCCGCGACCCCGGCCATCTCCAGCCAGAGCAGGGCCAGCGGCGGGACCAGCCCGGTCACCGTCACCCGCTCCCGTTCGATCAGGGGGAAGACGTCCTCGACGCTCGGCGACGGAGCGAGCACCACCCGGCCGCCGACGTGCAGGGTACCGAGCACGCCCGGGCAGGCCAGCGCGTAGTTGTGCCCTACCGGCAGCACCGCCAGATAGCTGTCGGCGGCGGTCAGGCCGGCGTTCTCGGCGCTGATCCGAACGTTGTAGCCGTAGTCCTGGTGGGTTCGGGGAATCAGCTTCGGCAGTCCGGTCGTCCCGCCGGAGAGCAGGAACAGCGCCACGTCCGCCGGGTCGGGGGCGGGCAGCGGCTCGGGCTCGGCGTCCACCGTGTCGAGGGCCACGAACTCCGCCGGCTCACCCACGACGAAGACGTGCTCCGGCCCGGCCACCCGACGGGCGAGTTCGCGGTGGTCGAAGCCGAGGTAGCTGTCCGGAATCACCAGCGCGGTCGCGTCACTCATGGCGCAGAGGTGGGCGAGTTCGCTCTCCCGGTGGGCGGGCAGCGCGAAGACCGGCAGCGCGCCGAGCCGGAACAGGGCATGGCACAGCGTCACGAACTCGATCACGTTGGGCAGTTGGACCACGACCCGGTCCCCGGGGGACAGGCCGGCCCGGCGCAGGCCCGCGGCCAACCGGTCGGCACGCCGGTCCAGCTCCCCGTAGGTCATCCGGCGGGCCGGCTCGACAAGTGCGACCCGGTCGGCGTCGGCCCTGGCCAGGGTCCGCAGCCGGGTGCCGAGCGGCTCCGGCCGCCAGTAGCCCCGCTCGGTGTACCGCCGGGCCAATTCCGGCGGCCAGGGTACGCACCCGGCCAGCATGTTCAGCTCCCTCCGGTCGTGGAGACGTGCCGGTCCAGCCAGTCGACAAGCGGTCCGAGCGCGTCCCAGCCGTCCCGGACGAGGCGTACCGCCGCCTCGCCGTCGATCCCGTCGGACACCCGGTGCACCCGGTCGGCGGCCAGCGACCGGTACCGCAGCAGCTCCACCCGCGGATGATCGGCCGGACAGCCGCGCGGTCTGGTCTTGAGCCGTTCCCCGATCAGGTCCCAGTCGTCGGCGGTGAGGTCGTCGACGATCCGTTGCAGCGCGGCGCCGGAGCGGGCGTCGTCAACCGCCTCGCGGTAGCGCTCGACCTGTTCGGCGGAGAGGCCGTGGTAGCCGCCGCCCAGTCGCAGCCCTTCGGCGTCGAGCTGCAGGTAGTAACCGACGCTGTCGGCCGAGCCGGCGGTCAACCCCTGGTACGTCTTGTACGGCGACTTGTCCTTCGCGAACCGGACGTCGCGCTGCGGTCGCCACACCTTGACCGCGCCGTACTTGTCGCCGAGCTCGGCGGCGAGCGCCTCCATCGGCTCACGAACGCACGAGTCGTACGTGTCCTTGTGCCGGTGCCAGTGGTCGCGGGTGTTGTGCTTCTCCAGGTCCTGGTAGAAGCGGAACGCCTCGGCCGGGAAGCCGCCGAACGTCTTGACGTCCGCGCTGCCCTGCTGTCGTCTGCTCATCGCTGGTTCACCTCCGTCGGGTCAGGCCCGCGAAATGGGCCACGAGTTCGTCCGCCTGTTTCCGGTTGAGCCGCGGGTCGCAGGCGCTTGTGTACCGGGGCTGCGCGACCCGCGCCGGTGACACCGGCGTGTCGACCGGAGCGGCGACGCACTCGGTCACGTCCTCCGGGGTCACCTCCAGGTGCAGCCCGGCCGGGTGCAGCCGGTGGGCGGCGAGGATCCGGACGAAGGCGGTCACCTCGTCGTGGATCGCCTCCACCGGGCGGGTCTTTCCGCCGGAGCGCAGCCGGTACGTGTTGCCGTGCATCGGATCGCACAGCCACACCACCGGTACCCCGTGCCGACGGACCGCCAGCACCACCTCGGGCAGGATGCGCCGGATCCGCTGTGAGCCGAGCCGGACGATGAACGACACCTTGCCGGGTCGACCCTGCGGGTTCAGTACCCGGCTCAGCCGGACCGCCTCGCCGGCGGTGATGGATGGTCCGATCTTGACACCGACCGGGTTGCTCAGCTCCGCCGCCCAGCGCACGTGCCAGCCGTGCGGTGCCCGGGTCCGGTCGCCGATCCACAGCAGATGCCCGGAGGAGGCGTACCGACCGGCCCTTCCGGGTCGCTCCAGCGCGGTCTCGTAGTCGCGCAGCAGCGCTTCGTGCGAGGTGAAGACCGGGGCGGGCACCTGACCCACGGCACCGGCCGGGTCCGGCCACTCCAGGTCGGGCACGGCCCGTCGCCGGAGCTGGCGCAGCACGACGGCAGCGCAGTCGTACCCGGTCAGCATCCGGTTCGGGTCCGGGGTACGGGCCACCCGGGTCGCCTCCGGCCGGTTGACCAGATCCCCCCGGTACGCGGGCAGCACCGTACCGTCGGGCAGCCGCTCCCACGCCGACGAACGCGGTTTCGCGTACTGACCGGCGATCCGCCCGACCGCCACCACCGGCAACCCGGAGCCTCGGTGCAGCAGCGCGGCGAGACTGGTCAACTGGGTCAGCCGGGCGGCGACCGGCTCCGGGGCGGCCTCGGTGAACCGCTCCGCGCAGTCGCCGGCCTGCAACACCATCGCCTCGCCCCGGGCCGCCCGGTCGAGCCGGCCGGCGAGGAGCTCGCACTCGGCTTCGGTGACCAGGCCGGACCGGCTGGCGAGGATCTCCCGGACGCCTGCCACCGCCGCCGGATCCGGCCACTGCGGCTGTTGCAACGCCTCCGGCTCGACGAGGGATCCGGTCACGGCGCGATCCGTTCGCCGGCCCAGCCGTCCCCGGTGCGCCGGTACCGCAGCCGTTCCGGGGCACCGGCCGGGCCTCCCTGCCAGAACTCGATCTGCTCCGGTAGCAGTCGTAGCCCGCCCCACTGCGTAGGCCTAGGTATCTCCTGTCCCGCGAAGCGCCGCTCGGTGGCCACGATCCGGTCGGTCAACGGCTCGTCGAGCACCGACCGTTGGTCGGTCGACCAGGCCAGCAGCTGCACCGGTCGGGGCAGCCGGCTGTAGTACTCGTCGCTGGCCAGCGGGTCCAGCCGCTCCACCGGCCCGTTGACCCGGACCTGCCGGGACGTCTCCAACCAGCCGAAGCAGAGTTCGGCGTACGGGTGGACGGCGAGATCGGTCGCCTTGCGGCTGCGGTAGCTGGTGAAGAAGACGAAGCCGGTGTCGACCCGGGCCAGGTCGACGTACCGCGCGGTGGGGCGTCCGTCCGGCCCGACCGTGGCCAGCACCACGGCTGCCGGGTCGGCGGGACATCGGGCAACCCAATCCGCGCGCCAGTCCTGGAACCGTCGCAGCGGGTCGATTCCGATCCACTGGGGATTGTCCGCCTGTTGCCTGGGTACTCGCCGTTCGACTCGCACCGTACCGTCCTCCTGTGTTTATGCTCCCGGTACCGGAAAGGGGGCAGATACTTGGATTCCCGGAATCAAGACCTGGTCCTGCGCCTGCGGGACCGGCATCAGGACATCGTCGAGCCCCAGACCTTCGAACTGCTGGGGCAGGAATGGGATCTCCTTCCCGGGGTCTACGCGCCACACCTGACCCCCTCCGCCGCCCTGTACGCCGAATGGCTCAGCTATCCCATCGGCGGATCGTTCTGTGAGATGGGCTGCGGTACCGGCTATCTCTCCGTCATCGCCGCGCAGCGCGGCTGCGCGGCGGTCACCGCGCTCGACATCAGTGCCGCGGCCGTGGAGAACACCCGGCGCAACGCCGAGCGACACGGCGTCGCCGACCGGGTGACCGCGCGGTGCGGCGACATGTTCCAGCCGCTGACCGAGGACGAACGCTTCGACCTGATCTTCTGGAACTCCAACTTCGTCGGTACCTCCCCCGGCGGATCGCCGGACGACCTGCTGGACCGGGCCTTCTTCGACCCGGGGTACGCGGCCCACACGGCGTTTCTGGGTACCGTCGGGCGGCATCTGGCACCCGGCGGGCGGGTCCTGCTCGGCTTCGCCGACCTGGGTGATCCGGCGATGCTCGGCCGAATCGCCGCCGAACACGGCTGGCGGCCGGTGACCCGCCGGTGTGCCGTCGGCGAGTACCCGGACGGCGAGCTGCGGTACGAGCTGATCGAGCTGCTCCGCTCGTGAGACCGCCGGCGCTGAGCCACCCGTCCACACGGGTGGCTCGGCGCGGTCGGCGGTCATCGCCGGCTGAGCCGCAGCGCCAACGGACCCAGCAGCAGCGTGGCGCCGAGCACCCAGGCCAGGGTCTGCAGCACCGGCACCAGGACCGGCCCTCCCGAGGAGAGACCGACCAACGCGGCGTGCGCGCAGCTCAACGGATTGGCCCGGATCACCGGCTGGGCCCACCCCGGGAACGCCGACAACGGCACCAGACAGGTGGAGACCAGCAGGAGCAGGGTGACCGGCGCGTTCAGGGCACTCGCCGCCGCCTCCGCGCTGCGGGCGGTCAGGGCCACCACCAGCGCCAACCAGAGAAAGATCAGCGCGAACAGCAGCACCACCAGCAGGAAGCCGACCGCCGCCGCGACGCCCTGCTCGAACCGGAACCCGAGGAGGTAGCCCGCCGCGACGGTCACCACGGTGACCAGCACGAACTTGACCACGTCGCCGGCCATCCGGCCGAGCAGTGGGGACATCCGAGCGATCGGCATGGTCCGCAGCCGCCCCTGGAATCCGCCGTGCACGTCGGCGTGGAAACCGACGGCCGTGCCCACGCAGCTGTAGGCGACGCTGAACAGCACGATCCCCGGGGCCAGCCGCGCGATGTACGGCTCGTCGGTCGCCCCACCGACCACCTCGCCGAACATCACCAGCAGCAACACCAGCAGGATCAGCGGAAAGGTGATGGCGTCACCGAGCAGCCGTGGGCTGCGCAGGAACCGGCGCAGGTTCCGACCGGCCAGGACCGACGCTTCGTACCCGACACTCATCGAGCCCTCCTGAATGCACGCGCGGCGGCCCACGAGAAGATCACCAGCAGTCCCGCCAGCCAGGCGACCGCCGGCCAGATCTGGCCCCAGGACGGCGTCGCCGAGGCGAGCGACCGCAGGGCCTCGATGACCACCGAGACCGGGGAGTACCTGATCACCGGCTCCAGCCAACCGGGGAAGGCGTCGGCCGGCACGAACGCGGTGGAGAGCATGATCAGGGCCAGGTACGGCAGGTTCAGCGTCGCCGCCACCGCCTCCGGATCGGTCGAGGAGAGGCCCACCGCGGTCGTCGCCGCGGTCAAGGTCAACGCGAACGCCACCGCGAGCAGCACGAAGCCGAGTACGGCCAAGGCTCCACCCTGGAACCGGAACCCCGCGACGTACCCGGTGGCACTGATCACCACCACCGCGAGCACCGCCCAGACCGCGTCCGAGGCGAGCCGGCCGACCACCACCGCCGCCCGGTTGACCGGCATCGACAGGCAGCGGGTGAGCATCCCCGAGGCCCGGTCGGCGGCGGAGGCGGCACCCGACGTGTTCGCCACCGTGAACATCCACTGCGCGACGATCGCCGGCGGCAGGAACTGGGCGTAGTCCAGCCCACGCTCGGCGAAGAGCCGGCCGAAGAGCAGCAGGAACCCGAAGACGAAGATCACCGGGAACACGCCGAACACGACGAGCATCTCGGCGTTGGCCCGCTGCCGCAGGTTCCGGCCGGCGAGTGCGGAGCCCTGGGCGACCAGGTTTCCGATGCCGTGCTCGGTGCCGGTCGCCGCCGTCATACCCCGGACCTCTCCGCGCTCGGCCGCTGCGTCCCGTCCGAGGTGAAGGCGAAGAAGACCTCGTCCATCGTGGGTTTGCGCAGGGCCACGTTCTCGGCCTCGATGCCCGCCTCCTCCAGCAGCCGGACCACGTCGGCGAGCGTCCGGGCACGAGGCGCCGGCACGACGAGCGCGCCGTCGCGCTCGGCGACCTCGCCCAGGCCGGAACGGAGTGCGGCGGCGGCAGCCTCCTTCTCAGGAACCGGCACCTCGATCTCGCACACCTGGCCGCCGACCCGCTCCTTGAGTTCGTCGGTGGTCCCCTCGGCGATCACCTTCCCGTCGTCGAGCACCACGACCCGATCGGCCAGGCGGTCGATCTCTTCGAGGTACTGAGAGGTCAGCAGGACGGTGCTGCCGCCGTCACGGAGCTGGCGGATGAGCTGCCACATCTCCTCCCGGCTGCGCGGGTCGAGCCCGGTGGTGGGCTCGTCGAGGAAGAGCACCGGCCGCTCGACCACCAGGCTGGCGGCCAGGTCCAGGCGACGGCGCATCCCTCCCGAGTAGCTCTTGACCGGCTTGTCGGCCGCCTCGGTGAGGCGGAACCGGTCGAGGAGTTCCTCGGCGCGCTGGCGGGCCCGGGTTCGGCCGAGCCGGAGCAGGCGACCGAACAGGACGAGGTTCTCCCGTCCGGTCAGCACCTCGTCGAGGGCGGCGAACTGGCCGGTCAGGGCGATCGACTCGCGGACCTGCCGGGGCTCTGCCACCACGTCGTGGCCGGCGACGGCCGCCCGGCCGCCGTCCGGCTCGACGAGTGTGGTGAGGCAGTTGATGACCGTGGTCTTGCCGGCTCCGTTCGAGCCGAGCAGGCCGAGCAGGGTTCCGCCGGGCACCGTGAAGGAGATGTCCGCCACGGCGACCTTGTCGCCGAACTCCTTGCGGAGGTGTTCGACCTCGATGCCGGGTTGTGTCACCGCTTCGTCCTCTCCGGGGCCGCCGGCCAGCGCGAGGGCCGGCACCGTCGTTGGTCTCAGCTCTCCTGGTTGGACATCGGCGTCTGCTGGTGGAACAGCAGCTTCCAGCCGTCCGCCTGGCGCTGCCAGAGGCTGGACATGTAGAGCCGGAAGGTGCCTCGGCCGCTCACCTCGGCGATCGCCCGATAGGTGATCACGGCGGTGTCGTCACTGACCGGCACGATCCGCTGCTCGTCGAGGGTGAAGCCGGTGAACGGCGAGGTGTTCCCGTCGATCTCGGCGACCAGGTCGTCACCGGTGGAGATCCCGTCGTGCTCCACCACGAGGGTCTGCGCGGTGACCAGTTGGCGGTAGAAGTCGCCGTTGGCCGACGAGATGGCCCGCCACCCCTCCTGCTCCAGGGCGAAGAGTTCCTTCTCCAGATCCTGCGTGATCGTTGTCATGATTTATCCTTTCGATAGTGTTTCCTCATCTATTTCACCGAATGTAGCCGGCGAAACCCAAAGAGCCGTTTTGATCTAAGTTGATCACGGCGTCGACGGCCACGCCGTCGCCAACGGAAAACGTGGTCGCACGTCCGCCAGGACCGCCCGGACCGCCGCGACCGGCCGTTCGGTGACGTAGAAGTGGTCACCGTCGAGCACCTGGGCGCGGAAGTCGCCACTGGTCTGCTCCCGCCAGGCGGCCGCCTCCTCGGGGCTCACCTCCGGATCACGGTCGCCGCAGAGCGCGGTGATCGGGGTCCGCAGCGGTGCCGCCGTGGCGGGCCGGTACCGCTCGATCAACCGGTAGTCGGCGCGCAGGCTCGGCAACACCATCTCCCGCAGCCCCGGCTGGGCGAGCAGGGACTCGTCGGTCCCCCCGAGCCGGCGCAGGTCCGCCAGGAGCGCGTCGTCGCCACCGGAGTGGACGGCGGTGGGATGCTGCCGATGCGGAGCGGGGCGGCCGGAGACGAAGAGCCGCAGCAGGGGACGCCCGGTTCGCTCCTCCAGCCGTCGGGTGACCTCGACGGCGACCGCCGCCCCCATGCTGTGTCCGAAGACGGCCATCGTCGGCCCGGCCATCGACGTCAGGGCAGCCGCGATCGGGTCGGCCAGTTCCGGCATGGTCACCGCGCACGGCTCGTCGGCGCGGTCCTGCCGGCCCGGGTACTGGACCGCCATCAGCTCCACATCCCTCGGCAGCAGCCGTGCCCACCTATGGTAAAAGCTCGCGGCCCCGCCGGCATGGGGAAGCGCCACCAGTCGTACCCGCGGCCGCCCGCCCGGCGCGTCCGCAGTGGTGAGCCGGCGCAACCAGCGCTGACCACTTGTGATCATCACGGGACTTCGACCTCCTTCGCGGACAGCGGTCGGGGCGCGGGCCCGTCGAGCGACTCCGGCGGGCCGAGACGGCGGCTCGCGTCCCGCCAGGCTCCCGCGACGGCGAGTTGGGGCTGCCCGATCGGGAGCGGGTCGGCACCGTCCCGGGCCGCGCGGTGCAACCCGGCCAACGCCCGGCCGGCCGCCGCCGGCCACAGCTCCCCCACGATGCTCCGGTAGCTGGGCGCCTCGGCCGGTCCGAGCGGGCTGGCACTGGGGTAGTCCAGGTGCTCACCCGGACTCTCGTCCAGCCGACTGCCGGCCTGTCCCTGCTCCGGAAAGTGCGGACGTGGGCTCCAGATGAGCGGGCCGTGGGTGTTCACCAGGGTCAGGTTCCCGCCCGACGCGCCGACACTGATCCGGTGCAGCAGGTGGGCGTGGTTGTCCGGGTCCCTCAGGTGCAGCTGGTTCTGCACCCGCAGGGTCACCGGCACCCCGTGCACCTCACCGACCAGGGTGGCGAACCCGCCGGCTGACGGCACCGGCTCCTCGAACGACCACGGACGAAGCCCGCCCAGCGCCAGCCGCAGGATGTCGAACAGGTGATAGAAGACCTGGAGCCCACAGGTCGCGTCGAGATGAAGCAGCGGCTGCTTGGCGGCGAGCGCCCGGGTCACGGCGATGAACCGCCGGACCGGCTCCACCTCCACGTAGTGGGTGCTGACCTGGTACATCACCCCGGCCCGGCGGGCGGTACGCAGCGCGCCGGTCAGCTCGTCCTGATGCACCGGCCCCTCCTGGAGAACATGGATGCCGCGCCCCATCAGCCGCTGCGCGAGTTCGGTGCCGGCACCGCCGTTCACCCCGGCGTAGACCGCGACCACCGCGAGGTCGACCTCCGGGGGGAGATCGTCCGGATCGGTGTAGAGCGGCACCCCGGACCGCTCGGCGCAGGCCACCGAGCGGGCGCTGCCACGGGCCAGCACACCGGCCAACCGCAGCGACGGCTCGGCACGTTCCAGGGCCCGCAGGTAGACCCGGCCGAAGCCGGTTCCGCAGACCACCACGTTCCCGGTCACAGCGCACCCTCCTCGACCGCCGCCGGCCGGTCGACAACCTCCAGCTGACGTACGCTCGGCGCGGCCGCCAGCCGCTCCATCACCCGGGCCGGATCGAGCACCTCGCCCGCGTGGTGCGAACCGGGCGGCACCTCACCGGCCAGGACCGCCCGGACGGCGAGGACCGCCGCCTCCGCGGTCAACCGGTAGCTGTCCGCCGCCCGCAGCGCCAGCGTCCGGGTCACCGGACGACCCTGCGCGGCCCCGTCGAGTTGCAGGACGATGAGCTGGTACGTCGACCTGCCGAAGGTCTCCAACTCGGCCGCCCGCACCAGTCGGTCCGCGGCCGGGTCGATGTCTGCGGGGTCCGCGGTGCTCAGTGCCCGCAGCGCCTGCTCCCCGTCGAAGACGTGGTACCAGCTCACCTCGGCGAGCCCGAGCGTGGCCGCCAGCCGCTCGGCCTCGGTACTGAGGAACGGATGCGCGGTGACCCGGCCCGGGAAGTACGGCAGCTCGACCCGGTCCAGCGGGGTCAGCGCACCCGGCACCCGGCGACCGCCCCGCCACGCGGCCAGCGACCGACCGGCACCTCCGACCATCCCGGCCACGTAGTCCCGCGCGGCGCCGGGAGTGAACCGGTCGCGCCCGCCGGTGTAGGCGGTCAGCCGGTCGAGCCGGTCGAATCCCGCGGCGGCCAGCGCCCGGGGCAGCACGAAGGTCAACCCCGGTGTCATCCCCGCGCCGACCACGACGCGGCGGCCGGTGGGCAGGCCGGGGTACCGGTGTTCGCCGGCCGCACCGACGTAGTCGGCCCCGGCGGCCACCGCCGCCCGCACCACACCGGCCTCGGCGCGGTACGCCGGGGCGGTGCAGTCGACGACGACCGCGCAGCCGGCCGCGAACTCGGCGAGGCGGTACCGGTCGGCGGCGTCCACTATGGCGGTAGCCTCCCGGGGTACGCCGGTTTCCCGGGCGACCTCGGTCAGCGGCCCGGGCCGCCGGCCGCCGAGGCGCAGCCGGACATCCGCCGCCGCCAGCAGCTCGACCACCGCCGACCCGACCGCGCCGTAACAGCCGAGCACCCCGACCACCGGGCTCGTCACCGCGCCTCCCGGTGTACCTCGGCCAACACGTCGGCGACCCGCTCGACGTGCGGTGGGCGCAGGCAGGAGAAGTGGTCGCCGGGGACATCCACCACGGAGAGATCGCCCAGACAGACGTCCCGCCAGTAGTCGGTCATGTCCCGCCGCAGCCAGGGCAGGAACCCGGTGTCCTCCCGCTCCCGCAGGAACGTGATGTCCCCGGCGTACGGCGTGGCCTCGTGTCGGGTCACCGCGCTCATGCTGTGCCGGTAGAGGTCGTAGAGACCGCCCAGTTCCACCGGGACGCTCGCCGCCTCGGACCGACCGGCCAACAGCCGCTCCACGGCGGCCAGTCGGCCCGGCTGCGGCGTCTGCCGCAGCGCCGCGAACTTCGCCGCGGCCCCGGTCAGGACCGGGTCACCGGTCAGCCCGTCCAGCGCCCCGGTCGGGACCCGGCCGGGGGTACGCGCCAGGACCTCCTGGAAGGCACGGGCGGTCGCCTCGTCATCCGGGTAGCCCAGCGCCTCGGTGTCCAGGTCGAGCAGCCGGGCGAAGACGTACTCCAGCACCAGCTCGTCCTCGATGGTGTGCGGCAGGCTGTAGCTGCTGATGATGGTGAGACTGGCTACCGTGGCACCGGACTCGGTGAGCTGCCGGGCGACCTCCAGGGCGAGCAGGCCGCCCATGCAGTAGCCGACGACGTGGAAGCGGGACGCGCCGGTCTCCAGCAGTCTGCGGGTGTAGTCGCCGGCCCGGCGCTCGACCAGCCCGACCGGATCCTCGCTCTGGTACGGGTCGTCGCCGGTCACCGCCAATCCGACCACCGGTCCAGAACCGCCCAGCAGGGGCACCAGGCTCCGGTACGCGGCCAGCGTCCCGACCCCGTCGTGCACCAGCACCCGCACCGCGTCACCTGGCGTGTCGACCAGCGGCAGCAGTGGAGAACGCCGCTGCGCCGGAGCGCCCGGATCGTCGACCGGGTGTCGTCTGTCCCGCAGGTACTCGGCGAGGGCGGCCACCGTGGGTCGGTTGAGGACCACCCGGAGCAGGGTGTCGTAGGGAACCTCGCCCGCCTCGGGCACCTCCTCGCGGAGCCGGCCGGCCAGCCGCGCGGTCAGCAGGGAGTCGCCGCCCAGCTGATAGAAGTCCTGGTCCCGGCCGACCCGGGGCACCTGGAGCAGGTCCGCCCAGACCGCCGCGATCCGCTGCTCCAACTCGTCGGACGGGGCGGCGTCCGCCGGCTGGGCGGCGGTGCCGTCCCGGACCACCCAGCTGGCCAGCGCCGCCGGGTCGACCTTGCCGTTGCCGGTCAGCGGCAGCGCGTCGACGACCTGCACCTGCGCGGGGAGCATGTATTCGGGTACCCGCTCGGCGCAGTGGCGCAGCAGGTCGGCCGGGCGGACGTCCGCCCGGTCCGCCTTGAACCGGGCGGCGAAGACGTGCTGGCCGAGCGGTTCGGTCACGTCGCCGGCACCGGGCAGGTCGAGCAGTAGGTCCGCGCCGGCCCCGGTGAGCAGTCCCCGCCACTGTGCCACGTCCAGGAAGGTCTGGTCCCGGCCGCGCCGCAGGTCGTCGTAGTCCCACTTGGCCGGATCCTTCTCCGGCATCATGAACTCCATCGACGTCATGATCTGCACGTTCTCCCGGGTGGTCTCGATGAAGACCAGCCATCCACCGGCAGCGAGCAGCTCACGGAGCCGGCCCAGCACCAGCGCCGCGTCCCGGGAGTTGTGCAGCACGTTGGCGCAGAGCACGACGTCGAAGCTGTTCGGCAGGTAACCCTGGGCCCTCGGATCGGTGTTGATGTCCAGCAGCCCGTACGACGCCCGGTCACCGAAGCGCTGCTGCGCCTCGGTGAGGAAGAACTGGGACACGTCGGTGAAGAGGTAGTCCACATCGGCGTCGGCGAGAGCCGGGATCAGCACCGTGCTGGTGCCGCCCACACCCGCGCCGACCTCCAGCACCCGCAGCGTCTCCGGCCGGCTCTCGGCCAGCTCGCGCAGCAGGCCCACCACCGCGTGGTTGACGTACCGACTGATCACGTTGTCGCGGTAGGCGGCGTAGGAGATGTCGAGGCGGCCCTCGGGGAAGAGCAGCGGCAGCGGGTCCAGTTCGTCGCGCAGCAGCCGCGGCAGCGACTCGGTGCTGGTCCGGAAGTAGTCGATCAGCTTCGCCGGATACTGGTCCTCCCGCTGCAACTCGTCCACAGCCGCCCAGGCGTCCCGCAGATCGTCCGCGCCGATCCGGCGGCAGGCGGCGTACCGGCCGTCGCGTTCGGTCAGCAACCCGGCCCGGACCAGGGCGTTGAGCCAGCGCCGGACCAGCCGGTGGTGCCGGGGAGCGGTCCCGGTCCGGTCGAGGATCTCCGCCGTGTCGTGGGTCTCCGCCGGCGACCGGAAGAGGCCCCGCTCCGCGAGCGCACGCAGCATCCCGAGCAGACCGGCCCGGTCCAGCCGGCGCATGAACTCGGCCAGCTCGGCCGCGTCGACGTCGTCGGTGGTCGCCTCGCCGGCGGTGGCCGCGGCGGCGAGCAGCCGGTGCCGCTCGTCGTCCGCACGGTCCGCGACTCCGGCCGCGGTCTGCACGAAGGCGACGAGCCGTCGACGCATCGCCTCCGCCCCGTCCACCAGCACATGCGCCGCCGCGACCCCCTCGGCGGTGGCCAGCGCCGCCTCGACCTCGGCCAGCTCGATCCGATGCCCCCTGATCTTGACCTGGCGATCCTGTCGACCGAGGAACTCCAGCGTCCCGTCGGGGTGGTAGGTCCCGACGTCTCCCGTGCGGTAGAGCCGGCCGTGCCGCGGATGGTCGACGAACCGCTCGTCGGTCCGCTCCGGGTCGCCGAGGTAGCCCAGGGCCAGGCCCGCCCCGCCGATGTGCAGCTCGCCCGGGACGTGATCCGGGCTGGGACGCTGCCAACGGTCCAGGACGTGGAAGCTCTGGTTGGTCAGGGGCCGGCCGTACGGGATACTCCGCCAGCCCGGGTCCACCTCGCCGATCGGGTGGAAGATCGACCAGATCGCCGCCTCGGTCGCACCACCGAGGCTGACCAGGCGCAGTCCGGGCAGCAGCTCCCGGGTCCGGTCGGGGAGGCCGACCGGAATCCAGTCCCCGCTGAGCAGGGCGAGCCGCAACGCGTCGAGGTCCGCCCGGGGCTCCACCGCCAGGTAGTCAGCGAGTAGCTGCAGCTGCGCGGGTACCGAGTTCCAGACGGTGACCCGGTGTTCGGCGAGCAGCTCCGCCCACTGCGCCGGGTCGCCCCGGCGGTCGGCCGCCGGCAGCACCAGTTGTCCGCCGAGGCCGAGAAGTCCGAAGAGGTCGTACACCGAGAGGTCGAAGCCGAGCCCCGCGAGGGCGAGCACCCGGTCGTCGGCGGTGACGGCGAAGCGGCGGTTGACATCGTGGACGGTGTTCAACGCCGCCCGGTGCGAGATCATCACGCCCTTCGGCGTACCGGTGGAGCCCGAGGTGTAGATCACGTAGGCCAGGTCGTCCGGGTGGCGGCCGGGATTCGGGACGTCAGCCGGGCCGGGGTCGACAGAGTCGACGAAGAGCGTGCCCGGCGGTGGCGGCGTCGGCGACCAGGACTGGCCCAGCACCCGCCGGACCCCGGCGTCGGCGAGGATCCGGTCCCGCCGGGCCGGCGGTTGGGCGGCGTCCAGGGGCAGGTAGGCGCCGCCGGCGAGCAGCACGCCGAGCACCCCCACCACCTGCTCCCAGCCCTTCTCCATCGCCAGGGCCACGATCTCCCCCGGCTGACAGCCGTCGGACCGGAGCGCGGCGGCCACTCCCGAGGCCCGACCGAGCAGCTCCCGGTAGGTCATGCCGCCGCCGGGTCCGGCCACCGCGACCCGGTCCGGGTACCGCCGGGCCGCCGCGACCACGTCGTCGGTCAGCAGCCCCTCGGGCAGTGGCCCGGCGGTGTCGTTGGCGGCGGCCCTGGACCGGTGCTGCGTGGACGGCAGGTCGACCGGGGACGGCAGCTGCCAGGCCTCCGGTTCGGTGGCGAGCCGGTGCAGCAACGCGGAAAGCTCGCCGAACATGTCGTCGACCACGCCATCGGGGAAGATCCCCTCGCGGACGTCCCACCGGACGGTCAGGGCACCCCGCTCGACCAGGGCCTGGGCGTCGATCCAGACCTGGGGGGTCTGGCTGCGGCCGTAGCCGACCCGGCCGCTCAACCCGGCCGCGGGTTCCGATTCGGACTCCTCGCCGAGGCCGAGGGTACTGGTGAAGACGACCGGCATCAGCGCCGCCGACCGGCCGCGTTCGCGGGCCAGTTCCCGCATCACCGACACGCCACTGAACTGACGATGGTCCATGTCTGCCCAGAGCCGGTCCTGTACCGCGCGGGCCCGCTCGGCGAAGCCGTGCTCCGGCGCGGTCTCCACCGCCAGGAGGCTGACCGTGGTGAAGTCACCGACCAGCCGCCCGATCTGCGGATGCACCGGCTCCCGGTTGAGCAGGGTCAGGTTGAGACAGAACCGGGGGTTGCTGCTCCACCGGCCGATCACCTCGGCGACCGCCGCGAGCACCACGGTCGAGGGGGTCAGCCGCTGCTCCCGGGCCGCCCGCTGCAGTGCCGTCCAGCGCTGCGCGGCAACGGTGGTCGACAGCCGACGGAACCGGCCCGGTGTCCGCTGATCCGGCCGGCCGGCAGGATCGGCGTCGCCGCGCTGCCGGACCGGCAGCTCCGGCGCCCCCGGTAGCTCAGGCAGGCGGTCCAGCCAGTAGGCCCGGTCCCGCTCGTACCGGCTCCCCTCCCGGCTGCCGCGCTCGGCGAGCAGGTAGTCCCGGAAGGTGATCTCCAGCTCCGGCAGCTCCACCCCGTCGTACGCCTGGTGCAGCTCGTCGAGGAGCACCTGGATGCTCAGGTAGTCGGCGATCAGGAAGTCCACCGACACGTGCAGGATGGTTCGATCGTCGGTACGGGTCAGTCGCAGCTCGAACAGCGGCCACTGGCGCGGGTCGTACGCCCGGTGGTCCAACTCGTCCCGGGTGGCGCGCAGCGCGGAACTCACCTCACCGGCTGCGGCACCCCGCAGGTCGGTCACCGCGATCCGGTACCGGGGCACCTCCGGCCGTACCTGCTGGTACCCGTCGAGGTCGAAGCCGGCGCGCAGCATGCCGTGGCGGCGTACCAACAGGTTCCACGCCTCCTCCAGCCGCGCCGGGTCGAGCGACTGGTACTCCATCTCGGCGTAGACCTGGCAGGGCACGTCGCCGTAGTCGAACGCGTCCCGCCGGCCGAGCAGGTACGCCAACTGCACGTCGGTGAGCGGGAACGGATCGTGCTGGTGCTCCGGATCGGGGGTCACGGTGGCGGTCTCCGCGTCCAGGCACGCCAGGACAGCCTCCCGGTTGGCGGTGAGCTGTTCCCGACGCTCCGGGGTGAGTACCCCTCTGGGCGCCCGGAAGCGGAGCTGTCCGTCGTCCGCCCAGAGCTGCATGCCGAGATCGCGCAGGTCGGCGATCAGCTCGGCGGGCGTCGGTGTGGTCGTCGAGCGGGTCATAGCGCGCCTTCCTCAAAACCATCGATCAGCCGTGCCGTCCCGGCGACGGTGGGAGCGGCGAAGAGCTGCCGCAACGAGATGTCCACCCCGAACCGATCGCGCAGCGCCGCGGCGAGCCGGGCGGCGAGTTGACTGTCGCCGCCGAGGGCGATGAAGTTCTCCTCCCGGCCCACGCCGGGCAGGTCCAGCAGGCGGGCCCAGATCGCCGCGACCGCCTCCTCGACCTGGCCCCGGGGCGGCTCGCCGGGCTCGACCGGTGCACCGTCCTCCTCGGCCAGCCTCTCCAGAGCGGACCGGTCGACCTTGCCGTTGGCCGTCAGCGGCAGCTCGTCCAGCAGGAGGCAGACGCCCGGCACCGCGTAGCTCGGCAGCCGAGCGGCGACGAACTCCTCAAGTCCGGCGAGGTCCTCGTCGCCCCGACCGGCCTCGGGTACGCCGAAGGCGACCAGTCGGGGCGGCCGGCCGACCGCGACGGCGGCGGCCGCGCTCAGCGCGGGGTAGGCGGCCAGCGCCGAGGTCACCTCACCCAGCTCGATCCGGTGCCCACGAACCTTCACCTGGTGGTCGGTTCGACCGAGGAACTCGAGCGTGCCGTCGGGCCAGTAGCGGCCCAGATCCCCGGTGCGGTACCAGCGCTCCCCGGCGTAGTCGACGAAACGTTCCCGGGTGCGTTCCGGGTCGTTGCGGTACCCGGTGGCCACTCCGGTGCCCCCGATCCACAGCTCACCCGGGACCCAGTCGGGGCAGTCCCGGCCCCGGTCGTCGACCACCCGGTACCGCTGGTTGCGCAGCGGCAGGCCGTACGGGACGGCGGTCCACGTCTGCGGCACCTCGGTCACCTCGATGGCGTTGGACCAGATGGCGGCCTCGGTGGCACCGCCGAGCGCCACGAACCGGCAGCCGTCGAACGCCGCCGCCACCCGGCCCGGCAGGTCGACCCCCACCCAGTCGCCGGAGACCAGCACCAGCCGCAGCCCCGGTGGCGGGGCCGGTGCGTCGCCGGAGAGCGCCACCAGCAGCATGTCCAGCAGCGCCGGGACGCTGTTCCACAGCGTCACCCGGTGCTCGCGGCACAGTCGCAGCCAGGCCCGGGGTTCCCGCCGCTCCCGTTCGGCGGGGAGCACCACGGCACCACCGGCGGCGAGCGGTCCGAAGATGTCGTACACCGACAGGTCGAAGTCGAGCGCCGAGACGGCGAGGACCCGATCCGTCTCCCGCACCCCGAACCGCTCGTTGACATCGTCGACGGTGTTCCCGGCCGCGCGGTGGGTGAGTTCCACGCCCTTCGGCTGGCCGGTCGAGCCGGAGGTGAAGATCACGTACGCCGGGGAGCCCGGGTCCAGCGGCACCGGACCGGCCGTCGCGGTGGCCCCGACCGCATCGGTGAGCGGCAGCGCCCGCACGGTCTCCGGCCAGTCCCGGGCGGCGGTGTCGGTGAGGACCAGGCGCACCCCGGCGTCGGCGAAGATCCGATCCCGGCGCAGCGGTGGCTGCTCCACCCCGCACGGCACGTACACCGCCCCGGCGGCCAGTACGCCGAGGACCGCGACCACCTGCTCCGGCCCTTTGGGCAGCGTGATCCCGACCGGGTCACCAGGGCGGACACCGTGCCCGACCAGCGCACCGGCCACCCGGAGCGCCTGTCCGGCCAGTTCGCCGTAGGAAAGCTCACCGCCCGCGCTGAGCAGCGCGACCCGCTCCGGGGCCTCGGCGGCCCGCCGGAAGAACGCGCTGTGCAGCAAGCCGTCGGGTACCGGTCCAGCCGTCGCGTTCACGTCGGCCCGCACGATCCGCTGCTCGGGCGGGATCAGCGCCGGCACCGGCACCTCCCAGCGGCCCTCGGCGAGCCACTCCAACAGGCGCATGTAGGCCGAGAACATCGCGTCCAGCACGCCCGCGGGGAACAGCTCCTCGACGGCGTCCCAGACCAGCAGCAGGCCACCGGCCCGCTCCACCACCTGGTGGTCCAGCCAGACCTGCGGGGTCTGCGAGATCCCCCAGACCCGTTCGGCGAACGAGGGCTCGACGACGACGTCGTCGGTGACCCCGAGCGTGCTGGTGAAGACCACCGGCATGCTGACGTCGAGGTTGCCCCGGCGCCGGGCCAGCTCCCGCATCACCCACACCGCCGAGACGTCGCTGTGCGCCAGGTCCTCGCCCATCCTCCGCTGCATCCGGCGGGCGGCGTCGAGCCAGCTCTCGCCCGGTTCGGGCTGGTAGCCCACGAGCAGCAACGAGGTGAAGTCACCGAGCACGGCATCGATGTCCGGGTGCACGTCCCGACGGTCGAAGAGGGTCACGTTGACGGTGAGGTCGCCCCGGGCGCTCCAGGCGCCGAGCACCTCGGCGAAGGCGGTGGCCAGCAGGGTCGAGCCGGTCAGCCCGTACCGCTGCGCCAGCTCCCGCAGCCGGCGCCACCGCGACTGTGGAAGCTGCTGCTCCCGCCGCAGGAAGCGGGGGCGCTGGACGGTGGCGGGGTCCCGGGCCAGCGGCAGGGCCGGCCCCTCGGGCAGGTCGTCGACCCGGCCCGACCAGTACGACTCGGACTCGGTCCGGCTGGTCTCGTCCGGCCCGGCGGTGAGCACGTAGTCGCGGAACGAGACGCCGACCGGCGGCAGCTCGGCGTCGGGCCGGCGGTAGAAGGTGTCCACCTCACGCATCAGGATCATCGCGCTGAGCGCGTCGATGAGGATGCTGTCGATGCTCACCGCGAGCCGGGTCCGGTCGCCGTAGCGCACCGCCCGGACATCGAACAGCGGCCAGCGGCCGGCGTCGAGGACCTGGTGCGACATCGCGTCCCGCTGCCGCGCGAGCACCTCCTCGGCGTCGCCGGGCCCGACCTCGACGACCGGGATCTCGAACCTCGGCACGCTGGGGAGGATCCGTTGCTCGCCGCTGGGCAGGAAGACCGCCCGGAGCATCTCGTGCCGCTCGATGACCCGGTTCCAGGCGTCGGTGAGCCGGTCCAGGTCGATCCCGGCGCCGTCGTACTCGGTGTAGAAGTGGCAGCCGACACCACCCAGGGCGAAGGTGTCCGTACGGCCGATCCAGTAGGCCCGCTGCACGTCGGTCGGGGGGAACGGGTCGTGCCGGTGCTCCGGATCGGACCGCAACGTCGGCGTCGGCCGCTGCGGGCCGCCGTGCCGGAGGTCGGCGGCGAAGCTGGCCAGCTCCGCGGTGCGGAAGAGCCGGCCGAGTTCGGCGCCGGCGAAGCCCGCGGCATGCAGCTTGGAGATCATCCGGGTGGCGAGCAGGCTGTCCCCGCCGAGCGAGAAGAAGTTGTCCCACCGGCTCACGGCGGGCGTGTCGAGCAGTTCCGCCCAGATCCTGGCTACCGTCTCCTCGATTCCGCCCCGGGGCGGCTCCACCGGCACCGGTGCGGTGACGTCCTCGACCCGGGCCGCGAGAGCCCGACGGTCCACCTTTCCGTTGCTGGTCAACGGCAGTTCGGTGACGCTGGTGACGCTGGCCGGGACCGAGTGGGCGGGAAGCCGCTCCCGGAGGAAGGCGAACAGCCCCTCCTCGCTCGCGGACGGCCAACCCTCCTCGGCATCGTCCACCGCCGCCTCCGGACGCGGAACGATGGTCGCGGCCAGGCGGGTCGGCTGGCCGACCGCGAGCACCACGGCGGCGGCCACCGCCGGATGGGCCAGCAGCGCGGCCTCGACCTCGCCCAGCTCGATCCGGTGGCCGCGGATCTTCACCTGGTGGTCGGTCCGGCCGAGGAACTCGAGCGTGCCGTCGGGCCAGTACCGGCCCAGGTCACCGGTGCGGTACCAGCGGGTGCCGGCAACGGTCACGAAGGAGCGCCCGGTCGCCTCCGGGTCCCCCCGGTAGCCGGTGGCGACCCCCAGGCCGCCGATCCACAGCTCGCCGGGGACCCAGTCGGGCCGGTCCCGGCCCTGCGCGTCGACGACCCGGTACCGCTGGTTCCTCAGCGGGCGGCCGTAGGGAATGCTCGGCCAGTGGGCGGGCACCTCGGTCACCTCGACGTGGTTCGACCAGATCGCCGCCTCGGTGGCGCCGCCGAGGGCGACGAACCGGCAGTCACCGGTGGCGGTGACGGTGCGTCCCGGCAGGTCGAGACCGACCCAGTCGCCCGAGACCAGCACCAGGCGCAGCTCCGGCAACGTCCGGGCCGGCCGGTCGGGGTCGCCGGCGGCCAGCAGCAGCATGTCCAGCAGCGCGGGGACGGTGTTCCAGACGGTCACCCGGTGGGTGCGGCACAGCTCGACCCAGCGGTACGCGTCCCGCCGCTCGTCCTCCGCCACCAGCACCAGCGCCCCGCCGACCGAGAGCAGTCCGAAGATGTCGTACACCGACAGGTCGAAGTCGAGCGCCGAGACGGCCAGCACCCGGTCACTCCGGTCCACGCCGAACCGCTCGTTGACATCGTCGACGGTGTTCCGAGCCGCGATGTGGGTGATCTCCACCCCCTTGGGCTCGCCGGTCGAGCCGGACGTGAAGATCACGTACGCCGGGTCGGTCACCGGCACCGGGAGGCAGCCGGCGAGGGGTTCCCGGGTCGCCGTCGTCGCGACCGGCACCAGCTCGGTCCCGTCGGGCCAACCGGCCACGTCGCCGTCGGTGAGCACCACCCGTACCGACGCCCGCCGCAGCATCCGGGCCCGGCGGGCCGGCGGTTGCTCCGGTCCGGCCGGCAGGTACGCCGCCCCGGTGGCCAGCACCCCGAACACCGCCGCGATCTGCTCCGGGCTCTTCGGCAGGGTCACGCCCACCACGTCGCCCCGACCGATGCCCCGGTCACGCAGGGCAGCGGCGATCCGCAGCGCGCGGTCGGCCAGCTCGCCGTAGCTGACCACGTGGTCCGCCGCGATCAGCGCGGCCCGACCCGGGTCGGCCGCCGCCCGGTCGAAGAAGTCCGCGTGCAGCGGGCGGTCCGGCACCCTCCCGTCGGTGGCGTTCGCCGCGTCGCGCACGGCGGACTGCGCCGCGGGCAGGAGCGCGGGGGCCGGTCCGTCCCACTCGTCGCGGGCCAGCCAGTCCAGCAACCGCAGGTAGCCGGCGAACATGTCGTCTAGTACGCCGGGCGGGAAGAGCTCCGCCACCGCGTCCCACACCAGGTAAAGGCCACCGTCGCGCTCGGTGACCTGGTGGTCCAGCCAGGCCTGCGGGGTCTGCGACAGCATCCAGCCGAGCCGGCCGAAGGTCCGTTGCACATCCTCGCCCACCAGGTCGCCCATGCCGATCGCGCTGGTGAAGACCACCGGCGCCGGAATGCGGTCGTCGGTCCGGGTACGCGCGAGATCCCGGAGCACCTCGACCCCGGTGTACGAGCTGTGTCCGATCCCGGCTCGCAGCTGTTCCTGCAGTCCGCGTACCCGCTGCCGGAACGAGCTGGGTTCGCGCAGGTCGACCTCGATCGGGAGCAGGTTGGTGAAGTCGGCGACGATCCACGCCACGTGGGGGTCGACGACCTCCCGGTCGAAGAGCGGCAGATTGAGCAGGAACCGCTGCTCGGCGCTCCAGGCGCCGAGCACCTCGGCGTAGGCGGTGGCGAGAACCATCGGCAGGGTGACCCCGTGCTGCCGGGCCAGCTGCTCCAGCCGCCCCCGCGCGGCCGGATCCAGCAGGTGGTCGCGTCGCTGGAACCGGGTCGTCTCGACCAGCGCCGGCTCGACGGCGAGCGGCAGTTGCGGACCGTCCGGCAGGTCGGGCAGGCGCTTGCGCCAGTACTCCCGGTCCCGCTCACGGGCCGGCCGGCGACGGCTCTCCTGGTGCGCCAGGTACGTCGGGAAGCCGTACGGCAGCGGCGGCAGGTCCGCCTGCGGGCCCGCCCGGTAGAGACGGGTCAGGTCGGCCAGGATGAGCTGGATGCTCAGGACGTCGGCGACGAGCAGGTCGAAGTTCAGATGCAGTCGGTGGCGCCCGCCGGGCAGCAGGCTGAGGCGCAGGTCGAACACCTCACCCAGGTCGACCGCGAGGCGCCGGTGCGCCAGTTGGTCCCGTTCCGCGGCCAGCGCCGCGTCGACCTCGGCCGCACCGGCGGTACGCAGGTCGTGCACCAGCAGACCGAGCCAGGCCGGTTCGCGCTGGATCTGCTGGGTGCCGTCGTCGAGGAACCGGGCCCGCAGCAGGCCGTGCCGGCGCAACAGGGCGCGGACGGCTTCCGCCAGCCGGTCCGGGTCGACGGGCGCGGTGCCGGCGGCTGCGCCGCCGTCGAACTCGACGTAGAAGTGGCAGCCGACCCCGCCGAGGACCTGGTCGTCGCGGCGGCCGATCCAGTAGGCGTGCTGCACCGGGGTCAACGGGAACGGCTCGGTCTCGTCGACCGGGTCGCCGCCGGCTGGCTCGGCCGATCCGGTCCCGGTCGCCGGCCCGGCTGCCGCGAGCAGCTCCCACCATCGGTTCAGTACCGGCTTCTCGACCAGCTCCGCGAAGGTCAGCTCGGTGCCGGCGCGCCGCCACTGGTTCACCAGTTGCATCGTGCGCAGCGAGTCGAGGCCGAACTCGACCAGGTCGACGTCCGGGTCGATGTCGGTCGGTTCGACCCCCAACAGGCGGGCCACGTCGGTGCGCATCGCCTCGGCGGTCAGGCCGGGACCGGCCTGCGTCGGGGCGGTCTCCGACCCCGGTCCGCCGCCGGCCACGGCGACGGACGGCGGCTCGCCGGTGCCGCTCGACGCGGATCGGTCGCCGCCGGGCCCGGCCTCGTGCCGGTAGGCCACGGTGAGCTCGCCGGCCCGGAGCCGCCGCAGCACCTCGTGGCGCCAGGAAGCGGTGCCATCGCTCGTACCGGCCGGCGGACCCGATCCGTCCAACTCGCCACCGGGCACCAGGCAGACGGTGCCGGGGGCCAGTCCGTGCCGATCCACCACCGCGCCCATGACCCGGCGTGCCAGCTCCGGTCCGCCGGCGCCGGCCGTTTCCAGAATGAGCGTCAGCTCCCCGCCGTACTCCGGCTGGACGGCGCAGACGTTTCCGGCGGCGGCCACGCACTCACGCACCGAAGCTTCGATCTCCCGTGCGTCATATCGCACACCGTGCAGCTCGATTGCGTAATCGCTGAAATTGACCTCGTGGTATCTGTACGACACCCGGCCCACGGTGCCACGGGATCGCACGCCACTCAACTCGAACAAGTGCGCGGAATCGCCTGTCTGCTACCACGCGAGGTACCCGAACGGGTACCAAGGAACACCTAAGTTCTCGACGCCGCGCGCCCTGCCGCGGAACGCTGGCACGGTTTCGAACAGGACACCTGCCGGCTCATAGCATATTCCTCGGGAGCGCACATCCCGATGGCAGATAAAAATTTGTCCCGACCACCGGGGTATCGCATCAGACACTTGCCGCCCATCTTCGGGGCGATCTACCGTCGAGATCGAATTGCATTCTTCTACGGATTTCCGCGCTCGTCGGCATTCCTCGGACTTCCGCACCCGCCAGCAGCAGAAAGGGCTCTCGCCATGAATCTCGCGGCCACCCTGGCACGGCGCTGCGCGGAACGCGGCTGGGCCGACCGCCCCGCCGTCCGCGAACCGGGCCGGACCTGGTCCCACGGGGCGATCCACGATCTGGCCGGCCGAGCCGCGCGGGTGCTGACCACCGAAGGGATCAGACCGGGTGACCGGGTGCTTCTGGCGCTGCCCGACAGCGCCGCCTGGGTGGTCTCGTTCCTGGCCGTGGCCCGGGCCGGGGCGGTCGCTGTCCTGGTCAACCCGGCGCTGGCCGCTCCAGAGCACACGGCGCTCGTCGCCGACTGCGCTCCGGCCCTCGTGCTCTGCCCCGAGTCGCTGGCGGACCGGTTCACCGTCCGTACGCTCTCCCCGAACCAGCTGCTCGATCGGGCCGGTCGGGTGAGTCGTGCCCCGGCGGTGCCGGTGGCCGGCAGCGATCCCCTGTACGTGCAGTACACCTCCGGCACCACCGGTGACCCGAAGGGAGCCGTCCATCGGCACACCGACCCGGAGGCGTACTACCGGTCCGCCGGGCTCGGAGTGGTATGCAGCAACGCCGACGACGTCACCCTCTCGATCTCCAAGCTGCACTTCGCCTACGGCTTCGGTAACGCCTTCGTCTTCCCACTGTTCTCCGGATCGTCGGCGGTGCTGCTGCCGGAGCGACCGAGTCCCGAGGCGGTCGCGGAGCTGGTCACCGAGCACCGGGTCACCCTGCTCTACGGGGTGCCCACGTCCTACGCCCAGCTCGTGGCGGCCCGTGACCGAGCCGCCTTCGGCAGTGTGCGGGCCGCGGTCTCCGCCGGTGAGGCGCTGCGACCGGACCTCGCGGTGCGGGCCGAGGAACTGCTCGGCGTCCCGCTGCTCAACCAGGTCGGCTCCACCGAGGCCGGGCACGCCTTCTGTGCGAACACGGTCGACGAGCACCGGATCGGCACGGTCGGACGCCCGGTCCCGGGCTATCGCCTCCGGCTGCTCGACAGCGACGGGGTGGCGGTGCCCGACGAGGTCGAGGGGGAACTCTGGGTCACCGGGGAGACCGTCATGACCGGGTACCTCAACCGGCCGCAGGAGACCGCCCGCACCCTGGTGGGCGGCTGGCTGCGTACCCGGGATCTGGCGGTCCGGCACGGCGACGGGACGTACGCCCTGCACGGCCGGGTGGACGACCTGGAGATGGTCGGTGGGATCACGCTGGCACCTCAGCCGGTGGAGCACCTCATCGAGGAGCATCCGACGGTCGCCGAGGCCGCGGTGGTCGCCCGGACGGACCGGACCGGTGCCTCCCGGCTGCACGCCTTCGTCGTGCCGGTGCCCGGCGCCGCCACCCCCACCGTGGACGAACTCGCTCGCTGGCTGGACGGCCGGGTGGCGCCGTTCAAGGTCCCCCGGGGCGTCACCCGCCTCGCCGCCCTGCCCCGCACGCCGACGGGGAAGCTCCGCCGCTTCGCCCTGCGGGAGCAGGACACTCGGGAGCAACGCGGCGCTGGTACGGCCACGCGGGAGCGCACCGGCGTCGAGCGGCCGGACGCACGCACCGCCGGTCGGGCAGGGGTGGCGTGACGGTGCGGACCCTGCTGATCGACAACTACGACTCGTACACCTTCAACCTCTATCAGTTGATCGCCCAGACCTACGGCGTCGAGCCCCACGTGCTGCGCAACGACAGCCCGCGGTTGACTTCGGAGTTCGCGCGGCAGTTCGATGGGGTGATCATCTCGCCCGGTCCCGGCCGGCCGCAGGTGCCGGAGGACATCGGCCGCTGCCTGGACGTCATCCGCCACAGCGGCCGGCCGGTGCTCGGCGTCTGCCTCGGCCACCAGGCCCTGGGCCACCTCTGCGGGGCCGCCGTCGGGCCGGCACCTCAGCCGCGTCACGGCCACCTGAGCCGGATACGGCATGACGGCGGGCTCTTCACCGGCCTGCCACAGAATTTCGTGGCCGTCCGTTACCACTCGCTCTGCGTCGCCGAACCGCTACCGGCCGACCTGGTCGCCGACGCCTGGGCCGAGGACGGGGTGGTGATGGGCCTGCGGCACCGCAGCCGTCCCTGGTTCGGGGTGCAGTTCCATCCCGAGTCGGTGAGCACCGAGCACGGCAGCCGGCTACTGCTGAACTTCCGCCGGCTGGTGGGCAGGGACGCCACAAACGGTTCGCGGCCGGTCGACACCGCCGGGCTGGGCACGGCGTCGAGCGACACCGACGGTCCGGCCAGCGGGTGGCTGCTGCGCCACCGACGGCTGCCCGCCGTCGCCCGGCGGAACGCGCCGCCACCGCAGCCCGCGACGGTCGACCCGGAGTGGGTCTTCCAGCGGATCGTCGGCGACCGGCAGTACGCCTTCTGGCTGGACAGCAGCCGGATCGTGCCCGGCGTGTCGCGGTTCTCGTTCCTGGGGCACCCGGGCGGACCGGACGGGGAGGTGCTGCGGTACGTCAGCACCACCGGCACCGTCGAGGTGCTCGACCCGACCGGCGTCCGGATCGGCGTCGAGCCGGGGGACATCTTCACCGTGTTGCAGCGCCGCCTCGACGAGCGCCGGATCGCGGATCGCGGTGAGTTTCCGTTCGACCTGCCGAGCGGCTACGTCGGTTACTTCGGTTACGAGGTGAAGGCCGACTGCGGCGCACCGAACCGACACGAAGCCGAGACCCCGGACGCGGTCTGGATGGCCGCGACCCGGATGGTGGCCCTGGACCATCAGACCGGTGAGATGTGGCTGCTGGCGCTCTGCCGCGCCACTGACGCCCAGATCGCGGCGGCGGACGGCTGGCTGGACAGCACGGCGGCCCTGCTGTGCACCGGACCCGTCGGCCACCACCCGGTCGACGACCGCGACGGACGCACCCGCCGGCCGGAGGAGCCGGACCGAGCCCGACCGAACGGCGGGCGGGCGGAGCCGGAAAGAACGACCGACCCGGAGCGCTGGCTGTCCCGGGGACGTGAGAGCTACCTGGCGGATATCCGTACCTGCCTGGATCTGCTCCGGGCCGGAGAGAGCTACGAGATCTGCCTGACCAACGAACTCCGGGCCCCGTACGACGGGTGCGGCATCGAACTCTATCTGCGGCAGCGCCGCCACAACCCGGCACCGTACGCCGCCTATCTCCGCCTGGGAGAGACGCAGGTCCTCTGCTCCTCGCCAGAGCGCTTCCTCAAGATCGATCCGTCCGGGACGGTCGAGGCCAAGCCGATCAAGGGGACCGCTCCTCGGGCCGCCGACCCGGAGCGGGACCATGCCCTGCGGGCCGAGCTGCGCGACTCTCCGAAGACCCGGGCGGAGAACCTGATGATCGTCGATCTGCTCCGAAACGACCTCGGGCAGGTCTGCGAGGTCGGCAGCGTCCATGTGCCCTCGTTCATGGTGGTCGAGTCGTACGCGACCGTGCATCAGCTGGTTTCCACGGTGCGCGGCCACCGCCTCCGGTCGGTCTCGCCGACCCGCGTCGTGCGGGCCTGCTTCCCCGGTGGCTCGATGACCGGAGCACCGAAGCCGCGGACGATGCGGCTGCTCGGTGAGATCGAGGATCGAGCGCGGGGGGTCTACTCCGGAGCGCTGGGATTCTTCGGCCTGACCGGCGGGGTGGACCTCAACATCGTCATCCGGACCGCGGTACTGCACCGGGGGATCCTGCGGGTCGGCGCCGGCGGCGCCATCGTGCTCGGCTCCGACCCGGACGCCGAGTACGACGAGATGCGGCTGAAGCTGAGCGCACCGCTGCCCGGCTGGACGGGCGAAGGAGAACAGCGCCTCGGAGGGAAGTGGCGTACCGCGAGTCAGCGCTTGGCGGGCAGCAAGCCCAGCTGGTAGGCCGCCGTGACCGCCTCCGTCCGGTTGGTGCAGTTCAACTTCGCGAGGATGTGACAGACGTGCCGCTTCGCCCCGTGCTCGGTGATCCCCATCGTCCCGGCGATCTGACGGTTGCTCAGCCCTCGGGCCAGCAGTTGCAGCGTCTCGGCCTCCCGGGGAGTCAACGCCACAGTGGCGGCGGGGCGCTGGTCCTCCCGCAACACCGAGAGCGCGACCCGGCCGAGCGCGAGCGGCATCGGCATCTCACCTCGCCACAGTTCGGCCAGGGCGTGGTTCAGCGACCGCCGATCAAGCTCTCCGGCCAGGATGAAACCGTCTGCCGCCAGCGGTACGGCCCGGTCGCGGAGCGCGTCACCGGCTCGGTTCAGGACCGCCAGGGTCGGAATGCCGGCGCCTCGGGCGGCGAGCACCAATTGGTCAACCGGGACGTCGTCCTCGACGACCAGGATCAGCAGGTCGGGCCGGTACCGCCGGAGCAGCACCAGCGCCTCATTCACCGTCGGCGTGACCCGGACACCGGTGACCACGTGCAGTTCACCGAGCAGCGCCTCCAGCCCTTTGCGCAGCACCTCCGGCCCCAGAGTGACGAGAACCCGTAGCCCGATCGGCGATGTCTTTGATCGCCGCTTGGCCTGCGCCATGCTGCCTCCTCCGCTGCGGTGCCCAGCCGCGGCCGCACGTCCGGCCTCTCAACCAGGATCGATGCCCACCGACGCAGCGTGCGGTGACCTCCAGACCCACACCCACCTCCGGTCGCCACGCCGACCGGCGCCGGTCAACCCGGCGCGCGGGAAACCGTTACCCCAAATCGGCGTCGCTGAATCATTCTCGACTGGCGACCATGCATCTTAGCTAAGCCTTCGGCAGATGCCGAAAAACGTCATTGGTGGCACTCAGGCGGGTTCTCGCATTCTTGGAGGAATCCGCCTTTGGCGACGTATGGAGCATCTGCTGGATTCGGATTGAGGATCGGCAGGTTGCCGCGTCCGAGTCGAATGCAAGGGACGAGCCGAGGTGGGGAAACACGCGAAGCCACCGGGCCCGCGCAACCGCCGCCGGCCGGCGTCAGGTGCGCAGCACGTTGGCGTAGATCAGCCAGGCCAGCGCGGACTTGGCCCCGAGGCTGAGCAGGATGTACGAGATCTCGCCGTAGCGGTAGTCACGCCATCGACCGCGCTGGTGGTACTGCAGTGCCATGTTGAGCGCGAAGCTGGCGAAGAGCAGGAACTGGACGATGATGATCGCCCACACGAAACCGGGGATCTCCGGCGGTTGCGCGACGTACACGGCGATCGCCAGCCAGGGTGCCAAGCCGACAAGTGTGCCGAACCAGAAGGCGCTCCAGTCGGCGCGTCCCGGTGTCTGCTGCCGCTCCATCAGCAGCCCGAAGAGAATCATCGCGGTGTTCGCGGCGAAGATTCCGATGACCGCCGCGAGATCGCGGATCCCGACGAACAGGCCGATCAGGACGATCATGATGGAGGCGCTGACCGAGTACTCGATCCAGCGGGCGTAGTTGGTCCGCCGGTCGAGGTTGCGCTCGTACCAGCGGTGCACGACCGGGGCGGCGGTGACGAGGTGGTCGAGCGCGGCGAGGAGCAGGAAGACCGCCACCGCCGGGCCGATGGCGATCCGGAAGGCCACCTCCGGGAGCGTGGCGTCCCGTAGCGTCACCGGGTCCGCCGTGAGGTACGACGCGGTGACCGGCAGCGACAGGTCGTTGCCGGCCACCCACATCCAGCCGCCTTCGGCGGCCAGGAGCAGGCCGACCAGCACGTTGAACCAACGTAGCCGCAGGTAGCGGTCGCGGCCGGCGGCGGCGTGGTGTCCCATGGGCGTCACCCCCTCAGCCGGAGGTGACGGAGGTCAGGCCACCGCGCGGCCGGGCCACGTCCTCCTCGATCGCGGCCTGGCAGTTCTCGGCGACGCTGATCTTGCGGGCGATCACCCCGATCAGCACCCCGTAGATCACCTTCGAGGTGATGTCGGCAAGCGTGTAGGTGATCTGCCGGGCCACCACCCCGTCGGCGGAGTCCCACATCGCCGGCATGAGATACGCCCCGGGGTAGAGCATCCAGGAGACGAGGATCAGCCACCACACGGCCCGGGCCGGCCCCCGGGCGGCGTGGGGCAGCCGACGCAGGTTGCCGAAGATCAGGCGGGCCACCAGGACGAGCAGGAACAGGAAGAAGACGGTGCTGACCAGACCCCAGATCCAGAACGGCCAGGCCCTGTCGACCTCGTGGAACTGACCCGCGTAACCCGTGTAGATCATGGCCAGGCCGGCGGCGACGAACATCGCCCAGGTGCGGTGGAAGCGCCGGCCGGTGACGCCGAGTACCACCAGCAACTGGATCAGCAGCACCGGGACGTCGATGGACCAGTTCATGTACCGGTAGCCGTTGGAGAACAGGGTGCCGGTACCCACGAACGCGCTCCCGTCCCAGGTGAACGCCGCCGACCACCGCTGTGACAGCACCCAGAGTTCGAAGAACGCGGAGATCATGACCACTGCGGAGAGCACCGAGGCGAGCCGGTACCGCGCAGCGATCCCGGACATGGTCAGCAGGAAATAGACGAGCCCGGCGGCCATGACGGCGTAACCGAGCGTCAGTACGTGCGACACCAGCGTGTACTGGATGACGTTGTAGCCGAACTCGTTCTCGAAGTTCATGCCGCTGACCCGCCTGTTCCGACCCGGATCGTCTCCGATCGCGGAGCCTGGCTGCCGCGTCGCCGGCGATCGGGGAGCGATTCCTCCTTTATGCCCTTAAATAGGCTGATAGTCATCCTAAGCTGACAGCAAGGGGGCGGTCCCTCGTTCCCGGAGAGCCGGGATTGGCCAGGGAGGTGCCGTGGGGTTCTGGCTGTGGTTCTACGTCGTCGCCATGGCGGCCGGCGTCGCGCTCTTCCGCTACTGGCGGGCCAACCCCAAGGGCGTCCCGCCGGTGGAGTACTCGATCGCCACGGCGATTCCGCTCTGGTCGGGGTTCTGGTACGTGGTGATGGCGGTGGGCGGCGGTCGGATCGAGGTCTCCGACCAGACGACCTTCTGGGCCCGGTACGCCGACTGGGTGGTCACCACCCCGCTGCTGCTGGTGGCCCTCTCCCTCACCGCGATGCACGCGTTGCCCCGCAAGCGTTGGGGCCTGGTCCGCGCGCTCGTCGCCGCCGACATCATCATGATCACAAGCGGGTTCCTGGCCGACCTGATGGAGAGCCGGGCCGGGCGGTACGGGCTCTACGCCGTCGGGGTGGTGGCGCTACTTGTGGTCTTCGGGCTGATCTGGGGACCGTTGCGGGCCACCGCCGCCCGTCAGCCGGCCCCCATGTCGCGGGTCTTCACCCAGGTGGCCCTGCTGCTCAGTGTGCTCTGGGTCGGCTATCCGCTGATCTGGATCCTGGGGCCGTCCGGGATCGGGCAGTTCGGGGAGACCACCGACACCGCCCTGTTCGTGATCCTGCCGATCCTGTCCAAGGTGGTGTGGAGCGCGGTCGACCTGGGTCTCCTGCGGCGCCTGTCCGACCGCCGCCTGCTCACCGTCGCGTGACACCGGCCGCCCGTCAGGTCGGTCGGTGGGTCCGCCGTCCGCCCGGCGACTGGCTGCTGCGCCGGGTCGGTCACACGGGCCCGATCGTCCTGGCCGGCCTCGCCTGCCTGGACCTGCTGGTACCGGAGGCGGGAGCCTGGGCGGGGACCGTCCCACTGCTCGTGGGCCTGCTGATCGGGCTGCCGCACGGCGCCGTCGACCACCTGGTACCGGCCTGGATCTCCGCACAGGCCCGCTCCCTGCGGATCACCGTGGGGCTGCTGCTCGGGTACGCCGGGACGGCCGCCGCCACGGTCGCGCTGTTCCTCTGGGCACCGGTACCCGCCCTGACCGGCTTCCTGATCCTCGCGGTGCTGCACTTCGGCACCGGTGACGTGGCGTACCGGGCCGAGCGGGAGGGGCCGGCACCGGCCCGTCCCGTCCTCGCCGTCCTGGCCTACGGCGGACCTCCGGTGGTGTTGCCGATCGCGCTGTGGCCAGGGACGGTCGACCCGCTGTTGGACGCGGTCGCGCCAGGGGCCGCCACCGCGTTCACGCCGGCCGGGCGGCTGATCGGGTTGTCCGTCGTACTCCTGGCGGTCGTGGTGACCGGACTACGCGAGCTGGCCGCCCGTCGTGGTGCGGATGTGACGGAACTCGGGATCCTCGTCGCGGCCTTCGCCCTGGTGCCACCGCCGCTGGCGTTCGGTGGGTACTTCGCGGCCTGGCACTCCGCCCGACATGTCGCCCGGTTGCTGCGCGCCGACCCCGCCAACAGCCACCACCTCGCCGCGGGGCGGCTGGGCGGTCCGGTCCGCCGGTTCGCCCGGCAGGCCACCCTGCCCACCGTCGCCGCCCTCGCCGGCCTGCTCGTCCTGGTGCACGTCAGCGCGTCGCCGACCGTCGGCCCCGCGACCGCCGGCGCCTCCCAGGAAGCGCCGTTCCAGCTGGTCTTCGCGGTGCTCGCCGGGCTCACCGTGCCGCACGCGGCAGTGGTCAACCGGCTCGACGCACGGGTGGCCGCCCGATGAACCGAACCGGTTGGCCGCGGCCCGATTCGGCGCGCCGGCTCGGGCCTCGACCCCGCGTCGAAGCCCGGGCATCTCGTCGCAGCCGGGCCATCATCCGGCGAGGCGGTCCCGGAGGAACGCGACGATCTCGGTCCGCGCCGATCTGGCCTGCGGTACCACGCCCGGCATGCTGAGGAACGCGTGTGTCGCTCCGGGGTGTTCGGTGAGCTGTGCGGGCGTCCCGGCCTCACGCAGCCGTCGCGCGTACGTGCGTCCGTGATCGGCCAACGGGTCGAGGGTCGGCACCACCACCAGTGCCGGAGCCAACCCGCTCAGGTCGTCGGCGAACAACGGTGACACCGCGCGAGGATCCGTTCCTTCCGGAGCGGCCAGCCGGCGGAACAGTTCCAGCTGCGGCACGGTGAGGGTCGGGCTGGTGGCGTGCTCACTCATCGAGGCGTAGTCGAACGCCGTCGAGGTCAGATCGACACAGGGATTGACCAGCACCTGTGCCCGTACCGTCAGGTCGGACTCCCGGGCGCGGATCGCGGCCAGCGCGGCCACCACCGATCCGGCGCTCTCGCCGAAGACGGCCACCCGGGTCGGGTCGATTCGCCACCGCGCGGCGTGCCGCACGACGTGGTTCAGCACGTCCCAGCCGTCGTCGACAGCAGCGGCCAGCGAGATTCCCGGTGCGACGAGGCGGTGTTCGACCGACACGACCACCGCGGGCAGTCGACAAGCGAGGTGGCTGTTGACCCAGTCGCTCTGCACGGCTGTACCCACGAATCCACCGCCGTGGACGTGGAGCACGAGCGGCAGGCCGGCCGGGTGGTCGGGTACGGACGACGACCGGTAGACCCGAACCTGGAGCGCCCGGTCGGGCAGCGTCAGCTGCTGCCAGTCGATCCCGGCCCTGCGGTCCGGAAAACCGGTGACCAACCGCGCCAGGCTGGAGGCCCGCCGGCGGTTCTCCGCGTCGCGGAAAGCGGCCAAGGCCTCGGCCGGCATCGTCGACCAGTCCGGCTCCTTCCGCAGGGCGTGCAGCAGCCGGACGCCCAGCGGCGGCCGCCGCATCTCGACCGTGTCGCTCATGGCTCCTCCTCGATCACGATTACGATACTTCGAGTATCGATACTAGGAGTAGCATAACTGGTTATCGTGTGACCATGGACCGAGCGACCACACCCCCCAGACCGGCCGGCCGTCCCCGCTCCAGCGTCGACGCCACGGTCTTCGCCGCCACGCTCGACACGGTCCACCAGCTCGGCTACGCACACGCCACCGTCGATCGCATCGCCGCCGCGGCAGGCGTCGCGAAGACCACGATCTACCGCCGCTGGCCGTCGAAGGGAGCGCTGATCACCGCCTGCCTCGTCGACGCGTTCGGCCCGGCGCCACTGACCGGCGCCAGCCGGAAGGAGATCATGTCGACGGCGATCCGCTGGGTCGCGGCGAAGATCGGTGAGCCCGGGATCGGCGCGGCGTTCGCGGGCGTGTTCACCGATGCCGTGAACGATCCCGCCCTGCGCCAGCTTCTTTCCGCACAGTTGCAGGACCCCTACCGGCTCGCGCTTCAGGAGACCCTCGGCGAGCCGGAGAACCGGGTGCTCTTCCTCATCGACGTGGTCGTCGGAACCCTGCTGCACCGGATGGGCATGACCGGCGAGCCGATGGTCGACGCCGACGTCGACGCCCTGGTCGAGATGGTCCTACGCACGCTTCGCTAGTGCGGTGGTGCTGGCGCGTCGCGGCCCGGCAGGGTGGTTCGCCAGGCCGCGACGAGGGCCGCCACGTCGGGGTACCGGTCGGCGGGTGTCGTGGCGGCGGCGCGTGCGGCTACCTGCCGCTGGAGTTGGGAGCCACGCCAGCCGACCGGGGAGTCGAGCAGGTGGTGGATGGTACGGCCCAGGGTGTGGACGGTGGTGCGCTGGTCGATGACGGCGCCGCGGACGAATTCCTCGGGTGCCATGTACCGGCGGGATCCGGGGAGCCGGTCGGCGTCGAGGGTGAACGGACCGGGACGGTACTCGTCGAGATCGATCAGGCGTATTCGACGGGCCTGGAAGTCGTAGTGGAAGCAGCCGTCGTAGAGGTCGACCGCGACGTAGCCGGCGGCCGTCACGGCCAGATGCGCGTCGAGGACGGTGTCGATCGCCGTTTCGACGTCGCGCCGGGGTAGCTGCTGGAACCGGTGCAGGGCGCTGCGGTCCGAGCCGCGGGTGGTGGCATGGTTCAAGACGTTGCCCTCGTGCCACGAATAGACCAGCACCGGCCCGTCGAGAACGTGCTCGGGGCGCACGATCGCCGGGTGGCGCACCGCGGCGTGGAACCGGACGGCCCGCAGCAGAGACTGCCGACTCCGGGCGCTGGTGGCTGTCTTGACGAACCACCGGCGTCCGGACGCCTCGACGCCGTAGGAGACGCACCCGGAATCCTGGGCGTCGAAGACAGCGAACGCGGACGCCAGCGGTAACTCCATCACGTACCGGGAGAGTAGGGCAGGTCCGCCACGATTGCCGGCCGGCTGGACCGCGGCTCACCCGGTCTCCGGGTCGCCGACCTGCGACGTCCCGCCCCCGTCGCGCAGCAGCGCGGCCAGAGCTGCCCGCGAGCTGACCCCCAGCTTGCGGTACACCCTGGTCAGGTGAGCCTCGACGGTCCGTTCGGTCACGTAGAGCCGCATCGCGGCGGCGCGGTTGGTATGGCCCTCGGCGACCAGGGCAGCGACCCGGCGCTCGGCCTGGGTGAGCTCAGGTCCGGCGATCAGGGCCCACCGCCGCTGTCCGGCTCCGTGCCGGCGCTGGGCGTTCACCACCTGCTGGCGTAACCACTCGGAGGGCGTGCGTTCGGCGATCACCCGGGCGAGGTTGATGTGTTCCCGGGCGGAACCGGTTTCGCGTAGCGCATCGAGACAGCCGGCCACCGCGAGATGGGCCTCGCCGAGCGACAGGTCAGCCTGCCGATCGGCGAAGAGCCGGACGGCTTCCCGGGCGGCGGTCAGTGCGCTGACCGGGTCCCGGCGCGCGAGCAGCACCTGCGCGGTGGCCAGGCGTGCCTCGGCCCGCCGGATCTCCAGACCGAGCGCGGCGGCGGCGACCTCCGCCCGCTGCGACCAGGCGTACGCCTCGTCGAGCAGGCCGCCGGCCAGCAGGAACTCGGCGTGCCCGGCGAGCCACTTGGGCTGCAGGTCCCGCCGGCTGAGTCGGCCCCGGCCCGGCTGCACGAGCGTGCCGGTCAGGTGTCGCGCCTCGGTGTGCCGCCCCTGAGCGAACCGGATGTGGGACAGCACGGCCAGTGCGGTGTCGCGCAGGGTCTGGTCGTGCCGGGCCTCCCGGACGGCTTCCTCACCGACCGCAGCGGCGGCCTGCGGTCCGGCCCGCCAGAGCAGCGCCATCGCCCGGTAGGTGAGTGCGATCGCCACCGCCGGCCGCGCGCCGACCGACCGACCGGCCCGTTCCGCCTCGATCGCCACGCTGATCGCCTCGTCCAGTCGCCCGCTACCGGCGGCGATCCGCGCCTGGCCGGCGAGGAGCCCGGGCAGCAGGTGCGCCTGGCCGTGTTCCCGGGCCAGTGCCACCGCCCGGGTGACGTGTCGCAGTGCGCCCTCCTTCTCCAGGACGACCCCCTGCACCCAGGCCAGCCATTCCGGGACGTCGAGGCAGCCGGCGAGGGCACGGTCGGACATGGCGTCGACGAGTGCCTCGGCCACGCGCAACTCGCCGGCGGCGACGTCGGTGGACCCGTGTTCGGCGGCTCGGGCGGCGAGGGTGGTCCGGGCCACCGCCGCCAACGGTGGGTCCGTTTCCGCTCCGGTCGCCGCCCGGATCTCGGTGACCAGCGGGTTCAGGTCGCCCCACCGGCCGCTTCGGGCGGCGAGTCGCCCCTGCGCCACGGACAGCCGGGGCCGTAGTCGCGGCAGCGTCGTGGTGTGCTCCCGCGCCAGCCTGGCCAGCGCCGGGGCACTGGGGCCGAGCCGATCCGCCAGGTCCGCCCGCAGGACTGCGGCGGCGAGCCGGGTCTCGGGGCCGGGCGACGCGTCGAGCGCCGTCTGCGTGAGGCGGAGTGCGCCGGTGAGATCGCCGGCCGCGGCCGTTGCCCGGGCCCTGGTCAGCAGCGCGTCACCGAACGCCACCGGATCGTCCGGAGGGGCCAGGGTGACCGCGAGGCGACTCACTCGGGCGGCCAAGGGCGGGTCGACGGTCACCAGCTCCCGGGCCACCTCGTGGACCCGGGTGAACCGGGAGGCGGCCGCGCCGGCCCGCAACAGGTGCCAAGCGCAGGTACGCGGGTCGGCACGGCGCTGGCGCAGTGCCGCGTCGGCACGCAGGTGCGCTTCGGACCGCCAGCCGGTGGGAGCATCCTGGTAGGCCGCCGCCCGGACCAGGGCGTGCCGCGGACGCAGGATGGCGTCGTCGGCCGCGTACCGGAGCAGGTCCATGCGGACGAGCCGGTCCAGCGCCTCGACGGTCGTCGTACGGCCGTGCTGCCCGACCTCCGCCACCAGGGCGGGGTCGGCCGCCTCGCCGAGAACGGCCACGGTGTGCAGGATCCGCCGGGTCGGCTGGTCCGCCAGGTCGATCTCGGGGCCGAGGAGCCCTGCCAGGCAGCGGGACGGGCCGAGTTCCACGACCCGTTCGAGCACGACTGTGCCGTCTGCGTCGACCAGTTCGGGGTGCGCGTCGAGGACCGCGAGCAGCCCGGGCAGTCGTGCACCGGCTGCCGCCAGCGTCGCGCGCCGGGTCGCCGGCAGCACGCGCGAAAGCAACGCCTCCGCCGCTGCCTCGGGGAGCGCGCCCAGTGGCACGGCCAGTTGTCGTATCCCCGCGCCGGTGCCCGTGACCAGGCGGAGCAGGCTTCGGGGTGCCTGTCGCGGCCGGTAGGCGCAGAGCACGGCCAGCCGTCCGGGGGGTGGTGTGTCCACCAGCAGGTGCCGCAGGGCGGCCAGCGCCGGCTCGGCCCGGTGGGCGTCGTCGAGGACGGCGACGACGGGACGGGCCCGACTGAGCCGGCCGAGGCGGGCGAGAGCCGCGGGCGTCCACCGGTGGGCGGTCAGGTCGACATGGAACACGCTCGGCAGTTGCCGGAGCAGGTGGGTCAGGAAGGCCGTCTTTCCGGCACCGGGATCACCGGTGATCTCGACGATCGTCGGCTGCCCCGGCACGAGCCCGGCCAGACCGGCACGGACCGCAGCGAAGTCGTCGTCCCGTCCCACCAACATGGACATTCGCTCACGATAGGTGACCCGGACGGGTGATCTACGTAAGGGCTTTCCCCAATGCTCCTGCCGGTACCTGCCCGCCACCATGTGCCGGGTTCCGCCGCCCCGGCGGAACTCCCAGCAACAGGCGAGGGTGAGGAGAACTGAGTGCCCAGAAATCGATGGCGCCGACTGATGGCGCCGGCGCTCGTGATGTCGTTGGTGGTGTCCGGGATCGCGGGGCAGGGCGTGGCCAACGCCCGCCCGACCGAGGACCGGGCCTCGGCAGGCGCTGCGGCGACGCCGACCGTGGGTACGACGGCGGACGGCGCGGCGCTGATGCGTGGTGTCTTCTTCCTGCAGGGCGAGGTGGGCCAGAAACTGGAGCGCCTGCCGTACGTCTCCATGGACGCCGAGAACCTGCGCAAGAACCGGTCTGCCGAGGCGGTGCAGGCGGTGACCCGGCTGATCGAGCAGGCCGAGGCGGCCCAGCCCGGACTGCTCGCCAGCTTCTCCACCGGCATGCGCAGCGGCGATCCGTACCAGGTCGAGGCCGCGCTGACCGAAGCCGGCTCGGCGTTGGAGGCGGCGTTGGGAGATCGGCCGATCCTGTTCAGCGATGACGACGAAGAGGACACCGACACGGCGTTCATGGTGGAAACCGCCGTCGCGGTGGTGAACGTCGGAACCGTCGCGGTGTCCCTGGCCGTGGCGGTCACGGTGGCCGCCGTACTCGTCGTGGTGGCGTTCCTCGACAGCCGGGAGCGGCCCCTGGGCGGCCGCGACCTGGAGACCGAACGGCTCATGGCCCTGTTCGCCACCGAGCTGCGCACCATCTGAACCGGTGCGGGTGGGACTCCCGTGCCCACCCGCGCCCCTTCTTCCGCGAGGAGATGACATGGCGGACAACCGGAACCAGGTGGTCGTACCCCGCCGCCCGGTGGTCTGGATCGGGCTGCTGGTGGGCCTGGTCGCTCTGTTCGACCTGCAGACGTTCCTACCGGGCAACGCGGTCACGCTGCCCGGCCAGCAGCAGGCCGCCCCGGCGTTCCGGGCGCTCCTGCCGCAGGGGTGGGCGTTCTTCACCAAGTCGCCCCGCTCCCCCGACCTCTCCGTCCACGCGATCCGGCCCGACGGCCGGTTGGACGACATCACCACCGCCGCGTACGCCGAGCCACGCTACGCCTTCGGGCTCGACCGGTCCGCCCGAGCGCAGGCCACCGAACTGGCCATTGTGGTCTCCCGGATCCCCGGATCGGTCTGGCAGCAGTGCCGGCAACCGACAGCCGCCTGCCTCGTCGAGGCGATGTCGACACCGGCCGCACCGGTCCGCAGCGGCGACGACACGCCCTCGGTCTGCGGCCCGGTCGTCATCGCCCGTACCGAGCCGGTGCCGTGGGCGTACCGGGACCTGGTCGCCGGCGAGTTCCGGTACACCCACGTCGTTCGCCTGGAGGTGTCATGCTGACCAGCCGCCCGTCGAGCATTTCCGTCGCGGTGCCCTGGGGGTCCTGGCTGGGGCTCGCCCGTACGCTGCTCGCCACCGCGACCGCCGCGACGCTTGTGTTCACTGACGCCGACGCGCTGTTCACGCCACTTCTCAGCCGGGGACCGGGGCCGCACTGCACCGGCCTGTCCGACATCGGCGCCTTCTGTCTGGCCGGGCCGGAGCACGCGAACCTGGTGCGGTGGGCGTGTGTGGCGGTACTGCTGGTGGTGGCGAGCGGGTGGCGACCCCGGTTCACCGCTCTGCCGCACTGGTGGATCGCCTTCAGCGTGAGCACCAGTGTGTCCATCCCGGACGGCGGCGAGCAGGTCAACCAGGTACTCACCCTGCTGCTGGTACCGGTCCTGCTGGCCGACCCGCGCCAGTGGCACTGGCAGCCGGCGCCCCCGGCGGACCGGGTGGTGCGCCCCGGCGGTCGGGGCGTGGTGCTGGTCGCCACGGCGGTGGTCCTGCTCTTCGCGATCCGTCTCCAGGTCGCCGGCATCTACTTCCAGGCGTCGGTGGCCAAGCTCAGCAAGCCGGAGTGGGCCGACGGCACGGTGATGTACTACTGGCTCAACCATCACAGCTTCGGCGCCCCCGGCTGGTTGCAACCGGTGACGGACGCGCTGGTGACCCGGCCGGTGCCGGTCGCTCTGCTGACCTGGACTCCGCTGGTGATCGAGTTCGCCCTGGCCGTCAGCCTGCTGCTGCGTCCGGCCGTACGGTGGTGGCTGCTGCCGTTCGGTGTGCTGCTGCACGTCGGCATCGCGGTGTTGATGGGATTGTGGAGCTTCTCGCTGGCCATGCTGGCGGCGCAGGTGCTGTTGCTCGTGCCGATGGGGGCGAACCTGCCTGGCTCCTGGCGGGCGGTGCGGAACCTGGTCGGTCACCGGGGCGCCCAGCAGCCGGGCGAGGATGCCCCGGACGTGGTTGTGGAGTCGACCAAGCGGCCGAAGAAGGACGAACCGGTCCTGGTGGGCCAGCCGACGCACTGAACACGGTTCCCGTACGAGGTCCTGATGCAGCTCCGCGCAGGCCGCATCGACTGCCGGTACGCTGCATCGGCGACCTCGGACCGGTCACCGTTCCCGACGGGTGCACACCGACGTTCCTCGGCACTGGCAGATGAAAGGCGACCCGACATCATGACGGCGCTACCAGGTGAACTGCCCGTTGCCGCGGATCCGCCGGGCACCGGCCAGGCAGCGGAGGATCTGCGGACGCTGTTCGGGGAGTCCATTGCCGTCTTCGCGGCGCTCGCGGGGCCGGAGCACCGGGTGGAGGCGGCCAATCCGGCGTTCGTCGCCGCTGTCGGCGAACAACGGGCCCGCACCGGCGTACCGCTCGTGGAGGTGCTGCCCGAACTGGCCGCGCAGGGCTTCGTCGACCTGCTCGACGAGGTCTA
Organism: Verrucosispora sp. WMMC514; assembly: GCF_027497295.1. Lineage (NCBI taxonomy): Bacteria > Bacillati > Actinomycetota > Actinomycetes > Micromonosporales > Micromonosporaceae > Micromonospora > Verrucosispora sp. WMMC514. Next base: position 3,165,933 of record NZ_CP114906.1, on the reverse strand, counting down.
CCGCACGGGTGAGCCCTACACCGGCCGGGACGCCCGGGTCGTGCTGGGCACCGGGCCGCACGCGCGGGAGGCGTACTTCGACTTCACCTACGAGCCGCGCCGGGACGCCGACGGCACCGTGTTCGGCATCCGCGTGATCGGTGTGGAGACCACCCAGGTCAAGCAGGCTCAGCGGCTGATGGCCGAGCACCGGGCCATGTTGGAGCAGATCGCCCGACAGGCACCGCTGACCGAGGTGCTCGACGGGATGGCGCGCTGCATCGAGAAGCTCGCGCCGCAGGAGATGCTCGTTTCCGTGCTGCTCGCCGACCCCGACGGTCGGCACCTGCGTCATGGTGCCGCGCCCAGCCTCCCCGACTTCTACAACGAGGCCATCGACGGGATCGCCACCGGTGAGGGCGTCGGATCCTGCGGCACCGCCGCGCACCGGCGGGAATCGGTGATCGTCACCGACATCGCCGTCGATCCCTTCTGGGCCGACTTCCGCGACCTGGCCGGGCGGGCCGGACTGGCCGCCTGCTGGTCCACCCCGATCCTGGCTCGCGACGGCAGCCTGCTGGGCACCTTCGCCATGTACCACCGCACTCCGCGCGTGCCGCAGGACACCGACTTGGCCCTCGCCCGGGTCTTCGCTGGCACTGCCGCACTTGCCATCGAGCGGCACCACATCGAGCAGGCGAAACTCGCCGCCGAGACGCGCGCGAAGGCAGCCCGTGACGACCTCGCCAAGGCGGTACGCGCGGAGCGGGAGCTTCGTGCCGAGGCCGAGCAGCGCGCCAGCGCCGCCGCTGAACTGAATACGCAGATGCGTGCCGCCGCGGCTGCGCAGGCCACCACCCCACACCCGGAGACCTGTCAACTCGGCGGCACCCAGGAGTGCACCGCACCGGCCGAGATCAAGATCGCCGATTCGTGGGGCGACTCGGCGTGGGGCTGTCCCCGCCATGTCGAGGAAGCCATCCTCAACGTGCGGACGGTCTTCATCGCCAGCGAGGAACTCGGCGGCCTGGCCGCGTACCTCAACCGCTGACCGCCGGGTATCAGGCCGCACGGCCAGGACTCGAACTACTCTGAGTCACCATTTCGACACACCCCTACCCGACCGGGTTCCGGGTCGCCAACACTCCTTTCATGGAGAGCAGTGGGCGTGAGCGCAGCGACGAGCGTTTCGAGAAGGTGGCCGAGGAGACCTCCGAGACGGTGACCCATGCGGCCAGCGTGCTGGAGGAGGAACTCGCGGCGGGCATTGCCAGCGCGCGGCGGCTGGAAGAGAAGCTGAGCGCCGACCGCCGGGTGGACCCGGAGGCGTTCGACGAGTTGGTGACGCGGGTCCGCACCGACGGGCACGCGCTCATCGACACCGTGGTCGCGCAGTTGAAGACCTCCGACGACCGGCGTGGTGAGGTGATCCGCCGGTACACGTCGGACGCGCACGACGCCCTCGACGGCGTGCTCAACCTCGCGCGGTTGGTGCCGGACATGGCGAACGGTCTGGTCGACCGGCTCACGCCGGAGGCCAGGCAGCAGCCCAGGCCCTCGGACAGGTAGCCGGACCACCGGCGTGACCGGCGGTCATGTCACCCAGATGCTGGAGCGCTATCGCGTCCTCGCGATCGACGCGCTCCTCGCGGGTGTGCCGTCGGGCGGACCGCACTACCTCTATGACCTGGTCAGCGAGTATCCGCGGCGGTGGGGCAAGGGGCTGCGGGCCGCCCTCTGCCTCGCCGCCTGCCGGGCCTTCGGTGGCGCTCCGTCGGTGGGGCTCAACGCGGCGGTGACGGTGGAACTGTTCCACAACGCGTTCCTGATCCATGACGACATCCAGGACGAGAGCGAGCAGCGGCGCGGAGCGCAGACCCTGCACGGCGAGTACGGGGTCGGTGTCGCCCTCAACGTGGGCAACATGACGAACCTGCTCGCGTTGCAACGGCTCGCCGCCAACCGTCGGGCCCTCGGCTCGGGGATCGCGTGGCGGCTGTTCGAGGAGACCCAGCTCATGCTGCGTCACTCGTTGGAGGGGCAGGCCATCGAGGTCGGCTGGATCCGGGACAACGTGTGCGACCTCGACGCGGACGACTACTACCGGATGTGCCTGAAGAAGACCTCCTGGTACACCTGCATCTACCCGTGCCGTACCGGCATCCTCGTCGCCACCGGTCAGCAGGACGCGATCGACGTGCTCGACCGCTACGGCTGGTATCTGGGTGCCGCGTTCCAGATCCAGGACGACGCGCTCAACCTCGTGGGGGACTTCGCCCGCTACGGCAAGGAGATCGCTGGCGATCTCTGGGAGGGCAAGCGGACGCTGATCCTCATCGACTTCATGCGGCGCTGCACCGGCGCCGAACGCGAGCGGCTGCTGGAGTTCCTGCGCCGGACCCGGACGCAGCGCACGGCCGCCGAGGTTCGGTGGTTGCACGGGCGGCTGCTCGCCTACGACTGCGTCGAGTCCGCCCGCCGCAGCGCCCGCGACCTGGCCGCCGCCGCTTATCGGGAAGGACGGCGGGCGTTGGGGCCGGCGGCCGAGACCGAGGACGGACGGTTCCTGCTCGGCCTACCCGAGTACGTCGTGGAACGCAGCCGGTAGCGAACGGATACTCAATCTGACGTCCCGGGCGGTGCCGTGCTCTGCCGGACCGTGAGGGACGTACCCAACTCCAGGCCGACCTGCGGTGCCCGCTCCCCGCGACCGAGCGCCAGTGCCAGCTCGGTGGCGGTGACGGCCATCTCGGTCAGTGGCTGGTGAACGGTGGTCAGCGGCGGATCGACCAGGTCCGCCAGGGGCAGATCGTCGAAGCCGACCACGCTCAGATCGGTCGGGATCCGCAGTCCCAGCTGCCGTGCCGCCTGGTAGACGCCGAACGCCTGCAGGTCGTTGGCCGCGAAGATCGCCGTCGGACGATCGGGCCGGTTCAGCAGGTCGAACGTGGCCGCCTCGCCACCCGCTCGGGACAGTTCGGCACGGACGATCAAGGACTGCTCCCCGCTCAGGCCGGCGGCGTCGCACGCGGAGCGGTATCCGTCCAGCCGGGCCCGGCAGCACAGGATCGGTTCCGGCGCGGCGATCATCGCGATCCGTCGGTGGCCCAGTCCGATCAGGTGACGGGCCGCGGACCGGCCACCGGCCCAGTTCGTCGCCCCCACGAACGGAACATCGTCCGGCAGTTCGACGGTGGGGTCGAAGACCACGAACGGGATGCCCCGAGCGCGCAGTTGGTGACGCTGCTCCTCGTCCAACTGCGCCACAGTCACCAGGCAGTCCGGGCGGCGGGAAAGAGTGTCGTCGATCCAGTACCGGATCGCGCTGCGGTGCGGCCCGAACTCGGTCAGGATGACTCCCACACCGTGCTGCCGGGCGACGCGCTCCACCCCACGGATGATCTGCACGCCCCACATGTCCTCGATCTCGTCGAAGACCAGTTCCATCATGTTGGATCGGGCGGACGGCGACGACCGGCGGTAGCCGTGCCGGCTGATCGCGGCCTCGACGCGGGCCCGGGTCTGTGCCGCCACGCCGGACCGGCCATTTATGACCTTGGAAACGGTCGGTACCGAGACGCCGGCGGACTCCGCGATCGCGGCGATCGTCACCGGCCGCAACGGATCGCCGAGCTGCGGCTTCAGGTCAGCGGGCTCGCTCGGCTCGGCGCGCGTCAACCTGGCCACCTTCTCACCGGTCCCTGGCGGCCGTGCCGGACCGCGTCGGCCATCGCCGGACGGCCGGGGCCGCCTCCTCGTTTCCGGGCGCAAGGATAACCGTTCAGTGCGATGCCGGGGGTGGCGCCGCCAGGCATACGGCGCCGTGATCGCCCCGATCCCGGGCCGCGGCGACAGGCATTCTCATTGACGGCGATCGAAGAAAGTTGTAACGTTTCGCGCGGAAACTTTCCAGGCCATGAGGCCGAAAGTTTCCGCGCGGGAGTTCCAGGGCTCGTCGCGGACGTCAGGGCAGCGTCCGCATGTCTCTCACCCTTCGTTGCGCGCGGCCGGGCAACCCATCGGTACGTCAATCGCCGCGCATTCCCGGCCGTGACGGCTCGAAGGCCCATGTCTTCGTACGCCATGCCCTGTGCTGGCAGCCCGTCCGCCGACAAGCACGAACCGGCGGAGCGGCCGGTCCACGACACGGGCGCCACTATGGCGAGGAGTTGCTGATGAGCTCGAAGAACAGACGAAGGACCCCCTGGCGTGCCGGCATGGTCGCCGGGGCGGTGACCGCGCTGATGATGGCAGGGACGATGGTGACCGGCAGCGCCCAGGCGGCGGCCGGCTGCCGGGTGGCGTACGAGGTCTCGTCCCAGTGGCCGGGCGGCTTCACCGCGAACGTGAACGTGACGAATCTCGGCGATCCGATCAACGGCTGGAAGCTGGCGTGGACGTTCCCCTCCGGCCAGCGGGTCACCCAGGCCTGGAACGCGACGGTCACCGCGTCGGGTAGCCAGGTCACCGCGACGAACATGAGCTACAACGCCGCCATCGGCACGAACGCCGCGGTCTCCTTCGGCTTCAACGGGTCCTGGACCGGGAGCAACACCGCACCGACCTCGTTCACGTTGAACGATGTCGCCTGCACCGGAGGCGTCGGTCCCTCGCCGACGCCCAGCCTCTCCCCCACCACGTCACCGTCGGTCACGCCGACGGCCACCCCACCGCCGGGGAACCGGATGGAGATGGTGGCGGCGATGCAGCCTGGCTGGAACCTGGGCAACACCCTCGACGCCATCCCGGACGAGACCGCCTGGGGCAACCCGTTGACCACCCGGGAGATGCTGCGCCACATCCGTGCACAGGGGTACCGGAGCATCCGCCTCCCGATCACCTGGAGCAACCACCACGGGCCGGCGCCGGACTACACCATCGACCCGACCTGGCTGAACCGGGTCCGCGAGATCGTCGACTGGTCCCTCGCGGAGGACCTCTACGTGATGATCAACCTGCATCACGACTCGTGGCAGTGGATCAACAGCTATCCGACCGACCACACGAACGTGATGAGCCGCTACCAGGCGCTGTGGAGCCAGCTCGCCACCGCGTTCCGCGACCACTCGGCGAAGCTGGTGTTCGAGAGCATCAACGAGCCGCAGTTCGCCGGCACATCGGGTGACGCCGAGAGCGACCAGGTGCTGCACGAGTTGAACCTGGAATTCGTCCGCCTGGTACGCCGGTCCGGCGGAGCCAACGCCACCCGCCTGCTGGTGCTGCCCACCCTGCACACCAGCGGCGAGCAGGCCCGGATGGACGCGTTGCTGGCCACGTTCGACGAACTCGACGACCCCAACCTCGTCGCCACCATCCACTTCTACGGCTGGTGGCCGTTCAGCGTCAACATCGCCGGCGGTACCCGCTACGACAGCAACGTCGAGCAGGACATCATCGGCAGCTTCGACCGGGCGTACAACACGTTCGTGTCCCGGGGCATCCCGGTCATCATCGGTGAGTGGGCCCTGCTCAGCTACGACTACACCCGGCCCGGGATCATCCAACGGGGTGAGCTGCTGAAGTTCTTCGAGGCGGTCGGCCATCACGCCCGCATCCGGCAGCTCACCACCATGCTGTGGGACGCGGGTTCGTTCCTGCACCGGCCGGAGCTGCGCTGGCGGGACCAGGGCATCTACGAACTGATGAAGGCGAGCCTGACGACCCGCTCCGCCACCGCGTCCACCGATCAGATCTACGTACCCCGCACGGGCGGCATCACCAGCAGGTCACTCACCCTCAACCTGAACGGCACCTCGTTCCAGAGCCTCTGGCACGGCGGCACCCGACTGACGAACGGCACCGACTACACCGTCTCCGGCAGCACGCTCACGCTGACCCGGACGGCCGTCACCCGGTTGGTCGGCAACCGGGCCACCGGCGTCAACGCCACCATCGAGGCCCGCTTCACCAGCGGCGTGCCGTGGCAGATCAGCATCATCAGCTACGACCCGCCGACCCAGACCGCAGCCAACGGTACGACCAGCGGCCTCACCATCCCCACCCAGTTCCGCGGTGACCAGCTCGCCACCATGGAGGCCGAGTACGCCGACGGCAGCGCCGCCGGACCGGCCAACTGGACCACCTACAAGGAGTTCTGGAGCAGCTTCCGGCCCGACTACGGCGCCAACACCATCTTCCTGACACCCGAATTCTTCGCCGAGGTCAACGACGGCGCCGTGACGCTCACCTTCCACTTCTGGAGCGGCACTCAGATCACCTACCGCCTGACGAAGTCCGGCAGCACGATCACCGGCAGTCCGGCCTGACCATGATGCGACGTGGCCGGTGCGGGTACGTCCGCACCGGCCACGACGGGCACCGCCGGGTTCAGCCGCCGAGGGTGGCAAGTTCCGAGACGACCACGTTCGTCAGTGCCCGGCCGTCGCGGCGGACCTGGCGCAGATACCACTTCTGGATCGGCGCGTGGGTGGACTTCGCGAACTGCCAGGGCCCACGGGGGCTGTTGAGCTGCCCGAGGCCGGCGATCGCGGCGTTGATCTGCTCCGGGGTGGGGTTCACACCCGCTGCGGCGATGGCCCGGTCCAGTACGGCCGCCGCGTCGTACGACGCCATCACGATCGAGGTGGGTACCCGCCCCGGGTAGGCCGCGTTCCAGGCGGCGACGAATTCCCGGTTGGCCGCGTTGTCGAGGTCGGGCGAGTAGTTCAGGCCGTTGTAGATACCCTCGGCCGCGTCGCCCTGCTCGACCAGGCTCGCCGGCTCGGTCACGAAGCCCGCCGCGTAGAGCGGCAGGTCGGCGACGGGGGATGCGGCGAACTGCTTGACGAAGGTGATGGCGTTCTGCGCGTCGAAGAAGCAGTAGACCGCGTCGGCGCCGGACTCGGCGATCTCGTCCAGGTACGGCCCGAAGTCCTCGGTGACCGGGAACGGGCTGAAGACGGCCTTGCCGCCGGGGTTGGCCAGCCGGCCACCGAGGTCGGTGAACGTGTCGACGAAGCCGCGCAACTCGTCGCGACCGCTCTGGAAGTCCGGCCCGATGGCATAGACCCGGCCCTGCCCCACCTCCTGCTTGACGAACGGCGCCATGGCCACGCCCGGCTCCACGGAGATCAGGTTGGTGTGCCAGATGTACGTCACGTCGGTCAGCGCCGGCCGCCCCAGGGCACCGACGAGCGGAACCTGGTGCTTGTCGATGAGCGGCAGGATGGCCGCCACGCTGCCGCCGTTGATGATGCCGGTGATAGCCGAGACGCGATCCTGCTCCAGCAGTTTCGTGGCGGACTCGACCGTCACGTCGCGTTCGTATCCCTCGTCGGCGACGATCAGCTCGGCCGGGTGGCCGCCCAACTGCCGGCCGCGCATGTCCAGATAGAGCTGGAAGCCGTCGCGCAGCTCGGAGCCGGGTGCCTCGAGCGACCCGGCCAGGGCGGTGATCATCCCGATCCGGATGGTCTGACGTTGCGGCTCCGATCCGCCGTCACAGGCGGTGGTGGCGGCGACCAGCACGCCGGTCAGCAGGGCCGCGACGAGCCGACGGGTGGGGTGGCTGGCGTTCACAGCATCCCCAGCAACTGGGACCGCACCGCCGGGGTCAGCACCTCACCCATCCGGTTCGCCAGGTCGGTCATCTCGTACGAGACCTGACCCACGTCGCAGACCGGGGACGCCAGCACGAGCAGCGAGGCCCCGTCGCTGAACGACATGCAGAACATGAAGCCGCCGTCCATCTGGGTCACATTGGAGATCACCGAGCCCGCCTGGAAGAACCGGGCAGCCCCGACGAGCAGGGCTATCAGTCCGCTGCCGGTGGCGGCGAGCTGATCCGCCCGGTCCCGGGGCAGGCTGTGGTTGTGCGCCAGGACCAGCCCGTCGGTGGAGATGGCGAGGGCATGACTGACCTCAGGAGTACGGTTCACGAAGTTCTGCAACAGCCAGCTCAGGTCGTTCGGGCTTGTCACGACGTCGCTCCAGATCGGGGAGGGGTGGACGGTCAGCGTCAGAAGGAGGTGGTGGACCGGCGTCCGGCGACGCCCTTGGCGTAGGCCGACATCGCCGCCGACACGGCGGCCGGGTCCAGCTTCCGCCGCGGGTCCGCGCTTGGTTGCTGTGCCTCGGGTACGAGGTGCGGCTGCGGGACCCGGCGCGGCAGACCGACCTGCGTGGCGGGCGCTGGAGTGGCGGTCGCCCACTTCTCACCGTCGTCGACCGGCCAGATGACGGCCACCGAGTCGCCGTCGAAAGCGGTCTTGAACCAGCCGTTCACCGTCGGCCCGGTCGGCGACCCGACCCCGATGGGCTGTGGCTGGGCTGCTGGCTGGAACAGCGGTGCGGGCACCGGTGGGGCGACCGAGCCGTTCGGTGCCGGCGCGCTCGCCCGTACCGCGCCCGCCGTGCCGACACCGGCCGGGATCCGCCCGGCGCTCGGCACCTGGTTGTCGGGACCGGCCACCGGGACGGTGGCGCGGCTCGTCGAGGCCACGGCCGGACGTCTCCCGGCGGCGGAGGGTCGGCCTCGGCCCAGTTCGGGCTCCGCCGGCGGCAGCTGCTGCGCCGGCCGGCGTACCACGATCGGTGCCGGCAGCGTGATCTCGGCTACCGTGCCGCCCGTCGGTCCGGGCCGCAGCTCGACCCGCACCCCATGCCGGGCGGCGAGCCGGGCGACCACGGACAGACCCATGGCCCGCACTCCCGACACGTCGACCGACGCCGGGTTGGCGAGCGCCGCGTTCAACTGCGCGCACCGCTGCGGGGACAGCCCGACACCCTGGTCCACCACCTGCACGATGGCCCGGTCCGAGAGCGCGTGCCCGGTGACCAGCACCTCCGCCTCCGGCGGGGAGTACCCGGTCGCGTTGTCCAGCAGTTCGGCGACCAGGTGCACGATCTCGTCAACCGCGTTGCCGGCGATCGCCAGCTCCTTGTCCACCGTGCCGATCCGGACCCGGGTGTAGTGCTCGATCTGGGACAGCGCGGCCTGGATCACGTGGTCGAGCGGGACCGGTTCCTGACGTACCCGGGAGATGCCGGAACCACCGAGCACCAGCAGGCTCTGGTTGATCCGGGCCATCCGGGTCGCGAGATGGTCCAGTTGGTACAGCTGCTGGAGACGTTCGGGGTCGGCCTCGTCGCGTTCCACGTCGTCGACCTGGGCGAGCATCGCGTCCACCAGCCGCTGCTCACGTCGGGACAGGTGGACGAAGATCTCCGCGATGTTGGCTCGCATCACCGCCTGCTCGCCGGCGATCCGGACCGCCTCCCGGTGCAGGGCCCGGGTCGCGGTGGCGACCTCGGCGATCTCGTCGGAACCGGTGATCCGGAACTCCGAGACGGATCGGTCCGCCACCTCGTTGGGCTGCACGCTGCCCGGTGGGGCCGCGCTGAGTTCCCGGACGACGGCCGGAAGCCGGTCGTACGCCACCTTGGTCACCGTGTTGCGCAGGGACCGCAGCCGGCGGGTGATCCGGCGCGCCACCACACCGGTGAGGACGGCGGTGAGCGCCAGGACCAGGAAGATGCCGACGCCCTGGAGCAGCGCGTCACGCAGCAGTTGCCCCCGCTCGGTCGACACCCGGTCGGCGACGGCGGCATCCACGTCGCTCTGGATCCGGAACATCTGGCTGACCCAGCCGTCCGTGGCCTCGACCCAGTCCTCCGCGTCGACGGTGAGCCGTCCGCCGGGAAGCGTCCGGCCCACCTGATCCTGGAGCCGTTGTGCGGCGACGACCTGAGGATCGGTGCCGATCTGCTCCCAGCTGGCCGCCCACCCTGGTTCGGCGAGGGCCAGGAAGGCGTTGGTGGCCTCGGCATACCGGGCCTGGGCACCGACGATCTCCTGCTGCCCGGCCGGGGTCAGTTCGCCTCCGGCGAGGCTGCGCAGCACGATCACCTGAAGCTGACCGATCGCCTCACCCGCCTCGGAGACCGCCACCGCGGCCCGGACGTCGTCGGCGATGTTTGTCGAGGTGTCGGTGGCCACCGACGCGCGGAAGGTGAGCAGGTCCGCGACGAGGATCCGGTAGCTGAAGGCGATCGCGGACAGGGTGGCCCGCGGGCTCGACCGGACCTGCTCGCGTACCGAGCCGAGCGCCGTCAGACCGGCGTCGATCCGTTGCAGGGCCGAGTTCTCGGCCGACACCTCGGCCCGGCGTCGTTGGAACTCGACGATCTCGGCGTCGGTCTTCGCCACCTGGTCGTCGAAGGTGGCGCTGGCGGCCTGACTCTGGGTGGTCACTTCGACCGCCGCGACCACCCGTTCGGCCTGCAGGGCGCGGGCCAGCGCACCAGCCTGGGTGGACAGTGTGACGACGTCGTGCACGGTGCCCGCGTTGAGCACCTGCCGGACGGTGCCCTCAAGGGCCAGGCCGGCGAACGCCACCACGGCGATCAGGGGTACGGCGACCAGCAGCCGTAGTAGGCGGACGATGCTGCCCCGGGCCAGCCACCCCCGGCGCGCTTCGGCATGGGTACGCACCGCGGCTGCCGCTGTAGCACGTGTCACCGGCGTACTCCGCCCCCTTGCCTCATCGACGTTGATCTCAGCAGGAACCGGCGTCCACGCCGGCTACATGGTGGAGGGTGGGCATGCCTGCCCACGTCAGAGCGCCATTCCTACCACGATGTATCGGTTCACCTCTAGATCCCTTATCGCCCGCCGACGGGTTGACTGACGTCTCGGACATGAACCGGAAGCACGACAGCGAAACTTGTTCGGCCAATCGTCGTGGACCAATGGAGGAAAGGGCGAGGCCAGATCTGTATTGATCTTGTTATAGAGGTGGCAAATACCCCCAGGGGGTATATGGTGAGGGTCGGGAGGCGATGACATGTCCCACGGCGACACCCAGCACCACCCGAAACAGCACGGGCACGGCGGGCACGACAAGCACGCCGGGCACGATCCGGCGGCGTTCCGCCGCAAGTTCTGGCTCAGCCTGGCGCTGACCGTGCCGATCGTGGCCACCAGCCACATGGTGATGGACTGGCTCGGCTACGAACTCGACTTTTCCGGAATCGGTCTGGTCGGGCCGGTGCTCGGCACGGTGGTCTTCGGCTACGGCGGCTGGCCCTTCCTCCAAGGGGCGGTGCGCGAGGTCCGGGACCGGGCGCCGGGCATGATGCTGCTGATCGCGATGGCGATCACGGTCGCCTACGTGGCGTCGCTGGCCACCTCGTTCGGCGCCTTCGACCTGGACTTCTGGTGGGAACTCGCGGCGCTGGTGACCATCATGCTGCTCGGTCACTGGCAGGAGATGAAGGCGATCGGCCAGGCCCGGGGTGCCCTGTCGGCGCTCGCCGCGCTGCTGCCAGACGACGCCGAGCGGCTCGACTCGGACGGGGCACCGCAACGGGTGCCGGTGACCGAACTGGGCGTCGGTGACGTGGTCCTGGTCCGTCCGGGTGCTCGGGTGCCGGCCGACGGCACCGTGGTCGACGGTCGCGCCGAGATGGACGAGTCGATGATCACGGGTGAGTCCCGGCCGGTGGCCCGCTCCACCGGCGACCGGGTGGTGGCCGGCACGGTGGCCACCGACGCGGCGCTACGGGTGCGCATCGAGGCGGTCGGGGAGGACACCGCGCTGGCCGGCATCCAACGGCTGGTGAGCGAGGCCCAGCAGTCCAGCGGCCGGGCGCAGGTGCTGGCCGACCGGTTCGCCGCCTGGCTGTTCTACATCGCCACCGCGACCGCCGTGCTCACCCTCGCGGTCTGGTCGCTGCTCGGCAATGTGGACCAAGCGGTCGTACGGACGGTGACCGTGCTGGTCATCGCCTGCCCGCACGCGCTCGGGCTGGCCATTCCGCTGGTCATCGCGCTGTCCACGGCGGTCGCCACGAAGGGCGGAATCCTGGTCAAGGACCGGTTGGCCCTGGAGCGGATGCGCACGGTCGACACGGTGCTGTTCGACAAGACCGGCACCCTGACCCGGGGCGAGCACGTCCTCACCGACGTCGCCGCCACCAGTGGCTCGACCGAACGGGAGGTACTCGCCATCGCGGCGGCGGTGGAGGCCGACAGCGAGCACCCCCTCGCCCGGGCGATCGTGACCGCCGCCGCCGACCAGGACCACCGGCGGGTGGCCACCGGCTTCCACTCGATGACCGGCCGTGGGGTACGCGCCGAGGTGGACGGGGTGACCTACGCCGTCGGCGGCCCGGCGCTGCTACGGGAACTCGACGTCGCCGTGCCGGACGACCTCGACGAGCAGCGGCACGACTGGTCACGTCGCGGCGCGGCAGTGCTCTACCTGCTGCGGCTCCACGACGACCACGCTGGCGTCCTCGGTGCCCTCGCGTTGGCCGACCAGGTTCGACCGGAGGCCCGGCAGGCCATCGCCGACCTTCGGGAGCAGGGCATCCGGAAGATCGTGATGATCACCGGGGACGCGCGGCCGGTCGCCGAGGCGGTCGCCGCCGACCTCGGATTCCGTACCGGGGAGGACGAGGTCTTCGCCGAGGTGCTACCGGCGGAGAAGGACGACACCGTGACGGGACTGCAGCGGCGCGGGCTGCGGGTCGCCATGGTGGGCGACGGGGTCAACGACGCACCTGCCCTGGCCCGGGCGAACGTGGGCATCGCGATCGGCGCCGGCACCGACGTGGCCATCGAGTCCGCCGGAGTGGTGCTCGCCTCCTCCGACCCGCGCGGCGTGAGCGGCGTGATCCGGTTGTCCCGGGCCACCTACCGGAAGATGCTCCAGAACCTGGCCTGGGCCGCCGGCTACAACGTGGTCGCGCTGCCACTCGCCGCCGGGGTCCTGGCCTGGGCCGGCGTGGCGCTGAGCCCGGCGGTCGCCGCCGTGTTGATGTCGGCCTCCACCATCGTGGTCGCGCTCAACGCCCAACTGCTGCGCCGGGTCGAGTTGCGCGCAGCGGATTGAACACCGAACAGGGCAGCTTCGTACAAGACCCCGGCACGGCGGCCGGCCCAGACTCGGCAACATGGAAACCACCACCGAGCCCGTACGCTTCGACACCAGGATCGCAGTCCTGCTCCGCGACGACCTGCCGACCTGGCAGCGACTGAACATGACCGCGTTCCTGGTCAGCGGCATCGGTCAGGCCGTGCCCGAGGTGATCGGCCAGCCGTACGCCGACGCCGACGACACGCCCTACCTGCCCATGTTCCGGCAGCCGGTGCTGGTGTTCGCCGGTACGAAGGAGACGGTGACCGCCGCCCACCAGCGCGCCGTGGCCCGTGGGCTGCCGCTGGCCGTCTTCACCTCGGACCTGTTCCGGACCGGCAACGACCGGGACAACCGGGCGGCCGTGCGCGCCGTCGGCCGCGACCACCTCGACCTCACCGGGCTGGCCGTGTACGGCCCGAAGAACGTGGTGGACAAGATCTTCAAGGGTGCCCGGATGCACCCGTGACCCCGCGATTGCGGGTGTACTGACCGGGATTGAAGCCGAGGATCCGCTTGAAGTGCCGACTCAGATGCGGCTGGTCGTGGAAGCCGGCCGTGGCGGCCGCCTCCCGGGGCGGTACCCCCTCGCGCAGCAGTCGACGGGCCAGGTCCACCCGTCGGGAGATCAGATACTGGTGCGGACCGATACCGAAGGCCGTGGAGAAGGCCCGCACGAGGTGGGTCGGATGGGCGTGTAGCAGACCGGCGGCCTCCGCCAGGGTCAGTCCCACCACGAAGCGCTCGTCGAGCAGGTCACGTAGCCGCCGGGCGATCCGTGGATCCCGCAGCGCCGTGACCACGGGCGTGCGGCGGGCAAGTCGCACCCGCAGCCGCTCGACAACGAGTGCGAGATGCACCTCGGCGGCGAACTCGTCACCCGCCTCGGCCAGCCGCGCGTGCAGCAGATCGATCCGCCGCCGCAGGGCTTCGTCGTCGAAGGTCGGCCGGTCCACCGCCCGACCGGCCAGGCGATCGTCGAACTGCCCGGGGTCGAGATAGAGCACCCGCTTGCGGAACCCCTGCGCGGTGGCCGGTGAGCCGTTGTGCGGCACGTTCGGCGGCAACAGCGTGACCACCCGCCGGAATGCGCCGTGCTCGTGGCGATCCAGGTCGTACCGGACGACTCCCTCGTCGACCACGAGCAGCGCCCAGCTGTCATGGGTGTGCATCGGGTAGGCGTGGTCGGTGAACCGCGCGTGCAGCACCTCGGTGATCCCGTCGATCGCGGGGGACCACGCCCGTACCTGCTGTCGCCGGGACACGGCGAAACTGTAGCCGCTCCGCCACCGGCCACCACCAGAGCGCAAGTGACCAGGGCAACTGCCGCTGGCGGAACTTCCGGGCCGCACCGGACGACAAACCTCATGACATCGATCTTCGAGGGGAACGTCATGCCCATCGTCCTGTCCCGTCGGGCCCTGCGCCCAGCTGTCCTGTTCACCGGGGCCGCACTCATCGTTTCCCTGGCCGCCTGCGCGTCGTCCGGGGAGTCGTCGACCACCCCGACGCCGTCCGCCAGCGCGTCCACCGTCGAGGCCGGCGCGCTGGGCGTACGCGATCCGTGGGTGAAGGCCGCCGACGAGGGGATGACGGCGGCGTTCGCCACGCTCGTCAACGACAGCGACACCGACGTCACGATCACCGGTGCCGCCAGCGAGGTGTCGCCGATGGAGCTGCACGAGATGGCGATGGCGGACGGGAAGATGGTGATGCGGGCCAAGCAGGATGGCGTGGTAATCAAGGCGAAGAGCGAGTACAAGCTGGAACCGGGCGGCGACCACCTGATGTTGATGGACCTCGCCAAGCCGGTCCGGGCCGGTGACGAGCTGACCTTCACGCTCACCTTCGCCGACGGGCGGACCCAGACGTTCCGCGCGGTCGCCAAGCCGTTCACCGGAGCGCAGGAGAGCTACGCCCCTGGGCATGGCGAGCCGATGCCGGACATGCCGACGAGCCACAGCCCGGCACCGTGAGGCCCATCAGCCGGCCGGTGAGCCGGCGCGGCCTGCTCACCGGCGGCGCGCTGGCGGCCGGTGGCACGGTGGTCGGGGCCGCCGCGGTGGCCGCCGCCCGCGGCGAGCCGGCGGGACGTCCGCCGGAGCGGACGCCGGTGGCGGAGGTCGGCGAGGCGGTCGAACCGTTCCACGGCGTACGGCAGGCGGGGATCGTCGACGAGCCGCAGGCACATGCCGCGTTCGTCGCCTTCACCCTGCGCCCCGGCACCGACCGGGCCGGCCTCGGGCGGCTGTTGCGACTGCTCTCCGACGACGCCGCCCGTCTCACCCAGGGCCGACCCGCGCTCGCCGACACCGAACCCGAGCTGGGGCTGCTGCCGGCCCGACTCACGGTCACCTTCGGTTTCGGCCCGGGCCTGTACGCCGCCGCCGGTCTCGACGACCGCCGCCCGCCCTCGGTGGTCGACCTGCCCGCGTTCCGCATCGACCGGCTGCAACCCCGCTGGTCCGGTGGGGACCTGCTGGTGCAGATCTGCGCCGACGACCCGATCACCGTGGCACACGCCCAGCGGGTCCTGGTCAAGGACAGCCGGCCCTTCGCCACCGTGCGCTGGGTCCAGCAGGGCTTCCGGCGGGCGGCCGGCGCCGAGCCGGGCCGGACCCAACGCAACCTCTTCGGCCAACTCGACGGCACCGCCAACCCGAAGCCCGGCGTACCGGTGGAGACGGCGGTCTGGGTCGCCGACGGGCCGGACTGGCTGCGTGACAGCACCACCCTGGTGGTGCGGCGGATCAGCATGAACCTGGAGACGTGGGACCTGCTCGGTCGCACCGACCGGGAACTGGCCGTGGGGCGGCGGCTGGACACCGGTGCCCCGCTGACCGGCACACGCGAACACGACGAGCCCGACTTCGCCGCCCTCGGCGCCGACGGGCTCACGGTCATCCCGGACTTCTCCCACCTCACCCGGGCGCACGTCACCGACGACCGGTTCCGGATCCTGCGCCGTCCCTACAACTACGACGGCGTGCCCGCCGCCGACGGAACGGCGGACAGTGGGCTGATCTTCGCGGCGTACCAGGCCGACATCGCCACCCAGTTCCTGCCCATCCAGCGGCGGCTCGCCGAGCGTGATCTGCTCAACGAGTGGACCACCCCGATCGGCTCCGCCGTCTTCGCCGTCCCGCCCGGCTGCCCGGAAGGTGGTTGGGTCGGTCAGCAACTGCTCGACTGACGAGGAGAATGACCGTCATGTCCCGCCACCCGCATCGGCCCCTCGCCGCCGCCCTCGCCGCCGCGCTGGCCGCCACCGCTCTGCTGCTCGGGCCGGTCTCCCCGGCGTACGCCCACAACGTGCTGCGCAAGGCCACTCCCGCACAGGACGCCACGCTGAAGAAGGCACCGACCAGGATCACCCTGGAGTTCCTGCAGAAGCTGAACCCGTCGTTCACCACGATCACCCTCAGCGACGCCGACAAGCAGCAGGTGACCACCGGCGAGCCGGAGGTCAGCGGCACCAAGGGCACGGTCACCATCGAGCCGCCGCTGGCCAACGGCGTCTACACCGTCGCGTACCGGGTGGTCTCCAGAGACGGACATCCGGTGCAGGGGTCGTACACATTCACCGTCGCCGACCCGACGGCCACCGCCGAACCGAGCCCCAGCCCGCCGACGAGCGAGCCGGCACCGACCCCGTCGGCGACCCCGAGCGCCGAACCGACCGCCTCGACCAGTCCGGTCGCGAGTGACTCCTCCGACGGTCCCGGCACGACGGCACTGCTGGCCGGCGGCGGGATCGTGCTGGCCCTGGTGGCCGCCGCGGCGGTGCTCCTGCTGCGACGCCGGTCCGCCGCCGGAGGCGACCCGGCGCGGTGAGCCCTACCGGAGGCGACCCGGCACGGTGAGGCCGCACCGGGCCTATCGGAGGCGACCCGGGCGGGCTCAGCGCAGCAGCACCGGTCCGGCGTCGATCCGGGTCCGGAACAGCGCGTACGGCTTGCGGCGTAGATCCCGGCCCCGCTGGAAACTCGGCTGCCGGTGCAACTGGTTCGCGGTGACGTAGAGGTGCCCGTCCACCGCCACCGACAGGGTGTCCGGCCAGAGCAGCCGAGGGTCGTGGACGACCGTCTCGTACTCGCCGTCCGGACGTCGCCGCAGCACCGCGTTGTGCTCGTACGCGGTGAGGTAGATCCGCCCGGCGTCGTCGGCCTCCAGGCCGTCGGAGCCGGTGCCCTTGTCGCCCTCGTGGATCACCGTCGCGGCGACCTCGTCCGCGCTGGCCGAGACGTCGGCGAGCCCGTCGGTGGCGATGCTGTACCACTGGCGCGAGGCCAACGGACAGTAGTGCAGCCGGGCACCGTCGGCGGAGATGGCTATCCCGTCCGCGCCGATCGTCAACGGACCCGGCGGCCCGTCGGCCGGTCGTTGCAGCAGCGGCCTGCCCTCCACCACCGGCCGGAAACGGGACAGTGGCTCCGCCTTGGTCGACCGATGGTCGTGCAGCCGTCGCCAGGAGGTCCCGGTGGCCAGGTCGACCACGATGATCCCGTTCGGCCCGGCGACCGCGGAGTCGGTGAGGTACGCGAGGCCCGCCGCGCCGCGCCGCAGGTCGAAGCGCACGTCGTTGAGGTACGTGGTGGGCAGCGCCACGTCCGGCGGAAAGGTGATCACCTGGGCGACGGTGTCGCTGCCCAGGTCGATCCGGACCAGTTTGGGGCCGCCCGGTCGCGTCGGTTGGAACATCGGGCTGCCGGTGTCGAGCACCCAGAGCCGGTCGACGGGGTCCACCACGACGCTCTGCACCGAGACGAAGGCACCCGGGTCGTCGTCGCCGGCCGGCCGGTTCCACCGCTCGTCCGGGTACGGCACCTCGGCGCCGTCGCGCAGCTCGACCACGGTGGCGGGCACCTCGTCGCCCCAGCGGGGAAAGTTGACGAAGATCCGGCCGGTGTGCGACACGCTGACGCCGGTGGGCATGGGCCCGGTGAAGGCGTGCACCAGTTCCAGCTCGCCGACGGGCTCGTCGGACACGGGCTCGCTCATCCGCTGCTCCTGCCGTCGGGTCACGTTTCGCCCGACCCGTGCCCGGGTCTCACCGGACGCGACCGGTGCAATCCCCGTTCCCGTCGTCGGACGAGGCAAACGTGACCGTGCGGCTGCTCCGCCCGGCCTGCGGGGCCGGGGGTCAGCCGGCGGCCGGGTGCGGACGTTGCCGGGGCGCGGGTGGGCGGTCCGTGTCCGCGTAGCCGGCGGCCTGGAGGGTGAACAGGTCGGCGTACCGACCACCGGCGGCGACGAGTTCGTCGTGGGTGCCCTGCTCGATCAGACGACCGTGATGCAGCACGAAGATCCGGTCGGCGTGCCGGACGTTGGCCAGCCGGTGCGTGATCAGGATGGTGGTGGCCCGGCCGCGCCGGTCGCGGATGGCCTGGAACAGCGCGTCCTCGGCCCGCGGATCGAGTGCCGAGGACGGCTCGTCCATCACCAGCAGCTCGGCGTCGCGGAGGAAACCACGAGCAGCGGTGATCCGCTGCCACTGGCCGCCGGAGAGGTCCTGCCCCTTGGCGAACGTGCGGTCGAGCAGCGTCTCGTACCCGTGCGGCAGCTCGCGGATCATCTCGTCGGCGACCGCCCGGGCGGCGGCGGCCTCGATCCGGTCCTGCCGGGCCTCGGTGTCGATGTCCCCGATGGCGATGTTCGTGGCGGCGGTGAACGGCCACTTGTGGTACTCCTGGGTGACCACGGCGATGCGACCACGCAGCTCGTCGCGGTCCAGCTCGGACAGGGGCCGCCCGTTCCAACGGATCACCCCGTCGCTGGGCGTGCGCAGGGCCGCGATCATCGCGGCCAGGCTGCTCTTGCCGGAACCGTTCTCCCCGACGAAGGCCACCGTCTGCCCCGCCTCCACGGTCAACGTCACACGATCCACCGCCGGGACGTCGCGATCCGGGTAACGCAGGCTCACCGCCTCCACGGTCAGCACCCGCAGCCGGTCGGGTGCCGTCACCACCGCCTGCTCCGGCAGGTAGGTGGCGGCGCGGGTCATGAACCCCGTGTAGTCGCGGAAGTGCTGGCCCTCGGTGTAGACGCGGTCCATCTGGAAGGTCACCACGCCCAGCGAACGTTGCGCCGCCTGCACCGCGATCACACAGGTCGCCGCCGCCGCGAGCGGGATCTGCCCGTCGATGAGCAGCAGGCCGAGCAGCACGTAGACCACGGCGGTGGCGACGCCCCCGATCATCGAGCCCACCGTGACCGTCGTGGTCACCCGACGCGCCAGGGCCAGCTCGATGTCGGTCTCCACCGCCATCACCCGGTCGTACTGGTCCAGCAGGAACCGGCGCAGTCCGTACGAGCGCAGTTCCGGTGCCGACGCCCGTTCGGCCATCAGCCGGTGCAGCAACCACATCCGACGTCGCCGCACCGAGCCGGCGATGTAGGTCTGGTACCGCAGGTGCCCTGCCCGCAGCGACGCCCACGCGTTCGGCACGGTCGCGACCAGCAGCGCCGGCAGCAGCAGCGGATGGATCACCACGACGGCCACGGTCACCGCGACCACCCCCACCAGACCAGCGAGCAGGTTCATCGAGGCGGGCACCAGATCCACGGCGGAGTCGGTGCCCCGGGAGGCCCGCTCCATGTCGTCGGCGAAGGCGTCCGCGTCGAAGGCCTCCAGTCGCACGGCCGTGGTCACCTCGAACAGCCCGCGCTCCACCTCCCGGCTGACCCTGGGCGTCAACCCGTTCAGCGCGTAACCGGTGGCGATCGCCATGCCGGAGCGCGTCGCCGTCGCGGCGGCCAGCACCGCGAGCGCCGGCAGCGCGGCCACCACCTTCTCCCCGGTCGGCCCACCGGCGAACAACTCGACCAGCACCCGCTGCGTCGCGAGCAGCCCGAACGCCGACATCACGCCGGCACCGACCGTCGCCACGGCGACCACCGAGGTGCGCAGCCGGTCGGCCCGCCAGCTGATCCGCAGGGCCGCCCAGATCAGCCGGGGCAGTTCGGCGAAGACGGCGAGCAGACCGGCCTGCGTCCGCGCCCGCATGCCCGTCTCCCACCACATTGCCCGCATCTCGGGGAGCACCGACTCCCCGGCCGTCGACCCGGCCTGCTCCGCTCGGTCACGACGCCGGGTCGACGTGGCGGCCATGGCACACCTCCTGGTCGGGGACACGTGGCCGCCGTCTTCCGGCCGGACGGTGGCACCGTGGCACGGAGCGGGACGGCCGCCAGTCGTAGCCGGGAGCATTCGACCAGCTACCTATAGTCACCGTCGATGCGACCGAGGTCCAGCCCTGTCGGCGCGCCGACCCGCCCGGCCGGTCCGGCCACCGTCCCTCGGCGAACTCCGGCAGTCGGCGGACATGCTCCGCGACGTCAGGCACCGCGCGGGGCGTACATGATGACGGCGACGCCGAGCAGGCAGATCGCGGCGCCGGTGAGGTCCCAGCGGTCCGGACGGAAGCCGTCGAAGATCATCCCCCAGGCCAGCGAGCCGGCGACGAAGACCCCGCCGTACGCGGCCAGGATGCGGCCGAAGTTCGGGTCGGGCTGGAAGGTGGCGACGAAGCCGTACGCGCCGAGGGCGAGCACCCCGGCGGCGACGAACCACAGCCCCCGGTGCTCCCGCCAACCCTGCCACACCAGCCAGGCTCCGCCGATCTCGGCGATCGCGGCCAGGGCGAACAGCAGGACGGAACGCAGCACGGTCACCCGCCGCACCCTACCGCCGCCGGCCGGCCACACCCCGGGTGACGTGCGGCGAGCGGCGTTATCCTCGGCACAAGGTGCCCGTTGAAGGCGCCCGGTGACGGTGGGGCCCGCCACCGGACCGTGCGGGACAACCGCGGCACCCGCCGCCAACGGTCCCTGCCAGGGTCCACGCGTACTGGTAGGGGGTGACCGTGGGAGCGCAGCGTCCACCCGTCGATCCGGATGTCGATCTCAGTGTTCCGCGTCAACGCGCGGAACTGCGGGGCGGGACGACCAGCCTGCTCGCCGCGATCGCCGTCGGCGGGATGGTCGGCGCGCTGGCACGATACGGGCTGACGGTGACCTTCCCGCACGCGCCGCGCGGCTTTCCCTGGGCCACCTTCGCCGTCAACGTCTCCGGCTGTCTGCTCATCGGGGCGCTGATGGTGCTGATCACCGAGGCTTGGACCGCGCACCGACTGGTCCGGCCCTTCCTCGGCGTCGGCGTGCTCGGTGGCTTCACGACCTTCTCGACGTACGCGGTCGAGGTGCAGCAGGCGGTGGCGGCCGGCGCGGCGCGCACCGGCCTGCTGTATCTCGCCGGTACCCTCGTCGCCGCCCTCGTGGCCGTCCGGCTGGGCGTGACCCTGACCCGGCTCGCGACCGGCGTGGACCGGAACCGGAGCGCCGGATGACCGTCCTCCTGGTGGCGCTCGGCGCCGCTGTCGGCGCGCCACTGCGCTACCTCGTGGACCGGGCGGTGCAGGCACGTCACGACTCCGTCTTTCCGTGGGGCACCTTCGTGGTCAACGTGGTCGGCTCGCTGCTGCTGGGTGTCCTGATCGGTGGGGCGGGCGCGGTGCCCGGTTCCCTGGTCGCCCTGCTCGGCGTCGGGCTGTGCGGTGCGCTGACCACCTACTCGACCTTCGGCTACGAGACGGTCCGGCTCTTCGAGGACGGCGCCCGTCTCCCCGCGCTGCTCAACGCCGTCGTCAGCGTCGTCGCCGCGCTCGGTGCCGCGTTCCTCGGGGTCACCCTCGCCGAGGCGATGTGGGCCTGACCCGGGGCGGTCTCGCGATGGCGGGGAGCGTGCCGGTGAACCGTTCAGCCGAGATTGTGGCGCAGTCGCTTGTCGACGGCGACCACGACCGCGGAGACCGCCCCGACGGCCAGGATGCGCAACCACACGTCAGGCCCGATCGGTGCCGTGCCGAAGATCGCGTTCATCGGTGGCAGGTACGTGATGGCGAGTTGACAGAGAGCCTGCGCGGCGACGCCGAGCAACAGCAGGCGGTTGGTGAAGAAGCCGAGCCGCCAGGCCGAACGGGTCAGTGACCGGCAGCTGAACAGGTAGAACGTCTCGACCACGACGAAGACGTTCATGGCAGCGGTGCGCGCTTGCGCGACGTCGGCGCCGTTGGACCGCTCCCACTGGAACACCCACCACGCGCCGGCCACCAGCAGCGCGGCCACCAGCAGGATCCGCAGCACCAGCGCACCGGTCAGCAGCGGCCGGGCCGGGTCGCGGGGCGGCCGACGCATGATGCCGCGTTCCTTCGGCTCGAAGGCCAGCATCAGGCCGAGCAGGACGGCGGTGGTCATGTTGATCCAGAGGATCTGGGTGGGCAGCAGCGGCAGGGTGGCCCCCAACACGATGGCGACCAGCACCACCAGCCCTTCGCCGAGATTCGTCGGCAGCGTCCAGACGATGAACTTGGTGATGTTGTCGAAGACCCCCCGACCCTCCTCCACCGCGGCCTCGATGGTGGCGAAGTCATCATCGGTCAGGACCATGTCGGCCGCCTCCTTGGCCACCTCGGTCCCGGAGCGGGCCATGGCGATGCCGATGTTCGCCTGCCGCAACGCGGGGGCGTCGTTGACCCCGTCGCCGGTCACCGCGACCACGTGGCCGCGTTGCTGCAGCGTCTCGACCAGCCGGAGTTTCTGTTCCGGGGAGACCCGGGCGAAGACGGCGGCCCGGTCCACCGCCTCGGCGAACCTCTCGGCGGGCAACTCGTCGAGATCCGTGCCGGTGACCACCCGGTCCGGCCGGTCGGCGTCGAGCAGCCCGAGCTGGCCGGCGATGGCGCCGGCCGTCGCCGCATGATCCCCTGTGATCATCTTGACGTCGATGCCCGCCGAGTGGCAGGCCCGTACCGCCGGGGCCGCCGCGCGGCGGGGCGGGTCGAGCATCGCCTGCAACCCGGTGAGGACCAGGGTGCCGGGCAGCGCCACCTCGTCGAAGCCGTCGTCCGGGCCGTCCGGGGGTCGTACGGCGGTGGCCAGCACCCGTAGCCCCTGGCCAGCCAGCTCCTCGGCGGCCCGCAGGGCGGCCCCGGCGCGGAGCGGCCGGATCTGCCCGTCGGCGCCCATCTCACCCCGACACATCGACACGATGCGCTCGACGCCGCCCTTGGCCAGGATCACCGTACGGCCCGTGGCGCGCTCGTCGTGCAACGTCGCCATGTACTGCCGCTTCGAGTCGAAGGGGATGGTGTCCCGGCGCGGATAGTCCGCCGACAGCCGACCGTGATCGATCCCGACCTTGGCCGCGACCACCTGCATCGCGCCCTCGGTCGGATCGCCGGCCAGCAGCCACTCGCCGTCCTGCTCGCGTACCCGTGCGTCGTTGCATCCGGCACCGGCCAGCAGGGACCAGCGCAGTGCCTCGCCGCCCCGGCCGTCGTCGCGGACCTCCCCGTCCGGCCGGTAGCCGGACCCGGTCACCTCGAATCCGGCGTCCGGGGTCCACAGCGCGCGGACCGTCATCTGGTTCTCGGTGAGGGTTCCGGTCTTGTCGGAGCACACGACGGTCGTGCTGCCGAGCGTCTCGATCGCCGGCAGCCGACGGAGCACCGCCCGCCGACGGGCCATCCGGGTCACCCCGATGGCCAGGGTGATGGTGACCGCCGCCGGCAGTCCCTCCGGGATCGCACCGACGGCGAGCGCCACGGCCGCCGTGAAGGTCTCGACCGCGTCCTGACCACGGAGCAGGCCGACCGCGAACGTCACCGCCGCGAGCACCAGGATGATCACGGTCAGCACCTTGCTGAACCGGGCCAGCTTGCGGGTCAGCGGGGTGGCGAGCGCCTCCGCGGTGCCGACCAGACGGTGGATCTGGCCGAGCTCGGTCTCGGCTCCGGTGGCCACCGCGATACCGGCACCGCCGCCCGCCGCGATGAGCGTGCCCGACCAGACCATGTTGCGCCGGTCGGCCACCGGGGTGCCCACCGGCAGTTCCGCCTCCAGCTTGTCCACCGGAACGGACTCACCGGTAAGCGCCGACTCGTCGACCCGCAGTTCGGCCAGCCGGACCAACCGCAGATCCACCGGCACCTTGTCGCCCGCCTCCAGCACCACCAGGTCACCGGGGACCAGGTCGTCGGAGGAGATCGCCCGCAGCTCACCGTCGCGGATCACGCGCGCCTCGGTACGCACCATCGAGCGCAGACTGTCCAGGGCCGCCTCGGCCCGCGACTCCTGGGCGTACCCGATCGCGGCGTTGATCAGCACCACCGCGAAGATCACCGCGGAGTCGACGTACTCCCCGAGGACCGCGGTGACCACGCCGGCCGCGATCAACACGTAGATCAGCGGGTTGTGGAACTGCCGCAGGATCCGGCGCAGCAGCCCGTCACCGCCGGCGGCGGGCAGCACGTTGGGCCCGTAGCGTTCCAGCCGCCGGGCGGCCTCGGCATCGCTGAGGCCACGCTGCGGATCCGTCTCCAGCAGCAGCACCACCTCGTGGGTGGACATGCCGTGGTGTTCGTTGGACCGCGACGTCCCCGCTGGCTGTTCGAGCGTCACCGTCACCCCGCCGACGATCAGAAGACCGGATCCGCGACCGCCGGCCCGGGTCGCCGCCCGCGTACCGACGGCCGGCCGGACGCCGCGCCCACCATCTTCCGGGACGGACTCCGTCCGGCAGGCCGGAACGCCCGATCACGCACCGCCGGCCGGCGTCGTTCAGTCGGCGGACCGCTCGGCCGGCTCGGGGCGCCCTCCGGTGTGCTCGGCCACGTCGGGCTCGAGAAGCCGTCGCAGGGCGGCGATCTCGGCGCGCAGGGCCGCCACGTCGTCGCCGGTGACCTCCGCCGGCTTGTCGGCGGAGGCCGACACGCGGTCGACGATCCAGGTCGCCAGCGACCCCGTGACGAAACCGATCAGGCCGATCCCACCGATCATCAGACCGAGGGCGACGAATCGGCCCGCGGTGGTCACCGGATAGAAGTCGCCGTAGCCGACGGTGGTGATGGTGACCGTCGACCACCACAGCGCGTCGTCGAAGGCGGTGATGTTGGCGTCCGGTGCGAGTCGTTCGGCGTCCAGCACGGCCAGCGCGGAGACCAGCACCAGCAGCGCCGTGGTGGCGGCGACGTAGACGGCCAGCCGGCCGCGCGCCCACACCTCGGTGCGGCGGTTGATGGTCAGCACCACCATGACCAGCCGTACCGCGCGTAGTGGTCGCAGCATCGGCAACGTCAGCACCACCAGGTCGAACAGGTGCTCCCGGAGGAACCTCCGCCGGTCCGGGGCCAGCCGCAGCCGCACGAGGATGTCGGCCCAGAACAGCACCCAGACGACGACCGTCGTGGCGGCGCAGGCCGTCCGCCACTGCGGACTGAGGCCCGGGTCGAGGATCGGTACCGCGTACACCACCAGGAACACCACCGACAGTACGGTGAGCGGTGCGGCGCTGACCCGCTCCCACGCCTGCAGTCGATCGGTCTGCGGTGCTGTCCCGCCGCTCATGAGCCGGCTCCCGTCTGCTCCGTCGTCGTACGCGTGACCGGGCCATGGTCGCGTAGTCGAGCACCGGTCCCCACAGGTGGTCCGCGGATCGTCCGGGCAGTGCGTCACCGTCACGCTCGGCATTCGTTGGCTGGTCACCCGGTAACGTGAGCGCGGGGACACACCGTGGCACGGGTTGCCGCCCGGCTGGTAGAGCCGGGCGTGCCGGCTGTGCGACCCGTGGGGGCGGGTGTCGGCGTCGTACCCCGCACCGGGCGCGAGCGTGAGGGAGCGGAAGCATGGGTCGACTGTGGCTGGGACGGGTTCCGGGATGACCCTGCAACAGGTCTACCTGCTGATGATCGCCGCAGCGGCGACGGTGCTGGTCAGCGTCACGGCCGCCCGGCTGGCCACCCGGGTCGGCGTGCCGATGCTGCTGGCGTACCTCGGCATCGGGCTGCTGCTCGGCGAGAACGGGCTCGGTCTTCGCTTCGACGACGCCGCCATGGCGCAGGCCCTGGGCACGGCGGCGCTCGCGGTGATCCTGGTGGAGGGTGGCCTGACCACCCGGTTCTCCGACATCCGGCCGGTGCTGGCGCCGGCGACCGCGCTCGCCACCGCCGGGGTGCTGATAAGCGTCGGGGTCACCGCCCTCGGCGCGCACCTGCTGCTCGACGTCTCGTGGCAGTTGGCCCTGCTGCTCGGCGCCGTGGTGTCGTCCACGGACGCGGCGGCGGTCTTCTCGGTGCTGCGTACCCTGCCGCTGCCCCGGCGGCTGGCCGGGCTGGTCGAGGCCGAGTCGGGGCTCAACGACGCGCCCACCGTCATCCTGGTCCTCGCCCTGAGCGCCACCGGGCTGACCGTCACCAGTCCGCTGGAACTGCTGGTCCAGATGATCTATCAGCTCGGCGTCGGTGGCGCGATCGGCATCGTGATCGGCATCGCCGGAGTGTGGTTCCTGCGCCGGCTCACCCTGCCCGCCTCCGGCCTCTACCCGATCGCCACCTTCTCCTGCGGCATCCTGGCCTTCGCCGCCGCGGGGCTCGCCCAGGCCAGTGGTTTCCTCGCCGCGTACCTGGCCGCGTTGCTCCTGGGCAACGCCCGGCTGGCGCACCGCCGGGCCACCGTGTCGGTGGCCGAGGGACTCGGCTGGATCGCGCAGATCGGCCTGTTCGTCATGCTCGGCCTGTTGGCCAACCCCAGCGAGCTGCCCGCCGCGATCCTGCCCGCCCTCGCCGTCGGCCTGGTGCTGCTGCTGCTCGCCCGGCCGATGTCGGTGCTGATCACCCTGCTGCCGTTCCGGATCCCGCTCCGCGAACAGGTGCTGCTGTCCTGGGCCGGCCTGCGCGGTGCCGTACCCATCGTGCTGGCCACCATCCCCGTCGTGGCCGGGGTCGGTGGCAGCGGGCAGCTGTTCAACATCGTGTTCGTGCTGGTGGTGGTGTTCACGCTGGTCCAGGCTCCGACGCTGCCGTGGCTGGCCAAGCGACTGCGGCTCAGCTCGGCCGGGATCGGCCCGGACCTTCAGGTCGAGTCCGCACCGCTGGACGCCATCGACGCGGACCTGCTGCACCTCACCGTCGAGGCCGAATCCCGGATGCACGGCGTGCACATCCGCGAACTGCGGCTGCCGCCGCCGGCCGCGATCACCCTGGTGGTCCGCGACGGCACCGCCTTCGTACCCGAGCCGGACACCCGACTACGCCGTGGTGACCAGTTGCTCGTGGTCACCACGCCACATGTCCGGGACCGTGCGGAACGTCGGCTGCGGGCGGTCGCCCGGGCCGGCCGGCTGGCCCACTGGCGCGGCGAGACCGGTGACCCGGAGCGGCCGGCCAGGACTCGGCGCCACCCGGACGTCCCCACGGCTCCCCTGCCTCCGGCACCACCGCCGGACACCGGTGACGAAGCACCGCCGGTCCTCGTCCGGTCGGCCGGCTGATCGGCCGCCGGCCGTCCGGTCAGGGCATTGACACAGGCCCTACGGTGAGGCTGGTGTGCCGGGAAGCCTGGTCGGCGGTCGTGTCCCTCATCCCACGGAGGCCGCCGTGCAGCCGCCCGCCATCCGCACCGAGCACCTGACCAAGCGCTACGGTTCGCTGCTCGCCCTCGACGATCTGAACCTGACGGTCACCGCCGGTGAGGTGTTCGGATTCCTGGGCCCCAACGGTGCGGGCAAGTCCACCACCATCCGGCTGCTGCTCGGCCTGGCTCGTCCGACCGCCGGTCAGGCGCAGATCTTCGGAACTCCCGCCGCCGCGGTGGCCCCGGCACACCAGCGGATCGCGTACGTGCCAGCCGATGTGACGCTGTGGCCGCAGCTGACCGGCGCGGAGATCCTGGAGCTGCTCGGTGCTACCGGCCCCGGCGTCGACGTCGCCTACCGCGACGAACTGGTGGCGCGCTTCGCGCTCGACCTGTCGAAGCCGGGGCGGGCCTACTCCACCGGCAACCGGCAGAAGGTGGCGCTGGTCGCCGCGTTCGCCACCCGCGCGCCGCTGCTCGTGCTGGACGAACCGACCGCTGGTCTGGACCCGCTGATGGAGCGCGAGTTCCGCCGCGCCGTGGTCGAGGCCCGCGACGCCGGAAGCACGGTGTTCCTCTCCTCCCACCAACTTGCGGAGGTGGAGGCCGTCTGTGACCGGGTGGGCATCCTGCGGGCCGGGCGCCTCGTCGAGGTCGCCACCATGCCCGAGTTGCGTCGACTGCACCGCACCGAGGTGCTGGTGCGGTTCGCCGGTCCGGTGCCCGAGTTGACCGACGTGGCAGGGGTCGACGGCGTTCAGGTCGACGGGGCCGCGCTGCGGTTCACCCTCACCGGGCCGCCCGGCCCGGCCCTGCGGGCCCTGGCGGCGGCGGACGTCACCACGCTCACCATGCGCGAGCCCACGCTGGAGGAGATCTTCCTCGACTACTACGGCGAGGAGGGCCGATGAGCGCCGTCGGAGCCGGCGACGCGGGTGCCGCCGTCACCCGGCTCGCGCTGCGTCAGATCCGCCGACCCGCGCTCGTCGTGTCCGCGGTGGCGGCCGGCGTCACCGCCGTCGTCGTCGCCGGGTACGAGAGCACGGCCGGCACCGCGCTCGACGCCGCCGCGTTGGCCACCCTCGCCGAGAACCCGGCGGTCCGCACTCTCTTCGGCGAACCGTTCGCGCTGGACACCCCCGGCGGGTTCACCGTCTGGCGGACCGGCACCGTACTGGCCGTCCTGCTCTCGGTGTGGGGGGTGCTCGCCACCACCCGGGTCACCCGGGGCGAGGAGGAGAGCGGCCGGTGGGACCTCCTGCTGGCCGGCCGGTTGGCGGTGCCGACCGTGCTCGGTCGACACCTCACCGTCCTGGCCGCCGCCGTGGTGACCGCCGGCGGCGCGGCCGGCGTCGTGCTCGTCGCCGCCGGCACACCACCGGGTGGCGCTCTCCGGTACGCGGCCGGTCTCGTGCTGGTCGCCCTCTTCGCCGTGTCGACCGCGTTGGTGAGTGCGCAGGTGATGCCGACCCGGGCCGGGGCGAGTGGGTCGGCCCTGGCCGTGCTCGGCCTCGGGCTGCTGGCCCGGATGGTCGGCGACGGCGTCGCCGCGCTGGGGTGGTTGCGCTGGCTGTCGCCGTACGGGCTGCTCGCCCTCGTCCGCCCCTATCACGACGACCGGCTGCTGCCGCTGCTCGTGCTCGCCGGGGCCGCGCTCCTGGTCGGTGCGGCGGCGATGACGCTGGCCGGACGTCGCGACGTCCGGGCCGGGCTGGTCGCCGCGCCGGCCGGCAGGCCGCCCCGCACCTGGCTGCTCGGCACGGTCGACGGTTTCGCGGTACGCCGGATGGTCCGCCCGCTGGCCGGCTGGTCCGCCGGGATCGGCGCGTACTTCCTGCTGATCGGCCTGCTGGCGACGTCGATGACCCGCTTCCTGGCGGACAATCCGCGCTTCGCCGAACTGGCCGCCCAGGCCGGCTTCACCGAGTTGAGCAGCGTACGCGGCTACACCGCGTCCCTGTTCGTCCTGCTCGCCGTGCCGGTCGGGGTCTTCGCCGCGTCCCGCCTCGCCGAGTTCGTGGCCGCCGAGACGGACGGCCGGTTGACGTCGCTGTACGCACAGCCGGTCCGCCGCAACCGGCTGCTGACCGCCGAGACGCTGGCCACCTTCGCCGGGGTGGCCGTCCTCGTCACCGTGGCGGCGACGGCGACCTGGCTCGGTGCCGCTCTGGTGAACGCCCCGCTGCCGCTGACCGCGGCCCTGGCCGGCACCTGGAACGTGCTGCCGGTCGTGCTGCTCTGCCTCGGTGCGGCGACACTCGCGCTCGGTTGGCTGCCCCGGGCCGCCGCGGCCGTCGGCGTGCTACCCGCGGTCGGCGGCTTCCTGCTCCACGTGCTCGCCGACAGCGTCGACCTGCCCGGATGGGTGGCCGCCGGCTCACCGTTCGCCCACCTGGCGGCGGTTCCGGCCGAGTCCCCCGGCTGGACGGCGGCGGGCGTCATGATCGTGGTCGCGATCGCCGCCGCCGCCCTCGGCCGGCTCGGCAACCGCCGCCGCGACCTGCTGGGATGACCACTGACCGGCGGCGGCCCGGCGGACCAACCGGCGAGCCTCGTCGCCTGGCACACCGGTGGCCCGCAGCATGTCGTTGGCGACGGTCCGCAACTGGGAGACCACGATCGTGCCGGAGAAGCCGATCTCCTGGCGGCATGCCTCACCGGCGTCGTGGACGGCCCGCAGCACCCGCTCCCGCGTCCGCACCGGCTCCCGCATCGACAGGAACTCCTCGTGCATCAGGCGCACGCCCTGCCCCACCTGCTCGACGGCGGTGGACAGGCCGGCCGGCACCGGTTCATGGTCACGCAGCGCGGTGAGAATGCGTCGGACCATCGTCCGGCTGTTGCGGAACGCCCGGTCCAGGTGCTCGGCCCCGGCGCCGTACGCGGCCAGCGCGCGGCGCCGCCGCCACCGCAGCGGGGAGAAGCGGACCACCTCCTCGGCCGCGGTCACCACGTCACCGACCTCCCGCAGTTGCCCCTCGGCGGACCGCATCTCGTCCAGTACCTCCCGCGCCCGGCGCGCGTCCCCTCGGGCCAGCGCCTCCGCGGCCGAGGTCAACTGCCGCGCGAAGGTGTCAAGCGCCGGCCCGGCTATCCGGCGCACGCTGCGGGTCGGGTTCATCGGGACGAGGACCAGCACCACCAGCAGCCCGGTCGCGCCGCCGACCAGGGCGTTCACCGTCCGGGGCAGGACGATGTCGGGCGTGCCCGGTGCGAGGGTGGCGATCAGTGCCGCCGCGCCGCCGGCCTGGGTCACCAGGGCACCGGTGCCGCGTACCGCCACCGCGACGAGCAGCGCACCGAACACGATCACGAACGTCTGCCAGGCGCCGGTGCCGACCGTCCCCACCAGCAGGTCGCCGATCAGGACCCCGACGATCACGCCGACGATCAGTTCGACGGCCCGCCGGGCCCGCCGGCCGATCGAGGTGGCGATGACAGCCACCGCGGCGATCGGGGCGAAGGTCGGGTCCGGGTTGCCGAGCACCCGCTCGGCGACCACCCAGGCGAGCGACGCGGCCAGACCGCCCTGGAAGGCCAGCAGCAGGTGCTGTCGCAGCCGGCCGTAGCTGCCCCTGCCGACGGCCGCGACGCGTCCCCGCAGGCTGCTCATCGAGTCAGCCGACGGGGTGGGCCATGGTTCCGGTGAGGGCCACCGTGCCCGGCAAGCGGGTGTCCTGCCGGAGGAACTGCACCACCACCGGCACCGGTGAGCTGAGCACGCAGCCGTACGGGCGATCGAGGCGGACGGCCTCCGGGTCGATCAGGTCGTTGATCCGTACGTGCCGGATCCGTCGGGCACCGACGGCGAACCGGTACGGCCCGACCGGTTCGGCGTCCTCGTAGTAGAAGGTGAGCGTCACCTCCGCCTCGGAGTCGGCGGTGTTCAGCACGCACAGCTTGTCGAAGCTGGTGAACTGCGGCTCGCCGCCGCTTCCGCCGAACGGCACGTGCCCTCCCGGCACCGCCCACACCTGGGACATCACGCCTCCTCCAGCAGTCGGGCCAGGTCGGGGGTGAGGAACACCCCGTCCGGGTCGAGGCGACGGCGGGCCACCTGGAAGTCGTCCCATCGGGGAAAGAGTGGGCGCAGGTCGCCAGCGGTCATCCAGTGCTTCTTGCCCCAGTGCGGTCGTCCGCCGTACTGCCGGAAGACGTCCTCCATGTCCCGGAAGTACTCCTCGTACGGCAGCGCGGCGTTGTGCAGGCAGGCGATGGTGGTGGTGGTGCGACCGTACGCGTTGCTGAGCCAGATGTCGTCGGCGGCGATGCTGCGGACCAGTACCCGCCAGCCGACGGTGCGTCGGTGTCGGCTCAGGATCCGGCGCCGGACTTCCGCGAAGCAGGCCGGAAAAGCCTCCGACGGAAGCATGTACTCGATCTCCTCGAAGCGCAGATCCCGGTGCTGCGGGATGGTGTCGTGGGTCGGCCCGACCTCCAGTTCCCGGGGCTCCTGCCACCCGTTCCACTCCGGCACCCGACGGGCCGCCCACGTCGACCGCGCGGCCACCCCGTCGACCCGGTTCATGGTGCGGATCTGGGTCAGGTCGCTGCGCGGGTACCAGTAGAAGTCGATGTTGCGGTTGGTGTGCTGCAACTCGGCCAGGTGGTCGAGGGTCCACTCGATCGGGGCGCACCAGGACCGTCGGCGCAACTCGTAGCTGGCCTCCAGGTTCAGGGTGAGCTGGGTCACCACGCCCAGGACGCCGAGGGAGAGCCGGGCGGCGGGCAGCAGCTCGGTGTTGCTGGTCGCCGAGACGTTCAGCACCTCGCCGGTGCCGGTGACGAGGCGTACCTCCGCCACCTGGGTGGAGAGGTTGCCGAAGCCGATTCCGGTGCCGTGGGTACCGGTGGCGGTGGCCCCCGCGATGGACTGGTAGTCCACGTCACCGAGGTTCTCCATCGCCAACCCGGCCTTGTAGAGCCCCTCACCCAGCTCCTTGAGCCGGCTGCCGCCCCGGACCGTGGCCTGGTCGCCGGCCTTGTCGATCACACCGGTCATCCGGTGCAGGCTGACCAGGGTGCCGTCGGTACGCACCAGCGGGCTCGACGAGTGGCCCGAGCCGACCGGGCGCAGCGTGTCTCCCGACTCACGGGCCCGCAACACCAGTTCACGTACCTCGTCCTCGTCGGCCGGCTCCGCGTAGCCGGACGGGGTGAAGGTCAGACTGCCGGACCAGTTGACGAACGGACGCGGCACCCCGGCAACCTCCTCACGACGGACGAACCGTGCGCTTACCCCTGGTCTGGTGGGGTAGTCCTGGGTATGGCGGCACTCGTTCTGACCGCGTCCACGCCCCGAATCGCCGGCGAGGTGCGCCGTGTCTGAGTGGTGGTATCTGGGGCTGGTGGCGGTGTTGTGGCTGGCCGTCGGTCTGGGCACGGCGGCGCTCTTCGTCACTCGTGGCGGGCACCGCAGCCCGCTCTGGTATCTGGTGGGTGCGCTGCTCGGGCCGCTGTTCGTACCGATCGCCGTCGAGCGGGGCCGGGCCCGTCCGCAAGTGGTCGACGTACGCCACCGACCGTCCGAGGCGGTCGGCACCGGGCTGCGCGTGCTGGTCGGCGTGGACGGTTCCGAACACTCCGACCGGGCGCTGCGTGCCATCGCCCGCGCCCTCACCGGAAGCACCAGTGAACTCGTGCTGGTCACCGTCACCAGCCCCGACCTGTCCGACGCCGAGTCCCGGCGGGAGCACGAGCGGGCCCGCCGCATGATCGACGAGCGGGCCGCCGGGCTGCCCGAGGGGCTGCCCCGGCCCACCACCGTGATCGTCACCGGCCATCCCGTCGACGCCCTGCTCACGGTCGCCGACGACCGAGAGGTGGACCTGCTGGTGGTCGGCCGACACGGACACGGGATCGGTGACCGCCTGCTCGGCAGCGTCGCCGAGGGCCTCAGCCACCGGTCGACGCGGGCCGTGCTACTCGGCAGCCTGCCCGGTCGGTGACGTCGACGAACGACCTCGCGCCGCACCGAGCAGCACCTGGGCGGCGCTGACCTCGGCGTCGGCCGGTTCCGTCGGTCCCGGCCGGGAACCATGCCGGCCCGGGGAGCGACTATTGGTACATGCGGTGTGAGCAGTGGCGGGAGATTCTGTCGGCGCAGTTGGACGGTGAGGTCACGGCGGACGAGCAGCGCAGGGTCGGCGAGCACCTGGAGACGTGCGCCGGTTGCCGGACCTGGCTGGACTCGGCGGCGAGGGTGACCCGCCGGGCGCGTACCCGGGTGGTGACCGCACAGCCGGATCTGACCGAGGCGATCCTCGCCGCCGCGCCGCCGCCAGAGCGAGGCCGACGCAGGCTCGCCCCCATCGGGATGCCGGGACGCCTGTGGCCGGCAGCCAGCCGGCGGCTCACCCTGGTCAACGCGCTGCGCGCCGCGCTAGGGCTGCTCGGCGCCGTGCAACTGGTGCTCGGGCTGGCGCAGATCGGCCGGACCGGGACCGCCGAGCACCTGCACTCCACCGGCCAGCACCTGTGGCACGAGTCCGCCGCCTGGAACGTCGCGGTGGGCGCGGGGTTCCTCTTCGTCGCGTTGCGCCGCACCTCGCCGTCGGGGCTGCTGCCGATGCTCGGCGCCTTCGTGGTGACCCTGGTGCTGCTGTCGGTCAACGACCTCGTCGCCTCGCAGGTCGAGGTGCAACGGCTGGTGAGCCACGGTTTCCTGGTGGTCGGCTACCTGATCACGGTGCTGCTGGCGCGTAGCTCCCGCCAGCCTGGCGAACCGGGCGACCGACACCAACCGGAGCGGTCCCGCTGGCGACTACGCCTCGACGAGGTCGACGAACCCGCCCCGCTGCGGCTGCTGCCGCCGTACTCGGCTCAGGCGCACCACGGGCCGGCCCGGGCCGGTAGCGGCGCCGGCAGCCGTGAACAGCGGCGGGTCGCCTGACGACGAACTACTCAACCGGCGGCACCAGGGCGGGCGGGCGGCGGCTCGACCGACCGGATCGCCGCGACCAGGTCCTCCCGGGCCCGGGCCACGCGGGACCGGATGGTGCCGACCGGCACGTCACACACCTTCGCGGCCTCGGCGTACGACAGGCCGAGCAGTTGGGTCGCCACGAACGCCTCCCGACGCTCGGGCGCGAGGCCGTCGAGCAGCCGACGCAGCACCACCTGCTCGTCCACCCCGGCGCGTACTCCGGTCGGCGTGCTCTCGGCGGCGGCCTGCCAGTCGCCGAGGTTCGCGGTCCGTGGCCGGCAGGTGGCGGCGCGCACCTGGTCCACCGCGACCCGGCGGGCGATGGCCAGCAGCCAGGTCCGTGCCGTGGACCGACCCGCGAACGACGGTAGTGCCCGCCAGGCCCGCAGGTACGTCTCCTGGACCAGGTCGTCGACCTCCCGGACGCCGGGCAGGTGGGACAGGAACCGCCGTACGTCGTGCTGGGTGGCCCGCACGAAAGCCGCCGCGGCGGCGTGGTCGCCCCGGCCCGCGGCAAGCGCATGTTCGCTGATGTCGTCGGTCACGGCTGTCATCGCCGTATTGGTCGGTCGAAACCGCCGGTTGGTTCCCGGCCGGGCCGACAACCGGAGGACCTGCGTCTGGGGCCTGCCCCGGACGACGCCGTAGACTGCACTGATGGGGCACCTCACGTGAGCGAGCGGAGTGCCGTGCTGACTGACCAACCGCCGCGATACCGGCACCTGTGCTGGGCCTACGACGACCCGGCCGGGTTCATGACCCATGCCGTGGAGTTCCTACGCGACGGGTTGGCGGCCGGCGAGCGGGTTTGGTTCGTCGTCTCCGGTCCCGCCGAGCCGGTCCGGGACCAGTTGCTCGGTACCCGGGACTTCGCCGACGCACTGCTGACGGGTGCCGCCCAGGTCCGCTCCCTCGACGGCGCGTACGGCCGCACGGCGACGATCGATCCGGCGAGCCAGGTGGCGGCCTACCGCAGCGCCACCCGGGAGGCGGTGGCCGACGGATACACCGGCCTGCGGGTGGCCGCCGACGCCACTGAACTGGTCCGCACCCCCGCTCAGCGCGACGCGTTCGCCCGTTACGAGCATCGGGTGAACGAGATGATGCGCACCGAGGCGTTCCGGGCCATGTGCGCGTACGACCGCTCGCGGCTGGGCGAGTCGGCGGTCGCCGAGCTGGCCTGCCTGCACCCGGAACACAACCTCGGCCAGCTGCTGTTCCGGTTGTACGCCGTACCGCTGAGCCAGGGACAGACCGCTCTCGCCGGTGAGCTGGACCCGTCCAACCATGACCTGTTCCGCACCGCGCTGGACCGCGCGGATCTGCGACCCGTCGAGGACGAACTGGTGCTGGACGCCCACGGGCTCCGCTTCCTCGACCACCGGGCGCTCATCCACCTGAGCGAGTACGCCCGGGACCGGCACGCGACCGTCGTGCTGCGGGCCGCCCGCCCCGGGGTGGCCCGGCTCGCCGCCCTGCTGGACCTGCCCGACGTGCGGGTGGAGGTGGCTAGGTGAGGACCGGCGCGGCCGCCGGGCGCACCGGCTACTTCCATGAGGCTGTCTGTTACGGCTCCGACGAGGAACTGCTGGCCGTCGTGGTGCCGTTCCTGGTCGGCGGCGTCGAGGCGAGCGAGCCCACGTTCGTCGCGCTCGGCGAACGCACCGGCAACCTGGTCCGCGCCGCGTTGCCCGCCGACACGAAGGTCGAGTTCCTGTCCGGCGGTGACGTCTACGGCCGGCCCACCGCCGCCATCCGGATGTACCGCCAGCTCCTCGCCGACCTGGTCGCCGACGGCGCCACCCAGATCCGGATCATCGGCGAGGTGCCGCCGCTCGGTCTCGGCCCCACCTGGGACTGGTGGGCCCGGTACGAGTCGGCGATCAACCGCGCGTACGACGACTGGCCGTTGTGGAGCATGTGCGCGTACGACACCCGGACCACCGCACCCGGCGTGCTGGCCGACGTCGCCGCCACCCACCCGTGCTTCGCCACCCCCGACGGGCGGCACGTGCCGAGTGGCGACTACCTCGCCCCGGAGACGTTCCTCCGCCAGGTGCGCCCGATGCCACCCGACCCGATCCAGGCGGCCCCGCCTCTTGTCGATCTGCTCGGCCCGACGGCGGCGCAGGCTCGCGCGGCCGTGCACCAGGCCGGCCAGGGCGGGCTACCGGACGACGAGTTCGACGACTTCGTCGTCGCCGTCAGCGAAACCGTCACCAATGGGCTGCGGCACGGTCGTCCCCCGGTCCGGTTCCGGCTGTGGGTGGGCGCGGACCGGATCGTGGCCACCGTCAGCGATGCCGGTACCGGGCCGCAGGATCCGTACGCCGGGCTGCTGCCGTCGGTCAACGGGACGCCGGGCGGGTTGGGCCTGTGGATCACCCACCAGTCCTGCAACCACGTCACCTACCATCGCGACGCCGAGGGGTTCACCCTGCGACTCACCGGCGGCCGGCCGTTGGGCGCCTGAGCACAGCGGAACGCCGGGCCGGCGTGAGCCGACCCGGCGTCCGTGCCGCGTACCTGACTACTTGCGGAACGCGTCCTTGATCTTCTCGCCGGCCTGCTTGAGGTTGGCGCTCATCTGGTCGCCACGACCCTCGGCCTCCAGCTGCTCGTCGTCGGTGGCGCGACCCACGCCTTCCTTGATCTTGCCACCGGTGTTCTCGGCAGTGTTGTTGAACTTGTCCTCGACGCCCATGTCAGCCTCCCGGGGGTGCCTGTCGCTACGTACAGTCAGGTACCCAGCAGGACGGCAACCAACCGGAAATTCAGGAAACCGCGCGGAACCGGCGCAGCCGGAGGCTGTTGGCCACCACGAACACCGACGAGAACGCCATCGCCGCCCCCGCGATCATCGGGTTGAGCAGCCCGGCGGCGGCCAGCGGCAAAGCCGCCACGTTGTAGGCGAACGCCCAGAACAGGTTGCCCTTGATGGTGCCGAGGGTGTTGCGGGCCAGCCGGATGGCGTCCACCGCGGCCAGCAGGTCGTCCCGGACGAGAGTCAGGTCCGACGCCTCGATCGCGACGTCGGTGCCGGTGCCCATCGCCAGGCCGAGATCCGCCCGGGCCAGCGCGGCGGCGTCGTTGACCCCGTCGCCGACCATCGCCACCACCCGGCCCTCGCCCTGCAACCGGGCGACCACCTCGACCTTCTCCGTCGGCAGCACCTCCGCGATCACCTCGTCGACGCCCACCTCGGCGGCCACCGCCCGGGCGACCGTGACGTTGTCACCGGTGAGCAGCACGGGTTTCAGGCCGAGCGCCCGCAGCCGCCGTACCGCCTCCGGGCTGGTCGGCTTCACCTGGTCGGCGACGGCGAGCAGGCCCCGGGCCCGGCCGTCCCAGCCCACCAGCACCGCCGTACGCCCCGCCGCCTCCGCGTCGGTCGCCGCCCCGGCAAGGTCGTCCGGTACGACCAGACCCCGCTCGCGCAGCAGCCGGCCCCGGCCGAGCAGCACCTGACGGCCGTCCACGGTGCCGGAGACGCCCAGTCCGGCCACGTTGGTGAAGTCGGTGACCGGCGGCAGCGCGCCGACCTCGGCGGCCCCGGCCACCACCGCCCGGGCGACCGGGTGCTCCGAGCCGCTCTCCAGGGCGGCGGCCAACCGCAGCACCTCGTCGCGTCGCTCGCCGCCGGCGGGGGTCACCGCGAGCAGACTCATCCGGCCGGTGGTCACGGTGCCGGTCTTGTCGAGCACCACGGTGTCCACCCGCCGGGTGGACTCCAGCGCCGCTGGCCCCTTGATCAGTACGCCGAGCTGTGCGCCACGGCCGGTGCCGACCAGCAACGCGGTCGGTGTGGCCAGACCGAGGGCGCACGGACAGGCGATGATCAGCACTGCCACGGCGGCGGTGAACGCGGCGGCCGGTCCGGCACCGGCGCCCAGCCACCAGCCGAGTGTGCCGGCGGCCAGCGCGATCACGATCGGCACGAAGACCCCGGAGATGCGGTCGGCGAGCCGCTGGGCGGCGGCCTTGCCGCTCTGCGCCTGCTCGACCAGGCGGGCCATCTGGGCGAGCTGGGTGTCGGCACCGACCCGGGTCGCGGTGACCACCAGTCGCCCACCGGCGTTGACGCAGCCGCCGATCACCGCGTCACCCGTTGCCACCTCGACCGGTACCGACTCGCCGGTGACCAGGCTGGCGTCGACCGCCGAGGAACCCTCCTCCACCGTCCCGTCGGTGGCGATCTTCTCGCCGGGCCGCACCACGAAGCGGTCGCCCACCACGAGCTGGTCCACCGGTATCCGGGTCTGCACGCCGTCACGGAGCACGGACACGTCCCGGGCGCCCAGTTCCAGCAGCGCCCGCAGAGCCGCCCCGGCGGTTCGCTTCGCCCGCGCCTCGAAGTAACGGCCGGCGAGGATGAAGGTGGTCACCCCGGCGGCGGCCTCCAGATAGATGTTGCCGGAGCCGTCGGTGCGGCCGATGTCGAAACTGAACGGATGGGTCATTCCCGGGGTGCCGGCGGTGCCGAGGAACAGCGCCCACACCGACCAGCCCAGGGCGGCCAGCGTGCCCAGCGACACCAGGGTGTCCATGGTCGCGGCGCCGTGCCGCAGGTTGACCAGCGCGGCCCGGTGGAAGGGCAGCCCGCCGTAGACCACCACCGGGGCGGCCAGGGTCAGCGACAGCCACTGCCAGTAGGTGAACTGCCAGGCCGGCACCATGGCCAACACGATCACCGGGACGCTCAGCGCCACCGAGACCCACAACCGGGTACGCAGGGCGGGCAGCGGGTCCACCGGTTCGGCGGCTGCCGGCCCGGCCGGGGTGGGCGGTGGCGGCAGGCTGGCCTGGTAGCCGGTCTTCTCGACCGTGGCGACCAGGTCGTCCGGGGTGACCGGGTCGGCGTAGGAGACCGTCGCCTTCTCGGTGGCGTAGTTGACGGTGGCCTGCACGCCGTCCATCCGGTTGAGCTTCTTCTCGATCCGGGCGGCGCAGGACGCGCAGGTCATCCCGCCGATGGCCAGCTCGATCAGGTGCGGCGCGGCGGTCAGGGGTCGGCTCGTGCTCATGGTTGGTCCCGTCAGTCGTGCCCGTGCCCGGGGCTGCCGTGCCCGTCCTCGGGTCCGGGGGTCGCGAGCCCGTCGGTCGGCGCGGCGGCACCGCCCGGGTCACCGACCCGCACCGTGAACTCGGCGGTACGCACCACGCCTCGGTGCCGGAAGTCGAGGTAGAGCCGGTACGTGCCGGCCGAGGGGAACTCGGTGGCGAAGCTGACCTGCGGTCCGGGGGCGGTCCGCCCGTCGCCCGGGGCACCCTCGGGGTGTACGTGCAGGTAGGCGAGGTCGCCCCGGCGCAGCGCGACCAGGTGACCGTACGCGCCGAGGTACGGCTCCAGATCGGTCACCGGCGCGCCGTCGCGGTTGACGGTCAACGTCAGCGTGGTGGAGTGCCCGGGCCGTGGGGTGCCGGCCAGGGTGACCGTGTAACCGTCGACGGTGGCGCTGCTCGCCGGAGCGGGCAGCTCTCGCTCGGTCAGCGCGCCGGGGACGGTCACGTCGACGCCGAGCGTCATGGGGTCACCGCCGGTCGGGGTGAAGTCCGCGAAGGCCCGCCACACCCCCGGGGAGTCCAGCGGCGAGGCGATCCGCCAGGTGCCGTCGGCGGCCAGCTCCGGATGGACGTGCCGGAAGCCGGACAGGTCGCGGCGGGCCACGATGAGGTGCATCCGTTCGTCGTGGCTGACGTCGTATCCGGTCACGGGGCGGCCGTCGGGGCCGGTGATCCGGAACGCGAATTCACCCGGCGGCGCGTCGACCGGCACCAGGGAGTAGCCGCGGTCTGAGACGAGCAGGCCGCCGGGCAGCTGCCCGGCCTCCCCTTCACCGTGCCCGACCGGCCCCGCCGCTCGGCCGGTGTCGCCCTCGGCGCGGACGTCACCCCCGTGACCGGCGCCCGCACTGTCGTGGTCGGCGGCGAGCACGTTCACCGGGCCGGTCAGCTGCCCCACCCCGTACGCCGCGCCGAAGACCGCCGCCAGGCCGAGCACGAAACCGCTCAGCCTCGTCGCCGTGTTCATGCTCGACTCCTCGGTTTCCGCCTGCCGGCCGGCTCAGGCGCCGACCAGCTCGTATCCGGCCTCGTCCACCGCGGCACGCACCGCGTCACCGGAGAGCGGTTGGTCACTGGTGACGGTCACCTGACCGGTGGCCAGGTCCACCTGGACGTCGCTGACTCCCTCGATCGCACCGATCTCGGTGCTGACCGCGTTGACGCAGTGCCCGCAGGTCATGCCCTGCACCTGGTACGTCGTGCTGACCATGCGACTCTCCTCACCAGCTCGCCAGGGTGGCCGAGCACCACCCGATACCCGTAGGGGGTATCTACGACATCGACCGTACCATACCCCCTGGGGGTAGGCTATCCTTGTCGGCATGAGCACACCCGCGCCGATCCGTGGTTACACCGCCAGCAAGGACCAACTCCTGGCCCGGCTGCGCCGCGTGGAGGGCCAGGTGCGCGGCATCGAGAAGATGGTCGACGACGATCGCTACTGCATCGACGTGCTCACCCAGATCTCCGCCATCCAGGCCGCGCTGGACAAGGTCGCCCTCGGTCTGCTCGACGGGCACGCCCGGCACTGCATGCACGAAGGTGCCGCCGAGGGACGCGCCGACGAGATGGCGACCGAGATGATGGCCGCCGTGGGCCGGCTCATGAAGCGCGGCTGATCCGACCCGCCGACATACCCTCGCGAACGGCGTCGCGAGTTCGGGCTGGTTACCATTCGCACACGATGGCCAGCCGAAATCCGTGCCGCGCGGCCCGAGGTCGCCGGCGGGCACCCGCCCCTGCCGCCGTCGCGAACCCCTCCACAGCTCACGGTACGCAGCCGCCCCGCCACCTTCCGGCCATTCGGGCTGCCCTTCGACACGGTCGTCCGGCGGCACTGAACCGTCTCGCCCATCGACACGTACTCAGCCCTGAAATCGTTGGGAGACACTGAATGGGCGCCGACCACACCCGTTCCGCTCCGCCCACCCCGCCCCGGGTGCGGCGGATCCTCGTCGTGACGGTGGTCCCCCTCTTCCTCGCCACCCTGGTCGCCGCGATCGTGCTCTGGCCCCGGGACGCCCCGCGTCCCGAGGCCACCGACGACGCCCCCCGCTACCACGGCACGGTCACCCGGGTGGTGAGCGAGCCCTGCCCGCCCAACCCGGTGGTGCCCGAGGGCACCCCGACGACCGCGGCGGGCCCCTGCGGCACGGTCACCGTGCGAGTGCAGACCGGCCCGGACGCCGGACAGGACGTGCAGACGCCCATCCCGGCCGGGCCGGGGGCACCCCGCGTCGACGTCGGCGACGACATCATCCTGGTCTCGCTCGTCGACCCGGAGGATCCGTCGGTCAGCACCTACAACATCGCCGAACACCAGCGCGGCAAGCCGCTGGTGTGGCTGGCCGTGCTCTTCGCCGCCGCCATCGTCGCCTTCGGGCGGCTACGGGGCCTGGCGGCGCTGGGCGGCCTGGCGGCCAGCTTCGCGATCCTGCTGACCTTCGTGCTGC
Organism: Verrucosispora sp. WMMC514; assembly: GCF_027497295.1. Taxonomy (NCBI): domain Bacteria; kingdom Bacillati; phylum Actinomycetota; class Actinomycetes; order Micromonosporales; family Micromonosporaceae; genus Micromonospora; species Verrucosispora sp. WMMC514. The sequence continues at coordinate 3,124,243 of NZ_CP114906.1, read as the reverse complement.
CCGGCATCAGCGCCGGCCAGCCGCCGCTCGCGGTCGCCATCGTCGGCGCCTCGTTGATCATGTTCGTGGTGCTGTACCTGACCCACGGCATCTCCGCGCAGACCTCGGTGGCCGTGCTCGGCACGCTCGCCAGTCTGGTCCTCACCGGGCTGCTCGGGCTGGCCGCCACCGGGGCCACCCACCTGACCGGATTCGGCAGCGAGGACGCCACCACCCTGTCCATGTTCCGGGGGGATGTCGACCTGCACGGCCTGCTGCTGGCCGGCATCATCATCGGCTCGCTGGGCGTGCTCGACGACGTCACGGTCACCCAGGCCGCCGCGGTCAACGAGCTACGCCACGCCAACCCGAACCTCTCCCGCCGGGAGCTGTACCGCTCGGCCACCCGGGTCGGCCGAGCCCACATCGCGTCGGTGGTGAACACCATCGTGCTGGCGTACGCCGGCGCCTCGCTGCCACTGCTGCTCCTGCTGACCGCGGACTCCCGCGCGTTGGGCCAGATCGTGACCAGCGAGTTCCTCACCACGGAGATCGTCCGGAGCGTGGTGGCCACGCTCGGGCTGATCGCCGCGGTGCCGCTGACCACGGCGCTGGCGGCGGTCGTCACCACCGCCGGACGCGGCGAGGCTGGTGCCCGCACCGGCGAACCCACCCCCCTGGTCCCCCGGCCGGCGACGGACCGGGCCGAGGCGCTCCGCGCCCTGAGCACCCCACCCACCCGAAACACGTCCCCCGCCACCCCCTCGGGGTGGCCCGACCCGGACAGGAGCACGGACACCACATGGTGACACTCCTCAACGTGACCGCCCCTGCCGATGCGGCTCGAAACCGTGTCGCTGGTCACTCAAAGCGATTACGAAATGACGCATCTAGTCGGGTTCGGGGCGTAGAAGCACAGATGGACTGTCGGGTAACCTCACTGCCGGTCACCGCCGAAGGCGCGCAGCGGCGCCTGCGGTGCCACCGCCCAATCGCCCTCAGGCGAGCCGGGGACCCAGGTAGGTGGGGTGAATCCGCGAAAGCGGTAGGGGCCACTTCCGTCCCGAACCCGTCAGCTAACCCGGTCGGCGGTCGATGGAAGGGAAAACAGTGACGGCACCCCTACGCCGCTGGTTGACACCCGTGGTGGCCGTGTTCGCCGCGTTCGCCGTGTTCGCCGGCCCGATGCCGGCCACGGCCGCACCGAACGACCCCAAACCGGCGGAGCACGACGACGACCCGCCGATGCTCAACGATCTGATCGAGGCGACCACCCGGGACTACTCAAAGGCCAAGGCCAAGCTGGAGAAGTCCAAGAAACGCCAGCTCCAGCTGGCGGTCGAGGTCCGTGCCGCGCAGGCCGACCTGGACGCGCTCGCTCCGCAGGTCGCCGAGATCGCCACCCAGTCCTACCGGACCGGCCGGGTCGGCGCGATCGCCATGTTGTTGCAGAGCGGCGCACCGGACTCGTTCATCAACCGGGCCTCGGCACTCGACGAGCTGAACCTGGTGAACGACAAGAAGCTGGGCGAGGTCAACGCGATAAAGCTCCGCGCCGAGCAGGCCAAGCTCGCGCTCGACGCCGAGGTGCGCGAGCAGAAGAAGCTGACCAACGACATGGCGCGCAAGAAGAGCGAGGCGGAGAAGTCCCTCCGGCTGGTCGGCGGTGTCGGCCTGACCGGCGGACTGGTGGACGCCACCTCGCCGGTGGCCCGGATCGGGCCGAACCGGTCCTCGGACGGCGGGTGGAAGCCCGAGTCGTGCAGCCAGAACGACCCCACCACGTCGGGCTGCATCACGCCCCGGACGCTGCACATGTACAAGGAGGTCAAGCGGGCCGGGTTCAACCGGTTCGTCGGCTGCTTCCGACCGGGTGACAAGTTCGAGCACCCCAAGGGTCGGGCCTGTGACTGGTCGTTGCAGAACAGCGGCTTCAGCCCGTGGCACAACAACGACACCCGGATCTACGGCAACAACCTGGCGGCCTTCCTGGTCCGCAACGCCGACCGGCTGGGCGTCTACTACGTGATCTGGAACCGCCAGATCTGGTTCGCGGCGACGGAACGCTGGAGTTCCTACAGCGGCCCGTCCAACCACACCGACCACGTGCACGTGTCACTGCTCTGACCCCCCACGCGACGCACCGAGGGCCGTCCCGCCGACCGTGGCGGGACGGCCCTCGTCGTTCCGGACGTCGTCGGTCGCGGATCAGGGCGTGGTCGCCATCACGCCGGCCAGTTCGGCGGGTTCCGCGGCGACCGCCCGCACCTCACCGGCGGCCAGCCGGTACGACATGCCGACCACCGCGCACCGCCCGGCAGCCACCTCCGCCGCGAGGGTCGCCGAGGAGTCCAGCATCGTCTCGACGGTTCGCGCGATGTGGATGTCCACGATCTCGTCCAGCTCGTGCACCCCGGCGTCCTGCGCTCGGCGCAGGCTCGGCACCACCGCGTCGACCACGGCGCCCAAGTGCCCGGGGGGCGTGGTGTCGGTGGCCAATGCGTCGCGGGCCGCCTGGACGGCGCCGCACGAGTCGTGGCCCAGCACCACCACCAGCGGCGTACCCAGCACGGCCACCGCGTACTCCACGCTGCCCAGCACCTCCGGCCCGACGGTGTGCCCGGCGGTGCGGACCACGAAGAGGTCGCCCAGCCCGCGATCGAAGATGATCTCGGCGGCGAGCCGGGAGTCGGAGCAGCCGACGATCACCGCGAAGGGATGCTGCCCGGTCGCGACGGCAGCCCGACGCCCGGCGTCCTGATTGGGATGCCGCAGCGCGTCGGTGACGAATCGGCGGTTGCCGGCGAGCAGTTCGGCGAGGGCGCCCTGCGGGGCACCGGCATGATCCGCGCCGAGCGCCTCGCGGTCCGGACCGGGTTGCGTACCGGGCGTTCCGGGTCGACTCATCCAGCTGCACCTCATCTCTGGGAGGAATGCCTGGTCATCCCGGCCGGCGCTGGTCACGGGCTGCCATCACGGTCACACGCGGCATAACGCACGTCAAGCTATACGTGATATGTGTTTCATGCATCAGTCGACGCTTGCGCTCGGCCGGGCCGGTATCGGCGACGGCGCGAGCCGAGGTAGCCGAACGGCAGGTCATACGATGGCGGACATGGCGAGCACTGACGCACGGGAAAACGCGCGGAACTGGACGTTTCTCACGAACCACGCGCACGTCCTGCTCGCCATCGCCCGTAACCCCACCGCCCGGCTACGGGACGTCGCGACCGAGGTCGGCGTCACGGAGCGTGCCGCCCAGGCGATCGTCGCCGACCTGGAGGCCGGCGGCTACCTGCACCGCACCCGGGTGGGTCGGCGCAACGAGTACACCCTGAACCCCGCCGGACGGTTCCGGCACCCGGCGGAGGCCGACCACGAGGTCGGCGACCTGCTGGCCCTCTTCACCAAGGAGCAGGTCACCGGCACCGCCGAGGGGTGAGTCGACGGACCTCCTGATCGGACGACGTGGCGCGCTTCACCCACCCCGGACGAACGCGGCGCTGCGATCCCGCCGAAGGCGGGATAGGTTGGGTTCCGTGCCGTCTCCCGCGTTCGCCCGTCCACTGTGGCCGGCGACGCTGCGCGCACTGCGCGAGCTGACCCGACTGGCGCTGGCGTCGCTGGTGCTCGCCGTCGGTCTCGGCGGGGCCGTCGCGGCCGATCCGCCGGCCCGGTCCACCGCCGTGTCACCACCGACCGCCACCGTCGCCCTCGGCTCGCCGTCCACCGCGGTGCCGGCCGTCCGGCCCGCCGTCGAGCCCGCGCGGGCGGTCGACGCCGGCCAGTGGGGCGAGCCGACCACCAGTGCGCCGGCCCGGCCCGCAGGCACCGACGGCACATCGGCCGGGGCTGCCCAGGTCGACCACCGCGTCGCCCCGGTGCCCGCCGTCCGCGCGGGCGAGCCGACCCGGCGCGGCCCACCCGTCGGCTGACCGACGGCGGTCCGGCCGACCGATCGAGTCAGGTGACGCCGCCGCGCTGGCACGGACGCCAGGCGGACCAAGGCGGCCAGCCGACTCGCCGCGTCACTGCCACGGTGATCCCGGGACCATCCCGGCGAGCCCGATCCGGCCGGCCTGGAACGGCATCAGCCGCGCCCCGGGCACCTACCCCGCCGCCACGACCCGCGTCCACCACAGTCGACGACTCATCCCGACCGCGAGGTGTTGATGATGCCTACCGCCCTGTCCTCCGTCCTGCTCGACGCGCCCCGGGCCGCGGCCATCTGGCTGGGCCTGCTCGGCCTGGTGACCCTCGCCGTCACCGGCCTGCTGCTACGACCCCGACTCTTCCGCTTCGACGCCGGCGTCCGCATCCGCGAGGCCGCTCTGCCGATTGGGTCCGACCACGCCGAGCACCGACGTGACCAGGAGCGCTGGGCCGAGGAGGTCACGATCGCGGCGGACCGGGCCGACGCCACCGCCCGGCACCGGCGCGACGAGTGGCTCGCCGCACAGGACGAGGCCGAGCAGGCGTGGCGGTCGTACGAGGCGGCCGAGGCGGACGTACGCCGGCTCTCCCGCGCCGCCGGCATGCCGTTGCCGCAGACCGCCCGCACCCCCGCCGAGTACGCCGACCGGGAGCGCTGGCTGCACCGGGCCGCCCTGGACGCGTACTGGCGGCGGGAACTGTCGGTGGAGCAGCTCAGCGACGTCTTCGCGCATCGCGGCTGGGATCCCCGGTTGCACCCGGTGGAGCAGGAGTTGATGCTGCGCCGGGCGGTACGCGACCACCTCCTGGCCCGGCAGCGGGCGGCCCGGGAACGGGAGCAGGCCACCTGGCGGGCCGCGGAACTCGCCGCTGCGGCGGCCCGCAGCCTGCGCGAGGAAGCGGCCGCCGCCCTGGTGCCGGTGGTGGAGGAGCGCGAGTCGGTCCTGCCGCTGACCACACCCGGCGCCGCCGAGCAGACCCGGGAGATCCCGGCGGTCGTCGGCCGGGCACCGGTCGCCGCGTACTGAGTCGGGTCTCGCGAGCCGAACGCCCTCCGGGCCGGTCGTCGGCAACTAGTGTCGGAAGGACGTCGACCGGGTACCGACCACGCCGGACACTGAGGAGGGCCGACGTGGTCGCAAGCGATGACGGGAACCAGCCCGACAGGACGGCGGTGCGGGGCGCCGGACCACGCCAGACCTGGGCCGCCCTGCCCTGGCTGGTCCGATCCGCGGTGGTGTGGAGCGCCTGCCTGGTAGTGATCTCCGCCGGGCTCTACCTGCTGGCCCGGATCACGCTGCTGGTCACCCCGCTGGCCATCGCCGTGGCCGCGACCCTCTTCCTCGCCGCACTGCTCGATCCGGTGCAACTGGCGTTGCGTCGCCTGCGGCTGCCAGCCGCGCTCGCCGCCCTGCTCAGCGTCCTGCTCCTGCTCGGCATCCTGGGCGGCGTCGGCGCGCTGGTGTGGAGTCTGACCGCCGACCAGTTCAGCGAGTTGGGGGAGGAACTGCGTCAGGGGCTGGAGCGCACCCGGGACTTCGTCACCTCCACCCTGCCGGTCAGTGACCAACAGTTGGACAGCCTGCTCGCCCAGTTGCGCCAGGCGATCAGCCAGCAGCAGGTGGACCCGGTCGCCAGCGCCCGCACGGTGGCCGAGGTGGTCGGCTCGATCCTGCTCGCTCTGGTGCTGCTGTTCTTCCTGCTCAAGGACGGCCGGGAGATGTGGCGCTGGACGTTGCGCCGGGCCGCCGGGCCCAACCGGGACATCGCCGCCGAGGCGGGTCGCACCGGCTGGCACACCCTGGGCTCGTACAGCCGGGGCACCATGCTGATCGCGGCCATCGACGCCATCGGTATCGGCTTGGCGCTGGTACTGCTCAGGGTGCCGCTGGCGTTCCCGCTGGCGCTGATCACGTTCATCGGCGGGTTCGTGCCGATCGTCGGTGCCACCGTGGCCGGCGCGGTCGCGGTGCTGGTGGCCCTGGCCGCCAACGGGCCCACCACCGCCCTGCTCACCCTGGCCGCCGTGATCGCCGTCCAGCAGATCGAAGGCAACCTGCTGGAGCCGCTGGTGATGAAGCGCCAGGTACGGCTGCACCCGGTGGTGATCCTGGTCGCGGTGACCGCCGGCACCCTCATCGCCGGCATCGCGGGTGCCTTCGTCGCGGTTCCGATCGTTGCGGTCGCCTGGCGGGTCGTCGACAGCGTCCAGCGTCAACGGCAGGCTGCGGCGGACGGGTCCGATTCGGCGTCCGGCCCACCGGCGCCCGGCTCGCCGCCTTCGAAGAAGCCACCGGCCCGCCCGTCGACCGCCCCCTCGGGATCGTCGCCGGCCGGAGGCGATCCCGAACCTGCCTGAGGGTGTTTCAGGCGGAGGCGGGTTGCGGGTGCAGGTGGTCGTGGAACCAGTCGGCTGCCGCCTCGGCGACCTGGTCCAGCGTGCCCGGCTCCTCGAACAGGTGCGTCGCACCCGGAATCACGCGCAGCTCGGATCGGGACGTCAGTTGACCGAGCGCATGTTCGTTGAGCGTGATCACCTGCTCGTCGAGACCGCCGACAAGCAGCAGGGTGGCGGCGTGCACCTGGCCCAGCGCCGAGCCGGCCAGGTCGGGACGACCACCGCGGGACACCACCGCGCGTACCAGATCCGGTCGTCGCGCGGCGGCGACGAGCGCGGCGGCGGCTCCCGTGCTCGCGCCGAAGAGACCTACCGGGGCCGCCCCGAACGGCCGCTCGGTGGCCAGCCAGTCCACGATCCCGGCGAGACGGTCGGCCAGCAGGCCGATGTCGAAGCGCAGCTCGGCGGTGACCGCGTCCAGTTCGTCCTCGGCCGGAGTCAGTAGATCCACCAGGACGGTGCCGAGCCCCGCCCCGGTGAGCTGGTGCGCCACCGTCGCGTTGCGCGGACTGTGCCGGGAGCTGCCGCTGCCGTGCGCGAACAGCACCGCACCGGCGGGCTCCGCCGGCACCAGCAGGTCCGCTGGGAGCAGGACCCCGCCCGCCGGGATCGTCACCGCTTCGCCGCGCACGTCCATCTCGCCTCCCCCTGAGCTGTCTCGCCCGCCCGGATACCCGGCCCGACCGACAACAAGCCCCGGGCACGCGGCGAGTGGGTTTGCGCCGGAGGGCGGCGGGTAGCCGACGGGTGACCAGAGACGGACCGGCGTCACCGGCGCCGCCGACAGATCGCGAGGACCGTCATGGCGCATCACCAGCGCGAGCCCGTGCAGTCCGCCGCCGAACGTGACCGGCGGGAACAGGACGACCGGCGTGGACGGGACTGGGCGGACGACGCGGCCCAGGCGCGTTCGGCCGACGATCCCCGGGCGAGGACGCCCCACGACGCCACCGGTCGCCCTTCCCAGGGCGAGCCCATCTGACGACGCGGTAGCGGGTCAGGCCGGGTTCTCCGGCAGCCGGAGCAGGGGTGCCCGACCGGGCGCCTGCTCCGGCGTCGGTAGATCCGTACGCGGCGGCGGATTCGGTACGGTCACCGGCTCGTCGCAAGTGACGCGCACCGATTCACCGTGGTGACGCAGCTCGATGACCGCGTCCGGGGCGGCGTGGTGCAGGGCGTACGTCGTGTCGTGGCCGCGTACGTCGACCCGCAGCCGCATGCCGCACCACTGGAGCGAGAAGGACAGGGCGTTGAGCCGGCTGGACAGGCACGGCGCGAACGACAGCGTCCCGTCATGGTCCCGCAGGCCGCCGAATCCGGCGACCAGTGCGATCCAGGCACCCGCGAGCGAGGCCATGTGCACCCCGTCCCGGGTGTTCTCGTTCAGGTCGTGCAGGTCCATCAGCGCGGCCTCACGCAGGTAGCTGTGCGCCAGATCGGCGTAGCCGACCTCGGCCGCCAGCACCGCCTGGGTGCAGGCCGACAGTGACGAGTCGCGGACCGTACGGCGCTCGTAGTAGAGAAAGTTGCGCAGCTTCTCCTCGCTGGTGAAGGCGTCGCCCCGCCAGTGCATGGCCAACTCCAGGTCGGCCTGCTTGATCACCTGCTTGCGGTACAGGTCGAAGTACGGATAGTGCAACAGCAACGGGTACTTGTCCGGTGGGGTCTGCTCGAAGTCCCACTCCTGCAACCGGGTGAAACCCTCCACTTGCTGGTGGACGCGCAGCTCCTCGTCGTACGGGATGTGCATGGCCGCGGCGGCGTCCCGCCACGCGGCGGCCTCCTCGTCGGTCACCCGGAGGTGGAACGCCTCGTCGCGGTACCGCGACGCCGCCTCGGCGGCGGTCAGCAGGTTCCGCTGGGCCATCAGGTTCGTGTAGATGTTGTCGTTCTTGACGGCGGTGTACTCGTCGGGACCGGTGACCCCGTCGACGTGGAAGTTGCCGGCGCGGTCGTGGTGCCCGAGCGAGCGCCACAGCCGCGCGGTCTCCACCAGCAGCTCCAGCCCGATCTCCCGCTCCAGCTGCCGATCGCCGGTCACCAGCACGTAGCGCCGCAGCGCGTCGGCGATGCCCGCCGCGATGTGGAACGCGGCGGTGCCCGCCGGCCAGTACCCCGACGACTCCGGCCCCTCGATGGTGCGCCACGGAAAGGCGGCACCGGCCAGATTGAGCGTGCGCGCCCGTTCCCGGGCCTGCTCCAGCGTGGAGAAACGCCAGTACAGCGCGTCCCGGACGGCGGCCGGGTGGGTGTATGTCAGCACCGGCAGGACGAACATCTCGGTGTCCCAGAAGGCGTGCCCGTCGTACCCCGGGCCGGTGAGCCCCTTGGCCGAGATGGGCCGGCGCTCCGCCCGTGCGCCTGCCTGGAGCACGTGGAACAGGCCGAACCGGACCGCCTGCTGCACCTCCGGATCCCCGTCCACCACGACGTCGGCGGCGTCCCAGAACTCGTCCAGGTACTCCCGCTGCTCACGAACCAGTCCGTCCCAGCCGTCCAGCTTCGCCGCGGCCAACGCGGCGCCGACCTGGTCGCGCAGCGCCGGCAGGGAACGCCGACTGGACCAACCGTAGGTCAGGTACTTGACCACCTGGAGCTTCTGCCCTGGCTCCAGTACGCAGGCCACGGTGGTGCGGACCCAGTCCTCGTAGCCTTCGGAGCCGACGGACGTCCGGGCCGGCGAGGCCACCTCGTGGTCCATCGCGGCGGCGACCCGCAGCCCGGAGACCTTGGTCTGGTGGATGAGCAGCCCACCGGCGGGAGTGGTCAGCTCCTCCTCCGCCTGCAACGGCGACTCGAGCACGGCGGCGACCCGCGGGTCGCGGCTCTGCGGCGGCAACGTCTCGTTGGCCACCAGTTCCGACTGGATGATCAACCGCAGCGGCTCGTCGTCGGCCACCTCCACCTCGTAGCGGATCGCGGCCACCGAGCGCTGCCGGAAGGAGACCAGCCGGGTGGTGTTCACCCGGACCTCGCGTCCGGCCGGCGAACGCCAGTGCAGCGACCGGTGCAGGGTGCCGGCGCGCATGTCGAGGATCCGCTCGTGGGCGAGCACCTCGCCGTAGCGCACGTCGAGCGGCTCGTCGTCGACCATCAGTCGGATGAGCTTGCCGTTCGTGACGTTGACGATGGTCTGGCCGGACTCGGGGAAGCCGAACCCGGCCTCCGCGTACGGCAGCGGCCGCAACTCGTAGAACGAGTTGAGGTAGGTGCCGGGCAACCCGTGCGGCTCACCCTCGTCCAGGTTTCCGCGCAGGCCGACGTGTCCGTTGGACAGCGCGAACACCGATTCGGACTGGGCGAGCACGTCCATGTCCAGCCGGGTCTCCCGGACGTGCCACGGTTCGACCGGGTACGCCCGTTCCCGGATCACTCGGGCCGCCCGGTGTCGAGCAGGTCGGCGAGGTCGTCGACGACCACGTCGGCACCGTGCGCGCGCAGCTCGTCGGCGTGGCCGGCCCGGTCCACGCCGATCACGTACCCGAAGCCGCCGGCCCGGCCGGCTTCGACGCCGGCCAACGCGTCCTCGACCACGGCTGCCTTCTCCGGCACCACGTCGAGCAGTTTCGCTCCGGCGAGGAAGGTGTCCGGATACGGCTTGCCGCGCAGCCCCTCGGCTCGGGCGGTGAGGCCGTCCACCCGGGCCTCCAACAGCGGCTCGAGGCCGGCGGCGGCGACCACCTCGCGGCCGTTGGCGCTGGCCGTGACGACCGCCCGCCGCAGCCCCGCCGCGGCCACCGCCTTGAGGTACGCGACCGAGCCGGGGTAGACGTCCACCCCGATCGTGCGGATCCGCTCCAGCACCATGGTGTTCTTCTGGTTGCCGAGGCCGTACACGGTCTGGGCGCCCGGTGGATCCTCCGGTGCCCCCTCCGGCAGCGTGATGCCACGGGAGGCGAGGAAGGTCCGCACCCCGTCGAGACGCGGGCGACCATCGACGTACCGGTGATAGTCCGGCCCCGGATCGAACGGCCGGTACGGCTCACCGGTGGTGGCCGAGCGCCGGCGCAGGTAGTCGTCGAAGGTCTCGGTCCAGGCGGCATTGTGCACCCGGGCGGTCTGCGTGAGCACACCGTCGAGGTCGAACAGAACAGCGGTCACATGATCAGGCAGGCCGAGCATCGTATCAATCTATCCGCGGACGCGGACCGGCAAACACACTTCCGCTGATACCGGCGCGGCCCCGGGGTTGATCAGAGTCCGGCCGCGGAGTCGTACCGGCGGCGTAGATCGGCCATCTCGGACGGCTCCAGCGCCTCCTTCTCCGCCAGCTCCGCGTACTTGGCCGGGAACATCTGCCGCAGCCGGTCGATGAACCTGGTGTCCTCGGTCGCCTCGACCACCTGGATGTCCGCGGGTTCGGTGGACATGTCGATGATCACCGGGCCGGCCAGTTTGACCGCCCAGTCCCACGGGCGCCCCTGCTCGGCGACCCCGCAGAGGTGGAAGCCGTAGACCGTCCGCACGTCGGCGAGCACGGTGACCTCGGCCGGCTCGTAGCCGTAGACGTGCACTCCGCAGATCACCGCGGGCTTGGTCTCTTCCCCGTTCGCCACCTGCTGGATGTCGTGCCCGGCGTGGTTGTGCTGCTCCGGGTCCGCCTCCTCCAGCGTGGTACGCATCCAGTTCGTGATCTGCCCGTGCAGGTCCGGCGGCTCCGATTTCGACGTGGCCGAGTTGACCAGCACGACGGCACCTGTCGACACCACCAGCAGGATCGCCGCCGCCCACACGTAGCGGTGCCGGAACCACCTTGCGAAACTCTCCCGGGAAATCATGATCGTTTCTCACCTCGTCGCCGGTTCTGTGCGTTGCGGACCGCTGGGACGCCTCCGGCGCGTCGACGCTCGACCATCTCGGTCGACGCGAAGACAGCAGCCGGTGATACGACCGGTGGACCACCGTGCCCGGGTAGGTGTGACCGGTGAAGTTGGCCCAGGTGAGCGGCGCGCAGGCAGGTGCCCGAGCGATGCGCAACCGGCACTGGGTTGCTCCCGTGCTGGCCGTGCTCAGCGCGTTTGCCCCCGCGCTGCGGCGATATGAGTCATTCCAACACGCTTGGGCCCCATCCGGCAACATCGACGACCCTCGACGGTCTCGGCGCGGGACAGGCCCCAGCTTGCGGCATGTCGGGCGATCCTCGGGACAGCAGGGCCCGACATGCCGCATGTCGGGCCAGCTTGGCAGTCAGTTCGGGCGCAGGGTCCAGATGACGGTCATCTCCGAGGTCGGTTTGCCCTCCTCGGTGGCGATCTCCACGCGTACCGGAAACTCGGGTCGCTCGCCGGCCTCCAACTCCGCGACCACCTCGGCCGGCGCGCGGCCGAGCCGCGCCGTCGCCCGCACCGGGCCCAGGGCGAGCTTGCGGTACGCGATCTCCGCCCGCACCGCCAGCGGCGTGGCCCGGTCGAGCAGGTGACCGAAGGCAGCGAGCACGACCGCACCGGAGGCGGTCTCCCCGAGGGTGAACATGGCCCCGGCGTGCGGGCCACCGATGTGGTTGTGGGTGGCCGGCGAGTCGGGCAGCCGGACCACCGCCCGCACCGAACCCTCCGCCTCCGGGGCCACCTCGACGAATTCGAAGCCGAGCGTACGGGCGAAGGGCACCGCCTCGAGCATGCCGGCCGCCACCTGCCGCGAGTCGATAGTCATCCCATCAAGCTACCCGCCAGTAACTTCGTCCGGCAAGGAGCGATCCGTGGCAGCGCAGGCGGCCGACACGCCGACCCCGGCGCATCTGCACTGCCACGAATCGGGTCAGCTCCGTTTGGCGTACGCCAGGAAGGAGCGCCAGGCGTCGGGGGTGAGGGTGAGGGTCGGGCCGTGGGGGTGCTTGCTGTCGCGCACGCCAACCACACCGGGCAGGTTGTCGGCGACCTCGACGCAGTTGCCCTGGTTGCCGCTGCTGCGGCTGCTCTTGCGCCAGATCGCGCCGGTCAGGTCCATGATTCCGCCGCCTCCGAGATCATCTTGAGGGTGGCCCCGTGCGGCAGCGCCTCGGCCCGGACGGACTCCCAGTGCTGCCGCAGGGAGTTTACGTCCACAGTGCGCTCCACGATGGTGCCCTTCAACTGGTTGTCGAGGTAGGCGAGGTCGTCGCCCTCGGGCGGCGTGGCGATCACGAAGGCGCCGTTGAGCCCGGGATAGGCACCGACACCCCGGGGCACCACGTGCAGGTGCACCCGCGTCCGGTCGCCCACCGCCACCAGGTGCCGCAACTGCTCCCGCATCACCTTCGGGCCGCCGACCGGGCGCTCCAGCACCGTGTAGTCGAGCACCGCCACCAGCAGCGGCGGTCTCGGCCGGTCGAGCACCTTCTGCCGGTCGAGCCGGGCGGCCAGCGGCTGCTCGACCTGGTCGCCGACCAGGTGGCTGGCGCCCTCGTAGAGCGCGCGGGTGTAGTCCTCGGTCTGGAGCAGGCCGGGCACCACCAGCGGCTCGAAGCTGCACAGCGCGGTGGCCTCCTGCTCGATCGTCACCCACTCCCGGAACCACGGCATCAGGCTCTCCTTGAGGATCGCCTCCCGGATGCGCAGCAGCAGCCCTTCGCCGTGCAGCGCGTCGTCGCAGCGCTGGGTGAACTCCTCCCGGGGCGCGCGGCGGCACTGTTCGACCGAGGCGACCAGCGAGGCCGAATAACAGATCTGCTCGCCGAGCGCCTCCTGGGAGAGGCCGGCCTTCGTCCGCAGCCGGCGCAGCTCACCGGCGAACAGATCGAGCAAGGGCATCCGATCCATCTGCACACCTCTGCACGTGGGTGCCCGCCGTGTCGTACGGCTGGGCTGGTCGGGGGCGATCGCCTTCCGACGCTAGCGGTGTTCTCACCAGACTGTCACGTAGCGGATACCCCGAGTTGCGGCAGGCTGTGGGGTTTCCATAACCGGGGTCCGTCCGGCCTCCCCCGCCGAGACGGACCCCGGACCCAATAAGCGGCGAGTGGAGACAGTGGATCGGAGCGAGCGGACATGACCAGCCCTGTGCCGAACCGACCGGTGATCAGCCATCAACTACCGCAGCCAGGCGGCGGACCAGCCCCCGACCGCCCTCGGGCGTACCCGGTGCACGAGACGCCGCACACCCCGCTGCGTCCGCTGTGGTGTTGCCGGGCCTGCGGCCATCCGTGGCCCTGCTCGATGGCCCGCCTACTGCTCAAGGTCGAGTACGGCCGCAACGAGATCGGCCTCTCGATCTACCTCTCCGGCCTCTTCTACGAGGCCACCCGCGACCTCTACCGGCTCAACCCCCACGACGGCCCCACCCCACGGCAACTGTTCACCCGCTTCGTGGCCTGGTCCCCGTACCGCCGCCCGCTCCCCGCACCGCGCTGATCATGCAGTTGTGGCACGTGACAAAGGGCGTTTCTGCCGCATATCGAGTGCCCCAACTGCATGATCGACGGAGCGGGGGATCCGCGGAGCAGGGCGGGGGTCAGCGCCAGCCGACGTCGATGCGGTCGCCGCGCTCGTCGAAGAAGTGCAGGGCGTCCATGCGTACCTGGACCGCGAGCGGGTGGCCGGCGGTGACGGCGGGGTACGGGGCGAGCCGGACCGCGAGTTCGGCCGGGCGGCGGTGGTGCCGGCCCGGGTCGTGCAGCACGCTGGCCCGGGTGCCGTTCGTCGCCGGTGTCGTCGACTCGCCGGCCCGGCCGGTTATCCGCTGCATCACCTGGCCGAACCGGCGCAGGCCGCGCTGGCCGGGCGGCGCGTCCGCGTCCGCCGGGGCGCCGATGTCGTCCACCATGATGGCGGTCGCGCCGATGTCGAGGAAGGCGAGCGACTCGTGACCGTGGTGCTCCAGGTAGCGGATGCGGCCCTGGAGCACGTCGCCTGGGGTGTCCGGGGCGACCGGGGTGAGCGCCTCGGCCCGCATCCCGACCACGATCCGCTCGCCGTGGTAGTGCGCCACGGCCCGGCTGCGGATGTCGTCCCAGGGCAGGTAGAGCGCCTGTTCCCCGAGGGTGAGCGTGACGTAACGATCGAGGTGGACGTAGACCGACGCCTCCAGCAGGTTCATCCGGGGGCTGCCCAGGAAGGCGGCCACGTAGAGGGTCGCCGGTCGGCCGTACACCTGGGTCGGGGTGCCCACGTCCTGGAGCACGCCCTTGCGCATGATGGCGACCCGGTCGGCCATGGTCAGCGCCTCGGCCTGGTCGTGCGTCACGTAGATGGTGGTGACCCCCAGCTCGCGGGTCAGGCCGGAGATCTCCGCCCGCAGCTCCGCCCGCAGGCCGCTGTCCAGGTTGGACAGCGGCTCGTCCATCAGGAACAGCCCCGGCCGGCGGACGATCGCCCGGCCCATCGCGACCCGCTGCCGCTGGCCACCGGAGAGCTGGCTGGGACGTCGGGCCAGCACGTCACCGATGCCCAGTGCGCTGGCCACGTCGGTGACCCGCTCGCCGCGCGGGGTCGGCTCGACCCCGGCCAGCTTGAGCGGGAAGGCGATGTTGTCGTTGACGCTCATGTGCGGGTAGAGCGCGAAGTCCTGGAAGACCATGGCGATCTTCCGCTCCCGGGGCGGCAGGTCGTTGGCCAGTTCCCCGTTGAGCATCACCGCGCCGGAGGTCGGGTCCTCCAGGCCCGCGACCATCCGCAGCACCGTCGACTTCCCACAGCCGGACGGCCCGAGCAGCACCATGAACTCACCGTCCTTCACGTCCAGGTTGATGCTGTCGACCGCGACCGTGCCGTCGCGGAAAACCTTCGTGACGTCCTTGAGTGCGACGGTGGTCACCGTCTCCTCCCCACCTCGTCCACGGAATCCCGAATGACTGTGGCCAGGATCATGCGGATGGCACATCGGGTAAACGTGCCATGTTTGAATCGTGACAGACCTATTACGTTCCATCGATTAGCGGCGATTGTGCGGAACTTCCAACTCAGGCCGGGTTCTCCCCGAGGAACACCCGGCGCACCACCCGCTCGGCGGCGCGCCCGTCCTCCAGGGCGCAGAACCGCTCCCGGAAGCGGGCCCGGGCCCGCTCGGCGTCGGGTGCGCGCAGCGCACCCGAGCGGAACACGTCGAGCAGCTCGGTGAAGGTCCGGGCCACCGGTCCGGGCGGCTCGGCGACGATGTCCAGGTAGACGCCCCGGGTCAACCGGTAGGCGTCCCAGTCGGGCGCGTAGAGGACGATCGGCCGGTCCAGGACGGCGTAGTCGAACATCGCCGACGAGTAGTCGGTGACCAGCACGTCGGCGGCGAGGTACAGGTCCTCGACCCGGGGATGGGCACTGACGTCCAGGACGCGACCACGGGCCGCCGCAGGCGGTCGTTGCCGGTTCCGGTCCTGGAAGTAGTGACTGCGCATCAGCAGCAGGCCGGCGGGGCCGAGCGCGTCCAGGAAGCGCTCCGGGTCGAACGGCGGCCGGTACCGGGGCAGATGCTCCCGGTGGGTGGGCGCGTACAACACGACCTGCTCACCGAGGCCGGCGTCGAACTCCGCGCGCAGCCGCAGCACCTCCTCGGCGGTCGCGGTGACCAGCCGGTCGTTGCGCGGGTAGCCCACCTCCAGTGTGGTGTACCCGGCCGGATAGGCGCGTTCCCACATCTGGGTGGAGAAGCTGTTCGAGGTGACGCTGTAGTCCCACCGGTCCACCCGGCGCAGCAGGCCGGCGAAGTCCATCCCGCCCGCGCCCAGCGGATAGCGCTGCTGGTCCAGCCCCATCACCTTGACCGGGGTGCCGTGGTGGGTCTGCACGTGCACCGTGCCGGGTCGCTTGCGTACCGAGTCCGGGAAGTTGACGTTGTTTATCAGCCATCGGGCCCGCGCCAGCGTCCGGTGGTACGCGGGCGTGCCCGCGACCACGTACTCGACCCCCTCGGGCAGGGTGTGCACCCGGTCCCGCCGGACGATCCACACGCCCCGGATCTGCGGTGCCAGCCGGCGGGCCGCTTCGTAGATCGCGGCGGGATTGCAGGCGTAGCCGCGGTACCAGTACGCGGCGTAGACGGCCAGGTTGTCCTCGACCGGCCGGCGTCGCTCGGCCCGCTGGTACTGGCGCAGCGCCGCGTCGCGGGCCCGCCGCACGCCGAGCCGGGCCGGTGGCAGCACCCGTCGGCGGGTCCGGCCGGCCAGCCGACGGGCGGTTTCCCCCGCCCGACTCGCGGCTCGCAACGCGCTGAACGTTCGCCATCGGCCGGCCGCCACCAGCCGGTGCTTGAGCCCTTCGACCCCGCTCGGCACCCGGTGCCCGTCGAGCGGTCGGAACCGGGCGTGCTCGATGGCGACCCGGGCGAAGAAGGTCGGCCGTAGCTCCGGCCCGATCCGGTCACCGTTGCCGAGCACCACCAGGTAGTGCCACATCATCCGCTCGAAGATCGCCGGCCGCAGCTCCTCGGCCCCGAGCCGGTCGAGTTCCCGGAACACCCGGTGCCACTGCTCGAACACGTCGAAGTGACGCTCGCCGCGGGTTTTCGTGATCGCCCCGGCCCGCCGCTGCCGGTAGTTCACGCAGACCTGGTCCAGCACGCCGATCCGGTCGGCGGCCAGCAGCACCGGATAGCTGAACGAGACGTCCTCGTACCAGCCGGGTGCGAAGCGCAGCCCCACGTCGGCCAGGAACCGCCGGCGGACCAGCCGATTCCACGCGGTGTGCAGCAGGTTCACCGTCTCCGGCCGCTCGACCAGCCGGAACGTCACCGGCCCCGGCGGTACGGGGAAGACCTCGGCCATCGCGCTGCGGGTCACCGTGTCGTCCCAGTGCGCGCGTACGTGGTCGACCAGCAGCACGTCCGGCCGGGTCTGACGCAGTCGGGCGGCCACCTCGACCAGGCAGTCCGCCGCCAGCCAGTCGTCGCCGTCGACGAACCAGACGTATTCGCCGGTGGCCCGGTCCAGCCCGACGTTGCGCGCCGGTCCCAGCCCGACGTTGCGCTCCAGTCGTACGGCGGTCACCCGCTCGTCGCGTTCGGCGTACTCGGCGAGGATGTCACCGCTGCCGTCGGGCGAGCAGTCGTCGATCCCGATCACCTCGATGTCGGCGACCGGTTGGGCGAGGATCGAGTCCAGGCATTCCCGCAGGTAGCCCTGCACCCGATAGGCCGGGACGACGAAGCTGACAAGCGTCATCGTCCCGGCCCCTCCTCAGTGCGTCGCGCGACCTCCGGCACCCGCCGGCACCCGCGTGGCCCGGGCCGGCCGGACGAACCAGGCCAGCACCACGCTCGCCACGAAGAGCACCAGAAGGTAAGAACCGAGTGTAGTCAGACCAATACTCACGATTCCGGCGATCGTCGCCACTGCCAGCACCACCGATCGCCCCTCCCAGCCCAGGGTGGCCGCGTGCAGCGGCGGCGCCGGTTGCCGTTTCTCCAGCCGGGCGACCAGATCGTAGTGGTGCAGGGTGAGCACGAAGAGGTACCCGAAGATCAGCCAGAGGGGTGCTCCGCCGATCAGCCCGACCGCGATGGCGAACAGGAACTCGGCCGCCCGCAGCGCCGCCGGCACCAGCCAGTCCAGCGGCCCGTTGTGTGCCGCCCGCGCCCCGGCCGCGCCGACCAGCAGCACCACCAGCGCCACCGGCACCGCGACCGACGACACCGCCGGCAGGGCCGTCCACCGCCACCAGTCCGCCGAATCGATCTCCCCGGCCGCGTCGCCGGCCCCGAACAGGTCCACGGCCGGCGCCGGCAGGCGGAGCACCAGCCCGAGCAGGAGCAGGATCGCCGCGCCGAGCGCCGCCACCACCGCGAGCGCCAGCGGCCCCGGCCGCCGCAGCACCGGTAGCCGGGCGGCCAGCGGACCGTCGTCGCGGTGCAGGGTCGCGTCCAGCGTGTCCAGCACCGGCACCCACATCCAGCGGGCCCGCAGCGTACGCAGCCCACCGGTGTACGCGAACGCCAGCGCGCCCCAGGTCAGCACCGCCAACAGCGCGATCCGCTGGTCGAAGAGCGCCACGGCCAGCGAGATCAACGCCCACCGCTCTCCGATCGGGAAGACCACCGTGCGCTTGAGCCAGTACGACAACGAGCCGGTGTCCGCCTGCACCCGGGTCGACGCCGCGTTCAGCCGGTCGCCGATGCCACCGCCACCTCCACCGACGCTCTTCGGCCGGCGCGCCGCCTCGTCGTGCAGCACGCCGTACCACGCGTCGGTCAGGTGCCGCACGGTCTGCATGGTCATCGCGGCGATCGCGAGGGCCCAGCCGTACCGGAACCCGGCCTGGGTCGCGCCGAGGCCGAGCCCGGCGTAGACGAGGTACTCCTTCGCCCGGTCGGCCATGGTGTCCAGCCAGCCGCCCCAGGCGCTGAAGTTGCGGGTGTACCGCGCCAGCTGACCGTCCACGCAGTCCAGCACGAACCCGAGGTAGAGCAGCACCGCGCCGACCACCAGCAGCGGCCGGCCACCGGCGGCGAAGAGCGCCGCCGCGGCCACCGCGAAGGCCACCGACACCATGGTCACCGCCGTCGGGCTCAACCCCAACCGGGCACAGACCTTCGTGACGTACGGCGACCAGGTGCTGACGAAGTAGGTGGTGAAGAAGTCGTCCTTCTCCTTCACCGACAGCCGCAGCTCGGCCCGGTCCTCGTCGACGGCGGCCACCGCCGCCTCCGCCCGGCTCAGGCCGGCGGCCTCGTCGACCCGGTGCGCGACGAGCAGGCGTACCCGGTGCGCGAAGACCAGCGCACCCTGCCCGGTGAGGGCGGCGAAGAGCCGGTCCACGGCGGGCCCGGCCGCCCCGTCCGGCCGGTCGACCGGCCGGGCCGGTTCGAACAGGTCGACCGGGACGGCTCCGGCCGGTAGCCGACCGGCGGCAACCGCACGGGCGGCGGCCACCAGCGCGGGCACGTCCTCCCGGCCCACCCGGACCGCGCCGCCGAACGTGCCGGTGGCCGCGCCGCCCACCAACTGCTCGGCGCGGCCCGCCTCGACCACCTGACCGCGCTCCTCGCGCAGCACCGTCCGACCCTCGGTGGGCGGATCGGTGAGCACCAGCGCCACGGTCGGCCCGACCGGGCTGGTCAGCAGGTGCCGCAGGACGGCCGTGTGCGCGACCAGGTCGGCCCCGCTGACCACCACCGGGCCGTCGGCCGAGCCCGCCAGATCGGCCAGCTCGTCGAGGTCCGCGACCACCCGTACCTCGCTCGCGCCGGCCCGGCGCCACTGGCTGGCCAGCCGGTCACCAATCGTCTCGCCGGTACCGGTCGGCAGGCTCGCGGCCGGTGATGCGGCGGCGAGCACGATCGCGAGGGTCACCGGGGAACCGCGTCGTGGTACGCGGCCAGCGCCTCGGCGATCGTGCCGTCGACGCTCAGCCGGCCCGCGTCGAGGAAGAGCCCCCGACGGCAGAACCGGGTCAGATCCTTTTCGTTGTGTGACACCAGCACCAGAGTGCGCCCCTCCCCGAGCAGACGGTCGATGGTCGTGTAGCACTTCTTGCGGAACTCGGCGTCGCCGACCGCCGTCACCTCGTCCATCAGCAGGATCGGGTGCGGCAGGTGCGAGATGATCGCGAAACCGAGCCGCACCTTCATCCCGGACGAGTAGTGCCGCACCGAGGTGTCGATGGCGCGTTCCACCTGCTCACCGGCGAATGAGACGATCTCGTCGAAGTGCCGTTTCAGGTAGCCCGACGACAGCCCGTGCAGGCCGCCGACCAGGTACAGGTTCTCCCGCCCGGTCAGGTCGTTGGAGAAGCCGGCGGAGAGTTCCAGCAACGGCGCGACGTCGCCCGAGACCCGGATCCGTCCCTCGTCGGGGATCAGCACCCCGGCGATCAGCCGGAGCAGGGTGCTCTTGCCGGTGCCGTTGCGGCCGATCACCCCGACGGTCTCCCCCGGCGTGATTGAGAAGGAGACGTCGCGCAGCGGCCAGAACCGGCCGTCGGAGGCACCCCGCGTACCCCGGTGGATGAACAGCTCCCGCAGTCGCAGCTGCCGGCGGCGGTTGCGGACGAACCGGATGCCGAGGCCCTCCGCCTCGATGATCGGCTCACCCATCAGAGTTCCTTGAGCACGGCGGGTTCGAGCCGGCGGAACGCCCACCAGCCGGCCACGAGCAGCAGCAGGCTGGTGCCGATGGTGGTGGCGAGCAACCGGGCACCCGGGAACTCGTCCGGGTACCACACCGCATGGTGCAGCTGGAAGATGCCGACCAGAGGGTTGAGTTCGTAGCTCACCCGGAGCCAGCCCGGCAGGCCGGAGTCGCGGACCAGGCTCAGCGGGTAGATGATCGGCGTGGCGTAGAAGAGCACCCGGATGACCAGGCGCATGAACCGCTCCACGTCGCGCATCAGCACGTTGAACGCGGACAGCAGCAACGCCAGCCCGATCAGCAGGATCGCCTGCACCAGCACCGCGAGCGGCAGGGCGAGCAGCGACCAGCCCGGTTCGATCCGGCCCTGTGCCGCGTACCAGATCGCGATGGCGACGAGGATCGGCAGGCCGGCGGCGTACTCGGCGAAGCGGCCGACCACGCGGCCGATCGGGAAGACCTGCCGCGGCACGTTCATCGTGGTGATCAGCCGGGCCTGGCCGGTGAGCGCGTGGGTGGCCTCACTCAACGCCGAGCTGGTCCACATCCAGGCGAAGATCCCGGTGATCAGGAACAGCGGGTACGACCCGGCGGCCTCGCCGAGATGCCGGTTGGTGTCGCGGGAGTAGAGCACGCCGAAGACGAACCAGTAGATCGCGCCCATGCCCAGCGGCTCGATCAACGACCAGAGGTAGCCCAGCACCGACTGCTGGTACTTCACCGCGAGGTCGCGCCGGACCAGGATGCGCAGCGAGCCGCGGTGCGACCACAACGCCCCGACGCCAGAGGTCACCGCCGCCTCCCGCCTGCTGAACGGACGACAGGTTAGCAGCCGGCGAACGCCGCCCGACGAGCACTCAGCACTCGATCACGTTGACGGCCAGGCCACCGCGCGCCGTCTCCTTGTACTTGATTTTCATGTCGGCACCGGTCTCCCGCATGGTCTTGATGACCTTGTCGAGCGAGACGGCGTGCACGCCGTCCCCGCGCAGCGCGAGCCGGGCGGCGGTGATCGCCTTGATGCTAGCCACCGCGTTGCGCTCGATGCACGGGATCTGCACCAGGCCACCGACCGGGTCGCAGGTCAGGCCCAGGTTGTGCTCCATGCCGATCTCGGCGGCGTTCTCCACCTGGGCCGGCGTGCCGCCGAGCGCCTCGGCCAGGCCGGCGGCGGCCATCGAGCAGGCCGAACCGACCTCGCCCTGGCAACCCACCTCCGCGCCGGAGATCGACGCGTTCTCCTTGAACAGCACCCCGATGGCACCGGCCGCCAGCAGGAACCGCACCACCCCCTCGTCGGAGGCACCCGGCACGAACCGCGTGTAGTAGTGCAGCACCGCCGGGATGATCCCGGCCGCCCCGTTGGTCGGCGCGGTCACCACCCGACCACCGGCCGCGTTCTCCTCGTTGACCGCCAACGCGAACAGCGTCACCCAGTCCATCACGTGCAACGGGTCCGCACCGGCGCCGGCTACCGGGCCGGCGAGCACCCCACCGGTCAGCGGCGCGGCGGCGGGCGCCTCGGCGGTCGGGGCGGTGGCGTCGGCCTCCAGGCTGCGCCGGAGTTCGGCGGCGCGGCGGCGCACCTTCAGGCCACCGGGCAGGGTGCCGTCCCGGGTGCAGCCGCGCTCGACGCACTCCCGCATCACCCGCCAGATGTCCAGCAACCCGGCCCGGACGTCCGCCTCGGCCCGCCGGGACACCTCATTGGCGAGCATGATCTCGCTGATGGACAGCCCGGTCGCGGCGGTCACGTCGAGCAGCTCCGCGCCGGTGAGGAACGGGTACCGGACCGGCGTGCTGTCCGGCTTGATCCGGTCCGCCCCGGCCGCCGCCTCGTCCACCACGAACCCGCCACCCACCGAGTAGTAGGTACGCGTCCGCACCTCGGCCCCGCCCGCGTCGTACGCCGAGAAGATCATCCCGTTCGGGTGGTACGGCAACGACCGGCGACGGTGCAGCGTCAGGTCCCGTTCCGGGTCAAAGTCGATCTCGTGCGTACCCAGCAGGGGCAGCCGGTGCTCCGCCCGGATCCGGCCGACCCGCCCCTCGACGCTGTCCGTGTCGACCGTCTCGGGCGCCTCGCCAGCCAGGCCGAGCAGCACCGCCCGGTCGCTGCCGTGCCCGTGCCCGGTGGCGCCGAGGGAACCGAACAACTCGGCCCGTACCCGGGCGGTGTCGGTGAGCAGACCGTCGGCCTTGAGTCCGGCGACGAAGGTACGCGCCGCCCGCATCGGCCCCACCGTGTGCGAGCTGGACGGCCCGATACCCACACTGAACAGGTCGAACACGCTGATCATTACTGTGCCTTCTCGCCGTCGCCGGGGTTACCGGTCAGCGGCCGGTCGTGGTCGGCCCCGTGCTGCGGGAGCCGACCCGGTCGTGGCCGGTCTCCGGTGCGGTCCGGCCCTGGAGACGCCCGGGTGGGGGCGTCCGACCAGCGAGCCTACTACCCGGTCCGCGACCATGACCGACCTGCGCGCTGTCGAGCTGACGGCGCAGACGAATCACCCCCCGTGACGACGCGGACGGTTCGACGCGACAGCGTCCGCCGGAGTGAATCTGCTCCCCCCTCGGCGTCGCAGCCACTCCTGATCCCGACGGGAGGCGTCGCGTGGATCCCACGCGGGTAAGCACCTACGGGTCAGCGGGGTGGCCTTCCTCCTCCCGACCGAGGGCAGGGCGGCCATCCGTCCCTAGCGTTGACTTCAGCAGCGGCGGAACGCCGCAGAGGGGAAGTGACAAGAAATGAGCCGCAAACTCGTCCGGCCCCGCCAGGGGCGCATGCTCGCTGGCGTCTGCGCCGGCCTGGCCCGCCGGTTCGGCACCTCGGCCGGGATGATCAGGCTGCTGTTCCTGCTGTCGCTACTGCTGCCGGGCACCCAGGTGATCGTCTACCTGGCGCTCTGGATCATCATGCCCAACGAGGACCGCCACCTGGCCACCAGCCACTGACCCCCACCCACACACCCCCGCCCACCCACACCCCACCCCCGTGCCGTCGCGCCGTCATCGAGAGCGCAACTTCAGGGTTGTTGCTGTATCCGGCGCGCGGCAGGCGACAACAACCATGAAGTTGCTGCCGCCTGGCGGCGCACGGCGGGGTGGGGGTGGTCAGGGGGCGATGTAGGTGACGGTGACCTGTTCGAAGCCGAGCGAGCGGAGCAGCCCTTCCAGCATCTTGCGGGTGTTCTCCTCGGCGCGGGCGTTCAGGCCGCTGTCCCGGGCCGCCGCGGTGATCCGGTCCTCGGCCAGCCGGTAGACCTCCTGCTGCCGGTTCGGGTCACCGCCGATCAGGTCACCGACGCGGTTGAGCAGGCCGCGCTCCTCCGCGAAGACGTAGCTCTTCTCCAGATCGAGGTTGGTCTCGGCGAGTTGCGGTGCCGGCAGCTTGATCTCGACCGACTTGCCGTCGGCCGACTGCACGATCGCCCCCTCGGTGAGGGTGGTGAAGTCGACGTACGCCTCGACGCTGCCCGACCCGACGAACAAGGTCCGCTGGTTGAGCAGCCAGTCCGGCACGTTACGCCGGTCGTTCTGCAGGTCGACCACGACCTGGAAGTTGCCCTCGGCGGCCACGTAGCGGCTGAGGTCCTGCATCGACTCCAGCAGCGCGGGCTGGGTGCGGTCGGTCTGCTCCTTGGCGAACGGGTTGCGGAACTCGGGCAGGATCCCGGTGGTCTGCACGCCGAGCAGCACCACCACCGCGAGCGCCGCGGCGCCGAGCACCCAGAGCAGGGCGCGGACCGCTCCGCCGCCCGAGCGGGGAGCCGGCGGTGGTGTGTCCGCGTCGTCCGTGAGCACATCGCCCGACCGGTGGTCGGTAAACCTGCTGGTGGGCTCGTTGATGTCGCCGTCGCGTGCCATCGCCCTCACCGTCCTCGTCAGACGCCGTCTCTGGTGATGACGGTAAGCCCAACCTACGACAGCCGCTCGCCGAGCCCGTCAGATGAACCGGGCCAGGTTCAGGCGAACGCCGACACGCCGGTGAGCCGCTGCCCGATGACCAGCTGATGGATCTCCGAGGTGCCCTCGTAGGTCAGCACGCTCTCCAGGTTGTTGGCGTGCCGCAGCACCGGATAGTCCCCGGAGACCCCGTTGGCGCCGAGAATGGTCCGGCACTGCCGGGCGATCGCCAGCGCCTCCCGTACGTTGTTCAGCTTGCCGACGCTCACCTGCTCCGGGCGCAGTTTTCCGCCGTCGGCCAGCCGGCCGAGCTGAAGCGCCAGCAGGTAGCCCTTGTTCCACTCGACCGCCATGTCGGCGAGCTTCGCCTGGGTCAGCTGGAAACCGGCCAGCGGTCGACCGAACTGGGTACGGGTCGTCGCGTACGTCAGGGCGGTCTCCAGGCAGTCGCGGGCCGCGCCGAGCGCGCCCCACACGATGCCGTGCCGGGCCTCCGTGAGGCAGCTCAGCGGCGCTTTCAGTCCGGTCGCGTCGGGTAGCCGCGCGTCCGCCGGCAGCCGCACGCCGTCGAGGGAGATCTCCCCGGTCGACGAGGCGCGCAGCGACATCTTCCGGGTGATCTCCCGCGCCGTCACTCCCGGGGTGTCCATCGGTACGACGAAACCCCGCACGCCGGCATCGGTGCGTGCCCAGATCACCGCCACGTCGGCGATCGGCGCGTTGGTGATCCACATCTTGCTGCCGTCGAGCACCCAGTCGTCGCCGTCGCGGCGTGCCCGGGTGGCCATCGAGGCCGGGTCGGAGCCGTGATCGGGCTCGGTCAGCCCGAACGAGCCAATCGCCTCGCCGGCCGCCATCGCCGGCAGCCAGCGCTGCTTCTGCTCCTCGCTGCCGTAGCGCCAGATCGCGTACATGGCCAGCGAACCCTGCACCGAGACCAGCGACCGGACACCCGAGTCACCGGCCTCCAGTTCCAGACAGGCCAACCCGTACGCGACGGCCGTCGAGCCGGCGCAGCCGTACCCGGTCAGGTGCATGCCGAGCAGGCCGAGCTTGCCGAACTCGCGGGCCAGTTCGCGGGCCGGCACCTGGCCGGCCTCGTACCAGCCGGCGACGTGCGGACGGACCAGATCGTCGACCACCCGGCGCACGACGGCGCGGATCTGTCGCTCCTCCTCGGTCAGCGACCCATCCAGGTCGAGCAGGTCGACGGGGGTCACTCGACCGCCTCGGCGAGCACGAACACCCGGGCGTGGATCTGGTTGCGCTGCTGCAGCGCGGCACGCAGTGCCCGGTGCAGGCCGTCCTCCAGGTAGAGACCGCCGTTCCACTGCACGACGTGCGGAAACAGGTCACCGTAGAAGGTGGAGTCCTCGGCGAGGAGCTTGTCCAACGCCAGCTCGCGCTTGGTGGTGATGAGCTGGTCCAGGCGCAGTGGGCGGGGCGGAATCTCCGCCCACTGCTTGAGGGTCAGGTTGTGTTCCGGATAGGGACGCCCGTCCCGGACCGCTCTGAAGATCACGACGGACGCTCCCCTCCCCCGGCCGGGCCGGTACCGCGACACCGGGCCGGGTCGCGGTACGGCGCCGCGACCTGCGGCGCCGATGACCGTGCCAGCGTAGCCGGACCCCGCACCCCACGTTCTGTTCCCTGATGCCAGTTTCGCGACCGGTCGTCCGGTTCTCAACCGGACGAAACCACCGCTTCGGGTCAGCTCCACCGCCCCCGTCGGACGACCTCGTCCACCGGACGGCGTCCCCGACGCAGCGACGGTGACCGGTGGTCGGCCGCCCGATAACCGACAGTGAGGGCACCGATCGGGTGGTACGCCTCCGGCACACCGAACGCCTCCCGGTAGGACTCCAGTCGCTGCGGTGGGATGCCGAAGAAACAGGAACCCAGCCCCTCGTCCACGGCGGTGAGCATCATCAGCAGTGCGGCGAAGCCGGTGTCGACGAACCAGTAGGGCACCGGCCAACGATCAGTCGACCGGTCCGCCCAGCCCTTGTCGGGTTCCGCGTACCGCTCCAGGTAGACCGAGCGGTTGGCGTGCGGCACCACGATCAGCGGGGCCCGGCGCATCCCGGTCAGCCAGCGCTGCATCCCACCGCCCTCCGGGGTGCTGGCCGTCCAGAACCGCTCCCGGTCCTCCGGCGACTCCAGCACCAGGAAGCCCCAGCCCTGCGAGAACCCGGCCGACGGGGCGCGCACCGCGTGCTCCAGCAGCCGTTCCAGCACCTCCGGCGGGACCGGCCGGTCCGGGTCGTAGTTGCGCACCATCCGGCGTCGCCGGACCACCTCCGCGAACTCCACGCCGCACTCCTCACTTGCCCGCCCGGTCGACGACCGGACGTCAGACGCCGGGCCGGATGCCCCAGCTGCCGCGCCAGGTGTCGCCCGGTGCCAGGGTGATGAGATCCCGGCCCGACCGGAACGCGTCCGGCGGGCAGGTCATCGGCTCCACCGCCACTGACCGGCGGAACCGCTCGCCGGTCAGGGTGTCACCGGTGAAGACCTGCCACCAGCCGAACTGGTCGTCGGCCCAGATCCGCAGCCCGACCTCGGGGTCCGGCCCGGTCAGCGTCACCGAGGAGCCACCGTCGTCGTCCCGGTTCACCTGCCCGAAGGCGAGGTCCAGGACCGCGTCACCGATGCGCCGCGGCTCGGTGTAGTCGTACTCGGTGCCGGCCACCACGGCCGCGCCGACCGGCAGCAGCCGACCGTCCAGCAGCAGCCGGGTCCGACCGGGTACGCGCAGGGCGATGTCCTCCACGGACACCCCCGGCAGTCGCAGGTAGGGGTGCACCGAGAAACCGAAGGGCACCGCCTCGGTGCCGACGTTCGTGACCTCGTGCTCGGCGCGCAGCCCGTCGGCGCCCACGCTCCACCTGGTACGCAGCCGCAGCGGCCACGGATACCCGGGCTGCGGCAGCAGGTCGTAGCCGACCGTGACCTCGTCGGGTTTCTGCTCGATCAGGTGCCACGACGCCCAGTTCACCAGGCCGTGGATGGCGTTGTGCCGCTCCGGCTCGGTCAGGTTCAGCTGCCGGGACTGCCCGCCGAAGGTGTAGACGCCGTCGCGGATCCGGTTCGGCCAGGGTGCGAGCACCTGCCCCGCCGAGCCCGGGCACACCTCGTCGGTGGCGTACCCGTCGAGGTGCTCGACCCCGTCCTGGCGGTAGGCGCGGAGCCCGCCGCCCACCTCGACGATGACCGCCTCGTGACCGGCGGCCGAGATGCTCCACTGGGCTCCCGACAGGGGAAGCGGATCGCGGCTGTCCATGTCGCCAGACCCTAGCCGCCGGCGCCGTTGTCCGCTCGCCGCGGTCGGCGGCCGGCGTCGGGCTCGTGCCCGCCGTCCCCGGTCGGCGGCCGGTAGCGGGTCAGCGCCGGGAATGCCACGGCGAGCAGCACCGCGAGCACCGCCGCCGTGACCCCGCCGCCGACCCAGGCCACCCCACCGCCGAACCCGGCCGCCATCGCACCGGCCCGCAGGTCACCCAGGCGCGGACCACCGGCCACCACCACGGTGTTGACGCCCTGGAGTCGGCCGCGCATCCGGTCCGGCGCGTAGACCAGCAGCATCGACTGCCGTACCACCGAGCTGACCAGGTCGGCGGCGCCAGCCAGGATCAACAGCACGACCACCAGCCAGAGTTGACCGGCCAGTCCGGCCAACGCCACCGCGACGCCCCAGCCGACCACGGCCAGCACCAGCACCAGACCCTGCCGGCGGACCTGGCCGATCCAACCCGACACCAGGCCGGCGAGCAGCGAGCCGATCGCGATGGAGCTGTAGAGCCAGCCCACCGCCGCGCCACCACCGAACCGTTCGGTGGCCACCTCGGGGAAGAGGGCCCGAGGGAAGGCGAACACCATCGCGATCAGGTCGATGGCGAAGGAGAGCAGCAGCACCGGACTGGCGGCCAGGTACCGGACGCCGTCGACGATGCTGCGCAGCCCCGCCTGCCGGGGCACGCCGTCCGGGTCGGGTTCCGGTGGCATGGCCGGTAGCCGCAGAGCCGCCCAGACCAGGGCGGCGAGCAGCGTCGCGTCCACCGCGTACGCGACCGGCAGCGCCACCCCGAGATCCCAGATCGCCAGGATCAGGCCAGCGGCCAGCGGTCCGAGGACCGCGGTCGCCATCGCGGTGGTGAAGTTCAACGTGGTGGCCGCCGGCACCAGTTCGGCCGGCACCAGCCGGGCCACCAGCGCACCCCGGGCCGGCCCGGAGATCGCGAACGCCACCGAACTCAGCGCCACCAGGGCCAGCAGCAGGATCGGGCTGCCGACGCCGAGCAGCGCCTGGGCCAGCAGCCCCAGCACGGCCACCCAGAGCAGGACCGAGCCGCCCAGCAGCACCCGCCGCCGGTCGATGGCGTCGGCGACCGCGCCACCCCAGAGCCCGAAGACCAGCAGCGGTACGAAGGCGGCGACGCCGAGCAGACCGACCCAGAGGGAGTCCTCGGTGAGCGCGTACATCTCCACCGGCACCGCGACGGCGGTGAACTGGAAACCGAACATCGCGATGGCGTTGCCGAGCCAGAGCCGCCGGTACGCCGGCACCCGCAGCGGACGCAGGTCGATCGCCCAGCGGCGCTGCTCACGCGGCCGGTCGGTGCTGCTGACGGTCACGGTGCCAGCCGCTCCACGACCCAGCCCGCCTCGGTACGCCGGAACCGCAGCCGGTCGTGCAGCCGGCTGGCCCGGCCCTGCCAGAACTCCACCGAGTCCGGGCGCACCCGCAGCCCGCCCCAGTGCGGCGGCGCGGGGATCGGGTCCACGTCGGCGAAGCGCTCCGCCGCCGCCCGGTACGCGTCGTCGAGGGCGGCCCGGTCCGGCAGCACCGACGACTGGGCGCTGGCCCAGGCGCCGAGCTGCGAACCACGCGGCCGGCTGGCGAAGTACGCCTCCGTCTCGGCCCGGTCGAGTCGTTCCACCGGACCGGCGACGATCACCTGCCGCTGCATCGGAAACCAGGGGAACAGCAGGCTGGCATACGGGTTGGCGGCCACCTCGGCGCCCTTGCGGGAACCGTAGTTGGTGAACAGCACGAAACCCGCCGGGTCGTACCCCTTGAGCAGCACCGTCCGGGCGCTCGGCCGCCCGGCGGCGTCGGCGGTGCCGAACACCATGGCGTTCGGCTCCGGCAGTTCGGCGGCGACCGCGTCGGCGAACCACCTGTCGAACTGGGCGTGCCAGTCAGCGGCCAGTCCGCTCTCCGTCAGGCCGGACTCGGCGGCGTACTCGTGCCGCATCCCGGCCGGCACCGGTGTGTCCCCCATCACGCTCCCGCTCCTCCCCCGTGGGACCGGTACGCACCCGGCGACCAGCCCGTCCGGCCCAGTCTTGTCGATGCCGGATGGGGCCCGGCAAGCGGGATGTCGCCAGCAGCACATTGACAGCGTCTCGCGCACCCGGCCCCCAGCAGGCAAGATGTCACGAACACATCCCTGAGGGTCGCCTAAGGCGCTCACCCGGCCGGGGCCGGGGCACCGAGCCCGGGCGGGCGCACCGACCACACACCAGGAGTAGTGAGATGGCCGATTTCAAACCCGGACTTGAGGGCGTCGTGGCCTTCGAAACCGAGATCGCCGAGCCCGACCGCGAGGGCGGTGCGCTGCGCTATCGCGGGGTCGACATCGAGGACCTGATCGGCCAGGTCTCCTTCGGCAACGTCTGGGCGCTGCTCGTCGACGGTCGCTTCGGCCCGGGCCTGCCGCCGGCCGAGCCGTTCCCGGTGCCGGTGCACTCCGGCGACATCCGGGTCGACGTGCAGTCCGCCGTCGCCATGCTCGCTCCCTACTGGGGTTTGCAGCAGCTGCTGGACATCTCCGACGAGCAGGCCCGCGAGGACCTCGCCCGGGTTTCGGTCACCGCACTCTCCTTCGTCGCCCAGTCGGCTCGCGGCCTCGGCCTGCCCGCGGTCCCGCAGAAGGAGATCGACAAGGCGGAGACGGTCGTCGAGCGCTTCATGAAGCGGTGGCGCGGGGAGCCCGACCCTCGACACGTCAAGGCCGTCGACGCGTACTTCATCTCGGCCGCCGAGCACGGCCTGAACGCCTCCACCTTCACCGCCCGGATCGTCGCCTCCACCGGGGCCGACGCCGCCGCCTGCATCTCCTCGGGCATCGGCGCGCTCTCCGGCCCGTTGCACGGCGGCGCGCCGTCGCGGGTGCTGACCATGCTGGAGGCGGTCGAGCGCAGCGGCGACGCGGAGGGCTACGTCAAGGGGGTGCTCGACCGGGGTGAACGGCTGATGGGCTTCGGCCACCGGGTCTACCGGGCCGAGGATCCACGCGCCCGGGTGCTCCGCCGCACCGCCCGGGAGCTGGGTGCCCCGCGCTTCGAGGTCGCCGAGGCCCTGGAGAAGGCGGCCCTCGCCGAGTTGCAGGCCCGCCGGCCGGACCGGGTGCTCGCCACGAATGTCGAGTTCTGGTCGGCCGTGGTGCTCGACTTCGCCGAGGTACCGGCGCACATGTTCACCTCCATGTTCACCTGTGCCCGGATGGGCGGTTGGAGTGCGCACATCCTGGAGCAGAAGAAGCTCCAGCGGCTGGTCCGTCCCTCGGCCCGCTACGTCGGCCCCGGCACCCGCAAGCCGCACGAGGTCGACGGCTGGGACGCCGTCCCGCACGACGTCTGATCTGCCCCGACAGGGCCCCTCCGCCGGATGGTGGAGGGGCCCTTTTCCGACTCGCTCAGGCAGCAGGCCAGGTCAGGTGGCTGTGGCGGACGCCTCATGGTTCAGGATGGGACCAGCGCCCGGACCGGCGGCGACGGGTGCGAGGATGAAGTCCGGCAGCGCTGCCGGACGGGCTCCGACCCGGCAACGCCGTGCGACCGTGCACGCGTCCGCCGTCGGTCCACGCCCATTCTGCTCACCCGGGCCCCGACCCATGCGGAAGGATCTTGAACACCGTGGCTGACGCACCGACCATCCGGATTCCCGACGAGATCAAGCCCGCCGACGGCCGATTCGGCTGCGGGCCGTCCAAGGTCCGTCCGGCGGCGGTCTCCGCGCTCGCCGAGGTGACCACCAGCTACCTGGGCACCTCGCACCGGCAGAAGACCGTCCGCGACCAGGTGGCCCGGTTGCGCTCCGGCATCGCCCAGTTCTTCTCCCTCCCCGAGGGCTACGAGGTGATCATCGGCAACGGTGGCACCACCGCCTTCTGGGAGGTCGCCGCGTTCGGCCTGATCCGCGACCGCGCGCAGTTCGCCAGCTTCGGCGAGTTCGGCGCGAAGTTCGCCAAGGCCGTCAAGGACGCGCCGTTCCTCGGTGAGCCCACGGTCCGCAAGTCGGACGCGGGCAGCGCCCCGGCCCTGGTCGCCGAGGCGGGCGTGGACGTCTACGCCACCCCGCACAACGAGACCTCCACCGGCGTGGCGGTGCCGATCGGCCGGGTGGCCGGCGCGGACCCCGGCTCCCTGCTGCTGGTCGACGCCACCTCCGGTGCCGGTGGGCTGGAGGTCAACGTGGGCGAGACCGACGTGTACTACTTCGCCCCGCAGAAGTGCTTCGGCTCCGACGGCGGGCTCTGGCTGGCCCTGATGTCACCGGCCGCGCTTGAGCGGGCCGCCGAGGTCAAGGCCTCGGGGCGGTACATTCCGGCCTTCCTCGACCTGGTCACCGCGATCGACAACTCGCGGCTGGAGCAGACCTACAACACTCCGGCGCTGGCGACCATCTTCCTGGCCGCGGAGCAGACCGACTGGATGAACTCCCAGGGCGGTCTGGCCTGGGCGGCCAAGCGCACCGCCGAGAGCGCCGCGATCGTGTACGGCTGGGCCGAGCGCTCGTCCGTCGCCACGCCGTTCGTCACCGACCCGGCACTGCGTTCCAACGTGGTCGCCACCATCGACTTCGCCGACGGGGTGGATGCCGGTGCGATCGCCAAGGCGCTGCGCGCCAACGGCATCGTCGACACCGAGCCGTACCGCAAGCTGGGCCGCAACCAGCTGCGGGTGGCACTCTTCCCGGCTGTCGAGCCGGCCGACGTCGAGGCGCTCACCGCGTCCATCGACTACGTCGTCGAGCGGCTGTAGGACCGCCGACCCGGCCTCGCCACGGGCCCGGCACCCCGATCGGGGTGCCGGGCCCGCGCCGTGGGATGCCTCGGTCGGCCTCCGGCACCCGACTGATTCCGCACCACTTCGGACCGGGTACCACAGCACTGTCCGCCGTCGACAGCTGACCCGTCACACAGCGGCGGAGCAGGCGGATCCGCCGCTTGTCCGGGCGTGGCGTCTCCCGCCCGGGGACGGATGGGCGTACCGTGGAGCGCAACGCCCCGGGTGGCCGGCTCGTGGCGTACGGCCAGCGAAGCGGGACGGAGGCAACGCGATGCGCCCAGTACGCTTCGTCGCCCTCTCCGAGGACGGCCAGGCCCTGGTGCTCGCCGACGAGGTCGGGCGACTGCTCGCCCTGCCGTTGGACGAGCGTATCGCCGGAGCGCTGCACGCCGAGCCGGGCACGCCCACGCTCGCGGTGGCACCGGCCGCCGCCGACCCGGTGCCTTCGCTGTCTCCTCGGGACATCCAGGCCCGGATCCGCTCCGGTGAGTCCGCCGAGGACGTCGCCCGGATCGCCGGCGTCCCGGTCGATCGGGTGCTCCGCTACGCCGGGCCGGTGCTCCAGGAGCGCGCGATGCTCGCCCAGCACGCCCGGCGCACCCGGCTCAAGGGTGCCGAGAAGCCGACGCCACTGGCCGAGGTGGTCAACGGTCGGCTCGCCCAGCACGGGATCGACACCGAAAAGATCTCCTGGGACGCCTGGC
Organism: Verrucosispora sp. WMMC514; assembly: GCF_027497295.1. NCBI lineage: Bacteria > Bacillati > Actinomycetota > Actinomycetes > Micromonosporales > Micromonosporaceae > Micromonospora > Verrucosispora sp. WMMC514. The sequence goes on along the minus strand of NZ_CP114906.1, from coordinate 3,091,278 downwards.
GTCGCGACGACGGCACCTGGCGGATCGTCGCGACCTGGCCGTCCGGCAAGGCCACCGCCCAGGCGGTCTGGGATCTGGACAAGACCCGGCAGTCGGTCGCCCCGCACGACGACATGGCGCAATACCTGTGCGCCGAGCGCCCGACGCCGATCCTGGGCCAGGAGCCGGCACCGGAGCGGGGCGGCCACGCCCTGCCCGGCCCGTCGCGCGGCGAGCCGAGTCGCGGTGGACACGGGCTGCCCTCGCCCGCCGAGTCGGGTCGCGCGGGTCGTGACCCGATCCGCGCCGGCCGCGACGCGCTGCTCGCCTCCCTCGACCGGCCACTCGGTTCGACCACGGGCCGTGGGCTCGAACCGCGCACACCGGCCGCGCTCGCCGGCGGTCCGGACACGCAACGCCAGCGGGCGGTTGGCGGGGGCGCCGCGGCGCTGCTCGGCGGGGGTCAGGGCTCGGCTTTCGACGACGACGCGGACGCGCCCAAGGAGGTTCCGGCCGTGCCCTCGTTGGCGGTGCTGCGTCCACGCCGGACCAACGCGCCGGCCGCTGGTGCCACCGAGTCCGGCGAGGCCGGCGGCAAGCCGCGCAAGCGGCTGCCCAGTTGGGACGACGTCCTCTTCGGCACCGGCCCGGCGGCCCGCGAGTCCTCCTGACCCACCCGCACCGCACGCCGCGCCTCGCCGCACCTCCGTCGCCACGCCGATCTTGCACTTTCTGTCGGGACATCAGTCTGATAACGGACGTTTTAGCGACCAGAAGTGCAAGATCGGCGAGAGTCAGCGGGGCGTGCCGGGTTCAGAGGGGCCAGGCGGCGAGACGGTGGTAGCGCGACGGGGGTCCGGGCCGGCTCTGCACCAGCACCAGTTCCTCGGCCGGCCAGGGCGGGCCGAGGTAGTCGTGGAGGGTTGCCAGGTCCGCCTCGATGTCGGCGGGTGACAGCCGGTCACCCGGACGGGCGATGGTCAGGTGCGGCCGGAACGGCCTCTCGTCGCCGGGAAACCCGGCGGCAGTCAGTGCGGTCCGGACGGCACCGGCCAACGCTCCCAGACGGTTGACGTCGCCGTGCACGTCGACCCAGAGCACGGTGCTGCGGCCCCAGCCGAATCGACCACCGCCGCCCAGCCGCAGCACCGCCGGACCGTTGCACCCGGCGGGCGCCTCCGCCGCAGCACCACCGTGGGCAGCCTGCACGGCGCGTGGGAGTAGCTGCCGCAGCTCGGCCAGCCGTACGGGATCGACCTCGCCGAGGAAGGCGAGCGTCAGATGGGCCGTGGCCGGGTCGACCAGCCGGACGTTCGTGCCGACGGCCGAGGCCGCCGCCAGGCGCAACCCGGCCAACCGGGGGCTCAGGTGCGCGATGGCCTCGACCGGTGGGTAGATCGCGATGAAGAGCCGCACCTGTCACAGGATGGCAGTCAGTGGTTCCGCTCGGGTTGCTCGGGGCGGGTGGCCGGCAGCAGTAGGCCGGCGGCGTCCAACTCGGCCTCGACCCGTACCCGCTCGATCTGCCGGTCCAGGCCGGTCAACTCGGCGAGATGCTCGGTGATGCCCAACGCCCGGCAGGCCAGCCGGAGCCGACCGTCGTACGCGTCGAGCACGTCACTGTGCCACACCGCCGGTCTGCTGCCGCCGGCCCGATCCCGGCGCAGGCACCGCAGGTCGGCGGCGATCTGTTCCAGCGGTCGCCGGTCCAGCCGGTCGAGCGCGCCGAGGTCGATCCGGTCGGCGACCGCGACGGCGTCGGCGGCCTCGTTCAGCCGGGCGATCAGGCGTCGTTCGCGGCGCCGCTGCCGCCACTCGCCGTACCGGCAGGTCAACCGGTCGACGACCTCGTCGGCGCAGATGACGAGCGCGATCAGCACCGGCACGAAGACCACGGCGGCCAGCGCCACGGCCAGCAACAGTAGGCGTAGGATCTCCACCCATCGAAGCTATGCCGTTGCATAGCGTCAGGTAACCGATTTTCCGCATTCCACGCGTGCGGCGATTCGCTATCCAACCGCCGGTGAAGTCCCAGTGTTGGACCGACCGGGCAGCGGGCGCGGCCGGCCGTAGGAACTCGTCACATCTCGGTGACGTAGAAGCGGGGCAGCGGCAGGACGCGGAACCGCAGTCGGGCACCGGCCCGGCGTAGCTGCCAGGCCAGCGCCAGCAGCGCGGTGGTCAGCGAGAGCAGTCCACCGGCCCAGATGCTGGCACCGGCGCCGAAGGTCTCCGCGACCCAGCCGATGATCGGGGCGCCGACCGGGTTGGTGCCGAGGAACACCAGCACCCACAGCGCCATCACCCGTCCGCGGAAGGCGGCGTCGGTGCCGAGTTGCACCCGCTGGTTCGCCGCTTGGGCGAAATAGACCATGAAGAAACCGGTCGGCGGCAACAGGGCGACCACCATCCAGTACGCCGGGGCCAGCCCGACGAGCGTGCCGAAGGTGCCGCAACCGATCGCGGCGCCCAGCACCAGCCACACCGACGGTCTGCTCCGCCGCCCGGTCCCGGCCAGCGCACCGACCAGCGCGCCGGCCGCCAGCGTGGTGCTGAACAGGCCGAACGAGGCCGCCCCGGTGTTGAAGACCGTCTTGGCCAGCGCCGCCAGGGTCAGCTGGAAGTTGAACAGCGACATCCCGATCACCGACATCACCACCATCGGGAGCAGCAGGTCGGGACGGCGGGCGACGTAGCGCAGCCCGTCGAGCACGGTCGCCGCGGCCCGCTCGCCACGGGCCGGCAGCGGCTCCCGGTGCAGTTCGGCCGGCCGCATCCGGATCACCGTGACCAGCGGCGCGATCGAGCTGAGCGCGGTGACGAGGAAGACCGGCCCGACATCGAAGGCGGCGATGGCCAGGCCGGCCACGGCCGGACCGACGATCCGGGCCGAGTTGAACACGGCCGCGTTGAGGGAGAGTGCGTTGGGCAGCAGCGCCGTGCCGACCAGCTCGGAGACGAACGCCTGACGAACCGGGGTCTCCATCGCGTTGGCGACCCCGAGCAGGGCGGCGAAGACGAAGACGTGCCAGAGCTGGACCAGGTCGGTCAGCACCAGCAGGCTCATGACCAGCGACAGCACGGTCCAGAACGCGTTGGCGACGAAGAGCAGCAGCCGCTTGTCGTACCGGTCGGCGAGCCGCCCGGAGAGCAGGGTGAGCAGCAGCACGGGCGTGAACTGCAGCGCGACGACCACACCGAGGGCGGTGGCCGAGTCGCCGGAAAGCTCAAGGACCAGCCAGTCCTGGGCGATGAACATCATCCAGACACCGATCAGCTTGACCAGTTGTCCGAATGCGAAGAGCCGGTAGTTGCGGACCTGTAGGGACTGGAACATCGTGCTCAGTCTTGCCTGCACTCTTGGTGCGCCTCCTTGCGGTCGTACGCGTCGTCAACGACGGACGGCACGGCGCGGGGCGCACACCCGGTGCGCGGCGTCAGGCGCGGGAGATTCGTTGCAGGATCTCCGCGGCCCGGTGCAGGGTCTCCCGATCGGTGTCACTCAGCTCGGCCAGCCGGCGGGCCAGCCACTCGTCCCGGACCCGCTCGAACTGGTCGAGCACGGCCCGGCCCCCCTCGGTCGTCGCGAGGATGACCTGCCGGCCGTCGGTCGGGTGCGGGGTGCGCTGCACCAGGCCGCGCTCCTCCAGCTTCGCGACGATCTTCGTCATCGTCGGTGGCTGCACCCGTTCGACGTCGGCGAGTTCCCGCGGCGTGAGCGCGCCCGCCAGCCGAAGGCTGGTGAGCGCGGACAGTTGGGTGACCGTGAGGTCACCAACCGGCCGGGCCTGGCGGACCCGCCGGTTCAACCGGGTGATCGCATCACGCAACTGGAGGGCCAGCTGCGCCGGTGGCATGCTCTGAGCCGTCACCGTCCGCTCCGTCACGATAGTTAGCCTAACTAATTAGCTGACCGAGCCGCAGCGGATATGACCATGCTCACCCCGACGTTTCTCCTGCTCCAGGCCGGGCGCGGCGATCACGTCACGTGGATCACACGCGCCCGGCCCGGCGGCTGTCAGAAGAGCAGCGTCTCGATCGGACCGCGCAGGAAGTACACCACGAACAGCGCCGCCACCGCGTACAGCAGCGGATGGATCTCCCGGGACTTCCCCTTGGCCAGTTTGATCACCACGTACACGATCAGGCCCGCGCCGATCCCGTTCGAGATCGAGTAGGTGAACGGCATCAGCACGATGGTGAGGAAGGCCGGGATGGCGATCTCGTAGTCGGACCAGTCGATCGTCCGGACCGCCGTCATCATCAGGAAGCCGACCACCACCAGCGCGACGGACGCCGCCTCGAACGGGACGACCACCACCAGCGGCGCCAGGAACATGGCCAGCAGGAAGAGCACGCCGGTGACCAGGTTCGCCACCCCGGTCCGGGCGCCCTCCGCGACACCTGCGGCACTCTCGATGTACGACGTGTTGCTGGAGACGCTTGCCGCGCCACCGCTGGCCGCCGCGATCGAGTCGACGAGCAGGATCTCGCGGGTACGCGGCGGAGTGCCCTGCTCGTCGAGCATGCCGCCTTCCTGGCCGACGGCCACCATCGTGCCCATCGTGTCGAAGAAGTCGGTGATGAGCAGGGTGAAGATGAACATCAGCACGACCAGCCAACCGGCCCGCCCCCACGAGTCCAACACGTTGAACTGCCCGAGCAGCGACAGGTCCGGCACGTCGAACGGGTTGCTCGGCAGCGTCGGAACGTTGAGCGACCAGCCCTTCGGGTTCGGCACCCCGTCGACGAACGACGGACCGATGTCACCCACCGCCTCCACCAGCATGGCCAGCGCCGTGGAGGCCAGGATGCCGACCAGGATGGCGCCCTTGACCCGGCGTACCACGAGCACCAGGGTCACCAGCAGGCCCACCACGAAGACCAGCATCGGCCAGCTGACGAGTTTGCCGCCGATGCCGAGACCGACCGGCACGGTGGTGTTCGCCTCGTCCGGGATTCGCCGGACGAAGCCGGCGTCCACCAGGCCGATGATGGTGAGGAACAGGCCGATGCCGACGCCGATCGCGGTCTTCATCTGGGTCGGCACCGAACGGAACACGGCGGTACGCAGCCCGGTCAGCACCAGCACCGCGATGATCACACCCTCGATCACCACCAGGCCCATCGCGTCCGCCCAGGTCATCTCGGGCGCGATCTCGTACGCCACCAGGGCGTTGACGCCGAGGCCGGCGGCGACCGCCAGCGGGAAGCGGCCGACCACGCCCATCAGGATGGTCATCAGACCCGCGATCAGGGCGGTGGCCGCCGCGATCGCGGGGATAGGCAGGGTGTTGCCGTCACCGTCGACGGCACTGCCCAGGATGAGCGGGTTGAGCACCACGATGTACGCCATCGTGAAGAAGGTGGCCAGACCGCCGCGCACCTCCCGGCTGAGCGTGGAACCGCGGGCCGAGATCTCGAAGTACCGGTCGAAGCCGTTGCGCGGCTGGCGGGAATCGGGTGGGGTGCCGTTGTCGGGCGGCGCTACTGCCATCAGGAACCTCACAGCGGATCATCGGGTTGTCGCGCGCATCGTTGCAGATGACCGGGCTGACGGAAAGCAGGGTCACGTACGCTGACCGGGTGCCCACCCCGCCACCCCGCCCCGAGCCGCTCGACCCGCCGATGGTGCCGTTCGCCCTCGCCGGGATGGCAGCCTGGGCCGTCGCCGGACTGGTGCTGCTGCTCTTCCGCGACCGGCTGGTCGCCGGTGGCCACGAGAACTGGCTCTGGATCTGCCTGGCCGGGTTCCTGTGGGGCTTTCCCGGTCTCGCGGTGATGATGCGGCACGACGCCAACCGCCGCCGTCGTCGCGCCGCCGGTTGAGCCGTCAGCGGCCGGACATGGTCAGGAGTGCCCGTACGGCTCCGCCGGCTCGCCGCTGTCGACGGACCCGATGGCCCGGCTGACCGCCATCGGCTCCACCGCACTGTCGTCGTAGACGGTGGGCATCTCGTCGACCGCCGTGTCCGCCTCGACAAGCGTCTCCGAGTGGGCACCACAGCCGTGGTCGGCGCTGACCACCCGGCCGTCGTCGGGCGCGTAGAAGTTGCCGCAGACGCCGAAACACTGCCGCAGCTTGCCCGCGAGTGGCAGGTAGAAGCCGCAGGTGCCGCAGCGGGCGGCGGGCGGCGCGGAGGCGGAGATCGGCGCCGAGGGACCGTGATCACCGTCGTACCAGCGCTGGGCCGTCTCGATCCGGCCCTCCCGCGACATCACCCGGGGACGGCCGAGCCCCAACTCCCAGGCGGTCTCCTCGACCGCCGGGTCGTCGGAGAGCAGGTAGCCGGGTTGAAGTCGCTCGTCGTCGGACGGGGTCGGCAGCAGGTCGCCGGGGCCCAGGTCGCCGGGCTTGAGTCGCTCCTGCCAGGGCAGCCAGCCGGGGGCGAGCAGCGCATCCGGCCCGGGCAGCAGCACCGTCTCACAGAGCGTCACCGTACGACTGCGCGGAACCCGCGTCACGGTGACCGCCCACCGCCAACCGCGGTAACCGGCCAGCCGACACTCGAAGTAGTGCGTGACGAGTCGATCACCTTCGGCGACGACCTGGAGGTGATCGCCGACGTCGTCGGGGCTCACCTCGGTGATGCCGGCGCGCGCCACCTCGACGGCGGCGGCGCAGACCTGGTCGAGACGAGCGGCGCGGGCGGAGGCGGGCCTGGTCACCCGACCATTGTTCCCCATCGTGTGGGTCGACTGTGAGGCACTCCCCAGAGGTGTTCTCCGCGGTGGCGCAGCATCGCCCGCGCCGATGGGTCAGGATGGGTGCCATGCCGCTGTTCTCCCGCTCTGAGCGGTCCCTCCTCGGGCGGACCGTCGGCACCGGCATCCGCGCCACCCGGCTGATGCTGCGCGGCTCAGTGACCAGCGGTCGCTGGGTGACCCGCAGCGCCGCCCGGGCCCGGGCCCGGGGTGCCGGTGGGGAGACCGGCATGGTCCGCCTGTTCGACCTGCACGCGATCTCCTGCGCCGGTGACACGCTGATCGCCATCGGGCTGGCCGGGACGATCTTCTTCAACGTGCCGCTCGGCGAGGCGCGGAGCAAGGTCGCGCTCTACCTGCTGGTGACCATGGTGCCCTTCGCGATGCTCGCTCCCGTGGTCGGTCCGCTGCTCGACCACTTCCGGCACGGCCGGCGGTACGCCCTGGCCACCACCATGCTGGGTCGGGCGTTCCTGGCCTGGCTGATCTCCGACTACATCCACGGCTTCGGGCTCTATCCGGCCGCCTTCGGCGTGCTGGCGCTCTCCCGGGCGTACGGGGTGGCCCGTTCCGCGGCCGTACCCCGGTTGCTGCCGGAAGGGCTCGGCCTGTCCCAGGTGGGCGCCCGGGCCAGCGTCTACGGCACGGTCGCGGGAGCGCTGGTCGCCCCGATCGGCCTCGCCGCCTTCTGGTTCGGACCGCAGTGGCCGCTACGGGTCGCCTCGGTGATCTTCCTGGTCGGCATGGTGATCGCCCTCCGACTGCCGCCGAAGGCCGACTCCGAACCACCGGAACGGGTACCGCGACCGCTGCGGGCGCTGCGGCGTGGCACGGACGAGCGACCACTGGGCCGAGGCAGACCCGCCGGACGGTTGGTGATCTCGACCCTGGTCGGTGCGGCCACGCTGCGTGCGGTCTACGGTTTCCTGCTGCTGTTCCTGGCCTTCACCATCAAGGCGGGCGACCTGACCACCGTGGTGTTCGGACGTGACCTGGGGGACGAGGGATCACTCGGCCTGGTCGGCGGCGCGCTGGCCGTCGGCACCTTCCTGGCCACCGCGATCGGTACCCGGCTGCGCATCCACCGTCCGGCCGCCCTCCAGTCCAGCGGCATGGTGATCGTCGCCGGGGTGGCCGTGCTCACCGTGCTGAGCTTCTCGCTGCCGATGGTCGCCCTGCTCTGTGTGGTCACGGCCATGATGAGCGGCATCGCCAAGCTGGCCGTGGACGCCTCGATCCAGGAACGCATCCCGGAGCGGCTGCGGGCCAGTTCCTTCGCCCATTCCGAGACGGTGCTGATGCTCGCCTTCGTCGCCGGTGGCGGTCTCGGGCTCGTACCCTTCCACGGCCGGATCGGCATCGCCGTCGCCGCTGCCGTCGGTGCGCTCGCCGCCGCCCGAGGGCTGGTGATGGCCCGGCGGCTGCGGGGCGAGAGGCTGCACGGACGGCCGCTCACCGACGACGAGCTGGCCGCCGAGAAGCCGGCCGAGACGGACACCGCTGAGGCGGACAGCGGCTCTGAATCCACCCCCACGTCTCCGGCCCCCTTCCAGGGCGGGCGTGGTCCGGAGGAGCCGGGGCTGGCACCCCCCGGATTCCACATCTACCGGCCCTCCTCGACCGTCACCGGTTCCGGCGGCGACGACGAGACGCGCCGCAGCTCACCGGGTTCGCTCGCGTGAGCGGTCTGCTCGTGGTGACCGCCGTTCCCGCCGAGGCGGAGGCGATCCAGGCCGGTCTCGCCGACCCGACCGTGGCGGTGCTGCCGGTCGGAGTAGGCCCGGCGGTCGCCGGTGCGGCGACCGCCCGCCTGCTGGCGCTCGCCGAGCTGGCCGGCCGCCCGTACCGGGCAGTGGTCAGTGCCGGGGTGGCCGGCGGCTTCGCCGGCCGGGTCGCGGTCGGTGGCACCGTGCTCGGCAGCCGGGCCGTCGCCGCCGACCTGGGCGCGGAGTCGCCCGACGGCTTCGTGCCGATCGACGAACTCGGCATGCCGGCCGAACTGCTCGGCGGTGGTCCGGCCCTCGACGCCGATCCGGAGCTGCTGGCGGCCCTGCGCAGGGCGCTGCCGGCCGCGACCGTCGGACCGGTGTTGACCGTCAGCACCGTGACCGGCACCGCCGCCAGCACCGACGAGCTGGTCCGGCGCCACCCGGAGGCGGTGGCCGAGGCCATGGAGGGGTACGGCGTGGCGGTCGCCGCCAGCCAGGCCGGCGTGCCCTTCGCCGAGCTGCGTACCATCTCGAACCCGATCGGCCCCCGCGACCGCGACGCGTGGCGCCTGCGCGACGCCCTCACCGCCCTCACCGCCGCCGCCCCCGCCCTACGCTGACCCGCCAACCCCATCCCAAGATCTGCGCACCTTCAGCGATACTGCTGATTCTGGCCGAGTTCAGGCAGCAACTTCCGGGAAGTTGCCCGGATCTTGGATCGCTACCGGGCTGGCAGCGGGGCACGTGGACGGGGTTACGGTGGGGGTGTGGCGCTCTCGCTGGCGATCTCGCCCTGCCCCAACGACACGTTCGTCTTCCATGCCCTGGTGCACGGGCAGGTGCCCGGCGCGCCGCCGGTGGATGTGACGTACGCCGATGTCGACGTCACCAACACGGCCGCCGAGCGCGGCGCGTTCGACCTGGTGAAGGTGAGTTACGCGGCGCTGCCGTGGCTGCTGGAGGACTACCACCTGCTGCCCTGTGGGGGTGCGCTGGGTCGGGGCTGTGGCCCGTTGGTGCTCACCCGCGCCGACCGTGACGGCGGCCCGGACCGCGACGATCTCACCGGCGCCACGGTGGCGGTGCCGGGCGACCGGACCACGGCGTACCTGCTGTTCCGGCTCTGGTCGGCCGGGCGGACGCCGCAGCGCGTCGAGGTGGTGCCGTTCCACGAGATCATGCCGGGCGTGGCCGCCGGCCGCTACGACGCCGGACTGGTGATCCACGAGGCCCGGTTCACCTATCCGCGACACGGCCTCACCGCCCTGGTCGACCTGGGCGAGTGGTGGGAGTCCGACACCGGGCTGCCGATTCCGCTCGGCGCCATCCTGGCCCGCCGGGGCGTGGTCGATCCGCAGCAGGCCGCGGGCTGGATCCGGGACTCCGTCCGACGGGCCTGGGCCGATCCGGCGGCCAGCCGGGGGTACGTGCTGGCGCACGCCCAGGAGATGGAGCCCGACGTGGTGGACCGGCACATCGGCCTCTACGTCAACGAGTTCACCGCGGACCTGGGTGAGGCGGGGTTCGCTGCCGTCGAGGCGCTGCTCGGCCGGGCCGCCGACGCCGGGCTCGTGCCTCAGACCTCCAGCTCGCGGGCGACCGCGTGGACCAGCTGAGCGATCTTCTGCGCGGTCCGACGGTCCGGGAAGCGGCCCCGGCGCAGGTCCGGCTGGACCTTCGCCTCCAGCACCTTGATCATGTCCTCGACCAGGCCGTGCAGCTCCTCGGCGGGACGTCGGCGCAGCTCCGCCACGGACGGCGGAGCGTCCAGGAGCTTCACCCCCATCGCCTGGGTGCCCCGCCGGCTGTCCACCACGCTGAAATCAATGCGCTGGCCGCCCTTGAGTTCGGTGACACCCGCCGGTAGCGCGCCCTTCGGCAGGAACACGTCGCCACCCTCGTCACTGGTGACGAACCCGTATCCCTTGGCCGCGTCGTACCACTTCACTCGACCCGTAGGCACCTGAGAACCTCTGCTTCGCTTGAACCGTCTACTGCCTCAAGGCTAGCCGGATCATCCGGTCGAGCGCCGCCGGGAATCCGGTGAGATCCGCCAGCACCACCGCCGCCCCGGCGACCCGTAGTTCGTCCGCCGTACACGGGCCGGTGGCCACCGCGATGCCGGGCACCCCGGCCGCACCGGCGGCCACCATGTCCGCCACGTGGTCACCGACGTAGTGGGTCGCCCCGTGCGCCCGCAACGCGGTCGCCTTCTCCTCGGCGAACAGGTCACCGGCCAGCTCGTCCACGGCCAGCCCCAGGTGCTCCAGGTGCAGCCGGGCCAGCCGACCGATCTTGGAGGTGACCACCAACACCCGGCCACCCCGGTCGCGGACCGCGGCGAGCGCCGCCACGGCGCCGGGCAGCGGCACGGTCGGCGTGATCGCGTACGCCGGGTACAGCTCGCGGTAGACGGCCACCGCCTGCTCGACCTGCTCCGGCGGGAACCAGCGGGCGATCTCGGTGCGCAGTGGCGGGCCGAGCCGGGACACGGCGGCGTCGGCGTCGACGGACACACCGGTCCGCTCGGTCAGCGCGCGGTAGGTCGCGGCGATGCCGGGGCGCGAGTCGACGAGCGTCATGTCGAGATCGAACCCGACGGTCAACGAGGACATCCTGGAAAGCTACCCGGCCAGTCAGACCGGCCGGGACGTCCGATGGGCGAGACCGCCCCTCACCGGGCTAGCGTGGAACGACGATGAGCACCTCACTCGCCGACCACCTGCGGTCGCTGCCCGACGAGTCCCTCGCCGCGCTCCTTCAGCTCCGGCCCGACCTCGTCGTACCGGTCCCCGCCGACATGGCCGCCCTCGCCCTCCGGGCACAGTCCCGCGTCTCGGTGTCGCGGGCACTCGACGGGCTGGACCAGTTCACGCTCCAGATCATGGACGCCGCCCGGTTGACCCGTGACCCGGCCGACGGCACCACCTCGGTCGACGGGGTTCTCGCCCTGGCCACCACCGGCCCCAACCCACCCGCCCCCACCGCCGTCCGGGCCGCCGTCGACCGACTGCGGGCCAGGTTCCTGCTGTACGGCCCCGACAGCGCCCTGCATCTCGTCGGTGGCATCGACGAGATCTCCCCGTACCCCGCCGGGCTGGGTCGGCCGGCGGCGGAGCTGGACCCGCGTACGGCCGCGCTCTGCGCGGACCCGGCGAAGCTGCGGCGGACGCTGCTGTCCGCGCCGCCGTCGGCCCGGGCGATCCTGGACCGGTTGGCCGCCGGCCCACCGGTCGGCAGCGTGCCGCCCGGCGCGTTGCAGGCGCCGGCGGTCGGCGCGGACGACGACCTGCCGCCGGACGACACCAACGGCGGGGCACCGACCGGGTCCCCGGTGCGCTGGCTGGTCGACCACCGGCTGCTGGTGCGGGTCTCCGGCGGCAAGGGTGGCACCACCGGCATGGTCGAGCTGCCCCGGGAGATCGGGCTGCTGCTGCGCCGCGAGACCGGTCCGCTGGGTCCGCTGCGCAGCAGTCCACCCCGGGTGGCCGCCACGCCCCGCGAGCCGAAGGCCGCCGACTCCGCCGGGGCCGGGCAGACCATGGAGGTGGTACGCCACACCGAGGCGCTGCTGGAGCAGTTGGCCGCCGAACCGGCGCCGGTGCTGCGCTCCGGCGGCATCGGCGTGCGTGACCTGCGCCGGCTGGCGCGGGCCACCGGGTCGGACGAGTCGACCGCCGCGCTGCTGCTGGAGGTGGCGTACTCGGCCGGGCTCATCGGTGAGATGGAGTTGCCCGGCGTCGCCGGCCGGTACGGCGCCGACCAGCAGGTGCTGCCCACCGCCGGCTACGAGATGTGGCGGGCCGGTTCGTTGGCCCAACGCTGGGAGCAGCTGGCCCGGGCCTGGCTGACCATGACCCGGCAGGTCGGGCTGGTCGGGCAGCGGGACGACCGGGACCGGCCGATCACGGTGCTGTCGGCGGAGGCGGAACGGGCCGGAGCGCCGGCCGCCCGGCGGGCGGTGCTCGGCATCCTCGCGGATCTGGAACCGGCCAGCGCGCCAAGCGTCGAGGAGGTGCTGACGCTGCTGGACTGGCAGGCGCCGCGACGCAGCCGGGGCCGGGAGAACACGCATCGGGAGGTGCTTGCCGAGGCGGCCACGCTGGGCGTGACCGGGTTGGGGGCGCTCACCTCGTACGGACGGCTGCTGCTGGCCGAGGCGACGGCGAGCGAGCACGGCGCCACGGACGACCCGCTGGGGTTGCTGGCCGACGCCGAGGACGGCGGCGGCGCGGTCCGGTCCCTGGACGCGCTGCTGCCCGCCCCGGTGGACCACTTCCTGGTCCAAGCCGACCTGACCGTGGTGGTGCCCGGGCCGCCCGAGCCGACGCTCGCCGCCGAACTGGAGGTGGTCGCCGAGCCGGAGTCGGCCGGCGGAGCGAGCGTGCACCGGATCACCACGAGCAGTGTGCGACGTGCCCTGGACGCCGGCTACTCCGCTGACGACCTGCACGACCTGTTCCGTCGCCGGTCCCGAACTCCGGTACCGCAGGGGTTGACGTACCTGGTCGACGACGCGGCCCGCAAGCACGGTGGGCTGCGCATCGGCTCTGCCGGGGCGTACCTGCGCAGCGACGACGAGGCGTTGCTGGCCGAGGTGCTCGCCGACCGGCGGGTGGAGGCTCTGGCGCTGCGCCGGCTCGCGCCGACCGTGCTGGTGACCCCGTACCAGGGCGGCCGCCTGCTCAGCGTGCTGCGGGAGGCCGGCTACGCCCCGGTGGCCGAGGACGCCACCGGGTCGACGGTGCTCACCCGACCGAAGGCCCGCCGGGCACCCGCCAGGGTGTCGGTGGCGAACCGGGTGATCGACCCACTCGCCACCCCGCACCTGCCGCTGCCCCGTCTGCTCGGTGTGGTGGAGCAGATCCGGCGGGGTGACGCGGTGGCGCGGGCGGCCCGACGGGCGCCGGCGGTGGTGCGGGGCGCGGCGCCCGACGGACCGGTTCCCGCACACAATCACCACGACGCCCTGGCCGTGCTTCAGCAGGCGGTACGCGACAAGGCGCTGGTCTGGGTCGGCTACGTGGACGCGCACGGGGCAACCGCCTCGCGGCTGGTGCGACCCGTCTCACTCGGCGCGGGCTACCTGCGTGCCGAGGACGAACGCACCGAGATGCTGCACACCTTCGCGCTGCACCGGATCACCGCGGCGGTGCTGGAGAAGTGAGGTTCAGCGGCGGCTACGCCGCACCGACCCGACGATCGCCACGATCAGCAGCAGGGCGAAGCCCGTCCCGGCGGCCTCACCGACCGAGTCGATGAAGCCCTGCTGGAGCACCAGCCAGCCGAAGAGGAACCAGCCGAACAGGACGACGCCCACGACGGCGTACGCGACCACCGTGGCGGTGGAGACGGGTTCGGACGACTCCAGTTGCTCGCGCTCGGGGACAACTTCCTGGTCAACGGTCATCTGCCCTCCCCCGTACGGTCCGGCCCTCGCCGTCAAGGGTGTCACCCTTGGCGGCTGTCGGCCAGCACCATCGGGTGACGATCCGACTCGGCTCGTACCCCGCGGTGCCGGGTGCGCAAACGGTGTGGGGGGGGTGCCGGTGCGGTCCGGGCGCGCCGCTCGCCCCCGTTGGCTTCCACTGCGACGGGAACGGCCCCCGCTTTCCTGGCCCGTCCGGCCGTGGATCGAACGCGCTGCGCACCGGCACCGACCGGCTTGACGACCGCGAGGGCGTACGGTGGCCCGTCCTGGGACCCGGCGGGCCACCGACCTCGACAACTCGTCCCCTACTGCTAGACGCGCCAGAGCACCGGCGGGGTTGCGCCGGCTGAGCACTTTCTCGCCACCCGCCCGCGCGTGCAACACTGGATGGTCGCCCAGTGGCAGGTCAGCCGCCTGCCTCGGCGGCCGGGTCAGCCGTACGGACGAGAGGATTCGGCGTGAGTGGTGGACCGCTTATCGTGCAGTCGGACAAGACCCTCCTGTTGGAGATCGACCATCCCGACGCACAGGCCTGCCGGATGGCCATCGCCCCCTTCGCCGAGCTGGAGCGCTCGCCCGAGCACGTGCACACGTACCGGCTGACCCCGCTCGGGTTGTGGAACGCCCGTGCCGCCGGCCACGACGCCGAGGGTGTGGTGGACGCGCTGATCAAGTATTCGCGGTACCCGGTGCCGCACGCGCTGCTGGTGGACGTGGCCGAGACGATGGACCGGTACGGGCGGCTCCAGCTCGCCAACGACCCGGCACACGGCCTCGTGCTGCGCGCCCTGGACCGGGTGGTGCTGGTCGAGGTGGCCAAGAGCAAGAAACTGGCCGGGATGCTCGGCAACCGCATCGACGACGACACCATCGCGGTGCACCCCTCCGAGCGGGGGCGGCTCAAGCAGGCCCTGCTCAAGCTCGGCTGGCCGGCGGAGGATCTGGCCGGGTACGTCGACGGCGAGGCGCACCCGATCGAGCTGGCCGAGGCCGGCAAGGACGGTGGCAGGCCGTGGACGCTGCGGTCGTACCAGCGGGAGGCGGTCGAGGCGTTCTGGGCCGGCGGGTCGGGTGTGGTGGTGCTGCCCTGCGGGGCCGGCAAGACGCTGGTGGGTGCGGCGGCGATGGCCGAGGCGAAGGCCACCACGCTGATCCTGGTCACCAACACGGTCGCCGGGCGGCAGTGGAAGCGGGAGCTGATCGCCCGCACCTCGCTGACCGAGGAGGAGATCGGCGAGTACTCGGGTGAGCGCAAGGAGATCCGCCCGGTCACCATCGCCACGTACCAGGTGCTCACCTCGCGGCGCGGCGGCGCCTTCACCCACCTGGACCTGTTCGGTGCCCGCGACTGGGGCCTGGTCGTCTACGACGAGGTGCACCTGCTGCCCGCGCCGATCTTCCGCTTCACCGCGGACCTCCAGGCCCGCCGCCGGCTGGGCCTGACCGCCACCCTGGTGCGCGAGGACGGCCGGGAGGGCGACGTGTTCAGCCTGATCGGCCCGAAGCGGTACGACGCGCCCTGGAAGGACATCGAGTCGCAGGGCTGGATCGCCCCGGCCGAGTGTGTCGAGGTCCGGGTCACCCTGACCGACGCCGAGCGGATGGCGTACGCGACGGCGGAGGCGGAGGAGCGCTACCGGATGGCCGCCACCGCCCGCACCAAGCTGCCGGTGGTACGCGCCCTGCTCGACCGGCATCCGGACGAGCAGACGCTTGTCATCGGCGCGTACATCGACCAGCTTCACCAGTTGGGCGAGTATCTCGACGCCCCGATCGTGCAGGGCTCGACCACGAACAAGGAGCGCGAGCGCCTCTTCGACGCGTTCCGCACCGGGGAGATCCGCACGTTGGTGATTTCCAAGGTCGGTAACTTCTCCATCGACCTGCCCGAGGCGGCGGTGGCGATCCAGGTGTCCGGCACGTTCGGCTCCCGCCAGGAGGAGGCGCAACGGTTGGGCCGGGTGCTGCGCCCGAAGGCCGACGGCCGGCAGGCGCACTTCTACACGGTGGTCTCCCGGGACACCATCGACACCGAGTACGCCGCCCACCGGCAGCGCTTCCTCGCCGAGCAGGGGTACGCCTACACGATCGTCGACGCCGACGACGTCCTCGGCCCACCCCTACCCACCGTCGACTGACCGCATCCCCGTCGGCAAGATCCGCGCAACATCCCTGTTGTTGCTGCCTCACCTCGGGGCCGGCACAGCACCAACAGGGATGTTGCCGCATCGGGTCGTCCCTGCCTCGACGTGGTCAGAGCACGCGGGTGACCTGCTCGGCGGCGGCCACAGCGTCCCGGTCGGCGGGGTCCAGGTTGGCGCAGAGCAGCACCGTGGCGCCTGCGGAGAGTGGGGCGAGCAGCCACTTCAGCGGCTGGTCGTGCTCGGCGACGTCGACCAGCAGCCGGTCACCGACCCGCAGGTCGAGCTGCTCGGCCACCGCCCTGGCGATCGCACCCCACTCGGCGTAGCTGGTGCCGTCCGGGCTGGCCGCGTCGTTCGCGTGCAGCACGGGCCGGTCGGTCGGGGCGACGCCGTGCCGCAGCACCTCAACCGACCAGTCGAGCCAGCCGACCGGCACGTCGACCAGTGGCTGCGGCCCGGTGCCGACGAGATACCGGTGCAGCCCGTCCGGCACGTCCTCCAGCCAGTCGTCCAGGCGTTCCGGGGTGACCAGGACGGCGTCGTACGGTCGGTCGCCGCCGGGCTCCAGCACCGGCAGCCCGGCGGTGGCGCGCGGCCGGAACGACACCTCGAGCCCCACCGCCCAGGCCCCCAGGAGCACCGCGGCGGTACGCCAGTGCGGCGGCAGCAGCACCGCCACCCGGCTGCCCGGGGTCAGTCCGCAGCCGTCGCGCAGCAGCCCGGCGGCCCGCGCCGCCAGGTCACCGAGCGCGGCGGCGGTCAGGTCGTGCCGCGCGCCGCTGCGGTAATCGAGGTAGCTGAGCAGTGGCCGGTCCGGATCGGCGAGACCGGCGGCGGAAGGGACGGGTAGGGCAGTACGCATAGGTACGTCCTACTCCTGCCGCCCGGCCCTGTCGAGGCCGCCCTTTCCGGTCGGGTCGACGAAGACATGACTGACGGCATTGGTGGCGGGTGCCGCGTCACGGGGAGAGTCAGGGGCATGACTACTCACGGGGCAGAACGGGCGGCTCTCGACGGCGGCCGGCAGCCGATGCCGCGGCGACTCGTCCCGGTCGTGGCGCTGCTGTTCCTCGCCCCCTGGGCCGCCGAGTGCTCGTGGGGCGGCTTCGCCGGCACCGACATGCTGGGCGTCGTGGTGGTGCTGGCACCGATGTACGGGGGCGCGGCGGTGCTGATCCGGGAGGCGGCCCGGCGTACCGGCGGCGGCTGGCCGATGATCGTCCTGCTGGCAGCGGGGTTCGGGGTGCTCCAGGCGGGCCTGGTGGACCAGTCGCTGTTCAACCCGGACTACCTGGCCGACACCGAGTTCGCGGAGCTGAGCGCGGCGAACCGTACCCGCGTACCGGTGCTGGGCATCAGCGCGCAGGAGGCGATCAGCTTCGTCGGTAACCATGTCGCGTTGACCATCTGCGCGCCGATCGCCATCGTCGAGTCGTACCTCTCCCCGGCCCGCCGGCTGCGGCCGTGGCTGCGGGTGCCCGGCCGGGTCGTCGTGGCCGTGCTCTACCTGCTGGGCAGCCTCCTCGTCTTCGCCGACGACAGCGGACGCAAGGGATTCCTGGCCAGCCCCGGTCAGCTCGTCGGGGCGGCGGCGGTGGTCCTCGCCCTGGTCGTGCTGGCGGCCATGCCGCGTTGGCGGCGCCGGCCGCCCCTGGCTCACATCGCCGCACCCCGGCCATTCCGTCCCGGCCTGTTGGTCTTCCTCGTCTACCTGGGCGTCGCCATGCTCTCCGGCTGGATCGGCGTGGTCGTGTCGATAGTTGCCGTCGCCGCGCTGGTGGGGCTGCTCCTTCGCCTGTCGGGGCGCTCCGGGTGGGGTCAGGGACATGTGCTGGCCAGTGCTGCGGGAGCGCTCCTCGGGGCGGCCGTGCTGGCTTACCTGGTGCCCCCGTACGCACCGGCATCGCCCACCCAGGCCCTGCTCAGCGACGTGATCGTCAGCCTGCTCGCGCTCGCCATGCTCGGCGGCGGGTACGCGCGCCTGCGGCGGCACGGGTCGGCACCGGCCCACCCGGGCTGAGCGCGTCTGTGCGGAGGCCATGTTCTCCTCGAACACGTTCTGCGTGGCCGCCGCGAGCGTTGCCGGAGGCTGCCAGACTCATGGCGCAAGCGTCCGATGTCGACGTCGGATGCGGTCGGGCGGGAGGCTGGCGGATGAGGCGATCGACCCGACTACGGGCCGTACTGGTGATGCTCGCGGTGGGCGCGGTGCTGGCTCCGCCGGCCGCCGCGACGGCTGATCCGCTACCCACCGGCGCGGTCGTCGCGACCGTGTGGGCGAACCAGCCGGATGCGGCCGAGTACACGGTTGACAACGGCTGGAGCTGGTCCTCCACCGAGGGTGACATCGTCGTACGGCGGACCGGCACCGGGGCGTACACCGTCGAGTTGCAGCACGCCGCGACAAGCACCGGCGTCGCGCACGTGGTGGCGTACGGTGGCGGGCCGGTGCACTGCACGGTGGCCAGCTGGTACCGGAGCCTGCTGGGCGGCGACCATCTGCTGATCCAGGTACGGTGCTTCGGGGCGACCGGCGCACCGGTGGACAGCCGATTCGTGGCGACCTTCACCAACCGGCGGCAGATCCATCAGGGACGGTTGGCCTGGTTCACCACCGACCAGGCGACGCCGGTCGGTCTGCGTACCATCCCGGCCGGTCTGCGGTACGACTCGACGGGCGGAACGATCAGCTATGAGCGGCTCGGTACCGGTCACTACCGTTTCCGCATGAACCCCAACCCGGCAAGTGAGTCGGGTGCCCCGATCTTCCCGATGACGCACGTCACGGCGCTGGGCGGCAGCGCGGTGAACTGCCAGATCGACTGGCCGGACGGCCGGGAGGTGCGATGCGCCAACGCCGCCGGTAACGACGTCGACGCGCGGTTCGCGGTCACCTACGGCTCCCGGGTCGACCTGCTCGGCCACTCGGCGGGCCCACGGTTCGCCAGCGGAACCCTCTATGGCGACAACATCACCGGAGGGTTCATCAGCGGCGACAGCTACAACTCGACGCTGCCCGGCTACGGCGGCGCCAGCGGCACACTGACCGGCACCGGCCGCTACCAGATGACCTTCAGCGGCACCGGGACCGCGTTCGGCACCGCCTTCGTCAACGCCCACCTCGGCATACTTCCCGGCAGCCGGCCTCGCGGCCACTGCGTGCTCGCCGGCTGGGGACGATCCGGGGCGAACACGGTGGTCCTGGTGAACTGCTACGGCTGGCTCGGCGTACCGGCCAACCTGAACGCCCGGATCTCCTACACCACCTGGCCCGGGGGCACCGTCGTGTGAGCAGGGACGGTGGGGCTACCGCGGAAGTGCGGGGCCGCCGTCGAGCAGTGGGGCGAGCAGGTCGCCGTGCCGCTCGACCCGCTCCAGCACCTCACCGGCGGGGTACGGCTTGGTGGCCGGGCGTCGGCCCGCCGCACCGGCGGACACCTCGTCCCAGGTCAGCGGTGTCGACACCGACGGGACGGGCTGGGCGCGCAGCGAGTACGGCGCCACCGTGGTCTTCGCCGCGTTGTTCTGGCTCCAGTCGATGAAGACCTTGCCCGGTCGCAGGTTCTTCGCCATCTTCGACACCACCAGCTTCGGCTGTTCGCGTTCGAGTTCCTGGGCGACGCTCCGGGCGTAGGCCGACACGTCGTCGGCGGGCTGCGTGCCGGAGATCGGGCAGCAGAGCTGCATGCCCTTCTTGCCGGAGGTCTTCGGGTAGGAGTCGATGCCGTCGGCGGCCAACCGGTCGCGCAGCGTCAGGGCCACCTGGCAGCACTGCTTCAGTGCCGCCGGGGCACCCGGATCCAGGTCGATCACCATCAGGTCCGGGTGCGCGCCGACCTTCCACTGCGGGGTGTGCAGTTCCAGGGCGGCCAGGTTGGCCAGCCAGACCAGGGTTGGCAGGTCGTCGGCGACGACGTAGTCGATGGTCTCCCGACCCTTGGTGGAGCCCGGGGCGGGCAGCGTCTCGATGCGTACCCAGGACGGGGTGGCGGCCGGAGCGTTCTTCTCGAAGAACGAGCCGCCGGTCACGCCGTTCGGGTAGCGGATGCGGGTCAGCGCCCGGTCGGTCAGGTGTGGCAGCAGCACCGGGGCGATCCGGGTGTAGTAGTCGATCACTTCGCCCTTGGTGAAGCCGGCCGTCGGATAGAGCACCTTGTCCAGGTTGGACAGCTCCAGCGTGCGGCCCTGCACCTCGACCGGGAACCGGTCAGCTGGCATCGTCGACCTCCTCGGCCGGTTTGTCCGGGCGGATCCGCAGGATCCGGGGGAACCGCAGGCGCCCGTCCGGGGTGCGTTGGCCGTACTTGACCTCCACCACCAGCCGGGGAGTTACCCAGATCGCGCCCCGGGCATCCTCGCGGGGGACGTCGCCGCCGAACGGCGAGGCGGTGGTGCGCAGCGGCTCCAACTCGCGCAGCAGTTCCCGTTCGAGGGCGGCACCGATCCCACCACCGACCCGGCCCCGGTAGACGAGTCGACCGTCGGCACCGGGCACCCCGACCAGCAGCCCGCCGATCTTCCGCGCGCCGGGCCGCCAGCCGCCGACCACGAAGTCGCCGGTCACCTCCAGCTTGACCTTCACCCAGTCCGGCGAGCGCACCCCGGACCGGTAGACCGACTCGACCCGCTTGGCCATCACCCCTTCGAGGCCGTGCTCGCCGGCCGCCTCGTAGGTGGCCGGGCCGTCGGAGAAGACCGGTGGGACCGCCCACCGCGCCGCGCCCAGAGCCAGGCCGTCGAGGGCCTCCCGCCGCCGGGCGTACGGCCAGCCGGTGAGATCCTGCCCGGCCAACCGCAACACGTCGAAGATCATGTACGTGACCGGGACGGTTGCCGCCAGCCGGGCCGCCTTCACGGCGTTGCGCACGTGCATCCGCTCGGCCAGGGCGGTGAACGAGGGTCGTCCGGCCTGGTCGAACAGGACCACCTCGCCGTCGAGCAGTGCGTCGTCGACCTGCTCGCCGAGCGAAATCAACTCGGGATAGGCGGTGGTGATCTCGACGCCGGAGCGGGCGTACAGGCGTGGCCGTCCGCCGGCGATTTCGGCGAGCGCGCGTACCCCGTCCCACTTGAACTCGTACGCCCAATCGGGGCCGGCCGGAAGCTGCCCGGTCATCGCGAGCATCGGCTTGAGCGGCGCGCCGGGCACAGGCCGACTGTAGTAGCAGGCCGAACACCTCGCGTCCGGTTCGCTGTGATGCGAGCATGGTCGATACCGGGGAAGGGAGCGCAGCATGCGGGCCATCTGGAAGGGAGCCGTGTCGTTCGGCCTGGTTTCGATCGCGGTGAAGCTGTATTCCGCGACGGAGGAGAAGGACATCCGGTTCCACCAGGTGCACCGGGCCGACGGCGGACGGATCCGGTACAAGCGCACCTGCCAGGTCTGTGGCGAGGAGGTCAGCTACGACGACATCGCCAAGGGCTACGACATCGGTGGCGGGGAGATGGTCATCCTCACTGACGAGGACTTCGCCGACCTGCCGTTGAGCACCTCTCACGCGATCGACGTGCTGGAGTTCGTGCCGGCCGAGCAGGTCGACCCGATCCTCTACAACAAGGCGTACTTCCTGGAGCCGGAGGGCGCCGCGACCAAGCCGTACCTGCTGCTGCGGGACGCGTTGACCGATTCGGAGCGGGTGGCGATCGTCAAGGTGGCGCTGCGCCAGCGGGAGCAGTTGGCCACCCTGCGGGTCCGCGAGGGTGTGTTGCTGCTGAACACGATGCTCTGGCCCGACGAGATCCGTAAGCCGGACTTCGGTTTCCTCGACGAGGACCTGAAGATCCGGCCACCGGAGTTGGCGATGGCCACCTCGCTGATCGACTCGATGGCCGGGGACTTCCACCCGGACGAGTTCACCGACGACTACCGGGCGGCGTTGCAGGAGGTCATCGACGCGAAGGTGGAGGGCCGCGAGGTGGTCCAGCCGGAGGAGGTCGAGGAGGCGCCCGCCGCCGCCGTCGACCTGATGGCCGCGTTGAAGGCGTCCGTGGAGCGGGCCCGGGCGGCTCGCGGCGAGGCACCGGCCGGCGGGGGCGCCAAGCCGACACCGATCTCGTCGGCACGTTCCGCGCAGAAGAAGGCGGCGGAGAAGAAGACCGCCAAGGCACCGGCCAAGAAGGCACCCGCGAAGAAGACCGCCGAGAAGAAGGCCACCGCCAAGAAGGCCACGCCGGCCAAGAAGACCACGGAGAAGAAAGCCACCAAGAAGGCCACCCCGCGCAAGTCCGCCTGACCGCACCCTCGATCACCTGAATGCACCTTTCTGGGCGGGTTCGGCACCACCACCGACTCCGTGATCGTCATTTCCGTGCCGGTCGGCGCGGGCCATCGATGGTCGGAAGTGCGTCCGACACCAGGTACCGTGTGTCGGCGACGGCTGCCCGTGGCCGGACCCACCCCACACCTCTCAGCAGGGAGTCGAGGACGTGAGCGAGCAGGAGACCAAGGCGCGGCGGCGGCTGGCCGAGCAGTTGGCGGCTCAGAAGGCGGCCGAGGCGAAGCGCCGCCGGCAGGCCTGGGCCGGTGCGTTCGCCGGCATCGCCGTCGTGGCGGTGCTGATCACCGTGTTCGTGATCGTGGGCCAGCGCGGTGGTGAGGACGCCCCCGAGCAGGCCGCCGGTACGCCGTCCGCCCCGACCGAGGCGACCAACCCGCCGGCTGCGCCGCCCGCACCGCAGCTGCCGGAGGGCGCGGACCCGGCGCTGGGCAGCAAGCCGACGGTCACCGCCGGAGAGGGTGAGCTGAAGAAGCTGACCGTGACCCCGTTGATCGAGGGCACCGGGCCGAAGGTCAAGGCCGGCCAGTCGATCACCACCAATTACGTCGGCGTCTTCTACGAGAGCGGCGAGGAGTTCGACTCATCGTGGGAGCGGGGACAGCCCGCCACCTTCCCGATCGGGGTCGGGCAGGTCATCCCGGGCTGGGACAAGGGCCTGGTGGGCGTGACCGTGGGCAGCCGGGTGCAGCTCGACATCCCGGCCGAGGACGCCTACGGCGACGGTGGCGGCGGTCGCCCGGCCGGTCCGCTGCGCTTCGTGGTGGACGTGCTCGCCGCCGAGTGAGCCGCGGGGCGCCCACCCCCACCGGCACCGGACATCGATGCGGTTGACCACAGATGGCTTCCGGGTGGTCACCGACCGGCAGTAGGTTCGACGGGCGTCCCGGGTACCTCGCCCGGGACGCCTGTCGAAGCGAACCCGGAGGTGCACGTGACGGCAGTGGACGCCGACGGGCGGACCGCCCGATTGATGTGGACGCACTACGAACCGCTGCACGCTGTCACCTACTTCCATCCGCGCGCCCGCGCGGCCTACGAGGCGGCCGGGCTACGCGGCTACTGGCGGGGCTACTTCGCCGGTCGCGCCGCCCCGCTCGGGCCGACCGGTCCGGCTCCGGTGATCGCCGCCTTCTACAACTTCGCACCGCACATGGTGAGCCGGGCCGTGCCGGCGGTGTGGGAACTGGCCACCCCGGACCAGGCGCTGCGCGCCCGGCTGACCGGGGCGGTGCAGGCGCTCGCCGAGTTGACCTACGAGTTGCCCGAGCGGCATCTCGTGGAGGCCGCCGACCTGCTCGAGGCCGCCACCGACGGGCTCGGGACGGCCGGCCGGGTGCTCGGCGCGGCGAACGCGGGCCTGCCCCGGGGTGAGTACCCGCTGGCTCGGCTCTGGCAGGCCGCCACCACGCTGCGCGAACATCGTGGTGACGGGCACGTGGCCGCACTGGTCGCCGCCGACCTCGACCCGGTGGAGACCCTCGCCTGGCGGGTCGCGGTCGACATGCCGGCGGCCAACCTGCTCGGCCGGGGCTGGTCGGAGCAGGACTGGTCGCAGGCGCGTGACCGGCTCGCCGTCCGTGGCTGGCTGGACGCCGAGGGCAAGCCGACCGAGCGCGGCCGGTCGTCCTTCCAGGCGATCGAGGACGCCACCGACCTCGCCGCCACCCGCCCCTGGCTGACGCTCGGCCCCGAGCGCGCACACCGCCTCCGCGAACTGCTCGACCCGATCGCCCGCGCCGCCCATACGGTCATCCCGCCGGACAGCCCCATCGGTCTGCCACCCCTGGCGAGTTGACCAAGAAGTTCGGGTCTGACCTCTCCTCGATTCCTGACGCGAACTTCTTGATCGACGCCGCGGTGGGTGGGGGAAGATGGGGGTGTGACGGTGGATGGGGTGGTTTTCGACCTTGACGGTGTGATCGTCGACTCCGAGCCGGTGTGGGAGGAGGTTCGGCGGGCGTACGTGGCCGAGCACGGGGGTGTCTGGCAGGACGACACCCAGCGTCGGCTGATGGGGATGAGCACCGGCGAGTGGGCCCGCTACCTCAGCGACGAGTTGGGGGTGCGGCGCACCGCCGACCAGGTCGCCGCCGAGGTGGTCGAGGAGATGGCCCGCCGGTACGCGGCCCGGGTACCGGTGATCGACCGCTCGGTCGACGTGGTCCGCCGGATGGCCGCACGGTGGCCTCTCGGGCTGGCCAGCTCCTCGCCGACCCGGCTGATCGCCGCGGCGCTGGCCGCGACCGACCTGACCGACTCGTTCCGCAGCACGCTGTCGACCGAGGAGACCGAGCGCGGCAAGCCGGCACCGGATGTCTACCTGACCGTGGCCCGGCGGCTCGGCCTCGACCCGACCCGTTGCGTGGCGGTGGAGGACTCCTCCAACGGGGTCCGTTCCGCGGCTGCGGCCGGGATGGCGGTGGTGGCGGTGCCGCACGGGGCGTATCCGCTGGATCCGGACGCTCGGCGGCTGGCCGTGGCGGTGCTGGACTCGATCGACGAGTTGACCCCGGAGGTCGTCGACCGGCTGGGCTGAACCGACACCGGGCGGTCCCCCGCCCGCCTACGGTCGGTGACATGAAGGCGATGGTGTACGAACGCACCGGCGATCCCTCCGTGCTCCAGTTGGTCGAGCGGCCGGTGCCGGAACCCGGTCCGGGCGAGGTGCTGGTGCGGGTCGCGGTGTCCGGGGTGAACCCGACCGACTGGAAGTCGCGCCGGCAGGGCCCGCTGCCGGCCGGCTGGCAGATACCGGGCCAGGACGGCGCCGGAGTGGTCGAGGCGGTCGGCGAGGGGGTCGACCAGGAGCTGATCGGCGAGCGGGTGTGGGTCTGGGAGGCCGCCTGGCAGCGGCCGTGGGGGACCGCCACCGAGTACACGGTGGTGCCGGTCCGCCAGGCGGTACGCCTCGGCGACGCCTCCTTCGAACTGGGCGCCTGCCTCGGCATCCCGTTTCTGACCGCGCACCGGTGCCTGACCTCGGGTGAGTATCTGCCGGACACCCTGCGTCCCGGCGCGCTGAGTGACCACACGGTGCTGGTGCAGGGTGGGGCCGGGGCCGTGGGCAACGCGGCGATCCAGTTGGCGTCCTGGGCCGACGCCTGCGTGATCGCCACGGTCAGCAGCGCCGAGAAGGCCCAACTGGCCGCGGCGGCCGGTGCCTCACTGGTGGTGAACTACCGGGAACAGGACGTGGTGGAGGAGGTCCACAAGATCGCGCCCGACGGGGTGCACGGGATCGTGGAGGTCTCCCCCGCCCGCAACGCGGCCACCGACGTCCGGCTGCTGCGCCCGGGCGGGGTGGTCAGCGTGTACGCCAACGACGGCGGTGACGAGGTGACGTTGTCGGTCGGTCCGCTGATGGTGCCGAACGCCCGTTGGCAGTTCGTGCTGGTCTACACGATGCCGAAGGCGGCCAAGGCCCAGGCGCTGGTCGACGTCGCGGCCGCGGCCGCGCAGGGCGGGATCCGGGTGGGCGAGGAGGCCGGTCTGCCGCTGCATTCCTATCCGCTGTCGGCGGCCGCTGCCGCCCATCAGGCGGTGGAGGACTCGGTGGTCGGCAGGGTGCTGCTCAGCGCCCACGAATAAGCGGCTCGACCTGGGAGTTTTCGCCGTCCGCAGGACAGAGACGAACAAGTCTCGCAATACTGGCATTGCGGGTCGCCCCGCGAGGAACGGGCGGCCCCGGCGCGGTGCGAACGCCGGGGCCGCCCACCGGAGAGAGGTCTGTGCAGGCCACTACTCCCAATGGCGATGATGCGCCGAAAAACGTTACGGCGTGGCCAGTTCCCGCACATTCAGGTCGCCGTCGGCGTACCGGGAGCGCACCACCTTCTTGTCGAACTTGCCGACGCTCGTCTTCGGCACCGCCTCGACGAACGCCCACCGCTCCGGCAACTGCCAGCGCGCCACCGACCCGGCCAGGAAGTCCCGCAACTCCTCCGGGGTCGCCGAGGCACCCTCCCGGAGCACCACCGTGGCCAGCGGCCGTTCGTCCCACCGCTGGTCCGGCACGCCCACCACGCAGGCCTCCAGCACCGCCGGATGGGCCATCAACGCGTTCTCCAGCTCCACCGAGGAGATCCACTCGCCACCGGATTTGATCACGTCCTTGGCCCGGTCGGTGAGGGTGAGGTAGCCGTCCGCCGACAGCGTGCCCACGTCACCGGTACGCAGCCAGCCGTCGCGGAACTTCTCCGGGTCCGGCGCGTCGTCCCCGACGTACCGCGCGGCGATCCACGGCCCACGGACCTCCAGCTCACCGACGGAGGTTCCGTCGGCGGGCAGCGGTTCCCCGGCCGGGCCCACGACGCGGGCCCGCACTCCCGCCGGCACCCGGCCCTGGGTGTACCGGTAGCGCCAGGCCTCGTCACCGCTCGCCCCGGCCGGTGGGCGCGACACCGAGCCCAGCGGCGACATCTCGGTCATCCCCCAGGCGTGGATGACGTCGATGCCGTGCCGCTCGTCGAACGCGTGCATCAGCGACGGCGGGCAGGCCGAACCACCGACGATCACCTCCGTGAGCGAGGAGGTGTCGACGTCGTGGCTGTCCAGGTAGGCGAGCAGGTCGGTCCAGATGGTCGGCACCGCACCGGCCAGCGTCGGCCGCTCGGCGGCGATCATCTCGGCGATCGGCGCGGCCTGGAGGAAACGGTCCGGCATCACCAGCGACGCGCCGGAGAGGAACGCCGCGAACGGCAGCCCCCACGACATCGCGTGGAACATCGGCACGATGGCCAGTTCCCGGTCGGTCGGCCCGAGCCCGAACCCCTCCGGCATGCAGATCTGCAACGAGTGCAGGTAGATCGAGCGGTGCGAGTAGGCCACCCCCTTGGGGTTGCCGGTGGTGCCGGAGGTGTAGCAGAGGGCGGCGGCGTCGCGTTCGTCCACCTCGGGCCAGTCGTACACCTCCGGGCGGTCGGCCAGCAGCGCGTCCCAGTGGTGTACGGCGATCCGGTCGCCCGCCGCCGCCAGCAGCGGGGCGGGATCGCCACCGCCGACCACCACCACGTGTCGCACGCTTGTCATGCCGCCGAGGGACTTCGCCAGCAGCGGGATCAACGTCGCGTCGACCAGCACCACCCGGTCCTCGGCGTGGTTGGCGATGTAGGTGACCTGGTCGGGGAAGAGCCGGATGTTGAGCGTGTGCAGCACCGCACCCATGCTGGGCACCGCGAAGTACGCCACCAGGTGCTCGGTGTTGTTCCACATGAAGGTGGCGACCCGCTCGTCGCCGGTCACCCCGCACTCCGTCCGCAACGCGTGCGCGAGCCGGGCGGCGTCCCGCCCGACGTCGGCGTACGTGCTGCGGCGCGGCTCGGCGCCGGTCCACGTCACCACCTCGGCCGCGCCGTGCACGGTGGCGCCGTGTTCGAGGATCCGGGAGACCTGAAGGGGGGCGTCCATCATCGTGCTACGCATGGGTAACAAGTTAGTGTCGCCGGTCACACGTTGGGAACCCCCGTAAATTGTCCGGGTGAGCATCTCCTGGGCTGATTCGTACGTCGGGCAGCTACGCGCCCTGGCCGGCGACCGGACGCTGATGTTCGTCGGCGCGCGGGCCGTGGTGCGCGACAGCTCGGCCCGCATCCTGCTGATCCGCCGCTCCGACAATGGGCAGTGGGCACTGCCCGCCGGCGCGATGGAGCTGGGCGAGTCGATCGCGGACTGCGCCGTGCGGGAGGTACGCGAGGAGACCGGGCTGCGGGCGCTGCGGGTGAGCGCCTTCGCCCTCTACACCGGCCCGGACCGCACCCACACCAACATGTACGGCCACACCTACCAGATCTTCACCACCGCGTTCCGGGTGGAGGAGTGGGACGGGCGGCTGGCCCGGATCACCGACGAGACGAGTGACGCGGGCTTCTTCCACCGCGAGGCGATGCCCCAGCCGCTCTCGGCAAGTGTCCTGGAGACCCTGGCCGACCTGGACGTCTTCGAGCAGACCAACCGCCTGATCCTGAAGTGACCAGGCAGCACGGTGGCCCCGCCCGGACGGGCGAGGCCACCGAACGAGCGCTGTCGGCGGATCAGTGCCGACCCTCGGCGAACTCCTCGACGATCTTGGCGCAGAAAGCCGGCAGGTCATCGGGCTTGCGGCTGCTGACCAGCCCGTTGTCGGTCACGACCTGCTCGTCGACCCATTCCGCGCCGGCATTCACCAGGTCCGTGCGCAGGCTGGGCCAACTGGTCAGCCGCCGACCCCGCACCACGTCCGCCTCGACGAGCGTCCACGGCCCGTGGCAGATCACCCCGACCGGCTTGCCGGCGTCGAAGAACGACTTCACGAACCGGACGGCGTCGGAGTCGGTGCGCAGGAAGTCCGGGTTGGCCACCCCACCGGGCAGCACCAGCGCGTCGTACCGGGCGGGATCCGCGTCGGCCGCACTGACATCCACCTCGTACGTGGTGGAGGGGTCCAGGTGCTCGAAGGAGGTGATCTTCCCAGGCTTGATCGACACCAGCTCGGCGGTCGCACCGGCCTGCTCGACGGCCTGACGCGGCTGGACGTACTCGACCTCTTCCACGCCGTCGGTGGCCAGGAAGGCTATTCGCTTGCCCTGCAACGTCGCTGCCACAGTGTTCTCCTTTCCGGGGGTACGTCCGTATCCGTTCCCGGTGCCGACGTCACGAAACGCGGCCGGACGGTGGCCCACCGCACGTCGCCGTCAGCGGGTGCCCGGCCGGCAGGTTTGACCCCGCCGAGCGGAGGGGAACCGCCGGCATGGCACGAGCAGCAGCGGAACAGCTCCGGCTCGCCGACGTCGTGCAGAGCTGGCTCGGGCGTCCGGTCCTGGTGATCGGTGACGCCATGCTCGACGAGTGGCGGTTCGCCGACTCCGACCGGTTGTGCCGGGAAGCCCCCGCCCCGGTCCTCACCCTGCGCCGCCGTATCTCGGCGGCGGGTGGTGCCGCCAACACCGCCGTCAACATCGCCACGCTGGGCGGGCGCTCGGTGCTGGTGGCGCCCGTCGGGGCCGACGCCGCCGGTGACGAGCTGCACGACTGCCTCGACCGGGCCGGCGTCTGGGACCGCACCGTCAGCCAGCCGGGCCGCTACACCCCGGTCAAGCGTCGGATGCTGGCCGGCGACCAGATCCTGCTGCGGGAGGACTCCGGCGACCCGGACGACCCGCTCAGCGACCTGGGGGTGGACTGCCTGCTCACCGCCCTGGACTGTGCGACTGAGGAGCTGCGGGCGGCCAGTGGAGGCGAGAAACCGGCCCTGGTGGTCTGCGACTACGGTCTGGGCGCGCTGCCCGCGCCGGTACGCGCCTGGCTGGTCGAGCACCGGGACCGGTACGCCACGGTCGCGCTCGACGCCCACGACCTCGCCGACTGGCGGGGCCTCGCGCCGACCGTGGTGACCCCGAGCTTCGCCGAGGCCACCCGCCTGCTCGCCCGCGCGGGCATGGTCCGGCCGACCACGAACCCGGCGACGTCCGCTGACCCGGCCGGCACCGGCACCGGCGCCTCGCCGGCGGCCGGTGGCCGTGAGCTGCACCTGGAGCATCCCGAGGTCGACCCGGCCGACGGGCCGTCCGAACTGACCGTCGGCACGGCGCCGGGCGAGGCCGGGATGCGGCGTACCGACGGGCCCACCGGCGAGCCGACCCCGGGCGAGAGTCGGGTGGCGATGACCCGCGACGGGCTCAGCGTGACCGGCACCGGGGTGACCGTGAACGCCGAGGTCGGTGCCGGCGTGGACCGGGCCGTCCTGGCCGAGTCGCGGCTCGCCGAGCTGCGTGCCCACACCGGCGCGGCGGTGGTCGCGGTGACCCTGGACACCGAGGGCGCGGTGGTCGGCGGTGTCGACGGTGCGCCCGCCCGCAGTCACAGCACGCCCGTGCCCGCCAGCCACGCCGTCGGCGCCGGTGACGCCTACCTGGCGGCGATGACCCTCGCGCTGGCCGCCGACGCTCCGCTGTCCACCGCCGCGCACCTTGCCCAGCTCGCCGCGACGAGCACCGTCGCCGGCACCGGCACCTGCGTGTGCCGCCGCGAGGACCTGCTGGCCGCGTTGGGCCGACCGGCACCCGACGACCGGCAGGTACTCGTCGACACCGGGCACCTGACGGAGATCGTCGCC
The DNA here is from genome assembly GCF_027497295.1 of Verrucosispora sp. WMMC514. Classification (NCBI taxonomy): domain Bacteria; kingdom Bacillati; phylum Actinomycetota; class Actinomycetes; order Micromonosporales; family Micromonosporaceae; genus Micromonospora; species Verrucosispora sp. WMMC514. Next base: position 3,060,943 of record NZ_CP114906.1, on the reverse strand, counting down.
GAACACCGGCGGGCCGGCCGCTCGATCGTCTTCACCAACGGCTGCTTCGACGTGCTGCACCGGGGGCACGTGCGGTACCTGGAACAGGCCCGCGCCCTCGGCGACCTGCTGGTGGTGGCGGTCAACTCCGACGGCAGCGTACGCCGGTTGAAGGGTGCGGACCGGCCGGTGAACCCGATCGAGGACCGGGCCGCCCTGCTCGCCGCGCTGACCTGCGTCGACCACGTGGTGGTGTTCGAGGAGGACTCCCCGGCCGCCCTCATCGAAGCCGTCCGGCCGGACGTCTACGTCAAGGGCGGCGACTACCCGCCCGAGCTGGTGCCGGAGGCGCCGCTGGTGCAACGGCTGGGCGGCCAGGTACGCACCCTGGGGTACGTGCCGGACCGCTCCACGTCGGCGATCATCGACCGGATCCGCGCGTACGGGCAGGAGGGCGCGACCGGCGCGCAGGCCGCTCCCAAGCCGGCGGTGGAGACGTCCGGCGCGACCGGCACCGGAACCGCCACGACCGGTGCGGACGCGCCGCCGCTGACCGGCAAGGCGCCGTGAACCGACCCCTCGACGCCGGCACGCCCGCGCAGTTCCGCGTCGACCGGCTGGTCGACGTGCTCGTCCCGACCCGCAACCGGCCCACCGAACTCGCCGTCACCCTCGCCGGGCTCGCCGCGCAGGAGGGGGTGCCGGGATTCGGCGTGGTGGTCAGCGACCAGTCCGACGGCGACCCCGGATACCTCCACCCGGCGGCGGCCACCATGGTCCGGGCGCTGCGCCACCGGAAGCATCCGGTGCTACTGACCCGGCGACTGCCTCGACGCGGGCTCGCCGAGCACCGCAGCTTCCTGCTCGACGCCTCCGTCGCGCGGTACGTCCTCTTCCTCGACGACGACGTCTGGCTGGAACCGGGCACCCTGCGCCGGCTGGTGACCGCGATCGGCGAGCTGGGCTGCGGCTTCGTCGGCAACGGGGTGCACGGCCTGTCCTACCTGGGCGACGTCCGGCCAGACACGCACCGGCACTACCGGGAGTGGACCGGCCGACCGGTGCCGGAGCGGGTCCGGCCGGGCACGCCCGAGTGGGACCGGGCGCAGATCCACTCCGCGGCGAACCTGCTGCACGTGACGGCGTCACTGGCGCTCGCCGACGGTGACTGGCGGGCGTACCAGGTGTCCTGGGTCGGCGGCTGCGTGCTCTACGACCGGGCCAAGCTCGTCGACGCCGGCGGATTCGGCTTCTGGCGACGGGTACCGGCGCGGCACCAGGGCGAGGACGTCGCCGCGCAACTCGCCGTGCTGGCGCGGCACGGCGGTGCCGGCGTCCTGCCCAGCGGCGCCTACCACCTGGAGTCACCGACCACGGTCACCGAACGCGACGTGGAGGCGTGGGAGGTCGTCCTCGCCTCGCTGGAGCCGGACGCCTGAGCCGGCGCGATTCGTCAACGGAACAGCAGTTCGCGGGCGGCTTCCAACACCTCGGCCACCGGCACGTCGGTGACGAAGGAGTCGCGGTGCGGGCAGTCGCCGTCGCCCGGACGGTGCGGGTAGATGCCGGGGGTGCAGTCCACCCCGCAGACCGGGCAGTGCACCGTCCACGAGGTGATCGGCCGGTGCCGGCCCCGCGTCACGGGAGCGGTGGTGATCAGGTTGCCGACCCAGAAGATGCCGACGGTCGGCGTACCGACGGCGGCGGCCAGGTGCAGTGGCCCGGTGTCGTTGGAGACCACCAGCTCGCATCCGGCGTAGCAGCCGGCCAGCCCACCCAGGCTGAGCGTGCCGACCTGTGGTCGGACCGGTACCCCGGCGGTGGCCACCACCTGGTCGACCACCTCCCGCTCGGCAGAGGTGCCGGTGACGAGGATTTCGTACCCGTCGGCGTGCAGCGTCCGGGCCACCTCCCCGAAGCGGTCGGCGGGCCAGCGACGACGGGTGTCCGTCGCACCGGGATGCAACGCCACCCGGGGACGTTCCGACTCACCGAGCACGGTGCGCGCCTCGGTCCGGTCGGTCTCGGTGACCGCCAGCGCCGGGATGATCGTGGTGGCCGCGGCGCCCACCAGGGCCACCGCCTCCAGGTACCGGATCACCTCGTGCTGGTAGTAGACGTAGCGCAGCCAGCGCTCCAGCGGCGGCGCGTCCTCGGCCCGTAGGCCCGCGGTGAGCCGGGCGCCGAGCGCGGCCACCAGCGGATTGGAGTTGGCGCCGCCGCCGTGCAGTTGCAGCGCCAGGTCGAACCGCTCCGCGCGGGCGGCGGCCAGGAAGTCGACAGTGCTCGACTCGGGCTCGCCCTCGGTCGCCGTCCGGATCCCCGGCGCGGGCGGCACCACAAGTACCCGGTCGACCGGGCCCGGCCGGTCGCGCCACAGCTGCTCGTGCCAGGGCGCGCCGAGCAACACGATCTCCGCCTGCGGGTACGCGGCCCGCAGCGCCTCCAGCGCGGGCAGTACGAAGATGAAGTCACCGAGCGCGTTGGCGCGCAGCACGGCGATCCGGGCCACGTCCGGAACCCGGTCGGCGGCCCCTCCCAGCACGGCCGAAGCCACCGGGCGCGCTACCGGCCGGAATCGCCGGTGGCGACGTCCGGCTGGTGCAGTTCCCGGTCCGCCGCCGGGTCGACGCTAGGCACGCCACCGGCGGGGCCCGTCGAACGCGGTCCGGTACGACCGACGGTGATGGTGCGCGGCGCGGGCCGGTTCGCCCGGGGCAGCCGTACCCGCAGCAGACCGTGGTCCATCACCGCGTCGATCGCCTCGGGGTCCACCCGCGACGGCAATTGCACGCGGTACTCGAAGCCCCGGGTCTCGAACCCGCCGGGAATGCCGTGGTCGGCGTTGACCTCGGCCTCCGTCCGCGCCCGTACGCACAGCTCGCGGTCGTCCAGCTCCACCGCGACCTCCTCGGGGGCGACGCCGGGCAGCCGGACGACCACCTCCCAGCCGTCGCTGGTCTCGCCCAGCTCCACCTCGGGCGGCCCCGGACGGCCGCCGACCAGCCGGCTCAGCTCGGCCCGCAGCGACTGCAGCTCGCCCATCGGGTCCCAGCCCTGCTGGCCGCCCCGCCAACCGCGTCCCGGCCTGGTCATCGCGCGTCTCCCATCCGTTGACTGGCGGCCGCCGGCCGCAACGAGCTCGGCGCGTCGAGGTTGGCCTCCCGGTCGACCCCGACGCCGAGCCGGTCGACGAGTTCACCGCCCAGCCAGCCGCCGACCCCGAGAATGCCCAGCGCCACCACCTCGATGGCGATCAGTGCCCCGCCCGCCCCCCGCGAATCGGCGTTGAGCCGCACCACCCAGACGGCGGCGAAGAGCAGGATCGCCGCGAGGTTAGCGACAGCATGGGTGAGCGCCACCCGCTTCGCCCGGGTTCCGGAGGGGATCGCCAGCAGATCGAACGTGCCGGCCGCCGCCGCCAGCAGGCCGCCGATCAGACCGACGGTGAGGTTCCAGTACGCCACCTCGCCGAGGAAGTCCGGCCCGCCGACCGTGTCGATGACGTCGAAGAGCACGGCGGTGACCAGTAGGGCGAAGGGAAACATCACAAGCATCGGATGGACGGGGTGCCCCAGGATCTTGAGTCGACTCTCCATCTCCGGGCCTCCACTGTTGTTCGAAAGCGCTCTGTGGGCCGTACCCCCGGGCACCGGGGGACAAACCTGACGGTCGGGCGCGACTAGAGTGACCATGGCGGTTTCCCGCCCGGGTGCCGCCACCACGGTCAACTCCACGGGGAGGCACCCAGTGACGGTGGAGATCACATCCGCAGCCGAATTGACCGACCTGCTCGGCACCCCCGGCCCCCGCGCAGTCGCCAAGGAGCGCACCCAACTGCACGAGCGTGACCGGCAGTGACGCCACTACGGCCCCCGGTACGCCACCACCCTCTACACCTGACCCGCCCTCCGCCCGCACCGCCACCCCCGTTGCCCACCGCGACTCCCGGCCCGCAACTTCGGTGATGTTGCGGCCCGAGGTCCGCCAGACACGACAACATCCGCGAAGTTGCAGGCTGGGTTGCCCGGTCACCGGCGGCCTAGCTTCGGGGTATCACCGTGGTGCTGACGATGACACTGTTGACGACGGTCGCGGTGATGGTCCGGGTGACGGCCTCCGCCGCCGCACCGGCGCCCCAGTTGCCCTGCTCGAGTTCTTTCGCGCGTTTGATCACGGGCGTGGTCCACGGGATGTCGCGGTAGAACTGGGGAAGAGTTCCGCTGCCCGACAGCAGTGCCGCGAGCGCGGCCACCCGGGCCGACGGTTCCGCGCCGTCCACGAGGACCTGCCGGACCTCCTCCAGCAGGCGCGCCCGGCGTCCGGTGCCACCGTCGCGCAGCGCGGTCGTCCGGAACAGGCCGAGCATCTTACGATCCTCCCGCCGGATGTCGCCGCGTCCGATGAGCCGCTCCAACACCGGCTTGCGCAGTTCCGGGCCGATCGCGGCGAGCACCGTCTGGACGCCGCGGGGCTTCTCGGAGACGTAGTCCCACGCCGATCGGAGAAGCTCGTCCGACGGTGCACGCCCCTCGACGATGCTCACCTTGCGTCGGTCCGCCATCGTCACCCGGTCGGCGAGGGCGAGATCCGCGAGGACCGCCCCGGCGAGGACGTAGAAGAGGGTGTTCTCTCCGGCGATGGTGCCCGACCTCGGCTGGAACAGCAGGAGCAGCAGGTCCTCCACCAGAGTCGGTGAGCCGGGTTGCGACGTCTCTGCGGTCACGATCACTCCTTGTCGTATGTCTTCACGCGAGGTCTGATCGGGTGTCGCGCGCACCTCGGTGTCGCTCGCCGCCCTCAGCGGCGGGGTTCCCACTTGAACAGGCGGGTGGCCGCCACGACGGCGATCACGACCCAGCCCAGCGTCGGGGCCAGCAGGAGCAGGGAGTCCGTCACGGCGACGCCACCGTTCCAGGCGTTCATCACCATCTCGGTGGCGGAACCACCGGGCAGCAGCCGCTTGAGCAGGGCGAGATCCTCGGTGCCGCTGATGCCCACCCAGCTGGCCACGCCGATCACGCCGAGGGTGACGGGCAGGGTGGTGACCTGGGCGTGCTCGGGTGAGTTCGTCAGGCCGGCGGTGGCCAGACCCAGGCCGATCAGCATGGCCACGGTCGCGACGATCGCCACCACCAGCAGGGGTATGTTGGCCGGCCCGCCGGCGACCATGGCCAGGGCGGTCAGGATCGCCGCGACCTGCACCAGCGCGACGACGGTGGCGGGCAACAGCAGGCCGGCGAGAATGCCGGGGTCCCCGATGGCCGTGGAGCGCAACCGCTTGAGGAAGAGATTCTGCCGCCGGGACGCCAGGGTCGTCACGGTCGTGGCGTAGAGCCCGAACGCGGCCACGGTGAACAGCACGATCGCCGCGATGTAGCCGAGGCTGCCGAGTGCGGCGAAGGTCTCGTGCTGCCGGACGAAGTACGCGGAGACGACCACCGGGATGATGAAGCTGGTGACCAGCACCAGCCGGTTCCGGAAGATCTGGATCAACTCGCTGAAGGCGATGGGGAACACGGGAAGAATTCCTCTCGGGGAGACGGGTCAGCCGCTGATGGCGCGGAAGACGTTGTCGAGTCGGGTCGGTCCGGCCTCCAGGTCCCGCAGTTCCACCGCGTGGTCCTGCGCCCAGGCGAGCAGGAGGTGCAGGTCCTTCTGCAGCCCGAAGGTCTCGATCACGACCTTGCCGTCGCCGTCCCTGGCCGCCTGCAACGGCAGCGCCGGCACCGCAGGTGGCAGCGAGAAGCGGATGACGGCCGGCAGGGTGCGGGTCAGCTCGGAGACGGTGCCCTCCCGGTGGAAGGTGCCCTCGTGCATGAGCCCGATCCGGTCGGCGCGCTGCTGCGCCTCCTCCAGGTAGTGCGTGGTCAGCACGATCGTCGCGCCGTTCTCCCGGAGCCGGTCCACGGTCGTCCACAGGTGGTCGCGTGACTGGACGTCCAGGCCGGTGGTCGGCTCGTCCAAGAAGATCAGCTCCGGGGTGCCGTAGACGGCGGTGGCGAAGTCCAGCCGCCGCTTCTCCCCACCGGAGAGCTGTGACACCTTCCGGCCGGCCTTGCCGGTGAGATCGACGACGTCGAGCACCCGGTCGACGTCGTCGGTGCGCCGGGTCAGGGTGCCGATCAGCCGGACCGACTCACGAACCGTGAGGTCGGGGGAGAAACCGCTCTCCTGGAGCATCACCCCCATCCGGGGACGGACCACCCGACGGTCACCCGGCTGGTGCCCGAAGACGCGTACGGTGCCGGAGGTCGGCGTCCGGTGCCCCTCGATGGTCTCCAGGGTCGAGGTCTTCCCCGCCCCGTTCGTGCCGAGCAGCGCGTACAGTTCACCGCGCCGGACCTCGAAGGAAAGATCCTTCACGGCGTGGAAGTCGCCGTACTTGACGTTCAGCCGTTCGACTTCGATCACTGGTGTCGTGGACATGCCCCAATGACAGCAGCGGTCGCGGCGATCGTTCAGTGGCGCCACGTCATGGGTACATGTGACGTGGTGTCACTGCCAGCCCGGTCTGGACGTGGGAATACTGGCTGGGTGACCGCGAGACCGCCGGCCTTCACCAAGACGACGCAGAGGCGGCTGCGCCGGATCAATCTCCTCACGTCACTGCCGCCGGTCGTGTTCGCCGCGGTGGTACTCCTGGCCACCGACGCGCACACCTGGTGGCATCTCATCGTCCTGGCCCCGGGTGCCGTGGCGGCGGTGGTGGCCTTCGAACGCTGGACGGCGGACGACCTCGCCCGGGTCGCTCTACCCTGCACGATCGTCGGGGCTGTGGTGTGGCCGCTCGGGGCGCTGCTGACCGGCAGCCCCAACGCCTACTGGGGCATCTGCGCCGTGGGGTCTCTCGCCCTCCGCGAGGTACGACGCCGGGCCCTGGCAGCGGTCGGACTGTTCAGCTACGTCGCCGCCGTCGGCGCGATGCGACTCCTGGTCGATCAGGACGACGTCCGCGGCGTCCTGATCACCTACGTCCTCGTCCCGACGGGCCTCACCATCCTGGTGACCGTCCTGACGATCGTCGGCGAGCGCTTCTACGACCTCATCCGGGAGCTGGACCACGCCCGAGAGCGCGAAGCGGAGCTGGCGGTCATCCGGGAACGCGTCCGCTTCGCCAGCGATCTGCACGACATCCAGGGCCACACCCTGCACGTGGTCAAGCTGAAGATCGCACTCGCCCGGAAACTGGTGCGCCGCGACACCGACCGCGCCGAGAAGGAGCTGCGGGAGACGTACGCGCTGGTGAGCGACACCATCACCCAGACCAAGGAACTGGCGTACGCCCAGCGCCGACTCAATCTCTCGGCGGAACTCGAGAACGCGAAGAACCTGTTCGAGGCGGCGGGCATCCGGGTCCGGGTGACCCGGGAGGCCGAGGTGGATCCGCGCAGCAGCGAACTGCTCGGCCAGGTCCTGCGCGAGACCACCACGAACATCCTGCGACACGCACAGGCCACCCAGGTGCGGATCACGCTCTCCGAAGCCGGCATCTCGATCGTCAACGACGGCGTGAGCGGCGATACGCTGCCCGAACTCAGAGGGCTGTCCAACCTCCGGCAACGGCTGGCAGCCGACGGTGGCGAGCTGACCGTACGACAGCAGGACGGACGTTTCCTGACCGCCGTGAGATTCCCGGCCGCCCGGGCCGACGCGGTCACCGGCGGCGCTGCGGAGGATCAACGATGACCACCACCATCGTGCTCGCTGACGACGAGGCCCTGCTGCGCAAGGCGCTGGCGGCGCTGCTGCCGCTCGAAGGTGACATCGACATCGTCGCCGAGGCGACCAACGGCGAGACCGCCGTCGAGGCCACGTTGCGGCACCAGCCCGACGTGCTGGTCATCGACCTGGAGATGCCCGGCACGGACGGCCTCGGCGCCATCACGCAGATCCGCCGCGTCCGGCCCGAGCAGGTGGTCCTCATGCTGACCCGACACGCCCGGCCCGGCGTGCTGCGAAAGGCGCTGAAGCTCGGCGTCCAGGGTTTCGTCAGCAAGTCGGCCGAGCCGGCCCACATCGCCTCGGTCATCACCGACCTGCACGCGGGCAGACGGTGGATCGACCCCGACGTGTCCGCGCTCGCCATCGTCGACGACTGCCCGCTGACCGAGCGGGAACTCGACGTGCTGCGGGTGACGAGCGAGGGTTACTCGGTCGCCGACATCGCCGCCCGGCTGCACCTCGCCCAGGGCACCGTACGCAACTACCTCTCCAACGCCATGCAGAAGACCCAGACCCACACCCGCCACGAGGCCGCGCGCTACGCCCGCGAGCACGACTGGCTGTGACCCCTGAACCGCCAGCTTGGAGATGTCGGATGTTGAACCCGGTCCAGACACAGCGCATCGAGGGCGTCGTGGTGGCGGCCTTCGCCGTCGTGGTGACCGTCGCCGTCGGGTACGCGTGGTGGTGGCTGCTCGCCCTGTTCCTGATCTTCGACCTGTCCATGGTCGGCTACCTGCGCGGCCCACACGTGGGTGCCTTCTGCTACAACCTGGTGCACTCCTACGCGCTGCCGGCGCTGCTCGGCGCGGTCGCGGTGGCCCTCGCCGCAGTCCGGGAGCCGATCGACTGGCTCGGCGTCCTCGCCATCGCGTGGGTGTTCCACATCGCCGTCGATCGCGCCCTCGGCTACGGCCTCAAGACCACCGAAGGCTTCGAGCACACCCACCTCGGCTCGATCGGGAAGGCCAAGCGGTCCGCCGACTGATCAGCTCGGCGGTCGTCCCGCCTCGCCCGCCGCGCACCTTGAGCAGGTGCGCGGCGGACGACGCACCATCAGTCGAAGGTGTGTACGACGCCCGGCTGGACGTGGATCCCGTCGGCGAACTCGATGATGTCCTGCTGGGTCCAGCCGCGGGCGTCCCAGATCTGCACCAGCAGCCAGACGCCGTCGGGCTGCTTGACCAACAGGTTCTTGAGGCCGTCAGTGGTGCCATCGCCGTTATTGAGCACGCCCGGCTTGCCGCCGACCTCAACTTGCGTACCGGTCGGGGTGGAGTGGTCGCTCCCTGACCGCAGGGTGATGAGGATCTTGTCCACGTAGACGTTCGGGCTTTTGTTCGCCCCGTTCTCTGGAGCGATCGTCAGGGTGGCGGCGTCGCCGCCCTGGATCTCCCAGCCCGCTGGGACTTTGTCGATCGTAAAGCCTTGAGGCTGCTCGCCCTCGTAGGCCACCAGGCGGGTAGCCACGGCTTGGGCCGGAGCGTTGTCGGCAGTGGTGGTGGTCGGGCCGGCCTGGGTGCCGATGGTGACGGCGACGGCCAGCGCGACGACCGCGAAGGCTGAGGCACCGAGCGCGCGGGCGGACCGGCGGCGGCGCAGCGCCCGGCGGCCCCGGGCCAGGTCGGCGTCGGCCTCGGCGGCCGACGGCGCGACGGCTGGGCCGGCGATCCGGGCGAGCCGGTCGTGCAGATCCATCATCGGGTGACTCCTGTCAGGGAAGATTCGTCAAGGGCGGCCCGCAACCGGTCCAGGGCGCGGGCGGTCTGGCTCTTCACCGTTCCCTCGGAGCAGCCGAGGGCGTCGGCGGTGTCGGCTACGGAAAGGTCGTAGAAGTAGCGGAAAACCACTGCGGCGCGCATCTTCGGTGGCAGGTCACGAAGGGCCGCGCGCAGGCCGTCGTCGAGGTCGCCGCCGCTGCTCGGTTCGGCGCGGGGCCGGTCCGGAAGTTCCGCCACCGGGCGTTCGTGGCGGCGCCACCACCGACGGCGTTCGTCGGTGAGCGCGTTGACCAGGGTTCGGCGCAGGTAGCCCTCGATATTGTCCGCCCGTTGGAACGCCGGCCAGGCGACGTACAGCTTGGTCAGGGTGGACTGGACCAGATCCTCCGCCAGATGCGCGTCACCCGCGGTCAGCAGCGTCGCCGTGCGGACCAGCCCGGCGCGGCGACTGAGCACGAAGCTGTGGAACTGCTCGTCACGGTCAGATTTCACACACGCTCTCCTTCACTCTCACAGCCCCCTGACGATTCGCGGACGAACGGGGTTGCATGGCGGAGAACGAACGCCTCCACGGTTCCGGCAGCGCCTCGGAGCCGGAACAGCGGATGCTTGAGCCCGCCTCGGCGTCGATGACGCTGGACGGGTACGCCGGGCTGTTCGACGACGACCTGGACACGGCCGCCAATCGGCTGGATGAGGCGTCACGGCTCGGGGTGTGGACTGCCCGCGGACCGGCACCACCACCGGCGGCGGCCTGATCGACCTCGAAACGGGCAGAAGCCCAGGCCGTTGACCTGGGCTTCTGTACCGAGCCGCCTGACGGAATCGAACCGTCGACCTACGCATTACGAGTGCGTCGCTCTGCCGACTGAGCTAAGGCGGCAACGGTGGTCAAGTGTACGGCACGCGCCGCTGCGGGGCCGAGCGGGATTGGCCGCCGGGTCGAGCGAACCGGACGCCCGGGGCGTTTCCGGGGTCGTCGGGTCACTCGGGTCGCACTACGCTGCGGCGAATGACCGACGATCACACCTCTCGCGACGAACCGGGCGACGTCGGGCCGCCGTCCCGCGACCGGACGCCGCCGCCAGGGTCGTACGCCGGGGAGGCCGCCGGCGGTCGACAGGCCCGGCGACCCCGCAGCACGGATCCACTGGAGTTGGGCTTCACGCCCCGCAAGCCGGTGCCGTGGCTCGCGCCGTTCCTGCTGATCAGCACCGGGCTGCGGACGCTGCTGGCGATGCTGTTCGGTGCGTACCTGGACAAGCGGGAACTCCAGAAGGCGCTGGACGCGGAGATCTCCCGGCAGGTGGGGCCGGACGGTGGGCTCTGGCTGGACTACGTGGCCGACCTGGGTGACGGGTTCGACGCCACCTATTCGGTGGCCTACCTGCTCGCCCAGCGGGAGATCACGGTGGACGGGCACCGGCTGCCCCGGGCACAGACCCTGGTGATGGGGGGTGACCAGGTCTACCCGTCGGCGGAGTACGCGGCGTACGAGGACCGGTGCAAGGGTCCGTACCAGGCGGCGCTGCCGGCCACCCCGGCCGAGCAGCCGACGATCTTCGCGGTGCCCGGCAACCACGACTGGTACGACGGGCTGACCGCGTTCCTGCGGCTGTTCGTCCGTACCCGGGACCGGCACTTCGGTGGCTGGTGTACCGGCCAGTCCCGGTCGTACTTCGCCGTCGAACTGCCGGCCGACTGGTGGCTGCTCGGTCTCGACGACCAGTCCGGCTCGTACGTCGACGACCCGCAGCTCACCTACTTCGACGCGGTGGCGAAGCGGCTCGGACCGCAGAGCCGGGTGATCCTGGCGGTGCCGGCTCCGGCCTGGGTCAAGGCCGTCGACCGACCCACCGCGTACGACTCGATCGACTACTTCATCCGCACCATCGTCGCGCCCACCGGTGCCCAGGTCCGGCTGCTCATCTCCGGCGACCTGCACCACTACGCGCGGTACACCGGGCCGGACGGGCGGCAGCTGGTCACCTCCGGCAGCGGCGGCGCCTACCTGTACCCGACGCACAAGCTGCCCGAGCACATCCAGGTGCCACCGCCCGACACCCTGGCCCGCCGGTCCAGCCCGTCCCGGACGTACGAGTTGGCGGGCCGCTACCCCGACGCCGCCCGCTCCCGCCGGTACGGCTGGGGAATCTTCGCCCGGCTGCCGCGCCGCAACCCGGGCTTCTCGACGCTGCTGGGCGTGCTGCAGACCCTGCTGATGCTCTCCATGGCCGGGGTGGCCGATTTCCGGTCCGAGGCCTCCGAACAGCGGCTGTTCAGTGTGCCGCTGGTGATGATGGTGCTGGTCACGGTGCTTGCGGCGGCGATGTTCGCGAAACCGCCCAGTTCCAGCGGCAAGCGCCACGCCCGGCACTGGATCCTCGGCGTCGGGCATGGGCTGGCGCACGTCGGGCTGGCCGCCGCCGGCACCTGGGCCTGGCTCGCGTTGCCGTTCCACGACTGGTCCTGGCCGCTGCCCGCGGTGGCGGCGGCAGTGGTCTACCTGCCGGTGATCGGGCTGGTGGCCAGCCAGTTGGTGGCCGCGTACCTGCTGCTCGCGAGCGCCTTCGGGGTGAACGTCAACGAGCTGTTCGCCGGGCAGGGCATCGAGGACGCCAAGGGCTTCGTCAGGATGCGCATCGATCCCGACGGCACCCTAACCCTCTACCCGATAGCCGTCGACCGGGTAGCCCGGAACTGGCGAATCAACCCCGACCACTCCCCCGACTCCTCCTGGCTAACTCCCACCACCCCGCTGTCCCCCCGCCTGGCCGAACCCCCCATCACCCTCACCTGACCACCCCACCTGCCCTGTTGATCATGAGGTTGACGGCGATGTTGATCTCTGAAACTGCCGCTAACCTCATGATCAACGCCGGACCGGTGGGGGTGGGGGTCAGCGGGTGTCGTGGGCGCGGCGGGGGCCGCAGACGTCGGCGCGGGAGCAGCGGGAGCGGGAGCCGTCGGCGTCGAGGCGAACGGTGACCGCGTCTCGCGGGACGCTGTGGCCGACCACGCGGCCCTCACCCTCGGGCGTGGTGACCCGGGCGCCGATCGCCGGGGCGGATTCGGCGAACTTCGCGTACAGGGGATGTTCGTACTTGAGGCAGCACATCAGCCGACCGCAGGCACCCGAGATGCGCAGCGGGTTGAGCGGGAGATCCTGGTCCTTGGCCATCCGGATGGTGACCGGCTCGAAGTCGTTGAGGAACGTGGCGCAGCACAGATCCCGCCCGCAGGAGCCGATGCCACCCTGTACCCGGGCCGAATCGCGGGCCGAGAGCTGGCGCAGCTCCACCCGGCAGTGCAGGGTCGCGCCGAGATCGCGGACCAGGGAGCGGAAGTCCACCCGGTGCGGGGCGGTGAAGTAGATCGTGCTGCGTTCTCCGCCGCCATCGCCGTTGCCGAGCACATGGTCGACCGCCACCACCTTCATCGGCAGGCCGTGCTCGCGGATCAGCCGCTTGGCCGCTACCTTCGCCTCGGCCTTGCGCCGCCGCAGTTCCTCGTCGCGGCGCAGGTCGTCCTCCTGGGCGAGCCCGGCCAGCCGTGGGAAACCCGCCGTGTCGTCGGTGACCCACTGCGCCGCCCACACGCACTCCGCCACCTCGGGGCCGTCGTCGGTGGGCACCAGCACCTTGTCGCCCACCTGCGGTCTCAGCTCGCCCGGGTCCAGGTAGTAGAGGCGCCCGTAACGCTGGAAGCTGACCGCACAGAGCATGCCCATGGCCTCACCCTACGTCGGGTTGGCGGAAGCGCGCCGGGGCGATCGGCGGCGGCGTGCCCCCGAACCGCCAGCCGATGTCACGCCGCGCCGCCATCCACGATTGTCGACTCGACCGATGCCCCGCCCGGCCACCGGTACGACGATGCTGCCCGGACGGCTGAAACCTGCGTCACGGGCGGGACAAGACCGGGCCGAACGCGTTGAGTGGAGAGCAGACCTGCGGGGGGTGCAGGGAAGGTCACGGCGCCGCTGACGGGCCACCTTCGAGAGGCCCGCGAGCGGCGCCGTGTGCCCTGTGCGGGCGCGGGTGCCGGCACCGGAGACAACGCCGAGGGACGTCACCAGCCGACCCGGGTCGTCCGGCCGCCCGGTGGGCCACCACCGGTGTCCGGTCGGAACCGCGCGCCCCCCGGACGCCACGGAGACTCGGCCAGGCTCGGTGACCACTGCCGCAACAACGTCTCGACACCGTCGTACGCCACGCAGAGCACCGCCAGCACCCGGGCACCGATCTCGGCGGCGGCGACCGCACCCACTGCGGACCTGCCGGTCTGCGCCGTCGCCCGGCCGGCCGACGTGGCGGCGACGACGGCAACCGCCTCGGCCGAGCCGATCGCCTCGGCCAGTGCCCGAGCGGCGGCGAGCCGGCTGCCTTCCACCCAGTCGGCGAGCGCGTCGGCGTAGCCGGCGGTGGCTTCCAGCCGCCCGACCAGGCTCTCGGGCCCCTCGTCCAGGTGCCGCAGCAACGTCGCCCGCGACTGGCCGTACGCCGTGGCGGCCGAACCGGACCAGAGCACCGGGTCGGTCAGCGCGGCGCAGGCGTGGTCGTAACCGTGCACGTGCCGACGCACGGCGTGCCCGGCGGTGGCCAGCGGCCCCGGCCGCAGGTCGAGGAAGCCGCGCAGCGCGTCGCCGGGCAGCACCTGCATCCGGCGTAGCAACGGCCACACCCGGTGCCCCTCGGGAGCGCCGGTCGCGAGCAGCGTGTCGACCCGCTCCAGCAGATCGAGGCCAGGCTCGGCGAGCCGGTCGAGGAAGTCCATCACGCCTCACCGGCGAGCCGACGGCCGATGGCGGAGTCGGTGTCGGAGTAGCGGTCGGCGGCCTCGCGCAGTGCGGCGGCCACGGACGCCAGCTGGATGGCGGCGTTGTGCGCCTCCCGGGCCCGATCGCCGGTGGCGGCCACCCACTGCCGATGCAACGCCCGCCCGACCTCACCCGGCCGGCCGGGTGCGTCGGCACCGAACGCCACCTGCGCCGGATCCCCTGCGGTGACCGACCGGGAGAGCGCGGTGAGCGTGGCGCTCGCCTCGTCGAGGCGACCGGCCAGGGTGCGAAGGCTGTCCATCTCAGGCCCCCGCAAGCGGTCGGTAGGCGGTGAAGGTCTCGTTGTGCAGCTTCTCCCTCGCCCACTCCGCGGCGTCCGCGGCGGCGGTGACGGCGGCTCGTACCGAGTCGGCCACGTCCCGCGGCGCCCGGTTGTGCAGGGGGCCGAGGAACCGTACGTCGGTGATCCGGCCGCCGGCGGTGACCACCACCTCGACCAGACCGTCCGGTGAGCGGACGGTGACCTCGACCGTCGCCACGGCCTGGTCGAACTCGGCCTGGAGAGACTCGATGCGGCGGTAACGCCGGACCGCCTCCTCTATCCACGCCTCGTCGATCTCACCCCGCGGCATCGCCGGACTCCTCCCGGTTTCATCACTGTGCGTGCCGCCACCGTCACCGCGGCACACCGGACCGTACCGCACGCGAATTGCGCCTGTCGATGGTTGTGGACAACGGTCCAGCCACGGGCCGGCCGGTCCAGCCGTTCGCCGAGGTGTTGCCAGCCTGGCGGCGGTCAGCCCTTCCAGAGGGCGAGCATCATCGCCTCGACAGCGATCCGGGGCTTGACGTTGGCCTCGATCGCGGCGCGACAGGTGAGCACCGCCTCCAGCCGCCGCAGTGCCCCCTCCGCCTGCCAGCTACGGGCACCGGCCTCGGCCAGTTCGGCCGTGTCGGAGTGCACCGGCGTAACCGGTGCGCCCAGTGCCATGGTCAACGCGTCCCGGTAGAAGGCGGCGAGGTCCACCAGGGCCCGGTCCAGCGCGTCCCGCTGGGCCCGGGTCGCCCGTGACTTCTGGCGTCGTTCCAGGTCCTTCAGTTGACCGGCGGCTCCCCGGGCGGCACCGGCCGCACCCCGGCCGGTACCGCCGGCACCGAGCGCCGTCTCCAGCGCCGCGCGCTCCGCGGCGTCGGTCTCCGCGACCGACGCCTCGGCCTCAGCTTCGGCGGCCTCGATCAGCGCGGACGCCGCGTCGAAGGCGGCACCCACTCCGGTGAGCCGACGCGGCACCGCGAGCACCGCCTCCCGCCGGGCCCGGGCCTGCGGATCACGGGCCAGCCGCCGGGCCCGCCCCACATGGCCCTGCGTGGCGGCGGCCGTCCAGCGCGCCACGTCGGGAGCGATTCCGTCCCGGCGGACCAGCACCTCGGCCACCGCCTCGGCCGCCGGCTGCCGCAGCGGCACCACCCGGCACCGCGACCGGATGGTCACCGAGATGTCGTCCGGGTGGGTGGACGGCGCGCAGAGCAGGAACACCGTACGCGGCGGGGGTTCCTCCACCGCCTTCAACAGTGCGTTGCCGGCCGCCTCGGTCAACCGGTCGGCGTCTTCGATGATGACGACCTGCCAGCGCCCACCGGACGGGGTGCTGGCCGCCCGGAGCACCAGCGCCCGCATCTCGTTCACCCCGATGGAGAGCCCCTCGGGCACCACCAGCCGGACGTCGGCGTGGGTGCCGGCGAGGGTGGTGTGGCAGCCGGGGCACTCGCCACAGCCGGTGCCGTGCACACACTGCAGCGCGGCGGCGAAGGCCCGCGCCGCGACCGACCGGCCCGAGCCGGGCGGACCGGTGAAGATCCAGGCATGGGTCATCCCCCCGCCCGGATCAGCGCCGACGGCCGCCTCGGGTTCGCCGGTGGCGCGCAGCACGGCGGCGGCAGCCGCGGCGGCCCGCCGCAGCGTCTGCACCGCCTCGTCCTGCCCCACCAGGTCGGCGAAGGCGTCCGGCATCAGGTCCGCTCCGTCGTCACCAGCTCCGACGGGGATAACTCGGGCTGCACCGAGGTGTCCGGACCGTGCGCCGGGCCCGGGTGCTCGATCCCGTCGGCGTTGCCGAGCAGCTCCTCCACCCGGCGGGCGACCCGCTCGGCGATGTCCTCGGCCGAGCGGGCGCCGTCGAGCACCAGGTAACGCTTCGGGTCGGCGGCGGCGAGATCGAGGAAGGCGTAGCGGACCCGGTCGTGGAAGGCGATCGACTCGGCCTCCAGGCGGTCGGCGCTCTCCGCACGCGCGGCGACCCGGGACAGCCCGGTGCGCGGATCGACGTCGAGCAGCACCACCAGATCGGGCTTGAGCCCACCGGTGGCCCAGGAGGAGAGCCAGGACACCTCGTCGACCGGCAACGTCCGGCCGGCTCCCTGGTAGGCCAGGGACGAGTCGACGTACCGGTCGCTGATCACCACCGCGCCCCGGGTCAGCGCGGGCCGGACCACGGTGGCCACATGATGCGCCCGGTCGGCGGCGTAGAGCAACGCCTCGGCACGCGGTGAGGGTGCCTCGTCGGGTGTGGTGTCCAGCACCAGCGATCTGATCCGGGTACCGACGCCGGTGGCGCCCGGCTCCCGGGTGACCACCACGTCCCGTCCCTGGCCACGGAGCAACTCGGCCAGCTTGCCGAGCTGGGTCGACTTGCCGGCGCCCTCGCCGCCCTCGAAGACCACGAAGAGTCCGGCCGAGACGAACGGCTCGGCCGGCATCAGCGGACGGCCGCGGATCGACCCCCACAGGTCGGCCAGGACCGGCACGCCCTTCTTGTCGTCCATCTGCCCGAAGGCACTGATCCCGGCGAAGATGCCGGCCGCACCGGCGGCGAGCAGCAGCAGGCGGGTGGAGGAGACGGAGATGCCGAGGTCGGCGATGGTCAGCGTGCGGGAGCCACCGACACCGGCCAGCAGGCTGCCGAGCGCGATCGCCAGGATCAGCACGAGCCGGGTACCGATCTGCACCACGGCGAAGACCCGGCCGCGTACCTCGTCGGCGACCTCACCGCCGAGCAGGGTGGTGCCGGAGAGGAAGGCCATCCCGGCGCCGGCCCCGACGAAGACCGCGCCGACGAGCGCCATGGACAGGTGGATGGCGAAGGCCAGGGTCATCACCGAGGCGCTGGCCAGCACGATGCTCATGCCGAACCAGCGACGCCGGGACATCTCCCGCACGATCATCGGCCCGAGCCCGATGCCGATCGCCAGGCCGATGAAGATCGCGCCGAACAGCAGGTAGAACGCGGCGTCACCGGCACCGAGCGAGTCGGCGAAGAACCGGGCGGTGCCGATGACGATGCCGCCGCCGGCGAAGGCGCCGAGGATGCCGAGAACCAGCCCGCGCACCAGTGGGGTCTGCCCGATGAACCGCCAGCCCTCGGCGAACTGGCGCATCATGCTCTGCTCGGTGCGCTCCCCTTCGTCGGTCTGCCCCTGACTGATCTCCTTGATACCGAAGGCCACCACGAGGGCGGTGGCGAGCCGGGAGAACGCGTTGAACCAGAGCGCGAGTTGGGCCGGCTGGGCCCAGCCCGGCATCTCGCCGCCGGTGGCGCCCCGGATGATGCCGTCGAGCGCGGAGAGCACGATCGCGGCGAAGACCGGGGTCAGTCCGTACGTGGTGATCAGGGTGAGCTGGTTGGCCGTCTCCAGCCGGGCCCGGGGGATGAGGTTCGGTACCGCGGCCTCCTTGGCCGGGATCCAGAGCAGGGTGACCGTCTCGATCAGGAAGGTGGCGATCGCCGCCCAACTGACCACCCGCGCGCCGCTGGCGCCGGTCAGCGCGTAGAGCGGGATGGAGGCGAAGAGCACGAACCGCAGCAGGTCGCAGATGACCATCGTCCAGCGCCTGTCGAACCGGTCGGCGAGCACTCCGGCGACCGGGCCGAGCAGCAGCGCGGGCAACAGCCGGATGGCGATCACGCCACCGAAGGCCGCGCCCTTGGCGGTGCTTCCCTCCACCTGGGCGGCGGCGAAGACACTGGTGGCGAGCAGGCCGAGCCAGTCACCGAAGGAGGCCGCGCCGAGCACGATCCAGAGCCGACGGAACGGTCGGATGCGCAGCACCGAGCGGATCGCTCCGTACCCGGTCAGGTCGGGTTGCCCGGCGGGGCCTCCCGACGGACCCTGCGTCCCCGCCTTGCCCGGCTGGTTGGCGGCACCGGACTGGCCGGCGGCGTCGCGGCCGGCGGTGTCGGCGGGCTGGTCGGCTGTGCCGGCGGGCTGGTTGGCCGGCGACACGCCGGACGACTCGCCGTTGAACTCGCTTTCGATGGCCGTACCTCCACGTGCCGGCCCATCGCTGGGCACCCCCGGTGGAACACTCTAGACCCGGTAGGGACGTCCTCCCGTCCTGCACCGCCTGCTCGCCGAGCCTAGGCCGCCGTGGCCAGCCCGGCCCCAGGCAGCCAGGACACGAGGGTATTTCGCATTAACCGTTTCACAGTTAGCGTGCACACGTGGCCACCGACAGCGAGAATCTGCGCAACCGGCTGGACCGGGCGACCGCGCACCTCGACCCGCCGTACGCGGTGGTCGACCTCGGCGCCTTCGACGCCAATGCCGCCGCCCTCGTCGACCTGGCCGGCGGCAAGCCGTTGCGGGTCGCCAGCAAGTCGGTACGCAGCCGCGAGTTGATCGCCCGCACGCTGGCCCGACCGGGCTGGCACTCGGTGATGGCGTTCACCCTGCCCGAGGCGATCTGGCTGGTCCGCAGCGGGATCAGCGCCGACGTGCTGGTGGCGTACCCCACCGTCGACCGGGGGGCGCTCGCCGAACTCGGCGCCGATCCATTGCTCGCCGCCGCGATCACGCTGATGGTCGACGACCCGGACCAGCTGGACTTCTGCGACGCGGTGTCACCGTCCGGCCGCCGCGCCGAGCTACGGATCTGCCTGGACCTGGACGCCTCGTGGCGGCTGTTGAACGGGCGGTTGCACGTCGGTGTCCGTCGCTCACCGGTGCACAGCGCCCGGGCGGCCGGTCGACTGGCCGCCACCGTCGCCCGCCGACCGGGCTTCCGGCTGGTCGGGCTGATGTCGTACGAGGCACAGATCGCCGGCTTGGGCGACGCACCGCCCGGGCGGGCGGCGCTCGGCACCGCGATCCGGCTGGCCCAGCGCGGTTCGTACCGGGAGTTGCTGGTCCGCCGCAGCGCGGCGGTGGCCGCCGTACGCGAGCACGCCGACCTGGAGTTCGTCAACGGCGGTGGCACCGGCAGCGTGGCCGCCACCCGGGCTGATCCCGCGGTGACCGAGATCACCGCGGGATCGGGCCTGTACGGGCCGACGCTGTTCGACGCCTACCGCGCCTGGCGGCCCACCCCGGCGGCCTTCTTCGCCTGCGGGGTGGTCCGGCGCCCGACGCCCGACCTGGCCACCGTGCTGGGCGGTGGCTGGATCGCCTCCGGGTCCGCCGACCGCGCCCGACTTCCCCGTCCGTGGTTGCCGGCCGGGCTCAGCCTGCTCGGTGCCGAAGGCGCCGGCGAGGTGCAGACCCCGCTGACCGGCGCACCCGCCGCCCACCTGCGCATCGGCGACCGGGTCTGGTTCCGGCACGCCAAGTCGGGGGAGTTGTGCGAACGGGTGAACGAGCTGCACCTGGTGGACGGCGACCAGGTGGTGGCCACCGTGCCGACCTACCGGGGCGAGGGTCGAGCCTTCCTCTGACCGGCGCGCCGGCTGGCCGCGTCGGCGGTGGGGTGAGGTCGGCTCAGGCGGGTTGGGCCGCCGGCTGTGCGGGTTCCGCCTCGGTGACGATCTGGTCGTCGGCCGGCTTCGCCGGCTGCACCACCGGCCGGCGGCCGGCGTCACCCCGGGCGTCCACCTGCCGGTGCAGGTATTCCCGGATCAGCGCCTTCGCCTCGGTGAGCACCCGGTCGTCCCCGTCCGGCTTCCGCCGGAACGCCAGCTTGATCAGGGCGTCGGCCGCCTCCACCGCGATCTCCAGATGGAAGCGCAGGTCCGGCACGTCGGCCAGCCCGAACCGCTCGGTGAGCACCCGAGCCAGTTGGTCGGCGATCACCCCGTTGTTGTCCCGCTGCTCATCGAGCAGATGCAGGTCGACCACGTCGCCGAAGTGCAGGGTACGGAACCCGGGAACGGTGCGGTGCATCGTGATGTATTCATCGATCCCCGCATCGACCCCGTCCCACCAGTGGGTCAGGTCGTCCGAGGCGAAGCGTTCATCGAGCCGCTGGAGGTAGGACTCCATCGTGCGCAGCGTCAGCGCCTGCACGATCGCCCGCTTGTCCGGAAAGAACTGGTAGACCGACCCGATCGCCACCTCGGCCCGCTCGGCGAGCAGGGTGGTGGTCAGTCCCTCGTACCCCACCTCGTCGACGAGTTCGGCGCAGGCGTCCAACATCCGCTGGACCCGCGCGACACTACGACCCTGCACTGGTACTCGACGCAGTGGCCCGGTCGTGGCGGCTGAAGTGGACACTCGCCACCCCCTCTCGACGGATGAACATATCTGCACGTCACGAGTCCGTGACTACCGGTACAACGAGCGGACCTCGATTGCGGTGTTTACCAGGGACAACGTTCCTGATATGAATTCGGTTCATATTCATCTTTAGGAGCGGGCCGATGGTCGAGAGCACCGCCACCGAGACCGCCGCCTGGTCGAACTGGGCGGGTAACCAACGCGGCGCGGCCACCGCCGTACTGCGGCCGTCCTCGGTCGACGAGGTCGCCGAGCAGGTCCGACGTGCCGCCGAAGCCGGCGAGCGGATCCGCCCGGTCGGCAGCGGCCACTCCTTCACCCCGGTCGCGGTCAGCGACGGGCAACGGATGGACCTGACCCGACTCGCCATCGACGTACGCGTGGACGTCGATCGACGCCTCGTCACCGTACCGGCCGCGATGACCCTGCGGGAGGTGAACGCCCTACTCGCCGCGCACCGACTGGCCCTGCCCAACCTCGGCGACATCGACGCGCAGACCGTGGCCGGGGCCATCTCCACCGGCACCCACGGCACCGGTGCGGCCTACGGCGGCCTGGCCACCTTCGTCGAGGCGCTGACCCTGGTCACCGGCGCCGGCGAGGTGCTGCGTTGCTCCGCCGAGGAGCATCCGGAGGTTTTCGACGCCGCCCGCGTCTCGCTCGGCGCGCTCGGCGTACTCGTCGAGGTCACGCTGCGCTGTGTGGACGCCTTCGTCCTGCTGGCCCACGAACGTCCGGCGACGCTGGACGCCGTGCTGGCGCGGGTGCCCGACCTGGTCGCCGCCCATGACCACCTGGAGTTCTTCTGGTTCCCGTACACCGACCGGGTGCACCTCAAGACGAACGACCGGGTACCGCTCGACGACCGCCCGCTGTCCCGCTGGCGCGGTTGGCTGGACGACGACTTCCTGGCCAACACCGTCTTCGCCGGAGTATGCCGGCTCGGCCGGGCGCTGCCGGGCCTGGCACCGGGCATCAGCGCGATCTCCGCACGCGCGCTCGGCGAGCGCCGCTACACCGGTCGCTCCGACGCGGTCTTCTGTAGTCCCCGCCGGGTCCGCTTCCTGGAGATGGAGTACGCGCTGCCGCGCGCGGCACTACCCGACGCGCTGGCGGCGGTGCGTCGCATCATCGACGGGTTGCCGTTCAAGGTGCTCTTCCCGGTCGAGGTTCGCTTCGCCGCAGCGGACGACATCTGGTTGTCGCACGCCTACGGCCGGGATTCGGTGTACCTCGCCCTGCACCAGTACGTCGGCATGCCGTACGAGCCGTACTTCCGGGCCTTCGAGGCGGTGGCCACCGAGCTGGGAGGCCGGCCGCACTGGGGCAAGCTGCACTGGCTCGACGCGGCCTCGCTCGCCCCCGCCTACCCCCGCTGGACCGACTTCCAACGCATCCGCGCCCGCCTCGACCCCCACCGCACCCTCACCACCCCCTATCTGGCCACCCTCCTCGGCTGAACCACCGCGAATCTTGGTCCGAATCCGCCCCTCTGGGGGCACTTCCGCACCAAGATCCGCCGGCTATCCACAGGGGCAGCGCGTTGAGAAGGTGCCCGGCAGGGTGGTGGCATGGGGAGTCGGGGTGCAGGACCAGTGGAGGGGCCATCCGTTCAAGGCGGATCAGCGGGGCGCGGGGTGGGACCGGGGCAGCGACGAAACGAGCGAGCGGTCCAGCGGGCACACCAACGCCGGCGTGGACGGGATTTGAGGGCTGGCTGGCGAAACGCTTGGGAGCGTAATCCGGGTTCGACATCCCGGCGAGGATGGGGGTCGGTCCCGCCAAGGGACGACGCGGATGAGCTGACCTGGTTGCTGTTCCACCAGGAGCAGGTGCTCAGCCTCGATCAGGCCCGCCAGCACCTGTCGCCGAAGGCGATCCGGCACCGGGTCACGTCCGGTCGTTGGCGGCAGGTGCATCGAGCCGTTTACGTAACGCACAACGGTCCTTTGACACCTACACAACTTCCGTGGATCGCCGTTCTGTCCGCCGGTCCGGCGGCGATGCTCGGTGGGTCGAGCGCCGCCCGGGCATGGGGCCTGCGCAGACATGACGACGGATTCGTGCACCTGCTCATACCGGCCGGACACCGGCCGCGTGCGATGCCACCCGGTGTCCAGGTGCATCGCACCACCATTCTGGCCGACGAGGACGTTCTCCACGTCGGGCAACCACGTCGGACGATGCCGGCTCGGTCGATCGTGGACGCCGCGCAATGGGCGTCAGATGACCATGAGGCGTGTGCCATCATCGCGGCCGGATTCCAGCAGCGCCTCGTCGGCGGCGACGATGTCCAGCGCGTACTCGATCGCCTTCCCCGCGCCCGGCGGCGCAGCCTGATCCGGCGGACGGCCGTCGACGCGGCCGGTGGCGCTCACTCCCTGCCGGAGTTGGAGTTCCTCGCCCTCGTCCGGCGCGCCAGATTGCCCGAGCCGACCCGGCAGGCGGTCCGGCGGGATGCCGCTGGCCGGCGCCGCTACCTGGACGCGCTGTTCGAGGAGTGGGGAGTGCTCGTGGAGATCGACGGCGGCCAGCATCTCCATCCGGCCACCGCATGGGCGGACATGCGCCGGCAGAACGACCTGTGGCAGCGCGGCGACCGGGTGCTCCGCTTCCCGGCCTGGGCCATCCGCCACGCACCCACCCAGGTCATCACCCAACTCCGCACCGCCCTGAGAGCGGCGGGTTGGCACCCCTGACGACGCAGATCTTGGTCCGCCAGCGCCCCTCCAGGGGCGGTTTCGGACCAAGATTCGGCGCGGTCAGTCGGTGGTGCGGGCTTTCGCCGGGGTGGACTTGGCGGCGGGGGTTTTCTTGGCGGTTGCCTTGGTGGCCTTCGTCGCCTTGGTGGCGGTCGCCTTGGACGCCGTCGTCTTGGTGGCCTTCTTCGCCGTTGTCTTCTTGGCCGGGGCCTTCTTGGCGGCGGCCTTCTTCTTCGGGGCCGGACCCTTCGCCCGCTTCTCGGCGAGCATCTCGGAGGCCTCCTCCAGGCTCAACGCCTCGGGGGTCTGGCCGCGTCGCAGCGAGGCGTTGGTCTCCCCGTCGGTCACGTACGGACCGAACCGGCCGTCCTTGATGACCAGGGGCATCTCGGTCAGCGGGTCGTTGCCCATCTCCCGCAGCGGCGGGGCGGCGGCCCGGCGCTGGCGGGTCTTCGGTGCGGCCAGCAACGCCAGGGCCTCGTCCAGCGTGACGGTGAACATCTTGTCTTCCGAGTCCAGCGAGCGGAACTCGTCACCACGCTTGACGTACGGGCCGTAGCGGCCGTTGTTGGCGAACACCTCCGCGCCGTCCGGGCCGACCCCGACCAGCCGGGGCAGGCTGAGCAGCTTGAGCGCCTCATCGAAGGTGAGCGAGTCGGGCGACTGCGAGCGCAGCAGCGACGACTTGCGCTCGCCGCTGGCCACGTACGGGCCGAACCGACCGGACTTGAGCAGGATCGGCTCCCCGGTCGCCGGGTCGTCGCCCAGCTTGCGTTCGCCCCCCCCGCCGAGGAACAGCTCGTGCACCTTCTCCGGGGTCAGCTCGTCCGGCGCCAGCCCCTCCGGGATCGGCGCCCGGTCGCCCGGGCTGGTGCCCTCCTCGCCCTCCGCGGCGGGTGCCTGCTCCTCGCCGGGCACCCGACGTTGCAGGTACGGCCCGTACCGGCCGACCCGCACCACCACCTCACGCCCGTCGTCGTCGGTGAACAGCGGGATCGAGTTGACGCTGCGCGCGTCGATCTCGCTGAGGTTCTCGGTGACCAGCTTCTTCAGCCCGCCCGCGTGCGCGATGGCCTGGTCGCCGGTGCCGTTGCTGCTGCCGAAGTAGAAGGCGGTGAGGAAGTCGACGGCGGCGTGGTCGCCACCGGCGATCTCGTCCAGCTCGTTCTCCATGCTGGCGGTGAAGTCGTAGTCGATCAGCCGCGGATAGTGCCGTTCCATCAGCCCGATCACCGCGAAGGCCAGGAAGGACGGGATCATCGCCTGGCCGCGCTTGACGACGTACCCCCGGTCCTGGATCGTCTGCATGATCGACGCGTAGGTCGACGGGCGGCCGATGCCCAGCTCCTCCAGCGCCTTGACCAGCGACGCCTCGGTGTAGCGGGCCGGCGGCTGGGTGTGGTGGCCCTGCGCGGCCAGTTCGTCGGCGGTCAGCGGCTGGTCCTTGACCAGGTTCGGCAGCCGCCGTTCGGCGTCCTCGGCCTCGGCGTTCTCGTCGTCACTGGACTCGACGTACGCCCGCAGGAAGCCCGGGTCGGTGATGGTCTTGCCGGTGGCGCCGAAGTCGGCCTCCTCGCCGCCGGAGGTGGTCGCCCGGATCCGCACCGAGACGCTGGAGCCGACCGCGTCGGTCATCTGCGAGGCGATGGTGCGCCGCCAGATCAGCTCGTAGAGCTTGAACTCCTCGGCCGACAACTCCTTGGCCACGTCGCCCGGGGTCCGGAAGTTGTCTCCCGCCGGGCGGATCGCCTCGTGCGCCTCCTGCGCGTTCTTCACCTTGCCGGTGTAACGACGCGGCTCCGGCGGCACACTGCGCTCGCCGTACAGCTCGACGATCTGCCGGCGGGCCGCGGCGATGGCGGTCTCCGACAGGTTCACCGAGTCGGTACGCATGTAGGTGATGTAGCCGTTCTCGTAGAGCCGCTGCGCGGTGCGCATCGTCTGCTGCGACGAGAACCGCAGCTTCCGGGCCGCCTCCTGCTGGAGGGTCGAGGTGATGAAGGGGGCGTACGGACGGCGGCGGTACGGCTTCTCCTCGACCCGGGTGACGGTGAACGGTCGATCCGCCAGGCGGGCGGCGAGCCCCCGGGCCCCACCCTCGTCGAGGTGGACCACACCGGCGCCGGGCCGGACCCGGCCGGTGGTCGGCTCGAAGTCCTTGCCGGTGGCGATCCGGTCGCCGTTCAACGCGACCAGGGTGGCGTTGAAGGTGCGGGGCCCCTCGCCCGGGTTGGTCACGGCGAGGGTGGCCAGGATGTCCCAGTACTCGGCGGTGCGGAAGGCCATCCGCTGCCGTTCCCGCTCGACCACGATCCGGGTGGCCACGGACTGCACCCGGCCCGCCGAGAGCTTCGGCATGACCTTCTTCCACAGCACCGGGGAGACCTCGTAGCCGTAGAGCCGGTCGAGGATGCGCCGGGCCTCCTGGGCGTCGACCAGATCCCGGTCGATCTCCCGGGGGTTGGCCACCGCCGCCTGGATCGCCGGCTTGGTGATCTCGTGGAAGACCATCCGCCGGACCGGCACCTTGGGCTTGAGGGTCTCCACCAGGTGCCAGGCGATCGCCTCGCCCTCGCGGTCCTCGTCCGTGGCCAGGAAGATCTCGTCGACCTCCTTGGCCAGCTTGGTCAGCTTGCTGATCTGCTGCTTGCGGTCGGCGGAGACGACGTAGAGGGCGTGGAAGCCGTTGTCGACATCGACGCCGAGCCGGGCCCACGGCTCACCCTTGTAGCGGGCGGGCACGTCGGCGGCGTTGCGGGGCAGATCACGGACGTGCCCGAAGCTGGCCTCCACGACGTACCCCGGGCCCAGGTAGCCCGAGATCGTCTTGGCCTTCGCCGGAGACTCGACGATGACCAGACGGGTGGTTCCAGCGTTGCTCGGCACGTCTGTTTCGACCTCATTCCCACTCAATGGCCGCGCCTGGCCGGCTCGGGGCGCACTCGTCCCACCGGTACCCGGCGGTCCGGATGTCCAACGTAACGCGCCGTCCGTGTTTCGGGTTTCGCGGGCGGCAATCCGCCCCGGACGATCCGTGGTCACGCCAGACGGCGTCACCGTACACCCTGGGTAGGGTGTCGAGCGGGCCGCTGTGACCATGGCAGCCCCTCGGTTGAGGTCAAACCCGGCCGATTCTCCCTGTGTTCCCCGACACCCGGCTGTCTCGGATCGGACAGCCACGCCGACCGTCAGACCCGACTCGGCCAGGCCGTGGGCGGGCTCGCGGACGGGCGCTCACCGACCAGTTCGGCCAGCCGACGGGTCCGGTGGCGGCCCGCGATCCGGTACGCGGGACCACCGGGTCCGCTCGTGACCAGCTCACCGGTCAGCCCGGCGGTGGCCAGGGCGGCACCGACGGCAGCCCACCGGACCGGATCGTCACCGCCGAGATGGAGCAGGAAGTCGGGCGGATCGGCCACCCCGGCGGCGGCGAGCCAGAGACGCAGCCGCCGGCCGTCGAGCTGGAAATTCGGTGGCGGATGCTGCGTCGGGCCGCGCAGCCAGGCCGCCGCGAGCGGGACGATCGTCCGGGTGTACGCGGTCCGCACCGCGTAGCGCTGGTCCTCGGTGGGCGCCCAGCTGCTGCGGACACCCCGCTGGGCCAGCTCGGCGACGAGCACGTGCACCCGCCACGCGGCCGCCACCACCACCGACAACCGGGCCGTGCCGCCCATCCGGTGCACCTCGCCCGGTCCGGCGAGCAGCCCGGCGAGGTCGGCCACGGAGGGCTCACCGGTCTCCGCGCCGAAGAAGACCAGTTGCCGGTCGCGGCCGGTCGCGTCGGCCGGCACCGGTGACGGGTCGTCCGGAGAGCCGTCGTCGGCCGGCGCGTCGACCAGGGCGGGCCGGCGGCCGGTCGGCCCGCGACGGCGCGTCGGTGGTGGCTCGGCGGGCGGCGGGAAGGACACCGGCAGCGGTTGCGCCGCCGGTGTCTCGCCGGAACCGCTCAACGGCATTCGGGTACCTCGTCGAAGGCGCGCTTCAACTCCTCGGAGTCGAGCCGGCTGGTGTCCAGCGCGCTGGCGTCGTACTCCTGCTGGAGGGTCTCCACCGCGTCGCGGACACCGTCGTAGAAGGCGCTGGCCTCGCCGGTGCCCAGGCCGTCGATGGTGGTCCGGGCCCGGCCGTAGGCGTCCCGCATCGACGCGAGCGAGGCGCGGAAGCCGGCGGAGACCTCCTCGCCGTGCTCCACCTCGGGCACGCCGGCCTGCTCCACCTTGCGCCGGGCGGTCTCGCTGGCCTGCTCGGCGCCGCCGAAGAGCCGGACCAGGTTCTCCTTGGCCTGCGCCGGGGTGGTCTGCGCGGTCATCTGCTGGTCGGTGCTGTTGGTCAACTTGCTGATCTCGGCCCGCCAGGGGGTCAGCGCCGAACAGACCGAGGCGGCCCAAGCGCGCGGACTGGGGCCGCTGGAGCCGCAGGCGGCCACCAGCATCAGCGTAGCCAGGACCACCGTGAACTTTCCGGCGGCTGCCGCCCGGCACGTACGCATGCGTTGCAGCGTACGGCTTCTCCTCCCGGTCGGCACCGGTCATCGGTACCGGGGTCCGTGGAGGCGACCGGTCCCCGGCCGGCAGACGTTGCCGACCGGGGACTGGTGTGCCCGACGCGTCAGGCCTTGATCTCCTCCGGACGCGGGTCCGCGCTGCCGGAACCGCTGTCGGCGTCGTCACCCATCGCGATGCTCTTGCGCTTGCTGAACACCACAGCCGCGACGACGATCAACGTCGCCACGAGCGCGATGGTGACCCGCAGGCCGACGTTACGGTCGTCGCCCACGCTCCACGCCACCACGGCCGGCGCGATCAGCAGCGCCACCAGGTTCATCACCTTGATCAGCGGGTTGATCGCCGGGCCGGCGGTGTCCTTGAACGGGTCACCGACGGTGTCGCCGATGACGGTCGCGGCATGCGCCTCGGAACCCTTGCCGCCGTACGCGCCGTCCTCGACCATCTTCTTCGCGTTGTCCCAGGCACCGCCGGAGTTGGCCAGGAAGACCGCCATCAGCGTGCCGGCACCGATCGCACCGGCCAGGTACGACGCCAGCGCACCGGGCCCGAGGCCGAAGCCGACCGCGATCGGCGCCAGGATGGCCAGCAGGCCCGGGGTGAGCAGCTCGCGCTGCGCGTCGCGGGTGCAGATGTCGACGACCTTGCCGTACTCCGGACGCTGGGTGCGGTCCATGATTCCGGGCAGCTCGCGGAACTGTCGGCGGACCTCCATCACCACGGCACCCGCCGAACGGGAGACCGCGTTGATGGCCAGACCGGAGAAGAGGAACACCACCGCCGCGCCGATGATCAGGCCGACCAGGTTCTGCGGGTTCGACACGTTCAACGCGTTGAGGATCTCGGCACCGACGTCGGTCACCCCCGCGTCGGCGTACGCGGTGCGCAGCGTGTCGGTGTAGGAGCCGAACAGCGCGGTCGCGGCCAGCACCGCCGTGGCGATCGCGATGCCCTTGGTGATCGCCTTGGTGGTGTTGCCGACCGCGTCCAGCTCGGTGAGCGTACGAGCGCCGTGCTCGTCGATGTCGCCGGACATCTCGGCCACACCCTGGGCGTTGTCGGAGATCGGGCCGAAGGTGTCCATCGCGACGATCACGCCGACGGTGGTGAGCAGGCCGGTACCGGCCAGCGCCACGGCGAACAGCGAAAGGGTGATGGACCCGCCGCCCAGCAGGAAGGCGCCGAAGACACCACCGGCGATGAGCAGCGCCGAGTAGACCGCCGACTCCAGGCCGACGCTGATGCCGGCGAGGATGACGGTCGCCGGACCGGTCTGCGAACTCTTGCCGATGTCCTGCACCGGACGCTTGTTGGTCTCGGTGAAGTAGCCGGTCAACGCCTGGATGGCGGCGGCCAGCACGATACCGATGATCACCGCGCCGATGACCACGCCGCGCGGGCCGAAGAGCGGGTCGCCGCCGTTCACACCGAGGGTGGTCCGCCAGTCGTCACCGAGTTGCGCCGCCCACGTCGGCTGAAGGTAGGCGAAGGTGGCCACCGCGACCAGCACCGCCGAGATCAGCGCGGAGAGGTAGAAGGCCCGGTTGATCGCGGTCAGGCCGTTGCGGTCGGAGGCGCGCAGCCGGGTGATGAAGACGCCGATGATGGCGACCAGCACCCCGATCGTGGAGATGATCAGCGGCAGCACCAGGCCGTCGGTGCCGAACGCGGCCCGGCCCAGGATCAGCGCGGCGACCAGGGTGACCGCGTACGACTCGAACAGGTCGGCGGCCATGCCGGCGCAGTCGCCGACGTTGTCGCCCACGTTGTCGGCGATGGTGGCGGCGTTGCGTGGGTCGTCCTCGGGGATGCCCTGCTCGACCTTGCCGACCAGGTCGGCGCCGACGTCGGCGGCCTTGGTGAAGATGCCGCCGCCGACCCGCATGAACATGGCCAGCAGTGCGGCGCCGAAGCCGAAGCCCTCCAGCACCGTCGGCGCGTCACCCCGGAAGATCAGGACAACGAGCGCGGCACCGAAGAGACCGAGACCGACGGTGAGGAAGCCGACCACGCCACCGGTCCGGAAGGCGATCTTCATGGCCGACTCCCGGCCACCTTCACGCTCCCGGGCGGCGGCGGCCACCCGCAGGTTGGCCCGGGTCGCCAGCCACATGCCCGCGCCGCCGATGAAGGCGCTGAACAGGGCACCGACCACGAAGAAGAGCGAGCGACCGATCTTCACCGCGACTTCGCTGCCGTCGGTGTTGTGCACCGGTAGCAGGAACAGCAGAACCACGGCGATCACCACGAAGATCGCCAGGGTCCGGAACTGCCGGAGCAGGTAGGCCGAGGCGCCCTCCTGCACGGCCCCGGAGATCTCCTGCATGTTGGTGGTGCCCTTGCCGGCGGCCAGCACCGTCTTCGTCAACGCGGCGGCGAAGGCGAGCGCGACCAGCGCGATCACCGCGGCGATGACGACGTACGTGACATTGGCTCCGGTGAGGGAGATCCCGCCGCCCTCGGCGGCCAAGGTGTCGGACATCTGTGTCCTCCTGTGCCGAACAACGCGCCGGCCGGTGGAGACGCACCGTCCGGCGCCTGGATGCGAATTCGCAAGCGCGCGCCGATCCACCCGGCGAACCAGCGACTCCACGCCCATCTGTGCTGGCTGCCGGGTGGATCACTTGCTGACAACCCGCGTACTCTAGCCGCCCCCAGTGTTCGAGGTCACACCGAGGTGGCGGCGGGTCTGGATGATCTCCGTCGCTGTGTTATGAACCGAAATCTGATATAGGGACCGGTCCATGGTGATCCGGTCGGCGGGTCCGCGCGAGGTCAGCGGTTGACCGGCCAGACCATCCGTACCTCGGTGCCGACACCCTCGTCGACGGGGCGGACCTGAAGATCCTCGACGAATCCGGCGAGCAGGGCGAAGCCCACTCCGGTGGTCAGGTCGTCCTCGTTGAGCGACTCGTTGGCCAACTGGTCGGCGTCGAGGGCGGCAAGACCGATGCTCGCCTCGATCGGTGCCCGGTCCACCACCCGCACCGCGTACGTCCCCGAGTCGGACATCTCCACCAGCACCGGCTCGGCGAGGCCGTACTGACGGTGCAGAGCGACCGCCCGGGTGCACGCCTCGCCGATGGCCAGGCGGACCTCGTCGAGCAGATCCTCGCGAACGCCAGCGCGCCGGGCCACCGCGACGCCGACCAGGCGGGCGGTACGCACGTGCACCGGCGCGGGCGAGAAGGAGAGCCGGACGGTGGCCATCACTGACCGGCGCCGGTCGCCGCTTCGACCGTCGGGTACAACGGGAACACCTGGTCCAGCGCGGTGATCCGGAAGATCTTGAGCAGCGGCTCCTTGTCGCAGACCAGGGCGAAGGTGCCGTCCGCGGTACGCAGCCGCTTGAGCGCGCCGACCAGCACACCCAGCCCGGTGGAGTCGAGGAAGTCCACCCGACCCAGGTCGACCACCACGTGCCGGGCCCCGGCGTCGATCAGTTCCAGGAGCCGTTCGCGCAGCCGGGGGGCGGTGTAGACGTCCACCTCACCGCCGACCTCGAGCACCGTGTGCTCACCCACGGTGCGGGTCGCCAGCGACAGCTCCATCCGTCCTCCTCAGGCAGCCGTAAACTCTCTTGGCATCTAACCACTACCCCGGAGTCGGGCCGACGACTCACCGGGGCAGCCCATCCGTACCCGGCACGCCGATTTCCCAACACCCGAACACCAGTGCGAGAGTGCAGGACGTGACCTCGGCAGCCACCGTATCCGCCGGCAGCGGCCCCGAGCGCCCGACCGACGCCGTTACGGCCGGCCCACCGCTCGCGTCGCCCGGGGAGTTGCTGCGCCGGTTACGCCAGCGGCATCCCGCCGATCCGGTCACCCACGTCGAGCGGGTGCCGCCCCGGATCGGGGTACCGGCACCGTGGCCGTCCTGGGCGCCGGAGGAGCTGCGCGCGGCGTACGCCCGGCGCGGGGTGACCACGCCGTGGCGGCACCAGGCCGAAGCGGCCGGCCTGGCGTACGACCGCCGACACGTCGTGGTGGCCACCGGCACCGCGTCCGGCAAGTCCCTGGCGTACCAGCTGCCGGCGCTGGCCACGCTGCTCGCCGACCCGCGCGCCACCGTGCTCTACCTGACACCGACCAAGGCGCTGGCCGCCGACCAGTTGCGCGCCGTCGCCGCGTTGGAGATCGAGGGCGTCCGCCCGGCCTGCTACGACGGCGACACCCCGCGGGCCGAGCGGGAGTGGATCCGGCGGCACTCCCGGTTCGTGCTGACCAACCCCGACATGCTGCACCACGGCATCCTGCCCGGCCACGCCCAGTGGTCCGGCTTCCTGCGCCGGCTGGCGTACGTGGTGATCGACGAGTGCCACGTCTACCGGGGCGTGTTCGGCTCACACGTCGCCCACGTACTGCGCCGGCTGCGCCGGCAGTGCGCCCGGTACGGACGCGCCGACGGACCGACGTTCGTCCTGGCGTCGGCGACGTCGGGCGATCCGGCCTCGGCGGCCGGCCGGCTGACCGGCCTCCGAGTGACCGCAGTCACCGAGGACACCTCACCGCGCGCCGGGGTCACCTTCGCCCTCTGGGAGCCGCCGCTGCTCCCGCCGGACCCGTCGACCGCCGGGTCCGGCGAGCCCGGGCCCGAGCTGACCCAGGTACGCCGGTCGGCGCTGCGGGAAACCGCCGACCTGCTCGCCGACACCGTCGCCGCCGGGGTACGCACGCTGGCCTTCGTCCGCTCCCGCCGGGGCGCCGAGGTGGTGGCGACCAGCGCCCGGCGCAGCCTCGACGAGGCGGTGCCGGGGCTCGGTGACCGGGTGGCCGCGTACCGGGCCGGCTACCTGCGCGAGGAGCGTCGCGAGTTGGAGCGGGCGCTGCTGCACGGCGAGCTGCTCGGGCTGGCCTCGACCAACGCCCTGGAGCTGGGAGTCGACCTGATCGGGCTGGACGCGGTCGTGATCTGCGGTTATCCGGGCACCCGGGCGTCGCTGTGGCAGCAGGCGGGCCGGGCCGGGCGCTCCGGCCAGGAGGCCCTCGCGGTGCTGGTGGCCCGGGACGACCCGCTGGACACCTACCTGGTGCACCATCCGGAGGCGGTCTTCGGGGCACCGGTGGAGGCGACGGTGCTCGACCCGGCCAACGCGTACGTGCTCGGTCCGCAGCTGGCCTGCGCGGCGGCGGAGGCCCCGTTGACCGCGGCCGACCTGGAGCTTTTCGGCGACGGCACCAAGGAGGCCGTGGCGGCGCTGGTCGAGGCGGGCGCGCTGCGCCAACGGCCGACCGGCTGGTACTGGCGGCATCGGGAACGGCCCGAGGTGGATCTGCGCGGCGACGGTGGCGCCCCGGTCTGCGTGGTGGAGGCGGCGACCGGCCGGCTGCTCGGTACGGTCGACGGCGGCTCAGCGCACTTCCTGCTGCACCCCGGCGCGGTCTACCTGCACCAGGGCGCGTCGTACGTGGTCGACTCGCTCGACCTCGACGACGGGTGCGCGCTGGTGCACCCGGAGGAGCCGGACTGGTCCACGCACGCCCGCGACGTCACGTCACTGTCGGTGGTCTCGGTGCGTTCCTACGTGGACGCCGGCCCGGTCGGGCTCTTCCTCGGCGAGGTGGACGTGACCAGTCAGGTGGTCTCCTACCAGCGGCGACGGATCGCCACCGGCGAAGTGATCGACACCCGCCCGTTGGACCTGCCGGCGCGCGAGCTGCGTACCGTCGCGGTCTGGTTCACCCTCTCCCCCGGGTCGCTGATCGACGCGGGGGTGCCGCCGGCCGACGTGCCGGGAGCGCTGCACGCGGCCGAACATGCCGCCATCGGGCTGCTGCCGCTGATCGCCACCTGTGACCGGTGGGACATCGGCGGGCTATCCACGGCGGTGCATCCGGACACCGAGGCCCCGACCGTCTTCGTCTACGACGGCCATTCGGGGGGTGCGGGCTTCGCGGAGCGGGCGTACGGCATGGCCGCGTCCTGGCTCCGGGCCACCCGCGACGCGATCGCGGAGTGCGGCTGCGAGACCGGCTGCCCGTCCTGCGTGCAGTCACCCAAGTGCGGCAACGGCAACAATCCGCTGTCCAAGCCGGACGCGATCCGGGTGCTCGACGTGGTGCTCACCAATCTGCCGCAGTGACCGGCCGGGTATAAAAACCGGGGCCGCCGGGCAATGATGGTGGGAGCGCTTCCATAGAGCGTTGTGCTTGCCGTTCACCGTCAGTGCCAGCATGGAGGAGAGGCCGTGGCCGACACCATCGCCGAGACCGTCGACCTGCTCTACACCATCGATCAGGAGAAGCTCGACGTCAACCAGCAGATCGCGCTGGGGACCGCGCTCGCCACCCTGGCCCAGGCCGAACGGCTGGATCAGATCAACGAACGTCTGCGCACCATCCATCTGCTGTTGACCACCATGACGCACCGGTCGGGCGTGGACGGCGTCCGCTGACCGGCGGACCCTGCACGCAGCCGTTGTCCGACTGTGCGACACTCCGGCGCACCACAATCGAGGAGTTCTCATGCAGCTCGACAGCTTGCAGGCCCAGCAGCAGTTCCACATCCGTCAGCGGGTGCGGTTCATGGTCAACCAGTACGAGGTGCACAGCGTCGCGCCGGACGGTTCCGAGGGCGGGCTGCTGGCGTTCGCCCAGCAGAAGCGGCTCGCCTTCAAGGAGCAGGTGACGATCTACACCGACGAGTCCAAGCAGCAGCCGCTGCTCGGCTTCAAGGCACGCCAGCGCCTGGACCTCGGTGCCACGTACGACGTCACCGACCACGCCGGCAACCCGATCGGCCTGTTCCGGAAGGACTTCGCGCAGTCCCTGCTCCGCTCGACCTGGCACGTCGAGCAGGGCGGTCTGCCCAACGTCACCGGCCAGGAGCGCAGCATGCCGGTGGCACTGCTGCGCCGTTTCGTCGAGTCGCTGTCCTGGCTGCCGTACCACTTCGACTTCGTCGCGGACGGGCAGCCCGTCTTCTCGGTGGTCAAGAAGTGGGGTCTGCGCGACCGGTACGTCGTCGAGATCCAGAACCCGCAGATCGACCGTCGCCTGGTGATCGCCATGGCCGTCGCCCTCGACGCCCTGCAGGGCCGCTGACGCCGATCCTGACCTCGGCGATCCATCTGGCCCCGGGCCGGCCCGCTCGACCACCACGCCGAGCGGGCCGGCCCACCACCGCCCCAACCGCTCGCGGCCGGTACCCGGTCAGCCGCGCAGCGGGCCGGCCCGGCTGGTGGCCCTGGCAGTCCGGGTCATTCCCGGCAACGGGCTCACCATCACCTCCGTGGTGACCAGCACGTCCAGCCCGTCGATCCGGCACCACACCAGCCGGGCAGCGTTCGCGGCGACCAGCTCCGCCGCCCGGGCGCACGCCACCGGCGCGTCCTGAAGGACCCGTGCCGCACCCGCGAGGGCACCGAGATCGGCGGCCACCAGCGCCTGCTGACGCGCCACCCGGGCGGCTCCCACCCCCGCACCGAACAGGCCCGCCACGACGAACAACAACCCCACCCCCAGCAGGCAGATCGTGGCTCCACCCCGCTCACCACCCCGGGCCGCCGGCCACCACCAGCGGGGCGATGGACTGGGCGGCAAGGTAGCCGGTGGCCGGCGGGCCGGCAGACCGGTCCGTGGCGCGAACCGGCCGCACCAACGGCCGAAACCACTCAGCGCCCCCGCGCCCGGACTTCCCCGCCGGGCCGGCCCGCCCGGCTTCCTGCCGAGCGGTAGCTTCCACCCGGCACACGGTCCACGGGAACGCAGGCCGCGTCCCTGGGGGGCGGCGGCCGGGCGAGCTGCGACGGCGCTCACGGGTGTGGCTCCGGCGCACCCGGTTCGACCGCCGCGACCGCCGTGGCCACGACGCTGATCGCGGGCAGGTCGGCGCCGAGGGCGCGGACGGAGGCGCGGACCGTCACCCGGACGAGGTCGCCGTCCGAGACGACGACCACCTCGGCACCGGCCGGGGCCTGCCGGCGGCCGGCGGTGGCGCCCGGCTCACCCCGGGAGGCGGCGAGCGCCGCCTCCCGGGCCGCGTCCAGGCACGCCGCCTTGGTGCTCACCGCGTTGATCGTGGTCAGCCCGGTGAGCAGGAGCAGCACCAGCGCCGGCAGGCCGGCCGCCATCTCGGCCGTGAACGATCCCCGGTCGTGGCCGGCCGGCCGGCGCCGGGTCACTTCAGGGCCCGGTCGATGACGGCCGTCAACGCGGACTGCACACCGTCGGAGGTCAGCACCTTGAGCAGGACGCCGCCGAAGGCCACCGCGGCGAGCGTTCCGACCGCGTACTCCGCGGTGTTCATTCCGGCGTCCCCGCGAAGGCGGGCGAGGATTCTGCGCACGTGTTCGTCCTTTCTCGTTGGGTTTCACAGCACGTCGCCGAGGACAGCGACGATCACCGGCACCAGACCGGCGAGAATGAAGGCCGGCAGAAAGCACAGGCCCAGCGGCAGCACGATCAGCACGCCGGCACGGCGCGCAGCCGCCTCGAGCGCGACGGCGCGATCAGCTCGCAGGTCGTCGGCGAGCCGGGTGAGCGCCCCGGCCAGGGCGGCGCCACTGCTCGCCGAGCGGATCGCGGCGGTGGCCACCCGGTGCGCGCCCGGCACCTCCGCCAGATGTGCCCACGCCTCGTGGGGCCCACCGCCGAGTTGCAGCGTCCGGCCGACCCGGGCGAGTTGTCGGCCCAGCGGCCCGCCCAGCGCGTCGGCCACGGCGAGCAGCGAGCGTTCCACGGGTGCCCCTGCCCGCAGCGCCGCCGCCAGCAGGTCAGCGGCGAGCGGTAGGTCGGCGGTGGCACGCAGCCGGCGACGACGCACGGTCGGCGGCTCGATCCGGCGGAGCAGCCGGTCGAGCAGCACCGCCGTGGGCAGCGCCGCCACCGGTCCGGCCCAGCCCTCGATCAGCACCGCCGCCGCCAGGCCGGACAGCCCGGCGGCCAGCCGGACGACGTCCAGTCCCCACCGATTCGTATCCCGCGACGGGGTCGTCGAGGCCGGTGCCGAGGCTTCGTCAGGTGACCCGTCGCGCTGGGCGGCCGGTCTCCCTCCGCGGGACGTCGTCCACCCGGGCAACGACCGCCGGAACCGCTGACCCACCCGGCCGGACCTCGACTGTCCGGACAGCCGACGCAGCCGGCGTCGGGGCCGGTACCGGCCGACCGCGAGCCCAGCGACCAGTACGACGCCGGCCAGACCGCCGGCGACCAGCTGCGTCCCGGACATCAGCTGCTCCCGGCGGAGGTGGCCGAGAGTCGCTCCGCCCAGAGCAAGCCGATCACCTGAAGGCCCACGGCGGCGACCGCGCACGCACCACCGACCGGAGTGTGCAGCAGCACCTGGAGGGGATCCACCCCGATGCCGTAGCCGAGGCCGATCCCGCCCAGCGGCAGGGCGGCCAGCAACCAGGCGGTCGCCCGGGCACCCGACGCCTGGGCCGTGGCCGCCGCCAGCCCTCGGTCCGTCGACCGGGCGTCGGCCTCGATCCGCTCCACCAGATCGGCCAGGGGCGCCCCCGTACGCTCGGCCAGCCGTACCGCGGCCCCGGCCAGTCGCCCGAGCCGATCCTCGGCGGGACCGGGCATGGCCGGACGCGGTAGCTGCTCGGACCCGACGGGCCGGCAGTCGTCGGCGACGGTCTCACCCGGCGCGACCGGGTGGGCCGCCGGCGTGATGCCCGACAGCGAGTTCGTCAGCACCTGCGCGGCCACCGGCACCGGCAGACCCACCCGCAGGTCCCCGGCCAGGGCGCACAACTGATCCAGCCGCTCCCGGCGGTCGCGGACGGCCCGGCCCTGGGTCACCCGGCGGCGCATCGCCCGCACACCCAGTACGCCGTAGCCGGCCAGGGCCACCGCCGCCACCGGACCGGCCAGCAACTGACCGATCCCCGCGCCGAACAGGCAGGTCAGCACCAGAACTAGCCGCGGTGTCGCCACTGACGCCGCCGGTCGCGTCGCCCGAGGTGCCCGCTGATCGGTCTGCGCGCGATGCTCGAGCGGTATTCGCAGGTCGGCCGGTACCCGATGGCCGGTCTGATCGTGGTGGCCGGTCTGATCGTGGTGGCCGGTCTGGTGACGGTGGTCGATGTCGCCGCTGGCGGTCTGATCCTCGTCCGACAGCCGTATGCCGGTTCCCCGTGCCGTCCGCTCCGCGACGGCGGATGCCCCTCCCGGTACGACAGCACCGGCTACACCACCGGGCCGCCCCGGCCGCCGACTTCCGCGCGGCCCCGGCGGACGGGAGGGGGTCGGTACTGTTGGCGGCCCTGACCTGGGCCAGCCGATCGGGGACCCCGCTGGCCTCGACGGCTGAGCTGCACGCCACGCAGGCGCCGCCTCCGTTGTCGCCGGCCACCCGACACCGGTCGGCTCCGGGCTGCGCCAACCCCGGCCACGCAGGCTCTCGCCGTCCCGGTGACCACCCGCCTCACGCAGGGCGACGATCCACGCGACCAGCGGATCGTCGGCCGCCTTCCCGCCGTCCCCGGACCCGGACAGGGCACGTCGCCCGCGCATCCGGTGGGTCAGGGCGACAAGGACCGGCAACACCGACATCGCCCACCACCACGCGCCACTCATGACGACACCGCCGACGCGGGCCAGGGCTCGCACAGAATCGGCGGCACCGGCACGTCGCGGTTGCGGATCAGCGTGCCGAGCGCCCGGGCCGCCAGCCCGATCCCCCGACCACGAATCCACGCGGGGACCGCGGTGACCAGCCGCTCGGGTCCTTCCGGCAACAGCAGGCAGATGGAGTCCAGCATGCGGCCCTGCGGGGTACGGCGAATCTGGAACACCACCTGAAGCGCCGCCGCCACCTGGGCGTGCAGCGCCGGACGGGGCAACCCGCCGAGCAGCCCGAGCGCCTCCAACCGGGCCGGTACGTCCGACGGAGTGTTGGCGTGCAGCGTCCCCGCCCCGCCCTCGTGACCGGTGTTCAGGGCGGCCAGCAGGTCGACCACCTCCGCGCCCCGGCACTCGCCGACCACCAGCCGGTCCGGTCGCATCCGCAGCGCCTGCCGGACCAGCTCGCTCAGGCCGACGGCACCCGAGCCCTCCACGTTGGCCGTTCGTGTCTGCAGGCCCACCACGTGCGGGTGCACCGGTCGCAACTCGGCGGCGTCCTCGACCAGCACGATCCGCTCGGTCGTCGGCACCAGACCGAGCAACGTGTTCAACAGGGTCGTCTTGCCGGAGCCGGTGCCGCCGATCACCAGATAGGCGAGCCGGGCCGCCACCACGGCGGCGAGCACCGGCGCCACCGGCCGGGCCACCGCGCCCTGGGTCACGAGTTCGTCGAGGGTGAACGGCCGCTGCCGGAAGGTACGCAGCGACAGGTAGGGCCCGTCGGTCGCCACCGGCGGTAGCACCGCGTGCAGCCGCGTACCGTCGGCCAGCCGGGCGTCGACGCACGGATAACCGTCGTCCAGCCGACGACCGGCTCCGGCCGCGAGCCGCTGCGCGAGTCGACGGACGTCGTCGGGCGTGCCCACCGGCACCGGTACCTGGTGCAGACCCTGCCCCCGGTCGACCCACACCCGCGCCCCGTTGACCAGTACGTCGGTCACCTCGGGGTCGGCCAGCAGCACGGCGAGCGGGCCCGCGCCCACCAGGTCGTCACGGACCCGGTCGGCGATCCGCAGCAGGGCGTTGTCACCGAGCACGGCGGCGTCGGGCTCGGCGCGTACCGCGGAGACGATCGCGGCCGGGGTCACCGGCGCGGTCGTCGCGGCGATCCGCTGCCGTACCCGGGCCGCGAGGTTCTCCCCGGTCATGCCGCACCCGCCGCAGGCTGTCCGGTGAGTTCGGTGACGATCCGCTGGCAGAGCTCGGCCAGCGGGCCGCGCCCACCGGCCGCCGGGGCTTCACCCCGCTCCAGCCCACGGCACAGCCCCGGTTCGGGCCGTAGCGAGCCGGCCAGCGGCAGGCCGAGTGCTCTGGCCACCTCGGTTGCCCGCAGCCGGCCGGGAGCGGGCCCCCGGACGATGACCGACAGGTCACGACAGTGCGGGGCGACCGCCGTGACCACCCGGGCCGCGGCAGCGGTCGCCCGCAGTTCGGCGGGTACGACCACGAACGCGCGGTCGGTGGCCTGAAGCGCAGTCACCGCGGCGTCGTCGAGTTGCCGGGGCAGGTCGACCACCACGAGGTCCCGGCTCCGCCGGGCGGCGTCCAGGGTGGCGGCCACCGCCTCGGCCGGCACCGCGATCAGGTCGCCACGGTCCCAGGAGAGCACCACCAGATCGCCCCGGCTGGGCAACGCGCGGACCAGGGCCGGTGCGTCGACCCGTCCGTCGGCACCGGTCAGCGCCGGCCAGCGCAGCCCTTCCAGCTGCTCCCAGCCGAGCACGAGATCCAGGCCACCGCCGAGCGGATCGGCGTCGAGCAGGAGGGTACGCAGCCGTGCCCGGGCGGCGGTGACGGCGAGTCCACCGGCGAGGATGCTGGCACCGGCGCCACCCCGACCACCGACCACCGCGACCATCCGGGCGTGCGCCGGGGCCCCGCCGTCGCTGACGCAGTCGGCGAACCGGTCCACCAGCCACGGCTCGGCCGCCGGCAACACGGCGACGTGTTCTGCGCCGAGCAGCTCGGCCACCTGCCAGCCGGACTCGACGTCGCCGGACCGTCCCACCAGGACGAGTCGGCTTCGTCGGGGTAGCCGCGCCCGCAGGCAGGGCTGTGCCTGGTCGCTGCCGACGAGGACCAACGGGGACGGCCGCCAGCGGGTGCGGGCGGCCGCCGGATCGGCGGCGACCTCCACCTCGACGCCGCCCGCGGCAGCGAGCCGAAGCAGGTCGTCGAGCAGGTCACCGTCCGAGGTGACGACCAGCGGCAGGCGCCGGTCCGGCGGGACGGAGGTACGGGATGGCATCGCGGCCTCCAGGCGGTCGGCGCGGGTTCACTGGGTCGAACCCTGCCGCCACGGCCACCCCGGCTGCCGCCCCGGACGGCGGTCCTGTGGACAACGAAGCGTTCTGTGGACAACGCCCACAACGGCGTTGATCTGTTATACGGACGGGCCGCCATCGCACCTGTCTCGACCCGCACCACCCATGGCGGGA
This sequence comes from Verrucosispora sp. WMMC514, assembly GCF_027497295.1. Taxonomy (NCBI): domain Bacteria; kingdom Bacillati; phylum Actinomycetota; class Actinomycetes; order Micromonosporales; family Micromonosporaceae; genus Micromonospora; species Verrucosispora sp. WMMC514. The sequence goes on along the minus strand of NZ_CP114906.1, from coordinate 3,020,036 downwards.
CGTGACGCGCACCACGCATAATCGACGTCCTGTGCCGTCGGCCGAACGGCATTGCTCGCCGGATCGAGGTCATGACTCAGTCGCCAGATCACGAACAGCCCCGTGTCGAGCCGAGGCTGCGGGTCGGCCCCTGGCTGTTCGACCCGCGTTCCCGCGCCAGGCAACTGTCGGCGCGTCCGGTTCCGCGCGCACTGCCGCCGGCACCGGTCGCAGGCGACGGCCGACCGGTCACCGAACCCCCGCCCGTACGCGAACCGACCGTCGCCTTCGAACCCGCCCGCCGCGCTTCCGGCCGAATGTCGCACCGGCTGATGCTCGCTGGCCTCGCCGCCGCCGTGCTCGGTCTCCTGGTCACCACGCTCTGGCCGGCGGCCGAACCCCCGACCGTCGCGGCGCCGGACGTGCCGTCGGACTGGATCCCACCGCAGCCAGGCGGCCCGGGATCCAGTCTGGAGGGTGTCGCCTCCGCCGATGCGCTGTCGCCATCCGCACCGGCAGCCTCGTCGTCCGTCGGCGGGGTCTCCTCCTCCCGGCCGCAACTCAGCCGGCGGGCGACACCGGTCCCGTCGGCCACCCGTCCTGCCTCACCGACCGTGCCGCCCAGGCCGAGTGCCCGACCGACCCCCACGCCGAGCCGGTCGGCAGGCCCGCCACCGACCACCCGACCGCCCGAGCCGGCGCAGCTGACCCCGCTACCGGCGTGGCGGGAACATGGTCTGCGCTCGGTCAGCGGCGGCAGCGAGACGAGCATCGAGTTCGTCAACCTCCGCTCACGATCGGTGATCGTGTACTGGCTGGACCACCGCGGGCACCGGAGGCAGTACGCCGTGCTGCACCCGGATGAGTCGTACCGGCAGCACACGTACGTCGGTCATCCCTGGGTGGTGACCGACCGGCGTGGTCGCGCCCTGGTCTGCTTCGAACCGACGCGTACCTCCGGCCGAGCCGTGATCAGGTGACCCTGGTGCGACCGACTGCCATGCGTAGCGCCCGGTGAGGCTGTCCGCTGGGTGACAGCACCATGGCGGAGCGGCGGGACGCGCCTACGCTTGGCGCACCTTTCGCCGGCCACGCTCCGGAGGGAGCCGTCCCATGCCATCCATCCTCGCCACAGCACTGCTCACGGCCGCCCTGACCGCCGCACCTACAGCCGCCGTGTCCCCAGCCCGCACCGACTACCGCGCGGTGGACCTCGGCACACTCGGCGGCGACAGCAGCTACGCCACCGCCATGAACGACCGCGGTGACGTGGTCGGCCGGGCCCAGGGCGCGGACGGCGTCTACCGCGGATTCCTCTGGCGCAACGGCCGGATGATCAATCTCGGCGACTTCAGCCCGACCGACGTCAACGACCGGGGTCAGGTCGTCGGCGTCCGCGACGACGGCTCCGGCGCGTACGTCTGGCATCGCGGCGTGCTGCGGCCGCTGGGCGGCCAGTCCGGCCGGCCCGTGGCGATCAACGACCGCGGCCAGGTCGTGGGCCACACCGACGCCGGCCCTGTCCTGTGGACGAACCGCCGTCCCCGGCCATTGCCTCTCGACGACGTGTCCGACATCAACGAGCGCGGCCAGGTCGCCGGCGGGGTGTCCGTGCCAACCGGCTTCCACGCCGCCCGGTGGCACCGTGGCCGGGTCACCGACCTCGGCGCTGGCCCCTTCAACCGCAGCAACACGTACGCCCTCAACGACCGTGGCTGGATCATTGGCTGGCAGTTCTCGGCGGAGCAGTCCGAACGCGGCATCCTCTGGCGACACGGACGCGCCCTGGACGTCGGTACCCTCGGCGGCAGCTTCACCCGGCTGCGGGCAATCAACAACCGTGGCGAGATCCTGGCCAGTTCCCAGGCCACCGACGGAAGCGAACGCCCGGCGCTGTGGCGGCGCGGCGTGCTGCACGACCTCAGCCTCGCCGGGATCAGTACGGCGGGCGAGGTCGTCGACCTCGATGACCGTGGCCGTATCGCCGCCTCGGTCCGCCCGGTCTGGGGTGTGAGCCGCGCGGTCGTCTACCACCCGCGTTGACGGAACCAGTCCGGGCTACTGCGGTGACGCTGGGCTAGACCGAACCGTCTTCAGCCTGCGCTGGGCGACCAGGACATAGGCCGCAGTAGGACCAAGCACAGCACCCGCGCCGCCCCCGCACGCCAGCAACGTGCCGGCAACCGTCGGCTTGTCGGTAAGTACCGCGATGCCGGCCATGTAGAGCATCGCCAGCACTGCGGCGACGGCGAACGAGACAAGCAACTTCACGGACAGCCGTCCGCCTATCGAGGCGATCTCACCGGTCCAGCCCGCCGGCACGAACAGCAGCGGCACCAGGGCGATGCCCAGACACGCCATCGAAGCGCACAGTACCGGCCCGGCGAGCGGCCCGCCCAGATCCCCAGTGGTGCTGGCCGCGTAGACGAGCAGTCCGGCATAGATGACGGGCGTCTGCGCCACGAACACCAACCAGGCGACAAAGGCACCGGCGGCGTGATGGCCAATCGTTCTGCTCATGGCACCTCCCCGTGCGACAGCTTCGCGAGGGTATGCCACTCGACAGACACGGCTTTACCTGGGCCGCGACGGGAGGGAAAGGGACGACCCCCGTCGGGGGGAGACGGGGGTCGTCGGAGGTTCGGCTCCGGGGGGGTCGAGCCGAACCCGCTCAGCGGTCACGGGGGGTGCAACCGCCGAGAGTCTGCCGGTTGTACGAGATATGAATGCCTGTGCTGTAACCAAGTCTGCCTGAGCGGACCTGTGTACGTCGAGTGGTGTAGCGTCCACTCCCTGCGAAATCCTGTTCGCTGGGTGTGACCACGGTCACTGTTCGCAGGCGGGTGGGGGTCGGCCCGCAGGTCCGAGCGCTCTTCAGCCCCCGGGCACCCGCCGACGATAGACCATCGGGCTAGACTTTCGCGCCGTGGGCCGAAGTGCCGCTTTCTTCGATCTGGACAAGACCGTCATCGCCAAGTCGAGCGCCTTGGCGTTCGGCAGGCCGTTCTACCGGGACGGCCTGATCACTCGGCGTGACGTGGTCAAGTCGGCGTACGCGCAGCTGATGTTCCGGCTGGGCGGCACCGACGAGCAGACCATGGCCCGGACCCGTGACTATCTCGCCACCCTGTGCAAGGGGTGGCCGGTGGAGCAGGTCCGTCAGATCGTCGCGGAGACGCTGCACGAACTCATCAACCCTTACGTGTACGCGGAGGCCGCCGCGCTGATCGAGGAGCATCAGGCCGCCGGCCGGGACGTGGTGCTGGTTTCCGCCTCGGGCGAGGAGATGGTGCGCCCCATCGGCGCGCTGCTCGGGGTGACCGACGTGATCGCCACCCGGATGGGCGTGGTCGACGGCCGGTACAGCGGCGAGGTCGAGTTCTACGCCGCCGGGCCCAGCAAGGTCGAGGCGGTCAGCGAACTCGCCACCGCCCGGGACTACGACCTGGCCGACTCGTACGCCTACTCCGACTCGTACAGTGATCGCCCCTTGCTGGAGTGCGTGGGGCATCCGTCGGTGGTCAACCCGGACCGGCAGCTGCGCCGGCTGGCCGTCGAGAACGCCTGGCCGGTGCTCGAGTTCCGGCACCCGGTGCCGCTGGGCCGGCGACTGCGCGAGCGGCCCGCCGTGCCGGTCGCCGCGGCGGCGCTCGGCGTCGGTGTCGGGGTGGCCATCGGCATCGCCTGGTACGGCCGGCATCGCCGCACCCGCGCCTCCGCCTCGCCGGCCTGACCGCGCACCCTCGGGCTCCCCTACCGACGCCGAAGCCAGGAGGCCGCACCCCGGCAGGCGACGCCGAAGCCAGGAGGCCGCACCCCGGCAGGCACGGTCAGCGGCACCACCAGCGGACGGATCGGCGGTACGCGCTCAGGAGGCCAGGATCTCGTCGCCGATCGCGGTGAGCTGGTCGGCGCCCACCTCGACGGCCGACATGTAGTGACGGAGCCAGGATCGCAGTCCGTCCGGGGTGCCGGTGGCGAAGGCACCGGCCGCGCCCACGTACTCCGGTTCGCGTTCCCGGTGCCCGACATCGACAGCGAGCAGGCCGCGTGGGTCGAATCCGGTGGAGAGCAGCACGAGACGGGCCGCGCCCCGGGCGACCACGCCCGACGGACCGGCGAACGGGCGCAGGTTGAGCAGTTCACCGTGTACGACCGCGGCCAGCACGAGCGGAGTGACCCGGGTGCCGCCGGCCACCAGGGCGGCCAGGGCGTCGAGCCGGGCGGCCACCACCGGATCGTCGACCGGGCGGCCCAGCGCGGTCTCGGCGACCACCTCGCGGGCGGCGAGCACGTGCAGCTTCGCCAGCACCTGCCGGGGGGCCTTCGGCCAGAGTTCACTGAGCCCGGGCAGGGCGCCGGCCACCCGCAGCGCACCCTGGAGCACCGGTTCGGTGACGGTGCCGGCGCGTACCGTCTCCCGCTCGTGGTGGTGGCCCTCCAGCCCGGCGCTGGCCACCGCGGAGCGCAGGCTCACCTCGGCGGCGACCTGGCCGCCGTGGCGCCGCAGCGCCCGGTGGCCCAGTGCCTGGTCGAACCGGTCGCGGGCCCGCTCCACGGCGGCGGCGATGTCGGCGAGGTCGAGCAGCGGCGCGAGCGGATCGGCGGTCACCCCGACACGTTAGCGACGATGCCTGTCGCCCCGGGCGCGAGTCACCGGCAACGCGATCCCCGCCACCCCGTGCCGGCCGTGAGGAGTCGACCTGCCCTGCACCTCGGCGCGTCGGAGGGGCCGTTGAGCGACGGGCGCGTCGGGGATCGGTCGCCTCGCTCGGCCGCCGCGACTAACCTGCCCGGGAGAGACCCAGGTCACCCGAACGACGAGGAGTCACCGCATGAGCGAGCGTCAGCGAGCGAATCATCAACGCGGCGCGCTGGTGCCTCATGCTGGCACGGAGCGAAGCGGAGTGCCGGCATGAGCGAGGCATTGGCCAATCTGCTGAACGAGACGCGCCAGTTCCCGCCGCCGGCCGAACTCGCCGCCGACGCCAACGTCACCGCGGACGCGTACGCCGAGGCGGCGGCCGACCGGCTCGCCTTCTGGGAGCGCCAGGCGTCCCGGCTGGCGTGGACCAGGCAGTGGGACGAGGTGCTGGACTGGTCCCGGCCGCCGTTCGCGAAGTGGTTCGTCGGCGGGCAGTTGAACGTGGCCTACAACTGTCTCGACCGGCACGTGGAGGCTGGCCGGGGCGACAAGGTGGCGATCCACTGGGAGGGCGAGCCCGGCGACAGCCGCACCATCACCTACGCCGACCTGCACCGGATGACCTGCCAGGCGGCGAACGCGCTCACCGACCTCGGGGTGACCGCCGGTGACCGGGTGGCGATCTACCTGCCGATGATCCCGGAGGCCGCGGTCGCGATGCTGGCCTGTGCCCGGATCGGCGCCACGCACAGTGTGGTCTTCGGCGGCTTCTCCGCCGACGCGCTCACCAACCGGATCCAGGACGCCTCGGCGAAGGTCGTCATCACCGCCGACGGCGGGTACCGGCGCGGCAAGCCGTCCGCGCTCAAGCCGACCGTCGACGAGGCGGTGGCGAACTGCCCGTCGGTCGAGCACGTCCTGGTGGTCCGGCGCACCGGCGAGGAGGTCGGCTGGTCCGGCCGGGACCACTGGTGGCACGAGACGGTGGAGCAGGCGTCGGCCGAGCACACCGCGCAGCCGTTCGACTCCGAGCACCCGTTGTTCATCCTCTACACCAGCGGCACCACCGCCCGCCCGAAGGGCATCCTGCACACCACCGGCGGCTACCTGACCCAGGCGGCGTACACCTCGTACGCGGTCTTCGACCTGAAGCCGGACTCCGACGTCTACTGGTGCACGGCGGACATCGGCTGGGTGACCGGTCACTCCTACATCGTCTACGGCCCGCTCGCCAACGGGGTGACCCAGGTGATGTACGAGGGGACCCCGGACACCCCGCACAAGGGCCGCTTCTGGGAGATCGTCGACCGGTACGGGGTGACCATCCTCTACACGGCACCGACGTTGATCCGCACCATGATGAAGTGGGGCGAGGAGATTCCGGCCGAGTACGACCTCTCCTCGCTGCGGCTGCTCGGTAGTGTCGGCGAGCCGATCAACCCCGAGGCCTGGATGTGGTACAGGCAGCACGTGGGGCGGGGCGAGCTGCCCATCGTGGACACCTGGTGGCAGACCGAGACCGGCAGCATGATGATCTCACCGCTGCCCGGGGTGACCGCCGCCAAGCCGGGCTCGGCGATGACTCCGCTGCCGGGCATCGTCGCGGACGTGGTGGACGACCAGGGTCAGTCGGTGCCCAATGGCGGTGGCGGTTACCTCGTGCTGCGGGAGCCGTGGCCGTCGATGCTGCGCACCATCTGGGGAGACGACAACCGGTTCATCGAGACGTACTGGTCGCGGTTCGGCGCGGGTGCCGGTGGCGACGGCCCGTGGATCTACTTCGCCGGTGACGGCGCGAAGAAGGACGACGACGGGCACGTCTGGCTGCTCGGCCGGGTCGACGACGTGATGCTGGTGTCGGGGCACAACATCTCCACCACCGAGGTGGAGTCGGCGCTGGTGTCGCACCCGTCGGTGGCGGAGGCGGCCGTGGTCGGCGCCACCGACCCGACCACCGGGCAGGCGATCGTCGCGTTCGCCATCCCCCGGGGCAGCACCGAGATCTCCGGCGAGGCCGGTGAGCAGCTCATCGCCGATCTGCGCAACCACGTGGCGAAGACGCTCGGCCCGATCGCCAAGCCCCGGCAGATCATGCTGGTGCCGGAGTTGCCGAAGACCAGGTCCGGGAAGATCATGCGCCGGTTGCTGCGGGACGTGGCGGAGAACCGGTCGCTGGGCGACGTGACCACGTTGCAGGATTCCTCAGTGATGGACCTGATCGCCTCCGGCATGAGCGGCGGCAAGTCCGACGAGGACTGACGACAGGCGTACGCCCGAAGGGTGGCGGTCCGGCATCGGACCGCCACCCTTCGTCATGTTCCCGCACGTCAACCGGGGTCGGGATGTGACAGTGAAAACGCCTACCAACAAAAAGGTGCAACAAATTTTGGCCACAACTCTTCTCACCAGCCTCGGGAGTGCCTAGGTTCACCACTGGCCCCATTCACGGGGGCCTCTTTCACCGACCCGCAACCCCCGACGGGTCGGTTCCCTCAATCCGGAGGTACCACGTGCGGAAAGTCGCAGTGGGTCTGCTCGGGCTCTCCTTGACGGCGACAGGACTGACGGTCGGCACATCCGCCGCCGCCGCGCCACAGCCGGAGAACCCGGCGGCCGCCCCGTCCATCGCGGAGCCCGCCCACGCCGAACACGACCTGCCGAACCCGCTTGAGGCCAAGCGCCGCGCCCTGCGCCAGGAGGGCCTCAGTGAGGTGCTCTCGGGCCGAGCCAAGGCCGAACGGATCAACGGCAGCACGGTGGTCAAGGTCGGTGAGCGGGCCGCCCGCGGCGGTGCGGCCGGTCGCAACGCCAAGACCACCAAGCGCGGCCGAGGCCCCACCGAGAAGCAGTACGTCGAGCTGTCCCGGGAACAGACCGACCAGATCTTCGTGATCCTCGCCGAGTTCGGCAACGACCGGCACCCGAACTACCCGGACCAGGACACCGACCCGGACATCCCCGGCCCGACGAAGTTCGACGGTCCGCTGCACAACGAGATCCCCGAGCCGGACCGGTCGGTGGACAACTCCACCGTCTGGCAGCCGGACTACGACGCCGACCACTACCGGACGCTCTACTTCGGCACCGAGCCCGGTGACGAGTCGGTCAAGCAGTACTACGAGGCCCAGTCCTCCGGCCGGTACAGCGTCGACGGCGTGGTCACCGACTGGGTGAAGGTCCAGTACAACGAGGCGCGCTACGGCCGCTCCAGCGGCTACCCCTGCGAGGGGATCGTCTGCAACAACGTCTGGGCGCTGGTGCGCGACGCCGCCAACCAGTGGGTCGCGGACCAGAAGGCGGCCGGGCGGATCGACGAGGAGATCGCCGCCGACGTGCGGGCGATGGACGAGTGGGACCGCTACGACCACGACGGTGACGGCGACTTCAACGAGCCGGACGGCTACATCGACCACTTCCAGATCGTGCACGCCGGTGGCGACATGGCCGACGGCGACCCGATCCAGGGCGAGGACGCCATCTGGAGCCACCGCTGGTACGCGTACGCCTCCGACCAGGGTCGCACCGGGCCGTCGAACTTCCCGGCGGGCGGTACCCAGATCGGCGACACCGGCGTCTGGATCGGCGACTACACCATCCAGCCGGAGAACGGCGGTCGCAGCGTCTTCTACCACGAGTACGCCCACGACCTCGGCCTGCCGGACGACTACAACGTCATCAGCGGCGGCGACAACAACAACGAGCACTGGACGCTGATGGCCCAGAGCCGCCTCGGCGCCAAGCACGACGGTGGCATCGGCGAGCGCGGCGGCGACCTCGGCGCCTGGAACAAGCTCCAGCTCGGTTGGCTCGACTACGAGGTGATCGTGGCCGGGCAGAAGCGGACGCTGACCCTCGGCCCGCAGGAGTACAACACCAAGCAGGCCCAGGCCGCCGTGGTGGTGCTGCCCGAGCGGGAGTACACCTTCGACAACGGCGCGCCGTTCGAGGGTGACAAGCAGTTCTTCTCCGGCAACGCGGACGACCTCAACAGCACCATGACCCGCACGTTCGACCTGACCGGTAAGTCGACGGCGACGCTGTCGATGAAGGGCCGCTACAGCATCGAGGCGGACTACGACTACCTGTTCTTCGAGACCTCGGTCGACGGCGGGCAGACCTGGACGTCGCAGAACGGCACGGTCGACGGCGAACCGTTGAAGGAGATCTCCCCCGGCCGGTTCGCGCTGGACGGCAGCTCCGACGACGAGTGGGTCGACATCGAGATTCCGCTGGACCAGGTGGCCGGGGACAGCGTCGCGTTCCGGTTGCGTTACCAGACCGACGGCGGTGTCTCCGAGGGCGGCTTCTTCGGTGACGCGGTCACCCTCACCGCCGACGGCGAGACCGTCTTCACCGACGGTGCGGAGTCCGACGGGGACGGCTGGACGTTGGCCGGCGGGTTCGAGGTGGTCGAGGCGACGTACACGCGGAGCTTCGCGAACTACTACATCGCCGGCACCCGGCAGTACATCTCGTACGACAGGTACCTCAAGACCGGCCCGTACTTCTTCGGGTACCAGAACACCAAGCCGGACTACGTGGACCACTACGCGTACCAGGAGGGGCTGCTGATCTCGTACTGGAACACCCGGTGGGCGGACAACGACACGTTCGCGCACCCGGGCGAGGGCCGGAACATGATCATCGACGCCCACCCGCGGCCGATCTACAACCTGACCGGGCAGCCCTGGCGGGCCCGCATCCAGGTCTACGACGCGCCGTTCAGTCTCAAGAAGGCGGATTCGTTCACGCTGCACCTCAACAGCCAGCCGCAGTACATCCGGGGGCAGGCCGCGCAGCCGCTGTTCGACGACACCAAGAAGTACTGGTTCCCGGAGCTGCCGAACCACGGCGTGAAGCTCCCGGCCACCGGCACCAAGATCAAGGTGTTGAAGCAGAACGGGATCTACACCAAGGTCCGCTTCTCCTGATCCGGCAGACCGACGACGTGGTGCCCCGGGCAGGTCAGCTGCCCGGGGCACCACCCCTTTCCGCACCGGCCACGACCGGAGGGGAACCGTCGCGTCGCCGCTCACGTCATACCCACGTGCCCACCACGATCCGTACCCGAGCTTCGGCGGCCGGCCTCGTCGCGCTGCTGGCCCTCGCCGGGTGCGGCGAGCCGGACGGAGGCACCGTGACCGCCGACCAGCGACCCACCGCGACAGCCGACCCCACCGGGGCGGGCGACACCACCGCCGACAGTGCCACCGGGCAGCCTCCCGTCGGGCGCACCGGCGGAACCCGGTCGCCCACCGAACCGCCGCTGATCGGCAAGCCGACCGCACCACCGAGCCATCCCACCGAGCTACGCAAGGCCAATGTCCTGGCCGGCCGGCTCAGTCGGGGTGGCAGCGGGCCCTGCTACACCCTGGTCACCGACGACGGCCGGGAGTACGCGCTGCACGGCACCGACAAGGGCACCTTCGCCACCGGCACCTGGGTCCGGGTGACCACCGCCCCGGCGACTGCCGAGGTGGACTGCGGCCCCGGAATCCCGGTCAGCATCCTCAAGATGAGCCAGGTCGGTTGACCGTCGGCGCCGTCGTGTCGGATCGGCCGGGCCACCGCGGCGACGGCACCGGCCAGGCGAGCGGCATCGGGGCCCTAGGCTGTCGGGCATGACCGAGCAGCGTGACGAGGCCGTCGACGAGTCCTGCGTACTCACCGAGGGGCCGTGGACGCACCGGTTCGTGGGTGCCAACGGCAGCCGCTTCCACGTCGTGGAGGCCGGTACCGGGCCGATGGTGCTCTTCCTGCACGGCTTTCCCGAACACTGGTGGGCCTGGCACCGGATGCTGCCGGCGGTCGCCGACGCCGGTTTCCGCGCCGTCGCGATGGACCTGCGGGGCTACGGCGCCAGCGACAAACCACCCCGGGGGTACGACGGCTACACCCTCGCGGCCGACGTCGCCGGCCTGATCCGGGCGCTCGGCGAGCGCTCGGCCACCCTGGTCGGCACCGGCGCCGGCGGCATGATCGCCTGGACCGCGGCGTCGTTCCACCCCAACCTGGTGCGGCGCCTGGTGGTGCTCGGCGCCCCGCATCCGCTGCGGCTACGGGCCGCCATCTTCGCCGACCCACGCGGTCAGTTCGCCGCGTCGACCCCGGCGCTGCGATTCCAGCTGCCCCGGTACGAACACCTCCTCACCCGCGACAACGGCCGCGCGGTGGAGGAGATCCTGCGCCGCTGGGGCGGGCACCGCTGGGTCACCGGCGCGGACTTCGCCGACTACGCACGGCGCTACCGGGAGGGCATGCGGATCCCGCAGGCCGCCTTCTGCGCGCTGGAGGGCTACCGGTGGGCGTTCCGGTCGGTACTGCGGCTGCACGGCTACCGGTTCGTGAAGCTGATGCAGCGACCGCTCGCCGCGCCCACCCTGCAACTGCACGGGGCGCGGGACGTGGCGGCGTTGCCGCGTACCGCCCAGGGCTCCGGGCGCTACGTCAGCGCGCCGTACGAGTGGCGGCTGCTCGACGAGGTCGGGCACTTTCCCCACCTGGAGATGCCGGAACTGGTGCTCGGCGAGGTCCTCCGCTGGGCGAAGTCCTGAGCCCGCTCGGCGGCCTCAGACCCGCTGCTCGCGGACGTCGGTGACCTCGCCGACCGGGGCCCATCCCTGGTAGACACCGAAGTCGAAGGCCTCCAGCCGCATCGCCTGCGCGACCGGCCACCGGCCACCGGTGTACTCGACCCGCAGCCACCCGTCGTGCTTGGCCAGCACGATGAACGGCTGCCCCTTCCAGGTGCAGGTGGTACGGACGTACACCAGTTCCTCGATCTCGCCGGCCGGTACGACCCGGACGTGCCGGCCGGGGCATACCTCGGTGAAACCCTCGGTCGCCTCCGGCTGGTACAGCCGGACCTCGCCGCCGTCCGGGCTGGCCGGGAACTCCCGCCCGCGCCAGCGCGCCACATAGCCGTCGCGCATCACCGCTCACCGACCTCGCGCCAGGAGAGCGTGTCGGCGTCGAGCACGGCGACGGGTCGCTCGGTGCCCGCAGCGTCGATACGGACCAGTTGAGCGCCGTGCGGCAGCCGGACACTGTCCACCTTGAACTCGGCCAGCACGTCGCTGCCCTCACCGGGGGCGAAGCCGTTGCCGCGGAACGGTGGCCGTTCGATGACCCAACCCTCCATCGCCCGCATGGCCGCCTCGTTCTGCCCGCCGTACGGGATGCGGTACAGGCTCGGCCGGTACGCCGGCCAACGGAGCACGTAGATCTGTTCGGCGTCCGGTGCGAAGGGCGACTCGGGGTGGTTGAGGCCGAGCGCCTGGTAGAGGGCGGCCGGGGTGGTGAGATGCGCCAGCTCGCTCGCCCGGTGGACGAACCCGGAGACCCGGTCGTAGCCCCGTTCCAGGTAGTAGCCGAGTTGGCTGGGTGCGATCGCCTTCTGCATCACGATCGGCCGGGTCAGGTCACCCGCCGGCGCCGCCTGCCGTGGGCTGCTCGCCGGTGCGGGGGCCTCGACGTTCGGCTCGGGCTCACCCTCGGCGTCGTCGCCGAGGCCGAGCTCGGCGGCCCAGTTGGCCAGCCCGACGATCTGCTCACCGGGCAGTTTCGCACCCACCGGGGTGCCCGGGTTGACGGCGAACGACCAGGAGAGGTCGGGCCACTTCCGGATGAGCTGGACGAAGCGGACCTGGACCGTCTCGGCCGCCGGATCGGTGTGGTCGGCGAGGCGCTGCGGAGAGGTGTAGGCCACCACGAAGGTCTGCCCGTCCAACTGCACGGCCGGCCAGACGAAGCCCGGATCGCCGGGACGGCTACCAGGGGCGGAGTCGGCCGCCACCGGCAGAAGAACCCGGGCCAACAGCAATGTGGACAGGAAGGTGTCCGTGCTGCCGGCCTCCGCGGCACCGTACAGGTCCTCCTCCACCTCGTTGGCAGGTTGGAATGGCGGACCGGCGGGCGCGGTGGGCGCACCGGACGTGGGCGCGGTCGGCCCACCGGACGTGGGCGCGATGGGCGCACCGGACGTGGGCGTCGGAGCCGAGGACTCGGACGCCGCGGACGGCGTCCCGGACACCGGCGTGAACAGCGACGGGCTCTGCACAGCCGGGCCGGGCGGGCGGGCGGCCGGCGCCGCCACTGCGACGCCGGCGTCCGTCTGGTCCTGGCGCGGTGGCGCCGGAGCGGCCGTCGGGGCGGCGACCGTCGACTCGGGCGTCACCGTCTGGACCGGGACGGTCGGCTCGGGCGGTGCTGCCGGCACCGCCTCCGTCGGCTCCGCTGCCGCCACCGTCGGCTCCGGCCGGGGGGCCGGGAAGCGTACCGTCGGCTCGGGATCGACAGCCACCCGCTGGGGATCGACAGCCGTCGGCTCGGGATCGGCGACCGTCGGATCCGGTCGGCCCGCCACCTTCGCGTCCTCCGCTGCCGGACGAACCGACGCCGCACCCACCCCGGTCGCGGACCGGTCCCCACCGCCGGTTGGCCCGCCAGGCTGACCTGCGTGTCCGTTGCTGAGGGTGAGGTCCCGGGCCTCGATGATGGTGCCCTCTATGACGATCGGGGTAAAGCCGCGGCGCGGCGCGGGCGGAGCGGAGACCGGCTCGGCCGCCGAGGTCGGTTGTTCCTCCTCCGGCTGACGACGGGGCAGCGCCTCGGTCGGGTCGCCGCCACCGGCGGTCGGATCGCCGCCACCCGGAGCCGCCCAACCGGCGGGGGTGCTCACCCGCAGCGGCCGAACCGGCCCGTCGGGCGGTGGCAGCGGCTGGGTCGTCTCCTCGTGCGGGACGGGACGGGTCCGGGTGGTGGCCTGGTCGTCCTCGCTGAACACGAAAGCGCGGGTCGGCCCGTCGGAAGGCTGTTCGCCCGCCGGTCCCCGGCGGGGGAACGGTTGACCGCCCCGGAACCGGGACGGTGGTGCTGCCCGGTCGACAAGGCGGTCACCGCGATGCGGCGAGCGACCGTTCGCCGGCTCGAAGAAGGATCGCTGACCCGTCGGCTGGGAGCCGGCCGGATCGCCGTTGGTGGACGTACCGGACCGGTCCGGCGCGGTGGGCCATCCGGGCCCGCCCGACGTCGGTTCCTCCGTACGGCCCGGTGCCGGCCGCCGTGGCGAGGCGCCGCCCACGGTGCCGGGGCCGTCGGGTCGGGCAGCACCCAGACCACCGGGCCGCTGGGCGTCGGCACGTCCCATCCCGCTGCTGTCGGCCGGTGCCGGGCGGGCAGCGGTGCCGGGTGACCGGTCGGCGAGGTCCGGGCGGGGGCGGGCGACCGTGCTCGACGTCGCTGGCGGCACCTCGGGAAGGTGGAAGGCCGCCGGCACCACCGGTGGTGCCGGGGAGAGCTGTGTCGGTCGGACCGGACCCGGCGATCGCGGTGGGGCGGGTGGGTTCGGCGTTGCCGGGGCGGGTGGGTTCGGCGTGGCCGGGGCGGATGACGCCGAGGCGGCGTCGCGGGCCCGGTTCAGCGCCTCCACACGTTCCAGCCGGGCGCGGGCACCCACCGTACGGCCGGGTAGCCGGACATCGCCTCGGGACAGCTGGGAGACGTACCAGGCGGGCAGGTAGCCCTCGATGGGCAGGCCCGGGTTCACCGCCAGCCACCACTCGTGGTTCGGCCAGCTCGCGGCGAGTTCCGCGTATCCGGTGCGTCGGCTGGGCCCGGCGTGCTCACCGAGGCAGGCCCGCATCGCCTCGGCGGAGGTGAACGCCAGCACGTGCGTCCGGCCGCCGGTTGTCCACGTGCCCCAGCCAACCGGAGTCCGCCCCGCGGCCGCCTGTGCGGAGACCGGCAGCAGCAGCTCGACACCGGACAAGATCCGGAAGTAAAGCTGCTGGTCATTGCCGTGCAGCGCGTCTCGCATCGCCGCCTCGGCCCCGGTGGCCGGCTCCCAGTCGGTCACGGCCACCCCTCCTCCCGGGCACAGCCATAGGTGTCGGGTACAACCTACAAGGTGATTGCAAGATCACAATCTCAGGCCATCGGTGGCCCGCCCGGTTCACCAGCAACCGATAACATCCCGTTCCGGTGTCGACACGATACGGAGGCAGTCGATGTACCGGACGCGCGGTGTGCGCCGGCGAGGTGATCGGCGCCCCCCTGGCCTCCTTCGGACGGGTCTGGCCGCAGTATTGCTGGCCAGCCCGATGACGGCCGTCGCGATGACCCCGGCCCGCGCCGCGCCGGCCTGCGCTTCGCCACCGGCTCCGGCCCGACCGACCTCCGCGGCCCCCTGGGCGCAGCAACGGTACGCCCCGGACCGGCTCGACCGACTGGCCACCGGCTCCGGAGTGACCGTGGCGGTGGTCGACTCGGGCGTGGACCGAGCGCATCCGCAACTCGCCGGGCGGGTGCTCGCCGGGACCGACCTGCTCGATGCCGGCGGCGACGGCGGCCTGGACTGTGTCGGGCACGGCACCGGCGTGGCGAGCATCATCGCCGCGGCGCCCAGCGACGGGACGGCCTTCCAGGGGCTCGCACCCAAGGCCCGGATCCTGCCGATCCGGGTCAGTGAACAGCAGGTCGTGGACGGGCGAGGGACGGGACGCACCGCGACGCCCCGGGATCTCGGCCGGGCCATCCGCTGGGCGGTCGACCAGGGCGCCACCGTGGTCAACCTCTCCGTGGTGCTCTACGCCGACCATTCCGCGGTCCGCGCCGCGGTCGGGTACGCGCTCAGCCGGGACGTGGTCGTGGTGGCTGCCGCCGGCAACGGATCCCCCGATGGCCAACGACGCCCCTACCCGGCCACCTACGACGGGGTGCTCGGGGTCGGCGCGGTCGGCGCGGACGGGCGGCGGGCCGACTTCTCGCAGACCGGCACGCACGTGGATCTCGTCGCTCCCGGTCTCGACGTGCTGGTCGCCGCGCCCGGGGGCGGTCACCGCAGTGCCGCCGGCACCAGCTACGCGGCACCCTTCGTCGCCGCCACCGCCGCCCTGCTGCGCCAGTACCGCCCCGACCTCGGCGCCCTGGAGGTGGCTCGGCGGATCGTCGCCACCGCCGATCCGGCCCCCGGCGACGGATACGGCGCGGGGGTGCTCAATCCGTACCGGGCGGTGACCGAGACCGGGGCGGTGCCGAAGCACGCGCGACCGGTGACCGGGCTGGCCGACGACCGGCCCGATCCGGCGCTGCTGGCGCAGCAGGACCGTCGACGCGACGCCCGGAACCGGGCACTGCTGCTCACCGGCGCGGGCCTGCCGCTCGTCGCCGCCGTCGTGCTGGCGGCGGCGGTGGTGCCCCGAGGGGTACGCCGACGGTGGCGTCCAGCCGACCACGGCCACGACACGGGGTGACGCCGGTCGGCGTCACCCCGTGGACTGTGCGCGGCGGTTCACTGGAAGAGGCCGGTGTTCCGCTTCTCCGTGTCGAGGTAGTCGGCCGCGGACTCGTCGACCGCGAGCTTGATGTCCCGCAACATGGCCTGGAGGTCCTGCGAGGCGTTCCGCCACCGTGCCTGCCGCTGCTCGTAGGCCTGCTGTGCCTCGCCGGACCAACTGGCCACCAGCGGTGCCGCGTCGCGCTCCAACTGACCGAGCTGCGCGTCGAGCGTGTTCAGCGCTCGCTGAATGTCCGCGCTGGCCTGTTGCAGCGCGGCGAAGTTGACGACCAGCACACCGTGCTCCATCGGATTCTTCTCCCTGCGTCGTGGGCTAGAGCGGCAGTTGGATGCCGCCACGGTTGGTGGCCGCCACCCGGGCAGCCGCCTCGGCGTCCGACGCGTCGTACCGGGTGCCGGCGGTGCGGATCGCCCCCGCCGTCTCCCGCAGCGCCTGCTGAAGCCCGGCCTGGTCCTCCGCCCACTTCCGTTTGACCTGCTCGAACGACCGGCCACCAGCCCCTCGCCAGGCCTGCTGGAGGATCTCCAGCTGGACCAACAGTCCACTGAGCATCGACTGCAACGACTGGTCGGTCTGCTCGAACTTCGCCGCGGTCTGCTGCATCACCGCGGCCTCTGCCTGGGTCTGGGACACCTTGGACGTCACCTCGTCTCCTCGATCGTGGCTGGCCCTGCGGCGGAAACGCACCGCCCACGACGCCGGAGGGGAAGCACGACGCGGGATGGGCCAACGAGAACTCGTCGCTGAGAGTAGCGACACGGTCGCGGTTCTGCTACCCCACCTCGCTCCCCTGTGGATAACGCGCTCGGTCGCCGGTAACTACCATGGGCGTCGTCGATGTCGCCATCGGTGACGGTCGAAGGGAGGCGCCGTGGCGGTGACCCTCACCCCGACGCGTCCGGACGCGGCCGGCCGCCAGCCCTCCGGCGACCCGTCGTCCGGATCCGCCCGTCGGATCCGCCCCACCGGGCCACGGCGACCGCCCGGGCGTCGGTGGCGATCGGCCCCGCTTCGGTCCGGGCAGATCGTCACCACCCAGGTGGTGGCGGCGGCGATCGTCGTGGTGGCGGGCCAGGGTCATCTGGCGACGGCCGCCACGACACTCGCGGCGGCCGTGCTGCTCACCGTGACCTGGAGTCGGGTCCGCCGACGGTGGCTGCACGAGTGGCTGGTCATCGGCGTCGGCTTCCTGGCCCGGCGGCACGCCGCCAGACCCGACGACGGCCCCACCGAGCTGCTCGATCTGGTGAACCCCGACACCGTGATCCGTCGCGTCGAGCTGGGCGACGGTTCCCTCGCGGTGCTGGACGACCCGGGCGGCCTGGTGGCGCTGTTGGAGATCGGCGATCCGGCCGACCTGCTCGGTGACCGCGAGCAGCCGCTACCGTCGCCCGCGTCGCTGCTCCCGGCGGAGACCGACCCGGGGCCGCCGGTACGCGTACAGCTTCTCCTGACCGGTACGCCGGCACCGGCGGTCGGTGCCGGCGGCGGTGCGGCGGCCGTCTCGTACCGTCAGCTCACCGACGGACAGCTGGCCGGGCGGGAACGGGCGGTGCTGGCGGTGCGGGTGTCGCGGGCGCGCGGCTGGCCGGAGGAGACGCTGCGGCACGCCCTCGCGGGCACCGTGCGGCGGATCGTCCGGCGGCTGCGACCGTTGGCCGTGCGCCCGATGGGCGAGCAACCGATCCGGCGGGTGCTCGCCGAGTTCGCCCACCACGACGGACGTCCGGTCCGGGAATCCTGGCAGGCGGTCCGCTGCGGCGACCTACTGCAGACCACCTTCTGGTTGAGCCGCTGGCCGGGCGGGCAAGCGGCCACATTCGTGCCCCGGCTGTGGACGTTGCCGGCCACCGCGATCACGGTGTCACTGCCCGCCGGGACGGAGCGACCGCCGGCGAGCGGGCTGCTCGTGCGACTGGCCGCGGCAACACCCGCCGAGTTGTCCGACGCGGCCCGGCAGTTGCGGCGGACGGCGGTCGCCGAGGGCGTGACGGTGGAACGGCTCGACGGCCGGCAGTTGGACGCACTCGCCGGAACGCTGCCGTTGGCCCGGCCCGGGACACCGCTGCTGACCGGTGCCGGGAATCCGAAGCGGGTGGCGCGGTACGGCGCCGTGGACCTGGTGCGGGAGGTGCCGTTCGGCGGTGCCGGGTTGGTGCTCGGCGTCAACCGGCACGGCGACGCCGTCACGGTCCGGCTGTTCCGGCCGGAGAGCACCCGGCTGATGATCGTCGGTGGGGTGTCCGTCGCCCAACTGGTCGCCGTGCGCGCGATGGCGCTCGGTGCCCGCGTGATCGTCCAGACGGCCCGGCCGCACGCCTGGGCTCGATTCGTCCGGGACACCGGTGTGCCGGGTGGGCCTGTTTCGCTGGTACCGCCGGGCCGCCCGGTCACCGGAGCGCCCGGCACGCCGCTCGCCCCGGTGCTCGTGGTGCTGGACGCCGCACCGCCGGCCGGTCCCCGCCCGGGCACCGCCTGGCACACCACGTTACTGGTCCGCGACGTGCTGACCCCCGCCGACGCGGACGCGTTGGGCCGGGTTGACCTGGCGGTGTTCCAGCCGCTCAGCCGGGCGGAAGCCAGCGTAGCCGGCAACGCGCTGGGGCTGGGCGACGCGGCGGAGTCGCTGACCCGCAGCCGGCACGACATGCTCGCCGTGGTCAACCGACGCGCCCTGCGGTGGGCACTGCTCGCCCGCACCCCGATCGAGACGCAGCTCATCGACGCCCGAGCCATCGACCGAGCAGGATGATCTCGCGGGTTCCCCCCGTGCGCCCGCCGTGGCACCATGCCCGCCATGGGTTTTCTGAAAGGTCTACTGATCCGGGTCGGCGCCACGGCGGTGGCCTTCTGGCTGGCCACACTGCTCATCCCCGGCATCTCGCTCGACACGGAATCGATCTCCGAGACGATCCTGACCCTGATCCTCGTCGCGGTCATCTTCGGGGTCGTCAACGGAGTGCTCCAGCCGATCATCAAGACCGTCGGCTGCGGTTTCTACCTGCTCACCCTCGGTCTGATCGCACTCGTGGTGAACGGTCTGCTGTTCCTGCTCACCGGCTGGATCGCGGATCAGGCGGGGCTGCCCTTCGACGTCGACGGCTTCTGGCCGGCCGCGGTGCTGGGTGCGCTCTTCGTCGGGATCGTCACCTGGATCCTCGGCGCCATCCTCGACCGCGACTGACCGCGACACCGACCCTGCCGGTGGTCACCGCCCGACGGTGGCCACCCCGGCAGGGCGGTCGCGCCGGCCATATCGCGGGAATTGGCTGCGGAAACGGCCATCCGGAGGCACTAGCTTCGACCGGGTGTTCACTATCTGCCGCGTCGACGGCTACACGATCAGCACCGATCCGGCCCGGCTCGACCTGGATCTCGTACACGGCTGGCTCAGCCGGGACGCGTACTGGGCGCTCGGGCGGGACCGGGAGACGGTGACCCGGGCGTTCGCCGGCTCCCTCGGCTTCGGCGTGTACCGGCCGGCGGACGGCCGGCAGGTCGCCGTCGCCCGGGTCATCACCGACCGGGCCACCTTCGGCTACCTCTGCGACGTCTACGTCGACCGGGCTGAGCGGGGTCGCGGGCTGGGCACCTGGCTGGCGGGCGCGGTCCGCGACCACCTGGCCGAGTTCGGCGTACGCCGGATCCTGCTGGCCACCAACGATGCGCACGGGGTCTACGCGAAGGTCGGCTTCGACCCCGTACCCGCCGACCGCTGGATGGAACTCGACCGGCGCGACCAGGCCGTGAGTCCGCTCACCAGCAAGGATCGACAACCCGGTACGCCCCTTACGGTGGAGCCGTGACGTCGCTCCGCCTCGGCTACCTCTACGGTCTCGGTGCGTACCTGCTGTGGGGGTTCTTTCCGCTCTACTTCAAGCTGCTCCGCCCGGCCGGTCCGCTGGAGATCCTGGCCCACCGGGTGGTGTGGTCCGTCGCCTTCGTCGCGCTGCTGCTCGTCGCGCTGCGCAACGTCGGCTTCCTGCGGTCCCTGCTGCGCCGGCCCCGGACCCTCGCGGGGATCGGTGCCGCCGCCACGCTGATCGCGGTCAACTGGTTCACCTACATCTACGGCGTCAACTCCGACCGGGTGGTGGAGACCGCCCTCGGCTACTTCATCAACCCGCTGGTGGTGGTCCTGCTCGGGGTGCTGGTGCTGCGCGAGCGGCTGCGCCCGGCGCAGTGGTCGGCGCTCGGCGTCGGTGCCCTGGCCGTGGCCGTGCTCACCGTCGACTACGGTCGGCTGCCGTACCTCGCGCTCATCCTGGCGTTCACCTTCGGTGGATACAGCCTGGTGAAGAAGCGCCTCGGCCTGCCCGCGGCGGAGGGTCTGTTCGTCGAGTCGGCTGTGCTGTCGCTGCCGGCGCTGGGCTACCTCGGCTGGCTCGCCGCCACCGGTGACGCCGCGTTCGGCCACGTCTCGGCCGGGCACACGGCCCTGCTGGTGCTCGCCGGGGCGTTGACCGCGATCCCGCTGCTGCTCTTCGCCGGTGCCGCCAACCGGCTGCCGCTGACCGCCCTCGGGATGCTCCAGTACGTGGCGCCGATCCTCCAGCTCGGCTGCGGCGTACTGATCTTCCACGAGCCGATGCCGCCGGCCCGGCTGGCCGGCTTCGCCCTGGTCTGGCTCGCGCTGATCGTCTTCACCGCCGACGCCGTGCGCCAGGCACGGCACACCCGGCGGCTGCGTCTGGACGCCGCCGTGCCCGCCACGGCGGCGATCGCCACCAGCCGCTGAGGTCTCCCGCCGCTGAGCTTCCGGCTCAGCGGACCTCGTAGGCGAGCACCGGAGTGCCGTCGGCACGGATCAGTTCCAGCCGGACCAGCTCGGCGTTGGTGAACCGGGTCGCCCCGGTGATCCGCAGGTCGTCGCCGGGGGCGGCGAGCCAGGAGCCGATCTGCTCCTGCGAGCCGTCCCCGGCGTGCGCCACCAGCCGGAAGGCGTTCGCCTTGCCGTACCCGGCCCGCTCGTCGTAGCCGCAGTGCATGGTCACCTCGGTGCCCCAGTCGGTGCCGGTCAGCCCGATCTCGGCATGCACCGGCACCGTGCCGGCGACCGGCTGCATCTGCACCATCCGCACCTGGGTTCCCGGCCCGGTCGGCACCTGCCCGGGCAGCATGGTGGCCGCCCCGAAGCCGACCACCAGGGCGAACGCGGCGGCGGCCAACCCGATGACCGCGTACCGCAGCCGACCGGCCTGCCGCTCACGACGTCGGCGCTCCCGGGCGACGTTGAGCAGCTCGGGCACCCGGGGGTTCTCCGGCGGTGGGAGGAACTGTTCCAGGCTGGCCGGATCCAACCGGCCGAGCAGGCCGGGCAGCACGGCGATCTCGGAGACCGACTGCTGACAGGCCGGGCAGTCGGCGAGATGCCGTTCGTAGGCCACCCGGTCGGCTGGGGAGAGCGCGCCCAGCACGTACGCCCCGTCGTCGTACGCGAACTCGCAACGGTTCATCCGGTCACCCCCATCTCGGCCAGTACCAGCCGCAGGGAGCGCAGCGCGTAGTGGGTGCGGGACTTCACCGTGCCCGGCGGAACCCCCAGCCGCGACGCCGCCTCGGAGACCGACCGTCCCTGGTAGAAGCACTCCACCAGGACATCGCGGTGCGAGGGACTGAGCCGGTTGAGGGCCTCCGCCACCGTCCACGCCTCGACGGCTCGCTCGGTTTCGTCGACGACCTCCGGCGGCTCGGGAAGTTCGTCGGTGTAGATCTCGCCGACCCGGGTGGACCGCCGCCGCCAGGCGTCGATCGCCAGGTTGCGGGCGGTGGTGAAGAGCCAGGCGCGCACCGAACCACGCCGGGGGTCGAGCGACTCCGGATGCCGCCAGGCCCGCAGCAGCGTCTCCTGCACCAGGTCCTCGGCGCGCTGCCGGTCGCCGTTGACCAGCCGCAGCGCGTGCGCGTACAGCGCCTCGGCATGCTCGTCGTGCAGGGCGCGCAGCAGGTGGGCGTCGTGGTCGCTGATGGTCTTCTCCTCGCTCTCGGCGCGAGCGGGCGCGGTGTTACGACCAGAGATACGTGCTGTCACGCCGAACGGTTCATTCCCAGCTCAACCTGGGATTCCCGGGGATGGAGTTCATCGCTGGTTCACATCGACGCCGACCCACGCTCACCGCGCCGCCCTAGCGTCCGGCGGGTACGCGTCGGTGACCTGCACCGACGTGCACCGACCCTCAGGAGGATCCTCCCCATGAGCGACCGTCCCCGGCTGCTCCCGCTGCTGGGCACCCCTCGCCACGGCAGCCGCGACGCCATGACCTGCCTGTACCGCTGCGGCAACGCCTGTGACCATCCGGTACCCAACACCTCCGACAACGCGTACTTCGGTGACGTGGTGAACGCCGAGGTCAGCCGCCGCGGCGTGGTCCGCGCCGGGGCGGTCGGCGCCCTGGTGCTCGGTTTCAGCGGCGCCGCGGCCGGCGCGCTGGCCGGTGCGGCCCCCGCCGCCGCGGCCCCGGTCCCCCCGGTGCCGCCGGCCGGTCAGCCGGCGGCGGCCGGCCGACGTCCGGGCAGCGGTGCCCTGAGCTTCAAGCCGATCCCGCCGAACACCCTCGACACGTTCGTCGTACCGAACGGCTACGACCACGCCGTCGTCATCCGCTGGGGTGACCCGGTGGTGCCCGGTGCGCCGGAGTTCAACCTGCGCCGGCAGACCGCCGCCGCGCAGGCCAAGCAGTTCGGCTACAACAACGACTTCGTCGGCGTGCTTCCGTTGGACAAGCGCGGCAAGCGGGCGCTGCTCGTGGTCAACCACGAGTACACCAACGAGGACCTGATGTTCCCGGGCTTCACCAGCCAGGATGCGCTCAGCGTCGAGCAGGTGAAGGTGGCGATGGCCGCACACGGCATGTCCGTGGTGGAGATCGAGCGGGTCGCCGGCACCGGCCAGTGGCAGGTCGTCGACTCCGGCCGCCGGCCGTACAACCGTCGCGTCGACGCGCTGAGCAGCAAGTTCGAGCTGACCGGCCCGGTCGCCGGCTCGTCGTTCGTGAAGACGGCCGCCGACCCGAAGGGCCGTACGGTCATCGGCACGCTCAACAACTGCGCCGGCGGCGTCACCCCCTGGGGCACGGTGCTCTCCGGTGAGGAGAACTTCAACCAGTACTTCGTCGGCGGCGACGCGGCGCCGGAGTCCGAGAAGGCCCGGCTGGCGCGCTACGGGATCAGCACCACCGCCCGCTACCCGAGCGGCAGCCGCAAGTGGGACCGGGCCGCGGAACGCTTCGACCTCGCCAAGCACCCGAACGAGGCGAACCGGCACGGCTGGGTCGTGGAGATCGATCCGTTCGACCCGGAGAGCCGCCCGCGCAAGCACACCGCGCTCGGCCGGTTCAAGCACGAGGGCGCGAACGTCATCGTCGCGCGCAACGGGCACGTGGTCGCGTACATGGGCGACGACGAGCGCTTCGACTACCTGTACAAGTTCGTCTCGGACAAGAAGTTCATGAAGGGTGACTCCTGGGTCGCCCGCAAGCACAACCTGACGCTGCTGGAGTCGGGCACCCTCTATGTCGCCAAGCTCGACCAGACCAGCGCCGGTGAGATCGACGGCTCCGGCACCCTGCCCAGCGACGGTGCTTTCAACGGCCGGGGCCGCTGGATCAAGCTGGTCAGCGGCAACCGCTCCTACGTGGACGGGATGACCGCCGCCGAGGTGCTGACCTTCACCCGGTTCGCCGGGGACAAGGTCGGTGCGACCAAGATGGACCGTCCGGAGGACGTCGAGCCGAGCCTGCTCACCGGCAAGGTGTACGTGGCGTTGACCAACAACTCCAACCGTGGGGTCGGCAGCAACCCGGCGCCGGACGAGGCCAATCCGCGTACCGCCAACCGGCACGGGCAGATCCTGGAGCTGGTCGAGGACCGGGGGGACAACACCTCCGACACGTTCACGTGGTCGCTGCCGATCGTCTGTGGCGACCCGGCGGACCCGTCGACCTATTTCGCCGGGTACGACAAGACCAAGGTCTCGCCGATCTCCTGCCCGGACAACGTGGCGTTCGACGCCACCGGCAACCTCTGGATCTCCACCGACGGCAACGCGTTGGGCAGCAACGACGGCCTCTTCGCCACCGCGACCGAAGGCCCCGAGCGCGGCCACCTCAAGCAGTTCCTGACCGTGCCGGTCGGTGCGGAGACCTGCGGTCCGTTCATCACCGAGGACAACCGCTCGGTCTTCGTGGCCGTACAGCACCCGGGTGAGATCACCGGTGCCACGGTCGACAACCCGGCCTCCACCTGGCCCGACGGCGATTACGCCAAGCCGGGCGTGGTGGTGACCTGGCGGCTGGACGGCGGACCGGTCGGTAGCTGACCCCGCCCCGGCACCGCGCCGGCCGCCGATCCGACGGCCCTCTCCCCACCAGGGAGGGGGCCGTCTCGGCGGGCGGCGACGGTCAGTTGTCGGCGGCCAGGCCGTCGGCGATGGTGCGGGCGGCGGTCAGCAGTTTCGTCCGGACCACCCGGGCGGAGGTCATCATCTCGCTGGCCGGCAGCGCACAGGCGAGCACGGTCCGCCGTTCCATGTCCTTGTCCGGGCTCACCAGGACGGCGGCGCAGGCCACGCCCTGCCGGAACTGGCCCAGCTCCAACTGCATCCCGCGCCGCTCCCCCGCCGACAGGTCGGCCTCGAAGGCCTCAGGGGTGGTGAGGGTGGCGCTGGTGAACGGACGCATCCCGTACTCGCGCAGGTAGCGGTGGCGCTGTTCGGCGGTGAGCGTGGCGAGCAGGGCCTTGCCGAGTGCGGTGGCGTGGGCGCCCTCGTCGAACCCGGGAACGAGATCCTCCAGGTACGGCGACCGGTTGCCCTCCGCCACCGCGGTGATCGCCACCTGGCCACCCACGAACCGGCCCAGAAAATGACTCCAGCCGGTCTCCAGGGCGGCCCGACGCAGGCTCTCCCCGATCGCCGGTGAGCCGCGGAACGCGGAGACCAGCTCGCGGTAGCGGTCGGCCACCTCCAGCCCCACGATGTACGTGCCGTCCTCCCGACGGATCACGTAGCCCTCGTACGCGAGGGTGCGAACCAGGTGGTACGTGGTGGCCACGGTCAGCTCACAGCGACGGGCGATCTGTTTGACCGTCAGGCCCCGTGGGGCACGACCGACCGACTCGAGCACTCGAAGCGCGCGGGAGACACTTCGGATCAGGTCCGAAGGTTCCGCCAGGGGGTCACGCACAACCACCTCCGCCACCGGGGACTTACACCATATGAAAAAGCGGCCCGCCGCGAAACGCCTGATCGGGTGGATGATCCAAGGTTCCCGAACACTCGATGTGAAGTTCACCTCACTTTCCGTCGCCGTGATGCGGCTGGCGTAGGTTGGCCGCACCATGACCCACATCGCCCCTGCGCATACCTCGGCAACCGCCGCACGACCCATCCGGGCCAGTGCGGTCGCGGTCATCGTCACGATCGTCTGCGTCCTGCCGGTCTTCCTGGTCGGCGGCCTCGCCGTGCAGATGCGGGAGGAGTTGGGCTTCTCTCCCGCCGGCCTGGGACTTGTCGTGGCGGTCTACTTCGGCGTCGGTGCCCTCGCCTCGGTGCCCTCGGGCGCGCTCGTGGAACGGTGGGGCGCGGCCGTGGTGGCCCGCGCCGGCATCGGGGTGTCCGCCGGCGCCCTGCTGGCCGTGGCGGTGGTGGCCAGGTCGTATCCGGTGCTCGTTGGTCTGCTCGCCCTCGCCGGCACCGCGAACGCGCTCGGCCAACTGTCCAGCAACGCCCTGCTCGCCCGGCACGTCCCGCCCCGCCGGCAGGGCCTGTCGTTCGGCGTCAAGCAGGCGGCCATCCCGGTCTCCACACTGCTCGCCGGCGTGGCGGTACCCACCCTCGCGCTGACCGTCGGTTGGCGTTGGGCCTTCGTGGCGGCGGCCGGTGCGGCACTTGCCGCGCTGCCCGCCGTATCCGCACAGGACGCCCAGCCGGCCCGGCGGCGCACCGGACGGACCGGCGGCGCGAGGCCCGGACTGATCCTGGTCGGGGTGGCCGCGACCCTGGCCGCGGGGGCGGCGAACGCCCTGGGCACCTTCGTGGTCGACGCCTCGGTGGACCGGGGTCTCAATCCGGGAATGGCCGGGCTCACCCTGACCCTCGGCAGCGCGGTCTGCGTCGCGGCCCGGATCGGAATCGGCTGGTTGGCCGACCGCCGCACCGGCGGACACGTCGCGGTGATCGCCGGTCTGCTGGTGACCGGCGCGCTGGGGCTGGGCCTGCTCGCCGCGGCCGGCCCCGGCCCGCTGGTGGTCGGCGTGGTGCTCGGCTTCGGTCTCGGCTGGTCCTGGCCCGGGCTGATGAACTTCGCGGTGGTCCAGCTGCATCCGCAGGCACCGGCCGCCGCCACCTCGATCACCCAGACCGGGGTGTACGCCGGCGGCTGTGTCGGCCCGCTCGCCCTGGGCCCGCTGGCCGCCGCGGCCGGCTACCCCGCGATGTGGCTGGCCGCCGCCGCCGCGATGCTGGCCGCCGCCGCCCTCATGCTCACCGCCACCCCACTCCTCGCCACCCCCCGCTGATCCCCCGCGCCCGCGCCCGCCCCCGTCACGGTGACCAAGAGGTTTGCGTCTGGATCCGCCCGGACGGCGACCAGAACTTCTTGATCAACCCGATGGTGGGTGGGGTCGGTGGGGATGGGTCAGCTGGTGCGGTCGGCGATGTGGTCGCAGAGGGATTCGAGGGCGCGACGGGCCGGGCCGGCGGGCAGGGGTGCCAGTTGGGCGCGGGCGTCCTCGGCGTAGCTGCGGACGGTCTCGCGGGCGCGCTTGAGCGCCGGACTCTCGCGAAGCAGGCCGAGCGCCTCGGCGTGCAGGGCGTCGTCAGTCAGCGGCCCGGTGGCCAGGATCTCCCGCAACCGCACGGAGGCGGCGTCCGCGTCGTCGCCGGCGAGGGCGTAGAGCACCGGCAGGGTGGGCACGCCCTCCCGCAGGTCGGTGCCCGGTGTCTTGCCCGACTCGGTCGACTCGCTGGCGATGTCGAGCAGGTCGTCGGAGAGCTGGAAGGCCACCCCGATGGTCTCGCCGTACCCGGCCAGCGCCGCCACCTGCTCCGGGGCGGCCCCGCTGAACTGCGCCCCGAAATGCACGCTCGTGGCGATCAGGGAGCCGGTCTTCTCGGCGATCACCCGCAGGTAGTGCGCCACCGGATCGTCACCGGCCCGTGGGCCGATGGTCTCGGCGATCTGCCCGTGCACCAGCCGGGCGAACGTACGCGCCTGCAGGCGTACCGCCTCGGGACCAAGCTCGGCCGCCACGTCCGCGGCCCGGGCGAAGAGGTAGTCGCCGACCAGAATCGCGACCGAGTTGGTCCACCGGGAGTTGGCGCTGGGTGCGCCACGGCGCACGGACGCCTCGTCCATCACGTCGTCGTGGTAGAGCGTGGCCAGGTGGGTCAGCTCCACCACCACGGCCGCCGAGACGACCTCGGCGCGGGACGGGTCGCCGAACTGGGCGCCCAGGGCCACCAGCAGCGGCCGGAACCGCTTACCGCCGGCCTCCACCAGGTGCCGGGCCGCCTCGGTGACGAACGGGTCGGCGCTGGCGATGCTCGCCAGCAACTCCGCCTCGACCGCCGCCAGCACGCCGAGGACGGACTCCTCACTGCGCGAATCGGCGAGGTGAAGGCCGAGCGCGCCGAACTGAGCCGCGCCGGAACGGCTCCGGCGACCACCGGAGCCGGTGACACCTGAACCCTCGCCACCCCTAATCACCACGCCTCCAACCATGCCACACACGTTCGACCTGCACCGGACCGGGGATACGCGACGAGGGCCGGCCCACAGCGCGTGGTCCGGCCCTCGATCGGCAGGTCAGCCGTTACCGAACGAAGTCGGCGGCCGAGGAGGCGAGGTCGAGCAGCGGCGCTGGGGCCACACCGAGTACCAGCGTGGCGAGCACCCCGATCACCAGGGCGGCCGAGGTGAGCCCACCGGGCACAGCCACCGTCGGCGTCGCGTCACCCGGCTCGGAGAGCCACATCAGCACCACGACCCGCAGGTACGGGAAGGCCAGCACCATGCTGGTCAGCACGCCCGCGATGACCAGCCAGACCTGTCCACCGTCCAGCGCCGGACCGAACACCGCGAACTTGCTGGTGAAGCCGCTGGTCATCGGGATGCCCGCGAAGGCCAGCAGGACGAAGGTGAACACGGCGGCGTAGACCGGCGAGCGTCGCCCCAGCCCGGCCCAGCGGGACAGGTGGGTCGCCTCACCGTCGGCGTCGCGCACCAGGGTCACCACCGCGAACGCGGCCAGCACCGTGAAGCCGTACGCGACCAGGTAGAACATCGTGCCGGAAAGCCCACCGCTGCCCGGTGCGAGCACACCGACGAGCAGGTAGCCGGCGTTGGCGATGGACGAGTACGCCAGCAACCGCTTGATGTCGGTCTGCGTCACCGCGAACAGCGCGCCGACCAGCATGGTGAGCACCGCCACCGCACCCAGCACCGGGGTGAAGTCCCACCGGGCCCCCTCGAAGGCCACGTGGAACACCCGCAGCAGGGCACCGAACGCGGCGACCTTGGTGCAGGCCGCCATGAAGCCGGTCAACGGCGTCGGAGCACCCTGGTAGACGTCCGGCGTCCAGACGTGGAACGGAGCGGCCGCCGCCTTGAACAGCAGACCGATGGCGACCAGCGCCATACCGGCGAAGAGCAGCACCGGGCTGGCCGTCGAGTTCGCCACGGCCGCGTTCACGGTGGCGAAGTCCACCCCGGCGACCCGGTCGCCCAGGCCGGCGGTGAAGCCGTAGATCAGCGCCAGGCCGAACAGGAAGAAGGCCGAGGCGTACGCACCGAGCAGGAAGTACTTCATCGCCGCCTCCTGGCTCAGCAGCCGCCGGCGACGGGCCAGCGCGCAGAGCAGGTAGAGCGGCAACGAGAACACCTCGAGCGCGATGAACATGGTCAGCAGGTCGTTCGCCGACACGAAGATCAGCATGCCGCCGATCGCGAAGGTGGTGAGCGGGTACACCTCGCCCGCGCCACCGGCGTTCTCCGCCTGCCGGCGGTCCTCCGGCGAGTCGGCGGTCACCGCGGCCTGCGCGACGAACGCCCCGCCCCGCTCGACCGCCCGCTCGCCGAGCAGCAGCAGCGCCACCGCCGACAGCGCGAGGATCGCGCCCTGGAGGAACAGCGTCGGCCCGTCGACGGCGATCACCCCGATGGTGATCACCCGCTTGTCGGCGTTGACCACCACCATGGTCAGCGCCGCGAGCACCGCCAGCAGCGCCAACGGCAGCTGTACGGGGTGCCGCAGCCGCCGGGGCACGAACGCCTCGACCAGCACCCCGACGACCGCCGCGCCCAGCATGATCAGGATCGGCGCGATCGCCGCGTAGTCGATCGGCGGCAGTTCAAGCTCAGTCACAGGACCAGCCTTTCGTTCGCGACTGCGGGGCTCGCAAGCTCACTCCTCGCGCTCACGGAGCCAGCCTTTCGTCTCGCGACTGCGGGGCTCGCAAGCTCACTCTTCGCGCTCACGGAGCCAGCCTTTCGTCTCGCGACTGCGGGGCTCGCAAGCTCACTCCTCGCGCTCACCGGCTCGCCTCCTGGACGGTGTCTGCCGACGGGGCCGGGTCGGTCCGGCCGACGTCCTGCATGGTCGCCTGGATGGCGGGGTTGATCACGTCCGTCACCGGCTTCGGGTAGAAGCCGAGCACCACGATCAGCGCGATCAGGGGGGCCACGACGACCTTCTCGCGCAGGTTGAGGTCGCGCTTCATGCCGTCGATCTCGGTCAGCGCCGGGTTCAGGGTGCCCTGCGTGGTGCGCTGCACCATCCACAGCACGTACGCCGCCGCCAGGATGATGCCCAGCGTGGCGATCACGGCGACCGGCTTGTTCACCGTGAACGTGCCGATCAGCACCAGGAACTCGGAGACGAACGGCGCGGTGCCGGGCAGGGCCAGCGAGGCGAGACCGGCGAAGAAGAGCACGCCGGCCAGCACCGGCACCAGCTTGCCCGCGCCACCGAAGTCGCTGACCAGCGCCGAGCCCCGGCGCGCGATGAGCATGCCCACCACCAGGAAGAGCAGCCCGGTGGCGAGGCCGTGGTTGACCATGTAGAGCACCGCGCCGGTGCCCGCCTGGGTGGTGAAGGCGAAGATGCCCACGCCGATGAAGCCGAAGTGGGCGATCGAGGTGTACGACACCAGTCGCTTGAGGTCGTTCTGCCCGACGGCCAGCAGCGCCGCGTAGATGATCCCGATGACCGCCAGGGCCAGCGCCCACGGCGCGAACCACTGGGCGGCGTCCGGGAACAGCGGCAGGCAGTACCGCAGGATGCCGAAGGTGCCGACCTTGTCCAGCACGCCGACCAGCAGCGCGGCGGCACCGGCCGGCGCCGCGCCAACGGCGTCCGGCAGCCAGGTGTGGAACGGGAAGAACGGCGCCTTGATCGCGAACGCGACGAAGAACCCGAGGAAGAGCCAGCGCTCGGCGCCGGTGGAGATGTCCACCTGCGACAGCGCCACCCAGTCGAAGGTCTTGCCGCCGACCACCCACAGGCCGATCACGGCGGCCAGCATGAACAGACCACCGACGAGCGAGTAGAGGAAGAACTTCACCGCCGCGTACTGCCGCTGGTGGCCGCCGTAGCTGCCGATCAGGAAGTACATCGGCACCAGCATGACCTCGAAGAACACGTAGAACAGGAAGACGTCGGCGGCGGCGAAGACACCGATCATCGTGCATTCGAGGACGAGCAGCAGCGCGAAGTAGACCGGCACCGACCGTTTCGAGGACTCCGCGTCGTGCCAGGACGCCAGGATCACCAGCGGCACCAGCACCGCGATCAGCATCAGCATGACCAGCGCGATGCCGTCGGCGGCGAAGGTGAAGTTGACCCCCCAGTTCGGGATCCACGGGTACGACTCGCGGAACTGGAACCGGTCGCCACCGACCTGGAAGGTCACCCACATGACCACCGACAGCGCCAGCACCAGCAGCGACCAGCCGAGCGCGACCTGCTTGGC
The DNA here is from genome assembly GCF_027497295.1 of Verrucosispora sp. WMMC514. NCBI lineage: Bacteria > Bacillati > Actinomycetota > Actinomycetes > Micromonosporales > Micromonosporaceae > Micromonospora > Verrucosispora sp. WMMC514. The sequence continues at coordinate 2,989,147 of NZ_CP114906.1, read as the reverse complement.
CAGCGTCGGCCGGCTGCGCGGCAGGAAGGCGACGACCACGGCGCCGACAAGCGGCGCCACGGTGAGCACCGAGAGGAACGGGAAGTCGGACATTATGCGGCCTTACCTCCGTCGTCACTGTGCGGTCCGCCGGCGACGGCCGCCTGTGAGGCCGACAGCCTCAAGAGGTCGATCACGCGAACCACCCCGCCTGTACGGCCAGGAAGGCGGCCACCACCAGCAGCGCGCCGGTCAGGATCGAGGTGGCGTACGACCGGACGAAGCCGGTCTGCAACCGCCGGAGTCGGCCCGATCCGCCACCGACGCCCGCGGCCAGGCCGTTGATCAGCCCGTCGATGCCCCGGTTGTCGAGGTAGACGAGCGCCCGGGTGAGGAAGATGCCCGGCTTCTCGAAGACCGCCTCGTTGACCGCGTCGGTGTAGAGGTTCTTGCGGGCGGCGGTGACCAGCACCCCGGCCGGCTGCGGCGCGGTCGCCGTCCCGTTGCGGAACAGGAACCAACCCAGCCCCGCACCGAGCACGGTGACCCCCTGCGCCAGGAAGAAGATCGCCAGGTGCGGCAGCACGCCGTGATGTTCCTCGGTCTCGGCGAGACCGGCGGTGGTGGTCAGCCAGTCCGGTACAGAGGTGGCCAGCAGGGCACCGCCACCCAGCGAGCCGACGGCCAGCAGGATCAGCGGGATGGTCATCAACGCTGGCGACTCGTGCGGGTGCTCGATGTCCTCGGTCCACCGCTTGGGCCCGTGGAAGGTGAGCACGAACAGCCGGGTCATGTAGAACGCGGTCAGTCCGGCACCGAGCAGCGCGGCCCCGCCGAACAGCCAGGCAGTCCACCCTTCCCGAGCGAACGCCGCCTCCACGATCGGCTCCTTGGAGAAGTAGCCGGAGAAGGGGATGATGCCGATGATCGCCAGCCAACCGGCGCCGAAGGTCAGCCAGGTGATCTTCATGTACTTCGCCAGACCGCCGAAGCGACGGATGTCCACCTGATCCTTCATGCCGTGCATCACCGAGCCGGCACCGAGGAACATGTTGGCCTTGAAGAAGCCGTGCGCCAGCAGGTGCACGATGGCCAGCGCGTACGCCGCGCCGCCCAGCCCGACGCCGAGGAACATGTAGCCGATCTGGCTGACCGTGGACCAGGCCAGCACCCGCTTGATGTCGTCCTTGGCGCAGCCGATGATCGCGCCGATGAGCAGGGTCAGCGCGCCTACGCTCACCACCACCAGCTGCAACGTGGCGTTGGCCGAGAAGATGATGTTGGAACGGGCGATCAGGTAGACACCGGCGGTGACCATCGTCGCGGCGTGGATCAGCGCCGACACCGGGGTCGGGCCCTCCATCGCGTCCGGCAACCACGCCTGGAGCGGGAACTGGCCGGACTTGCCGGCCGCGCCGAGCAGCAGCAGCACGCCGAGCACCAGTACGGTGCCGCCGGCCAGCGCGCCGATCCCGTTGAACACCTCGTCGTACTGGGTGGTGCCGAGGGTGGCGAACATGATGAAGATCGCGATCGCCAGGCCGGCGTCGCCGACCCGGTTCATCAGGAACGCCTTCTTACCGGCGGTGGCCGCGGCCGGCTTGGTGTACCAGAACGAGATCAACAGGTACGACGCCAGACCGACGCCCTCCCAGCCGAAGTACAGCATCACGTAGTTGTTGCCGAGCACCAGCAGCAACATGGCCGCGATGAACAGGTTGAAGTACGCGAAGAAGAGCCGGCGGCGTTCGTCGTGCGCCATGTACTCGACCGCGTACAGGTGGATCAGGAAGCCCACACCGGTGATCAGCAGGACGAAGACCCCGGCCAGCGGATCGAACAGCAGACCGAAGTCCACGCGCAGGCCGCCGACCGCGATGAAGTCCCAGAGGCTCAGCTCGACCGACCTGTTCTCCAGGCCGCGCAGGCCGAGGAAGTAGCTCAGGCCGAGCAGGAAGGCGGCACCGACCGCGGTCACCCCGAGCCAGTGCCCCCAGCGGTCGGCCCGCCGACCGAGCAGCAGCAGGATCGTGGCGCTGACCAACGGGATGGCCACCAGCAGCCAGACGCTGCTCAGCAGCCCGTCCGCCGTCGCGTACGAGACGGTCTCGGCCGGAGCAGCCTGGGCGTACGTCATGATTTCGTCCACCGGTGGGCCCCTCTAGTACTTCAGCAGGTTGGCGTCGTCGACGCTGGCGGAGCGTCGGGTGCGGAAGATCGCCATGATGATGGCCAACCCGACCACGACCTCGGCCGCCGCCACCACCATCACGAAGAACGCCATGATCTGGCCGTTGAGGTCACCGTTCATCCGGCTGAAGGTGACCAGCGCCAGGTTGGCCGCGTTGAGCATCAGCTCGACACACATGAACAGCACGATCGCGTTGCGCCGGACCAGCACCCCGGCGGCGCCGATGGTGAACAGCACCGCGGCGAGGACCAGGTAGTAGTTCGGCTCGACCGAGAAGAAGTCACTCATTTCTCAGTGCCCTTCAGCGTGGTCTCCTCGGCGGTCAGCTCCCGCACCGGCAGGACGTCCGGCGTGCTGCGGTCGCTCAGCCGGCCGTCCGGCAGGCGGGCCGGGGTGGCGACCGACGAGGAGGTGGCGAAGACACCCGGGCCGGGCTTCGGGCCGGGGTAGTTGCCCGGCGCGAAGCGGGCCTTCATGGTGGCCACCTGGTCGCGCTTGTCCTCCTTGCGCCGCTCGACGTGCGCCAGGATCATGCCGCCGATGGTGGCGGTGATCAGCAGCGCCGCGGTGAGTTCGAAGGCGAACACGTAGTCGGTGAAGAGCAACCGGGCGATGCCCTCCACGTTGCCGCCCGCGTTGGCCTGCTCCAGGCCGAGCGGGGCGCTGCCCTGCGTGGCCCGGTAGACCCCGCTGCCGAGCAGGCCGGCGAAGCCGAGCCCCAGCCCGATGGCGGCGAGCCGCTGGCCGCGCAGCACCTCGATCAGCGAGTCGGATGCCTCCCGGCCGACGAGCATCAGCACGAACAGGAAGAGCATCATGATCGCGCCGGTGTAGACGATGATCTGCACCATGCCGATGAACGGCCCCGCCTGGAGCACGTAGAACACCCCGAGGCTGAGCATGGTCAGCACCAGCCACAGCGCCGAGTGCACCGCGTTGCGGGCGACGACCATGCCGATCGCACCGGCCAGCGCGAGCGGAGCGAGGATCCAGAAGGTCACCGCCTCGCCGCCGGAGACCGCACCGGAGGCGGCGAGCAGCGTCGAGGTGCTCATGCCGACTCCCCCTTCTCCGCCTCGGCCCGCGCCGCGGCCTGCTCGGCACCGGGGAAGGTGACGCCCGGGTGCTCGTCGACCTGGTAACGCCCCGGTCCCATCGGCGAGCGTTCCGCCCCGGCGGAGGTGCCCGGGTTGGTGAGGCTGCCGACGTAGTAGTCCTTCTCGCTGTCGCCCAGCCGCATCGGGTGCGGCGGCTGCTCCATCCCCGGCAGCAGCGGTGCCAGCAACTGCTCCTTGGTGAAGATCAGGTCCTGGCGGTTGTCCCGGGCCAGCTCGTACTCGTTGCTCATGGTCAGCGAGCGGGTCGGGCAGGCCTCGATGCACAGTCCGCAGAAGATGCACCGCGCGTAGTTGATCTGGTAGACGCTGGCGTACCGCTCGCCCGGCGAGAACCGTTGCTCGTCGGTGTTGTCGCCACCCTCGACGTAGATCGCGTCCGCCGGGCAGGCCCAGGCGCACAGCTCACAGCCGATGCACTTCTCCAGCCCGTCCGGGTGCCGGTTGAGGATGTGCCGCCCGTGGTAGCGGGGGGCCGGCGTCGGCGGGGTGAAGGGGTAGTCGGTGGTGACGACCTTCTTGAACATGTGCGAGAAGGTGACCCCGAAGCCCTTGAACGTTCCGGTGATCGCGCCCACGTCACACCTCCTCAGAGTCCTGGCCGGCGGGGGCGTTGGCCGGCTCCCGCTCGGCGACCATGCGCCGGGTACGCGGGCTCGGTGGTACCTGCAGATCCAGCGGGGGCAGCGGGAAGCTGCCCGGCGGCCGGTTGTCGACCTGCTCGACGAGGGTCGGCTTCGGTGCCGCCTTGCGGCTCGGCCAGAACAGCGCGGCGAGCAGCACGATGCCGGCCGGGATGCCGATGGCGTACAGCCGGCTCTGGGTGTCCCAGTCGTCGATGGTGCGCAGGCCGGCGAGGACCACGATCCAGACCAGGCTGATCGGGATGAGCACCTTCCAGCCGAAGCGCATCAGCTGGTCGTACCGCAGCCGGGGCAGCGTGCCACGCAGCCAGACGAAGACGAAGACCAGCAGGATGACCTTGCCGAAGAACCAGAGCAGCGGCCACCAGCCGGAGTTGGCCCCCGACCACGCGGTGATCGGCCACGGCGCGTGCCAGCCGCCCAGGAAGAGCGTCACGGTGAAGGCCGACATGGTCACCATCGCGACGTACTCGCTGAGCATGATCAGCGCGAACTTGAGCGAGCTGTACTCGGTCATGAAGCCGGCCACCAGCTCCGACTCCGCCTCCGGCAGGTCGAACGGCGGCCGGTTGGTCTCGCCGACGATGGAGATGAAGAAGACGATGAAGCTGGGGAAGAGCAGCAGCGCGTACCAGCCCGGCGTCGGGATGTCGGCGCCGAACAGGCTCAGCTCGGTCGTGCTGCCCTGGGCGGCCACGATCTCGCTCGTGGACATCGTGCCGGCGAGCATGAACACCGCCACGATGGACAGCCCCAGCGCCACCTCGTACGAGATCAGCTGGGCAGCGGACCGCAGGCCGCCGAGCAGCGGGTAGGTCGAGCCGGACGCCCAGCCGGCGAGCACGATGCCGTAGACCGCCATCGACGAGAGAGCGAGCACCACCAGCACCGCGACCGGCACGTCGGTGACCTGCAACGGCGTCTGGTGGCCGAAGATGCTCACCATCGGGCCGAACGGGATCACCGACAGCGCGGTGACCGCGCAGATCACCGAGATGGCCGGGGCGAAGAAGTAGATGACCTTGTCCGCCGACTTCGGGAGGATGTCCTCCTTGAAGGCCATCTTCAGGCCGTCGGCCAGCGTCTGCAGCAGACCGAAGGGGCCGAGTTGGTTCGGGCCGGGCCGCACCGCCATCCGCCCCACCACCCGCCGCTCGAACCAGACACCGAGCAGGGTGCCGAGCAGGGCGACGACGAAGGCGAAGACGATCTTGCCGAGGATCAGCCACCACGGGTCGTGGCCGAAGTCGCTCAGCGACGGCGCCTGGGCGAGCGGGTTCATGCGACACCCCCGGAGGAGTTGAGGAGCGGGCCCGGACGGCCGGCCGCGTCGGCGGCGACCGGCTCGGTCGTGCCGGGCGCGGAGATCCGCACCACCGCGCCGGAGGTCGCGCCCAGGCTGCGCCGCACGGTCGAGCCGGGCGAGTTGGTGGGTAGCCAGACCACGCCGTCCGGCATCTCGGTGATCGCCGCCGGCAGGGTGAGCGCACCCCGCTCGGTGCCCACCGTGACCGGGTCGCCGTCGGCGACGCCGAGCGCCTCCGCGCTGCCCTTGCCCAGGCGGACCACTGGCGGACGGGCGGTGCCACCCAGGTGCTCGTCGCCGTCGGTGAGGCTGCCCAGGTCGACCAACTGATGCCAGGTGGCCAGGACCGCCTCGCCCGCGCCCGGCTGCGGCACCGACCCCGGCTGCACCGTGGGAGCGTCCGGGCGGCTCACCCGGGTCGCCGGCAGGCCGCCCAGCTCACGCCGGACGGTCAGCACGTCCCCGGTGCCCAGCCGCACGTCCAGCTGGGCGGCGAGCGCGTCGAGCACCCGCCCGTCGGTCATCGCGGCGGTGTTCAACACCGCGTCGAACGGGCGCAGCCGGCCTTCCCAGTCCAGGAAACTGCCGGCCTTCTCGACCACCGGTGCCACTGGGAGGACCACGTTCGCCCGGCGGGTGACGGCGCTGGCCCGCAGCTCCAGGCTGACCAGGAACGGCACCGCGTCCAGGGCCTGCTCGGCCAGCCGCGGGTCGGCCAGGTCCGCCGGATCGACGCCGGCCACCACGAGGGCACCGAGCTGACCCGCGGCGGCGGCGGCGAGGATGCCGTCGGTGTCCCGGCCGGCCTGGCTCGGGATCACCCCGGCCGGGATGTCCCAGGCCTCGCCCAGCTCGGCGCGGGCGGCCGGCTCGGTGACCAGGCGACCGCCGGGCAGCAGGTTCGGCAGGCAGCCGGTGTCGACCGCGCCACGGTCACCCGCGCGCCGCGGCACCCAGGCCAGCTTCGCCCCGGTACGCGCGGCCACCTCGGCGGCGGCGGACAGGCCACCCGGTACGGTGGCCAACCGCTCGCCGACGATCAGGATCGCCCCTTCGGCGCTGAGCGCCTCGGCGACCGTGGCGTGCTCGGCGAGCACCCCGGCCTCCTCGCCCGGCACCACCCGGGCCAGCTTGGCGCCGAGCTTCTCCAGGCCACGGGTGGCGAACGGGGCGATCGCGTACACCTTCAGCTTGTTCTTCAGGTACGCCTTGCGCAGCCGCAGGAAGAGGATCGGGCACTCCTCCTCCGGCTCCAGGCCGACCAGCACCACCGCCGGTGCGTTCTCGACGTCGGTGTAGGTGACGTCGGTGCTGCCGGCGACCGTACTGGCCAGGAAGTCGGCCTCCTCCCGGGAGACCGGGCGGGCCCGGAAGTCGATGTCGTTGGTGTGCAGCGCGACCCGGGCGAACTTCGCGTACGCGTACGCGTCCTCCACGGTCAGCCGACCACCGGTGAGCACGCCGGCACCCTGGCCGGTGTCCCGGGCGGCCCGCAGCCCTTCGGCGGCCACGCTGAGCGCCTCGCTCCAGGACGCCTCCCGCAGCTCGCCGGTGTGCTCGTCGCGGACCAGCGGGGTGGTGAGCCGGTCGACGGCGCGGGCGTACTGGAAGCCCCACCGCCCCTTGTCGCAGTTCCACTCCTCGTTGACCTGCGGGTCGTCCCCGGCCAGCCGGCGCTGCACCTTGCCGCGGCGCCAGTCGGTGCGCTGGGCGCAGCCCGCCGAGCAGTGCTCGCAGACGCTCGGGCTGGAGACCAGGTCGAACGGCCGGGCGCGGAAGCGGTACTGGGTGCCGGTGAGCGCGCCGACCGGGCAGATCTGCACGGTGTTACCGGAGAAGTACGAGTTGAACGGGACGTCGCCGTCCTCGCCCTCGGTCCCGTAGTCCTCGTCCCGGTAGATGTTGATCTCCTCGGCGGAGGAGCGGTTCATCAGGTCGATGAACTTGTCGCCCGCGATCTCCTCGGAGAACCGGGTGCACCGCTGGCAGAGCACGCACCGCTCCCGGTCGAGCAGCACCTGGGTGCTGATCGGCAGCGGCTTCGGGTACTCCCGCTTGTGCTCGTGGAACCGCGAGTCGGTGCGACCGGTCGACATCGCCTGGTTCTGCAGTGGGCACTCGCCGCCCTTGTCGCACATCGGGCAGTCGAGCGGGTGGTTGACCAGCAGCAGCTCCATGATCCCCTCCTGCGCCTTCTTGGCGACCGGAGAGGTGAGCTGGGTACGGACCACCATGCCGTCGGCGACGGTCTGGGTGCAGGAGGCGACGGGTTTGCGCTGCCCCTCCACCTCCACCAGGCACTGCCGGCAGGCGCCGGCCGGGGCCAGCAGCGGGTGGTCGCAGAAGCGGGGGATCTCGGTGCCCATCTGCTCGGCGACCCGGATCAGCAGCGCCCCCTTGGGGGCGGTGACCTCGACGCCGTCGATGGTGAGGGTGACCGTCTCGGTCGGCTTGGCTACGTCCGTCACAGTGCTCGCCTTTCGCTCGCGGCTGCGGGGCTCGCTCCGCTCACTCCTCGCACTCGCATCAGTGGGCTCCCACCAACTGCTTGTCGGACAACTTCGGCGCGGTCCGTCCCTCGATGTAGTCGAGGTAGTCCTGCTTGAAGTACTTCAGCGACGAGGTCACCGGGCTGGTGGCGCCGTCACCCAGACCGCAGAACGAGCGGCCGAGGATGTTGTCGCAGGTGTCGAGCAGGGTGTCCAGGTCGTCCTGGGTGCCCTGGCCGGCCAGGATGCGCCGGTAGACCCGGACCATCCAGTAGTTGCCCTCCCGGCACGGGGTGCACTTGCCGCACGACTCGTGGTGGTAGAACTCCAGCCACCGGTAGGTCGCGTAGACCGGGCAGTCCTGGTCGGAGAAGATCTGCGTGGCCGTGGTGCCGAGGATCGAGCCGGCGGCGGCCACCCCCTCGAAGTCCAGCGGCACGTCCAGGTGCTCGGCGGTGAGCAGCGGGGTCGACGATCCGCCCGGGGTCCAGAACTTCAGGTTGTGACCCGGCTGCATCCCGCCAGCCAGCTCGATCAGCTCGCGCAGCGTGATGCCGAGGCCGCACTCGTACTGACCGGGGTTGGCGATCCGGCCGGAGAGCGAGTAGATCATCGGACCGGCGGACTTCTCCGTGCCCATCGACTTCCACCAGTCCGCGCCGCCCAGCACGATGTACGGCACGCTGGCGATGGTGCCGACGTTGTTGACCACGGTGGGGCTGGCGTACAGCCCGTGGGTCGCCGGAAACGGCGGGCGCAGCCGGGGCTGCCCCCGGAAGCCCTCCAGGGAGTCCAGCAGCGCCGTCTCCTCACCGCAGATGTACGCGCCGGCACCCGAATGGACCACCAGGTCCAGGTCGAAGCCCGAGCCGAGGATGTCCCGCCCCAGGTAACCCTTGGCGTACGCCTCGTTCACCGCGTTACGCAGCCGGCGGGCGGCGTGCACGGCCTCGCCCCGGATGTAGATGTAGGCCCGGTTGGCCCGGATCGCGTACGAGGCGATGATGACGCCCTCGACGAGCGAGTGCGGGTCGTGGGTCATCAGCGGCAGGTCCTTGCAGGTGCCGGGCTCACCCTCGTCGGCGTTGACCACGAGATAGTGCGGCTTGCCGTCGCCCTGCGGAATGAAGCCCCACTTGAGACCGGTGGGGAAGCCGGCGCCGCCGCGACCGCGCAGCCCGGAGTCCTTCACCAGCTGGATCAGGTCGTCCGGGTGCGCCTTGATCGCCTTGCGCAGCGCCGCGTAGCCGTCCAGCTTCTCGTAGGTGTCGATCCGCCAGGCGTCCGGAGACAGCCAGCGCTTGGTGAGCACGGGCGTCAACTTGGCCAGGGTCTGCGGCGCGGGCGTGGTCACTTCTGAGCCCCCTTGTCGTGCGCGGAATCCCGGCCACCGCCGTTGGATTCCGCTTCCCTGAGGTTGCGCTCCTGCGCCCCGGTGTCGTCACCGGCCGGCTTGCCGTCGCCCGCCGGCTTGTTGGCCGCCGCCCCCGCGGCCTCGGCGGCCCGGGCGTCGCCCGCCGCGGGCGGCTGCCCGTCGACGGGGGCCTTGGTGCCGGGCGCGTCCGGGACGGCGGTCTTCGCGTCCGGCTGCCGGGTCTCGGCGGTACGCACCTGCGGCGACTTGCGGTCCGGCGCCGGAACGTCGGGTGCGGTGCTGCCGGTCGGTGCGGCCTTCGCCGGGGTGGCCGGTGCCGGCTTGTCGCCCGCCTTGCCGCTGCGGATCGGGGTGTTCGGGTCGAAGCCCGGTGCCGAGATGCCGTGCTGCTGGGCCAGTCGCAGACCGCGCAGCGTCGGCTCGCCCGGCACCCCGTCGGCGACGGCGCCCTCCCGCTCGTCGGCGAAGCCGGCGAGCTGGACCGCCATCTCCTTCAGGGTGCAGAGGCGGGCACCACGGCTCGGCGTGGGCCGGCCACCGGCCCGCAGCTCGTCGACCACCCCGACCGCGGTCTGCGGGTCGACGCCGTCGAAGAAGTCGTAGTTGACGGTCATCACCGGGCCGTAGTCGCAGGCGGCCAGGCACTCGGCGTGTTCCAGGGTGATTGTGCCGTCGGCGGTGGTCTCGTCGTGTCCGACACCCAGGTGCTCGACCAGGGTGTCGTAGACCTCCTGGCCACCGAGCACGTTGCACATGGTGTTGGTGCAGACGCTGACCAGCCAGTCGCCGGTCGGCCGGCGCTTGTACATGGTGTAGAAGCTGGCCACCGCACCGACCTGGGCCTTGTTGAGGCCGAGCACCTCGGCGCAGAACGCCACGCCGGCCGGGGATACGTAGCCCTCCTCGGCCTGCACCAGGTGCAGCAGCGGCAGCAGGGCCGAGCGGGACCGGTCCGCCGGGTAGCGGGCGATGATCTCCCGTGCCCTGGTCCGCGTCTCGTCAGTGAAGACAGTCATCAGCGTCGCCTTCCGTTCCCGACTGCACCGGCGTCTGCCCGCGACTGCGGGGCTCGCTCCGCTCTCTCCTCGCGCGGGCGGATGGGGCTCGCAAGCTCACTCCTCGCGCTCACCGGTCACATCCGCCCATGACGGGGTCCAGCGAGGCGCCGCCGGCGATCACGTCGGCGATCAGGCCACCCTCGGCCATCGCCGGCAGGGCCTGGAGGTTGACGAAACTCGGCTCCCGGTAGTGCACCCGGTACGGCCGGGTCCCGCCGTCGGAGACCGCGTGCACGCCAAGCTCGCCGCGCGGCGACTCGACCGCGACGTACACCTGACCCGGCGGCACCCGGAAGCCCTCCGTCACCAGCTTGAAGTGGTGGATCAGGGACTCCATCGACTGGCCCATGATCTTCGCGACGTGCTCCAGCGAGTTGCCCATGCCGTCGACGCCGATGGCCAGCTGCGCCGGCCAGGCGATCTTCTTGTCGGCCACCATCACCGGCCCGGGCTTGAGCCGGTCCAGCGCCTGCTCGACAAGCTTCAACGACTCGCGGATCTCGGCCAGCCGGACCAGGTAGCGGCCCCAGACGTCGCCGTCGGGGTGGGTCGGCACGTCGAACTCGTACGTCTCGTAGCCGCAGTACGGCATGGTCTTGCGCAGGTCCCACGCCAGGCCGGCGGAACGGAGCACCGGGCCGGTGACGCCGAGCGCCAGGCAGCCGGTCACGTCGAGCACCGCCACGTTCTGCGTCCGCTCCAGCCAGATCGGCTGGCCGGAGAGCAGGTTCTCGTACTCCTTGAGACGCTTCGGCATGAGCGTGAGGAAGTCGCGGATCTTGACGATCGCCTCGTCCGGCACGTCCTGGGCGACGCCGCCCGGCCGGACGTACGCGTGGTTCATCCGCAGCCCGGTGATCAGCTCGAAGATCTCCAGGATGTACTCGCGCTCCCGGAAGCCGTAGAGCATCATGTTGATCGCGCCGAGCTCCATCGCCGTGGTGGCCACCCAGACCAGGTGCGAGGAGATCCGGTTCAGCTCCATCATGAGCACCCGGATGGTGGTGGCCCGCTCGGTGATCTGCTCCTCGATACCGAGCAGCTTCTCGACGGCCAGCGAGTACGCCGTCTCGTTGAAGATCGGCGAGAGGTAGTCCATCCGGGTCACGAAGGTCGAACCCTGGACCCAGTTGCGGTACTCCAGGTTCTTCTCGATGCCGGTGTGCAGGTAGCCGACGACCGAGCGGGCCTCCCGGACCGTCTCGCCCTCCAGCTCCAGGATCAGCCGGAGCACGCCGTGCGTGGACGGGTGCTGCGGGCCCATGTTGACGACGATGCGACCCTCGTTGATCGGGTCGACCCCCGACACCACGTCGTCCCAGTCCCCGCCGGTGACGTTGAAGACGCGGCCCTCAGTGGTCTCGCGTTCGGTGGCGTAGTTGGACGTCATTGGTAAGACCTCCGCTTGTCGGGCGGCGGGATCTCGGCGCCCTTGTACTCCACGGGCACACCGCCGAGGGGGTAGTCCTTGCGCTGCGGGTGACCCTCCCAGTCGTCCGGCATGAGGATCCGGGTCAGCGCCGGGTGGCCGTCGAAGATGACGCCGAACATGTCGTACGTCTCCCGCTCCTGCCAGTCGGCGGTCGGGTAGACCGCGGTGACGCTGGGCAGGTGCGGTTCCTCGGCGCTGACGGCGGCCTCCAGCCGGACCTGCCGCCGGTACGTCATCGAGGTGAGCTGGTAGACGACGTGCAGTCGGCGGTCGTCGGCACCCAGGTAGTCCACGCCGGACACCGACGAGCACAGCTCGAAGCGCAGCGCCGGATCGTCCCGCATCACCTGGCAGACCTCGGCGATCCGCTCGGGGCGGATGTGCAGGGTCAGCTCGCCCCGGTCGACCACCACCTTCTCGATCGCCTCGCCGAACGCCGGGTACGCCTCCTCCAGCGCGTCCCGGACCTCGTCGAAGTAGCCGCCGTACGGCCGCGGTGAATCCTCGACCGTGCGGTGCTGCCGGACCAGTCCGCCGAATCCGGAGACGTCGCCACTGCCCTGGTTGCCGAACATGCCCCGGCCGGCCGGCGCGGCCGGCGGGAACTCGGCCGGCGCGCCACTCGTCGCTCCGGCCGGTGTCACCGGGACCGGCACGCCGCCGGTGCTGGGCTTGTCGTCAGTCACTTGATCCCCCGGTACGGCTGGAGGTGGTTCTGGGCCTTCATCCAGTTCTCGATCCGCAGTTGCTCCTCGCGGCCCTCGCGGACGGCCTTCGTCCACTCCGCCCGCCGGGCCTTGTCGCTGCGGTACGACGACGGCATCGAGCCGTACGGCACCACCGGCACGTCACCGCGTGCCTCGCGGGCGGCGAGCATCTTGCGACCGTTCGGGCCGAGTGGCTCGTGGCCGATCTTCTCGCGCAGCTTGAGGATCGCGTCGATCAGCATCTCCGGCCGGGGTGGGCAGCCCGGGAGGTACATGTCGACCGGTACGACGTGGTCGACGCCCTGCACGATGGCGTAGTTGTTGAACATGCCGCCGCTGCTGGCGCAGACGCCCATGGAGAGCACCCAGCGGGGCTCGGCCATCTGGTCGTAGATCTGGCGCAGCACCGGGGCCATCTTCTGGCTCACCCGGCCGGCGACGATCATCAGGTCCGCCTGCCGGGGCGAGGCCCGGAAGACCTCCATGCCCCAGCGGCCCATGTCGTAGTGCGGACCACCGGCGGCCATCATCTCGATCGCGCAGCAGGCCAGGCCGAACGTGGCGCCCCAGACCGACGACTTGCGCGACCAGTTGACCAGCTTCTCCACCGAGGTGAGCAGGACGCCGGCGGGGAGTTTCTCCTCGATACCCATAGCGGTTCCTCCCTCAGTCCCAGTCCAGGCCGCCGCGTCGCCACTCGTAGGCGTACGCGACGAAGACGGCACCGATGAACACCAACATGGCGACGAACCCGAAGACCGGCAGGATGTCGAAGGAGACAGCCCACGGGTACAGGAAGATCATCTCCACGTCGAAGACGATGAAGAGCATCGCCGTCAGGTAGAACTTGACCGGAAACCGGCTACCGCCGATCGGCTGCGGGCTAGGCTCGATCCCACACTCGTAGGCTTCCAGCTTGGCCTTGTTGTAGCGGTGGGGGCCGGCGAACCGGGCGGCGGCTATCGAGAACAGCGCGAAACCCGCGGCGAGGGCGAACAGCCCGATGATGGGTACGTAAGGCGAGAGCGACATTTCTTCTCCTGCTCGTCCTTCCCTGCCCTCGGTGGTTGGCGAAATTCACACTATTCACATCCCACCCCGCGCCCTTCGGCGGGGGTGGACCTTGCCTGCTCCGCGCCCCTACACGGCGGGCGCGACCCGGGTCATCGCATTGATCACCCGGTCCATCGCGTCACCGCCACGCGGGTCGGTGAGGTTGGCCAGCAGCTTGAGCACGAAGCGCATCAGCGTGGGATGGGGCATGCCGTGCTTCGTCGCGACGCGCATGATCTCCGGCCGACCGATCAACTTCACGAAGATCCCGCCCAGCCGGTAGTAGCCGCCGAACCGGGTCTTCAACTCCTGCGGGTACGCCATCAGGGCCCGCTCCCGCTCCGCGCCGGCCGGCCGGGCGAGCGCCTGGACCGCGACCTCCGCGGCCAGCTCGCCGGACTCCATGGCGTACGCGATGCCCTCGCCGTTGAACGGGTTGACCATGCCGCCGGAGTCGCCGACGAGCATGACCCCCCGGGTGTAGTGCGGCACCCGGTTGAACCCCATCGGCAGGGCGGCACCGAGGATCGAGCCCTCGGCGTTGGTCTCGTCGGTCATCCCCCACTCCGGCGGCGTGTTGGCCAGCCAGTCGGTGAGCAGCCGCCGGTAGTTCGTCTTGCCGAAGGCGGAGGACGAATTGAGGATGCCGAGCCCCACGTTGACCCGGCCGTCACCGAGACCGAAGATCCAGCCGTACCCGGGCAGCAGTTCGTTCGTGCCCTTGGCCCGCAGTTCCAGCCAGGACTCCAGGTAGTCGTCGTCGTGACGGGCCGCGGAGCGGTAGTAGCGCCGGACGGCGACACCGATCGGGCGGTCCTCCCGTTTGGCCAGCCCGAGGGCGAGCGGGAACCGCCCCGAGACGCCGTCCGCGGCCACCACCAGCGGGGCGTGGAAGGTGACGGGGGCCTTGTCCGGCCCGTCCTCGCCCTGCACCCCGATCACCCGGCCGTCGCCGTCGAGCACCGGGCCGATGACGTTCACGCTGGTCCGCAGCTTGGCTCCGGCCGACACCGCGCGCTGGGCGAGCAGGTCGTCGAAGTCGAGTCGGGTGCGCACCAGGCCGTAGTTCGGGAAGCTGGCCAGATCCGGCCAGTCCAGCTCCAGCCGGACACCGCCGCCGATCACCCGCAGGCCACGGTTGTGCAGCCAGCCGGCCTCCGGTGAGGTGTCCACCCCCATCCGGATCAACTGCCGCGTCGCGCGCGGGGTCAGCCCGTCGCCGCAGACCTTCTCCCGGGGGAACTCGGTCTTCTCCAGCAGCAGCACGCGTACGCCGTGCCGAGCCAGGTGGTACGCGGTCGCCGAACCACCGGGACCGGCGCCCACGACGATCACGTCGGCGTCGTTCTCCACCGCGGTCATTAGCGCCTCCTCCCCGCCCTGCTCGTGAAATGCTTCACAAGCCAGCGGGGTCGAGTCTATGACCGGCGCCGTACGCTCGCCTTGTTAGGTTGGCCTAACCTGCTGGAAACGATCTGGGGGCCGGCAACCCCTCAGGGCCGGGCCGGGCCGGCGCCGTCCAGGCCGGCCCGGATGGTCTCCGGCAACTGCTCGCGCAGGGTGCCACCGGCGGCCCGGTCCAGGGCCGCGAGCACCTCGGTCACCACCTGGCGGACGTCGGCGGGATCCGCGCCGGCCAGACCCCTGAGCTGTTCGACCAGCTCCGCGGCATCCCCGATGGCCACGTTCTTCGGATCCGTCATGCCGGCCAGCCTAAGCGGCAAAGCCGACATAATCGCCTTATTCCCCTAAATGACAGTGCTGCTGCCGCGTCGACCCGAGCTGGGGACCGGGCTCACGTCCACGAGGGCGACGCGGCGAGTGCCGGGCTCAGATGCGCACCGCGCGGTGCAGCGCCACCACGCCGCCGGTCAGGTTGCGCCACGCCACCCGACCCCAGCCCGCGGCGGCCACCCGCGCCGCCAGCGTCGGCTGGTCCGGCCAGGCCCGGATCGACTCGGCGAGATAGACGTACGCGTCGGGGTTGCTGGCGACCGTCCGGGCCACGGCCGGCAGCGAGCGCATCAGGTACGACAGGTAGATGGTGCGGAACGCGGGATTGACCGGGGTGCTGAACTCGCAGATCACCAGCCGGCCCCCCGGACGGGTCACCCGGGCCAGCTCGGCCAGGGCGGCGTCGGTGTCGTTGACGTTGCGCAACGCGAAGGAGATGGTCACCGCGTCGAAGCTGGCGTCGGCGAAGGGCAGCCGCAGGGCGTCCCCGGCCAGCAACGGCACCTGCGGACGGGTGCGCTTGCCGGCGTGCAGCATGCCGAGGGACAGGTCGGCACCGACCGCGTACGCCCCGGAGTGGGCGAGTTCCTCGGTGGAGACACCGGTGCCCGCGCCGACGTCCAGCACCCGGTCGCCCGGTCGCAGGTCGAGCGCCGCCCGGGTGGCCCGCCGCCAGAACCGGTCCTGGCCGAAGGAGAGGACGGTGTTGGTCAGGTCGTAACGGGCCGCGACACCGTCGAACATCGCGGCGACCTCGTGCGGCTGCTTGTCCAGGCTGGCGCGCTGGCCCTGCGGGGTACGGCTCACCCCTCCACTCTGCCAGCCCGGCGGGCGACGGCCCGGACAGGGTCGAGGCGACACAGTGAGGGCGGGATGGTCACCCATCCCGCCCTCACTGCCGTGCGTTATGTGAACGGCCCGCGCGGGCCGATAGAGGACGAACCTCAGGCGTTCGTCTTCTCGTCACCCGGGGTCACCAGGACCACCCGGCGACGGCGGGCAACCAGGAACATGGCCACACCGGCGGCCAGCACACCCGCGCCGACGCCACCGATCAGACCGACCTGCACACCGGTGACCGGCAGGCCGCCACCGTCACCGTTGTCGCCACCACCGGAGCCACCCTTGGCGGCCACGACCACCGCGAAGTCGTCGGTGTTGTCGCTCGGGTCGACGTCGTTGCCCGCGACGCCCGTGGCGTTCTCCGGCAGGGCCGAGGTGGGGGCGGACCGGAGGATGCTGGGGGACTCCTGCACCGACAGCGAGTCGATGGTGACCTTGCCACCGGTCAGGCTGCTCGGCTTCACACCGTCGGCGACCTTCACCAGGTTGTAGAAGCGGGCGCCGGAGTAGAGGTCGTCACCGTCGGTGTCCTGCGCGGCCGGAATGAGGACGGCCTTGTCGTACTCGCAGGTCAGCGAGGTCATCGCGGCGTTGTAGGTGCAGTCCGGCTCCTTCTCCGCGAAGGTCGCGCCCTTGGGCAGCTGCACCTCGATGCGCAGACCGCGGGCGGCCAGGTCACCCTGGTTGAAGGCGCCGTAGATGAGCTGGCCGGTGTTGCCCGCGTACAGGTCGCCGACCTCGGTGATCGTGCCACCCTCGACCTTGACGGCCTTGCGGACGTCGTCGGCGACGACGGTCAGGTCCGGCCCGGTGCCCTCGACCTTGACGTCCACGGTCACCACGTTGTCGGACTCGTCCGGGTCCTCGCCGCCGTGCAGGATCACGGCGGTGATGGAGCCGGCCGGACCGACCTCCTTGCCCTTGCGGGTCAACGGGAAGAACCAGTCGACGTCCTCGCCGGCACGGATGGTGTCACCCTCGATGCCACAGAGGATCCAGCCGTCCTCGCGCGGGTTGCAGCCGCTCTCGTCGATGTCGACGAGGTCGGTCTTCAGCTTGCTGATGTCGAGGGCGACGAGCACGTTCTTGGCGTCGACCTTGCTCTTGTTCAGCAGCGAGACGCTGGCGTCCTTGCCCGGCGCACCGACCGCGATCGTGGTGCCGGTCGCCTTGATGGCGAGGTCCGCGCTGTCGTCCGCCAGAGCCGGGGCGGCGAAGGCGCCGGCCGCGAGGACGCCGGCGGCACCGGCTCCCAGGTACGCGGCAGCCCGGTTACGGAAAATCATGAAGGTGTCTCCCCGTGGGGTGAAGGAAGCGTACGGGCGGGGACGTTAGCGGTCAGCGATCACCCGCGCCACCCTGGATCACACCCGTCACAAGCTGCTCAGCTAATGGCAACTTAAGGATTGTCCGGATTGATGGGTCTTGCTACCTGGTCGCGCCCCGGCACCTGGCCGTGACGGCCCGGCGCTTCGAACCGGACGGATGATCCACGCGAGCCGTTCGGCTGACAACCGATCGTGCCACCCCTGTCACCCAGCGCCCGAAACCCAGCGACACATAGTGATCTCTCGCCCCGCTGCCCCCACCGGATCGAGGGCCCGGGATGCCGCAACTCGCGCCCTCCCGCCGCCGCGAAGACCCGAGACACCGCAACTCGCGGTACGCCGCTGCACGGGGGCGAGCCGGGATGCCGCAACTCGGGTCTCACGGCAGCGGCGTGCGAGGTCCAGGTCGCCGACCGGCGTTCGATTCGTTGGTCGGTGTGGGGCGTCGGTCAGCGTGCGTCGACCAGGGGCAGCGAACGGCCGGCACCGCCGCCGGGCAGGGCGATCGACGAGAAGTGCGAGACCACCCGGTCGTCGCTCGGGTCGTCGTCGGGCGTGTGGTGCACGGCCAGTCTGTTGTAGAGCGTGTCGCGCTGGGCCGGGATCCGGTCGGCGGAACGGATCATCCCGATCAGCTCGTGCAGGTTGGACCGGTGCCGGGCACCCGCCGAGGAGATGACGTTCTCCTCCAACATGATCGACCCGAGGTCGTCGACCCCCATGTGCAGCGCCAGTTGGCCGACGTCCTTGCCGGTGGTCAACCAGGACGCCTGCAGGTGCGGCACGGTCTCGAAGAACAGCCGGGACACCGCCACCAGCCGCAGGTATTCCAGGGTCGTCGCCTGGGTGCGGCCCTTGAGGTGGTTGTTCTCCGGCTGGTACGTCCACGGGATGAAGGCTCGGAAGCCGCGCGTCCGGTCCTGCACGTCGCGGATCATCCGCAGGTGCTCGATCCGCTCGGCGGCCGTCTCGCCGGTACCCATCATCATCGTCGCGGTCGACTCGACGCCCTGCCGGTGCGCCAGCTCCATGACCTCCAGCCAGCGCTCGCCCGACTCCTTCAGCGGCGCGATCGCCGTGCGGGGACGTCGCGGCAGCATCTCGGCGCCGGCACCGGCGATCGAGTCGAGCCCCGCGGCCTTGATCCGGGCGATCGCCTCGTCCAGGCTCACCCCGGAGACCTTCGCCATGTGCAGGATCTCGCTCGGCCCGATCGAGTGGATCGCGAGCTGCGGGTACGCCTGCTTGACCGAGGAGAACAGTTCCTCGTAGTACTCCACGCCGTAGTCCGGGTGGTGCCCGCCCTGGAGCATGACCTGGGTGGCGCCCAGCTCGACCGCCTCGCCGCAGCGACGCAGGATCTCCTCGGTCGGGTGGGTCCACCCCTCCTTGTGCTTCGGCGCCCGATAGAAGGCACAGAACTTGCACGCCGTCACGCAGACGTTCGTGTAGTTGATGTTGCGGTCGATCAGGTACGTGACGATGTTGTCCGGGTACCGCCGCCGACGGACCGCGTCCGCCGCCTCGCCGAGGGCGTGGAAGGGGGCGTCGGTGTAGAGCAGCAGGGCCTCCTCGGGCGTGATCCGCCCGCCGTCGGCACCGCGCTGCAGGATGTCGTCGATCTCCCGGTTCACCGTCACGCCCCCGAGCGTACGCCGACCAGCCGGTCAGCTCTCAGCGGCGCACTTCACCTGTGATCCATCCCCTGTCCGGCATGCCGTCCTCGCGCACGGAGTGCGGTGCTCAGGCGGCCCCCGGGCTGGCCACCGGAAGCCCGATGCTCTTGGCCGCGTCCAGCAGTCGACGGTCGTACGTCACGAAGGCGACGAAGTCGGCGCCCGCCTGCTGGGCCAGGATCTCCGCCGTGGCCAGGTGGATGGCATTGAGAGTGCGCAGCAGCGGCTCCTGGTAGGCGGCGGCAGTGGCCCGGACGGTGGCGTCGATCTCGACCCGGTAGAGCCGGGACAGCACGGTCGGTACCCCCACCAGCGCCTGCGGGGCGGCGCGGCGTAATGCCCGGGACACCTCCACCTCGGCCAGGACCGACGAGACGAGCGACGCCGAGCTGCGGTCGTTCAACCAGCTGACGAGTTCCTCGGTCCCTGGCTCCCGGCGGAGCAGCTTGATGACGGCTGCCGAGTCGAGGTAGATCACCAGCGTTCCTCGTCCCGCGAGGCGGCGAGGACCGCTGCCGCGTCCACCGTGGGATCACCGAGGACGGGGGGCAGGGGCAGAGGTCCGGTGGACGCCGGCGCGATAGCGCGCCCCTCTGCCACCAACCGGCCCAGCAGGGCGTCACCTGCCACCACGGGAACCAGCCGAGCGATCGGTTCGCCCCGGTCGGTCACCTCGACCGTCTCCCCGGCGCGCACCCGCGCCAGCACCTTGCTCGTGTGCTGGTTCAGCTCCCGCACTGCGATCTGCTCCACGGGAATGAGTGTAGAACGAAACGTTCTACACGTCACGCGTCGTAGTCGATGGTGAGGGTGTCGGTGAGCGGGCTGGACTGGCAGGTCAGTACGTAGCCGGCGGTCACCTCGTCGGGCTCCAGGGCGTAGTTGCGGGCCATCTCGACCTCGCCGGAGACGACCTTCGCCCGGCAGGTCGAGCAGACCCCGCCCTTGCAGGCGTACGGCAGCTCGCCGCGGACCTTCAGCGCCGCGTCCAACACCCGTTCGTCGCGGCGCATGGTGAAGCTCGACGAACGTCCGTCGAGCGTGATCGTCACATCGGTGCCGCCGGACGCGTCGTCGCTGCGGCGCACCGGCTCGGGCGGCGCGTCGACGTGGAACAGCTCGGTGTGCACCGCCGACTCCGCGACACCCCGCTCGGTCAGCACCGCACGAGCATCGACCACCAGCCCGTACGGGCCGCAGAGGAACCACTCCTCGATCGCCTCACCGGGCACGATGGTCTCCAGCAGCCGGCCCAGCCGCTCCGCGTCGATCCGGCCCGACAGCAGCGGCGAGTCGCCCTGCTCGCGGGAGAGCACGTGCACCAGGTGCAGCCGGGTCGGGTAGCGGTCCTTCAGGTCGGCAAGCTCCTCGGCGAACATCACGCTGCCGGCGGTGCGGTTGCCGTACACCAGCGTGAAGGTGCTGGCCGGTTCGACGGCCAGGGCGGTGGCGACCAGCGACAGCACCGGGGTGATGCCCGAGCCGGCGACCACCGCGCCGTAGCGGCGGACCCGGTCCGGTGCGAAGGCCGTGGTGAAGTGCCCCAGCGGCGGCAACACCTCGATGCTGTCGCCGTGCCGCAGCGCCCCGCAGGCGTAGCCGGAGAAGGCCCCACCCGGGATCTCCCGCACGCCGATCCGCAACCGTCCGTGCCGGGCCAGCTCCGCCGGGGTGGAGCAGATCGAGTACGAACGGCGCACGTCGCCGCCGCCGTCACCGTCCGCGGCGACGGCCGGCAGGCGTACGGTCAGGTGCTGGCCGGCGCGGAACGCGAAGGTCTCGCGCAGTTCCGCCGGTACCGCGAAGGTGATCGCGACGGCATCGGCGGTGAGCCGGTCCACGGCGACGACGGGCAGCGGGTGGAACGCCGGTCGGCGACGGACCGGGCGCTTGATGGTGACAGTCACAGGGCCTTCACCTGGTCGAAGGGTTCGGAGCAGGAGCGGCAGCGCCACAGCGCCTTGCACGCGGTGGAGCCGAACCGGCTGAGCTGCTCGGTCTCCGGCGAGCCGCAGCGTGGGCAGCGCACCGTCAGGGTGAGCGGAACCACGCCGTCGCGCCGGACCGGAGCGGGCGGGGCGATGCCGGCGGCGGCCAGCTTGGCCCGCCCGGCGTCGCTGATCCAGTCGGTGCTCCAGGCCGGGCTGTGCACCGTACGCACCTCGGCGTCCGGATGACCGGCGGCGGCCAACGCACGTCGGATGTCGGCGCGGATGACGTCCATCGCGGGGCAGCCGGTGTAGGTGGGAGTGATCGTCACCACCACCCGACCGGTGGCCGGGTCCTCCAGCACCGACCGCAGGATGCCGAGATCGTCGATGGTGACCACGCGGATCTCCGGATCCACCACCGCCGCCACCGCCTCCCGTGCCCGGCTCATCGGCTCACCAGCGGGCCCCGGGATGGGCGCGGTGCAGCACCTGCATCTCCGCGAGCAGGTACGACAGGTGTTCGGTGTGCACGCCGTCGCGCCCGCCGGCCGGCGTCCAGGCGACCTCCGGGACGGTGAGGGTCGCCTCGGCGAGCACGGCGGTCACCGTGTCGTCGAACTCGGGCCGCAGGGTCGCCGGGTCGACCGGCGCGTCCGGCCAGGGCCTGAACAGCTCGTCGGCGTACGGCCAGATCTCGTCGACACCGGCCTGCATCCGCCGGTGTGACTCCTCGGTCCCGTCGCCGAGCCGCCGTACCCACAGCGCCGCGTGATCCAGGTGGTAGGCGGACTCCTTGCGGGCCTTGGCCCCGACGGCGGCCAGCCGCTCGTCCGGGCAGGCGGCCAGGGCGGTGTAGAGCGGAACCTGGTAGGCCGCCAGCACGAGCAGCTTCGCCATGGTCACCGCGAAGTCACCGTTGGGCAGCTCGACCAGCAGGCAGTTGCGGAACTCCCGGTCGTCGCGCAGGTACGCCAACGCGTCCTCGTCCCGGCCGGCACCCTCCAGCTCGCCCGCGTACGACAGCAGGAGGCGGGCGGCACCGAGCTGGTCCAGGGCGATGTTGGCCAGCGCGATGTCCTCCTCCATCTCCGGTGCCCGGGTGGTCCACTCGGCCAACCGCTGCGCCGCGATGAGCGCGTCGTCGCCGAGGGCGAGGGTGAAGTCCACGCTCACAGGGCCTTCTCCGTTCGCGACTGCGGGGCTCGCAGACCCGGCTCACTCCTCGCGCTCACAGGTGCGCCACCCCGTCTGGGACCTCGTAGAAGGTGGGGTGGCGGTAGACCTTGTCGGCGGCCGGGTCGAAGAACGCGTCCTTCTCGTCGGGGCTGGACGCGGTGATGGCGCTCGCCGGCACCACCCAGATCGACACCCCCTCCTGACGTCGGGTGTAGAGGTCACGGGCGTTGCGCAGGGCCAGTTCCGCGTCGGGCGCGTGCAGGCTGCCGACGTGGGTGTGCGCCAGCCCGCGCCGGGCCCGGACGAAGACCTCCCAGAGTGGGGTGTGTTGCCGGCTCACGCTGCCACCTTCTCCTTCTCCGCACGCTTGGCGGCGTACGCCGTGGCCGCCTCACGCACCCAGGCACCCTCGCGGTGGGCGCGGCGCCGGTGCTCCATCCGCTGCCGGTTGCACGGCCCGTTGCCGTTGATCACCTGCATCAGCTCGTCGTAGTCCGGCTGGGTGAAGTCGTACGCCTGGCGCTCGTCGTTCCAGCGCAGCTCCGGGTCGGGAATGTGTAGCCCGAGCGCCTCGGCCTGACCGACGCACATGTCCACGAAGCGCTGGCGCAACTCGTCGTTGGAGAACCGCTTGATCTTCCAGGCCATCGACTGCGCGGAGTGGGTGGAGTCGCCGTCGGGCGGGCCGAACATCGCCAGCGACGGGTACCACCAGCGATCCACGGAGTCCTGGGCCATCGCCTTCTGCGCCGGGGTGCCGTGCGCCAGCGTGTGCAGGATCTCGTAACCCTGGCGCTGGTGGAAGGACTCCTCCTTGCAGACCCGGATCATGGCGCGGGCGTACGGGCCGTAGGAGCAGCGGCACAGCGGCACCTGGTTGACGATCGCGGCGCCGTCCACGAGCCAGCCGATCGCCCCGACGTCGGCCCAGCTCAGGGTGGGGTAGTTGAAGATCGAGCTGTACTTCTGCCGACCGCTGAGCAGCAGGTCGACCAGCTCGTCCCGGCTGACGCCGAGGGTCTCGGCGGCGGCGTAGAGGTAGAGGCCGTGACCGGCCTCGTCCTGCACCTTGGCCAGCAGGATCGCCTTGCGCTTCAGCGACGGTGCGCGGCTGATCCAGTTGCCCTCCGGCTGCATGCCAATGATCTCGGAGTGGGCGTGCTGCGCGATCTGCCGGATCAACGTGCGCCGGTACGCCTCCGGCATCCAGTCGCGGGGCTCGATCTTCTGGTCGGCGTCGACGACCTCGGCGAAGTAGGCGGCCAGGTCGCCACCCGGCTCGGCGGCGCCACGGTCGCGTGCCGCGGCCGCGCGCAACGCCGCCTCCGCCGCCTCGACCTCACCGAGCAGCCCGCCGGGCGGGTCCTCGCCCGGGAAGTCATTGCCATACATGCCCCCAGTGTTACAGCTAGGGGTTGAATAAGCCAGGGGGTGTCATACAAATTCAGGACTGCCCACCGTTACCTCCCGGTCGCCATCGGTGGCGCGGGAAACTATGAGTTGGGTCACGAATCAGCGACAAATCCTCGCAACGACCGCATAGCGGTTCGTTATCCCGCCTTCACGGCGAGTCGCCAGGTGTCGAGTCCTGGCATAACGCCGATCCGCACGTAGACTTCCCCCGTCACACCGATCGGCTGACGACGATCGCCAGCTCAGGCCGCTTCCCCCGGCCCAGGTGATCCGCACCGGTCAGTCCTGGCAGCAAGCCGGTCCCCCCGGCCCTGACATCTGGAGCTCACCCGCTCATGCGACCTCGCGTGACCATGGTGTTCGCCGCGACGGCGGTACTGCTCGGCGGCGTCATGCTGGTGCCGGCCGCCTACGCCCGACTCTCGGCCGGCGAGGCGGAGGCCAGCCCGGAGAGCGTCGCCGCGCCCGCACCCGCGCCACCGCCGCCGCCGACCCTCGCCGCCGGCAAGGTCTCGGTGAACTTCAAGGGCGAGTTCTTCTCCTGGGCGCTGCTGGACCGGGAGACCGACCAGCTCGCCGGCTCCAAGAACATGGCCGCGACCAGCTCGACCGAGTCGATGCTCAAGGCCTGGATCGTCGCCGACTACCTGCGCCAACTCGGCGACAAGGAGCTATCGGCGTCGATGAAGAAGGCGGCCAGCCGGGCCATCCGGGACAGCAACGACGACGCGGCCAACCAGGTCTACTTCGCTGCGGGCGGGTCCTACCGCCTGCCGGCCAAGGGGCAGCCCGGCGCGGTGGTCAAGCGGGCGATCAAGCTGTGCGGCCTGACCGACACCAAGCCCGGCAAGGTCAAGGGCTACGAGGGCTGGTGGAGCTTCACCGAGATGTCCCCGCGCGACGCGGTACGGCTCGGCGACTGCATCGCCGACGGCACCGCCGCCGGACCCAAGTGGACGGAATGGCTGCTCACCGAGATGAGCAAGGTTCGCGGCAGCACCGCCGCCAAGGACCAGAAGCCCCGGGAGGGCGGCGGCCGGTGGGGCATCGTCGACGGCCTGCCGGAGTCGATCGCCAGTCAGGGCCCGGTCAGCATAAAGAACGGCTGGACCATCCTCAACTACGACGGCAACTGGCACGTCAACTGCCTGGCCGTGACCGAGAAGTGGAGCCTCGCGGTGATGCTGCGCTACCCCCGGCAGAGCGGGCTCGACTACGGGTCGGACGTCTGCGCCAGCGTCGCGAGCCAGTTGGTGACGCCGCAGCCCGGCGGTGCCCTGAAGGTGCCGCAGCAGCCGATCGGGAAGCTCTGATGGCCGGCCGCAGCCGCGGCGAGACATCGCCGCTCCGGCTGATCGCGATCGCGACAGTGCTGATCGGGCTGGTCCTGGTCTCGCTGCGCCTGCTACCCGGATCGCCCTTCGAGTCCACGGCCGCCGCCCAGTGGGGCCAGGGCGAGTCACCGGCGGCCCGGGACGGTGCACTGACCGACCGCAGCGTACGACCGTCGCCGTCGCCAAGCCCTTCACCGGAGCCCGAGCCGCTGCCGTTCGAGGCCAAGGAGATCGACCTGGACATCGACGGCTGGTACGCGTGGAGCGTGCTGGACCGCCGGTCCGGCGAGATCATCGGCTCGGAGAACATGGCCGAGACCAGCACCACCGCCTCGCTGATCAAGGCCTGGATCGTCGCCGACTACCTGCGCCGTACCGCTGACGCCGGGCAGACCCCGAGCGACGGGAAGCTGGACGACCTGACCCGGATCATCCGGGACAGCGACAACACCCGCACCGAGCAGCTCTACACCCAGATCGGCAGGTCCGCCTCGATCAAGCGGCTGCTGTCCACCTGCGACCTGACCGACAGCAAGGTGTCCAGCGATCTCGGCTGGAGCCGTACCGAACTCTCCCCCCGGGACACCGCCCGCCTCGGCAACTGCATCGCCGAGGGCACCGCAGCCGGCCCGAAGTGGACGAAGTGGCTGCTCGGCGAGATGCGCCAGGTACGCGGTGCCGGCGACTTCGGCATCCGCAAGGCGTTCCCGGCCGCCGAGGCGAAGAAGATCGCCATCAAGAACGGCTGGGTCGACCGCACCCGCGAGCAGGAGATCCACGTCAACTGCCTGGCGATCGGCGACACCTGGACCATGGGCGTGATGCTCCAGTACCCGATCAACAAGGGCTACGAGTACGGCATGAAGAACTGCGAGAAGATCACCGAAGCCCTCCTCACCACCAGCCCGTGAGCCCGTCGCACCCGCCGGTCAGCGGGTGAAGAAGGTGGGGCCGGTGGGGGGCAGGGGCGGGGTCTCGCCGTGGGCGGCGGTGAGGCGGGCGAACTCGCGGATGCCGGCGATCTGGCGCTCGCCGAGGGAGAAGTCCAGGGTACGGAAGTAGTCGGCGAGCGTGCTGGCGTCGAACGGCTCCCATCGGGCCGCCGACTCGGCAACCTGGTCCAACTCGGCCAGGCACAGGTCGCGCGAGCGGAGGAACGCCTCGTGCACCTCCTTGACCAGGCCGGGATGGGCGGCGGCGAAGTCACGGCGGGCCGCCCAGACGGCGAAGACCATCGGCAGTCCGGTCCACTCCCGCCACGCCTGACCCAGGTCGGTCACGGTCAACCCCTGTCCGGGTGCCTCGTACATCGCCCGCAGCGCCACGTCGCCGATCAGCACCGCGGCGTCGGCCTCCAACAGCATCTGGGTCAGGTCCGGCGGGCACCGGAAGTACTCCGGACAAACCCCGTACCGCTCGCGCAGCAGCAACTGGGCGAGCAGCACGCCGGTCCGCGAGGTGGAGCCCAGCGCCACCCGGGCGCGGTCGAGGTCCGCCAGTGGCCGGGTGCTCACCAGGTTGACCGACAGCACCGGTCCGTCGCTGCCCACCGCCAGGTCGGGCAGGAGTAGCAGCTCGTCGGCGTGCCGCAGGTACTCGACCAAGGTGATCGGCCCGATGTCCAGGTCACCGGCGACGAGTTGGGCGCTGAGCCGGTCCGGCGAGTCCTTGCGCAGGTCGACGTCGAGCAGGGCGCCGGAGCGCATCAGCCCCCAGTAGATGGGCAGGCAGTTGAGGAACTGGATGTGCCCGACGCGGGGGCGGGCAAGGCGCTCGACCATGCCCCGACCGTATCCCCGCCGCCGGTGACCTGCTCAGGCGGACGTCACGGAAGTGGCCAACCCCGCATCCGCCGGTGTCGGGATCTGCCGGACGCGGTAGCGCTCAGCCCGGACCGCGCGGCGGACGGGCACCACGAAGCCGAGCAGCACCAGCACTCCAGCCACCCCGCAGCCGACGATCAGCGGGCGCGGTTCGGTCAGCTCCAGCAGCAGGCCACCGAGCAGGTACCCGACCATCGCCGCGCCCTGCACCGAGGCACCCACGGCGGCGAAGGCCCGCCCGCGCGCCGCCTCGGGTACCCGCCGCGCCACCACCAGGTTGTGGAAGACGTTGTCGCCGCCGTTGCAGAGGCCGCCGAGCAGCCAGAGCGGCACCAGCAGCGCAGCGGTGGGGACCGCCACCGAGAGCAGCACCGCCAGGCAGCAGCCGCCGAGCAGCAACAGGCCGCCCTGGACCAGGGCGCCGTCGTCGGCGAGCCGGCCGGCAACCCGGGCGAAGATCCACGCACCGCAGAGCACCCCGAGCGTCCAGGCGCCCGTCACCAGCCCATAGGTGGAGGCCGAAGCGCCAAGGGTCTCGCGTACGTAGAAGACCTCGATGACGTTTATCGCGCCGATGGCCGCTATGACGCCGGCCAGGGTGGCCACCATCGCCACCAGCAGCGGGTCCCGCCGCAGCCGCCAGCCACCGGCCAGCTCCGCGTCCGTGGCATCCACGCCCACCGAGGGGCCATCGCCGGTCGCTGTCACGCGCCGCGCGCCGCCTCTGCGGGTCCGGACGAGCAGGCCGGCGACGACGAGCGCCAGGTAGCCGACCGCGGCGATCAGCAGTGGTACCTGGGTGCCGAAACCGCCCACCAGGAACCCGGCCAGGGCCGGCCCGGTCAGGACGCCGAGCATGCCGGCGGTCTGGTTGAGGGCTGTCGCCCTGGGCAGGTCCGTGGCGCGCACCATCGCGGGCACCAGGGCGGCGAGCACCGGTTGGGCGACGGCGAGACCGCAGGCGAGCAGCGCGACCAGACCCACGACCAGCAACGGGTGCCCGGTGTACGCCAGCGCGAGGCAGATCGCCGACTGGGCCAGCCCGGCACCGACCAGCAGCGCCCGGCTGTCCACCCGATCGGCGAGCCGCCCGGTCAGCGGGGCGAGCGCCACGAGCGGCAGGGTCGCCGCCAACAGCATGCCGGCGACGGCACTGCCGCCCGCCCCGGAGGTCTGCAGGCTCAGCGTCAGGGTCGTGGCCGTGAGGAACTGCCCGCAGGTGGCGAAGCCACGGGCGGAGGTGGCCAGGGCGACGTCCGCCCACCGCGATTCGCCAGATATGAAGGACACACTTCGAAAATAATGCTTCACATCTGGTGGGCGCAAGCGCGTTCAGGCCAGCGGCAGCGCCCGGTACTGGACAGCCACCCGACGCGCACCCGGCGGCGGATCGGTCCGGGTGCGTTTGCGGTAGGGCTGGAGCAGGGCCGTCACGGCCTCGTTCAATTCCGCCAACTCCTCGGCGGTGAGCAGTAGCAACGACTCGCTGAGAATCGCGCTGCGATACCACTCCTCGGACTCGTCCCGAGCCCGGCGCAGCCAGTCCCGGCTGCGCTCCAGTTCCCGGGCCAGAAAGACCTCGACCAGGGTCTGCTCGGCATCGCGTACCGACGGGTCGGCGTCCCGGCCGGCGTCGATGGTCCACTGCTGGACCGCGGCACGCCACAGCCGCTCGCGGGCGTCCCCCCGGCTCGGCGCCTGCTCCACCAGGCCGAACTTGGCAAGTGCCCGCAGGTGGTAGCTGGTCGCACTCGGCGACAGGCCCACCACCTCGGCGCACTCGGTGGCGGTCATCGCGCCCTCGGTCGTCGCCAGGTGTTCCATGATCGCGAGCCGGGCCGGGTGGGCGAGCGCCCGCAGCGTCTGCGGGTCGCTGATCGTCACCCAGGGCGGCTCGGAGTGCGCCTGCGTCATGCCCCCATGATCCCCGGTCGGAGGGAAAACCGGTTGTCCACGGCATTCCCGGGAGTAGGCTGTTCGTTCCGCCTGACGGCCGCGGTGAGTAGCACCGCAGCGGACGTCCCCGCGCCGACCCACGAGTCGGAAACGCGAGCGGCAGCCTTCTTCCCGTGTCGAGGAGCCCGTGGATGAGCCTGCACGCCCAAGAAACGCCCCAACCGCCCGCGCTCGACGACGAACTGGCCGCCGAACGGGCGCATCTGACCCGCTCGCGGGCGGCGCTGCACCGGATGCGGGAACGCGCCGAGGCACTCTTCGCCACCGGCGACAAGGTGGCCGGAGACGCGTACACCGCCGAACAGCTCGGCCGGCACCTGGCCCGGCGGGTCGCCGAACTGGCCGACGACCCGCGCACCCCGCTCTTCTTCGGCCGACTCGACTTCGGCGACGCAAATGCCGAACACGCCGGCCGCCGCTACCACGTCGGCCGCCGGCACGTCACCGACGAGCAGGGTGAACCGCTGGTGCTGGACTGGCGGGCACCGATTTCCCGCACGTTCTACCGGGCCAGTGCCCGCGATCCGCAGGGCCTGGCGGTACGCCGCCGGTTCGGGTTCGGCGACGGGAAGCTGACCAGCTTCGAGGACGAGCACCTCGACCGGGGCGAGGAACTCGGCACGGCCAGCCGGATCCTCACCGCCGAGATCGAACGTCCCCGGGTCGGGCCGATGCGCGACATCGTCGCCACCATCCAACCCGAGCAGGACGAACTCGTCCGGGCCGACCTGGCCGACTCGATCTGCGTGCAGGGCGCCCCGGGCACCGGCAAGACCGCCGTCGGCCTGCACCGGGCGGCGTACCTGCTCTACCTGCACCGGGAGCGGCTGCGCCGGTCGAAGGTGCTGGTCGTGGGGCCGAACCGGGCCTTCCTCGGCTACATCGCGGCGGTGCTGCCCGCGCTCGGTGAGGTCGAGGTGGAGCAGGCCACCGTGGAGGACCTGGTCACCCGGGTGCCGGTCCGCGCGGCGGACCCGCCGGTGGTGGCCACGCTCAAGCACGACGCCCGGATGGCCGAGGTGCTGCGCCGGGCCGTCGACGCGTACGTCGGCGAGCCGGCGGAGCCGGTGCTCGTCTCCGACGGCTCGTTCCGCTGGCGGATCGGGCTGGAGCCGCTGCACCGGCTGGTCCAGGACACCCGCGCGGAGCGACTGCCGTACGCCGTCGGGCGGGACCGGGTCCGGGCCCGGGTGGTCGGACTGCTGCAACGGCAGGCCGAGGCCCGGCGGGCGGAATCACCCGGCGACGCGTGGCTGCGCCGGATGAGCCGGTCGAAGCCGGTCACCGGATTCCTGGACGCCGTCTGGCCGGCGCTCACCCCGGACGGCCTGCTGCACGCGCTGTACACCGACCCGGACC
This sequence comes from Verrucosispora sp. WMMC514, assembly GCF_027497295.1. Lineage (NCBI taxonomy): Bacteria > Bacillati > Actinomycetota > Actinomycetes > Micromonosporales > Micromonosporaceae > Micromonospora > Verrucosispora sp. WMMC514. The sequence goes on along the minus strand of NZ_CP114906.1, from coordinate 2,959,225 downwards.
GGCTCGCCCAGGCCGCTGACGGTCTGCTCACGCCGGACGAGCAACGCCTGCTCACCCACCCGGCACCCGGGACCGGGCGCGCCACCGGCACCGGGCGGGGACGGACGGCGAAGGCGACCCGCTGGACGGCCGCCGACGCGGTGCTGATCGACGAGGCGGCCGGACTGCTGGAACGGCCGGGCGGCTACGGCCATGTCGTGGTGGACGAGGCCCAGGACCTCTCCCCGATGCAGTGCCGGGTCATCGCCCGGCGCAGCGAGCACGGCTCGCTCACGCTCCTCGGCGACCTGGCGCAGGCGACCGCGCCGTGGGCGGCCAGCGACTGGCGGGAGAGCCTGCGCCACCTGGGCAAGCCGGACGCGACGGTGGTGCCGTTGACCATCGGGTTCCGGGTGCCCGCCGCCGTGCTCTCCTTCGCCAACCGGCTGCTACCGGCGCTGGCCGTCGACGTGCCGCCGGCCGAGTCGCTGCGCAACGACGGCGCGCTCGAGGTGCGTACCGTCAGCGATCTCGCGGCCGCGACGGTGGCCGAGGTGCGGGCGGCGCTCGCGTTCGAGGGGTCGATCGCGGTGATCGCCGCCGACGACGCCGTGGACGGGCTGCGGGCGGCGCTGGCCGAGGCGGGGGTGCAAACCGCGACCCCCGACGAACCGGCCACCGGCGCGCGCGTCACGGTGATGCCCGCCACCCTGGTCAAGGGCCTGGAGTACGACCACGTCATCGCGGTCGAACCGGCCGCCATCGCGACCGCCGAGCCACGCGGCCTGAACCGGCTGTACGTGGTGCTCACCCGGGCGGTGTCCCGGCTGTCCGTGCTGCACGCCGCGCCGCTACCCGCCCCGCTCGGCTGACTCCCGACCTGGCGGGACCGGGTCGCCGGTTCAGTTGACGTTCCCCCGGTTTCCACCCCGAACCGCGGCGCACCGGTGCCACCATGCCGAGAAGGGCGACCGGTCGGTGGTCGCCGCGGGTCGGAAAGGGGTGGCCGTGGTCAGCGTCGCGCCGGGTACGCCCTGTTGGGCCGACCTGGCGACGCCGGGACTCGACGCGGCCCGGCGGTTCTACCCGGAACTGTTCGGCTGGACCGGCCGGGTCGACCCCGAGCCGGAGGCGGGCGGGTACACGGTCTTCCTGCTGGACGGGCGGGCGGTGGCCGGGGCGGGCCCACCGGCCGTACCGGACCAGGTGCCGATCTGGTCGACCTACGTGGCCACCGACGACGCGGATCTGGTCGCCGGCCGGGTGCAGCGGGCCGGTGGACAGGTGGTGGTGCCGCCGTTCGAGGTCTTCGACCGGGGTCGGATGGCGGTCTTCACCGATCCCACCGGGGCCGCGTTCAGTGTCTGGCAGCCGATGACCTTCGCCGGGGCCGAGGTGTTCGACGTGCCCGGCGCGATGAGCTGGACCGAACTGGTCACCCCCGATCCGGACGGGGCACGGATCTTCTACGAGTTGGTCTTCGGCTGGCAGCCGGAGGAGGAGCCGATGGGTCAGGTCGCCTACACCGGTTGGCGGCTCGGCGACCGCCTGGTGGCGGGGATGATGCCGCCGCTGGGCGACGAGTTCCCCGCGGACGGACCGGCGTACTGGTCGGTGTACTTCGCGGTGGCCGACGCGGACGCCAGCGCGGCGCGCGCCGCCGAACTCGGTGGCACGATCCTGGTGCCGCCCCGCGACATCCCGGCCGGCCGCTTCGCCGCGCTCCGCGACCCCCACGGTGCCCTGTTCCACGTCATCGCCCTCGCCGCAACCCGCTGAACCGCCAGCGGGGTGTCGGACCTGGATGCGACCCTCGGACCGCCCCCACATCGACGGAACCGGAGCGTACGCGCATGACCAGCATTCCACCGGGAAGGCCGGCCTGGGTCGACCTGTTCACCAGCGATCCCGCCGCGGCGGCCGGCTTCTACGCGCCGCTGTTCGGCTGGGCGGTCGCGGAGGCGACCGGCGAACCGCCGACCGGCCGTCTCGTCTTCCACCAGCAGGGCAGACCGGTGGCTGGCGCTGGCCCGACCGACGACGGGCAGCCGGCCTGGACGCCCTACCTGGCCACCGAGAGTGTCGACACGGCCTGCGAACTCGCGACGGCCACCGGTGGGCGGCTCCGCTCGGGCCCCGTCGAGGTGTCCGGCTCCCGTCGCTCGGCGGTGCTCACCGATCCGGCCGGCGCGTCGTTCGGGGTGTGGGAGTCGCTGGGCCTTCCCGGCGCGGAGGTCTTCGACGTGCCGGGCGCGCTGACCTGGGCCGAGCTGACCACCCGGGAGCCCGACCGGGCCAAGGAGTTCTACGGTGCGGTCTTCGGCTGGACGGCCGACGACCAGCCGATGGATGCGATCACCTACACCACCTGGCAGCGCGACGGCCAGCAGGTGGCCGGGATGATGCCGATGGTCGGCGAGGAGTGGGGCGACCTGCCGTCACACTGGATGGTCTACTTCGCGGTGACCGACACCGACGCGGTGGCCGACGAGGCGCAGCGGCTCGGCGGCAGCGTGTCCGTCCCGCCGACCGATCTGCCCCGGGGCCGGTTCGCGGTGCTGACCGATCCGCAGGGGGCGTTCTTCTCCATCCTCGGCCCGGCGCCCGCCCCCGCCTGACCCGCCCGGCGGCCGGACTACTGTCGCCTGGGGCGTACCGGCACCACGAGCGGGCCGTGCTCACCGTCGACGACGCGGACGCTGGCCCGGTAGTGCTCGGCGAGCAACCGGTCGGTGAGCACCTCCCGGGGGGTGCCGACCGCGACCACCCGACCGGCGGCGAGCAGCACCATGCGGTCGGCGTACTCGCCGGCGATGGACAGGTCGTGCATGGTGGCCAGGACCGTCAGCCCGTGCGTCCGACGGAGCTGGTCGACAAGTTCGAGCACCTCCTGCTGGTGGCCGATGTCGAGAGCGCTGGTGGGCTCGTCGAGCAGCAGCAGAGTGGCGCCCTGGGCCAGCGCCCGGGCCAGGAAGACCCGCTGCCGCTCGCCGCCGGAGAGGGTGGCCAGTTCCCGGGCGTGGAAGCCGGCGAGGTCCAGCCGGTCGAGCACCTCGTGCACCACGGCCAGGTCGGCGGCGGACTCCCGACCCAGCGGCGGGATGTACGGGGTACGGCCGAGCAGCACGTAGTCCAGCACCGCCATGCCGGGCGGTACGACCGGCGACTGGGCGACCGTGGCCACCACCCGGGCCCGGTCCCGGCGACGCAGCCCGCCGATCGGCGTACCGAAGAGCCGGACGGCGTCCGGCGCGGGGAGCAGGCCGCCGACGGCACGCAGCAGTGTCGACTTGCCCGCGCCGTTGGGACCGATCACCGTGACCCACTCGCCAGCGGCGACGGTCAGGTCGACGCCCGCGAGGATCGCCGTGCCGTCCAGGCTGATCCGCAGGTCCCGCAGGTCGACGGCGGGCGCGGCCGACGAGCCGGTCATGTCAGCACCCGCCGCGCCGAGCGCAGCACCACCACGAAGAACGGGCCGCCCAGCAGCGCGGTGACCACCCCGATCGGGATCTCCTGCGGTGCGGCGGCGGTCCGTGCCACCACGTCGGTCAGCGCCAGGAAGGCACCACCGAACAGCAGCGACAGCGGCAGGATCACCCGGTAGCTCGCCCCGGCCAGCATCCGTACGGTGTGCGGCACGATGATGCCGACGAAGCCGATCAGGCCGGAGGCGGAGACGGCGGCGGCGGTGCCCAGCGAGGCGGCGGCGATCAGCAGGTACCGGGACCGCTGCGGGTGCAGGCCGAGGCTGGCCGCCTCGTCGTCGCCGACCGACAGCACGTCCAGCTCCCGCCGGTGCAGCAGGATGACCAGGCTGGTCAGCAGGAAGTACGGCAGCACAAGCCGGACGTCCTGCCAGCCGGCGGTGGCCAGCCGGCCGAGCAGCCAGGAATACACCTGCTGGATGCTCTCCGCGTGTCGTTGCAGCAGGTACGTCTGACCGGCGCTGAGGAACGCGGAGACGGCCACCCCGGCCAGGATCAGGGTCGCCGGGGAGCGGCTGCGCCCACCGGCGGAGCCGAGCAGGTAGGTCATCGCCACCGCGCCGAGGGAGCCGACGAAGGCGGCCAGCGGGATGGTGGCCGGCAGGCCGCTCAGCGCTCCGCCCGCGCCCACCCCCAGGGTCAGCACCACGGTGACCGCGAGCCCGGCCCCGGCCGCGACACCGAGCAGGTACGGGTCGGCCAGCGGGTTGCGGAACACCCCCTGGTAGGCACCGCCGGCCAGGGCGAGCAACCCACCGACCAGCAGACCCAGCACCGCCCGGGGCAGCCGCAGCTCGGTGACGATGGCGATCTCCCGCTCGGTCAGCCCGCTGTCCAGGCGGACCCAGGGCAGCAGGTTGAGCAGTTCGATCGCGACGCTGCCGGGCGGCAGGCTGACCGGGCCGAGCGAGACCCCGGCCACCAGCGCGACGAGTACCGCGAGCACCCCGGCCGCGAGCCAACGCTTCCGCAGGCCCGCCGGCCGGGGCTGGGTGCCCGCCCCGACCGGCGCGCCGAGTCGGCCACGCTTCAGCACGTCGTGCACGATCCGTTCAGCGCTCGACGGCCAGCGTCACTCGGCGGCCTTTGCGGTGGCGTCCACGATGGTCCGCAGCAGGTCCACCACGCGCGGCCCCCAGCGGGAGGCGACGTCGTCGTCGAGTTCCACGACCTGGTCCTGCTGCACCGCGGTGAGCGAACCCCAGCCGCTGCGCGCCTTGACCGTCGCGGCGCTCTGCTGACAGCACTTCACGTCGGAGAGGAAGATGAAGTCCGGGTCGGCGTCGACGATCACTTCCTGGGACAGCTGCGGGTAGCCACCGTTCTTGCCGTCGGCGTCGGCCGCGTCGGCGATGTTCTCCAGCCCGGCCAGGCTGTAGATCGAACCGATGAAGGTCTTGCTGGTGGCGGTGTACAGCTCCGGACCCAGCTCGTGGAAGTAGGTGGGCGCCTGCGCACGCTGTGGCACCTCGGCCACGATCTTCGTGATGTCGTCCTTCATCCGCTGGACCACGTCGGTCGCCGCGTCGGCGTTACCGGTGAGCGTGCCCAGCTCGGTGAGCTGCCGGTACGTGTCGTCGAGGGTCTGCGCGGCGGGAGTCAGGTAAACCGGGATCTTGAGCGTGGTGAGCTGCTCGACGATCTTGTTGCGGTCGTCGCTGAGCACCACCAGGTCGGGGTCCTTCGCGGCGACCGCCTCGGCGTTCGGCTGGTAGCCGGAGAGATCCGTCTTCGGTGCGTCGGCCGGAAAGTTGGACTGGTCGTCGACCGCGGTGACCTGCGGACCGGCGCCGATCGCGAAGAGCATCTCGGTGGCCGTCGCCGACAGCGAGACGATCTTTTCAGGGCGCTGTTCCAGCGTCAGCGACCCGACGGTGACGGGGAAGGTGGCGGCGCTGGGGCTGCCGCTGGCGGCGGGGGTGTCGGTGGTCTTCTCGGCGCAGGCGCCGAGCGCGAGCGCGGCCACCGCCAGGCTGGCGGCGAAGACCCTGGGCGTACGTCTGAACATCGGTCCTCCTGTCGGTCGAGGAGTGTGCTGCTTCGCCGACAGGGAGCCAGAGGCGCCCGTCCGCGAGGCGCCCTTCCTCGAGAGCGCGGATCGCGACCGCGCCCCAGGCGACCTGGCTCGTCCCCGGTAACGGGGCATCACAGTTGCGGGACAGCGCCGGTGTCTCACCGGCTTCGCTGGAACGGGTCGGTAAGACCGTAGCGCACGTCGCGTCGGCACCCCGCCGGGCAGGCCGTCGCGCTGCCGCAGACCCGGCCGCGAGCCGTCGGGAGAACGGCGGTCTGCCCGTTTGCTCCCTGGAACGGGGCCCCGCGCGAGGGGGGGTGGCGGGGCCCCGTCCGCTCTCAGGAGGCGGTGATGGTGACGTTGTCCACAGCCGCCTCGACGAGGCTGGCGGTCGAGGTGTCCGCGGCCTCGACCAGGATCCGCACGGACTGGCCGGCGTACGGGGTGAGGTTGAGGTTCGACACCGTCCAGGCACCGTTGCGGTTGCTGGCCGCACCGGCCTGGGTGAGCAGCGCCGTGGTGCCGCCGTTGTGCACCACGCTGACCCGGAAGTAGTCCGCCGACGACGAGTTCGAACCGTGTGCCAGGTACCAGGCCAGCGACAGGGTCAACGTGCCGCTGGACGGCAGTGCGACCGCCGGCGAGCGGGCGCTCGTCACCCCGCCGTCGATGTCGTAGTCACCCGCACCGCTGCCGGCGAGCCGGCCGGTGACCAGGTCGTTGCTGCCCGCGTACGGGGTGAGCTGCTTGGCTCCGCTGGAGGTGGTGGCCTGCGCGGCACCGCGCTCCCACTGCCCGGTGGTCGCGCTGTCGGTGCCGTTGGGGTTGATCGTCCAGCCGGTCGCGGTCTCGAAGGTGTCCGACCAGACCGTGGTCCCCCCGCCGCCGCTGCCGCAGTACTGCGCCTGCTTGCCGATCGCCCGGTACGGGCAGTCGGCGTACTCGGAGAGGATCAGCACCGCCTCGCGGTTGCGCGAGGTCTGTTGCGGGATGACCTCGTCGGGCGGGTAGAAGCCGCCGCCGGAGGCCCCGCCCGGATACAGCTCGAAGGTGTACGCCCAGATGCCGTGCTCCGCCCACATCCAGTCGATGCTGCTGCCGTCGGTGATGTACAGGTCGCTGGACTGCTGCGGGGTGAAGCCGTTGGTCGCCGCCATCTGCTGGCCGATGGTGGCGAAGGTGTTGTACTGGTCGGTGCTCATCCCCGGGGCGGTGTTGTTGTACGTGTAGCCGTACGGCCAGAGCACCAGCTCGGAGTAGGTGTGGAAGTCGATGTTGGCCTTGATCTGCTGCGTCCCGCCGACGACCCGGCTGTTGACGAAGTTGCGCAGTGCCTGCGTCTCGGGCGCGGAGAACGCCGACGGGCCCCGGTAGGTGTCCGAGGAGGTGGAGCCGGACGAGCCGCCGCAGCAGCCCCAGTTGTAGCTCCAGTTCCGGTTCAGGTCGGTGCCCACGTACGACGATCCGCTGTTGGGTTGGCGGTTCTTGCGCCACGACCGGTAGGAGCCGGTGGCGATGTCGTACTCGCTGCCGTCCGGGTTGACCGACGGCACGACCCAGATCTCCCGGTTGTTCACCAGGCTGGTGATCCGGGAGTCGGAGCCGTAGTTGTCGGTGAAGAGGTTCAACAGGTAGAGCGCCATCTCGACGGTCAGGTGCTCGCGGGCGTGCTGCTGGGCGTTGAACAGGATCTCCGGCTCGTTCTCGTCACTGGCGACGTTGTCGGAGATCTTCACCGCCACCAGGTCACGGCCCTCGTAGGAGCTGCCGATGCTGATCTTGCGCGCGATCGTGGGGTGGTCGGCCACCACCTTGTTGACCGCCGCGATCATCTCCGGATAGTCGTGGTAGTTGGAGTCGGCCGACGGGAAGCCGAGGATCCCGACGTCGCCGTCGGCCTGCCCCCGGTCGGTGGGCAGCGCGGCGATCGCCTCCAGCCGGAACCCGAGCCGGGTGATGGCGGCGGCCTCGGCCCGGGTGGCCGAGACGTGCAGCACCCCGTGCTCGGAGTAGTCGATGGCGGCGCCGGTACGGGCGACCGCGTTGCGATCGGCGAGGGTCTTCGGGCCGAGCACCCGGTAGGGCACGGCGGCCGGTTGTTCGTCCCGGTTGGGCGCCGGCTCGGCGGAGACCGGTGGCGCGGCGATGGTGAGCAGGCCGAGCCCGGCGGCGACGATGAGCGCCAGGGCACGGCGGACGGGGATTGAACGGAAGGCCATGGACAACCTCCTGGAGGCGCGGGGATCCCCCGCTCGGTAGCGGACAGCCCACCACCGGTCACATGGTCATATCAACATTGATCGTTGTTTGGTCCATCCCAGCCTGATCCTCATGCCGGCGACATGGTCCGATCGGCCGACATGGCACCCAGGTGGACACCGGGCTGCCGGACGCGTCAGCCCTTCTCGTCGGTGGGCCGGTCACCCGTCGCGCCGTCGGCCTGGTCGTCGCCGGCCAGCGCGGACCGCAGCCGCTCCTTCTCCACGCGGCGACGCTCGGCGGCGGCGGCCATCTCCTCGGCCATCTCGTCACGCCAGCCCTTCAACAGGAAGAACGAGAGGGCGGCGGAGAACAGCAGCGCCAGGATCAACTTGAGGAAGATGTCCATGTCGACCGGCCAGAGGGCCGCCACCACGACCACGAACAGACCGATCCGGCCCAGCGTGTACTTGACCGCCGCACTCACGTTCGTTCGCTCCGCTCGCTCATCACTTCGTCTCAGCCGGTCCGGTTGGCCAGCCAGCGCACGCCGGGAAACCAGATCGTCGCGTAGACCACGGTGAACGTGGTCGCCGCGAGCACGCCGGACAGCAGCGCCGGCAGCGTCGTCGCCAGGCCGGCCACCAGCAGCCCGGACACCACCGCTGTCGCCACGGCCACCAGCGCGGCCACCACCCGGGGGGCACCGAAACCCCAGGCCCGGAAGTCCTCCCAGAACAGCCAGGCGGGCAGGATCACGGCGAGCCAGCCGTTGGCCTGGCCGAACTCACCGGCACCGAACCAGGCGAAGGCCACGTCGAAGAGCACCAGCACCAGTAGCCCGATGACCACCCCGGCAAGCCCCACCCCCACCAGGTCGCCCAGGGTCCGGATCCGCCCCTCGGCATCCCGGCGGGGGAACGCGCTCTGCTGCTCGGTCATCGTCGTGCCAGGGTACGCGTCGGATCAGGCCCAGACCTGCTGCGGCTCGGCCCGGCGCTCGGCCAGCGTGGGGGCGGCATCGTACTCACGGACCACCTCGTAGCGGGTGTTGCGCTCGACCGGCCGGAACCCGGCGTCCCAGATGAGGTGCAGCAGGTCGTCGCGGTGCATGGTGTTCGGCGTCCCGTACGAGTCGGCGTCGTGCGTGATCTTGTATTCCACGACCGAGCCGTCCAGGTCGTCGACACCGAAGTTGAGCGAGAGCTGGGCCACCGACAGGCCGTGCATCACCCAGAAGCACTTGACGTGCGGGACGTTGTCGAACAGCAGCCGGGAGACCGCGAAGGTCTTCAGCGACTCGGCCGGTGAGGCCATCGTGGTGCGGGCCTGGATCCGGTTACGGATCTTGCCGTCCGCCGAGTCGACGAAGTCGTGCTGGTAGCGCAGCGGGATGAAGACCAGGAAGCCACCGGTCTCGTCCTGCAACTCGCGCAGCCGCAGTACGTGGTCGACCCGGTGCCGGGGCTCCTCGATGTGGCCGTAGAGCATCGTCGACGGCGTCTTCATGCCCTTGCTGTGCGCCAGCCGGTGGATCCGCGACCAGTCCTCCCAGTGACAGGCGTGGTCGACGATGTGCTGGCGGACCTCCCAGTCGAAGATCTCCGCCCCGCCGCCGGTCAGCGACTCCAGGCCGGCGTCCATCAGCTCGTCGAGGATCTCGTCCGCGCTGAGCCCACTGATCTTCTCGAACCACTGCACCTCGGTCGCGGTGAACGCCTTGAGCTTGATGTTCGGCAGCGCGGCCTTCAGCTCGCGCAGCACCTTCGGGTAGTAGCGCCAGGGCAGCGTCGGGTGCAGGCCGTTGACGATGTGCAGCTCGGTGAGCTGCTCGTCCTCCATCTCCTTGGCCTTGCGGACCGCCTCGTCGATGCGCATCGTGTACGCGTCCTTCTCACCCGGCTTGCGCTGGAAGGAGCAGTACGCGCAGCTCGCGCTGCACACGTTCGTGAGGTTCAGGTGCCGGTTGACGTTGAACATCACCCGGTCGCCGTTCATCTCGGTGCGCCTGTGGTGGGCCAGCCGCCCCAACCAGGTCAGGTCGTCGCTGGCGTAGAGGGCGATCCCGTCCTCACGGGTCAGCCGCTCCCCCGCGTACACCTTCGCTTCGAGCTCGCGCTTGAGTCCGGCGTCCATCGAAAGCCCCGTCCCCTTCCACCTGCGGTCGCGACCCGAGCGCGGTCGCCACCCGAGCCTACGTCGGCCGCGCTGACAACTCACACCGTGGTCGTTGACAGCAGACTCTCAGCCTCCCGATATCCGGCCAGACATCGACATCAGTGCACCGGGTGAGGTAAGACAGGGTGGGGCACGACACACACTGGTAGCGTCCCGAACCGCCGCGCCGACCGAGCGTGGCACAGCTGCGCCGGACGGGGAGCGGAATGATCGACAGCAGGGACGGACGGCAGCGGCGACGGGGTCCGGTGGTCTCGCCGGTGCTACGTCCGGCCCTCTGGTCCGCCCTGCTCGCCGCGGTCGCCAGCACGGTCCTCGCCGCACCGGCGTACGCCGAGCCCGGCATACCCGTCACGGTGCCCGACACGGGTTCCCGGCCCTCGGTGACCGGTCCCCTCCAGCTGCCCGGCATGCCCGCCGGTACCACCCCGGGCCTGACGCCACCGACGCTCGGCGCTCCCGGTGCCAGCGCGCTGGAAACCCGGATCACGGCCGCCGAGGCACGGGTCGCCGAGTTGGGCACCCGACTCCTCGAACTGGAACAGCAGCGCAACGAGGTGCAGGTCCAGTTCCGCACCGCCGAGCGTGATCTGGAGTTCGCCCGCGGGGCGGTCCAGCAGGCTCAGCAGGGTGCCGACCAGGCCGCCGCCGAGGCAATGAAGGCGGCGGCCGCGCTGCCCTCCGGCGGCTTCGCCACCGACCTGCGTGACCTGGATCTGCTCAGTCGGGCCAACCGGGGGGAGAAGGTCGGGCACGACACCGGCCCGGCCGCCGGCAGGATGGCGCGCGCCCGGGCCGACGAGCAGGTGGCGACCCAGGCGTACACCGCCGCTCAGTCGCGGCTTCAGGGGGTCCAGCAGCAGTACACCGCCACCCAGCAGGCCCTGCGCGACGCCGAGGCAGAGCTGATCAAACTGCGCGACGAGAACTCCGCGCAGCTGGTCGAGCTGGCTCGCCAGCAGGAGGCCGCCGAGCAGCAGATCGGTGCCGACTACGTCGACCAGTCCGCCGGCGGCCTGGCCGCCCACCCCACGGCGAAGGCCGCCGTCGCGTACGCCCGCAAGCAGCTCGGTGACCCGTACGTCTGGGCCGCCGAGGGGCCGAACTCGTTCGACTGCTCGGGCCTGATGTGGGCGGCGTACCGGTCGGCGGGCTACCGCCAACTGCCCCGGGTTTCCCGGGACCAGTACCGCGCCACCAGCTCGCGGACCGTGCCCCGCACCGCCCTGCTCCCGGGCGACCTGCTCTTCTTCGCCTCGGGCAGTAGCTGGCGCAGCATCCACCACGTCGGCATGTACATCGGCGGCGGCAAGATGATCCACGCGCCGACCACCGGTGACGTGGTGAAGATCTCCACGGTCCGGTGGTCCCGGCTCTACGCCGCGACCCGGGTGGTGGGCGCGGTGCCGGCACCGACGACCACGCCGCCCCCGTCGCAACCGCCGACCCCCAAGCCCAAGCCGACACCGAAGCCCACGCCCAAGCCCACCAAGACGCCGAAGCCGACCAAGACGCCGACTCCCTCGCCCACTCCGTCGGGCAGCACGTCGCCGTCGCCGACCCCGACGGGTTCGACCACACCGTCGGCAACCCCGTCGGCGACGACCACGCCGTCGGCGACCCGGTCGGCGACCACCACGCCGTCGGCGACGACCTCCGCGTCCGAGACCACCGCACCGACCCTGGAAGCCAGCAGCGTCGCGCCGACCACGGCTGCCGCCAAGGCCGACCCGACCACCGCGGCGAGCAGCGCGGCACCGGAAGACAGCGCGTCGGCCAGCCCGTCCGCGGTCGGCGGACGGTGACCTGACCCGATATCCAGGCTGCCGGGCGGCCGATGACGCCGCGACGCGGTACCCACTCCGGGTGTGCCGCACGGGCGGAATGTGGCACGGTGTCACTCAGGCACTTCCGGTCCGGCGGTACGGGTCGGTGGCGAGCGTGGCGCGGAGGCGACGATGACGGAGCAAGAGGTTCCGGCGGGGCCGGCCACCGGCAGCGCCCCGGACCCGGCGGCCGATGAGCCGGCCCAACCCCCGGTCGCCCAACCACCCACCTCGCGTGCGGCCCCGGACGTCGTCGGCCAGTCGGCGGTTCCGGCCCGGGGCCGGGCGGGCGTCGCCAGGGTGACGGCAGCCGGCGATGTGACCCATGGGCAGCCGCCGGACGGCCCCGGACCGACCGTGTCCGGCGGGGGCACCACGTACCGGGCTGCCGCCGGACCGGTGGGCACGAGCGAGCCGCGCCAGCAACCGGCCGCACCGAAAGCGGCACGGGCCAGCGTTCGGGTGCCCAACCTCAGCCCGGTGAGCGTGGACGAGGCGCAGTTCGCCGGAGGCGGCGGCAAGGCACCAGGTGTCTATCGCTCCGCTCCGGCCCAGGTGGCCACTCCGGCTCAGGTGGTGACTCCTGCCCAGGTGGCCAGACCGGGTCAGGTGGCCACTCCGGCCGGACCGGAGCCGGTCGAGCCACCGGAGCCCGCCCGGCCGCCCAAGCCGGCCGAGCCGCCCACGCCACCGGCGCCCGAGCCGGAACCGGCACCCCATCCCCCGGTGCCCGGCCCGATGCCACCTGGACCGACTCCACCGTCGCCGGCACCGCCCTCGCCGGCACCGGCGCCGCCGACGCCCGGTCCGTACCCGCCGGGACCGGCCCCGGTTCCGCCGCCCACCCCCCGTCCCGCACCACCGGTGCCGGGCCCGCCGACACCGCCGCCCGGTCCGCCCGTGCCGGCGCCACCGCCGCCACCGGGTCCGCTGCCGGCACCGCCGTTCCCACCCCCACCGGCCACCGCCGACGTCGTCGGGGTCGCACCAACGACCGCCGACACCACCCGCGCGACGCCGTCCGCCGACACCACCCGACCCGCGCCGTCCGTCGCCGATTCCCGAGGTGTTCCGCCCGCCGGACCTCGCGAGGCCGACGCGGCTCCGGTCGTGCCGGCGCCGGCGCTGCCCGTCTGGCCGCCGCCGACGAATCCCGCCGGCCGCCGTGACGAGCCCGCGCCCAGTTCACCCGGGGCCGTGCCCCGGCCTTCGTCCCGTCCAGGACTGCGCCCGGGCTCCGCCGGGTCGCCCGCGGCGGCGGGCTCGTCGGGCGCTGATCCGGGTGCGACGCGAACCCCGAGCATGTCCGAAACCCCCGCGTGGGTCGGGACGCGCGCGACCGGTTCGCCGCCAGACGGCCGGTCGGGCAGCGGGACCGAGCGCACCCACCGGCCGGCCGAAGCGGAGCAGGCGTACCGCCCGGCCGAGGCGGAAGGCGCGCAGCTGCCGGCCGGGCCAGTGCCCGCACAGCGGCCCGGCGGCTCCGACCTGAGCGCGTACTACGCCGGACTCGAGAGTTCGGCGACGGTGGCGTTCCCGGCCGGTGACCAGGAGACCTCCGGCTCGTTGACCGGGCACATCCTGGCCCAGGGTTGGGCGGACACAGCGGCCGAGCGGTCCCGCGGCACCCTCCGGGTGGTGATCCTGATGGCGGTCGCGCTGGGGGTGCTGGTGGCTATCAGCGTCCTCGTGGTGCTGTTCGCGAACGACGCGCTGCCCAGCGCGAGCGGTGGCCTGGCGGATGACCGACGGCTTGTGGATCGTTGGTGAGTCCGCCCACTACCCGGCTCCGGTCGCGGGCAGGCAGGCGCCGGCCGCCGTACACTTGTCGCTGATCATTGACCTGGCGCGTGACCACGCGCGCCCTTGGGCGATCTTGCGGAAGATCCGGCGGCCACGGCCGCAGCGGGACATCGCGAAGATGCGCCCCGCTCGAAAGGCATTTCTTGACCACCTCCGCTGAACTCGGCATGCCCCCGATCTCCGCCGACCTCCCCGCCGCGCCGCAACCGGCCGGCTCGACCGCCCCGGTCACCTTCGACTCGCTCGGCCTTCCCCGGCAGTTGGTCCGGGCCCTGGACCGGCAGGGCATCACCACTCCGTTCGAGATCCAACAGGCCACCGTGCCGGACGCGCTCGCCGGACGCGACGTGCTGGGCCGGGGGCAGACCGGCTCCGGCAAGACCCTCGCCTTCGGGCTGCCGTTGCTGGCCCGGATCGCCGCCGGTGAGCGGGCCCGCCCCCGGCATCCCCGGGCGCTCGTGCTGGTGCCCACCCGGGAACTGGCCATGCAGGTCAACGACGCGCTGCTGCCGCTGGGCAAGGCCGTCGGCGTGTTCCTCAAGACCGCCGTCGGCGGGGTGCCGTACGACCGGCAGATCGATGCCCTGCGGCGCGGCGTCGAGGTGGTGGTGGCCACCCCGGGTCGGCTCGCCGACCTGATCGACCGGGGTGTCTGCCAGCTCGACGACGTCGAGATCACCGTGCTCGACGAGGCCGACCAGATGGCCGACATGGGTTTCCTGCCCGAGGTCACCGAGTTGTTGGCGAAGACGCCGGCGGACGCGCAGCGACTGCTCTTCTCGGCCACTCTCGACGGTGACGTCGACGCGCTGGTGCGGCGGTTCATGACCGACCCGGTCACCCACTCGACCGCACCGCCGACCGCGGCTGTGTCCACGATGGACCATCACCTGCTGCTCATTCCGCCGCAGGAGAAGTTCCCGGTCACCGCGTCGATCGCCGCGCGGGCGGGCCGGACCATCGTGTTCGCCCGTACCCAGTTGGGCGTGGACCGGCTGGTCACCCAGCTCGCCGCGGTGGGCGTCCGCGCCGGTGGGCTGCACGGGGGCAAGACCCAGCGGATGCGTACCCGCACCCTGGCGGAGTTCCGCGAGGGACGCACCAACGTCCTGGTCGCCACCGACGTCGCGGCGCGGGGCATCCACGTCGACGGGGTCTCCCTGGTGCTGCACGTCGACCCGCCCAAGGACCCGAAGGACTACCTGCACCGCGCGGGGCGTACCGCCCGGGCCGGTGAGACCGGCGCGGTGGCCACCCTGGTGCTGCCGAAGCAGCGCCGCACCACCCTGGCGATGCTGGAGAAGGCCGGTGTGGAGCCGGCCCAGTCCCGGGTCCGCGTCGGCGACCCGGTGCTGGCCGAGCTGACCGGGGCACGGGAGCCGAGCGGCGTGCCGGTGCGCGACGAGCCGGAGCCGCAGCCCCGGCGGGGCAGCCGGCCGGGCGGCCCCCGTCGCTTCGGCGACCGGCCTGGCGGCGAGCGCCGGTACGCCGACCACGGTCACCGGGGCGAACGCCGCTTCGCCGAGCAGGCACCGGGCGAGCGCCGTTACCACGACCACCCGCGCGGCGAGCGCCGCTTCGGCGGTGATCGCAGCGGTTGGTCGGAGGGCCGGAACACGCACGACCGGCCCCGCGAGGACCGGCGCGGTACGGGCGGCCGACCACGGGTTCGCAGCTACTGACCAACCGCGTTCCGCGCGCGGTGCTGATCTTCGGCGCATACGCTGCCCGGCTCCGCCGGGTGGCGTAACGTCCGGCTCATGCCGACCACGCCGAAGTCACTGCTGTGGACCCGTACGGACACCGCCGGTGCCGAGCACGCCCTGGTCGACGACGGCCACGGCCTGACGGCGCAGGGCACCCAGTTGGCCGTCGACCCGGTGCCCTACACGTGCCGCTACCAGGTGGCCACCGACACCGACTGGGCCAGTGTCCGGCTCGAGGTCGAGGTCGAGGGAGCCGGGTGGCGGCGCAGCGTACGGCTGGAACGGGCGACCCAACGCTGGCGGGTGACCGCCGCCGAGCAGGGCGATCTCGACGCGGTCCTGACCGCCGCCGGGCACGCCCCGGCCGGGCTGCCCGGCGTGGAGGACCAGGATCGGCTGGCCGACGCCCTCGACGTGGATCTGGGTGGCTCACCGCTGTTCAACACCCTGCCGCTGCGCCGGCTCGGCCTGACCACCGCGCCCCCCGACACCGCCCACTCGATAAGCGTGGCCTGGGTGCTGCTGCCCAGCCTCACCGTGCTGCCCGCCGAGCAGCTTTACACCGGGCTGGGCCCGAACCGCTTCCGGTACGCCAGCGGCGGCTTCAGCGCCGAGGTCGAGGTGGACGCCGACGGCTACGTGCTGCGCTATCCCGGTCTGGCCGAACGCGCCGCCACCCGCTGACGGCCCGGCCGGGCGGTCAGCCCGGCGACGCCGCCACCCGCTGACGGTGCGGGCCGGCCCTCAGGTCGGCCAGGAGCCGTCGGTCAGGAAGCGGTCGACGGTGGCCAGGTGCGGGGTCAGGTCGAGGCCCTGCCGAGCCACCCACTCGTCGGCGTAGTAGGTGTCGGCGTACCGGTCGCCCGCGTCGCAGATCAGGGTGACCACCGAGCCCGTCCGGCCGGCGGCCAGCAGTTCGGCGATCAGGCCGAAGGCACCCCACAGGTTGGTGCCGGTCGAGCCGCCCACCCGCCGGCCCAGCACCGCCGAGGCGGCTCGCATGGCCGCCAGCGAGGCCGCGTCGGGTACCTGCATCATCCGGTCCACCACCGAGGGCAGGAACGACGCCTCGACCGTCGGGCGGCCGATGCCCTCGATCCGCGAGCCCCGGCCGGTACGCACCGACCAGTCGGCCGCCTGCCAGGCCGGGTAGAACGCGGAGTTCTCCGGGTCGACCACGCAGAGCTTGGTGGGCAGCCGCCGGTAGCGGGCGTACCGGCCGATGGTGGCGCTGGTGCCACCGGTGCCCGCGCCGACCACGATCCAGGCCGGTATCGGATGCCGTTCCAGGGCGAGCTGCGCGTAGATCGACTCGGCGATGTTGTTGTTGCCCCGCCAGTCGGTGGCCCGCTCCGCGTAGGTGAACTGGTCCATGTAGTGCCCGCCGGAGTCCTCGGCGAGCCAGCGTGCCTCGATGACCACCTTGGCCGGGTCCTGGACCAGATGGCACCGGCCGCCCTGGAACTCGATCTGGGCGATCTTCTCGGGCGAGGTGGAGGCGGGCATCACCGCGATGAAGGGCAGTCCCAGCATCCGCGCGAAGTACGCCTCGGAGACCGCCGTGGAGCCGGACGACGCCTCGATGATCGTGGTACCCGGCCCGATCCAGCCGTTGCAGAGCCCGTACAGGAACAACGAGCGGGCCAGTCGGTGCTTCAGCGACCCGGTCGGATGCACCGACTCGTCCTTGAGGTAGAGGTCGATCCCCCAGTGCCGGGGCAGCGGGAACGGCAGCAGGTGGGTGTCGGCGGACCGGTTCGCGTCCGCCTCCACGGCCGCGATCGCCTCGGTCACCCACCGCCGGCTGACCTCGTCGCACCGGTCGAGATGAGTCACGCCGGGAAACCTAGCAAGCCGACCCGTGGTGCCGGGCCTCAGCCCGTCGGCGGAGCGACCGGCTGCGGCCGGTTCTCCCACTTGGTCGACAACGCGATGCCGGTACGGGTGGAGGCGACCCCCGGTGTCCGGTTCAGCCGTACGATCAGCTGCTCCAGCTCGGCGATGGTGCCCACCCGGGCCTTGAGCAGGAAGGACTCGACGCCGGCCATGAAGTAGCAGGACTCGATCTCGGGCATGGCCCGGAACGCCTCCAGCACGTCGTCGGTGTCCGCCCCGGAGTCCTCCACGATGCCGATCAGCGCGGTCACGCCCAACCCGATGGTCTCCGGCTCGACCTCGGCGCGGTACGCCCGGATGACGCCCCCGGACTCCAGCTTCCCGACCCTTTCGTGCACTGCCGGAGCGGAAAGACCGACCTGGCGGGCCAGTTCGGCGTACGACAGGCGGGCGTTGCCACGGAGCAGGTCCACGAGATTGAGGTCGATGGCGTCCACGGACTGTGACCCTAGTCGGCGGGGCGGCACAGCCGGACTCCGGTATCCGTTTGATCTGGCAGCGGGTGACAGTTCGCATACCCGGGGTTCGGAGGGCGCGACGCCGGTACCATTTACTAACTTCCCACTCAGTGCGTTTTTCGCGTTTGGCGGACACGCCAGGTCGCTGGTGCTGTAATTGCCATACGTCCCTCATGACGGCTCTGGGCTCGCACCGGCCGGGGGCAGTGTGTTCAGCCGGGGGCTTCGTCGATGCGAGGAGGGGGCTGTGGACACTGGAGATCGCCTGCTGACACCGGGTGAAGTCGCCGCACTGTTTCGGGTGGACCCGAAAACCGTGACGCGATGGGCGGCGGCGGGCCGGATCGGGAGCATCCGGACTCCAGGAGGGCATCGCCGGTTTCGGGAATCCGAGGTGCGGGCCCTGCTTGAAGGGGAGGGCATGCTGGACGAGGCGGACGAGATGGGTAGACCGCGTAATGCGGGCCCGACCGCTTCGACCGGCCCTGCCGGCCCGGCAAACGCCGGCATGTACTGAATTGCGGGTCGGGGCGCGGACCGGCCGTCAGGTCCGGTCCGCGTTCAATTTTCCGGCCCACCGCTTGAACAGGGTGTGCGGCACGTCGAGGGCGTCGAGCACCTTGCCCGCCACGAAATCCACCAGCTGGGCCGCGGAGGCGGCGGCACCCGCACCGTAGAAGCCGGGGCTGGCCGGGAGCACCACCGCACCGGCGTCATGCAGCGCGATCAGGTGTTCCAGGTGGCTGCGGGTCACCGGCGTCTCCCGGGGCACCACGACCACCCGCCGACGTTCCTTGAGGTTCACCTCGGCGGCCCGCTGCAACAGGTCCTTGGACAGGCCGATCGCGATGCCGGCGCAGGCCGCCGTGCTGGCCGGCACCACCACCATCCCGCGTACCGGGTAGGAGCCGCTGCTCGGGCCGGCGGCGAGGTCACCGGCGGGCCAGTGACGCAGGTCCGCTGCGGCGACGTCCCGGCCCAGCCAGGCGGCCAGGTCCTCGGCCCAGTGCGCGTCCCGGAACGGCCGTCCGGTCTCGTCCAGCACGGTCAGCCGGGCGGCCCGGGAGACGATCAGGTCCACCGGCTCCCCGGCGTCGAGCAACCCGCGGACGACTGCGGCCGCGTACGGCGTGCCGGACGCCCCGGACACCCCGACCACCCATGGTTCGCGCATGCCCTCAGCCTGCCTGGTCACCGTGGGCGCCGGTCGGGCACCCCGGGGAAGCGTGTCCGAGGTGCCCATGATCGTCGCGGCTGCGCCGTTACGCCACCGATGCCCGGCCGGTCTGCGGGGCTTATCGGGAGCTGGCATGCTGCCGGGGACGGAAGCACCGTGGGGGCCGACCGGAAGGATGTGGAGATCATCTCGTCGTCGGCCGGCTCCACCCGCCACATCCTGCCGTCGCTCCGTGCCGCCTGCCCGATCGCGCCGCAGCTCTCCCCGTACGCCGACGACGTGCAGGAGTGGCTGGTGTCCGAGCTGCCGCTGGACGCGCCGACGCGGGAGCGGCTGGGTCGGGCCGGTTTCGCCCGCTACGCGGGACGGCTCTATCCCGATGCCACCGAGGCCGACCTGCGCACCCTGACCGCGCTGTTCACCTGGTTCTTCCTGGTCGACGACGCCTGCGACGGCCCCGAGCGGATCGGTCAGGACCAGATCCGGGCCCTGCGCGACGGCGCGGTCGCGCTGCTGCGCGGCGGCCCCCGGCTGCGGCACCCCGGTCTGGCCGGTCCGCTGCGCCGGCTGCTGGTCGGTGCCTGGCGGGAGCCGCACCGCCGGATGCCGGCCCGCTGGCGGCTGCGCTTCGCCGACGCGGTCGCCCATCACCTCGACGGCACGTGGCAGGAGGCGGTCAACAAGGCGGCCGGGCATGCGCCCGCCGTCGAGGAGTACGTCGAGCTGCGCCGGGCGACCTCGGCGGCGTACGTGTCGTACCCGCTGGTGGAGTTCGTCACCGGCCGGCCGCTGCCCGAGCCGGTCTACCACCATCCACGGCTGAGTCAGCTCCGCGACGTCGGTAACGACCTGCTCTCCTGGTACAACGACATCGCGTCGCTGGACCGGGACGCGGCCACCTCCGGCGGGCACAACCTGGTGCTGGCGCTGGCCGCGGCGCATCGCGTGCCGGTGCCCGCCGCCGTCGAGCTGGCGGCGCGGCGCTGGCACGCCTCGATGCGCCGGTTCGTCAACCTGCGCGCCGCGCTGCCCTCGTTCGGTCCGGTGCTGGACCCGGCCGTCACCGACCACCTCGACGGAGTTGCCCGGGCCGTCCGCGGCACCATCGACTGGACCATGGAGAGCGCCCGCTACGCCGTGCCGGGCAGCAGGTCGTCGGGCGCGCACGCCGAGCCGGTCGGCCGGTCCGGCGCGTATGCCGAGCCGATCGGTCAGGCCCGCAGGCCGAGCCGGTCAGGCCCGCAGGCCGAGCCGGGGTCAGTCAGGCCCGCAGGCCGAGCCGGATGACCAGGTCGAGCAGGGCGAAGGCGAACAGCGCGAGGCCGACGAAGCCGTTCGCGGTGAAGAACGCCCGGTTGACCCGGCTCAGGTCGGTCGGCGTGACCACCAGGTGCTGGTAGCCGAAGGCGACGGCGGTGAGGGCCAGCCCGATCCACCAGAGCCAGCCGAAGCCGATCAGCACGCCGAACCAGCCGAACAGCGCGAAGGTGACCAGGTGCGCGACGGTGGAGGCGTGCAGGGCGAAGCGCAGGCCGTAGCGGGCCGGCACGCTGTGCACGCCGATCTCCCGGTCGACCTCGGCGTCCTGGCAGGCGTAGATCAGATCGAACCCACCGATCCACAGGCCGACGGCGGCACCGAGCAGCCAGGCCGGTCCCGAGCCGGCGAAGGTGCCGGTCACCGCGAGCCAGGCGCCGACCGGGCCGACCATCTGCGCGACGGCCAGGATGGCGTGCGGCCAGTTGGTGAACCGCTTGCCGTACGGGTAGACCACCAGCGGCACCACGGCCAGCGGCGCGAGCGCCAGAACGAGCGGGTTGAGCAGGGCGGCGGCGACCAGGAAGACCACCAGCGCCACGCCCGCGCCGGTCCAGGCCGTCCGCAGGCTCACCGCCCCGGTCACCAGCTCCCGGTTCGCGGTACGCGGATTACGCGCGTCGATCCGCCGATCCAGGATCCGGTTCGCCGCCATCGCGAACGTCCGCGCCCCCACCATCGCCACGGTGATCAGCAGCAGATCCAGCCACCGAACCCGCCCCCCATTCACCTGCATCGCGGCCAACGCCGCCAGATACGCGAACGGCAACGCGAACACCGAGTGCTCGATCGCCACGAGCTTGAGGAAGGACTTCACGCGCCCGGGACGCTCGGTCGGCTGCGCAACGGCGTCGGTGGCCATCAGATGCCGTACTCCTTCCAGCGCTTGTCGACCAGCGAGACGACCTCGGGGGCCATGGTCATTTCCTCGGGCCAGCCTCGGTGGTAGCCCTCCTCCGGGAGCTTGCGGGTGGCGTCGATGCCGGCCTTGCCACCCCAGAACTGCTGGTACGACGAATGATCCAGGTGGT
The DNA here is from genome assembly GCF_027497295.1 of Verrucosispora sp. WMMC514. NCBI lineage: Bacteria > Bacillati > Actinomycetota > Actinomycetes > Micromonosporales > Micromonosporaceae > Micromonospora > Verrucosispora sp. WMMC514. The sequence goes on along the minus strand of NZ_CP114906.1, from coordinate 2,938,153 downwards.
CCACCGGGCCCTCGGTGAGCAGCAGGTCCCGGGCGTAGTCGACGTTGCCGAACGCGCGGAAGGCGACCTCGCGGTAGTCGTGCACGTCGCAGTCCTCGTCGACGATCACGATCAGCTTGGTCAGCGACATCATGTGCGCGCCCCAGATCGCGTTCATCACCTTCTGGGCGTGCTTCGGGTAGCGCTTGCGGATCGACACGATCGCGCAGTTGTGGAAGACACCGGCGGCCGGCAGGTCGTAGTCGACGATGTCCGGGATCAGGAAACGCAGCAGCGGCGCGAAGATCCGCTCGGTGGCCTTGCCGAGGCCGTGATCCTCCTGCGGCGGCTTCGAGGTGACGATCGAGTGGTAGACCGGGTCGCGCTGCATGGTCATCGCCTCGACGTGCAGCACCGGGAAGGGCTCGACCGGGGTGTAGAAGCCGGTGTGGTCGCCGAACGGGCCCTCCGGCAGCCGCTCACCCGGCTCCAGGTAGCCCTCCAGCACCACCTGGGCGTGCGCCGGCACCTGCAACGGGACGGTCAGGCAGTCGACCATCTCCACCCGTTCGCCGCGCAGGAAGCCGGCGAACAGGTACTCGTCGATGTCGGCCGGCAGCGGCGCGCTGGAGGCGTAGCTGACCACCGGGTCGCAGCCGATGGCGATGGCGACCGGCAGCCGCTGGCCGAGCCGTTCGGCGACGGCGTGGTGCGCGGTGGAGTTCTTGTGGATCTGCCAGTGCATCCCGAGCGTGTTGTGGCTGTGCTGCTGAAGCCGGTAGAGGCCGAGGTTCCGTTTGCCGGTCTCCGGGTGCTTGGTGTGGGTCAGCCCGAAGTTGTGGAAGATCCCACCGTCGCCCGGCCACACCTGGAGCCCGGGCAGCCGGTTCAGGTCGACGTCGTCACCCCGGTAGACCACCTGCTGGCAGGGGGCGGTCCGGACCTTCTTCGGCGGCATCGAGGTGAGCTGCATGACCTTGCCCAGGCCGCCCATCATGCCGGAGAAGCCCACCGGCAGCTCCGGCTTGAGCATCTCGCCGATCCGGTTGCCGATCTCGTCCAGCGACTCGACGCCGAGCGCCATCGCGGTGCGCTTCTCGGTGCCGAACAGGTTGATCGCCACCGGCATCTCACCCCGGGTGGGCTGCTCGAACAGCAGTGCCGGCCCGTCGGCCCGCACCGTCCGGGTGACGATCTCGCTGATCTCCAGCGTCGGGTCGACCGGGACGCCGACGCGCCGCAGTTCACCCGCGCGCTCCAGCGCCGCGAGGAAGTCCTTCAGATCGGTGTACGGGAAGCCACGAGCCGCCATGCCCGCAAGTCTCCCGCACCGCCCGACCGGCCCGCCAAGCGCGGGCGGACTTTCGGTCGGGGATCACCTCGCACGGGGCATCGGGTGTCGCACTCCACATCTAGGCTCATGACTCCCGACCCAGCCGGCGCACCGGGTGCCGATGTGCCGTCGCGGGTCCCTCCGTTGAAGGAGTCAGATGCGATCTGTGCGTAGTCCGGGCGTCCGGGCGGGCCGGTCCGCCGTGGCGCTGGCGGTCGCCGCCTCGGCCGTGGCGTTCGGGGCTCCGGCCCACGCCGAGAGCGGGTCCGGTTGGTTCCAGGCCCAGCTGGACGACGTGGTGATCGGGGCGTCCGGGGCTCCGGGCAAGGTCAAACCCCTCTACGTGTACGCGCAGGACACGGTCAACCCCCGGGTCGTGGTCGACCTGAGCGACCTGGCCGGCGTCGCCACCGCAGAGTTCCCCGCCTGGTGCGCCGCCGCCGGCACCCAGGTCACCTGCCCGCTCCCGCCGGATGTCGACCCGACCGCCAGCCTCCAGGCCGGCAGCATCCCGGTGCTGTTCCGGCCGGCGGACGGCGCCACCAGGGGCGACAGCGCCAGCGTCGTCTACCAGGCGTTGGCCGACAACGCCGAGCCCTGGGTGGCGACGGCGACGGTCTCCGTCAGCAACGGAGCGGATCTGGTCAACCTGGGCGACGGCCGGGTGGACAGCGCCGCCGTCGGCGACCGGTTGGCCGCACCGGTCCGGCTCACCAACCTCGGCAACCGGACCAGCCGGGGAGTCCGGGTCACCTTCACCCTCTCCTCCGGGCTGACCCCGTCCACCTGGTCCAACTGCTGGTACGCGCCGCTCACCGGGCACCGCACCTCGGTCGTCTGCGACCTCACCGGGCGAGTCCAGCCGGGGACGACGATGGAGGTTCCGGGCGGCTTCGGCTTCGAGATCGGCAGCTCGGCGTACGCCGGGGAGAGCCTCGACCAGTTCGTCGAGCCGCTGGCCGGTGCCGCGCCGCTGCCGGCGCAGCTCGGCTACCAGCGTCCGGAGGGCGGCACCGAGCTGAAGCTACGACCCAGCCGGACCACGTCCACAGCGGCCCGCACCCTGACCAGGGAGATCGATCCGAGCGACAACTGGGCGTCCTTCTACGTCGACGACGTGCCGAACAGCCTGGACCTGGCCGCTCTGGCGGAGCCGGTCGTCGGCCCGGTCGGCGGTTCGGCGGTCCTGCGGGCCGGGGTTCGCAACAACGGTGCCGGCAGCCTCGACGACTTCCGCAGCGGCGCGGGCGAGGTGGCGCCGTTCTACCTGAGGGTGCCGGCCGGGGTGACCGTGGAGTCGGTGCCCGCGTCCTGCTTCGCCCTGTACGAGTCGGAGGACGGTTGGTACGGCGGTGAGCCGCTGCTCGGTGCCACCCGGTACCGCTGCGCGGTGCCCAGCTCGGTGTTCGCCGCCGGCGAGACCCACCAGGTGGACTTCGGTGTCCGGATCACCGCCGTGGGCGGCGAGGCCGGCGCGGTGAGCCTGAACGCCCCCGGCCCGTACCGGTCCTGGTGGGATGACGACGCCGACAACGACGAGGTGCCGGTCGCCGTGTACGCCCAGTCCTGAGCGTGCTCATCCGCGCCCCGCGCCGTTCCTGCCCGAGCAGGACGCCGACTTCGAGGAGTGACACGTGGACCAGGACCGGACGAACCTCTCCCGGTACGCCCGGCCGGGCCGGCTGACCTCCGCCGGGCCGTTCGCCCCGCTGCTCGAAGCGGTGCCGGCCGAGCCGGCCGAGATCGCCCGGACGATCCAGGGGCTGCTGATCCACGAGCACATCGCCGACGCGTACGGGGTCGCCCTGACCGACGCCGATCGGCAGACCGTGCACCTGCGGCCGGCCGACGATTTGCTCGCCCGCATCGCGGGTGGGCCGGATGCCCAGCCGCTGACCATCGCCCGTCCTCCTGAGCAGCGGGTGGCCGGCAACTGTCGGCACTACTCGCTGCTGCTGGTCACGGCGCTGCGGGCCCGGGGCGTGCCGGCCCGGGCCCGCTGTGGGTTCGGTGACTACTTTGTCGACGGCCGGTACGAGGACCACTGGGTCGCGGAGTACTGGAGCCCCGAGCAACTGCGCTGGATCATCGTTGACGCCCAGCTCGACGCGCGCCAGCGGGAGCTGTTCGGCATCGACTTCGACACCACAGACGTGCCCCGGGACCGGTTCCTGGTCGCTGGCGAGGCGTGGGCCCGCTGCCGGGCCGGTCACGCGGACCCGGACGTCTTTGGACTCAGCTTGACCGACGAGGGCGGCTGGTGGTGGATCGCCGGCAACATGATGCGCGACGCTGCCGCGCTGCACGGGGTGGAGCTGCTGCCGTGGGACTCCTGGGGCGCGATGCCCGCCCCGGAGGAGAAGCTCGACGATGAGCGGATGGCGCTCTTCGACGAGCTGGCCCGACTCACCCGCGAGCCCGACAGACACGCGGATGAGCTGCGGCGGCTCTGCGCGGACGTACGGCTACGCGTCCCCGCCACCGTCCGCAACGACGTGCGTGGTTGCGACGAACCTGTGTGACGACCCGTCCCACCCCGGTCAGGCAGCCGGCTGCCAGGCGTACGCGGCCAGGGGCGGGTCGATCGGTGCCCGGGTGAGCCGGTTGGCGAAGGTGGAGATGGTGTACGTGCCGACGCCGAGCACCACGTCCAGGGCGTGCCGGGGCTGGTAGCCGGCGGCCAGGAAGGCGGACAGTTCCGCGTCGGGCACCGCGCCCCGGTTGTCGAGCACGGCCAGGGTGAAGCACCGCAACGCCTCCAGCCGCTCGTCGGGCAGCGTCGCGCCCACGCGCAGCGCGTCGATCAGCTCCGCGGCGGCGCCGTGCCGGACGAGGGTGGCGGTGTGCATGGCCACGCAGAGGTGGCACTCGTTGCGGCCGGCGACCGTGAGCACCACGACCTCCCGCTGGATCGGGTCCAGCGCGCACCTGTCGAAGCTGGCGTTCGCGGTCAGGAAGCCGGTGAGCAGTTCGGGGGACTCGGCCATCAGACCGACCGCGCCAGGCAGGTAACCGATCCGGCGGTGCACCCCGTCCATGGTCGCCCGGGCGGCCTCCGGTGCGGAGTCGATGGTGTGGGTGGTGAAGACGTGCGTGGACATGGCGGCGCCCCTTGCCGTAAATTAGTCAACGTGGTTGACCAAACCGTAAACCAGGTTGTCGAAATTGCCAACACCTGAACCGCAGCGACCCGGCTTCGTGCTGCCGCTGCTGCTCCTCGCCGGTTTCCGGGCGCTCATCGACGACCTGCACGCCGAGCTGGCCCGGCAGGGCCATCCGGAGTTGCGGCCACTGCACGGCTTCGTGCTCCAGGCCGTCGGCACCGCCGGCACCACCGCCTCCGAGCTGGGCAACCGGCTGGGCGTCTCCAAGCAGGCCGCCGGCAAGACCGTCGACCGACTGGTCGCCCTCGGCTACCTGGAACGCGTCGACGACCCCCGCGACGCCCGGCGCAAGCTGGTCCGGCTGACCCCGTACGGGCTCGACGGGCTGCACCGGTCGGCGGTCGTCTTCGACGAGCTACGGCAGCGCTGGACGGAGACGCTCGGCGCGGATCGGGTGGCCGCCATCGAGGACGACCTGCGGAGCGTCACCCCCGCCAACTGGTTCCGGCTCGACATCCCGGGGTGGTTCACCGGCTGACCGGGAGCACCTCCAGGAACGCCCGCCAGGCCGCCGGGCCGAAGGTCAGCACCGCGCCGTCGCGGTCCTTGCTGTCCCGGACCGCGACCAGGCCGGGCAGGTTGTCGGCCACCTCGACACAGTTGCCGCCGTTGGTGCTGCTCCGGGTGCTGGTGCGCCACCGGGCGCCGGTCAGCTCCGCCATGACTCCGCCACCTCCGTCAACAACTCGATCGACTGCCGGGGCGGCAACGCCTCACCCTGGATCGCCTCCCAGGAGGCCCGGATCGCCAGCACGTCCTCGGTGTGGTCGATCACCTGCCCCTTGAGCTGATCGTCCAGATAGGCCACATCCTCCCCACCCGGAAGGGTAGCCAGCACGAAGGCCCCGGCGACACCCGGATACGCGCCGACCGAGGCGGGCACCACGTGCAGCCGTACCCGGGCGTGCTCGGTGGCCAGCTTGACCAGCCGCCACAGTTGCTCGCGCATCACCACCGGCCCACCGACCGGGCGGCGCAGCACGTGTTCGTCGAGCACGGTGACCAGTTGCGGCGGTCGCTCGCCGGCGAGCACCGCCTGCCGGGCCAGTCGCGCCTCCACTCGCCGCTCCACCTCCGCGTCGTCGTAGAGGCCGACGCTGCGGAACAGCGCGCGGGCGTACGCCGAGGTTTGCAGCAGCCCCGGCACCACCGTGTGCTCGAACGACCGCAGCACGGTGGCCTGCCGCTCGTTGGCCTCCCACTCCCGCATCCACTGCGGCGACCCGAGCCGGGCCAGCATCCGGACGAACGCGCCACCGGTGTCGAGCGCGTCGTCCGCCCGCTGCCAGAAGTCGGGCGGCGGCTTGCGCGCCTCGGTCTCCACCATGGCCACCGTGGACGGCGAATAGTTGATCGCCCGAGCCAGGTCCTCCTGCGTCACCCTGCGCGCCGCCCGCATGTGCCGCAGCTCCTCGATCAGCACCCGCGACCGCTCGTCCACCCGCACCACTCCTCACCAGGACGCCCGCGTTCTCACCGCCCTCACCAGCGGCCACGTCAGGCACACAGGGCGATCGATTGCCTTCCGAGCGTAGTCGGCGTCTGGCCAGACTGTCCCCATCGGAACCGCCCGGATCCGACCCGAAAAGGACGGGCGCAACCGAAGCGGGGCCGTCCGGCACGTCGGCGACGGACGGCCCCGCCTCCAGAGGGGTGGGCAGATGACCGCGCGGTTCCACGTACCGCTCCGGCCGCTCTGGCTGTGTCGGGTCTGCGCCGCACCGTGGCCCTGCGCCACCGCCCGGCTCGCTCTTCTCGCCGAGTACCGGGACAGCCACGTGGCCCTGTCGATCTACCTGGCCGGGATGCTGTACGACGCCGTCGACGACCTGTACCGCCTCAATCCGCACGACGCACCGAAGCCGGCCGCGCTGCACGACCGCTTCCTCGGCTGGGCCGCGCCTCGCGCACCCCGCCCGCAACCCACCGACTGACCGCCCGGCCACCCGGTCCGCCCGGCCACCCGGTCCGTCGGGCCGCCCGGCCGTCGGGCCGCCCGGCCATCGGCGACGACCTGTCAGGTCCCGATTGGTCGTACGCTCGCACCTCATGACGATCGTCCCCGCCGACCGGCCTTGCTCCGACGACGAGCCCGCGGTGGTCGAGGAACTGGGCGCGGCGGTCACCGCCGAAGAACTGGGCGCGGCGGTCACCTCCCCGGAGTCAGTGGCGGAGGCGGAGCGAATCCAGCAGGAGTTGCGGCAGCGCCTCGACCTGGATGACTGCCTGGACGTCGCGCCGAGGCTGGTCGCCGGCGTGGACGTGTCGTACCACAAGGACTCGTCGCGAATCGTCGCCGCCGCCGTGGTCATCGACCTGGCCACCGGTGCCGAGGTGGAGTCGGCCGTGGTACCCGGTCAGGTGAGCTTCCCGTACGTGCCGGGGCTGCTGGCCTTCCGGGAGGTGCCGATCCTGTTGACCGCGCTGGGCCGGCTCGACCATCAGCCCGACGTGGTGGTCTGCGACGGGTACGGCGTCGCCCATCCCCGGCGGTTCGGGCTCGCCTGCCACCTGGGCGTGCTGACCGGGCTGCCCACCTTCGGGGTGGCGAAGACGCCCTTCGTCGGTGCGTACGACGAGCCGGGCACCCGGCGGGGCGACTGGTCGCCGCTGCGCGAGGGCGACGAGGTGCTGGGTCGGGTGCTGCGTACCCAGACCGACGTCAAGCCGGTGTTCGTCTCCGTCGGCCACCGCACCAGCCTCGACCTAGCAACCAGGATCACGCTCGACCTCAGCCGCCACTACCGCCTGCCCGAGGTGATCCGCCGAGCCGACTTCCTCTCCCGCGAAGCCCTCCGCTGACCGCGGCATTCCTATGTCGAGTAATTCTTGGACACTTTCCGTTAGCGAATAACAGGAAATGTCCAAGATCTCGACGCACCTGGGGGAAATCTCACCAGTGGTGGACCGGGACGGCGGGGGACGACAGCATTGCGGCATGTCGGATGCGTACGTCGTGGGCCAGCCGGACGGGCTGTCGCCGCTACAGGTCGAGTTGCGCGACGCCATCGCCCGTGAGTTGCACGCACAGCTCGCACTGCGGTCCGAGCGCATCGAGCTGTCCGACGTACCGGAGGTCGCCTACCAGGTCACCCTGCGAGTGAACGAAACGCTGCGGCGGCACCGGCCGGTGTAGGCGTCTTGCGGGTCAGAGGCCGCCGTAGGAGTGCAGGCCCTCGAAGAAGATGTTCACGCCGAAGAGGTTCATCAGCACGGTCAGGAAGCCGAGGATGGCCAGCCAGGTGGCGGTGCTCCGGCGCACGCTCGGCGTGGCGCGGGCGTGCAGGTAGCCGGCGTACACCACCCAGGAGATGAACGCCCAGGTCTCCTTCGGGTCCCAGCCCCACGGGCGGCCCCAGGCCGCCTCGGCCCAGATCGCCCCGGCGATCACCGCGAAGGTGAAGATCGGGAACGAGAAGGCGTGCAGCACGAAGGTGAGCCGCTCCAGCCCGGCCGCCGCCGGCAGCCGCTTCGCCAGGGTGTACGGGAAGCTGCGCCGGCCGTCCTCGTAGCCGGCCCGCATCAGGTACGCCGCCGCCGGCACCACGCCCAGCAGGAACAGCCCCGACGCGAAGACGATCGTCGACACGTGCACGATGAACCAGTACGAGTTGAGCGCCGGCACCAGCGGCACGATCGGCGTGTAGAGCACCAGTTCGGCGGTGGCCACCAGCAGCACCATCACCAGCGTCAGGAACAGCCCGAGGCGGCGCAGGAACGGCCACTTCACCAGCACGGTCAGCCAGGCGGCGACCCCGATGAACGAGACCGTGAGCACGAACTCGTACATGTTGCCCCACGGCATCCGGTCGGCCGCGAGGCCGCGGGTGACCAGGGCCGCCAGGTGCAGCGCGGCGGCCACGGCGGTCAGCCCGACCGCGATCCGGCCGCCCAGCTCCGCCCGCCGCGCGGTGCGCTCGGCCCGACTCGGCGCCGCCGGACTCACCACAGCAGCACCGACCGACGGCGACCCGTCGGCGAGATCATCGGCGCTCCGGCCGTCCGCAGCGACGCCGTCCTCACCCGGGCCGACCACGGCCGGGCCGTCCGCGACGGTCGGGCCCGCGCCCACCCCCGCGCCGACCAGCTCGCGGGCCGGTGCCGCGACCGCCCTGGCGCGCGAGTTGCCCAGGGCGTACTCGACGGCATGACTGATCATCGCCAGCAGGTAAACCAGCGTGGCGATCGACACCAACTGATCGGAGAGTGCGGACATCACTCGGCTCCTTCCCGCGCCCGGGCCGGCGCGCCCGGGTCGGTGCCGGCGTCACCGGATCGTCCACCGATCGCGGTGACCAGTTGGGCGAACTCGGCGGCGAACCCGGGATGCTCGGTACGCGGCAGACCAGCCACCTCGACCAAACTACTACCGCCCGTCGGAGATCCACCGTCGGGGTCACCCGGAGCGGCCGGCAGCAGCCGGACGAACACCCGCCGACGCCTGACGAACAGCGAACCCATCAGCCCCAGCACCAGCCCGATCGAGCTGACCAGCAGCAGTGTCATGCCCGGGTCGTGGCGTACGGAAAGCGTGATGAACGGGCGGGTACCCAGGAACTCGACAGTCGTGCCGTCGTCCAGCGTCCAACTCTCACCAATCCGCAGCTCCCTGGCTCCGATCTCGGTGAGCCGACCGTTGCGCACCTGCCGCTGGTCGAGCTGGTAGACCGAACCGGGGATGCCGCCGTCCAGCCCCAGGTTGCCCCGGTAGGCGATCAGACCGAGCAACGGGTTCCGCTCGGTCGGATACTCGGAGCGGTCACCCGGAGGATCCTGCGGGGCGGTCGGCAGGTACAGGCCGTCGAAGGCCATCTGAAGGTCTGGATTCCGCTCGCCGGTCTCCGGATCGACGTTGGCGTCTGGGAAAGCGGCCAACCCTTCGCTGGTCAGCCCGATGTCACCGGTGCTGAGGAACGGCACGGCACTGGTCTGGCTCCGGCCGAACCGGTCGGTGTAGCGGATCACCGGGGCGTACCCGTGCCCGAGCAGGTAGACGTTCGCGCCGTCGAGACGCAGCGGCGAGTTGACCGAGAACTCCTCCGCGCGTGGCGCACCCCCGTCCTCGTCGACGGTCACCTTCGCGTTGTAGAACGCGGGCTGACCGGTTTCCAGGAAGCGGGCGTCGAACTCGTCGAGCTGCATGCAGAACCGGGGCAGGTTGTCACCGACGCGCGGGCCAAGCTTGGCCTCGGCGTACTGCTGGCGGGTGTTGCAGAAGACCTGGTCCGCTCCGGCGACCAGCAGCCGGTTGCCGTGCCAGCCGTACCAGGAACCGAGCGCCACACCGACCAGCACCAGCACCATCGAGCTGTGGAAGATCAGGTTGCCGGTCTCCTTGAGGTAGCCCTTTTCGGCGGAGACCTCGTCGCCGCGTACCGTCACCCGCCACCGCCGTCGCCGCAGCGTCTCCACGACCGCCGCCGCGCCGCCCTCGGGCGCGGGCACCACCGCGTGCTGCGGCAGCCGCTCCAAGCGTTTCGGTACGGCCGGCGGACGGGCCCGCAGCGCCCGGACATGGTCCCGCAGCCGGGGCGTGATGCACCCGATCAGCGAGGTGAACAGCAGCAGGTAGATCGCGGAGAACCAGACCGAGCTGAACGCCTCGAACGCGCCCACCCGGTCGAGCAGCGGGGCCAGGTCGGGGTTGGCGGTGTAGAAGTCGCGTACGTCCTCCGGGTTGACCCCACGCTGCGGCAGCACCGAGCCGGGGATCGCCGCGATGGCGAGCAGGAAGAGCAGCACCAGCGCGGTACGCATGCTGGTCAGCTGCCGCCACGAGTTGCGCAGCAGGGCGAGCAGCGGGTTGGGGCGGCGCCGGGGCGCCTCGGCCGGGGTGGCGGGCCGGTCGTCCACGGCGGTCATCAGATGCCCACCTCGAAGTTGCCCACCCCGACGGTGGTCTGCAACCAGATCACCACGTTGGTCCAGCCGCCGGTGACCAGCGCCAGCCCGATCAGGATCAGCAGCGCCCCGCCGATCCGGGTGACCCAGCGGCTGTGCCGGCGTACCGTCCGGAAGACCCCCAGCAGGCGGTTGAAGCCCAGCCCGAAGACGACGAACGGCAGGCCCAGCCCGAGGCAGTACGCCACGGCCAGCACCACCGCCCGGTCCGTCTGCCCGCTGGTGGTGGCCATGCCGAGCACCGCGGCCAGCGTGGGCCCGGTGCACGGCACCCAGCTCAGCGCGAACACCGCACCGAGCACCGGCGCGCCGAGCAGCCCGGCGGCGGGTAGCCGGTTGATCCGGAACTCCCGCTGGAACCCGGGCAGCGCACCGAGGTAGCCCAGACCGAGCACGACGATGAGCCCACCGACGATGATCTCCAGTGTCCGCTCGTGGTCGAAGAAGACCCGGCCGACCCCGCTGAACAGGACCGCGGTGGCGGTGAACACGACGGTGAAGCCGGCGATGAACAGCAGCGTCCCGGCCAGCACCCGACCCTTCACCGCCGGGACGACCCGGCTGCGCTCCCGTACGGCCGTGCCGACGCCACCGCCACCGCCACCTGGTGACTCTGCGGGCGTCGGCTCCTGCCGGCCTTCGAGGTCCGCGCCGGCCAGGCCGGTGACGTACGAGAGGTAGCCGGGCATCAGCGGCAGCACGCACGGCGACAGGAAGCTGACCAGACCGGCCAGCGCCGCCGCGCCCAACGCCAGCAGCAACGGGCCGGACTCGGCGAGCTGACCGAACGTCCCGCCCATCAGCGCTGACCGGCCGGCGCGGGTGTCTCGGCGGCGATCCGCTCGACGATGGGTTGCAGCCCGTCCTGTCGGACCGCCGCCCGGATCACCGTGGCGATGCGGCCCTCCCGGTCCAGCACGACGGTGGCCGGGATGGTGTTCGGCGGGATGTCCATGTCGAGGGCGAGCCGGCTGCCCGGGTCGAAGATGCTCGGGTAGCTGACCCGGCCCTCCTCGAAGGCGATGGCCTTGTCCCGGCTGTCCTGCACGTTGATGCCGAGGAAGGTCACCCCGGAGTCCTTCGTCGCCTGGTAGGTGTTCTCCAGGTCGTCGGCCTCGGCCCGGCACGGCGCGCACCAGGAGCCCCAGAAGTTGACCACGACGACATTGCCCCGCTGGTCGGCCACGTCGTAGGAACCGCCGGCCAGCAGCTCACCGGCGATCTGCGGGGCGGCGGAACGCTGCTCGGGGGCGCACTCGACGATGCCGCCGGCGCTGTCGCAGGCGGACTCCCTACCGTCGGCCGTGCAGCCGGTCAGGACCACCGCGGCGGTCGCGGTGGCGAGCAGGCCAGCGGCCAGCCTCCCGGCACCCATCTCAAGCCCCCTTGGCCGTCCGCGCGGTCGGCGACATCGCCACCAGGTGCGCGGCCGGCTCGGAGTAGCCGATTCCGACGATCTTGGCGCCGTCGAAGTGGAAGGTGGTGAGCGAGGCCAGTCCACACTGCCGGCGACGTGGGTCGTGCCACAGCCGCTTGCGTTCCACGTAGCGGCGCAGCGTCCAGATCGGCAGCTGGTGGGAGACCAGGACGGCCTCCCGGCCCTCGGCGGCGATCCGGGCGGCGTGCAGCGCGGCGAACATCCGCTCGGCGATCGCCCGGTACGCCTCGCCCCAGGACGGGGTGACCGGGTCACGCAGCACCCACCAGTTGCGCGGGTCGCGGAACGAGCCGTCGCCCGGAGAGACCTTCTTGCCCTCGAACCAGTTGGCGCTCTCGATCAGCCGCTCGTCCACCCCGACCGGCAGCCGGAACTGGGCGGCGATCGGCTCGGCGGTCTGTTGGGCGCGTTCCAGCGGGCTGGCCGCCACGTGCACGACCTCGCGTTCGGCGAGCCCCTGCGCGGCGGCCTTGGCCATCTGGACGCCCAGTTCGCTGAGGCGGAAACCAGGCAGGCGGCCGTAGAGGATGCCGTCCGGGTTGTACACCTCGCCGTGCCGGAGCACATGGACCACCGTCTTGCCCATTACTACCCCCCGTGACCTGCCGCCGCCGCCGCGTTGGCCGCCGTCGGCAGCGCGGCGGCGATCTGTTCCAGGGCGGCATCGTCGATCGCCGCCGAGACGAACCAGGACTCGAACGCGCTCGGCGGCAGGTAGACGCCGGCGGCGAGCATCGCGTGGAAGAACGCCTTGAACGCCGGCACCTGCTGGGTACGGGCGCTGTCGTAGTCGACCACGTCGGCGTCGGTGAAGAAGATCGAGAACATGTTGCCGGCGTACGACAGTCGGTGTGGAACCCCGGCGGCGGACAGCGCGTCGGTGGCGAGCCTGCCCACCGTGGCGGCCGTGTCGTCCAGCCGGCGGTAGAGCGCGTCGTCGGCGAGCCGCAGCGTGGTCAGCCCGGCCGCGCAGGCGAGCGGGTTCCCGGAGAGGGTGCCGGCCTGGTAGACGGGACCGGCCGGCGCCAGTCGCGACATGATCTCCGCGCGCCCGCCGAACGCCGCGGCGGGCAGCCCACCGCCCATGACCTTGCCGTACGTCCACAGGTCCGCCTCGACCGGGTCGAGTCCGTGCCAGCCGGCACGGGAGACCCGGAACCCGGTCATCACCTCGTCGACGATCAGCAGGGCACCGTGCGCATGCGCGATCCGGGCCAGCTGTGCGTTGAACCCGTCGCGGGGCGCGACCACACCCATGTTGCCCGGTGCGGCCTCGGTGATCACCGCGGCGATGTGCTGACCCTCGGCGGCGAAGGCCGCCTCGACGGCGGTCACGTCGTTGTAGGGCAACACGATCGTCTCGCTGGCCGCCGCGCCGGTGACCCCCGGCGAATCGGGCAGGCCCAGGGTGGCCACGCCGGAGCCGGCGGCGGCCAGCAGCGCGTCGACGTGCCCGTGGTAGCAGCCGGCGAACTTGATGATCTTCGAGCGGCCGGTGTGACCCCGGGCCAGGCGGATCGCCGACATGGTCGCCTCGGTACCCGAGTTGACCAGCCGGACCTGCTCGACCGGGGTACGCGCGACGATCTCGTCGGCCAGCTCGACCTCGCCGGGGGTGGGCGTACCGAAACTGGTGCCGTTGGCGGCGGCGGCCTGCACGGCAGCGACCACCTCGGGGTGGGCGTGGCCCAGGATCAGCGGACCCCAGGAGCAGACCAGGTCGACGTAGCGGCGACCGTCCGCGTCATGGAGCCACGGGCCCTCACCTCGGACCATGAAGCGTGGGGTGCCGCCGACCGCCCGGAAGGCGCGCACAGGGGAGTTCACCCCGCCCGGCACGATGGCGCAGGCGCGGTCGAACAGGGCCGCTGAGGCCGGCGCGTCGACCGGGTAGCGGTCGGAGCCGGCGGTAAACACCTCGGTCACGATGCCGCCATTGTGTCAGCGCCCGGCTGCGGATCGGCAGCCACCCCGGCTTGGGGTTACCGGGCTCACCCCCGGCACGCTGCGCCGGGACGGCACGCCTCGACAGGCCGGGCGACGGAGATCGCGATAGGCTGACCCGGTGGATCGTGCCGAACTGTCCATCACCGTACACCGAACGGGCGACGAAGCCGTGCTCCGCCTTGCCGGTGAGATCGACATGCAAACGGCCGCCCAGCTGTCGACCGTCGTCAACGAGGTTCTCACCGAGCCCCCGCCCCGGATCGTCCTGGATCTCGGGGGCGTGACGTTCTGCGATTCGCAGGGTCTGGGCACCCTGGTCGTCCTCAGCCGCAAGGCCAGCCACGCCCAAGCCCTGCTCGTGCTGACGAACGTCGGCGAGTTCCTGCTCCGCGTCCTGGACATCACCGGCCTACGCAGCGCCCTGATGATCCGCAACGACACCCCCACCCCCTGATCCACCCCCTCACCCCCACTGACGCGCGTTGATCACGAGGTTAGCAGCGATTTCGATCTTCAAATCGCCGCTAACCTCATGATCAACGGGGAGGGCTCGGGGGTGGGCGGGTTAGTCGGGGGTGGTGCCCCAGCGGGCTTGTTCCAGGAGGGTTACGGCGCGGGAGCGGGACTCCGGGGCATCGGTGTCGCGGAGCAGGGTGGTGGCCTCGTCGACGGCGTTGGTGAGCAACCGCCACTGGGCGTCGCGCTCGCGGACCATCTCGGACTGCGCGGCCAGTTGGCGGGTCTTGGTCCACAGCTCGACGAAGACGGAGACCTTGGCCCGCAGCACCCACGGGTCGAACGGCTTGGTGAGGTAGTCCACCGCACCGGCCGCGTAGCCGCGCAGGGCCAGTTGGGCGTCCCGGTCGGCAGCGGTCAGGAAGATGATCGGGACGTGCCGGGTACGCTCCCGCCGCTTGATGTGGCTGGCCGTCTCGAACCCGTCCATGTCCGGCATCTGGGCGTCCAGCAGGATCACCGCGAAGTCGTCCACGAGCAACTGCTTCAGCGCCGCCTCACCGCTCTCCACGGCGACCGACTGCACCGGCAGCCCCTGGAGGATCGCCTCCAGGGCCATCAGGTTCTCCCGGCGATCATCGACCAGCAGCGCCTTCGCCACCTGAGTCACGAACCCTCCTCGGTACGGCTGCCACTGATCCAGGTGCCCATCAGCTCGATCAGCTGGTCCAGGTCGACCGGCTTGGTGATGTAGTCGCTGGCCCCGGCCGCGATCGCCGACTCCCGGTCGCCCGGCATGGCCTTCGCGGTCAGGAACACGATCGGCAGGTCCGCGAACCGATGGTTACGCCTGATCTGCCGGGTTGTCTCGTATCCGTCCTGATCGGGCATCATCGCATCCATCAGGACGATATCGACCTCCGGGTGTTCGGCCAACAGGCGAACCCCGTCGGCGCCGTTGTCGGCGTACAGCACGGTCATGCCGTGCAGTTCGAGCGCGCTGGTCAACGCGAAGACGTTACGCACGTCGTCGTCGACGATCAGCACGGTCGCACCGTCCAGCTGACGGGTCTTCGGTGCCTCGGGTGCCTCCGACAGCAGCTCCATCGGCGGCATCAGCAGCGAGGACGGCAGCCCCGCCCGCTGCGGTGACGGTGGGGCGGGTGCCACCACCGCGTCCGGCGCCAGTACGTCGGGCAGGTAGAGCGTGAACGTCGATCCCTGACCGGGTGCCGAGGCGACCGTGATGGTGCCACCGATCAACCGGGCCAGATCGCGGCTGATCGACAGGCCCAGCCCGGTACCGCCGTACCGGCGACTGGTGGTGCCGTCCGCCTGCTGGAACGCCTCGAAGATCAGCGACAACTTGTCGTCGGAGATCCCGATCCCGGTGTCGATCACCGTGAAGGCGATCACCTGCCGGGCGTTCGTCAGCGCCGGCACGTCGAACACCGCGTGCTCCGGCGCCCGGGAGATACGCAGGGTCACCGCACCGTTGTCGGTGAACTTCACCGCGTTCGACAGCAGGTTACGCAGCACCTGCTGGAGCCGCTGCGCGTCGGTCACCACGGCCGGCGGCAGGTCCTTGCCGATGCGTACCTGGAAGTCCAGGCCCTTCTCCTCGGCCTGCGGGGCGAACGCCTGCTCCACGTAGGTGCAGATCTCGGTGAACCGGACCTCGGTCGGCTCGACGTCCATCCGCCCGGCCTCGATCTTGGAAAGGTCCAGGATGTCGTCGATCAGGCGGAGCAGGTCCGACCCGGAGCCGTGGATCGTGCGGGCGAACTCGATCTGCTTCGGCGTGAGGTTCCGCTCCGAGTTCTCCATGAGCAGCCGGGCCAGCAGCAGCAGCGAGTTCAACGGCGTACGCAGCTCGTGGCTCATGTTCGCCAGGAACTCCGACTTGTACGCCGAGGCCCGGGTGAGCTGCTGCGCCTTGTCCTCCAGGCCCAGCCGGGCCAGTTCGATCTCCCGGTTCTGGGTCTCGATGTTCGCCTTCTGCTCCGACAGCAGCTTGGCCTTGTCCTCCAGCTCGGCGTTGGTCCGCTGCAACTCCGCCGACTGCTCCTGCAACTCGTGTGCCAGCCGCTGCGACTGGGCGAGCAACTCCTCCGTACGCCGGTTCGCCTGGATGGTGTTGACCGCGATGCCGATGGTGGAGACCAGCCGCTCCAGGAACGACAGGTGCAGCTCGGAGAAGGGCGTGACGGTGGCGAACTCGATCACGCCGAGCAGCTCGCCCTCGAACAGGACCGGCAGGATGACCAGGTCCGCCGGTGGGGTGTCCGCCAGCCCGGACCGCAGCGTGATCCGACCGTCCGGTACGGCGCCGACCCGGATGGTGCGCCGGGACAGCGCGGCCTGGCCGACCAGCCCCTCGCCCGGTCCGAAGGTCACGTCGTGCCCCCGGGACACATAGCCGTACGAGGCGGTCAACCGCAGCCGCATCACGCCCTCGGAGTTGTCCACCAGGAAGAACGCGCCAAGCTGCGCGTCGACGAGCGGTGTGACCTCCTGCATGATCATTCGGCAGACCTCGCCGAGATCCCGCTGCCCCTGGAGCAGCCCGCCGATGCGGGCCAGGTTGGAGTCGAGCCACCCCTGCTCGGCGTTCTTGTGGGTCGTCTCCCGCAGGGTGACGATCATCTGGTTGATGTTGTCCTTCAGCTCGGCGACCTCACCCTGGGCCTTCACCGCGATCCGTTGGGTGAGGTCACCCCGGGTCACCGAGGTCGAGACCCGGGCGATCGCCCGCAGCTGGGTGGTGAGCGTCGAGGCGAGCTGGTTGACGTTCTCGGTGAGGTCACGCCAGGTGCCGGAGACCCCCTTGACCTGCGCCTGACCGCCGAGCTTGCCCTCGGTACCCACCTCGCGGGCCACCCGGGTCACCTCGTCGGCGAACGACGACAACTGGTCCACCATCGTGTTGACGGTGTTCTTCAGCTCCAGGATCTCGCCCTGCGCGTCGACCGTGATCTTCTGCGACAGGTCACCGTTGGCCACCGCGGTGGTGACCGAGGCGATGTTCCGCACCTGGCTGGTCAGGTTCGACGCCATCGAGTTCACGTTGTCGGTCAGATCGCGCCAGGTGCCGGCGACGCCGCGTACCTGGGCCTGACCGCCCAGCTTGCCCTCGGTGCCCACCTCACGGGCCACCCGGGTCACCTCGTCGGCGAACGACGACAGCTGATCCACCATCGTGTTCACCGTCGACTTCAACTCCAGGATCTCGCCCCGGGCATCCACCGTGATCTTCTGGCTCAGGTCGCCCTTGGCCACCGCCGTGGAGACCTGGGCGATGTTCCGCACCTGGGCGGTCAGGTTCGACGCCATCGAGTTGACGTTGTCGGTCAGATCCCGCCACGTACCGCTGACGCCCTTGACCTGCGCCTGACCGCCGAGGTTGCCCTCGGTGCCCACCTCACGGGCCACCCGGGTCACCTCGTCGGCGAACGACGACAGCTGATCCACCATCGTGTTCACCGTCGACTTCAACTCCAGGATCTCGCCCCGGGCATCCACCGTGATCTTCTGCGACAGGTCACCGCGCGCCACCGCCGTGGTCACCGAGGCGATGTTGCGCACCTGGCTGGTCAGGTTCGACGCCATCGAGTTCACGTTGTCGGTCAGATCCCGCCACGTACCGCTGACGCCCTTGACCTGCGCCTGACCGCCGAGCTTGCCCTCGGTACCCACCTCCCGGGCCACCCGGGTCACCTCGTCGGCGAACGACGACAACTGGTCCACCATCGTGTTGACGGTGTTCTTCAGCTCCAGGATCTCGCCCCGGGCGTCGACAGTGATCTTCTGGCTCAGGTCACCCTTGGCGACGGCGGTGGAGACCTGGGAGATGTTGCGGACCTGGCTGGTCAGGTTGCCGGCGAGCTGGTTGACGTTCTCGGTGAGGTCACGCCAGGTGCCGGAGACGCCGCGTACCTGCGCCTGACCGCCCAGCTTGCCCTCGGTGCCCACCTCCCGGGCCACCCGAGTCACCTCGTCGGCGAACGACGACAACTGGTCCACCATCGTGTTGACGGTGTCCTTGAGTTCCAGGATCTCGCCCTGCGCGGCCACGGTGATCTTCTGCGAAAGGTCACCCCGGGCGACCGCCGTGGAGACCTGGGCGATGTTGCGCACCTGGGCGGTCAGGTTCGACGCCATCGAGTTGACGCTGTCGGTCAGGTCCTTCCAGGTGCCCGCGACGCCCGGCACCTCCGCCTGACCGCCGAGCTTGCCCTCGGTGCCCACCTCCCGGGCCACCCGCGTCACCTGCTCGGCGAAGAGGCGCAGCGTGTCGGTCAGCGAGTTCATCGTGTCGGCCAGCTCGGCGACCTCGCCGCGAGCACTGACGGTGATCTTCTGGGAGAGGTCACCCTTGGCCACCGCGGTCGCCACCTGGGAGATCGACCGCACCTGGCCGGTCAGGTTCGACGCCATGGTGTTCACCGAGTCGGTGAGGTCCTTCCAGGTGCCGGCGACGCCACGGACGTCGGCCTGGCCACCCAGCTTGCCCTCGGTGCCCACCTCCCGGGCCACCCGGGTCACCTCGTTGGAGAACGACGAGAGCTGGTCGACCATGGTGTTGACCGTGCGGCCGATGCGCAGGTACTCACCACGCAGCGGGCGACCGTCGATCTCCAGCGCCATGTGCTGGGTGAGGTCACCGTCGGCGACCGCCACGATGACCCGGGCGATCTCGGTGGTGGGCCGGCCCAGGTCGTCGATCAGCGAGTTGACCGCCCGCTGACCCTCCGCCCAGGAGCCGTCCAGCCCCTCCTCGTCCAGGCGCTCGGTCAGCCGGCCGTCGCGGCCCACGACCCGACTGATCCGGCGCAGGTCCAGGTGCTGCCGCTCCTGGAGCGACACCACGTCGTTGAAGGCGTCCGCCACCTCACCGGCCGCGCCCGAGCGCCGGGGCAACCGCACCTTGAGGTCACCGCCCCGGACCCGCCGTAGCGCCTCAGCCAGCTCGGTGAGGACCGCATCGTGGTCGGCGGCGGAGGTCTCCGCGGTCACCGACTGTTTCGCCGTGGTCATCATTCCTCGCTCACCTCGGGGTACACCGGCTCCCACCGGCCACCCCATCATTGTCCCCGTGACCTCGAAAACGCCACGGCACGGCGCCGTCCGACGGCAAAGAGCCGGTGGTGATCAGCTTGGCAGCGGCGGAGTGTCGGTGGAGGATACGAGGGTGTCAGCGGAGGCGGGGCCCGCGACGAGGACGGGCCCAGACGAGCACGTGCGGCGCGTCCGGCTTCCCGCCGACCGCCGTACGCCGGCCGCCGCCCGCGCGGTCGTCCGGTCCGTGCTCGCGGAGGCAGACCTGGACGAACTGCTCAACGAGGCACTTCTATTGACCACCGAGTTGTCCACGAACGCGGTCGAGCACGCCCGCACGGAACTGGACATCGAGGTCACCGCCGACCAGGCGGGGCTGACCGTGACGGTCTCCGACTTCGCCGCCGGCCCGGTCGACGAGCTGACCGTCGGGGTACGCAACCTGGCCACCGACATCGCCGAGGTCGCCGAGCGGGGGCGCGGCCTGCTACTGGTCGACCACTTCGCCAGCCGCTGGGGCACCACCTATCTGCGCACCGGCAAGGGTGTGTGGTTCCGGCTGGACCGGGCCGACCGCAAGGGGAAGGGGCCGACCACCCCCGCACCACCGGCGAGCGCCACCCAACCGGACGGCGCCGGACAGACCGCCGTACCCAGCGCCGGCGCGATGAACGCGCTGATGCAGACCACCCCCGACCCGTACGCCGAGGATCCGCTGCCGGACTTCGCCGCCGGCCTGCTGACCCGGGTGGCGGAGATGGTCGGTGCCGCCGGTGGCGTGGTGCGGCTGGACCGCGGCGACGGCCAGGGTGCCCAGGTCCTCGCCCGCTACGGCCGTCAGCCCCGGGCCGGCAACGACCTGCTCCGGGTGCCGTTGGCCGTGCACCGCCCGTACGCCGGTGAGCTGGAACTGGACGCCGCGCCCACCGCGTACGCCCAGCCGTTGGCGGTGCTGACCGCCGAGCGGCTCTCGCTGCACCTGGAGAACGACCGGCTGCGCCGGGCGGACGTACGCCGGCAGGCCTGGCTGACCTTCCTCGCCGAGGCCAGCGAGCTGCTCGCCCAGTCGCTGGACGTGGAACTGACCATGGCGCTCATCCCGCAGCTGGTGGTGCCCCGGCTCGGCCAGTGGTGCGCGGTGCACACCACCGACGAGTGGGGCCGGCTCCGGCTCGCGGCGGCCAGCCACGCCGACGAGTCGATGCTGCCGCAGTTGCACGCCATGCTCCGCGAGGCCGGCCCGGATTCCGTCCTGGCCCGGCTGCGTGAGGCCAGCCGCAACGGCACCCGCACCCCGCTCGGCGCGCCGATGGAGGGCTTCGCCGTACCGTTGATCGCCCGTGGGCAGCGCCTCGGCACGCTGGCGGTCGGACGCCACCAGCGGCACCGGCAGGACCCGGACGAGATCGCCGTGCTGGAGGACGTGGCCCGGCGGGCCGCGCTCGCCATCGAGAACGCCCGCATCCACGCCGAGCGCCGCCGGGTCGCCCAGACCCTGCAGCAGTCGTTGCTGCCGCCGGTGCTGCCGGTGGTCGAGGGCATCGGCTTCGCCGCCGAGTACGTGCCGACCGGCGGGGACGTCGACGTCGGTGGCGACTTCTACGACGTGGTGCCGCTGCCGGACGGGCGCTGGCTGGTGGTGATTGGCGACGTCTCCGGCAAGGGCGTGCAGGCGGCGGCGGTCACCGGGCTGGTGCGGGACGTGATCCGGGTGCTGGCCGGCGACGGCAAGCCGCTGCCGGAGGTGCTGGCCCGGCTCAACGAGACGCTCGTCGAGCGGGGTGCCGGCCGCTACTGCACGCTGGCGTTGGCGGCGGTCGGGCCGGGCGAGGGCGACCGGCTCGACGTCGGGCTGCACCTGGCCGGCCACGACCGGCCGGTGCTGCTGCGGTCCAGCGGCGGTCCGGCCGCCTTCGTCGGCACCGGTGGCACCGCCCTCGGGCTGCTCGACGCGATCGCCTCGCCCACCGCGCAGCTCAGTCTCGAGCCGGGCGACTGCCTGGTTTTCTACACCGACGGGGTGACCGAGCGTCGCCGGGGCCGGGAACTGTTCGGCACCGGGCGGCTGCGCGACGCCGCCGCGCCGCTGGCCGGCTACTCGGCGGACGTGGTGGCGGCCCGGCTGCGCGCCACCGCGATCAACTTCTCGGTCGAGGAACCTCGCGACGACATCGCCATCCTCGTCCTCCGCAACGACGCGCTGCCCGACCGGTGAATCGGCCTAGAGGCCGCCGGGGAGGCGGCCGGGGGCGAGGCGGTGGGTGGGGTCCAGGTGCTGCTTGACGGCGCGTAGCTGGGCCAGGTCGGCGCGCTCACCCCACAGGTCGACGGTGCGGCGGACGGCCGGCGGGGCGGCGAGCACCACGCACCGGCCCTGTCGGGCGAGCAGCACGCCACGCACCGCGGCCAGGATCGACGCGACCCGGCTCGGTGCCATCGCCCCGGGCAGGGCGGCGTGCACCACGCCGAGCCCGGCCGAGCCGCGTACCGGCACCGGGCCGCCGGCCGCGTCACGCAGGGCGTAGACGGCGGCGTGCAGGTCGGTCATCGGCACCTCCAGTCGCAGTGCCGTGTCGCCGGGGGCGAAGGGATAGCTGCGCCACCACGGGGGTGCCGTGCGGGCGACCGTCGCGCGGGCGCCGAGGAGACCGACCAGCCGGTCGGTCCGCTCCGCCACCTCCGCGGGGCCACCCTCGAGCAGCACCACGAGCGAACCGGTGCCCGCCGGGCCGGTCGGCACGCGCCCGGTCATCGACGGGTGCAGCGCCATCGACTCGGCGCGGCGGTCCCGCCGGGGCCGGCAGCCGGTGCCGACCGGCAGGTCCAGCTCGATCGCGGCCGGGTCGAGCCGGGCGGCGAGCACCGCCTGGATCAGGTCGTGCACCTCCAGTGGGGTCCACACCGGTCGGGTCACCCACACCCGCGCGGCCGGCACCGCCTGCACCCGCAGCGTCGCGCCGACCAGCACGCCGAGCGCGCCCTCCGAGCCGCACAGCAGCCGCGCCTCGGCCAGCCCGGCCGCTCCACCACCCGCCTCGGCCAGCTCACCGTCGGCGGCCAGGTAGCGCAGGCCGACGAGCTGGTCGCAGGCGGTGCCGTGCCGGTGCCGCAGCGGGCCGGCCTCGTCCGCCGCCAGCACCCCGCCGAGGGTGGCACCCGGCGAGGGGGCGTCCAACGCCAGTCGCCGGCCGGTGCGCTCCAGGATGGCCTGGACCGCGCGCAGCGGCGTACCGGCACCGATCTCGGCCGTGCCGCGATCCGGGGCCTGGTGCCCGATGCCGGCCAGTCTTCCGGTGTCGAGCATGATGTCGACCCGCTCGGGCGGCGCACCCCAGTCGATCTTGGTGCCGGCGCCTCGGGGCACCACGCTCAGGTCGTGCCGGGCGGCCAGCCGGAGCACCTGCGCGGCGGCGTGCGGGCCGCCGGGCACCGCCACCCAGCGGGCGGTGCTGCCGGCCACCTCGTCGGCGGGGCCGGCGAGGCGGGCGAAGCGCGGACCGCAGATCTCGGCCAGTCGGCGGGTGATGTCGCGGACACCGGACGCACCGGCGGGAGGGGGTGGCACCATGCCGGCGATCGTACATGTGTTCGAACGATCGGAGGTGGAATTGCGCCGCGCCACATGTCGCTACGGCCGGTAACGTGACGCCGTGACCACCGAGACCCCCGTTCCCGCGGCCAGGCGGGTGCCGACCGAACGTGTCCACCACGGCGACACCGTCGTCGACGAGTACGCCTGGCTCGCCACCAAGGACGATCCAGAAACGATCAAGTATCTGAACGCCGAGAACGCCTGGACCGAGGCCCGGACGGCACACCTGTCCGGGCTGCGTACGGAGTTGTTCGAGGAGATCCGGCGACGGACCCAGGAAACCGACCTGTCCGTGCCGACCCGCAAGGGCCAGCACTGGTACTACACCCGCACGGTCCAGGGCCAGCAATACGGTGTGCACTGCCGCCGGGTGGTCCACCCCGACGAGACCACCCCGCCGATCAGCGCCGACGGTGCTCCGCTGGACGGCGAGCAGGTGCTGCTGGACGGTAACGAACTGGCCGAGGGACGCGACTTCTTCTCGCTCGGCGCCTTCGACGTCAGCCCCGACGGGCGCTATCTGGCCTACTCCACCGACTTTTCCGGCGACGAACGGTTCACCCTGCGGGTCAAGGACCTGAGCACCGGTGAGCTGCTGCCCGACGAGATCCCCGGCACCTTCTACGGCACCGCGTGGTCCGCCGACGCCACGGTGCTGTTCTACGTCACGGTGGACGAGGCGTGGCGACCCAACCGGGTCTGGCGACACGTGATCGGCACCGCCGCCGCCGACGACGTGGTGGTGCACGCCGAGGACGACGAGCGGTTCTGGGTGGGGGTCGAGCTGACCCGCTCGGAACGGTTCGTGCTCATCGACATCGCCAGCAAGCTCACCAGCGAGGTACGGGTGATCCCGGCCGGCAACCCGACGGGCGAGCCCGCGGTGATCGCGCCCCGCCGGCAGGGTGTCGAGTACTCGGTGGAGCACCACGGTCACCGGTTCCTCATCCTGCACAACGACGACGCCGAGGACTTCGCCCTCGCGTACACCTCGGCCGACGCCCCGGGCGACTGGGTGCCGCTGATCGAGCACTCGCCGGGCACCCGACTGGAGTCGGTCGACGCCTTCGCCGACCACCTGGTCGTCTCGGTACGCAGCAACGGCCTGACCGGGCTGCGGGTGCTGCCCGTCGGCGGCGGCGACGCCCACGACATCGAGTTCCCGGAGCCGCTGCACACGGTCGGCCTGGACGCCAACCCCGAGTACCGCACCGGGCGGCTGCGGCTGCGCTACACCTCGCTGGTCACGCCCGACTCGGTGTACGACTACGACCTGGTCACCCGCGAGATGACGCTGCTGCGCCAGCGACCGGTGCTGCCCGGGCCGGACGGTCAGGTGTACCGCTCGGAGGACTACGAGCAGCAGCGCGACTGGGCGCTGGCCGACGACGGCACCAAGGTGCCGATCTCCCTGGTCTACCGGCGCGGCACCCCCCGGGACGGTTCGGCGCCCTGCGTCATCTACGGCTACGGCTCGTACGAGGCGAGCATGGACCCGTGGTTCTCGGTCGGCCGGCTGTCCCTGCTGGACCGTGGGGTGATCTTCGCGGTGGCACATATCCGGGGCGGGGGCGAGCTGGGTCGCCGGTGGTACGACCACGGCAAGATGCTCGCCAAGAAGAACACCTTCACCGACTTCGTGGCCTGTGCCCGGCACCTGGCCAAGGCCGGCTGGACGGCGCCGGACCGGCTGATCGCCCGGGGCGGCTCGGCGGGCGGGCTGCTGATGGGCGCGGTGGCGAACCTGGCACCGGACGCCTTCGCCGGCATCGTCGCGCAGGTGCCGTTCGTGGACGCGCTCAACACGATCCTGGACCCGTCGCTGCCGCTGACCGTCACCGAGTGGGAGGAGTGGGGCAACCCGCTGGCCGACCCGGAGGTGTACGCGTACATGAAGTCGTACACGCCGTACGAGAACGTCGCCGCCCTCGACTACCCGGCGATCCTCGCGATGACCAGCCTCAACGACACCCGGGTGCTCTACCACGAGCCGGCGAAGTGGATCGCGCGACTGCGGGCGGTCGCGCCGCAGGGTGACTACCTGCTCAAGACCGAGATGGAGGCGGGTCACGGCGGGCCGAGCGGGCGCTACGACGCCTGGCGGGAGGAGGCGTTCATCAACGCCTGGACCCTGGACCGCCTCGGCCGCGCCTGAGGCGTCGACCGGCCTGGTGTC
This sequence comes from Verrucosispora sp. WMMC514, assembly GCF_027497295.1. NCBI lineage: Bacteria > Bacillati > Actinomycetota > Actinomycetes > Micromonosporales > Micromonosporaceae > Micromonospora > Verrucosispora sp. WMMC514. The sequence continues at coordinate 2,913,109 of NZ_CP114906.1, read as the reverse complement.
TCAGTGACGCGACCGTGTCGCCGGGGCATCAGGCCGGGCCGTCTGCTCCGCCTCGGGACGGGGACCGAGTCCGCTGCCGATCACCACCGTCCAGAGCAGGAACGGGAGCACGGCCACCCGTTCCATCCCGCCGACACCGAAGCCGAGATCCACCTGCCCGAGGAAGAGCAGGGTTCCGGCGACCCCGGTCAGGCCGAGCAGGAGATTGACCCGACGGGCCGGACCGAGCACCGCTGACCGCTGGGGCAGCGCCGCGAGCAGCAACGCGCCGTTGCCCGCACCGAACACCAGCAACGCGGCCAGGAAGTGCAGGTTCTCGTCGACGTCCGCCGGGTGGACGCCGGCCAGCACGTACCCGCCGGCAGCGGTCAGCGCCGCGAGCTGCACGGCCCGTACGGCCGCACCACGGCCGAGCATCGACCAACTGAGCAGCAGGCCGGCGATGATGAGCAGCCCGGTGGCGATCATCGTGCCGTTCATCAGCGGATGCCACGGCGAGCAGACCGGACGCGGCCGGCTGGTGTCCCAGACGCCGCAGGCGACATTCCCGAGGTCACTGATGTTGTGGGTACGCCAGTCGTACGGCGGCTGCCGCCACCCCCGCGCGGTCACCGCGATCCCGGCGGCGAACAGCGGCGCGGCGAGCAGCAGGGCGTAGGAACCCAGACGGTGCGCAGGCATGCGTCCACTTCAGTCGATGCGGTGGCGCGGGCGCACTACCGCTGTGCCGAGGACCGGGGTAGTGCTGGCCATACCCGGGACACGGGGTCCAGCGGGCTGGGGCCGTCCGGGTCGGATCACTAGCGTCGGCGGCATGACCCCAGCCGCGCCGATCCATCTCGCCCAAGCCCTGCGGCGGCCCCGCTACTCGCTCACCGGCTGGCCGTGGCGCGCCCTGGCGTACCTGTTGACCAGCGTGCCGTTGGCCGGTGTGCTCTCCCTCGGGCTGCTCGTCCTGCTGGCACCACTTGTCGCCGCCACGAACGGGGCACGGCAGGGCCGGCCGATGCCGCTGGCGCTCACCGTCTTCCTGACCGGCGGCGCACTGCTCATCGTGGCGCTGGCACCGCTGCTCAGCGTGCCGGTGGCGGCGTTCGAACGGCACCGGCTCGGCCTGGTCGACAACCGGCCGATACCCGCGGTGCCGTGGCGTGGTCTCGCCGCCCGCTACACCACCGGCACCGCCTGGCGGGAGGCCGCCTACCTGTTCGTCCTCGGCGGCCTGGTCCCGGCCGGGTACTGGCTGTTCACCATAGTGGTGCTGTTGGACGCCGTGCTGATCGTCAGCCCCTTCCTGGTCGCCAACGGCGACGAGGTGGCGCTGCTCTGGGCCACTCCGGACACGGCGGCCGAGGCGGTCCCGCACGCGATCGTCGGGGTGCTGCTCGTGCCGGTCCTCTGGTACGCGGTCGGGGCGCTCGCCATGGCGCAGGGCACCGTCGCGCGATGGCTGCTGCGAGGCGCTCCGGACGGCCTCGCGCTGCGCGAGGTGACCCGGTCGCGCGCCCGGTTGGTCGACGCGTACGAGGCGGAGCGCCGGCGCATCGAACGTGACCTGCACGACGGCGCGCACCCCCGGCTGACCAGCCTCAGCCTGCAGATCGGTCTGGCCCGGCTGGACGTACCGGAGGACTCGCCGGCCGCCCGGCCGCTCGCCGTGGCGCACGAGCAGGCGAAGGGACTGATGGTGCTGCTCCGGCAGATCGTCCAGGGCATCCGTCCGCAGAGCCTCACCGACCTGGGGTTGGCCGGTGCGGTCCGGGAACTCGCCGACGAGGCCACCATCCCCGTCGAGGTGCACGCCGACCTGCGCCGCGCGGTGCCGGAGACGGTCGAGGCCACCGCCTACTTCGTGGTGTCGGAGGCCCTCGGCAACGTCGCCCGGCACGCCGGGGCGACCCGCGCCGAGGTCCGGCTCACCGACACCGGCACCAAACTGGTCGTCGAGATCAGCGACGACGGCCGGGGCGGCGCGGACCCGGCGCGGGGCACCGGGTTGACCGGGCTTGCCGACCGGGTGGCCGCCGCCGCGGGCCGGCTGCTGCTGGCCAGCCCGGCGGGCGGTCCCACGGTCGTCCGGGTGGAGCTACCGTGCGAGGCGTGACCCGGGTCGTGCTCGCCGAGGACGAGGTGCTGCTGCGGGAGGGACTGGTGGCCCTGCTCGCCCGCTTCGGCTTCGACGTGCTCGACGCCGTCGGTACCGCTGCCGCGCTGGTGGACGCCGTCCGGACGCACCGGCCGGACCTGGTGGTGACCGACATCCGGATGCCGCCCCGGCACCGCGACGACGGGCTACGGGCGGCGGTGGAGCTGCGCGCCGAGCAACCCGGTCTGGCCGTGGTGGTGCTCAGCCAGCACGTGCAGCCCGAGTACGCCGCCGCGCTGCTCGACAGCGCCGACGGTCGGCGGGTCGGCTATCTGCTCAAGGACCGGGTCGCCGAGGTCACCGAGTTCGTCGAGAACCTGCGTACCGTCGTCGGCGGCGGCACGGTGGTCGATCCGGACGTGGTCCGCCGGTTGCTGCACCGCCCCCGCGATCCGCTCGCCAACCTCTCCGCCCGCGAGCGGGAGGTGCTGGTGCTGGTCGCCGAGGGGCGGTCCAACGCGGCGATCGCCGGCCGCCTGCACGTCACCGAGGCGGCGGTCGGCAAGCACATCGGCAACATCCTGGCCAAGCTGGGCCTGCCGCCGGACGACGACACCAACCGCCGGGTGTTGGCGACGCTGACCTACCTGCGGGCCGCTCCCACCTGACCGCGAGCGCGGTGCCCCAGGAACGTCGGTGCTGCCCCGGCCGGCGCTAGCCGGCCCGCAGTTCCGTCACCTCGGTGGCGGACCGCAGGAACAGCAGTCCCAGCCCGATCACCACCAGCACCGCGACGATCGCGCCAGCGCCCTGCACCGCCAACTGCTGCAGCGGTACGTCGGGCGTCCGACCGCCCTGGCTGAGGTCGCCGGTGAGCAGTCGACCGATGGCGTACCCGGCGCCGAGCGCGATGAGTACGGCCGGCACCACGGGGGCCAGGATCTGCCAGGTGATCGAGGTGCCGATGGTGGCCCGGGGCACGCCGGTCGCGACCAGGGCGGCGTAGGTCCGGCGGCGGGAGACGATCCCCTCCACCAGCGTGACGAGCAGGCCGGTGGCGGCGATGGCGACCGCCACGGCCACGGCGAGGTCGACCAGATCCATGGTGTTCAGATAGAAGGAGTCGGGCGAGCCGTCGCCACCGAAGCCGGCCAACCGGTTCTGCTCCTCTTCCAGTTCGGCCCGGAGCTGGAACGAGGCCCGAAAGGCCGCCGCGCCGCCCGCGATGATCAGAGCAGCCAGCAGGGCGGCGAAGGTGCGGCTGCTGGCCCACGGGTCGTCGGTCAGCCGGCGGGCCGCCAGCAGGGCGGCCGGACGCCGGGCGTAGCGGTGCAGCGTCCGCCCGGCCAGGTGTGAGATCCAAGCAGCCCCGAAGATCACCCCCATCACCGCACCGAAGATGCCGAGCATGACGACCAGGAGCAGCCACTCGACGGCGGCGCCCCGCAACGCCCACTGGATCGGTTCGACCATCGCCGCCGCCAGCACGCCGAGCCCGATCAGCAGCGCCGGCCACGGCCGGGGCGACCCGGTGCGACCGGCCCGGCGGATCACGCCGAGCGGCGTGGTGGCGACCCGTCGCAGCAGGACGGCGGTGGCCGCCGCGGCGAGCACCGGCAGGCCGAGCACCACGATCGCCATGGCCGGCACCGGCGGCAGGACGTCGGTGGGCAGGGCCAACTGGCCGTTGGCGTCGGGACGGTGCAGCACCGACCGCCCGACGAGGTAGCCGGTCAGTCCGACCAGGGTGCCGAGCAGGCCGGCGAGCCCGGTCTCCAGCATCGCCACCCGGGTCACCTGGCCGGGGGTCGCACCGGCGAGCCGGAGCGCGGCGAGCCGACGGTCCCGTGCCGGCGCACCCAGCCGGGCGCTCTGCCCGGCCAGGGCGAGTACCGGGATGGTCAGCAGCACCAGCGCGAACGCCGTCCCACCGCGCAGCCCCGGCTCGCGCAGCAGCGCGCTGACGTACTGCTCGGACTGCTGCCACGGGTCACCCGGTGGTCCGGGGATGGCCAGCACCGTCAGGGCGGCCAGCCCGGCGAGGCTGGCCAGCAGGGCGCTCAGCGCGGTCAACGCCACCCGGGCGGCGTCGGTGCGGTTGCCGGCCAGCGCCAGCCTGGTCAGGGTCGCGAGGCTCACCGGGTGCCGCCGGCGAGCGGCGCGTCGAGGCCCAGGCCGGTGTGGTCGATCACGCCGTCGCGCAGGACCACCTCACGATCGGCGTACGCGGCGATCCGTGGCTCGTGGGTGACCAGGACGACGCTGGTGTGCTGTTCCCGGGCCAGCCGGACCAGTTGGGTGAGCACCTGCTCCCCGGCGAGAGTGTCCAACGCGCCGGTCGGCTCGTCGGCGAAGAGCACCCGTGGTTCGGTGACCAGTGCCCGGGCGGTGGCGCAGCGCTGCTGCTGACCGCCGGACATCTCGCCGGGACGCACGTCGGCGCACTCCGCCACACCCAGCCGCGTCAACCAGGTGAGCGCCGCCGTCCGTGCCGCTCGCCGCCCCGTGCCGGCGAGCAACAACGGAAGGGCGACGTTCTCCGCCGCGGTCAGCTCGGGGACGAGCTGCCCGAACTGGAACAGCACCCCGAACTCGGTACGTCGCAGCCGGGACCGGGCTGCCTCGGACCAGGTGTCCAGCCGGTGCCCCCGCCAGTTCACCTCACCGGCGTCCGGCCGCAGGATGCCGGCGAGGCAGTGCAGCAGGGTGGACTTGCCGCAGCCGCTCGGCCCGGTCACCGCGACGATCTCCCCCTCGTCGATGTCGAGGGTGATGCCCCGCAGTGCGGGTGTGGGTCCGTACGACTTCACCAGACCGCGAGCCTGAAGTAGCGTCACGAGTGCACCTCCCGGTGCCAGTCGGCGACCCGGTCCAGGGTGGTGTGCAACCACCGCAGGTCGGCGTCGAGATGGGCGATGGCGAAGTCAGCCGCCACGACGTCGTCGACGCTGGCCGACCGGGCCGTCTTCAGTGCGGTCAGCTCACGCAGCCGCTCGGTGTGCGCACGCCGCTGCGCGACGAGGTACGCCCGCGCCCGGTCCACGTCGGCCACCAGCAGCGCCACCACGACCTTCGCGAACAGCGGACTGTTCACGTACGGCATCGGCGGCTCGACGCTGCTGAGCCACCGGTCCAGCGTGGCCCGCCCCTGCTCGGTGAGCGTGTACGCCGTCCGGTCCGGGCCGGCGAGGCGCTCCGGGCCGGTGGACGCCACCAACCCGTCCCGCAGCAGCCGACCCAGCGTGGCGTAGACCTGCCCGAACGCCAACGGGCGGGCCTGCGGCAGCCGCGTGTCGTGGGCCCGCTTCAACTCGTAACCGTGCATGGTGCCGGTGGCGAGCAGACCCAACAGCAGGTGCGGTGTGGACACCACGCCACTATTCACTGAGTGAATAGTGGCGTCAAGGTGGCTACCGGCGGGTCGCCGGTCAGCCGACCGGGGACCAGGCCGGATCGCGGCCGGTCATGCCGAGCAGCCGGGGCAGGTCCGGCGGGCCAGCCTCGACCGGCACCGCCTCGGCGAACACGCCCATCTGCCGCGCCGTCGGACCGAGCTGGCCGGCCAACTCGTGCAGCGCGGGCAGCACCTCGGCCGCCGCACCGTACGGCTGACCTGTGGCGACCGCGAGGTCCCAGCCGTGCACGGTCAGGTCGAGCAGCGCCATCGCACCCACCACCTGCTGCGGCATCCCCATCCCCGGCGAGACGCCCTGCTCGCTGGCCGGGTCCGACCACGCCTCGACCAGTCGGCGGGTCTCGGCCGCGAACCGGTCGCGCCAGCCCTCGGTGAGGTAATCGGGCTTGTCGGCCCAGGTCACCGGCGAGCGACGGGCGAGGGTCTGGAAGTTGACCACCACCTCGTACAGGTGGTTGATCAGGTCGCGGACGCGATAGTCCCGACAGGGAGTCGGCAGGTCGAGCTGGTCATCGGTGATCTGCCGAAGCACCGCCACGGTTCCCGGCGCCGCGGCCGCCAGCAGGTCGCTAGTGTGAGTGGCCATAGGGCCAGCGTATGAGGGTGGTCTTGAACAAATGCGACAGCCGCGCGCAGATCACCGGGGCATCCTCGACCCGGCCCGGTTGAAGCGGCGGGTGCGGTTCCGACGGCACCTGCCCGCGGTTCCGTTACGCCATTGGGTGGAGCACTACTGGCTGGTCGACTGGGACCTCACCGAACCGTTCGAGCAGCGGATCGTCCCGCATCCGGCGGTCAACGTGGTGTTCCAGCGCGACGGTGACGGCCCGGAGCGCGCGGAGGTGGCCGGCGTCGGCACCGAACTCTTCTCGATCACCCTGACCGGCTCCGGGCGGGTCAGCGGGGTGCAGTTCCGGCCCGGCGGGTTCCATCCGTTCTGGCGGCGGCCGGTCGCCGAGCTGACCGGCCGACGACGTCCACTCGTCGACCGGGCAGACCTCGGCGTGACCCCGGTCTGCGCCGGTACGGACGCCGAACGCGGCCAGGCGTTGGACAGCCTGCTGACCGGCTGGGCACCCCGACCGGATCCGGTGAACGACGAGGTGATGCGCCTGGTCGAGACGATCCGGACCGACCGGAACGTACGCCGGGTCGACGAGTTCGCCCGCGAGCACGCGGTGTCCGTCCGCCGGTTGCAGCGACTCTTCCTCACCCACGTCGGAGTCGGTCCCAAGTGGGTGATCCGCCGCTACCGGCTGCACGAGGCGATCGAACGGGCGGCGGACGGGCTCGACTGGGCCGGGCTCGCCGTCGAACTCGGCTACAGCGATCAGGCCCACCTGGTACGCGACTTCACCGCGACGACCGGCGTCTCCCCGGCCGCGTACGCCCAGCGCCGACGGTAGGTCGGTTGCTGGCGTCGAGGGGGGGTCGCCCAGCACCTCAGCGGCGGCGGAGAGCGACCACGGCCACGTCGTCCTGGATCTCGTCCGGGGCCAGCTCGACGAGCAGCCGCTCGCAGAACCGGTCGAGGTCGTCGTCGACCTCGCTGGCGCACGCCGATAGGGCGGTCAGGCCCTCGTCGATGGTGGCGTCCCGTCGTTCGATCAGACCGTCGGTGTAGAAGACCATCGTCGCACCGGCCGGCAGCACGAACTCCAGGTCGGCGGGGCGGGGCGCGCGCACCCCGAGCAGCGGCGCGGCGTGCTGCAGGTACTCGGCCTTGCCGTCCTGCACGATCAACGGCGGCAGGTGACCGGCGCTGGCCAGCCGGACGTGACCGGTCGTCGGCTCCAGCAGCAGCACGCAGATCGTCGCCAGCTCGTCGGGCAGCAGCGTACGCATCAGCTCGTTGACCCGGTGCAGGATCTCGCCCGGCTGGTGCCCCTCCACCGCGTACGCCCGCAGCGCGTGCCGCAGCTCGGCCATGATGGTGGCGGCGTGCAGGGAGTGGCCGGCCACGTCCCCGATGGCCAGCAGCAGGTGACCGTCGAGCATCACCAGCTCGTAGAAGTCGCCGCCCACCTCGGTCCGGGCGCTGGCCGGCTCGTAGCGCACGGCCAGGTCGAGGCCGGTGATCCGCGGGATCTGCCGGGGCAGCAGGCTGCGTTGCAACGTCACCGCGATCCGGTGTTCCTCGTCGAAGGAGCGTTGCGCCTCCACGGCGGAGGCCACCGCCTGGGCGAGCTGGACCAACACCGGGGTACGGGCGGTCTGCGTCGCGGTGGGTACCACGACGTAGAGCGGCGCGCGGTCCTCGCGCAGCCGGGCGGCGGCGACGGTGACGGTGTCGCCGGCCGGCCAGTCGACAAGCGACCATCCGTCCGGCTCCTGCACCACGACGGTGGCGCCGGTGGGCACCCCGGTGTCGTCGACGATCCAGGTCACCACGCGGGGCTCGGCACCGGGCCCCGCGCAGACCCCGGCGAGGCAGTCCCCGTCGAAGGTCTCGGCGACCACCGCGGCGGGGCTCTTGAAGATCTCCGCGGCGCCGGCCGCAGCCGCCTGCAGCAGCCTGGTGAAGCTCGGCGCGGCGTGCACCGCGACGGTCGTGTCCGCCAGCCCGGTGAGCCGCTCGGCGAGCAGCTCGGCCCGCTGCCGGGCCTGGTAGTACCGCAACACCGACTGGGCGGTGGCAACCAGTTCCTCCGGCTCGATCGGCTCGGCCAGGTAGGCGTCCGCCCCCCGGTTCAGGCCCTGGGTCCGGTCGTTCGTGTCGACCGCGTGCGCGGACACGTGGATCACCGGCAGCGCCGGGTGCGCCGACTTGATCCGCTCGCACACCTCGAAGCCGCTGAGGTCCGGCAGCCGGACGTCGAGCACGACCAGGTCGATCGGGTCCACCCCGACCCGGCTGAGCGCCTCGCCACCCGTCTCCGCCTCCAACACGGTGAAGCCGGCCCGGGTCAGCCAGCTCACCAGGAGGTAGCGCTTGGTCCGACTGTCGTCGACCACCAGCACTGTCGCCGCGCCGTCCACGTCACGTCCCGTCCGTGGGCAGCCACACCGTGAAGGTGCTGCCGCGACCCGGCTCGCTGGCCAGGTCGAGAGTGCCGCCGAGCAGGTTCACCAGCCGCCGGGCGTACGGCAGGCCGAGGCCGGTGCCGCCGACCCGGGTCGGGCCGGGCGCCTGGTAGAACTCCTCGAACACCCGGTCGTGCAGCTCCGGCGGGATGCCCGGTCCGGTGTCGGAGACGGTCAGCCGCCAACCGTCACCGTGCCGCTCCGCACGCAGCCGGACCTCGCCCGCGGTGGTGAACTTCAGGCCGTTGTGCAGCAGGTTGCGCAGCACCTGGGCGAGCAGTACCTCGTCGGTACGCACCGTGGCCGGCGTGGCCGGCTCCTCCACCACCAGGTCTACGCCGTCGGCGGCCGGCAACGCCCGTAGCGTGCCGCGCAACTGGCCGAAGACGGCCCGCAGGTCCACCTCGGACCACTCCGGCTCGATCCGCCCCGACTCCGCCTTGGCCAGGTCGAGCAGCTCGTTGACCAGCGTGAGCAGGTCCGACGCCGAGGCACGGATGAGGCCGACCTGGCGTTCCTGCTCGGTGGTCAGCGGGTCGGACGCGGAGTCGCCGAGCAGGCGGGCCAGCCCGATGATCGCGGTCACCGGTGCCCGCAGCTCGTGGCTGACGTTGGCCAGGAACCGGCTCTTGGACTCGCTGGCCGCGCGCAACTGCGCCGACTTCTCGTCCAGCTCCGCGTAGAGCGCCACCACGCCCTGGTTGGTCGCCTCCAACTCGTCGGTGAGCTGTTGGTAGAGCGCCATCACGCCCCGGTTGGTCTGCTCCAGTTCCTCGTTGAGCCGGGCCAGCTCGTCGCGCTGGTTGCGCACCTCGTCGAGGGCGTTGATCAGTTGAAGGTTCTGGGTGGCGAGTTCCTCCTCGGCGGTGCCCGGGGCGCTCTCGCCGAGTTGGGCACGCAGCTCCGCCAGGCGCTCGGCGGTGAGCGCCTGGGCGGTGGCGGGAACCCGTCGTGACATCCTGACGACCGTAACCCCCTGAACCGTCAGCACGCTCAATGTGTCCACCAGGCGTGCCACCGCGCCCGACTCCGGCTCGTACCGCCCGCTCGGCAGGGATGCCACCGGAGTGAGGTCGACGTGCAGGTGGCAACGGCCGTCCGGCGACTCGGCGACGGCGAAGACCACGTCGGCACCGCCGACCGCCCGCAGCAGGTCCCGGGCGACCTCGCTCAACGCGGTGGCGATCCGGACCTGGTCCTGATGTTCCAGTCCGACCGCCGCGGCGACCTCCCGGCCACGCTGGCGGACCACGAAGATGTCCTGCTCCACCCGTAGCGCCATCCTCAGCACCGGCGTCGTGGTCATGACCAGGACCTCGCCACCAGCACCCCGGCGTCGTCGCGCCGGATGCCGGCGTCGCGTAGCAGGGTGGCGGCCACCACCAGGGGCGCCCGCCCGGCCAGGCCCGGGTAGTCGGCCAGGCGCCACCTGTCGACCACGCCGTCGGTGTGCATGACCAGCAGGCTGCCCGCCTCGAAGGGATAGTCGTACTGGCGGATCACCGGTCGTTGGTGCCCGGCGATGCCGGGCAGCGAGACCAGGCCGCGACGCCGACCGTCGCCGGTGGCCACGACGCCGGTGATGTTGCCCAGCCCGGCGTAGCGCAGCATGCCGGCCGCCGGATCCGGTTCGGCCACGGCGAGGGCCGCACCACGGGTGTGCGACATCGACCGGTGCAGGTGACCGACCACCTCCGCCGGTGAGCCCGCCGGGGCGTCCCGGAAGGCGGCGAGCGCCGCGTCGGTGGCCGCGGCGGCCAGCGGCCCGTGCCCCAGACCGTCGGTGACCAGCACCTGACGGCGGTCGCCCACGATCCGGACCGCGTAACCGTCCCCACTGACCGTCTCGCCGGTCAACGGCCGGGTCAGTCCGCCGACCCAGGACGCCGCCGGGTCCGGGGCGGCGAACACCCGCACGGCGATGACCGTCCCCCGGCCCGGCCGCGAGTACGCGTCGAACCAGCTCGCCTGCCGGACGATCGCGCCCAGACCGATGCCCAGGGTGCCGGCGGTGGAGTGCCCGTCGCGGGCGGAGTCGGCGAGGTCGACCATGCCCGGACCGGTGTCGACGGCGATCATCTCCACGCCGGCGTCCAGCTCGCGGCGCACCGGTCGGAGCAGCAGCAGCCCGTCGTCGGCGTGCTTGATGAGGTTGCTGGTCAGCTCGGCGGCCACGATGGCCAGGTCGGCGATCCGCCCGGCGGGCAGACCCAGCTGGCCGCCCAGCCGCTCGGCGGCCCGCCGCACGGCGCTGCCGGCGCTGCCGTTCTCCACCCGGAACCAGGTGCCCCGGTCGGCGACCGGCTCGACGGTCACCGGGACCACTTGGTGATCGTGATCCGGGTGCCCTGGCCGGGCGCGGTCTGGATGTCGAACTCGTCGACGAGTCGTCGGGCGCCGCTGAGGCCGAGGCCGAGGCCACCACCGGTGGTGTAGCCGTCGGTCAGCGCGAGATCCAGGTCGGCGATGCCGGGACCCGAGTCGGCGAAGACGATCCTGATGCCGGCTCGCCGGCCGTTGTCGATGGCGGTCACCTCGACCGTCCCGCCGCCACCGTAGACGAGCGTGTTGCGGGCGAGTTCGCTGGCGGCGGTGACCACCTTGGTCTGGTCGACCAGGGAGAGCCGGACCGCCACGGCGACGGTACGCACCAGCTGACGGACGCGTACGACATCCTCGTCGCTGCCGACCGACTGCGCCTGGGGGCGGCCCAGGTCGACCCCGCTCGTCATGGTGACGCCGTCGGCTCTGGGACCGGCTCGTCGTCCGGATCGTCGTGGTCGTCGGCCCGGTCGATCGCGATGAGTTCCATCCCCCGCTCGACGTTGAGTGCGGTACGGATGCCGTTGAGCGACAGCCCCAGCTCGACCAGGGTGATGGCGACGGCGGGGCGCATCCCCACGACCACGGTCTCCGCGTCCAGCACGCGGGAGATCGAGGCGATGGTGGAGAGCATCCGACCCACGAAGGAGTCGACGATGTCCAGCGCGGTGATGTCGATGATCACGCCGTGGCAACCGGTCGCCACGATCCGCTCGGCCAGGTCCTCCTGGAGGGCGACCGCCGTCTGGTCGGACATGTCGACCTGGATGGAAACCAGCAGGATGTCGCCGATCTTGAGGATCGGCACCCGCTCCATCACGCCTCCCGACGCGACTGGCGGCGGGACGTCTCCACCCCGGTGAGCCGCAGCACGTGCCGCAGCGCGTCGGCGAGACTCGCCTTGGTGGCGATGTCACCGAACTCGATGCCGAGCGCCACGATGGTCTGCGCGATCTGCGGCCGGATGCCGGAGATGATGCAGTCGGCGCCCATCAGCCGGGCGGCCACCACGGTCTTCAGGATGTGCTGGGCCACCTGGGTGTCCACCGCCGGCACGCCGGTGATGTCGATGATCGCGTACGGCGAGCCGGTGTCGACCAGGGTCTGCAGCAGTCGTTCCATCACCACCTGGGCGCGGGCCGAGTCGAGCGTGCCGACCAGCGGCACGGCCACCACACCCTCCCAGAGCTTGACCACCGGAGTGGAGAGCTCCAGCAGTTGCTCGGCCTGATCGGCGATCAGGCTCTCCCGGGTGCGGACGAAGGTCTCGAAGGTGAACAGGCCCATCTGGTCGACGAGCGCCGAGAAGGAGACGTAGTCACGCAGCGTCGCGGCATCCTGGTCGGTCCCCAGCACGCTGAGCAGCGCCTCCTTGAGGGCGAACACGCCGGTGGCGGTCTCGGTGGCGGAGAAGCCCTGCCGGGCCTGGCCGCGGGAGAACTCGGCGAGCACGGCCCGCAGCTCGGTGGCCTCTTCTGCGTTCAGGTCCACCGCGCCCTTGCCGAGGGCGTCGACCAGAGCACGGTGCAGCTCCTGCACCTGCCGGACCAGTTCGGCCTGGCTGAGCCGACCCCGCAACTGCCCGGCGATGATCTCCGTCCACCGCTGGGTGACCGGCTCGGCCCGGCCGGTCAGCAGCTCACCCAACCGGCCGCTCTCGTCAGCGCTGAGCGCCATGGCAATACCCCCTAGACCTGGACCGGCCGGACTCTATCACCGGGGCCCGACGAACTACTTGTCGCAGAGCAACGGAATGACGGTGACCACCTGATACTGCTCCCGTTCTGCGTACCACCGTCCCGGTGGGATACCGTTCCACCGATAAACAGGAGGTCTGACGAATGTCCTTGACGGTGCACACGGAACAGCGCGGTGACGTGGTCGTCGTGTCGGTCGCGGGCGAGTTGGACATGGCCACCGCACCGCAGTTGCAGGACCAGATCACCGACCTGCTCGACAAGGGGCGCAGTCGCCTCGTGTTCGACCTGTCGGACGTCTCGTTCTGCGACTCTACCGGTCTGTCGGTCTTCGTCCGCGCGAAGAACAGCTGCGACGAGGCCGGCGGAGTGGTCCGGCTCGCCGCCCCCCAGCGCGGCGTGCTGCGGATCCTGGAGGTGAGTGGCCTGGTCGAGGTGCTGCACACGTATCCCACCGTCGAGCAGGCGGTCGCCGGCGATCCGACGCCGGCCTCCTCCTGACCGTGACGACTCAACGCTCGTCCTCGATGTAACGGGGGCGAGCGATCAGCACGCCCGCGCAGGTCTGCACGGCCAGGGCGACCAGCAGGAAGCCGATCGGCGCCAGCCATCCCCCGGTCGCGTCGTGCAGGATCCCGACCAGCAGCGGCCCCAGCGCCGCGATGACGTAACCCGTGCTCTGCGCGAAGGCCGACAGCGCCACCGTGCCGTCGGCGGTGCGGGCCCGCAGCCCGATGGTGGCCAGGATGAGCGGGAAGGCACCCTGCCCGAACGCCAACAGCACCACCCACACCAGCGCCCCGCCGCGCGGCGCGAACGCCAGACCCAGGTACGCCAGGCTGGAGGCGGCGGTCAGCGCGAAGACCAGCGGCCGCAGGCTGCCCAGTCGGCCGGCGAGCGTCGGCATCAGCAGCGCGATCGGCACCCCGAGCGCGGTCACTCCGGCGAGCAGCAGCCCGGCGTCCTGCGGGCGGAAACCCGCGTCCCGGAACATCTGGGCCAACCAGCCCATGATCGCGTAACCGCTCAGCGACTGCGCCCCGAAATAGACCGCCATCGCCCAGCCGAGCCGGGTGCGTCCCGGCCGGACACCCGACCGGGCGGCGATGCCACCGCGCCGTGCGGCGGCGCCGCCGCGCAGCGCCGCCGGCAGCCACGGCAGTACGGCCACCGCCGCCAGCCCGGCCCAGACACCCAGCCCGGCCCGCCAACTGCCGAAGGCGTGCGCCACCGGCACCGCGGACGCGGCGGCCACCGTCGTGCCCACCGTCAACGCCATCGTGTACGCCCCGGTGACCAGCCCGGTGCGATGCGGGAAGTGCTGCTTGACGAGCATCGGCAGGAGGATGTTCGCCACCGCGATGCCGGCCAGCGCGAGCGCGCTGGTGACCAGGAACACCACGGCCGAGCCGGTGACCGCCCGCAACACCTGCCCGACGGCGAGGGCCAGCATCGCCAGCACCAGCAGCCGGGCCGGGGAGAACCGGCGGACCAGCCACGGGGTGGCCGCGCCGAGCCCGGCGAACGCGATGGTGGGCAGGGTGGTGACGAGTCCGGCCATCGTCCCGGAGAGGGCCAGTCCGACGCGTACCTCGTCGAGCAGCGCGCCGAGGCTGGTGACGGCGGCCCGCAGGTTGAGCGCCACCAGCAGCATCCCGGCCAGCACCAGCCATGTCGGGTTGACCCGAGATGTGGTCGTAGCCGCGCCGCCGGCCGGGCCGACCGCGCCCGGGAACCCCGCAGCCGTGACAACTTCGCCGGTCGGGACGCCCCGACCGGCGACCGCACGCGTCGGGGCGGCCTGGCGGTTGACCGGGTTCCTTGGGACGGCGGGGACGGCAGGGGGTGACGGGGGCATGACCTCGAACCTACAATCATGGGATGAATTTCGGCGAGAGGTTGTAACCAGTGCCACCGGCAGTCGACGCCACCCCGGTGCCGCCGCGCGGCCGGCGGGTCCGGGAGACGATCGCCCAGCTCCGGCAGCGGATCATGGACGGCGAATGGCCGGTGGGCGGACGGATCCCCACCGAACCGCGACTGGTCGAGATCCTCGGCGTGGGGCGCAACACGGTGCGTGAGGCGGTCCGCGCGCTGGCCCACGCCGGGGTGCTGGAATGCCGCCAGGGCTCCGGCACCTACGTCCTGTCCACCGACGAACTCGCTCCGGTGGTGGCCCGCCGGCTCACCGACGACCGGATGACCGAGGTGATCGAGGTGCGCCGCGCCTTCGAGGTGGAGGCCGCCCGACTGGCCGCTCGGCGGCGTACCCCCGAGGACCTGGCCGCCCTCGACGACGCGCTCGCCGCCCGCGAGGCGGCCTGGCGCGGCGGCCGGGTCGCCGAGTTCGTGGCGGCCGACGCCGCGCTGCACACCGCGGTGGTCGCGGCGGCGCACAACGCCATGCTCGCCGAGTTGTACGCCTCGGTCGGCACCGCGATGCGCAGCACGCTCACCCAGGCCATGGGCGACGCGCTGACGCCGGACCGGCACGTCGACCACGCCCGGCTGGTGGCCGCCATCCGGGCCGGCGATCCGGAGCTGGCCGCCCGGGAGGCCGGCACTTTTCTGGAGCCCCCGCCCGGGGCATAGGTTGTCCCCGACATAGACGGGACACCTCGGGAGTACGGATGCTCAAGGGCTTCAAAGACTTCATCATGCGCGGCAACGTCATCGACCTCGCGGTGGGCGTCGTCATCGGTGCCGCCTTCACCGGCGTGGTCACCCAGCTCACCAAGTCCTTCCTGGAACCACTGATCCGGGTCTTCGTGCTGCTCATCACCGGCAGCGACAAGGGCATCGCCGGCACCGCGCCAGAAATCGAGGGCATTCCCTTCGACTGGATCGCCTTCGTCAACGCGACGATCACCTTCCTGCTCACCGCCGCCGCGCTGTACTTCCTGGTGGTGTTTCCGATGAACCGGCTGGCGGAGCGTCGCCAGCGGGGTGAGGAGCCGCCGCCGGCCGCGCCGAGCGAGGAGATCAAGTTGCTCACCGAGATCCGGGACGCCCTCGTCGCCGCCGGCCGGACCACCCCGGCGCAGCAGCGCGGCGCCCTGGACGACGTGCTCGGCCGGAGGGACGAACCGCCCGCCGCGCGCTGAATCCGGCAACCGCACATCGGCCCCTGCGGGATTCCCGCAGGGGCCGCCCTTGTCTCGAACAGATGTTCGATAGAGTCCGGGCCATGGAGCAGCGGAAACACCTGTGGAACGGGAAGTGGGGGCGGCTGGCCCGGCGGGACGTCTTCCTCCGGACGGATGCCGACCGATGGTTCGTCGAGCAACGCGCCGGCGGCGCCGAAGGCGTCTCCCGGTTCTACGAGTACGACACCGTCGACGAGGCCGAGGACACCATCCGCGCGCTGCTCCAAGGCACCGACACCTGGCGCGAACTGACCCCCCGCCCCCCAACCCCCTGACCCACCCACCCTCACCCTCACCCCCACCCCCACTCGCGTTGATCAAGAAGTTTTGGTCGGGATCCGCGCCGCTGCCGACCAAAACTTCTTGATCAACCGGGTGGGGTGCGGGGGCGGGTGGGGGTGGGTGGGTTTAGCGGGTGGGGAGGGTGGGAACCGCGCGGGGATGGAGCAGCAGGGCATCGATCAGCGGACAACCCTCTCGCGGGTCACCACCGGCATGCGGGTGGTCGACTCGGCCGGCGTCGACGTGGGCACCGTGGACCTCGTGCAGCGCGGCGACCCGAACGCGGTGACCGTGCAGGCACCGACCACCGACCCCGGGAGCAGCCTGGACGAACTGATCGAATCCGCGACCGTGGAGGAACCGGACGTGCCGGCGGACCTGGCCGCTCGACTGCTACGCACCGGCTACCTCAAGGTCTCCACCGAGCTGGTACCCACCGGCGCCGTCTACGTCCTCGCCGACCAGATCTCCACCGTCACCCCCACCGAGGTAACCCTCAACACCCCCGCCGCCACCCTCCCCCCAGAAGACTGACCCACCCCACCCACCCCTTGGTCGATCATGAAGTTATTGCGGCGGGTAAGCGCTTGCCGGGGTAATAACTTCATGATCAGCGCGGTGGCGGGTGGGACGCTGCGGGGTCGGGTGTTGGCGGACCGCCCAGAGGGCCACCTCGGTGCGGGAGGCGGTGCCGGTCTTACGGAGCAGGTTGGAGACGTGCACGGTGACCGTGCGTACCGAGATGCCCAGGGCGCGGGCCACCTGTTTGTTGGACATCCCGGCGACCAGGCAGTCGAGCACCTCCGCCTCCCGGCCGGTCAGGCAGACCGGGAGCGTGGCCGCCGACCCATCGGTGGATCCGGGCTCCGGCACGGCACGGCGGCGCGTCGACCGGCCGGGAGTGGACTCCGGCACGGCAGCCCGGGAGGCGGGCACGGCCGGACGGGAGGGGGGCGGCGCGGACTCGGCCAGCACCGGCGAGCCGGCCGCAGCCAGCAGGGTGTCGGGATCCTGCCCGGCGTACGCGGCGAGCAGTTCGGTGAGCGCGTACGGGTTGCCGTCGGTGCGCCGCCAGACCTCGTGCACCAGTTCGGGGCGTGGGGCCGGGTACACCTGGGTCAGCACCTCGGCGACCTCGGCCGGGCGCAGCGGGCCGAGGTGCTGGCGCACGACGCCGCGTACCCCGCAGAGGCGGGCCAGGGTCCGGCCGGCGAGTTCCGGTGAGACCGCGCGCGCGGCGGGCCTGGTCGCCACCACCAGCAGGGCCGGCAGCCCGTCGGCGGTGGCAAGTTCGCCGACCAGGTTGAGGCTGGCCGGATCGAGGGCGTGCAGGTCCTCCACCACGAGCACCGCCGGACCGGCGCCGACCAGCACCCGGACGGTACGCACGGCCAGCCGGAGCAGGGTGCCCGGGGCGTAACGCTCGCGCGGCGCGGTGGGCTGCTGGGCCAGCCAGGCCAGCGCGTCGGCCGGCAGGTCGAGCCGGGCGGTGTCGCGCCCGCTCAACACCGCGGCCAACCAGTCGTACGGGGCGGGGCTGTGCACCCGGGCGGCGCCGTTGAGCACCACCGCCGGTCGCGGGGTGAAGGCGTCCAGCGCGGCGGCGACCAGCAGGCTCTTGCCCACCCCCGGCCCCCCGGTGACGACCGCGACGGCCGGGGAGCGGCGGCGGCCCAGGACCACGCCGGACCAGGCCCGGTCCAGCTCAGCCAGCTCACCGGCACGCCCGACCATGGACACCGGCAACATTCCTCAACCCTACGCAGTAGTGCGTAGAGACGCGGGAAGGGTCTTCTTGGCAAGCTTGTCCCATGACGCTGATCCTCCGCTCGGCCATCCTCAACGACATCGGTCTGGTCCGGACCAACAACGAGGACTCCGCCCTCGCCGGCGAGCGCCTGGTCGCGGTGGCCGACGGCATGGGTGGCCTGCCCGCCGGTGAGGTGGCCAGCGAGATCGTCATCCGGATCCTCGACGAGCTGGTTCCGCCGACCGCGCCGGACGCCGCCACCGAGGCGCTGCGTGCCGTGGTGAGCACCGCCAACCAGCGCATCCACGCCGCGATCACCGCCGACCCGGCCCGCGACGGCATGGGTACGACGCTGACCGCGGCCCTGCTGGCCGGGGAGACGCTGGTGCTGGCGCAGGTCGGCGACTCCCGCTGCTATCTGCTCCGCGACGGCCAACTACGCCAGCTGACCCGGGACGACACGTTCGTGCAGGCGCTCGTCGACCAGGGTGCCCTCTCTCCCGAGCAGGCCCGCCACCACCCGCAACGCTCGCTTGTCACCCGGGCGGTACAGGGTGCCGACGCGCCGCCGACGATGGGCGCGGTGACCGTCGCCGCCGGTGACCGGCTGCTGCTGTGCAGCGACGGGCTCTCGGACTATGTGGCGCACGACGCGATCGCCGCCACGCTGGGCATGCACGCCGACCGCCACCAGTGCGGCGAACAGTTGGTGAAGCTCGCCCACCAGGCCGGTGCGCCCGACAACGTCACCGTGGTGATCTCCGATGTGGTGACCGGCTGAGGTACGCCGGCACCGGTCCGTCGGTCGGCCGCACCACACTAGGTAGTTGTGCCATCTAGATAGCGGCACTAGGGTTCGGCGGGTGGATTCCGACCGTCGGGGGCAGTGGCTGCGCGGGGTGCTCGACCTCTGCGTACTCGCCCTGCTGCGCGACGGCGAGTCCTACGGCTACCAGCTCGCCCAGTCACTCGACGCCGCGGGCGTCGGACCGATCCAGGGCGGCACGCTCTACCCGGTGCTGCTACGGCTGCAACGCACCGGTCTGGTCACCGCGCGGTGGCGGGAGGGCGACTCCGGTCCGGCCCGCAAGTACTACCAACTGACCGACGACGGGCGAGCGGCGCTGCGGCACGGCGGCAACGCCTGGTTGGCGTTCGTGGCCCCGGTGACCGGCATCGTCACGAAGGGGGTCGACGGGTGAACGCCGACGACTGGCTGCGCGCGTTCGCGGCCGAGCTGTACCAGCGCCGAGTGGACGGCGACACCGCCCGGCACGTGGTCGCCGAGGCGGCCACCCACCTGCGCGAGGGCGGCGGTGACCCGTGGCTGGTCTTCGGCACGCCACAGGCGTACGCCGCCGCCATCGTGGAGAGCATCGGCACCGCACCCGGCCCGCGTCCGGGCCCCGTCCGGCTGCACGCCCGGGGCCTCACCAAGCGGTACGGCCGACGCGTGGTGCTCCGCGACGCGTCCCTGACCGTACGGGCCGGACAGATCGCCGCCGTGGTCGGCGCGAACGGCTGCGGCAAGAGCACCTTCCTGCGGATCTGCGCCGGCCTGGTCTCGCCGGACGCCGGGGAGGTGACCGTCTCGGGCCGGTTGGGTTACTGCCCCCAACAGGGCGGCACCGCCGACTTCCTGCTGCCCGACGAGCATTTCGTACTGGTGGGCGCCGGTCAGGGCGTGGCGCGGGGGCCGGCTCGGCAGGCCGGCCGGGCGGCGGCCCGACAGCTCGGTTGGGACGCCGAGAACACCGTGCTCGCCCGGCACCTCTCCGGCGGTACGCGGCAGAAACTGAACCTCACCGTGTCCACCCTGACGCAGCCGGACGTGCTGCTGCTCGACGAGCCGTACCAGGGCTTCGACCAGGGCAGCTACGTCAACCTCTGGGACCAGCTGACCCGGCTGCGCGACGAGGGACGGGCCATCGTCGTGGTGACCCACCTGCTCAATCAACTCGACCGGGTCGACCTGGTCCTCGACCTGACCCCCGCCCAGCAGGGAGGCCGTTCGTGAACCGGCTGGTCACCGTGGCCGAGATGACGCTGCGGGAGCTGGCGCGCCGCCGGGGCGTACTCCTGCTCCTGCTGTTGATGCCGTTGACCTTCTGGCTGATCCGGCGGGACTCCTACGTCGGGCAGTCCGTACGCGCGCTGCTGCTCGGCATCAGCTGGGCGGTCAGCACGGCGGCGCTCTTCGCCACCAGCGCGGCCCGTGAACTGGAACCACGACTCCGGCTCGCCGGCTACCGGCCACACCACCTCTACCTCGGCCGGATGCTCGGCCTGTGGGCGCTCGGACTGGCGATCTCGGTGCCGTTCTTCCTGCTCACCGTCATCGACGCGAACAACCTGCGGTACGGCGGCATCGCCGTGGCGATGCTCTGCTGCGTGGCCGTGGCCGCACCGTTCGGCATGGTGATCGGTGCCCTGCTGCCCCGCGAACTCGAGGGCACGCTGCTGCTGCTCACCGTGGTGGCAATGCAGATGCTGCTCGACCCGGCCGCCGCGGGGGCGAAGCTGACGCCGTTCTGGTCCAGCCGGGAGATCGCCACCTGGGCGGTGGACCACACCGACGACGGTTACCTGACCCGGGGCGTCCTGCACGGGCTGGTGGTCACCGTGCTGCTGATCGTCACGGTGGCGGCCGTCTTCGCCGTCCGGCTGCGTCGACGCCGGCACCTGCACCACGTGCCGATCGCCTGATCCTCGCGCCCACGGCGGGCCCAGGTTCGTTGACACAGGCCCTAGCATCACGGGGTGCGCCTCAGACCCTCCATCGCCGCGGTCGCGTTCGGCGTCGCCATCGCCACCCTCACCGCGTGCAGCCCGTCCGTGCCGAGCGCCGACCCGCGCGGCGCGCAGGCCCCGGCGAGCGACCCGTCCACGACGCCGAGCGCGGGGCAGACGCCGGATGCGCCGGCCACTCCGGCGGCTCAGACCGGGCTGGGCAGCAGCCCGACTGCCAGCGCCAGCCCGACCCCGTCCCGTGCGTCCCGGGCTGCCCCCAACAGCGGCAACCCGAGCGGACGGGTGACCGTGCCGGCGGCCGGGCGGGCGGTCGACACATCGAAGCCGACCCGCACCGTCGGCAACGGCACCGCCGACAGCTGCACCTCCGCCGCCGTCATCCGGGCGGTCGCGGCCGGCGGCATCATCACCTTCGACTGCGGTCCCGACCCGGTGACCATCCGGATGACCGCCACCGCCAAGGTACGCAACGCCAACGGCCCGCAGGTGGTCCTCGACGGTGGTGGCAAGGTCACGCTCAGCGGGCAGGGCAAGCGGCGCATCCTCTACATGAACACCTGCGACGCGTTGCAGGGCTGGACCACCTCGCACTGCAACGACCAGGATCACCCGCGCCTGACCGTGCAGAACCTCACCTTCGCCGACGGCGACGCCACCGGCCAGCGCACCGACGGTGGGGGCGGTGGGGCGATCTTCGTCCGGGGTGGCCGGTTCAAGGTGGTCAACTCACGCTTCGTCGACAACCGCTGCGACCGGACCGGCCCGGACCTCGGCGGCGCCGCGATCCGGGTGCTCGACCAGCACGACGACCAGCCGGTGTACGTGGTCAACAGCACCTTCACCGGTGGCTCCTGCGCCAACGGCGGCGCGTTGAGCAGCATCGGTGTCTCCTGGGTGGTGCTCAACAGCGTGCTGCGGGACAACGAGGCGGTCGGCGAGGGCGCCAACCCGGCCCGCTCCGGCACGCCTGGCGGCGGCAGCGGCGGGGCGATCTACTGCGACGGCAACACGTTCTCCGTACGCCTCGCCGGCACGGTCATCGAGGACAACGACGCCCGGGAGGGCGGCGGGGCGATCTTCTTCGTCAGCAACGACCGCACCGGCACGCTGCGCGTCGAGAACTCGACCCTGCGCCGCAACCCCAGCCACGGCTTCGAAAACCACCCCGGCATCTTCTACCTGGGCTCCGGCAAGCCCACCTTCACCGCCTCCACCGTCCGCTGACCCGCCGACGGGTCAGTAGGGGTTGCCCTCGCCTGCCGGGAAGGTGGGTGAGATGGACATGGGTGGGCTGGCGGTACGGGATTGCGCGGCCAGGCCGGCGAAGAGTTCCCGCAGCGCGGTGACCGAGTCGACGCTCGGGCGCCAGCCGAGCTCGGTCTCGGCCCGCTCGCTGGACATCAGCGGCGCGTTGAGCGCCAGCTCGATCCAGCCGGCGTCGACCGGTTGCAGCCGGGCCCGCCAGGTGAGCGCCGCGGCGGCCCGCAGCACCGGGGCGGCCACCGGCACCGTCCAACCGTGGAAGTGCCGGGCCACCAGCTCCGGAGTCAGCACCGGGTCCGACGCGACATTGAAGGCGCCCCGCGCGTCACCCATGATCGCCCGGGCGTACGCGTCCGCCACGTCGTCGGCGTGCACCACCTGCATGCGCAGCCGCCGGTTGGTCGGCACCAGCGGCAGCCGACCGAACCGCAGCAGCCGAACCGGTGCCAGCGGGCCGAGGAAGTAGCGGCTGATCTCGGTGCCGGCCTCCCGCTGGAAGATCAACCCAGGACGCATCCGGACCAGGCGCAGCTCCGGATGGCTCCGCTCGATCCCGTCGAGCATCTCCTCCACCGTCGCCTTGTCCCGGCTGTACGACGACCCGGGTACCCCGGTGGCCGGCCAGCGCTCGCTGACCGGCACGTCCTTCGGACCGGGCGCGTAGGTGCCGACCGACGAGGCGTAGACCAGGGCCGGCACCCGCGCACGCAGCACCGCGTCGACCACCGCCCGACTGCCACCGACATTGGTCCGGTGCAACACGTGCTGGTCGTGGCTGGGCTGGATCTGCCAGGCCAGGTGCACCACCACGTCCGCACCGGCGAAGACACCGGCCAACTCGTCCGCCGCGCCGGCCAGCCCGATGTCGCAGGAGTGCCACGACACCCCGTCGTACGGCTCACCCGCACCCGGAGGCGGCAACCGCCGCGCCACCCCGACGATCTCCACTTCGGGCTCACGCCGTAACCGACGCAGCACCGCCGAGCCGACGTTCCCGCTCGCACCCACGACCACGATCCGCATGCCCGGTCCGTACCCGGTCAGCCGCTCTCCAAGCTTGCCGCCGCCGGCTCGGTGCCAGCCGCGCTCGGGGTGTCACCGGTACCGGCCGCTCAGCGGGCGAGCAGCGCGCCGATCAGGCAGGCGAAGGCGGCGACCGAGCTCACCGTCCGGACCAGGTTCCAGCGCACCCAGGGCGACTCGAACCACTGCCGTACCCCCGCCAGATCGTCGATCCCGTCGACCGGCCCGGCGGCCTCCAACCGGTTGTTGAGCGGCACGTTGCACCGCCCCGTGACAGCGAGCGTGACCAGGTGGCCGACCAGCGCCGCGACGAGCCAGCCGAGCACCGCACCGCCGCTGCCGAGGTGACCGACCACGGCCACCACCACGAGCAGCGGCCCACCGAGAAACGCCGACAGGAACCAACCGTTGATGATCTTTCGATTGATCGACTGCATGGTGCCGACCAGGGTCCGACCGTCGGTCGCGGCCAGACCTGGCATCACCGAGCAGGCGTACGCGAAGAACAGCCCCGCCACCAGCCCGGTGGTGAGCGTGGCCCCGGCCAGCACGGCGAGGCGGATCGGCTCCGACATTGCGGCACCTCCAGGAAGCAGGCAGCCCGGCCGACGACGAGACGCGCGGGCCGCTCAGCCGATCCTGCCAACCGGCGTCCACCCCGATCCGGCCGGAGCCGCTCCACGCATCGACGGCAGGCCGGAAGCCGCGAGCCCGCTCCCGCCGGTGTCCGGTAACCTGAGCGACGCGGGCCGCTAGCTCAATGGCAGAGCTGTGGACTTTTAATCCATAGGTTCAGGGTTCGAGTCCCTGGCGGCCCACTCTCACGCAGGTCAGCGGCCCTTTGCGGGATCGCTGTTCTTGTCTGCACGGCTCGTACAGCAGCGAACTACAGCAGTAGTGCCTTACCGGTCCAGGGCGTTGCGGAGTCGCTTGAGCGCGTCGCGGGTGGCCGCCGAGGAAACCACGTGTAGATCTCCATGGTGGGGCCGCACGCGCCGCCGCCTGGACGCGCGTCCGTCGCTCCGCTGGCGCTCCGACTCCGGCCACGCAACACGCCCGACGGCTGGCGCGGAGAGCGGAGAGCGGAAGCCCTGGGCCACCGCAGATGGAGACGGCGAGAAGAGTGGCAAGATTTGTCGCCGGCAGCAGGCCGCGCCGCGCTTGAGCAGCGCGGCGCAGGTGACGCGCCGACAGACCCGCCCGGCAAGCTCCAAGCATGGGGCAGTGCCCGCCGATGGCATGGCGGTTGTCCAGGGGTGAGCACCGCAGCCGCTCCGGTCAGGTCAACTGCTCGCCTGGGAGGGGAGGGTGCCCGTCGGCAGCCAGCTCCGACCCCGGGAGCCGGGTCCGCACCGGGCGAAGTTAGGTCAACTGCGTCACCGTGGCGGTGTCTGTCGGGGGCGCGGTCCGCGACACGAGAGCCGACCCAGCCCATCTACGGCGTCCGTCCGTGCGTCAAGGTCCGCTTGAGGTGGCGGGCCGGGCCGACCCGCTTCCCAGGTGGGCGGGTCGACGGGATGGTGACATTCGGTTAGAGGGGAAGCGCCGAACCTCAGTATCGCAATTAGGATGACGTGCATGACTTCTCCTGGCCGTGCTTTGGGGCCTACGCCCGGGCCCGGGGCCGCCGTGCAATCCAAAGAGGATACGTATAAAGATATATACAAGGAGAAATTCGGGGACAAGCTCACCGTCTTCTCAATTTGGACACTAGGTCTTCCTGTAGTCCTCCTCATGCTTGGCGGCGTCTTCGACATCGAAGCCATCAAGGTGCAGAATCTATATGTGCTGAACGTCGGCATTCTTCTGTCCGGAATCGGTGAGGCTCTGGCCTCGGGGGATGGCCATCACCGGAAGATGCATGTGTCGATAGGGGCCAACCTCGCCGCGATCATTTTCCTTATTCTGGCCTGGGTTATGACAGCCGTTAACCCTGAAGGCAACAAGTTCTTCGAGGGGTGGTGGTGCGCGGTGCTTGCGACCCTCATAACCACGATGGCCACAGTTGCTAACATCATGATTGGCGTGGGCCGAGATGCAGGAAAGGAGGTGGCGCGATGGATTGGATAGAAATCGCCGCCCTGGCTGCGCCCGTGGCTGCGATTATCTCCGGCTTGGCGTCAGCCCTTGCAGCTCGCAAGGCCGCCCGTTCGGCCAGACTTGCTAAGGAGGACTTGCGGGACGTGGCCCGTCAGGTCGTATTGGGCAAGGACGGGCAGGGCGGCAGTCGCCGCGGTGGCTCCTAGCCGACTGGTCGAACTTAAGCAGAGACGACGTTAGAACAATGCCATAGAGCCCGTGTGAGAGATTCGCGACGTCCCGACCAACCGCTTTCCAGCAGGTTCAGCGATGACGCTTCCTTCATCGATCAAGAGCCGAACAGCACTGAGCGTCTGTCCTGGGCGGAAGATGGTTTTATGAAGCGCGAAGCGGCGTAGGTCATCTAGGGTTGCTACCTGCCCAGGAAGGTTCACCAAGTGCTCCAAGATGAGTCGACGGAGCGGTCCTAGAAGTGGCTCGGGTCGGATGGGCAAGGTCTCCTGGTTTGGGTCCCGAGGGTCTCGGTAGCCAATTCCCTGATACGGGTCGACGCGCCAGATTGCATCCTTCATCTTCTCGAAGCCTCTGTCAGAATTCGTGCCAAAGACGAGATAGAGAAGATTGTTGCGCTCGTCGGCTAATTCAAAGTCCAGTACATACTGGAATCCGGCTTCATTTAAGACTCGACGGTACTGTGACTTGATATACTGGGCCTTATTCTCTTTGGGCTGAGCCTGGACATCACGCCACACCACGGGCCCGAATACTCTGTCCCCGTAGTGCCTTGGGTTAGATGCGAAACGCCAAAACTGGCTTGGCTGGATGGTTACGATTACCTCGCCCGCTTTGCTGGCGGCGGTCCGTTTTAGGATCTTAAAATCAACGGCTGACCCCCAAGTGTCGAGAATCAGCAGCAGCGGCTTGTTCCAAGCGCGGTGTTCATCAAGCAGAGGAAGGAGATCCTCTCGGCAGTTGCCCTTCTGGGTTTCAACGACTAAGCCGCGAGCTGCGAGTTCCACCCTGTCAAGCGTCCCAAGCTCACGGAGAAGGACACCCCTCAAGTAGTCGACGCGTGACTGGCTGTCTTCTAGGAGTAGGAAGCGACCCTCTCGGCCGGGCCCTGGCGGCATTTTGCAGCCGAGGGCCGACCTGAGGGCGATGATTGGCGAACCGGGCGAACCATCCTTGTACTCGCCAGGGCCCGAGAACCCTTCGGCGTAGGTGACCCCTTTCGAGCCATAGGCCGACTGAAGCAGGATGGGGAACCACGCATCGAAGTAACTGCGGTATACGAGGTGCTTTGCGGCCGTGTGCGGGTCTTTGCCCCACAGCACATCGTCAGGCGTCGGCAAGGTTCCCCCTGTCTACGGTCCGCAGTTGTTCGGACACCGTATGACAGGAAGCCTTGATCGGCTACCCCCGATGTCGAACGGCTGACATGACGGGAAGACCCGGCATCTCGTCCCAGGTCTCGCCATCCAGGTCTCGGCCGCCCGCCTTTGGCGTCCTACCGCCCCACTGCTTGAAGAAGAAGGCGACACCGTCCTCTTGACACTGATCGCGGAGGTCGCGGACCCATGCAGGGTCTACAGGCCGGGCGCCCACACCTGACTCACCTCCAGCGATAAGCCAATCGATACCGCTCAGGTCGAGGGGAGTCATGGGACCGAGAAGGGGCTCAGCGGAGATGAACCGGACTGCCGCCGGCACAGTCCTCAGGTCATCGATCCGGCCGACCTCGGAGGAATCTTCCACGCTGACACCCATCCAGACGTTGCTGGGCCAGGTAAGCCGTGGAGCGAGCTTCGCTAGCCGAGAAGCCCGTTTAGTGAGTACCTGGTAGGTGTGCTGAGGGGTTGCCGCCATGACGTCAAAGACTTGCTCGACGAAGTCGAAGGACACCCGGGCATGGAACAAGTCGCTCATTGAGTTGACGAACACGATCCGAGGCTCTCGCCACCGGAGAGGGAGAGCCAGCTCGGCCTGATGAGTGGCTACGCCGAAGCCGGGCCCAGAGGTTCGCGGGTCGCCATCCGTCTGGTACTTGGGTGACCCCATGGCCTTCAGACGCTTCGCGAGCGTCAGGGCGTAGCAGTGATCGCAGCCGCGCGAGATGCGATCACAGCCGGTTGTCGGGTTCCATGTGGCTTCGGTCCACTCGATGGCGCTCTTGTCTGCCATTGCCACACTCCCAGGCCGTTTGAGCCGATTCTGTCGAACAAGCGTACGGATTGAAAGGTGTGGAGGCGATCTTTCTTCACGGCCGAGCGCGTGAGCCGGACGTCCGTACTCAGCTCAATCAACTTGTAGGAGGCAGCTTCAGACGCGGCTAGGCCGTCACCAGGCACCGTCAGAGGTCAATCAAGAGTGACCAACGGCGACCAATGACAATGGCGTCTGCCCAGGTGGCGAGGCGTGGCCGGTTCGATGACCAGGCCAGCCACAAGCGCCTTACCTGTAGTTGGTGAACTGAGGAGTAGGCGGAGGGACACTCTCAGTCTCTGACCCAGAACTGCCAGTCGTCAGGCGCAGGAGGCCACGATGGATCGGGCCGCCAGCCTTCGGGCGGGACCCAGCCTGCGGGCGGGGGCGGCCATCCCGGTGGAACCACGAACCGCCATTGCTGCGCTCGGGCAACATCGTGACCGTGGCTCTGCGCAGCCGCCTTTTGTGCCGGCCGGGCTCCTTCAGCCGCCGGCGGCGCATCCAACCAGGCATCAGTCAGCGAGCTGGCCTTGCACACGTTCAGGGTCACGTCGGCCTTGACCCGGTTGCCCTTCAGGACTGCACGGGCCGCCGTCAGCATGTCGAGTTCCGAGAGGTGGGCGAGCACCGGCAACATCTCGGCTGACGTTGCGGGGCTCAGGGTGCCGGCGGGTTCGCCGTTGACTCGAACCTCTACCAGCGTCCGCGTCGATCGAGCCCGCTGCTGCTCAACCTGGTGCAACGTCACATAGATCCAGCACTCGCCCTGCGGGCTCACCATCTGAGCCAAGTGAGTCATGTGCTTCTCTTCGCCCGCCACTTGGACGACGCGGCCTTGGGGAAGCATCACATGCAGGTCGGCCGGCGGCATGTTCGCTGGAACGATCATGTGCGGTTCAGCGAGGTCGAGAGTCACCGATCCCATGAACTGGGGCAGGCGGCGCCCGTCCCAGTCTTCCTCTTCACGTCCCCAGATGCGGGCTCGGACCTGGGGGGTCCAGCCCTGGTTGACGAGCGCCATGAGGACCGGCGAGTAAACCTTGGCCTGATCTTTTGGTAGATGCCCGAGAGTTTGCCCACCGTAGGCGATCTTGACGGCATTCGGATCGAACCGGTTGGTGGGCTCCGGGATGAGGTACACGTCCTTCTCTACCTCAGACCCGTACGACTTGAAGTCCGCGCCAAGTGCCGCACGGATTTCCTTGGCGTAGTTGGACTCGCCTACGACCTCCTGGTTGCACCAGCCTCGCTGGCCCCACAGGTCAAATGGTCGGATCATTGGCGGAGGCTACCGTTCCCGACCGAGCCCTCGTCAGCCCAGACACATGCAAGTGTCAGGTAGTCGACACCGTGTGGCCGAGACGTTAGACAGCGAGGCAGCAAAGAGGCAGCGGAAGCCCTCGATGCGGGTCGGTCCGGAACCTCAACCGATGGATCCAGACCCCTGCTCGTCGACGCTGGCCGCCACCGGCTGGCAGCAGCCGACAGCTTGAGACCACATCCCCCCGGCGGGGATCGTCGTGCACCGAGTCGAATCGGCGGCGTGCCGTGAGGCGGCGGCTCGGTACCGCCGGTCGGATACTGGCCGGATGGCGGAGGAACAGGGCATCGGATCGACGCGGTGGACGATCCACGGTGAGCGAGTGGTGGACGGTAGCCGGCGGGCGCGGTTGAGCATTGCCGATGTGGAACTGCCCGATGGGGTCCGCTTCGAGCAGTACGTGATCCGTGCGCCCCGGTCGGCAATGGTTGCCGTGCTTGACGGTCAGGAGCGCTTGTTGCTGATGCGGCGGCACCGGTTCGTGTTCGATCGGTGGGTGTGGGAGCTGCCGGGTGGCTACGTCGATGGTGGGGAGCAGCCAGCGGCGTGTGCGATCCGGGAGGTCGAGGAGGAGACCGGGTGGCGTCCGGCTGCGGTGGAGCCATTGCTGTCGTTCCAGCCATGGGTAGCGACCGCGGATGCGGAGAATCTGCTGTTTCTTGCTCGGGATGCGAAGCACACCGGTGCTCCGGTCGATGTCAACGAGGCCGAGCGGGTCGCCTGGATCCCGCTGGAGGAGGCGCGGCAATTCGTCTCCCAGGGTGAGATCGCGGGTGCCGGTACGGTGATCGCGGTGCTGGAACTGGTGGCGCGTAAGGCCCGGGGCGAGTTGTAGTCAGCGGCGTTGCCCGAGGGCGGCGTCGATACGGGTGATGAGGTGTCGGACGGCTGGTCGGCGGCGGTGCGCCATGAGATCCGTTTGCAGATCGCGGACGTAACCGACGGCGCGGGCGGACTTTAGTTGTGCGGTCAGGGTGAGGGCTTGGCCGCCGATGAGGCTGGCGCGTTCGGGCTCGCCGTAGCGGGCCTGGATGGTGGCGAGGAGTGCGAGGTTGAAGGCTTTGCCGCGTACGTAGCGTTCGTCCATCCGCAGCGAGCGAGCGGCGAAGCGTTCGGCCTGGCGGTGTTGGCCGAGTGCCGTGAAGCAGTGGCCGAATTTGGCTGACAGGTACGCCTCGTCAAAGTAGCCAAGCCATTGTGGCTCGCGTGTGCGGTCGGCCCGGTCGAGGGCTTGTTCCGCCTGGTGCAGTGCGGTGGCGCAGGCGGGTGCGTCGTGGGCGGTGGCGTGGGCGTGGGCTTCCATGACCAGCGCCTCGGCGGTCAGCACGGTGATTCCGGCGCGGTGTGCGGTCTCCCGGGCGGCGCGGGCGAGGTCGACGCCGGTGGCGGTGTGGCCGAGGTAGGTGGCTTGGTGGCTCATCGCGGCGAGGATTTCGGCGCCCAGGCCGGCGTCGGCGGCTGTTCGGGCCAGGTCGAGGGCGTCGGTGAGGTATCGCTGGGCGAGGCCGTGTTCGGCTATGTCGTACGCCTGCCAACCGGCAAGCTGTGTCAGCTCGGCGACGGCGGCGAGCAGCTTGCGGCCGGTTGCCGGATCGTATCGGCCCTCGGTCACCAGCGGCGTGACCTCATGGTGGAGGTAGCGGGTGACGTTGTCGCGGGCGTGGCCGCCGCCGTACTGGTTGTCGAGTCGCCGGTACGTGGCGGTCATCTCGCGGATGGTGTCGATGTCGGGCTGACCGACCGTTCGGCGTCCCTCCTGTGCGACGGGTTGCGGGCCTGCGGCGGTGAACCAGCGCAGGGCGGGCAGCGTGTATGCGGAGGAGCTGAACACTGTCTGGCGGAGCAGTTCTCGACGGTTCACGTCGCCTTCCCATAGCTGTGCGGCAGCGCGGATGTCGTCGCGCCAGGAGCGGTTGGCCGGCGGATCACTGTGCCGGCCGTGCCGATGGTCGGCCATGTCCGCGCGATATGACCGCTGGCGAGGCGCGAGACCGAGCGTCATCCGTGATTCGTCGGGCATGCCGCAACCGTCGGCGATCCGTTCCAGGACGTCGATGGAGGTCACTCGCCGACCGGCGACAATCCGGCTGACGTAGCCCTGCTCCAGGCCGACGGCAGCCCCGATGCGGGTCTGACTCGCGCCGGTGTGCCGGGCGATCAGCCGAAACAGGGCACCGATATCGCGGGCGACCAAAGCCGCACGGATGTCCTTGTGCGACCAGAGGCCATCGGGAATCCGAAGGTGATCGAGCAGCACAGCGGCTCCCAGCGTCGTCAGGTGACTACTCATGGTGCTCAATCTGGAGCCTAGGGTAGCTGTCCGGGCAGGTCGAGGCCGCCCATATCACCGTGACATGACCAGCGGACATGGCCGCGCCGCCCTGTTCGACGGAATCGTCTCGGACATGTTCTTCGATGTCGACAACCCGCCGGAGTCTGGCGAGGACAGGCACCCGCCACAGCTCAGAACATTCCGTCGGACCCGCCTTTCCGGCGCTCGACGAGGGGGCGGGACTGTGACGCTGCGATCCCACCTGTACGTGCTGATGCGGTGGCTGCTGGGGCGTCCGGAGCCGCCACCACCGCCGGGGACCGGACAGCGGTACCAGGAAATTGAGCAGACGGCGGCGCAGCAACGGTTGCTCGACCATGCGGCACGCCTACGGTCCGACGGCGGCCACGAGCGGCCGTGGGACCTGCCCAGCGAACCAGCCAGCGGACCTGGGCCGGGGAACCTCCGGTGAGCCGAGCCGTGGCCGGCGCGTCCGGACGGGCGACTCCGAGCAGGCGGCGCGTCTCGTACGACGAGTACCTCTCAGCCACCGCGTTGACTTTCGCCCGACGGCATCGGCCGGTGTGGTCGTGGCGGCTCTGGCGGCGCATCTGCGGTTGCGGAGCCGACCTGCCGTGCCGAGCTCGGCACCGGATTCCGATCAACCGTGACCACTGGCCACAGGAGGACGAACAGTGACCAGCGGTCCGGAGTGGCTGATTCTCGCAGTGCATGTGCGGGGGCTCGACGGCATGTGCGCTGGATGTCGCGCTTGGTGGTCGCGGCTGTCGCCGTACCCGTGCTGGCAGGTGGACTGGGCGACCAGCCGGCAGGCCCGCGCGAGCGTGGCCCAGTTCCTTGGCGGCGTGCCGTGACCACCCACGGGCCGGTCCTGCCGATCTGGAGCTGCGGCGGCTGCGACCTGCCCTGGCCCTGCCCGACCCGGCGGCGAGAACTACGCGCGGAGTACGCCGACGCGCCGGTGTCGCTTGCCCTTTACCTCGGTGGCTATCTCGTGCAGGCAGCCGAGGACATGCCCTGGGCGCCGGCCGGCGCACTGCACCGCCGCTTCATCGGCTGGACCCGTCAGCCGGCGGAAGTACAGCAGCGAAGTACAGCAACCGTGCCAGCCGAACCCGACCGAGAAGCGCGCCAGCAGCCCGGATGACCTCGAACCACACCGCAGAAGACCGGTTCGCCGGCAATCCATAGGTTCAGGGTTCGAGTCCCTGGCGGCCCACCGACCGAGGTCATTCAGCTCTCGACCTGCGCTTCTCGGTTCGTATGCTGTCCCGAGGTATAGGCTGGGCTATACTCAGTCCCATGCCTCACGGTTCCGATCGTCGCTGGGCGATCAGAACGACCAGCGATGTCCGCGACTGGTTGCGCTCGCTCCGCCAAACCGATCCGGCGACGTACCGGTCGGTCAACGTGGCGATCGACATGCTCGCTGACGCCGGCCCGGGTTTGGGGCGTCCACTGGTCGACACGCTCAAAGGCTCGAATATCAGCAACCTCAAGGAGCTGCGACCGAGGTCTGGGGCGGGAAGTCGCCGTCCGGGTTCTGTTCGTCTTCGACCCCAGGTCGCAGGCGGTGCTGTTGGTGGCCGGCAACAAGGCCGGCGACTGGTCTCGATGGTATGAGGAAGCGATCCCGGTCGCCGAGGTCGCGTACGAGGGCTGGCTCGCCTTTGAGAGGAAGCGGAGGGAGGGCTGATGGGCGACTTCCATGACTGGGACGACATCCGTGCCGAGTTGCACGACGGGGACGACGGCGCGCTCGATGTGGAGCGCGCCCGTACCGAGGCGTGGGTCAGTGCGTTCCACCTTGCCGAGGAGCGTAAGCGGCTCGGTCTCACTCAGCGGCAGGTGGCCGAGTTGATGGGGGTCACGCCGGGCCGGGTCAGCCAGATCGAGAACGGCGACCTGGAGGCCAACGAGGTCGCGACCCTGAGCCGGTACGCCCGAGCGCTGGGCGCTCGGATGCGGATCATCTTCGACTACGGCGGCGATCTCCGTCAGATCGCCTGATCTTGCGCCGGGCCGCCGGGCCGCGCTCCTGACCTGCGCATCCGCAGCGGGAACGGGCCGCCGGCGATAGTCGCTGGCCTGCCGCGCTGGTGGCTCAATGAGCAGGCGAGCGCCTATGTCGCTCCAGAAGGCGGCGCAACGGCTCCGCGCATTTCGGCCACCCTGGGCTGCGAGTGGCCGCAGCCTCTGCGGAACATCTGTTGGCCATGAAGGTGCTTGCCGCACGACGGCGGGACGCCGAGGACATCCGTTTCCTGATCGACCACCTCGGGTTGACCAACGCGGAACAGGTTCTCGCCCTGTGCGGCAAAGTCTTCCCGGAGGAGGAGATGCCAGGCCGGGCAAGACTCGTGCTCGGCGACATCTTCGACGACTCGTAGGCCCGTCATCCGGCTTCCAACGCCGTACGGGAAACTACTCGAACAGTGGCACCGGAGCGCCGGGGATCGTGGCGGTGTGGCTAGCATGGTGGTACCTCCGGCCCACTCTCCCGCAGCTCAGCGACCCTTCGCCGGGCCGTTCTGGCCACGATCTTGGCTCGTAGCGGCACCCGCGGATCCATCGCCAACTGAACCAGGAGCGAGACCCCCGCCAATCTTTCTGTACCTACCCGGAGGTGGTCATGCGGACTGTGAACTTCACCCAACTACGGCAGAACCTGGCCGCCGAACTCGACAGCGTCATCAACGACGCGGAGGAAGTGGTGGTGACCCGGTCGGGCCACAAACCGGTGGTCATCGTGCCGCTTGCGGAGTACGAGTCCATGAAGGAAACCGAGTACCTCCTTCGCAACCCGGCCAACGCCGCAGCCCTGCGCCGCTCGATCGCGGAGCTTGATGAGGGCGACACGGCCGAGCGGGACCTGGTCGACCCGGCCGCAGGTGGAGTCTGGGCGGTGCGGCGAGGCCATCGCCGGCAGTGAGTCGTTGACCGACCGAACAAGATCATTCGGGACACCTCGGGCACAACTGACACCGAAAGCAACTGGCAAGCGATGTAGGACAGCGCAAGAGGTCGTCCAGGTCAGCACGACGATCCGTCCGATTCGGATGATCCATGGGAGGGACGGCCAGCGGGCGAGTTGGGCCGGGGCCTCTCGGGGGATCAGGCGTGGACCGAGTTGTCCGATCACACCTTGAGGACGTCCAGGTCGTACAGCGCTATCGACGTGTCGCGGGAGGCGAGGGTCAGCCCTTCGGTGATTGCCTGTGCCACCAGCATGCGGTCTAGCCTGCTTGGCGGCATGCGTCAGCGGCCTTGGCTGCTCACGGCCGGGGTCGGCAGACGCTAATACTTAGCCGTTGCGCTAAGTATTGTCGCCAGGGATACTTAGCCATATGGCTCAGTATTCGGCGCAGCTCGACGGCGTGTTCGGCGCCCTCGCCGACCCGACAAGACGCGGGGTCCTTCGACGCCTCGGCCGTGGTCCGACGACCGTCGGTGAACTCGCCAGCGAGTTCCCGATGACCCTTCCCTCGTTCATGAAGCACGTCCGGGTCCTCGAGTCCAGCGGGCTGATCCAGACGGCCAAGGCCGGTCGGGTACGCACCTGTGTGCTCAACCGCGAGCGCCTCGCCGTCATCGACCACTGGCTCGCCGAGGAGCGCCGGATCTGGGAAGAGCGCACCGACCGGCTCGAACTCTTCGTCACCGACCCTGAGGAGCAGCAACAGTGAAACCCGACCTGGACCTGATCGTGGAGCGGGTCATCCGCGCGCCCCGAGCCACGGTGTGGCGAGCGTGGACCGACCGATCCCGGCTGGCGAAGTGGTGGGTTCCGACCCCCGCTCTCTGTCGTGTCGACCGCTTGGACGTCCGGCCCGGCGGCGGGTTCGTGACCCGGCTGAGCGACGGCGGCGGTGAGTTCGTCCCGCACATGGACGCGACCTTCCTGGTCGTCGACGAGTACGAGCGGATCGTGTTCACCAACGCGATCGACAGCGCCTGGCGGCCCGCGAGCCCGGTCCCGGTCGCCATGACCGCCGAGGTCACGCTCGACGACCATCCGGACGGCACGGACTACCGGGTCGTCGTCCGCCATGGTGATCCCGCCGCTCGTGCCCGGCACGAGGAACTCGGCTTCGCCGACGGCTGGGGCTCGGTGACCGCCCAGCTCGCCGGATTCGCCGAAAGCGAGGAGGCCCGATGAAGATCGCCCTGACCGAGTTCGTGACCCTCGACGGGGTCAGCCAGGGTCCCGGCTCGCCGACCGAGGATTCGAGTGGCGGCTTCACCCGGGGCGGCTGGCTCGTGCCCTACCTGGACTCGCTCTTCGTCCAACGCACCTCCGAATGGCTTGATCTTGCCGACGGTCTGCTGCTGGGGCGCCGGACCTACCAGGCGTTCGCTCGCGACTGGCCGCAGATCACCGACCCGAACGACCCGTTCACCGGACGGATGAACTCGTTACCGAAGTACGTCGTGACCAACACCCTCACCGAGGGAAGTTGGCGTCCTGTGACGCTGCTCCACGGCGACCCGATCCAGACTGTCGGGCAGTTGCGGGCGCAGCCGGGACGGGAACTTCAGATCCATGGGAGTGCTCGACTCGGCAAGGCCCTGTTGACGGCCGGTCTTGTCGACACGCTCCGCCTGGTCGTCGCTCCCACCGTGGCCGGTTCCGGACGGCGCCTACTGGACCACCCGAGCGCACCCGTCGGCCTGCGACTCGTGCGCCACGAGGCGACGCCGAACGGCCTGCTGCTTGTCGAGTACGAGCAGGTCGGCGCCGCGCCCGTGGCCGAGTACGACGGCGTCACGGCGTTCGTCTAAGGCGGGATCGCGGCCGTCAGCCGGGGCGGATCAGCAGGAGCGCGACGGTGGCCAGGTAGATGATCGGGATGGCGGCGCCCTCGAAGCCGATGCCCCGGCGTTCCCTGATCAGCAGACCTGCGGTCAGCGTGGCCGTCATCAGCGTGGTCATGCCGGTGAACAGCAGCCCGGACAGGTTCGCCTCGGAGTAGATCGACCCGGGCCGGTAGGCGGCGTCGGCGAGGAAGATCATCAGAGAGTCGAAGGCGTTGCCGCCGAGGATGTTGCCGATGCCGAGGGTCAGCGCCCCGATGCGGACCGCCGCGATGAGGGTGATCAGCTCCGGCAGCGAGGTGATCGCCGTGGTGATGGTGAAGCCCACGAAGCCGCTGGGCAGACCGGACGCGGCGACCACGCCGAGCCCACCCTGACCGATCAGGTAACCGGTGGCGGCCACCACCGCCGCCAGGGCGGCCAGCCGGAACCACAGCCGACGCAGGCTCAGCCCGGACGTCTCGGCAGCCGGCTCGTCCTGACGGGTCTCGGTGGTACGCCGGGCGAACCACATCGGTTCCCGGCGGAGCCGGCGCAGCAGCACCAGACCGTACAGGTAGATGACGGGGATCAGCAGGCTCGCCGGGTGCACCCAGAGCAGGGTGAGTTCAGGCGTGGCGTACGCCACCACGGGTAGGCAGAGCAGCGCCACCAGCACGACCGCCTGCAGGACGTTCTCCAGGGAGGCCGCCGCGTGCTCGATGTTCGAGCGGCGGTAGAGCAGGTCGGCGATGGCCAGCCACACCGTCTGCACCGCGATGCCACCGATCGGGTTGGCGAGAGCGAACTCGGCGTCCTGCCGGACCGACCCGATGACCGTGGTGGCGATGCCGGGCAGTGAGGTCACCGCGCCGAGCAGGAGGGCACCGGCCACCGCCTCGCCCATCCCGGTCCGGTCCGCCAGTTCGTCGGCCGTCCGCACCAACGCCCGGCCGGCGGACAGGATCGCCGCGAGCGCGGCGACCAGCGCGACCACGCTGGGCAGGAGCGGCCAGGTACCGGTGATCACGAGATGCTGCCCGAGGGCCGGGAAGTAGTGCGCATGTCTCCCCCGTACCCAACTGGCGGGGTTTTGAGCGGCCCATCCGTCGCGCACCGGCGACGGTGCGCGGGTCTGTCAGACTCGCTCGGCGTGAGGCATCAGCAGCTTCTGGACAAGCTCGCCGCGCCGCTCCTCGTCCGCGCGCTGAACGAGGATCTGGCCCGGTGGGTGAGCTGGCAGCTGCTGACCCACCCGGAAGATCACCACGAGCTGACCCGGGCGGTGATCCCGCCGATCCTCACCCGCTGGCGGTGCCTGCTCGACGCCGACGACACCGCTGCGGCGACCCGGCACCGCGGCTGGGTGGCGATGGCCGTGCTGCTGCACCGGTACGGCCTCGCCGCCCCGGCCGTCACGGCCCACGCGTCGGCCGCCATCGACTCGCTCAACCGTGATGTCGTGCTCTCCGACGCCTTCGCCCGGCAGTCCCCGGCCATCAAGGACTTTCTGTCCACGCCACCACCACCGCTGACCCGCCGGCCGCGCCGGCCCGGAACGCTGACGCTCCTGCGCCCCGGAGACGTGGTGTCCATCCAGGTGAAGGCCAGCTTCCACGCGGCGTTCGTACGCGAGGTGGCGGGCGGCAACGAGTACCCGGTCATCGAGTTCTACGCCGGCCGTTTCGACCGGCCACCGACGTTTGGCGAGTTGTCCGGCCGGGCCGCCGTCCGTGACCGGGGCGGGGCCCGGTTCGGGGTGGTCGGGCTCACCTACCTGCCCGACCCGGCCAACCAGGTCCGGGCCCTGGCCGCCGGGTATCAGCAGCCACCGCTGGGCACCGATCCCGGGCCGGGCGAGGGCCGGTACACGATGACCGACATCATCCGGCTGCAACACGTCATCGACCGCCTGTTCGGATGAGCGTGACCGCGCGGCGGCGGGTGGCCGGACAGGGAGATGTCCTGCATGCGGCGACGGTAGCGGTGACCGGCACGGCGAGCGACGTCACCGGTCACAGTGGCGCCGCGGGTGTCTCCCGGTGCGCCGGGGCGGTTGCGCCGCGAGCCTGTTCCAGACCGTCGAAGAGCAGGTCGAGGGTGAACTCGAACTCGGTCTGGCTGTCACACCAGCCGAGGGTGGGGTCGGTGGCGTCGTGCAGTTCGGCGGCCACCATCGCCGCCAGGTGGGGAAGCCGCGCGGACAGCTCGGCCAGTTCCGCCTCCGCCGCTTCGGCGTCGACCTCCTCGCCCGCCCCGGGCTGGAAGACCTCCTGGGCGAAGCCGAGGGCCAGGCTGCCGAACGCGTGCAGCGCCCGGTGGGCGATCCGGTACGAGAAGCCGCCGTCGATCAGGGTGGCGAGGATGCCCTCGTAGTAGCCGTACACCCCGGCGGGAATCGTCGAACGGGCAGTGAGCAGGGCCGGCGCCCACGGGTGCCGCAGCATGACCGTGCGGGCGGCGAGGAAACGCAGTCGTAGTCGGGTACGCCAGTCGCCGCCGGCCGCCGCCATCTCGGCCTGCGTGGCGGCCGTGGTGATCTCGGCGACGACGGCGTCGACGAGGCCGTCGAGCAGCCCTTCCTTGCCGGGCAGGTGGTGGTAGAGCGACATCGCCTCGACGCCGAGGGCGGCGGCGAGCCGGCGCATCGTCAGGGCCGCCATCCCTTCCGCGTCCACCAAGGCGATGGCGGCGGCAAGCGCCCGGTCCCGGCTCAGCGGCTCGCGGCGTTTCCTCGCTCCCATGCGGCTCCCATCTTCCCTTGACCTTACAACGTATGGTTGCCTTACGACGTAAGGCTGGTCTCGCCACCGCCGCGCAATCGAAGGAGCGACAATGCATCCACTGATCCGCACCGCCCGGACGACCGGGCTTTTCTACCTCGGGCTCGGCATCGCCGGCGCACTGGGCTTCCTCACCATCCGACCCATGATCTTCGAGGTCGGCGACGCCGACGCGACCCTCGCGAACCTGGTCGCCAACGAGTCGTTGGCGCGCCTCGGAGTGGCGTTCGAACTGCTCGTCGTGCTCACCCAGACGCTCGCCGCCGTCTGGTTCTACCGGCTGTTCCGATCCGTCGACAGCACCGCCGCCGGCAGCATCGCCGCCTTCGGCATCGTCAACGCCGTCGCCATCCTCGGCAGCGCCGCGATGCTGGGGACCGCGCTCGGGGTGGCCACCGGCGAGGCCGGCGGCGCCGCCGACACCGTCCAGTTGCTGTACCTCGTCAGCGAGAACCTGTGGGCCGTGGGCGGGCTCTTCTTCGGCCTCTGGCTGATGCCGATGGGCTGGTGCGTGCTGCGTTCGGGTTGGCTGCCCCGGGCGCTCGGCTGGATCCTCGTGGCCGGTGGTGTGGGGTACGTGCTGATGACGTTCGTCGGGTACCTGGCCCCCGGCGCCGGGGTCGCCCGCGACCTGCTGGTGGTCCCCGCCACCGTGGGCGAGCTGTGGATTCTCGGCTACCTGGTCATCTTCGGCGTCCGGAAGCGGGCGCTCACCGAGGCACCGCGAGCGACGCCGACCGCGCCGCTCACCGCCGCGTCGACCGCCTGACCGTCCCGGGCGGCCCGGGTCCGGGTCGTGCCCGCATCCGGGTACGCCCGAACCGGGGCCGCTCGTCCCGCCGTGTCGTTGATCCGGTTGTGCCTGCCACCCGCCGGTGACCACCGTGGGGGCGCCGAGAAGTCCGGGAGGGACGCCGATGACCAGCGAACGCGAGACCGTCGAGGTCGACCCCGCCCTGTTCCAAGCCGTCTACGACTCGCCCGCCGCACTGCCCGGCCGGCACCGCTGGACCACCCCGGAGTCCGATGTACGGCGGATCGAGAAGCTGCTCAACATGCCGCCCCGGACCATCGGCGCACCGCTGTGGGTGAGTGGCGACCACCCGGACTGCCCGAAGTGCGGTCGCCGGATCACCTGGTACGACATCGTCGCCTCGGCGCTGAAGGGCGTGCACGACCCGATGATGATCGCCACGGTGATCCTCGGCGACCGCCGCTACGTGAACACCGGTCTGCCCGCCGCCATCCCCGGCGTACGCTGCGCCGACTGCCGGTCGCCCATCGAGGGGCTGCGCAGCTTCAAGTGCCACAACTGGGCGTACGCCTTTGAGGAGCTGGACGCCGTGCGGCAGCGGATGTCCGGCGGCCCGGTCCTCGGCGACCAGGGTGAGCCGGTCCACTGACACCACCGGATCAGCGGCGGGCGGGGCGGCGCCCGGGTGGCGAGGCCGGCTCGGGGCCGGAGTCGGGTAGCGGAGGCATGGGGCGGATGGTCGCCTCGCCGGCGGCCACCCGCAGGCGTTCACCGTGGTGCCACAGCTCGATCGCGACGTCGGCGTCGGCGTCCGGCAGTTCGTACCGGGCCTCGTCGGCGGTCAGCGTCACGTGTAGCCGGTGACCGCGCCAGAGCAGGCTGAACGCGAGGCGGTCGATCCGGTCGGGCAGCCGGGGGTCGAACGACAACAGCTCCCGGTCGTCGCGCAGGCCGCCGAAGCCCTGCACCAGTGCCAGCCAGGCCCCGCCCAGCGAGGCCAGGTGCAGCCCGTCGCCCGTCTTGTCGCCGAGATCCTCCAGGTCCTGGAGCACCGACTCGGCGAACAGGTCGTACGCCAGGTCGAGGTGGCCCAGCTCGGCGGCGAGCACGCCCTGCGGTGCGGCGGACAGCGACGAGTCCCGGACCGTGCGCGCCTCGTAGTAGGCGAAGTTGGCGGCCTTCTCCTCGGCGGTGAACTCGCCCGGGCAGCGCAGCATCGCCAGCACCAGGTCGGCCTGCTTGACCACCTGGTGCCGGTACAGCTCCAGGTAGGGAAAGTGCAGCAGCAGCGGATAGTCGTCGTCGCCGGTGTCGGCGAAGTTCCACTCCGGCCGGTCGGTGAACCCGCCGGACTGCTGGTGCACCCCCCGCTTCGGGTCGTACGGCATGGTCATCGCCTCGGCGGCGGCCCGCCAGCCGGCCACCTCGGCCGGGTCCACGCCCAGCCGGCCGGCCGCCTCCGGGTGCCGTTCGGCGGCATCGGCCGCGCCGCGCAGGTTCCGCCGCGCCATCAGGTTGGTGAACAGGTTGTCGTCGACGAGCGCGGCGTACTCGTCCGGGCCGGTGACACCGGCGATGTGGAAGCTGCCGTCGTCGGTGAAGTGCCCGAAGCCGTGCCACAGCCGGGCGGTGGCCACCAGCAGGTCCAGCCCGGGGCCGGTACGGAAGTCCTCGTCGTCGGTGGCACCGACGTAACGCAGGACCGCGTCGGCGATGTCGGCGTTGACGTGCAGCGCGGCGGTTCCGGCCGGCCAGTAGCCGGAGCACTCCTGACCGCTGATGGTCCGCCAGGGGAAGGTGGCGCCGGTGAGCCGCAACTCCGCCGCGCGGTCGTACGCCTGGGGCAGGTGGGCGTGTCGCCAGCGCAGTGCCGACCGGGCCACGTCGGGCGCGATGTAGGTCAGCACCGGCAGCACGTAGCCCTCGGTGTCCCAGAGCACGTGCCCGTCGTAGCCGTTGCCGGTCAGCCCCTTGGCGGGGATGGTCCGGTCGCCGTCCGAGCGCCCGGCCTGGATCAGGTGGAACATGGCGAACCGGATCGCCAGTTGCAGCTCCTCGTCGCCGTCGAGCAGCACGTCCGCGGTGCGCCAGGCCTGGTCGAGGGCGGCCCGCTGCTCGGTACGCAGCTCGCCGAAGCCGTCCGTACGCGCGGCGTCCGCCTCGGCGGTGACCTGGGCGGCCAGCTCCTCGACGGTGGAGTCGTCCACCGGTGCCCACTCGAACGCCGCGAACTTGGTCAGCCGCACCTGCTCCCCAGGACGCAGCGGACCGGTCAGGGTCAGCCGGATCCGGTCCGGGGTGGCGTCGGCGTCGGTGGTGAGCTGTGCCGGCGCCGCCGCCCGGTGGGCGACCGCGACGGCGACCCGCTGCCCGCTGCGCTCGGTCCGGTGCACCAGCAGAGCGTCGGCACCGTCGACCCGGTGCAGCTCGGCGGTCAGCGGATCCTGGATCAGCGAGGCGGCCCGGGGGTCGTCGGCCCGCTCGGGGACATGCTCGTTGGCCAGCAGGTCCGCGCAGATCCGCACGTCGACCGGCCCGTCCAGAGGTTCCACCGTCCAGTCGACGGCGGCGACCCGGCGGCGGGCCAGCGACACCAGCCGGGTGCTGCGTACCCGCACCCCGTCGCCGGCCGGCGAGACCCACTCGGTGAGCCGTTCGATCACCCCGGCCCGCAGGTCCAGCACCTGCTCGTGGGCGAGCACCGTGCCGGTGCGCAGGTCCAACGGCTGGTCACCGACCCAGAGGCGTACCAGGGTGGCGTTCGGTGGGCTGATCACGGTGTCACTGAGCTGCGGGAAGGCGTAGCCGCCCTCGGGGTAGGTCAGTTCCCGGCGTTCGTGCAACCCGTTGAGGTAACTGCCCGGCATGTCGACCGGTGCGCCCTCGTCGAGGGTGCCGCGCCAGCCCAGCCACCCGTTGCCCAACGCGAAGACCGACTCGGTCTCGCCGAGCCGGTCCAGGTCGTCCCGGGTCCGTCGGATCCGCCACCGCTCCTCGGGCTGCGGCTCGTCCGGCTGCTGGTCAGGGGTGGGATGCACAGTGCCTCCAGGACTCTCCGACGGTCCCTGCGGGCTGACAGTTCCCCGCCGGGCGGTTCACCACACCAGCAGCAGGGCGCCGACCGTGCCGAGCACCAGGTACGGCCCGAACGGCAGGTGACTCGACAGGCGGGCCCGGCGGCTGACCAGCAGGCCCAGGGCGACCAGCCCGGACAGGGTCAGGGCGAGCAGCAGGCCGAGCACCGGCACACTCCAGCCGTACCAGCCCAGCAGGGCGCCCGCGCTCAGCGCGAGCTTGGCGTCGCCGATGCCGAAGCCCCGCGTACCGAGCAACAGGGTGGTGGTGGCGAAGAAGAGCGCCAGCCCGAGCCCGGCGGCGACGGCGCGCAGCCACGGTGTCGCACCGGCCCCGGTCAGCGCGGCCAGCCCGAGCAGCAGCCAGGTGCCGGCGACGGCCGGCCAGGTCAGCCGGTCCGGCAGCCGGTGCACCGCGACGTCGATGAAGAGCAACGGCACCGCGCAGGCGAGCCACCACCCGGCGGCGACCATCTCGACGGCGGGTGGGCGGGTCAGCAGCAGCGCCGCCACGGCTGCCAGGGCGGCCAGTTCGACGGTGGCCGGCGGGGCACCGACCCGGGCGCCGCAGCCGCCGCAGCGGGCGGTCGGGCCGAGCGCCGGCCAGGGACGGTGCGGGCCGATCGGCGCGCCACAGGCGTCGCAGCCGGTCCGGCGGGCGGTGCCCGGGCGTACGGCGTGCCGGGCGACGGCGTACCGAAGCAGTGGGGTGATCGCCAGTAGCGCTGCGGCGGACCGTGACCGGGCGGTGCGCCCGGACGGCGGGTCGGTCGGCGTGGCCGCCCGGTGCGCCTCCGCCGGTGGAGCGGGTGGCCGGGTCACCTGGACCACCCCCTCACGTAGGGTAGTGTGTCCGGTCGGTTCCGGTGGCGGTCCGATCGTCGGGCACCGCCTGCCGTCGCGTCGTCCGATCGTCGGACCGAATGCCCGGAACGGGCAGATGCAAATCCCGCCGGTGACAATTCACCGCCCATTGGCACCATTTTTGCCGGGGACGGATCGGACCGATTGCCATTTCCCGCCGCATTGTGCCCGACCGACCGGGCACCCGCCCATCGGTGGGATCGCCCGCTCCGCGGCCGGCGGCCGCCCGCGTCGAACACCGGGCCGATCAACTTCGGCAACCTGTCGGTAACCATGCGACGCCACCACTCTCCATCACTCATCGTGTTCGAATGAATTGCCTCTGTTGCATCGGCCAGCGTCAGCCTATGCTCGCCCCTTGGATGTGACGCAACCCACGTCCACCACCGACGAGCAGCCTGGCGAGTGCATTGTTCAGAGATCCATAACAGTAAATGTGGCTGCGCACGGAACCGGACCGGGGAAGGTTCGCCGGTCGCGCCGCCGCACGCCCGGAGACGCTGGTGACGGCGTACGCCGGTCGGCACCGAGGAGGGCACGAGGTGCGAGCACGGCAGCTGAGCCGCTGGACGGCCGGCCTGGTCGCGGTGGCCACGGTCGGCACGAGCACCGCCTGTGGCGGCACCCAGGAGGCGGCCACCACCGCGACACCCGAACGGAACAGACCAGCCGGCGCCGAGCGGGCCGCCGAGGAGGCGGCTGCGGAGAAGGCGGCGCTGGCGGCCTACGCCGGCTACCTCGCGGCGTCCCGCACGGCCAGCCGGCGCAGCGATCCGCAGGAGCCGGCGCTGGCCCGGTTCCTCGCCGACCCACTGCTGACCAGGGTCCGGTTCAGCCTGCGGCAGGCCCGCCAGAACGGTGCGGTGAGTGCCGGCACACTTCGCTCCGAGGGGCCCACCGTCATCTCGACGGACCTGGACGCGACACCGCCCACGGTGGAGATCCAGGACTGCGTCGACGCCAGCAACTACCGGCTGGTCTACCTCGCCGACGACAAGGTCGTACCGGGCACCCGCGGCTCCCGCCACCTGGTCACCGCCACGGCGGCCCGCTATCCCGACGGTCGCTGGCGGATCAGCGCCGGCGCGGCCCACCAGGACCAGCCGTGCTGACCGGGCGAGCCGACGGCCGCCGACCGGCCGCCGCCCGTACCGCCGTCGTCCGACGGGCGCTGCTCGGCGGCGCGCTGGTGGCGCTACTGGCCAGCGGCGGTGCGGTTCCGGCGACCGCCGCCGATCCCGGTGCCAACTGCCCACCGGCCCAGCCGAACTGCAACGTGTGGGACGACGACCCGGGCACCCCCGGTGGCGGCGGCAACGGCGGGGACAACGGCAGCGGCGGC
Source organism: Verrucosispora sp. WMMC514 (assembly GCF_027497295.1). Classification (NCBI taxonomy): domain Bacteria; kingdom Bacillati; phylum Actinomycetota; class Actinomycetes; order Micromonosporales; family Micromonosporaceae; genus Micromonospora; species Verrucosispora sp. WMMC514. Next base: position 2,868,880 of record NZ_CP114906.1, on the reverse strand, counting down.
GACAACGGCGGCGGGGGCGGGGGCGTCTGCCAGTGGCAGGGCCGCACCGTCGCCTGCTACGACGACGTGCTCGGCTGGTTCAACAGTGGTGACGGCTGCTACTACAAGCTCGCCGAGTCGCCGCCCACCGAACCGCCCGCCGGCCAGCAGTACTACCTGCAGAGCTGCAACGCCGGTGCCTTCGGCCAGGGAGTACTCGTGCTGCTGGACGCGCCGCCGCCGGGCTTCGGCGCTCCGCCGGACCCGGAGGAACTGGCCCGTCGGGCGTTCGCCTCGATCACCCTGCTCGCGCCCCGCGCGGCGGTCGCACCCCGCAAGTCCGTCGGCCCCGGTCTGGTGGGTCTGCCGGTCTGGATGTGGGCCGAACGGGGCGCCAACCAGTTCGGTCCGTTGCGCGCCTCCGCCTCGGATCGCGGGCTCACGGTGACCATCCGGGCCCGGGTCAACCGGGTCGTCTGGGACATGGGCAACGGCGACACGGTCACCTGCACCGGCCCCGGCACCCGGTACCGCCCGCGAGGCCAGCACGCCGGACAGCCCTCCCCCGACTGCGGCTACCACAGCGGCTACCCCGAGGCCGGGACGTACACGGTCCGGGCGACCACGCACTGGTCGGTGCGGTGGACCAGCAACGGTGGTGACAGCGGAAGCATCGGCGGCGTCACCCGCACCACGGGCCCGGTCGCCATCCAGATCAACGAGCTTCAGGTGGTGACCAGGTGAGTGAGCCGATCCTGCGAGCCCCGCAGTGGCGAACGAAAGGTTGGTACCAGTGAGCGTGGCGACCCGCAACGGAACCTCTCCCGTGGACGCGCCGGTCGCCCCGCCCCGGGTGGTCCGCCAACGCCGGGTCCGGCCCGGCCTGCTCGGCCTCGCCGTCCTGCTGATCGCCCTCGGTGGGCTGGGCTCGGCGTTCGCGGTGACCTCGGTCCGGGCGACCGGCAGCTACCTGGCGGTGGCTCGGGCGGTCGAGGTGGGCGACGTGGTACGCGCCGACGACCTGGTGTCGGTGCAGGTGGCCGGCGGTCAGGGACTCGAACCGGTGCCCGCCTCCCGGCTCGCCGACGTGATCGGGATGCGCGCCGCCGTCTCGTTGGCCCCGGGCACCCTGCTGACGATGGCCCAGCTCACCGACGACCCGCTGCTCGGTCCCGGGCAGCAGCAGCTCGCGCTCGGGCTGCGCGCGGCCCAGGTGCCGGCGCCGAAGCTCCGCCCCGGTGACCAGGTGCTGCTGGTCAGCACGCCGAGCAGCGACAGCGGCGGAGGCTCGTCGTCCGGTGGCACCCGGTTCACCGCGACCGTCACCGACGCCGTTTCCACGGATGGGCGGGACGAGGTCGTCGTCTACCTGGCGCTCGCGGTCCGGGACGTACCGGCCGTGGTGGCACTGGCCGCCCAGGATCGGATCGCGGTCGTCCTGACCAAGGCGGCCTGAGCATGGCGATCATCGCGCTGGTCTCGGCGAAGGGCTCGCCGGGGGTCACCACCACCGCGCTGGCCTGCGCGTTGAGCTGGCACCGGCGGCTGATCCTCGCCGAGTGCGACCCGGCCGGCGGCTCCGTCCTCGCCGGCTACCTCGGTGGCGCGCTCGACGGACCGCGCGGCATCGGCGAGCTGGCCGTCGGCGAGCTGCGCGACGGCAGCCTGGAGAGCTCGTTCTGGTCACAGCTGGTCGACCTGGACGCGCCGCGCCGGGAACGGCTCCTGCTGCCGGGGGTGATCGACCCGGCCCAGGCCGGCAGCGTCACCCCGCTCTGGCAGCGGTTCGCGGACTTCTTCACCGGCCTGGAACGCGGCGACCCACCGTACGACGTGATCGTCGACTGCGGACGATTGCACGTGCTCGGCCCACCCTGGCCGCTACTGCGCGCCGCCTCGGTGGTGCTCGTGGTGTCCCGCGCGCAGCTGCCCGACCTGTCCGGCACCCGGGCCATGCTCCAGGCCATCGAGCGGGACTTCACCGAGCACCGGGTGCCGTCGGGCACCCTGCGCCTGCTGCTGGTCGGCGGCGGCCACGGTCGGAGCGAGGTCAGCAAGGCCCTTCAGCTGCCGGTGATCGCCCGGCTGCCGCACGACCCGCGTACCGCCGAGGTGTTGAGCCTGGGCGGGACCGTGCGGGCCAACCGGCCGCTGCTGCGGGCGGCCCGCGAGCTGGAGGTGCCGATCGGCGCGCTGCTGGAGCGGCGGCGGGCCCGGCTGGCGTGGCCCGTGTCCCAGGGGGTGCCGGATGCGATTTGAGCCGGTCTCGTCCGACCCGCGCCGGCAACCACCGGGCGCCACCTCCACCGCCCCGCCCCTGGCCCCGGTCAACGGTTGGCACCAGCCACCGAACGGGTCGGTGCCCGTCGCGGCACCGCCGGCCGCGCCACCCCGACCCAGGGTCGACTTTCAGGTGGTGCGCGAGCTGCGCCGGCAGCTCAGCGAGCGGCTCACCCGGTGGCAGCGTGGCCGCGAGTTCAGCGTCGCCGAGGAGGACACCGAGCGCGCCCGGCTCGCGGTCGAGCTGGTCGCCGAGTACGCCGACGCGGTGCGCCGCGCCGGCACACCGATGGCGGCCGGCGAGGAACGGCTGCTGCTCGACCAGGTCACCGCCGAGCTGGCCGGCCTCGGTCGACTCCAGACCCTGCTCGTCGACGACACCATCGAGGAGGTGCACATCCTCGGCTGCGACCAGGTGCGCGTCACCCGGCACGGCGGTGGGGTCGACTGGGCCGACCCCATCGCCGACAGCGACGACGAGCTGGTGGAGATCCTCCAGGCGGCGGCCCGCCGGGCCGGCGCGACGGAACGGTCCCTGTCCACCTCGAAACCCACCCTGGACCTGCAACTGCCCGACGGCAGCCGACTGGCCGCGGTGTTCCTGGTCAGCCACCGCCCGTACGCGGTGATCCGCAAGCACAACACCCTCGACGTGACCCTCGACGACCTGGCCGGTGGCCGGGGTGACCTGGACGAGATGATCGACCCGCTGCTGCGCGACTTCCTCCGGGCGTCGATGCGGGCCGGGCTGAACATCATGGTCGCCGGGCTGGCCGGTGCCGGAAAGACCACCGTGATCCGGGCGATGATGAGCGAGATCCCGCCGGACGAGCCGTACGTGCTGCTGGAGGAGAGCCGGGAACTGCTGCCGGCCCGCCGCGGCGACCGGCACCGGGCGGTGATGAGCTTCGAGGCCCGCGAGGGGCACGGCGAACGCGGACCGGACGGTCGACCGGCCGGCGAGGTGAGCATCGCCGACCTGATCCCGGTCTCGCTGCGGATGGGCGTGTTGCGGATCATCGTCGGGGAGGTGCGGTCCCGGGAGATCGTGCCGATGCTCCAGGCGATGACCACCAGCCGGGGGTCGATGTGCACGATCCACGCGCGTACCCCGGCCGGGGTGAGCGAGCGGATCATCGAGTTGGCGCTCGCCCACGGCCGGGAGATGACCGTCGACCAGGCCCGCCGGATGGCCGGCAACGCGCTCGACCTGATCGTCTACGTCACCGTCGACGACGAGACCGGCATCGGCGGGCGCAAGCACCGCTTCGTCTCGCATGTCGAGGAGGTGTTGGGCGTCGGTGAGAGCAGCCGGATCACCACCACCCAGGTCTTCGGCCCCGGCCCGGACGGGCGGGCGGTCCCCCGGCACCTGCCGGAACGGGTCCGGGATCAGCTGCTGCGGGTGGGCTACGACGCCCGGTTGCTGAGCCGCTGGATCGAGGCCGGTCAGGGCGCCTGGCGCCGGCCCCGGCAGACCCGACTCGGGCGGCGGTGAGCCGGTGCGGACGAACATCGAGCTGATCGCCCTGGTCTCCGGCGCGGCCTGCGTGGCCGGCCTGGTGCTGGCGGTGGTGGCGCTCGTCGGCACCCGCCGGCCGCCCGGCCGGGCACCCGGCGCGGGGCCGGGGCTCGGGCGGCTGTGGCGCGGCTCCGGCAGCACCGCCCGCGAGCAGCGGGCGCACCAGTCCCTGCTGGTCGGCGCGGTGGTCGCCGGTGCGTTGGCCTTCCTGCTGACCGGCCTGCCCGTGGTGGGCCTGCTGGTCGCGGTGGCGGTGCCGGGCGCGCCGTGGCTGTTCTCGGTGGGGCGGGCCGAGCAGCGGGCCATCGCCCGCATCGAGGCGGTCGGCGAGTGGACCCGCCGGCTCAAGGACGTCTCCGCCACCGGGCAGGGGCTCCAGCAGGCGATCATCGGTACGGTCACCACCGCCCCGGAGGAGATCCAGGAGGAGGTACGCCTGCTCGCCGCCCGGCTCCAGGCCGGGTGGTTGGCCCGTTCCGCCCTGCTGGCCTTCGCCGACGAGATCGGCGACCCGGTCTGCGACCAGGTGGTCGCCGCGCTGATCCTGCACCTCACCGACCGGGGTGAGCGCCTCGGTGACGTGCTCGGTTCGATCGCCTCGGCCGCCGCGGCGGAGGTCGCGACCCGCCGGGAGATCGAGGCCAAGCGCACCCAGCCCCGGTTCGCGGTCCGCTTCCTCACCGGCATGACGCTGGCCACCATCGCGTACGGGCTGCTCAACCGCGAGTACGTCCAGCCGTACGACACCCCGTTCGGGCAGCTGGTGATGGCGGTGCTCGGTGCCGCCTTCGTGGCGCTGCTGGCCTGGGTGCGGTCGATGAGCCAGCCGCCCCGACCGGCCCGTTTCCTGCCGGCACCCGACCCGAACGAGGTGGTGGCGTGAACCTGCACCTCACCCTCGCGGTGGTGGCCGGCGCCACGTTCGGGTTGGGCGTGTTCCTGGTGGTCCGTGAGCTGGTCCCGGCGACTCCCGCGCTCGGCCCGGCACTGCGCCGGCTGCACCAACCGCCGGGAAGCGCCCGCACCGGGCCCGCCGACCGGCGGCTGGACTGGCTCACCGGGTTGTCCCGTTGGCTGCGACCCCCGCACCGGCAACTGGCGTTGCTCGACCGCACCCCCGAGCAGTACGCCCTCTCCCTGCTGTTGTCCGCCCTGATCGGACTCTCCGCTCCGGCGCTGCTCAGCGTCACGCTTTTCACCGTCGGCGTGTCGCTGCCGCTGGCCGTGCCGGTCCTGGGCAGCCTCGGCCTGGCGCTGCTCTGCGCACTTGTGGCGCACCGGTCGGTGCTGACCAAGGCGGACGCCGCGCGGGACGAGTTCCGTCAGGCGGTCTGCACCTACCTCGACCTGGTCGCGTTGCAGTTGTCCGCGGCGCACGGGCCGGTGCAGTCGCTGGAGCGAGCCGCCGCGATCTGCGAGGGCTGGGTCTTCGACCGGATCTCCGAGGCGCTGCGGATGGCCCAGATGCAGATGCACTCGCCCTGGGACGAGCTACGCGATCTCGCCGACCGGATCGGCATCCCGGAGCTGGGCGACGTCGGCGCGATCATGCGCTCCTCCGGCAGCGAGGGCGCGCAGGTACACGAGACCCTGCGCAGCCGGGCCGACTCGTTACGCGACCAGATCCGCACCGACAACCTGGCCCGGGCCGAGGGGGTGACCAGCCGGCTCGACATACCCGGCGCGCTGCTGGTCTTCGTCCTGCTCGGCTTCGCCATCTACCCGTTCCTGGCCCGTCTCTAGGCCCGACCCCCAGTGAAGGAGCCCCGATGTCCGTAATCACCTACCTGCACGTCGCGCTACGGGCGCGGCTGGCGGAACTGCGCGGCGACCGTGGCGACAGCCCGGTGCCGACCGCCGTCATCATCTTTGGCCTGGTGGCCGTGGCGATGGCGGTGACCGCCGCCGCCCTCGGCGCGGCCAACGACTGGATGGACAACATCCCGGCCCACCAGGATCCGACGGCCGACTGATCGATGTTCCGTCGCCTCTGTGCCGGCTGGTGCCGGGTGGTCGCCGCCACCCGGCACCGCCTGCTGCCCGGCGACGGTGAGCGGGGTGGCAATCCGGTCGAGTTGGCGGTGGCCCTGCCGGCGATCCTGGTGATGCTGTTCGCCTCGATCCAGGTGGCCGTCGTGTTCGTCGCCCGGTCGACCGCGCTCAACGCCGCGCAGAGCGGTGTCAACGCGCAACGGCTCTACGACGCCCCGGCCGGTGCCGGCGAGCAGCGCGCGGCCGAGTTCCTCCAGGTCGCCGGGGACTGGCTGGTCGACTGGGACGACCCGGGGCCGAGCTGCGCCGCCACCGACACCGACGTGACCTGCACGGTGAGCGGCAAGGCCCTGTCGGTGGTGCCGGGCGTCGACTTCGCCGTCGAGCAGACGGCGCACGGGACGGTGGAGCGATGGACCGAGCCATGAGCCGAGGTTCTGTCTCGATCGAGGTGGCGGTGCTGGCACCGGCCTTCGTGGCGATGATGGTGCTGGGCGGGGTCGCCGGGCGTACCGCGGTCGCCAGCGCGGCGCTGGAGGCCGCCGCGCACGACGCGGCCCGGGCCGCGTCGATCTCCCGGGACGCCGCCACCGCCCGGCGGGAGGCGCGCGAGGCCGCCCGCCGCCAGCTCGACTGGCGGGGCGTGTCCTGCTCCGGGGCCCCGCAGGTGACCCTCCGCGGCTCGGTCGACGGACAGTCCACCAGCTTCAACCGTGTCTTCACCAGTGAGGTCGGGCAGAACGCCACCGTCACCGTCGAGATCGCCTGCACCGTCTCCTACGCCGACATCAACCTGCCGGCGCTGTCGATGCCGGACGGGCAGCGGATCACCGCCTCGTTCACCTCGCCGCTGGACCGCTACCGGAGCCGGGGATGACCGCCGCGCGGGGCGACGCCGGTCGGGTGAGCATCTTCCTGGCCGTGGCCCTGATCGGGGTGCTGGCCATCATCGGCATGGCGTTCGACGGCGCCGGTCAGCTCCGCACGCTGCAACGCGCCGAGAACCTGGCCGCCGAGGCGGCCCGCGCCGGCGGTCAGGCCATCGACCGAGCCACCGCCATCGAGGGCGGACCCAAGCGGATCAACCGGCGCGAGGCCCGCAACGCCGTCCGGAACTACCTCACCACCGCCGGCGCCAGCCACCACACGGTGACCTTCCCGGTGGTCGACGGCGAAACCCTGATCCGGGTACGCGTCGAGGTCACCTACGACCGGGCGGCGCTCGGTTTGTTCGGCTTCTCCAACACCGTCACCGTTTCCGGTGAGGCGACCGCACGGGCGCTGACCGGGGCCTCCTAGGAAAGGGAAGGTAGCCATGGCCGCATCAGGTGGCACCGCCGTACGGCGGGCCGGTCGGGTGCTCACCGGCTTCGGTGCGCTTGTCGTGCTGATCGGTCTGCTGGTCGGCGGACCGATCGCGCTGCTGGCCTTCGCCGGCAACCCGCTCCCCGACCACGTACCCACCCTCGCGGAGATCGGCACCACGCTGACCAGCCGCGACGACGGGCAACTCTTCCTGCGGGCGCTGGCCATCGCCGGCTGGTTCGGCTGGGCAACCTTCGCCCTGTCGGTGCTCGTGGAGCTGGGCGCGCAGGCGCTGGACCGGCCCGCGCCCCGGCTGCCCGGCATGGGCCGGCAGCAGCGGGCCGCCGCCGCGCTCGTCGGTTCGGTCGCGCTGATCCTCGCCGCCAGCCCCGCCGCCACGGCCGCCACCACGGTCTACGGCACGACGGCGTACGGCGGTCCGGCCGCCGCCGTAGCATTCACGCCGGCTCCCGCGCTGGCGGCGACCGGGCCGGCGACGGCCACGACCTCGGCACCCGACACCTCGGCCCCGGCCTCCGTGTACCGGGTCGCCAAGGGTGACTACCTGGGCGGAGTCGCCGAACGGTACCTGGACGACTTCGACGACTACCACCGGCTGGCCGCGCTGAACAAGCTGCGGGACCCGGACCGCATCCGCCCCGGTCAGCTCATCAAGCTGCCCGAGGAGGCGCACGACCAGGGTTCCCGGCAACATGCCACCGGCCGGCTGGTCGCTCCGAAACCCCGGCCCGGTCCCGGGTCGGAACGGACCGAGCAGACCCGCCCGACGCCGGCCAACCCGGGCGACGCGGTGGAGCGGCCCGGCGAGGCGGTGGAGTCGCCCGGCGACCCGACCGAGCGACCGGGGTCGGCCACGACCGCACCGGCCAGTCCGGAGGGACGACAGCCGGAGCCGCCGCGGAGCGAGACGCCGGAGGGTCACTCGCCGGTGGTGACGGTGGGCGCGTCCCGGGCCGGCGAGCCCGACCGGGTGAACCGTCCACTCGCCGTCTCCGCCGTGCTGGCCGTGGCCAGCATCGTCGGGGCGCAGATCGGTGCGGTGCTGGGCCTGCGCCGTCGACCGGCCGTTTCCCGCACCGGCACCCGCCACCAACCGCCGGTCAGTACTCCCCGCGAGCTGCCCGTCGGCCGACACCGCAAGGACTGAGCGAAGCTGTCACCGCCGCCCGCCCCCTACGGACCTACCGGAACCTGCACGGCGCGCAGCCGAGACACGGTGTCCGGAAGGTTCAGCCGGATGTCGGGTCAGGGCAGCCGGGCCTCCAGGCGGCCGTCGACGATCCGGGTCGGCAGCACCTGCTGGTCGTTCGCGGAGGGGCCGTGCACCACCTCGCCGCCGTTGAGTCGGAAGGTGCTGCCGTGCCACGGGCACACCACGCAGGCGTGCCCGTCGACCTCGCGTACCTCGCCCTCGCCGAGCGGCCCGCTCTGGTGGGGGCAACGCTCCAGCATGACGGTCACGTCGTCGCCGTGGCGGTACAGAATCACCGACACATCGTCGATATTGCGGGTGACGAGTTCCCGCTGCGGCAGGCTGGTCATCTCCGCCACCGGGTGCCAGCCCTCGCTGATCAAATGCAGGTCGGAGACGCTCACGTTCACCTGGGCACCCTGCTTGTACGCCAGATGCCCGCCGAGGTACGCCCCGGCACCGGCGGCGCTGAGCCCGAGCCAGCCGAGGGTGCGCCCGAGGCCGTGCCGACCGGACAGGCGCGCGGCCAGCGAGGCACCGTACAGCGCCAGCCCGACGGAGTTCGACGCGGCGTGCACCAGGCCGACCCGACGCTGGTCACGGGAGAGCCCCGCCCAGTCGTTGAGCCCGGCCACCGCCGCCGGCAGGGCACCGATCGTGCCGACCGCGGTCATGGTGGTCGCCGCCCGCTGCTGGCCGGGCATCAGGTCCAGCACGGCCGCGCTGATCCACGCGCCGACCGGTAGCTGCACCATCGCCGGGTGCAGCGGGTGCCCCAGCCAGACCCCGTGCAACAGGTCGCGGACCCGCTGTGGGCGCAGCACGCCCTGCACCGTCTGCTGCAACCGGTCACCGAACCGGTCCAGGCCGGAGGCTTGCTCGATTTTCGTCAACAACGCTCGCACGAGTAACGACTTCCCGCCGTACGCCGCCGCAAACCGGTCGTCGGGGACGAATAGCCAGCCGGGCGACGCCGGGGCATGCTGACGGGATGACGGTACGGGTGGAACGGGACGGGCCGGTGACGACGGTGATCCTGGACCGGCCGGCGGCCCGCAACGCGGTCGACGGGCCGACCGCTCGGGCGCTCGCCGACGCGTTCCGGGCCTTCGACGCGGATCCGACGGCGACGGTGGCGGTGCTCTGGGGAGCCGGCGGGACGTTCTGCGCGGGGGCCGACCTGAAGGCGATCGGTACGCCGAGCGGCAACCGGGTCGAGCCGGACGGCGACGGCCCGATGGGTCCGACCCGGATGGTCCTCGGCAAGCCGGTGATCGCCGCGATCTCGGGGTACGCGGTGGCCGGTGGCCTGGAACTGGCGCTCTGGTGCGATCTGCGGATCGCCGAGTCGGACGCGGTGCTCGGGGTCTTCTGTCGGCGGTGGGGAGTGCCGCTGATCGACGGCGGCACGGTCCGGTTGCCCCGGCTGATCGGCGAGAGCCGAGCGATGGACCTGATCCTCACCGGGCGTGCGGTGCCGGCCGCGGAGGCGTACGCCATGGGGCTGGTCAACCGCCTGGTCGACCCGGGCGGGTCCCGGGCGGCGGCCGAGCAACTGGCCGCCGAGATCGCTCGCCACCCACAGACCTGCCTGCGCAACGACCGCGCCTCGGTGCTGGCCACCGCCGCGCAGCCGGAGCCGGACGCCCTGGCCACCGAGCTGGCGTACGGCCTGCACTCCCTGGCCACCGACGCGGCGGCCGGCGCCGCCCGCTTCACCGCCGGCGCCGGCCGCCACGGATCCCCCATCCCCTGACGACCCACCCCACTCGCATGGTGGGCGCGCCAGGGGGAGGGGTCGGGTCAGTTGCGGGTGATGGAGAAGGTGGAGGTGATGTTGCGGATGTCCTGGTGGTTGTTGGTCAGGCGGAGGTTGGTGAAGGTGACGGAGCCGACGGCGGGGCCTTGGCCTGGCTCGGGCATCTCGTTGGCCCAGATGGCGAAGCCGGACTTGGCGTCGAAGGCGTCGCCGCTGCGTTGTGCGCCGCTGATGGACACGTTCGTGAAGACCGTGTCGGTGATCGGGTTCTCCGGCTGGCCGCCGGTGTACTTGGTCTGGAACATGATGCCCGAGTACGTCGGGTCGACGATGTCCACGTCACTGACGCGGATGCCACGGAACTCCTTCGACGCGGAGAACACCCAGATCGCCGGGAAGGTCTGCGCGCCCCAGAAATGACCACCGGACCGGATCAGTGAGATGTTCTCGAAGCGGGTCGGCGGGCTCGCGCCGAATCCGATGAACGGGTAGCCGAAGTCCAACGAACTGATCGTGATGCCGGAGTACGTCAACTGATCGGCGATGTAGAGGTTGCGGAAGACGTTGTCGTAGCCGCCGTAGACCGCGATTCCGGCCGCCCGCCAGGTCAGCGTGGCGGTCAGGTTCTCGAACACGTTGCCGTGGTTGCCGGTGGACGCGCCCTGGTCGGTGGCGGAGAAGAGGGCGAACGCGTCGTCGCCGTTGGACCGGCCCTCCGAGTTGCTGACCAGGTTGTCGGTGCTGCCGTTGGTCAGGTTCACCGCGTCGGCGAAGGTGTTGCGGAACCGGCTGTTGGTGATCTTCAAGCCGCTGACGCTCACTCCCCAGTACGCACAGACGGTGTGCTCGACCCAGACGTTGTCCAGGGTCAGGTTGTCGACATCCTTCAGCTCACCCCAGACCTTGCCCGGCCCGTCCTGCCGGATCGTGTAGTTGCCGAAGAAGGCGAGGTGTTCGAAGGACGACCCGCTGGCACTGGGCTCGACCCGGAACCCGGCGTCGGTGTTCTGCTGCGACGGTGGCGTCTGGAAGCGGGTGAACCACATGCCCGCTCCGACCACCTTCACCGCCTTGCCGTACACCTGGAACTTCTGGGCCGTCTCGTAGCTGCCGGCTGGCAGGTAGACCCCGATCAGGTTGCCGGTGGCGTCCATCCGGACCGCGTCGAGCGCACTCTGCACGTCGGCATGACTGAATCCGTTCGGCACCCGGTACCGCGCCGGGTCCGGGTTCGCCCGGGGCGCGACCTGCTCCAGGTTCACGAAGTCGATGGCGTACGTGGTGGAGTTCGCCGGATCCTTCTGCAAGCGGATCCGGCTACCCGCCGGGATGGTCGAGTTGAGCAGCACGTTCGCCTCGTCGTAGAGGTGCCGGGGCGGCCCGGCGCTCGGCGAGTCGCTCGGGCTGGCCTCGGCGCCGTACAGCCAGATGTGCTTCGACGTCAGGCTGATCGGCTTGTGCAGCACGCCGTTGACGTAGATGTTCAACGTCGAGTTGATGCCGCCGCCGTTCGGGGCGTCGGGCATGGAGAAGCGGGTGACCAGGGCGTTGGCCGGCGCTCTGGTGGTCCACTCGACGTACGCGCCGGTGGTGTTCAGGGTGACCGCCCGCCGGCCGGACGCCTCACCGGCCAGGTCGCCGATGGTCCGGTTCGGTCCGACGACCTGCGCCCCGCCGCCGACTGAGCCCTCCTCGGCCTCGTACATGTCGTACGGCAGGTCGGCGCCGCGACCCACGAACAGGGCACGCTCGCTGGTGTTGTTGGCCCGCTTCACGGGCAACTCGTTGGCGTCGGCGGCGATGACGACCCGGACGGTGTACCGCCCGTTGGCCGCCGTCCAGGTGCCCAGGTTCACCGGGCCTGCCGTGGCACCCGCCCCGATGGTGCCGGTGTACGAGCCGGTGAGCGTACGCACGGTCGTGCCGGAGTCGTTGAGCACGGTCAGCGTGACGTTGTGCGCCCCGCCGGCCGAAGCGACGGTGCCCTGGTTGCCCAGGCTCACCGAGAAACCGACAGTGGCGCCCGCGCTCGGTGTGCCCGGTGACCAGGTGATCGACGAGGCGACCAGGTCGGCGCTGGCCACCGGACTGACCACCAGCGGGCCGGAACTGGTCCGGCTGTTGTTCGACTCATCCTGCTCGATCACCGTGTTCGCCGGGTCGACCGCGGCGCTGAGCTGGTAGCTGCCCGCGTTGCGGGCGGCGACGGTGGTCGACACGGTGGCCGAGGCGCCGGCCGCGAGGGCACCGACGTTCGCCTGGCCCACCTTCGTGCCGTCCAGCGCGAAGTCGACCGTCGTCGCCCCGGCACCCGACGTGCCGGCGTTGCGTACCGACGCGGTGAGCGTGAGCTGGTCGGTCTCCACCGGCGCGGTGGGGGCGAACGTCAGGTTGGTGACGGTGAGGTCTGGGTTCGGGGCGGGGGTTCCGATCACCTGGAACTCGGCGACCTGCCCGTTGGGCGATCCGGTGTTGGCGGTGAACTGGAGCCGGACGTCGGCTGCGGTAGCCGCGACTGGGATGGTCACCGTGTTGCTGCTCGACGGGCTGAACGAGTGGTTCGCCGAGCCGACCAGCGTACTGAATCCGGAGCCGGACTGAGTGCGCCCGAGAATCGAGAAGGTCTGGGTACGCGGCCCCCAGACCGGGTCCGGGTTCAGCTTGACCACGACGGCGCTGATGCTCGCGTTGGCGCCGAGCGCCACGGTCAGGGTGCTCGGGTACGCCCCGGGCGCTCCCTCCCAGTAGGTGGTGACGTCGTCGTCGACGGCGTTGGCGGCGGCGAAGACGTGCACCATCGAGGAGGCGGTGGCCGGCTTGCCGGCGGCCAGGTTGGTGCCACCCGGGGTGCTGCCCACCCGGGTCACCGTGTTGCTGTTCGCCGAGACGTTGCCGGCGGCGTCCCGGGCTCGTACGAGGTACGACACCGTCGCGCTTGCCGGCTGCGTGTCCGTGTACGTCAGGGTGGTGCCCGAGACGGTCGACCGCAACGACCCGTTGGCGTACACGTCGTAGCGGGTCACCCCGACGTTGTCGGTCGACGCCGACCAGGTCAACCGGACCTGCCCGCCGCCCGGCTCGGTGAACGCCAGGTTCGTCGGCGCCGACGGGGCCTGGGTGTCTCCGGTGGCCGGGCCGTACACCTCCAGTTCGGAAAGCTGCCCGGCGGGCCAGCCGGTGTTCGCGGTGATCAGCAGCCGGACGTGCCGGGTGCTGGCCGGGGCGACTGACACGGTGACCGTGTTGCCGGCCGCCGGGTTGAACGCGTACCCGGTGGAGCCGACCAGGGTGCTGAATGCCGACCCGTTGGTGCTGCCCTGCACGGTCAGGGTCTGGGTACGCGAACCCCAGCCGGTGGGCAGTTTGAGCACCAGCCGGTCGACCGTGACCGTGGCACCCAGATCGACCTGGATCCACTGCGGGAAGGCGTGGTTCGGGCTTTCCCAGTAGCTTCCCTGACTGCCGTCGTTGGCGTTGGCGGCGACGTAGACGTCGGTGTGGCCGCTGGCGGACATGCTCCGGCCGGCGGCCAGGTTGGGGCCGCTCGCCGCGACGGCGGGCGGTGCGGGGGCTACGGCGAGGGCGAGGCCGACCGCAACGAACACGGCGGTCAACCGGGTGCGGAATCTGGACATGGGGGATCGACACCTTCTTCCGGGATGTGGAGAGGCGTTGCGAGGTGGTGCTTCTGGTGCGGCGTCGCCGGGCCCCGCCGGAGCCGAGCCCGGCGACGGGTCAGGTGGAGTGGACCTCGAACTCGGCGACCTGGGCCGCCGGCCAGCCGGTGTTGGCGGTGACGTGCAGTCGGAGGAACCGACGCTCCCCGGCGGGCAGGTTGATCGACACGATGTTGCCGGTGGCCGGATCGAAGGTGCGGCCGGCCGTGCCGGCAAGGGTGGTCCAAAAGTTGCCGTCGGTGGAGCTGAGCACCGACAACGTCTGCGTACGGGTCTGCCAGGCCGGCGATGGTGGCAGCTTCAGCACCACCCGACCCACCTGCCGGACGCTGCCCAGGTCCAGGGTGAGGGTCTGCGGGAAGGCGTTGTTGGCGCTCTCCCAATAGGTGTTCGCGTTGCCGTCCACCGCATTGCCGGCCAGGTACCCGTCGGTGTGGCTGGAGGCGACCGCCGGCCGGCCGAGAGCGAGGTTTCCGGTTGGTGGCGGGGTTGTGGACGGTGGCGGGCTGCTGCCGCCGTACACCTCGATCTCGGCGATCTGGGCCGCCGGCCAGCCGGTGTTGCCGGTGATGCTCAGCCGGAGGAACCGACGCTCGCCGGCGGGCAAACCAATCGACACGACGTTGCCGGCGGCCGGATCGAAGGTGCGGCCGGCCGACCCGGCGAGCGTGGTCCAGGCGTTACCGTCGGTCGAGCCGAGCACCGACAACGTCTGCGTCCGCGTCTCCCAACCGGCCGGCAGCTTCAGCACCGCCCGATCGACGGAGCGGGCGCTGCCCAGGTCGACGGTGAGGGTCTGCGGAAAGGCGTTGTTGGCGCTCTCCCAGTACGTGTTCGCGTTGCCGTCGACTGCGTTGCCCGCCTGGTAGGTCTGGTTGTGGCTGGAGGCGAGGACCGGCCTGCCCTGCGCCAGGTTGCCCCCGGCCGGCGGCGGCGTGGTGGGTGGCGGAGTGGTGGGCGGTGGCGGAGTGGTGGGCGACGGTGGGCTGGTCGGGCCGCTGCCCCACTGCGGCTCCGGCCACGGCCCGCAGTACGGCGTCGAGGTGTACCAACCGGAGTTTCCGGCCCCCTGAGTGATCTGGAAGCCGCTGCCCACACAGTTGTGCATCGGGTTTGCCTGTGCGATGCCGGTGGCCCGGACATTCGTGAAGGAGACCTGACTCGGTGCCTGCACCTGGAGGGCGTACGTGCCGGCACCGTCGATGCGTACGTCGGTGAAGCTGATCCCGCTTGTCGCGCCCTCGATCCAGTGCAGTGCCGCGTAGGAGCTGTCCAGGATGTCGGTGTCGCTGACCACGATCGACGCGTTCTGGATCGGTTCGTTCAACGCGGAGAACCAGATCGCCCCGACACCGAACCGCCAGTTGTAGTCCGAGTTGCCGTTGCGGATCAGGGTGTTGCGGGCGACCGTGATGGTGCCGGCGACCGCCGTCGGGCCGTGCACGCCGGTGTAGCGGTTGGCCACGTGGATGCCGCCGCCGTTGGTGACCGAGTCGGCGGTCACGTTGTCCGTGATCCGGATGTCCCGCCCACCGTAGGTGACCAGGTGGTTGGCGAGGATCGTCACGCCGACGGTGTTACGGGTGAACGAGTTGCCCACGTTCGGCACGGTGTCCGCCCACATGGCGAGGGCGTCATCGCCGGTGTTGCGGACGAAGGTGTTCGTCACCGTGGAGTTGGTGACCCCCCAGTGGAAGTTCACCCCGTCGGCGGTCTGGTCGAGGATCCGGCTGTTACGGATGGTGAAGTTGTCCATCGGGCCGTCCATCCAGGCACCGACCTTGGTGTGCTGCATCCAGACGTTGTCCACCACGGAGTCGGACATCGCTCCGCCGATGGCGTTGACCTGATCGGAGTCGACCCGTTCCCGGATGTCGCCGATGATGGCGAAGTCCCGCAGCAGCACGTTGCGGCTGGGGCCGCCGGCCTCGTGCGGGCGGATCTCACCCCGGTAGCCGCCACCGTCGACGTACTTGCCGTAGATGCCGGCGGCCCGCTGGCGGTCGGTGGGGTGCCGGCCGCCGAGCACCGAGTACCAGGGGCCGGCCCCGCGCAGCGTCACCCCGTCGACGACCACATGGTCCCAGAGGGTGAAGCTGCCCGGCGGGATCCAGACCGTACGGCCCTGCGCCCGACCAGCGTCCACGGCGGCCTGGAAGCGGGCGGTGGAGTCGGTGGCACCGGTCGGATCGGCACCGAAATCGGTGACCACGTCGAGGACGTTGGCCGGCTTGGTGATCGGTGCGCCGACCAGCTCGAAGTCGGCCAGGTCGATGGTGAAGGTCGGCGACTGGGCGGTCGACGCCACCTGGAGCCGGATCTTCGTACCCGTCGGGTAGGTGGTGCCGAACAGGGCCCGGGCCTCATCGTAGAAGTGGTGCGGGTTGATGTCGCCCGGGTTGTTGTTGAACGGGTAGCCGCCGTAGTACCAGCCGTACTTCGAGGTGACCGGCACCGCCTTGACCAGGGTTCCGTTCGCCCGTAGGTCGATGGTGGCGTCGCGGCCGGTGCCGGCGGCGTTGTCCGGGATGCTGTAGCGGAACGTGACCGCGTTCGCCGGGGCGGTGAGGGTGAATTCGACGTGCTCCCCGACCGCGTCGAGGGTAACCGCCTCCCGGCCGCTCGCCTCGGACGGCAGTGTTCCGTAGCGCCGGTCCGGCCCGATCCTGGTGCCGCTGTACGCGGCGTTCTCCGCCTCGTGCTCGATGAACGGTACCGTCGCACCCCGGCCGGCGATGTCGAACGGGGAGAGCCCGGCGGCCCGGGCCGGGGTCGCGGTGGTGGTGAGTGTGATCACCGAGATCGAGGCGGCGGCCAGTGCGGTGCCGGTGAGCAGGGCAAGCGTCGCAATGCTCCGGTTTCTGGGCGGGTGCGGGTGGTGCGGGACGGTGTGGTCGGCCATGAGCAGCGCTCCCTTTCTCAGGTGGCCAGGTCCCCCGTGGTGATGGCGGAACGGCGGTGCGGGTACCTCCTCGTCGGCGCGGGCTGGTGGTTCGGTCGGTGGTGTGCTGGCGCGGCGGGAGTCACCCGGACCGGCCCGGGGTACGCAGCCAGATGGCGGTGTCCGGGGGTAGCCGGTCGTCGTCGAGCGGGCCGCTGGCCAGCAACGTGTCGGTGTGCGGCGGTAATGGCACGGCACTGCCGGACAAATTGACCAGGCAGGTGAAGCCGGGTTCCCGGCGGAACGCCAGCACGTCGTCGGGTGTCGGCAACCAGGTGAGCGTCCCGTCGCCGAGCGCCGCCTCGGTACGCCGCAGCGCGATCGCCCTCCGGTACAGCTCCAGCATCGAATGCGGGTCTCCGGCCTGAGTCCGGGCCGTGCGGTCCTTCCAGTCGGCGGGTTGCGGCAGCCACGGCACGTGGCTCGCGTCATCGGGGCTGAAGCCGTAGGGCGGCACGTCCCCCGACCAGGGCAGCGGAACCCGGCAGCCGTCGCGGCCCGGGTCGACCCCGCCGGAGCGGACGAACATCGGGTCCTGCCGGAGCGCGGCTGGGATGTCCTCGACCTCCCACAGCCCCAGTTCCTCACCCTGGTAGACGTAGGCGGCGCCGGGCAGCGACAGCGACAGCAGCGCCGCGGCGCGGGCACGGCGGGTGCCCAGTTCCAGGTCGGTGGGGATGCCCTCGCGCTTGGCCGCGAAGCTGAACGTGGTGTCCGCCCGGCCGTAGCGGGTCACCTGCCGGGTGACGTCGTGGTTGGCGAGCACCCAGGTGGCGGGGGCACCGACCGGAGCGTGTGCGTGCAACGTGCCGTCGATGCTCTCCCGTAGTGCGGTGGCGTCCCAGGCGCAGCCGAGAAAATCGAAGTTGAACGCGGCATGCAGTTCGTCCGGGCGCAGGTAGCGGGCGAACCGCTGGCGGTCCGGCAGCCACACCTCACCGATCAGGGCCCGGTCCCCCGGATACGCGTCGGCGATCCGCCGCCAGTCCCGGTATATCTCGTGCACCCCGTCGACGTCGTGGAAGGGGTGCGGCCGATCTGCCACGATCTCGGGCAACGTCGAGTCCTTGACCAGCAGCCCGGCCGAGTCGATCCGGATACCGTCCACGTCCCGGTCGAACCAGAACCGCAGGATGTCCTCGAACTCGGCGCGCACCCGCGGATGGTCCCAGTTGAGGTCCGGCTGTTCGGGGGCGAAGAGGTGCAGGTACCAGTCACCGGGCGTGCCGTCCGGGTCGGTGGTCCGGGTCCAGGTCGGCCCGCCGAACTCGCCCACCCAGTCGGTCGGGCGCTGGTCGCCGTTCGGGCCGCGCCCCGGCCGGAACCAGAACAGCTCCCGCTCCGGTGCTCCCGGACCGCCGGCCAACGCCGCCTGGAACCAGGGGTGTGCGGCGGAGCAGTGGTTCGGCACCACGTCGACGATGGTCCGGATGCCGAGCGCGTGCGCCTCCGCGATCAGCGCCTCCGCCTCGGCCAAGCTGCCGAAGACGGGGTCGATGTCGCGATGGTCGGCGACGTCGTAGCCGGCGTCGGCCATCGGGGAGGGGTACCAGGGGCTGAACCAGATGGCGTCGACGCCGAGCGCCGACAGGTAGTTCAGCCGTGATCGGATGCCGGCGATGTCGCCGATGCCGTCACCGTTTCCGTCGGCGAAGCTGCGCGGGTACACCTGGTAGATCACCGCTCCCCGCCACCACGGACCACTGGCTGCTGCGGACACGCGCACCTGCTTTCTGGGGTCGGCGGTCATCCCTTGAGACCGCCCGTGGTGAGGCCGGACATGATGTTTCGCTGAAACACCAGGAAGATGACGACGGTCGGTATCGCGGCGATCACCGACGCGGCGATCACCACGTTCATCGGCGTACCGCCGGCGAAGGCGTAGATCCCCACGCTTACCGTGCGGGTCTCGGGGGACGGCATGACCAGCTTCGGCCAGAGGAAGTCCTTCCAGACCGCGGTCACCGCGAAGATCGAGACAACGCCGAGGATGGGCCGCGACATCGGCAGCACGATCGACCAGAGCGTGCGCAGTGGCGTCGCCCCGTCCATCAGGGCGGCCGCCATCAGGTCCTCCGGAATCGAGTCGAAGAACCGCTTCAGCAGGAAGATGTTGAACGCGTTGGCGACCAGGGGAAGCCAGATCGCGAACGGCGAGTCGAGCAGGTTGATGTGCAGGATCGGCAGGTCGATCACGGTCACGTACTGCGGGACGATGAGGACCATCGCCGGGATCATCAGCGTGGCCAGCATCATGCCGAGGATCACGTTGCCGAGGACCGGGCGGAGCTTCGACAGGGCGTACGCCGCGGCGGTGTCGAAGACCAGTTGGAACAGCACCGCGCCGGTCGCGTAGTAGAAGGTGTTGAACAGCAGCTTGGCCAGCGCCAGGTTGTGCCAGGCGTCGGCGTAGTTCTGCCACTGTGGATCCTGCGGGAACAGCGACGGTGGGGTCTGCGCGATCTCCTGGCCGGACTTGAGGGCTCCGGTGACCATCCAGTAGAGCGGCCCGAGGAAGACGAGCGTGAACCCGACGACCACGACGGCGAGCAGCATCCAGTAGGCAGCCCGTCCGCGACCGCGCCGAAGCTGGGCCTGTGAGATGAGGGTCCGGGTCCCGGTGTCCGGTGCCAT
This sequence comes from Verrucosispora sp. WMMC514, assembly GCF_027497295.1. Taxonomy (NCBI): domain Bacteria; kingdom Bacillati; phylum Actinomycetota; class Actinomycetes; order Micromonosporales; family Micromonosporaceae; genus Micromonospora; species Verrucosispora sp. WMMC514. The sequence goes on along the minus strand of NZ_CP114906.1, from coordinate 2,849,578 downwards.
GGGTGGTCTCCTCCTAGTCCTGTCTCGCGGTGAGCCGCAGGTAGACGGCGGAGAACCCGGCCAGCACCACCAGCATGATCACTCCGAGTGCCGCCGCGCCGTTGAGATCGTTCTGGAAGAACCCGTGTTGGTAGATGAGGTACGCGACCGAGGTCGCTGAGTCCTCCGCGCCCGCGCCGTTGGCGAGGATCAGCGGCTCGATGAAGAGCTGCATGGTGGCGACGATCTGGAGCATCGCCAGTAGCGCGAGAATCAGCCGGGTCTGCGGGATGGTGACGTGCATGATCCGCCGCCAGATCCCGGCCCCGTCCAGCTCGGCCGCCTCGTACAGCTCGCCCGGGATGTTCTGCAACGCGGCCAGGTAGATCAGCACGGCGCTGCCCATGTTCATCCAGGTCGACGCGATCACCATCGCCGGCATCGTCATCTCCGGCGACTGCATCCACTGCGACGTGGGCAGGCCGAAGGCCTTGAGGATCGCGTTGAACAGCCCCGCGTCGCTGGGGTCGTACGCGTAGAACTTGAACAGGAACAGCGCCGAGGCGGGCGGCAGCATCACCGGCAGGTAGACCAGGATCCGGAGGTACCCACGGGCGTGGCGGAACTCGTTGAGCAGGATCGCCACGAAGAACGGCACCGCGTACCCGAGGACGAGGGCCAGGGCGGTGAAATAGAAGGTGTTCTGCCAGGCGGTCCAGAAGCTGGGGTCGTCGAGGATCTGAAGGTAGTTGTCCCAGCCGACCCAGGTGGTTTCGCCGCGCCGGGTGCGCTGGAAGCTCATCACGACGCCGCGGACCATCGGATACCAGGAGAAGACCGCGAAGCAGAGCACCGCACCGAGCAGGAACGCGTGTCCGGTGAGATTGTCCCGTACCTTGCGGCCGAGGCTGGAACGCGGTGGCCCTGCCGGCGGCGACGGGGCGGGTCGACCCGGTGCGCGCACGGCACCCGGGACGGTGGTGATCGCCAAGGCAACTCCTGGTGGGCTGGGTGACCGGTCAGTGCTACGCCGCCCCCGGACGGTGGATCGGGGCGCTGCGGTCGGGGCGGGGGCCGGAGAGCAGGCCCCCGCCCCGCGCTCAGCTCGCGGTGGCGAGGAGCTTGTTGACCTTGTCCTCGGCGGTCTTGAGCAGCGCGTCGATGTTGGCGTTCGGGTTCGTCAGCACTCCCGACATCACCGCGTCCAGCACCGCGTAGATCGCCTGCGCATTGCGCGGCTCACCCTTGATCGGGACCGGATTCGCCTCGAAGTTCGCGAAGTTCGCGGTGTCCACATTCGCGTTGGCCTTGCGCAGCTCCAGCTCCTGCTGCTGCGCCTGGCTGCCGTTGGTGAACAGCAGCGGCTGCGGCAGACCGACCGGGTAGTTCTGTGGCTTGGCCCGGACGTAGTCCAGCTGGCCCTTGCCGGGCGTGAGCTTCTGGTACGCGATCCACTTGAGACCGGCGCGGACCTGCTCCGGAGTGAGGTCCTTCTTGAAGAAGTAGCCCTCGCCACCACCGAGCGTGCTCTTGGCCGGGCCGTCCTGGCCAGGCAGCGGCCCCATCGCCCAGTCCTCGAATTTGCCCTGGAACTGGCTGACGATCGCCTGGGTGGCGTCCGGGGCGCCGATGAACATACCGACCTTGCCCGCACCCGCGTTGGTCAACAGGTCGCCCCACTGGAGCAGCTGACGATCGCCCATGCTGTCGTCGCCGTAGCGCATGTCCTTGAGGTTCTGCAGGACCTGCCGACCCACGGCGTTGTTGAAGTCGGCCTTGCCGCCGTCGGCGGTCAGCACCTGGCCGCCCTGCGAGTAGAGCAGAGCGGTGAAGTGCCAGCCGCCGGTGTTGCCGGCGCTGTACTCCGCGTAGCCGGCGATGCCGTCGCCGAGCGCGGAGATCTTCTTGGCGGCGTCCCGGACCTCGGCCCACGTCTTCGGCGGGTTGTTCACGTCGAGACCGGCCCGTTGGAACAGCACCTTGTTGTAGACCAGGCCCATGGAATAGTTCTTCACCGGCACGGCGTAGAGCTTCCCGTCGTCGGTGAAGACCTCCTTCAGGGCCGGGTCGACGCTGTCCCAGGTGGGGACGGTGTCCGTGGTGGCGTACTCGGTGATGTCCATCGCCTGGCCGGAGTCGAGCACCTGCTGCAGGTCGGTCATGTACCCGTAGAACACGTCCGTCACGGTGCCGCCGGCCAGTCGGGCGGTGAAGTCCGGCGGGTTGTTGCACTGCTCGCCGACGCTCACGCTCTTGACGACGATGTCGGGGTTCTGCCGCTGGAACTCGGCGACGTCGGCGTTCCAGTTTTGCAGCAGTTCTTTCTGGGCGCCGACCGGCTGGCAGTCGACGGTGATGGTGACCTTGCCGCTCGCGTCGCCGCTGGTGTCGCCGCTCTTGGTGGAGCAGGCCGCGAGGCCGAGCCCCAGACCGGCCACGAGCGTCAACGCGGCTGCCTTCCGGTACTGCGGTACGGACATCTGTCCATCCCTTCGGGAACGGGTGTCGAGGTGAAGTCGGTGATCGGCGGTTGGTGTGCCACGCCGCGAAACCTGCTGGTGATCGTGTCCGCGCTGCACCCCTGACCCTCCGTTACCTACCGGCGGCCAGGTGTGAGTGGAGTCACTGTAACGTCGGCGACTTGATTCAGCAAGGTTCGAATGTAGAAGTGAAAATATGCGACTTGCTTGCGGCAGATCGTGACTGCCCGGCGGTGGTGGCGATAGGAAGGCATGGGACCACTACCCGACGGCATGACGAAGCGGCCGCCGACCGCAGGCAGCGGACGGCGGCCGAGGATCTCGGGTTCAGCCGGAAGGGCGACGACCGGTCACGTCGATGGCCGTGCGACGGTGCCGCCGGCACGTCGGATCATCGCCGATAGCCGGTGGGGACAACGGTCAGGAACGGGGCGTGGGGGCGGTCGAGCCACGCACCACCAGTTCGGGCTCGAAGAGCAACTCGTCGGTGAGCACACCCCCGCCCTCGATCTGAGTGACCAGCAGGTCCACGGCCGCCTGCCCCATCGTCTCGATCGGCTGCCGGACGGTGGTCAGCGGCGGATCGGTGCAGGTCATGAACGCCGAGTCGTCGTAGCCGACCACCGACACGTCGTCGGGCACCGAGCGGCCGAGCCGGCGCACCGCGCGGATGGCGCCCAGAGCCAACACGTCGCTGGCGCAGATGATCCCGGTGACTCCCCGGTCGACCAGCTTGGTCGCCGCGACCCGGGCACCTTCCATCGAGAAGCTGGAGCGCTCGACCCACTCCGCCCCCTCGTCCCAGCCGATGACGCGGCGCATGGCGGTCAGTTTCCGCCGTGACGGCACGTGGTCCTCGGGCCCGAGCACCAGGCCGATCCGTTCGTGCCCCAACGAGCGCAGGTGGCCGTACGCCTGCTCGACCGCGACCGCGTCGTCCGTGGAGACCCGGGGGAAGCCGAGTTCGTCCACACCCGCGTTGACCAGCACCACCGGCAACCCCCGGTCGGTCAGCCGGCGGTAGTGCTCGTGCGACGCGTCGGCCAGCGCATACGACCCGCCGGCGAAGATCACGCCGGAGACCTGATGGTCCAGCAGCATCTCGACGTACGCGGACTCGGAGACGCCACCGATGGTGCGGGCGCACAGCGCCGGGGTGAAGCCGCGTTGGGCCAGCGAGCCGGTGACCACCTCGGCCAGCGCCGGGAAGATCGGGTTCTGCAACTCGGGCAACACCAGCCCGACCAGTCGGGCACGTTCACCGCGCAGCTTGCTCGGCCGCTCGTAACCGAGCACGTCCAGGGCGGTCAGCACCGCCGTCCGGGTCGCCTCGGCCACGCCATCGCGGCCGTTGAGCACCCGGCTCACGGTGGCTTCGCTGACGCCTGCCTTGCGGGCGACCTCGGTCAGTCTCTTCGTCACGGCCGCAATAGTACGCCGAGGCTCTGCAAGAAAAGAACAGCCATCTGTCGGTGGATGACGGATGGTGTCCGGTCACTGTCCGAGATTGCGCAGCGCGTCGGAGATCGCGCGGTGGAAGGTCGGGTACGCGTAGATCATGTGCCGGAGCTGGCTCAGCGGTACGGCCGCGTGCACGGCCACGGCCAGGCCCGACAGCACCTCGCCGCCGGCCGGGCCGGCCGAGGTGGCCCCGATCAACACCCCCTGGTCGGCGTCCGCGACGAGCTTGATGAAGCCGTCGTCGTCGGTGCCGTGGATCCAGCCACGGGCGGACGACGCCAGCCGGGTGAAGCCGACCTGCACGTTGATGCCGCGGTCGCGGGCCTGCTGCTCGGTGAGACCGACCGCGCCGATCTCCGGATCGGTGAAGGTGACCCGGGGCAACGCCCGGTAGTCGGCGCGGGGCACCGAACCCGCCGAACCGCTCGATCCGGTGGCGGCCAGCGAACTGGCCACGCCGACCGCGCCGCCGACCACGCTGGCCGTACCGCTCGGGTCCGCGCCGCCCCGCGACCGTCGCGTGTGGTCGAGCACGTCGGCGACCACGATGGACGCCTGATACATCGCGACGTGAGTGAAGGCACCCTCGCCGGTGACGTCGCCGACCGCCCAGATTCCCTCGGTGACGTGCAGCCGGTCGTCCACCGGCAGGTACCGCCCGCCCGGGTCGACGCCCACCGAGTCCAGCCCCAACTCGTCGAGGTGGGCGCGGCGGCCGGTCACCACCAGCAGCCGCTCGGCGGTGAACTCCTCGCCCCCGGTGCCGCGCAGGGTGAACCCGCCGACGCCGTGTTCGACCCGGGCGGCCTTGACCCTGGTGTGGATCTCCACCCCGTCGGCCCGCAACGCGGCGGCCGCCGCCTCGGACGACTCCGGCTCCTCGACGGCCAGCACCCGGTCGAGCGCCTCGACCACGGTGACCCGTACGCCGAAGCGGGCGAAGACCTGCGCCAGTTCGAGCCCGATCGCGCCGCCGCCCAGCACCAGCAGCGAGCCGGGCAGTTCCTCGACCTCGATGGCCTCGCGGTTGGTCCAGTACGGGGTGTCCGCCAGCCCGTCCACCGGTGGCACCGACGGGCGGGTGCCGGTACCCAGCACGATGCCGTGGCGAGCCTGGAAGACCTGGTCGCCGACCCGCACCCGACCCGGTCCGTCGAGTCGGCCGCTGCCGCGTACGAAGCGCCCGCCCTTGTCGGTGAACCGCTGCACCGCCACCCGGTCGTCCCAGTTGTCGGTGGCCTCCGCCCGGATCCGTTTCGCCACCGGCGCCCAGTCCGGGGTGACCTGTGCGGTGCCGCCGAGGCCGTCGACCCGGCGGGCCTCGGCGATCGCGTTCGCTGCCCGGATCATCATCTTGCTCGGCACGCACCCCCAGTAGGGACACTCCCCGCCGACCAGGTCGCGTTCCACGCCGACCACGGTGAGCCCGGCCTCCGCCAGCCGACCGGCGACCTCCTCCCCGCCGACTCCGAGTCCGAGCACCACCACGTCGACCAGTTCCGGCTCCGCCATGCCGCCAGCATCGCGCACCGGGCGGCCCTCGGCCACCCGGCCACGCCAATGTCGGCGGACAGGGGGCGGGACCGACTGGATCCGCGCCCGACCGGTACGACGCCGGGCCCCATGGGTAGGGCCAAGGACAGCAGAAACCGACAACGAAGGGTACGGGTGATGGAAGAGGCGCTGGTCAGCAGCCGCGAACGACGGGTGACGGTGCCGGAGCCGCCGACCGGCCGCGCCAAACTCGGCTACATCGGCCCCGGTGTGCTCTGGGCGCTGGCCGCCCTGGCCACCGGAGAACTGCTGTTCACGCCCCGGGTCGGCGCCCAGTACGGGTACGCCCTGCTGTGGGCGCTGGTCGCGGCCCTACTGCTCAAGCTCTTCGTGACCCGGGAGATCGGGCGCTACAGCGTGGTGACCGGCCGACGGTTGCTCAGCGGGATGGCGGAGCTGCCCGGTCCCCGTGGCTGGGCGCTGTGGGTCATCCTGGTGCCGCAGCTGGTGGTGGGTGTCGCCGCCATCGCCGGCATCGCGAGCGCCGCTGGCAGCGCCTTCACCCTGGCCGTACCCGGTCCGATCCAACTCTGGACCGCGGTGGTCATCGCGGCGGCGGCTGGTCTGGTGCTGTTCGGCCACTACACCGGCGTGGAGTGGGTGTCCCGGGTCATCGGGCTGCTGCTGGCGGTCGGAGTGGTGCTGGCCGCCGTCCTCGTCGGCCCCGACCTCGGCGAGGCGGCATCGGGTGTGGTGCCCAACGTGCCCGAGGATCTTGTGGTCGCCGACATCCTGCCCTGGCTCGGATTCCTGTCAAACGGTGCCGCCGGGCTGATGTGGTACTCGTACTGGGTCGCGGCGAAGGGTGTGGGTGTCGGCGCGCTGGAGGAGCCGACCCGGCTCGACCCGCGCGGCCTGGACGACGGTCAGGTGGCCCGGGTACGTCAGTGGCTGCGGACCATGACGCTCGACTCGACGTTCGCCGTCGTGGGCGTCGGGATCATCACGGTGGCCTTCCTGGTGCTCGGTGCGGAACTGCTGCGTCCGGAGGGCATCGTGCCCGCCGAGTCCGACGTCGCCCGGGACCTGACCACGCTGTTCAGTGAGGTCTTCGGAAGTGTCGGGTTCTGGTTGATGGTGGTGGGCCTCATCTCGGCCTTCTGGACGGCCACGCTGACCAACATCGACGGCTGGAAGCGGCTGTACACCGACGGCATCCGCAAGGCCCTGCCGGACCACCTCACGCAGCGGCCGTGGGCCCGACCGCTGGTCATCGGCCGGGTCGCCGTCATCGGCTGGCTCGCGGTGCTGCCGTTCGCGGTGTTCGTGATCTTCGGCGATCCGGTGGCGCTGCTCACCGTGGCGGGGTCGATCGAGGCCCTGCACATTCCGCTGGTCGCGGCGCTCGTGCTCTGGCTCAACCGGCGTACGCTGCCGGCCGCGCTGCGCGCCGGTCGGGTAGCCACCGGGCTCGTGGTGATCGCGATCGTGTTCTTCGCCGGCTTCGCGCTGTACTACCTGTGGCAGCAGGTGCTCGGTTAACGCAGCCAGACCGGGGTTTCGCCGGGCGGCTCCAGCGGCGGCGGATAGTCGAGGGTGCGGCGCACCGCTTCGGGTAGTCGCCACGGCTGGTGCACCGCCCCACCGGCCACCGAGACCAACTCGGGCACCCACCGCCGCACGTACGCGCCGTCGGGGTCGTACCGCTCGGCCTGCCGGACCGGGTTGAATCCCCGGTACGGCCGGGTGTCGTTGCCGGTGCCGGCGACCCACTGCCAGTTGCCCGAGTTGTCGGCGATGTCGCCGTCGAGCAGCCACCGGAAGTAGACCGCCTGCCCGTCCCGCCAGTCCAGCCCGAGCGTCTTGGTCAGGTAGCCGGCGGTGATGAGGCGGGCGCGGTTGTGCAGCCATCCCTGCGCCCGTAGCTGACGCATGCCGGCGTCCACGACCGGCAGCCCGGTGCGCCCCTGCGCCCAGGCGGTGAGGGCCTGCTCGTCGTAGCGCCATTGCTCGGTCGCCCGACGTCGGTACGCCTTGCGGGGCAGGTCGGGGAAGGCCGCGGTCACCTGGTGGTAGAAGTCCCGCCAGCAGAGTTGCCGGACGAACGGCGACTCCCGGTCGTCGATCGCGTTGGCCACGGTCAACGGTGACAGGCAGCCGAAGCGTAGGTACGGACTGAGCCGGGAGGTGGCGTCGCCGGCCATGTCGTCGTGGCGGTCGCCGTAGCGCGCGACGTCGGGCCGCCACCGCGCCAACCGACGTCGCGCCTCGTCCTCCCCGCCGGCGACCGCGTCCGGCGACTCTCCCGGCGGCAGCGCCGGCAGGCGCCCGACCGGCACGCCGGCCGGCAACGTCAGGGTGGTCGGCGCCGACAGTTCCGCCCGCCACTGCCGGGCACTCCACGCCCGGTGGTACGGACTGAACACCCGGTAGTGGTCACCGCCGGCCGGGGTCAGCTCTCCCGGCTCGACCACCGTCAGGCCGGGAAAGAACCTCAGACACAGCCGGTGCCGGTCGCACTCGGCGCCCAGGCGTCGCGCCCGGCGGGCCGCGTACCGGGAGACGTCCGCGGAGAGCGCGACGCCCTCGGCACCCACCTCGCCGGCCAGCCGGATCGTCTCGGCCACCGGATCACCGTGTCGCAGCACCAGGTCACCGCCGAGCCCACGCAGCGCCTCGCGGAGCGCGGCGAGGCTCTGGTGCAGGAAGCGGGTGCGGTTCGGCGACAGTTCGGCGAGCGCGGGGTCCAGCACGTACAGCGGGACCACGCGGTCGAAGGCGGCGCAGCTGGTCGCCAGGGCCGGGTGGTCGTGCACCCGCAGGTCGCGGGTGAACAGCACGACGGCGGTACGGTCGCTCACCGCGGCGGCGGACCGGGCACGGCGACCGGGCTGCCGGCCGGTGACAGCAGGGCGCGGGTGGCCACGCCCAGCCGGCGCCGCTGCGGCACGGTGGCGCGGCGGGCGAAGACGTCGTAGTCCTGGCCGGCCACCTCGTCGAGGATGCCGCCGTACAGCAGGTAGGCGGTACGGATACAGGCCTGCGAGGCACCGTCGAGCAGGACCACGCCCGGCGCCGCGGCGAGGTAGTGCGCCTGGGCGCGGGTCACCTCGTACCGGATGAGTTCGCGGACCGGCTCGCTGGCCCGCCCGGCGGCGGCGCAGGCGGTAAGGTCGTCCCGCGTCACGCCGAAGGCGGCCAGATCCTCGTCGGGCAGGTAGGTCCGCCCCCGGGCCAGGTCCTCGCCGACGTCCCGGATGAAGTTGGTCAGCTGGAAGGCGAAGCCGAGCTGGCGGGCGGGCTCGCGGGCCGCGACCGGATCGGAGCTGCCCAGGATGGGCAGCATCATCGTGCCGATGACCGCGGCCGAACCCTCCATGTAGTCCAGCAGGTGCTCGTAGGTGCGGTACGAGGTGACGGTCAGGTCCATCGCCATGCTCTTGAGGAACGAGGCGAAGTCCTCCCGGTCGAGGTCGAACACGGCGATGGTGTGCAGTACCGCCGGCAGCAGCGGGTCGGTCACCGGCGCACCGTGCAGCCCGGCGACGAACCGTCCACCCCAGTCGTCCAGCCGGGCCGCACGCTCGGCCGCCGGCAGGGCGTCGGTCTGGTCGACGATCTCGTCGGCGTAGCGAGTGAACCCATATAAAGCGTGCACATGCCGCCGTTTCCATGCGGGCAGCAGCCGAGTGGCGAGATAGTAGGTGCGGCCGTGCCGTCTGTGCAGCTCACGGCATCTGTCGTAGGCAGCGGCGAGATCCAGGTCCACCGGGCCCTCCTCTGATTCGACGCACCAATCGACGCAACTTGAGACCCTAGGGTACGCTCAGCGGCATGGCCAGCGACGGACCAACCGGTAACCTCCTTCGCGTGGTCCCTGAGCAGCCGGTCGGTGGAGACGACCCGATCGCTGCGGTGCTGGCCGCCTACACGCGCGACATCGTCATCGCCGTCGACAACACGCTCGCCGAGTTCCTGACCGCCGAGGTCGACGCGCTCACCGCGATCGACCCGGCGATGGGCGGCTTCGCCGCCACCGCCCGCGACTGTGTCCTCTCCGGCGGCAAGCGGGTCCGGCCCACGTTCGCCTACTGGGGGTGGCGTGGCGCGGTCGGCGGCGACGTGCCGGTGACCCCGGTGCTGCCCGCACTGGCCACCTTGGAGTTGCTGCACACCTTCGCGCTGGTGCACGACGACGTGATGGATGCCTCCGCCACCCGACGCGGCCGACCCACCGCGCACGTGGCGGTGGCCGCCCAGCACGCCGCGGCCGGCCGCAACGGCGACTCCGGGCGCTTCGGCGAGGCGGTCGCCGTACTCATCGGTGACCTCTGCATGGTCTGGGCCGACCAGTTGCTGGCCCTGGCCGAGCTGCCCGCGGACCGGCTGCTCCAGGTACGACGCGGCTACGACCGGATGCGGGTGGAGACGGTCGCCGGGCAGTACCTCGACGTCCTCGGCGAGACCGACCCGCAGAGCTGGTCGGTGGACCGGGCGCTCCGGGTGGCCCGGTACAAGACCGCCAGCTACACCGTGCAGCGACCGCTGCTCTTCGGCGCCAGCCTGGCCGGCGTGGACGGAAACAGCGAGCTGGCCGGGGCGTACACCCGCTACGGCCTCGCCGTGGGCGAGGCCTTTCAGCTCTGCGACGACCTGCTCGGCGTCTTCGGTGACCCGACCACCACCGGCAAGCCGGCCGGCGACGACCTGCGTACCGGCAAACCGACGGCGCTGCTGGTCCTGGCCCGGGAACTGGCCACGCCGACACAGCTACGGGCACTGGACGGCGCCGGTCGACGCGCGGACGGGCCCGAGATCGCCCGGCTCGCCGAGGTCGTGGTCGACACCGGCGCCGTACGACGGATCGAGCGGATGATCGACGAGCGGGTCGAGGACGCGCTGGCCGCGCTCGACGCGGTCGCCGTCGACGAGACCGCCCGTACCGCACTTGTCGGCCTCGCGACCGCCGCCACCCATCGGCGGGCATGATGGGCTCCGTGCACAGAGAGGTGGTCGCCGGTGCGGACCGTTGACGGGCGTACTGATCGGGTGGTGGTTGTCGGGGCCGGGCTCGGCGGGCTGGCCTGCGCGCTGCACCTGGCCGGCAGCGGACGCCAGGTGACCGTGCTGGAGCGCGAGCCGGTGCCGGGGGGACGGGCCGGTCGGCTCAGCGTCGACGGCTACGAGTTCGACACCGGCCCCACGGTGCTCACCATGCCCGACCTCATCGCCGAGGCGCTGGCCGCGGTCGGTGAGGAGCTGACCGACTGGCTCGACCTGGTGCCGCTGGACCCGGCCTACCGTGCCTACTATCCGGACGGTTCCACGCTCGACGTGCTCACCGACACCACCGCGATGGCGGCGGAGATCTCCCGGGTCTGTGGGCCCCGGGAAGCCGACGGCTACCTGCGGTTCGTCGACTTCGCCCGGAACCTGTGGCGACTGGAACGGGCCGACTTCATCGAACGCAATCTCGACGCGCCGACCGACCTGCTCACCGGCAACCTGCTCAAGCTCGTCGCCACCGGCGCCTTCCGGCGACTGCAAACAAAGATCAACCAGTTCTTCCGGGATCCGCGTACCCGACGGATCTTCTCCTTCCAGGCGATGTACGCCGGCCTCGCTCCGCACGACGCACTCGCCATCTACGCGGTCATCGCGTACCTCGACTCGGTGGCCGGGGTCTTCTTCCCACGCGGCGGCATCCACGCGGTCTCCCGGGGCCTGGCCGGCGCCGCCGAGAAGCACGGCGTACGCATCCGGTACGGCACCACGGTGACCCGGGTGGAGACCGCGAACGGCCGGGCCACCGGGGTGGTGACCGCCGACGGGGAGTTCGTCCCCGCCGACGCCGTGGTGCTCAACCCCGACCTACCGGTGGCCTACCGCGACCTGCTGCCGCCGGCCCGGCAACGCCGGCTCACCTACTCGCCCTCGTGCGTCGTGCTGCACGTGGGTTCGACCCAGGGCTACCGGCGGATCGCCCACCACAACATCCACTTCGGGCGGGCCTGGCAGGGCACCTTCGACGAGGTCATCCGACGCGGACACCTGATGTCCGACCCGTCCCTGCTGGTCACCAACCCGAGCCGGACCGACCCGGCGGTGGCACCCGCCGGCCGGCACACCTACTACGTGCTGGCTCCGGTGCCGAACCTCGACCGGGCGCCCGTCGACTGGCGCGGCGACCTCACCGCCCGCTACACCGATCAGCTCATCGCCACCCTGGAGGAGCGCGGATACGTCGACTTCGGGGCGGGTGTCGAGGTGTTGCGGGCGATCACCCCGGCGGAGTGGGCCGAGCAGGGCATGGCCGCCGGTACGCCGTTCGCCTCCGCGCACACCCTGTTCCAGACCGGCCCGTTCCGACCCTCGAACCTGCACCGCTCGCTGTCCAACGTGGTCTTCGTCGGCTCGGGCACCCAGCCCGGTGTCGGCGTGCCGATGGTGCTGATCTCCGGCAAGCTCGCCGCCGCCCGGATCACCGGGGAGCCCCGGTGAGCATGCGGAGCGAGGCGGTGCCGAGCCCCGAGTCGACCAACGGAGGGTGGCGCTGATGCCGCAGTCCCGGGAGAGCCACCTCGTCGAACTGGTCGACGACACCGGTCAGCCCGTCGGGGAGGCCACGGTGGCCGCCGCCCACCAACCACCCGGTCAGCTGCATCGGGCGTTCTCCGTACTGCTCGTGGCGCCGGACGGCCGGCTGCTGCTCCAGCGGCGCGCGGCGACGAAGACCCGCTTCCCGTTGCGCTGGGCGAACTCCTGCTGCGGTCATCCGCGGCCGGGGGAGGCGCTGGCCGAGGCGGCCAACCGCAGGCTGTCGGAGGAACTGGGCGCCGGACCGGTGCCGCTGCGCGAGATCGGCGTCTACGCCTACCGGGCGGAGGATCCGGCCACCGGGCGGGTCGAGGTCGAGTACGACCATGTCCTGCGCGGCGAGTTCCACCCCGACGGGTCGTTACGCCCGGAGCCGACCGAGGTGGCGGAGCTGCGCTGGGTGGAGCCGGCCGAGCTCGCCGCCGCGCTGCACCGTGACCCCGACGCCTACGCGCCGTGGCTGGGTGGCGTACTGGACCGGCTGTGGCAGCCGGCACAACCGCCCGGGCAGCCGGCCGACGACGCGCCGGAGCGGCCAGGTGGCCGATGAGGCGCTGAGCGCGGGCGTGGTCGCCCAGCGCCTCGGGGTCGCGGTGACCACACTGCGTACCTGGCACCAGCGGTACGGCCTCGGGCCCAGCGAGCACATTCCCGGCCACCATCGGCGTTACACCCCGGCCGATCTGGCCCGCCTCGAGGTGATGCGGCGGCTCACCGCCGAGGGAGTCAGCCCCGCCGAGGCGGCCCGCTGGGCCCGTCAGGCGCCGGACACCCTCGCGGCTGTCGGTGCCTCCCGTGCCGTGCTCAGACGACGCGACGGCGGCGGTACGACCATCCCGGTCGGCCGGGCCGGGCCGGCGGTCCGGGGGTTGGCCCGCGCCGCGATGCGGCTGGACGCCGCGGCCATCGGTGAGACGATCTCCCGCGCCATCGCCGCCGACGGCGTGGTCACGACCTGGGACCGGCTGCTGCGTCCGCTGCTCGTCGGTCTCGGCGAGCGGCACGCCGCCACCGGCGACGTGATCGAGGTCGAGCACCTGGTGTCCCGCTGTGTCTCGGCTGCGTTGGGTGCGGTGGCGTCCGCCGGCCCCGCGTCCGGGCCACCGCGCGTCCTGCTCGCCTGCGCCGACGAGGAGCAGCACAGCCTGCCGCTGGAGGCGCTCGCCGCAGCCTTGGCCGAGGCCGGCGTCGGCTACCGGATGCTCGGTGCCCGGGTACCGGTGACCGCGCTGCTCGCCGCCGTCGGCCGGACCGGTCCGGCCGCCGTGGTGCTCTGGTCACAGACTCGGGCCACCGCCGACCCGGCCCAACTCACCGCCCTGCTCACCGTGCCGAACCGGCCGCTGCTGGTGCTCGCGGCCGGACCGGGCTGGCCGGCCCGGAGCCTGCCGGTCGGCGTGGTACGCCCGAGCGACCTGACCGAGGCGGTCGCCCTCACCGTCGCCGTGCACGACTCGATCGACCGTCCGGCCGCCTCCTGACCGCTCGGCCCGGCAGCCTTCGGCGGCGGCTCGGCCCGCACCCCGGCCGTACGGAGGGCAGCCGCGTCCTGACCCGGCGTCGGCCCACTCGAATCGGGTGAACTAGCGTCGGGGCGTCCGCGTACCCCGAACCCCTCTCGGGAGCGAACGATGCGTCACCGTGCCCTGCTGGCCGCCCTCACCGGCCTGGTCGTCCTGCTCGTCGCCGGTTGCGGCGACGGTGGCGGCACGCCGGCCGCCAGCGTCCCGTCCAGCCCGCCGCCCTCGGCCGCCCTGCCACCGGAGCCCGCTCCGTCACCGACCCGCGCCGTGCCGCCCAAGCCGCCGCTACGGCCGCTGCCGGCGAAACTGCCGGCCGGCCTGGTCCGCACCACCGGCACCGCCAAGGTGGCCCTCACCTTCGACGACGGTCCGGATCCGGCCTGGACCCCGAAGGTGCTCGACCGCCTCAAGGCAGCCAAGGTGACCGCCACCTTCTGCGTGGTGGGTACCCAGGTCCGCAAGCATCCGGGCCTGCTGCGGCGGATCGTCCGGGAGGGGCATCAGCTCTGCAACCACAGCTGGAACCACGATCTCGACCTGGCCCGGCGACCGGTCGCCGAGATCCGCGCCGACCTGGTGCGCACCAACCGGGAGATCAGGCGGGCGGCGCCGAAGGCGAAGGTGCCGTTCTACCGTCAGCCCGGGGGCCGGTGGACCGCCGAGGTGGTGAAGGTCGCCAAGCAGCTCGACATGCGCTCGCTGCACTGGACCGTCGACCCGCAGGACTGGGCCAAGCCGACGGCGGCCACCATCGAGAAGCGGGTGAAGCGCTCGGCCCGCCCAGGAGCCGTGGTCCTGCTGCACGACGGGGGCGGCAACCGGGCGGCCACCCTCGCGGCCTGCGCCAAGGTGATCGCCGGTCTGAAGCGTGAGCACGGCATCGCCAGGCTCACCTAGACCGACTCTGAGCTGGTGTTTTCCGTGCCGTTGTGGCTGCCGCCATACCGGTTTGGTCGACCGGTACGCCATCACGTATGCTTTCGAAGCCTCCGGCGGGGCCGGATGGGAGCAAGTCCGTTCAACGTTGCGAGTGTGCAATGATGGCGGGGCCGCCCTCATCGTCTAGCGGCCCAGGACGCCGCCCTTTCAAGGCGGTAGCACGGGTTCGAATCCCGTTGGGGGCACGGTTCGGCTCAGGCCGGAGGCAACACCAGCAAGGTCCTGTGGAGCAGTTGGAGTGCTCGCCGCCCTGTCAAGGCGGAGGTCGCGGGTTCAAGTCCCGTCAGGACCGCAGCGCTGACGCCGCGCAGCTAGCGCGGCGTTCTGCGTATCGGGGCATGTGACCCGTCCCAGCGGCGATCCCGCAGGTTGGGTAGCATGAGCCGAGCACCACGGCCAGGTAGCTCAGTTGGTACGAGCGTCCGACTGAAAATCGGAAGGTCGGCGGTTCGACCCCGCCCCTGGCCACATAGCCTTTCGCCGGGCTATTGCGACGCCGACCAGCGGAAACGCCGGTCGGCGTTCTGCTTTGCGCCCCAGAAGGCCGGCGGCCCGGTCTGGCTCTCGTTGCCCCCGGAATTCCCCAGTTGCGGCCTCCTATCGCACGTGGATCGCGCGGCCCGGTGCTGCGAGATCAGGCTGCCTTCCAGGAATCAACCGATGGTTCAATCGTCGCCGTGACGGAAGGATGGCCGATCCCGCTCCGCACCGCGCTCCGGCGCGGGCAGCAACTCGTCGCTGAGGTCCCCGCCTCCGCGCCCGGACAACGGGCCTGGGTCGCCATCCACCCGATCCGGCCCTCCGCCCCCGCCGGTGACAAGCAGGCCTTCAACCTGTTTCACCGCGAGTTCGACGCCAGCTACATCGACAACGACTGGTGCATCGGGCCGGGTGACGGCATGACCGACCTGCGGACCGCGCAGGCTCAGGACGAGAACGACCTGAAAGCGCTGCTCATCAGTTGGGGCGTCGAGCCGGGCCAGCTCACCTACGTCCATCGGACCGACTACCCCGTCTGACTCCGGTCGACAGCCACAAGGTCGACCATCTGCCCGGATCGCGTGGTCAGCGGGGGTGTGCCGGATTATGACCGCTATTGACCGGCTGGGACCCGTTACCGGCACGTGGCCAGCACGGCCGCGTGGTTGTCCGGCGGACGTGGCTTACCCCGGGCTTGCCGGGCCAGGACGGCTCGGCCGTGTCTCCGGCTCTCCGCGCGGCCGAGTGACGGTGGTGCCGGTGCTGACCGTGCGACAATGGGCAACGGTGTGTGTTGGAGGAGGTGGGTCGTGATGTCGAGCAACGCCGAGCGGATGTCCGAGTGGCCGACCGCTGAGCATGTGCCGGCGGAGGAGTTGGCCCGCCGTCAGGGCGTGCGGCCGGTCGCCTCCGTCGACGATCTGGCCCGCCCGGATCTGTTCGAGTCCGACGAAGAGTTGGATGACTTCCTCGCCGATCTGTACGCCTCTCGGCGGGCCAGTGCCGCGTGAGCCTGGTCGTCCTGGACACCGACGTCGCGTCGGCGATCCTGCGAGGCCGACTGCATGACCGGCTTCGTGCCCGGCTGGCCGGTAAGACCCCGTGTATTACGTTCGTCCCGCTCGGAGAGTTGACCAAGTGGACCGTGCTGCGGAGCTGGGGGCCGCGCAAGCTCGCTGATCTCGCGCAGTGGCGATCCGGCGTGGTGCTGCTGCCCTTTGACGAGGCGGTGGCGACCACCTGGGGCCAGCTCCAGGCGAGGGCGCAGCATCGGGGGCGTCCTCGGCCGACGAACGACTCTTGGATCGCGGCCTGCTGCCTGGCCGACCGGCTTCCGCTGGCGACCTTCAACGGCAAGGACTACGCCGACTTCGCGGAGTACGACGGCCTGCGCCTGTTCGACGTCTCTTAGCTGCACCGTCCCGGCCCGCCGCTACCCTACGCCAGCGGTCGGTGGCAGAGCCGAGTGCCGCTCGTGCCTGGAATCGGAAGGTCGGCGGTTCGACCCCGCCCCTGGCCACATAGCCTTTCGCCGGGCTATTGCGACGCCGACCAGCGGAAACGCCGGTCGGCGTGCTGCTTTGCGCCCCTCGGCTGGTTGATCTCAGCGCCGGAGCAGGGCGAACCAGCCCACCGCACTCACGACCAGCAGCAGTGCCAGGGCGAACAGGATCCGTCCGACCGCGACGGGCACGGGGGCGAGAAACGGCACCTGCTGCACGAGCAGGCTCGCACCGCACAGGGCGAGGAACCCACCGCGACGGAGGGGCTGGGACCGCTGCCGCTCGGTCAGCCGAGCGGCCCGCGTCCAGCACACGGGAAACCGTCGCGTCACCGCGACCCGCACGCCGAGTAGGAGCACGGCAAGGCTGAGGACCGCAGCGACGAGACGCAGGGCGGCCCATACCGGGTCCGAGTCATCCATCGTCACGGGAACGATCATGCATCTGGGTGTCAACGCCCGGCCTCGGAGCTTGCATCCGGTACCTGGGTACCGGCTTACCGTCGAGGTATGGGTTCCCAGGACATCATCGGAGCGGGGTGGGTGCCGGACGCGTGCACCCTGCCGACGGCGGACCGGCCGCTGCGGCTCGCCGAGTTCGATCGGTTCTTCGGCGCCGCCGTACGAACGGCGGAGCGGGTGTCGGCGCAGCATCTGCGGTTGCGGCTGGACAGTGCGGCACAGGTGGAGCAGACGGCCCGAGATCTGACGGCCCGCGAGTCGTCGTGCTGCTCGTTCTTCGTCTTCGACCTGCTCCGGCCCGATCCGGATGCGCTGATCCTGGACGTTCGCGTGCCAGCTGGGCACGTCGACGTGCTCGACGCCCTCGCCGACCGGGTCGCGGCCGTGCGGCAGCGGACATGACGTCGTACGGGCTGCGCAGTGGGGAGTTGGCCGACGCGGCCGGCGTCAACCGACAGACCCTGCGCTACTACGAACGGCGCGGCCTGCTCGCCACCCCCCAGCGGTCACCGGGTGGGCACCGGATCTATCCGGCCGAGACGGTCGATCTCCTGCGGGTCATCAAGACGGCGCAGCGTCTCGGCTTCACGCTCGACGAGGTCGCCGATCTGCTGGACGCCGGCCGCCACCGGCACGGTCGTCGACCGGACGGCGGTCTGCAGGCCCGGGCCAGGAGCAAGCTCACCGAGGTCGAGCGGAAGCTGGCGGACCTGACCGTCGTCCGCGACACCCTGCGCGCCGCCATCTCCGCCGGCTGTGACGATCTGGTCGCCTGCGCCGACAGTCCCTGCTGCCCGCTGCCCTTCGCCGAACTCGCGGGACGAAACCCGCGATAGCGCCCGCCGGGCAAATACATCTCCAGATCCGGGTATCATCGCCCCGTGGCGATCGATTGCACGTCAGCACCGACCCCGGCCGTGGCGCTGTTCCGCTCCCTCGGTGATCCGACCCGGCTGGCCATCGTGCGCCGTCTCGCGGCCGGCGAGGCGCGGGTGGTGGACCTGACCGGCGAGTTGGGCATGGCCCAGTCGACGGTCTCCAAGCACCTGGCCTGCCTGCGCGACTGCGGGCTGGTCGACTACCGGGTCGAGGGCCGCCAGTCGTTCTACGGGTTGACCCGACCCGAGCTGCTGGACCTGCTGCGCTCGGCCGAGCTGCTACTGGCGGCCACCGGCGCGGCGGTCGCCCTTTGCCCGGTGTACGGTGCCTCCGCCGAGGCGCGGGCGTGAGCACGTCGGCCGTCACGCCGCGACGGCGGGCGGTGCTGTCCCGACGCAGCCTGTGGCTCGCCTACGCCACCGCCGGCTACAACCTCCTGGAGGGCCTGGTCGCGATCGCCGCCGGAGCGGCGGCCTCCTCCACCGCGCTCGTCGGCTTCGGTCTGGACTCGTTCGTCGAGGTGTCCAGCGCGGCGGTGCTGATCTGGCAGTTCCGCTCCCGGGTCCCCGAGGACCGGGAACGGCTGGCGCTGCGGCTGATCGGCCTCTCCTTCTTCGCTCTGGCCGCCTGGGTGACCGTCGACGCCCTCCGGTCGCTGCTGGGCGGTGCTGACGCCGAGGCCAGCCCGGTCGGGATCGGCCTGGCCGCGGCGTCGCTGATCGTGATGCCGCTGCTCGTCGCCGCCAAGCGCCGCACCGGACGCGAGCTCGGCTCCGCCACGGTCATCGCCGACTCCACCCAGACGTTGCTGTGCACGTACCTGTCCGCGGTGCTGCTCGTCGGCCTGCTCCTCAACGCCCTGTGGGGCTGGTCCTGGGCGGACCCGCTCGCGGCGCTCGTCATCGCCGGGGTCGCGGTCAGGGAAGGCGTGCAGGCGTGGCGCGGCGAGCACTGCGACGACTGCGGACCGGTTGCGAACGCCGAGACCACCGGACGGGCCTCGGGCTGTGCCGACAACTGCTGCATCCACCGGGAGGTGTGACGCCATGGCCTGGCTCGCGCTGCTGCACTACCTGCTCGGCCTGCTGCTCGCGTTCGGTTGGCGCACGTTCGCCCAGTGGCGGCGCACCGGAGACACCGGCCTGCGTCTCGACGCCGGCCCGGTCGGCCGGCTTCGGTGGTGGGCCAAGCTGCTGTTCGTCGCGGCCCTCGTGCTCGGCCTCGCCGGCCCGGCCGCCGCCCTCGCCGGTCTGCCTCCGCTGCCCGGTCTGGATCACCGACCGTTGCACGTGGCCGGCTTCGTCGTCACCGCCGTCGGCATCGGCGCGACGCTCGCCGCCCAACTCGCCATGGGGGCCTCGTGGCGCATCGGTGTCGACCCGCACGAACGCACCGAACTGGTGACCGGAGGGGCGTTCGCGTACGCCCGCAATCCGATCTTCACCGCCATGGCCGTGACCATGCTCGGCCTCACCCTCATGGTGCCCAACGCCGCGGCACTCGCCGCCCTGGGCGTCCTGGTCGTGGCGCTGCAGGTACAGGTCCGTGCGGTGGAGGAACCGTACCTGATGGCCACCCACGGTGACGCCTACCGCCGCTACGCGGGACGCGTCGGCCGCTTCCTGCCCGGGCTGGGACGGCTCAGCGGCTGAAAACGATCTCCTGCCGGTCAGGCGCAACGGATTGCGGCAAGTCGCGGCCTCCGGAGCAGGGAGAGAGCGCGAGTTGCGGGATCTCGTGCGGTGGCGGTTGGTCGGGCCAGCTGACTCCGACCGGCTCACCGGTCCTGCTGTCGGCGCTGCGCCATGCCGCTCTGGATCGCCTCCCACACGCTGCGCGCGGCCTGTAGGAGCGTCTCCCCCGCCTGCTCGGCCAACTGCCGAGTGCTGGACGTCTCGTCGTGGCCGGGCGGGCCGTGCTCCGACGAGGCAGCCCCCTCGCCGCCCCGGCCATGCCGCTCGGCCGGTTCCTCCGGCCCCGCTCCCCGGCCCACGTCCCGACCTCGACTCGCATCCCGGTCCTCGGGCCGCTCCGTCTGGCGACCTTGGCTCTGATTCCGGTTCCGGTTTTGGTCCCGGGCCTGGTCGTCCTCCCGGCCTTGACTGTGGACCTGCGCCTGGTTGTCCGGTTCGCGGCCGGGTGCCCGGTCGGCGACCGCACCGATGGCACCCACCTGCTGCCCCAGGTCGTCGGTCGCACCACCTGGTTGCCCAGCTCCCGGACCCGAAACGCCGGCCGCCGGCACCGAACCGCCGGCCGCCGGACCCGGACCGCCCGGCCGCCCCGCCGCCGGACCCGACCCACCGGCCGCCGGACCCGGACCGCCCGGCCGCCCCGCTGCCGGGCCCGGGCCGCCGGCCGCCGGCTCCGCAGGGTCGGTGGGATCTTCCCGCTCGCCGATCAGCCGGCCAGACGGTCGGTCCGCCCTCTCGGTGGACCGGGCGGTGACCGGTGCGGCCCGGTCCGTCATCAGGCCAGGCCGCCGGACAGCGGGTTCGGTCTGGACCACGGTCGGACCGGCGGCGGGCACAGCAGCGGAAGCCACCTGCTCGACCACACCGGCAGCATCGTCCGCCACCCGGTTCACGTCCGCCAAGGCCGCGCTCGCGGTGTGGGCCAGCGCGTCGATCACCTGCGGGTTCCGGTCGATGGTGGTCAGCGCGCGGTCGAGGATCGTCACCAGCTTCTCCAGGCGCACCTTCAGCAGGGCCTGCGCCTCCACGCCGTCGATGTCGAGTTCGACGCCCTCGACGTGTACGCGAACACCGGCGTCGAGCTGGAGCAGACCGGCGAGCCGGGCACGCAGGGACAGGTCGGCGTCCAACCGGTCCACGGAGAGCTTGATCGAGTTGACCGAGACCTGCGGAACGTCGAGCAGCACGTCCGGCTCCGGCACATCGCCGCCGTCCGGACCGATCAGCCGTCCCGCACCGGGCACCGAGAACTCTTCGCTGTCTGTCATGTTCCCGCTCCGCCTCACCGTCGCGGACCGCCCGGCGACGTCCCGCCGCGCATACCCGCTCTCCGGACGGCCATCCCGGCGGGGAGGCGGATCGACAGTGCCTGGTCGATCGACGTCGACGAGTACGGCGATCATCAGGCGGGACAGACATCGGAGGAAGCTGCGCACCGGGGCATGAGCCGGTATGGTCCGGGCCTATGGGACAGGGGATGGCCGATCCTACCGACATCCAGCAGGAACTTGAACGGTTCGCACTCCGCAGCACCCTGTTCGTCCCCGCCTCCGCCGACCGGGCGTACGAGGTCTTCACCGGACGGCTCGCCGACTGGTGGGTGATGGAGTACACCTGGTCGGGCCCCACCCTCCTGGCCGAGCTGGGCATGGAGCCCCGCCCCGGCGGGATGCTCTACGAGGTCGGCCCCTACGGGTTCCGCACCGACTGGGGGCGCGTGCTGACCTGGGATCCGCCCCGCCGCCTGGTGTTCACCTGGCAGATCAGCGCGGATCGCGCACCGGTGCCCGACCCGGCGCGGGCCAGCGAGGTCGAGGTGCTCTTCACCCCCGCCGAGGCCGGCACCCTCATCGAGGTGGCACACCGGCACTTCGACCGGCACGGCAGCGCCGCCGAGGGCTACCGGCGGGCGCTGACCGCCGGCTGGCACGAACTGCTCTCCCGCTACGCCGCGACACTGATCCACTCGCCCGCATGAGCGCCGAGCCGGGCGCGACCACCGACGCGGACGGTCAGGCGGCCCGCTGCCGCAGCGTCGCCACGGTCGAGCCGGCAAGCGTGAGCAGACACTCCGGCAGCAACCCGTCGGCGGCCGCCGCGCCGAACAGCGCCCGGGCGGTGTCCAGGTCGGCGTTGGCGTACGCGCTGACGAAGCGAGCCACCCACCGGGCGTCGTACCCGGCCTGGTCGATGCCGGGAAAATCGAGCGCGCAGGATCCGGGCGGCACCGGATCCCCCACCATCGTCGCGGCCAGGCACCACGCCACGTCGTACGCGCCGGCCAGGCCGGCCCGGTCGACCACCGCGTCGAAGGTTCCCACCACCGCGTCGGAGTCCCCGTCGAGGGCCGAGCTGAGAATGGCGGCGGCGTCCTCGAACATCTGCTGTGGCGAGTCGGTCACGGACCGCACAGTACGGGTGCCGGTCAAGGAACCCACTATGGTTACTCTCCGCACATGGTGAAGGCGACCTGCGGATAGACCGGCCTCCACGGTCCCGCCGCCCGTCACGGCACGCTAGTCTGCGCAGCGGACCTTCGCCCGAGGAAGGACGACCATGTACATGTCGCGCGGCTCGCGGACGGCCATCCTGGCTGTCTGCGCCACGGTCCTGCTCGCCACCAGCGCCTGCGGGGAAGAGCAGCCCGAGGAGGCGACCACCCAACAGGTGCGCCTCTACGGCACGGACGGCAACATGCTCAACTCCTACCCGGAGGCGTTGCAGGATCGCGCCGGCCTGGTCGACGGGATGAAGGGCACCACTCCGCTCACGCCGCTGCCGGACAACTTCAAGAACCGGCTACGGTCCGTGGACCCGAAGTTGACCGACTACCTCTACTCCGCCGAGGCGTACGACGCGGTGCTGATCAGCGCACTGGCGGCACAGCTCGCCGGGTCGACCGATCCCGCGGACATCGCCAAGCAGATCGTGGGCGTCACGAACAACGGCACCAGCTGCACCACCGCGAGTCAGTGCCTGCGACTGGCCCGCCAGGGCACCGACATCGAGTACCGCAGCGTGTCGATCACCCGGGCCGGCTTCACGGAAGCGGGCGAGCCGGCCACCGCCAGTTACGCGACCCTGCACTTCGACGGTCAACAGCTCAACGACGCCAAGACGGAGTTCGTCGGCGCCGGCGACGAGGCGGCGGCGAGCAAGAAGAAGCCGCCGAAGGCGAAGCGGCAAGACGGCAACTTCCCCGACCCGAACAGCGGCGCCCCGCTGGTCCTGGGTGGCCTGCTCCCCAAGACCGGTGACCTGGCTATCGCCAACCCGCCGATCGCGGCCGGTGCGGCGCTGGCGCTCAAGGAGATCAACGCGGCCGGTGGGGTGCTCAGCGAGGACGTGGTCTGGATCGACGGCGACGACGGCACCAGCCCGACCGTGGCCAAGGCGACCGTGGCCAGGCACATCGACGCCGGCGTACACGTGATCATCGGTGCCGGTGGCTCGGGCATCTCCGCGGCCGTGCTGCCCGACGTGGTGGACGCCGGCCTGATCCTGTTCTCGCCGTCGAACACGGCGGCGGATCTGACCGAGGCCGACGACAAGGGTCTCTACTTCCGCACCGCACCGCCGGACAGTCTGCAGGGTCGGGCGCTGGCCGACGTGATTCTCCGGGACGGCCCGCAGAAGATCGCCATCGTGGCGCGGGCGGACTCGTACGGCAAGGGGCTCCAGGAGGTCGTCCGGGCCGAGCTGGAGCGGGCCGGCTTCGGTGGCGACAAGGTGAAGCTGCTCGGGTACGAGCCCGGGGAGGACGCCGAGGCCGCTCCGATCAACTTCGGCGAGGGCGCCAAGCAGATCAAGCAGTTCGGGGCCGACGCGGTGCTCATCATCGGCTTCAGCGAGTCCGCCGCGGTGATCCGGGCACTCGCCGACGCCGACGTACCGCTGGCCGCGCTCACCTCCTCCTGAGCCGGTCGACACCGACGGCCGCACCGCGACACGGTGCGGCCGTCGCCGTTTCCGGGCGCGTCAGCGCCCGCGCCGCCGCTCCAGGAACTCCGTCATCCGGCGGTGCTTCTCCTCGTCGGCGAAGAGCACCGCCTGGCTGACCAGGTCCAACTGTGGATGCGCGGCGGTCGGCGCGTCCACGGCGAGCTTGGTCAAGCGCAGCGCCAGCGCCGAGCCCTTGGCCATCTCGTCGATCAGACCGTGGGCCGTCGGCAGCAACTCGTCGGGCGTGGCCACCACCCGGTTCACCAGGCCGATCCGCAGCGCCTCCGCCGCGTCCACCCGCCGGCCGGTGAACAGCAGTTCCTTGGCCAGCGCCTCACCCACGAGCGCCGGCAGCCGGTGCGTGGCGCCGGCACCGGCCAGGATGCCGAGCCGCACCTCCGGCTGGCCGAACACCGCCCGCGCCGAGCAGACCCGAAGATCGCAGGCGTACGCCAGTTCGGCACCGCCGCCAAGCGCCGGGCCGTCGATCGCCGCCACGGTCGGCATCGGCAACGCCCGGATCCGGGCGAAGGCCGCCGAGTTGATCGCGGCCAGTGCGTCCAGCCGGCCGCGCTCCCGCAACTGGGCGATGTCCGCCCCGCCGGCGAAGATCCCGTCGGTGCCGCCGGTCAGCAGCAGCATCCGGGGGTGTGCCTCCAACTCGGCGCAGACCTCGTGCAGCGCCGCGACCAGGTCGGAGTCGATGGCGTTGCGCTTCTCCGGCCGGTCCAGCGTGACCACCAACCGGTCCGGTCGTTCCTCGACCCGCAGTCCGCTCATCGTGCCGCCTCCGGTGACCCGGCACCGCCCGGGACACCACCAGTGGTCACCACCGGTTCGCTGCCGCCCGAGCGCACCCCGTCGGTCCACCGGTAGAAGCCGTGCCCGGACTTCTTGCCCAGCCGACCGGCGGCGACCAGTTCCACAAGCAGCGGCGGCGGCGCGAACCGGTCGCCGTACGCCGCCTGCAACGTCCGCGCGATGTCCAGGCGCACGTCCAGACCGACCAGGTCGGTGAGTTCCAGCGGCCCGACCGGGTGCCGGTAGCCGAGCACCATCGCCTTGTCGATGTCGGCGGGGCTGGCCACCCCGTCGGCGACCATCCGGATCGCCTCCAGCCCGAGCGTCACGCCGAGCCGTGACGTGGCGAAGCCCGGCGTGTCGCGTACCACGACGGGATCCTTGCCCAGCCGGCCGGCGAGCGTGACGGCCGCGTCGGTGGTCTCCACCGCGGTGGCCGGCCCGACCACGACCTCCAGCAACGCCATCGCCCAGACCGGGTTGAAGAAGTGCAGCCCGCAGAAGCGCTCCGGCCGGGTCAGCCCGGCCGCGAGATCGGCGATCGGGATGCTCGAGGTGTTGCTGCCCAGCAGCGCCGGCCGCAGCGCCTCCGCCTCGGCGAGCACGGCCCGTTTCAGGTCGGCCCGTTCCGGTACCGCCTCCACGATCACGTCCGGTGCCGGTGCCACCTCGGCGAGCCCTGCCCGCAGCGTGATCCGCGCCTGGTTGGCCTCCGCCTGCTCGGCGTCGAGCCTGCCTCGCCGCACGGCCCGCGCCCAGAGTTCGGCGAGCTGCCGCACCGCGGCGGCACCCCGCTCCCGGTCCACCTCGACCAGCTCCACGGCATGTCCGCTGCCGGCCGCCACGTACGCGATGCCGAGACCCATCGTGCCGGCGCCCACCACCACGAACCGTTCCGTCATCACGACACCACCGCACAGTGAGAATCCGCCCCCGGCCGACGCCCGTGGCGCGCGGGGTCGCCGCCACGCCGGGAATCGGCCCGTACGCTCCGCTCAGTCATGCTGCGACCCTATGCAGCGCCGGCTGCGGTCCCATGCGTGGGGGCAGACGGGATCGGGTACAGATCGCCGACAACCGAGGGAAGGACGAGCAGATGAGCCAGGCACCGGAGACCGTGGACGGCGCGGGCGCCGAGGGAACCGTCGAGACGCGCGGCGACGAGCGCGTCGAGCTGCTGCGTGCCGACACCAACAACGACGGCCGTACCGACGTGTGGGTGGTCGACACCGACGGTGACGGGAAGGCCGACCTGTTCCAGTTCGACACCGACGGCGACGGCAAGGTGGACGTCACGATGGTCGACATCGACGAGGACGGCCAGCCCGACGAGATCGTCGACGGTGACGGCGGGCTCCCCCCGGAGCCGCTGCCGCCGACCATCACTGTCTGAGACGTCCGGAAGGGCCCCTGACACCGCCTCCGGTGCAACAGGGGCCCTCTGACGTTCTCGCGGGCGCTGCGTCGAGATCAGCGGGCCAGCCGCAGGGTGGCGAGATAGTACGGCGCGTCTTGGTTGTCCACGTCGACCAGCTGCCAGGGCGAGCCGTGCACCAGCTCGGCGAGTTCCTCCGGCGAACAGACCAGGTAGTCGAACCAGGGTGTGCCCAGCTCGCGGTAGCGCAGCCGCAGCCGTAACTGCCCACCGAGGCGGCCCCGCCGCCGGTTGTGCTCGTGGTACGAGGTGTGCACCGGATCGCGGGTGCCGTACGGGTCGGTGCCGTGCGCGATCAGCTGCGCGCCGGGTCGGGCCACCGCCGCCAGCGCGGCGAGGAAGGCCGGCGCCCGTTCCCGCCCCTCCAGCAGGCCGAGGTTGTTGCCGAGCAGCAGGAAGGTGTCGTACCGCCGCCCGCTCGCGGCGTGCTCGTCCACGGTCGCGTGCACCAGGTCGCGTACGCCCCGGCGGCGGCACACCCGCAACGCGCCGGCCGAGGTGTCCAGCCCGGTGACCGGTACGCCCCGCTCCTGCAGCAGCAACGCGATCCGTCCGGCGCCGACACCGACGTCCAGCGTCGCGCCGCGGACCCGGTCGACCGCCCGGTGGTCGTGCGGCTGCCAGTCCTGTGGTCCGTCGAGATAGTGCGCGGCCGGTGCGCCGTTGACCAGCCCGTCGTCCCGCTCGATGATCTCGATGACCGGGCGGGGCAGGCGCCCACCGGCCAGCGGCCGGGGACCGATGCCGGTCGCCACCGCCAGCGCGTCGCGCAGCAGTTCCCCGAAGACGTCACCGATTCGTGGTTCCCCCGTCACGCGCTTCACGCTATCCGGCCGGTCAGTTGGCCGCAGCGCCCGTATCCTGGCGGCGTGACCACGTTGGACCGCCTCTCCGCCGAAAAGTACATCCTCCTGACGACGTTCCGGAAGGACGGTCGTGCGGTGCCGACCCCGGTCTGGGCGGTCCGCGACGGCGACGCCCTGGCGGTGTGGTCGGCGGCCGACGCCGGCAAGGTGAAGCGGATCCGCCGCAGCGGGCACGTCACCGTGGCTCCCTGCGACGTACGCGGCCGGCCACACGGCGAGGCGGTGCCGGCCCGGGCGAGCCTGTACGACCCGGGCGCGACCAACCGCATCCGTGGCCTGATCAAGCAGAAGTACCGGGTGATCGGCCGGCTGACCCTGCTCGGCAGCCGGCTGCGCCGGGGCGAGGGTGGCACGGTGGGCATCCGGGTCGAGCTGACCGACTGACGTCGCGGCCCGGTGCCCGGGTACGCCGGCCCCGGGCATGGCGAAGGGCGACGGACCACGGTCCGCCGCCCTTCGTGAAGCTCTGTTATCAACCGTGTGGTCAGTCCCCCTGGCGCTGCTGCGGAATCTGTCCCTGCAGCAGTGCCCTGACCTCAGACTCGCGGTATCGGCGGTGACCGCCGAGGGTCCGGATGGCGCTCAGCTTGCCAGCCTTCGCCCAACGGGTCACCGTCTTCGGGTCGACACGGAACATCGACGCCACCTCGGCCGGTGTGAGTAGCGGCTCTGGTTCGTGCGTTCGCGATGCCATCGGTCACTCCTCCACATGTATAGACATCGGCCGGGGTCCCGCCGGCCGACGCGTCTCCCATGGTCCGGCTAGTCCCCGATGTCCGACATGGGCCGAACGGCCGAACGTCCCTAGACGGACGGATGAACCATGCCCGATTTATACGACTTTTACACGCCACAAAGTAACTTATTCGGACTCATGATCACGGTTCGTGATGCGTCAACTACGAAGCAACCTCGCGTTGCGCCGGGAAATTGGGACATTAGCCCCCTAGTTGCAGCGCTCCAGAAGTTGCACCGCGCGCCATCGCGCGACCAACTTGTCGTACGCGGCCGACGCCTCCTCCGCCTCGCCCCGGGACAGCCCGGCCAACCCGGCCGCGACCAGTTCCGGCGAGTCGTCCTCGGCCAGGGTCTCGTCCGAGAGCAGCTCGACCAGCCCGCCGTAGTCGAGTTCCACCACCGAACGCGGGTGGAACTCCTCCAGCCAGCGGGCCGCCTCCTCGACCGCCTCCGTGATCGGCGCGTCGCCGACCGACTTGCGGAGCACCGCGAGCGCCCGGGACGAGCGACGGCGAGCCTTGGAGATCTCCGTCCGGAAGCGCAGTGAGCGCCGGTCGGGGACGGTCACATGGTTGCGCTCCTGCGCCTCGAAGAGCACGAACCAGCGCAGCGGTACGCCCCAGGTGGCGATCTGTTCGTGCACCCGCGGAACGCCGTGCTCGAGCACCCGGGCGCCGCTGCGCCAGTCCTCCACCACCGCCTTGGCCTGCCCGGCCAGCACCGGCGGCACGAAGGCGTCGGCCAGCACCGGCGGCACGCCGTCCCGCGCGCTCAACGCCGCCTCGGCCACCCGGATCCGCAGGTTCCACGGGCACACCAGCAGCGTCTCGTCGGTCTCCAGCACGTACGCCTCGTCCGGCAGATCCGGCAGCCGCGTCCACCCGGCACCGAGCGCCTCGATGACCGAGGTCCGCTGCCGGCCGGGCCCCTCGACCGGCGCCACGGCCCGCCCCTGCTCGACGTAGCGCCGCCAGTAGGACTGGCGGTCCCGGTCGAAGGCGGTCAGCGGCTCGTACACGCGCAGGTATGAAGCGAAGAGCGACGGCACGGCGCGATCCTCCCACGAACGGCAAGCCGAGCGTTGCTCGGCGTCACCGGGCGACCTGACGCGCCGGCAGGAGCAACCCGGGCAAAGCACTGCGCGCCGCCTCGTCCGCGGCGCGGAGGCGGGGCCGGGACGGACCGCCCGAGGGGCGGGACGGCGACCACTGGGGTACGGCGCGACGCCCGCCGATACTAGGCTCGCAGCACCGGCAGCATCCCCGCCGGGTTGACCAGGTCCGCGCCTCACGAGGGCGCCCGCCGACACAGGAGCCAGTCATGGGCGTATTCGCCACCACGGACGACCCGGAGTCCACGGGTCACGAACAGGTCGTGTTCTGCCAGGACAAGCAGACCGGCCTGAAGGCGATCATCGGCATCTACTCCACCGCGCTGGGTCCCGCGCTCGGCGGCACCCGGTTCTACCCGTACGACAGCGAAGAGGCCGCGCTCGCCGACGTGCTCGACCTCTCCCGCGGCATGGCGTACAAGAACGCCCTCGCCGGCCTGGACCTGGGCGGCGGCAAGGCGGTCATCTGGGGCGACCCCGAGCAGATCAAGAGCGAGGCGCTGCTGCGCGCCTACGGCCGCTTCGTGGAGTCCCTCGGTGGTCGTTACTACACCGCCTGCGACGTCGGCACCTACGTGCCGGACATGGACGTGATCGCCCGGGAGACCCGGTACGTCACCGGCCGCAGCGTCGAGCACGGCGGGGCGGGCGACTCCTCGATCCTCACCGCCTGGGGTGTCTTCCAGGGCATGCGGGCGGCGGCCGAGCACGTCTGGGGCGTGCCGACGCTGCGCGGTCGGCGGGTCGGCGTCGCCGGGCTGGGCAAGGTCGGCAAGTACCTCGTCGGTCACCTGTCGGAGGACGGGGCCGAGGTGGTCGCCACCGACGTGAACCCGCGCGCCCTGGACTGGGCGCGTACCACCCACCCCGAGGTCCACCTCGTCGACGACGCTTCCACCCTGGTCGCCGCCGACATCGACGTGTACGCCCCGTGCGCCCTCGGCGGCGCGCTGGACGACGACACGGTGGCGGCGCTGCGGGCCAAGGTGGTCGCCGGGGCGGCCAACAACCAGCTCGCCCACTCCGGCGTGGAGAAGCTGCTCGCCGACCGGGGCATCCTCTACGCGCCCGACTACGTGGTGAACGCCGGCGGTGTGATCCAGGTCGCGGACGAGATCGAGGGCTTCGACTTCGAGCGGGCCAAGTTGCGCGCCACCCGGATCTACGACACCACGCGGGAGATCCTCCGCCTGGCCGACACCGACGGCGTGCCGCCGGCCGTGGCGGCGGACCGGCTGGCCGAGCGGCGGATGGCCGAGATCGGCCGGCTGCGCGCGATTCACCTGCGCTGACGACGCGTCGTCGGGGCGGGGCCCGATGGTCCCGCCCTCGACACCCCGGTCGGGCTAATCTGAACATACGACGTGTTCGTGGAGATTTGCCTCATGTCACGACCGATCCCAGCATCGCTCCTTACCGGGTACACTGGGTGACGTCCTGATGACCGCAACGCGCGGTCGCGGTCGTAGGTAACCCGAGGTGCCGAACGGTGGCATCCCCATGTACCGTAAGAGCCACGAGAGATGCCTGACGTCATCGGGGCCCGCCTTCGGGCTGCCCCGCATTCTGTGCGAGGGGGTCGAGCCATGGGGCGCGGCCGTGCTAAGGCCAAGCAGACAAAGGTGGCCCGGGAGCTGAAGTACCACTCCCCGAACACCGACCTCGCCGCCTTGCAGCGAGAACTCGGCGGCAGCGGCAAGTCGGACCGCAACTTCGACGACGACTACAAAGAGTACGTCGACGATGACGAGGACCACTCCGACGACGACCCGGACAACTGGGTCCGTCCGACCCGCTGACCCCCGGTCACATCTGAGCACGCGGTGACTCCCCGCGTGCTCACGCATGTGCCCGCTACGCGGCGGCGTGCAGCACCCGACGAGCCGAGGGCCCACCACGGCCGGAACTACGCTCCGGCGCGTGACGGGCCCTCGGCACGGACGGGTCAGCGGGGACGGTTGTTCCAGTTGTAGAACGTCGGGATGTTCTCGAAGTGGTTCCAGGCGCAGACCGCACTGGCTCCGTCGCCACCGGCCACCTCCGCCCGTAGTCGACGCGCGACCTCGGCCTCGTGGAGCAGGGCGTTGAGTCCGGCAGCGACCGCCCGCACCCGGTCGGCGACCCGGTCGGGTTCGTCTCCCGTCGCGGTCTCAGGCTGCCGGTGACTGGTGGTCTCGGGCATGCTCCAACACTCCCTCCAGTAGGCGGATCTTGCTGTTGCGGCAGTGCTCGGTCTCCGTACCGTCAAAACGCCCCAGCTCGAAGTAGCGGTTCGCCGCGTGGCCTCCGCCACAGAAACCGAAGTACGGGCAGGCGGAGCGGCACGCCTCCACGCCGTCGATGAACTCACCGACCCAGGCCGTGCGCGCCGCGGCGGCCAGGATGGTGTGCAACGGGGTGGTGAGCACGCTTCCGCTGGAGAAGTCGCCGTAGCGCGGATCGGTGAAGCCGGCCAGCTCGGGCGAGAGCACCACGACCGAGCCGTCGTACGCCACCGTCGGTATCGGGTCGAGCCTGCCGGGCAGCAGGTCGTCCGCCGTACCGTCCAGCACCGCCGCGGCGTACCGCAACGACCACTCCACCTCCCGCAGGTGGATCCGGGGATCCCGACGCCAGGCCGAGACCAGCTCGGCCCAGAACCCGGTCACGACCGGGGCGGCATGGGCGTTGTCCCGGGTGTTGACGCCCTCGGTCTCCTCGATGTTGACGCCGAGCACCTCACAACCGAGATCGAGGAAGTAGTCGTACAGCTCGGTGGCCCGGCCGGGGGACGGGTCGTTGACCACCGCGAGCGCCGAGAACGGCAGCCCGTGCCGACGCAACGCGGCCACCCCGCGGACGATCCGGTCGTACGCCGGCCGGCCCGCCCGGGTGACCCGCTCACCGTTGCGTTCCCGTGGCCCGTCCACGCTCACGCTCACCCGCATCCGGTGCCGGGCGAAGAACTCGCACCAGGCGTCGTCGATCAGGGTGGCGTTGGTCTGGACGTGGTGCTCCACCTCGGGCCCGAAGGGCGCCATCAGCGCCGCCAGCCGCTCCCGGCCGGCGGCCAGCGGCTCCCCGCCGTGCCACACCACCGAGAACCGGTCGGTGGCCGCCCAGCGGTTCACCGAGGCGGCCACCGCCTCGGCCACCGCCACCGGCATCTGCCGGTCCGCCGCCCGAAACGGCAGGTAGCAGTACGCGCAGTCGAGATTGCAGAGGGTGGTGGGCTGCATCACGACGTACGACGGGACGGTGGCCAGGCCCCGCATCCCGCCCAATGACCGTCCCCGCGCAGCCATCGCCCTCCTCCGTAGCGGTCTTGGGCTGCCGGGCGCGACCCGGCCTGGGCGCGCCCCGCAGCTCTCGAGGGTGCCCTTCAGGCTAGGCGGCGACGGCCACTCGGGTGAAGCCCTGATCAGGTGGTCGGACGATCAGCGCAAAGTCATCATCCTCGGGTGTGCTGCCCGACCATCCGCACCTCACCGGTGCCCTCGATGATCTCGCCGACCTGCCAGGCGTCGACGCCGCGCCCGGTGAGCGTGGCCAGCGCCCGGTCGGCGTCCTCCGCCGACACGATGGCGAACATGCCGACGCCCATGTTGAAGGTCGCCTCCATCTCCGGGTCCTCGATCCGGCCCTTGGACTGGACCAGGTCGAAGACCGGCTGCGGCTTCCACGTCGACCGGTTGACCACGGCGTCCACGTGTTCCGGCAGGATCCGCACCAGGTTGCCGGGGATGCCACCGCCGGTGACGTGGGCCAGCGCCCGTACCTCGGCCTCGGCGATCAGCTTGAGGCAGTCCTGCGCGTAGATCTTGGTGGGGGTGAGCAGTTCCTCGCCGAGGGTGCGCTGGCGACCGAAGTCGTCGATCACCACGTCCAGTCGCATCCGGCCGGCGCCGAGCAGTACGTGCCGGACCAGGGAGTAACCGTTCGAGTGCAGGCCCGACGATCGCATGGCGATCACCACGTCGCCCACCTCGACCCGCTCGGAGCTGAGGATCTCGCTCTCCTCCACCACGCCGACACCGGTGGCGGAGATGTCGTACTCGTCGGGGCGCAGCACACCCGGGTGCTCGGCGGTCTCGCCACCCAGCAGCGCGCAGCCCGCGTACCGGCAGCCGTCGGCGATGCCGGCGCCGATCTCGGCGACCTTGTCCGGCACGACCTCGCCGGTGGCGATGTAGTCGAGCAGGAACAGCGGCTCCGCACCGCAGGCGACCAGGTCGTCGACGACCATCGCGACGAGGTCGATGCCGACCGTGTCGTGGATGTCCATCTGCTGGGCGATCACCAGCTTGGTGCCGACGCCGTCGGTGGAGGAGGCCAGGATCGGGTGCTTGTACTTCGTGGTGTCCAGCCGGAACAGGCCGGCGAAACCGCCGAGGTCACCCATCACCTCCGGCCGGCGGGTCTGCTTCACCTTCGACTTGAGCAGCTCCACGGCACGGTCACCCGCCTCGATGGACACGCCGGCGTCCGCGTACGAGACCGCGCGTTTGCGCGCCGGCCGGCCGGAGCCGGCCGTCCAGGGCTGACGGTCCCCGCCAGCGCCGCTCGGGCTGCTTCCTGCGCCGCTGCGCTCGGACACGTGCGTCACGGTTCTCCCCTTAGTGGTTCTCGGCTGTCGCGTCGACGGTGACCGGCGCCGCAGCCGGGTGGTGCTACGGGCGGTTTGTGGTCGCCGACGGTTTGAGGTCGCCGAAGCTGTCGAGTTGCGGGACGAGTTGCTCGGCGGATCCGATCTCGTCGGCCGAGTGGTTGGCGACCCGGCGGCCGATCCCTTCGAGCACGTGCTTGCCGATCAGGTTGCCGACCGGCAGCTCGATCGGGTACTCCCCGTCGAAGCAGGCGCGGCAGAGTCGGGTCTTCGGCTGCTCGGTCGCGGCGATCAGGCCGGACAACGAGACGTAGCCCAGCGTGTCCGCGCCGATCGAGCGCCGGATGCCGTCGTTGTCGAGGCCGTTGGCGAGCAGTTCGGCGCGGGTGGCGAAGTCGATGCCGTAGAAGCACGGCCAGGAGACCGGCGGCGAGGAGATGCGTACGTGCACCTCGACCGCGCCGGCCTCGCGCAGCATCCGCACGATCGCGCGCTGGGTGTTGCCGCGGACGATGGAGTCGTCGACCACGACCAGACGCTTGCCCCGCACGTTCTCGCGCAGGGGGTTGAGTTTGAGCCGGATGCCGAGCTGGCGCAGCGTCTGCGACGGCTGGATGAAGGTACGGCCGACGTAGGGGTTCTTCACCAGGCCGGCACCGTAGGTGATGCCCGACGCCTCGGCGTAACCGATCGCCGCCGGCGTGCCCGACTCGGGCACCGGGATCACCAGGTCGGCGTCGACCGGGTGTTCCTTGGCCAGTTGCCGCCCGATCTGCACCCGGGCGGCGTGCACGTTGCGGCCGGCGATGGTGGCGTCCGGGCGGGCGATGTAGACGTACTCGAAGAGGCAGCCCTTGGGCTCGGGTGCGGCGAACCTGGTGGACCGCAGCCCCTCCGCGTCGATCGCGATCAGCTCGCCCGGCTCGACCTCGCGGACCACGCTGGCACCGACGATGTCCAGCGCGGCGGTCTCGCTGGCCACCACCCAGCCGCGTTCGAGTCGGCCCAGCACCAGCGGACGCACGCCGTGCGGGTCGCGCGCGGCGTAGAGGGTCGACTCGTCCATGAAGACGAAGCTGAACGCGCCGCGCAGTCGCGGCAGCACCTCAAGCGCGGCCGCCTCGACAGAGAGATCCGGCCGGCTGGCCAGCAGCATGGTGACCAACGAGGTGTCGTTCGTCGAACCGTCGGTGCCCAGGCCGCGCTCGGCCACCTCACGCTGCAACTCGGCCGTGTTGACCAGGTTTCCGTTGTGCGCCAGCGCGATGGTGGTGCCCGAACTGGTCGCCCGGATGGTCGGCTGGGCGTTCTCCCAGGTCGACGCGCCGGTGGTGGAGTAACGGGCGTGCCCGATCGCGACGTGCCCGCGCAGGCTGGCCAGCGTCGGCTCGTCGAAGACCTGGGCCACCAGGCCGAGATCCTTGTAGACCACCACGCCGGAGCCGTCGCTGACCGCTATGCCGGCCGCCTCCTGCCCCCGGTGCTGCAACGCGTACAGCCCGAAGTAGGTCAGGTTGGCGACCTCCTCCCCCGGGGCCCAGACGCCGAAGACACCACACGCGTCCTGGGGGCCGGGTCGCTGGGGATCAAGGTCGTGGCTCAGCCGGCCGTCGCCTCGGGGCACCTGCCGCTCCCTCTTGCTGGTCTGGACTGGCCTGGCGGAACCACGGGGGTTGCTCCGCACCTCTCGGCCGGGGACCACACTGTCGTCGCCTGACAGTGTACGCGAATCCATGTCGCCACATACAGTCACATTATCGGCGCTCTGTGTCATCCGATCTCGGCTGTCACCGCAGTTCGAGGGGCAGATAGGCGGACAGGTCCGCGCGAGCGCCACTCGCCTTTACGCGACCCTCCGTGACCGCCCGCGCCCAGTCGAGTCGCCCCGCGGCCAGACCGAGCCAGGTTTCCGGATCCATCTCCACCGTGTTCGGCGGAGTACCGCGGGTGTGTCGCGGCCCCGGAACGCACTGAACTGCACCGTAAGGTGGGACTCGCACCTCCACCGATCGGCCGGGGGCGCGGTCCGCGAGGAGGGTCAACAGGGCCCTGACCGCCTCGCGGAGCACCGACCGTTCGGGTGCACGCCCCTCATCGAGCGCCGACAGTGCCGCCGCTACCGAGGCGGACTTAATGTACGGAGAGGACACGACGGGACGATACGGCGTGACCGCGCCGGCCGTCACGCTGGCCCTGGGTCGCGCCGATCCGGCCGGACAAGGCATAGTTGCCGACGGCGTATTCGTACCGTGATGTTCCCCCGCCCGGCACCCGCCGGCCAGGGGAGGTCAGTCCGGAAGGCGGTGGACGTGTCAACACACCGACGAGCCTGGCACAAGCGGGCCGGTGTGGTCGTGGCGCTGATGATCGGTGCCCTGCTCGCCGTCCCAGCCACACCCGCCTTCGCCGACGACCCGGACGTCCAGATCACGAACCTGCCGAACGGTACCCTCCAGTCCGGCCAGCAAACGTCGATGACGTTCACCGTCAAGAACAACAACGATGCACCGACGCCGTTCAGGATCACCGTCAGCACCTTCAATGGTCTGAGCTGCCAGGGCAGCTGCAACATTCCGGCCCAGCTGATTCCGGGTCAGGGAACGTCAGACCCGATCACGGTGAACCTGGTCGCGGGTGATGTGGCCGCTGGTCAGGAGCGCTCCGGCAAGGTGCGGGTGTCCGCCCAGGCCGGCGGTGACCAGGGCAGTGACGAGCGGGACATGACGGTGCGGGGCCCCAACCCACCGCCGACGACGCAGGCGCCGCAGACGGTGCGGTCGATCTCCGGCAAGGTCGTCAACCAGGGCGGCGAGGCGGTGCCGAACGCGTACGTCCTGCTCAAGGACAGCGCCGGGAAGCAGCGGGACACCACCACCAACGGCGACGGCAACTTCCGGTTCACCGGCAGCAGCGACAACCCGATCGCGCCCGGGCGGATCGACATCGGCGCGAGCGCCGAGAACAAGAACGCCGTGGCGAGCTTCACCGCCAACGCCGGGCAGAGCATCACCGGACGGCGGATCACCCTGCCGATCGCGGCGGCCTCGGAGAGCCCGAGCGCCAGCCCGTCGGCCAGCGAGTCGGCGGTGCCGACCGAGGATCCGTTCGAGGACGAACTCGGCGAGGACGAGGAGACCGCTGGCGAGAGCGCCGCCGCCCAGGCCCCGGCCTCCAACGAGGACTCCGGTGGCTTCGGCAACTGGCTGCTCATCCTGCTGGGTGGTCTCTTCGTGGCCGTCGGTGTCGGCACGATCGTGCTGCTGTGGATGAAGCGCAAGGAGAACGAGGACGGCGAGCCGGACGGTGACGTGCCCGCCGGTGCTCCGGCCGGCGCGGTCCCGGCCGCCCGTGGCTCGTTCGCCGGCGCGGACGACCAGACCCGGGTGGTGAACCGGGTCGGTGCCGCACCGGACCCGACGATGGTCGGCGGCCCCGGGTTGGCCAACGCGCCGACGATGATGCACCAGCCGGTGGTCGACGACGTCCCGCCGGACCCCTACGGCGCACCGCCGCAGCCCTACGGCGCCGCGAGCGGACCGGGTGGCTGGTCCGGTGGCGGCGGCTACGGCGACGAGCCGGGCGGTTACGGCGCCGCGGGCTACGGCAACGCTCCCTCGTCCGGCAGTGGCTACGGCAACGCCCCGTCCTCCGGTGGCGGCTACGGCAACGCTCCGTCCTCCGGCAGTGGCTACGGCAACGCCCCCTCCTCCGGTGGCGGCTACGGCAACGGGCCGGCGGCGGGCGGCGGCTACGGCAGCCGCGACTACGGTGCCGGCAACGCCGGCCCGGACTACCCCCCGGCGGGTGGCGGCTACGGCGAGCGGTACGACGAGCCGACCGGCCGCTACCAGGGCGAGGAGACGGCCTACCCGGCCCCCGCCGACCCGTACGCCACCGGGATGTACCAGCCGGACGCCGGCGGCCCGGGCTACGGCCAGTCCGAGCCGGGCGGTTACGGGCGGAGCGAGGCCGGCGGCGACTACGGCCGCAACGAGCCCACCGGCGGGTACGGTCAGAGCGACCCGACGCGGGGTTACCGGCACGGCGAGCCGGGCGGATACGGCCAGAGCGACGCGACTCGCGGCTACGGCGAGGGTGAGTCGGGTGGCGGCTACGGCCAGGCCGACCCGAACCGGGGCTACGCTCCGGGCCAGTCCGGTGGCGGCTACGGCGCGTCGCCGAATGGTGGGTACGACCAGCCGGCCGGGAGCTACGGCCAGGACGCCGGGCACCAACGCGGTGGCTACGACAACACCAGCTACGACAACGCTTACGACCAGGGTGGCTACGGCGGCGCATACGGCCAGGACGCGCCGTCACGTGGTGGGTACGACCAGGGTGGTTACGGCGGCGGCCAGGGCGGCGGCGGGTACGGCCAGGAGCCCCCACGCCAACGCGGTGGTTACGACGAAGGCTATGACCAGGGTGGCTACGGCCAAGGCGGCTACGGCGACCCGGCACAGGCCGGCCGCGGCCGGCCGGAGGGCACACCCCAGGACCGTGGCGGTCGCCGCCTGGACTGGCTCGACGACTAGCTGACGTGCCGGCCCGTCGAACCACACTGGACCGAACGACCGCATGTCACTCAGAAAGATTCATGTCTGAGTGACATGCGGTTCGCGCTACTCATCGTCGCCCACGCGACGGCGGGTGCGGGCTGACGGTCCGGCCGACGCCAGGCACCGCGGGCGGTCAGGCAGCGGAGAAGACGCCCTGACGCAGCAGTGGGATGACGTCGGAGGTGCCGAGGCGCAGCGCGATCTCGACATCCTCGGCGAAGCCGCCCTCGATCAGCTCTCGGCCGGAGACACAGCCGCGGACCGCCGCCGGTATGTCGGGGATGCTGGCCAACGCGGCAAGTGCCGTGGCCGCCTCCACCGAGAGCCCGCCGGGCGCCCCGGAGAGGGCGTCCAGCACGCTGGCCGCGCCCAGCTGGTCCTCCACCGACGGGCGCAACGAGCCGTCCGGCCACCGTTCACCGGCGGCCACCACGCCGACCGGGGCGGCAGTCGAGCCGTACCCCCGGCTGGTCAGCCATCGCCCGACGGCGCGGGCGTTGCGCAGGTTGGCCGCGACCACCGGCAGCCCGGTGGCGCTGGCGGCGGCGCTGATCGCCGAACCGTTCGGCGACGGCAGCACCAGGTCGGTCACCACCGGAGCCCGACTCAGCGCGGCCGGGGACAGCGACCACGGATGGTCACGGGTGACCTGCCGGCGGCCGGTCGCGGCGACCGCGCCGACCCGGCGCGCGTACGCGGCGGCCTGCTCACCCCAGGGAAACGGATGCACGCGCATCCCCCGACCCACCGCCACCTCGACGGTGGTGGTGAACGACAACACGTCCACCACCACCAGTGCGGCGCAGACCCGGCCGAGTTCGGCCGCACCCGCCAGGCCCCAGTCGAACCGGACCCCCGATCCCGGTTGGGCGGAAACGGCCGCGGCCAGCGCCTCAGCGCTCGTCGGGCGCGGGGGGCTGCTCGGTGTCACCGTGCTGCGGAGCGTCCGCCCCGGATGCCTCGTGGCTGCCCGCCGAGTCGGCCGGACCGGCGGCCTCGGCCGACGGCGCCGCGACGCGACCGGTACGCACCGGCGGGGTGGCCCGCTCGGCCGGCCGGTCGGCCGCCTCCTCGGTCGGGTCCACCGACGGCGCGGTTCCGGCCGACGCCGGTGCGGACTGAGCCTCGCCGTCGGTCTGCTCGGCCTGCTGCCGGCTGGTGGCCGGCTCCGAGGCCGGCTCAGCAGCGGTCGTCGCGCCGGGTGCTTCGGCCTGCGCCGCCGCGTCCTGGTCGACCCCGCCGGCCGGCGCGTCGATGACGACCTCGGCGACTGCCGGTGCGGTCACCTCGAACGGCTGCACGCCGCCGAACAGCGCCGGCAGGGTGCCGGTGTACGCCTCGCGCAGCTCGTCCAGGCTGATCCGGAACTGGCCGTGCACCTCCAGCGCGTCGGCGGTCGGGTCGGTGACGCCGATCAGCTCCCACGGCACGCCGTGCTCACCGCAGAGCGCGGTGAACGCCTTCTCGTGTCCGCGCGGCACCGAGACGAGCACCCGGCCGGCCGACTCGCTGAACAGGAAGACGAACGGCATCGAGGTGCCCTCGAAACGCTCCGGCACCGCGATCCGGGCCCCGACGCCGTGGCGCAGGCAGGACTCCACCAGGCTCTGCGCGAGACCACCGTCGGAGAGGTCGTGCGCGGAGCTGAGGTGACCGACCCGGGCCGCGTCGGCCAGCAGGCCGGCGAGCTGCTTCTCGCGGTCCAGGTCGACGTGCGGGGGTACGCCGCCGAGGTGCTGGTGGACGACCCAGGCCCACTCCGAGCCGGAGAGTTCCACGTGCGTCTCACCGAGCAGGAAGAGCTGGTCGTGGTCGGCACCGGCGCGCGGGACGAAGCCCGACGCCACCCGGTCGGCCACGTTCTCCAGCACGCCGAGCACGCCGACGACCGGCGTCGGGTGGATGGCCGCCGCCCCGGTCTGGTTGTAGAAGCTGACGTTGCCGCCGGTCACCGGGATGCCCAGCTCGGCGCAGCCGTCGGTCAGGCCGCGGACGGCCTCGGCGAACTGCCACATCACGCCCGGGTCCTCGGGCGAGCCGAAGTTCAGGCAGTCGGTGACCGCGATCGGCGTGGCGCCGGTCACCGCCACGTTCCGGTACGCCTCGGCCAACGCCAACTTGGCACCCTGATACGGGTCGAGCCGGGCGTACCGGCCGTTGCCGTCCACGGACAGCGCCACGCCCAGCCCGGTGCGCTCGTCGATGCGGATCACACCCGAGTCCTCCGGCTGGGCGAGCACGGTGTTGCCCAGCACGTAGCGGTCGTACTGCTCGGTGACCCAGGTCTTGTCGCAGAGGTTGGGCGAGGCGATCATCCGCAGCACGGTCTCGCGCAGCGTGTCCGGGTCGCCCGGCCGGGGCAGCGTCTCGGCCCGGTCGGCCTGGAGCAGGATCAGGTCCGCCGGCTCGCGCATCGGCCGGGCGTAGACCGGCCCGTCGTCCACGAGCGAGCCCGGCGGCACGTCCACCACCAGGTGGTCCCGCCAGGTGATGTGCAGCCGGCCCGGCGAACCGTCCGGCTCGGGGGCGGTGACCTCGCCGATCGCGGTGGCCCAGACGCCCCACTTCTCGGCGGTCTTGAGCACCGTCTCCAGCTTCTCCGGCGCGACGACCAGCAGCATCCGCTCCTGGGACTCGCTGGCCAGGATCTCATGCGGCTCCATCGACGGCTCGCGCAGCGGCACCCGCTCCAGCCATACCCGCATGCCGGTGCCGGCGGAGGCGGCCGTCTCGGTCAGGGCGCAGGTCAGGCCGGCACCGCCGAGGTCCTGGATACCGACGACCAGTTCGGCGTCGTACAGCTCCAGGCACGCCTCGATCAGCAGCTTCTCCATGAACGGGTCGCCCACCTGCACGGACGGGCGACGCTGCTCGCTGCCTTCGGTGAAGGTGGCGCTGGCCAGCACCGAGACGCCGCCGATGCCGTCCCGGCCGGTCTTGGCGCCCATCAGCACCACCACGTTGCCGGGACCTGTGGCTTCCTTCTTCTGCAGTCGGTCGACCGGCAGCACGCCCAGGCAGAGCGCGTTGACCAGGGGGTTGCCCTGATAGCAGGGGTCGAAGACCACTTCGCCACCGATGTTGGGCAGACCGAGGCAGTTGCCGTAGCCGCCGACCCCGGCGACCACGCCGGGGAGCACCCGGGCGGTGTCGGGGTGGTCCGCGGCGCCGAACCGCAGCGGGTCCATCACCGCCACCGGACGGGCGCCCATCGCCAGGATGTCGCGGACGATGCCGCCGACACCGGTCGCCGCGCCCTGGTACGGCTCGACGAAGCTCGGGTGGTTGTGCGACTCGACCTTGAAGGTCACCGCGAGTTCGTCGGAGATCCGCACGACCCCGGCGTTCTCCCCGATGCCGGCGAGCATCCGGTCGCTCGGCGGGGCCTTCTCGCCGAACTGCCGCAGATGCACCTTGCTGGACTTGTAGGAGCAGTGCTCGCTCCACATGATCGAGTACATCGCCAGCTCGGACTGGGTCGGCCGGCGACCCAGGATGTGCCGGATGCGGTCGTACTCGTCGTCGGCGAGCCCCAGCTCGGCGTACGGCTGAAGCTCCTCCGGGGTGCCCGCGGCGCGCGGCACGGTGTCCACCCCGTCCGCCCAGTCGGTGGCCGCCGGGACGGCGGCGTGCCGGGCCGGAGCGGCCGGCTGCGCCGGGACCGCCTCCGGGTTCTCCCGCACCGGGTCCGGGTGCGTGGTCATGACGTCTCCTTGTTGCGCTCGCCGCCCGACGGGCGGGTGAGCCGACCGATGATCCCGCCGCGCACGGTCACGCCGGCGCCCCCACCAGGTGCTTGAGCACCGAGGTGAAGAAGCCGAGACCGTCGAGGGAGGGGCCGGTGAGGGCCTCCACCGCGTGCTCGGGATGCGGCATGATGCCGACCACGTTGCCGGCCTGGTTGGTGATCGCGGCGATGTCGCGCTGCGATCCGTTGGGGTTGCCGCCGACGTAACGGGCGACGACCCGGCCCTCGGCCTCCAGCTGGTCCAACGTCGCCGGGTCGGCCACGTAGCAACCCTCGCCGTTCTTGACCGGGATCAACACCTCCTGGCCCGGCTGGAACGTGTTCGTCCAGGCGGTGGCGGTCGCCTCGATGCGCAGGATCTGGTCGCGGTTGCGGAAGTGCAGGTGCTGGTTGCGGGTGAGCGCCCCGGGCAGCAGGTGCGCCTCGCAGAGGATCTGGAAGCCGTTGCAGATGCCCAGCACGGGCAGGCCGCCGCCGGCGGCGTCGATGATCTTCTCCATCACCGGCGCGAACCGGGCGATGGCGCCGCAGCGCAGGTAGTCACCGTAGGAGAAGCCGCCCGGCAGGACGACCGCGTCCACCCCGTGCAGCTCCGCCTCGCCGTGCCAGAGACGGACCGGTTCGGCGCCGGCGATCCGTACGGCCCGGGCGGCGTCCCCGTCGTCGAGCGAGCCGGGGAACGTCACCACGCCGATCCGGGCGGTCACGGTCGGGCTTCCGCGGGCTCGTCGGTCTCGACCACGCGGACCGTGAAGTCCTCGATGACCGGGTTGGCGAGCAGCTTGTCGGCGATCTCCCGGGCCCGGTCCAGGTCCGGTTCACCGGTAAAGTCGATCTCGATCCGCCTGCCGATCCGTACCGAGGCGACGTCGTTGACGCCGAGCCGGGGCAGCGCGTTTGCGACGGCCTGGCCCTGAGGATCGAGGATCTCGGGCTTGAGCATGACGTCGACGACGACGCGAGGCACTGGGCACTCCTGACTGTGTACGCAGTTGGGTGCCGACCCACAACGGGCGAGCGCAGCCAGCCTACCTGGCAGATGCCGCGCCGGACGCACCGGCCGGAGGCCGCTGGAGCGCCGCTCGACCCCGCCCGCACGGACCGATCGGGACCGATACGGGTTCGTTGCGATCCCGATACGGCTTCGTTGCCAGCGCCCGACGGGTCGCGAGTGGCCTGGCGCCGGGAAATCGAGCTGTTACATCACCCTGTTTCAATGAACCTCTTGTGAAACACCTCACCGAGCCCTACGGTACATCGTCAGACGTCGATGTAACGACGTCGCGGTGGCGGCTCACCCCCGTCCGTCACCGCAGGCCGGCCCGGTGAACCCGGGTCCTGGGAACCCCGAAGGAGTCCCATGCGCATCCGATCCCTGCTCGCGGTCCTCGCCACCGCCATGGCCGCGGTGATGGGCGCCAGTTCAGGCGCCGTCGCCTCACCCGTCGCTCCCCTCATCATCGGCGGCGGCACCGTCTCCTCGGCGCCGTGGGCCGCCGCGGTCTTCAGCAACGGCTCGTTCACCTGCTCCGGCACGATCATCGCCCCGCAGTGGGTCCTCACCGCACGGCACTGCCTCGGCGGCTCGATGTCGGTCCGGGTGGGCAGCGTCTACCGCTCCTCCGGTGGTGTCACCCGCACGGTAAGCGCCACCTACGGCCGGTACGACCTGGCCCTGATGCGCCTGTCCAGCTCGGTGAGCACCAGCTACGTCACGCTGGCCTCGAGCAACCCGCCGGTCAACTCGACCAACTCGATCTACGGCTGGGGCATGACCTGCTACAGCGGCTGCTCGGCGTCGAGCCAGCTCAAGACCGCGAGCGTCCGGGTCACCAGCACGAACGTGAGTGACGCGTACGGCGGGCAG
This sequence comes from Verrucosispora sp. WMMC514, assembly GCF_027497295.1. Lineage (NCBI taxonomy): Bacteria > Bacillati > Actinomycetota > Actinomycetes > Micromonosporales > Micromonosporaceae > Micromonospora > Verrucosispora sp. WMMC514. The sequence goes on along the minus strand of NZ_CP114906.1, from coordinate 2,806,437 downwards.
GCGATCCGGAGCACCCGGATCAACGGCAACGCCTGGCGTGGCGACTCGGGCGGACCGCAGTTCTACAACGGCCAGCAGGTCGGCGTGGCCTCCACCGCCGACGGCCAGAGCATCCAGAACTACGGCAGCGTCGCGTACAACCGTGCCTGGATCCGGTCCGTTTCCGGCGTCTGACGCGTTAGCGCCCGTGGCGGCGCGGATGGTGGGCCCTGCGCCTGCCGTCCGCGCCGCGCGGTTTTTCAGCATCCGAGCAGGTGAACAAGGCTCACGATGTGCCGCACCCGGGCCTGCCAGCATCGGAATCGTGCTGGTCGTGACGACGGATCAACTTCCCGGCTACGAGATCCGCCAGATCCTCGGCGAGGTGGTCTCCTCCATGGCCAGGACCCGTAACCCGTACCGCGAAGGGGTGAAGAACCTGCGCGGTGGCGCGTACGACCCGATGGCGCCGGACAACCTCACCCGCTGGCGTACCGACTCGGTGGCCCGCCTCGGCGAGGAGGCCCGGCGGCTCGGCGCGAACGCGGTGGTGGGGATGCGATTCGACAGTCGCGACTGCGGCGAGATGTGGATGGAGATCTGCGCCTACGGCACCGCCGTCATCGTGGTCCCCAAGGTCCCCGACGTGATGCCCCCCGACCAGCCCCTGGTTGCTGCCGAGACGGCCCAGGAACCAGCCTTCGCCGAGGAACCCGGCAAGATCGCCGAGCCCCCCAGCGCCCCCACCCTCGGCACCGCCCCCGAAACCCCCACCCGCGACTGACCCCACCCACCTTCAGTCGCGTTGATCATGAAGTTGTTGCCACCCCGTCCGGCGTGGCGCGACAACAACTTCATGATCAACGAGAGATGTCCCCGGGGCGCCGAGTCAGAGGATGGGGGGTGGGGAGTAGGTGGCGGCTTGGGGGTGGGCTTCGACGATCTTGGTGATTCTGGCGGTGACTGCCTGGATCTGGGTGGGGGTGGCGCCGACGAAGGCGGCGCGGTCGGCCACCAGGGCGTCGATCTCGGGGCGGGACAGGCCCAGGCGAGGGTCGGCGGCCAGGCGGTCGAAGAGGTCGTTGTCGGGGGTGCCCTGCTCGCGCATGGCCAGGGCGACCGCGACCGCGTGCTCCTTGATCGCTTCGTGGGCGGTCTCCCGGCCGACGCCCCGACGGACGGCGGCCACCAGGATCTTGGTGGTGGCCAGGAACGGCAGGAACCGCTCCAGCTCGCGGTTGATCACCGCCGGGTACGCGCCGAACTCGTCGAGCACGGTCAGGAACGTCTGGAACAGCCCGTCGGCGGCGAAGAAGGCGTCCGGCAGGGCCACCCGGCGCACCACCGAGCAGGAGACGTCACCCTCGTTCCACTGGTCACCGGCCAACTCGCCGACCATCGACAGGTAGCCCCGGATGATCACCGCGAAGCCGTTGACCCGCTCCGACGAGCGGGTGTTCATCTTGTGCGGCATCGCGCTGGAACCGACCTGGCCGGGCTTGAAGCCCTCGGTGGCCAGCTCCTGACCGACCATCAACCGGATCGTGGTGGCCAGCGACGACGGTGCCGCGGCCACCTGAGCCAGCGCGGAGAGCACGTCGAAGTCGAGCGAGCGCGGGTAGACCTGCCCGACGCTGCCCAGCACCCGACTGAAGCCGAGGTGCTCGGCGACCCGGTGCTCCAGCTCGGCCACCTTCGCCGCGTCGCCGTCGAAGAGATCCAGCTGGTCGGCGGCGGTGCCCACCGGCCCCTTGATCCCCCGCAACGGGTACCGGACGATCAGGTCCTCCAGCCGCTCGTACGTGATCAGCAGCTCCTCGGCGGCCGACGCGAAGCGCTTGCCCAGCGTGGTGGCCTGCGCCGCCACGTTGTGCGACCGGCCGGCCATCACCACGTCGGCGTACTCGTGGGCGTGCCAGGCGAGCCGGGCCAGCGTCGCCACCACCCGGTCCCGGATCAGCTCCAGCGAGCGGCGCACCTGGAGCTGCTCGACGTTCTCGGTGAGATCCCGGGAGGTCATCCCCTTGTGCACGTGCTCGTGCCCGGCGAGCGCGCTGAACTCCTCGATCCGGGCCTTCACGTCGTGCCGGGTGACCCGCTCCCGCGCCGCGATCGAGGCCAGGTCGACATCGTCGAGCACCCGCTCGTACGCCTCGACCACCCCGTCCGGCACCGGCACACCCAGATCCCGTTGCGCCCGCAGCACGGCCAGCCAGAGCCGCCGTTCCAGCCGGACCTTCTCCTCCGGCGACCAGAGAGTGACCAGCTCGGGCGAGGCGTACCGATTGGCAAGCACGTTCGGAATCATCGTCACCCCGCCATTCTCGCGTCATCGCGGCTCAGCTACCCGAGCGGGTCCAGCCGGATATACTGGCTCCGCAAGTCGTATATAGGGGGGCGCTCGATGACCAAGATCCTGGTGGACGTCGACGACGAGGCGCTGGCCGACGCCGCCGCCGCGTTCGGCACCAAGACCAAGAAGGACACCGTCAACGTCGCCCTTCGGGAAGCGGCGGCGCGGTTGCGCCGCGCCCGGGCGCTCGCCGAGCTGAGCGACCGGGCCCAGGCGGGCGATTTCGACGAGCTGTTGGAGAAGACGACCTACCGGCCATGAGCTACGCCGAATATCTCGTCGACACCAGCGCGCTCGTCCGGCTGCTGCGGGATCCGACCGTACGGGATCGCTGGGAGCAGCCACTCGTCGCCGGCCTGCTCGCCGTCTGCCCGCTGGTCGAGTTGGAATTCCTCTACTCCGCCCGCTCGGCCAGCGACCGCGCCCGACTGACGGAGCTGCTCCGTACCGTGTTCGGTTGGGTGCCGGTGTCGGAACGGGGCTACGAACGGGCGGCCGAGATCCAGAGCGAGTTGACCGACCGGGGCACCCACCGCTCAGCCGGAGCAGTCGACCTGCTGATCGCCGCAACCGCCGAATATCACGGGCTGTCCCTGCTGCACTACGACCGCGACTTCGACCAGATCGCGAACGTGACCGGCCAGCCGATGCGATGGTTGGCCCCCGTCGGCAGCATCAAGTAGTCCGCCGATCTGTGTTCAGGTCACCATCCGCGGAGAGCCAACGGCTCCTCGCGCGTGATGGCCGCCAAGGCATCACCGACGTAGTCGACCAGGTCGGGCGGCAGCGCCGAAGCCTGCACCCAACAGAGTTCACTGCACTTGTCGGGCTCTGCGATGAACGGCTCACCGCGCCAGCGGGCCACCGAGAAGAACAGGTGAAAGTACTCGCGGTCCGCAGGGTCCTCCGGGGCGGAATGCATCAGCAGCACAAGGCGACAGCTCTGCTGGGCGGGCGAGCACCGACGCCCGTCCCACCACCCAGCGGCGGGACGGCCGATCCGGAGCAGACGGACCGGCGTCCGGTGGGTCAGCGTTCCAGGATGGCGGTTACGCCCTGGCCGCCGGCGGCGCAGATGGAGATGAGGCCGCGTCCGGTGCCCTTTTCGGCGAGCAGTTTGGCCAGGGTGGCGACGATCCGGCCGCCGGTGGCGGCGAACGGGTGACCGGCGGCCAGCGACGAGCCGTTGACGTTCAGCTTGTCGGTGTCGATGGGGCCGAGCGGGGCGTCCAGGCCGAGGCGGTCCTTGCAGAACTCCGGTGACTCCCAGGCCGCCAGGGTCGCCAGCACCTGCGAGGCGAACGCCTCGTGGATCTCGTAGTAGTCGAAGTCCTGGAGGGTGAGCCCGGCCCGGTCGAGCAGCCGGGGCACCGCGTACGCGGGCGCCATCAGCAACCCCTCCTCGCCGTGCACGAAGTCCACCGCGCCCGTCTCGGACCAGGAGAACCAGGCCAGCACGGGCAGGTTGTGCTCGCGCGCCCAGTCCTCGCTGGCCAGCAGGACGGTGGAGGCGCCGTCGGTCAGCGGCGAGGAGTTGCCGGCGGTCATGGTGGCCCGTTCGGCGTCCGGCCCCTTGGCGCCGAAGACCGGCCGCAGCGTGCCCAGCTTCTCCAGGGTGGTGTCCGGGCGGAGGTTCGCATCGCGGGTCAGCCCCAGGTAGGGGGTCATCAGGTCGTCGAAGAAGCCCTTGTCGTAGGCGGCGGCCAGCCGCTGGTGCGACCGCAGCGCCAACTCGTCCTGCGCCTGCCGGTCGACGTTCCAGCGCAGCGCGGTCTGCGCGGCGTGCTCACCCATGGACAGGCCGGTACGCGGCTCGGCGTTGCGGGGGATCTCCGGCCTGAACGGCTGGGCCGGGCGCAGCTTCGCCGCGATCCGCAGCCGCTCGCCGAGGGTGCGGGCGGAGTTGAGCTTGAGCAGGGTGCGGCGCATGTCCTCGTTCACCGCGAGCGGCGCGTCGGAGGTGGTGTCGACGCCACCGGCGATGCCGACGTCGAGCTGACCGAGGGCGATCTTGTTGGCGACCAGGATGACGGCCTCCAGCCCGGTGCCGCAGGCCTGCTGGATGTCGTACGCCGGGGTGCGCGGGTCGAGCTTCGAGCCGAGCACCACCTCGCGGGTGAGGTTGAAGTCCTTCGAGTGCTTGAGCACCGCACCGGCGACGACCTCGCCGACCCGCTGCCCGGCCAGACCGAACCGGGCGATCAGCCCGTCCAGCGCGGCACCGAGCATGTCGGAGTTGGAGGCGCTGGCGTAGCGCGAGTTGGAGCGGGCGAAGGGGATCCGGTTGCCGCCGATGACCGCGACCCGTCGAACGTTCTGCACGATCCGCCTCCTCGAAAGTGTTGCCCACACCCTACTCACCAGTAGGCTACGCCTATGACCGACAGGTATGCGAGCTTCGTCCAGTCGGGGGCCGGGCGGGCGCTGGTCAAGCGCCTCGGGCTGCCCGATCCGCCGCGACTGCGCCGGCACGCACCCGGCGAGCCGATTCTGCCCGGGCTGGTCCTGCTCGGTGCGGCCACCGGCGGGCGGCTCGCCGAACCGGTCGGCAAGGCCCTGGCCGCCGCCGGGCTCGCGCTGCGCGACCCGGCCACCGCCGTGCCCGATCCGGCAACCGGTCGTACGCCGGAAAGTGCCGCCCTCGTCTTCGACGCTACCGGCATCACCGAGTCGTCACAGCTGCGCCAGCTCTACGACTTCTTCCACCCGCAGGCCCGGGCGGTGCAGCCCAGCGGCCGGGTGATCGTGCTGGGCACCCCGCCGGCCGAGTGCGGCACGCCCCGCGAGGCGACCGCCCAACGGGCCCTGGAGGGGTTGACCCGCAGCATCGGCAAGGAGTTCGGCCGGGGCATCACCGCACAGCTGGTGTACGTCACGCGCAACGCCGACGAGGGGACCTGGACCAGCCTTGAGGGGACCCTGCGGTTCCTGCTGTCGGGCCGCTCCGCGTACGTGTCGGGACAGGTGATCCGGGTCGGCGCGGGCCAGGCCACCGTTCCGGCCGACTGGGACCGCCCACTCGACGGGCAGGTGGTGCTGGTCACCGGTGCGGCCCGAGGCATCGGTGCGGCGCTGGCCCGGGTGCTGGCCCGCGACGGGGCGACCGTGGTGGCACTGGACATCCCGGCCGCCGGAGACGAGTTGGCCGCGGTGGCCAACGAGATCGGCGGCAGTGCGGTGCAGCTCGACCTGACCGCCGCCGACGCACCGGTCCGGCTCGCCGAGCACCTGGCCAACCGGCACGGCCGGGTGGACGTGGTGGTGCACAACGCCGGCATCACCCGGGACAAGACCCTCGGCCGGATGGACGCCGACCGGTGGGACCAGGTCATCGACGTCAACCTGTCCAGCCAGGAACGGATCAACGACCTGCTGCTGGAGCGCGGGTTGATCCCGGCCGGCGGGCGGATCATCGGTGTCTCCTCGATCGCCGGGATCGCCGGCAACCGGGGCCAGACCAACTACGCCACCAGCAAGGCCGGGGTCGTCGGGCTGGTCGACTCGCTCGCCCCGGCGTTGCGCGAGCGGCAGATCAGCGTCAACGCGGTCGCCCCCGGATTCATCGAGACCCGGCTGACCGCCCGGATCCCGCTGGTGCTGCGGGAGGCCGGCCGCCGGATGAACAGCCTCTCGCAGGGCGGGTTGCCGGTGGACGTCGCCGAGACCATCGGCTGGCTCGCCTGGCCGGCCTCCGGTGCGGTCAGCGGCAACGTGGTCCGGGTCTGCGGCCAGAGCCTGCTGGGGGCGTGATGGCCAGGCGTAGACGTGGTGACGAGCCGGCCGACGACCTGTCGGTCGGTGAGCTGATCGACGGGCCGACCGAGATCCTGACCCCGGAGATCCGGGCCGCCGCGCTCGCCGGCGCGGCCGGCGACGCGGACCTGGAGAAGACCCGTGACCTGTCCGGCCACGCTCCGGCCGGCGGTGGCGACGCGCCGACCGTCTCACCTACGGCGGATCCGGCGGCGTCGACGTCCGCCGGCACGCGCCGGACCGGCACCAGCGGCGGCGTCCCGACCGGCCCGCCGGCGAGCGGGGATCCGGCGGCGCGGGCCCGGGTGGAGTTGCCCCGGTTGCCGGCGGCCGGGCCGCTGTACCGGCGGGCGTTGCTGCACGCGCTGCCAGGGCTGGGTGGGCGGCGCGGTGAGACGGTGCCGGCGGTGGAACTGGCGGTGAACGGCGTGCCGGTGGATCCGGAGCGGCTGGCCGACTACGACCGGGTCTGCGGGTTCCGCCTCGCCGACCGGCTGCCCGCGACCTTTCCGCACGTCATGGGCTTTCCGCTGGCGCTGCGTCTGATCACCGCGCCGGAGTTCCCGATCCCGCTGACCGGAGTGGTGCACGTCGGCAACCGGATCACGGTGCGCCGACCGGTCACCGTCACCGACCGACTGGACTTCACCACCTGGGCGGAGAATCTGCGTCCGCACGACCGGGGGCGGCAGGTGGACGTCGTACTCGTCGGGTCGGTCGGTGGCGAGGAGGTGTGGCGCGGCGTCTCGACGTACCTCGGCCGGCAGCGCACCCCGGACGGCGGTGAGCGGCGCGACCAGGGTGAGCGAACCCCACCGCCGGCCGCCACCGCCCGCTGGCCTGTCACGCCCCGGGTGGGTACGGACTACGCGCGGGTCTCCGGCGACCACAACCCGATCCACACCTCGCGGCTGGGCGCGCGGCTGCTCGGCTTCCCCCGACCGATCGCGCACGGCATGTGGAGCAAGGCCCGGTGTCTCGCGGCACTGGAGAGCCGGCTGCCCGACGCGTACACGGTGGACGTGGCGTTCAAGCTGCCGGTGCCGCTGCCCGGCGTGGTGGCCTTCAGCGCCACCCCGCTCGATTCGGGCTGGGATTTCAGCCTGCACGACCGACGGGGTCGCCCACACCTGGTGGGCACCATCCGCTGAGCGGGGCCGGGCACTTGCCCGGCCCTGTCTTTTCCGCTAGGTTCTTCTCAAGTCGAGATGTTCTCTGATTGAGAGTGACCGAGCGTGAACGAGCAGGATTTCCTCGCCGCCTACGACCCGCACGCCTACCCGGCGGTCGCAGTCACCGTCGACATCGTCGCCCTGACCATCCGCGACGGCGCTCTGCACCTGCTGCTGATTCGCCGGGGCGAGCAGCCGCACGCCGGCCTCTGGGCCCTTCCCGGCGGTTTCGTCCGGCCGGACGAGGACCTGGTGGCCGCCGCCCGGCGAGAGCTGGCCGAGGAGACCGGTCTCGACGGCGAGCCCCTCCGTCGCGTCCACGTCGAGCAGTTGGCCTCCTACGGCGCGCCCGACCGCGACCCCCGGATGCGGATCGTCTCGATCGCCCATCTCGCCTTCGCGCCCGACCTGCCGGACGCGACGGCCGGCACCGACGCCGACGAGGCGGTCTGGGTGCCGGTCGCCGAGCTGACCAACCGGCAGCTCGCCTTCGACCACGGCCAGATCGTCGCCGACGGGCTGGAACGGGCGCGCGCCAAACTGGAATACACCCCGCTGGCCACCCGCTTCCTCGCGACCGAGTTCACCATCGGGGAGCTGCGGGCCGTCTACGAGACGGTCTGGGGGCACCAGCTGCACGCCGGCAACTTCCACCGCAAGGTGCTCTCGGTGCCGGGCTTCGTGGAGAGCACCGGTGCCAGCACCGAACGCGGCGGCACCCGGGGCGGCCCGCGGGCCCGGCTCTACCGGGCCGGCGACGCCCGGCTGCTGCACCCGGCGCTGCTGCGCCCGGCACGCGAGGAGACGGTGCGATGACCACCGACGAGGCGATCCGCCTGGTGACCACCGCCCGTGACGACGACGAACTGTTCGGTGGCGACGCGCCGGAGCGGCGCTACCGGGAACTCGTCGGCGCCCTGCACCCGGACCGGCTCGGCTGGGCCGGTCCGGGGATCCGGGCGGCCGCCACCGCCGCCTTTCTCCGGGTCACCAGCCGCTGGCGGGCCCGGCGGGTCACCGTGCTGCACGGTTACCGGTGCGGGCGGCCCGCGTACTCCGGCGACCTCGCCGACCTGTACGACGTCGGTGCGGACCGGTTGCTCAAGTTGCCGCGCGACGCGGCCGACAACGACCTGATGGTGCGCGAGCAACGGGCCCTGCGCACGCTCGCCGAACGGGGTGACCCGCGCTGGCTGCCGTACGTCCCCCGGCTGGTCGACAGCTTCACCCACCGCGACGCCGACACCGGTGCGGAACGCCGGATCACCGTGCTCGGCACCGCGCCCGGGCTGCACAGCCTGGTCGAGGTGCGGCGCGCCTATCCGGACGGGCTGGACGGCCGGGACGTGGCGTGGATGTGGCGGCGGCTCCTGGTCGCCCTCGGCCTGGCCCACCGCGCGGGTCTGGTGCACGGTGCGGTGCTGCCGTCACACGTGCTGATCGACCCCGCCGCCCACGGCCTGGTGCTCGTCGACTGGTGCTTCTCCACCGTGCCGGGCGGCCGGGTGCCGGCGATGGTGCCCGACCACGACACCTGGTACCCGCCCGAGGTGCCCGACCGGGGCCCGTGCGGGCCCGGCACCGACATCTTCATGGCCACCCGCTGCATGACCTGGCTGCTGAACCGCGACGCCCCACGCCAGCTGCTCGACTTCGCCCGGGGCTGCCGGCAACGGCTCCTGCGGGCCCGCCCCGACGACGCCTGGCTGCTGCTGCGCGAACTCGACGAGGTGCTGCACCACCTCTACGGGCCGCGCACCTTCCGCCCCTTCACCCTCAACCCCTAAGGAGGCTGCCATGGGCAGCGGAGCATGGTCCACCGATGTGTACGACGCCGCCGACCGCTACCGCCGGGCCACCGGCACCAGCGCCTTCTCCTACAGCGACAGCGGGGCCCGGGTGGTGCACCCGGCGCTGGACCCGCGCGGCGCGGTCCGGGAGAGCCGGGACAGCGCGGAACACCCGCGGTCGACCCCCGTCGCGGTCCTGTTCGACGTGACCGGCTCGATGGGGCACGTGCCCCGCGTCCTCCAGGCCAAGCTGCCGCAGTTGCTGGGGCTGCTGCTGCGCCAGGGCTACGCCCGCGACCCGCAGATCATGTTCGGCGCGATCGGCGACGCCACCTGTGACCGGGTGCCGTTGCAGGTGGGGCAGTTCGAGTCCGACAACCGGATGGACGACGATCTCGGTCGGATCGTGCTGGAGGGTGGCGGCGGCGGCCAGATGCGGGAGTCGTACGAGCTGGCGCTGTACTTCATGGCCCGGCACACGGTCACCGACAGCTGGGAGAAGCGGGGCCGGCGCGGCTACCTGTTCGTCATCGGCGACGAACTGGCGTACCCGCGGGTGAAGTCGGGCGAGGTGGCCCGGCTCATCGGCGACGACCTGGGCGAGGACGTGCCGATGCGGCAGATCGTCGACGAGGTCACCCGCCGCTGGGACACCTACTACCTGCTGCCCGCCGGCAGCCACTACTCCGGCAACCGCCGGGTGCTCGACTTCTGGCGCGACCTGCTCGGCCAGCAGGCTCTGGAGCTGGACGACCTGGCCGCGGTCTGCGAGACCATCGCGCTCACCGTCGGTCTCGGCGAGCAGGCGATCGACCTTGACCAGGGCCTGCGGGACCTGGACCGGGCCGGTTCGTCCGCCACCGGCACGGTGTCGCAGGCGCTCGCCCGGTTGGGCGGAAGTTCGCGGGCCGAGGTGTCGGAGCTGCCGACCGGTCGGACCACCGGTCGCGGAGTGGTCCGGCTGTGACCCGGACGGCGGCGGGTGTGGTCCCGGGCGGCAGGGTGACCGGCGAGCCGGCGGACGCCGTGGCGGGTCGGTGGTCGACGGGCGGGTCGGCGGCGAGGGGGCCGCACGACCAGCACGTGATCGTGGTCGACCTCGGGTACGGCGACGCGGGGAAGGGCACCGTCGTCGACTGGCTCTGCGCGACCCGGCCGGTACGGACGGTGGTGCGGTTCAACGGGGGTGCGCAGGCGGCACACAACGTCGTGCTGCGCGACGGCCGGCACCACACGTTCGCCCAGTTCGGCGCGGGCACCTTCCGGCCCGGGGTACGCACCCACCTGTCCCGGCACGTGGTGGTGGACCCGCTGGCCCTGGCCGCCGAGGCGGACCACCTCGCCGCCGTCGGGGTGCCCGACGCGCTCGACCGACTGACCGTGGACGGTGCGGCGCTGCTGGCCACCCCTTACCACCGGGCCGCCAACCGGGCCCGGGAACTGGCCCGTGGAGCCGACCGGCACGGTTCCTGCGGGCTGGGGGTGGGCGAGGCCGTCGCGTACGGTCTCGCCCACCCCGACCAGGCGCCCCGGGTGGCGGACTGCCGCAGCCCGGAGTTGCTGCGCCGCCGGCTGACCGTGCTGCGGGACCGGCTCAGCGCCGAACTCGGCCCGCTGGACGCCCCGCCGGTCGCCGACTGCCTGCCCGCGTACCGGGCCTTCGCCGAGCGGGTGGAAATCGTGGACCGGAGCTGGCTCGTCGCGGAGCTGCGCGCCGGCACCTGCGTGTTCGAGGGCGCGCAGGGGGTGCTGCTGGACGAGTGGCACGGCTTCCACCCGTACACCACGTGGAGCACCACCACCGCCGCCAACGCGGAGGCACTGCTGGCCGAGGCCGGGCTGGCCGGATCGGCGACCCGGCTGGGCGTGCTGCGCACGGTCACCACCCGGCACGGGCCGGGCCCGCTGGTGACCGAGGATCCGGCGCTCGGGTTGACCGATCCGCACAATCCGACGAACCCGTGGCAGGGCCGTTTCCGGTTCGGTCACTTCGACGCCGTCGCCCACGCGTACGCCCTGGCGGCCGCCGGTGGGGTCGACGGCCTGGCGCTGACCCACCTGGATCTCGTCGGTCAGGGTCTCGACCTGCGGATCTGCCACCGCTACACCGACCCGGACGGGCTGGCGCCCGGCCCACCCGGCGACCTCGACCGGCAGGCGGCGCTCACCACCCGCCTGCTGCGGGCCAGACCGGTGTACGACGCTCCGTCGCCGGTCGACTGGCCCACGGCGGTCGAGCAGGCGCTGGGCGTACCCGTGGTGCTCACCTCCCACGGGCCCACCGCCGAGGACAAGGCGGTTCGGCTCGACGCCAACCATGCGGGACGCGGCGCGGTCACCCGGTCGACGGTGGCAACGGGTGGAAGGCCCCATTAGCGGTGATCCGTCCGTCCCGGCCCGGTGCCTCCGCCCGGCAGCGAGCATGTAGCCATGGAGGCCGCGCTCGACCTGCTCCGGCACACGCTCACCTCGCCGTGGGTGTATCTGCTGCTGTTCGGGCTCACCGCTGTCGACGCGGTCCTCCCGCTGGTGCCGGCCGAGGCGGCGGTCATCACCGCCACCGTCCTCGCCACCGGCGGCGAGCCGAACCTGGTGGTGGTGTTCGTGGTGACCATGCTCGGTGCCGTGCTCGGCGACCACGTCTCCTACGCCATCGGGCGCGGCGGCGGCTCGCGTCGGCTGGATCGCTCCCCCGAGAACAGCCGACGCCGGGCCGGATCGCAGTGGGCCCGGCGGGCGGTGTGCCGGCACGGCGGCGTCATCCTGACCTCCGCCCGGTACCTGCCCGGCGGGCGGACGGCGGTCACCCTGACCATGGGGGCGGTGCGCTACCCACTGCGCCCGTTTCTGCTCTACGACCTGATCGGCGGCGGGACGTGGGCGCTGTACTGCGTGCTGCTCGGCCTCGTCGGCGGGCTGGCCTTCGAGCGTGAACCGATCTACGGGATCCTGGCCGGCATCGGCCTGTCGGTCGCGGTCACGTTGCTGGTGCAAGTGGCACGCGGGCTGCGCCGCCGGGCCCACCACCGGGCCGCCCGGCGCTGAGGCCCGGCCGGTCAGGCCACGGGCGGACGCCAGGTCAGGCCGTGCAGCAGTTGCCCGGCGCCGAGCCAGGCGACGTTCATCATCTGGGTGGCGGTCTTCTCCGGGTCGGCCTCCGGATGGTCGGCCAGCCAGTCGGCCAGTGACTCGCTCGCACCGACCAGCGCGTACGCGACCACCTCCAGCTCGGTGTCGGCCACCTCGCGCCCCTCGGCGCGCAGCGCGTGGTCGAGCATCCCGGCGACCACCTCCACCAGCCGGGCCCGCATGACGGTCAGCTCACGCGCGAAGGGCTGCTCGGCGCGGGCCTGCCGGTAGAGCACCGCCCAGCCGTCCCGGTGCGCGCCGACGAAGCCGAGGAACGCCCGTAGTCCGCGCCAGAGTCGCTCGTCGGCGGGCAGGTCGGGGGCGGCGGCTCCGGCGATGGCCTCCATCATCCGGGTGCCCTCACGGTGCAGGCAGGCGACGAAGAGTTCCTCCTTGGTGCCCAGGTACGCGTACACCATGGGCTTGGAGATGCCCGCCACCTCGGCGATCTCGTCCATGCTGGCGCCGTGGTACCCGCGCCGGGAGAAGATCCGTACCGCGGAGTCGAGCATCTGCTGCTGCCGTACGGCGCGCGGGAGGCGCTTGAAGGCGGGACCGGTGGACACCTTGCGAGCATACCTACTCGTGCGTAAGGTTACGCACGAGTAGCCACTGTCCGAGAGGTGCCTTCCCATGACTGACTTCGACCCGGCCAACTTCGCGAACGTCGGCCCGAAGGAGTTCGCCCAGCTCGTCAAGAACACCCCGGAGAGCAAGCTGGCCGAGGTGATGTCCGGTGACCTGCGCGGCAAGATCCTCGGTGAGGTCTTCGGGCGGATGCCGCAGCTGTTCCGCGCCGACCGGGCCGGCTCCACCAACGCGGTCATCCACTGGAACATCACCGGCGCCCCGGACGGCGGCACCGACACCTACGAGGTGGTCATCGCCGACGGCACCTGCACGGTCAACGAGACGCCGCAGCACGACCCCCGGCTCAGCCTGACCATGGGCCCGGTCGAGTTCCTGAAGATCGTCTCCGGCGGCGCCAACCCGGTCATGATGTTCATGACCGGCAAGCTCAAGGCAAAGGGTGACCTGGGCCTGGCCGCCAACATCGCGAACCTCTTCGACATCCCCAAGGCCTGACATGGCCGAGTTCTCGCTCGACCTGAACGAGGAACAGCGGGATCTACGGGACTGGGTGCACGGCTTCGCCAGCGAGGTCGTGCGCCCAGCCGCGGCCGAGTGGGACGCCCGAGAGGAGACCCCCTGGCCGATCATCCAGGAGGCGGCGAAGGTCGGGCTCTACGGCTTCGAGTTCCTCGCCACCTGCTGGGCCGATCCCACCGGGCTGTCGCTGCCGATCGCCAGCGAGGAACTGTTCTGGGGCGACGCCGGGATCGGGCTGAGCATCTTCGGCACCTCGCTCGCGGTCGCCGCCATCTACGGCGCCGGCACCCCGGACCAGCTCGTCGAATGGGTGCCGCAGTGCTTCGGCGACGCCGACTCCCCGGCCGTCGCCGCCTTCTGCAGCTCGGAGCCGGAGGCCGGTTCGGACGTCGCCGCCATGCGTACCCGGGCGACCTACGACGAGGCCACCGACGAGTGGGTGCTGAGCGGGCAGAAGGCGTACGCCACCAACGGCGGGATCGCCGGGGTGCACGTGGTGACCGCCTCCGTCGAACCGGAACTGGGCTCGCGGGGACAGGCCGCGTTCGTCGTACCACCGGGCACCGCCGGCCTCTCCGCCACCCGCAAGCTGCGCAAGCTCGGCCTGCGCGCCTCACACACGGCCGACGTCTTCCTCGACGACGTCCGGGTACCGGGTCGGTGCCTGCTCGGCGGCAAGGAGGCGTTGGCGGAACGCCTGGCCCGCGCCCGCTCCGGGCAACGCGCCTCCGGCCAGGCCGCGATGCGTACGTTCGAGCTGTCCCGACCCACCGTCGGCGCGCAGGCGCTCGGCGTGGCCCGGGCCGCCTACGAGTACGCCCTGGCGTACGCGAAGGAACGCGTGCAGTTCGGTCGCCCGATCATCACCAACCAGGCGGTCGCGTTCGCGCTGGCCGACATGCGGATGGAGATCGACGCCGCCCGGCTGCTGGTCTGGCGGGCCTCCTGGATAGGCCGCAACAACCGGCCGTTCACCGCCGGTGAGGGCTCGATGTCCAAGCTCAAGGCCGGCGAGGTGGCCGTCTCGGTGACCGAGAAGGCGGTCCAACTGCTCGGTGGTGCCGGCTTCCTCCGGGACCACCCGGTCGAACGCTGGTACCGGGACGCCAAGATCTACACCATCTTCGAGGGCACCTCGGAGATCCAGCGGCTGGTCATCTCCCGGGCGATCTCCGGGATGCCGATCCGCTGACATGGATTTGCCGTTCATCGTCACCACGCTGACCCGGCGGGGGCTGCTCGCCCCGGGTCGTCCGATCCGCGTCGCGTCGCAGCTCAGCGCGCTACGCAAGTGGGGTTGGAGCCTCGCCGGTGAACTGCGCCAGGCGGCGGCCCGGGACCCGGGCCGGGTCGCCGTCATCGACGAGCAGGGCACCGAGCTGACGTACGCCGAACTGCTCGACCGGTCCACGCGGCTCGCCCGGGCGCTGCGCGCCGCGCTCGGCGTCCAGGCCGGCGACCGGATCGCCGTGCTCGGTCGCAACCACCCGGGCCTGATCGAGACCATCGTCGCCGCCACCCTGCTGGGCGCCGACGCGGTGCTGGTCAACACCGGTCTCTCAGCGGCGCAACTGGCCACCGTGGCGCAGGAGCAGCGAATGCGGATCCTGGTGCACGACGACGAGTTCACCGAGCGGACCCTCGGGTTGCCGGCGGACCTGCACCGTCTCGATGAGCAGGCCCGCAACGAACTGATCGACACCGCGCTTCCCGGCGAACTGCGCCCGCCCGAGCGGGACGGCCGGATCATCGTGCTCACCTCCGGCACCACCGGTGCACCCCGGGGCGCCCGCCGGCCCACCCCGAACGGCTTCGGCCCGCTGGTCTCCATCATCGACCGGATCCCGCTGCACGTCCGCGACCGGGTGCTGATCGCCGCCCCGATCTTCCACACCTGGGGGTACGCGGCCCTACAGGTCTGCTTCGCCCTGCGGGCCACGATCGTGCTGCACCGACGCTTCGACCCGGCCGCCACCCTCGACGCCTTGGTGCGGCACCGCTGTCAGGCGCTGTTCGCGGTGCCGGTGATGCTGCAACGACTGATGGAGCTGCCGCCGCCGGAGCGCCGGCCACCGCTGAAGGTGGTCGCGGTGAGCGGCTCGGCGCTGCCCGGCGGGCTGCCGGCGGAGTTCATGGACACCTACGGCGACGTGCTCTACAACCTCTACGGGTCGACCGAGGCTTCCTGGGCCTCCATCGCCCCCCCTGCCGACCTGCGACGGGCACCCACCACCGCGGGCAGACCGCCGCACGGAACCCGGCTGGAGATCGTCGACGACGATGGTCGACCGGTGGCCGCCGGCCGGGTCGGGCGGATCCTGGTCGGCAACGAGATGCTCTTCGAGGGCTACACCTCGGGGGCCGACCGGGCTCGGCACGACGGCCTGCTGGACACCGGCGATCTGGGCCGGGTCAACACCGACGGACTGCTCTTCGTGGACGGCCGCGCCGACGACATGATCGTCTCCGGCGGGGAGAACGTCTTTCCCGCCGAGGTGGAACAGCTGCTCACCCAGCTCCCCCAGGTGCGGGAGGCCGCCGTCATCGGCGTACCCGACCCCGACTACGGCCAGCGGCTCGCCGCCTTCCTCGCCCTGTACCCCGGCGAAACCCTCGACGCCGAGGCGGTCCGCGAGTACGTCCGGCACTACCTGGCCCGCTTCTCGGTGCCCCGCGACGTCGTCTTCGTCAGGTACCTGCCCCGCAACGCCACCGGCAAGGTGCTCACCCGCGAACTGCGCCGCTACTACGGCTGACATCCGCCGCCGGCTCAGGGGTGGAGGGTCAGACCGGGTTCCTGGGCGAGCGCAGCCAACTGTTCCAGGCTGAGCAGCGGCGGATCCACCCGCGTCGTCGGCCGGCCGACCGGCCGCTCCCGCAGTTCCAGGTTGGTGCCGAGCACTGTGACGGTCGTACCGTCCGCCCGCCGTAGCTGCGCCGATCGCTGCTCGTGACCGAACTCGCCAACGCGACTGAGTCTGGAGACGAGGACGCTGCCGTCGGCCAGCCGGGTGCTGGTGCAGTCCACGTGGACGGAGCGGTCCGCGCACGGGACCGGTAGATCGGTTCCGGTCGGCTGGACGGTCACCACGAGGTAGTTCGTCAGCCCGCCGCCGCTCAGCACCGCATGTGCCCGGTAATCCTGATACGTCGGGTCGTAGGTGAACTGGATGAGGTCGCAGTCGCGAGGCACCCAGCCCCCCTGCGCCGTCACGTCCCCCGGCAGCCGAGTCTCCAGCATCGGGCGCAGGACCCCGGTCAGCCTCGCCACGGCATCCTCCGGCGGTTCGGTGGGGCGCGGGCGTACCGTGTCGTACGACTCCGGGCTTGGTCGGCCCGGATCCTCCGGCACCGGACAGAGCGCCGGCGGCAGAGCAGCGGCTGGCATCGCGGGCTGTGGACGACTCGATCCGGGGCCAGGACCAGCAAGCAACGTCGGAGCGAGCGCCACCGCTGCGACCAGCACCGCACTGCCGGCCATCAGCCGGACGCGACGGCGACGCAGCCGCTCACCGGCGATGAGCGCCTCCACGTCGATCCGGCTCGGAGTGGGCGCTTCGGTCGCAGCATGCAGCTTCCGGGACAGCTCATGCATGAACAGACACCTCCTCATCTCCGGCCGCACCGCCGACGAGTCGCCCACGGAGCGTCTCGATGGCCCGGGCAGCCTGACTCTTCACAGTTCCAGGGGTACAGCCGAGCTCCCGGGCGGTCTCCTCCACCGAGAGGTCACAGAAGTAGCGGAGCACCAGGACCGCCCGGCGGCGCGGCGGCAACTCGGCAAGCAGGGCGAGGATGGCCAGCCGGTCCGCCGTACCCTCGACGGCCGGGATGACCGCCCGATCCGGTACTTCGGACCAGGCGTCCTCGCGCCGCCATGGCCGGCGGCGTTCGTCCAGCCAGACCCGCAGCAGGGTACGCCGCACGTACGCGTCGGGATTGTCCATCGCGGACACCCGTCGCCAGTGCCGCAGCAGCTTGACCAACGCCGTCGACACCAGGTCGTCGGCGGTGTGCCAGTCACCGCACAGCAGGTACGCGGTACGCCGCAGCGGATCCAGCCGCGCCGCGACGTACTCGCGGTAACCCTCGTAGTCCACCGGCAACCCGGCCACCTCCTCGCCTCACCCCTCAAACGGCGGCGGGGGTGGCCGGGGTTGCCCGGCCAGGTCAGGGACGTTCGGTGGCGCGGCCGATGGCGGCGGCGACGCCGCCGACCCGGTCGGCGAGCAGGCCGAGCGCGCCGACCGCCCGGTCGACCGGGTCGTCGCCGGCCCCGCCGAGCGCCCGCGAGCGCTGGAAGGCGTCCTTCACCTCGGCCCAGCGGGCGGCCTGCTCCGGCGTGAGCCGACCGCGCAGCTCGGCGAGCTTGAGCAGGTTCGCCTCCGCGCCGGCCGCCAGGGTCTGCGCCTCACCCAGGTAGTGATCGTCGATCACCGCCTCCAGCTCCTCGTCGGTGAGCACCGGGACGATCCGCTCGGCCAGCTTGTTCATGTTCCGGTACGACCCCTGGAGCTGGAACGGCGGTTCGGTGCGGGCGTCGTCGGACTGTGCCGCCGAGGCGATGTACGCCTGGTTGTTGGCCAGCACCACCTGCTGCACCCGCAGCAGCTTGCGCAGCACCGAAACGACCTGCTCCAGCTCCACCGGCTGGTACGGGTGGGACAACTGGTCGGCGCGGACCGTGTCGTCGCCCCGGGCCATCCGCACCAGCAGCTCCAGGTCGGCGCGGTCCCGCCCGGACAGCGGTGCCAGCACCGGGTTCGCGGTGAGCGCGTTCTCGACGTAGCTGAGCGCGAAGACCTCCTCCCGCCCGGAGAGCACGTCGCCGAGGTTCCACACGTCGGCCCGGTTGGCGAGCATGTCCGGCACCCGGAACCGCTTCCCCGACTCGGTGTACGGGTTGCCCGCCATGCACACCGCGAACCGCTTGCCGCGCAGGTCGTACGTGCGGGTCCGGCCCGCCCAGACACCCTCCATCCGGCGTTGCCCGTCGCAGAGCGAGATGAACTTCTGCAACAGCTCCGGGTTGGTGTGCTGGATATCGTCCAGGTAGAGCAGCACGTTGTTGCCCAGCTCAAGGGCGAAGGAGATCTTCTCGACCTCCTGCCGGGCGGTGGCGTCGGGTGCCTCCGCCGGGTCCAGCGAGGTGACCTTCGAGCCCAGCGCCGGCCCGTTGACCTTGACGAAGACCAGGCCGAGCCGGCTGGCCACGTACTCCATCAGGGTGGTCTTGCCGTAGCCGGGCGGTGAGATCAGCAACAGCAGGCCGGACTGGTCGACCCGCTTGCCGTCGCCGGTCGCGCCGAGCTGCCGGGCCAGGTTGTCGCCGATCAGCGGCAGGTACACCTCGTCGAGTAGCCGGTTGCGGACGAAGGCGTTCATCACCTTCGGCCGGTACTCCTCCAGCCGCAACCGCTCCCGCTCGACCTCCACCAGCGCGTTGCGTCGCCGCTGGTAGTCCCGGTACGCCGGGACCAGGTCGGTGCGGAACGCGCGGGTCCGGGCCAGCGTCTCGTCCAGCCGTACGTCGAGAGTGGAGCCGTCGATGCGCGGATGCGCGCCGAGCAGGTCGCCGACCGTCTCCGTCATCGTCGCCGCGCTGTCCTCCCGGGCCAGGTCGGGGCCGCACAGCTCGACGGCGACCGCCTCCGGCAGGTCGTAACCGGACAGGCCGCCGTCGTCGGTGGCCAGGAAGGCGGTCAGCCACGCCTCGACGAGCTGGTACCGGCCGGCCAGGTCGTCACCGAGCGCCCGCAGGTCGTCGTCGAACTCCCGGGAGGAACGGGACTGCGGGCCACCGAGCGCCCGGCGGAACCGGTCCAGCAGGGTACGCGCCCCGCCACCGGTGACGAACCGCACCGGAGGAGCGGCGAGTTCGGCGAACAGGTACTCCCCGGCGAGCGCGCTGCCACCGGGCGGCACCGGCAGTCCGGCCTCGCGCAGGAACACCTCGATCGCCTCGGCCAGTTGACCACAGAGCAGGTCGGCGGCGTCCGCGCCGTCCGGGCGACCGAACCGCGCCCGGGCCCGGGCCAGCGAGGCGGCGCGTGCTGTCCAGGTCGACCGGGTCGACTCGTCGGTGGCGTACCGCCAGAAGAGTTGGGCGGCGGCGCGGTCGGCCGGCGGATAGCGCAACAGTCCCGCGCCGGCGTGCAGGCGCAGCAGCACCCGCAGGATCTCGGCCGCGTCGTGGTCGTGCACGCCACGCTCGTATCCCTCGTCGTAGCGGGTCTCGGCGATCCGCCGGACCAGCTCCCGCAGCCCGTCGGCGTCCACCGCCGCCGTGTGCAACTCGTCGAGGTCGGGCCCGTCGCGACCGGCCTCGGCGGCGGCCAGGATCGCGGTGGCCAGGTACTCGGCCCGGTACACCTGCGCCGACTCGGAGACCAGCAACTGGTCCCAGAACCGTCGGGTCTGCTGGAACTCCTCGTCGCGTACCGGGGCGCGGTAGTCGGTGCCCGTCACCGCCACCACCATCCGACCCTCGGCCGGCACCACCGCCACGTCGATCGGTTGGGTGTTCACCGCGAAACGGTGCCGGCCCAGCCGGATCGTCTCGCCGCCGTCGGCGTACAGGTCGAGCCGGTCGCGCAGGCCACGCCCGGCCTCCTGGCGGGCGGCCCGGACCCGGCCGTCCAGCTCCTCGGCCCGCACCGCGTCGCCGAGGGTACGCAGCTCCTCGACCACCGCGCGCAGCTTGTCCACCATCGGATCGGCCGCGAAGTAGGTGTTGATGTCGTCGAGCGAGCCGAGGGTGCCGGCTCGCCGGTGCACGCTCACCAGGATCCGTTCGGCCGAGGCGACGAGCCGGTCGGCCCGGCGGGCCCGCTCGTCCAGCAGCGCCTGCTTGCGGGAGGAGAACGCCTCGTAGATGTCGGTGCGGCGGGTGGCCAGTTCGGCGAGGAAGTCGTCGAACTCGCCGAACCGGGACTCCAGCTCCTCCACCCGCAGCAGCAGCCGACCCAGTTGCTCGTCGCAGCGCTCGGCGGTGTCCGCCGCCGCCAGCGCACCGGTGACCGCCTGCCCGAGCAGGGCGAACTCGGCGGCGAAGCCGGCCCGGCCCTCCGCGGCGGCCAGCTCCCGGCGGCGCTTGTCCAGCACCGCGCGGGCCCGGTTGACCGCGCCCAGCACCTCGCCGACGCGGCCCAGGATGCCGGTGCGGACCGTCGCGTCGGCGATGTCCAACCCGCCGACCACGTCGGTGATGGTCTGCAGTCCGTCGGTACGCGCGGCCAGTTCGTCGTGGACGGTGCCCGCCTCGGCCACCGTGCCGATCTCGGCGGCCTTCGTGGCGAGCCGCGCCACCTCCTGCTGGTAACCGGTGAACGCCTCGTCGCGGCGCAGGAACTCCACCGCCCGGCGACCGGCCACCGCCAGTTCCTCGTCGAGTCGACCGGCCAGCTCGTCGATCCGGGCGTGATCGACGTAGCGCAGCTCCCGCAGCGTCTCCAGGTGCCCCCGGGCGCGGCGCAGGCCGCCCAACTGGGTGACCCAGTCGTCGGCGGTCAGCGGCGCCTCGCCGCGCGCCCGACGGGCCAGCGAGGCGATCTGCTCGGCGCTGTCGTCCAGTTCGGCCCGGGCCCGCTCGGTGAGGGTCCGGACCTTCTCGTGCTCCTCCAGCACGGCCGCGGCGGTGCGACGCAGCCCGGCCAGCGGGGTGGCCAGGTCGCCGAGGTCGTCCTCGCCGAGCCAGTGGTAGTGGTCGGTGATCCGGGCGCAGGCGGCGAGCAACGCGTCGTAGACCTCGGCGGTGGCGGTGCCGTCGACCATCCGGGCCGCCGAGAGGCAGTCCGAGATGCCGCGTACCAGGTCGGCGTTGCCGACCCGTTCCAGCGGCCCGGTGCCGGCCGGCTGCGCCGCCGCGTACGCGTCCGAGACGTATGGCGTCTGCCAGACCTGCATCGGATGCACCCGGGTCGGTTCCTCGGACACGGCCCGGAACACCACGAGGGTGCCGTCGTCGAACAGCGAGAAACCGTGGCACGGGATCGGCGCGGCCACCTCCTTGCGGATCGCGTTGTACGGCAGCAGCAGGCTGCGGCCGTCGGCGCGGGCGTGGAAGACGTAGAGCACGTCCTCGCCGTTGGGTGAGCGCACCACCCGCTCGAACTCCAGCTCCGACACATCGGTGTCGAACGTCCTGGTGACGCCGGTGACCAGGTGGTACCCGCCCGGGAAGATGATGCCGTGGTCCTCCGGAAGCCGTTGGCAGGCGACGCCGATGCCGTCGAGCCGGACCACCTCCCGGGTGAGCGTGTTGAACACCAGGTGCCGCCACTGCGTCTCCTTGTACGGCCGCAGCCGCAACAGGATCAGCGGCCCCACCCGGGCCCAGTGCACGTCGGCGTCGGCGAGGCTCTGCAACGGCTCGTCCACCGGCTCGCTGTAGACGCCCTCGCCGACCTCGGTGTTGTTCTCCACCTTCACGGTCAGCGTGCCGCCGACCGTCTCCACGAAGACCTGGCCGTCGATGGAGATGTGCGGGTGCCGGCCGAGTACGTGGTCCTCACGGGTCGTCTCGGTCCACTCGAAGTCGTGCGACGGCGGGAAGACGTGGTCCCGCTCGCCCCGGCTGTCCAGGTACTCGGGCATCCCGTCGACGCCGACCCGCCACCGCAGCACCCGGATGTCCTCGGTGCGCGGCCCGGTCTGGAACACCGCCAGCAGCCGACCGTCGACCCGACGCAGTTGCAGCAGGCGGGCCTGCCGGTAGTAGCGGTACAGCTCACCGAAGTCGCGGACGAACTGCGGGTCGCGGAGCAGGCCGGGCAGCTCGTCGTGGCCCGCCTCGTCGAACCGGAACCCGGCCACCGCCGGCCCGCCGTCACCGCCGTCGCCGGGTTTTCCGGGCTCGCGACCGAACCGGTGCAGCGAGAAGACGTCGTCGACGGTGGTCTCCGGCTTCAACCCGATGAAGACGTTGTAGCCGAACAGCATCAGCCCGCCCACCGAGACGATGTCCCGGGGTACGCAGTTGTGCTCCGTACGGATCCGCTCGGTGCTCAGCAGCCGCAGCTCGGTGCTGCCGAAGACCTCCAGTCGGCGGGCGTTGAGCGCCTCCGCCCGCCGGGCCAGCTCGGCGGCCTGGGTGGCGAGCCGCCGCCGCAGCACCTCGTAGCTGCCGTCGTCCAGTCCCGGCCGGGTACCGGCGTCCGCGGCCCCCGGCCCGGTCGGATCCGGGGCGGCCGGAGCCGGTCCGGCGTCGCCGGGCGTACGCCCGACGGCGGCCGGACCGGTGGTCGGCTCACTCACCGGCGCGCTGCCGTGGACCGGTCAGGGCGGCGACCGGAGTCTCCGCCACGCCGAGGCGTTGCGCGGCCTTCAGCAGCTCCTGGAGCTTGCCCTTGTCCCCACCGCCGGAGCGCATCTGCTGCATCAGGAACGCCGAGAGGGTGAGGTTCTGCACGTCGGCGCTGTCGATCGAGCCGACCATCCGGGCCAGGTCGTCGGTGAAGCTGGCGGTGCCGTCCAGCCACGGCTGGGCGAGATTCTTCGCCACGTCCGAGTGCGCCACGAAACCGTCCACGCTCTTGCCGTACGAGATCGAGCTGAGCAGCCGGTCGAAGAACACGCTGTCGCCGCCGACGATGTCGATGTTCGCCTTCTCCAGGCCGGTGGCGACCAGCTTGGCCTGTGCCTCGGCGACCTGACGCTGGGTGTCCAGCCCGGCCAGCCGGACCTCCTTCTCCAGTTCCAGGCGCAGCCGGTACTCCTCGTGCTCCCGGGTCGCGTCGTCGAGCGCGGCCATCGCGGCGGCCTTCTCGGTGAGACCCTCGGCCTCACCCTTCAGCTTCTCGCGCACCGCCTCGGCGGCGGCCACGGCCTTCTCCCGCTCGACGGCGGCCTCGGCGCGTCCGACCTTCTCGATCGCCTCGGCGCTACGCTCCTGAACCTGCACGTCGGCCAGGCCGGCCGCGGCCGCCTCGGCCTGGACGCCTTCGGCCAGTCGGATCTTCGCCCGGGTGTCCAGCTCGGCGGCCTGCTGCCGGGCCTCGGCCAGCACCAGTTCCTCGCGGGCCTTGTGCTTCGCCGCCGCCTCGGCTGCCTCCGCCGCCTTGATGTCCTTGACCAGATTCTCCTGCGCCTCGGCCTCGGCCTGGATGACAATCGCCTGCCGGGTCCGCTCGGCCTCCTCGACCACCCGCAGCCGCTTGATGTTCTCCTCCTGCTCGGCCACGGTCTTCTCCACCGCGATCCGCTCCCGGATCACCTCGGCGATGGCCCGCTTCTCGGCCTCGACCTCCTTGTCCTTGGCGATCGTGCTCAGCTCGGTCTCCCGGTCCCGGCCGATCACCTCCAGCAGGCGGTCCTTCTCGATCCGCTCGGTCTCGATGGCGATGACCCGCTCACGGTTCTTCTCGGCGACCGCGATCTCCCGGGCCCGGTTCTCGTGCTGGATGCCCAACTGCTCGTCGGTACGGATGTTCGCCGTCTCCGCCCGCAGGCGCTCCTCCGCGCGTACCCGGGTGACCTCAGCGTCCTCGCGGGCGCGTACCGTCTCGATCTCGCGGCGCTGCTTGGCCTCGGCGTCCGCCTGCCGGCGCTCCAGCTCCAGGATCGCCTCCCGGGCGTCGACGTTCTGCCGGGTGATCTCCTTCTCCTCGCTGCGGCGGAACTCGTTGGTCCGCACGTGCTCCAGCGCGGTCAGCTCGGTGATCTTCCGGATGCCCTGGGCGTCGAGGATGTTCTTCGGGTCGAGCTGCGCCATCGGCGTCTGCTCCAGGAAGTCGATCGCCGCGTCCTCCAGGCTGTAGCCGTTGAGGTCGGTGCCGATCACCCGGATGATCTGGTCCCGGAACTCGTCGCGCTTGGTGTAGAGGTCGACGAAGTCGAGCTGCTTGCCGACCGTCTTGAGCGCCTCGGAGAACTTCGCGTTGAACAGCTCCTGGAGGGTCTCCCGGTCGCTGGCCCGCGCGGTGCCGATCGCCTGCGCCACCTTGATGACGTCCTCGACGGTCTTGTTGACCCGGACGAAGAAGGTGATCCGGATGTCCGCCCGGATGTTGTCGCGGCAGATCAGACCCTCGTTGCCGGTCCGTTCGATGTCGATGGTCTTGACCGAGATGTCCATGGTCTCGGCCTTGTGCAGGACGGGCAGCACGACCGCGCCGGTGAAGGTCACGTCGACCCGCCGCACCTTCGACACGATCAGGGCCTTGCCCTGCTCGACCTTCCGGAACAGCCGGCTGACCATGAACACCACGCCGAGCGCGACGAGCAGGACAACGGCGAGGAGTACGCCTATACCGGTGGTGATGACATCCATGGCTGGGCGCGCGTGCGATGGCGACCGGCCGAGGCGGCCGGACGGGACGCCGCGCATCCTCCTTTCGGGGCGGCTCAGGGGCAGCGTGGGGCGGGCCGGCCTAAGGGGGTGGGCCGGCTGCGCTCGGCGGATTGGTGGTGAGCTATTCGGGTACGTGTCTCAGCGGATCGAAGGCGGGTCCGGCGGGCATCACCCAGAAGAACTCGCCGTCGGTGTCGTAGTCGTAGATCAACGCGGAGCTGCCGGCCGGCATCCGCTCCTCGCCCGGCTGCCGGATCTGCACCACCGCCGACGAACCGTCGGCTGCGGTCACCTCGGCCTGACCGAAGTCGGCGGTGACCGTACCGGTGCGCACGACGCAGAGGCGACCGACGAAGGCGTGCCGGGTGGCGTCCGTCTCGGTGGGGAAGAGTCGGCTCAACGGCACCGCGACCAGCCGGGTCACCAGCCAGGCGCAGGCCGCGGCGCCCAGCAGGACACCGACCGAGACGACGATCCGGGTGCCGGAGCCGAGCCCGAGACCGTCCAGCAGGGCGGTGCCGGCGAGACTGACGAACCAGGCCACGGCCACGAGCAGGGAGAAGATGACGGCACTGGGCACACCGCCCAGGCCGAGACCGGCCAGCACGGTGCCCGGTACGCCGTCGACGTCGAGGTCGTCGCCGAGATCCAGCACGCCGGTCAACACCAGCAGCCAGTAGCCGACGACCACCACCAGAAGGAAGCTGAACAGCACGGTCGGAAAGCTGAGCGCCGCACCGACAAAGCCGGTCACCGCGTCCTCCCTCCCCGTTGCGATGGCCCTGGCCGGCCACCGGCACGATGATCGTGACACGGGATGTCAACGCCCAACGGTGGCCGATCGGCCGGTCCAGCCGGCCTGAACGGCCGCTCAACCGAGATTGACCTCGATCAGGGCGTCCAGTGTCGACCACCGGGTCTCCGCGTCTGCCGCCGTCACCGCCAGGAACCAGCAGCGCCCGTCCGGTGCCCACGCCGACAGGTACGCCGTGGACGTCGCCGGCTCATCCGTGGCCAGCACCTCGGCACTGGTCGGGACGGTCACCTCGCGCGGTGTGCCGGGCAGGCCCGGTGGAGCCTCGAAGTCGGTCACCGCGACCACCCGGGAAACCGGGCCGGTTCCCTCGTACGCCGACCGGGTGCCGGCCGGCACCACCTCCGGCCGGGCCATCCGCAGCACCGCGTCGGTGGCGTCGACCGGCCGCAGACCGGGCGGCAGGCCCCGCAGCCCGGGTGCGACCGGGCTGGCCGGCGGTCCGGCGGGGGGCGGCGCAGGTTCGTCGTGCCGTGCCGTCACCGCCATGAGCACCGCCAAGCCGACGACCGCGCACGAGGCGAGCGCGGCGGCGGTGGCCCGCACCCGGCGACGACGGCGCAGCCGGGCCCGCACCGCCGGCAGCGGGTCCGGCGCGGGCGACCCGGACTCGGTGGTCCACACCCGACGCAGCGCGTCCCGGACGTCGGTCATCCCGCCGCCTCCACTTCCGGGCGTACCCGGGTGATCGGCAACCCGTCCCGCACGGTGTCGAGGGCGCGATGACGCAGCGATCGCACGGTCCCCGGGCGGCGCCCGATCGCCGCCGCGATCGACTCGTCGTCCAGATCGTCCAGATAGGTCATCACCAGCACCACCCGTTGCAACGGGGCGAGCCCGGCGAGCAGCCGGCGCAGGTGACCGTCGTCCGGCCCACCGGCCTCGGCACTCACCGGCCTTCGGGCGGTCGGCAACGACCGGACCCGACGGGCGATCGTCCGCAGCCGGCTCACGTGCAGCCGGACCATGGCGACCTTCGCGTACCCGAGCGGACTGCCGTCGGCCAGGAGTCGCTGCCACGACGTGGCCACCCGCACGTAGGTCTGCTCGAGGAGTTCCTCGGCCCGGCCCGGATCGGCGGTGACGGCGCGGGCGTACCGACGCAGCGTCGGTGCGGACTCCCGTACGAACGTCTCGAACTCGTCGGCGTCCATCCCACCTCCCTCACCGGTTAGAGACGCCACCACCGGTGCGTCGAGTTGCACGGTCGGCGGTTGGCTTTCACCAACGGACGGGACGCGTCACGGCAACGGTGCGGCGAGCACCCTCAGCACCGGTGGGGCGGACCGGCAGGCGCCCATCAGCCGGGCAGGGTGATCAGGCCGTCGATGGCGGCGGCGGCGATGTCCCGGCGATAGTGCGATCCGGGCAGCTCGATTCCGCGTACCACCTGGTAGGCGGCGTCGCGGGCGGCGGCCAGGTCCGGGCCGGTGGCCGTACCACAGAGGACCCGGCCGCCGGCGGAGAGCAGGGCGCCGTCGGCGGCCCGGCGGGCGGTGCCCGCGTGGATCACGCCGGGCTGTTCGCCGCCGGTGATCACGTCGCCGGTACGCGGCCCCGCCGGATAGCCCTCGGCGGCGACCACCACCGTTACCGCGGCGCCGGTACGCCAGCGCAGCGGCGGATGGTCGGCAAGGGCGCCGGTGGCGGCGGCGTGCAGCAGCCCACCCAGCGGCGTCTCCAGCAGCGCGAGCACCACCTGGGTCTCGGGGTCACCGAAGCGGGCGTTGAACTCGATCACGCGGGGGCCGTCAGCGGTGATCGCCAGCCCGACGTAGAGCAGGCCGGAGAAGGGCGTGCCCCGGCGGCGCATCTCGGTCAGCGTCGGGTGCACCACGTCCCGCATGACCTCGTCCACCAGATCCGGCGGCGCCCACGGCAGCGGCGCGTACGCCCCCATGCCGCCGGTGTTCGGCCCGCTGTCGCCGTCGCCGACCCGCTTGAAGTCCTGCGCCGGCAGCAGCGGCACCGCCGTCTCGCCGTCGGTGACCACGAACAGCGACACCTCGGGGCCGGCGAGGTACTCCTCGATCACCACGCGACCGCACTCGCGGGCGTGCGCCTCGGCTGCGGCGCGCTCGTCGGTGACCACCACGCCCTTGCCGGCGGCGAGCCCGTCGTTCTTGACCACGTACGGCGGGTCGAACCGGTCCAGGGCGGCGGCCGTGCTCGCCTCGTCGGTGCACGGGTAGGCCCGTGCGGTGGGGACACCGGCGGCGGTCATCACCTCCTTGGCGAAGGTCTTGGAGCCCTCCAGGCGGGCCGCCTCGGCCGACGGCCCGAAGACCGCGATGCCCTTTGCCCGAACCGCGTCGGCGACCCCCGCGACAAGTGGCGCCTCCGGCCCGATCACGACCAGGTCCGCGCCCACCTCGACGGCGAGCCCCGCCACCGCCACCGGATCGACCGGGTCGACGGCCCGCAGCTGCGCCACCGCCGCGATCCCCGGATTGCCAGGTGCCGCGATCAGCGCCTCGACGGACGGATCATCGGCCAACGCCAGGGCGAGCGCATGCTCCCGCCCACCACCACCAAGAAGAAGAACCCGCACGCCGAGTCATCCTACCGACCCCTCCGCCGATCCCGTTGATCAAGAAGTTTTCGTCTCAGATATGGCGTCCGTGTGACCAGAAGCTCTTGGTCATCTACCCAAGGCGCGGCGCACGGTTGTGGGTATGTAGTCGGGGCGGAGGGTGTCGGACCAGGTGAAACGGAGGATCTTCCAGCCGGCGTTGATGAGACGGTTCTGTCGGAGCCGGTCCTCGTAGACCGCCTGGGGTGTGCGGTGCGGAGCTGCGCCGTCCGCCTCGGCGATGACCCTCGGTTCTCGCCAGCCCAGGTCGCCGATACCGAGCAGGTATCCGTCGTGATCGCGCACCTCCACCTGCAGAACATCCGGTGGCACGCCTCCGTCGACGCACCTCAGGCGGGTACGGGTCTCCAGCGGGGACTGCGCACGGCCGTCCGCCTCGGCCAGCCGTTTCCGCGCCGCCACTGCTCCCCGCCGGCCGGCGATCAGCGCTGGGATCGCCGCGAAGTCGGCCTCGGTGACAAGCTGTCGGTTCAGCGCCGAGTCCAGGACGCAGACCGCCGGGTAGCGACCCACCCGGAGGATGACGTCGGCAACGGTACGCACGGCACTGGTGACCGGAATGCCGGCAACGACGTCCACATCCGCCGACCCCAGCGTGAGCTGGTGCACCACGAGCCCGGGGTCGCCGCGACGCTGCGGTCGAGGACTGCCCGGCGGTACCGACACGTGGATCGTTGCGGTGGGCCGGAGGCCGGCGACGCCGTGCAGCTCAGCAGCCGTGCCGAGGACTGCCACCGCCCCGGGTCCCAGGCTGTCCACCGCAGCGCCGATCCGCGCCCGACGATGGCGGAGCACATCCAGCGCAGGGTCGGGCAGGAACCGCCCGCGGGCCACCCTCGCCCAGCGTCCCGACCGAACCATATGTCGGATCTGGTCACGGGTGTAGCCGGCGGACAACGCCTGCGCCGCCGTCACCACTCCACCCTGCCCGGCAGCCACTCGACTCAACAGCTGAGACGCATCCACCCACCCACCCTGTCCACCACGCACCCACCCCCGCAGCCCCTGTGGACAACCCTGTGGACAACCAACCATCCTCGCCCGTTGATCAAGAAGTTTGCGTCGGGCGAGCGCTTATTTCAGACCAAAACTTCTTGATCAACGGGGAGGTGGCGGGGTGGTGGTGGGGTGGGGTGGGGGTTAAGGGAGGAGGGGGTGGCGGGTTACGTTTTCTTCGCGGCCGGGGCCTACGCCTACGACGCTGACGCGGGTTCCGCAGAGTTCTTCGATGCGGGCGATGTAGCGTTTGGCGTTTTCGGGGAGGTCGTCCTCGGTGCGTGCCTTGGTGATGTCTTCCCACCAGCCGGGGTGCTCTTCGTAGATCGGGGCGGCGTGGTGGAAGTCGGTCTGGGTCATCGGCATGTCGTCGACCCGTTTGCCGTTGATCTCGTAGCCGACGCAGATCGGCACCGTGGGCAGGCCGGTGAGCACGTCCAGCTTGGTGATCACCAGATCGGTGACGCCGTTGACGCGGCAGGCGTACCGGGCGACGACCGCGTCGAACCAGCCGCAGCGGCGTTCCCGACCGGTGGTGGTGCCGTACTCGTGGCCGACCTTGCGCAGGTGCTGGCCGTTGTCGTCGAACAACTCGGTGGGGAAGGGCCCCGAACCGACCCGGGTGGTGTACGCCTTGCTCACCGCGATCACCTTCGTGATCGCGGTCGGTGGGATGCCGGTGCCCACGCACGCCCCGCCGGCCGTCGGATTGGACGAGGTGACGAAGGGATAGGTGCCGTGGTCCATGTCGAGCATGGTGGCCTGGGCACCCTCCAGCAGGACGGTGTCGCCACGGTCCAGCGCGTCCCAGAGCATCGCCCGGGTCTCCGCGATGTACGGCCGCAGCCGCTCCGCGTACTCGAGGTATTCCTCGATGGTGGCGTCGACGTCGATCGCCTTGCGGTTGTAGACCTTGAACAGCACCTGGTTCTTCTCGCGCAACGCGAGTTCCAGCTTCTTGCGCAGGATCCCCGGGTCCAGCAGGTCCTGCACCCGGATGCCCATCCGGGCCACCTTGTCGCCGTACGCCGGGCCGATGCCCCGCCCGGTGGTGCCGATCCGCGAGCTGCCCAGGTACCGCTCCACCACCCGGTCGAGCGCCCGGTGGTGCGGCATGATCAGGTGCGCGTCGCCGGAGATCCGCAGCCGGGACACGTCGACACCCCGCTCGGCCAGGCCGTCGATCTCGCTGAGCAGCACCTTGGGGTCGACCACCACGCCGTTGCCGATGACGATCACGGCGTTCGGGGAGAGCGCGCCCGACGGCATCAGGTGCAGGGCGTACTTTTGCCCGTCCGGGGTGATCACCGTGTGACCGGCGTTGTTGCCGCCGGAGAAGCGGACGACGTAGTCGACCCGCCCACCCAGCTGGTCGGTAACCTTGCCCTTGCCCTCGTCGCCCCACTGGGCACCGAGGAGCACGATCGCTGGCATCTTCTCGCCTCCAGAAGGCTCGGGTGCCAGATGGCGACCGGTCAGCGAGCCCGGGGTGTCAGGCTAACAAGTAGTGACGGCGCGACCGGCAGGGGTCGCGTCGGCAACAGCAGGAGGCGCTACCCGTGTACGACGTGGTGCTGCTCACCCTCGGCTCCGAGCGGGACGCTCCGGGAGCCGCGTGTGGCAGCGGCGGAGCCTGCTGTGGTGGCGGCACCGACGCCGCCAAGGAGCGCGAGGAACGCTGCGAGACACCACGCGTACCGGTGCTGGCCTGCTCCGATGCGCTGACCGCCCGGGGTGCCCGGGTCGAGACGGTGACCGCCCGGTCGGACGCGGAGATCGACCAGGTGCTGGCCCGGCTGGACGGGCCGCCCCGCCCCGACGGGCTCACCTGGCCGGACGCCGATACCAAGACCCGGCTCGTGGTCGCCGTGGCCGGTGACGCACAGTTGCGCGCCGTGCTCCGCCGCATGGTGCGCCGGTACGCCCCACCGCCCAGTCGCCGCCCGACCGACCTGGCCGGCAACCGGACGATGCCGGACCTGCCACCGGTCGGCGTACTGCCGCTCGATCCGGCCCGGGGCACGACGCACCGCGACCTCGCCGCGCAGTTGGGGCTGCCCCGCGACCCGGCGGCGGTGGCGGCCGCGGTGCTGGACGGCTCACCACGCCGACTCGACCTGCTACGCCACGACGGCGGCTCGGTGACGCTGGACGGCGTGCTGCTCGGTGCCGCCGGTGAGGACGGCACCCCGCTGCCCTGGCGCGGCCGGGTCGAGGTGGACGACGCCGTGCTGTCGAACGGCGACGAACCGTTGCTCGCCTGCGCGATCGGCAACGCGGGCGGCTACGCCCGGCTCGACGACGTGACGCTGCTGGCCGGCCCCGACCCGACCGACGGCCTGGTCGAGGTGGCGGTGGCCGTACCGGTGGTCACCCGGTCCCGGTGGGGTCGGCGCCGGGTACGCCTGGAGGTCCGGCGGGCCCGCGGCCGGGCCGCGTCGGTGCTGCCCCGGGACGAGGCGGCGCTGCCGTATCTGGACGACGGTGTGGCGGGGCAGCTGACGCGCAAGCGGTCCTGGTGGACCGAGCCGGGTGCCTGGGCGGTCTGGACGGCCTGATCCGAGCCGGCCGGCGCACCGGAGGCCCGGGTCGGCCACTGGGCCTATCCTCGTCAGGAGGAATGGGGAGGACACCGTGGTGGACGACAACGCCGACCGGGTGCACGTGCCCGGCCAGCATGGCATGCCGGAACGGGACATCGAACCACTCTGGCCGCCGGAGCAGATCGACGGCTTCGGCGCGCCGACGTGGGCTGCCCCGCCGGTGCCGCCCACCGTGCCACCTCCGCCCATGCCGCCGTCGCCCGCGCAGCCGACCGATCAGCCACCGGTCACGCAGCCGACCGACCAGCCCTCGGTCGCGGGACCGGCGTACCGGCCCGCCACTACCGGGCCGCAGCACGCCCCCGGACGGCCGACGTACGCGCCCGGTGCACCTCCGTCGCCTGCGGACTATCCGTCGTTGACGAACGGCGCGCCGACCACCACCGGCTGGGAGCCGGCACCCCGACCCGGGCCCGGCCAGGTCGATCTGGACCTGCCCTTCACCCTGGACCCACCCACCGCCGTCGCGCCCACCCAGGACGACGGGCCGACCGACGCGGATCCCCAGGGCCTGGCGGACGACCCGGCGAACGTGGCCGACACCGGTGCCGGCGACGATGCTGCGCCGGTGGTCCGGCCGGAGCCGGTGGCCCGACCGCAGACGGAGTCGCCGTGGGCACATCCACCGCAGCGTCCCGGATCCGACCCGGTCGCGTCCGCCGAAACCTCGGTCGGGCCGCCCCGCCCCACCTGGGCCGGGCCGGCCCAACCGCTACCACCGATTCCGCAGCCGCTGCCACCCCAGCAACCCGGCCCGTACCCCTTCGTCGCGCCGCAGCACGGCAGCGCCCCGGTGCCACAACACGGCAGTGCCCCGGTGCCGCAGCCCGGTGCTCCGCTGCCGCCCGTGTCGTCGGACGCCGAGGTGCCGCCCGCGTCACCACCCGCCGGCCCGCAGCCGGTGGATGCCGGACCCGGTGGGCCGCCGCAGCCCGAGCCGCCCGCCCCACCGTCGTACGCGCCGGCGCCTCCCGGTCCGTTCCCACCACAGCCGGCCTGGCATCCCGCGCCGTGGCAGCAGGGCGCGCCGCCGACCATGCCGCCGGCACCCCAGCAGCCCTATCCGCAGACCAACAGCGCGCCACCGGCGCCGTCGGCCTACCCGGAGCCGGCCTGGAATCCGGAGGCCGCTGCGGCGCCCACCGCCGAGGACTTCGCCCGCCGCCGGCAGGTGCGCCCCGCCGACCCGGTCGCGACGACCGGGCTCCGCGCCGTGGTCAACAAGACGGGCCTGGTGAAGCTCCCGCCGGGCCGGCACGAGCTGGAACGCAAACGGGACATCGAGATGGTGCGCCGCAACTTCGGTGGGCTGCGGCAGGTCACCGTGGTCAACCCGAAGGGCGGTGCCGGCAAGACCGTCGCCATCCTGCTGCTCGCGATGACCTTCGGTCAGAATCGCGGTGGATACGTGCTGGCCTGGGACAACAACGAGACGCAGGGCACCCTCGGCATGCGCGCCCAGCAGGACTTCCATTCGCGTACGGTCCGGGACCTGCTCCGGGATCTCGGCCAGTTCCACGGCGCGCAGGGGCGGGTCGGCGACCTGTCCCAGTACGTCCGCTCACAGGGCGAGGGGATGTTCGACGTGCTCGCCTCCGACGAGTCGGCCACCGGCGGTGAGATGCTCACCGCCGCCGCCTTCGGCGAGATCCGCGAGGTGGTCAGCCGGTTCTACAAGTTGATCTTCGTGGACACGGGGAACAACGTCCGGGCACAGAACTGGCAGGCCGCCATGGACGCCACCGACCAGCTGGTGGTCACCATGTCCGCCCGGAACGACTCGGCGGAGACCGCCGCCCGGATGCTCGACCACCTGGAACAGAGCGGACGGCACCGGCTGGTCCGGCAGGCGGTCACGGTGGTCTCCATGCCACCGTCCCGCAAGGAGATCGACCTGCCGGCGATCCAGGAACACTTCGCCGCGCGTACCCGGGCGGTGCTGCTGGCGCCGTACGAGCGGCTCATCGACACCGGCGAGCCGCTGCGCTACGCGCACCTGTCGACCGCCACCCGGGACGCCTGGCTCAAGATCGCCGCTTCGGTGGCCGAGGGTCTGTAGCGGCCACCGTCGCGCGCCGCCGGCCCGGGCGTACCCGGGGCCCGGCGGCGGCACGTCGACGGGTCGGAGCCGGTGCGGGTGGTCAGGCCCGGCACGCGTCAGTTGCTGGCCAGCGCGTCGGCGGCGGCCGGGTCGCAGTCGCGGAGGAACTGGGCGCAGCGGGCCGCCTCGTCCGCCTCGGCGATCGCGTCCGCCGCCCGGGACAGCACGTAGAGGCAGCGCAGGAAGCCGCGGTTGGGCTCGTGCGACCACGGCACCGGCCCGTGCCCCTTCCACCCGCTGCGGCGCAGCTGGTCCAGTCCCCGGTGGTAGCCGGTACGGGCGTACGCGTACGCCGGCACGACCTGGCCCTGGGCGAACGCCCGGGCGGCGAGCGCCGCCCACGCGGCGCTGTGCGTCGGGTACCGGGCCGCCACCTCGGCGAACGCCTCGTCGCTGCCGCTCTGCTCGGCTGCGACCAGCGCGGAGTCGGCCTCGACGTGCGCGGGCAGGAGCGTGGCGGGCGGCTCAGGTAGGAGGTTCTGCATCGTCCCATTCAACCCGCTTCGCACGGCGGCCCGCGAGGGGGTCCGGCGAGCCGGTCGGCTGAACGGCCGAGAGGTCGGTCACGCCTGCGGCCCATGCCGTCGCCGGGTCGCATCCACTACAACTATGGATCCGGAGCCTCCCCAGGAACCGGAACGCGGGAGCCCGGCCAGGCCGCCGGGCTCCCGTCTCATCACCGGGTCGCCCGGGGTCACGTCCACGGCGTTGCGCCCGCCCGGCAGGATGACCCGATGCCGACCCCACCTCCCGCGGACGTCATCGAGCCGCACACCTGGACCGACGAGATCCAGACCCGGGCGGAGTTCGACCGGCGACTGGCCACCGGCAGCCTGGTCGGGCTCACCGTGCAGGGGCTCCGACTGGACCTGGAGCCTCCCGACCTCACCGGGGTCGAGGTGGCCGGAACGCTCTTCGTCGGCTGCCGTTTCGCCTCCCGGCGGGTCGGCGCCGACCTGGTCCGGCGCGGCGCCAACGTGGTGCCGCCGTTCTCCGGGCTGCCGTACCCGACCCAGCCGTCGCACCTCTACACGCCGGAGGAACTTGCCGCCGGCTTCACCGAGGGCGGGTTCGCGGCGATGTACGACACCCGGGTGTACGCGCACTTCCGGGCGCACGGTGGCGCACTGCCCGACGTCCGGGAGGCGCTCGGCCAGCGGCTGCACGACCACGGGGTGGACAACGCGCTGGCCGACGCCACCCGGGCCTGGCTGACCACGCACGGGCCGCAGTCGGTGGTCGGGGTGATGGGCGGGCACGCGGTCCGCCGGGGCAGTCAGCCGTACCGGATGGCCGCGGTGCTCGGCCGGGAACTCGCGCGGGCGCACCGGCTGGTGGTCACCGGTGGCGGGCCGGGGGTGATGGAGGCCGCGAACCTGGGTGCGTACCTGTCGACCCGCCCGGCGGAGGACCTCACCGCGGCCATCGACCTGCTCGCCGCCGCGCCGGACTACACCGACCACGACCGCTACACGGCGGCGGCGCTGCGGGTACGGGAACTCTTCGGCCGGTCGGTCGCGCCGCCGGCGAACGGCACCGAGCCGGTGACCGCCTATCGGGCCGACTCGGCCGCGCTGACCACCGGTGACCTGGACTGGGCGGGCTGCGGTGGACTCGCCGTGCCGACCTGGCTGTACGGGCACGAGCCGGCGAACCTGTTCGCGGGCCGGATCGCCAAGTACTTCTCCAACGCCATCCGGGAGGACACCATCCTGCGACTGGCCCGGGGCGGCATCGTCTTCGCCCCCGGCCGGGCGGGAACCGTGCAGGAGGTGTTCCAGGCGGCCACCAAGACCTACTACGGCACCGACGGCGCCAGCGGCGCGTACGTCTTCCTGGACCGCGCGTACTGGACGACGGAGCTGCCGGTGGAGTCGCTGCTGCGCCCGCTGCTGGCCGCCTCCCCCTTCGGGGATCTGTCGGACACCGTGCACCTGACCGACGACGTCCACGAGGCGGCCCGCCTGCTGACGAGGTGAGGAAGTTCGGCTGCGACGGCACGGCGGCCGGCCCCGAGTCGGAGCCGGCCGCCGTCCGGGCGACGTCAGTTCGTCACTTGGTCATCGTGGTGCCGGTGGAGCGCAGGTGCTCGCAGGCCTCCGCCACGCGGGTGGCCATGCCCGCCTCGGCGGCCTTGCCCCACACCCGCGGGTCGTACATCTTCTTGTTGCCGACCTCGCCGTCGACCTTGAGCACGCCGTCGTAGTTGCGGAGCATGTGGTCCGCCGCCGGACGGGTGAAGGCGTACTGGGTGTCGGTGTCGATGTTCATCTTCACCACGCCGTAGTCCAGCGCCTCGCGGATCTCCGACAGCAGCGAACCGGAGCCGCCGTGGAAGACCAGGCTGAGCGGCTTCTCCTTGCCGTGCTTGGCGCCGACCGCCTCCTGGATCTGGTTGAGGATCTCCGGGCGGAGCTTGACGTTGCCCGGCTTGTAGACGCCGTGCACGTTGCCGAAGGTCAGCGCCGCCATGTAGCGGCCCTTCTCGCCCAGGCCGAGCGCCTCGACCATGGCCAGACCGTCCTCGACGGTGGTGTAGAGCTTGTCGTTGATGGCGTTCTCGACGCCGTCCTCCTCGCCGCCGACGACACCGACCTCGATCTCCAGGACGATCTTGCCCTTGGCCGCCTCGTCGAGCAGCTGAGCCGCGATCTCCAGGTTCTCCGCCACCGGCACGGCCGAGCCGTCCCACATGTGCGACTGGTACAGCGGCTCCTGGCCGGCCTTCACCCGCTCCTGGGAGATGGCCATCAGCGGCCGGACGAACTTGTCCAGCTTGTCCTTCGGGCAGTGGTCGGTGTGCAGGGCGATGTTGACCGGGTACTTCTTGGCCACCTCGTGCGCGTACGCGGCGAACGCCACCGCACCGGTGACCATGTCCTTGACCGAGGGGCCGGAAAGGTACTCCGCACCACCGGTGGAGACCTGGATGATGCCGTCGCTCTCCGCGTCGGCGAAGCCCTTGAGCGCCGCGTTCAGCGTCTGCGAGGACGTCACGTTGATCGCCGGGTACGCGTACCGGCCGGCCTTGGCGCGGTCCAGCATCTCGGCGTAAGCCTCGGGGGAAGCGATGGGCATGTCGAACGCTCCTTACTTGCCGCTGTCGGCCGTACGGCCGCTGTTCTCCGTAGGGGCCCGGCCGTGCGGCCGCCTGTCCTACCTTGGGGGCCGGCCGTGCGGCCGCCTGTCCTACCGTGCTGCGCCGGACCGCGCTGTCCTCCGCGGGCAGTATCCCGTAGCGGCACCCGACCGGCACAACCGGGCCGGTTCACCGCCGGTCCGCTGGATCCGGCACCGCGACGCTGATCAACCAGGTGACCACCGCCATCACGATGGCTCCCCAGAAGGCCGCCCAGAAGCCGTCCACCTGGAACGGCAGGTCGAGCGCCCGGGCGATCCGGTCGGTCAGCAGGAACAGCAGGGCGTTGACCACCAGGGCGAACAGGCCGAGGGTCAGCAGGTAGAAGACACAACCCACGACCCTGATGACCGGCTTGAGCACCGCGTTGACCAGACCGAAGATCAGTGCCACGACGAGCAGGGTGAACGCCGTGTCGTAGCCGGTGCGCCCGGTCACCTCGACCCCGGGCACGATCAGCGTGGTGATCCACAGTGCGATGGCGGTCGCCGCCAGTCGGATGAGGAAGCCCACGGCAACCATCCTGGCACCGGCGACTGCCGCCGGTGGGTCGATTCGGCCGACTCGACCGCGAGGGCGGCGTACCCTCGACGGCTCGGCGGCCGGCCGGTTGCCAGCACCGCGCCGGCACAACCCGTACGGTGGGTGGGTACCCGTCCGCCGACATCCCGGAGGCATCGAATGGGCCAGCCCGACGAGGACTTCGCCCCCGGCGACCACCTGAGCCCGGAGGAGCGTGACCTGGAGGCCGAGCCGGCCGACGCCGTCGAGCAGGCCGCCGTGGTCGACCCGAGCCAGGTCGACGTCGAGCCGCACCGTGGCCTGGAGGTCGACGACTGGGACGCCATGGAGCAGGCCCGCGTGGTCGGCGCCGACGAGGACGACTACCGCTGACCAACCCTCCGGCCGGACTTCACCCGGAACGGTCGGCACTTCGCCACCCGTTCCATCCCTGCCGCACAGACCGCCCACCACCCCCATGACAAACCGGCACCGCCGCTGCAAGCCGGACCCGACGGGTTTGCGGGGCAGCCCCACCCGCGCAGGGATCAAGCCTGACCGCCCGGAGCGGGTGGGGCTGCCCCGCAAACCCCCACCGCAACCACCGAAAAAACAGGACGGCGCAAGATCGGGAGAGCTGACACCATGGGCGGGTGCTGCTCACCCTCACCACGACGCACCAGCCGGCGACGGACCTCGGTCACCTGCTGATCAAGCACCCCGACCGGGTGCACGCCTTCGACGTGCCCGTCGGCACCGCGCACGTCTTCTACCCGGAAGCCGACGAGCAGCGCTGCACGGCCGCGCTGCTGCTCGACGTCGATCCGTTGAAGCTGGCCGCCGCCCGGGGTCGCGGCCGGAAGTCGACCACCGCCCCGGAGAGCTTCACCCTCGGGCGGTACGTCAACGACCGGCCGTACGCCGCGTCCAGCCTGCTCGCCTCGGCACTGTCGAAGGTGTACCGCTCGGCGCTGCGCGGCGCCTCCAAGGAACGTCCCGAGCTAGCCGCCCGAGGCATTCCGCTGGAGGTGCGGGTGCCGGTGCTGCGCTGCCGTGGTGGGGCCGACGTGGCGGAGCGGGTGTTCGGTCCGCTCGGCTGGGCGGTCACCGCCACCGCCATTCCGCTCGACGAGCTGCACCCGCAGTGGGGCGACAGCCGCTACGTGGACCTGACCCTCACCGGCACGCTGCGGGTCGCCGACGCGCTCAACCACCTGTACGTACTGCTACCCGTGCTGGACGACGCGAAGCACTACTGGGTGGCACCGGACGAGGTGGACAAGTTGCTGCGGGCCGGCGCGGGTTGGCTGGCCGACCACCCGGAGCGCGGGTTGATCATCCGACGCTACCTGGCGCACCGGCGGGCGTTGGCGGGCACCGCACTGGAACGGCTGGACGCCCAGCGCCCACCGACGAGCCGACCGCCGACGACGAGTTGGCGGATGCGGTGCCGGCCGAGCCGGCGCCCCGGGCGTCGCTGGCCGCCCTCCGCCGGCAGGCGGTGCACACCGCCCTTGTCGACGCGGGCGCCCACCGGGTGCTGGACCTTGGCTGCGGCGGGGGTGCGCTACTGGCCACGCTGATCGGTGACCGACGGTTCACCGAGATGGTCGGCAGCGACGTCTCCACCCAGGCCCTCACCCTGGCCGCGCGGCGGCTGCGACTGGACCGGCTGCCGGAACGCCAGCGCACCCGGGTCACGCTCCGGCAGTCCGCGTTGACCTACCGCGACGAGCGGCTGTGCGGGTACGACGCGGCGGTGCTGATGGAGGTCGTCGAGCACGTCGACCCGCCCCGGCTGCCGGCGTTGGAGGATGCCGTCTTCGGCTACGCCCGACCGACGACGGTCGTGGTGACAACGCCGAACGTGGAGCACAACGTGCGCTACGAGGGATTGCCCGCCGGCGCGTTCCGGCATGCCGACCACCGGTTCGAGTGGACCCGCGCCGAATTCGCCGACTGGGTGCGGCGGGTCGGTGCGACGTACGGCTACACGGCCGTGGTGCACGGCGTCGGCCCGGACGATCCGGAGACCGGCGCACCCACCCAGCTGGCCGTGTTCACCCGTGCGGAGGCAGCCCGATGACCGTCCTGGACATTCCCGAGCTGGCCCTGGTGGCGCTGGTCGGCATCTCCGGCTCCGGCAAGTCGACATTCGCCGGCCGGCATTTCGCGTCCAGCCAGGTCCTCTCCTCCGATGCCTTCCGGGCGATGGTCGCCGACGACGAGAACGACCAGTCCGCCTCGGCGGAGGCCTTCGACGCGCTGCACTACGTGGCCGGCAAGCGGCTGCGCGCTGGCCGGCTGACCGTGGTCGACGCGACGAATCTTCAGCCGCACGCCCGAGCCGCCCTGGTCCGGGTGGCCCGGGAACACGACGTGCTGCCGGTGGCGATCGTGCTGGACGTGCCGGAGGCGCTGGCCTGGGAGCGTACCGAGGCCAGGTCCGACCGCACCTTCGGCCGGCAGGTGCTCGGCCGGATGTCCCGGGACCTGCGGCGCAGCTACGGTCAGCTGGCGCGGGAGGGCTTCCGCAAGGTGCACGTGCTGCGCGGAACCGAGGAGATCGAGGCCGCCGAGATCCGCTACGAGCGGCTGTTCAACGACCGGCGCGAGCTGACCGGGCCGTTCGACATCGTCGGTGACGTGCACGGCTGCCGGTTCGAGCTGGAGGCGCTGTTGACCCGGTTGGGCTGGCGGCTGCACCGCGACGACGCCGGCCGGGCGGTGGACGCGACGCATCCGTCGGGGCGTACCGCCGTGTTCGTCGGCGACCTGGTGGACCGCGGCCCGGACTCGCCCGGGGTGCTCCGCCTGGTGATGGGCATGGTCACCGCCGGGCACGCGCTCTGCGTGCCCGGCAACCACGAGCAGAAGCTGCTGCGCAAGCTGCGCGGTCGCAACGTCAAGGTGGCGCACGGTCTGGCCGAGACGCTGGCGCAGCTGGACGCGGAGCCGGCGGAGTTCACCGCCGAGGTGGCCGCCTTTGTCGACGGACTGGTCAGCCACTACGTGCTCGACGGCGGCCGGCTGGTGGTGGCGCACGCCGGGCTGAAGGAGGAGTACCAGGGCCGGGCCTCCGGGCGGGTACGCGCGTTCGCGTTGTACGGCGAGACCACCGGCGAGACCGACGAGTACGGCCTGCCGGTGCGCTACCCGTGGGCCCGGGAGTACCGGGGTTCGGCGATGGTCGTCTACGGCCACACCCCCACCCCCGAGCCGGAGTGGGTGAACAACACCATCTGCATCGACACCGGCTGCGTCTTCGGCGGCCGGCTGACCGCGCTGCGCTACCCGGAGCGGGAACTGGTCTCGGTGCCGGCGGAGCGCGAGTGGTACGCCCCGGTCCGGCCGCTGACCGCCGCGCCGGCCAGGCCCGACGAAGTGCTCGAGTTGACCGACGTGACCGGTCGCCGGCACCTGGAGCACGCGTACGGCTCGCTGACCGTGCCGGCGGAGAACGCCGCTGCCGCGTTGGAGGTGATGAGCCGCTTCGCGGTCGACCCGCGCCGGCTGGTGTGGCTGCCGCCGACCATGGCGCCCTGCTCGACGTCGCAGTTGGACGGCTACCTGGAACATCCGGCGGAGGCGTTCGCCGACTACCGGGCGGCCGGTGTGGACCGGGTCGTGTGCGAGGAGAAGCACATGGGCTCCCGGGCCGTGGTGCTGGTCTGCCGGGCGCCGGACGGTGGTCCGTTCGGTCCGGGCGGCGGGGTCGTGCACACCCGCACGGGTCGGCCGTTCTTCGGTGAGCCGCTGGACACGGAGCTGCTGGACCGGGTACGCGCGGCGGTGACCGGTGCCGGGCTCTGGGACGAGTTGGCGACCGACTGGCTGCTGCTCGACTGCGAGCTGCTGCCG
The DNA here is from genome assembly GCF_027497295.1 of Verrucosispora sp. WMMC514. Classification (NCBI taxonomy): domain Bacteria; kingdom Bacillati; phylum Actinomycetota; class Actinomycetes; order Micromonosporales; family Micromonosporaceae; genus Micromonospora; species Verrucosispora sp. WMMC514. Next base: position 2,765,253 of record NZ_CP114906.1, on the reverse strand, counting down.
TGGTCGGCCAAGGCCGCCGGCCTGATCCGCGAGCAGTACGCGGGGGTCGGCGCGGCTGGCCGGGCCGGCCTGCCGGTGGCGGTGGCGACGCTGGACGCGGCGATCGGGCGCGGACTCGACGTGGCCGAGCTACGCGACCGGATGGCCCGCCGCCGCGACGACGTGTCGGCCTACACGGCCGCGTACCGGGCGTACGTGGGCCCGACCGACGGGCTGCGCGGGGTGCGGCTCGCGCCGTTCGCGGTGCTCGCCGGGGCGAAGGCCAGCCACAGCGACCGGGATCACGGCTGGCACCTGGCGTTGGCCGACCGGCTCTGCGCGGCCGACCCGGAGTTCTTCACGCCCACCCGGCGTCGAATCGTCGACCTGTCCGACGACGGCTCGGTACGGGAGGCGACCGACTGGTGGCTGGCGCTGACCGGGACCGGCGGCGAGGGCATGGTCGTCAAGCCGTACGCGGGTCCGGCCGCCCGCAGCGAGCGGGGCTCGCTGCTCCAGCCTGGCATCAAGTGCCGAGGCCGGGAGTATCTCCGGATCATCTACGGTCCCGAGTACACCGAGCCCGAGCAGTTGGCCGTGCTGCGGCGTCGGTCGTTGGGCCGCAAGCGGGGCCTGGCACTGCGCGAGCACGCGCTCGGCCTGGCAGCCCTGGACGCCCTGGTCGACGGTGCCCCGTTGTGGCGCCGCCACGAGTTGGTCTTCGCGATCCTGGCCTGCGAGTCGGAGCCGGTCGACCCACGGCTGTGACCTGGCCGGGCGGGCGACCGAGCCCCCGGTAGCCTGATTGACCGTGGCGGACGCCACACGGGCCAGTGATCGAGCGATTCACGGAACGGAATCTTCATGGCATTGGGCGAACGGGTAGGCCATGTCCTGCGCGGCGCGGCCATCGGCGTGGCCGAGGCCGTGCCAGGGGTCAGCGGCGGGACGATCGCGCTGGTGACCGGCGTCTACGAGCGGGTCATCGCATCCGCCGGGCATCTGGTGAACACGGTGCGGTACGCGGTGACCGACGTCCCGCGCGGGCACGGGTGGACGCGGGCGGGGCACCAGCTACGGCAGGTGCACTGGGAGGTGGTCGTCCCGCTGCTGATCGGCATGCTGCCCGGCCTGCTGATCGCGGCGAAGCTGCTCGAACCGCTGCTGGCCGACCATCCGGAGCAGACCCGGGGACTCTTCCTCGGGCTGGTCTTCGCCTCCGTGCTGGTGCCGATCTCGATGGTCGGCAAGCCGTGGCGGGGGCCGGAGGTGGTCGCGCTGATCGTCGCCGGGGTCGCGGCGTTCGTGCTGACCGGACTGCCGCAGGCCACCATCGAACCGCACCCGCTGGTCGTGCTGGTCGCGGCGGCGGTCGCGGTCTGCGCCCTGGTGCTGCCCGGGGTCTCCGGGTCGTTCCTGCTGCTCACCATCGGCCTGTACGAGCCGACGATCAGCGCCGTCAACGACCGCGACTTCGGCTACCTGGCGATCTTCGCCACCGGGATGGTCATCGGTCTGGCGCTCTTCGTCAAGCTGCTCCAGTGGCTGCTCGAGCAGCACCGCCGGATGACTCTGGCGGTGATGGCCGGCGTGATCCTGGGCAGCCTGCGGGCGCTGTGGCCGTGGCAGTCCGAGGACCGGGCCCTGCACGCGCCGGGCGACCACGTGCTGTCCATTGTGGCGCTGTTCCTGATCGGCGTCGCCGTGGTCGCGGCAATGATCATCGCCGAGCGTCGCCGGCTACGCCGGGCCGCCCGGGATCTCACCGAGGAGACGTACGAGACGCCGCACGTCCGCTGAAACCACCGCTTGGTGGCTGCCCGGCTGGGCCGCCACCAAGCGGTTCCGGTTCAGCGAGCCTTTTTGGTGGCCCGCTTGCGCGGCGGGGTCAGCAGGTCGGCGATCGTGGCGATCGCGGTCGGGACCAACCGGTAGTAGGCCCACACACCGCGCTTCTCCCGTTCGAGCAAGCCGGCCTCGGTGAGGATTCGGAGGTGGTGGCTGACCGTCGGCTGGGAGAGGCCGAGCGGCGCGGTGAGGTCACACACGCACGCTTCGCCCTCCGGTGCCGACTGGATCAGGCTGAGCAGCCGCAGCCGGGCGGGGTCGGCAAGGGCCTTGAGGACCCCCGCCAGCCGCTCGGCGTCGGCGCGTTCGATCGGCTCGCCGGCAAGCGGCGAGATCTGAGGCATAGTCATTTCGGCCAACGCAGTTCCCACGTATTCCATCCTTCCACCAGCAGCATCGATCCGCCTGCATATCAGCAGATCCGAATCGGCAGACTTTTACGCCACAAGGCCGAGGTCAGCCAACGTATAGGCCGCCCGATAGGGCAATCCGGCGGCTCGCACCGCGTCGCCGGCACCACGATCAACGATAACCGCCACCCCCACGACCTCGGCCCCGGCCTCGCGAAGGGCCTCGACGGCGGTCAGCACACTTCCCCCGGTGGTGGAGGTGTCCTCCACCGCCAGCACCCGACGGCCGGCGACGTCGGGTCCCTCGATCCGACGTTGCAACCCGTGCGCCTTGCCTGCCTTGCGGACCACGAACGCGTCCAACGGACGCCCGGCGGTGTGCAGCATCGCGAAGGCGATCGGGTCGGCACCCAGGGTCAGACCGCCCACCGCGCCGTACGACCAGTCGGCGGTCAGCTCTCGCATCACCCGTCCCACCAACGGTGCCGCCCGGTTATGCAGCGTGACGCGACGCAGATCGACATACCAGTCGGCCTCCCGCCCGGAGGAGAGCACCACCCGGCCATGGACCACAGCCAGGTCGGAGATGAATTTACGCAGGTCGTCGTGGTCCCCCATGGCGATAGAGGGTACTGCGCAAGTCTGTGGGCCGGGTGTGCGGGCCACGCCGGTCAACCCCTCCGGTGGACCGATGAGTGGCGATGTCCGGTTACCCTACGTCGATCATTACGGCGGATCGAGTCATGTCTTCCTCCCCGCCGGGCGGCCGACCAACCGGGCCGCCGGTCAGCCGCGGTCGCGGCCGATGCGGCCTCGGGTGTCTCGGGAGACGACGTCGAGCAGCCGGCGCGGAGCGTGCCGCAGTCCCGCCACGGCGAGCTTGTACTTCCACGACGGAACGCTCACCAACTTGCCTTTGTGCAGGTCACGGAGGGCCTCGTCGACCACGTCGGTGGCTTGGAGCCACATCCACCCGGGGGTTTTCGACATGTCGATGCCGGCTCGCTTGTGGAACTCGGTGCGGGTGTAGCCCGGGCAGAGGGCCATCACCCGTACGCCGAAGGAGCGGGCGGACTGCCCGACCGACTCGCTGAAGTTGGTGACCCACGCCTTGCTGGCCGAGTACGTCGATCCGGGCATCACCGCGCCGAAACCCGCGACGGAAGAGACATTTATCACTGCGCCGCTGCGCCGTTCGGTCATCGTGGCCAGCGCGGCGAGGGTGAGCCGAAGCACCGCGTGGACGTTCAGCCGCAGCAGTCGGGTCTCGTCCTGGACGGACGACCGGAGGAAGGGCTTGTTGAGACTGATGCCGGCGTTGTTGACGAGCAGCTCGACGGGCGGCCCGTCAGCCAGCCGACGTTCGACCGCGGCGCAGCCGTCGTCGGTGGACAGGTCGGCGGTGATGGTCTCGGTCTGCACGCCGTGCCGACCGGTCAACTCGGCGGCCTGGGCCGCCAGCCGGGTGCCGTCCCGGGCGACCAGCACCAGGTGCCATCCGTCGGCGGCGAGGCGGGTGGCGAACGCCGCCCCGATGCCCGCCGTCGCCCCGGTGATCAACGCCCATCGTTCGGTCGTCGGTTGGGGCGTCACGGGCGACATCACCTCGGTGGGTACGGGGGCGACGGCGGCGCCCCGGGCGGCGGGTAGGGCTGGTACGGCGGTGCCGGCGGCGGGTAGGGGGACGGTGCCGGCGGGTGTCCGAACGCTGCGGTGGGCGGCTGGTACGGAGCTGTGGACCCCTGGGGTGCCGGCCGACGCCGGAACCAGGCGTTGGCCGCAGGCAGCGCCAGCAGCACGGCTACCACAAGGTAACCGAGCACCTGGGCGATCGAAAGGGTGACGGTGAGCGGAATCCACCAGGACGGGTGGGCGTCCGGCACCAGAGCGAGCAGTTCGGCGGTCGCCCGGTCGTCACCGAGATCGAGGGGCGTCGCGCGCTGCACGACAAGCGTGGCCAGCCCACCACACCCACAGCACATGCCCAGCCCGGCGACCACCCAGGTCGCCACCCGAGCCGCCGGCAGGCGGGCGGCCAGGCCCAGCGCGAGGCCGACGAGGAGCAGGCCGGCGAGGATGCTCAGCACCGCCGACACCACGACCGAGGCGCGTATCAGCGCCACCACCGCGTCGACCTGAGCGGGGTCGGCGTCGGCGTCGGCCGTCGCGCGGAACCGGTCCGCCGTGCCGCTGACCGTCGCCAGCCCGGTTGCCGCGAACGCGAGCGCGCCGAGCGCCATCACCACAAGCGTCACCGCCGCCAGCACGACCACCGCCGGCCGGCGGGCCGGTGCCTGTTCGGGGTACGACACGACAAGTCCCTCCGGTAGGCGTTCGGAAGCAACCTACTCGGAAGGGACCGTCGCGGTCGTGCCGTACGCGGGTGTCGACGTTCCGGGGCGAGCCGAGTTTCAGGCGACGACCGGCCAGGGACGCCGGCACCCGCACCTAGTGCGGTGTCCAGGAACGTTGGCGGTGTCGCGGCGAGGTCCAGGCGGCGATCCGGCAAGGCGGAGTCGGGCCTGGATACCGGTGTTGTATCCAGGCCCGACTCCAACGCCGCCGGTCGTCGGCTGGACCGGGCGCGGCCCGGTGAACGTTTCTGGACACCGCACTAGCCACCGAGGGTCAGCCGGGGCGGTCGGTGGGCGGCTGCGTGCCGGGCTGCTCCGGACCGTCGGCCGGCGGGGTCTGCCCGCTCGGCTGGCCGCCCGGGTCGCCGGCCGCTGGCTGGCCACCGGTGGCCGGCGGATAGCCGGGCTCGGCCGGCTGCTGCGGGGTGGCCGGGTAACCGGGCTCGCCCGGCGTGGTGCCCGGGTAACCGGGGGCCGGCGGATAGCCGGGCTGGCTCGGGTACGCACCGCCGGGCGTCGGCGGCTCCCACTGCTGGGTCGGCTTGCGGAAGAACTCGTTCGCCTTCGGCAGTGCCAGCAGGATCAGCGCCACCAGCAGCGAGATCAGGCTGATCACCCCGAGCAGGATGCTGACCGGGGTGGTCCAGCTGGGCAACGCGTCTTCCAGCCGGCGCTGGATCTCCTCACCGCTGGGCATGTCACCGCTGGTGTCGCCGGGCGTGCCCAGGTTGCCGGCGAACCCGCTCAGCTGGCCGAACCCGATGCAGCAGAAGAGGATGCCACCGACGATCCAGGTGGCGATCCGGGCGCCGTTCTTGCCGCGCAGGTTCAGCAGTCCCAGGCCGAACAGCGCGAACGCCGCCACCAGCAGGAAAATGGCGGTGCCGACGCTGACGAGGACCACGACGTCGGCGACGTTCTGCGCCCCCTCGACGGTGGAGTCGCGGTAGGCGTCCTCCATCACGTCGCGGACGGTGCCGATGGTGGACAGCGAGATGATCACGCTGATCAGTTGGCAGATCGCGAACAGCAACAGCAGGTAGGTGGATATCGTCACCACGCCCGGTCGCGACCGGGCCGGGGTGTTCTGAGGATCGACCATCTTTCTCCCTTCCTGGAACGCGCTTCACCGTATCGGCAACGGGCCATTCCGGCACGACGCGACGCCGACCGGTGGGCGCGTCACCGGCCAGCCGGTCGGTCGGGATCGATCAGAAGGCCGTTGCCCCCGCTCAGGAGTCGCTCTGCGGGTGGACGGTCACCCCGTCGCCGTCCAGCCGTTCACCACGGGCCATCTCCCAGCCCGCCTCGCCGTACGCCTCGAAGGTCAGCCGCGCCCCGCCCGGGGCCCGATAGTCGTGGTAGCGCATGGTGCCGCTCGGCGTCAGTCCGATGGATCCGGATGCGGTGTACCGAGCCTGGCCCGACTCGTGCCAGCTGTAGCTCCGCCCGCCGGACCTCACCACCGGCGCCCCCGGCGTGACGGTCGCGTCACGCGGCGCCGACTCCCACAGCACCAGTTCGAACGCGGGGCTCTCGGCGACCGAGAGCCGACGCCGACCACCGTGCTCGTCCAGGTCGTCGAGGAGGTGCTCGGCCCACCTCCACTCGCCCTCCACCAAGCGGATCGACCCCCGCACGGCATAGCTGGCGTCACCGATCTCGACGATGTCCCCGACCTCGATCCGCCTCGGGTCACGTCGCTGCCCGCCGCCGTGCCCCTGCTGCGGGCGACGGTCCGCCGTCGACCGGCCACGCCACCAACGCAGCGCGAACCCGGCGACGGCCAGCCCGGCCAGGCAGCCGGCCACCAGGTACACCGTCGTCCCGTCCACCGGTCACCTCCCGAGACAGTTCGGCGGAGACGTCGACCATGATCCGGGCAGGTGGCGCCCGCCGCCACCCGGCTACCGGTCGGCCTGATCCACCCCGCCGGAACCCGCACCGCCCGGCTCACCACCGCCGGGGGCCGCCGACCCGTCCGACGTGGGTGGATCAGGCGGAGTCTGCGGGTCGGTCGGCGGGGCCGCCTGGTGCGGGAAGTGCCCGGCCGGGTCCGGACCGGGCACGCGGTACCCGGGCATCGCATACCCCGCATCAGGGGCCCCATACCAGGGCGGTGACGGATAACCCGGCGGATACCCGGGCTGCGGTGCGTGACCGTACGGCGCGGGATGGGCGGGGTGGCCCATGGGCACGGGGTAGCCGACCAGGTAGGCGTTCGGTATTTCGCGCCCGGGCAGCGGCCAGGCCGGCGCGGGGTCGGTGCGGGGCACGAACCAGCGGTGCGCCGGCGGCAGCGCCAGCAGCAGCACCACCGCCGCCGTGAGCAGGAACACCAGCAGCACACCGAGACCCGTCAACGGGAGGAACACCTCGAACGCGTTCGGCTGGTCGTACAGGGCCTCCATGAAGTTCGACTCAGACCAGAATTCGTCGTCCGGCGGCGGAACCTCCTCCGGATAGGTCTCGTCGACGTACGGCCCGTCGGTCAGTGCGAACGCCAGACCGAACGGGACCAGGAACGCGCCGGCACAGCCCTGGACGACGCAGAGCAGCAGTTGGAGGCCGCCGGCCACGAAGACCATCACCCGGGCGGTGTTGCTGCCCCGGAGCACCCAGCCTGACGTGAGCCCCAACCAGAGCGCCAGCAGCAGGGCCGGCACACCGAAAACCGTCGCCATCATGACGGTGTTCCAGCGCTCCGCGCGTACCTCGTCCGGGTCGGCGTCGGGCACCTGCCGCAGCGCCTTGTCGATCGCGTCGTTCCAGTCGACCGCCGCCAACACCAGCAGGGTGACGAGGCCGAGCAGGATCAGCACGGTGGCCAGTTGCAGCCAGAAGGCCACGGTGACGGTACCGGGGCGCGGCGGCCGGGGCGGGGGTACGGCTGCCGACGGTTCGGCGGTCGCGGTCATGTCGCGGACGGTACGGACCGTTGGCAAGCCTCCGGCAGCTCCGTTCGGCTGAATCCGAACGGCGGTCGGATCAGGTGGCGGCGAGCCGCTCGACGGCGTACGCGCCCACCGTGGTGCTTCCCATCACGCAGCCGGTCATGGTGCTCAGCTCCGCGGCGTCGCCGCGCAGCGCCGTCCAGGCCGCCTGCCCGGCCGCCGGGTCGAGCCGCTCCAGCAGGGTGGCGGCGTACACGCGACCCGCGGGGGCGCCGCCGGTCAGCAGCCGGTCGAGCAGGTCGCGTACCTCCTCCGGTCGGTCGGTCACGGCCGCCGCGACGCGCTGGTACGCCTCGGTCTCGGGCAGCAACGTGCCCGCGATCCCGACCCGACCGAACGCCAACGTGTTGGCGTGACCGAGTTCCGCGACGGCTCTCGCCAGCTCCGACTCCTTCTTGCGGCGCATCCCGAACATCTCTCCATCCTCGCCCCGGAAGCCCGCCTCCGCTCGTCGGAGGCGGGCCCGGCGCGACGGGTTCAGCTGGAGGTGACCGACAGACCGTCCTTGCTGTCCCGCAGGTCGACCCGCACCGTGTCGCCGTCGCGGACCTCGCCGGCGAGCAGCGCCCTGGCGAGTTGGTCGCCGATCGCCGACTGGACCAGCCGGCGAAGCGGGCGGGCGCCGTAGATCGGGTCGTACCCGTGCTCGGCGAGCCACCCACGCGCGTCCTCGGTGACGTCCAACGTCAACCGGCGGTCCGCGAGACGCCGGCTCAGCCGCGCCAGTTGGATGTCCACGATGGCCCGCAGGTCGTCGCCGTGCAGGGCGGCGAAGACCACGATGTCGTCGAGCCGGTTGAGAAACTCCGGCTTGAAGTGTGACCGGACCGTGGCCAGGACGCCCTCGCGGCGCTGTTCCTCGGCCAGCGTCAGGTCGCTGATGACCGCCGAACCCAGGTTCGAGGTGAGGATCAGGATGGCGTTGCGGAAGTCGACCGTACGCCCCTGGCCGTCGGTGAGCCGGCCGTCGTCGAGCACCTGGAGCAGGATGTCGAAGACGTCCGGGTGGGCCTTCTCCACCTCGTCGAGCAGGACCACCGAATACGGCCGGCGGCGCACCGCCTCGGTGAGCTGGCCGCCCTCCTCGTAACCGATGTAGCCGGGCGGTGCGCCGACCAGGCGGGCCACCGAGTGCTTCTCGCCGTACTCGCTCATGTCGATGCGGACCATCGCCCGCTCGTCGTCGAAGAGGAACTCGGCCAGCGCCTTGGCCAGCTCGGTCTTGCCGACACCGGTCGGGCCGAGGAAGAGGAAACTGCCGGTCGGGCGGTCCGGATCGGCGACTCCGGCCCGCGCGCGTCGGACGGCGTCCGAGACCGCGGCGACCGCCTCGGACTGGCCGACCACGCGTCCGCGCAGCGACTCCTCCATCCGCAGCAGCTTGGCGGTCTCACCCTCCAGCAGCCGGCCGGCGGGGATGCCGGTCCAGGAGGCGACCACGGCGGCGATGTCGTCCGCGCCGACCTCCTCCTTGAGCATCGCGCCGGCGGACTGCAGCCGGGCCAGTTCCTCCTCGGCGGTGGCCAGGTCGGCCTGGAGCGCCGGGATCCGGCCGTACCGCAGCTCGGCGGCGCGTTCCAGTTCGCCGTCGCGCTCGGCCCGTTCCGCCTCGCCGCCGAGCCGTTCCAGCTCCTCCTTGGCGGTGGAGAGCTTGGTGATGTGGCTCTTCTCCAACTGCCACCGCTCGGACAGGGCGGTGAGCTGCTCACGCTTGTCGGCCAGCTCCTTGCGTAGCCGCTCCAGTCGCTCGGCGGAGGCGGCGTCCGGCTCCTTGGCCAGCGCCATCTCCTCGATCTCCAGCCGGCGCACCGCGCGCTCGATCTCGTCCACCTCGACCGGCCGGGAGTCGATCTCCATCCGGAGCCGGGAGGCGGACTCGTCGACCAGGTCGATCGCCTTGTCCGGCAGGAACCGGTCGGTGATGTACCGGTCGGAGAGGGCGGCGGCGGCGACCAGCGCGGCGTCGGTGATGCGTACGCCGTGGTGCACCTCGTAGCGCTCCTTGAGCCCGCGCAGGATGCCGATGGTGTCCTCGACGGTGGGCTCACCGACCAGCACCGGCTGGAAGCGCCGCTCCAGGGCCGGGTCCTTCTCGATGTGCTCGCGGTACTCGTCGAGTGTGGTCGCGCCGACCATGCGCAGCTCACCGCGGGCCAGCATCGGCTTGAGCATGTTGCCGGCGTCCATCGAGCCCTCGCCCTTACCGGCGCCGACGACGGTGTGCAGCTCGTCGAGGAAGGTGATGACCTGCCCGTCGGAGTTCTTGATCTCCTCCAGGACGGACTTCAACCGCTCCTCGAACTGCCCCCGGTACGACGCGCCGGCCACCATCGCGCCGAGGTCGAGCGAGACCAGCTTCTTGTCCCGCAGCGACTCCGGCACGTCACCGGCCACGATCCGCTGGGCCAGGCCCTCGACGATGGCGGTCTTACCCACGCCGGGCTCGCCGATCAGCACCGGGTTGTTCTTGGTGCGCCGGGACAGCACCTGGATCACCCGACGGATCTCGGAGTCCCGCCCGATCACCGGATCGATCTTGCCGTCCCGGGCGCTGGCGGTCAGGTCCACGCCGTACTTGGTCAGCGCCTGGTAGGTCTGCTCCGGGTCGGCGGTGGTCACCCGACGATCACCGCCGCGTACCGTCGGGAAGGCGGCGACCAGGCTCTCCTCGGTGGCACCGGCGGTCTTGAGCGCGGCGGACACGGCCCCGCCGACCCGGGCCAGCCCGGCGAGCAGGTGCTCGGTGGAGGTGTATTCGTCGCCCAGGGGGCGGGCAATCTGCTCGGCGGCACCGATGGCGTTGACGAACTCGCGGGCCAATGTCGGCTCGGCGATGCTGGACCCGCGGGCGGCGGGCAGCCCGTCGACGGAGCGCTGGGTGGTGCGGCGCAGCTCGGTCGGGTCGGCCCCGACGGCGCGCAGCAGGCCGGCAGCGGTCGAGCCCTCGGTGTCCAGCAGCGACAGCAGCAGGTGCCACGGTTCGACGGTGGCGTGCCCCCGCTGGTTCGCCAGGGCGACGGCGCCGGTGATGGTCTCGCGGCTCTTGGTGGTGAGGCGTTCGGTGTTCATGGGCTCCCCTGGATCGGTGTGTCCACTGGTACCGACAGAACCAGAGTTGAGTCTATTCCACTCAACCTGAGCGGTGTGAGCTGTATCACTTGTCGCACGTCACTCCATCGATCGACCCTCGCCGAGGAGGCCTTCCGATTCGATCAGGGGTGGAGGGAGGGCATGCAGATCGACGTGACGAGATGGCTGTCCCTGGTGACCCGGGACGCGGTGGCGTCGGCGACCGCGACCGTCGGCACGACCGGTCCGGACGGCACCGTCCAGCACCTGTCCGAACACCGGCTGGCCGCTTCCGGCCTGCTGCGCTGGTCGTACACCGTCAGCGACGCCGACGGCGAGGTGCACCGCCGCTGCGACGGCCGGCACCTGGTGCAGGTGAGCGGCGACGGCGAGCAGCTCAGCTCCCCGGTGCCGGAGGAGGACTCGCGGGACGACCCCCGGTACTTCTACTCGTGGCCGGCGGTCGTGGACGCCTGGTTGGTGGAGATGCTCCGCCCGGTGGACCTGCTGTCCCGGGTCGTGGTGTCGGCGGTGACCGAGCCGGACGCCACCGGCCTGGTCCACATCGACGCCAGCCCGCTGGGAAACGAACCGTCGCCGTACCACGGCTTCGCTCTGCCGGACCGCCGGACGCTGCGGATCGTCCTCGACCCCGAGCGGGGCTGCCTGGTCGCGGTGACCGTGAGCCGCGTCGACCGGCCCCCGCTGACCTGCCGGCTCACCGAGCTCGTCTGAGCCGTCAGGCGGCCGGCGCGGATGTCGTACCCGCTGCGCCGGCCCCGTACGTCCGGCGGCGTGCCGGTAGCGTTGCCGGGGTGCGAGTACGTGTCGAACAGACTGCCTTACCGGGGATCGGTGTCCGCCACGAACTGGTGACGGAGTCCGGCCGTCGCCTGGGCGTGGTCTCCCATCGCAATGGCCGTCGGGACCTTGTCCTGTACGACCCGGACGACCCGGACGCCAGCGCGGCGGACATCCCGCTCACCGATGACGAGGCGGAGGCGCTGGCCGACATTCTCGGCGCGTCGCTCATGCTCGGCCAACTCTCCGGGCTACGCGAGCAGGCCGCCGGGCTGCTCACCGAGCAGATCGCCATTCCGGCCTCCTCGCTGTACGTCAACCGGCCGTTGGGGGACACCAAGGCCCGGACCCGCACCGGTGCCTCGATCGTGGCCGTGCTGCGCAACGGCGAGGTGAACGTCTCACCGGCTCCATCGTTCCGGTTCGCCGCGGGCGACGTGGTGGTCGTCGTCGGGACCCGGCACGGCCTCGACGCCGTGACGGCCATCCTCGCCGACGGCGATCCGGACGGCTGAGGCGCGGATGCACGAGACCACGACCCTGCTTGTCGAAGTCGGTGCCCTGCTGTTCCTGCTCGGTCTGCTCGGGCGGCTCAGCCGCCGGATCGGCCTGTCACCGATCCCGCTGTACCTGCTCGCCGGACTCGCCTTCGGCCACGGCGGCATCGTGGAACTCAACGCCAGCGAGGAATTCTTCGCCGTCGGCGCGGAAATCGGCGTGATCCTGCTGCTGGTGATGCTCGGCCTGGAGTACTCGGCCACCGAACTCGTCGGCAACCTGCGGGCATCCGCGCCCGCCGGGCTGATCGACGCCCTGCTCAACGCCTTGCCGGGGGCGGCCTTCGCGCTGCTGCTCGGTTGGGGCTGGGTGTCCGCGGTGGTGCTCGCCGGGATCACCTGGATCTCGTCCTCGGGGGTGATCGCCAAGATCCTCGCCGACCTGGGCCGGCTCGGTAACCGAGAGACACCCGTGGTCCTCTCGGTGCTGGTGATCGAGGATCTGGCGATGGCGTTCTACCTGCCCCTGGTGACCGCCCTGCTGGCCGGCGTGGGCGTGGCGAAGGGCGGCGTCGGTCTGGGCATCGCGGTGGTGACCGTCATCGCGGTGCTCGTGGTCGCCGTCCGGTACGGCAAGCAGATCTCCAGATTCATGTCGGCCAACGACGCCGAGGCGCTGCTGCTCGGTGTGCTCGGGCTGACCCTCCTGGTGGCCGGGATCGCGGCGAAGCTCCAGGTCTCGGCGGCGGTCGGCGCGTTCCTGGTCGGCATCGCGCTGTCCGGCCCGGTCGCCCACCACGCCACCGAACTGCTCACTCCGCTGCGGGACCTGTTCGCCGCCGTGTTCTTCGTCTTCTTCGGCCTGGTCACCGATCCTCGGGGCATCCCGCCGGTGCTGCTGCCGGCGCTGCTGCTCGCGTTCGTGACGATGGGCACGAAGACGTTGACCGGCTACCTGGCGGCCCGGCGGGCCGGGATCGCCGAGCCCGGACGCTGGCGGGCCGGGTTGGCACTCGTACCCCGGGGCGAGTTCTCCATCGTCATCGCCGGGCTGGCGGTGGCCGCCGGCGGCGTCGATCCGCAGCTGGCGGCGCTCGCCACGGCGTACGTACTGATCACGGTGGTGACCGGGCCGATGCTCGCCCGGTTGCCGGATCTGGGTTGGTTCAAGCAGTGGCTGCGGGCCCGGGCCCGGGCCCAACGGGCGCAACGGGCACCGGTGGCCGACCGGGCGTGACCGCTCACCGGCCGGTGAGACCGTCCGGACGACCCCCGTCGACCAACAGATGCCGAATTGCTTCCCGCAGGGTCTACCGGTACTCACCGGTACCGCGTTAACGTGTCGCCCCAGCAGCCAGGTTCCCGGTGGGCGCACGTCCCCGCGGGCGGAAGCGGAAGGTTGGCCGGTGAGCGTGCAGGAGTCAGCGTTCCACGGCTTCGCCAACCCCGTCGATCCGAGCCCGGCGGAGTTGCGAGCGTGGGCCTACCAACCCGACTCGGTCCCGTTGACGTCGATGCCGCCGGACTGGGACCTGCTGGTCTCCGGTGACCGGCTGGTGATGACGCTGTTCGAACTCGCCATGGACACCCGCTGTCCGGCGCGTCGGTTCGCGCTGCACTGCCTCTACATCTACGCCGCCGACGGGATCCGGACGAACTTCCGGGCGCACCCGAAGCGTCGCTTCCGGAAGCTCGTCGACCAGGCCGAGCGCAACGGCGACGAGTTGATGCGTACCTGGGCGCACAACAGCCGGGTACTGCTGACCCGGCCGGAGCTCTTCGTGTACCGGGAGTGGTGCGAGGGCGGGCTGGTCCGGGAGAATCGCCGGCTCTGAACGTGCCGAACGGGCCGGGACCCCCCGTGGCTCCCGGCCCGCACGCCGGCGGATCGTCAGCGCGACCCGCCCCGCTCACGACGGTGCTGGTCACTGCGCACCTGGCCGGCACCACGGCCGACCTGACCGCGGTCGGCGGCGACCCGATCGCCCCGCCCGCTGAACCTGCCCGCCTGGACCTGGTCGGAGACGCGTCCCTTGGTGATCCGGTCGAACCGGCGCTGGACGTCCTCAGCCAGGTCGTCGAGGCGTTGCTCCGTCTGCTCGGCCACCTTCCTCGCCGCTTCCGTCATGGCTCCCCCCGCCAGATCGGAGTCCGGATTGAGTTGGTTTAGACGTTATTTGGAAGGCTAGTCGGGACAACCCGTCCGGCGCTCGGGTTTGCGGAAACACGAGCGACGCAGCGCCGCGGAGACGCCGAAAGGGTGTGGCTCCGCCTGGCGGAGCCACACCCTTTCGGCGATGGCGGGCGTCAGCGCCCGGGGCTGCGTCGGGGACGCCAGACCACCAGAGCGGTCGAGGTCTGGTTGGTGGGTACGAGATCCCGGCCGGGGAAGCGGGCCAGCGACTCCAGCTCGGCCATCCGGCGGTACGCGGCGTCGAGTTCGGCCTCCAGCTGGGCGACCCGCTGCTGCGCCTGCTCCAGCAGTCGCTCCAGCCCGATGATCCGCTTGATCCCGGCGAGGTTGACGCCGTCGTCCTGGCTGAGCCGCTGCACCTCGCGCAGCAGCACCACGTCCCGGACGCTGTACCGCCGACCACCACCGGCCGCCCGGCCGGCCTGCACCAGGCCGAGCCGGTCGTACTGGCGCAGCGTCTGCGGGTGCATCCCCGCCATCCGCGCCGCGACCGAGATCATCAGCACCTTGGCCTCGTATGCCGGGTCATCCGAGCCGACGAACCCGTCCATCCCGCTCACCTCCGCACCGCTTCACCGATCAACCGAACCGACGCACCCGCGCGTCGAGATGTTCCCGGGCCGCCGGCGGGGTCTGCTCGGCGAACGTCTCCAGAGCGGCCCGTGCCTCGTCCGAGATCCGCGCCGGCACCACCACGTCGAGGGTGACCAGCAGGTCGCCGGCCTGACCGTCCCGGCGGCTGACACCCTTGCCCCGGGCACGCAGGATGCGACCGCTCGGCGTACCCGGTGGCACCCGCAGGGTCACCGGACCGTCGAGCGTCGGTACCCGCAGATCGGTGCCGAGCACGGCCTCCGCGAACGTGATCGGCACGGTGAGCGTGAGGTCGTCGCCGGTGCGCCCGAACACCTCGTCCGGCCGGACCTTCACGTGCACGAACAGATCACCCGCCGGGCCGCCGCGCTCACCCGGCTCGCCCCGGCCGGCCAGCCTGATCCGCTGGCCGTCGGCCACCCCGGCAGGAAAGCGGACGTTGAGCGTACGGGTCTTGGTGACCCCGCCGGTGCCCTGGCACTCCGGGCACTTCTCGTCCACCACCGTGCCCACGCCCTGGCAGTTGCGGCAGGGCTCGGAGAAGCTGAACGCGCCCTGGTTCCGGTTGGTGACCCCGGCGCCGTGGCAGACCGGGCAGGTGCGTGGCACGGTGCCGGGCTTGGCGCCGTTGCCGTGGCAGGTGTCGCAGACACCGGGTGCGCGCAGGGTCAGCGGCAGGGTCACGCCGCGTACCGCGTCGTCGAAGTCGAGCGCCACTTCGGTCTCGATGTCCCGGCCCCGGGCCGGGCCTGGCGCGCCCGCACCCCCGCCACCACCGGAGAAGATCGAGCTGAACAGGTCGGAGATGTTGCCACCGGCGAACCGGCCGCCACCCGGCTGCGCGCCACCGAACAGGTCGGAGACGTCGAACGGCGCACCGCCCGGCTGGCCGCCCTGGCGGGCACCACGCCGGAACGCGCCCGAGCCGAAGAGCGAGCGCATCTCGTCGTACTCGCGGCGCTTGGCGTCGTCGCCGAGCACCGCGTACGCCTCGGACACCGCTTTGAAGCGTTCCTCGGCCTTGGCGTCGCCGGGGTTGTGGTCCGGGTGCGACTCGCGGGCCAGCTTGCGGTACGCCTTCTTGATCTCATCAGCCGGCGCGGCCTTGGCCACGCCCAGGACCGCGTAGTAGTCCTTCTCGATCCAGTCCTTCGAACTCACCCGTACACCTCCTCCCCACCGCCGGGCCCGGTCCGCCCCGCCCACCGGGTGTCGGCGGGCGGGGCGGCCGGGTCACCGTCGCGCACTATTCCGGGTCGGCGACCGCGACCAGCGCGGGCCGCAGCAGTCGCTCACCGACCTGGTAGCCCCGGCGCATCACCTGTACGCAGGTCGGCTCGGTGACGTCGGCCGAGGTCTGGTGGGCCACCGCCTCGTGCCGCGTCGGGTCGAACGGGTCGCCCTGCTCGCCGAACGGGGTCAGCCCGAACTTGCCGAGCGCGGTGACGAGCTGCTCGGCCACCGAACCGAAGGGGCCGACCAGGTCGCCGTGCTCCCGAGCGCGGTCGAGATCGTCCAGGATCGGCAGCAGCGCGGCGAGCACGGACCCGGTCGCCTGCTCGGTGACCAGGCCACGGTCGCGCTCGACCCGCTTGCGGTAGTTGGCGTACTCGGCCGACACCCGCTGCACGTCGCGGGTGCGTTCGTCCAGCTCGGCGCGGAGCGCCTCCAGCTCGGCACCCAGCCCGCCGGAAGCGGGCTCGGACGGTTCTCCGACCGGCTGTGCCGGCGCGTCCACAACCGGTGGCCCCTCGGTGGACGCGTCGCTCAGCGCGCTCGCCTCGACCTCGATCGAGTCGACCACGACCTCGGCCTCTTCGACCAGACCTTCCGCCGGCACGTCCGGTCCGGCGTCGGCCGCCGTGCCGTCGGGCTCACGGATTTCACTGATCTTGCGGTTGTTGCGGATGACGACCCGCGGCGCGTCGCCGGTGGCCGGCTCGGACGCCGAGCCACCCGGCGCCGACCCGGTGTCACCCGGGTCGGCGGCTCGTGGCTTCTCCGTCATACGACTACCTCATCCCTCTGCCCGTGCGCTCGGGTGGCCAGGACCGTCACTTCTTGTCCTCGTCCACGATCTCCGCGTCGACCACGTCGTCCGCACCGGGCCGTGCGCCGCCGGCCTGCGCGCCACCGGTCGCGTCGGCGCCACCGGTCGCGCCGGTGCCGGCCTCGCCACCCGGCTGGGCCTGCTCGGCCTGCTGGGCGTAGAGCAGCGAACCCGCCTCCTGGGAGACCTGCGCGAGCCGCTCGTGCGCCGACTTGATCTTCTCGATGTCACTGCCACCGAGAGCGCCACGCAGCTCGCCGAGGGCCTCGTTGAGCTTCTCGCGGTTCTCGGCGGGGAGCTTGTCACCGTTCTCGGCGAGGAACTTCTCGGTCTGCCACTGCAGAGCCTCGGCCACGTTGCGGGTCTCGGCCTCCTCGCGGCGGCGCTTGTCCTCCTCCGCGTGCTCCTCGGCGTCCCGGCGCATCCGCTCGATGTCGTCCTTCGGCAGCGAGGAACCGCCGGTGATCGTCATCTTCTGTTCCTTGCCGGTGCCCAGGTCCTTGGCGTGGACGTTGACGATGCCGTTGGCGTCGATGTCGAAGGTGACCTCGATCTGCGGCACGCCGCGCGGGGCCGGCGGGAGGCCGGTCAGCTCGAAGGTGCCGAGCTTCTTGTTGTACGCGGCGATCTCACGCTCGCCCTGGAAGACCTGGATCAGCACCGACGGCTGGTTGTCGTCGGCGGTGGTGAACACCTCGGAGCGCTTGGTCGGGATGGTGGTGTTGCGCTCGATGAGCTTGGTGAAGATGCCACCCTTGGTCTCGATGCCCAGGCTCAGCGGCGTCACGTCGAGCAGCAGGACGTCCTTGACCTCGCCCTTGAGCACACCGGCCTGCAGGGCGGCACCCACGGCGACGACCTCGTCCGGGTTGACGCCCTTGTTGGGCTCACGGCCGGTGAGCTGCTTGACCAGCTCGGTCACGGCCGGCATCCGGGTCGAGCCACCGACGAGGATCACGTGCTCGACGTCGGAGACCTTGATCCCGGCGTCCTTCACGGCCTGCTCGAACGGGCCCTTGCAGCGGTCCAGCAGGTCCTGCGTCATCCGCTGGAACTCGGCCCGGCTGAGCGTCACGTCCAGGTGCAGCGGGCCAGCGGCACCGGCGGTGATGTACGGCAGGTTGATGTTGCTGGTGGTGGCGGCGGACAGCTCGATCTTGGCCTTCTCGGCGGCCTCCTTGAGCCGCTGCATCGCCATCTTGTCCTGCGACAGGTCGATGCCGTGCTCGCCCCGGAAGGTCTTCACCAGGTGGTCGATGATCCGCTGGTCCCAGTCGTCGCCGCCGAGGAGGTTGTCACCACTCGTCGACTTGACCTCGATGACGCCCTCGGCCAACTCCAGCAGCGACACGTCGAAGGTGCCGCCACCGAGGTCGAAGACCAGGACGGTCTGCTCCTTGGAGCCCTTGTCCAGCCCGTACGCCAGGGCTGCCGCGGTCGGCTCGTTCACGATCCGCAGCACGTTGAAGCCGGCGATCTCACCGGCCTCCTTGGTGGCCTGACGCTGGCCGTCGTTGAAGTAGGCCGGGACGGTGATCACCGCATCGGTGATCTGCTCGCCCAGGTAGGCCTCGGCGTCCCGCTTGAGCTTCATCAGCGTCCGGGCCGAGATCTCCTGCGGGGTGTACTTCTTGCCGTCGATGTCGACGGACCAGTTGGTGCCGATCTCCCGCTTGACCGAGCGGATCGTCCGGTCCGGGTTCGTCACCGCCTGGCGCTTGGCGACCTCACCGACGAGCACCTCGCCGTTACGGGCGAACGCGACGATCGACGGGGTCGTCCGCGAGCCCTCAGCGTTGGCGATGACGGTGGGCTCACCGCCCTCCAGAACGCTGACGCAGGAGTTCGTCGTGCCGAGGTCGATACCGACCGCACGTGCCATCTTCGCTTCCTCGCTTCGTTACGTTGAGCAGGTGACGGGCCCTCCCGTCCCGCTGCGCGGCACCTGCCGTCCGCAGCGACCCCACCTCAAGTTGAGTGAACTTGACTCAATAGTGCCACGCCCCCGGAAATCGTCAAGTCAAGGTTGAGTCGGATCGACGCAACTCACCAGTCCTACCGACCGGTTGTCTTACCTTGTGTCGGTCGGGCACGCTTTAGCGGTGACGACGCACGGCGATCCCGCCTCACCGTCCGGCGCGCCCGCCGTCGCAGCCCGCACCGGGTCCGCCGGCGCCGGCGAGGACCGGCCCGCGCCCACCGGGGACGACACCCTGCCAGACGCCCTGACCAGCCTGCGCGCCGCGATCGGGGCGGCCCGGTTCCCGCTGGCCCTGCCCTCGGCCGAGCTGGCCGCACGCACTGTCGCCGCCCTCGCCGACCAGCTCGACGACTACCTGCTACCCCGCCTGGCCCGCCTCGACGCACCGCTGCTCGTGGTGGTCGGCGGATCCACCGGTGCCGGCAAGTCGACCCTGGTCAACAGCCTGGTGCAGGCCCGGGTCAGCGCTGCCGGCGTGCTGCGACCCACCACCCGGTCGCCGGTGCTGGTCTGCAACCCGGCCGACTCGGCCTGGTTCCGCCGGGGCGAGCTGCTGCCCGGGCTGACCCGCACCAACCAGCCCAGCGACGATCCCCGCACCCTGCACCTGGTCACCGCACCGGCGCTGCCCCCGGGGCTGGCGTTCCTGGACGCCCCCGACATCGACTCGGTGGTCGACGCCAACCGGGCCCTGGCCAACCAACTGCTCGCCGCCGCCGACCTCTGGCTCTTCGTCACCACGGCCGCCCGGTACGCCGACGCCGTCCCCTGGGAGCTGCTGCACAACGCCCGGGCCAGGGGTGCGGTCCTCGCCCTGGTGCTCAACCGGGTGCCCGCGGAGGCGACCGACGAGGTGGCCGCCCATCTCGCCGAGATGCTCGCCGAGCAGGGCCTCGACGCCGCGCCGCTGTTCGTGCTCACGGAGACCTGGATCGACGGGCAGGGGCTGCTACCGGGCCGCAGCACCGCACCGCTGGCCGACTGGTTCGCCCGGCTCGCCGCCGACGCGGAGGCCCGCGCGGCGGTGGTCCGGCAGACCCTCGGCGGCGCGCTGGCCCTGCTGCAACCCACCGTCGAGAGCCTGGCCCTCGCCGTCGACGAGCAGGTCACCGCCGCTGACGCGCTGGACGACCGGGTACGCGCGGCCTACCGGGCCGCGAACCGGACCGTCGACCAGGGCCTGCGCGACGGTCGACTGCTCCGTGGCGAGGTGCTCGCCCGTTGGCAGGAGTTCGTCGGCACCAGCGACCTCTTCCGCACCCTCGAGGCGCGAATCGGCCGGCTGCGGGACCGCGTCATGGCCGCCTTCTCCCGCCGCCCGGTCCCCGCCGTCGAGCTGCGGGACGCGATCGAGTCGCAACTGGTCACCCTGCTGCGGGGGGTGGCCGCCGAGGCGGCCGAGCACGCGTACACCGGATGGAAGGCGCACCCGGCCGGTGCGGCCCTGCTCGAACCCGACCTGGCGCACCACGCGGCCGACCTGCCGCAGCGGGCCGAACGGCTGGTACGCGACTGGCAGCGTGGCGTGCTGGAGCTGGTCCGGGCCGAAGGTGGCGACCGGCGCTTCGTGGCACGGACGGCGGCGTACGCGGTCAACGCCACCGGACTGGCCGTGATGATCGCTGTCTTCGCCTCCACCGCCTTCATCCCGACCGGGCTGGAGGTCGCCACCGGGGCCGGCACCACCCTCGCCGGCCAGGCGGTGCTTCAGGCGATCTTCGGTGATCAGGCCGTGCGTACGCTGGCCAGAAAGGCCCGCGAGGACCTGCTGGAGCGGGTGACGGTGCTGCTGGACGACGAGGCCACCCGCTATCTCACCCGGACGCGGCAGACCCGGCCGCCGGCCCGGACCGCGACGGATCTGCGTCAGGCCGCCGAACGGGTCGAATCGGCCCGGTTGCGCAGCGGCTTCGCCGACGCGGCGCCCGTGCTCAGCACCCGGACGACGGGCGTCGACGCCCCGGTGACCGATGGGGAGCGGCCGTGACCGGCATGGGCGGACGCCTCCGCGAGGCGTTACGGATCGCCGACGGGCGGGTGGACGCCGATCAACTGGTCGCCCGGCTGGAGGCGGTGCGGCGCTTCCTCGGCATCGTCGACGGGCACCTACCGGACACCCCGCTGGTGCCGGCCCGCACCCTTGTCGAACGGGCCGGCACCCGGCTGGCGCTGTCCCGCGACCACACCGTGGTGGCGCTGGCCGGGGCCACCGGCAGCGGCAAGTCGAGTCTGTTCAACGCGATGGCCCGGATGGACCTCTCACCCGTCGGGGTACGCCGGCCCACCACCGGTGTGACGCACGCCTGCGTCTGGGGCCCCCTCGACGGAGGCACCCGGCTGCTCGACTGGCTCGGCGTGCTGCCCCGCCACCGGTTCGTCCGGGAGAGCCTGCTCGACGGCGACGACGAGTCCACGCTGCACGGGCTGATCCTGCTCGACCTGCCGGACTTCGACTCCGTCGAGCACTCGCACCGGTTGGAGGTGGACCGGCTGCTCGGCCTCGTGGACCTGGTGGTCTGGGTGGTCGACCCGCAGAAGTACGCCGACCGGGTGATGCACCGCAGCTACCTCCGCGAGTTCCACCGGCACCGGGACGTGACGGTGGTCGTGCTCAACCAGACCGACCGGCTGCCTCCGGCCGAGGTGCCCCGGGTACTGGCCGACCTGCGCCGCCTGCTCGACGCGGACGGGCTGGCCGAGGTGCCGCTGCTGGCCACCACCGTCGCCGACCCGGACGGCCCGGAGCGGCTGCGGGCGGCGCTGGAACGTACCGTCGCCGAACGACAGGCCGCGCTGCGTCGCCTCTCCGGTGACGTCGACGCCGTCGTCGACGCGCTGGACGACATGGTCGGTGCGCCCCGCACCGCGCTCGCCGCGGACGATCCCGCGGTCACCGCGCTGGACCGTGCCCTGTGCAAGGCGGCGGGCGTGCCGACGGTCGTGGCGGCGGTCGAGCAGGCGTACCGGCATCGCGCCGCGGCGGCCACCGGCTGGCCCCTGCTGCGGCTCTGGCGGCGGCTGCGGGCCGATCCGCTGCGCCGGCTGCATCTGCCCGACCGGCGGGCCGGCGGTGACCCGGCGGAGAGCCTGGTGGCCGCGACCTCGGTACCCGAGCCCAACGCGGCCGACAAGTCGGCGTTGGCGTTGGCGCTGCGGACGGTGGCCGAGCGGGCCGGGGCCGGGCTGCCCAACGCCTGGCCGGACGCGATGGCCGCGGCGGCCCGGTCCCGCCTCGGCGACCTGCCGGACGCCCTGGACGGCGCGCTGGCCAGCGCCGATCTCGGCGTCGACCGTCCCCGTGTCTGGTGGCGACTGGTCGGCGGGGTGCAGTGGCTGGTGACGCTCGCCGCGGCGGCCGGGCTGGGCTGGCTGGTCCTCGGTTACGCGATGCGGGCACTCGGGTTGCCGGAGTTGCGGCACCCGATGGTCGGTGAAGTACCGGTGCCGACCCTGCTGCTGCTCGGTGGACTGCTGACCGGGGCGCTCGTCGCGGCACTGACCCGGCCGCTGGTGAGGTGGGCGGCGCGGCAGGCTCGACAGCGGGCGGAGGCGCGGCTGACCCGGGCCGTCGCCGGTGTCGGCGAACAGCAGGTGCTGGCCCCGGTGCGGGCGGTGATCGCCGCGCACGCCGACGCACGCACCGTCCTCGAAGTGGCCCGGCACCGCTGACCGGCCGCCGAACGTTCCTGGACCCCGCGCGATCGGCGTAGGGTCGAGTCATGGCCACGCCACAGACCCCTTACGAAGCGGTGCTGCACGCCGCACGCGACGTGACCAAGCTCGACTCGGCCCTCGACGCGGAGATGCTCGGTGCGGCCCTGCTCGGCAGCGTGTACGAGGTCGCCGAGACGGACCGGGAGGCGGCGGTGCGCGACTTCGTGGGCGAGTTCCTCGCCGCCACCTCGCGACGACGGGCGGTCGCGGCGACGACGGTCCGGGCCGTCTTCGCGGCCCTGGTGCCGGACGCGGCGGGCGCCGACCGGGTGCGGCCCGGTGCGACCGCGCCGGCCTGGTCCGGGCAGCTCGGCAAGGTGCACGTCACCGGCACCTGGGCGTACGGCGACGTGTACGGCGACCAGACCTCCTACCTGGCCACGTTCGCCTACGACGATGCCACCGGAGGGCCGGAACACGCCCTGGTCGCCCTGATCGACCACAACATCGGCATCACCAAGGACGTCTTCGTCGGCGGTCCGGCCGGCCGGATCCTGGAGCAGGTCAGGCAACTGTGCGACGAGGACGAGCTGACCTGGTTCCGGGAGGAGAGCCCGACCCGGATGCGCGACCAGGTGAGCCGGCATCTCGCCGTGACCGATCATCTGGGCCAGCTGCCCGGTGCCGCCTCACTCGCCACCGACCGGGCACTGGTCGGGGCCCGGCTGGCGGTGCTGCCGGCCGCGACCGCACCACCGCCCCGGCAGGCCGACGACCCGTTGCCCGACGCCGAGCGAGCCGCGGAGATCCGTCGTTTCCTGGGCTCACCGGACGCCGCCCGGGCCGGACTGGATGCGGTCGACGACGCCGAACTGGCCTCGCTGCACTTCTGTCTGGGCCTGCTGCTCGACCACGCCGCCACCTTCCCCGACGCCGACCCGCTGCGGTGGAGCCCGACGGTCGCCGGCCTCTTCCTGCTCGACTGGGTGCACCGCCGCGCCGTACTCGACATGGACGACGCGGCGATGCTGCCCCGGGTACTGCGCGCCTGGGCCGGGTACGCGGCCCACCGGCGCGGGCTGCCCGAGTCGGCGGCTGTCGCCACTGACGCGGCGATCGAGGAGATGGTGCCGGAGTTCGTCCGGCTCTACGCGACCGGCGAGCGGCGCAGCCCGGCCACCGCCGCGGTGGCCCAGTTGATGGCCGACGGCATCGACCCGGACGATCCGGCGGCACTGGACGCCTGGATCGAGGCCAACCGGCACCGTCTCGCCGACGACGGCTGACCCGCACCTACGCGGTCACCGGACCGCCGGACGCACGGCACCGCCGGGCGGTCCGCCGGGCCGGCACCGCGCCCGCAGTCGGGACCGGACGCTGCCGTTGCGCTCGGGTGTGCCGAGCACAGCCGGTTCGGTCACGATGCTTGTCGGTGGGGGCTCCGGCGCGGACCCACCGCCACGCGGCCCCCCCGGCACGGTCGGCGCGGCGGATGCGGAAGGACCGCTGGACGCACTCGGGTCGGTCGTCGGCCCCGGGTCACTCGACGTGGTCGGTTCGGCGGACGCGGAGGGATCGGTCGACGGGCCCGGGCTCGCGGGAGGCGGGTCGCTGGACGCGGTCGGTTCGACCGGGCCGCTCGGATCGGCCGAGGCGGTTGGATCGGCCGAGGCGGTCGGCGTGGGCGAGCCGCTGGTCGGGGCCGGCGCGGGTGTCCGGGTCGGGACGGGCGCCGGGCGAGGGGCCGGTGTGCTGGTGGGTGTCCGGGGGGCGGGCGCGGTCGCCGGCGCGCCGGGGCGACGGGCCGGCGTGTGCTCGACCGGTGGACCGACGATCGTCGGTCGGGGCGTCGGCAGCACGGGGATGACCGGCGGCGCCGCCGGTTCGACCGAGGGCACCGCGGTCACGATGGCGGTCGGCGAGCCACTGGGTGGCGGTGGGACCACCACCGGTCCGACGGAGGGTGTCGGGATGAACGGCGTGCTGCCGTCCGGCAGCGCCGTACTGCCGACCGTCGCGGAGCCGGTGCTGATCGCGGCGAGAACCGGCATCGAGGCGGTGCCCGCGAGCAGCGCCACCGTCAGCAGGTAGCCCCGGGTCGGCCCGGCGGTACGCACGGCCCGGTGCGCACCCACCACGCGCCGGTAGCCGGGCGCCCGATGCCGGCCGAGGACCGGCGCGCCGGGGCCTTCACCTGGTTCGGACACCACGCACCCCCTCGTCGTCACCCCTGGTCGAGGCCGCCGCCCGGGCGCCCTCGCGAGCCTCTCGGAAGCGGGAGCCGACCCGCGCGACCAGCCTGGGGCAGTGACTCTGCGTCAGCCAAGACCACACCGCGTGTCGACACGCGTATCTGGCCGAATGGTGACGAACCACCACCGGAACGGCCGGGAGTCGCTCGACCCGACACTGCGGCACTTCGGGTAACGAAGCGGGCCGGTCACCGGATGCGGGGCGGGCGGGGTGTGGGACGCCTCACCTCTGATGCGAAACTGGAGCCACGGCGGCAGCGCAGCCGCGACCTCCGCGCACCCACGCGGTAGGCGCGACTGGGCACCGGCGCTCCCGAACCGGGTTCGGCCAGAATCCGGCTCATGCCGCGCGGCAACCCCTACCGGGGTCAGGCGCGGCCGCCAGGAACCATCCCGGCACCAGCCGGGACGGGCGCACGAGTCGCGCGGCCGGGTGACCCCCCGGTGCCGACGCAGACACGACAGGGAGAGACGGATGGCAAAGGGCGACCCCGGGGCTCCGGCCCGCGGCCGGCGAGCCGCACCCCGATCCAGGAAGGCCACGACCGGCGATCCGGAGCTGGTGCAGTTGCTCACGCCCTCGGGCGAGCGGATCGAGAGCGTGACCGGCCCGGACGGCACCGAGTACCGCGTCGACTTCACCGACGAGGAGTACCGCGGCCTCTACCGCGACCTGGTGCTCGTCCGCAAGCTGGACGCCGAGGCGACGGCCCTGCAACGACAGGGCGAGCTGGGCATCTGGGCGAGCCTGCTGGGCCAGGAGGCGGCGCAGGTCGGTTCCGGCCGGGCGCTGCGTACGCAGGACATGGCCTTCCCGACCTACCGAGAGCACGGCGTGCTCTACTGCCGTGGCATCGACCCGATCATGCCGCTGGGCCTGTTCCGTGGGGTCGACCAGGGTGGCTGGGACCCGAACGAGTTCAAGTTCAACATGTACACCATCGTGATCGGCGCGCAGACCCTGCACGCCACCGGCTACGCCATGGGCGTCGCGATGGACGGCCGGACCGGCACCGACGACGGTGAGGCGGTGATCGCCTACTTCGGCGACGGCGCCACCAGCCAGGGCGATGTCAACGAGGCGTTCGTCTGGGCCGGCGTGTTCAACTCACCGCTGGTGTTCTTCTGCCAGAACAACCAGTACGCCATCTCCGAGCCGCTGGAGCGGCAGACCCGCATCCCCCTGTACCGGCGGGCCGCCGGCTTCGGGTTCCCCGGCATCCGGGTCGACGGCAACGACGTGCTGGCCACGTACGCGGTGACCCGGCACGCGCTGGACAACGCCCGGCACGGGCAGGGCCCGAGCCTGATCGAGGCGTACACCTACCGGATGGGCGCGCACACCACCTCCGACGACCCGACCCGCTACCGGATCGCCAGCGAGGTCGAGGCGTGGCAGGCCAAGGACCCGATCGCCCGGATGAAGGCGTTCCTGGAGCGGGAGAAGATCGCCGACGCCGGCTTCTTCGGCGAGGTCGACGAGCAGGCTCGCCGCGAGGCGGTGGACCTGCGTGAGCGGGTGCTCGCCATGCCGAACCCGGAGCCGGGCACCATCTTCGACCACGTCTACCCCAACGGGTCGCCGCTGCTCGACCAGCAGCGGGAGCAGTTCAGCCGGTACCTGGAGTCGTTCGAGGGGAGCGTGCACTGATGGCCACGGAGACGCTCACCCTCGGCAAGGCCCTCAACGCCGGCCTGCGCAGGGCGCTCGAGAACGACCCGAAGGTCGTCATCATGGGCGAGGACGTCGGCAAGCTCGGCGGCGTCTTCCGGATCACCGACGGGTTGCAGAAGGACTTCGGTGACCAGCGGGTGATCGACACCCCGCTGGCCGAGTCCGGCATCATCGGCACCGCGGTCGGCCTGGCCATCCGGGGCTACCGTCCGGTCTGCGAGATCCAGTTCGACGGCTTCGTCTACCCCGCGTACGACCAGATCGTGTCGCAGGTGGCGAAGATGCACTACCGCTCGCGGGGCAAGCTCAACATCCCGATGGTGATCCGGATCCCGTTCGGCGGCGGCATCGGCGCGGTGGAGCACCACTCCGAGTCGCCCGAGGCGTACTTCGCGCACACCGCCGGGCTGAAGGTGGTCTCCTGCGCCAACCCGCAGGACGCGTACGTGATGATCCAGCAGGCCATCGCCTCGGACGACCCGATCGTCTTCCTGGAGCCGAAGCGGCGTTACTGGGAGAAGGGGCCGGTCGACCTGGACGCCCCGCTGTCCGAGGCGTACCCGCTGCACGCGGCCCGGGTCGCGCGGACCGGGACCGACGCCACCCTGCTCGCGTACGGCCCGATGGTGCGTACCTGCCTCGACGCGGCGACCGCCGCCGCCGAGGACGGACGGAACCTGGAGGTCATCGACCTGCGCACGCTCTCCCCGCTGGATCTCGGCGTGGTGTACGAGTCGGTGCGCCGTACCGGCCGCGCGGTGGTGGTGCACGAGGCCCCGTCCAACCTGGGCATGGGTGCGGAGGTCGCGGCCCGGATCACCGAGGAGTGCTTCTACTCGCTGGAGTCGCCGGTGCTGCGGGTGGCCGGCTTCGACACCCCCTACCCGGCGGCCCGGGTGGAGGAGGAGTACCTTCCCGACCTCGACCGGGTGCTCGACGCCGTCGACCGCACCTTCGGCTGGTGAGCGGCATGTCGCGGATCAAGGAATTCAACCTGCCCGACCTGGGCGAGGGTCTGACCGAGGGCGAGATCCTCACCTGGCTGGTCAAGGTGGGCGACACGATCGAGCTGAACCAGCCGATCGTCGAGGTGGAGACGGCGAAGGCGGCCGTGGAGATCCCGGCGAAGTGGGCCGGCCAGGTTCAGGCGATCTTCCACCCGGAGGGCTCGACCGTCGAGGTCGGCACCCCGATCATCGCGATCGACACCGACCCGGGCGCCGGCCCGGCGGAACAGTCCACCACCGGTGCGTCCACCAGTGACCTGCCCACCCCGTCGGCGGCGTCGTTGGCCGCCGTCGAGGTCGCGCCGACCGAGGGTGCGGTCGAGCCGGGCCTGATCGGTGGTCCCGCCCCGGGTGGCCGTACCGCCGTCCTCGTCGGGTACGGCCCGCGCACCACGGCGGCCAAGCGTCGCCCCCGGAAGGGCGCTGCTCCGGCCGCCTCCGCTCCGGCGGCGGCACCGGTGCAGCACAGCCCGGCGCCGGTCGTCCCGGCACCGGTGCGGTCTCCGTCCCCGGCGGTCAACGGCAACGGCCGGAGCAGCGGACCGGTGCTGGCCAAGCCGCCGGTGCGCAAGCTCGCCAAGGACCTCGGGGTCGATCTGAGCGCGCTCACCGGGTCCGGCCCGTCGGGCTCGATCACCCGGGAGGACGTACAGCGGGCGGCGGCCCCGGCGGCGGCCGAGCCGCTGACGGTCACCAGCCCGGTCAGCTCGGCCGCGAGCTTCGGCGCGGATCGTGAGCAGCGCATCCCGGTCAAGGGGGTACGTCGCCTCACCGCCGAGAACATGTCCCGCTCGGCCTTCACCGCCCCGCACGTCACCGAGTTCCTGACGGTGGACGTGACCCGCGCCATGAAGGCGCTGGACCGGCTGCGCGGGCGGCGGGAGTGGCGTGACGTACGGGTCTCGCCGCTGCTGCTGGTCGCCAAGGCGGTGCTGTTGGCGGTCCGGCGGCACCCGATGGTCAACTCCAGTTGGGCCGGCGACGAGATCGTCGTCAAGGAGTACGTGAACCTCGGCATCGCGGCGGCCACCGAACGCGGCCTGATCGTGCCGAACATCAAGGACGCCGGCCGGTTGACTCTGCGTGAGCTGGCCGACGCCATGACCGACCTGGTGCAGACCGCCAAGGCCGGCAGGACCTCGCCGGCCGACATGTCCGGCGGCACCCTGACCATCACCAACGTCGGGGTGTTCGGGGTGGACACCGGAACGCCGATCCTGCCCCCGGGTGAGTCGGCGATCCTGGCGTTCGGTGCGGTACGCGAGCAGCCCTGGGTCCACAAGGGCAAGGTCAAGCCGCGCCTGGTCACCACGCTCGGCCTCTCCTTCGACCACCGGATCATCGACGGTGAGCTGGGGTCGAAGTTCCTCCGTGACGTGGGCGACTTCCTCGCCGATCCGGAGGCGACGCTGCTCGCCTGGAGCTGACGCGTCAGGACGGCTACGGCCGGTGCGCCACGGGTTACCGCCCGGCGCACCGGCCGTTGCCGTTTGACGAAGAAAAGGTTGCTGCTGAGGGTGGCTTACCTAAGATTCGTAGGCTGGTGGCTCAGCTCACCTAATAATCGCTGGAAAATCCGATCCCACTGCGCTTCAATGGAGGAGACGACGGGACGACAACCGAATAGCCAGGAGGAGAGACACCATGAGCATGATCGAGCGAATCCGCAACCGCCGCGACGCCAACCGCCGCGCCCGTGCCATCGAGCGGGCCCTGCGCTCCGCCAACTCGCCCGCGGTCCGCGACGAGATCCTCGCCATCGCCCAGCGTCACATGCACTGACGCCACACGACGTTATCCGCCTCCTCCAGATCGACGACCCGCCCGGGCACACCGGGCGGGTCGTCGGCGTTACGACCGGCCGTTGACACCGGGATACCGCCCCGACGCAGCGCCCGGTACGGTGGGGCTCGGTCGTCGTCCGCGCTCGGGGCAGGCCGAGGCGATAGAAGCACCTCGACACCGCCCGGCGACGGACAGTGACGATCGAAGCTCCCCGGAAGCCCACCAGCGGCTACCGGGATACGGTGCGGGGAGCCGGCATCGCCGGTACGCCGGCACCGCCGGCTGCCCTGCCGAGACCATCGGCGACGGCGGCCGACATGTGATGGAGGAGGCGCACGCATGACGTCCGAGGGCCCGCACCGCCCCGGCCAGGAGCCGGACGAGGCGCCGCCGGGCGGCGGCGGACCGGCGCCGTACGGCGACCGTCCGACTCAGCAGGACAACGGGTACGGCGCGACCGCCCCCGACCTCGGTTGGGCTCCGCCACCACCCGCCCGCCCGGACACGTCCGCACCAGCCTGGGCGAACCAGCAGGGCAACGCCTGGGGCAGCGCCCAGGCGACGCGTCAGGCGGAGGCCGGGCCCGGCAACTGGGACCAACCCGCCGGCAACCAGCAGCCCTGGGCGCCCCAGGGGGACCAGCCGCAGCAGCCGACCCCGGGTTGGGCGCCGGCCGGTCCGCCCACATCGGAGGGGCCCGCCTGGGCGAACGGCGGCCAGGCCGGACCCGCCTGGGCCACCGATCCCGCCACTGCGGACGCCGCGCAGCCGGCAGAGTGGACGCCGAACCAGCCGGCGGCCAGCCAGCCCGACCGCGCCAACGGTCAACCACCGGCCGGCCAGCCGGACTGGACCACCAGCCAGCCGGACTGGGCCAACGGTCAGGCCGCCGCGGGCCAGGCCAACCCGGCAGCGCCCAGCGGCTGGGCCGGCGGTCAGCAGCCCGACTGGGCCGGCGTGCCCCGAACCGACGATCAGACCCCCGGCTGGGCCTCGACCGCCGGTCAGCCCGAGCCGCCCCAACCGGCCTGGGCGCAGAACGACCAGCCGACGCCGGCCCGCGAGCCGGCGGCCCGGGCCAGCGCTCAGGTGCCGGTCGCCGACGCGGGTCAGCAACAGCGGCCCACCGACGGGTCGTCCCACGCCGAGGCGTGGCCCGCCGAGCAACCGGAGCAGTCCGGCTGGGCGGCCGGCCAGCGGCGGGAACCCGCCGGCGGTTGGGCGAGCGACCAGCCGGCGGAGGGCTGGCACACGGGCGGTGACCGGCCGTCGCAGCCCGACTGGGCCACCCCCGCCCAGGAGGAGCCGGCCGGTTGGGCCGGCGGTAACCCCGCTGCCGGGCCGCCGCCGTCCTGGAGCCCGTCCGCCGAGCCGCTGCCGTCCCGGACCGCCGCCGACCGAGGCGCCATGCCGGACATCCAGCCATGGGCACCCGGAGAGGCGTGGGGTCAGCCGGCCGCGGAGCCCGCCGCGCCCCGAACCAACGCCGAGCCCGACCCGGGCCGATCCGACGATCCGGTCTACCAGCCGGCACCCGCACCGGGCATCTCCCCGGCCAACATGGTGCCGTTGCCGCCGCAGGAGCAGCGAGTGCCGGGTGCCAGCCTGGCCGCCACGCCGCCCGCGGACTTCGCCCAGCCCCCGCCGTTCACCGACGACCCGGCCGGGTCGGCCGGTGGCCCGGCCTGGGGCCAACCCGAGCCCCGACACGACGAGTCGCAGTCCCCGGCGATTCCGGCGCCCCGTACCTCTCCCGAGGCCGAGGGCCGGCCGGCGTCGCCGGCCGGCGGTGGTGTCGCGGCGAGCGCGTCCGTGCCACTGTCCAGTCGGGTCATGCCCCCGGCCGACCATCCGGCTCGCCCGGCCGGTTCGCCCGCACCCCAACCACGGGTGTACGGCCGGCCGGCCCGCACCGAGGAGCCGGCGCCGGAGCACGGCGAGCAGCCGCTGGTGCCCCGCTTCGACCAGGGTCCGGGTCGGTTCGACGGTGACCCGGGCGCGGCGCGCGGCGATCAGGGCCCGGAGCGGTACGAGCCGGCCCCGGAGCGGTTCGAGCCGGCCTCGGAGCCCCGCTTCGCCGACCGGGAGCCGCCGATGGGCGGGCCGAACGCCTTCGCCGGTCCGGCCGCTCCGGCGTCGCCGGCCGCCCCACCTCCCTTCCCCCCGGGGATGCCGTCCTTCGTCGACGCGCCGCCGGCCAACCGGCCGGTCAACGGCGTACGGCCGCACGCCGAGCCGGATCGCCCGGCCGACCCGTTCGGCGGCGCGCCGCGTGACCCGTTCGGCGCCCCGGGCAACGAGCCGTTCGGCGGGCCGTCCGAGCGTCCAGGTGGCACCTACGGCGCTCCCTTCCGGTCCGAGCCGGGCGGCGAGCACAACCCGGCGTACCCCCCGCCGCCACAGTCCGCACCGCCGTGGAGCCCGGGTCCGGGCAGCGGATCGGGCGAGGCGGAGCAGGGCCGCTTCGACGCCTTCAAGCCGGTCGCCGAACCAGCTGCGGAAGCCCCGGCACCGAAGGTACGCAACGGACGGGTGCTCGCCGCGGTACTGGTCGCCGCCGTGCTCATCCTGGCCATTCCGCTCGGCCTGCTGATGCTGCTCGGCATGGTCGGCGGGTCGGACGACGCCAACGCCTTCGACCCGCCGATCGGCTCGTGCGTCAAGCGTTCCGGCAGCACCGCGGTGGCCGCCGACTGTGCCGAGCCGGAGGCATTCAGCGTGGTGTCCAAGGTCGAGTCGAAGGACAAGTGCCCCGACCCGGCCATGCCGCACGTGGACCTGCGCGGCGCCACCGCCAACCCGGTGCTCTGCCTCAAGGAGGCAACCGGCGGCTGAGCCGGCGCAACGACGGCGGGGTCACGGTTGATCCGTGACCCCGCCGCCGCTGTTTCGGGGCTCGCCCTGCCCGCCGGCCAAGCTCCCAGTTCGCGGCACGTCGCGCCTTCCGGCCAGCGTGAGGGCCCGCGTTGCCGCAATCCATTTCCGTCGCCGCGCCGGCCTTTCCCTTCGCGCTGGTGGGCGTCCACCGGTGGGGCACGATGGGGTCGTGAGTGCACGCGTGCGGGCTCCCGAACTGCGGGGTCGGGCCTGGCTGAACACCGGCGGGCGGCGGCTGACGCTCGCCGACCTCCGAGGCAGGATCGTCATAGCGGATTCTTTGACGTCATTGACGGTCTAACGACCTCCTTCCTACGCTCGCCGCATGACCCACCCAGCCGATCAACTAGACCCTCCGAGGTGCTGTGCCCTCTACCTGCGCCGCTCGCATCGCAACGCCGAGGGCGATGCCCGCAACGGTCGGTCGCTGGCCGAGCAAGAGACCGAGCTGCGCGACCTGGCCGCTCGACTCGGCCTCATCGTCGTGTATGTCTTCATCGAGCGTGAGGGGACCGGGGCGTCCCGGTTCTCGCTGAAGGCCCGCCCCGAGTGGAAAAAGGCCCTGGAATGGCTCCGTGTCGGTGACCTCTTCCGCACCCTCCTAACTTGGTCACTGGACCGGGCAGACCGCCGCGGCGCGGTCGAGATCGGCAAACTGCTGGATGAGCACGCCGACGGTTCTCGACGGATCGTCGGCGCGGACGGTACCGACACGGGGGATCCACGCCGCCGGTTGGAACTGATCATCCGCGCCGAGATCGCCCGCGAGGAGGTCGAGAACCTGTCGCGTCGGGTCAGTCGGACGAAGCGCTTCCGGCGGGCTGAGGGCCGCTGGCTCGGCGGGCCGCCTCCGTTCGGTCTGCGCATCGCTGACGGCCAGCTCGCCCGCGACCCCGATTCCTACCCGGTCGCTCGGCGCATCGCTGACGAGTTGCTCGCCGGACGGACGATCTGGCAGACCGTAAAGGGTCTCAACGACAGCGGCATACCCTCGCCGCGCGGAAAGTCCTGGGGGGTCGGCACCGTATCCAATATGGTCCGCTCGCCCGGCTGGGCGGGTCTTCAGAGCATCCGCGAGCGCACGACCTCGGGCCGATGGGCGACGGTCGCCGAGCCGTTCCGCGATGAACGCGGCCAGACCGTCAGCGTCGGCGAAGGCGTCATCACCCCGGGCGAGCGTGCCCGCATCCTGGGCGCCCTCGACGGTCGCTCGGCGACCCTCGCCGAGGGCGGACGGTTCCTCCGGCGTGGCGACCGGCGCTCGGCTGCGCTGCTGACCGACGTCCTGCGCTGCTCCGAGTGCGACGGTCGGACAGCGCAGAGCGGGGCCGCCGGTAGAAAGGTCTACCGCTGCGGCCGGTACGGCAACGGCCGAGACTGTGCCGGGTTCACCGCTCCAACCGTCGAGACCGACGACGCCGTGTCGCTCGCGTTCCTTTACCGCCTCGCCGCCCTGGAGCCTGGCGACCCGTTGCTAGAGGCCGTCGCCGATGCATGGGTCGCCCGAGTCGCCCCCGACGACATCGCCGCCCGTGATGCCGCTCAGGACGCCCTAGACGCCGCCCGCGCCAACCTCGCCCGCGTACGCCGCCTTACCGCCTCGGGGGCGTTCACTGAGGAAGACGCCGCCGAGGTCATGCCCGAGCTACGCGCGAAGGTCAAAGCCGCTGAGGACGCCTTAGCCCGCATCCCGATCCCCGAGGCCGATATTTCGCCCCTCCTCGACCTCGCGCAGAGCGTGCCCGCGTTCTTCGATCTGCCCGAGCACGAACGCCGGGGCCTCCTCGGCCTCGCCGTCGCCAAGGTCACCGCGACCCGCGCCGGCACTCGCGGCGTGCGTTTCAAGCCCACCGAACGCCTGCTAATCACCTGGGCTGACGGTACGACCTCGCGGCCCGCCGCCTGAGCCCTCTCACCCGCACCAACAGCAAATAAGGCAGGCCCCGACCGAGCGATTCCGCCGCTGGTCGAGGCCCTAGACGGAAACGGAGCTTCCGCCATGGCCCACGACCCTACCCGCCGCCTGTACATCGCCGCCCCCGCGCTCGCCACTGCCGCTCTGTCGGCTGCTGTCGCTGCCCTGCTCGCCGCGGGGTTCCTGGTGACCACCGCGACCGAGGCCGCCCCGGTCGACGCTGACGAACTGCTCGCCGTGATGGCCGAGGACATGGACGCCGCCCGCGCCGCTGACGCCGTGGTGACCCTGCCCGGCGCCGAGGACTTCCCCGAGCCGGTCTACGCCGCCCTGTTCAGCGTTCCGGTCGTCACCCTCGCTGACGCACTGGCGGGTGCCGCATGAACGCCCGTCGCTTCGCTTCACTGGCCGGCACGGTCGCCGTGACCGTGATCGCCGCTGTCGCTTCGTACGACCACATGCGGGAGCTTGCCGAGCGCGCCGGGCAGCCGCCGCTACTGGCCGCACTGCGGCCGCTGTCGGTTGACGGCATGATCCTCGTTGCCATGCTGGCGCTCGGCGACGGTCGCCGGTCGCGTTGGTCGGCATGGCTGGCCTTCGTTCTCGGCGTGGCCGCGTCGCTGGCCGCGAACGTCATCGTTGCCGAGCCGAACGCAACCGCCCGCGTTGTCTCGGCGTGGCCCGCCGTGGCGCTGCTGCTGACGGTCGAGATCCTGACGCGGTCCGGCACAGCCCCACCCGCGCCTGTTGAGAAATTCTCTGCGGCCCTCGCAGCGCCGGCCCCGGCCCTGGGCACCCCCGCACTGTCTACGGCCACCGCGCGGCCCCCTGTCACCGTGCCGCCGCGCTCCCGCCCGCCGGCTGTCCCGCCGGACGTGCGCCTGCTGCCGGTTGTCGCCCGTGTCAGCACGCCGCCGGCCACCCCGGACACGCTAGCGGCACCAATCCGGACCGCTGACCGTGTGGCGGCACTGCTCGCCGCCGAGCCGAACGCGACGCCCGCCCAGGTCGCCGCACGGCTGGGCATGAGTGAGCGGACCGCCCGCCGGTACATGCCCGCCGACAAGATGCCGCCACGGCGCCGCCAGGCGAGCCGGGTGCCGGCCATGGCGACCGGCTGACCGGCAGGGAGAGCGCCCGTAACTGCCACGGGCGGGCGCACTCCCGGCGCGGGGACGACAGCCGTGCCGCCCAGGCGGACAGGGTGCCGCCAATGCACGCCCGGCCGCAGCTCGCGGCCACGATGGACACACCCGATCGGGCGATGGCCGGGCGGATGAGGCGTTTACACGCCCGCGCATCCCGGGCGGCGTGGCAGTCGCCCGGCGTGGTCAACGTGCCGCCAGCGCGACGACAAGGCCGGTCACCGCGACGAGGAGGCCGCTCAGGCTCGCGATGAAGCCCGGGGCGGTCCGCAGGTATTCGAGGATCAGGCCGTGCCGGTCGCGCGGCGCGCTGCTGGTCTGCTCTTCGGTCGTCACGCCCCGGGACGGTACGGAAGTCCGGGGTCTGTGTCCTACGCGCCGCAACCGCTGTAGCTCACGCTCGGCGACCCGGGCGGCACGTACCGCGATTCCTTCATGCCTGTCGATGCCAGTGCTGCTACAACCTGCAACAAGGGGATGCCCATTCGGCTGATAGCCGCAGGTAGCCGTTTTCGGTGCGCCATTTGCGCACTCGGGCCGCCCAGCGCTGTGCGGTTTGATCGTGTCGGCGAGGCAGTGCGCCCGCCCCTGCGTTGGGAACGGGCGCATTTGCCTGCGTCCGGTGAGTGTGCCCGCCTTGCGGTTAGCGCCGCAGGCTGAACAACTCGGCCAGCGCCCGCAACACGGCCGGCAGTTTGTCCGGCGGTACCCGGAACAGCGCCACCAGCGCCACAATAAGACGAGGCACCGCGTAGGTCGCCGCAACGGCTATCAGTGCCCAAGGCCCAACGTTGACGAATGGCTCTAGCGCAGACACGGCGAAGCGACCCCCTTGGGGCTCAACCTCGCGGCGGCCAAGGCGCACGAGTCAGGTTCGCCGATCCCGGTCAGGCGTTGAGTTCTGTCCTCAGGCTACCGCACCCTGCGACTAATCAACGACTCGCGCCCACGTCGGCGCTCCAAGCGGTACATGTCGAATGACGCCGATGTCGGGGAGCAACAGCAATCCACTCCGGCACCGTGAACAGATGGCTGGGGACGAGTAGGCCATATCTTCGGGCTGCCGCGGGAGCGGTACGGCTCGGGGTGGTCTGTTTACTGGCAAGATCGGCTTGCCGTCCTCACAGTCCCGCTCGTTGGTTGGGCCGCGACCGCTCGACGTCCATAGCCACATCCGACCGTCTTTCCCGGCGTACACGACTGCGATCGTCGTATGCGGCTTCGAGCATTCACAGACGATCTGATCGAGCTTCCGATACCGGTCTGGATGTGCCTTGATTGCGGCGGCCTGCTCTTCAAAGGCATCCATATCGACACCCTGCCACTCGCCACCCATGGTTTCCGCCTCCGGCAGTCAATCCGTCAGCGCGGCGGGCCATCGCGCTGCCTTGCCGACGGCGCGGCGACATCCACCGCCAGCCTTCAGCCGGTCTCTTCGTCGGCGAGCCGCCGGCCGCGCTGCTCCGCGTAGGCGCGCACGTCTGTCGCATCCCAGATCCGACCAACGGTCAGGGTGTCGATGGGCGCGGGGAAGTCGGGGCGATCGACCAAGATCGCGGCACGCTGGCGCGATACGCCGAGGTAGTCGGCGACCTCTGATAGCGCCATGACTCGCACGGGCGGACCCTCCGGCAACACGGGTAGGCAGGTTGCCACCGGAGGGGTTGACTACTTGTCAACTGTGCGTCAACGTGGCCGTATGCCCACGCATCGTGATTGCAAACCCTCGGCCTCTGGTCCCCGCCGTCAGCCCGCGAACGTCGTGCCCGCGTCCCGCTGGTCCGACCGGCTCAACCGTCCCCGTGTCCGGTGACGCGGGAGGACGGGACGCCTCGGGTCTCCCCCGGCGTGTACCTCCTGACCCGGGAAGCGTCCCCGCAATTCTCGCGGCCCATCATCGTGCGCGTGTTCCGCGAGGTGAGCGACCTGCACCCGCCGCACGGCTGGACGTGGGTCGACTGCTACCAGCTCGACCAGAACGGCGACGCGACGGACCGGCGGCGGCTGTTCGTGAGACCCGCGGGTCTGCGCCGGGTGCACAGCCAGCCGACCCCGTACGCGCAACGCACCCGCCCCTCCGCGAAGGCCGCCCGGTGAGCGAACACCTACCGTCCCGCCCCACCTGGCGCTGCTCGGCGTGCGGTACCCACTGGCCGTGCGGCCCGGCGAAGGTGCGGCTACTGGCTGAGTTCGACGCCCTGTTTCGGCACCGGGCGGGCGGGTTGTTTGGGAACCACCGTGGCCGAGCGGACGGTTGGCGTCAGGCTTCCGTGGACATGATCGGCACCTTCTCGCGGTGCCACCTGTTGGCGCTTTGCCATGATCGGCAGGTTCTTCGGGCGCCATGAGTGATTGGTAGGCCGGCTGCGGCGCCACCCAGGGGCAGGCTGCTGTCGTCGATGCTGACGGATTTTCGTACGCATTTCTGGATAAGTGCGACTTCCGAGTTCTGCAAATGGAAGGCAGCAAACGCATGCCGCATTGACGTTGGCAACTGAGAGTGCTTGGGTGATTTCGACTAGTCATCGTTACGACCACGCGTGCGCTTCCGTCAACAATGATCGGAGAATCGCATGAGGCGATCGACGGCAGCCGTGATGGCGGCCGCCCTAGGGCTTTCCACTATTGCAGTTGCAAGCCCGGCATGGGCGGATCCTCAAGGCTGCGTCCAGGGGGATATTTCCTTCTACCAGGATTCTGGCTACATGACTGCTGTCAACGACGCGTTTTGTCAGACGTCCGTGACCCGAACCTTCCGGGTCGAGATCAAGAGAGACGTGGCCCTCTCACCCGACCCGGTGGTATCGAGCTACGACGACTACTGGACGGGCACGTACTACTATGCTTCGACCAGCAGCTGCGACGGCGGACGAACCGCTTACTACTATGGTCGGTCGTTCTTCACGACCAACACGACCTACAATGACTCCTACCACTATCAGGTGGCCACCTGCTGACGCGAACGAGGGCCGACGATGGGTGATCCAATCACTGGGCACGGATTGACGCAGCGGTACGGGAAGCGGAATGTGTTTCGCGATCTCAATGTCGTGGTCCCGCGCGGCGTAACGGTGCTGTTGGGGCCGAATGGCGCCGGGAAGACGACTCTGCTGCACACCATCGTGGGTCTCAAGCGTCCGGAGGCAGGGAGTCTTCGCGTTCTTGGTCATGATGTGCTGCGTCGTGGCGGCCTTCGGGCCGTCGCGGCGCGGATCGGGTTTCTGCCGCAGGTCGTGTCGCACTATCCCGGCTACACCGTCCGGGAGTCTATCGCCTACGCAGCCTGGCTGAAGAACGTTCCGAGGCGAGACATCGGCGCGAAGGTGGATCGGGTTCTCGGGTTGATGAGCCTGTCCGGTCGAGCCGGGTCACGGATGGGGAGCCTGTCGGGCGGACTGTTGCGCCGGGCCGGTATCGCGCAAGCGCTGGTGCACGAGCCGGAGCTGGTCATTCTCGACGAGCCAGCGGCCGGTCTTGATCCCCAGCAGCGCATCGAGCTGCGCCGTGTCCTGCGGAAGGTCGCCGGCTCGGCCGCTGTGCTGGTCAGTACGCACGTGGTAGCCGATGCTCGGCATGTTGCGGACACCATCATCGTTCTCAATGAGGGTGCGGTGGTTTTCACCGGCACGGTCTGCGAGCTGGAAGGGCTCGCCAGGCCGGGGGTGGACGGGGACAGTGATCTGGAGCGCGGCTACCTCACCGCGCTGCGACAGCCGGTGGTGTGCGTTTGACCCCGCTCCGCATCGAGCTGCGCCGAGGGCCGGGCTTGTGGATCCTGCCTGTCTTGATAGCAGTCGGCGTGTTCATGTCCCGCGCCCAACTGGACAAGGACACGGACACGGTCTGGGCCTACGCCACCGGCGCGGTGACAAGCGCCCCGGTACTGATGGCCCCGCTGGCGGTGGGCACGGCCGCGTGGGCGGGAGGCCGATCACAGCGCCGCGGCGCACGCCACGCCTGGCTGCTGGCGGGACGCGACCCAGCGCAGGCGCCACTAGTCGAGGCAGGTGTACTGGTGGCCTGCGCCACCGTGGCCTACGCCCTGGTCGCAGCGGTGACGCTGCTGTCCACGGCGAATGCCGCAACGTGGGGTGGTCCTTTCTGGTGGTGGCTGGCCTCAGCCGGGATCGGGTTCGCCGCAACCGTAGCGATCGCCTACGGCGTGGGCGTGCTCCTGCCGGGGCCGTTCACCCCGTTCGCCGCCGCGCTGGTCACCTACCTGGCCACAACCTGGAACCTCGGGCAGTACGGCACCTGGTATGCGCTGTTCCCGTTCACCATCGAGCTGATCCCGCCGTTCAGCGCACCGCACACCCCAACCATGCGGGGACAACTGCTGTGGTTCACCGGCCTGGGGTTCCTGGCCCTGGCATTGGTCGCCGCCAAGGTGCGCTCCTCGACTCGGGTGGTGATCCCGGCGATCGGGGCGTCCCTGGCTCTGGCCCTCAGCGGCGCCGCGACAGTGATCGGCGAGAACGGCCGCTACGTCGATGTGAATCGCCACATCATCTGGTCCTGTTCGGGCAGCTCGCCAGAGGTGTGTATCCATCCCGCCTTCGCCACCAGCCTCACGCCGATCAGTCAGCGAGCACAGGCCATCAGCCAGCGTCTGGCCCCCACGCCGTTCGCCATCAGCCGGGTAGAGCAGCGACCCCGAGGCGTGGGCGGCCAGCCCACACCCGGCGCGATTGCGTACGCCCTCGACGCACCCGCCACCCATCACTACGACCGCGCGAGCCTCGACATCGCCATCGCCGCTCTCGGCGTCGACTCCTGCGGCCACGGGCCCCAACGTGACAGAACCGCTCACGCCATGGCTCAACTCCTCGTCGCCTGGGCCGTCGGCGACGAGAACCTGTTCACACCACGCGACCCCGGACACCGACAGGCCAAGGCCCGCTTCCTCAACCTGTCAATGACAGGCCAGCAGCAGTGGCTCACCGCCCACGCCAACGCAGTCCGCACCTGCTCCCTGACTCCGCAGTCGTTCACATGACCGGCCCCCGCCTACTACTGAAGTCCCGACGAGCAGTGCCGCTGTTGCTGGCCCTCATCGCCGTCGCAGTTGTCTCCCGCGGACTCGGGGGCCAGCACCTCCTCATCGGCGCCACCGAGCCGGTCCCGCTGCCGTGGGCCGCGGTCCTGCCCGCACTCACCGCCTACCTCACCACAGCGGTGGCCTGGTCAGCCTTGCCCCTGGAGGAGCACCTCGCCGTTCACCGCGTGGACCTCCACGACCTGCTCTACCTCACCGTGGCCGTCCTGGTCGGCGCCGGACTGGTCGCATGGGCAGCCCAACCGCTCATCGGCACCATCACCGAGCCCGGCGCAATACGCAATTACCTCGGCCTGCTCGGCTACTCCCTCCTCGGAGCCGCCGCCTTCCGCCTCAGCATGGGCTGGACGATTCCCACCACGCTGTTCACCACCGGTCTGGTCGTCGCCGGCACCGGCGCTGACCTTCCGCCGCTCGACTGGCCAGCCCGCCACGACAACGAGCCGACATCCTGGGCGGTCAGCATCACGATCCTAATCGCCGGCATTGCAGCGTTCGCCAGCCCGACGCGCCGGCGCGCCCACGCGCTACGCGCGGCACGCACCGAAGCCGACTAGCGCCCGCCACGGCGGTTCGCCAGCGTGCACTCCGGGCGTCGCCACCCGCCTGGTGACACTGCACCTCGACACGCAGGAATGGCTGTTATGCCTTGCTTGCTCGACTTGTCGATTTCTGTGGGCTTAGCTTGATCCTGGTCATATCGGGAGGCCAGATTGCCCACGCGTGTCGAGATTTTCGAGCGCATTCGCGCTGATCGGCGGGCCGATCCATCGGTGTCGCAGCGGGAGTTGGCGCGCCGGCACCACGTGTCGCGGCGCACCGTCCGTGCAGCGCTCGCGTCGGCTGTTCCGCCGCCGCGTAAGCGGCCGGTTCGGGGGCGGCCGTTGGCGTTGACGCCGGTGCTCGCCGTGGTGGACGAGATGCTGCGCTCGGACGTTGTGGGGCCACGCAAGCAGCGGCACACGATCGAGCGGATCTGCCAGCGTCTGGCCGTCGAGCACGATTTCACCGACGCGTCGTACTCGACGGTGCGCAACTACGTGGCCCGCCGACGGCCGCAGATCCTCGCCGAGGCACGCGAGGGACGTGGGCACCTCGATGGGATGGTGCCGCAGATCCACCCGCCGGGCGAGGAGGCGGAGGTTGACTTCGCCGAGGCGTTCGCGGTCGTCGGTGGCACGCAGATGAAGTGCTACCTGTTCACGCTGCGGATGTCGCACTCCGGCAAGGCGGTACACCGGGTGTTCGCCTCCCAGGGCCAGGAGGCGTTCATGGAAGGCCACGTCGAGGCGTTCCGGGTCCTCGGCGGGGTGCCGACCCGGCACATCCGCTACGACAACCTCAACCCTGCGGTGCGGCAGGTGCTGTTCGGCCGAGGCCGCATCGAGTCGCAGCGGTGGGTGGCGTTCCGCTCCCACTACGGCTTCCACGCCTTCTACTGCCTGCCCGGCAAGGACGGCGCCCACGAGAAGGGCGGAGTAGAGCACGAGGGCGGCCGGTTCCGCCGCAACCACCTCGTCCCGCCCCCGCAGGTCGCGTCCCTGGCC
Source organism: Verrucosispora sp. WMMC514 (assembly GCF_027497295.1). Lineage (NCBI taxonomy): Bacteria > Bacillati > Actinomycetota > Actinomycetes > Micromonosporales > Micromonosporaceae > Micromonospora > Verrucosispora sp. WMMC514. The sequence goes on along the minus strand of NZ_CP114906.1, from coordinate 2,723,669 downwards.
GAGCTCAACGACCGCCTCGCTGCCATCGACGCCGCCGAGGACGCCCGGCACGTCCACGGCGCGCCGGCCAGCATCGGCTTCAACTTCGCAGCCGAGGCACCGCTGCTGCACCCGTTGCCGGCCGACGACTTCGAGCTCGGCACCACGCTCACGCCGCTGGTGCGCCGCAACGCCCGCATCGTGGTCCGGCAGTGCTACTACTCGGTCCCCGCCAGGTTCATCGACCGCAAGGTCCGGGTCAGCCTGCGCGCCAACGAGGTCCTCGTCTTCGACGGCCGGCAGGTCGTTGCCCGCCACCCACGCCTATCGCGCCGCTACGACTACCGCGACGACCTGGACCACTACCTGGAGATCCTTCTGGTCAAGCCCGGCGCCCTGGCCGGGTCGACCGCGTTGGCGCAGGCCCGCGCCGAGGGGTCGTTCACGTCAGTGCACGACGCGTTCTGGGCCGCCGCCCGCACCGCGCACGGCGAAGCCGAAGGCACCCGGGCGCTGATCGAGGTCCTGCTGCTGCACCGGCAGCTGCCGCACGCGGCGCTGGTTGCCGGGATCACCGCCACCGTCAACGCCGGCTCCTGCAGCCCCGAGCTGGTCGCGATCGAGGCCCGCAAGGCCGCCGACGCCGGCATCGTCACAGACTCACCAGCAGCCACGGCACCTGTTGACCACGTCGCCGAGGACGGACTCGAACTGGCCGAGCCCGTCGACGAGCCGCCTCCCGGCAGCGCCCGGGTGATCTCTCTGCACGCGCGGCGGCTGCCCTCAGGCAGCGAGCACAAACCACCGCCGATGAGCATCTACGACCAGCTGCTGTCACATCGATCGAAAGGCACAACCGCGTGAGCGCGATCGCTTCCACCGGCAGGGTGTCCCGCACCCCCCGACCCCGCCAGTCCGCACCCGGCATCGACCCGCTCGACGCCGCCATCGACACCGCCTGCACCGAGTTGCGACTGCCCAGCATCCGCGACCGCTACACCGATATCGCCGAACAAGCCCTACGCGACCGCGCCAACTACAAAGGCTTCCTGCTCGACCTGCTCCGCGCCGAGATCGCCGACCGCGACGAGCGACGCAAACAACGCCTCGTCCGCGACGCCGCGTTCCACCGACCCAAACGGCTGGAAGACTTCGACTACGACAAGAACCCCCAGGTCGACGCCGTCTACGTCAACAACCTCGCCAACCCCACCTGGGTCAAAGCCGGCGCCCCACTGGTCTTGGTCGGCAACTCCGGCACCGGTAAGAGCCACCTACTCATCGGCATCGGCACCGCCATCGCCGAACACGGCCTGCGAGTCCGCTACACCACCACCGCGAACCTCGTCAACGAACTTGCCGAAGCCCACAACGAGAAACGCCTATCAAAGACCCTCCACCGCTACGCCCGCTACGACCTGCTCTGTCTCGACGAATTCGGATACCTCAACCTCGACCGCACCGGCGCGAAACTGCTGTTCCAAATCTTCACCGAACGAGAGGAACGCAAAGCCATCGCCGTCGCCTCCAACGCGCCCTTCTCCGAATGGGACAAAACCTTCACCGAGGAACGCCTCTGCGCCGCCATCGTCGACCGACTCACCTTCAACGGCTACCTCATCGAAACCGGCAACGACTCCTACCGCCTGCAAAGCACCCTCGAACGCAACCGCAGCTAACAGCCCTCGGCACACGAACAGCCGCGCCGGGACGAACCGTCCCGGCGCCGCCGCGTCCCACCCTCACATACAGAGCCGGGCTCCCCAGACGCTGCATCGGGAGCAGCGCCTGGAAGAGCCCGGTCTGCCCCGATACTAGACCAGCCCCTAGCCCAAGTCAGCGCAGCGACCCACGCGCGAATGCCTTGTCACGCCCTGGTGCCCGATGAAGATGCCAATCATGGAAGCCCCCGACCTGGTGCCCAAAGAAGCTAACGATCAGCGACTGCCGATCAATCCGCCGACAAGTGGCACCCAAAGAACCTGCCTGAGTGGTGCCGATTCAACCTGCCGGAATCAAAAGCGGCGGAGAATCTGTGATCCTTGTACGGAATCTATCACAGATGGAAATTCGTGCGCTTGAGCGCTTCCCGGAGATTCAGGCTCACCCAGAGCACGCCTTTAGTAGCCTTGCCACCGCCGTTGAGTCAATGGACGAGGTTCGGGCAAAGAACGATTCGGTCCATTTGCAGAGGGCAGCCGAAGAGATCTAGAGACGGGACAGCCCAGATCGAAGCCCCTTACGCGGACAACGTTCAGGTGAGGGGCTTTCGTACGCTTACACGCCTTTGCCCGGCTATCCAGTCTCCGACGGTGCTGGTGACCGCGCCGGTTTGGCGAGCAGGCCAACTAGGTCGTCGGCCAGTTCGACGAATTCGCGTGCGTGCCGGGGAAGTAGGTCGCCTGGCCGCTCCGTTCCAAGGTCTCGAAGTGCACGTAGCTCACGGAGCACCGCAGCGGCTCCCGGATGTGTTGCACTGAGCGGCCTTTCCGGCCGCCGGTCGAGCCGCATAGTCTCCATCTCGCGTTCAGCCCATTCATCTAGCGCCCACACGACCCCTACCCAACCTAGACGAATCGCTTCGGCCGTATTGATGTCCACCCAGGCACGAGCCGCGTTGAGCATGGCGGGAACGCCTTCCGGTTCATCGCCTATGGCACGGAGTTGACTCGCCGCTTCGACGGATGCCCTTACCTCCCCGGCAACCCTGTCCCACTCGGCCTCGAACGGCCCAACTGTGAGCCGTCGCAAGTTGTCACCGAGTAGCTGCGCGACCCGCCGCCGGTACGCCAGCAGCACCACAAGCACAACCGACGGCCACGCGAGCGCCTGCACAAGCGCGACGGTGAATTGGCGCCAGTTCACGGCCCTCCTAGCCGACCGGGCGACTGTACCGCCGGGGAGTTCGTCGTTAGGTGACGGGGGCTCCCGTCGGACATAGGAGCCCCCGTCACGGGTAGAGGAACCGCCTGGGTCCTCAACCTAACCTCATTGCCAGTGGCCGGCTATGAGCAGGATCAAGTACACGATTTTCAACGTAGTCGCGATGACCTGTCCGAACTCGTTGACTCTCGGAAGCACCTGACGCTGATCTGCCCTTTCCCGCCGCCGCAGTGAAGGTTTGCGCATGGAGCGCATTTCGGATTCCTCTCGGCCGCCGCCTCCCATCAAGGGGATTTGACGAACCCGGACCGGCGCTAGCTTCCGGTCCGCCGCCTGGGGCTACGGCGGGAGGTGGTTCCTACCCCGCACAGCAGTCTATCGATGGTGCGCAAGGTGGATGGAGCTGCAACGGCCCTACCGCGATTCTTCCGTCGCGATCTCGGCGAGCCGCTGCGCCTGAGGGTCGACGAACTCGCCCAGGGCGAGCGAGACCCGCTCGGTCTCGAAAACCTTCCGCCCCGGCATCGCGGCCCGCCGGATGGTCACGGACGCGCCCGCGGAAACCAGCAGCGCCCGGCGCCCGCCTCGCGATGTCGTAGCCCAGGGCTACCTTGTCGCCTATGCCCGGTAGCGGTCAGATCCCCGCGCCTCTTTGCCTGCGCCCTGTCGTCGGCTCGCCCGCAACGATCGTCATTGGCGACGACTCGTACCCGGCGGTCGTGGTCCGCTCCACTCTTACGGCGATCACCGTGCGCCGGGTCGAGGCCGGAATGCCACGCCGCAACCGTGACCACACGGCGATGATCGCGCCCGGCGACCTCTCCCGCCCGATCGGCCCGCCTGAGGTCTACCGGATGCGGGATGGCCGGTACCGAACGGCGTCGGCGGTCGTGACGCTTGGCGAGGCAGTGTCGCGTACGCCTCTCCCACCTCCCCGTCGCGCCGGCTGGCGCCCTTTGGTAAGGCACGATGGGGTCATGAGCGCACGCGTACGCGCCCCTGAACTGCGGGGCCGGGCCTGGCTGAACACGGGCGGGAAGGTCATCCGTTTGGCCGACCTTCGAGGTCGTATAACCGTCTTAGATTTCTGGACCTTCTGCTGCATCAACTGCTTGCACGTGCTCGACGAGCTACGTCCGCTCGAACAGAAGTACGCCGACGTCCTCGTGGTGATCGGGGTGCACTCGCCGAAGTTCGAGCACGAGAAGGACGCCGACGCGCTGGCCGCCGCCGTCGAGCGGTACGGCGTGCACCACCCGGTCCTCGACGACCCCGAACTCGACATGTGGCAGCAGTACGCGGCCCGCGCCTGGCCGACCCTCGCCGTGATCGACCCGGAGGGGTACGTGGTGGCCACCATGGCGGGCGAGGGTCACGCCGACGGGCTGACCCGGCTGATCGACGACCTGATCGCCACCCACGAGGCCAAGGGCACGCTGCACCGGGGCGACGGCCCGTACGTCCCGGTCACCGAGCCGGAGACCACCCTGCGCTTCCCCGGCAAGGCGGTGGCCCTGCCCGACGGCGGCCTGCTGGTCTCCGACTCGGCGCGGCACCGCCTGGTCGAGTTGGCCGCCGACGCCGAGACCGTCGTCCGGACCATCGGCACCGGCGAGCGGGGCCGGACCGACGGTGGTGCCGGTGCCGCGACCTTCTCCGAGCCGCAGGGGTTGTGTCTGCTGCCGCCGCACGTGGCCGAGGTGACCGGCTACGACCTGGTGGTCGCCGACACCGTCAATCACCTGCTGCGGGGCGTCCGGCTGGCCACCGGTGAGGTGCTCACCGTGGCCGGCACCGGGCGGCAGTGGCGGTCGACGGTCGACGACCACGCACACGACGCCCGCTCGGTGGACCTCTCCTCTCCCTGGGATCTCGCCTGGTACGACGACCGGATCGTCATCGCCATGGCCGGCATCCACCAGCTCTGGTGGTTCGACCCGATCAAGCGCACCGCCGGCATGTACGCGGGCACCACCGTGGAGGCGCTGCGCGACGGGCCACTGGTCGAGGCGTGGCTGGCCCAACCGTCCGGGCTCGCCGTCTCCGCCGACGGCAGCCGGCTGTGGGTCGCCGACAGCGAGACCAGCGCGATCCGCTACGTCGAGAACGGTGCCCTGGGTACCGCCGTGGGTCAGGGCCTGTTCGACTTCGGGCATGTGGACGGGCCGGCGGCGCAGGCCCTGCTCCAGCATCCGCTCGGCGTCTGCGCCCTGCCCGACGGCTCGGTCCTGATCGCCGACACCTACAACGGCGCGGTACGCCGGTACGACCCGGCCGACGACCGGGTCGCCACCGTCGCCGCCGGTCTGGCCGAGCCCAGCGACCTGGTCCTCACCGCCGACGGCGCGGTGCTGGTGGTGGAGTCGGCGGCGCACCGGATCACCCGGCTGGCTCCCGGTGCGCTCTCGGCGGCCGGCGCGGAGACCGTCGACGGTCCCCGGCACCGTACCGAGCGCAGGCCGACGGAGTTGGGCGCGGGTGAGGTAGTCCTGGACGTCGTCTTCACCCCGGCCCCCGGGCAGAAGCTGGACGACACCTTCGGGCCGTCCACCCGGCTCGTCGTCTCGGCGTCGCCGCCGGAGCTGCTGGTCGAGGGTGCGGGCACCGGCACGGAGCTGTCCCGGCGGCTGGTGATCGACGGATCGGTGCCCGACGGGGTGCTTCAGGTCACCGCGCAGGCGGCCACCTGCGACGCCGATGTGGAGCACGCGGCCTGCCACCTGACCCGGCAGGACTGGGGCGTACCGGTGCGGGTGGTCGACGGCGGCGCCGGTCGGCTGCCGTTGGTCCTGCGCGGCATGGATGCCGGCTGACGCCCGACCAGGCGTGCCCTGCCTCGCAGCTCAGGCGAACGGGGCGGGGGTGACCCCGGCGTCGACGAGGGCGGCGCGGACGAGTTCCGCGGCGGCCACCGCCCCGGGGGTGTCGCCGTGCAGGCAGACCGACTCCACCACGCACGGAACCGTACCGCCGTCGACGGTCGTCACGACCCGCTCGGTGGCCATCCGCACCGCCCGGCGGGCCACCTCCTGTGGGTCGGTGACCAGCGCGTCCGGGGAGGTGCGCGGTACCAGGCGACCGTTGGGCAGGTAGTTGCGGTCGGCGAAGCCCTCGGCCACCACCCGGACCCCGGCGCCCTGGGCGAGCTGGGCGAGGACCGAACCGGGCGGGCAGAGGACGGGCAGTTCCGGGTCGTGGTCCTCGATCGCGGCCAGCAGGGCCGCCGCTGGCAGTTCCTCGCTGGCCGCCGCGTGGTAGAGCGCCCCGTGCGGCTTGAGGTAGCGAACCCGGGTGCGGTACGCCCGGCAGAAGGCGTTGAGTGCACCGAGCTGGTAGAGCACCTCGTCGCGCAGTTCGGCGAACTCGTACTCGATGTGCCGCCGGCCGAAGCCGGCGAGGTCCCGGTACCCGACCTGGGCTCCGACGGCGACTCCCCGCTCGGCGGCGGCGGCGCAGACCCGGCGCATGGTGGCCGGGTCGCCGGCGTGGAAGCCGCAGGCGACGTTGGCCGAGGTGACCAGGTCCAGCAGGGCATGGTCGTCGCCGAGACGCCAGATGCCGAAGCCCTCGCCGAGATCAGCGTTGAGGTCCATGAAATCTCACCGTAGTGCCTGGGCGGGCCTGCGCGAGCGGGGTCACGTCCGCCACCACCGCGATGACCGGGTATCCGCCGGTGGTGGGATGGTCGGCGAGGAAGACGAGTGGCTGACCGTCCGCCGGCACCTGCACCGCGCCGAGCACGAGTCCTTCGCTCGGCAGCTCCCCGGCCACCGAGCGGGGTAGCGGCGCGCCGCTCAGGCGCGCGCCGACCCGGTTGCTCAACGGACTCACCTGGTACGCCGTGCCGAGCAGCCGGTCCAGTGCCGCCGGGGCGAACCAGTCGTGCCGAGGTCCGAGTCGTACGGTGAGCCGCAGCTCCGGCGGCGACGCCACCGGCATGGTGACGTCGACCGGGGCGGGCGGGCCGGCCGGGGCACCCAGCGGCAGCTGGTCGCCGTCGCGTAGCGGGGCCGGTCCGAGCCCGGCGAGGGTGTCGGTGGAGCGGCTGCCGAGCACCGGTGTGACGGCGATGCCACCGGCCACCGCGAGCCAGCAGCGCAGGCCCCGTCGGGCGGGACCGATGCGCAGCACCGCCCCGCGCGGAACGGCCAGTGGGCGACCGGTGTCGCCGGGACGCTGGCCGACCCGCACGTCGGCGTCGGCACCGACCACGGCGACGGTGGTGGCCCGGGTGGGTCGCAGCTCGCAGCCGGTCAGGGTGATCTCCAGCCCGGCCGCCTGCTCCGGGTTGCCGACCAGACGGTTGGCCAGGCGCAGCGCCGCCGGGTCGAGGGCACCGGAACGGGGTACGCCGAGGTGTGCCCAGCCCGGTCGGCCGAGATCCTGCACGGTGGTCAACGCCCCGGCCCGGAGCACCTCGAGGAAACCGCTCACCGGTCCACCAGCCGGACCCGGGTGCCGGGGCTGAGCAGGGCCGGCGGGTCCGCCGTCACGTCGAAGAGGGTCACCTCGGTGCGTCCGACCAGCAGCCAACCGCCGGGGGACGCGGTGGGGTAGATGCCCGCGTACGGGCCGGCAAGTGCGACCGATCCGGCCGGCACCCGGGCGCGGGGTGTCGCCAGCCGGGGCACCGCCAGCTCGGTGGGTAGCCCGGTGAGGTATCCGAAGCCGGGTGCGAAGCCGCAGAAGGCGACCTGGAACTCGGTGGCCCGCAGGCGACGTACGACCCCGGCTCCGTCCGTGCGCCAGTGACCGGCCACCCGGCTCAGGTCTTCCCCGTCGAAGGTCACGGGCACCTCGACGAGACGGGCGGGTGCGGCGGCGGTGGGCGCGGTCGCGGCCCTTTCGACCGGTGGCGCGGTGGTGGTCGTCCAGGTGGCGATCCGGGCGGCGGCGGCCGGTGGGTCGGGTACGCCGTCGAGCAGCACCGTGGCGGCGGCCGGCACGATCTCGACGGCGACCAGTTCGCCGAGTTCACGGCGGCGCCGCAACTCCGCCCGCCACGCCTCGACGACGGCGGCCACATCGGTTGCCGATCCGGGAGTGTCGCCGTCCTCCGGACTGGCGAGGTCGAGCAGGAGTGCCTGAGTGCCGACCGTTCTGATCCGCATCCCACCATCCTCCCGGACGAGCGGAAACGTCCGCGTCGGCTACCTGTCGGACGGCGTGACCAGTTGCACTACCCGAAAGTAACCTACGCTGCCGTAACCTATGGGCGTGACCACCTCAGCACGCCCCCGGCTCAAGCCGGTCGACATCGGGAAACCCCGGATGCGCGGCTGGCTGCACACGTACGCCTTCTTTGTCGCCCTGGTCTGCGGCATCGTGCTCTGTTCGATCGCCGCCACCCGCCCGGGCTGGACCCCCCTGGTCAGCTCCGCCGTCTACAGCTTCACCGTCTGCGGCCTCTTCGGCACCAGCGCGTTGTACCACCGTCGGGTGTGGTCGACCCGCGGCTACGCGGTCATGCGCCGGATGGACCACTCGATGATCTTCCTGTTCATCGCCGGCACGTACACACCGTTCTGCCTGCTGCTGCTGGAGACCCGGGCCGCCGTCATGATGCTGTCGATCGTCTGGGGCGGCGCCCTGGGCGGCGTGGCGCTCAAGCTGATCTGGCCGCACGCCAACCGGTGGATCTCCGCGCCGCTGTACGTCGCCCTCGGCTGGGTGTCGGTGGCGATGCTTCCCGACATCCTCCGCCAGGGCGGCGTCACCGCCCTGGTGCTGCTCGCGGTGGGTGGCGGGATCTACACCGTGGGGGCGGTCTTCTACGCGCTGCGTCGCCCCAATCCGTGGCCCACCGTCTTCGGCCACCACGAGTTCTTCCACGCCTGCACCCTGGTCGCCGCCATCTGCCACCACATCGCCATCTACTTCGCACTGTTCGCCTGACCCGCCGACCAGCCGGGGGTACGCCGACAGCGGGGGTGGTGAGCCTCGTCGCTCACCACCCCCGCTGGGTCTATCGGGTGCGGGTCAGATCGTGGGGCCGGGCCGGCGCACCTCGCGGTACTCCTGGACCACCCGGTCGTCCCGGACCGGCACGGCACGCTCGGCCACCACCCGCTCCTCGCGCACCGGCGCGACGACCGCACGCCGACGCGAGTTCCAGAAGGAGAGGGTCACGATCAGCCCGGCGACACCTGCGAGCATCAGCACCCAGCCGACGACGCTCAGGTTGAGCCAGCCCAGGTCCGCCTCCACGGCGAACGCGAAGATCGCACCCAGCGCGATCAGGAAGATACTGCCACCGATGCCCATCTCGTCGTCTCCTTGGCTATCGAAGCTGGCATTCCACTCCGCCGCGGCCACGGATGAGGTTGCGGCACCGACCGACTTACCCCGGCACGGAGATCGCCAATCGGGCAAGCTGGAGACATGACGGACAGCCCGCACCACGAGCGGACACTGGTGCTGCTGCGGCACGCCAAGGCCGAACCGCCCACCCCGGACCGTCCCGACGTCGAACGTCCGCTGGCTCCTCGTGGCCGGGCGGACGCCGCGGCGGCCGGGGCGTGGCTGGCCCGGCAGGGGCTGCTGCCGGACGTGGTGCTCTGCTCGGCGGCCGTACGAACCAGACAGACGTGGCACGACGTCCAGTCGGGCATCACCGGCGCACCGCCGGAGAGCGGTCCGGCCGGTCCGGCTCCGGCGATCCGCTACGAGCCGGACGCCTACGAGGCACATCCGGAGGACCTGCTGCACCTGATCCGACAGGTGTCACCTACCGCGACGACGGTCCTGCTGATCGCTCACAACCCGGGTGTCTCACTGCTGTCCGAACTGCTCGATCCGGTCGGGGCGGAGCCGGAGGGGCTGCGTACCGGCGGTCTGGTGGTGCACCGGACGGCCGCGCCCTGGGCGGAACTGAGCCGCGGCACGGCCCGGATCGAGAAACGACACACCGCACGCGGCTAGTACGGCAGCCGCCGTTTGAGATCTTGCTGTTGAGGTGGGGTGGACGCGAGGCGGCCACCGCGTGATCGTCTGTACGTTGTGGACATAACTTCAGATCTGGCGGTGGCCGCAGGCCACAGCGTAGACCCCGCCGCGTGGGAGCGGGTCATGGCCGGGGTGCTCGGCTGCTTCGCGGGCCGGTTCGGGCGGGTGGAGCCGCGGCGGGCGGCGGGAGAGTTCGTCTCTGGTCTGCTATCTGACCTTGAAGTCAAGACATGTTGGCAGTTGGCGGAGCAGGCCGGGCACGTCCGGCCGGACGCGATGCAGCGGTTGTTGTACCGGGCGGTGTGGGACGCCGACGCCGTTCGTGATGACCTGCGGGCTCTGGTCGCGGGCCGGTTCGGTGACCCGGACGCGGTCCTGGTTCCGGACGAGACGGGAGACCTGAAGAAGGGCAGCCACACCGTCGGGGTGCAGCGGCAGTACACGGGCACGGCCGGGCGGATCGAGAACAGCCAGGTCGGGGTGTTCCTCGCCTACGCAAGCCGGCACGGGCACACTCTGATCGATCGACGGGTGTATCTGCCGGTGTCGTGGACCGACGACCGTGACCGCTGCGCCGCCGCGGGGGTGCCCGACGAGGTCGGGTTCGCGACCCGGTGCGAGCTGGCCGCCGACATGATCACCGCAGCCCTTGATGCCGGTGTCCCGGCGGGGTGGGCCGCCGCGGACGAGGCATACGGCAACAGCAGCGTGTTTCGTGCCTTGCTGCGCGAACGCGGACTCGGCTATGTCCTCGCGGTGTCCCGCAGTCATCTGGTGCCGCTCGACGGCGGCAAGACCCGCGTCCGCGCCGACCGGGTGGCCGCCGACCTGCCCGCCACCGCATGGCAACGCCGCTCGGCCGGGGCCGGATCCAAGGGCCCACGCTTCTACGACTGGGCCTGGCTCGACGACGTGTGCACCGACGCCGACCCGGACGACGGCGGACGGCACAGCCTCCTGATTCGAAAGAACACGACCACCGGTGAGCTGGCCTTCTACCGCTGCTGGACCCCGAAGCCGGCCACTCTCGCTCAGCTCGTGCGGGTCGCGGGCATCCGCTGGACCGTCGAGGAGAGCTTCCAGGCCGCCAAGGGCCAGGTCGGCCTGGACCAGCACCAGGTCCGCCGCTGGGACTCCTGGCACCGGTTCACCACCCTCGCCCTGGCCGCACTCGCCGTCCTGGCGATCTGCGCCGCCGACGCCGCGACCGACGCTTCCACCGACCACGGCTTGATCAAGCTGACCGTCAACGAGATCCGCCGACTGATCAACGCCTGCATCATCCGCCCGATCACCGACCTCGCCCACCGTTTGCACTGGTCAGGATGGAGACGCCGGCATCAAGCCCGAGCCCGCCGAGCCCACTACACACGCCGACTCAACCTCGAACTCCAGCCATGATCCCAAACGGCGGCTGCCGTACTAGCCGGGCCACGTGCGGTGTGTGCGGAGGCGTCGCTCAGCTCGGTGGCGCGGTCGGTGGCGGTGGATCGGGCGGTGGCGGCATCATCGCGGTCGGATGCGAGAGCCGGTTCTCCTCCACGATGAGGGTCCGGGCCCGCTTGCGCCGGTCCTGCCAGAACCAGAGCGTGGTGAGCAGCACGGCCAGCCCGGCCAGGATGAAGACCCAGCCGACCGCCCGCAGGTCGATCCACCAGACGTTGGCCCGGATGGCGAAGGTCAGGATCGCGCCGATCGCGATCAGGAAGATCCCACTACCAATGCCCATGTGCGCGGCACTCCCCCGTGCGGTTGCTCTGGGCGTACTCGGACTGGCCCGCCACGCATACCCACCCACCCCCCACTTACCCCCGCCCAACCCCCACCGACACCCCGTTGATCGTGAGGTTAGCGGCGAGGTTGATCTCTATAACTGCCGCCAACCTCATGATCAAGGAGACGAGGCGGGTGGGGGTGGGTGGGTGGGTGGGTGGGGTGGGGGTTAGAAGGCTTCGGTGGGGAGGTCCATGATGTCCAGGTCGGTGGACTCGATGATGCGGCGGTCGGCGCCGATGCGGGGCAGCACCTCGCGGGCGAAGAATCGGGCGGCGGCCACCTTTCCGGTGTAGAACGCCTTGTCCGCCGCGCTCACCTCACCGGCGAGGGCCTTCAGCGCCACGTCGGCCTGCTTCTGCAACAGCCAGCCGACGACCAGGTCACCGAGGGCCAGCAGGAAGCGCCGGCTGCCGAGCCCGACCTTGTACAGCGCCCGGGTGTCGCCGCTCTGCGCCTCACCCAACCAGCCGGTCATCACGCCGAGGATGTTCTGGATCTCGGCCAGTGCCTTGCCGAGCGCCTGACGCTCCTCCTTGAGCTGACCGTTGCCCGCCTCGGTGGCGATGAACTCCTGGATCTCACCGGCCACGGCCATGAGTGCCTTACCGTTGTCCCGGACGACCTTCCGGAAGATCAGATCGAGGCTCTGGATCGCCGTGGTGCCCTCGTACAGCGTGTCGATCTTGGCGTCCCGGACGTACTGCTCCAGCGGGTAGTCCTGGAGGAAGCCGGAGCCGCCGAAGGTCTGCAGCGACTCGTGCCCGAGCAGCTCGTACGCCCGCTCCGAGCCGACGCCCTTGACCAGCGGGAGAAGCAGGTCATTGACCCGCTTGGCCAGCTTGATGGCCTTCTCGTCACCGGCCGCCTCCGCCATGGCGACCTTGTCCTGCCACGTGGCGGTGTAGAGGACCAGCGCCCGCAGGCCCTCGGCGTACGACTTCTGCAGCAGCAGCGAGCGACGCACGTCCGGGTGCGCGGTGATGGCCACCCGCTCGGCGGTCTTGTCCGCCATCTGGGTCAGGTCGGCGCCCTGCACCCGGTTCTTGGCGTACTCCAGGGCGTTGAGGTAGCCGGTGGACAGGGTGGCGATGGCCTTCGTGCCGACCATCATCCGGGCGTACTCGATGATCATGAACATCTGCCGGATGCCGTCGTGCTTCTCGCCCAGCAGCCAGCCCTTGGCCGGTACGCCGTGCTCGCCGAAGGTGATTTCGCAGGTGTTGGAGACCTTCAGGCCCATCTTGTGCTCGACGTTCGTCGCGAAGACGCCGTTGCGCTCGCCCAGCTCGCCGGTGCTCTCGTCGAAGTGGTACTTCGGCACGACGAACAACGACAGGCCCTTGGTGCCGGGGCCACCCACGCCCTCCACGCCGACCGGGCGGGCCAGTACGTAGTGGACGATGTTGTCGCTCAGGTCGTGCTCGCCCGAGGTGATGAAGCGCTTGACGCCCTCGATGTGCCAGGAGCCGTCCGGCTGCGGGATCGCCCGCGCCCGGCCGGCACCCACGTCCGAGCCGGCGTCCGGCTCGGTGAGCACCATCGTGGAGCCCCACTGCCGGTCGATGAAGAGCTTGGCCCACTTCTTCTGCTGCTCGGTGCCCTCGACGTGCAGCACGTGCGCGAAGGACGGGCCGGAGGCGTACATCCAGACCGGCGCGTTCGAGCCGAGCACCAGCTCGGCGAGCGCCCACCACAGCGCCCGGGGGGCGTTGGTGCCGTCCAGCTCCGAGGGCAGGTCCAGGCGCCAGAACTCGGACTCCATGAAGGCCCGGTACGACTTCTTGAACGACTCCGGCAGCGGCGCGGTGTGCGTGGCCGGGTCGAAGACCGGCGGGTTGCGATCGCTGTCCTGGTAACTGGCGGCCAGGTCCTGCCGAGCCAGCCGGTCGACCTCGGCGAGGAAGCTCCGCGCGGTGTCGACGTCGAGGTCGGAGTACGGCTCCTGGCCGAACGCCCGGTCCGCCCCGAACACCTCGAACAGGTTGAATTCGAGGTCCCGAAGGTTGCTCTTGTAGTGGGTCATCTCGCTGGCCCCGCTTCCGGACAGGTGTTACCGATCAGTAACCCTGACTCTATTACTCGCGGGTAGGCAGCGACAAGCCGATCCCGCCAGTGACAGGCATTACACACCTGCCGTTCGGGTTCGCCGGTCCCCTCCCCTTGACGTCTCACCCTTCGGCGGCGCCGACCTCCCAACTCGGCACCGCCGCCGTCGTGTTGCCAGGTGAGCCCGTGTACTCCATCAGGACCAGTGCGATGTCGTCGTCGAGCCGGCCGTGCACCCATTCGACAAGGGCGGTCTCCAGCGAGGCGAGGCCGTCGCCGACCGTGCCGTGGCCGAGCAGCCGCCAGGCCCGGTCCGCGGTGGGGAAGAACTCGCCGTCCCGCCGGGCCTCGCCGAGCCCGTCGGTGAACAGCAACAACCGGTCACCCGGCTCCAGCCGTTCGACCCTCGGTCGGACCGTGGGCATGAACCCCAGCGGAGGCGCCGGCGCCGGTGGCTCAAGAGAGATCACCGCGCCGCGGCGCAGCAGCAGCGGTGCGGGGTGCCCGCAGTTGACGATGGTGAGCGTGCCGCCGCGCTCCTCGACCAGGGCGGCGGTGACGAAGTCCTCGTCGCCGACGTTGCGCGCCACCGCCCGGTCGAGATCCGCCACCACCGCCCGCAGATCGGACCGCTCGTACGCCACGTGCCGGTACGAGCCGAGGACGATGCTCGCCAGCCGGACCGCCTCCAGGCCCTTGCCGCGCACGTCTCCAATGATCATCCGAACGCCGTACGGAGTCTCGATCGCCTCGTAGAGGTCGCCGCCGATCTCGGCCCGGGCGGTCGACGAGATGTACCGGCCAGCCACGGACAGTGCGCCCACCCGAGGACCGAGCGGACGCAGCACCGCCTGCTGAGCGACCATGGCCAGCTTCGACAACTCGGCGATCTGCTCCGCCTGCCGCTGCCGTACCGCCGCCACCGCCCCCGCGATGCCCGTGCCCAACGCGATGCCGGCCACCGCGACCGCGGTGGAGAGCGAGACCGTCCGCTCGGCCAGGGCGAAGGTCGCCCCCAGCACGGAGGCGGCCGCACCGACGCCGAGCACGACCCGCCACGAGGCGAGCGCGGCGGCCAGGAACGGCGCCGCGACCATCAGCGCGATGTAGTTCGCCGTACGGCCGTCCGCCAGCTCGACCGCCGAGACGATTGCGAGCAGGACGAGGGCCGCGCCGAGGCCGGCGCGGGATCCGGGGCTCAGCGGGCCGCGGCCCGGCTGGAGGAGTTGGGTACGTACATCCGACAGCATGCCCGATGTCGGTGAGCGAAAGAATGAGCCAGGCCCCTCGGACGTGACGGATCTTGCCGCGAGGATCCTGGGCCGGAGCCGATCGGGCCGCACCGGCTCAGCCGAGCACCTCGTAGCGGACCTCGATGTGACCGAGATCGAGCGACGCGATCTCGCCGAACGCGGCCCGCGCCAGGTCCAGGCAGCGTCCCTCGATGAACGGGCCCCGGTCGTTGATCCGGACGGTGACCGACTTGCCGTTGGCCGGGTTCGTGACCCGTACCTTCGTGCCGAACGGCAGGGTCTTGTGGGCGGCGGTCATGCCTTCCGGGTCGAACGTCTCGCCGTTGGCGGTCAGCTGACCCTGCCAGTAGAAGGACGCGCCGCAGGAGCCGGAGTCGACCACCGGACGGGCCGTCGTCTTCTCGGCCGTCGGCTTCGGCTTCGGGCTGGCCGTACGTTGCTTGCTGCGGGACGGTGCCTGCGCGGTGCGGCTCGGCTTCGGGCGCGCCGTCGGGCTTGGAGAGGAGCTGACTCCGGGGGTCGGCAACGCGCTCGGCGAAGCGGGGACACTCGTCGCGGTGGTGGGCGACAGATCGATCGCGGCCGGTCGCACCGGCGCCGACTCGGCGGTCAGCCGAACGGCACCCACGGTGCCGCCGACGGCGAGCGCGACCGCCACCACGGCGCTGGCCGTGAGCCCGGCCGGCGAGGTGAACCTGCGGGTACGGGAGTGCCTACCAGCCACCGGCCCGGTCCTTTCTCAGCGGGTCAAACCGGGTCGGACCATAACGAGAGAAGCACTTCCGAAGTCAACGTGATCATGACGTTATGACGGTAATTATGGCGATACGTGCAGCCAATCATCCGACCCGACGTGGGCCGGGCGGGCGGGTGTCCGGCAGGTGCCTGGCGCAGGATGGTGACATGCCCGCTGAGCTGAGAAGACGTCTCGTCGAGCTGTTCGAGTGGGTCGATCCCGGACCGGGCGCGAGTCACCTGGTCAGTGACACCTCCGGGTGGTGGCGGGATCCGGGGACGCTCGCCGCGCTGGGGCCGGCGTTGGTCGCGCCGTTCCGGGCGACGCGGCCCACGGTGGTCGTGTCCCCGGCGGTCACCGGGTACCTGCTCGGGCCGTTGGCCGCCGCCGCACTTGGCGTGGGGTTCGTGGCAGCACACAAGCCCGGGGACGGACGGCTGCCCACCGGCTCGCTGACCTGGGCGCAGAGTCATCCCGACTTCCGCGGTCGCCGCGTGGACCTCGCGGTGCGAGACCGGCACCTGGGCCCCGGGGACCGGGTACTGGTGGTCGACGACTGGGTGGACACCGCCGCCCAGGTACGCGCGGTCTACGAGATCTGCGCGGCCCGCGGAGCGGACCCGGTAGGCACCGCCGCCGTGGTCGCCACCTGCCCACCCCCGGTGGCGGCCGAACTGAGGATCACCGCCCTCCTCACCACCCCCGACCTGCCCACCTGACCCACCCCTGACCCATGCTGTTGATCATGAAGTTGTTGTCCCACACGTCGGCGTGTCGCGACGACAACGTCATGGTCAACGGCAGGCAGGGGGTACGGCGGTCAGCGGACGAAGTCTTCGACCACGGTGCAGACCTGGCCGAGCGCCTCGGCGGACCGGGCCAGCGGCCCGGGCACCATCAGCGCGTGGTCGGCACCGGGGATCTCCAAAACGTGCGGGGTGAGCCGCCGGGCGACCCCACCGTCCCAGGACGAGTCGGCGGTACCGCCGACCAGGATGAACGGGGCGGTGGCCCGGCGCAGCGCGTCGACCACGTCACCCCGGTGCAGCAACGGGGTGAGCCAGACGGCGGGCAGTCCCCGGCCTGCCGCGAGCGGCGCGGCGAGGGTGCCGAGCGACTTGCCGACCAGCAGGTCCGTCCGCTCGGTCAGGGTCGGGGAGACCTGGTCACACACCCACCTGCCGATGGTGTCGATGTCGAAGTGCTCCGGCACCTGCCAGGAGATCCCGTGCAGCCCGAAACCGACCCGGCGCAGTGCCTCGCCCAGGTAGAGGAAGAGGGGGTACCGGGTGTCGTACCCGCGTCCCGGGATGAGCACCGCGCGTCGGTCCGCCATGGACATCTCCTTGTCGTCGGCCATCGACCGTACCCCCAATCGCGCCCCGGCGGACCGGCTCGGCGTACCGGAACGTCGGCGATGTCGCGGCGGGACCGGGCGGTAGCCTCGACAGGATGTGGCCACGGATCGGCGGTCTCCGCGCACTAGCCCTCGGCACCCCCGGTGACCTGCGGTCGCGCCTCAACACCCTGGTGCTGGCCGGCGTGAAGACCGCCACCGCCGGCCTGCTCAGTGAGTACGCCGAGGAGGACGAGGAACTTGAGCACGTCGGCGAGCGGCTGGTCCTCGTGGACGACGCCGACGCGCTGGTGGCCGTCGTCGAGGTGACCGGCGTCGAGGTGACCCGGTTCGCCGAGGTGCCGTGGGACTTCGCCCGCGCCGAGGGCGAGGGCGACCGCTCGATCGAGGAGTGGCGGGCCGGACACGCCGCCTACTGGGCTCGCGTCGGCACCCCGGTCACCGACGACAGCGAGGTCGTCTGCGTGCGCTTCCGCCTGGTGTCCGCCGGAGCCGGCGGCATCGCCACCGGCGACCTCGGCACCTGAGCCGCCCTCCGGCTCGCGGCTCCGCGCCACCGCACCGATCCGCAGGTGCGCCGGCTCAGCGACGTAGCTCGGGCAGGAGACGGGTGGCGACCTCCACCAGGACCGCCTCGTCACCGGCGTACCAGCTGCTCGCCCGTGGCCAGTGCGTGATCACATCGGTGAAACCGAGCTTCGCCGCCCGCTCCACCTGATCGGCGAAGAACTGCGCGCTGCTCAACGAGAAGACCGGAGCCGAGTCCAGCGAGAGGTAGCGGTCCAGACTGGCCGGATCCCGTCCCTGCGCCGCCAGGGTCGCGTCGAGCCGGCTGGCCAACTCGGCCACCCCGGTCCACCAGTCGCCCAGGTCGTCGACGGCGGGCCCGGTGGTCACCCAGCCCTGCCCGAAGCGGGCCGCGATCCGCATCGACCGAAGTCCGTTGGCGGCCACCACGAACGGCACCCGGGGTTTCTGCACGCAGCCCGGACTGCTCCGCGCGTCGACCGCCGCGAACCAGTCACCCCGCCAGGTGGTGCCGTCTCCCCGTAGGATGGTGTCGAGCAACTCGGTGAACTCGGCGAACCGGTCCACCCGTTGCCGTGGGGGCAGCGTCTCACCGCCGAGGACGGCGGCGTCGAACCCGATGCCGCCCGCGCCGAGGCCGAGCAGCGTCCGCCCGTCGGAGACGTCGTCCAGTGCGGTCACCTGCCGGGCGAAGGCCGCCGGATGCCGGAAGTTCGGTGAGGCGACGAGCGTGCCGAGACGGATCCGCCTGGTCACCGTCGCGGCGGCGGTCAACGTGGTCATCGAGTCGAACCAGGGCCCGTCCACCAGGTCGCGCCAGCCCAGATGGTCGTACGTCCAGGCGTGGTCGAAGCCCCACTCGTCGGCTCGTCGCCACCGGTGCCGCGCCACCGACCAGCGCTGGTCGGGCAGGATCACGATGCCTATCCGCATGATCACGATGGTACGGGTCTCGGTGGTGACACCGCCGGCATCGGCGGACGGGGTGCCGGTGGACGGCCCGTCGCCCTCGCACGGGGTGCTAGCCGGTCCACACCGGCAGCTCGTCGGCCCGCACCAGGCTCAGCACCGTGCCGAGTGCCGCCCGTCGATCATCATGGAGCTGATCGACCAGGACGTTGCACCCCACCCAGCTGCTGCCGCCCTGCTCGACCAGCTGTCTGGCGGTGAGCGCCTGGTTGCCTGTCTCGATCCAGTCGTCCACGAGCAGAACCCGATCGTGTGGGCCAAGTGAGGATCGCTGCAAGCGCAAGGTGTGCGACTGCTGGCGGTAGTCCCGTTCGGCCACCGCTGTGATCTTGTCGCCAGGAAACAGCCCGCCACGCTTGCGCACCGGGATGAAGCCGACGCCCAACTCCACAGCCGCGGCGCCCCCGAGAAGGAACCCCCGGGACTCGATCCCGCAGATGGCGGTGACATCCGAGGTCCTGAACGGCTCGACCAGACCTGCGACGACATGACGCAGTGCCTTGGCATCGCGGAATATCGCCCACACGTCAGCGTGGCCCTCGATCCATCGGAAGTGCTTCAGGACCAGACCACGTGCGGAGTCGGACATGGTGGGATTATGGCTGCCAAGGCCGACGACCGCCGGGGTCCCGGCTCGCGACCAGGACAGTTCGAAGGCCCTGACTGGGACTCGCGTCCTGGCCAGGGCCTTCGTGCGTGGAGCGGGTGACGGGAATCGAACCCGCACTGTCAGCTTGGGAAGCTGATGTTCTGCCATTGAACTACACCCGCGAGCGGGATCACTCTACCCGAGCCCTCACCCGGATGCACCCAAGGCCCCCACCCCTCACGCCGCGCGTCGCGCCAGGGCGGTCTCAGACAGCAAGATCCCCGAAGTTGCTGTGTCGGGGCGGGTCGGCGGCAGCAACATCCCCGAAACTGCGTGGATCTTGAACTGGGCCGGCGAGAAGTTTCATGACCGCAACATATGGCCGTGTTCAAATCTGTCTATCGGTTGTAACGTCTGCCCCACGTTTTCCGCACGACGCGACACAACCCCCGGTCGCGTCGCCAGAAAGAGGTGGGCATATGGGACTGCGTCCCGTCCTGCTGAACCGGCGTACGGCCGGCATCGCATCGACGTCGCTCGCACTGGTGCTCGGCGTGGCCACGGTCGGCCTCCTGCCGGCCGCCACCACGACCGCGAGCCCGGCGGCGGCCGCCTTCACAGCCGACGAGGTGTGTGAGGATCAGACGGGCACCCTGGCCCGGGCCAAGGGTGGCAGCGCCGTCAAGCACGATCCGAACCAGCTGACCCTCGCCCAGGTGCACCAACGCGAGGCCGAGTTCGCCGACATCCTGCAAGAGCGCGCCAAGCGAGTTGGCCAACGCGCATTGAGCGCCCAGGCCGCTGCGGCCTCGGTCACCATCCCGGTCGTGGTGCACGTGATTCGCCGGGACACGACCCGGGCCGGCGGAAACATCCCCGACTCGATGATCCAGTCCCAGATCAACGTGCTCAACCAGTCGTTCAGCGGTGCGACGGGTGGCGCCGCGACCGCCTTCGCGTTCCAGTTGCAGAGCATCAACCGGGTGACCAACTCGTCGTGGTACCCGATCCGGCAGGGCTCGTCGGCCGAGCGGCAGATGAAGACCCAGCTGCGGCAGGGCAACAAGGCGACGCTCAACATCTACCTCGGCGCGCTCAGCAACAACCTGCTCGGCTGGGCGACCTTCCCGCAGCGCAACCTGAACGTGATGGATGGCGTGGTGGTGCTCAGCGAGTCACTGCCCGGTGGCACCGCCACCAACTACAACCAGGGTGACACCGGCACCCACGAGGTCGGCCACTGGCTGAACCTCTACCACACCTTCCAGGGCGGCTGCTCGGGCAGCGGTGACCAGGTGTCGGACACCCCGGCCGAGGCCTCGCCGGCCAGCGGCTGCCCGACCGGCCGGGACACCTGCTCAAGCTCGGGCCTCGACCCGATCACGAACTTCATGGACTACTCGTACGACGGCTGCATGTACCAGTTCACCTCGGGCCAGGCCACCCGCATGATCAACGCCTGGAACTCCTACCGCGCGGCGTAGCGCGAGCGTCGCACCGCGTACCGCGGGTGCCGGCTCCGTCGGACGGGGCCGGCACCTGTGCGTGTGGGTCAGGCGGCGCGGCGGTGATGCCGCCCGGAGTGGGCCGGCACCGGGCGCGTGGCCTGGGGTGTGGCGCCCGCCGGGTCGAGCCAGACCTGGACCGCCGGATGCGACGCCAGCTCGCTCGGCCCAGCCACCGACTGCTCCCGTCGGGCCAACATCGCCACGTCGACGGTGAACTCGAACAGGCGCCAGTCGGCGTGCGGGGCGGCCCGCGCCGCGAACGCCAGCCGGGCGACGGTGGCGTCGTCGGTGACGGGCCGGGCCCGCCCGGCCACGTACGCCTCGTCGTCGCTCTCCTCCGGCGGGAACGAGTGCAGCGCGTAACGACCGTCGCGTTCCAGGTCGCGCCGCTTCGGTGAGTCGATGACGAAGCAGTAGAGACCGTCATCGGTGATCACCGGGGAGACCGGGTGCACCCGGGGTCCGCCGTCGGCGCGGACCGTGGCCAGGTAGCCGAAGCCCGGGCCGTACTGCTGCATGAGAAGGCGGATCCCGTTGGCGAGTCGAGGCTCGTCAGCGGCGAATTCGGACCAGGAAGCCATGCCGACATCCTATCGAACACACGTTCGAAGCGGGTAGTCCGACACGCGTGTCGCATACCGGCAGCTATGGTGTGGCGATGCTGCTCTCCGACCGCGACCTGGTCTCCGAGATCAAGGCGGGCACCCTGGCGCTCGAACCGTTCGAGCCCACCCTGGTGCAGCCCTCCAGCATCGACGTACGTCTGGACAAACTCTTCCGGGTCTTCAACAACCACCTCTACACCCACATCGACCCGGCCACCCGGCAGGACGACCTCACCTCGGCCGTCGAGGTGCCCGACGGCCAGGCGTTCGTGCTGCACCCGGGCGAGTTCGTACTCGCCTCCACGCTCGAGGTCATCTCGCTGGGCGACCAGCTCGCCGGCCGCCTCGAAGGCAAGTCCAGCCTGGGACGACTCGGCCTGCTCACCCACTCCACCGCCGGCTTCATCGACCCCGGCTTCTCCGGTCACGTCACCTTGGAACTGTCCAACGTGGCAAACCTGCCGATCACCCTCTGGCCCGGGATGAAGATCGGGCAGCTCTGCATCTTCCGGCTCTCCTCACCGGCCGAGCACCCGTACGGCTCGGCCGTCTACGGTTCCCGCTACCAGGGTCAGCGCGGCCCGACGCCCAGTCGTGCCTGGCAGAGCTGGCGCACGTGGCCCACCCGCTGACACCGGCGATCCTCAGCCGGGCCGGCCGAAACTGTGCACCGGGCTGCTGTCCAGCCGCTTCATCTTGACCGGTTGACCCGCCCGGGAGGCGTGCACCACCCAGCCGCCGCCGACGTACATCCCGACATGGTGCAGGTCCCGGTAGTAGAAGACCAGGTCGCCGGGGCGCAGCGCGCCACGGCTTACCGACTTGGTGACCCGACGCTGCCGCGCCGCGTTGTGCGGCAGTGCGACACCGGCCCGCGACCAGGCGGCCAACGTCAGCCCGGAACAGTCGTACGCGTCGGGCCCCTCGGCGCCCCAGGAGTACGGCTTGCCGATCTGGGCGCAGGCGAAGGTGACCGCCTCGCCGGCCGCTCCGCCCGGGTAGCTGGCCGGGCAGGGCGCCGGCCGTAGCGGGCCACCATCACCCTTCCCGTACGCCCGCAGCCGGAGCCGCTGCAACCTGTCGATCTCGGCGTCGATCTGTCGCCGCCGCTCGGCGAGATCGGCCTCGGTGCGGGTCAGCTCGCCGATCGTGCGGTCCAGGCCGGCCTTGGTCTCGGCGAGTTCGTCGCGCAGGTCACTCGCGTGCCGCACGTCCTGCTGCTGCACGCGGGCGTACCGGTCGAGCAGGCCGAGCTGCTCGACCACCTCGCCCGGCGACCGGCTACCGAGCAGCGTGTTGACGAAGCGGACCTGTTCGCCCTTGTACGCGCGGGCAGCGAGCTTGCCGACCCGGTCCATGGCCTCGGCCACCTGGCGTTGCAGCGGTGCCATCCTGGCGGCCAGCGCGTCCGCCTCCCGCCGCTTGCCGGCCAGGTCCTGCCGGGTCGCGTTGTGCTGCTCGATGACGGGTTCGAGCCGATTCCAGTCCTCGTCGATCTGGCGCTCGATGTCGGCGACCGTGGGCTCGGCCCGGGCCTCCGTCGCGCCGCCGACCAGCATCACGGCGGTCGCGGCCAGGCCAGCGATGATGCAGCGGTACCAGCTGGAACGCGGCGAGTCCGTCGATCGGCCGGGCATTGCCGGCGGCGATGACGGTGGCCGCGGGGCATGGTCTGCCACCGGGCTCAGCACTCCTTCTTCCGCTACCGCCTACCGGGTTAGCTGACGGGTTCGGGCGGGAAGGGGCGCCCTACCGTGACCGGCACGGATTCACCCCGGGTACCTGGTTCCCCGGCTCGCTGACGAGCGATTCGGCGGTGTCGGACCGTTACCGCCCGGGCTGGGCGGACCTGCCAGCGGCCGACGATTGCCCAGCGTAGGGACGATCGGCGTCGATACGCAACAGATCCACACCGTCACTGTGGGTGCTTACATCCGACAGTGGCGAGGGCCCCCGTCGACTTGACCGGGGGCCCTCGGGCGTTCCTGCGCGACCGCTCAGCGGACGCGGTGGCGGCTCAGCCGGGTCGGCGGAAACCGGCGACCGGCATGGTCGTGATGGGCGAGACGTTCACCGGCTTGCCGGCGCGAGCCGCGTGCACCATCTGGTTGTTGCCCAGGTACAACCCGACGTGACTCACGTCGCTGCGGAAGAAGACCAGATCGCCGGGACGGGCGTCGGCGCGGGAGACGGCCTTGCCCTCGTTCCACTGGGCACCGGTGAAGTGGGTGAGGTAGATGCCCGCGGCCTTGTACGCGTACTGGGTCAGACCCGAGCAGTCGAACGAGTTCGGGCCGGTGGCGCCCCAGACGTACGGCTTGCCGACCTGGGCGCACGCGGTCCGGATGGCCGTGCGGGCGGCGTCGCTGACCACACCGTTGATGGTCGGGCAGTTGGTGGTCTTCACCGTGGTCACCGGCAGCGACCTCTCCAGCCGCTTGATCTCGGCGTCGATCTGCTTCTTCTTCGCCGCCAGCTGCTTCTGCTTCGCCTCCTGGTCGGCGATCAGGGCGTCGAGCTTGGCCTTCTGGTCGTCGTACTTCTTGCGGATCTTCATGACGCCTTCGAGCTCGCGGCGCTCCTGCGAGGCGAGCCGGTCGAGGAAGGCCATCTGCTCGCCGAGCTCGTTCGGCTTCGAGTTGAGCAGGACGACACCGATCTCCTTGGACGGGCCGGTGATGTAGTAGCGGGAGGCGAGGTCGGCCACCCGGTTCATCGCCAGCTCGGTCTCCAGGGCCAGCGGCTGGATCTTCTTCTCCAGGCTCTTCGACTTCTGCTTGTTGACCCGCAGCTGGGAGCGCACCTTGTTGTACTGCTCGATGGTGGGCTCCAGCTTCTGCCACTGCTTGTCGATCTGGGCCTCGATCTCGTCGACCGAGGGCTCGGCGTACGCGGGGGCGGCGAGCAGGCCGGCACCGACCGCGGCGGCGGCTACCAGGACGACCAGCCCGCGGGCGGCCCTACGCAGGCCACCCGGACGGGATCGTCCCGGCGCACGACGATGGAGGGGCATGGTTGCCACCGGCAGCGTCTCCTTTGCAACCGACCACCGGGCGTCCCGCGAGAGGTAAGTGGCGGGATCCGACGACCCATGGCGGTCGGTGCCCCACATTAGGGAACGGTAGGTGGGGAATCAAGGCGACCAACGGCTCATTCACCTTTGCGCGACGGTACGCACACTAAGGGTGTCGGCCGATTCGTTATAGTCACGTACGCCAATACAAAACCGGGCGGGGCGGCACTGGATAGGGGTGCCGCCCCGCCCGGTGCGTCCGGGCCGGTCAGCCGGCCACCGGCGTGGTCTCCTCGGCGCCGCCGACCTGCTCGGGCTTGACCGAGCGGAGCAGAACGCTGGCCACGTCGATGACCTCGACCTGTTCTCCGGCACCCTTGCCGTTCACCCCGTCGGTGAGCATCGTCGAACAGAACGGACAACCGACGGCGACCGTCCTCGCCCCGGTGGACATGGCCTCCTCGACCCGGTCCACGTTGATCCGCTTACCGATGCGCTCCTCCATCCACATGCGGGCACCACCCGCACCGCAACAGAAGGAGCGCTCGCTGTTACGCGGCATCTCGGTCAGCTCACCCTCGATCGCGCTGCCCAGCACCTCGCGCGGCGGGCTGAATACCCGGTTGTGCCGGCCCAGGTAACACGGGTCGTGGTAGGTGACGCCGCCGTCGACCGGCTGCACCGGGGTGAGCTTGCCGGTGGCGACCAGGTGGGCCAGCAACTGGGTGTGGTGCACCACCTCGAACTCGCCGCCCAGCTGGCCGTACTCGTTGCCCAGGGTGTTGAAGCAGTGCGGGCACGTTGCGACGATCTTGCGCTTGGCCTTCTCCCGGCCCTCGAACGCTTCGTTCAGGGTCTCGACGTTCTGCTGGGCCAGCATCTGGAAGACGAACTCGTTGCCGATCCGGCGGGCCGGGTCACCGGAGCAGGTCTCCCCCTCGCCGAGGATGGCGAACGAGACGCCGGCCTCGTTGAGCAGGGTCGCGACGGCCCGGGTGGTCTTCTTCGCCCGGTCCTCGAACGCACCGGCACAGCCCACCCAGAACAGGTACTCGAAGTCCTCGACCTCGCCGACCCGGGGCACCTCGAAGTCGAGGCCCTTGGTCCAGTCCTCCCGGGTGTTCTGCGGCGCGCCCCACGGGTTGCCCTTGTTCTCCAGGTTGCGCAGCATCACGCCGGCCTCGGAGGGGAAGCTGGACTCGATGAGCACCTGGTAGCGGCGCATGTCGACGATGTGGTCGACGTGCTCGATGTCGACCGGGCACTGTTCGACGCAGGCACCGCAGGTGGTGCAGGACCAGAGCACGTCGGGGTCGATGACGCCGCCGGACTCGGCGTCGCCGATCAGCGGCTTCTCCGCCTCGGCGAGAGCCAGCACGTCGAGGTGGGCGAGCTGCGCGGCAGTGGCCTTCTCCTCACCGGTGAGGTCCTTGCCACCACCGGCCAGCAGGTAGGGCGCCTTGGCGTACGCGTGGTCACGCAGACTGAGCACCAGCAGCTTCGGCGACAGCGGCTTTCCGGTGTTCCACGCCGGGCACTGCGACTGGCAGCGACCGCACTCGGTACAGGTGCTGAAGTCCAGCAGCCCCTTCCAGGTGAACTGCTCGACCTGGGCGACGCCGAATTGGTCCTTCTCCGGGTCGGCCTCCTCGAAGTCGAGCGGCTTGCCGTCGCTCATCATCGGCCGCAGCGCGCCGAGGCCGGAGCCGGCCGCACCCGGCTTGCGCTTGAAGAAGATGTTGGGGAAGGCGAGGAAACGGTGCCAGGCGACACCCATCGTCACGTTCAGGGAGATCACGATGACCCAGACCATCGAGATCGAGATCTTGATGAGCGCGGCGACGCTGACACCGGACTCCCAGCCCGGCAGCAGGGCACCGACCGCGTGACTGAGCGGGGTGGCCCAGGTGGGGTACTCGAAGTGGTCGGTGGCCACCTTGAAGCCGCGGATCAGAAAACCCATGACCAGTACGGCGAGGACGACCGCCTCGACGAAGTAGCCCTGCCACATGGTGGAGCCGGTGAACCGCGACCGGCGTCCCGCCCGGTTCGGCCGGTTCGCCACCCGGATCGCGATCAGGACCCCGATGCCGACCACGCCCAGAATGCCGATCCACTCGGTGACCAGCCCGTAGAGCGTCCAGGAACCGATGAGCGGCAGCCCGCCGGTCGGCGACACCACCTCGAAGTACGCCTCAAGCACCAGCAGCGACAGCACGATGAAGCCGACCATCACGAACCAGTGCGCCGCGCCCACCACGCTCCAGCGGAGCATCCGGGTGTGCCCGGCTGTCTCGGCCAGCATGGTCCTGGTGCGGCTGACCTTGTCGCCGGAACGGGTCGGATCGGGCTGACCCAGCCGGATGACGGCCACCATCTTCGAGACCGCGCGTACCGCAAGCCACACCGCAACGGCGGTGATGGCGGCCGCGAGGATCGTGGTGACGATCTGGACGCTGCCCATCGAGTTGGCCTCCCGGTCTGCTGCCTGTCGAGCGGCTCGGCGACCGGGGCGTCGGTGCGATCGGTCGACCCAACGCCGCCGCACCTCAACCTGATCGGTCGATGACCTCGCTCCGCTCGGTCATGCAGTGCAGCCTACGCGCAAGGTTACCCAGCAGTAACGTGAGTCATCTCGCACTCCGGGCCACGCTGCCCTGCGCACACCTTAGGAGGCCGGCGGCACCGCCGCTCGGGCGGGCCGCCGGTGGTGGTGCCGGGCAGTCACGGCTTCGAGCTGCGGGTCAGCGCCAGCGGGAGAGCACGATCAGGGAGGCGACCATCGCGCCGAACCCGACCGCCAGGTTCCAGTACCCCAGCTCCATGACCGGGTACTCCTGCTCGGAGAGGTAGTAGACCACCAGCCAGCCGATGCCGAAGACGATCAGCGACACCGCCAGAACCGGCAGCCACACCGGGCTGGGCTTGTTGGTTGCCGCGGTCGTCGCCGTCGGGCGGACGTCCGTGGGCGGGGTGTACACCTTCTTCTTGCGGACCTGAGACTTGGGCACGGCGCTCTCCAGAGGGGTTACGACCTCGTCCGGCCTGACAACCGGGCGCGAGGGCGACGGTCCATGGCCAATAATGTTCGACAGCTAGCGTAGTCCGGAAGACCCGTCCGATCCACGAATGAGGTGAGACCGGTACCGGGCAGCATTGGAAATCGGACTCAGGACGACCGGCGCCGCGCCCCACACCGGGTAGCGTCGGAGCGGAAGAGCAGGGGGACTGGCCCGTGGAGTACACGTCCGGCGCAGCGTCGTGGCAGAAGGCGCTGCGACGACTCGTCGCCGGGTTGCTGCCTCGGCGGCCACGTCAGCGCCGCCCGTTCTGGTCGGTCGGTGTGCCGCTGATCGCCCTGGCCGCGGGCCTGCTGTTCACCACGACGGCCACCACGGCCGGCGGCACCGCCCTGCGGGAGGACCGCCGACCCCAACTGACCGAGCTGATCGAGGATCGGCGCGCGCAGGTGGCGGCGAACGAGCAGCGCGCCGCCACGCTGCGCGGCGAGGTGGAGAGCCGGACGGCCGTCCTGGCCAACTCGAACGGCCCGATCCGGGAACAGCAGCAGCGGGCCGACGCCAACCGGGCCGAGGCCGGCTTCACCGCCCTCACCGGCCCCGGTCTGACCGTCGAACTCAACGACGCGCCGCAGTTGAGCAACCTGCCCGAAGGAGCCTCCAACGATGACCTGGTCGTCCATCAGGGCGACGTGCAGGCGGTGGTCAACGCGCTCTGGGCCGGTGGTGCCGAGGCGATGTCAATCATGAACGTGCGCGTCCTGGCGACCAGCGCGGTACGCTGCGTGGGTAACACCCTGCTGTTGCACGGCCGGGTGTACTCCCCACCTTTCAAGATCGTAGCAATTGGCGATCCCGCCGCACTCCGGCAGGCCCTCGCCGCTTCCGAGGGAGTCCGGTGGTTCAGGGACGCGGTCAACAACTACCAACTTGGCTACTCGGAGACCGCTGGCAACGTCACGGTGCCCGCCTTCGAGGACTCCACCACCCTGCGTTCGGCGACCGTGCCGGCGGTGCCGCAGTGAGCCCGCGGTGAGCCCGCAGTCCGACGGTCGGCACCGCGACCAGACCGACGAGCCCACCGCCTTCCTACCCAAGGTCGATCGGGCCGAGTCCGCCGGCGCCCGGGCGGCGGGAGCCTGGCCCGACCCGGTGCTGCCCACCCGGTCCGGACCGTCCCCGGCACCGCACGACCCGCCACCGACCGCAGCTCCGCGGCCGACCGATCAGGCTGCCGCCGGGGGCCGACCGCCGGACGGCCAGCGGCCGACCAACTCCGGTCGTTTCGACGGGACCGCCGAGCCCACCTCGCCCGCCGGCTCCGGCCGATGGGACCCGGCACCACCGGCGGAATCACCCGCTCGGACCACGGCCGGACCGGGCACACCGGGCGGCTGGACCGCACCCGCGGCGCCGGAGCGGGCCGGCGCGCCGGCGGTCGAGCGCCGAAGTGCCGGCCCGGGCCAGGAGCAGCCGACCGCGCCCGGACGTCGGGACACCGCGCCCACCAGTGACCACCGGGCGAACCAGTGGGACACCCCCGCGAGCACCGGTCGTGGTGCCAACCAGTGGGATCCGGCACCGAATGGGCAGCGTCCGGCGGATCCCGACCGTACGGCGAACCAGTGGGACTCGGTGCCCGGTCCGGTTCGTGGCGCATCCGGTCGGCCGCAGAGCGCGGGAGACAACGACCAGTGGCATGGCGTGCCCCTGCCGTCGGGTCAGCCGGACATTCCGGTGGGGCCCACGCCGTGGCACGGCGCCTTCCAGCCCGCCCGGGGTGCGGGCGACCCGCAACAGCCGAGCAGCACCCGCCCGGCCGGCGCGGACGCCGGTCACCCGGGTGCCACCGGCACCGCCGGCCGGCCGGGGTGGCCGAGTCCGGCCGACACCGCAGCCCGACCGGACATCGGCGAGGCCGCCGGCACCCCGCCGCCCTGGCCCGGCAGCCAAGCCCAATCGTCCGGTCCGAGCCGGTCCGGCACCGGAACGGCGCAACCCCGCGGCGGCCCGGTCCGGCCCAACGGCGAGCAGCCGAGACAGCCCGCCGAGACCACGCAACCTGTCGCGGTACGGCCGGCCACGCCACCGTCCGGTTCGGCAGCGCAGTCGTCCCAGCCCGTGCCGGCACCACAGTTCGGGGCACCCTACGGCGAGCAGACGCCCCGCCCCGGATCCGGCCCGGCAGCCCCGGCCCCGCACGCGCCGCGTCCCGGAGCCGGTCTGGCAGCTCCGGCCCCGCACGCGCCGCATCCCGGAGCCGGTCTGGCAGCTCCGGCCCCGCACGCGCCGCGCCCCGGTGCCGCGCAGCCTGCCGGCGCAGCGCCGGCACCGCACGCGCCGTACCTCGGACCGGCGGGCAACAGCGGGGCGGCGCAGCCATCGCATCCCGGACGGCCGGGCCCGAACGGCCCACCAATGCAGCCGTCGCAGGCTGGCCAGGACAGATCGGCACCGCATGTGGCGCGCCCCGAGCCGACCGGCGAGGACCGGCCCGGCCGCAGCGGCCCGGCGTACCCGGCGGTGCCAGGTCAGCCGCCGGCCACACCGTCCTGGTCGGCTGAAGGTCGGCGCACGCCCGCTGTCGAGCCGGCACGGCAGTCGGCGGAACGCGCACCCGGTCAGGGTGACTGGTCCGGTGAGGGCCCGACCGCACTGATACCGAAGGTCGGCGACGTCGCCGGCTCGGCTGATGGCGGCCGGGGGACGGAGTCGACCAGGGCGACTCGGGCGACGAACGGCCATCCCGGCACCGCGGCCGTGCCGGGCAGCCCGGCGGCCACGGACCGTCCGATCAACCCCACCTCGGGTCAGCAGGCCCGCCCGGCGGCATCCGGCCAGCCGACGGCACCAGGGCAAGCTGCCGCACCCGGCCAACCCTCCGCGTCGGGCCAGCCGTCCGCGCCGGGCCGGTCGGCCGACCCGGCGGCGACCGCTCTCATCCCGGCGGTTACCGGAGCCAGGCCGAGCGCTCCGCCGGTACTGGACTCGACCGCCCTGATGGGTGCCGTACCTCGACCGCCCAGGAGCGAAGAACCATCGGACGGTGCCGACCAGCCCGCCGAGGCACCGAAGCCGCGGCGCGGCGACCGGGTGGTGCAACTGCGCCCCCACCAGACGGGTGAGGGCTACAAGAGCGTCTACTCGGAGCTGACCCGGCCGTCGCTGTGGTCCCGGGTACGCACCGGTCTCCGGTTCAGCGGCGAACTGCTGATCACCTTCGGCCTGGTGGTGCTGCTCTTCGCCGGCTACGAGATCTGGGGCAAGTCGGCGATCGTCGACGCCCACCAGGGCGAGCTGAGCGAGCAGTTGGCCCAGGCGTGGGCACCCGAGCCGGTGACGGACCCGACGGTGTCCGCGTCGGCCAGCCCGTCCGCCAAGCCGAAACCGGCGGTGCAGGGCACCCCGATCGCCGGCCTCTACATTCCGAAGTTCGACAAGGAATGGATCGTGGTCGAGGGGGTCGGTCAGCAGGACATCCGGTACGCGCCGGGGCACTACCCGGACAGCGCCATGCCGGGCCAGGTCGGCAACTTCTCCGTGGCCGGGCACCGGAACCGGGCCACCTTCTGGCGACTGGACGAGTTGCGCGAGGGCGATCCGATCCTGGTCGAGGGCCGCAACGAGTGGTACGTCTACCAGGTGACCGAGAGCCTGGTCGTCAAGCCGACCCAGGTCGAGGTGGTGGCTCCGGTGCCGGGTCGGCCGGGAGAGAAGCCGACCAAACGGATGCTGACCCTGACCACCTGCAACCCGAAGTTCGACAATTACGAGCGGTTGATCATTCACGCCGAGTTGACGCGTACCCAGCCGAAGGCCGAGGGACGCCCGGCGGAGCTGGGGACCTGACGATGTACGCCTGGATCTGGCGCAAGCTGCCCTTCGGGCTGCCCGGCAAGCTCGTCGGCAGCCTACTGCTCGCCACCACCATGGTGGCGTTGCTGTGGTACGTGGTGTTTCCCTGGGCGGAACCGCTGCTGCCCTTCGACGACGTGCAGGTCACCCAGGAGGACTCCGGCGTACCGGGCGCACCGGACGGCGACGTCGGGCCCGGTGACGACGGCGCGGTCGACGACGCCCCACCGGGCGACGAGCACGACCTGCCGTACGACACCGACCGGAACAACACGCCGCCGCCGGACGAGGACGAGTGAGCCCGATGCGCGTCCTGGTGATCGACAACTACGACTCGTTCGTCTTCAACCTCGTGCAGTACCTCGGCCAACTCGGCGTGGAGTGTGAGGTGCGCCGCAACGACGAGATCGAGGTGACCGAGGTCGGCCGGGTCGGCGCGGCCGGTGTCCTGCTCTCCCCGGGTCCGGGCACGCCCGACCGGGCCGGCATCTGCCTCGACGTGATCCGCCAGTACGCCGGCGAGCTGCCGATCTTCGGGGTGTGCCTGGGTCACCAGGCCATCGGCGAGGCGTTCGGGGCGACCGTCACCCGCGCCCCGGAGCTGCTGCACGGCAAGACATCGGAGGTCCGGCACGACGACACCGGCGTACTGGCCGGGCTGCCCGATCCGTTCACGGCGACCCGCTACCACTCGCTCGCCGTGCTGCGGGAGACGCTGCCGGCCGAGCTGGAGGTGACCGGCTGGACGGCCTCCGGGATCGTGATGGCGATGCGGCACCGCACGCTGCCGATCGAGGGCGTCCAGTTCCATCCCGAGTCGGTGCTGACCGAGGGCGGGCACCTGATGCTGGCCAACTGGCTCGCCGCCTGCGGGCACCCGGAAGCGCTGGAACGCGCCCCGGAGCTTGCCGCCGAGGTCGACGCCCGTCGCCGGGCCGCCTTCGCCACCACCTGAGGATCAGGTCTCGCGGTCGGCCCGCCGGTCCTGGTGATCAGGAGCGAACCGCCAGCCAGATCACGCCCACAGCCTCCCGGATCCCGCATTCCGCCAGGGACGCATCGACCGCCGTGGGCGCTCCGGCAGCGTCACGACCGGAGACCGTAACCGGTGTCATCGGGCGGAGCCGCAGGGCGGTCAGCGGGTCAGGGCGTCGGAAATGGCGGGGCCGGCGGGTGAGCTGACGGCCGGTGGCCGGTCGCGGACCGCGTCCCAGGCCGCCTTCCCGCTGGCGAGGTAGTCCCGGGCCGCCTTGCGCACCAGCAGGCCGGTGCCGCAGCCCGAGCAGCGGGCGGTCACCCCGTCGGCGTCGATGCCGACGTGCCGGCACAGCGTCACCGCCCGGGACAGGTGGTAGGACTGGGTGACGATCAGCGCACGCTCGATCCCGTAAACCTGACGGGCCCGCAGGCAGCTGTCGTACGTGTCCAGGCCGTGCGGGTCGGCGACGACGCGCTGCGGGTCCACGCCGAGCCGTTCGGTCAGGTGGGCGGCCATGATCGCCGGTTCGTCGCCGGACTCGCCCGCGCCGTCGCCGGAGACGAGCACCACCCGGGCCTTACCGCTGCCTACCAGCTCGGCGGCGATCTCCAGCCGACCGGCGAGCCGGACGCCCGGTTGCCGGCCGTCCTCCGTCACGGCGGTACCCAGCACGATCACCACGTCGGCGGCCGGTGCCTCGGCGGCAGCGTGGACGTGGCCGCGCGCACCGGCGGTCGTCCAGAGCCAGGGCAGGCTGGCGACCAGCAGCGCGGCCAGCGCCGGCACGGCCAGCAGGAGCAGGCGGCGTCGCCGACGTCTCACCCGGTCGACCGGCGGGGTTGCCCCCGTCACTCCTGACCGAGGCGGAACGGGGCGAAGGACGGCAGGATCCCGCCACCGCCACCGCCACCGTCGTCGTCATCGTCCGGCGGCGGCGTGGTGGGGGCACCGGTGGTCGGCGGGGTCTGGGTCGCCGGGTCCGGATCCTCCTCCGGCTCCGGCACCGACACGACGATCTTCACCGTGCTGCCCTTGGTGCGCTCGGTGTTGCCGTTCGGGCTCTGGTCGACCACCCGCCCGGCCTCATCCGCAGGGCGCTCCGGACCCAGCTCGGTCTCGACGTCGAAGCCGGCGCGTTCCAGGGTCCGTTTCGCCTCCGCCTGAGGCAGGCCGATCACCGACGGCACCGTGGCCACGTTGCCCTTCGAGACGGTCAAGGTGACCTCGGTGTCTTCGGCGACCTTTTCGCCCGACGGCGGGTCGACCTCCAACACCTGGCCCTTGGTGGCCGCGTTGTCGTCCTCCTCGACTTTCACCCTGAGGTTGAGATTCTCAAGCTGCGTCTGCGCGGCCTCCCGCGTGCTGCCGACGAGGCCGCGCGGGATTTCCACCTCGGGCTTGCCGCCGCAGATGCGTACGGTCACCGTGCTGTTCCGTTCCGCCCGCTCGCCGGGGGGCGGGGACTGGGTGGTGACCGTCCCCTCCTTGCAGTCGGAGGTGAACTCCGGCTCGCCCCGTGCCGGCACGAAACCGTCCCGCTCGATCTGGGCGAACGCGTCGGCCTGGCTCAGCCCGGTGACCGTCGGCACCGCGATGTCCTGCGGCTCGTCGTCGCGCTGGTTCAGCAGCAGGGCGGCGACCAGGGCGATCACCGCGAGCACGCCGAGCGCGGCGAACGTGGCAATCAGCCAGGACGACGCCTTGCGCTGACGCGGATCACCCACCCGGGCGGGGATCTGTCGGGTCTGCGTCGCGCCCCCCGTCGGGTAGCCCGGGTGGCCGGCCGCGGCCATCGCCACGGTCTCGTCCTCGCGCATCACCGGGGTCGCCATCACCGGCCGGCCGGCTGCCGCCCGGAGCAGGTCAGCGCGCATCTCCCCGGCGCTCTGGTAGCGGTTGAACGGGTTCTTCGACAGCGCCTTCAGCACGATCGAGTCGACCGCCGGGTTGACGTCCGGGTTGAGGTCGCTCGGGGTCGGCGGAGCCTCCCGCACGTGTTGGTACGCCACGCTGACCGGGCTGTCGCCGACGAACGGCGGATGCCCGCAGAGCAGTTCGAAGAGCACGCAGCCGGCGGCGTACACATCGGAGCGGGCGTCGACCGCCTCGCCGCGCGCCTGTTCCGGGGAGAGGTACTGCGCGGTGCCGATGACCGCGCTGGTCTGCGTCATCGTGGTGGCGCCGCTGGCCAGCGCGCGGGCGATGCCGAAGTCCATCACCTTGACCTGGCCGGTCTGGGTGAGCATCACGTTGCCCGGCTTGATGTCGCGGTGGATGATGCCGTGCCGGTGGCTGAAGTCCAGCGCGGCGCAGATGTCGGCCGAGATCTCCAGCGCCCGCCGGGGCTGCAACCGGCCCTCGGCGCCGAGCACCTCCTTCAGGGTGCGCCCGTTCACGAACTCCATCACGATGAACGGCAGCGTCTCGCCGGTCGGCGCCTGCTCCTCACCGGTGTCGTAGACGGCGACGATGGCCGGGTGGTTGAGCGAGGCGGCGTTCTGCGCCTCCCGCCGGAAACGCATCTGGAAGGTGGCGTCCCGGGCCAGGTCGGCGCGGAGCATCTTGATCGCGACGTCCCGACCGAGCCGCAGGTCACGGCCGCGATGCACCTCGGCCATGCCGCCGTACCCGAGCAGCTCGCCGACCTGGTACCTGCCACCGAGCAGGCGGGCCTGCGCTGTCATCGCGTCTGTCGTCCTTCGCTCGTCGTCGTCACGTCGCCGCCCGGTCGGGGCTGATCCAGTCGACGGTACGCCGTATCGACCAGATCGTCTCGCCCGTCAGGCCGCAGCGCGTCGGACGTCACCGTTGGTACGGAAGCTCCCCCCGGCGTTCCCACGCCGAGGTTGTTCCGCAGTTGGTAGGAAATCACGCCGGAGCAGATGAGGACCAGTGCGCCCAGCATGATGGCCAGGAAGACCATCCCGGATCGTGACCGTCGAGGTACCGGGCGTGACGGTCCGGGCTGCGCAGCGTACCCAGGCGGGACGGTGGCCGCCCCGCGCGGGTAGCCGCCGACGGCCGGTGCCACCGAGGTGGGACGGTGCGGGGCAGCCGGTTGGTGGCTCGGCGGCGGTCGGTGTCCCATGACCGGCGGGTGCGCGGGGGCCGGGGAGTGCGGGGCCGCCACCGGACGCGGTGCCTGCGGCGGCGGAACCTGTGCGCGCCCCGGTGCCGGTGAGGCCGGCGCGGCGGAGATCGGTGCGGCCTGCCCACCGGCCCGGGCCTGCCGGGACAGCGCGGTCTTCAACTGCCGCGCCGCTCCGGCCAGCGTCGCGGCGCTCGGCCAACGGTCCTTCGGGTCCTTCGCCAACGCCCGCTCCACCAGCGCGCGGACCTGGGGCGGAATGTCGGCGGGCAGCGGTCGGGGCGTCTCCCGGACGTGCCGCATCGCGATGTCGAGGGGGTTGTCACCCTCGAAGGGCCGGCGGCCGGCGAGGCACTGGTAGGCGACCACGCCGAGCGCGTAGACGTCGGAGGCGGGGGTGGCGACCTGGCCGGTGGCCTGCTCCGGGGAGATGTACGACGCGGTGCCGAGCACCGAGCCGGCCGCGGTGAGCTGCCCGACCAGATCCGACCGGGCGATGCCGAAGTCGGTGAGCACCAGCGTGCCGTTGGGGCGGACCAGCAGGTTGCCGGGCTTCACGTCCCGGTGCACGATGCCCTTCACGTGCGCGGCGTGCAGCGCGTCCGCGGCCTGGGCGACGAGCGCCATGGTCCGCGCCGGGGTGAGCCGGCCGACCCGACTCAGCGTCGCCGAGAGGGGATCGCCCTCGACGTACTCCATCACCAGGAAGGCGATGTGCTGGTCGTTGCCGAAGTCGTAGACGTCGACCACGCCGGGGTGGTTGATCGTGGCCATGGTGCGGGCCTCGCCACGGAACCGCTCGGCGAAGCCGGGCTCGTCCAGCAACGCCGGGAGCAGGCTCTTGACCGCCACCGTACGACCGAGCACCTGGTCGGTGCCGCGCCAGACGTCACCCATGCCGCCGCTGGCGATCCGCTCGTCGAGGCGGTACCGGTTGCCGAGTTGGACCCCCGGACTGAGCATGTCAGCGCCCCCCGGGCTCGGCGATGGCGGCCCGCATGATCTGACCGGCGATCCGGGCGGCCTCGGCGCTGCCGCCGCTGCCGGCCTCCTCCAGGACGACGCAGACCGCGGAGACCGGCTTGCCGTCGGAGTCGAGGGCGAAGCCGATGAACCAACCGTGGTCGGGGCGGTCCGGCGCCGACTGCGCGGTGCCGGTCTTGCCACCGACGGTGTAGCCGTTGATCCGGGCGTTGCGGCCGGTGCCGTTCTCCACCGCGCTGACCATCATGTCCCGCAGGTCGGCGGCGACCTGGCTGCTCACCGGCCGGCGCAGCTCGCGCGGGTTGGCGGTGTCGTAGACGGTGGTGCGGTCCGGTGCCAGCAGCTGACGCACCAGGTACGGCCGCATCTGGCTGCCGCCGTTGGCCACCGCCGCGGCGATCATGGCACCCTGCAACGGGGTCATCCGCACGTCCCGCTGCCCGATGGAGGACTGCGCCAGCGCCGCCGGGTCGGGACTGCCGTCCGGGTTCTCCATGCTGCCGGTCCGGCTGGCGGCCACGCTCAGGCCGCCCTCGCCGAGCCGGCCGACGGTCAGGTCCTCCTGCTCGAACCCGAACTGTCGGGCCTTCTCCTTGAGCACGTCGGGACCGAGCTGGCCACCGAGCTTGGCGAAGCCGGTGTTGCAGGATTCGGTGACCGCGTTCATCAGGGTCACCTGCGACTCCGGGCAGATCGACGGATCGGCGTTGCGGATCGGCTCGCTTGAGGTGGGCGGGGTGTAGCTCGGCCCGGCCGGGATCTCGGTCTCCTTGGTGATCCCGTTCTCCAGCGCGGCCGCGGCCACGACGATCTTGAAGGTGGAGCCCGGCGGCAGCACCTCGCCGAGCGCCCGGTTCCGCAGCGGCCGTCCCGCCTCCTGTTCGAGCCGGTTGTACGCGGCGGTCGCCTCGTCGGTGTCGTGGCTCGCCAGCGGGTTCGGGTCGAAGCTGGGAATGGAGACCAGTGCCTGCACCGCCCCGGTGACCGGGTCGAGGGCGATCGCCGCGCCCTTGGTCGCGCCCTTGTTGTTGCCGCGCAGCTCGTCGTACGCGGTGTCCTGCGCCCGCTTCGACAGGGTCAGCAGCACGTTGCCGCCGGCGGTGGTGTCGCCGGTGACCATGTCCCGCAGCCGGTTGACGATGAGCTGGTCGCTGGTGCCGGCGAGGAAGTCGTTCTCGGCGCGCTCCAGCCCGGTGGCGGCGCCGTTGACCGGCTCGTACCCGAGCACGTGGGCGTACTTCGCGCCGCCCGGGTAGGTGCGCAGGTACTTCAGCTCGCCGTCGGTCTCCTTGCTGACCGCCAGCGCGGTGCCACCGGCCTCGATGTTGCCGCGCTTGCGGTCGTACTTGGCGACCTGGACCCGACCGTTGTAGTCGCTGGTGCGGTACTCGTCGGCCTTGTACGCCTGGATCCAGTTCAGGTTGGCGAAGAGCAGCCCGAACAGGACGATGACGACGACGCCGACCCGACGCAGCGGTGCGTTCACGGCTTGATCACCTCCGTGGGGGCACCGTGCAGCTGCTCGGGCGGCCCGGAGGGGCGGGTCACCTTGCCGCCAGCACCGTCGACCGGCCGGCGGCCGGCGTCGGAGACGCGCAGCAGCACCGCGATGAGCAGCCAGTTCGCCATCAGCGAGGAGCCGCCGGCGGAGAGAAACGGGGTGGTCTGACCGGTCAGCGGGATGAGCTTGCTGATCCCGCCGACGATCACGAAGACCTGGAGCGCGAGGGTGAAGGCCAGGCCACCGGCGAGCAGCTTGCCGAACGAGTCCCGAACCGCCAGGGCGGCCCGCAGACCCCGCTCGACGATGAGCAGGTAGATCACCAGTAGCGCGGAGAGACCGAAGAGGCCGATCTCCTCACCGATGCCGGCGAAGATGAAGTCGTTCTGCACCTCCGGCAGCAGCAGCGGCTGACCGCCACCCGGCCCGGCACCGAACAACCCGCCGGAGCCGAGCGCGAGCAGCCCCTGCACCAGTTGGTAGCCGTCGTCGTAGGGCTGGGCGAACGGGTCGAGCCAGATCTGCGCCCGTAGGTAGAAGTTCGCGAACGGACCGCCCACCGCCTCGCCGAGCACGTACGCGAGGTAGGCGCCGCCGAAGAAGAGGACCAGGCCGATGAGCAGCCAACTGACCCGCTCGGTGGCGATGTAGACCGTGGCCACGAACATGCCGAAGTAGAGCAGTGAGGTGCCCAGGTCCTTCTCGAAGACGAGGACCAGCAGGCTGATCACCCAGACCACGAGCACCGGGCCGAGGTCGCGCCCGCGCGGGAAGTCGATGCCGAGGAACCGGTGGCTCGCCAGCGACAGCACCTCGCGCTTGCGCACCAGGTAGTAGGCGAAGAAGACGAGCAGGGCGAGCTTGGCGAACTCGCCGGGCTGGATCGAGAAGCTGCCGATGCGTACCCAGAGCTTCGCGCCGTTGATCTCGGAGATGCTGGCCGGCAGCACCGCCGGCAGCATGACCAGCACGATGCCCGCCAGCCCCAGGGTGTACGCGTACCGGGAGATCGACCGATGGTCGCGCATCAGCGCCAGCAGGCCGGCGGCGAGGACCACCGAGATCAGCGTCCAGGCGAGCTGGCGACCGCCGGTCCCGGCGAAGATGGCCAGGTCCGCCCGCTCCTCGGGGGCCGCCTTGGCGAGGTCGAGCCGGCGCAGGAAACCGACGCCCAGCCCGTTGAGCAGGGCCACCGCCGGCAGCAGCGCCGGATCGGCGAAGGGCGCGAGGAACCGGATCACCAGGTGCATGCCGAGGAACACCGCGGTGAGCGTGGCGGCCGGCACCCAGAAGCCCGGAGTGACCGTGTCGAGCACCTTCGCCTCGACCATCGCACCGTACGCGGCCACCAGCGCCATCGCCAGCAGCAGCAGCGACAACTCGGCGTTGCGGCGGGAGCGGGCCATGCGTACGCCGGGTCGCTCGCCCGCGGTGGCGGGCGAGGATGCCGGGGTGGCCGCTGCGGTCACGATCGTCCTCGGGTGGGAGCCGGTGCCTACTCGGGCGACCGGCAGGCCGCCGGGTCGACCGTGGGCGTGAAGGTGTCGACGGGGGGCGCGTCGGGGGTGCTGTCCGGTGCGGCGGCGGAGGCACCGCTCGGGGTGCCCGTCGCCGCGCCGCTCGGTGTCGACGAGACGCCACCCACCTGGCTCGGCGAGCCGGCCGGAGCGCTCGGCGATCCCGTCGGCGCGCTCGGCGTCGGGGACGGCGAACCCACGAGCGAGGGCGTGGGGCTCGGTGTCGGCGGACAGATCGGCTTGAGGTTCACGTTCGTCGGGCTGTCCATCGTCAGCTCCGCCAGCCGCCGTTCCGCGTCCGGCTCGCTCTTGGCCGGGATGCCCTGCTTCACCTGCTCCTGCGCGGCCAGGGTGAGGTCGTCCAGCTGGGCCTCGCTCTCGGAGTGCACGCTGGAGAGGTCCATCCCGGCGATCTGACCCTGGATGCCACGGAACACGGCCACCTGGCCGTCCTCGGTCGCGCCCACGTAGTACTGGCGCTGCGTGTAGCTCCACCCGGCGAACACCCCGCCGCCGACGATCACCAGCAGGGCGGTCGTCATGGCGAGCGCACGCAGCGGACGCCGACGCGCCTCGGGCTCGTCGTCGGCGTTCGCGGCGTCGTCGGGCGTCGGCGGCCGGGGCGCGGAGAGCGCCGAGGCACGGGCCGCCGGGGTGGAGACGTCGGCCGAGGTGGCCATCCCCCGGTCCCGGGCCGCCGCACCGCCGACGATCGGGGCCGCCTCGACGATGTCCCGGTCGGTGGCGTCGGCGATGATCACGGTGATGTTGTCCGGGCCGCCACCGCGCAGGGCGAGCTGGACGAGCCGCTCGACACACTGCTGCGGGTCCGCGTACTCCCGCATGGTCTCGGCGATGGTCTCCGCGCTGACCACGCCGGAGAGCCCGTCGGAGCAGATCAGGTACCGGTCGCCGGGCAGCACCTGCCGGACCGAGTACTCCGGGTCGATGTCACGGCCGTCCAGGGCCCGGGTGAGCAACGAGCGCTGGGGGTGGCTGCTCGCCTCCTCCGGGCTGATCCGGCCCTCGTCGACGAGCATCTGGACGTAGGTGTCGTCCTTGGTTATCTGCGCGAACTCTCCGTCGCGCAGCAGGTAGGCCCGCGAGTCGCCGATGTGGACCATGCCCAGCTTGCTGCCGGAGAACAGGGTCGCGGTGAGCGTGGTGCCCATCCCCTCCAACTGGGGGTTGGCCTCCACCGTCTCGCGGAGTTGTTGGTTGGCGGTGCCCACGGCGGAGCGGAGCGCGTCGACCAGGGCATCGCCTGGGACGTCCTCGTCCAGTGGCGCCATGGCACCGATGACAATGTTGCTGGCGACGTCACCGGCGGCCATACCGCCCATGCCGTCGGCAACGGCGAGTAGCCGCGGCCCGGCGTAGACGGAGTCCTGATTACCGTCTCGGATCAGACCGCGGTCGCTGTGGGCCGCATAGCGCAGGGTCAGAGTCATGGCCGTAATTCGAGAGAGGTGCGGCCGATCCGGATCGGCACGCCGAGGGGGACGGGGGTCGGTCCGGTGACCTTAGCGCGATCCAGGTACGTCCCGTTAGTCGAACCCAGGTCCTCGACGAACCACTGCCCATCACGCGGCACCAGCCGGGCGTGTCGCGCGGACGCGTAGTCGTCGGTGATGACGAGGGTGGAGTCCTCGGCACGACCGATCGTTATCTGCGCCTCACCCAACGTGATCCGCGTGCCGGCCAACTGACCCGCGGTCACCACCAACTGGTGCGCCGCCCGCCCCCGCTTCACCTTCGCCGGCTTCGCCGTCGCCTGACCTGTCGACGCGCCCACCGCCCGGGGCGCGGCCACCAGCCGACCCGAGCGGGCCCCCGCGAAGAGGTCCCGCCGGATGACGCCGACCACCGTGAACACGAAGATCCACAGCAGTACGAGGAATCCGAACCGGGCAACGGTGATAACGAGTTCCGGCAAGGCGGATCAGCCGTCCACGCGGAAGGTCAGAGTGGTCGTACCGAGCTGGATCATGTCACCGGGGTTCAACGCCACGGCGGAGACCCGCTGGCCGTTGACCATGGTGCCGTTCGTCGAGCCGAGATCGGTGAGCACGACCTGCCCGCCGTCGAAGTCCAGCCGGGCGTGTCGGCGGGAGATGCCGACGTCCGGCAGACGCAGGTTGGCCTGGTCGCCTCGACCGATCACGGTCGAACCCATCTGCAGCGGGTAGGTGCGGCCGTCACCGGAGACCAGCCGGATGTTGCGCCCACCACCGTGCCCCGGCGGCGGACCGTAGCCACCACCCTGGTCGTAGGACGGGTAGCCGGGCGGGCCGGCGTCGTATCCGGGCGGACCGGCGTCGTAACCGGGCGCCGAGACCGGGGCGACCTCGCCACCGGTGTAGACCTCCGCGGTGACCCGGAACATTCCGGTGTCCAGTCCTTCACCGCGCTCGATCTCGACGATCACGTCCCCGTAGACCGTCCAGGCCTGCTCACCGATGAACTCCGCCTGCGACTGGGCCAGCTCCTGGGCCAGCGCGGCGGCGTACGGCGCCAGCCGACTGTGGTCGTACGGGGAGAGATCGATCACGTAGCGATTGGGCACCAACGTGCGCCCACCAGCGAGGATGGCCTTGTGTGCCTCGGCCTCCCGCTGCATGGCGTTGAGGATCTCCACGGGGTGGACCACCCCTTTGAAGACCTTGGCGAAAGCCCCTTCGACCAGGCCTTCCAGACGCTTCTCGAAGCGTTGCAGCACGCTCACCGGCTCCTCCTCGGGTCCCGAGGACATGATGGTATCCGTCCAGAGCGCACGCAGCTCACACGCCGCTCGGCCGGCAGGCCACGGCCCGTTCGGACGGCTTCTGATTGTCGTGCTACTCTTTCGTCCGCCACGAACGGTAACCGCTGCGAGCAGCGAAAGCCATTCGCGGCGACAGACCAAGGTCACGTAGCATGGCCGAGGCTCGCCGGTGACCGGCGAGGCCCGGTACAGGCCACGTTCATCGAGGTCGAGCCACGGGGAAGTGGCGGAATGGCAGACGCGCACGGTTCAGGTCCGTGTGTCCGAAAGGACGTGGGGGTTCAACTCCCCCCTTCCCCACCACAGCCGAGGGCTCCGCGGAATGCGGGGCCCTCGCTCCGTATCGGGGCGTGCCGGACGTCACGCTATGCTCCGATGGTTTCTGCCTCCGACGCACCAGGAGTGGCATGTGAGTGTCGCATTCGTGACCGGTTCGGGCGGGCTGATCGGCTCCGAGGCGGTCCGGCACTTCGCCGGCCTCGGTCTCGACGTCGTCGGCATCGACAACGACATGCGGCAGGAGTTCTTCGGCGAGGAGGCGTCCACCGCCTGGAACGTCCGCCGGCTGACCGACGAGCTGGGTGAGGCGTACTCCCACCACAGCATCGACATCCGGGACCGGGCGGCGCTCGGCGCGCTGTTCGGCCGGTACGGCCGGGACGTGGCTGTGGTGATCCACACTGCCGCGCAGCCCTCGCACGACTGGGCGGTGCGCGATCCGTTCACCGACTTCGACGTCAACGCCGCCGGCACCCTCAACGTGTTGCAGAGCGTCCGGGAACACTGCGTCGACGCCCCGGTCATCCACTGCTCCACGAACAAGGTCTACGGCGACCGACCGAACAGCCTGCCCCTGGTGGAGCTGGCGACCCG
The DNA here is from genome assembly GCF_027497295.1 of Verrucosispora sp. WMMC514. Classification (NCBI taxonomy): domain Bacteria; kingdom Bacillati; phylum Actinomycetota; class Actinomycetes; order Micromonosporales; family Micromonosporaceae; genus Micromonospora; species Verrucosispora sp. WMMC514. The sequence goes on along the minus strand of NZ_CP114906.1, from coordinate 2,680,901 downwards.
GTGGGAGATCGAGCCGGGCCACCCGTACGAGCAGGGCATCCGGGAGGACATGTCGATCGACGCCTGCCTGCACTCGATCTTCGGCGCCTCGAAGGTCGCGGCGGACGTGATGGTGCAGGAGTACGGCCGCTACTTCGGCATGAAGACGGCCTGCTTCCGGGGCGGGACGCTGACCGGGCCGGCGCACTCGGCGACCGAGCTGCACGGCTTCCTCGGCTACGTGATGCGGGCGAACATGGAGCGCCGCACCTACAAGATCTTCGGTTACCAGGGCAAGCAGGTCCGGGACGCCATCCACAGCTCGGACGTGGTCTCCGCGTTCGAGGCGTTCTTCCGCAACCCCCGCTCCGCCGCCGTCTACAACCTCGGCGGCGGCCGGCACTCGAACACCTCCAACCGGGAGGCGTTCACGCTGGCCGAGCAGATCACCGGCCAGGAGATGATCACCGAGTACGTCGAGGCCAACCGGATCGGCGACCACAAGTGGTGGATCGGCTCCAACGAGGCGTTCCAGGCGGACTATCCGGACTGGAAGCAGGTGTACGACGTACCAATGATCATGCGAGAGATCTACGAGGCCAACGTGGACAAGTGGGTGCCGGGGGCATGACCAAGAAGAACGTGCTCGGTGTCCTGGTCGACGCCACCGACTACGCCGAGGCCACCGAACGGGTGGTGGCCGCCGCACAGGAACGCCAGCCGTTGGCGCTCACCGCGCTGGCCGTGCACGGCGTGATGACCGGCGTGCTGGACCGGGCGCACAACGCGCGACTCAACTCCTTCGACGTGGTGACCCCGGACGGCCAGCCGGTGCGCTGGGCGTTGAACCTGCTGCACGGCGCCGGCCTCACCGACCGGGTCTACGGGCCGACGCTCACCCTGCACGTGCTCTCCCGCTTCGCCGACGAGGGGCTGCCGGTCTACCTGTACGGCTCGACCGAGGAGACCCTCACCCGGTTGATCCCGGCGCTGGAGCGGATGTTCCCGGCCCTGAAGATCGCCGGGGTGGAGGCGTCCAAGTTCCGCGGTGTGCAGCCGGGCGAGGACGTCGAGATCGCCGATCGGATCAAGGGCAGCGGCGCCCGGCTGGTCCTGGTCGGGCTCGGTTGCCCCCGGCAGGAGATCTTCACGTACGCGATGCGCCCGCTGCTGGACATGCCGATGATGGCGGTCGGCGCGGCCTTCGACTACCACGCCGGGCTGCTGCGCCAACCGCCGCCGTGGATGCAGCGCGCCGGGTTGGAGTGGTTCTGGCGTCTCGGCCTGGAGCCCAAGCGCCTGTGGCGGCGTTACGTGATCCTCAATCCCGCGTACCTGGGTCGTCTGGTCGCGCAGAAGACCGGGCTGTGGAAGGCCCGGCCACCCGCGCCGGCCACCGAACGTCCGACCGAGTTCGCGGTCTGACCCGAATCGACGAACGGGCCCCGGCGCTACGCCGGGGCCCGTTCGCCGTACCGGACGTCAGAGGGTGAGCGTCCAGGTGTTGATGTACCCGGTGTCACCGCCGTAGACGTCGCGGACCTGGAGGCGCCAGGTGCCGTTCGCCGCCTCGCTGGACAGGTTCACCGTGTAGGTGGCGTTCACGTTGTCCGTGCCGTCGAAGATGCTGCTGTTCTTCAGCCGGTAGGACGAGCCGTCCGGAGCGAGCAGGTCGATGACCAGGTCGCCGCGGTAGGTGTGCACGATGTTCACCGCGACGGTCGAGCTCGACGAGGCGTTCCGGTTGCAGCCGGAGATGGTGATCGAGCTGGTCACCGCCGAGCCCGAGTCCGGGATCGACACGTCCGTGCCGTTGGTCCCGGAGCAGCCACCGCCGCTGCCGCCGGTCACCGTGAGCGAGTACGTCGCACTCCTGGTGCCGGAGGCCGCGGTGCCGGTGACGGTCACGGTGTACGTGCCGGCCGGCGTGCTGGCCGAGGTGCTGATGGTCAGCGTGGACGATCCGCCGGAGGTGACGGTGGCCGGGCTGAACGAGGCGGTCGCCCCGGACGGCAGGCCGCTGGCCGCGAGGCTCACCGACTGGGCGGAGCCGTTGGTGGTGGCGGTGGCCACGGTGGCGCTCGCCGAGCTGCCCGCCGTGACCGAGCCGGCGGTCGGCGACACCGAGACCGAGAAGTCGTTGGTCGGCGGCGGGGTGCTGCCGTTGACCACGTAGAGCAGCTGGTTCGGGGTTCCCGTGCCGACGTTCGAGATCACGTTCGGGGTGGAGTTGCTGACCAGGTAGTCCCGGACCTGCTGGGGCGTCCACGACGGGTTGGCCGAGAGCACCAGCGCCGCCACCCCGGCCACGTGCGGCGAGGCCATCGAGGTGCCGCTGATGGTGTTCGTCGCGGTGTTGCTGGTGTGCCAGGCGGAGGTGATGCTCACCCCGGGGGCGAGGATGTCCACACAGGTGCCGTAGTTGGAGAAGCTGGCGGCGGCGTCGTTGCTCTGGGTGGCACCGACGGTGATCGCCGGTGCGGCCCGGGCCGGCGAGTAGTTGCAGGCGTTCTGCCGCTGACCGAGGGCGTTGCCGTTTCCGGCGGCCACCGCGTACGTGACGCCGGAGTTGACGGAGTTGACGACCGCGTTGTCGACCGCGGTGTTCGCCCCGCCGCCGAGGCTCATGTTGGCCACGGCCGGCTTCACCGCGTTGGCGGTGACCCAGTCGATGCCGGCGATCACCCCGGCGTTGGTGCCGCTGCCGGAGCAGTTGAGCACCTTGACCGCCACCAGGCGGGTCGCCTTGGCCACGCCGTACGCCGAGCCGCCGACCGTGCCCGCCACGTGCGTGCCGTGGCCGTTGCAGTCGGTGTTGTTGGAGTCGACCGTGTTGGTGCCCCAGGTCGCCCGACCGCCGAAGTCCGAGTGGGTGGTCCGGATGCCGGTGTCGATGACGTACGAGGTCACGTTCGTGGCCGTGTTCGGGTACGTGTACGAACTGTTGAGCGGCAGGTTCCGCTGGTCGATCCGGTCCAGGCCCCAGGACGGGGGGTTCGTCTGGGTGCCCGCGATGGAGACGACGTGGTTCTGTTCGACGTACGCGACGGCCGGGTCCGCGGCGATCCGCGCCGCGGCCCGTGCGCTGACCCGCAGTTCGGCACCACGGACGGCGGCGCTGTAGGTCCGGGCCGTGGCACCGCCGTGCCGGCGCAGCAGCCGGTCCACCGACGAGCCGACGGACGTCCGGCTGACCTCGCTGTCCTTGAACACCACGATGTAGCTGTCCTTGACGGCGGTCGCGCCACCGGCGCTTCGGACGGTGCCGACCGGCTCGGCCGCCATGGCCGGCGTGGCCGCCGCCACCATGGCCAGTGTGGCCAGACCGACGAGCACGGATCTCTGTGGAAGAGCCATCTTCCTACCTCCCTCGGGTCGGCACCGAACGTCCACCTGCTCGTGACAGGTTGATCGATGAACGCCGATCACGGTGAGGGTAGTTGGATGTGTGCGGACAGTTAAACATGTCGGATCCCTCATAACACTGGCGAGATGGTTCCCCTACGGGGACGGGTACGGGAGGAACGGGGGACGGACCCGGATTCGGCGGGCCGGAAATCGGGCAAGGCTGATGGACATGCAGAGCCATCTCGCCCTCCTGCTTCCGGTCGCCGCCGTCTGGTGGGCCGCCGGCTATCTCGCGGACGGGCTACCCCGCCTGCGCCATGCACGCGAGCTGCGTCAGCAAGCCGGCCGGCTGCTCGCGCTGACGTTGACCGGGCTCGGTCTGACGCTGGCTCTGCCGATCGCCGGGCTGGTCACCGTCGGGCCGACGGTGGCGGATCGAGCCGCCGACGGGCTGACGCTCGCCGCCGTGCCCGCCCTGCTGGTGGCCGGCTGCACGGTGCGCCGGTTGCGCCGGTTGTGGGCGGGAGCCGGCGCACTTGCCGTCGCCGCCGGAACACCGGCCCCGCACGGGCTGCGGGCCGCCGCCGCCCACCCGCTGATCGGCCTGCCGTTGCAGGTGACCGGTCTGGCGCTGCTGCCGGCGATGATCACCGCGAGCGGTGCCGGCCAGTACCTCGGCCCCTCGGCGACCGGGCCGGCGATCACCATCGCGGCGCTGGCCGTCGCGGCCATCGGCGTACGCCACGCGTTGCGGCACAACCGGTTCGCCGAGCGGGCCATGCCCGAACGGGTGGCGTCACCGCGCCCGGCCGCCGGCGCCCTGCACGTATAGCAGTTCCAGGATCGCCCTGGTCGCCTCGAACCAGCGGTCGAGCCACCCGGGTGGCGGCACGCTGCCCTTCGGCGGCAACTCCATCAACAACCCACGCAGCAGCGGATGGTCCACGAGGGAGCCGTCGTCCGCCGTCGACCAGCCGGCGGCCGGGAAGGACGGCTCGGTGAGTGGATTCGGGTCCAGTGACGGCAGGGTGAGCGGCGACGGCGGCTCCGCGATCGCCGGGGTCTCCCGGCCCGCGTGCTCGGTCTCCGCCGACACCACCTCGGTCAGCACGGTGTCCCGCCGGGCCCCGCGATACTTGCCGCCGAACCGTTCCGGCTTTCCCGGCCCGTTGGTGAGGTTCTCCGACCCGATACTCGTCATCCGTCTCGCCTGCCTCGCTCGGTTACCCGCCCTGCCGGGGGGATGTCGACCAGCGCGTACCGAGAAGTACAACGACACGGGCCCGATGTGGCGACGGCAGCCGGCGCCAGCACGCGGTGCTCTGGGCCGCCGTACGCGCCCGTTCGGCTCTGCTGCCCGTCACCAAAGTCGGGTGACGGCAGCGGATCCCCGCCCGGCCGGTGGCCGGGCGGGGATCCGTCGTCACCGTCCCCGGGGCACGTCAGGCCCGGGGGAACGCGCCGTCCCTGGTGCTGGCGACGAAAGCGTGCCAGTCGCCCGGCGCGAAGACCAGGGCCGGTCCGGCCTTGTCCTTCGAGTCACGGACGCCGACCGCCCCGGTCACGTACGCCACCTCGACGCAGTTGTCGCAGTTCGGCCCGCTCTTCGAGCTCTTGAACCACGTCGCCTGCGCCAGGTTCACGGAGAATCCTTGCGTCGCCACTTCCACAACGGCTCCTCTGCCAGTCTCGCGATGTACTCCACGGACTCCTCCGGACGTTCGGCCGCTGCTCGAATGTGATCGAAGATGAAGCTGTACTTCTGTAGTTCGTCGCTCTTCTCCAGGAAGAGCCCACCCGTGGCGTTCTCCGCGTACACGACATCCGGATCACCGGGTTCGGGGAAGCTGAGGATCGTGAAGGTGCCGTCCATGCCGGCGTGCGCTCCCACCTCGAACGGCAGGACCTGAAGCGTCACGTTCGGCAGCTGTGCCACCTGCACCAACCGTTTGAGCTGGTCACGCATGACCGTGTCCCCGCCCACCGGACGGCTCAACACCGCCTCATCGAGCACCACCCACAGATCGACCGGATCATCCTGGGTCAACAACGACTGACGGCCGAGTCGGACACGCACCCGTTGCTGTACCTGTTCCGGACTGAAATCGGGGCGGGCCGCGCGGATCATCGCGCTCGCGTACTCCTCGGTCTCCAGCAGCCCCGGCACCACCTGCTGCTCGTAGGCGCGAATCGAGCTGGCCGCCGCCTCCAGGCCCACGTACGCCCCGACCAGCACCGTGCTGTACGGATGCCACCAGCCCTTCTGCCGCGCCTCACGGGCGATCTGCACCAGCTCGTCGCTCTCGGCGCCCACCACCCCGTAGATCCGGAGCATGTCGCGCACGTCGCGGGGCGTAGCGGTGGTGTGGCCGGTCTCGATCCGCGAGACCTTGGACGCCGAGCACTCCAACTGCTCCGCCACTGACTCGATGGTGATGCCGGCTGCCTCGCGCTGGCGGCGCAGTTCCGCGCCGAGCCGGCGCCGCCGGATGGTCGGGCTGCGCCGCTCGCTCACCGTGTCACCTCTCCGCCTCGACGCGCCGCGCTGACCGCCCGCCCACGGCGCGATCCTCCCGGCGAGCGTTCGCGGCGTGGGGTGGTTCCGGTCCTCGGCCGGCCGCGGCGGGCGAAACCGGCTCTCAGTGTGCCGCCCGGGTGGCGGCCCGTTCAAGCGCCGTTTCGCGCGAGCCGCTCACGTATCGGCAAAAGTCGACGTGCAACTTGCATGAAGCACACTCCTGATGCACTCTGTCCGTATGACCCGGGTTACTGACCGTCTCCGATCCGTCTCCACGCGTGATCAACGTCGTGGGGCGACGGGTCCGGAGTCCTTCCGGTCGACACCCGCCAGCCCGGCCCACGGGATCGGGAGCCGCTCGCCCACGTGCGACGACGACACCTCCTGATCAACCGACCGATCGCGCAGGAGCCCGCCATCAGCGGCTCCACACTGACGGACCGGCCACCCACTCCGGCCCCCGAGACACGACCTCGTCGCCGGAGCCGCACAACCCCCATCATTCCCAGCCGGCCCTTCCCCGCCGGCCGACCCTTCCAGGAGCCCATGTGCTTCCCCGCTCCGGTGACGTACTGCACGTGACACGCGCGGCGAGTGTCCAGTTCCGCAGGCCCATTCTGTTCCGGGTGATCCGGGTACTCGACCGGCCGACCTACGACGGTTGGCTCTGGCTCGAAGGCTACGAGTTGAACGCGGCGGGGGACGCGGTCAACCGTCGATCGATCTTCGTCCAGCGGGCCGGGCTGCGGCAGGTCCAGGCCGCACCACAGCCGCGTCCGCACACCGTACGGTCGGCCCGCCGGCCGGTCGTACGGACGCCGGTTCGGGTGCACTGAGCATCACGAACCTCAGGTGAAAAGGATTCGAGGGGCATGCCGCCGACATAGAATCGGTATGCCCACCCCGGCATGTCCGCACCCCGCGCCTCCCGGACCCCGAACCTGGGATGGCCATGGTCAATATGTCCGCGCGGGAGCCACGCCGGCCCCGCATCGCCTACACCTTCGGGCTCCTGGCGCTTCTCGGTGCCGTCACCACCCTGGTGGTGCTGGGCCGCGATCCAGCCCTGTCGTCCACCCGGCTGGCCGAGCCCGTACCGGCTCCGGAGATCACAGTCGTGGAGAGCGAACCGGTAGAGCCGGACACCGCGACCGACGGTGTCTGGGACGCCTTCGCCTACGACGGCTTCTTCGGCCAGCCAGCCGACCGACCGACCGAGTCCGTCGACTCCCCGCAGCCCGCGGACCCGACCGACGAGGACGCGCCGGCCCGGGCCACGGGTGACCACAGCCGGGAGGAACTCAGCCGCTCGCTGTTCTGGTCCGGGGTCTTCGGGCTGGCGATCTCCCTTGCCGGCTTGGGGCTGGTCGGTACCAGACGCCGCATGTGGTGACCCGCCGATCAACCCGTGGGGCTAGCCGTCGCGGTCGGTTCGGTGGTCGGCTCGCCCGTCGTCGGCGGCGGACTCGGACTGGCCTCGGCGACCACCAGCCGAACCTCGTCGCCGGCCGCCACGAGCTCGCCGGCCTCCGGGTCGGTGGCGATGACCGTCCCCTCCGGCTGGTCCGACGGGCGGTACTCCACCTCGTAGTCGAGGTCGAGCCCGTCCAGCGCCGCCCGTGCCGCGGCCTCCGGCAGACCCACCAGCGGCGGTACCGGCACCTGGGCCGGCGCGGCGCTCGTCGTCGGTGCCGCTGACGGAGACGCGGTGGTCGGCGACGGCGACGCCGTGGTGGGTGGAGCCTGGGTCGTCGGCGAGGGCGACTCCGAGCCCGGCCCCTCGTCGTCGAGCCCCTGGCTGGCCAACCAGAACCCGCCCCCGATCAGGGCGAGCAGGAGCAGCAGCAGGACGCCCCAGAGGATCGGCAGCCACCACGGTCGGCCCGGCTGATCGTCGGCATACCAGTCGCCGCCGGCCGGCTCCCGGTCCACACCCGGCCGCAGCGAGGGCACCTCGGCACGCCCGGACCACGCCGCCGGACCGGAACGCTGGGTCGGCGGCAGCTGCGCGGTGGCGTCGGCCGGAACCGGCGGTTCTCCCGCCGCCCGGTCCATCGGCGCGGTCTCGTCCGGCGTACGCCCGAGCGGCGCGGTCTCGTCCGGGTTGTTGTCGCCGGACGGCGAGATCGGACGGGTCCGGTCGTCCGGTTGCCCGTCGGTCGGCTCCTGGCGCTCGTCGCTCACGGCACGTCCTTTCCGCCGACCGGGCGGGCACCAGGCCCCTCGACGGTCAACCTAGCGGTTCTGCCGGCCACCGGTCGGCATCAGCGTGTCGGGTGCGCGTCACGGCGCCGGCGCGCTCGCGTCCGCACTCGGCGGCGTGCCGCACCGGAGCTGGACCACGTCGTTCCACCTGCCGACCGTGCCGCCCACCGGTTGTTGTGCGGTGACGGTGCCGGAACGCCCGGCCGGATAGCGTGGGGAGAAGCCGTCGTCGACGAGTTCGGCACCGGCCTCGTTGCACTTCTCGCCGATCAGATCCGGCACCTCGTTCGGCGGCGCGGCCCCGGCAACGTTGATCTTTACGGTGACGCCACGCCGCACCGGCGTGCCCGGCGCCGGGTCGGTGCTGCGCACGCTGGAGCCGTCGCCGCTGCCGAAGACGAGTTGCCAGCCCAGGCCCAGGTCGCGCAGCTCCTCCCGGGCCTCCTCGAAGTCCAGGCCGACCAGGTCCGGAACGGTGAGCCCGGTCGGCCGCGACGGGCTGGGGCTGCTGCTCGGTCGGGTCGGGGTGGTCGACGTCGGCGGTTTCCGAGGTGGCGAGGTCCGGACGGCGGGCGTCGGGGTGGCGGTGCCGGTCGCGCCGGAGGACACCGGGTCCGGTCCCACCTGGTCGCCGGCGAGCACCCAGCCCCCGGCGGCACCGATGACCGCGAGCAGTACGGCGGCGAGCCCACCACCGACGACCATTCTCGTCCGGTCCGGGGCGGTGCCGCCGCCCCCCGGCCGCCCATCCGTGGTCCCGTCCGTCATTCCGCCCACCGCCTCATTCCCCCGCGACCGTACCGACCGGGGCCAAGCACTCTCCGTGACCATTGCCGGTCGATGCCGCGCACGACTCGCCGCACCGACCACAGGACGTTACGCTGCCCGGCATGGCCAGACAGGGCTGGGGAGGATTGATCGCCACCGCGGCCGGCGTGGCAGCCGGTGCCGGTGCCGCCCAACTGGGTTTCGGGTACGGCCTGGGCATCCTCAACTGGGCACCCCCTGAGGCGACCGCCGGCACGGCGGCCTGGGTGGCGAGCCTGATCTGGGCCACCTGGATCGCCGCCACGTCGACGATCTTCGGCGCGGTCTGCGCGCAACGGCTGCACGACCGCCGGCGGGCCGCATCACCGTCCGACAGCTCGACGCCGGTCGGAGCGCCCACCTCCGACGCCCCACCGCCGCCGTCCGGCACCGCAGCGCTGTCCGGTTCGGCAGCGGCGGCCGACGGGCCGGCGACGTCCGACCGCCCGGTTCCGCCCTCTGCCGACCGTCCGTCCGCCACCGCCGGGCACACGGGAGGCGGGCTGCGGGGAATCGCGCTGGCCGTGGCCGCCGGCCTGGGTGCGCTGATCACGGTGCTGCTGGTCGCCGTGCCGGCCCGGGTGGCCGTGGTGCCGGACACCCCGTCTCCGCGGGACATGGCCGCCGGGTACGCAGCGGTCGGCGTCCTGATCGGGACACTCGTGGCGATCTGGGCGCTGCGTTGCCGCGCCGCCGCCACGAACGTCATCGCCACCGCCGGTTGGCTCTGGCTGCTCGCGGTCATCGCCGTGGTCGACTCGGTGCTCGCCGGTCGCGGGCTGACCACCGCGCAGCTCGGCATCTGGCAACTGAGCTCGGACAGCGAGCAGTTCTGGGTCCGGGACTACTTCTACTGGCCCGGTGCGGCCCTGTCGCTCGGTTCGGCACTGGTGATCGGTGCGCTGGCGGCCCGCGGCGGAGTCCGGGCGACCGACCGACGGGTCGGTGCCACCGCCTCGGGTGCCGCCGGTCCGCTGCTGGTGGCCATCGCGTACTTCCTCGCCGTGCCGAGGCTCACCGCGATCAGCCCGGAACAGGTGTCCGCCCATCTCACCGCCCCGTACGCGGTGATCGTCGGCATCGGCGGCTCGGTCCTGGTGGCGGCGCTGGCCCAGCGGTCGGCCCGACTGGCGGCCCGACTGGCGGCCCGCCGGTCGAGTGGCCCCGACGCGGCCCCGACGGTGCCCCGACAGCGGGTCGGCGACTCGGACCGGCACACGCCCGGGTCCGAACTGGATGCCGACCGGCCCGCGCCGGACGCCGAGCCGTCCGCGCCGGACGCCGAGTGGTCCGGGGCGGGTGCCCCGCTGTCCTCGGCGGGTGCCCCGCGATCCTCGGCGAGTGCCACGCGGTCCGCCGACCGGCTCGACCAGACGGTGACCGGCGAGGTGCCGGCGGCCCGGAAGGAAACCGCATCGGCGGGAACCACGTCGCGACCGGCAGCGGTCAAGCCAGCGGTGGTCAAGCCGGCAGCACCGAAACCGGCCGCACCGCCCTCGGCGGTGCAGCCGGAAGGGCCGGCGGAGGTGGGTGGGAAATCCGGGTCCTCGCCGTCCGAGGCGTCGTCCGGCAGCGACGAGACACCCGAGGGCGGGAATCGCCGCGGTCGTCCCCGGCAGCGAGGTCGCTAGTCTGGATCTTGGCACGAAACGGCCCACCGAGGGGCGATCCCGCACCAAGATCTGGCGAGACGGCCGGGCCGCTCAGTCGAGCGGCCAGGTGTGCACCGGCTCGTTCGTGTACTGCAACTGCGCGTAGCGCTGGAGCATGTGGTGCAGCGCGGCCCGACGATCCAGGCCCAGGTGCCGCTCGGCGGCCCACACGGTGGCGGTCTGCCAGGCCGCCCCGTTGCGTCCGGTACGACAGCGTTGCTCGATGATGCCGAGTAGCCGGTCCCGCTCGGTGGCCTCGACACCGAAGCCGTCGAGGCCGGCGGCGGCGAGCGGCAACAACGTGTCGAGCACCAGCGTGGCCACCGGCACGTCGCCCAACTGCGGCCAGTGCAGGATCGCGTCCATGCCTCGGCGGGCGGCAGCGTGGAAGTTCTCCTCGGCCGAGCTGAAGGTGAGTTGGCTCCAGATCGGCCGGTCGGCCTCGGCCATGCCCCGGACCAGCCCGAAGTAGAAGGCGGCGTTGGCCAGCATGTCCACCACGGTCGGGCCGGCCGGTAGCACCCGGTTCTCCACCCGCAGATGGGGACGGCCGTTCATGATGTCGTACACGGGCCGGTTCCACCGGTAGACGGTGCCGTTGTGCAGCCGCAGTTCGGCCAGCTCGGGAACGCCGCCGGCGTGCAGGACCTCGACCGGGTCCTCGCTCTCGCAGATCGGCAGCAGCGGCGGAAAGTAGCGGACGTTCTCCTCGAACAGGTCGAAGATCGAGGTGATCCACCGCTCACCGAACCAGACCCGGGGCCGTACGCCCTGGGCCTTCAGCTCGTCCGGCCGGGTGTCGGTGGCCTGCTCGAACAGGGCGATGCGGGTCTCCGCCCAGAGCTGCCGATCGTAGAGAAACGGTGAGTTGGCGCCCACGGCCACCTGGGCGGCGGCGATCGCCTGTGAGGCGTTCCAGTAGTCGGCGAAGCTGTCCGGCGCCACCTGGAGGTGGAACTGGAGGCTGGTGCAGGCCGCCTCCGGCGCGATCGAGTCGTTGTGCGTACGCAGTCGCTCGACGCCGCGGATGTCCAGCTCGATGTCCTCGCCCCGGGCTCCCACGATCTGGTCGTTGAGCACCCGGTACCGCTCGTTCGTGGAGAGGTTGTCGGCCACCAGGTGCCGCTCGTTCAACGTGGGCAGGATGCCGACCAGAACGATCCGGGTGTCCGAGCGTGCCGCGCGCTCGTTGGCCCGGTCGAGGCTGGCGCAGAGGTCGCGTTCGTAGTCCGCGAACCCGTTGCCGGAGATCATTCGGGGGTTCGCGTTCAGTTCCAGGTTGAACTGTCCGAGCTCGGTCTGGAACAACGGGTCGGCGATCGCGGCCAGGATCTCCTCGTTGCGCATGGCCGGTTCGGCCGCCTGGTCGACCAGGTTGAGCTCGATCTCCAGCCCGGTCATCGGGCGGTCGGCGTCGAAGCCGAAGTCGTCGAGCATCAGCGCGAACACGTCCAGGCAGCGACGGACCTTCTGCCGGTACCGGACCCGATCCTCACGGGAGAAGGAGGCTCGATCGACGTCCCTGCCCATGCTTCCTCCCGGCGCGCGACGCCACGGAACGGTGCCGCTCCGCAGCGCACTGTGAACCATACTCGTTGGAGGCGTCGAGCCCGGCCACCCCGAAGATCGGTCCATTGCCGCAGTCCGCCCGGCAGCGGCGATCGATCACGTCGCCCCGACCAGCTCGGTCGCCTCCGCCGGAGTACCTACCCCGCCACGCTGCGGAACCCCCGGCGACCAGCGACGAACAAGTTGTGACAATTCGCACCGATACCCGGGGACGGACCTGACCCGGGACAGCCGACAGGCCCGCGCGGTGCGGGCGCGGGCCTGTCGGGGCGTACGCATCAGGACTGCCGGATGGCCTCGCCCTCGATCTCGATCTTGACCTTCTTGCCGACCAGTACGCCGCCGGACTCCAGGGCCACGTTCCAGGTCAGGCCGAAGTCCTCGCGGTCGATCTCGGTGCTCGCCGAGAAACCGAAGATGTCCTGGCCGAAGGGGCTACGGCCGACACCCTCGAACTCGACCTTGAGGTCGACCGGACGGGTCACGTCCTTGATGGTCAACTCGCCGGTCAGGACGAACTCGTTGCCCTCGTGGGACTTCACGCCGGTGCTGCGGTACTCGAGCGTGGGGAACTTCTCGGCGTCGAGGAACTCGGGGCTGCGCAGGTGCGCGTCCCGGTCCGCCTGGGCGGTGTTGATGCTGGCGGCCTGGATGGTGGCGGAGACCGTGGACTCCAGAGGCTCCTCGGCGATCGTGATGGTGGCGCTCGCGTCCCCGAACTCGCCGCGAACCTTGCTCACCATCATGTGCCGGGCGACGAAGCCGACCCGCTTGTGCGCCGCATCCAGCAGGTAGGTACCGGCCGCCGGGATGGTGAGGCCGTTCCACTCGCGGGTAACCGGCTCGGTGCTGCTGGTCATGAGAGACTGCCCTCCAGAAGATATCGTTTAGTAGCCCAACGGCTGCGTCAGCAACTATAGCCTCGGCAATATTCCTGGTGTCAAGTATTGGTACGATGGACGGGTGGAAGCGAACACGTTCGACGACCCTCGGATCACGGCTGTCGGCCTGCTCTTCGAGGTGCACGCCGGGCTGGCCGCCCGATTCGCCGCCCAGCTGGAGGAACACGGCCTGTCATCGGTCGAGTTCGAGGTGCTGACCAGGCTCACCCGGTCACCCGACAATCAACTGCGGATGACCGACCTTGCCGCCCAGACCTCGTTGTCCACCAGCGGCGTCACCCGGGTGGTGGACCGGATGGAACGCGACGGGCTGATCACCCGTCGTGCCTGCCCCTCCGACCGGCGCAGTTCGTACGCGGTGGTGACGCCCGCCGGCCTGCGCCGGCTCGACGAGAGCCTGCCCGGGCATCTGCAACTCATCGAGGACTGGTTCACCGGGCAACTCGACCCGGCCGCGCTTGACGCACTCCTCGACGGCCTGCGCCGGATCCGCGACGCCGTGCACCCCTGCGCGACCGCCGGGAGTCGATCCGTCGCGCCCGGGGAGACACCTGCCGAGTGCGCCGAGGACGCGGTGGCACCGCCCACGACGGGCGGCCAGCCGCGCCGCTGAGAGACCCCTCGCATCGTCCGCGCCAGCGGTTCCCGGCGTCCTCGACGAGGTGTGGACCCTGGGTGCACAGGGCACCAGCCGAGCGTCACCTCACCGGCAGAAAGACCGGCAGAACCACCGGATCAACCGGCGATAGCCCACCAAACCCGACAGACGGGCCGGCTGGCCCTCGCTAGTCTCGCAGCGGCGGGGGCAGCGGGGGGCACCGGCGCGGGCGATGAGCGAGGGGTGGCAACAGGGGGCTTCCTCGCCCGCGCCGTCCCCGTCCCCGCCACCCGCGGTCCCTTCGTGGCGCTCACCGCCCGTCCACCGGGGGGCCGTTCCGGGTCACCGACAGCACGTAGAGCAGTTCCTCCTCGTGTGCGAGCAGCCGGACACCGCTCTCCCGGCAGGCCACCTCCAGCCGGTCGAGCACGCCCGCGTCGGAGGTGCTCGCCGCCAGCCCCACCAGAGCCTCCACCACCGTGCGTCGGTCCCGTCCGGCCTCGTCCGGCTCCGCTGCGGCGGCGAACCACTCCGCCGCGACCTCCCGATCGCCCCGGTGCAGCGCCAGGTGGCCCTCGATCAGCGCGCCGGTGCCGTCGAGCGGGCGCAACTCGGCGAGCACCTCGGCGGCCTCGACCGCCCGACCGTCCTGAGCGAGCGCCAGACCCAATGTCCCCAGCACCTCGCGCCGACCGCGCGGGGTGCCCAGGTCGCTGAACGCGGCCAACACCCGGCGAGCCTCGTCGACAGCGTCGGCGTACCGGCCCTCCAGGCGGAACACCTCCGCGACCGTGCCCCGGGCCAGCAGCCGCAGCCGCTGCTCCGCGCACTGCCCACCGAGCCGGTCCACCACGGCCAGGCGGCGACGTGCCGTGGCCAGGTCACCGATTCTCATCTCGTGCCACGCCAGCTGATGCTGCGCGACCGCCATCTGGCGGGTCAGGCCATGCTCGGTGGCCAGGGCCAGTACCGCCACCGCCTGCTCCCGCGCCTGGTCCGGCCGTCCGGTCGCGGCCAGCAGGACGCCGAGTACCGTGCGCGCCTCCAACTCACCCGGCACGTCACCGAGTCGACGAAACTCCGCCAGCGCCGCGCGGGCCGTCGGCAGCTCCGTCGCGGCCGCACCGTGCTCCCCGGCGAGCATCGCCACACCCACCGAGGCCCACGCGCGCAGGGCTGGATCGGCGTCGGCGGTGCGCGGGTCGGCCAGCAGCCGCAGCAGCCACTGCCGACCGACCACGTCCCGCCCGCGTAGCCGCCACCACCGGGGCAGGCTCACCGCCAGGCGTAACGCGGTCAAGGGGTCGTCGACCGCCGCGTACGCCAGGGCCGAGCTGATGTCGCCGGTGACCTCGTCGAGGCGGTGCGCGGCGGCACTGGCACCGGCGCCCGTCAACCCCGGCGCGGTCCGCTCCACCAGCCGGGTCACCACCCGCGCGTGGCGACGTCGGATCACCGTCGACTCGCCGGTGCCGGACGCCTGCTCGACGGCGTAGTCCCGGACGGCGTCGACGAGTCGGAACCGGTACGAGCCGCCACCCCGTACGCTCAGCAGACCGAGATCGAGGAAGCGGTTCAACAGCGGCACCGGATCGACGCCGGTGCCGGCGAGCATCTCCTCGGCCAGTTCCACCGACCATCGGTTGCCGAAGGCAGCGAGCTGGCGCAGCACCGCCCGGTCCTCGACGGCGAGCAGGCGGTAGCTGGTGGCCACCGCGTCGCGCAGGGTCTCGGCCACCGCCGTGCGAGCATCGTCGCCCCGGGGCCGTGGCACCCAACCGCTGTGCGTGACGGCCGAGGTGTCCAGATCCAGCACCCGGTCGCCGTACCGGTCGAGCAGTTCGGTGAGGTCGAGCAGCCGCCCGCGCGCCGCCATCAGTTCGATGGCCAGTGGCAGCCCACCCAGCCGTCGCACCAGGGCGGCCAGCGCCGGCAGCTCGGCGTCGTCCGGCGGTTCCCGCCGGACCTGGGCCAGGCGCGAGGTGAACAGGGTCACCGCCGGATAACCGGCGAGCGTGGCCGGATCGGTGTCGCCCGGTGACGGAACCTCCAACGGCGACACGGGGCGCACCCACTCACCCGGCAGCCCGACGGGATGCCGACCGGTGACCACCACCCGCAGCGACGGCACCACGCCGACGAGCCGCCGCAGGGTGCCGGCCACCGGGTCGGGTGCCCGCTCCACGGCGTCCACCAGCAGCAGCGCCCGACGGTCGCCGAGCCGAGCGGCCAGCTCGGCGTCCCGGGCGACACCGAAGACGGTCATCACCGCGGCGTGCACGTCGGCCGCGTCCGACCCGGCACCGATCAGGACGCCGGCGACACCGCCGGGGTGGGCGGGCGCGGCGGCGTGCACCGCCGCCAACGCCAGTGCCGTCTTGCCGACGCCGGCCAACCCCACCAGGCTCACCACCCGGGGACCACGCGGATCGTTCAGCAGCGTGGCCAGTTCGGTGACGTCGTGCTCCCGGCCGATCAGTTCCGGTGGTGGCGGCAGCCCCAGCGGAGTACCGACCTCGGGTTGGGCGGTCGCCGGCCCGGCGCCCCGGGCGGCGGCCAGGAATGCCGCGCGGGTGGGACCGGTCAGTCCGAGCGCCCCGGCGAGCAGTTCGACGGTGGTGCGCTGTGGCCGGGTGGACCGGCCGCGTTCCAGATCACGGACCGTTCGCACCCCGACACCGGCGCGGGCGGCCAGCTCAGCCTGGGTGGTGCCGGCAGCCAGCCGATGCGCCCGCAGCAGCTCCGGAAGACCGGCGTGCGGCGGGCCGGATTGACGATCATGACCGGGAGCCATGGGCACGGACAATACGGGCCAGGCCCGACATCGGACACGGGATCGTCGGCCACCCGACGATGCCGTGCCGAAAGCCGACAACGACCGGGGGGCCACGGACAGCCGTCGATGCTGGCGGTGGGGCCTCCCGGGCCCACCCCGGACGGGACCGGCCACCGACCAGGCTGGCTCACATCCCCAGGTCGCGAGCGATGATCATGCGCTGTACCTCGGAGGTGCCCTCGCCGATCTCCAGGATCTTGGAGTCCCGCCAGAACCGGGCCACCGGGTACTCGTTCATGAAGCCGTACCCGCCGTGGATCTGCGTCGCCTCCCGGGCGTTGTCCACCGCGATCGTGCTCGCGTGCAGCTTGGCGATCGCCGCCTGCCGCTTGAACGGCTCGCCGGCCAGCATCCGGGCGGCGGCGTCGTAGTAGGCGAGCCGGGCGGTGTAGGCCTTCGCCTCCATATCGGCGATCTTGAACTGGATCGCCTGGTAGTTGCCGATCGGCTGACCGAAGGCGTGCCGCTCCTTCGCGTACTTGATCGACTCATCGACGCAACCCTGGGCCAGGCCGACGGCCAGCGCGGCGATGGCGATCCGGCCCTCGTCGAGGATGCGCAGGAACTGGGCGAAGCCGCGACCGCGCTCGCCGAGCAGGTTCTCCGCCGGCACCCGGCAGTCGTCGAAGGTCAGCTCGTGGGTGTCCGAGGCGGTCCAGCCGACCTTGGAGTAGCCGGGCGCGACGGTGAAGCCGGGGGTCCCGCTCGGCACGATGATCGAGGACAGCTCCTTCGTACCGTCCGGCCGGGTGCCGGTGACGGCGGTGACGGTGACCAGGGTGGTGATGTCCGTGCCGGAGTTGGTGATGAACGCCTTCGAGCCGTTGATGACCCATTCGCCGGTCGCCTCGTCCAGCACCGCCCGGGTCTCGGTGCCCCCCGCGTCCGAGCCGAAGCCCGGCTCGGTCAGCCCGAACCCGGCCAGCGCCTCGCCGCTGAGCAACCGGGGCAGCCACCGTGCCTTCTGCTCGTCGGTGCCGAACCGGTAGATCGGCATCGCGCCCAACGAGACCGCCGCCTCCAGGGTGATGGCCACGCTGGAGTCGACCCGGGCCAGTTCCTCCAGGGCCAGGCAGAGGGCGAAGTAGTCGCCGCCCATGCCGCCGTGCTCCTCGGCGAAGGGCAGGCCGAACAGGCCCATCTTGCCCATCTGGCGGATGATCTCGTACGGGAAGGTGTGCTGCTCGTAGTGCTCGGCGATGACCGGCGCGACCAACTCGCGGGCGAAGTCCCGCACGCTGTCCCGCAGCGCCTCGTGCTCCTCGGAGAGCCGGAAGTCCATCGGGTTTCCTCCTGTGTGGACGGCCCGCCGGGCGCTCGTGACGCCGGGACGGGAACGTGCTGGGTACCGGACGACTCAGACCGGGGTGACGCCGTGCCGTCGCCGGGAGAAGTGCCGTTGCTTGCCACGGGCGGCGGCGAACCGGCGCACCAGTTCGGCGCGCAGTTGCCGCGGCTCGACGATCGCGTCGACCACCAGCTCACTGGCGAGCCGTACGACGTCGATGTCCCGCTCGTACTCCTCGCGCCGGGCGGCGACGAACGCGGCCCGCTCGGCCTCGTCCTCGATCGCGGCGATCTTGTTCGCGTACACGGCGTTCACCGCGGCCTCCGCACCCATCACGGCGATCTTGGCGGTGGGCAGGGCGATGGTGGCGTCCGGCTCGAAGCCCGGCCCGGCCATGGCGTAGAGGCCGGCGCCGTACGCCTTGCGCACCACCACGCAGATCTTCGGTACGGTCGCCTCGGAGATCGCGGTGATCATCTTCGCGCCGTGCCGGATGATGCCCTGCTTCTCCACCGCGCTGCCGACCATGAAGCCGGGCACGTCGCTCAGGAACAGCAGCGGCACGTTGAACGCGTCGCAGAGCTGCACGAACCGGGTCGCCTTGTCCGCCGAGTCGACGAAGAGCACCCCGCCCTTGAACATCGAGTTGTTGCCGACCACGCCGACGACCTCGCCGTCCAGCCGGCCGAACCCGATCGTCAACTCCTTGGCCCAGAGGGCCTGGATCTCGAAGAAGGAGTCCTCGTCGAGCAGGCCCTTGACGTACCGCCGCATGTCGAACGCCTGCCGCTCGCTCGCCGGCACCAGCGCGGCGAGGTCGGCCTTCGCCGGTGCCTCGACGGCGGGGGCGGCCGGCGGCTGCTGCGTCCAGTTCGCCGGCAGGTACGACAGGTAGCGCTTCACCACGTCGAGCGCCTCGGCCTCGGTCTTGCAGAGGAAGTGCCCGACACCGGACTCGGCGCAGTGCACCCGCGCCCCGCCCATCGCTTCGAGCGTGGTCTTCTCACCGGTGACCATCTCGACCATCCGGTCCGAGCCGAGGTACATGCTGGCGTTGCCCTCGACCATGGCCACCACGTCGCAGAACGCCGGAATGTACGCCCCACCGGCCGCGCTCGGCCCGAACAGCGCGCAGACCTGGGGGATCGAGCCGGAGGCGCGGACCTGGTTCCAGAAGATCTTCCCGGCGCCACGCCGCCCGGGAAACAGCTCGACCTGGTCGGTGATCCGGGCACCCGCCGAGTCGACCAGGTAGACCATCGGGACGCCGGTGTCGTACGCCCGCTCGATGATCCGGATGATCTTCTCGACGGTACGGGCACCCCAGCTGCCGGCCTTGACGGTGGAGTCGTTGGCCATCAGGCAGACCTGGCGACCGTCGACGGTGGCGGTGCCGGTGACCACGCCGTCCGCCGGCAGCCCCTCGGCCAGCGCGTTGGCGTAGAGCCCGTCCTCGACGAAGGAGCCCTCGTCGACCAGGAGCGCGACCCGCTCCCGCGCGAACAGCTTGCCCTTCGCGGCGTTGGCCGCGTGGTACTTCTCCGCACCACCGCCCCGGACCCGCTTGCGCAGCTGCTCCAGCGCCTCACCGTCAACCGTCACGCGGACTCCCTCACCGTTCCCACCTGAACGATCGTTAGGTTACCCCACCCCACCCACCCCCCGCACCACCCTGGAATCCCCAGTGTTGATCATGAGGTTAGCGGCAGTTTATAGATCAACTTCGCCGCCAACCTCATGATCAACGGGCTCTGGGTGGGGGTGGGGGTGGGTGGATCAGGCGGGCAGCGGGGTGAGGCGGGTGCGGGGGCCGGCGCGGAGGATGGCGGAGGGGAGGGTGCGGGCGGTGAGGGTCTCGGCCAGTTCGGCGACCTCGATCAGGGCGGCCAGGTCGATGCCGGTGTCGATGCCCATGTCGTGCAGCATGTGCACCGCCTCCTCGGTGGCCAGGTTGCCGCTGGCACCGGGCGCGTACGGGCAGCCGCCCAGCCCGCCGACACTGGCGTCGAACTCGGTGACCCCGAGTTCCAGGGCGGTCAGCATGTTCGCCAGCGCCGTGCCTCTGGTGTTGTGGAAGTGCAGCAGCACCGGAACGTCGGCGTTGCGGTCGCGTACGGCGGTGAGCAGGTCACGGACCCGCCGGGGCGTACCCATGCCGGTGGTGTCGCCGAACGCGACGCGGTCGGCGCCGTCGCGGACCACCCGGTCCACGATGGCGGCCACCCGCACCGGGTCGATGTCCCCCTCGTAGGGGCAGCCGAAGCTGGTCGCGACGATCACCTCGGCGCGGGCACCGGCACCGTGCAGCAGGTCGATCAGTTCCGCGATGTCGTCGAGCGACTCGTCGGTGGACCGGTTGACGTTGCGCCGGTTGTGCGTGTCGCTGGCCGAGACGACCACCTCGATCTCGGTGAAGCCGGCGGCCAGGGCACGCTGCGCGCCGCGCGTGTTCGGCACCAGCGCCGAGTAACGCACCCCGTCCACCCGCTGCGCCCGTCGCCACACCTCGTCGGCGTCGGCCATCTGCGGGATCGCCCGGGGGTGCACGAACGACACCGCCTCGATCCGACGCACCCCGGTGCCCGAGAGCGCGTCGAGCAGCCGCACCTTGGCGTCGGTCGGGATCGGCGCCTCGTTCTGCAACCCGTCGCGCGGCCCGACCTCACGAATGGACACGTACTCCGGCATCTCCGCCATCCCGCCACCTCACTGTGACAAGCCCTGTCTCCAAACACCCCCAGCATGTCACGCCCCACCTCACCTCACCCCCACCCCTTTCCCCCGGGCGATCATGAAGTTGTTGCCCACGACACGCCGGGCGAGGCACAACAACTTCATGATCAACCCGACGAGGGGGTGGGGAGGGGGGCGGTCAGCGGAGGCGGGAGACGATTCCGGTGTCGTAGTTGCCGGAGAGGAATTCGGGGTTCTCCAGCAGGTCGGTGAAGAAGGGGAGGTTGTGTTTGGGGCCGGCCAGGTCGAAGGCGGCAACCGCGGCGCGGGCGCGGGCGATGGCCTCGGTCCGGTCCTGGCCGTGCACGATGAGCTTCGCCATCAGGCTGTCGTAGAAGGGGGTGACGGTGTTCCCTTCGGCGTAGCCGGAGTCGACGCGGATGCCCTCGCCGGTCGGCTCCACCCAGATGCTGATCGTGCCGGGGCCGGGCAGGAACCGCTTCGGGTCCTCGGCGTTGATCCGCAACTCGATGGCGTGACCATGCACGGTCAGCGCGTCCGGGTCGAAGGTCGGCGGCAGGCCGGCGGCCACCCGCAGCTGCTCCTCCACCAGGTCGATGCCGTGCACCAGCTCGGTCACCGGGTGCTCCACCTGGAGCCGGGTGTTCATCTCCAGGAAGAAGAACTCCCCGGTCGTCGGATCGAGCAGGCACTCGACCGTGCCGGCGTTGCGGTAGTCGACCGCCTCGCCCGCTCGCACGGCCGCAGCCAGCAGGCGGGTACGTAGTTCCGGGGACACCGCCGGGGAGGGCGACTCCTCCACCAGCTTCTGGTTACGCCGCTGCACCGAGCACTCCCGCTCACCCAACGCCAGCACCCGACCGTCGGCCAGGCCGAGGATCTGCACCTCGACGTGCCGCACCCGGGGGAAGTACCGCTCCAGCAGCACCGAGCCGTCGCCGAACATCCGCTCCGCGAAGGCGCGCACCTTGTCGTACTCGGTCCGCAGCGCGGCCTCGTCGGCGGCCACGCCCATGCCCATGCCCCCGCCACCGGCGGCGGCCTTGACCATCACCGGGTAGCCGATCTCCGCCGCCCCCGCGACCGCCGCCGTCAGGTCGGCCGCCGGCTCGGTGGTCCCGGCGGCCACCGGCACGCCGGCCGCCGCCATCAGGTTCCGCGCATTGATCTTGTCGCCCATCGCGCTTATCGCGTCCGCGCCGGGTCCGACCCAGATCAGCCCGCTGGCCTCGACGGTACGGGCGAAGTCGGCGTTCTCCGACAGGAAGCCGTACCCGGGGTGGATCGCCTGCGCGCCGGTCGACCGGGCGGCGGCGATGATCGCCTCGGTGTTCCGGTAGCTCTGTGCCGGGTTGGCCGGCCCGACGCAGACGGCCTCGTCGGCCTCGGCGACGAACGGCAGATCGGCGTCGGCCTCCGAGTGCACCGCGATCGCACGTACCCCGAGCCGCCGGGCGGTGCGGATGATCCGACGGGCGATCTCACCCCGGTTGGCGACCAGCAGCGACTCGATCATGGCTCCTCCGAGCGTTCCATTGTGTGGGACGCGGGCTAGCCAATCACGTCGCGGCGGACCCGTGAAGGGCCCCCTGCCGACGCCTCGGCTCGACGGTGGGACGAGCCGGACGCTGACCGCGACGGTCAGGCGGGCTCGGTGGGGGCGAGCAGCGCGGCCAGCGTGGCGGCCCGCAGCAGCTCGGCCCGCCGCCGGTGGTCGACCTCGCCGCCGAGGAACGGGGTGGAGTTCATCAGGCCGAACGCGGCGTGTGCCAGCACCCGCGCCTCACCGTCGGGCAGCCCTGGATGCAGGGCGGTCAGCACGGTGACCCACTCTTCGACGTAGAGCCGCTGGAGTCGGCGGATGCGCCGCCGGGGCTCCTCCGGCAGCCGGTCCAGCTCGTGCAGGTGCAGCGCGATGACGGCCGGGTTGGCGAGCGCGAAGTCGACGTGGAAATCGATGAGCGACTCCAGCGCGGCGCGCGGGTCGTCGGGATGGGCGGCGCGGCGCTGCCGCCCGCCGTCGAGCAGTCCCTCACTCACCGGCGTCAGCGCGGCGACGAGCATCGCCTCCTTGCCGGCGAAGTGGTGGTAGAGCGCCGGGCCGGTCACCCCGGCAGCCGCACCGATGTCGTCCATCGACACGCCGTGGTAGCCGCGGGCGGCAAAGAGACCCACGGCGATCTCAAGAATCTCGTCCTTGCGGGATCGGCGTCGTCCCGCCCCCGTGGCCCCGCCGGACGCGCCCCGGGCCTGCTGCTCCACCGTCACCGGGCCAGCCTAGACCCGTCCGTCGACCGCGTGCGGCCGTGGTTACCCGCCGGTCCGACTGCCGGGAACGGTGCCTCAGGTCGGGCGTTGGTCGAGGCCGGAGAGCCGCACCGCGATCCGGTGCCGCACCGGCGGGAGCATCGAGACCAGGCGGAGCAACAGGTCCCGAGCCGGCCGAACCGGCGACGGCACGGTGGCCAGTCGGGTCAGCCGGTCGGCGAAGCTGGCCACCTCGTGGGCGAGCGGGCGACGTCTGGCCGCGTACTCGTCCAGCCGGGTCTCGGCGGCACCGGCGAGCACGTCCGCCAGGGTCTCGCCGAGGTCGACCGCGTCGCTGATGCCGAGGTTCATACCCTGCCCGCCGGCCGGGCTGTGCACGTGTCCGGCATCGCCGGCCAGCAGCACCGGCCCGGAGCGGAACGTCCCGGCGACCCGTCGGTGCAGCCGGAAGCGGGAGGACCAGAGCACCTCGCGCACCTGGTCCGGCCGTTGCCGGGGGCCGCGCTCGTCGAGCAGGCGTTGCAGGTAGGCCGCGTCCGGCTCGGCGGGTGGATCGGTGACGGTGGCGACCAGGCGTACCCGCCCGTCGGGCAGCGGCGCCCAGACCAGCGGCCCGCCCCGGGCGAGGAAGATCGACGCGCCGTCGCGGGGCAGGCCGCTGTCGACGCGTACGTCGGCCAGCACGAACGACTCCTCGGAACCGGCCGGCCCGGTGAAGCTGATGCCGGACAGCTCACGGACGGTGCTGTTGATGCCGTCGGCACCGACCACCCATCGGGCGCGCACGTTCGTGCCGTCGAGGTCGGCCACCACGCCGTCACCGTCGGGGTGCAGACCGGTGAGCCGGTACGGACGCAGCACCGGCACGCCGGCCTCGGCCAGCCGATCGGTGAGCACCTCCTCGGTCACCGACTGGGAGACCATCAGCGCGTACCGGTGGCGGCTGGGTAACCCGCCGAACGGCACGGTGACCAGCACCCGGTCCCGGTCGCGGACACTGAATCGGGCCGACCGCAGCCCCCGGGCCACCAGTGCCCCGCCGGCTCCGATCCGGTCGAGCACCTCCAGGGTGTACGCGTGCACCACGGCGGCCCGCGAGGTCACCGCCGGCTGCTCCCGCTTGTCGACCACGGTCACCTCGACCCCCCGCCGGGCCAGGGTGAGTGCGGCGGTGAGCCCGGTCGGGCCCGCGCCGACGACCAGGACGTCCGTTCGTTGGGGCAGCATGACGACCTCCTCGGCGAATTGCCAACGCCTGTTGGCCAACGCTTGTTGGCAACAGTAGGCCGCCCCGGATTGTGAAGTCAACAGGCGTTGGCATACCGTCGGTCAC
The DNA here is from genome assembly GCF_027497295.1 of Verrucosispora sp. WMMC514. Taxonomy (NCBI): domain Bacteria; kingdom Bacillati; phylum Actinomycetota; class Actinomycetes; order Micromonosporales; family Micromonosporaceae; genus Micromonospora; species Verrucosispora sp. WMMC514. Next base: position 2,656,904 of record NZ_CP114906.1, on the reverse strand, counting down.
ATGACGGAGGGCGTACCGGAACAGGCTCGGCAACCGCTCGCGGAGCCGGCGGCCGACGGCGGACGCCGCACCTCCGGCCCCGCGACGGCGGGTGGCGGGCGACGTAGCGCGGAGGCGACCCGCGCGGCCATCCTGCGGGCCGCCCGGGACCGCTTCGCCGCCGACGGGTACGACCGGGCGACGATCCGGGCCATCGCCGCGGACGCCCGGATCGACCCGTCGATGGTGATGCGGTACTACGGCAGCAAGGAGAACCTGTTCGCCACGGCGGCCGAGTTCGACCTGCGCCTGCCCGACTTCAGCGGCGTGCCGGTCGATCGCCTCGGCACGGAGCTGGTCGGCTACTTCTTCACCCGCTGGGAGGGCGACGCCACTCTGCCGGCGCTGCTGCGCACGGCGAGCACCAACCCGGGCGCGGCCGAGCGGGTACGCGCCATCTTCACCACCCAGCTCAGCGTGGCGGTCGGCCGGGTGGTCGCCGACCCCGCCGAGGCCCCACGCCGCGCCGGCCTGGTCGCCAGCCAACTGCTCGGCGTCGCCCTGACCCGCTACGTCCTGCGCCTACCCCCGATGGTCGACATCTCCCCCGCCGACCTGATCACCTGGCTATCCCCCACCATCCACCGCTACCTGACCGACCCCGACCCGACCCCGCGCCGACCCCCACTGCGTTGATCATGAGGTTAGCGGCGAAGTCGATCACAAATTCCGCCGCCAACCTCATGGTCAACATGGCGTCACCTCGGGTCGGGGCCCTTGACGACGGGGGCGCGGACGAGGTTGCCCCACTCGGTCCAGGAGCCGTCGTAGTTGCGCACCTTCGGGTAGCCGAGCAGGTGCCGGAGTACGAACCAGGTGTGGCTGGAGCGTTCGCCGATGCGGCAGTAGGCGACGATGTCGTCATCCGGCGCCAGGCCGAGCTGGTCGGCGTAGATGGCCCGTAGCTCGTCGGCCGACTTGAAGGTGCCGTCGTCGTTGGCGGCGGACTTCCACGGCTTGCTCACCGCGCCCGGGATGTGACCGCCGCGCAGCGCGCCCTCCTGCGGGTAGTCCGGCATGTGCAGCATCTCGCCGGTGTACTCGCCCGGCGACCGCACGTCGACGAGCGGCCGGCCGGCGTCGACGTGCGCCGACACCTCATCGCGGAACGCCCGCACCGGCGCGTCGTCGCGCTGCGGCACCGGATAATCCGCCCGGGGCCGGTTCGGCTTGTCGCGGGTCAGCTCCCGCCCCTCGGCGATCCACTTCTGCCGGCCGCCGTCGAGCAGCCGCACGTCCTGGTGACCGAAGAGGGTGAAGACCCAGAGGGCGTACGCCGCCCACCAGTTGAAGTTGTCGCCGTAGAAGACGACCGTGTCGGCACGGCCGATGCCCTTGGCGGCGCAGAGTTCGGCGAACCGTTCGGCGTCCAGGTAGTCCCGGGTCACCTGGTCGTTCAGCTCCAGATGCCAGTCGACCTTGACGGCACCGGGGATGTGACCGCTGTCGTAGAGCAGCACGTCCTCGTCGGACTCGACGACCACGAGACCGTCGTCGCCCAGATGCTCGGCCAGCCAGTCGGTGGTGACCAGTCGCTGCGGGTCCGCGTACGACTGGAGTCGGGGATCGGGATCGTTCGGCACAGACATGGTCCCCAAAGTACGCCGCGCTCCGCTCGGCCATCGGATTTCGGGTGCAGCGAATGTGGTCCGCCAGGCGTGACACTCCTGACTGCCGCCGAACACCGAGGACCGCCATGACCGCAGCGCCACCAGGGGCCGATCCACCGCCGGTGGACTTCAGCGAGTTCTACCAGGCGCACTTCCAGCGGGTGGCGGTGCAGCTCTACGCGTACCTCGGTGACCACGCCGAGGCGCAGGACCTCACCCAGGAGGCGTTCTGCCGGACACTTGAGCGCTGGGAGCGGATCAGCGCCTACGACGATCCGTCGGCGTTCGTCCGCCGAGTGGCCTGGAACCTGGCCACCAGCCGGCTGCGTCGGGTCCGTACCGCCGTCCGTCACCTGGCCCGGCAACGGGAGGAGCACGTACCCGGTCCGGGCCCGGACCGGGTGGTGCTGCTGGAGGCCCTCACCATCCTGCCCACCACCCAACGCCGGGCGATCGTGCTGCACCACCTGGCCCAGCTCACCGTCGCGGAGATCGCCGACCAACTCGGCGTACCGGAGGGGACGGTCAAGTCCTGGCTGTCGCGGGCCCGCACGGCCCTGGCCCGCCACCTCACCGAGCGGCAGGAGGCCGGCCGTGCGTGAGATCAACCTGGACCAGCTGTTCGCCGACTTCGAAGCGACCTCCGCACCGACCTTCCGCCCGCCCGACATCTCGGACCTCCAACGCCGGATGCGCCGCCGCCGGAGTTGGCGGAGCCTGCTGACCGGGCTGGTCGTGCTGCTGCTGACCGGGCCGGGCGTGTACGCCACCGCCGGTCTGGACGCCGACCGCGACCCACCCGACCCGACCCCGTCACCGCCGCCGGACGGTCAGGTGATCGAGCGGAAGGTAGACCCGGTGGGGGTCGCCGGCAGCCTCAGTGAGCTGCGGTTCGTCGACGCGCGGCACGGTTGGGCGCTCTTCGACACCTGCGAAAGGACTGACGATTCGAGCGACTGCCGCCGCGACCTGGCGCGGACCGTCGACGGGGGCGAGACCTGGCAGCGCATCCCGGTGCCGGACGCGGTGAACCGCCCCCGGCAGGAATGGCCGGTCCACCTGCTCGCCGTCGACGAGCGGATTGTCACCATAAGTATCGGCGGCGGTTACCTGGTCTCCACCGACGGCGGTGCTACCTTCACCGAGCACCCGCAGGAAGCTCCACCGGAGGCGACGCTGCTCAGCTGGGCCACCCGCAGCGGGTATCTGCTCCGATGCCCGGGAAGCGACCCCCTGACCCGTGTCGACTGCCCCGAGTTGGCACTCGCTCGGATCGGCGCGGCGACACCACCCACCCAACCCCCGGTGGCTCTGTCCCGCGATGCCAATCTCGGGCTGGTCGAGGACGGCGACGGCCGACTCTGGGTGACCGTTCTGCAGGACGACCGGCTCCGTACGGCGGTAGGCGCCGACGGGGCGGCCAGTTGGCGGCAGTTGCCCGCCGTGTCAGGCGCCGACAAGCTGCTCGTCTCCCCCGACGGCCGCGACGCCTGGCTGCTCGGCCGTCGGAAGGGCAGCAACGACCTCTCCGACCTGAAGCGGATCTGGCGACTGGTCGACGACCGGTGGCGCGAGCAGACCGAGTTGCCGTCCGACACCAACTCGGTGACCGCCGTCAACGACGGCATGCTCGTCGTGACCAAGGTCGGTGGCAACTTGGGTTACTGGACCGGCGAACGCTACATCGACGTACCCGAGGTCCGTGGGCCGCGCTTCGAGGGCGAGGAACTTCCGAGCATCGAGGTGCTTCCCGACGACACCATCGTCATCTACACCAGAAACACCACCACCACCCTGGGCGTCGGCACCGGCCAGTCCCGCGCCTGGATCCGCCTGAACCACTGACCTCCCGGCAACCGTCCGCGTTGATCAAGAAGGTTAGGTCTCGATCAACGCGGCGGAGCGGGGGTTGACGGGGGGAACGGGGTGAGGGTGGGGCGTTTGGCGGTGCGGGTGTCGCCGGAGGAACGGCCGGTGAGGCGGCGTTTGATCCAGGGGGCCAGGTGTCGGCCGGCCCAGCGCAAATCGGCGGTGCGGGCGGACAGCCAGGGGGTGGGCTCCGGGTTCGGGGGAACCAGCAGCCACTCCTCGTCGCAGCCGACGCCGAGGGCGGCCAGCACCTGACCGGCCACGCGGCGGTGCCCGGCGGGGGACAGGTGCAGCCGGTCGGTGCTCCAGAGCAACGGGTTCAGGTACGTGTCGTCGGCGTACAGGTCGACCAGGATGGCGCCGTGCCGCTCGGCGGTCTCACCCACCGCCCGGTTGAGCAGGGCGACCCGGGGCGCGATCAACCGTTGGCCGGGCAGCCGCGCCATCACGTCGGCGAACCGGAACAGCAGCACGTCGGCACCACGGCTGCGCAGCCGGCCGACCACCTCGTCGAAGCGGGTCACCAGGGTGTCCGGGTCGAAGTTGCGCCGCAGCACGTCGTTGCCGCCCGCCGCGAAGCTGATCAGGTCGGGCTTCATCGCCAGCGCCGCCGGCACCTGCTCGGCCACCACGCTCGGGAAGGTCCGCCCCCGGATGGCCAGGTTGGCGTACGAGAAGTGGGGGCCGGCCTCGGCGGCGAGCCGGGTGGCCACCAGATCCGCCCAGCCCCGGAAGCTGCCGTCCGGGTAGGCGTCGTCCAGGCCCTCGGTGAAGCTGTCCCCGACCGCGACGTAACTGCGCCAGCGCACTGCTCACTCCTCCGACGTGCGAGTAGGGAAGGAACTCCTGCCTACCACCGGAAGCTTTGCACCGGTCGTCCGCGTGGCGGTGCCCCGCGCGGGTGAACGTGGCGGACATCATCGAGGTGAGTGGGGTCCACGCGCCGGCTCCATCGCGAGTAGTGTCCCGAACCACACGCTTCGTTCATGCTTCGTTCACCCGAAGGATTCTGCTGTGGCCGTTGGTCGTCGCTGGCTGTCACGCACAGCCGCTGCCGCACTGCTTCTCGTCGGCGGGATCGCCGTCCCCGCCGCTCCCGCCTCGGCGGTCGCCCCGGAGCCGAAGTTCACCTTCGAGCTGACCGGCACGACGATTCCGGTCGGGTTCACCAGCAAGACGCTCCATCTGAAGGTGACCAACCTGACCGACGAGACCCCGAGTGTGATCCAGTACGACGTCCAGCCCGACGACGTGGCTTGGCAGGACAGAGCCTGGTTCCTCTGGGGGGAGGGCGGTGGTTCCGGCGAGTGTGACGGCGACTCTGCGGGTTGGTACTGCCGTGCCGGCGCCGGCACGTCCACGGTTCCGGAGCTGCTGCCGGCGCCCGGCGGCACGGTGGACTACCCCATCTCCATCAGTACCGGATGGGTAAAGGAACCCTTCGAGGGCAAGATCCAGATCGAGGTCTACATGATCTGGGGCGAGGACGGGGAGCGGGTCACCGAGACCAGGGAGTTCACCGTCAGACTCGTCGACGATGCCGAAGCCGACCTGTCGGTGGTGGCGCCGGACGTCAGGCAGTCGGTGCGCGTCGGTGCCGGCGGCCGGCTGGAGTCCACCGGGACGTTGAATCCGGGTGAGACGGGTGCGGTGCGGTACCGGATCGTCAACCACGGCCGTAAGGCGGTGAGCGGCGTCTCCGTCGACCTGCGCCTGCCCGAGGGCGTGACCTTTACCCGACCGCCGCAGGAGTGCGCGGTCGACGACGATGGGCGGTCGGCGGTCTGCACCTACGATTCGCTCGCGCTCGTGCCCATCGGCGAGGACACCGAGCCGAACGACGACGTCCACTCCGCTGTCGAGCTGTACAACCTGGTGACGGTGCCGGCCGACGTCGAGGCGCCGGTCACCCTGGCGGGCGGGACCGTGCAGGTCGAGGGTCTGACCGAGGACGTCAGCGCCCGCTCCGCCCCGCAGCCGGCCGTGCTGCCGGCGAACGCCGTCGCCGTACCGGCGGCCGACGTCGACGCCAGCGACAACCAGGACGGGTACGCCGTCGTGGTCGCCGCGAAGAAGGACGACGACAACGGCGGCGGGGGTGGCCTGCCGGTCACCGGGCCGCAGGCCGGGCTGATCGCCGGAGCCGGTCTCGCCATGGTCGCGGCGGGCATCGTGCTGCTGCTCGCCCGACGCCGCCGCTCGGTCGCGTTCGTCTCCGGGGACGACACCACCGCTTCCTGAGCTGTCCGATCCCAGCCGACGCCGGGCCGGCCGACCTGAGGTCGGCCGGCCCGGTCGTTGACGCCGTCATGACGCGGTGGCTGGTTCGGGTCGGGCATCTGCACCTCCTGGGGCTGAGGGAAGGGCCGCCCCGCCACGGGGGAAGGCGGGGCGGCCCCGGTGCAGCCCCACCCCGTCCCCGATGGATGGGAGCAGGACCGCCGAGTGACAGTGTGGTGATCGGACGACTACTGTCGGAAGGCATCGACGCTGGCCGTGGCGCGACCGACGGCCGGCCGGGAAGCCCATTCGAGCAGCCGATCGATCGTGGAGGCAGTGTGGAATCCGAGCCGACCGCCGAGCTGATCCGGGCCCAGTTGCGTCGGCTGCGGCTGGCCGCCAACCTGACCCAGGAGGATTTCGGCAAGCAGGTGCACTTCTCCGGCTCCCAGATCTCGGCGATCGAGCTGGGGCAGCGCCCGTTCGACCGGCTCTTCCTCAAGCGGGCCGACGAGGTGCTGAACAGCGACGGCCTGCTGCTGGGGCTGCTGCGCATCGCCGAGTTGCACGGCCAGCCACACTTCCTGCGCCCATGGCTGGACGCCGAGCGCGTCGCCACCCAGTTGCGCTGCTACCACCCGACGCTGGTCCCCGGGCTGCTCCAGACCGAGCACTACGCCCGTGCGGTGATCCGGTCCGACGACATGCTCACCGACGACGAGGTGGAGCGGCGAGTGGCGGTACGGATGGACCGGCAGGCAATCCTGACCCGACCGGACCCACCGATCCTGATCGCGGTGATCGAGGAGACGGCCCTGCGCCGGGTCGACGAGAGCTTCCGGGGCATCATGACGCAGCAGATCGGGCACCTGCTCGACTGTGTGAAGCGCGGCGGCGTGCTGATCCACGTCATCTCGGCCGACGTCAGCGTGCACGTCGGCCACGCCGGCCCGCTGACCCTGGCTCGGGGAGCCGACGGCGACTGGGTCGGCTACCTGGAGAACCAGGTCGGCGGCGCGACCATCGACAGGGCCGAGGAACTCGCTACCCTGCACGCTGTGTGGGAGGGAATTCGCAGCGTGGCCCTCCCCAAGGGACAGTCCGAGCTGCTGATGAAGGAAGTGATGGAGTCGTGGTCCACGATCTGACCGGCGCGGCCTGGCGCAAGTCCACCCGCAGCGCCAGCAGCGAGTGTGTCGAGGTGGCCGACAACCTGCCCGGCGTGGTCGGCGTACGCGACAGCAAGGACGCCACCGGCCCGGTGCTCACCTTCGCCCCGGCCGCCTGGCGTCGCTTCGTCGCCCACGCCAAGCTCGGCTGACCGCTGACCCGTCGGTTCAGCGGGCGGCGACCGTCAGCACGGCGTCGGCGAACGCCTGCGGTGCCTCCTGCGGAAAGTTGTGCCCCACCCCGCCGCCGACCGTGCGGTGCTCGTACGGGCCGGTGAACTGCTTGGCGTACGCCTCCGGTTCCGGGTGGGGTGAACCGTTGGCGTCCCCTTCCAGGCTGATCGTCGGCACGGTGATCGGCGGCCGGTCGGCCAGCCGCTTCGCCACGTCCGCGTACTGCGGCTCCCCGTCGGCGAGGCCCAGCCGCCACCGGTAGTTGTGGATGACGACGTCGACGTGGTCCGGGTTGTCGAGCGCCGCCGCGCTGCGGTCGAAGGTGGCGTCGTCGAAGTCCCATCTCGGCGAGGCCGTCTGCCAGATCAGCCTGGCGAAGTCGCGGGTGTTGCGCGCGTAGCCCTCCCGGCCGCGTTCGGTGGCGAAGTAGTACTGGTACCACCAGGCGTACTCGGCCGCCGGGGACAGCGGCACCCGACCCGACGCCTGACCGTCGATCAGGTAGCCGCTCACCGCGACCAGGCCATGGCAGCGTTCCGGCCAGAGCGCGGCCACGATGCCGGCGCTGCGGCCACCCCAGTCGAACCCGGCCAGGGTCGCCCGCTCGACCTCCAGCGCGTCGAGGAACGCCACGGTGTCGACCGCGAGGGCGGCCGGCTCGCCGTTCCGCATCGTGTCGGCGGACCGGAACCGGGTGCTGCCGTAGCCACGCGCGTAGGGCACCAGCACCCGGTGACCGGCGCTGGTCAGCAGGGGAACGACCTCGGCGTAGCTGTGGATGTCGTACGGCCAGCCGTGCAGCAGGAGCACCACCGGACCGTCCGGCGGACCGGCGTCGACATAACCGACGTCGAGCACACCGACCTCGACCTTCCGCACGTCAGTGAACAACGCTCCCACCCCCACCCCGGTCAATCCGCCCACCCCCATACCCGAACCTAGAACGTCGAATTCGTCACCGACCCAACTTCCACAGATCTTGGTGCGGGGATGCCCCGTCGAGGGCGCCGCCGTGCCAAGATCCGCATCAGGGACGCGCGCGGGAGAGGGCCCAGGCGATCACGCCCGTGACGACGCCGACGATGACGCCGGTGAACAGGCTGCTGATCGCGGCGAAGAACCGCACGATGACGGCCTGCGTACCCGGCGCGAGATCGGTCAGGTTGCCGCCGAGGGTCGGCGGGGCGTCGAAGGCCACGTGCCAGAGCAGTTGATGGGTCAGGGCCAGCAGGACGCCGTACAACACGCCGACGGCCAGCAGGGTCAGGAACGGGTTGGGCACCCGCTTCACCAGGGCCACGGTGATCCACACGATCGGCGGTACCACCACCAGCAGCAGGTTGACGAAGGTGCGCTCGTGCACCAGATCCAGGTCGTGCAGCACCACCCGGGGCAGGCCGAGCAGCGCCAACCCGAACAGCGCGGGCAACGGAAGCCCGAGAGCCGGGCGAGGTGACATGGTCATGCCGGCAACGCTAGGAACGATCGGTGGCCGCGCCATCGGCCCGGGATCGCGGTCACGGTACGTCGGTGAGCGATCCCCGGTGTCGCCTTCCGACGACTCCAGCGGCCCCGACCTCGCCGTACGCTGATTTCGTGGCCGGCCAGTCGACGCAGCGGAGGGTACGTCCGTGGGTCACCGACGCGCTCCTCGGCGCGGGCGTGGCCGGCACCGTGTCGGTCGTCATCACCGCGAACGAGGGTGGCCGGCACGGGCCGGACCAGCTCGCGTACCTGTGGGCCGTCGGTCTGGGCGCGCTGATGCTGGTCCGGCGGCGCTACCCGGTGCTGGTGCTGGCCGTCAGCGTGCTCGGTCTGTTCGCCTACTACGCCGCCGGCTACCCGGCCATCGGGCTGGCCGTGCCGGTCGCCGCCGCCCTGTTCTCCGCCGCCGAGCACGGCCGGATCGCCGCCTCGATCGTCGCCGCCGTGCTGGTGGTCGTGGTGTCGGTGGTCTTCCGGCTGGCCGAGGGACAGGACTTCTCCTTCGTCGTCGGCTACGAGCTGGCTGGGCACGTCCTGCTGATGGGTGCGGCGATCGCCCTCGGCGACAGCCTGCGCTCCCGCCGCGCCGCCCAGGCGGACGCCCGCCGGATCGCCGAACTGACCGAGGCCCGGTACCGGCAGGAGGCACAGGCCCGCCTCCGGGACGAGCGGATGGCGATCGCCCGTGACCTGCACGACTCCCTCGGCCACACCACCTCGGTGATCGCCCTGCACGCCGACGTCGCCCGGGAGGCGCTGGGCCGGGACGAGACCGCCGCCCGGTCGGCGCTGGAGCTGATCCGGTCCACCGCCCGCCGCAGCATGGACGACCTGCGGCGGACGGTGACCCTGCTGCGATCACCGGGTGACCCGCCACGCACGGTGGTCTCGCTGGCCAACTTCGACGCGGTGACGTTGGCCGCCTCGGCCGCCGGCTTCGACGTCGACGTGCGGGTGGCCGTCGACGCGCCGCTGCCGGCGCCGGTGGAGGCCGCCGCCTTCCGGATCGCGCAGGAGGCGGTCACCAACGTGGTCCGGCACTCCGCCGGCAGCCGCGTCCAGATCCGTGCCGAGCAGCACGGCGACCAGCTCACCGTCACCGTGACCGACACTGGCTCCGACCCGGCACCCGGCACAGAACCGACGGGCGACGCAGACCCGACGGGCGGCGCAGAGCCGACGGGCGGCGCAGAGCCGGCCGGAGCGCCGATCTACCCCGAAGCCGCGAACGGCCGGTCCGAGCCGCCGACGGTGGCTCGAACCGGGCACGGCATCGCCGGGATGCGGGAACGGGCCGAGAGTCTCGGCGGCACGCTGACCGCCGGGCACCGGCAGACGGGATTCGAGGTACGCGCGGTGCTGCCCCTGCGGGAGCCGACGTGACGAGCGTGCTGGTGGTCGACGACCAGGATCTCGTGCGCGCGGGGATACGCACCCTGCTGGCGGCCGACCCTCAGCTCACCGTGGTTGGGGAGGCCGCCGACGGCCGTTCCGCGCTGCGCCTGGCCCGTCAGTTGCGGCCGGACGTCGTACTCATGGACATCCGGATGCCGGTGATGGACGGCCTGGCCGCCACCGCGGCGATCCGCGCCGACGACGCCCTGGCGGCCACCCGGGTGCTGATCCTCACCACCTTCGACGACGACGAGGACATCGTCGAGGCGGTCGGTCTCGGTGCCGCCGGTTACCTGCTGAAGGACACGCCCTCGGACGACCTGCGACGGGCGGTGCACACGGCCGCCGCCGGTGGGAACCTGCTCTCGCCGACGGTCGCCCGCCGGGTCATGGAACGGCTCGCCGCGACACCGAAGCAACCGCCGCCCGATCCCCGGCTCTCCGTGCTCACCGACCGGGAGCGTGCCGTGCTGGCCCGGGTCGGGCTGGGCGAGACCAACGACGAGATCGGCCGTGCCCTCTTCATCAGCCCGGCGACCGCCCGCACCTACGTCAGCCGCCTGCTCACCAAACTGAACGCCCGCGACCGCACCGCCCTAGCCGTGATAGCCCACCGCGCCGGCCTGACCACCCCCCACCCGTAACCCACCACCCGCCCGCGTCCCCCACCGCGCCCCGCCCTTTCCCCACCGCGCCCCGCCCTTTCCGGGCCCGCCCTTCCACGTTGATCAAGAAGTTCTGGTCATGGATCGGCCGTTTCCCGACCAAAACTTCTTGATCAACGCGCCGAGAGCCTGGGGGCCTGGGGGGCCGGGGCGCGAGGGGGGGGGTGGAAATGGGTCGGTGGGGTGGGGGGTGGGGTTCTAGGGTGCGGGGGTGATGCTGCGTATGTCGACGTCGCTGATTCGGACCCTGCGGGAGGATCCGGCGGACGCGGAGGTGCCGAGCCACCGGTTGCTGCTGCGGGCCGGGTACATCCGCAGGGCGGCACCGGGCGGCTACACCTGGCTGCCGCTGGGCCGGCTCGTGCTGGAGCGGGTCACCGAGATCGTGCGGGCCGAGATGACCGCGATCGGCGACCAGGAGGTGCACTTTCCGGCGCTGCTGCCCGCCGAGCCGTACCGCACCAGCGGGCGGTGGACCGAGTACGGCGACGACATCTTCACCCTGGCCGACCGGCGCGGTGCCGAGCACCTGCTGGCACCGACCCACGAGGAGTTGGCCGCGCTGCTGGTCAAGGACCTGCTCACCTCGTACCGCGATCTGCCGGTGACGCTGTTCCAGATCCAGACCAAGTTCCGCGACGAGGCCCGTCCCCGCGCCGGTCTGCTGCGCGGACGCGAGTTCCTGATGAAGGACGCGTACTCCTTCGACCTGGACGACGAGGGCCTGCGGGCCGCGTACGGCCGGCACCGTGCGGCGTACCAGCGGATCTTCGACCGGCTCGGCCTCGACTACACGGTGGTGCACGCGATGTCGGGCGCGATGGGTGGCTCCGCGTCCGAGGAGTTCCTGGCCGCCACGCCGGTCGGCGAGGACACCTACGTCGGCTGCACCGACTGCCACTACGCGGCGAACACCGAGGCGGTGACCACACCCGCACCGGCGTCCGGCGACCTGCGGGCGCACCCGGCGACCGAGGTGCACGACACGCCGGAGACGCCGACCATCGCCAGCCTGGTCGCGCTGGCCAACGACCGCCGCCTGGCCGGTCGGGACGACTGGTCGGCCGCCGACACCCTGAAGAACGTCGTGCTGACGGTACGCCGACCGGGCGCCGAAGCGCCGGAACTGCTGGTGGTCGGGTTGCCCGGTGATCGGGAGGTCGACCTGAAACGGCTGGCCGCCACGCTGGCACCGGCCACGGTGGACGTCTTCGAGGCCTGGGACGAGCATCCCGAGCTGGTGCGGGGCTATCTCGGGCCGCAGATCCTCGGCAAACTCGGCGTCCGCTACCTGGTCGATCCCCGGGTCGTGCCGGGCACCGCCTGGCTGACCGGGGCGAACGAGCCGGGCCGGCACGCCACGAACGTGGTGTGTGGCCGGGACTTCACCCCCGACGGCACGGTCGAGGCCGCCGAGGTACGTCCCGGTGACCCCTGCCCGGCCTGTGCCACCGGCCGGTTGACCATGCGCCGGGGCATCGAGATCGGCCACATCTTCCAGCTCGGTCGCCGCTACACCGACGCCTTCGCGGTGGACGTGCTCGGTCCACAGGGCAAGCCGGTCCGGCCCACCATGGGCTGCTACGGCATCGGGGTGTCCCGGGCGGTGACGGCGATCGCCGAGCAGCACCACGACGCTCGGGGACTGGTGTGGCCGGCCTCGGTCGCGCCGTGCGACGTGCATCTGGTGGCCGCCGGCAAGGGCCCGCAGCTCGACGCGGCGCTCGACCTCGGCGCCCGGCTCGCCGACGCGGGCCTGCGGGTGCTCGTCGACGACCGGACCGCCGTCTCCGCCGGGGTGAAGTTCACCGACGCCGAGTTGATCGGCATCCCGCGCACCGTCGTGGTCGGACGCCGCCTGGCCGACGGGTACGTCGAGTTGCGCGACCGGGCGACCGGGGAGCGCACCGAGCTACCCGTGGCGGACGTGCTGGAGAAACTGTTGCACGGGTAGGCGGAAAACATGGTGTAGCCGTCAGGTGACGGGGTACCGCATTCCGATCGGCTCGACGTTGCTCTGGAGGGGCTCTCATGACCGGTTACCGGGTCGCTGACGTGATGACCAGGCAGGTGATCTACCTGCCGGCGGAGACCACCCTCGACGAGGCGGCCAGGGTGATGAAGGAGGCCGACATCGGCGACGTCGTCGTCACCGACGGCGCGAACCTGGCCGGCATCCTGACCGACCGCGACATCGTGGTACGCGCGGTGGCGGAGAACGCCAACGCCAGCACCACCACCATCGGTTCGATCGTCACCCGCGAGGTCGTCATGATCGAGCAGTTCTGCACCGCGGGTGAGGCCGCGTCGCTGATGCGTGAGCGCGGCATTCGACGCGTGCTCGTCTGCGACAACGAACGCAAGCTGGTCGGCATCGTCTCCCTCGGCGACCTCGCCATGCAGCTCGACCCCACCTCAGCGCTCAGCGAGATCAGCGAGCAGTCGCCCACGGTCTGAGGACGGCCGCCGGTAGCCTGGCGGGATGCCCGAGATGCCGAGCAAGCTGGCCGAGATCGTCGACGAGTTCGCCGCCGCGCCACGCGACGTGGTGCTGGAGATGCTGCTGGAGTACTCCGACGCCGTGCCGCCGCTGCCCGCCGGGCATCCCGGGCACGAGGGCATGGAGCAGGTCGTGGAGTGCCAGACCCCGTTCTTCCTGCGCGCCGAGGTGACCTCCGAGGGCACCGTCGACACCCTGTTCGACTGCCCGCCGGAGGCACCCACCACCCGGGCGTTCGCCGGCATCCTCGCCGAAGGGCTGGCGGGCGCCACCCCGGAACAGGTCCTCGCCGTGCCGGACGACCTGTACCAGCGGATGGGTCTGGCGCAGGCGATCAGCCCGCTGCGGGTACGCGGCGGCACCGCCATCCTCGCCCGGCTCAAGCGGCAGGTCCGCGAACAGACGGCGTGACCCCGGCGGCAGTCGGGAACAGACCTGCCGGTCAGCGGGTTGTCTCCGGTCATGGAGATCGACATCTACGCCGACGTGGTCTGCCCCTGGTGCTGGATCGGCCGCCGCCGACTGGCGCAGGCGCTCGCGTCGTACGACGGCGCGGTGACCGTCCGGCATCGGCCGTTCCAGCTGGACCCGTCGCCGGTGCCGACGCCGCGTCCGACCCTCGACGTGCTGGCCGAGAAGTTCGGTGGCCCGGAGCAGGCCCGGCAGCTGGTCGCCCGGGTCGCCGAGGTGGGCGCGAGCGTCGGTCTGGAGCTGCGCTTCGACCGGGCGATCGCGGCGAACACCTTCGACGCGCACCGGCTGACCAACTGGGCCGGCCAGCGGGACCGGGACGGTGAGTTGGTCGAGGCTCTGCACCGGGCCCACTTCGTCGACGGCGTGGACGTGGGCTCACGGGAGGCGCTGGCCGGGGTGGCCGCGACCGTCGGGCTGGACGGCGACGAGGCCCGTCGCTTCCTCGAATCCGACGAAGGGGTCGCCGAGCTGCGGGCCGAGTTGGCCGCCGCCCGGCAGCTCGGGGTCACGAGCGTGCCCACCTTCGTGCTCGCCGGCAGGTACGGGGTCACCGGGGCGCAGGAACCGGAAACCCTGCTCGCCGCCCTTGCCGAGGTGGCGCAGCGCGAGGCCGCCGCACCCTGACAGCCATCGACGTCGTTGATGTTTCACGTGCAACGACATCGACTTCGGTCGACGGTCAGGCCGGCCTGGCCAGGTCCTCCACCACGCGCGCGCCGGGCAGCGCGGCCAGCGCCGGGCCCGGCAGCGCGATCTTGCTGTGTCGTACGCCCGAACCGATCACCACGTACGGCGTGGCCACCACCCGCGAGTCGACCAGGATCGGCCACTGCAACGGCAACCCGATCGGCGTGATCCCGCCGTACTCCATACCGGTCAGCTCCACCGCGTCGGCCATCGGGGCGAAGCTCGCCTTGCGGACGTCCAGCGCCCGGCGGGCCACCCCGTTCACGTCCGCCCGGGTGGTGGCGAGCACCAGGCAGGCCGCGTACCGGGTCACCCCCTCGCGCTTACCGGCCACGACGACGCAGTTGGCCGACTCGTCCAGCCCGACGTCGTACGCGGCGCAGAACGCCGCGGTGTCGGCGAGGTCGGCGTCGATCGGCGCGACAAGCACCGTGTCGACGTCCACCGGCGCGTCGGCCGGCCACCGGTCCAGCGCGGCGGCGACCGGCGCGGCCAACAGGTCGGCGCGGGTGCGGGCGGGCTCGGTCTTCAGCGTTCCCATCACGCCTGTGATCGTCGCATCCGCAGCCCGCGACGCGGACCGGGGACCGGAGGTTGGCAACTCAGCCCTCGTTGGTCAGGAAGCCGTGCCGCTCCAACATCGCCCGGTCCCGGGAGGCGGCCATCTCCTCCGCCCGCGCGGCCTGGACGCGGCGCACCTCGATGTCCTCCATCGCGTGCCGCACCGCGAGTCGGATCACGCCGTAGAGGAAGACGAACCCGCAGACGTACAGGAGGCTGGTGATGACGAACGTGAGCATGGCTCGACGGTAGGACGAACGTGAACCCGAGCAGGTGTCATCGCGCCGTTGTTCGCCCGTACGTGTCGGACAGGTAGTCGGCCCAGGTCCGCCGGCCAGCCGGTCGGGCGTCGGTGACCAGGCCACCCCCGCGCAGTTCCCGGCCGAGGCGGCCGGGAAAGCGGATCGGCAGCAGCGGGCGGCGGGAGCCGCGTGCCTGCCGCCAGGCCCGCACCGCCGCGTCGAAGCGTTGCACCTCGGGGCCGCCGTACTCGACGATGCCGCCGCGTGCTCCGGCCCGGAGCAGCTCGACCAGCTTGTCCGCCACCTCGCCGGCGTCGACCGGCTGGGCCAACACCGCCCGGTCACCGACGACCGGGCCGAGCTTGCTGGACAGCCGCAGCAGTTCGTCGATGAACGGGAAGAACTGGGTGGCCCGCAGCACCGTCCACGGCACCGACCCGTCGGCGACGACCTGCTCGGCGGCCAGCTTGTGCCGGTAGTACGAGTAGGGCACCCGGTCCACGCCGACGATCGAGACGTACACCAGGTGCGTCACCCCGGCGTCGGCGGCAGCACTGACCAGGCGGCGGGTGCCGAGCACATCGATCTGGTGGGTTCGCCGGGTCGGCGAGGACGCCAGGTGCAGCACCGCGTCCACCTCGGTCACCGCCGCGGCGATCCCTTCGCCGGTGGCCAGGTCGGCCACCACCCACCGCACCCCCGATCCGGTACGCGGCCGGCGGCTGGTGGCCCGCACCTCGAAGCCCGCGTCGACCAGCCGGGGCAGCACCTCCCGGCCCAGCGTGCCACCCGCACCGGTGACCAGTACGCGCATGTCAACCTCCCTCGTCGCCTGCCCGCTCGACGGAACGAGCCGTACTCGACGTGACCGGCTGTGAGCGGACTCACTTCGCCAGGTCGAGCACCGTGATCACCACGAAGAGCCCGATGACCGCCTCGCTGACCAGCCAGGAGTGGTTGTTCGCCCAGTCCCGGATACGCGGCAGCAGCACCGCCGCCCGACGGCCGAGCAGCAGCAGCGCCAGCAGTGGCAGGGCGAGCAGGGCCAACGTGAGCAGTACGAAGGGCAGCAGGTGCCACCACGGCAGGTCGTGCCGGGCGGCGCTGGCTCCGACGGTCGCCATGGTCAGGTCGTCGGAGGGCATCCCCAGGAACAGCAGCAGGCCCACCTTCGCCGCGTACCCGGGGCTGGCGTGCTGGAGCTGACCCATCCACCGGGGCGGCCCCGCGTGCCGGCGGAGGAACACCACCACCGCCAGCACCGCCAGCAGCACCAGCACGAACCAGTCGATCCACCGCTCGACGGTGCCCCGGCCCGCACCGGTGAAATTGATCTTGAATTGATGGACCGCCAGCCAGGCCAGCGTCGTGCCACCGAGGACGACGAGCGCCGCACCCGCCAGATAGCCCAGCGAGGCGGCCCGTGGCCGGTCGGACGAGGCGAAGAAGACCGCCGCCACCAGTTGCGTGCCGGCGACCATCACCACGGCCAACGGCAGCAGCGTCAGGAAGGTCATCGCCAGCCCATCCTGCCGGCTGCCCCGACCGCGCACCGCCACTTCCGCGATCCACCCGCCACCCGCCCCGGTCAGCAGGCACCGGACCGGTCAGACCGACACCGCTCCCAGCAGGCACCCGGCCCGGTCGGACCGACACCGATCGGCAGGCACCCGGCCGTCAGACCGAGACCGGACGCGGCGTCGGCACGACCCGACCGGCCAGCAGGGCACCGACCAGGGCGAGTCCGGCCGCCACGGCGAGAGTCAGCCCGTAGGCGAAGCGGCCCGGTGCCGCCCCGGCGGCGAGCACCGCACCGGTCAGCGCCAGCACCGTCGCCGACGCGAGCGAGTCGCACAGTTGCAGCGACGAGCTGTTACGCCCCTGCTCGCCGGGCGCCGACAACTCCAGGGTGAGCGCCGACAGCGACGGAAAGAGCAGGCCCATGCCGAGCCCGGCGACCGCCCAGCCGAGAACGCCCACCCACACCGGTACCGCCGGGACGACGCAGCCGCCCACCACCGCGGTGCCGGCCGTGATGCAGGTCAGACCGGCCCTCGGCAGCGTGCCCCGGGACCGGGGCGACCGGATCCGCGCCTGCAACCACGAGCCGAGCGACCAGGACAGCGCCCCGGTGGTGAGCACCAGCCCCGCCGCCGTCGGCGTGAATCCCCGCTCCCGCGACAGCATCAACGGGATCACCACCTCGGCACCGACGAACGCGGCCGAGGCCAGCCCCCGCAGCCCGACCACGGTGGGCAGGCCGCGACCGGCGCGCAGGAACCCGGCCGGCAGCAGTCGCGGAACGCAGCTCAGCATGCCGACCAGGGCGAGCCCGACCAGCGACGCGGCGGCGACGCCACGCTGCTGACCCCCGATGTGCAACAGTGCGGCGCTCACCCCCGCCCCGCAGGCCCAGCCGATCCGCGCCAGCGCCCCGACGGAGCGGCGGACCGGACCGGCCACCCCGATCGACCGCAGCCCCGGATGGATCAACAGCACCGCCGGCACCGCCACCACCGGCACCGCCAGGAACACCCACCGCCAGCCGACGTACTCCACGACCAACCCCGCCACCACCGGACCGACAAGCGACGGGACCACCCAGGCCGCGGCGAACGCGGCGAAGATGCGGCGGTGCAACCGCTCCGGGTACGCCTGCGCGACGATCACGTACAGCGCCACCGACAGCAGGCCCGAACCGAAGCCCTGCACGATCCGACCCACCACCAGCGTCGCCATGTCGGTGGCCGCGCCGGCGAGCAGCAACCCAGCGACGAACCCGGCGAGACCTGCCCACATCGGCGCACTCGGACCCCGCCGGTCACACCAGATTCCGGAGAGCACCATCGCCACCACGCCGGCCGCGAACGGGCCACCGAAGGCGATCCCGTACAACGCGAGACCGTCCAGGGCCCGGGCGACCGTGGGCATGGCGGTGCCGACCGCCAACGCCTCGAACGCCAGCAACGAGACAAGCGCCACGCTGCCCACCGTCATGGCCCGCAGTCGAGGGGCGAACAGCGACTCGGCGGGTAGCGGGGACGGGGCGATCAGCATGGGGCAATCCTCGGACCTCAACCCACCTTCAGGTCAAGGGTGACGCGGCTTACCTCAGGCCGACTCCAGCGCCTCGCCCAGCCCTTTGGCCAGCCCGGACAGGTGCTGGTCGGCCAGCAGGTGCCCGGCCGTGATCACCAGCGCCAACGGCCACTCGATCACCTGGAGCGCGGTCAGCACCCCGATGCCGGCGTAGTAGGTCAGCTTGTCGGGTGGCGGCACCGCTACCTCCCCCAGCAACGGCACATTCACCCGGCGGGTGAACATCTGCAACGACTCCCGGGTGCCACTGAGTTGTCGTGTCAGCGCACTCATCTCGCCTCCCCCTACCGTCGACGCCCACCTCGGATTCCTCCGCCGCAGCCGTCCATGCCCGGCCGAGCAGGAAACTTTTCCCAGCTCCGAGGGGCATAAGGGACGTCCTGCCGGGAAGCCAGGCCGCCGGGCACGAACGGTGGGAGGCGAGATGCGGTTTGGCGCCGTCGGAGTACCTCCGGTGGTGGAAGCCGCCTCCCGCCGCGTGGGTGCCACCGCGACCCGGCTCGCCCGGGCGGCCGGGCTGAGCAGCCGGCGGGTCTGGTCCCGCCCCGGCCGGCACCACATCGAGGTCCACGGCGTCTGCCAGGACGGCGGCGACACCCTCGCCCGCCAGGTCGAGACGGCGTTGGAACGAATGCCGGGAGTCACCTGGGCGCGGGTGAACGCCCCCTCCGGCCGCGTGGTCGTCGCCGTCGACACACCGGGACCGAAGGTACGCGAACTGGTCGCCACCATCTCCCGCGTCGAACGGACCTGCCCACACGAACCGGATCCGGAGATCCCACCGCCGCACCCACCCGAGGAGGGTCCGCGGACCCCGCGGACCCTCGGCGCCCTCGCCTCCGACGCGCTCGGCCTGACCATCTCCGCGGCCACCCGGATCCTGCCCGTCACCCCGGTCCCCGGCGAGGTATCCGGACTGCTCACCGCCATCGACCTGCACCCGAAGCTGCACGCCCTCGCCGGTCTGGGACTACGCCGCGACCCCCGCGCCGACGTCCTCTTCCCCCTCGCCGAGGCGGTGGTGCAGGGCCTCACCGGCGGCTGGACCGGAATAGTGCTCGACGGCGCACAGCGGATCGTGCAGTGGGGTGAAGGGCTGGCCCAGCTACGTGCCTGGGAGAAGGCCGAACCCCGGCTCACCGGCGACCCGGACCGCGCCGTCGCGCGTACCCCCGACTTCGAGCGGCCCTGCCCGAAGCCCGACGGCTCCGTCGAGCGGTACATCAACCGGATGCTCGCCGGCGGCGCCGCCACCTTCGCCGCCGCGACGCCCGTGGTCGGCCCGAAACGAGCCGCCGCCCTGGGCCTGTCCGCGCTGCCCAAGGCACCCGGCAGCGGGCGCGAGGGGTACGCGGCCCAACTCGGCCGGATCCTCGCCCGACGCGGCGTCATCGCGATGGACCGCAGCGTGCTGCGCGAACTCGACCGCATCGACACGCTGGTGCTCGACGCCCGGATCCTCGGCTCCGACCGGGGTGTCCTGGCCGACCTGGCCCCGCTGCCCGGCGTCGACACGTCCCAGGTCGCCGCCCAGGCGTTCACCCTCTTCGAACCGACCGCACCGCACGACGTACACCAGCTCGACGGTTGGCGGCTCGGCCCGCTGGACCGGCTCGACGTGCCCGACCCCGGCGACACCGACGACAGCCGACGGCTCCGCGCACGCGGCGGCACCCTGCTCGGCCTGGCCCGGGCCGACGCCCTCAGGGCCGTGCTGCGCGTCGAACCGGAGCCGGCACCCGGTGTCGAAGCCCTGCCGGCCGTCGCCCGGCAGGCCGGCCTGCGACTCGTCGTGGCCGGCGGCGACCCGCAGCGGTACGCCTCCGCCGACGCGCTGATGCCCGGCGACGACCAGCTCACCGAGTCGGTACGCGCCCTGCAACGAGAGGGCGCCGTGGTGATGCTGGTCTCCGGCGACCGCTCGGCGCTGGCCGCCGCGGACTGCGGCCTGGGCCTCGCCGACCCCGACGATCCCCCGCCCTGGGGGGCACACCTGCTGGTCGGCACCGACCTGCGGATCGTCGCCCTGCTCATCGAAGCGGCCGGCGTGGCCCGGCGGATGACCGCACAGAACCTGCGCATCGGATTGGCCGGCACCGGCCTCGGCGCCCTCGGCGCCTTCACCGCCGACCCGGCCCTGCTGCCCGGCCGTACGCTCGCCTCGGTCAACGGCGCGGCGGCGCTGGCCTTCGCCCACGGTGTGTGGCGGGCCGGTCGGTTGACCGAGGTGACCGCCGCCCCCGCACCCGCGATCACCGCCTGGCATCTGATGCCGGTACCCACCGTCATCGACCAGCTCGGCACCGGCCGCGACGGGTTGACCGAGACCGAGGCCCAGCGGCGACACTCCGCTCGCCCGGGTGAGGCCGCCGGCCCCGGCGGGCTGCTCCGCGCCTTCGTCGACGAACTCGCCAACCCGCTCACCCCGGTGCTCGCCGCCGGAGCGGTGCTCTCCGCCAGCTTCGGCTCCCTCGTCGACGCCGCCCTGGTCGGCGGGGTCGTCGGAGCGTCCGCACTGGTCGGCGCGGTACACCAGCGCAACACGGAGAAGTCGCTGGCCGAGCTGCTGTCCCGCTCGGCGGTGACCGCCCGGGTCCGCCGCGACGGCGTCGAACGGGTGGTACCCGCCGACGACCTCGTCCCCGGCGACGTGATCGTGCTCGAGTCCGGCGACGCCGTACCCGCCGACTGCCGGGTGTTGACCTCCGTCGGATTGGAAGCCGACGAGTCCTCCCTGACCGGCGAGTCGCTGCCGGTCGCCAAGACCGACCAACCGGTGGTCGCCGCCGCCGTGGCCGAGCGCTCCTCGATGGTCTACGAAGGCACCAGCATCGCCGCCGGCCGGGGCGACGCCGTGGTCGTCGCCACCGGCGCGGACACCGAGGCCGGACGCAGCCTTGCCCTGGCCGGGCAGGCACCACCGGTCAGCGGGGTCGAGGCCCGCCTGGGCAAGCTGACCCGAACCGCCATCCCACTGGCCGCCGGGTCGGCGGTCGCGGTGGCCGGCGCCGGGCTGCTGCGGGGCGTACCGCTGGCCCAGACGGCCGCGACCGCCGCGAACCTGGCCGTCGCCTCGGTGCCCGAGGGACTGCCGTTCCTGGTCAGCGCCGCCCAACTGGCCGCCGCCCGGCGGCTCGCCGAGCACGGTGCGCTGGTCCGCAACCCGCGCACCATCGAGGCACTGGGCCGGGTCGACGTGCTCTGCTTCGACAAGACCGGCACCCTCACCGAGGGGCACCTGATGCTGGCCGGGGTGGGTGACGCCGACTCGTACTCCCCGCCGGAACACCTCGACGACCGGCTGCGACGCACCCTGGCGGCGGCATTGCGGGCCACCCCGGCCGCCGACGACCCCGAGGAACTCTCCATGCAGACCGACCGGGCGGTGCTGCGGGGCGCCCGCGCCGCCGGCGTCGGGGAACACGACGGGGCGGCCGGCTGGCGGGCCGTCGGTGGTCTGCCGTTCGAACCGTCGCGCGGCTACCACGCCAGCGTCGGCGAGACCGACAACGGGCTGCTGCTCAGCGTGAAGGGCGCACCGGAGGCCGTGATACCCCGCTGCTCCGCGAACCGCGTCGACGGACGCGACGAGCCGCTCGACGACGCCGGCCGCGCCGAACTGCACCGGCTGCTCGGCGAACGGGCCGGCGCGGGACACCGCATCCTCGCCGTCGCCGAGTGCACCGTCGCCGCCCCCGACGTCACCGACGACGGCGTACGCGGCCTGGTCTTCACCGGGTTCCTGGCCATCGCCGACGGGGTACGCGCCAGCGCCGCGCCGGCCGTCCGCCGGATCCGCCAGGCGGGCGTGCACACCATCATGATCACCGGCGACCATCCGGCAACCGCCGAGGCGATCGCCGCCACCATCAGCGACGGCGACGCCCAACGGGTGGTCACCGCCACCGAACTCGACGAACTCGACGACGTCGCCCTCGCCGAGCGGCTGGCCGGCACCGACGTGGTCGCCCGCTGCACCCCGGCCCACAAGGTCCGCATCATCCAGGCGTTGCAGAAGTGCGGTCGTACCGTCGCGATGACCGGCGACGGCGCCAACGACGCCCCCGCCATCCGGCTGGCCGACGTGGGCATCGCCCTCGGTCAACGCGGCACCCCGGCGGCGCGTGCCGCAGCCGACCTGGTGGTCACCGACGACCGGCTGGAGACCATCATCGCCACCCTCGTCGAAGGCCGGGCGATGTGGTCCTCGGTCCGCCACGCGCTGAGCATCCTCGTCGGCGGCAACCTCGGCGAGATCGCCTTCAGCGTGCTGACCGCCGCCGCCACCGGCCGGGCCGCACTCAACGGACGCCAACTGCTGCTGGTCAACCTGCTCACCGACATGGCACCCGCGCTGGCCATCGCCGTACGGCCACCCGGCGGCGACCACGCCGACGGGTTGCTCCGCGAAGGCCCGGACAGCTCACTCGGCCAGACCATGACCCGGGAGATCGGGTTGCGCGCCGCCGCCACCACCCTCGGTGCGACCACCGGCTGGACACTCGCCCGCTACACCGGCACCCGCCGACGCGCCGGCACCGTCGCCCTGGTCTCCCTGGTCGGCACCCAGCTCGGCCAGACCGTGCTGGCCGGCGGCACCAGCCCGACCGTGCTCGCCTCCACCGCCGCGTCCTTCGGCGTGCTGGCCGCGGTGGTGCAGACCCCCGGGCTGAGCCAGTTCTTCGGCTGCACCCCGCTGGGGCCGGTCGGCTGGACCATCGCCACCGGATCCGCGCTCGGCGCCACCCTCGCCAACGGCGCCCTCACCCGCCTCGTCGCGCGCTTCCCGCAATCCGAAGACGAGCAGGCCGAAGGCGAGCAGGCCGGCAACCGGCGGGACGACGGCGATGGGGTCGACGGCGGGCCAGCGGACGACCGGCCCCACGTCGGCCGGCCGACCGACAGCGGACGGGAAGCCGCTGCGCACCACGGGTGACCGGCGTCAGACCTGTTGCTCGTGGGCGGCGGGATCCCAGGTGGCGGCGGCACGGCGCAGCCGGTCGTTGACGGCCCGCCCCAGACCGATGTCCGGTACCGGCTCCACGACGATCTCGGTCACCTTGGCGGCGTCCAGTCGGTGCAACGCGTCGAAAAGGCGGGCCGCCGCCTCGGTCAGGTCACCGGAGACGGAGAGCACCTCCACCGCCGCCCAGTCGCCCGCCGGCCCGTCCCGGAACGCCAGATACCCACGATCCGCACCCGCCGGCTCCGCGCCGGACACCAGCCGCAACCGCGTACGCGGCGCGTAGTGCGCGGCCAAGGTGCCCGGCGCGACCGGCTGCCCCGAGCTACCCGGCCGCACCGTCACCGGCCCGGTGACCTTCTCCAATTCCTCCACCGGCAACGCACCGAGCCGCAGCACCACCGGACGGTCCCCCCGGGCGTCCACGATCGTCGACTCGATCCCACAGCGGGTCGGCCCGCCATCGAGCACCAGGTCCACGGCCGCACCCAGCCCACGCACCACGTGCTCCGCACGGGTGGGACTGAGCTGACCGAACCGGTTCGCGCTAGGCGCGGCCACCGGCACCCCGGCGGCGGCGATCAGCCGCCGAGCGTGCTCGTGATCCGGTACCCGCACCGCCATGCTGTCCAGCCCGGACGTCACGATCGGCGGAATCTCGGCCGGTCGATCCACGATCAGGGTCAACGGCCCCGGCCAGAACCGGGCGGCCAGCGCCGCCACGGCCGGCGACACCGGACCCACCAGCGGCTCCAGATCCGCCGCGTCGGCCAGATGGGTGATCAGCGGATCGAAACTCGGCCGCTGCTTGGCCTCGAAGATCCGAGCCGCCGCCCGCGCGTCCAACGCGTTCGCCCCGAGCCCGTAGACGGTCTCCGTCGGAAACGCCACCAACCCACCCGTACGCAACACGGCAGCCGCCTCGCCGAGGTCACCGTCGGCAGGCAGGACACGGGGAGATCCGATGCTCACCCCTCCGACGCTAGCCTGCCGCCGACAACCTGCCGTGCGTCACCCCGGGGACGGCGATCGTTCGACCGGCGGACCCTGGCTACCGGCGAGGATCGGCCAGCCCCGAAGGTCAACTAGCTTTGACCGCGTCCACCCCACCAGGACAGGTTCGTCCTCGTCTCGGCAGGGTGTGGCAGCTCAGGCGGCCGGCCAGCAGACCGCAGGATATCGAGGAGAGCGACACCCAGCAGGACGACTGCGGCGGTGATTCCCGCCGCCAATGGCGGGACGGTCAGTAGCGGCACGCCGGTGGCGAGGAGCAGTGCGATTCCCACCCAACGGCGCGGAGAGATGCGGTCGAAGACCGCCCGTTCAAGAGCGGCCCTACCGAGCAGGTAGCAGACAGGACCGCCGATGATCATGACAAGCCAGGCGGGGTAGGTGGGTCCCATCGGGTGCAGCTGAATCAGTTCGTGCCCGACCGCGACGAACACGATTCCGAGGATCACCACCACGTGAGCGGCGCCGATGAAGCGGCCCAGAGCGGCCGGGTCGCTGGCATTGGCGACCGTCTCCTTCAGTACCTGCCCCACACGGTGGAAGTAGATCCGCCACAGCAGCACCGCGAGAACGAATGCCACAACCAGCCCGATGCTCTCGTAGCCGCCCGGTTGGCGCTGCCCGCTGGCGTAGCTGATGCCCGCCGCGAGGATCGTCTCGCCGAGGGCGATCAGGACCAATTGCTGAAAGCGGTCAGCGAGGTGATGGGGCGACAGCGCCCACGCCGATTCCCGCCCACGTCCCAAGCGGGGTAACGGCCAGCCCGACCGCGTCCCGCAATAGTCGACCACCACAGCCAAGGTCCAGAACATCACCCGCGCCGACCCGGAGTTCAGTGCTCCGACGGTCCACAGCAGTGCCACCGGAACGGACCAGAGCAGCGGCCGAAGGAGCATCCGAGCGAGCGGATGCCCACGGACGAAATAGCCGGTAACCAGCACGCGCCCGACGTGGGTGACGGCGAACGCCAGCGCGAAGGCAAGGCCGGCACCTTCGAAGGCGTACGGCACGCTCGCGCCCATGACCAGCAGCGCGAACGCCGTACCCAGGACCACCCACTGTGTCTGCGGAACTCGCGGATTGAACCGCGCGGTGACATAGGCGGTGATCATCCAAGTCCAGATGAGCGGTGCGAACAGCAGCATCATCTGCCCTATCGCGGTCCATCGCCTGGCGATGTCGGAGCCTTCCAGGCACGGTCCCTGAAGGCCGGACGCAGCCCGGGCCACCAACCGGTTGAGCGCGAACACCATCACCAGGTCGAAGAAGAGCTCCACATACGTGGCCTGCTGCGTGCTCTCCGGACCACGCAGCAACTCGGGCCCAGATCCCCGATTCGAACGCCGCCGGCCGCTAGCCACGCTCCCATCGCAGCCTATGCGGAGCGCCTTAGGGGCAGCTTCCAGCATCTGCGTGCGCACCATCCGAACCCGCGCCAACCTGGTCTCGGAAGACGGACAACCCGCGTTGTCTCTGCCCCGCCTGCCGATCAATCTCTGCCGAGGAAGCCGACCGATGGGTCGTGCGGTAGCCGCGCTCCCGCAGACGATGAGCGATGCGAACACCACAACGGTCACAGGGCGGCCGGAGCAGGGGACAGCGTGAACGGCTTGGCTGTACCGATGGCTGTACTCGGACCGAGATCAACCGAGGAAAGTGCTGGTGGAGCCCAGGGGACTCGAACCCCTAACCCCTGCCTTGCAAAGGCAGTGCTCTGCCAGTTGAGCTAGGGCCCCGTCGCGGCGCTGGTGCCGCAGGTCGGAGCGGACGGTGTCAGCGCAGGTCCGGTGAGGTGGTCGCCTCGTGCCAGAGGGCGCGCTCGTCGTTGGCTTCCTTGACCTTCTTGGCCACCACCGCGGCCACGCCGACGACACCGACCAGGATCAACAGCTTCTTGAACATCGGGGCTGCCCCTCACGCTCGACGTGCCGTCGGACCATGTGCGGTGGGGCTAGCTGGAATCGAACCAGCGACCTCAGAGTTATCAGCTCTGCGCTCTAACCGACTGAGCTATAGCCCCGCGTAGCGACGAGCAAGGTTAACCCATCCGCCCAGCGCCCCCCAAATCGGGGCCACGCCTGCCAGCCACCCCACGCCGCCCCCTGAACCTACCCGAGCAGCAGGACCCGGTACACCGGGTTAACGGTGCGCACGACCCCCGGCGGACCCCTCCCGCCGATGCGGCATCCCGCGCGATCCCGGCCGCCGCGCACCCCGCATGCGGCATCTCGCGTCGGACCCCGCCACCGACCCCGTGCGGACCTGGCCGCCGGAGACGTCGGTACGCGGCGTCCGCACCGGCAGAGCCGGCGCCACGGGTACGGAAGCGCCGGCCCGCACCGCCGTCGAGGGCGGTGCGGGCCGGCGTCGACGATCGTGTCAGTCCCGCTCGGCGAGGGTCAGCTCGATGCCGCCGACCAGGTCGGCGCAGACGTTGTAGACGAACGCGCCGAGGGTGGCCAGCGCGGTGAAAAGCACGACGTTCACCAGGCCGATCAACGCCGAACTGAAGATCACACCACGCGCGGTGATCTGGAAGCCCTCCGTGCTCTGCCCACCACCCGCGTTGACCAGGTCACCGAGGCTGTCGTTCACGCTGCTGAACACGCCCATCGCGTCCAACGCCAGGTACAGCACCGAGGTCGCCACGACGATGACGATGAACAGCACCACCGACACCGCGAAGGCGAACTTCATCACCGACCACGGGTCGATCCGCTTGAGGTTCAGCCGGGCCCGGCGCGGCCCGCGCGAGGCGGCCGAGCTGACCGAGGTACGCGCCGCGCGTACCGCCTCACCGACCCGCGCGGCACCCACCGCGGAGCTGACCCCCGGCGGCAGTCCACCACCGTTGGTTGGTCGGCCGAGCCCGAACGGCCGGGTGGCGTCCGGCTTCGGACCGACCCCGGTCACCCGGGGTTGGGTGCCGGTCGTGCCGGTGCTGGCCGCCGGCAGCACCCCGGTGGTGCCCACGGCGGGCTTGCCCGCCGAGGCGGTCGCCGACGGGGTGGGGGAAGGCTTACCGACGGATGTCGTGGTGGCCTCCGTGGCGCTACCCCCCTCGGCCGACTTCGCCTCGGTGGCGTCGCCCTCCGACGCGTCTGTCGGCTTGTCGGGCGGTGGGGCCATACCGGGAGCCCGGGTGAATTTCGGGGCAGGCGCGTCGGCAGGGACGGTGGCCCGGCCCACGGCCGCGCGGCCGGTCGTTGGCGTGCCGCTCTTCGCGGCCTCCTCGTCGACCGGGTTGGCCGAGGTCCCCGCGTTCCCCGACTTCGCCTGTGTCTCCGTCATTCAACTAGTCCTGTTCGTCAGGCTCGTCGGCATTTCGAGCAATCGCCACGATAGTCACGCCGTCCGGAAGGTCCATCAGCTTGACCCCCATTGTGTTCCGGTCACGCGTACGGCGTACAGGCTTCACCGGAGTCCGGATGACGCCACCGTTGCTGGTGATAGCGAACAGCTCATCGTCCGGGTCGATCACGACAGCGCCGACCAGACCACCGCGTCGCTCGGTGATCTTCGCAGTCAGCACACCCTTACCTCCCCGGCCCTGCACCGGGTATTCCTCGATCGGGGTACGTTTCGCGTACCCGCCGTTCGTGGCCACGAGAACGTCCAGACCCTCCCGGACGACCTCCATGGCCAACAGTTCATCTTCCTCGCTGAAGCGCATGCCGATCACGCCGGAGGTGGCCCGACCCATCGGGCGTAGTGCCTCGTCCGTGGCGTTGAACCGGATCGCCTGGGCGTTCTTGGAGACCAGCAGCAGGTCGTCGGCGGGGCCGACGAGCGCAGCACCGACCAGCTCGTCCTCATCGCGCAGGTTGATCGCGATGATGCCGCCGGACCGGTTGGAGTCGAACTCCTCAAGCCGCGTCTTCTTCACCAGGCCGTTCTTCGTCGCCAGGACCAGGTAGGGAGCCACCTGGTAATTCGGGATCTCGATGATCTGTGCGATCTGCTCGTCCGGTTGGAAGGCGAGCAGGTTGGCCACGTGCTGCCCCTTGGCCACCCTACTGGCCTCCGGAAGCTCGTACGCCTTGGCCCGGTACACCCGCCCCTTGTTCGTGAAGAACAGCATCCAGTCGTGCGTCGAGCAGACGAAGAAGTGGCTGACGATGTCGTCCTGCCGCAGCGAGGCACCACTGACCCCCTTGCCACCCCGCCGCTGCGAGCGGTAAAGATCAACCTTGGTTCGCTTGGCGTACCCGGTCCGGGTGATCGTGACGACCACGTCCTCCCGCGCGATGAGGTCCTCCATCGAGACCTCGCCGTCGAACGGAATGATCTTGGTGCGTCGCTCGTCGCCCCACTTGGCGACGATCTCCCCCAGCTCCTCCGAGACGATCCGACGCTGCCGCTCCGGCTTGGCCAGAATGTCCTTGAGGTCGGCGATCTCGACCTCCAGCTTGGCCAACTCGTCGAGGAGCTTCTGCCGCTCCAGCGCGGCGAGCCGGCGCAGCTGCATGTCCAGGATCGCGGTGGCCTGGATCTCGTCGATCTCCAGCAGCCGGATCAGACCCTGCCGGGCGTCCTCCACCGTCGGCGAGCGCCGGATCAGGGCGATCACCTCGTCGAGCGCGTCCAGCGCCTTGGCCAGACCGCGCAGGATGTGCGCCCGCTCCTCCGCCTTACGCAGCCGGAACGCCGTCCGCCGCCGGATCACCTCGATCTGGTGCTCGACGTAGTAGCGGATGAACTTCGCCAGGTTCAGCGTGCGCGGCACCCCGTCGACAAGCGCCAGCATGTTGGCGCCGAAGGTTTCCTGCAGCTGGGTGTGCTTGTAGAGGTTGTTCAGCACCACCTTGGCGACCGCGTCGCGCTTGAGCACCAGGACGATCCGCATGCCGGTACGCCCCGAGGACTCGTCGCGGATGTCGGCGATCCCGCCGAGCTTGCCCTCCTTGATCAGCTCCGCCATCCGCTCGGCCAGGTTGTCCGGGTTCACCTGGTACGGCAGCTCGCTGACCACGAGCGCCGGCCGACCCCGCTTGTCCTCCTCAACCTCGACCACGGCCCGCATCCGGATCGAACCACGACCCGTGCGGTACGCGTCCTGGATCCCCGACTGCCCGACGATCAGACCGTGGGTGGGGAAGTCCGGGCCCTTGACGATCTCCAGCAGGGCTTCGAGGGTGGTGGCCTCGTCGGCCTCCGGGTTCTCCAGGCACCACTGCACCGCCGCGCCGATCTCGCGCAGATTGTGCGGCGGAATCTTGGTGGCCATGCCGACCGCGATGCCCTCGGAACCGTTGACCAGCAGGTTCGGGATCCGCGACGGCAGGATGGTGGGCTCCTTGGCCCGGCCGTCGTAGTTGTCCTGCAGGTCGACGGTGTCCTCGTCGATGTCCCGCAGCATCTCCATCGCCAGCGGGTCGAGCTTGCACTCGGTGTTGTGGCTGACGAACCCGTCGGAGACGAACGAGTGATCGTCGGTGTCGACCCGGATGCTGTAGACCGGCTGCACACCGGCGTCCGCTACCTCGGCCACCTCGGCGTAGTAGAAACGCCCGTCGACAAGCGGCTCGACCACGTCGAGCACCTCGACGTTGGTGATCCGCGCGGCGATCTCGTCGCGGTCCCGCTCCCACCGCTCGACCCGGTCCACGTTGTGCCGGCGCAGCCAGTCCCGCTCGGTCCACCGGCTGGCGCCGTGCTCACGGATGAAGTCGCCGACCAACGGCACGTGGTCGCTGGAGAGGGCGGTGCTGCTCGCCGGCACCGAGGCCAGTTCGGACTCCAGCTTGGCCTGCTTGCGACCCAGGAAGCCGACCTGGGCGGCGAAGATCCGTGCGTCCCGGCGGTTGGTGACGACGACCTTGATCTCGCCGCTGTCGTACCGGCACTGCCGGCTGATCACGCCGAACTCCAGCAGCAACTGCTGCACCTCGCGGGCGAGCCGCTCGCTGCGGGTGGAGTACGAGATCTGGATGGTGTGGCGCGGCAGCAGCGAGGACGAGCCGTCGCCCTCGAAGATCGCCTGGAGGAAGGCCCGCTTGATGGCCGCCGGCCCCTGCCAGACGAACTCCGGCACGAACTTGTCAGCGCTGCGCGCGCCAACCAACTCACCGAGGATCGATCCCGAAAAGTCGGAAATCCAGCCGCGTAGCTTGTGCAGCGTCTTGCCGGTGATGGTCGTTTCGGTTCCGACCCAACGTCGATTACCCACGGCGAGGTCGTAAGCCGCCAGGACGCGGACAAAGAACTCCCGATCGCAGTTGTCGAAGCCGACGCGATCAGCAGATGTCCAGCCCTCACTGACATAAGCACCCGCGAGGACGGCGGCCTCGACGTGTTCCAGCATCGGGTAGCCGATCTCGTCCGGCACGCTGCGCTGAAGCACCACCCGATCACCGGGGGCGATCTCGGCGAGCAGCTTCCAGAGCAGGGTCGGCACGCCGGCCACGTCCACCAGGCAGAGCACCGGGTGGTTGTGGGTGCCGGTCAGCTCGTACCCCTCGCGGGTGCGCAGCCGCAGCGTCGGGTGCTCGCCGGAGTGGAAGAACTTCGAGGCGTGGACCAGGTCGCCGTTGCGGTCGCGGACCTTGAGCTCGATGTCGGTCTCGCTGCTCGACGCGGCGCCCGGCACCACGTCCCCGATCCGCACGCTTCCCATTGCGGTACGAATACGGGAATCTGCCGTAACGCAATACCTCATGGCCGCGGCCGGATCATTTCCGGGCGAGCCGAAGTTGCCGTTGCCGTCGACCAGGGGGTAGCGCAGCGACCAGGGCTGAGCCATCCGGACCAGCGCGTCGTAGATGGGTGAGTCGCCGTGCGGGTGGAACTGGCCCATCACGTCGCCGACGACCCGGGAGCACTTCACGTAGCCCCGGTCCGGCCGGTAGCCGGAGTCGAACATGGCGTACAGGATCTTGCGGTGGACCGGCTTGAGCCCGTCCCGGACGTCCGGCAGCGCCCGCCCGACGATGACGCTCATCGCGTAGTCGAGGTACGAGCGCTGCATCTCCACCTCGAGCCCGACCGGCTCGATCCGGTCGCGCGAGACGACGGCGGCCAGCGGCTCGGGGACCTCGGGCGTGTCAGGTGTGGACTCGGGGGAATCGGTCACTGTTAACCCTTATCAGACTGAGTGTCGCTTTTGCGCTGTGGATAACGGCTGTGGATACCGGCCAAGCTGTGGATAACTCTGTGGACCCGTACCGGGCCGGAACGCTCCGGCCCGGTGCGGCGTCCGTCAGATGTCCAGGAAGCGCACGTCCTTGGCGTTGCGCTGGATGAACGAGCGGCGCGCCTCCACGTCCTCGCCCATCAGCACGCTGAACAGCTCGTCGGCGGTTGCCGCGTCGTCCAGGGTGACCTGGCGCAGCGTACGGGTGGCCGGGTTCATCGTGGTCTCCCACAGCTCCGGGTAGTTCATCTCGCCGAGACCCTTGAACCGCTGGATGTCGTCCGGCTTGGCGCTCGCCTTCTTCTGTTGGCGCAGCGCGATCAGCCCGTCGCGTTCCCGGTCGGAGTACGCGTACTGCGCGTCGTCGCCCTTCCGGTTCCACTTGATCTTGTAGAGCGGCGGGGCGGCCAGGTAGACGTGGCCCAGTTCCACAAGTGGGCGCATGAAGCGGAACAGCAGGGTGAGCAGCAGCGTCTGGATGTGCTGGCCGTCGACGTCGGCGTCGGCCATCAGCACGATCTTGTGGTACCGCAGCTTCTCGATGTCGAAGTCGTCGTGGATGCCGGTGCCGAGCGCGGTGATCAGCGCCTGCACCTCGTTGTTCTTCAGCACCCGGTCGATCCGGGCCTTCTCCACGTTCAGGATCTTGCCGCGGATCGGCAGGATCGCCTGGGTGCGGGGGTCGCGTCCCTGCTTGGCCGAGCCGCCGGCCGAGTCACCCTCGACGATGAACACCTCGGACTCGCGCGGGTCGGTGGACTGGCAGTCGGCCAGCTTGCCCGGCATCGAGCCGGATTCCAGCAGCGACTTGCGTCGGGCCAGCTTGCGGGCCTGTTGGGCGGCGATCCGGGCGCGGGCGGCCTGGGAGGCCTTGGTGATTATGATCTTCGCTTCGGCGGGGTTGCGGTCCAGCCAGTCGACCAGCCGGTCGTTGCAGACCCGCTGGACAAAGCTCTTGACCGGCGTGTTGCCGAGCTTGGTC
Organism: Verrucosispora sp. WMMC514; assembly: GCF_027497295.1. Classification (NCBI taxonomy): domain Bacteria; kingdom Bacillati; phylum Actinomycetota; class Actinomycetes; order Micromonosporales; family Micromonosporaceae; genus Micromonospora; species Verrucosispora sp. WMMC514. The sequence goes on along the minus strand of NZ_CP114906.1, from coordinate 2,624,627 downwards.
TTGGTCTGGCCCTCGAACTGCGGGTTGGTCAGCTTGACCGAGATGATCGCGGCGAGGCCCTCACGGATGTCCTCGCCGGAGAGCTTCTCGTCGCCCTTGAGCAGCTTCTTGTCCGCACCGTAGCGGTTGACGACGCTTGTCAACGCGGCCCGGAAGCCCTCCTCGTGGGTGCCGCCCTCGTGGGTGTTGATGTTGTTGGCGAAGGTGTAGACCGACTCGCCGTACGACTCGTTCCACTGCATGGCGATCTCGAGCGACATGCCCTCTTCCTCGGCACCGTACTCGATCACCGTCTTGTGGATCGGGGTCTTCGAGGCGTTGAGGTGCCGGACGAAGTCGGCGATGCCGCCGTCGTACTTGAAGGTGACCTCGCGGAGCTTGCCCTCCTCGCCCTCCGCGACCCGCTCGTCCAGCAGGTGGATGGTGAGGCCACGGGTCAGGAACGCCATCTCCTGGAGCCGGCGGTAGATCGTCTGGAGATCGAAGTCGACGGTCTCGAAGACGTCCGGGTCGGGCCAGAACGAGACCGCCGAGCCGGTGCGGTCGGTCGACTCGCCCTTCTCCAGGGCGGTCGGCTTGGAGTGGTGGTACTGCTGCCGCCACACGAAGCCGTCCTTGTGGATCTCCACCGCCATTCTGGTGGAGAGGGCGTTGACCACGCTGACGCCGACGCCGTGCAGGCCGCCGGAGACCGCGTACGCCTTGCCGTCGAACTTGCCGCCCGCGTGCAGGACGGTCAGGGCCACCTCGACACCCGGCTTCTTGAGCTTGGGGTGCAGGTCGACCGGGAAGCCCCGGCCGTTGTCGGTGACCCGGACGCCGCCGTCGGCGAGCAGCACCACGTCGATGGTGTCGCAGTAGCCGGCCAGCGCCTCGTCCACCGCGTTGTCGACGACCTCCCACACGAGGTGGTGCAGACCGCGTTCGCCGGTGGACCCGATGTACATACCGGGCCGCTTGCGGACCGCCTCCAGCCCTTCGAGAACGGTGATCGACTCGGCGCCGTACTGCTGATTTTCCTGCGCTGCCACCCTCGGCCACTTTCTCGCGCCCGGCGCGCCACGGGGCACGTCGAACGCGGGTTCGGCGGACGGACACGACGGCGGCACGCGGACCGGCACCGGGGACATCCGGGGTACGGGCCGAACGCGCCGGTCGCCGCGGTCGCCCGCGGATCGCGATCGGCTCGACCCGAGTCGGACGGATGATCGCGGGCCCGCACCGGACCCGTGACCCGTCACTCCGCACCGGGTCTTCGTCTCACGCCAATCTTACTGTGCGCGGGCGATAGAACCACTACTCGGCACCCCTTCGCAGCGGCTCAGATCTCCGTAGCGGGCCGAATCGCGCTGTCCGCGACTCCCCCTACACGCCATGGCATGATCAACGGATCTGTCGCGTGACGGCGCTGCCGGGTGCGACGGTGAGCGGTGGGCGGTAATGCGCGGTACGACCCGGGACGGGCGATCCTCGGCCCTCGGGTTGCCGGAGCGGCCTTGATCTTTCACCGTTGGAACCGGACGATCGACCCGATCCACTCGCCCGTGCCTTGAGAGGTGACACCAGATGGGGCTGGACAACGTCGCGGTTCAGTGGCCGCGGACCGGCCGCTTCTACGACCCGGTCGCACCGGCCGAGTTCGTCGACTTCGGCGACATCGTCGAGGTGCCGGGAATCTCGGCGCCGACCGCCGCGCTCGCCGAGCTGATCGCGAAGACAGGCACGGTCCGGGCCACCGCGTACACCGAGGTGGTGGATCTGATCCTCGGACTCGATGGTGTGCTGTACGCCACAGACGCCGCCGCCGAGGACGAGGATCCGGTGATCGACCCGGACGGGTGCGGTTGGATCGCGGGCGGCATCGAACGCTTCGTCGCCGCGCACCGTCCGCACGGTGAGGCGGTCACCTTCGAGTCGGTGGGTACGGTGCTGCGGTCGCTGCTGGCCGACGGTCGCCTGGCCGAGCAGCAGCTGCGGTGGCTGGACAGCCGGTTGGACGCGCTGCGCGACGACAGTGGTGCCGCGCCCCAGTGGACCTTCACCTGCGCGGAGCTGAGCGTGCTCGCCGCCTTCTACCGACGCTGCGCCGACAACGGCTTCGCCATCTACGCCGAGTCGGCGGCACCTCGCCGGGCGGCGCAGTCGTAGCGGTCGCCCGTACCGGGTGGGGCGGCCGTCAGCCGTAGGTGTCGCGGGGGCCCCGGCCGCGTACCCGGCGCGGGCCACGTGACCATGAGGGGGCTGCCGGGCCGTGGATGTGCAGTTTGCGAACCACGTTGTGGCCGACCTCGCGGGCGATCTGCTGCAACAGCGAGCCGGCGAGCAGCCGTAGCTGCGTCGCCCAGGCCGTGGAGCGGGCCTCGACGGTCAGTTCGCCGTTCTCCAGCTTCACCGGCCGGCTGTGTTGGGCGACCTCCGCGCCGACCACCCGTTCCCAGGCACCGAAGACGGTGGCTTCGGCGGCCGGCTGTTGCCAGCCCCGGGCCTTCACCAGCCGGTTGAGCACGGCACCGAGGGGTTGCGGATCGCGGGGGTCCGGGCCGGGGCCGGAGTAGCCGCGCAGCCGGCGCTCACCGTCGCCGGCGCCGGTCGCGCCGCGCCGCCGGGGACGGCCGGCGGCTTCGCGCCGCGCCTTCGCCGCGTCCAGCACCGCGCGGGCCAGTTGCGGTCCGGTGACACCCTCGCCGCCGTCGGTCGCCGGCACGGTGTCGCCGGACGCCGCCGTGGGCGCTGCGGCTGCCGGCTCCGTCGGGCGGCCGGCGGGCTTGTCGGTTCGGCCGCCGTCGCCGGTGCCGCCCTTGCCCGCGGTACGCGCACCGCGTCGTGCGGCCGACCCACGCGGCTGCCCCTGGGGCGCGCTGTCCGGCTGCGGTGGTTCAGTCGGCACGGCGTATCGCCCCCTCCGTCACCTCGTACCGGGCGCCCCGCAGGGCGGCTGGCACGTCGTCGGCGACCGCGCAGGTCACCAGCAGTTGACTGGCGCCGCCGACGAGTTCGGCGAGCCGGTCCCGCCGGCCGGCGTCCAGTTCGGCGAAGACGTCGTCGAGTACCAGGACCGGCTCGATGCCGTCGTCGCGCAGCAGGTCGTAGCCGGCCAGCCGCAGCGCGAGCGCGTACGACCAGGATTCGCCGTGGCTGGCGTAGCCCTTGGCCGGCAGCGGGCCGAGGGTGAGGGTGAGGTCGTCGCGGTGCGGGCCGACCAGGGTGGTGCCACGTTCGATCTCGGCGGGACGGGACTCCGCCAACGCGCTGGTGAGCACCGCTGCGAGGGCGTCCCGGTCGGTGGTGGGTTCGACGAGGTCGACCGAGGGCCGGTAGCTGATTCCCGCCGCGCCCCGGCCGGCGGCCACCGCGTCGTACGCCTTGGTCACGTGGGGCGCGAGGGCGGCGACCAGTTCCAGCCGCCCGGCGAGCAGCTCGGCGCCGTGCCGGGCCAGGTGGGTGTCCCAGACGGCGAGGGTGGACAGGTCGCCGCCCCGCGTTCCGCCGGTCTTGCGGGCGAGGTACGCGGTACGCAGCAGCGCGTTGCGTTGTTTGACCACCCGTTCGTAGTCGGCGCGCACCCCGGCGTAGCGGGGTTGGCGCAGCACCAGCAGGTCGTCGAGGTAGCGGCGGCGTTCCGCCGGGTCGCCCCGGACCAGTTCGAGGTCCTCCGGGGCGAAGAGGACCAGCCGTAGCGCGCCCAGCACGTCGCGGGCCCGACGGGCCGGGGAGCGGCCGAGGCGGGCCCGGTTGGCCTTGCCCGGGACGATCTCCAGCTCCACCAGGAGTTCGCGGCCGTCGTGCACCACCGCGCAGCGGATCACCGCGGCGGCGGCGCCCATCCGCACCAGCGGGGCGTCGGTGGCGACGCGGTGGGAGTCGAGGGTCGCGACGTAGCCGAGCGCCTCGACCAGGTTCGTCTTGCCGACGCCGTTGGCGCCGATCAGGACGTTCGGGCCCGGTTCGAGGTCGACGTCGATCCGCTCGTAGGAGCGGAAGTCGACGAGTTCGAGCCGGCGGACGTACACGGGGCCGCGGTGCCGGTCAGGGCTTGCGTACGGCGTGCCCACCGAACTGCTGCCGCAGCGCGGAGACGGCCTTGAGCGCTGGAGAGTCCTCCTGCCGGGAGGAGAAGCGGGCGAACAGCGAGGCGGTGATGACGTTCAGCGGCACGGCGAGCCGGACCGCCTCGTCCACCGTCCAGCGCCCCTCGCCGGTGTCCTCGGTGTAGTCGCTGAGCTGGGTCAGCTCGGGGTCCTCGTCGAGGGCCCGGTCGAGCAGGTCCAGCAGCCAGGAGCGGACGACGGTGCCCTCGCGCCAGGACTTGATCACACCGGGCACGTTCGTGACCAGCTCGGAGGCGGCCATCAGCTCGTAGCCCTCGGCGTAGGCGTGCATCAGGCCGTACTCGATGCCGTTGTGCACCATCTTGGCGTAGTGACCGGCGCCGACCGGACCGGCGTGCACGAAGCCGTACTCGCCGTCGGGCTTGAGCGCGTCGAAGATCGGCATTAGCCGGTCGACGTGGTCCTGCGCGCCGCCGACCATCAGGCCGTAGCCGTTCTGCCGGCCCCACACCCCGCCGGAGACGCCCACGTCGACGTAGCCGATGCCGCGTTCGTGCAGCCGCTCCGCCCGGGGTGCGTCCTCGCTGAACCGCGAGTTGCCGCCGTCGATGATGAGGTCGCCCTCGTCCAGCACGGCGGCCACCTCGTCGATGGTGGCGTCGGTGACGGCGGCGGGCACCATCACCCACACCGCGCGGGGTGCGTCCAGCTTCTCGGCCAGTTCAGCCATGCTGGCGACATCGCTGCGCTCCAGGTTGTGGTCGAGACCGACCACCTCGTGACCGGCGGTGCGCAGCCGTTCGCGCATGTTGCCGCCCATCCGGCCGAGTCCTACCAGGCCGAGCTGCATCTCTGGTGACCTTTCGTGGGTGCGGTTGACTCTGCCGGTCAGCGGGACACGCGGATCGGCATGATGAGGTACCGGTACCCACCGATGAGCTCGCCATCCTCACCGGCGGGGGAAATCACCGCGGGCTTGAAGGCGTCGACGAAGTGCAGCACGGCGAACTGGGTGCCGAGGTTGGACAACCCGTCGATGAGGTACTGCGGGTTGAACCCGATGGTCAACGGTTCGCCGGTGAAGCTGGCCTCCATGGCCTCGCTGGCCCGGGCCTCCTCGGTGCCGCCGGCCTCCACCACCAGCCCGTCGGCGCTGAAGCTGAGCAGCACGGGGGTGGCGCGTTCGGCGACCAGGGCGACCCGCTTGACCACCTCGATGAGGGTGCTGACCGGCACCTGGGCGGCGGCGTTGTGGCTGGCCGGGAAGAGCGAGCGGACCGGCGGGTAGTTGGCGCCGTCGAGCAGCCGGCTGGTGGTCCGTCGGGTGCCACCGGAGAAACCGATCATGCCTTCGCCGGCGGCGCCCTGGGACAGGGCCAGGACTACCTGGCCGCCGAGGGGGCCGAGGGTCTTGGCGGTGTCGTTGAGCGTCCGGGCGGGGACCAACGCGTTGAGGCTGATCTCCGGGTCGTCGGGGTTCCACTCCATCTCGCGCAGCGCCAGCCGGTACCGGTCGGTGGCGAGCATGGCCAGATTGCCGCCGGACAGTTCGATGCGTACGCCGGTCATCATCGGCAGCGTCTCGTCGCGGCTCGCGGCGACCGCCACCTGTGCCACCGCGGCGGCGAACGCCGCCGCGTCGATGGTGCCGGCGCTGGCGGGCATCTCGGGCAGGGTGGGGTAGTCCTCCACCGGCATGGTGGGCAGGGTGAACCGGGCGCTGCCACAGACCAGTTCGAGATGCGCGCCGACGGCGGCGATGTCGACGGGCTTGGCGGGTAGCGCCTTGGTGATCTCGGCGAGCAGCCGCCCGGAGACCAGCGCGGCGCCGTCGGCGTCGCCCTGCACCTCCACGGTCACCTGGCTACTGACCTCGTAGTCGAAGCCGGAGACCTGCAGGCTGCCCTCGGTGACCCGCAGCAACACCCCGGCCAGCACCGGTACGGACGGCCGGTTGGGCAGGCTCTTGGCGGTCCAGGCCACGGCTTCGGCGAGCGCGTCGCGCTCCACTCGGAACTTCATCAATGCCTCCGCGTCGACGTCGACGTCGTCAACTCTCTCATGCCGGACGCTGCCCACCGACCCGCCTGGCGTGCGGGTACCCCTCGCACCTTAGGGCGCGAGGGTATCGGCTGTGTGCCCGACCCCGTGGATCGTGTCGCTGCCGACGGGTCTGTCCGGCAGCTGTCGACCGATCCACAGGAAGTCCAACGGTGATGATTGGTTTTTGTTCTTTCAGAAGAGATAACTCATCGTCTTCATCGCACCTGTGCAAACTGTGGAGAACCCGAGTATGGGCAGGTCAGGTGCGTTCTCCACAGGTGGGTTCGCTGTGGATGAGCGGGGGTGAAACCCGCCTGGCGATCCACAGGCGGCCCTCGTGCACACGGTTGTCCACCGTCGTCCACCGGTTGTCCACCGGTAATCCACCGACTTTCTCCCCAGACCTGTGGATCGCCGCGCGCGTCTCGTCCGCCGTCATCCCCAGAACCTTCAACAGCTTCCCCACAGGCGGTGGGCCGGTGGTGGACAACGGCGGTCGTTGTCCCCAGGCGTCCACAGCGGTCCACAGCGTTGTCCCCAGGGTTTCTCCACAGGCTGTGGGTAACTGGTTGTTGACGGGGTGTGTTCATCCACCGGCGGTGGACAACAAGCTGTGGACAACGAGTGGCGCGCGGTGTGGACACGACTTCGATCGTGTGGCCTACACCTCGTCGAGGGTCAACCCGGTGAGCGCGAGAAAGGGCCCGACCGTGATCGGCCGGACCCTCACCGTGATCGTGCGGGGGCGTACCCCTCAGGTGTTCTGCTTGATCCGGTTGGTCAGCTCGGCGATCTGGTTGTAGAGCGAGCGCCGTTCGGCCATCTGTTGGCGGATCTTGCGGTCGGCGTGCATCACGGTGGTGTGGTCGCGCCCACCGAAGGCCTGGCCGATCCGGGGCAGCGACAGGTCGGTCAGCTCGCGACACAGGTACATGGCGACCTGGCGGGCGTTCACCAGCACCCGCGACCGGGAGTGCCCGCGCAGGTCCTCCAGGCTGACCCCGAAGTAGTCGGCGGTGGAGACCATGATCTGGTCGGCGGTGATCTCCGGCCCGGCGCCGTCCGGGATGAAGTCCCGGAGCACCTCCTCGGCCAGCGACAGCTCCACGCTCGACCGGGTCAGGCTGGCGAACGCGGTGACCCGGATCAGCGCCCCCTCCAGTTCCCGGATCGAGTTCGACACCCGGGAGGCGATGAACTCCAGCACGTCCGGCGGGGCGAAGAGGCGCTCCTGCGCGGCCTTCTTCTGCAGGATCGCGATCCGTGTCTCCAGGTCCGGTGGCTGGATGTCGGCGAGCAGGCCCCACTCGAACCGGGTCCGTAGCCGGTCCTCCAGCGTCGCCAGCTGCTTGGGCGAGCGATCTGAGGTGATCACGATCTGCTTGTTGGCGTTGTGCAGGGTGTTGAACGTGTGGAAGAACTCCTCCTGGGTCCGCTCGCGGTTCTCCAGGAACTGGATGTCGTCGATCAGCAGGATGTCGACGTCGCGGTAGCGGCGTTGGAAGGCGCTGGTCTTGTCGTCCCGCAGCGAGTTGATGAAGTCGTTCGTGAATTCCTCGGTGGAGACGTACCGGACCGAGCGGGCGTTGCCCAGCGTGGTGGCGTAGTGGCCGATGGCGTGCAGCAGGTGGGTCTTGCCCAGTCCCGAGCTGCCGTAGATGAACAGCGGGTTGTACGCCTTCGCCGGTGACTCGGCCACCGCCACGGAGGCGGCGTGCGCGAAGCGGTTGGACGACCCGATGACGAACGTCTCGAACATGTACTTCGGGTTGAGACGGTTGCCGCCACTGTCCGCGCCGGTCGGCAGCCGCCGATCGTCCCGGCCGACCGGCCGGTGATCCGCACCGCCGCGGCCGGGCCCGCTGTCGGTGGCGCCGTCGGTTGGTATGGCCCGGATCACGTGCTGGTCGCGGGGCGAGACGCCGGAGTCGTCGCCGTAGCGGGGCGCGAAGCCGCGCGGGCCGGTGGTGGCTCGGTCCAGGTGCCCACCCTGATCGACGAAGCCCAACCGCTCCGACGCCCGCCGTCCGGTGCTCTCCGCCGGCGGAACGGGCTCGCCGAACCCGGCGCCGAAGAGGCTCTCCTGCCCGCCGGAGCCCGCGGTACGGGAATCGTCCTCGACGGGCGGTGCGTCCGACGGTGCCGGCCGGTCGAACCGGCCCGGGTGCGGCTGCTCGGGAATCAGTGGGAGCTGCCGTCCGCTGTCGGGACCGGTCGACCGGTCGTTCTCGCCGGGACCGTGGTCCATCGAGTTCGATTCGGGAGTGCTGCGGTAGACGGTGCCGGTGGCACGGCCGTCCTCCGGTACCCGGACGGTGACGGCGACCTGGACCGGTCGGCCCAGCCGGCGGGTCAACGCCTCGGTGATGGCCGGGCGCAGCCGGGACTCGATCACGTCGCGGGTGAAGGCGTCCGGCACGGAGAGCAGGACGGTGTCCTCGACGATCGCGCGCAGGCGGGTCAGCCGCAGGTATGCCCGCTGCTGCGCGGAAATGATCTCGTCAGCGAGTTCGTCGGTCGTCGCCGTCCACACCGCGGCAAGGTCGGTCGTACCGGCCACCGTCGTGCCACCCCCTCGCCTCTGCTCCCGGACGCCGCCGTCTTCCGGTGGCCCGATACCGGCGGGCGAGATGACGCCACCCACCCGATCGCCGCACCCGGTCGTTCTCCACAAGTTATCCACAGCCTGTGTACCGACCGATTGTGGCCGCCCGCCGATCGCGGGTCGGACCTGCCCCCTGCCGTGGCCGGGCACTGAAGCGGGGTTCACCGTGCCGAACGATTCACCACCGTGTCCGGTCTTGCCTGCCGGCGACATCGGCGAAACTCCGACGCTGACCGCAATCGGGCACGGTAACAGCGTTGTCGCCGCGTCTTCAACCGCCAGCGCGGGTCGCCCCTGTCGGCATTCGTGAAAACCGCCGCATCGGTCGTCTTCCGTCGCAGCTCACCGCCGCCGTGACCGGGTTTGACGCTGATTGCCCCCCGGCCTAGGCTGGAGGGGCTGCTCTCACGCCCTCTGCTAGGGTGATGGGTGCTCGCTGCCCGCGGTCGCGCACCGCACAACCGAGGTCACGCACCGCCGGGCAGCACCGATCGGGGCTGCCGCAGCGGCGGCCCGGACCACCACGACCCGGCGATCCACTCGTCCGGGGCGTCCGACAACGGAGAGCCTGACGTGAGCAAGCGCACCTACCAGCCGAACAACCGCCGGCGCGCGAAGACCCACGGCTTCCGGCTGCGCATGCGCACCCGGGCCGGCCGCGCCATCATCTCGACCCGTCGCGCCAAGGGCCGCGCCCGCCTGTCGGCCTGAGGCCGGTCAGGTCCGCTCCGGAGGACGTGACGTCGTGCTGGCGGCCGCCCAACGACTGCGGCGCAGCAGCGACTTCGCCGCAGCGGTTCGTGGTGGTCGGCGAGCCGGTCGGGGTGCCCTGGTCGTCCATCTGACCGTGCCGGGCACAACCGGATCCGACAACGCAGCGCCGAAGCCGGCGCGGGACGGCGCGGAGGCAGACTCCACGCCGGTGTCCCGCGCCGGCTTCGTGGTTTCCAAGGCGGTCGGACCGGCGGTGGTCCGCAACCGGGTGCGCCGCCGGTTGCGGCATCTGACCCGCGAACGCCTCGTCGACCTGCCGGCCGGAAGCACCCTCGTGGTACGCGCCCTGCCGGCTGCGGCCGACGCCACCTACCAGCGACTCGGCGCGGACCTGGAGGCGGCGCTCGACGCCGCCCGGTCCGGCCGGACACGGCGGCCCCGATGAGCGCCGAGCAGCGGCCGTTCGGCCCGGCTACGCCCGGTGCCCGGGTGCTGACCCTGCCCATCATCGCGTACCGTCGGTGGATAAGCCCGGCGTTGCCGGCCCGCTGTCGGTTCTACCCGTCGTGCAGCGCCTACGCCCTGGAGGCCGTGGCCCGGCACGGTGCGCTCCGGGGAGCCGGTCTGACGGTCCGGCGGCTGTCGCGCTGTCACCCATTCCATCCTGGCGGATACGACCCGGTTCCGGAGCCGGGCGGCCGCCGACCTGCCGACGTGACTGGAGCCTGAGAATTGAGTCTCGACTGGATCTACTACGCGATCTCGTGGATCCTGCTGGCCTGGCACTCGGCCTGGGACGCCATCGGCATCCCGGACGGCGCGGTCCTCGGCACCAACTGGGCATGGATCCTCGCCATCATCTTCCTGGTGGTCACGGTCCGGGTCATCCTGTTCCCGGTCTTCGTCAAGCAGATCAAGTCGCAGCGGGCGATGCAGGCGCTCCAGCCGCAGGTCAAGGCGCTACAGGAGAAGCACAAGGGTGACCGGGAGACGCTCCAGAAGGAGATGATGGAGCTCTACCGGAAGGAAAAGGCCAACCCGCTCATGGGCTGCCTTCCGATGTTCCTCCAGATCCCGGTCTTCCTCGGCCTCTTCCACGTGCTGCGTCGCCTGAACCCGGATCCGTCGAAGAACAACAAGGACATCTACGGCTGGACGGTCGACCAGTTCAACAGTGCCTCGGACGCGACCCTGTTCACCGCCCCGATCGCCAGCAAGTTCGGCTCGACGGCGGCGGAGCTGGCGCAGCTCGGTGCCAACGGCACCGTCGTGAAGATCATGGCCGGTGTCCTGGTGCTGGTGATGATGGGTACCACCTACCTCACCAGCCGTCAGATGATTCTCAAGACGGGTTGGGCCGAGGACCCGCAGCAGCGCATGATCCAGCGCCTGATGCTCTACGGCATCCCGCTGTCCCTGCTGGTTTCCGGCGCCATCTTCCCGATCGGCGTGATCATCTACTGGGTCACCAACAACCTGTTCACGCTCGGGCAGCAGCAGTGGGTGCTGCGCAAGTTCCCGCCGCCGGTGACCGCGACCAGCGCAAAGCCGGGCACCTCGGCGCGTAACGGAGCACAGCCGGCGAAGACCAGCGGGCTGTTCGGGCGGAGCAAGCCGGCCGCGGCACCGCCGCCTCCGGCCGCGCCGAAGATCGCCGGCCCGAAGCCGGGTGCCAAGCCGGTCAACCCGAAGAAGGGCCGCCCCGCCAAGCGGCAGGGCTGAATCGTCCGGGCCGCCGCCGGGAGACCGGTGGCGGCCCGTTGCGCGCCGTGCGGCCGCCGGGTGGCCGGCGCCGGTGCGCGAAGCGCCACCCGTGCGGTGGTGGACGGGCGAGACTGCCCCTACAGACGTGCCCGCGGGCACCGGCGACGTCCCGCCGGCCGCGGGAAACCAGCGGACCCGAGGTCCGGCCGAGCGAGTACGGAGATGACACCGTGACCGACACCAGCATCCCCCGCGCCGACCAGCCCCTGGACGACGAGGAGCCGACCGCGGCGGCTCCGGTCGGGGGCGAGCCGGAGGAGACCGACGCCGAAGCGGCACCGAGCAAGGCCGCCGGCGAGAGCGACCTGTTCCGGCAGAGTGAGATCGCGGCCGACTACGTGGAGGGGCTGCTCGACATCCTCGACTACGACGGCGACATCGACGAACTCGTGTCGGGCGGTCGCCCGGTGGTCGAGGTCGTCGGCGGGCGCCTGCAGAACCTCGTCGGCCAGCGCGGCGCCACCCTGGAGGCACTTCAGGAACTGGCCCGGCTCGCGGTGTTCCGGCAGACCGGCGCACCGAGCCGCCTGCTGCTCGACGTGGGCGGGTACCGCGCCAACCGGCGTAAGGAACTGGCGGCGGTCGCCCGCAACGCCGTCGAGAAGGTCAAGGAGCACGGGGAGCCGGTGCGGCTGGAGCCGATGTCGGCCTTCGAGCGCAAGTGCGTTCACGACGTGGTCAACGCGATCGACGGGGTGGAGAGCGAGTCCGAGGGCGTCGAGCCCAGCCGGCGCATCGTCGTCCGTCCCGTGGACTGACGGGTGACTCAACAGCACGCCAGCGGCAGTGCCGCCTTCGGCCCGGGTGGTACGCCGCCCGGGCCGCCGGCTGTCCCGCCCCAGCCCACCACGGCCGTGCTACCGCCCGAGCTGGCCGAGGCAGCTCGCCGGCTCTTCGGCGTACGCCTCGATGTCGCGGCCGGGTACGCCGAGCTGCTCGCGACCGACGGCGTGGTGCGCGGGCTGATCGGTCCTCGCGAGGCACCCCGGATCTGGGATCGTCACCTGCTGAACTGCGCGACGGTGGCCGAGCTTGTTCCGCCGCATGCCAGCGTGCTGGACGTGGGATCGGGTGCCGGGCTGCCCGGTCTGGTGCTCGCCATCGCCCGGCCCGACCTGGCGGTGACCCTCATCGAGCCGCTGGCTCGCCGTACCGCCTTCCTGGAGGAGGCGGTGGAGGCGCTCGGACTGACCGACTCGGTGCGGGTGTTTCGCGGCCGGGCCGAGGAGGCCGTCGGGAGGGCGGACGCCGTGCCGGGCGAGGTGGTCACCGCCCGGGCGGTGGCGCCACTGGACCGGCTGGCGAGTTGGTGCCTTCCGCTGACCAGGGTGGGTGGTCGGCTGCTCGCCCTGAAGGGTGTCTCCGCGGCGGAGGAGATCGCCGAGCACGCGGAGGCGGTGCACCGCCTCGGCGGCGGTCGACCCGTGTTGCACCGATGTGGTGAGGGCGTGGTGGATCCGCCGACCACGGTGGTCGAGATCGTCCGGGAACGGGCCGTCGGTCCGGCGGCCCGTGCCTCGTCGAGAAAGTCTCGCTCGCGTCGACGGTGAGCCGGGCCGGGACCCGACCTCTGGTGCCGGCTGACTTCGGCTCGTCGTTCGTGCGGCTGACCTGCGTCGGCACGCCGGCCACCTCGTGCGGACCGGGATTTTCGAGGCGGCCGTGGCCGGTCCCCGGGCAGCGCGCGAGCGGCGAGTTACCGAACCCGACGTGGACCGGCCGCGCCCGTGCGCCGTAGGCTGACCGCGCGTCGATAGTGTGGAGCGGGCGGCGATGGATCTCCCTCCGGGGCCCGACCGCTCCCGCCGGGCGGTACCTCTGCGGAGAGCACGCGAGTGGCCCGGTTGACGGGTGCGGACCGACCATCCGAAGCGGGCAGGGATGACAGGTGCATGACGACGGCAGGTACGACGATCCGCGAGTGACCGGGTCACCGGATGACCCTGTTTCACGTGAAACCGAATATCCGAACTGGCGGCCCTCCGAGGTGTCGCAGAGCCCACCCGAACCCGGTCGGAATGCGCCGACGTCGGGTGTTCCGTGGTCGGGGGCCGGCGACGGACGCGACGGGGCGGACGCGAGTGGTCGCCCGGTCAACGCGTCCCCTGACGCGCGGGTGATCCCGATTCGTCGGAACGCCTCCGCCTCCGCACGGTTCGAGGCGGCGGCAGCACAACCCCCGCCATCCGCGATGGTGCCGGATCCTCGACCGGCTTCCGACACGCCCGCACCTGCGGACGGTTCCTACGCAACTGCCGCGACCGAGGCCGCGTACGTTTCACGTGAAACCCCGACGCGCGAAGAGGATGACCCACCGTTGGCTATGGAGGCGATGCGCGCCGTGCAGATCCTGAATCCCAGTGGCGAGGTGACCATGCCTCGGCCCGACCGGACCCGGGTCATGTGCGTCGCGAACCAGAAGGGCGGCGTGGGTAAGACCACCACCACGGTCAACCTCGCGGTGGCGCTGGCCCTGCACGGCAACCGGGTGCTCGTGGTCGACCTCGACCCGCAGGGCAACGCCTCGACCGGGCTGAACGTGCCACACCACACCGGCGTGCCCGACGTCTACGACTGCCTGATCAACAGTGTGCCGCTGGAGGATGTGACCCAGGCGGTGGAGGGCATTCCCAACCTCTGGTGTGTGCCGGCCACCATCGATCTCGCCGGTGCCGAGATCGAGCTGGTCTCCGTGGTGGCCCGCGAGTCGCGGTTGGACCGCGCCATCACCGCCTACCCGGGGCACTTCGACTACGTGTTCATCGACTGCCCGCCGTCGCTCGGCCTGTTGACCGTCAACGCGTTGGTGGCCGCGCAGGAGGTGCTCATACCTATCCAGTGTGAGTACTACGCGCTCGAAGGGCTCAACCAGCTCATCAACAACATCAACCTGGTTCGTCAGCACCTCAACCCGCGGCTTGAGGTCTCCACGATCCTGCTCACCATGTACGACCGCCGTACCCGGCTCGCCGACGCGGTCGAGCAGGACGTCCGGAACCACTTCGGGGACAAGGTGCTCCAGGCGGTGATCCCGCGTAACGTGCGGGTCTCCGAGGCGCCCAGCTACGGCCAGTCGGTGATGACCTACGATCCCGGTTCGCGGGGGGCGACGAGCTACTTCGAGGCCGCGCAGGAGATCGCCGAGCGGGGCGTCAAGGAGCCGGTGAGCCGGAATGCGTAGTGCGTACGAGGCGCTGGGAGGCGTGGCATGAAGAACCGTCCACGGGGCGGTCTGGGGCGGGGCCTGGGGGCGCTCATTCCGACCGGGCCGGCGCCGGACGCTGGCGCTGGCACCCTGACCGGGGGAACCGGTGGGTCGACGGCGGTTGCGGCGCCGACCGTGCTGCCGGTGTCGGCCCCGCCGATCGAACCTGAGGCGACGCTGAGCCCGGTGCCCGGCGCCCGCTTCGCCGAGATCCCGGTCGACTCGATCGTGCCCAACCCGAAGCAGCCCCGCCAGGTCTTCGACGAGGAGGCCCTGGAGGAGTTGAAGACCTCCATCCAGGAGGTGGGCTTTCTCCAGCCGATCGTGGTGCGGCAACTCGACGGCGAGAAGTTCGAGCTCGTCATGGGCGAGCGCCGGTGGCGAGCCGCCCAGGCGGTCGGCCGGGAGCACATCCCGGCGATCGTGCGCGACACCCGAGACGACGCGATGCTGCGGGACGCGCTGCTGGAGAACATCCACCGGGCGAACCTCAACCCGCTGGAGGAGGCGGCCGCCTACCAGCAGCTGCTGGAGGAGTTCGGGGCCACCCACGAGGAACTCGCCCGGCGCATCGGTCGCAGTCGGCCGCAGATCTCCAACACCATCCGGCTGATGAACCTGCCGGCCCCGGTACAGCGCCGCGTCGCCGCCGGTGTCCTGTCCGCCGGGCACGCCCGGGCGCTGCTGAGCCTGGAGGATCCGGAGACCCAGGAACAGCTGGCACTTCGGATCGTCGCCGAAGGCCTGTCGGTCCGAGCGACAGAGGAGATCGTCGCGCTCACCCTCAACGACGGGCCGGGCAAGAAGGAGTCGACGAAGCGCCGCCCGAAGCCACACGCGCCGGCGCTCACCGACCTCGCCGACCGTCTCTCCGACCGGTTCGACACCCGGGTGAAGGTGGACATCGGGCGGAGCAAGGGCAAGATCACGATCGAGTTCGCGACCGTCGACGACCTGGAGCGAATCGTCGGCATCATCGGGGTTGAGCGCGAAGAGTCGGAAGACTGATCAACGAATCGACAAGGCCGCCTCGTCACGTACCTGACGAGGCGGCCTTGTCGTACAGGCAGCCGCAGCACGCAGTGCCGGCCCTGCCGCAGTGGGCCGTCAACTGCTCGGTGCCCCGCCGCTCGACGGCCCAGATCGGTCGCGCGGCCGGACGGGACGGCGCGTTCAGTCCGGTGGTTAGCGACCGATCCCGGCCGACGACCCACGGGATTGGTGCCTGTCCAAGGTAGCCGCCGGTCGCCGTGCGGTCCCGCCACCCACGGCTGGAACATACCTGGCGCCGCACCGGATACCGGCCAGCCTGCGTAGGCAGGTCGACGAACCGCGGCGCTCCTCCTCCGGCGGCGGCGTGGCGGTTGCCGCTGGGGCCGGCGCGCCGGCGCCGGGGCCCTGATCCGGTTCCCGGGGGAACGGGAGGGCGCAGCCTCAGTCGCCGGCACTTTCCGACCTACGGCGTGCCGGGCCCTTGGACCGGAGCTACGGCGCGAGCTGTGACCGGCAGCGGGGGTCCGGCATCGGGCCGAGATGCACGCGGCGGTTCTCCGGGATCCGGCTGCCATCGAGCACGGGGTCGCCGGGACCGCTGCTTGGTGCCGGCTCGCTGGCGGACAAGGGCTGTCGTCCTCGCTTGGAGTCGTCGCGGGCGGCCGCCACACCGGGAACGTTGCGAGCGGGTAGGCGTCGAACCGAGGGCGGACGAGCCGCAGGTGATCCGGCGATGGGTCGGGACAGGGCTGAGGCGCATGGGCGCCCGGGCCGGGTGATCGGCGGGAAGCCGGCGGCCAGACGACGGCGACTCACCGGGAAAGGGACGGCCCGGCGGACACCGGCTAGACGGGCGGCGCCCCTGCGGAAGATCCGCCGGAATACGGGGAGACGGGCTGGCGGGGACGAGCGGACAGGCGGGGATCGACCCGACACCGGCGGCCAGGCGAGTGCCCGCACAAGTTGGGCGACGGGCTCACGCTGTCGACGCTCGGTCGGCTCGAACGGTGCGGAGGCCAGTTGGAGTCCATGGCTCAGGAGAGTGCCGGCGGCCAGTTCGGGGCCCATGGCTCAGGAGGATGCCCGGTCGGGCAGGCCGTGACCGTGACACTCCGCTGGGACGCCTCGTTGTTCAGTGGTGCGAGCGTCCAGCCGGGCCGGAGCCGTTTCACGTGAAACCCCACCCGGTTACCGCCCCGAACCCGCCGGGGCGTCGGAATCGGCTGGAGTTGCTACGGGTCCGGCTGAGTGGTGACCGAGGTCCGCCGGTGGCGCACAGGGCGGTGCGGAGGGTGCCGGGAGCCGAGTGGTCATTCAACGGCGGGCGCCCGGTGCAGACACAGGTCCCGGAACCGATCGCTGCGCGGCGGGATGGTCATGAGTGCGCCCGGAAGCGGCACACCCTACCGAACGGGCGCGCCACTGTTTCACGTGAAACAGCGGCGCCGGCGCGGGTGAGTGGCACGGTGTTCGACCGATTTTCGGCACACCCACGGTCGGCCACGCGGGCGGGCGGGACGTCATTGTTATCCACACCGGTTGTCCACAGGCGCGAGCCGTTTCACGTGAAACACAGGCCGAAACCCCTTGTCGAACCGGGACACCGGCAGGCAAGCCGCTACCCGGCCGCCTGTGGATAACTCTGGGGAGAACTGCACGGTGGTGCGGTCCGTTCATTCGAACGCTCCAGAGAGAGTCGAACCCGATTCGGGTAGGGACAGTGGTCCCAGACTCGGTTAGGGTCAGCGTCGTGCACGACACCCCTCCCTCAGTTCCGGACTTCACCCAGTGGCCGTCCTTCCCCTTCGAGGGCGACCTCCGGGTCAAGCCACTCGCCGACCCGGTCTCGGTCGAGCCACCTCGCAAGGGTGAGGCTCACCGAGAATGCACTGCCTGCCAGGCTCCCGACGAGGCCTACATCTGGGTCGGTGAACGATGGCGCGTGCGGGCCATGGATCGACCCACCGGCCTGCCCATGGTTCTCATTCTGGAGTCGCGGTCGCACCTCGACCTCGGCGACCTACCGAACCTGCTCGCCGCCGAGTTGGGCGTGATGACGGTACGGCTCGAACGGGCCATCCGGTCGCTGGACGGGGTGGCTCGCGTGCACGTCAACCGGTGGGGCGACGGGTCCGCCCACCTCCACATGTGGTTTCTCGCCCGGCCGTACGGTCGGCTGCAACTCCGTGGCACCTTCCTCTCGCTCTGGGATTCGATCCTGCCGCCGATCTCCGAGGAGCAGTGGCGGGAGAATCTCGCGCTCGTCGCGGCCTGGCTGGCCGAGTTCGGTGGACGGCCACTGGCCGAACCACCCCGCATCCAGTGGCAGGCACCGTCCAGTCTGGCGGCGCAGTCGGCCGCGCCGCCCGAGACGAAGCCGGCAGAGGGAGGGTCGCTGCTGGACGCCATCGGAGAGACGGCCGAACCACCTGACACTCCGGGCGTCGGTGTCAGCGCGGAGTCGCCAGACGCGCCGATCGCGGTCCCGGCGAGCGACTCGGCCCCTGAGGCGGTCGACGCGGCACCGCAGCGCGAGCCGAGAGCGGACGCGGCCGAGACGGCTCGCCCCGAGCGAACGACGGTTCCCGAGACCACAGTCCCGCTGTCGAGCACCGAAGACGTCGACGACGTCTCGCAGCTCGACACCACCGCAGACACCGAGAGCACCGCCGCCACCGAGAGCACTGCGGGCACGGAGGGCACCTCGGGCACGGAGACCGACTCAGGCGCCGAGAGCGCCGCAGACGCGGAGAGCGCCGCAGAAGCTGGCAGCGTGCGCAGAGAAGGGGCGCCGGAGGCGGAGCACACTCAGGCGGAGACCCGGACGTCGTCCGGTAAGCCGGCCTCGGGGGGCGGGCAGCGATAGGACCGGAGGGACCGGGCCGCACTGAGGCAGGCCCGGCATCCGGATATGACCGAGGTCCGCCAGCCATCCGACGGCTGGAGGACGCCGCCGGATCGGCAACTGCGGCACCCGCGACCGCCCCGATCCGACGACGCCCCCACCGCCTCGACACCGCAGTCGAGTGGCGACGACCCGTCCGTGGCGGGACGCGAGGTCACCCGGTGGGCGTCGTGCTCGGTAGGGAAATCAGCGGGCCGCGGCGCGGGCTACCAGGTTGCCGATCATGCCGCCGAAGTCGAGACCGGCGGCCTGCACCGCGAGCGGCAACAGCGACGTCTCGGTCATGCCCGGCGAGACGTTGACCTCGAGCACGTGTGGCTGACCGGTCGAGTCGACGATCAGGTCGACCCGACTGAGGTCACGCAGGCCGAGGGCGGTGTGGGCGGCCAGGGCGACCTGGGCCACCGACTCGGCGACCGTCGGCTCGAGGCGGGCCGGGGTGTGCCAGGTCGTCCGGCCCGCGGTGTAACGGGCCGCGTAGTCGTACACCCCGTTACGGGGCACGATCTCCACCGCCGGTAGCGCCTGCGGGCCGTCGCCGAGGTCGACGACGGAGACGGCCACGTCCATGCCGGGAACGTACCGCTCGACGAGCGCCGTCGAGTCGTACGCGAAACAACCCACCATGGCAGCCGGCAGCGACGCCGCATCCCGGACCACGGCGGCGCCCAGTCCGGAACCGCCCTGGGCCGGCTTCACCATGAGCGGCAGCCCCAACCGATCGACGATGCGGTCCAGCACGGCCACCGCGCCGAGTTCGCTGAACCGGTCGTGTGGCAGGGCGACCCAGTCGGGAGTGGCGATGCCGGCCTCCCGGAGCACGGCCTTGGCCGACGGCTTGTCCCAGGCGAGGCGGGAAGCCCGGGCGTCACAGCCGACGTACGGCACGCCGCACAGATCCAGCACCCCACGCAGCGAGCCGTCCTCGCCGGTGGCGCCGTGCAGGGCGATCACCACCGCGTCGGGCGGATCAGCGATCAGGGCCGGCAGCAGGGCGACGTCGGCGTCGCGCAGTTCGGCCTGCATCCCGACGGCGCGTAGCGCGTCGAGCACCCGACGGCCCGAGCGCAGCGACACGTCACGCTCGTACGACAGGCCACCGGCGAGCACGAGCACGTGGAGATCGGTGGTCTCGGGGCCCGACACGGCGGGTTCTTCGGCAGCGGTGACACCCATGCCGGGCATCATGCCAAGTCTGGTCCTGGCGCGTCCCAGCCGGTCCTGCCTCGCCGGGCGCCGGCCCCGCCCACCGCACCGAACACCCGACGCATGGCGATGTCCTGCTCCATCACGCTGGCCAACCGGCGCACGCCCTCCCGGATCCGCTCCGGTGGCGGGAACGAGAAGTTCAGCCGCATGTGACCATTGCCGTTGCCGTCGGCGTAGAAACCGGTGCCGGGCACGTACGCGACACGGGCGGCGATGGCCCGGGGCATCATCGCCTTAGAATCCAGCCCGTCGGGCAGCGTGGCCCAGACGAACAGCCCGCCGCCGGGCACGGTCCAGCGGGTGCCGGCCGGCATCAGGTCCTCAAGTGCCGTGAGCATCGCGTCCCGTCGCTCCCGGTAGACCTCCCGGTAGACCTTCAGCTGCTCGCGCCAGGGCATGGTGCCGAGGTACGTGCTGACGGCGGCCTGCGCGTACGCGCTGGGACAAAGGATCTGTGCCTCGCTGGCGATCACCAGCTTGTCACGCACCGCGTGTGGCGCGAGGATCCAGCCGACCCGCAGCCCCGGCGCGAACGTCTTGGAGAAGGTGCTGAGGTAGAAGACCCCGTCCCGCCGCCGCGCCCGCAACGGCGCGGGTGCCTCGCTCTCGAAGCCCAACTGGCCGTACGGGTCGTCCTCGACCACCAGCAGTCCGGCGCGCTCGCAGATGTCGAGAACCTGTTCCCGCCGCTGCTCAGTGAGCGTCACGCCGGTCGGGTTCTGGAAGGTGGGGATGGTGTAGAGGAACTTGACCCGCCGTCCGGCCCGGGCCTGCTCCGCGATGGCGAGCTCCAGTGCGGCCGGAATCAACCCGTCGTCGTCCATCGGCACGTGCACGACCTGCGCCTGGGCGGCCTGGAACACCCCGAGTGCGCCGACGTAGGTCGGCCCCTCGGCGAGCACCACGTCACCCGGGTCCAGGAAGAGACGGGCCACCAGGTCGAGCGCCTGCTGCCCACCGACGGTCACCACCACGTCCTCCGGGGAGGCACCGCAGGCGGCGTCGATGCCGGAGAGGGCCATCACCTCGCAGATCCGCTCCCGCAGCTCCAGGGTGCCCTGACCGATGCCGTACTGCAGCGTGGTGCTGCCGTGCTCGGCACCGAGCCGGCCGAGCATCTCACCGACGGCGTCCAGCGGCAGTGCGGCGATGTACGGCGCGCCACCGGCGAGGGAGACGACCTCCGGTCGACTGGCGACGGCGAACAGGGCCCTGATCTCCGACGCCGTCATGCCCCGCACCCGGCGGGCGTACCGGTCGGTGTAGTCGTCGAGTGTCGTGCCGGTCATCACATCACCTCGGTGGCTGCTCGGACGGCTCCGGTCCCGGATACCCAGGACACCGGCGACCATGGCGTACGGCGCGCCGAATGTCGATCGTAGCCGCCTTGCACACCCCTATGCGCCCCTGATTATTCGTGCGTCCACATCCCGGACCCGGAGCCGGCACCCCTGAGGTGCACGTTCACGCTTACTCTCCCCAGTCGCCGACCGGCGGCGTACGATCGCTCGTCGGGGGCAGGAACACGGCGGTGCCATTCGGGCCGCTGGGGCGGCGGTGCCATTCGGGCCGCTGCGGCGGCGGTGCCGTCCGGGCCGGTCCCACCTCCGAGCCTAGTGTGGGGAAGCGCCAATGTCGCGACGTCTGGTCAGCCTGACCCTGGACACCCTGGAGGATCTGCCCCGGCCCTGCCGCCAGTGTGTGTACTGGGAGCTTGATCCGGTTTCCGCGGACCGCGCCTGCGCCGCTGGCGACCCTGGCCTGGAGAAGGAGGCGTGGGTCTCGCAGACTCTGCTCGAATGGGGTTCCTGCGGCAAGCTGATCTACGTCGACGGGATGCCGGCCGGATTCGTCATGTACGCTCCGCCGGCCTACGTGCCCCGGTCGATGGCCTTTCCGACGTCTCCGGTCTCCGCCGACGCGGCGCTGCTGATGACCGCGAACGTGGTGCCCGCGTTCGTCGGCGGCGGTCTCGGTCGGATGCTGGTGCAGGGGGTGGCCCGCGATCTGACCAAGCGCGGGATCAAGGCGATCGAGGCGTTCGGCGACGCGAAGTTCGGTGACTCCGCCGATCCGGGCGGAGCGTGCGTGGCACCTGCCGACTTCTTCCTCTCGGTGGGCTTCAAGACGGTTCGCCCGCATCCGCGGTTCCCCCGGCTACGGCTCGAGCTGCGGACGGCGTTGAGCTGGAAGTCCGACGTCGAGTACGCGCTGGAGAAGCTGCTCGGCTCGATGAGCCCGGAGACGTTGCTGCGTCCGGTCCGACCGACACCGGCCACCCGCTCCACGACCGGCTGACCGGCCGGCGTCGACGGCACCGGGTACCTGGCCGGATTTCCGCGCCAAGCCCGGACGGCCGCTCAGTCCACCACGGTGCCGGCGGCGACCGCCGCCCGCAGCTCGCTGACGTCGATCGAGCCGGTCGGCACGTCGCGTTCGATCGGCAGGTACATCCGCTGGACCGCGGCCACCATCGACTCGACGAGTTTGTCCCGGAACCGAGGAGCGATCAGCCGTTCCCGGTCGGCCGGCGAGGTGAGGTAGCCGACCTCGACCCGCACCGCCGGCATCCGGGTGATCCGGAGCAGGTCCCACGCCTTCGCGTGGGTACGGCAGTCCCGCAGCCCGGTACGCGCCACGATCTCCCGCTGGACCAGCCCGGCCAGCCGTTCACCGGTCGCCGACGTGACCCCGTTGTCGGTGCCGTAGTGGTACGTGGCGACACCCTCGGCCATCGGATTGGCATGGCCGTCGGTGTGCAACGAGATGAACACGTCGGCGCCGAGCGAGTTGGCCAGCTGCGCCCGGTCGATGTCGGGCAGGCAGGTCTCCGGCGACGGGCCTCGGGTGAGCTGCACCCGTACTCCGGCCGCGGCGAGACGCCCTTCCAGCCGGCTGGCCAGATCGTGCATCAGATCCGCCTCGGTCCAGCGCAGCGGGCCGTCCGTCACCACCACGCCCGGGTCGGTCCCGCCGTGGCCCGGGTCGATGACCACGGTCCGACCGACCAGGGTCGGGCCGGACTGCCGGATGGCGTCGGACTCGCGCAACCACTGCGGCCGGCCGCCGACCACCTTGCGGCCCAGCCGGCGCAGGGCACCCATGGTGTGTGGGCCGCAGGTGCCGTCCGGGACCAGTCCCACCTCACGCTGGAACTGGGCCACCGCCCGGGAGGTGCGGATGCCGTAGATGGCGTCGGCCCGCCCGGTGTCGTACCCCATCTCCAGCAGCCGCTCCTGGAGCGACCGGACATCCTCGCCGGTGAGCGGCACCGGCACCGCGTGGTAGAGGGTGCGGGCACCCAGCCGCCACCGGGCGGCGTCGAGGGCCCGCCAGGTCTCCGCACCGACCCGACCGTCGACACTGAGCCCCCGCGACTGCTGGAACGCGCGGACCGCCCGTTCGGTCGCCGGGTCGAACTCGTCGCTGTGCGGGCCGGTCACCTTCGACAGCAGGTCGAGGCCGGTCAACACCGCACGGATCTCGGTCACCGCGGGTCCCCGGTCACCGGGACGGATCGGACGCACGCACGACCCCCTCTGCACGGTCGGTGGCTGCCGGGCCCCGCCGTGGGCGGGGACCAGGTGCTCACCGGCGTCCGGCGGCCCCGATTCGAGGTTATGCGCTGGGCCATCCGCTCGGGTGGCGGGCGGCGAAAAACGCGTCGACCCCGTGCCGGTGGGCCCGGCACGGGGTCGACGGTGAGGTCGTCGCTGGGGTCAGAGCGCCGATTCGATCAACTTGACCAGTTCGCCCTTGGGCTTGGCGCCGGCGATCGACTGCACCGGCTCACCGTTCTTGAACACGGTGAGGGTCGGCACCGACATCACCCGGTATGTCCGGGCGGTCTCCGGGTTCTCGTCGATGTTGAGCTTGACGATGCTGACCTGGTCGCCCATCTCACCGGCGATCTCCTCCAGCAGCGGCGACACCTTGCGGCACGGCCCGCACCACTCGGCCCAGAAATCCACCAGGACCGGCTTGTCGGACTTCAGTACGTCCGCGGCGAAGCTCGCGTCGGTGACCGACTTCGTTGCTCCCACTGTTGACCCCTCCTCCTGCGTTGTGTCTTCAGCCCTTGGGCAGCGTGGCGATGAAGCGTTCCGCGTCCAGGGCGGCCGCGCAGCCGGTCCCGGCCGCGGTGATCGCCTGCCGGTACGTGTGGTCGACCAGGTCACCGGCGGCGAAGACACCGGGAATGCTGGTCCGGGTGCTGGGGGCCTGCACCTGCACATACCCCTCGTCGTCCAGCTCGACCTGGCCACGGAACAGTTCGCTGCGTGGGTCGTGACCGATCGCCACGAACACGCCGGTGACGTCGAGCACCTTGGCCTCGCCGGTGTGGACGTTGCGTACCCGTACGCCGGAAACCTTGCCGTCCGCGCCGAGCACCTCCTCCACCACGGTGTTCCACTCGACCTTGATCTTGTCGTTGCTCAGTGCCCGCTCCGCCATGATCTTGCTGGCCCGGAACGTGTCCCGGCGGTGCAGGATCGTCACCGAGTCCGCGAAGCGGGTCAGGAAGCTGGCTTCCTCCATGGCCGAGTCGCCGCCACCGACGACCACGATGTGCTGGTTGCGGAAGAAGAAGCCGTCGCAGGTGGCGCAGGAGGAGACGCCGTGGCCGAGGTACTCCTGCTCACCGGGCACGCCGAGCGGACGCCAGGCAGAACCCGTGGCGAGGATCACGGCCCGGGCGCGGTACGCGGTCTCGCCGACCCAGACGGTGCTCACCGCACCGGGGTGACCGGTGTCGGTCAGCTCGACCCGGGTGACGTCGTCGGTCAGGAACTCGGCGCCGAACCGCTCGGCCTGCTTACGCATGTTGTCCATCAGCTCGGGGCCGAGGATGCCGTCGGCGAAACCGGGGAAGTTCTCCACCTCGGTGGTGGTCATCAGCGCGCCGCCGGACTGCACGCCCTCGATCACCAGTGGCTTGAGGTTGGCACGCGCCGCGTAGACCGCCGCCGTGTAACCGGCCGGCCCGGAGCCGATGATGACCAGGTTGCGGACCTCGTCCACTGCCGTCTCCCAATCGTGTTGACTGTCGTCACCGGCGTACCCGCCGATGCCGATCCGAGTGCCGACGCGGCGGCAACTGATGTGCAGAACGTCATCGTACGAAGCGGGAATTCCCGAGCCGGTCACCCGGTGGGTCAGGTCACGTGGACGGTCAAAAGTCCGGCGACCGCAGGATCACCCTACCCGCGTACGGTAACGGGCGTCCGAGCCGGACCCGGGTACCCCGCACTCCGGGCCGCTGACCCACGCCCAGCTCGTGCCGGAGGCATCGGTGAACTGGAGAACCAGCGCCGGCATCCCCTGGAAGCGGGCGTACTCGACGACGTCGAAGACCAGCGGTCCGCCGCCGTGCTCCGCACCGATCTCCGCGAGGCAGGCACTCAGCGCCGTCTGGTCGCCGAGCCGGGTCAGATCGCCCGGGGCGGCCAGGCGATCCTGGTTCTCCGCGCCGAGCTTCGGATCACCGTCGCTGGAGAACTGCCGGACGCTCGGCGCCAGGCTGGCCAGCGCCTCCGGCGTGTAGTCGGTGTCGCTGCGCTGGGGGGAGCCGACGACCCGGTAGGGAACACCGCTCGCTGCGGCGGCACGTTCGGGCGCCGACTTCGTCTCCTGCCGCCCCCCGGAGTCCTGCGGAAGTGCGTGCGGCACCGCGGGACTGACGACCCGGTCGTCCAGGGCGGTGTCGGTGGCGACATCGCCCCCCCGGCCGGGTTGGAACAGTTGAAGCGCGCCCAGACCGACCACGGCGGCGGTGGCGAGGGCAACCGGCCCGGCGACCCGGGCCCAGCGGCGACGTCGCGACCCCGGACGCGACGACGAGGTCCGGTCCTGCCCCGGACGCGGCGGCCCACCCGGCCGCCGGGGACCACCCAGCGGCTGGGTCGGTACGACCGTCACCTTCCCGCCGGTCGGCGTCAGGCCCGGGTCGGTGACGGCGGCAGTCCCGTCCCCGGTGGCTGGTGCCCGCTCCGGGTGCTCGGCAACCGCTGTCGTCGGCGCGGTCCCGGCACCGGGTGGATCGGCAGCGGCGAGGACAGCGCTGATCCGGTCGGTGATCTCCGGCGGAATCTCCAGCGTCGGCTCACCCCAGCCGGCCAACTGAGCCCGGACCCGGTCGACGGCCGGGGCCAGGCGGGCGTGGGCGTCGGCCCACGCCGGGTCCTGCGCCACCCGCCGGGCGATCTCGGCGTGCTCGGGGGTGCCGTCCAGCGCGCCGCCGAGGTAGTCGGCGAGCAGGTCGTGGTCGACCGCGCTGAACTCCCCGGCGCTCACGCTTCCTCCTGCTGGTTGGCGGTCGGTCGGGACCGCCCCGACCCCGATCGGACGCCCGACGGTTCCTTCGGGTTCCCGCCGGTGACGTCCGGCACGTCCGGGCGGGAAGCGCCCGCCGGCCCGGTGCCCGGTCGCAGGTGGCCGAGCGTGACCGCGAGCCGGGCACGGCCCCGGGCGCAGCGACTCTTGACCGTCCCTTCGGCGACACCGAGGATCCGCGCGACCTCGGCGACCGGGTAGCCCTGCACGTCCACCAGCACGAGGGCGGCCCGCTGCTCGATCGGCAACGCGGCCAGAGCGTCCCGGACGACCATCGCGGTGTCGTGGTCGGGTACCGGTGCGGCCGGCTCCACGCCACCGGTGGCCGGACCGTCCTCCGGGCCGTGCACTCCGTCGGGCAGCGGGACCGTCGGGTGGGCCCGCCGACGGCGGATCCGATCGAGGCACGCGTTGACCACGATCCGGTGCAACCAGGTGGTGACCGCCGAGTCACCCCGGAACCGGTCGGCCGCGCGATGGGCGGACAGCAGCGCGTCCTGGAGGGCGTCCGCGGCCTCCTCACGGTCGCCGAGCGTACGCAGGGCGACCGCCCAGAGCCGGTCCCGGTGCCGGCGGAACAGCTCGCCGAAGGCGTCCCGGTCACCGGCGACGTGGGCGCGCAGCAGATCGAGGTCGCTGACCGTGTCGTCCACGGAAGCGGCGCCCGTGTGGTCGCGTCCGGCGTCGCGTACCTCCATCACCCGACCCGGTGGCAGCCGCCGTGCTGAGTTCTCATGAACCCTGGACCGTGATCTCCTGCACCCCGATCTTGAAGCCGCCACCGTTCGGCGGCAGCTCGGTGATCCAGAACAGCAGGTAGCGGTACTTCTTGTCGGCGTCGAAGCCGTCGAAGGTCATCGTGGTGCCGTCGTGTTCCTCGAAGGGCTGCCCGATCTTGTTCTTCAGGTACGCCGTGAGCACCTCGTCGTCGCCCGAACTGGACGACGGGGCGTTGGTCGTGCCGGTGAGCAGTTCCGCCGAGGCACCCCGGTCGGAGAGGTTGACCTGCACCGACTTGACGGTCCGCTCGGTGCCGAGGTCGATCCAGACGCCCATGCCCCGTTTGAGGTTGCCGAAGTTGCTGCGGTTGTAGGTCTCGGTGGACCAGCCGTCGTCCTGATCGCCGTCGTAGACCTTCTCGGCGTCGCGCACCTCGCTCCGGTTGCTGCTGTCCGGGTCGATGATCCGGGCGTCGCTGATCTTGAGGTTCCGGACCGCCGGCGCGGCCGGCTCCTCGCTCACCGGCGCGCTCGATGTCGGTGCCGCGACCGGGTTCGTCTGCGGGTCCCCGTCGCCGTCGCCGAGGGTGCTGATCCCGATCAGCAGCCCGATCAAAGCGACCGCCAGCAGGCCGGCGATGCCCAGGGCGACCTTGCGCCCGCCGGCCGCGGCCAACGGTGACGGCTCCTCACCGGTCTCGCCGGCGAACCGCAGCGGGCCGCTGTTGTCGAGGTAGTCGTCATCGGGCACGTCGAGCCGGGACAGCTCGGCCGTCAGCACGTCCGACGGGGGCGGGGCGATCTCGGCGTCGAGCAGATCCATGGTCAGGTCGTCCAGGTAGGCCGGCACACCGGCCCGGACCTGACGGGGCGCCGCGACGGCCCCGTTGGCATCGCGTACCGCGTCGGGAATGGCCGCCCGACCATGCCCGGCGGTGGCACCGCGCAGCGGCGCCTCGGTGTGCGGCCAGTAGCCGGTCATCGCGAAGTAGAGGATGCCGCCGACGGCCCGGACGTCGCTCTCCTGGCTGTCGTCACCGTCGGTGCGGGCGTCCGCGAGCACCACCCGGCCGTCATCGCTGATCATCACCGTGCCGGGGTGCACGTTTCCGTGCACCATGCCGGTGGCGTGCACGGCCGCCAGGGCGCTGGCGACGGAGTTACCGACGGCGGTCGCCCGGGCGGCGTCCAACGGCCCGCTCGCGACCAGGTCCCGCAGGGACTGACCGTCGACCCACTCGCGTACCACGTAGGCCCGCTCGGCCTCGTCGATGGCGTCGTAAACGCCGACGAGGTTGGGGTGGACGACCCGGCTGGCGGCGACGGCGGCCTGGAGCATCTCGGTGGCGGACTCGCCGCCCGGGTAGCGCATGACGACCGCGACGGGCCGGCGCAGCACGACGTCGACCCCACGCCAGACCAGCCGGCCGGCGCTGTCGTTGTTGATGTGCTCGACCAGTTCGTAACGTTCGGCGAGGATCTCACCGGCCGTCGGAGCACCGAAGGTCATGACCGGCGGAGTGGTCTCGTCCGCGTCCTGACCCTCGCCGACCTGGGTCACCCGTCCTCCCTCGGTGATCGTGTCGATCGATGGACCCGCGCTGCTGGGCATCTGCTTCCCGCTCCGCCTTCGTCTGGTACCGGCCGGCCGGTCGCAGCAGGGTGCCGCGCGCCGGTGTCTGCCGTACCCGTCGAGTGCGACCTTACCCGGGATGGCCCGGTCCCCGACATGTCATCTTCCCGCCGTCCGGTGGCGGCGAGGTCAGCGGTCGGCGGACTCGTCCCGTTAGCACCGTTGTCGGCCCGGTTGCTGGTACATGTACCAGCCAATCTAGAGGTTGACCACAACCAGCTCCGGCCGGGGCGGAACCGGTCGCGTCGGCGAGTTCGGCAGCGCCGGATTCCCCGTCCATCGGGCGGGCATGCTCGGCCGTCCGGTTGGTTATCCACAGGCCGATCCGTCAGTTGAGCGGCGGCGCGCGGAGTTATCCACAGGTACATCCCCAGCCTGGTGATCCTCGGTCACGCTCGGTGCACGCCGGACCGGACGGGTTCAGCGGCCGAGCCGGCGGCGGACCATCCCGACCACCTCGGTGATCTCGGAGATCCGCAACACGGTCGCCAGGCCGAGGTAGGTGCCGCCGATGACCGCGCCGCCCACCACCAGCTGCACCATCGCCGCCGGCCAGGTCGGCGTGTCGCCGCCGGGCAGCAGGGCGACCACCAGCAGGCCGACCAGCGCGGCACCGAGCGCGGCGACGGTCACCCGGCCGAGGGTCCGCAGGATCGCGCCCAGCCCGATCTGACCCACCCGGGGGCGCAGCAGCCAGGCCGAGGCGATGGCGGCGGCCAGGTAGGAGACCGTGTTGCCGACCATCATCCCGGCTCCCGTGAAGCTCGCCGAGAAGACCAGGAAGAGCGCGATCTGCACCCCGACCCGCAGCGCCACGACCGGAATGTTGATCAGCGCCGGCATCCGGGTGTCCGGCAGCGCGTAGAAGGCGAAGGTGAACAGCTGACTGATCGCGAACGGGACCAAGCCGATCGCGGCGACCAGCAGCACGGTCGACGTGGCCACCGCGTTCTCCGCGCTGAAGGCGCCGTAGCGGAAGACCACCACCGAGATCGGGGTGGCCAGCACCGCGTAGCAGACCGCGATCGGGGCGAGCACGGCGCTGACGGTCCGCGTACCCCGGCTCAGGTCGTTGGTGAAGTCGTGGAACCGACCGTCGGCCGCGGCGGAGCTCATCCGGGGCATCAGTGCCGTGATGATCGAGACAGCGATGATGCCGTGCGCCATCATCAGCAGCAGGAAGACGTTGTTGTAGATCAGCAGGCCGGCGTTGTCCTCGCCGGCCGCTCGGGTGAGCAGGTTGACGACCACGAAGAGGCCGAGCTGGTTGACCGCCACGTAGCAGAACATCCAGCCGCCGAGGCGGGCCAGTTCACGCAGCCCGAGTTCCCGGAAGTCGAACCGCAGCTTCCACCGGAAGCCGACCTTGCGCAGCGCGGGCAGCAGACCGGCGGCCTGCACCGCGACGCCGAGCAGCGTCCCCCCACCGATCAGGAGGACCTGGTTCAGCCCCACGTCGGCGGGCTGCCGGGCCTGGGCGCCGAAGACCACGATGTACGTGCCGAAGGTGGCGATGGCGACGAGGTTGTTCAGAATGGGCGCCCACATCGGCGCCGCGAAGTGACCCCGGGTGTTCAGAATGGCCGCGATGAGTGCGCTGATGCCGGTGAAGAAGAGCATCGGCAGCATCAGGTACGACAGCTTGGTGACCAAGCCGGTGTAGTTGTCGTCCTTGCCGCTTGCGTAAAGACTGGTCAGTACCGGTGCCGCGATCACCGCGATGAGCACGGTCGCGGCGAGGGCGACGACCGCCAGGGTCAACAGCCGCTGTGCGTACGCCTGGCCCCGGTCGGAGTCCAGCTTGCTCCGGCGGACCAGCACCGGGATGAGCACGCTGGTCAGGATGCCGCCGAGCAGGAACTCGTACACCTGCTGCGGCAGGAACATGGCGGTGGTGAAGACGTTGCCGATCAGGTTGCCGAGGGCCGCGCCGATCATGAGGTTGCGGAGGAAGCCCGTACCCCGGCTGACCAGGCTGCCGATCGCCATGATCGCGCTGTTCGCGGCGACGCTGCTCTCCGCGACCTGCTCCTGCGGCGGCGCGACCGCCTCGGCCGCCGGCTGGTTCAGCGGCTCCGCGGAGATGAACGTGGCTCCGTCACCGGGCCGGCCGCCGGGCGCGCCGCCCTGCTGGGCGTTCGCGCTGCGGTAGAGCCCGCCGCTCATCTGTGCCTCCAAGGGGTACGCCGGAGCCGGCACCGGCCCGCACGCCACAGACCTTAGTCAACCGTCGACCGTTACCCGCGCCCGGCGGAGGGGATGCCGGCCAGGACCGATAGGCTGCGGATCCGATGTCCGAAGCCGCCGCATCCCACGCCACCGACCGCCGCGATCTCACCGCCGCGCAGCGCAACGCCGTCGCCGAACTGCTCCGGGTCTCCCCGGTGGCCGACGAGTTGGGCCGCCGATTCGCCGCCGCCGGTCACGAACTGCACCTCGTGGGTGGTTCGGTACGCGATGCCCTACTCGGCCGGCTCGGTGAGGATCTCGACTTCTGCACCGACGCGCACCCGGACCAGACGCTCGACATCGTGCGGGGCTGGGCCGAGGCGATCTGGGAGACCGGCCGCGAGTTCGGCACCATCGGCTGCCAGCGTGGTGGCCTGCGACTGGAGATCACCACCTTCCGCGCCGAGTCGTACGACCAGGTCAGCCGCAACCCGGTGGTCGCCTACGGCACGAGCCTGGCAGAAGACCTGCGACGGCGGGACTTCACCGTCAACGCGATGGCGGTGAGCGTCCCGGAGCACCGGTTCACCGACCCGTACGGCGGGCTGGCCGACCTGGCCGCGAAGATCGTGCGTACCCCGGGTACGCCCGCCGAGTCGTTCGGCGACGACCCACTGCGCATGCTGCGGGCCGCCCGTTTCGCCGCGCAGTTGCGCTTCGCGGTGCACCCCGACGTGCGGGCGGCGATGACCCGGATGGCGACCGACCTGGATCGGATCACCGCCGAGCGGATCCGCGACGAGTTCACCAAGCTGCTCTGTGGCGCCGACCCGATCGCCGGCCTGCGGCTGCTCGTCGACACCGGGTTGGCCGAGCGCTTCCTGCCGGAGTTGACCGGGCTCAAGCTGGAGATCGACGAGCACGCCCAACACAAGGACGTCTACGAGCACACCCTCACGGTGGTCAGCAACGCCGTCTCGTACGAGGAGGACGGGCCGGACTTCGTGCTGCGGATGGCCGCGCTGATGCACGACGTGGGCAAGCCGGCGACCAAGGCGATCGGCCCGGACGGGCGGGTCAGCTTCCACCACCACGAGGTGGTCGGCGCCCGGTTGACGAAGGTGCGGATGAAGGCGCTGCGTTACCCCAAGGACGTCACCGCGAAGGTGACCACGCTGGTCGGGCTGCATCTGCGCTTCTACGGGTACGGCCGGGGCGAATGGACGGACTCGGCGGTGCGCCGGTACGTCACCGACGCCGGTGACCTGCTGCCCCGGCTGCACAAGCTGACCCGCTCGGACTGCACCACCCGCAACCGGCGCAAAGCGGCCCAGCTGGCGGCGGACTACGACGCGCTGGAGGAGCGGATCGCCCGGATCGCCGCCGAGGAGGATCTCGCCCGGGTCCGACCCGACCTCGATGGCAACGCGATCATGGAGCTGCTCGGTGTGTCGCCCGGGCCGGTGGTGGGACGGGCCTGGAAGCACCTGAAGGACCTGCGGCTGGAGCGGGGGCCGCTGGATCGTGACACGGCCGAGGCGGAGCTGCTGCGCTGGGCCCGCGACGAGGGCATCGTCGGCTGACCGCAGCCTGATCGGCGACGCTCGTCCACTGCGGATGCGCAAGACCTGACGGTCGATACGACGAGACGCTTACGTTTCGACCGAAAGGTTGACGCGGCTCTCTCCGTACCCATTCATGATGTTGACACGTCCGCCGTCCGCTGCTGCTCGGCAGCCGGAGCCGGACGATCCAATGTTTGTCCGACCGTCCATGGGACGGTCGACGACCGACGGGGGTAACACCTAGTGAAACGCCGTGGCGTACTGCGCCGCTCGGCGGCGGCGGGGCTCGCCCTCGCCACCGCCTCGTCCCTCATCGGCGTCGTCTCCGGCGGTGCCGCGACGGCAGCCCCGGCCGACAACCAACCTCGTCGGGAGCTGATCGGCAAGACGGGCGCCGGCGTCGTGCCGGGCCGCTACATCGTCGTGCTCAAGGACCGGGGGGCCACTTCCAGCTCGGTCCGGGCGACCGCCTCGGCGTTGAGCCGCGCCAACGGCGGCAGTGTCCGGCTGGTGTTCGGCAACGCCCTCAAGGGCTACTCGGCCGCGCTGAACCAGCAGCAGGCGGAGCGGCTGGCCGCCGACCCCGCCGTCGCCTACGTCGAGCCGGTCCGGCGCCTGTCGGCCAACTCGACGCAGACCAGCCCGCCGTCCTGGGGCCTCGACCGCCTGGACCAGGCCTCCGCGAAGCTGACCAAGACCTACACGTACCCGAACACCGGCAGCAAGGTCACCGTCTACATCCTGGACACCGGCATCAACGTCAAGCACCAGGACTTCGGCGGACGAGCCAGCATGGGCTACGACGCCATCGACCCGGAGGCGGCCCCCGGCGCGAACGGGGACTGCAACGGCCACGGCACGCACGTCGCCGGCACCGTCGGAGGCGCGAAGTACGGGGTGGCCAAGGGCGTCAAGCTGGTCGGCGTACGGGTGCTCGACTGCGACGGTTACGGCACCACCGAACAGGTCCTCGCCGGCATCAACTGGGTGACCACGAATGCCAGTAGGCCGGCCGTGGCCAACGTGAGCCTGGGTGACGTCACGGCCATCCCGTCGATCGACGAGGCGGTGAAGCGGTCCATCGACTCCGGCGTCACCTACGCGATCGCCGCCGGCAACGCCTGGATGGACGCCTGCAAGGCGTCGCCGGCCCGGGTACCGGACGCGATCACCGTGGGCGCGACCGACCGGGTCGACATGCGCGCCTGGTTCTCGAACTACGGCAAGTGCGTCGACGTGTTCGCCCCCGGCGTCAGCATCGTCTCGGCGCGGCACGACAGCAACACCGGCGGTGTCGGATTCAGCGGCACCTCGATGGCGGCTCCGCACGTGGCGGGCGCGGCGGCCCTGCTGCTGCACACCAACCCCACCTGGCAGCCGAAGCAGGTACGCGACCGGATCGTCACCACCGGCATCGCCGGGGTGGTCTACGACACCAAGGGTTCGATGGACCGGCTGCTGACCGTGGGTTCGGTGACCCCGGTCCGCAACGGGTACGGCTTGAAGGCGCTGTCGAACGGCAGATACGTCACCGCCGCCAGCACCACGAAGGCGCTGGTAAACAACGGTACGAGCATGGGTACCGCGCAGCGGTTCGACATCGTCAACGCCGGCGATGGCCTGGTCGCGCTGCGTTCGAAGCAGACCGGCCGCTACGTGGTGGCACCGAGCAAGGGCACCCTGCCGCTGATCGCCAGCCACAAGACGATCGTCACCCCGGCCAAGTTCACGGTCGTGAACCACACCGACGGCAAGGTCAGCCTCAAGGCCAAGACCAACGGGAAGTACGTGACGGCGTCGACGACCGGCACCGCGGTGCTCCGGGCGAACCGGACCAGCATCGGCACCAACGAGAAGTTCACGCTTGAGGCACCGGCACCGGTGATCAGCATCAGGTCCAAGGCCAACAGCAGGTACGTGGTGGCTGCCAGCAGCACCACCCCGCTGGTCGCCAGCAGTACGAGCGTCACCACCTCGGCGAAGTTCCAGATCGTCAAGCAGGGCGACGGTTTCTTCGGCCTCAAGGCGCTGTCCAACGGCCGGTACGTGACCGCGGCGAGCAGCGGCACCAAGCCGCTGATCGCCAGCAGCACGACGCTCGGACTCTGGCAGACCTTCGACTTCGTGGACTACAACGGCGACGGAACCGTCTTCTTCCGGGCCAGCGACGGCCAGGCGGTCTCGGCCGGTGCGTCCGGTACGAGCAAACTCATCTCGAACAAGACGATCAGGTGGACGGCCTTCGAACTGGGGCTGGGCAACGGCGAGAAGTTCACCGTCTCCGCCGCCTGACCAGCATCTGACCTCTTCCGGCGCCCGCCGGAGCAACCCGGATTCCGGGACGCTCCGGCGGGCGCCGGTCTTTGCGGCCCGTGTTCAGCGGTGGACAATGGCGAGATGCGTTGGACGGTGCTCGACTCGCCGATCGGGGAGTTCTCCGTGGCCACCGAGGGAGACAGCGTCTGCGGTGCGCACTTCGGCCCGGTGGGCAACGGGGCGACCGAGCCCGCCGACGAGACCTCCCGGCGGGCGGTGGCGGAACTGCGCGCGTACTTCGCCGGGGAGCTGACCGACTTCGGAGTGCCGGTGCGCGTGCCGCGCGGCTCCGACTTCGAGCGGGCGGTGTGGCGGGAGATGACCCTCATCCCGTACGGCGAGACCCTCACCTACGGTCAGGTGGCCCGGCGGGTCGGTGATCCCGGAGCCGCCCGAGCGGTCGGAGTGGCCTGCAACCGCAATCCGATCCCGGTGATCGTGCCGTGTCACCGCATCATCGGCGCGGGCGGAAAGCTGGTCGGCTTCGGTGGTGGCCTGGAGCGCAAGGTCAAACTGCTGGAGCTGGAGGCCCGGGTGGCCCTGCAACGCGCCTGGTCCTGATCAGCTCGGCGCGGGCAGGCAACCGCCGTCGGCGATCCGAGTGCCGATCTCCACCGTGATGTCGCCCTTGCGGACGCTGCCGAAGACACATGCCCGGCCGGTCCACCCCGCGAAGATCAGCCCGCCGCCGGGGCCGAGGTCGAGGCGTCCGGGCGGGCGCACGGTGACGTCGGTGAGGCCGGTGTCGGTCACCACCCGCTCCACGGCCGCCTCGTCGGGTGCGTCCCGGCCGCCGGCGGTCAGCAGATTCAGGCCCTTGAGCACCTCGGCGGCACAGGCACTGGCACCGGCAGCCGTCGCGGGTTCGAGCGTGCCGCGCTGCCGGAAGGCGTCGTTGGCGGCCTGCTGACGGCGGAGCATCTCCTCGCGCGCCCGCTCGTCGGCCAGCGGATGTCCGGTGCCCAGCGGTGTCGGTGCAGTCGACGCGCCGAGCGGGTTCGCGGTTTTCGTCGCCACCTGCGGCGGTGTGGCCGCCGCGGCGGTACAGCTGGCCTCGGCCACCGACGGCAGGGGGTTGGGCGGCACGACATCGCTGCCGGACTCAGCCGCCGGACGGCTGCCCGGGACGGCACAGGCGGACAGGCTGGCGGTCAGCAACGCGCCCGCGAGCGCGGCGGCGATCCGGCGTCCCGACCTGGCGGCGTGCGTGGCGTCGGTGAACGGCACGGCGCTCAGCCTAGCGTTCCACCCTCGACCGCGCGGTCCGTGCGAGTGGCGCGGGTGGCTGGTAGGCATGACGACGGCGAGGGCCGGGTCCGGACGGACCCGGCCCTCGCCGGTGCTGCTGGTGGTCGGCGCGTCAGCGCTCGATCTCGCCGGCGATGAACTCCTCGACGGCGGCGTGCGCGTCGTGGTCGGCGTACTGCACCGGCGGGGACTTCATGAAGTACGACGAGGCCGACAGGATCGGGCCGCCGATCTTCCGGTCCAGGGCGATCTTCGCGGCCCGGACGGCGTCGATGATGACGCCGGCCGAGTTCGGCGAGTCCCACACCTCGAGCTTCAGCTCGGCGTTGAGCGGCGTGTCACCGAACGAGCGGCCCTCCAGGCGGATGTACGCCCACTTGCGGTCGTCCAGCCACGGCACGTGGTCGGACGGGCCGATGTGCACGTCGCTCTTGGCCATCTCGTGCGGCACCTGGGACGTCACCGACTGGGTCTTCGAGATCTTCTTCGAGACCAGCCGGTTGCGCTCCAGCATGTTCATGAAGTCCATGTTGCCGCCGAAGTTGAGCTGGTACGTACGCAGCAGCTCGACGCCCCGGTCCTCGAAGAGCTTCGCCAGGGCGCGGTGCACGATGGTGGCGCCGACCTGGCTCTTGATGTCGTCGCCGACGATCGGCAGGCCCGCGTCGGTGAACTTCTGCGCCCACTCGGGGTCGGAGGCGATGAACACCGGCAGGGCGTTGACGAACGCGCAGCCGGCGTCGATCGCGGCCTGGGCGTAGAACTTGTCGGCCTGCTCCGAGCCGACCGGCAGGTACGAGACGACCACGTCGACCTGCGCGTCGCGCAGCGCCTTGGCCACGTCGACCGGCGTGGCGTCCGACTCCTCGACGATCTCGCGGTAGTACTGGCCGAGCCCGTCGAAGGTCGGGCCGCGCTGCACGGTGACGCCGGTCGGCGGCACGTCGCACAGCTTGATGGTGTTGTTCTCGCTGGCGACGATCGCCTCCGCGAGGTCCATGCCCACCTTCTTGGCGTCGACATCGAACGCCGCGACGAACTGCACGTCAGAGACGTGGTAGTCGCCGAAGGTGACGTGCATGAGACCCGGGACGCGGTCGTTGGGGTCGGCATTCCGGTAGTACTCGACGCCCTGTACCAGGGACGAGGCGCAGTTACCCACACCGACGATGGCGACGCGGACGGAGCCCATCGCGTGTGCCTCCTTCTTCTTTGTCACGGCCGCTCTGTCCTGGTCTCACCAGGCGGAGGCGGGCTGTTGTCTTGTCGTGGGCCGCCGGCCGTCCCGTCGTCCGGGACCGTCGGGGCACGGCCGGAGCGCTCGTTGGCGATGAGCTCCTCCAGCCAGCGGACCTCACGCTCACAGGCCTCCAGGCCGTGGCGCTGCAGCTCCAGGGTGTACGCGTCGAGGCGCTCGGCCGCGCGGCCCAGCATGTCGCGAAGTCCCTCGCGACGTTCCTCGATCGTGCGGCGGCGACCTTCCAGGATTCGAAGTCGGGTCGCCTGGTCGGTTCGGGAAAAGAACGCGAAGTGCACACCGAAGCCGGTGTCGCCGTAGGTTTCCGGCCCGGTCTGTGCGATGAGCTGAGCGAAGCGTTCCTTACCTTCCGCGGTGATTTCGTAGACCACCCGACCTCGTCGGCTGGTCAGCGCGGGAACCTCCTCGGCGGTGGCGGGTGTCTCGTCGGCCTCGGTGATCCATCCCGCCGCCTGCAGCCGGCGCAGGGTCGGATAGAGCGAGCCGTAACTGATGGCGGCGCGGATCGCCCCGAGCTTGGCGCTGAGCTCCTTGCGCAGCTCGTAGCCGTGCATCGGGGCCTCCTGCAACAGGCCGAGGATGGCGAGTTCGAGCACCGGCCACCCTCCCTTTACCCTGTGCGTGAAGCGCTAACCGCCACGATGTATCGGACCGATACATCGCACCGTAGCGTCTCGTTCCAGTCTGGGCAAACCCCCGTTCTGATGTCCTCCGGTCACGGATCGTCACGGTGGTCGCCTCGTCAGATGAGACCGCGTACCCTTTCCCGCATGCGTACGCAGCGCCAGGTCGTCGACTACTCGCTCCGAAAGCGAGCGGCGCTGCGTGAGCTCCTCGCCGGCCGCGTCGGCACCTATGACCTGTGCGACGCGTCGCCCTACCTGAAGAACGCGGCTCGGTTCCACGGCGAGTCCACCGACGAGCGGTGCCCGATCTGCCGTAGCGAGAACCTGACCCTGGTCCATTACATTTACGGGGACGAACTCAAGCAATCGGCCGGCCAAGCCCGTAATGTGGCTGAGCTGACCGTGCTGGCGATGACGCTGCGTGAGTTCCAGGTCTTCGTGGTGGAGGTGTGCCTCGGCTGTGACTGGAACCATCTCGTCGAGCAGTACCTGCTCGGGCGGGACGGTCTGACCGGCGTCGCCGACGGCGACCCGGAGCACGGTGAGGCGAGCGGCATGACCGCGGACGGAACGGGTGTCCGGCGAAGGCGAGAGGCGCAACGGTGATTCGAGCTCGATCGGCCGGCCCCGGTCGCGTGCGACGCGGCTGGGGCGACCGACGGCTTGCAGGTCTGAATGGTCCGATTGATGCGGATCTGACGCCGGGACCACGGCACCCCCGTGCCGTGCTTCCAGGTGTCAAAACTCACGGCAAACCGGTGGCGGTGCGACCGCGCCCCACCGCGACGGCAGGGTGTGAGGAATGAACTCGTACGGCGATCCCAGCTCCTCGCGCGGCCGGGCCTGGACTCCAGGCCAGGACGACCCGGGGCAGGCGGACGACGCGTACCGCCGCCCGGGCGGTGAACCGCGCGGAGTCAACTGGTCGACCGGGCCGGATACCTCCGGCCCGTCGGCCCGTGCCTCGGTCGGCGGCCGTGCCTCGGTCGGCGGCTCGGCGAGCGTTGCGCCGCGGGGCGGTTCCGCCGGCGCGGCCCCGGTCGGCCGGGCCGGTCCTGGCCGCGCCTCCGTGCCGGGCTCGCCAGCCGTCCCCGGCCGTGCGTCGGTGCCGGTCTCGCCGGCTGGTCCCGGTCGGGCCTCGGTGCCGGTCTCGCCCGCACCGGGCCGCGCGGGCCGTGCCTCGGTGCCGGTGTCCCCGGCCGGGCCGGGTCGCGCCTCGGTCGGCGCCGCCGCCGTGGGCGCGGCATCGGCCGGTCGGGCGAGCGTCGGGTCGGCCGCCGTGAATGGCGTCGGTGGTCGGGCCGCGGTGGCCCGGGCGAGCGTCGGCGGCCCTGGCGGACCGGGTGGCCCCGGTGGACCGGGTGGACCGACCGGGCCCGGCCGCGGTGGCCGTGACCCGGGTGCGGCGGCCCGCGCCCGCAAGCGCAAGCGGATGAACATGCTGATCGCCGGCTTCGCGGTGTTCATCATGCTGGCCGGCATCGGCGTGGTCGGGTTCACCTACTACTCGACCAACGTGGTGCTGCCCAAGGAGATCCCGCTGCCGCTGTCCACCACCGTCTACGCCAAGGACGGCAAGACGCTGGTCGCCAGGCTCGGCAACGAGAACCGCACCTTCGTCACCATCGACAGCATCCCCCAGCATGTGCGCGACGCCGTGGCCGCCGCCGAGGACCGCAACTTCTACCGGCACTCGGGCGTCGACTACAAGGGCATCGCCCGGGCCGCCTGGAACAACCTCTCCGGTGGCGACAAGCAGGGTGCCTCGACCATCACCCAGCAGTACGCCCGCAACGCCTACGAGAACCTCCAGGACGACAGCTACGCGCGGAAGGTGAAGGAGGCGATCCTCGCCTCGAAGCTGAACGACAACTACACCAAAGACGAGATCATGGAGAACTACCTCAACGTGATCTACTTCGGTCGTGGTGCGTACGGCATCGAGGCGGCGGCCCAGACGTACTTCAACACCAGTGCGAAGAAGCTGACGGTGGCCCAGGGCGCGGTGCTCGCCGCGCTGATCAAGCAGCCCGTCGCCAGCGCCACGCACAAGGGGTTCGACCCGGAGACAAACGAGGTCGACGCGAAGTCCCGGTGGGAGTACGTCATCAACGGGATGGTCGAGGAGGGCTGGCTGAACGCCCCGGGCAAGCCGGAGCGACCGACCGAGTACCCGAAGGTCCAGAAGCCGAAGGAGAGCAACGGCTTCGGCGTCGCCTCCCCACGCGGCAACGTGATCAACTATGTGCGGCAGGAGATGGAGGAGTGGGGCCTGTGCACCAACTACGGTGCCGAGGGCAAGCCCAGCTGCGTCGACGAACTGCGTGAGGGTGGCTACCGGATCACGACCACCATCGACCCGAAGATGCAGAAGGCGCTGGAGTCCATCGCCCAGGTCGGTCGCAAGGGCACGTTCCTGGCGAACCAGCCGAAGAACCTGATGCCAGCGGTGGTGTCGGTTGATGTGAAGACCGGACGCGTGCTGGCCTACTACGGCGGTAACAGTGGCGCGAACTTCGACTACGCGGGTCTCAACACCGACCAGAACGGCAAGCTCGTCGGTGGCCATCCGCCGGGGTCGTCGTTCAAGGTCTACACACTCGCTGCGGCCATCGACGCCGGCATCTCGGTCAAGTCCCGCTGGGACGCCACCCCGTTCAAGCCGGATGGCTTCGAGAAGCCGATCGTGAACGCCAACCGCGACGTGCGGCAGAGCTGTAACAAGTCCTGCACCCTGCAGCAGACGACCGTGCTGTCGTACAACGTGCCGTTCTTCCACATCGCGGAGCAGATTGGCACGGACAAGGTCATCGACATGGCCCGTCGGGCCGGCATCCGCACCATGTGGGACGACAAGCAGCGGGCGCACGACCTGATCAAGAACAAGCCGGATGAGCTCGCGCCCAAGTACTTCGACCGGGTGGCCGCCTACGGCCAGTACCCGATCACTGTGCTTGACCACGCCAACGGCCTCGCGACCCTGGCCAACAGTGGCAAGTACAACAAGGCGCACTTCGTCCGGATGGTGGAGAAGCAGAACAAGGCAACCGGCAAGTGGGACAAGGTGCGCGGCACGGGAGAGAAGCTCGCGCCCAAGCAGGTGATCAAGCCGGAGGTGGCCGACGAGGTCACCGCGGTGCTCAAGGAGATCCCGGGCAAGAACAACGCCAGCGTGGGTAACCGCGAGGTCGCCGGTAAGACCGGCACCTGGGAGCTCAACAACACCGACAAGAACCAGGACGCCTGGATGGTCGGCTACGACAAGAACGTCGCCACCGCGGTCTGGATCGGTAGCCACGACACGAAGAAGCGGGCCATCGTCGACCGTGGCGGTAGCAACATCGGCGGTGGCACCCTGCCGGCGCAGCTGTGGAAGCAGTTCATGGAAGAGGCGCTGAAGGGTTACGACCCGTCCGACCTGCCGGACGTGACCGGACTTGGCGACGAGGATGCCGGTAACGGTGAGGAGCCGCCGCCTCCGCCGCCCCCGCCGGGTGGCGGTAACCAGCAGGACTGCAACCCTGTCGACCTGCTCTGCCAACTCCGTGGCGGCAACAACGGTGGCAACAACGGCGGCAACAACGGTGGAAACAACCCGATCACCCCACCCGATCGTGATCAGGGGCCGGGCGGGCCGGGCGGTGGGGGCGGCGGCCTGCTACGGCCCGGAACGACGAGTCGGGAGTAGCTCCCGCTGACGCCACGGGTGGCCGGAGACAGTTCTCCGGCCACCCGTGGCGCGGTTGTCACGCTGGAACCGGTCGGCTAGTACCGCGCCGTGCAGTACAGGATTCGACGGTTCCCGGCTTCGTAGTCCCACTCGTTGTCGTACTGGTAGAAGCACGCGCGAGCGGTCAGACCCTTGTCGTTCACCATCATCGACCAGGTGCCCGACGAGTTCCTGTCGTCGACCGTCATCCGCAGCGTGCCGTTGGTGTTGTAGCTCTGCACCAGCACTCCGGAGAGCCAACCGAAGCTGCCGGTCTGCCGGGCCCAGGCGGTCCGGCAGAACGGGCTGTAGCGCAGCTCGACGTAGGTGGCCGTGTACGGCGTCTGGACGTCGATGAAGGAACACCGCATGGTCTTGCCATCGACGGTGGCGTAGTAGGTCTGTGGGTCCTTGCGGTCACAGGCGGACCCGCAGCCCGAGGTGGCGGCTGCCGCCGGTGTCGCAAATCCGATCAGTGCGGCGACCGCCATGACCGCGACCGTCCGGAGGCGTGCGGTCCACCGATGGGAAGCCGATCGCCGGCCGCCGGATGATGCCTTCATGTTTCCCCTCTCAAGGCTTGGCCTGATCGAGCCAGCTCGACCCGTCAGGCAGTTCTCCGGGCAGGCGCGGCGAGGTCGACGATCGTCACGGTGCGGGTGCTGGGCTGGCAGGTCTGCGACCAGCGTGCGATTGGCACGGCAGTCCCCCGATGCGACGATGAGATCCCCGTTTGCGCCCGGCTGATCGCCCGGGCCGTAGTCATTGCCGATCCGAATGACGTCCCTGTGCCGTGGCCACGACGACGGACACCGGCCCGACACCTATCGTGTCGGGTCGATGTGAAGATCGTAGGGCACCGGCCGCGCGTGCGGGGGGCACCAGGTTCGGCACGGGTTCGGCGACGCGTACGCGTTCCGCTGTCGACCCCGCGAAGGCACCGAGGATCAACCGGTCCGTGGGTAGCGGCGGGTTTCGGCTTCTGCCCGCCCAAGGGATACGGCAGGATGCACGGTCATGAGCACGAAGTCGACGCCAGGCATCGATGGATCGGGTGCCCCCGATCACCCGTCCCGCTCCGACGGCTTCGTCCGGGGGCTTTCCGGTCTGATCGGTGGTCCGCTCGGCGACCACGCGGTCGCCCGCGACCGGCCCGTCGGCGCGGAGAACCGGTTCTGGACCGCGGTACGGATCGTCCTGGCGCTGACCTGCCTCACGTTGGCCCTGCACTGGGTGCAGAAGTCACCCTGCCAGGACGGCGCGTGGGTGAACAACGAGCAGTACACCCGCTTCTGCTACACCGACGTGCTCGCGCTCTACTACGCCGAGCGGCTCAACGAGGGGGCGGTGCCCTACCGGGACCACCCGGTCGAGTATCCGGTGCTGACCGGGTACTTCATGGGGGCGCTCGGGCTGCCGGTCCACTCGGCCGGCGACGGCAACCCCGACATGAACCAGGGTCAGTGGTTCTACAACCTCAACGCACTCGTGCTCGGTGCGCTGGCGGTGGTCACCGTGGCGGTGATCCTGGCGCTGCGCCGTCGGCGCCCGTGGGACGCCGCGCTCTTCGCGCTCGCTCCGGCGCTGCTGCTCACCGCCACCGTCAACTGGGATCTGCTCGCCATCGGGCTCGCCGCGTTGGGCCTGCTGGCCTGGGCACGCTCCGGACCGGGCCCGAAGGGTACGCACCTGGTGGCGCTCTCCGGAGTGTTGCTCGGGCTCGGTGGTGCGGCCAAGATGTGGCCGCTGTTCATCCTCGGGCCCATCCTGGTGCTCGCGATACGGGCCAACCGGATCCGGGCCGCGCTGCTGTCCATCGGCACGGCGGCGGTGACGGTGGTGCTGGTGAACCTGCCGGCGGCCATTCCGTACCGGGACAACTGGGACCGATTCTTCGAGCTGAACACCACCCGCCCGATCGACTGGGGCACGTTCTGGTACATCGGTCGCTACCTGGACGGGAAGTTCGGCGACCCGGCCAGCGTCGGACCCTTCCAGTGGCTCGACGCCAACATTCCGACGCTCAACTACCTGTCGTACGCCCTGTTCGGGCTGGCCTGCCTCGGCATCGGCGCACTGGCGCTGCTGGCACCGCGCCGCCCCCGCCTCGCCCAACTCGCCTTCCTGGTGGTCGCCGCCTTCCTGATCTTCAGCAAGGTCTGGTCGCAGCAGTTCGTGCTCTGGCTGCTGCCGCTCGTGGTGCTCGCCCGGCCCCGGTGGGGAGCGTTCCTCGTCTGGCAGGCCGCCGAGGTCTGCTACTTCATCGCCTTCTACGGCCAACTGCTCGGCGCGTCGACCGGCACGCCGGTCTTCCCGGAGGGCGTCTTCGTGTTCGCCGCGAGCCTGCGCCTGGCCGCCGTGGTCGCCCTGGTCGTCCTGGTCGTCCGCGAGATCCTCGACCCGGAGCAGGACGCGGTACGCCGCACCTACGCCGACGACCCGGACGGCGGCCTGCTCGACGGCACCCCCGATGCCTCCTGGCTGGACCGATGGCGAAGCCGCCGATCGACCGTCGAGCCGACCCCGACGCCGGTGGCCACCACCACGTGAGCCGACGCGCGTTCAGAGACGGAAGACGACGACGTCGCCGATCTCCTCACGGGTGATGCCCAGCCCGTCGACGGGTGCGTCGACGCTCACCTCCCACGGGGTGCCGGCGATCTTGTCGCGCAGCACCAGGACGTTGTGCACGCCCAGCGTGCGCAGGTAGTCGACGCTGGTCTGGTCGGGGAAGGTCATGGCGACCCGGCGCGCGTCTTCCAGCTGACGTGGGGTGAAACCACTGCCCCCGTTGACGATGTCCTGGAACCGGGTGGTCGACCACAGCATCACCGGCTGGTCGTGGTTCTGTCCGCTGGGCAGCACGAGCAGTGGGCCGTCGACCGAACGCATCGCCGCCGGCTGCGCCGGCACCACGGGATGCGGTGTGCTGTTGGTGCCCTCGGCGATCACCAACAGCAGCGGCACCAGGGTCGCCAGACGCAGCCAGGGGCTCGGCCAGGAGGGGATCCGCTCGGCGTAGATCTCCCGGACCCGCACGGCGAACGCGCTCACCGCCCCCGCAGCGAGCAGACCGAGCAGCAACGTGGCCCACAGCATCAACCGGCCCGGGGTCCGGATGCCGCTCCAGCCGGGCAGGTGGTCGAAGAGTGGCACGTAGGTGAAGCGACCGCCGAACAGTTCGGTGCCCATCGACAGGGCCATCGCGACCAGCACCCCGGCGAGCAGCAGGAGTCGTTGGCGGACCTTCCAGACGGAGAAGAACAGCCCGCCGAGGGCGAGCGCGTACAGCACGAAGCCGGGCAGCAGCGTCATCTCCGGGTGCCACGGCAGCAGCGACCGGGCACCTTCGTGCAGGCCGCCCCAGAGGCGGGACTCGCCCGGGGCGGTGACGAAACCGGTCGCGGGCGGCGAGAAGACGGCGATGTCGTCGATCGTCCGCTCCGCGTTCGGGTGCAACTGCGCGACGGTGAAGTACGGGATGGCCATCAGGACGCCCACCCCGGCGAAGATCAGCCCGCCGATCAGGTCGGCGACGAACAGCCGCTGGCCGAAGGGGCGCTTGAGCCGCCAGAAGATCCGCTTCGCGTACCAGATGACGACGGCCGCCAGGACGACGCCGGCCAGCACGTACGCGAACGGCAGACCGATCCCGAAGCCGAGACTGAGTTGCCAGGCGGCCACCAGCCAACCGGCGTACACCCAGCCCTCGTGCCGGCGCTCCGGCCGGTAGCCGTGCCGCAGCGACCAGCCGTGCCCCCGAGCCAGCATGGCCAGCGCCAGCGGAATGCCGCCGTTGGAGACCACGTGCAGATGGCCGGCCTGGGCCAGCAGCCACGGCGCGTAGGTGTAGGCGGCACCGGCCACGGCG
Source organism: Verrucosispora sp. WMMC514 (assembly GCF_027497295.1). Classification (NCBI taxonomy): domain Bacteria; kingdom Bacillati; phylum Actinomycetota; class Actinomycetes; order Micromonosporales; family Micromonosporaceae; genus Micromonospora; species Verrucosispora sp. WMMC514. The sequence goes on along the minus strand of NZ_CP114906.1, from coordinate 2,579,693 downwards.
GAACCCGTCCGGCTCGCGCCGAGCTGCCGGGCCAGCACGTACGCGCCGAAGGTGGCGAGGGCGTGCGCCAGCACGAACATGATGTTGTAGCGAACGAGGGCGGCCTCGGGACCGCTGCCGATCATGCCGGCCGGCGCGTACCCGAGCAGGGTGTCCGAGAAGGCGAAGCTCCACCGTTCGGGGAAGAACGCGTTGGCGTGCCAGAGCTGGGCCGGTTCGGTCAGCAGGATGTGCCCGGACCAGGCCATCTGCCAGGCCTGGAGGCTCGGATCCCAGTAGTCCTGCGGCAGCGTGTGTGCCGGGTAGCGCAGCGTCGGCCAGGTCATCAGCACGGCCAGCGCCAGTGACGCGACGGCGGCCAGCGTCCACTCGTGGATCAGCAGCCGGCCGACCCGCCGGCCCAGCCGCCCGTACCAGGTGGGCACCGGCTCGGGGGCGGGCCCGAAAGCGGCCCACGGGTCCGGCTTGCGCTCGCCCTCCGTGGAGGTGCCGTCGGTCTTGGCGCCACCCTCGGCCGGCTTGCCTGCGGTAGCGGTCTTGCCCGCGGCAATCTCGTCTCGGTCGGCAACCTTGCCTGTAGGGGCCTTCTCTGCGGCGTCCGGCCCGGTGCCGGCGTCTTTGCCCGTGCCCGCGTCCTTGCCCGCGTCTTTGCCCGTGCCGGCGTCCTTGCCCGCGTCCTTGCCCGTGCCGGCGTCCTTGCCCGTGCCCGCGTCGGTAGTCCTAGGAGGGACGGCTGGATCCGCTGGGGCGTCTGCGTTGCTGCCCGGAGCATCGTCGGCGCTGATGCGCTTGCGCGTCGCGCGAGTCGCGTCGGCCGGACCGTTGCCGGTGGGCTTGCCCTGGTCGGCGTCGTTCAAGGCGCTCGCCGGGACACCGTTGGGGTCGCGCCGGCTCTGCGGGTCGGTGGACGCCGGGCTCCCGGTGTCCCGAGCGTCTTGCGAGGTCGGCCTGGGGCCACCGGAGGCGGACTGGTCCGTGGTCATCGTGCTCCGGTCTTCCCGTCGAGCTGTCCACGCAGGAAGGCGATGTCACTACCCTGCCCCTCGACCCCGCCGGGTGTCTCGACGATGACCGGCGCACCCGCCGCGCGGATCACCGCGACCAGGAGATCCGGGTCGATGGTCCCGCTGGACAGGTTGTCGTGGCGATCCCGCCCCGACCCGAACCCGTCCTTCGAGTTGTTGGCGTGCACCAGGTCGATCCGACCGGTGATCGCCTTCACCCGATCGACCAGACCGAGCAGTTCCTCCCCGCCGGCATGCGCGTGGCAGGTGTCCAGGCAGAAGCCGACCTCCTGGTCACCGATGGTGTCCCAGAGCCGAGCGAGCGCATCCAGCCGTCGCGCACACGCGTTGTCACCACCGGCGGTGTTCTCGATCAGCACCGGAAGCCCGAAGCCGCCCGACTCGGCCGCGTACGACAGGGCCTTGCGCCAGTTGTCGAACCCGGTCGCCGGGTCGTCGCCGGCGTTCACGTGCCCGCCGTGCACGATCAGGCCTTTGGCGCCGATGGCGGAGGCCGCCTTCGCATGCGCGAGCAGCAGTTTGCGACTGGGGATCCGGATCCGGTTGTTGCCGGTGGCGACGTTGATGACGTACGGCGCGTGCACGTAGACGTCGACGTCGGCACCGCTCAGCACCGCCGCGTCGGCGCGGGGCTGCGGCGCCTTCCAGCCTTGAGGGTCGGAGAGAAAGAACTGCACGGCGTCTGCCGCTCGGGCGGTCGCCTCCGCCAGCGGGTCGGTCGGATCGACGTGGGCTCCGATACGCATGCAGGCGAGCCTACGTCCCGCCTCGGACGGTCGGGGCGATGCCCGCTGTCCGGCCGCGTCACCGGCACCGACGGTAGTCGTTGATACCAATGGATCCTCCGGTTCACGGCGACCCGACCGGAACTCGACAGGGAAATTGTCGGTAATTCCGGGATTTGCCCCGTGAAGCACCGGCTTCCGCGATAACGTCAGGTAACAACGTGATAAAGCTCCGCGGGGCGTCTCCGGTCCAACCTCATCGGTGTGGTCGTTCCTCCCCAGGTCCCACCCAAGGAATGCGGACCAGGCGCCCCGCGGCCCCGTGGCCGGGGGTCCGCGCCGACAGTGACGTCGGCGCGGACCCCCGGTTCGCGTGCCCCGTCACCTCGGTGATGGTGATCGTCGGGGCCGGGTATCCTGGTCCGGTTGTCCGTCCCCGGTCGGGTTCCCCCGGTGCCGGAACGGGCCACGACGCACGACCTCCTGCCACGGAAGGACCGTGGCCGCATAGCCCACAGGAGGTGAGCACGTCTTGCGTCATTACGAGATCATGGTGATCCTCGACCCCAGCCTCGAGGAGCGCACCGTCGCCCCGTCGCTCGACACGTACCTGAATGTGATCAGGACCGCGGGTGGCTCGGTGGAGAAGACCGATGTGTGGGGCCGCCGGCGCCTCGCCTACGAGATCAACAAGAAGGCCGAGGGCATCTACGCCGTCATCGACCTCCAGGCGACGCCGGAGGCGGTGGCCGAGCTGGACCGCCAGCTGCGGCTCAACGAGTCCGTGCTGCGTACGAAGGTCCTCCGGCCGGAGATGCGCTAGCAAACCCACCCCGGCCCCACCCGGATCAGCCTCACCGTCACTGTCGGAGGGTTCTGAGAACCTGTACGGCGGAACGGATGAGCGCGCGAGGAGTTGGTCATGGCAGGAGACACCACCATCACGGTCATCGGCAACCTGACCGATGACCCCGAGTTGCGGTTCACCCCCTCCGGTGCCGCGGTCGCCAAGTTCCGGGTCGCCTCGACGCCCCGGTTCATGGACAAGGCGTCCGGTGAGTGGAAGGACGGCGAGCCGCTGTTCCTTTCGTGCACCGTCTGGCGGCAGGCCGCGGAGCACGTGGCGGAGTCGCTACAGCGCGGCGCCCGCGTGATCGTCTCGGGTCGGCTGCGTCAGCGGTCCTACGAGACCCGCGAGGGTGAGAAGCGCACCGTCATCGAGCTGGAGGTCGACGAGATCGGCCCGTCACTGCGCTACGCCACGGCGAAGGTGCAGAAGATGTCCCGGTCCGGCGGCGGTGGCGGCGGCTTCGGTAGTGGTGGCGGTGGTGGCCAGGGCGGCGGAGGCAACTTCGACGACCCCTGGGCTTCGGCCGCACCGGCTCCCGCACGTTCGGGTGGCGGCAACTTCGACGAGGAGCCTCCGTTCTAATGGCGCCGAGCGCCCGTGATCGTAAACCAGGAGCAAGAGCAATGGCGAAGGCTGCGGCACTGCGCAAGCCGAAGAAGAAGGTGAACCCGCTCGACAAGGACGGGATCACCTACATCGACTACAAGGACACCGCGCTGCTGCGCAAGTTCATCTCCGACCGCGGCAAGATCCGCGCTCGGCGGGTGACCGGCGTCACCTCGCAGCAGCAGCGGCAGATCGCGCGTGCGGTCAAGAACGCCCGTGAGATGGCGCTCCTGCCGTACACCGCGACGGCCCGCTGAGAGAGGCACCGACATGAAGATCATCCTGACGCAGGAGGTGTCCGGGCTCGGTGCCCCGGGCGACATCGTGGAGGTCAAGAACGGCTACGGCCGTAACTACCTGCTCCCGCAGGGCTTCGCGATCGCCTGGACCAAGGGCGCGGAGAAGCAGGTCACCCTCATCAAGCGGGCCCGTTCGGCCCGCGAGATCCGCGACCTGGATCACGCCAACGAGGTGAAGGCGCAGCTCGAGGCCCTCAAGGTGAACATGAAGGCCCGTGCCGGCGAAGGTGGCCGGCTCTTCGGCTCGGTCACCCCGGCCGAGATCGTCGACGCCGTCAAGGCGGCCGGCGGCCCGTCCCTCGACCGGCGGCGGCTGGAGGTTTCCGGTCACATCAAGTCGATCGGGTCGCACCCCGTGCGGATCAAGCTGCACCCCGAGGTGACCGCCACGTTCAACCTCAACGTCGTGCAGGGCTGATACCCGGCACCGGCGAACGACGCGGGGCCCGCACCGTCCACCGGTGCGGGCCCCGCGTCGTCTTCCACGGAATACCCGGTCAACCGATGGGCTGGCCGGTCACCGCGCTGATCATCACCGTCGAGAGGCCGCCACCCACCACGGCGGCGGCGAGCGCCACAGTGGTCGGACGCCAGGTCGTACCCACCCGACGCAGCAGCGTCGCGATCGCCAGGCTGCTGACCAGGGCCAGGCCGAACCGCGGCAGCCCGCCCACCATCGCCCCGAACGCCCGCGCCCGGGGTGACTCACACCCGCCGCCGCTGATGTCGGTCACACAGCCCACGGGTGGCGCCCCGTCCAGGGTCAGCAGCCAGACGAAGACCACGACCGCCGGTAGGACGTAACAGGCCGCCGTGTAGAGCAGCGGCAGCCAGGGACCACCCGGATCGGGATCGAGCAGGTCGTCTTCCAGCCGGCGGTTCCAACTGGCGTTGCCCACCGACTCGATGCGGCGCCGTACCGCCGCCATGCCGACCGGCCCAGGCTGCGGCACCGCAGCCGTACGTCGCCGGGGCACCGCCCGGGGACGCGGCGCCGTGTAGCCCACCACCGGCGACCGGGGTGCCGACGCGGGCGCGTCCACCCACCGTGGATCATCACCGGCAAGTCGGGTGCCCGGCCAGAAGGTCTCCTGCGGTGGCTCCGGCTCCGGCCGGGTGCTCCACGACCACTGCTGGACACCCGGTGCGCCATCCGACCGGGGGTGCTCCGTACGATCCCAGCGGTCCGGCTCGGAATAATCCTCCCACCGGTTACGGTCCCGCTGCCGTTCCCGTCGATCGAGCTCGGGGTCGCGGTCCCACTGGCCCGTGCTGTCCGGCTCCAGCCACTGCTCTGACGCCGACGACTGAAGCCACTGGCTCGTGCTGTCCGCGTCCCAGGGGTCGACCGGGGCGGAATCGGCACGCCGGTTGGGACCGGCGGGCTGCTGCCAGGCGTGCAGACCGGAGGCGTCCCACGGATCCACCGCGGGCGGTCGTACCTCGGGTTCCGCGGCCCGATCCCACGGCTCCGCCGCCCGCTCCCAGGGATCCACGGCCGAACCGGGTGCCGGTTCCGCCGCCCGCCGCCGACGTCGCGGCGTCGGGGCGGCGGCCGACTCCGAGTCGGACGTCTGCTCGGCCTCGTCCTCCAGCCCGGACCAGGTCACCTGGCGTTGCCGGGACTGTGCGCGGCGGGGCCGGCTCTGCGGCGTCACACCGGAGACCGGATCGTCCTCCTCGGCCCGCCGGCTGCCGACGTACCCCTCCTCCTGTGGACGGTCGAAGGTCCACTCGCGGGTATGGTCGGACTGCGGTGGCACCGCCGGCGACGAGGCGATGGCGCGGGGTTGGGAATCGCGCCAGTCGGCCTCCTGGGAGCGCCGGCTGCTCTCGCTCCGGTAGACCCCTGACGATCGGCGGCCGCCGTCGCCGTAGCGCGGCCGGTCGTCGTCATCGTCGTCCGGCGCGGCATGCCGACCACCACCGTCGACGCTGCTGACGCCCGACTCCAGCGCCCAGCGCGGCAGATAAGGCTCGGCCGGTTCCTCCTGGCCACGCTCGATCGCTCGCCGACGGCTCGGGGTGCGGTAACGCTCGACCGCCGAGTCGTAACGTGCGGCCCGTGGCTCCTCGACGGGCTCGGCCCACGAAGCGGTCGGTCGCCGCTCGCGCGGACCGTCCTCCCCGCGTGCCCAGTCCCGGTAACTCACGGCCGGAGCGTGACCCTTCTCAACCGAACGTGCAATCCGCTGTCCAGGTGTAGCCGTAGGCCACCGATCTTACGGGAGGTTCAGGACAAAGCCCTACCCGGAAATTCCCTCCACAGGCTGGGGAAAGAGTTTGCGCAGGTCAGAGGGCCTTCGCCAAGAATTCCCCATCCGTTATCCACACCCTGTGCACACGCTGCGCACATGCTTGTCCACCTGAGTCCACAGGTTGTCCCGAGGCTCATCCACCGCCACGGTTGAGTGGCCGACCTCGGACTCCGTATGGTGGCCACGACCTGCTGATCCGATGGCCCCCGATCGAAGCGGCCGGTCGACGTTGTCGCACCCGGGCGGTAAGCCTGGAACCGATCCGACGCAGTGGAGGGGGGCCCGGTGTCGGTCACCGACGACAGGCGGACGGAGTCGTTTCCGGCCGGTGGGCAGCAGCCCGGCAACGGGCCACACGACGGTCAGTTCGACAAGACGCCGCCGCAGGATGTGGCCGCGGAGCAGTGCGTCCTCGGCGGCATGCTGCTCTCCAAGGACGCCATCGCCGACGTCGTCGAGATCCTCAAGACCAACGACTTCTACCGCCCGGTGCACGCCACCATCTTCGACACCATCCTGGAGATCTACGGCAGGGGCGAGCCGGCCGACGCCATCACCGTCGCGGCGGCACTCGCCGACTCCGGCGACCTGGCTCGGGTGGGTGGCGCTCCATACCTGCACACGTTGATCGCGAGCGTGCCGACCGCCGCGAACGCCGCCTACTACGCCCGGATCGTCAGCGAACGCGCGGTGCTCCGACGTCTGGTCGAGGCCGGCACCCGGATCGTCCAACTCGGCTACGGCACCGCGAGCGGCGGCAGCCGGGACGTGGACGACATCGTCGACCTGGCTCAGCAGGCCGTCTACGACGTCACGGAACGTCGGGTCAGCGAGGACTTCGCGATCCTGGCCGACATGCTGCAACCGACGCTCGACGAGATCGAGGCGGTCGGCGCCCAGGGCGGCGTGATGACCGGCGTGCCGACCGGCTTCACCGACCTGGACCGCCTGCTCAACGGGCTGCACGCCGGTCAGTTGATCATTGTGGCGGGGCGACCTGGCCTTGGAAAGGCGCTGGCACTCGACACACCCCTGCCGACCCCCACCGGCTGGACGACGATGGGTGAGGTGCAGGTAGGCGATCAGCTGATCGGTGCGGACGGCCGCCCCACCACCGTCACGCACGCCTACGAGGTGCGCCACGACCGCCCCTGCTACGAGGTCGAGTTCTCCGACGGATCAGTCATCGTCGCCGATGCCGAGCACCTGTGGACGACGACCACCCGGGCCTCACGCCACCAACAGAATGAGCTCCGGCCGCGCTACCAGTGGGATGCCTCGGCACGCGCCAAGGCGGCAGCCGTACACCGGGCTGTCACCGCCATCCCCGACCGGCTTGTCACCCACCGGGAAGCCGTGGAGATCGCCGGATCCCGGTTCCGGTACGTCCTGCACGTAGTGGCGGCCAAGGTGGGCATCGCCGGCACTGTCGAACGTCAGTACTCGCGAAACGGCAAGCCCTGGCGTCGGACGGTCGACGCCTACAGCGCCCATGCCCTGTTCGACGCCCACCTGAGCCGGGTGAGTCGGGTCATGAACAGCAATACGACTGTGGCACACCCTCGGGCCGTAACTACCGAACACATCGTCGCGACACTGCGGCATCCGGCTGACGGGCGCGCAAACCACGCGGTGACCAATGCTCAACCGCTGTCCCTTCCCGCCCGCGAGGACCTGCCGATCCCCCCGTACACGCTTGGCGTGTGGCTGGGCGACGGGCACTCGGCAGGTGCCCGGTTCACGTCGGCGGACCCGGAGATCGCACAGTATGTCGAAGCCGATGGCTTCATCGTCGCCCCGGGAAGCGGGACCTACTCCTACGGCATCAAGCTGCCACCGCGGGCACCACTCGACGATCGTCGCTGCATCGTCTGCGGCGTCATCTTCACTCCCCGCGCGTCTGCGGTAAGAACCTGCGGAAGGACGTGTGGCGCCAGGTCGAGGGGCATGGTCGGGACCGCCGACCGCGGAGGCTGCGAGACCTGCGGTACGACAACGAAGTCGAGCTGGAACGGCGCCCGCCACTGCGCAACGTGTCGCCGGTTGCGTGGCTCGTTCACCGGGCTGCTTCGAGCCGCCGGTGTCCTGAACGACAAGCACATTCCGCAGCCTTACCTCCGAGCGTCGGAGGAGCAGCGACGGGAGCTGCTGGCGGGACTGCTCGACACCGACGGTACTGCTGCGGCAGCCGGACACGTCCAGTACACCACCACCTCGGAGCGGCTAGCCAAGGATGTGTACGAGCTCGTCGTCAGCCTGGGCTACCGATGCTCGATCAACCGCAAGCGAGTCAACGGCCGTACCCCCGAAAGCTCGACGGCTTTCACATTGAGCTTCTCGACGGCGGACGAGGTATTCCGGCTGACCAGGAAGCGGGAGTCGCACGCTACGCGCCGACACGCGGTCGGCCGGGCGGGTACCCGATCCCGCTACATCGTGGATGTGCGACCGGTGCCGAGTGTCCCCGTGCGGTGCGTCACGGTCGACAATGAGGATCACCTTTACTTGGCCGGTCGATCAATGATTCCCACGCACAACAGCACCGCGAGCATGGACTTCGCGCGCAACGCCGCGATCCGTGCCAACCAGGCATCGGCGATCTTCTCGTTGGAAATGAGCAAGGTCGAGATCGTCATGCGGCTGCTCTCGGCCGAGGCCCGAGTGCCACTGCACGTGCTGCGAAGCGGGCAACTGTCCGACGACGACTGGACCAAGCTCGCCCGATGCATGGGTGAGATCAGCGAGGCGCCGCTGTTCGTCGACGACACGCCCAGCATGAACCTGATGGAGATCCGGGCGAAGGCCCGTCGGCTCAAGCAGCGGCATGACCTCAAGTTGATTGTGGTCGACTATCTTCAGCTGATGACGTCGCCGAAGCGTACCGAGAGCCGGCAGCAGGAGGTCGCGGACCTGTCGCGTGGCCTGAAGCTGTTGGCCAAGGAGGTCGAGTGTCCGGTCATCGCGGTCAGCCAGCTGAACCGTGGCCCGGAACAGCGCACCGACAAGCGCCCACAATTGTCTGATTTGCGCGAGTCTGGCTCAATTGAGCAAGATGCTGACGTTGTCATACTTCTGCACCGTGACGACTACTACGACAAGGAGTCGCCGCGGGCCGGGGAGGCGGATTTCATCGTCGCCAAGCACCGGAATGGTCCGACCGACACGGTGACCGTCGCCGCTCAGCTGCACCTGTCGCGCTTCGTCGACATGGCGATCGTCTGACCTGGCCCAACCGAGTCCGACGGGCTCAGCCGAGCACCGGGAAGCGGGCGGCGTATTCGCCGAAAGCGCGCCGCTCCGGCCCGGTGAGCGGCAGCCGCCCGGTGGCCCTGAGCAGGTAGTCGTGGTCGTTCCAGCCGTCCGGTCGGGTAACGGCGCCGCCGAGCAGGGCGTCCACGGTGGCCACCGCGACCCGGGTCGCGGCCGGCCCGGGCGCGGGCGCGTCCGGTAGATCCAGGACCAGGTCGAGGTGGTGGACTACAGCTTCGGTGGTGAAGGTGTCCAGCAGGTCGGCTACCCGCAACACGTGCCCTTGAGTGGTGACGAAACCGGCCGGATCCGCCTTACCTGCGGCGCGCGCGGCGGCCGGCGCGGTGTCGGCCCAGAGCCGGACCACCCCGGACGGGCGGTCGAACGCGGCAGCCGAGCGACGGGCCCACCAGGCGTGCCGGGCGCTCCCGTCGCCGCCCGGAAAAGAGTGCCAGTAGCTGACCGAGTCCACGGTGGCCGGTCCGTCGGCGGGGCTGGCCAGCGCGACGAGCGCCCGCTGCGCGTCGCAGAGCACGTGGAAGAGCAGGTCAGCGACCAGCCATCCCCGACAGCGGGTCGGTCGCTGAAGATCGCTGTCGTCCAGGTCTGCCACCACGGTGCTGATGCCGTCGTACGCGTTGGCCAGTGCGATGTGCGAAGCTCGCGACCCCATGCCGGCAGCGTCCCACAACCGGTGTCGTCCCGCGCTTCGAGACCCGGATGCCGAGGACACGATCAGCCGAGGACGCGATCGGTGGTGCGGGATGGAGGACCGGGCCGGTCAGGCGGCCCGGTCACCCAGGTTGTGCCGCTCAGCCGAACATCTCGTCGAGGAAGCTCTTGCGCTTCTTCCGGCGGTAGTGCCCGTGGTAGCCGTAGTGCTGCTGACCGTGGCCGTAGGCAGGTGCCGGGGCCGGGTAGCCGTGCGACGGGGGCGGGGGCGGGGGCACGGCACCGTAGCCCGGCTGGTGTGGCGCGGGCGGCGGAGGTGGGGGCTGGTAGCCGCCGCCCGGACGGGGCGCTTGCTGGGCCGGGGCAGGGGTCTGCTGCGCGCTCCAGTTGGCCTCCGCCTCGAACAGCTTCTCCAGCTCACCGCGGTCGAGGAAGATCCCCCGGCACTCGCCGCACTGGTCGATGACGACGCCGCTGCGCTCGTACTGACGCATTTCTCCGTGACACTTGGGACAGGTCAGGCTCATTATTCGACGGTACCTGGTCCACTCACGCGGAGGCGGTCAGCGCCTCCGTCACCTCGTCGTCCGAAACCTCGTGGAAGTCGTCGTAGTACGCCCCGACGGCGGTGAAGGCCTCCGGACGCTGAGCACAGATCACCTGGTCGGCCTCGCCGGCGAGCGTCTCGTACGCGTCCTGGGCACCGACCGGTACGGCGACCAGCACCCGACGGGCGTCGAGCTGACGGGCCACTGCCACGGCGGCCCGGGCGGTCGCCCCGGTGGCCAGCCCGTCGTCGACGATGACGGCGGTTCGGCCGGTCAGCTCCAGTGGCCCCCGGCCAGCTCGGTAGAGCTGTTCGCGCCGGTCCAGTTCCGCCTGCTCCCGGCGCTGTACGTCGGCCATGTCGGCGGAGCTGAGCTGCCCGGCCACCACGTCGTTGAGTACGCGTACGCCGGCCGGGCCGAGCGCGCCGAAGGCGACCTCGGGGGCCCACGGCATGCCGAGCTTGCGGACCACCAGCACGTCCAGCGGCGCGCCGAGGCGTTCGGCGACGACCCGGGCCACCGGCACGCCCCCGCGTACCAGGCCCAGTACGACGACGTCCGGTTCGCCGATCAGGGCGGTGAGTCGGTCGGCGAGCACCCGGCCCGCCTCGGTGCGGTCGCGGTAGGTGGTCATGCCTTCAGGTCTACGCCCTGCGAGTCGTCTTCGCTCGCCGGTTGCCGGATCCCGGGACGTCAAGTGCTGCTGCCCAGACGAGGAACGCCACCGGATAGAGCAGATAGCCGAACCGGGTGCTCGGCATCAGCAGGATCGCCACGAGCAACCCGTACCCGCAGACGAGCGCCGCCGTGCGCGCGGTTCGGGGCGGACGGCGGGCGAGCCGGACGGCGATCGCCACCGCCGCGGCGACCAGCAGGCCCGCAGCCACGGCCCGACCCGCCGGCAGCGCCTCGGCGATCAGGTGACCGGGGAACGGTGACTGTGCCGGGCTGGAGACCAGGCCGTGCCCGAGGGGGAACCGCAGCACGTTCTCCACCAGGGCGTCTGAGTCCACCAGCAGGGTGGGCAGCAGCGCGGCGGCGGGTACGCCGAGGGCGCCAGCGGCCACCCGCAGCCCCGCCCGGCGGCAGATGCCCCAGCTGACCAGCACGGCGGCGACCGGCCAGGCGAAGAGTTTCAGCGCACCGGCGAGCCCGACGGCGACGCCGGCCCAACCGGGTCGAGCGGTGGCGGCGAACGCGAGGGCCAGCAGGCAGAGTGCGAGTACGGGTAGATCGTCGCCGCCGGTGGCGAGGGTCAGTGCGCAGATCGGCAGGACGGTCGCGGCCTGTACCCCGCGCAGTACGGCCGCGTCGTGCCCGACCGTCGCGGCCGTCCGCTCGGGTCGGCGCAGGACGCGGACGGCGAGCAGCAGGGCGAGGGCGGTGCCGACCGCGAACCAGACCCGGGCGTCGCTCCACCACGCCTCGCTGGCGGCGCGGGGCAGCCCGAACAGGGCCATGCCCGGTTGGTACGGCGTGTAGCCGAGCAGTTGTTCGCCGAGCGGCAGCGCGGCGATGGCGTCCGGCCCCAGGTAGGGGGTGCCGGTCTCCACCAGTCGCCGCCCGGACTCCTCGACGACGAGCACCTCCTCCTGGGCCCGGTCGGTGCGTCCTGCCGCGCGCTGCACGCTCTGCACGACGAGGGGGAGCAGGGCGACGGTGGTCCAGGTCAGGACGGTGACCAGCCAGCGGGCGGGCAGCCCGGTGAACGCCGAGCCGGGCCGGTACCGCCGCAGCAGGAGTTGACCGAGCGCCATGATCGCCGCGGCGAGGTAGCCGAGCGCGGCCACGCCGCCCCAGGCGCGGTGCGGTAGGAGGGTGGAGGTGGCTGCGGTGACCGCGGCGAAGCCGGCGGAGACCGCGTAGAGGCCGAGGTCGAGAGCGAGTCCTCCGGCGGCGGTGTCGATCCGGTGCCACCACCCGGTACGGGGGCGGGTGGGGGTGGTGGTGCTCACCCGGGCAAGTCTGTCAGGCCGGCTGGTGACGACCCCGGCCACCCTGTCGGCGTCCCTGCGGTAGCCGGACCACCGCGCCAACGTCGTGCAGGGCGACCGCCAGGCAGCCGACCCGGCCGCCGGTACCGCGCTGGAGTGCGGCGAGCAGCGTTCCAGCCGGCAGCGGGCGCGCGAAGAGATGACCCTGGCCGGCGACACAGCCCAGTTCCCAGAGGGTGTGTCGCTGCGCCTCCCGCTCCACACCCTCGGCCACCACGGCGAGGTCGAGGCTGCGGCCGAGATCGAGGGTGGAACGGATGATCGCGGCGGCCTCGGTGGAGGATTCCATGCCGGTGACGAAGCTCCGGTCGATCTTCAGTTGGTGCACCGGGATCCGGGAGAGCAGCGAGAGCGAGGAGTAGCCGGTGCCGAAGTCGTCCAGGGCGAGCCGGACGCCGGCAGCACGTAGCCGGGTGAGGACCCGGTCGACGACGTCGAGCTGACTGAGGGTGAGGGTCTCGGTCAGTTCCAGGATCAGCCGGTCGGGTGGCAGGTCGTGGGCGCGCAGGCGAGCCAGCACCGAGTCGGGGAACCGGGTGTCGAGCAGGCTGCGGGGGGAGACGTTCACCGCCACGGGTACGTCGAAGCCGGCGTCGCGCCAGGTGCCGGCCGCGACCAGGGCCTGGTCGAGGATGGCCTCGGCGAAGGCCGGGAGCAGGCCCGAACGTTCGACCGTCTCCAGGAAGCGCAGCGGGTCGATCATCCCGTGGGTGGGGTGACGCCATCGGGCCAGCGCTTCGGCGGCGATGACCTCGCCGGTGCCGAGGTCGACGATCGGCTGGAACTTGACGGTGAACTCGTGGTCGGTCACGGCCCGGGTCAGGTCCCCGCCGAGCGTGAGACGACCCAGGTCGGCGGTGTCCCGGGCGGACGCGTAGCTGGCCAGCCGCTGCCCGGCCCGCTTGGCCTGGTACATCGCCACGTCCGCACGCCGGAGCAGTTCGACCATGCCGCCGGTGGCGGGGGCGGCGGCGATGCCGCCGCTGGCCTCCACGTTGATCCGCATGCCGTCGATGTCGAAGGGTTCGTGCAGCGCCGCCAGCAGCGTCTCGGCCCGGTGGGCAGCGACTGCGGGCGCGGGCAGGGCGCGCAGGAGTACGGCGAACTCGTCGCCACCGAGCCGGGCGACCAGGTCGTCGGCGTGGGCGGCGGCGCGCAGTCGTTCGGCGACAGCGGCCAGCATCTGATCACCGGCGGTGTGGCCGAGGGTGTCGTTGACCTCCTTGAAGTGGTTCAGGTCGATCAGCACGAGGGCGGTGACCCCGTCGGCGTGCCGTTGGTTCAGGTGGTCGTTGCCCGCGTCGAGCAGGTGACGCCGGTTCGGCAGGCCGGTCAGCGCGTCGTGTGTCGCGTCGTGCGCGTGCGCCTGGGCTACCCGGGCGAGTTCCGCGTACGCCTGAGCATTGCGGATGGCGGTGCACAGTGCTGAGGCGAAGGTGTAGAGGGTGTACTGCTCCCGCTCGGAAAGCTTCACCGGTCCGCGGAAGCGCAGCCGCAGCATGCCCACGTCGACCGTCTTGTCGTGCCCTTCGAGGCGGGCAGGGACCACCGCGCCCTGGACGGTGGTGGGCTCGGCTGCCGACCCGTCGTAGGTGACGCCGTCGGCGCCGCCGCGTACCACCCGGTCGGTGTCACGCAGCTCGACCTCCACCTCGTCGGCGGAGAAGAGTTCGGCCGCCCGGGTGACCGCGGTGGTGAGGACCTCGTCCAGCTCGACCACGTTGAGCGCGTCGGTCGTCTGGGCGAGCCGCTGCCACACCTGCTGCTCGGTGCGCTGCCGAATCCGGCCGGAGTACGCCAAATGCAGACTGAGCACCAGCGGCGGAACGGCGAGCAGCAACCGAGTGTCGATCTCCAGCAGTAGGAGCGTGCAGAGGGCGACGGCGAAACGTACGCAGAAGCCACCGACGCGGAGGTCCAGGTTGTCCCGGAATTGTCGGGAAATCCTGGTTCCGGTGGCCAGGGCGATGACCGGAATGGCGAGGAGGTCGTCGACGAGTGCGGCGGCCAGGTAGGCCAGCGCCAGCATCAGCGACATGCGGAGCAGGTCCTCCGCTGGCCGGGACCAGTCCAGGAGCGCCAGGGTCGCGCCGGCGGCCCCGGCGACGAGGATGTTCTTGCCAATGCTGAAGGCCATCTTGATGACTGGCAGCCGGAACGATGCGATCGCGACGCCGAGCCCGGTACACAGCACCACCCAGGATGTCGGAGCGACGGCCACTCCGATCACGATGGCCATCTCGTTCCAGTTGATCTGGTGGGTGGTCGACCGGATGCGTATCCGCGCCTTGACCGACGTGCCCACCGCGATCATGAAGACCACCGTCGCGATGGTCGCGAAGTCGTCCAGCGACCTCGGTGTGGTGGAGGTCAGGATGAGTCTTGTCGATGCGAGGACGACTATCCCTGCAGATACGACGACGAGACCGACTAGCAGCCGTAGCCGCCGATCGGTCTCAGTGCCGCCTTGCCTGGAAAGTGTCATGACACCTCAGGTCGCGCCCTTACCTCAGGTCACCCTACCTCGGTAAGGCCGGTCGGGAAGTTTGTTGGAGCCTCAGCCCCACTCGCTGCCTTTCACGCCCTACTCCTCACTCGTCGGGAAGCGGGAATCCTGATTGAACGTGCCCGCCTCGCGTGTTGGGAGGAGCTTAAGTAGAAAATCTGATGCTTAGCGATAATAAATGTCGCTATGCTCTCTATCAGCCAATACCGTCCTGATTCGTGACGTTCTGTCTATGATGTCCGTGCGCAGCGTTCGATCAGGAGTGCGCGTACAGGTTGTTTTCGGGTGTAAGGCCGAACGCAAAGAAGATCCTGCTACCCGTCAGTGTGACGGTCAAACAGGCGCTGTGCACCGACGAAGTGGGTCGACTGCAATGCCGATACGTCCGCTGCTCGACGTCGGGGTCGACGATCTGTGAGTGCGCCGTTCAACGGCTGACCCCCTCGTCCGCACACCATTGTCCGCCGGGCGGAGGAGGCGAGAGCGCCTGAAGATTCGAAGCGCTTCGTCTTCAGCTGTTCCCTAAGACGTAACCTGTGCTCCCACCCGGAAAGCCGGCTCCGTTTCTTGTCGCTCCGGTCGAGCTCGCCGTACCGATTGCAACGTGGCGGGTGCCGGCGGCGCTAAGCTGCATACAGTGATCCTTTGAATGCGGTCAGAGGGGTCGGGTGCAGATTCAGCTTCTCGGCGGTCTCGCGGTGCGCCTCGGCCCACAGGCGTTGCCGCCCGGAACGCCCAAGCAGCAGACCGTCCTGGCCATGCTGGCCTGCAACGCGGGGCAGTTGGTGTCGGTCGAACAACTCGTCGACGAGCTGTGGTCCGATAACCCGCCTCCCTCGGCTATCCCGAATGTCCGTACTTATGCAGCTAATTTACGACGCGGCCTTGAGGCGATGTTTCCTGATCGGGACGTGCTGATCCGCGCTCGAAACGGTTACCGGCTCGATGTCGAGTGCTCGGACGTGGACCTTTGCGCCTTCCGCGCAGAGGTGACCGAGGCGCGGCGGCTCCTCAGCGCGGACGAGCGGGAGGCGCTCCGACTCGTATCCCGTGCGCTGGCCCGCTGGCGCGGACCGATGCTCGCCGGGACAGCCCTCGGACCCGGGCTCGCCGCCCAGGTGGCCGCCGCGACCGAGGACCGGCTGCTGGCCACCGAGTTGTACGGCGAGCTGCAAGTCCGGCTCGGCCACTATGACGAGGCACTGCCGGTGCTACGGGAACTGCTGACCATGCATCCGCTGCGGGAGCCGGCTCACCTGTTGCTCATGCGGGCGCTCCACCTGGGGGGAGACTCCGCCGGTGCCGTGGCGGCCTACACCGCAGCTCGTCGAACCCTGCGGGAGCAACTGAACGTCGAGCCCGGTGAGGAACTGCAACGGTTGTATCGCCGTATCAGCCGGCAGGACGGCCGGTCTCGCCGGTCCGGAGCAGCCGGAGCGCTGGGTAGGGAGTCGACTGTTGCCGACGACCAGGAGCGTCGACTGCTCTCCTACCTCCCGCGGACGGTTCCGGACTTCGTGGGCCGTGCCGACGCCGTTGAGCACCTGCTGTCCATGACCCTGCGGACCGGCGAGCAGAACTGCGCAGTCCATCTCGTCGACGGCATGGCCGGCAGCGGCAAGACGACGCTTGCGGTACACGTCGCCAACCGGCTCATCGACCGATTTCCGGACGCCCAGTTGTTCATCGACCTCAAAGGCCACGACCCCGCCGAGAAGCTGGACAGTTCGACGGCTCTGGCGGCCTTGCTGCGGCAACTCGGCACACCCGCCGGTCGGATACCGCCGGACCCCGGAGACCGGCTCGACCGATGGCGTCGTGCCCTGGCTGGTCGCAAGGTGATCATCGTGCTGGACAATGCCGCCGACGCCGAGCAGGTCCAGCCCCTGCTGCCTACGGCGTCGGGAAGCCTGGTGATCGTGACGTCGCGTCGGCGGATCAGCGGGCTGGACGTCGGTCCGCCGGTGTCCCTGCCGCTACTCGACCCGGCGGAGGGTGTCGCACTGCTGGCGTCCACAGCAGGGGCGGAGCGGGTGGCTGCGGAGCCCGAGGCGGCAGTGGCGGTGGTGCAGAGCTGTGGTCACCTGCCGCTGGCGATCCGGCTTGCCGGTTCACGGCTCGCGCATCGTCCGAACTGGCGGGTGGCGGACCCGGCAACGCTGCTGGCGAGTAAGGCGCGCCGGCTGGATCACCTGACCTCGGGGGACCGTAGTGTGGCCGGCGCGTTCGCCGCCCTGTACGCCGCACTGAACGAACCAGCGCAGCGACTTTTCCGACTGCTCAGCGTGCATCCGGGAGACGAGTTCGGCCTGCTGGCCGCCAGCGCGTTGGCCGGCCTGTCACGCGACGAAACCGCCGAGATACTGGACGCCCTGCTGGACTCCCACCTGATCGAGGAGTTGACGGTGGGGCGTTATCGGATGCACGACCTGATTCGGCAGTACGCCAACGAACTGTCCAACCGGGTGGACCAGACAAGTGTGCGAAGAGAAGCGCTCGCGGATCTTCTCGATCTGATGCTGCACATCTCTCTTCCGGTGGCCGACAACCTCGAGGTAGGCCGTCTCGGTATCCATGTCTCGCTCGGGTCCGCGCGTCGCCCGGACCTGGTCAAGATGCCGTACGACGCTGCCGAGAAGTGGTTGGAGACCGAGCGGTTCAACATGGTCATGCTCGTCGGCAGAGCCCACGACTGGGGCTTCTACCAGGAAACGTGGCAGTTGGCGCGGGTCCTGTGGCGTTTTCTGTACACCCGGGGATGCTATGACGACATCGTCGGAACAAATCGTCAGGGTCTTGCGGCCGCGGAAACGATCGGCGACGAGAAGGCCATGGCCGTGATGCACAACTACCTCGCCTCGGCCTATCTGCGGACCGGCAACTATACAGGTGCGCTGGCGCACGTGGACAAGGCCGTGGAGATTTGTGAGCGCCGTGGTGACCGAATCAACCATGCGCGCTACGAGGCGAATCTCGTAGCAATTTACTGGCTCCTCGGTGAACCGGAGAAGGCGGTGACCACGGGACTGCACCGCATGCGAAGAGGCGTCATCGCGGATACCCATGGGACCGCTCACCTGCCGAACCTGGGCTTGGCGTTGGCGCTACTCGGCAGATACGACGAGGCGCTGCGTGTGCATCGCCTGCACCTCTATCTCGGACGCCAGTTAGGTAGTCAGTTCCATATTCTCAACGCGCTCGGTCACATCGGTGCGGTGAAGTGTCGCATGGGGAAGTACGACGTGGCAGCCCGCGCGTTGCGTGCGGCGCTCGTCATGCGGCAACGCACCGGACACCGTTACGCGGAGCCCGAGGTCCGGAACGACCTCGGGGTGGCCCTACGTGGTCTCGGGCGCACGGGTGAAGCGGTCCGCGAGCACGAGACCGCCCGAAGAATGGCAGCCGATGCCGGCGAACCTCACGTGGAGGCGGCGGCCCTGAACGACCTCGCGCTGACCCTTGCCGAATCCGCGAAAACCCCGAGACTGATCGAACTGCACCGCGAGGCGCTGCGGATTGCCACTCGCGTGGCGCACCCCTATGAACAGGGGCGCGCCCTAACCGGATTGGCCGAGCACATGTGGGGCATCGATCCAACCGAGGCCCTCCGGCACTGGACGCGGGCGCTGGCGATCTTCCGACGGATGGGGGTGCCAGAGCGGATTGACGTGGCCCGGCGTTTGGCGGAAGCCGAAGTCCAGCAGCCGCCGGAAGGCCTGCAATCGACCGCCGCCGCGCTGTCTCCAGCCCTGCTTGACAAGGGGTTGCAAGAGTGAAGATCGAGGTGCTTGGCGGCTTTCGAGTCTCGTTCGGTTCGTCCGGAGTGGACCTCGGCACGCCGAAGCAACGAACCGTCCTGGCCAAGCTGGTGATGAGCCCGCGCCGGACGGTCGCCATAGAGGAACTGATCGACGAGATCTGGCCCGGCGATCCACCGCGTTCGGCCGTACCGAATGTCCGGACCTACGCCGCAAACCTTCGACGGACCTTCGAGGCGCACGACGCTGGCCGGGGGGTGCTGGTACGTCAACGCGGTGGGTACCGACTGGAGATCGCCACCGACGACGTGGACCTGTTCCACTTCCTCGACCAGGTCGAGCGGGCTCGTCAGCTCCACCTCCGCGACGACCCGGAGACCGCGCGGTCGCTGCTGAGGCGGGCGGTGCCCCTCTGGCACGGGCCACCCCTGCTGGGTGTGCCTCTCGGGGCTTCGCTGGCTGCCCACGTGGCGGCGGCCCAGGAACAGCACCTCCTCGCGGTGGAATTTCTCGCGGACCTTCACCTTGCGGCGGACCGCGCCGAGGAGGCCCTTTCGCTGCTGTGGCCGACGGTTACCGCCCATCCCATTCGTGAGCCCGCGCTGCTGCTGCTCATGAGAGCCCTGCATCGACGCGGTGACGTGACCGGCGCGATCTCGGTATTTCGGTCCGCGGCCCGAGTGATGCGGACCGAACTCGGCGTCGAACCTGGACCGGATCTCCGGCGTCTGCATCAGGAGATGACCAAGCACCGACCAGGTGCGGTGTCTGACGCCGTGTCGGCGGCATCCGGCGGCAGCGACGGGTCGAGCGCGCGGACCGCGACGGAGCCAGACACCGGTCGGACGGATTGGGACTGGCTGCCCAGACCGGTGGCTCATTTCGTTGGCCGGGAGGCCCTCGTCGAGCGGATGGTCGACCGGAGTCGGGACGTCGCAGGCTCGGCACCCGTCGTTCACCTGATCGACGGGATGGCGGGTAGCGGCAAGACGACCCTCGCCGTGCAGGTCGCCAGACGGCTGGCGGCTTCCCATCCGGATGGCCAACTCTTCATCGACCTGCGCGGTCACGACGAGGGCAACGTGATGGATCCCGCCACCGCCCTCGTGGTGCTCCTGCGCCAGTTGGGTGTGCCGGCCCCCCGAATTCCAGTTGATGTCGACGAACGGCGAGGGTTGTGGCGCAGGGAACTGTCCGCTCGCCGTGCGGTCGTCGTGCTCGACAACGCGGCGGACAGTGACCAGGTTGCTCCGCTGTTGCCGGTCACCGCGTCGTCGGTCATCCTGATCACCTCCCGTCGTCGACTTCTCGACCTGGATGTCGGGCCGCCCGAATCGCTGTCGGTGCTGTCGCCAGAAGAGGGTGTCCGCCTGCTCGCGGTCAGCGCCGGAGACGAGCGGGTGCACGCGGAACCTGAGTCCGCCGCAGAGATCGTCCGCAGCTGTGGTTACCTGCCGCTGGCGATCCGGCTGGTCGGCTCGCGACTGGCTCACCGGCGCAACCGCCGGCTGGTCGACCTGGCCGCTCGTCTGGCCGCGAATGACTCTGGACTGGCCAGCTTCGGAACGGGTGAACGCAGCGTCGCTGCCGCCTTCACCGCCTCGTATGAGCCGTTGCACGAGGTGAGTAAACGGGTGTTCCGCTTACTGGGTCTACACACTGGACATTTCTGCATCAGCATGGTCGCGGCGATGTCCGGCTTGTCCTACGCGAAAGCGAGTCACATCCTCGACGATCTGGTCGACTGTCACCTGCTCGAAGAGTCGGAGGATGGTCGTTACCGAATGCACGACCTGGTCCGCCAGTTCGCCCGCGGAAAATGCCTGGAGACGGATTCGTCGGAGCTGCGGGCAGCTGCCCTCACTAGTCTGCTCGACCAGGTCATGCAACTGTCGATCGTCGCGACGAAGTCCTTGAACAGGCTCGTCGACATCTACGGCGACATCGGCGACGTGGCGCCGGAGCGACCCGATCTCCTACCCGGACCAGAGACGGTCGACATCGACTGGGTTGAGCGGGAGCGGGGCAACCTGAATCTGTTCATCGAACTGGCGGCGAAGAACTCACTACACGGCTACACCTGGAAGATGGCGCGAGTGCTGTGGCGCTTCTACTACGTACGCGGCTACTTCGAGGATATCCAGTGTACGCACGAGTTGGGGCTGATCGCCGCAGAGCAGGCGGGGGACCGTCGTGCCGTCGGCGTCATGCAAAATTACCTAGCCTCGGCGCTGATCAAGACCGGTTCGCATGACCAGACGGTTCGGTGGCTGAAATCTGCGCTGGTGGAGGCTGAGTCAGTCGGCCGCCGTGGGGACATCGCCCGGATCCGGGGGAATTTGAGCGTGGTGCACTGCTTGATGGGTGATTTTCAGGAGTCCGC
Organism: Verrucosispora sp. WMMC514; assembly: GCF_027497295.1. Classification (NCBI taxonomy): domain Bacteria; kingdom Bacillati; phylum Actinomycetota; class Actinomycetes; order Micromonosporales; family Micromonosporaceae; genus Micromonospora; species Verrucosispora sp. WMMC514. The sequence goes on along the minus strand of NZ_CP114906.1, from coordinate 2,558,820 downwards.
CGATCTCGCCATGGCGGCCCTGCGCGACCTCCCGATGCGGCTGATAAGCCGGGTTCGAATACACCTGCCGAACGTCGGCATCGCCCTCACCTGGCTGGGTCGCTACGAGGAAGCGCTGCGGGTGCACCGCCGTCATCTGCTCTGGGCCCGGGTGGAAGGTGACCGATACCAGATCGCCAACGCATTGAGCCACATCGCCGCCGTTCGGACCCGCAAGGGCGAGCACGCCCAGGCACTACGGCTGCTGCGGTCCGCCATGATCCTCTACGCTGAGACGGGGCATCGGTACGGAGAGGCCGACGCGCGCAACGTGATGGGCATGGCGTATCGGGGCGTGGGTCTGCTCGCGGAGGCCCGGCGGCAGCACGAACTGGCGCTGGAACTCACCGCCCACTCGGCCGAGCGGCAGGCGGAGTGCACCGCGTTGAACGAGTTCGGCCTGACCCTGGCTGCTGACGGCGACATCGACGCCGCCGTGCGGGCCCACCAGCGAGCGCTCGACCTGGCGGTCCGGATCGACAACCGTTACGAGCAGGCCCGGGCGCTGGCTGGTCTGGGCGAGCACCTGCTGGTCGCGGACCCGGCCGAGGCTCGGCGACACTTGGAGCGCGCACTGGTGCTCGTCGTGCCGACCGGAGCACCGGAGCGGTTCGACATCGAGCGCCGGCTCGCCGAGTTGAAGCAGAGCGCGTCGACTTGTTGAGGGCCGTTACCCCGGCCGTCGTCCTTATCGATTTCTTATCGCCGGGGTCGTTAGCCTCCGGGACGTTCGCCGACGGGGGGAGATCCGACAGTTGCCGGATCTCGTCGCGACCCCTGCCGCCGGGTCTACCCCAGCAACCCGAGGCAGGTCGGTCTCGGAAGGAGCGGCGCGGGAGCGCCGCTCCTTCCGAGCGCCGTACCGACTGTCGCACGGCACGGATAGGCTCGCGACCGTGACCGAACCCGCCCAGCTCACCCACGTCGACACCGCCGGAGCGGCACGCATGGTCGATGTCTCCGCCAAACAGGTCACCGGTCGGGCGGCGACGGCCGCCGGCCGGCTGCGGACCACCCGTGAGGTGATCGACCTGCTGCGTGGAGACGGTCTGCCGAAGGGCGATGCCCTGGCGGTGGGGCGGCTCGCCGGCATCATGGGCGCCAAGCGCACCCCCGACCTGATTCCGCTGTGCCACCCGATCGCCCTGCACGGCGTCACCGTCGACCTGACGCTGACCGCCGACACGGTCGAGATCACCGCCACCGCCCGTACCGCCGACCGCACCGGCGTGGAGATGGAGGCGCTGACCGCGGTCGCGGTCGCCGGGTTGGCTCTGGTCGACATGGTCAAGGCCGTTGATCCGGCAGCAAGCGTCGACGCGGTCCGGGTGCTGCGCAAGGAAGGCGGCAAGACCGGCCTGTGGGAACGCCCGGAGGATCGGCAGTGATCCGCGCCCGGGTGGTGGTGGCCTCCAACCGGGCCGCCGCCGGTGTCTACACCGACACCAGCGGCCCGCTCCTCGTCGCTGGCCTGCGGGAGTTGGGCTGCACGGTCGACGAACCGGTGGTCGTGCCGGACGGCGAGCCGGTCGGCCAGGCGGTCTGGGCGGCCGTGGCGGACGGCGTCGAGGTGGTGTTGACCAGCGGTGGCACCGGGGTCACCCCCACCGATCGCACCCCCGACGTGACCCGGGCCCTGCTCGACTACGAGATTCCCGGCATCGCCGAGGCGGTCCGCGCCTACAGCCGCGACAAGGTGCCCACCGCCGTGCTCTCCCGAGGGGTGGCCGGAGTGGCCGGCCGGACGCTTGTGGTGAACCTGCCCGGCTCGACCGGCGGGGCACGGGACGGCCTCGCCGTGCTGGGGCCGATTCTGGCCCACACGGTCGATCAGTTGCGCGGTGGCGACCACCCGGCGGCCGGTTAGGCTCGGCCGGTGAGAACGGAAACCGCCTCCACCGATGAGGTCTCCGCGCCACCGCCGGCCGACTGGGCGCAGGCCCGCTCCCGGGTGCACGCGGCCGGCCTGGCCGTCGCGCTGCCCGCCGTCGAGCTGCCACTCGCCGAGGCCGACGGACACACTCTCGCCGAACCACTCACCCCCCGGACCCACCTGCCGGCGTTCCCGACGTCGAGTGTGGACGGCTGGGCGGTACGCGGTGCCGGCCCGTGGCGGGTCGTCGGGCGGGTCCTCGCCGGCAGTACGGCTGCCCCGTTGACCGAGGACGGGACGACGGTCGAGATCGCCACCGGGGCGATGGTGCCGTCGGGTGCCACGGCGGTGCTCCGGGTGGAGGAGTCGAGACGTACCCCGGCGGGGCTTGTCGACGGCGTGCCGCGTGCCACGCCGGAGTGGCGGCAGCCCGGCGAGGAGGCGACCGCCGGTGAGGAACTGCTGCCGGCCGGCACCCCCGTCGACCCGGCGGTGATCGGGCTGGCCGCCTCGTGTGGCCTCGACACGCTGCGGGTACGCCGGCAGCCCCGGGCCGCGTTGCTGGTCTTCGGCGACGAGCTGCTCACGGCCGGTCCGCCGGGCGACGGGCGGGTCCGTGACGCGCTGGGCCCGGCGGTGCCGGGCTGGCTGCGCCGGTACGGCTGTCAGGTGGCCCCGGACGGCGTGGTCGGGCCCGTCGCCGACACGCTTGACGCTCACGTGGCCGCGCTGCGCGCCGCCCTGGCCGACGCCGATCTGGTCTGCACCACCGGCGGCACCATGCACGGCCCGGTCGACCACCTGCACCCGGCGCTGGCGACGTTGGGCGCGGAATACGTGGTCAACACGGTCGCGGTGCGTCCTGGGTTTCCGATGCTGCTGTCCCGGTTGGTCGGTGCCGACGGGCAGGTCCGGTTCGTGGCCGGACTGCCCGGCAATCCGCAGTCCGCCGTCATCGCGTTGGTGTCGCTTGTTGCTCCGCTGCTGGCCGGGCTCGCCGGTCGGGCGTTGCCGACGCTTCCGCACGCCGTCCTCGCCGAGCCCGTCGCCGGTCGGGGCGACCACACCCACCTGGCGCTGGTGCGACTCGACCGGGCCGCCGGGACGGCGCACCCGGTCCGGCATGTCGGTTCGGCCATGCTGCGTGGGCTCGCCAACGCGGACGGGTTCGCCGTTGTCAGCCCCGGCACCACCGGCTCGGTGGGTGATCGGGTTCCGATCGTGCCGTTGCCGCTGCTACCCGGGGAGCGGGCATGGTGACCGTCATCAGCGCCGTCACCGACCAGCCACTGGATCTCGCCGCCCACGAGGCGGCGGTCGCCGACCCTCGGGCCGGCGCGGTGGTGTCGTTCGCCGGGGTGGTGCGCGATCACGACCACGGGCGGTCGGTGGTCAGCCTGGAGTACGAGGGCCATCCGAACGCCGCGAAGGTGCTCCAGGAGGTCGCCGACGAGATCGCTGCCGACCCCGACGTGTACGCCGTGGCGGTGTCGCACCGCATCGGCCCACTGGCCATCGGCGACGTGGCCCTGGCGGCGGCGGTCAGCACCGCCCACCGCGCCGCCGCGTTCGCCGCCTGCGCCCGGCTGGTGGACGAGGCGAAGGCCCGGCTGCCGATCTGGAAGCGGCAGGTCTTCACCGACGGCACCGAGGAGTGGGTGAACTGCCCCTGAGCGGTGGGCCTAACGCCGTCCGTACAGCATCGAGGCGCGCGCCGCCCGGTCGGTGTGGAAGGCCGGTTCCGCCCCGGGCCGCCAGGGCAGTGCGGCGACCAGCAGGATCAGCGCCAGCGCCAGGGAGTTCTCCATCAACGCGCCGAACAGGCCGTCCTGGTAGTGCGAGACCTCCGGCAGCTGGTGCTCGTACGGCCAGATGGGGGAGATCAGGAAGAGCAGGTAGAGCCCGATGGCGGCGATGCCGTGGCGGAACCCGGTGAGCGTCGGATACCAGATCGGTGGTCGGAGGGTGGTGACTCCCGGCGGCCCACCGTACGGCGTCGACGCGGATCGGACCGGCCCCCGGCTGGCATCGTGCCGACGGATCGCGGTGTCGGCCAGGACGATGATCGCCGGGATCACCCAGACGAGGTGGTGCGTCCAGGAGATCGGGCTGATCACGTTGGCGGTCAGGCCGACAAGCGTGAAGGCGGTCAACTCGTCGCCGTCGGAGTGGGCGTTGGACGCCCGGGACAGCCCGAGCGCCAGCACCAGCACGGAGAAGGCGAGCCAGAGCAGGCCGGGGGTCTCGATCGAGTCGTAGAGCCGGGCCAGCAGGCCGGCCAGCGACTGGTTCGGCGTCATGTCGGCGGCGCCCACCCGCTCGGTCTGCCACAGCACGCTGCCGAAGTAGTCGCGGGACTCGGCGCCGACGATGCCGAAGCTGCCGATGGTCACTCCGACGGCGGTGCCGATGGCCGTCGCGGCCACCCGCCACTGTCGAGTGATCATCAGGTAGAAGATGAACAGGGCCGGGGTCAGCTTGACGGCGGTGGCCAGGCCGATGCCCACGCCGGCCCAGGCGCCGCCGTAGACGAACCGCAGCAGCGGTCCGTCGTTCTCGGCCTGGTGGGTGCCGCGGCGTGACCGCCAGCGCAGGGCGACCAGGTCGGCCAGGATCAGGGCGAACAGCAGCAGGTTGACCTGCCCGTAGCCGAGCGTCTCCCGGGTGGGTTCGATGGCGGCGGCCAGCGGCGTGGCGATGGCCACCGTGTACCACAGTGGCCAGCCCAGCCGGTCGACGATCGGGCGCAGCAGCGCGGCCAGCACCACGGCCAGCGCGGCGATGCTGACCGCGGCGTTGACCAGACCGGCCAGGGTGACCGGCAGGTGCGCCATCGGCAGCATGGCCAGCCCGGCGAAGGGTGGGTAGGTGAAACCCAGGGTTGTGTCGGGCGCGACGAACTCGTACAGCTCGTGACCGCTCGCCCACCAGACCACCGCGCCGTGGTAGATCTTCATGTCGAAGAAGTTGTACGGACGCCCGAAAGCGCCGATGGCAAGCCATGCGGCGTAGGCGACGGCGGCGACGATGCCCGCCCGTACGACTGTCCTACGATCGATCCCACGCGTTACGCGACGGACTGTGGCGAGGCGGTCCAGCCCTCTACCGACGATCGTCGGCATGGCGTGGCCACCCCCGTACCAAGGTCGTCCTACCCGTCCAGGTCCAGTACGGAGCCTAGAACGGCGCCTCACGTCAGTGCCTCCCGCGTTATGCGACCGTGTCCGATCCCACACATTCTTTTGACATTTCCACCGCGTTAACGCCTACCGGGCGGTTCAGGTGATTCGCGGCCTTAGCCTGAGTGGGGGTGGTTGGATCGCAGGTCAGCGGGGGTGAGGGGATCTCCTACCGCTCAACCGGGCAACCGCCGAGCGGTGGCGGCGGACCGGAGGGCGATCCGGGCCTCCCGGCGGGCGGTCCGGACGGCGCGGCGTACCGACCGTCGCGAGTGGCCGATGCGGTGACCGGCCCGCCAGCGTAGCCCGGGCTTACCCTCCGTGTCCGCGGCGGCGAGCAGCAACCCACCGAAGAGACCGAGGTTCTTCAGGAAGTGGATCTGGTTGTTGCTCTTCGCCGCCGGGTCGTCGTTGAGCCAGAAGGGGTGCCCGGCGAGGGTGACCGGGATCAGCGTCCCGGCCAGCACCAGGGCCGCCGGCCGGGTGAACCGCCCGGTGGCCAGCATCAGCCCGGCGCCGAGCTGCACGGCCGAGTTGGCTCGGATCAGGGTTTCAGTATCCGTGGGAATCCGCGGATGCGCCCGCTCCAGCAGCGGCGTCACCCGATCGGTTATCGGTTTCGCGGTGGGCGTCAGGCGGCCGGGGTTGGCGAAGTTGCGGGCGCCGCTGACCACGAAGATGCCGCTCAGCATGGCGCGGGCGAGGGATCGTACGGGCGTCATGGAACAGTCATACCCTGTCCGGGGCGTTACTACGCCCCGCAACGGGGTATGTCGATCGGTCGAGTGTGTCGGTGCCGCCGCGCCCGGGATCGAGGACCGTCGCGGATGGACGGGTCTTCCGGGGTACCCTACGCCGCGTGACGACCCTGCGGCTGCGACCCGAGGACCCGGCCGACACCGGCGCGATCCGCCGGGTGCTGGCCGCAGCGTTCGCCCGACCCGACGTCGCCGTCCCACCGGAGGTACGCCTCGTCGACGAGCTGCGGGGCAGCGACGCGTGGCTCCCGGAGCTGGCGATGGTCGCCGAGTACGGCGGGGAGATCGTCGGTTGTGCCCTGCTCACCCGGGTGTTGGTCAGCTCGGGCACGGCCAGCACACCGGCGCTGGCACTGGGACCGGTGGCGGTGGCGCCGCACCGGCAGCGGATCGGGCTCGGCACCTCGGTGGTGCAGGCCGCCTTGGAGGCGGCTACCGAACTCGGTGAGCGGCTGGTGGTGGTCCTCGGCGACCCGGCCTACTACCGGCGTTTCGGCTTCAGCCGGGCCGACCAGTTGGGCCTGACCAGTCCCTGGTCCGGCCTTGGTGAGCCGTGGCAGGCACTGGTGCTGCCGCCGGCCACCAGCGGCGAGCCGCCACCCCCGCGCGGCGAGGTGCTCTTCCCACCACCCTGGTCCAAGGTCTGACCCCCCGGGGGCCCTTGCCCCAGCCGCCACCGCAGGTCGGTCCCGAAATATGAGAGCTAGATGCGGAAACTTGGACAGTTCCCGTTAGCGACGAACGCGAACCTTCCAAGATCTAGGTTGAACGTGGGGCCGGTGGCACGTTGACGTCCAGCGAGTTCGGGGAGCTTCGTCGAGCTGGCGAAGGCCATCCGCCCGACCGCCTGACGCACTCGCGGAAGCCCTTGGCCGCCCGGCCGAGGAGGGACATCGACCGCCGGTCGCGGTGCCATGTGCGCGCCGCGGCCGTGCCAACTCTGGCCGGTCTCCGTGGAGATCCAGCTCAGGCGGGCTGGGTGCGCAGGTAGCGGCCGAAGTGCGGGACGGTGAAGGCGACCGTGCCGCGTTCCCCGGAGTAGATCAGCCCCTTCTTGATCAACGCATCCCGAGCCGGCGAGAGGCTGGCAGGTTTGCGGCCGAGGGCACGGGCGATCTCCGAGGTCGGCACCGCCGCGTCCATGTCGTCCCGGCCGCCGCCGTCGTGCTCCCCTTCGACGAGTGACAGCGTCGCCATCGCGCGCATGTACTCCCGCTCGGCGGGGGTGGCCCGCTCGAAGCGGGAGCCGAAGAAGCCCACGGCCAGCTCCGCCTCGGCCTCCGGTGCCGCGACGCGTACGTCGGCCGGGGTGATCGGTGACCGGGGGGCGTGGTCCCAGGTCGCCTTCCCGTACGCCTGCACGAAGTACGGATAACCGCCGGACTTCTCGTAGAGCAGGTCGAGGGCCTTCGCCTCGTACGCGACGTCCTCCCGCTCGGCCGGCGCGCAGAGTGCGTGGTCGGCGGCGATCCGGTCGAGGCGGTCGATGCGCTGGTAGCGGAACAACCGCTCGGAGTACGACTTCGCCGCGCTCAGCACCGCCGGCAGGTGCGGCAGCCCGGCCCCGACCACGATCAGGGGTGCGCCGAGCTGCGAAAGCTCGTGGCAGGCGGCGCAGAGCGCGGAGACGTCCTCCGCTCCGAGGTCCTGCATCTCGTCGATGAAGATGGCCACGCCGGTGCCCACGTCGCTGGCGACGGAGGCGGCATCGGTGAGCAGCTCCACCAGGTCGATCTCGATGTCGCCGGAGTCGGCCCGCCCGCTGGCCGCCGGTACGTCGATGCCGGGCTGCCACCGGTCGCGCAGCTTCGGAGCGGCCCCACCCCGACCGGTCGGCGCGCCACGTTGGGCGAAGGCCTTGAGCACCCCGAGGAAGGCGTCGATCCGCTCCGGGGCCCGGTGCCTCGGCGCCAGCTCCCGAACGGCCATGTGCAGGGCGGCGGCGATTGGTCGGCGCAACGACTGATCCGGTCGTGCCTCGATCTTCCCGCTGCCCCAGAGCCGGTTGATCGCCTGCGAGCGCAACGTGTTCAGCAGGACGGTCTTGCCGACGCCGCGCAGCCCGGTGAGCATCAGGCTGCGTTCCGGTCGGCCCCGGGCGATGCGTTCCAGAACGATGTCGAAGACGTCCAGTTCCCGCCCCCGCCCGGCGAGTTCGGGCGGACGCTGGCCGGCGCCCGGCGCGTAGGGGTTGCGGACCGGATCCACGCATCGCAGAGTATCGGGCCGTCTAGAGGGGAGACTAGACATGGATAGACGGCGGTACCGGCGTGTTGCCCTCGACCAAAAACTAGTGCTGTCTAGCCTCCACGCTAGACAGCACTAGTTTCGGTGATAGGTCGTCAGCCGCGCTGCTTGAGGCAGAGCACGAAGTCGAGCGAGTCCAACTCGCTGTCGTAGAAGTACCAGTTGGTGTAGCCGTCGACCGCCGCGCACTTCTCCTCGGCGTCCCGCTCTCCGCTGGTCTTGCCGTCGATGCGCCGCAGCACCTCGTACGACCTCGGCGCACACTCACTCAACAGCAGCCTGGGCTTGCCGCCGGCCCCTGAGTCGTTGCGGACACACTGCCCCGCCTGCACGAAGCGGGGGTCGGCGGAGGAGGCGGCGGCCGGGTCGTCGGGCGGAGTCTCCTCGTCCTGCGCGTCCGGGGCGGGTGCCACCTCCCCGGTCGGCGCGGCCACCGGGGTCGGTGCCTCGCCGTCCCGTCCGAGCAGGTAGAACGCCGTCGCGCCGCCCAGCATCAGCACCAGCACGGCTGCCAGCACGACGAGCATCCGTCCGCGCCGGCGCGGTGGCGGTGGCGCGGGGGCGCCGGCGTACCCGGTCTCCGCGTCGTGCTGGTGGGCGGACCGCGCCCAGGTATCCGGAGCCTGTGGGAGGTGTCCCGGGCCGGTGCTGCCGTACCGACCGCCGCCGTGACCTGCCGGGTCGTAGGACTCGCCGGGCTGGTAACCCGCGCCGTATCCGTGGTCCTGACCGCCGCCGTGGTGCGGGCTCGACCCGTAGTCCTGGCTGGACCCGTAGTCCTGGCTGGACCCGTAGTCCTGGCTCGATGCGTAGTTCGGGCTCGAGCCGTAGGTCTGTCCGGGGGCGCGGCCGTGGGACTGGTCACCGTACGGGCGGCCGAACTCGCGGGTCTGGTCCGGGTCGTGGGGCGACGGTGCGTCGGGCGGCCGGCCGTGGCCGTACCACTCGCCGGGTTGCGGCTCGTGCCACGGCTGCGGGCCCGGCCCCGGTGGTCCGTAGTTCGCCATGCACGCCCTCCTGAGCCTCGGGTGGAGCCGGTGGTCGGTCGACCAACCGGCACCGCCACCGTCACCGTAGTGCGTGCGGCCGATCCCCGGTGGCACAGCCGCCGAGCCGGTCGGCAACCCGACCGGCCCGGGTGCGCTGTCCTGGCCACCGCACCGGCGTCAGATGAGGCGCAACTGGCGGTCCTTGGGCCGCCGGGGGCCCTCGCTGTCGCCGAGGCGTTCGAACAGGCCCGGGTCCACCGCGTCGATGAACGGTGACGGGCGGCAGTCCCGCTCCGAGCCGTGCCGGAACCGACGGGCGGCGTGGCTGACGTAGAGCCGGTCCTGGGCCCGGGTCAACCCGACGAAGAAGAGCCGCCGCTCCTCGGCCACCGCTGCCTCATCGGGCGTGGCGCCGGGCCAACGCAGAGGCAGCAGCCCGTCCTCGACACCGACCAGGAAGACCACCGGAAACTCCAGACCCTTCGCGGCGTGCAGGGTCAGCAGGGTGACCGCCTCCGCACGCGGGTCGATCGCGTCCACCTCGGCGCCGGTGGCGAGCTGTGACAGGAACATCTCCAGGTCGTCGCCGCACCGGCGGGCCAGCGGTGTCAGCAGGTCGACGGCGGTCCGGACGTCCTCCGGGCGTACCCCGCCGGACCCGTCCAGGGTCGGGATGGCGAACCGGTCCGCGAGCACCTGGCCGGCGAGGCGTACCCGGGCGGGCAGGGCACCCTCGACGCCGGGGGCGTGCCGCAGCTCGCGAGCGATGGCGGCCACCCCGGGACGGTCGCGAAGCCGGTCGTGCGAGCGCTTCTGCACCGGGATGTTGGCCCGGGCCAGCGCGTCCACGATCGGGGCCGCCTGCGAGTCGGTGCGGTACAGCACGGCGATGTCCGAGAAGGACAGCGTGGTCGACCGGCCGTCGATCCGGCCCGAGTCGAGGGAGCGGTGGGACAGGCCACCGACCAGCTCGTCGATGGTGCGTACCACGAAGTCGGCCTCGTCGGCGACGGAGCTGGCGGCGTACCGGCCGACCAGCGGAGCCTCCGGGTCGAGCCGGGCCGGATCCAACCGGCGGCCCCGCACCAGCGATGACGGCGCGATGGCCTGCACCGCGGCGGCCAGGATCGGCGCGGAAGAGCGGTAGTTGCGGTTGAGCCGGACCAGCCGGGCATCGGTGAAGTCCTGCGAGAAGCGCAGGAAGTACCCGACGTCGGCACCACGGAACGAGTAGATCGCCTGGTCCGGGTCGCCGATCGCGCACAGGTTCCCGTCGGGTGGACAGAGCAGGCGCAGCAGCTCGTACTGCACCGCGTCGACGTCCTGGTACTCGTCGACGAAGATCCACCGCCAGCGCTCGCGGTACCGGTCGACCAGCCGCCGGTCCTGCTGCAGCAGCGCCACCGGCAGGGTGAGCAATTCGTCCAGGTCCACCAGACCCTGTTTGCGCAGCAGCGCGGTGTAACGGGCCGGATCGTCGCCGGCCTCCGCCCGCACGGCGGCCCGCTCCGCGTCGTCGGCGATCCGGAAGCCCTCGACCAGCCCGGCGGCCTGGGTGTTCTCCCGCAGGATGGTCAGCCCGAGCGAGTGGAAGGTGCCGACGGTGACGTCCTCGGCGACCGGGCCCAGCAGGCCGTCCAGGCGGTGCCGCAGTTCCTCGGCGGCCCGCCGGGTGAACGTGATGGCCAGGCACTGCTCGGGAAAGACGTTCAACTCGGCGCACAGGTACGCGATGCGGTGGGTCAACGTGCGGGTCTTGCCGGTACCGGGACCGGCGACGATCAACAGCGGACCTCCGGGGGCCGAGGCGGCCACCCGCTGCATCGCGTCGAGCCGGTCGAGCAGGCCGGTGCCGACCTCCTCCATGCCGGCGAGCATCGGTTCGAACGGCTCGTGCGGAGAGGGCGCCGGCGCGATCGGCGGTGCCGGGACGGCCGGCCTGCGCTTGGGCTCGGGCTTCGCCGGCGGGCGCTGCGCACCGGTCGCCGGCTTCGTCGCCGCCCCCGTCTTCGCCGTGGACTCCGGGGCACGTCGCGGCGCGGGCACCACCGGTACGTCGAACAGCGTCTCCTGCCCGGCGGACACCCCGGTGGCGTCGGCCAGCTCGGTCGGGTCGAACAGGGTGATCACGCCGTACTCGCCGTCGTAGCCCGGCACCCGGCGGACCTCACCGCGACGGAGCCGGCCGATGCCCTCGGCGAGCAGCTCGCCGCCGATCCGACCGATCTCGTCCAGCGGAACGCGCGTCAGGATCTCCAACTCCGTGCCGAGCCCGGCGACCAGCTCGGTGAGCTTTCCTTCGACCCGCTTGGAGCGCGGACCAACCTTGTGGATCTCGCCGAGGATCTCGGCGAGCTGGATCAGATGGGTCACCTCGGGAGCCTGCTGCGGCCGGTACCCCTCGGGCCGGTCGGCCAGCTCCTCGACCCGGCTCAACACGCCCACCGTCAACGGCTTGCCGCACTCCGGGCAGCGTCCGCCGGCCTCCCGGGTGCGTTCCGGTGCCCAGTTCACCCCGCACAGCCGGTGGCCGTCGGCGTGGTACTTGCCCTCCTCCGGGAAGAACTCGATCGTCCCGGCCAGCCCGTCACCGGTACGCAGCGCCTCCCGGATGGCGAAGTAGTCCCGGGCCGAGGCGAAGACGGTGGCCTCCCGGGCGAGGGCGGGTGGTGAGTGCGCGTCGGAGTTGGAGACCAGCCGGTAGCGGTCCAGGCTGCCCACCCGCCAGTTCATCGCCGGGTCCGAGGAGAGCCCGGTCTCCACGGCGAAGATGTGTTCGGCCAGGTCGGCGTAGCAGTCGGCGATCGCGTCGAAGCCGGACTTCGAGCCCAGCGCGGAGAACCACGGCGTCCAGATGTGCGCCGGTACCAGGTACCCGTCCCCGCTCGCCTCCAGCGTGATCTCCAGCAGATCGCGCGAGTCGAGACCGAGGATGGGCCGGCCGTCCGAGCCGAGGTTGCCGATCCGGCCGAGCGCGGCGTTGAACCGACCCACCGCGTCCAGGTCCGGCAGGTAGACCAGGTGATGGACCTTGCGGGTCCGGTCGTCCCGCTTGTAGATCGTGGAGATCTCCACGCTGAGCATGAACCGGACCGGATCGCTCTCCGCCTCGCTGGCCAGCCGGGGCGGCAGCCGACGGGCGATGTCCCGCTCCGCCTCCGGCGACAGCCGGTACAGGCCCGGCTCGGCGGGATGCAGGGTCTCCCGCAGGTGGTCGTACCAGGCGGGATGGGTGAAGTCACCGGTGCCGAGGACCGCGATGCCCTTGCGCCGCGCCCACCAGCCCAGGTTCGGCAGGGTCAGGTCGCGGCTACAGGCCCGCGAGTACTTCGAGTGGATGTGCAGGTCCGCGACGAAGGGCGAAAGGCCACCGGGGGGTACGGCGCTGAACGGGGGCACGCCGCATCCTGTCACGACCGGCCGCGCTGCCGCGCGCCGCCACGCACGGAGGTGAGCTGCGCTATTCCGAACGAAGCTCGACGAGGGTGACCTGAGGCTCCGCGCCGACCCGTACCGGAGGCCCCCAGAAGCCGGCGCCGTTGGTCACGTAGACCTTCGTCCCGTCCACCTCACCGAGCCCGGAGACGACCGGCTGTTCGAGCTTCACCAGCAGGTTGAAGGGAACGATCTGACCGCCGTGCGTGTGGCCGGACAGTTGCAGGTCGACCCCGTACCGGGCCGCCTCCAGGGCGGCCACCGGCTGGTGGGCGAGCAGCACCACCGGCCGGGACGGGTCCCGGTCACCAAGCGCCGCGTCGTAGTCCGGCGGCGCCGAGACACCGTTGCCGACGGCGGAGACGTCGTTGACGCCGGCCAGGTCGATCGCCCCACCACGGGAGGCGATCTCCAGTCGTTGGTTCTGGAGCACCCGCAGCCCGAGCCGGTCGACCTCGGCGACCCACTCCTCCACCCCGGAGTAGTACTCGTGGTTGCCGGTCACGAAGTAGCTGCCGTGGCGTGCTCGCAGGTCACGCAGCGGTGCGGCGTCGTCGCCCAGCTCGGCCACCGTGCCGTCGACCAGGTCGCCGACCACGGCGACGATGTCGGCGTCCAGCCGGTTGATCGCGGCCACGATCCGCTCGGTGTGCGCCCGGCCGGTCAGCGGACCGATGTGGATGTCCGAGACGGTGGCGATGCGTAGGCCGTCCATGCCGCGGGGCAGCTTGGCCAGCGGGATCTGCACCCGGTCCAGCCGGGGCGGACCCAGCGCGGTGCGTACGCCGTAGCCGACCAGGCCGGTGGCGGTGAGCCCGGCGAAGATCGCGGCACCCCGGGCGAGCAGCAGGCGGCGGCCGGGATCGTGGTCGGGGCCGACCGCGCCGGCGGCCGGTCGGTCCGCCGGTCCGTCGGCGGTCGGCTGGGCCGGTGCACCCGGCGCGGCCGGCTCGTCGTCGGCGCTCGGCCGGTCGGTAGACGGGCCGGGTACGGGCGCGGCGGCCGGGCCGACCAGGACCGGCTCCGGAGCGACCAGGGCCGACCGGCGGCGCAGTACCAGCCGCGTCACCACCATCGGGACTTCCAGCACGACGAGCAGCACCAGCAGGTAGAACATCAGCGCGAGCCAGAGGTAGCCCGGCCAGGCGAGCCAGTACATTCCGGCTCGGGTGCCGACCATCGTGGCCGGCACCAGCAGGGCCAGCACCACGGCGGTGACCGTGCCGGCCCGCCGCCAGCGTCCGGCGGTGGTGGTGTCCTTCACCAACCGCTTCCACAGGTAGAGATGGATCAACCCGGTGATCACGGCAAGGGTGGTGACGAAGCCGAGTACCGCGAACACGTGTGGGTCCCCCTCAGCCGCCGGCGAAGGGAGGCAGGACGTCGATCGTCGCCCCGGCCGGCAGCGGCTTCTGCCGATCATGACAGGTCACGCCGTCGATCAGAAAACTCGACACCGCCAGCACCGGCGCCAACCGGTCGCCGTGCCGCTCGGCCAGCTCGGCCACCAGTTCGTCGAGCGATCGACCAGCAGTGGTGGTCTCCTCGGCGCGGCCGGCGGCGGCCCGGGCCCCGGCGAAATAGCGGACGGTGACGCTGGCCACGGTCAGCCTCCGATGGCCGACATCGGCCGGGTCGGTTGCAGGAAGGACGGGTCGTCGATGCCGTGCCCGGCCCGCTTGCCGAGCGTCGCCGCCCGCCAGCGGCGGGCCAGCTCCTCGTCGTCGGCACCGGCCCGCAGCGCACCGCGCAGGTCCGACTCGTCGGTGGCGAACAGGCAGTTGCGGATCTGCCCGTCGGCGGTGAGGCGGGTCCGGTCGCAGTCGCCGCAGAAGGGCCGGGTCACCGTGCCGATCACCCCGACCCGGGCCGGGCCGCCGTCGACCAGCCAGGTCTCGGCGGGCGCGGTGCCGCGTTCGGTCGGGTCCGGGCTGAGGTCGTACGCGGCCCGCAGCGCGGCCAGGATCTCGTCGGCGGTCACCATGGCGGCGCGATCCCAGCCGTGCTGCGCGTCCAGCGGCATCTGCTCGATGAACCGGAGTTCGTAGCCGTGGTCGAGGGCGAAGCGCAGCAGCGCCGGTGCCTCGTCCTCGTTGACACCGCGCATCAACACGGCATTGATCTTGACTGGTGTCAGCCCGGCGGCGGCCGCGCCGGCCAGACCGGCCAGCACGTCGGCCAGCCGGTCCCGCCGGGTGAGTCGGGTGAACCGTTCCTGATCCAGCGTGTCGAGCGAGACGTTCACCCGGTCCAGTCCGGCGGCGCGTAGTGCGGGGGCGAGCCGGTTCAGGCCGATGCCGTTCGTGGTCAGCGAGATCCGGGGGCGCGGGTCGAGGGCCGCGACGGCTTCGACGATGCCGACCAGACCGGGGCGGATGAGCGGTTCACCGCCGGTGAACCGCACCTCGTCGACCCCGAGCCGGCACACCGCGACCCGGATCAGCCGGACCACCTCGTCGTCGGTGAGCAGTTGCGGCCCGGCCAGCCAGGGCAGCCCTTCGGCGGGCATGCAGTAGGTGCAGCGCAGGTTGCACTTGTCGGTCAGGGACACCCGCAGGTCTCGGGCGACGCGGCCGTACCGGTCGACGAGGCCGGTGGGCGGGGGCAGGCTCACTGGTCGACGGTAGCGCGCCACACCCCGCTCAGGGCGTCCCGGGCGCTCCGGGTTACCGAATCGCGGTACGCGGCACCGAACAGCACGGTGTGCACGAGCAGCAGGTGCAGCTGGTGCAGCGGCACCCGGGCCCGCCATCCGTCGGCGAGCGGCCAGCTCTCCCGGTACGCCGCCATGATCCGATCGTGGTGCGGCGGGCCGCCGAAGAGGGCCAACTGGGCCAGGTCGGTCTCCCGGTGCCCACCGTGCGCCGCCGGGTCGACCAGCCAGACCCGGTCGTCGTCGCCCCAGAGCAGGTTGCCCGGCCACAGGTCACCGTGGACGCGGGCGGGCGGCTCGTCACCGCCGAATTCGCCGATCCGGGCGATGACCTGCTCGACCAGAGCCGCGTCGGCGCTGGTGAGGGCTCCGCCGTCGACCGACAGGCGTAGGTAGGGCAGCAGCCTGGCCCGAGCGAACCACTGCGCCCACGGGCCGTCGTCGGGCGTGTTGTCCGCCGGTAGCGCGCCGAAGAAGCCGGGCCAGCGGGCACCGAACGCATCGGCACCGGCCCGGTGCAGTCCGGCCAGTTCCCGCCCGAGACGCTCGGCCGCCGCCGGGCTCGGCTCCCCCGGCTCGACCCACTGCAGGGCCAACAGCTCCGGCAACGCGACCAGCACCTCAGGTACGGCGACCGCACCGGCGTCGCGTAGCCAGCACAGCCCGGCCGCCTCCGCGGCGAAGAATCCCTCCGGCACCGGCCGGTCCGCGTGCTCCGGCCAGGACTTCGCGAACACCGAGTGACCGTCGTCCAAGGTCAACCGGGTGGCCGCGCAGATGTCGCCGCCGGACACCGGCGTCTCCCGGATCCGCTGATGGGTCAGGAAGGTGGGCAACTGCTCGGGATGCGCCCGCAGGTACGCCAGATCCATCCCCGCAACGTATCGCCATCGGACCGCCACCGGCTTCGGTACCGCCGCCGATCGTGCGTGAGCTGCAAGAACACTGTGCGTGACTGTGGATAACCGGCGTGTCGTCCACAGGGGCAGCGGCGCGGGACGCCGGGCTCGCAGGCTGCCTGCATGAACTCGACCGAGCTGCCCCGACTGTCCGTACGCTCTCCCGCCGACCTCATCGCGGCCGTGCCGTACCTGCTCGGCTTCCATCCCGCCGACAGCATCGTGGTGGTGGCGCTGTCCGGCAAGCGGATCGTCTTCGCCGCGCGCGGCGACCTGCCCGGCGACACCGACCCCTACGAGCCCGGTCGACACATCGCCGCGGTGACCGCCCGACAGGGTGCCGACTCGGCCACCGTCGTCGGGTACGGCCCGGCCGCCCGGGTGACCCCGGCGGTGGACGCGGTCCGGGCCGCGCTGGCCGAGGCGGGGCTGGCCGTGCTCGACGCGCTGCGGGTCACCGACGGGCGGTGGTGGTCCTACCTCTGCGCGGAACCGGAGTGCTGCCCGCCGGAGGGCACCCGGTACGACCCGCAGGCCAGCGCGGTGCCGGCAGCGGCGGTCTTCGCCGGACAGGTCGCCCTGCCCGACCGGGCGGCGCTCGCCGCACAGGTGGCTCCGGCTGGCGGGGAGGCGATGCGGCACGCCGTCCGACGCGCTGAGCAACGGCTCACCGACCTGTTGACGGCAGCGCCCGCCACGGACCTGCTCGGTGCCCGGGCGCTCAGAACGGCCGGTACGGCGGCGCTGCGGGCCACCAGGCGTCGCCACCGTGGCGGGGAGCGACTGACCGACGACGAGGTGGCCTGGCTCTGCCTGCTCCTGACTCATCTTCCGGTGCGCGACCACGCCTGGGAGCGCACCGACGGCCGGGACGAGGACGTCGCGTTCTGGGCCGAGCTGCTGCGCCGGGCCGAGCCGGAGCTGATCGCCGCCCCGGGTGCGCTGCTCGCGTTCGCCGCCTGGCGTGACGGGCAGGGCGCGTTGGCGGCGGTGGCGCTGGAGCGGGTGCTGGCCGAGCATCCGGACTACTCGCTCGCCCTGCTGCTGGACGATCTGCTGCGTCGGGGAGTGCCCCCGTCGCGGCTGGACGGTTGGCCGGCCACCGGGCTGCCCCGGGCGCGACGGCGGGCGAAGCGCCGCGCACGACGACGTCCGTGACGGCCGGCTGCCCTACAGACCCCGACCGGCAGGTGCCGACGGCGTCTGCTCCGATACCGGCGCTACCGCCCAGGGCGGTGGCGACGCGGGCGGTCGGCGGGTCACCGCCCTGGCGGCGGTGCCGGATAATCGCCGCATGCCCGAGCTTGCTCCTGGTACGGCATGAGCCTTGCCCTGCTGCTTTCCCTCGTCGGCCTGGCGCTGGTGGACAGCACCAGCATCGGCACTCTGTTCATCCCGGTGTGGCTGCTGCTGGCACCGGGGCCGGTGCGCGTCCGACGGGTCATGATCTACCTCGGCACCATCGCCGGTTGCTACTTCGTGGTCGGGCTGCTGCTG
The DNA here is from genome assembly GCF_027497295.1 of Verrucosispora sp. WMMC514. NCBI lineage: Bacteria > Bacillati > Actinomycetota > Actinomycetes > Micromonosporales > Micromonosporaceae > Micromonospora > Verrucosispora sp. WMMC514. The sequence goes on along the minus strand of NZ_CP114906.1, from coordinate 2,541,251 downwards.
TACTTCGGCGGCAGCGGTCTGGCCGAGTTGCTGGGCGGTGCGCTGGACAACCGGCCGGTGCTCTGGGGGCAGTTGGTGCTCGGGGTGGGTCTGCTCGTGCTCAGCTTCCGGTACGACGGCAAGCGGGGGGCCGGCACGGGTCGGGTGCTGCGCTGGCGGGACCGGGTGACCGCCGGTGACTCGTCGTCGCGCTGGCTGGTGGGGCTGGCGCTGTTCGCCGCGCTGGCCGAGGTGGCGACAATGCTGCCGTACCTCGGCGCGCTGGGTCTACTCGCCACCTCCGGCCTGGCGGTGCCCACCAGCATGGCGCTGCTCGTCGGTTACTGCCTGGTCATGGTGGTGCCGGCGATGCTGCTGCTGGGCGCCCGGGTGGCCTGGCCGAGGCTTGTCGAGCCGGTGCTCGCCCGGCTCAACGCGTGGATCATCCGCTCCTCGGGCAGCATGCTCGGCTGGGTGCTGGGCATCGCGGGTTTCCTGATCGCTCGGGACGCCGCAGCCCGGCTGGAGCTGTTCGAGATGCTGGCCAACCGCTGACGGTGGGGCCGGAGCCCGGTCAGTCGGTGACCCGGTGCTCGCCGGTGTAGACGTTCATCGTCCGCCCCCGCAGGAACCCGACCAGGGTCATTCCCGCCTCGGCGGCCACGTCGACCGCGAGGGTGCTCGGTGCCGACACCGCGGCGAGCAGCGGCACCCCCGCCATCCACGCCTTCTGGGTCAGCTCGAAACTGGCCCGACCCGACACGAGCAGCACCTGCCCGGTCAGCGGCAGCCGGCGTTCGCGTACCGCCCAGCCCACCACCTTGTCGACCGCGTTGTGCCGCCCCACGTCCTCGCGCAACACCACCAGCTCGCCGGCAGCGGAGAACAGGCCCGCCGCGTGCAGACCGCCGGTGCGGTCGAAGCCCCGCTGCCCGGCCCGCAGCCGCTGGGGCAGCTCGGCCAACAGCTCCGCCGGCACGTTGAGCGGGTCGTCGCCGACGCCGTACCGGGACCGGGTACGGACCGCGTCGATGCTCGCCTTGCCGCACACCCCGCAGGCGCTCGTGGTGGGGAAGTGCCGGGTCGGGTTGGTCACCGGGTCCGGAACCCCGGGCGCCAGGGTCACGTCGACCACGTTGTAGGTGTTCGGGGCGTCGGTGCCGGCACACAGCTGCGCGGTGGACACGTCGTCCGCGGAGCGGATCAGACCCTCGTTGAACAGGAAACCGATGGCCAGGTCGAGATCGGCACCGGGGGTACGCATGGTGACGGTCAGCGGCGGACGTCGTCCCGGTCCGGCGGAACCGACCCGGATCTCCAACGGCTCCTCGGCGGCGAGCGTGTCCGGCCGCCGCATCCGGCGTCGGCCGGTCTCAACCGCGCCCAGATCCACCCGCACCACCGCACGCCGATCCGAAGCCCGTCCCACGTCACCCATCCTGCCTCGGATCGCCGGACGCCACGCACCCCGTCCCGAACGCCACACGCCGATTCATTCGTGGCATCGGAGCGTGCGCGGTGCGTGATCCGTCCGTGCGTTCAGCTCGACAGGAGCCGCACCTGTACCTGCTCGCCACTTGTACCTGCTCGCCACCTGTGCCTGCCGGTCGCGGTGGCTTTCGGCGTGGTGTGGGCGGTTAACGTGGCGGCATGACGGCGTACGCGGCGGTGGTGCTAGCCGGAGGTGCGGGGCGTCGAATGGGCGGGCGGGACAAGCCGGTGCTACCGGTCGGCGGGGTGCCGATGCGGGAGCGGGTGCTGACCGCCGTGGCCGATGCGTCGCCCCGGATCCTGGTCGGCCCCGGACCGGCGATCACCGGCGTTCGGCTGACCCGGGAGACACCACCGGGCGGTGGGCCGGTGGCCGCCGTCGCGGCCGGGCTGGCCCTGCTCGACCCGGAGGTACCCGTCGTCGCCCTGCTCGCCGCCGACCTGCCCCTGCTGACCCGGGACGCCGTCGGCGACCTGCTGGACCATCTCCCGGGCTCGGCGGCCCTCGACGGGGCCTGCTACGTGGACCGGTCGGGGCGACGGCAGACGCTGTGCGGGGTGTGGCGGTCACCGGCCCTGCGGGCGGCCGTCGACCAACTCACCGTTCGACGCGGCGGTGAGGTGGCCGGTGCGCCGCTGCGGGAGCTGCTCGCCGGCCTCACCGTGCGCGAGGTGACGTGGCACGGTGCCGGCCCGGAGCCCTGGTTCGACTGCGACACTGAGCGTGACCTACGCCGGGCGGAGGAGTGGACACGATGACGGTGCTGGACGACTGGGTCACGGCCGCCTGTGCGGAGCTGGCTCTCGATCCGGCGGAGGTGCCGGTGCCGACCGTGCTGGATCTGGCCCGCGACGTGGCTCACCAGGTGCTGCGGCCCGGTGCGCCGGTCTCCGCGTACCTGCTCGGTCTGGCCGTCGGGCGCGGCGCTGATCCGGCCGTGGCCGTGGCCCGGCTCGCCGGGTTGGCCGCCACCTGGCCGGTGGAGCTGGGCGGCGATCCGCATCCGCGGGCCGACCCGGCCGGCCCCGACCACGGTTGACGACCGCGTTGTCCGATCACGGTCCGGGCTGATCCGTCCCGGCAGCCTGCTGGGTAGGGTGACCGGAACGGACGGAGGCGATCATGACGGCTGACCACCCCTCGGCACCGCCCGGCACGCCGGCGCACCACGAGTCGATCCTGCTCGACGAGCCGAGCACGGCCGACCTGCGGGCGAAGGTGACCGAGGCGTGGCGGGACTTCGCCCGGGCGCTGGCGGAGCGGCTGTCCACGCTGCCGCCGGGCGCGGAGGCGGCCCTGACCCTCGACCCGACCGCCTCCGGCACCGACGACGCGGTCTACTCCGTCTACGTCGAGGTACGCGGCGACGGAAGGTTCGCCGCCCGGGCAGTGGGCAACGCGGCCCTGCCGCAGGGGTACCGGCTGGACCGGGCGGCCGTCGCCGACATGGTCGCGCTGGGCTGGTCACCGCCGGGTGTGGTGGACGGCTCGGGGGACCACTTCGGGTTGGACGCACCGGCGGACGGAGCCGCCCGGCTGGCCGCGCTGCTCTCCCGTACCCTGCGCGACATCTACGGTGCCCCGCACCCGGCCTTTCTGGTGTACGCATTCGCCGACGGCGAGGGCGAGCCGATTCCTGGCGAGGCGTTGGGGACGGCCCGCAGTGAGGTGAACCTGGCGCGGGAGATCGGCACCGAGCTGGAGAAGGCGCTGGCGGCGACCGACGAGGCCGATGCCGACACCGAGGTGCTGGATCTGGCCGAGCGGGTACGCACGGTCGTCTCGACCATGCTCAAGTCGGACTCCGACCGGCTCCAGGTCGACTCGGACGGCGACATCAACATCCGGGCCGGCTCGGCGATGGTCTTCGTCCGGGTGCGGGACAATCCGCCACTCGTCGACGTCTTCTCGCCGGTGCTGACCGAGGTCGAGCCGACCGAGCGGCTGTACGTGAAGCTCTCCGAGCTGACCAACCGGATGCCGATCGGGCGCCTCTACTGTGCCGACGACACGGTGTGGGCGTCGATCCCGGTCTTCGGCCGCAACTTCCAGCCGACCCACCTGATGCTCGCGGTGCAGGTGATGACCGGGCTCGCGGACGAGCTGGACGACCGCCTGCACGGCGAGTTCGGCGGTAAGCGGTTCTTCGGCGAGGGCGACAAGCCGGGCCGCGGCGAGCACCGCACCGGCATGTACCTCTGAGGGCGGTCAGCGCACGTCGAGCAGGGTCTTGCCGACCGTCGACCGGGCCTCGATGGCCGCGTGCGCCTCGGCCGCCCGAGCCAACGGGAAACGCTGGCCGATCACCGGGCGCAGCCGCCCGGCCGCGCCCTCCGCCAGCGCCCGCTCGGTGTACGCCCGCAGCTGGGCGGGGGTCGGCGTCGGCCGGACCAGCGTCACGCCCCGCTCGGCGGCGGCCCGCTCGTCGATGCCCGCCCACTCACCGCTGGCCAGCCCGAAGCTGAGCATCCGCCCGTCCCGGTCGAGCAGGTCGAACGCGTCCCGCCCGACCGTGCCCCCCACCCCGTCGAAGACCACGTCGACGGCACCGGTCGCCGACCGTACCCGCCCGACCCAGTCCGGCTGCCGGTAGTCGACGGCGATCTCGGTGCCCAGCGGAGGCAGCAGGGCGACCTTGCGGGTACCGCCGGCGAGGCCGACCACCCGTGCTCCGGCGGCTGCGGCGAGCTGGACGAGCAGGCTGCCCACCCCACCGGCGGCGGCCTCGATCAGCACCCGGTCTCCCGACCGGACATCGGCCGCCTCGGCGAGCATCAAGGCCGTACGCCCGTCGGCGAGCAGGGCGACCGCCTGGTCGAGCGGCAGCCCGTCCGGCACCACCACCGGCAGCGCCGCGTCCACCACGACCCGCTCGGCGTACGCGCCGGTGCCGCCGGTGCCGCTGACCACCTGTCGGCCGACCAGGTCCGGGTCGACGCCCGGTCCGACGTCGTCGATCAGACCGCCGACGCCGTTGCCCGGGATCACCGGCAGCGTCGCGCCCGACGGGCCGAAGCCCGTCGCCCGGAACTGGGTCTCCACGAAGGTGATGTTGGTGTGTACGACGTCGATCAGCACCTGTCCCGGTCCGGGCACGGGATCGGGTGCGGTACCCGGCACCAGCTTCTCCGGACCGCCGAACTCGTGGATCCACACCGCCCGCATGACTCCCCCTTCACCGCCGCTTCCGCCGAGTCGACCAGTTGAAGCGTGGTTGAGGTCAAGGCGGGTGGGGCCCGGAAACCCCGAGAAACCGGGCCCCACCCGCGGGGAGGAAGGTTCAGGTTGCGGCGATCCAGGCCAGGCTCCGGGCCGACGCCGGGTCGGTGGCGCGCAGGCCCGCCTCGGAGACCGTCCAGAGCACGTCGCCGACCACGAGGGACCGTCGTACCGGCGGGTGCCACTGCCGCCGGCTGCTGTCGCCGCCGACCGGGTGGGTCACCTCGCCGATCTCGCCGATGGTGTCGCCGCTGACCCGCAGCAGCCGGACACCGGCGTCGACCGGCAGCGCCACCAGGCCGGTGTCCGGGCGGTACAGGAAGGCGTGCGGGTCGTGCTCGGCGTAGGACCACCCGCCGGGCAGGTGCCACTGGTCCAACCGGTCCGGCCGGGTGGGATCACCGACGTCGAAGAGCGAGACCTGCACTCCCTTGGTCCTGCCCCGGGCGTCGGCCTCCTGACCGACGCCCAGCAGGCGCCCCTCGGACAGCGGATGCAGGTACGCGGAGTAGCCGGTGATCTTCAGCTCGCCGGTGACCACGGGTGCGGCCGGGTCGGCGAGGTCGAGCGCGTAGAGCGGATCGGTCTGCCGGAACGTCACGACGTACGCGACCGGGCCGAGGTAGCGCACCGAGTAGATCCGCTCACCCCGCCCGAGGCCGCCGACCGCGCCGACCGGCACCAGCGCCCCGTCGTCGTGGCGTAGCACCCGAACCGCCGACTCGGATTCGCTGCCGTCGTCCCGGAATTCGCCGGTGGTGGTGGCCACCCGAAGGTGTCCCGCCCACTCGGAGAGCGCGTACTGGTTGATCAGTCGGCCGGGGACCGAACCGGCGGCCAGGAAGCGGGGACGCCCCGGCGCGGCGGTGTCGAACTGGTAGATGTCGGTGACCGCCTCGGCCGACGACGGCCGCCAGCGCGGCTTACCGGTGATCGGCTCCGGACGCGGACCCGCCAGGTAGAGGCTGGTCGCCGTGCCGTAGACGGTGTCGGCGTCGGCGGCCACCGAGACCGGATCACCGTCGCCCAGCCGGTCGCGGGTGAGATCGAAGCTGAGCACGGTGAGGGTGGACCAGCCGGTCATCCGCTCGGGTCGACTGAGCCGGTCGCAGCCGACCCGACCGGTGTGCCGCTCCGGTCCGGCGGTCCACTCGTACTCCGGCAGCCACGCCTCGACACCGGCCCGGGCGATCACCTGGCGGTTGCGTTCGGTGCGGACCTGGTCGGTGCCCTCGGCCGCCAGCGGGAATTCCAACTGGGCGTACGAACGGACCGCGACCCGGGCCGTGTCGCCGGTGAGCCGGGCGTCGACCGTGCTGCCCTGGATGCGGTACGTGCCGAGCACCACGGGACGACCGGACAGGCCGATCAGCAGCAGGCGGGCGCCGCCGGGACGCCTGATCGAGCGCAGCGCGTCGGCCGGACGCGGCGGATCCTCGCCGAGCACCAGCGCGCGGTCGCCGAGCAGCAACAGCCGGTGGTCCTGCCAGCGCAGTTCCTCCCGACCGCCGGCCAGGTCGAGTCGCCCGGTGACGCGGCGGCTCACCGGATCGACCACCCGCAACACCCCGCCGGTGACGGTGACGATCCGTCGGCCGTCGGTCTTCACCAGGTCGGGTTCGTCGGCGCCGGCCTCGTGGTTGTTCGTCGTCGAATAGTCTGCCCCGGCGGCGTCTGCCGGGGCTCCGGCGAAGGTGCGGGCCGCCGACTCCGCGCCACCGATCGCCGCCGTCCGGTCGCCGAACAGCGCCACGTCACCGGCGAAGCCGTACGGGCCGACCGAGGCGGTGGCCGCCGCCCGCAGCTCCGTGAGGGCGTCGGCGCAGGAGTCGAAGGAGACCAGGCCGACCGGCACCATCGGTGCTCCGGTGGTGTCCGGTCCGGTCGGCGGAGGTTGCGTCACGGTCATGCTGCCGGCGAGCAGAGCGAGCGCGACAAGCGAACCGCCCGCCGTGGCGACCTTGGTTCCCCGTTCCATGGCCGATTCGACGCGGTGGCTCCGCGTTCGGTTCCAGCCCGAATGGGCTGTTGCGGCTTCAGCCGGTGGAGGGGCCCACGCCGGGAGACTCGACCAGCCGGGAGAGCACGATGGTGCTGCGGCTGGAGGTCACGAACGTCTCGGCCCGCAGCCGCTCCAGCGCCTCCTCAAGGTGGGCGATGTCGGCGGCCCGCAGGTGCACCAGGGCGTCGGCCTCCCCGGAGACGGTGTACGCACCGACCACCTCGGGATGACGGCGCACGGCGGCGCCGATCTGCGCCGGGGTGGTCCGTCCGGCACAGAACAGCTCCACGAAGGCCTCGGTGGTCCAGCCGACCGAGGCCGGATCCACGATGGCCGTGAATCCCCGGATCACGCCGGCGGACCGCAGTCGATCGACCCGCCGTTTCACCGCCGGAGCCGAGAGCGACACCCGGGTGCCGATGTCGGCGTACGAGGCGCGGGCGTCCGCGACGAGCAACGCAATGATTCGCTGGTCAACGGCGTCGATCTGCAATGTTCCGCCTCTGGGAAGCAATGTTTGCGGCTGTTACCAAAGTTCTACCCTACCTACTCTTGGTGACCGTGAACCAGCAGCGCGTGCCGCGAAAGCGGACATATCTCATGTGCTCCCCCGAGCACTTCGCGGTCGAGTACGCGATCAACCCGTGGATGGACGTGACCGCCACGGTCGACGTGGAGCTGGCGGTCAAGCAGTGGGACCGCCTGCGGGAGACCCTGGTCGACCTCGGCCACGAGGTGCATCTGCTGGTACCGGAACCAGGTCTGCCCGACATGGTCTACGCGGCCAACGGTGCGTTCATGGTCGACGGCACGGTCTACGGGGCTCGGTTCAAGCACCAGCAGCGGGCCGCCGAGGCGGCCACGCACCGGGCCTTCCACGAGTCGCAGGGCTGGCGGTTCATCGCGCCGAACGAGACGAACGAGGGCGAGGGCGACTTCGCGTACCTGCCGGAGGCGCACGGCGGGCTGATTTTGGCCGGGCACGGCTTCCGTACCGAGTTGCCGGCGCACGCCGAGGCACAGGAGGCGCTCGGTCGGCCGGTGATCTCACTGCGGTTGGTCGACCCGCGCTTCTACCACCTGGACGTGGCGCTCGCCTCGATCGACGACGGGAACGTCGTCTACTACCCCGGTGCCTTCTCCGCCGCCAGTCAGCGGGTGCTCGCCCAGCTCTTCCCGGACGCGGTGCTGGCGGACGACGAGGATGCCCTCGCCTTCGGGCTGAACCTGGTCAGCGACGGCGCCAACGTGGTGCTCAACAGCGAGGCCACCCGGCTCGCCGGTCGGCTCAAGGTGGCCGGCTACACCCCGGTGCCGGTGGAGCTGGCCGAGCTGAAGAAGGGCGGTGGCAGCGTGAAGTGCTGCGTCGCCGAGCTCCGACACTGAGCCCAGGCAGAGCGACGAGGCCGTCCCCGGACCGGGGACGGCCTCGTTTCCGTCGCACAGTCAGCCGAGCGTGGCCAACTCGTTGACCAGCACGTTCGACACCACCTGGCCGTCGCGCTGCACCTCGCGCAGGTACCACTTCTGCTGCGGCGTACGCGGCTGGTTGAACTGCCAGGCACCGCGTGGACTGTCGATCTGCCCGATCCGGCCCAGCGCGAGGTTCACCTGCTGCGGGGTGGGCGCCTCGCCGGCGAGACGGATCGCCTGGTCGAGCACCTTGGCCGCGTCGTACGAGGCCATCGCGTACGTGGTCGGCGAGGTGTTGTGCTTCTTGCGGTAGGCCGAGGCGAACCGGCGGTTGGCGGCGTTGTTGAGGTCGGCGGAGTAGTTCAATGCGGTGCGGATGCCGAGTGCGTCGCTCGTCGGGCGGATGTCCTCCAGCACCGAGCCTTCGGTGAGGAAACCGGGGGCGTAGATCCGGCCCCGGAACCCGGCGTCGCGCAGCTGCATGATGAACTCCACTGCCGCCGTGCCGGAGTAGAAGCAGAAGACGACCGACGGGTTGCCGGCCAGCGCGCGGTTGATGTCCGAGACGTAGGTGGTCCTGCTGGGACTGCTGTCGCCGGAGGTCCAGACCACCGGGGAGGCGATCCGCGGGTCGGATTCGCCGAACTCCTCGCGGAACCCACGGAGCACGTCCTCGACGCCGAGAACCCCTTCCGGCAGGATCGTGGCGACCCGGTCGGAGGCGGCGAGTTCGTCCTTCAGGTAGCGACCGAGCGCCCGGCCCGCCTCGTCCAGCACGTACGAGGTACGCCAGATGTACACGACGCTCTGCAGGCTCGGCGGGGAGGCGTTGGAACCGATCAACGGAACTCGGGCCTGTTCCACGATGTCCCGGATCCCGAACATCACCGCCGAGCTGGCGACCCCGGTCAGGGCGAGGACGCCCTGCTTGAGCAGTCCCTCGACGGCGGCCTGTCCGGACTTGACGTCGTCGCCCTCGTCGGCCGTGATCAGGTCGACCGGGTGGCCGCCGAGCTGCCTGTCGTTCAGGTCCAGGTACAGCTCGAAGCCGTTGCCGAGTTCGTCGCCGACGGCCTTGCCCGCACCGGACTGTGGCGCGATGAGCCCGATCTTGATCGGGCTCGCTGAGCTGGTGGCCTCGGGCTCGGCGTCGGAGCCGCACCCGGCGACGAGTCCGCTCGTACCGATCGCGGCCAGCAGCTGGAGTGCCCGCCTGCGGTTCATCTGCGACACCGGGTTCCCTTCGAATGTGTTGCCGGGCGCATCCGCCCCTTCGGCGTTCTACCTGCTCGGCGACGCTGCGTCAATGGCTAGTGATCTTCGTGCAGAGACCGCAACGCGGCGGTAACTTCCGGCCATGCGGACGAGCCGGGGGCGATAAGACCGAAATGCTCGCAATCTGGCAGCTCAATCAGGCGGATATCGGTGCCCGCGGCGCGGGCGGAAGCCACGTAATTTCGAGATAGGTCGATGGGTACCTGCTGATCCAGCGTGCCGTGCATCACTACCGTGCGTGGCCGCAGGGGAACCAGGGACCGTGGATCCGTGGTCGCGTACCGCTCCGGCACGTCGGCCGGGCCGCCGCCGAGCAGCGCGGCCACCGCACCGGCGTCCAGGTCCAGCCGGTACGCCTCGGCCAGGTCGGCGACCGGGGCGAGGGCCAGCACCCCGCCGACGGCACCGGGTGCGTGGGCCGCCGCGTACAACGCGAGGTGCCCGCCGGCCGAGTGACCGAGCAGCAGCGGGGCCGTCGAGGCGATCCGGTCCGACAGTGCGGACTCGGCCAGCCGGGGCAGCGCGGAGACTCCGGCCAGCACGTCGGTGAGGGTGCCGGGCCAGCCACCACCGGGCTGCCCGGTCCGCCGGTACTCCAACTGGGCCACCGGGTAGCCGCTCGCGGCCAGTGCGCTCGCCAGCGGCCCGGTGTGCCGCCGGTCGTACTCCGCACGCCAGAAACCGCCGTGCACCACCACCACCAGCGGCCGGGGTGGCCCGGAGCCGGCCGGGCGGCGCAGGTCGGCGATCTGGTCCGGATGGTCGCCGTAGGCGACGGTGACGTCCGGTTCGGGCGCGGGGCGAGTCAGCACCGCCCGGGGATCGGAGGGCATCGGGCGACGGTAGCGCGGTTCACGACCAGCCGGGGGATGGGTGCCCGACCGGGGCCGCAGCAGCGGGCCGGCGGGCAGGGCGGGCGGCGACTGGGTAAAGATGGAGGGCATGACCGAAGCGCGCTCCGCTGGACAGAACGACGAGCCCGACCGGGACGGTGCCGGGCGGTCCGGAACCGTGGTGGTGGTCGGACCGGACGGCCGGCCCGTCGGCACCGTGCAGACCGAGGACGGACCCGGCGAGGATCCGTCGCGCCTGGTCGAACAGCCGGCCAAGGTGATGCGGATCGGCAGCATGATCAAGCAGCTGTTGGAGGAGGTCAAGGCCGCTCCCCTGGACGACGCCAGCCGGCACCGGATGCGGGAGATCCACCAACGGTCGATCGTCGAGCTGAAGGAGGGACTCGCCCCCGAGTTGCGCGAGGAACTGGAACGGATCTCGCTGCCGTTCTCCGAGGACCAGGCACCGAGTGAGGGCGAGCTGCGCATCGCCCACGCCCAGCTGGTCGGCTGGCTGGAAGGACTGTTCCACGGCATCCAGGCAGCGCTGGTCGCGCAGCAGATGGCGGCCCGGGTGCAACTGGAGCAGATGCGCTCCGGCCGGCAGGCGCTGCCCAGCGGACCGGCCGGGGCGATGCTGCCCGGGATGCCCGGCATGGGTCAGCCGAGTGGTGAAGGACACAGCACCGGCCAGTACCTCTGACCACCGTCCCGGTGCGGTCGCGCTCGCCGCGCGTCGCACCGGGACGACTCACCGCACTCCGAAGACCTTCTCCAGGTATGCGGCCACCCCGTCGGACGAGTTCGCCGGAGCGACCTCGTCGGCGATCGCCAGCACGTCCGGGTGCGCGTTGCCCACCGCGACGGCGCGTCCCGCCCAGGTGAGCATCGGCAGGTCGTTGGGCATGTCGCCGAAGGCCAGCACGTCCGGCGCCGCGACGCCGATGCGGTGGCAGTACCAGGCCAGGCCGGCGGCCTTCGTGACCCCCGCCGCCGAGATCTCCACCAGCCCGGAGTGCGAGGAGTGGGTGGCCTCCGCGAGCCCGGCGAGGGCGGCGGCGACCAGTCGGGTGAAGCGGTCCGGGTCCTGCTCACCGGCCCGCGCGAGCAGTTTGACCGCCGGCACCGACAACAGCTCCTCAGCGGTCTGCACGGCCCGGATCGCCTCGTCGTCGGCGTCCCACCGCAACGGGTAGTGCGCCTCGTGACGCATCTCCCGACCGTCGACGATCTCCACGGCCAGGCTCACCCCGGGTACCTCGGCCCGCAGGCGGCGGACCACCTCGGCGAGCAGTTCCGGGGCCAGCGGGTCGGCCCGCAGCACCTCGTCGGTGGTCGGGTCGTAGACCACCGCGCCGTTGGCGCAGACCGCCGGCAACGGCGCGGCCAGCTGGTCGTACACCAGCCGGAGCCAGCGGATCGGTCGGCCGGTGACCAGCACGACCGGCGTGCCCTGGTCGGAGATCCGGGCCAGCACCGCGGCGGTGCGGGCGCTGAGGGTGCGGTCGTCGCGCAGGAGTGTCCCGTCGATGTCGGTGGCGACCAGGTGTGGCGTGGAATCCATCACCGGGACAGTAGCCGGTCGAGATAGATCGCCACCCCGTCGTCGTCGTTGCGTAGGGTGATCTCGTCGGCGACCGCGCGCAGGCTCGGATGGGCGTTGGCCACGGCCACCCGCCCCCAGCCGGCCCACTCGAACATCGGCAGGTCGTTCGGCATGTCACCGAAGACCAGCACGTCCGCCGGGTCCACGCCGAGGGTCTGCGCGATGACACTGAGCCCGGACGCCTTGTCCACCCCGGGTGGGCAGATCTCGATGAAGCCCAGGCCCGCCTGGGTGAGGGTGGCGAGGTGCGGCGGGACGATCTCGCGGGCGGTGGCCAGCAGCTCGTCCACGTGGTGGTCGGCGGTACGCGCGAACGCCTTGATCACGTCACCGGCGAGGCACTCGGCGCGGCTGCGCACCTCGAACGCGTCCTGATAGGGCCAGGCGGGGTGGTAGTCACCCCAGAGCGGGGCGTCGTGCTCGTCCGACGCCTCGACCATGACCGTCAGCGGGCCGACCGCGGCCTCCAGTTCGGCCAGCAGGACGGCCAGCACCTCGCTGGAGAGGCGTTCGTCACGGAGCACCACCGGTCCGTCCGGGTCGCTCTGGTCGACCACCCGGCCACCGCCCGCCAGCACGAGGAAATCGGCGGCGCGGATGTCGTTGCGGGTCAGTTCGGTGAGCCGGGGGCCGCGACCGGTGGCGCCGACCACCGGGATACCGGCGGCGCGTACCCGGTCGAGGACCTCGTGAGTGAAGGCCGACACGGTGTCGTCGCTGCGGACGAGCGTCCCGTCGAGGTCGGTGGCGATCAGCTTGGGCAGGCCCGGGCGGGTCATCGTTCCTCCTTCGCCCGCCGCCGTCGCGACCAGCCGTTCACCTCGTCGATTGGCGACCCGGCGTGACGGCGGGCAGCAACCGTACCTCGTGGAACCGGTCGCAACCATGGCTTCCAGGCGAATCGGGTGCCAACGGGCGACGCACCGGAGATGACCTCTCGACCAGGGGCGGAGGGTCAGTCGGGCGGTGCCTCCCGGGCGAAGGGCACCGTCGGTGTGACGGTGATGTCCGCAGGCGGGCGGTCCCCTTCCGGCTCCACGTCCGCCGGTGTCCGGCGACGGCGACGGCGCGGCCCGTCCACCTCTGGCCGGGCTTCGGCCGCTCCGGGCGAGGCCCGCAGGAGCGCGGCGGCGAACAGCCCGACGGCGACGAAGGCGACGATCAGGCCGCGGCCGTACTCGACGTCCACGGTCATTTCCGGGTTCAGGTACATCCCCCGTCCCAGCGTGTCGTCGAGCGCCGTCGCGGTCGTCGCCAGCAGCGCGAGCACACCCGCGGCGAGGGCGAGTCCGGCCACCCGGGCATTCGCCCGAACGGACTCCGTGCCGCGCAGCGCGAGCGCCACCGTGGCACCGAGCGCTAGCAGCCCGACCAGGTACGCCGAGCCCAGCCCGACGTCGGAGACGCCGCTTGTCACCTGGAGCGGGGTCGCCGGGTCCGGTCCGCCGTTGGGGATGGTGAGCGTCGACCATTCGCCCAGCAGCGACGCCAGGGCTGCCGCCGCACCGAGCCCGGCCAGCAGCACCGGCACCCGGTGGTCCCCGCCGAGGCCACCGAGAGCCCGCCGGAACCGGCCGGTCGCCGGCGACTCGTCCTCCGCACCCCACTCGATGACGCTGGCACTGTCGGAACGGTCGTCCTGACGGGGGATGGGGAGGTCGTGGGTCATCACTCACCCTCTCCTGGTGGCCGGGGCGCCGCGCGTCCGCCGCGCTGCGGGGTCCGGGTCGCATCATGACACAGCCGGGACGCGACGCCGAGGAACGACCACGTGGCCACCGGCGGTCGGTCGCCTGCCGGCCGCCGGTGGACTAGCGTCAGGTGCATGCCTATTCGTACCGCTTCCGCACGCTGGCAGGGCAACCTCACCGAGGGCTCCGGCACCATCCGCACCGGCAAGGGCGGCTTGGAGGGGAACTACTCCTTCAAGTCCCGCTTCGAGGAGGGTGAGGGCACCAACCCCGAGGAACTGATCGGTGCCGCCCACGCCGGCTGCTTCTCGATGGCCTTCTCCAAGGCGCTGGCCGACGCCGGCACGACGCCCACCTCCGTGGAGACCACCGCGAAGGTTCACCTCGACAAGACCGACGCCGGCATGACCGTGACCCGGATCGAGCTGGACACCGTCGGCGAGGTGCCCGGCATCGACGAGGGGCAGTTCGCCAAGCTGGCCGAGACCGCCAAGCAGAACTGCCCGATCTCCCGCCTGCTCTCGCCCGGCGCCGAGATCACCCTCACCGCCCGCCTCACCTCCTGACCAACCCCCTCTCCCTTCCGCGTCGATCTTGCGCTTCCGGTCGGCTCCGTTACGCGGCTTCTGTGCCGGTTCGCGGCGACCGGAAGTGCAAGATCGCGGGCGGGGTGGGGAAGAATGGGGGCGTGGCGGTGGAGATGGGGCGGGAGCGGTTCGAGGAGCTCGTGGGGGAGGCGCTCGACGAGGTTCCGGAGGAACTGCTGGCGCTGATGAACAACGTGGTGATCCTGGTCGAGGACGACCCGCCGCCCGGGGAGGATCTGCTCGGCCTGTACGAGGGACACGCGTTGACCGAGCGCGGCTGGGACTACGCGGGCGTACTGCCGGACCGGATCCTCATCTACCGCAATCCGATCCTGCGCATCTGTGCCAGCGACGAGGACGTGGTCGACGAGGTGGCCGTCACGGTGGTGCACGAGATCGCCCACCACTTCGGCATCGACGACGCGCGCCTGCACGAGCTGGGCTGGGGCTGAGGGCCGCCGCCCGGGGTTGCGGGCCGGCCCTACCGTCTCGGCCAGGTACGGCGAGTACGGGAGGAAACATGCGCAGCGAGCTGTTCTCGGCGGCGAATCTGGAGCAGGAGTCGACGCAACCCGGCATGCGGTTGCAGAACTCCAAGATGTTGAAGATCGAACTCGACGGTGAGGCGATGGCCCGGGTCGGCTCGATGGTGGCCTACCAGGGGCAGGTGCAGTTTCAGGCGCTCGGCTCCGGCGGACTGGGCAACTTCATCAAGCAGAAGCTCACCGGTGAGGGCGTACCGCTGATGAAACTCACCGGACGCGGCGACGTCTTCCTCGCCGACTTCGCCAAGGATGTGCACGTCATCGACCTGGAGCCGGGCGACGCCCTGTCCATCAACGGCTCGAGCGTGCTCGCCTTCGACGCCACCCTCCGTTATGACATCAAGATGGTCGGCGGGGCCGGCATGGCCTCGTCCGGCCTGTTCAACTGCGTCTTCACCGGGCACGGCAGGATCGCCGTCACCACCCGGGGGACGCCGGTCGTACTCAACGTCGACGCGCCCACCTACGTCGACCCGCAGGCCGCCGTCTGCTGGTCGGCGAGCCTGCAGACCGGCTACCACCGGGCCGACCAGCTCGGGCTCGGCACGCTGCTCGGCCGCACCACCGGTGAGGCGTACACGATGAGCTTCGCCGGTCACGGCTTCGTCGTCGTCCAGCCCTCCGAGGAGCCACCGATCATGGGTAGCGGCCAGCAGGACCAGGGCGGAGTGCTCGGCGGCCTGTTCCGGTAGCCGGTCCTGGCGGCGCTCACGCCGGCCGGCAAAGCCAGGGCCCGGTTGCGCCGGCAGGCGGCGCGCGCGGAGCCGCTCAGGTCAGCTCGCCCGCGCGTAGCCGGGCGAGCCAGGCCGCGGCGTCGGTGTAGTCCGCATCGGAAAGGCCTGCCGGTGCGGCCACCGGCCGTTCCCTGGTCGACGCGTCCCAGCGGTGTCGGGGATACGAGCCGAGGAAGCGTACGTCGGCGCAGATCCGGCGCAGCCCCTGCAACGCCTCGCCCATCCGCACATCGGCGACGTGACCGGTGCAGTCGAGGAAGAAGACGTACCGGCCGAGCGCCTCGCCCGTGGGCCGGGACTCGATCCGGGTCAGGTTGACCCCGCGGACCGCCAGCTCCATCAGCACGGACAGCAGCGCGCCCACCCGGTCGTGCGCGATGTAGACGGCGAGCGACGTCACGTCGTCGCCGGTGGGCGGCGGAGGTGGCCCGGGCCGCGACAACAGCGCGAAGCGGGTCACCGCGTCCGGATGGTCAGCGATCTTGTCAGCCAGGACGGCGAGCCGGTGTCGGGTCGCGCCGATGGGGGCGCAGATGGCCGCGTCGAACTCACCGTTGGCCGCGCCGGCCGCCGCCGCACCGTTGGACAGCACATCCACCACGACCGCGTCCGGCAGGTGCGTACGCAGCCAACCTCGGCACTGGGTGGACGCCTGGGGGTGGGCGGCGACGCTACGCACCGACGGCAGCAGGGTTCCCGCGCGTGCCCCGAGTACGAACTCCACCGGCAGGATCACTTCTCGGGTGATGACCAGCGGCTCGCCCTCGGCCAACTCGTCGAGGGTGACCCCGACCGCGCCGCCGATCGAATTCTCCAGGGGCACCAGAGCCGCGTCGGCCTCGGCGGCGCGGACCGCCTCCAGCGCCTCACCGACGCTGCGGGCCGACGTGCGGCTGCCCCGCTCTGCGGCCGGCAACGTACGCAGTGCCTGCTCGGCGAAGGTGCCCTCGGGACCGAGGTAGACGAAACGGGTCGGCGGCGTTCCCGGCATGTGCTCAGCCTACGCACCCGGAGTCGGCGACGAGCCCGACGGCGTGGGTGACGGGGTCGACGGCGTCGGGACCGGCACCGGAACACCGCCGTCACTGCCACAGGTCAACGCCTGGATACCGGGCGGACTGGCGACCCGCACCTCGGCCGTGCACACGTCGGTGCCGGCGGTCACCAGGCGCAGCGTTCCGGCCCGGTCCCGGGTGACCACCTGGAGCGGCTCGTAGCCGGCCACGTCGAGCGTGGTCAGGTGCCAGTCGGCGGCACACAACGGACCCTTGCTGACGCTGACCCGGGCGCTGCCGGGCAGCAGCCCACGTCGACCCCGCACCAACTCGATGATCCGTTTCGCGGACGGTTCCCCGGTGCAGGCCACCGCGACCAACCCGGGGTCGGCCGACGGCATGGTCGGAACGGCGCCGGGAAGTGCGCCGAACGACGGGGTGGCGGGGCTGGTCGGGCTGCTCGGTGTCCGGGTGGGCGCCAGGGTCGGCAGGCCGCCGCTGTCGCGGACCTCCGGGGGCGCGCCGCATCCGACGGTCAGCAGTGCGGCCAGCATGGTGACACCGACCAGTCGGCGGTGCCGCCGGCCGAGGCGGAGGGCCACGTGGGCACCGGAACGGAAGCCGGTGGTCGTCCGGCCGGGGACGGCGTGGAACGGCGAGGAGGGCGGCACGGGGGTGGTCCTCATGACGGGAGACACGGACTGGCGGGGGCCGAGCCCATGGTAGGAGGAAGTCAGACCTCGGAGAAGAAGGTGAGGGAGCCGGCCACCGCGCCGTCGGCGACCACGGGGGTGGAGATCGCGTCCACCGTCGCGTCCGGTGCGTCCTCCGTCGCCGCCTCGATCCGGAGCAGACCACGAGCCAGCCGGCCGGAGGTGAGCGCCAGCAGCGGCGGAATCTTGTCGATCTCGGGCTCGGCCAACTCGCCCCGGTAGGCGGTGAAGTCGAGCAGCCGCAGCCCGCCGTCGAGCAGCGGCAGACCGATCACGTCCTCCGGTGCGCCCAGTTGGAGCAGCTCACAACCGGCGGCGGAGACGGCCAGCACCCGGGTCTCGGCGTCGATCAGCAGGCAGGGCTCGTGCGCACTGGAGACCGTGGCCGACCAGCGGCTGATGTTGTCGCACTCAGGCTCTGTCGGTGTCCCCCCGGAGGGCGCGAACACTTCCGATAGCGAGAGTTCGACGTGGGCCACCGAGCCTCCTATGCACACCGACGATGCGTCCACGCTAGCCGGTCGCGGCAGCGACCGCCGACCGCGTTGGGCGTACGGTTGCGTCGGTGTCGATCAGTGCCCGGTCGGCGACGGCGCGGGCCGGCGGGAGCTGGGCCGCCCCGGCCGCGTGGCGTCGCCGCTGACGTTACCGGCGGCCGGCCGGCTTGTCAGCGGCCATTCGGCCGTCCTCGTACCACCGGTAGTCGGCCGCCGGTGGGTAGCCACCGTTGCCCCAGGTCCCGGGGTGCTGCGCGACCCGGGAGAGCTTCTCGGCGGTGGCCGGGCTGATCCGGTTACCGCCGGCCACCAGCAGTCGGTCGAGTTCCCGGTGGGTCGCCATCAGGCAGTCCTTGGGCAGGCCGTAGACGCTGATCACCCCAGATCCCACGAAGGTGAGCACCGGGGTCACCGGGATCGGATGGCCGACCGCGGCGGTCAGCGCCTTGCTCGCCCGCCGGGCGTCGCGGCGGGCCTCGGCCACGTAAGGCGGGCGCTTGCCGTTGATCTGCACCACGTCACCGGCGACCAGAACGCGGGCGCGACCGTGGTCGGCGATGGTGACGGCGAAGAGCCCACTCGGGCCGATGGCCAGGAACCCGGCCCGGTTGTCCGCGGGGTCGTCGAGCAGGACGTCGGCCGCGTCGGTGCGGGGCCAGTCGATGACGTGCCAGGCCGGCCCGAGATGGTCGAGCTGACCGAGTGCGCGGGCGCCGGCCGCTTCCAGCCGTCGCGCGCCGCGCTCCGCCCGACGGCGGCGGGCCCACTCCAGCGGGGACGGGCGAGGAGTCGCGACCACCCCGGGAGACTCGACCCGGGGGTGCGGTACCGCCACTGGCGGCAGCGCCCTGGCGGACGGTACGGCTCGACGTGCGGGGAAAACAGTCATCGCGACCTCCGGCAAAAGGTCCCTCGAAGTTACGTTCTCACTACCCTACGTTGCCAGTCCCGGTGGTCGGCAAGCCGGAGCGCCGGAATGACTGTGGATGAATGCCATATTCACCCACGGTTGTTTTACCGGATACCGCCAAACCCTGCCCTACGCTGCGGGGGTGAGCCACTACGTGGACAGTGAAGTCGGCCCGCTCGGCACCGTCCTGTTGCACCGGCCGGGGCCGGAACTCGCCCGGCTCACCCCACGCAACAACGATTCGTTGCTCTTCGACGCGATCCCGTGGGTGGGGCGGGCACAGGAGGAGCACGACGCCTTCGCGGCGGCCCTGCGGGAACGCGGCGTCGAGGTGCTCTACCTCACCGACCTGCTCACCGAGACGCTGGCCGTGCCGGCCGCCCGGAACGAGCTGACCGACGAGGTGCTCGACTCGCCCCGGCTCGGCGACACCCTGCGCGCCCGGGTCGCCGCGCACCTGGCGTACCTCGATCCGGCCGCGCTGGCCGGCGTCCTCGTGGCCGGACTGGCCCACGAGGAGTTGCGGGTCGGCCGGGACCGTCGGGGTGGCCTCGTCTACACCCTGATGGACCGACACGACTTCATCATCGACCCGCTGCCCAACTTGTTGTTCACCCGTGACTCGTCACTGTGGATCGGTGACCGGGTCGGCGTGACGAGCCTGGCGATGCCCGCCCGGCGACGGGAGACCACGCTCACCGACGCCATCTACCGCCACCACCCCCGGTTCGCCGGCACCGAGTTCGTCTACCGGCCGGGCCTGGAGCCCCTGGAGGGCGGTGACGTACTACTGCTGGCGCCCGGGGTACTGGCCGTCGGTGTCGGCGAGCGGACGACTCCCGCCGGTGCCGAACGCCTCGCGCGGCGGGTCTTCGCGGCCGGGCTGGCGCACACCATCCTGGTCGTGCCGATCGCCCAGGAGCGGGCCACCATGCACCTGGACACGATCTGCACGATGGTCGACACCGATGCGGTGCTGATGTACCCGAACGTGGCCAGCGCCCTGTCGGCGTACACCGTCATCGCCGGCGCCGACGGCGAGGACCCGCGGGTGGACGGACCGTCGCCGTTCCTGCGGGCCGCCGCCGACGCGATGGACCTGGATCGGCTCCGGGTGATCGACACCGGGCTCGACCCGGTGACCGCCGAACGGGAACAGTGGGACGACGGCAACAACACCTTGGCCCTCGCGCCCCGACTCTGCGTCGGCTACGAGCGCAACGTCGAGACCAACGCCCAGTTGGAGCGGGCCGGCATCGAACTCATCCCGATCGCCGGCTCGGAGCTGGGCTCGGGGCGTGGTGGCCCCCGTTGCATGTCCTGCCCGATGCTGCGGGAGCGGAGCCCGGTCCGGTCCGGATGACCGGCGGGTGGCTCAGCGGAGGGTGAGTTGCCGGCCGAGCAGCCCCTGCCGGGACCGGCGGGCATCGGCGTCGAGCGGGCCGGTCTCGGACAGGGCGTCGGCGTACCGCTTGGCGAAGTCGGCTACCGGCTGCTCCCAGTCACCCGCCGGAATCTCCTCGGGCAGATCCCAGACCGGCACGAGCCGTCCGTGCGCCCGGAACATGCCGGCGAACCGGGTCGCCTCGCCGAGGGTCAGTGAGCCGGCCGCGCCGAGCCGGGCCAGCGCGTCCAGGGCGGCCTCCTCGGCCTCCGGCAGCACCCAGCGGACGTGGGCCTTCTCCGACACCCGGCACCAGTACGCGGCACGCGCGGCGGCCAGCCGCTGCGTCGGATAGATCGCCGCGTTGGCCCGCTCCAGGGAGGCGCGCACGGTCGGATCCTCGGCGGCCTCGGGAGCCAGCCAGAACTCGAAGCCCTCGTGCAGGCTGACCTCCAACGGGCCGTCGACCAGGATGTCCTGCAACCGGGGACCCGGGCCGGGCAGTGGTGGCACCGCGACCTGTGCGCCCGGGGCGGTACGCAGTGCGCAGAGCAGCGACTCGGCCAGATCGCGCGAGACGTCACCGGACTGGAGATGACGCTGAAGCCCGATGAAGATGTGGCCGTCGTCCCGGCTCATCGCGGGAGCGGCCATCGGCAGCACGGTGGCCAGGGTGACCGGCCGGTCGCCGTGCTCGTCGACGAGTGCCGGGATCAGCCGCAGGGGCGCGGAGGCGGCCGGCACCAGCTCCCGCAGGGCGATCCACTCGGGCTCGTCGACCAGCCCCTCGAAGGGCCGGGGAACGAAGACGTCCCGGATCCGTTCCCGCTTGCCGGAGGCGGTGGCCGCCCGCTGGTTCTTTCGACGCTTGCTCACGGCGACACAGCCTAGAGCCCTCCGGCGGCCGGTGGGGGCCGGACCCGCCTGCGCGCCGCGACGACGGGTCGACCCACCGGTTCAGCCGGTCGTCACCAGCGCCGGCCGGTCGCCGACCGGATCGAAGTCGGCCCAGACGCTCTGACCGAGCCCATCGCGTTCCACACCCCAGCTGGTCGCCAGACCGGAGACGATGTGCAGGCCGCGCCCGTCGGCCGCGTCCGGATCGGGTGGGCGGATCCGAGGGCCACTCGCGGCCCCGCCGTCCGTGACCCGCAGTCGCAGCTGCGGCCCCTCGGGCGGGTAGCGCAGCCGCCAGGCGACCCGGACCACGCCGCCCGGCAGCGGGTCGGCATGCCGGACCGCGTTGCCGACCAGCTCGGCCAGGACCGCCACCAGATCCGCGAGCATCGCCGGGGAGACGGCTCCGGCCAGCTCGGCGGCGAGCCGGTGCCGGGCGATCCGCGCCCCACTGGGATGGTGCGGCACCACCACGCACCACGCCCGTTCGACAGCTGTCGTCGCCACCTCTGCCCCTCTTTCGCCCCGTGACCCCCACTGTCACCTGCGGGGCAGCCGCACCTCTGCGACCGTACCCCCACCACTTCTCGGACGAAGGAATACCCAGCCATTCTGTTGTTCAACGATCCGGCGGACCAGATAGAGGCCGAGACCGGTGCCGGGATAGCGACGCCGGTCACCGGAGTCGCCCTGCCAGAACCGGTCGAAGGCCCGTTCCACGTGCTCCGGGCGTACGCCGATGCCCCGGTCGGCGACCCGGAAACAGACCGTCTGGCCGTCCGCACCGGCGGCGACGTCGATCGGGGAGTCGGGTGGGGAGTACTTGCCGGCGTTGGTGACGAGTTCGGTGAGCACGGTGGCCAGGCTCTGCCGATGCCCGATCGCTCTGGGCAGTTCGGCCGGCACCTCGAGGGTGGTCCGTCGACGCAGGTCCGCGGGCAGGTCGGCGATCGCGACCCGGAGCGTCTCGGTCAGGTCGAAGGGGGCCGGTGGCCCGTCGCCCGGCCACGCCTCGGCCGCGGACGAGAGCAGCCGGTCGAGCAGCCGGGCCAGCTCGTTGGCCCGCTGGCCGATGACCCGGGCCGCCTGCCGCCGGTCGGTCTCGCTCAGCGACTCCCAGTGGTCGGTGAGGGTGTCCGCGTAGCCCTTGATGACGGTGACCGGGGTACGCAGTTCGTGGCTGGTGACCGCGACGAAGAGATCCCGTTCGTGGTCGTGCCGCTGCTGGTCGGTGGTGTCGCGGAAGGTGACCACCCGCAGGGCGCCGGGGCCCGGCAGCTCCCCGGAGGTGATCCGCAACCAGCGTCCGCTCGGCAGTCGATGATCGAGAACCTGCCCCGACGGCGGCAGCGGGAAAGGTAGCGGTTGGTTCATCGCCTCTGCCGTGGACCGGCCGGTCACCTGCGCGGCGGCCGGATTCCAGAGTCGTACCTGGGCGTCCCGGTCGACCACGGCCAGACCGTCGGCGAGCGCCGCGACCACCGGACCGTCGCCGTGCACGGGCAGGCCGCTCTGGTCGCCGTACATGTGGGCGATGCACGAGCCGAGGTATCCGACCACGCCGCGTTCCTCCGCCGTGGGTTCCTCGTCGCCGGCGAGGTAGAGGGCGTGCAGGCTGCCGACGGTGTGGCCACCGATCTCGGCCCGGGAGACGACCATCCGTCGCAGGCCGCGCTCGGCCAGTTCGCTGGCGAGCGCGTTGGTGAACCGGTCGGTCCGTACGCACTGCACCCGGGGACCGGCGAGCAGGCAGATGGTGACCGGGTCGTTGGCGGGCAGCGGCCGGCCGACGGTCCACTCGGCGGCACCGGTGGCGGCGATCACCCGGCCGCCGCTCGGCGCGAACTCGACGAACGCCATCCCGGCTGCCCCGAGCGCCGGCTGGGCCACCCGGAGCAGCTGGGTCAGCACCGGCAGACCCGCGTCACCAGAGTTGATCATCTCGATGACGGCGGTGTGCCCGGCGATCAGAGCCGAGTAGTCGGTGCGGTCCGGCATGACCCGAGTGTGCCTGCCGGCCGCGTTTCCGGGCACCCCCGGCCCGGCTGCGATTAGCGACGCAGCCGGGCGAGAGTCTGCGCCGGACGGTCGGTGATCACGCCGTCCACCCCCGCTGCCAGCACCAGGTCGAGGTCGGCCGGTTCGTTCACGGTCCACACGTAGACCTGGTTGCCGGCCGCCCGCAGCGCCGGCACCAGGGCCGGGCGGGCGCGGACCAGCGCGATCCCCGGTCCGGCGATGCCGGCACCGAAGGGCAGCCGACCCATGGGCAACCAACGGGGCAGCACTTCCAGCAGGAGCACGGTCGGCAGCGCCGGAGCCAGCGTCCGGATCCGGCGCACCGCCAGCGGGGAGAAGGACATCACAGTGACCCGTACCGGTGCGTCCGGGCGTGGCTCGGCCAGCCCGTACCGGTGCAGCAGCGTGACCAGCCGCCGCTCCACGTTGCCGCCGTAGCGGGACGGATGTTTGGTCTCCACGAGCAGCCGGACCGGCCGGCCGGCGGCCAGCACCGCCTCCAGCAGCCGTTCGAGGGTGAGCAACCGGGTGTGTGCGTCGTCGAGCACCTCGTCGCCGTTGGCCGGAACACCCCCCGGATGCCAGGAACCGAAGTCCAACTGCTCCAACTCGGCGAGCGTACGGGCGCTGACCAGACCGCGACCGTTGCTGGTCCGGTCCAGCCGCCGGTCGTGTACGCAGACGAGGTGCCCGTCCCGGGTCAACCGGACGTCACACTCCAGCCCGTCGGCGCCCTCGTCGAGGGCGCGCAGATAGGCGGCGAGGGTGTGCTCCGGCAGGTCGTACGAGGCGCCACGGTGGGCGAAGACGAGGGGTCCGGCCACGTTTCGTGTCCTACAGAACCCGGCCCGGCTGCCCGTCGGAGCCGACCACCGGTCGACCGGCCGACGCCCAGTCGCCCATTCCTCCGGTGACGTTGCTCACCTGTTCCCAGCCGTTGCGCAGCAGATACGTCACGACCTGAGCGGATCGTCCGCCGGAACGGCAGATGACCGCCACGTCGCGGTCCGTCGGCACCTCGGCCAGGCGGGCGGGGAGCTCCATCATCGGCAGGTGGTGGGCGCCGGGGGCGTGGCCGGCGGCCCACTCGTCGTCCTCCCGGACGTCGAGCAGGTACGTCTGATCGTTGATCGCGGAAACGGTCACGGTGGGTATCTGAGGTCCGAACACAGGTACCAAGCCTAGAACCTCGCCGCGCGGCTGCCCGCGACCGCACGGCGGCCACCGTCCGTTCCCGGCCCGGTGCCGGTCAGAGCCGGGTCACCCAGCGTGGATGGGCGCCGGCCCAGTCCGACATCCGGCTGCCGCGAACCGCCGCGAACAGCCCGTCACCCTCGTCGTCGAGCCGGACGTAGGACACCTGGTCGATCATCTGGGGGTAGGACGGTACCTGCACGCCCCGTAGTCCGTCGGTGGCCAGGCCGTGCAGGGCCAGCAACAGGTCCTCCACCGGCACACCGTTGGTGTCCACGGTCAGCGAGTCGCCGACGGCCCCGATCAGCCGGTGCAGCCGTACCGGGTCGGTGCGCAGCCGGGTCTCGCCGGCCTGTTCCAGCATCGCCCCCAGCAACTGCTGCTGATGGGTCTGCCGGTCGTAGTCGCCGCCCGGCAGGTCGTAGCGCTGGCGCACGTAGTCCAACGCCTGCGCGCCGTCCATCCGCTGGCAGCCCGGACGGAAGACCCGGTCGGTGTGGATCGACCGAACCTCGCTGCGTACGCACATCTCGACCCCGCCGAGCAGGTCGATCACGTTTCGCAGGCCGGCGAAGTCGACGAGTGCGGCACCGTCGAAGCGGAGGCCGGTGAGTCGGGCCAGGGTGGCCGAGAGCAGGTGCGCACCGGGCTGGCCGCCGCCGCCGTACTCGTACGCCGTATTGATCTTGTCTTCGCCGCCGGGGTAGCCGCCGCCCGGCGGAATGGCCACCAGCAGGTCGCGCGGCACGGAGACCAGGTAGCCCTCGCGTAGCCCGGGCGGCACGTGCACGATCAGGATGGTGTCGGTGCGCTGCTCGGAGCCGGCGTCACCGGGACGCCGGTCCGAACCGACGAGCAGGTAGTTGAGCGGGCCGTCCAGGTCGGTGTGGTCGGCGCGGGCGCTCGGGTCGAGCAGCTCCGCCCGGGTCATCGTGCCTTCGTACCGGTTGGTGAGCACCCGCAGCCCGACCACGGCGAGCGTGGCCAGCAGCAGCACCGTCAGCCCGATGCCGAGCAGCACGCGGGGCCATCGCGGTCGTCGGGCCGGCGCGCCCGGCGACCGCTTTCCGCTCGTCCGTCCAGTCCTGGCCGTGACGTCCCTCCCGCAGACCTGACATGAATCCTTCTCACGTCAGGTTACGGAAGCGTCACCGGGAGTGTCGGCGGTTCGGTCATCACGAGCCGGCCGGTCACTTCCGTGAGGAGATCACCTCGGGGTTGTAGAACACGAACTCGGCGAGCTTGTCCTTGCGAACCGCCTGGAACATGTCCAGGGTCTGCTCGCTCAGCGCCTCGGTGCCGTTGCCCTTGGCGTTGTACGTGCCGCCGTTGGTCTTCAGCATGATCAGCTCGTTGCCGGTCACCCCGCGCATGGTGAACACGAAGTCCTCCACCGGCACCCCACCGGTGTCCAGGATGAACGCCTTGCCGGCCGCCTTGATCAGCTGGTTCAGCTTGACCGGGTTGGTCAGGCTGCCGTTCTGGGTGGCCTTCTTCGCCATCGCCTTGATCAGCTGCTGCTGGTTCTGCTGGCGGTCGTAGTCGCTGTTCTTGAGGCCGTACCGCTGGCGGGAGAAGTCCAGGGCCGCCCACCCCTCCATCTCCTGGCAGCCCTTCTTGTGCACCACCGGGGTGCGGGGCTTGCCGGTCTTCTTGGCGTCCGCGTTCCACATCGGCTCGCCGTCGACGTACGACATGTGGATCGAGGTGACCTCCTGCTTGGGGCAGATGCGCACCGAGCCGAGTGAGTCGATCACCTTCTTGAAGCCGCCGAAGTTGATGATGGCGGCACCGTCGAAGCTGACCCCGGTCATGCCCTTGATCGTCTGCGCCATCAACTGGGCGCCGCCCTCCCAGCCGCCGCCGTTCTGGGCACCGGCCTGGAACGCGCCGTTGATCTTACCGACGCCGCCCGGGTAACCGGTCTTCTCGAACGCCGGGATCCGCGCCTCGGTGTCCCGGGGAATCGAGATCAGGTACGCCTGGTCGTGGGTGGCTGGGATGTGCAGCACGATGATGCTGTCCGCGCGTACGTCGTCGGCCGCCCAGCGCTCCCGGGCGTCGACCCCCAGCAGCAGCATGTCGATCGGGCCCTTGAGGTCGGCCCCACCCTCCGCGGAGGTCTTGCCGGCATCGCCGAGCAGGTTGCGCTGGGAGATGCTGCCGGTGGCCTGACTGATCACCGCCTTGCTGCCGACGATCGCCACCCCACTCGTCATCATCAGCGCGGCACCGAAGACCACGGTGAGCCGGGCCCAGAGCGGATCCTTGCGCCGGGTGCGCTTCTTGCCGGACTTACCGGACCCGGCGTTGCGGGTGGGCGGGGCGGCGGACGCGCGCGGCGGCTCAAGCAGGGAGGGGCTGTGAACCGGCATGCGTGCTCCAGCTCGTGTACGCAGAAGGGGGCGGGAACACTTTACGTTCGCATTCCGGCGCTGGCGAGTTCACGTGGTGTCCAGTTCACGTTCTCCACCACGTCATCCTGCTGAAATGGCCGATCGTCCACAGCAAAGTAGACGATCGGCCGTTCCTGGCGTACCGGTCGTGGTCAGCCGTTGCCGGTGGTCGACGGTTTGTTGGCCCGCATCCAGTCGGCCATCGTGTCCCCGGCCATCGCCCGGTACATGGTCAGCGCCTTCTCCCGGTCGGAGACGACCACCGACTCACCGTTGATGGTCTGGCTGCCCAGGTGCGGGCTGGTGACGAAGGTCAGGTTCTCGCCGCGCAGATTGCGGAACTGCACCGCCATGTCGGTGAGCGAGAAGCCCTGGTCGACGGTGACCGCTTCGGTGACCGACTGGAGGAAGGCGTTGAGCTTCTTCGGGTTGGTGAGCGTGCCGGTGCTCGCCGCCTTGTCCATCAGCGCCCGGAGGAAATCCTGCTGGTGGCGCATCCGGGCGAAGTCGCCGTCCGGGAACTGCTTGCGCTGACGGATCCAGTCCAGGGCCTCGGCGCCGTTCATGTGGTTGGTGCCCTTGGTGAACTTCCGGTACGGCTTGTGGATCGAGGTGATGGTCTGCTCCACCTCCAGGTCCACCCCGCCGAGGGCGTCGGTGACCTGCTTGAACCCGGCGAAGTCGATGGCCATCACGTGATCGATGTGCACGTCGGTGAAGCACTCGACCGTGCGTACCGCCAGGGGTAGACCACCGAACGCGAACGCAGCGTTGATCTTGCGCCGTTGACCCGTCTCACATCCGGCACCGGCGCTCTCCGGGATCGGCACGTACAGGTCCCGGGGGATGGAGACGAGGTACGCCTGCTTGTGGTCGGCGGGGATGTGCATGACGATGATCGTGTCGGCCCGCCACTCGCCGGCCCGGTCCATCGGCGCGTCCGGATCCCGCGAGTCGGTGCCCACCATCAGGATGTTGAGCGCACCGTTCACCGCCTTGGCCGGCCGGTCACCGGTGATCTCCGAGAACGGGTCGGTGCGGGCCATGTTGTTGTCCAGGCTGCGGGCGTAGAACCAGGCACCCGCGCCGGCGATCAGGGCCAGCACCAGCACGGCGACGCCGGCCACCAGCGCGATGCGGCGCCAGTGCGGTCGCCGCCGCCGCGGCGACGGACCGCCACCGGGACCCCCCGGACCCAGCGGACCGCGCGGTCCTCCCGGCCCGGCGGGTGGGACCGACTCGTCGTCGTACGCCGGGTGCCACCGGGTGTCGGCCGGTCCGCCGGCCCGGCCCCCGCGTCCCGGGCCCGGCACTGCCGCCCGGCCGGCGCTGCGGTGCAGGTGAAGGGCCGGCAGGGCGGCGGAAATGGTCGCTGACATATAACTCAATGTACGCAGCACGAGCCAGTCTCGCCCCTACCGAGCGGTGCGCCGCCGGTGTCGGGCTACCCCAACCGTTGGCGGAAGTGCTCGATGGTGCGCCGCAGCCCCTCCTCGGGAGCGACGGTCGGCTCGTAGCCGAGCGCTTCCCGGGCCAGGGTGAGATCCGGGCGACGCATCTCCGGATCGTCGGCACTGCGCGTGACGAATGTCACCTCGGAGCGGCTGTCGCAGAGCGACACGATCGTCTCGGCCAGCTGCCCCATGCTCATCTCGTGCTCGGTGCCGCAGTTCACCGGCCCGCTCTCGGTCGAGTCGAGCAGCAGCAGGATGCCCCGCACCAGGTCGGCGACGTAGCAGATGGAACGGGTCTGGTTTCCGGTGCCGTGCACCGTGATCGGTTCGCCCCGCATCGCCTGCGAGATGAAGGTCGGGATGGCCCGCCCGTCGTCCGGCCGCATCCTCGGCCCGTAGGTGTTGAAGATTCGCACGATCGCGGTGTCCACGCCGCGACTGCGGCGGTACGCCATCGTCGCGGCCTCCGAGAAGCGCTTCGCCTCGTCGTAGACGCTGCGAACGCCGATCGGGTTGACGTTGCCCCAGTACGTCTCCCGCTGGGGGTGCTCCTTCGGGTCGCCGTACGCCTCCGAGGTGGAGGCCAGCAGGAACCGGGCGCCGTCGGCGGCGGCCCGCTCCAACAGGTGCAGGGTGGCGACCGAGCCGACCCGCAGGATCTCCACCGGCAGCTTCTCGAAGTCGGTCGGGCTGGCCGGCGAGGCCATGTGCAGGATCGCGTCGAACCGCTCCGCCACCGCCGGATGGCTGGGCAGCCCGTCGGAGATGTCGGCCTCCACAAGCGTGAAGGTCGGCGTGTCGAGCAGGTGTGCGACGTTCTCCTTGGAGCCGGTGACGAAGTTGTCGAGGGCGACGACCGTGCAGCCGCGTTCGATCAGGGAATCCACCAGGTGCGACGGGACGAACCCGGCCCCGCCGGTGACCAGGATGCGGTGACCGGGACCGAAGCGCTGCTCAACCTTCATGAGTTGTCAGCCTAAAGGAGCGCGATGACCGCTCCGTCGGGACGGTCAGGCCAGTCCCCGGTAGCGGCCCCGGTGGTGCAGCAGCGGTTCCACGTCGTCGCCCAGTTCCACCCGCTCGATGGTCGCCTCCACCAGCAGACCCCAGCCGTACTGCCGGGCACCGTCGAGGCGGCAGCCGGCCCAGCCACCCGCGTCGTCCGGCACCGGCCCGTACGGCGTGTCCAGCCAGGCACCGATGGCGAAAAGGCCGCCCGGCGAGGGGAACAGGCCGGCGAACCGGTCGGCGAGCTGCCGGTGCGCCGGGCCGAGCGGGGCCACGGCGAAACAGCCGGCCTCCTCGACCGCCGCCCACAGCTCCGACTCGGCGTCCACCAGCCCGAGCAGACGTCCCGGCTCACCCTCGGCGACCAGGGTCGACGACACCGTCAGGCCGGCCGGCCCCGGCGCCGTCCAGAGGGTCACCGGCGCGGCGAGCCGACCCCGCAGCCGGCGTACGGGTGAACGATTCCCGGCCGGCGCGGCGAACGGGTCGGTGTGGTGGATCCGGGCACCCGGCTCATGATTCACGTGAAACATTGTGACCCGTCCGCCCGGTTCGACCGGCCCTGGCCGCGGCTTCGCGACATGCCGGCCCGGTGCGGTATCCCACGAACGGGACACCGCACCACGCCGCGTCCGGTGCGGCCTCAGCGTCGCGGGGTGACCAGGGCGAGCAGTTCGGGCTGGCGGCGGTCCAGCACGTCGCCGGCCAGGTACGCGCCGA
Organism: Verrucosispora sp. WMMC514; assembly: GCF_027497295.1. Lineage (NCBI taxonomy): Bacteria > Bacillati > Actinomycetota > Actinomycetes > Micromonosporales > Micromonosporaceae > Micromonospora > Verrucosispora sp. WMMC514. Next base: position 2,511,688 of record NZ_CP114906.1, on the reverse strand, counting down.
GCAGCGCCGCGCCGACGCCGTAGGCCACGCCCAGCGGCAGGCCCAGCCAGAGCCACGCGTCGCCGAGCAGTGCCGCGGCGAGCACCATCGGTGCGGCGAGCGCCCCGGTCGCCACCATGGCCAGCAGGGTCAGTATGCCCTTGACCACCCCGGCTCCGCTGTTCATCGCGAACGGGTTGCTCGTCTCCGGCAGCGAGTACGCGCCCAGCACGGAGACGAACAGGTTGACCGCCAGCCCGGCACCGTAGGTGGCGACCAGCGCACCCGCCATGAATCCGATCCACGTCGGCCGACCGAGCACCAGCGCGATCACCACGGCGACCACCGCCAGCATCGGCAGCACGTAGAGCGAGAACGCGGTGATCCGGGCGCGCAGCTCCAGCCGCCCCGGCACGCCGGCCACCACGTTCGCCGCGTACGCGCTGCCGTCGAAGCCGAACTGGTTGGCCAGCGTCACCGCGGCGAGCAGACCGACGAAGAGCATGGAGAGGCTGACCAGCACCGGCGAGGTCTCCCCGGCAGGGCTGAATCCCTGGTCGCTGTCGAAGGTGAAGCCCTGCCCGCCGAAATTGACCATCACCGGCACGAAGAGACCGACCACCGCGATGGTGATCAGGTTGGCGCGTCGTCGGGCGTCCCGCCACCAGTAGCGCGCCTCCCTGGAGACCAGGGCGCCGAACCGGTCCCGGCTCAGCCAGCCGGCGGCCCGGGGGAAGAGCTGGGCCACCACGCCGCCGCTGACATCGGGCCTCGCCCTGGTGGGTCCGGCGCTCGCCGCGCCCACCATCGCCGACTCCAGCGAGCGTGACCACCAGGCCAGCAGCGCGACGATCGTCACCACGGTGATCAGCAGCTTCACGGGAGCGGCCCAGGCCCGGCCCTGCGCCACGTCGATACCCGCCGTCCACGGGGCACCGAGGGGGGTCCAGCCGATCACCGTCGCCACGCCGGTGAGCCGGTCCCAGTCGGTGTCCTGGATCGCGGCCAGGCCGGCGAGCTGCAACGGGCCGAGCGAGGCGGCGAGCACCGCGAGCAGGACGGCGGCCAGGTCGCGTACCCGGCGGGAGCGGAGCATGGAGGCGAACGCGCTGGTCACCGCTCGGGCACCGGCGACGCAGAGGAGCAGCCCGCAGACCACCCCGACGGCGGTGACCACGGCGGCCGACCAGCCGCCGAACACCCCGGCGGTGACCACCAGCCCGGAGAGGGCCAGCAGCGCGGCGACCGTGGGCACGCTCACCAGCGCCGCCGCGAACAGCCCGGTCACCAGGGTGCGTCGGGACAGCGGCAGCAGCGCGAAGCGGGCCGGGTCGAGGGTCTCGTCGACGCCGAAGAAGACCAGCGGCAGCAGCAGCCAACCGAGCACCGTCAGCCCACCGGCGAAAGCGGCGACCAGCAGGGCGTACCGGTCGTCGCCGGCCAGCCCGGGAGCGGCCAGGCCGAAGAAGGCGCCGACCGCGAACCAGAGCCCGATCAGTGAGCCGACCAGGAACAGCGCCACCCGCCAGCCCTGACCACGGAAGTTGTTGCCCATCACCCGCAGCTTGAGCCGGACGAAGTGACGCGCCGAGACCGGCCGCACCTGGCTCGCCGGTGCGGTCACCGGGACAGCCACGCCAGCTCCTCACCGGTGGCGGTACGGCCGCCGACCACCTCGACGAAGACGTCCTCCAACGAGCGGTCGCCGCGTACCTGCTCCAGCGTGCCGACCCGCTTGATGGTGCCGGCGGCGAGGATCGCCACGTGCGAGCAGAGTCGTTGCACGACCTCCATGACGTGGCTGGAGAAGACCACCGTCCCACCGCCGGCCACGTACCGCTTCAGGATGTCCCGGATGAGTGCCGCCGAGACCGGGTCGACCGCCTCGAACGGTTCGTCGAGCACGAGCACCCGGGGACCGTGCAACAACGCGCAGGCCAGACCGATCTTCTTCTTCATGCCGGCGGAGTAGTCGACCACCAGGGTCCGGCCGGCGTCGGCGAGGGCCAGCACGTCGAGCAGCTCCGCCGCCCGCTGGTCGACCACGGCCGGGTCCATGCCGCGCAGCAGACCGTGATAGGCGAGCAACTCGGCTCCGCTGAGCCGGTCGAACAGGCGTACCCCGTCCGGCATGACGCCGAGCAACCGCTTCGCGGTGACCGGGTCGGCCCACACGTCGTGGCCGAGCACCCAGGCGCCGCCGGCGTCGGGACGTAGCAGTCCGACGGCCATCGACAGGGTGGTGGTCTTGCCGGCGCCGTTCGGGCCGAGCAGCCCGTAGAACGAGCCGGCCGGGACGTCGAGATCCACGCCGGCCACCGCGACCTTGCCGTCGAAGCTCTTGGCCAGGCCGCGCAGCGCCAGCGCCGGGTGCTCACCAGTCATGCGCCCGACCGTATCCCGTGCCGACCAGCCCGCCGCCCGACCGGAGGAGGATCCGCAGCTCATCCCCGAGGCGGACCAGCGCCGAGCCGGTGCCGCAAGCGCATTCACGAGTGGAGGGCGTCGGGGGCGTGCAGGCGGAGCATGGTGCGGCCGATGTCGGCCGGGGCGCGACGGCGGGTGGCCAGCGAGACCGCGATCATCACCGTGAAGGCCAGCGGCACCGTCCAGGCGGCCGGCTGGGCGATGAGGGTGGCCGGCCAGCCGGTCAGGGCCGGCCCGAGGACGGTGACCAGGACCGACGCCACGGCGGCCCCGCCGCCGACGAGGATTCCGGCGGCGGCGCCCGCGTCGGTGAGACCCCGCCACCAGATGCCGAGCACCAGCAGCGGGCAGAAACTGGACGCGGCGACCGCGAACGCCAGGCCCACCACCTGTGAGACGTCCAGACCGGAGACGTTGAGGGCGAGGACCGTCGGCACCACTCCGGCGATCACCGTGGCCAGCCGGAAACCGCGCACCGAGCCTCGACCGAGCACGTCGGTGGAGATCACCCCCGCGACGCTGGTGAGCAGCCCGGACGAGGTGGACAGGAAGGCCGCGAACGCCCCGGCGGCGACCAGCGCCGCCAGTAGTCGACCGGTGGTCCCGGCACCGAGTGCCGCCTCGGGCAGCAGCACCACCACGGCGTCGGTCTGGCCGGTGATCAGCAGTTGCGGTGTGTAGATCCGGCCCAGCACGCCGTAGATGGTGGGCAGCAGGTAGAAGACGCCGACCAGGGCAAGCACCACCAGTGTGGTCCGGCGGGCGGCGGCCCCGTCGGGGTTGGTGTAGAAGCGCACCAGCACGTGCGGCAGCCCCATGGTGCCCAGGAAGGTGGCCAGGATCAGCGAGTACGTGCCGAACAGCCCCCGGTCGTCGGAACCGGCGTCGCTGGGCAGCAACCAGTCGGTGGCACCGTTGGCCACCCCGGAGACCTCCGGCACCGGTTCACCCTCGGCGAAGCTCAGCTCGTCGCCGGGGCGTACCTCCAGGGTCTGACCGTCGGCGAGGGTGAGCACGGCGCGTTGCTCGACCACGACGGTGGTCGCGGTGCGGAACGTGGCTCCCTCGGGCGGGGTCACCGCCGGGCGACCGTCGGCCTGCCACTGCAACGCGAGGAAGATCGCCGGTACGGCCAGCGCGGTCAGCTTGAGCCAGTACTGGAACGCCTGCACGAAGGTGACCGCCCGCATCCCACCCAGGGCCACGTTCGCGGTGACGACGGCGGCCACCACCAGCGCGCCGACCGGGTACGGCGACCCGGCCAGCGTGGCCAGCGTCAGACCGGCACCCTGGAGCTGCGGCACCAGGTAGAGCCAGCCGATGAAGATCACGAAGACGGTGGCCAGCGTCCGTAGCCGGCGGGACCCGAGCCGCAGCTCGCAGAAGTCGGGCAGGGTGAAGGCACCGGATCGACGCAGCGGCGCGGCAACGAACAGCAGCAGGGCCAGGTAGCCGGCGGCGAACCCGACCGGGTACCAGAGCACGTCCACGCCGTACTTGAGGATCAGCCCGGCGACGCCGAGGAAGCTCGCCGCCGACAGGTACTCGCCGCCGATCGCGGCGGCGTTCCAGGTGGGGCTGACCACCCGGGAGGCGACCAGGAAGTCGGAGGTGGTGCGGGCCAGCCGCAGCCCGTAGAAGCCGATGGCGACGGTGACCAGGGTGACCGCCACGATCGCCGGTACGACGAGATTGTTGCCCACGTCAGCGCTCCGGCCGCTGGACCAGGTCGGTGAAGTCCTGCTCGTTGCGCTCGGCCAGGCGGACGTACGTCCACCCGACGGCGACCAGGAACGGGAAGGAGAGCACCCCGAGCAGCAGCCACGGCAGGTTGACGCCGAGCACGGTCATCCGGCCGACCGAGGGTGCGATGGCGAACAGCCAGGGCAGCCCGCCCAGCCCGACCATCACCACCGCCGACAGTTGCAGGGCCAGCGCCAGCTGAGCGCGGACCAGGCCACGGACGAGCGCCTCACCGACCCGGGTCTGCTGGGTCAGCTCGGTGTGGGTGCCACCCGCCCAGCGCGACCGGCGGGACACCTCGGCCAGCACCACCCGGGTACGCGCCGGTGGCCCGGTTCCGACGGTCGAATCGGAGGTTGCGTCGGGTTCGGGTCGGCGGGGTGCCGGCGGTGCATCCTCGGCGGCCATCCCGGCAGTCTGGTCCGCCGGACGGGATTGTCAAGGGGCCTGTGGACAACTTGTGGATAACGAGGTGGAGCTGTGGACAACCGCATGGCCCGGGGGCGCCTGTCGCCCCCGGGCCATGCCATCAGCTGGTCGAGATGACCAGATCAGCGGTCATCGAACCCGATGCGGGCACGGTGAACCGGGCCAGCCGTCGGGTGCCGTCCGGGTCGGTCACCTGGTACCGGCCCGAGTACATCTGCTCATCGTCGAAGTACACGTCGTAGCTGAAGAAGATCCGCTGGCGGCCGGTCAACCGCATGGTGAACTCCCCGTTGGAGACCCAGCCGCTACCGGCGTAGTCACCGGTGTCCACGCTGTGGGCGAGCACCCAGCCGCTGCGCAGTGGCGTGCCTTCGGTGTTGCGGAAGGTGCCGTTGAGCTGCACGCCACGCCTGAGCGTCGCGTCGAGGTTGGCGGTGGCGCCGGCACCTACCTGCACCGGAGTCGCGCTGAACCGGCTTGCCGCACCGCCGGACCAGACGGTCGCGTACCCCCCACGGCTGAAGACCACCGGCCACTCGTACGGGCCGAGCCGGCTCAGCGTGTAGTCGCCCTGGTCATCGGTGACGGCGTCCTCGGCGCCGACGCCAGGATGGCCGGTAAGCACCGAGACGTTGACGTCCGGCAGGGCAGCGCCGGTCTCGGCGTCGGTGACCCGGCCGGTGACCTGGCCCGCCCGGTCGAGCTGGATCACCGGGCCGGTGGCCACCTGGCCGACGGTGGCGGTGACGGTCGCCGCCTCCCGCTCGTCGCCGGTACCGCCGGCGGCGCCCACCCACTGCCGGCCGTACGTCGTGTTCTGCGGTACGGCGAAGAGCTTGTACTCACCGGCGGTGAGCGGACCGACGCGAACCTGGCCGCTGCGGTTGCTGCAATTGCCGTAGCCGTCCCGCAGCGTCGCCCGCTTGGGCGCGAAGGCGTCCAGGCAGACCCCGGAGACGGGCGAGCCGCTCTGTCGGTCCAGGACGGTGGTGGTGATGACCGCGCCCGGACGGAGCTTGATGGTCAGCTCGGTGGTCTGGTCGGCACGCACCCGTACGCCGGTGCGCTCCCGGGGGAAGTACCGGCCGTCGGGCGCGTACACGTAGATGTCGTGCCGGCCCTGGGTCAGGTCGCTGATGGTCACCCGGCCGCTGCCGTTGCTGCACCCGTCGTGGGCGCAGAAGTTGGCCACCGGTGCTCCGGTCACCGAGTCCACCGCGCTGATCCGTACGGAGCCGGTGCCCAGCAGGCTGTCGGTGATGGCGGTTTGCTCGCCGCCGCGCACGGTGACCAGTTCGGCCTGGTCGGATTCGAGCTGCCCCGGGTAGTACTGGTGCCGCTCGTTCGTGTAGAGGCCGACCTTGTAGGTGCCGGCGAGAAGCTGGGCCTCGAAGGTGCCGTCGGCGCTGGTCCCGTCCGAGTGCACGCTGTACATGTTCGGGGTGTAGACGTAGACGTCCGCGTTCGTCAACGGTGCCCCGGCGGCGGTGGTGAACCGGCCAGACAGCGTGCCCACGGACAGTACGGTGTCGTCGGCCACGACCCGCGCGCCTTCGGTGACCTCGAAGAGGGTCGCGCTCTCCTCGTCCACCTGCCCTGGCACGTACTGCCTCTGGTAGGAGCCTTCGATCGGCTCGAATTGCACCCGGTACCGGCCCGCGACCACGTCCATCTCGTACCGGCCGTTTTCGTCGGTGCGTGCGCTGGCCACCAGGTTGGCGTCGGCCTCGATGGCGAGCACCCGCAGGTCGAACACGGGCTCACCGGCGGCGTCCAGGAGCTGGCCGGAGATGGTGCCGGTGGGCAGTAACTGTTCGTCGACCGTGGTCGTGGCACCCGCGGTCACGACGACCGGGTCGGCGTCCCAGGGTCGCAACTGTTGCCGGTAGTACTGCTCCGGACGGCTGTCGGGCAGGTATCCGACGGTGTAGGACCCCGGGTTGAGCTGGGGCAAGGTATACGCACCGTCGGCGTCGGTCATCGTGCTGGCCAAGACGTCGTACTCGCCACTGGGATAGACGACGACCGGGACGTCAGGTGCGGCGGCGCCGGCGGCGGTGGTCAACCGGCCGCTGATCGTGCCGGTCGAGGCGGCCAGCGCGGGTGTGGCGCCCGGCAACAGCACGGCGGCGGCCGTGACGCAGGCCAGGGCGGCCCGGCGGATGAGGGGGATATGCATAGCTGTCCAAACCGGAGGGGGTGGGGCGGCTCAGGCAGGCACCGCGCCCACGCCGGTCCCGCGCCCCGTGTTGGACCGGCCACCGGAGGATAGAACAGCAATGATCTCTATAGGGGGCGAGAACGGCTCACCGGCCGGTCAGCGGCTCCACTCCTGCTTGGCGGCCCGGACCAGCTTGTCCTTCAGCTCGCGGGTGTGCCGCCGGCTCACCGGCAGCTCGGTGTCGTCGATGACCACCACGTAGCCGGAGTTGACCAGGCGGAGTTCGGCGATCAGCCGCAGCTGCACCAGGTACGACCGGTGGATCCGGACGAACCCCGCATCGGCCCATCGTTCGGCGAGCGTCGCCAGGGAGACCCGTACCAGGTGCGAACCGTCCGCCGTGTGCAGCCGGGCGTAGTCGCCCTGCGCCTCGACCCACCGCACTGCGGAACGGGGCAGCATCCGGGTGGTACCGGCCAGCTCGACCGGGATGGTGGGATCCTCCTCCGCCCGGGCCAGCGCCGCGGGATGGGTGGGTACCACCCGCGCGCCGACCACCCGGCGCAGCGCCTCGGCCAGCCGCTCGGCGCGTACCGGCTTGCGTACGTAGTCGGTGGCACCCACGTCGAAGGCGTCCGCGGCGCCGTCGTCGTACGCGGTGACGAAGACGATCGCCGGCGGTCGGGCGAAGCGGCGCAGTACCCGGGCCAGCTCCATGCCGTCGAGGCCAGGCATCCGGATGTCCAGGAAGACCACGTCCACGTCGTCGTCGCGCAGCACCCGCAGCGCCTCGGTCGCGTCACCGGCCGTGTGCAGCCGGGCCACCCGGGGGTCGGCCCGCAGGTGGTACGCCAACTCGTCGAGTGCCGGTGGCTCGTCGTCGACCGCCAGCACCCGCAGGAAGCCGGCGCCGGGGGCCGGGCCGGAGCCGGTCACGAACCGGCCCGTACGCCGGGGTGGAACTTCGGCACCCGCATGCTCACCTTCGTACCCGAGCCGACCCCGGTCTCGACGACCAGGCCGAAGCCGTCGCCGAAGACCGACCGCAGGCGCTCGTCGACGTTCGACAGCCCGACGTGCTGGCCCGGATCGTCCCCCGGGTCGCCGGTGGACCCGGCCAGCTCGGCGATCCCCGCGGTCAGCGTGGCCGGATCCATCCCCACTCCGTCGTCCTCCACCGTTATGTGGCATTCGGCGCCCGCGTCCCGGGCCTCGATGCTCACCATGCCCGTGCCCGGCTTGCGCGACAACCCGTGGCGTACCGCGTTCTCGACAAGTGGTTGCAGGCACAGGAACGGCAGGGTCACCGGCAGCACCTCGGGGGCGATCTGGAGCCGCACCTGGAGCCGGTCGCCGAACCTGGCCCGTTCGATGGTCAGGTAGCGGTCGATCGAGCGCAGCTCCTCGGCCAGCGTGGTGAACTCGCCGTGCGCCCGGAACGAGTACCGGGTGAACTCGGCGAACTCCAGGATCAGCTCCCGCGCCCGTTCCGGGTCGGTGCGGACGAAGGAGCCGATCGCGGTCAGCGCGTTGTAGATGAAGTGCGGGCTGATCTGGGCGCGCAGGGCGCGTACCTCGGCCCGGGCCAACCGCTCCCGGGACGAGTCCAGCTCCGCCAGGGCCAGTTGGCTGCCGGCCCAGTGGGCGGTCTCCAGGGTGGCCTGGACCAGACCGGGTGCCGGTGCGCCGTCGGTGACCGCGACCAGCGCACCGGCGATCCGGCCGGACGCCCCACCGAGCGGGGCCACCACCGCGCCCCGGACCGGACAGTCGATCCGGTCGCAGGTCAGCTCCGCCTCGCCCAGCACGGTGGAACGCTCGGACGCGATCACCCGTCGGGCGGCGGTCCGGAGCTGCTCCCGGTGGTGCGCGCCGCGTCCGTCCAGCGCGAGCAGGTCGTCGGCGTCGGTCAACGCCAGCCCTTCCGCGCCGACCAGGGTGCGCAGGTGACGGGCGGCCTTCGCCGCGCCAGCCGGGCTGAGTCCGGCCCGCAGCGGTTCGGCGGCCAGTCCGGCGGTGTGCAGCACCTCGTAGGTCGCCCGTTGTCCGGGCGTGGCGATGCCGCGCCGACCGCGCAGCCGACCGACCGCGTACAGCGCCCCGGCCAACACACTGACCAGTGAGAAAACGCCGATCACGGCGGAGATGTTGCCACCCACGTCGACGATCCTGCTGGTTGCGGGCGCTGCGGGAAAGGGGTGGGCGCCGGTCAGTAGGCGCCCTTGCGCGCGACCACCACGCCGACGGTGCGCCACAGGATGCTCAGGTCGTACGCCAGCGACCAGTTGTCGACGTAGTACAGGTCCAGCCGGACGGCCTCGTCCCAGGAGAGATCGGAGCGACCGGACACCTGCCACAACCCGGTCATCCCCGGACGGACCAGCAGTCGGCGTCGCACATCACCGAGGAAGTCACCGTCGTCGGCGGGCAGCGGACGCGGCCCGACCAGCGACATCTCACCCTTGAGCACGTTGATCAGCTGCGGCAGCTCGTCGAGCGACGAGGCGCGCAGGAAGCGGCCCACCGGGAACACCCGCGGATCCTGCTTCATCTTGAACAGCATGCCGTCGGTCTCGTTCTGGTCGACCAGGCTGGCCAGCCGGTCCTCCGCGTCGACGTACATGGTCCGGAACTTCCACACCCGGAACGTGCGCCCCTCGTGCCCCACCCGGGGTTGCCGGAAGAACACCGGACCCGGGTCGGAGATCCGGATCGCGATGGCGATCGCGATGAACACCGGGATCAGCGCGAGCAGTCCGAGCCCGGCGGCGACCCGGTCCATCATGTTCTTGGCCAGCAGCGCCGGCCCGGAGAGGGTGGGCTCCTCGACGTGCAGCAGCGGCAGGCCCTCGATCGGGCGGATGTGCACCCGGGGCCCGGCGATGTCGGTCAGCTGTGGGGCCACCACCAGGTCGACGCCGGAGCCCTCCAACTGCCAGGCCAGGCGGCGCAGCTCACCGGGTTCGGCGCTGGCCGAGCCGCAGACCGCGATGGTGTCCGCGCCCATCTCGCGGACCAGGGCCAGCACGTCGCGACCGGCGTACACCGGGACCGGGGTCTGCACGCCCTTGGCGGCCGCGTACCCGTCGGTGATGTGGATGGCGACCGGGACCAGCCCGGCGGCCGGGGTGCGGGTGACGGCTGTGTACACCTCCAGGCACTCCGGCAGGGTGCCGACCAGCACCATCCGGTGCGCCGCCTGCTGGATGTTGCGCCGGACGGTGTGCAGCACGAAACGGGCCAGGATCCGGCCCAGCAGGATCAGCAGCAGCGCCAACAGCAGCGCCGTGCCGACGGTGAACCGGGACAGGTCGGTCTTGGTGGCGAAGGCGAGGAACGACAGCGCCGCGCAGACGGCGACCCCAGCCCGGATCACGCGCTTGAACTCGTCCGGCCCCAGCCCGAGACAGCGCCGGTCGTAGGCCCCGTTGAACCAGAGGGTGACCAGCCAGCCGAGCGGCAGCAGCAGGAACGCCACCGTGTAGAACCAGGTCGGGTCGTTCTGGGCCTGGTGGAAACCCGCGGTGGCCTGGTCGAAGGTGCGGATCGCGGTGTAGCTGGCGAAGGCCGCGGCGGCGAAGTCGAGCAGCAGCAGGATCGCCGTGTACGGCCGGTGCCAGCGCGACACGCGACGCCGCGCCCGAGCCCACGCCGATCGGGGTACGCCGTTCGGAGACGGCGGGTTCGGCGGCTGGATCTCGAAGCTGTCGACGTGCCGCACGAGTCTGCTCCGGCCTTCGTTGGTCACCGGGCGCTGGAGGCTAGCCGTCACCTCACCCATGTCCTCCCGCATGACCCGTGGCGTTCACTCGCCGTGACCGCCCGGGTCGCCCACCGTTCCAGTTTCCCACGCGAGTTCCGTTCCGTCGCCGACCCGAGGGACATTGCGCGGCGGCCACCTACCGCCTGGGATCTGGCCGGCCCCATGCCATCCGGAAGCCGGGGACCGGGGCCACTATACCGATGGATGGCGGCCCCGGTAGAGCGCCGGACCGGTGGTTGCGCACCGCGCGTCCGATTCCGCTCCGTAATCAGTGAGTGGTGTTACTCACCGTACGAGTCTGGACAACCGTCGGTCAGCAAGCGGCTTTCCGCCGGTCTGGCAGGTGGGGCAGTACTGGAGGCTGGAGTCGGCGAACGAGACCTCCCGTACGGTGTCGCCGCAGACCGGACAGGGCAGCCCGGTACGGGCGTGCACCTTGAGCCCGGACCGCTTCTCGCCCTTCAACTCCGCCGCCCGCTGCCCCAGCGACCGGGTCACCGCGTCACCCAGCACCCGTCGGGTAGCCGCGTGCAGGGTCGCCATCTGGTCGTCGGACAGCCGGTCGGTCAACGCGAACGGCGACAGCTTCGCGGCGTGCAGGATCTCGTCGGAGTACGCGTTGCCGACCCCACCGAGCACCGACTGGTCGGTGAGCACCCCCTTGACCTGGCCCCGGCGGCCACGCAGCGCGCTGGCGAAGGTGGCCAGGTCGGCCGAGAGCGCGTCCGGCCCGAGCTTGGCCACCCCCGGCACCACCTGCGGGTCCGTAACCAGGTAGGCGGCGAGCTTCTTCTGCGTACCGGCCTCGGTCAGGTCGAAGCCGGAACCGTCGTCGAGGCGTACCCGGATGGCGATCGGTCCCTTGCCGGGGCGTAGCGGGACGGTCGAGGCGAACGCCTCCCGGTAGTGCAGCCAGCCGGCGCGGGCCAGGTGGACCACCAGGTGCAGACCACCGTCGAAGACCACGTCGAGGAACTTGCCGTATCGCCGGGCGTCGGTCACCGCCCGGCCCGCGACGGCGGTCGGCGCCGGGTCGTACGTCTTCAGGGCGCTGATGGCGGCGACCTCCAGACGGTCGACACGCCGGCCCACCGCACGCTGTCGCAGGTAACCGGCGAGCGCCTCCACCTCCGGTAGTTCGGGCATCGTCCAACGGTAGCCTTCTTTCCCGTGAGAATCGTGGTGGCGCACAACCGGTACCGAGAAGCTCAGCCGTCCGGTGAGAACACCATCGTCGACGCCGAGATCGCCCAGCTCACCGCCGCCGGGGTGGAGGTGCTGCCGTTCCTGCGCAGTTCGGACGAGATCCCGACGATGCCGAGGACGGCGAAGGCGCTGCTGCCGATCTCCCCGATCTACGCTCCCCGCGCCCAGCAGGAGCTGGCCCAGCTGCTCACCGAGCACCGGCCGGACGTGCTGCACCTGCACAACCCGTACCCGCTGCTGTCGCCCTGGGTGGTGCGGACCGCGCACCGGCACGGGGTGCCGGTGGTGCAGACGGTGCACAACTACCGACAGGTCTGCTCCTCGGGGCTGTACTTCCGGGACGGCATGATCTGCCAGGACTGCCGGGGTCGGGCCCTGGGCGTGCCGGCGGTGGTGCACCGCTGCTACCGGGGATCGCGGGCGCAGAGCGCGCTGATGGCCACCACGCTGGCCGTGCACCGGGGCACCTGGAAGTCGGTGGACCGGTTCATCGCCCTGACCAGCGCCGTCGCGGATCACCTGCGCGACTACGGCATCCCCGATTCGCGGATCGTGGTGAAACCGAACGGGATTCCGGACCCGGGTACGCCCGCTCCGCTCGGTCGGGGTTTCCTGTTCCTCGGCCGGCTCTCTCCGGAGAAGGGGCTCGGCCTGCTGCTGGAGGCGTGGCGCCGGCACCCGGACGGGGCGCTGGGCCCGCTGCGGGTGGCCGGGGACGGCGAACTGCGCCCGCTGGTCGAGGCGGCGGCCGAACGCGCGGACGTCACGTTCCTCGGCCCGCTCGATCGGGCCGGCGTCCGCGACGCGCTGACCGCGAGCGCCGTGGTGCTGGCCACCTCCACCTGGCACGACGTGCTGCCCACAGTGATCATCGAGGCGCTGGCCAGTGGGCGGCCGGTGCTCGGCACCGCGCTCGGCGGCATCCCGTACCTGCTCGGCGCGGACACTCCCCGCGAACCCGCCGGCACCGGTCCGGCGGTGACCGCCTCGGCACCCGCCCCGCCCAGCCCCGGCGGGCCCACAGCCCCCGTTGCGCAGGCCGGCGGGGCGGTTACCCAGCCGCAGACCGGCCTCCCGGTCGGGATCCGGGCCGGCGAGGCCGGCTGGGTCGTGTCGCCGGACCCGGCCGCGCTGGCCGCTGCGCTGCCGATAGCCGCCGCCGGAGCCGCCGCCCTGTCCAGTTCCGCCCGGAACCGCTACGAGCGCACCTTCCACCCCGACGTGGTCACCAAACGCCTCATCGACGTCTACGCCTCCCTAACCCACCCCTGATCAACCCCACCAACAGCCTGGTTGATCATGAGGTTGGCGGCACTAATTGATCTTCAAGGTGCCGCTAACCTCATGATCAACGGGGTGGGGCAGGGTTAGCGGAGGGAGGTGTGGGCGGAGAAGGCGATGCTGGCCAGGAGGAAGGCGCCGTTGACCGCGGTGAAGGCGATCATCGCCCATAGGGTGAGGGCTGGGGCGACGGCCAGGACCAGGGCGGCCACGAAGATGACGGCGCCGTAGTCGCGGACCAGCTTGACCAGGCGTACCGGCAGGCTGGTGGAGGTGACCATGCTGGCCGCGTTCGGGCCGGACTGCATCACCGAGGTGACCAGGTTGACCATCCAGGTGCCGGCGAACGCCGCCACCAGCCAGGTCGGCGTCGTCGGCCGCTGCGCCACGGCGGTGGCGGACAGGGCGGCGACCAGGGCGATCTGGGCGGCCACGTCACAGAGCACGTCGACCCGGGCGCCCGCCGCGCTGCCCTGCCCGGTCACCCGGGCCAGCTGACCGTCGGCGCAGTCCAGGGCGTACGCGATCTGCCAGCCGACGAGTGCGACCAGCCCGACCAGCGGAGCCGGCACCTCCCCGGCGGCGACCGGCCCGGCGAGGGCGACCACGGTGACCGAGGTGGCCAGCCCGAGCAGCAGGTTGGTGATGGTCAACGCGGTCGGCCGGAGCCCGAGACGCTGGGCGACGAGCGCGAAGACCGCGCCGATCCACTGGCTGACCGACTCGCTGAACAGGCCACCGCCCCGGTTCACCCGGTGGAAGTCGGTGACCGTGGGGTGGGACGGCTCAGCCAAGGTGCTCACGAAGGGCGTCAACGTAGTCTCCCAGCCGGGTACGAAGGTCGTCGGCGGACAGCGTCAGGTGTTCGAGGATCGTGTAGCGGTCGGGACGGGTACGCGGGGCGAAGGCCACCGCCTCGACGAACTGCTCGTCGGTCAGCCCGAGGTCGCCGGGTCGGGTGGACAGCCCGTGCCGGTGCAGGCAGCGGGCGAGCTGGCCGAACCGTTCCAGGTCGCCCCGGAGGAAGGTGCAGAAGAGCGCACCGAGGCCGGCCTGCTCCCCGTGCGAGGCGGTGCTCGGGAAGAGGTGGTCGATGGCGTGCGAGATCTCGTGGTCGCCGCCGCTGGCCGGCCGGCTGGACCCGCAGATCGACATCGAGATGCCGCCCAGGATCAGCGCCTCGGCCAGCGTGGTCAGGAACCCGTCGTCGGTGATCTTCCCGGGATGGTTGACCAGTGCCTCCGCACCGGTGCGAGCCAGCGTCACGGCCAGCCCGTCGATCGGCTCGCCGCGAACCTCGTGGGCCAGCTCCCAGTCGGCGCAGGCGCTGAGGTTGCTCACCGCGTCGCCGATGCCAGCCTGGGTCTGCCGGTCCGGTCCGTTCTCCACGAAGTCGAGGTCGACCAGGACGGCGATCGGGATGTGCACCCCGTACGAGCCCTTGCCGCCCTCGTGCGTCAGCGACGCCACCGGAGAGGCGATCCCGTCGTTGGCGAGGCTGGTCGCCACGGTGACCATCGGGATGCCGTAGCGGGTGGCGGCGTACTTGGCGGTGTCGATGGTCTTCCCGCCGCCGATCCCGACCACGGCGTCGTAGTTGCGGCGGCGCAGCTGGTCCCCGAGCTCGTTGGCGGAGTCGACGCTGCCGCCGGCGACGGTGAACACGTCGGCCGACCCGAGCGAGGGCCGGCACAGCTCCACGATCTTCTCGCCCTGACCCGGGCCGACCACCACCGCGACGTCGCCGCCGCTGGAGATCCGACGATCGGCCAGCAGCGAGCCGAGGTCGGCCACCGCACCCCGGCGGACCTCGATCGACAGCGGCGTCGCGACGGTACGGGCTAGTAGCGGCACGCGATCTCCCGCGCCCGGGCCAGGTCGGCGTGGTTGTCGACCTCGACCCAGGCCACGTCACCGATCGGTGCGGCCCGGACCTCGCCGCCACGGTCGGCGAACTCCTGGTACCCGTCCTCGTAGTACAGGTTCGGGTCGCGTCGCCAGGTCGCCTCCAGGGCGTCGGCGAGCGGCTCGGCCACCTGCGGCTCGATGAGCGTGGCCCCGATGTACTCGCCGTACGCCTCGCCCGGGTCCATCAGCTTGGTGATCCGGGTGAGCTGGCCGGCGGCGTCGAAGGTGGTCTTCATCTCCTCCTCGGCCAGCGGCTTGAGGGTGTCGACCGCGAGCAGCACGCCCGGCCCCCGCTCGGCCAGCAGGGTCTTCTCGATGCTCACCGGGTGCACGGTGTCGCCGTTGACCAGCAGAACGCCCCGGGAGAACCAGGCCCGCGCCAGCCAGAGGGAGTACGCGTTGTTCCACTCCTCGGCCTTGTCGTTGGGCACCAGGGTGATCGTGACGCCGTACCGACGCTCCAGCTCTGCCTGGCGTTCGCGGACGGCGTCGGCGGCGTAGCCGACCACCACCACGACCTCGGTGAGCCCCACCTCGGCCAGGTTGCGCAGCGCGATGTCGAGGATGGTGATCTCGCCGTCCACCGGCACCAACGCCTTGGGCAGGGTGTCGGTGTACGGGCGCAGCCGGCGACCCGCGCCAGCTGCCAGCACCATTCCGACCATGCCCGCATCAGTTTCTGTTCTCGCAGCGTTCACCGAAGGAGGATAGCGCCGCCCGGGGCGGCGCTGTCGCCGGTCAACCGGCCACCGCTCGTCCCCGTCCGGCGGCGACCTCGGTCAGCCCCGGCAGAACCGCCGGGTCGGCTCGTCACCCGGTGACCGCGGCCCGGCCGCGTCGCTCACGAACCGGTGGACCGCAGGACGGCGAAGGCCCGCTCGGCGATGTGCCGGATCAGCCCGTCGTTGACGTCACGGTGCTCGTCGAGCAGGTCGAGGTCGCCGGGGCCGAGCCAGCGGTACTCGGTGTGCTTGCCGGCCTCCAGCACGGGTGCGGCCAGATCGCCGTCGACCCGGACCAGCCAGTCACTCTCGATCCGGGCCAGGCCGTCGTCCCCGACGTAGCGGTACTCGCCGATCTCGGCGATCACCTCGGTGACCCGCCAGCCGGTCTCCTCGGTGACCTCCCGGTGCAGCGCGTCCTGCACGGACTCGCCCGGTTCGAGGTGCCCGCCGACGATGTCCCAGCAGTTGGGGAAGAGCCGCCGGTGTGGCGAGCGGCGTTGGAAGAACAGGCGTCCGTCGGGGGCGACGATCAGCGCTCCCGCGCAGCGCAGCGGCTCGGTGGGCACGTCAAGCACAGTAGTCGCGACCGTACCGCCACGACGATGTCCGGTCTTGTCCTGGAAACCTGCGGGGCTCACCATTGCGGGTAACCGGGTGCAGCCGTCCCAAAGGGGTGATGTGTCATGCAGGTTCGGGAAGCCATGTCCAGTGAGATCCTCGTGGTCGGTCCGGAGCACACGCTCCGGCAGGCGGCGCGGATGATGTCGGAGCGCGGTATCGGGTCGGCGGTGGTGATCGACCCGGATTCCGAGGGCATCGGGATCATGACGGAGCGCGACGTGCTCAACGCGATCGGAGCCGGGCTCGACTGCGATATCGAGCGGACCGGGGCCCACCTGACCTGGGACGTCGTCTACGCGGGGCCGGAGTGGACGATCGAGGAAGCGGCGGCGGCGATGGCCCGGGGTGGCTTCCGGCACCTCGTCGTCCTCGACGGTCGCGAGGTCGCCGGGGTGATCTCGGTACGCGACATCATGCGCGTGTGGGCGGCCAGCCGGATGGTCGGCACCGGCTGACCACGGTGGGCCATCGGTCGATCCGTCGCGGGTTGGGCAGGCTGATTGGCGGGTAATGCCCTAGCTGCGGGCGCGGGCGGAGCGTGTCCCGCGTGGGGAGGCGTGATGCGTGGCGCGGACCGGTTGATCCAGCAGCAGTACGAGATGCTCCTGCGGCGGGACGTGGCTCGCCTGCCGGAGCTGTACGCGACGGACGCCCACTACGCAATGCCGGGCGTCACGGTGCGTCCGCCCGAATTGCCGGCCCTGCTGCGTACCTGGACGGGTGCCTTTCCCGACCTGCGGGTCGAGCCGCTCGGTGCGGTACGCACGGCCGGTGGAGCGGCGGTCGAGCAGTTGCTGACCGGCACCCATACCGGCGTGCTGCACACGCCGTTCGGGACCGTCGCGCCCACCGGACGGGACGTCGCCTGGGAGGTGGTGGACGTGGTCCGGGTGCGCCGGGGGCGGATCGCCGCCTGGCGGTCCTACTTCGACTGGGGCCAGCTGATGACTCTGCTGGGTCTGCAGGTGGCGGGGACGTCCCGGCGGCCCTCGGAACCGGTGGGCGTTCCGGCCTGAGCTGCCGCACAGTCGGCGCGGGCGGGTCAGCCACCGGACGCGCCCGTTCACCCGACCCGGTGGCTCAGGATGCGGACATCGCCGTGCCTTCCGCGTACGTCCCACCTCCGCCCGTACGCTGAACAGCCATGACCGCCGAGCAGCTGATCTCCTTCGCCCGTGGCGCCCCCTCACTGGACATCGTCGATGTCGAGGGGCTCAAGGCCGCCGCCGTCCGCGCCTTCGACGCCGACCCAGCCGGGGTGACCGCGTACGGCACCTCCGTCGGTTACGTCCCGCTCCGCAGGTGGATCGCCGAGAAGCACGGTGTCGAGGCGGAACAGGTGCTGGTCACCAACGGCTCGTTGCAGGCCGACGCCTTTCTCTTCGACCACCTGGTCCGCCCCGGCGACGCGGTGGTGGTGGAGCGGCCCACCTACGACCGCACCCTGCTCAACCTGCGGAACATGGGCAGCGAACTGCACGCCGTCACCATCCAGCCGGACGGGATGGACACCGCCGAGCTACGCAAGCTGCTGGAGTCCGGGGTGCGCCCCCGGCTGGCCCACGTCATTCCGAACTACCAGAATCCGGCGGGTGTGACGCTGTCCCTGGAGAAGCGTCGCGAACTACTGGACCTGGCCGCCGAGTTCGGTTTCACGATCTTCGAGGACGACCCGTACGCCGACATCCGGTTCCGGGGTGAGGCGCTGCCGTCGATGCTGTCGATGGACACCCGCAACGTGGTCGTGCACGCCTCCAGCTTCACCAAGACCGTCTGCCCGGGCGTTCGGGTGGGCTACCTGGTGGGTCCGGCCGACCTGATCGGCGACATCGCGAAGAAGGCGACGAGCCTCTACATCTCGCCCGGCATGGTGTCCCAGGCGATCGTGCACCAGTTCTGCGTGTCGGGGGACATCGGCCGGTCGATCGAGACGGTGCGGGCGGCCCTCGGCGAGCGCGCCACCGTGCTCGCCGAGTCGCTGCGCCGGCACATTCCGCAGGCCCGGTTCGTGGAGCCCGACGGTGGCTACTTCCTCTGGGTCGAGTTGCCGGAGGACGTCGAGGTCGACCGGCTGGCCCCGGCGGCGGCCGAGCGTGGCGTCGCGGTGGTCAAGGGCAGCGACTTCGTCCTGGACGGTGGGCGGCACGCCCTCCGGCTGGCCTATTCGGCGGTCACCGCGGACCGGATCGACGAGGGCGTTCGGCGGCTGGCCGACGCGATGACGTCGGTGCGTGGCTGAATTTCTGTCGGCTTTCTGACAGAACAGCGATACCGGCCGGCTCGGGTCTCCCACTGACGGGGCTCGGGGCCCACAATGCTGCGAGCGTTACTCACCACGCGTAGGCACAACCCCCGCCCCCACGGCGCCGGGCGGGCCGGATCGCCCCCTCACCCCCCGATGCGGTCCGGTCCGTCCGGCGCCACCCCCCGGCCGTCCGGCCATGATCGCTACGGCGGCGTAACCTGCAAACCGCAGCCGGCGGGGGGGAGGGCGTGATGACGGAGCGGACGCGGCGCACGGGGACGACCGCCCCGGCCACCGCCGGCAACCGGACCGCGAGCACCAACGGCGGCCGGGCCCTGCGGCCGCGGAGCTGGTCGCCGGTCCGGGCCGTGACTCGTCGGCTCAGCCCGGACGGACCGCAGTCCGGCCAGCCGTCGACCGAGCGGCCACGCAGCGCCGTGGTCGACTGCGCGCTCTACCTCGACGGTCAGCGGCAGGCCGGCGACTGGGACTACGCCGACGCGCTGGCCGCGGCGCGTGGTGCCGAAGCGGGTTTCGTCTGGCTCGGCCTGCACGAGCCGGAGCTGGCCGAGATGACCGAGATCGCCACTACCTACGGGCTGCACGAGCTGGCCGTGGAGGACGCGGTCAAGGCCCAACAGCGTCCGAAGCTCGAACGTTTCGGCGAAGTCAGCTTCCTGGTGCTGCGCACCGCCCGGTACTGCGAGCACACCGAGCTGACGGAGAACTCCGAGGTGGTGGAGACCGGGCAGGTGATGCTCTTCATCGGCCCGCAGTTCGTGATCAGCGTCCGGCACGGTGACGCCTGCCGGCTGGCGCCCGTCCGCGAGGAGTTGGAGGCTCGCCGGGAGCTGCTGCTCAACGGCCCCTGGGCCGTCGCGTACGCGATCACGGACCGGGTCGTCGACCTCTACCTGGAGGTCGCCGACCAGCTCGAGGACGACATGGACGTGCTGGAGACGGAGGTGTTCGACCGCCAGACCAGCGGCCGGATCCAGCGGATCTACCAGATGAAGCGGGAACTCGTCGAGTTCAAGCGGGCGGTGATGCCGTTGCAACGGCCGCTGGTGACGCTGACCTCCCAGATGAACCGGGACGTGCCCAAGGAGGTGCGCCGCTACTTCCGGGACGTGCAGGACCACCTCAGCCGCACCGTCGAGCAGGTCAACTCGTACGACGATCTGCTCAACTCGATCCTCCAGGCGCGGCTGGCCCAGGTCACGGTCGATCAGAACAACGACATGCGCAAGATCGCGGCTTGGGCGGCCATCGCCGCCGTGTGGACCGCGATCGCCGGCATCTACGGCATGAACTTCGACTTCATGCCGGAGCTGAGGATGACCTACGGCTACCCCGTGGTGCTGGCCCTGATGCTCAGCATCTCGTTGGCCCTCTACCGCTGGTTCCGCCGCAACGACTGGCTCTGACCCTCGCCCCACCCGACCGCGCGCCGCGCGGTCGCGTCGACCATGAAGTTGTTGCCGCGCTCACCGGAGTGTCGCGGCAACAACTTCATGATCAACCCCGTCGGGGGCGGGAGGGGTCAGGCGCGGGTGTTGGACTTGTGGTTGGTGGCCTTGCTGAGGTCGTCGGCGGGGCGGCCGGTGGTGGTGCGGGCACCCTCGGCGGTCGAGGGGACCTTTCCGGAGGTGGCGACGCCGGACGGGGCGGTAGCGGTGGTGGCGCTGTCGCTGGCGGCCACCGCCGAGCTGCCCGCGCCGGTCGAGACCTTGCCGGCACCGGCCGGACCGGCCGTACGCACCTCGATGGTCTCCACCTCCTCGTGCATCGGCTCAAGCGCGGCACCCGCGTCGTACTCGGCCCACTCCTGCTGCTCACGGTGCCGACGCAGGGCCATCGCACCGGCGAGACCGGCCACCGTGCCGGCGGCCAACAAGCCGATCATGGTCCCGCTCCGGCGGGACTTCTTCTTCGCCTTCATCTTCTTCGCCTTCCTGGTGACCGAGGCCTGCTTGGCGAGGGCTGCCTTCTTTCCCTTGACGGCCCGATCGGCCGCGTCGGACTGCGCGTGACGCACGGCCAGCGCGAGCGGCGCGAGAGCCGCGGCCGTCGACGCGAGGCCGCTCGACGCCCGGTCCCGGACGACGACGGCGGTCGGTGCCACCGCACCGCGAGCTGCCTGGAACCGAGGGCCGACCGTGTCGCCGGCGCCTCTCGCGGCATGCGTAGCGGCCTGCCGCAGGTGACCGATGCCGCGGTTCAGTTCGGTCCGGGCCAACTGCGCCTGGCTCTTGCGCCGCCAGTTTCCAAACACGGTCCCACCTCCTGGGAGTTGCTCTGTCTCATCCTCCACCTTCGGATGCCTCCGCATGTCCAGATCGGGCACATGGGAGGATCCGCATGGAACTGACCAACGAGTAAGGAGTACCCGTGGCCGAGGCTGTCTACGCCACCGTGCACACCAACGCCGGCCCGATCCGGCTGGAACTCTTCGCCAACCACGCGCCGAAGACCGTTCGCAACTTCGTCGAGCTGGCCGAGGGCACGCGTGAGTACACCGACCCGCGGACCGGGCAGCCGGGCAACGGTCCGTACTACGACGGCACCATCTCGCACCGCGTGATCAGCGGGTTCATGATTCAGATGGGCGACCCGACCGGCACCGGGCGTGGCGGGCCGGGCTACACCTTCGCCGACGAGTTCCACCCGGAGCTGCGGTTCGACCGGCCGTATCTGCTGGCGATGGCGAACGCCGGGCCTGGCACCAACGGTTCGCAGTTCTTCATCACCGTCTCGCCGACGCCGCACCTGAACAACCGGCACACCATCTTCGGACAGGTGGCCGACGAGCAGTCCGCGAAGATCGTCGAGGCGATCGCCAACACCCCGACCGGCCCCAGCGACCGGCCGCTCCAGGACGTCGTCATCGAGCGCATCGAGATCGAGCGCTCGGCCTGACCCGCGCTGGACCCGGCCCGCCGGCCGAGGCTGGGCGCGGCGGGCCGGGCGCGGGCGAGCTGGACGGGGCACACGCCTACCCGCCTGAGCGGTGGCTCGGGGTACCTTTGCTCGCATGACTGAGCGCTCGGGTGTCTGGGGCCAGCGATGAGCGAGTCCCCGCCGACCACGCCGGCCTGCTATCGCCACCCGGGCCGGGAGACGTACGTCCGCTGCACCCGCTGCGACCGGTCGATCTGCCCCGACTGCATGAACGAGGCGTCGGTCGGCTTCCAGTGCCCGGAGTGCGTGTCGGAGGGACGCCGTAGCGTGCGGCCGGCGCGCACCGCCTTCGGTGGCGGGGTCGTCGGTCGGCAGGGTTACGTGACCAAGACCCTGATCGCCCTCAACCTGCTGGTGATGCTGGTGTCGATCGCCTCGGACCGGGGCGGCGACGCGGCGGCCGGCGGCAACGGCTTCGGCGGGTTGATGGGCGGCGGCACCCCGTTGACCGAGTGGGGCGCGGTGCTGGGTCGGGCGATGTTTCTCGACGGCACCGTCGGCGGCGTCGCCGAGGGCCAGTGGTACCGCCTGGTCACCGCGATGTTCCTGCACTACGGCGTGGTGCACCTGCTGCTGAACATGTGGGCGCTCTGGGTGCTCGGTCGTTCGCTGGAGGCGGTGCTCGGGCCGCTGCGCTTCGCCGCCCTCTACTTCATCGCCGGCTTCGGCGGCAACGTCGCGGTCTACGTGTTCAGCGCGCCCAACCAGATGTCTGCGGGAGCGTCGACCGCCATCTTCGGCCTGTTCGCGGCGATATTCGTGATCATGCGGCGACTCGGGCGGGACACCTCGGCCATCGTCCCCATCCTGGTGATCAACCTGATCTTCACCTTCACCGTGCCGCAGATCTCGATCGCCGGTCACCTGGGCGGCCTGGTGTTCGGCGCGCTGATGGCCCTGGTACTGGCCTACGCGCCGCGCTCGCGCCGGACGCTCGTGCAGGTCGGCGGTGGCGCGATCATCCTCGTGGTGCTGCTCGGGCTGGCCCTGGTCCGCACCGCCGCGCTACTGGGCTGACCGCTGCCGGCGCCGTGCCGGCGGGACTGGTCCGCACCGCCGGCCCGGGTGCGCCGGAGCGGATCAACCGGTGCCGCCGGGACTCGCCGCCCGGGCGGCTCGCAACGCGTCGGCGACCTCGGCCGGATCGGTGCCGAGATCGAGCCGGCTGAACAAATGCAGCGAGTCGCCCGTGTCGATCTCCAAGGTCGGTCCGGCGAGTCCCCGCCCGGACCGACGGTGCACCTCGATGGTCGCCACCGTCGGCCAGGGCAGGTGCCGCCGGCTCAGCATTCCGGCCGGCACGGTGACGCCGGTCGCGTCCACCGCCAGCCGTACCGGTGCGAGCAGATCCCGCAGGCCCCAGCCGACGAGGACCGTCGCGGCCAACCCGCCGAGCACCGGCCGGAGCGGGTCACCCGCGGCGAGCAGCAGCCCCAGGGCGAGCACGACAACCGCCGCAACCAGCTTGAGGACGGGTAGGGCGGGTGGCACCCGCCACTGCTGTGCGATCGTGTCGTCCGCCACGGCACCAGCATGCCAGCGCCGCCGGGAAGCGGCATCCGCGCCGGGGCCGCGCCCGAGGGCGGGGTCGGGGAGGCTGCCCGGGTGGGGCGTAGGATCGGGGGCAGCCCAAGTTACCGGGGAGTAGACATGAGTGACGCGGTTATCGTCGGTGCGGTACGCACCCCGGTCGGGCGGCGCAAGGGCAGCCTGGCCACGGTGCACCCGGTGGATCTGTCCGCACACGTGCTGCGCGCCCTGGCCGAACGCACCGGGATCGATCCGGCCCAGGTGGACGACGTGGTCTGGGGCTGTGTGTCGCAGGTCGGGGAGCAGTCGTGGAACGTCGCCCGCAACGCCGTACTGGCCGCCGGCTGGCCGGAGTCGGTGCCGGGTACCACGGTTGACCGGCAGTGCGGTTCCAGCCAGCAGGCCCTGCACTTCGCCGCGGCCACCGTGCTCTCCGGCCAGGCGGATCTGGTCGTCGCCGGCGGGGTCGAGTCGATGACCCGGGTGCCGATGGGCTCCAGCGTCGCCGGTGGGATGCCGTTCAGCGAGCAGATCCTGAACCGCTACCGGGGGGTCGAGGGAGTCGCCGAGGACTCCCCGCTGCCCTTCAACCAGGGCGTGGGAGCGGAGCTGATCGCGCAGCGCTGGCGCCTGTCCCGGTCCCAGCTCGACGAGTTCGCGCTGACCAGCCACGAGAAGGCCGCCGCCGCGCAGGACGCGGGAGCGTTCGAGGCCGAGCTGGCCCCGGTGGCGCTGGCGGACGGCGGCAAGTTCGCGGTGGACGAGGGCATCCGGCGCGACACCTCGCTGGCGAAGCTGGGCGAGCTGCCCACTCCGTTCCGCCCCGACGGTGTGGTCACCGCCGGCTCGGCCTCGCAGATCTCCGACGGTGCCGCCGCGCTCGCGGTCACCACGAGCGAGTGGGCCAGCCGGCACGGGCTGCGCCCGCTGGCCCGCGTACACACCGCCGTGGTCGCGGCCGACGACCCGGTCGCCATGCTCACCGCGCCGATCCCGGCGACCGCGAAGGCGCTACGACGCGCGGGGCTGGGCATCGAGGAGATCGGGGTGTACGAGGTGAACGAGGCGTTCGCCCCGGTACCGCTGGCCTGGTTGGCGGAGACCGAGGCGGACCCGGAGCGGCTCAACCCGCGCGGCGGCGCGATCGCCCTCGGGCATCCGCTCGGCGGCTCCGGTGCCCGGATCATGACCACGATGCTCGCCCACATGCGCGACAACAACATCCGCTACGGCCTGCAGACCATGTGCGAAGGCGGCGGCATGGCCAACGCCACCATCCTCGAACTCCTCTAACCACCCACCCACCCACCCACCTCCACCCCACCCCACTACGCCGGTTGATCAAGAAGTTTTGGTCGGGCTGAGCGCGATCGGCGACCAGAACTTCTTGATCAACGTGGCGGGTCCGGGTGGGGCCGTGGGCGATGTGGAAATTGCAGAAAGCATGTCCACCGGCCATGTCACCGCGGGGACCGGGTCGTTGGGCAGGTCATGGACGTCTTCTCCCGAACGTTCCTTCCGGCCGCCGCCGAGGCCGGCTTGGCGGTGCAGACCGCCAGTCGGCACATGCCGGTGTTCCGTCGCTGCGTGGGTTCCGGCGACGCCACCGTCCTGGTCACCCGGTGCAGCCGGCCCGACCGGCCGGTCCACGGGGAGTATCTGCTGCTGCTCACCCATCGACGGCTGGTGGTCACCCGGCAGACGCGGGTGCTGCACCGGCTCCGCCTGCACCTCAACACGGAGCTCCGCGAGCTGAGCCACGTCACCTGGAGTCCCGACCCGCGGCTGCACTGCGTCGAACTGGCCGCCACCGCGATCGACGGCATCCGCGAGCGGTTCCTGATCCGCACCCAGCGCCCGAAGCAGGTGTGGCAGCTGGACGCCTTGCTCGATCACGCGTTCCGGACCCGCGTCCGCAGCGCACAGCCACGGGTCGTGACCACCGTCGCCGAGCCCGCCACCGCTCGGCCGGTCACCTTCCAGCCCGTCGTGGCACGCTGAGCGGGTCTTCTTACCGAATCCGAACACGGCCTGACGCTGCCGGATCCCGTCGATCGGCAATCATGGCCCAGTGACCGCCGAGAACCCGCAACGCGGGCTCGTCCTCGTGGTGGAGGACGAACCGAGCATCGCCGACCTGGTCCGGCTCTACCTCAGCCGGGACGGCTTCGGCGTACACGTCGAACGGGACGGCAGCGCCGGTCTCTCGGCGGCTCGCCGGCTGCGTCCGGTGGCCTGCGTGCTCGACATCGCCCTGCCGGGTCTGACCGGCACCGAGATCTGCCGCCGGCTACGCGAGGCCGGCGACTGGACCCCGGTCATCTTCCTCACCGCCCGCGACGACGAGGTGGACCGCGTCGTCGGCCTGGAACTGGGGGCCGACGACTACCTCACCAAGCCGTTCAGCCCCCGGGAACTCGTCGCCCGGCTGCGGGCGGTGCTGCGCCGCGCCGCCGGTCCGCCGGGTGGTGCCGGGCAGCCCGTCGTGCTCGGCACGGTCACCGTCGACCCCGACCGCAGGTCGGTCACCGCCGACGGCGTGCCGGTGCAGCTGACCTCCACCGAGTTCGACCTGCTGGCCCACCTGATGAGTCGGCCCGGTCGGGTCTTCTCGCGGGAGGAACTGCTGGCCGCCGTGTGGGGGTACGCGGCACACGCCGGCACCCGTACCGTCGACGTGCATGTGGCGCAGGTGCGGGCGAAGCTCGGTGGGGCCAGCGTGATCCGGACCCATCGCGGAGTCGGATACGCCGCCGATGGCTGATCGTCCCGGCCGTACGCTCACCGCTCGCGCGGTGTTGGTGACCTGCGCGGTGGCCCTGGTGTCGGTGCTGGTCACCGCGATGGTCGCGGTGCCGGTGGCGGTCCGCGCCGCCGAACGGCGGGACCGGCAGGCGCTCGCCGCACAGGCACAGGTCGCCGCCGAGCTGCTGCGGGCGCGCCCCGGCCGGGTCCGGGAACTGGCCGGCGAGCGGTTGATCCGCCAACTCGGAAACCAGGGCACCACCATCTTCCTGATCTCCGGCGGTGAGGTGGACCGTGCCGGCCTGCCTCCCCAGGTGGTGAGCCGGGTGTCCAACGGGCGGAATGTCTCCGGTCGGCGGTTGGTCGACGGGAAACGGGCCCTGGTCGAAGGCCGGGCACTGCCCCGCGGCGACGGCGTGGTGCTGACCCGTCCACTCGGCGCCGGGGTGTGGCGTGAGGTGCTGCGCGGCCTCTGGCTTCCGCTGCTGGCGGGGATGGTCGCGGGTGCCATGGCCGGTTCGCTGCTCGCCCGTCGGCTGGCCCGGCCGATCCGCCGGGCGGCCCTCGTCGCGGCCCGGCTGCGAGCCGGCGACCGCACCGTCCGGGTGCCGGTCGAGTCGCCGGCCGAGGTGGCCGACCTGGCGTACGCGCTGAACGGGCTGGCCGCCGCACTGGCCACCAGCGAGGGACGACAGCGGGAGTTCCTGCTCTCCGTCTCGCACGAACTGCGTACCCCGCTCACCGCGATCCGTGGCTACGCCGAGGCGTTGGCCGACGGGGTGGTCGAACCGTCGGCGGCGGCCGAGACCGGTCGGACCATGCTCGACGAGGCGGAGCGCCTGGACCGCCTGGTCACCGACCTGCTCGCCCTGGCCCGCCTGGAGGCGGTCGACTTTCCCCTCGAACCGGTGCCGGTGGACCTGGTCGCTCTGGCGGCCGACGCCGGCCGGACCTGGGCGGACCGCTGCTCCTCGGTCGGGGTGACGTTCCGCACCGAACTGCCGGGGCAGCCGGTGCCGGTGTACACCGACCCGGGGCGGATCCGGCAGGTGATCGACGGGCTGCTGGAGAACGCGCTGCGGGTGGTGCCGCCGGGTGCGCCGGTGGTGCTGGCGGTCCGGCCGGCCGGTGCCGATCCGAGCGCCGGCGGAGTGGTCGAGGTCCGCGACGGTGGACCCGGGTTGACCGACGACGACCTGACAGTGGCCTTCGAGCGCGGGGCGCTGCACCAACGCTACCGAGGGCTACGCGAGGTCGGCAGCGGGCTCGGACTGGCGCTCGCCGCCGGACTGGTCCGCCGGCTCGGTGGTGAGACAAGCGCCGGGCACGCTCCCGAGGGCGGTGCCGCGTTCACCATCCGGCTGCCGGGATTCCTTACCTGACCCGAACGTCGGCCTGACGGTCGGCTCACCCGGTCGGTCCACGCTGGGGACGGATCCGCGCCGACCGTGACGCGGCGCGACGAGATCCGGCAGACCAGCACCGACGAGAGGACGAGGAATGGCACGCAGGGGATCCTTCACCGCCACCGGCGCGCTACTGGTGACGGTCGCGTTGGCCGCCGCCGGCTGCGGGGTGGGCCGGGCCGAGCGGGACACGCTGCAGGACAGCGCCGTCGAGGTGGTCGCCGCGCTGGGCGCGGAGGGCCAGGCACTGGCCGCGCTCGGTCTCGACCCCGAGGAACTGGACGCCGACCCGGGCACGGCCGCGCCGGTGGAGCCGACCCCGAGCGCGGCCGACAAGCGCAAGGAGCGGGTCGAGGAGTGGCGCAAGCGCCGGGCGGCCCGGGTGCTGCTGCGCAAGAACACGTTGCACGGCGACGTCGTGGTGCAGACCAAGGACGGCGGCACCAAGACCGTCTCGGTGCAGCGCGGCGAGGTGACCGCCCTGACCGACGACAAGATCACGGTCAAGTCGACCGACGGCTTCACCAGAACCTGGACCTTCACCGACGACCTGCGGGTGATCGAACGGCGCAAGTCGATCGCCGCCACGGACATCAAGGTCGGCACCAGGCTGGGCGTGGCCGGCACCGTGTCCGGCGAGCAGGCGCAGGCCCGTCTGATAGTCGTACCGTTCGAGCAGAAGTGACAGTGGGCCCGCCGGGCCCGGCGCGGTGATCGAACCAGACCACCCGGTGCCGGGCCGGCGGGCCCGCCTGCTCCCGGCCTCAGTAGACCCGGGAGCCGATGAAGTCGTCCCGCCCGTACCCGACGGGCTGGGCGAACGACCGCGACTCGAACGACCACTGCTGCCGGGAACTGCTGGAGCAGGTGGCCAGCCGCAGTCGGGGCGTACCGAACAGCGGGTTGTCGAAGGCCAGACAGAGGTTGGTGGCACCGGCGGCGCGGATCTGGTTGCCGGAGAGGGTGAACCGCTGGTTGGTGCCGCCGTGGCAGTCGTAGACGTTCACCGCCGTGCCCGAACTCAGCGATCCACCGGCGACGTCCAGGCAGCGGTCGTGGGAGAGTTCGGAGTGCAGCGACTGCCGGGTCGGGTCGTACCAGAAGCCCTGGTTACGTCCGCCATGGCAGCGGTACGACTGCTGCGCCGTGCCGTTGCGCGAGTTGTAGCCCTTGCCGTCCACGCAGGTGCCGGTGGCGGCGTTGCGCAGCTGCCGGAACTCCATCAGGCCGGCATAGAGCTGACCGTCGCCGGTGCTCGCCGGGTCGACGCAGGTGCCCTGCTGCTGGCCGGAGGCGTAGAACTGGGTGATGCACTGGGCGAACATGCCGTGTCCCCGGTAGTTCGGGTGGAACGACTGGCGGGCCGCGTTCTCGTCCCAGATCCCCACCTCGATGTAGAGCCCGCGTACCGAGGTGTTGTCGGTGCAGACCTCGTGGCCGTGGAAGAGGCGGCTGGCGTCGAGGTAGCGGGTGCCGGTGTTGGCCGCCGCCGCCCGCAGCGCCGACTCGAACAGCGGCACCGCCTTGTTCCGGGCGAACGCGGCGTCGGCGAGGTACAGCAGGCAGCCGCCGGAGTACCAGCCGGGGAAGTTCGGGTTGTCCTCGACGTCCGGACTGCCCGGGCTGGAGTACGACATGAACACCAGCTCGTAGTCGGAGCTGAGATAGCCGGCGTTCGTCATGGTCCGGCGGATGTCGGTGAGCGCCTCCTCGACGGCCCGGCGGCTGCCGTCGGTGCGTACCGTCCACTGGTCGGTGTAGGTGGGCCAGCACGGCCCCTGGAAGAGGACGCGGCGGAGCGCGCAGTCGGTGGCGACCGGGCCGAACTGGATCGTGCCGTCGCCGTTGGCGCCGGCCACCACCCAGATCAGCTTGATGTGCGTGTTGCGCGCCTTGATCGCCAGGTGGTCGCCCTGGTTCAGCTCGTTGTGCTGGGTCGGACCACCGGCGATCAGGTTCCACGGGGTGGCGCCGGAGCAGGCGATGTTGTAGCGCTCGTCGGCGGCGATACCGGTGCGGAAGACCGCCTGGTCGTACGAGCGGTCGCACCAGTTGCCCGGCTGGTGGGTGCCGGGCACGTAGTTGCCGACCCCCTCCCCGGAGATCTGGCTGTCACCCATGGTGATCAGTGCGGTGCGGCGCTGGTCGATCGGCCGGATACCGGGGTCGCCGTAGAGCGCGGTGGCCTCGGCGGCGCGGATGGTTTCGAGGTGGGCGGGGAGCGGCTGGACGGCGGGACGGTCGGCCGCGGCGGCGGGTGAGGCCGTGGCCAGCATCGGCAGGACGAGAGCGGTGGCGAGGACGGCGACCTCGGCAAGACGCCGTCGAGGTGTCCGTTCACGCCTGGCGTGGGTACCAGACATCGACGCACTCCTTTCGGTCCGATCGCGGGACGTCGATCGGGTTACCGGACGGTAACGCGTGCGATGCAGGTATGTGAATACGTCTCGGAATACTTGCGTGCTGCGGCGAACCGGGCCAATGGTCCTTTACCGGCCCGGACCGCTCGACGTGCCGCGCTGACCGGTCACCGCTGCTCCGGCAGGGCGTAACCGACGTAACTGCGGAACTCCAGCCGCCAACCGGCGGGCACCAGGTCGGCGCAGAGTTTCCGGCTGCCGACACAGAGGATCGCGTCGACCGAGGCCGGATCGGCCGGTGGCCGATCGTCAAGCACCGACTGGAGCGCCAGCAGGTCGGGCGGGTTGCCGTCCGCGTCGCGGAGCAGCAGCCACCAGGGGTACTCCCAGTCGTCGTTGCGCTGGGACAACCCGATCCGGCGCGCGTCGGCGGCCCGGACCGCGTCGGCCGCCCACCGGTACTCCGCCGCCCACTGCGGACGCCGGATGAACCGGCTCTCCCAGTCGGAGGTGGTGAAGACCGAACCCGCGCCGACCAGTCGGCGCGGAAAGCCGTACGACACCGCCAACACCCCGGCCAGTGCGCAGGTGGCCAGCACCGTCACCGCGAGCCCGGCGGCGAGGGGTCGCCGACCGCCGGTGCCCGCCGGATCACCGCCCCGGACGCCGGACGCGACCCGACCCGAGCGGCGGAAGAGGGCGTCGAGCCAGAGACCGGCCAGCGGCACCGATGCCGCCAGGGCGTAGAGGATCAGCCGGTTCCCCCACGGTTGCCACTTGATCATCGCGGTGTGCAGCACCACGGCGACGACCACCACCAGGGCGTACCCGCGCAGCGCCCCCGCCGCGCCCGGACTGACCCGGGTCGGGCCGCGCAGCGCCGCCAGCGCGCCGATCAGCGCCAGCGCACCGGCCAGCGGGAAGGCCACCCGGTCCTCGTCCGGATACCAGGACGCGACCGGGAAGATCTCCCGGCCGAACGTGATCGCGCGGTCCTGCGGGTCGACCCCGATCAGCCCGGCCAGCCCGATGATCGCCTCGGCGGACACCTCGCGCAGCGGCGCCAGCGGAGTGTCCAGCGCGGTGTGTCCGATCCGGAGCGCGTTCACCAGGACCGATGGTGGGTCGTGGCGTTCCATCGGCACCGACTCGCGCAGCCGCTCCGGTCCCAACGGGTGGCCGAACTCGACGTACACCCGGCCCAGGAAGGGGCCGACCACCGCGGCGGCGACCAGCAGGATCAGCACCGAGGCACCGACGGTACGGGTGATCCCGGCGACCGGGGCCCGGCGGTGCGTGGTCGACCCGTCGAGGTACGCCAGGCGTAGCTGGCCCACTCCCCAGAGCACCAGCAGCGGCCCGACCGCGAGCAGTCCGCTGGTCTTGGTGACCGCGGTCAGCCCGGTGGCCGCGCCGAGCGCGAGCAGGTCACCCAGGTGCGCCCGTCGACGCAGCCCGTCCAGGGCGAGGGTGCCGGCGCAGAGCACCCAGGCGGCGCAGACCAGGTCGGTCTGGGTGCTGGTCGCCTGCAGGGTGACCATCGGCGTGGTGGCCAGCACGAACACGGTGAGCAACTGCGCCCGCCGACCGCCACCGAGCTGCGCGGTCACCCGGGCGGCCGCGAGCAGGCAGACCAGGCCGGCGGCCCACTGCACCAGGTGATGCAGCGCGTCACCGCCGGTGAGCAGCCGCAGGTGCAGCAGCAGGTACTCGGCGCCCGGTGGAATGGTGACCTGCCGGTGGACCGCGGTCGCCCAGAACGTCAGGTCGCCCTGGGCCACCCACCGTTCCACCTTGGGCAGGTGGTACGTCTGCGAGTCGTAGTTGTTCGGCGCGGCCAGCAGGGCGATCAGCAGTTCGACCAGGAGCAGCCCGGCGACCGTACCGGCGAGCAGTCGTTCGCCACGGCTGGCCGTACGCCAGAGATCGCCGGCGGCGCTGCGCCAGCCGCCGGTCGTGGCGGCACCCGGCCTGGTGTCCGGATCGGCCGGCGCCGGACGGTCCGGACCCACGGTGACCGTACCGACCGTCGCCGTGGCCCCCGACGCCTCGCCGGCACCCGCCGACGGCCCCGCCGCACCGGATCGGGCAACGCCCGCCAGCGACGGTGGCGTGCCACCACCGACGGTCACGGTGCCCGGGAGCCCGGCCGCGTCCCGCTCGCGGCTGCGGTTGTCGACCCGCCGTCGCCACACCGCCGCCAACGCCGTCACGACGAGGAAGCTCAGCCACGTCAGGGCGAAGGCGGGCGCGGTGAGCAGCCGCAACGCACCGAGTACCTCGACGGTCGCCACCGCGAAGGTGCCGACGACAAGGGTCGCCCGGAGCACCGCGAGCCGTCGGGATGCCACGACGCCCACCTTCCGTGGCCGTAGGGCCACGCCGAGTAGAACGAGCGCGGCGACGGGAACCAGGACGAACGGGAAGCCGGCGGCCGACATGGCCGGAAGTAAACACCATCAGCCTGGACGCCCGAGCGTGGATCGCCGTCGGTGGTCGTCGCCACCTGGCTGACCTGCCGGGCTAGGCTATGGCCGACACATTGCCCGCCCTCGTGGAGATTCCCGTGAAGCTGTCGATCCTCATGCCGGTCTACAACGAGGAAGAACGCATCGCGGATGCCCTCAAGCAGGCGCTGGCGGTGGAGTATCCGTGCGAGATCGAGCTGCTGGTGGTCGACGACGGCAGCCGCGACGGCACCGGGGAGATCCTCGGGCGTGCCGACGACGCCCGGCTGCGGGTCATCACCCACCAGCGCAACGCGGGCAAGGGCGCGGCCATCCGCACGGCGGTGGCCAACGCCGACGGCGAGTACATGGTCATCCTCGACGCCGACCTCGAGTACGACCCACAGGACATCCCCAAGCTGCTGGCCCCGGTGCTGGACGGCCGGGCGACGGTGGTCTACGGCAACCGCACCTTCGGCAGCCACAGCGCCTACAGCTTCTGGTACGTGATGGGCAACAAGGGCGTCACCATGGCGGCGAACGTGCTGTTCAACTCCTACATCGGCGACCTGGAGACCTGCTTCAAGCTGATGCCGGTCGCGCTCTACCGCTCGCTGGACGTGCGTTCCCGAGGGTTCGGCATGGAAGCCGAGGTGACCGGCAAGCTGCTGCGGCGCCGCATCCGACCGTACGAGGTGCCGATCAGCTACCGGGCCCGGGGACGCGAGGAAGGCAAGAAGATCACCTGGCGGGACGGTGTCGAGGCGCTCTGGATCCTCGGCCGCGAGCGCACCCGTCGCAATCCCGGCACCACACCCCGCTGACCGTCCTGCCGGCCGCGCCACGAGGTGGCTGCCGGTCGCGGCAGGTCGGGCCGTACGTCGCTGGTGCAGACCGCGACATGCCGCGAACCGAGCAGCGCTCAGACCAACGCCGGTGACAGGAAGTCGGTGATCGAGCGGCGCAGCCCGGCCGCGTCGAGCCCGTGCCACCGGGCGTGATCCGCCGCCGAACCGTAGCGCCGTAACTCCTCGCGACGAACCCCGAGCGCCGACAGCCGGTGCGGTCGATCGGCCAGCGCGGCCGAGACCAGCCGGGCCGAGGTGCCCGCCAGGTACGGCTCGACCAGGATCACCGCACTGTCCACGAGCGCCCGTAGGCCGGCGGTGTCGAACGGGCGGGGCCGGTGGGTGTACGCCACGGTCACCGGCAGGTCCGCGGTCGCGTCGAGGGCCGCGTCCACCGTGGGACCGACCGCCACCAGCAGCGCCGCCCCCGGCCCGGCGTCCCGGAGCACCCGCAGGTCGCCCGCCTCCGGGTACGCCCGCGCGTTGCTCTGCGTGGAGAGCCGCACGTATGCCGAGCCCTGGCCGCAGACCACGGCGCGCAGCAGCCCGGGTACCTCGTCCCGATGCCCGGGCACGTGCACCGTCCAGTCGTGCAGGGTGTCGATCAGGGCGACGTCCGCCGGGCTGAGATGGGTGCGCCCGGCTGCCGCGCGGTCGTACGACGCCCCGACGCTCACCAGCACCGCGCCGACCCCCTGATGGTCGAGATCCAGCTTGATCTGCTCGTACGCCCGCTCCACGAGGAACGGTGCGTAGCTGTGCACGATGGGGCGCAGCCCGGTCAGTGCCAGGCCGCCCGCCACCCCCACCATGAGCTGCTCC
This sequence comes from Verrucosispora sp. WMMC514, assembly GCF_027497295.1. Lineage (NCBI taxonomy): Bacteria > Bacillati > Actinomycetota > Actinomycetes > Micromonosporales > Micromonosporaceae > Micromonospora > Verrucosispora sp. WMMC514. The sequence goes on along the minus strand of NZ_CP114906.1, from coordinate 2,478,081 downwards.
CGGATGCCGACGTTCACCACCCGGTCGGGATGCCGGGCGGCGGCCGGAGCGAACGCCGCGGCGGAGATGTCGGCCAGCACGACGACCGTTCGAGGGTCGTCCAGGAACTCGGTCGTGGTGGCCACGAAGGTGTCCCGCACGATCACTCACCGTCCCCGACGAGCGCGACGACAAGATGTGGCCGGTGACCGTGGTGTCCGGTCAGTGCCGGGTGGAGGGCGTCCCGGTCCCGCCCGTCCACTGTCGCGGCGGTCCAGCCGTTGGCGGTGAACCGGGTGGCCACTCCGCCCGGCCAGCCGTGGGTGGCGGAGAAGTTGTCGACCACGATCGCGGTCAGGTTGCCCAGCCCGACCGCTCCGGCGTACGCGATCGCCTCGTGATTCGAGCCCTCGTCCAGCTCGGCATCGCCGAGCAGCACGTAGACCCGGGGGGCGAGCCGGCCCTGGGCGCGTAGCCCGAGTGCGGTGCCGACGCCCAGCCCCAGACCGTGCCCGAGCGAGCCGGAGCCGATCTCCACGCCGGGGATCAGGGTGCGGTCCGGGTGGTCGCCGAGCCGACTCGACGGCCCGCCCTGGTCGTCGAGCCAGTCCGGCGGAATGAAGCCCCTCGCGGCGAGCAGGGCGTAGTAGCCGGCCACCGCGTGGCCCTTGGAGAGCAGAAAGCGGTCACGGTCAGGGTCGTCGACGGTCGCCGGGGTGATCCGTAGCACCCGGTCGTAGAGCACCTGGAGCACGTCGAGGGTCGACAGGACGTTCGCACCGAACTCCCGGCCGGCGCGAACGCGCTCAAGCAGCGGGGCGAACTGGTCGCGTCCGTCGATCGGCGCGGCGGCCTCGGCGACCCGGGCCGTGGTGGCGGATGTGGTCATACGGATAGCCTGCAAGTTGAAGCGGGGTTCAACTCAAGGCGACGTGATGCAGGAAGCATTGACCATTGGCCAACTCTCCGCCCGCAGTGGGGTGGCGCAGTCCGCGCTGCGCTACTACGAGCGGCTGGGGCTCATCCGGGCCGAACGGACCAGCGGCAACCAGCGCCGCTACCACCGTGGTGAGCTGCGCCGGGTGGCGTTCATCCGGATCGCCCAGCAGGTCGGCATCTCGCTTGAGGAGATCCGTGCCGCGCTCGACTCGCTGCCCGCCGCCCGTACGCCCACCGCCGAGGACTGGGCCAAGCTCTCCACCGCCTGGCGGGCCAGGCTCGACGAGAAGATCCGGCTGATGAGCCGGCTCCGCGACGACCTGGACGCCTGCATCGGCTGTGGCTGTCTCTCGCTGCGGCGCTGCACCCTCTACAACCCCGAGGACAACCTGGCCGGCGACGGCCCGGGGGCCCGGCTCGTGCTACCCGGTTAGTTTCCCGACCGCTGCCCGGCTGCCGGCACGTGATCCGGCTCAGCCGACGGTGAGCAGGACCTTGCCGACGTGCTCGTTGGACTCGACGAGTCGATGCGCCTGCGCCGCCTCGGTGATCGGCAGTCGCCGGTCGATCACCGGTCGCACCCGGCCCGCCTCGACCAGCGGCCAGACCTGCTCGCGCACCCCGCGTACGATCGCGGCCTTCTGCTCAAGTGGCCGGGAACGCAGCGCGGTGGCCGCGACGGTGCCGCGCTTGGCCAACAGCGCACCCAGATCCAACTCACCCTTGCGACCGCCCTGCATGCCGATCACCACCAGCCGTCCGTCGGCGGCCAGGGCGGCGACGTTCCGACCCAGGTACGACGCGCCCATGATGTCCAGGACGACATCCGCGCCCCGGCCGTCGGTGACCCGCCGGACCTCCTCGACGAAGTCCTGCTCCCGGTAGTCGACAAGCAGGTCGGCCCCCAGCGCACGCAGCCGCTCGTGCTTGCTGGCCCGCGCGGTCGCCACCACCGTCGCGCCGAGCGCGGCACCGAGCTGGATCGCGAACGTGCCGATGCCGCTGCCGCCGCCGTGCACCAGCAGCGTCTCTCCCGCCGTCAGGCGGGCCACCCGCACCACGTTCGACCAGACCGTGCAGGCCACCTCCGGCAACGCGGCGGCGTCGACCAGGTCGACGCCGGCCGGCAGCGGCAGCAACTGTCCGGCCGGCACCGCCACCCGTTCGGCGTACCCGCCGCCGGCCAGCAGCGCGCAGACCTGGTCACCCACCCGCACACCGGCCACCCCGGGACCGGTCGCGCTCACCACCCCCGAGCACTCCAACCCGGGGTACGCGGGCGCGCCCGCCGGCGGCGGATAGTGCCCCTGCCGCTGCAACAGGTCGGCCCGATTCACCGCGGTCGCCCGTACGTCCACGACCACCTCGCCCGGACCCGGCCGCGGGTCCGGCACCTCGCTCCAGGTGAGTACGTCGGGTCCGCCAGGCTCGGCAATGGTGATCGCTCGCATGGCCCAGTCTTACCCGATCCCGGGCCGGCTCCACGTCGCGCCCCGAGCGACCACGCAACGTCAGTGCTCACGGCGCACCGGGTAGCTCGACCGTTCGCCGACGTACGCGGCGTGGCAGACTAGGCACGGCCGCGCACGGCGTGGTCCGGGAGGGTTCGCCTAGTGGCCGATGGCGCTGGTCTTGAAAACCGGTAAGGCAGCGATGTCTTCGTGGGTTCGAATCCCACACCCTCCGCTCACCTGGCCCGCGAGTGGGATCCCGGCTCGGCGAGGACGGCTCAGGCTGCTGCCAGCGCCGCCAGGGCGCGCTCCATCGCGGCGTTGAACTCCTCCGGCTTGAGCGGTAGCCGGGATTTGACGTCCCGGCTCCACTGGTCCGCGAGGACCTCGGCGGAGCCTGCCTCGACTCCGTCGAGCGCCGCGTCCGCCAGGTCCGACGGTGCGATCTTGTCCACCGGCCAGCCTGCGGACATGTCGGTGTCGGCCAGGCCGAGGTGCACCGCCGTCACGAGAGTGCCCTGCTCGGCGAGTTCCAGCCGGACTCCGTTGGTCATGGCCCACGCGGCGGCCTTGGTCAGGTGATAGGCGTTGGCGCCCCGGACCCCGAACCACGACATGGCGGAGAGGACGTTCACGATCGCGCCCCCGCCGTTGCTGGCCAGCGTCGGGGCGAACTCCCGGATCATCCCCAGATGACCGAACACGTTGGTCTCCAGTTCGTGCCGGACCGCGGCCAGCGAGCCGGTCACCAGGTCGGTGCCGGTCTGGATTCCGGCATTGTTGACGAGCAGCGAGACGTCCGAGGCGGCTTCGGTGGCGGCGCGTACGGAGGCGGCGTCGGCGATGTCGAGCGGCAGCACCTCGACCCCGGGCAGATCGATGGTCTCGGGCCGGCGGGCTGTCGCGTAGACCTTGCGGGCGCCCCGTTCGAGCAGGCGCCTGGCGAAAGCGTGGCCCAGGCCGCGATTGGCTCCGGTGACCAGGGCAACCGAGTTGTTGATATCCATGCCGGCTACGCTAAAACCTGACGCTGACGTCAGAGGCAAGCTTTGGACGTCGGTGCCGGCGTGAGAGGAGTCACCATTGACCACCGAGGAGCGACTGATCCGGATCGGCGAGGTGGCGCGGGAGGCCGGCGTCTCGGTACGCGCCGTGCGCTACTACGAGCAGCAGGGGCTGCTCACCGCGGAGCGCAGCCCGTCCGGGCAGCGTCTCTACCGGCAGGACGCGGTCACCCTGGTGCGCTTCTTCCAGCAGATGTACGCCGCCGGCCTGACCAGTCAACGGATCGCCGAACTGCTGCCCTGCTGGAGTTCCGGGCACACCGACGCCGAGCAGCGAGCCATGCTGCGCGCCGAGCGCGACCGCATCCAGGCCAAGGTCGACGACCTGCGGGCCGCCCTGGACCGCCTCGACGAGGTCATCACGATCACCGACGCGCATCCCTAGGACTGGTCGACCGAGTGCCACCCGCCTCAGGTGCTCTCCGGAGGGCGCTTCCGCTGTTCCTCGCGGATCTTCTCGTCGGCGAGCCGGTCCAGTGCCCGGCGGCGTTCGTCGTTGAGGGCAGCCTCGTCACGTCGGCGCACGGCATCGATGACGGCGGTGATGAAGTCACGCCAGACTCCGGCCAAGAGACTCCTTCGCTAGTTGTTGCAGGGTGACAACCGCCGTGAGGCGCTCTCGGTTACGGCGGACTTGAGGCTGGTTCTGTCGAATGTCAGCGCGGCACAGGGTATGAAAGGGGCGCAGAACACCACTTCCACCGGAAGGACCTGTGTCGATGACCCTGGAACGTCCCATCGCTCCGGACCCGTACGAGCTGCTGCCGACCGTCGCCTCCTTCACGCTGACAAGTGACGATGTGCAGAACGGTGAGCCGATGGACGCCGCGCACGCGCACGGCAGCACCGGCGGCGACAATGTCTCGCCGCAGTTGGCCTGGTCGGGCTTCCCGGCCGAGACCAAGGGTTTCGTGGTGACCTGTTTCGACCCGGACGCACCGACCGGCAGCGGCTTCTGGCACTGGGTGCTGGTGAACCTGCCGGCCGACATGACGGAACTGCCGCGCGGCGCGGCCGAGAAGGATCTGAAGGGCGCGTTCACCGTACGCAACGACTACGGGGAGCACGGTTTCGGCGGTGCCGCGCCGCCGCCCGGCGACCGTCCGCACCGGTACGTCTTCGCGGTGCACGCCCTCGACGTCGAACGCCTCGACGTCACCCCCGAGGCGACTCCCGCCTACGTCGGCTTCAACCTCGCCTTCCACACCCTGGCCCGGGCCACCATCCGCCCCACCTACCAGATCCCCGGCTGACCCGACCCAGCCTCGATCGATCATGAGGTTGGCGGCGACTTCGATCTCTGCAAGTGCCGCCAACCTCATGGTCAACGGGACGGGGTCGGTCCCGGGCAGCCTGGTTAGGCGGGGGTGCGGGCCACGGCGAAGACGGATTGGCCGAAGGGGGGACGGACGAGCTGCTCGGCGGCCTTGGTGGCGGGGAGGACCAGGGTGTCGTAGACCTTCACCATCGGGCCCTCCTTCGGCATCAGGCGGAAGACCTTGGTGGCCATGAAGTAGCCGATCAGGCCGAGCGCGTTCGCGTAGTGGATCTTCTCCACCTGTAGGCCGGCCTCGGTCATCGCGTTGGCCAGCGTCTTCTTCGTGTACCGCCGGACGTGGCCGGTGGCGATGTCCGCCGGGCTCATCGCGAACTGGAAGGCCGGCACGATGATGACCACCGCGCCACCGGGCCGGACCAGCTGACCCATGCAGCGCAGCGCGCCGACGTGGTCCTCGATGTGCTCAAGCACGTTGTAGGAGACCGCCGCGCTGTAGTCGCCCCGCTCCGAGTTGGGCAGCAGCATCTGGCGAACCTCGATCGAGGGCCGGTCCGCGAGACGCTCCTTGAGGGCGACCAGTCGGTCCGGGTCGGCCTCGGTGGCGGTGAACCGGGGGAAGCTCTCGCTCCACTCCAGGGCGTAGTCGCCGAGGCCGCTACCGATCTCGATGGGGTTGTCGCCCAGGTAGGGCACGGCCAGCTCGACGAACCAGCGCCGGTGATTGACCGCCGTGGCGAGGCCCTCCAGGACCTCGGACTGCACGCGCTGATCCCCAGTGATTTCTGCCATGCGTCGCTTCCTCACGATACGACTCGACCCGCGTCGGGACCGACTGAGTGAACCATCCGCTCGGACGGCGGGAATATCGGGGCCCGCGATGGCCGATTAACGGTAGGGGTGGCTGCACGATCGGTGGTGGCCAGCGAACCTTGCCGATACTACGCCAGTGCCCCGAAGCCCGCACGCTGGCCACTTAGGCCAACTACGCTGTGAATTGTTATGACTACTCCCGATTCGGCGCGACAGCTGCCGCGGTCCGAGGCGGGAAGGGCGGCGCGCCGGCCGGAAGGACCGAGTGGCGGGGCGGGTCCCGGACGGTGGAGGGACGCCGCGGCGGTGGCGAGCTTCGCGGTTTTCGGCCTCTGGATCACCGCACGGATGTGGCTGAATCCGCACGACGGTATTCGCGACAACCCTACCGATATGGCGCAATTCGAGTGGATGTTGGCGCATGGTGCCCGGGTGGTGACGGAATTCGCCTACCCGTTTTCGTCGGACCGGATGAATGTGCCGGAATCGGTCAATCTGATGGCGAATACGTCGGTTCTGTCCGTCTCGTTGCCGATGACGCCGATAACCCTGCTCTTCGGCACCCGGGCCGCGTTCCTGGTATTCCTCACCCTCGGCCTGATCGCCACCGCCACCGCCTGGTACTTCCTGCTCTCCCGCGTGGTGCTGCCCGGCGCCCGCGGGCCGGCCTGGCTGGGTGCGACGTTCTGCGCGTACGCGCCGGCCATGGTCTCCCACGCCAACGCGCATCCGAACATCGTGTCGCAGTACGTGGTACCGCTGATCATCTGGCGGACCCTGCGGCTCGGTGACTCCGGGCGATGGTTGCGCAACGGTCTGCTCCTGGCCCTGGTGATCGTCTGGCAGGCGTTCCTGAACCTGGAGATCCTGCTGATGACCGCGATCGGTGTCGCCGTGGTGGTCGTCGCGATGGTGATCGGCCGGTCCGAGCTGCGGGCCCGGGTCCGTCCGTTCGCCGCGGGCATCGGGGTGGCCGCCGTCGTCTCCGCCGTGCTGCTGGCCTACCCGCTGTACGTGCAGTTCTTCGGTCCCGGCGCCTACCACGGGCTGTCCTGGGTGATCCGGGGCTACTCCACGGACCTGGCCTCGTTCTTCGCCTACTCCCGCGAGTCACTGGCCGGTGACGCCCGCAGCGCCGCCGGACTGGCCAAGAACCCCACCGAGGAGAACGCCTTCTTCGGTTGGCCGCTGGTGATCCTCGTGACGGCACTCGTGTGGTGGCTGCGGCGCAACGTCGTGGTGCTCGGCCTGGCCGCCGTCGGGCTGCTCTTCGCGGTGCTGTCGCTCGGCCGGGAGATCCGCTTCGATCGGCGTGGCACCGGCGTACCCGGGCCGTGGGCGCTGCTGGAGGAACTGCCGGTGCTGCACTCGGTGGTGCCGACCCGCTGGGCGCTGGCCATCACCCCGATCATCGGACTGATCCTGGCGTACGGTGCGGAGCGGGTCCGCGACCTGGCGTCCCGGTACCCGGACCGTCGGTCGCAGATCCGGCTCGCCACGGTGACCGGGCTGGCGATGGCGTTGGTGCCGGTGCTGCCCACTCCGTTGCCGACGAAACGGCTCGAACCGGTCCCCGCGTTCGTCACCTCCGGTGCCTGGCGGCCCTACCTGGCCGGCGGGCGCAGCGTGGTGACGTTGCCGTTGCCCGACACCGAGTACGCCGAGCCGCTGCGCTGGTCCGCCCGCACCCGGCAGGAGATGCCGATCGCCCGTGGCTACTTCCTCGGCCCGGACACCCGGCCGGGGCAGGACCGGGTCGCCCTGTTCTCCGCACCTCCGCGCCCCACCAGCAGCTTCTTCGGCACCATCCGCCGTACCGGCGAGGTGCCGCCGATCAGCGAGCGGGCGCGTCGGATGGCGGTGGAGGACCTGCGGTACTGGCGGGCCGGGGTGGTGATCCTCGGGCCGCACGAGCACGCCGACGCGCTGCGTACCGGGATGACCGAGCTGACCGGCATCCAGCCCGAGCACACCGGCGGCGTCTGGCTCTGGGACGTGCGCCCGCTGACGGAGTGAGCGGCGGGACCGGCTCAGCTGCGGATGCAGCAGCCCTGGCAGACCTTCGGCTGGGGCAGGGTGAACGCCAGGCAGCAGGTGCGGCGCTGCACGACCGGCTCACCGTTCGGCCCGGGCACCAGCTCCACCAGGTCGGCCAGATCGAGTGCGCCGAGCAGTGTGTCGATCGCCTCGACCGTGGAACCGGGCACGTTGTCGGCGGCACGCAGCAGCCCGTGGGCGATACCGGACGCCACCGAGCCGAGGAGGGTGCGGGCGCCGATCCGCACCCTGCCCTGGATCGCGGAGACCACGGGCGACAGGTGCCCGTCCAGGAGGGTGGCGCGCAGTGCGGTGAGCAGCTCCCGCTCGTCGGCCACCACCCGCACCTGGGGCAGCCCGGCGAGCGCCAGCGGATCGTTCGGCAGCACCGCGACCGGGATCGACTCGCGTAGTCCCACGGTCACCAGGGCACGCCGGTCGGCGAAGTGGATCAGTGCCTCGGTGTGGTCGAGCAACGGCACCCGACGGGCGGCGGCCCAACCGAGCACCACCGGCAGTGCGGCCCAGTAGCTGTACGCCTTCCAGGCGAGCGCGGCGGAGGCGTGTGGGGTGCCACCCCAGAGCCGGACGGCCGAGTCGAGCAGCTCCGGCAGTCGGGCACCGGTGAGGGTGGTCGCCGGGGCCCAACCGGCCTCGTCGACGACCAGTAGGCCCGGGGCCAGCCCGGGCAGGTCGTCGGTGCCGAACATGGCCCGCAGGGTTCCGGTGACCGGCGCCAGGGGCGTGGTGGCCGGATCCTGACGGGGCAGCACCGCTGTCACCTGATCCACCCCCCACTCGATCCGAAGCGTCCATGACGCCTACTAAGGCTAGCCTAACCACACTTCTGGGCACAGGGAAACCCGACGGTGGGATCGGGTGGGCGACGCGGGTCACGGCGCTGGCGAGCGCTACGCACGGTGTCGGCGTGGAAACTGCGGGCAGTATCGGTAGGAACCGCACATCAGTCAAGGTTCTTGTCGACTAGGTGCCAGATGAGTGTGCGGCCGGCGACTCAACGTGAAACTTGGTACTCCCGGCCACGAGGAAGCTGATGACGACCTCACCGCTCGATCGGGCTGCCGACTCCTTCGCCGCCGAACTCGCCCGGCACCGGACGGAACGGGGGCTGTCCAAGAAACAACTCGCCACCCTGATGGGCTTCGACCCCTCGTACGTCAGTCACGTCGAGGGACGCCGGCACCGGCCCACGGAGGACTTCGCCCGGCGCGCCGAGGCCGTCCTGGAGGCCAGCGGCGCGATCTGGCAGCGCTTCCGGGAGTACGACGACCTGCGCCACGCCCGCGGCGAACGTAACCATCGGGAATCCAGCCTGCCCGGCCAGTGGATGCCACCCGGCACCGGACTGATCGTCGAGCGCGAGACGGCCGTCCTGACCCACACCGAGGACGCCTATCGCTGCGTCATCCGCCGTGAGCTGTACAACGCCGGGGTCGAGCCGGTCACCCGCTACCTGATCCGCGTCGCCGTGGACCGCTATCCGAGCGATCCGGGCCGCTCCAACCGCCACCACCGGGAACACCCGCTCAGCTTCGCCGAACTGCAACTGTCCGCCTGCCGCGAGGAGTCCGGCGAGCGGGAGACCATGCACTGGCGCGCCAAGCACGACCGGGACGCGTTCAAGGAGATCTGGCTGCTCTTCGAGAACGGCGAACGCCGCTTTCCGCTCTACCCCGGTCGCCGCGCCACCATCGAGTACGCGTACACGGTCGGGCAGGACAAGTGGGGGCCGTGGTTCCAGCGGGCGGTCCGCGTACCGACTCGGCATCTCGCCGTACGCCTGGATCTGCCGGTCGCACTGGATCCTCAGGTCTGGGGCGCGGAAACCTCGCTCTCGGCGGAGGAAGGCCCGCTGCGCACGGCGGTGACCCGTCGCGACGAGGGCGAGCGAGCGATCTTCGACTGGGCGACCGACGAGCCGCCACTGAACGCCCGGTACCGGTTGCAGTGGCGGTTCCGGGCCCAACCGGAGCCCGAGACGGACGGCGGGCGCGTCCGACCGTCGGACCGGATGCGCGGGCTCGGCATCGTGCAGCGCGGCGCCGACCAGCTGCGCCAGCCGGCCCGCCCGTTCGACCTGCCGCGCGAGGAACCGGTCGCCCGGGAGATCGTCGACCGACTGGTCACCGCGCTGGCCCGGCTGGACGAACTGCACCCCTTCACCAAGGGGGTGGGAATCGCCGCCCCGCAGCTCGACCTCGACCGCGCCGCCGCGGTGGTCCGCCCGCCGGACCGAACCGCCGAGCCGGTCGTGCTGCTCAACCCCCGGGTGGTCGACGCGGCACCACACACCGACGAGCAGTACGAGGGGTGCCTCTCCTTCTTCGACCATCGCGGACTGGTGCCGCGGCCGCTGCGGCTGGACGTCGAACACGCACAGTTCGACGGCGGTCGGATCATCACGTCCTTCGAGTTCGGCATGGCCCGGCTGGTCGCGCACGAGATCGACCACCTCGAAGGTCGGCTCTACGTCGACCGGATGGCACCCGGTGTGCCGCTGGTGCCGATCGAGGAGTACCGCGAATCCGGCCACCCGTGGCGCTACTGAACCCGATGTGACGACCGTCCGGGCACGAGGCGCGACCCCGCCCGCCCGGGTGGGAACGACGGCCGGACGGGCGAGGTGGCGCGGGGCGGTGCCGGGCCGCCCGATCGGGGGACCGGGGCGCGTGCCCCAGGGGGCAGGGGCACGCGCCCCGGCTCGGGGGGAGCAAAGTTCTACAGGTTGCCGAACGTGTCGTACCGGGTCCGCTGCGGCGGTACGTCGTCGGCGGCGAGCACCCGGAGGGTGGCACGCACCATCGGCGCCGAACCGGAGATGAAGCAGTCGTGCGTCGTCCACGGCCCGTACCGGGCCACCACGTCGGAGATCTCGCCCTGCTCGCCGTCGAAGTCCGGGTCGTCGCTGCACGCCGGAGTCACCGAAAGCCACGGATGGGCGGCGACCAGATCCCGCAGCCGGTCCAGACCGTACAGGTCCGACTCGGTCCGGGCACCGTAGAAGACGTGCACCCAGCGGGCCCGGTTGTAACCGGTCAACTCCTCCACCAGCGCCTTGATCGGAGCCAGTCCGACGCCACCGGCGACGCAGAGGATGTCCCGCTCGGACGAGCGGTCGACCGTCATCGAGCCCATCGGCGCGGCCACCCGCAGCAGGTCGCCCGGCCTGGTACGACGGACCAACGCGCCGGAGACCCAACCGGCGGCGTCGGCCGGCGTCCGGACGTGGAACTCCAGGACGTTGTCCTCGTTCGGCGCGTTGGCGATCGAGTACGTCCGCCACACCCGGGGATGATGGCGCGGCACCTCCACACTGACGTACTGCCCCGCCTTCCAGGACAGCGGATGCTGTAACGCCCGGCAGGTGAGGACGGCCGTGTCCGGGCCGTGCCGCTGGTGGGTCAGCACCTCGGCGTGCCAGAACGGTGGGTCGTCGTCCGCCGCCGCCCCGGCGAGCATCTTCTCGGCGATCGCCGCGTACGCGTCCCGCCACGCCTGGTCGTACTCCAGGTTCCAGCCGTCGCCGGCGATGCTGCGCAACGCGTCCAGCAGCGCCACGCCCATCGTGTCGTAGTGGGCCGCCTCGACGTGGTACTTGCGGTGGTCCCGGCCGAGCGCCCGGAGGAACTCGTCGAAGCCCTCCGGGTCGTCCACGGTGTGGATCGCCGCGATGATCGCTTCGAGCAGTCGGTCGCCCTGGCCGGTCATCTGGACCGGGAAGAGCTTGCGCAGCTCCGGGTCGAGGAGGAAGAGCCGGGCGTAGAAGTGACCGCTCAGCCGAACCCGGTCCTCCTCGACCAGGGTCCAGCTCTCCTTCAGCAGCCGCGCGAAGTTGTCCACCGGGGGCGCTCCTTCTTCTGACGGCGGATCGGGCCCAGACAGAATCTCCACGGAGCGTGTATGAAGGTCGCACAGAATGTGCGATCGCATCATGAGGGTTGCTCGCCGGAGGGCGGGTGTCACCAGGAGCGTCGGCGGTCGGGCAGAGTGGACCGGTGACCGTTGAGCTCACCCGCCCGGTGTCCCGCCGGCTGCTCGGCACCGAGACGCTCCTGGTACTCGGTCTCTCGCTCGGCCAGTCGGCCGTCTACGCCGCCGTGTCGATCATCGCGAAGTTGACCGCGGAAGGTGGCCTGTCGCGACAGACCGCCGCGCTGAACACCTCCGCGTCGGCCCGGCCCTACCTCGACCTGGCGTACCAACTGCTCGGCATCGTCTTCGCGTTGCTGCCGGTGCTGCTCGCCGTACACCTGCTGGCGCGGGATCCCGGCGACCCGGCGCAGATCCTCGGCCTGGACGCCGGACGGCCCGGGTCGGACCTGGCCCGGGGCGCCGGGCTGGCGGCGCTGATCGGGCTTCCCGGCCTGGCGCTGTTCTGGGCGGCGGCCCAGCTCGGCATCAACGCCACCCTGGTGCCGGCCGCCCTGCCCGACCTGTGGTGGACGGTGCCGGTGCTGATCCTCGCCGCGTTCCAGAACAGCATCCTGGAGGAGGTGATCGTGGTCGGCTACCTGATGACCCGACTGCGCCAGCTCCAGTGGCGGGTCGGCGCGATCATCGCCACGAGTGCGCTGCTGCGCGCCTCGTACCACCTCTACCAGGGCTTCGGAGCGTTCATCGGCAACGCGGTGATGGGAGTGGTGTTCAGCCTCTTCTACCTGCGTACCCGTCGGGTCATGCCACTGATCGTGGCCCATGCCCTGCTGGACATCGTCGCCTTCCTCGGCTACGCACTGCTTCCCCGCGAGTGGTTCAGCTGGCTCTGACCAGCCAACCTCCCTCCCGGCGAAGCTCGCAGCCGCCGCCCGGTCCCCGTGTCCCGACGCGAACCTCTTGGTCAACCGCCTCCGTCAGTGACCGGGGCGAGGCCGGCGGGCTGGGCGGTAGTCGGTGGTGGCGCGGTAGTGGGTGGTGGCGCGGTAGTGGGTGGTGGCGCGGTAGTGGGTGGTGGCGCGGGCGGCCAGCCGTTCGGCCACCGACGAGTTGCCGGCCGCCGCGGTCAACGCCGCCGTACCCGGCAACAGCCGGGACACCAGCCGCAGCACCAGCCAACCACCCGCCTGCGCGGCCAGCGGGGCCGCCAGTCGCCAGGCCGCCTCGACCGCCCGAAGTCCAAGCTCCTCCTCCGGTCCCTGCGCCGCCCGCGCCGCCGCCACCGCCGACTCCGCGCTCGCCAGGTCGGGGTGCACCTGAGTCAGGGTGAGCAGCTCCGCGGCCCGAGCCGGATGCGCTGGATCATGGCCGTACGCCGCCGCCAGATGCAGCACCAGGTTCGCCTGCGACCAGAGCACCACCGCCAGTTCGACCACCGGCGCGACGACGCCGGTGAGCGCGGCGGTCGCCCCACCGACCCCGGCCTGCCGGGCGAAGCGGCGAGTGGCGAGCCGGGCCAACCCGTCCGCATCCGCACCCGGGTACAACTCCCGCAGCCGCCGGGCCCACTCGGCCGCACCGGGTCCGAGGGCCTCCACCGCGGTCAGCGCCAGCAGCTCCGGGGCGAAGCCCGGGTGGTCGAGCACTCGCGCGACGATCACCCGCAGCTCCGATTCCGGCGTACGCTCCGAGACGCCGCGCCCGGCGACGGCGTCGAGCGGCGCGGCCCCAGCCGTCGCGCTGGTGGTCGTGGCGTCGGTGGCCGGTCCGCTGCCGGCCGTCGCGCTGGTGGGCGTGCCGCCGGTGGCCGTCTCGCTGATGTGCGTGTCGTCGGTGACCGGTCCGCCGGTGGCCCTCCGGACTGCTTTCTTCGTGGCTTTCCGGGCCGCCTTGACCGGTGCCGTCTCGGTAGCCGCAGCCGCCTCGTCTGAGGCGGCAGCCGCGCCGGCTGTCGTTCGCCGCGTGGCCTTCCTCGCCGCCTTCGCAACGCTCGGCGCCGCGCTTGCCGGTTCAGGTGCCTTCTCGTCGCCCGCTCGCGCCCTTCTCCGCGCCGCGGCCTTTCCTGCCGGAACCCCTCCGGCCTCGGTCGCCGCCGAACCCGTCGTCGCACCGCCCGTCTGCTTCGAAGCCGCCTTCCCGGTGTCGACGGGGCCGGTGTCGATGGTCCGGGAAGCCGTGCCGCTGTCGTCGCTCCGCTGGCTTCCCCCCTTCGTGGCCTCGACGGCTCGGGCGTCGTTCGACGGGGCTTCGGAGCGGGAGCCGGCAGATCCAGCCTGCGTTGGCAGCACCCTGTCCGGGTCCGCCTTCCGGCGGGTGGGGCGGACGTCGGCCGGAGCCTTGTCCGCCTTGGCGGGGTCGACACCCGCGGCCGCCGACTGGCCGGCCCGACCGCGGCGACGCGCCGAGGGTACCGCCGTCGCATCCCCGCTCTTCCCGATGGCCGGCGAGACCGTACGTTCGCCGGGGTCGACCACCCCGGAGCCGCTGGTGAACGGCGGCACCGGAGCGACCGGAGGCGCGGCGGGGTCCGCCCCGGACCGGGGTGGCAGCGGTTGCTCCGGCACCGGTGGCGGCTGGAAAACCACGCTCGGTGCCGCCTTCGACCGTCGAGGACGGGACCCGGCAGGATCCTCCTGATCCTCGGGCGGCGGCGGTGCCGGCGGTGCCGGCGGTGGCGTGAAGGTCGCCTTCGGGGAGCGTCGACGGGCTCCCTCAGCAGGCTCACGGCGGTTGTGCTCGCTGGGCGGCTGCTCCTGCATGTCGATGGAGCGTAGTCCTGATCACACCAATGCACAGCGGGAGCGGTCCCCTCGCACCTGGGCGCAGCCTGTTCCGGTAGTCGCTTTGCTCCCGGCCGGGCGGGGCCTGTATCCTCGGGCCCGGTGGTCTGCGGGCCACCTGGGAGACTTCGCCTAGTCTGGTCTATGGCGCCGCACTGCTAATGCGGTTGGGGTCTTAAAGCCCCTCCCGGGTTCGAATCCCGGAGTCTCCGCGCGAAAGCCGGTGTGTAGACTGGCCGAGCACCAGCGCCCGTAGCTCAACGGATAGAGCATCTGACTACGGATCAGAAGGTTAGGGGTTCGAGTCCCTTCGGGCGCGCCACGCGATCAAGGCTGTGACCAGCGGAAACGTCGGTCATGGCCTTGACTCTTTCCCAGCATGTGCCATGATCTCCCACGATGTGGGAGCTTGGTGCTCCGTTGGTGCTCCAAAGTTTGCGTGCCGTCTGAGGGGCGGTTCGTGCGCGTGTGTGCTGACCAGTGCGTGTGCGTGTCGCACCGTCTGGATCATGGCTGAGGTGGCCGTCATCCGAACGCGGATGACTGTCCATTGTGATCGGCGATGTGGATCTTACTAGTGGTGATGCTGCGGGGGTGTCGCGGTCGGTGCTCAGCTGGGTCGACGCCGTGGCGGTAGGGCGGCACGGCCAGCTGGAGGCGGATGGTTGGAGGTGACGATCATGTGCCCGTGCATCTGATTGCGCCACGGTTGATCTGGTGGCGTGGTGGGGGCGAGATTTCCGATCGGGAAGGGCTGAGGTGGCGTGGGCAGCCGAAGCCGACCCTCGTGACGGAGAGCCGGTTGCTTGATCGAGGCCCCGCCTGCGTTGACGGGCGGTAGGCGACACGGCGCGGCCGACCCTGAGAACCGGTCGGGACGCGTTCAGGGGCCGCCGGGCGGCGCGGCAGCGAGTCGGACAGCGCCCTATCCACGAACGCTGTCCGTGTTGCCGGCAGCCCATGGCGGCGTTCGACCGGGCACGCTCATGGCACCCCTCTATGTCAAGGCGTGGCCGGAGAGAGTGTTCTAGGGCGGGGCTTGGCGGGTTCGGGAAGTGGCTCGTCCGAAGTGTCGGGCCTTGGGCCGACGTGGTCATCATGCCCTCTCCCTGAGACAGGTCGGTCACCGATCCAGTGCCCTGATAACGACCGCGGGCAGGGGTCGCGTTCGCGCCGCGGTGTGCTGGCGTGCGACGGCGGACTAACCGCCGCCTGAGATCGCTCCAATCACAACGCACGCGGTCGCCTGGTGGCTGGGTGTGTTGTGGTGTCAGAAGGCCGCCAGCCGCGCGTCCGGGCCCGAGCCGCAACGGTGGGCGGCCAGCAGATCGCCGGGCCAGCTACCGCCGGGCGCCCGCCGCGGGTCGTTTTCCGCTTGTGCGACGACGATTCCGCTGAGCACGCGCTCGACATCCAGGCGGGGTAGCTCGCCCTCGGTCGCGCGTCGTAGCTCCGGGGTGATCAGTTCGTCGCCGAAGTCGGCTCGAACGGCAAGCCGCACCAGACGGGCCGGGGCGCTGATGCGCTCGGCGATGTGAGGGCTGGTGTGGACGGCGATCGCCGTCCACACAGCTTCGAGTCGGTCCGTCGTCCAGCCATGCCCGGTGAGCAGGTCGACGGCCAGGTCGGCGCCCTGCACCTCGAAGCGTTCTGGACCGCTCGCCAGCCTCGAAGCCCCAATGTCGTGCAGGAGGCAGCTATGTACCAGCACTTCGTCCTCGACGTCGAGGTTGTCCTGCTCGCGCAGCGCCAGCGCATAGCGCAGAACCCGGATGCTGTGATGAACGATCGCCGGATCACAGGCATCGTTGAGAAGGGCCAAAGCTGCCGGCCCTGCGGGGACTGCGTACACGAGGCTGTCGGAGATGCCCATCCAAACCTCCTAGCAGATCGGCCACCTGCGCCTCGTCAGAGCAGCGTTGACCACTGCCCCAGGTACGGGCCTGGAGCGGCGTCGTTCAGCAGAAGCCGTCAGAGGCGATGGCATCGTCGGTCACAGCGTTGTACGCGCCGAAGGTTGGCAGGCGAGTCGTCAGACAGCGGTCAGGCCGCCGTCGATCGCGAGCGCGGCTCCGGTGACGAACTGGGCTTCGTCGCTGAGGAGGAAGGCCGCGAACGCGGCGATCTCCTCGGGCCTTCCGATCCGGCCCACGGGGTGCATGGCGCCGGCAGCACGGAGGGCCTCCTCCGGGTTCGGGCCCATGTTGCCGCGCAGCAGGGGGGTGTCGACACCACCGGTGACGAGCGCGTTGATCCGCACGCCCGTCGCGGCCACGTCGAGTGCCGCCGACCGGGTGAGCCCGACAACGCCGTGCTTGGCCGCACTGTAGGCAGCCATGCCAGCCATGCCGGTGACACCGAGGTTGGATGCGTTGTTCACGATCGAACCCCCGCCGGAGGCCTGCAGTGCGGGGATCTGGTGCTTCAGACCGTGAAAGACGCTGTTGAGGTTGAGTGCCAGTTCGGCACCCCAGGCGTCACCATTGATGTCGGTTACCGGGCCGTACGCGGTGGCCGCGCCGACGTTGTTGAAAGCGCCGTCGAGCCGGCCGTAGTGGTCAACCGCCTGCTGGACCAGCCGCGCCACCTCGGCCTCGACCGTCACGTCGGTCGGCACGAAGAGGGCGTCGCGCCCGGCGGAACGCATCTCGGCGGCGAACGCGTCGCCGGCGTCCTTGCTGCGGGCCGCCAGGACGACCTTGGCGCCTTCGGCGGCGACCCGCTCGGCGGTGGCTCTGCCCATGCCGGAGGTGGCACCGGTGATCAGAATGACCCTGTCTGCGAATCGGGTGGACACGATTGATCCTTGTCTCTTGTCAGTGGAATGTTTCAGTGGATGGTTCAGGCTGGGTAGTCGGTGTGTGGTTCAGAAGGTGAGCACGAGTCGGCCGCGGACACCGCCGGCGGCGAATCGGCGGTGCGCGTCGGGTGCCTCGGCGGCGGGTAGGGTCTTCGCCACCCGCGGAATGAGCACACCCGCCTCTGCGAGCCGACGGATCTTGTCCAGCTTGTCCGTCCGGCCGGCGTAGTCGGGCACGAACGGCGTCAGCACCGTGATGCCCCGGGTGCTCGCGGCCTGGTAGCCGCCGGGCTCGTCCGCTTGGCGGACCTGGATCAGGGTGCCACCGTCACGAACGACATTGAACAGCCTCGTTCCGAGCAGCGCCACGTCGGCGACGGCGTCCACCCCGTCCGGGAAATGCGCCCGGATACCGTTGACGACCTCGGCTCCCCTGGCCACCACGATGGCTGCACCGGATTCCCGGACCAGGGCCTCGTCGGCCGGGGCGGCGTCGGCGACCACGGTCAGCCCGGCGTTGCTAGCCATCTGGACCAGGTAGCCGCCGAGCGCCCCGGCGGCCCCGACTACGGCCAGGGTCGAACCTGGCGCGAGTGCCAGCTGATCGAGCGCCAACAGCGCGGTGAGCCCGTTCATCGGCAGCGTCGCCGCCGCCTCATGACTGACGCCCGCTGGCGCGCGGACGACCCAGCTGGCCGGACGCACCACGTACTCCACGTAACCGCCACCGCTGTTCTCCAGGGTGCCTTCCGCGGTCGGGGTCACCGGCAGGAGCATCGCCATCACCCGGTCACCGACCGACAGATCGGTGACCGTACCCGGGCCGATCTCATCGACCACGCCCGCGACATCCATTCCGGGCACGTAGGGCCCTGGCACCCCGGCCAGGGCCGACGCGTGCACGCCCGAGCGCAGCAGGATGTCGGACGGATTAACCGCCGCCGCGTGTACGCGTACCCGAACCTCGCCAGGGCCCGCATGCGGTTCCGGCAGTTCGATGACGCGCAGCACCTCCGGCCCGCCGAATTCATGTAGACCAACAGCTCGCACGACACATCTTCCTCTCGTGGTTCATCAAACAACCGGCGTACTGGGTTCGCCGGTGCTCCCGCCGCTGGGCAGTTCACACCCGTGCGCGTCGCATCCGGCCTGGTCGCCAGCACCGAGGACCGTCAGCTCCGGTTGGCGCTCAACCCAGGCCCGCCTCAGTACCTCGGAGAAGGCTTCGACCGACTGGGCACCGGAGACGCCGTACTTCCGGTCGATCACGAAGAACGGCACGCTGGTGATGCCCAGCTGCGCGGCCTCGCCCTCGTCCCCGCGCACCTCGTCGGCGTATGCCCGCCTGTCGGCTAGCACGGCGCGTACCTCGGCCTCGTCGAGTCCGGCGCGGATGGCGATCTCCACCT
Organism: Verrucosispora sp. WMMC514; assembly: GCF_027497295.1. Classification (NCBI taxonomy): domain Bacteria; kingdom Bacillati; phylum Actinomycetota; class Actinomycetes; order Micromonosporales; family Micromonosporaceae; genus Micromonospora; species Verrucosispora sp. WMMC514. Next base: position 2,459,639 of record NZ_CP114906.1, on the reverse strand, counting down.
GGTGCTCGGAGTCGTAGATGCTTCGTTTTGCGGCGAAGTTGCCCTGGTAGAACAGCGTCAGCAGCTCATCATGCAGGCCCCGGGCCGCCGCCAGGTGCAGCAGACGGTGCAGGTCGAAGGTGTTGCCATGGTCCCGGAAGTCGACAAGGTAATCGAGTCCTTCCTTCCTGGCGATGCCCGCGAGGTTCTCCTCGGCCGCCCGAGCCTCGGCCGACGTCAGGCCGTACTTCTTTGCATGCGCCGCCCCGGTCGTCGGGCCGGTGTGGGCAAGCTGAGGGTCGAGTTCGAAGGAGCGGTGGGTCACCTCGACGTGGTCCCGATGAGGGAACGCGGAAAGCGCCTTGTCGAAGCGAGCTTTGCCAACAAAGCACCATGGACAGGATATATCCGACCAGATTTCGACATGCATGGTCTGCCTCCCTATTGGCAAGGGTCTGTCGCGTGCAAGGAGGTAGCGCCTGCGGCTAGCAGAAGCTTGGGCCTACCTTGTGGGTGGCATCTCCGGTGGTCCTACCTGGCGGACTGTGGCCCGGACCCGTCAAGAGTTGTTCGCCCGGGGGCACGCATGCCGTCGAGCAGGATGGTGACGACGCGCCGCCACCCGCCGGGTCCCGCGTCGACACCGAGACAGTGATCGGTGTCCAGCGACGCGCGTGAGCAGATCATGATGTCCTGCCAAGTCACGTCGGCACGCAGCTCGCCGGCGGCGTGCGCCCGCTCGGTCAGTTGGATGACGGCGTCCTGGAGTGCGGCGGTCCGCTCCGCCAGCTCGGGTGACGGCGGCCTTTCGCACGCTGCGGTGACCTCTGCCAGGCCGCGACTGTCCCGATGTGCTCCCGCCAACTCCATGACGAAATCGGCCAGCCCGCTCCATGGATCCGGGCGCTCGATACAAGCTTGTGCGGTCTCGCACAACTCGTCGTAGAGGCCGAGGACCACGGCGTCGAGCAGTGCCTCTTTGGTGCCAAAGCGCCGGTACAACGTGCCCACTCCCACGCCCGCAGCCGTGGCGATGTCCAGAGCCGACACGTCGAGCCCACGGGCGGCGATCGCCTCTCGTGTGGCGACGATCAGTTGGCGTCGGTTGCGGCGAGCATCCGCCCGGACGTCAGACATGGCACCCAGGCCAGACATATAGGATCCGGCGCTCCTCACTGCTTCCGATCGCCTTCGACGCGTCCCGCAGCCGGGAACCTTTACTGGAATGACTCACGGAGCCTCCCTGCGCATCCATCACCAATCGAGCATAACTAGGCGGACGGGTATCGTCCGCATCTGACTCTAACTCAACAGGACGGGTGTCGTCCGCTTTCTGGGCCTTCGGCAACGTGACCCTGGCCACCGTCCCGTCAAGGGCGGGAGCGCCCACAGGCGGGGTTGACCGATTGAACGGGTTCGGCCCGTCGGCGACCGCCAGTGCCGGCGCGACGACGCACGCCGGCGTCCGCGCCGATTGTCAGCCGAAGACTGGGGCGCGTGCGGGCGCGCTGAAACCGGCGGGACGCGTCCGCCACGGACGCCGGATCAGACGACGACCCTGTCACGTCGGATGACAGGGAATCGGCCAGCAGACAACAAAGTTGCGGCTGTCCGACCGCCGCCTCCCCGCCCCGCTCCCACGCCGCCTGCTGCCTCTCGGTCGCGGGTCGTCGCATCAACGACCGGCGGCCCGTCCGCCCATGCCGGGTGGCACCTCGACCGCGCCCTGCCCGACCCGGGCGTCCAGCCCTCAGGTCGCCAATGCCGGTCAACTCGGCTCAGCAGGGCGCCTGTCGGCGGCATGTCGGCTCCGGTGCCGCAACCTGGGGTGGTCAGGGCCACCTAGTCGACCGCCAGCAGAAGCGGACGAACATCGTCCCATTGAGCTAAGCTCGCTGTCAGCTAGAAGCGGACGCCTTCCGTCCGGGTAGAGACGGAGGGGCAAAGTGCGGGATTGTCCGATCTAGGCCCCTTCGCCTTACGAGGGCACGAAATCCGAGCCGTCCGAGACCGTTACAGAGACGAAAGGAACCACGTCATGAACAAGCAGGAAACCCGCCGGGCAGGGACGTTGCGTTCGCGGGCCAGCGCGGCGGTCGCGGCGGCCGCGTTGCTGGTCGGCGGTGGGGTGGGCCTCGCAGCCCTTACCTCCCAGGCGGCGAGCGCGCACGACCACTCGACGAGCGCCTCGCCCAAATCACTCGCTGACCGCGTGCAGCGCTTGGAGGACATCGAGGAAATTCACCAGCTCAAGGCCCGCTACTTCCGCTTCGTGGACGAGAAAAAGCACGATGAACTGGCCGCGCTGTTCACGCCCGATGCCAAGCTCGTGACCGACGGGATCACCTGGAAATCGCCGAAGGAGTTCGCCTCCACGATCCGTGACCTCACCGGCGCCGCTCCGTCAGCTCACTCGGGAGCCATGCCAGAGATCACGATCACCGGACCGGACACGGCATCCGGAACCTGGTCGATGGAAGACATCCTTACCTTCCCGGCCGGCCCGAACGCTCCCGAGGGGCACAACGGCTACGGGCAGTACCGCGAAACCTACAAGAAGGTCAACGGTGAGTGGCTTATCGATTCGCTACTGCTCACCCGCTTCTGGATGGACCCGCTGCCCGCCTGGACTCCTCCGGCGACCACGACCCCTTCGACCCCCAGCACCCAGCCAGCAACCACGAACGGCAAGTGACGCAAGTGGCGTGTCCGGTTGCGTAATGGGACGGCGGGTGGACGTGCCGGTGCCCTGGCCTGGCGAACTGTCAATCCTGTCAACGCTTCCAGTGCTGCTGCTTGGTCGGGCGGTTAGCTCATGTCGATTGCGTATGCCTGTTCGCGTACGTCGGCGTCGGGGTGTCGGCGCAGCCGGATCAGCAGGTCCCGCCATGGGGTTTTCCACCCGTAGCCGGCCCCGTGGCGGACCAGGGCAACCGCGAACAGGCCGTTGGTGAGGTCGCCGCGTCCCGTCAGGCGTGTGATGGTGTCGGTGAGGGCCGCGGGGTCGGGCGACTCCCGGAGGTTTTGTAGGCGGGTGCCGACGCGTTCGGCGGTGCGAGCGGCTAGGACGGGCCGGTCTGCGCACACTGCGGCGATTTCGTCGAGGTTGTCGAGTCGGCCGAGGTCGACCAGCAGGCCGGTGGCGGTGCTGGCGAAGGCGGGCCGGCCGGCGAGCCAGCGCGCGGCTTCGATCAGGGCGGTCCGGTCGGCGCTGGTGGGATGGTGAGCGGATCGGATCACCGCGCCGTGTGCGAGGAGTGCGATGCGGCGTCGGGCCGGGCGATCCGTGGCCGGGTCGCCCGGATGGTCGTCCTGGGCGTCGCGGTCCACCAGCCGGGCCAGCGCGGTGCCGAGGATGTCGTCGCCTCCGGCCTTGAGCAGGTGGGCGACCTCGGTGGGCACCATCGTTTCGTCGAGGTCGGTGAGTCGGTCGGTGACCAGGTCGGTGATTCCGGCCAGCCACGGTGACCAGTCCCCGAGTTGGTGGAAGGCGGTGCGTCGAACTTCCCGGTCGGTGGCCTGGCAGGCTTTGACGATGAGCGCGCCGTAGGCCGGGCGGTGTCGGTGCGGGATCGTGTCCGGGGATGCGTCCAGGACGGCGCGCCGTTCCTCCCGGCTACCGTCGACCGCGGCTCGCAGGATGGTCCAGCTTGCCTCGGCCTGTACTCGCTGCCGGGCGGCGGAGACGATCGCCGCGCGTAGGTCGCGGTGCGCGTCCGGGTGGTGATATGTGTCGAGCAGGGTCGCCATGACCTGCGGCGGTCCGTGGCGTGCCAGGAGCCGGGCGGCCTCTTTCCGGCTTGTGATCTTCGCCGGGCCGGTCAGCACCTCGGTGAGGACAGGGACCAGCCGGGGCGGCGCGACGTGCCGGGCGGCCCGGCCGGCCGCGTACAGCGCTACCCGCGCCCGGTCGCTGTCGGCGTAGCGGAGCAGCACCGGCAGTGCCTCGTCGGGCCGGTCGGTCCAGACCAGCGCGCCCAGCGCCGCTTCGGCGATCGCCACGTCGGGGGCGTCGAGGTGGCGCAGCACCAGCTCGCGGCCTGCGCCGGGCACGTGTGCGGCGGCTCGGATCGCCGCCGCGCGCTGCCACACTCCCTGGTCGGTGTCGGCGAGGATCAGCTCCAACTGTTCCACGAAGCGGGTCTGTTGGCGGGGCAGCCAACGCTCGGCGTGCGGCACCCAGGCGGGCACCCACCGTATTCCCGGTTCCACGAACCGGCCGCGTGGGCGGCGTTTGAGTACCTGGTCGAGCAGGTCGGTGCGGGAGGCGCAGATGATCGCCCACACCTCGTGGAGCGTCACCGCTGTCGGATCGGTGGCGAGTACCTCGGCGACGCGGTCCGAGCGGGTACGCGGGTCATCGAGCCACAACCGGATCGCGGTGCGGGCCACCGACGCCAGCGTGTGCGGGCCGATCGCCTGACGGAGTAGGTCCTGCAGTTGTGGCAGCCGCCAGGCCCGCTTGCCGAGCGCGTGGGTGAGGGCGAAGAGCGGGCCGTACCGGCCGCGGGCGATGCCCGCCTCGATCCAGCCGCGTAGCCGCTCGAAGACCAGTGTCTCCTGCCCGCGGCGCAGGACGGTGTCGAAGCGGCGCAGTACCGGCACGGCGGCGCCGGTGCTGACCAGGTCGATTGTCAGTAGCGCCCATTCGCGTAGCTGCGGCTCGGCGACGTGGTGCTGCAGGACGTCGGCGGCGAGCGAACTCAGCGCTGTCGTGGTCGCGGCGGAGGCGTCGCGGGCGTCGACCGCGTCGGTGGTCAGCTGCGTGAGCCCGGCTACCGTGTCCGCGGTGAGGAGCGGCGCCACCTTCGCGAGCGCGGTGAGCGCGGCGGCGCGTACCGGGTCCTGCTCGTTGCGCAGCCGGCTGAGCCGCACGACCATTTCCGCGACCACCCGCGGGTCGCGGGAGCGGCGGGCGGCCTGCACCAGCAGCGCGTATCCGTGTGCCCGCTCGTCGGCGTCACCGGAGCGCAGCGCGACGTCCAGCGCCGCTGACGCGTCCGGCCAGGCCAGGTACGCGCTCCAAAGGCGCACCTCCGCCTCACGCTCCTGAATTCTCGCCAGGCCCAGCACCCGCCTCGCCTCGCGGATCCGGATCGCGGCCGGTAGCACCTCCATGATCTCGGCAGCCGGGATCAGCATCGCCGTGTCGACCTCGGACAGTGCCCGGTCGTATAGGTCCGCGCGTCGGGCCGGGGCGACGGCGTCGAGCAGCGCCGCCAGCGCCCGGCTGTGTTCCCGGTACCGGCTGGCCAGGGGCACCAGCTCGTCGGTGGGCAGGACCGCGAGGCGGCGCAGTAGGGCCGGCGGGAGCACGTTCCGGCGTAGCCAGGCCGCGCGGCCGGGTGTGGTGAGCAGCCGGGCGACGCGAACCGGATCGTGTGCCGCGAGTCGTCCGTACGCGTCGAGCGGGCCGGGTAGCGACTCCTCCGGTGCGTACCGTTCGAGCAGATCGAGTGCCTGCGCCGGGTCACACCGCAGCACCGCGGCGGCGGCGTCACCCCAGATCCTTGCCCGCGGTTCGGGCGGGGCTGCGGCCAGCCGCTCGCGGATCCGCTCCAGGAGCGGACCTTCATGCCGCCGGACCAGCCGCTCCAGGCGCAGCGCGTGCTCCAGATCCGGCAGCAACGCCCGTACTGTGTCGTCGCCGCAGGCTGGCAGTAGCGTGGCGGCCTCCTCGTCACCGAAGTGGGCGTGGACCTCACTGATCAGCGCGTCGGCGACAGCCGGCGCATACCGGCGGCGCAGGCTTCGATAGACACGACGCCGCTCCATCGCGGACCGGTCGGTGATATCGCCGACCGGGATGTCGGCGCGCAGCGCCGCGGTGAGCGCCGCACCCCTGATCGACGGCTGCGGGTCGCGGGCCGCCGCGGCGATGCCCTCGGCATCGCGGGTCGCCATCGCCGCGACCAGGGCCAAGTGCCGCGCATAGGGATCCTGCTCGCGCAGATCCCGACAGACCTGGACACGATCAGTCGCGGTACGTGCCCACTCGACGAGCCGGCTCATCCGCACGGGGTACGGCAGCGGATCGAGCGACGTCAGCAGGCTGCGGGTGGCGGTCAGCACGGCGTTCATTGTGCCCGCAGGCGCACCGTAACGAGATCGATTAAACGTCCAGCGCGACCGTCGCTTAGTCGGCCACTATCGATGTATATCCCAGTAGCCGAGACAACGGGAAGGAAGTTCTTGACAAAGCCTAGAAACAATACATCGATCCCCAAATCGGGCTGCGGGAAGGAATTTGATCAAGGCTCTGAGCTGTGGCGTCTGACTTCTCGTCTACGGATCAGAAGGTTAGGGGTTCGAGTCCCTTCGGGCGCGCAAGGTCATAAGGGCCTGAGCTGTCGCAACGGCAGTTCAGGCCCTTACTTGTTTCGTCTGTTGTGGTCGGTTGGTTGCTCGGATGGTGCTCGTGCGACGAGCATCCCTAGGGTCCGGGTAGGGTCCCGCCGGGTTCTGACCAGTCCGAGCCTGTTTCGGTCTCCGGCCTGCGGCGTTCTGGTGTCGATAATTGTGGAGCGAGAGGTCTTTTCCGTGCCGCTGGCTGGTTCCGGCGGTGGTCCGTTACGGTGACGTCGCTTTGCGTCAATGGGCTGTTGTTGCCGTAGTGGGCTGTGGAGGGGCGGGCTTCATGATCGACCCGCAGCGGATAGCTGAGGCGAAACGCGCACTGGGTGCGACGCTTGCCGCGTGGCGCCACGCTCGGGGGCTGACGCAGTTGGAGTTGGCTCGGCGGGTGCCGGTTTCCCGAACCACGATCGCGGGGGTGGAGGGCGGGCGGCAGTGCCCAGACCGGGTCTTCTGGCAGCGCTGTGAAGCGGCCCTGGCAGCTGGTGGAGAGCTGCTGGCGGGCTATGACGAGTACCGAGGCCTCAGGCAGCAGCTTGATCAAGAGAAGGCTGAAGCGGCACAACGTGCCCGGTGGGGCGAAGTTGAGGATCAGCCGCCGTCGGCTGGTGTTGCTGGGGTCGCCACGTTCGCGGCAGGCAGGCCGCTGCGAGAAACGGCAACTGAAGGTTCGGCGGCTGGTGCGCCGAGTGGCCTGCCAGCAGTACCGTCTCAGGTCGCCGATGTCGTGGTGGTCCGCGAGAAGGACCTGGCCGAGGGAGACGCGGTTACGCTTGCGATCGTGTCCGACGGGCAGGCGAAGTCATGGCGGGTAAGTCGACGAGCTGTGCTGGAACTCGCCGCCGGCCTCGCCACACTGCCAGCGATGACCGCATCTGGCATGCGGGCGGTGGACCCGGCCGTCGTGGAGCACTTCGCCGAGCTCCGCGCGCTGCTGGTGCAGGCAGACGACCGGCTTGGTGGTCTGACCATCCTGTCGACCGTTGAGCAGCAGATCGCGCTGATAGCCGCCCTGCGCCGGCAGGCACGCGGGTCACTTCGTGGCCGGCTTCTCAGCACGGAGGCTCGCTGGAGCGAGTTCGCGGGCTGGCTTAGTACGGCAGCCGCCGTTTGAGATCTTGCTGGTCAGGTGGGGTGGACGCGAGACGGCCACCGCGTGATCGTCTGTGCGTTGTGGACACAACATCAGATCGGGCGGTGGCCGCGTGCCACAGCGTAGCCGTTGTCGGATGGGAACGTGTGCTGGCCGGGGTGCTCGGGTGCTTCGCGGGCCGGTTCGGGCGGGTCGAGCCGCGACGTGCGGCCCGACAGTTCGTGACCGGGCTGCTGTCCGATTGTGAGGTCAAGACGTGTTGGCAGTTGGCGGAGCAGGCCGGACACGCCCGGCCGGACGCCATGCAGCGCCTGTTGTACCGGGCGGTGTGGGACGCCGACGCCGTCCGCGACGACCTGCGCGATCTGGTCGCCGGCCGGTTCGGTGACCCGGATGCGGTCCTGATCCCGGACGAGACGGGGGACCTGAAGAAGGGCACTCACACGGTCGGGGTGCAGCGGCAGTACACGGGCACGGCCGGCCGGATCGAGAACAGCCAGGTAGGGGTCTTCCTCGCCTATGCCAGTGCGCACGGGCACACCCTGATCGACCGACGCGTGTACCTGCCGGTGTCATGGACCGACGACCGCGATAGGTGCCGGGCCGCCGGTGTGCCTGACGAGATCGGCTTCGCGACCCGGTCGGAACTGGCCGCTGACATGATCACCGCCGCCCTCGACGCCGGTGTTCCAGCAGGGTGGGCCGCTGCGGACGAGGCCTACGGCAACAGCACTGCCTTCCGCGCCCACCTGCGCGGACACGGGCTCGGCTACGTCCTCGCGGTCTCCCGCAATCACCTGATCCCGCTCGACGGCGGCAAGACCCGCGTCCGGGCCGACCGGATCGCCGCCGACCTACCCGCCACGGCGTGGCAACGCCGCTCAGCTGGCGCCGGGTCCAAGGGTCCACGCTTCTACGACTGGGCGTGGCTCGACGACGTGTGCACCGACGCCGACCCCGACGACGACGGCCGGCACAGCCTCCTCATCCGCCGTAACACCACCACCGGCGAGCTGGCCTTCTACCGCTGCTGGACCCCGCGACCGACCAGCCTCGCCCAACTTGTTCGGGTCGCGGGCATCCGATGGACGGTCGAGGAAAGCTTCCAGGCCGCCAAGGGCCAGGTCGGTCTGGACCAGCACCAGGTCCGCCGCTGGGACTCCTGGCACCGGTTCACCACCCTCACATTGGCCGCCCTCGCCGTCCTGGCGATCTGCGCCGCCGACGCCGCCCACAACGACCCGACCGACACCGGACAGATCAAGCTCACCGTCAACGAGACCCGCCGCCTGATCAACGCCCACATCATCCGCCCGCTCCACGACCTCGCCCACCGTCTGCGCTGGTCACAACGGCGACGCCGGCATCAAGCCCAAGCCCGGCGATCCCACTACACACGCCGCCTCAACCTCGAACTACAGCCATGATCCCAAACGGCGGCTGCCGTACTAACCCACCGATTCACGGCAACTGGGGCGCCCTCGGTCGACCGTGCCCAGATCTCGGCGCAGCACCCGCCCGATGGAATGACACACTCACATCGGATCCGCAAGCATGGTTGTTCCCCGGCTATCGTCTCAACTACTTCGGGTAACCACGAGTCTCGGGTCCTCTGTGCCTCAAGTCGGTGTTGACGAGGCGGTCCGGCCGCGCGGCTCCCGGCCGGACCGTGGTTAGTACGGCAGCCGCCGTTTGGGATCATGGCTGGAGTTCGAGGTTGAGTCGGCGTGTGTAGTGGGCTCGGCGGGCTCGGGCTTGATGCCGGCGTCTCCATCCTGACCAGTGCAAACGGTGGGCGAGGTCGGTGATCGGGCGGATGATGCAGGCGTTGATCAGTCGGCGGATCTCGTTGACGGTCAGCTTGATCAAGCCGTGGTCGGTGGAAGCGTCGGTCGCGGCGTCGGCGGCGCAGATCGCCAGGACGGCGAGTGCGGCCAGGGCGAGGGTGGTGAACCGGTGCCAGGAGTCCCAGCGGCGGACCTGGTGCTGGTCCAGGCCGACCTGGCCCTTGGCGGCCTGGAAGCTCTCCTCGACGGTCCAGCGGATGCCCGCGACCCGCACGAGCTGAGCGAGAGTGGCCGGCTTCGGGGTCCAGCAGCGGTAGAAGGCCAGCTCACCGGTGGTCGTGTTCTTTCGAATCAGGAGGCTGTGCCGTCCGCCGTCGTCCGGGTCGGCGTCGGTGCACACGTCGTCGAGCCAGGCCCAGTCGTAGAAGCGTGGGCCCTTGGATCCGGCCCCGGCCGAGCGGCGTTGCCATGCGGTGGCGGGCAGGTCGGCGGCCACCCGGTCGGCGCGGACGCGGGTCTTGCCGCCGTCGAGCGGCACCAGATGACTGCGGGACACCGCGAGGACATAGCCGAGTCCGCGTTCGCGCAGCAAGGCACGAAACACGCTGCTGTTGCCGTATGCCTCGTCCGCGGCGGCCCACCCCGCCGGGACACCGGCATCAAGGGCTGCGGTGATCATGTCGGCGGCCAGCTCGCACCGGGTCGCGAACCCGACCTCGTCGGGCACCCCCGCGGCGGCGCAGCGGTCACGGTCGTCGGTCCACGACACCGGCAGATACACCCGTCGATCGATCAGAGTGTGCCCGTGCCGGCTTGCGTAGGCGAGGAACACCCCGACCTGGCTGTTCTCGATCCGCCCGGCCGTGCCCGTGTACTGCCGCTGCACCCCGACGGTGTGGCTGCCCTTCTTCAGGTCTCCCGTCTCGTCCGGAACCAGGACCGCGTCCGGGTCACCGAACCGGCCCGCGACCAGAGCCCGCAGGTCATCACGAACGGCGTCGGCGTCCCACACCGCCCGGTACAACAACCGCTGCATCGCGTCCGGCCGGACGTGCCCGGCCTGCTCCGCCAACTGCCAACATGTCTTGACTTCAAGGTCAGATAGCAGACCAGAGACGAACTCTCCCGCCGCCCGCCGCGGCTCCACCCGCCCGAACCGGCCCGCGAAGCAGCCGAGCACCCCGGCCATGACCCGCTCCCACGCGGCGGGGTCTACGCTGTGGCCTGCGGCCACCGCCAGATCTGAAGTTATGTCCACAACGTACAGACGATCACGCGGTGGCCGCCTCGCGTCCACCCCACCTCAACAGCAAGATCTCAAACGGCGGCTGCCGTATTAGCGACGATCTCGGGGACCGGGCGGCCGGCGACCGCTGGTTGGACCGTGCGGGAAGCATGGCGCAGGAAGCCGAGGACCAGGAGTTCTCGGCGTACGTGCTGGCCCGCAAGGCGCAGCGGATGGTGGGAACCGGCGACGAGGACCGCGTCGTTGGGCTGGCCCGCGCGGCGTCCCGGCTGCCGAACGCGCCTCCGCTCGTGCAGGCCTTCGCCGCAGTACAGGAGGGACACGGCAGCGCGATCGAGCGGAACGTTTCCGCTTTCCAGGCCGCGATCGAGCACGCCCACAAGCTCGTGGCAGCCGCCTCGCCGGCCGGGGATACCAGCGCGCTTGGTTCCTTCTGTACCCGGCCGTACCTGGCTGCGCAGGAGGGCGAGGGATGGCTGCGTCTCGATCAACCGTGGCGGGCTGTCGACAGCTTCACCGCTGCGGTCAACGAGTGGCCAGACCGCTACCGCCGCGAACGTGGTGTGTACCTTTCCCGCACCGCACACGCATACCTGGCAGCCTCGCAGCCCGCCCAAGCCGCGACGGTTGCTGCTGAGGCGTTGTCCGTGGCGACCACGACCGGCTCGGCTCGGGTCCGCCGCAACGTCACCACCCTGGCCCGACACCTCGAGCCCTTCTCCCGACAGCCGGACGTGCGTCAATTCCTCGACCAACTGGCCACCCCCGGATGAAGGATCAATCACCTGGGCAGACCCGCCGGCCGCAGCCGGCGCCTCAGGTCGCCTTTATTGGCCGCGCCAACATCGACATCACCGTTCGGGTTCCTCAACGGCCCGTGGCCGGCCGGACAATGTTCGCCTCGGCCCCCGCCACGACCACGGCTGGGGGCAAGAGCCTCAACCAGGCCCTGGCCGCCCGTAAGACCGGTGTCCTCACCAGCCTGATCAGCGCCGCCGGTGACGACCCGTGGGGCACCTTTCTGCACCGAGCCCTTACCGACGCGGCCGTCGACGTGTCGTTCTTCCAGCTCGTATCCGCAGCGTCGACCGGTGTCGCGATTATCGAAGTCACTCCCGACGGAGAGAACTACATCGTCCTCGCCCGCCACCCGGAAACCGAACTCACCGGCGAACACGTGCACCGTGGACTCCAGCAGTTACAGGCACCGATCGTGGTGACCCAACTCGATCTCCAGCCGGATGCCGTCGATGCCGTCTTTCGGCATCACCGCGCCCAGACGATCGTCGGCAACCTCGTACCCCATCCCACACTCGGGCGGACCGCGCTGGTCCCGCTCGACCTGTTCGTATCGAACGAGGCCGAAGCCGCAGCGATCCTGGGCCGCCACCACGTCGATCCTTCAGTCGCGGCCGAAGAACTGCGCAAACTCGGACCGCGAGCAGCCGTGGTAACCGCCGGCGCTCACGGCGCGGCGTACAGCAGCCCCGATCACACCGCGCTCATACCCGCGCAACATGTCAACGCCCTCAACACCAGCGGAGCGGGCGACGCCTTCCTCGGCACCCTCGTCGCACAACTCGCACGCCAGGCACCACTACCGCACGCGGTCGTCGAGGGCGTTGCCGCCGCGACAACCTTTGTCCAGATTGGCGGAAGATAGTCGCCTGCCCGATGCGTAAGGACGGCCGGGCGTAAGTAACGGTGGTAGTGCCTGCCGTTAGGTCACTGACCAGGCCCGACTTGCCCGTCGCCCAGGCCTGCCAAGCAGGCGCCAACGAGCGCCATAGCGCCAGACCAAACGGTGACTCAACAGCGATCCTGTTCATCCGTCGAGTCGATGCAGGGCTCCTCTGTCAGTCGGGACGGGAGAGCAAGCTGCAACGGATTCCTTGAGCCAGTCAGCGGCCCGCCTTCGCGTGGTACTCATCCACGATCTCCTGTGGAATCCGGCCCCGGTCAGAGATGTCCTTGCCCGCCTTCTTGGCCCACGCCCGGATGGCCTTGTTCTGCTCGCGGTCGACCCCGGCAGAGCCTTGACCACGAGCGGCACGACCACCCACGACCATGCCGCCGCGACCAACCTTCGTGCCATGGGCAACGTACGGAGCGAACACCTCACGCAACCTCGCCGCGTTGCCATCCGAGAGGTCGATTTCGTACTGCACACCATCGAGAGCGAACTTGACGGTCTCGTCCGCGTCTCCGCCATCCAAGTCATCGACCAGCTTATGAATAATCTGCTTCGCCACGTCTGGCACATTCCTCTCGAACAAACAATCCTACGAAGGTTCGAGCACAATAACCTGTCCTGCACTTGCTACGTCAACATGGGCCTCGTGTAACCGCCGCAGTCTCTCTGGCGTTCCAAGACAAGCGCGCCGTGTGCAACCGGTAGCGACTCGTGCGCGAGGCGTCTACGGCGGTGTGTTGGAAACAGGCTCGACACGGCAGCGGTGCGGACGGATCACAAACTGAGGGCCATCCGGACAGCTTCCCAGCCGGGGAGAGTGCTCGACGCACGAATTCGGATGGTGCGACGTGAAGGTTCGTAGATCATGCGGTTGCTGGGTAGCAGATCTGATGGATTGGAGCCGTTGTTGATGCCCAGGTCGGCGCGACCTGCGCGAACGATTTCCCGGTTCCCGTACGATACGCACCCGCACCCGCGCTGAACTCCGGATCGGACAGGCGTCTCGTCTCAGCCATGAACCTCTACTCCTCATGTTCTGGCCTCCACGCTACGAAGGGAACCGCAGGATCCTGCGACGGTTTAGGGAGCCGTTGCAGGCTAAAGATTCGGTTCCGGGCGACATCCAGTACCTCTGAAAGTTCTTCTTCGAAGGCCCGGTGGGTGATGATGTTCGACCGGTAAAGCCCGTCGTCCGAGGTGAACTCGTTGAAGATCCCGCGGCAGGCGCGGGAGAGCGTCTGCCAGTGCTCGCGGGTCTCCGGGTCATCGCGACTGCTAGGCACGAGGACCGCAGTGATGACGCCGGCTCTACGCAGGATCGTCGTCAGTTCGCCAAGCGCCTGCCATCGTTCTGGCAGGCGGGTCATCCAGGCGTCGACGATCAGCACCAGGATCTGGTTGTAGCGGGCGGCCAGCTCGGCGCTGTGCGAAAGCTGGTCCATCTTCACCACTGTGGACTGGTAGCTGTGGTCGGCGGCGATCTCGCGGGCGTAGTCGATGAGCGGCTCCGGCATCGTTGGTCGGTACGGTGCCCACTGCAACGCGTCGTCGCCGTACACCGTGACGTGCTGGCGTATCACGCGCATCTCGTCCCGGTTGGACGCGGCCACGACGAAGTGCACGAGCATCGGGTCGGTGGCGTCCCCGCCGGCGGGGACGCCTGAGACAGCTTCGTGTGGGACGTTCTTCCGGTGGAAGGCGCTCTCGACGGACTGATAGTCGACTGCGCGTACCGGCAGGGTATTGGCCTCCACGCTGGCCACGATCTGGCTGGCCAGCTCGAACACGAAGGTAAGGTAGTCGTCCCTGTGCCGTTGCAGGCGCATCAGCTGCCGGATCCCGAGGCGCCGGTAGAGGTCACCGAGACTGTCGGAGTAGTACTGCAACGGGTGGGCCACCGGGTGGATCCGGTCCGGCTGTGCGGGAATCCACATCAGCGGCTTGATCAGCGAGGCGTCCACCCGCCCCTGGCTTTCGAACCGGGCGGTGCGCTCGGCGAAGAGCTGCCACTCCTGCCCGCACACCCGGCTCTGGAAGTACCTGGGTGTCATCAGCGCAACAAAGGACCGGCAGCTACCGAGCGCCTCGACCAGCTCCTGCGGCCACCGCTCGCCGGGCAGCATGGTCCGGTCGATGAACCCGACCCGTTCGTCTCGGGATAGACCGGCGGTCAGCCGCACATCTGCACTGAGATCCTCGAAGAAGCGTTGGACGAGTGCGTCCTCGTCGCCTCTGGCGTAGCTGAGGAAGAAGTAAAGGGTGCCACCTTCACTTGTTGAAACGGGGGTTTCTGCCTCACGGTCGAGGTGTACCGGCACCGCCGATCCGCTCGACTGGTGCTGCGGTGTCACGAGTGACTGGCTCGGCTGCACCTCGTAGTCTCCGTCTTGGGACGACGGAGACTCGTCCTGCGCGGTAGGTGCCGGGGATAGGCCCAGCTCGTTGATCGCCGCGGGGTCAAGGGTAGCGAAGGTTTCGGCTTCTAACTCAATGGGGCCGCCCATTCCGACGAGAGCGGGAAAGCTGGCTTTCGAGGTGCCGGTGTGTTGGGCGATGTAGTTCGAAATGACGGTGTGGACGAGGAGTTTCTCGCTGGGGCGGAGCTGGCCGTGTAGGGCGTGTCGGATGTCAGGTGGAAATGTGAATGTGTCGTCGCCGGTCTGTGTCAGCAGCCCGCCGAGGATGACTTCGGCGAGTGCAGAGGGGTCAGCGGTGGGCAGGACTAGGTGTTGGACGAGCCGCATGATCGGCAGGGTCAATGGTACGGCGGAGAGGCAGATCGCGAGTTGGTGGGCCGCCGGGGAGGCGTTGGCGAGGAACCTTGCCATTAGCTGCTGGTTGTTGTCCGAATTGCGTTTAGGGTTAGGGTTAGGGTTAGCCGGTGGCGGTGCGGCGACGGCGAGTGACAGGTCGGACGCGGGGCCGGCGACGAGGCGTGCCCAGGAGGCGAGGCCGGTCGACTCAACTCGGAGGACTGGAATCGGCGTGTGGTTGGTGGCGCGTCGGCGACGGTAGGCAACTCGCCATTCGATGTTGGGGGTGCCCGATGTCCGTGTGCTCAGTCGTGCAGGTAGGCAGGGGAGGCCGGTACGGTTCCACATGGCTTCGGGTAGGGCGTGCAGGACGGCGACAGGGCCCGTACGTGCCCAGTCGGTGAGGGCTGCTGTGGCTTCACCGGCATGCCAGGCATTGGCAGATCCGTCGGTGAGGACAATGAACAGTCGGCGGCGCGCTGGGTCGATCAGTTCGCGATGACTGCGGGCGGCGGCGCCTAGGCGAGGTTGTAGGGCGACGCGGTCGGTTGTGGTGGTCAGCCACCATGTTTGGATGTCACGGAAGGCGCCGGTCCGGGTTAGCACGGCGCGCAAATCGTTGATCATCGGGCGCCATAGCCGCATGGCTGGTGCGGCGTCGACGGCCAGAACAACATCGAACCAGCGTTCGGGTTCCGGGCGCAGCACCGGTGCTCGCACGCCGGTGCGCGCAATGAAGGTGGCGGTGGCGTCTTCGTCGAGGATCCGGCGGTGACGGGAAGGCCTGTAGCGGCGCAGGGGCCGTAGTGCGCGTAGGACCTCCGGCCGGCGGAGAATTCCAGGCAAGGCCGGTATCCGGACAGGGTGGCCCCGCAGCGGGGTACCAGATGTCGTCGCGGCGGTGGCTAGCGGGACCGGTGGCTGTTGGGCAGCCGTATCGGCCGGTGCTGCGTCAGCGACTGTGCTGTCGGGTGAGACTGGAGGCGGCTGCCTGACTAGCCGGGCGTCGGTGGTCAGTGGTGGAGCGGTCAGGTGCTCGGCCAGCCAGATAGCTTCAGCGAGTTCCCGCGCGGTGGGCTGGATATCAGCCCGGTGCAGCAGCTGGGAGAGACGGTGGATGGACATGACGGTCAGTCGGGAACGTTGAGGTGTCGCAGGATCAGGTCGGCCAGTTCGCTGCGGTCATTAGCGTGCGTGACGTCGCTGTGCATGGTCACGAAGATGGCATTGAGGAGTTGGTCGGTGGCCAGCTCTCCCGTGGTGCGCTGTTGAAGGAAGCGATTGACGATGTCGGTGCTCGCGGCGAGGGCCTCTGCGCCGAGGTGGGAGCGCACGATCGCTTCCAGATGTTGGTGATCGGGTTCGGTGATGTCCAGTCGAACGCATCGGCGAAGGAAGGCGGGTGGGAAGTCCCGCTCGCCGTTGCTGGTCATGACGACGATCGGGAAGGCCCGGCAACGTACGGTGCCGTGGTTGATGCGCACTGGGGCGCTGGCGTGTTCTATGCCGACTTCAACCTCGTTGTCGGTGTCGGCGATGCGGACCAGCTCCGGAATCCGGAACTCGCCTTCTTCGAGCACGTTGAGTAGATCGTTGGGCAGGTCGACGTCGCTTTTGTCGATCTCGTCGATGAGCAGGACACGGGGGCGTTCGTAGGGAAGCAGAGCGGCGCCGAGCGGGCCGAGTTGCAGGTAGCGGCCAATACTGGCGGGCGACTGGCCAGGCTGGAGGTTGGCGTCCTGCAGGCGGGCGATTGCGTCGTAACGGTACAGACCGTCCTGCAGGGTGCTCCGGCTGGTGATCGGCCAGCGGAGAACAGGGGACAGTTTCAGTTCGTGGGCTATGGCGTAGGCGAGGGCGGACTTACCGGTGCCTGGCCGGCCGGTGACCAGCAGGGGACGTCGGAGCAGGAGCGCGACGTTGACCAGCTCGATCTCTCGGCCGTGGGCCTGGTAGGTGCGGGCGCGTTCCAGCTCGTTGGGATAGTCGGCGGCCCAATTGTCGTGGTAGGGGTGTTCCACTATCGGCTGACCCCTGAACTGGCGCCACGGCGGCGCTGGCGGCATGTCCCAGTCGTGGGGCTCGCCGTTGCCGCGGAAGATCTGTCCCGTCATGGCGAGGGCTCCAAGGGTTGATAGGGCGGTTGTCGGATGGGTGCCAGTGGGCAGATCGTCCGGGTTGGATCGTCGTAGAGCAGCACCACACCGTGACAATCGCGGTCGGTGGGATCGGGACACTGGCTGGCAATCCGGTTACGTAACAGGCGGACCGCCTCCGGGAGGTCGCTGACCTCGCCGTCGGTCAGGATGGCGCGCGACGCCTCGTAAAAGCGCTGCCCCGTGCAGTCCGGGTGGGCGGCAGCATGGTCGTGTTCGGGACAGGCGCCGCGTCGCCACAGCCCGATCGGCAGACCAGACTCCAATGCCACCCGCAGCATGTCGATGGCTGGGGCGTACGAGGAGGGCTGCCGGGTCAGCGCGATGACGCTGGTCTGCGGCCGCTGTTCGAGTTCGGCGGAGAACTCGATCTGCGAAAGGTGTTCACGGCAAGTAATCCAGCGGACGTCTACTGGGCTGGTGGACGTCGCGTGCCAACGTCGCTGCCAGTCATGCCAGGTGAGCTCGTCGGCTTGGCGGTCGTAATCACGCAGCACGGTCCGGTACTTGCGTCCCAGGGTCAAGTAGGGCCTGGTCGGTGTCAGTTCGTCAAAGGGCTCATCGAACAGCTCCACCGGCACCACAAACTCGATTAAAGGGCTGCCGCCCAGCCAGGACAGCGCGTACCGCAGTTGCTCGCTGACTGCTTGCATGACGTCGGTCAAAGTGTGCACAGCGTCGGGATCCTGGTAGAACACCTGGTGACCACGTGCAGTGTCCTGCACTGTCACTGTAAGCCGGAACCGTTGCGCTTGAGCGCTGCCCGGCACGATCTGTATGGATACGACACCCCCGTGGCCTTCGATGAAGGCCATGGTTTGACGTAGCGACTGCAACTGCTCTATTTGTCGGTGACGGGCGGCGAACGCGGTGATCCAGTCATGCAACTCCTGCCGCACTGTCTGCGGTGCTGCGCGGACCAGGTGGTGCGCCATCTCCACCACAGACCAAACGACCTGCGCGGGTGGACCTGCGTTGTCCAACAGGGCATAAAGCAGATCTCGATACGCTGTCAATAGATTGGCCGGAGGGCGGTTGTCCGCGCAGAAGCGCCCGTATATCCGTAGCAGCCCATCCTGGGTGGGTGGAGCTAGTTCGGCCACTAGGCCGAGGAACTGGGCTTCCTCGGTTGGCAGGACGAGACGGTCAACTGCCCGTCCGCGGTGCCGTGGCCACGCTGGACGTCGATGATGGAATCGGTCGTGCGCCGCCAGCAGGTCATGTCGGCGGTGTTGCCCCGGCTGAGCAGGCAGCTGGCGTAGTGCGTCGATGGGGACGAGATAGCCGCCGCGGTCGGCGCCCTCACCTACGGTGGTGGTGACGATCCCACACACCGCGCCCACGTCTAGGTCGAGTACCGGGCCGCCGGACATTCCAGGCACGACCTCTAAACCCGCGAACTGCCACAGACGGCCATTGCCGAACTCGTGCCACCCACCCAGGTGAGCGTCGGCCGCTCGCAGCCGTAGTCCTTCGCCGAGGGTGGCCGAATGGCCGAGCACCAGCAGATCGCCGGTCGGTGGTGCCTCGGAAAGCCAGGCGCAGGGATGACTTGGTGGCTCTGTCACCTGGATGATCGCCAGGTCAGGATAGGGCCACAGGTTGCCGTACCCGTCTTGCGGCGTACGGTCGGTGACTGTCCCCGTCAGCACCTGCCCATGCCAACCGACCTCGACCTTCATGCCCACATCCGGAACGACGTGCGCACAGGTCAACACCGCACCAGGAGCGATCCACGTGCCCGAGCCGCCCTGCTCCGATCCCTCCCCGACGTCGACCCCGACCCGTACGCAGCAGTCAGCGGCAAGATCACGGAGCCCGCTATCTCGATCGGTCACTGCCAGCTACCAATCAGGTTGTTGCGGATGCCGGACCGATCGCTGCATGGTCAGCCTGCCCTTTCCAGGTCAGCGTGACCTTGACACTCGCGGTGGCTCCCGCCTCCGCCAGCACACTCGTCAATCTGCCCGCCTTCAGGGCAAGCTCCAGACCAAACTCCACCTGCAACTCATCCGGAACCAGCTCATCGACAGCCTCTCGCAAGCATGCCGAGACACCTCGCACCGTACGACGCAGGTCCTCGATGTCCAACCGACGCAGCGTGTTGGCCGCGACGTTCGCCGCACCATCAACGGCGACCATCGCCCAGATGACCTCACCCGTCGGCAATTCCACCTGAATCGACCTGCTGCTCATCCCCGCCTCCGCAGCTCCACAATGCACACATGCTCTTTAGTGACCGTGACGTTACAGTCACCCGGGCTGGTTACGCATGAGCCATCAGCCGGGTTGTTTCACCCCAGTTGGCCGACCTCTGCCAGCCGTGCAAGCCGCGACCACCAGGAGCCGTAGCTTGGGTCCGACGCTGGCGGCGCGCTGGGCCGATCAGATTAGGCGAGGGCGGCCGCACGGTAGTCAAGAAAGGATCCATCCTGGCGTCGAGGTCTGTCATCCCGTTGCCGAGGACTTCGCCACCCAGCCCGCCGCCGCCGTGTGCGCACGCGGCTCCGAACCGCTGTGCGGCGGTCACGCGAGTACGGCACTCACCGCCCGTGAATCAGTAACATCCAGCGGCCTACCCGCTGCCGTCAACCGCCGATCCATCGAGGGGAGCTGAGGGGCCAACCCCGGCTCGGTGTCGTCACCCTTGGGCGAACTTCAGTTGCGGCACGTCGTACAGGTCGGTGTTCGGGTGTCGGTACATCGTGGGTGAGGTGATCTCGATGATGAGCATCTCGGTGAGGAACTGGACGGTGGCGTCGAGGAGGTGGCTGGTGTGGGCGGTGGCGCTGTGTTCCTTCAGGCCGACGGTGATGTGGATGTGGGGGGTGATCGTTTGGGTGGTGTCGTCCAGGCGATGGTGCCGCCGCCGAGGGCTTCGATGTTGGTGAGGTCGACGTGTGACCAGACGGGGGCGTCGGGGTTGTCGAGTCTTTGGCAGGTGCCGACGATCTTCGTGGTGGACACGCCGGCGATGAACATGGGGATGTAGCCCTGGCGGATGCCGTGGGTGTGGCAGGCGTCGGTGAGTGCGGTGAAGAAGTCGTCGCCGTGGTCGAAGACGACGCCGATCATGCGGCCAGGGTGAGGTCGTGGCTATGCATCCGTCGTGCTCGTTCCCGTGGGCTGGTGGACAGTGGTGGGCCAGGGCCAGGCGGTGGGGTCGGTAAGTCCGCCGGCGGTGGTGATCGCGGTGGCGATGTCCTCGGGTTTCGCGGCCGCCGCGAGGAGGGTGTGCAGCAGGATGCGGGCTTTGTAGGGGTGTAGCCAGCCGGCGGGGATGAGGCCGCGTGCGATGAGGTCCTGTTCGGAGCCGGGGAAGCCGTAGGTCTGGGTGAGGGTGGGCCCGGCGGGGGTGCGAGAGGCGAGGACGACGGGGATGCGTGCGGCGAGGGTGGTGAGGGTGCCGATGAGGGGTTCGGGGACGTGGCCGACGCCGAAGCCGGCGACGACGAGCCCGTCAACGAGAGCGCCGATGGCGTCGAGGACGGTCGGGTCGTCGTCGAGGGTGACCGTGTGCAGGGCGACGCCCGTCTGGGTGGTGGGGTTCGGCGGGGGGACGGTCAGCCGGTACGGCAGTCGGGTCAGCATCCGTACGGTGCCTTCCAGGACGTAGCCGAGGGGGCCGGTGTCGGGTGAGCGAAAGGTGACGGCGCTGGTGGAGTGGGTTTTGGTGACCCAGCGGGCGGCGTGGATCTCGTCGGCGAAGACGACGAGACAGCCGTGGTTCCGGGTGTGGGGTGAGGCGGCGGTGTGGAGGGCGGCGAGGATGTTGGCGGGTCCGTCGGCGCCGGCGAGGGTGGGGTTGCGCATCGCGCCGGTGACCACGAGGGGTTCGGGCCGGTGGTGGAGCAGGTCGAGCAGGTAGGCGGTTTCCTCGATCGTGTCGGTGCCCTGGGTGACCACAACCCCATCCGCACCGCCAGCGAAGGCGTCGGCTGCGGCGGCCGCGAGTTCGGTGAGGTCGGCGATGGTCAGGGACGCGCCGGGACGGCGCCGGAAGTCGACCACCTCGATGTCGATGCCCGCGTCGGCGAGCCCGGGCACGGCGTCGACGAGCTGCTGGGTGGACAGGGTGGGGCTGACCGCGCCGCCGGTGTTGCTGGTCATGGCGATGGTGCCGCCGAGGCCGAACACGACCACCTTGGGTGCGGACGTTGTCGAGGTCGAGGGCACCGGAACTCCTCCAAGATGTACGGCGATCGTGGTGATGCGGCGAGCCTGTTGGGGACGGCTTGTCGACGGGAGGCGTCCCGCGCCCAGCGCATCTGGTTCGATCCGGTCGTCCTAGCCTGGGATGGGCTATAGGTCGGCGAACGGGGTCCAGCGTGCGGTGTCATTGCGTTGTTGGATGGACCGTAGTCGGACCGCGAACTCGCGTGCGACGTGTGGTCCTGAGGCGAGGAGCGGGACGGCGGCGACGACCATCTTCAGTTCCCGGGCGTCCCTGAGGAGCGGCCACGCTGGGTCGGTGGTGACGTCGTATCCGTAGGCGGCGGCGAGGCGCTGGTGGGCGCCGGGGCGGCGGAAGCGGACTTCACCGACAGGGACGGCGACGAGGTCCGCCTGCCAGGGGCCAAGGCAGGTGGCGTCGAAGTCGCACAGCACGGGGCGGCCGTCGTGGCGACGGAGCAGGTTCCCGACGTGAGCGTCACCGTGGACCAGCCGGGCTGGTGTCTGCTGGTGGAGCTCAGCGATCTGGGGGTCGAGTCGGTCGCACCAGTCGAGGAGGAACTGACGGTCGGAGTCGGACAGGGCCTCGGCGTCGGTGAGGCGGGCGCGGGCGTCACCGACCGGGTTCCATACCGGGAGTGGCAGGTCGGCAGGTTCGAGTTGGTGGAAGAGGCGTAGCACTGCGCCGAGGTCGGTCACCTCCGGTGCGGGCGGTTGGGGCGGCAGGTAGGTCCAGATGGTGGCGTGAAGCCCGTTGACCGCGATCGGTTGTTCGTGGCCGGGGGCGAGTCGGATGGTGGGTGCGTCGATCTGGGCGAACCAGCGGCCGAGGGCGGCTACCTTGACGACCCGGTCGTGGAGGCGTCGGGAGCGGGTGATCCGGATGACGATGCCAGCGTCGGGGATGGCGAACACGGCGTTGTTGGTCAGCCGCAGCAGCCGCAGATTGTCGCTGTCGACGCCGAGTCGTGCCGCTATGTGCTGTGCGGCCTGCCGCATGGTGGCTTCGCCGTATCGGCCGCCGGGCTCGGGGTTGTTCGTGCCGTTGGTCATGCGGCCGGCGGGGGAATGCGGGTGATGGTGTGTCGGAAGTCGGCGAGACGGCTGTGGCGGGTGTCCGGGGGGATGTCGCGGGAGAGGTTGCGGACGCGGTCTCGGACTCGTCGCGAGGTCAGGTGCCGTTCGTGGTGGATCACGTCGGTGCCGACGGCGATGGCCTGGTCCGGTTCGCCGGCAGGAGCGAGCGCGCTGCACAGACCGATCTTGTTGAGCACCGTGCTGCGCACATTCTGCGGGCCGAACGTGCTGATCGCAGCTTGGGTCCATTCCACGGCGGTATCGGCGTGGCGGTGGTCGTGGCGGGCGAGGTCGCGGTGCACCCGGCCGTACTGGGCGAGTAGTTCGCCGCGCTCGTAGAAGCGCATCCAGGCTGGCTCCTGGTCGGGATCGATGTCCTCGAAGTGGCTGCGGGCGTGCTGCAGGGCGGTGGTCGCGGCGGAGTGCTCGCCGACTGCGGCCAGGGAGGCGGCCTCGGTGCCGCGCAGCATGGCCAGCAGGGCGGGTGTGGCGTCGGAGCCCAAGGCGTCGTAGGCGAGGCGGATGGTGGCGAGGGCGTCGTGGTTGTGGCGCAGGTGCTGGAACTGGCGAGCCTGGCAGTAGCGGATCCGCGCGGCGAGTTGTCGGTCGCCCACGGTGACGGCGGTGCGTTCGGCGGCGAGCCAGTGGCGACCGGCGTCGCTGTGTCGCCCGGCGTCGAACGCGGTCCAGCCGGCCAGCTGCCGGGCACCGGCAACCGCCGTGGCGAGGCTGCTGGCCCATCGGCCCGCGTCGGCTTGGTGGAGCAGGACGGAGGTGGCTTCGGCGAAGCGGCCGACCTCGGCACACAACGCGCCGCCGCCGATCTCGTAGTCGACCGATCGGTACAGCGTGGTGACGGCTTCAATGCGGGCGACGTCACTAGCACCGACGCGCCGACCCACCCCACTCACCGTCAGGCCCAGCAGCCCGGAACCGGCGACGACACCGGCGATCGACGCCAACAGACTGCGCCGCTGCATGTCGACGCCGGTTGTGTCGACGCGATGATCGTCGCGTGCCGGCGCGCCCCCGTCTAGGAGGTCAGCGTCGGGGTCGTCGGCCATCGTTCCTCCGTCCATCGCCGTTACCCAGCGTGCGCGGCGTGCGGCCTCGGCCTTCTCGGTACGGTGTCTGGTCTCGAGTCGGCGGTAGGTGTCATAGGCGGCGATGAGTTCGCCTTGGGCGTTGAGGAGTGACTCGCATTGCCGCCAGAAGACCCGGTCCACCACCTGATGGCCGCGCTCGACCATGGCAACGGTGCTGCGGCTGCTGCGGACCTGCCGTGCGAGATCACTCTGGATGAGTTGGCGTGCCTTACGCCAGCTGGCGAGCTTGCGGCCGAGCTCCTGCCGCGCTTCCTGGAGCTGCTGGCGGTCGATCATGAGCTGCCTACCCATCTGGAGACTGTCGCCCCGGGCGCGGCGGCAGTGTTCGACGCACGGCAAGCCGACACTAACGAATCGCAGTCGACATCGGCTGGCTCGCCTCACCGTGCTGAGCACTCGCTGAGGCAGACACGTCGCCACCAGGTGCCTCGAAGTCTGCTGACGGCGTCGCGGGAGGCAGCGGCCCCTTGACCTGGCCCGGCCAGTGCTCACCCGCGGGCACCGGAGGGACGCCGAAGATGGCTTCGGTGGCGGCGTGGGCGAGCGTGGACTGGGTGGTGGCGGGTATCCCGATCCTGTTCCAGTGGAAGATCACGTGTTCGGCGATGACCGCGCGCACACCGCGGGTGAGCTTTCCCGTTTCGCGTAGGCGGTGCAGGGCTGTGCCGGTGGTCTCGAAGGCGGCCTGCCAGTCGCCGGGTGTGCGGGCGGTGCCGAGGAGCAGGTGACGGACCTTGCCCGTGAACGACTCCCAGGTATCGGCGTCGGGTGCGGGCCGTTGGTGGGGTTGTGCGGTGCGGCGGTGGGCGAGGCGTGCCCAGACGTCGCCTTGTTCGTTGAGGTCGAGCCCGGCGGCGCGCATGAGTGCGGTGCACAGGACCAGGGAGCGTTCCCGCCGGTCGGTGGGCTGGTCGTGGAGGTAGGTGAGCAGGTGACGGCTGTCGTGGTGGAACAGCGTGTGGGCGGTGTCCATCCCCTGGGGGCCGCCGAAGGTGTGGATTTCGGGTTCGTAGATGTCGCCGCTCCAGGCGCATCCCTCGGTGAGCAGCTCGATCAGCGGCTGAGGGCCGGTGGGCGTGGTGGGTAGGTAGCGGATGCGCCACGGTCCTTTGCGGATGAACCACCAAGCGCTGATCAGGCCGGCGGTTTCGGCGGCGGGTAGTACGCGGCTGAGGTGCGTTACCGCCTGCTGTTCGCGGTCGTGGCGGCTGCGGCCGGGGTAGCTGATGGTCACGTGCTGCCAGGCGGTTCGACTCATGGCGGGGCCCCTTTCAGGTGAGCAGGAGGCAGGCGTCCCACCCGGTGGCGGTGGTCGCGGCGGTGGTGAGGCGGCAGCCGGTGGTGCCGTCGAGAAACCCGGCAGGTTCGTCGGCGACGGGCGCGGCGTTCTGGTGCAGGCGTGCCAGGTCCGTGAGGGGTGTGGGGGTGAGGGCGTCGGCGGCGATGCGTCGGCCGGTGGCCAGCAGGCCAGCGGTGCCGTGGCAGAGGCTGCGGTCGGTGAGCCGCCGCAGTTGTGCGGGGTCGGTGACGCAGGTGGTGAACGCGGTTTCGGCGAGGCGTTGGCGGGTGGTGTCGTGCAGGGCGAGGGCGGCCAGTTGGTGGGCACGGGCGATGCCGGGTGTGCCGTAGCACCAGGACGGGCGCCCCGGCTGGTGTGGGGCCGGTACGCCGCGGTGCAGGTCGTCGAGGGTGAGGGTTTGCGGCCACCAGATGCCGGTTTCGGTGTGCTGTTGCCAGGTGTCCAGCCACCGGCAGATGCGGGTGATCGCAGTGGTGTGTCCGTCGACGGTGATGCCGTCGCGGTGGGTGAGGGCGAGCAGCGCGAGGGGGCCGGTGATGCCGTGGGCGATGCCGTGGTTGGCGTGCCCTCCTGGTGGGGGTGGCTGGTGGCGGTGGGGTCCGTTGGCGCACCACCAGCCGGGCAGGTCACCGACGGGTTCGGTGAGCCGGACCAGATAGTCCAGGACGTGGCGGAGCAGGACGTGGTCGCCGAGGCGGCGTAGGACGACGCCGAGGCCGGTCAGGCCGCGGATGAGGTCGTACTCGGCGTAGTGGGGCTGCTGGCGGGAGTCGATGCGGCGGTGCGCCGTCTGCAGCCGCCGGTGGGTGACGGTGGCGGTGCCCGTGGCGGCGATTGTTCGTGCGCGGGTGAGGCCGGGTTCGTGGCAGGTGGCGAGGACGAAGGCGAGGGCGGGGGCGCCGTAGAAGAGGCTGGCGCCGGCGGCGATGCTGACGCCGTGGGCGGTGGCCTTGCGCAGGGCGGCGTACGCGGCGGCCCGGTTGCCGGTTTCCAGGTGCAGCAGGGCGACGCCGGCCGCGCCGTCGGCGAGGGACTGCCCGGTGGTCATGCCGGTGCCGGTCGGGTGCGGGCGATGGTGCGGGCCAGGCGCAGGCAGTGCCGTTCGGAGGCGAGGTCGACGCCGATCATGCGGGCGTGGTGCAGGTGCAGCAGGTCGGCCAGCACCTGGTCGAGGTCGAGACCGTCGACGGCGGCCAGATCCCGGTAGGCGGCGACTGCTGCTGCCAGGTCGCCGTCGCGGTGCGGGGTGCGGGCGAGGTCGAGCTGGGCGGGGTCGAGGCGTGAGCCGCGGTGGTGGGGGACGTGGTCGGCGAGCCAGCGCAGCCCGTGACCGGTGAACGCGTCGACGATGGCGATCATGCCGGCGGCGGTGCGGGCCTGCCGGTCACCGGTCAGCCGCCGCAGGACAGTGCGGGAGTCGGCGGCGAACACCGCCTCCGCAGCCGTGAGGGTGTGTCCGGTGCCATGGCGGGTTTCGGGCCGGTAGGTGTGCAGGCTGTAGTCGTGCACCACACCGTCGCCCTCCAACCGCTGCACCCATTCGGCGAGGGTCCTGGCGGTGACAGTGAACTGGCCTGCGTCGCCCAGGGGGATGCGCAGCCGCAGGTGAGGTTCCGGGTCGGGGTAGCGCAGGAACCACCAGCCCGCCGGCAGCAGCGGCGCGGTCCGGCGGGCGAGGTCGATGACGATGTCGTCGACCCGCCCGGACAGGTGGCCCTCCAGCCACGACGACTGCCCGGGCCGATGCCGCACCGTGCACGCCTCCCGGGCAGGTCGAGGCGGACTGGCCGGTGGGGTGTGGGTGAGGGTGAGCAGCAGTTCGGCAGGCCGGTTGTCGATCCAGCCGGCTGGTCCCGGGGCCTCGGTGACGACCGTGCGAGCCTGCCGCTGCAGGTGCCCGCGTAGCACCGCCAGGTGGGCGTTGTCGTTCAGGTCCAGGCGCAGCTGCACGTCGTCGGCGCCGACCAGGATCTCGTCTGACAGCTGGCGGCGTTCGCGCCACCGCTGCCAGGCATCACGCCACCGCGGCCACGCCACACCCCGAGGGAGAACCGACTGGTCGATGAGCCAGCGGGCGGGATGCAGGATGCTGCGTCCGCGTCGCACGCGGGGCAGGAACGGCAGATCGGCGGCGTGTCCCCAGTCGAATCTGCCGCACGGTGCCGCCCACGCGGTCCCAATCTCGGTCAGGAACCGCACCAGCGGCTGCTGCAGACCCGGGAGCAGCACACTGTTGAGCAGCAGCGGCTCGACCGGCCGCCCGCTGAGGCGCGACACCAGCCACAGCCGCTGTCCGTCGCCGGTCACCGCCAGGTCCGTCACCGTGAACGGCGGGTCAGGATGGAAATCGCCGACGGGCAGGACGGGCAACACCTCGGCAGTGCGGGCAACCGCAGCCAGGTGAGCGTCCAGCGGCGGCCCGGACACCTGCACCGCGACCGCGCCGGGCAGGACCGTCGGCAGGTTCCGGTAGACGTCCTGGAAACAGGCCCGTTCGGCGGGGGTGAGCAGGTGCAGGAACCGGCCGGCGGACACCCCGGCGTGACGGGATCCGCTGAGCACCGTCAACGCGAACCTGCCTCGATCCACGTCTTGCGGGGTTGCGGCGGCGAGGGTGAACCGCAGCTCGGTGTGCGGGACCGGCGGCCGATCATCGCCGTCCCGGAGGCGGCCGATCAGGGCGTCATCGAGGATCACCTCCGCGCCGCCGTCCAGCGCCGACTGCTGGGCCAGCTGCCCGAGCAGCCGGTCCCGACCGGTGACCAGCGCCGGTGCGCGCCGAGTGGAGCCGCGGTAGCCGGCGGGAAAGCCCAGCACGGTCAGCACCTCGCGCACCGGCACGGCCGCACCCGGACCCCACCGCTGGATGAACGCCCGGTGGTACTCCACCCACCCCCGCATCCGCGGCGCGACCGTCGTCAGCGTCGCCGCAGCCCGGCCGGCCTCCCGCAGCACCGCCGGCGGCAGCGTCACCGACACATCGACACGCAGATCCACCGCGACCTGATCGCCGGGGTTGGGTAGCGGGGCGTGGCGGGCCAGGTGAGCGGCGGGGTCGGTGACGGTCATCGCCGGCCGCACCGCCGACAGCAACACCCCAGCACCGACCAGCGAACCCAGCATGCGCTCGGCCGCGCCGATCCTGGCCGGCTCCGGCCCGGCGACCTTGGTGGCAAGGTCACCGAACGCGATCGGGGAATCCGCCGCGTGCAGTGCCGCCCGCACCGGCCCGGTCAGGCGGACCTCGACGTCCCACCGGCGGTCGCCGTCGGCGCGGGCGCAGGGCAGCACCCACACCTCACCGCGCTGGTAGCCCACCGCGTTCGTCACCACCGCCACACCGCGCAGCACCCTCAGGTCCTGCTCGACCCGGGCGGTGTGCGCGGCGATGAACCGCCCGTCCGGCCGGACGACCCTCCGGTGCGCCTCGCCGCAGCGAACCGACGCCCGGGCACCGAAGTCGACCGGGGCTACCCCGGCAAAGGTGCCGAACGGTGTCGCCCGGCCGGTCCACCGCAGCACATACCGCACCATCGACTCAACGAGGCGCCGCAACCGATCCGGATCAGCAGGCTCGCCGGTCACCGCCCGGGTGACCTGCTCGCACAGGTGCGGGGAGGCGCAGGCGACGGCCTCCGCGAACCCCGGCAGCGCCCACACACTGGTCAGCCACTGCCGCCACTGCTCCGGTCGCTGCGCGGTCAGGTCGGGCCACGCGGGCAGGGTCAGACCGCTCGGGTAGGCGGCGACTCGGATCAACGCCGCACCAGCCGCAGGAAACACGCTGCACCACCGAAAACAAGGGGAAGGGGCCCGGTGTCGGCGGACACCGGGCCCCGACAGAGGGTGCGGACAGGGGTTACTTGCTGCCGCCGGAGCAGGCGTTGGAGCCCGTGTTACCGGAGCCGCAGTTGTCGTCGGTGCTGGTGGCGTACCCACCGGCGGCGGGGCCGGCGTCCACCAGCGTGATGTCCAGGTCGAACTCGTCGAGGTCCGTGGTCTCCACTCGCTGTGCCTTCCTATGCGGGGGTGAAGGTGAGGACGAGGCGGCTGTGCCGCTTGTCCAGCACCGTCCCGGCCGGCAGGTCGCCGTCGGGAGTCCGTGCGGGCAGCACGTGCAGCACCGGAGCCGGTTCGCCGCCGTCCACCCACGCCCGCATGTGCGCCACCATCCGCCCTGCCGCGCCGGCGGCGTCCGGTCCGTGGGCACACGCGCCAAGGTCGAACATGTCATCGGTCCAGCGCAGCGCCGACCGGTAGACGAACGTGCCCCCATGCAAGCCTGCGGGCGTGCCGAACCGCCACGCCGGAGCGACGACGCCGGCGTCGACGGCCTCCTGCTGCGCCGCAAGCACCACGAACTGATCCACCTCGGCGGCAAGACGCGCCGCCAGCCACAAGTCCAGATCAGCCAGGACCGTCCGAGGCGGCAAACTCACTCCCGCCCACGCCTGCTCCCGCGGCCGCGACAACAGCCCACCCACCAGGTTCGGGCTGACCTGCTGACCCTCATCCAGCCGCAGATGCACACCGTCGGCGACGTCGATGTACCGCACGTCATGGGCTCCGGCGCCTTGCATCGCCACGAACCCACACAGGCGCTGGCTGAGGCTGACCAGCCGGTCACCGCCACGACGCAGCGCCCACGACCGGGTCATCCCGAACGTCCGCAACGGCACCACCAACACGCCGCCCTCGACCAGCTGACCGGTCCACGCCGCCGGGATGTCCCACGCACCAACGGTCACGATGATCAGGTCGAAGCAGGGATCCGGAACCAGCGGCTGCTCGGCGTCGGCGCACACCACGGTGACGTCGCCGTACCCCGCCGCCGTCAGACACGCCACCGCACGCTCGGTCACCTCCGGGTCGATGTCCACGCTCGTCACCGACCCCGACTCACCGACTAACTCGCGCAGCAGAGACGCGTTGTAGCCACCCGAGCCGATCTCCAACACATGCCGGCCCGCCAACCCGTCATCGAGAGCGTCGACCGCCTGACCTAGCATCTCCGCGATCAACCACGGCGCCGACACCGAACTGACGGTCTCCTCGCCGCGCCGCTTCGTGACCACCGCACTATCGCCGCGGTATGCCTCCTCGACCGCCACGCCCGGCGTGAACACCTCGCGAGGCACCGTCCGCAGCGCCGCCTCCACCTCGGGCTGCATCACCAGCCCTTTCGCCTCATGATCAGCGACCAGTTGGTCGACCATCGCGTTCCGGAGGCCTTCGCCGCTTACCGTGCCGACACTCATTGCTGTCACTCTTCCTATCCGCCAGGGTCGTCCCATCGAACGACCCGCTCTTCCCTCTGGTCCTGCGGCTCGCAGGGCGGCCTCGGGGGTATAGATCCCTATGAGCCGCAGGGCTCCAGCGTTCGTGGGACCGGGCGCGCCGGCCGGTCAATCACCTGGACCATCGCGGTAAATGCGTTGCGTCAGGTCTAACGTCGCCTCAGTTCAGCGCGTATTCGGGGTCGGTTGGCCGCCGATCGGGGGAAGCGACGACCAACCGACCAGCACCACCGGGGCAACAGGTGGCGGTCCCACCGGAAGGCGCAGATACCTCTTGGCTAATCACGGGCCCGGGGTTGCGCGGATCATCAAGGGACCGGGATACGGGATCCATGAGGTGAACTCCTTCCGTGGACGAAGCCGACGATCGGCCGTTCGGGGCCGCGCTCATCGCATCACCACTCAACGCCTGCCCGCCGGTGTCGAACACCCTCGACACGAATTCTCGACACCGGACAGTGCCCGATGACGGCGTAGTGACGATGCAGAGACAGGTAGGGTTGAGTGCCACTCGTGCATCGGTTCAACCTGCTGCCAGTACCTGCGCTGGCGCAACGCCAACGCCCGCCACCCTGACGTCCTCGCCGCGTAGCGCCACGAACGCGCCTGCAGTGAGCGACAACGACGCTGGGCCAGCCGCGATCGCGCAGCCTGCCCGATTACCTCAACGCCTTTTGCAACGGCACAAGCGACGGTGCCTGCGCGACGTGGCCCAGGCGGATTCACCCATACACCGTCCTTGAACCGGTCGATTGCGTCGGCAACGAAGCCGTGCTTGCGTTAAATCGCCTGTGCACGAGGGCTCGGATCGGCGACCCACAGCGCCGTCGACTCCGCTGGGTCGATGACAGCCTCCAACCTGGCATGCCCAGCGCCCGTGTCGTGCTCGGGCTGCATACACAGCGGGCGGAGCCCAAGGTGCTCGCGGGTTCGCGAGAGGGAGGCCCTGCCATCACTTTGGGTGGGATCTCTTCATAGAATAGTGACAATCTTCGTAGTTTGATCTTATGGCGAGGGGTGGGTGGGTGCTGTGCCCCGTTGTAGTCGACGGTGGGTATGGACTGGACGTGCCCTGTTTAGCGGGATCGCAGTGGTGCTCGTGGCCCATTTCGCCATCGTCGGGCTCGACGAGGCGGACAAGTTGGCCAGCAGCATCGGCGCAGTCGTGGCATTGGTCGCCTTGGGAGCTCCGTACCTTCTGCCCCCACCTTCACCGCAAGAGGCGTTGATGCCTGCTGCCGACCTCGTCGAAGGCTCCGGAAAGGCCACTGCCACCGGCGGCGGCCAGGCCAACACCGGATTGCGTACGTCGGCGGCGAGCCGTACGGCGCAGGTCATCCGTTCGGGGGATGCGACAGCCGATGGCCCTACGTCAGTGGCCAACACCGGCATCCAGCGCGGGATCCGGCCGTGACTACCAGCGAGGGACCGACCCACCCGCCGCCGGGTGCGACCATCACCGCATCCGGTGATGCCTCCGCAGCAAACGGTGGTATCGCCAACACCGGCATCATGGGCGATCTCACGATCAACCATCATCCCGTTGCCATCCAGCAGCCGGTGTCGGCAGTCCAAGTGGGACAGCCCCCTGCCCTAGCATCGGCGTTCCAGCCACGGCAGGATCTCAAGGACAAAGTCCTCGCTGCCCGTCGGCGCGGCGATGACGTAGTGCTGGCCCAGCCTGATGACGTATCCGCCAACGCCGGGCTAGGCACCCGGCTCCTAGCGGGCGGCGGGGGCGTCGGGAAGTCCCAACTAGCCGCGTGGTTCGCCCACGACGCTGCCGAACACGGTACCGACCTGGTGATGTGGGTGCGGGCCAGCAGCCCCGATCAGGTCATCAACACCTACGCGCGCGCCGCGGCACGGGTCGATGCGCCCGGTGCCGACGGCACCGATCCGATCGCCGACGCCAAAGCGCTGTTGGAGTTGCTGCACACCACCGACCGCACCTGGCTGATCGTCCTCGACGACGTCACCGACCCCGCACACCTGAGTGGGTGGTGGCCGCCGCATCGGCCCACCGGATGGACCCTGGCCACCACCCGGCTGCAAGACGCCACGCTCGCCAGCTCCGGCCGGCAGAAAATTGACGTGGACGTGTACACGCCGAGTGAGTCGGTGGCATACCTGACCGACCGGTTCACCGACGCCAACCAGCCCTATCTGCTCGATGCGAGCGCCCCCGAGCTGGCCGCGGCGCTGGGGCACCTGCCCTTGGCGCTGTCTCACGCCGCCGCCTACAT
Organism: Verrucosispora sp. WMMC514; assembly: GCF_027497295.1. Taxonomy (NCBI): domain Bacteria; kingdom Bacillati; phylum Actinomycetota; class Actinomycetes; order Micromonosporales; family Micromonosporaceae; genus Micromonospora; species Verrucosispora sp. WMMC514. The sequence continues at coordinate 2,427,379 of NZ_CP114906.1, read as the reverse complement.
GATCAACCAGGAAGAAGGGTGCGCGGTTTACCTAGACCGCTACACCAATCGCAGGGAGCGGCTAGTGGAACTCATGCCCGCCGACGCCGATCCTGACGCCTACGGCCGACCTGTGGCCGTCACTCTTCTCCTCAACCTCGAGGCCGCCGACACCACCACCCCCGAAGGGCTGGCCCGTCCCGCCCTCGCGATAGCCGCCCTTCTCGATCCCACCGGTCATCCCGACTCGCTCTGGGCCACCACCGCTTTCATCGACTACCTGTCAGACAGCCGAGCCCACGCCACCGATCAGCCCGTCACCGCCGATCAGGCATGGAAGACGTTACGGCTGCTGCATCGCTACGGCCTGCTCACCCACACACCCATTGACGGCAACCGCGCCGTACGCATCCACGCCCTGACCGCCCGCGCCACCCGCGAGACCACCGAGACCAGTCAAGGACTCGCTCACTCCGCAGCCAACGCCCTACTGCAACTATGGCCGTCGAACGACAACACCCACCCCGAGCTGGCCGCAGCACTGCGTACCAACACCACCACACTGGCAAGCCTCGCCACGGACCTACTCTGGCAGCCCAGCGGGCATCCGTTGCTGTACCGAGCCGGCACCAGCTACTTCGACGCCGGCCTGCCCGGTATTGCCGTCACCTACTGGAACCACACGACTGAACAGGCCGGTCGGCTGCTCGGCGACGAGCACCTCCATACGATTACCGCACGCGCCAATCTTGCCGCCTCTTACTGGCAGGCAGGACGCACTACCGAGGCCATCGGTCTCGAGGAGAAGGTGCTCGCTGACCGGAAGCGGCTGCTCGGCGACGAGCACCTCCATACGATTACCGCACGCGCCAATCTTGCCGCCTCTTACTGGCAGGCAGGACGCACTACCGAGGCCATCGGTCTCGAGGAGAAGGTGCTCGCTGACCGGAAGCGGCTGCTCGGCGACGAGCACCTCCATACGATTACCGCACGCGCCAATCTTGCCGCCTCTTACTGGCAGGCAGGACGCACTACCGAGGCCATCACCCACGAGAAGCAGGTGCTCGCCGACCGGAAGCGGCTACTCGGCGACGAGCACCCGGACACCCTCACCGCACGCGCCAATCTCGCTGCCTCCTACCTGCAGGCAAGACGCACCACCGAGGCCATCATCATTGAGGAGAAAGTACTCGCAGACGCTGTACGGGTTCTCGGAAACGAGCACCTCCACACGATCACCGCACGCGCCAACCTTGCCGTCTCCTACCGACAGGCAGGACGTACCACCGAGGCCATCATCCTCCTCGAGAAGGCCCTCGCCGACCGGGAACGACTGCTTGGCAATGATCATCCTTTAACGGCAGCGACGGATGCGGCTCTGCAAGAGTGGGTCTAACGCGTCACAGCCGCCAATCCTGGCACCCCCTCTGCCGCGCATCTTCGGCCAGTCGATGAGTACTCAGGTCAGCCGTCTACAGCCACGGCCTGGCCTTACGCCAACACCAGGTCGTTGAGCCGTCGCACCGACCGGTCGATCTGCTTAGCCCGGATCACGCCAATATTGAAGAGACGTGCTCGGCCAAGCGTCGCCAGTATTCGACAACCGTGTTCGGCGCCGCGCGGAGGTCTCTCCTGGCGGGATTCATCGCCGTCGCCAGGACGGGACGGTCACCCCTTCCCGTTCGCTGCTCGCTGTAGTTGAGGCGTGACGTGAATGTGATCCTCATGTTTGACTGTCGGGTATGCGAGCGGGGCAGGCGCGGCTGGCGATCGATTGTGGAAGCGCCACGACGACCGCGGTCCTGGCATGGCCGGACGGGTCCTGGTCACCGCTGCTGTTCGACGGCGAGCCAGGGCTGCCCAGCGCGGTGCTGGTGGCTGGTGATGGGTCGGTGGTGACGGGGCAGCGGGCGTGGCAGGCGGCCCCCACCGATCCGCAGCGGTTCATACCCCGGCCCCGGGGCCCCGCCGACGAGCAGGTGAGCGTGGCCGACGTGCAGGTCGCACCCGCGTACCTGGTGGCGGCAACCCTTCGGCGAGTCATGGATGAGGCCCGCGCGGTGGCCAGCGGGCCGGTGGAGGATGTGCGGCTGGTGGTGCCGGCGGGGTGGGGGCCGCGCCGGCGGACGTGGCTGCGGCAGGCCGCCCACCGCGCCGGCCTTGCGCAGCCACGCCTGGTGGAGGCACCGGTGGCGGTGGCCTCGGACGCCCTCGCCTCGGGTGTGCAGCTGCCGGTGGGGTCGGTGGTCGTGGTGTGTGACCTGGGCGCCGGTGTCGAGGTGAGTGTGCTGCGGCGCGGTCCGGCCGGGTTCGAGGTCCTGTCGACCCTCGCCGACCCCGACGCCGGTGGTGACGCCATCGACGCCGCGTTGACCGCCACCCTGCTCCCCGACAGCAAGGTGCCAGTGGGGGATGGGTGGGCGCTGACGGCGAGCCTGCGCACAGCGAAACACGCCCTGGCAGGGCATGCGGCGGTGGCCGTGCCGGTGCCCTCACGGCCGGCGGTGGTACTCAACCACACGGCGGTAGAGCAGGCCGCCCGCCCGGCCCTGGTACGGGCGGCGGGCGTGGTGCGCGACGCGGTCGACGCCGCCGAAGTCGACCCCGCCACGATCGCCGCTCTGTGGTGCGTCGGAGGCACGGCGCAGATGCCGCTGGTCGCCGACGTCCTGGCCGCGGAGACCGGGTTGCGACCGCTGCTGGTGCCGGATCCGGTGGTGGCGGCGGCCCGCGGCGCGGCCGACGCCGGCGGCCTCACTACGGAGCAGGCGACGTCGGTGGGGGAGCCGGTGCCGTCGGTGTGGCGGGCGGTGGCGATCGGGGTGCCGGGGTTCGCGTCGCTGGCGTTGGTGTCACACGCGCTGTTCACGCCGACGTGGCATGGCGGGCTCATGCGGGAGTGGGCGTTCATGAACTGGGGTGAGGTGGCGATGGCGTCGGTGTTCGCCGTGATCGCCTGCCTGGCCGCCGGCACCGTGCTGGGTTCCACGTTGGCCGCCCGCACCGACAGCGGGGTGCCGTTGTCGGCGGGGGCGCAGGTCGCCACCGGCATCCTCACCTCCGCCTGGCTCGGTGTCGCCGTGGTGGGCATGTATGCGGTGGTGGGTTCCCAGTACATCGGCACCGAGTTGGGGGCGTTCCTGCGCTGGACGCTGGTGCCGGTGGTGCCGATGCTGGTGGTCGCGATGGTGCTGGCGCTGATCGCGTTCCGCCAGTGGCGCACCCCAAAGGGCGGCTGGTCGGACTTCCTCGCCTTCCCGGTGACCTCGGTGGTGACCGCGGCGGTGGGGATGATGCTGGTGCAGTGGTCGCTGCCCGCGACCTACGCGCCCGGCATGGAGGTGTGGCTCGGCGTCGGGCAACGGGTGGGTGGGGTGCTGATCGGGGTCGGGGTGATCACCGCGTTGGTGTCCGGGTGGTGGTTGCGGCTGGTGATGGGTGTCCCGTTCGCGATCCTCACCGCCACCCTGGTCGGCCGGTACAACACCGGCACCGTCGCCGGTCTCTACATCGTCGCCGCCACCGTGTGGTGGCTCGGTCGCCTGTGGACCCGCATCCTCTACACCGCCCCCACCCACCCCCGCCGCAGCCTGCCTCTACCCGGCCCACCACACCCGTGACGCGCACGCCGGGAGGGGGTGGGTGATGCGGTGGCCGCAACGGGCCGCGGCAATGCTGCTGACCACCGTCCTGCTGGCCGGCCCGCCGATCCTGCTGGTACGGCTGGTGGGCTGGCCGACGACCGACACACCACGCGTGGCGCTGTGGCAGTGGGTCCGCGACCCACTGACCGAACAGAACCTGACCCTGATGCTGGTGGTCGCGGCCTGGGCGCTGTGGGCCTTCATCGCCTACCTCGTCACCGCCACCACCGCCACTCGGCTGTGGGCCGGCGTGCGATGGCTGCGCCACCTACCGCTGCCCACCCCCTGGCAGGCCACCGCCACCGGCATCGCCGGCGCCGCCGCCCTCACCATCACCACCCCCACCGCCCTGAGCACCGTGGACGAGCATGCGGGTACGACGGTCGGCACCCTCGATACCCACCCCTCCGACGGCGCTGAGCAACCAAATGCCGCCGACGGTGTCAGTGTTCCCGGCGGCTGGCTGCCCTCGCAGGTCGCCGAGCAGGTCGGTGCCGCAGCGAGCCTGATGTGGCTGCGACGCCGCCGCGCCTACCGCCCTGCTCACCCCGGCCAGACCGGCCCTGTCGCCGATGAGCTGGCACCGCTACCGGCCACCGTGACCGAGGTCCAAGCCGCGATCGCCACCCACGACAAGCCCGCCCTGACCGGGGCCGCAGCGGGCGGGATCCTGCCGGAAGGGTTTCCGCCCGCGGGAGCGAGCATCCTTGGCCCGGGTGCCGCAGCCGCCGCTCGCGGCCTGCTGGTGACCGCCCTCCTTGCCCGCCTACGGGACCACACCGCACCGGAGGTGGTGGTCACCCGCGACGCGGTGGCCGCCTTACTCGGTCCGGCGGCCCCGCGACTACGTCCCGGTCCAGGGCTGCGGATCGCCGACGACGCCGACCACGCCGCAACACTCCTGTCGGCAGCAACCGCGCCCATCCCAGCGGGCGGGGGCGGGCGGCCGCGGTCGGTGCTGATGCTCGCCGCCCCACCCAGCGGCCGCCTCGCGGACATCCTTACCGCCGGCCCTGTGACCGCGGTCGTCGTCGCGTCCTGGCCGCACGCACCGGTCTGGCACGTCGACACTGACGGCCACACCACCACTGATGCCGGCGACGGCCAGGTGGTCGGGCCGCGGATGTGCGTGCTGGATCCGCTCGCCACCACCGACCTGCTCACCGTTACCGGACACGCCCACCCCGCACACCACACCACCCCGACGCAGCCACGAATACCGCGCCAGACCGGCCCGCAACCCGCCCCCGTGGACCCAGGGCCGCGACTACAGGTCCGGGTGCTCGGCGAACCGGACCTGCTCCTCGACGGCGCACCCCTGCCCGTGCGGCGCAGCGCAGCCCTGCACGCCGTCGTCTATCTGGCCGTGCACGCCGGCGGGGTCGACAGCCAGCAGTTGGCCGAAGCGTTGTGGCCGGGACTGCCCGCGCACCGACTCACCGCACGCCTCTACACCACCCTCAGCGACCTACGTACCCTGCTGCGCACGACCACCGGACACACGATCATCGACCGCACCGGCGACCGCTACCGCCTCAACCCGGACCAAGTCGACGTGGACCTGTGGCACCTGCGTCGCGCGGTCACGCACGCCGCGTCCACCCTCACCGATCACGGCGCCGCCTGGCAGGCGGTCGTGAACGCCTACACCGGCGACCTCGCCACCGGACACGCCTGGCCGTGGCTGGACCCGCACCGCGAGGCCGCCCGCCGCCACGTCCTCGACGCCTACGCGGCCCTGGCCGCCAGCGAACCCGACCCGAGACGGGCACTGGCCTGGCTCCAGGGCGGGATCCGCGTCGACCCGTACAACGCCACCCTGCACCAACGTGCCATCGCCGTCCTCACCGCCCTGGGCGAGCACACGGCGGTCGCCGAACTGTCCGACCGGTACACCCGGCGTCTTGCCACGGCAGGCCTCGACAGCGCCCTGAACGCCGCCACCGTGCCCGGCCCTACCACCTGAAACTCTCATTTGTCGGTGTACAGGACCGGGTTTACAGGCAGGTACGTCCCGAAGTACAAAGATCCGCATCTATGAAGAGCCGACGACGCTTTGTCGAGCAAACCCCGTGCCACAACGACGGACCCATTCCCCGACTACACCCCGTCGCTGCCGGGGGTAGTCGCGCTCCGGGTGGTTCACCTGTCCGTTTGCGCTGCTCTTCCGGGAGACTCAAGTGCCGACCGACCGTGTGCATCAGGCCGTGATAGCTGGGGAGGATGTCGATCAAGGTGGACAGGATGGCCGATGAAGCGTGGTGCGGCTTGAGCGATCCGCTCGTGGTCTGCTCGCGTGGCTCCGTGGTGGAGCTGGCGGCGGTGCTACCCGCGTCCGGCAGATTCGTGGTCGCCCGCCTTGACGGCACGAGGATGGCAGATTCGGACCACGTCTTCTACGCGTTCTCGAACGCGTTGCTCTTCCCCAGCTACTTCGGCTGGAACTGGAACGCACTGTCCGACTGCCTCCGAGATCTGCACTGGCTGCCGGCGGACGGCTACCTGGTGATCGTCGACAACGCACCCCAGCTGTTGCCGGACAGCGCCCAGGACCGGCACACGCTCCTCCGTATCCTCGCCCGGGCAGCCCGCCACTGGGCCAGCCCGCTCGGCCGACCGCAGGGGCAGGTCACCCCGTTCAAGGTCCTACTGTTGTGCGACCGCGACGAAGAGGCAGTGCACCTACGGCACGACATCACACAGGCACTCCACAACGGGCACTGACGTCCAACCGCACACGAGGGTTGCCGTCCACTGCTCGCGCGGGATCAGGATGCTGATCGTGCGAGGGATCCGTCTCGACGTGCGCGGCGGCCGGATGTGCTGGCCAAACATGACGCGTGGCGGGCCGTGTGACCTCCACGAGCGGTCCGATGACTCGGGTCGAGTACGGTGTCGGATCGACTGTAGGGAGCGTCATGTTCCAGGGGCCTGTTCAGCGGATCTTTCCGGATCTTGACCCGGGCAGATTCTGGGACGACAACGAGTATGCGCGGGCCGCCTACGTCGATGTGCCTCCGTCGCCGACGTTGATCGATTCGGTCGAGGCGGAACTGGGCTACCGGCTGCCGGCGTCGTACGTGACGTTGATGCGGTCGCAAAACGGCGGGATACCGCACCACAGGTGCTGTCCGGCGCCGAGCCGGACCACGTGGGCCGACACTCACGTCGCGGTGGAGGGCATCATGGGTATCGGACGGGAGAAGCGCTACTCACTGGCAGGCGAGGCCGGCAGCCGGTTCTGGATCGAGGAATGGGGCTACCCGGCGATCGGCGTGTACGTCGCTACCTGCCCATCCGCCGGGCACGACATGATCGCCCTCGACTACCGGGACAGCGGGCCCGACGGCGAGCCGCGAGTAATCCACGTAGACCAGGAGTGGGACTACCAGATCACAGTGCTGGCACCGAACTTCGTGTCCTTCGTGCAGGCCCTGCGCCCCGAGAGCGAGTTCGACGAAGAGGCTTGAAGCTTTCCGCCCGACGCACACCGAGACTGCCCGGTTACACGACGGGAACTACTACCACTCAGCGGCGCGACTGGCGCCAGGTTGGTACGAGCGTGATGACGCCGGTGTAGCGCCATCGGCGGTGCCAGGTGAGGATGCTCCACCGGAATTCGTTGTCAGGCCCTGCTGGGGGCGCAGCCTGCCGACACAGGAATGTCGCGGGAGGTCCGCGCAACACGGGGCCGCAGCGCGGCGGCCGGGCTGGGCCGATGATCTAGATTGGCGTCAGTCGACACGCGGGGGATACATGACGGTCTTCGGCTGCGAAAGCTGCGACGCCACTCTGACGGTTCCGCTGTCGAGGGTGGCGCTGCCCGTCCACGCGGACCAGAAGTACGGGAACGGGCCGGGGTCGCTTGCGCCGGCACTGGAGCCCGGCACGTTCGCGGTGAATCCGCTCCCCTCTGGCTCGCCGTGGCGCCGGTGGGCCGAACTCGAAGCCAGTGAGGCCGAGGCGCTCGGCTGGTACGCGCCCAGGTTCAGCATCTCCGCCGGGCCGGTCGACCGAGTGTTGCTCACCCCGGGAGACGTCCGCGACGCCGTCATCGACCCGGCACGGGTCGGCGACTCCGCGTGCTGTGGCCTCGACGGCGACGAGCCCAACATGGTCTGCGTCACCTGCGGCACCCCGGTGGCCACCCGGATCGACGACTGTGGTCTGCGGCAGGCGATCTGGCTGGACCCGCTGACCACCCGCGTAATCGAGGACGGTCCCGGCCCGCACCCGGTACTCGACTGGGCGGACCTGATCGACCAGCGGCCCGGTATCCCGCCGTCCGAACCGGCCGGCGGCTGAGGTTCCCCCGATAGCTCGGAGACTTTCGATCATGGTCTGATAGGCCCTGACCAGGAGGTTTTCTGTGCCCGCCCCTCGTAAGTACCCGGACGAGTTGCGCCAGCGTGCGGTGCGGCTCTACCGGGAGTCCGACCCCAAACCGGTGATCAAGCGCTTGGCCGAGCAACTCGGTGTGCATCCCGAGGCGCTGCGTAACTGGATCCGCCAGGACCAGGCTGATCACGGTGAGCGCTTCGACCAGCCCACCACCGCCGAGGCCGAGGAACTGCGCCGGCTCCGCAAGGAGGTCGCTGAGCTGCGCCGAGCCAATGAGATCCTCAAGGCCGCGTCCGCTTTTTTCGCATCGGAACTCGACCCGACCCGGCGACGGTCATGACGCTCGTGAGCGAGCTGCGCGACCGCTTCGGGGTCGAGCCCGTCCTCCGGGTCCTGAACATCGCCCCGTCGACCTACTACGGGTGGCTGGCCCGCGAGGCCACTCCCGGCCCGCGGGAGGTCGAAGACCGCGGGCTGCTGTCGGAGATCGTCGACATCCACGACCGGTCCGGGCAGACGTATGGCAGCCCGCGCGTGCATGCCACCCTCGCCCGCCGGGGCATCCGCGTGGGCCGCAAGCGCATCGAGCGGCTGATGCGTGAACACGACCGGCAAGGAGCCTTCCTGCGTAAGGGCTGGCGGGGCGGGTCCACGAAGCAGAACCCGAAGGCCGATCCGGCACCGGACCTGGTCAACCGGAACTTCACCACCGACGCCCCGAACCGGCTGTGGGTGGCCGACGCGACCCGAATCACCTGCGGTGATGGTGTGCTCTGGCTGGCCGCGGTCCGCGACGCGTTCTCCAACCGGATCGTGGGCTGGAAAACCTCCGACCGGTGCAACACCGACCTCGTCCTCGGCGCCCTCGAGTACGGGATCTGGTCACGCGACGTGCGTGACGGTCAGTTGATCCATCACAGCGACCGCGGATCGACCTACACCGCGATCAAATTCTCCGAACGCCTGGCAGACAACGGGATCCTGCCCTCGATGGGCTCCGTCGGGGACTCCTACGACAACGCCCTGATGGAAAACTTCTTCAGCACCCTGAAAATCGAACTGGTCTACCGCACCTCGTGGCGTACCCGAGACGAAGCGGAGAACGCGATCTTCGCCTACATCGACGGGTGGTACAACCGCGAACGCATCCAGAAGGACCTCGGCTGGCTGTCACCCGACGAGTACGAAGCCGCCTGGTACACAAAGAACATCGATACACCGAACCCCGTGAACACCACCCACGAACAGGCTCTAGCCTGCTAAAACGCCCTCCGCGTTATCGGGGGAACCTCAGGCTGGCACCCGATGTGGGCGGCCGCCGCCGCCTCAGCGCTGGCACACCTGCTGGCTGCCTCGGGCGGCGACCCGATCCTGATCCCGGAACACCAGGTTGCCGAGGTATTCCGGCCCACTCTCGGCCGTCTCGTCGGCACGGTTCCGGAGCGCACCCTCGTCCTGGCCGGGCCCGGCCTTCCGGAGGCCGACGGCGACTTCGCCCTTATCCCGGAACATCCGCAGACCGGTGAACCCTGGCCGGTGGCCCCGTCGCTGAAACCGGTCCCGCTGGCCTGGGACGTCTGGCGGCACCTCGCGTTCCATCAAACCTCGAAGCCGGTCGGGCGGTCGGTCCCGGTCCCGCCGGAGACCCTGCCGGCACTGCTTCCGGGCCACCGCTTCGAGCCCGACGGCCAGATCTTCCTCAGCGTTCTGGCCCGACTGTCCGAGGTCAGGCAGCCACAGTTGCGTGCCATCTATGAACGAGGCCGTCCCTACAACTACACGTTCTACGTCTTCTGACCGCCTGGCTCGCCGTGATAGCGCCCTTCGTCCGGCGGGTTCACTCTCATCGGCTACTTTCGAGCGCAGAGCCCACCGCACGCCCGTCACAGGCTGTGACGCCCGGTCGGCGGCAAATCCGTATACCTGCGAGGTGCGATGCTCAAGACGGACGGCGGTGGATTGCCATGTGTGGGTGACTCAATGCTGGGCCGCCTGGAGCATCAGGCAGCGCGAACCAGCGGTCTTCAACCACCTTGCGTAGGTAGCCCTCTCGAACAAGTTGGGTGCAAGCCACGACGATGTCCTCATTGCTGTAGCCGTCGTCGGCGGCTTCGTCGAGGAACCAGCGAATTCGCCAGGCATCGAATGCTTCAACCTCGCGCCCGAGCAGCGGATCGGTGACCAGATCGACGTCGACCTCCCGGCCGGTGGAACTGATCATCCGGCACCCGGCGCCGTGGACGTTGTACTCGATGCCGCTACGGGTGAGGCCCTCCCGGGGCAACTCCCGGCGCGACCGGACCGCTGCCAGAAGATCCGCGATGTCTGCGACGGGGGATAAGTCCGCGAGCAGCCGACCACGTATCTCTTGCAGGGCAGCGGCGAAGCGCCGCACAGCGTCAACCGACGAAGCATCCGGGGCCATACGCCCCAGTATGAGTGTCCTGCCCACAGGTGTGATCACTGTCGCGGCAGGGTCAACGGACATCCGCTCATCGGCAGAGCCGTGAGCGGCTGGTCATGTTCCGGAGGCCATGTAGGCGGCCAGGATGTAGTTGGGGTGTCGGTCGAGGTTCTTGCGGGCTCGGTCGTAGCGCATGGTGGTTCTCGGGTCGGCGTGGCGGGCGGCGATCTGTACGTCGCGGAGGCTGACGCCGGCGTCGAGCATGGTCGTGACGAAGGTGTGGCGCAGCATGTGGGGGTGCATTCTCGGCATCCGGATGCCCGCGGTGTGGGCGAGGTGCTTGAGTCGCCGGGTGGCGGCGTGTCGGTCCATCCGCCGAGCGTGGGTGTTGCGCAGGATCGGCCCGGCCTGACGTTCGTCGACGGCCCGGTCGATGGCTCGGGCCACTGCTGGTGGTAGTGGGACGAGGACGACCTTGCCGCCCTTGCCGCGTACGCGTAGTACCCGGTGGCCGTGTTCCTCACCGAGGTCGGTGATGTTCGATCCGGAGGCTTCGAAGATCCGCAGCCCGAGTAGGCCCAGGAGGGCGACCAGGGCGAAGTCGTTCGGGTTCGAGGACTTGCGGGCGGTGGTGATCAGCGCTTCGAACTGCAGGTGTCCCAGTCCGAGGGTCGGTGACTCGGCCGGCACGGTCGGCCGGCGGACGTAGTCGGCGGGCGAGTGTTCCAGGATGGCGTCGATGACGCAGACCCGGTAGAAGCCGACCACGACCAATAGCCGGCGGGAGACGGTCGAGGGCTGGTACCGGCGGACGTCTTGCAGCCAGCGCACGTACCGCTCGATGTCGACCCGCGCCGCAGCGAGCGGGTCCAGGTCTTGGTTGGTGCACCACCGGAGGAAGACACGCAGGTCGGACTCGGTGTGGACACGGGTCTGACCACGGTAGCGGCCCAGGAAGGCCGACACTGCGGCGTGTACGACGAGTTGAGCGGTCGGTACGACACTGGCGGAGACAGGGGAGGTAGCCATATATCACCGTGCGTCACCACCGGCGATGAACACCAGTCCACCCGGAGCGGCAGATCCGGATGCCAGGTAGTGCGCTTCAGCCGGAAGGCTCCTTCCCGAACTTCGCTGTAGATACACCGCTGCGATACAGGTTGCCCTGCGTGCCCATCGTCGATCTGCTACGAGCCGTACTGACCGCACCGGGCCTGACCGGGCACCGTGGATCGGGGCATCCCGCTGGAACTCAAGCGTCTAAGCCACCGCGGAGAAACTACGAGGCGGATGTCGGTAGTCGGGTTCAGACTTGTGTTGCGTTCTGCAGGGAGGTGTGGTCGTGACCGCCGAGTTGAGGGCTCCGATGACCGAGGAGCTCGTGTGGGCGAATGTCATGCGCCCGCGAATTCCGCTCGTGTACTTGGACTTGAACACGATCATCTACATCGCCCGGGCGCTGGGCGGTGACACGAAGGTCCCGGAGAGTTACGTTGACCTCTACAAGGCGGCTCTGCGAGCGAAGCTTGAGCAGCGGGCCATGTTCCCGCTTAGTGGAGAGCACCTGTGGGAGATCTCGAAGATCACCAACCCGAAGCAGCGCGGCGACCTCGCGGACATCCTCGAGACTTTGTCTGACTACAACTACCTGTTGGGTCGCACGGTCATCGCGGAGCTCGAGTTCGAGGCAGGCATGGCGCAGATCATGGGTGAAGATATCTCGGCAAAAAGCGTGCTGCTCGTCCGGCCGACGTTTGGCCAAGCGTTCGGGTGGGTCGGCGGGATGAAGATCCGCAATGGCGCCGGAGGCGACGGCTCCGAAGCCGTTCGTGCAGAGATGAGCGACGCCGACTTCGACAAGCTGATGGCGAGGATGAACTACGAGATGGAGCGCCGAATGCTGCGGGGCCCATCTGATGAGGACCTCGAGGTCCTCCGAGCCGATCCGAACTTCCAGCCTGAGGTGGCGCTCGAAGGTCAGAAGCAACGGGTTGAATGGGAGCTCGACACCGAACGCGTGCTCAACGAGCACCCGAAGTGGCGCCGTGGCCGGCTGCGGGATCTCATCGGCGCGCGCGAGATCGTGCACGAGTGGATGGACATTTACACCCGGATGCGGATCGATCGTAGGAAGGGGGGAATGCCTGATTTCGAACCAGCGGATGATGAGTTGAGGTCGTTCATGGGCTCGATGCCCCACACCCAGGTAGCGATCAGCGTGAAGACGAGGTACCACAAGAATCCACTGCACAAGTGGACGGTGAACGACATCGTCGACATCGACGCAATCTCAGTCGCTTACGCATACTGCGAGGCGGTGTTCCCTGACAAGGCTGTACGGGCGGCGCTGCAAAGTTCGAAGGAGCTGCGGACGATCGGGACCTTCGTGCCTCGGCGTCCCGAGGAGCTCACCGACTGGCTGGACAGCCTGCCGACGGTAGTTGCGCCCCACCTGTTGGTGCCCCATCCGATCCCGCGGCCGGCTCGCGCCGATACTGCCCGACGCCCTTCCCACCTGCTGTCCCAGCCGAACGCGGCAAGGGATGGGCGCGCGGGGTAATGCCGCTACCAGCGAGCGACCCGACAGTAGGTACGGCCGGGTGATGCGCACCCTTACGGACGCCGTCCCGATGGCAGCCTGGGTGGATAACTGAGCGGCGGGGCATGCCAGGCCCGGCGTACGCTCGTGGCCATTGCCGAACAGGTGTAACAGCGTGGCGGACGACGCCCGCGTTAGGACGACGGCGACGCGGAGGGTGGTGCCGGCCATGGAGAACGGCATGACGCCGGTTGACGAGTTGACCGGCATGATCGAGCAAAGCAACGACGTTGACGTCCGACTGGCCCTATACGGCGAGAAGGATGCCTGGAGGATCGGCTACGGCGAGGTACTCATCGACGCCGACAGCCCTCTCCGCGAGCGTAACTGGACATACGGCGAGGACGCTTTCGTTGAGCGCCGCCTGCCCGGGCCCTTGGCCGCCGACCTGGTGCGGGGCATGTCGCAGCAAGTCGCCGAACTAACGGTGTCTGCCCCGGCCGTACAAGACAGCGGCAGCTTCCAGCGGATCGCCAGTCAGGTGCGCTACAACAACGCGGTGTTGCCGTGGCCACGCACCGAATGGCAGCTCAGCCCGACGACGCAGGTCCCGACGCGGCCGCGGAAGGTGCTGGTCGGCGACGGGCCGAGCTTCCTCAACACCGAAGCGGCATTCAACGCCTTCTTCTACAAGACCACCGTCGAGAACGGTCCCCGGCCCACGCACATGCTGTGGCGCATCGTCCGAGCTGACCGCCGCGGCTGGCTCGACCGTCTCACCATCGCCCCCGACGCGCTGACCGTGCACGTGAAGGGAACCGAGCTCGCCGGAGCACAAGTGGAGCTGGCCACCCCGGAGAACCGGCAGATCCGCCCGGTCGGCACGACCGGGCGCCTCCGGTTCCGGCTGCCGCGAGGCCTCGCGCCTGCCACCATAGTGATGTTGCGCTCCGACGACGACTGGCTGGACTTCCGCTACTTCCCCGCGCCTGGGCCCGGCGGCGACACCGACAGTTCGGTCATCTGGGACCTGCCCGGCGCTGACGCGAGCGTGCTGATCGCCGGCGGCGAATCGCAGTACGTCGAGTTCAAGGAGCAGCTACCCGTCAGCGAGCACAGGAGAAAAATGCTCAAAACGGTGGCCGCGTTCGCCTCCGGCGAGGGCGGAACCGTGCTGATCGGGGTGACCGACGACAGCCAAATCGTCGGCGTTGACGCGACGAAGCTGGACGAGCTCATGCTCGCGCTGCACAACATGATCCGCAGCAACATCGATCCGGACCCAGAGGCGACCGTGCGCCCGGTGTCGGTGGACGGCAAAACGGTGCTGCTGGTCGAGGTCCCCGTCGGGACCGGCTGGCATGCATACAACCGGGAGAAGCCCGAGTTCTATCTGCGCCGGGGCGCCAACACCGTCCCGGCGCGGCTGATGGAGATCACCAGCCGCTTCGTGCAGCGACAGACCCTGCAGTGGTAGCAACGCCTGGGCGAGGTAAGGACAACGCCCAAATCAGCGCCGACAGCGGAAAGAACTGGGGCAGACCCGTGTCGGCGGTGTCGAGCCGGACGTGGAAACGCGATCGACGACCAAGAGAGCCGCACGCGACTCGCGGCAGGTGAGTGCTGCGAGCGACGGATAGATGATCGCGGACGACGCACCTCGGGAACTTCGCGGAGAGCGGTTTGGTGTCCGGTAGCGTGGTCTGCCGGTATTGGAGGGGGCATGGGGCAGGCACGACGACATCACCAGGTTCCGCAGTTCTACCTCCGAGGCTTTGCGGATGCGGCTGAGCGCGTAAAGGTCGTCCGGTTCGGTGCGACGCCTCGCACGTTTGTGGCCGGGATCAAGAACGTCGCGGTGGAGGCGGACTTCTATAAGGTCGACTGGCTCGACGCTGACCGCGAAGGTCTCGCTGAGCAGCTGATTGGGCAGGTGGAGTACGCGGCGGCGGAGCCGCTTCGGCTGCTCGCAGGGCACGGTGAGTTGTCGGCCGAACAGCGATATGCGGTGGCGTCGTGGGTGGTGCTGCAGTACTTGCGCGGGCGTGGCAAGCGGGCGGACTCGGTAGGGCTGCAGAAGGTGATGCTGCGCGCGGACCTGGCGCTTGGCGGTAAGCAGCGCATGGCGTCGCAGCTCGGCCTCGATGACCCTGCTGCAGTCGACGCCCTGTGGGAACGGGTGGTGGTCCGGGGCGAGCTGTCGGACCCGCCGACGGCGCGGCGCAATCATCTGCGGACGATGTTCCAGACCGTGTCGAAGGTGGCGGCGGAGTACGCCCAGGCGCAGTGGCAGGTGGTGACGTTCCAGCGGCGGCGGCTTTTTACGTCCGATCAGCCTGTGTGTCTGTGGCGCCGGTCGGACGACGACCCGGGCATTGGTCTGCTCACTGCGGATATGGTGTCGATTGCGCTGGACCGGAGAACTGGTCTGGTGATCTTCCCGAGGATTTTGTCCGGTACGACGGGTGTCTCGGCGCCGACGACGCAGTACTACCGGTCATTCGCGATCAACACCTGGATGTCGGCCGAGGAGTTAGTGATCCTGCACCCGGACGACGAGTTGCCTGACTGGCTGCCTGCACACCGCCCTGCACGCCTGGGCACGCTGGAACTGCCAGACGTCGCGCAGTTCATCGAGATGGGAGAAGCGGTGCGGGCGCACCATGACCGCCAGCGGGCGGTCGACCCGGCGTCGTGACCAGCGGAGAGGCGAGGGCTGCGTACGACGAGGCAACGCAGCTACAGGCGATCGGCGCGACAGGGCCCAGAGCTAGTACGGCAGCCGCCGTTCGGGATCATGGCTGGAGTTCGAGGTTGAGGCGTCGGGTGTAGTGGGCTTGGCGGGCTCGGGCTTGATGGCGGCGGCGCCAGTCTGACCAGCGCAGACGGTGGGCGAGGTCGCGGATCGGGCGGAGTACGAGGGTGTTGATCAGCCGGCGGGTCTCGTTGACGGTCAGCTTGATCAGACCGGTGTCGGTGGAATCATCGTCGGCTTCGGCGGCGCAGATCGCCAAGACGGCGAGGGCGGCCAGGGCGAGGGTGGTGAAGCGGTGCCAGGAGTCCCAGCGGCGGACTTGGTGTTGGTCGAGGCCGACCTGGCCCTTGGCGGCTTGGAAGCTTTCCTCGACCGTCCAGCGGATGCCGGCGACCCTCACGAGCTGGGCGAGGGTGGCCGGTCTGGGTGTCCAGCAGCGGTAGAAGGCCAGTTCACCGGTGGTGGTGTTGCGGCGGATCAGGAGGCTGTGGTGGCCGCCGTCGTCGGGGTCGGCATCGGTGCACACGTCATCCAGCCAGGCCCAGTCGTAGAAGCGTGGGCCCTTGGATCCGGCGCCTGCGCTGCGGCGCTGCCACGCCGAGGCGGGCAGGTCGGCGGCGACCCGGTCAGCCCGCAGGCGGGTCTTGCCGCCGTCGAGGGGGACGAGGTGGCTGCGGGACACGGCCAGGACATAGCCCAGGCCGTGTTCGCGCAGGTGAGCGCGGAAGGCGCTGCTGTTGCCGTAGGCCTCGTCCGCAGCCGCCCACCCGGCCGGGACGCCGGCGTCGAGGGCAGCGGTGATCATGTCGGCGGCCAGCTCGGACTTCGTGGCGAAGACGACCTCGTCGGGAACTCCGGCGGCCTGGCATCTGTCCCGGTCATCGGTCCACGACACCGGCAGGTAGACCCGGCGGTCGATCAGTGTGTGCCCATGCCGGCTGGCGTAGCCACAGAACACCCCTACCTGCGCGTTCTCGATCCGGCCGGCGGTGCCGGTGTACTGGCGTTGCACCCCAACCGTATGCGTGCCCTTCTTCAGATCCCCGGTCTCGTCAACGACCAGCACCGCGTCCGAGTCACCGAACCGGGCCACGACCACGTCACGCAGATCGTCGCGGACGGCGTCGGCATCCCACACCGCCCGATACAACAACCTCTGCATCGCATCCGGCCGCGCATGCCCGGCCTGCTCCGCCAACTGCCAGCACGTCTTGACCTCGATATCCGCCAGCAGCCCGGTCACGAACGCCGCCGCAGCCCGCCGCGGCTCGACCCGCCCGAACCGACCCGCGAACGCATCACACACCCCGGCCAGAACCCGCCGCCACCGGGCAGGGTTTACGCTGTGGCACGCGGCCACCGCCAGATCTGAAGTTATGTCCACAGCAGACAGACGATCACGCGGTGGCCGCACCTCGTCTACCCGGCCCCACCAGCGACATCTCAAACGGCGGCTGCCGTACTAGAACAGCTAACTTGCTCTTAGATTTCATGGCCTACCGCGGGCCGCCTCGAAGGATGAGAATCGGGGGCCGATTTTCTTCACAGCCCGTCCTGCCGCAGTCGAGCGGGTGACGCTACGACAGGTGCGCTCGGCGGATCGGGCGGGTTAACTGCCGCCGGGACCCGGCGCAGCTGGGCAGAGCGAAGCAAAACCATCAGCCCGTGCCTTCTTCTGCGGGAAGTAAGCACCGCAACTCTCTAATGAGCCCGATGAGTTCGATGACGTCATTCTTCGTGGCGCGAGTGTCACGCACACCGTGAGCAAGCCTATTTCTCATATCCTGGTGCGCTCGAATCTGATTAAGCTGTTCCTGGCTTAACACTCCTTCCTCTGTCAACGCTGCACCGAGGCTCGCCGCCAAAGGGCGGTAATCGATGTCGCTGCGAGAAGCGAGCATTGCCACGCAGGACTCAAGTGCCGCAAATCCTGCTAAGAACATACCGCCAAGCAAGGCGTCATTGTTTGGATACTCCGCAACCAATGCCAGGAAAGTCTCGATTTCATCCACGCGACGCTCAATCTCCGGCAGCGGAAGAAGCTCGGGAGATGGCTCAGGGAGGATGATGAGCTCGAAACTCCATCCAGGAATCTTCTTAATGGCGTTGCGCAGCAGGCGAAGCTTTTCCACCTTTCGTTCGTCTTGCAGGCTGTGCCGCCCAACAGCGATCTCATAAACAACGCCAGTTCGGCCGTCGGTCACGACCGCATCCAAGCGCAACGAGCCAAGAGGGGCTGGCAGCATGTCTGCGCTAGGCTCGAAGTGAAAGTCAAACCCTTCGGGAATCTTCCCAATCCTTTTTCGAATTTCTTCTCTCATCAAAGGCCGACCCACAGGATGTTCCTCTCCTCGACCGGAAAACCGATTCTAATAAGAACGAATGGCTGTTGCCAAGCCAAAGCATCGACCAGAGCTTCCGAGGGATTGATAAAGCGAAGGTTCGGATCCAGGGGGCGCCGGGAGCCCGAAACGTCCTGCACCAACTGGTCATCGACAATAATGCCGGGCAAAAGACCATCCACGATTGGCTTAAGGCAATTGTCAACGTCAAGCCTCTCGCCGGGCCTGTTATCCCAGCGGTCCACATCGTAGAAGTAGGTCACTCCGACCGCCACGGGGCAATCTAGCGGGAATTGATCGCCCACGAGATTGGCCGAGCGCTCCCGTACGGCCTTAGTCCACTTCGCCTTGCGCGATGGCTTTCTTGTCTGCGCCGAGACGGGAACTCCCTCAACAGCGAAATCCCACACTTTGCAACCTACTGTGAGCTGGGCGGCTAGCTGTGGCAGCTTACAGTGCAGGAGCCGCCGCGGGTAGCAACGCAGCGAGATGGCCACGCACTATCATCGGCAGATCCGCATGCCAAGAGGACGGGCGATTCAGCAACATCCCGTAACGCAACGTTACCGACTTGGACCGTCGCCAGAGTGGGCAGCGACTCGCCGGGCGCAAATCGACCTTGGCGTCGGGGTTGCACTTGCAGCCGTATCTAACCTCTGGAGTCGGATCTGTACACCGACACCATTCTCTGCGTCGTCGAGCCCGATACGCCTGCCGGCTGATCGGTGCTGCGTCCTGCTGTGTAGCTGCCTGACCTGGGGTTGTGAGGTCGTGTTAGGTGCTGTGAGGTGCTGTAAGCCGCCGATGCGGCATCGGCGACCCTGCCTGCTCCTACGGTCGGTGAGACCACACCAGCCGATTGGCATGGATCTGGGGACGGAGGCAGGGCATGGCGAAACCACCGGTCTCGGCCGCCACCGTGGTCGCGGTCGTCCTCGCGGCAGCACCACTCGTCCTGGCCTACCGGGCAGGCTGGTTGCGCCCGACCACACCGTCACCGGAGCAGATGAGGGCATGGCTGCAGCAGCCGCTCACTACCGGCTTCCTCACCACGCTGCTGCAGACCTGCGCGTGGCTGCTGTGGACTTTGCTCGCCACCAGCGTTGCCCACGGCTTGGACCGGCAGCTGCGGGCACGTATGCGGTGGCGGCTCGCGCTGCGCCTACCCGGGCCGTTGCAGGGTCTCGCGGCGGCGGTGCTGGGCGCCACCGCCGTGACCTCGTCCGCCCTACCCGCCGCCGCGCACACCGGCTCCACGGCCGACGCGTTCCCCGCGCTACCTCACGGCGACGACACAGCCCGGCCGGTGCTTGGCCCGCACCAACCGTCCAGCACTATCGAGATGGGCCGAGCCGCCGCCCCCAGCGTGCTCGATGCGGCAGTACACGACTCTGCGGATCAACGTCTTCGGGCTGGCACTGACACCGGGCGGCCGGAGCAGGGACACCGGCCGGCGGCACACACCACCAGCGTCTCGTCCGAACAGCCCGCTACCTGCCGGGTGGAACGTGGCGACACGTTGTCGGACATCGCCGCACAGTGGCTTGGTGATCCTGACCGGTGGCCCGAGATCTTCGCCCTCAACCGGGGCACTCATTTCCCCGACGTCGGCGGCACGCTCACAAACCCGGACCTGATCTACCCCGGCTGGCTGCTGACGCTGCCCGACGACGCCACCCCACCGGCCAGCACACCATCCCCCACCCCACCGCCCGCCGACCCCAGTCCGGCAGAGCCCGAACGACCTGCCCCCGCCCAGCCGCTGCCAACGGCGACCCCGTTCGAGACCCCGACGGCCGAACCGGCTCCACCCGGGCAGCAGGACGATGACGACGGCGTGGTGGAACCTTCCGCACCGGCCACCGAACCCGCCGCACCGACGGAACCCTCACCGATCCCCACAACCCCGACGACCAGCCCCGACAGCGGCGACGAACAGCAGCGTCCTCACCCTCAGGCGGAACCGCCGGGTGTTCTACTCGGCACGGGGAGCTGGCTTGACCTCGGGCTCGTCACGGCGATCCTCGCGGCCGTCGTCTTCGTCTGGGCACAGCGCCGTCGCCGCTACACCCCCCAACCCCCCACGCCGCAGCTGCGCATCAACGACCCGAGCCTCGCCCCGATGCCGAAACTGGTCGCCCGGATCCGCCGCAGCCTGCGCCCGCCAGCGTCCGACACCCCACACGAACTCGTCGCCGACCAGGACGTGAGCGCCGACGACGAAGCCGATAGCGTGCCGACAGGCGTGGCACGACCACTTACGCCGGCGCTCGACGGTCCGATGATCGAGGTGTGGCCACCCGCCGGGCTTGGACTGACCGGTCCTGGCGCCCACGCCGCAGCCCGCGGTTTCCTGGTATCGGCCCTCGCCGCAGGCGGGATGAACGACGCCCGCGGGCGCGGCGGCCAGGTCGTCATCCCCTCCAGCACCCTCACCGCCCTGTGGGGCACCACCGAGGCCGTCGTCCTGCCGGACACGCCGCGGCTGACCGTCACCGACGGGCTCACCGACGCTCTGACGCTGCTAGAAGAGCAGACCCTGCACCGCACCCGGTTGTGCTTCGACGCCGAAGTCGATACCACCGCCAGCCTCCACGAGCTGAACCCGCAGGCCGGACCTTTGGCACCGATGGTGCTCATCGCCGATGCCACCGCCGCGTATGAGCGGGCCCGTATCGCCGCGCTGCTCACCCAGGGACAGCGGCTCGACATCCACGGCGTCCTGCTCGGCGCCTGGCCCGACGGCGACACCGTCGTCGTCGCCCGCGACGGATCCGCCAGCCCCGCCGACGGCACCGCCCACCGACACAGCCACCACCCCTCCGACATCGGACGCCTCACCGTCATCGACCCGACCGAAGCCACCGACCTGCTGAGGGTCCTCGCCGAATCCCACACCGGCCACACCCCGCCACCAGCGGACGACGCACACCCAACCGTCGACATCCCACCCGGCCCGGCAGTCACCGACAACCGCGACAGCACACCCCACCACGCGGGCGACCTGCAGCCCGGGCCCGGCGAACCGCATCCGCAACCCGCTCCCACCGCAGACGAACCAGCCACACCACAAGAGGCGACCCAACCACCAATCCCTCAAGACCAGCCTGAAGCCGACGATGCCGATGCCGCTCAAGACGACGCAGCGGCCACCGGTCGAGTCCGGGTCCAGGTCCTCGGCGACGCCCGCATCGTCGACATGGCCACCACACTGCCGCTGCGCGGCAAAGCCCGCGAACTGCTCACCTACCTGGCCGCCCGCCACGGTGTGGCAAGCCAGGAAACCATCCTGGAAGACCTGCTACCCGACGCCGCGACCAGCAAAGCACCACACCGGCTGCACACCTACGTCTACAACCTGCGCCGCGTCCTCGCCAGCACCGGCGGCCCCGCCACCTACCTGACCCACCCCGGCCGCCGCTACATCCTGCACCGCGACACCCTCGACGTGGACCTGTGGCGCATGAGCGACGCCCTCGACGAGGCCAACCGCGCCACCACCCCCACCGCCCGCATCGCCGCCCTCCGCCGCGCCGTCACCACCTACCAAGGCCCACTCGCCAACGGCAAAGACTACGAATGGATCGAACCGTACCGAGAAGCCGTGCAACGCCAAGCCGTCGACGCCGCCCTCGCCCTGGCCGACGCCCTCCACGACCAACCCGGCGAAGCGCTCGCCGTGCTCACCACCGCCATCGGCCACCACCCGCACACCGAAGCCCTGTACCAGGCGGCCATGCGCGCCCACGCGGCACTCGGCAACCCCACCGCCATCCGCGACCTGCACCGCCAACTCGCCCGCGCCCTCAACGACATCGACACCACGGTCAGCGACGACACCACCGCCATCGCCCGAACCCTGCTCAACCAGCCGCAGCGCAGCCAACCCGCCAACGGCGATGACAAGGGCCCCTCATGACCGCCACACCCGCGGTCACGGGCCGCACCAACGGCACCACCTGGCATCCCGCTGCCTCGCCCAGCCATCTCCCCGCCGAACACAGCCCGATCCGAGCCGGTCAGCCCGTCGGCGAGCATACCGACACGCAGCTGAACCGGGCCGTCCACCGCGCCGCGCAGATGCGCACGCTCTTCTACGTCGTCGTGCTCCTCGTGGCACTCGCCGGACAGGTCACCGCCGCGACACAGAAACTCGACATCCACCCCCTCATCGCGATCCCCGCCGTCGGCGCCCTGGAACTCGGCGGCATCGTCGTGATGACCAACGCCGACGTACGCCGCCGCCTCGGCGAACGAGCGATCGCCTCCCGCATCCTGTCGGCCGCCATCGCCGCCGGCGCCGTCGCCTTCAACTGGCTGGCCCACGACAACCACCTCCTCGGCGGCTTCTTCGCCGGCATGTCCGCCCTGGGCTACCTCGTCTGGCTGATGCACGTCGAGAACGGACGACGCGACCGCCTCCGCGCCACCGGCGCGCTACCCGCCACCGCCCCGGCCTACGAACTCCTCGGCCACTGGCTACACCACCCCCTCATCACCCACCGGGCCCGCACCATGGCCAAGGCAGACCCCCGGCTCGGCCTCTACGGATCCCTCGATGCGGCACGGAACGCAGTGCGCTGCGAACGGCGACAGACCGCGATCGCAAGAGTTCTCCACCGCAAGATCAGGTCCGCGGTCGATCCGGCCACGGCCGCGATCGCCGTCCACGTCTACAACCTCGACGAGATCGCCGCCCGCCTGGCCGACACCGCCGACTACGACGGCCTCACCACCCTCATCGCCGCCGACTTCACCCCAGCCCGCATCGCCGCCGGAGCCGAACGACGCAAGCAGGAACGCCTCGACCAGAAGCGCCTACAGCCCAAGGACACCAATTCCGGCCGGCAGCCGATTCCGCCCAGCGACGAGCCGCCAGGGATTCAATATGTTGAGCCGACGTCGCGCGCGGCGGCCGAGGCATCCGTCGCCGAGCCCAGAGGCCAGCACACCAACAGCTACCCCGCCGACCTCGATCGCCCCGCCGAGCTGGCAGACGCGCACGCTCCAGAAAACCCAGACCTAGAGCAAGCGCAGCAGTCCCACCTGGGTCTGGATGGCTTGGCCTCCACCGACCACAGCCCGCCAACCGCCCGAGGAAGCAGCACCGATGGAGCCGGCAAGACGTCGGGACCGGGCATTCACGAAAAGTCGTCACAGTCACCTGGCGCGACAGCCGCCGCCGTGGCCTACTGGCTCGGCCTCGATCCGCAAATGGCGTACGACGAAATCGCACGCCGGATCGGTCGGACGGAGCGAACCGTACGTCGCAACCTACCCCCCGGCTTCCGTCGATCACGCGCGTCCCGTCGACAGTAGCTATCTAGCGCGGGAAGTTTCGTTCGGAGGGTGGTCCGGAGTCGGCGAAGGAACCTCACCTAGCTGAGGGCCCGAAGGACGATTTGTGGCAGTGTCTTGTCCCGCCGTCGCCTGCCCCCGGCGACGCAGCCAGTTCAGCAGTCACCGTCACCGTCATCGATGGCGATCATGACCGATCCCTACTGACCTGACCCACTGGGAGGCGATACGAGCGCCACTCCGAATTGGAGTCGGAACGGACGACTGTCGGCGGCTCCGATAAGTCGGCTCAGAGCCGGTGTCGGCTTCCTTCCACTCCACAACTTGACGTCCACTTGGGCTATCCAGGTTCCGACTGGCTCCTATACGTTGTGGAGCTGTTTGGGTACATGGAGTTATGTGATCGGAGGAAGTGGCATGAGCTATGCGCAGGGGACCAACGTGCTGCTCGTGCTGGTAGCACGTGCGCGGCGCTGTCTCTTCCTGATACGCCGAGGCCTCGCGGTGGTCTTGCTCACCACGCTGATGGTGACCGCCGCACCGGTAGGCGCATCGGCGGCCTCTGGCGAGACGTTGCTCTGCAGGTCCGCTGACTACAGCTGTTTGGCTGGCACCGGCTACGCGGGACAGTCGGTTTGGGCTTCCTGGGGCCCCGGGCACAACTGCGTCAGCTACGCGGCCTACCGGCTGAGGGCTAATGGGGCGGCGCAACCCTGGGCGCCGATCGGCAATGGCAATCAATGGGATGAGAAGGCACGAGCAGCGGGCGTGCGGGTTGACACCACGCCTGCCGTGGGCTCGATCGCCCAATGGGACACCGGCAGCTTCGGACACGTCGCGTACGTCGAGGTCGTGACGCCGAGCTACATCGAGATCAGCGAAGACTCCTACCTCACCGACACTTCGGGCTACTCGTCACGCAGGCGCCTCGACCGCGGCGGCACCACCTTCCTGTCCGCTGAATTCATCCATGTACGCGACGTCGCCGTCTCACCCGGACAGCCCAGCGCGCCCGGCATGCCACGAGCGCTGGCTCACGGCAGCCGGGTGAACCTGCAGTGGCCTGCAGCTACGGGCGCGAGCGAATACCAGGTGATGCGCAACGGCGTGCACCTGGCCACCGTTGCCGGTGCGGGCTTCCTCGACACCCAGGTATCGCCGAAGCAGGCATACAGCTACACGATCGTGGCTCGCAACGGCTCCGGCGCCACCGCCGGTCCGAGCCAGTATGTGCAGACCACCGGCAACGCGGGCGACCGGGCATACCTTGCTTCGGGTTTGGGTCCGGCGGTCTGTGGTCGCGCTGGTGATCAGTCCTTCCAGTCGCTGGTCTGCAGCATCTGGCGTCCCACCGGATGGATCTCGTCGTCCTCGCCAAAGGGAGACTGGGGATACGCCACCGACCGCGCCTGGTTGGTCAACGCCGACGGCACCATCTCCTACTGCCGCCGCGTCAACGCGGGAGACCAAGCCCGCTGCGACCGCTTCGACGGCACTACCTGGACTTCGGCCACCTCACCCCGCGCCGACCTGGCCTACCCCGAAAACCGCGCCTACCTGAGCACCAAGGACGGACCCGCCGTCTGCGGCCGTGCCGGCGACCAGTCCTCCCAGTCGCTGGTCTGCAACATCTGGACCAGCACCGGATGGATCACCAACCGCTACGCCCCCGCCAACGACTGGGGATACGCCACCGACCGAGCCTGGCTCACCAACACCGACGGCACCATCTCCTACTGCCGACGCGTCGGCGACGGAAGCCAAGCCCTCTGCGACCGATTCGACGGCACCACCTGGACCTCCTCCATGTCCCCACGCTACGACCTCGCCTACCCCGACAACCGTACGTACCTCGCTTCGGGTTTGGGTCCGGCGGTCTGTGGTCGCGCTGGTGATCAGTCCTTCCAGTCGCTGGTCTGCAGCATCTGGCGTCCCACCGGATGGATCTCGTCGTCCTCGCCAAAGGGAGACTGGGGATACGCCACCGACCGCGCCTGGTTGGTCAACGCCGACGGCACCATCTCCTACTGCCGCCGCGTCAACGCGGGAGACCAAGCCCGCTGCGACCGCTTCGACGGCACTACCTGGACTTCGGCCACCTCACCCCGCGCCGACCTGGCCTACCCCGAAAACCGCGCCTACCTGAGCACCAAGGACGGACCCGCCGTCTGCGGCCGTGCCGGCGACCAGTCCTCCCAGTCGCTGGTCTGCAACATCTGGACCAGCACCGGATGGATCACCAACCGCTACGCCCCCGCCAACGACTGGGGATACGCCACCGACCGAGCCTGGCTCACCAACACCGACGGCACCATCTCCTACTGCCGACGCGTCGGCGACGGAAGCCAAGCCCTCTGCGACCGATTCGACGGCACCACCTGGACCTCCTCCATGTCCCCACGCTACGACTTTGGCTACCCCGACACGTTCTGACCCGGTCACCTCAGCCGCGGTACTCCCCTCGGGATCAACGCCGGACGGCTGCGGCCGACGCGCAACGTAGCGGACAGCGGCCTCATCCTCGGGCAGCTGGGAACCGGTCTGGTGTCGCTCGTCCGACGGCATGTCACACAGTCGGTTCGACACCGCCCCGCGAGCGCGAAAGCGGGGCGGTGTCTACCCTGTCGCGGTCAGGCGGTGCGCAGCGCGGTGGCAGCCGCGCGGGCGATGAGTCGTCCGGCGTCGGCGGGGTTGCCGAGGACGGTGGCGTGGGCGCCGGCGAGTGGTCGGGCGTCGGGTGGGCCGAGCCAGAGCAGTCCGCAGCCGGCGCGGACGAGTCGGTCCAGGCGGGCCTGACCGTCGATCAGCTCGCTGCTGGTGAACTCGCCGTCGCTGACCACGACGAGTAGCCGTGCTCCGGCGCGTGGATCGGCCAGCCCGAGGGCGGCGTCGAGAGCGTCGACGGCGAGAGGGAAGCCCTGGGTGTGGCCTTCCCGGGCGAACAGGCGAACCTTTGCCGGTGGCTGTCCGGGGTGGGTGACGGCGGTGACGTACTGGCCGAAGGTGACGGTGGCACTGGTGCCGCCGGCCCAGGCGGCGGCTTGAGCGGTGATCCACGCCGCGGAGGCGATCGGTCCGGCGAACGCGTCCACGGACGGGGAGACGTCGGCGACGATGCCGACGTGGATCGGTGGCTGGGGTGTTCGGCGGCGTTCGGTGCGCCGCCACGGCTGGGAGGTGGGCAGCTGCCCGGCGGCGCGTTGGGCGTCGGCGGTGAGCGCGGCGCGGGTGACGAGCCGACCCGGTGGTGTGGTCGAGGTGATGACGGTGTCGGTCGGTTCCCGGTGGGCGGCTTGCCGCAGGGTGCGGGCGAGGTGCCGGGCGGCGGCACGTTCGTCGTTGTCGGCTGGTCGGGTCCGAGGCGCGGGTGGCCGTGTGCGCACCAGCGGGGACCCGAGACTGCTGGCGCCGCCTCCACCGCCGGCACCTGTGCTGGTGCCGAACACCGCGGCGGCCGCGTCCTGGGATCGTGCGCGCTGGTTGGCTTCGGCTTGGCGCTGCGCGGCGCGTTGCTGGGCGCGGGCAGCGGCAGCCGCGGCGGCGCGGGCGGCTTCGGCGTCGTGGCGGGCCACGGCACCGACGACGCTGGTCGCGGCGTTGCGCAGCACACCTCCACCGGCGGAACCACCACCCCCGCCCTGTCCTGGACCGCCCTGCCCGGCCTGACTCGTTGCGGGGGCGGGTGGGGTGGTGTCGGGGTCGATGCCCAGGGCGTGGCACCAGCGTCGACCGAGGGCGAGCATGGCGTCGGTATCGTCGTCGGACACCTGGTGGGCTTCCTGCCAAAGCCGGGTGAGGGTGCCGAGCAGGGGCAGGCGCAGGATCCGGGTGACCGCTGCGCGGAGCTGGTCTGCCTCGTCGGGGTCGAGGACACCGGCGTCGACGCGGCCGAGGACGAGCGCGGCGCTGGCGGCGGCCGCCCACGGGTCGTCGGTGGTGGGGATGTCGTCGAGCAGGATTGTGGTGACGGCGGCGCGTAGCCAGCGGCGGTCGCCGGGCCGGCGCCGTAGTTGGGCGGCCTCGATGCGGGATTCCTCCAGCAGCGCGGCGGCTTCGGCTACCCGGGCGGATCCGGACCCGAAGGCCCAGCGGGTGTGCTGGGAGTGCGCGGCCTCGTGCACCATTAGCCCCCATGCGACTGGGTACTGTTCGCGGGCGTCGGGGTCGTGGGGGTCCACGTGGCGGGGGTCGACGCCAAGGTAGGTGCCGTCGATTTCGATGGTGGCTTGTTCGCGGATGAAGCAGGCGGGTGCGCCGCCGCCGGCGCCGGGTTCGATGACGACGAGCAGGTCCTCGCGTCCGGCGATCGGGGGGATGTGCGCGCTGAGCGCGGCGGACAGGTGCAGCCAGGCGTGGTCTGCCGGCAGCGGTGTGGACGCGGCGTCGGGGTCAGCGTTGAGGTGCTGCGACAGGGACATGGTGCTGCCCTCCTCGTTGGTTGGGTTAGATCTGGTGGCCGAGGGCCAGCGGCAGGATCTTGGCTTTGGCGAAGGCTTGGCCGACGGCTTTGTGGACGACGTCGCGGTCCTCGACCGGGGCGAGGCCGATCAGGTTCGCGGTGGCGGTGTCGATGCCGAGCACGTCGGTGATCCGTTTGAAGGCGAGCAGTTCCCGTAGCTGGGGTGCCCAGCCGATTTCGCCGCTGTCGTACTGGGTGGCGAGGTTGCGCGCGGCGCGCACCATCCGGGAGTCGACGCCGAGCGCGGCGGCCAGGTCGTAGTCGGAGGACACCTTGACCTGGGTGGAGAACCGGGAGGCGAGGGCCTCGGTGAGCACGGCGCCGTGCACGCCGGGGTTGTGGCCGGCGACGATGTAGAAGCCGGGGGCGGCGGTGACGACCCGGCCGGCGGCGGCCTTGAGGATGATCTGCCGGCGGCCGTCCATGGCCGGGTAGACCACGGCGAGGACCTTCGGCTGGATCAGGGTGGCGTCGTCGATGAACAGCACCCCGCCGGCTTCCATCGCCCGCGGTAGCGGGCCGGGCACAAACTCGTAGCCGCCGCTGTCGGTGGGCACGTAGTCCCCGACGATGTCGCCGACGGTGGTGTCGCCGTCGCCGGGCACCGTGTACAGGTCGGTGCCGAACGCGGCCTCGATCAAGGAGGTTTTCCCGGTGCCGGGTGGCCCGTACAGCAGCACCGGCACGTCGGCGTCGCGCAGGTCGCGCAGCACGTCGACGTCGGGGCGTTTGGCCAGCAGCCGCGGGTAGTACAGCTGCCCGTTCGGGCGCCGCACCGGCCCGCTGGTCGGCTTACGCGGCCCCACCGACGCCGCCGTCGGACGGGTTGAGGTGGCCGGGCGGGTGGCGCTGGTGGCCGACGCCGGTGGTGGGATGGGGGTTGCCGGTGCGGTGGCGGAGGCCGGTCGAGCCGGCTGCGCTGGCGGTATGGGGGTCGGGTGCGCCTGGTGTTCGGCCGTCCCAGCCGGGGTGATGCGGTATCGCTTGGGTGAGCCGGGCAGCAGGTCGGCGTGGCCGCGTTCGGTGAGCCGGTCGCAGGCCTGACCGATCGCGCCGGAGGACCGGCCGACCAGTACCGCGGCGATGTCACCGACGTCCATCGCACCGCTGGCATTGGCCAGGACGGCGAGGACCTGGTTCTGCAACTCGCCCGCGCGCAGTCGCGGCAGCCCGCTGACCGCGTTGATGCCGCTGCTCGTGGCCGACCCGCCGGGCGTGGGTGTGCCCGCTGTCGGTGGCGTCATCGCTGGTCCTCTGACACCGCCGGCCGGTGCGGCGGGGACACGACCGCCGTCACCCGCTGCGGTACTCACGTCCTGGTCGCGGCTGGTGGGCGGTGGTGCGGGGTGAGGGTCCATGAAGTGTTCCTCCTGTCGGAATGGGCAGGAGGTGGCCCCGCCTCCGGCGCGGCCACCTCCCGAAACGGGGACGTTGGTCGGCGCCGCTGGACAGGCCCTCGGATAAGGGCGTGGCGGGCTACCGGTGGTGGGGCCGGAGTGAGGCATCGGTCAGCTACAGACCGCGTCGCGGATACGTGGGAGCTGTTGCCGCTCGCGCCGTTCGCCCAGCAGCGCCGGTGTGGGCAGCAGGTTCGTGTGGTGGCGGCTGATGGGCATTGGTTGGCGCCGGCTGCGGATCTGCGCGATTCGCTGGGACCGCCGGCGACCGGTGCGGTGGCCGCGTCAGTAAGGGCGGCTAGTCGGGCCACTCCTCCCAGTTCCACGTGCCGGCACCGACAGCGAACATGTCGTCGTCGTCCGGGCCGACGAACTCCCGCACCCCCGCGTCGTGCAGCAGGAGCACGTCGCCGCTGGCGAGCAGCTGTCCGGGCAGGAAGTCGGGCAGCGACCCGTCGCGGCGCCACTGCGCGTCCAGATCGGCCATCAGACGCGCGACCACGTCCCGGGTAAAGCGGGGCATGTCCCAGCCGTTCCAACGCGGCGGCCCGATCTGGCAGGGGTACGGGCCGCCGTGCGCGCCGGAGATCCGGACCACGGCGGGACGCCACGGCTCCCCGTCGGCGTCGCGGCTGCCGCTCGGGGTGAGCTGCCGGGCAGCGCCGAGGCCGACTGCGGTGGCCAGCAGCACCGCGATGGCCCGCCACGCCCGTCCGATCGCGGTGACGGTGTCGGCAACGATTCCGTCGAGGTCGTCGGGGTCCTGGCTGATCGTGTACCGCAGGTGAGAATCGGTAATGCCGGTGACGTGCTCGATCAGGACCGCGCAGAGTCGAGCGGACTGGATGTCGGTGGTGGCGACGCGCGAGTCGGCCAGCAGGGCGGTTTCGTCGAGGTCGTAGCCGAACAGGGTGCAGACCCGCACCAGCGGGCTGTGCGATGGAGGCATCGTGTTCTCCCAGCAAGAATCGTCAGCTCGCGAGGACGTGGTGGCCGCGTGCACCGGCTGCAGGCGGCCCGTCCTCGCGGCGACAGGTGAACGGGATGGGTGGTCTCGTGTCGGGCATGACAAAGCCCCACGCGGGGCGCGTGGGGCGGGTTGATAGCGAGCACCCGCTGGCCCGCGACGGATGGTGCTCGTGTACGGCTGCGAGGCCGAGTAATTGGGCTAGGGGCGGGCGAGCAGTGGTTGGACGTGTGGCGGGTAGGCGTAGCCGTCGTCCCACGGGAAGCGCCCGTGCTTGTCCGGCCACACGATCTGCCGCAGGCGCACGCGGTCCTTGCCGTATCGGGCGTAGGCCGTGCCCGGATGCAGCGCCTCGGTGGCCAGCCCGTCGACGATCGCTACGTCGTAGCCGACGATGAGGTCGCCGAGACGTTGCTCGTGGACCAGCGGCGGCATACCACCGTGCAGGCGGTGAGCCAGGTCGTTGAGCAACTCGTGGGCGATCAGCGGATGGAGCCCGGCGATGATCAGCTCGGGAAGATGACGCTCGGTCAGGCCGACGGTGTAGGCGAACGCGGCGTCGGCGTCGCCGGGCTCCGGCACGACAGCGGTCACCGACCAGCCGACGTCGTGGATGTGCTCCTGCTGCCGTCGGAGGTATTCGTCGGAGGCAGGCATGCGGTTCTCCTTCGCTCGTAGGCGGGGCATGGATGTGGTGAGGTCCCGGCCGTCACGCAGCGAGGCGTACGGCAGCCGTCACGGGATGTCGCATCGGCGCGGATCGGCTCACCGCAGGGGCGGGGCGCGTGGGGCGGAACCAGCCGGCGAAGGTTTGCCTGACACCGGCGACGGCCGGAACCCGCGCACGTCCGGAGGCGAACCGTCGGGGACGGCGGGCAACGTCCTGTGCCCGCTGTGCGTCCCGCAACGGTGGACACGGGTACACCTCGTGCACGCAGCGCAGGTTGCCGCACCGGCCCCGGCGGTGCGGGTCCGGTTGGTGATCGGCGGTGACACGCATGGCCAAGCGCCACAGCAGGACGTCCGTAACGTCGTGCGGCACCTCGGCGGGGGCGGCGGGCAGCATCGAACGGGTCTCCTTCCAGGGGAGTGGATCGGTGGGTGGTCACCACCGGCGTGCCGCCGTGGGCGTGGGAGTTGTCCTACCGTCGGGTCCGGCGGTGACCGCACCTAGGGACGCTCGACTTTGCGGTGAGATCAAGTCGTCCACGGGCGACAGCGGACAGCGAGATCCGGTGGATGGCCAGGTAAGCAGCCGTTTGCCGCAACTACCCCATGGGCAGCGGCTTCGTTGGCGGGACGTGCGACCACGTGCTGAAGCGGATGGTCAGCTGCCAGATAGTGATCAGATCTGCAGGAGCTCACGCTCGCCGGCACCTGGTACGGCGGCTTCCTGCTCGATTGAACCGCGCAGACGAGGACGCAGCGTCGCAGCTGAGGTTCCGTTCGGAGTAGGTCGTAGGCTTCGGGCGTGACGGTCGGACTGACCACACCGCAGGGGCATTTCCTGCACGCCGTGCTGCTCGGGGATCGTTCGTTAGCGCGCCGGCTGCAGTCACGAGCCAAGCAGGATGCGACGGCATATGCTGCGGTGCTGGAGGGCGCGTTCGTCGTGGTGATCGGCCGGCTACGCCAGACTCGGTTCGGTCCTACAGAGATTCGCCTGTTCTCGCAGCAGGTGATGGGCCGCATCCGTGCCGACGCCGGGGTCACAGTCGATGACGTATCGCGGATTATCCATCTGGAGCTGGGAAACGTGGTGTCCGGCGATGACGTCGTCCCTGCGCATAGCGTTGCCGGACAGCAAGCGGTGGTCGCTGCCGCCACCACTGAGCTGAGACTCACGCCGGGTGAGATCGACCGCGTGATCAGTGAGGCCGAGTCACTCGCGAGGCAGTGGGGTTTCGAACTCGTGCCCTATCGGCCCAGCCTGCTGATGCGCTGGCGCTTCGAGCTAGCAGAAGGCCGCTGGTACGGATCCGCCGATCGTAAGCGTTGGGCTGCCGAGCGGATGGGAGCCTTCGTCACCTGGTTAGGTGCCCTCCGGTCATGAACGCCGGCGAACCCGCCACAGCTCGCCCCCGCTGCTACGGTCCGGCCCGTGTAGACGCACACGGCCAGCGGCTGCTTTCGTGCAGATAATGGCTGGTGTCGCCGAGATCGCGGCCTACAACGCTGCCTGGCGCGTGGCGAAATCAGCCTGTCGGGGCGTGAGGCAGTGTTGTCGACCAGACTTGGCGGGACACCACAGCGGCGACCGGGTAGCCCTTACAGATGCGCAGATACGATCGTGTCCGTCCGTCCCCGTCGGCTGACGCGCGACACCCGTCCGCCAACTGATGTGCGGCACCTCCGCACGGTGATAGCGGTGGAAGACGATGTCTGCATCGATCAGTAGAGCCACCGGTCGAGCACCCCGGGCCAGAAGTGGGTGGTATGGTCGCCGTCCCCGAACGCGGGCGGGTCAAGGTCCCGGATGCGTTCAAATAAGTCGGCAAGCTCCGCGAGCGCTTGCTCTTCGGCCTGTCCGTCTTCGTCCCAGCGGTCGATGACGGTTGAGCTGGTCAGCCAGGTACCAACCATGTGCAGCGAATACAGCCAGTGGATGATCGTTGAGTTGACGAATCCGGCGCTGCCGTCCGACGACCATATTTGCACCTCACCGGTCCCCGGCGCGGCACCGTACACCCAGCGCGGGTCGTCGGAGTTTGCCAACCGGTACATCGTCGGCTCTGCGTCGAATGAGACCCACCGACGAGGTCATCAATCAGCGGTACACCACAGGAGACCAGCGGCCTTCTGCGGCGCGGGAAGCCACCACGTCGCCACGTCCAGCTCGGTAGCACGCACCACCCGCCCGGCACCAGCCCAGGCCGCAACCGCTTCGAACGCGGGAGGCAGCGGAAGATCATCAACGGGCACGCCGATGAGGGTAGTCCGGGCGAACTTCCAAGCGCCCAGTGGTCGTAGCGGCCATGCACCCATCTTCGACCTAGCAGGGCGCTTCGTCGTCGGCAACCTGCCGCCCCTAGATGACCGGCGCCTGTCGCACATCACTCGGCAGGGCTACGTCGCACATCAGTTGTCGGTTCACAGACGCGGTAGACGCGGTCGAGCCTGTCCCTCCGCCGACCGACGTGCGAAACGCGTCCGCCAACTGATCCGCCATAGTCGGTGCGCGGAATGCGGCATGAGCGTCTGGCCGAAATAAGTGACTGCTTCACCACGCCTTAGCTGACGCGATGGCGTCGGCCAGCGTCTGTGCGGCCTCCTCCATGCTGTAGTCGTCGAGATCGAACCCTCTCCTTAGGCGAACCGGCTTGGCCTCCAGCGGCCTGAAGAGCATCTCGTTTGGGATCCTTTCATCGAAGAAGATTGGCTCGTAGGGATGCTCGGAATAGGGGTCCACGCTCCTTCTTGAAATAAAGACAGATGGGTAATGACTTGAGCTCCCGGCAAGGTCGAGGAGCTGCGTACTATTGAAACCGTACCAAAGAAGCCATCGCGCCCGGCCGTCGCTGTCCAGGACCTTTAAGAACCATGAATTTCCATCTGCATCCCTCTCCTTTAACAGCGCGAAAGATGAAAGGTCGGGGTAGCCTTGCAGTTCCGCACGGAAACCGAGCGGTGCTAGTTTGTCGCTAATCAGGGACGCGAACACGGCTGGCAATCTGCACCATAAAGTGTACTGGTCGCGCAATGAAGTCAGAAGACGATTCTGCGCTACTGCGCGAACGTAGCCCGGTGCCGCCATCGTTTTCACGGTCCTTCGAAGCACGCTTACGAATAGTTCATACAGAGGTAGTATGTTGCCATCGTCGCTGGCCGCTAGGGCGTCATAGTATTGACCCCGGTCGGCACCTGACTTAATCAGTAGAGGCGGGAAGGCGTTACGAATGAGGGCAAAGTTGGCGAGTATCCGCGCCATCCGCCCATTCCCGTCTTCAAACGGATGTACGTGCGTGAGCCAAGCATGAACCACAGCTGCTTCCAGAGCGGGGTCGATCGCCGACCCATACCACCAGGATGACAGTTCCCCCATAGCTCGTGGAACATCCCAGGGCTCAAGTGTGCGATGAGTGCTTCCACCGATCGCATTACTTCTCTTCTTGTAGTCGCCAGCGTGCTCTTCACCAGCACAAACTATCCCATGGAGGGCGCGGATCTCAAATTCTCGGAGTCGCTCGTCCGAATCAGCCCACTCGTCGGCCAACTGGTGAGCACGGTAGAGCCCAAGCGCCTGGTAGACTCTCTCGTCGCCGCGTAGGGCGGTCATAAAAGAGCCGACCGGAGCGTTCAATAATTCTTTATGGGCGACTACCAATTCTCGTACCTGGCTCGGCGTCCAATCGTATCCCTCAATCTTGTTGCTTTCCGCTACAAGGTCACTGCGTAGAGCTACCAAATATGGACCAAGGATCTCACTGGCTTCCACCTTGATTCTTTCGTGAACGGCCAGTGCGCGGCTGCGAATATCCGCAGCCCTTTCCAGGATCTTCGCAACACGCAACTCGGCGGCAGGGTCGCCCGTCGTTAGATAGGGCGTGCCAGCAAGCATTTCAAGGGACGACGACTCCACTCGCTCACCTTACATGAGTCAAAGCGACTGTTCCATTGATTGCCTGAACTTCCGAACACTGGCTGAATTGTTCTCAGATCACAAGCCCAGTAGCAAGCGAGAATGCCACTATTCAGATCTTCCGCGACTTTATGGTGCAAACGCCACAAGCGGGCGCACTCACATCGGCTAGATCCGCACGTCAAAGGGGATTGGCTGGAGCTGCCAACTCCTCGGCAAGAACGTCGACATGGATTTCGCCAGGTCGAGGGGCGAGTTGCACTTGCAGCCGCACCTCGGTACTTGGACCGGTGTGCAGACCGAACGGATGATCGCGGACTCGAGCGGGCGCGAGACCGGGTGCCGGTCGGTCTGGATGTCACGGTTGCGCTCGCGGCGTGGCGAGCTGCCACGGCCATTGGTAGGCGCCGATGGCGTAGCAGCCGTTGTTGTCCTGCGGTACGCGATCGTCTTCTATCCAGCGGCTGGTGATGCCGTTGTCGTGCTCCCATTCGACGATGGCTAGGTTGCCGTCGAATCGCAGGTGGGGGTGTTCGCCGGGCATGTCGCTGGGGTGGAGGTCGGTGAGGTGGGTGGCCATGCGTTGCACGGCGAAGCGGGGGAAGCGGCACAGCAGACCGGTTCCGTCGCAGGTGGTGTAGTCGACGGCGACCATGGCGCGGTAGTGGCCGTCGCCGATCTGCTGGCAGGTGACGGTGGCTGGGGTCCAGGTGGCCAGCGGTGGGGTGATGTCGCCGCGGGTGTGGGCGATGCGGTAGCGGTCGTTGGTGTGGTCGCGGGTGGGGTCGGGGTGTAGACCGAACCAGTGCAGGCCCTGCTGGTTGGCGAAGCGGAGCAGGTCGAGTAGGTCGCGTCGGCCGTCGATGTGGCTGCTGTGCAGGGGCAGGAATCCGTGCCCGTCCTGGGCGGGTATCGGGTTGCCGGTGGCTCCGGTGGGGGTGTGGGTCCAGGTGTCGGCGCGGACGCGGTGGGCGGTGCCGTCGGCGTTGTACCAGCGGGGGAGGCCGTTGGAGGTGAGCCAGTCGCCGTCGGCGTCGTGGGACCAGATGAGCGCGGCCTGGTCGGGCATGCCGGCTGCGTACTGCTGTCGGGTCCTGTGGTGGGCGATGGTGGCGGCGGCGTGTTCGGCCAGCGGGAGGATCTCGTCCACCCTCCACCAGACTCGATGTGTCATGGCGGCCGTTCCTTCCAAACAGGAGGGCCACCCGGGTGCCGCACGGGGGGCGCGGGCCGGGTGGCCGTCGATCGTGGGATGTGGGGGTCGTTGTCCGCGGGCGGGCGGTGCCGCGAGAGCGGCAGGCGCTGCGGGGTCCACGGGCGGCTGGGCGGCGTCGCCGCGGCGGGCTGCGGTCAACCGCTGTGCGCGCTGGTGGCGAGGCCATCGGTCAGCGACGGCTGGTCATCGAGAGGGCGGCGACGTGCCGGCCGAAGCCCGCGCAGGCCTGTGGGCGCCGTCGGTCAGGAGGCGGTGAACTCGGCAGTGCGTTAACGCGTTGGCCGCGACGATGTGGTCGCGACGTACGCGCGGGGCTACGGCGCGGGACTCGCGGTTGCCGTGGTGCAGGGCGGTCTCCTCCGCGCGGCGGGTCACCGGTCCTGGGAAGGGGTGGGGTCGGGTCAGCGGGATTGCGCAGTGGGGTGCTGCGCTACCCAGAGGCGGGTGATGGCGCGGAGGTGCTCGATCTGCGCGGTCCGTCGGCCGATGAGTGCGTCGAGGCGGGGTCCCCGCGCCTGGAGGGCTCCGGTGTAGTCGATGACCGGGATCCGGTCGTCGGGCCCGGCGGTGAGGACGTGCTCGACGTCGCGCAGCGCGTCGCGGAGGGTCGGGACGAGTCGGGTGATGTGGGTTTCGGTGCTGGCGAGTGCGGTGAGTACGTCGCGCAGTTCCGAGGCCACGGTCGGCTGGTCCGTGCCGGTGGGGAAGGCGTCGGTGAGCGCGTGAGCGTCGATCCGTACGCCGCAGTACTTGAGCACGAGCTGAGTGTCGATCATGGTGCTGTCTCCTGGTCGGGTGCGGAGCTTGCGAGGGG
Source organism: Verrucosispora sp. WMMC514 (assembly GCF_027497295.1). NCBI lineage: Bacteria > Bacillati > Actinomycetota > Actinomycetes > Micromonosporales > Micromonosporaceae > Micromonospora > Verrucosispora sp. WMMC514. Next base: position 2,390,645 of record NZ_CP114906.1, on the reverse strand, counting down.
TACGCGGGTGTGGTCGGGTGTGCCGGCCCGGTGGTGGCGCTGTGTCGGCTGCGCCTACTGGACGTCGTCGGGGCGAAGGATGTGTCCGCCGTGGTCGGCCGGTGAGAAGACGCCGTTGACCCGCGACCAGGGCCTCGCGCATGTGGTGCAGGTCCATGCCTGCCCGACGCCTGGTGCGCCGTAGGTGGCGACGAAGGCGAGGGTTCCGGCCGCTTCGCAGTCGTGCTCGCCGCCGCGGGCCGGGTCATCGTTTGTGGTGTTCATGCCGTATTCCTGTCGGTGATGGATCGACGATGTGCCGGCGCGTTATGGCTGCTGCCGAGGGGTGCACCCTTGCCGGCCATGAAGGGCTCGGGGTCGACCGCGCCGGCAGCGCTGGCGTCGCCGCGAAGGTGCACCTCGTAGTGCAGGTGGGGGCCGCTGGATCGGCCGGTGGAACCGACGACGCCGATGGGCTCACCGACGGTGACCTGCTGCCCGACCGTCACGATCGGCGGCTTGTCGAGGTGGCAGTAGCGGGTCATGACCCCGCCGGGGTGGTCGATGTCGATGTACCAGCCGCATCCGGCGGTGAGGTGGGGGTCGCCGTCGCGGTGGCAGCCCCACTCGCGTCCGGTGCCGCGATGGATGGCGTTGCAGCGGACCGTGCGGACGGTGCCGGCGGACGCGGCCCGGATGGTCGTGCCGCGGGGAACGCTGAGGTCGACGCCGTCGTGGCTAGGTCGCTCGTGGCTGCGAAACCCGGACCCGACTGGGGCGAGCACCGGCTGCGTCCACGGGCCGGGCGGCCCGCACCCGGGCAGCCCGTTCGCCGGTAGGTGGGTGTGGGAGGCGATGACGGTGACCAGCTGTGCCGCCGGGTGTTCCCAGGTTGCGTAGGCGTCGGGGTAGGCGCTGATCTGCACGGCCTGCGCGGCGTCGGTCAACGGCATGCTCTGCCAGCCGCTGATTGTGAGCAGCGTGGCGTAGAACGCGCCGGCGGCGTAGGCGGGATCCTGGAGTTGCGCCGGTGTGCCCCAGCCCTGGCTGGGGCGTTGCTGGAACAGGCCGACGGAGTCGCGGTCGCCGCCGGGCAGGTTCCGCAGGCTGCTTTCCTGCATCGCGGTGGCGACCGCGATGACCCAGCCGCGGGCCGGGACACCGAGCCGGGCGCCGGTGGTGACGATCGTCGCCGCGTTCGTGACCTGATCACCGTCCCACCCGTCGACCTGCGGCCAGGCACCGACTGTGGCCGGCGGCCCGGCCGGGTCGGTAGATGGGTGGATCGGCAGGCAGGCGTCGGCGGCGGTGCTGCCGGTCAGTAGGCCGCCGAGCCCTCCGGCGCAGAGCACGACCACGGCGACGACCGCGATGACGGCCGTCACCAGGGACCGGATGTTCATGGATGCCTCCAGGTGTCGCCGAGACAGGAACGGCCAAGGGCGTGGCGGGTGCCCGGGCCCGGCCCGGGTGGTGGGGCGCACCGCCGAAGCGAGACCGCGACGGGCTGGTCTTGCGGGAAGGGTCAGGCCCTGGCAGTGGCGTCAGCGGGGGTGTGGTATGGGCCAGTCGCGGGGGCGACCGCCGCTGGGGATGTCTCCCATGTGGTCGGCGTAGCCGTGCACCACACCGCCGTGGGCCTTGGCCCAGTACATGGCGATGTCGGCCAGGTGCAGCAGAGCCTCGGGATCGTGGCCGGCCTGACCGGTGCTCGTGTAGCCGACGCTGGCGACGATGTCGATGTGCCGGCCGTCGAGGACGAACGGGACCTGGCTGAGGTCCGACCAGGCGCGGTCGGCCACCGCGGCCGTGGTGTCGCCGCCGCCGTGGACGATGAGGGTGAACTCGTCGCCGGAGAGCCGGGCGGCGAACACGTCTGTGCGGGTCAGTCGGCGTAGCCGTTCGGCGACCTGGGCCAGCAGGGTGTTGCCGGCCCGGTGCCCGAGCCGGTCGTTGACCAGCTTGAACCCGACGAGGTCAACAACGATCACACCGACCTCACGGCAGGTCGCGACCGCGTGCGTCAGCCGTTGGATCGCCGCCCGCCGGTTGGGTAGGCCAGTGGTGTCGTCCTCGGTGGCCTGCCGGTGGTACCGGTCGCGTTCGACCTGCAGGGTGTCGACCAGGGTGTGCGCGTTCGCCGCGACCCGGTCCAGCGTCCGGGCCCGGGTCCGGGCGCGGGTCAGCAGGGTCCACAGGCGCAGCGCCCACAGCCCGGCGACGGTCAGCCCGGCGAGGAGCCCGCCTGCGGCGGTGAGGACAGAGGTGAATGTCTGAGACACTGGTTATCGCTCCTTGTGTGTGAAGGAGCACCGGGGGCAGGCGTCAGCGCGCCAACGTCGAACGCCCGCCCCCGGGCTGCCACGGGTGAGGGCGCCGCTACGCGGCCTGGTACGTCGCGACCGTGGTGTCCAGTCGCGTGACGGTGCCGGCGATGACGAGCTTGTCCAGGGCGTTGGCCACCGCTCCCGCGCTGGCCTTGTTGACGTCGCCGCCGTCGTGGGCCTGGTTGATCAGCTTGCAGATCTCGGCGATTTTGTAGGCGGAGTCCGGGTGGCGTCGCAGCAACTGCTGCACCTGGTCGCGTAGCTCGCCCTTGCGGCGTCGGGGCCGCGCCGACGTCCGGCGGCCGTCGCGCTGCGGTGTGCTGTCGGCCGATTGGTTGGCCTGCGCCGGTTGCGGGTGCGCGACGTGCGTCGGTGAGGTGGCTTCCGAGACGCTGGCACGGTCATCGGGGCCCGGTTCGTCGCCGGGCTGGTCCTCGCCGGCATCGCTGCTCGCCGCAGCACCTTCGGGCGGCGACGCCGATCGGCTGTCTCGCGCGGGCGGTGCTTCCGGGCCGGGCTCTGCCTGCTGTTCGGGGGTCTGCTCGATCGTCACGGCCGGAACTACCGCCTGCTGCTGCGGCGGCGTGCTGGTCTGGTGGTGGGGTGCCGTCGTGTCGTCGGTGTGCTGGTCGGGAGGCTGGTGGTCTTCGGTGGGGGCGGCGGTCGTGGGCTGCAAGTCCTGCTCCGGCGGGCCGCCGCCGCGCGGCGGTTCGTCTGCGGCGGGGTCGTCGTCGGGTGGTGGGGCAGGCGGGTTGCGGCTGCCGTCGGCGACAGCCGCGGCGGCTGTGGCGCCGGTGTCGGTCACCTGCCACAGCGTGGTGCGTTGCTCGGTGCGGATCCGCTCGGCGTAGCCGGCGCTTTCCAGTTCCCGCAGTTTGGGGGTGGTCGTGGGGTAGGCGATGCCGACGGACGCGGCGATGCTCGCGGCGGTGGCCGGGCCGCGCTCGGCGAGCGCGGTCAGCACCCGCTCCAGAGTGGACGGATTCGTGGTGCTGTCGATCATGCGATTCCTTCCTGCCTACAGCGGTCGCATGGGTGAGGCGTGCACTCATGCACGCTTCGACCCGAGCCCGGATCAAGTCGTGTGGGATGAAGTCCCCGCCGACGGGCCGCGAGCCCCCGAACCACGACCGGCGAGTGGGGGTGTCGCGGCCCGTATCGGCTGGGCTAGCGGGCGGCGGTGTAGGCGTCGCGGACGGCCGCCGGGATCGCGCCCCGGTTGCGCGGTTCGGGTAGCTGCTGCTCGCGCCAGTGGGTGGCCCACCACCGTCGGATGTCGGCATTACGGCCGGCGCCGGTGTTCTTCGGTGTCGGTGTGGTGGTGGGTTTCGGGAGGCGGCGGGCGACGGCGATGAAGGGCTGGAAGGCGGCGGCCATCCGGTCGAAGTTGGGGCGGGACAGGTCGATCTCGTACCGCACGCCGTTGAAGGCGAACTGGTAGGTGCCGACCTCGTCGGTAGATCCGTCGAGGTCGTCGTAGACGACGCTGGTGGTTCTGATAGCCATCGGTTCGGGTCCTTTCGCATCGGAGACACAAGAAAGCCCCCGGACCGGTACGGCAGCGGGGGCGAGGAATGGGGGATCGCGGGTCTGGGTGCAGCGGGCGGATCCCCTGCGGCGCGGTGGAGGCGGTGGGGGCTATGGGGTGCCGAGGCCGAGCTTGGCGCCGATGACCGGGCCGTGCCGTACCGCGGCGACGGCGGCCGGCAGGTGCCGGCGTTGCCAGCCGTGCAGGGCAGCGGGCAGGTCGGCGTCGTAGCGGCGGTGCTGGGTGAGCGCGACGGCCAGCCCGGCGGCCTGCTCGATGCCGTTGTTGGCGCCGCGTGCGGTGTGCGGGCGCACCGGGGCGAGAGCGTCACCGAGCAGGACCGCGTGCCCGTCACCGACCGGCCACACCATGCGGGTGGGCGGGTCGATGTCCAGCACCGGCACGGCCATCCGGGTGGTGGTGGCCGCCACGACAGCCGCATGCTCCGGCGGCAGCAGCTGCGCGGCGTGCTCGTCGACATCGGCGCGGGCGGCCGGGGTGATGTGCCGGGGCAGGGCGAACACGCGCCGGGTGGGCTCCGCCCCGAAACGCCGCTCGTACTGCGCAGCGGTGCAGCCGAGGTAGAACGTCCAGTCGCAGCCGCCCGGCACCGGCGCGATATTGAACTGGACGCCGGGGCAGGGCTCCAACCGGAGAAAGTCGTGCAGGCCGGGCTGCGGGGCGCGGTCGGTGATACCGCGGTGCGCGACGTAGCCGGCATAGCGCAACACCCGTACCGGGTCCAGCAGCTGGCGGCCGATCGAGGACCGGCCGTCGGCGAACACGACCAGGTCAGCCGGGTCACGGCGGCCGTCGGCGAAGGTCAGGACCGGCCGGCCGCCCTCGTGGGTCAGACCGGTGACCCGCATGCCCGTGCGCACCACGCCCGCCGGAACCCGCGCGGTCAACGCGCGGTGCAGCAGCGTCCAGGTGGTGTTGCGGCCGGGATAGGTGCGCAGGACCGTCTGGTGCGGCCGGCGGTCGCGGACTGCGACCTGCCGGATCGTCTCGGAGTCGTAGGCGACGACCTCGCGCTGGGCGATCCCGAGACGGTCGAGCACGTCGAGCGCGGTGTGTTCGAGGCCGATCAGCCCGCCGCCGCGCGGGGCGGACGGCGGCATGGCTTCGTAGACGGTGACGTCGAAGCCGGCCCGCAGCAACAGCAGGGCGACCACGGGGCCGGTCAGGCTGCCGCCGACCACGGCGACGCGCAGCCGACGCACACCACCGACCGGGGCGGTGCGGGTGGCGGGAGCAGGGTTCGGGTCCATCAGGGTTCCCTTCGAGGTAGGGGTGGGAACCCGGGCACGGCCCTATGGCCGTGCCCGGGGGTGCGCCTTGTGCGCGGGGGTCGGCCGGGCAACGGCCAGGTCGTGCGAGTGCGGGCGGGTCTCAGTCCGAGACGAAGACGGTCGACAGGCGGCAGCGGGAGACCCGGCGAGATCCGGAGGCGGGCCGGCCACGCCGGCGATCACCGCAGGTGTCTGCCCGGGACGAGGTGTAGGTCGGCCCTTACGCGGGCCCGGCGGGTTCCGACGCCCCAGCCCGGGGCGGCCGGCGGGACCGCCGGGTGCGAGGCCGGCGGCGGGCGACGGCCAGCCGCAGGTCGGTGTCGATGGTGACCATGTCGAAGCCGGCGGCGTGGCCGGCGCGGAGCAGATCGAGCAGCCTCCCGTCGCCGAGGACGATCCGAGCCTGGATGAAGGTGTGCTGGCGTGGTGGACCGCCGAGCCATTCGGTCCAGGTGATGCCGTGGATAAACCGGCGACCGTCGGCCGTGCGGTGGAACGGCTCCGCGGCGGCGTCGTCCGCGGCCGGGCTCGGCTGGACGTTCCCGTCGAGGTAGAGGCGGTCGTCGAGGTCGCTGCCGCAGTCGCGCATCAGGTGCAGCGCCGGTGGAACATCAGCGGTGATGGTGCCATCGAGGTCGACCCGCTGGCGGGCGGCAGCCGCGGCGTCGGCCAGTCGCCGGACCGTCGTCAGGTCGAACCAGAGTCGCAGGGGCATGCGAGGTCACCCTTTCGAGGACTGGGGCACTCGGGTTGAGGTGGTTGGGGTCATCACGGCCGCCGGACGCGCGGCAGCCGCTGCTGCGGACCCGGTCGGTCGTGTGGTCACGACTGGAGGTCGACGGCGAACAGCCGCTGGTCCTCGTCGAGGGAGTCCAGATGGCGGGCGGCCTGCTCGAGATAGGTGATCCGGTCGGCGAAGTACGCGCTGGCCGGTTGCAGCCGGTCGCCGCCGGCGGTGAGGAACGCGTCGGTACACAGCGCCCACAGGGCGTGGTAGTTGGCGTACGCGCTGGCACCAGCCTGGAACATCTCCAGGTCTCCCACGTCGAGGCGGCCCGGCCCGTACGTGGCGGCGTTGTGCATCCGCACGGCCTGCACCCGCGGCTGCCGGTGGAACTCCGCGGTCGCCATGTCTATCGGGTAGGCCGCCGGGTCGGACAGATGCCGCTGCAGGAACACCGGCCACGCCGTGGCGGCCTTCGTTCCCGCGACCACGCGCGCCCAGTGGGCGTGGCGCACGGTGGCCCCGACATAGGCGCCGTGACGCATGCCGGCCAGATCGAGCAGCCGGATGGGCCCTCCGGCGCAGTACCGGGGTCCGGCCGCCGTCTTGCGCAGGTCGATCAGCTGCCGACGCTGCCACGGGTAGAGGGCAGGCGACGCCCAGAACCGGGGGCAGCTGCTGCCCGCCACACCGAGGTGGCGTTGCAGGTTCCGGGTGCTGTCGAGCACCTGGGACAGGTCCCCGGACACGCAGACGATCATGGTGCGGACGACTGCCGGCGGTATGGCCACGGAGGCCGGGGTGGTTGTGGCAGGGGGCGTCCTTTTGGCCATGCGGTTCTCCTCGCTGGTGGGCGTGCTGCGGGCACGCGGAGGTGGCCGGGCCACTGGATGCGTGGTCGCCGACTGATAGGGGCTGGGAGTGGTGCGGGGTGGTGGTGCGACCGTCGGGGTCGTCGCGGGCTGCTGGGCCGACCAGGCCGGTGAGGGCGGGTGGGCGTCAGGCGCCGGGGTGCGGCGACGGGGGTCCGAGGGTGGGACCGACCGGGGTGGAGATAGATGAGGGTGTTGTTGTGCCGTGAACCGTAGCGGCCCGATCTGTCAGCACGGAGAGAGCAGCAGAATCAGCGAAAGGCTGGTGACCTGCGGTGTCAGCAGCGGGCGGCAGTCAAGAACGGCTCGGGTAGCGGCCTTGACAGAAAGTCGTGATCTGACAGGGAAGAGCCCCGTCTGTCCCTTGGCGGCAGGTTGACAATGGACGCTAGGTTCCGGCCATGGCGGGGTTCTGGGACGTGATCGACGCCGTCGGGTCGTTCGGCAGCATGGCCCTGGCGGGAGCGGCTGGCTTCGTCGCCTACCGGCTCTACAGCGTCGAGTCCGAACGCGACCGCAAGGCCGAGGAGCTGCAACGGCAGCAGGCGGCGGACCGGCTGCGCCAGCAGGCCGCAGGCGTCGGTTTCTGGCACGACGCCGCGCGGGACACCTATTGCGTCTTCAACGCGTCATCGCTGCCGATCTACCAGGTAGTCGTCTGGAGATCGTCGGTGGGGAGGAACCAGGCGGCCAAGGTTCATCCCGCGCTGCGCCCCAACGAACTACTCGAAGTGCCTGACGGCAGGAAACGGCCCGCGGCAACAGGCGTGCAGACGGTCACTCTCGTGCGGCGCGGCGACGACACCAGCGTCGTGCGTTTCGCCGACAACGCGAACACGTGGTGGGAGCGAGACCTGCAGGGTTCGCTCAGTCAGGTCGAGCCGCCGCTGTAGTGACTGCCGCAGGTTCACCACTGCTGGGACACGTCACTGTCGGCGGGGTGGTCGCAGTGTCCTGGACGGCCCCCGCATCGCGGTGAACGAACCGGTTCGGGTTCGTGGCCGCGTGCGGGCCGTGGTCACTGGGAAGTTCGTGCAGGTGCCGCAGCCGGTCGGGGTCGCTGGTGAGGGTCCAGACGCGTCCGGCGGGGTCGGTGCCGTGCACGGCGGTGGCTACCGGCATCGGCGTGGGGGTGCCGGTGAGCGCGTCGAGGAGGTGGCGTTCGCGGGCCCGGCTGGGCAGATGGAACAGGACGGGGTAGCGGGGGCCGAATTCGGTGACTCGTTGGTAGGCGCGCAGTTTGGCCAGGACTCGCCCGAGGGGTTCGGTGCCGTTGTCGTGTTCGAGGAAGAACCCGACGGTGGTGTCGTCGACGGTCCAGATGCCGTGGCCGTCGGGTTGGATTCCGGCGGCGCCGTAGGCGTTGGTGGTGTGTTGTTCGGACCACCATCGGTGCAGGCGCGTGTGGGGGTGGGTGCGGGTGTGGGCGATCAGGTCGGTGAAGAAGTCGTTGACGCCGAGGAGGTGGCGCAGTTTGCGGCTGCCGATGATGCGGTCGGCCCGGCTACGGCTGCTGCGGGGCGGTTTGGCGGCGGGGTTGTCGGGGTCGTGGTAGGCGTCGCGGTGCAGGCGCAGCCCGAGTGGTCCGAGCGCGTACAGGTATTGGGTGGAGTCGGCGGCGCTGGTGTCGACGAACCGGTCGACGGCGGTGATGCGGTGCAGCAGGGTCAGCCGCAGCCGGGCGCTGCGGTCGGACGGGAACAGGGCTTTGGTGATCTGGCGGGTGGACAGCAGGTAGTGCTCGGCGAGCCAGGACAGCAGCAGCCGGTCCCGGGGGGTGAGCCGGCGGGTGTGCCGGTAGGGGTCGGACGAGGCGGCGCGAGGCGGAAGACGACCGGACACGGGCAGGTGCTCCTAGGGAGAGTGAGCCCTCCTTCCGGAGGGTGTCTGAGTGAGCCCCGACGACACTGGCGAGTCGGCAGGCCGCGGTGCGGCACGAACAGCGCGGTCACGGGTTCTGTCAGCCGGTGTCGTCGGTGCGGGGTGGAAGGGGCGGTGGATCCCGTCGGGGATCCCGGCACGGAAGCCGGCACCGGCCGGGGTGACAGGACTGGTCAGGGCGAGTTCCTGGCGGGCCTGCGGCGCCGGTCGTCGGGTCGCTGGCTGTGCCGTTTGACCAGAGCGTCGATCGCGGACGGGTCCTGGGCGGGCATCGCGGTGGCGACCTGCTGGCGGATCGCGGTGGCCTCGCCGATGACCGGCAGCGGCGGGCGGGTCCGCAGGGTGAACGCCGGGGTCTGCCGGCCGTCGACGACCAGCCGACCGACGGCGGTGTACGCGTTGAGGTGGGCCAGGTCGTGCTCGTCCAGCTCGGGCAACGTGTGCCGGGCCAGCACGCGGGCGTCTTCCGGCGCGACACTGAAGTAGATCTTGTTGCGGGCGTTCGCGGACACGGCGGCGAGCAGCTCGCGGGGGAACTGGGCGAGGTCCTGGTGTGCGAGGGTCATCGCGAGGCGATACTTGCGGGCCTCGGCCAGCATCGTGTCCAGACTCGCGGCCAAGGTCAAGAAGTTCTGCGCCTCGTCGAGGTAGATCGCGCAGTCCCTGCGCCGCTCGGCGGGGATGCTGGCGCGGGCGGTGGCGGCCTGCCAGACCCGGGCCAGGATCAGCGAGCCGAGCAGCCGGCTGGTGTCCTCACCCAGCTCGCCTTTGGGGATGCGGACCAGCAGCACCCCACCGTCGAGGATCGTCGACATGTCGAAGCTGGACCGGGGGAAGCGCATCGTCGTGCGGACGAAATCCCTGAGCAGGAAGGCGCGGAGCCGGGCCAGGACGGGGCCGATGATCTGGGAGCGCAGCGCGGGGGACAGGTCGTCGTACCACTGCCAGAAGCCGTGCAGCCCGTCCGGGTCGTCCAGGTCGACGGTCATCGCCGACCGGAACTGGGCGCTGGTGAGCAGGGGCGGGATGTGTTGGAGGGTGACATTGGCGTGCCGCAGCAGGGTCAGGCACGACACCCGCATCACGTCGTCCATCCGCGGCCCCCACGCTTTGGAGAAGATCGACCCGAAGATGGACACGAGGTTGTCGACGACCAGGTCATGGTCGTCGCCTTCGAGGGGGTTCATCGCCGGCGGGTTGGGTTGGGCGGGATCGAACAGCACCACCCGATCGGCCACGGTGGCGGGAATCCGGTCGAGGACGTCGAGGACGAGATCGCCGTGCGGGTCCAGCACGACCGTGCCGCGCCCGGCCCGAATGTCATCGACGATCAGGCTGACCAGCAGGGTCGTCTTACCCGAGCCGGTCTGACCGACCAAATGGGTGTGGTAGCGGGCGTCCGGCACCGACACCGCGACCGCGTGCCCGCCGACCTCGGCGTCACCGAGCACCTTGCGGCCCCGCCCACCCCCGGGCACGGCGACCGGGGCCGGCATCGACTTGGCGCGGGCACGGTCCAGTCCGGGCACGGCGAGGTCACGCGGCAGCCCCGCCATCGCGGCGAGCTCCGGCGTCGAGGTGAGAAACCCAGGCCCGAGGCGCCGCGCCGCGATCACGTGGACGGGGCGGCGCATCCGGGTGCGGTGCGCGAGGCGGTTGCGGCCGGCGTAGACGGCGAACGACGACGCGACCGCGTCGGCGACTCCCCGCAGCCGGTGATACGGCAGCGTGCCGTCCCGCAACGGCCGGGCGGCGACCGCGTACCGGATGCCGGTCTCCCACAACTGGTGGGACGTCTTGTCCAGGACCGCCCGCACATCCCGCTCCACCCTCGGGTCCCGGCGACCGACCGGCGCCACGCTGCCGCGGGACCGGGTGGGACCGGGCAGGAAGATACCGATCAGCTCGGTCAGCGGCGCGGCGAGATTCACCGACGGCACGCCGCTGGTGCCCTGCCGCAGCCGGCCGGCGGCCCGTCGTGCCCGCCCGGCGCGGCGGGCCGCGGCGGGACGGGCGAGGATCTGCACACACGCGTGCTCACCGGCGTGCAGTTGGGCGCCGGCGGCCATCAGGGCGCGCAGCGGGTCGGCGTCGTGGTCGGCGGCCAGCGGTAGCCACTCCGCGGCCACGGGCAGCAGATGCCCACCCACCGCCGCGGTGGCGGTGGTGGTGGGGATCGGGTCCGGGGCGGGTGCGGTGGTGGTGGCCGCGGCGGGCCACGCCGCGCGGACGGCGGCTTCGACCGCCCCGTTCGGGACGGTGCCGGGCACCCACACCGAGATCACCAGCCGTCGGTCGGTCCAGGTGTACTGCCAGACGATGTGCGGGATGCCGTAGAGCAGCCGCCGACGGCGGGACGGGGTGAGGATGCCGGCCAGGTTCGCCCACAGGGCGGCGGCGCCGTGCTGGTCGACCTCAGGTGGTGGGGCGATGGTGACCAGGCGGGCACCGGCGGCGTGGTAGCGGTGTCGCCACAGGGCGACAAGGTTCCGCCCGGCGACCCAGGCGCCGAGCAGGAGGCCGGCGACGCCGAGCAGCCAGGGCCGCTCGATGGCCCAGTGCGCTGCCTGCAGCACCCATCCGGTGACAGGTGGAGCAGGGATCGTCGGATCGGGATCCGGATCGACAGTGGATGGTGACAGGGAAAGCCAATGGGTTGCCATGCGGGTGTCCTTCGCGGGGGAGGCGAACGGCAGGCGGACGGCGCCGCACCCGTGCTGGGATGCGGCGCCGTCCGCCTGCCGTGTCGGTGAGCGGGGTCTAGACGCGGTCGGTGTCGTCGACCAGGTCGAGGGGGTGGGTGGTGGCCAGGGCATGCTCGGTGTCGCTGGAGATCGCCTCGAACGCGGTGCGGTTGGTGCCGCTGATCAGCAGCCCGTGACCCCGGTCGGCGGTGAGGAGTAGGCGTCGTTCACCGGCGGTCAGGCCGAAGGCGTCACCGACGGCGTCGATGGCCTGCGGGGCCTGGCGCAGCAGGATCTGGGTGGCGGCGTTGGCGACGACGGCGTGGCCGAGGTCGGTGCCGAGCACGTCGGCGGCGTCCTGGGTGACCACGGTCAGTCCGGTGTGGCGTTTACGGCCCGCTTTGGACAGGCGGAACAGGAACTTGGCGCCTTCGCCGTCGCGCATGAGCAGCCACGCCTCGTCGACCACGACGATCCGCCGCGGTGGGGATGTGTCGGCGGGTGGGGCGTCGACCTGCCGCCAGATCGCGTCGAGGGCGAGCAGGGTACCGACACCGCGCAGCTCGTCGGGCAGCTGCCGCAGCGACCAGACGACCAGGTGGCCGTCGGGTCGGGTGGTGCTGGGCCCGTCGAACAGGTCTTTGAACGAGCCGTCGATCCAGGGTGCGAGTCGGGCGGCGAGCTGCCCGGCGGCGGGGTCGGTGTCCGCGGTCAGGGTGGTGGCCAGGTCACGCAGCAGGGGTGCGGGCCGGTGGTGGGTGCGCGGGTCGGCGGTGATCCCGGCCTGCCGGTAGACGGCGAGGATGGCACGGTCCAGGGCTGCCCGCTCGGCCGGTGGCGGCTGGCCGCCGACGAGGACGGCGATGAGGGTGTGCAGGAACAGTCCGCGGCGGGTGAGCACGTCGGGGCGGGTGTCGCCGGCGGGCAGGTCGAGGGGGTTGATCCGCACCCCAGGGGCGCCGAGCCGCACGGTCGTGCCGCCGACGGTGTCCGCGAGGCGGAGGTATTCGTCTTCCGGGTCGATGATCGACACGTGGACGCCTGCGTACAGGTGCCGCAGCGTTTCCAGTTTGACGAAGTAGCTTTTGCCGGCGCCGGATCGGGCCAGCACCACGGCGTTGTAGTTGTCCTGGGCGAAGCGGTCCCACCAGACGACCCCGGTGCCGGTCGGGTTGATGCCGTAGAGGACGCCGCCGGTGGGCGCGGGGTCACCGGGTAGCGGTGCCGGCAGGTCGGGTGAGGCCAGGGGGAACGCGGCGGCGAGCGCGTCGGTGTCCATGGTGCGGGGCATCCGCAGCCCGTCGTAGGCCAGCGGCAGGGTGGTGGTCCAGCCGGCGAGTTGCCGCCAGGTGGCCGGCTGCACCTCCAGCAGGGTGGACGCGGCGGCGGCCTTGACCTGGGCACACGCCTGGATGAGTTCGTCCTCGGTACGGGCGTGTACGGTGACGTACACGCCGACGCGGAACAGCTTCGCCGCGCCGCGGGCGAGCCGGTCGGCCAGGTCCGTGGCATCGGCCGCGGCGGCCTCGGTGTAGGGGTCGGCGAGGGCGCCCCGGTCGGCGTCGAGACGCCGCGAGGACTCCAGCCGGGCGCGTTGCTTGCGTAGCCGGGCGGCGGCGACCGGCGCGGGCAGCGGGTCGATGTGCAGGGCGACGTCGACCCGTCCGGGGTAGGACAGCAGCGGCTCCAGCCACGCGGGTCCGACCTCGGCCGGGTAGCCGGTGACCACGAGGGTGGCGGTGTAGCCGTCCCCGACGCGCAGCCACCGCGGTGTCACCTCAACCGCGGCAGGCCCGACCGCGCCAGCCAACCCAGTCGAACCATCACCGGCCACAGCCGTGTGGGGACGGAGTCGTCGAATGCCGATCACCGGGTTCTCCTTCCAGCGGACGTGTGGTGGGCGGTGACGGTGATGACCGTGCCCGGGGCAGCCAGGCCACCCGGGCGCGGCGGCCGGTAGGGATCGGCGGCAGCGGCGAGCGCCGCGGTGGCCGCCGACCCGTCGAGGACGCGGGCGGCCACACCGAGCCCCGACAACGCGCGGACGGTGTCGTCACCACGGCGCCGCGCACCCTGATCGCCGCCGCCGGTGCGGGTGACCACGAGGACCTGGCGGCGCAGCGGATCCCGCCGCTGCGCCAGGTCGGCGAGGAACACGGCGTGGTCGGCGCACGCGGCCTCCAGCGCGGGGTGCGGCTGCGTGCGGGCGGCATCGGCCACCGCCCGGGCGTGGGAGGCCAGGTCGACCGGCTGCGCGGACACGAGCACCTGCGTCGGCGCGGACAGGCTGTTGAGCCACCGACCGAACCCGTCAATGAGAGCGGCCTGCTCGTCGGCGGTGCGCAGCGTCAGGTTGACGGTCCCGGCGGCGACGATCGCCGCCCGGTCACCACCCACGGTGATCTCACCGCCGTCGTCGATCGCGGTCGCGGGCAGCCGCAGCGGCGCCGGCAGCGGCAGTCGCGTCGTCGGCGGTTGCACCCACTCGGGCACTACGGCCGCGGCTTCCCCGGCCGGCGCGAGGCCTTTCGGGCTGCGGGAGTGACGCGCCGCGTGGAGCAGCCACACGTCCATCGGCAGTCCGTCACGGCGGCCGAGGACCAGGCCGACCACGACACCGCCGACGACCACGCCAGCGACGACGATGACCTCAAGCGGCAGCACGGCCCGCAGCCCGCTACCGGCGCTGTAGAACAGCAGCCCGGCGACCGCGAGGATGGCCAGCTGCCGCCAGGTCAGCCCGTAGGCGACCTTGTCCGGCGCGTCGACGTCGGCGGGAACCCGCGCCCGGAAGGGCTCCTCTGTGGCGCTACTCTTCGTACTCATTGATGATCACTCACCTTTTCCGTGTTGTGGATGCCAGGCGGTGGTGCTGGTGGCGCGGCACCGAGGCCCGGACTTGCGTGTGGGGTTGAAGGAGGGCACCGGGCTCCCGTTGCCCGAGCAGTGGGCGCCCGTCGGTGGGCGACGATCGTGGAAGGACCCGAGGCGATGACTGGTTGGTCTGCGGTGGCCGGCACCCACGCGTTCGTGGTGCCGGGCGAGGAACAGGCGCGGGCACTGGCCGAGGACCTGGCCGCGTACGGCTTCTCCCTGGTCACGGCCAGACCGGCCCGCCATGCGGCAGGGTGGGCCGTGACCGCCTTCGACGAGGGCCCCTACCCGCCGGACGCCACCGGACACCGCACCATTGACGCGGTCGGGAGGCAGGCTGCCGCGGTGGCACGCCGGCATGCCGGCTATCCCGACGGCGGCAGCCGCTGCGACTCGTCCCTGCTCGCACGGATCCGGCCGGTGAACACCCCGATCGAGCACACCAACCCCGGTGCCCGGCCGCCGGTCCCGGACGTTGTCATCGGTGCCGCGTCGCCGCCCGCGAGCCTGGCCCTGGCACCCGACCAGGTTCGGGACGTGCCGATCGATCTGTCCGGGTTGGACGAGATCGCCTGGGCGGATCTGGAGCACGCCCATGGGACCGCCGACGATGTTCCCGATCTGGTGCGGGCGCTGGCCGACCTGTACGGCGACTGGGAGCAGACCCTCGACGAACTGTTCGGCGACGACCTGCTGCACCAGGGAACCTGCTACACGGCGACCGCGCCGGCGTTACCGTTCCTGACCCGCATGATCGCCTCCGGGGCGCTGCCGGCCAAGCAGCGGCTCGACCTGCACGTGTGGCTACTCATCGCGGCCGGCCGCCGCGCCGAGGATCTCCTCGGCGACGCCGACTACGCCGCCATCAAGGGCCGGCCACCCGCCGTCGACGAACAGGTCCAGTAGGTGCACCACGCCGTCGGCGCGCAGCTTCCCGCGCTACTGGCCCGATGGGACAGCGAACCGCCCGCCATCCAATACGCGTTGGCCTGCCTGGCAGCGCTGTACCCCCACCACGCCCACCCCGTCGGCGAGGCCATCGCGGACATGGCCGACCAGTTCGACGGGACGCGGCCAGGCGCGTACCTGAACCTGGCGCACGCCCTCGTACGAGGTCAGGACGATGAGGCCCTGGCCATCGCGACCGACATCGTCGGATGGGAACCCGACCACGACGCCGCATTGTTGGACGCACCCGACGTTCCGGCGGCGGTCAAGGCGAGCCACATCCTGACCCGGGGAGCCCTACGAGTCCTCAGCACCACCCGGTAGTCCACCGCCCGCGTGACACCGGCCGCCGCCGTCGTCGGTCATCTCCTGAGTGTTCTGATGACGGACAGGCCGGGAATGCTGCGGGCGACCTGCTGCACGACGACGACCCGCACGACCGTGCCGAGGAACGCGGTCGGGCCGCGTCCGCCCTGGCTGGCCCACCGACCGACCAGCGCGGGAATCTTCACCGTCGTCCACAGCAGGACGATCACGATGAACAGGTTCAGCACACCCCCGGGCTCGACCGGCAGTCCCAGGACGGGCAGCAGATGAGCCTCGTCCAGCAGCATCCACTGACCGGCGGTGAGGGTGAACGCCTGAGCAGTCGGGATCACCAGGCAACCGCCGTAGGCGCGCCACCACATCCGGGCGATGCCCTCCAGGGCGGGCACGGCATGGCAGGCCAACGCCAACGGCGCGATCGCGGTCATCACCAGCAGGGCGATGAACCGGCCGATCAGCTGGAACGCCGTCATCACGATCAGCACCGTGATGACCAGCACGAGGATGAGGAACAGCAGCGACGCGGTCGCGTCACGCCCAGCGTCGACGTGCCGGCGCACCGCCGCGAACGCGCTGTCCCCGTCGTAGGTGCCCTCACTGACAGCTCCGGTCAGCGCGTTGGCGACAGTGATCAGCTGCCCGCACAGCAGCTGGGAGACATGCGCGGCGACGAACCCGACGACCAGCCGCGGGACGAGGTCCTTCACGGTGTAGCGGGACTGCTCGTTGCCGCCGGACACCATGACCATGACACCGGCGGCGACGAACACCAGCACGAACACGGTGTCGACGATCCAGATCGACCGGCCGGTCAGGGCCCGCACCTGAGGCAGCGCCGTGACCTGCGGGGTCGTCAGCAGCACATCGGTGATCAAACCGAACACCGCGTTGAGGCAGGCCAGGACCGCCTCGATCAGCCACTCGACGACCTGGTCGAGGATCGGACCCATCATCCAGCTCACGGCTCACCCCCCGACGACGCCCTGCATCAGCTGCAGCAGAACCGGAGCGAGCACCGCCAGGCCGTAACCGACCAGGGCGTTGCGCAGCGCACTCTTGGCCTTGTCGACCTGGCCGGGGTCACCGCCCGCGGTGGCCCAGTAGACCCCCGCGAGCACCAGGAACAGCGTGGCGATCCCGGCCAGCAACCCCATGATCAGATTGCGGAGATTGGTGATGACGACCGGCAAGCTGTTCGCCGCCAGATAAGGCCCGTCGCCTGCCGAGGCGTGGGCGACACTCGGCGAGGCGAGGACCAGAACAGCGAAACCCGCCGCCGCGACAATGCTGGCGACGCGGCGGACATTCGGGGAACGGGTGCTGCGGATGTGGAACATGCGGTTCACCTCCCACCCCGCCGCTCATCGGGCGGGGCGATAGCCGGAACAAGGGGGTCGCCGTCGAGCGCGAGGTCGGCATGCCGCACCTGCCTCGGGAGGAGCTGGCCTCCCTTACTGGGTGGTTGCGGTCATCGATGAGGTGTCAGCGCATGCGATGGCGCGGCACCCGAGGGGACACGGCGTCGCTCCCGCTGCTCGACGGCGGACAGGATCCGCACCAGCCCTGCAGTGCTGCTCGTGGGGTCCCGCACCTACCAACCGCCGTGTGTCAGCCGTGGCGAACACGTGCCGGCCTGACAGCGCTCTGACACGCCGTCGCGAATCTCTGACACCGCGAGCAGGAACACCCGGCCCTCATCTGGCGTCAGAGCCGAGCCGGTGCGGCTTGAACGGGTGTGGGCCTGACGCTGATGCGCCAGGCCCACACCCGTCAGATGACGCAACAACTCCTCAGGTGGCTCCCACCACGCGGCGAGTGCCGGCCCTGCCGGCACGGATACGGCTGCGACGCTGGGCCCGCGCCGCCGTGGCCGCGACCGCAGCGGCCGACGCGACCCCGGTCAAACTTCCCTCCGCCACGGCCCGCGACAACCGGTCATCGGCACGCGCCAACCGCATCCGCAGCGCATCCACGGTGATACCGAGCCGGGCCGCGATCGGTTCCGGTGCCCGCCGACCCAACCGCACCTCGATCCACGGCTGCACGTCCGCCTCGTCGATGATCCGCAGGATGCCTGCACGCCGCACCAGCAGATCCGGGTGACCGTAGGGAACCATCGGCGTCCGGGACCCGGGCACCACATGCTCGATGTCCTCGACCGGCACCACCTGGTCGTCGGCCAGCCGCACCTGCCGCCCGGCCCGAAACGCCGCCATGGTCAACGACGCGTACACCGCCGGCCCCGTCAGGTCACAGTGATCACGCAACGCCTCCAGGAAACCCGTCAGCACCTCGTTGTCGATGTCGGCAGCATCACCCCGGTACCCGGCAGACAACTGCCCGGCGATCCGCACGAGCGCGGGCATCGCCATCCCGACCGCGGCAATCGTCCACTCCTTGCCCCGCAACCGGGCCCGCAGCACCAGCTCCCGCCACACCGCATCACGACCCGCGTACCCGCCGGGATGGGTCAGCAGCCAATCCCGCAGTACCGGCAACGGCACGACACCGCACGGCAGTACCAGGTCCTGGTCGATGTCACGCGCCAGCCGGTCACAGTCGATGGCCAGCGGCGCCGGCCCGCGCGTCAGCGCCACGAACGCCGCGTCAGCGGCCAGTAGATGAGAGGCCGGCCAGTGCAAGGTGTCGGACACGAACATGTCAGAACTCCAGAAGACAGAGGGCGGACACGACTGCGGTGATGCCGCCGACGGACATCGGCGGACCCCGTGCTTGCAGTACGTCACCGGTGTCTGTCCGGGGCATGACAAACGCGCCCCGGGCCTGTCGCCGACCACGGCCACCCGGGGTCTGACGCCAGGCCTCTCCGCCGGCCGATGACACCAGCCCTGGCCCACGCGGCGGCCCCTTGACCTGCGCTGTCAGCCCGACGACTGCAGCGAATTCCGCTCCGAGCATTGCTCATCGCGACTCCTGCAGCCGTTCTGCCGAAACCCGCCGGACTGTCAGAACCGGACGTCTGACACCACGTCGCTGACAGAATCCGCCTGCCCATCCCGGGCTCGTGTCCGGGCAGGGATGTCAGAGGTGTCCGCCGATGACAGGGACATGCCAGCGTCCGCGGCGTCGGTGAAGGACGTCGCGGACGGGGTAGGCGCCGGACATGTCCCTGTCGACGGTGACCGTGCTGTCCGACGTCGACGTCCCTGCCGCATCCGCCGAGGTCGGACCGGACAGTGGCCTGCCCGGACACCGCCGCCACCGCGACGTGGTCACCGTCGGCGTCCCTGCGCTGTCAGGCCGGTTGGCGTCCCTGTCAGATCGGCAGGTGTTCGCTCCGGCTGACAGACACCGATTGGTAGACGTCAGCGCATCACGGCGCGGCGCGGAGCCGACACCACATGAGCGAGCACTCCACGCCACAACCCGCCCACCCGGACGGCACTACCCACGTCCCTGCCATGGATCTGATCACCGGCGACCCGCCGGTGCCGATCACCGTCTGGCGCACCGCCCGCAGCAACAACGACCACCCCGGCATCTCCCGCCGGCTGGCCTACCGGCTCGTGGCCGCCTACAGCCGACCCGACGACGCGGTCGTCGACCTCACCGACACACACCTGCTGACCACCGCCTGCCGGCGCGGCAGACGCCGCCACCACCCGGCCTGGTTCACCGGCGACCCGGCGCTGGTCATCGGCCCCGCCACCCCGCACCACCCGGACACCTCCGACGACCCGAATACCGACGGACCGGATGAGGCGCCAGCATGGTTCGGCGACGACCTCACCGACGGTGACCCGGCACCCGCCGACAACCCACCCCACGCACTCGACGGTGGCGGTGACGATCTTCAAGGGCGCACCAGTCTCGTCGTGGCCACCTGGCCCCTGGATGCCAGCAGCGACACCGCCAACCGCGTGCGCCTGGCATGGTTGCTCGCCGCATGCACCCGGCTGCTGCGCCCCGGCGGATGCCTCGTCCTCGTCGTCGTCCCCGCCGGCACGATCGCGACACCCGAGGACTTCACCCCCGTCGTCGACGCCGCTGCCAGCGCCGGACTCGGATACCTGCAACACATCGTCGCGGTCACCGCCGACACCGACGGCGACCGATTCACCTACCACGCCACCGACGAGGAACTGCTGTCCCTCGCCCGCGCCACCGGCGCCGAGCAGATCGTCCTCCACGTCAAGGTCCACGCCGACCTGCTCGTCTTCACCACCCCACCCGGCGGCGACCGGCATGCCTGACCCCGAACCGCAGCCTCCCACTGGCACACCGGACAGCCCCGACACGACCGCGGCCTGGCCGCAGGACCTGTCGGTCTGGGCGACCGCCCAGTCGACCGGCCCCGTCCAACGGCGCGGCCGATACGTGCCCCAGTCGGTCAAACACCCCGCCCGGATGCTGCCGGCGATCGCCGCCCACGCAGTGCGCTCCTACACCCAGTCCGGCGACCTGGTCCTCGACCCGATGTGCGGCATCGGCACCACCATCGTGGAAGCCATCCACGCCCACCGCGACGCCATCGGCGTCGAATACGAATCCCGCTGGTCCGACATCGCCGACCTCAACATCACCCACGCCCACCGACACGGCGCCACCGGACGCGGCTCCGTCATCCGCGGTGACGCCACCCGCCTCACCGCCCTGCTCCCCGCAACCCTGCACGGACAGGTATCCCTGGTCGTGACCTCACCACCGTACGGACCAACCGTGCACGGCCTCGTCCGACCCGGCACCGACGGCGTCACCAAGTTCGACAACCGCTACGGCGACGACAAAGGCAACCTCGCCTACCGCAACTCCCTGGCCGCGCTGGTCGACGGGTTCACCGACATCCTGCGCGGCTGCCACACCCTCCTACGCCCCGGCGGAGTCGTCGTGGTGACCGCCCGCCCATGGCGCAAACGAGGCGAACTGGTCGACCTACCCTCAGCAGTCCTGGCAGCTGGCACCGTCGCCGGCTTCACACCCCTCGAACGGTGCGTCGCCCTGCTCGCCGCCGTCCGCGGTGGCCGCCTGATCGCCCGGCCGTCGTTCTTCCAACTCCAACAGGTCCGCAAGGCCAGAGCCGGCGGCGTGCCGATGCACCTCATAGCCCACGAGGACGTCCTCGTCCTCGGCAAGCCCCAGAAGCCGCGAACCGAATTGACGTGACCATCGCACCCAGGGCCACGAAGGCGAGGGCGGGCAGGGCCCCTCCACAGCGCTGTCCCGCACTGGCCGACCTCGACAGAGCTGCGGGTGGAGACGCACAGCCGAAGCAAGGATAGGTGCGGCTGCGAATGCGCAACGACGCTAAGCGGCCTATTTCCGCCGACTACTTGGCGGCGATCCGCGTCGGTGACATTGCGTAACAGGGTTCTCTGGTGATCGCGTTGCCAAACCGGTCGTCTGGATTGTTGAAAGCTATTTGCACGGATGCGGACTTCCGGACACAAGCTGGCATGACTCCGGCTCCGAGCGGTCAGCATCGGTGCGTACGAGGATGACACGCTGCCGCTGGCAAGTACCAGATCGTGTCCGTCGCATGATCCGGAAAGTGGAAGGTGCCGAAGACTCGGAACAGACGGGCGGCTACTCGATTTTTCGGTGCCAGCGGGTCCGCAGCAGGGTCGCCGCGAGCCAGAGTGCCCCCGCCGTCACCGCGATCAGTGCCGCCAGCATCGCCCAGTAGCGCCATGCCTCCGGTCGCCACATCGCGTCGGTGTACAGCCGGCCCCGCCGTTGGGCGTTGAGGTCCGCATAACCGCCGGCGGCTGCCAGACCGAGGCGAGCAGGGAGCACGACGGCGGGGGCTGCCAGCCACGCTGGCAGATGGAAGAGCGAGCCGTTGAGCACCACCTGCGCGATGGCCAGGACGGTACTGGCGGTCACGGCCTGCGGCACTGTCCGCGCCGCCGCAGAGATGAGCACGCCCAACGCCATCGAGGCGACCAGCAGGAGGAATAGCACGACGAAAAGGCTGGTAACCGGCGGTACTCCGAACGCGGGTGCGAAGCCGTCGCGGCGAGTCAGGAACGCCACCGTCATGACGGCGGCCAAGCCAGCACATACGACGATGTAGGCGCCAGAGAGTGTGAGGACGAGCTTGCCGGGTCGGACACCCGCCCGCCAGTCGCGCTTGAAGATCGCCTCGCATGTGACGATGTCTAGATATGTAAGCGCGGTGCCGCTTAGCGCGGCGACAGTGACGAGGATCGCTAGCACCTGGGTCAGGTTCGGGTCGGCTCGCAGGCCGCCCGCTGCCGCCGCCACCGCCGCCCCACCCAGGGGCAGGGCGAGCGTACCTACGCCGTACCAGGGTCCTCGGCGTAGCAGCACCGTGAACTGCCGGCCGAGCGGCGGCTGCGGCAGCCGCAACCAGGGCCGTCGGGGCGCCTGGCGCTCCCGATCCGCCTCCGGATTGCGCCGCCCGGCTGCCTCCAGCAGATCGGTCCAGCCGGTTTCGGCGGCAGCCACGACGAATTCGTCCGGGCGGCCGGCGCGTGCCAGCCGTCCTCCGGCGTTAAGCAGCAGCACTTGGTCGGCTTCGGCGACATGCGCCACGGTGTGAGTGTTGATAACAACAGTGCAGCCGGCGCGGCTGATCCGGCGGAGGGTACGCATCAGCTCACGGTCCAGTGCGAGATCAAGACCGCTGGTCGGCTCGTCGAGCAGCAACAGGCGCGGCCGGCCGACCAACTCGATGCCGATCGACACGCGGCGCCGCTCGCCACCGGAGAGATCGTCGACGCGGGCGTTGCGACGGTGTTCCAACCCGAGGACGTCTATGGCTTCGTCCACCCGGCGATGCCGTTCGGTGGTCGTGGCGTCCGTGGCCAGCCGCAGGCGGGCGGCGCCGTCGAGGGTTTCGGTAACGGTCAGCTCGCCATACAAGTCGTCGCGTTGCGGCACGAACCGCACTAGGTGTTGAAGCAGCCGCTGGTTCCGGCCGGACCTAAGCAGCACGCCACCGACCCGCAGCTCGCCGTCCGTGATGCGGCGTCCGCCAAGGACTGCGCCGAGCAGGGTTGATTTGCCTGCGCCGGACGGCCCGATGACGGCGACCAGAGTACCGGGTACCACTTTGAACGTGAGTCCAGTCAAGGTTGGTCGGCGACCGTTGTGCACGCACAGCCCGGCCGCCGACACCGACAGGCCGCTTGAGCTGGCCGTGGCTGGGACGGCCGGCGGGTCTTGCAGGACGGCTTCGAGGTCGGCGACGCTCAGAAAGCTCTGCCCGACGATCGCTGGGGAGCCCGGGCGCACCGGTGCGGAACTGCAGGAGATTCCGTCGACGAATACGCGGCCACGTACCGCCACGATGAGCCACTCGCCGTCTGCGTCGCGGCGGACCTTTGCGTGCCCGGCAAGTACCGTTGGGTCGTCGACCTCGAAATCGGCACCGGTGCCGACGCGGCCGACGGTGTGCCAGTGATCCGTCGAGGGTGCTGGCGTCAGCCCGGACAGGGCGTGCGGAGGCAGGGGTGGAGTTGCCGACGGCGGTGGCGGTCCGAACAATCCAGTCAGTGACACGCTGGAGCAGCCGGCCAGTCTGACAGTCGCCGAGGCGACAATATCCGCGCTGTTCAGCTGCATCCGTGACAGGGCCTGGTGCTCAGTCGCGTTGAAGACCCACTCGCCGAATGGCCAAAAGACGCCGAGTGCTGATGATCCGTCGATGGGCCCGTCTCCGGGCACGATCGTTGGCTCTGGCCCGGCCAATACTACGGTCCACGGCCGGTCCGGGGTCAGGGTCTGTCGCCGCCCGCTGGGCAGTTCGACGTCGATGGGGCGCAACTGGACTCCGGTTTAGTTAAAAAGATGATCGAGGTAGACGGCGGCTAGAACGGCTACAACGCCGACGGCGACTAGGACCGGCACGAGCATGCGGCGCCGGCGCCGGGGGCCACCGGCCGGTGACTCGGCAGGGTCGGACCAAACGAGTTCTGGTGCCGGGACAGTGGCGGTGACCGGACTGGGAGACTGACGTCCTAGCGGCACCGTCGGCGCCATCACTCTGTCTGCCGCCTGCCGCGGGACACGTAGGGCTGGCTGCTCGGCCGTGACGTGGAACCAGCCTGTATCCAGAATCAGCATGCCGCTCTCGCCCGCGGTGATCCAAGCGCTGGCCCGCTCCTGCCACAGCGGCTGCAATCTCGCGACGTCATCCCGCCTCGTCGCCGAACGGACGAGCAGCTCGACCGTGCTCTTCTGCAGGTACTGCGTGGCGTTGCGCTGCACGTCAGGGCCGAGCCCGCGCAGGGCGAAGTCGTCGAGCAGCACGAAGAAGATGCACCAGGCGAGCTTGGCGAGGTCGCTGGCCGGGCCGGGCGGGTCGCTTATGAGCTCGTTGAAATAAACAGGGGCTGCCGGCGGACCCACCCGGCCCCACATGCCGATCATTGCGTCGCAGTCGACCAGGTAGATCCGGTGATGGTCGGGGCTCACCAGTACGTTGAGGGGTTGGACATCGTTAACGACGACGTCGTAGCGGTGCAGCCACAGCATCACCTTCGCAATGTGCCCGAAGGCGGTGAGGGCCTCGACCGTCGCCGCCTGTAGCTCGGAATGCGGCAGGTCGGGGTCGAGCCGGCGGAGATCCGATAGCGTGCGTGCGGGCTGCCCGCCGGTGGTGAGGCCCGGCGGGGTGCGGGGCATCAACAGGCCGCTCGCCGCGCTGCTGCGGTAGACGACGGCGATCGGCCAAGCGCACCATTCGTCGAGCTGCCGACGATCGTCGTCGGTCAGCATCGAACGCCACTCCACAAGCCGATCAAGCGCGGCAGTGTTCAAGCTGGCCAGATACTGCGTCCGGTACCGCTTGTACAGCATGGCCCGGCCGTCGAGTTCGCACGGCAGGATCTCCGCGGTGCCGCCGGCCGCGATCGGCGGCGGAAAGATCCGCAGCCGTGATTCGTCGATCCGCACGGTGTTCACCTCTCTCCGGTCCACACGGCCAGCACCGTGCGGTCATCGAGGTGATGATCATGGTGAAACGCCACGTCGTTGACGAACGACAGCTCCGTGGGCGCTGTGGCCCACCGGACCGCCAACTCGGTGGCCAGTCGCGAGCGACCATCGAGCGCGGCGGCGAAGCCATCGGTGGCCAGCACCACTACCGCGCCCCGCGAAAGGCGGTACTCACGACACATCGCCCTCGCGTACCGTGGCAGCGCCTCGGTCTCGCCGCCGGTCCGTCGGTGGTAGAGGCACTTCCACGTCCCATCCGCCAGGCACCACACCTCGGAGTCGCCGACCGCGGCGATCCGCAGGCGGAGCCCGTCTGCGGCGTCGGTCAGCTCGGCCAAGACGAGCGTCGTGGCGGCCGAGTACCGCTGCTGCTTGAGCCACGCGCCGAGATCCTTCGCCAGCGACTCGATCTGGTGCTCAAGCGGGATTCCTGGTCTGGCGTGGGTGAGCCTGAGCGCTTGAACGATGGCCCGGCGGGCGGCCTCCCGTGAGTCCCGTTTCGACCCGACCCCGTCAGCCACTGCGAGCAGCAGGCCGTCTCGCTCCGGCGTCCACCGCACCCCGAGGGCATCCTGACCTGACTCGCCGACCTCCGCGTGAGTGAGGCCGCGCAGTGAGGCACCGCGGACCTCCCAGCCGAGTTCAGCGACGACCCCGCTGAAGAAGCTGGAGTTCTCCTGGGTGCCAGTGATGACCATCGACGGTAATGGGGGACGCACCCAGCTTGTCTGGTCGGTGGGGCCAACGATCAGCGGGGTGACCATGGCTGGCGAGTGCGCCTGTGCCGCCGGCGGGACTTCGTGCTGCAGTGACGACGGATCCTGCTGCGACGTATCGGGCGGCGGCTCCGACAAGGCGAGCGACTCTACCCGCTGATCAGCCTCCGAACGTTGCTTCTGCCGGCGGCGCCATTTAGGAGAGCGCAGCCGCAGCGGATTCACCCCGCTGGCCACCCGGGGCCTGGGGTGGCGGGAAGCGGCGGAGGATGCCCGCCGCCGCCGGCTCCGCAGCAGCAGCCCACCCAGCACCCCAACGACGAGCATGTCCGCAGTGAGCACATACGACAATGGAATCGCTGACTCGGCGATGAAGAAGGTGTTGCCGAACAGCAACCCGAAACCCCCCAACAGAAAACCGATGATCCAGATGATCGGCCGCAACACCGATGTAGCGGGCGCGGTTCTCTCCCGGCTCACTGGCCACCCCCGAGACGGCGCATACCGGGCGGGGTTTCGATGATCATCGTGCCAGCCGCCGTAGACAGTGCCACGCTGTGCACGATCGCGTTGACGATGTTTTGGGCCAGGAGGGTCGCCGGGAGCGTGTTGTCGGCGATGAATGCATTGTGCCGAGCGCCGTCCCCCGTCGCCATGGCGACGAGTACGTCCTCCCGGGCGCCCTGTAGGCCTACGGCTGCGATGCGGCCATTCATACCGCTGGTGATCTCATCGCGCGCCGCCAACCAGGTAGCCTGGGGCTGCTCGGAGTTGCCCACGTATGGGTACCCATCCGTGATGAAGAAGACGAGTGGATCGGCAACCCGGACAGGCTCGGAGCGGCCGTCGGCCCCGAGGGTAATCGAAGTGCGGTCCTCGTCGATGCGTTGGTGCAGCAGCCGCAGCGCGGCCACGTAGTCGGTCTGACCGCCCTTGGGCCAATCCGGCATGACCGGAATCTCGCGCAGCGACGCGGCGGGCAGCATCAACGTGGCTGTAGACGCAAAGGAGATCAAACTCAGCCAGCAAGTGGTCCGCACAATCGCACGCTTGCGCAGCGAGAGCACCAAGTCGGGCAGAAGAATCTGGAAGCGCTCGAACGGCGACTCCACCTCACCTGGTGCGGTCCGGCGCATCGTGTCCGACACATCGAGCACGAGGTAGATGACATGAAACTTGCGTACCGTCGTCGGCTCGTCGACCGGCTCGTACAGCGTGTCGGTCATCCGCGCACCTCCAGGCTCGCCAGCTCGTCGAACGCGCCGATGGCAACGGCGTGCGCCACGAAACCAGCCGCGTTGGCGGCGGCATCGTCAGGCTGGTAGTAGCTGTCGCGATCCACGCCCCAGTCGGAGATGGCTTTGACGACGATCCACGGCACGCCGGCATCGGCCGCTGCCGCATACAACCCTTGGGCCTCCATCTCGCCGCCGAGGGCACGGCTGTGCTCGGCTTTCAGCTCGTCACGGCGCCGCCGCGAGTCGACCAGCACCTGCCGAGACAACAGCAAACCGAACCAGACGCGGGCGATTGTCCAGTCGGTCGCGGCCGCCTGCAGTCGGCCCACCACGGCCGCCCGGACGCCGACCCGGTCGCCGAGCAGCTCCAGTCGATCATCGAACTCGATCCGCCGGTCAAGGTCGTAAACGGTGTTGGCGACGATAACGTCGGCTAGCCGCTGCGGGGGCGTCCAGTCCTCCCGTAGCCCATAGCAGATGCCGACCATGATGATCAGATGCGGCTGCCACTGGCGGATAACGGCCGTCGCGGTGGCCTGTGCCCCACCCGGACCGCCGGCGCCTTGCCGGGCACACTGCGCCATCCCGAGGGTGGTTCGACCTATGGCCCCGAGGTCGTAGGTGACGACTTCGCCGGCGAAGGACCGCTCAGGTGACTGGCCGGTGACGGACCGAATGGCCCGTAGCACGGCGTCCCGTTCGCCGTCAGTGACGGTCAGCAAAAGAACACGAGTGTTAGTCAAGGATCGCTTCAGCCTTTCGAACTCGATGATTGCGCCCCGCTGCCGACCGACGGCCAATTGGACGGAGACCCAGGCGACAGGGACCGTCATGAGGCCGACCAGGCTGAGCAGCCAGCCCAGCACCAGCGCCTGATTCGTCGCAGGGCTGAGGCCCGGGGCGTTCTGGAGCAGCAGTCGCCAGGCAAGCCAGTGCAGCGCGGCGAGGTATGTCTCCGGCCTCTCGGCGCAGCCGGCACCCGCGCATGCCGCGCGCTCGGCGGAGGCGACGAAGAGGGCCAGTACCGCGACGATGACCACGATGCCGCCACACCAGACCAAGAAGAACCCGCCGCCGGCCCTTACCGGGGCGCGGTAGTCGCGCACAGGGTCGAGCGGCAAACGCAGGGCGACTCGGCTATCCGGCCCGTACGGTTGGTACAGTGCCTCGGCCACGGTGCCGCGCATCCGTCCGGTCGTCACGCCACGGTTGAGGCAGACCAGTACCTCCCGCACCTGGCCGTGGGTCAGTTCCACGCCCACGCGCTCCGCGTGCAGTTCGGCCTCGCGACGGACGAGCTCGGCCATGCGGTCGGCGGCGAGCCGCAGCAGTCGCCGACCGTCGTCCGCAGCGGTGTGATGACACACCGGCATCGACCAGTTCCAGCCCGGGTACGACTCCGCCGCAATCTCGTCGAGCGGACGTACCGGCCGCCCGAGGACCCGGCGCAGCGCCACCGATTGGCTGACGACCTGGGCGACCATGAGGACGGAGACGTGGAGCACGGCGAGCAGCGCCAGCCACACGATTACCGACGGCGGGCCGGCATCGCGACCAGAGGCAGCGAACGCCAGCACGGCTGCGACCGTGAGCGCAGTGCCCGGCGGGACAGCGAACAGCAGTGTGTCCCAGCGGCGATCGAGCAGCCGGAGCAGCCGCAGGCCGACGCCGCCGCGGACGGCCGCCGGCAGCGACACAGCCAGCGGTCGCTCAAGTAGCGCGAAGCTGTCTGGGCCGGCCCGCACGAACCGCCCCTCGGCCTGAGCCACCAGCAGCACGATGCTCAACGGACCGCGAGATCGCACAATGCCCAGGACGCTGCGCGGGCGCACGACGCCGACGGCCTCACACCCATACTCGGCGGCCCGGACGGCGCGGGCGGCTGCACGACATTCCGCGAAGGTCATCGCTGCCATGGCGCCATGCTGTCTGAAGTGAACACTAAAAGCAGTGGCGAAGCGGCTACGAGCAGTAGCCGAACAGGCTGCCCAAGACGGCGTTTGGCAACGGCCTCGATAGGATCATCGTTACTCTTCTGGCCCAACGTTGATCAACTCACATACGTCGAATGTTGATACCCACCTAGACAGACACCTTGACGATGGCCCTGCAGAATTTCTCCGCGCACCGGACAATCCTTCACGGCAGATGACATCCGTTCCAGGTCGGCGGGTTCATCCGGTCGGCAGGTCCGGACACGGTGTGGACAATGGAGGCGTTCTGTATGACCGTCGGGCGGGTCGACGCTGAGTACCAGCGAGCGATCGGGCGGTTCTGCGGCGAACTGCGGCAGCTTCGGACCGATGCCGGACTAAGCGTCGACGCACTGCTAGCGGCAACCATCACGCCACCACTGGGGCTCAAGCGTTCTCAGATCTACGAGGTACTCGCCGGTCGCGTCGTGGAGCCGCCGGCGTGGGACTTCATCCGGGTGTTCGTCGCTGGGTGTGCTGCGCATGCCCAGGCCACCCGCCGACCGCTGTCCATCTCGACCGATCCAGAGTACTGGCGGCGCGAGCACGGCCGCCTGACCGAGCGGTATCAGGCCGCCAGCCGGTCGCCAGGCGACGCCAAGCAGCGACCCTCGGATAGTTGCGTACCCAAGGTTCTCACCCTGCAGGAGACGATTCTGTACCCGGTCCCGGCCGCTTTCGGCCGCCGGGTCGGCGTAATTACGGCGGACATCCGGCAGGTCCGCTGCGCGGGTATCTGGGTCAACTCGGAGAACACAGACATGGTGATGGCCCGCGTGCAGGAATCGTCGACGTCGGCGATCATCCGCTACGAAGGTGCACGGCGCGACGCTGCCGGCCGCGTAGTAGAGGACACCGTGGCCCAGGAGCTCGAGGCACAGGTAGCCGGGCTCCGTCCGGTCGGCCCGGGCGAGGTTGTCGTGACCGGGGCCGGTGCGCTGCGGGAGCGCAACGGCGTGCGATACATCATGCACGTCGCTGCGGTGCACGGACAGCCGGGCGCGGGGTTCCATCCCGTCGCGCAGGTGGGTCGCTGTGTCGAGAACGTCCTGTTCGCCGCCGAGCGGCTAGACGTTGGCCCGGACGGGTGGACGATCCTGTTCCCACTGTTAGGCGCCGGGGTTGGCGGAGGCAACGTGCTCACGACGTCCCGCACCCTGGTTCACGCGGCGGTCAACTACCTGCAGACCGTCCCAGCGACCAGGGTCGGAACGGTGCTATTCCTCGCCTACACCGACGTCGAGCTTGACGCCTGCTTGGTAGCGCTCGACGAGGCAGGGGGCATCATCCGATAGCGAATGGCCGTACACCGACGAGTGAACGCCAAGCGGTGTGTAGTGGAACTAGACCGTGCCGCTGACGCGGTAAGCCGTGGGTTGTCCGTTCGTCCGGCTCGACGGCGAGGCCACCGACGCTTGTGATTCGCCGCGCACCAGCCGTACTCCCTTGCCGCACCGCGTCGATCCACGCAACAGGTTGGCGGGCAAGTTCTCGCCGCGCCGCCTGATCGTACGCGGAATACCCGAGCTCACCGCGCGCGTCTCCCCGAGACGCTCCAACACGCAGCCGGCCGCTGGCTCCTGCCATACCCCGCCACCCTGTCCCTTCGAGGGCCCGCCACCTGTGGTGGCGGGCCCTCTTTCTCGCGCCAAGAAAGACGAACGCCATGGACAGCAACGCCAACAACACACCCTCCCAGAGGGCGCCAGCGTCCTCGCCGGTCTGGACGATCGAGCGCATCCGCGCGCTCGGCGCGGTCACCGATGTCGCCACCACCGGCGAGATCTTCGGCCTGTCCCGCAGCAGCGCCTACGAGTTGGCACGCGGGGACCGGCTGCCGGTGCCTGTGTTGCGGGTCGGCTCCCGCTACCGGGTCTCCGTCGCGGCGATCCTGGCCGCCCTCGGCGTACCCAGCGAACCCCCGACCTCACCAGCGACTTGATCACCGCCCCACGACGAGCGTCGATCACCACCCAACGGATACCCACAACCCGATGCCCGCCCACCGGCGGCATCGGCGAGGAGAGAACTCGTGGCAGACGGATCCATCACCAAGCTCTGTAGCTGCCGCACAGACGGCAAACGTCTCGGCGCCCGTTGCCCCAAGCTGCGGCGGGGCAACGGGTGGAATCCCCACCACGGCACGTGGCGCTACCAGCTTGAACTTCCCCTCGACGCCGCCGGTAGGAGGCGGCAACTGCGCCGCGGCGGCTTCGACACTCGAGACAAGGCCGCCGACGAACGCGACCACGCCCGTGTGCTGCTCGACCTCGCCGGCCGCGACGAGATCCGACGCCGGCAGATCGCAGACCTACTGCACGCGCTCACGCCCCAGCAGCCGCTGCCCGACCGCGATCACGTGGCCCGCCGTATCCGCGCCGCCGTGCCCATCGGCACCCAGCTCACTGTCGGCGAGTACCTCGCCGAGTGGATCAAGGGGCGGACGAAGCTGCAACCGGCGACGCGGCGCAGCTACCAGGACCACATCACCGCGTACTGGGCACCCCATCTGGGGCAGGTCGCTCTGCAGGACCTCACCGCAGCGCACATCGAATCGGTGTTCACCGCGATCGAGTCCCGCAACGCCGAGATCGTCGCCGCCAAGGCCAGCCCCGTGAAGGAGGTCCGGGACAGGGTAAAGGGGAAACGTACGGTCGGTGCCGCCAGCCAGCAGCGCATCCTCGCGACCCTGCGCAAAGCCCTCAACGACGCCCGCCGTCTCTACCACCACCGCCTAATCGACCACAATCCCGCCGAGTCCGTCGAACTCAGGTCCGGGAAGTCACCGAAGCCTCGGTTGTGGACCGACGCGGCGGTCAACCGGTGGCGCCAAACCGGACAGCGACCCGGCCCGGTGATGGTCTGGACACCCGCCCAGGTGGGCGAGTTCCTCGACATCGCCGAAGCCGAAGAACCCGAGCTGTATCCCCTGTTCGACCTGGCCATCCACCGCGGCCCGCGTCGAGGTGAGCTGTGCGGTCTGCACGACTACGACGTCGATCTGGCAGCCGCCGCGATCACCATCACCAGCCAGCGCACCAGCGTCGGCTATCAGGTGATCGAGAAGGGGGTGAAGTCGGCGGCCGGGGACCGGGTCGTCGACCTCGCCGACGACACCGTCACCACCCTCCGCACCTACCTGATGCGTCGCGCGGGGTGGAAGCTTGCCGCAGGCGACACTTGGGCCGACACCGACATCTTCTTCGTCCGACGCCGTGACGGCCAACCCTGGCACCCGGAGACGGTCACCGGCCGCTTCGACCGGCTCGTCGCCCGAAGCGGCCTGCCACCGGTCCGGTTCCACGACATGCGGCACATCGCCGCGACCCTGATGCTCGCGGCCGGGGCCAGCATCAAGGAGATCCAGGACACCCTCGGCCACTCCTCGTACACGATGACCGCCGACATCTACACCTCCGTCCTCGCGGAGTTGAAGAGGACCACCGCCCAGGCGACGACCAAGCTCGTGCCACGCCGCAACCGCCCGAAGGCGGCATAGCGCCCCACCGACGGCACGTTGCTGACCTCGACGCGGCAAAAGCCCGACGCAGGTCCGGCGGCCAGGTGGGGCCGTGTAGCACGTCTGGGTGTTCTCGTGCCGATGGTGAGAGTGCTCCGGCTGGTGGGAGGAGCACGTTCGGTCAGTCCGGCTGGCCGACAACGATGCGGTTGGCCTCGAAACCGAGTCGTCCGCCGACCCAGCGGCCGCCGCAGGTGACCAGCACGATCCGGTGCGGATCATGCTGTGCGAACAGGTCTGGGGCGCGGCGGGGCAGGTCGTTCTTCGCCACGGTGTGCACCTCGGTGATCCGGTAGCGGTGCAGACGTCCGTGCCGGTCGGTGACCTCGATCGGGCCGCCGTGCTCGGCCTGCCACAGTTCGGCGAACGGTCCAACGTTGCCCTGCCAGTTCACATGCCCGGCGAGTACCGCCGCTCCGCGTGCGGCTGCCAGCTCCGAGCCCCACCAGGTCACCTCGGTGACCCCGTCGGGTACGGGCAGCGTGCCGTCGGCCCGGATGTCCCGGCGTACGAGGCGGGCCGTGCTGCCTCGCGGCAGCCGGACGGATCCCGCCGCCAGCAGAGTCGGCTGGGACGGCGCGGTGACGGCCGTGCCGGCGGTAGCCACGGCCGTCGGTTCCGGGCTGGCGGCTGCGGTGGGTGTCACCGGCCTGGTCGGTGTCGTTGTCGGGTCTACGGGGCTCGGTGTCGGTGCGCTCGTCGCTGTCCGCTGGTGGGACAGTCCGGCGGTGGGCGGTGGCGGCGTTTCGGGCGACGAGACCACTAGGACGGCGGCGGTGACCATGCCGGCCACCGCCGCCGTCAGCAATCCGGTATGACGGGTCGTGGACCGTGCGCCCATCAGGGCAGTTGACGCGGGTCACCCGGTACCGCCCGGTGGCGGCGTCGTAGCCGCAGCAGGGCGAGCAGGGAGAGCACGGTCGCGGTCGCCGCGAGGGGCGAGGCTGGGCTGCTCGCCACCGGCCTTTCGACGAAGGTGGCGGCTGTGGCTTCGGCTGGCTGGTCGCCGGCAGGGATTTGCGTGGGGACAGCCGGCTGCGGCCAGGGCGGGCAGCCCTTGGGAAGTTTGAGTTGGAGCAGTTTGGCCACGCGTAGCCGGCCCTCGGGTGGGGACCAGAGCAGCCGGACGTCGAGGAGGTCGGCGGTGGCCTGGTCGAAGTTGGCGTTGCGCTGCCGGGTCTTCGTCATCGCACTGAGGAAGGCGTCCAGATCCGGATTCCCGGGTGTCGCGGGGCCCAGGTTGGCGGGGAAGATCGACCGGAAGTTGGCCAGGGGCTTCCCGCCGGGGAACACGTTGCCCCGATTCGCCGTCAGGCTCTGCCGGCCCTTCGCGTCCCGGGTGTTCACCAGGGCCAGAAGCTGTGTGTTGGTTCGGCGGGTCAACTCGGTGCCGCCGGTGGCCAGCTTCGGTTGCTCGAGGAGCACCTGCCCGTAGTAGCCGCTGTGGAGGGCGAAGGCGATGTACTCCTCCATCGTGCTGATTTCGGGGTCCTGGTGCAGTGTTTCGTGTGCCATGGCCACGCCCAGCAGGCTGAAGTTCTCGAAGCGGTACCGCTCGTTGAACAGGATTTCCGGGTCGCCCTGGGCATCAGGTGAGACCTGCGCGACCGTGGACGCGGGGAGCGCCGTGAAGATGACCCGGGCGTAGAGGCCGGAGCGGATCGTGTCGACGCTGACCTCGGACGGCCCACCGACCAGCGACGCCAACGCCGCCCGCAGGTTCGGGTCCGGAATGATCTTCTTGATCTTCCGGTCGTCGAAGACCGCCAGACCTCGTGCCACGACCCCTGGATGCCGCTTCGCCCGCGGCGACAACGCCTTGGCCAACTGCACGCGTAACTGCGCCTCGGTGATCCGTCGCGGTGGCGCCGGCACCATCGGCGGCGCCTGCGCATAGGTCTGCGGCGTGAACAGGTTCACGTTCGTCGGCGGGAACGGCGGTTGGGCCAGCACCCGCTCGGCGGGACAGGGTTTGCCGCCGCCGCGCGGCTTACCGTCAGCGGCCGACACGGGCGCAGGTACGCCGGCCACCGCCACCAGGGCGATCCCGACGGTGATGAACATGCTCGCGGCTCGGCGCATGATCGAGTCACTCCTCTAGGCACGGAACGCATCGACGCCGAACCGCGTGACGGGCCGGCGAGCCCTGCTCAGCAGGCCGAGCGAGGCAGTCACAAGCAGTCAAGCAACGACAGCGACCCCAAAAACTCACAAAGACTCGCTTATAACTCGAAAAGGCGAACAGCCTTACACATGCCGAGTGAGAGCTGCCTCGCCGAGGCAAGAGCTCGCATCGATGGCGTGGCCTCCCCTACCGCGCGGAGACCGTCAAACCGGGGACGTTCACGGCTGCCGCCTGCCCACCTGCGGCGATCGGCTACCGACCGGGCACCACGTGCGGCCCTGCTCCAGCTCGGTTCACTCTTGTCGGTCATGAAGCGGTGGGCCGGCGTTAGGTTGTGATCGTGGTGGTGGTCATCGTGGTGGAGAAGTTCGGCGCGGACGGCTTCCTGGAGCGTTCGTGGGATCTGCCGCCCGGTGTCGTAGAGCCACTGCGTGCCCACGTCACCGTGACGCGTGACGGTGGGATCGTGGACGTGTGGCCGGTGACGTCGGAGGTCGCCGTCATCGTGCAGCCCTGGATCGATGAGCCGATCGATGTCACCTCAGGTGTCTGGTTCGTCAGCTCCGCCCGGGAGGGCGCGTAGGACGGCCAGCGCCGACCGAGGTAGCCAGATTGCGGCGGCGATGACGAGCTGGTTCGGTAGCGGGAATGCCGTGTGGTGTTGGGTGGCCAGGGCGCGGCCGTTGCGTGAGCCGGCTACCGCAGCGCTTGCACCCGTTGACCACCCCGTCGCTGCCTGTTGTGCCAGGGCGTGGCTACGTTCTGCTGCCGCGGTCGGACCGTAGGCTGCCACGACGTGACGACCTTCGACGCGCCCGTGGCTGCGGACTCGACCGTGATGGCTGTCTGCGAGGTGGAGGTCAAGTACCGGGTCGTAGACCTTCCCGCTCTGGAGATGGCTCTGGCCGCGCGTGGGGTGGTGCTGTCGACGCCGATCGTTCAGGACGATCAGGCTTATGCGCGGGTCGGGTGGGAGTACGGGCAGTCCAAGATCGGTGTGCCGTTCGCGCGGCTACGTACGCAGCGAGGGCGGCACCTGTTGACGGTGAAGACTCCGGTAGCCAACGAGCAGTCGTGTGTGGAACACGAGACGGAGGTGGCCGATCGGGATCAGATGCACGCGGCGATCCAGCAGTTGGGTTTCTACCCGACGGTGCGGATCCGCAAGGCCCGCCGCACCGCCACGGTCGGCCGGATGTCGCTGTGTCTGGATGAGGTGGACGGCATTGGCTCGTTCCTGGAGATCGAGCGCATCGTTGCGGCCGGTGAGGCCGGCGAGGAGGTCCAGGCGGATCTGCACCGGTTCGCGGTCGCCTTGGAGGTGCCGTTGGAGCGGACCAGCGCCACCTACGACTCGTTGATCCGCGCGGCGCAGACGACCAGGGTTTAGAACAGCGTGGTCGGCACGGCCACCGGCGACACCGCAACGATGCTGGTGGTGTCGGTGGGCAGGTCCAGGTCGACGGTGACCGCCGCGTGGTCGGTGAGACCATGCTCGCGCGGCTCCTGCAGGTAGCCGCCGCCGCGGATCGTGTCTTGTAACGCGGCGCCGATGTGCCAGTAGTCGAAGCGGTAGCCGTTGCCGGCCCGCCCGAACCAGCTGTGCTGCTGGACGCCGGGGGCCAGGTGGGTGTGTGCGTCGGTGAGTCCGGCGGCGGTGAGCGTGTCGAACAGGGCGTACTCGAACGGCCGCCACACCCCGGGGTAGGGCGGCTGGTGGTCGCGGGGGATGACGTTGTAGTCCCCGCCGAGCACCAGATGAGCCCGCTCGTCGGCCGTCATCCGGTCGAGGGTGTCGGTGAGGGATGCCAGGAACGCCCGTTTGCGTGCGACCTTGGCCGGGGCGCGGTCGCTGGAGGGCACGTAGACGCCGAGGACCGTGACCGCCGGCTCGGTGTCGATGGTGGCGGCGACGGCCCGTCCGGGGACGCTGAGTCCGGCGGTGAGATCCGGGCGGGCGGTGACCGGAATCCGGCTGATCATCGCCGCGCCCCGGTCGCCGGGCAGGGGTGGGTGGTGCACGTGGCAGCCGGCGCGACGGAACTGGTCGAGCAGGTAGGCGGTGCCGTCGCCGGCGCTGGTTTCGGTCAGCAGCAGGATCTGCTCGGGCCGGTCGGCGAGCCACCGCAGTAGCCCGTCGGCGCGCCGCCGGGAGGTGGCCTGGATGTTCAGCGTCAGGATCGACAACACACCGGCGAGCCTGTCAGGCCGCGCGGCGGTGGGCGAGGAGCGGGTCCAGCGTGTCGAGGATGGCGGAGGTGACCTGGTCCGGGTCCCGGCCCCGGCAGTCAACAATGGTTTGGTGCCATGACTGGCGGCGCAGGAACGCGACCGCCTGGTCGTAGAGCTGCAGCTCCCGCTCGGGAGTGCCGGTGGCCTCCAAGCGGGTCAGCTGCCGGCGGGCGGTGAGGCGGGCGCCGATGGTGTGCGGGTCGTCGACCAGGTAGAAGCAGACGGCGGGTTGCAGCACGTACCGGTTATAGCTCCAGATCTCCCGCAGGTCGACCGCGTCGACACGCTGCAGCACCAGGGAGGACTGCACATACCGGTCGCTGATCACGATGTGGCCGGCGTCGAGCGCGGGGATGATCTCGTCCTCGACGTGCAGGGTGCGGTCGGCCGCGATCGCGAGGGCGAGGGCCCGGCCGTGGATGACATCCTCGGCCTGGCGCAGCAGCTCACCGAGCCTGGTCCGGGTGGGCTCGGATGTCAGATGCACGAGGTGGCCGCGGTGGCGCAGCCGTTCGGTCAGCAGACCCGCGATGGTGCTCTTCCCGACGCCGTTGGGCCCCTCGATCACGATGAACATGACCGGTCAACGCCGAACGGTAGGGGTCGGCAGCAGCGGGAACCGGACCGCGTCGGGTGGGCACTGCTCGGCGTCCGGCGCGCCGATGCGCTGCCCGACGGCGACCACCGCCGCAGGGCAGCCCTTCCCGCAGGAGCTGGTCAACGCGCACGCGCCGCAGGTCGCATCGGCGCCGACCTGGTAGCGGTCGTGGAACCGGTACGCCTCGAGGACGTCGGCGATCTCGCCGTCGAAGATGTTGCCGACGAGGAACTCGCGGTCGCTGTACCGTGACTGCGGTGTCCGGGCGGCGAAGACCAGATAGGGACACACGGCGGTGTCACCGTTGGCGAACACGTAGATCAGGGTGCCGGCGTCGCAGCCGGACAACGGCCGCTCGTCGTTGGGGAACCGGATCGGCACCAGCTCGACCCGATCGGCCAGCGGCGCGGTCGCTGCCGTGATCGCCCGCATCGTCTGCTCCGGTGCGGCGAGCCGGCCATGGGACTTGATCCCTCGGCCGAAGCTCGACAGCGGGTTCATCAGCACGTACTCCGCGCCCAGGTCGGCGGCGAACGCGCACAGCTGCGTGAACTCCTCCGGGCGGGTCAGCACGTTGGGCGTCGACAGGATCCCGTGCAGCAGCCCGGCGTCAGCGAACCTGCGGGTCGTGTCGACGGTGACCGCGAAGGAGTCCCGGTTTCCCCGGAACCGGCCGTGCGAGGCAGGACGGAACCCGTCGAAGCTGACATTGACCCGCACGGTGCCCAACTCGGCGAGCGCGGCGATCTGCGTGTCGCTGGTCTGGGTCGCGTTCGTGCAGATCTTCACGGGCAGGTCCATCCGCGCTGCCGCGGCGCACATCTGCACCAGGTGCGGATGCGCGAACGGCTCCCCGCCGGTCATCGTCACCCGGGTCACCCGGGCCCGCCGCAACCTCGGCAGGACCACCTCGACCATGTCCTGAAGCGCGATGTCGACTCCGGTGTCGGTGGAGGAGACGAAGCAGTGCGCGCAGTGCAGGTTGCACCGCTCGGTGATCTGCACCAGCGCCTTCCGCTCACCGTCGGCGACGGAGGTGCGGAAGTAGCAGGAACTGGCGTGGGTGTCGACGACCAGACGTTTCCTCATGACCCCTCCCAGCGTCCGCGGGCCGCAGACGTTTGCGCCGCCTGGCCTTGCCCGTGTGGGACTCCTCGTTCAGGAGACGGCTCGTCTGCTCGTGTCGACCACCCTCGACACCGAAATCCGACACGCCCGGCAACCCGGTCACACCTGCGGTAGGGCACCTGCGCACCCGCGAGCCGAGACGGGACGGAAGGTCTCACGGCGCGATGCGATCCGCCGGGGAGGGGCTGCCGTCGGCGCTACCGGCACCGGGCCGGCGTGGGATGTCGAATCTTCGCGTCGACAGTGGTCGACACCGCACCGTCTGGCAATAACTGATCCCACGACATCGACCGCTGCGGCATCCGCACAACCCCGGTACGGCAGGTGACCCGACACCCGCCCGAGCCGGTCGCCGGGGTCGCAGCCCGGTGAGGCGAGCGGACGCTCGCGTCACCCGCTCGTGGGGAGGCACAGGTGCGAGTCCCGTCTGACCCGTCCGCCGACCGGACGAACACATCTGCGGCTGCGTCCCGGCGCGGCGGGACGCGGACTCGCCCAATTCGGTGTCCGCGCCGCCACCCCGAGCGCCCCGGGTCTCACCCGACGGCGGCAACCGTCGGCCCACTCGTGAGACCCGGGGCAGCATCCCGCCCCCTGTCACACCGTCTCGACGACGAAGGAGCCTTCTCCGTGTCATGCGTTCGGACCCGTCACCGCCCGTCACGCCGATCGACAATGCGCACCCGGCTGGCGGCGACACGAGCCCCCACACCTGCCAGCCCGTCGGTCGAGGACGGGTGGGGTTACGCGATCCGGCGGGTGTGGCGCAACGGCAGCCACGACCTGTTCGGGTTCACCACCGACCGGCACCAGGCCGACCGGGCCCTGGCTCGCGACCAGCGCTACTGGCGTAGCGGCCCGGTGCGGCCGGCGGCGGTGTACGTGGTGGCGACCCCGGCCTGCGCCGTGATCGCCCATCCGGTCGACGGTTGCCGCAGCTCGTCGTGCCCCGACTCTTCGCAGCGGGGTGAGGTGCGGTGACGGCGGGCGTGCAGGTGGCGCTGGAACGCAAAACGGTGACGCCGTTCGGGTTGTGGGTCTTCGGAGCGCAGGCATCGGCGCCGCTGGTGGTGCTGGTCGGCGGTATCCCGGCGATCTACGCGACCACCGGGGTGAGCGCGCTGCCCCTGACCTATGTGCTGGTCGCCGCGGCAGTGGGCGTGCTGGCGGTCGGGTACACGGCGATGGCGCGTCAGGTCGGTCACCCGGCGGCCTACTACGGCATCCTCGCCCGCGGTCTCGGACCTGGCTGGGGAGTGGCCGGCGGCATGGTCGCGTTGGTGGCCTACAACGCGATCCAGATCAGCCTCTACGGGCTGCTCGGCGCGACCCTCGCCGCCCAGGCCGGCGGGTCGTGGTGGGTGTGGGCGGGCATCGCCCTGGCGGCGGTCGCGGTGTTCGGGCGGTGGCCGATCCACCGGTCGACCCGGGTCCTGACCGCCGTCCTGCTGGTGTCGCTGCTGATCGTCGCCCTGTTCGTCCTGGCCGGCGTCGGTCACGCCGCGGCCGGCGGCCTGTCCTGGGAGGGCTTCGACGCCTCCGGGTTGGCGGTCGGGGGCATCGGCGGGGCGGTGGCGTTCTGCGTGGCCTCGCTGATGGGCATCGACGCCCCAGGGGCGCTTGTCGAAGAGGCCGTCGACCGGCGTGCGGTCAGCCGGGCCACCGTGGTCGGGGCGCTCGTCCTCGGCGGGGTGTACGCCGCGGCGGCGTGGGCGATGGGTGTGGCGGTCGGCCCGCACACCGTGGCCGACCGGGCCGCGGCGGACGCTGATCTGCCGTTGACGATCCTGGGCTGGTTCGGCGCCTGGCCGGTGGCCGTGGCCGGGGTGACGCTGCTGCTCGGGGTCGCCACCGCGACGCTCAGCTTCCACAACGTGATCGCCCGGTACGTGTTCGCCATGGCCCGCGAGGGGGTGCTGCCGGCCAGGCTCGCCGGAGCCGAGGACGGCAGGCGGGTCAGCGCGCCGCGCGGCGGATCGCTGACCCAGACCGGCATCGCCGCGGTGGTGGTTGCCGGGTTCGCCGCCGCCGGCGCCGACCCGCTCGCGCAGATGTTCACCTGGCTGTCCACGGTGGGGGCGATGGGCCTGCTGAGCCTGCTGCTGGCCGCGTCGCTGGCCACGCTCCTCGTCCCCCGTCCTGGACTCGGTGAGCGGGCCAGCGTGTGGCAGTGGCGCCTCGCACCCGTCCTGGGTCTGATCGCCGGGACGGTGCTGCTGGGCCTGATGGTCCTCAACGCGGGCAGTCTCCTCGGCGCCGCACCCGGCTCCCTGGTCCCGCTGCTGCTGCCCCTGATCATCGCCGCCGCCGCGGTGATCGGCGGGCTGTGGGCCGAGCATCTGCGGCTGTTCCGGCCGCAGGTCTACGCCGGTATCGGCCGTGGCACGCCGGCACCGAATGCCGTGCCCGACGCCATCACCATCTCGATCTGACGAGGACCGCGATGATGACTCACACCCAACGACCTGCCGGGCACCACAGCGGCCCGGTCGACCCGCTGCATCCCGGCTGGCACCCGCAGCACGGCCAGATACCCTCCGATCATCGACCTGCCGACGGGTACGGCCAGCCGCCCGGCTATGGACCTGCGTCCGGCTACGATCCACCGCCCGCGCCGGGCTCCGCAACGCCGTCCCGCTACAGACCGGCCGCCTACCCGTCGGAGCCGGCACCCGCACCGCCCCCACCTGTGCCTCCTGTATCGGCCGGGCAGTCCGGCATCGAGGCAGCGGGGCGGGACGAGCGGTGGTGGGCGGATCTCCGTCAGCAGGTGGTGTACCGGTGCACACGTCTCAACGCCGGGCACCTGCACGCCGCCGACGAGCGCTACGGCACCCGCGAGGCCCTCGGCCCGCACGCGGTGATGCTGTTCTTCACCTCCGACGCCCCGGCGGAGCCGCAGGGTTTCCGGCTGCACACCGCCGTCCGGCTGTTCCTGTCCGCACCCGAGTCGCACCATCTCCCGGCGCTGCTGACCGACCTGGCCGGCATCGCCAGAAACAACATCGCCTCTGCGGCGGCCGCCGGGCAGCCGTGGCATCCCCTGGGGCCGCAACGGTCGATGGTCAACGGCGGCGACATGACCCTTCCACCCGACGCGACCTACGCCGGGGTGGGGGTGAGCACGCTGGACTCCGCCGACGGCTCCTGGCATCAGCTCGCCCACGCGCTGCGCAGCCCGTCCGGCACCGCCTACAGCAGGTCGGCCTTCGACCTCAAGGGCCAGTGCTACGTGCTGCTGACCGACGACACCGCCATCAAGGTCGACCGCGACCCCCACGCCCGCCGCACCGGCGACGGCGTGCGATCCAGCAAACCCCTCGACGCCACCTGGAACCCGCTCTGGCACAACCCGCACGCCACCCTCACCGAGCAGGGCGACTCGACGATCCGCGAGGTGTGGCAACGTCTCGCGGCCCTGCACGCCATCCTCCGGGCACACCTGGGCGGGGAGCCGGCAGCGTGACCCTCGATCTGGCCGCCGCCGCGGACCTCACCCGCGACGACATCGACGTCACCGCCGTCCTCGACCACCTCATCCACGCCGCCGATGCCGCCGCGGCGACGAGCATCGGATACCCGGGCGCGGTCGACCTCGACCACACCCCGGTCATCACCCGCCTCGGCCACCGGCTGTGGAACAACATCGGCGACCCCGCCACCACCGGCGGCGTGGCGCACACACGGGTACTGGAACAAGCCGTGACCGGCTGGGTCGCCGACCTGCTCGGCATGCCGGCCGACGACCGGTGGGGCTACGTCACCACCG
Organism: Verrucosispora sp. WMMC514; assembly: GCF_027497295.1. Lineage (NCBI taxonomy): Bacteria > Bacillati > Actinomycetota > Actinomycetes > Micromonosporales > Micromonosporaceae > Micromonospora > Verrucosispora sp. WMMC514. The sequence continues at coordinate 2,348,988 of NZ_CP114906.1, read as the reverse complement.
GCGGCACGGAAGGCAACCTGTCCGCCCTGCACGCCGCCTACCGACGGTGGCCGACCGCCCGCATCTACTACTCCACCGCCGCCCACTACTCCATCCCCAAGATCGTGAGCATGCTCGGCGCCTACACCGTCGTCGTGCGGGCGCACCCGGACGGGGAGATGGACTACGACGACCTTGCGGCGCAGATCCGCAAACGCCGGCGATGGCCCGCGATCGTGGTCGCCACGGCCGGCACCACCATGACCGAAGCCGTCGACGACACGCACCGCATCCGGACGCTCTTCACCGAGTACGGCATGGTCGGGCACCTGCACGTCGACGCCGCCCTGTCCGGCATCCCCCTCGCCCTCGACGGGGCCCTCCGCCTCGACGACGCCAGCGGCATCAGCAGCATCGCCATCAGCGGACACAAGTTCCTCGGCGTGCCCACCCCCTGCGGGGTCGTCCTCATCCGCGACAGCGCCCGCACACCAGCCCGCCAGCCGATCGCCTACACCGCCAGCGTCGACACCACCATCACCGGCTCCCGCTGCGGCCTGGCCGCCGCCCTGCTGTGGCACGCCATCGCCCTGCACGGCCGCGAAGGCCACCGCTGGCGCGCCAGCCACGCCCGCAGCATCGCCGCATACGCCGTCGAGCAGATCCGCGCGACCGGCTGGACAGCCCGCCGCTGGCCCCACGCGTTCACCGTCGTCCTGCCCACCCCACCCGAGCCGGTACGCGCCAAATGGCTGCTGGCCACCGACGGGCCCCTGAGCCACCTCATCTGCATGCCCGGCATCACCCGCGGCCAGATCGACGCCCTCGCCGCCGACCTGGCCGCCGCCATCCAGGCACCGATCCCACACCCCCGCACACCACACCCCACGTTCACCACCGCGCCCTGACCCTGGCACCCGTTCACGGAGGCGACACCCCATGCCCACCGGCTACGTCTTCCACCCGCACTACCTGTGGCACGACACCGGCACCAGCAACGGACTCCTGCCCCCAGATCCGTCCGCGGGCATCCCACCCGGCACGCACGTCGGCAACGCCGACACCACACGCCGCATCCACGACCTGATCCACGCCAGCGGCCTGCTCCGCGACCTCGTCGCTATCGAGCCCCGCGAGGCCACCATGACCGAACTCCTGCGCGTACACACCAGCGACCACGTGCAGCACATCAAACAGCAGAGCGACCAGCCTCGGGGTGGAGACGCCGGCGACGGCTACTCCCCGGTGGGCCGGGGCAGCTACCGCATCGCCCGACTCGCCGCCGGCGGCCTGACCGAACTCGTCACCCGAGTCGCCGAAGGCGAGGCCACCAACGGCTACGCCCTGACCCGACCACCAGGCCACCACGCCACCGCCGACCACGCAATGGGCTTCTGCCTGTTCAACACCATCGCCGTCGCCGCCCGCCACGCCCAGACCACACTCGGCCTGCCCCGCATCGCGATCGTCGATGTCGACGTCCACCACGGCAACGGCACCCAAGCCATCTTCTACGCCGACCCGACCGTCCTCACCATCTCCATACACCAGGCCAACTGCTACCCACCCGACTCCGGCCACCTCCGCGAGAACGGTGCCGGCCCCGGTGCCGGGTACGCCCTCAACGTGCCGCTACCGGCCGGCACCGGCCACGCCGGCTACCTCCACACCATGCACCAGGTCGTCCTGCCCGCCCTCGACCGCTTCGCCCCCGACCTGATCCTGCTCGCGGCCGGCTTCGACGCCAACGTCTTCGACCCCCTCGCCCGACAGATGCTCACCGCCGACACCTACCGACAGATGACCCGACTGCTCGTCGACGCCGCCGGGCGGCTCTGCCACGGCCGCCTCGTCGCCGCACACGAAGGCGGATACAACCCCTGGTACGTGCCGCACTGCGCCCTGGCGTTCCTCGAAGAACTCGCCGGCACCACCACCCACCTGCCCGACCCGTACGCCGCCGTCGTCGCCGGCTACGCCGCCGAACCGCTCCTGCCCCACCAACGCGACGCGATCGAAGCCGCCGCGCAACTCGTCGACCGCATCAAATCCGCCACCTGAGCTCACAGCCCCAGGCGCGGCCGGCGCCGATGCCGCCGACGTCACCCACGTCCAACCTTGAAGAGGAACCGATGACGATCACGTCGCTGTCGGCCAGTCCTGGGCCCCTGCATCTGTTGCTCGACCCGGTCATCCGCACGGACCTGGATCGGATCGACATCCGATCCCATCAGTCGGTGCTGGAGATCGGGGTCAGCCCCGGTGAGATCACCGCCCGGCTGGCGCAGCTCGTCGGCCGTTTCGGGTCGGTCACCGCCGTCGACCACGACACCAGCCGCCTCACTCCGACCAGCGTCATCGACGTCCAGCAGCGCGACCTCGACCGAGACCTCCTGCCCGGCACGACGGACAGCTATGACCACATCGTCGCCCGCTGGCCGTACGGCCCTCTACGCGACCCGGTCGACGTGCTGGAACAGATGATCGCCCGGCTACGGCCCGACGGCTGGCTCCTCCTGGCCGACATCACCCCCACCCCGCCGCGGATCCACCGGACACCCGCAGACGACGACACGAGTCTGATCGACCGCATGCTGCACCAGATCCACCACGCATTCACCGGCCCCGACGGCACGCCGACATGGCCCAGCGACATCGCGACCCTGCTCGTGGACCACGGCATGGTGCAGCACTGCGTGCACACCATCACCGAAACCTGGACCGGTAACGGTCCCGGTTGCCGCGTCCTCGTCGACATCGCCGCACAGCTACATCCCAGCCGGGCCGGCATCACCGACACCGACATCGACCGGTTCACCGGACTCATGACCGACCCCCGTGTGCTCCTGGCCTCCTACGAGCGGCGGGTCATCCACGCCCGTAAGAGCAAGTGAGGCGCGGCCGCTCCATGACGACCCCGACTCTCACCGCCCGCCGCCTGCTCACCGCACTTCTCGGTGGCGGCGCCATCCTGCTGACCGCATGCCAGCCCGGCAATGCCGCCGACCCGCGACCGAGCGCCACCGTCTCCTCAGCCACCACACCCTCGGCCAGCCCACCTACCCGGACAGCCACGAGCCCTGGACTGACCGCACAGCAGCGGCTGACGGTCCTTGCGGAGACCGTCAAGAGCACACCCGCCGACAACACCAGCGACCTTCCCTACACCTACCTGCACCTGCAAACCTGGGCCCGCGCGACCAACACGATCGTCCGCACCGACCTTCAACGCTGGCGGCACACCGCGGACAGCTCCGGCACAGAAATCACCCGCCGAGCCCCGGATTTGCCGGGCGTGGACCATCGCCCCACCCGCCAGGAACGGCGCCTGTTCGACCAGGCCACGCCGACCACCACCCACTACCCAGCCGGGGAACTGCACGCGTACCTACCCGGTGCCGTTCCCACCGACGCGGCAGCATTGGCACAACTGCTGGCACCGCCCGAGCTGGCCGACGAGCCCGCCTACCCCAGACTGCTGGCCAGCGGTGTCGTCGGGCTAGCCACCAGCCACCACCTCGACCAGCAGCAGCGAGCGGCGACCCTGCACGTCCTCGCCACGATCCCCGGCATCACCTACCACGGCACGATGACCGACCTCGCCGGACGCACCGGACTGACGTTCCGGGTAGAGGCCGAAGGGTCAACCTCGACACTGATCATCGACCCCGCCACGGGGCAGCTGCTCGCCGCGCACGAGACAGTCGCCGGGATCAAACCAGGACTGTTCTCCTACGTCCTCATCCTGGCCCGCGGCCACACCAGCGGCGACAACGTCACACCCGCCACCACCGGGACGATCAGATGACAAGCTGACCAGTCGAACCTCTTCGGGATGCCGACGCAAGATCCGGTCCCCGTCGGCCAGCGGAAAGCCTCCCGTCTTCGTCCGGACGGGACGTGTCGAGCATCCGAACCGCACAGCGCGCCCGCAGCAGCACACGGACCCATACGGCCGTCACTAAGCAGGTCGAACAGGTCTGAGCTGCCGGACCTCGATGTGCCCATAGACGCCGCTACCGGCAGTGACTGGCACGGCCGCGCTTTGGCGTCCTGGTGCCGGCTGGCTCGTGGTGCGCTCCCAAGTCACCAATCATCTGCCGCCATCGCGGCGTGATGCGACTGGCTTGGCGCCAGTCGCTGGACTGCAGGACGGCTGACCCGACACGCCCGCCTCCGCGTGGCGCGCAAGCAGGACGACCAGCATCCGCTAATCTGCCAATGGCAAGTTGCCATGGGCGGATCGGATTTTGCGTTCTGCAAGTCAAGTGGATCGCGCGAGGGTAAACGGAGGATCTCGATGATGGTTACCGGTGGCGGTGTGAAGACGGACCCACTGTCCGACATCGACACGTCGTCCATGCGCCTATCGCTGGCGGTGTCGCCGCCGAAGACCTCGACGGCGGGCCCGTGGCGGGCGGCCCTGATGGTCCGGAGCGAGACAATGAACCGAGCGGTGATGGCCGCCGTTGCCCTGCCCGCGGGAGCAGCCCTGGGCGACATGCGCATAGCGATCCTGGCAGGTGTGCTGCTGATCGTATTGGCGTACCCGACAGGGCGTGAGTCGGTGAGAGTCATCCTGCAACCTGTGTACGGCCGGTGGCACTCCGATGACGGCGATGGCGGCAGGGGTGGACCGAGGACGGTCAGGCCCGAGGCCGAGGTGATTCCTATGCCCAGGCCCCGTCATGCTCGGAGCGGTGAGCGGGATGGTCAGTGAGGCCGGTAGCGGTCGAGGATCTTTCGAGCAGTTTCGTCCTCGCCGGGGACGGCCTGGTCGTACAACGCGCGGAACGAGGCCTTGTAGCCGTCCACCATGTCGGCGTCCTCGACGAGGGCCACGTCGTCGGGCTGGTTGTCGAGGTAGACCACGTCGGGATCAAGGTCCGAGTCGAACTCGTGGAAGGAGAACGGGCCGATGAAGCCGGTTTCGGCGGCGGTTTCCTGCTGGAGGACGACCAGGTCGAGGCGAGGTAGAAGCCTCACGATCTTGTCGATCTGATGTCGCATCACGTCGGGGCTGTGAACGGGCTTGAGCGCACGCTCGTCCAACACGACACGCACTGTGCATAGCCGATCAGCCGTGAACACCCGAGCCTGCCGAGCCATACGTAGCCGAACCCTCGCCTCGGCAGCCTGACTGTCGTTGCGGTAATGCGGACCGGCGGTAACCACGAGCCGTGCGTAATCCTCGGTCTGCAGAAGCCCGGGAATCAGGAAAGGGTGGTACTGGCTGATCTGTGCGGCATCGTCCTCATAGCCCAGAAAGTCCATGTAGGAGGCTGACACGTACTCCCGGTACTCCGCCGCCCAGTGGCGTCTGCGCGCCAACCGCGCCAAGTCGATCATCTGACCGACCTCGTCAGGTTCGCTGACGCCGTAGAGGGACAGGAGCGCCCGGAGGTCGTTGACCGAGATGCTCACCGTGCCGCTCTCGATACGAATGATCTTGGATAGCGACCATTCCATCGTACTGCGGACGTCCTCGAGCGAGTAATTGCGACGAAGCCTCATACTGCGCAGCGCCATGCGCAGGCGCCTGCGGTTAGTCGTCGGCCCCTGCCCGCCCGTCCTCACGTCCACGCCTTCCCGCCGATAATTGCAACAGGCAAAAGGATTGCTGAAACTTGCCTGTGGCAGTTTGCTTTCGCCTGTCCGGCTATGGCTAGTGGCAATAAGCTAGCAGACCATCCCATCCAGCCCTGCGCGGGCCAATGGACCATGACATTCGTAGCCGAAACCGGCACTGCCCTGCTACTTTGCTTACAAAGAGCAATCACCTGTAAGACGCAACGTGAGGGTGGTTGCTCGACTGGCGGGCATCCTCCACGCCGACGAGCTACGAAAACGGCAGATGATTTCGTCCGATTCGCACAACCACCCATAACTACGACCCCCAGCACGAGTCAGAAAAATTCAGGAGGAAGAATGGAGAAGAACGAGTACTCGGCGCCCTTGTGGACACGACGCAGCTCCAAGTGCGCCAACGACCACTGCGTCACCGTCTCGCGCCATGATCGCGGTGTAGACATCTTCGACTCCACCGACCCCGGAACCGCACTGTCATTTCCCGACAGCACATGGAGGGCCTTCCTCCTTACTTTCGCGAACCCGCGATCTTCGCGAGATTCAGAGCCGACGTGACTCGCTTGATCGGCGTCCCCAAGCCCAGTTCTGTGTCAGCCCTGGGACTGTCGGCTAGTTGACACCACTGGCAGGGCGTCTCTCTGGGGCGCCCTGCTTCATTCGGTCTCTCCTTCACGTACCGACAGCAATACGTACGCGAGCCCACCGTTGCTCGGTCACGATGGTCCCACCAACAGGACTTCTTGCCGCTAGACACTACGAAAGGCCGGCCCTGCGATGTGGGCACGACACGGCGGAGCAGCACCGGAACGCCGACCGTGGAACTTCCACCGACGCCGCCGAGCAGCCTTGCGGCCAGCGAGCATCTCTCACGCGATACATGTCGTCCGGCCATCGCCGACGACGCCCGACTCGGAGTAGCCAATCTGCGAAGACGAGGAGATGGCCCGCATCAAATAGATCTCCGGAGGGCAGCTGACGGGAACCCAATCCAGGCAAAATACATTTCTCACGTAGAACCTCGCCCACCCTTCGCGGAAGAGGGCGACCATGACCTTGATGCGACTGCTCCGCCGGCTGAGAGCGATGTGACCCGACAAGCGCTCCGATCGTGTCCTGTCGTACGACCGCAGCCATCGGTGCAGGTGAGGACAATGTCCGCCGTGACAGAGGTCGAGTGGACAGCGGCTCTCGCCGAGTTCGTGCGCAGCCGGGCAGCCGGTGAGGCACCCGACGAGATCACTGCCTTGGCGATTACGGAACGAATCATCGAGTCGTTCCCCGAACCCACACCTGCGCACGCCGTGCGATGGAAGCTCGCCGCCTGGCGGCGCCAACCAGTGGACCCGGCCGTCGCCGACGCTGTCGAGCGGGTCGCACGCGTCCTCATTCACACCGACATAAGCGCCACCATCAGTCGTCAGCAGGTGGGCTCCCACGCCGGACGTCCGCTCGATCTATTCGTGGCAACGATGGCATGGGGATTCGGCGAGCAGGCGTACGGATGGCACCGCACACGCCGGATCCTCGACCGGGACGGACGACAACGCCTACCCGCGCTCGTGGACGCGCTCCGCGGGAACGCGAACCGCCCGGCGCAGACGTGGCACATCCTGATGGGCCCGCAGGGTCTACGCGGACTGGGCCCTGCCTTCGGCACGAAGCTTGCCTACTTTGCCAGCTAGAGCAACGAACGCGGCGACGGCCCGTTGATCGCGGTCCGATGGACAGCGTGGGCGTTCTGGGCCTTCGAGGGAACGTGGGACATCCGATCGTCGCCGCACACCTACGCCGAGTACGTACACCACTGCCACGCATGGGCGACCCGGCTACACCGCCGGCCCGACGACGTGGAGCGGGCGTTCTTCCTCGCCGGCCCATACATCCGCCGACAGGTCTGGCACCAAGCGATGCAGTAAGCCTCCCGGCTGACAGTGCCCCACCGCAGGGTTGAGCATGATGCCTTTCCGGCCTGAGCGACCTCTCCGTCAGGACCGGACCCAGCCTGCTACCCGCTGACGCGCGCCCGGCACCGCATCAGCGAGGCACGCAGCGACCCGGGCGATGAATAACCCCAAGACCCATCCCACAGATCCCTAATCCGCTCCGGCTTGCCGGGCGGCTACCTCCAGAGCTACGAGCTCCGCCTCATCGAACACCGCCTCCGTCCGCCCCACCAACGTAGCCTTCCGGCGGGTACCGCTTCGCGGCCTCCGCGAGGGGACGTACACGGTCCAGACCGGCGAAAACCCTCTTCCCGTCGTGCTTATACCGACAGCTGCCGCTACCTGATATCGATGTTCGATCACGGCCTGACGCACCTTGTCGATGTCATCGGCATCCCCCGCCGGCTGCTGCCACCGGCGCTTCACCTCAACGAACAGCCGATTGTTCTCGATACCCCGCAGACCTCGTCGATGGACGACAAGGTCCGGCTGCATTCGCGTCCTCTTGGCCCTGTCCCGAACCTTCATGGCCCCTTTCCTGCCCTGTCGGTCGTACTCGGCGTCCACGTGCCACATCGGATCCACGTGCGCCACAAGGTGATGGGCGAGGCGAGCGGTCAGCGCTCGCTCGCCGACTCCGTAACGAAGCAGGGCCCAGTCGTGCACGTACAAGTCGCCGAGAGCCCGCCTCAGCCACATAAGGGCTACCTGCCCCGCGTCGAGGAGTTCGTCAGCCCTCATCGGCTCGCCTCATCGATTCCCTGGTACGAGTACACCTGGACGTCATCCCAGCGCTCGCTCTGGGCGTACAGATGCGCCACCACCGGCATCGCGCACTCCGATGCACCGACGTACAACCCAGCCTGCGGCATCCTCACCACCGCCGGGAGGATGCCCGCTGCCGTCGTCTCCACCAGCATCATCCGCCCGTCGACCGGTCCGCCGAGGAACCAGGCTTCCACCGCCGCCACACACTGATGATGCCCGTCGGCATCCGCGCCGGCCATCGTCCGCCCGGATCGACGCACCACACCCGACCTCGCATCGGGCCGAGGGGGCCTGTGCCCGTATCGCCTGTTCATGACCTCGAGTCGGTACCTCTCGCTGCCCGGCCCGGACCACTGGCTATCCACGCCGACCAAGCCCTCGTGCACTTGGTTGAGCAGGTGCCCTTGTATAGCGGCGACGATCTGTCAGGCATGGGAGTGCGCGGGCTACTGCTGTCCGCCTCGGCCCGGGTCAGGGACTGGGTTCTGGTCGAGGCGGACAGGCCGCCGGAAAGGTGAATCAGCACGTCCTCGATGCTTCGTAGGCACCATTCGGAGCCTCGCCGATGACGTCGAACAACGCCGTGAGGCGTGCATACTCGGTGGTCCTTCGGATCCGGCCGACGACGTCAGGCCGGCAGCGGTCCAGCACGGGCTGTGGCGGGTGACTCCATGCGGATGGCCTCGGCGAGTTTGTGCCACAGTCGCCAGCGGTCGTCGACCTGCACCGCATCAGGTAGGGCGCGGCGGACCGCTTCGGCGTAGGCGCCGGAGAAGTCTCGGCACACCACTCGGCGCCGGGGTGCTCCCGCAGCTACTTCTTCAACGTGTGGGCCTTGCTGTCGGGTAGCACGTCGATGCGCCCACGGGTGACCGCGTTGATCAGGACGGTGGCGTGATGCTGACGATGGCACAGCGTGGCGTCGTCGACCCCGAGCGAGCGGGGGACCCGCCGTTTGGGCAGCGGAATGCGCAGCAGCCCTACAGGAGGTGTGCCGTGACGACCATCGCCAAGGTCGACAACAACCGAGCGCCGCTGCGTCCAGCCAAATGACGCACCCCGGCAGCGACCTGGGAGTTCAACTGTTGAGTACGCCACACACCGCCCTGCTGAGGGGAAGTCCAAGATCGAGATCAAGCATGCCTGAGCGTTTTTCATCCTCGGTAGGTCGGGTTCTCGACGTGGTGCAGGACGAGGATGGCCTGCACGATCGCGGTCGTTCGGGATGGGCTGCAGCGCAGCTTGGTCAGGACTTTCCAGGTTTTGAGGGTGGCGACGGCTCGTTCGCCGCGGGCGCGGATGCGGGCGTGGGCCTTGTTCACGGCCTTCTGCCGACGTGACAGCGTTGGGCGGTAGCGATGGCGCTTGAACGGGGTGCGGACTGAACCGCCGGCGCCTTGGTACGCCTTGTCCGCGAAGGTCATCACGTTCGCGCTGGTCAACACGGCGATGATGTCGTGGGTGCGGGCGGCGGTCAGGTCGTGTGCCGAGCCGGGCAGCGCCGCCGATGTCCAGACGAGGCGTCCGGCCGGGTCGGCGATGACCTGCACGTTCATCCCGTGCCGTCGGTGTTTCCCGGAGTAGTACGGCTTCTGGTCGTACACGCGGTCGATCGGGATCAGGGTGCCGTCGAGGATCGCGTAGGCCAGCCGTCGGATCCTGCTCATTGCCTGGTGCAGGTCGTCGGTGGTCGCGGCGAGCAGCGTGATCGCCGCGTGGACATAGCGCCAGGCGGTGGCGAGACCGATCTCGAATCCGGCGGCCAGACGGGCAAAGGTGTCGCCGTTGCGGAGATGGGCCAGCACGAGCAGGGCTTGGCGGCCGGGGTCGAGGCGCCGCCACCGGGATCGTCGCTGGTGGCGATGGGTGCGGATCAGGGCGGCGACGTGGTTCAGGGATCGAGTGGACAACGGGATCGAGGCAGGGTAAGACAGCAACGAGGCTCCCGGGAGGGGCATCTTTCTTGGTCGATTGCTTGTCTTACCGGGAGCCTCACCTCACCCGGCTACAGGCCTCCTCCACGCCGCTGACCTGCACCATCAGGTTGGAAATGGCTCCCTCAAGCACTACATCGTCGACGACGCTTTAGCTGCCCTACCTAAGCGCCTGCCCGTCGGTGGGAAGGACTGCGGCGCGTGCCACGCCGGTGTGCAGCGTGCTCACGAGCCATGAACGATCGGCATGGTTTCGTGGCTCGGTGAAGTACACCAGAATGGCGTCCTGTAGCAACGACTCGTCAAGATCGAGACCATTGCGCGGTGCGACAATAACGGGGAACAAGTCGTCCTTGGCCCCAACGGTAGGAAAACTCGGCCCCTTCTGCAACCTCCACGGTGTGGTGTGGATCCCGTGCGTAGCCAAGTGGTCCCGTACGTATTCGACCTCGGCGCGTAATGGACCAGTCACCACGATGACGGGACCGAACTGACGCCTGCGCACGACCGCCTCCGTCATCGCGTCTAGCCGCGGATCCGGGCCGAGGTCTTCGAGAAGGTCAACAAGATTCCACGCCATGTCCACTTGGCTTGTGGCGTCTGTTCTGGGTTGCTGCCCCTCATTGATGAGCCGCATCAATGCCGAGTGCAAAACGGGGCGGCTGGGGATGTCGTCTTTCTTGTTCAGCAAGGACAACGCTTGTTGGAGAACGTAGCGTTCAGTCGGGCTGAGCGTTACCGGGTAATTTTCAGGGCTGACGTTGCCCTTACCACTCAGACTGATGGCCTCGGCCAGAGTAACCTCGGCCACTGAGGGGTCATGCAGCCATGACGGGGGAGTTTGGCGAGGCTGGCGGTCGACCAAAATGGTCTGACGAGCCCGGTCCACGATGCCGAGGACAGCAGGCAACGTGGCGCTGTCCGGCCGAGGAACATCGTCGAGAACAAGCAAGGCAAGAGGCAGCGATTGCAGCGCTAGCCGCACGGGACCGCGGTCGACGTCGGGAATCGTGGCGAGGAATATTCCGCTTTGGGGATCAGCCGACGATCGGCTGGCAAGTTCCAGGGCGCGGTGCGGGGTTAGGTAGCGCACCGGAGCAACGTCCTGGCTCTCAAGGACAGCGGTCCACTGATCGAGCAGCACCTGACGCGACGACACAATCAGGACATAGCCGGTGGGGGCAATCCGCGCGATGAATTCCGCCAGGATGCGCGTGATACCGGACCCGGTAGGCGCGCGCAGGATGATGTGCCGTGCGCCGCGGACACGATCCAACCGCTCGGCGAGTAGCTCATGTGCAGACGGGCGGGCGGTCATTGGACCATCCTGACTCTGCGCTGTAGCCACACACGGGCGTTCATGACAAGGTCGACCTCATCCGGCGTCACCACGTCCCGGAAGTGAAAGACCTTGTTACGAACATCCCGTACAGGTTCGAGCATTGAGAAGACCAACTCGCGGCTACTACCGAAGGTGCGGCTGAAAACCCGGCCGAAACGCTCGGGGCCGTTGATGACGGCGATCAGCTCGCCAAACGTCAGGTCCTCGAGGCGTTCGGCAGGGCTGCCATTCATGCCTTCGGGACGAACCGCGGCGACGAGCGCGCGTAGCTCGTCCTCGTCGGCACACGCCCGTTGAGCCAGGTATCGCGTCGCCAGTTCGACATCACGCAAGATCATGAACTGGTTCGTGGTGGTCCACAGGTAGCCGTTCACGTCGGCGGCGGTGACGACAGCGACTAGCCGCTCTTCATCCCCCACCAACACCGCCCCCTTCTGATGCAGCGCCTCCAACGCGTCCTCGACCTCGGAGCCGGCCCTGACGAAAGCCAGGTCCTCAAGGAAGTCGCCGACGGGATAGGACAGGGGGTCATCCTGCCGTCGCACGAAGGCAAGGTTTAGCGCGAGCGACCGATAACTGAAGACGCCTACTACAAGGCCGTTCAACGTGACCGGCACCTGATCGAAGCCGCGACGGGCCATAACCGCGATCGCCTCCGAGACCAGCGTATCGATCTCGACGGTGGCAACCTCCTGGTCGGCCGGCACCACTTGACCCACGCGCAGGAAGTGGTGCTGCGGCGTCACGTGCCTCAGCCGTGCCACCTCCCCGGGCAACTCGCTGCTTCACATTGAGCCTACTTGGGACTCCTACGCCGTCGATGTGCGGCCGGCTCCGCTGCAGTGCCAACCAGCCCTCACCTCCCTGCGGTTGAGACAGGCGGCACCTGATCTGCCGAAACAAAGCCGAACGGTGGCTAGCGCGCGCCTGAGTCAGTTCGTCTGCGGCGGAGGGATCCGCTGTCTGCCGCGGTGGCGCACCTGAGGAAGATCCTCTGATCGGGGTGCGCCGCGAGCTAGATCTCCGACCTTGAGTCGGCCAAGGTAACGACGCGCAATCTTCGCCACCGTCGGGCCGCTGAGGCTCGCGTTCGCGACTAGCGCCGACAGCATCTGTGCACGGCTGACCAGAATCCCTTCATCGGCGGCCAGCCGGACCAGAAGATCCAGGTGAGCGTCGACCTCAGCGGGCCACTGGACTGAGGTCGTACGGCGCTGCGAATCCTTCAACAGGCCCACACGCCACCCCACCCCTCTGTCACAAAGAACATATCTAATATATATTAGAGGCATGGCCCGTGCGGTAGTCGATCAGGCGGTGAGCGGCTCGACGGCTCGTCGTAGGGTTATCACGTTGGCGGGTCGGCGCTTGATGCCGACGCCGGTCTTCGACACCTACTGGAGATTCGCGGAGGCCCGGCAGCGGATCTACCTAGCCCGGCTAGGTGGAGCGCCTCATCCCTGGACCGAGGATCCGATCCTCGCGCACTACCGGTTTACCAACTGTTACCGCGCTGCCGACCGGGTCAGCCAACATCTAATCCGCGAGGTTATATACCGCGGGGACCAGGCCTGGAACGAGGTCTTTTTTCGGACCGTGCTGTTCAAATTGTTCAACCGTTCGTCAACCTGGCAGCGGCTCTGCGTGGCGGTAGACACACCGACCTGGAGTGGATATCGGTTCGAGATCTTGGATCCCGTGTTGAGTGAGGCCCTCGCGGCCAAGGAGCGGCTCTACTCAGCCGCGTACGTGATCCCGCCCCCCAACCTCGGTGAGGCGCGGAAGCATCGCAACCACCTGCGCCTGGTCGAGATGATGATGGAGGCATCGGCACCCGCCAGGATCGCCGAAGCTCGAGGGTTGCGCCAGGTGTTCGAGATCCTCCGGTCTTTCCCTGCGTTCGGAAACTTTTTGGCCTACCAGTTCGCGATCGACCTCAACTACGCTGCCGCACTCACCTTCGACGAGATGGAGTTCGTCGTGCCGGGGCCTGGCGCCCGCGACGGTATCCGCAAGTGCTTCGGCCTGGCCGCCGACGGAATCGAGGCCGACGTCATCCGCTACGTCGCCGACACGCAGGAACACCACTTCGCGCGACTGGGACTGTCGTTTCCCACTCTGGGGGGCCGTCGCCTCCAACTGATCGACTGCCAGAACCTGTTCTGCGAGGTCGACAAGTACTCTCGGGTCGCTCATCCGGAGGTCGCCGGAATCAGCGGCCGAACCAACATCAAGCAGAACTACCGCCAGGACACACAGCCGCTGACGGCATGGTTCCCGCCGAAGTGGGGGATCAACGACCGTCTGCCCACAGCATCCCTTGCCGAGTGATCACACCCCCGACCGCCTACATGAGGAGCGTCCGAATGTCCCTAGAGCTGTCGGCCGACGGCGATGTGGCGTACGAGGATGCGGTGGCTGTCCTGGTCACTGCGCTGGACCAGCTCGGCGCCCGTATCCACCGCGACCTGCATGTAGAGAGCAGCCACATCGACCTCAGCGCCGACCCGCAGCTAGCCAACACCCTCACCGGGTTCTCGGCATTCGCGGACGAGTGCCTTGCTGTACTGGACAACCCCGCTGTCGCCCGTGCCCTCGCGACTTGCCGGATCAGCCAGACGCGCTAAACGCCACGCCGCCGCGCCCTACGTCAGTTCGGCGAAACGCGCCAACATCCCACGCACGGGCACAACCGGAGGCTCCAGATGCGCGCGGCCCGCCACAACGGTCAGGTGGCCCACCTGCAGTCCAGTCTGCTCCGCGACGTGGGCAAGGAGTTGGCCGAGCGCGAGGTAGTTGCCGTAGCCACGTTGGACCAGGTATTGACTGCGGTACGTCGCTAGCAGATGCACACGACCTTCCGTGTCCAGCTGGAAGGAACAGTGACTCAAGCAGGGGAACGCCATCGCGTTGTTGTCCCGGCCAGGGATGTAGACCGGCACGTTCGCGGCCGCATCGTCGGCAACCGCTAGGGCAGTCTCGTAGCGTGCCTGCTTGGGGTTCCCACCATCGCGCTCCGTGCGAATGCGGGAGATGACCGCCCCGATCTGGTCGAAAGGGCCATCACTGCCCGGATACTGGATCAACCGGTGAAAGTAGGTGCCGCGTCTGTTCTGCGGGAAGCGCTTCTGCAGCAGCGGGTACATCCGCACGTAACGCTGCACGAGCTCCGCGTGGTCTCGGCTGGACGAAGCGATCGCGGCGGGAAAGATCGTATTGGCGACCGTGTCCACGCTTGGCAGGTCCTTGGCCGCGAGCAAGGCATCCATGGCCTCTCGCACTGAGCTTGTTTCCGCCACCGGGTCGACGATACGAACCACAGTGTGGATCGCCTTCCGCTTCGGCTCGCCGTCGAGGCGACCCGCCACGGACAGCCAGGCGGTGGACACGTTAGATGCCTCGACGCTGATCATGCTCACCGTCGCGCTCCGCTCATCGGCCCGACCAGAAGCTGAGATCGCGCGCTGGCGATGAGCCCTCGGTGATCATCCGGCGTGGGCATCAAGGTGACCGACCACACTTCCCGCCGATCCCGCGACCTCACCGTCAATACCGATTCACTCTCAATGCATCCGATGATGTCGAACTCGACGCCATCGCCGGGAGCGACAGCACGTGGCTCGGCGAGCATGACTATCGCGTCCGGGCCGGTGAACTCGGGGTCGGCACCCAGCCAGGGAGCCCGAACAACGAGCCGGTCGCCCGGCTCGACGGGCAGCCGGCAGCCTTCGGTCAGGCCACTCAGGTCCCACACCCGACTGGCGGCCTGTCCACCTAGGCGAGCACGTAACCGCGCGGGCTGAACGGCCGCCCAGCCTCTCACGGCTTCCGGCCGCACCATCCGCAGGTGCTGGACGTGCCGCAGCGTCCCGCGATACGACGTGCCCAGGTGTAGCGACAGCTGGTAGACGTCCATGGCCTCCCGCGGTATATCCAGGCCAAGTCGGGTCAAAGTCGTCTTGACGGCCCGGATCGGCATCAGGAACCAGGCCGCGAACGCCTCCGCCTGTTTCTCCTCGTCGGGCCACTGCTGCGGCGGTTTCGCAGTGAAATCGGGGCCGTCGGCGAGGCACCGCCCGTGTCCTAGCTCCGCGTGACCGAGTTCGTGCGCGGCAGTGTGCCGGATCGTGGCCTCGCTCATGGCGCTGTTCAGGAAGATGCCACCATGCTGGCTCGGGCCGGGTGGGAAGTACATGCCGAACAAGCTGGGCATGTCCTGTCCGGCAACCATCAGACCGCAGCTCCTCAGCGCGGCGAATACATCAACGTAGCGGTCCTCAGGCAGATCGAGACGACGCCGCAGATTGGCCGCAGCGATGCCGGCGACCCGGTGGGCCATCAGCCAGTTCACGATGACGCTCCTCGACGCTGCGGCACGGGATGCTCGTCCTGTCCGTCGCCCTCCGCGTCAGCCTGGTAGGACATCTCCAGGAACTGCGCGAACCGCATCACCTGATTGAGGTCCTCCGGTTTGAGGTTCGTCAGCCGCCGAGGAAGTCCGGCGACTGCGTGCTCGGCGGGGATAGCATCGAGATCCTCGTCCAGAAAATAGCTGACCGGGTATCGATACAGTCGAGCCAGCTTCTTCAGCTCCAGGCTGTCGACCCGCCGGGCGCCTCGCTCGATCTCGCTGATCGCGGAGCGCGGGATGCCCGTCCGCTCCGATACCCACTGCTGCGAGAAGTTGAGGTACTCGCGGGTCTTCTTCAGGCGATCACTGAGCAGAGTCGAGTCACCGAGGCGGCCGACATCGGGATCGGGCGTCGTGGTCATGATGAGGGGCTCCTGTCACTGGTGGTGCCGGCGGCAAGTACGACCTCCGCGAACGCGCGCACGGAACGCATCGACCGAGCCGAGTCGACGTCAGCGGGGATCTCGACCCCGAGTTCCTGCTCCAGTTGAACCAGGATCTCGACCAGGCGGAGAGAGTCGATCGACAGCTCCCAACCGCCATCCATCAGCTCGTCGCGCACGTCAACCTCGGACTGGCCACGCTCCTCAGCGAGGAGACGCACGACCACCTCGATGATGGCGTCCACAGTAGAACCGGTCAGGCTCCGCATCACTCACTCCGCCGGTTGTCGGGAAATCCATCTTGCTGCTGGACTATACGGCAGTCCTTGTGGGACAGTCAAACAAGGAACTTGGCTTTGTTGGATAATCCGTCAGAGGTTTGAGGAGTGTCGCGTGGAGATGACCGTGTACCAGCGCTCGGCGGCCAAGACCATCCAGCCGCTTCCCGCCGGTGGTGACTACGTCGCGGCCGCCCTGCTCGGCCTCGCCGGCGAGGCCGGCGCGGTGCTGACCGCCTACAAAAAGCAGCTGCGCGATGGCCCGGCCGACCCGGAGTTCCGGGCCCGCATGCGCGAGGAACTCGGCGACGTTCTCTGGTACCTGTCCACCGTGGCGCACCACCTCAGCCTTGAGCTCGACGACGTGGCCACCGCCAACCTCAGCAAGATCAGCGACCGCTGGCGACACACTCCGGCCGACGCGATCCCATTCGACGACGACCTCGACGCGAGCGAGCAACTCCCACGACACGCCGACTTCGTCTTCACCCTGACCCGCGGTCGTGAAGACCGCGAAGTATCGGTGCTCACCTGCAACGGCAAGCAGGTCGGCGACCCGATCACCAACGCCTCACACATCGCCGACGGCTACTGCTTTCACGACATCTTCCACCTGTCCTACGCCGCCGTCCTCGGCTGGTCGCCCGTCATACGGTCACTGCTGAAACGCAAACGCCGTAGCAATCCGGAAACCGACGAAGCCGAAGACGGCGGCCGCGCGATCGCCATCGAGGAAGGCATCTCCGCCCTGGTGTTCGCCTACGCCAGTCGGCACCACTACCTCGAGGGCAAGAACCACATCGACAACGACGTCCTGGACACCATCCAGGGCATGGTCGCCCACCTTGAGGTCGGCGCACACCGGGCAGCAGACTGGGAGAAAGCGATCCTCACCGGCTTCGCCGCCTGGCGGACACTCCGCCACAACGGCGGCGGCATCGTCCGCTTGGACCTCGATGCCCAAAGCCTCACTGTGGTCGAACCCGAGCCACCCGCCGCCGAGGAAACCTCCACGGCCAAGACGTTCAGAGCGGTGGTGGCCAACCTGCATCGACGGAAAGACGCTTCCTACGGCAACTCCTGGAAGCGGCGTGGCGAGCTCATCTCGATCATGGCCAACATCGCACGCAAGGTCGACCGCCTCAACATCGTGGCCGCCACACCGGAAGCAACCGCAGACGAGAACATCATCGACACCGCAGTCGACCTCTACGTCTACGCGCTGAAGTACCTGACATACCTCGCCGACACCGACCCCACCGTGCTGACGGACGTGCTACCTGACCGCGAGACCAGTTGGAGCGACGGACCCGATGGCGTCGAACGCCTCCTCATCGCCGCCGACCTCTCACCACTCGACACCGGAGCAGACGATTCAGTCCAGAACCTCGTCTCCGCGATCAATTACACCTTCTCCGAACTTGAAGGATGCTTCTTCAGCGACGGAACCGCCCCCGCCCAAAGGCGGACTCAGCTGACTGCTCAGCTTGCCGACCACGCCATCAGGATCCTGTCTGCCCTCCGGGCAAGTCAGCCCAAGCTGTATCAGAAGTTCCTCGACACCTGGCAGCAGTAGAACTCTCACCCCACGATCTGGCCGTATGGGGGCGGTCTGCTCGGCCTGCCGTACCCGTTGACCTTCAACGGAATTCTCTCGCAAACCATCGGTGGTGGCCGCCACGGTCGATCGGTCGCGGCACTTCGCTGCCGTGCTGCTCAGCCCTGGTTAAGTCTGCGTCGGTGATGTTGCTGAGCTCCTGGTCGTCTCGTCTTCCGCCGGACCGCGGAGTGTCGGCTCCGCCTGAAAAATTCAGCCGGCGTTGACACTGTCCTGTTGTGGTTGACGGCCTGCGAGTCGGAAACATCTCGATCGGATGATCAACGAGAACCAGCCCAGCAGCCTGGCGCGATCTCGAAGTCCCAGTCGTGACCGTTGAACGAGCTTGCTCGGCAGTGGCGCCAGGCCCGTCGTCAACGGTTGAACGGCCACACCGAGAATGTGCGGCGACGTTTGGCGAGGACGTAACGCACCATGGCCTTCGTGATGTCGTGTCGGCGCCGGCCGTGGTAAATCTCGGCGTACACCTCGTCGGCGGTGAATCTTGGGTTTTCTGCCGCGACCTTGAGAATGTATCGGGTCTTGGCGGCGTCGAGGTTGGGGTCTGGCTGTGGAGTGCGGCGCTGGAGGGGGCGGTTGATGCGCCGACCCGATTTGTCGAAATAGACCACGCGGGGACCCTCCAAGCGCCGTCGGATGACTCGACGCTATGAACACGTAGCGTTGCAGGTCCATGACTGATCATGCGGAACCATGACGGTGAAATGGCAGTACCCTGTCCGGTCCTAAGCTGTCGGCGCTGATCCGGCTGGTAGCTGGGCAGCCCCAAGGGAGGTGTGGGGAACTGTGACCGTTCATCTTGCGGTCCTAGACCCCTTACCAGTGTTCCGGGCTGGCGTTGCAGCGGCGTTGTCGAGTGTGGGGCGCCTCGTTGAGGAGCCCACCGATGTCTTGGCCTGGTTGCGTGAACGGCCTGGCGGGATGGTGCTGTTGACCCTGGACTCCGCCGAAGACCTAGATCGTCTGACCGCGCTGTGCCTCGTGCGGCCCCGCCCGATCGTCCTCGCGCTGCCGTCCGGTGACGTCTCCTCGCTGGGCGTTCGGGCGGTGCGGGCCGGCGCGCGGTCGGTGGTGGCGCGCGCGGCGACGGTGCCGGCGTTGCAGCGGGCGGTGGCTGCGACACTCGACGGTGAGGCAGTCATGCCGGCCGACGTGGCAGACCTCCTAGTGGCCGGCAAAGCCGGCCGGCCCTCCCGCCGCTCGGCACCCTCGGCGCCGCAGGTCGCCTGGTTGCGGCGACTGTCCAAGGGCTGGACCGTGCCCCGCCTGGCTTCGGAGACGGGTTACTCCGAGCGAGCCATGTACCGGCTGCTCCAGTCGCTCTACCAGCAGATCGGCGTCAAGACCCGACTTGAGGCGATCATATTGGCGCACGAGCAGGGATGGTTCGAGGACTAAGCGGTTCGGCCTGGCCGAAAGCGCGCCAACTCCGTGAGTACAGGCTCGAGGCGGGAGTCACCGTTGGCCAGCGTCTGCACCATGAACCTCAGGCGGTCGTCTAACCCAGGAGTCCGCTCGGCCGGCTGCGGTCGAGCCCGGCGGAACGCCTCCAGGGCCGTGGCGGGTTCTGCATTGTCGAGGAGGACCGCGTAGCACCGGGCGATTCCGGTGAAGTCCCAGGCCACGAGATCATTCTTATCGGCCCCGGTGCGTCTGCGCGTCTCGTCATCGAGCTGCTGGAAGAGATCTCTTGCGGTGCCAGGGAGGCCGCAGCGTTGGGCGATGATCCCCCGCAGCGCGAGCTCCGCGGTGTCCTGGCCGGCCAGCCGGTAGCGGGCCGACTCTTCGATCGCCTTGCGGGCCGCAGGGAGATCGCCAAGGTGCACGTGGGCGAGGGCGAGAGTGGTGAGTGACTGCCGCAGGTTGGTCGGTTCCCGGTGGACGCGGGCGACTTTTATGGCCTGATCGGCGGCCGACCGCGCGTCGCTGTGTCGGTTCCGGTAGAGATACAGGTTGGCCGTTGAGTTGAGCAGTTCTGCCTGTGCCGAGGGGTCAGGGCGGGCCGGGATGAGTTCGGCACACTTCGCCAACATTGTCAGGGCGTCCGGGATTTGGTTGAGCTCGGCGTACCAGCGTGTCAGTCGCAGCGCGATGTCCAACGCTAGTCCGGGGTCGACCTCGTGGGCGGCATCGAAGGCTGCGAGAGCGTCCGCCACCGCTTGTCGGTAGTTCCCGTGCCGCTGCCGACAGTCGGCGATGCCGATCAGTGCGGCGGCACGGTCGCCGTCGTCCTCGCCGGCCAGCGCTAGGGCCCAAGCGTAGTACTTCTCGGCCTCCGCGAGGTGGTCGTGTTCCCAGAACATGAAGCCCATGTTTATGTGGATCCGGCGTATCGCCTCAGGCTCCGGATTCTCCTTGGCGATGGTGAGCGCGGCTGTGTAGGCCGCCCGCGCTGCGGGAAGATCGCCGCTGTAGGAGTAGATGTCGCCTAGTGCGGCGAGATTCATCATCTCGCCCTCCGGGTCGTCGTCGAGGTGGCCGCGCACGGCTTCCCGTTGGGTTCGCAGCTCGGCACCGCTGCCCCAGTGGCGTACCAGGTGGGCCATTGACTCGATGAGGCTGTGCGCCGGCTCGTACATTCCAGCCCGGAGCCAGGCGTCGACGCGCGCGAAGTGCATGGTCAGGTCGACCATGCCCTGCACATCGTCGTCGTCCTTCTGCATGGTTTGCAGCACCTTGGCTGATCGGAGCAGGAGGTCGCGACGGGTCGGCCGCTCGCCCTCGTTCGCGTTCCGGTCTCCCTCAGCCAGCCGCGCGAGGATCGGCCAGATCTCGCTTCTGCGCAGATACCGGCGGCCGTCCCGGCCCTCAAGGATGAGACGGGCAGTAACGAGTTCCCGCAGGGCCGGCTCGATCCGCGCTGCGGGAACGTACGGCTCTAGGACGCCGATGACGGCATCGGTGCGAACCGGAATGCCGAGTGCTGCCAGGCCCTCAGCCGCCCGCTGTTGTTCGATGGGAAGGTTGCCGACGAACAGTTGCACCAGCCGCTCGTGTACTTTATTCGCCGGTACGGAGGACAACCATTGCCCAACCTCAAGGGAGTGCAGCCCCGGCGGATCGCTGCTGAGGATCGCATGGAGGAGTTCGGCGAGTCGCGGGCTGCCAGCTAAACCGCCGTGGATGCGCCGCAGATCATTTTCCGGTAGCGCGGAGAGGCCGTGTCTGTTGTCCGGATCGAGCTCGGCGAAATGCTCGCGCAGTGACGGCGGTTCCAGCCCGTCGACGACAATCCGACACGCCGTACCTGTCCACGCCACGCCTGTCGTCGCTGCGGGAATGCGCTGCGTCACGAACACGACCTTGATGACAGGGAGCAGCCGGCCCTGAACGGCCTCCATTGCCAGGTCGAGCTCCGAGTCGCGGAGGACGCCATCCTCGTTGAGGAGGTTCTCTGCCGAGTCCAGCACGATCACCGGCCTGGCATCTCCGGCTTTGCCCAGGCTATCTAGGGCGATCTCCAAGCGTGCCCGCGCAGATGGACCGGCCACCTGATTCGACCCAGGCGGCTCGATGTCCTCTATCAGGGTCGGTACACCGATCTCACCGTACGGTGTGGCGTCGTGCCAGCGCACTGGCGAGGTCTCATCATCCGGATCGCCCCAGCCCATATCGGCGAGCACTTCACGCAGCAGCGCGGTCTTGCCGATCCCCGGCGGACCACTGACCACGATGACCGAGGTGACCTGATCGTCCAACGCCGCACGAAGGCGACTCCGCTGACCCGTCCGGTTGACAAAGAGGGAGCCGCTGTGGACCCGCCGATCCGGCGCCCGCGTCACCGTCGTGCCTATCGCTGCGAGGGGAGTTCCTGCATCGAAGGGCATCGGCGGCTCCGCCGGCGGGTCCACTGCACCGAGCAGCACCCGGGTGAGCCGGCCCGCCAGCCGCGCACACCAGCGGCGAGCATCCGCCGTGCCGGACGTGTACGCAGTGTGCAGCATCGCCTGCGCGAGGAGGGACACCTTCAGCTGCCGGTGCCACTGCACCGGATCCCAGCCCTTCCTGACAGCGAACTCGAGCGCCGGTTCGCGCAGCGCGTCGATCACCTTCCGCACGTCGCCCGGCATGCCGTCATCGAGGCGCGGGTCGCGGTGGTCGCGTTCCAGGTAGGTGAGGAACGCTAGGCGGCTACGCGGGGAAGAGGCCCCGATCTCGCGCCAGCAGAGCGAGACCAGCAGGGCGGCGAGATCCCGACTGAGCGGCGCCCGCGCCTCGTAGGTGGCCAGGTCGATCAACCGGAAGCCGGCCGCGTGGGCGGCCCCGTCATGCATCGGTACGAGGACGTTGTCCCCGTGTAGGTCGCCGTGTGCCCGGCCCACCAGATAGTGGATCTGCTCCCGGGCCGCGGGGAAGTCCTCGGCGAACAGCCGCCATGGGTTGGGCAGCGGCCCGTCCTCGTCCGGCAGTTCTAGAAACGCAGGAACGAGCAGGTCGTGCCGTTGAGCCCAGTCGCGTAACCACCCATCTTCCTTGAAGCTCTCCCCCAGTTCACAAGCCAGCAACTCGGCCACTGTCGAATGCTCGGTGTCGTATTCTGAACCGGCCCAACCCTCGAGAATCTCCTTCCACACCACTGCGCTGACATGCGCGAGTTGGTCGAGTTCCACGGTTCCCAGCGGAATGCCATCGGCGATCGACTGGCCGATCACGATGGCGCCCTGGCTACACCGAACCGGCGGGAAGACGATCTCCGTGAGGTGGTGTTTGCGGAACCGAGTGGGTGACTCATTCAGGGCTGCCTTGTGCCGCCGACTCTCCCGCCGATGGTTCACTGGCACCGGCGGACAGTACTTGATTACGCACCAACGCGGGTTGGGCGCTCCGTTGGTGCTGGCGATTAACGCCTTCGTCAACCGGGCTCCGGTGTAGCCGCGGCGGAGCGCCAGGATGCTCCCGGAACGGATCTCGAGGCACTCGTCGAGCAGCGACTCGATGATCTCCGACGCGACGGCCGCGTCCTCGAACTCGCGAGTTAGCTCCTCCAAAGTGGTCATGACCGAGGGAACCGCGCTTCCAGCTCCTGCATCCTGATCTGAAAATCGGACTTGTCCTGGTCGTGGTACCGCTGGAAATACCAGACCGGCAGGCGCGGCTGGAGCTGCCGCATGTGATAGAGCGTGTCCTGCACCTGACGGGCGAAGAACGTCAGCGCTGCGGGGGTGGCGATAACCGGCGACGACGGATCGTCAATGACCGCACGTACCAACCCCAGTACGCGCAGCCGTTCCCGGATGCTCGCCATCTGCGTGCGGTACATGTCTAGGCACAGCAACAGCAGGCCGAGCGAAGGCACGAACCATCCCACGACCAGCCTGCTCACCGTCGCGCCGGCGGCCAGAGTGAGCAGGACACCCGTCGCGGACCACAGCACCAACACGCCGAGCATCATCTGGGCGAAGCGGAACCTGACCCGGGATCCCCAAGCCAGATTCTGTTCCAGGCAGAAGAGCAAGTCGTAAGGCGCCGCGGCGCTTGCCACCAGGTAGTACCCTCCGAGTCGATCTTCGTCACCGCGGAAACGCCGGCTGAGCCGGCTCACCTCGTCGTGGCCGATGCGATCCCCGATCGCGACGCGGTTCCACGGGAGGCCGAGCAGATCGGCGTCAAACATTTCCTGGAGCGTCGCGGCGATCCGCAGGTACCGTTCAGACCAGGGTGCCATCACCCCCTTGTAAACTGCGGCCCAGATCGCGCCGATGAGGGCGACCGCAGCGCCGTAGCGTGAACCTGGGCCGGTCAGCAGGCCACCGACGGCCAAGGCGATCGAGACGCCGATGCTCAGTGCCTGCGCGCGCTGGTTGTAGAGGTGAGCCACGGCGATGGCCTTGAGTAGGCGTAGAGCCGCGACGCTGTCCTGCCGCGCGACAATTGGGTGCATGCCCGCCAATGGCCCTCCTGTGCGTGCAGGTCAACGCAGCGATTTTCACACGCTCGGTACCCCCAGCGATACAGTCAGTTCGTTGGCGGTAGCTTCCAGCCAGACTTCATGCCCGACTCGCTGTACACGCAGCTCGATGGTCGATGTGATCACGGCCGTGCGGCGTGCCGCCCACGCCGCAGCAGGTCAGGTGATGGCATGGTGCTGGTTGACGGTCTTCTGCCGGCAGGACAGTCGCGGTCGGTGATGACGGCGCTTGAACGGGTGCAGATGCTGCCGCCAGCGCCCTGGTATGCCTTGTCAGTGAAGGTCATGACGTTGGCGCAGCTCAGAGCGTCGATCAGGCCGTGCGTGCGGCGGTCAGGTCATGCACGGCGCCGGGCAGGCAGGGCGAGGCCCAGACGAGACGTCCCTTGCAGTCCGCGATCACCTGCAGTCACCCCGTGGCTTTGTGCTTCCCGGAGTAGTACGGCTTCTGGTTCGCGACCCGATCGATCGGGATTAGGGTGCCATCCAGGATCACGTACGCGAGCCGGGTGCTGGCCCATGTGACGGAGGATAGCCCGCACCATCCACCTGTCTCTATCGCCAGTAGGGACCACGGCGCCGGGTGCGGAGCCGACAGCCCTCAACGCGGTCCAGGACCGCCTACCGCTACTGAACGGCCGCCATGAACGTAAGGATCTCGTTTACGTAGTCGGTCAGTACTGCTTCGGTTGCTGTCTTTTCGGGAACCGCTGGGGCGTGGACTGTAAGAGTCACCCATACCTTCGCGGTTCCGTGAACTGCCGCGAGGCGGTCGATGCGGGTGGTGATCTGGCCCCCCAAGTGTTCGCTCGGGCCTGTGACGGGCTCCCCGAACTGGATCCGCGCCTGGTCTCCTAGACCGTCAAATGGCTGCGAGGATCCGGGCAGGGCAGCCTGGCCATCCGATGGCGTTGACGTGTCAATTTGCACCTGAATCAGGGTGCGCCGATCTTTGTCAAGCGCTGTGGCGAAACACCGCCGATGGTCCTTCCCGGCAGGTAGCGAGGGGATCGACCTGTACCTGGGGGGCGTTTCGGCGAGGTCGGTCATCCAACCGTGGTCGAGGCGCTCGCACAGGTCGTCGACCAGTTGATAGGACGGGGGTGTCGGCTTGGCCTGCACCGGGGTGGCCTGGTTGGCGCAGCCAGTCAGCAGGAGCGTAAGGGCGAGCGCGGAGACGCTCCGCCGCGCGGCTGGTGTGAACACGCGCGAATCATGGCATGACGTAGTCCGATGGGTGGCCCCGTCTCGGGATGTGACTGCCCGGCGTTGGCCGCGCCGGTGGCGCGTGTACTCGGTCTCCCCAAAACCCTACGAGGAGGAACCCCTTGCCCCTTCGTCGAGGACGCCGAGGGCCGGCGACCTCGACGCCATGGGCCAGGTACGAACTCAGCCACACTGCGTCATGAGGAAGTGCGTAACGAGTGACGAAGTCCGGTTTGTGGTAGCAGCTTGTGACCGCTCTTTACATCGATCGTTCGGCATCCTTACAGTTCGCGCATCGATCGGGCTTGATCACGGGGGTGCCGGGTGGCTGGCGTCTGCATGGCTGCGTCGCAGCGTTGGTGGATAGCGGCGTTGGTGCCGACATTGGTGGCGTCGATGCTGGCAGCGCCTACCTCGGCCGAGGCGGCGGCGCCGAAGCCGGCGCAGGTGTGCCAGGACGAGCAGCCGGATGCCGCTGCGGCGGGGGCGATGGTCGGTGTGTGTGGTCGGCGGGTGGAGATCCTCGCCGAGCGCACCGAGTGGTCGCAGATGTTCCTGAACGTCGACGGTTCGCGGACGTTGGAGCAGACCATCGAGCCGACGCGGGTGCGCAAGGGGAAGTCGTGGGCGCCGGTGGACACCACGCTGAAGGTGTCCGCTGAGGGGATCACCCCCCGCGCGACGGTGCTACCGATGGTCTTCTCGACCGGTGGCGACGCGCCGCTGGCCCGGCTTCGCGACGGTGATCGGGAAGTGGCGATGACCTGGCCGGGCCGGTTGCCGACGCCGGTGCTGGAGGGCGCGACGGCGGTCTACCGCGACGTCCTGCCGGATGTTGATCTGCGAGTCACCGCGCAGCCGATGGGCTTTTCCGAGGTGCTGGTGGTGAAGTCGCGTCAGGCGGCGACGAGCGCCGAACTGGCGTCGTTGCGGTTCGGGTTGGCGACCAAGGGCGTCACGGTGAGCGCGACGACGTCAGGTGGGTTGGCGGCCCGGGACGGCAAGGGCACCACCGTGTTCGCCGCGCCGGCCCCGATGATGTGGGACTCCTCGGATGCGCCGGAGGCCGATGCGTTGGCCGGGCCGGCGGAGAAGCGTTCGAGTGCGACGAGTCCGCAGCGTAAGCCGAGTACAGCCCAGCAGCAGAGGCAGCTGGATGAGCAAGCGTCGGTGCAGGTCAAGCCGAGCCACGCCGAGATAGGTGAGACGGCACGGCGGGCGGTGATGCCGGTGCGGGTCGACGGTCAGGCGATGACGATCGTGCCCGACAAGGCGATGCTGGCCGACCCCCGCACGAAGCTGCCCATCTACATCGATCCGTCCTGGACCGGTGGGATCGCCAGCAACGCGTGGACGTCGGTGTGGAGCAAATACAAGTCGAGCTCGTTCTGGAAGAACTCGTCGGCGTTGAACAACGGGTCGACCTATGGCTCGGCGGGCGCCGGACGTACTGAGGACTGCTCGGGCTGTGCTGATCACATTGTTCGGTCTCTGTTCCGGATGAACATCGCACGGGCGTCGGGCACGGAGGTCACCAAGGCGGAGTTCCGGATCGAGCAGCGACACGCGTGGACGTGTAGTCCGGTGAGTAACGCGAAGTTGTGGAAGACCGGGGCGATCTCGTCGAGTACGACGTGGAACAACCAACCGACCTGGGACAGCAGCCGTACGGCGCAGGTGAAGGGCAACCGCAAGCACGGGGCCGCACACGGCTGTCTTGGTACCGGCACCATCGAGTTCAACGTCACCACGATGGTGAAGGAGGCGGCCAAGAACCGGAAGTCGGAGCTGACGGTCGGTCTACGGGCGATCGACGAGAGCACCAAGAAGCAGTGGAAGCGGTTCAACCACTCCTCGCCGAAGCTCGCCATCACCTTCAACAATCTGGCCAACGCTCCGTCGGACCGCAAGTCGGACGGCAAGGGCTGCGCGACAGGTGCGTCGCGGCCGTACGTGCTCACGACCACGCCGGAACTGTCCGCCAAGCACTCGGACCCGAACGGTGACCAGCAGTCGCTGAGGACCGACTTCCACTGGTGGCAGGTCGGTGGCGCACGAAACGACACCGACAAGATGTCCTCCGCGTCGGGTAACCCAGGGCCGGCGTCGAAGGCGATCCCTGCCGGGAAATTGACCGACGGGCGCAGCTATGTGTGGCAGGCCCGCACGTGGGATGGCTCGCATTACGGCGACTGGTCCGGCACCTGCGAGTTCACCGTCGACGCGACACCGCCGCCACCGCCGGCCACCGTGAGTTCCACCAACTACACCAATGACGGCGTTCCTCGCGGCGGTGTCGGCTTGTCCGGCACGTTCACCCTGACCGCGCCGACGACTCGGCCGTACGAGGTGAAGGAGTACGCCTACAGCCTCGACTCCGGTGTGCTGACCGCGGCGAAGACCGTTGCGGCGCGGACGAGCGACTACGGCGCATCGCTCAGTGTGGCGCCGCGGCACGACGGCGTGAACATCCTCTACGTGTGGTCGAAGGACCATGCGGGACGGTTCTCCACCCCGGTGACGTACACGTTCACCGTCCGGGCCGGCTCCGGTCCGGCCGGCGAGTGGACGTTCGACGAGACGGGTACCACGGCCACGGACGACTCCGGCCACGGTAACGCCCTGACCATCGATGCTTCGGCCTCGCGTGTCGCCGGCCGGTCCGGGCTCGGCACGGCGCTGTCCCTGCCGGGGAACACGGCGGCGAGCAAGACGGGCACGATCAACACCCCCCATCCGGACACCGGCGTGTCGACCCCGGTGCGGACCGACGCGAGCTTCACCGTCACCGCCTGGGTCAAGATCAGTTCACTGTCCGGATCCGGCGCGCAGGCGGCGGTGAGTGCGAACGGCTCCCGCATGCCGGCCTACCACCTGGGTTACGTCGTCAGTGGCCAACGGTGGCGGTTCACCATGGCCACGGCCGACACCGACAACGCCCCGATGGTCAGCGTGCACTCCAACGCCGCCCCCACGGCGGGTAAGTGGACGCATCTGGCCGCCACCTTCGACGGGGCGTCCAAGAAGATGACCCTGTACGTCAACGGGGTGGCGCAGACCGAGACCGTGACGTTGTCCGGCGGGTTCAACGCCACCAGCGACTTCTCTGTCGGCCGGCGTAAGTGGAACGGCGGCTACGACAGCTTCTTCAGCGGCGTCGTGGACGACGTGCGGTTCTACAACTTCGTCGAGACCGCGACCAACCTCGCCAAACTCGCGGTGCCGCTACCACCAGCGGTCACCTTCCCCAACGGCAGCGAGGCCACCGCGGGCGGGCAACTGACGGTCAGGTTCGACGCCCGCGGAGACACCAACGTCACCAAGTTCCGGTACAGCATCGACGGCACCGGTCTGGGCAGCACCGTCAACGCCACCACCGCCGGCGGTACGGCGACCGTGACCGTCGACATCGGCAGCGGCCTCGGACCCCGCCTGGTATACGCGGTCGCGGTGGACGACGGGAACCGGGTCAGCGACATGACCACTGACGAGTTCACCGCACGGCCGGCGGCGAGCCTGTCCGGCACCGTGTGGAACGAGTACTTCATGCCGCAGGCCGATGTGGTGGTGCAGTTGCAACCGGGCGGCCACCAGGCCACCTCGGCCGCTGACGGCAGCTATGCCATGACCGGCTTCGCACCCGGCACCTACACGATCACCGCCACCCTCGGCGGCCGCTGCGGCCTGTCGTTCAGCGCACCGCTGGAAATCCACGGGCAGGACACGACGTACGACATCCTCCTGGCCGCGTTCCGCGACGACCTGGGGCACACCTGCTCCGAGCAGACGACCGCGTTCACGACGGCGTCCACCGCGCTGGCGTTGACCGGTGACGACGCGGTCGCTACGGTGCCGTTGCCGTTCGCGTTCCCGTTCTATGGCGGGGCGTACCGCAGTGCCTGGGTGGACACCAACGGTCTGCTGACCTTCACCGATCCGGGCGGTTCACACCCGTACACCGGTCAGCCTGCTCCGGTGGCCCCGGCCGCTGCGGTGGCGCCGTTCTGGGACGATCTTGTCGTCGACGCTTCGGCGAGCGTGCGGACCGCGACCACCGGCTCGGGAGCCGGGCAGCGGTTCGTGGTGGAGTGGCGAAACGTGCACCGTAAGGGCAACACCGGCCAGCGGGTCTCTTTCGCGACGGTCCTGGCCCCTGACGGCACCGTGACGACCAACTACGACCAGCTCGACAACGCCGCCGAGCGGGGTGCGCACGCGGTCGTGGGGATCGAGGCGGAGGACGGTCAGGACCGGTTGCGGTACTCCGTGGCGGAGCCGGTGCTGGCGAGCAGCAAGGCGATCACGTTCGCCCGGCCGGAGTCGGAAGGCGAGTTGGAGCTGCACAGTCTGTCCGGCACGCTCACCAACGCCGCCGGTGCCGCGGTGGTGGGTGCGACGGTCACCCTCGACCCGAGCGGGGTGAGCACCACGACCGGCGCGGGTGGCGCGTACAGCTTCACCGGCCTGGTCGCGGACAGCTACTCGGTGTCGGTGCGGATGGCGGGCCGCTGCGGCGCGGTGGCCCGTGAGCAGGTGGAGTTGTTCGCCGATGTGGTCCGTGACCTGCGACTCGGGCCGGACTACGGGGGTCTGGGCTATGCCTGTACCACTGGCGCGTCGAGCTTCGTGTCGGCGTCGACGGTGCTGGGGTTGACCGGTGACGATGCGGCGACGATGGTGGCGCTGCCCTTCCCGGTGCGTTTCCACGGCGAGTCGTACACCTCTGGTCGGGTGCACACGAACGGTCTGGTGAGTTTCGGTCCGTCCTCGGGTGAGCCGGACACCTGGGCGAATCCGACGATGCCGACGCTGGCGGCGCCGAATGCGGTGGTGGCGCCGTTCTGGGACGACTTCGAGGTGGACGCGTCGGCGAGCGTGCGGACGCAGACGGTGGGTTCGGCGCCGAACCGGTCGTTCGTGGTGGAGTGGCGCAACGTCGGGTTCCGGCCGACCAACGCGCAGCGGGTCACCTTCGAGGTGATCTTCCACGAGGACGGGCGGATCGCGTTCCACTACGGGGCGATGTCCACCCCGACCCAGCAGGGTGCGGGTGCGACCGTGGGTCTGGAGAACGCCTCGGGGACGGTGGCGGCGCTGTACTCCTTCCAGGAGGCCGTGCTGACGGCGAACAGCTCGATCACCTACACCCCGGCGTCGGCCGGGACGGTGGAGGGCGTGTTGACCACGGCGGTGACCGGTAACCCGGTGGCCGGGGCGACGGTGACGTTGAACCCGGGCAACCGCAGCACCACCACCGCGGCCGACGGCAGCTACCAGTTCACCGCCGTGCCGGTCGGTGAGTACAAGGTCGCCGCGTCGACCGGCGACAGCCGGTGCGCCGGCCAGTACGCCCGCGAGATCATCAATCACCCCGGCGGTGTGTCGGAGGTGGACCTGTCGGTGATGGTCGACGGTGACGAGTTCGGCTACAAGTGCGCCGCCGGGGCGCGGACGTTCGTGCCCGGTGACACGGTGGAAGCGTGGCAGGGCGACGAGACGGTGTGGCAGAAGAACCCGCCGTTCCCGGTGAAGCTCTACGGTGAGACGTACACCTCGGCGTGGATCAGCGCCAACGGTCTGATCAGTTTCAAGGACCCGGCGTACTTCGGGTGGATCGGTTCCTGGCCGGGGTCGATCCCGTCGCCGGCGGCCGAGGGCTCCCCGAACGCGGCGGTGTACGTGCTGTGGGACGACTGGGTGGTCGACTCGCAGGCCCGGATCGCCACCAAGGTCAGCGGCACCGCGCCGAACCGGCAGTGGGTCGTGGAGTGGCGCAACGTGCACATCTACGGCGACACCAGCACCCGGGCGACCTTCGAGGTGGTGTTCAAGGAGAACGGCGAGATCACCCTCGCCTACGCCGACATCGACCCGAACAAGTCGATCGAGCGCGGCGGTGAGGGCACCGTCGGGATCGAGAACGGCGACGGTTCCATCGGTTTCCAGTACCTGTTCCGCGAGCCGTGGCTCGCCAGCGGCCAGGGCGTCACGTTCACCCCGAACCCGCCCGGGCAGGGCAGCGTCTCCGGCACCGTCACCTGTCAGGGCACCGCGGTGGCCGGGGCGACGATCACGGTGGCGGACCGGACGACGACCACCGCCGCCAACGGCACCTACCAGATCACCGCCGTGCCCGCCGGCAGCTGGGCCGTCATCGCCACCACGCCCTCCGGGGCGTGCCGGGGCTCGGACGTTCGGCAGGTCGTGGTCGGCACCAACACCCAGGCCACCGCCGACTACACCCTGGGCGCCACTGTCGCCGGTGGCGGCTACCGGCTGACCGAGCAACCCGTCACCTACACCCCCGCCAACAGCACCGTGCTGTCACTCACCGGCGACGACGCCTACACCTCCGTCGCGCTGCCCTTCCCGGTGACGTTGTACGGGCAGACCTACAACACCGGCTGGGTGGACACCAACGGACTGGTCAGCTTCCTCAACCCCGGCGAACCGTCACCCGACGCCTGGCCCATCCCATCGCCGGCCAGCCCCGAGGAACCCAACGCCGCCCTGTACCCGTTCTGGCACGACTGGGTCGTCGACGCCAACGCCAGCATCCGCACCGCCGTACGCGGCAGCGCACCCAACCGGCAGTTCGTCATCGAATGGCGCAACGTCCACTCCTACGAGGACCCCCGCACCCGCGTCACCTTCCAGGCGATCCTCGACGAAGCCGGCGGCTACAGCTTCGCCTACACCGACAACGACGGCACCTTCCTCGAACGCGGCGGCGGCGCCACCATCGGCATCGAAAACGCCGACGGCACCGCCGCCATCCAGTACACCTACCGCCAACCCGTCCTCCGGCCCGGCCTGGGGCTGCGGTTCAACCCGCCCACCCCGTAAGCCGGCGACACACCGGCTCCCGCTACTCGCCCTGTCGCCCCTCGGACACCCCCGGAGGTCACCCGGTGACGCCGAACCGCCCCCGCCACGGCATGCTCACGATCACCCGCTCCCGCACCCGACGGAGGGCCATCGCCGTCGCGGCCGCCATCGTGATGGCCGCCGGCCTCCTGCAGGTACCAGAACGGGCCGCGGTCGCCGCCGCCTACACGAAGCCGCCCATCACACCGGTACCCGCCGTGCCGGTCACCGACGTCGCCCCCGCCGACACCCCGCAGGCGCGCCTGAGCCGGGCCAGCGACAAGCCGGCACCGGTCTGGCCCGCCGTCGGTGCCGCCCGCATCGCGGTGGCCGCCGACGGCGGACCCGCACTCGGCAAACCGGGCGGCCTGCCCGTGCGCGCGACAGCCAGCGATTCGACGATGCGACGGCTCGGCGCGCCACCACGACAGGTCGACATCGAGGTGCTGGACCGGGCGACCACGACCAAGGGCGGGATCAAGGGTGTCCTGCTGCGGGCTGCGGCCAAGGACGCGAGCAGCGGAAAGCTGAACCTCAGCATCGACTACGGGTCATTCGCCACCGCCTACGGCGCCGACTGGGCCACCCGGCTCAGAATCGTCGCCGTACCCGAGTGCGCCCTGGCCACCCCGCAGCAGAAGCAGTGCGCGGCGACCCCGCTGGCGTCCACGAACAACCTCGCGACCCACACGGTGTCCGCCGACGTGAGCGTCACCGCGCAGGCGTCGCTGTTCGCGGTGTCGGCTGGGGCATCAGGTCCCGCCGGTGACTACAGCGCCACCCCGCTGCAGTCCTCATCGACCTGGTCGGCCGGCGGCAACAGCGGAGACTTCACCTGGTCCTACCCCATGCGCGTGCCGCCGGCACCGGGTGACCTCACCCCGCAGCTCGCGCTCGGCTATTCCGCCCAGTCGGTCGACGGCCGGCACGTCGCGAGCAACAACCAGCCGTCCTGGATGGGAGAAGGCTTCGAAGCCTGGCCCGGCGGCTACATCGAGCGTCGCTACCGCGCCTGCGCCAAGGACATGGACGGCAACGCCAACAACACCACCAAGACCGGCGACCTGTGCTGGGCAACGGACAACGCGGTGCTGTCGCTGGGCGGGCACTCCGGCGAGCTCATCTACAACGCCAGCGAACAGCGGTGGCACCTGCGCGCCGACGACGGCACTCGCATCCGACGCGAGACCGGCGCCACCAACGGCGACAACAACGGTGAACACTGGGTGGTCACCACCACCAACGGCATCGAGTACTGGTTCGGCCGGAACCGCCTGCCCGGCTGGACGTCGAACAAGCCGGTAACCAACTCGACCTGGACAGCTCCCGTCTTCGGCAATCACCCGGACGAGCCCTGCCACGCCACCACGTTCGCCAACTCGCACTGCGGGGGCGACAACCAGGCATGGCGGTGGAACCTCGACTATGTCGTCGACCTCAACGGCAACTCGATCTCCTACTGGTACGAGAAGGAAACCAACCGCTACGGCCGCAACCTCACCGCCACCGACGCCGCCCGCTACGACCGCGGCGGCTGGCTCGACAAGATCGAATACGGCACCCGCAACACCAACAACGTCGACTCGATCTTCTCCACGCCCGCCCCGATGCGCGTCGACTTCGCCGAGGCAGACCGCTGCAAGAGCAACTGCACCACCCACACCGAAACCACGTGGCCGGACACCCCGTGGGACAGCGAATGCACTGCGGCGCCCTGCACCGACAACCATTCGATCACGTTCTGGTCGACCAAGAGGCTGGCCAGCATCACCACCCAGGTCCGCAACGGCAGCGGCTACGACAACGTCGAGCGGTGGACCTTCACCCACGGCTTCCCGGACCCCGGCGACGGCACCCGCGCGGGTCTCTGGCTGGAGAAGATCTCCCACGCGGGGCTCGTCGGCACCACCAGCACCGTGCCGGACATCGAGTTCACGCCGGTTCAGAAGCCGAACCGGGTCGACGCGATCGGTGATCACTCGCCGGCGATGAACTGGATGCGGATCACCCGGATCCGCACCGAGACCGGCGGCACCATCAGCGTCAACTACTCCGACGCCGACTGCGTCGCCGGCCAACCGAAGCCGGCCCCGGCAGACAACAAGCGGCGGTGTTACCCGGTGATCTGGGAACCCGAAGGCTACAGCTCACCGGTCACCGACTGGTTCCACAAATACGTCGTGACGACGATCTACGAGGCAGACAACACCGGCGGCGCCCCACCCCAGGGCAGCCCGCGCGTCGTCTACTCCTACAAGTACTTCGACGCCGCCTGGCATTACAACGACGACGACGGAATCATCGACAAGAAGGCCAAGACCTGGTCCGACTGGCGCGGCTACGGCCGAGTCGAAGTCACCACCGGTGACCCCGGCGAGCAGACCGCCACCGAAACCCGCTACTTCCAGGGCATGCACGCAGACCGGGCCTCCACCACCGTCGGTGACCGGCGCAGCGTCACGATCGACGGCATCACCGACCACGACTACTACGCCGGCATGGTCCGCGAGCAGAAAACCCTCAACGGCCCCGGCGGGCCGTCGGTGTCCCGAGTGACCAACGAACCCTGGGCATCCGCCGCCACCGCCACCCGGACCATCAACGGCGACACCGTCACCGCCCGATTCACCCGCATCGCCACCGTCCGCTCCTACACCGCCCTCGACGCAGGACGCGGCGAACGCGTCACCCGCACCACCACCAGTTACGACGCCTACGGCATGGCCACCACCATTGACGACTACGGCCATGACGGCGTCACCGGCGACGAACAATGCACCAAAGTTCACTACACGCCACGCAACAGCGACATCTGGCTCATGGACCGGCCCCACCGGACGCAGACCTACGCCGTCAAGTGCGCCGACACCACCGGCACCCTCACCGAAAGCCAGGTCATCGGGGAGACCCGGACCTCCTACGACGGCAACTCCTTCGGCACCGTCCCCACCCGTGGCCTGACCACCCTCACCGAGGAGATGGCCACCTGGAACGGCGGCGCTCCCACGTTCACCACCACCGGCCAGGCCGGCTACGACGCCCACGGTCGCGTCACCTCCTCGCGCGACGCGATGAACTACGAGACCAAGACCGCCTACACCCCCGTCACCGGCGGACCGGTCACCTCGGTCAAGATCACCAACGCGATGCTGCACGACACCACCACGACGGTGTCACCGGCCTGGGGCTCGGTCACCAGCAGCGTCGACGCCAACGGCAAGCGCACCGACCTGGCCTTCGACGGCCTCGGCCGCATCACCAAGGTCTGGCTAGCCGACCGCGACAAGGACACCGATCCGGCCAGCGTCGTCATGGACTACCGGATCCAGAACGGCGCC
Organism: Verrucosispora sp. WMMC514; assembly: GCF_027497295.1. NCBI lineage: Bacteria > Bacillati > Actinomycetota > Actinomycetes > Micromonosporales > Micromonosporaceae > Micromonospora > Verrucosispora sp. WMMC514. Next base: position 2,313,424 of record NZ_CP114906.1, on the reverse strand, counting down.
GCCAGCTACGTCGCCACCTCCCGGCTCAATGCCGCCGGCGGCTACGTCACCTCCTACGCCCTCTACGACGGTCTGCTGCGTCCCCGCCAGACCCAGGCGCCCTCCCCGTCCGGAGGACGGCTGCTCAGCGAGACGTTCTACGACTCGGCCGGCCGGGAGAAGAAGGTCTTCGGCGTCTACCACACGACCGGGAACCCCGGCGGATCTCTGGTCACGGCCACCGAACGGGCCCTGGTGCCCACGCAGACCAGGACCGACTACGACGGCGCCGGGCGGGTCATCGCCAGCGTCTTCCAGCCGTACGACGTGGAACGGTGGCGGACCAAGACCTACTACGCAGGTGACCGTACCGACGTGACCCCACCCGGCGGTGGTACCGCGACCTCCACCGTCACCGACGCCCGCGACCGGGTCGTCCAACTGCGCCAATACCACGGGCCCGCCCCCACACCGACCGTCGCCGGCAGCTGGGACACCACCACCTACACCTACAACCGCAAGGGCCAGACGGAACTCATCACCGACCCGGCCGGCAACTCCTGGAAGTACACCTACGACCTACGCGGACGGCAGGCTACGACCGAGGACCCCGACCGAGGCACCACCACCTTCACCTACGACAACGCCGGCCGGGTCAAGACCACCACCGACGCGCGACAAAAGACGATCGCCTTCGTGTACGACCCGCTCAACCGCAAACGCTTCGCCTACGACAACCAGGTCGGCGGCACCATGCGCGCCCAGTGGATCTACGACACCCTCGCCAAGGGCCACCTGACCCAATCCACCCGCTTCCTCCCCGGCGGCGCCAACTACCAGGTCAAAGTCACTGGATACACCGACACCTACCAGCCCGAAGGCACGCAATACATCATCCCCACCTCCGAGACCGGCCTCGGCGGCACCTACAACTACACCAACACCTGGAACCCCGACGGCACCCTCGCCTCACTCAGCATGCCTTCGACCCGGTCCGACCTCGGCGCCGAAACACTGCTGTACAGCTACAGCGACCTGGGGCTGCCCACGACACTCGAGACGCTGACCGGCAGCACCACTACCAGCTACGTCGACGAAACGATCTACAACGCCCTCGGCCAACTCGACCAATACGACCTGCACACCGGCAGTGGCGGACACGTCTGGCAGCGCTTCACCCGCGAACTGGAAACCGGCCGACTCACCGGCATACGCACCGACCGAGACAGCGTCGCCCCCCACACCCTCGGCGAGACCCGCTACACCCACGACCCCGCCGGCAACATCACCAAGATCGCCGACGTGGCACCCGACCCGGTCGACGACACCCAGTGCTTCACCTACGACCACCTCCGCCGACTCACCCACGCCTGGACACCGACCTCAGGCGACTGCGCCGCCACCCGCAGCGCCGCCAACCTCGGCGGCCCAGCACCCTACTGGCACTCCTGGACCTTCGACGCCATCGGCAACCGGAAAAAGCACAACATCCACACCACCACCGGCGTCAGCACCACCGACTACCACTACCCCGCGACCGGTGCCGCCCGACCCCACGCCCTGACCTCCACCAGCGGCGCGAAAACCGGCACCTACACCTACAACGAAACCGGCGACACCCTCACCCGTCCCAGCCCATTCGGCACCCAAACCCTGACCTGGGACGCCGAAGGACTCCTCGAAACCGCCACCGACACCACCGGACAGACCCGCTACATCTACGACGCCGACGGCAACCGGATCATCCGCCGCGACCCCACCGGCGCCACCCTCTACCTCCCCGGCCAGGAAATCCGCTACACCAACGCCACCAGCGCGAATACCTGCACCCGCTACTACAGCCACGCGGGCAGGACCATCGCCTCCCGCACCGCCAGCGGACTCACCTGGCTCGCCGACGACCACCAGGGCACCCAGAACATCGCCATCGACAACGTCACCCAGGTCGCCACCACCCGCCGCCAAAGCCCCTACGGCGAACCGCGCGGCAGCAGCCAACCCACATGGCCCAACCTCAAGGGATTCGTCAACGGCGACACCGAACCCACCGGCCTCACCCGCCTCGGCGCACGCCACTACGACCCCGCCATCGGCCGCTTCATCTCCGTCGACCCCATCCAAGACATGGCCCAGCCACAGCAATGGCACGGCTACTCCTACGCCAACAACAACCCCATCACCTTCAGCGACCCCAGCGGTCTCTACGCCACCGGCGACAACGACGGCCACGTCCGCGACATGAGCCCCCAACGCGGCGTCCACAAAATCGTCGACTACACCCCGAAGGTAAGTAAGACAACCAACCAACGTCCGCCAACCGTACTAGTCAGCAACATCAACTACACGATCAAGGTGGACCACTCCGACGGGCAGGTTTTTCTTAACACTTACCCTGTGCCCCCGGGAATGAGTGCCTCGCTACTAACCTCGCTCATGAAGAACTATTGCCAGGACGGCATATGCGACGAGATCTTCAAGTGTGGCAACTTCATGTCCTGCGAGATGGCGCAAACTGACCAAGAAGCGGCCATGGCCATTTCGGGGATATGCAATCAAGATCTATGTACGAAATCCTTCCGATGGGCTAATGCGAAAGATCACTACAATCTGACCGCATACGTTCACGGCTGGGACGACGGCAACTTCGGAGGAACTAAACTTGCCAGTGCGCTTGCCAGTTCTCTGGGTGGAAAACTCGCCTACCGATCACAACTGTCGGCCTGTCGCGGGAGCAGCTTCATCCCTGGCACCCGAGTCCTCATGGCGGACGGCTCAACAAAGCCGATCGAAGAGGTGCAGGTTGGAGACCTCGTAGTCGCTGCAGACCCTGAAACTGGAGAAGAAGGTCGACGACTCGTTACGCATGTAATCGGCAGCGAAGGCGAGAAGACTCTCGTTGAAATAACTGTCGCCAGCGATGAGCTGGAAGTGGCTAATACGGTCGTCGCAACTGACGAACATCCGTTCTGGGTGGCGAATCTCAGTCGCTGGATCGAGGCCCGTCACCTGCATCTAGGTGACGTCCTCAAGACTGCTGCCGGAACCTACGTGCAAGTTGCGGCGCTGCGCACTTGGACTGAGTGGCAGTCCGTGCACAACCTCACGGTTGATGACCTCCACACGTACCATGTTGTGGCAGGGGACGCTACACTGCTGGTTCACAATACGGGAGGCTGCAATCGGAACGCCAAGGGACAGTTCACGTCCGGCGAGAATGAGGACGCCGATCGAGGGCGCCAGATTCACAAGATAAGTTACCGGGCTGCGTTGGGTGATGGTTATGACTACGAGCACACCCTTCCGAGTGGGCGCCGGCCTGACGCCATCGACTGGCAGAACCGAATAGTCCGCGAACTAAAATCTGACGCAGCGAGCAGCCAGGCAAAGGGGCGCCGTCAGCTCGCTGACTACGTGGCAGAGTTGGAGAGCGTGACGGGTAAGAAGTGGACTGGCGTCCTGGATACGTACTCACGGCGTTAGGCTGGCCCAATGAAGGTAAAGCAGGAGTTTTCCCGGATCCTTGAAGAAGAATTAGACGGGATGCGTTTTCGTCGGCGCGGTACCAACTGGTACCGCCTTGGTCAAGAAATTTACTCAATAGTGAACATTCAGTCGTCGAGGTGGGACTCGCTGTTTTACGTCAACCTGGGGTTTGCTCCGGCAGGCGATGTTCCAGGAGGCTGGCTCGCTGAGTCGAAGTGCATGCTTCGCTTTCGGCTCGAGGCGATCAAACGAGTGCGCCCTGATAGCCTGCGCCTCCTAGACGACAGTGTTATAAGTGAGAGAGTCGACCAGCATTGGCGGTCGGCGGTAAGAGCTGGGCTGGTTCTGCCGATTGTGGAAACCCTCAAACGTGCCGACAGTGTCGAAGGTCTAAAGGGTTTGCTCGAGACCGAAATCTCAGACCGGGTCATGATACATAGAGACATGCGGAGATTCCTTGCCTTACCTGAATAGCCTACGGATCGACAGGTGGGGGTTCGAGGTCTGTCGGGGCGCGGTTCGGGCGCTTTGTGGTTCTGCCGACGGCCGGAATCTGGCTGGGAGGAATGTCGCAGAACGGAGCATCCGTTGCTCCAAGGCTGCTCGAATGCCGAGTGCGGAGGCCGCGCAGGGCGGTGAGCCACCAGAACTCGAATAGTGGGTCGTCGATGACGGTGTCGAGGAACGCGCCGAGCTGCTCGGCGGTCCACACTGCGGTAGATCCAGTACCCCGGACCACGAGCCGTGGCGACCATGGTTGCTCGGTGGCTGCTCGGAAGTCAGGGAACTGACGCGGACGAACCGCTACCCCCGCGGATTCGACCGGAGGCGCGGGATCAGCTTGCCCATCGACGGTCGAAAATTGATGGCGCCGCCACGACATAGACCTGCAAGAACCGAACCGGATAAAGGCGGACTATCGGGCTCGCGGTCGGACGAGTTGTCGGTTGAGTGCTGGTCGTAGAGCTATGCGCTCGTGGCTTTGCACTACGGATCAGAAGGTTAGGGGTTCGAGTCCCTTCGGGCGCGCAAGATCATAAGGGGTCTGACCTGCCGGAACGCGGGTCGGGCCCTTTGTGCTGTCTGGCCGGTGTGGACGGTGGGTGTCACGTGGGTGCGATGTGGGTGCAGCCCCGGAACCGACCTTCACGCGGGTTTGTCGGGACGTGACCTGCGGCTTTGCGGCCTGCTTGCGCTTCAATGGGGGCGGAGTACCTGTTTTCGGTTTCGTCGGCGCGGGGGTGCCGGCTTTGGGGCCGTGGTCGGGCCGGAGCAGGGTGGTGGCGTGGTGGTGCCAGCCGTGGCGTAGGCGGGTGAGGATGCGCCAGTTCTTGAGGTGGGCGTGGGCGTGTTCGTTGGCGACGCGTTCGCGGGCGAGCAGGGTGTTGGCAGTTTTCTCGGCGCGAGTGAGTTTGTGGTTGCGGCAGGCGCGGCGGCCGACGACCAGGCCCGCTTCGGCAGCGTCCCGGCCACAGGCGGGTGCCGCCCAGGGCGATACTCGTCCAGGGCGGCACACTGCGGGCAGTCAACCGGATGGCCGTCAGGCCCGCTTGGTGAATGTCGAGCGTGCCCAGGCGTAGCCGATGACCGCGATGGCCAGACACCAGATCAGGGCAGGAATTACGTCACCGGCCGCCGGTGCGCTGTTGAGCAGTCCGCGCACGGTCTCGATGATCGGGGTGAACGGCTGGTATTCGGCGAACTGCCGCAGGCCGGGGCCCATCTTCTCGGCGGGAACGATGGCGCTGCTGAAGAACGGCAGCATGACCAGCGGTACGGTGGCCAGGCCCGCGGTCTCCGGGGATTTGGCCGACAGCCCGAGCGCGACGGTGAACCATCCGGCGGCGACGGCGAGCAGCGCGATGATTCCGGCGATGCCGAGCCAGTCGGTCAGGCCGGCGCTCGGGTTGAAGCCTAGTAGGAACGCGACGCCGACGAGGGCGCCGATGGCGATCAGGTTGGTCAGGACGCTGGCGACGACGTGTCCGGTGAGCACCGCGCCGCGGGAGATGTCCATGACCTTGAACCGGTTGATGATGCCTTTGGTCATGTCGGCGTTGACCGATGTCGCGACGGATCCGAGGCCGTAGCAGACGGCCAGCAGCATCAGTCCTGGCGTGGCGTAGTCGATGTAGTCGACGCCGACGTCGAAGGCGTCGCCGAACATGTACACGAACATCAGCATGATCACGATCGGCATGAGGACCGCGTTGAACACCGATGTGGGGTTGCGGGTTGTGTGCTTGGCGTTGCGGCGCAGCATCACCAGCGCATGGGACTTCACTTGGCTGCCACCTCCGTGGTCTGGCCGGTGAGGGCGAGGAAGACGTCGTCGAGGTCGGGGCTGTGCACGGACAACTCCTCGGCGTTGAGCGAGTATTCGTCGAGTCGGTCCAGCAGTGTCCGCAGCGACTTGGTGCCGCCGTCGCTGGGCACTCGCAGCGTCAACGCGTCGTCGTCGCGGGTGGCTTCGGGCAGGGCCTGCGTAGCAGCGTCGAGTTCGGCGGCGGTGGTGAACCGCAGGCGGACGTGGGTGCCGGGGATCAGGCGCTTGAGCTCGTCGGGGGTGCCCTGGGCGACTAAGCGGCCCTGGTCGAGCACGGCGATCCGGTGGGCGAGCTGGTCGGCCTCCTCCAGGTACTGGGTGGTGAGGAAGACGGTGACGCCGTCGGCGACCAGCCCGCGCACGATCGACCACATGGTGTGCCGGCTGCGCGGGTCCAGCCCGGTGGTCGGCTCGTCCAGAAAGATGATTTTCGGGTTGCCGACCAAGGTCATCGCCAGGTCGAGTTTGCGGCGCATGCCGCCGGAGTAGGTCGAGGCAGCCTTGTCCGCCGATTCGGTGAGCTCGAACCGTTCCAGCAGTTCGGTGATGACGCGCTCGCCGTGGCGCACGCTGCTGAGGTCGACCGTCAGGCGCAGGTTCTCCCGGCCGGTCAGCAACTCGTCGACGGCGGCAAACTGGCCGGTGACGCCGATCGCGGCGCGCACCTGCCTGGCCTCGGTCGCGACGTCGTGGCCGGCGACGCGGACGGTTCCGCTGTCGGCCTTGATCAGGGTGGTCAGCACGTTGACGGTGGTGGTCTTGCCCGCCCCGTTCGGGCCGAGCAGCGAGAACACCGTGCCCGTGGGGATCTCGAAGTCGATCCCGTCGAGCACGAGCTTGTCCTTGTACGCCTTGCGCAGCCCGGAGACCGCGACCGCGGGGGTCGTCACGTCGTCACCTCTGCCGTGTCGAGCGCAGCGCCGATCTTGCCGGTCATGGCCGGGACGGCGTCGGCCGCGTATGCAGCCTCGAGCACGGCGTCAACTGGCTGCTCGATGGCGAGGTTCCAGGGGCGGCGCGCGGTATCGAAGCCGCGCTTGCCAGGGAGCCAAACCTGGCCGCGGACGATGGGGCGCGAATCGCGCAGGGCACTCATGTTGGTCCTTTCGTGCAGGTGGACGAGTGTGTTGTGTCTCCACCCTGTGACGGGCCGGCTCATTGATCAATGCCGACGTGTGCAAGGATCGTGAAGCTAGATTTAACGATCTGGGGGGACCTATGCTGGAGCGCCACGAACTGGAGGCGTTTCTCGCTGTCGCCGAGGAACTGCACTTCGGTCGCGCCGCTGCACGGCTACGGGTCTCGACCGCGCGAGTCAGCCAGACCATCCGTAAGCTGGAACGGCAGGTTGGCGTCGCGTTGTTCGACCGGACGAGCCGCCGGGTCGAGTTGTCCCGGGTCGGGCGCACGCTGTACGAAGACCTCCGGCCGGCCCATGATCAGATCACCGCAGCGCTCGACCGAGCGATCGAGGCCGGCCGAGGGTTCAGCGGCATCCTGCGAGTCTGCTTCACCGGCGCTGCCGGCGGCCGACTGCTGGTCCGTGCAGGCCAGGCGTTCCGGCGGGACCATCCCGAGTGCGAAGTACAGATCCGCGAAGCGCAGCTCGGCGATCTCATGCCCTGGCTGCGGGGTGGCGACGTCGACCTGACCCTGGCCACCTTCCCGGTCGACGAGCCTGGCGTGGTCACCGGTCCGGTCCTGGTGTCCGAGGCCCGGTTCCTGGCCGTGCCGGTCGAACACCCCCTTGCCCGTCGTGACGCTATCTCGGTCGAAGACCTGGCCACGGTCACCGTTCTTCAACTGCCCGACACGCTGCCGCGATCCCTACTCGCCGATCGAACTCCACATAGCACTCCGGCCGGGCTTCCCATCAGAGCCGGACAGTCCGCCGCGACGTTCCAGGAGATCCTCGCCCTCGTTGGCGACGGACAGGGCGTCTTTCCCGTCGGCGCCAACGCCAGGCGCTACTACCCGCGCCCCGATGTCGCCTACGTACACCTACGCGATGCGCCACCCCTACAGTGGGGCCTGCTCTGGCGCGCGGACGGTGCCACCGCCCGCGTCCGCGCCTTCGTCGAAGCGGCCCAGAACGTTGCCCGCCCGTTGAACCAGCCGCAGGGTTGCGTCGATTTCGGCTCTGTCTGGGAAACGTAGCGCCAAACGGCCGCAGCTGGAGCTGTCTCTCGGCCCGGTCGACCCCGGGTTAGATCCCGCTCGCGCAGGGCATGCCGGAATAGCAGCATCTCGACGATTATTGACATAGGTCGTAGAGGGCATGACCGAGCGGCAAGACCGCCCGCTGTGCACAGTTTACCCGGTGAGCTGGCTTCGTTGCTCAAACCAACCGGGCTACCACATCGCCAGCCGCGTCGCGGCCGACGACGCTGACCTCGGTGAGGTCCATCCCGTTTCGCTCAGCACCGCTGCGGGGAAGCCAGACAGCGTAGGCGCCGACCTGGCTACTACTAGGCGTTGGCAACGAATGCACGGCCGCTGTACTGGTGCTGTCGAACATAGTCACCGAAACGGTCGCGATGGCTCCTCGAATGACGCCGACGAGGATAATCCTTCGGGACTGCGGATCCTGGGGCACGGGAACGCCGCAAGGCGACGACCGGCCGCGTCGAAGCGGCCGCGATCGTGGCTGCCCGGCCGCCGAAGCTGCCGCGCGGCGCGGAGTACATCGTCGACGCGTGGTTGTGGGGCGCCGGGCAATGAGTGCTCCCAGCTCGCCGGCAAGTAGCTGATCGCCACCGGAGACCGAGCCCGACGCCGTCCACCCGAGTCCGGCGAGCAGACCGACGGTCCGGAGCGGGTGTCGCTGGTCTTCAGCGAGGACGCGTGCTGCTGGGCGCTGCACTACGACCTGAAGGTCGACGAGCCGGTCGCGTACGCCGAGCACCTCACCAACCGACGCCGTCGTCGAGGGCCTGGCCGACACGCTGATCGCACTGAACCGGCCTGGCTCTGTCCCCACCTCCCTCCGGGCCATCCTCGTCATGCATCACATCATCAGAAATGTGGATGTCGGTTGCCGTCTATATGAATATGATGGCTCTCAAGCTTGAGTCACCCTAGAAAGAGGAGGGAAATGACAACTGTCCTTACGTCGCCGAGTGCGAGCCCATTGGAGAAGATGGCTCGTGCCAGGTGGCCTGCTGAGAGTGCCGGACCAGAGAGTAAGCCCTCAGGATCACCGAATCTGATTACGGGTGTCATGACTGACTACATCATCTAGTGCCAGTCTAGGGCGGCGTACGGCCCGTGCCAGTGGAGCCGGGTCGATCAAGTCTGAGTAGCCGCCCTCGATTTGCTTTAGGAGTTGCAATGACCTCGACCGAGTTCCGCACGAACCGCCTGTCCAGCACAACGCTAGGGAGCATGCGTGACGCTGTAAAGGGTCGCAAGCTAGCCCCGACGCCGCCCGTCATGGCCACGCCCGCTGCACTCGTCGTTGTCACCGCCACGGTCGTCGTAGCCACTAGCGGCTGACCGTCGATCCCAAACGTGTGGGGTTGGTTTGCAAGGCCGGATCCACCTTACGGTGCGGAGGCTTGAGCAGAGATGGGTCTGCTGAAAAGCGCGGTACGCTTCGTTCTTGCACCGCATTCGCTCAACAGGCAAAAGACGCTCATCGCCGTCGAGCGGCTGAGCGCACTGACCCACCCGGTGTCCAGCCTCGAGCAAATGACCCGGACAGCGGACGGCGCCACAGGCGGCCTCAACGATCTCGCCTTAATCAGGCAGACCTTCGTAGGTTCCGGCCCACTGACCCGGCTGGCCGCCAGCCCACCCGGCGGTCCGCAGAGCACTGCAGCGCTGCATGCATTACGTGCTTGCGCTGCCGTCCCGCTGCTTGCGCCCACCGGTCGGATGCCCCAGATCAGGCTCGCGGCAAACGCCGCGATCGCCCTTACATCCATTCCGCTCTACGCCCGCAGCATCCACCGCGCGGACGGATCCGATCATGCCTCATTCCTGGTCCAGGCGGCGACGACGTTGGCCCGATCCAGCCAAGACCCGCGTGTGGCCGACGCCGTGCTTTGGTTCCTCGCCCTCCAGTCCACCTTGAACTACACAATCTCGGGCTGGGCCAAGATGGTGAGTCCCACATGGCGGTCGGGCCAGTCGCTTCCTGGCGTACTACGCACTGTGACGTACGGCGACAAGGACGCCTGGTCGCCTGCCGCCCGTCATCCGCGCCTTAGTCGAGTAGTCGGCAACTCCGTGCTGGGCCTGGAATGCGCATTCTCGCTCACCTTCGCCTGGACACTACCCGGGCACCCGCCGGCCGGCACACGCTGTGGACGTATGCGCATGCCCCACGGTTCGAACACCGACGCCAGCGGAGCGGTCGTCGCGCAGATCAAACGGTTCGCTCCGGGCTTCCGCGAGGTGATCATGGCAAAGAATGTCATCCGCGCAAGCTCGCAACGTAGTCACAACGCCAACTACATCGGTGGTGATATCACCGGTGGCGCGATGACGATGTGGCAGACCGTCATGCGGCCGGTGCCGCGATGGAACCCGTACCGGACACCGGTCCCCGGGGTGTATCTGTGCTCGGCGTCGACACCGCCCGGCCCTGGTGTACACGGGATGGCCGGTCTGGCTGTCGCCAGCCAGGTTTTGCGGCGCGAATTCGGGATAGCTGCGGATCCGCTGCAACTACTGCGCTAATCCAGTGCCCAATCGGATTCACGACCAAAGGAGATTGTCTCATGTCCCAGCGTCCAACTGCGGTGTCCTTTCTCGTCGTGTGCCTGACCGCCCTTGTCGCGCTCGTTGTGGGCACGCCCGGGCCTGCTAGCGCGGCGATCACGACACCGTCTCCGTGGTCTGCTGAGTACGGCGATGCGACAGCTAGCGGCACCTTCACCCGCACCGTACGCACTGTCACGGACCTCTTAACCATTACGACGGTGCAGGTAGAGGGCGAGTTGATCAATCGGTCGAGTACCTGCTACACGTTTCAGTGGCAGCTTAGCGGCCTCAACCCCGGGTGGAGCGACGGCCCCACGCTGTGCGGATCCGGTCAGACGCCTATCTTCGTCTCAGGGAGCGCCACGGGCTTCGGCACGGCACAACTTCAGTTCCGCATTTGCCGATCGGACGGGCCGTGCGGACACGCGACGCGGTACTGAATCCCGCGATGATCGATCGTCTGGATGGACTAGTGCCTCGTCATGCGGCCTTGAACGGGTAATCCGGGTGGCGGATCTTGGATCCGGGGGCGAATCCGGATTTCGGTCGGGCGCGTTGGTTGCGCCAGCTGATGTAGTCACCGATGACGGTGTCCTGTTCGATGTGGCTGCGGTGGTCGGTGCCGTTGAGGTCGAAGTCCCGCACCGCGGCGAACTCGGCCTCGATCCAGTTCAGCCGACGCGTGGGTCGTAGGAACGCCAGGTCGACGTGGGGGTTGCAGGTTCAACGGCCACTGAACCTGCAACCCCGTCCCGGCCGGGCCTGGCGACCTCACCGACAGCCGGTGCAGCTAAGGGCCACTTACACCCGTGACCAGGGTGTACGGCACATGATCGCCGCCCTGGATCTGACCACCGGCCGCCTGCACTACCGCATCCGGGACCGCAAACGCTGGCGCGAGTTCCTCGACTTCCTCAAGACCTGCGCCGTCGATGGCCCGCCCAACGCCTCTACCTGATCGTGGACAACTTCTCCCCGCACAAGCACCCCGAGGTCCGCGCCTGGTGCACTGCCAACCAGGTGGAGCTGGTGTTCCTGCCGACCTACGCGTCGTGGCTGAACTGGATCGAAGCCGAGTTAGCCGCAGTGCGGTACTTCGCTCTCAACGGCACCGACCACCGCAGCCACGCCGAACAGGATGCCGCCATCGGCCACTACATCCGCTGGCGCAACCAGCGCGCCAAACCAAAATCCGGATTCTCCGCCCCTTCCAAGATCCGCCATCCGGATCACCCGTTCAAGGCTGCATGACGGGGCACTAGTTGTAGTGCGCAGGTGCGTTGTTGACGCGGCTGATGGGTGGTTTGCCGTCAAGTGAGGTGTTGGTTGCGATGGTAGTTGTAGCCAACGGCCTGCGCTGCTCATTCCCTCAGATCGAGGATGTGCAGCCGGTAGGCTTTTACTACTGCATGTGTGCGGTTTCGGGCGGACAGCTTTCGCAACAAGCTTAGAACATGCGTGTTTACCGTGGCCCGCGTAATTAGAAGGCGTTCTGCGATTTCCTGGTTGGACAGCCCTTCCGCAAGCAGGCGGAGAATATCATTTTCGCGCTCCGTTATTGATGCTTTTCCCCCGTCGGAAATCATCTCCCTTTATACCACGATATTGTACGTTCGTCGACCCGAGTCGATGAACCTATTCTGACCGGTCGCGGCTCGGGTCTTAGAGGGTGTTTGAGAAGTTCTCGTGATGGATGGCGTGTCGCGCCGTCGGTTACTGTAGGGTGTTGCGACGACCGGTTGAAACCGCCTTCGCTGCCCCTGTCGCTTTGGAAGATCACCCCTTCGACGGTGCCGCCGCGGGTGACGGCGGCCATGTTCAGCGCGGCGACGATCAGCCCGGCGTCGTGGTGCACGCCCATGGCGTAGCCGAGGATGCGCCGGGAGTACAGGTCGATGACGGTGGCCAGGTAGAGCTTGCCTCAATGAGCCGTCCGGCCCCCCGGCGTGGCGCGACCTGCCCAACTACCACCTCGTTGCGATGCAGGACCGCAACATCCCCGCCGAAGCTCTGACGTTCATGGCCGAGCGCGCCAACGGCACCGCGGTGCAGGCGCCGGGCGCCTCCCACGCCGTACTCGTCTCACAACCCGACACCACCGCCGACCTCATCGTCCGCGCCGCGACGGAGACGACCCGGTAGGGCCGGATCGCCCTGGCCGCAGCGGCCGTCACACACCGGGATGGCGACCGCCCGCACCATGATGGCCGGTTATCGCGTGCCGGTCCCGCGGCTGAACAGGAGGCGGTGGAACCAGGTGGAGCGGAAGCCGGTCGGCTGGTAGGGCAGCTCGACCGCCTCGGTGAAGGCGCCCCGTGCGGTACGCACCGTCACCAGCGCGGCGTAGTCAGGATGGATGCCGTCCATGCTCAACGTCCGTGAGAAGTCGACCTCCACAATGTCGCCGTGTGCCACCTCGACGGGTACGGCGAAGATCGGCACGTACACCGGGATCCACGTGGTCTCCCGCGTCAGGGTGTCGACCGGCGGGGCGCCCGGATAGGTCCACAGCCGCAGCCAGAGCAGCAGGCCGTCGATACGTGCGTCGTCGGCGACCACCAGCACCACCGCCTCGTTGCCCTCGGTGCGGGTACCGGATGCGAAGTCCAGGTCCTCCACGATGCCGGTCGAGCTGACCAGATGCCGGTACGTGACACCGCTCAGGCACATCCGCGCGTCGAACGGCGTGTCCCGGAGCCGGAAAAGCTCGTCCAGGTAGGGCGGAGCCAGCGGGGAGAGCCGCATCCCTGGGGCGATGTCCCGGGCACAGACCGCCGAGGCCATGGTGCACGCACGGACCGGGATCATGGCGGCGCCGGGCCGGGTCAACCGGCTGCGGGCGTCATTGAGGATGGCGGCCGCGCCCGCGGATCCGGCGATGGCGCCGATGGTCGTGGAGACGCACACGTCGGCGGGCTCCCGTAGCAGCAGGTCGGTCGACTGGCCGTCGAAGCGGGCGATCCGGTCCCGCCCGGGATGCCGGCGTGGTGCGAGCCGGGACGGGGGACCGCCCGTGACGGCCACGACGGAGGAGGCGCCACGGTCTGCGGCGTACCGGGCCCAGATGGCGTCCCGACTGGTGTCGATCTCCAGAACGCGACGGCCGCGGGCGACCTGGTCGAGTGCGGTCCGGAACGCGCCGGTGCGGATCCGGTCGGTGGCGCGTACGGCGTGGGCGAACTCGTCGATCACCGGATATTCGCTGATGGACGGGAAGAACACCGGCTCGGTACGCCGACCGCGCTCCACCCGTCCCTCGATGTCCGGCCACGACGGCAGGGCCAGCCCTCCGGGATCCATCGCGATCCCCATCAGCGCGCCGGCGCAGCCGACCACCCCCTGTGCCCGGGCGAGTCGCCGCAGGGCCGTCATGACTGTCCACACTGGCGCGGGTCTCCTTCGGTTCTCGGCCGGGCGGTAACGGCGCGGTGGGTAGGTCAGACGGCGGTGCCGGGCCCGCAGGTGACGACCCCGCCGTGCGCCGGCCGGCACGGGCGGGTGCGGAAGTTCGTCGGGTCCCGGCTGCCCGGGGCGCTGCCGACGAGGGAGGTGGCCGCCGTGCCGCTGTAATGGGCCAGCGTGACGAGGTGGACGGCCAGGTCCCTGGTTGACGACGCGCTGCACCCGGTGGCACTGCCCGGCGTGCGAGCCGGACACCTCGCCGGCAACGGTGACTTGTTTCGTGAACAGAGTCGGATGGCTGCACTGCGAAGTGCCGGAGACGCCGGGTACCTCCGGGGGTGGTGGAGGTGGCGACGGCGCCGCCGCGGTCTCGTCCGAAGTGCTCCACGTCGTGGCCGGCGGGCCGTGAGGTGAGTGGCGAGTGTGCCGGCCGTCGCCACCAGCAGGCCGACCCGAAGCACTCTGAACACGTTATGGGTTCGCATGGTTCTCCTCTTTAAATTGATGTGAACACGGTGTTGAGAAATGGCGGAACCAGCTCAACCGCATGTCAACGGGACCCAACCATGACTAACTGACCGCGGGTATTCGATCATGAGCCCGACGTGAGAATCGTTCGAAAGTAGGATTTCGGCCCGGACGTTTCCGACCCTCCCGGGGTCGCCCGCTGGGCGGCGGGTCCGGCGGGACGCCGTCGCCGACGCCGGGAAGAGAGCGCACGCCGAGCCAATACGCCCACTATGGACAGTATTGCGCAAGGCCTTGCCGATGATCCGCGTCGCTTCGGCGTCGACCCTCTCCCCGGAACCGCACTTGCGCCCAGATCGACGTTTTGTTGTCATCCAAGTCGAGATCGTGGCTGCTGACGGAGCGGCAGGAAGCTAGGCGTCGGCATTGACGTTCGTTATACTCGGCGCGGCGCATAACGGTCATTCGTGAAGCGTGGGCATCTACGACCGGAGCGCGGTACTTCTGGTAAGAGGCAACACGGGGGAGTGCGTTGTTAATCGACAAATCTCGTATCACGTCGGCCGCGGCGATCCCGCGCCCGGCAGTTCATCCGACCATTGCACCCGGCGCCCGGCAGCAGCGCGCCAAGCAGAGTTACGAACGGGTGCCCATCGGGAGCCTGCTGCCCGCCGACTCGCCCCGGCTCGACGGCGAGAACGAGGAACACATCCGCCGGCTCGCCGAGTGTGCCGAGCCGCTGCCACCCATCGTGGTCGACCGCCGCACCATGAAAATCGTCGACGGCATGCACCGTTATCGCAGCGCCCAGCTCACGGGCGCTGAGCAGGTGACCGTCCGCTACTTCGACGGCAGCGTGGACGACGCCTTCGTACTGACCGTCAGCCTCAACACCAAGCACGGCCTTCCGCTGACCCGGCAGGACCGGCTGGCGGCCACCGCCCGGATCCTGCGGACGCATGCCCATCTGTCGGACGCCGCGCTGGCCGGCATCTGCGGTGTCTCGGACAAGACGGTGGCCAAGATCCGTCGTCAGCTGTTCGACCCCGAAAAGTCCGGGGTCGAACAACGGGTCGGCCGGGACGGACGCCGGCGGGCGGTCGAGTCCGGCGCCGCGCGGGTGCGGGCGGCCGAGATCATACGGCGTAACCCGGTGGCGAGCCTACGTCAGGTCGCCGCCGCCGTGCGGCTCTCGCCCAGCACGGTCAAGGACGTCCGGGACCGACTCGCCCGGGGCGAACCACCGGTGCCGGGCCGGGTCGCCGGTCCGGCACCGGCCCCGGAGCAGGTACGGCCTGCCGACGAGGCATTGGTCCGAGCCTGCCTGGCGAACCTGCAGAGCGACCCGCGCGTGCAGCAGAACCACGTCGGCCGATTCCTTCTGCGACTGATCCGCGGCAACGCCATAGACCCCACCCGGTGGGAGGAACTGGCCGACACCGTGCCGCGGCAATGGGCCCGTCCGCTGTCCGAGGTCGCCGGGATTTATGCCGCGGCGTGGACCCGGTTCTCCAGGCGGCTGGCCGCCCGCAGCGCGGATCCGGTCTCCCGCTCGTCACTCTGACAGATCGGCCGTCGGCCGATCGCCCTACTTCGGAGCCCAAATGAAACTCTGTCCTGCCGGTGTCGGGGCGGCCCTGGTGCTGGCGCTCACGGCGCCGGTCATCCCCGCGTCCCCCGCCACGGCCACTGCCGTGTCCGGGGTCGCCTGGACCGCCTGCGATCCCGAGGTCCTCCATCCGGTACCGGTTTCCGAACGCGCCTCGTTGAGCTGCGGATCGGTCGCGGTGCCGGTCGATCACGACGTGCCGTCCGCCGGCACCCTTCCGCTCGCTCTGATGCGGCGCCGAGCCGGCGATCCGAATCAGCGGATCGGCACCCTCTTCGTCAACATCGGCGGTCCCGGCGGGTCCGGTTTCCTCTACACCCGTCTGGTCCACGAACGCTTCGCGCCGTCCGTGCTGGCCCGCTTCGACATCGTCGGCTTCGATCCGCGCGGTGTCGGCCGCAGCGGCCCGGTGCGCTGCTTCACCTCCCAGGAGCAGGTGTACGGTCTGCTGTCGCGCAGCTTCGCCGCTCCGGTCCAACCGGCGGAGATCGCCTCCAGCATCGACGCGGCCGACGAGTACTCGCGGCTGTGCGCCGCCAACGCGGGCCCGCTGCTCGAGCACCTGTCCACCCGGGACGTGGCGCGTGACCTCGACCTGCTGCGTGCGGCGGTGGGTGACGACAGGCTGAGCTACGTCGGCCTCTCCTACGGCACGTTGCTCGGCGCGACCTACGCCGCGCTCTTCCCCCAGCGGGTGCGCTCGATCGTGCTGGACGGAAGCGTCGATCCGCAGCTGCGTACCGCCGACGGCGCGCAGTATGTCTACCAGCGCTCGCAGGGCTTCGAACTGGCGCTGAACGCGATGCTGACCCAATGCGAGGGCAGCGGGACCCGCTGTGCCCTCGCGCCCGGCGCCCGTGCCAAGTTCACCGCGCTGCGGGAGCATCTGCGCACGTCCTCGTTGAAGCGCGCGGACGGCTCGACCGTGACGTTCAGTTCGTTCGTCAGCGAGCTGGTGTCGCTGCTCCAGCAACCCGCCCTCTTCGACGAGCTGGCCGCCTCGCTGCAGGCGGACTACGAGGTGATGCGTACCGGCAAGGCCCGGAGCCCCGCAACCACCGGGACGGCCGGGGAGACGGCGTACCACGGGGACGACTCCTATTTTGGGGTCAACTGCACCGACATGCCGTTCCCCGACGCGCTCGACCCGGCCGCCACGGCGACCGCCTGGGAGAAGGTGTCGCCGACCTTCGGCCGGTATCACGCCTTCCTCGAGCCGGCTCAGTGCCCGAGCTGGCCGTCCACCGGCGCCGATCGCTACAGCGGGCCGTGGGCCAACAGGTCCGGCCGCACGATCCTGGTGTACGGCAATGTCTTCGACCCGGCCACCCAGTACCGCTTCGCCCAGCGGATGGTGAGCCAGCTGGGCGACGCCCGCCTGGTGACGGTCGGCGCCTTCGGTCACACCATCCTGGGTGACTCCGCCTGCACCGACCAGATCACCGCGGCCTACCTGGTCGACGGCCAGGTCCCGCCGGCTGGGCGAATCTGTCAGCCGGACCTGACCCCGTTCAGCTGAGCGGCTCACCCACGGTTCGGTGTCACGGCCGTGGACACCCTGTGCAGCAGCCATTCCAGGGGTCCACGGCCGATGAACCGGCGCCAGAGCGGGAGCGCCAGCAGCGTCACCGCCACCGTGACAGCCAGGGGCACCGAGGAGCCGGCCAGGATCGCCGAGCTGAAGCCCGGTGCGAACCCGAGCTGGAGCGCCGCGATCAGCACGATGTGCCCGGCGTACGCCGTGAGCGGCAGCGCACCCACCGACGCCAGCGGATAGAGCAGCACGGGTACGCCGCGGGCGAGGACCAGGCAGAGACCGATCACCGCGAGGGCCAGACCGGTGACCGCGAAGATCTCCATCGGGGAACCGCTGTGCCCGGCCGTGTCGAGCAGCATCAGCGGGTGCCCGGTGGACACCGCGCCCAGCCCGGTCGCATTGAGCGTCCGCGCCTCGCCGACTGGGATCCCCATGCTCGCCGATACCGCGCGCCATCCGCCGAGCGGCTCCATCACCGTCCACGACAGCGCGTATGCGCCCGCCGCCAGCGCGGCGCCGCCGCCCAGCAACGCGTACTGCACGCGGCCGGCACCGAGGTCGAGCCGCCCGACCGCCATCCCGGCGAGCACTAACGGCAGCCAGGTCAGCACCGGGTAGGGCCCGGTGATCAGGATTCCCTCCAGCGCGGCCGCCCAGCCGTCCGCCGATACCAGGGTGGCCGCCTGCGGCACGTGACCGCCCTCGTAACCGTTCAGCACGGTGGAGCGCAGGAGGAAGGACAGCAGCGGCCCGGTGATCGCGAGATTCGCGGCGAGGACCGCCAGGGTGCCGGCCGGCAGTTTGACGAGTGGGATCGCGACGAGGAACAGCACCGCGTAGACGGTCAGGATCTCCTTGATCGTGGTGCCGAGCAGCGTCAGCCCGAGGCCGAGCAGGAAGAGCAGCGCGGCGCGGACCGCCAGCTGCACGCACCGCAGTGCCAGCGGCCCCCCGGTGCGGGGCTGGGAGCCACCGGTGACGAGCGCGACCGAGACGCCGGCCAGGAGCGCGAACAGCCCGGCGGCCCGTCCGTTGAAGGCCTGGTACGTCCAACCGGTGGCGGTTTGCGGCCCCAGGTGGGTGGCGAACATGCCTAGGACCGCGCATCCACGGGCCACATCGATGCCGATGTGCCGGGCCGCCCGACGGACGGACGTGAGCGATTCACCAGGTGGGAAGCCCGCGACCTCCGGCGGCTTGTCGGAGACTCTGAGTGATGAGTCGGTTGCCCCGTGTGCAACGTCCATGAGGCAAGTATGTGGAAAGTACGGAACTTCCGACTCCTACGTGAGACGGAGAGCGGGGATGAGATTCCTGGTCGTCCCCGCCGTCGATGTCCGCGCCTTCCTTCCTTCGGAGGATTTTCGGGGGCCGGAGGTCGCGGATGAGGCCCCCGAGGTGGCCCGGCGGTCTCTTCGCCGCAGGTCGACAGGGATCATCGTCGTGTCAATGCGGGGCTGGAAGAAATTTCGCGGGTGGCCTCGAACATGAGAGACCGGGTAGCTTCACTTTCGACGTACCGGCCACGCTATTCGGCCGTCACACTCATTCGCCGACGACGATAATCATGCGCCCTCTGGCGGCGGAGAGGGAATGTCACTGCAGTCATGGGGGATTCGTTGTGACGTCCAATTTTGTTGAGCAACCCACCTTCGCCGTGGTTCCGGGCGTTCAGGTGCGGGCGGTGATCGAGGGAAGCGCCTCCACCGTCATTTCGATAATCGAGGATGCCTACCGGGCGCACGGAGGCGGCCGGACCGTCAATCCCGATTCCTACTTCCTGCGGTTCCCGGACCGTCCGGAATCGCGCATCATCGCACTGCCGGCCTCCCTCGGCGGCGACACCGGTGCGGTGGACGGCATCAAATGGATCTCCAGTTTCCCCGGCAACATCGCCTCCGGCCTTCCGCGGGCCTCGGCCGTGCTGGTGCTCAACGACCCGGCGACCGGATACCCGTACGCGTGCCTGGAATCCTCCATCATCAGCGCGGCCCGCACCGCAGGGTCGGCCGCCCTGGCCGCCCGGGAGCTCAGCCGGGACCGCGGCCGACCGGTCCGGCTCGGCATCGTCGGCACCGGCCTGATCGCCCGGCACGTCTATCACCACCTGCGCGCCCTCGACTGGGACTTCGACCAGGTCGAGCTGTTCGACCTGGTCGGCGGCTACGCGGCCGCGCTCGCTGAGCACATCGACAAGGCGGCCGGCCGTGCGGTCGCGAGGGTTCGGGACTCCGCCGAGGGCGTGATCCGCGACAGTGACCTGGTCGTGCTGACCACCACCGCAGGTGAGCCGCACCTGACCGAGCCCGGCTGGTTCGATCACCACCCGCTGGTGCTGCACCTGTCGCTGCGCGACCTGTCACCCGAGGTGATCGCCGGCGTGGTCAACGTGGTGGACGACGTCAACCATTGCCTGAAGGCCAACACCTCGGTGCACCTGCTGGAGCAGCGGACCCACAGCCGGGACTTCATCGCCGGAACGCTCTGCGACGTGCTCACCGGCAAGCTCGCGGTGCCGGCCGACCGTACCGTCGTGTTCTCGCCGTTCGGCCTCGGAGTCCTAGATCTGGCAGTCGGCCGGCATGTCTACGCGGAAATCGCCAAAGCCGGTCAGCTCATTGATGTCGAAGGATTCTTTGCGGAGCTGGACCGCCACGCCTGACCGTCGGCCGGCGACTTCGATTTACAGCAAGAGGGGGTAGGATGCCCATTATCGCTCGCGCTGACGAGTTCAATACCAGCGACCTTTTCGTCGACCTCGCCGAAGGCTTCGGAATTCCTCTCTACCTCAAGTGCGAGGGTTTCAACTTCGCGGGATCGATCAAGCTGAAGGCTGCGCAGGAGATGGTGGAATCGGCCGAGCGTCGCGGCCTGCTCCGGCCCGGCGACACCATCGTCGAATCATCGTCGGGAAATGTCGGTGTCGCGCTGAGCACCATCGCGGCAGGCCGTGGATACCGTTTCGTCTGCATCATCGACCCGCACTGCAACGAGACCATCCGACGGCAGATGATCGCCCTCGGCGCCGAGGTGCACCTGGTCACCGAGCCGGACGGCCCGCGCGGGCTGGTGGGTGCCCGGATCGCCCACGCCCGGGCCCTGTGCGCGCGACACGACGACTACGTCTGGCTCAACCAGTACGACAACCCGGACAACTGGGCGGCGCACGCGCAGTCCACCGGCCCGGAGATCGTCAAACAGTTCCCGGACGTGGACGTCCTGTTCATCGGCGCTGGCACCACCGGCACCGTGATGGGGTGCGCGCGCTATTTCCGCGAGTACCGGCCGCAGACGCGGATCGTGGCGGTGGACGCGGCGGGGTCCTCACTCTTCGGCGGCGAGCCCAAACTGCGCCGCATTCCCGGGCTGGGCAACCGCATCAAGCCGGGCATCCTCGACACCTCGTTCATCGACGAGGTGGTCGTGGTGGAGGAGGCGGAGACGGTACGGATGTGCCGCCGTCTCGCCCGGCGCGGCTTCCTGCTCGGCGGCTCCACCGGAACGGTGGTCAGCGGCGCCGCGCGTTGGCTCGCCGGATACGTCGGCGGCCCGCTGATCTCGGTGGCGGTGTCCCCCGACCTCGGCAGCCACTACCTCGAAACGATCTATCGCGACGAATGGGTGCACCAGTACTTCGCCTGAAGAGGAACGGGAGCCGTAGGATGCTCGTTGACGAACGTGACCAGGAGATCCCCCTGGCCCGGGTCACCGCGCGGTGTCACGACCTGGTCGCGGAACTGCGGCACTGTGGGGTGACCGAGAACGACCGTGTCGTCTTCTCCGCCGCCAATTCGGCCGAGTTCGTTGTCGGCCTGTTCGCGCTGATGGAACTGGGCGTGTCGATCGCCCTGGTGGACCGCGGCGCCACCCAGTCCGACTGCGCCGCCCTGGTCGGTGAGTCGGGCGCACGCTGGTTCCTCTCCGACCACCCGTCGCTGGACGCGGCGTTCGATCGGGTCCGGGTCGGCTGGCTGCAACTGGGCGAGCTGACCGCCGAGCGGGTCGAGCCGGTCGCCACGGGCACGTCCGGCCTGTCCTTCGACCGCTGGCGCAACCGCCGGGACGCGTTGATCGTCTGGACGTCCGGCAGTTCCGGGGCGCCTAAGGGCATCGTCCGCTCCGGCGCGTCGGTGCTCGACAACGTCGAGCGCACCCAGGCCCGGATGGGCTACCACGCCGACGACGTGCTGCTGCCCCTGCTGCCCTTCACCCACCAGTACGGGCTGTCCATGCTGCTGCTGTGGCGGCAGGTCGGCGCCACCCTCACCGTGCTTCCCAGCACCCGGGTCGATCGGGCGCTCGAGGTCATCGAGCGCCGGAACGTGACAGCGGTGGACGCCGTCCCGGCCGCATACCGGGCGATGCTGCGTCTGACCGACGGGAACCGGCTCGCCGGTCGCCGATTCTCCTCGGTCCGGCTGTGGTGCGTCGGCGGTGAGCCGCTGCGCGACGACCTGCGCCGGCAGTTCGCGGAATGGGCCGGACAGCCGCTGCTCGACGGGTACGGCAGCAGCGAGGCCGGCAACATCGCGCTGGCCACCGTCGAGCTACCGGAGCACAGCGGGCCGCCCCTGGACGGGGTCACCGTGGAGATCCTCGACGAGGCCGGCGCCCGGGTCGAGCCCGGCACCGTCGGCGAGGTCGTCGTGCGCACCCCGGACATCATGGTGGGCCTGCTCGAACCGGGCGGGCGGGTCCGGCCGGTGCATCGGCCGGCGCACCACACCCAGGACGTCGGCTTCGTCGACGAGAGGGGCAACATCCGGGTCCTCGGGCGCAAGTCCGCGGTGCACCGCTTCGGGCACACCCTCTATCCCGACGTCATCGCCGACAAGGTCAGCGATTGTGGCGTACCGGTCCGGGTCGTGCCTGTGGAGGACCCGGCGCGCGACACCCAGCTGGTCTTCGTCGTCGCCGACACCGAGGGCCGCCCGGCGGCGCACTGGCGGCGGGTGCTCGGTCGCCGCCTGGCCGAGTACGAACGGCCCAACCGGGTGGTCGTGCTGGACGCCTTCCCGCTTCTGAACAACGGGAAGGTCGACGCCCAGGCCCTCACCGACGTCGCGGCCTCGGCGGTCGCCCTCAACGGCGTCAAGGGCGTGCTGCCGGTCGGCCACCCGAACGAGGCCGCGACCGACGTGTCCACCATCCCGTTTCCCGATCGCGCCGCCCGGCTGGCCGATCTGGCCGCGATGCTGCGCCGCCGCCGCTCCGAGGTGATCGACCTGCTCACCGAGGTCAGCAACTACAAGACCGCGTACGGCGAGGTGGACGCGGCGATCGCAGCGCTGGAGGGCGCGGTCGACGAGGTGACCCGGTACGCGCCCGGCCCGGTCAAGCAGATCGGCGTGCTCATGCCGTCGAACATCCCGCTCTACAGCTACATCCTCTACCTGGTCATTCCGTCGCTCTACAGCGAGCGGGTGGTCTTCCGGCCGTCCCGACGGATCGAGGACCAGGTCCGCAAGCTGCACTCGATGATGGCCGACGAGCACCGGCTGCCGATCGTGCTGGACGAGGCCGACCAGCGGGAGTTCCTCGAGAACGAGGGCGGCCGCTCGGACGTGCTGGTGTTCACCGGCACCTACAACAACGCCGAGAAAATCCGCTCCGGCCTGCGTAAGGACCAGCTCTTCCTCTACTTCGGCCAGGGCGTCAACCCGTTCATCGTCGGCCCGGACGCGAACATCCCGGAGGCGGTCGACGGTCTGCTACGGGTGCGGATGCTCAACTCGGGGCAGGACTGCTTCGGGCCCGACGTGGTCTTCGTGCACACGTCGATCAGCGCGCAGTTCTGCAACCTGCTGTGCCGCCGGGTGTCCGCGCTGCGGTTCGGCCGCTACGACGACCCCACCGCCGAGTACGGCGCGATGTTCTACCCGGACGCGTTCGACGCCTCGCTGTCGTACCTGCTCAAGAACCGGGAGTACCTGGCCGCCGGCGGCCAGGTGAACCTGGCCGACAACCACCTGCACGCGACGGTGCTGATCCGGCCCGCCGACACCGCCCTGAACCCGCCGGAGTTGTTCGCCCCGATCTTCAGCGTGGTGCCGTTCACCTCCGCCGACTGGCTGCACAAGGCCATCGACCACCCCTACTTCGAGGAGCGTGCGATGGCAGCCACGGTCTACGGATCGATGCCGGAGACGGTGGAGATCCTGCGGCGCCGGCACACGGTGAGCGTCAATGAGACGCTCATCGAGGTCGACAACGGCAACGCTCCGTTCGGCGGCACCGGCATCCGGGCCAACTACGCCGCGATCGGCAGGAAGCGCACCGCCGAACCGCTGCTGCTCAGCAAGGCCGTCGCCGACCACCTGGGCGGCCGTGACCGGCGAGGTGACGTGTGAGCGCGGAATCGGTCACCGGCTGCTGGCAGGCCGCGGTCCAGACCCTCGCCGCCGCCGGAGTGGAGACGGTGTTCGGCCTGCCCGGTGACGACCTGGAGGCGCTGGCCGCGGTCACCGCCGCCGGGCTGGGGTTCACCCTCTGCCGGGACCAGCGCAACGCGGCCTTCATGGCCACCGGGTACGCGCTCCAGTCCGGCCGGCCCGGCGTCGCCGTCGTCGGCAAGGGCCCGGCCGTGACCAACACCGTCACCGGTCTGCTGGAGGCCCGGTCGTCCGCGGCACCGGTACTGCTGCTGGCCGGCGGGACCGCGCTGGAGCAGCGGACCGCCGGGGCGTTCCAGGAGCTGGACCAGCTCAGCGTGGTGCGGCCGCTGGTCAAGTGGGCCGAGCGCGTCGACCACCCGGACCGGCTGGCGCCGCTGCTGCGTCGGGCACTGTTCACCGCGGTGGACGGCGTTCCCGGTCCGGTCTACCTGGAGCTGCCGGACCACCTGCTCACCACGGACTTCACCCTGCCCGCGCCGGCGGTGACCGCTCCGGAACAGACCGCAGGGCTGGTCGTCCGTCCCGACTCCGCGACGCTCACTGCGGTGCGTGCCGCGCGGCGCCCGATCATCCTGGTCGGCGGCGGCATGCGGCACCGCAACGCCGACCGCCGGGTGGAACGCCTGGCCGAGGCGCTGGGGGCTGCGGTGGCCGTCACCGCCAGCGGCCGTGGGGCGGTCGACGAGTCGACCCCACTGTTCGCCGGCGTGGCCGGCCTCTACACACCGGAAGCCGCCAGAGTCCTGTGGGCGGACACCGACTGCGTCGTCAGCCTCGGCAGCCGGCTGGAGGAGACGGTCCGGTTCGGGTGGCCGGACGCGCTCGGCGTCACGGTGCCGGTGATCCAGGTCAACGTGAGTGCCGCCGAACTGCGTACCGAGCTCGCCGGTCCCGCCGTGATCGCCGACGCCGGCGCGCTGCTCGACGCGTGGCTGGAGCGGCTCGCCGGGCACACGCCCGCCGCCGACTGGGCGGGCCGGGTCGCCGAGGTGCACACCAGCCTGCGGTCCGCGCCCCGGGCCGCCGCCGGCAGCGGGCCGGAACCGCGGATCGCCGACGTGCTCGACGCCCTGACCCGGGTACTTCCCGGCGACCTGGTCCTGGTGCAGGAGAACGGCCTACAGGACATGTGGTCGTACCTGTTCCCGCTCTACGCCTGCGACGGCGGTGCCGGCTCCATCGTGCCGTCCGAGCAGACCAGCCTCGGCTTCGGCGCGGCCGCGGCGGTCGGCGTACGTCGCGCCGCCCCGGACCGCGCGGTGGTCGCGCTCGTCGGGGACGGTGCGTTCGACCTCTTCGCCGCCGACCTGCCGACCGCCGTGGCGGAGGGCGGCATCCTCTACGTGGTCCTGCGCAACGGCGGCTACGGCTGGCTGCAGACCCAGCTCGACCAGCGCACCGCACCGATCCCCGGCCGTGCCTTCGTCGATCCCGGCGCCGTCGGCATGCGGGCGCCGGACGTACCCGGCCTGCACCAGATCACCGTGACCGGCCGGGACGCCCTCGACGGCAACGTGACCGAGGCGTGGAAACGCTGCCAGGCCGGCCAGGTGGTGGTGCTCAACGTCCCGGTGAGCCTGACTGACGCCCTGTTCGCCGGGCACACGGCCGGCGGCGACTTCCCCGAACCGCCCGAGAGGAGCTGAGGATGCCCGACACCGTGCAAGGCCGCCGGAGAGTGGTGGTGACCGGGTGGGGCGCCGTCACCCCGCTCGCCCTCACCGTCGACGAGACCTGGCAGGCGATGCTGGCCGGCCGCAGCGGAATCGGCCCGATCACCTGCATCGACGCCTCCGACCTGCCGACCAGCATCGCCGGTGAGGTGACCGGGTTCGACCCGAAGGCCTACCTTGATCACCGGCGGGTTCGCCGGATGGATCCCTACTCGCAGTACGCCTACGCCGCCGCCGTCCAGGCCGCGCAGATGGCGAAACTCGACACCGACGGCGACCTCGGCCCGCGCGCCGGGGTGCTGATCGGCAGCGGGTACGGCCCGATGACCTCGCTGGCCGAGCACGTCGTCGCGATGGGCGAGCGGGGCCCGCGCGCGGTCAGCCCGTTCGCCCCGGTCACCGGCGCCATCGACAGCGCGGCGGGGGAGATCAGCCTGGCCTTCGGCGCGCAGGGCCCGAGCCGGGCGATGAGCAGTGCCTGCGCCTCCGGTACCGACGCCATCGGCGAGGCCGCCCGGTGGATCCGGCACGGGGTGGCCGATGTGGTGGTCGCCGGCGGTGCGGAGAACATCCTCACGCGGGTCGACATGGCGGGCAGCGGCAACGCCAAGGCGCTGTCCACCCGGGTCGACACGCCCAGCGAGGCGTCCCGGCCGTTCGACGCCGACCGGGACGGATTCGTGATGAGCGCCGGCGCCGGGGTGCTGATCATGGAGTCGGAGGAGCACGCGCTGGCCCGTGGCGCCCCGATCCTGACCGAGGTCGCCGGGCACGCGTCCACGTCGGACGCCTACCACTGGACCGCGCCGCATCCGGAGGGGCGCGGGGTCCGCGCGGCGATGTCCGGCGCGCTGGCCGACGCCGGGCTGACCCCGAACCAGGTCGACTACATCAACGCGCACGGCACCAGCACGCTGCTCAACGACGTGGCCGAACTCGCCTCGATCCGGGCGGTCTTCGGCGACCGGGCCGAACAGATCCCGATCAGTTCCACCAAGTCGATGACCGGCCACATGATCGGTGCGGCCGGCGCGTTCGAGGCGATCGTCTCGGCGCTGGCCATCAACACCGGCGTGGTGCCGCCGACGATCAACTGCCATCGGCCGATCGATTCGAGGATCAACTTCGTCGCCCACACCGCCCAGGAGCACGTCGTTGACGTCGCGATGAGCAACTCGTTCGGGTTCGGCGGCCACAACGCCGTCGTCGTACTGCGCCGCTGGCAGCCCTGACCCGGGCACGGACCAGCTACGAAGCTCCAAGGAAACGGGGACCCCATGCAGGAAGCCGCCATCCGCCGCCGGCCGCTGTCGGTGGCGCAGCAGGGGATTTGGTACGCCCAGCAGCTCAACCCGGACAACGTCTCGGTGATGTCGGAGTACCTGGAGATCCACGGTGCGATCGACGTCGACCTGTTCCGCGAGGCGCTGCGGCGTACCGTCGCCGAGGCCGAAACCGTCCAGGTGCGGTTCGAGACCGACGAAAGCGGCGTCTGGCAGTACCCGCTGCCCGAGGTCACGCTGCGGTTCATCGACCTGGCGGACCGGCCGGACCCGCTTGCCGCCGCCGAGGAGTGGATGCGTGGCGACCTGCACAGCGGGTTCGACCTGCACGGCGGCACCCTGTCGGTGGACGTGCTGTTCCGGGTCGGCGCCGACAAGTTCCTCTACTACCAGCGCAACCATCACCTGATCGCGGACGGGGTCAGCGGCCGGCTGTTCACCGACCGGCTCGCCGAGATCTACACCGCCCTGGTGGCCGGCACCGAGTACCGCCCCGCGTACTTCGGCACGCTCGACGACTGCCTCGCCGACGAGGAGGCGTACCGCTCCTCGCCGGCGTTCCAGCGGGACCGGGACTACTGGACCCGGCGGCTGGCTGCCCGGCCCGCGCCGGTCGGCCTGACCGCGAAGACCGCCCCGGCCAGTGCCCGGCCAGTCCGGCGGACGGTCATCGTCGACCCGACGGTGATGGACCGGCTGCGTGCGGTGGCCCGCCGGAACAGGAGCACCTGGACCGTCGGGCTGCCGGCCGCGGTGGCCGTCTACCTGCACCTGACCACCGGCGCGCGCACGGTGCCGATCGGTCTGCCGGTGGCCGCCCGGCGCACCAAGGTGATGCGGGAGACGCCGGTGATGGCGAGCAACATCCTCGCGCTGATCATCGACATCGACCCGGCCATGACCTTCACCGAGGTGCTGCGCCGCACCACTGAGGAGATGCGCGACGTCATCAAGCACCAGCGGTACCGGCAGGAGGACATCCGGCGCGACCTCAAGCTCGGTGGCGCCGGCCAGCTGGCCGATGTGGTCATGAACATCATGCCGTTCGACTACGACGTCACCTTCGCCGGTCACCCGGTGACGGCGCACAACCTGTCCAACGGGGTGATCGACGACATCGAGATCACCGCCTACGACCGGCTGGACGGCGGGCCGGTGCGGCTCGACGTCGACGGCAACCACGAGCTGTACTCGGCTGACGAGGTGGCATACCACCAGGACACGCTGTTGCGGCTGCTGAAGCGCCTGGTCGAGACGCCGGACGTGCCGTTGGCCAGGATCGATCTGATCACCGACGAGGAACGGGAACGCGTCCTGGTCGAGTGGAACCGCACCGCTGACGACGAGGAGCGGACCGGAGTCGTGGAGCGGGTGCGGTCCTTCGCCCGCGACACCCCCGACGCGGTCGCGGTTCAGGACGACGAGCACCTTCTGACGTACGCCGCACTCGCGGGCCGTGCCGGCGCCCTGACCACCCGCCTCCGAGCCGCCGGCATCGGCCCCGGCGACCTGGTGGCGTTGCCCACCGACTCCGGTGCCGGATTCGTCACCGCGGTGCTCGGCGTGCTCGGGGCCGGCGCCGCCTACGTGCCGCTCGACCTGGACGCGCCGGTCGCCCGGAACGCCGGGGTGCTGCGCGACTGCGCCGCCCGCCTGCTGGTCTGCCGGCCGGCGCTGGCCGGTCCGGCCCTCGAACTGATCGACGCCGCCGGAGTCCCGGCCGAGGTCCTCGCGCTCGACGACAGGGTCGAGGCCGTCGACGACCTGACCGGGCCGTACGGCACCGAACTGGACCTCGCATACGTCCTGTTCACCTCCGGCTCCACCGGCAAACCCAAGGGTGCCATGGTGCACCGCCGCGGCATGGTCAACCACCTGCTCGCCAAGGTCGCCGACTGCGGCCTGGACGCGGACACCACGGTCGTCCAGAACGCCCCGCTAACGTTCGACATCTCGATCTGGCAGATGCTCGCGCCGCTGATGGCCGGTGGCCGTACCCGGATCGTGCGCCGGGACACCGCCACCGACCCGGCCGCCCTGTTCGGACTGATCGAGCGGGAGCGGATCGGGGTGCTCGAGGTGGTGCCGTCGCTGCTGCGCACCGCGCTGGACTCCTGGCAGGAGCAGCCCGCTACGGCGCCCCAGCTCAGCACCCTGCGGTGGCTGCTGGTCACCGGCGAGGCCCTGCCCGCCGACGTGGGTGCCCGATGGCTCGAACGGTATCCGGCCGTGCCGCTGATGAACGCGTACGGCCCGACCGAGTGCTCCGACGATGTCACGCACGCGGTGCTGCGGACCGCGGCAGACCTCGGCGACGGACCGGTGCCGATCGGATCCGCGCTGCGTAACACCACCCTCTACGTCCTGGACGACCGGTTGCGGCCGGTGCCCGTCGGCCGGCCGGGAGAGCTCTACGTCGGCGGTCTCGGGGTCGGCCGCGGCTACCTGAACGACTCCCGGCGCACCGCCGCCGTCTTCGTCGCCGATCCGTACACGCCCGGTCCCGGCGCCCGGATGTACCGCACCGGCGACTACGTACGGTCCCGGCCGGACGGCAGCCTGGTCTTCCTGGAGCGCCGCGATCACCAGGTGAAGGTCCGCGGCCACCGGATCGAACTGGGCGAGATCGAGACGGTGCTGAGCCGGCACCCCGGCGTCGGGCCGCTGGCCGTGGTGGTGCGCGAGGACCGGCCGGGGGACCGCCGGCTGGTGGGATACGTGGTGCCCGCCGCCGGCGCCGGAGCGGTGGACCTGCGCGCCTACGCCGAGGCGGAACTGCCCGCGTACATGGTGCCGGCCGCGTTCGTGGAGCTGGACGCGCTGCCGCTGACCGTCAACGGCAAGCTCGACCGGCACCGGCTACCGGCACCCGAGTACACCACCGGGTACGAGACGCCGTGCACGATCACCGAGGAGCGGGTGGCGGCCATCTTCGCCGACGTCCTCGGGGTCGGCCGGGTGGGTGCCGGCGACGACTTCTTCGAACTGGGCGGCGACTCGCTGCTCGCCACCCGGCTGGTCGGCCGGGTACGTTCCGTGCTCGGTGTCGAGCTGACCATCGGCTCGGTGTTCGAGTCGCCGACGGTCGCGGCGCTGGCCCGGGTGGTGGACACCGCCGGGCAGGCCCGTCGTGCGATCACGCCCCGCGAGCGTCCCGAGAGCGTGCCGCTGTCGTACGCCCAGCAGCGCCTGTGGTTCCTCAACAAGCTGGGGGAGTCCGGCGGCCTCTACAACATCCCGCTTCCGCTGCGGCTCACCGGGCCGCTGGACAAGGCCGCCGTGATCGCCGCCGTCGGTGACGTGGTGCTCCGGCACGAGCCGCTGCGCACCGTGTTCGCCGAGGTGGACGGCGAGCCCCGACAGCGGCTGCTGGACGAGGCCGAGACCGCGGCCCAGATCGCCGGCGCGTTCGAGGTTCGGCCGGTGACCGCGGCCGAGTTGCCGGCCCGGCTGACCGAGGCGAGTGGGCACCACTTCGACCTGGAGTCCGCTATCCCGATCCGGGCGTCGCTGTTCGAGCTGGGCCCGGAAGAGCATGTGCTGCTTGTGGTGGTGCATCACGTGGCGGGTGATGGGTGGTCGTTGGGTCCGTTGTTCAGGGATTTTGGGGTGGCTTATCGGGCTCGGGTTGTGGGTGTGGTGCCGGTGTTTGGTGTGTTGCCGGTGTCGTATGTGGATTTTGGGTTGTGGCAGCGGGAGTTGTTGGCGTCTGTGGGTGGGCGTCAGGTGGAGTTTTGGCGTGAGGCGTTGGCGGGTGCGCCGGTGGTGGTGGATTTGCCGGTGGATCGGGTGCGTCCGGTGGTGGCGTCGTATGTGGGTGCTCGGGTGGATGTGGTGTTGCCGGTGGGGGTGCATGCGCGTGTGGTGGAGGTGGCCCGGGCGCGTGGGGTGAGTGTGTTCATGGTGTTGCAGGCGGCGGTGTCGGTGTTGTTGGCGCGGTTGGGTGCGGGCACGGATGTGGTGGTGGGCACGGCGGTGGCGGGGCGTGTCGATGAGGTGGTGGAGGACCTTGTCGGGTTTTTCGTGAACACGTTGGCGTTGCGGGTGGATGTGTCGGGGGATCCGTCGTTCGCGCAGTTGTTGGAGCGGGTTCGTAGGGCGGATGTGGCGGCGTTCGGGCATCAGGATGTGCCGTTCGAGCGGTTGGTGGAGGAGTTGAATCCGCAGCGGTCGTTGGGTTGGCATCCGTTGTTTCAGGTGATGTTGGTGTTGCAGAACACTCCGCAACCGGATCTGGACCTGCCCGGCATCGAGGTCGCGGTGGAGCGGATTCCGACCACCACCGCCAAGTTCGACCTGCTCTTCGACCTGGAGGAGACCTTCGACCGGGACGGCCGTCCGGCGGGGATCGTCGGTGGCATCGACTACGCGACCGATCTGTTCGACCACGCCACGGTGGAGGGCTTCGCCGCCCGTTTCCGCCGACTGACCGAAGGGCTGCTCGCCGACCCGAGGGCGCGGATCAGTGCGGCCGATGTGCTCGCACCGGCTGAGCGCCGCCGGGTGCTGGAGTCGTGGAACGACACCGCGGTGCGGTGGGACGACAGCTCCCTGATCGAAGTCCTGGAGTCGGCGGGGCGGCGGTTTGGCGATCGGGTTGCGGTGGTGTGTGGGTCGGAGTCGGTGACGTATGGGGAGTTGCACGAGCGGGCGGGTCGTTTGGCTGGTGTTTTGGTCGGGCGGGGTGTGGGTTCGGAGTCGGTGGTGGCGGTGGCGTTGCCGCGGTCGGTGGATGCGGTGGTGGCGTTGTTGGCGGTGTGGAAGGCCGGTGGTGCGTATTTGCCGGTGGATGTGTCGCTTCCGGTGGAGCGTATTCGTTTCATGGTTGCTGACGCGGGTGTGGTGTGTGCGATTGCTGATGATTCTTTGGCGGGTGTGTTTCCGCGGGTGGTGGGGGTTGGTGAGCGGGCGGATGAGGTGTTGTCCGGGGTGGTGGTTCCGGATGATTCTTTGGCTTATGTGATTTACACGTCGGGGTCGACGGGGCGTCCGAAGGGTGTGGCGGTGGCCCGGTCCGGGGTGGTGAATTTGCTGCGTTGGGCGGGGGACTTTTTCGGTGTTGATGGTTTGTCGTCGGTGTTGTTGTCGACGTCGTTGAGTTTCGATGTGTCGGTGTTCGAGTTGTTCGCGCCGTTGGCGGTTGGTGGTCGGGTGGAGGTGGTGCGGGATTTGACGGTGTTGGTGGAGCGGGGTGGGTGGTCGGGCAGTTTGGTTTCGGGTGTGCCGTCGGTGTTCGCGCAGATCGTGGCTTCGGGTGTGGATTTGGATGTGGCGCGGGTGGTGTTGGCCGGTGAGGGGTTGCCGGCGTCGGTGTTCAACGCGATCGACGCGCCGGAGATCGTGAATATTTATGGTCCGACTGAGGCGACGGTGTATTGCCTGGCGTGGCGTTCGGCGGGTGGGCGGGTGTTGTCGCGGCCGGCGTTGACCGGGCGTCCGGTGGCGAACACGCGGGTGTATGTGTTGGACGCCGGGTTGAATCCGGTGCCGCCGGGTGTGGCTGGTGAGTTGTATGTCGCGGGTGCTGGTGTCGCGCGTGGTTATCTCGGGCGGGCGGGGCTGAGCGCGCAGCGGTTCGTCGCTGATCGGTTTGGTCCGCCTGGTGCGCGGATGTATCGCACGGGGGATCTGGTGCGGTGGACCGCTGGTGGGGACATCGACTATCTGGGCCGGGTCGACAACCAGGTGAAGGTCCGGGGGTTCCGGATCGAGTTGGGTGAGGTCGAGGCGGTTCTGGCTGGTGTTGACGGGGTCGAGTCGGCGGTGGTCGTGGCCCGTGGTGATCATCTGGCCGGGTATGTGACCGGTGGGGTGGACGCGGCGGTGGTGCGTGAGCAGGCGGTGCGGGTGCTGCCGGGTTACATGGTGCCGTCGGTGATCACCGTGTTGGACGCGATGCCGATGAACGCCAACGGCAAGTTGGACCGGGCGGCTCTGCCGGATCCGGTGTTCACCGCCGGCGGTGGTGCTCGGGCTGCCGGGTCTGTCACCGAGGAGCTTTTGTGTGAGGTGTTCGCCGAGGTTCTGCGCGTGGAGTCGGTCGGTGTCGATGACGTGTTCTTCGACCTGGGTGGGCATTCGCTGTTGGCGACTCGGCTGGTGTCACGGGCGCGGGCGGTTCTCGGGGTGGAGTTACCGATCCGTGCCGTGTTCGAGGCACCCACCCCGGCCGGGTTGGCGGTGCTCGCCGCGGACGCCCCGCCGGCCCGGCCCGCGATCACGGTGCGTCCGCGTCCGGCGCGGTTGCCGTTGTCGTTCGCCCAGCAGCGGTTGTGGTTCCTCAACCGGCTCGACACCGGCGGTCTCTACAACATCCCGATCGCGATCCGTCTCACCGGTGACCTCGACACTCAAGCGCTGATCACCGCGATCGGCGCGGTCGTGACCCGACACGAAACCCTGCGCACCATCTTCCCCGACCAGGACGGACAACCCCGCCAGGAAATCCTCACCCCAACCGAAGCCCAAGCCCGGCTCCGGGTGAGCACCAGGGCCGTCGACCTGCGCGAGGCGGCGAACGTGACGTTCGACCTCGCCACCGACCTGCCGATCAAGGTGTCGCTCAGCACCCGGGCGCCCGGCGAGCACCTCCTGGTGATCGTGCTGCACCACATCGCCGGGGACGGTTGGTCGCTGGCGCCACTGCTGCGGGACCTCGCCGACGCGTATCGAAGCCCCGGAACCCCGCTACCGCAACTGGCGATCGGCTACGCCGACTACGCCCTCTGGGAGCAGGAGCAGAGCGGCGCGCACGCCCGGCACCTGAACTTCTGGCGGCGATACCTGGAGGGCGCACCGGACGTCGTGGAGATCCCCGGCGACCTGCCGCGTCCGGCCGTGTCGACGCATCGGGCCGGGGTCGTCGAATACCGCCTGGACGCGGACCTGCACCGGCGACTCACCATCCTGGCCCGCGAGCACAACGCCAGCCTCTTCATGGTGCTGCACACCGCGCTCAGCGCCCTGCTCACCCGCCTCGGCGCCGGCACCGACATCGTCATCGGCACCCCCGTCGCCGGCCGCACCGACACCGCCCTCGACGACCTCGTCGGCCTCTTCGTCAACACCCTCGTACTACGCACCGACACCAGCGCCAACCCCACCTACACCGACCTGCTCCACCAGGTACGCCACACCAACCTGGCCGCGCTCGCCCACCAGGACCTGCCCTTCGACCGCCTGGTCGACGACCTCAAACCCGAACGCTCACTATCCCGACACCCCCTCTTCCAAATCATGTTCGCCCTGCAGAACAACACCGACCCCGACCTACCACTCGACGACATCCACGTCGAAGCAGTCGACCTCGGCACCGGCCCAGCCAAATTCGACCTCACCATCGAGGTCAAGGAAACCTTCGACGGCGACGGTGCCCCGGCCGGTCTGACCGGGCATTTCGTGTACGCCGAGGATCTCTACCAGCACGGCACGGCCGAGCGCCTCGCGCGGCAGTTCACCAGGATCCTCGAGGTCCTGACCGAACGACCCGGCGAGCGCATCGGCGACGCCGTGCTGCTCGACGATGGCGACTGGCTCACCGCGGGCAGCCCGGTCGAGCACCCGGCGCTGCTCGATCGGTTCGCGGCCCGGACCGAAGCGACCCCGGACTCGACCGCGCTTGTCACGGCGACCGAGCGGCTCACCTACCGGCAGCTCGACGACCGGGCGGACCGGCTCGCTCATCGACTGCTCGCCGCGGGCGCCGGCGCGGAACAGGTTGTCGCGGTCGCCCTGCCGCGCACCGCCGACCTCGTCACCGCCGTGCTGGCGGTGCTCAAGGCGGGCGCGGTGCTGCTGCCGATCGATCCCGACCTGCCGGCCGAGCGGATCGCCTTCCTCGTCCGCGACGCCGGGGCCGGCCTCTTCGTAACCGCGGGCGGCACATCCGTGCCCGAGGGGGTACGGGTCATCGACACCCGCGACGAATCCGGCGCGGTGCCGGACGGCCCGGCCGACGTACGGGTGGACCCGCGGGCCGCCGCCTACCTGATCTACACCTCGGGCTCCACCGGACAGCCCAAGGGTGTCGTGGTTCCCTACCGGGGTCTCGCGGCCCTCGCCGCGGAGCACGCCGACCGGTGGGCCGTGAGCGCCGGGCGCCTACGGGTGGGTCTGACCGCCGCGTTCTCCTTCGACACCGCCTGGGAGGGCACGCTGCTGATGGCCGCCGGCCACGAGTTGCACCTGGTCGACGAGCAGACCCGGCTCGACGCGGAGGCCTTCGTCGCCCTGGTCGACCGGGAGCGGCTCGATTTCCTCAACGTCACGCCCACCCATCTGCGGGCGCTGATGGCCGCCGGGCTGTTCGGCGCCGACCGGCATCACCCGCGCGTCCTCGTGGTCGGTGGTGAGGCGATCGACCGGGGCCTGTGGGCGGACATCGCGGCGCTGCCAGGCACCTCCGGCGTCAACTTCTACGGCCCCACCGAGACCACGGTGGACGCCTTCGGCCAGGACATCGTCGCGGGCACCGAACCGGCGATCGGTCGGCCGCTCACGGGAATGGCCGGGTACGTGCTCGACGAGCGGCTGCGGCTCGCGGTGCCCGGTGCGGTCGGTGAGCTCTACCTGGCCGGCCCGCAGCTCGCCCGGGGCTATCTGGGCCGGCCCGGACTCACCGCGGAACGGTTCGTCGCCGACCCGTTCGGTGCTCCCGGCGAGCGCATGTACCGCACCGGTGACCTGGTGCGGCTGCGGCACGACCGTGTCCTGGTCTTCCACGGGCGATCCGACGGCCAGCTCAAGATCCGTGGGTTCCGCATCGAACCGGGGGAGATCGAGGCGGCGCTGACGGCGCTCCCGGGGGTGGCGCAGGCGGCGGTCGTGGCCCGTACCGACGCGCGTGGTCATCAGCGGCTCGTCGGGTACGTCCGCCCGGAGACCGGCACCGCCGCGGCACCGGAGGCCCTCCGGTCCGCCCTGCGCGCCACCCTGCCGGACTACCTGGTGCCGGCCGCGATCGTCGCGGTCGACGGGTTCACCAGGACCGCGAACGGCAAGCTCGATCACCGCGGCCTGCCGGAACCGGACTTCGGTGCCATCGCCAGCACCGCCGCGATGCCCCGTGACCAGCGTGAGAAGGTGCTGTGCGGGATCTTCGCCGAGGCGCTGGGCCTGCCCGGTGTCGGTGTCGAGGACAGCTTCTTCGATCTGGGTGGCGACAGCATCGTCTCGATCCAGGTCGTCAGCCGGGCCCGCAAGGCCGGACTGGTGATCACCGCCAGGGACGTGTTCGTGCACAAGACGGTCGCCGGACTGGCCGCGGTCGCCACTGAGACCGACGGCTTCGCCGTGGCCGCCGACGACGGGGTCGGCGAGGTGCCGCTCACCCCGGTGATGCGTGCGCTGACCGCCAGCGGCGGCTCGTTCACCACCTTCAACCAGACCGAACTGATCGTCGTGCCAGCCGGGCTGGAGTGGTCCGAGCTGACCGGTGCCGTGCAGGCCGTGCTGGACCGGCACGACATGCTGCGGGCGGCGTACCGGCCGGAGGACGACGGATCGCTGGTCGTGCCGCCGCCGGGCACGGTGGCCGCGGCGGCCCTGATCCGTCGGGTGGACCTGGCCGAGGCGGGCGACCCCCGCGCCGTCATCGCCGCCGAGGCCGACGCCGCCCGCCGCCGGCTGTCGCCCGAAGCCGGCCGGATGATCGACCTGGTGTGGTGCGATGCCGGCGACACCACGCCCGGCCGGCTCATCGTCGCCGTCCACCACCTGGTGATCGACGGAGTGTCCTGGCGGATCCTGCTCAGCGACCTGGCCGAGGCGTGGCAGGCCGTCGCGGACGGTGGCACCCCGCGGCTCGCTCCGGTCTGGACGTCGTTCCGCGCCTGGTCGCGCCGGCTCGCTCAGGCAGCCCGCGAGCGGATGACGGAGTTCGAGCACTGGCAGACCGTCCTCGACGGTGCCGACCCGATCCTCGGGAGGCGCAAGCTGGACCCGGCCACCGACACCATCGGCAACGCGGTCACCCGCCGAATCGGGCTGGCGGTCGCGACCACCCGGGCCCTGCTGACCGAGGTGCCCGCCGCCTTCCACGCCGGTGTCGACGACGTGCTGCTCACCGGCCTGGCCCGGGCGGTCAACCGGTGGCGGCAGCGACGCGGGCTGAACAGCGACAGTTCCGTGCTGATCGACCTGGAGGGGCACGGCCGGGACGAACTCGTGCCGGGCGCCGACCTGTCCCGCACGGTCGGATGGTTCACCAGGGTCTACCCGGTACGCCTGGATCCCGGTGACCCGCGGCGGCCCCTCGACGAGTCCGTCAAGTCGGTCAAGGAGCAGCTGCGGGCGGTCCCCGGCGGGGGACTCGGGCACGGGCTGCTGCGACACCTGCATCCGGAGACCGCCGACCGGCTCGCCGCCCTGGGCGATCCGCAACTGGCCTTCAACTACCTGGGCCGCTTCCGGACGTCCGCGCCGGACTCCACTGCGGAGCCGTGGACCCTGGTGACCGGCGCGGAGCAGCTGACCGCGGTCGGTGACGACGACCTGCCGTTCGCCCACGCCATCGAGATCAACGCGGTGGCCGAGGACGGCCCGGACGGGCCCCGGCTGACCGCGACACTGGCCTGGCCGCGGGGGCTGTTCACCGACGCCGAGATGGGTGACCTCGCCGAGGACTGGCTGCGCGAGCTGGATGCGCTCGCAGCACTGGCCGACGACCCGATGGCGGGCGGCCTCACACCGTCCGATCTGGAGCTCCTGCCCCTGAGTCAGGACGACATCGACCTGCTCGAGGACGACGAGACCGACTGAGCGCAGCCGAGCGCGAGAGAGGTACGCACGTATGAAGAAGTCCGCCGTCGAGAACATCCTGCCGCTGACGTCGTTGCAGGAGGGATTTCTCTTCCACGCGCTGTACGACCGTGAGGGCCTGGACGTCTACACCGCGCAGATGGCCATCGAGCTGACCGGCGAGCTGAACGCCAGCGCACTGCGGGCAGCCGGCGAGACGATCGTGCGGAGGCACGCCAACCTGCGGGTCGCGTTCCGCTACCGCGGTCTGGACCGGCCGGTGCAGGTCGTCCGGCGCGAGGTGCGTACCCCGTGGCGGGAGGTCGATCTCAGCAACGCCGAGACACCGGAGGACGCGTACGCCGAACTGCTCGACGCCGAACGGGCCCGCCGCTTCGACATGGGCCGGGCCCCGCTGCTACGGTTCGTCCTGGTCACGCTGCCGGACAAGACCCACCGACTGGTCCTGACCATGCACCACATCCTGATCGACGGCTGGTCGGTCCCGGTGCTGCTGGACGAGCTGTTCGCGCTCTACGAGTCGCACGGCGACCCGGCCGGGCTGCCCCGGGTGGCGCCCTACCAGGACTATCTGGCCTGGCTGAACCGCCAGGACCGGCCGGCCGCGCAGACCGCCTTCGCCGAGGCGCTCGCCGGCCTCGTCGAACCCACGCTGGTGTCGGGAGCGGAACGGGGTGACGCGGTCGCCCCGGAGAGCGTCCTGGTCGAGCTGTCCAAGGACCTGACCGACCGGCTCACCGCGACCGCGCGCAGCCGCGACCTGACCCTCAACACGTTCCTCCAGGCGGCGTGGGGCATCGTGCTCGGCCGCTACCTGGGCCGTACCGACGTCGTGTTCGGCGGGACGGTCTCGGGCCGCCCGCCCGAACTGCCCGGAGTCGAGCACATGGTCGGGCTTCTGATCAACACCCTGCCGGTCCGGGTCCGGTGGTCCGACCGGGACTCGCTCGCCGACGTGCTGACCTCGTTGCAGCGCCGACAGGCCGAGCTGATGCCGCACCAGCACGCCGGGCTCACCGAGGTGCAGCAGGCCGCCGGGTTGGGCGAGCTGTTCGACACGGCCACCGTCTTCGAGAACTATCCGGTCGATGTGGACAGCACGCCCGCGCTGTCCGACGGGGTACGGATCACCGATTTCCAGGCCCGGGACGCCACCCACTTCGCGGTCAGCGTGGTCGGTATGCCCGGCGAGCGGCTGTCGTACCGGCTGGACTTCCGGCCGGACGTCTTCGACGCGGCCACGGTGACCCGGTTCGCCGAGGGGATGCGGAGGCTCCTCGAGACCGTGGCCACCGAACCGGATCTGCCGGTCGCGGCCGTCGACCTGCTTACCGCGGACGAGCGCACCCGCATCCTGGAGACCTGGAACGACACCGGCCGCCCGGTCGACCGGGTGACCCTCACCGAACTGCTGGATCGGCAGGCCGCCCGGACGCCGGACGCGATCGCCGTGACCGGCGGTGGCACCGAACTGACCTACCGGACCCTGCACGCCGAGGCGAACCGGCTGGCCCGGGTGCTGATCGCCCGCGGCGCCGGCCCGGAACGGCTGATCGCGATCGCCCTGCCGCGCCAGCCGATGCTCCTCGCCGCCCTGCTCGCCGCGCTCAAGAGCGGCGCCGGATACCTGCCCGTCGACCCGGACCAGCCGGCCGATCGGCTCACCGGCATGCTCGCCGAGACCCGGCCGGTGTGCCTGGTGACCACGGCCGCCATCGCGGGCGGGATGCCCGACACCGGTGTGCCGGTCGTGTTGCTCGACGACAACGACCTGCGTACGGAGATCGCCGCCCAGCCCGACAACGACGTGTCCGACTCCGACCGGCTCGCTCCGCTGACGACGGCACACCCGGCGTACGTCATCTACACC
The DNA here is from genome assembly GCF_027497295.1 of Verrucosispora sp. WMMC514. Lineage (NCBI taxonomy): Bacteria > Bacillati > Actinomycetota > Actinomycetes > Micromonosporales > Micromonosporaceae > Micromonospora > Verrucosispora sp. WMMC514. The sequence continues at coordinate 2,273,934 of NZ_CP114906.1, read as the reverse complement.
TCCGGATCGACCGGTAAGCCCAAGGGCGCGCTGATCGAGCACCGGGCCGCGGTGAACTACCTGGCCTGGGCGGTCGACACCTATCCGGCGGTGGGTGACAGTGTGCTGCTGCACTCGCCGATCTCGTTCGACCTGACCGTCACCGGGCTCTACGCCCCGCTGATCTGCGGTGGCCGGGTGCAGCTGGGAACCCTGACCGAAGACGATCACCCGGACACCCGGTTCGCCTACCTCAAGGCCACCCCGAGCCACCTTCAGCTGCTCAACGTGCTGCCCGCCGAGTTCTCCCCGACCGCCGAACTGGTGCTGGGCGGTGAGCCCCTGCCCGGCCGGCAGCTCGACGTGTGGCGTGTCGCCCACCCCCGGGCGCGGGTCATCAACGAGTACGGGCCGACCGAGACCACCGTCGGCTGCACGTGGCTGACGATCGAGCCGGGCGACGCCATCGACGCCGAGGTGCTGTCCATCGGCCGGCCCATCTGGAACACCCGGGCGTACGTGCTGGACGCCGCCCTGGCGCCGGTCGCTCCGGGGGTCGTCGGCGAGCTGTACATCGCCGGAGACAACCTGGCCCGCGGCTACATCGCCCGGCCCGGCCTCACCGCCGGCCGGTTCGTCGCCGACCCGCTCGGCGAGCCCGGTGCCCGGATGTACCGCACCGGCGACCTGGCCCGCTGGTCCGAGGACGGGTTGCTGTGGTTCGCCGGGCGCTCCGACGACCAGGTGAAGATCCGCGGCTACCGGGTCGAGCTGGGCGAGATCGAGTCGGTGCTGTCCACTCACCCGGACACCGGACCGCTGGCCGTCCTGGTGCACGAGGAGGCGGGTGACAAACGGCTGGTGGCGTACGTGGTATCCGCCGCCGGCACCCGACTTGACGTCGCCGCACTACGGGCGCACGTGGCCGCGGAACTGCCCGCGTACATGGTGCCGGCCGCGTTCGTGGAGCTGGACGCGCTGCCGCTGACCGTCAACGGCAAGCTGGACAAGCGCGCCCTGCCGGCCCCGGTCTTCGGCGAGGGCACCGCCCCGGCGGCCACCGGGCGGTTCCGGTCGCCCACCGAGGAACTTCTCGCCGGTGTCTTCGCCGACGTGCTCGGGGTCGCCTCGGTCGGCCGCGACGACAGCTTCTTCGACCTCGGCGGGCACTCGCTGCTCGCCACCCGGCTGGTCGGCAAGGCCCGTTCCGTGCTCGACGTCGAGCTGACCATCCGCTCGGTGTTCGAGTCGCCGACGGTCGCGGCGCTGGCCCGGGTGGTGGAGACCGCACAGGGCGCCCGCCCCGCGGTCCGGCCGATGCCGCGCCCCGACGTCGTGCCCCTGTCGTACGCCCAGCAGCGCCTGTGGTTCCTCAACACCCTGGAGGAGAGCGCGGCCGCCTACCACCTGCCGCTTGCCGTCCGGCTCACCGGTGAACTGGACCGGGAGGCGCTCGTCGCCGCGCTGGGTGACGTGCTGGACCGGCACGAGGCGCTGCGCACCGTGTTCCCGCAGGCCGACGGACAACCCCGGCAGGAGGTGCTGGCCCCGCCCGAGGCGCGTACCCGACTGACCGCCGCCGTCGAACGGTGCGAGACCGACGAGGACCGGCTGCCCGGCCGGCTCGCCGAGATCGTCGCCCGACGGTTCGACCTGAGCACCGACCTGCCCGTGCGCGTCGCCCTGCTCGACCTCGCCGACGACGAGTGCGTGCTGCTTGTGGTGGTGCATCACGTGGCGGGTGATGGGTGGTCGTTGGGTCCGTTGTTCAGGGATTTTGGGGTGGCTTATCGGGCTCGGGTTGTGGGTGTGGTGCCGGTGTTTGGTGTGTTGCCGGTGTCGTATGTGGATTTTGGGTTGTGGCAGCGGGAGTTGTTGGCGTCTGTGGGTGGGCGTCAGGTGGAGTTTTGGCGTGAGGCGTTGGCGGGTGCGCCGGTGGTGGTGGATTTGCCGGTGGATCGGGTGCGTCCGGTGGTGGCGTCGTATGTGGGTGCTCGGGTGGATGTGGTGTTGCCGGTGGGGGTGCATGCGCGTGTGGTGGAGGTGGCCCGGGCGCGTGGGGTGAGTGTGTTCATGGTGTTGCAGGCGGCGGTGTCGGTGTTGTTGGCGCGGTTGGGTGCGGGCACGGATGTGGTGGTGGGCACGGCGGTGGCGGGGCGTGTCGATGAGGTGGTGGAGGACCTTGTCGGGTTTTTCGTGAACACGTTGGCGTTGCGGGTGGATGTGTCGGGGGATCCGTCGTTCGCGCAGTTGTTGGAGCGGGTTCGTAGGGCGGATGTGGCGGCGTTCGGGCATCAGGATGTGCCGTTCGAGCGGTTGGTGGAGGAGTTGAATCCGCAGCGGTCGTTGGGTTGGCATCCGTTGTTTCAGGTGATGTTGGTGTTGCAGAACACTCCGCAACCGGATCTGGACCTGCCCGGCATCGAGGTCGCGGTGGAGGAAGTCTCCTCGCCGGTCGCGAAGTTCGACCTGCTCTTCGACCTGGAGGAGACCTTCGACCGGGACGGCCGTCCGGCGGGGATCGTCGGTGGCATCGACTACGCGACCGATCTGTTCGACCACGCCACGGTGGAGGGCTTCGCCGCCCGTTTCCGCCGACTGACCGAAGGGCTGCTCGCCGACCCGAGGGCGCGGATCAGTGCGGCCGATGTGCTCGCACCGGCTGAGCGCCGCCGGGTGCTGGAGTCGTGGAACGACACCGCGGTGCGGTGGGACGACAGCTCCCTGATCGAAGTCCTGGAGTCGGCGGGGCGGCGGTTTGGCGATCGGGTTGCGGTGGTGTGTGGGTCGGAGTCGGTGACGTATGGGGAGTTGCACGAGCGGGCGGGTCGTTTGGCTGGTGTTTTGGTCGGGCGGGGTGTGGGTTCGGAGTCGGTGGTGGCGGTGGCGTTGCCGCGGTCGGTGGATGCGGTGGTGGCGTTGTTGGCGGTGTGGAAGGCCGGTGGTGCGTATTTGCCGGTGGATGTGTCGCTTCCGGTGGAGCGTATTCGTTTCATGGTTGCTGACGCGGGTGTGGTGTGTGCGATTGCTGATGATTCTTTGGCGGGTGTGTTTCCGCGGGTGGTGGGGGTTGGTGAGCGGGCGGATGAGGTGTTGTCCGGGGTGGTGGTTCCGGATGATTCTTTGGCTTATGTGATTTACACGTCGGGGTCGACGGGGCGTCCGAAGGGTGTGGCGGTGGCCCGGTCCGGGGTGGTGAATTTGCTGCGTTGGGCGGGGGACTTTTTCGGTGTTGATGGTTTGTCGTCGGTGTTGTTGTCGACGTCGTTGAGTTTCGATGTGTCGGTGTTCGAGTTGTTCGCGCCGTTGGCGGTTGGTGGTCGGGTGGAGGTGGTGCGGGATTTGACGGTGTTGGTGGAGCGGGGTGGGTGGTCGGGCAGTTTGGTTTCGGGTGTGCCGTCGGTGTTCGCGCAGATCGTGGCTTCGGGTGTGGATTTGGATGTGGCGCGGGTGGTGTTGGCCGGTGAGGGGTTGCCGGCGTCGGTGTTCAACGCGATCGACGCGCCGGAGATCGTGAATATTTATGGTCCGACTGAGGCGACGGTGTATTGCCTGGCGTGGCGTTCGGCGGGTGGGCGGGTGTTGTCGCGGCCGGCGTTGACCGGGCGTCCGGTGGCGAACACGCGGGTGTATGTGTTGGACGCCGGGTTGAATCCGGTGCCGCCGGGTGTGGCTGGTGAGTTGTATGTCGCGGGTGCTGGTGTCGCGCGTGGTTATCTCGGGCGGGCGGGGCTGAGCGCGCAGCGGTTCGTCGCTGATCGGTTTGGTCCGCCTGGTGCGCGGATGTATCGCACGGGGGATCTGGTGCGGTGGACCGCTGGTGGGGACATCGACTATCTGGGCCGGGTCGACAACCAGGTGAAGGTCCGGGGGTTCCGGATCGAGTTGGGTGAGGTCGAGGCGGTTCTGGCTGGTGTTGACGGGGTCGAGTCGGCGGTGGTCGTGGCCCGTGGTGATCATCTGGCCGGGTATGTGACCGGTGGGGTGGACGCGGCGGTGGTGCGTGAGCAGGCGGTGCGGGTGCTGCCGGGTTACATGGTGCCGTCGGTGATCACCGTGTTGGACGCGATGCCGATGAACGCCAACGGCAAGTTGGACCGGGCGGCTCTGCCGGATCCGGTGTTCACCGCCGGCGGTGGTGCTCGGGCTGCCGGGTCTGTCACCGAGGAGCTTTTGTGTGAGGTGTTCGCCGAGGTTCTGCGCGTGGAGTCGGTCGGTGTCGATGACGTGTTCTTCGACCTGGGTGGGCATTCGCTGTTGGCGACTCGGCTGGTGTCACGGGCGCGGGCGGTTCTCGGGGTGGAGTTACCGATCCGTGCCGTGTTCGAGGCACCCACCCCGGCCGGGTTGGCGGTGCTCGCCGCGGACGCCCCGCCGGCCCGGCCCGCGATCACGGTGCGTCCGCGTCCGGCGCGGTTGCCGTTGTCGTTCGCCCAGCAGCGGTTGTGGTTCCTCAACCGGCTCGACACCGGCGGTCTCTACAACATCCCGATCGCGATCCGTCTCACCGGTGACCTCGACACTCAAGCGCTGATCACCGCGATCGGCGCGGTCGTGACCCGACACGAAACCCTGCGCACCATCTTCCCCGACCAGGACGGACAACCCCGCCAGGAAATCCTCACCCCAACCGAAGCCCAAGCCCGGCTGGAGCATGCGGTCACCGTCACCACCTGTCCGCCCGGCGATCTGACCGCCCGGCTGCAGCACGCCGCGAACACCCGCTTCGACCTCGCCACCGACCTGCCGCTGCGGGCCTGGCTGTTCACCGGGGAGCCCGGTGAGTACGTCCTGTTGCTCCTGCTGCACCACATCGCCGGGGACGGTTGGTCGCTGGCGCCACTGCTGCGGGACCTCGCCGAGGCCTACCGGAACCCGCGAACCCCGCTACCGCAACTGGCGATCGGCTACGCCGACTACGCCCTCTGGGAGCAGGAGCAGCAGGGCGGCATGCTGGCCCGGCAGCTCGAATACTGGCGCGGGCAGCTGGCCAGCCTGCCGGACGCGGTCGAACTGCCCACCGACCTGCCGCGTCCGGCCGCGTCGACGCATCGGGCCGGGGTCGTCGAGTACCGCCTGGACGCGGACCTGCACCGGCGACTCACCATCCTGGCCCGCGAGCACAACGCCAGCCTCTTCATGGTGCTGCACACCGCGCTCAGCGCCCTGCTCACCCGCCTCGGCGCCGGCACCGACATCGTCATCGGCACCCCCGTCGCCGGCCGCACCGACACCGCCCTCGACGACCTCGTCGGCCTCTTCGTCAACACCCTCGTACTACGCACCGACACCAGCGCCAACCCCACCTACACCGACCTGCTCCACCAGGTACGCCACACCAACCTGGCCGCGCTCGCCCACCAGGACCTGCCCTTCGACCGCCTGGTCGACGACCTCAAACCCGAACGCTCACTATCCCGACACCCCCTCTTCCAAATCATGTTCGCCCTGCAGAACAACACCGACCCCGACCTACCACTCGACGACATCCACGTCGAAGCAGTCGACCTCGGCACCGGCCCAGCCAAATTCGACCTCACCATCGAGGTCAAGGAAACCTTCGACGGCGACGGTGCCCCGGCCGGTCTGACCGGGCATTTCGTGTACGCCCGGGACCTGTACCACCACACCACCATCGAGAGCCTCGGCCAGCGTCTCACCCGGGTACTGACCGCCCTGGTCACCGACCCGGGGCGGGGCATCCACGACACCGATCTGCTCACCGCGTCCGAACGCGATCACGAGCTGCGGATCTGGAACGACACCGTGAGCCACCCGGCCGGCACGACGATCGTCGGTCAGTTCGAGGAGTGGGCGGCGCGCGTGCCGGACGCCCCCGCGATCGTCTCCGACGAGGGCACGCTGACCTACCGGGAACTCGACCGCCGGGCCAACGCCTGGGCCAACCGGCTGCTCGCCACCGGGGTGCGGCTGGAGGACCGGATCGCGACGCTGCTCGGCCGCTCACCCGACCTGGTGGTCGCCGTGCTCGGTATCCTCAAGGCTGGATGCGTCTACGTGCCGCTGCACGACTCCTATCCGCTGGAGCGGCTCAACTTCATCCTCGATGATGTCGCGGCGCCGCTGTTGCTCACCGACCGGGAGACGCTGCCGGACGGCCTGCGGGTCACCGCCTCGGTGCTGCGGGTCGACCAGCCGGCCGGCGCCGCCGACCACGCTCCCGACGTCAGCATCGGGCTCGACCAGGCCGCCTACATTATGTACACGTCGGGCTCCACCGGTGTGCCGAAGGGCGTCGCGGTGACCCACGTGAACGTCGTCGAACTGGCCACCTGCGTGGAGTTCTACGGCGACGCGCACCGCCGGGTCCTGATGCACTCGTCGCACGCCTTCGACGCCAACACGTACGAGCAGTGGGTGCCGCTGCTCACCGGCGGCACCATCGTGCTCGCTCCGGACGGCGAACTCGAGATCGAGACGCTGCGGCGGCTGGCCCGGCACCATGACGTCACCACGGTCTTCCTCACCACCGGACTGTTCCGGCTGTTCGCCGAGGAGGCGCCGGACAGCTTCGCCGGCATCCGGGAGCTGTGGACCGGCGGCGAGGCTGCGCCCACCGACGCCGTGGCGCGGGTACGGCGTGCCTGCCCCGACCTGACCGTGGTGAACGTCTACGGGCCCACCGAGGGGACGGCCTACGCCACCCGGCACCCGATCGCGCCGGGGGACGACCTGCCTCGGACCGTGCCGATCGGGCTGCCGATGGACAACTCGTTCGCGTACGTCCTGGATCCCTACCTCGGCCTGGTGCCGCCGGGCACGGTCGGTGAGCTCTACATCGCCGGCGCCGGGCTGGCCCGCGGCTATCACGGACGGGCCGCCCTGACCGCCGAACGGTTCGTCGCCGATCCGTACGGGCTGCCCGGGGAGCGGATGTACCGGACCGGCGACCTGGTGCGCCGCGTCGCCGGTGGGGCGCTGGAGTTCGCCGGACGCGCCGACGACCAGGTGAAACTTCGCGGCTTCCGGATCGAACTGGGCGAGATCGAGGCGGTCCTGGAACGGCATCCGGCCGTCACCCAGGCGGTGGCGATGGTCCGCCAGGACCGGCCGGGCGAGCGGCGCCTCGTCGCCTACCTGATCGCCGGCACCGACCTGGACCTGGCCGAGGTCAACCGGCTCGCGACCGCGGCGATGCCGGAGTACATGGTGCCGGCGGCATACGTGATCCTGGACGCGCTGCCGCTCGCCGGCTCGGGCAAGGTGAACCGCAAACTCCTGCCGGTGCCGGAACGCGAGACCGGCGGGCTCGGTGGATCGCCGGAGACCGCTGCGGAGCGTGCCCTGGCCGGGGTCTTCGCCGAGGTTCTCGGCCGGTCCGAGCCGGGAGCCGAGGACGACTTCTTCGAACTCGGCGGGGACAGCATCCTCTCCATCCAGGTGGTCAGCCGGGCCCGCAAGGCCGGCCTGGTGCTCACGGCACGCGAGGTGTTCGAACACCGGACGGTGCGCCGGCTCGCGGCCCTCGCCCGGCGCCCGGTCGACCCGCTGGGGAGCACCGACGACGGCACCGGCCCGGTCCAGCTCACCCCGGTGATGCACTGGCTGGGGGCCGGCGGCGGCACGATTGACGGCTTCAACCAGTCCTACCTGGTCACCGCGCCGGCCGGGCTGACCGAGGAGACGCTCACCGGGGCCGTGCAGACGCTGCTCGACCACCACGACGCGCTGCGGGCGCGACTGGAGTCCCGGGAACTGCTGATTCCGCCACCCGGCTCGGTCGCGGCCGGTGACGTGGTGGTTCGGATCGACGCGCGGAACGCCCCGGACGGGTTGGTGGAACGGGAGACCGAGGCCGCCCGGCGGCGGCTGGACCCGTACCGCGGCGTCATGCTGCAGGTCGTCTGGTTCGACGCGGGTGACGGGCCCGGCCGGCTGCTCGTGCTGGCCCACCACCTGGTGGTCGACGAGGTGTCGTGGCGGATCCTGCTGCCCGACCTGGCCGAGGCCTGCACCGCTCCGGGCACGACCACCCCGCAACCGGTACGGACCTCGCTACGCCGGTGGTCCACCGAGCTCACCGAGGCCGCCACCGGCAGCCGCTGGACCGGTCAGCTGCCCTACTGGCTGGACGTCGTCGGCGGCGAGAGCCCCCGGTTCGGCGCCGACCGACTGACCGCCGGGCGGGACACCCTGGCCACCGCCCGCTCGTACCTGTTCGAGCTGGACGTGACCCGGACCCGGGAGCTGCTCGGCCCGGTGCCGGCCGCGTACCGCCTGACCGCGCACGAGGTGCTGCTGACCGGGTTCGGGCTGGCGGTCCGCGAGTTCTCGGCCCGGCGTCACGGCGCGGCGGTTCGTACCCCGCTGATCGATCTGGAAAGCCACGGCCGGCACGAGGACGTCATCGACCCCACCCTCGACCTGTCCCGGACGGTCGGCTGGTTCACCGCGATCCATCCGATCCGACTGGACGTCCCTCCGCTGTCCTGGGACGCCCTGACCGCGGCCGGCGCCGAGACCGGAGCGGCCGTCAAACGGGTCAAGGAGTCATTGCGGTCGGTGCCCGACCGCGGGCTCGGCTGGGGCCTGCTGCGGTATCTCAACCCGGCCACCGCCGAGCGGTTGGCCGGGGCGGACCCCGCCCCGATCGGCTTCAACTATCTGGGCCGGCTGGCCGGCGGTGAGGACGCCGGGCCGGGCGGCGCCATCGGTGACCCGACCCTGGCGTTCGGCCACGTACTCGAGGTCAACGCCTTCGTCCGGGAGACCGCCGGAGGAGCCCGGCTGGTGGCCGACCTGACCTGGCCGGCCGCGCTCCTGACGCCGGACGAGGTGGCGGAGATCGCCGGGCTGTGGGGGGACGCGCTGGACGCCCTCGCCCGGCACGCCGCCACCCCGGACGCCGGCGGCCTGACCCCGTCCGAACTGTCCATGGTGTCGCTGTCGCAGCAGAACATCGATCTGCTCGAGGCGAAGCTGAACAAGGCTGCGAGGAAGTCGTGACCACCGCGATCGAGGATGTCCTGCCGCTCTCCCCGCTGCAACAGGGCCTGCTGTTCCACACCCTGTACGACCCGCACGGCCTCGACCTCTACACGGTGCAGCTCTACGCCGAGCTGGACGGGCCGGTGCACGAGGATCGGTTGCGCACGGCGGCGCGGACCCTGGTGGCCCGGCACGCCAACCTACGCGCCGTCTTCATGCACGAGGGCCTCGACGAGCCGGTCCAGGTGATCCGCCGCACGGTCGAGGTGCCCTGGGAGGTCGTCGACGTCGCCGGCGAGGAGGACTTCGCCGCGCACTACGAGAAGGAACGGGGCCGCCGGTTCACCCTCGACGAGGACGTGCTCCTGCGGTTCACTCTCTACCGACTGCCCGGCCGGCACCGGATCGCGATCACCCTGCACCACATCCTGCTCGACGGGTGGTCCATACCGTTGCTGCTGGAGGAGTTCTTCGTCGGGTACGAGGCCGGCGACCTGCCCCCGGTCGCCCCCTACCGGGACTACCTCGCCTGGCTGTCCCGGCAGGACGGTGCGGCCGCGCTGGCCGCCTGGCGTGCCGTGGTCGACGAAACCCTCGAACCGGCGCTGGCCGGCGTCACTTCGGAACCGGGGCTGCCGCGACTGCCGCACAGGCACACCGTGGAACTGTCCGAGGAGCACACCGCGCTGCTCAGCGCCGTGGCCCGCGGGCGCGGCTGGACACTGAACACCGTCGTCCAGGTCGCCTGGGGGCTGGCGCTCGGCCGGCTCCTGGGCCGCCGTGATGTCGTGTTCGGCGGCACCGTCGCCGGGCGGCCGGCCGACCTGCCCGGTGTGGAACGCATGATCGGGCTGTTCATCAACACCCTGCCGGTACGGGTCACCTGGTCACCCGGCACCACCCTGGCAGACCTGCTGACCAGCGTGCAGCGCGGGCAGACCGATCTCATGCCGCACCAGTTCGCGCCACTCGCCGAGATCCAGCGCCAGGCCGGCCGCGGACAGCTGTTCGACACCACCCTGGTCTTCGAGAACTATCCGGCCGACCCGATCGGGTCCGGTGACCCGGTGCCGCTCGGAGATGGCGTACGGGTCACCGACATGGAGGCGCGCGACTCCACCCACTACGCCGTCACCGTGATCGGCATTCCCGGCCGACGCCTGTCGCTCCGCCTCGACCACCGGCCCGAACTGGTCGGCGACGAGACCGCGGCCCGGCTCGGCCGGTGGCTCGTGCGGCTGCTCACGGCCGTTACCACCAACCCCGACCGCCCGGTCTCCGACGTGGCCCTGATCGAGCCGGGCGAGCGCGACAGCGTGCTGCGCGACTGGAACGCCACCGACCACCCGGTGCCCGCCCGAACCCTGGACGTGCTGCTGGAGGAGCAGGCGGCCGGCACCCCGGACGCGGTCGCCGTGGTGGCCGGCGACGAGGCGGTCACCTACGCCGTACTGCACGAGCGAGCCGGCCGGGTGGCCCGGCACCTGATCGAGCGGGGCGTCGGGCCGGGCACCGTGGTCGCGGTGGCGCTGCCCCGCTCGGTGAACCTCGTCGTGGCGCTGCTGGCCGTGCTCAAGGCGGGCGCCGCCTACCTGCCGATCGACCCGGACCTGCCGACCGAACGGGTGGCGGTCATGCGCGCCGACGCTGCGGCGGTCCTGGTGCTGGACGACGAGGCGGTCGTGGCGGACTGGTCGGCGCGGGGTGAGGCGGTCACCGCCGCCGACCGCCGGCCGACCCACCCCGACGACCTCGCCTATGTCATCTACACCTCCGGTTCGACCGGGGTGCCGAAGGGCGTCGGGGTGCCGCACCGGGGGATCGTCAACCGGCTCGCCTGGACCCAGGCCGAGTACGGCCTGACCACGGCCGACCGGGTGCTGCAGAAGACCTCGGTCGGTTTCGACGTCTCGGTGTGGGAGTTCTTCTGGCCGCTGACGGCCGGGGCCGGCCTGGTGATGGCCCGGCCCGGCGGGCACCGCGACCCGGCCTACCTTGCCCGGGAGATTCAGCGGCACCGCGTCACCGCCGTCCACTTCGTGCCCTCGATGCTCGAGGTGTTCCTCGCCGAGCCGGCCGCGGCGGGCTGCCGGGGCACGCTGCGGCGCGTCCTCTGCAGCGGCGAGGCGCTCCCGGTCGCGGCAAAGGACGACTGCCTCGACCTGATCGGCGCCGAGGTGCACAACCTGTACGGCCCGACCGAGGCCTCGGTGGATGTCACCGCCTGGCCGTGCGCCCGCGACGAGACCACCGTGCCGATCGGCCGGCCGGTCTGGAACACCAGCACCTACGTCCTCGACGACCGCCTCGCCCCGGTTCCGCCGGGCGTGCCGGGGGAGCTCTACCTGGCCGGCCGGCAACTCGCCCGCGGCTATCTGGGGCAGCCCGGCCGCACCGCGGAACGGTTCGTCGCCGACCCGTACGGTCCGCCCGGCACCCGGATGTACCGCACCGGGGACCTGGCCCGGTGGTCCGGCGACGGGCACCTGCTCTACCTGGGCCGCGTCGACGACCAGGTGAAGATCCGCGGCCAGCGCATCGAACTGGGCGAGATCCAGTCGGTGCTCAGCCGGCACCCGCGTGTCCGACAGTGCGCCGTGCTGGTCACCGACGGGCTGCTCGTCGCCTACGTGGTGGCCGAGGACGGCATCGCGCCGCGGGACGCGGACCTCGCCGCCCACCTGTCCGCCTCGCTACCGTCGGTCATGGTGCCCGCCGCGTTCGTCCACCTGGACCGGCTGCCGGTGACCGCCAGCGGCAAACTGGACCGGCGCGCGCTGCCCGCCCCCGACCGCGGCAGCCGAGGCGGCCGGGCCGCCGCCTCACTCATCGAGAGCCGGCTGTGCGCGGCCTTCGCCGAGGTGCTCGGCCTCGACACGGTCAGTCCCGAGGACGACTTCTTCGCGCTCGGCGGCCACTCGTTGCTGGCGGCGCGGTTGGTCGGCGCGGTGCGTACGGCGCTGGGCGTCGAGGTGCCACTGCGTGCCGTCTTCGAGGCGCGGACCCCGGCGGCTCTCGTACACCACATCGGCGCCGGCGGTGACGGTGTCCTGCCGCTGCGTCCCGGCGGCGACCGGCCTCCGCTTTTCTGTCTGCCGCCCGCGGCTGGATTGAGCTCCTGTTACGCCGGGATGCTCGATGAGCTCGACGACGACCTGCCGGTCTTCGGGCTGAACGCGCCGGACCTCTCGGGGTACGAGACGATCGGCAGCCTCGCCGAGCACTATGCCGAGCGCATCCGGGCCGTGCGCCCGCACGGTCCGTACCGGCTGCTCGGCTGGTCGGCCGGCGGCCACCTGGCGCACGAGGTCGCTGTCGTGCTCGGCGGCGAGACCGAGCTGCTCGTTCTGCTGGACGCGTATCCGCCCGAGCGGACCGGGCCGGTCAGCCGGGCCGAGGTCTTCGACAGCGCGTTCGGCGGCACCGGCCTCACCGTCGCCGACCTCGACCGGCCGGACGGTCGGGCACGGGTGCTCGACCTGGTACGCCGGGAACTCGGCCTCGACGAAGCGGTCGCCGCGGACGTGGCCCGCGGGGTGCTGGAGACCTTCCTCGCCACCACCCGGGCAGTGCTGGAGCACACCCCCGGCGTGTACCCCGGTGATCTGCTCTTCTTCCAGGCCAGGGACGCGGCACACGGCCCGGAGCACACGCCCGACCGCTGGCTGCCCTACGTGACCGGGGACATCGACGTCCGCACGGTCGACTTCGCGCACGCCGACATGACCCGCCGGGAGGTACTCGGCGCGGTCGCCGTGGCCGTCAACAAGGCCACGGCCCACGACAAGGAGGACCAGCGATGACCAACCCCTTCGACAACGCCGAGAACACCTTCCTGGTGCTTGTCAACCACGAGGGTCAGCACTCACTGTGGCCCGATTTCGTCGAGGTGCCCGCCGGCTGGCAGATCACCTTCGGCCCCGGCACCCGCGAGTCCTGCCTCGCCTACGTCGAGGAGAACTGGACCGACATGCGGCCGAACAGCCTGATCGCGGCGAGCGCTCCGAACTGACGACCGACACTCTTCGAGCGGGGAGACGGAGAACATGCGTTACGAGAACAACGGCGGCCCCCTGACCGTGGCGATTCTGGAATCCAAGGAGAACCGGGAGTTCGGCAGTCTGTGCCGGAAGGTTCGGGCTCTACACGACGGCGACATCGACTCGCCGGAGTGGGTGGCGTCGGCTCGGACCGCCTGGGAGGACGCGCCGGCCGGGTTGCGCCGGACGCTGCGTGAGTTCCGCCGCGACTCGGGGCCCGGCGGCGCGCTGCTGCTGCGCAACCTCCCGCTGGACGAGAACCTGCCGGCCACCCCGACCGAGGACAACTCGGTGCTGCGCAAGGCAACCGTGTCGGCGACCGCGCTGATGTTGGTCGCGCACGGTCTGGGCGATCCGGCGGCGTTCCGTCCGGAGAAGGCCGGCGCGCTGGTGCAGAACGTCGTCCCGGTACCCGGCCGGGAGGACGTGCAGGGCAACGCTGGCTCAGTGCACCTGACCTTCCACACCGAGAACGCCTTCCACCCCCACCGGCCGGACTTCGTCAAGCTGCTGTGCGTCCGGTCGGACCACGAGAAGATCGCAGAACTCCGCCTGGTCTGCTCCCGGCAGCTACTGCCGAAGCTCAGCGAGGAGGCGCTGGAGGTGCTGCGCTCGCCGCGGTTCGTCACGGCGGCGCCGCCGTCGTTCGGCGGGGCGTCCGGGGCCGCGGAGCCGCACGCGGTGCTCTCCGGTGATCCCGCCGACCCGGATCTGCGGATCGACGAGGCGGCGACCGTGCCGCTCGACGGCGACGCCGAGGCGGCGTTGCGAGAGCTCTCCAAGTGGTTCGAGGACCTGCACATGGCGATCCGGTTGCGTCCCGGCGACCTGGCCATCGTCGACAACCGGGTCACCGTGCACGGCCGGTCGGCGTTCACCCCGCGCTACGACGGCCGTGACCGCTGGCTCCAGCGCACCTTCGTGCTGGCGGATCTCCGGCGCTCCCGGTCGCACCGGGCCGGCGACGGCTACGTCGTCTCGGCCTAGGTGGGTGCCGGACGCGGCGGCCCGCCCTCCGGGGCCGCCGCGTCCGGTCGTCCGTCACCACCGATACACCGCGCGACGAGGGATGACGAATGAACCAAGCGGACATGGACGAGCCGGCCATCGAGGCCCGTGGCCTCGTCAAGGACTTCGGCGGGCACCGCGCACTGGACGGCATCGACGTGGTCCTGCCCCGGGGTGCGGTGCTGGCCCTGCTCGGGCCGAACGGTGCCGGCAAGACCACGACGGTACGGATCCTGACCACGCTGCTGGAAGCCGACGCCGGCTGGGCCCGGGTCGCCGGACACGACCTTGTCTCGGACGTCGCCGGGGTACGCCGCTCGATCGGCGTGTCCGGCCAGTACGCGGCGGTCGACAAGAATCTCACCGGCTTCGAGAACCTCTACCTGGTCGGCCGGCTCTACGGGCTGAGCCGGCGGGCCGCCCGGGACCGGGCGGACGAACTGGTGCACCGGTTCCGGCTCGAATCGGCCCGTGACCGGGTGTCGAAGACCTACTCCGGCGGGATGCGGCGCCGGCTGGATCTGGCTGGCGCCCTGGTCGCCCGGCCGGCGGTGGTGGTGCTCGACGAGCCGACCACCGGGCTGGACCCGCGATCCCGGCTGGACACCTGGGACATGGTCCGCGAATTGGTGGACGACGGCACCTCGGTGCTGTTGACCACCCAGTACCTCGAGGAGGCCGACCAACTGGCGAACGAGATCACGGTGATCGACCGGGGGCGGGTGGTGGAGCACGGCACCGCCGATGAGCTGAAGGCGAAGGTCGGCGGCGAGCGCTTGGACGTGGTGGTCGCCGACCCGGCGGGAGTCGAGCCGCTGGCCGAGATCCTCGCCGAACTCGGCGCGGGGGAGCCGGTCGTCGAAGCCCGGATGCGCCGCGTTCACGTACTCGTCGTCGGCGGGACGAAGGTCGTGGTCGAGGTCCTCGATCGGCTCGAGGCCCGCGCCGTCAAGGTCGTCGAGGTGTCGTTGCACCGGCCGCGGCTGGACGACGTCTTCCTCATGCTCACCGAGCATGATGTCGCAGACACGCCGAATCCGGCCGGCCCCCACCGGAAGCGATGGTTCCGCCGATGACCGTGCTGACCAAAGGCCTGACCGACGCGTCCATGGTGGCCTGGCGCAACCTGCTCAACGTACGGCGTACCCAGGATTGGATCTTCGCCGCGGTCCTTCAGCCGATCATGTTCGTGGCCCTGTTCGGCTTCCTCTTCGGCGGGCTCCTCGGCGGGCCGGCCTACCGAGAGTTCCTGCTGGCCGGAATCCTCGCGCAGACGTTGGCCTTCAACTCCGCCTTCACCGTCGTGGGTCTGGCCTCCGACCTGAACAGCGGCATGATCGACCGGTTCCGTTCACTGCCCATCTCGCCGAGTGCGGTGCTGATCGGACGGACCAGTTCGGATCTGGCGGTCAGCGTGGTGGCGCTGGTGGTGATGACGCTCTGTGGCGCGGCGATCGGCTGGCGCGTCCGCGGCAGCCTGCTGGACGTCCTGTTCGCCTATCTGCTGCTGCTGCTCTTCGCGCTGGCGATGTCCTGGATCGGCGCGCTGGTCGGGCTGCTCTCACCCAACCCGGAAGTGGCGCAGAGTGCCGGGCTGATCTGGTTGAGCCCGCTCACCTTCGTGTCCAGTGCCTTCGTTCCGGAGCGCTCGATGCCGCCATTGTTGCGAATCCTCGCGGAATGGAACCCGGTTACGGCTGTCATCAATGCCTCGCGTGATCTCTTCGGGAATGCGAATCCGGTCGGCGTGGAGCGGATGACGGGTTGGCCGGCCGAGAATGCGGCGCTCTACTCGGTGCTGTGCTCGGGGGTCATCATCGCGGTCTTCGTGCCGCTGAGCCTCCGGGCCTTCCGCCGTGCGGCCGCGCGGTGAGGCGGCGGGGCAGTGAGTACGGGGAGGTGCCGGCGATCCCGGCGTCACGGCACGTGAGCCGAACGCAAGAAGCAGGCGTCACGGAGACGCCTGCTTCCTGCGCCTGCTCCCAGACGGGGGGGCTGGGGCGGGGCGTTCAGTGCCGTTGTTGACCGGCGCTCTTCATACTGCGGTACGCCACGGTGATGACCAGGAACAGGAATCCGCCGAGCGTAAGGGTGAGCAGACCGTTCAGCAGGACTGGCAGGTCTGGGACCAGAAGTGACTTCACAAAGGAGCCTCCGGCGATGACGGCAACGTAGAGCCACCACGGCGCCCATTTGTTGTCGTCCCGCTTCTCCGAGTTCATGGAATGACTCCTCTCGGTATAGGCGTGCGGATTTTCAAGGTCCGGCAAGTGTTCCGCAGATTTCCGGGCAGGCCATCCGCAGGCGGAATGAGATCGTCTCATCAATTAGTAGGATGTGAGTTCCGTTAATGCGTGCTAACGTCGCTTTCGTGTATTCGGGGACTTACTGTGGCCGTGCCGGCCGGCGCTCCGTGGCCGTCCGGTCCCCGGTGACGAGCGGGGTCCCGGCGTGATGCGCCTGGGCACCCTGCGGGCGGAAGACCGTGACCTGCTGATCGTCGTGGGTTCGATCGCGACGGGCGCGCTGCTCTACATCGCCGACCTCTACCCGCTCTACGTGAGCGGCTCCACCGACCCCGCTCCGATGTGGATGCGGGTCGGTCTGTTCATCGCCATCTGCGCCACCGAGCTGCTGCGGCGCAAGGCTCCGGTGGTCGCGCTCGTCCTGGGCGCGGTGATCGTGACTGCCGACACCATCCACGGCCCGAGCATCCCGGTGCTGCTGGTCTTCGCCGATCTGCTCTACGCCGCCACGCTCTACGGCCCGGCCCGGCTGCACCGCGACATGGCGCCGATCGCGGCGGGCGGCCTGCTCGTCGTGGTCGTGGCCTCGTTCCTGATGCAGCAGGACTGGCGGCAGCCGCTGATGGGCTCGGTCACCGCCCTGCCGTTCATCGTCATACCGATCTGGTGGGCGACGAACGTGCGGCAGCATCGCAACATCGCCGAGGTGGAGCGTGCCAACGCACGCCAGCTCGCGAAGATCGCGCGGCTCGACCGTTCGGCGGCCATCGCGGCCGAACGCGCCCGGATGGCCCGCGACCTCCACGACATCATCGCCGGGCACCTCTCCTCGATCGCGATCCAGTCCGAGGCCGTGCTCTCCATGAACGGAGAGGATCCGGTGATCGTGCGCCGGGTGCTGGCGTCGGTGCGGCAGAACAGCGTCCAAGCGCTCGAAGAGATGGGCTCCATGATCCGTCTACTTCGGGCGGACGGGACGGGTGCCGACGAGACCGAGGCACCGACCGGGCTCTCCGACCTGCCGCGGATGGTGGAGTCGGTGCGGGCCAGCGGCAT
Source organism: Verrucosispora sp. WMMC514 (assembly GCF_027497295.1). Lineage (NCBI taxonomy): Bacteria > Bacillati > Actinomycetota > Actinomycetes > Micromonosporales > Micromonosporaceae > Micromonospora > Verrucosispora sp. WMMC514. The sequence goes on along the minus strand of NZ_CP114906.1, from coordinate 2,256,656 downwards.
GCAGCTCGAGGTTGACTGTCAACTGGACGATGACGCACCGTTACCTGCGGCCGTCGACCTGACCGCGTACCGCGTCACCCAGGAGGCGCTGATCAACGTGTTGAAACACGCTCCGCAGGCAAAGGCCCGGGTCGACATCCGGCACGAGACCGACAAGCTGATCGTGGAAGTGACCAACGATCTCCCCGGGCGCCTGCCCGCCGCGGCCCCGGTTCCCGAGATCGGGCACAACGGGCTGCTGAACATGCGGGAACGGGCCACCGTCGTGGGTGGCACCTTCTCGGCCGGTCCCCGAGGGGGGTCCTGGCTGGTGCGCGCCGTCCTGCCGGCCACCGGGAGCGAGTCGTGACGATCAAGGTGGTGGTCGCCGACGACCACGGCTCGGTGCGGGCCGGCATCGCGCTGATCCTCGGCAACGCGCCGGGCATCGAGGTGGTGGGCGAGGCGGCCGACGGGGCGGAAGCGATCGCGCAGGCCCGGTCCTGCCGACCCGACGTGATGCTGATGGACATCCGGATGCCGGGGATGAACGGCATCACAGCCACCCGGACCGTGATCGCGGAAAGCCTGTGCGAGGTCCTCATCCTCACCACCTTCGATCTGGACGAGTACGTCTACGGCGCGCTGCGGGCCGGCGCGGCCGGGTTCCTGCTGAAGTCGGTCGAGGCCGGCCCCCTGATCGACGCGGTCCGGGTGGTGGCGGCCGGCGACGGCGTGCTGGCCCCGGAGATCACCCGCAAACTGATCTCCACCTTCGCGTCGAGTGGCGGGCCGCTGCCGCCGGCCAAGCCCGCCGTCAACCTCGACGAGCTCACCAACCGTGAGCGGGAGGTGCTGATCTGCCTGGGGCGGGGGCTGTCCAACGCGCAGATCGGCGCCCAGCTCTTCATCGGCGAGACCACGGTCAAGTCGCACGTGTCCAAAGTGCTCACCAAGCTGAATCTGCGGTCCCGGGTCCAGGCCGCGATCCTGGTTCAGGAAATGGACCTCACGGACCTGAACGACCAGCAGTCGTCACCGCACCAGGAGGTGGATTCGTGTCCCGATGGATACGCACCCGGACTCGCCAGGAACCGGCCGACCTCGATCTGATCTGCTTTCCGCACGCCGGCGGCTCGGCCAGCTTCTTCCGGCTCTGGCCTGACCTCCTGCCGACGCGCATCCGGCTGCACACCGTGCAGTACCCCGGCCGGGAGGAGCGGCTCACCGAGCCGTGCGTCACCAGCATGGCGGAGATGGCCGACGCCGTCGCCGCGGCGGTCCTACCGGTGGTCACCGGGCCGGTGATGCTGTTCGGGCACAGTATGGGCGCCGCCCTCGGCTACGAGACGACCGTCCGTCTCGAGCGGGCCGGCGTGGTGGGGGAGGGGCTCGTCGTCTCCGGGCAGCCGGCGCCGCACCGCCGGAAACCCAAGTCCCTGCACCTGGCAGCCGACGAAGAACTGCTCGCCGACATCGACCGGATCGGCGCCGCGGGCAGCAGCCTGCTGCGTGCCGACGCGGATCTGCGTGACCTGCTGCTGCCGATGATCCGTGCGGACTACCGGGTCATCGAGACCTACCAGTCGCCGGCCGGCCAGCGGCTGCGGACGCCGATCACGGTCTTCCGTAGTGACGGCGATGAGGACGTCACCGCCGAGGAAGCGGCGGCCTGGGCCGACCGGACGCTGCACTACCGGGGCGAGCGAGTGTTTCCGGGCGGCCATTTCTATCTGCAGGAGCGGTGCGCGGAGGTGGTCGGCGCGCTCGTCGACGAGGCGATGGCCGGTGAGCGCTGGGACGGGATCGGCCAGCCGGTTCCCTGACCTCTCCCGTCCCACGCCATCGATCAGCGGGAATTGCCGTTGCTTCTCTTCCGGGCCTTCCGGATAAGGCTGCTCATGAACAGCAGAGCCAGTCCTGCCACGCCCAGAGCAATGCTGGCGAACGGCTGCAGCTCAGGCACTTTGTTGACGATGAAGAAGCTTTCCTCGGTGTTCTGCCCGAATAGTCTCTGGGCCAGCGATCCGAAACCTTGCAGGAGGAGGAAGACGGCTACCACATCGAGCAGAATCATGATTCGGTTCCTCTCTGGACGGTTGTCCGGAGAGTACCTCAGGGCAATTGGCGAAGGCATCATTCCAAAGGCGGGGGTAATGGGAATTCTCGACGGGAAGAACATTCTGGTGACCGGCGTCATAGCGCCGAACTCCATCGCCTATCAGGTGGCCCGGACGGCTCAGGAACAGGGCGCGACAGTCGTTCTGTCGGCCTTCGGGCGGGTCGGTCTGGTGGAGCGTCTGGCCCGGCGGCTGCCGGCCCCGGCGCCGGTGGTCGAGCTCGACGTCACCAACGAGGAACACCTCGACACGCTGGCCGCCCGGCTCGGTGAACACGTCGGGGCCGTACACGGTGTCCTGCACTCCGTGGCACACGCGCCGGCCGGCGCACTGGGCGGCTCGTTCCTGCGGACCAGGTGGGCGGACGTGGCCGCGGCGGTGCACGTGTCGGCGTACTCGCTGCAGGCGGTGACCCGGGCGGTGCTGCCGCTGATGGGGCCGGGCGGCTCCATCGTCGGCCTGGACTTCGACGCGAGCCGGGCCTGGAGCCAGTACGACTGGATGGGCGTCGCGAAGGCCGGCCTCGAGTCGTGCTCCCGGTACCTGGCCTCCTACCTGGGCGGCCAGGGCATCCGGGTGAACCTGGTGGCGGCCGGGCCGCTGCGCACCATGGCGGCCGTGGGCATCGGCGCGGACGGAGTCGACGGCTTCACCCGGCAGGCGCAGGGCTGGCACGAGCAGGCGCCGCTGGGCTGGGACCCGACCGACTTCGAACCGGTGGCCAGGAGCTGCGTGACCCTGCTGTCCGACTGGCTGCCGGCTACCACGGGGGAGATCATCCACGTCGACGGCGGGGTGCACGCGATCGGTGACGTGCCCGGTGGGCGCGCCGCGGCGGATACCCAGCGCCCGGAGGAGGTCTGGGTCCGATGATCGTCGCCATCATCGTCGCGTGTGAGATCGGCTTCTGGGCCATCCTCGCCGCCGGCCTCTTCGCCCGGTACGTGCTGCGCCTCAAGCGGCTTGGTGGGTTCCTGCTGTTCTGCGTACCGGTCACCGACCTGATCCTGATCACGGCGTCGGTCATCGACCTGCGCAATGGCTCTCCGATCGACGCCACGCACGGGCTGGCCGCGCTCTACCTGGGGTTCAGCGTCGCGTTCGGGCCGGATCTGGTCCGCCGGGCGGACGGCTGGTTCGTCCATCGGTTCGCCGGTGGCCCACGGCCCGTCAAGCCGCCGAAGTACGGCGCGGCCCGGGTACGGTACGAATGGCGCGCGTGGCTCCGTTGCTTCCTGGCCTGGATCATCACCTGCGCGGTGACCGCGCTGCTCGCGGTGGTGTCCGGCCATGGTTTGGACGACCTGGTGACGGGTCTGCGGGCGCTGACCTCCGGGGGTCAGCCACCGAACCTGGCGATCTACGGCTACACGGTCCAGGCCACTGTCGTCACCCTGGTCTGGTTCATCGGCTGGCCGCTGCGGATGACCTTCTCCCCGCCGCGGCCGCCGTCGACGTCCGACGCGCCGGAACTCGTACCCGATCGGCGCCGACGGTGACGTCGGCGCCGGCCGGGGCGGTCAGCCGATCAATCCGCCGTTCACCTGGATCACCTGCCCGGTGATGTAGGAAGCCCGGTCGGAGGCGAGGAAAGCCACCAGCTCGGCGACGTCCTCGGGTCGGCCGAAGCGACCGAGCGGCACCGCGGCCAGCGCGTCCCGACGGATCCTGTCGTCGAGGCCGGCAGTCATGTCGGTCTCCACGAAGCCCGGCGCCACCGCGTTGACCCGGATCTTATGGCGTCCGAGCTCCTTGGCGAGGGCCAGGCTCATCCCGTTGATCCCGGCCTTGGCGGCGCTGTAGTTCGCCTGGGCGGCCGCCCCGTACACGCCGGCGGTCGACGAGATGTTGACGATCGAGCCGGCCTTGCGGCGGATGAGGTCGCGCACCACGGCGCGGCACACGTTGTACGCGCCGTTCAGGTTCGTGTCCAGCACCGCGTCCCACTGCTCGTCGGCCATCAGGGCGAGGTACGTGTCCCGGATGATCCCGGCCGAGTTCACGATCACGGTGGGCGGCCCCAGCGTGGTGCGTACGTTCGCCACGAAGTCACCCACCGCCGCCCGGTCGGTCACGTCGGACGGCCGGTGCAGGACGCGTACGCCCCGTTCCCGCACCTCGGCGGCCGTCTTCTCGGCGGCGGCGCCGGCCGACTGGTAACAGAAGCCCACGTCGTAGCCGTCCTCGGCGAGCCGCACGGCGATCGCCCGGCCGATCCCGCGCGCCCCGCCGGTGATCAGAGCGATGCGGCTCTCCACTCTTTCCTCCCCGATTCGGTGTTCATGAGTGAGGAACGGTAACTGCCCCGGACCAACGAGGGAAGAGGGGATGGTGTCGAAGAATCTCGCGAACCTGCCCCAGCCCGCATCGATCGGTGACGAACAAGTCGTGTCGGCCATCCAATAATTCCGAATTGGGCGTCACCCAAAGTGATCACAGTTGCGGCAGGTCATCAGAAATGCTGGCGAAGTTTCCGTCCTGGGGGCAGACATGGCAATGTTCGAGGTGGAGGCGGAAAGGCCCGTAAGGGCCCTCGTGGCCTTGGAGAACGAGGTGCTGCGGGCCGGCATCGCAGCGCACGCTGCGGGCGGAGAGCCGGAACATGTGGTCGCGGGCAGCGTCAACGACGGCCGGATGTGCGTCCACCGCGACAACCCGGCCGCAGGTCATCATTCGGGCCATTCCGCCGCAGCCGATGTCGACCGCGAGCCGGTCACCGGGGGCGACCAGCTCGCGGGCGGTCATCAGGTACCAGGCCCGGTCCCGCCGTGCGGCGTCAGCCAGTTGTGGCGCCAGCTTGGCCCAGTCGACCTGGCGGTCGGTGCTCATCTGCCCTGTGGTCCGCGGCGGGCGTACTTGTTGCGGAACTTCTCGACACGGCCTTCGGTGTCGAGCAGGCGCTGCTTGCCGGTCCAGAAGGGGTGACTGGCGGCGGAGATCTCCACGTCGATGACGGGGTAGGTGTTGCCGTCGTTCCATTCGACGGTCTGGTCGCTGGTGGCGGTGGAGCGGGTCAGGAAGGCGTAGTCGGCGCTCTTGTCGCGGTAGACGACGGGACGGTATTCGGGGTGGATGCCGGGCTTCATGCGGGTCGTGCTCCTTCGGTATCGGCGTCGGTCAGCTCATCCGCCCCGAGGGGGAAGCAGCCGGCGAACGGGTCGGGGTAGGTGCGCCAGGTTTCTTCGCCGTCGGCGAGTTCGGCGTCGGTGAGCAGGCAGTTGGAGAGGGTGCGGTGCAGGTCGACGGGGTCGGTGTCGAGGCCGATGAAGACCAGGTGCTGGTGGCGGTCGCCGTAGTAGGGGTCCCAGTCGAGGGCGGCGGCGAGGCGGCGCTGGTCCTCGACGTATTCCCAGCGGTCTTCGGGCAGGCTCACCAGCCAGTGTCCGAGGGATCCCATCGCCAGGCCGCCGCCGGCGAACTCCCAGGCCACCACGGTGTCGGGCTGACTGGCCAGCCAGAGGTGACCCCGAGAGCGGATCATCTCGGCGTTCACGTCTTCCAGGACGTCGTGCAGGCGCTGGGGGTGGAACGGGCGGCGGGCGCGGAAGACGGCGGAGACGACTCCGCAGTCGGGCTCGGGCTCGTGTGCGCCGAGGGTGTAGCCCTGCAGACCGCGGGCGAGCATGCCGGGAGTTTCCGGCCGGTGTCGGTGGGTGTGGCGCAGTTGGCGGGTCAGCGCGCTGGCGTCGACGAGGTCGCCGTCGACGCGCAGGTGGGTCGCCCAGGGCGCCATCCGGTGCAGGAGGACGGCCATCCGGCCGGTGTCGAACTCCCCGTCGCAGGACTGTCCCCAGAGGACGAGGGTGTCCGCGTACTCGATCTGCCGGACGATGACATCGGCGAGCGCGCGGTGGTCGTCGTCGGCGGCCTGGATGCCGAGCGCGATGAGGTCGTCGGTACTGGCCAAGCTGTCGAGCAGGTGCTCGGCGTCGAGGACGGTGACGTAGGAGTCGACCCGGATCAGGTCGGTGATCGGTGCGCCGTCGACGAGGCAGTGGGCGCAGGCGGCGGCGACGGCTTCCGGTTCGACCACCTCGGGCAGCATCAGCACCAGGTCCTGGCCGGGGTGCGTGCGGGTGAGCCGGACGAGGGTGGGCAGCACGTCTTCGCGCAGGGTGCAGGAGGCGCAGCCGTGTCGCAGCGTGACCTGCTCGTCTTCGACGAGGCCGGCGCCGGTGCGGACCACCCGCCGGACGACGCCGTCGCGGATGCCGGTGAGGTCGTGCCGCACCAGCAGCAGCGAGGTGTCGGCGGCGAGCAGCGCCCGGGCGACGGCGAAGGTCGCCGCTGGCCAGAACCCGGACAGCACGGTCAGTGACGGGCGGGTGTCGGAGTCCGCTGTCCTGGCACGGGTCGGGGCCTGTGGTGACGACGACATGAGCTTCCTCTCGACACAATTGAAAACGATTGTCATTATAAGCGCATGCGGGTCGTCGAAGTGAACAGGGGTGTGCCGGTGGGTGCGGCAGGGGCGGAGCGGGGCGGTGACGTCCTTACCGTCACGGTCCACTTCACGCTCGACCCGGGCGGCAGTGCTGAGGGCGTCGATCGGCTCGCTGCTCTGCTGGCTTTCCTGGGTGGCGATTCGGGACCGGTGTCGCCGCCGGTGCGAGGGTCGGGCCTTCATCTGCGCATCGATCCGCGAGCGCGGGCGGTCTACCGCGACCGCACCGCGATCGTGTTGACCCGTCGGGAGTACGACCTGCTGCTCTGTCTGGCTCAACATCCACGTCAGGTATTCACCCGACAGCAACTGCTCGACCAGGCGTGGGGGCAGCCGTACACGGGGCCGCGAAGCGTGGACGTCCACATCCGGCGGCTGCGCGCCAAGATCGGCACCGACGTGCCGGTGGTGACGACGCTGCGCGGTGTCGGCTACCGCCTGGGCACTGACTGTGCCGTCGAAGTCGTCGAGGACCCGGCGCGGATGTGGCCGAACGACTGATGTAAGACTGAAAACCGTTCTCGTTACCATCATCGTGTTGTGTGAGGAGTCATCACTGTGTCCAGACGTTGCGACGTCACCGGTGCGAAGCCGAGTTTCGGCAACGCCGTGTCCCACTCCCACCGGCGCACCCGCCGCCGGTGGAATCCGAACCTGCAGAACCACCGTTACTGGCTGCCGTCGGAACGGCGGTGGGTCAGCCTCACCCTGACGGCGAAGGCGTTGAAGGCCGTGGACCGCAAGGGCATCGAGAAGGTCGTCGCCGAGCTGCGTAGCCGGGGAGTGAAGCTCTGATGGCCCGCCAGACCGACGTCCGGCCGATCGTGCGGCTGCGCAGCACCGCCGGCACCGGCTACACGTACGTGACCCGCAAGAACCGCCGCAACGACCCCGACCGGCTGACCCTGCGCAAGTACGACCCGATCGTGCGCCGGCACGTCGAGTTCCGCGAGGCACGCTGATGGCCAAGAAGAGCCTGGTCAACCGGCAGGCCCGCCGGGAGGAACTGGTCGCCCGGCACGCCGAGGCGCGGACCGGGCTGAAGCGGCTGATCGCCCACCCGGACACCGACCCGGAGGTACGCGCCGACGCCGTCCGCCGACTCGGCCGGCTGCCGCGTGACTCCAGCCCGGTGCGACTGCGCGTACGCGACCAGATCGATGGCCGCCCACGTGGGGTGTTGAGCCGGTTCGGACTGTCCCGGGTCCGGTTCCGCGAGTTGGCCCTGCGCGGCGAGCTGCCCGGGGTTCGCAAAGCGTCCTGGTGATCTCACGGGCGCCCGCATCGCCCGAAGCAACCGCAGCACCGGCCAACCCGTCCCCCGATCACTGATCGCCTACGACCATTGAGCAGGGGTCAGGACTTACTAGGCGAAGTCTGGGGTCACTGAACCTGTGGACATGATCTGCTTCACGGCGGTGACTAGAAGCGCTAATCCTGGTCTCAGCTTGATCTTGGACAATAGGCAGCCAGGCATCGACTAAAAGGGGGGCGGGTCGGCGTGCGGATCATGATCGCGGATGATGACGCGGCCATCCGTGAGTCGCTGGAGCGGGTGCTCCAGGTCGAGGGTTACGAGACCACCAGCGTCACCAACGGTCTCGCCGTGCTCGACGGGGTTGGCGGGGCCGGCGGTGACTCGCTGGACCTGCTGATCCTCGATGTGATGATGCCCCGCCTCGGCGGGTTGGAGACCTGCCGGCGGTTGCGGGCCGCGGGTCAGGATCTGCCGGTGCTGATGCTGACCGCCCGTGACCAGGTTTCCGACCGGGTCGCGGGGCTGGACGCGGGTGCCGATGACTACCTGCCCAAGCCGTTCGCCACCGAGGAGTTGCTGGCCCGGGTGCGGGCTCTGCTGCGGCGGCGCACGCCGGGCGACGGGGAGTCGCAGATCCTGTCGTTCGCCGATGTGCGGGTCGATCCCGACAGGTTCGAGGCGTGGCGAGGCGAGCGGCCGCTGCGGCTGACCCGGACCGAGTTCTCCCTCCTGGAGGTCCTTGTGCGCAACGCGACCCGGGTGTTGACCCGCGACGCGCTCTTCGAGGCGATCTGGGGCTTCGACATGAGCGCCACCGCCAACAACCTTCAGGTGTACGTGAGCTACCTGCGCCGCAAGCTGGAGGCCGAGGGTGAGCCGCGATTGATCTACACGCTGCGCGGCCTGGGATACACGTTGCGGGAGACTCCTCCGTGAGCAGGCCCGCCGGCCGGGAACCGCGCCGGCTGACCCGATGGTGGCGCCGGCGGTCCCTGCGAACCAGGCTGACGGTGATCGCGGCGACGGCCATCGCGGTCAGTGTGTTCGTGTCCTTCCAGGTGGCCAGCGAGCTGCTGGACTGGCAGCTGCGGGAGAGCGTCGAGAATCAGCTGCGCGCCGACGCCCGCGTCCTGGCGACGGACACGGAGCGCGGCGGTCTGGCGCAGGTTCCGCTACCGCCGTATTCCGGATCCGGTCGGCTGGTGCGGGTCATCCTGCCGGACGGCTCGACCCGGACACCGGCCGGCCAACCCGCGCTGCCCCCGGTCAGCGAGCACGCCGGGCGCGTGGCGCAGGGCGCGTCGGCCGACCTGATGGAGTCGAACGACAGCGACGAGGACGGTTACCTCGTCTACACGTTGCGGGCGGGCGACGGCGCGGTCCAGGTGGCCCGCGTCGTCGACGACAGCCCGGTCAACCAGTTCGGGTTTGGCATGTTGGTGATCGGGCTGCTCTGCGTGGTCGGTGGCGCCCTTGTCGGGCGGACCGTGGCGCGGACCGGGCTGGCACCGATCGACCGGCTGACCGCCGCCGCGGTACGTGTCGCGCACACCCGGGATCTCGACGCCGACATCCCGGACGAGGGCGGTGGGGAGATCCGGCGGCTGATCCAGTCGATCAACGACATGCTCGCCGCGCTCCGGGACTCCCGGCGGGCCCAGCGGCTGCTCGCCGAGGATGCCGCCCACGAGCTCAAGACCCCGCTCACCAGCCTGCGCCTCAACATCGAGCTGCTGATCCGGCTCGACCGGCGCGGCACCCTCGACACCGCCCTCTCGGCGGAGAGCCGGACCCGGCTGCTCAACGATCTCGGCGCCCAGGTGGCCGAGTTGAGCACCCTTGCCGCCGAGCTGACCGACCTGGCACGCGGTGACGTCAGCGACGAAAACACCGAGCTGCTCGACCTTGCCGACGTGGTGATGGCCGCCGCGGCCCAGGCGCGTTCCCGCGTGCCGGACATCGAGATCGCCCTCGACCTCACCTCCGTGTGGGTGAGCGGGCGTCCCGCCGCGCTCCACCGGGCGGTGCTCAACCTCATCGACAACGCCGGGAAGTGGTCCCCCGCGGACCAGCCGGTCCAGGTCCGGCTCGGCGCCGAGGGCGCGTCGGCGAGGCTCGAGGTCGACGACGCCGGTCCGGGCATCGACGCCGCCGACGCCCCGCGGGTTTTCGACCGTTTCTACCGTGCCGAGAGTGCCCGGGCGTTGCCCGGATCCGGGCTTGGGCTGTCGATCGTGCAGCGGGTCGTCAACGCCCACGGCGGCCGGGCCACCGTCGCCCGCTCCGCACGCGGTGGCGCGCTGCTCCGGGTCGACCTTCCGACCGCGGCCCCGCCCGCCCGGATAGCGCCCCGCACCGCCGGGTAGGACGGCGCGGTGCGCTGAGCGCCGAAGGCGACCAGGAACCCGCCGCCCGGCGGCGGCGCGACACGTGGCGGACGAGTTCGCCGAGCGCGGTGATGGACAGGGCGAGACCGAGGCCGACCGTCAGGCCCAGCGTCGAGTTGGATTCGAAGGCGACGCCGCCGAGGTAGCCGATCAGGCCGGAATAGCCGGCCCAGGTGACGGCGGCGATGGCGGTGAAGAAAGTGAAGCGGGTAAGCGGGTAGCCGGTGGCACCGCTGGCGGTCACGATCGCGGTGCGGCCGCCGGGGACGAACCGGCCTGCGACGATCAGGGCACCGCCCCGGCGGTGCAGGTGCGGGGCGATCCTGTCGGCGGCGCGGATCAGGCGGCCGCCCGGACGGCGCTCGCGCAGCAGGCGCCCGATGAGGTAGCCGATGTGATCACCGACGAAGGCGCCCAGCGCGGCGAGCACGATGATCAGCGGAAGCGACGGGATGCCCGACACGGCGAAGACCGCCGCCGCGATGACGACCGACTCCGACGGCAGGAACGGTAGGAACGCGTCGAGGGTCGCCAGCGCGAGGATCGCCAGATAGATGACCGGAGAGGTCATCGCGTTCTCGATCATGGCCATCAGGTCCATCAGGACCGCTCCTCCCCTTCGAGCACCCAGGCGCAGAGCCCGACTACGACGAGCACGAGCGCCAGCAGAACCCGCTCGGCCAGGCCCGCGAACGGGAGGAGGCCCTGGCCGAGCAGCATCGCCGGCCCGTTCACCGCCGCGAACGCGACGCACGCGGCGAACGCGGACCAGCCGGCCGCGCGCAGCCAGCGGACCCGGGCCGGGTCGGCCCCGCGCCCGGCACGCTTGGCGATGAGCAGGGCGAAGAGCGGTGGCAGCGCCGCCATCAGCGCCGCGCCGAGGCGATGCAGCCCGGCGGCGACGCCCGGTTCGGTTCCCGGCAGGTTCGTGGGGAACACCACCACCGCGAGCAGGGACACGCACCACACCGACAGCAGCACGGTGAGGGGCCAGGCCGGTGACAGCACGCGCCGGGCGCCGGCCAGGAGCCACGCGCCGGCTGCCGCGAGCCCGCACGCCGCCAGGGCCAGCAGGACGGCGCCCGGCACGGTCCGGATCGATTGACTGACCATCTGGTCCACCGGGTCGACGTCGCCGACCAGCAGCAGACCCGCTCCGGCCGTCGCGCCCAAGCCCAGGCTCAGCTGGACGTTGCGGTACCAGCGGGAGGTGCGCGCCCGGACGACCGTCGCTGTCATGCGGCGACCCCGGCCGGCGCGGGGGCGGGCGCCTCACGAGCCGGCCGGATCCGGTAGAGCTGCTCGAACGCGGACACCGTGTGGGCCTGGTCATGCTGCTCGGCCACGGCACGAGCCCGGTGCCCCAGCTCCTCCGCGTGCTTCGGGTCGCTGAGCACGGTGAGCAGTCGCTCGGCGAGCGCGACAACGTCGCCGGGCGGGAACAGGTAGCCGGTCTCCTCGTCCCGTACGAGGTGGGGCAGGGCCGCGGCGTCGGCACCGATCACGGGCCTTCCGCTGGCCATCGCCTCGAGCGTGACCAGGCTCTGCAGCTCGGCGGTGCCCGCGTTGACGAAGACCGTCGACGCCGCGTACGCGGAGGGAAGATCCTCGTCAGGGATGAAGCCGGTGAACGTGACATGCTCGGCGACGCCCAGTTCCCCGGCGAGCGACCGCAGCGTCCGGTCCTCGGACCCGGTGCCGACCAGCAGCAACTGGACATCGAGCGACCGCCGCACCAGCGCGAACGCCCGAATCACGACGTCGAGGTGCTTCTCGGCGTCGAGCCGGCCCACGTACGTGATGGTGGGCTTGCGCGCGAGGCCGTAGGCCCACCGGAACTCGACCGCGGGCACCTGCTCGCGGAAGCGGGCGAGGTCGATGCCGCACGAGATGGGCAGAACCGGCCCGGACACACCGGAGACGACGGCGAGCGCGGCGGCGTACGGGGTCGGGGCCGTGACGATGTCTGCCTTGGCGAACACCCGGGCGGCGTCGCGCCATGCCCACGCGTGCGCCCTCGCCCGGCCACCGTCGCCGATGGGCAGGTAGTGGATCAGGTTCTCGGGCATGAAGTGGTTGGTGGCGATGATGAACAGGCCGCGCTCGTGCGCCGCGTCGACCAGCGCCCGGCACAGCGGGAAGTGGCTCTGCACGTGCACCACGTCGGGCTGAACCTCGTCGAGGATCCGGCGCGCTGCCGCGCGCAGTCCCAGTGGTGGGCAGAAACGGAAAGGTGAGCGGCCCGGCACCGGCATGGACCGCACGCGGTGCTCGACGACGCCGTCGCTGGACATGCCGGCCTGGCTGCGGGTGTCCGTCGACGGCGCGATCACGTGCACCTCGTGCCGGGCGGTCAGTGCCACGGCCAGGCGCTGGGCGAAGTAGGACGCCCCGTTGACGTGCGGGGCGTAGGTGTCGGCACCGATGAGGATGCGCATGGCACAACTACCTTTCGTAGGCGGTGTCGCTTTTCCTAGGTGGTGTCGCTTCATGACGAGGTGGAAGAGAGCGACCGGCACAGCGACGGTCGCGGTGAGCAGGAAGATGCCGCCGGGCAGTGCGAGCAGACCGGACAGTTGCCTGCCGAGGAGAGCGCCGAGACCGATCAGCACCAGGCCGCGTACGGCGGCGGTGGCACCCACCCAGGCGGCGAATCTCCGGTACGGGAGCCCGGCGAGCCCCGCCGACACGAACGCCGGGAGGGCGAAGACGTCGACGAGCTTGGCGGTGATCACCAGCCGAGGCAGTGACATCGTGGCCAGCCGGTCGAGCAGCGACGTCGCCTTGAGCCGGCTCAGCAGGTAGGCCACCCAGGGCCGCCGGGCCGACCGCCCGGCGAGGTAGAGCAGGCTGTCGCCCACCACCTCGGCCAGCGCGACGATCACCCAGATCGGCCAGAACGCCGCAGCGCCGGCGCCGACCAGGGTGCCGGCGGTGATCGTCGCGGCCGGCCCCTCGATGAGCACGAAGAGACCGAGCACCAGGTAGGGGTGCTCGAGGACGGCCTGTGTCAGATCCATGCCGAGACGCTTCGGCCGCAGGTTCCGCACCGCTCGTTCCTCCGCGGGGCCGACCGGGGTAGCTCCGTGGTAGGGGATCCGATCACCGACCACGGCACCCACCGGCCTGCCAACCGACCGGCCGGCGCGTCTCCGGGCGGCGCTGCGTCGACTGCCATCACTAGCCCCCTACATGCGGGTTACGTCGCTTGTCTGAGGCCCAGTGATACGGAGCGAATCTGAGGCGACCGTTAATGCGGCGCTCAGGCTCCGTCAGGTCGGAGAACATCTCCGACAGCGCCCTCGCCTGCGGGGCGGGTCGCCCGAGGGCGAGCTGGGCACGGGTGCTCTGCAGCAGACACGCCTCGTGCCCGTTCGGTCGATCCCGCCGGTCCTGATGTCTCAGGTGACGAAGCGCAGCGTCAGGTACGGACCTCGGCCGGCGCCGGCCGCGCGTTCGGCCGTAGCACCCACCACAGCAGGCCGACCCAGAGCGCGGTCAGGATCGCGGCGCCGAGCAGGTCGGTCGGGTGGTGCATGCCGCGGTACATCCGGGACAGCGCGACACCGGCCGGCATGACCACCGCGAGCGCCACGGCGAACCAGCGCCACCGGCCGCTCAACCGGTCCATGACCAAAACGGCGATCGCCACCCAGATGCACATCGTCGCGGCGATGTGCCCCGACGGGAACGACGACGTGGACATCGGGCTGTCGAGCTGCGGCACCGGCGGGCGGTCCCGCTGGACGCTGGCCGCGGTGCACAGGAACAGGGTGAGCTGGCCGACCATGGTGAGCACCACGAACACCACCGGTCGCCACTGCCGCCACACGGCCGACGCGATCGAGCAGAACACCAGCGAGACGGCCAGGATGGCAGGGGTGTCGCCGGCCGTGCTCCACACCCGGCTCACGTCGTCCAGGGTGGGCGTGCGCAACGTCTGCAGCCACCGGACCACGCCGTCGTCGAAACGTCCCAGCCAGGTGCCCTCGGTGTGGTTCGTCAACAGGTAGCCGACGACGTACAGGATGCCGAACGTGAACCCCCAGCCGGTCAGGATCTCGGTGGCCTTGACCCACCGGTGCGGGATCGGACGGCCGCTGTCCGGCGCCGGTCTGATCGCCTCGGCGGCCTCCGGCTCCAGCCCGTCGTCGCGCGGCGCCACCGGGTGCGTCGCCGCGCGTCGCCACAGCCCGAACGCGTACGCCGTGACGCCCAGCCACAGCGCGCCGAGCAGCCAGCCGGCCAGCACGTCGGTCAGGTAGTGCACGCCGAGCGCGATCCGGGTCACCCCGATCGCGACCACGAGCAGCGCGACGGCCGCCGTGAACAGCTTCCGGTAGCGCACCGCGGGCAGGAACACGAGCAGCAGCGCGCCATAGACCACCATCGACCCGAGCGCGTGCCCGCTCGGGAAGCTGTTGCCGGGCGCGATCGCCACCGGTGCCTCGACCACCGGGCGCATCCGGCCGACCAGCGACTTCACCGACGGGTCGAGCAGCAGCGCGCCGGTGGTGGTGGCCAGCAGGTAGCCGGCGAGGCGGACCCGCCGGCGCACCAGCAGCAGCAGCGCGGCGACGCCGACCAGCCAGAGCATGACCGGCCGCCCGCCCAGCCGGGTTGTCTCGTGGAGCGCGTTCACCAGGTACGGCCGGGGCGACACGACCTCGTTGAGCTCCCGAACGACATCGCCGTCGACGTCGGTCACCGGCTCCAGGTGCAACCGGACGAGGAGCACCAGCAGCCCGAACCCGAGCCCGATCGCGACGACCAGCAGCGGCACCCACCGGCCGACCAGCCGACCGGGCGGCGCTTCCCCGGACGGTGCCGCGTCGACTGCCATCAATGGCCTCCCGGTACGAGCTACATCGCTTATCCGATGCCGGCTTGGTACCGAGCGAATCTGAGACGACGATTAAGGGACGTGCGGGCGGCGCGGGTGAAATGGCACCGTGGTACCGCCGCTCGGCCGAGAAGGACGACCGTGGTACGACGAGACGGGCCGAAATCGGGCCTAGCGTTCGGGCTATGACGAAGCTTGACAGTCCACTGCGGAGGCCCGGGGCGGCCACCATGGCGCTGGCGACGGCATTTCCCTCCGCCACCGGCATGACCTGGCGGCTCTGTGTCGCCTGGGCATTGTCTGTCGGGTAGCACCTCGACGCCACCCACGCTGGTGCGTGTGCTGGGCGCCTGGTTCGACCACCCGGCCTGAGCGCCGCATTAACGGTCGCCTCAGGTTCGCTCGGTATCAGTAGACCTCAGACAAGCGACGTAACCCGCACGTAGGGGGCTGGTGATGGCAGTCAACGCAGCACCCACCGGTCGGTTGGCAGACCGGTGGGTGGGTGGTGTGCGCACATCGAATCCGGTCGGGGCAACGACCACAAAGCGGTGAGGCACACCGGTTCATGGAGCACCGTGTGAATCCTGACCAGCCATCTGTCGGAATCCCTTACAGCACCCTGATCAACCACTTATCGGAGGTCTCGTGTCCTCACGTCAAGATTCCACGGTCGTCGACCGGCAGTTCGGGAGCGCGCTGTCAGCCGACGCTGATGACGCTG
This sequence comes from Verrucosispora sp. WMMC514, assembly GCF_027497295.1. Taxonomy (NCBI): domain Bacteria; kingdom Bacillati; phylum Actinomycetota; class Actinomycetes; order Micromonosporales; family Micromonosporaceae; genus Micromonospora; species Verrucosispora sp. WMMC514. Next base: position 2,240,901 of record NZ_CP114906.1, on the reverse strand, counting down.
CGGCCATGCTCGTCGGCGCGGTCAAGCGATACGGTGTCGGCCAGTCGGCCGTCGTCGCGCTCGACGACGTCAGCATCGCGTTCCCGGCGGGGAAGTTCACGGCTGTGATGGGCCCGTCGGGTTCGGGAAAGTCGACGATGATGCACTGCGCCGCCGGGCTGGATCAATTGACGTCGGGCCGCGCATTCGTCGGCAACACCGATCTGTCGGGTCTCAATGACCGCGAGTTGACCAGGCTGCGTCGAGAACGGATCGGGTTCGTGTTCCAGGCGTTCAATCTCGTGGCGACGCTCACGGCCGAGGAGAACATCTGCCTGCCGTTGACGTTGTCGGGGCGCCGGCCGAGCGCCGCAGTGCTCGACCAGGTCGTGGCGCTGCTGCGCCTCGGTGATCGCATGCATCATCGGCCGACGGAGCTGTCGGGTGGCCAACAACAGCGAGTCGCCGTCGCCCGGGCGCTGGTCGCCCAGCCGCAGGTGGTTTTCGCCGACGAGCCCACCGGCAATCTCGACACCCGGTCCGGACAGGAGATCCTCGGATTCCTGCGATCAGCGGTCGATCTGCAGCACCAGTCGATCGTGATGGTCACGCACGATCCCAACGCCGCCGCCTGGGCGGACCACGTCGTGTTCGTCGTCGACGGCCGAGTGCACGACGTGATGGATCACCCGTCGGCCGATTCGGTGATCGACGTGATGAAGGGCCTGGGGCGATGAGCCAGATGATGCGGAGTGCGGCTCGAAGCGTGCTCGCGAGTCGGGGTCGGTTCGCGCTGACGGGCGCGGCGATCACGCTGGCGGTGGCGTTCCTCGCCGCGACGCTGGTGCTGTCCGACTCGATGCGTGGCCGAGCGGCCGGTGACATCGCCGAGGCGCTGGCCGGGACGGACGCCGTGGTGCAGGGCGTCGTGCTCGGCGAGCCCGGGGGAGGGCCGGGAGATCCGGAGAGGCCGGTTCGGCGATCACTGGATCCAGACATCACCGAGCGCGTGGCTACGGTGGACGGCGTCGACGGGGCCGCCGCCCAGTGGGTCGGCTTCGCGAAGCTGGTCGTCGACGGATCGTCAGTCGGAACCGGAACGGCGAGCGACGTCGGTCGCAACTGGGTCACCGACCCGGGGCTCAATCCGTTCCGGCTCACGAGCGGGCGACCACCGATCGAGGTCGGAGAGATCGTGATCGACCGGTCTCTCGCCGGTGACGCAGGCTTGGCTCCGGGTGACGTCGTGCAGGTCCTGACCACGACGGGCTTGTACGACGCGACCATCACCGGTGTCGCGACGTTCGCGTCGGCGGACGCGGCACCGCTGCAGCGAACCGTGCTGTTGCCCGACGGAGCGGTTTCCGCCTGGCTCGACACTGCGGCGCCGACGGAGGTGCTCGTCGACGTCGCGACGGGCGCTGACCGCGCCGAGGTGCTCGGTCGATTGTCGGCGCTGACTGACGCCGAGGTCGTCGACGGGCCCGACCACATCCGGAGGATGCAGGACACCGCGACGTCACCGCTGCAGTTCCTGACCGTGTTTCTCCTGGCCTTCGCCGTGGTCGCGGTGTTGATCGGTGTGACGATCATCTTCAACACGTTCGCGCTCACCGTCGCCCGCCGCCGGCGGGAGTCGGGTCTGTTGCGTGCGATCGGTGCGGAAAGACGCCAGGTGCTCGGCGGAGTGGTGATCGAGGCGGCGCTCGTCGGGACCGTCGCCACGCTCGTCGGCATCGTGTGTGGGGTCGCGGGAGTGGGCGCGCTGCGCTGGCTCGTCGGACTCGCCGGGATCACGTTGCTCACCGGACCGTCGATCGTGAGCGCGACCTCGATCGCGGTCGCCGCGACCGTCGGCATCGGCGCAACGATCCTCTCGGCGTGGATCCCGGCTCGCCGGGCGGCGGCGACACCGCCGATCGAGGCGCTACGCGAGAGCGCGGCGGAACCCCGGGTCGTGAGCCCGGCGCGAACCGTGACCGGGCTCGTGCTCGCCGCGGCGGCGATCGCTGGAGCAGGTGTGGCTGTGGTGGTCTCGAGCGCGACGTGGGTCGTGCTCGTCGTTGCCATCGTGCCGGCGCTCGTGTTGTGCGGCCCGGCGCTCGTGACCGCCGCAGCGCGTGGGAGCGCACAGTTGGCTCGCCGCGCCGCCGGTGTGGGTGGCTCGATCGCGACGCGCAACCTGGCGGCGAGCCCCCGTCGATCGGCGTCGACGGCGCTCGCGCTCATGCTCGGCACCGCGATGGTGACGATGTTCGCGATCTTCGCGAGCTCACTGACGAGCGCGGTCGGGACGGACGTTCGTGAAGGACTACAGGCGGACCTGGTGGTCACGTCGGCGACCGCCGATCTACCGACGATCGACCCCACCCTGGCCGGCCGGATCGCAGCCCTGCCCGACGTCGACGCGGTCGCCGCGCTGTCGGTCGCCGAAGGGATCGTGGCAGGCAGAGCCGAGGCGATCGGCGGCATCGACCCGACGGCACTGCCCACCACGTTCGACCTCGACCCGATCGCCGGCGACCTCGCCGACCTGGGCGAGGGGGGCGTGGCCGTGGTCGGCGACGACCCGACGCTGCTCGGCGGCACCCTCGCGATCGAGTTCGAACGCTCGACACTCGAAGCGCCGATCGTCGCCGTGGTCGGGCGGAGCACCGGCGGTTTCGAAGCCCCGCTGTACTTTCTCGACCGTGCGACGCTCGACACCGTGGTCGGTCGTCTGCTCGACGCTCTGTTGTTCGTCGACCTCGCCGACGGAGCGGCCGCGGACGCCGCGGAAGACGTGCGGGCGCTGGTCCGAGCCACGCCCGGGTCGTTCTTCGAGACTCGGGCGGAACACGTCGCCAACAGCGGGAGCGAGATCGCGGCGTTCCGGAACTTCATCGACGGGATGCTTCTCCTCGCGAGTTTCATCGCGCTCCTCGGAGTCGCCAACACCACGGCGCTCGCGATCAAGGAACGCTCTGGAGAGCTCGGCCTGCTGCGAGCGGTCGGCACGACTCGCCGAGAGCTGCGTCGAATCGTGCGGCTCGAGGTGGCACTGCTGTCGTTCGTGGCAGCATCGATCGGTATCGCCGTCGCAGTCGGGTTCGGCTGGGCGCTGATCACCGTCACCGGTGGCGCGGAGATCCCATCCGTCGTCGTACCGTGGTCTCGCCTCGCGGTGACGCTCGTCGTGGCGGTCGCAGCCGGCGTCGTCGCCGCAGCGTGGCCCGCGTTCCGGGTCTCCCGGGTGCCCGTGCTCGAGCTGGCGGCCCGGGACCGCTGAGGCGCAGGTCCTGCGCCTGGACCTGGCGGTCGTCACATGCCCCCGGCCGACGGCTTCGCGTTCACAGGATGCCGATCTGGACAGGGGCTCGGTGTGCTACGCCAGCAGCGTCTCCCGCATCCGCGCGCCCAGGTTGATGCCGCCGACCACGTGAGGGCCGGTTGGATCGTGGACGGCGAGGGTGTTGTTGCGGCGCATCACCTCGCGGACCGGAGGCGGCAGCCGGGGCGGGTCGTCGATGGCCGCGAGCACCTGCCCGGCGGTCGAGATCAGTCGGTCGGCCAGAGCCGCGGCGTCGGTGTCCACCCGGACCTGGCCGTACTCGCAGCCGATGACGGTGAGGTCGAGCACCTCGAACACTCGGGTCAGGAGCGGGGCCGGGTCGGTCACCCGGCCGAGCCGGGGCGCGTGGCTGCCGACCACTGCGACGGCGGCGGTCACCTGCGCGTACGGGTGGAGGCCGCTCGGCAGCGCGATCAGTGGCCATCGCAGCGCCGCACCGGCCTCCTTCCACAGCGGCCGGTAGTTGCGGCGGTGCACCAGGAGTCGCCGACCCGTGCGTCGATGCACGTCGTGGGCCTGGGCCTGCAGGTCCGTGTGCGCCTCGTCGGCGGCCTCGCACACCATCCGGGCGGCCACCATCAGGCCGTCGTCGTCGTCGAGCATCCGGGTGATCGCTTCGACCTGCTCCGGAAACCGGACCGGCGAGCCGGCGCCGTAGCGGTGCCGGACATCGCGCAGCAGTTCCTGCTGCCGCTCTGGATCGAGCTGGACCCGCTTGCTACCCAGCAACCGCCGGAGCCAACGCATCTCGCCTCGTTTCAGCCGCCGTAGACCGCAGCAATGCTAGTGCGCCGTACGTCCCTCGTACCGCGTGGGGTGTTGAGCCTTCTTCCTCACGAGCGATGCGCGAGGCTCAACTGCCTGGAGAGTCGGCGTCATCGGCGCGAACTGCGGCGATCCCCGGTAGGCAGCCGGGAAAGCGGCGATGGCGGACTGCAGGTCGGTCAAGGGTCCGCCGTCGATCGGCGTGCGGGCCACCAGTAACTGCGCGGTGCCACGCCAGACCGCCATCGCGTACTCAGCCACGGAGGCATGGCACAACAGCCTGCCGGCGGACGTGCTCAGCTGCAGGTCATCGCGGCGGGTACACACACGCCGGATGGCGCGGGCTGGACGGGATCGAGCGGTTCCGGGTGCACCTCTGGCCGGAATGAGGGCGGCGAGGCGGAGGCCGGTGCCACCCTCCTTCGGGAGGGCTGGTCAATGGGTGTCCGCCGTCGGGGGCGGCGCCTTCTCGGCCAACTGGGCGTGGCAGACGGCCAAGAGTTGCCGCAGTCGGGTCAGCCGTGTGATGTGCCCGTCGATGATCTCCAGCCGGCGGCGGAACATCTCGCTCGCCTGTGGTAGCCGGATGCGGTCGGGCACGGTGTGTTCGGGCAGAGTGTCGCCGTCGAGCAGATGAAGATGGTCGCTGAGCGTGGCGATGTCGTCGACGGTGAGGCCGAGCGACAGCAACTCGCGGATGATCTTCACTCGGACCACGTCGGCATTGCGGTAGGTCCGGTGCCCGGTGCGGGTGCGTATCGGTGGCGGCAGCAGTCCTCGCTGTTCGTAGAAGCGCAACGCCCGCGGTGTGGTTCCCGCTGCCGCCGCCGCGTCACCGATCCGCATCGTGCCTCCCGACCGTCAGAGTTCCACGAGGACGGCGCCGACATGCCGTCCCTCGACGACCTCCTGGAACGCTTGGGCGGCCCGGTCGATTCCATGGATGCGGGTATGCGGGAACCGGATGCTGCCGGTCTGCAGCCAGGCGCCGAAGCGCTGCGTCCATTCGGTGAGCGCGTCGGGGTGATCGGCGGCGTTGAACCCGCGCAGACTGATTCGCTTCAGCACGATGGGCACGAGGTCCAGTTCCAGCGTGGCGGTCGTGCCGGTGCCCTCGGCGGCGAGTTGCGCCGACAGCGCGCCGATCAGCACGATGCGGGCGTGGGGCCGGGCGGCCTGCACCGCCGCCTGAAGTTGTTCGCCGCCGACGGTGTCGAGCGCCAGGTCGACGCCGTCCGGGGCGGCGTTGGCGAGCTGTGAGCTGATCGGTTCCGCTCCGCGTACGACGACCGCGTCGTAACCGAGTTCGGTGGTCAGGAAGTGGGCCTTCGCCGGTGAGCCGGTGGTGCCGATGACTCTGGCCGCGCCGAGACGACGGGCGATCTGGCCGGCGAGGGAACCGACCGCGCCGGCGGCGCCGGTGATCAGCACCGTGTCGCCGGTACGGACGGCGGCGGCGCGGGTCAGCGCCGCGTACCCGGTCCAGCCCTGCGACAGGTGAGCCAGCGGATCCGGTAGCGGGTCTCCGAGCCGACGACACCGGTCGACCGGGACGACCGCGTACTCGCGCCAGCCGAGGTCGTGCCCGACCAGCTCGCCCGGACGCAGGCCGCTGGAGTCGGGGGCGGCGACGACCTCGCCGATCGCGGCGCCGGGCAGCGGATCGCCGGGTCGTGGGCCGGGCAGTCCCGCCGCGGCCGCGCCGATGAGGGTCCGGAGCAGGGCCGCGGAGACCAGGAAGGCACGGTTGCGGACCAGGACCTCACCGGACGCGCGGGGCGGCACCGGGACCTCGACGATGGTGAAGTCTTCCGGGCGCGGCAGGCCGTCCGGAGTCGTGAGCAACTGAACCTGACGATGGAGGGACGGCAGGGGAGACACGGAACGCTCCTTGTTCGGTCGGTGGAGCGCGACCGTAAATCCTGACCCATGCGTCAACTGCAAGACTGGGCGTCGATGCCGGGCAGCCCCGGGGCGCGGACCTCTGGCCCAGGTTCGTGCCGTTCGGCGGATTTGCCGGACGAGATTCCGGCACCCACGGACTGGTACAGCAGGCTGTACTTTCTGGGCCGCGACACGTCGGGGCCGACCTTGCGTCGCTATCGTCTCTGCCGGGAGGTACGGATGCCGCGCAGGGACGCCGCTGACGCTTCGGCCGCTGCGGGCCAACTGGACCCGCAGCGTTGGCGGGCGGCGCGGCGGTACCTGCGTCGCCGCCTACGAATGTCTGTCGACGCCATCGAAAACCTCGTCGGCGGCCTCGGCACGTCGATCCTGGCGCTGGCGGCCGTACTGCTCCTGCTCCTGGTGGCGCTCGCCAGCCTGGTCGGCGTCGGCCTGGCGATGGTGCCGTCGACGGCGAAGGCGGTCCGGCTCGCCGCCAACCGGGAGCGGGCCCGACTGTCCCGGTGGGACCGCGACCTGCCCCTGCCGCCAGCGGTCCCCACCAGCCTGCGCGACGTCCTGCGCGACCCGTGGGTTCGGCGCGAGTGCGGGTTCGTGGCCGTCCACGGCACCGTCGGGTTCGGGCTGGGGGTGCTCGGGCTGTCCCTGCCGATCTCCGCCGTGCAGAATCTGCTGTTCCCGCTCTACTACTGGGTGCTGCCGCCGGAGGCGGGCGGCCCGGGCTTCATCGACTGGCGGATCGACGGGTTGCCCGACGCGCTGCTGGTGGGGCTGATCGGGGTCGGCTGGCTCGCCGCGACCGTGGTGCTCAACCCGCCGTTGGCCGGGCTGCAGGCGCTGCCGGGGCGACGGTTGCTGGCACCCCCGCGCGATGTCGACATGTCGCTGCGGATCGCCGAGCTGACCGCCACCCGGGCGGCCGCGCTGGACGCGCACGCCGTCGAGCTGCGTCGCATCGAGCGGTCCCTGCACGACGGGGCGCAGAACCGACTGGTCGCGGTCACCGTACTGCTGGGGGCCGCGCGGCGGGCGATGCTCCGGGATCCGGCGCGGGCGGCGGAGATCCTGGACCGCGCGCACGAGTCGGCCGAACTGGCCCTCGCGGAGCTGCGCAGCGTCGTACGCGGGATTCTGCCCCCGGTGCTCGACGACCGGGGGCTCGCCGCCGCGATCGACGGGCTGGCCGCCGGCTGCGCGGTACCGTGCGTGGTGGAGGTCGACGTCCCGGGCCGATGCGCCGCGTCGGTCGAGGCGACGGCGTATTTCGTGGTCGCGGAGGCGCTTACCAACGTCGCCCGGCACAGTGGCGCCGCCTCGGCGGCGGTCACCGTGCGGCGCAGCGTCGACCGGCTCTACGTGTCGATCGTCGACGACGGCCGGGGTGGTGCCGACGAGGGCCACGGCTCGGGCCTCGGCGGCATCCGGCGGCGGGTGCAGGGCCACGACGGCCGGTTCACGTTGACCAGCCCACCAGGTGGGCCGACGACCCTACTCGTGGAGCTGCCGTGCGGATCGTGATCGCCGAGGACGACGCCCTGCTGCGGGAAGGTCTGTCGCTGCTGCTGCGGGCCGAAGGGCTCGACGTGGTCGCCACCACCGACTCACCGACGACCTTCCTGGCCGCCGTGGACGAGTTCCGGCCGGATGTCGCGATCGTCGACGTCCGGATGCCGCCCACCCACACCGACGAGGGCATCGTGGCCGCCGTCGAGGCCCGGCGTCGTCGACCCGACCTCGCGGTGCTGGTCCTGTCGGCGTATGTCGAGCAGGCGTTCGCCACCGATCTGCTCGCCGGCGGCGCGGTCCGGCTCGGCTACCTGCTGAAGGAACGGGTCGGCCGGGTCGAGGAGTTCCTCACCGCGCTGCACCGGGTCGCCGACGGCGGTACGGCGATCGACCCGGAGGTGGTCGGCCAGTTGTTCGCCCGCAGCCGTCCCGACAGCACCCTGAGCCGGCTCAGCGGCCGGGAACGCGACGTGCTCGTCCTGATGGCTGAAGGGCTCGGCAACGGGGCGATCGCGCAGCGGCTGTTCGTCACCGACGGGGCCGTGCACAAGCACATCCGCAGCATCTTCGCCAAGCTCGGTCTCGCCCCGGACGACCGCGCCGACCGGCGGGTGACGGCGGTGCTGCGCTATCTCGAGGACGCCCAGCGCCGCGTTCGGTGATGCCGGCGGTGCGCGACTGGTACAGCCTGCTGTACCCCGGTTGGCCAGTACGCTGGATCGTCCGACAGCCCGTCTGACCATAGCGTTTCTCCATGTCATCGTCCTTCGACGACAGGGAGAGGTTGGTCCAGATGTCCGTCCGCGTTGGACGCCCCGCTGACCCGGCGGTCCGCGTGATACAGCTCGCCCGTACGTATGGTTCCGGACCGCAGGCGGTCACCGCGCTCGCCGGTGTCGACGCGGAGTTCCGCCGCGGCACGTTCACGGCGGTGATGGGGCCGTCCGGTTCCGGCAAGAGCACCCTGCTGCAGACCGCGGCCGGCCTGGACCGGCCCTCCTCCGGGCAGGTGTGGATCGGCGGCCAGGATCTGTCGCGGCTGTCGGAGACGAAGCTGACCAAACTCCGGCGCAACCGGATCGGCTTCGTCTTCCAGGCCTTCAATCTGATCGGCGCGCTGACCGTCGAGGAGAACATCCACCTGCCGCTGCGGCTGTCCGGGGTACGCCCGGACGCCGTCTGGCTGCGCCAGGTGGTCGAGCGGGTCGGGCTCGGTGACCGGTTGCACCACCGCCCGGCCGAGTTGTCCGGCGGGCAGCAGCAGCGGGTGGCGATCGCCCGGGCGCTGGCGATGCGCCCCGAGGTGATCTTTTGTGACGAGCCGACCGGCGCGCTGGACACCCAGACCGCCGCCGACGTGCTGGCCCTGCTGCGATCGGTGGTCGACGACGCGCAGCAGACGGTGATCATGGTGACCCACGATCCGGTGGCGGCCTCGTACGCCGACCGGGTGATGGTCCTGGCCGACGGTCGGATCGTGCGGGACATGCCCCAGCCGGGTGCGGAGCAGATCGCCGAGCAGTTGGCGTGGCTCGGCCGCCGCCAGCTCGTCACCCAGGAGAGCTGAGCCATGCTGATGCTCGCTCTCCGGATGCTGCGCCACCGCATCGGCAGCGCGGTCGCCACCCTCGTCGCGCTCACCTGCGGCGTCATGATCCTCATGTCGATGGGCGTGATGGTCGAGTCCGGGATGCGATTCACCCCGGCACCGCAGCGGTACGGCGCCGCCGACATCCTGGTCGCGGAGCGCGACCTGACCATCGAGATCACCGAGTTCGGTGAGACGTCCACGGTCACCGTGGACCTGCCCACCGGCGGAAGCGTGCCGGTCACCCTCGCCGAACGCATCGGGCAGCTGCCCGGCGTGGCGGTCGCCGCCGCCGACCGCTCGATCCAGGCGGTCGTGCCGATCGACGACACCGCGCAGGGGGCGGTCGCGCACGGTTGGAGCAGCGCCGCGCTCACTCCGTACCGGATCGTCGACGGCAACCAGCCGGACACCACCGACGAGGTCGCCATCGACGTCCGGCTCGCCTCGGCGGCCGGCACCCGACTGCGGCCCGGCGACCGGATCGCGGTCCTCGCCGGCGGCTCGGTCAACCAGTACCGGATCAGCGGCATCGTGGACCGAACCGCCGCCGGTGACACCCCGTCCGCGCTGTTCTTCACCGACGACCACGCCGCGGCGCTCAGCGGCAGCCCGGACCGGGCCGACGTGATCGGGATCGTCCTGGCCCATGGCGCGGACCCGGCGGCCGTGACGGCCGAGGTCGACCGGCTGGCCGCCGAGACCGGCGCGACGGTCCACACCGGCCCCGAACGGGCCGGAGTCGAACAGTCCGAGGCGCTCATGGCGGCCGACATGCTGATCCAACTCGGTTCCGCGCTCGGTGGCTACATCGCCGGGCTCGTCATGTTCGTCGTCGCCGGAACGATCGGCCTGGCGGTCCGCCACCGCCGCCGCGACCTGGCCCTGTTGCGCGCCGTCGCGGCGACCCCGGGACAGGTACGGCTGCTGGTCGTCGCCGAGGTCGCGCAGTTGGCCATCATCGCGGTGGTGCTCGGCGTCCCCGCCGGACTGTGGGTCAGCGACTGGGTGCACCGGCAGCTCATGGACCGGGGCTTCATCCCGCACGGCTTCCCGTTCGACGGCGGACTGCTCACCGCGGTGGCGGTCAGCGTGGCGACCGTGCTGGTGGCGGTGTCGGCGGCGCTGATCGCGGCCCGCCGTACGGTGCGGATCCGGCCGACCGAGGCGCTCGGTGAGATCGCCGTGGAGCCGGCCCGCAGCAGCCGCCTCCGGCTCCTCGCGGGTCTGATCGCACTCGGCGGCGGGGTCACGTTGACCGTGTTCACCACCGCCCTGCGTGGCCAGGCCGGACTCGGCGCGGCGCTGGGCATGCTGTTCGTCTTCGTGCTCGCCGCCGCTCTGCTCGCACCGTGGATAAACCGGTACGCGGCACAGGTGCTCGGTCCGGTGCTGCGCGCCGTCTGGGGCGACAGCGGATACCTGGCGGCGGCCAACCTGCGGGCGAACGCACGGGGCATGGCGACCGTGCTCACCGCGTTGGTGCTGTCGGTCGGCTTCGGCGGCTCGATCTGGTTCCTGCAGGACAACCTGGATCGGGAGGCCATCGCCCAGACCCGCGACGGCACGCTGGCCCAGCACACGCTGGTGTCGGCGGTCGGGCTGCCGGCGAGCGCCGCAGCGGACGCCCGCGAGCTGCCCGGCGTCGTCGCCGCCACACCGATCCGGCGTACCTCGGTGATCCTGCCGGTGCTGGGGGGCGCCGAACCCTTCGGTGCCCAGGCGATCGAACCAGCCGGGGCCGACCGGACCATGGACCTGTCGGTCACCGGGGGCAGCCTCGCCGACCTGCGCGGCGACACCGTGGCACTGTCCGATCTGCAAGCGTCCACGCTGGGAGCGGAGCTCGGCGACCAGGTCGAGTTCTGGCTCGGTGACGGCACCCCGGTGACGTTGCGGCTGGTCGCCATCTACGAACGCGGGCTCGCCTTCGGGGACGTGACCCTCAATCGGGAGACGGTCGATGGCCACACCCCGACCAACCTCGACGACGAGATCCTGATCCGCACCGAACCGGGCGACGCCGAGGCCGTCGCCGGGCTTGCCGGCCTGGTCGAGCGGTACCCGGGTAGCGGTCTGATCGACACCGGGGCCGTCGGCGCCCAGCTCGCCACCGACCTGGCGCTCAGCGCCTGGATGAACAAGCTGGTCATCGGTGTCATGGTCGGCTACGCCGCCCTCGCTGCCGCCAACACCATGATCATGGCGGCGCTGGCCCGGGGCCGTGAACTGGCCCTGCTGCGGCTGGTCGGTGTCACGGCCGGTCAGGTCAAGCGGATGGTGCACGCCGAACAGGTCGGCCTGCTCGGCACGTCGCTGCTCATCGGTGGTGCCATCGCCGCCGTCACGTTGGTCTCGGTGGTCCGGATGATGACCGGACAGCTGGTCCCCTACGTTCCGCCGCTCGGCTGGATCTCGATCATCGGCGGTACCACGCTGCTCGCGCTGGTCACCACCATCGCTCCCATCAGCGCACTCCTGCGGACGCCACCGGTCAACAGCATCGGCGTCAAGGAATGACCGTCAGCCGGTCCGCCGCAGGCACCGACGAGCCGTCGTCGGCTCCGTGGACCGGCGCACGGGGCGACCGATCCGAACACTCACCAGGAGGTTCCATGTCACCGCAACCCACCGACAGCTCCGGTAAGGCGATCACCAACGACGGCACCGCGACGCCGCGTAAGCGGTTCGGTGCCGGCCGCCGCACCGGCGCCGCCCTGTCGCTCGTCGCACTGGTCGGGATCGCCGGCGTCGGACTCCAGTACGCCGACGCCGCGCAGGCCCACCGCCCGAAGAAGGACACCGTCCAGAAGAGCCTGGACGAGCTGGTCAGGGCCGGCGTCGCCCCCGGGGCGCTGGTCTCGGTACGGGACAGCACGGGTCGCGTCACCAACTACACCGCCGGGGTCAACGATCCGCGGACCAGGGCGAAGGTGCCCACCGACGGGTACGTACGGATGGCGAGCAACACCAAGATGTACACCGCAGTCACCGTCCTCCAGCTCGTCGACGAGGGCAAGGTGAAGCTGGACGAGCCGGTCGAGACGTACCTGCCGGGGCTGGTCCGTGGGGAGGGCTTCGACGGACACACCATCACGGTCCGCCACCTGCTGAGCATGACCAGTGGCCTGCCGGAGTACGACCTGCCGGACGTCTCCGTGTGGGGCAAGAGGTACTACGAGCCGCGCGACATGCTCGACTCGGCGTTCTCCAAGCCGGCACACGCGCCGGCCCCCGGCGGGCAGGTGCAGTACCGCAACGCCAACTACATCGTGGCCGGTCTGCTGGTGCAGAAGGTCACCGGTCGCCCGATCAGCGAAGTGATCACCAACAAGATCCTGAAGCCGGTCGGGCTGCACGAGACGTACTGGCCGGAGGTCGGTGACAAGACCGTCCGCCGGCCGCACGCCAAGGGTTACCTGCCGGACCCGGAGACGATGAAGTGGGTGGACACCACCCAGGTGGACCCCTCCATCGCCTGGGCGGCCGGCCAGATGATCTCGACTCCGAGTGACCTCAACAAGTTCCTGGTGGCGCTGCAGACCGGGAAGCTGATCTCACCGGCGACCCTGGCCGAGATGCGCGACAGCAAGGTCTTCCTTCCCGGTGGCGACGCCTTCCCGGACCTGGTGTGGCACTACGGCCTCGGCACCACCGGGTACGACCTCTCCTGCGGCGGTCGGGCCTGGGGGCACGGCGGCGACATCGACGGGTACTCCAGCCGTACCGCCATCACCGCCGACGGTCGCGCCGTGACCGTCGTGGTGACCGCCGCCACCAGCCCGGTCCCCGACGGCATCTTCCAGGTCCTGGACGCGTTCGACGCGGCCCTGTGCGCCGGCAGGTAGCCGTCGCCGGTCAACTGACCCGATCCCTTCGCCCGAACAGCCACTGACGGAGCGACCGCCGTCCGTGCCGGAACGCCTGGCGCACCCGGCCCGGGCGGCGCGCTGGCCGCTGTCCGGAACCGGCGTGGCCGGACCCGGCACTACACGGCCGGGATCGGCGACCTGCGCACCGGCGCGGCGTGTGGATCCACCACTGACGCTCGGCCGTCCGCTAGCGTTCGATGTGGACCGGCGGCCGATTCGCGTAGGGGCCCACCCCGGATTCTTGGAGACACGAATCGGAGGTTGCTTTGGCGATCTTGCTGGCCAGCATCGACGCCACGCCCACCCCCGGCCGGCGAATGATGACGATCATCGGCGGCGACTTCGACTCCTTCGGTCACCCCGAAACCAACGCCGCCGTCCTCTGCTGGGCAGGCACCGAACAGATCCAGCTGTTCAGCGAGATCAGCGATGGCCACCGCCCACATGTCACGGTCGAGGCCTGGGACGGGCCGGCACCGACCGACACCGGCGAATGGGAAACCCACGGGCACGCCGAACTGCATTCCACCAGTGGCACGCTGGGTATCAGCATCTTCGACGAGAAGATGCTCACCCCGTTCATGCCCATCGGAGCGCCGGGAACCTACCTCGTCGACGTGCATGCCGCCGGCAGGCGTCAGATCCGTGGGTTGTACGGGAAACCCGCGTGGTTCGCCGACGAACTACCCACCGGCATCGAACGTTTTCTGGTCCGTGTCTGGCCCAAGCACAGCGCCACCAGCACCTCACCCGACAGGCCGCACCGTACGGCCACCAACCCGCGACCGCCGGGTGGTCCGCTGGTGGCACCGGATCACGGGTAGGGCCGGCACAGGCCGCGGTGGTGGCTGGACCGTGACACGGACCGGTCGACCTCGACCGTGCGTCGGGTCAGCTCGCCGGTCAATGACCTACGGGCTCGGGTCTGCGGGTCAGCCCCTGCTTCTTGACATGCTCGATCAGCGCCACGAGGACCTCTTTGGACGACTGTCGCTCCCGCGCGTCACACATCATGACTGGCACGTCCGGGTCGAGGTCCAGGGCCAGGCGAACTTCGTCGAGGCTGTACTGGCGCGCGTTCTCGAAGCAGTTGACGGCAACGATGAACGGCAGCCTCGCGCGTTCGAAGTAGTCGACGGACGGGAAGCAGTCGGCGAGCCGCCTGGTGTCCGCCAGGACCACGGCACCCAGGGCGCCGATGGTGAGTTCGTCCCAGACGAACCAGAAGCGGTCCTGGCCCGGCGTGCCGAACAGATAGAGGACGAGTTCCTCGCTGATGGTGATCCGGCCGAAGTCCATCGCCACAGTCGTGGTCGATTTCGCCTCGACACCGGAGATGTCGTCGACTCCCACGCCCTGCTCGGAGAGGACCTCTTCGGTCCGCAGGGGCTTGGTTTCGCTGACGGATCCCACGAGGGTGGTCTTGCCTACGCCGAAGCCACCCGCGATGAGGATTTTTATGGCGGTGGGAAGGGTCGCTTGGCCCGTCCGCTCAGAGTTGACGTAGTCCATTGATGAGCGCCTCGAATACGCTGTCGTCGGGAAGGGTGGCGGCTTGGCGAGGGTCGTTCACCTGAACGAATCCCTGAGCGATCAGTCCGTCGAGCAGCACTCGGACGGTGCCAAGGGGCAGGCTGAGATGCGCGGCCACTTCTGCGAGTGCCAGCGGCCGTTGGCACAGGTGAATGATCCTGGCCTGCTCTGGTGCCATCCCCACCTCCGACGGCGGGACCGATCGGGTCGAGAGGACCAGAGCGACCACGTTGAAGCTGTTGGCTGGCTTGGCCCGCCCGCCGGTGACGGCGTACGGCCGGACCACCGGCCCGGCTGCGTCATCTAACCAGACCGGTTCTTCGTCGGGCATCGTCATGGCGGCCCCTAGTTGTTGGTGTGCTGACTCGGCCTGGTCGGGGAGGCGAGGAACTTGCCGGCTCGCGCGACGACCATCGCCATTTCGTACGCGACAAGTCCGACGTCGGTGTCTTCGGCCGCGAGGACGGCCAGGCAGGCGTTGCTCCCGGCCGCGGTGACGAAAAGGAACGACGACCTCATCTCGATGATGGTCTGTTGAACGGGTCCGCCGCCGAACCGCTTGCTGGCGCCCTTCGCGAGGCTCTGGATCCCCGATGCCATCGCGGCCAGGTGTTCCGCGTCGTCCCGGCTGAGCTGGGCGGAGGATGCCATGAGCAGCCCGTCAGCGGAGAGCACGATGGCATGCTCAGCCTGCTTGACCCGCCCGACCAGGTCGTCGAGCAGCCAGGCCAGATCGCCCGTGGAATTCTGCTGCACTTGCCCGTTCCTCTTTCTCACCGGTCGGTTTCGGCCGCGGACGTGTTGTCGGCGGCGTCGGGTTGCTCGTCGTCGGCGGCGTCGACGAGACGTGCGGCGTCATCGCGGCCGCGGCGGGTGCCGGATTGGTAGGAACTCATCATCCTTCGGATGTCGTCGGGGGATCGCCCCGCCTCGTCGTCCGGTGGCTGTGTCTGGCCTGGGGACGATTCGCGCAGTTGTCGCGCGATGTTGGCCTGGCGGACCCTCATCGGCAGGCCGTGCTCGGTGTGCTCGGTGTGTCCGGCAGCAGGTCCGGGCCGCTGTTTGACGCTGGGCGTGCTCTTGACCGGCTCCTCGGTGACCGTGGCGGCGGCGTCAGCGGCGGCACGCAGTGGACGCACCGCTGGCAGTTCCATCGTTTCGCCGTGCACGGGTGCGGGCTCGGCGACGGCGAGCGCGGTCTGCCGCGCCGTGGTGACCCGCTGGGCCTCGCCTGCGGCAGCCGGGTCCCCGGTCACGCCCGCGGTCGGAGCGGGACCGGCGCCGATCGGGTCGGCGGTCGCCACCAGGTCCTTGGGGATCAGGACAACCGCCGTCGTTCCGCCGTAGGGCGACGGCTTCAACCGGACCGCGAGGTGGTGCTTGGCGGCCAGCCGACTGACGACGAAGAGTCCCAGCTTCTTGGCGTCGGCGAGGTTGAACTCGGCGGCGACGGCGAGGTCCGCGTTCGCAGCGGCCAGATCGTCCTCGGCCATGCCGAGACCTCTGTCCTCGATCTCGATGGCGAAGCCGTTGGCCACGAGCTGCCCGCGCACCTCGACGGGGGTGCTCTTCGGCGAGAAGGTCAGGGCGTTCTCGATCAGCTCGGCGAGCAGGTGGATGATGTCGCCGGCGGCCCGGCCGGCGAGCGCGACCGACCCGAACGGCATCACCTTCACCCGGGTGTAGTCCTCCACCTCCTGCACGGCAGCGCGGGCCACGTCGACCATCGGCACGTTGCGGCGCCAGCCACGGCCGGGCGTCGCACCCGACAGGACGATGAGGTTCTCGGCGTTGCGCCGCATCCGGGTGGCGAGGTGGTCGACGCGGAAGAGGTCCTCGAGTTCGTCGGCATCCTCCTGCCGGCGCTCCATCTCGTCGAGGAGGGTCACCTGGCGGTGGACGAGGGCCTGGGTGCGTCGGGCCAGGTTCAGGAACACATCGCGTACGTTTCGGCGTAGCTCTGCCTGCTCCACGGCCGTACGCACAGCGGTCTCCTGGACGGCGTTGAACGCCTGGCCGACCTGCCCGATCTCGTCCGAGCCGAAGTCGAGGGGCGGTGCCTCGACGGCGACGTCCACCTTCTCGCCGCGCTGCAGCCGCTCGACCACGGCGGGCAACCGCTCGTCGGCGAGTTGGTGAGCCGCGTCCCGTAGCCGCTGCAACTGCGCCACCAGAGCGCGCGCCGTCGTGAT
Organism: Verrucosispora sp. WMMC514; assembly: GCF_027497295.1. Lineage (NCBI taxonomy): Bacteria > Bacillati > Actinomycetota > Actinomycetes > Micromonosporales > Micromonosporaceae > Micromonospora > Verrucosispora sp. WMMC514. The sequence goes on along the minus strand of NZ_CP114906.1, from coordinate 2,224,230 downwards.
CGACAGCACGATCGACGCGGCAACGGCGATCGTGCCGAGACCCGCCGCGAGAAGCAGCCGGATGATGACCCAGACGGCGACGCCCACGGCACCGGACACGATTCCGTTGCCACCGGCGGTGACGACTTCCTGCAGCTCGGACTGAGCGTCGTCAACCACACTGCGCCACTCGGCGGCCTCGACGGGCAGGCTGGACCGGGTGCGGCTGGTCTGTGCGACGCTGTCTTCGATCGCCCGAAGACGGCGGAACGTGTCGCCAGCAAGCAACTGCTCATATCGAGCGCGGTCGGCGGGTGACAGCTGGATCGAGGTTTCCGAGCCCGCGAACCGTTGGGCGCCCACGAGCTGCGCGAACTGCGCCTGCTCAGCGGCGGTGATTCGACCGCTGGCGAGGACGCCACTCAAGAGCGCGTCCTCTTGCGAGATCAGCTCCCCCATGCGGTTCAGCTGGATGAGCGCGGCAGCGTAACCCGCGATCGTCTTGTCGTCCAGGCTCGCCGTGGCGTGGTAGATGCCGAAGATCGAGTCGATCGAGTCGCCGAAGGCCTTCGCTGCGCTCGAGCGGTCGATGGTGCGTGCGTCGACCTGCTTCCTGATACCGCCCAGGGCGTCCAGACTGACGTAGGCGGCGTCGAGTCGTTGGGCCAACGTGGCGCTGCCCGCCAGATCCGTCTGCCAACTCCGTGCTGACTCGGTGAACGTCGCGGCGAACTGCTCGGTCTGCCGGCGCTGCGTGTCCAAGGACGCTCGCGCTTGACTGTCGTCGGAGCCACCCAGGTAGGCCAGCGTGAGTCGGCGTTCGCTCTGCAAGGCGGTCAGCAGGGGCGCGCTCGGCTCGTACACCTTGCTGTTCAGCGTATTGACCCAGAGCAGGTTGAGACCGTCCCGGAGGGTCACCCACGCCGCGAACGCCCACAGGGCAGTGAGCGACAACAACATCGCGACCACTTTGGTGCGGATATTGGTACTGCGAAAGCGCATCACACCGTCCCAGTCGGCCGTTGCACCTGGCTAAGTCCTCGGTGAATTTCTGACGCCTGCGCGTCCCACATCAACGGCGCGCGACAACGGGAGCACGCTAGCAGCGTCCAAGAAGGTCCTCAAGCGTCCCTGATCACCGGCTTGCTGGCTGCCTGCCGCGGTTTGGGGGCAGTTGTCGTGACGGTCGCCGCAGTTATCTCGTGCCGTTGCCGCACAAGGTGCAATGCGGCGAGCACCGCAGCGCGGACAATCGCCAGCGGGTGGTAGAGCTCCTTGCCGTACCACAGGGGAGGGGCAGGCTCCCGGCCCGCCGTCTCACAGAGGTACGCGTAGCCACGCCTCGTGGCCGCCTGGACCTCATCGGCCCTCGGGCGTGCTGCCAGGAGCACCTGCAACGCGTACGCGGTCTCCTCAGCGGTGCCGTCCCACCGTCCCCACGACCCGTCGACCCGCTGCGTGGACAGGACCCAGTCGACCGCCCTCGCCACCGCGTCGACCGCGGTGGGCCCGCGGCCGAAGTCTTGAAGAGCGAGGGCACAGCACATCGTGGCGTAGTACGGCGAGGCATGCCATCGGTCGCGCCACTGCCCGTCCGGCTGCTGGCGCTCCCGCAGCGCCACCGTCAACCGATCGATGGCGGCCAGGTACCGCGGCTCCGGATCGACTCCGCTGGACACGTGCTGACCGAAAGCGTCCAGGACGTGAGCGTTGGTGGTGACCGACCACCCGTCCTCACCAGGCCAGGTGCAGAATCCGTCCGCAGTTTCGTATGCCCAGAGAGGGCCGGGGTCCACAGGCTGGCCGAGATGTCCGAGCGCACACAGCGCCACGGCCGTGGTGTCTGCGTCGGCGGGCAGCCCCGGCCCGGTCGGAGTGCCCAGCGGGCTCAGCGCGGCGCGCAGGCTTTCCACGATGCGCGGCGGCACCTCGACTCGAATGCCGGCCCGTGCCAGTCCGCTCACCACCCACGCCGCTTCGAAGACAGTGATGGGCAACGGACACGGCACCGGGCCGTCGCCGGCGACAGTCGCCAGATGAGCCAAGGCTTGGTTGCTGGAGGGGCCCGATTCGGTGTTGCCGATCCAGGCGGCGGTTGCCGCCGGTGAGGCGCCGACGGTCCCGGGCCCCGCCGGTCGAATGCCTGCGGCGCGAGCTGCGGAACCCAGGACCTCCAGGAAGTGCACCAGTTTGCCCGGCAGTTCGACTCCGGCGGCAAGAGCTTGTCGGACCTTGACGAGACGGCCGTCGTCCATCCCCGTTGGCAGGCCTAACCGCCCGCCGTACCAGGGTTCGAGGCACGGCACCGCCATGTGCTCAAGCCGGGCGAGATGCTGGTTGATGCCCGCCACGAGGGACGGCACGATGAGATCCGCACCTGGCGTGTCGGGCACCAGCAGATCAGCCTGTAGCCAGGTAGTGAGCGCCTGCAGGCTGCGGGCGACGGCAGGGGCCAGGCGCGCCGCCACGTGGTCCCGATGTGCGCTCGGTCCCGTGGAGCGGAGGGTCGCGAGCAGCGCGTCGGTGGCGCTGAGGGTGGGAACCAGCGCATACCCCTGCGGTGGACCCCACCCTCCGTCCGCCCGCTGCGTCCGCAGCAGGAATGCGATGCGCTCGGCATGCCCCCCCAGCCGCGGCGACAGCGACACGAGCCGAGCGGTCTCGTAAACCGATGGGGCGACCTGACCGTGCGGCTCCGCCTCCAGCCCGGCGATCAGATCAGCTACGGCACCGGCAATGTCGCCGTTCAATGTTTGGACGGGGATGGCCGGGCGGCTCACAGGCTGCCCCAGAAGTCCGACACCTGGTAGAAGCCGGCGGTGAACGAGATCTGGCGTCGCAGAAACGCGGCCTGTCGGGGACACGTTTTCTCCAGTGGCTCGATCAGTTCGTGGCAGCTCTGGATGATCGCGTTGAGCCTGGCGGTCACTTCGGTTCTGCTCACGAGCATGAGCGCGTTGAGATCTCCCCACTGGAGGTCGCGCTTACTTGTGCCCAGGTCGTTGATCAACCGGATGGCGCGCTGCACCTCGCGGCTGGCAGCCAACAGGTCGTCGACGTGGTCCAAGCAGTCCTGGTCGCCGAGATGGGCCCAGTGCGTCACGCTGACCAGCACGACAGCGGCGTTGTCCGCGTTGGCGAGGTACTCGTCGAGAGTCAGCGCAGTACGCCGCGAGGCCGGTGGCGCCTGGCACGCGATCTTCCATCGCCACTCCTGCGCCATCGCTGCGACCATGCGTCCGATCTCGTCCCGCCACATCGGGCCCATGGCCGCGAACGCCGGCGCCGACACCAACTCGTTCCGTATCTCGGCCAGCAGCAGCGCCAGCGGGTGTCCACCGTCGACGCACGGATCGCCGTTGGCGGCTGTGACGCAGCTGGCGACGAGCGCCTGGACATCGTCGTCCGTCTGCGCGAGGTGGTCGAACTGCCAGTCCGCCGCAAACACCCATAGCACGGTCCGAGCTGTCAGCCTCAGTTGGTCGCCTGGGTACTCGGGGGCGGTGAACGCTACTGACATCGCGATGCCGCTGATGAGCGCCGCGTCGAAGGGCCGCGCCGCGAACAGGTCCTGATGGCGCGTCACGACCTCGTGCAGGTCGCGATCGAGAGTGACGGCCAGCGCGCAGACTCGTGCCTGCTCTTCAACAGTGAGCGCGTCGCCCGTGGCGACCGGGACATGCGGGCTGGGCGTCACGAGACTGAGGAGTGGTCGTGCCGCGGCAGCAGTGTGAGGGTGTTCGGCCGGGGCCGCAGTGAGGCACCGAGCCGCGCTTTGAGGTCGGCCGGCTCCCCGAGTTGGAACCGGTACCGACTCAGCAGCGTGGCGATGATGATCGGGGCCTCAAGGAGGAAGAGGTGCTGGCCGACGCACTGGTGCGGGCCTCCTCCGAAGGGAAAGTAGCTGTAGCGGTGCTCCCGCCTCGGGCGGTCGGGGGCGAACCTCTCCGGGTCGAATGCCTCAGGGTGATCCCAGAACTGTTCCATCCGCTGGGTCGCGTACGGGCTGACCAGGATGGTTGCTCCGGCCTCGATCCGGACCCGACCAAGGACCTGCTCCTCGACCGCTGTTCGTGGGATGTTCCAGCCGGCTGGCCAGAGGCGCAGCATCTCATCCAGGACCATCCGGGTGTAGCCCATCCGTGGGATGTGTGCCCGCTGTACCGGCCCACGCCCGACCACCTCGTCGACTTCGGCGTACAGCCGGTCGGCAACCTCGGGGTACTTCTCGAGGACCGGCCACAGCCAGGACAGGACACCGATCGTGGTCTCGGTGGCCGTACTGAACATGGCGACCACGTCGCTGCGGACCTGCTCCTCGCTGACCTGAAGTCCGTTGGCCCTTGGGCGGCACAGTGTGGCGATGATGTCGTCGCCGTCGCCCGGGTTCGCGCGCTCCGCGCGGATGATCGGTAGGACCAGCGCGTCGATGGCCGCGACCGCCTTGCGGAACGCCCGGTCACCGGGCAGGGGAATCCAGTAGGGCACGCCGGGCGCGAGCAGACGAACCACCATCGTCCGGGTGATCGTCCCCAGGTGACCGAAAATCTCCAGCGCGTCGCCTACGGGGATCTTTCGCCCGAAGAGTACGCGGGTTGTGGCTTGACACACGATCCGCGACATCAGGGTCATGGCGTCCACAGCCGCACCCTGTCGAGCCGGCTCACCCAGCGCGTCAATCGCCTCGGCGATGGCGACCGCCATCTGGTCGACCAGCCGCTCGACACGCTGTTTGGTGAACAGCGGTTGCAGGGTGTCCCGGCTGGACTCCCACACCTCTCCCTCGGTGACGAGGATCGCCTCCCCGACCACCCGGCGGATCGAACGCCAGAGCATGCTCTCGCCGTCGCGGATGTAGGTGGTCCTGTCACGCAGGATCTGCTGTAGGTGCTCGGGGTGGGTGACCAGGTAGGGGCGCATGGTGCCCAGGTTGAGGCGTACGACCTCACCGCCGGATTCGCGTCCGAAGTGGACAAGAGCCGCGAGCGGATCCCGGAGCACACGCGGCAGTGTGTCGCGCAGGGGAATGGTCCTGGCGCGGCCGGCGGGTTTCGCCTCAGGCATGAGCACCTCCACGAGCTGTTGTCCTCCGAGCGTATGGCCAGGCAGGCCCCCGCAGCAGGGGCCCTGCATGATCAACTTTCGCGTTCTATCGATAACTCCTGATTTGTCTGAGGTGGACGGCGGTCCGGCGGATGCGGCTCTGCGAGACGAGGTGATCATCGGTAACATCCCGGACTCGGCTCAGAGGGTGGGTGGAGGTGAATCCGTTGCTGCCGTGCGAGGTGCTCGACACGTCCGTGCTTCCACCGAGTGACCGTTTCGAGCGCTGGTACGAGGTCATTGCCCGCGAAGCCGCTCCGACCTACGTCAAGAGCCCGCATCTTGCCGACTTCAAGGCATTGGCCAAGCGAGTATCCCTGGGAACTGTCCTGCTGGCTGAGTTGCGCTACCCAACCCTGGACACCATCCGTTCGCCACGGCTGGTCAGGCGGTCGCAGCCCGACACCTACCAACTGGTGCTGATGACCACGGGAGAAAGCGTTGCGCACCAGGAGCGCACCCAGTCCTCCGTGCCGCAGGCGTCGTTCACCCTGCTGGACAACAGCAAGCCGTTCACTGGCACCCACTACGCGTCGGGGCCGACGCTTGCGAGCTCCATCTCACTTGTCATCCCCCACCAGGCGATGCCGCTGCATCCAGACAAGGTGCGCGGGCTCCTCGCAAGCTCAATCAGTTCTGACACAGGCATGGCGGCTCTGCTTGCTCAATTCGTCCGCCGGGTGGCAGCGCGCCCCGAAGAATTCGCCCCGAGTCAGGCGGCGACGCTGGGCGCGATAGCGCTCGACCTCGCGGCCAGCACCCTGGCGCAGCGCTTGGCTGTTCAAGAGCTGCTGCCGGTCGAGGTCCGCGAACGTACGTTGCGTACCGAGATCGAAACCTTCATCGAGAACAACCTTGGCCGCACTGATCTGACCCCTCGTTCCGTCGCCGCCGCGCACCACATTTCGCTGCGAATGCTCCACCGGCTCTTCGCGTCCGAGCAGCACACCGTGGCGGAGCTGATTCGGCACCGGCGACTGGCTCGGTGCCAGCGGGATTTGCTCAATCCGTTGCTCGCCGATCGACCGGTCCACAGAATCGCGGCTCGTTGGGGATTTCCGGCCTACGCGCATTTCAGTCGGCTTTTCAAGCACACTTTCGGCATGTCGCCGCAGCAGTACCGCGACCTGCACCGTTAGTTCCCGGCCGACCGTGGCTCCCGCGCTGCCCGGCGGAGAGTTTCGAGTCCGGTGCGTCCTTGACGGGCGCGGCTGCTGAGCTGCGAACGCGCCACGGGCCGTACAAGACGGCACAGAAGTGCAACCTTCTGGCACCAGCGGTCAACATCCCAACTGTTCGTTGATCGCAAACTGGAGCAGCGAGCGGGACCCGGGCGATAGGGCGGGGGCTACCAACGGGGGTGCCTCTTTCGTTCGGGACGCTGCACCGTAGGCCACACCTCGGTGTCACATCGCCACCGCTTCCCACCGCCCGCACCGCCCCTCCGGGGGTGGGAAGCGGCGCTTGCGACTGCGCGTACGCGACCAGATCGACGGTCGCCCACGTGGTGTGTTGGCCCGGTTCGGATCGTCCCGGGTTCGGTTCCGCGAGTTGGCCCTGCGCGGCGAGTTGCCCGGGGTCCGCAAGCGTAGCGGTGACGACACCACCCAACGTGCCGTAGGTGGGCGAGGTGTGCAGGGGGATCGGGGCTGACAGGGCCGGTGACCCCGGCGGAGGTGTCCGGGGCCACCGGCGGCCAGATCGCGGGGTCGGTGCAGCTGCGATGTGCGGCGCCGCCGGCCGGGCCGTCTCCCTCGTGCCGGTGGCATCTCGGGGGCGGACGCGCAGCCAACGCGGTTCGCACATCCCCCGTGCTGCGGCCAGGCCGCGTCTGGCGATCGATACCCGACCGTGATGCAGTCTCCACCTGTCGGGGACGTCAAGCCGGGATAGTCCGTCACTATCGTTGTCCACTGCGGTGCTACGGCCACCAGAGTGGTCGGGTATCGCTAGTGAAGCATGGTCGATCCGCACCTGCAACTATTGTGGATCGCAAATCCCGCTTCATCACCATTGTGGCGCGCTGGGATGGGAGGACGGTCATGGCGGACGGTGGCGCAGGCGAAGGTGGACCCTCCTTCGCCGCGCGGCTCAGACACCTGATCGACACGCACGTCAGGCCAGGTACCGGCGAGCCGTACTCCCCGGACGATGTCGCCAGGGGGACGGGCCTGTCGACCAGCTACGTGAACTATCTGCTCAGCGGCGAGCGGGACAATCCCTCGCGCTCGGCGATCCAGCAGTTGGCGAACTTCTTCCGGGTGCAGCCCAACTACTTCTTCGATCCAGTGGCGGAGTCCGAACCCGACGAGCTTGACGTCGATCCCGACCTGGCGACCATCACGGTGCTGGCGCGCGGGCTGCCACCGGGAGTCCCGCGCGCCAGCCTGCGCAGGATCGTGGAGCAGGTCGCCGCTCTGGAGGCTCGCAACAAGTCGGTGCGCCGGGGCCGGCCGACGCGCTAGCCGGACGTTTCCCAGCCCTGGCGAGCCAGGGCCTAGCCGATCAGCAGGAACGTCGGCACCGTCACGACGAGACCCACCGCGGTCCCGGCGATCACCTGACCGACGGTGTGCTCGCCAAGCTCCACTCGCGACCAAGCCACGAGGACGACCCCGGCGGCGGCGAGCAGCAGAGCCGGTCCGAAGACGATGACCAGGACAGCGGCCGAGCCGGCGGCGACCGCCGCGTGGATGCTCAACTTCCACACCAGGTTGACCAGGGTGACGGCCAGACCCAGCGCGAACATCACGACGACCATGGCGATCACCGGCCGGGGTGCCCGGAAGCCGACCAGGAGGGCCAAGCCGACCAGCACCGAGACGAGGCCGTACACCAGTGGCGTGCGCCGCTGCTCGCGTACCCGGATGTGATGGTCGCTGAGGCGCCCTCGGCGCACCCCCCACCAGATGAGGCTGTTGGGGATCACCGAGCAGAACAGCGCGCCCACCAGCGCCCAGCCGAGGCCCGGCCCGACGGCCGGCGCGCTGGTCCGCAGGGCGACGACGAACGGCATGACCGCGGCCAGGAGCGTTGGCGCGAACACCTCGGTAACCACCCGAGCGATTCGGGTGGAGGGGCTACGGCTGGCGGAGTCGCGGGCATCGAGCACCTGACGCATTCTGCCGCTTGCGGTACCGCCCGGGACGGGCCACCAGTGGGACCGTTGCCGCCGCCGTGCTCCAGGCCCTGAGAGTCGGCCGGCTTGGCTATGCTGCCTGTCTGCGACCGCCACCATCGTGGCTGAGGCGTGCGCTGAACGCCGACATCGGCGGCCGGAGGGATGCAGGAGCGAAGGGCTGTTTCGGGCACCGTCCGCAGAAGGGTCAGAACAGACGATGTGGCACCAGAAGCGCCGGGCACACCGGCTGCTGCGTCGGCTCGATGTCGCCCTGCCGGTGCCGATGACCGTTCCGGCGTTGGTGTCGGCGCTCGAGGAGGAACGCGGTCGGCCGATCCATCTCGTCGCGATGACCGTCGACGAGCCGGCCGGGCCGTGCGGGCTGTGGGTGGCGACGGCCGAGGCCGACTATGTCCTCTTCGACCGCGACTCGCCGCCCGTGTTGCAGGTCCAGACAACGTTGCACGAGCTGATGCACATCGCGCTGAAGCACACCGGCACGACGGTTGTCGCCGGTGCCGACCCTGTCGAGACGGTACTGGCCAGATCGTCGTCGTCCTTCGACCAGCAGCAGGAGATGGACGCCGAGCTGCTGGCGACCTACCTGGGAGCTCGGTTGGACCGGGTCGAGGAGGTAGGCGCCTTCGAAGACCTGCACGAGGACACCGCAGCGGTGATGTACCGCATCGCCGCGGCGCTGACCCACTAGACGGGAATGGCAGATGTTTGTCGCTGTCGGCCATGTGGTCGCCGCGCTCGTAGCCGTTGCGGCGCTCGTCGTCAAGCTGGGCGCCCTGCTGCGAGACCCGAAGGACCAGAAGATCTGGGCGAGCGTGGCGATCTGCCTGGGCTGTGGTCTCGCCGTCACACTCGGCTGGGCGCCGGTCCACAGCGCCGTCGACCAGTTCACCCGCGTACCGAACCTGGCGAAACTCGCCGAGCACGGCTCGGCGCTGCTGACGGCCACCGCCATCCAGTTCCTCTTCCTGCACCTCGGTGACCCGCAGCGGGCACGGCGGCAGATGCGTCGGCGGTTGGTGCTGCTGGCCGGGGTGTTCACGGTGATGGCGACGATGTTCTGGGCGGCGGACTTCCCGACCTCCGAGCCACTGCGCTTCGCCGACCGGTACGGGGACCTTCCCGAAGTCGGCGTCTACATGCTGGCGTTCCTGCTGTACCTTGCCGTCTCCGTGGCCGACATCCTGCGCATGTCCCTCGGCTACGCAAGGTACGCCGGCACCCGACTGAAAGTCGTCATGCGCCTGCTCAGCGCGGGAGCCGCGTTCGGCGGCGTCTACGTCGGCCACAAGGCATTCTTCATCGCTCTGAAGCTGGGCGATGTCAGCGCGCCGTGGTCGGAACCGGTCGTCTCACAGACCCTTGTCACCCTGTCGGTGTCGTTCACCTGTTCGAGCTTCGTGCTGTCGACGATCTGGAAGCGCGTCGACGACCTGCGTGCCTGGCCGCGCAGGAGCGAGGCGTACCGGCAGCTGCACGAGCTGTGGTACCTGCTGTATCGGGCGTTCCCGACGATCGCGCTGCAGACGCCGCGTCGACCTGAACGTGCCCGCGGCGTCGCGTGGGGCGTCGGCCAGCGACTGTACCGGCGATGCGTGGAGATCGGTGATGGACTGCAAGCCACCGGCCAACTGGACCCACGCCTGAAGGCGGTGGCCCGGCACCGTGCCATCGAGGCGGGCTGGGACCGGGACCGGGCAGCCGCGGCCGGCGAAGCGGCGGCCATCCTGTCGGCGGTGCGCCGCCAGCGGCAGGTACGACTCGCTCGCCCTGAGGCTGGTGCCGGACTGGAGCAGCGGTCGCCGATGATCGAGCGGATGGACGTGGACGCGGAGGCGCGGCGGCTAGGGATGATCTCCGCCGCGTTGCGGGAACCCTTCGTACGCGCCGCCGCAGCCGACGCCGCCGACTCTGGCCCCGAGGTACACCAGAGCCGGGCGACCTCAGCGGGTGGCGGCGGTCGGCGTGACCCTGGTCTGCCGGGTGTCGCCGCCGCGCAGGTAGGTTATCGAGACGGGCTGGCCGGGCTCGACCGACCGCAACGCGCCGATGAACGCCTCAAGCGTGTCGATGCGCTCACCGGCCACCTGCGTGACGATGTCCCCGGGCCGCAGACCGGCGGCGGCCGACGGACCGTTTTCGTCGACGTCGCGGACCAGGACACCCCGGTCGGTGCCGGCATTCAGCGACCGGGCGATCTGGGGGGTCAGGCGCGCCACGGCCACCCCGAGGTACGGCTGGGTGACCCGGCCGTCGTCGAGGAGGTCGTCGGCGATGTCCAGGGCGGTGGCGGCGGGGATCGCGAAGCCGATTGACACCGCGCCGGTCTGCGGCGGCAGGTAGGCGTCGTTGATGCCGATGACCCGGCCCGAGTAGTCGGCGAGCGCGCCGCCCGAGTTGCCGGGTGAGATCGCCGCGTCGGTCTGGATCAGGTCGACCAGGGCGTTGCCCTGACCCGCCGAACCGGGGATCTCCCGACCGACGCCGGAGACGATGCCGGCGGTGACGCTGTTGAGGAAGCCCAGTGGGCTGCCGAGCGCGAGGACCGGCTCACCCGGTGGCGGAAGCTCGGTGTGGAACGGTGCGGGCGGCAGGTCGGCGCGCTCCGCGCGGAGCACGGCGAGATCGGTGACGGCGTCGGCGGCGACCACCCGGGCCGGTACGCGGGTGCCGTCGGCGAGGGCGACCTCCACGTTCTCCTCGTCACCAACGACGTGCTCGTTGGTGAGGATCAGCCCACCCTCCCGGAACACGACCCCGGAGCCGAGACCCTGACCGACCCGAACGGTGACGACCGAGGGCTGCAGTCGGGCGACGATCTGTGGCAGATCGGCTGCGGCCGGTGCGGGCGCGGCCGACGACGCGGCGGTCGGCGCCGCAGCCGCTCCTTCGTCGTCGGCGGCCGTGCAGCCGGCGGTGGCGATCAGCATCGCTCCGCCAGCCAACAGTGCCACCCAGCGCGATCGGACCGTCACGGTGTAGTCCTCCCGGTGGTAGTACAGCGGTCGGGTGCCCTGGCTGGCCCGCTACCCGAACCTCCCGACGGCAAACCCCGCGGCTGCCCGCGAGGTCGGAACGTCACGGTGCCGGGCAGCAACCGTCATCCGTTCGTCGCACTACCCTGCGGCCGGACCGAGCGGCGCGGTCCGTATCGAGATGGAACGGGCGGGCTCGGCGTGATGCCGGGCCCGCCCGTCTCGATCATGATCTTCAGGGTCTTCGGGTGCCGCCGCACGGATCGGTGGACCTGATCGCCCTCGACCCCGTGGTGGTCGTTATGCGAGGGGTGCGAGGCGGAATTGTTGGTTGGGTTGTCCGTGGCAGTCGTAGAGCTGGATCTGGGCTCCGTTGTTGCTGCTCCAGACGTCGAGGCAGCGTCCGGACTGGACGCCGGTGATGGTGCCGTTGGAGTTGACGTTCCATTGTTGGTTGGTGCCGCTGTGGCAGGTGTAGATCTGGATGGCGGCGCCGTTGCCGGAGCCTGCGGCGTCGAGGCACATGTTGTCGTAGACGCGTAGTTGCCTGTTTGAGGTGTAGGTCCAGGACTGGTTGGTCTGCTTGTTGCAGTCGTAGAGCTGGACGCGGGTGCCGTTGTTGCGGGAGGCGTTGGGTACGTCGACGCAGCGGCCGGACTGGGTGCCGATGATCTCGTTGGCCGAGCCGGAGGGCGGTGGGGTGGTCGGCGTCGGCGTGGGGGTCGGCGGCGTGGTCGGCGTCGGCGTTGGGCTGCCGGTCGGCGGCGTGGTCGGGTCCGTCGGCAGCAACGGGCAGGTGCTGCGGTAGGTGACCACTCCGCTGCTGTCCAGCAGCGGGCAGAGGAACTGGCTGTACCGCGAGTCGTTGTCGACGAACATCTTCAGGAACGGCAGCATGGTCCGGATCAACACCGGGTTGGACCGGCCGACCATGAACCCGTGGTCCCCACCGGCGACCTCGAGGTAGACGCTCTCCGTCGAGGCCGGAAGGCTGTTGTACAGGTTGAGGGCGTAGGACGGGGTGACCACCGTGTCCGCCTGCCCCGAGATGACCATCGTGGGCACCCGGTCGTTGGCCAGGTTCTGCGACGGCGAGTACGGCGTGATGCCGACCGCCGCCTTCAACGACGAGCGCCGGATGGCCGCGCTGAGCGCTCCACCGCCGCCCATCGAGTGACCGGAGACGGCCAACCGGTTCGGGTCGACCCGGTCGCGTACCGGGCTCTGCTGCGTCAGGTAGTCGAGCGCGGCGAGCAACTGGGTGCCTCGGGCGGTGTCGAAGTCGTTACGGCTGTTGGTCTCGATGCCGATCACGACGAAGCCGTGCGAGGCCAGCCACGGGCCCATCCAGGCCAACTCGGCGGAGAACAACGCCGTGTAACCAGGCGAGATCGCAATGGCACCGAAGGTGCCCTGGCTGGTGTCGGTCGGGTAGTAGATCCTGCCGCCGTTGAAGCCGTACCCGGTCGGGACGCTTACCGACGTGTTGGCGAACGGGCCGTTGACGGCCGCGACGCTGGCCCGGGTGGGGTCCGGGCCCCGCTGGTACGGGTTGTCGGCGGCCGATGCGGACCCGGTCGCCACCGTCACGGTGAACATCCCGACGGCGGCCGCGAGCCCCGCCGTGGCGAGCTTGAGCAGCCGACGCCGAATGCCGGGGGACACTCGGCCGGCATGATCTTCCCTCGCGAGCGGGGGGTGATGTGCGTGTCCTCGCACTGTCGATACCTCCTGGTGGTGGGGTGTGTGAGGGATGGGCGGGCCCGGACTGCGCCGAGCCCGCCCGATCCGGCTGTGCCCGAGCCGGATCCGTCGCCGTCAGCGCTGCAGGGTCAGCACTCCCGGGCGGTACGGCAGCAGGCCGTAGTCGCCGCCGGAGTTGGGGGAACGGCCCTGGTAGAGCATCTGCAGGTTGCAGGGGTCGATGGTCATGGTCTGGTCGGCGTTGGTCCGGATCAACTCACCGTGGCTGATGTCGTTGGTCCAGGTGGCGCCGCTGTTGGCCTTACCGGCGAACGGGTTGCTCTCGCTGGTGGCCTGGGGGGTCCAGCTGCCGCCGAGGCTGGTGGCCGTGAAGGACCGGAAGTAGCGGCCCTGCGAACCGATCGCCTCGACGATCATCAGGTACCGCTGCTGGCCCTGGAGCTTGTACACCTGCACCGCCTCGAACAGGTTGTTCGTGGTGTCGGTCATGATCGTGGTGTAGTTCGACCCGAAGCTGCCCGGGAAGTTCCCGATCGGCATGCTCGCCCGGTAGATGCGGCCGTTGTCACCGGCGAAGAACAGGTACATGTTCTGGTCGTCACCGATGAGCGCCTGGTCGATCGGGCCGGTGCTGGAGTTCGAGATCGACCCGGTGAACAGCGTCTGGTGCGCCGACCAGCTGTTCACGTTCGTCGGGTCGGTCGAGGTCCGGTACGAGAACGCCGGTCCACCCCACTGGTAGGCCAGGACCCAGATGTTGCGGGGTGCGAAGTAGAACAGTGAGGGGGCGACCGCCGCGAACGGCATCGCGTTCTGGCTGGCCGAACCCATCTGGTTCCAGTTCGAGAACAGGCCGAAGTTCATCGACCCCCAGGTGGTGCCGGTGTCGTGGGTGGTCCCGTACACCAGGTGCTGACCGTTGTACGGCGCGTGGGTGAAGTCCTTCAGCGAGACCCAACCCGACCTGGGCTGCGCCAGGGCGCCGGTCGACGACCACCGGTAGCTCGACGGCAGGTTGCAGGTACCGGTCGGCGGCGGGGTGGTGGTCGGCGGTGTGGTGGTCGGCGGGGTCGTGGGGCCGCCGAGCGGGTTGAGGCGGAACTGCTGGTTGGGCTGCCCGTGGCAGTCGTAGAGCTGGACCTGAGCTCCGTTGCTGGTGCTCCAGACGTCCAGGCAACGCCCGGACTGGACGCCGCTGATGGTGCCGTTGGAGTTGACGTTCCACTGCTGGTTGGTGCCGCTGTGGCAGCTGTAGATCTGGATCGCGGCGCCGTTTCCGGAGCCGCCGGCGTCGAGGCACATGTCGCCGTAGACGCGTAGCTGCTTGTCCGAGGTGTAGGTCCAGGACTGGTTGGTCTGCTTGTTGCAGTCGTACAGCTGCACCCGGGTGCCGTTGTCACGAGAGGCGTTGGGTACGTCGACGCAGCGGCCCGACTGGCTGCCGACGATCTCGTTGGCCGAGCCGGACGGCGGTGGGGTGGTCGGCGTCGGCGTGGGGGTCGGCCCCGGCGTGGTGGGCGTGGGAGTCGGCCCGGGGTCGGCGCTGTTCAGCGCGTCCAGGGTGGCCGTGTACGCCTGCTTCTTGTTGCCGTTGTTGTCGAACAGCAGCGGGGTGCCGTACGAGCGCCACGAGTCGCTGTCCCGGATGCCCCACACGGTGATGCCGTTGCAGCGGGGCACCGCGAGGCAGTCGTTGACCACGTTGCGGTAGGTGTTGGCCTGGGTGGTGCCGGAGCCTTCGATGTCCAGCTCGGTGATCTGCACGTCCACGCCGAGCGCGGCGAAGCTGGACAGCGTGGTGCGGTAGTTGCTGTTGTACGCCGACTGCGCGTTGAAGTGCGACTGGAACCCGACGCAGTCGATCGGCACGCCGCGCTGCTTGAAGTCCTGCACCATCCGGTAGACGGCCTGGGTCTTGGCCCAGGTCCAGTTGTCGGTGTTGTAGTCGTTGTAGCAGAGCTTGGCCTCCGGGTCGGCGGCCCGGGCGGCCCGGAACGCGGCCTCGATCCAGTCGTTGCCGGTGCGCTGCAGGTTCGAGTCACGCCGCGCGCCGCTGTTGCCGTCCTCGAACGCCTCGTTCACCACGTCCCACGAGTCGATCTTGCCGCGGTAGTAGGAGGCGACCCGGGTGACGTGGTTGAGCATCGCGTTGCGCAGCGCGGTGCCCGACATGTTCTGCATCCAGCCGGGCTGCTGCGAGTGCCAGGCCAGGGTGTGGCCCCGCACCTTCCAGCCCCGGGACAGGGCGTGGTTGACGATCCGGTCCGCGTTGCCGAACGTGAAGTTGTTCTGCTGCGGCTCGGTCGCGTCGATCTTCATTTCGTTCTCGGGCGTGACCGAGTTGAACTCGCGGTTCAGGATCGTCGTGTACGCACCGTCGTTGAGCTTGTTCGCCGCTACCGCGGCACCGAAGTACCGGCCGGACTGGCCGGCAGCCGCGGCGAGGGTGGTCTCGGCGGCGTGGGCGAGACTGGGTAGCAACGACACGACGAGGGCCGCAACTATCGCGGCAGTTCCGGAGACGGAGAGCGTTCGAAGTCGACGCCCGGAGGGACGGGTCCGGGAGATCATGCTGATCCTCCAGTGGTGGGATAGGACAAACGCGGTCGCTGTTCGGTGGAAGATTCCGCTCGGGATCGGCGGAGTCCCACGATGTCGAGCCCGCCGGTCGATGCGGGACCCACATCTGGCGCACCCGGTCGGAAGTCGGCTCCGGCCACTGACCAGCAGGTGAAGGGTTGCGATGAGTGGCCAGGTCGCCCGCCGGGAGGTGGTTGCGGCGTGGGGTGGTGGTGGACGTGGTGACCTGGGATGGTGGTGGGGCCTGGTGCTCGGGTGCGGCGCCTCCAGCGACTGGAAGTGATGTTAACGATCACATCGATCGATGGCTCTCAGGCTGGCAGATAAATCCATTGTTTTCAACCGGTAGTTTCGGGCGGCGACCGAAAGTTTTTCGGACGATGCTCGGTGCTGCTGGTCATGGGCGTCCGGCGGTGCCACATGTCCGTCCGTTCAGGTCGCACTGGTACGGCCGCACGGCGGCGGCGATGTCGTCTCCTCCGTCGCTCACGCGGGTTGGGCGAGGCGGGGCCAGGGGTAGCCGGCGGCCTCGGCTTCGGCGAGAGCCGCGCGGACGGCGTTCCGCCAGTCCTCGCGGGGGACGTACCCGAGGGTGCGGGCGGCGTGGTCGGAGGGGCAGTCCCAGTCTTCGGAGACATGTACCAGAGACCGGGTCAGGAAGGGTTCGGAGCCGGGCAGGAAGGGGTGCAGCTTCTCCATCAGCCAGGCGAAGGCGTACCCAACGCTGTACGGGACGCTGAACCAGGGCCGCGGGGAACCGGTCTCGTCGGCGATGAACTCGATGACGTCGCGGGCGGCGGGCGAGGTCGGGCCGCAGATGTTGAACGACTCGTAGTCGTCGAGCCGGTCGGCGGTTGCGGCCAGCGCGAACGCCTCACCCAGGTCGCCACCGCCCACGAGTGCGATTCGAGCGCGTCCGCCGGCCAGCCAGGGCACGAGGCGGGTGCGTAGCCGGGGTACGAGTGCCGGCACCATGCCGAGGGCGTTGCCGGCCCCGACAAAGTGCCCGAGGCGCATGGTGACCATCTGGGTGCCGCGATCGCTACGACGGCGCATGTAGTCGTCGAGGTCGATGAGCCGGTCGAGGTGGGGCCAGAAGCCGGTGCGGCGGGTCGGGGCGAAGTCGTCTATCGGGCCGCCGTCGGCGGGGCGCGCGGCGATCGCGATCGTGCTGGTCTGGACGAACCGGCGGACACCCCGGTCGATCGCCTGGTCGATGAGGTCCCGATTGGGCTCGAAGAACTGACGGCGCTCCAGTTCGGCGTGCCCCCAGAAGGCACCCCAGGTGCCGGCGTGGCAGACGACGTCCACGGCATCGACGACGGCCTTGCGGTACCCGGGGTCGCGCAGGTCGCCGACCCGGGTTTCGCCAGCGAACTCGGCCGGAAGTCGGTCGGGCGTGCGGCAGGCGGCGATGGCGGTGACGTCTTGCCGGGTGGCCAACGCGGCGAGGATGTTGCGGCCGAGGAAGCCGGTGGCACCGGTGACCAGAACTCGGGTGGTGCGTGTTCGTCCGCTCATGCCGTCGCCTCGGTCGGGCTACCGGCGGCAGAGGACGGAGCGGACAGTAGGACGATCACGGTTGCTCCTTGCTGTCGCTGGGCGGACTACAGGGTTCGGATCCAGCCGATCAGCCGGGTGGTCTCCCGGTCGACGTACGCGGGGTCGTCGAGGCTGTGCGCGATCAGCGACACGCCTTGGAGCGCGGACAGCAGGTGCAGGGCCAGGTCGGCGGCGTCGGCGTCACGTCCGAGCGCGCGGAACTGCTCCTCCAACCAGCCGAGCAACTCGGTGAAGATGGCGCCTGTCTGCTCGGCCAGTGGACCGCCGGCCTTGTGCAGCTCGGCACACAGGGTGCCGACCGGGCACCCGCTGCGGGCCAGTGCCGCGCGGTTGTCGGCCGTCATCTGCACGAACGCCGCCAGTCGCGACCGGGCATCACCACTCTGATTCCACTGTCCACGGAGCGTGGCGTAACGCCCGGCGTGTTGTGCGACGAGCGCTTCGCCGATGGCCTCCTTCGTCTTGAAGTAGTAGTAGACGTTGCCCAGCGGCACCCCGGCCGCGGCGGCGATGTCCGCGAGCGTGGTGCGGGCGAATCCCTGCTCATGCACCAGCCGAACGGCGGCGTCGACCAGGCGGCTGCGTTTGTCGGGATGGCGGTTCAACATGCCCCCTCGGCACTCAGTTAGTTAGCCAACTTACTGACCGGGGGTGCGGTGGTCAACCCGTGCTGATCGCGGTAGCCCTGCTGAGGCTGCCGCCGGTTTCACCTCTGTCTGGCGGGTATTCAGCCGGACCGCCGAGGCCGGCGGTGACATCTGCACGCAGTGAGGGAGCGCAGCGTCATGCCTGACTCGCAGCCCACCATCGTTCTCGTGCACGGCGCGTTCGCCGAGTCGGCGAGCTGGAACGGTGTGATCGAACGGCTGGCCCCCGCGTACGACGTGGTGGCCGCCGCCAACCCGTTGCGGGACGTCGCGGGTGACGCGGCGTACGTGCGAGACGTGATGCGCGGGATCGGCGGTCCGGTCGTCCTCGTCGGCCACTCGTACGGGGGAATGGTCATCACGCAGGCTGCCGCCGGCGATCCATCGGTACGGGCGCTCGTGTACGTCAACGCCCTCGCCCCGGACACCGGTGAAACGGCGCTGTCGCTGTCCGGAAAATTCCCCGGCAGCACGCTGGCTGACACGCTGGTGAAGTATCCGTTGTCCACCGGCGGTAACGAGGTGGCGATCGGCCAGGACGCCTACCACGCGCAGTTCGCCGCCGACGTGCCGGCCGACCTTGCCGCGCTGATGGCCCGGACCCAGCGGCCGATCACCGAACGTGCCCTGGGCGACGAACTCTCCGGGGCCCCCGCCTGGCGGTCGCTACCCAGCTGGTTCATCTTCGGGGACGCGGACCGGAACATCCCGGTCGCCGCGCACCGGTTCATGGCCGAGCGGGCCGAACCACGTGGCCAGCGGGAGATCGTCGGCGGCTCGCACGCGATGGCGGTGGCCCAGCCGAGCGAGATCGCCGAGACGATAATCGAGGCGGTCCGCGGGTCGTGAGCCGCCGTGGCGGCCGGCTGTCGGGTGCCGGCGATCCCGGTGCCGGTGCGTACCGCGCGCGGCCGTGGGTGCCCAGTGCCCATGGCGCGGTACACGAAGCCTGAGCTGCGCGAACAGCTCAAGGAAGAGATCAAGGCGTCCGACCGGGGTGGCCGTCCGGGACAGTGGTCGGCGCGCAAGTCGCAGCTGCTCACCAAGGAGTACCAGAAGCGCGGTGGCGGCTATCAGGGCCCGAAGGACGAGCGGCAGAAGTCCCTGCAGCAGTGGGGCGACCAGAAGTGGCGGACCAGGCAGGGCGGCACCCGGGCGCGACACGACGGCGAGACCGACCGTTACCTGCCCGATCAGGCGTGGAAGCAGCTCTCCGCCGAACAGCGGCAGGCGACCGACGCCAAGAAGCGGAAGGCGTCGAAGTCCGGGAAGCAGTACGTCGCCAACACCGGTCCGGCCAAACGCGCCCGGCGGAACGCCGTCTCGTCCGTGTCGCTCACCGATCTGCCGGTAGCCGAAGCGGCCCGACACGTCCGCGACCTCGACACCGGCCAGCTCCGGGCGGCACTGCGGGAGGAACGCGCGGGAAAGGGCCGCAAGACGCTCATCCAGCGCCTGGAGTCGGCACTCAGCCGCCGCTGACCGGCGCCGGGAGGCCGGACCGCGCCGGGGAGTAGGAGGCGCCGGCACGGGTACGCCGGGGTGTGGCGGTGATCAGCGACTACGCGCTTCTCGGCGACTGTCAGGGTGCCGCACTGGTCTCCTCGGACGGGTCCGTGGACTGGTGGTGTCCACCCAGATTCGACGCGCCGAGCGTCTTCGCACGGCTCCTGGGCACCACCGGCGGCCACTGGTCGATCCGGCCACCGGGGCCGCACACGACCACCCGGCGCTACCTCGACGGGACCATGGTGCTCTGTACGGAGTTCCACACCCCGAGCGGCGTACTGCGTCTGACGGATGCCCTCGGCCTCGGCTTCGGTGAACGCGGGCACGGGATCGGCTTCGGGTCGCCGCACGTGCTGCTGCGGCAGGTCGACGCGGTCGCCGGCACGGTGGAGGTGGCGATCGAGGTCGTGGCCCGGCCGGAATACGGACGAACAAGTCCATCGATCGCCGAGACACCGCTGGGAATCGAGATATCCGGCGGTACCGACCGGCTGGTGCTGACCAGCGACCGTGGTCTGACAGTTGACGGTCCGGTGGTGACCGGACGGTTCACGCTCACCGAGGGTGACAGCGCGGTGCTCGCGCTGCATCATCGCCGGGCCGCGGACCAGCAGATCGGGCCGCTGGACGGGCGTGCCGTACTGCGCGACACCATCGCCGCCTGGCAGTCGTGGGATCGCATCCACCAGGGCTACCAGGGGCCCTACCGGGAGCAGGTCCGGCGCAGCGCACTGGTGTTGCAGGCGTTGACCTACCAGCCGACCGGCGCGGTGATCGCCGCGGCCACCACCTCGCTGCCGGAAGTGGTAGGTGGCGCGGCGAACTGGGACTACCGGTTCGCCTGGCTCCGCGACGGCAGCTTCACCCTGAAGGCGCTCTGGGTTGCCGCCTGTCCGGACGAGGCGCGCAGGTTCTTCGACTGGATCGCCGCGTCGATGGGATCGGTGCGGGGGGCGGACCACGTGCCGATCATGTTCGGCGCTGCCGGTGAGCGTGACCTGACCGAGCACCCTCTGGAGCACCTGGAGGGCCACCGCGGCAGCCGACCTGTCCGGATCGGGAACGACGCCTGGCAGCAGAAGCAGCTCGACGTCCTCGGCGAGGTGCTGGAGTGCGCGTGGGTGCTGCGGGACCAGATGGCGGACCTGTCGCCCGCGGCCGCGGAACTGCTTCGATCGCTGGCCGACCGGGCCGCCGACACCTGGCGGCAGCCGGACGCCGGCATCTGGGAGGGACGCGAGGGCGAGCGGCACTACCTGACCTCGAAGCTGGCGTGCTGGGTGGCTCTGGACCGGGCCGTCAAGCTGGCGCGCGATCTCGACGCCGAGGCGGCGGTCCCACGCTGGTCGAAGGCCCGAGACGAGGTACGAGCGGCGATCCTGAACGAGGGGTGGAGCCCGGCGAGCGAGGCGTTCACCGGCGCGTTCGGCTCCGACCACCTCGATGCCAGCGTGCTCGGCATGCCGATCCTCGGGTTCCTGCCCGGCGACGACGAGCGGGTCCTCGCCACGGTGCGAGCCATCGAACGCGACCTGACCCGGGACGGTCTGGTGCAGCGTTGGACGGGCGCGGGCGACGAGGGCGCCTTCATCACCTGCTCGTACTGGTTGGCCGAGGCACTGGCCCTGGCCGGGCGGATCGACGCGGCCCGGCAGATCTTCGACAGCGTGACCGCCCGGGCGAACGATCTCGGCCTGCTCTCGGAGGAGATCGACCGCAGCGACGGCAGCCAGATCGGCAACTTCCCCCAGGCGCTGTCCCACATCGGCCTCATCAACGCCGCCTGGGTCATCGACCAGGCGGAGGCCGGCGTCCGATCCCGTTCGGTTAGGACCGGGGCAGGCGGGTAATCGGCCGCCCGGCGTCGACGAAGGAGGCCGTGATGACCGGACGGCTGGCGGGCAGGACCGCTCTGATCACCGGCTCCGACTCGGGAATCGGGCAGGCCACCGCGATCGAGTTCGGCCGGGAGGGAGCCGACGTGGTGGTGCACTACCTGCACGACCACGCGGGCGCGAACCACACGAAGGCCGAGATCGAGAAGGCCGGTCGGCGCGCCGTTGTGGTGCAGGGCGACATCAGCGTCGAGCATCAGGTCGAGGCGATGTTCGACGAGGCCCTCGCGGAGTTCGACCGGCTCGACATCCTGATGAACGACGCGGGCGTGGACGCCTCCGGCATCCCGGTGGCCGACCTGGACACCGAGACCTGGGACCGGTCGATCCGGACCAACCTGTACGGGATGTTCTTCTGCTGTCGGCGGTTCATCCAGCACCGCCGTGACCAGGGCGGACACGGCAAGATAATCAACATCACCTCGATTCACCAGGAGGTGGCCCGGGCGGGCGGCTCCGACTACGACGCCAGCAAGGGCGGCATGCTCGAGCTGGCCAAGAGCATCGCCCTGGAGGTCGCTCCGATGCGCATGAACGTGAACAACATCGGCCCCGGCATGGTGCTCACCCCGTTCAACCAGCAGGCGATCGACGACCCGAAGTTCCTGGAGGAGCAGGTGCAGTCGATCCCGTGGAAGCGGGCCGCGCAGCCGGAGGAGATCGCCAAGCTCGCCGTCTTCCTGGCCAGCGACGACGCCGACTACGTCACCGGGTCGACGTATTTCATGGACGGCGGCCTGATGCAGAACCAGGGCCAGGGCGCGTAACTGTCCGGCCCGTCCTGCCCGAGGTGCACCGGTCGCCGGCGAGCTGACGCGCCAGGTGGTGATGCAGGCTGTTGAGGTGAACGCCCAGGAGCCCGCCGACGAGGTCCGCATTCCCCGGGCCCAGATCGGTTCCAGCCCGCAACACCTGTTGACGACCGTGCTCGGCGAATATCTCGACTCCTCGCAGGCCGATCTGCCGTCCACGGCGGTCATCGCGATACTGGGCGAGTTCGGGGTGAGCGAGTCCAGTGCCCGTGCGGCGTTGTCCCGACTGGTCAAGCGTGGTCTCATCGCGACGCGCGGCACCAGACGACCGCCGGTCTATCACCTCACCTCGCAGGCGATCGCCAAGCACCGCTCCCGGATGCGGCACTTTCTGAACTTCGGTGCCCAACCACCGCGGTGGACCGGCGAATGGGTGATGGTCTCCTTCTCGATCCCCAGCTCCGGCCAGGCGGTTCGCCACGGGGTGCGCAGGTCGTTGAGCGCGCTACGGTTCGTGGGTCTGTACGACAGCGTGTGGATCCGACCAGGACGCGAGACCGCGCCGGTGCGGGAGGCGCTCGACGAACTGCTGCACCGCGTCGAGGGCGCTCGTTGGTCGATCATGCAGGTGCGCTTCGACGACGAGTCGGGGCCACACGGTCCGGCCTCGGCGTACGATCTGACCGCACTCTCCGCCGCCTACACGGCCTTCATCGAGCAGTACGCCGACCTGCGGGTAGCCGCCCGCAACGGCGAGGTGGACGCGGCCAGTGCGCTGGTCGCCCGGACCTCCGCCATGGATTCCTGGCGCAGGTTCCCGGACACCGATCCGGATCTGCCCCATCATCTGCTGCCCCGGCCCTGGCCTCGCCAACGGGCCAGGGAAACCTTTCTCGACATCCACTCCGCGCTCGGTGCGCTCGCCCAGGCACGTCTGGTCCAGGTGGCGACACCGTACTGGCCGGACGCCGCCTCGTGGATCACCCATTTCCAGGCCTCACGCGACCCCGCCCGGCCGGAGCCGATCGGCGGGAGCACCGCAGCCACCCCGCGGGCCGACGGCGGTCCGAGCCCTCGGTAGCCGAGCGATACATTGACACTTTTCGTTGCGGGAGTGATAGTAACTGCACACAGCTCCCATCGGATCGCCTGTGGGGACCGCGGCCGGGCGGTCCGCAGCACCGACCTGACCCGTGGCCAGCGTTGGCCGCCGTGGTCGGGGTGCGATTGAACCACCGCCACCGCACCGCAGGGAGCGCCGTCCCGAATCCGCTGGAGGGTGCATGAGCAGGAGATCGAAGATCTACGCGGCCCTGGTGGCCGCGATCGTCCCGGCCACTGCCGTGATCGTGACGCTCGGCGCGTCACCGGCCGGCGCGGCGGTCGGTGGTTCCGGTCCATACCCCGCCGACCACGAGACCTCGGCGAGCCTGGCCAATCACACCATCTTCCGGCCCCAGACACTGCCGGCCGAGCGCCTTCCCATCCTGGCCTGGGGCAACGGCGGCTGCTCGGCCAACGGTTTGTCGCAGGGCAACTTCCTCCGCGAGATCGCCTCCCACGGGTTCCTCGCCATCGCCAACGGCGCCCCGAACGGATCCGGCTCCACCAACGCCCAGATGCTCACCCAGTCCATCGACTGGGCCGTCGCGGAGAACTCCCGGCAGGGCAGCAAGTACTACGGCAAGCTCGACACGTCCAAGATCGCGGTCGCCGGCTTCTCCTGCGGGGGCCTGGAGGCCTACGCCGTCTCGAACGACCCCCGCGTCACCACGACCGGGATCTTCAGCAGCGGCCTGTTGAACGATGCCGACGACTACCAGCTCCGGAGACTGACCAAGCCGATCGCGTACTTCATCGGCGGGCCCAGTGACATCGCGTACCCGAACGCCATCGACGACTGGGGCAAGCTGCCGGCCGGACTGCCCGCCTTCATGGGCAACCTGAACGTCGGGCACGGCGGGACCTACGACCAGCCGAACGGAGGCGAGTTCGGCCGGGTGGCGGTGCTCTACCTCAAATGGCGACTGAAGGGGGACACCACCGCCGGCACCAACTTCGTCGGCGCCAACTGCGGCCTGTGCCGCAGCCAGTGGAGTGTCCAGCAGAAGAACCTGACCCTCGACGGCGATCCGCCGCCCACCACCCCGCCGCCCACGACTCCGCCGACCACCCCGCCCAGCACTCCGCCGACCACGCCGCCGAGCGGGACCCCCGCCTGCACCGCCGTCTACTCGGTGCAGGACCAGTGGAACAGTGGTTTCGTCGCCAACGTCAGCGTCACGGCCGGCAGCACCGCGCTCACCGGCTGGCGGGTCACCCTCAACCTGCCGAACGGCGCGTCGGTCAGCTCGATGTGGAACGGTGTGCACACCGGTACCAGTGGCACCGTCACCGTCACGAACCAGAGCTACAACGGACGGCTGGCCCCCGGTCAGACCACCAGCTTCGGATTCCAGGGCACCGGCAACGGCAGCGGAGCCACCGTCACCTGCACGGGCACCTGAGCCAGCCCGACGAGTCAGACCCCGGGACGGGCCGGGTACCGTGCCCGTCCCGGGGCAGCCCTCGGTGTGCGCGCGGCGCACCCCGCGCCGCGCCGGTCAGGGCAGCCAGCCGGGACGGACCAGACCGGCCTCGTAAGCGAACACCACCAGCTGGGCGCGGTCCCGGGCACCGAGCTTGACCATCGCCCGGGACACGTGCGTCTTGGCGGTGGCCGGACTCACCACCAGCCGCGTAGCGATCTCGTCATTGGACAGCCCGGTGCCGACCAGGGCCACCACCTCCCGTTCCCGCTCGGTCAGCTCGGCCAACCGCCGGGGCGCGGCCGGTGTGGCGGTGCCGGCGGCGAACCGTTCGATCACCCGCCGGGTCACACTCGGCGACAGCAGCCCGTCGCCGGCCGCCACCACCCGCACCCCCTGGATCAGGTCGGCCGGTTGGGTGTTCTTCACCAGGAAGCCGGCAGCACCCGCGCGCAACGCCTCACCGACGTACTCGTCCAACTCGAACGTGGTGAGCACGACGATCCGCACGCCGGACAGCTCGGGGTCGGCGGTGATCTGCCGGGTGGCGGCCAGCCCGTCCACGCCGGGCATCCGGATGTCCATCAGGACCACGTCGGGAACGGTCTGCCGGGCCAGCCGGACCGCCTGGGCGCCGTCGCCCGCCTCGCCGACGACGGTGATGTCCGGCTCGCTGTCCAGCAGCGCGCGGAAGCCGGCCCGGACCAGCGCCTGGTCGTCGACGAGCAGTACCCGGATCACGCGGTCGCCTCCCGTGTCTCGTCGCTGCCCAGCGGCAGGGTGGCGCGGACCCGCCAGCCGCCGCTGCCGTCCGGCGCGGGGCCGGCGCTCAGTTCGCCGCCCAGCGCGGCGGCCCGCTCCCGCATCCCCGTGATGCCGTTCCCCGCCGGTGGAACAGGACCCGGCTCCGGTGGCGGCGCGCCGCCACCGTCGTCGTCGACCTCGACGACCAACGCCTCCGGTCGGTACCCGATGGTGACGGTGGCGGCGGCACCCGGCCCGGCGTGCCGGCGGATGTTGGTGAGCGCCTCCTGCACGATCCGGTACGCGGCCCGATCCACCGCGGCGGGCAGTTGTCGGCTCGTCCCGTCGATCACGGTCCGGGTCGGCAGTGCGGCGTCCCCGGTCAGCTCGGCGAGCCGGTCCAGTCCCGGCGCGGGCGTACGCGGAGCGGCCCCGCCGGCCGGGTAGAGCGTGTTCAGCACGGCCTGGACCTCGCGCAGCGCCTCCGCGCTGGACTGCGCGATCGCGTCGAGCGCCGCCCGCGCCTGCTCCGGGTCGCGGTCCATCAGGTGCAGACCGACACCCGCCCGCATGTTGATCAGCGACAGGTGGTGGCCGAGCACGTCGTGCAGCTCGGCGGCGATCATCAACCGCTGCTCGCTGGCCCGGCGGCGTTGCCGCTCCTCGGACAGCCGGCGCTGCTCCGCTATGCCGTTGCGGACCTCGGCGGCGACCAGGATGCCGATCTCGGTGACCAGGCCGGCACCGGCGATCAGCGCCAACGCCGCCAGTGCCTGGTTCAGCGTGGCACCGCTGACCAGCACCCAGAAGGCGTACGACCCGGCGGTTGTCGCCGCCACCAGCCACCGGTGCCCGGCGGCCATGACCGCCGCCGCACCGATCATCGGCGCCAGCAGTGTCACCCCGACCGGCCGGCCGAGCAGGTGGTACGCCAGGGTCACGGCGACCACGATCAGGAAGTTCCGCCTCGGGAACCGGTGCCGGTCGGCAAGCGCCAGCCCACTGAACACCAGCAGCACGTACCCGACAATCCCGACGCTGGCGTGCTGCCAACCGGCGACGATCGCGGTTCCGACCGGCTGCGCGAGCGCGGTCAGCACCGCCAGCCCCGGCCCGGGCCGCGACGTGGGCGGTTCGTCGGGGGATGCCACGTCGGCACCGGGGCTCGACCGGCTCATGCCCGCACTGTAGGCCGATCGGAGTCGCCTGCGGCAGCCCGGACGGGAGCAACCCGGCGTACCCCCGGCGGAGTAGGCCGCTGCTGCCGCTGCCGCGCGGGGAGTAGCAGCGGTGCCGCCGTCGCGCCGACGCGTCGACCGGTCATCGCCGGCAGGCTCGGTCGTATGGCAATCGACATCTCTCGACGAGGAGTTTCCCGATGAAGGCGATCGTGCAGGACCGGTACGGCTCTCCCGACGTCCTGCGGCTGCGCGAGGTGGACGTCCCGACACCCGGCGACGACGAGGTGCTGGTCCGGGTACTGGCAAGCTCGGTCAACGCCTACGACTGGCACGCGATGCGGGGCGACCCGTATCTGTCCCGACTGTCGTTCGGGCTCCGCCGGCCCACCGCGCCGGTCCGGGGCCAGGACTTCGCCGGCCGGGTCGAGGCGGTCGGTCGGGCGGTGACCCGCTTCCGGCCCGGCGACGAGGTGTACGGCGAGGCCGGCCCCGCCGGGGGTGCGTTCGCCGAGTACGTGTGCGTGGCCGAGAAGTTGGTCGAGGCGAAACCGGCGAACCTGAGCTTCGAGCAGGCGGCGGCGATCCCGCTGGCCGCCACCACCGCTCTGGTCTGCCTACAAGACGGCGCCCGACTCCAGGCGGGGCAGCACGTGCTGATCAACGGGGCGTCCGGCGGGGTGGGCACCTTCGCGGTGCAGTTGGCCAAGGCGTACGGCGCACAGGTGACCGCGGTGTGCCGGACCCGCAACGTCGACCTGGTCCGGTCGCTCGGCGCGGATCATGTCGTCGACTACACCAGGGAGGATTTCGCCCGTACCGACGCGGTCCGTGCCGGCCGCCGCTACGAGGTGTTGCTCGACCTGGTCGGCAACCGGTCGTTGACCGACTGTCGGCGGGTGCTCACCCCGGACGGGACACTGCTGCTGTCCGGCGGCGGCGTGTTCACCGGCGGCAGCGTCTTCGGGCCGATGAGCCTGCTGCTCCGGGGGCCGCTGGTGGGCCGTCTCGTCCGGCACCGCATCGTCGCGCCGTTCGCGGCGGGTGGCCGGGGGCACCTCGCGACGCTGCGGGAGTTGGCCGAGTCGGGCGGGCTCACCCCGGTCATCGACCGGACCTACCGGCTGGACGAGGTGCCCGACGCGATCCGGTACGTCGAGACCGAGCATGCCCGCGCCAAGGTGGTGGTGAGCCTTCTACCCGACAACTGACGGTGATACAGCCCTCGTTTCACCACCTAGCCGTGGTGTTGCTGCAACGATGCAAGACGTGGGAACTGCGAAGACTACGACGCCCGCCATCTCGCCGCTTACCGGCGAGCCGATCAAGCCTGCCGATGCCGAGCGGCTCGCGGGAGTGCTGAAGGCATTCGCCGATCCGGCCCGGTTGCGACTGCTCAGTCTGATCCAGTCGTCTCCGACGGGAGAGGCATCCGTCAGCGACCTCACCGCGCCGCTCGGGCTTTCCCAGCCGACGGTGAGTCATCACCTGCGGATCCTCACCGAGGCCGGTCTGCTCGAGCGGGACAAGCGCGGTGTCTGGGCGTACTACCGTCTGGTGCCGTCGGCGATCGCCGCGATCGCCGACCTGTTGACGCCGCCGCGCAAGCGAGCGGCGAA
This sequence comes from Verrucosispora sp. WMMC514, assembly GCF_027497295.1. NCBI lineage: Bacteria > Bacillati > Actinomycetota > Actinomycetes > Micromonosporales > Micromonosporaceae > Micromonospora > Verrucosispora sp. WMMC514. The sequence continues at coordinate 2,196,315 of NZ_CP114906.1, read as the reverse complement.
GAAGAGCCGCTGACCGGGAGCGTCGACGGCCGGCACCTGTGCCGGCCGACCCGGCACCTGGCCTGCACGACGACGCCGAGCCGATGGCCGTTCTCCTGGCCATCGGTCCGTCGGCGGTTGCGGCCGACATCGCGTGTACTGGCCACATTGTGGGCGATTCACCGGTAATTCATCGACGTTCATCTATACTCGGCGAAGCGTGGATCCCGTCCCATCCATCTGAGTCAGGACAGAGCCATGAAACGCATCCCGCTGAGAGCCACTGTGCCCGTCGGGCTGGCGATCGCATTGATCGCCGGCCCGCTGGGGACACCGGCCACCGCGCAGGCGACCGTACCCATCACCCTAACCGGCGCCAGCGCCAGCAGTCCCAGCGCTGACGTCACCATCGCCGGGCGGGCCGTGACGATCACCGCGCCGGGCACCTACGAGATCAGCGGCACCCTCAACGACGGCTATCTGAGCGTCGACACCGCGGCCTCGGGTGCCGTGAATCTGATTCTCAACGGTGCCACGATCAGCAACTCCAGCAACGCGCCGCTGCAGGTCGCCGACGCCGACGAGGTCGTGATCACGCTCGCCGCCGGCACCACCAGCCAGCTCTCCGACGCGACCCGTTACGTCTACCCGGACCCGAGCACGGACGAGCCGAACGCCGCCCTGTTCAGCACCGCCGACCTGCGGATCAACGGGACCGGCGCGCTGACCGTGCGGGGCAACGCGTACGACGGCATCACCAGCAAGGACGGCCTGGTCATCGAGTCCGGCACGATCACGGTGAACGCGGTCGACGACGGCATCCGGGGTAAGGACTTCCTCGACATCACCGGAGGCAGCCTCGACGTCACCGCGGGCGGCGACGGCATCAAGTCCGACGACACCGAGGCGGACCGCGGCCGACTCGCCATCACCAACGGCACCGTGCGGGTGAACGCCGGTGACGACGCCATCAAGGGAGAGAACACCGTCGCCATCTCCGGCGGCACGGTCACCGTCACCAACTCCTACGAGGCGATCGAGAGCCGGCAGGTCACCATCAGCGGCGGCAACGTCAACGTCACCGCCCGCGACGACGCGATTAACGCGGTCGAGGACGGGTACGGCGACTTCGACGTGGCACCGAACGCGTTCGTCCGGTTCACCGGCGGGACCACCCTGGTCAACTCCAGCATCGACGGCATCGACTCCAACGGCTCGGTGACCTTCGCGGCCGGCACCGTCGTGGTCAGCGGACCGAGCACCGGCAGCCCCGGCGAGGGCGCGATCGACTCGAACGGCCCGGTCCACTTCACCGGCGGCACGATGCTCGGGGCGGGCTCGACCTCGATGGCGGTGCTGAGCCTGCCGCCGACCTCCGGCCAGGGCTGGGTGGCTCCCCAACTGTCCAGCAGCCAGCCGGCCGGCACCCTGCTCCACCTGGTCTCCGGCGGCCAGGTGCTCGCCTCCTACCGGTCCCCCAAGAACTTCCGCGAGGTGGTCTTCTCCTCCAACCGGATCCAGCACGGGCAGACCTACGAGGTCTACCGGGGCGGTAGCCTCTCCGGCACGACGATCGGCGGCATGGCCACCAGCGGCGGCAGCATCGCGGGAGCCACCAGGCTGATGACCGTCACCGCCGGCCAGTACCGTGGCGGCCTGGTCGGCTGGCCGCCCGGCGGTCCGGGTTGGCCGCCGCCGACGACTCCGCCGCCCACCACCCCGCCGCCGAACCCGACCACTCCGCCGCCGAACCCGACGACCCCGCCGCCGAGCGCTGGCGGCTGTACGGCGACCTACAGCGTCGCCGGCCAGTGGCAGGGCGGCTTCCAGGGCGAGGTGCGGGTCACCGCCGGCTCGTCCGCGATCAACGGTTGGCGGGTGACCTGGACGTTTGCCAACGGCCAGACGATCAGCCAGGTGTGGAACGCGACAGTCAGCGCCAGCGGCTCGGCGGTGACGGCGACAAACGTCTCCTTCAACGGTTCGCTCGGCGCCGGCGCGAGCACCACCTTCGGGTTCCTCGGTAGCTGGAACGGCAGCAACTCGGTACCGACCCTGACCTGCACCGCGACCTGATCGGTAAGCACCGCCCGATCAGGGAGCCCGGCACCGGCTGGTGCCGGGCTCCCTGGCCACGGGCTGACAGACTGCTCGCATGCTGCCCCCGCGCTGTCACGTCTGCCATCTCGAACCCGCTCGACCACCGCTCGGCGACACGCGCAGCGACTTCGTTCTGGTGCACTTCGCCGACGCCGTCAACCCGCCACCCGGCTGGGTGGGGCACCCACCAGGCGCGGTGTGGTTCTGCGGGGAGCACGCGCCACTCGGTGCGGATCGGGAACATCTCGGCAGCGAAAGCGCACTACGCGACATCGACATCAAGCTCGGTCGGTTGCCCAGGCCACTGCCGAAGGTCGACTGTTAGCGAACTCCGGCGTCGGTCAGGGCCGGGAAGCTCCGTACGGCAGGTGTTCGACTGAACGACCACCGAGCTTGGTGGCATCGTCAAGTAGAGACATGTTCATGTTTGCTCATGAGTGGACATCATCCCCACCACTGCCACCACGATCACCGATCCACCGACGAGGTGCCGTACGGTCAGGTCAACGTCGCGCCGGCACTCGGCCGGCGGGCGCTGCTGGCCGGTGCCGGCGGCGCGCTGATGCTGGCCGCGCTGCCGACCTCGGCCCGGGCGGCCAGCACGACGATGGCCAACGCCCCAACCACGACCGCGGCGGCCGGCGCCGCCCGGACCTCCCTGGTCACCCAGGGCACGATGCTGGTGCACGCCGACATGCACAACCACACCGTCGCCTCGGACGGCGACGGGAGCCCTGAGGCCGCGTTCGCCTCGATGCGTGAGGCCGGTCTCGACGTCGCCGCGCTGACCGACCACGCCACGCTCTTCGCCATCGACGGGCTCAGCTCGTCGGAGTGGCGGACCACCGGTGACCTCGCCAACGCCGCGAACGACCCGGGCCAGTTCACCGCGATCCGCGGATTCGAGTGGTCCCATCCGTTGCAGGGGCACATCAACGTGTGGAACACCTCCGACTTCGCCGACCTGTGGCGGGCCGGCAGCACCGGCAGCCTCTACCGCTGGCTGATCGGCCGGCCGGGCGGGCTGGCCAGCTTCAACCACCCCGGTCGGGAGGTGGGCCGGTTCGACAACTTCTCGTTCAACGCCTCGGCCCGCGACCAACTGGTGGGGTTGGAGATGTTCAACCGCACCGACGACTACCTGTTCGAGGGCTGGTCGTCCGGGATGACCTCGCCGCTGGTGGCCTGCCTCAACGCCGGCTGGCGGCCGGGCCTCACCGGCGTCACCGACGAACACGGCACCACCTGGGGCTTCCACGAGGGCAAGGGCCGCAGCGGCCTGTGGGTCACCGAGAACACCCGGGCTGCGGTGTTCGAGGCGATGGCGGCCCGCCGGTCCTTCGCCACCCGGGTCTCCGGCCTGCGGGTGGACGCCACGGCCAACGGCGTACGCATGGGTGGCGTGCTGAACGTGACGTCCGGCGACGTCCGGTTCCTGCTCGACCTCGACCGCGGCCCGGCCTGGGACGGCAAGCCGCTGCGCATCCAGGTCCTGCGCCCCGGTACGTCCGCGCCGACCGTCGTCGACGTCATCGACACGGTAAACGGTCGGGTCACCGACTTCACGGTGCCGCTCAACATCGCCGACGGCGACTGGGTGGTGCTCCGGGTCTCCGACCCGTCCCTGCCCAACGGCACGCCCGGCCCGGCCGGTCACCCGTGCAACGACTTCGGCGTGGCGTACACCAGCCCGTGGTGGCTGCGCCCCTGAGTGTGACCGTTTCGTCCGGCACGGGTCGGCGCGGCGCCAGCAGGTCGTCGAGGTGGCCGGCACGGGGCCGGATCGCCATGGTGGGCCGACGACGGCACGTCGTCGGCCCACCATGTGCCTGTTGGTTACCGGACCCGAAGCCGCTGGTGGACAGCGGCAGCGGGCGCGTAGTTCCGGTCACCGGAGTAGGCGACGTGGACCGGGTACACCCCGGCCTCCACTTCGGCGGTTGGCAGCTTCACCACGGCCTTGCCGCCGGCCAGCGGCACCACCTGGGTGGCACCACCGAAGGTGACGGTGATCTCACCTGTCACCTTCGGTGCCTTCTTGTGGCGGGCCTGGGCCCGCACGTCGACGTGCAGCTTGAAGATGTCGCCACGGACGATCGACGCCGGCGTGGCCTTTGCCTTGATCACGGTCCGTGCCGTGCCCACGGTGTCGACTTCCGACCACAGGTGGTCGCGGGCGAAGATGGTGAACAGTTGGCTCGCCGTCATGCCGTCGTGCGCGCCGGGGACCTGGGCCGTCTCGGCGGCGTATCCCCGAGTCCGGAAGTTGTCCGCGATGGCGTTCTGGTTGTTGAGGTTGCCTTCGAAGACGCCGTTGCCGAGGAACACGAAGAGGTCGTCGTCCCCGACCGCGGCCGCGACGTTGTCGTAGTCCTGAGCGGACAGGGACGGGTTGCCGGAGAAGTGCCCGTAGTAGGCGAACGTGGTCGGGTAGCCCCTGATGACGTGGGCGCCCGTCATGCCGCCGTAGGAGAATCCGGCGTAGGCGCGGCCCTCCCGCTCGGTCGAGACGTTGTACTTCTCCTCGATGAGCGGAAGGATCGTCTGGACCAGGTTGTTGGCGGCGTTGGTCTGGTTGTAGGAGCCGAAGCCGAGGCTGGTGCCGGTGAAGTGGTTGCCCATGGTGACCACCACCGTGGGCTCGATCTCGCCCTTGGCCGTCATGTTGTCCAGGATGTTGGGGACGTTCGCCGGGACCATGAAGTCGGTCTCGTCACCGAAGATGCCGTGGGCGAGGTACGCCACCTTGTACGGCTCCGCCCGCTTGGGGTTGTAGTCGGCTGGCAGGTAGACACCGAGGTAGTGGCCGCTGTCGCCCAGAATCGTGGTGTAGGGGATGTACGAGACGGTGCCCCGCTTCCTGCGGTCCGCGATCGGAAGTTCGTACTCGGCACGCTCCTTCAACACCGGGTCGTTCTGCTTCCTGCTGTACGGCACGTAGACGGCGTCGAGGACGTCGTTGTTCCGGACCCGGAAGGAGGCATCACCCGGAGGTCGGGGATGTGTCGAGGCGGGATCCCAGATGCGCTTGTTCTCCCAACCCTGGGTCGGGTCCCAGACCCGGTACCAGTAGCTGATCCCGCCGGCGTGCAGGGGCAGCGAGACCGACCAGTAGCCCTTCGAGTCCCTGGTCATGTCCCTGAGGAACTCGGTGCCGCCGGAGTGGTACCGCCCCGGCTGCCACTCCTCCGGCTGGTAGCGGGTGTTGCCGGTGTCGACGTCGAGCAGAGTCAGATCCCCGGCAAGGCGGACCTGCGTAGCGCTGGGATTGTGGTAGACGAAGGTGACGGTGTATCCGGTCGGTGAGCCGCGATCCGGCTTGACGGTCGCACCCTCCACCACCGGGCGCTTTCCTCCGGCGGCGGCTGGTGCGGAGAAGGTGGCGCTGGCACCAACACCGAGCGTCATGATCGTGAGTAACGAGATCGCACGGCTGAGCCGGCGTCCGATCGGTCTCCTCATCTGGGACTACTCCTCTATGGTCTGGCGCGGCCTCATCGAGATCTACGGCTTCTTCCGGACATCGACCACCGAGGGACGTTCCGTCTCACCTCCAACCGACGTCCTGCGGGCGCGCGGTCAGCCCCAAGGCCAACCCGTGCACGTCCTATGCCGGCCCGATGGTCTGCTAAATCGAATTAGCCTCGGTAGTGTGGCCGGGGTCACCTTCAAGTGTCAAGGGTGTTGCGGTGGTGTTGCGCGATCTGTCGCTCCTGCGCACGGCCCGACGGGGCCGTGCGCGAACGCGGCGAGCGCCGTCACCGCGTTCGATCCGGCCGACCGTCGACCGCTCCGAGCCGCGGATCGACATCCGGTGTCCGCGACCACCCGAACGGGTGGCGACGTGAAAAGCGCGTTAAGAAACGCCGGTTCCCCGTGATGGTCGCGTTATAGCCCCTGTCGTCGGGGGGCGAGTGGCGTTGTGATTGCGCGGCGCGGCCGGATGGGGCCGCGCGGAACCTGGTCCGGAATGAGGAGTCAGACGTGTCTGACGTGCTGTTCGTGCTGTTGACGGTGGCGCTGTTCGCGGCGCTCGCCCTGGTGGTGAGGGGCGTGGAGAAGCTGTGAGCGCCGTCAACGCCATCGGTCTGGTGCTGGCGATCGGCCTGGCCGTGTTCCTGGTGGTCGCCCTGCTGTTTCCGGAGCGGTTCTGATGACCGTGACGACAGCCGGTGTGCTGTTCATCCTCTCGCTCGTGGTGGCGTTGGTCGCCGTCCACCGCCCGTTCGGTGACTACCTGTACCGGGTGGTCTCCGGGGCCAGGCAGTCGCGTGTGGAACGGGGCGTCTACCGCCTGGTCGGGGTCGACCCGGCCGCCGAGCAGACCTGGGGCGTGTACGCCCGCAGCGTGCTGGCCTTCTCGGCCGTGTCGATCCTGTTCCTGTACGGGTTCATGCGGTTGCAGAACCACCTGTGGCTGTCGCTGGGCTTCGACCCGGTGATGACACATGGCGCGTGGAACACCGCGGTGTCGTTCGTGACGAACACGAACTGGCAGTGGTACTCGGGTGAGTCGACCATGGGTCACCTGGTGCAGATGGCCGGCCTGGCGGTGCAGAACTTCGTCTCCGCCGCCGTCGGCATCGCGGTCGCCGTCGCGCTGGTCCGGGGCTTCGCCCGCAGCCGGACCGGCGAACTGGGCAACTTCTGGGTCGACCTGACCCGGATCACCTTGCGGATCCTGCTACCGATCTCGGTCCTCGGCGCCCTTGCCCTGATGATCGGCGGTGCGGTGCAGAATCTGTCCGCCGGCACCGAGATCACCACCCTGACCGGAGGCAACCAGACCATCACCGGTGGCCCGGTGGCCAGCCAGGAGGTCATCAAGGAGCTGGGCACCAACGGCGGCGGCTTCTACAACGTCAACAGTGCCCACCCGTTCGAGAACCCGACCACCTGGACGAACTGGCTGGAGATCTTCCTGCTCCTGCTGATCCCGTTCAGCCTGCCCCGGGTCTTCGGCCGGATGGTGGGTCAGGTGCGGCAGGGCTACGCGATCGTCGCGGTGATGGCCGTCCTGGCGATCGCGAGCATCACCCTGACCAACGTCTTCGAGCTGACCGGCGACGGCACGGTGCCGCAGGCGGTCGGGGCGGCCCTCGAAGGTAAGGAGGTCCGGTTCGACGTGTCGAACTCGGCGACCTTCGCGGCCGCCACCACGCTCACCTCCACCGGTGCGGTGAACTCGTTCCACGACTCGTACACCGCCCTGGGCGGCATGATGCCGCTGGTCAACATGATGCTCGGCGAGGTCGCCCCCGGCGGTGTCGGTGCCGGCCTGTACGGCCTGCTGGTCCTGGCGGTGATCACCGTGTTCGTCGCCGGCCTGATGGTCGGCCGGACGCCGGAGTACGTCGGGAAGAAGATCGGTGCGCGGGAGATCAAGCTCGCGTCGCTGTACTTTCTGATCACCCCTGCTCTGGTGCTGATCGGCGCGGCGGCGGCGTTCGCCACCGGCAACAACTCGACCGCGCTCAACGTCGGGCCGCACGGGCTGTCCGAGGTGCTCTACGCGTTCACCTCGGCGAGCAACAACAACGGCTCCGCGTTCGCCGGCATCACCGTGAGCACGCCGTGGTGGAACACCGCGCTGGGGCTGTGCATGCTGCTCGGCCGGTTCCTGCCGATCATCCTCGTGCTCGCCCTGGCCGGTTCCCTCGCACGCCAGCAACCCACCCCCACCTCCGAGGGCACCCTGCCCACCCACCGGCCGCTGTTCGTCGGGATGGTCGTCGGCGTCACGGTGATCCTCGTCGCGTTGACCTTCCTGCCCGCCCTCGCGCTCGGCCCCCTGGCTGAGGGGCTGTGACCATCATGAAAGAGAAGGACATGACCACCTCCACGCCGGCACCGCACGGCACCGCCGACGCGGCGACCGCCGGCACACCGGCCGTCCAGGGCAACCGGGCCGGCGGCGGCCTGCTCGACCCGAAGCAGCTGCTCACGTCGTTGCCGGACGCGCTGCGCAAGCTCGACCCGCGCACCCTCTGGCGCAACCCGGTCATGCTGATCGTCGAGATCGGAGCGCTCTTCACCACCGTCCTCGCGGTGGCGGACCCGTCGGTGTTCGCGGTGGCGATCACCGTCTGGCTGTGGCTCACGGTCGTCTTCGCGAACCTGGCCGAAGCCGTGGCCGAGGGCCGGGGCAAGGCACAGGCCGCCGCCCTGCGCCGGGCGAAGACGGACACCGTCGCCACCCGCGCCCTGGGCTGGACCGCGGGCGCCGCTCCCGGCGCCTACCGCACCGAGTCGGTGCCCGCCCCACAGTTGAAGCAGGGCGATGTGGTCGTCGTCGAGGCCGGCGAGATCATCCCCGGCGACGGGGACGTGGTGGAGGGCATCGCCAGCGTCGACGAGTCGGCGATCACCGGCGAGTCGGCGCCGGTGATCCGGGAGTCCGGTGGTGACCGGAGCGCGGTCACCGGCGGCACGAAGGTGCTCTCCGATCGGATCGTCGTGATGATCACGCAGAAGCCGGGCGAGAGCTTCATCGACCGGATGATCAACCTGGTCGAGGGGGCCAACCGGCAGAAGACCCCGAACGAGATCGCGCTGAACATCCTGCTCGCCGCGCTGACGATCGTCTTCCTGCTGGCCGTCGTCACTCTTCAGCCGCTGGCCATCTTCTCGAAGGACTACCAGGGCGCGGCACCAGACACCCAGGCGATCACCGACGCCGGCGTCAGCGGGATCGTGCTGGTGTCACTGCTGGTCTGCCTCATCCCGACCACCATCGGGGCGCTGCTGTCCGCGATCGGCATCGCCGGCATGGACCGCCTGGTGCAGCGCAACGTCCTGGCGATGAGCGGCCGGGCCGTAGAGGCCGCCGGCGACGTGAACACGCTGCTGCTGGACAAGACCGGCACCATCACCCTGGGCAACCGGCAGGCCGCCGAGTTCGTTGCGGTCGACGGGGTCGACGTGACCACGGTGGCCGACGCGGCGCAGTTGTCCAGCCTCGCCGACGAGACCCCCGAGGGCCGGTCGATCGTGGTGCTCGCCAAGAACGAGTTCGGGTTGCGCGAACGCGAGGCCGGCCTGATCCCGCACGCGACCTTCGTGCCGTTCACCGCGCAGACCAGGATGAGCGGTGTCGACCTGACCCCGGACGGCACCGTCGACGCCGGCGCCGCCGGAGCGACGCGCCGGATCCGCAAGGGTGCGGCCACCGCGGTTATGAAGTGGGTACGGGAGAACGGCGGTCACCCGACCGAGCAGGTCGGGCAGCTCGTGGACGAGATCAGCGGCCTCGGCGGCACCCCGCTTGTCGTCGCCGAGCACGCCGATGGCGAGCCGGCCCGCGCGCTGGGTGTCATCCACCTCAAGGACGTGGTGAAGGCCGGCATGCGGGAGCGGTTCGACGAGATGCGCGCGATGGGCATCCGGACCGTGATGATCACCGGCGACAACCCGCGTACCGCCAAGGCCATCGCCGACGAGGCAGGGGTCGACGACTTCCTCGCCGAGGCCACCCCGGAGGACAAGCTCGCCCTGATCCGCAAGGAGCAGGAGGGCGGCCGCCTCGTCGCGATGACCGGCGACGGCACCAACGACGCCCCGGCGCTCGCCCAGGCCGACGTCGGCGTCGCCATGAACACCGGCACGTCGGCCGCCAAGGAGGCCGGCAACATGGTCGACCTCGACTCCGACCCGACCAAGCTGATCGAGATCGTGGAGATCGGCAAACAGTTGCTGATCACCCGGGGTGCGCTGACCACGTTCAGCATCTCCAACGACATCGCGAAGTACTTCGCGATCATCCCGGCCATGTTCGCCGGCATCTACCCCAGCCTGGATGCCCTCAACATCATGCGACTCGCCAGCCCGGAGTCGGCGATCCTCGCGGCGGTCATCTTCAACGCGATCATCATCGTCGCGTTGATCCCACTCGCGTTGCGGGGGGTGCGTTACCGGCCCGCCGCCGCGTCGAAGCTGCTCAGCCGCAACCTGCTGGTCTACGGCCTCGGCGGCATCGTGGTGCCGTTCGTCGGCATCAAACTCATCGACCTGCTTCTCCAGCTCATCCCAGGGATCTCGTGATGCGCCTACCCAACTGGCTCGCCCGGCACCTCGCGGCGCTACGCGCGCTGCTCGTCTTCACCGTGCTGCTCGGCCTCGCCTACCCACTCGCGCTGGTGGCCGCGGGTCGGATTCCCGGCCTCGCGGAAAAGGCGGACGGATCACCGCTGACCGTCGACGGGCGGACCGTCGGCAGTTCGCTGATCGGCCAGTCCTTCACCGACGCGGACGGCAACCCGGTCCCGCGTTACTTCCAGTCCCGCCCCTCCGCCGCCGGGGACGGCTACGACCCGACCGCCACCGCCGCCAGCAACCTGGGCCCGGAAAGCGTGGTCGACACCATCGCCATCGACCCGGAGGAGTCGACGCCGAGCCTGCTCACCCAGGTCTGCGCGCGTAGCAGGGCCGTCGGCGAACTCGACGGCGTGGACGGCCGCCGACCGTACTGCACCGCGGACGGGGTCGGCGCGGTGCTCGCGGTGTTCCGCGCCGACGGCCTGACCGGGGCGGTGACCCGGGTGGTGAGTGTCAACCAGGTCGCACCGGCCACGCCGTTCGTCACCAGCTACGAGGGTGTACCGGTGGAACTGGCCCGGCCCGGCGAGGACTATGTCGCCGCCGGCGGCCTGGTCACCCCGATCCGGGGTGACGCACCGGCCGACCCCGCGGTACCCGCCGACGCCGTCACCGCCAGCGGCAGTGGACTCGACCCGCACATCTCCCCGGCGTACGCCGAGCTACAGGTGAACCGGGTCGCACGGGAGCGCGACGCGGACCCCACGGCGGTCCGTCGTCTGGTCGAGGAGCACACCGCCGGTCGGTCGCTCGGCTTCATGGGTGAGCCCGGGGTCAACGTGCTGGAACTCAACCTGGCGCTCGACCGGGAGTTTCCCGCCGGCTGAGAGGTTCGGAAGGGCCCCTTGCGGTACACATGGCGATGACAAGGGGCCCTTTCCGTCGTCGAGAAGGGGAGGGGTGCGATGGCGCGCGGGGAGCTGCGCATCTATCTCGGCGCCGCACCCGGCGTCGGGAAGACGTACGCGATGCTGGAGGAGGCGCACCGGCGGGCCGAGCGCGGCACCGACGTGGTGATCGGGTTCGTCGAGACCCACGGTCGTGCGCACACCGCCGCGATGATCGGCGACCTGGAGCAGGTGCCCCGCCGCACGATGACCTACCGGGGCGTCGAGTTCACCGAGATGGCTCTCGACGCGGTGCTCGCCCGGCGACCCGAGGTGGCCGTCGTCGACGAGCTGGCCCACACCAACGTGCCCGGCTCCCGCAACGACAAGCGCTGGCAGGACATCCAGGAGCTGCTGGACGCCGGGATCACCGTGCTCACCACGGTCAACGTCCAACACCTGGAGTCGCTCAACGACGTCGTCGCCCAGATCACCGGCACCACCCAGCGGGAAACCGTGCCCGACGCCGTCGTCCGCGCCGCCGAACAGGTCGAACTCGTCGACATGACTCCCGAGGCGCTACGCCGACGGATGGCCCACGGCAACATCTACCGCCCCGACAAGATCGACGCAGCGCTCGGCAACTACTTCCGGGTCGGCAACCTCACCGCCCTGCGCGAACTGGCGCTGCTCTGGCTCGCCGACAAGGTCGACGAGCAACTCGACGCGTACCGCGCCCAGCAGGGCATCTCCGCCACCTGGGAGGCCCGCGAACGGGTTGTCGTCGCACTGACCGGCGGGCCGGAGGGGGAGACGCTGATCCGCCGCGCGGCCCGCGTCGCCGCCCGCAGCAAGGGCGCCGACCTGCTCGCCGTGCACATCGCCCGCAGTGATGGGCTCGTCGGCGCCGACCCCGCGCAACTGGCGCGGCAACGGGTCCTGGTGGAGAGCCTCGGCGGCACGTACCACCAGGTCCTCGGCACCGACATCCCCGCCGCGCTGTTGGACTTCGCCCAGGGCGTCAACGCCACCCAACTGGTGCTCGGTGCCAGTCGACGCGGGCGCTTCGCGCAACTGTTCTCCCGGGGCGTCGGGGTCACCACCACGGCACTGTCCGGTCCCATCGACGTACACCTGGTCACCCACGCCGAGGCTGGTCGCGGTCGGCGCGGTCCGGCGGTGCCCGCCGCGCTGTCCCGGCGGCGCCGGCGGTACGGGTTCGCGCTCACCGTCGTGGGTATGCCCGCCCTGACCGCGCTGCTCAAGGCGTTGCCCGACCTCACCCTGACCAACGACATTCTGATCTTCCTCGCCGCCGTCGTCGGCGTCGCGCTCGTCGGCGGGCTCTGGCCGGCGCTGCTCGCGGCCCTCGGCGGATCTCTGTTGCTGAACTGGTTCTTCACCCCGCCCTATTACACGCTGACCATCGCCGAGGCGGACAATCTCCTCGCCCTGGGCGTTTTCGTCGGCGTCGCCGTGGCGGTGAGCTGGGTGGTCGACGTGGCGGCCCGGCGGACTCGGGAGGCGGCTCGGGCCTCCGCCGACGCGCAGACCCTGGCCACCGTCGCCGGCAGCGTCCTGCGCGGGCAGCGGCCCCTGCCGGCGTTGCTGGAGCGGCTCCGGGAGACCTTCGCGCTGCGCGCGGTCAGCGTGCTGGAACAGACCGGCGAGGCGACCGGCCGGCCCGACCGGGACCGGGAGACGCAGGCCTGGCGGGTCGTGGCCAGCGTCGGCGAGTCGCCGGCCGGCACCCCGAGTGCCGGTGAGACGGCTGTACCCGTCGACGACCGGTTGACCGTCGTGCTCTGCGGCCGACGGCTGGAGGCCGCCGATCGGCGCATCGTCGAGGCGTTCGCCGCGCAGGCCGCCGTCGCGCTCCGGCAGGAGCGCCTCGCCGAGGAGGCCGCCGCCGCCCGGCCGCTGGCCGAGGCCGACCGGATGCGCACCGCACTGCTCGCCGCCGTCAGCCACGACCTACGTACCCCGCTGGCCTCGGCGAAGGCCGCCGTGTCCAGCCTGCGCAGCCCGGACGTGGAGTTCGACCCCGAGGACCGGGACGAGCTGCTGGTGACTGCGGACGAGTCCCTCGACCGGCTCGGCCGGCTGGTGGCCAACCTGCTCGACATGAGCCGCCTGCAGGCCGGAGCACTCGGCATCACCGTCGCATCGATCGGTCTGGAGGACGTCGTGCCCCGCGCCCTGGACGAACTCGGCCCAGAGGCCGCCGACGTCAGCACCGACATTCCGACCGATCTCCCCGCGGTCACCGCCGACCCGGGTCTGCTGGAGCGGGTGCTGGTCAACCTCGTCGCGAACGCCCTGCGGCACAGCCCACCCGGACAGCCACCCACCATCACCGCAAGCGCCCACTCCGGCCGGGTCGAACTCCGCGTCATCGACACCGGCCCCGGCATCCCCGAGGACCAGTGGGACCACGTGTTCCTGCCGTTCCAACGCCTCGGCGACCGGGACACCACCACGGGCGTCGGCCTCGGCCTGGCCCTGTCCCGCGGGCTCGCCGAGGCGATGGGCGGCAGCATCAACCCCGAGACCACGCCTGGAGGAGGACTCACCATGGTGTTGCGACTACCCGCCGCGACCGCGGCCACGGAGGGTGCGCCGGAATGACCCGGATCCTCGTCGTCGACGACGAACCCCAGATCCTGCGCGCCCTGCGCATCAACCTGCGCGCACGGGGCTACGACGTCGACGTCGCCGGCACCGGAACCGCCGCGCTGAAGGCCGCCGGTAGCCACCCACCCGATCTCGTCGTGCTCGATCTCGGCCTACCCGACCTCGACGGCGTCGACGTCATCCGTGGGCTCCGTGGCTGGACCGCCGTACCCATCATCGTGCTGTCCGGCCGCGCCGGCAGCGACGACAAGGTCACCGCCCTCGACGCGGGTGCCGACGACTACGTCACCAAGCCCTTCGGTGTCGACGAACTCCTGGCCCGCATCCGGGCCGCCACCCGCCGGCACACCACCGGAGCGGACGCGGCCAGCCGCACCGCGCGGCTCGGCCGGCACACCGTCGACCTCGCCACCCGCACCGTCGTCCGCGACGACGGCACCGACGTCAAACTGACCCCCACCCAGTGGGCGGTGCTCGAAACGCTGCTCCGCAACCCGGGCAAGCTGATCAGCCAGCGCCAACTGCTCCACGAGGTGTGGGGACCGGGATACGAGACCGAGACCGGCTACCTGCGCCAGTACCTGGCCCAGCTACGCCGCAAGCTCGAATCCGACCCCGCCCGACCCCGGCACCTCATCACCGAACCCGGCATGGGCTACCGCTACCAGCCATGAGTCGGACAGCGGCCGCCAGGACAGCCGTCCGAGACGGTGGTGTCGGCGGGCGGGCCACCGACACCACACGTAGTGCGGGCACCTCAGGTGCTCAGCCCTCCTCGTCCCCGCTCTCGTCATCGCCGAAGGCGTCGAAGACCTCGTCGGCGACCATGCCGCCGGCGAAACCCAGTGCCGCCCCGCCGACCACTCCGGCGGCGACGGCACCCATTCCTGGGCCACCGTGCCGCTCCTGGTGGTGCTCCTGCTGGTAGTGCCCTCCGGGATGGCCATATGCGGCGTGTCCGTAGCCGGGCTGACCGTAGCCCTGGACGGGCGGGGTGTAGCCGTGACCGGCGTGCAGGTTCTGGTAGCCGTCCAGGGCCTGCCGGATCCACGTGTCGACCTGGGTGGCCCAGTCGAGGTTATCGGCGTCGGCGTGCGCGGCGTGGTAGCGGCCGAAGCTGTCATGGCCACCAGCGAACAGACCGCCGCGTTTGTCGAACTCCAGCACGATGTCCACGCCGTGCTCGTTGGCGACGAAGGTCAGCTCAACCTCGTTGACGCCGTGGGCGTACTGCGGCGCGCTGTAGTACTCGATCTCCTGGTAGAACGGCAGCGTCTGGTGTACCCCGGCGATGTGGCCGCGCTCGAGATCGGCCGCCTTGAACTGGAAGCCGAGCCGGCCGAAGGCGTCGAGGACGCGCTCCTGCACCGGCAGCGGGTGGACGTACACCGGGTCGAGGTCGCCCTTGTCCACCGCACCGCGGACGGCCACCTCGGTGCGTAGACCCATGGTCATCCCGTGCAGGTGCTGCCCGTACAGGTCGGTCACCGGGGTCTCCCACGGCATCATCAGCTGGAACGGCAGCGACAACTGCTGGCCCTCCCGCAGGACCAGGCTACTGGCGACGCCGACACGGTGGAACTCGACGAGGGCGTCACCCTCTTCCGCTCCGTCTTGTTCCACCCGAGTGACCAGGCCGACCGTGATGTGGTCGATCTCCACATCGTGGCTGCCGCCGGTCAGGTTGACCTGCCCGCCCAGCACCAGCCCTGGGCGGGTATTCGGACTGGACAGGACCGTGTCGACACTCGGGCCGCCCACCCCGAACGCGCCAAGCATCTTCTTGAACACTACGAACTCTCCCTCAGTGACCGGCGACCGGGCGGCATCTGGCTCGCGTGGAACTTTCCCGCGAAAGCCTTCTGCTGCAACAGGATCAATGACGTCCATAGTGGATGTCGTTGCGGCGGGAACCTACCAACGCAACCTGAGAGATAGCTGAGTGTGCCCTCTCGAATACTGAGGGGTGTTCATGGTTTTCGACATCTTCCGGCAACGCGAAGATGTCGGTTTCGGGTCAGGCGGCCTCGTGCGCGCCGATACCTGGCGGCGCGCTGCGCAGCCGCACCCGGGCGATGGCTCGGCCGGACACCTCGGTCACCTCCGCCGTCAGGCCTGGCAACTCGACCACCTCGCCCGGTGCCTTCGGGATGTGGCCGAGCTGGGCCAGCACCAGGCCGGCCACGGTGGTGTAGTCGCCCGCCTCGAGCAGATCGTCGGGAAGGTCGACGCCCACGTCCGGCAGGTCGTGCAGCGGGAAGCCGCCGGGCATCAGCAGTGCGCCGTCAGGCTCTCGAATCACCGACTGGACGTCCCTGTCGGTCTCGTCGTAGATCTCCCCGACGATCTCCTCGACCAGGTCCTCCATCGTGACGATCCCGTCGATCGCACCGCGCTCGTCGACCACGAGAGCGAACTGCTGCCGCTGCTGACGCATCTCCCGGATCGCCTCGGTGACCTTCAACGTCTCCGGCAGGTACAACGGCGGGCTGACGTATGCGGCAACCGGCCCCTCCTGGTCGAGCAGGTCCCGCATGTGCACCAGGCCGACCGTGTCGTCCAGACCGCCCCGCCCCACCACGGGGGCGCGGGTCTGCCCCGACGCGCCCAACTCCCGCAGTGCCTGCGGTGCGGACAGTGAATCGCTGAGGGTGACGACATCGCGACGAGGGACCAAGATCTCTCGCAGGACCCGCTCGGCGACCTCGAACGCCCCTGAAATGATCATCCGGTGCTCGGGGGTGAGGTTACGCTGCGCGGCCACCATGTCCCGCAACTCCTCGGTGGTGACCTCCTCCCGCCGCGCCCCCGGATCGCCGCCGGTCATCCGGACGACCGCGTCGCTGGCGGCGCTCAACAGCCACACGGCCGGCCGGGAGACCGTCGACAGCGCGTCCAGCGGGCGGGCGACGAGCAGCGCCCATCCCTCGGCGCGCTGCATCGCGATGCGTTTGGGCGCCAACTCGCCCAGGACCAGGGTGACGAACGTCAGCAGTATGGTCACCACGACGATGGACGCCGGCTCGGCGGCGCCACCGAGGAATCCCAGGGGTTCGACGAGTGGCTGGGCCAGGGACACCGCCGCCGCCGCCGACGCCAGGAAGCCCGCCAGGGTGATACCGATCTGGATCGTGGCCAGAAACCGGTTCGGGTCCCGTGCCAACCTGGCGAGCACCCGTCCCCCTCGGGAGGTTCGCTCAAGGCGCTCCAGTTGGCTCTCCCGTAGCGACACCAGAGCCATCTCGCTGCCCGCAAACACCGCGTTCACCAGTACCAACACCAGCACCAGCGTGACCTGCACGCCATAGCCACCCACGGCCTGTTCGACGCCTCCCATGCCCGGCCCACCCGGAGCATCAACCGTAGCGATGGTGGGAAGGGAACGACGGGGCACCCGACAACCTGGCATACGGACGGATGAGTGCGGACAGCGGCCACCCGCGCTGGGTGGGCGTTCGACGGGTCGCCTTCGGGTGTCGGGCACACAGCAACGACTCAGGATGCCTGCCTACGCTGGCTGGCATGTCCGACGACGGTGAGCCTCCCAGTTCTGCGAAACCCGTGGGCCGAGCGAGGTTCTGCCGATGACCGAGTGGCTGCTGCTGGCCGTGGCGGTGCTGCTGATCGCGGCGAACGCGGTGTTCGTGGCCGCGGAGTTCGCCTTCGTGACGGTCGACCGGGCGACGGTCGAGCGCGGGGCGGAGGCCGGTGACCGCCGGTCCGCCGGCCTGCTCAAGGGGCTGCGGACGTTGTCCACCCAGCTGTCCGGAGCTCAGCTGGGCATCACCGTCACCAGTCTGGTGGTCGGCTTTCTGGCCGAACCGTCACTGGCCGCGCTGTTGCGTGGCCCGCTCGGAATGACCGGGCTGTCCGACTCGGCGGTCACCGCCCTGTCGGTGACGCTGGCGCTGGCGCTGGCGACCGGCTTCCAGATGGTCTTCGGTGAACTCGTACCGAAGAACTGGGCGATAGCGGAACCGCTGCGCGTCGGCCGCGCCGTGGCGGGAGCACAGCGTGGCTTCACGACCGCCGCCGGTCCGCTGATCCGATTCCTCAACGGTACGGCGAACCGGATTCTGCGCCTGATGGGCATCGAACCGACCGAGGAGTTGGCCTCGGCTCGCTCTCCGCAGGAACTCGCGTCGCTGGTCACCCGGTCCGGGCATGAGGGCACGCTCGACGCGCGGACGGCGGAACTCGTCGCGCGCTCGATCGATTTTGGCGAGCGTACGGCGGCCGACGTCATGACGCCGCGTAATCGGGTTCAGTTCGTCTCCGCCGACGCGCCCGCAGGGCAGGTGCTCAGCCTCGCCGCCGGCAGCGGTCACGCCCGATTCCCGGTCACCGGTGCCGGCGTGGACGACGTCATCGGCGTAGTGCACTTCAAGCACGTCCTGGCGGTGCCCACCGCACAGCGGACCACCCGTCCGATCCGGGCGATCATGGTGGATCTTCCGGAGGTGCCCGAGACCATGCCGCTCGACCCGCTGCTGGCGGTCCTGCGCGGGCACGGGTTGCAGGTGGCGGTAGTTGTCGACGAGTACGGCGGCACCGCCGGCGTCGTGACCCTGGAAGATCTCGTCGAGGAGATCGTCGGTGAGATCGCGGACGAGCAGGACGCTCCCCACCGCCGCCACCACCGCAGCGCCGACGGTACCTGGACCCTGTCCGGCCTGCTTCGTCCCGACGAGGCGTCCCGGCTGATCGGCCTCGACCTTCCGGAGGCACGGGACTCAGACACCCTCGGCGGGCTGGTGACCGAGCGCCTCGGCCGTTTCCCGCAGGTCGGTGACACCATCACCGTGTCCGTCGCCGACCGGAACCACCCCGACGCCGATGGTCTACCCACCTCTGCCCGGGCGGAACTCGCGGTCATTCGGCTCGACGGCCGCCGGGTCGACCGGCTCGCCCTGCGTCCCTGCGTCGACAACCAGCCCAGCAAGGAAACCTCGTCATGAGTGACGCCACCGCGATCCTGTTGGCCGTCGTGCTGCTGGCCGGCAATGCCTTCTTCGTCGGGGCGGAGTTCGCGCTGATCTCCGCCCGGCGTACGCAGATCGAACCGCGTGCGGCGGCCGGCTCGTCCATCGCCCGTGTCACGCTGCGGGCGATGGAGAACGTCTCCCTGATGATGGCCGGCGCGCAACTCGGCATCACGGTCTGCTCCCTCGGCCTGGGTGCGATCGGCGAACCTGCCGTGGCGCATCTGCTGGAGAAGCCCTTCGCCGCCGTCGGCGTGCCCGAGGCGCTACTGCACCCGATCGCGTTCACCATCGCTCTGGCCGTCGTCGTGTTCCTGCACATGGTGCTCGGCGAGATGGTGCCCAAGAACATCGCCCTCGCGGGTCCGGAGCGCTCCGCGCTGATCCTGGGCCCGGTGCTATACGGCATCGTCACTGTTCTCCGCCCGCTGATCTGGCTGCTCAACCAGATCGCCAACGCGGTTCTACGTCTTCTCCGGGTCACGCCGAGGGACGAAGTCGCCTCCACCTTCACGAACGAGGAGATCGCCGGCTTCATCGCCCAGTCCCGGCAGGAAGGACTTATCGACCAGCACGAGCACGACCTGCTCACCGGAGCGCTGGCCTTCAACGATCAACCCGCCGCCGCCGTGGCGCTTCCGCTGGCCGCACTGGTCACGCTGCCTCAGGACACCCCCGTGGCGGAGCTTGAACGCCAGTGCGCGGCGACCGGATACTCACGTTTTCCGCTCACCGATCCGCAGGGCAGCCTCACCGGATACGTTCACGTCAAGGACATCCTTGGACTGCCAGCGGAACAGCACGAGGAGCCGCTCGACCCGGCACTGATCCGCCCGCTCGTCACCCTGGATGCCGCCCGGCCGCTGCGCGACGCCCTCACCGTCATGCAACAGCGGGGTGCCCATCTCGCCACCATCGTCGACTCGACCGGTGAGCTTCTCGGCCTGGCCGCCCTGGAGGACGTGGTGGAGAAGCTCGTCGGCGAGGTCCGCGATGCGACCCAGCGTGTCCCCGACCATGCCGGGGTCCACTGAGACGCTTCGCCATCGGCGCGCGACTCGCCGCCGAGCCGGTGATCGCGGCAATTTTCGATCTTTTTAATGCGCCTTTCTCCCGGATATTCGAGGTGGAGTGGTGGCGCGTAGATCAAGACGACGGTGGCGAAATCCGAACAACCGATATCAATAGACGATCATTGATATCTTGTCCGATTGGTGTGATACTCGCTGGAAGCGCTCCCAAACCCGTCCCGGTGAGCGTCTCAGAAATGGAGGATGCACCGTGAGTTCACACCATCCCCACCGATCCGGCCGGCGATCCCGGCCGACCGTCCGGGCGCTGGTCCTGGCCCTCGCCGTGGTGGCCGCCCTGCTGCCCTGGACGGGTGCCGCCCAGGCCCACGGCACCGTGATCAACCCGGCGACCCGCGCGTACCAGTGCTGGCAGAACTGGGGCCACCGGCACATGGATCCGGCGATGCAGACGCAGGACCCGATGTGCCACCGGGCGTTCCAGGCCAACCCGGACACCATGTGGAACTGGATGAGCCAGCTGCGGGACGGCCTCGGCGGGCAGTACCAGGCCCGTACGCCCGACGGGCAGCTCTGCAGCAACGCCCTCTCCCGGAACGACGCCCTGAACCAGCCGGGCGCCTGGAAGGCGACGAACGTCAGCCGCAACTTCACGCTGCGGTTCTACGACCAGGCCAGCCACGGCGCTGACTTCTTCCGGGTCTACGTCACCCGGCAGGGTTTCAATCCGAACTCGCAGCGCGTCGGTTGGGGAAACATCGACCAGATCCTGCAGACCGGGCGCTACGCGCCGACGCAGAACATCTCGTTCAACGTCTCGATCCCGTCCGGGCGTAGCGGCCAGCACGTCCTCTTCGTGATCTGGAAGGCGTCACACATGGACCAGACCTACATGTGGTGCAGCGACATCAACGTCACCTGATCCACCCGACCGTCAGGCACAACTCGGCTCCGGCCCGGCACGACCGGGTCGGAGCCGAGGCGTCTCGGCGGTCGTGACCGGGTGCGTCCGGTTCTCCGGTGGCCTGCTCGTACGCCGCAGCATCGGCAGGCGGCGAGGTAGCCTCGGGCGGGTGCGGATCATCGCGTTCCTGGCCGTCTCCGTGGTTGTGCTGGCCGCCGTCCTGCTGGTTTCCGCGGTTCTGACCGGCGGCGCCCGACGCCGACGTCACGCCGCGCAGGCGTCCGCCCGCTGGGCGGTGCGGCACTACGCCATACCCGGGCGTGGGCACACCGTCGTCGGGGTCACCCTGACCGACGCGGACGGGCGGGTGCACGGTGAGCACGTGGTGGCGCGGATCCCGGACGATGCCCAGGACTGGCAGCGCGACTTCGTCGCGGCGCGTCAGGAGGCGGAGGAGCGCGCCTTCCATCTCAACATCGACCGTCCACCGATCGAGGGCTGACAGGGGCGGACCGGCGTTCGTCGGCCTGGCGGCTACCGTCCCTCGTCGCGCACATCGACGAGGGTACTGCCGTCGCCGAGCTGCTCGCGGGTGATGATGCTCAGGCTGCCGTCGGTCTCCAGCACCACGGCGGCAAGGTTGTGCAGGTCGCCCGCGCCCTGGCTGCGAGCGGCCTGCCGGATCTCGCTCTCCGCCACCCGGGTCGACCGCAACGTCTCGGTTCGTAGCCGCCCGTCCCGTAGCAGCATGGTGGGCCGGGCCTTGAGCACCTTCTGCGACGGCGGCCAGCGGACGGCGAGCAGCGCGACCACGTACTGCAACGCCACCAGCAGGATCAGGGCGAGGATTCCCTCCACCAGCGACACGTCCCGCGACAGCAGGATCGTCGCCAGCGTCGAGCCCAGCGCGACCGTGACCACGAAGTCGAAGGCGTTCAGCTTGGACAGCGTCCGCTTGCCGGAAACCCGCAGGACCACCACGAGCGCCGGGTAGACGACCAACGCGATCACGAGCAGGCGTACCAGGTCGGCAGGATTGTTCAGCACCATCGTGGTGATGTACCCCAACCCGGGGCCCGCAAAGAGCCCCGCCGGTCAGGTCACCCGTCCAGGTGCCGGAGCCGGTTGCTGACATCGTGCACTCCCGGCGTGCGCCAGGCGAGAGCATGCGCCTCGGCGCTCAGCCCGGCCGTGCTGACCGTGCCCTCGAGCACCACCACCCGGTTCTGCACCTCGATGCAGATGCGCTCGTGACGCAGTCGCGGATCCTGCTGCATGCGCGTGAGCAACCGACAGGCCAGTCGGGTGTCCGCGGTGGTGGGCTCGGCGTAGAACAGCGGGGGCAGGTCATGGGGAAAGAACCACGGGTGGGTCATGGCTGACTCCTTCAGGGGACGGGGTCTGCTAGGACTGCCCTACCCGGCGGCCACGGCGGACAACACGACGAACCGATGACGGTCTCTGCCCGTGACTGTGACGGTCGGCGTAGTTCGGCGCTCGACGTTTGCGGTCGGTGATCTCGGGTAGCGCACTGCCAGGCGGCCGACCACGGCTCTGCCGCACGACCGCCAGGAGGACATCACCGTGACCCGCCCAACGCTCCCGGAGGACACCAGGAGCGAGCGCGGGTGGACGGGGTACCGGTGAACCGGCCGGCGCGGCGATGAGCCGGCCCACCGACGGTGAGCGGACGCCCGAGGACGCGGTACTGCACGGCGTCGCCCGGCGGCTCGACAAACCGATGGGTGCCCTCGGTGTGCTCTTCGTCCTGGTCGTCCTCGGGCAGGCGCTCGCCGGACATCCCACGCTGTCCACCGCTCTGACCGTCCTGGGCTGGGTGCTGTGGGCGGTGTTCGTGGCCGAATTCGCCCTGCGCGCCTGGCTGGCCCGCCATGACGCCCGCCGGTTCTGGCGACGCAACTGGTGGCAGATCATCTTCCTCGCCGTGCCGTTTCTCCGCTTCGCCCGGGCCGCCTCCGCGCTGCGCGCCGCCCGAGCCGGCGGTGTCATCACCGCGGCGGTACGCGGCTCGCGCTCCGCCGGCCGGCTGCTGACCGACCGGATCGCGTGGCTGGCGATCATCACGACGACGGTCGTCCTCAGCGTGGGCCAACTGCTCGTCGTCACCGGTTCCTACCGGTCGTACGGACCGGCGCTGCACGACGTCGCCCTGGCCACCATCACGGGTGAACCACTCGGTGCGGACGATCCGTTCGCCCAGGTCGTCGAACTGGTGCTCGCGATCTACTCGGTGGTCGTGTTCGGCACCCTTGCCGGTGCGTTCGGCGCCTTCTTCCTCAGCGCCGAGCGGGAGCGAAAGGCTACGGCGACATGAGGCGGCCCCGGACCGGCGCCGCCCGGCTCGCCGAGATACGGCAGAGTTTCTGGCTCATTCCGGCACTCTTCGCGGCGAGTGCGGTCGTGCTGGCCATCGGCCTGTCGGTGCTGGAACTGCGGCTGCGGCTGCCGGTGGAGAGCATTCTGCCCAGCGGCCCTCCCGGTGCCCGATCCCTGTTGTCGTCGATCATCACGGCGATGATCTCGTTCACCGCGCTGGTCTTCTCCATCACGGTCGTGGCGCTGCAACTGGCCAGCAGCCAGTACTCCCCACGGGTACTGCGTACGTTCCTGCAGGACCGGGTCATCCAGTCCACGCTCGGGACGTTCGTGGCGACGTTCCTCTTCGCGATGGTGGTACTCGCCGCGCTGCCGGCCCGCGACAGCGACCGGCTGCCCGAACTCTCCCTCGCCGTGTCGATGTCGCTCG
This sequence comes from Verrucosispora sp. WMMC514, assembly GCF_027497295.1. Classification (NCBI taxonomy): domain Bacteria; kingdom Bacillati; phylum Actinomycetota; class Actinomycetes; order Micromonosporales; family Micromonosporaceae; genus Micromonospora; species Verrucosispora sp. WMMC514. Next base: position 2,172,997 of record NZ_CP114906.1, on the reverse strand, counting down.
TGCTGGCCAGCACCGCGATGTTCATCTACTACCTGCACCACATCACCACCGTGATGCGGGTGTCGCACATCATCGTCGCCATCGGCGCACAGACCCGCCGGACGATCGACCGGCACGTGCCGGAGCACGAGGAGCCGGCCGAGATCATCGGCGAGGTGGTGCAGGTCGTGCCGGCCACGGCGGCGGGACTGGTCACCAGCGTCGACCTCGCCCTGCTCGCCCGGCTGGCGCGGGAACACGACTGCGCGATCACCGTCGTACCGGCGCCGGGAGACTTCGTGGTCGCCGGTGCGCCGTTGCTGCACTGCCACCGGCTGCCCGGCGTCGGGCCGCGTCCACTGCCCGACGAACGCGTCGCCAACTCGGTCACCATCGACGTCGAGCGCACACCGGGCCAGGACGTGGGGTTCGGCCTCCGTCAGCTGGGGGACATCGCCACGCGTGCGCTGTCCCCCGCCTCCAACGACGTCACCACCGCCGTACGCGCCGTCCAGGAGGCACACGACCTGCTCCGTCGGCTCGCGACCCGGCCCGATCCGGTCGGGATCGTACGCGACGACGACGGCACGGTACGGGTCCTGGCGAACCGCCCCACCTACGACACCTACCTGGCGATGATCGTCGACGAGCTGCGCAACACCGCCGACGGAGAACCACGGATCAGCCGGCTGCTCGACGCCGTCGTCGCCGACCTGGACTCCGTCGCGCTCCCTGCCCACCGGCCGGCGATCCGGCGGCGGCTGCCGACGAGCTGACGACCTGGCCCGAGGTTTCCGCAGCACTGCTGCTCGTCGCCCCGGCCAGGGTCAGGTCGCCCGACCGAAGGGCGGCCCGGCCTCGGCCAGGAATGCCGGCAAGGTTCGCGCGGGTCGTCCGGTCACCCGCTCGACGGCCTCGGTGACCTCCGCGAAGCTACCCGCCCGTACGCGCTCGAAGGTCAGCGCGAAGAGTTCCCGTTCGAACCCGGTGGTCCCGTCGACGGCCTCGTCGACGGTCATCTCGTGCAGGGCAACGGGACGTCCTGCCGCGGCGGCGAGCAGCTCCGCGGTGCGCGGCAGTGTGAGTGACTCCGGGCCGGTGAGTTCGTACACCTGGCCGGCGTGCTTCTCGTCCAGCAGCGCCCGCTCGGCCACGGCGGCGATGTCGCGGGCATCGATCCAGGCCAGGCTGGCGCCGCCGCTGGAGAACGGCAGCTTCCCGTCGGCGATCTGATCACGGTAGAACCGCGGGTCGGTGAAAACCTGCATGAACCAGCTGGGCCGCAGGATGGTCCAGGCGTGCCCACTGTCGCGAACCGCCCGCTCGGCGCGCGGTGCCCATCCGTCGGCACCCATGTAGTCGGCGTCCTGCTCGGACAGCAGGACGATCCGGGCCTGAGCGGGCGTCTCATCGAGCAGCGCGCCGATGAGGTCCGGCGCGTCCGCCCGATCCGGTCGGACGAGGTACACGGCGTCGACGCCGTCGGTCGCCGCTTTCCATCCCGAGGGGACGTCCCAGGAGAAGGCGGTCGGTCGCACGCCATCCAGGTCGACCGAGGCCGGGTTGCTGCTGCCGCCGAGCACGTCGACGTCCTCGTCCTTGACAAGCAGCCTGGCCAGCGGTGACCCGGTCTTGCCACGGACTCCGGTAATCAGCACGCGGGACGTACCGGCCCGCACCGAGCTCGGACTCTTCACGTCGAACCCCCATGTTGTTGAGTCACTAAAGTTCCTTGCTCAACCTAAACGGCATTACCTGAGAGAGTCAACTAATCTGGGGCCGTGACCGAGTTGGCCGACACCCTCACCCGGCAGTTGTGGGACTTCGTCTTCGCGTACGACGCGGCCTACGACCGTGCCGCGCAGGTCGCGGGGCTCAGCGCCGCACAGGCGTGTCTGCTCGAACACCTGCCCGAGGACAGTCGCCCGATGGGAGAGCTCGCTCTGGAGTTGCGGTGCGACGCCTCGAACGTCACCCAGCTCGTCTCTCGACTGGAGGCCCGTGGCCTGGTGGCCCGGGTGCCCGATCCGGACGACCGGCGAATCAAGCGCGTGTTGATCACTTCGGCGGGAGCTGACGTGCGTCGTGCCGTCCGGGGGGCGTTCGAGTTTCCGTCCGAGCGGTTGGCATCGCTCACCGACCAGGAGCAGCGCCAGCTTTCCGGCCTGTTGGCAAAGGTGTTGGGTCCGGCCTCGTAGGACCGTGCCGGCGGGTCGGCTCCGGACCGCGACCCGGCCGGAAAGGTCCCGTCCGTGCTGCGGCCGGGTGACTATGGGTAAGCATCGATGTTAGCGTAACCATGACTCTCTGTTGTCGTTGCTCGCCGTGAGTTCCGACTGCCGCCTGGGGCGACGATGTCGCAGGTGGTCAAAGCAGGCGCGTGTAGGTCGCCCTGCGGAGGATGTCCGATATCTCCGTAACGTCGTAGCTCGTGATTCCGGGAACATTACGGCTTGACGAACGGCATGTTATCGCCCACAGTCGATGGGGCAAGGACGGCGATGCCTACGGCTTACCGGGCGAGCCTGCTTCGTCGGGCCCATGGACCAGGCGTGTGCGGGGACACGCGGACATCCATGTTAGCGCTAACAGAAGCGTCGCAGGTGCTGGGCGATGCGCCCGTCCTCGGGTGAACCGGCCGGCTCTCGGTCATTGAAGGAGGAACATGTCTGCCCTTGGTAGGTCTCCATCTCTCCCGCCGCCCTCGCGGCCACGTAGGTGGTTGTTGCGGGCCGCCGCGGCGGGTGTCACGGCGGTCGTCGCCGGTAGTGCCGCCGCCGTGGCGGTGTCGACACCGGCCGCCGCCGCGACGGTCGACACGAACGCGTGGTACGTGTTGGTCAACCGCAACAGCGGCAAGGCCCTCGACGTGTACAACCTGGCCACGAACGACGGCGCCCGGATCACCCAGTGGTCGCGGAACAACGGCAACCAGCAGCAGTGGCAGTTCGTGGACTCGGGCGGTGGCTACTACCGGCTGAAGTCGCGGCTGTCCAACAAGGTGCTGGACGTCTACAACTGGTCGACCGCCAACGGCGCCGCCATCGTGCAGTGGTCCGACCACAACGGGTCGAACCAGCAGTTCCGGTTGGCCGACTCCGACGGGGGCTACGTCCGGTTGATCAACCGGAACAGCAACAAGGTGATGGAGGTCCAGGGCGCCTCGACCGCCGACGGCGGAAACATCGTCCAGTACGACGACTGGAACGGCGCCAACCAGCAGTGGCAGCTCGTCCGGGTCGACGGCGGCGGGAACCCGACGCCGACGACGCCGCCGCCGTCGGGTACGTGCAATCTGCCGTCGTCGTACCGGTGGTCGTCGACCGGGCCGTTGGCGCAGCCGCGGTCGGGTTGGGTGTCGTTGAAGGACTTCACCCACGCGCCGTACAACGGTCAGCACCTGGTGTACGGGACCACGCATGACAACGGCACGTCGTGGGGTTCGATGAACTTCGGCCTGTTCTCGAACTGGAACCAGATGGGTTCGGCCAGCCAGAACGCGATGCCGTTCTCGGCGGTCGCGCCGTCGTTGTTCTACTTCGCGCCGCGTAACGTCTGGGTGCTGGCGTACCAGTGGGGTGGGCCGGCGTTCTCGTACCGGACGTCGACGAACCCGACGAACGTGAACAGCTGGTCGGCGCATCAGACGTTGTTCACGGGTTCGATCTCGAATTCGGGTACGGGCCCGATCGATCAGGCGCTCATCGGTGACGACCAGAACATGTACCTGTTCTTCGCCGGCGACAACGGCCGCATCTACCGGGCGAGCATGCCGATCGGGAACTTCCCGGGCAGCTTCGGGTCGAACTACACCACGATCATGACCGACACCACGAACAACCTGTTCGAGGCGGTGCAGGTGTACAAGCTCCAGGGCCAGCAGCGGTACCTGATGATCGTCGAGGCGATCGGTTCGCAGGGCCGGTACTTCCGGTCGTTCACCGCGACCAGCCTGGGCGGCAGTTGGACGCCGCAGGCGGCCACCGAGAGCAACCCGTTCGCCGGTAAGGCCAACAGCGGCGCCACCTGGACCAACGACATCAGCCACGGTGAGTTGATCCGGACCAACGCCGACCAGACCATGACCGTCGACCCGTGCAACCTGCAACTGCTCTACCAGGGCCGTGACCCCAGCTCCGGCGGCGACTACGGTCGCCTGCCGTACCGTCCCGGCCTGCTCACCCTGCAACGCTGACCACACCACAGATTCGGCTCCGAGATGCCTGATGTCTCCGAAGGAGGGCACTCGCCGTATCGGATGAGCGGAGGCACACTCCGCGCCCGAATCGGGTAGAGCCGGACCGGGCGGGCTCGGTGCATACCGAGCCCGCCCGGTCGTCGGTGCCCGTTTGCCGGATCCGTGGCCGGGAAGTCCCGCGAGTGCGGCGGCGCTGACCGTCGCCGGCGGGAGGGGATGCCGACGATGACGAACCATCCGTCCACCGCATCACCCCTGAGTGCCGTGGACGTGCCAGCGCGCCTGACGATCGGGGTGGAGGAGGAGTTCCTGCTGCTGGACCCGGACACCGGGGAGAGCCTGCCGGTCGCCGACCGGGTACTGACATCCCTGCTCGGAAGGGCTCGCAAGCAGAGTCGGCAGGAGTTTCGGCACAGCATGGTGGAAATGGTCACCCCGGTCTGTGCCGACCTGACCGACCTCCGGACACACCTGATCACCCTGCGGCGTGCCGCGGCGGAGGCCGCGCGGTCCGCGGGAGCGCGGTTGGTCGCGGTGGGTGCCACTCCGGTACACGAGCCGCACCGGACAGTTCCGGACGAACCCCGCTACCACGCCATGTCCCGCCGTTTCGGCCCGGTCGCGCACGATCCGGCCGTGTGCGGCTGCCATGTGCACGTCGGTCTGCCGGACCGGGAACTGGCGGTGCAGGTCTGCAACCATCTGCGTCCGTGGCTCCCGGTGGTGCAGGCGCTCACCGCCAACTCGCCGCTGCACGACGGCGCGGACACCGGACACGCGAGTTGGCGTTCCATGCAGCTGGAGCGCTGGCCGAGCATCGGTCCCACCCCGTACTTCGCCTCGGTCGCCGACTACGACGCCACGGTGGCGGAACTGGTCGATGCGGGAGTCATGCTCGACGCGGCGATGGTCTACTGGTACGCCCGACCATCGGCCAGCTATCCCACCGTGGAGGTCCGGGTGGGCGACGTCTGCCCGGGGGTGGACGACACGGTGCTGGTCGCGGCCCTGGTGCGAGCGCTGGTCGCCACCATGGTCGACCAGGTACGAGCCGGCGTTCCGGCACCCCACCTGCGTAGCTGTCTGCTCGCGGCGGCCCACTGGCGAGCCGCGCACGACGGGTTGGACGGTCAACTCGTCGACCTGCGTGGTGGCGGTGCCCGTCCGGCGTGGGACCTGGTGGAGGAGCTGTTCAGCACGGTGACGCCCGCGCTGGTCCGGCACGGCGACCTGGCCTACGTGCTGGAACAGTTGGCCCGGCTGCGCCGCGACGGCACCGGCGCGGCCCGGCAGCGGCGGGTCATCGCGCGTACCGGTGGGAACGTGCGGGCGGTCCTCGACCACCTCGCCGCCGAGACCACCGCCGGCTGAACCGGCAGCCGGCACGCTCAGCGGATGTGGTGGGTCTGGAGCCAGAGTTCGAGCAGGCCCAGCTGCCACAGTTTGTTGCTGCCCGCAGCGGCCTGCGCCTGGTCGGGGTCGGTGAGCAGCGCGTCCACGTACGCCGGCCGGAACAGCCCACGCTCGCGCGCTGCCGGCGCCCGCAACGCCGCCACCACGAGGTCGCGGACCGGGCCGTCGACGTTGCGTAGCGCGGGCACCGGAAAGTAGCCCTTCGGCCGGTCGATCACCTCCGCGGGCAGCACCTCGCGGGCAACCTCCTTGAGCACGCCCTTGCCGCCCTGGGCAACCTTGTGCTGCGGCGGGCAGGCTGCCGCGAGGGCGACCAGATCCTGGTCGAGGAACGGGGTGCGTACCTCCAGTCCCCACGCCATGCTCATGCTGTCCACCCGTTTGACCGGATCGTCGGGAAGCATCAGGTGGGTGTCCAGGCGCAGCACCGCGTCCAGGGCGGTCTCCGCGCCCGGCGCCTCCAGCTCCGCCAACACCAGGTCCCGGCTGGCATCGACGTCGACGGCGTGTGCCGGACCGACCACGCGGATCAACTCGGCGTGGTCCCGGTCGAAGAAGGCGGCGATGAAGGTCCGCGCCGCCTCCGCACGAGGCACCCCGGTCAGCGGCTGGTGATAGCCGTACCCGGCGAACACCTCGTCGGCGCCCTGCCCGGACTGTGCCACCTTCACGTGTGCGGCGACCTGCTCGGAGAGCAGATGGAAGGCGACCACGTCGTGGCTGCCCATCGGCTCGGTCATCGCCTCCACCGTGCGGCGGACGGCCGGCACCAGGTCGTCGTTGGCGAGCTGGATGCGGACGTGGTCGGTGCCGTACGCGCGGGCGACCAGATCGGAGTAGTGGAACTCGTCGCCGGCCTCGCCGTGCCGGCTGTCGAAGCCGATGCTGAAGGTGCGCAGGTGCTGCTGCCTGGCCTCGGCGAGCAGAGCCACGATGAGACTCGAGTCGAGACCGCCGGAGAGCAGCACGCCCACCGGCACGTCGGCGACGAGCCGTCGTCGTACGGCGGTGCGCAGCGCGTCGCCGATCGCGGCCCGCCAGTCCCGGTCGTCCCAGCCGGCGTGGACGGGATCCCGGACGTAGTCGGGTTGCCAGTAGCGGCGATCGCGGCTGCGTCCGTCGGCCTCGACGACCCGCACGGTCGCCGGGGGCAGCTTTCGGACACCGCGCAGGATGGTGCGGGGCGCGGGCACGATCGAGTGCCACGACAGGTAGTGGTGCAGCGCCACCGGATCCACGTCGGTGTTGACCTCGCCCGCCTTGAGCAGCGCCGGCAGCGTCGAGGCGAACCGCAGTCGACCCGGCGTCTCGGCGAGGTAGAGGGGTTTGATGCCGAGTCGGTCCCGGGCCAGGACGAGCCGACGCCGGACGCGGTCGACCAGGCCCACGGCGAACATCCCGACCAGATGGTCGACGAACTCCTCACCCCACTGGGCGTACGCCACCAGGATCACCTCGGTGTCGCTGGTGGAGCGGAAGGTGTGTCCGGCGGTCCGTAGCTCCTCGCGCAGTTCCGGATAGTTGTAGACGCAACCGTTGAAGACCAGCGCGAGACCGAGATCCTCGCGGACCATGGGCTGGCCGCCCGCGTCGGACAGGTCGATGACGGTCAGCCGACGGTGCCCGAGGGTCACCCAGCCGTCGCTCCACAGGCCCTCGCCGTCCGGGCCCCGGGAGCGCATCGCCTCGGTCATCCGGGTCACCGCGGCGGCGTCGGGCGTGTTGCCGTCGAAACTCGCCTCACCGCTGATGCCGCACATCACGTTCCGCTGTCATGCCCTCTTCCTCACGTCTGTCCGGGTACCGGTGGGTGGCACCCGAGGCGAACCTCCTACGACCGGTGGTCCTGGTTACCGGTCCAGCGACCGCCCGTGGTGGCGCCGTCGGTCCGGATCACGCTGTGGTTGCCGTCGAGGTCGTTCTCCACGACCCGGCAGTTGACGCAGTCGGCCCGGTCGGTGACCCAGATGCCGTGGGTCTGGGTGGCCGAGCCGCTGTCCCGGATCAGGTTGCCGCGGATCGTGACCGAGTCGGCGATGGCGTTGACGGTGATGCCGGCCCGGGTGACGGGCGCGGGGGGCAGCTCGTACGGCGTACCGGGCGCTGGGGTGTCGGCGCTCCAGCTGCTGGCGTCGTCGGGACGGATGGGAGCGAGGGTGAGGGTGGTGGCGTCGTTGGCGGCGACCACGGCGTACCGGTGGCCGACGCGGAGCACCTTGCCGCGGTGACCGTCGGCCGGCCAGTCCGCGCGCTGGTCAACGAGGGCGTTGCGGGTGTAACGGACGGACTCGCCGCCCCCGGAGACGGCGGGGGCGCACTGGCGGCCGTTGTTGCGGATCCGGTTGTTGATGATGACGGCGTCGCGCAGTGGCCGGTCGAAGCGGATACCGTCGCGACTGTTGCCCCAGATGTCGTTGCTCTCGATCACGATCTCCTCGGCGGCGGCCCGGCCTCCGTCACCGAGATCCTGGTGGTGATAGCCGTACCGGCCGTTCCCGGTGATCCGGTTACCCCGCACCGTGTAGGGGCCGGAAGTGTTGCCGATGTTCACCCCGTCGCGCAGGTTGCCGTCGATGACGCAGTTGGTGAGCAGCCCGCCCTTGCCGGGGACGCCGGTGGTGCCCTTCGCCGAGACCTGGAAGCCGGCCTCCAGGTTTCCCGTCATCGTGCATTCGGTGACGATGAGCCCGTCGGCACCCCAGTCGGAGATGCCGAACCGGTTGCTCTCCGCGTGGCAGCCGCTGATCCGGATCCCGCGCGGCTGAGGTCGGTCGGGATACTGCATCTCCAGGAAGATGCCGTTCGTCGCGTTGCCGACCGCGACGCAGTTGGTGATGGCCAGCCGTTCGATCGGGCCCCAGCCGCCGATGCCGATGCCGATTCCTGCCCCGCCCATCTCCAGTCCGTTGTCCATTCGGCCGCATTTCAGCACTCGGACCGCCTCCACCAGGGTGTCCTGGAGGAAGTCGCAGCCGAAGCCGGTACCGGCCGTGTGGTGGATGAAGAGGTTCCGGAACAGCGCGCCGCTGACGTACTGCAACCCCAGCCCTTTCGCCAGCGGGTTGTACTGCGCCGACGCCACGCCCTTACCGTCGATCTCGAAGTCGGCGAACGTGCAGTAGGCCAGGGGGCGGTCCGGACCGGCACCGTGCAGTTGAGCGGTGTAGAAGGCGAGCGGCACCGGCTGGGACCGGTTGCCCTCGTTGCTCAGGACGAAGCGGGTGGCACCCGGCCCGGCACCCTGCAGGGACACCCCACTGCGCCAGACGGTGCCGGCGTCCCGGATCGCGTACACCCCGGGTGGGCAGTAGATCACGCGTGCCCGCCCGTCGGCGGCGAATGCGTCACCGAGCAGGTCGACGAGTGCGGCCAGCGCCGGCTGGTCGTTGGTGGTGCCGTCGCCGGACAACCCGTGTTCCCGGGCGTTGCAGAGCAACGGTGCTCCCGCCACGGCGTACGGCCGCACGCCGGACCGAGCGGCTGTCACCTGACCTGACACAGGACATCACCCTCCCCGTGACGGCAGGTCGACCGGAAGCCGGCCGCCGTCAGACCCTCGGGCTGTGCGGCGGCGGGCCTGCCTCGACGGTACGTGGGTGACGTCCTCGGCGCGGACGGATCCCGGAAGAGGGCGAAGTTCACCGCCACCGCTGTGTCGTCGGGCGGCGGTTACGCAGGTGCGCGTGCGGGATGGCGCGAATCCGCGCCACCCCGCACGTCGCTGCTGTCAGCGGGCGGTACAGGACAGGGTGGGTGTGCCGTTGGTGCCGTTCCAGGAGCCGTTGAAGCCGAAGGTGGCGCTGCTGTTGGCGCTCAACGAGCCGTTGTGGCCGACGTTCGAGGCGGTGACCGACGAGCCGCTCGAGGTGATCGACGCGTTCCAGGAGTTGGTGATGCTCTGGCCGTTGGGCCAGGTCCAGTTGACGGTCCAGCCGGAGAGGGCGGCGTTGCCGGCGCGGACGGTGACCTCGCCACCGAAGCCACCGGGCCACTCGCTGGTCTTGCGGTAGGTGGCGGTGCAGGCTCCGTTACCGGTCGGCGGCGGAGTGGTCGGCGGCGGGTTCGAGGGCGGCGGGGTGGTCGGCGGCGGGTTCGTCGGCGGCGGAGTGGTGGGCGGCGGGTTGCCGCCCCCGCCGAAGGTCACGTCGCTGCAGATGTAGTACGGCTGGTCGAGGTGGGACGCCTGCCAGATCGTGTACACGACGTGCCGGCCGGTGCGGTTACCCGCGTTCACCTGTGCCTCGTAGAGCCCGGTGGTGGGGTACGAGCCGGTGCGGAGCACCAGTTCCAGACTGTTCCAGGTGAGGGGCTGCGTGGTCGGATCGAAGCCCTGCTTGGTGATGTAGATGAGCATGTAGTCGGCACCGTGCCGGGCGCCGTCGGTGAGCGTCAGGGTGAAGTTGTTGGGCATCGGCTTGGCGGTCCAGGCACCGACCGCGTCGAGGGAGGCGTACAGCCCGCCCTGGGTACGGCCGCCGCTGCACAACTGCCCGTCCGGGATGACGGCCTGGTGGTTGCCGCCGACGTTCTCGCGGAACAGGCCGTTCCAGTTCCACATCGTGTTCGGGTTGGCCTGGAAGGCCTGCCAGCACATCGGGTCGCTCTGGGCCATGGCCGGGTTGAGGTGGTCGTCACCCCAGCGCTCCCAGCATCCGTAGTTGCGGGACGGCGGGTTGGTGACCGACCCGTGCGCCGAGGCCGGGCCGGGCTGATTGACCACGACCATGGTGAACGCGGCGACGAGGACGGAGGCCGCGCCGAGTCCTAGGCGACGTGCTGTTCGTGCGAGTTTCATTGATGCTCCAGTTGATCCGCCGACGCCGGTGTCACCCGCCGGGGTGCCCAAACCCCGGGAGGAATGCGTCGATCGACATGACGATCTCAAGGGGCAGGCGTGCGAAACGCGCTGCCTGCGACGGCCTGGCGGCTCCCAACCGCGATAGTACCCATCATATCCACTCACGTGAATCTTTTCCGGAAGGGCCGGGCACTCGCCTAGCCGTCGAGGGCGTCCTGGCAGGCCCGGGCGAGCCGTCGCTGGCGGGTCAGCCTTCGCCACAGGCCGAGCGGCGGCGCGAGGGCGGTACGCGCCGGCGCCGCCGTCACGGCCAGGACGCCGTCGGCCAGCTCGCCCCGGATCGTCCACGGGGTCCACCGTTCGAGGTCGGGGGCGGAGAAGTCGTGCCCCAGCAGCACCGCCGGACCGTCGGCGGGTAGCCGGCCGGCGAGGCTCCGTACGCGGACCGACTCGCCCACCTGGCCGTCGGCCCGCGTCACCGAGTCCACGTACAGCCGCCGGTCATCACAGGCGACCGCCAGCACCTCGCCGGTGCCGTCGGGCCGGGCACCGATCGTGGTGGCGGTGTCGACGTCCAGCACCACGATCAGCCGGGGCAGGTACCACCAGTGCTCCCGGCGCAGCAGCGGTGAGTCGATCAGCGCGCGTGCCGGCGGGTACTTGCGCAGTTCCTGGTCGAGCAACCGGTCCGTGAACAGCGCGCCGTCGCGATCCTCGGTCAGTCGGGGCCGGCCGGTCACCGCGACCGGCCGCCAGCCGCGCCCGGTGAGCCGGTCGTCGGAGACGACAAGTGCCGCGACCTGCGCGGCGGCCAGCCGGCGGGCCAGGGTGACCTCGGCGTACGGGAAGGCGACGGCGGGCCGGTCGCCGAGCAGCAGCGGCGTGACCGGACGGGCCTGTGGTAGGCCGTCCGGGTCGATCCAGGCCAGCTCGCCGACCGTGGCGGCCTGGATCGCGCGGCGAACATGTGCACCCTCGTCCATGTGATCCGAGCCGTTCGGTTGACCTTGGAATGTGATCCCCGTTACATTACCGGCAGGTTTCGGGATCTGCACACGAGCGCCCGCCCCCACGGGCCGCAAGGAGGCAGCCGTATGCCCGCCATCGTCGTCGTCATCGCGGTCATGGCGATGTTCGCCCTCGGCTACCGGTACTACTCGCGTTACCTCGCCGACCGGGTGTACGGGTTGGACCCGGCCTACGTCACCCCGGCGCACCGGTTCGCCGACGGAGTCGACTTCGTCCCCACGAACAAGCATGTCCTCTTCGGCCACCACTTCACCTCGATCGCCGGAGCCGCCCCGATCGTCGGCCCGGCGATCGCGGTCTTCTGGGGGTGGGGACCGGCGCTGGCCTGGGTCGTGCTCGGCACCATCTTCGCGGCTGGCGTGCACGACTTCGGGGCGCTCGCGGTCTCGGTGCGGCACCGGGCGCGCAACATCGGCACCCTCGCCGCGGACGTGATCAGCAAGCGGGCCCGTACGCTCTTCCTGTTGATCATCTTCTTCCTGCTCACCCTGGTGAACGCGGTCTTCGCGGTGGTGATCGGCAACCTGCTCGTGGCGTACCCGGGCGCGGTCATCCCGATCTTCGTGGAGATTCCCCTGGCCATCGCGATCGGTCAGTACATCTACCGCACCCGCAGCGCGGCGCTGGTGCCGTCGCTCATCGGCGTGGTCGCGCTCTACTTCCTGATCTGGGTGGGCAACCTCTACCCCGTCGAGATCACCGGGCTGGCCGACGCGCTGGGCTTCGATCGGACGCGCGACCTCTGGGTGGTCATCCTCTTCGTCTACGCGTTCATCGCTTCGCGGCTGCCGGTCTGGTTGCTGTTGCAGCCGCGCGACTACATCAACTCCCACCAGCTGTTCATCGCCATCGCGGTGATCTTCGCCGGGGTGCTGGTCGGGATGGACCGGATCGTGGCGCCGATGTTCAACGACGTGCCGGCCGGCTCACCGAGCATCTTCCCGTTCCTGTTCATCACCGTGGCCTGCGGAGCGATATCCGGGTTCCACTCGCTGGTGGCCTCCGGCACCACCTCCAAACAGCTCGACAAGGAGACCGACGCCAGGTACGTGGGCTACGCCGGGGCGATCGGCGAGGGCAGCCTCGCCCTCGGGTCGATCATCGCGGTCACGGCCGGGGTCGCCGCCACGCGCGCCGAGTGGGAGGGGTTGTACGCCAGCTACGCCGACGCGTCGGGCGGCGCCACCCGCAACTTCGTGAACGGCATCGCCAGCTTCGCCACCAACCTCGGCATCGAGTTCCAGCTCGCGACCGTCTTCGCGGCGGTGGTGGTGATCTCGTTCGCGGCCACCACAATGGACACCGGCGTCCGGTTGCAGCGCTACATCGTGCAGGAGATCGCCGAGTTGGTCGGATGGCGGCGGCTGTCCCGCCACCTGACCCTGGCCGGGCTGCTGGCGATCGCCGCACCATTGACCCTCGCCCTGCTGCCGGGCGGCGGGGACGCCGGCTACACCTTCGGGGTGCTGTGGCGACTCTTCGGCACCACCAACCAGCTCACCGCCGGGCTCGCCCTGGCCGTCATCGCGGTCTGGGTGCTGCGCCGTCGGCGCAACCCGGTCGCGGTCATCGTGCCGCTGGTCTTCCTGCTGGTGATGACGACCTGGGCACTGATCGTGCAGTTGCGCGAGTTCGTGGCGGCCGACGAGTGGGTGCTGGCACCGCTGGACGCCATCATCTTCGTCCTCGCGCTCTGGCTGATCGTGGAGGCGGTGCTCGCCCTGCGTCGCGCCAGTGGTCAGCCCGTCGAGCCGGATTCCGGGCCGGGCCCGGACAGCGGCGGTGCGGGTGCCGACGACTCCGAGCCGGCCGACGAGTCGCGGCGAGCGGTCGGTGCCGAGTCGGCAGCCGGTGCCGGTGCCACCGACGATCGCCGCTGATGGCCCGGCACCGGGTCCTGCTGATCCGGCCGTGGGATGCGCCCGGGGCCGGCTCCGGCTGCTGCACCGGGGCGGCCGACAGCTGTGTCGAAGGCCGGCACGAGGATCCCGCGTCGGCGCGGCAACGGGCCGGCCAGCGGCCGTTGGCCGAGGTCTACCGGACGGTACGTGCCGGTCTGCCAGCCGAGATCGCGGTGGAGATCGTCGACCCGCGGAACACGCTGTTCCTGTTGCCGGCGATCGTGCACGATGGTCGCCGGCAGCGACGGCCCTGGCGGGCCCTGCTGCGAGACCTGATCCGCAGTACCGGGTACGCGGCGATAATCGTGGACGGCCGGGTGGTCAGCGAGTCCGGCCTACCCGGGGCGGAACAGGCCCTGCACCTCATCCGCCAGGCACTCGACCCGTCGGCCACCCTCAGCCGCCGCAACAGCCGCCCGACCGGTCGGTAGCCGGCTCGTCGGTGCCGACCAGATTCAGCGGTGCGGCGAGCAGACCGCCACTGATCCCGGTGGCCAGGCCCTTGCCGGTCGATTCGACGGCGGGGCCACAGCAGTCGTCACCGGTGACCGACTCCGCGGGGTTGCTGCGGCAGACGCCGGTTTCGGGCAGTTCAAGCCGTACGTCGCGGGCCGCCTGCCAGTCGCCGGCGAGGGCGGCGACCACGGATCGGGTCTGTTCGTAGCCGGTGGCCATGAGGAAGGTGGGCGCACGGCCGTAGCTCTTCATGCCGACGGCGTAGTAGCCGGGCTCCGGGTGGGCGAGTTCGTCGACGCCGTGCGGCGGCACGGTGCCGCACGAGTGCTCGTTGGGGTCGATGAGGGGAGCCAGGGCGCGGGTGGCCCCCATGATCGGATCGAGGTCCAGGCGCAGCTCGGCGGCGATCGTGTGGTCGGGCCGGAAGCCGGTGGCGGCCACGATCCGGTCCACCGTGACCTGCTCCCGGGCCTCGCCGCGTCGGACGGTCACCGCGACCCGACCGGCGGTGGGAGTGATCGCGTGGACGGAGAAGCCGGTCAGCAGGCGGATCCGACCGGCGTCGACGTGCGACCGCAGCCTGGAGCCGAGCGCACCGCGAGCGGGGAGCGCGTCGGCGTCACCGCCGCCGTAGGTGCGGGTCGGTGACGGTGCTCGGATGGCCCACGTCACCTCGGTGCCGGGTGCGGTCGCGGCCAGCTCGGCGAGTGAGAGCAGGGTGTTGGCGGCGGAGTGTCCGGCACCGACGACAAGCGTGTGCCGACCGGCGAAGCGGGCCCGGTCGGTGCCGAGGACGTCCGGCAGGGCGTGCTCCAGGTGAGCGGCGGCTTCGGTCTCGCCCAGGGCGGGCAGCCCGGACGCGCCCAGCACGTTCGGGCTGCCCCAGGTGCCGGAGGCGTCGATGACGGCCCGCGCGAGGATCTCCCGGCCGTCGGTGAGGCGGATCAGAAAGGGAGCGGACTCCCGGCCGGTGGTACGCAGCCGGTCGTAGCCGAGTCGGCTGATCGCGGTCACCCGCGCGCCGTACCGCAGATGTGGCTTGAGCTGCGGCAGGTTCGCGAGCGGCTGAAGGTAGTGCTCGACCAGGTCGGCGCCGGTCGGCAGGGCGTCCGGGTCGGGTGTCACCCAGCCGGCCTCGTCCAGCAGGCGGCGGGCGGCCGAATCGATGTTGTACCGCCAGGGCGAGAAGACGCGGACGTGGGCCCATTGCCGCACGGCGGCGCCGGCGCCGTCGCCCGCCTCCAGAACGATGTACGGCAGCCCGCGCTCGTGCAGGTGGGCGGCGGCGGCGAGGCCGACCGGCCCGGCACCGATGACGGCGACGGGCAGTTGGTCCAGGTCGCTCATCAGCTACTCCTCGTGTTCGATGGTTGTCGAAACAGGCGGGCGGTCCGGCCCGTCGTGTCGCACGGGCGGCATCCGCCTTCTGTCTCGATGTTCTTCGAAACAGAGATTTGCACGTTGATTAGACTGATGTCAACCTAGGGGTATGTCGAAGCGGGCGGTGCCACTCTCCCTCGATCTCACCGCCGCCCCGTGCTGCCCGCCGCTGGCGCAGCAGCGGGTGTCAGGTGAGACCGCCGTGGTGCTGGCACCCGCGTTCAAGGCCCTCGGTGATCCGGTACGACTGCAACTGATGTCGATGATCGCCTCGGCCGAGGGCGGCGAGGTGTGTGTCTGCGACCTGACGCCGGCCTTCGACCTGACCGGCCCGACGATCTCGCATCATCTGCGGACGCTGCGAGAGGCGGGTCTGGTCGATTCCGAACGCCGGGGCACCTGGGTCTACTACCGGGCCCGGCCCCAGGTGCTGCGGCAGTTGGCCGCCCTGCTGGCCGTCGAACCGACACCTCCGTCCGACCGGTAGGTCGGGTGACCGGCCCTCGATCGACCGCCACCGGTCAGGGAATCCCACCGTCGCGCTCGGCGTTGCCTCCGGCGTACGGCGTGAGACCCGAGCCGAGGAGAAAACGGACATGAAGGTACGGACATCCCTCCGGTCGCTGAAGCGGAAGCCGGGTTCGACGGTGGTGCGCCGACGTGGCCGGGTGGTCGTGGTGAACCGGCTCAACCCGCAGTGGAAGAGCCGCCAGGGCTGAGCTGGTCACCAGACGATCGGCGCCGGCCGACCGGCACCGCGGCCGACGCCGTTTCGTCGGTGCCTCGGTGCGATGGCTGGTCGTCGTCGGGCGGCTGCGGCGGTGCGATCCAGGCGACCAGCACCACCGAAATGATCATCAAGAGGAACCACGATGTCAGCTTCGTCAGTGACACCGGATGCCAACCGTCCGCCTGGCTCGGGTAGAGCCAGGCGTTCGACCAGGTGGCGATGTTCTCGGCCAGCCAGATGAAGAAGGCGACGAGGACGAAGGCCAGCAGCAACGGCATGCGTAACCGGGCCCGGAAGATCCGGAAGTGCATGACGCAGGGACCGAACACCAGCGCCACGGCCGCGACGAGCGCCCACCGCACGTCCGGCAGGTAGTGGTTGGTGAAGAAGTTGACGTAGATCGCGGTCGCCACCAGGGCCGTCAACCAGCGTCTCGGATAGCGCGTGAAGCGCAGGTCGAACAGCCGGTTCACCCGGACCAGGTAGGAGCCGACCGCGGCGTACATGAAGCCGCTGAACAGGGGCACCCCACCGAGGCGGAGCACCCCTTCGGGCTCGTACGTCCACGAGCCGACGTGGGTCTTGAACAGCTCCATCACCGTGCCGACGAGATGGAACAGGACGATCACCCGCAGTTCGCGCCGGCTCTCCAGCCGTCCCGCGACCATGGCGACCTGGATGGCGACCGCAGCGACGGTGAGGGCGTCGTTGCGGGCGAACGCGGCGTCGTCCGGGTACCAGAGGTGCGCGGCACAGATGATCGCCAGCATGGCGGCACCGAACACGCACGCCCAGGCCTGCTTGAGCCCGAAGACCACGAACTCGGTGAGCCACCCGGCCGGCCCCTGACGCGGTAGCCGGGCCAGCGCCGCGCGGAAGCGGGCATCGATCGCGCGTTCGGCCGTGGTCAGCGCGGCCCGGCCGTCGGGGGTGTGCTGCATCGCCCCGAGGCTAGCGCGTGTGGAGCCCGTGCCATCCGGCGCGGACCGGCCCCCCGTGAGGACTCCGCGCTGGGTGTTGATCTCGCTGTTCGGCGTCGCAGCGGGACCGTTCGGTGGTACGACTGAGGCGCCATCCCCGGCGACGCGCGGAGGGCGACGATGTCCAGTGGGCTGCCGGCGCGGCTGTTGCGGCGGCGCGAGATCTCCCGGCGGGCGTCGTTCCTGGAACTCTTCTTCGACCTGGCCTTCATCCTCGCGCTGAACCGGTTGTCCCGTGCTCTCGAGGAAGACCTCAGCCTCGGCGGGGCGTTCCGCACGGCGCTGCTGCTCGCCGCCATCTGGTGGGTCTGGTTCGTGACCGCCTGGTCGACCGACTGGTTCGAGCCGCGTACGCCACTGATCAGCGGGCTGCTGCTCTGGGTGATGTTCGGCGGGATGCTGATGGCCGCTGCGGCACCGACCGCGTACGCCGGACACGCGCTGGTGTTCGCCGGTGCCTACGTGGCGATCCATCTGGGTCGGGCGGCCATGTTGCTACCGGCCCTGCACGGGCATCCGCTGCAACTGCGGACCCTGCGGGTGGCGATCTGGTTCGCCGTCTCCGGGGTGCTGTGGCTGACGGGGGCGTTCGTCGGGCCGGCCCAGGTGGCCCTCTGGACGGCGGCGGTGGTGCTGGACTACGCGATGGCGCGACTGCGCTGGCCGACACCGGGGCTCGGACGCAGCAGTTGGGAGAACCTCCAGATCATCGGGGAGCATCTGTCCGAGCGGTACCAGCAGATCTTCATCATCGCGCTGGGCGAGTTGATCCTGACCGCTGGCATCACGTACAGCCAACGCGGGTTCGACCTGGGTCGCACTCTGGCGTTCGCCCTGATGTTCATCAACGCGGTCAGTCTCGGCCGGCTCTACCTCGTGCCCGGCGGGATGCGGCTCGGCGCCGCGATCGAGGCCATGGGACCGCCCGGTAGCAGGCTGGGCCTGCTCGCCGGCTACCTGCACCTGGTGATGGTCGCCGGCGTCCTGGCGACCGGGGTCGGCTCGCGACTGATGATCATGGAACCGTTCTCCCATGATCTGGCCGCCGTGGTGACGATGGCGGCCGGCCCGGCGCTCTTCCTCACCGGCTGGATTCTGTTGGCGCTGGCCGTGCACAATCGGCTCTCCTGGCAACGGCTGATCGGAATGGTGGCCATTCTCGTCGCCGCCGCAGCGGGCCGCGAACAGTCGATGCTGGTCAACTCCGCGATCATCACCGGTCTGCTGATCCTGATCGCGCACAGCGACACGCTTGTCGCCGGGGTACGTCGACGCCGACGGCCGTGACCGAAGGCACCTGGCAGCGCATCCGCGGAAGATGAGACCCTCCGGTTGTCCGGAAGCCGGCTCCGCCGTTCGTCATGTCGGTGGAACCAACCCTCCTGACGATTCGAAAGGCACTCACGTGAAGTACATGATGCTGGTCTGCACCGATCCCGAGCCGGACCCGGAGCCGAGCAACCACCCGGACGTCGAGGTGTGGGTGGCCGACAACGACGCGGCCGGCCGACGCCTGCAGGGTGCCCAACTGGCTCCGGCCTCGGCCGCCACCACGGTCCGGGTCCGCAATGGCCAACTGCTGGTCTCCGACGGGCCGTTCGCCGAGGTCAAGGAGATGATCGTCGGCTTCGACCTGCTGGAGTGCGCCGATCTGGACGAGGCGATCGAAGTTGCCCGGGCGCATCCGATGGCCTGGGCCGGGCGGATCGAACTCCGTCCGTTCGCCGACTTCGAGCAGTGACGGATCCGGCCGCCGGGAACGCGGTGCCGCGGACGTCGACCGCCGACGACGGCGCGGCGGCGCGGCGACGTGCCGGGAACGGGGGCACGGCGGCCGATCGGGCCGCGGCGGCGCGAGCCGTCGCGGCCACCGCCGTCGAGGCGTACCCGCGGATCGTGGCGGCCCTGATCCGGATCACCGGAGACTGGACGCTGGCCGAGGACTGTACGCAGGAGGCTCTGGCCCGGGCACTGGATCGTTGGCCGGTGGACGGGGTGCCGGCCAACCCGGCGGGCTGGTTGATGGCCGTTGCCCGGAACCGGCTGCTCGACGTGCTGCGGCGGGCCTCGGTCGAGCGGCGCAAGCTGCGCGAGGTGGCGGTGCTGGCGCTGACGGCCGCCACCGCGGAACCGGTACCGGACGAGGAGGTGGTGGACGACCGGCTGCGGCTCATCTTCACCTGCTGCCATCCGGCACTCGCGCCGCAGGCACGGGTCGCGCTGACCCTCCGGACGATCTGCGCGGTACCGACCGCCGACATCGCCCGGGCCTTCCTGGTCAGCGAGTCCACCATGACGCGGCGGCTCACCCGGGCCAAGACGAGGATCGCCGAGGCGGGTATCCCGTACCGGGTGCCGCGTGGCCGTGCCCTGACCGAACGGCTGCCCGGGGTGCTGGGCGTGCTCTACCTGCTGTTCACCCAGGGCTACGACGCGGACGGCGAGCCGGCCTTCGCCGAGGAGGCGATCCGGTTGGCCCGGTTGCTGGTCCGGCTCATGCCGGAACAGCAGGAGGCGACGGCCCTGCTGGCGCTGTTCCTGCTGCAGCACTCCCGCCGGACCGCCCGAAGGGACACCGACGGCAACCTGATTCCGCTCGATCGACAGGACCGGTCCCGGTGGGACCATGCGGCGATCGCCGAGGCCGACCGCCTGCTCGTCCGGTTGACCGAGTCCGGCCCGTACGCGTGGCAGGCCCGGATCGCGGCGTGCCACGCCACCGCGCCCAGCGCCGAAGCCACTGACTGGCGACGGATCGCCGACTGCTACGACCAGCTCTTCCAGGCGCAGCCGACTCCGGTGGTGGCGTTGAACCGAGCCGTCGCGCACGGGTACGCGTACGGGCCGGAGGTCGGGCTGGCTCTGCTCACCGAGGCGCGTGCCGGCGGCGGACTCGACGGCTATCCGTTGACGCTGGCGGTGGAGGCGGACCTCGTCGCCCGGCAGGGTGACCGGGAGCGGGCAGCGGCGCTGTTCCGCGCGGCGGCGGACCGGGTGCCCGGCGATGCCGAGCGGCGGGCGCTGCTCGATCGGGCGCGGAGGACCTCCGGAACCGGTTGGTGAGGAGCGAGATCCGGGACAACGGGGCTGCGCCGATGACGGCGCCGTTCGATACTGCGCGTATGGTGCGGTGGACCTGGGGGTGTGTCGGCGTTCTGCTCGCGTTGAGCCTGGCGGCCTGTGACGATCCGTCGCCGGACGCCGCGCCGGTGTCGCCGGCACCGGCGGCGACGTCCGCGGGATGGACGGCACCGCCACTTCAGCTGCCCACCGTCGGGCCTGGCGACCCCTGCCCGGTCACCGAGCCCCGGCCCTGGTCTGACAGCGATCTGGCGCACCGGGTGCTCGGCCCCGGCCCGCTGTACCCGGTGGCCGACTACTTCCCCGACGGTGCCCTGCAACTGCGCGACGAGGACCGGGAACCGGACGGCACGTATACGAAGAAGGTCCGGTGGGTCGGCTCCGGCTACACCGGCCCGGTGCTGGTACGGGCAGCACGGATCGACGCGCCGGGCAGCGCGGGTGTCCGGTTCTCCTACACCGGTGAGTCCCGCGACGACGGGTACTACGCCGTGCTCAGCCAGCCGGACAGCGACCTGCCGGCCACCACGACGGTCAGCGGACCGGGTTGCTACGCCTACCAGGTCGACGGGGCATCGTTCGGCGTGACTGTCGTCTTTCGCGCCGTCCCGGCTACCAGCCCGCCATCCTGATCGCCGGGTGTGACCGAAACACGGGCGTGGTTTCATGGGCCCATGGCGAACCCGGTCATCCTCTCCGTCGACGACGACCCGGCGGTCTCCCGGGCGGTCGCACGGGACATCCGGCGCCGCTACGGCGACCGGTACCGAGTGGTCCGTGCCACCTCGGGGCCGGAGGCGTTGGAGGCGCTGCGCGAGGTCAAGCTGCGTGGCGACCAGGTGGCGTTGCTGCTGGCCGACTACCGGATGCCGGAGATGAACGGCATCGAGTTCCTGGAAGCCGCGATGGATCTGTTCCCGGCCGCGCGCCGGGTGTTGCTGACCGCGTACGCCGACACCGGTGCGGCGATCGACGCGATCAACCTGGTCGACCTCGACCACTACCTGCTCAAGCCGTGGCACCCGCCGGAGGAGAAGCTCTACCCGGTGGTTGACTCGCTGCTGGAGGCGTGGGCGGCCAGCCCGGCCGCAGGGGAGAGCGAGATACGGGTGGTCGGGCACCGCTGGTCCGCCGAGTCGTTCACGGTGCGGGACTTCCTCGCCCGCAACCTGGTCCCGTACCGGTGGTTGCTGACCGACGACCCCGAGGGCGGCCGGCTGCTCGCGGCGGCCGGGGTCACCCCGGCCGACGTCCCGCTGGTGGTCACCACCGACGGCAAGGCGCTGGTGGCACCCTCGGAGGCGGAACTGGCCGGGCTGGTGGGACTGGAGGTCACCCCCACGGCGGACTTCTACGACCTGGTGGTGATCGGCGGCGGGCCGGCCGGCCTGGGGGCCGCCGTGTACGGGGCCTCGGAAGGGTTGCGCACCGTCCTGGTGGAGCGGCTGGCCACCGGTGGACAGGCCGGGCAGAGCAGCCGGATCGAGAACTACCTCGGCTTTCCCGACGGGGTCTCCGGGGCGCAGCTCACCGAGCGGGCCCGCCGGCAGGCGTTGAAGTTCGGCGCGGAACTGCTCAGCACCCGGGAGGTGGTGGGCCTGGCGGAAGCCGGGTCGGCGCGGCTGCTGCGGTTCAGCGACGGGCAGACACTCGCCGCCCACTCGGTGGTGCTGGCGACCGGCGTGTCGTACCGGATGCTCGACGCGCCGGGTCTGGCCGACTTCAACGGCCGGGGCGTCTTCTACGGTTCGGCGGCCAGCGAGGCGCCGAGCTGCGTGGGAGAGGACGTCTACATCGTGGGCGGTGCCAACTCGGCGGGGCAGGCGGCCGTCTACTTCTCCCGCTACGCGGAGCGGGTGCACCTGCTGATCCGGGGCGCGGACCTGAGCACGTCGATGTCCCGGTACCTCATCGACCAACTGGGCCGCATCGACCAGGTGACCGTGCACCCGCACACCGAGGTGGCGGGCGCTGCCGGTGACGAACACCTGCAACGGCTGACCCTGCGGGACACCCGGACCGGCGAGCAGCGGGAGGTGGCGACGTCCTGGCTGTTCGTCTTCATCGGTGCCGAGCCCCGGACCGGTTGGTTGGACGGCACGCTGGTCCGCGACGAACGGGGTTTCGTGGTCACCGGACCGGACCTGGTCGCCGGGGGACGTCGGCCGGCGGGCTGGTCGCTGCCACGCGAGCCGTACCATCTCGAATCGAGCGTGCCCGGTGTGTTCGCCGCCGGTGACGTCCGCGCGGCCTCGGTGAAGCGGGTGGCCTCCGCCGTCGGTGAGGGCGCGATGGCCGTGTCGCTCGTGCACCGGTACCTGGAGGCACAGTGACCAACGGGGATCCTGGCGTCGGCCCGGGCCGGCTGACCGCCGACGACCTGCGGACGCTGTTCCTCTTCGAGTCGCTCGACGACACCCAGTTGAGCTGGTTGGCCGAGCAGGGCCGGGTCGAGCGGCGGGGCGAAGGTGACCTGGTCTACGCCGAGGGTGATCCGGCGGAGTGCTTCTTCGTCCTGCTCGACGGCACGGTGCGGCTCTGCCGCACGGTGCACGGCGACCAGGTGGAGATCAGCCGTACCGCGCAGCGCGGGGTGTACGGCGGAGCCACCCAGGCGTACCTGGGTGACGACCGGCAGTACCGCAACAGCATGTGGGCGCTCACCGACGCCGAGTTCTTCGTGCTGCCGGCGGAGCAGTTCGCCCACGCGGTGCGCACCTGGTTCCCGATGGCGATGCACCTGCTGGAGGGGATGTTCATCGGGATGCGGGACACCCAGACGCTGATCGGCGAGCGCGAGCGGCTGCTGGCCCTGGGTTCCCTGTCGGCCGGCCTGACCCACGAGCTGAACAATCCGGCGAGCGCGGCGGTGCGGGCCACCACCAGTCTGCGGGAGCGGATCGCCGGCATGCGGCACAAGCTCGCCATGATCGCCGACGGCCGGCTCGACGGCCGGCGGCTGCATGCTCTGGTGGGACTTCAGGAGGAGGCGGTCGAGCGGGTGGCCAAGGCGCCGACGCTCTCGCCGTTGGCGACAAGTGACGCCGAGGACGAGTTGACCGACTGGCTGGACGACCGGGGCCTGACCGCCGGGTGGGAGCTGGCGTCGACGCTCGTCGGCGGCGGGCTGGACGTCGACTGGTTGGAACGGGTCCGCGCGTCGGTCGGCGAGGAGGACCTGGAGGCGGCGGTCCGCTGGCTGGCCTACACGGTCGAGACCGAACTGCTCATGCGGGAGATCGCCGACGCCGCCACCCGGATCTCCACCCTGGTCGGTGCCGCCAAGCAGTACTCCCAGCTCGACCGGGCACCGTACCAGGTGGTGGACGTGCACGAACTGCTCGACGCCACGCTTGTGATGTTCAAGGGCAAGGTCGCCGCCGGGGTCCGGCTGGTCCGGGAGTACGACCGGGACCTGCCATCGATCCCGGCGTACGCCGCCGAGCTGAACCAGGTGTGGAGCAACCTGATCGACAACGCGCTCGGCGCGATCGGTGGCGACGGGGTGCTGACCGTCCGCACTCTCCGGCAGGACGACTGGTTGATCGTCGAGATCGCCGACACCGGGCCGGGCATCCCCGACGACATCCGCCCCCGGATCTTCGAGCCGTTCTTCACCACGAAGCCGGTCGGCGAGGGTACCGGCCTCGGTCTGGACATCTCCTACCGGATCGTGGTCAACAAGCACCACGGTGACATCCGGGTGACCAGCACGCCCGGCAGCACCCTGTTCCGCGTCCTGCTGCCGATCAGTCCGCCGGAACCGCCGGCCGGCTGACTCGCCGCCGGCCCCGGTCGAGATCACCCGCCGGCGGTCAGGCGCTGCGGTCCAGCCGTACGCCGGCCGCCTCGGCGTGGTCGAAGCGGTCGTTGACGAGCACCACGTCCCGGCCGGCGTTGGCCAGCAGGGAGGCGGCGAGGGCGGCCCGGTAGCCGGACCCGCAGTGCACCCAGACGGTGCCCGCCGGGATCTCGGCCAGTCGGCGGGGCAGCTCGGGCAGCGGCACGTGCACGGCGTCCTCGACGTGGCCGTCGCGCCACTCGTTGCCCAGCCGCACGTCGAGGACGACCTGCGGGGCGGGCAGCCCGGCCGGTGCGTTCCCGGCCTGCGCGGCGGCCAGCGCCGGGAAGTCCGCGAGGGGCAGCTCGCGCAGCTCGGCGGGCTCGTCGACCCACTGCCGGGGGTCGCCGGTCGCCTGGGCGGCGGGCCGGTCGATGCCGATCCGGACCAGCTCGCGCTGGGCGTCGGCGACCTGCTCGGGTGTCTCGGCCAGCAGGGTGACCGGGGTGCCCCAGTCGATCAGCCAGCCGAGCCAGGTCGACATGGGGCCGTCGAGGCCGAGGCTCACCGTGCCGGCCAGGTGCGAGACCGCGTACGCCTTGCGGTGCCGCAGGTCGACCACCCACTCCCCGGCGGCGATGCGCTCCCGCAAGCGTGCCGCGTCGGCTCGCGCCACCGGGGTGAGGTCCACGGGTGCCGGGCCGGCGGTGTTGGCCACCCCCATGTGTGCGTAGTACGCCGGATACGCGTCCAGACCGGCCAGGGTCTCGGTGACGAACTCGGTCGCGGCCAGCCGGAACACCGGGTTCACCTGCTTCTCCCGGCCGATGGTCGAATCCGGGGCGTCGGCCTGGCTCGCCGAGCAGAAGCTGCCGAAGCCGTGGGTGGGCCACACCTGAGCCCCGTCCGGCAGCAGGTCGGCGAGCCGCCGCGCCGAGGTGTGCTGACGCTTGGCCAACTCGTGCGCGTGCTCCGCGCCGAGCAGGTCGGTGCGGCCGGTGGTGCCGAACAGCAGCGATCCTCCGGTGAAGACCCCGGTCGTGGTCCAGCCGCCCTCGGTGGCCTCGTCGACCAGGTACGACAGGTGGTGGAAGGTATGACCCGGGGTGGCCACGGCCCGCAGCCGTAGCGCCTCCGACACCTCGACGACGTCGCCGTCGTCGACGGGTACCCGGGCGAAACCAACCTCGTCCGCGGCGGCGACCAGGTACCGTGCCCCGGTCAGCCGGGCCAGGTCCAGCCCGCCGGAGACGTAGTCGTTGTGCAGGTGCGTCTCGACCACGTGGGTGATCCGCACGCCGGCCGCGCCGGCGAGGTAGAGCACCCGGTCGATGTCCCGCTGCGGGTCCACGACGACCGCGACCCGGCCGTCGGTGGCCAGGTAGCTGCGGTCGCCGAGGGACGACGTCGTGATGACCGACACCTGCACCGTCATGCCAACTCCTCGGTTGTTCGTCTCCAGCGAGTGCTTACCCGGCGGGGGTGCGGAGATGCCGCCCCGATCGGGTAACCGATCCGAATATACCCCGGGGGGTATGCATCGGCCACTCGGGCGGGCCGGAACGAACCGGGCGCCGGTCCGCGGTCGAAGTAACTCCGACCGCGGACCGGCGTTGTCACCTACCGGTCACAGGCGTGCGCACTGACCCCAGGCCGGGCCCCGCACCGTGTTCGCCCGACCCTCGTTCACCGGGGCCGGAGTGTTGCCCAAGCAGGCCAGCGGGCCGCTGACGGTGTTCGCGGCGACGACCACCGGCTGGCTGCCGGAGTTGCCGGTCACGCCCACCGGGCCGCTGACGGTGACTCCGTCGACCCGCACCCCACCGAGGTTGGCCACCAGCGCCAACGGTCCGTTGATCCGAGCCTTGCTGATCTTCAGGTCGCCGGTGGCGCCGATCACCATGACCGGACCGGAGACCTTCGTCCCGGACAGCTCGAACAGTACCGGCCGAATGGCGGACACCGGGCCGTTGATGGTGCCGCCGGTCACCCGCAGCGAGGCCCCCGCGGCGACCGACACCGGGCCGGCGATCGTGGCGTTCTCCACGCAGGTCAGACCGGTGGTCACGAGCAGCGGCCTGGCGTGCCTGCCGGTGATCGTGGTGGTGCACTCCGGACCACCCTGGCCGACCGACGACCGCGGTTCGGTGTCCGCGGTCACCGGCGAGTTGGCGGCGAAGTAGTTGACCAACATGGTGAGGTCGTTGTCGCCGGTGGTCACCGGGTCGGTGCCGCCGCCGAGGGTGGTGAAGTTGTCCCCGCCGGCGGCGAGGAACGAGTTCACCGTCACCCGGTAGCTGCCCGCCGGGTCGATCGGCGTGCCGTTCAGCTTCATCGAGGTGATCCGCGAACCCTGGGCGGCCTGCGGGTCGTAGGTGTAGCTGAAGCCCTCCGACACGCCGAGCCACAACACCGGGCGGGACGCGCCCGCCGGCTGCCACTGCTGCTCCAACACCTGCTTGATCTCGGCACCGGTGTAGGTCTTGGTGACCACGTCGTTGGCGAACGGCTGGACGGCGAAGGCCTCGGCGTAGGTCACCGTGCCGTCCTCGCCGTACAGCAGGTCGGCCCGCAGACCGCCCGGGTTCATGAACGCGATCTGCGCCCCGCCCCGGCCGGCGTCGCGGGTACCGGCGAGCTGCACGTCGGCGATGAAGTTGCCAAGCGCCGACTCCTTGCCCCGATCCTCGTTGCCGTCGGTGTACGCCCGCCGGATGTCGGCGGTGATCTCACCGAGCTTGCGCTGACCCAGCTCCTGCGCCCGGACCTTCGCGGCGGCCACGATCTCCGCCACCGCCGGATCCTGCGGTGCGCCGACGACGTCCACCAGGGACGCGTCGGCGGCGGTGATGGCACCCGCCTCCGGGTCGAAGGTCAGCGTGACCTTGCCCAGCCGCTTGCCGTAATCCTCGGCCTGCACGATCGGCCGCAGCTTGTCGGTGCCGGGAACCGGCACCTCGAAGGCGTACGGCTGGTGGGTGTGCCCGCTGAAGATGACGTCGACGGTGGCGTCGGCGCGGGTGAACTCGCCGAAGACCGGGTCGTTCGCCAACGCCTCGGGGGAGTCGATGTTCTCCGTAGCGGCGCCCTCGTGCGCGAGCAGCACCACCACGTCGGCCTCGCCGTTGTCCGGGTTGCCGTCCTTGAGCTGGCCGGCGACCAGGTTGGCCTCGGCCACCGGGTCGCGGAAGGTGATGCCGGCGATGCCGTCCGGGCTGACCAGCGAGGCGGTCTGTTCGGTGACCACGCCGATGAAGCCGACCCGGACGCCACCGATGGTGTCCACCGCGTACGCCGGCAGCGCCCGGGTGTCACCCCGGTACACGTTGGCACCCAGGTACGGGAAGTCGGCCCGGTCGGTGACCCGACCGGTCAGGTCCGACATGCCCTTGTCGAACTCGTGGTTGCCGACCGCCGAGACGAGCAGGCCGGCCTGGTTCAACGCGTCGATCGTCGGGTTGTCGTCGTCGATCGCCGAGATGAAGGTGGAGGCACCGATGTTGTCACCGGCGGAGACGAACGCGGTGTTCGGGTTCTGCTCCCGCAACTGGTTCACCAGACCGGCGACCTGAGCCGCACCGCCGACCGGCTGACCCCCCACGGTGGCCGGCGACTCCAGTCGGCCGTGGAAGTCGTTGATGCTCAACAACTGGAGGTCCACCGGACCGGTGTCGACCCCGGTGTCGATGCCCACGACCAGCGGATTGTGGTCGCTGGCCCGGTACGGGTCCGGTGCGTAGAACGCGGCCAGGCTGTCGTACTGGAAGGCGTACGACTCGACCGCGTTGATCTGCCAGACGTCGACACCGGTGACCCGCGACGCCAGCGACGGCGAGGCGAGCGCGTGGTCGAGCGAGCCGGACTCACCGTTGAAGACGTAGCTGGTCTTCCCGGTGTCGTTGAGGTTGCGGTACTCCTCGTCGTAGAGGACCTGCATCGGATCCTCCTGGGTGTACGCGTTGAAGTCACCCAGCAGCAGCACGTCGTCGGTCCCGCTGTCCGCCTTGACCTGGTCCACGAAGGCGGCCAGCGCCCCGGCCTGCCGGACCCGGTCACCGTTCCAACCGCCCTGACCGTCCCCGGCATCGGCGTTGTCACCGGTGCCGGCGCCGCTCTTGGACTTGAAGTGGTTGGCCACCACGACGAAGTCCACCGAGCCGGCGGTGAACGTCTGCGCGATCGGTTCGCGGGCGTTGGACCACACCGTCTCGTCGTTCACCGACCGCGACGGGCCCTTCGGCTGCGCCTTGGCCGGCTTGAAGATGATCGCCGTGGTGATGACGTCCTGCTCGGCCGCGCTCGGCAGCTCGGCCGGAGTGCGTACGTAGTCCCAGGTGCCCGCGCCGTCCTCGCTGTTCAGGGCGGCGACCAGGCGCTTGAGCGCCTGCTGCGGATCCTCGGCGTCGAACCGGACCGAGTTCTCGATCTCCTCCAGCGCCACCACGTCGGCGTCCAGTGCGGAGATCGCCGAAACGATCTTCGCCTCCTGCTTGGCCAGCGCCGCCTCGTCGGCGGCACCCCGGGCGTCGCCGCCGAAGTGGACGAAGTAGTTCAGCACGTTGAAGCTGGCCACCCGCAGGTCGCCGCCGACGTCGACGGGTCCGGCGGTCCGCGGGTTGGTGGCCTTGAACGTGGTGCGGGCGGCCGGCGCGGTGTCCGCGTCGACCGGGCGGGTCGGCTGCAGGCGCCACTCGTTGAAGCCGTACGACAGCACCGACGGGCCGAACGCCTCCACCTGGTCACCGACCCGCAACGGGCTGGCCGGCGAGACGTACGGCGGCAGCAGCCCGGCGGTGGCCAGGTTGGTCGTCCGGCCGTCGTCGACCAGCAGGCGACGCAGCTTGTTCTCGGCGGCCAGGGCCTGCGCGGTGTCCGAGCCGGGGCGGGCCACGTCGGTAGGCGTCCGGGCCGGCTGGTCACCGGCGGTGAGCGCCACCTCGCCGTACCGGTTGGTGTTGTACACCTCCGAGACGGCGTACGCGCCGACCGGCGCGACCAGCATCGACTCGACCGACTCGCGGGCGGCCTCGTCGAGCGGCAGCTCGACCGG
Organism: Verrucosispora sp. WMMC514; assembly: GCF_027497295.1. Classification (NCBI taxonomy): domain Bacteria; kingdom Bacillati; phylum Actinomycetota; class Actinomycetes; order Micromonosporales; family Micromonosporaceae; genus Micromonospora; species Verrucosispora sp. WMMC514. Next base: position 2,144,221 of record NZ_CP114906.1, on the reverse strand, counting down.
GACCGGTGCCGGCAGCGGCGCACCCTGCGCGCACACCTGCACGTCGGTCCGGGCCGCGACGGTGAGCTGGGTGAGGCCGTTGAACTCGCTCGCCGTGCCGCTGACCCGGACCCGGTCGCCGATGGCGACCGCCGGGTGGTTCGCGGTGTTGCTGGTGAGGTACACGAAGATGCCGTCCGAGGCGGTGCCGGCGGCGACCGGGCGCTCGGCACCGCTGCCCGCCGTCTGCACGTACACCCCGTTGTAGCCACCGGTGCGGTGGTCGGCGGTGACGACACCCTCCACGGTCACCCGGCTGCCGGCCAGCGGCGTGGCCGTACCGGTGCCCTGTACCTCGGCGATGGTGTGGTCGACGGTGACGGTGCAGCCGGTCGGGTCCGGATCGGGATCCGGGTCGGGCGCGGCGTTGCGGACCCCGAAGGTGTTCGCCGCCGGCGCCTGCCAAGTTCCGTCGATCTTCTGGAGCGAGTGGCCCGCCGGGGTCGACGCGGTCTCCTGCACCCCGATGTCCACCCCGGTCCGGCCGCTCGCCGGTCCGCCGACCGCGGCGAAGGTGCCCTCGTAGGTCAGGAACTCGGCGACGTCACCGCCGGGCGCGACGAGCGCGACGCCGTCGGGGGCGCCGTTCTGGATGCCGTCCGCCGGGTACGACTCGACGACCACACCCGAGGCCGGCACCGCGCCGCCCAACGTCCGGGTTCCGTACGCCGCGCCGTTGGCACCGTTGTAGAGGACAATCTGCCAGCCGGTCAGGTCGAAGCCGACCGGCCCCTCGATCTCGATCGCCTCGCCGGTGTCCGCGCCGACGTTGTCGTAGTGGATCTCACTGATGAACGGCACGGTGGGCGCCGGGTCTGCGGCGGCTGCGGTGCCACTGGAGAGGATGAGCGTGGTGGCGGTGACCAGTACGCCCGGGATTGTGAGTAGTCGGGTACTTCTTGTGCGCTGCATGTAAGCGGCCTCCGAAGGGAGTAGACCGTCGGAGGATAAGCGGCACCGGTGTCCATGCGGGAGCCGCCGGGTGTACCAATGCGGCAAAGACCGTGACGCCGGTCCTCGGTCAGCCCGCCCGGGCGACGGGGCCGATCAGCTGACGCTCGGTGCCGGTCATGCTGAGCATCACCCACTGCACCTTGCCCCTGGTGATCAAACCGACCATCTCCGGATGCAACTGGGTGAACCAGCTCTGCACGCTGGCCAGACCGAGAGCGTTCGCGGCGGTGGCGGCCTCGGCCTCGGTGAGCCGCTGAAGCACCACGATGTCGCTGCGTACCAGGACCTCGACGTCCCAGCCGGCCAGGTCGTCGCGGACCACCAGGGTGGCCCGCCAGGGCGCGCTGAGATTGGTGTCCGGCCCGGTCACCGGCCCGGTGTCGATCACCACGAGCTGCGGTTCGGTGGGTGTGGCCGGCACCGGAGGAGCGACACCGGGCGGCAGGAACGAGGCGATCTCCCGGCCGATGACGCAACGCCGCAGCAGGGCGTCCCACTCCTGCTCCCGCGCGGTCTGGATGAACAGCCGGGCGCCGAGCGCCAGGGACCGGAAGGCGAGCAGCTCGGCCGCGCGTACCCCGCCGGTGAGCATCAGCCGGGTCGGCTCGGCCCGGAACACCCGCAGTCCCACCGGCTCCTGCTGACGGTTACGGCCGACGACCAGCCCACCGCCACCGGCGACCAGCCGTAGCCCGGCGACGGCGGCACCGTCCGCGACGTGCAGCCCCATCCGGCTGCCGGGAAACGCGACGCCGTTCATCGCAGGAAGCCTCCCAACGGCAGGGTGGCGGCCACGCCGTGGGCGTGCTCACCGTCGAGTCTCTGCAGCCGACCACCGTGATCGCGGATCGCCCGGTCGAGCGCGTTGTCGGCGGCGGCCAGCGCGGCCGGGTCGGCGCCGATGAGCCGGAACGCCACCTCCACCAGAGCGTCGTCGTCACCGGGTCGATCATTCTCCCGAGCCACCGAGACCGACACCACGCCAGCTGCGGCGGGCAGCCCACGCAGCAGCGGGTCCAGTTCCCACCCCCGGCCGGGCCAGGCGAGCAGTCGATGACAGCTCTGCGGGACACCCTGCACCGACCAGTTCCGCCAGCCTTCCCGGGCCAACGGTCGGTCCGTACCCACCGCACCGCCGGTGAGATGGGTCAGTTGGGCGACCGCGGCGAGCACCTCGTCCCGGTTCAGCAGCCGGGCCGTCGCCCGCTCCTGCCGCAGCTGACGGCGGGTCCGCCGGATCGCCGCGGTGAGCGCCGGCCGCAGGTCGCGGTTGGCATGGAAATCGGGGGTCCGCGGCGCATGCAACACCACCCATGCCTGCCGGCTGGCCGGGACGCCACCGTTCGTCAGCTCGCGGTACGCCCGGTCGACCGCCGCCGCCCGGGCACGGGGTGCCGGCGTCACCTGGATCAGCACCTGGACCGTCACCACCGGCGTCGCCGGGTCGGCGGCGGGCAGCAGGGCCACCGGCGACGGCAGGGCCTGTGGCGCGCCCATGAGCAGCGCACCCTCGGTCGGATCGACCTCCAGCACCGCGCTGAGCCCGCCCCGGTGGGTCAGCAGCACGGCCGGCTGATCGTCGATCTCGACCTGATCAAGCTCGACGGTGCTCTCCAGGTGGCGCAGCAACTGCCAGGGGCCGTCGGACCCGGCGTCGACCACCTGTCGACTGCGCCCCCGGTACGCCCACCACACCGCCAGCCACTGGTGGAGCCATCGGCCCCGGCGGCGCACCATCGTCGGAGCGAGCAGCAGTACGGCTACGGCGGCCACGGCGATGGTCAGCGGCAGGCCGTGCGGCGTGGCCGCCAGCACCGCCGCCGCGCCGGCCTGCCAGGCCACGAGCTGAGCCACGTGGATCCCGCCGACGCGCGGCTGCCGTCGGTGTGGGCGTACCACCGGGACCGGCGCGGCGTCCTCGGCGGCGACCCCCGCGACGGGCTGTCCCGTCGCGGCGGCCGTGGCCTGCGGTGCGACCCGGCTCTCCGGTGACCGAGCGGCGGGCGCGGCGACGGCGGCCGGTGCCGCAGCGGCGGCCCGACTGGTGTACGCGGTGCCCACGGTGGCCCGGCCCGGCCCGCGCTGGGCCGCCCAGTTGTGTCCGGGCCCGGTGCCGCCGAGCGTCGGTGCCGGCACCGCGCCCGGCTGGGGCAGGCGTTGCTGCGGCGGCGGTGCCGCCGCCCCCGGGTGATGCTGCCAACCCGGCTCGCCCGGCTGCGCCGCACCCGGATGCGTCACCGCGCGTCCCTCCCTGCCCGGCGCCGCATCGTCATCGCCCGATCGCGACGCGCACGTCGGCCACGGTCACGGTCCGCAACTCGTCGAGGCTCGGTCGCTGGCCGGACTGCCGCAACCGCTGGGCCTGCGCTTTCCGGACACCCTCGAAGAGCTTGCGCGCCTCCCGGGCATTGCCGAAGTTCTGGTCCCGCTCGATGGTGCCGAAGTGCTCGCGGAGCACCTCGGAGACGCCGTCGGCGAGCAGGTACTCGTCGCCGCCGGCCATTCGTTCCACGATGACGACCAACTGTTCCGGGGAGTAGTTGCCGAACTCCACGGTCTTGGCGAAGCGGGAGGCCAGACCGGGGTTGGCATCGAGGAACTGCAGCATCTCACCGGTGTAGCCGGCCGCGATCACGGCGATCTCGTCGCGGTGATCCTCCATCAGCTTGACGAGCGTGTCGATGGCTTCCTGCCCGAAGTCGCCGCCGGTGCCCGACGACCGGGACAGGGTGTAGGCCTCATCGATGAAGAGCACACCGCCACGCGCCAGTTCGAACGCGGCGGCGGTCTTCTCGGCCGTGTGGCCGATGTACTGGCCGACCAGGTCACGTCGGGAGACTTCCCGGAAGGCGCCGCCGGGCAGTGCGCCCAACGCCGCCAGCAGGTCACCGTAGATGCGCGCCACCGTGGTCTTACCGGTGCCGGGGGCGCCGGCGAAGATCAGGTGATGGCTGACCGCACCGACGGGCAGCCCGGCACTGCGCCGCCACTCGTTGACCTGAATCTCGTCGATGAGAGCGCGTACCTCCTCCTTCACCGACTCCAGGCCGACCATCGCCGCCAGTTCGGCCAGCAGCTTCTCCACCCGGGCGGCGTCCTGACCGGTGGTCGCGCGGGCGGCGTCGGCGCCGAAGGCGGCCTTCCGGTTCACGGTGCCCTCGACGACGGTCGGCTCGGCTCCCTCGGCGATCTCGATCGCCGGCTGGCCGGTGTTCTCCGTGGTGCACTCCTCGACGGTGCCGCGGCAACCCCGGGCGAAGGAGACCGCCGGCCCGCGGGTGTCGCGGATCCGGCAGCGACGAAGCACCGGGGCGCTCTGATGGACCACCGCCACACCGGCCTGTCCGGTCTGGGAGATGTCGCAGGTCTCGATGGTGGGCCGGCCGTACTGGTAGATGTAGATGCCCCGGTTGCCGCAGCGGGTCACCGTGCTGGTGCGGATGGTCGGGGCCGCGCCGATCCGCACGATGATGCCGTCCTCGCTGAGATCGGTGAACTCGCAGCCTTCGACGCTACCGTCGGAATCCTCCACCACCAGGCCGTACCGTCCGCCGGTCACCCGGCAACGGTCGAGGGTGAACTCGGACCGGCCGGCCACCTGGATCGCCGCGCCGAAGCCGGCGCTCAGCTCGCACCCGGTCATGGTGAGCCTCGCCCGGTCGGCCACCACGACCGGTGCGTCACCCGCCTTCAGGACCAGGTCGCGCAGCTCCAACCGACCCGAGTTGCAGGAGACCGTCGGGTAAGCCCCGGCGGACGCGTCGATGGTGACCGTGCCCGGGCCCTGCGCCGCGACCACGGTGACGGCACGATCGTTGACGAACAGGGCCTCGTGGTAGGTGCCGGGGCTGACCGAGACGACCGCGTCGTCGGTGGCCACCGCCAGTGCCTCCCCGATGGACGGGTAGGCACCGGGCTGGTCCGGGGAGACGAGAAGGGTGCGCGTCATGGCTCCGGCTCTGGACGGCGAGGAGGGGGCTGGACCGACGATATCCCAGGCGGTCGACGCGGTGTGAGCCCCTCGATGCCAGTGGTGCCCGGACACCACCCCCGTCGGGCACCCGGTGACGGTTAGGCTCGCTGGCGGGCCGGGCGAAACCTCGCCGGGAATCCCCTGTCGACAACCGGGAGGACGGGATGGCGCAGCCACGAATGCTGCCACTGGCGGCCGGCGCGCTGTTGGCCGACGGCACCGTCCACACGCACACCTCGGTACGCGGCGATCTCGCCCCCGACCTGCATCCGGTGGTCCGGCGTTTCCTGCACGGGCTGCCCGTCGAGCAACGCGAGCGCTATACCGGCTGGTGCGCCGAGGCGGTGCTGATCTCCGACCGGCTCTACGCGGCCGAGGCCGGCGGCCCACCGCTCGACGCGGCCCGAGCCCGCGCGCTGCTGTGGGGCGCGAAGATCCGGGTGACCCGGGTACGGGAGGAGGGTGACCCGCACCACGGCCAGGTGCAGCCGCCCTGCCGTTCCTGCGCCGCGCTGCTGGACTGGTTCGGTGTGGAGGCGCTGACATGACTGAACGTTTTCCGCCCCTGGTGGCACAGACCCTCGCCGCCGCCGGCTGGTCGCCCGACCGGTCCGACCAGAGCCGAGGCCGCGAGTGGGGGCTGCGGATCGCCGCCCACGCCACCCCCGGTGGTCGTCAGCACACCGTCACGGATCGGGCGATCGAGGCGTACGCCGAGTTCGGTGGCCTGCGGGTGAGCCCGCAGGGCGAAGGTGAACAGGTCGCGCCGAGCGACGTCCACCTCGACCCGTTCCTGGTGCGGCACTCGGTGGAGACCCTCGCCGAGCTCGCCGAGGCGATCGGCGCGCCGTTGAGCCCACTGGGTGAGGAGGGCGACGGCAGCGGAATCCTCGCTCTCGACGAGCACGGCCGGGTGTTCGTGCTGGACCACACCGGGGACTGGTTCCTCGGCGCGAGTCTCGACGAGGCGCTCACCACGCTCGTGCTCGGTCATCGCCCCCAGCGGGTACGGGCGGACGGCACCTGGTGACCGGCTGGCAGCCGACCACCGCCGCCGAGCGCGCGCTGTTGGCCGCCGCGGAGGCCGACGACCGGGAAGGCTTCCTGACCGAACTCGTCGCCGGTCCGCTGCTGCTGCCCGTGTCGCCGGCTGCGGCGGCCGGCCGGGAAACGGTGGCCTGGGCGACCGGCCAGCACGACGGCGTCACGCACGTGCTCGCGTACACCTCACCGGCGGCAATCGCCGCCGGGCTGCCCGGCCGGTCGGTGAGCTACCGGGTGTCGGGCCTGGTCGACCTCGCCGTCGACTGGCCCGACGACGAATGGATGTTGGCGATCGACGCCGGGTTGCCGATCGGCGTCCGGCTGGCCGCTGACGAACTCAGGGCCCTGGCCGAGCCGGTAGTGGAGGCCGAGCGACCGCTGCGCGAGGCGGTCCGCCGGCAGGACCCGAACGCCCTGATGGCCGCACTGCTCCGAGCCGAACTGGTGCTGCCGGTGGACCCGGACGGACCGGCGACCCGCGACCTGTCCGATCCCGAGTTTCCGTGGTGGACCCTGCCCGACGAGCAGGGCCGGGTCAGCCTGCCCGTGTTCAGCTCGGAAGCCCGGCTGCGACAGGTCCTGGGCGAGCGTGACCTCGTGCTGGTCAGCAGCCTCCAGCTCACCGACCACTGGCCGGACCTCTCCTGGCAGTTGCTGCTGAATCCGGAGACGCCGCTGGCCGCGGCGCTACCCGGCGAGGCGCTGCTGACGTTGCGCGACTGGCTCGGCGAGTTGCGACAGGTGATCGACGAGGCAGCCAAGCAGGAACAGGCGCGCCGCGACACGGCCAGATACGCCGATCCGTCGGCGGTGGGGGTGCCGGTGCCCCGTCCGGCACCCGAAGCCGATGATGACGATCCCGACCCTGCCGCACCGCTGCTGCTGCAACTTGTCATTCCGCACCGATACCTGACGTCCTACCTGGACGGCGGATACGACCGGGCGGCTGGACTGGTGCACGCCTGGCACGGACCGGGACGGGACACACCGACCCGGCTGTACCGACGGCTCGGGCTGCTCGGTGAGGGCTCTCCGTTCGAGGAGTCCGACGAGTGGGTGGCGGTGCTGCGCTGGCCGCCCGGCGAGGCCACGCCCGACGAGTGGGGTCAGGGCCAACCGCGGATGGAGTCGATTGTCGTACCGGACGGCACCGAGCTGCGCTGCCTGCACGCGGACGGCCGGGACGAACTGTTGGCCCGCTTCGACGCCGCCGCCCGCCGCTGGTCCCCGGCCTAGCTGCTAGCCACCGCGGCTGGCGAACCAGGCCCGCGCCGGTGGACTCTTGATCAGGACGAGCGACACGCCGGCAAGCCCGCCCACCACCAGCGGCGTGACCATCGTCGGCTGATAGCTGAGCTTGCCCTGCGCCAGCAGCGTCACGATGACGACGACGAAGAGCCCGAAGGTGAACCCGGCCGGCACGGCCAGCCCGGCGGGATTGTCGCCGGTCCAGGCCATGAAGATCCCCATGGCCGCGAGCAGCACCACAAGCAACGCGATCGCGAGTACGCCGGCACCGATGCCCACCACCAGGATCTTGCCCAGCCCGTCGCCTTCGGCGCGCAGCATCGCCCGGAAGAAGGCGAACCCGGCGATCAGCCAGGTGACGATCGAGGGCAGCATCAGCAGGGCGGCGATGGTGACGACTACCGGCCGCCGGCCGGGCACGGGTGCGAGGCCGACCCCGGGTGGGGGCGATGGAGTGATCTGCATTCGTCCGCCCCCGCTCGTCATTCGGACGGGCGGCGCCAGGCGGCGTCGCCGGTGTGGGGGGAGCGAGCCGGGAGATCGGTCGGGCCACCAGGTGCGCCCGGAGCCGGTGGTGCCGCGATCCCGCCGCCGGCGAGCGCCGGCTCCGGGGCGGCCCTCGCCTCACGACGCCGCCGTGCGCGGCGACGGAGCTTGACGATGGCCACCACCCCGCCGACGAGCAGGGCGAGGAAGACCACCCAGACCAGCACAACGATCACGATTTCCTCGTAGTCGGGACCGTCGCTTCCGGCTGCCCGCGCGGCGGCGAGCGGGTCGTCGATCTCCGGCTCGCTGGCTGGCGCGGTACGGCTACCGCGCCCGTCGGGCTCTCCGGTCAATGCCTCCCGCAGGTCGAGTACGCCCCAACCGTAGTAAAAATCGCGCCCCGGCTCGCCGGCGTCCAAGGTGGTCTCGAGCAGTCGCGCGAACAGTTGATAGGCGCTCAAGTCCGGGTACTTGGCCTTGATCAGGGCCATGGCACCGGAGACGATGGCGGTGGCGCTGCTGCTGCCGGTGGTGGTCTGGTAGCGGCCGCCGGGTACGGCCTGCACGATGTCCTGACCCGGTGCGGCGATGCTGACCTGGTTGTCCAGGGTGCCCGCCACGGAGGCTTCCTTGCTGATGGCCCCCTTGCTGTCGACCCCGTTGACGGCGAGGCTGCCGGGATGCGCGGCCGGGTGGCCGACGAGGATGTCGGTGTCGTTGCCGGCGGCGGCGACCACGATCACGTTGCTCCGATAGGCGCGCTCGACCGCCCGGTTCAACTCGTCGTTGAAGCTGCTGGACAGCGACACGTTGATCACGTCGGCACCGGCGTCGATCGCCCAGTTGATGCCGGCGGCGAGCGCTGTCGGTGCGATCAGCGGTGCGCCGTCCTTCTTGATGGTCACCGGAAGGATCTTGGCCTTCGGTGCGACGCCGAGGACCCCGTCGCGGCCCCCGGCCCCGTGCCCGTGACCGGCGATCAGCGAGGCCATGCCGGTGCCGTGTCCCTGGCGGTCGACGCGACCTTTGGTGCGGTCGTCGTAGAGATCCAGGCCAGGCAGGACGTTGCCGCGCAGGTCCGGATGGTTCGCGTCCACCCCGGTGTCGATGACCGCGACGGTGACGCCCTCGCCCTGGGTGATCTTGTGAAGTTCGGCCAGTTCGAGGGACTTGACGTGCCACGAGTCGTCGCGCACTGAGTCCGCCGCCGCAGGTGCGGCGGGCAGAACGAGGGCAGCCAGGACACTCGCGCTGGCGAGCGCGGCGGCTGCCGATCGGGTGAGGACACGCATGCCCGTCAGCCTTCCTTTGTGGGCCGCCGTGCCGGACAGCCTGGATTGGACGGTCACCGCATGGTACGGGCCGGGCACCCAGGGTTGGGTGACCGGCCCGCCCCCGGTCAGCTCTGGCCGAGCGCCCTGCCCTGCTCGCCGGGCCGGTGTTCGACCGGCGCCTCGACCACACCGACTGCGGATGACTCGGTGACCCACAATTCGTCGTCGCCCTCGCCGTACGCCCCGGTCTCGTGGTCTCCATCGCGTGGCGCACCGTTGCGCGGGGCGGCGGCGGACGGCCCGCCGCGTCGGCCACCCAGCGACGGTGCCGGGCCGGTGCTGGGCGCGGGCCGAGCGCCGCCCGCACCGGCGCGTCCGCTCAGATCGGGCCGCGCACCGCCGGTACCTCCGCCGGTGGCGGGCTTGCCGACCGGTGGCTGGCCCGCCGTGGGCTTTCCGGCCGCCGGCTTTGCCGGCCTGCCGCTCAACGGGGAGCCGGTGCTGGCCGGGCGGCCCGACGTGGCACCCCGCTGCCCGCCGAGGCTCGGCGGGGGTGCGGCGGGGCGCCCCGGGCCGGCGCCGAGCTGGCCGGGGCGGGCGGTGGATCCTGGCAGCCGCGGGCTCGACGGCGGCGGTGCGGCCGGAGTACCCGGCCGGCCGCCCAGGCCCGACCGACCGCGACCACCACCGGGGGCGCCGGTTCCGGTGTTGCCCGGCAGGGTCGGTCGGTTCGGCGCGGTGCCCCGCCGGCCAGCGGGCGGTGCGCCCGACCCACCGCCCGGACCGCCGGCGCCGGGCAGCGTCGGACGGTTGGGTCCCGGCCCTCGGCCGCCGGGTGCGCCTGCACCACCGGCACCCGGCAGGGTGGTTCGCGGGGTGTTCGGTCTCGCCGCCGAATTCGGTGCGGTCAGGCCGGGATTCACCGGCCGCGGCCCGACCGGCGGTACCACTGCCGGGCCGGGTGCCACGGGGGTGGTCGGCGCGGTGGTCACCGGCGGGGCGGTCGGCGGTGGCGCGACGGGCGCGGCGGTACCGCCGGCGAGGCCGACGCCCGCCGGCAGGTTGGCCGGCGGCGGGGCGGCCGGCCCGGTCGGCCCTTCCCCCAGTTGCGGATTCGTCGGCATGTCCGGCCGGTTGGGCATGTCCGGCCGGTTCGGCGCGACACCGGTCACGGGCGCGCCGGGCGGGGGTGCTCCCGGGACACCGGGCCCAGGAATCTGGGACGGGTTCTTGATGACCGCGTCCATCGGGCCCTTGAACTTCCCGCCCCGGGAGATATTGGAGATGTAGACGTCGATGTAGAGGTCCGCCAGCGGCTTGGTGATGTTCTTGGCGCGCTGGTGGTACTCGTTCTGCACGTCCTCGTACGACTTGGCGTCATTGCCTGTGACACCGGGGACCCATTCGACGAGGTCGACAGCCTGGAGGCCCTCGTCGTTGGTCCGGCGCTCCCCCTGCCGGATCTGCTCGGCCCGGTACTCCTCCCAGAGCGTCTTCATCTCCCGCTGGGCAGTCCCGATCTTGCTGGCGAGTTGGTCGAGGCCGGTGGCGTTGTTGCTGGCCACCTCCTTCCACTCGTCGAGCGAGTGCAGCGTGGCACCCACGCGGGACATGAAGACCCGTGCCGCGGGTGACTGCCAGCGGGCGTCCAGGGAGTCGGCGTGGCGCTTGAGATTGTCCCGAGTGGTCTGCAGCAGGCTGGCCGCTCGCCGCCACATGTCGGCGAGTGCCGTCGTCCGCTCGTCACTCTCCTTGCGGACGTACTCCCACATCTGCTCGATGTTCACCGAGTCCCAGGCCGTGGGCTCGTACGGCGTGGCCCCGGCGGCTCGCTCGGCGGCGTAGTCGTCCGACACGCCGGAGTACATCGGATAGCTGACCGGCTGCCAGCCGTAGTAGTCGTCGCTCATCCCCGCTCCTCAGGCCTCGCCCCTGACACCGTCACCGGAGATCCGACTGGTTCAGCTGGAGATCGTCGCCATGCATGCGCTCGCTGTCACCGTGGATCAGATACGTGCCCGAGCCCTCACCGACGACCTCCGCCCGCGCCCACTCCGGGGTCTCCTCGCTCTGCTCCCCGGTGGGGCAGGCGTCGAGGCCGTAGTAGGGATTCATCGGCTCCGGGTTCAGCGCCGCCTCCGGCACCGCGTCGGCCGGGTTTTCCGCGCCCTCCTGCCATCGGCCGCTGAGCGTGTCCTGACCGTCGACGGCGGAGAACGCGTTGTAGACGTCGTCGTTGGTGGCCTGGGCCAGCGCGTCCCCGGTCAGATACTCCGCCGAGATGGACATCGCGGCCATGCTGAGCGCGGTCAGGCCCTTCATCACGTCGGCCATCAGGTGGGAGATGGACATCCGGCTCTCGTCGTGTCGGCCCCGGAAGAACGCGGCTTCCTTCATCCCGCCGCCACCGAACGGTGCCTGCACCGTGAGCATGGGGCGCAGGCCGTTGTCGAAGCTGGGCTGGAAGTTGGTCTCCATCTCCCGCTGGATGGCCAGCGCGAAGTCCTTCAGCTGCTGGATGTCGACGTCGATCTGTTCGTCGACGAGCCATTCGTCGCCCATGTCCCCTCCCCCGTTCGCTCACACGATGCCGGCGCGGTTGCTTCCATCTCCGACTGGTCGGGGGTCAGGCAGCCGCGCTCTGTAAGTCCACTCTGGCCGACAGTAGCCCGATCGGGCAACCCCGTACCGGGCTCAGGAGCGCGGCGGAAGGTGCACCAGCTGCACCAACCGGGTACCGCCGCGCCGGGACACCAGCCAACCCCGGCCCGGCGGCAGCGGCCCCGGCCGGACGGTGCCGAGCAGCACCCCCTCGTCCCGGTTGCCGGACATCACGATGCCGGGCGTGCTGATCTCCCGGAGCCGCATCAGCACCGGTTCGTACAGCGCCCGGCTGGCACCGCCGGTACGCCGGGCGATGACCACGTGCAGGCCGATGTCGCGGGCCTGCGGCAGGAACTCCAGCAACGGGGTCAACGGGTTGCTCCCGGCGCCGGCCACCAGGTCGTAGTCGTCGACGAGCACGTACAGGTCGGGACCCTTCCACCAGTCGCGGGCCCGCAGCCGCTCGGCGTTGATGTCCGGCGGTGGTAGCCGGTCGCGCATCACCGTGGCCACCTCGGTGACGATGCTCTCGGTGACCTGGGCGGTCGAGCCGTACCCGATCAGGTGCGGCGTGTCGATGTCGCCGAGCAGGCTTCGCCGGTAATCGACGATGACCAGCCGAGCCTCGGTCAGCTCGTTGCGGTCGACGATCGTCTGCGCCAGCGCCCGCAGGAAGGTGCTCTTACCCGACTCGCCGTCACCGAACAGGATGAAGTGCGGATCGGCGGCGAAGTCCACGTGCACCGGCTGAAGGTCCACCTCGGCGATACCGATCGGGATCCCCGGCCGGCCGGTGTTGGGCAGGCTGCCGTACGGCACCACGGGTGGCAACAGCCGGATCGGCGGCGCCCCCGGCCCCTGCCAGGCGGCGGCCAGATCGGTGACCAGCTTCCGTGCGCCCTCGGGCAGGCTTTCCGCTTCCTGCGCGCTGTCCGCTCGCGGCAACGCCGCCAGGAACTGCTGCCCGTCCGGCGTGATACCCCGGCCCGGTGACTTCTCCGGCACGTTCATCGCCGCCCGCCGGTCCAGGTTGGAGTCGCTGGCGTCGGCCAGCCGCAACTCCAGCCGGGTGCCGAAGACGTCCCGGACGGCCGGTCGCAGGTCCATCCACCGACTCGCGGTCACGATCAGATGGATGCCGAAGGAGAGACCCCGGTTGGCGATGTCGTTGATCGTCGGTTCCAGGTCCTCGAATTCGGTGCGCAGCGTGGCCCAACCATCGATGACGAGGAAGACGTCGCCGAACGGGTCGTCGTCGTGCTGGCCGTGCCGTCGGGCCCGTCGGTACTCGGCCATCGAGTCCACCCCGCGCTCGGCGAACCGCCGCTCCCGCTCACCCATCAGCAGCTGCAGCTCGGCGACGGTACGCCGGACCAGGCCGGCGTCGAGGCGGGTCGCCACCGAGCCGACGTGCGGCAGGTCGCGCAGCGAAGACAGCGCACTGCTGCCCAGGTCGAGGCAGTAGACCTGGGTCTCCCGTGGCGTGTGGGTCAGTGCCAGGGCGGTGACGACCGTCCGCAGCAGGGTGCTCTTGCCGCTCTGCGGGCCGCCGACGATCACCGCATGGCCGGCCGAACCCGCCAGGTCGAACCAGAGCACGTCGCGGCGCTGATCGAACGGCTTGTCGACAATGCCGACCGCGACCTGCAACTCGCCGAGCAGGCCGGCGTGCGCGACGGTGATGCCACGAGCGGGATCGGCCGTCATCGGAGGCAGCAGCTGGTCCAGCGTCGGCGGCTCGGCCAGCGGGGGAAGCCACACCTGGTGCGCGGGCTTGCCCCGACCGGCGAGCCGACCGACCAGGATGTCCAGCACACTCTCGCCCATCCCGTCGGCCGGCTCCGGCGCAACTTCCTCCCGGGGAGTGCGGGTCACCGGGGGTGCCACGTAGCTGGTGGTGTACTCCCGGACCCGGTCCTCGCCGTCGCCGGCGGCGACCGCCGCCGCCGTCTTGCTGCGGTAGGTGCCGGAGACGTACGCGGCCTTGAACCGGATCAGCGGCTCGGTGCCGAACCTCAGGTATCCGTGCCCCGGCGACCGGGGCAGCTCGTACGCGTCGGTGGCCCCCAGCACCACCCGCGACTCCATCGCCGAGAAGGTCCGCAGACCGATCCGGTACGACAGGTGCGTGTCCAGTCCCCGCAGCCGACCCTCCTCCAAACGTTGGCTCGCCAGCAGCAGGTGCACCCCGAGGGACCGACCGACCCGACCGATCTGCACGAACATGTCGATGAAGTCCGGCTTCGCGGTCAGCAGTTCGGAGAACTCGTCGCAGATGATGAGCAGGCTCGGCAGCGGCGACAGCGGTGCGCCCGCCGTCCGGGCTTTCTCGTAGTCCCGCTGTGAGGCGTAGTTGCCGGCCGCGCGGAGCAGCTCCTGCCGACGGACCAGCTCGCCGTTGATGGAGTCGGTCATCCGATCCACCAACGGCAACTCGTCGGCCAGGTTGGTGATCACCGCGCTGGTGTGGGGTAGGCCGTCCAGCCGGGTGAAGGTGGCACCACCCTTGAAGTCGACGAGCACGAAGTTGAGGCTCTCCGAGGAGTGGGTGGCCGCCAACGCGAGCACCAACGTGCGCAGCAGCTCGGACTTGCCGGAACCGGTCGCGCCGATCAGCAGCCCGTGCGGCCCCATGCCGTCCTGTGCCGACTCCTTGAGGTCCAGCTCCACCGGCCCACCGTCAGCACCCACCCCGATCGGCACCCGCAACTTGTCGCGGTTGGGGCGCGGCTGCCACGCCCGATCCACGTCGAACTCGTACGGATCGCCGATGTCGAGCAGCTCGGCCAGGCCCAGCTCGGTGGTGAGCGGAGTGTCGCCCCCGCCCCGCGAGGCGGCGGAGAGGCGGAGCGGAGCCAGTTGCATGGCCAACGCCTCGAGCTCGGCCACCCGGCACTCGTCGGCCCGGCCGATCTCGGCCGGACCGTCCACGGTGATGCTGTGCAACCCGCGGTCCGCCGCCACCTCCAGCACCAGCCGGGCCCGATCGAGCAGGCGGGGCGCCGGCGTGGACAGGTCGAGCAGGGTGACGCCCTCCACCCCACCCTCGGTCATCAGATGATCCGAACCGGCGGTGTCGCCACCGTCGATGACCACCAGCACGTGCGGCCCGGCGACCTGGGGCGTACCGCCACTGGCGTTGAACCGGGGCCGGCTGGCCAGCACGTCGTCGAGCATCGCCTCCAGGCCGGTGACCGACGGTGCCACCAGGCGCAACTGGCCGAGCGCGTCGGTGCGGGACGGGTGCAGCGCGTGCGGCAGCCACTTCGTCCATTCCCAGTCCGCCCGCCGGTCCGGCGCCACACAGATCGCGACGAGCATGTCGTCGGGCGCATGGAACGCGGTGGCCTGGGCGAGCACCGCCCGGACCATGCCCCGGGCGGCGTCGGTGTCACCGCGCAGGTGCACCCGGGCGAATCCGTTGAGTGCCATGGTCACCGGCAGGTCGGGCACCTCGCCGTAGGTGGTGAGGAACCGGCGTAGCGCGAGGGCACACATCGGTTCCAGCTTCTCCAGCGACGTGGCCGGCGGCGGCACCAGCGGAGTAGCCAGCTCCTGCGGCCCCAGGCCGATGCGTACGGTGGCGAAATCCACGTCGCCACGACGACGCTCCCACAGCCGGGGGCCCAGCGGCAGGGACCAGAGGATGTCCGGGTCGGGGTGCCGGTAGAACGCCGCTTCCCGCTGCTTGCGGATCGTCTTGAGCACCCGGCGCCGCTGACGGGACAGATGTGTCATGTACTCGCGGCGCTTCTGCAGCATCTCCTGCTTGCCCGGTCCGCCGGAGTTGTTCGTCAACTGTGACCCGAGCATCCCGATGGCGGAGAGTCCGAACAGGCCACCGGTGACGTACCCGAGGGTCGATCCGCCCCGGCCGGCGAACATCAGGGCCATCGCGAACGAGCCGGCGAGCATCGGCAGCAGCATGAGCATCTGCCCCCACGCCTTGCCGCTCGGCGCGGGCACCTCGGGCGGCGCGTCCAGCAGCACCTCGCCAGAGGGATACTCCGGCTCCGGCTGGCGGGCAGGTCGCTTGACGACCACCGTGCTCACGTGACAGACCTCCGTCGCCTCGGTGCGGCGCGGTGAACCGCCCCCGCGTCACCGGCACATGGTAGGTAGCCTTTGCCCGTCAGGACAGCCGCGGGCCGCCGGCCCGCTCCTCGTACCGAGGGGTCGATAGTGGTCACCCAGGCCGGAACCGGACTCGCGCGCATCGCCGTCGTCGCCCCCAACCGCCGGTTGGATCTCGCCCTGCCCGAGCACCTGCCGCTCGTCGGGTTGCTGCCCGCGGTGCTCCGACAGGCCGACGAGGAGCCGTCGGACGGCACCAGTCACGGAGGCTGGATGCTGCGACGTGGCGACGGCAGTCCGGTCGACCTGGCCCGTACGCTCGCCGTGCAGAACGTTCGCGACGGCGAGACGCTGCACCTGGTGCCGCGGCGCACCGAGTGGCCGGAGCTGGCGTACGACGACCTGATGGAAGCCGTCGCGGACGGTGCCCGACGGCGCGGGGTGGCCTGGAGTCCCTTCGCGACCCGGCTGACCGGCCTGATCGTGGCCGGCGTGCTGCTCCTGCTCGGCCTCGTCGTGATCGTGACGTCCGAGGAGCCCGGCTGGCTCGGCGGTGCGGTGGCCCTCGGCGCGGCCGGCCTGCTGCTGGTCTGCGGGATCGTGCTGTCCCGGGCGATGGCCGACTCGCTCGCCGGTGCGGTCGTCGCCGCCGCCGGGCTGCCGTACGCCTTCGTCGGCGGTGTGCTGGTGATCGGCACCGGTGAGTCGGTCTGGGCGCTGGGTGCCCCGCACGTGCTGCTCGGCTCCGCTGTGCTGCTGCTGTCCGGGCTGCTCGGTCTGCTCGGCGTGGGCGACGCGACGAGGGTCTTCGTGGCCGTCGTCTTCGTCGGCTTCTGGGGCATGGTCGGCGGGTTGATCGCGCTCGGCTCGATGGACGCCGCACAGGGCAGTGCGATCGTCGTCGGTGCGGTGGTGTTGCTGCTGCCGGCCATGCCGCTGCTGTCCGTACGGCTCGGCAAGATGCCGATGCCGGCGCTGCCGCGTACCGCCGCGGACCTGCTGCGCGACGAGCCGCAGCCGAAGCGGGAGGTGATTTACCAGGCCACCGCCCGAGCCGACGAGGTCTTCACCGGTATGGTCTTCGGGGCGTTCGTCGTCACCATCGCCGGCCTGGTCGTACTCACCGCGACCGGCACGCTCTCCGCCCTGCTGCTCGCCGGCATCATCTCGCTGGGCTACCTGCTGCGCGCCCGACTGGTGTCGACGGTCCGACACCGGGTGCCGATGCTGGCCGTCGGTCTGGTGGGCCTGGGCCTGCTGCCCCTGATCGGTGCGGCCGACGCGTCGACCGGGGCGCGGGTGCTGGCCGTGCTGCCGATCGCCCTGGTCGCGGCCGGACTGTCGGCCGCCGCCGGGCTCGCCTACAGCCGGCGCGCGCCTTCGCCCCGACTGGCCCGGCTCGGCGATGTGTTCGACATCCTGCTCCAGTTGGCGGTGGTGCCGGTCGCGTGCAGCGTGCTGGGTCTGTACGCGTTCATGCGGGCGATCAACGGCTGACGCCTCCGTCACCAGTCGCGATCGTGGGCCTCGGCCATGGGGCCGCCGCGGATCAGTTTGACGATTGCGGTGTCGATGTCCGGGCCGACGAAGAAGTCGTCGGCCCAGTGCAGCATGAACACCCGCCCCTGCGCGTCGGCGACCAGTTCGGACGGTCCGTCCTCGTTGTTCCCGATCGGATAGACGGGGTTGTCGAACTCTTCGGCGAAGGCCCGGGCCGCCACCGTTACCACCCCGCCTTCCGTTGGGTGGATGTAGCTGGTGAAGCCGCCGCCCAGTCGGCCACTTCGGCCGAATTGAGGCAGCTGCAGGCCGCCGAATTCCGCAAGGGCGGCGCGTACGACCGGCGGGCACGCCAGCCCGGCGAGTTCGTCGGCGAAGCGGACCATCCAGTGGTCGGCCGCCGCGCTGAGGTCGCGGCCAGGGAACCAGCCAGCGTGCTCCAGCACCTGCCGCACGTCAGGTGGAAAGCGTCCCTCGGCGGCTCGGCGCTGCGCGTACCGCTCGGCGATGGTCTGCCACGGCAGCGAGGACCACTGGGAAACCTCGCCGGTCTCCCGGTCGATGACCAGGCGGGGGTACCCGGTGGACGACGGCGGCAGCAGCGGACCGTCAGTCGCGACGGCTACGGGTTCTACCAGGCAGACGACATATCCGAGATCGAACTCGAACAGGTTCACATCGAACGCCGTCTGCTCGTTGGCCCATTCGCGGGCGATGGCCAGGGCCTGGTCACGGCTGATCATCGGACTCCTCGGGCTGACCTGTCCCTCGACGACGGCCAAGGGTAATTCGCGGCCAGGTCGGGCTCACCAGTCGCGGTCGCTGGCCTCGGACATCTCGGTACCTCGGATCAGGTTGACGATGGCGGTGTCGATGTCCGGGCCGACGAAGAAGTCGTCGGCCCAGTGCAGCATGAAGACCCGCCCCTGCGCATCGACGACAAGCTCGGACGGTCCGTCCTCGTTGTTGCCGAGCGGAAAGACGGGATTGTCGAAATCCTCGGAGAACGCATGCGCCTTGTCGGTCACCACACCACCGACTGTGGGATGGATGAAACTCATGTAACCGCCGCCCGGCTCCCCGTGACCACCGAACTGCGGCAACTGGAGACCACCGAACTCGACCAGGGCGGCTCGGGCGACGGGTGAGCACTCGAGCCCGGCCAGCTCGTCGGCGAAGCGGGCCATCCAGTGGTTCACCGCCGAGGTCACGTCTCGGCCGGGATACCAGCCTGCCTTGTCCAACACGTACCGCACGTCGGGCGGAAAACGTCCCTCGGCGGCCCGGTGCTGCGTGTACTCCTCGGCAACCAGCGACGGCGGCAGGGAACGCCAGCTGGACACTTCACCGGTCTCCCGATCGACGACGGCTAGGGGATACCCGGTGGCAGAGGGCGGCGCGGGTGGCCCTTCAGTGGGGGGCGCGGCCGGGAGAACGCGCCAGGCGACGTAGCCGAGGTCGAACTCGTACAGATCGACTTCGGGCGCGGGTCCCGGCTTGCCCGCACTGGCCCATTCACGGGCGATGGCCAGGGCCTCGTCGCGGCTGATCATCGAAGGACTCCTCGGGCTGCCGTCGTCGGTTCCGCCGGCCGACGCCGGATGCGGGCACCGGGCGGCTCGACGCCGTGCCTATGGTAGGCACCGCGGTCCGGCGCTCGTGACCGTGCGGGCGTACGCCAGGGGAGGCTGCCATGCCGTCGCGGCGGGACCAGGTCCAGTCGTACCAGTTCTTCGTTCAGCGGATGACCTCCGCGCTGGTGGCGCGCGAGCCCGATCCGGAGGCGGCGCCGTTCCGCCGACTGGGTGGCGCCGGCTTCGCCAGCGTCATGGTGGCCGTGCTCTGTCTGGCCGCGGTGGGGGTGTACGGCCTGTTGCGGCCGGGCGGTGCGACCAAGTGGAAGGAGGGCGGCGCGGTCATCCTGGAGAAGGAGACCGGCACCCGCTACCTGTACCGGGAGGGCCGGCTGCACCCGGTGCTCAACTACGCCTCCGCGCTGCTGGCGATGGAGACCGCGGCACCGACCGTCTCGGTCTCCCGCAACTCGCTCGTCGGCACCCCGCGGGGCCCGCGCATCGGCATTCCGTTCGCCCCGGACGCGCTGCCCCCGGCCAACCGCATCCTGGACGGGCCCTGGACTCTCTGCACCCAGCCGGCGCGTAACGCGGCCGGCGGTGTCGTCGCGACCACCGTGCTCACCGTCGGGCGGGCGCCCGGCGGTGGACGGGATCCGGGTGACAGCGCCCTGCTGGTACGCGACCGCAAGACGGACCGGCTGCACCTGGTCTGGCACGACCACCGGTACGAGATCCGCAGCGAGAAGATCGTGTTGGAGGGTCTCACCTTGAGCGCCGAGCCGGTGGTGGAGGTGGGCGGTGCGTGGCTGAACGCCTTGCCGGCCGGTGAGCCGATCGCGCCTCGACGGGTGGCCGACCGGGGAGCATCCTCGACCGCGTTGCCGGACGCCCGGGTCGGCCAGGTCTTCGTGGTGGAGAGTCAGGGCGGCAGCCGCCAGTACTACCTCGCCGAGCGGACGCGCCTGGTGCCGATCACCCCGCTTCAGGCGGATGTGGTGATGGCCGACACGGAGACCCAGCTGGCCTACCCGGGCGAGGCCAGGCCCTACCCGATCGAACTGGCTGCCGGTACCGCCGCGGCGGCGCCCAAGGCGGACGCGCCGGCGCAGGGCCGGCATCGCGCGCCGGAGCAGCGGCCGGAGATCGCCCGGCTGGCCGGCGACCAGCCGGCGATCTGCGCCGCCTACCAACCGGGCGCGGACGAGCCGACGCTGCTGCTCGACGCGCAGGTGCAAGCGGTGCGGGAGCCGGTGCGCACCGGTGAGCAGACCGGTGACGGCATTCCACTCGCCGACCGGGTCGTCATCGAGCCGGGTCACGGCGTCCTGGTTGCCGCGGTCTCCTCCCCGGACCAGGAGCCGGGCACCCTCAACCTGGTCACCGACCTGGGTCACCGCTACCCGCTCGCTTCCGAGGGGGTGCCCGCCATCCTCGGCTACTCGGAGGTGCAACCGGTCCGGCTGCCCGCCAGCCTGGTGGTCCGGCTGCCAGCAGGTCCCGTACTCGATCCCACGACGGCGAAACTCGCGCTCGACCCGGAGTGATCTGACCAGCCACAATGGAGAACCGGAATGAGTCACGGTCTAGCGCGGGCTGGACACGACCCGTTACCGTTCGTATGACGATGGTGCGTGAGCACCGACTGACCGGGCGCCCCGATGGATCGGGGCGATCAACTGAGGACGGGGGTGACTTCCGCCATGTCGATGAACACCGACACCGGCTTGATGCTGAAGACCGAGGGTGACGTCGATGCCGTCGCCGATCGGCTCACCAGCAATCTCAACTCGCTGATGGACCAGCTCGCGCCGCTGTACGACCAGTGGAGGGGCGCGGGTGCCGGTTCCTTCCAGCAGGTGCGGGAGCGGTTCGACCAGGACATGGCCCGCCTCAACGTCGCGCTGCGGGCGATCGCCGAAGCGGTCGGGTCTGCCGGTAAGGACTACGACGTCAGCGACGAGGAGATCCGGGCCGACATGGACAGCGCGGGTGCCACCGCCGGCCAGATCACCGCTGCGCTGAAGCTCTGACGGGGGAGAAGACTCATGACGGAGATTCGGTACAACTTCGCCGGGTTGAACGCCGCGGCGGACAGTTGCAGTGGAGCGGTCCGGAACCTGACCGGAGAACTGGACGGGCTCAAGTCCGGCATCGCCCCGCTGCTCGCCACCTGGGACGGTGACGCCCGCGAGGCGTACTTCCAGCGGCAGACGGAGTGGGAGTCGGCCGCCAACGACCTCCGTGACCTGCTTGGTCGGATCGAGAAGGCGCTGCGCGAGTCGGCCGGGAAGATGCAGGCCCGCGAGGCGGCCAACCGCGCGAAGTTCGGCGGCTGAGAACCCGCACCACAGCACCCGATGGCCCGGCCCGCGCCGGGCCATCACCCTTTGCGCGGGTAGCGCGTGGCCACCGTCCGACGACCAGCACGACCGCGTCAGCCGCGCGGCATCGAACTCGGTACCCGGAAGAAGACTTCCTCCGGCTCGTCGATCTCGGGCTCCGTCGGGGCAGAGGCCGATGGACGGGTGGGTCGCCACCGCGTACGGCGGCCACGCGGCAGCAGTGCGGCCAGCACCGCGACTCCTACCGCAACCGTGGCCAGCGCGAGGCCGATCCAGAGCGCCAGTCGACCGAACACCGCCCAGCGCTCCGCGCGAGCCTGCGCCGCCGCGTCGTACGGCACATCGGGCAGTGGAGGTTGGGCCACCGGTTCCCCGGTGGTGAGCCGTTCGGTGACCGCCCGGTACGGGTTGACCACCCCGCTGCCGTAGCCGCGTGCGGCGTCTCCCCGGGCCGGGTCGGCGGTGGCAAGTATCCGCTTGGCGACGTCGCGGGCCGACAGGTTCGGCTCCGCAGCGCGGATCAGGGCGGCGGTCGCACTCACCATCGGTGCGGCGAAGCTGGTCCCGTCGAAGGTGTTGTGCCCAACCAGCCGGGTGGCGGCGACCACCGCACCACCCGGGGCGGTGATGTCCACGTAGGGCCCGATCTGGGACTGCCGGATCCGTGCACCGTACTGGTCGATGGCGCCTACACCGATCACACCGTCGTAGGCCGCCGGGTAGGGCAGCGGATCCGGGCGGGCGCCGTCCTGATGCTGGTTGCCGGCGGCGGCGACCAGCACCACGTCCTTCTCCAACGCGTAGCGCACGGCCTGCTCCACGTCCGGGTCCGGCTGGTACAGCGTCACCGACAGGTTGATGACGTCGGCACCGTCGTCCACTGCGCGCCGGATGGCCTGCCCGAAGACAGCCCCGGTCACGGTGTCGCCGCCCGCGCCCGGGCCCTCGTTGGCGTTGCGTTCGCTGACCCGGATCGGCACGATCGTGACATCCGGCGCCAGACCGTGGAAGCCGACCCCGTCCTGCTGCCGGGCGGCGATGATGCTGGCCACGGCGGTGCCGTGGGATACGCAGTCCACATCGCCGCCGGGGGTGCCGCGTAGGGCGTCGAAGCCGGTGGCCACCCGGCCGGCCAGTTGAGGGTGGCTGCTGTCGGTGCCGGAGTCGACAACGGCGACCCGCACTCCCGCTCCGGTGCTGAACGGCCACACCCGCTGCGGGGCGAGCCACCGTTGATGCCAGGGCGTCTCGGTGTTGACCTCTCCCGGATCGCTCGGATTGTCGCAAATCGCCGGTGCGGCAGCCGCCGGGCTCGCCATGGGAACCGTCAGCGTCGCGGCCAACATGGCTCCCAGCAGCGTGGACGTCGCCACAGGACGGTGCCGGAACATGTCTGTACGCCTCCCGTCAACCGGTCCCGCAGCATCCTAGCGGCGGGCGGCAGCCGAACCGGGCACACCGATGTCGTGCCCATTCAGTATGGTCGAGTTGTCACGCCCCGGTCTGGATGGCGGTTGGGACCTGCGCGGGGAGGAACGCCATGGACGTACAGGCGCTGCGCGCTCGGGCCGACGAGCTGATGGCGCAGTTCGAGCGGATGCGCTCGGGTGTCGGCGATCTCCAGCAACAGCTCAAGACGGTGAAGGCCACCGTCACCTCCGAAGACGGCCTGGTCACCGTCACGGTCGGTCCCCGTGGCCAGGTGACGAAGGTCGAGTTCGATCCGCGGATCTACCGCCGGCCCAACTCGAAGGAGCTCTCCGCCACGGTCACCGAGACGATCCGGCGGGCGACCGAGCAGGCCATGGCCGAGGTCGAGAAGCTGGTTCGACCGTTCGTACCGGACAGCCAATTTCAGGCGTACATCGATCACGATCTCGACGGCATCTTCCGTCAGCTCGACAGCGAACTGCCCGGGGAGGAACGGCGATGAGCGAGCTACGCGAGACCTTCGTCAAGCCCGACGCTGCCCTGGAGGGTGCCAACGAACTCGGCGCGGCCGGTGCCCGGCTCGCCATGACCTGGCAGAACCTCGCCGCGACCATCACGACGCTCAACGGCGACCGTCCGTGGGGTGACGACGAGCCGGGCACCGAGTTCAACAAGACCTACCTCGGTGGCGACGATCAGCCGGCGCAGCGGGTCCTCGACCTCGCCGCGGATCTGGTGCCGCTGGTCGAGGTGCTCGGGCCCACCGTCAAGGGCGCGGTCGAGGGCACGGTCGACACCGACGACATGGTCAAGACGCTGTTCGGCGGCGACGACAAGTAGCAGCTCACCCGCTACGGGTCGACATCGGACAGAGGGGCTTTCCGGGTGGCGATACCCAATCCCAGGAACTCGCTGGGCGAGTACGCGTGGGTCTGGGACGCCATTGCCTGGGTGAGCGCCGGCGAGGCCTGGCCCAGCGGCGACGAGGACCGCATGCGGGAGTTGGCCGACGCGTGGCAGGCGCTGGCCGACACGGTCAGCGAGACGCTCGGCCAGGCCGATCCGGCGGTCATGAAGATCCTGCAGAGCTGGGGCGGTGGTGCCGGCGAGGCGTTCGGCGGCTTGTGGAACCAGATCGGTGTGGACCCGAACACCGGCCTGCCGCTGATCCAGGAGATCTCCGCCGCGTACGCCGCCGGCTGCGACCAGGCCGCTCTGGAGATCGAGTACGCGAAGCTGACCGTGCTGATCGCGGTCATCATCACCGTCATCGCGGTATTCGTCGCGCTCCTGATGGCCTGGCTGGGCGGGGTGTCCGCGGGTGCCATCCCGGGCATCCTCGCCGGTGGCCGGCAGGCGGTGACTATCGCCTTCCGCCGGTTGATCGCCCAGATGGGTCGGCAACTGCTGACCCGGGCGGGGATGCGGGCCGCGCTGCGGCTGGCCGGCACCCGGCTCGGCCAGATGGCTACCAGCCAAGGCCTACGGCGGGGCCTCAATCGCCTCGGTCGTGAGTTGGTGGAGGAGATCGGCGAGGAGCTGATCATCGACGTCGGCGCCCAGGCGTACCAGATGCACACCGGTACCCGGCGAGAGTGGGATGGCAACCGGACCCTCACCGCCGGCGTGGGTGGCGCGTACGGCGCGGTGCTCGGCACCGGCATGAACTGGGCCGGTCGGCGAGCGGCGCCCCGCATGCCGTTCTCGTTCAGCCCGTCGCAGCTCTCCTTCCGCGGCAGCGGCCTGGTGCGGTGGGGCAGCACGAGCCTCACCTCCGGCGCCCAGAACGCCGTCATCTCGCCGGCGGCCAGCGTGCTCGCCAACGGCACGGTCAACGGACAGTGGGCGATGCCGGGAGCGGACGCCTTCCTGGGCGGCTTCACCAGTGGTGCCGGCCGCACCGGCGCGACCCTCGCTGGTGGCGCCACCGGCAACCTGATGGCGCGGGGCACGAACGCACTCCTCGGCAGGCTGGGGGTCGACGTCGCGCCGAATGTCGGGCCTGCCGGCGGGACCGACCCCGGCCTCGGCGTCGGAGGGGCGAACGGCCTCGGCGACCTCGGCGGCGGTACCAACGGCGCCGGGGCCAATTCGACCGGGGCAGGCGCCACGTCGGGTGCCGGTGCGACCGGTGGAGGCGCCACGTCGGGTGCCGGTGCGACCGGTGGTGGCACGGGCTCGGCCTCGGACGGCGGCTCGGCTGCCTCGGGCGGTGACTCCGCGGCGGGCGTCGGTGGATCCGGCTTGGACGGTGCGGGCAGCTCCAGCGGAGCGGGCGGTAGCTCCGGCGCCGGGACGACCGACACGGGCGGCGGTGCGGTCCAGAACGGCGTCGGTACGGACCCCGAGAGCGGAGCGGGCTCGATCAGCCTCGCACCCCCCTCGACGGATGGTTCGGTGGCACCGACGACCGATGGCTCCGCCGCACCGGCGGTGAATGGCGGGCCGGCGACCGCAGACACGACCGCCGACCCGTCGCACGTCGGCGGCAACACCGGCATCCCGGTGGCCGTCCCTGCCGATGTGATGGCCTCAGCGCGGGACGGCACGCCGGCCGTCAGCGACGGCGGTACCACCAACGACCAGAGCGGCGCGCCGGACAGCCGAAGCGCGCCGGTAACCGAATCACCCGGCACGGACCGGACCGGCAGCGATACGAACACCGACACCGACGTCAGCGACCGGACGACGAGCGAGGCGACGGTTGCGACCGACGGCGGTCTGGTCACTACCCCACCGCCGGAGGTGACCGCCGCCCCGGCCGGCGACGGCTCGACCGGACCCGGCCGGACGATGACCAGCAGCCCGGTATCCGAAGGCCCCTCCGCCACCGGGGACGTGCAGCCCACCGTGCTACCCGGTACGACGACCGCATCCCCGGTGACCGCATCCCCGGTGACGGCACCCGCCGCTCCAACGGTCGGGACACCTCCTGCCACGGTCACGCCAACGGGCCCGACCGCCGTAACGACCCCGGCGTCCCCCACTGGTGCACCTGCCGCAGCCGGCCCGCAGGTGGCGAACACCCCCAACAGCTCGACGCCGACCACGAGCGGTACCCAGACCACAGGCACCCAGCCCGCCGGCAACACCGCCACGCAACCGACCCCCGGCCGGGGTACGCCGCCGGTCGGACCGACCGTCAACCCGACAGCGGCGAACACGGCCGGCTCGATCTCCCTCGCGCCCGCTACCGGCCCGACCACGGCGAACCCCGCGCAGCCCACCGCATCCACGCAACAGGTCGGGCCCACCCAACAGGCGGGCACGCCGGCCCAACAGGCCACCCCGGCCCAACCGGGACAGTCGAGGCCGGATGCGCCTACACCCGTGCCGGCCGACCAGCCCACCCCGGCGGTGCCGGCACAGACGGCGGGCATCGAGCCGGTGACGCCGTCCCTGGACGCGACTCCGACCGTCGACACGGAAACGGACCCGAACTCCGAGCGCAACGATCCGGCCCAGCAGCGCACCGACGGGCCGGTCGTGGTCCCGGTGCCCACCAGCAGCGGCACCGTCCAGAGCGGGCCTACGAACCCCGGCACCGAGACGGCGACCGGTCCAGTCGACCCGCAGACCCTCAGGCGGTCGGAGGGGCCGACCGGACGCGGTACCCACAGCTGGCAGCTGGAGCCGACGTCGGTGGACGGCGACCCCAACGGTCCCGAAGCGGAGCAGGCCCTGATCGAGGCGTCCCGGACGCTGGCCGAGACCGTCCGGCGGGAGGTGAAGGCCGGAACGATATCCAAGGGCAAGCAGCCCGGCATGGCCGGTGCACTGCTGATGCCCGACGGCAGTATCACGACGCACACCAGCATGACCGCCGACAAGAGCACCAACCCGGCCACCCAACCCGCAGTACATCCGCTCGCACAGGCAGCGCTTGATCGTGCAGCAACGGCGCTGCGTACGGGGAAGGGCGCCGGACATGGCAAGTGCGCCGAGGTTGCCCTGATTTCCGACCAGCTCTACCTACTGGAACAGCAATGGCGGAACGCTGGGCAGCCGGGGAACTTCGAGCAATATGCGCTGGACGCCCTCCGAGGCGCCAAGATCGTGACGCATCAGATCGCCACCGCTCGGTCCGGTGGCGTCACATACGAGCTCGGGCACTATCGGCCGCCGTGCCGCTCGTGTGCGCACTTCCTGCCAGAGTTCAATGTCGAGCCGATCACCGACCCCGAGCGAGACGTCACCGTCTACCAACCGCCGGTACCCGGGGTGGTGGGCAATGGGCTGCCACTGAGCGACGGCCGGCCGTACGGGCAGCCGGAGGGTCTGCTGCCGCCGGACCAAGCCGATCAGGATGCGCTCGACGCGGCCGTTATTCGGGATCCGGCGACGGGACGACCTGCCGTGCACCCGGATCCACGGCTCGGTTCGTGGGCCGACCTGCTAAACGATGGCGGGCCGACCGTTCCAGGACGCGCAACGAACTGCGCCGATGTTGGGCTGTCCGTCCTGTCGGCCTGGTACGGACGTCCCGAGGTAGCGGCGCCGACAGTCCCGTCAGCCGAGGTGGAACGGGGCAGCACCACCCGGCAGGAGCAGGCACTGGGCTCCACCTTCGGACACCACGGCAGTGGCGCTCGCGGGTTGGATGCGGTCGCTGACGCTCTCCGCGCGACTGGTCCCGGGGCCGCTGCCCTCATCATCGGCCAGTGGCCGGGCCCTGATGGCCGCGCCCACACCTGGAACGCCGTGAACCACAACGGCACGATCATCTGGGTTGACGGGCAGCGTGGTGTGGTCTCCGACATCGCCCCGCTCTACGCCGGTGAGGTGGACGGCGTCTGGTCGATCGTGCTGGACGCCGAAGGCGATCCGGTCGGTAGGGCCACGCCCGAAGCCAGCACACCGGCTCCGATCCCGCCGGCCTCGACCGCGGACCTACCGAGCGGAGGTCGGGATCAGAACGACTTTCCCACCGGGCGGCCTGGCGCAGCCGTCGACCCGAACAACCCCGACCGCACGCCGGACGACCCGAACGGTACCGACGGGACACCGACCGACCCGACCAAGCCAGACCCGAGCACGCCGGATGTCATGCCGGCTGATCCGAGCACCCCGGATGCGAACACCGATCAGGATCCCGCTCCGGCCGTCTGGCCGGACATGCAGGGCTGGCCGATGCCGGACACGCGCCAGTTCGGGCCGGAGCAGTTGGCCCCACTGGAGGATCCGCAGTACCAGGACGATGTCGAGGACAGCCTGCGTACTCCGGAGGGGTATGAGGTCTTCGCCGACCCCTCGACCCATCCGTACGGTCAGCTGATCAACGACGGCGGGCCGGATCAGCCCGGTCGGGCCAACAACTGTGTCGACACCGTCCTCGCGGCGCTGGCCAGCTTCTACGGCGATCCGCAGGTCTCGCATCCGCGTTGGCCGGACCGGCTCGACGACGGCACCGTCGACACGACACTAGGCGAACTGAACGGCTTCGGCCGGATCGAGAGTTGGATCGGCGGCGACTGGACCGGGGACAACGACGCCCTACCGGGCACCCCCGCAGAGCGGACGGCCGCGCTGGCTGACCAGTTCGAGCAGCTGTATCAGCGGGTTCGCGACGCCGGCCCGGGCGCGTCCGCGGTCATCGCCGTCGACTGGATCCTGTTCGACGAGAACACCGGCGACCCGCTGCTCGACGCCGAGGGCAACACCCAGCCGGCCGGTGAACACGTCTTCCTGCTCGTCTACCCGCAAGGCGCGGACGGGCCGGTGTGGTGGGATCCGCAGTTCGGCAGCACCACCACCGATCCACTGCCGGGCGACTATGTTGGACTGACGCACAACCTGTGGTCGATGGAGGTGCAGCCCGCCCATGCCGATGAGCAGGGAGGAAGCCCGGCAACTGATGACCAGGTTGCTGGGGACGGACAACCCGGTGGCGGTGTTCCCGTTCGAGTTCGGCTGGGCGGCCCAGGAGACACTCTCCCCGCAGCAGCGGACCCAGGGCCGGCAGCTGGGCCAGGGGGTCTTCATCATCGACCAGACGGGGGTGGTGACCGTGCATCCCAGCCTGCCGCCACCGTTGATCATGAAGCGGTACGCGGCGGCCCGCCGGGAGGGCCGGATCACCGGCCGGCAGGTCTGGCCGGCTCCGGATCCGACGGGCTGAGCGACTCCGACGCCACACCTGACAGTCCCTACCTGGACGGGCTGCCGGACACCGACCGGGCCGCCCTGCTCGACGCCCTGGCCGAGGCGCGGACCGAGGCCGATCAGATCCTGGCCGATCTGCACGGCGTCAACGCCGAGGTGAACGCGCAGCTCGGACTGACCGGCGCGGACGCGCTCAGCACGCTCGGTGAGCAGCACCGCGTCAAGGGTGCCGAGTCCCTGGCCCGCAAGTACCGCACCGAGTTGGAGCCCCTCGGGTACGACATCGGTCCGGCGCTGGACACCGTGAACGATGTGGTGCGGTTCTCGGTACGGGGACCGGAGTCCGAGGCGTACGGGCCGGCGGTGGACGCGCTGCTGACCTCGCTGGAGGCCCGGGGCTACCAGGTCACCGACCTGAAGAACTTCTGGCACCCGGGAAACCGTTTCTTCGGCCTGAACTGCACGCTCACGGCGCCGTCGGGGCGTACCTTCGAGCTGCAGTTCCCGACCGGCACCAGCTACCACGTCGGCGGACAGACCCACGACCAGTACGAGGTGATGCGCGATCCGGCGCAGACGCCGGCCGCCCGCGTACACGCGTTCCTCGACATCCTGGCGGTCAACAAGGCCAACGGCATCGCGGCGAGCATGCCCGGGGGCATGGACAGCGCCCGGTTCGACACGCCGAAGGACACCAGCTTCGCCAAGTGGATGGCCGCACCCCGGCAGGCGAGCATCCGAGAGTCGTACCTTGACTGGCTCAGCCAGCAGGGTCTGACGTTCGCCGACGTGCTCGCCGCGCGAGGATTGGCCCTGTCCGACCTGCCGGGTCTGGACCCTGACCTGATGGGGGGCGCGCATGGCAGCGCTGACGTTCGGCTACTTCCTCCTGCGCAGACCGGAGGATCCGGACGGCCCGCCGGTCAACCTGATCGCGGAGGCGGACAGCGCCGGGCCGACCCAGGCGGTGATCTGGGACCGACCGAAGCGGGCGTGGACGTTCCGCCCGGACGTGGCGGCGGCGATCCTGTGGGCGAATCCGGAACGCCACGAGATCCAGCAGGTCGACCGGGCGACGGCCGAGCGCCAGGTGGCGCACTTCGCGACGGTGCCGTTGCCGACGGAGGACGAGCTGACGGAGATCTGCCGCTCGGCGGTCTGACCGCGGACGGCACAGGTGCTCCGGCTCAGCCAGGCGAGTCGGACCAGGCCGACCTGGGTTCGCCGGTTACGGCCGAAACCCCGTCGGTACCGCTCGACACCGACCACGGTCTGGCGCAGACCCGGCGTCTCGGGCCGGGTGAGCTGGCCCCGTTGGAGGATCCCGGCTACCAGTGGGAGGTCGAGCAGAGCCTGCGTACGCCGGGCGGCTATCGCTTGTTCGCCGATCCGTCCACCCACCCGTACGGTCAGCTCGTCAACGACGGCGGCCCGGGCCAGCCGGGTCGCGCCAACAACTGTATGGACTCCGCGCTCTCGGCGCTGTCGAGCTTCTTCGGAGACCCCCGGGTGGCCTTCCCCCGCTGGCTGGACATCCGGCCGGACGGTTCGATCGAGACGGTGACCGGCGAGGCGAGTGGGCTCGACCGGGCCGAGGAGTGGCTCGGCGTCGAGTGGTCCGGCGGATCGGAAGGGCTGCCGACGACTCCGGCCGAGCACGCCGCGGCCGTCGCCGAGCAGTACGCGCAGCTTCATCAGCGTGTCGCGGCGGCCGGTCCGGGTTCGGCGGCCCTCGTCGTGGCCGAATGGGTCCGGACGGATCCCCTCAGCGGCGATCTCGTCCTCGACCGGGGGCACGTGCAGGTCCAGGACTCGCACGCCTTCGTCCTGGTGTATCCGGAGGGTGCCGACGGGCCGGTCTGGTGGGATCCGCAACGAGGGACGACGTGGCCGCAGCCCCCGGCCGCGTACCTGGCACAGACGTATGCGCTGTGGTCGATGGAGACCATGGCGGAAAGGGTTACCGATGACGGAGGACGAGGCGCAGACGCTGATCAGGCGCCTGCTCGGCACGGCGAACGAGATCGAGCTGCACCCGTTCGAGTTCGGCTGGCTGGCGAAGGAA
Organism: Verrucosispora sp. WMMC514; assembly: GCF_027497295.1. Lineage (NCBI taxonomy): Bacteria > Bacillati > Actinomycetota > Actinomycetes > Micromonosporales > Micromonosporaceae > Micromonospora > Verrucosispora sp. WMMC514. The sequence goes on along the minus strand of NZ_CP114906.1, from coordinate 2,113,505 downwards.
CAGCTGTCCCCACAAGAACGGGCGGAGGGCAGGCAACTGGGCCACGGGAGCTACATCATCGACCGGACGGGAGTGATCACAGTTCAGATGAGTCTGCCGGTACCGCTGCTGATCGCGGAGTACACGCAGGCCCGCCGGGAGGGCCGGATGACGGGTCGGCAGGTCTGGCCGACGGAGGAACCGACGGCCTGACGCCGCCGGCCGAACCGGCCGGGGAGGTCGGGCCATCGTCCGTCGACCCGCCGCCGGGCGACCCCGGGCCCGCAGCCGACCCGGACGGCCCCGACCTGCGGCAGGCGGCAGCCGGTACGACCTTCGGTGGTGCGCTGCTCGACGCCGACCCCGCGCGTACCACGATCGCCGTCGAGGCGGCCCTGACCACCGGGCCACTACCCGACGGGGCGAGCGCCGACCCCGCCACCGCCACAGTCGCCCTGGCCACCCTCGACGGTCCCTATCCGGTACGCGTCGAGCCGACCCCGGCCGCGGCGGACGCGGCGGTCGCACCAGTGGCCGCCATCCGCTACACCGCCGACGGGGCCGTCGTGCAGGTGTCCACGAGCGCCCACCCGGACCACGTCCGGCGGGCGGTGGCGGCGGCTCTCGCCGAAGTGGACGCGATCGCCCAGCAACGGGCCGAGGGGCTGCGGTTCGACGCGACCACCGCACTCGCCGAGGGCGCCCGGCCGGAGGGCGACGGCACCCGCGTGCTGACCGCACGCGACCTCGGCCACCTCGCCGAGCTGCGGGTGGTGCTCGCCGACAGCGCCACCGCCGCCGATCCGGGCACCGCCGGTCAACTCCGTGCCGAGGCACTGAGTCTGCTCGTCACCTCCGGTCTCCTCGAACAGGAACCGGCGCACGTCGTGCACGGGCTCGGTGGCAACACACCGGTGGTCGGGCCGGAAGCGGCCCAGGCCCGCCTCGACCTGATCCACCATCTCCTCGGTCCGCTCGCCACCGAGGTGGAGGCCCTGATCGGGCTCGCGCACGGTGGTGGTCAACAGCTCGTAACCGACATCCGGGCGGCCCAGTCGGCGATCCGTGCCGAGGCGCGGGCCTGGGCACAGCAGGCCACCGCCCTGCGCGACGCGGCCGATCTGGCATTGACCGCCAGGGTGGACGCCACCCTGGGCGTGGCGCCCGACCACGTCTTCGACCGGCTCGTCATCGGTGGCGGTTGGGCCGCGACCGCCGACTTCGTCACCCTGGGTGCCGCGGCGGACGCCGGCCACGGCCTGCCGTCGGTGCTCTGCGTGTCCCAGGGACACGACCCGTGGGCGGAGCGCCAGGCGCTGCTGATGGGGCAGGTCCCCTCCGAGCTGGAACTTCCCGGTCTACCGTTCCAGCCGGCCGACCTGGCCGAGGAGGGCACCCAGTTCACCCCGTCGGACGTCTTCGCCGACGCGGTGGGCGCGGCGCGCGCGCTCTCCGGCATGCCGACCTACCAGGGCACCGCCACCTCGATCACCCCTCGACCGGCCGACGCCACGGGCTGGCCCGACGGCGCCAACTTCCGGGTGACCGTCAACGGCCGGGACATCTACACCACCTCCGTCGACATCGCCAGCGGGCCGGGACCGTCCCGGGTACCCAGCGTCCCGACGAACGCCACCGGCGCATACGTCGACCCGGACACCGGGTACCGCGTCGACCGCTCCGGCGGCACGCCGCTGTTCCAGGACCCGGACGGCAACCAGATCGCACCGGAGAGCCTGCCGCCGCAGGTACGAGCGGTCCTCGGCGGCCCGGGCACCAGCCGGGGTGATCTGCCGCTGCTCGCCGACCTGACCGGGCGGCCCACCGATCCGCTGGTGGTCGACCCGATGTCCGGGTACGCGGTGGACGTCACCACCGGCCAGGTTGTCGACTCCGGCGGCTCGCCGGTGCACACCGGTGCCGTGCCCACCGAGGTCGCGGCTCGGCTGGGCTTCGCTCCGGACGGGTCCTTCACTGATCCTCGGCCGGCCGCGCCACCTGTCGACTTCGGTGGGCAGAACCTCGCCGACGCGTACCGTCCCGGTGACCGGGTGCTCGTCTTCGGCGCGGGCGCCTCCGGCGCGTGGGACATCGAGCAGGCAGTGGCGTCGCCCGCCGCGAGCGTCGACTGGTCGGCCCGCGCCGTGGACCCGCCGCCCGGCCAGCTCACCGGTGACCCGGACCAGGACGCCGAGGCGCGTCTGCGGCACAGCTTCGGCGGCGGCTACAACCGGCGGAACACGCTGCCCGACGTCGGTGCCTACGCCGACACGGTGCGGAGCCAGGTCGACCTGTCGCTCCGGGAGATCGTCAGCCTCCGGCACACCGTCGACGGCGGCTTCCTGGTGGAGTTCACCGACGGCAGCCGCCAGGCGTACGACCGGGTGGTGCTCTCGATCGGCCAGGCGGCCGACTTCCCGGGGGGTGTCGCCAACCTGGTATCCGGGCTGGGGCTGGAGCCGCTGAACGGACCTGTGGCCGTGCCGGACGCCGAAACCGACGTGCTGGGCCTTCGTGATGCCTCAGGGCGGCTCCGCGTCCTGGGTGCGGCGAGCGTCGCTCCGGGTGTGGTCGCCGAGACGTCCAACCCGTCGGACGTCCGTGCCCTCCTGACCGCCCAGGCCAACGCGTTGCCCGACGACTCCCGCGGCATCCAGCCCAGCATCCGGTTCCATGCCCAGCGCATCGCCGAGGCCAATCGACCCGCACCGCCGAGCGCACCGGGTGACAGCCAGGCCGTACCCGGTGCCCCGTCCGGGCCGGACGACCTAGACGTCGTGGTACCTCGGGGGCCCCTCCCAGGCCCAGCGGACGTCGAGCCAGGGCAGCGGTCCGAACCGGTCGAGAAGTCGCTGCCCGAGAGCGGGCACCTCGACGTCGATCGGTCTGCCGTCACTGTCCTGACCGACGCCGTACGGCAGGATCTCGACCCGGTTGCGGTCGAACTGGACGTAGCGCAGGCGGGGGAGGTTGCGGCTGGCGGCCAACGCCTCGGCCCCGTCGGCACCGACATCGCAACGGGACAGACCGAGCCAGCGCAGCCGGCCCAGGCAGCCCGATCCAGCGAGGTGCCGCACGCCGGCGTCGCCGATGGGGTTTCCGCCCAGGTCCAGCCCGACCAGTTGTCCCAGCAGGGGCGACGCGGCGATGTCGGCGATGCGTCCGGAGACATCGGTAAGCACCAGGTGCCGAACGGGAACGCTTCGCCAGACCTCGGTTCCGTGGTCGAGGAAGGCGTCGGCACGCATGGTCACCGACTCGACGAATCCGCGCCGCAGCCGCCAGTCGTCGACCAGCCGCTCGACGGGGCGGGCGAGTCGCGGTCCGATCCTGCGCCCGAGCAGCAGACGTCGGGGGGTACTCCCGCCGTCGAGGTCGAGGCGGATCAGCTCGGCGTGCTCGGGGTCGGTGGTCTCGATGGCGTCGGCGTAGCGTCGCCGCAGGTCGAGGTCGTCGGGGTCGGCGAGGATGGTGGCGTAGAGGTCGGCGGTCATGGCCATGACGGCAGCGTATCGACGGACGGCGCGAGCACCGCCCCTCGTGGCCTGTCGTTGCCGGAGAGCCGACGGTTCGGGCCGGGTGAACTGGCTCCGCTCGAAGATCCACGTTTCCAGGACGATCTCGCGGCGAGCCTCGCCACCGGGCAGGGGTACGCGGTCTTCGCGGATCCGTCGACCCATCCGTACGGGCTGCTGGTGAATGACGGTGGACCAGAACAGCCCGGTCGCGGCAACAACTGTCTCGACTCGTCGCTGGCGGCGCTGGCCAGCTTCCACGGCGAGCCGCAGGTGTCCGTACCGCGCTGGGCGGATCGCTTCGTCGACGGCTCGATCGATCGCGTCACCGGCGAGCGGGGCGGACTGGAGCGCGCCGAGGCGTGGATCGGCGGCGAATGGATCGGTGGTTCCGGCAACCTGCCGATGGACCTGTCCGCCCGTACGGATGCGGTCACCGCCCAGTACGCGGACCTCTACCGGCAGGTGGCGGACGCCGGCCCCGGGGCGTCGGCGCTGGTGGTGGCCGACTGGCTGTTGCTCGACGCGGCCGGGAACGTGGTCCTCGACGAGGCTGGCCGACCTGAGGTCGACAGCTCGCACGCCTTCGTGATCGTCTTTCCGGCGGGCGCCGACGCGCCGGTGTGGTGGGATCCGCAGACCGGGACGACGTCGGCGGAGATGCCCGCCGCCGATGTGCGGGAAACCCACGCGCTCTGGGCGATGATGGTGCCTGACGGAGAGGGGCGAGTTGACCGAGGACGAGGCGCTGACGCTGATCAGCCGACTGCTGCGGACCGGGAATCCGATCCTGCTACGGGAGTTCGAGTTCGGCTGGCTGGCCCGGGAGAGACTCTCGGAGCAGGAGCGGGCCTCGGGGATGCACGTGGGCCAGGGCAGCTACATCATCGACCGCTCGGGAGTGGTCACAGCACACACCAGCCTGCCGCCGCGTCGGGTGATGGAGGAGTACGCGCAGGCGCGACGGGAGGGCAGGATCAAGGGTCGCCAGGTGTGGCCCGAGGCGGAGCCGACAGTCTGACCCGGACCGACGGCTCGATGCCGTCGGACGACCCGACCGGGAGCACCGGACCTACCGGCCCCGGGGGCCCTCCGGGGCCGGGCATCGACTCCGCGATCGACGCTGAGGGGCCCGATCTCCGCCGGGCCGCCGCCGGTACGACCTTCGGTGGTGCGCTGCTCGACGCCGATCCGGCCCGGACCGGGGAGGCCATCCAGGCCGCGGTGGACGGCGGGGCACTGCCCGACCGTGCCCGCGTCGACCCGGCCAGCGGCACCGTAACCCTGGACACGCTTGACGGCCCGTACCGGGTACGCATCGAGCTGACCGATCCGGCGGCGAACGTGCCGCTCGTCCCCGTTGCCACCGTGCAGTACCACCCCGACGGCGCGGTGGTGCGGGTGTCGACCGGGGCTCATCCGGACCACGTCCACCGTGCCGTGGCCGCGGCCCTTGCCGAGGTGGACACCGTCGCTCAGGATCGGGCCGCGGGGCTGCGCGTCGACGCCACCACGGCGCTCGCCGAGGGCGCTCGAACGGCGGGCAACGGTTCCCGGCCTCTCACCGCCCGAGACATGGGCCGCCTCGCCGAACTGCGGGTCGTACTCGCGGAAAGCGCCGCCACGTCCGAGCCGGGCCGAGCCGGTCAACTACGAGCCGAGGCGCTGAGTCTGCTCGTCTCCTCCGGGCTGCTGGAGCAGGAGCCTGCCGCCCCCGTTCACGGACACGCTGCCAACGTGCCGATGGTCGGCCCGAAAGCGGCCCAGGCGCGCCTGGATCTGATCCGGAACCATCTCGGCACCCTCGCCCCGGAGGTCGGGAACCTGCTCGGGCTCGCCCAGAGCGACGGGCAGCAACTCCTCGCGCAGCTGCGCGCCGCTCAATCGGCGGTCCGTGCTGAGGCCCGAGCCTGGGCGCAGCAGGCGACCGCCCTGCGCAACGAGGCCGACCTCGCGTTGACCGCCCGGGTGGACTCCGCGCTGGATGCGGCACCCGACCACGTCTTCGGTCGGTTGGTGATCGGTGGGGGTTGGGCCGCCACCGCTGACTTCGTCACGCTTGGCGCTCCCGCCGACCCGGGGGCCGGCCTCCCACCGGTGCTCTGCGTCTCCCAGGGGCACGACCCGTGGGCGGAGCGGCAGACGCTGCTGATGGGGCAGGTCCCCTCCGAGCTGGAACTTCCCGGGCTGCCGTTCCAACCGTCCGACCTGGCCGAGGAGGGGACCGGGTTCACCCCGTCCGATGTGTTCGCCGACGCGGTGGGCGCGGCCCGTGCGCTCAACGGCATGCCCACCTACCAGGGACTGGCCACCTCGGTCACGCCGCGCCCAGCTGACGCCACCGGATGGCCCGACGGTGCGAACTTCCGGGTGACCATCGGCGGCCGGGAGGTCTTCACGGCGGCACTGGACATCGCAACCGGCCCCGGCCCTTCCCGGGTGCCCACCGCGCCGACCGGTACCGCCGGCGACTACGTCGACCCCGCCACCGGTTACCGCGTGAGCCGCTCCGGGACCACGCCGGTGTTCCGCGACCCCGCCGGTGCGGTCATCGGTCTGGAAAGCCTCCCCCCGCACGTACGAGCCGTCCTCGGCGGTACGGGTGCCTTGGACCTTCCGCTGCTCACCGATCTCAGCGGTCAACTGACCGATCCGTTGGTGATCGACCCGTCCAGCGGCCACGCGGTGAACATCCTGACCGGGCAGGTGCACGACCCGGCGGGCGACCCGGTGGACCCACGGGCACTGCCCGAGGAGGTTGCGGCCCGTCTCGGCCATGCCCGGGACGGCTCGTTCACCGATCCCCGCCCGGCCGCGCCGCCGGTCGACTTCGGCGGACAGAACCTGGCCGACACCTACCAGCCGGGCGACCGGGTACTGGTCTACGGGGCGGGACCGTCCGGGGCGTGGGACATCGAGCAGGCCGCTGCCTCCGCAGCGGGGCGCATCGACTGGTCGGCCCAGGCCAGGCCGCTACCGGCCGACCGGGTGACGGGTGATCCCGTCGTCGACACCCGAGCCCAACTGGAGTTCAGTTTCAGCGGCGGTGACAACCGGCGTAACAACCTGCCCGGCCTCGGTGCGTACTCAGACGCTGTCCAGGCCCGCGTGTCGGACAGGTCGATGCGCAGCATTGTCGGCATCCGACACACGGTCGACGGAGCGTTCGTCGTCGGGTTCAGCGACGGTACCGAGCAGGTCTACGACCGAGTGGTGCTCTCGATCGGGCAGGAGCCCCGGCTTCCCGGCGGCGTGCACACCCTGCTGTCCGAGATCGAGTTGGCAACACTTGAAGGACCGTCCATCCGAACGAAGGACCCGGTCCCTGACCTGCTGGGGCTACGTGACCGCAGTGGTCAGCTCAGGGTCCTCGGCGGTGCCAGCGTGGCCGGGGCACTCCTGGCCAGGGTCGATGAGGGCCTGACGGAGGTCGTCCTGCGTCAGGCAGCGGCACTGCCGGACGACTCGCAGGGCATCCCGCCCAGCATCCGGTTCCACGCCCAGCGAATCGCCGAGGCGAACCGCGGTGTCCCGCCGGTGTCGCCGCTGGTCGGCGGCGCCGCGCCGCCGGATCCTCCTTCAGACCTCGTCCCAGAGGGCGATGCTGTACAACCTCCAGCCCCATTGGATGTCGAGCCAGGGCAGCGGGCCGTACCGGGCGATCAATTCCTGCCCGAGCGGAGGCATCTCGACCCAGACGGGCGATCCGTCGATGTGCTGCCCGTGGCCCTGAGCGGTGACCTCGACGGGGTTGCGCCGCAGGTCGACGTAGCGCAGGGCGGGCAGATTGCGGGTGGCGGCGAGGGTCTCGGCTCCGGCCGGGCCGATGCCGCAGCGCGCCAGGCCCAGCCAGCGGATCCGGCGCAGGTGCGGGGAGTCGACGAGGGTGGCGAGTCCGTCGTCGCCGATCGGGTTCCCGCGCAGGTCGAGGGCGACCAGGCGGTCGAGGCAGGCGACCTGGGCGATGTCGGTCATGAGTCCGGCGGCTTCGGTCAGGACCAGGTGGCGGACGGGGTGGTGGGCCCAGACCTCGTCGCCGTGGTCGATGAGGGTACGCGCGGTCATGGTGACCGATTCGATCAGTCCGTTGCGGATTCGCCAGTCGACGAGCAGGTGAGCGACGGGATCGGCGAGGCGCGGGTGGATCCGCCGGTGCAGGAACAGCATCTCCCGGGTGCCGTCGGCCCCTTCCAGGTCGAGGCGGATCAGCTCGGCCCGCTCGGGATCGGTGGTCTCGATGGCGTCGGCGTAGCGTCGCCGCAGGTCGAGGTCGTCGGGGTCGGCGAGGATGGCGGCGTACAGCTCGGCGGGCGTGGCCATGACGCCAGCGTATCGACGGGCGACTCGATCACCGCCGGTGCCGTTCCGGGCTCCACCTTCCACGGTCTGGGTCGCCCGGTCGCCGACCCGGCGGCGGTGCTGGATCTGGCCCGGTCCGCGCTGCCGCAGATCGCGCAGTACGCCCAGGTGGACGCGGTGGCCCCGGTCGGGCCGGACCTGTTCGAGATCCACTCTGCCGGGCAGCAACCGCTTACCGTACGGCTCGCCAGTGCTCCGTTGCCCGACGGCCTGGTGGCCCGATCGACCCGCGACCCGGACGGCGTCCTCACCGTCACGGTGTCCGACCGGGCCGCCGAGCCGGTGGTGGCGCGGGCGCTGGCGCACGAGGTCGCCGAGCTGGCGGCGCTGCACGAGGCCGGTCGGGCGCTTGTCGGTCCGCTGGACCCGGGCAACACCCAGGGCCCCATCGACCCGGCGGGGCTCACCGCCCACGACCGAGGTCGAATGGCGGAGATCCGGCTGCTCGCCGCCACGTACGCCGCCGCCGACCTGGCCGCCCGACCCGCCGTGCGCGCCGAGATCGACGCCCTCGCCGGTCACCTCGGCCTGCGGGTCGGTGACCCGGACGTCCGGTCGCGGTGGGCGGTGCTACCCCGGGACGTGCTGGCGCACCTCATGCGGCTCAGCGTGCCGTCGATCACGACCGACGCGGTCTCCACCGTGCTGGCCGGTGCCGCCATCCTCACCGAGGTCGAGCGGATCAGGATGATCGACTACCGGGCCAGACTGGCTCCGGACTTCCAGGTGCCCCAGCAGGCGGACCTGGACGCCCGGCTGCGGCACCTGGCGACCGAGGCCGAACACGCGCAGGCCGGCATGCCACGGATGTCCGCCTTCGCCGGACAGATCGTCGGTGTCCCGCAGGCACAACTCAACCGGATCCGGGCGGTGGATCCGCAACTCGCCGACCGGCTCGCCACCGAAGGCATCTACGTCGACCTGACCGGCCGCTACGACCTGCGCCCGTACATGGTGCCGAACGTGCCCGCCGTCGACCTCGGCGCCGCACGCCCGGCATTCGACCTGACCACCGAGGCCGGGCGGCGCGCCCAACTGCACGAGGACCGACAACGCGCCCGCGCGGCGCTGCGTGGTCTCCACGGTGACCAGGCAGCCGCCCTGCTCACCGAACACGAATTCCACTACCAGGGCACCGCGAGGTGGATGGGACTGGTGCCGGACGTCCTGACCGACGTCCTGCGCAGCATCACCCCGGCGCCGACGGCCATCGGCGCGACCGTGGAGAACTCCGCGACGCAGGAGACAGCGGCCGAGATCCGGGTCTCGGCCGACCGGGTGACTCTGCCACCGGAATCGGCCAACCAGCCCGGTCCGGTCTACGGGTCGGCACTGGACGCCCGCACCGGGCAACCTCCGCCGCTGTTCGACGGGCCGCCGAAGCGGGAGGACGTACAGCAGGGGGCGCTCGGCGACTGCGGCATGATCGCCGTGATCGGCTCGGTCGCCGGTCGACTTCCGGACAGCGTCGCGCAGATGTTCCACCCGAACCCGGACGGCTCGGTCGACGTGGTGCTGCACGAGACAAGTGGGCCCGACCGCGCGATCACGCCCACCGGTCGACAGCTGCGGGTCACCGTCTTCCCGGACGTGCCGTTGCACCCCAACTCGAACGGCCACAGCGTCTACGCCGACCAGTCCGTGGTCGGATCGGCCTGGGCGTCGCTGCTGGAGAAGGCGATCGCGGCGATCGACCGTACCTGGACCCAGCAGCGCCACGACCAGTGGCAGCAACAGTGGACCGCCCGGCCAGGTGTGGACGCCACCCAGGCGGCCCCGCTCGGCTACGCCCGGCTGGACAACGGCAGCAGCCGCCTGGTGCAGGCCGAGTTGCTCAGCCAGCTCACCGGCCTGCCGACCGGGGTCAGTGAACTGGACCCGACACCGGGCCGGGAAGCCGACGTCGAGGCACGACTGGCAGCCCTGTTGGCCGCCGGCAGCCCGATGATCACCGGCACCCGGCCGGCCGACGCCTACGCTGCCCAACCGGGCAGCAAGCCACCGTACGGACTGGTCGCGGGGCACGCGTACGAGATCGTGTCGGTCACGAACGGCGAGGTGCAGCTGCGTAACCCGTGGAACGCGCAGCATCCGGCCCCGATGCCGCTGCGCGCCTTCCTCGACCTGATGAGCCCCTGGTACGCCCACGTCGAGTTGGCTCGGAGCACCGTCGCGGCGCTGCCCGGCTCGGCGTTCCACGGTCAGGGCCGACCCGCCGCCGACGCCCCGGCCGTGGTGGACCGGGCCCGGCTGGTGCTACCCACCCTGGCTGAGCAGGTCGGCGCGGACCAGATCGTGGCGGTCGGCCCGGACGCCTTCGAGCTGCGCGCGTCCGGTGTGGCGCCGCTGCGAGTCCGGGTCACCGCCGCCCCGCTGGCCGACGGCGTCGTGGCACAGACCATCCGCAACCTGGACGGCACCTTCACCCTCACCGTCGCCGACCGTGCCGGAGACATGGCGGTCGACCGTGCGGTGGCGCACGAGGCCGCCGAACTACTGGCCCGGCACGAGACTGGTACCGCCCACGTCGGGCTCTTCGACCAGGGCGCGGCGGAGGGGCCGATAGATCCCGCCGGCGTCTCGGTCCGGGACCGGGGTCGGGTGGCCGAACTGCGCCTCATGGCCGCCTGGTACGCACAGGCCGATCCCGCCGCCCGGCTCGCCCTGCGAGCCGAGATCGACACCCTGGTCGACCGCTTGGGCCTCCGCTGGGGTACGCCCGACGCGGCCGCCCGCCTCGCTGCCCTGCCTGCCGACGTGTGGACCCACGTGATGCAGCTGAGCCTGCCGGTGATCACACCGGAGGCGGTGGCCGACGCCCTGGCGTTCAACCCCAACCAGACGATGGTCGAGCGGTTCCGCGCCATCGACTACCGAGGCCGGCTGGCTCCCGACTTCCAGCCGCCGCCCGCCGCCGAGCTGGCCGCGAAGTTGCGGGAGTTGGCCGTGCACGGGGAGCAGAGCCAGTCCTCGCTACCCCGGATGCCCGCCCTCGCCGGGCAGCTCATCGGCCTGCCGCCGAACCTGCTGGACCAGGTCCGCCGGCACGACCCACAGTTGGCCGATCGGCTCGCCACCGAGGGCATCTACGTCGACCTGACCGGCCGCTTCGACCTGCGCCCGTACACCCTCGAAGGTGCCCCGGAGTTCAACCTGGAGAGGTCCGTACCCGCGTACGACCTGAACACCCCAGCCGGCCGCAACGCGCTGCTGACCGAGGACCGATCGCGAACCTATGCGGCCTTCAACGTCGAGTACGGGTCGAATCCCGCCGCCATGGCGGTGCTCGCCACGCACAGCTTCCACTACCAGTCCGACGCGCGGCGGATGGGGCTGGTACCAACGGCGCTGACCGAGGCACTGCGGTTGATGATGCCGCCTGACCCGGCCATCGAGACCGAGGTCAGCCCGACCGTGACTGCCGACGAGGTCGCCGTGACCGCCGACCGGGTAACGCTGCCTGACCCAGACCCCGAGTTTCCGATCGAGTACGGTCACGCACTGCTGCCCGCGACGGGCAAGCCGGCACCACTTTACGACGGCACGCCCCGACGGGCGCAGGTGCAACAGGGCGTGCTGGGCGACTGTGGGATGTTGGCCACGGTGGCCGCCCTCGCCGGGCATCGGCCGGAAAGCATTCCTCAGTTGTTCGAGCCGCAGCCGGACGGCACGGTGGACGTCCTGCTGCACGAGACTGTGTTGCGCGGAGACGGGTCGGCGGCGACTGGCCGGCGCATCCGGATCAACGTGCACCCTGACGTCCCGGTGCATCTCGGCAGCTCGTGGGCCGCCTATGCCGACCAGTCGGAAGTCGGCGTCGGGTGGGCAGCGGTGTTGGAGAAGGCGCTCGCGGCGGTGGATCGCACCTGGACCAAGGAGCGGCACGAGCAGTGGCAGGGCGACTGGCGCGGGTGGGAGAGCAAGGATGATCCGCACCGTGCCGCTCCGATGGGCTACGCACGGCTCAACGTCGGCAGCACCGCCCTGATGCAGGCCGAGCTGCTCGCCCAGCTCACCGGCCTGCCGGCCCGCCAGACGCTGCTTGATACGACACCGGGTCGAGAGGCCGAGGTCGAGCGACGACTGGCGACGCTGCTCGCGGCCGGCAGCCCGATCACTATCGCGACCTGGCCAAAGGAGAGATATCCCGGGCTCGCCGTTGTGCCATACGGGCTGAAGCCGAAGCACGTCTACGAGATCGTGGCGGTACAGAACGGCCAGGTGCAGCTACGTAACCCATGGAACACGGAGCATCCATCGCCGATGCCGGTGCGAGCGATGCTGGACCTGATGGGGCCGTGGTGCGCGCACCTGGAGCAGCTACCGGCTTCCGCTCCACCGGCGCCTCGAAGGGGCGGTGGCCACGCAGCGAACGCCCAGCCACCGGTGCCCTCGCCCCGAGTGTCCGTCGAGCAGATGGTCGATCGTCCTCAGGCCGTCCCCAGCCCGGGCTCTCCGCTGATCGATCAACCCAGCCTGTCGGCAAAGCCCGCGTCGCCACACCGCACCCTTGGTCGCACTGATCTCGATGACGAGCGGTATGCGATCAGCTACTTCGCCATGCTCGCGCCTGGCGGTAGCGTGGCTGGGCTGATGGTGTCCGAGGTCGGCGACCCGGGACGCTCGCTGCACTGGACGGCGAGTGGCGTTGTGCCGGGGCAGGCGACGCCGGCACCGGTGGATCGTGCGGATGCCGAACGGATCGCCCGCGACGTGCTCGGTTTCGCGCTTCCCGCCGAGCCGGCGCTGTACGACATGCTGGACACCTGATCGTGCCTAAGGGAACCGGGAGGTTACTGGTGCGTTCATTCACTCATGTGGCCGCCGTCCGGAACAACACGACGACGCCTGTCGGGCCGGCCCGGTTCGGGGTGCGCTGGGTCGACGTGGGGCCGCCGGTACGTGCCGAAATCATCGTCATGCCCTTCCAACGTGACGAGAGCTTCGCCCACGAGGTCACGCTCGGCGAGACCTTCCCGGTTGGCGAGGAGACTTGGCGCTTCGCGGATCTGGACATGTCCAGCGCGGACGACTGGAAGGTCACCGTCCGTCGGGTGGACAAAGACGAGGTGATGGAGCCGCCGACCGGCCGGCTGTGGAAACGAGCACGGCTGCGACCCTACGGCCAGTTGGACGAGACCCAGCTCCAGTCGCTGGAGGCCGCGCTCGGGGCCTCGCTCCCGCGTGAGTACCGCGTCTGGCTGGCGCGGAACAATGGTGCGCAACCCGAGGTGCCGCACCACATCCCCGGAATGCCTGTCGCCCTGCTTCCGTCGGCTCCGCTGTTCGGCGTCCACCCCGAATATCCCCCGTTCGACCTGGTGCACGCCCAGCGTCGATACCGCGACCCCTGGCTGTCGCGGGCCTGGCTGGTGATCGCGAATACGGCCAGTGGGCTGCTGGTTGTCTCGGCGGAGTTGGGCAACGAGAGCGTCTATTTTGTGAGTGAGCTTGACCTGGTCGGCCCACCTGGCCCGGCAGCTACGGCCGCCCGGGAAAGGAAGCTGCGGGCGGTGGCCTGGTCGATGTACGAGTTCATCGGCCGGCTGACCCCGATGGAGATGGACCACTTTCCCCCCGTCGAGATCCACCCGCCCGGGACGTTTACGGATCCCGCCAACTACGAGCACGGGCAGCCATGAGAGCGGCACGGGTGGACGGCACAGCCGCCGATTCGCTGAGCGACCCGATCGTTGCGCAGTGCGCGGAGCCGGCCGCGCCAGCCGGTCCACGCCGAGGGCGAATGAACGCCTCGCACGCGATGTGCCTGCCCGCGCGTCGAGCCGGCGCCGAACGACATGCTGGACCTGATCGTGCCTGAGGAAACTGGGAGGGCAGGGCCCTTGCGCTCGTTCACTCACGTAGCCGCCGTGCCGAGCAACGCGACGGCGAGCGTCGGACCAGCACGGTTCGGGGTGCGCTGGGTCGACGTGGGGCCGCCGGTGCGTGCCGAGATCATCGTCATGCCGTTCCAGCGCGACGAGAGTTTCGCCCACGAGGTCACGCTCGGTGAGACCTTCCCGGTGGGCGAGGAGACCTGGCGTTTCGCGGATCTCGACATGTCCAGCGCGGACGACTGGGAGGTCACCGTCCGCAGGGTGGACGAGAACGAGGTGATGGAACCGCCGACCGGTCGGTTGTGGAAGCGAGCGCGGTTGCGTCCGTACGGCCAACTGGACGAAACCCAACTCCAGTCGCTGGAGGCTGCGCTCGGGGTTCGACTTCCAGTGAGCTACCGCCGCTGGCTCGGCCAGACCAACGGTGCCGAGCCCGAGACCGAACACCACGTTCCGGGTAAACCGTTCTCCCTGTTGCCGGAGCGCCCGCTGTTCGGCGTGCATCCCGGTCACCCACCGATCGACCTGGTGCATGCTCAGCGCGTGCACCGGGACCCTTGGCTGTCGCCGGACTGGTTGGTGATCGCCAATCCGTCCGGTGGACTGCTCGTGGTCTCGGTCGGGAAGGCAGGTGATGAGATGGTCTACTTCGTGCACGAGCTTGACCTGGTCGGCCCATCCGGACCAGCAGCCTCATCCACTCGGGAACGGAAGCTCCGCGCGGTCGCCTGGTCGATGTGGGAGTTGATCGGCCGGCTGACCCCGGTGGAATTGGACGACCTGCCGCCGGCTCAGCTGCTGCCGCCGGGAACCTTCACCGACCCTCGCAACTACGAGGCCGGGCCGAGGTAGCCGCGGCGGCGGTGCGTCAGACGAGCCGCGCGAGCATCCCGGCGTACGCGTCGCGGACGGCGGTGAGTCGGTCCCGCCGGAACCGTCCGGGCTCGCGCTGGTACAGCTGCCGGCCGCGGTCGCTGGTGAAGGCGTCCGCCGGGACAACGGCCCCGTCCGGTGGGATGAACTTGGCGACCTCGTCGAGGGCGGCCACGGCTCGGGTCAGCGCTGCTCGGGCTCGCTGCCCTGCCTCGCCGGCACCGGGGTCGGCCGGCACCTGTCCGGCGTACGCGTCGGAGACCCACAGCCACTCTCCTGGGTCGAGCAGCTGTGAGGGTTCGTCACCGCCGTAGCGAAATCCGCCGCCGGCGGAAGTGGCCGTCGGTGGCAGCCGGAAGAGGAACTCCCGTTCCTGACCGCAGCCGGCGCAGGTACCCGTGTACCGGCTGGCCAGGTCGCCGTCGTCGAGGACCACGACCGCACTATCTCGCGGGAAACGCGTCTCCCCGCAGGTGCAGGGGTGCAGATCCAGGTAGAGATGCGCCTCCGCGTTGGTGCGGCTCAGCAGCGGACTCATGCGACCCACCGTACCGATCGGAGGCTTTCGCCGATGTCCCGGTCCAGCCGCTGGCATACTCGCCGACCATGGTGCTGTCACGCGGCTGGGCAGTGTTCCTCGCCGGAGTGGGGATCTGGAACTGGGTGATCTGGCCGAGGTTCGCGGTGGCCATCTGGAATGACCCGAGGTCGTGGGCGAGCGGGGTCGTCGGGGACTGGCCGGCGACGGGCTTCCTCTGGGTGCACGCACTGCTCATCGCGGCGTCGTTGGCTATCGGTACGGCCGTGGGTCTGCTGGGCCTGCGGGGGTGGCGGGCACACCGACGCGGTACGCCGTGAGTCACGGTCGGTCGGCCCGGCCGTGCTCCACCCGGCAGAGCCGGAGCAGCCGCGTCAGGCTCAGGTGTCAGTGTGACGGGGGCCGCGCCCAGCCGATTTGACGATCAATCCGCCGGACGCGTAACTTTCTCTCTGCCAGCGCGGAAGGGGCAAACAGGGCGAAAGCTCTGAGAGTCACAATCCGCCAGGTACCGGGTCCACCGGGGATCTCCTCTGTGGGCACGGCCGGGTGGGGCTCTGCCGGGCCGCCTAGGGGCGGATTTGGTGGGGCGGAACCGACCGGGTAAGGTTTACGACCGGCAGGGAACCGGGCGAGCCTGCGGGCAACCGCAGCGGCCGGCCTGCCAAATCCGATGACCGAGTCAAGCGGGCAACCGCTGCGCTCGTTCGCGGGCGCCGAACCGCCTGAAGCGTGACGGACCGGGACAAGCCGGTTTGACTCGCCGCAGAGGGTGAGGTAACGTAGTAAAAGTGCCCGGTGCGGTTGTGGTCGGGTGTGGTGCCCCGGATGGGATCCACGGTGTGGGTTTCGGATGGTGTGTGGTTGTTCTTTGAGAACTCAACAGGGTGCTTGATAAGCCAGTGCCAAGTTTTGTTTGATTCCCGGGCTGGCCAGTTTTTCTGGTTGGTTTGGATTCCTTTGGCAACAATTTGGTTTGTTGCTGGGATGGATTTTCCAGGTTTTTGTTGGAGAGTTTGATCCTGGCTCAGGACGAACGCTGGCGGCGTGCTTAACACATGCAAGTCGAGCGGAAAGGCCCTTCGGGGTACTCGAGCGGCGAACGGGTGAGTAACACGTGAGCAACCTGCCCTAGGCTTTGGGATAACCCCGGGAAACCGGGGCTAATACCGAATATTCACTTGCGGACGCATGTTTGTGGGTGGAAAGTTTTTCGGCTTGGGATGGGCTCGCGGCCTATCAGCTTGTTGGTGGGGTGATGGCCTACCAAGGCGACGACGGGTAGCCGGCCTGAGAGGGCGACCGGCCACACTGGGACTGAGACACGGCCCAGACTCCTACGGGAGGCAGCAGTGGGGAATATTGCACAATGGGCGGAAGCCTGATGCAGCGACGCCGCGTGAGGGATGACGGCCTTCGGGTTGTAAACCTCTTTCAGCAGGGACGAAGCGCAAGTGACGGTACCTGCAGAAGAAGCGCCGGCCAACTACGTGCCAGCAGCCGCGGTAAGACGTAGGGCGCGAGCGTTGTCCGGATTTATTGGGCGTAAAGAGCTCGTAGGCGGCTTGTCGCGTCGACTGTGAAAACCCGTGGCTCAACTGCGGGCCTGCAGTCGATACGGGCAGGCTAGAGTTCGGTAGGGGAGACTGGAATTCCTGGTGTAGCGGTGAAATGCGCAGATATCAGGAGGAACACCGGTGGCGAAGGCGGGTCTCTGGGCCGATACTGACGCTGAGGAGCGAAAGCGTGGGGAGCGAACAGGATTAGATACCCTGGTAGTCCACGCTGTAAACGTTGGGCGCTAGGTGTGGGGGGCCTCTCCGGTTCTCTGTGCCGCAGCTAACGCATTAAGCGCCCCGCCTGGGGAGTACGGCCGCAAGGCTAAAACTCAAAGGAATTGACGGGGGCCCGCACAAGCGGCGGAGCATGCGGATTAATTCGATGCAACGCGAAGAACCTTACCTGGGTTTGACATCGCCGGAAATCTCACAGAGATGTGGGGTCCTTCGGGGCCGGTGACAGGTGGTGCATGGCTGTCGTCAGCTCGTGTCGTGAGATGTTGGGTTAAGTCCCGCAACGAGCGCAACCCTCGTCCCATGTTGCCAGCAATTCGGTTGGGGACTCATGGGAGACTGCCGGGGTCAACTCGGAGGAAGGTGGGGATGACGTCAAGTCATCATGCCCCTTATGTCCAGGGCTTCACGCATGCTACAATGGCCGGTACAATGGGCTGCGATACCGTGAGGTGGAGCGAATCCCAAAAAGCCGGTCTCAGTTCGGATCGGGGTCTGCAACTCGACCCCGTGAAGTCGGAGTCGCTAGTAATCGCAGATCAGCAACGCTGCGGTGAATACGTTCCCGGGCCTTGTACACACCGCCCGTCACGTCACGAAAGTCGGCAACACCCGAAGCCGGTGGCCCAACCCTTGTGGAGGGAGCCGTCGAAGGTGGGGCTGGCGATTGGGACGAAGTCGTAACAAGGTAGCCGTACCGGAAGGTGCGGCTGGATCACCTCCTTTCTAAGGAGCACCATCCCGCGAAGGTGGGTATGGAGCCCGCGCTGTCCGAGTGTGATGGTGGGGTGCTCATTGGCGGAGACACTGGTGAGTCGGTGCCGGCAACGGCCGAAATTTTCTCTTAGTACAGCCACTGTTGGTGGTGGGAACGGGTTTTCGGTGCGGCTGGTGGTTGGCGTAGAGCACCCTGTTGGGTCCTGAAGGAACAACCCGTGTGGTTGGTCTTTCAGAGCCGTGGACGGATCCTTGGTGGGGTTTGTCAGGCGCCAGGCATGGCCTGGTCTCGCATACCGCCGGCGGTGGTCGGGTCTGGTGTGGGGCTTGTGGGTTGTGGGTTGGTTGTTTGTTGAGAATTGCACAGTGGACGCGAGCATCTTTGTGGTCAAGTTGTCAAGGGCGGACGGTGGATGCCTTGGCACCAGGAGCCGATGAAGGACGTGGGAGGCCGCGATAGGCCTGGGGGAGCTGTCAACCGAGCTGTGATCCCAGGGTGTCCGAATGGGGTAACCCGGCATCAGTCATGTGATGTCACCTGCACCTGAACTCATAGGGTGTGTGGAGGGAACGCGGGGAAGTGAAACATCTCAGTACCCGTAGGAAGAGAAAACAATAGTGATTCCGTGAGTAGTGGCGAGCGAAAGCGGATTGAGGCTAAACCGGTTGCGTGTGATACCTGTCAGGGGTTGCGTGGTCGGGGTTGTGGGACCCTGCTACACGAGCTGACACTCGTGTGAGGAGTGATAAAGCCAGTTGTTAGCTGAATGGTCTGGAAAGGCTGACCGTAGACGGTGATAGTCCGGTAGGTTAAAGCAGCTGGTCTTCTGTGGGTGTTCCCGAGTAGCGGCGGACTCCTGAAATCTGCCGTGAATCTGCCAGGACCACCTGGTAAGCCTAAATACTTCCTGGTGACCGATAGCGGACGAGTACCGTGAGGGAATGGTGAAAAGTACCCCGGGAGGGGAGTGAAATAGTACCTGAAACCGTTCGCCTACAATCCGTCGGAGCCTTGCGGGGTGACGGCGTGCCTTTTGAAGAATGAGCCTGCGAGTTAGTGGCATGTGGCGAGGTTAACCCGTGTGGGGGAGCCGTAGCGAAAGCGAGTCTGAAGAGGGCGTTTGAGTCGCATGTTCTAGACCCGAAGCGGAGTGATCTAGCCATGGGCAGGCTGAAGCGCGGGTAAGACCGTGTGGAGGGCCGAACCCACCAACGTTGAAAAGTTGGGGGATGACCTGTGGTTAGGGGTGAAAGGCCAATCAAACTCCGTGATAGCTGGTTCTCCCCGAAATGCATTTAGGTGCAGCGTCGTGTGTTTCTTGCCGGAGGTAGAGCACTGGATGGTCTAGGGGGCCTACAAGCTTACCGAAATCAGCCAAACTCCGAATGCCGGTAAGTGAGAGCGCGGCAGTGAGACTGCGGGGGATAAGCTTCGTAGTCGAGAGGGAAACAGCCCAGATCACCAGCTAAGGCCCCTAAGCGTGTGCTAAGTGGAAAAGGATGTGGGGTCGCATAGACAACCAGGAGGTTGGCTTAGAAGCAGCCACCCTTTAAAGAGTGCGTAATAGCTCACTGGTCAAGTGGTTCCGCGCCGACAATGTAGCGGGGCTCAAGCACACCGCCGAAGCTGTGGCACTCACACAATGACTTCGCATCACTCTTCGGGGTGGTGTGCAGGTGTGTGGGTGGGTAGGGGAGCGTCGTGCCGGGGGTGAAGCAGCCGAGTGATCGAGTTGTGGACGCGGCACGAGTGAGAATGCAGGCATGAGTAGCGAAAGAAGGGTGAGAAACCCTTCCGCCGGATGACCAAGGGTTCCAGGGCCAGGTTAATCCGCCCTGGGTGAGTCGGGACCTAAGGCGAGGCCGAGAGGCGTAGTCGATGGACAACGGGTTGATATTCCCGTACCCGCGAAGGAGCGTCCCTGACGAACCTCGTTGTGCTAACCACCCGAACCAGCCGAGACCTTCGGGTCGAGGTTGGGGAGCGTGGGAACCTGGCGGGTAGTAGTCAAGCGATGGGGTGACGCAGGAAGGTAGCTGAGCCCGGCCGGTGGTTGTGCCGGGGTAAGCGTGTAGACCGCATCATAGGCAAATCCGTGGTGCATGAAGGTTGAGACGTGATGCCGAGCCGATTCAGGTGAAGTCAGTGATCCTATGCTGCCGAGAAAAGCCTCTAGCGAGTTTCGAGCGGCCCGTACCCCAAACCGACACAGGTGGTCAGGTAGAGAATACCGAGGCGATCGGGCGAACTGTGGTTAAGGAACTCGGCAAATTGCCCCCGTAACTTAGGGAGAAGGGGGGCCGGAGACGTGAAGCCCCGCGCGGGTGGAGCGTTGTATGGCCGCAGAGAGCAGGGGGAAGCGACTGTTTACTAAAAACACAGGTCCATGCGAAGAAGTAATTCGATGTATATGGACTGACGCCTGCCCGGTGCTGGAACGTTAAGGGGACCTGTTAGCTCTTCGGGGCGAAGCGGAGAACTTAAGCGCCAGTAAACGGCGGTGGTAACTATAACCATCCTAAGGTAGCGAAATTCCTTGTCGGGTAAGTTCCGACCTGCACGAATGGCGTAACGACTTCCCCACTGTCTCAACCACAGGCCCGGCGAAATTGCAGTACGAGTAAAGATGCTCGTTACGCGCGGCAGGACGGAAAGACCCCGGGACCTTTACTATAGCTTGACATTGGTATTTGAGTCGGCTTGTGTAGGATAGGTGGGAGCCGGTGAAGCTCATACGCCAGTATGGGTGGAGGCAATCTTGAAATACCACTCTGGTTGATTCGGGTATCTAACTTCGGACCGTTATCCGGTTCAGGGACAGTGTCTGGTGGGTAGTTTAACTGGGGCGGTTGCCTCCTAAAGGGTAACGGAGGCGCCCAAAGGTTCCCTCAGCCTGGTTGGCAATCAGGTGTTGAGTGCAAGTGCACAAGGGAGCTTGACTGTGAGACTGACGGGTCGAGCAGGGACGAAAGTCGGGACTAGTGATCCGGCACTTGCGTGTGGAAGCGGTGTCGCTCAACGGATAAAAGGTACCCCGGGGATAACAGGCTGATCTTCCCCAAGAGTCCATATCGACGGGATGGTTTGGCACCTCGATGTCGGCTCGTCGCATCCTGGGGCTGTAGCAGGTCCCAAGGGTTGGGCTGTTCGCCCATTAAAGCGGTACGCGAGCTGGGTTTAGAACGTCGTGAGACAGTTCGGTCCCTATCCGCCGTGCGCGTAGGATACTTGAGAAGGGCTGTCCCTAGTACGAGAGGACCGGGACGGACGAACCTCTGGTGTGCCAGTTGTCCCGCCAGGGGCACGGCTGGTTAGCTACGTTCGGAAGGGATAACCGCTGAAAGCATCTAAGCGGGAAGCCTGCTTCAAGATGAGGTATCCCACCACCTTCGGGTGGGTAAGGCCCCCAGCTAGACGACTGGGTTGATAGGCCGGAAATGTAAGCCCGGTAACGGGTTCAGTTGACCGGTACTAATAGGCCGAGGACTTGACTACAACGATCGCTCGCGTCCACTGTGTAACTCACAACAAACAAACACACACCCCTGACACGATAGTGTCAGCGAACGGTGTTGTTTGACATGTTGATAAGGTTACGGCGGTCATGGCGGAGGGGAAACGCCCGGTCACATTCCGAACCCGGAAGCTAAGCCCTCCAGCGCCGATGGTACTGCACCCGGGAGGGTGTGGGAGAGTAGGACACCGCCGGACATTCTTCGTTTGAGGGCCACCCCTGATGGGGTGGCCCTCAAACGCGTTGGGGCTCCTTCCGGCTTACGCCCTCGGCCCAGCACGCGTTCGTCGCCGCGGTGTCGGCGGCGCGATTATCGGCCCGTTCGAGGAGATCTGGCATCCGGCTGCCTATCGCTCTCGCGTGGAGATCCGGGTGCAGGAAGAACGCATGGTTCCGACGCCGTCTCCCGATGACCTGGGTAGGCCCCGATGACCTGGGTAGGCGGCGCCGTCGAGAAGTCGGTCAGGCATAGTCGCGAAGCTCGTCGGAGCGCCTCGACTGGGAACGGCCCCGCCGGCGCGGAGCTGGCGGGGCCGTGACCGAGCTGGCGCCCGGTGGACGTCAGGCGGGTTTCTTGGCGCAGATGAAGCGGGGTTCCGCACTGTAGGTCCAGCTGAACTTCTCCCGCTTGACGACCTTGCCGTCCTTCTTGATCACCCGAAACGCGTCCTGGGTGAAGCCCTGGCTGCCGTTGGCGGGGATGCAGCTCGGGCCCGGTTCGAGGTAGACGGTCTTCGGCGAGGTGATGTTCCGCCGCGGGCCGTACTCGGTCTTCACGCTGTCCCAGATCTTCGTGCTCCACATCGACACCGTGACCGAACTGCCGGTGTAGGAGGTGTCGATCAGCACGCCGTATTCGGTGTTGTTGCGGAACTTGAAGTCGAGGTTGGGCCAGAAGATGGTCGACTCGATGACCGCCGGGTACCGGCTGAAGTAGTACGAGTGGGGCTTGTGCTCGACGTCCTCCAAGCCTGCGTAGTAGGAGGCGTTGAAGAGGGTCGTGGTGAACTGCGAGGTGCCGCCGCCGACGCCCGGCACCAACTTGCCGTCGAGGATCACCGGCGCGTCCCGGTAGCCCTGGGCGTAGCCGCGTTCGCCGGTGTGACCGTTCAGCGAG
Source organism: Verrucosispora sp. WMMC514 (assembly GCF_027497295.1). Lineage (NCBI taxonomy): Bacteria > Bacillati > Actinomycetota > Actinomycetes > Micromonosporales > Micromonosporaceae > Micromonospora > Verrucosispora sp. WMMC514. The sequence goes on along the minus strand of NZ_CP114906.1, from coordinate 2,091,262 downwards.
AACGTCTCGCCGGGCAGGACCACGGTGCCCTTCACATCGTTGGCGATCGTCACGATGTTCTGGCTACGGGGCGAGGAGAGCCCGCCGGTGAAGTTGGTGGTGAAGGACGACACCTTCTCCTTGATCCCCAGGCTGCGGAGCTTCGCGGCGGTCAGCTTCGGCTCGACCGGCTTCAGCTCGGCGGAGACCGTACGATCCGTGCCGCTCGGCAGGACGGCGAGCAGGTCGCTACCGAGACTGCTGGTGTCGACCTGCTTGCCGGGCCGTCCGTCCTTCACCTTCGGTTTGCCGCCGGAGATGCTCATCGTGGCGTTCTTCGGGGCCACCTCGACGGTGTCGAGCTTGCTGCCGAGCGCGGCCTTCAGCTTCTTGACGTCCACGCTGGGCGTGAGCTTGCCGGTCTTGTCGGCCTTGAACCGGAGGCCCTTCGCGATGGCCGTCGGCGGAATGGTGACCGAACCACGCTCCGTGGTCAGCTTGACCGGTGCCGCCACCGCCGGCTCGGCCAGCTCGGCGACCAGCCGGTCAACCTCCTCGGCCGTGGTGGCCGGGTGGTTCTCGACAAGCGGGACGGTCACCGGCTGCCCGTTCAACCAGCCCTGCTTGACGACCTCGGCGGAATGCTCCGGGTCGATGGTGAGGCTGGGCTTCGGGTAGCGCACCTTCGGCTTCGTACCAGAGAAGGTGATCGCCGGCATGGTCATCTTCCGGCCCTGGTCGCCCACGAGCTCCTTCAGCGCGGTCTCCAGCTTCGGCACGTCCACCGAGACAACCGGCTCGACCTCCCGCGAGCCGACCAGGCGGTCCACGGCGTGGGCACTCGTCGCGGCGGCGGCGGCCACGGTGGCCTCCACGTCGACGGTGAGCCCCACCTCGGCGGGATTGATCTCGGCCGTCCGCTCGCCGACGCGTACCTGGATGGGGGCCTGGAGTTCGGCCGCCCGGCGGTCCAGCTGCGCCTGTAGCTCCCGCGCGGCGTCCGTCCGGCTGCGCCCACCGAGTTCGGTACCGAGGACGCTGGTGCCGCGCGGGACGTCACCCGCGTAGGCCCAGACCGCCACCGCGCCCACCGAGCCGAGCACGGCGGTGGCCACGCCGGAGGCGAGCAGCAGCCGGAATCGGCGGGAGCGGGATCGGTCGCCGTCCGGCGGAACGGGCGCCGGTCGGACCGGCTCCTCGATCGGCCAACTGACCGCAGTCACCTGCACCGTCGGCCGATCGTCGGCCGGCGGGGGGCGTTCTTCGCCGTACAGCGTCACAACTACCTCTTAGCGACGTACCGCATGCGGAGCCAGGGGATCCTACTCCGGAAGAGAACCACGGTAGCCAACCGAACCACCGTCGGGGAGCCCGAGTCGCCACGGATCCCCAGTCGTGCCCGTTCAACGTGGCGGGCAGGCCGAATTGTCACTCCTGGTGACGGTCGGATGTCCCGCCTGTCAGTGCCGACCGCGCACGAACACCAGCCAGGCCATCACCACGGCAGACAGCGTGGCGACGGTCAGCGAGCAGCTCAGCACCCCCGTCACGGTGCGTGGCGCGACCAGGGCGGCTGCCGCGGTCAGCCCGGCCGTCGCCAGCCAGAGCGGCGCGGCGGGCCATCGCGCGGCGGTCGCCACCCGATCGTTCACCAGCATGAAGACCACCGCGTAGAGCGCCCCGACGGCCGCGAACATCGGCGCCGTCCCTGCCAGGTGCAGATAATCGGCGCCGCCGACGAGCCGGAAGGCCAGCTCGCCGGCGACCGCCGAACTCACCACCAGGACCGCCCCGCACGCCAGGATCAGCGCCAGGGCCACCAGTCGGGCCCGCCGATCACCCTGGGCCAGCCGGGGCAGCACCAGCAGCGTGACGACCTGAGGCGCCCAGAGGGCACCTTTGCTGAGGACCGCGCCGACGGCGTACGCGCCGGAGTCGGCCGCCGGTAGGAGTTGGCGGGCCAGGATCAGGTCCGCGTACGAGATGGTGAGCATCGCCAGCGTCGCGCCGCACGCCGTCATCACCTGCCGCGCCCCCAGTCGCTGCCCGGCGGGGCGCCGGGCGGGTGACGTCCCGGTCACGACATCGGGGCGATCGGACGTGGCCGGGTCGGCCGGTCGCGGGTACTCGGGTGAACTGGCGAGACGGGCCAAAAGCGGCAGCGCGAACAGGCCGGTCAGGGTGGTCAGGAGCAGGCACACCTCCGGCCCCCGGCCGAGCAGCAGCCCGGCGACCAGTCCCCCGTAGCGACCGAGGGCCACCGCGACCATCGCCGCGGCGAGCCGCAGGAAACGTTCCTGCCCCTGGAGTTCGCCGAGCCACCGGCCGCTGAGCACGGTGGCGAACGTGGTGGTGGCGAGCAGCAGCGTGAGTGCCAGCGGCAGCCGCAGGGCGACGGTCAGCACCGGTGCGGCGGCAGTCGTCACCCCGGCCGTGAGGGCTGCGGTTCGTAACCCGAGACGGCGGGTGTCACCAGCGCCCCGGCGGGCCCGGTGGGCGGCCACCGCGATCTGCAGACCGAAGCCGGGTACCGCCGCGATCGCGGCCAGCGCGAGAACCGTCGCCAGCGCGCCCAGGTCGGCGGCGGTGAGCCGGCGCGCACCGAGCATCGGAACGACGTACGCCAGGGCATTGGTCACCACGGTCGCGACGGTGACCGCGGCACCGGCCGCGCCGAGTCGCACCCGTGCGACGTCCCTGCTGGTGGTCTGGGCCATGCCGGCTCGGCCTACTCGGGCTTCGGTGCCGGGTTGCCGATCGCGATTTCGTTGGTGCAGAACGAGATGTCCGTCCCGCGCACGGTCAACTCGACCGAGTCCCCGCCGCCGATGATGCGGAAGAATCGCTGGTTGAGGCCCTTCTTGATCGGGAACTCGGCGGTGCCGGTGCCGAGCCGTAGCGTCGCCGTGCCGGTCGTCGAGCTGAGATAGCCGATCCGGACCACCCAGTGCCAGTCCTGACGGGGCTCGTTGAGCGGCATCCGTACGCTCTGCCCGCCGGAGACGAGGTAGCCGCAGCCTTCCTGTGGTCCCGGCTGGATGGTGCTGCCGATGACCGTGGCCACCTGGATCCGGCCGAGGGAGTCCAGCACCGACAGGTTGTCGGCCTCGTCCACGAACGTGGGGCGGGTGCCGAAGGCACGGAAGAACCGGGACTGCAGGTTGTACGGCCAGGACAGGTTGGGCACGACCTCGTTGGGCACCGGGCCGTCGAAGAACACGGTGTCCGGCGGCGCGCTGGCCATCTCGATCCGCACCGTGTCGACGTACGACCTGCCGGACTTGGCCGCCCACTCGTCGCTGTACCGGGACGTGGTCCAGACGGTGCCCAAACAGACGGCGACGAGCACCAGGGCGAGCACGACGTGCACCGCCTCCCGGTAGCGCTCCGGCAGCGGACCGAACAGCCCGGGCGGAGGAGGAGAGTCGGCGACCAGCGGTCGCCGTTCCGGCTCGGCCGGTTGCTCGACGGCCTGGCGCGGGGACGCCGATGGAGCCGTGGCGTCGCCCGGATCCGGCCCACCGGCCGGGTGCTGGCTGGCGACCGGCCCCGGGCTGTCGACTGCGCCGGCCGCACCGTCCGGCACGCGTTCGGGGGTCAGCACCGACGGCACCGGCTCGGCTGCTGCGGTGGGCTGCGGCTCGGGGTCGACGGGAGCTTCCGCGTGGATGACGCCGAGCCTCGCCACCACCTGTCTCGGTGGCCCGGTCCGGACCGACTCGGCCAGCACCGGTGTGGTCGAGCCGGCCGGCGGGGTGGACGACACGGGGTCCGGTGCGGTCGGGGCGCTGCTCGGTACGGCCACGGTGCGGTCCGGAGTCGTCACGTCCGCTGGTTTCGGGTGGACCTCCGGTCCCGCTGGCGAGATGTCGAGGTTTGCCGGTTCGGTTTCCCTGGTGCCCCGGGACGGCCGGGCCAGCCCGACCACGGCGACGCCGAGACAGATGGCGGCCACCACGACGACGTCACTGACATACCGGGGCACGCCACCGGCGACCCCGCTGAACGTGGAGCCGAGTCGGGTCGCGGCCAGCATGCCCGCCACCAGGACCAGGTACGCCCCGAGCAGCAGCCAGGCGCGGCCGGCGCGACGACGGCGGCGTACGGTCGCCACGATCAGGGCCACGACCAGGGTCCAGGCCACCCACCTGCCAAGTTCCGGTGGTGCCGCGACCGGTGCGCCGTCCCCGGCCCCCAGCCATCGCCACGGCCCACCGACCAGGCCCGGCATCACGGTGGACCCGAGCATCTGGGTGAGGAAGGTGAACACCTCGCCGACCGATGTCGGCCGCCGCAGCGAGGACTCCGAGTTGATCAGGTAGGCGGCGAGGAAGCCGAGCGACAGCGCGGTCAGCAGCAACCAGGAAGGCCACCAGCGGCGGAGGGTGATCCAGAGGGTACGGAAGAAGCCGCCGTCGGCGTAGAGGGCGGCAGTGAGCAGGAAGACCAGCGCGACGACCAGGATCGCCTTCTCGAAGAAGACGAGGCCGAGCAGCACGGACAGGGCCAGCGTCAGCAGATGCCGCTTGCGCCCGGTCTGCACGTAGCTGACCTGTGCGCTCACCGCGAGCACCATGGCGATCTGCATCGGCAGCATGTTGACCCCGACGGCCCACCACGACGTGGCCTCCAGCGTCAACGGGCTGAACATCAGCGCGCCGAGCGGCAGGAGCAACAGCCAGGACGGTCGCAGCAGCCGGCGCAGCAACCGGAGGAAGGCGATGCCGAGGATCGCCTGGCCGAGCGCCATCAGCAGCACGTACGGCCAGTACACCATCCCGAGGTGTTCGGTGATCAGCCAGGTGATCAGCCGGCCGGCGGGCATGAGGTGGTTGTTGTAGAGGGTGAGCAGGTGCCCGACGGTCAGGTCGGCCTCGGCCGCCTGTGTGATCATCACGTAGTCGTCGGCTGCCAGGAAGCCGCGCGAGGCCAACTGGGCGCGCCACAGCACGCTGAGGGCGACGATCGCGAGCGCCACCGTCCGGATCCGGTCCGCACCCAGCCAACCGCCGGTGCCCTCCGCCGCCGGGGCACCCCCCGTGGGCATCGACGAACCCGCATCAACCCGGTCCCGGCGCGGCGCGTCCGGACCAACGGTCCGGTCGACCGTGAGGGAAGGCGGGGAAGGGTTCGCTGCCATGGCGGGAACACTGCCACACCGACCGTCGCGCCTTACATCAGGTCAACGGATGGTTCGATGGTCATCGGCCCGACCACGGCCGCGTACAGTGGCCGCCACCAGCGCGGCCGATCGCCGCGCGCCGGCAGTGGTGAGGTCGACGGATGCGGGAACGGCTGGTGCCGCACGTGGTGGCCGCCACCGTGACGACGGTGGTGCTGGCGCCGCTGGCCCTGCCCGGGTACGTGCTGCGCTACGACATGGTCTTCGTGCCCCGGCCGGCCTTGAGCTGGGAGGTCATCGCCCCGGCCACGGCCCTGCCCCGGGCCGTCCCGCAGGACGCCGTGGTGGCGCTGGTCTCGCAGCTGCTCCCCGGGTGGCTGCTGCAACGACTGGTGCTGGTGGCGATTCTCTACCTGGCCGCGCTGGGCGCCGCGCGGCTGGTGCCGACGCAGCGGGTCGGGGTGCGGGTGGTGGCCGCCCTCGGGTACGCGTGGACGCCGTACCTGGCCGAGCGGCTGCTGATCGGGCAGTGGGGGCTGCTGGTCGCGTACGCCGCACTGCCCTGGCTGGTGCGGGCCGCGATCGGGGTGCGTGACGGCGAGCGGGGTGCCCTGCGTCGGCTGTTGCTGGCCGCGGCGGCGTCCGCGATCACTCCGACCGGCGGGCTGCTCGCCCTGGTCGTGGTCACCGTGCTGCTGGTCGGGCGGTACTCGGGAGCGGCCCGGACCGCCCTGACCGGGATTGGTACGACGCTGCTGCTGAACGCGCCGTGGCTGGTGGCCGGGTTCGTCAGTACGGGCTCAGGCCGCTCCGACCCGGTGGGGGTGGCGGTCTTCGCCGCCCGCGCGGAGAACTGGGCGGGGCCGCTGGTGGCGCTGGCCGGCACCGGCGGAATCTGGAACGGACAGGCCACCCCGGCGTCCCGCGGCGGATGGCTGATACCCGTGGCGACGCTGCTGGTGCTGGCGGTCGCCGGGTACGGCGTGCCGGTGCTGTGGCGCCGCTGGTCGGCGCCGGTCGTCGGTCGGCTCGGCCTGCTGGCGGTCGCCTCGTGGCTGGGTGCCGCGCTCGGGGTGCTGCCCGGTGGGGCGAGCCTGCTGGGCTGGCTGGTCACCGCCGTGCCCGGTGCCGGGCTGCTCCGCGACGGGCAGAAGCTGCTGATGCCGTACGTGCTGCTGCTGGTGGTCGCCGGAGCGCTCGGCGCGGAGCGACTGGCGGGACGCCTCGCGACCCGGTTCGACCAGGCCACCGGGCGGGTGCTGCTGGCCGGCGCGGCATTGCTGCCGCTGGCGGTGCTGCCCGACCTCGCCGTCGGCGGCGCGGGACGGCTGCGGCCGGTGGCGTGGCCGGCGGACTGGGAGACGGTGGCGCGGCTCGTCGACGAGCGGCCGGGCGAGGTGGTGTCGCTGCCGTTCCAGGAGTATCAGAGCTACGCGTGGAACGGTGGCCGGGTGGTGATCGATCCGGCGCCTCGTTACCTCGGCGTGCCGGTCCTGATCGACGACACGCTGCGGGTGGACGGTACCGCGGTCGCCGGTGAGGACCCGCGCGCCGCCCGGCTGCGTGAGCTGCTGGTGGCCGGCGAGCCGGTGGCCGCGGCCGGCCCGCGCTGGGTGCTGGTGCAGCGCGCCGCCGGCCCGACCCCGGACCCGGCGACGCTGGCCGGACTGCGGCCGGTGTACGCCGGTGCCGAGCTGACGTTGTACGAGAATCCGGCGTGGCGTCCGGCGGCGCGGCCGAGCCGTCCCGGCCCGGTGGGCCTGGCGCACCTGTTGGCCGGAACGGTGGTGCTGGTCCTCGTTTTTTCGGGCACTGCGCGATTGTGCTACCGCGTGGTAGCGTCCCGGCACGCGAGTCCCGCGGAAGGAGAAGGTGGATGAGGAACCTGCCCGCGTTCGTCGCCGTCGGGGTACTCGGGGTCGTGCTCGGCATGCTCGGCAGCGTCGGTCTGGCGAACGTGCTCAGCCCGTCCGCCAAGGAGGCTGCCAACACCAAGGTGAGTGAGCAGACCGAGGCCCCGCTGTACGGCACGCGCTGACCTCGAACGGCGCGAAGGCGCCCGCAGTACGCGGGCGCCTTTCGTCGTGTCCAGGATCGTTCGGGTGCCCGGCTGATCAGCCGCTGCGCGGAGTTGCCGCCGTGACCAGCTGTGCGAACCGGGCGCCGGTCGCTGTCCAGGTGTAGCGGGCGGCGTGGGACAGGGCCGCCTCGCCCATCGCCTTGCGTCGGACGTCGTCGGCGAGCAGTTCCCGAACGGCCGCCGTGAACTCCCGCTCGTCGTCGACCAGCAGGCCGGTCTCGGTGTCGACCATCGCCTCGGCGACCCCGCCCGCGTACCTGAAGGCCACGGTCGGGGTGCTGCGGGCGGCCGCCTCCACGATGGTCAGGCCCCAGCCCTCCTTGAGGGACGGGGTGAGCGCGAGCCAGGCCGAGCAGAGCAGGGCGTGCTTCTCCTCCTCGCTGACGAAGCCGGTGAACCGCACCCGGTCGCTGATGCCGAGGGCGGCGCATCGCTCGCGCAGCGGCTCCTCCCACCACCCCTGCCCGGCCACCACCAGCTCCAACTCGGGCAGCTCCGCGGCGAGTTCGGCGACCGTACGCAGGGCGATCTCGACCCGCTTGTGCGGAACCAGGCGGCCGAGCACCAGCAGCGACGGGTTGCGGGTGCGGGGCAGGGACGGACCGGTCACCGGAGGGGTTCCGTTGGGTACCACGTCGATCCGTTCGGCGTCGACGCCGAGGGTCGCCAGCTCGGCGCGGGTCGCCTCGGAGACCGTGACGTAGCGGCACCGCCGGTAGAGCCGTACCGCGAGCCAGGATTCGATCCACCAGCCGAGTCGGCACATCCACGGTCCGAACACCACCGGCCACTGCTCCCGGTGCACGTGGTGGACCAGCGCGATGACCGGCCGCCCGGCGTAGAGCGGCGCGAAGAACGGCACGCCGTTGCAGACGTCGACGATCAGGTCCGGTCGGCCGAGACCTCGTCGGCTCAGCGGGCCCAGGCCGAACCGGCTGGCGAGGCAGACCAGCGCCGCCCGGAGGTACACGGTCATCCGCGAACCGCGCCGCAGCACGCGTACGCCGGATTCGGTGGTCCCGGCCGGCCCGGCGTTGTCGTGGGCGGCACAGAGCAGAGTCACCCGGTGACCGAAGGTGACCAACTCGGCGGCGATCCGCTCGATGTAGACCTCCGAGCCGCCGCCCTCGGGATTGGTGGTGTCTCGCCAGTTGAGGAACAGGACGTGGCGGGAGGGGGTGTCGGTGTTGTCCACGCTGCTCCTACTGGTGAGTAAGTGAGCACGATCGCGCCACCCTAGGGCGGTCCGGCCCGGCTGCGCAATGGGCAGATCTGGCGGCGACGATCCGGTAACGGGTCGGGGACGAGGGGTTTGCCGACGGGCCGAAACCTTGGCAGGGTGTGCAGCGCGACCGCGTGCGATGCCCGGCGTCTGGTGCCCGATGTCGTCGCGGCAGGTGTTGTGACCTGCGGTGGGACATCGTCCGCAGGCGTGACGAGGAGGTGAGGCGGCGGTGGTTGCCGACCGTCCCGCGCCGGCGCGCGTCCTGTCCCGCCGTTCACCGGTGGTGCTGCTCAGTGCCGCCCTCGCGCTGCTGCTCGCCGGCTGGGCGGCGGCGTCGTACATCCGGGCCGATCGGGGCACCCCGACCTGTGTCGAACAGGTCCGGCTCCGAGTGGTGGCCGCTCCGGTGATCGCCCCGGCCCTCGACCGGGTGGCCCGAGCCAACGCCGGAAGCCAACCGTGCGTCTCCGTCGAGGTGCGGGCCCGACCGTCGGTGGCGGTCACCCGGGAACTCGCCGACGACGGCGACGTGGCCGACGCGTGGCTGCCGGAGTCGACGTTCTGGCTGCGCCGGGCCCGTGCCGCTGGTGCTTTCGAGGTACCCGGACAGGGCACGTCGGTGGCGAGCACCCCGGTCGTGCTGGCCGTCACCGACCGGATCGCACGGCGATCCGGTTGGCCGGACAAGCCGCTGAACTGGGCGTCGCTCCTGGGTACCCGGGCGAAAGCGGTCCAGGTCGGGCTGCCCGATCCGGCGGCCGACCCGGCCGGGGTCGGCGCCCTGCTCGGCGCCCGCGCACTGGCCGACGACAACCGGGACTCGGCCGCGACCGTGGCGGCCACGTTGCGTCGGCTCGCCGAGCGGACCTTCAGCCCGGCCGAGGAAACCAGCTCGTTGACCCCGAACCAGGACCTGCCCGGCCGGGTGAGCGTCGTCGCCGCCAGCGAACAGGCGGTGCTGGAACACAACGCCCTGGCGGCCAGCGGCAAGCTGGTGGCGGCGTACCCGGAGGTCGACGTGCCCTGGCTGGACCTGCCGTACGTGGTGCTGCCCGCCGCGCAGGGGCGGGCCCGTGACGCTGCTGGCGCGTTCCTCGACACGCTGCTGACCGGCGAGGCCCGGGAGGTGTTCGCCGGTTACGGCTTCCGGACCGCGGCCGGTTTCCCGCCGGCCATGCCGGATGACGACCGGCTGCGGGCCGAGGAACGTCGGCCGGTGCCGCTGCCAGCCGAGCAGACGGTCAGCGACGTGCTGACCGGTTGGAGCGGCGTCCAGCGCAGCGCCCGGATCCTCACCCTGCTGGACATCTCCGGTTCGATGGCCGCGCCGGTACCCGCCGGTGGCACCCGACTCGACGCCACGGTGCGGGCCGCTCGGGAGGGGGCGGCGCTGCTGCTGGACAACAGCGAACTCGGCATCTGGGCCTTCTCCACCAAGGTCGACGGTGACCGGGACCACCGCGAGATCCTGCCGGTTCGCCCACTGGGTAGCCAGCGCAAACGGTTGACCGAGGCGTTGGCCGAGATCCGGGTCAAGCCGCAGGGCGGCACCGGACTGTACGACAGCACGCTGGCCGCGTACCGCGACGCGCGCCGCAACTGGACGCCGGGCCGGATCAACCTGGTGCTGGTGATGACCGACGGGCGCAACGAGGACGACGACAGCATCGGCCGCGCCGACTTCCTGGCCGAACTCAAGCGGTTGCAGGAACCACGCCGCCCCTTGCCGATCATCTTCATCGGTCTCGGTGCGGACATCGACCCGGAGGAGCTGAAGGCCATCACGAAGGTCACCGGCGGGCGGGTCTTCGTCACCGAGCAGCCGGGCGGGATGCGGCGCATCTTCTTCTCGGCACTGGCCGACCTGAGCTGCCTGCCGCCGGAGTGCCGCCGATGAGGGGAATTCCGGCGCGGCTGCGCCGCTCGCCCGGCACGGTGCTGTCGCTGCTGCTGCTCACCGCGATCGCCTTCGGCCAGCGACCCGGTCAGGTCACCTTCGACACCAAACTCGACCTGGCCGCGAACCCGATCCACTTCATGGCCCGGGCGCTGCACCTGTGGAACCCGGAAGCCACCTCGGGTGAGTTACAGAACCAGGCGTACGGCTACCTGTTCCCGATGGGACCGTTCTTCGCCGCCGGGCAGTGGCTGGGGGTACCGCCCTGGATCACGCAGCGGCTGTGGACGACACTGCTGCTGGTCGCCGCCTTCTACGGGCTGCTGCGGCTGGCCCGGGCGCTGCACATCGGCACCGAACCGACGCGGTACGCGGCGGCGCTCGGCTACGCGCTGGCTCCGCGGATCCTCACCGAGGTCGGCGCGCTCTCCTCGGAGACACTGGCCGCCTCGATGCTGCCCTGGGTGCTGCTGCCGCTGGTGACCGTACGCCGGATCGGTTCTCCGCGCCGGGCGGCGGCGCTCTCCGCCCTGGCCGTGCTCGGCATGGGTGGAATCAATGCGGCGGTGGTGCTGATGGCGCTGCTGCTGCCCGGCGTCTGGTTGCTCACCCGACGGTGGGACGCGCAGCACGTACGGCTGGTCGCCTGGTGGTGCGTCGGGGTCGTCGGGGTCTGCCTGTGGTGGATCGTGCCGCTGCTGCTGCTCGGCCAGTACAGCCTCCCCTTCCTCGACTACATCGAGTCGTCCACCACGACCACCGCGGTGGCCTCCCTGTTCCAGGCGGTACGCGGCACCAACCAGTGGGTCGCGTACATCGTGCAGGGCGAGCCGTGGTGGCCGGCGGGCTGGCTGCTGATCGACCATCCGGTGTTGATGGCGCTGACCGCGGTGGTGGCGCTGATCGGGCTGGCCGGGCTGGCCGGCAACCTGCTGCCGCAGCGGCGCTTCCTGGTGACCGGGTTCCTCACCGGGCTGACCCTGCTCACCATCGGCTACGTCGGGGCGGTCGACAGTCCGCTCTCCGGGGTGGTCCGTGATCTGCTGGACGGCCCGTTGGCACCGTTCCGCAACGTGCACAAGCTCGACCCGGTGCTGCGGCTGCCGCTGATGCTCGGTTTCGCGCACGGTGTCGACGCGGTGGCCACCCGGATGCATCACGCCCTGGCCCGCCGCCGGCCCGGGATCCGGCTGCGTCCGCTGGTCTTCGTGCCGGTGCTGCTGCTCGTGCTGGGTGCGGCCGCACCGGCGTGGCTGGGCCTGTTGCGTCCCGGCCCCGGCTGGTCCGACCTGCCGCCGCACTGGCGATCGGCGGCGACCTGGCTGGCCGACCGCGACGCGCTGGCCCGCACGCTGGTGGTGCCCGGCTCCGGCTTCGGACAGTACGACTGGGGACGCACCGTCGACGAGCCGTTGCAGGCGCTGGCCGAGGCGCCGTGGGCGGTGCGCAACCAGATCCCGCTGGGGTCGGCGGGCAACACCCGGATGATGGACAGCGTCGAGGAGGTACTGGCCAGCGGCCGGGGCTCGGCCGGCCTGGCCGACCTGCTCGCCCGCTCCGGCTTCCGGCACCTGTTGCTGCGGAACGACCTCGACCGGACCCAGGTCGACGCGCCGCCGGTGACGGTGCTGCGTCGGGCGTTGGCCGACTCGCCCGGTATCGCCCGGGTGGCCACCTTCGGCACCACCGAGGCGCTGTCCCGGACCCTCGGCAGCCCGGTGGACGACGGTGCCGGCTCCCCGCCGGCGATCGAGGTGTACGAGGTGCGGCGGCCGGTGCCGCCGGCCTCGGCGGTGCTGACCGCCGACGTGCCGACGGTCAGCGGCGGTCCGGAGTCGCTGCTTCCCCTGCTGGAACAGGGGGTGGTGGAACGGGACCGGCCCGTGGTGCTCGCCGGTGACCGGGCCACGTCTCCGGACGACGCGGTGGGTGACCGGTGGATCGTCACGGACGGCCTACGCCGCCGGGAGCGCGACATCGGTCGGGTCCGGGACAACCTCTCCCAGACGTTGACCGCGAACGAGGCAGGACGACAGCGCCGGGTCGCCCTCGACGTGCTGCCCTTCCCTGGCGAGCAGCACCAGACGACCGCGACCTACCAGGGCATCCGTGCGGTGACGGCGTCGTCGGCCGCGAGCTTCGTGGACAGCTTCGGCCCGGCCGACCCGTCGCACCTGCCGTTCGCCGCCATCGACGGGGAACGCGGCACGGCCTGGCACTCCGCACCGCTGGTCGGGCCGGTCGAACAGTGGCTCCAGGTGGATCTGGACACCCCTCGCCAGGTCGACAGCGTGCGACTCGCGTTCGTCAGCGACCTGGCGGTGGGCTGGCCGGTGCAACGGTTCCGGCTCACCACGGACCGGGGTTCGGTCGATCATGAGGTGGCGCCCACGCTGGGCGGTCACTCGTACTACACGCTGCCCGGCCCCACCAGCCGGATCCGGGTGACGGTGCTGTCGGTGGCCGGCGGCCGCCTCGACGGTGCCGTCGGCATCGAGGAGATGTCCATTCCGGACACCGAACCACGCCGCGCGCTGCGGGCCCCGGCGGATCTGCCGGACGACCTGTCGACACCGGTCAGTTGGGCGTTCAGCCGTGGGCCGGCGGACCGCCCGGCGTGCTATCCGGCGCGGCGGACCGGCCCGGAGGCGGTGCCCGCCGGTGGCTCCGGTGGGGCGTCCACCCGGCCGGACGGCACGGTGATCCGTTGCGACCGGTTCCTCGCGCGGGTCGGTGAGGAACCACTGGGCCTGGACCGGTTGTTCCGCAACCCGGCCGCCGGCACCTATCGGCTGGAGCTGACGGCGGTGCCGCGGCCGGGTGGTGAGCTGACGCTGTCCGGTACGAAGGTACGGGCGGCTTCGTCGTCCCGGCTGAGCGGTGACCCGGCGGTCGCCGGGTACGCGGCGATCGACGGTGACCCGGGAACGGCCTGGCTGGCCGGCACCGGGGACCTGCGTCCCACCCTGACGCTGAGCTGGTCCGGCGAGCGTCGTGTCGACCGGTTGCGGCTGCGGGGGAGCGAGTTGCCGATCGGATCGCTGCCACGACAGGTGGAGATCCACACGCCCGGCCGCGAGGTGCGGGTGTCGGTCGAGGCCGACGGGACGGTCCGCTTCCCGGCGGTGCGTACCGACCGGCTCGAGATCGTGGTGCGGGAGACCGAGCAGCGCTTGGCGGATCTGCGGGGCAACGGCTGGCCCGCCACGGCCGGCATCGCGGAGGTGGAGATCCCGGCGTTGGCGAGCCTGCTGAGCCCGGTCGACACCGATGCGGTGGTGGTGGAGCGCTGCGGTGACGGGCCGACCGTCGAGTTGGGCGGTTTCCGGTACGACACCTCGATCTCGGCCAGCCTGTCGGACGTGCTGGCCGGACGGCCGGTGCCGGTCGGCATCTGCGGCGAGGACGGTGCGGTGCTGGACCTGCCGGCGGGCGGACAGCGGCTGGCCACGTCGCCGTCGGCGGGCTTCGTCGTGCAGGACGCGACGCTGCGGCCGGAGGCCGAGGCGCGCCCCGGGCCCCGGCACCGGGAGGTGACGGTGCTCGACTGGGCGGCGACCGACCGTACCGTCCGGGTCGCCGCCGGTGAGCAGGCGTTGCTGGTGGTGCCGGAGAACGCCAACGCCGGTTGGACGGCCACTCTCGACGGAAAGACGCTGGCCAGTTCCCGGGCGGACGGGTGGCAGCAGGCCTGGGTGCTGCCGGCCGGCGCCGGTGGTGAGGTCCGGCTCGTCTTCGCCCCTGACCGGGCGTACCGGGGCGGTCTGGCGGCCGGCGCGGTGGCGGTGGCGGCCGTGCTGGTGCTGGCCGCCTGGCCGGTGCGCCGCCGGACGACGACCGACGGGGACGCCGCGGTGCCGGGCGGGGACGCGGCGGACGCCATCGCGGCGGAGGCTCCCGCCTGGGTGATCGGGGTGCTGCTGGTGGTGCTGCTCGCCGTGTTGGGCGGGGTGCTTCCGGTGGCCATCGTGCTGGCCGCGATGCTGCTGCGACAACTGGCGGTACGCGCGCTGCCGGTGGTGGTGCTCGGCGGCCTGACCGTGGCCACCGTGACCGCCGTGGCCGGTCGGTTGCAGGGCCACGGACAGGACTGGGCCTACCGGTCGTGGGTGCAGGCGGCGATGCTGGTCGCGATCGGCGCGGTGGTCGCCGCGGTCGTCCCGGTCCCCGGTGTACGCCCCGAGCCGACCATCCCGCATGATGTGACGCCGGGCACGTCCGGTGGGCCGCCGGAGGCGGCCGTCGGCCGGGGTGAGGACGAGGACGGGACGGTGGCGCGGTGACGGCAGCGGACGACCGTACGCGGCGGGCGGAGCGACGCCGATTCGCCTCCCTGCGCCGGTCGGTGGCCCTGTTCCGGGCGTTCCTGGTGGAGCAGACCGACCCCGACCACTTCTACGGACTGCTGGCCGCCGACTCGGTACGTCAGGTGTCCGGCTACACCGAGCTGGCCGGCCGGACACTGCTCGACGTGGGCGGCGGCCCGGGATACTTCGCGGCCGCCTTCCGAGCTGCCGGTGCCCGCTACCTCGGGTTGGACCCGGACGTCGGGGACTTCTCCGCGGCCGGCGGGTCGGTGGCGGGAATGCTGCGGGGCAGCGGCACGGCACTGCCGATCCGTAGCGGCAGCGTGGACGTGGCGTTCTCGTCGAACGTCGTCGAACACGTCGCCCAGCCACCCCGGATGCTGGACGAGATGGTGCGGGTGACCCGGCCCGGCGGGCTCATCTTCGTGTCCTACACCCCCTGGTTGTCGCCGTGGGGTGGCCACGAGACCGCGCCCTGGCACTACCTCGGCGGCAACCGGGCCCGCCGGCGCTACGAGCGGCGGATGGGTCGGCCGCCCAAGAACCGCTACCGGGAGACGCTGTTCCCGGTCTCGATCTCGGACACGCTGCGGTGGGCGCGGGGCAACCGCGACGTCGAGGTGCTGGACGCGTTGCCGCGCTATCACCCGTGGTGGGCGCGGTGGGTGATCCGGGTGCCCGGCGTCCGGG
This sequence comes from Verrucosispora sp. WMMC514, assembly GCF_027497295.1. Classification (NCBI taxonomy): domain Bacteria; kingdom Bacillati; phylum Actinomycetota; class Actinomycetes; order Micromonosporales; family Micromonosporaceae; genus Micromonospora; species Verrucosispora sp. WMMC514. The sequence goes on along the minus strand of NZ_CP114906.1, from coordinate 2,075,962 downwards.
AGGTGGCGGCGTGGAACTTCGTGCTCGTACTGCGCAGGGCCGGTGAACGGCAGCCCGGTGCGGTGGAGAAATCAGAGCTGACCGGGGGTCGCGTGGCTATGTGACTTGGTAGTAACCTCGCGGCCATCCCACTGATTGACATCGACGATATTGAGCTCCTCAGGGAGGAAACATGAAGCACCGCGCCGTGGGTGCCGTGCTGTTCGGCGGCGGCGTCCTGCTCCTGGCGCTGGCCGCCGGGTTGGTGTTCGTCGTCAAGCCCGCGATGACCAAACTGCCCTACGACCTCGATTCGTCGACGTCGGTGGCCGAGGCCAAAGGGGCGACGTTCCTACAGATCACCAACGGTGCGGTCGACATCGTCGATCAGACGGATCTGAAGTCGACCGTCCAGGTCACCCCGGAGCGCGCCAAGACCGCGGCGCTCAGCGGTGACCTCGCCGGTGACGCGGTGGTCTGGCGGGTCGGCCAGACCGTCGAGCGGACCGATACCAAGGCGTTGGTCAGCGCGTACGGCGCCGAGCTGGCGCTGGATCGGGTCTCCGCGGCGGCTGTGGACTGGAACGAGCAGTTCCTCGACGAGAGCGGCACGCCGGAGAAGGTCGCCTTCGCCGGCCAGGTCTACAAGTTCCCGTTCAACTCCGCCAAGGAGAACTACGAGGTCTTCGACCGGGATCTGCGGCAGACCCGGATGGCCGAGTTCAAGGGCACCGAGGACGTCAACGGCGTCGAGGCGTACCGGTACGAGCAGGTCATCACCGACGAGAAGCTGCCGTTGGCCACCGACCGGGTGGGACTGCTGCTCGGCGCGCTCGCGCCCGGCTCCACCTCGGGTGACGTCGTCTACAGCAACACCCGTACGGTCTGGGTGGACCCGGTCACCGGTTCCTACCTGAAGGTCCGGGAGCAGCAGAAGAAGGTGCTCGTGCCGAACACGGGCACCCCGGTGACGCTGCTCGACGCCGACTTCTCCTACAACGAGGAGACGGTGGCGTCCTCGGTGGACCGGGCCAAGGAGAGCCGGAACCAGCTCAACATCCTCGGTGTCTTCGCGCCGCTCGGTCTCGCCGTGCTGGGCCTGGTGCTGATCCTGGTCGGGCTGCTGGTCTCCCGTAGCCGTAGGCCGGCCACGGTGGCCAGGCACGCCGCCGTGGACCCGGCGCCGACCCGCGTCGACCAGCCACCGGTGCGGGACGACGCGCGGGAGGGTGGGCCGTTGACCGACGAGATCCCGCCCGCCTCGACCAACTGGAAGTCCGAGGAGCCCACGGTGCCGAGCCAGCGGGCGGCACAGGGCGAGTCGGAGAAGCAGTAGCACCAGAAGTGATGTCGGGGGGCGGGCCGTCGGCCCGCCCCCCCTGCGGACATCGACACTCGGGTGTCCGGCCCGTCATCCGCCAGACCAACCGACCGCACAGGTGTCAGAGGCGGGCCAGGGCACGGCGCAGCGGGTCGAGACCGAGCCCGCCGAGGTCGAGCGCCTGGCGATGGAACTCCCGCAGGTCGAAGTCGGCGCCCTTGCGGGCCTTCGCGTCCTCCCGCGCCTGAAGCCAGATCCGCTCGCCCACCTTGTACGACGGCGCCTGCCCCGGCCAACCCAGGTAGCGGTTGAGCTCGAAGCGCAGTATCTCGTCCGGCACCCGGCAGTGCGCCCGCAGGAACTCCCAACCAAGCTCCGGGGTCCAGCGCTCACCCGGATGGAAGTCGAACGGGTTGTCCTTGGGAATCTCCAGCTCCAGGTGCATGCCGATGTCCACGATCACCCGGGCCGCCCGCAGCGCCTGACCGTCCAGCATGCCGAGCCGGTTGCCCGGGTCGTCCAGGTAGCCCAGTTCCTCCATTAGCCGCTCGGCGTACAACGCCCAACCCTCGCCGTGCCCGGAGACCCAGCAGAGCAGCCGCTGCCAGCGGTTGAGCAGATCGGCCCGGACTGCGGTCTGGCCGATCTGGAGGTGATGGCCGGGAACCCCCTCGTGGTAGACGGTGGTCACCTCCCGCCAGGTGGAGAAGTCCGTCAGGCCCTGCGGCACCGCCCACCACATCCGACCCGGCCGGGTGAAGTCCTCGCTCGGGCCGGTGTAGTAGATCGAGCCGTCGCTGGTCGGCGCGATCATGCACTCGATCCGCCGGACCTGCTCGGGGATGTCGAAATGGGTGCCGTGCAGGTCGCTGATCGCCTGATCGGCCAACTCCTGCATCCAGTCGCGGAACGCGTCCCGACCCCGGATGGTGCGCGCCGGGTCGGCGTCCAACGTCGCCACGGCTTCGTCGATGGTCGCGCTCGGACCGGCGATCTGAGCGGCCACCGTCCGCATGTCGGCCTCCAACCGGGCCAACTCGGCGAACCCCCAGGCGTACGTCTCGTCGAGGTCGATGCGGGCACCGAGGAAGTACTGGGAGGCCAGCTCGTAGCGTTCGCGGCCGGCGGCCTGCTTCTCCCGCCCGTGCGGGGCCAGCTCGGTGCGCAGGAACTGGCCGAACTCGGCGGTCGCCGCCGTGGCCGCCGCCGCGCCGCGGCGCAGCTCGGAGCCGAGGGGGCCCTGTTCGCCCAGCCGTTCGACAAGCCCGTGGAAGACGTTGTCACCGTCCGGATCGACCCAGACGTCGCACTGCTTGGCCACCTCGATCAGCTGGGTACGCGAGCTGACCCGCCCGGCCGCCGCCGCCTCGCGCAACGTGGTCTTGTACTCCTCCAACGCGTGCGGGAAGAGGTTCAGCCGGGCGGCCAGGTTGGCCCGGGCCTGCTCCCCGTCCGTGGGCATCAGGTCGAAGACCATCCGGATCTCGTGCAGCCCGCTGGTGATGACGCTGACCTCGCTGGTGGTCTCGCCGGCGTCGTACAGGTCCAGTTCGAGACCGAGGCGCTCCTGCATCGCCTCGCGCGCGGTGCGCTCGGCCTCCGTCTCCGGCTCGATGGTGTCGAGCTCGGCCAGGGCACGTCGGGCCAACTCGGCGCGCGCGGCGTACCCGTCCGGTGACAGGTCGTCGAACTTGTCGTCATGGCCGGCGATGCCGACATAGGTGGCGCCGGTCGGGCTCAGCGCCGCCCACTCGGCGACGTAGCGGTCGGCCAGCTCGTCGATTCTTCCCACGCTGCGCACCCTACGCGAGGCGGGCGCCGAGGTGGTGCCGCCGAACCGGTCAGGGCAGCAGGTCGGCCGGGTCGAAGTCGATCGGGAACGGCTCGTCGGCGCGGAGTCGGTCGCCGCTGACCGCCTTGGCGAGCGTGTCGTAGCCGCCGAACTTACCGAGGGTGAACAGCTCCACCGCGACGTGCCGCAGCCGGCGGGAGATCTCCACCCGCATGAAGTAGGGCACCCGACCCTCGGCGCAGCGCATCGGTTTGTCGACGAAGTCCTGCCGGCGGCTGCCGGGGGAGACGAACTCCACGGCCATGGTGCACAGGTGGGCCGGGATCCAGCGATCCTCCTCGTCCGTCTTCGGCAGCGCGTGCAGCACGGTGACGTCCGGCTGGATCCACCGCTGCGGCGAGAAGGTGAGGTTCACCTGCCCGAAGACGTAGAAGCCGTGGGCCTCGGCAGAGGGTGAGATCAGCCGGGCGAGCTTCATCTCGCCGTAGCTGTTCGTGCCGACCTCGGCGGGCGTCATGACCAACCTCCCGTCGATGCACTCGTAGCGCGCATCGGGTAGCTCAGGCAACGGGAGGTAGCGGTCGGCGAGCTGGGTCGTCCACATGCCGTCGAGGTCGACGAGCGGGTCGAAGCGGATCGGCATCGCCATGGTGTTACACCTCCTCGGTCGGTCAACGCTCTACAAATGTATGTGGTTTCTGTGGCGCGCGACACGACGGCCGAAAACCGCAGGACAATGTCGTACCCCGGCGGCAGAGTGTCAGGGGTGACAGGCGACTTCACCCCTGACCGACCGGCGCTGCGGAGCTGGCTGCCCGGCTTCATCGCCCTCGCCGCGATCTGGGGTTCCAGCTTCCTCTTCATCAAGGTCGGGGTGGCCGAGCTGCACCCGCTGCACCTCACCCTCTACCGGGTCGGCTCCGGCGCGCTGACCCTGCTGGTGGTGCTCGCCGTGCTGCGCGACCGGCTGCCCCGCGATCCGCGGGTCTGGGGCCACCTGACCGTGATCGCCGCCTTCGGGGTGGCGCTGCCGTTCACCCTGTTCGGCTACGGCGAGCAGCGGGTCGAGTCGATGCTCGCCGGCATCTGGAACGCGACCACTCCGCTCGTCGTGCTGCCGCTGGCGGTGCTGGTGTTCCGCACCGAGCGGCTGACCGTGCGCGGTGCGGTCGGGCTGGGGCTCGGCTTCACCGGGGTGATGGTGGTGCTCGGCGTCTGGCAGGGCATCGGTGGCGCGCACTTCGTGGGCCAGCTCATGTGCTTCGGTGCCGCCGCCTGCTACGGCCTGGCCATCCCGTACCAGAAGAAGTTCATCGCCGGCAGCACCCTGTCGGGGTTGTCCCTGTCGGCGGCGCAGCTGATCGTCGCGGCGGTCCAGCTCGCCATCGTGGCACCGGTGGTGGCCGGTGCGCCGCCGCTGCCGACCGCGCTGTCGCCGCGGGTGCTCGCGGCCGTGCTGGCGCTGGGCGCGCTCGGCACCGGGCTCGCCTTCGTGATCCATCTGCGGAACATCCGGGTCGTGGGCGCGACCACCGCCTCCACCGTGACGTACCTGATCCCGGTGTTCGCGGTGCTCATCGGTGCCGTCGTGCTCGGCGAGCGGCTCACCTGGCACCAGCCGGTCGGGGCGCTGATCGTGCTGCTCGGCGTGGCCGTGTCGCAGGGCCTGCTCGGCCGACGGCGTCGCCGGGTCGCGCCGGGGGTGGGCGCCCCGACGGCACCGCTCGTCGAGCCCGCCACCCGCTGACCGAACGCGGGCGAGCGGGGCGGTCAGGCACCTGTCCAGGCCACCAGTTCGTCGGCCGTCCATGTGTTGACCACGCGGTCGGCGGGGACTCCGCACAATGCGGCCCGCTCGCAGCCGAAGCGCTGCCAGTCCAACTGGCCGGGCGCGTGCGCGTCGGTGTTGATGGCGAACCGGCAACCGGCCTCCAGCGCCCGCCGGATCAACCGCTTCGGCGGATCCTGCCGCTCCGGGCGCGAATTGATCTCCACGGCGGTGTCGTGTGCCACGCAGGCGGCGAAGACGGCGTCGGCGTCGAAATCGCTCTCCGCCCGGGTCCGGGCGCGGTGCCCCCGGTCGCCCGGCCCGGTCACCCCGGCCGGCCGCGACGAGACCATCCGGCCCGTGCAGTGGCCGAGGATGTCCAGGTGCGGGTTCGCGATGGCGGTCAGCATCCGGCGGGTCATCTTCGCCCGGTCGTCGTTCAGCCCGCTGTGCACCGACCCGACCACCACATCCAGCCGGGCCAGCAACTCCTCGTCCTGGTCGAGCGAACCGTCGGCGAGGATGTCCACCTCGATACCGGTGAGGATGCGGAACCCCTCCGGCAGCGCCTCGTTGAGCCGGGCCACGTGGTCGAGCTGGCGGCGGAGCCGGTCCGCGGTGAGCCCCCGGGCCACCTTCAGCCGGGGCGAATGGTCGGTCAGCACCAGGTACTCGTGGCCCAGCTCCACGGCGGCCAGCGCCATCTCCTCGATCGGTGACCCACCGTCTGACCAGTCGGAGTGGGTGTGGCAGTCGCCGCGAAGGGCGGTACGCAGGGCGGTGGCCTCGGCGTCCAGGTCAGTGCCCTCGGTGGCGACCAGCCGGCGCAGGTAGACCGGCTCCTCCCCGGCCACCGACTCGGCCACGCAGCGGGCGGTGACGTCGCCGACCCCGGTCAGCTCGGTGAGCTTGCCGGTCCGGGCCCGCTCGGTCACCTCCTCGGCCGGCAGCGCGGCCAGCGCCTTGGCCGCCGACCGGAAGGCGCGTACCCGGTAGGTAGCCTCGTTCGCCCGCTCCAGCAGGAAGGCGATCCGGCGCAGGTCGGCGATGGGGTCGCGCTCGGTCATGCCATGAAACCTACGCGGCCGCGCCGCCGGTCGCGGGACGACCGGCGGCGCGGGGCGGAGCAGGGTGCGCGATCAGGCGTACGGCAGCCGCACCAGGGAGCGGTTACCGACACCGAGGGTGGTGGAGTTGTTGCCGATGGCGGACCACACCTCCACCCGGACGGTGCCGCTGCGCAGGTTGCCGAGGGAACCGCTGCTGGAGTGCAGCCCGGCGGTCTGGGTGTAGTGCTCCCAGCCAGGTACCGGGTCGGTGGCGAAGTAGCGGTACGTCTCCACCCGCTCCCAACTGCCGTCACCGGTCAGGTCGTACGAGACGCGGGCCTGCACCCCGTTGCCGACCGCCGTGCCGGCGTCCAGGAACAGGTCGAACGCGGTCTGCCCGCCGTTGTGGTCGAGGTTGAGCCCGGTCGCGGTGAACACCACCGGGTTGCGCGGCGTGCCGTCGTGGTTCGCGCCACCGGCGCTGCCCACGGTGGTGGTGCCGGCGCTGCCGGAGGCACCCAGACCGCCACCGGAGAGCAGGTAGCGCACCGGTGAGCTGGACGGCGGGTCGGTCGGCGTCGGCGTGGGCGTGGGCGTCGGGGTCGGGGTGGACGTCGGGGTCGGTGTCGGGCTCGGTGGCGTACCCCCGCCGCCGCTACCTCCGCTCCAGGTGTGCGCCCCACTTGTGATGGTGCGCCCGGCGGCCACGGTCAGCTGCGTGCCGTCGGAGAACCGCACGGTCAGCGGCGAGCCGGAGATGTTGCTGGCGACGTACGTCCGGCCTCCGTTGCGGTTGAACACCGCGGCCAGCGGGTGGTCGGCGGTGATCCCGGTGTCGACCCGGCCGAGAGCCGCCAGGTTGCGGACCCAGTGGAAGGTGTGCGCCCGGCTCTCGCCCTCCTCCGGGGTGTAGCCGGGGTTGGCCCGCAGCTTGGCCAGCGCCGCGTCGGCGTCACCGAGGGCGAGGAACTGCCAGTGGATGTCCTGCCACACGGTCGGCTCGCCGCCGTTGTTGCGGACCAGTTCGGCGTACTTCACCGAGTTGTAGTTCGGGTGCTGGCCCAGGTAGAGGTGCCCGCCGGTGATCGGCAGCAGGTTGATGCCCTGGATCATCTCGGGCTCGGCACTGAACCAGGTGGCGTACGCGCCGCCGTCACCCCAGACCATGCCCACGTTGGAGTGCCCGAACTCGGCGGGGAAGTTCTCGCCGGTGACGTCGAACCAGTACTCGTGGATCGCCGCGGCCTGCGTGGTGTAGAGGTAGATGCCGGCGTCGCGTACCGCGGTGTTGCCGGTGACCTGCCCCCACTGGATCAGGGCGTTGGCGAAGTTCATCCCCTCCGACGACGACTCCTGGTTGTTGCCGCTGGCGAACGCGCCGTGCCCGGAGGCCCAGTCGTGCCCGGCGTAGATGTCGAAGTCGCGCAGGTACGGGAAGCGGGTGTCCGACCGGTCGTAGTTGTTCGCGTCCCGGATGAGCAGGTCGATCATGCCGCCGTACTGGTCCTGCCGGGCCCAGTTCGGGTCGAACTTGGCGAGCGTGGCGGCGGCGGCGATGTAGTAGCCGTAGTGGAAGTGGTGGTCGTTGAGTTCCTGGTCGGAGCCGTACGACGCCGGGTAGCCGATGAGTGTTCCCCACCGCTGGTCGTAGTAGAACAGCCGCTGGGTCTCGCCGGACGAGGCGGTGAGCCAGTCGTTGAGGGTGGTGCGGATGGCGTTCAGCGCCGAGGTGCGGGTCTCGCTGTCCCCGACCAGGTCGGCGATCTCGGCGATGCGGGCGGCCCGGCCGAGCCCCTTGCCGGTCCAGTAGGTGTCGTTGCCGCGCTGGTCCATCGGGTTGGCCCGCACCGCCGCCAGGTGCTGCCGCAGCGTGGTCAGGTCGGCGCCGGTTCCGGTGGCGACGGCGGGCAGCTCGGGCAGTACCCCGTTGAACCGCATCGAGGTGCGGAACTCGTCAACCCCGGTGACCACCTTCATCCGGCCCCGGGCGGACGGGTAGGTCGGTGCGATCGGGGTGGCCCCGGTCAGCGCCCGCCACTGGTGCGGGTAGAGGCTGACCACCGTCCGCGTCTCGGTGCCCTCGCGGGGCGTGGTGGTGAAGGCGTACCGGGTCTCCACCCGGCTGGTCGCCGCGTTGTAGCTGTAGCTGACCCGGGTGCCGGTGACGTGGGCGTGCGCGTACTGACCGTAGGTGTTGGCCAGCTGGGTGCGGGCGCTGCCGCCACCGGTGGCCGGGAGCAGCGCGACGGTGAAGTAGCCGCGCCCGGCGAGGTTGGAGCTGATCCGGCTGCCGCTGACGGTCCAGGTCGCGCCGGTCGGCGCGTACGCCACGTAGTCGTGGCCGCGCACGGTGAAGCCGACGCTGCTGCCGCTGTTGGACCAGACCGTGGGGCTGCCGCCGGTCGCGTTGATCACCGCGTCGCCGCCGGTGGTCCGGAAGTACGCGAGCGGCAACCCGTGGCCGATGGTGGCGCGCATCGTCCGCGCCCCGTCGCTCCAGTACGGGGTGACCGTCCAGTCCGTCCAACCGTCCACCAGCGCGTTGGGGGCGGCCAGTCCGGCCACGCCGACCCGGATGTCCTCGACGTACGGGTACTTGAACTCGCCGACCCCGGTTGCGGTGCCGGAGATGGCGGGAGTCGAGGTGGCGGAGAAGCCCAGCCCGTCGGTGACGGGTTGGTAGGACACCGGATGCGCGTGCAGGGGCTCGCTGAAGGTGCAGTTCAGCCGCTTCCACAGCAGCGACGACCACCAGTCGTTGGTGGGTACGGCCCCCGATGGCGCGGCGGCGGTGACGTACTGCCGGGGGTTGCTGGCGATGGTGCCGCAGCCGCCGGGGAGCGGGCCGACCGCGGTGGTGGTGTAGCTGCCGGCACCGACCGGCGCGGCCTGCGCCGCGGAGCCGGCGATGACGGCCAGCCCGCCGAGGACCAGGGTCGCGGCGGCGGTGGCGGCCAGGATTCGATGGTGGGGGCGGCGTGGGACGGGAGGTCTCATCTTTCCTCCAACGCGTGCCGGCCCGGCCGCGCCGGTCGGCGCACGCTTCGTCGGTATTGTGAACGTTAGTGACCTGAGAGAGCGCTCTCTCTAGTTACGCCGGACGGTAGTTCACCAGCGAGACCTGCGTCAATGTTTCGGACTGATGAAACGCGGATGACGCCGGATCAGCGCGTCGGCGGCTTCCTCGGGCAGCCGTGCTTGCGATGCCACTCGGTCACCTCGGCCGCCGGCGCCCGGTTGCCGCCCTTGCGCCACGAGTCGAGGTACGGCGCGGGCCAGACCACACCCCGGCGGATCCACCAGCCGTCCTCGCCCAGGCACGGCGGGGAGATGCCGAAGTGCAGATGGCAGACGTTGTTGGCGTTGCCGGTGCGGCCCACCGTGCCGAGCTGCTGGCCGGCCCGTACCCGCACCCCGGCGTCGACGCCTTCGGCGATCTCGGTCAGGTGTGAGCCGTAGTAACGCACCCCGTCGTCACCGATGACCGACACGGACAGGCCGCCGTTGTACGGCCCCTGTGGACCGCTCTTCCGGTACCGGTCACGCCGGCTGACCTCACCGATCGTGCCGTCGGTGACCGCGACGACCGGCTCACCGCAGTCGGCGAAGATGTCCGTCCCGGGGTACGCCGAGTGGGTCGGGTGATACGACACCTTCTTGGCGCGTACCGGAAAGACGTGCGGCAGGCCCGCGCGCGGTGTCGCCGGCTGGTCCGGACGATCGGGCGCCGCGCTGGTCGCGCCGGGTGCGCCGGTGGTCGCCACGGCCGTCGGGCTCACCCCGGCCGTCGGACTCAGCCCGGCGGTCGGGCTCGACACGGCGGTCGGGCTGACCAGTGCGGTCGGGCCGGCGCCCGTCGGTGCGTCGGGCACACCGCAGCCGCTCGCCGCGAGCACCGGCGCGAGCAGCAACAGGGCGTACGCGCGCCGGCGTCCGATCGTCAGCGGAACCATCCGGCCATCCTGACAGACTCGGTACGGTGGTGGGCACAGCGTCCGTGCGTGCGGAGGAGTGGTACCGGTGTTGCCGTACAACCCGTCGGGCCTCTTTCCCACCGGACGGCCACCACGCCCGACCTACCGGGAGCCGAATCCGGTCGGCGGCGGCGGCGTCGCGGCGGGTGCGTTCGGAACCCTGGCCTGGCTGGTCCTCTTCGGCCTGCTCGGTGGCAGCCTCGTCGGGTACGTCTGGTGGACCCTGCTCGCCGGCGCGCTGGCCTGGCTCACGGCCCTGGTGATGGTCGGGTACGGCGACCGGGGAGTGGCGGCCGGCATCGCGATCGTCACCGCCGGAGGCTGGAGCATCGCCACCGCGGCGGTCGTCACCCGCTGGATGAGCAGCGGCGACTGGCCGCTCTGGTGAGCACCTCCGGCGGCGACTGCGCTGCGTCGTCGCGCGGCCACCGAAACCCGTCTTGACTTCGACGGCCACGACTCGGCACTCTCCCGGTATGGCCTGGACCACTCCGCGGCTGGATCCCGATCGCAGCCGCCGCCGCCTTCAGCTCCTGGCGCAGTTGGCGGACGCGCGCGCGGTACGCGAACGCGAACGGCCACAGCGCGCCCGCACCGCGCAGCTCCGCCAACTGATCGCCACTCGTCGGCGTCTCGCCGGCTGAGCGGCTCCGAAGATCCTTCCCCAGGAATGACCGGCCCTTCGGGGCGTTGACCGGTCGCCTGCCGACCCGACCGGCTAACGTGCACGCGTAACGGATCGGCGAGTGCTGTGCCGAGGCAACTTGGGGGAACCGTGTCGTACTTCGCTGCGGCCGTCGTGCGCGAGAAGGGCGGCTGGACCGCCGCCGAGCTCAGTCTGCGGGGTGCCGCCGACGTCGATGAGGTCGCCGAGCGGCTCCGCGACGTCGCCCCGGACGCGGACCTGTCGCTGCTGTTCGTCGAGGCGGACGACACCTATCTGGTGATCCTGCGCCTCGACGAGGGTGAGGACCTGCGGGTCTTCGGCTCCGACTCGGCGTACGCGGAGGAATCCCGGCTGGGTGCCCTGCTGGTCGGTGACCTGAAGACGTCGGTGACCGGGCTCGACGAGCCCGAAGAGGTGCGTCCGGCCGCCACCAGCGGTGACGAGGACAGCGAGCAGCCTGCCGTCGACCCGGAGGCGGACCCGGTCGGCGAGGCGGATCTCCTGACCGACCTGGGCGTCCCCGCGCAACGGCTGCTCGCGCTCTGCGCCCACGAGGGAATGATGCCGGCCGACGTCACCGCCGAGATCTGCCAGGTCCTGGGCTGCGTCGACGACGTCGAGGAACTGCGTGAGGTCTGAGCCCTCCGACGTCACCGATCCGGCGCTGGAGACGGTCCGGCCGGGGCAACCCACCCCCGGATCGGTCGGCCGGCGCGGGCCGGGAGCGGACGAGCACCTGGCCGACCCGACCGGCACCGGCCGGCGACAGCGCCACGAACTCTGGATGCGCCGCGCCCTCGAAGTCGCGGTGACCGGGGGTGTTGCGCCCTCAGGCGGCGATGGCGCGGCGACCGCGGCGGGTGGTGACGATGTCGAGGCTGAGCCCGGCCAGTCCGGCGACGTACCGGTGGGCGCGGTGCTCTACGGGCCGGACGGCCGTGAGCTGGCGATCGGTCGCAACGAACGCGAACTGACCGGCGACCCGACCGCGCACGCCGAGGTGCTCGCGTTGCGCCGGGCGGCCGAGCGGCTGGGACACTGGCGGCTGGACGGCTGCACCCTCGTGGTGACCCTCGAACCCTGCACGATGTGCGCCGGCGCATCGGTGCTGGCCCGGGTCTCGACGGTGGTCTTCGGTGCCTGGGAACCCAAGACCGGCGCCGCCGGTTCGCTCTGGGACGTGCTGCGCGACCGCCGGCTCAACCACCGGCCCGAGGTGTACGGCGGCATCCTGGAAGCCGAGACCGCCGCCGTCCTGCGCGCCTTCTTCCGCTGACGCCGAGGGTCAGGAGCGGAGCAGCGTGCTGGCGACCGCCCGGGCGGTGTCGGTCCACGGTGCCGGCCGCAGGGTCGCCGGGTCGAGGCGGACGACCGTGCGGTGTCCTTCCGCGTACGTCGTGGTGCCGTCGAGCGAATGGAAGCGGAAGGCGTACCGGGCGCTGCTGGTGCCGAGGTGCTCCAGCCAGAAGTGCACGGCGACCGGGCCGGTGCCGGTGACGGGCGCAAGATAGCTGATGGTGAACTCGCGTACCGCGTGGAAGACGTCGGGCGTGCTGGCCCGTCCGGCCTGGTAGGCGACGCCACGGTCGGACCAGTACGCGGTGAGCGCCCGCTCCAGCAGCAGCGCGTACCGGGCGTTGTGCAGGATGCCGAGCGCGTCGAGGTCGTCGAAGTGAACCATGGCGGGCTCGACGTGGCCGTACTCGACGGCTGGCTGTTCGGCGACTGCGTTACTCATGACGGGCCTTCCGGTAGCAGAGCGGGATCGGGGCAGAGCGCCCGCAGGCGGCCCAGCACGCCGTGGCGAGCGTGCCGGTAGGTGACCTCGGGGTCGAGCAGGCGGGAGCGCATGGCGGCGGCGATGCCGTAGGCGTCGATCTCGTACGCCAGCAGCGCGACATCCGTGTCGGCGGGCAACTCGCCCAGCTCGACCGCCTCGGCGACGAGCCGTTCCAGGAACGCCGTCCAGGCGGCGATGACCTCGGCGAGACGGTCACGGACCGCGCCGGGCCGGGCATTGAATTCGAACTCCGTGGTGGCGAAGAAGCAGCCGCCGGGCAGCACCCGGCCGGCGTAGAAGACGATCCGGGCCTCGTGCAGGGCGTGGATCCGGCGTACGCCCCGGGGGGTGCGCAACGCCGGGCCGATGATCTGTTCCTGCCACTGGGCGACGGCCCGGTCGATGGTGGCGAGCTGCAACTCCTCCTTCGATCGCCAGTGCGCGAAGAGGCCGGACTTGCTGACCCCGAGCGACTCGGCGAGATGCCCGAGCGAGAGCCCGTCGAGACCGCTCGCGGAGGCCAGGCTGACGGCGGCGTCCAGCACGGCGGTGCGGGTGCGCTGCCCCCGGGCGAGCCGGCCGTCGACGGTCATGCGGTGAGACTACTAAAAAGAACGACCGGTCGTATACATTCATCGAGTGGAGGCCGTCACACCGACGCCGACACAGCGACGTCCCGCCACCGCACGGGGGGTGGCGGGACGTCCCGGTGGCGCTCAGGCGGTGATGGTGTCCAGGGCGATCTCGACCATCTGGCTGAAGGTCTGCTCCCGCTCCTGGGAGGTGGTCTTCTCCCCGGTCTTGATGTGATCGCTGACGGTCAGCAGGGTCAGCGCCCGCGCCTTGAACCGGGCCGCGATCGTGTACAGCGCCGCCGACTCCATCTCCACCGCCAGCACGCCGTACTCCGCGAGACTGTCGTAGAGGTCCGGCCGGTCGGTGTAGAAGGCGTCCGCCGCCAGGATCGGCCCGACCCGCATGGCGACGCCGCGCCGCTCGGCCACCTCGACCGAGGTACGCAGCAACCCGAAGTCGGCGACCGGGGCGTAGTCGATCAGCCCGTCGAAACGCATCCGGTTCATGTTCGAATCGGTGGACGACCCGATCGCCGCGAGCACGTCGCGGAGCTGGAGATCCTCGGTGAGCGCGCCGCACGAGCCGACCCGGATCAGCGACTTCACGCCGTACTCGTTCACCAGTTCGTGGGCGTAGATCGACGCCGAGGGCATGCCCATGCCGGAGCCCTGCACGGAAACCTCGACGCCGTTCCAGCGTCCGGTGAAGCCCAGCATGCCCCGGACCGTCGAGTAGCAGTTCGCGCCCTCGAGGTAGGTCTCCGCGATCCACTTGGCCCGCAGGGGGTCACCCGGCATCAGGACCCGCTCGGCGATCTCGCCCGGCTTCGCGCCGATGTGCGTACTCATGGCGTCGATCCTGCCAGGCCGGGCTGGCCGGGACCGGTTCGGCGTCGGAACCTGTGGTCCTGTACCCTCGTCGGCGGTGGCGTGTCCGAGCGGCCTAAGGAGCACGCCTCGAAAGCGTGTGAGGGTTTACGCCCTCCGAGGGTTCAAATCCCTCCGCCACCGCTCTCAGCAGCGAGAACGCCCGGTCGGTCCGTCAGGACCGCGCCGGGCGTTCCGCTTTCTCCGACGCGCGTGCTTGCCGGTTTCCGCCCATGCGGGTCGTCGTGTCTGGCCGACCGGACATGGTTTTTGATCTACGTATCCCTAGGATGTGGGAGCGACTACGGGGATGTGAGGTCTTTCGATGCGGCGGAAGCTTGCCGGTTTCAGTGTTCTGACGGTGTTGGCCGGGCTGGCGGTGACCGCACCGGCGCAGGCGGCCAGCGAGTTCCGGACCATCACCCGCGACGGTGTCGTGATGCAGCAGCAGCGGGTGGCGAAGGCGGTCACCCCGATGAAGGGGACGGGTGCGACCCGGTCCGACTTCGACGGGGACGGTGTCGACGACATCGCGGCAAATTTCGACGCCGGCGGCAACAGTGTGCTGCCCCACCACACGTCCGGTGCGGTCGTGGTGCGTTATTCGTCCGCGCCGCACATCGACTACCTGACCGGCACGACGACGATCGGCCTTGGATCCGGCTTCGGCAACGAACTGGCGGCCGGTGACTTCAACGGTGACGGGTTCGACGACTTGGCGATCGGTGCCGACGTCGAGGTCGACTTGAGCAACAAGGCCCCCGGTGGCGCCGTCTGGATCATCCCGGGCAGCCGTACCGGCCTGGTGGTCGACTCGACCAGGCGATTCACCCAAGGATCGCCGGGTGTGCCCGGCGATTCGGAGGACTACGACGGGTTCGGCGATGCGCTGGCCGCAGGCGACATTAATGGTGACGGACGTGACGATCTGGCCGTCGGTGCCTACAAGGAGTCGATCGGCAGTGTGGTGGAGGCGGGTGCGGTCACCGTCCTCTACGGCGGGATCGACGGCCTGACCGCCAGCGGTGCCCAGCAACTGCATCAGAACCAGGCCGCGGTGCCCGGCACGTCGGAACATCGGGACCTCTTCGGGCGGTCTCTGGCGATCGGGAAGGTCAACAACAACAAGTACGCCGACCTGGTCATCGGCGCGCCCAACGAGAACGACGGGTCGGGCGCGTCCGGCAGCGGGATGGTCACCCTGATGTGGGGATCGGCAAGCGGCGTGAAGCTCAGCGGCGCCACCTCGGTCACCGGCGCCGCGATCCACCACGCGACCGGCCATCGGTTCACCGTGGCCTGGTATCTCGGCAGGTCGCTCGCGGTCGGTGATGTCAACGGAGACGGGCTGGGCGAGGTTGTCGCCGGAGCACCGAGTGCCCAGGGCCCGGAGCCGAACATCAACGCGGGTCTGGTGGCGGTCTTCACCGGCCGCCGCACCGGTGGTCTCTCCGGCAGCGCCGTGAAGGTGTTCACGCAGGCCACGCCGGGCGTGCCAGGCACGCAGGAGGACGAGGACCGGTTCGGCGAAACGCTCGCGGTGGGTGACGTGACCGGCGACGGCCGGGCCGACGTGCTGATCGGTGCGCCGGGCGAGGCGATCGGTACGAAGGCCGAGGCGGGCACGATCGCGCTGCTCAAGGGAAGCAAGTCGGGGCTGACCGCCAGCGGCGCGCAGGGGTTCGACCAGAACCACTCGGTGGTTCCGGGTGCGGCGGAACGCAACGACCGGTTCGGCGCCTCGGTGGCGATCCTGAACCTCAACGGCACCGGCCCGCTGGACGCCGTGGTGGGATCGCCCGACGAGGAAGTGACCGGAGATTCGGTGGGGTACGGGTCCGGGACATTGTCCCGGTTCCACGGGGCTTCCGGCGGGCTGGTCCCGCAGTCGGGTTCGTGGAGCGGGAGGTCGCTGAACACCGACCGCATTGTCGTTCAGGAATACGGCTGGAACCTGGTGCATGGGTAACAGGTGCGGCCCCAGGATGGTGAGGATCGCGATGCGGCGGAGAGTTGCCGGAGTGTCGGCGCTGGCGGTGGCGGCCGGCATGGCGGTGAGCGCCCCAGCGCAGGCGGCGGACGAGTTCCGGACCCTTGATCGGGAAGGCGTCACCCTTCAGTACCACCGGGTGGCGAAGACCACCACCGCGGTGACGGGGACGGGTGCCACCCGTTCGGACTTCGACGGTGACGGTGTCGACGACATCGCCGTCACGGGTGACCCGGGCGACTACAACCTGCCGCACTATCCGACCGGCGTGGTGGTGGTGCGCTACTCGTCCGCGCCGCAGGTCGACTACTTCGCCGGGGTGCTGCCGCCCGACGGTGGCTGTCACTGTTTCGGTCTGGCGTTGGTGGCCGGCGACTTCAACGGCGACGGCTACGACGACCTGGCGATCGGCGACATGGACGAGGTGGACCCCGGCAACAAGACCCGGGCCGGCGGGGTCTGGGTCATCCCGGGCAGCCGCACCGGCCTGGTGGTCGACTCGGTGCAGCACGTCAACCAGAGTTCCGCTGGGGTCCCGGGTGGCGCCGAGGAGCTCGACTCGTTCGGGTCGGCGCTCGCGGCCGGCGACATCAACGGTGACGGCCGCGACGACCTGGCGGTCGGCGCGTTCCGGGAGGCGATCGGCAGCGTCGAGGACGCGGGCGCGGTCACCGTCCTCTACGGCAGCGTTGGTGGCGTGACCACCGTCGGTGCCCAGCAGCTGCACCAGGACCAGGCGGCGGTGCCGGGTTCCGCCGAACGCGAAGACCACTTCGGCCGGACCCTCGCCATCGGGAGGGTCAACAACGACAGGTACGCCGACCTGGTCATCGGTGCGCCACATGAGAACGACCGCCAGTCCTGGGAAGGCACCGGCATGGTGACCCTGATGTGGGGGTCGGCCAGCGGAGTGAAGCTCAGCGGGGCCACCTCGGTCACCGGGGCGGCGGTCTACCCGAAGACCGGCGACGAGAACACCGTCGCCTGGTATCTCGGCGAGACGCTGGCGGTCGGCGACGTCGACGGCGACGGACTCGGCGAGGTGATCGCAGGTGCGCCGGGCGCCCAGACGCCGGCCATCAATGCGGGCCTCATCGCCGTCTTCACCGGCCGCAGCGGTGGCCTGTCCCGCGACGCCGCGAAGATCATCAGCCAGCGTACGGCGGGAGTGCCGGGATCACCGGAGCAGGAGGACAACTTCGGCGGGACGCTCGCGGTCGGTGACGTGACCGGCGACGGCCGGGCGGACGTGCTGGTGGGTGCGCCGGGCGAGGCGATCGGCACGAAGGCCGGGGCGGGCACCTTCGCACTGCTGAAGGGCTCCGCGTCCGGGCTGACCGGCACCGGGGCGCAGGGCTTCGACCAGGACCATTCGATCGTCCCCGGTGGTGCGGAGCGCGGCGACCTGTTCGGTAGCTCGGTGGCGATCCTCAACCTCAACGGCACCGGCCCGCTGGACGCGGTCGTCGCGTCGAGTGGGGAGGAGGTTGCGGGCGACGTGGCCGGATACCCGTCGGGCACCATCTCCAGGTTCCACGGCTCCTCGACCGGGTTGGTCGCCCAGGCCGGTTCCTGGAGCGGGCTGTCGCTGCGTACCGATCGGCTCTGGCCGCGACGGTACGGAATGCGGATCGCCGGCCCGCAGAGCGGCGGCTATCTCTACTGAGCGCACCCGCCCCCAGATCACAGACGAGCAGCACGTACAGGAGAACGGGGTCTTTCCATGCGGCGGAGAATTGCCGGAGTGTCGGTGCTGGCGGTGGCGGCCGGCCTGGCGGTGGGTGCTCCAGCGCAGGCGGTGGACGAGACTCGCACCATCACCCGGGAGGACGTCGTACTGCAGTATCACCGGGTGGCGAAGGTGAACGCGCCGATGCAGGGGACCGGTCCCACCCGGTCGGATTTCGACGGTGACGGCGTCGACGACGTGGCCGCCACCAGCAACCCAGGTCAATCCGGCCTGCCGCTCCACCCGACCGGGTTGGTGGTGGTGCGCTACTCGTCCGCGCCGCAGGTCGACTACTTCGCGGGGGTACTTCCGCCCGACGGCGGCTGCGGCAGTTGCTTCGGCATCGCGCTGGTGGCCGGTGACTTCAACGGCGACGGGTTCGACGACCTGGCGATCGGCGACATGGACGAGGTGGACCCCGGCAACAAGACCCGTGCTGGTGGCGTCTGGGTCATCCCTGGCAGCCGTACCGGCTTGGTGGTCGATTCGGCGCAGCACTTCAACCAGAGTTCTCCCGGAGTGCCCGGCGGGGCGGAAGACTACGACTGGTTCGGGGCGACGCTCGCGGCCGGTGACATCAACGGCGATGGGCGTGACGACCTGGCGATTGGCGCGTACCGGGAGTCGATCGGAAGCGTCCAGGACGCTGGCGCGGTCACCGTCCTGTACGGCGGCATTGGTGGCCTCACCACCAAGGGTGCGCAGCAGTTGCACCAGGACCAGGCGGCGGTGCCCGGCTCGGCCGAACGCGGTGACTACTTCGGTTGGACTCTGGCGATTGGGAAGGTCGACAACGACACCTACGCCGACCTGGTCATCGGCGCGCCACGGGAGAACGACGGCCAGACGTGGTTTGGCAGCGGCATGGTCACCCTGATGCGGGGGTCAGCCAGCGGGGTGAAGCTCAGCGGCGCCACCTCGGTCACCGGGGCGGCGGTCCATCCGAAGACGGGAAACGAGCGAACGATCGCGTGGTACCTCGGTGAGACGCTCGCCATCGGCGATGTCAACGGCGACGGGCTCGGCGAGGTGATCGCCGGCGCGCCCGGCGCACAGACGCCGGCCACCTACGGAGGTCTCATCGCCGTCTTCACCGGCCGCAGCGGCGGCCTGTCCCGTGACGCGGCAAAGATCATTAACCAGGCTACGGCTGGGGTGCCGGGATCGCCGGAGCAGGACGACCGGTTCGGCGGTGCGCTCGCGGTCGGTGACGTGACCGGCGACGGCCGAGCGGACGTGCTGGTCGGTGCGCCCGGTGAGGCGATCGGCACCAAGAAGAGGGCGGGCACCTTCGCCCTGCTGAAGGGCTCCGCCTCCGGGCTGACCGGCACCGGGGCGCAGGGCTTCGACCAGGACCATTCGGTCGTTCCCGGTGGTGCGGAACCGGACGACCTGTTCGGCAACTCGGTCGCGATCCTCAATCTCAACGGCACCGGCCCGCTGGACGCGGTCGTGGCGTCAGTAGGGGAGGAGGTCGCGGGCGACCAGGCCGCGTACCCCTCCGGCACGATCTCAAGGTTCCACGGCTCCGCCGCCGGGCTGGTCCCGCAGGCCGGCTCGTGGAGCGGCCTGTCGATGCGTACGGACCGGGTCAGCCCCCTGCGCTACGGCATTCGGATCGCGGGACCACAGAGCGGCGGCCCCCACTATTAGTGCGCCGAGCTCAATCACACACCACAGAAGAACGGGGTTTTCCATGCGGCGCAGAGTTGCCGGAGTGTCGGTAGTGGCGGTGGCGGCCAGCCTGGCGGTGGGTGTGCCGGCCGGGGCGGCGGCGGCCGAGGTCTTGTCGGTGACCCGGGAGGAGGTCACCCTTCAGGTGCACCGGGTGGCGAAGGCGTATACCCCGGTCACGGGCAGCGGGCAGACCCGGTCCGACTTCGACGGTGACGGTGTCGACGACATCGCGGCCTCCGCCGACCCGTTCGAGTACACCCGGCCTGAGTCGCCGGCCGGCCTGGTCGTGGTGCGTTACTCGTCGGCACCGCACGTCGACTACTACACGAGCTTGATCTCGGCGGGCGGCGGCGAGGTGCGCTTCGGTGAGGTTCTCGCCGCCGGGGACTTCAACGGGGACGGCTACGACGACCTGGCAATGGGTGACCTGGCCGAGTACGACCCCACCGCGAAGGTGCACGCCGGCGGAGTGTGGGTGGTCCCGGGCAGCAGCACCGGCCTGGCGATCGGGTCGGCGAAGCATTTCAGCCAGAGTTCGCCCGGTGTGCCGGGTGACTCGGAGCAGGAGGACTGGTTCGGTTCGGCGCTGGCCGCCGGGGATCTCAACGGCGACGGCCGGGACGACCTGGCGATCGGGGCGTACGGCGAGGCGATCGGCAGCATCAAGGAGGCCGGTGCGGTGACCGTGCTGTACGGCGGTGTCGGTGGCCTCAGCGGGACCGGTGCGCAGCAGTTGCACCAGGACCAGGCGGCGGTGCCCGGCTCGGCCGAACGCGGTGACCACTTCGGGTGGACCCTGGCGATCGGAAAGGTCAACAGCAACAGCTACGCCGACCTGGTCATCGGCGCGCCGCAGGAGAACCAGAGCAGCTCGCCGACGGGCAGCGGCATGCTCACGCTGATGTGGGGTTCGGCGAGCGGGGTAAAGCTCAGCGGGGCCACGTCGGTCACCGGAGCGGCGCTGCGCGCGGCGACCGGCCGCAGTGACAGCTACGTGTGGGATCTGGGCATGGCCCTCGCGGTCGGCGACGTCAACGGCGACGGGTCGGGCGAGGTGATCGCCGGTGCGCCGTTCGCGCAGAGCCCGACCGGCAACGAGGGCATGGTCGCCGTCTTCCCCGGTAACTCGACCGGGCTCTCCAGCGGCTCGGTGAAGCTCTTCTCGCAGCGTACGGCCGGGGTGCCGGGCTCGGCGGAGGCCGGTGACCTGTTCGGCGCGGCGCTCGCGGTGGGCGACGTGACCGGCGACGGCCGGGCGGACGTGCTGGTGGGTGCGCCAGGTGAGGCGATCGGTACGAAGGCCGAGGCAGGCACCGTCGCGCTGTTGAAGGGTTCGGCCTCGGGGCTGACCGGCACCGGTGCGCAGGGCTTCGACCAGGACCACGCGGTCGTGCCGGGCGGTGCGGAGCGGGCTGACCGGTTCGGCGGCGCGGTGGCGATCCTCAATCTCAACGGCACCGGCCCGCTGGACGCGGTGGTGACGTCGCCCGGCGAAGAGGTCTCCGGCGACCCTGCCGGGTTCGGGTCCGGGTCGGTCGCGCTGTTCCACGGCGGCTCCGGCGGCCTCGTCCCGCAGTCCACCACCTGGAGCGGCCTGAGCATGCGTACCGACTTCGTGTGGCCCAAGTGGTACGGCCGCCGCCTCGCCACCCCCCAGTCCGGCGGCCTCTACTACTGAGCACCCGCGACGAGATCTTGGTACGGACGCGCCCCTCGGAGGGCAGGTTCGTACCAAGATCTCGTCAGCAGGGGGCGTGGCCCTCGACGAAGAGGCGATGGGCCCAGGTGGCGTAGCCGACAATGATCTTCCGCACCGTCTGGCCGTCGTGCAGGAACAGGTAGGCGCGGTCGCCGTCGCGGGCGAGCAGGCCGTCGAAGCGGTACGTCCCCTGTGGAGCGCGCAGTTCGCGTACGGTCGGGTAGCTCGCCCGGACCTCGGCGACGGGTGAGCCGGCCGTGATGCCCTCCGGGGTGCGGACCGGGTCGCCGGCCCAGAGCAGCACCAGCCGATCCTCGATGAAGATCGGGCTGATCTCGTCGTACCCGGCCAGCGTCGGGCCGCAGGCGTCGACGTCGGTACGCAGGATGCCGCGCCGGGTCAGCTCGCTCTCCGAGTCACCGAAGTCCACATCGGCCACTCCGTCGAGATCGACGACGCTCACCGACGCGACGGGCTCGCGGACGGCGATGCTGTCCGGTGGCATGGCTCCGCTACCCGATGCCGAGGCAGCCAGAAGTAGTGCGGCGATGAAGCCGAATTGTCGCAATTTCATCAGAATCCCCCAGTCCCCAACGTGACGGGGGCGCTGAGGTTATTGCCGAGCCTCCCATTCGTCGGCCAATTCGTCCCAGTAGTCGGCGCTGAGCCCTCGCCGTCCGTGCGCGAGCCACCCCTCGGTGCTCCGCTCGACGTGTAACCCCAGCTCAGCGAAGGGGTCGATCCACCGGCCCGGCTCCACGCCCAGCTCGATCAGCGCCGCGTTGATCGGCCACTCCGGGCGTGGGCCGTCGAGCGCCGCGTCGAAGCGCGGCCCCCAGGCGAGGCCGCCGCCCAGCCAGACCGCCGCGGCCTGGTGCCCGGCCCCACCGGCGAACTCCGCCTCGACGTACGCCAGCGGTCCGCGCACCGACCAGCGGGCCAGGACCTCGGTCAGCGCGGGGGAGAGGACCAGCTCGAACGGTTGCTCCGGGCCGGGCTCGACGGTGCGGTAGTCCGGCGGCGTGCCGGTCAGCTCCAGCACGAGCTGCGGCGTGACCGGCAGCAACGCGAAGTCCTGCCGCAGCTCGCCGAGCACGGCATGATCCAGCTCGCGGGTCTCCTCGCGCAGCAGCTCGGCGTCCGAGACGACCGCGCTGAGCTGGTAACTCACCCGGCGTCCACAACCTGTGGATAGAACATGTGTACGACGGTGGTCAGGTCTTGTCGACGGTGGCGACGAAGGCCCGCCACGCGGCCGGGCTGAACAGCAGCGCCGGGCCGGTCGGGTCCTTCGAGTCGCGGACGCCGACCACGTCGGGCAGGTTCTGGGCGACCTCGACGCAGTTGCCGCCGTTGCCGCTGCTGCGGCTGCTCTTCTGCCACCGGGCGCCGGACAGCTCCGGGGTGTCGTTCACTGCCATGACTGCGCCACCTCCCTGATCAGGTCGACCGACTGCCAGTGCGAGAGTGTCTCACCGCGCACGTTCTCCCACGCGGCAAGTATCGCCGCGATCTCGGCCTGCTCGCTGACCACCTGCCCCTGCAACTGGTTGTCCAGGTAGCCGGCGATGCGATGATCGGGCGCGGTCGCCAGCACGAACGGGCCGTTCACCCCAGCGTATTCGCCCACTGTGGACGGCACCACATGTAACCGGATGTGCGGCCGGGTGGACGCCTCGGCGAGCGCCAGCAGTTGCTCGCGCATCACGGCCGGGCCGCCGACCGGCCGGCGCAGCACCGCCTCGTCAAGCACGGCGGTGAGCAGCGGCGGCTCCTCGCGGTGCAGGATCAACTGGCGGGACATCCGGTGGTCGACCAACCGTGCCACCTCACTGCGCGGGATGAGCCCGCCGCCGGCGAGCACCGCGCGGGCGTACGCCTCGGTCTGGAGCAGGCCTGGCACGACCATGGACTCGAAGGATCGCAGCGTGGTCGCCTCGCGCTCGATCTCCTGCCAGGGTCGGAACCAGACCAGCGCCCGACGTCGCGAAATGTCCGGCCAAATGTCCGAGACATTCTTCTGCAGCGCGTCTGCCGCCGTGAGTCGGTGCCGGGCATGCGGGATCCGATCTTCGAGCAGCCACCGGCTTACCGTCTTCGGGTCGACGCCGACGCGTTCCGCGAGCGACTCGATCGTGTGCCCGGTGTCCCGCAGCGCCACCCGCAGCGCGTCGTTCATGGCCGCCTCCCATCGGACGTCTCGAATATCCGCCGACCATACCCACACGCCATGTAGTTGTCCCGTTACCTGCGGCAAGTTGGGGGTGTCGATGGCGCGGCCGGTGGAGGTTCATCCCCCTTGACCCGGCGGTCGTGACATCGGGGGGCCGCCGCCGGGCGAGCAACCACGGCGGCCCCCATCCACCACTGCTCGGCGATGGTGCCGGGTGAGCGGGGTGCGGACCTCGCGGCATGGGCCGGTGCGGGCCTTGCGGCGTCACCGTGCCGGCGCGGGGGGCGGTACCTGCATCTGCGCCGCCTGTCGAGCTGAGAGCGCAGACGACTCAGCCCGCCCCGAGACGCGCGCCGGGTGACCTGTGCAGGCAGTTCGACCGCTGGACGGAGCGAGGTGACCAGTGCGGACAGTTCGAACAGCCGGACGCCGGCCGCGAAGAGTTCCCGGGCCGCCGCCACCCCCAAGAGCGAGGTGACCTGTGCAGGCAGCTCGACCAGCCGGACCGAGCGAGGTGGCCCGTGCAGCATCGGTGCCGCCGTCCGCGCCGGGTGAGTGCGTCGGGTCGATCACGCCGGGGGAGCTTCTCGTGCTGACCCGCGCGGCGTCACCGCAGTTCGTCCGCCCGATCACGGTCCGGGTCATCCGGCATCGCACCGACCGGAGCACCTATGACGGCTGGACCTGGATCGAGTGCTACCAGCTCGACGCCCGGGGCGACGCGGTCGAGCGCCGCGAGCTGTTCCTGATGCCGGCCGGCCTGATCCGGTGCGGGGACCGTTCTCCGCACCGGCGCGCCGGGCCGGGCCAATCGTCCGAGGTGGGTCAGCCGTCCGAGGTAAGCCGACCGTCCGACGTGGGCCAACCGTCCGGGGCGGTGCGCCGATGAGTCGTCGTCGTCCGGAACACGCACCGTCCCGCCCGACCTGGCGTTGCCGGGACTGCGGTGCCGGGTGGCCGTGCGGCGCGGCGAAGCTCCGGCTGCTCGGTCAGTACCGGGACGATCGGGTCGCGTTGCTGGTGCACCTCGCGACGCTGTACGCCCAGGCGAGCGCGCAGCTCGGTAACACCTCGTCGGCGGTCGGGCTGTTCGACCGCTTCGTGTCCTGGGCACGTGGGCGGGGATGAGGAGGCTGTCCGCGTACCGTCGCGGGAGCCGGACCGGGACGGGCCCGGCGCGATCAGGGGCCGCTCCCGGTCGGAGCGGCCCCTGCCCCCGTTTGTCGCGCTCAGCCTGGGACGACGGTGGGCTGTGGCGGTTGCTCAGCCGGGCGGGCGGCGAGGGTCGCGGCGACGGCGACCACGAGCCCGGCGACGGTGAGCCCGAGCACCAGCCACTGCGGGCCGAAGGGGTAGTACTCACCGGGCGTGAACGCACTGTGCACGGTCAGCGGCGGGCCATCTTTGGCGTTCCCATCCCGGAACACCCGCATCACGTTGCCGTAGAGCGCGACAGCCGGCAGCGCCAGCGCCACCAGGGCCGCGCCACAGAGCGCCGCGGCGGCGTGGCGGCGTCCGGGCGGTGCTGCCGTCATCCGGTACGCGCCGGCTGCCGCAAGCAACCAGCCGGCGAGCAGCCCGACGGCGGTGCCGACGACGACAAGCGGCAGGAGCACCGTGGTCTGCTTCGGCATCGCGTAGAACGAGACGTGACTGGGAAGGTCGACGGCGCTGTTCTCCGCCGGGTTCCAGCCCGTCACGTTGACGATCAGGCCGCTGGACTCGGCGGTGAAACGCTTGCCGTGCAGCGGAACCTCCACGGGCGAGCCACTGCCGTCGACGGTGCCCGACATGCCGGTGATCGGGGTGAAGCCGGATACCGACCAGCCATCGGCGGCAAACCGCTCCCGGACCTGGTCGGCATCCCAGGTGCCGTCGGCCTGACTGGACGAATGGGCCGTGTCAGCGGTCCACGATGACGACGAGTACAGGAAGTAGATGGGGTCGTCTCCGCCGGCTTGCTGGGTGAGTCTGGCCATGCCGGCCTCGTCGGGCAGGTCGGCGAAGGTCCGGGCGCCCAGCCACGAGCCGGCGGCCGCGCCGAAGCCACCCACGGTCAGCGCGGTGAGCAGCGCCGCGACCGCCATGAGGGGACGACCGGCGGGCAGCCGGAACCGCAGTCGCAGGCCGCTGACGATCAGATGCAGGGCTTCACCGAGCCGGGGACGGCGTTGACCTGGGGCCGCCATCTCCAGCAGCGTGGTCACCACCTCGGTGCCGTGCCGCCGCCGGTGCCGACGTGGGTAGGCGAGCAGCAGCCTGCGGTACCCACGCTCCAGGCGGTTGTCGGCGGTTGGCCAGTCGGGGGTGTCGGAGTCGGTGACGTTGAGATCGTCGACCGGACCGGCCGCGATCTCGTCGGCCGACCATGCGGCGGTGTTGGGGTCGGGTGCCGGCCAGGCGGCGGTCATCCGGTCACCTCGCCTGCGATCGGGGCACGTGCCAAGCCGAAGCTCAGCGCGCCGCCCAGGCGCTTGCCCAACTGGACCTCGGCCGCAGTGGCGTGCCGGCGCAGCCGCTCGACCTGTGCCTGCAACGCGGCGGCTCCGGCGTCGCTGAGCCGGTAGTAGCGGCGCAGGCGGCCCTCGACGGCCTCTTCCCGGTCGACGGTGACCAGGCCCTGCTCGGCCAGCCGGTCCAGCGCACCGTAGAGGGTGCCCGGCCGTAGCTTGACCTCGCCCGCCGACAGCTCGTCGACCGCCCGGATCACCCCGTAGCCGTGCAACGGCTGCGCCGCCAGCGCGGTGAGGATCAGAAAGGTGGGTTCCTGCATTGGGCCGATAGTACGGCTGCCGGTATATAACGTCAACCGTTCATAGTGGCCCGTGTTCTTCCGGCCGTGGGGCAACGCATCACCGCCTGTCGCTCTATCGTTCTCGCCATGTCGGAGGCGGAAAGCATCGCGCCGCAGCGCCACGGCCGGTTGGACCGCCACCGTGATCTGACTAGTTACGTCCTGACGCCGCTGTTCACGCTCGCGGGGGCCCCTCTGGTGGCCTGCTGCACGGCGTTGCTGGCCGACGACGGCCAGGCGTACCCGTCGGTGTGCGACCCGGTGCGGGCCGTCAACGGATGCGAGGAACGCGTCCTCGGCATCGTGGCCGGGCACGTCCTGTCCTTCGCCGCGCTCTGGCTGTTGCTGTGGGTGCTGCCGTGGTGGCGAGGCCTGCGGATGGCGCGGATCCTGCTGGCCGTCATCGCCTCCGCAGTGGTCGTCGCCCTGGTGCTGCGGATCGACTGATGTCCGCCTGCCGGCCTCGTCGTTGCTCCGACCGAGCGGTTCACCTGCGACAGGTGACATCCACCGTTACGTCTGAGCTGTCCTCGACTGGCGTACGGGCGCTTAGCGGGCCGGACATGAACGCGGGCTCGGCGGGAAGGCAGCGCTGTCAAGGGACCGGACCGAGAGGACGCACGCCATGGCGGACCCATCGCGTTCCGCAGCGGTGGACGGCGGATTCGCCGTCGTGGAGATGTTCACCTCCCAGGGCTGCGACAGCTGCCCACCGGCCGAGGAGGTGCTTTCCGAGATCGAACGCACCGCCCGGGAGCGGGGACAGCGCGTGTTCACCCTCGGCTTCCACGTCGACTACTGGGACCACCTGGGCTGGGCCGACCCGTACGGTGATCCGGCGCACACCCGCCGCCAGGAGGACTACGCGCGTGCCTTCGGTTCCGGGGGGTTGTACACGCCGCAGATGGTGGTCAACGGCAGCGTCGAGTTCGTCGGCTCCAACCAGCAGGCCGCGTCGTCGGCGATCACCTCCGCCCTGGCGGCGGCGCCCGTCACGTCGGTGACGCTGTCAGTGGCGAACAGCGATGGTGGACGTCGGGTGGCGGTGGACTACCAGGTGGATCGGCCACCCGCGTTGGGCATGGTGAATGTGGCGGTCGTGGAGGACGGCCTGGAGAACGACGTGCCCCGGGGGGAGAACGCCGGGCGGCGACTCCGACAGGACGGCGTCGTCCGTGCCTTCGCGGCGGCGAATCTGAACCTGACCGACGGACGGGTGGAACTCGACGTGCCTGCGGAACTCGACCCCCGCCGAGCCGTGGTGGTCGGCTACGTCCAGAACGACGGCGACCGGGCCATCGTCGGCGCTACGGCGGTGGAGATGCCCGCATGACCATCGGCGTGACCGAGCGGCTCCCTCCGATCACCGTCGATCGGTGGGTGAACTCGCCGCCGCTGACCCCCGACGATCTCCGCGGTCGGGTGGTCCTGATCGACATCTGGGCCGTCGCGATGGACAACGCGTACGCGTTCTGGCGTGCCCTGCGTAACGACGCGTGGCCGGCGAAGTACCTCTTCGACGTGGACGGGCGACTCGTCGACAGGTGGGTTGGCGAGGGTGCCTACGAACGGGTGGAATCGGAGATCCGCCGGCTTCTCGGGGCACGGACACCGGGTATCCGGCTGCCGCCGGGCAGCGGTGAGGCGACGGAGTTCGCCGCCACTGGCGAGCCCTCCTACCTCGGCATCACGCCCGAGACCTACCTCGGCACCGACCGGGGCGTGCCGGGCAGCTACACGCTGGCCGGCGACTGGCGCAGCGAGGGCGACTACGTCGTCCTCACCTTCGGTCCCTAGGTCTCTTCAACGCAGGAGGAAAGCGATGACGACGCAGAAGGCGATCCTGGCCGGCGGTTGCTTCTGGGGGATGCAGGATCTCATCCGCAAGCGGCCCGGCGTGCTCGACACCCGCGTCGGCTACACCGGCGGAGACGTGCCGAACGCGACGTACCTCAACCACGGCACGCACGCGGAGGCGATCGAGATCACCTACGACCCGGCCCAACTGTCCTACCGCGACCTGCTCGAGTTCTTCTTCCAGATCCACGATCCGACGACGAAGAACCGGCAGGGCAACGACGTCGGAGTGAGCTACCGGTCGGCCATCTTCTACTGCGACGACGAGCAGCGGAGGGAAGCCGAGGACACCATCGCCGACGTCGACGCTTCCGGTCTGTGGCCCGGAAAGGTGGTCACCGAAGTGAGCCCGGCCGGCCCCTTCTGGGAGGCCGAGCCGGAGCACCAGGACTACCTGGAGAAGCACCCCGGCGGCTACACCTGTCACTTCCCACGCCCGGACTGGAAGCTGCCTCGGCGAGCGGAGAACCGCACCTGACGCCAGAGGGGGAATCACGACACACATCATCGCCCTGGCCGGCGAAGACGCCGGCCCGGGAAACCGGCGGCGGACCGCCGCCAGATCGGCCGGATCAGGGCAACTGAGACGAGAGCGACCGTGGACACGACTCAGGGCCGGTCCCTGCGGGGACCGGCCCTGTCGTTCTTCCTGCTCAGGTGAGCGGAGGATACGAGATTCGAACTCGTGAGGGTGTTAACCCAACACGCTTTCCAAGCGTGCGCCCTAGGCCTCTAGGCGAATCCTCCGCGAGCCAGGATACAGGTCCGCGCCGCGCTTCCCACCCCACCACCCCCTGAAGATCCACGGTCGGTCGGGTAGGCTGGGCCTACCTCCCGTGCGGCGGTATCTCGTGAACCTCCCCAGGGCCGGAAGGCAGCAAGGATAAGCGAGCTCTGCCGGGTGCACGGGAGGCCTTTCTGTCTCTGGCACTCCCCGGCGTTCCCCGATTGCGGCATCTGGGGGCTTCCCGGCCGCCGGAGGCCGCGAGATGCCGCAACCGGAGTGGATCACCCACCCGTGCGACCCATCGCAGCGAGAGTGGATCATCCAGCGGTGCGGCCTGCCGGACCGGCCGGGGCGACCCGGCGGGGTGGGTGGTCAGGCGGGCGGGGGCGGCGCAGAATGGCTCGGTCGAGAGGAGGCGGGACGCCGTGGCACTGGCGCTCTACCGCAAGTACCGGCCGCGTACCTTCGCCGAGGTCATCGGGCAGGAGCACGTCACCGAGCCGTTGTCGCAGGCGCTGCGCAGCGGGCGGCTCAACCACGCGTACCTCTTCTCCGGCCCGCGCGGCTGCGGCAAGACCTCCAGCGCCCGCATCCTGGCCCGCTCGCTCAACTGCGAGCACGGGCCCACCCCGGAGCCCTGCGGCACCTGTGACTCCTGTCGCTCGCTGGCCGGTGACGGGGCCGGTTCGATCGACGTCATCGAGATCGACGCGGCCAGCCACGGTGGCGTGGACGACGCCCGTGAGCTGCGGGAGAAGGCGTTCTTCGCGCCGGCCAACAGCCGCTTCAAGATCTATGTCATCGACGAGGCGCACATGGTCTCGTCGGCCGGCTTCAACGCCCTGCTCAAGCTGGTCGAGGAGCCGCCGGAGTACGTCAAGTTCATCTTCGCCACCACCGAGCCGGAGAAGGTCCTCGGCACCATCAAGTCGCGGACCCACCACTACCCGTTCCGGCTGATCCCGCCGAAGGTGCTCCGGCCCTATCTTGAGCAGCTCTGTGAGGCCGAGGGGGTGCAGGTCGAGCCGGCGGTGTTCCCGCTCGTGGTGCGCGCCGGTGGCGGCAGCGCCCGGGACAGTCTCTCCGTACTCGACCAGCTCATCGCCGGTGCCGGTCCCGACGGGGTGAGCTACGCCCGGGCCGCCGCGCTGCTCGGGGTGACCGACGCGGCGCTGATCGACGAGATGTGCGACGCCCTCGCCGCCGGGGACGGTGCCGCCGCGTACGCCACCGTCGACCGGGTCGCCGAGGCCGGGCACGACCCGCGCCGGTTCGCCGCCGACCTGCTGGAACGGCTCCGCGACCTGATCGTGCTCCAGCAGGTGCCCGACGCGGTGGCCAAGGGTCTCATCGACGGGCCGGACGACCAGATCGAGCGGATGGCCGCTCAGGCCCAGCAGCTCGGGCCGGGCACCCTGTCCCGCTGCGCCGACATCGTGCACGACGGCTTGGTGGAGATGCGCGGCACCACCGCCCCCCGGCTGCTGCTCGAACTGATCTGCGCCCGGATGCTGCTGCCCGGCGTCGACGACTCCACCCGTGGCCTGCTCCAACGCCTCGAGCGGATGGAGCGCCGGCTCACCCTCGCCGGCACCGACGCGCCGCCGCCCGCCACCAACACCCCGGCGGTACGCACCCAGCCTCCCGCCGCGCCCGCGGCTGCCGCCGCGAACCGGGCCGGGACCGGCGCTGCCGCGCCGGCTACCGCCACCTCGCCAGCCGGCCACGACAGCGCCACCTCAGCGATCGGCGGCGACAGCGCGTCCTCGTCGGCCGGGCGCGGCAGCGGCCGTCCGTACTCCGCTGGTGGCGACGGGTCGTCGGCCGGTCCGGACGGCACGACTCGGCACGCCGGTCATGGTGGCGCGATCCCGGCTGGTTCTGACGGCGGTGCCGAGAACGCCGGTCGTGCCGCAGCGACCTCGGCCGCCGGCCCGGGGGCGGGCGGTACCGCAGCGGAAGGTCGGGCCGACGCGGGTCACCGGGCAGGCACCAACGGGACCGGCGCCGCTCCGGCCGGCGGACCCGGTGACGGCCGTCCGGCGGGGCCGGGTGGCACTCAGGACGGTGTGCCGAACGGCGCGGCCACGCCCCGGCGACCCGTGCCGGCGTCGGCCGTCATGCCCGATCCGGCGACCCCGGAGCCGCCCCGTCCCGGCGCGGTGAGCCCCGGCGTCCTGGACGCGGTCGCGGTGCGCCGGGTCTGGCCGGAGGTGGTCGGCAAGGTCAACCGGAGCAACAAGCGGATCGCCGCGTTGATGCGCGACGCGGTCGTCCGTGACCTCGACGGGAACACTCTCGTGCTGACCGTGAAGTCGGCGGTGCTGGCCCGGATGATGTCCGACCACGCGCAGGTGCTCACCGACGCGCTCTACGAGGAGTTGGGCGGGCGCTGGCAGATCCGCTGCGAGGTGGCGGGCGAGCGGGGCGGGGTGTCGCCCGGTCCGCACCGCGGCCCATCCGCCCCCGGCCCGGCCCCGGCGCCGGTCGACGCCAGTCCGCAGGTGCCGGCGGGCCGGGCCGACCAAGGCCGCTCCGGCGGCGCGCAGCGGTCGGATGATCCGGCTGCCACCACGGCTGAGGACGGCGACGACTGGCCCGAGCCGGCCCGCCCAGGTGGCAGCGCCCCGTCAGCCGCCGACGACGACTGGCCGGAGGCGGCCCGTCCCGGCGGTGGGTCGGTAGACGCGGCGGCGGACCCGTCGGGCGACCCTCGGGCGGCTGCCTCGGCGGACCCGGGTGCCCCGTCGAGCCGTGACGCGGGTGACGGCTCAGCGGTCGCTGGTTCGGAGGGCACGGGGACGCAGGTCGCGTCCGGCCGGGCAGCCGCCGATGTCGGGCCGGCTGCAAGCGGGTCGGGTGGAGGGCGGACGGCCGTAGTCCCGGGCGGCACTGGGCCGGACGGGGCGCGGACATCCGTCGGCTCGGGCCGGACCGGCGCGAGCGGGGTGCCGGGTGCCGCGCGGGCGACCGCCGGGTCGGCTGCAGCGGCGACAACCGCCGGTTCGGGTGGGGCTCGGGCGAACGGTGGGCCCGGTGCCGCGCCGCGCCAGGCGGGAGCGCCCCACGGCGGTGGCAGCTCCGGTGGCGCCCCGGTGAGCAGCGCGATCGCGGCGGCTCGGGCGGCAGCGGCCGGGCGGGGGACGCGTACCGCCAAGGGGGGCCGGCAGACCGCGGACGCGGAGTTCGCCGGCGAGCCGCCGTACGACCCGGATTTCGACGGCCCGTTGCGTGGTGGCGCGGGTCGTCCCAGCGCTGCTCAACCGCCCGCCACCCCCGCCTACGAGGGCTTCGACCCGGGCGACGAGCCACTCGACGAGATCGTCGACGAGAAGACCGCCCGCGAGTCGAGCGAGGAACAGGCCGTACGCCTGCTCCGGGAGACCTTCGGCGGCGTCGAGAAAATCAACGACTGAGTGCGCGGCCGGCGCCCATGATCCAACCGGCACCAGGGGACAGGGGTGCGGCGCGCGGGGTGGGTCGGTGGGTGGCGTTAGGGTGGGCGGCGGCAGAAAAGGCGAGTCGAGGGAGTCATCGTGCGGCCTGGTGGACAGCCGAACATGCAGCAGATGCTGAAGCAGGCGCAGAAGATGCAGCAGCAGATCGCCAAGGCGCAGGCTGAGCTGGCCGAGGCCGAGGTGACCGGTACCGCCGGCGGTGGCCTGGTGACCGCGGTCGTCGCCGGCTCCGGCGAGGTCAAGAGCATCAAGATCGACCCGAAGGCCGTCGACCCGGACGACGTGGAGACCCTTGAGGATCTCGTCGTCGCCGCGCTGCACAACGCCAGCGAGGCGGCCCGCGAGCTGACCGAGCAGAAGATGGGCCCGGTCGCGGGCGGGATGGGCGGCCTCGGCCTGCCCGGGTTCTGAGCCCACAGATGTACGAGGGCGCGATCCAGGATCTGATCGACGAGCTGGGCCGGCTGCCGGGCGTTGGGCCCAAGAGCGCCCAGCGGATCGCCTTCCACGTGCTGTCCGCCGACCCGGCGGACGTCAACCGGCTGGCCGGCGCGCTGCGCAAGGTCAAGGAGCTGGTGCGGTTCTGCACCGGCTGCTACAACGTGGCCGAGTCCGACACGTGCCGGATC
Source organism: Verrucosispora sp. WMMC514 (assembly GCF_027497295.1). NCBI lineage: Bacteria > Bacillati > Actinomycetota > Actinomycetes > Micromonosporales > Micromonosporaceae > Micromonospora > Verrucosispora sp. WMMC514. The sequence goes on along the minus strand of NZ_CP114906.1, from coordinate 2,043,457 downwards.
TGCCGCGACCCGCGCCGCACCGGCGAGGTGATCTGCGTGGTCGAGGAGCCGAAGGACGTGGTGGCGATCGAGCGGACGGGTGAGTTCCGCGGCCGGTACCACGTGCTCGGCGGTGCGATCAATCCGCTGGAGGGCATCGGGCCGGACAATCTGCGCATCCGCGAGCTGATGACCCGTCTCGGCGGCGGTGAGGTGCGGGAGTTGATCCTGGCCACCGACCCGAACACCGAGGGCGAGGCGACCGCCACCTACCTCGCGCTGATGGTGAAGCCGATGGGGATCGCGGTGACCCGGCTGGCCAGCGGGCTACCGGTCGGCGGCGACCTGGAGTACGCCGACGAGATCACCCTGGGTCGGGCGTTCGAGGGCCGTCGCGCCGTCTGAGGACGTTTCGCATCCACTGTGGTTTCTAACATGTGGGCCGGCCGGTCGACAGTCGATGTAACAAATCCGCATCACTCAAACCGGACAAAAAGTCTCTTTGCTGGTCGTCTGTGCTGGCCTTTCGTGGCCGTCTCAGCGATTAAGACACGATCCGGTACCAACCGCTTCGGCAGCCATTTCCCGCCGGTCCGAACGGGAGCTAAGGTCACGGCCATCGGTGACCCTGTCACCACGTTGTCCGTACCCCCAAGGACGAGGTGAAGCACCATGCGTGCATCCAGGCCGAAGGTCGCTATCGCGGCCGTGGCGGCCGCGGCCCTCGCGGTAGCAGGCTGTGCCGAGAGCGACCGCGAAGGTTCCAGCGGTAGTAGCAAGGACACCCTGGTTTTCGGCGTCGCCGGAGACCCGAAGGTGCTCGACCCCAGCTTCGCCAGTGACGGTGAGTCGCTGCGCGTGGCCCGCCAGGTGTTCGAGACGCTGGTCCGCCCGGAGGAGGGTGGCACCAAGGTCAGCCCCGGCCTCGCCGAGTCGTGGGAGCCGGACGCCGCCGGTACGACCTGGACGTTCAAGTTGCGTTCCGGCGTGAAGTTCCACGACGGCACCGACTTCAACGCCGAGGCCGTGTGCGTCAACTTCGACCGCTGGTACAACGCCAAGGGCCTGATGCAGAGCCCGGACGTGACCGCGTACTGGCAGGACGTCATGGGTGGCTTCGCCGCCAACGAGGACGACACTCTCGGTGAGAGCCTCTTCAAGTCCTGCTCCGCCACCGACCCCACCACGGTCGCGCTGACCTTCAGCCGGGTCTCCAGCAAGATCCCGGCCGCCCTGATGCTGCCGTCCTTCTCCATGCACAGCCCGAAGGCGCTCCAGGAGTACGACGCCAGCAACGTCTCGGGCAGCGCGGACGACATCAAGTACCCGGCCTACGCGACCGCGCATCCGACCGGTACCGGTCCGTTCAAGTTCAAGACCTGGGACATCGCGAACAAGACGCTGACCCTGGAGCGGAACGAGGACTACTGGGGCGACAAGGCCAAGCTCAAGAGCCTGATCTTCAAGACCATCTCGGATGAGAACGCCCGCAAGCAGGCGCTGCGCGCCGGCGACATCCAGGGCTACGACCTGGTCGGCCCGGCCGATGTCCAGCCGCTCAAGGACGAGGGCTTCAACCTCCTGACCCGCCCGGCCTTCAACATCCTCTACCTGGCCATCAACCAGAAGGGGAACCCGAAGCTGGCGGACCTGAAGGTCCGGCAAGCGCTCGCCCACGCCATCAACCGGCAGGCGCTGGTCGACTCGAAGCTGCCCCCGGGTGCTCAGGTCGCGGTGAACTTCTTCCCCGACACGGTCGAGGGCTGGAACGGCGACGTCACCAAGTACGAGTACGACGTCGAGAAGGCGAAGTCGCTGCTGGCCGAGGCCGGCGCGTCGGACCTGACCCTGCGGTTCCACTACCCGACCGAGGTCACCCGGCCCTACATGCCGAACCCGAAGGACCTGTTCGAGCTGGTCTCGGCGGACCTCCAGGCGGCCGGCATCAAGATCGAGCCGATCCCGCTGAAGTGGAGCCCGGACTACCTCAACGCCACCACCTCGGGCAGCGAGCACGACCTGCACTTCCTCGGCTGGACCGGCGACTACGGTGACGGCTACAACTTCATCGGCACGTTCTTCGACCGGCAGAAGGACGAGTGGGGCTTCAACAACAAGGCCCTGTTCGACAAGTTCCGGCAGGCCGACACCACCGCGGACCAGGCGGCCAAGGTGGCGCTCTACAAGGAGTTGAACGCCGACATCATGAACTTCCTGCCCGGTGTGCCGATCTCGCACTCGCCGCCGGCGATCGTGTTCGGCAAGGACGTGACCGGGGTCAAGGCGAGCCCGCTCACCGACGAGCGGTTCGCCACCGCGGAGTTCAAGTCCTGATCTGACGCACCGACCACGGGCGGGCGCTGTGACCCACAGCGCCCGCCCGTGATCCCTTGCCCCCTTCCGAGGCCGCCGTGTTCCGGTTCATCGTCAGACGCCTGCTTCAGTTGATACCCACGCTGTTCGGGCTCTCCATCCTGCTGTTCATCTGGCTCCGGCGACTGCCCGGAGGCCCCGAGACCGCCATTCTCGGCGAGCGGGGCACCCCCGAGATGCGTGCCGCGATCCGCCGCAATCTCGGTCTCGACGAGCCGATCCTGATCCAGTACGGCCGGTTCGTCCGTCGGATGATCCGCCTCGACCTGGGTACGTCCATCTCGACCAAGCGCGAGGTGACGACGGAGTTCCTGCAACGATTCCCCGGCACCGTCGAGCTGACCATCGCCGCGATGGTGATCGCGGTCGGCATCGGCATCCCGCTGGGTTACCTGGCTGCCCGTCGTCGTGGTCGGTTCCTCGATCACGCCTCCGTCGGCGGGTCGCTGATCGGCATCTGCATCCCGGTCTTCTTCCTGGCGTACATCCTCAAGGCGATCTTCTCGGAGAACCTCGGTTGGTTCCCGTCCAGCGGCCGGCAGGACCCGACGATCGGCGCCACCCGGATCACCAACTTCTTCGTCCTCGACGGGCTGATGACCCGGGAATGGGACGCGGCTGCCGACGCGCTCATGCATCTCGTGCTGCCGGCGCTCGCCCTGGCCAGCATCCCGCTGGCGATCATCGTCCGGATCACCCGGGCCAGCGTGCTCGAGGTGCTCAACGAGGACTTCGTGCGTACCGCCGAGGCCAAGGGCCTCACCGAGAACGTGGTCCGCCGCCGGCACGTGCTGCGCAACGCCATGCTGCCGGTGGTGACCTCGATCGGTCTGCTCACCGGTGGCCTGCTCTCCGGCGCGGTGCTGACCGAGACGGTCTTCGCCTTCAGCGGGATCGGCGCCTTCCTCGCCGACTCCATCGACCAGCGCGACTACCCGGTCCTGATGGGCTTCATCATGATCATCGCGGTGGTGTACGTGCTGGTGAACCTGATAGTGGACCTCTCCTACAGCCTGATCGACCCGAGGGTGAGGGTCCGATGACGACAATCGGTGGCAAGAAGCGAGAGAAGATCGACCGACTCGCCGAACTGGCCGCCCGCGACGAGGAGCGGGGGGTGAGCCTCTGGCAGGACGCCTTCCGCCGGCTGCGGCGCAACCCGGCCGCCATCATCGGCGCGGTCATCCTCACCGTCTTCGTCCTGGTCGCGCTGATCGGTCCGTTCCTGGTGCCGTACGGGCCGACGGACACGATGGGCATCCGGGAGGGCGTCATCAAACCGGGGGTCATCCCTGGAGCCTCCAGCGAGCACTGGTTCGGTTACGACCACCAGGGTCGGGACGTCTTCAGCCGCATGATCGTCGGGGCCCGGCAGACCCTGCTGGTCGGCGTGGTGGCGACCCTGATCGGTCTCGCCGTCGGCGTGCTGATCGGCGGTGTCGCGGGTGCCGCCGCCGGCCTCGGCGGGCGCTGGGGCCGTTGGGTCGACAGCACCCTGATGCGGTTCATCGACATGCTGCTGGCGCTGCCGAGCCTGCTGCTGGCGGTCAGCATCGCCGCACTGCTCGGGCCGAGCCTGACCACGGTCATGATCGCGGTCGGCATGGTGTCCGTGCCGGTCTTCGCCCGGCTGCTGCGCGGCTCGATGATCGCCCAGTCCAACAGCGACTACGTGCTGGCCGCCACCTCGCTCGGGGTACGCAAGTCGAAGATCGCCCTGGCCCATGTGCTGCCCAACTCGCTCGCCCCGGTCATCGTCCAGGCGACGCTGACCCTGGCCACCGCGATCATCGAAGCGGCGGCACTGTCCTTCCTCGGGCTCGGCAACCCCGATTCGGCAACCCCGGAGTGGGGCGTCATGCTCGCCGACGCGCAGGATCAACTGGGCGTCCGGCCCGAGCTGGCCATCTACCCGGCGGTCGCCATCATCATCACCGCGCTGGGATTCACCCTGCTCGGTGAGTCGATGCGTGAGGCCCTCGACCCGAAGCTGCGGAAGTAGGCGTGCCGAGCATGAGAAACGCGCACGTGACCTCCGTGGCTGTGAACGAAAGGGCGGTGCGGCATGGCACTGCTTGATGTCGAAGATCTTTCCGTCAGCTTCGCCCGGCGCGGCCAGCGGACCGTACGGGCCGTGGACGGGGTGTCCTTCTCCGTGGACGCGGGCGAGGTGGTCGGCCTGGTCGGTGAATCCGGTTGCGGCAAGTCGGTCACCTCACTGGCGATCATGGGCCTGCTGCCCAGGCAGCCCGGCCTCCGGGTGTCCGGCAAGGCCGTCTTCGACGGCACCGACCTGCTCCAGCTCGACGACCGGTCGCGGCGGGACATCCGGGGTCGGGACGTCGCGATGATCTTCCAGGATCCGCTGTCCTCGCTGAACCCGGTGGTGCCGATCGGCATCCAGGTGACCGAGGTGCTGACCCGGCACCGTGGGATGAGGGGGGAAGCGGCGGCGAAGGAGGCGGCGCAGCTGCTGGACCGGGTCGGCATCCCCGACCCGAAGCGGCGGCTGAAGGAGTATCCCCACCAGCTCTCCGGCGGGATGCGCCAGCGCGCCCTGATCGCGATGGCGGTGGCCTGCCAGCCCCGGCTGCTCATCGCCGACGAGCCGACGACCGCCCTGGACGTCACCATCCAGGCGCAGATCCTGGAACTGCTGAAGGACCTGGTCCGGGACTCCGGCACCGCGCTGGTGATGATCACGCACGACCTGGGTGTGGTGGCCGGGATGTGCGACACGATCAACGTGCTCTACGGCGGGCGGGTGGTGGAGACGGCGCGGCGGCGTCCGCTGTTCCGTCAGCCTCGGCACCCGTACACCGTGGGGCTGCTCGGCTCGGTGCCGCGCCTGGACGCGGGACGCGGTGAGCGGCTGAACCCGATTCCGGGCTCGGTGCGGGATCTGCTGCCCTGGCCGGACGGCTGCGCCTTCGCCCCGCGCTGCGACCGCCGGGTGGATGCCTGCGTCGGCGAGCCACCGGAACTGGTGCTGACCCACGACGGTCGCAGCTACCGGTGTGTCAACCCGGCCCCGCTGCCGGGTCTGACGCCCGGCGGCGAGGTTCGGGCGGCGGTACCGGGGCAGGCGACCCCGGGTTCGGTGCCCGCGCAGGCGGTGCCGGACGAACCACCGGCCGTGCCGGGCCTGGCCGCCGCCCCCAGCGAGGAGGAGACGCCGTGACCGGACCGGACACCCTGGTCGAGGTACGGGACCTGAAGGTGCACTTCCCGATCAAGCGGGGGGTGCTGTTCGACCGTACGGTCGGCCATGTCAAGGCGGTCGACGGCGTCGACCTGCGCATCGCGCGGGGCAGCACGTACGGTCTGGTCGGCGAGTCGGGCTGCGGAAAGTCGACGCTCGGGCGGGCGCTGCTCCAGCTCACCCCGCCGACCGCCGGCGAGGTGAGCTTCGACGGGGTCGAGCTGACCACGCTGGCGCCGAACAAGCTGCGCGCGATGCGTCGCCGGATGCAGATGATCTTCCAGGACCCGATGTCCAGCCTCGATCCCCGGCAGAACGTCGAGTCCATCCTCACCGAGGGGCTACAGGCGCACGGCATCGGTGGTGACCGGGACGGTCGTCGCAAGATCATCGCTGAGACGCTGGACCAGGTCGGGCTGCCCCGCTGGGCGCTCTCCCGCTATCCGCACGAGTTCTCCGGTGGCCAGCGGCAACGCATCGGCATCGCCCGGGCGCTGGTGCTGGGGCCGGAACTCATCGTCGCCGACGAGCCGGTCTCCGCCCTCGACGTGTCGATCCAGGCCCAGGTGGTCAACCTCCTCGACGAACTCCAGGACAACCTCGGTCTGACCTACCTGGTGATCGCGCACGACCTGGCGGTGGTCCGGCACATCTCCGACACCGTCGGGGTGATGTATCTGGGCGCCCTGGTCGAGGAGGCGCCGAGTGACCGGCTCTACACCGAACCACTGCACCCGTACACCCGGGCGCTGATGTCGGCGGTGCCGGTGCCCGACCCGGACGTCGAGGATCGCCGGGAGCGGATCCTCATCGCCGGCGATCTGCCGTCACCGGCCAACCCGCCGTCGGGCTGCCGCTTCCACACCCGGTGCCCGTGGGCGCAGCCGACCCGCTGCGCCGACGAGCGGCCCCAACTGCGGGAGATCGGCGGCAGCCGGGTGGCCTGCCACTGGGCCGAGCAGATCGCCAGCGGGGAACTGCGTCCACACAAGGTCAGCGTGCAGATCACGCGGCCGGCGGGCGAGGGCGAGGAGCCTTCGGTCGTCTCCGCCCCCACCGAACCCGGCTCCTTCGTGTAGTTGTTTGTGCCGGCGGGCCCCTGCTGACCGAGAGCGTCCGAAGGGGCCCGCCTGACACTGCGTGTCGCCGGTCCGCCGAGCCGTCATCGTGCCGCGATCAGCCTTCGGGCCGGTGCAGCAGGCCGACGGCGATGTCGTGCACCGCGTCCAGCCCGGCGGCGTCGGGCAGCGGTGCGCTGCCGCCGGTGACCGCGTACCACTCGTCGGCGTCCTTGTACTGCACGTGCAGGCTGACCCGCCCGTCGGCGAAGTCGGTGCGCAGGGTCAGTTCGCCGGTCACCACACCGACCTCGTCGGTCATCACGCCGCCCGGTCCCGGCACGATGTCGGCGGTGCGGCTCCGCGGGCCGGTGGCACCGCCGGCGTCGGCGGTCATCCCGGCGCCCGGCACCTCCACCGCACCCGCGGGGGCACCGTCCGCGGTCATGCCGGCCGTGGCCGGGCCGGGACTGCCGGTCGCCGCCGCCGCGTCCTCGCCGCCCGGGTCCGGCGTACGCTCGGGCGCCGGCGCACCGTCGGCGCCGGTTACGGCTTGCTCTCCCATGTGCAGCCCTCCAACATGTCGGCCAGCTCGGCCTGCTCGGCGCTCGTCACCGTCAGCCGCCAGTGGTGCTTCACCGCCACCCAGTCCCCGGCATATTGGCACCAGTATGACCGGTTTGACGGCTTCCACTGGGACGGGTCCTGGTCACCCTTTGCCCGGTTCGACGAGGCGGAAACCGCGAAGAGCTGCGGGCGGTCGAGGTCGTTGGCGAAGTCTCCGCGCTTCGAGTCGTCCCATTCGTCGGCACCGGAGCGCCAGGCGTTGGCGAGCGGCACCATGTGGTCGATGTCCACGTCGGAGGGGTCGGTGAAGGTGCGGCCGTCGTAGACGCTCTCCCACCTACCACCGACCACGTTGCAGCCCGAGTGCTCGATGGCCTTGCCGTCACGTTCCAGCACGGTGTCGCGCACGTCGCAGTTCTGGCCGGTCTTGCGCCAGTGCGGGAAACGGTTGCGGCTGTACCCGCGCATCGAGCCCGCCTCGGCGACGGTCAGCTCCGCGAGCATCTGGTTGATGTTGCCGCCGCCGGTCGGCGGAGTGACCGGCTCCTGCTCAAGCGGGACGCAGCCGGCCGCGCCGAGGGTCAGCGCCGCGACGAGCGCGAGCGCCACCGGGGCGCGCGATCCTGATCTGGTACGCACAGACGACACCTTTCCAGCTTGCGGGCTTCCGGCGATCCCGCACAGTACCCGGCCAGGGTTTCGGCGTTTCGTGGTGTCTGGCGGATGGTGCACGGCAGATTGGTGGGCATGCCCGAACACACGTCCGCCCTCCGCCTGCGCAGCAGTGCCGGCCGGGGCACCCTGGCCGCCGCCGTGCTGGCCTCCGGCATGGTCTTTCTGGACAGCACCGTGGTCAACGTGGCGCTGCCCCACCTCGGTGCCGATCTCGGCGCGTCGGTGTCCGGTCTCCAGTGGACCATCAACGGCTACCTGTTGACCCTCGCCGCGTTCGTCCTGCTCGGCGGCGCGCTGGGGGACCGCTTCGGGCGTCGTCGGGTGTTCCTGCTCGGCGTGGTCTGGTTCACCGCCGCCTCCGTACTGTGCGGGCTGGCGCTGCGCACCGACTGGCTGATCGCCGCGCGGTTCCTCCAGGGCGCGGGGGGTGCCCTGCTGACGCCGGGATCGCTGGCGCTGCTTCAGGCCAGCTTCCATCCCGACGACCGGGCGAAGGTGATCGGAGCCTGGTCGGGACTTTCCGGCGTCTCCACCGCGCTCGGGCCGTTCATCGGTGGTTGGCTCATCGACGCCCTCTCCTGGCGGTGGATCTTCTTCCTGAACGTGCCGCTGGCGGTGCTCGTGGTGCTGGCGACGCTGCGCTGGGTGCCCGAGAGCCGGGACGAGAACGCGTCCCGCAAGCGCGGAACCCGCCAGTTCGACGTGGCCGGCGCCCTTCTCGGCGCTCTCGCCCTGGCCGGTGTCACGTACGCCCTGGTCGATGCCCCCGACCGGGGCCTGGGTTCACCGGCGGTGGTGGCGGCGGTCCTGGCCGGGGTGGTGGCCGCGGTGGTGTTCGTGGTCCTGGAGCGGCGGCGGGGGGAGACGGCGATGTTGCCCACCGGGCTGTTCCGCAGTCGGTTGTTCTCGGTGCTGAACTTCTTCACCGTGCTGGTCTACGCCGCTCTCGGCGGGTTCACCTTCTTCATCGCCGTCTACCTGCAGAACGTGGTCGGTTGGTCGGCTCTGCTCACCGGCCTCGCGCTGCTGCCGATGACTCTGTTGCTGCTGGTCGGCTCGCCGCTGACCGGTGCGTTGTCGACGCGGATCGGGCCCCGGTTGCCGCTGACCGTCGGGCCGGTACTGGCCGCCGTCGGGCTGCTGATGCTGCGCGAGATCGAGCCGGGGGCGTCGTACTGGGGGCAGGTGCTGCCGGGGGTGGCGATCTTCGGAGTCGGGCTGACCCTGGTCGTGGCGCCGCTCACCGCCTCGGTGCTGGCCGCGGTCGACGACCGCTTCGCGGGCGTGGCCAGCGGCTTCAACAACGCCGCCTCGCGGGTCGGTGGGCTGCTCGCGGTGGCGGCCCTGCCGCTGCTGGTCGGGCTCACCGGCACCGGGTACGAACAGCCCGCCGAACTCACCGCCGCGTACCGTGGCGCGCTGCTCTGGTGTGCCGGTCTGCTGCTGGCCGGGGCGCTCATCGCCGCCCTGCTGGTCCACCGGCCGGCCCGTCGCCCGCCACCGGCCCAGCCCTGTCACTCGATGCCGGTCTCCACGCCACGGAGATGACGCAGGGCCCCGCACGCTGGTGCGGGGCCCTGCCGGCGGATCAGCCGCGGGCGCGGTTGACGGCGCTGGTGACCGCCTTGATGGAGGCGGTGACGATGTTGGCGTCCATGCCGACACCCCACACCGTGTGCCCCTGCACCTCGCACTCGACGTACGCGGCGGCCTGGGCGTCCCCACCGGAGGAGAGCGCGTGCTCGTGGTAGTCGAGCACGCGTACGCTCACCCCGGCCGTGCCCAGCGCGTTGACGTACGCGTCGATCGGGCCGTTGCCGATCGCGGTGATCGAGCGCTCCTGCCCACCGGTGTGGAGCTTGGCGGTGATCTCGACCTTCCCGTCGGCGGTACCGATCGTGTAGTCGGACAGCGCCACCGCGGGGTCGCGCTGGTGGTCGAGCAGGTACTGCCCGGCGAAGATCTGCCACATGGTGGCCGGGTCGACCTCACCGCCGTCGTGATCGGTCACCTGCTGCACCACGCCGGAGAACTCGATCTGGAGCCGGCGGGGCAGGTCGAGCTGGTGCTCGGTCTTCATGATGTACGCGACGCCGCCCTTGCCGGACTGCGAGTTGACCCGGATCACCGCTTCGTAGCTGCGGCCCAGGTCCTTCGGGTCGATCGGCAGGTACGGCACCGCCCAGGTGAACTCGTCGACCGGCACCCCGGCCGCCGCCGCATCGGCCTCCAGCGCGGTGAACCCCTTGTTGATGGCGTCCTGGTGGGAGCCGGAGAAGGCGGTGTAGACCAGGTCGCCGGCGTACGGGTGGCGCTCGTGCACGGGCAGCTGGTTGCAGTACTCGACGGCCCGCTTGATCTCGTCGATGTCCGAAAAGTCGATCATCGGGTCGATGCCCTGGGAGAACAGGTTCAGCCCCAGGGTCACCAGGTCGACGTTGCCGGTGCGCTCACCGTTGCCGAACAGGCAGCCCTCGATCCGGTCCGCCCCGGCGAGCAGGCCCAGCTCGGCGGCGGCCACGCCGGTGCCCCGGTCGTTGTGCGGGTGCAGGCTGAGCACCAGGCTGTCGCGGCGGGGCAGGCGTCGGTGCATCCACTCGATCGAGTCGGCGTACACGTTCGGCGTGGCCATCTCGACGGTGGCCGGCAGGTTGATGATCAGCTTGCGGTCCGGGGTTGGGTCGATCACCTCGATGACCTTGGCGCAGACCTCCAGCGCGTACTCCAGCTCGGTGCCGGTGTAGGACTCCGGCGAGTACTCGTAGAAGATCTCGGTGTCCGGGGTGTGGATCTCCGCGTACTTCTGGCAGAGCCGGGCACCGCTGGTGGCGATGTCGGTGATGCCGTCCCGATCCAGCCCGAACACCACCCGGCGTTGCAGAGTGGAGGTCGAGTTGTAGAAGTGCACGATCGCCCGGCGTGCCCCACGCAGTGACTCGAAGGTGCGGTCGATCAGGTGTTCCCGGCACTGGGTGAGCACCTGGATGGTGACATCCTCGGGGATCAGATCCTGCTCGATCAGCTGCCGGACGAAGTCGTAGTCGGTCTGGCTGGCCGACGGGAAGCCGACCTCGATCTCCTTGTAGCCCATCTGCACCAGGAGCTGGAACATGCGGCGCTTGCGCTCCGGCGACATCGGGTCGATGAGCGCCTGGTTGCCGTCGCGCAGGTCGACCGCACACCAGCGCGGCGCGGTCTCGATGTGCCGGGTCGGCCAGGCCCGGTCCGGCAGGTCGATCCGGAACTGCTGCCGGTACGGCTGGTAGCGGGCGTACGGCATCCGGCTCGGACGCTGCCGGGCGAACGGATCGGAGTCGATGTCGGTGGTGCCGGCTGGGTGAGCCATGGCGGAATTCTCCCGTGGTCATGTGACGTCAGCGATGGAGGTCGGCGGCGAGGCCGAGGAGGATCCGGGAACTGCTGGCGGCGCGGTTCGACTCCGCGACGAGGTGCCGGCCGTCAGGCCTCGTCGCGGCGACCAAGGAGAAGGTGCACCTGCCACATGACAGAGTGACACTACGTGCTGGACGTCAGGTCTGGGAAGGGTCGTCCGGGATGTGGGACCAGGCACGCGGCGTGATCCTCAACGCGTGAGGTCCGGGCAGGTCAGCATCAGTTCGGCGAGTGGCCGGCGACGGCGTAGCGAGGTCTCGCGGACCAGCAGGTCGGCCGGGAGGCTGAACGGGTCGCCGAGCTGCCCGATCGCCGTCACGACGGACGGTTCCACGTCGGCGGGCAGATCGAGGTCGGTGACCAGACCGTGTCGGTCGAGGTCGGTCACCTGGCGGACGTGCAGCCCGAGCGCGGTGGCCTGCACGGTCAGGTGGGCCACGGCCTGCCCCAGGTCGTACGCCGCGAACGGGTTGTCGGTGGCGTGCCGCGCGGCGAGCAGCAGGAGGCTGGCCCGGCCGGCCCACCGCTGTTCGGCCGGTGGCAGGTTGACGAGGATCCGCTTGAAGGTCTCGTCCTCGCGGTGCCCGACGGCGAACCGCCACGGTTGGCGGTTGCCGACCGAGGGCGCCCACCGTGCCGCCTCCAGCAGGGTCGTCACCTCGGCCGAGGTCAACTCCGCGACCGGGTCGAAGGAGCGGGGGCTCCAGCGGAAGGCGAGCAGCGGAGTGAGATCGGTCATGGGAAGAGTGTCCCGTATGGGCGATTTGGCCACCCGGGTCCGGGTAGTCAAATGTGGGCAAGGACACCCGTAACGGGATGGCCGTCAGGGCGTTTCCACGTGCCCGCCGCTACTGGGTCGGCTCCGGGCCGGCGGGTGTGGTCGGGTCCACCGGCGCGGCCATGCCCAGCGGCTCACCCTCGACGACCGGGCCGGGCAGTTGGACCGTGCCCGGGGCCGGTTCGGGCGGGCCGGCCAGCGTCAGCGTGCCGAACGCCGCCCGTACCGCCGTCGGTGTGCCGTCGGCGTCGAAACAGTAGATGCCGACATCCAGCGGTGGATTGATCGACGCCGCGGTGGTCTCCACCGAGTAGCAGTTGCCGGTCGCCTCGGGCAGTGCCATGGCCGGCGACACCGACAACGGGGCGCGCCGGTCGGTGAGCACGTCGAGCCAGTCGGTGAACGGGTGCTGTACCCGGGGATCCAGTCGGCGCGGCAGCGTGTCGTCGGGCTCGCCGAGGCGTACGCAGCTGGCCGGTTCAGGTCGGGCCGCCGACGGCAGCCCGCACTGGAACAACCCGTCCGCGATGGCGGCCAGCGCGATGTCGGCGGTGCCGCCGAGCGCCCCGCCCGGCACGTCCACCCGCCAACTGCCGTCGTCGGCGCTGGTGAAGACGATCAGGCGGTCGGCGGTCCCGTCCACCCGCAACGTGTACCGGGCGACCAGGTGCCGGTCCTGGGCGGCGGCCGCGAGGGCGGCCAACTCGTCCCGGGCCGCGTCCGGGCCGGCCGGGCGCGGTGGGACGGTCGGGGCCGGCGCGGGGTCGGTCGGCGGATCGGACGAGCAGGCGGCGAGAAGTGCGGGCACGGCGAGCGCGAGCGCGGCGATCAGGTGGCGGTTCGGAGGATGGGCGGCGGGCATCCGGTCATTCTGGGTGTTCGGCCGGGCTCGGCACAGCCCCGGGACGGCCGGCGTTCCCAGCGTGTCGCAGGCCACTGCCGTCGTGGCTGCGGGCCGGATCGTGGGATCACCTGACCTGGCGGTCAGAGACGCCCGATACCCTGAGGTCGTCCGACCCGCGCCGCCGGCCCCGGTGCCGGCGGCGTCGGCACGCTCAGGGCAACCGGGAGGGAGTGCACCGTCGTGGCACTCGTGGTGCAGAAGTACGGCGGGTCCTCCGTCGCCAACGCCGAGCGGATCAAGCGGGTGGCCGAGCGCATCGTCGCGGCCCGCAAGGCCGGCGACGACGTGGTCGTGGTGGTCTCCGCGATGGGCGACACCACCGACGAACTGCTCGACCTGGCCAACCAGGTGAGTCCGTTGCCGCCCGGGCGGGAGCTGGACATGCTCCTCACCGCTGGCGAGCGGATCTCCATGGCGCTGCTCGCCATGGCGATCCACAATCTGGGCTACGAGGCCCGTTCGTTCACCGGCTCCCAGGCCGGCGTGATCACCACGTCGGTGCACGGCCGGGCACGGATCATCGACGTCACCCCGGGGCGCCTGAAGGGCGCCCTGGACGAGGGGGCCGTGGTCATCGTCGCCGGCTTCCAGGGCGTCTCGCAGGACACCAAGGACGTCACCACCCTCGGCCGGGGCGGGTCCGACACCACCGCCGTGGCGCTGGCCGCGGCGCTGCGGGCGGACGTCTGCGAGATCTACACCGACGTCGACGGGGTGTTCACCGCCGATCCGCGGATCGTGCCCAACGCCCGGCACATCAGGCAGATCACCTACGAGGAGATGCTCGAGCTGGCCGCCTGCGGCGCCAAGGTGCTGCACCTGCGTAGCGTGGAGTACGCCCGGCGGGCCGGACTGCCGATCCACGTCCGATCGTCATACTCGACAAACACCGGCACCATGGTCACCGGATCGATGGAGGAGCTCTCTGTGGAGCAGGCACTGATCACCGGGGTCGCCCACGACCGCAGCGAGGCCAAGATCACTATCGTCGGGGTGCCCGACGAGCCCGGCGCCGCCGCGCGGATCTTCGACACCGTCGCGGGCGCTGAGATCAACATCGACATGATCGTGCAGAACGTCTCCACCGAGGGCACGGGTCGCACGGACATCTCGTTCACGCTGCCGAAGACCGACGGTCCGACCGCGATGGCCGCCCTGAGCAAGATCCAGGAAGTGCTGAACTTCAAGGGTCTGCTCTACGACGACCACGTCGGTAAGGTTTCCCTGATCGGCGCGGGGATGCGGTCGCACCCCGGAGTGGCCGCCGGCTTCTTCGCCGCGCTTGGCCAGGCCGGGGTGAACATCGAGATGATCTCGACCTCGGAGATCCGCGTCTCGGTGGTCTGCCGGGACACCGACCTCGACGCGGCGGTCCGGGCCATCCACGAGGCCTTCGACCTCGGCGGCGACACCGAAGCCGTGGTGTACGCGGGGACGGGGCGGTAGCCCGGGTGGCCAGGCTGCCCACCCTGGCCGTGGTCGGGGCGACGGGGGCCGTCGGCACCGTGATGTGTGAGCTGCTCACCGGGCGGCGCAACGTCTGGGGCGAGATCCGGCTGCTGGCCTCCGAGCGCTCCGCCGGCCGGCGGGTCCGCTGCCGGGGCGAGGAGCTGACCGTCCAGGTGCTCACCGAGGAGGCGCTCGACGGCGTCGACGTGGCAATGTTCGACGTGCCGGACGAGGTCGCCGCCCACTGGGCGCCCGTCGCGGTCGACCGTGGGGCAGTCGTGGTGGACAACTCGGGCGCCTTCCGGATGGACCCAGACGTGCCGCTGGTGGTGCCCGAGATCAACCCGGAACAGCTACGGAACCGCCCCCGGGGGATCGTCGCCAACGCCAACTGCACGACGCTTGCGATGATCGTCGCGGTCGCCCCGCTGCACCGCGAGTACGGCCTGCGGGAGCTGGTGCTCGCCTCGTACCAGGCGGTCTCCGGGGCCGGTCAGGCCGGTGCGGACGCGCTGCACGACCAGCTGACGAAGGTGGCCGGTGACCGGCTGCTCGGCTCGCGCACCGGCGACGTGCGGCAGGCGGTCGGCGACGAACTCGGCCCGTTCCCCGCGCCGCTGGCGCTCAACGTGGTCCCCTGGGCGGGCTCGCTGACCGATGGCGGCTGGTCGTCCGAGGAGATGAAGCTGCGCAACGAGTCGCGCAAGATCCTCGGACTGCGTGACCTCAAGGTCTCCGCCACCTGCGTACGGGTACCCGTGGTGACCGGGCACTCGGTCGCGGTGCACGCCGTCTTCGCCACCGAGATCGACGCCGAGGGCGCCCGTGCCGTGCTGCGCAACGCGCCCGGAGTGATCGTGGTCGACGATCCGGCGTCCGGCGAGTTCCCGATGCCGATCGACGCGGTGGGCACCGACCCGTCCTGGGTCGGCCGGATCCGCCGCGCCGTCGACGACCCGCGCGCCCTGGACTTCTTCGTCACCGGCGACAACCTCCGCAAGGGCGCCGCCCTCAACACCGCCCAGATCGCCGAACTCCTCGCCAAAGACCTGACCCACCCCTGACCCCCAAACCCCTCCCCTCCTCCCCATGGCCTGGGTCGATCATGAAGTTGTTGTCACCCGGGAGCGCTCTCCGCCGCAATAACTTCATGATCAACCCGGCGGGGTGGGGTAGGGCGGGGCGAGGTGGGGGGTGGGGTGGGGTGGGGTGGTTAGGCGGCGGAGAGGTGGACGCCGTCGCGGCCCTGGCGTTTGACCGCGTAGAGGGCCTGGTCGGCGCGGCGCAGGGCGAGTTCAGGTGGCTCGCCGGGGCGGGGGAGAGCCACGCCGACGCTGATCGTGCGGCCCACCCGGCGGGCCGCCTCGGTCAGCCGTTCCGCGACGCGTACCGCCTCCTCGGGGCGACTGACCTCGATCACCGCGACGAATTCGTCCCCGCCGATCCGGTACAACTCGTCGCCCTGGCGCAGCGCATCCTCCAGGGCCCGGGCGAGTCCGATCAGCACCCGGTCACCCGCCTGGTGGCCGTACGTGTCGTTGACGGTCTTGAAGTCGTCCACGTCGATCGCCAGCAGTGCGGTGCGGCCCGGCGTCACGGTGGCGATCCGCTGCCCGAACGGGCCGGTGTGCCGCAGCCCGGTCAGCGGGTCGGAGCTGGCCTGCTCACGCAGCCGTTCCAGGGTGCGTAGCCGGTCCAGCAAGCCCCATGCCTGCCCGGCCAGCAGCTCCAACAGGTTGACCGTGGTCGGGTCCGGCCGCAGTAGCCGCTCGTCGGCGACCAGCAGCACCCCGCCGCGTTCCGGTGGCCCGAACGGCACCGCCACCAGGGTGCTGACGCCCGCCCGCACCAACGGCTGATGCTCGTCGGTCGGTGGATGGCCGGCCTCGCCGAGCGTGTAGCCGGCGCCGTAGCGGTGGGCCCGGTCGATGACGCGTCCGATGGCCGGGGCGGCCAGGTCGGCCAGCTCCGTGCGCATCCGGGTCTCCAACTCACCCGGTGCGACCGTCGGGGCGCCGAGTCGCGGCCCACCCCGGCCACCGAGCAGCAGCACGGCGGCGGCGAGGGTCGACACGTCCCGGGCCGCCGCGATCGCGGCCGTCATCAGCTCCCACTCGGTGGTGGCGGCGGTCATCGCCGAGACGTGCCGGAGCAGCTTCTCGCTGCGGCTCTCCGCCGGTCCACCGAGCGCCGAGATCCGGGTGCCGAGGCGGGCGGCGACCTGTTCGGCGACCGTCTGCCAGGAGCCGAGGTCGGCCGGCCCGGTCCACTGCAGGTCGAGTACGCCGATGGTCCGGCCCGCCGGGTTCAGCACCGGTACGCACACCTCGGCGGTGACGTCGGGGCGTACCGGGATGTGCGCGTCGTCGACGGCGACATCCGGGACGACGGCGGAGCGTCCAGCGGTGTAGACCCGGCCCACGATGCCGGCGTCCGGCGCGACGGCGGCGAAGACCTGCCAGGAGCCGGTGGCGGCGACACACCGCAGCCGGCCGTGCACGTGCAGCAGGACGGCGATCGTGGCGGGCGTGTACCGGGCGAGGGCGTCGACGGCCGCATCGCAGACCTCGGCGACGGTCGACGCCATGGGCAGGCGGACCGTGACGTCACGGATGACTTTCTGGTGATCCACTCGCACGTCGTCCCAGGTCGGATCCGATCCCGGTGGCGCCGGGTCGCGGATCAAGCGTACTCACGCGGAACTGGGAGCCGGCTGTGGTCGTACACATGTGCTATCCACAGGGTGTGGACACGGCCGGTGGGGCCACGCGCGGGGCGCGACGGCGATAGCGTGGGGATCTCAGGTCGAGTGGAGGCCCGATGCTCATCGCCCACCTCAGCGATCCGCACCTGACCACCGGCGTCCTCGGTGCCGAGCCGGCCGCTGGCCTGCACCGGGCGCTCGGCCGGGTGCTGGCGCTGAACCCCCGGCCCGACTGCGTGGTCATCACCGGCGACCTGGCCGATCACGGCCGTCCCGACGAGTACGCCGTGCTGCGCGAGGTGCTCGGGCGGTTCCCGCTGCCGGTGCACCTGGTCACCGGCAACCACGACGACCGCGAGTCGCTGCTCGACGCCTTCGGGGGCACACCCTGGCTCGGCGGTGGCTTCTCCGCGTACTACCAGGTCGATCACCCCGGTGCGACCGTGCTGGTGCTCGACTCCCTGGTCCCCGGCTCGGACGGCGGGCGGCTCGGCGCGGAGCAGCTCGCCTGGCTGGACGGCGCGCTGGCCGCGCGCCCCGACGTGCCGGCCGTGGTCTGCCTGCACCATCCGCCGGTCGAGGTCGGCATCCCGGTCGCCGACGCGATCCGGCTCGCCGACGGTGCCGAGCTCGCCGAGGTGCTGCTCCGGCACCCCCACGTGGTACGCGTCGCCGCAGGCCACCTGCACCGTCCGGTGACCGCGACCTTCGCCGGCACGGTGCTGTCGGTGGCGCCGAGCACCTGGCGACAGTGCACGCTGACCATGAGCGACGACGAGCGGATCGGGTGGGTCGCCGAGCCGACCGCGCTGCTGCTGCACGTGGTGTCCCGGTCGGGCTGCGTCACGCACACCGTCCAGGTGAGCCACACCGCCGGGATGACCTGCGGCTTCTGAATCTCAGGGGTTGTGGTGGCCGATGCCGGGCCCGTGACCGACACGGGCGGACACCCGCAGGAGCGGCTGAGGACTGCGCCAGAGGGTCCTAAGTGGACGCCGATAGCGTGATCCGACGCACCGGTTCGGTCGGCTGATCTTGATCGTGAGGCGGGCCCGATCGGTCGGACCGGGCGATTCCAGCGAGCCGGCCGGGTGGACCGGAGATGCCGGCCGGATGTGCCGGGGGCGCTGGTCGGCTCTAATCGGTGGCAGCGCATGCCGGGGTGTTCACTGCGCGGTGATGCGTCGTTAACCTCGCTCCGTCACGCGTCGGCGTGACACATCCGCGCCGAGATTCCGGCGCTGTCCGTGGGGGTTGACACGTATGACGAGAAGGCTCATCGGGCTGGTGGCCGCGTTCGCGGTGGTGGTGGGTGCTTCGCTCACCTTGGCCGTTCCGGCGCAGGCCGCCACCCCGGCCATCGAGATCACCAAGGTCTACTACGACTCGCCGGGCACTGACAACCGGTCGAATTCCAGCCTCAACGCCGAGTACGTGAAGCTGACCAATCGGCGGGCGAGCACCATCAACCTGAAGAACTGGACCCTGCGCGACAAGGCGAACCACGTCTACAAGTTCAGCGGCGACGTCAAGCTCGCCAAGGGCAAGAGCGTCGTCATCCGTACCGGCAAGGGCAAGAACACGGCCAGTACCCGGTACTGGGGCTCGGGCAACTACATCTGGAACAACACCGGCGACACCGCGTACCTGCGCGACGCCAGCGGCAAGCAGATCGACAAGTGCGCCTGGACGAAGAAGGGCAACGGCTACACGAACTGCTGACCGGACGACGGCCCGGGGCGACGAGGACCAACGCGAATCACTATCGTTGGTTCGCTGAGGTCGCCGGTGGTTGCCCCGGGCCGTCCGACCAGCGGGACAGAGGGGTGGCGTGTTGAGGCGTGGTCTCGGGCTGCTGGCGGTGGCCCTGCTGCTGAGCACTCCGGTGGTGACCGCCTGGCTCGTCGGCGACCTGACCGGCGAGGCGGCGCGGCGAATCGCGGCCGAGGGAGAGTCGCTCGACTACGCGGTGGAGCCGGTCAGCCTGGGCCCGACCGGCGACCGGGTCCTGGTGGTCGTGGCCAGCGCGCTGCTGCTGGTGTCGCTGGCCCTGTTGGTTCGCGCCACCGTCACCCACAAACTCGATCCCCGCTGGTGGTCCGCGCTCGTACCGGTGATTGTCGCCGGAGTGCTGATCGGTCTCGGCTGGCGGATCATGACGGCCGGAGCGATCGGTGCGAACATCGGGGCCGGTCTCGTCGTCCTCGGTGGCGGCCCGGTGCTCCTGGTCCTCCTCGGCGTCGCCGCCGTGCAGGCCGCGCGGCTGCGCCGCGAGCATCGCCGCCGGGTCGGCTGAGCTGGGGCGCTCCGACGTCGGCCAGGTCGAACCAGTCAGTCAGCGCAGCGGAGGGGGAATCGGCACTTCTCCGCTGAACGCCTTCGCCGCCAGCTCGACGCGCTCCGGATGGCAGGCGCGGTCTCCGAGCGGGTGACTGGCCACGTTGATGCAGCGTTGGCCGGGCAGGGCGTCGCAGATCGGGCATTGCAGGAACAGGCCGCCCGACGGCACCAGATCGACGCCCTGCGCCAGCGCGGCTCTGCCGATCTTGATTATTGCCTGGTAGAGGGCTTGATCCTGGTGGCGTGCGGCGGCGTTGGCGACGTCTCGCATCCCTTCCCAGAACAGGTTGCGGGCGTCGGGCTCGTCCACGTCGATGCGCATGCCCGCGCATCCCCGTCGACCCATGGGCCAAACCTGACCTCGGAAACTCGCCGTGCTCGATGCGTAGGCCGGGCGATGGCGTTGTCCCGCCACAGAAAGAGGGGCACATCCAGTGGCTGGATGTGCCCCTCACCTGGTCGGGGTGGCCGGATTCGAACCGACGACCTCTTCGTCCCGAACGAAGCGCGCTACCAAGCTGCGCCACACCCCGAGGCGTGCCGACAAATAGTAGCCCACCCGTCCCGGGGCTCAAACTCGGTACCCCGGTGCGGACGGTCAGCGCGGGATCAGCGTGAGCAGGCTGGCCTCCGGCGGGCAGGCGAACCGGACGGGGGCGGTCGGGTGGGTGCCGAGCCCGGCGGAGACGTGCAGCCAGGAGTCCGACCCAGGCCAGCGGTGCAGGCCCTTCGCCATCGACCGGGGCAGCCCGCAGTTGGTCACCAACGCTCCCACTCCCGGTACGCACACCTGGCCACCGTGGGTGTGCCCGGCGAGCAGCAGCCCGAAGCCGTCGGCGGCCATCTCGTCGAGCAGCGCCGGTTCGGGAGAGTGGGTGAGCGCGATGGACAGGTCGGCGGCGGGGGAGATCGGCCCGGCGACTGAGGCGTAGTCGTCCCGCTCGACGTGCGGGTCGTCCACGCCGGCGATGTCGATCGCCCGGCCACCGGCCTTGACCGTGGTACGCCGGTTGTTCAGGTCTACCCAACCGGCCCCGGTGAGCACGTCACGCAGCTCCTCGGCGGGCAGCTCGACCCCCTCGGTGTACTCCCGCTCGGGCAGGAAGTAGCTGAACGGGTTCTTCCAGACCGGCCCGGTGTAGTCGTTCGAGCCGAACACGAACGCACCTGGGTAGTCGAGCAGGGGTTGCAGGGCCCGCAGCACGCCCGGCACCGCGCCCGGGTGCGCCATGTTGTCCCCGGTCACCACCACCAGGTCGGGGTCGAGAGCGGCCAGTGAGGCGACCCACTGCTGCTTGCGTACCTGGTTGGGGGTCATGTGCAGGTCCGACAGGTGCAGCACGCGCAGCGGCTCGGTGCCGGTCGGCAGCACCGGCACGTCGAAGCGGCGGAGGGTGAACATGTTGCGCTCGACGAGGGAGGCGTACGCCAGGGCGGCGGCACCCGTCGCGACGGTTGCGGTCGCGAGCCGGAATAGTGTGCGCTTTCGCATGCCGATCAGGGTAGTTTGACCGTCCATGAGCACGCTGAAGGACCGCCTCACCGCCGACATGCGCACCGCCCTCAAGGCCCGCGACGAGCTGACCACCTCCACCCTGCGGATGGCCCTGGCCGCCGTGGGTACCGCCGAGGTCTCCGGCAAGGCCAAGCGGGAACTCAGCGACGACGAGGTGGTGGCCGTGCTGACCAAGGAGGCCAAGAAGCGCCGCGAGGCCGCCACCGCCTTCGCCGACGCGGGCCGCGCCGAGCAGGCCGCCAGGGAGAGCGCCGAGGGTGAGGTGTTGGACCGTTACCTGCCGAAGCAGCTCTCCGACGCCGAGTTGACCGCGCTTGTCACGCAGGCGCTGGCGGCGGGCGGCTTCACCGGCAAGGCCCAGATGGGCCCGGCGATGAAGGCGGCCCAGGCCGCGGTGGCCGGCCAGGCCGAGGGCGGTCGGGTGGCCGCCGAGGTACGCCGCCAACTGGGCCTCTGAGTCCTCCCAGCCGGTCATCCGAGCCACCCTCCTGACGGCGGCACGGGACACCCACACGAACGGGCGGGCACCCATCGAGGGGTGCCCGCCCGTTCGAGCGTTGCCGGCCGGTCAGCCGCCGGGTCGGTCCGGTGGACGACCGGGGTTGCTGGGCGGGCCGGAGGGCGAGCCGTTGCCCGGGCGGTTGTTACCACCGCCGCTGTCGTTGTCGGCCTTACCGGCGCTGACCACGATGGTCACGATGCCGCCCTTGATGGTGCGACCGCTGGGACTGGTGCCGGCGGCGGTACCGGCGGGGCAGTCGGAGGTGACCCGGCTGCTGGAGACGATCGGCTCGAAGCCGGCACCGGAGAGGCGGGACTTGGCCCTTTCCAGGTCCAGGCATCCGACGCCGGGGATGGTGCGCTGGTCACCCAGGGAGATCTTCTTACCGGGCGGTTCGAAGTTGATCCCCTTCTTGCCCTTCATGGCGGCCTTCAACGTCTTCCAGACCGGCGGGTTGATGCCGTCGTCGGTCTTGTGCTTCATCCTGACGTTCGTCTGCGGCCAATCCGGGTCGGCCAGGATGCCGGCCACCGCGTACTGCTTGGTCATCGCGACAAGCGAGGCGGTCTTCTCGGAGTCGGTGGTGCCGGACTTGCCGGCCACCGGCTTGTCGACGTTCCACTTCACCTCGGCGGCGGTGCGGCTGCCGCCGCACTTGCTGGTGGAGGAGTTGTCCCCGACCGGGCAGCGGGCCGCGTCCACCGCGGCGCGGGCCACCTCGGTGCTGAACCGCTTCTCGCAACGCGGGTTGGCCACGTCCAGCTTGTTGCCGTCCAGGTCCCGGATCTCCTGCACCGGGATCGGCTCGCAGTACTTGCCGTCAGCGGCCAGGGTGGCGTACGAGTTGGCCAGCTCCAACGGGGTGACCTGCGAGACGCCCAGGGTGAACGCGCCCCACTGGTGCGCGGCCTCCTTGGTGTTGGCGAACTCCGCGTCCTTGCTCTGGCGGAACTGAATGCCGAGGCGCTTGGCCACGTCCACCACGTTCTCCGCGCCGACCTGCTGCTGCAACGGCACGAAGTAGGTGTTGATGGAGGCGGAGAAGGCGCTCCACATGTTCTGCACGCCACCGGCCTTCTTGCCGGAGTTGGTCGGGCAGTAGAGGTTGGTGCCCGGACAGGCGGCGGGGCTGCTGCTGTCGATGATGTATTCGGACTTGAACTGCTGCGGCGCGTTGAAGGTGTAGCTGAGCGGGATGCCCTTCTCCAGCGCGGCCACGATCGTGTACATCTTGAAAACCGAGCCGGCCTGGTAGCCGGTGATGCCGTCGCCACCGGTCAACAGCGGGTTGACCGTGTTCGGGTAATTGCCCCGCTTGCCCTTCTCCCGCTGCTTCGGGTCGCTGTGCGGCTTGTTCTTGGGCTTGTCGGGGTTGTCGAGCTTGAAGTTCCGGTTCACCGACAGCGCCCGGACCCGACCGGTGCCGGGCTCGACCACCGCCACCATCACGGCTTCCTTGGCGTTCACCGACTTGGCGTCGCGGACCGCGTCGTCGGCGCCATTCTGGGCCTGCTTGTCCAGGGTCGTGACGATGGTGTAGCCGCCGCTCTTGAGCCGCCGCTCCCGGTCGTACGAGGTCGCCCCGAACGTCTCCTGCGACATCCACCAGCGGTAGAAGTAGTCGCAGAAGAAGCCCCAGGCGTTCTTGTTGGTGGCGACGCAGCCGTTCGGCGCCCGCTTGCCCTTGACCACCAGCTTGACGGCCTTGGCCTCGTCGGCCTGCTGCTGGGTGATCGCGCCGGTCTTGACCATGTTGTCGATCACGTAGTTGCGCCGGTCGACCGCGTGCGGGTAGCCGTCCTTGGTGGTCGGATCGAACGAGGTGGGGGCCTTCACCAGGCCGGCCAGCATGGCCGCCTCTTCGATCTTCAGGTCCTTCGGCGGCTTGTTGAAGTAGACCTGGCTGGCGGCGTAGACACCGTACGCGCCGTTGCCGAAGGCGGCGAGGTTGAGGTAGCGCTCCAGGATCTCGTCCTTCGACATCTCCTTGTCGAGCTGGAGCGCGTACCGCATCTCGCGCAGCTTGCGCGCGCTGGTGTCCTCGGTCGCGGCGATCACGTCGGCCGGGTGCGTGGCCGAGTACGCGATGCCCATCCGGACGTACTGCATGGTCAACGTCGAGGCGCCCTGACGGTCGGCGCCGGCCTGGCTGTTGTTGACGAAGGCCCGGGCCACGCCGTTGAGGTCGACCCCGTTGTGCTTGTAGAAGTCGTGGTCCTCGGCGGCGATGATCGCGTTGCGCATGTTCTCCGAGATGTCGGCGAGCTTCACGTCGCGCCGGTTCTCGTCGTACATCGTGGCCAGCGGCGTCTTGCCGTCGGAGGCGAGCAGATAGCTGATCTGCGGTGCGCGGGCCACGGTGAGTTCCTTCGGCAGCGCGCCGAAGGTCTCCGCGCCGGCCTTCGCGGCCAGGCCTGACATCGCCACCGCGGGGAAGGCCGCAGCGGCGACCACCACACCGGCCAACAGCCCACAGATGAGCAGCGATGCGGCGTTGGTCAGGACGTTGTGGTCACGTTTCCGCATCCAGGTCACCTCGACAGGGTACGCGAACAGGTAACGAGGGGCGCCGGGGCGTCTTTTCCCCATTTCCTGCGCGCGCCGTCCTCGTTGTGCTAGACGCGTGGCACCGGGTGTCCGGTTGCGTGGATTCGAGCCGAGTTTCCTCCGTACGGAGGCGACTCGCAGCGTTTTCGCCGACCTCGGTGGGGTAAGCGGCGGTCCCAGGCCCGAGAGGTCGGGGTTGTCCGGAATGATGGATTTCGCCGACAACGTTGCGTAATCGTGCGACTACAGAGCATGATGTAGGCGGCGACAGTGCCACATGTCGTCTGTGCCGCCTTGGGGTAAGGCGTGCCGGACGACCCGGGGGGATTGCCGGCTGGCCCGCGACGGCGTCGGTAGTACAGCAAGGGGGGACGTGTACAGATGGGCATGATCACTGACTGGCCGTCGTTGGCGGCGTGTCAGAACGGGGACCCGGACGCGTTGTTCGTACAGGGCGCCGAACAGAACGTGGCCAAGCGGATCTGCCGGAGCTGCCCAGTCCGGTACGAGTGCCTGGCCGACGCGCTGGACAACCGGATCGAGTTCGGCGTGTGGGGCGGCATGACCGAACGGGAACGCCGCGCGCTGTTGCGTCGCCATCCCCAGGTCACCAGCTGGCGCAAGATGTTCGAGGCGGCGATGAAGAAGAACGCCAAGGACAAGACCGGCAAGGACAAGATCCTGGCCGCGGCCGGCAACTGACCGACCGGCACCGTCGGCTCGTGGCTTCCCGCCGGACCGACAGCGGGTCAGTGGTGGCCGATCGCCGCCGCGATCGTCCGTAGCCCGTCGACGTCGTGCACGTCGGCGGGCTGCGCCGTCACCGACACGGTCGGCACCTCCGGGAACTCGTCGGTGAACCGCGCCGCCACCTGCTGCTCACGCACCGCCTGTTCGACCAGGACGGCATGGGCCCGCAACACCTCGACGGTGCCCTCGTGCCCACCGGCCGTGGCCAGCCGGTCGGCGGCGGCGCGGCTCTCCGCCGCGCCCAGCTCGGCCACCGTCGGCTGGTGCACCCGGTTGAGCACCAGGCCGGCGAGCGGCATCCGCTCCGCGCGCAACCGACCGGCGAAGTAGGCGGCCTCCCGGACCGCGTCCGGCTCCGGCGCCGCGACCAGCAGGAAGGCCGTCTCCCGCGCCTGCAGGATGCGGTACGTCTGTTCGGCGCGCTGCCGGAACCCACCGAACATCGAGTCGAGCGCGGCGACGAAGCCGGACAGGTCGGTCAGCAGCTGGGTGCCGATCACCTTCTGCACCACTCGGGAGAACATCCCGAAGGAGGCGGTGACCAGGCTGAACATGCTGCGACCACCGGTTCGGGCCGGCGCGAGCAGCAGCCGTAGCATCCGTCCGTCGAGGAACCGCGACAGCCGGGCCGGTGCGTCGAGGAAGTCCAGCGCCGAGCGCGACGGGGGAGTGTCCACCACGATCAGGTCCCACTCGCCCCGGGCGTGCAGCTGGCCGAGCTTCTCCATCGCCATGTATTCCTGGGTGCCGGCGAAGGTGGAGCTCATGGCCTGGTAGAACGGGTTGGCGAAGATCTCCGCCGCCTTCGCCGGATCGGTGTGCGCCAGCACCACGTCGTCGAAGGTGCGCTTCATGTCCAGCATCATGGCGTGCAGTTCGCCGCCGCTGTCCTCGACGTCGATCCCCTTGACCTGCCGCGGGGTGTTGTCCAGCTCGGTCAGGCCGAGGGACTGGGCCAGGCGTCGCGCCGGGTCGATGGTGAGCACCACCGTGCGGCGGCCGTGCAGCTCGGCGGCGCGCAGCGCCAGCGCGGCGGCCGTGGTCGTCTTGCCCACCCCGCCCGCGCCGCAGCACACCACGATCCGGACTCCCGGGTCAGCCAGGATCCGGTCGACGTCCAGCGGCGGCGCGGCGTTGTCGGAAGACACCAATCGAGCGTATCGGGCTGACCGGCTCCGCGCGCCAGGCCGAGGGAGGTGTGAGTCAATCACCGGGCACGAGCGCGGCGGCGAGCACCTCCAGGCCGGCCCGGTCCACCCCGTCGGGCAGCAGCGGCAACTCGACCAGGGGCGGGCCCAACTCCACCAGGTCGGTGCGCAGCGAATCCTCCAGTTCCCGGCGGATCATGAGGTCCCGCGCCTCGTCGTGCAGGCCGGTGACGATCCGCTCGCCGGCCGGCAGTCCCGCCGCGCGCAGGCCCTGTGCCAATTCCGCCTCGGTGACCACCTGCGCGGTCGGCAGCGGTGCCCGGGTCCCGTTGACGATCACCCGCCCTACGGGGAAACCGAGCGAGGTCAGTTCGGCGATCGCGTCGACCGTCTCCTGTACCGGCATCTCCTCGAGCAGGGTCACCACGTGCACGGCGGTCATCGGTGAGCGCAGCAGCGCGGACACTCCCTCGCTCTGCGTCTTGATCGGTCCCACCTTGGCCAGCCGGGCGGTTTCGGCGGTGACGTTCAGGAAACGCCCGATCCGGCCGGTGGGTGGCGCGTCCAGCACCACCGCGTCGTACACCCGCCGTTTGTCGACGGTGCGGGTGGTGGCCTCCTTGACCTTGCCGGTGAGCAGCACGTCGCGCAGACCCGGCGCGATGGTGGTGGCGAAGTCGATCGCCCCGAACTTGCGCAGCGCCCGGCCGGCCGCGCCGAGCTTGTAGAACATGTCGAGATATTCGAGCAGCGCCTCCTCGGCGTCGACCGCGAGCGCCGACACCTCGCCACCGCCGGTGGCGTCGGCCAGGTGCCGTTCGGCGTACGGCAGCGGTTCGGTGCCGAAGAGCTGGGCGATGCCCTGCCGCCCCTCCACCTCCACCAGCAGGGTGCGCCGACCACCGGTGGCCAACCCCAGGGCGAGCGCGGCGGCCACGCTGGTCTTGCCCGTGCCGCCCTTGCCGGTCACCACGTGCAGGCGGGCGGGCCAGTCGATGCCGGCCCGGTCGTTCGGTCGCTGCGCTGCTCCCACCCGTCGAGCCTATCCATCCGGCGTGCTCAGGCGACCTCGCAGACCCACCAGCCGGTCTTACGGAGCACCGTGAAGCGCAGGTCCTGGTCGGCGATCTTCTCGTCGGCGGTGGTCACGGTCACCGTGGTGGTGACGGTTGCCCGGTCGCCGGTCTCGTTGTCCACCGTCGGGGTGTCCCAGCGGAACTGCGGGTTCTGGTAGGTCGCCACGTACTGCTCGACCTCGGCCACCTTCGCCCGGATCTTGTCCCGGTCGCGCGCGGCGGTGCAGACCAGATCCGCCGCCTTGGCGGCGTCCCGGTCCTGATAGACGGCGGTCAGGAAATCGTCGACGGCGACCGACGGATCCGGTGCCCCCTCGCCGGACTCGGTGTTGCGCAGGGTGAGGAAGGCGGCCACGCCGCCGCCGGCGCAGAGCAGCAGCACCACCACCAGGGTGAGCGAGGCCAGCAGTGGGCCCCGCTTGCGTGGCGGTCCGGCCGGCGCGTGCTGCGGCCGGTACCCGCCCTCCGGCGGCCCGGGCGGCGCATCGTGGCCGGTGGCCGGCGGCGGGGACTCGGCCGGTGAACCGGCCGGCGGGAGGTCGGTGGGGCCGGTCGGGCCGCCGGCGGGTGGCTGGGTCATCGGTCCCCCCGGGTGCGGCGCAGCACCGCGTACCGGCGGTGTGCGTGGGATCGGGTGGCCGGGCCGGGCGCCCGTCCAGACGGGAAGGGTAGCGGTCCGCGGTGCCGCTGCGGGGAGCCCGGTGTGTCCGGTACCCGGATCGCGATCAACTTTCCGCTGGTCGGGTGTCGCAAATGTGACCGAAGGCGACCGGGCGCGCGCGTCCTGTTGATGGGACCGGGGTGGCAGTCCTACGGTCGCTCCGGCACGCCCCGGTCCGGGCCGGGCGAATTAGTTCCGGACCGGTGAGCGGCACCGTGACCAGGTACGACGCCCGGAGGCAGTGCATGCGCGACACGGACAACACCCCCCGAGCCCAGTTCCCCGCCGGGCCGCGCCGGGGCAGCCGGACCGCTGGCGGAGACCTCTCCGGCCGGCTGCCGGTCAACGAGCGGTCGTACCGCCGCCCCGTCGACCCGGTCGCCAGTGCCGAGCCGGCCGGCGGTCGGGAGGAGGACGGTCCCGGTTACGTCATCCATCTGCCCATCCGGGTGACCGACCTGGCCGCCGCCACCGCCTTGGCCGGCCGGTTGGCCACGTCGCTGAACTTCCTGCTCGAACTCGACGCCGGGGAGACCGAGGTGTCGACCGCCGACGACCAGAACAACCGGCACCGGGTCTTCTGCGACCTGTTGCTGCCGGATCGCACCCGCTGCCCCCAGCCGTACGACCATGCCGGACCCTGCGGCGAACTGCCGACAGCGCCCGAGCAACGGACCGCCCCCGAGCAGTGGCCCGACGCCGAGCAGCGTCCCGCGCCCCGACCGGCCGGTGGACCGTAGGCTGTGTCCCGAAGTGTCCGTGCCACCGAGGGAGCCCTCCACCGATGCAGAAGTGGGAATACGCCACCGTTCCGTTGCTGGTCCACGCGACCAAGCAGATCCTCGACAACTGGGGTGAGGACGGCTGGGAACTCGTCTCCGTCGTCCCCGGGCCGAACCCGGAGCAACTGGTCGCCTACCTGAAGCGCCCGAAGGCATGAGTGTCGTGGCCAACGGACCCCACGCCAGGCTGGCGGAGCTCGGACTGGAGCTGCCGGAGGTGGTGCCGCCGGTGGCGAGCTACCTGCCGGCGGTGCAGTCCGGGCAGCACGTGTACGTCTCCGGGCAACTGCCGATGGTCGAGGGCAAGCTCCTGGCCACCGGCAAGGTGGGTGCCGGCGTCTCCGCCGAGCAGGCCAAGCAGTTGGCCCAGCGCTGCGCCCTCAACGCGCTCGCCGCGATCGACTCGCTCGTCGGTCTGGAGAACGTGGTGAAGGTCGTGAAGCTGACCGGCTTCGTCGCCAGCGCCTCCGGCTTCACCGCTCAGCCCGGTGTCATCAACGGCGCCTCCGACCTGTTCGGCACCGTCTTCGGTGAGGCGGGCCGGCACGCCCGGTCGGCCGTCGGCGTCGCGGAACTCCCCCTGGACGCCCCGGTGGAGGTCGAGGTCATCGTCGAGGTCTCCTGACCCTCCGCGATCTTGCAGTTTCCGTCCGGACGAAGACCCCTAACGAGGACGAATCGGGGACCGGAACTGCAAGATCGCGGAGGTGTGCCCGCGGAGTCGTACGATCGCAGCCATGGGAGGGCATGTGACGGGGGCGGTGACCGCCCTCGCCAGCGAACTGCCGGACTGGGTGACACTGCTGCGGGCACCGAATCCGGGGCCGATGACGCTCGACGGCACCAACACCTGGGTGCTGCGGGCCCGGCCCGGCGAACCGGCCGTGGTGGTCGACCCGGGGCCGGCGGACGAGGCGCACCTCGCGGCGATCGTCGCGCAGGGGCCGGTCGGGCTGGTGTTGATCACCCATGGCCATCCGGACCACACCGAAGGATCGGCGCGCCTGCACGCCCTGCTCGACGGAGCCGACGTCCTGGCCGCCGATCCGGCGCACACCATCGGCGGTGCGCCGCTGACCGGCCCGGGACAGGCCCTGGCTGGCTTCGGCCTGGACATCCGCCTGCTCGCCACCCCCGGGCACACCGCCGACTCGGTCTGCTTCCTGGCCGAGCGGGACGGGCAGCGACTGATCCTCACCGGTGACACGATCCTCGGCCGAGGCACCACCGTCGTGGCGCACCCCGACGGGCACCTCGGCGACTACCTGACCAGTCTGGAGCTGCTCTCGACGTACCGGGGGATGCCGGCGTTGCCCGGGCACGGGCCGGCGCTGGCCGACTGCGGTGCCGCCGCCGACTTCTACCTCGCCCACCGCCGTGCCCGCCTCGACCAGGTCCGGGCGGCGCTGGACACCGGCGCGCGGACCGCGGCCGAGGTGGTCGCCATGGTCTACGCCGACGTGGACCGGTCGCTGTGGTGGGCGGCGGAATGGTCGGTACGCGCCCAACTCGAATACCTCGGCCGGGAATCCGACGGCGGCGACGCGAGGTTGGATCCAGCGTGACCTGCCCGGTGTGCGGAACCGTCGCCGTGCCCGGCGCCCGGTTCTGCCACAACTGCGGCGCCGCGCTGCCGGCCGCCGCCACCCTGCCGGCCGCCGAGCGCCGCGTGGTGACCGTGCTCTTCGGCGACCTGTCCGATTTCACCTCCTGGTCGGAGGATCTCGACCCGGAACGCGTCGGCGCGGTCACCGACCGGGTGCTGGCCGCGCTGGCCGGGGCGGTCAAGACCTTCGGCGGGCACGTCGACAAGCTGACCGGTGACGGGATCATGGCGGTTTTCGGCGCTCCGGTGGCGCACGAGGACGACGCCGAGCGGGCCGTCCGGGCCGCCCTGTCCATGCAGCGGGCGGTGCGCCGGGTGCTCGACGACGAGCGGGGCGGCGGGGCGCCGCTGGGACTGCGGGTCGGACTCAACACGGGCGACGTGATCGCCGGCATCCAGGCCGCCATCGAGTACACCGTCATCGGCGACACGGTGAACACCGCCGCCCGGCTGGCCGACGCCGCCGCCGTAGGCGCGGTCTACGCCGGTGGCCGTACCGCCGCGGCGACCCGGCACGTCGCGAGTTGGCGGGCGCTGCGGCCGCTGCGGCTCAAGGGCAAGCGCGAGCCGGTCGAGGCGTACGAGCTGCTCGGCCTGCTGGACGCGCCCGGTACCCGCTCCGGTCTCGGCGACGAGGCGCCGTTCGTGGGCCGGGAGACCGAGATCGGCCGGGTGGCCGGCCGGCTCGCCGAGGTGATCGACCGTACCGAGCCCCGGGTGTTGCTGATGACGGCCGAGGCGGGCATCGGCAAGTCCCGGTTCGCCGCCGAGGTGGAGCGCCTCGCCGCCGGCTACGACGTCGGCGCCGGCCGGTACGCCGCGCACACCGGCGCCCGGGTCCTCTCGGTGCGCTGTGCGGCGTTCGGCGAGCGTCGAAGGCTGGCACCCCTCGCCGACCTGGTACGCGCCGCGACCGGGTTGCCCAACGACGCCGCGACCGCGGTCACCCGGGCGGCCGTGGAGGAACGGCTGCGTCGGCTCGGACAACGGCTCAGCCGTACCCGGACCGAGCCGGCCCCGATCGCCACCGACCAACTGCTGGCCCTGCTCGGATACGCGGAACTGCCCGCCGGTGGACCCACCGACCAGGGTGAGTGGAGCAGCGCTCAGCCGCCGGCCGACGTCGACGCGGTGCCCAACGCGGTGGCGGACCTGCTCAGCGCGCTCGCCGAGGAGGCGCCGCTGGTGGTGATCGTGGACGACCTGCACGACGCCACCGCGGAGACCATCGGCGCGTTGGAGATCACGTTGTCCCGGCTCGCCGGGCCGGTGCTGGTGCTGCTGCTCGGCCGACCCGAACTGGTCCGTACCGCCGGTACGCTGGCCCGGGTCTCCGATGCCGAGGTGCAGCCCCTGCCGCCGCTGCGCGGTGCCGACGCGGCCCGGCTGCTGACCAGTTACCTCGGTGGCGGACGGTTGCCGCAGGCCGACGCCGACCGGCTGCTCGCCACCGCCCAGGGAAATCCCTTCTACCTGGCGGAACTGGTCACCCTGCTGATGGAGCGCGGCGCGCTCACCGCCGGGGCGCGCAACACCTGGCGGCTGGCGCCCGGCTCGCTGGGTAGTCGCCTGCTCTCCCGGGATCTCGCGGCGGTGCTCGCCGCCCGGATCGACGCCCTGCCCGCCGAGGCCCGCTCGGTGCTACGGGACGCCGCGGTGGTCGGCGACGCCGTGCCCGACGGTGCGCTGGAGGCGCTGCGGGAGCAGCGCACCGGTCGGGACGGCCGCCCGGCCGCCGTCGCCGCCGTCGAGTTGGAACGGGCCGTCGAGGAACTGCTGCAACGGCGGATGCTGCACCGCACCCGCAGTGGGTACGCCTTCGCCACCCCACTGATGCGGGAGGCCGCGTACTCCGGGATCAGCAAGGCGGAGCTGGCCGAACGGCACGCCGCGCTCGCGCGCTGGGCGGCTCCGGCGACCGACACCGCCGGCCCGGGCGGCACCGGGGCCGGACCTGGCGGTTTTCCGGAGGGGGCGCGGGACGACTTCGTGGCCGAGCACGTCGAGCGGGCCACCGCGCTCGCCGACGCGGTCACGCTACGTCCGGACGCCCCGGCCCGGGCGGTCGCGCCGCTCGGCGTGGCGGCGCTGGGCCGGGCCACCCGGCGGGCGTTGCACGCGGGGGAGCCGGCACTGGCCGTCGAGTACGCCGAACGCGCCGCCGAGCTGGCTCGCGACGGAATACCCGCGGTCGACCGGGTGGCGCACGCCCGGGCGCTGCTGCAGGTCGGTCGGGCGGCCGACGCCCTGGCCTCCGCCGAGAAGATCGCCGCGAACGCGGGAGATCCGGCGACGCGGGCCAGCGCCCTGCTCCTCGCCGGGCAGGCCCAGCAGGTGATGGGCGACCTACGGCGGGCCGAGTCCTGTTGGCGGGAGGCGCTTCAGGTGGCCGGCGACGCCGGCCTGCCCACCCTGCGCGCCTCGGCGATGCGCCGGCTGGGCATGACCGACTTCCTGGTGGGCCGGCTGGGCCAGGCCAGCAGCCGACTGGCGGCGGCGTACCAGGTGAGTCTGGCCGCGGGTGACCGTCGAGGACAGGCGTGGTCGTTGCAGAACCTGGCCTGGGTGACCACCACCCGTGGCGACTTCGCCGGCACGGATGCGGTGCTCGGCCGGGCCGCCCGGCTCTTCGCGGAGTTGAAGGACCCGTACGGACGGGCGTGGCTGCGTGGCACCACCGCCTTCGCCCGGCTGCTCGCCGGTCGGCTGCGGGAGGCGCGCCGGCTGGCCCGGGTCTTCCTGCCGTTCGGTGAACGGGTCGGCGAGGCGTGGGCGGTGGGCACCCTGCGGGCGGTCGACGCGTACGCCAACGCCGAGCTGGGGGAGCTGGTCGACGCCGACCGGGAGGCCCGGCGGGCGTACCGGGACTTCGCCGCCGCGTCGGACGACTGGGGTCAGGGCTTCGCGCTCGTCGTCCGGGGGGTGGTCGCCCGCGGGCTGGGCGAGCCGGAGCACGCCGCGGACCTGCTCACCGACGCGCTCGCGTACGGCCATCGGACGGCGCATCCGCTGCTGACCGGAATGGCCGGCACGCTGCGTGGCTTCGTCTCGCTGGAGATGGGTGACGTGGCCGCCGCCGAGCGGGACGCCCGCGCGGTGCTCACCACAGTGGAACCGCACAATCCGCAGGCACCGGCACAGGTCGCGCCCCGGGTGCTGCTGGCCACCGCCCGGTTGGCTGCCGGCGACTCCGCCACCGCGGTCGGCCTGCTCGCCCCGGTCGCGACGATGGCGGCCACCACTCCGTCCCTGCTCTTCTCCCGCCGGCAGTCGATGGCGCGTTACGCCTCGGCCCTGCTCGCCCACGGCCAGCGCGAGCAGGCGTTGGACTGGGCTCGTCGGGCGGTGCGGGTGCAGGCCGAGGACGTCCGCAGCCAGGTGATCGCGGCGAGCGTACTGGCCGAGGCACTTGCCGCGTGCGGGCGGCCGGCGGAGGCCAAGGCCAGCGCCGAGGACGCGCTCCGGCTGGCGTACGCCACCGAGCAGCGCAGTGAGCGGGCCGCCGCGGAGGCGCTGCTGAACCGGCTGCGTACGCCCGGCTGACCGGCTCGGCCGCGATGTCGACGGGTACCGCCGGGCGGCCGGCCGTTGTGTCCGCACTGTGGGCGCGGTGTCGAGGAACCGGGTCGGGCCCGGTCCGATTCGTCCGGTCGATCGGTGGCCGGTGCGGATCTGCCGGTTCCGGGGATGTGGCCGGCCGGGGCCGACGGCTAGCGTGGCGGGTGCACGCGACCGTCGATGTCGTCGGTCGGGTCGTCGAGGGGGGCGAAGATGAGGCTGCCGCGTTCGGTCGCCGGATGGACGATCGCGGTGTTCGGCGTGCTGGCGCTGGTGATGGGGGCGGTCGGCCTGCTCTGGCCGGAGGCGCTGCTGCGGATGCTCGGCTTCGAGATTCCACCGAGCCGCGCACCGGGCGACTACACGGGTGTCTTCGTGACCGCCTCCTCGATGGCGTCGTTCAACATGGGGGTCTACTACCTGCTCGCCACGGCCACCGAGTGGCGTGCCTTCTACCGCTTCACGGTGGTGTTCCGGCTGGTCACGTTCACGGTCTTCACCCTCGCGGTGCTGGCTGACATCGCGCCGGGGCGGTTCTTCGGGGTGGCGGCCTGGGAGGGCCTGGGTGCGTTGGCGACTGCCGGCGGCCTCTGGTGGGACGCACGCCGGTCCACCGCAACGGGTACGACCGGTGTCCGGCGGATCATCGGCCCGACGGGCGGGAGCGGATCGACTCCCGACGAAGCGGAGCGCGACGGCGACCGGCGCGGTGCCGGAACATCGGCTGTGGGGCCGGCCACCGATGCGGTTCAGTGAGCGGCCGGCAGAGTTCGGTATTTTCGAAGTTGTGACCGACACCCCGCCCGGCGCCCTGCCGACGCCCATCGTGCCTGGTCTGACTGATTTGCAGGTGTTTGCCCGAGGTGGCTACGCCACCGTCTACCGGGCGACGCAGATCTCGGTGGGTCGCGAGGTCGCCGTGAAGGTGGAGAACCGGACGCTGGCCAGCGACCGGGACCAGGCCCGCTTTCTGCGCGAGGCGCGAGCGGCCGGTCGGATGTCGTCCCACCCGCACGTGGTCGACCTGTTCGACGTCGGGGTCACCATCGACCAGCACCCATACCTGATCATGGAACTCTGCGACGGTTCGTACGCCGAGCGGATGCGCAACTCGCCGCTGGACGCCGTCGAGGCCCGCGATCTCGGCATCAAGATCGCGGATGCCATCGCCCACTCGCACGCCGCCGGCGTGCTGCACCGCGACGTCAAGCCGGCGAACATCCTCCACTCGCATTTCAACCCGGCGGTGCTTGCCGACTTCGGCCTCGCCGTGGTCGCCGAGATGCGGGACGCCTCCGTGGCGCTGGAGGTGCTCACGCCGGCGTACGCGCCGCCGGAGATGTTCAGCCACAGTCCACCGTCGCCGGCCGTCGACGTGTACGCGCTCTGCGCCACCCTCTACGCGGTCATGCACGGTCGGCCGCCGCGCTGGCAGAGCGAGCGCAACCCGAGCCTGGTCACCGTGCTGGAGATGTTCCACCAGCCGATCCCCGGCCTGCCCGGCGTCCCGAAGGCCCTGATCGACGTGCTGCGGGCCGGCATGGCCAACGATCCCGCGGACCGGCCGTCCGCGGCGGAGCTGCGCGACATGCTCACCAACCTCACATTGGACGGCTCAGGCACGGCGGACGGCGGGGCGGTC
The DNA here is from genome assembly GCF_027497295.1 of Verrucosispora sp. WMMC514. Lineage (NCBI taxonomy): Bacteria > Bacillati > Actinomycetota > Actinomycetes > Micromonosporales > Micromonosporaceae > Micromonospora > Verrucosispora sp. WMMC514. Next base: position 2,008,247 of record NZ_CP114906.1, on the reverse strand, counting down.
CCCCGGGTGGCGCCGATCGGCGGTGCTGCCGCCGGTGAATCCGCCCCCGGCCGCCCCGCCCCGCCGGCCGGGGGCGGACCCACCGAGCGCAGCCGACGCCGACGCTGGTTCCTGGGGGCTGCGGGGGTGGTCGCTCTCGCCGCCTCGGCCGGCGTCGGCGCCTGGGCGGCCGGTGGCGGGCCGTCGCCGCAGCCCAGCATCCCGGCCCGTCCGGCGGCAACCGGGATGCTCCGCCCAGGTTGCGCCACCCACCCCGAGGCGCTTCCCGCCGGTGCCCAGTGCGCGACGGAGTTGGAGTGTTTCGGGCCGGTGCAGGTGCGTGGCCAGCGGGCTGAGGCCAGCCGGATGCCCTGCGACGCCCGGCACACCTGGGAGAGCTACGCCCAGGGGCGGTTGCCGGCCGCGTTGGTCGACGCCGGCCACGACGAGATCGTCGCCGACCCCCGAGTGCGGCAGGTCTGCAACGAGAACACGTTCCGCCTGGTCAGTGGGCTGCGCCAGGCGGCTGGTTGGAATCTTGAGGTGCTGCCGCCAGCGGACGCGGACACTGATCTCACCTACCGGTGCCTGGCCGGGCGGGGCCTGAACGGGCTGGCTTCGCCCACGCTCACCAGCGGCTGACCGGTCCCTGAAACCGGGCAGGGTCAGCGTGCCCGCCGGTCGCGTCGATGCCGGTCCCGCATCGCGCGGACCGCCTCCCGATCGCCCAGCGTCTCCAGTGTGTCGGCATCGATGCCGGGCGGCTCGATCCCCGGTCCCACGGACGGCTGCCCGCGCTCGAGTCGAGCATCGGCGTCACGCTGGCGGGCGGCGGTGACGGCCACCCCCGCGACGGTGGCGAGCAGCACACAGAGCAGCGCGCCCGCCACCCCGACCAGATCCTGCCGACGCCCGACCACCAGCATCGCGAGCAGCCAGAACGCCGCCAGGGCCGCGACCACCGCCACGGTCCGTGCGTCGGATCCTGGGAACCGTCTCACCCGTCCAGAATGTCGGAGATTGCCGATCTGTCAACAGCAGCCAGCTTCACCACGCGGAACAGCTGACAAACAACAGCTTGCCGGATGGGCGGCGGGTTGCGACAGTGCCGGGCAAGTCGGAAATGCGCCTTTCCGCGCGGGCGGACACACACCACCGGCTCGGTCAGCCGGCACCGAGCCGTCGCGTGCCGGGCAGATGGGTGATGCCCCAGGTGGCGATGCTGTCCAGCACCGGCGCGAGGTCCCGGCCGCGTTCGGTCAGGTGGTACTCGTACCGCCGGGGACGCTCGCTGTAGAGGTGGCGTACGACGATTCCGCACTCCTCCAGCCGACGTAGTCGGTCCGCGAGCGTGTTGGTCGGCACCGCCTCGGCCGAGGCCGCCAGGTCGGCGAATCTGAGCTCGCCACGGAACAGCAGGTCACGCACGATGAGCAGGGACCATCGGTCGCCGACGAGGTCCAGCGTGCCGGCGATCGCGCAGTCCGAGCGGGACGCCGGGTTCCGGGTCGATGACATTCGCACCTCCGAGTCGCTTGCGATTTACAAGTTACCTCCCTAGGGTCACTTGCAAAACACAAGTGACTTGGAGGAGTCCGTGATCGTACCCGCGCGTACCCGGTCTTCCTGGTTGTCGGGTCCACCCGCGATCGTCGCCGTGGGCTGGTTCTGCGTCGCGCTCGCGGCGAGCGCCCTGGGTGCCTTCCGCACCCCACCGGGCGCCCCGCCGGTGGCTCTGGCCCTCGCCGCCGGGGTCCCGCCGCTGACCGTGCTCGTCCTCGCCGTGTGCTCGTCACGGTTTCGCGCCTGGGCCCGCAGCCTCGAGCTACGGTTCCTCACCCTGTTGCAGACCTGGCGGGTCGCGGGACTGGCGTTCCTGGCGCTCGCCGCCGTCGACGCGCTGCCGGCTGGCTTCGCCCTGCCGGCCGGTCTCGGCGACGTGGCCATCGGGCTGACCGCACCACTGGTGGCGGCCTTCGTGGTCGACCGCGCCAACCGGGTCTTCGTCGCCTGGACGGCCCTGGGCATCGCCGACCTCATTCTCGCCGTCACCCTCGGCGTCCTCTACTCGGCCAGTCCGGCCGGTCTGCTGCGCGCCGATCTCGACACCGGACTCATGTCCACCCTGCCGATGAGCCTCGTCCCCGCCTTCGGTGTCCCCATCACCCTGGTCGCCCACCTGCTGTCGCTGATCAGGCTCTCCGGGCGCTGAGCGTACGCCGCACCGACCGCCGGATGGTGGTGCCTCGACACGGACGGCTACTTTCAGTGCCACACGAGACACCGAACCGTAGCGAGGTTGCCAATGGGTGTAAGCCTCTCCAGCTCCCGGTGGCGCTCGGTGGCCACCACGGCGGCGGTCGCGCTGACCCTGCTGCTCGGTGCGGCGGCCGGCTGCGACAGTCGGAAGGAGCCGGATCTGCCGTCCGTGCAGGAGAAGCTCCGCGAGTCGCACATCTGGGGCCAGCCGGTCCTACGGATCGGGGTGGCCGACGACGAGCCGCTGATGGGTGAGATCCGGGACGGCGACCACGTCGGTTTCGACGTCGAGATCGCCCGGTACATCGCCGCTTCCCTCGGCTACGAGGGAGAGCACCGACTGGAGTTCGTGGCGGTGTCCACGGAGGACCGGATCCCGGCCCTGCAGGGCGGGGTGGTGGACCTGGTGGTCTCCAGCTTCTCGATCACGGAGGAACGCAAGAAGCTCGTCAGCTTCGCCGGGCCGTACTTCGTGACCACTCAGGAGGTGCTGGTGCCGACCCGGCACAAGGACACCATCCGCACCATCGAGGACCTGCGGAACCCGACGTACCGGATCTGCACCAGCGGCGGCTCCACCACCGAGGCGGAGTTGGAGAAGAACCAGGTCCGCACGCTTGTGGTGAAGGACGTCTGGGACTGCGTCAAGGGCATCCGGGCCGGCAAGTACGACGCGGTCAGCTCCGACGAGACGATCCTCGCCGGCTTCCTGGCCCGGTACCCGACCGAGTTCGAGATCGTCGACATGCCGTTCGGCACCAGCGAACTACTCGGCGTCGGCGTGCCGATCGGCGACCCGGCGCTGCGTGACCTGGTCGCCTACTTTCTCGACAAGAGCTACCAGCAGGGACGCAGCGGAGAGGCCAGTCCGTGGCTGACCGCGTACAACCGCACGTTGGGGCCGTGGCTGCGGGGCGAGAAGCGGCAGCCGCAACCACTCGACGTACCGAGGCTCGTGGACTTCGACGACAAGGCACCGCAACGATGAGTGCGGCACCCGCCACCACCGCCGACGAGCCGGGCACCGACCGTCCACCGCCGCCCGTGCTGCGGACGGCCGCGCCGCCACCGGGGTTGCCGATCCCGGCGGGGCGGACCGAACCCGACCCCGGCGCGCTGCGGACGGAGGCGGCCGGCGGCTGGGATCAGGTGGAGCGGCGGGCCCGCGCCAGCCAGTCGTTCTGGACGGCGGTGGTCGGCGTACCGGCGATCTTCTCGGTGCTGCGGCTCGGCATCGAGGCCGGCGGAGAGTTGCAGACCACCTTGCTGCTGGTGGCCAACGTGGGCCCGGTCAACCTGCTCGCCGGCTTCCTCACCACGGCGGCCCGCCTGCTCTCCACCGTGCTGGTCGCGGTGTTCGCGCTCGGCGGGGTGCTCGCCGCCAGCGGTCATCCGCTGACCCGCCCGCCGCTGTTCGCCCGGTGGACGCAGATCACGCCGAGCTGGTTCGTCGCGGCGAGCTTCCTGATGGCGCTGGTGACCTGGCCGCTGCTGTACCTTCCGCTGCTGCTGCCCACCTTCGCGGCGGCCTTCCAACTCCGGCCGGAACGCCTGCACGAGCGCCCCGCCGTCCGTACCCTGATCGTCGTGGCGGCGTACGCCGGCTACCTCTGGCTGCTCGTGCCAACGCTGCGCGACGCCTGGCGGCAGGGCGAACCGCTGCCGATCGTGCTCCTCGTCGGACCACCGCTGCTGGCCCTCTTCGTCGCCGGACCGCTGCCCAGCGTGGTCATCCGGCCGCTCGCCCCGGTGACCCAGCTCGCCGTGCTGGTGGTGCTGGTCTGGGCGGCGCTGCCGGTGATCAGTACCCCGGTGCTGCCGCTGACGGTGACCACGGTCGGCGAAGCGGGCGCGACCTCTGTCGACGCCACCGAGGAGATCCGTGGACACGTGGTCACCACCGACGACGTCAACATGGTGATCCTGCAGGAACGCGGCGGGGTGCGGTACGTGCCGGTCGACCAGGTACGCGGACAGGTGCTCTGCCCCTCGGAGGAGGAACTGCCCCGGTACCGGCTGCGCATCCACGACTTCCACGTCGAGGACTCGCTGCTGGAGGGGCTGGGCCGGCGGGTACGCCCGGTCCACCGGGTGGACGCCGCCTGCCGCTGAGCCGGCGGCGGCAACGCGTCCGATCGGGTGAAGGGGCGAGTCAGTAGGACTTGTCCTGGCTCAGCACGTGTTGGGCGACGAAGTTGAGGATCATCTCCCGGCTGACCGGGGCGATCCGACCGGCCCGTACCGCACCGAGCAGGGTGGCCACGCCGTACTCGGTGGTCATGCCGGCGCCGCCGAGCGCCTGCACGGCCGTGTCGACGGCGAGCGCGGCGGCGTCACCGGCCGCGTACTTCGCCATGTTGGCGGAGACGGCGGCCTCCAGGTCGCGGCCGGCGTCGTAGAGTGCCGCCGCCTTCTGGATCATCAGCCGGGCCAGCTCCACCTGCACCGCCGCGTGCGCGAGTGGATGTGCCACTCCCTGGTGGGAGCCGATCGTCCGGCCGCCCCACACCTTCCGGGTCGCGGTGTACTCCGAGGCGCGTTCGATGGCGTACCGGCCGGTGCCGGCACCCATCGCGGCGACCGTGATCCGCTCCGGGTTGAGCCCGGCGAACAGCGCCGGCAGCCCGGCGTCGAGCGACCCGCCGACCAGCGCGTCGGCGGGCAGCCGCACCTCGTCCAGGTAGAGCAGGAACTGGTTCTCCGGGGAGACGATCTCCATGTCCAGCTTGGACCGGGTCAGCCCGGCCGCGTCGGTCGGCACGATGAACAGCGCCGGCTTCAACTTTCCTGTCGAGGAATCCTCGGTCCGGGCCACCACCAGGATGAACTGGGCCTCGTCGACGCCGGAGATGTAGCACTTGCGACCGGACAGCACCCAGTCGTCACCGTCGCGGCGGGCCACCGTGGCGAGGCGGTGGAAGTTCGAACCGGCCTCCGGCTCGGTGATCGCAAAGACGATCTTCTGGGAGCCGTCGGCCAGCCCGGGCAGGTGGCGTTTGCGCTGCTCCTCGGTGCCGTGTCGGTTGATGACGGTGGCCGCGATGGCGGGGGAGACCACGAGCAGCAGCAGCGGGCAACCGGCGGCGGCCAGCTCCTCGCAGACGATGGCCAGCTCGGTGATGCCGCCGCCCCCGCCGCCGTACTCGGTGGGGATGTTGACGCCGAGGTAGCCGAGTCGGCCGGCCTCGTGCCACAGCTCGGTGGTGTGCTCGCCGGCCTTCGCCTTGTCCACGAAGTACCGGTGGCCGTACCGCCGGCCCAACGCCCGCACGGCGTCGCGGAGTTGGTCCTGCTCGGAGGTGAGGTCGAAGTTCATGACGGCGACTCCTCATCGGGGGTGACCACGGCCAGCACGGCGGCCGTGTCGACCTGACCGCCGGCCGGCACCGGAAGCTCGGTGACCAGACCGTCGGTGGGGGCGAGCACGGGATGTTCCAGCTTCATCGCTTCCAGGGTCAGCAGCAGGTCACCGGCGGCCACCCGCTGACCGACCTGGACGTGCACCCGGGCCACCGTGCCGGGCAGCGGCGCGAGCAGCGACCCGGCGGCCAGCTCCGCGGTGGGCAGCGGGAGACGGGGCAGCTCCGTCAGGCTCGTCGCCCCGTCCGGACCGGCCACGAAGACCCGCGACCCCACCCGGTGTACGCGGTAGGCCCGCCGCACCCCGTCGACATCGAGCACGACCCGCTCCGGGCACGCCTCGACCAGCTCGACGGCCGGCGTCGCCGGCCCGGTGTCGGTCCCCGAGGCGGTGCCGGCGGAGGCGGCGGGAGAAACCGACCACTCGGCGAGGCTGCCCGAGCGGTCCAGCCGGTAGCAGGTCTCGATCTCGTCGCCGTCCGCGCCGGCGAACCGGACGACCTGCGGGAAGGCGGGCACATTGCGCCAGCCCGAGGGCAGGCCGGCCAGCACCGGGGCGGTAGCCCGGCGAGCGGCGGCCGACGCCAGCGCGGCGGCCAGGGCGACCAGGGGCACCTCGGCGGCGGGCAGGATCGGCTCGAAGACCGCAGGGTGCCGGTCCAGGAAACCGGTGTCGATGTCGACGGCGGCGAACTGCGGGCTGCGCAGGACGCGGACCAGCAGATCCCGGTTGGTGGCCACACCGTGCAGTTCGGCGCGGGCCAGCGCGCCGGACAGGGCCCGGGCCGCCTCCGCGCGGGTGGGTGCCCACGCGATCACCTTGGCGAGCATCGAGTCGTAGTGGATGCTCACCGCCGACCCGTCGACCACACCGGAGTCCAAGCGCAGACCCGGTGTGACCAGCGGCCCGAACTCGGCCGCCACGCCGGGTACGGCGAACCGGTGCAGGGTGCCGGTCGCCGGTCGGTACCCGTGCGCGGGGTCCTCGGCGCAGAGCCGTACCTCGATCGCGTGTCCGGTGGCCGGTGGCGTCGCGGCCAGCGGCAGCGGTGCGCCCTCGGCGACCAGCAGTTGCAGCCGCACCAGGTCCAACCCGGTGGTCAGCTCGGTGACCGGGTGCTCCACCTGGAGTCGGGTGTTCATCTCCAGGAAGTGGATCTCCCCGTCGGGCGCGAGCAGGAATTCGACCGTGCCGGCCCCGACATAGTCGACCACTCGTCCGGCGGCCACCGCCGCCGCGTGCAGCCGCTCCCGCACCTCGTCGGCCAGGACGCCGGGTGCCTCCTCGACGATCTTCTGGTGACGGCGCTGGATCGAGCAGTCCCGCGCGCCCAGCGCCACCACCGTCCCGAGGCTGTCGCCGAAGATCTGCACCTCGACGTGCCGGCCCCGTTCGACGTACCGCTCGATGAAGACCGTGTCGTCGCCGAACGCCGACGCCGCCTCGCGGCGCGCGCCGGCCACGGCCTCGGTGAGCCCGGCGGCGTCGCGGACCACCCGCATGCCGCGCCCGCCGCCCCCGGCGGACGCCTTCACCAGCACCGGGAAGTCCGTCACCTGCCCCGGGTCGGTCCAGGTGGGCAGCATCGGTACGCCGGCCTCGGCGAGCAGCGCCTTGGCGGCCAGCTTGTCCCCCATCGCGGCGATCGCCTTCGCGGGCGGGCCGACCCAGGTCAGGCCCGCGTCGGCGACCGCCGTGGCGAACTCGGCGTTCTCGGCGAGGAAGCCGTAGCCGGGATGGACGGCGTCCGCACCGCAACGGCGGGCCGCGTCCAGGATGAGATCGATGCGCAGGTACGTCTCGGCGGGCGCGTTACCGGGCAGCCGGACGGCCTGGTCGGCCTCGGCGACGAAGGGCGCGTCGGCGTCCGCGTCCGAGTGCACGGCGACCGTCCCGATCCCGAGCGCCCGGCAGGTGGCGAAGACCCGACGGGCGATCTCCCCCCGGTTTGCGACCAGCAGCTTCCGAATCACCTGCTGTATCTCCTCTCGTTCGCGACTGCGGGACTCCGCTTCGCTGCGTTCCTCGCGCTCACATCCGGAAGATGCCGAAGCCGTCGGCGCCCTGTACCGGTCCGCTGTGGACGGCCGAGAGACACAGGCCGAGCACGGTACGGGTGTCCCGCGGGTCGATCACCCCGTCGTCGTAGAGCCGACCGGAGAGGAACAGCGCGCCGGACTGGGACTCGATCTGCTGCTCGACCATCATCCGCATCGCCGCGTCGGAGTCCTCGTCGAACTCGTGGCCCCGCGCGGCGGCGGCCTGCCGGGCCACGATGGACAGCACCCCGGCCAACTGCGCCGGCCCCATCACCGCAGACCTGGCGTTGGGCCAGGTGAACAGGAACCTCGGCTCGTACGCCCGGCCGCACATGCCGTAGTTGCCCGCGCCGTACGAGGCGCCCAGGTTCACCGTCAGGTGCGGCACCGTCGAGTTCGACACCGCGTTGATCATCAGGGCGCCGTGCTTGATGATGCCGCGTTGTTCGTACTCGGTGCCGACCATGTAGCCGGTGGTGTTCTGCAGGAAGATCAGCGGGGTGTCGGCGGCGTTGGCGAGCTGGATGAACTGCGTCGCCTTCTGCGCCTCCTCGCTGAACAGCACACCCCGGGCGTTGGCCAGCACGCCGACCGGGTACCCGTGCAGTTCGCCCCAGCCGGTGACCAGCGCGGTGCCGTAGGCCGGCTTGAACTCGTCGAACTCGCTGCCGTCGAGCACCCGGGCGAGCACCTCGCGCGGATCGAAGGGCACCTTGAGGTCGGCGCTGGCGATGCCCAGCAGCTCCTCCGGGTCGTACTTCGGTGCTCGCGGCACCGGGTTGCGCGGCGCCGGACCCCGCTTGCGCCAGTTGAGTCGGCGTACGCACTGTCGGGCCAACCGGATGCCGTCGCGCTCGTCGACGGCGAGGAAGTCGGCCAGGCCGGACTTCGTCGCGTGCATGGCCGCGCCGCCCAACGACTCGTCGTCGGCATCCTCACCGGTGGCCATCTTGACCAGCGGCGGCCCGGCCAGGTAGACCTGCGAACGGTCCCGGATCATGATCGTGTAGTCGGACATCCCGGGCACGTACGCGCCACCGGCGGTGGCGTTGCCGAAGACCACGCTGACCGTGGGGATCTTCTCGGCCGAGAGCCGGGTCAGGTCGCGGAACACCCGGCCACCCGGAATGAAGATCTCCGCCTGGGTGGGCAGGTCCGCGCCGGCCGACTCGACCAGGTTCACCATCGGCAGCCGGTTGGCCAGGGCGATCTCGCCGGCCCGCCGGGTCTTCGCCAACGACCACGGGTTCACCGCGCCACCGCGTACCGTCGGATCGTTCGCGACGACCAGACACTCCACGCCCTCGACCACACCGATCCCGGTCACCACGCTGGCCCCGACCGGAAAGTCGGTGCCGTACGCGGCGACCGGCGACAGTTCGAGGAACGGGCTGTCCTGGTCCAGCAGCAGCTCGATGCGCTCGCGGGGGAGCAGCTTGCCGCGCCGGTGGTGCCGGGCCACGTACTTCTCGCCGCCGCCGGCCCGGGCGGTGTCGAGCGCGGCGTCCAGCTCGGCGAGGCTGTCCAGCAGCGCGTCCCGGTTCGCGCGGAACGTCGGCGAGGACGGGTCGATCGCGGTGTCGAGTGTGCTCAAAGGCCCATTCCCTTCGCGATGATCTCGTTCATGATCTCGGTGGTGCCGCCGCCGATGCCGAGGATCCGGGCGTCGCGGTAGTGCCGCTCCACCTCGGCGTCGCGCAGGTAGCCGAAGCCGCCGTGCAGTTGCAGGGCCTGGTCGACGACCCGGTCGGCGGCCGAGACCGCCACGTTCTTCGCCATCGCCACCTCGGTCACCACCGGCTCGCCCGCGGCCACCCGGGCGGCCACCTGGTGCACGTACGCCCGCGCCGCCTCGGCCCGGGTGTGCATCTCGGCCAGCCGGTGCCGGACCAGCTGCCGGCTCGCCAGCGGCCGGCCGAAGGTCGACCGGTCGCGACACCAGCTGACGGCCAGCTCGACGCAGCGCTGCGCGATGGCGTACGCCTGGGTGGCCAGGGAGAGACGTTCGGCCGCGAACTGCTGCATGATCGCGAGGAAACCGGTGTCCTCCTCGCCGATCCGGTTCGCCACCGGCACGCGAACGTCGACGAAGGAGAGCTCGGCCGTGTCCGAGCAGTGCCAACCGAGCTTGTCCAACCGTCGACCCACGGTGAAGCCGGGGGTGCCCTTGTCGATGACCAGCAGGCTCAGCTCCCCGCCGCCCGGCACGCCGGTACGGACCGCGGTGGTCACGAAGTCCGCCCGGACTCCGCTGGTGATGTAGGTCTTCGCGCCGTTGACCACGTAGTGGTCGCCGTCGAGGCGGGCGTGAGTGCGGATGCCCGCGACGTCCGAGCCGCCGTCGGGCTCGGTGATGGCCAGCGCGCCGATCATCGAACCGGCAAGGGTCGGCCGGACGTACCGGTCGATCAGGTCGTGCTCCCGGCCGGTCGGGTCGACGCTGCCGGGGGCGTCGCCGGATCGTCTGGGGAGTTTGCCGCCCGAGCCGGCCCCCGCCGCGGCGACCATGTGCGGCAGCGCGATGCCGTGCGTGAACAGGGCGGCGACCAGCCCCGACGAGCCACCCGAGCGGATGATCTCCTCGGTGACGATGATCGAGTCGAGCAGGTCACCGCCGCTGCCGCCGACCGCCTCGGGAAAGCCGATGCCGAGCAGGCCGGTCTTGGCGGCCGTCGCGTGCAACTGGCGGGGCACCTCGCCGGCCCGCTCCCAGTCGGCCAAATGCGGCAGCACCTCCCGGGTCACGAAGGCGCGGGTCAGCTCCCGCAGCTGCCGCCGCTCGGGAGTGTCCACGATCGTCACGACCGCACCTCCCGGCCGACCGGTGCGTCGCCGGCCGCCGGTTCGACCGGTAGGTCGACGATCCGCGAGCGGAGCAGCTCGCCGAGCGCCTTGGCCTGCGGGTCGAACCGGGTGGAGGCGGCCACCCCGGCGCCGAGCAGTCCCCGGATCACGAAGTTGACGGCGCGCAGGTTCGGCAGTTCGTACCGCTCAACGGTCAACGGAGCGGTCTCCGGCAGCAGCTCCGCCAGCCGCGCCACGGTGAGCCAGCCACGCAGCCAGGCCCAGGTCGAGTCGGTACGCGCCCAGACCCCCAGGTTCGCGTCGCCACCCTTGTCACCCGACCGCGCTCCGACCACCTCACCCAGCGGGCCCCGCCGGGTCGGACCGGTCGCCGCCGGCCCGGCCACCTCGGCCGCCGGCTCGCCGACGACCGTCCCGGTCACCGGCGGCGGATCGATCGGCATCCGGGTGCCGTCGGGAAGCACGGCGACGTGGTCGACCGCCGCCTGCGGCACGGCGTCGGCGGTGAAGACGCCGTACGGGGTGGCGTCGCCGGGCAGGGTGGTCAGGGTGCAGCCCGGGTAGGAGGCCAGGGCCAGCTCGACCGCCGCCGCGGAGAACGCCCGTCCGGCCCGCGTCCGGTCACCGTCGCGCAGGTGCACGTGCAGCAGCGCGCTGGCCGTCTCGGTGTCGGCGGCATCCGGGTGGTCGGTACGGGCCAGGGTGAACTCCAACCCGTCCGGGCCGACCGCCCCGGTCAACTGCTCCCGGACCAGCTCCGCCTTGGCCGGGATGTCCAGCCCGCAGAGCACGAACGTCATGGAATTGCGGAAACCACCGAGGTTGTTCACGCCCACCTTGAGCGTGTCCGGTGGCGGGGTGCCCCGGGTGCCGCTGACGAGCACCCGGTCCGGACCGTCCTGGCTCAGCCGGACCGAGTCGAGCCGGGTGACCACGTCCGGGCCCAGGTACGCCGGCCCGCCCACCTCGTACAACAACTGCGCGGTGACGGTCTCGACGGTGACCGCGCCGCCGGTGCCGGGATGCTTCGTGAGCACCGCCGAGCCGTCCGCGCGCAACTCGGCGACCGGAAATCCGGGTCGCCGCCCGCCGTCGGGCAACTCGGTGAAGAAGCTGAAGTTGCCGCCGGTGACCTGCGCCCCGCACTCGATCAGGTGCCCGGCGACGGTGGCGCCGGCCAGCGCGTCGAGGTCGCCGCGCCCCCAGCCGAACCGGTTGATGGCCGGGCCGACGACCAGCGAGGCGTCGGTGACCCGGCCGGTCACCACCACGTCCGCCCCGGCGTCGAGGCAGGCCGCGATGCCGAACGCACCGAGGTAGGCGTTCGCGGTCAGCGCGTCCGGCCGGGCCAGGGCGTCGCCCTCGACGTACCCGATCCGGACGGGCAGCCCGAGCCGGTCGGCAAGGGTGCGGATCGCGGCGGCCAACCCGGCCGGGTTGAGTCCACCGGCGTTCGTGACAAGCGTGACCCGCCGGTCGAGCGCGGTGCCGAGACAGCCCTCCAGTTGCCGGAGGAAGGTCTTCGCGTAGCCCAGATCGGGGTCCCGCATCCGGTCCCGGCCCAGGATGAGCATGGTCAACTCGGCCAGGTAGTCACCGGTCAACACGTCCAGCCCGCCGCCGTCGAGCATCTCCCGCCAGGCGGAGAACCGGTCACCGTAGAAACCGGAGGCGTTGCCGACCCGCAGCACGCCGCTCATCGGCGGCACCCCCGGGTCGCCGTCGCGTGGCCACGTCGCGCGTTCACGGCTGCGCTCCCGACGCTGTCGTGCGGGGAGCGCGGCCGGTGCCGGGCGGGCCGGCGAAGGCCTGGGCGACGTCCAGCCACCCGTCGGCGACCGGCCCGGTGGCGACCAGAGCGGTGTCGGCGCGGTGCCGGCGCCGGGTCACCAGCAGGCAGAAGTCGAGCGCCGGACCGGTCACCCGGTCGGTGGCGTCCGCCGGGCCGAAGGTCCAGTTCTCCCCGCCGGGTGCGGTCAGCTCCACCCGGACCGGCACCGTGGGCACCGCCCGGCCGTGGGCGGCGAAGCTGTGCCCGACGGTACGGAAGCCGAGGTAGGCGATGTGTCGCAGCCGGTCGGTGGTGGCCCGGGTGACGCCGAGCGCCTCGGCCACGTCCTCGCCGTGCGCCCAGGTCTCCATGATCCGGGCCGTCGCCATCGAGGCCGGTGACATCCGGGTTCCGTACCAGGGCAGCTTCTCTCCGGCGGGCGAGGCGGCCAGGGCTGTCGCGAGTGCCGACCGGCCCTCCCGCCAGCGGGTGAGCAGGACGGCGGGCGGGGCGAGGAAGGCCACCGCGCCGTCGTCGACCAGCCGGCCAGGGTCCGGTGCGGCGGTCACCGAGGCGTAGAAGGCGTCGGTGTCGGTCGCGGCGAGCCGGGCCACGTGATCCGTCCAGGCCAGGTGGGCGATCTGGTGGGCGATCGTCCAGCCGGCCGCCGGAGTTGGTCGCTGCCACTCCTGCGGCGGCAGCGGCGCGACAAGCGCGTCGAGCTGCTCGGACTCGGTGGCCAGATCCGTGAGCAGGGCGGTCAGGTCGACCATGGTGCCTCCGGGCGGGTGGGGCCGGTCAGGGAGCGGTGTCGGTGGCGGCGAGCAGCGCGGTCAACTGGGTCTTCCAGACATGCAGCAGCGCGGTGCGGCGGGTCGAGTCGTCGCTGAGCAGGTTGGCCACGCCGAGCCCGCGCAACAGGTCCAGGGTGGCCTGCACCGCCTCGCGTACGCCGGGGCGCCGCTCGTCCACCCCGAGCAGTTCGACGGTCAGCCGGTGCATCTCCCGACCGATCCGGGCTTCCAGCGGCAGCAGGGCGGTCCGCAGCTCGGCGTCGGTGCGTGCGGCCACCCAGAGTTCGAGGGCGGCGACGAAGAGCGGCCCGGTGAAGGCGGCGGCGAGCAGGTCCACCACCCGGTCCAGCCGGTGGGCGTCGGCCGGCAGGGCGTCGGCCTCGGCCCGCAACTCGGCCGCTCGCCGCTCGGTGAGGTGCCCGACGGCCGCGGTCACCAGGGCGGTCCGGGTCGGGTAGTGGTGCAGTTGGGCGCCCCGGGAGACGCCGGCCCGAGCGGCCACCACGGTGGTGGTGGTGCCGGACCAGCCGTGCTCGACCAGGCAGTCGACGGTCGCCTCCAGCAACCGGGCCCGAGTGGCGCGACTGCGTTCCTGCTGGGGCACGCGGGTCGATGCGGCGGGCATGCGGACAGCCTGCCGTCCACGAAACAAACAGTCAAGACTGACTTTTTAAAGAGCCACGAACGCCTGCGCGGTGCCGACGAAGGTCCGCCGGCACCGCGCAGGTGAGTTGTCGTCGAGGGTCAGACGCGCGCCCGGCGGGCCAGACGCTCCGGGTCGAGGATGATGATGCTCTTGCCGTCCAGGCGGAGCCAGCCGCGCGAGGCGAAATCGGCGAGAGCCTTGTTCACCGTCTCCCGGGAGGCGCCGACGAGCTGGGCGATCTCCTCCTGGGTCAGGTCGTGCGTCACCCGCAGCACGCCGCCGTCGCGGGTGCCGAAGCGCCCGGCCATCTGGAGCAGGTTCTTGGCCACCCGGCCGGGCACGTCGGTGAAGATCAGGTCCGCGAGGGCGTCGTTGGTCCGGCGTAGCCTGCGGGCCAGCACCCGCAGCAACTGCTCGGCGATCTCCGGGCGGTTGTTGAGCCACGGCCGCAGCGCCTGCTTGCGCAGCCGGGCCAGCCGACTGTCGGTGACCGCGGTCGCGGTCGCCGTACGCGGACCCGGGTCGAACAGCGACAGCTCGCCGACCATGTCCGACGGACCCATCACGGCGATCAGGTTCTGCCGTCCGTCCGCTGCCCGGCGGCCAACCTTGATCTTGCCGGACAGCAGGATGTAGAGACTGTCGCCGGGCTCGCCCTCGTTGAAGACGACCTCGCCCTTGCGGACCTCGATCGTCTCCATCTCCTTGGCGAGCGCCTCGGCCGCCTCCGGGTCGACACCCTGGAAGATCCCGCTGCGGGCCAGTACCTCGTCCATCGCGCACCTCCGGTTGCGCGTGCCGTCTGCTCGGCCTGGGTCCGCCGTCCGCTGATCCCTCGCGCGCCGACCAGTCTAGGCGCACGTGAGCAGGAATCAGAGGCGCACCCCTGGAATCTTGATCGTTGGGCGTAACGTGCCCGTCGTGATCACCATCTAGAATCCCGCGCCTGGTCAGGCCGGGAGCGGCGGGGCGAGGACCCGGACGTAGGGTCACCCCGTGCTGCCCGAGCCCCTGCTGACCACCCGGCGCGAGGACGAACGCGACATTCCGGTGCTTGTCTGGCGTGCCGGGCGACCGCTGCTGGCGGTCAGCTCCGCGCCGCTGGGCGGTGGCATCGGCGTACGCCGGTGGGTGCTGAACGCGACGGTGCCCATGTCGTACGACCGGAACGACCCCGCCGACCACCTGGCCGAGCTGGCCCGGGAGTTCGGCCTGGACGGGCCCGGGGTGGGCCTGCTGACCGGGGTCGACGTGGCCGAGGTGGCGCGGCGAACCGACACCGGCGTGCAGGTCTGGGCCACCGTCGGGCTCGGTACCCCGGTGCCGGCGGCGGCGCCGAGCGTGGCGGCACCGGCGCAGCCGGTCGGCACGGTGAACATCGTGGCGTACGTGCCGGCGCGCCTCGGCGACGCGGCGCTCGTCAACGTGGTCGCCACGGCCACCGAGGCCAAGGCGCAGGCGATCGCGGAGCTGGGGCTGCCCGGCACCGGTACGCCGACGGACGCGGTCGCCGTGCTCTGCCCACCGGACGGGCCGGTCAACGCCTACGGCGGACCGCGCTCCACCTGGGGAGCGCCGCTGGCCCGGGCGGTGCACGCCGCCGTGCTGGCGACGGGTCGCGAGACCGTCGTCCCATGGTCGGATCGGCTCCGGGGCTGAAACTACCCACCCGATCGGCGGTCGATTCCGCGATATCCGCCCGGTAGGGTCGCGCACGATGTACGCTGCCGCCCCCGCCACGCCCCGCCCCCGCCGCCACCCCCTCGCCGCGCTGGGGGTGCTGCTCGCCGCCCTGCTCCTCGCCGGCTGCGCCGGCACCGACGAGGGTCCGCTCTGGCAGCCCGGCACGGGCGGCGGCGAGGGGGCACCCGTCGAATCGGCCGCCCCCGAGGTCAAGAAGATCTCCCTCTCCGCCACCGGCGACATCGTGATGGCCATGGCGCCCGACCGGCTGCCCCCGAACAACGGCAAGGGCTTCTTCAACTCGGTGAAGAAGGCGCTCGCCGCCGACCTGGTGATGGGCAACCTGGAAGAGCCGTTGACGGTGGACACGGGCACCGGCAAGTGCGGTGCCAACTCCACCCGCTGCTTCCAGTTCCGGGCTCCGCCGGAGTACGCCGCCCATCTCGCCGACGCCGGTTTCGACCTGCTCAACCAGGCCAACAACCACGGGTACGACTTCGGGCCGAAGGGCTACGAGAACACCCAGAAGGCGCTGGAGGAGCACGGGCTGGAGCACACCGGCGCGCCCGACCAGATCACGGTCGTCGAGGTGAAGGGCGTCAAGGTCGCCGTCGCCGGTTTCTCGTCGTACCAGTGGTCGAACAGTCTCACCGACATCCCGGCCGCGAAGAAGGTGATCAAGAAAGCCGCCGACCAGGCCGACATCGTCGTGGTGCAGGTGCACATGGGGGCCGAGGGATCGGAGATGACGCGGGTGCGGCCCGGCACCGAGATGTTCCTCGGCGAGAACCGGGGCGACCCGATCAAGTTCTCCCGGGCCATGATCGACGCCGGGGCCGACCTGATCGTCGGGCACGGACCGCACGTACTGCGCGGCATGGAGTTCTACAAGGGCAGGCTGATCGCCTACAGCCTGGGCAACTTCGCCGGCGGCGGCAACTCGCTGAGCAACAACGGCCGACTCGGTTGGGGCGGCGTGCTCAAGGTGTCCCTCGAAGCGGACGGCACCTGGGCCGGCGGGTCCTTCACCTCCACGTACATGGACGGGGCCCGCAAGCCCACCATCGACCCCGACGACCGTGGTCTGGGGCTGCTCCGGGACCTCACCGAGCTGGACTTCGCGAAGACCGGCGCCCGGTTCACCGACTCCGGAAAGATCAGCCCGCCCGACGCGGACTGATCTCCGGCGGCACAGGCTTCCGAGCCGGTCGGACCGGCGACGTAGGCTGGCCGTCGTGACCAGAAGCGCTACCGAGACCGACCTGGGACGCACCCGTCGCGCGCGGCGGATCGGCCGTGTGCTGACCGAGACACACCCCGACGCGCACTGCGAACTCGACCACGGCAGCCCACTGGAACTGGCCGTCGCGACCATCCTGTCGGCCCAGTGCACGGACAAGAAGGTCAACGAGGTCACTCCGAAACTCTTCGCCCGCTATCCGACCGCCGCCGACTACGCCGGGGCGGATCGCGGCGAGGTCGAGGAGACGATCAAGCCGACCGGCTTCTACCGCAACAAGACCACCTCGTTGATCCAGTTGGGCCAGGCCCTGGTCGAGCGCTACGACGGCCGGGTACCCAACCGGTTGGCGGACCTGGTCACCCTGCCCGGCATCGGCCGCAAGACCGCGAACGTCATCCTCGGCAACGCCTTCGACGTGCCCGGCATCACCGTCGACACGCACTTCCAGCGGCTGGTGCGGCGCTGGGAGCTGACCACCGAGACCGACCCGGTCAAGATCGAGCACGAGATCGGCGCGATGTTCCCGAAGCGCGACTGGACCATGCTGTCGCACCGGATCATCTTCCACGGCCGCCGGGTCTGTCACGCCCGCAAGCCCGCCTGCGGCGCCTGCACCCTGGCGAAGCTCTGCCCCTCGTACGGCACCGGACCGACCGAACCCGCCGCTGCCGCGAAGCTGCTCAAGGGCCCCCGCGCCCGTGACCTCGCGACCGCCGCGGGAGTCGACCCCGAGCTGGTCCCGGCGCAGGCGGTGCGGGCGGAGGCACCGTGAACCGCCGGCTCGCGCTGCTGACCCTGCCGCTGCTGCTGGTGCTCGCCACCGCCTGCACCGCCGACCGCGAGGCCCCCCGGCCGGCCGGGCAGGGCACGGTGGCCGCCCGTCCCTCCCCGTTCGAGGGCTGCGCCGACCTCACCGAAGGCCCGGCCGGTCCCGGCGACGACGAGGCGACGGGTGACCCGCTGCCCGAGTTGACCCTCACCTGCTTCACCGGTGACACGCCGGTCGCCCTGCGGGACATCCGGGGACCGGCCGTGGTCAACATCTGGGCCTCCTGGTGCCCGCCCTGCCGCAAGGAACTCCCCGCCTTCCAGCGGCTGCACGAACGCGCCGACGGGCAGTTGCGGGTCATCGGGGTGAACACCCAGGACAGCCGCAGCGCCGCGCAGTCGATCGGCGAGGACTTCGGCGTACGGTTCCCGATGCTGTTCGACCAGGGCAAGGCGTTCCAGCGGGCCCTGGAACGCAGCGCGTTCCCGATGACGGTGTTCGTGGGTGCCGACGGCGGCGTCCGGTACATCGACACGTCGGGTGCCCTCGACGACGCCCAACTCGCCGAACTCGTCAAGCAGCACCTCGGCATCGCGGTACCGGCGTGAGCGAGGTGCCAGCCGGCGTGAGCCCGGGCCGGGAGGCGGCCGGCGCGTCACGGCCGGTGCCTGACTGGCTGGACCCGCTGCTCGGTCGGCTCGGCACCGCGCGCACCGAGGACTTCACCCAACTGCGTACGCCGGACCAGGGCGGCCGGGAGAGCGCCGTGCTGGTGCTGCTCGGCGAGGACGCCGCCACCGGCCCGGACGTGCTGGTGCTGCAACGGGCCGCGACCCTGCGCAACCACGCCGGTCAACCGGCCTTTCCCGGCGGCGCGGCCGACCCGGAGGACGCCGACGCCGCAGCCACCGCGCTGCGCGAGGCGAACGAGGAGGTCGGGCTCGACCCGACCAGCGTCACCGTGCTGGCCCAACTGCCGAGGCTGTGGATACCGGTGAGCGACTTCGTGGTGACCCCGGTGCTCGCCTGGTGGCACGCACCGCACCCGGTGGACTCCCGGGAGCCGGCCGAGGTGGCGCACGTCGCCCGGCTGCCGATCGCCGAGCTGGTCGACCCGGACAACCGGGTCCGGGTACGCCACTCGAGCGGCTGGGTCGGTCCGGCCTTCTCCGTACGCGGGATGCTGGTCTGGGGGTTCACGGCCGGGGTGCTGGCCGCGCTGTTGGAGATGGGCGGCTGGAGCCGTCCGTGGCCGCGCGGGCGAGTGATCGATCTTCCCCCGGTCGGCGCCGCACCCGCCCCGTCGGCCGGCACCGACGAGGCCGACGAGAGCGCCCTGCGCTGATCTGACCGTCACCTTCCGCAAGCGATCGTCTTCGCGTGAGCCCCCGCCCCGTACGCTTGAGCCGTGTCGGCCGTGGATCTCGTCCTGCTGTTGCTCATGCTCGTGTTCGCGATCAGCGGATACCGACAGGGGTTCGTCATCGGGGTGCTCTCGTTCTCCGGGTTCTTCCTGGGCGCCCTGATCGGCCTGCAGCTCGGCCCGATGTTCGCCCAGCAGTTCGTGGACAGCGGCACCCGGGTGCTGGTCTCACTCGTCGCCATCTTCGGCCTCGCCGTGGTGGGCCAGGCGCTGGCCGGCTGGCTCGGCTCGCACCTGCGCCGCACCATCGCCAGCGACGTGGGACGGCGCGCCGACGACATCGGTGGCGCGTTCGTCTCGCTCTTCGCGGTGCTGCTGGTGGCCTGGCTGGTCGCCGTGCCGCTCGGCTCCTCCTCGCTGCCCTGGCTCGCCGCCTCCGTGCGGAGCAGCGCGCTGCTCAACGTGGTGGACCGGGTGCTGCCCGACCAGGCTCAGCAGCTCTCCACCGCGCTGCGCGACACCGTCGACACCAACGGCTTCCCGGACGTCTTCGACGGGTTGCGGCGTACCCAGGCCCGGCAGGTCGAGCCACCCGACCCGGCACTGGCCGGTTCCGAGGTGGTGAGCAGTGGCCAGCGCTCGGTGGTGAAGGTGCTCGGGTCGGCACCGAGCTGCTCGCGCCGGATCGAGGGGTCCGGCTTCGTGTACGCCGACGACCGGGTGATGACCAACGCTCACGTGGTCGCCGGCACCCGCTCGGTCGCGGTGGAACTGGGCGGCGACCGGTACGAGGGCGAGGTGGTCGTCTACGACCCCGACCGGGACCTGGCCGTGCTCTACGTACCCGGACTGCCCGGCCCGTCGATGCGGTTCGCCGCCGGGAACGCCTCCACCGGGGCGGACGCGATCGTCCTCGGTTTCCCGCTGGACGGGCCGTACAACGCCCAGTCGGCGCGGATCCGCGACGTCGACCGGATCACCGGGCCGGACATCTACTCGTCGGGGAACGTGAACCGGGAGATCTACACGATCCGGGCCCTGGTCCGCAGCGGCAACTCGGGCGGTCCACTGGTCTCCTCGAACGGCCTGGTGCTTGGGGTGATCTTCGCGGCGGCGGCCGACGACCCGAACACCGGGTTCGCGGTCACCGCCGCCGAGGCCCGCCCGGTGGCGCTGGCCGGTGCCGAACGCACCCGGGGCACCGACACCGGCGACTGCACCTGACGAGAGGTCAGCCCGACCGACGCCGGGACCAGACGGTGAACCCGGTCGCGGTGGCGACGACCACCGCCGCGCCGAGCAGCCATCCGGCCAGCACGTCGCTGCTCCAGTGGACGCCGAGCGCGACCCGGCTGAACCCGGTCACCAGGGCGATCGTCAGCGCACCGAGCCAGACCGCCGTGCGGGTCGCGGAACGGGGCCGGGTCCGGGGCAGGAACACCACGAGCAGGATCCCGGCGGCGAGCATCGCGTTCAGCGCGTGACCCGACGGGAACGCCAGCCCGGGTGCCTGCGCCACCGGGTCGGGCAGATCCGGTCGCCGTCGGCCGACGAGCAGTTTCAGCAGGGGGCCGAGCAGACCACCGAACACCATTGTGGTGGTGGCCCAGACCGCGAGCCGCCGGGCACCGTCGCGGGCCAGCCAGACCACCAGGACCAACGCGGCGGCCCGCAGGGGCATCGGTGCGAAGAGGTCGGTCCAGAGGCTCATCGCCCGGACCCAGACCGGGTGATCCAGAGCGTATCCGTGCAGCTGAGTCGTGATCGCCAGGTCGAGTCGGCGCAGCGGCGGCCAGTCACTCAGCACCAGCGTCGCGAGCAGGGCGAACGGCGCGACCAGCAACACGCCGGAGACGGCGTGTGCCGACCGTGCGGCCGGCCGGTCGTCCGGCCGTCCGGCATCGTCGGGGTCGGCGGGAGCCGTCGGACCGACTCGCTCGAAGGTGCCCACGGCGATCGTTGTACCCCGCTGGCCGGGCCCATCCCGGTAGATGCGCGAAAAATGCCGCGCTGACGTCAGCGACGGTCGGTCAGCGGTACGACCGCCGGAACCGACGCAGCATCAACACCGCACCGGTGAGCAGCGCGACGAGGATGGCCGAGCCGATCCAGAGCCGCTCCGAGCCGGCGTCGTCCGGCGAACCGGCGGCCCGGGCCCGCCACCGGGTCTCCTGCCCGGAGCCGGTCAGACCGAGTTGTTCGGCGTCGGGATCGCCCGTCGTCGCGGAGCCCGGCGCGGGACCGAAGCCGGTCACTCCGGGCGGGTCGTTGTCGTCCAGCGGGTTCTCGTACGACGACGGCACCTCGGCGGTCAACGCCGCGACCGGGTCCACCAGGCCGAACCCGAACCGCTCGTCCCGACCGGTGGGCCCGATGTCCCTGGCGGTCACCAACAGCCGGTTGACCACGTCACCGGCGGACAGCTGCGGATAGCGGGATCGCACCAGGGCGGCGGTCGCGGCGACCAGCGGCGCCGCGAAGCTGGTGCCCTGCACCCGCCAGTAGCCGCCCGGGGGACGAGCCCCCACCAGCCCGCTGGCGGGGGCGGTGAGGACCGTGGCCCGACCGGTGATCGCGCCGCTCCACAGGTTGTCGCTGTTGCGCTCCAGGCCGGAGACCGCGATGACACCGGGCTCGCGGGCCGGGTACCACACCTTCGCCTCGGGCGAGGTGGCGAGATTCCCGGTGCAGGCGACCACCACGACGTCCCGGGCGAAGGCGTAGTCGATCGCCGCGGCCAGCGCCGCGCTGTCACCGCTGCCGCCGAGCGACAGATTGATCACCTTCGCGCCGTTGTCGACCGCCCAGCGCACACCCTTGGCGACGATCAGCGCGTCGTCGTAGCGGTTCTCCGCGTCCAGCACCCGCACGGGCAGGATGCGGGCGTCCGGCGCGAGCCCCACCACGCCGCGGCGGTCGTCGTTGCGCCCCGCGATCAGGCCGGCCACCGTCGTACCGTGCCCGACCGGATCCGCCTCGGCCGCCCCGCTCGGCGCGACCAGGTCGATCCCGGGTAGCACCTGGCCGGTCAGGTCCGGGTGGGAACCGTCCACCCCGGAATCGATCACGGCCACGATCACACCGCGCCCGGTCGAGGTGCGCCAAGCGGTCCGCGCGCCCAGCTTGTCGAGCTGCCACTGCTCGTCGCGGACCTGGTCGGCGCGGCGCGCCGAGTCGGGGTTGTGCGCCACCGGCGTGCCGACCGGAGACACCTGGACCGGTACGGCGGACGCGGGCACGACCGCGATGGCGGCCGACAGCGCGGCGGCGGCCGTCGCGAGCAGCGCGCGGTGGGCGAACCGCCCGGCCCTCGCCGGGCCACGGTGCCGCAGCCTGGTCACATCCTCAGCCATTCGTCGCAGGACACATGACGTTCGGAGATTACCGGTTTCGACCCGCCTACAGGGACGTTCCGTGGAGTCGGCGTCACTGTGGCGGCAGGTGAGCCAGTTGGACCAGGCGTACGCCCTCGCGTCGGGTGAACAGCCGACCGCGCCCGGGCGGCAGCGGACCGGGACGGACCGGACCGACGAGCGCACCCTCCTCCGGGCTGCCCGACAGCACCAGGCCCGAGGTGGACAGCTCCCGTAACCGCTGCACCAGCGGCTCGTACTGGGCGCGGGCGGCACCGCCGGTGCGGCGCGCCAGCACCAGGTGCAGCCCGACGTCGCGGGCGTGCGGCAGGTGTTCCTCCAGCGCCCGCAGCGGGTTCGCCGGCCCACTCGCCACCAGGTCGTAGTCGTCGACCAAGACGAACAGTTCCGGGCCGGACCACCACGATCGCTCCCGCAACTGCGTCGGGCTGACCTGCGGGCCCGGTGCGCGGTCCGCCAGGTAACCGGCGGCCGACTCGACCAGGTCGGCGCTGTGCGCCGCGGCGGTGCCGTAGCCGATCAGGTGTTCGGTGGAGATGACGCCGAGCAGGCTGCGTCGGTAGTCCACCAGGATCACCCGCGCCTGTTCCGGCGTGAACCGGGCGACGATCGAGGTGGCCAGGGCGCGCAGGAACGACGACTTGCCGCTCTCGGCGTCGCCGTAGACCACGAGGTGTGGCTCGGTGGCGAAGTCGAGCACCACCGGCCGTAGGTCCGCCTCGGCGACACCGACCGGAATCCGCAACCCTGTCGTGGCGTCGAGGTCCAGGTCGGCGTAGGGCAGCACGGCCGGAAGCAGCCTGACCGGCGGCGCGACCGGACCGGTCCACGCGGCACCGACCTGCTTCACCAGTTCAGCGGTGTCCGTGCCGGTCGTCCGTGGCAGCGCGGTGAGGAAGTGCAGGCCCGCCGAGGTGATGCCCCGCCCCGGGGTCCGCTCCGGCACGTGCGCCGCCGCCCGCCGGGCCACCACCGAGTCGGACGGATCACCGAGGCGCAGCTCCAGCCGGGAGCCGAAGAGATCCCGGATGGCCGGTCGGAAGTCCAGCCAACGCACCGCGGTGGCCACCACGTGCACGCCGTAGGAGAGCCCCCGGGTCGCCAGGTCGGTGATCAGCGGCTCCAGGTCCTCGTACTCGCCGCGCAGGGTCGTCCACCCGTCGACGACGAGGAACACGTCGCCGAACGCAGCGGTACCGCCCGCGTCGGTGCCGCTGTCGCGTCGCTGTCGCCAGGCGGCCATCGACTCCACGCCCAGCTCGGCGAAGCGGCGCTCCCGGTCGGCGAGCAGGGTGGACATCTCGCCGACGGTACGGCGCACGCCGGTGGGGTCGGCCCGACCGGCGACCCCACCGACGTGCGGCAGACCACGCACCGAGGCGAGCCCGCCACCACCGAAGTCGAGACAGTAGACCTGCACCTCGGTCGGGGTGTGCGTAAGGGCCAGCGCGCAGACCAGCGTACGCAGCGCGGTGGACTTGCCGCTCTGCGTACCGCCGACCACCGCGACGTGGCCGGCGGCGCCGTCCAGCGCCAACCACAGCACGTCGCGGCGCTGCTCGAAGGGCCGGTCGATGACAGCCACCGGCACCTGGCGGGCACCGTGCAGCTCGGGATTGCCGACGGTCAGCCCCCGGACCGGGTCGACCGTGAGCGGACCGACCAGCTCGTCCAGGGCCGGGGCGGCGTCCAGCGGCGGCAGCCACACCTGGTGCGCCGGCGCGCCCTGCCCGGCCAGCCGGTCGACAAGCAGACGCAGCAGCGTCCGCGGGTCGTCCGTCTCGTCCTCGACAGCCGGCGGGGCCGGTGGCTGCGGCACCGGTGTGACGTGGGTGGAGAAGACGAGCAGCCGGGGACGTTCGGTACCGGCCGCGTCGGCCGCCAGTGCCCGCCGCCGCACCGGGCCGGAGACGTACGCGGTCTTGAACCGGCGCAGCGGCTCGGTGCCGAAGCGCAGGAAGCCGTGCCCCGGCGTCGGGGGCAGTTCGTGCGCGTCGGGCACCCCGAGCACCGTTCGAGACTCCAGCGAGGAGAAGGTCCGCAAACCGATCCGGTAGGACAGGTGAGTGTCCAGCCCGCGCAGTCGTCCCTCCTCCAGCCGCTGACTCGCCAGCAGCAGATGCACCCCGAGCGACCGGCCCAGCCGGCCGATCTGGAGGAACAGGTCGATGAAGTCGGGCTTGGCCGACAACAGCTCGGAGAACTCGTCGCAGATCAGCAGCAGCGACGGCAGCGGGGGCAGCGGGTTGCCGGTCGCCCGGGCCCGCTCGTAGTCGCGCAGGCTGGCGAAGTTGCCGGCGCGGCGCAGCAGCTCCTGCCGGCGGACCAGCTCGCCGTTGATCGCGTCGACCATCCGGTCGACGAGCGGCAACGCGTCGGCCAGATTGGTGATCACGGCGGCGGTGTGCGGCAGGCGGTCGAAGGGCGCGAAGGTGGCCCCACCCTTGAAGTCGACGAGGACGACGTTGAGCTGCTCGGCGGAGTGGGTGGCGGCCAGCCCGAGCACCAGCGTACGAAGCAGCTCGGACTTGCCGGAGCCGGTGGCGCCGATCAGCAACCCGTGCGGGCCCATGCCGCCCTGCGCCGACTCCTTCAGGTCCAACTCGACCGCGCCACCGTCCGGGCCGACGCCGATCGGTACCCGCAGCCGGTCCCGCGGCGATCTCGACACCCACCCCTGTTCGGCGGTGAAGTCCTCCGGCTCACCGATGCCGAGCAGCTCCGGCAGACCCGGCTCGACACCGGGCGCGGCGTCGGCGCCGTTGGTGGCGGCCAGCCGCAGTGGGGCCAGCCGGCGGGCCACCGCCTCGGCCTCGGCGATCTCTAGCGTGTCGGCCGCGCCCACCTGGGCCGACCCGTCGCGGGAGTGGGAGTGCAGTCGACCGTTCCGCAGCTCCAGCAGCAGTGAGAACCGGTCGAGCAGACGCGGCGGTGGGGTGTCCAGGTCGATCAGGGTCACCGCGTCGATGCCGCCGTCCCCGACCAGTTCGCTGGCACCGGTGACGTCGCCGCCGTCGAACACGACCACCAGATGGGGCCCGTCCGTGGCCGGCCCGACCGGGCTGAATCTCGACCGGCTGGCCAGCACCTGGTCGAGCAGCCGTTCCAGCTCCGCCACGGAACTGGCCACCAGCCGCACCGGACCCAGGGCGTCCGCGCGGGTGGGGTGCTGGGCGTGGGGCAACCACTTGACCCACTCCCAGCGGCCGCGTCGTTCCGGCCCGGCACAGACGGCGACCAGCAACTCGTCCGGGGCGTGGAAGACCGCGAGCTGGGTGAGCACGGCCCGGGCCAGCGCCTGCGCGGCCGGCGAGCCGGTGGGGCCGACCGGCGTGGCCCGGACGAAGACCCGGGCGAAGCTGCGCAGCGAGAGGGCCACCGGCAGCTCCGGCACCACCGAGTACGCGTCCAGGAAGCGGCGCAGCGCGCCCGCCGTCATCGGCTCCAGTTCCTCCGGTGGGCGGGTGACCGGCGGCACCAGGGGCGTGGCCAGGGTCTGCGGCCCGACGGCGACCCGGACCACCGCGAAGTCCGGATCCGCCGGCCGCCGCTCCCAGAGCCGGTGGCTGTGCACCGTCGACCAGAGCCGTGACGGATCGGGGTGCCGGTAGCAGAGGCCGGCTCGCTGCCGCTCCACGGTCTGCCGAACCTGCCGACGCAGGGCGGCCAGTTGCCGCAGGTACTCCCGGCGGGCCGTCATCATCTCGGACTTCGTCGGGCTGCCGGAGGAACTGCCCCAGGAGGTCGCCAGCATCGCCAGGGAGGAGAGGCCGAACATGCCGCCGACCACGTACGCGTACGTCCCGCCGCCGCGGCCGAACATCATCGCCATCGCGACCGTGCCGCCGAGCATCGGCAGCACCATCAGCAACTGGTGCCAGCGGGTGCCGGTGCCGGGCGGAAGCTCCGGGGGCGCCGGCAGCGGCAGGTCACCCACGGGTATGTCGGGCGCCGGGCGTCGTGCCGGCCGCCGGATGACGACAGTGGACACTCGACCTCCCGACTGCGCACGGTGACCCGAGCCTGGCTCATGGTAGGTAAAGTCCTGTCGTCCGCGCAGCAGCAGACCCGCTCGGGATGGAGATGAGTCGATGGCAGTCGGGCTCGCCCGGGTCACCGTCAGCACGCCCCGGCGGCGGGTCGACGTGGCGCTACCGGAGCAGATGCCGCTCGCCGAGCTGCTGCCCGAGGTGCTGCGCCACGCCGGTGAGGGGCTCGCCGACGACGGAGAACAGCACGGCGGCTGGATGCTCCGGCGAGCCGACGGCACCGTGCTGGTTGGCGGGCAGGCGCTGGCCGCTCAGGGGGTCCGCGACGGTGAGGTGCTGCACCTGGTGCCGGCGCGCACCGAGTGGCCGGAGTTCGAGTACGACGACGTGGTCGAGGCCCTCGCCGACGCCGCCCGCCAGCGGGGCGGGGGCTGGTCATCCGGTGCCACCCGGACGGTGGCCCTCGCCGGTGCCGGTGTCCCGCTCGCCGTCGGCCTGCTCGCCCTGGCTGCTGCCGGGCCCGGCGACCCCGCCGGTTGGCCGGCCGCGACGGTGGTGGCGAGCCTGCTGTTGCTGGCCGGCACCGTGCTGTCCCGCGCACAGGGCGACGGGCCGGCCGGCGCCACCGTCGGCGGTCACGCGCTGCCCTACGCGGCGCTCGCCGGTGCCCTCGCGGTCAGCTCGGGCGATCCGGTCGGGCCGGTCGGCGCGCTGCGCTGGGTGGGCGCACCGGAGCTGCTCGCCGGGTCGATGGGGCTGCTGCTCGTCTCGGTGCTGGGGCTGTTCGGGGTGGCCACCCGACTGCGGGTCTTCGTGGCCGGCGCGGTGGTGGGCGCGGGGGCCGGAGCGGCCGCCCTCGGTGGCCTGTTGCTCGAGCCGGCCGGCGCGGCCGCTGTCCTGCTGTGCGCGTTGACCTTCGCCGTCGGGGCCGCGCCGCTGCTGGCCATCCGGCTGGGCAAGGTGCCGTTGCCGCCGATCACCCTGCCCACCGACTCGCCGGACGACTCGGACCGGGCCCGTGAGCTGCCGGATCGCGGTCGGGTGCGGGCGGCGGTGGCCCGCACCGAGGAGATGCTCGTCGGCATGTTGATCGGTCAGGCCGTGCTGACCGTCGGCGCGGTCGTGATCCTCGTCAGCACCAGTGGCGTCGCCGGTTGGCTGCTGGTCGGGGTGACCTCGACGGTGCTGCTGCTACGTGCCCGGCTCTTCACGACGGTCCAGCACCGGATCGCGCCGGTGCTCGCCGGCCTGGCCGGGTACGCGGTCCTCGGCGCGGTACTGGCCGGAACGGCCGACGCGGCGGTCCGGCTGATCCTGGTCGCCGGCGGGCTGCTGGTCGCGCTACTGGTGGTGGCGGTCGGCACGACGTACGCCCGCCGGCCGGTCTCCCCGTACGTCGGACGGGTCACCGACCTGGCCGACACCCTGCTGGTGGTCTCGGTGGTGCCGGTCGCCTGCGCGGTGCTCGGCCTCTACGGACGGGCCCGGGGGCTGCTCGGCTGAGCGTCCCCGGGCCTGCTCGGAGACGTCAGTGGGTGGACTCGCCGCGTGCCTCGGCCTCCCTGGCGCGCCGGTACGAAGCCTGAATCTCCGCCTCGGCCTCGGTCCGACCCACCCAGGTGGCGCCCTCCACGGACTTGCCCGGCTCAAGATCCTTGTACACCTCGAAGAAGTGCTGGATCTCCAGCCGATCGAACTCGCCGAGGTGGTGGATGTCGCGCAGGTGCTCCTGCCGCGGATCCTCGTAGGGAACGCAGAGGACCTTGTCGTCGCCGCCCTTCTCGTCCGTCATCCGGAACATGCCGATCGTGCGGCACCGGATCAGGCAGCCTGGGAAGGTCGGCTCGGGCACCAGCACCAGGGCGTCGAGCGGGTCGCCGTCCTCACCCAGGGTGCCCTCGATGAAGCCGTAGTCGGCCGGGTACTGCGTGGAGGTGAAGAGGGTGCGGTCCAGCCGGATCCGCCCGGTCACGTGGTCCACCTCGTACTTGTTGCGGTGACCCTTGGGGATCTCAACCGTCACGTCGAAATCCATCTGCACGCTCCCTCGTTGGCCCACGCTGGCTTGACGGAACCGGCGGCAGAGCAGGGAGGTGATTGCCAACCCACCGACTCCGGCCGCCGCATAGTCTTCGGACCGAAGTAGTGTCACCCAGGCCGGTTCCCGGTGGGGGAGGAGGGGGTCGTGGGGAGGGAAGATTCACACTACCGTCCCGGCGGTGCCGCCGAGGGCGGTGCGAAACGACCGCCGGCCAAGCCGGTCGCCGGGCGGGTTCCGGTGCCGGACGCGCAGATCCTCCGACCACAACCCCCGACGCCACCCGTCACACCGACACCCGTGAACCGGTCCGAGGCGAACCCGCCCCTGGACACCACGTCGCCGACGACACCGCCTCGGGGTGCCGCCTCCGGACGGGCCGCCGCACCCGGCGCGGTCACCCCGACGAGCCCGGCTGCGCCCGGCGAGGTCACCCCGACAAGTCCGGCTGCGCCCGGTGGTGCCGCCCCGACGAGCCCGGCCGCCGGTCCGGTCGCCGCCGTCCCCACGAGTCCGGCCGGACCATCGACCGGATCGGCATCCGTGCCGGTGAGCCCAGCGCCGGTTGGGCCGGGTGTGGGCCCTACCGGTGAACCACCGGCCGGCGTCGCACCACCACTGGCCGGCGTCGCACCAGCACCGGTCGGCTCGGCAGCGCGCCGACGGCTGCCGCTGGTCCTCGCCGCCGTGCTGGTGCTCGTGCTGGTCGCCGTGGGCCTGGTCGTGGTCCGACCCGGGCCGGTGGGGAGCTGGTTGGGCGACTCGCCCGCGACACCGGCGGCCACCGGTGCGGTGGAGCCCGCGCCGGTCCCGGTGCTGGCCGCCGCCGACATCGGCGCGCCGCCGCCCAGCACGGACGGGCTCCGGACCACCCTCGAACCGCTGATCGACGACGCCGCGCTGGGTGGCCGGGTGAACGTGGCGGTGGCCGACGCCCTCACCGGGGAGATGCTCTTCGACCGCGGTGGCCGGGCGGGGACCGTGCCGGCCTCGGTGACCAAGCTGTTGACCGCCGTGACGGTGTTGACCGCCCGGGGTCCCGGCCATCGGATCCCGACCCGGGCGGTGGCGGGCGCACAACCCGGTGAGGTGGTTCTGGTCGGTGGCGGGGACCCGACGTTGGCCGCCGACACGAAGGGCTTCTACCCGGGCGCGGCCAACCTCACCGACCTCGCCGACCAGGTCCGGAAGGCGCTGGGCGGGGTCGCACCCAGCAGAGTCGTCGTCGACTCCTCGCGCTACTCCGGCCCGGTCCACGAACCCGGCTGGGACGACGACATTCCCACCGGCGGGTACGGCGGGGCGATCACCGCGTTGATGCTGGACGGCGCGCGCGAGAATCCGAAGGCCGGCCCCGGCTGGGCCGAACGCGTTGCCGAACCGGACCTGGTCGCCGGCCGTGCCTTCGCCAAACTGCTCGGGGTGCCGGTCGACACCGTACGCAAGGGCACCGCCCCGCCGACGCCGACCGGGACGACCGCGACGGAACCGGTCGGCGGCGGCGGGCCCGGTGCCGAACTCGGCGTGGTGCACTCGCCGCCGCTGATCCGGCTGGTCGACATCATGATCAGCGATAGCGACAACATCGTCGCCGAGGCGCTGGCCCGCCAGGTCGCCCTGGCCCGCGATCGGCCGGCCTCCTTCGACGGTGCGGCGACGGCGATGACCGAGGTGGTGTCGGAGCTGGGGCTGCCGGCCGGCGGACTCGACCTGGCGGACGGCAGCGGACTGTCCCGGAAGAACCTGATCAGCCCGGTCCTGCTGACCGAGCTGTTGGCGCTGGCGGCGAGCCCGGACCGGCCCGAGCTCGCCGGCATCTTCGGGGGGCTGCCGGTCGCGGGCTGGTCCGGCACCCTGCGTGGCCGGTACGGTGCGGCACCCGGCACGGCCGCCGGTGCCGGTGTGGTCCGCGCCAAGACCGGCACGTTGACCCGGGTGCACGCGATCGCGGGAGTGGTGACCACCACCGAAGGCCGCCTGCTCACCTTCGCGGTGCTCACCGACGACGTGCCGCCGGACGGGATGGAGCCGGCCCGGGCCGCGCTGGACCGGATCGCCGCCGCGCTGGCCGGCTGCGGCTGCCGCTGAGCGGCCCGACGGCCACCGGTCCGGCGTTGCGCAATGGCGGAGCGGCGTGCGGCCCGGCCCCGCGACCGGCCGCCGTCACCCGACCGGCGGACCGGCACCGGGTCGGCCGGCCGGGTGGAGTGTCGCGGCGCGGGTACGGTGGGTCGCATGGCGCAGTTCGTGGACTGGGATCTGGCTACCGCGACGGCGGGGGCTCTGGGCAAGTCGGGCCCCCGGGTGACGTACGCCGAAGCCACCGAGGTGGTTTCCGAGCTGCGCCGGCTGACCGACGAGGCGGCCGGGCACGTCGCCGACTACACCGGGCTGACCTCGCAGGTCGCCCACCCGCCGGTACGGGTGGTCGATCGGCGGGACTGGGCGGCGACGAACATCGCCGGCCTCCGTGAGGTGATCACCCCGCTGGTCGGTCGGCTCACCGAGGACAAACAACCCGGTGTGCTCACCGAGGCGATCGGTTCCCGGGTGACCGGGGTGCAGGCCGGCACCGTGCTGGCCTACCTCTCCGGCCGGGTCCTCGGGCAGTACGAGGTCTTCTCCGCCGACCCCGGACAGCTGCTGCTGGTCGCGCCGAACATCGTCGAGGTGGAGCGCAAGCTCGGCGCGGATCCACGCGACTTCCGGCTCTGGGTCTGCCTGCACGAGGTGACCCACCGGACGCAGTTCACCGCCGTGCCCTGGATGCGGGCCTACTTCCTCGGTGAGGTGCAGGCGTTCGTCGACGCTGCCCAGGGCGGCGAGCACCTGCTGGAGCGGCTGCGTCGGGGGGTGAGCACCCTCGCCGACGCGGTCCGCGACCCGCAGAGCCGGTCCAGCGTGCTGGACATCGTGCAGACGCCGGGGCAGCGTGCCGTGCTGGACCGGCTGACCGCCCTGATGACGCTGCTCGAGGGGCACGCCGAGTTCGTGATGGACGGCGTCGGACCACAGGTGATCCCGAGTGTGGAGCGGATCCGGGCCGGCTTCAACCGGCGGCGCGAGGCCGGTAACCCGGTCGAGAAGGCGATCCGGCGGCTGATCGGCATCGACGTCAAGATGCGGCAGTACGCCGAGGGCCGCAAGTTCGTGCACGCCGTGGTGGACCGGGTCGGCATGGCCGGCTTCAACCGGGTCTTCGAGTCGCCGCTGACCCTGCCCCGGCTGTCCGAGCTGAGCGAACCGGATGCCTGGGTGGCGCGGGTGCACGGGCCGGTCGGCCCGGTGCCGACGGCCGGCTGAGCGCGTCGCCGCGCCGATGGCTCCGCTCGCCCCGCCGGTGGCCGCGATCCGGATCGCGGTCCGGCGTGCGTTGGCCGACCTGCCGACGGACGGCCCGGTGCTGGTCGCCTGCTCGGGTGGGGCCGACTCGCTGGCCCTGGCCGCGGCCACCGCGTTCGTGGCACCCCGGGCCGGCCGTACCGCCGGGCTGGTCACCGTCGACCACGGCTTGCAGGTCGGGTCGCGGGGGCGGGCCGAGGCGGTGGGGCGCTGGGCGGAGGCGGCCGGTCTGTCGCCGGTGGAGGTGGTCCGCGTCGAGGTCGCCGGTCGGCCCGGTGGCCCCGAGGCGGCCGCCCGCGACGCCCGCTATCAGGCGCTGGCGGAGATCGCCAAGGCACACGGCGCCTCGGCCCTGCTGACCGGTCACACCCGGGACGACCAGGCGGAGACGGTACTGCTCGCGTTGGCCCGGGGCGCCGGCCCGCGCGGACTCGCCGGCATGCCGGCCCGCCGGGATCTCGCCGGCATTCCCCTCGTACGGCCGCTGTTGGAGATCGGGCGGGCGGAGACCCGGGCGGCCTGCGCGGCCCTCGGGCTGGTGCCCTGGGACGACCCGCACAACAGCGACCCGGCGTACGCCCGTTCCCGGGTCCGGTCCGACGTGTTGCCCGTGCTGGTCCGGGCGCTCGGCCCGGGTGTGCTGGACAACCTCGCCCGTACCGCCGCGCTGGTGGCGGCGGACAACGCGGTGCTGGACGAACTCGCCGCCGCGGCGCTTGGTCAGGCCCGGCACCCCGACGGCGGCCTGGCCACCTGGAACCTGGCGGCCCTGGCGCCCGCGGTGCGCGCTCGGGTGCTGCGGGCCTGGGCGCACGAGTTGGGCGCGCCGCCGGCCGCACTGTCGCACCGCCACGTCGCCGCACTCGACGCCCTGGTCACGGCGTGGCGGGGCCAGCGAGCCAGCTACCTGCCGGGTGGGTTGCGGGTGCTCCGCCGCGGCGATCGGCTGCTGTCGGCGTCATCCCCGGCTTCGACGGCCGGCCGAACGTCGGCGCCTCCGGTGGCGGGGACAGCGACCGGCGAGGCGGTCGTCGAAGCATGATCCATCCCCGGCAACCGCTCTACGCGCCGCGCGGCGCCGTGGCCACCAGCCAGCCGCTGGCCGTGGCCGCCGGGCTGGCCGTGCTGCGCCGCGGTGGCAACGCCGTGGACGCGGCGCTGGCCACCGCCAGCACGCTCACCGTGGTGCAACCACCCTCCAACGACATCGGTGGTGACCTCTTCGCCATCGTCTGGGACGGCGAGCGGCTGCACGGCCTGAACGCCTCCGGCCGCTCACCCGCCGGGCTGACCCGGGACCTGGTCCTCGCGGCGACCGGCGGTCGAGGCACCGAGCCTCCCGACGCGTTGGGTGGGGCACAGGCGGTCGGCCCGGCGATGCCGGCCCGGGGCTGGTTGCCGGTGACCGTACCGGGCGTGCCGGCGGGCTGGCGCGACCTGCACGAGCGATTCGGTTCGCTGCCGTTCGCGGAGCTGTTCGCCGACGCCATCGGCTACGCGGAGCGGGGGCACCCCGTGTCCACCGCGACGGCGGCGGCCTGGTCCCGTGCGGTCGCCGGGCACGCCGGGCTGTCCGGTCCCGAGTACGCGGAGTTCGGGCGGGTCTTCGCACCGCAGGGGCGGGCTCCCCGCGCGGGGGAGCGGTGGCGCAACCCGGACGCGGCACTGACGCTGCGACTGATCGCCGACAGCCGGGCGGAGGAGTTCTACCGGGGACGGATCGCGGCGGCCCTGGCCGATCACGCCGCCCGTACCGGCGGGCTGCTCACGGCGACGGACCTGGCACAGCACGCCAGCGTCTGGGTCGACCCGGTGTCGGTGCGTTACCGGGGCCACGAGGTCTGGGAACTGCCGCCGAACGGGCAGGGACTGGCCGCCCTGCTCGCCCTGGGCATCCTGGACGGATCGGACCCGGCGGACGGGTCGCGGTGGCTGCACCGGCAGATCGAGGCGGTCAAGGTGGGCTTCGCCGACGCGCACGCCCACGTGGCCGATCCCGATCTTGCCCCGGTCCCGCCCGGGCTGCTCAGCCCGGAGCATCTGGCCCGGCGCCGTGCGGCGATCACCGAGGCGGCGGCCGAGACGGTGACCGGCGCACCGGAGCGCGGTGGGACGGTCTACCTCTGTACCGCCGACGAGAGCGGGATGATGGTCAGCCTGATCCAGTCCACCTACCTTGCCTTCGGCTCCCACGTGGTGCTGCCCGGATACGGCTTCGCGCTGCAGAATCGGGGTCTCGGCTTCCGGCTCGACGTGGGGCATCCCAACGTGGTCGGCCCGGCGAAGCGGCCGTATCACACGATCATTCCGGGTTTCCTGACCCGGCAGGGCGTGCCGGTGGGGCCGTTCGGGGTGATGGGTGGGCACATGCAGCCCCAGGGCCACGTCCAACTGGTCTCGGCGACCGTGGACGCGGGCCTCGACCCGCAGGCGGCGCTGGACGCCCCACGCTGGTACTGGCACGCGGGCCGCTCGCTGCTGGTCGAGGAACAACTGGTGGCCGGGCCCGGTGGCGCCGCACTCCTGGCCGACCTGCGGGAGCGGGGCCACCAGGTGACCGTCGCGTCCGATCCCACCGTCTTCGGCTACGGGCAGGCGATCTGGCGACGCGCCGACGGCGGGTTCGTGGTCGGCTCCGAGTCCCGGGTGGACGGCGCGGCCGCCGGATTCTGACCGGCACGATCCTCAGGCGGCGGGTCAACCGGTAGCAGCACGGTCCCGGAACGTGCCGCGGTACGCCTGCGGCGTGGCACCGACCCGGCGGGTGAAGTGGTGCCTAAGGACGGCGGCGTCGCCGAACCCGGCCCGTTCGGCGACCCCCTCGACCGTGAGCGCGGTGTCCTCCAACAGCCGGCGGGCCAGCAGGACGCGTTGGTTGGTCAGCCAGTCGTGCGGGGTGGTGCCGGTCTCCGCGCGGAAGCGGCGGGCGAACGTCCGAGGGGCCATCCCGGCCCGTGCGGCCAACTCGTCGACCGTGGTCTGCCGGTCCAGATGGCCCATCAACCATTCCAGCACCGGTTCCAGGGTGGGCGCCTCCGGCGCCTTCGGAATCGGTGCCTCGATGTACTGGGCCTGCCCGCCGTCGCGGTGCGGAGGCACCACCATCCGGCGGGCGAGTCGGGTGGCGGTGGCCGAGCCGTGCGCCTGGCGTACCAGGTGCAGGCAGGCGTCGATGCCGGCGGCGGTGCCCGCGCTGGTGAGCAGCCGGCCGTCCTGTACGTAGAGCGAGTTGCAGCGCACCCGGGCGCTCGGGTGGCGGCGCTGCAACTCGTCGACGTGTCGCCAGTGGGTGGTGCACTCCCGCCCGTCGAGCAGTCCCGCCTCGCCCAGCAGGTACGCGCCGGCGCACACGCTGAACAGGTACGCGCCCCGATCGGCGGCTCGACGCAGCGCCTCGTGGACCTCGACCGGCGCGGTGGTGGTCGGATCGTGCGCGGGAACGGCCACCAGGTCCGCCTGCTCCAGCGGAGCCAGATCGGCGTTCGGCACCAGATGGAAACCGGCGGAGGTGCGTACCGGGGCCTGCCGGGGACCACACACGTCGAAGCGGTAACCCGGTAGCCCGTCGGCGGTGCGGTCGGTACCGAACACCTCGGCGAGCACGCCGAGTTCGAACGGCGCGACGCCGTCCAGGACGAGTACGGCCACCGAACGCAGCATGTGACGAGGGTAACCGCACGGGTGGCAGAAAATCGAGCAGGAGTGGCATTCCTGCCACTGTCGGCGAGGGGACGGGATGCCCAGACTGGCAGTTGTCCGGTGCGCACCGGCGGCGACACGACAACCGCAGACGTCAGAAAGCGAGCGCCGCCATGGGTTTCCTGCTTTTCCTGCTGTTCTTTCTCTCCCTCGCCCTGCTGTCCGCCCTCGGGCTGGCCGCCGACAGTCGTGACTCGGCGGACTGGAAGCCCTCCGAGGGGGGCCACAGGTGGCGGTCACGCCACTGCTGAACCGGAATGTTCCTCTTGTCCGGTAAATCTCTAGGCGGGGTTGCCCTGAAACGGGCGGCCCCGCCGACGGCGAACCCGGGGCGTACGGCAGGCTATGGTCATGGCTGACGGCTCCTGGTACGACGCCGACATCGACCACGTGATCATCTCCGAGGCGCAGATCCGCGAGAAGACCGCTGAGCTGGCCAAACAGGTCTCCGCGGACTACGCGCACGTCTCCGACGGGCTGCTGCTCGTCTGCGTACTCAAGGGCGCGGTCATGTTCATGGCCGACTTCGCCCGGGCGTTGGGCCGGCACGGCCCCCCGGCCGAGCTGGACTTCATGGCCATCTCCTCGTACGGGCAGGGCACCACCTCCTCGGGAGTGGTCCGGATCCTCAAGGACCTCGACCGGGACATCGCCGGTCGGCATGTCGTCGTCGTGGAGGACATCGTCGACTCCGGGCTGACCCTGTCCTGGTTGCTGCGTTACCTGGAATCGCGGTCGGCCGCGAGCGTCGAGGTGGTCGCGCTGTTCCGTAAGCCGGACGCGGTGAAGGTGACGGTGCCGGTCAGGTACGTCGGCTTCGACATCCCGACCGAGTTCGTCGTCGGGTACGGCCTCGACTTCGGTGAGCGCTACCGGGAGCTGCCGTACGTGGGGGTACTCAAGCCGGAGGTCTACGCCCGCTCCTGACCGGCCGGACACCCGGCACGTCGGCACCTCCCGCCCGGCGTACAGCCGCCTTTCAGCTGATCGGACTACCGTTGACGACGGTGACCCGGAGATCCGACTCCGGGCCACGCCGGCTGACATCCGGTTCGCCGTACGCGTAAGTGCTGGGCTCGCCAGCTCATATCGGTCTCGCACGGTGTACCGTCGAATGACCGTGGCGCGGCAATCGCGCCCCGGGGTCGAGGCCGGCCCGCACGGCGGCTCCGGCAGCCGCCCAGGCGGCGACACCCACAGTCGGTCAGGACGTCGATCAGGAGGATGCGGGCGTCTCGGCGCTCGACAACAGCATGGAACGTACGCGTTTCTTCCGCCGACCGGTGTTCTGGGTCATCCTGGTCATCCTCGGCGCCGTCGTGCTCAGTCAGTTGTTCACCGGTGGACCCAGTTACCACCGGGTGGACACGTCCGTCGCGCTCGACCAGCTCAACAAGGGTGGCATCGAGAAGGTCGTCTTCCAGGACAAGGAACAGACGATCCAGCTCGAGCTGGCCGAGGAGACCGAGTTCGGCGACACCACCACGAAGCTGATCGAGGCTCAGTTCCCTTACGAGGTCGGCGACGAGGTCTGGAACCAGGTCCTCGACGCCAAGGCCAACAACCGGGTCACCGGGCCGGCCGACACCGAGGTGTCGTCCGACAGCATCTGGGTCAGCCTGCTGGTCAACCTGCTTCCCATCGTGCTGCTCGTGCTGCTGCTGCTGTTCTTCATGTCGCAGATGCAGGGCGGCGGCTCCCGGGTGCTCAACTTCGGCAAGTCCAAGGCGAAGATGATCACCAAGGACACGCCGAAGACGACGTTCGCCGACGTGGCGGGCTCCGAGGAGGCTGTCGAGGAGCTGCACGAGATCAAGGACTTCCTGCAGAACCCGGCGAAGTACCAGGCACTCGGTGCGAAGATCCCGAAGGGCGTGCTGCTCTTCGGCCCGCCCGGCACCGGTAAGACGCTGCTCGCCCGAGCGGTGGCCGGCGAGGCCGGGGTGCCGTTCTACTCGATCTCCGGCTCGGACTTCGTGGAGATGTTCGTCGGTGTCGGCGCCAGCCGGGTCCGTGACCTGTTCGAGCAGGCCAAGGCGAACGCGCCCGCGATCGTCTTCGTCGACGAGATCGACGCGGTCGGCCGGCACCGTGGCGCCGGCATGGGCGGTGGCCACGACGAGCGCGAGCAGACGCTGAACCAGCTCCTGGTCGAGATGGACGGCTTCGACGTCAAGGGTGGCGTGATCCTGATCGCCGCCACCAACCGGCCGGACATCCTCGACCCGGCGCTGCTGCGACCGGGCCGGTTCGACCGGCAGATCCCGGTCGACGCCCCCGACATGGAGGGCCGCAAGGCCATCCTGCGGGTACACGCCAAGGGCAAGCCGTTCACGCCCGACGTCGACCTCGACTCGGTGGCCAAGCGGACGCCGGGCTTCAGCGGTGCCGACCTCGCCAACGTGATCAACGAGGCGGCCCTGCTGACCGCCCGCAAGGACCAGCGGGCCATCTCCAACGACTCGCTCGAGGAGTCGATCGACCGCGTGATCGCCGGTCCGCAGCGGCGTACCCGGGTGATGAGCGACCAGGAGAAGAAGATCACCGCGTACCACGAGGGTGGGCACGCACTTGTCGCCTGGGCACTGCCGCACGCCGCACCGGTGCACAAGGTGACCATCCTGTCCCGGGGTCGCTCCCTGGGCCACACCCTGGTGCTGCCCACGGAGGACAAGTACACCCAGACCCGCGCCGAAATGGTCGACACCCTGGCGTACGCGCTGGGCGGGCGGGCCGCCGAGGAACTCGTCTTCCACGAGCCCACCACCGGTGCCGGCAACGACATCGAGAAGGCCACCGCACTGGCCCGCGCGATGATCACCCAGTACGGCATGAGCTCCAAGCTCGGTGCGATCAAGTACGGCACCAGCGGCGACGAGCCGTTCCTCGGCCGCAACATGGGCCACGAGCGGGACTACTCCGACGCCGTCGCCGCCGAGATCGACGGCGAGATGCGGGCCCTGATCGAGCTGGCCCACGACGAGGCCTGGGAGATCCTGGTCGAGTACCGGGACGTCCTGGACAACATCGTGCTCGAGCTGATGGAGAAGGAGACCCTCTCCACCGCCGACATGGCCCGGATCTGCGCCCGGGTGGTCAAGCGCCCGCCGATGGCACCGTACAACGGCTTCGGCAAGCGCCAGCCCTCCACCGAGCCGCCCGTGCTCACCCCGGCCGAGAAGGACGCGCTCAAGGTGCAGGCCGAGGCCGACGGCGCGGAGGCGACGGTGGGTGGCGTCAGCTCGAACAACTCCTCGGACGGTTCGCACTGAGTACCGACGACCCGGCGGCCAGTTCCCCACAGCGGGGACTGGCCGCCTCCGCCACCGAACCCGACAGCGACGGCCTCGACTACATCGCCGCCCGGTTGATCAACGGTC
Source organism: Verrucosispora sp. WMMC514 (assembly GCF_027497295.1). Lineage (NCBI taxonomy): Bacteria > Bacillati > Actinomycetota > Actinomycetes > Micromonosporales > Micromonosporaceae > Micromonospora > Verrucosispora sp. WMMC514. The sequence goes on along the minus strand of NZ_CP114906.1, from coordinate 1,969,713 downwards.
GCCTGACCGGTCGTCCGGTCGAGGACACCATGGACCTCGGCCGGATCGAGAAGGCGGTCCGCGAGATCCTCATCGCCGTCGGGGAGGATCCGGACCGCGACGGCCTCCAGCAGACCCCGGCCCGGGTCGCCCGGGCGTACGCGGAACTCTTCGCCGGCCTGCGCGTCGACCCGGCCACGGTGCTCACCACCACCTTCGAGGCCAACCACGAGGAACTGGTGCTGGTCCGGGACATCGACGTGATGAGCCTCTGCGAGCATCATCTGCTGCCGTTCCGGGGCAGTGCCCACATCGGCTACATCCCCGGTCCCGACGGCCGGATCACCGGGCTGTCCAAGCTGGCCCGGCTGGTCGAGGTCTTCGCCCGGCGGCCCCAGGTGCAGGAGCGACTCACCTCGCAGATCGCGGACCTGCTGATGACGCGGCTGGAGCCGCGCGGCGTGATCGTCGTGCTCGAGTGCGAACACATGTGCATGGCGATGCGGGGCATCCAGAAGTCCGGTGCCAAGACGATCACGTCCGCGGCGCGTGGCACCCTGCAACACGACGCCAAGTCCCGGGCCGAGGCGATGGCTCTGATCATCCCTCGCTGACCGCCCGGCGGTCAGGACGACAGCATCCCCAGCACGATCCCCGCGTTGACCACCACGGCCGGGACCAGGCAGGCCAGCGCGCCGAACCGTGGCGTGCGGTCCACCCGCTCTCCCGGACCGGGCGGAAAGCAGCGGCCCACCGCGAGCCAGCCCAGGCCGAACGCGACCGCCGGTGCCGGCAGCGCCACCAGCACCGCCAACGCGGTCACCGCGCCGGTACCGGCCAGCAGGTACACCACCACCAGCAACACCGGAACGAACAGCCCCAGCGGCCCGTACACCAGCAGATTGCGCGCGCGGGCCGGCCAGTGCGCCACCCGGGACAGGCCACGGGCGGTGAGCGTGTCGTCCGCGCCGACAGCCCACCGGCGGGCGTCCCGCAGGGCGGTCAACACGGCCGCCGGACCACCGCTCATCGACCGGCTCGCCTCGACCAGTTCCGGCGGGGTCGGCGCCAGCGAGATCGGCGGCACCTCCAGCTCACGCAGCCGACTCTCCTGCGACGCCAGCCGGGTGCGTACCCCGGACAGCTCCTCCCGGGCGGCCTGGACCGCGCGGGCCTGCTCACCCGCGGCGGTCGCCGCGCCCCGACGTACCCCGTCGAGCTGCCGGGCCGCGGCCAGGTAGTCGGCCCACGCGGCCCGCACCGGATCCCCCGGCGCGCCGGCAGCCCGCTGTCGAACCGGCCCGGCGGCAGTGGTCGGCGAGTGATCGAGAGTCATCCGGGTTCCCCCTGCACGCTGCCGGGCGCCTCGTACGGAACCAGCACCACACCGCGCTCCGTCGGCCCGTCCCAGAGCACCACCCGGTCGGGCCGGGGTCGCCACTCCACCGGACGACCGAAGACCGGAGTGAGCTGCGCCCCCGGCACACCCGCCACCGCCACAGCGGTCAGCTTGTCCACCGTCTCGTCCGGCTCGACAAGCGTCGCGAACGACGGCACCGTACGCCACCAGCCGAGCAGGTGCTGCCCGGCCGGTGGTCCGTCACGCAGCAGAGCCCGCAGTCGAGCCGGCGGCAGCTGCTCGGCCGGTGCCACGTCCAGCCCGAAGACGACCAGGTACGCCGGCTCGCCAGCGTCCGCCACGGCGACCAGCCCGGCGAGGTCCACCCGGTCGACCTGGTGGCGCTCGGCCAACTCCGTGACCAGAGTGTCCGCCAGCTGTGCCGCCTCGGCGTCCGCCACGGCGACCACGAACCGCGCCGTACCGGCCGGATGATGGGCCGCGGTGGTGTGGGCGGCCGTCGCCAGCAGGCGACACGCGGCAGGTCGTGGACCGAGAACCGCGAGGTTGCGCCCCGCCGCCGGTCCGAACGACACCGTTGCGGTGCTACGCGCGACATCCACCACCCGCCCGAGCAACGCGGCCGGCGCCGTCGACTGCCCCGCGACGGCCGCCCGATAGCGGGGATCGTTGGTCAGCAGCGGACGCGCGTACCCGGCGAAGACGACGGGCGGCGTCGCGTTCGGCGGGCGGGCCGACCAGAGGCGGTGGCGCAGCCCGGTGACCGCCTCCGGCTCGTCTGCCGGGTCGGGGAACCGGACCATCCGCTCATGACCTCGGATCGCTCCCCGTGGGCCGCCGAGCCCGCCCGCGGTGTTGACCACCGCGCTGCCCACCGGCAGACCGGCCGCGGCGTCGTTCGTGGGTGCCAGCACCGCCCCGCCGCCGGGCAGCGCCACCCGCACCGGGAACTGGCCCGGTAGGGAGTCCCGCTGCCCGCCGTCGGAACGGGTGCCCAGGCCCAGGTCACCCTCGCCGGCCAGCACCAGATGAACACCGTACGCCCGCCCGGTCCTCGCCAGTGCGTCCAGCCGGGCGGCCACCTCGGCGGAGAGCCGGTCCCGTTCGGTGAGAAGCACCTGCAGGTTCTCCAGCACACAGACGACCCGGGGAAGCGGGCGATGTTTCCGCAACTCGGCGAAGCGCTGCCCACCCGCGCGGGTGGACGCCTCGGCGCGCCGCTGCACCTCCGCAGTCAACTGGTCCAACAGATCCAGCACGTACTCCCGGTCGGCGGCCATCGCGGCCGCCCGGACCTGCGGGATCCAGGACCTGTCCCGCTCGGTCTGCAGGAACTCCGCAAAGGACTCACCGGCACCGAGGTCCACCAGGTACAGCGACAGCTCCCCCGGGCCGTACCGCGCGACGAGTCCGAGCAGCGCCGTGGTCAGGAAGGTGGACCGGCAGCTCCGCGACCGGCCGCTCACCAACCAGTGCGGGGTCAGTTCGGTGAAGCCGAGCGAGACCGGTCGCCCACCCGCGTCGCCGACGGTTGTGGTCAGCCCGTCCGTTCCGGCCGCCTGCCCCAGCTCGTCCGTCGGTGGCAGCAGGTGCGACAGGGCGAGCCGGCTGCCGGCCTCGACCTGGGCGGCGATCCGCCGGCACACGGTGTCGACCAACCCGGTCGGCGGATCCGGGTCGACGAAGACCGGTGAGTTCAGACCTCCGTCGGTGCCGGCGAACGCCGCACCCGGCGGATTACCGAGCAGCGCGTAGGCCGTCCGCATCGCCAGCGGCGTAGCCCTCGGCAGCGCGGGTCGGCCGGCCGCTGGCCACCCCGCCACCACCAGGTGCAATCCGGCTGCCGGTCCCTGCTCGGCGAGTGCCTCGATCCGCGCCAGGTCACCCGGCAGGTGCGCTTCGGGCAGCGCGGCCAGCACCAGCAGCAAGGAACGGTCGTGCCGGCGAGGACCGGAGGCGTCCGGCGCCACCCACCGCTCCGCCTCCGCCAGCACGGCCCGCAGCCCGTCGACGTCGGTGGCCGGCGGGGCCAGCACCCCGGCGTCGCCGAGCGCCGCGAACGGTGCCAGCGCGACACCCGTCGCGTCCACCGCGCGTACCAGCAGTGCCCCCGCCGGTGTCGCCGCCAGCAGGCGCAGCAGTACGGCCCGCAGCAGCCCGGCGACCCGTGGGTCGTGCGCGTCGGTGTCCGTCGCGAGGTGTCCGCTGCCGAACATCGGCACCAGCGCCGGGAAACGTGCGTCGTCCAGCGGCGCGGCGGTGCCCACCCGGACGAACGGTGGGGGCCCCTCCCCGGCGGGGTGGCCTGGAGCGACCGCGTCCAACGCGGCCCCGGCCCAACCCGGGGCGAGGATGCTGGCCGCGTCACGCAGCCGCTCGGCCAACGCGTACTGACGGCGCTGGTCAGCCGGCACGGGACGGGTCTCGTCGAGGATCGTCGTCGCCGCCGCGACCGTCGCAGCGGCCCGGCGGTGCAGCGCGGCGGCGCGGAGCGTCCGTGTCTTCGGACCGCCCACCGTGTCCACCCCCTCCGCCCGAGGTCGGCACCCACTCGCCGGGCAGAAGTGACGGTATCCCAGCCAGGGCCTCACCTCCGGGATGCGGGGCGGTGCTGCGCCGTTGTTGTCATGAATCTCACCCATCGGCAGTGTTCGGTCACGATCTGCCAAATCTTGGGCATTGGGTCCTGGGCCGCCAGCGGATAGCCTCAGAGGGTGGAATCAGTGCCGCCCTCCGCCGGTTCCCAGGTCTCCCGCGTACCGGCGCAGAGGACCCCGCCGGAGGAGCTGGCACCGCCTGCGGTCGCGCCGGCGCCGCGCCAGCCCCGGCGCCGCCTGCGTACGGTGCTGACCGTGGTTGCGGGGGTGGTCGGGGCGCTCTGCCTGACCGGCGGGGTGGTCGGCTACTTCGTCTACGACCGAGCCACCACTCCCGACCGCAGCGCCCCGACAATCGTCGTGGACAGCTACCTGCGGGCTTTCCTCGTTGACCGGAACGATGTAAGAGCAGACCTTTTCACGTGCGAAGGCGGCAGCCACCTAGAGCAACTTGAAGCGCTCAGGACCGATCTTGCTGCCCGCGAGGAGCAGTTCGGAACAACCATGTCGATCAGCTGGGGAAACGTTCTGGCGGAGCAACACGGTAATGAGGCCGAGGTGAGAGTCGAACTTCTGCTGTCAGCTCGGATCGATGGGATTCGACAGTATGACCGGCAGGCATGGACGTTCACCACGCGTTTGAACGAGGACTGGCGGGTCTGCTCAGCGACGGCCAGCTGACCTCACTCCACCCACAGCATGTGGACCGGTACCTCCAGGGTGGTCGGTGACTGGCCGCGCCAGGCCCAGCGGTACCACTCCATCTCGGGAGTCACCCGCACACAGATGTCACCCTCGGCACCCGAGTAGGTCTCGGTGACGGCGCGTAGATCGCGGTGCTCGACGGCGCCGACCACGTGCACGACCCGTCGCCCGGTGACCGAGTCCGCCTCGAAGACCGGCGTCGGTGCTGGGTGGGCCGGTGCGTCCAACGAGACGAGCCGCAGGCCGCCATCCGTCGTCGGCGTGCTCGCCGGGCCGACCGTCTCGACCCAGACCCGTTCGACGGGCACCAGCGGGGCGAAGACCTCGACCTGGTCGGACTCGGCGCGGTACCACTCGTGTTCCGGGATGACCGGGACGTAGGTGCGGCTGTTCTGCACGACCCGTTCGTCGGCCCGCAGGTCGGCCCGCCAGCCCACACCGGGCAGTCCGACGAGCACGCGCCGTCCGCGTAGTTCGACGCTTCCCGCAGCGGGGAGGATCTCGATCGGACGGGGCGGCTGGGGAGCCCAGTCGGGCTGGTCGGCGAACGGGTCCGGAAGCGGTTCGGTCATGGCGGCCCCTGGTTCACCCGGCGCCTTTCAACGGCGCGCCCTTGGACCGCATGAACGGGACCGGGTCGATGGCGCCCCGGCTGCTGCGATCGCCGTCGACGTGCACCTCGAAGTGCAGGTGCGGCCCGGAGGAGTTGCCGCTGCTGCCGACATCGCCGATCACGTCACCGGCCTGCACCGTGTCGCCCACGGCGACCAGGGGACGATCCACCAGATGACAGTAGCGGGTGATGATTCCCTGGGCGTGCAGCACGTCGACGAACCAACCGCAGCCACCCTTGCCGGGCCAGCCGTCCTCGTCGCAGCTGAGCCGTCCTCTCCGGTCGGGGTCGCAGCGGGAGACCAACACTCGGCCGGTCGCCGCGACCCTGATATCGGTGCCCTTCGGTGCGGCGATGTCCACACCGTTGTGTCCGGGCCGACTGGCGGTCCGGAATCCGGAGCCGACTCCCCCCGGAATCGGTGCGGTCCAGCCGGAGGCGGCGATCTCACCGCCTGCCGCGGCGTCACACACCTCCTGCCCGGCGATCAGCGCGGTTCGTGCCGCGCCACCGGCCAGCGCGTCCACGATCCGGGCGGCCAGTTCCTCGTGTTTGGCGTACGCGTCCGGGAAGGCGCTGATCTGGACCCGCTGGGCGGCCACGGTAAGTGAGAGTTTCTCCCAGTCGGGTAGGTCGAGCAGTTTCTCGTAGAATTTGCGGGACGCGTATTCGGGATCCATCCGCTGGGCGACCGTGCCCCACGAGGCCCGTTGCTGGAAGAGACCGAGGGAGTCGTGGTCGGCCCCGATCCCCTCGTTCGGAATGTCCCGCGACTCGCCGACCGTGCTGTTGGCCAGGTTCAGCAGCCGCGACTCCTGCATGGCGGTCGCCACGGCGATCACCCAGCCCCGCGGTGGCACCCGCATCTCCTGGCCGACCTTGATGATCACTGCCGCGTTCCGCAGCTGGCGTTCCCCGTACTCGGCGAAGCGCGGCATCTTGCCGGTGACGTCCACCTCGAAGTCGCCGGTGCACTCCATGCTGGCCGGGCTGAGCTGCTCGGCGGCGTCGCCACCCAGCTCGGTGAGGAAGAAGGCACCGGCGCCTCCGGTGCAGCAGAGCAGCACCAGCGCCGCGGTGAGCGCGGCGGCCAGGGCACCGGTCCGGACCGGTCGGCGAGGACCGTGCTCACTCATTCCCGGCTCCAGTCCACCGCGTCCACCAACCATCGTCCGTCGGGGGCCAGCAGTTCGAGCCGGAGTTGCCCCTCGTCAAGCGGGATCGTCGCCTCCACGAAGGTCTCGCCGCGTGGGCGCAGGGTGACCTCACCCGTGACCGCTTCGGCGGGCACGCTGGCCGGGTCGGCCCCGACGAGCTGGTCGGTCAGACCGGCGGTCGAGAGTGGACGCAGCGCGTCGTGCCAATCCTCGGCGGTCTGGCCCGGGCGGCCGAGCCAGGCGGCGGCGAAGCGGGCGGCCACCACATCCGGGGCCGGCTGACCGGGCCGGGTGACCGGGGACGGCGTCGTGGTCGTGGAGATCGCACCGTCGTCCCCGGTGGTCGGGTGCACGGTGGTGATCGGGTCGGCCGGGCGATTGCTCAGCCCGGCGGCCGGATCGGTCGGGCCGGCCACCAACCGGGCCGCCCCGACCACCCCGAGCACCAGTACGGCGATGCCGAGTGCGACACCCAGCCGGGACCGCAGCAGCCGCAGGAACAGGAACTCGAGCGCCCGACGCACGATGGTCACCGGGCCTCGGAGCGGACCCGTGGCGTCGGCTTCTCGGGCATCCGTTCGGCCGAACCGGGACGGTAGATGACGTAGGAGGGGTTCTCGTCCGGAACGTCCGGCTCGGTCCAGGAGGCCGGCTGTCGGCGACGGGGCTTGGGCGCGGCTGCTCTCTTGGAGGGTTGCTCCCGGGTCTTGTCGTCGCCGCCTCCGGCCTCGCGGTTGTCCGTCCGCTTCGCTGCGGCGGGTGCGCCGCTGGGGACGGGGTCCGGACGAGCCTCCGGCCGTACCTTCGGCTGCTCCGGTGCGATCGCCCGGCGCCGCCCAACGCTTGGCTCGGCGGTGCCTCCTGGCTCGGCGACGTCGAGCCGGGCCGCGGTACGCATGTCCCGGAAGAACCGGCGGTGCCAGGAGCCCGCCGAGCTGACCGCCTCACTGTTGTCCTTCCCGCCGAGCTGGGTGATCCGGCGGTAGGGGCGCAGCAGCAGCCAGCCGACCACCCCGCAGAGCCAGACCAGCACCACCTGGAGCCAGCCGGGGAGGGTGGCCGTGCTCATGATGAGGTCGACCGCGAAGAGGTAGATGGCGGCACCGGTGCCGAAGATCGCGATGTTGAACAGCGCCGCCACCACCGCGTTGCCCAGCCGTCGCAGACCGGCGCTGGCCGGTCGGAGCAGACCGATGGTGCCGAGGATCGGCGCCGCGATCACCGCCCACCGGAAGATCAGAAAGCCGAGCAGCACCAGCAGTGACGCGGTCAGGTCGAACATCGCGAAGAGCAGGGCGGCGAGCACCGCGATGAACCCGGCGCCCACCCGGTCCATGTCCCGGACGCCCTGCAGATACTCGTAGGCCTCCGGATCCTCCCGCTCGATCTGCGCGGCGACCGTCATCCACTGCTGCTTCTTGGCGCTGATGGTGGCCTCGCGAAGCTCGGGGCTGGTCCGAATCTTCTCGGCCTCGTCCCAGGACAGCGCCTTGGCGTCGTAGAGCGCTTCGCCGTACTTCCTGGCGGTCTCGCTGTCGGCCGAGCCGAGCGCCCCGCGCAGCCAGTTCCGGTAGAGCATCGCCTCGGCGGCCGTGTCGCTGGCCCGGACCGCCGGTGGCCGCTTGTCCGTGCAGGCGTCCGGGTTGGGCATCGCACATCGGTCCGGCGGCACGTCCTTGGCGGCCGGGCCCACCGCGTCGTGCACGACGCCGAGCGTGGAGACGAGGGCGCCGTCGGCGAGGTTCGCCGACTTGACCGGCCAGGCGGCCAGCGCGGTGACCGCCACCATCACCACCAACGCCCAGCCCGCCGTGGTCATCGCGCTGCTCATGTCGGACTGGCGCGAGCGCCAGAGCAGGTAGAGCCCGACCACGCAGAGCGTGACGATGCCGAAGACGCTGAACACCTTCTGGTAGATGGCCTTGGTGGCCTGGTCCACCAGGGGATCCGCCCAGCCCCACATGGTGCCCGGATCCCAGGCCCGTTCGCGCAGTGCGTTCGAGGCGCCGATGATCGCCGTCGCCATCATGAACTCGCCGTTGGCGATGGTGTTGGTGAACTTGTAGTCCGGATGCAGCAACGTAGTCGCGCAACCAGATTCGATTTTGTAAGTGCTGTAGCTGTAACCGGCATAGCCGTAGTTCGTGTAATAGCCCTTTGGACCTCTCAGTTTCGAGGCCTCGGGGCGGGAGGCGAACCAGCCGGCGATGCCGGAGTCGGGGGCGGTTGGCGTCGGAGGGTTGAGGCAGGTCGCCTCCGACTCCGCCACCTGCTGCAGTTTGGTGACGCAGGCGCGGAAGTCGACCTGCCACTCCTCGGTCGTGCAGAGTTCGGCCGCCGCGGCCTGGTACCCGGCCGGAGCCGCGTACGCCGGTGTGGCCGTGAGCCCGGGCCAACTGATCGTGGCTGCGGCGAGAACGCCGAGTGCCAGGAGGAGCGCCGTGATCCGTGCCCGGGCCCTCGCCATGTCACGCCTCCAAGTCGGGCAGCACGGTCGGCAGCACCCCTGCGGCGGCGGCGATGGCGGCGGGGGTGGTGTCGAGGTGGTCCAGCAGTCCGTCCACGTAGGAGACGTCGACCCGGACCTTCTGGACCCGGCCGTCGACGTCGCGCATCACGAACTCCCGGAAGCCGAGCCGGTTGGCCGAGGTCGCGTCGGCGGTGGAGAGCGAGGCGAGGGTGGCCTCGTAGCCGTCGTCCACCGGTACGCGTAGCAGTCGCAGCGCCTCGGAGGCGATCTCGGCGTCCTCGGCGATCCGGCCGACGAACACGGTGGAGACGAGGTTCTGTACGTCGAGACCGAGGATGTCCCGGGGGTTCTGCGAGGCGACGAGCGCGGCAAGGTTCCATTTGCGAGAGTCACGGGCGAGTCGGACGAGGAAGGATCGGCCGGAGCGCCACCCCTCCATGAAGTGCGCCTCGTCCAGGCCGACCAACTTCCGGGAGGCCATCGAGCCGCCGTAGCAGCGGCGGACCGCCAGCCGGTGCGCGGTGTGCAGCATCGGCAGGGCGAGTGCCTCCTCGGCCGACCAGTACTCGCGTTCGATCTTGAGGTCGGGCAGCCGCAGGCCGGCCATGGTGATCACGGTGAGTGCGGCGTCCGGGCCGAGCAGGCCCTCCGGCGGGCGACCGAAGAAGAGCATCGCCAGTGGCATCTCGGCGGTGTCCAGTAGCAGGTTGGCCAGTTCCCGGCCGGCGTCGTCGTCGAGCTGGCCGAGGCAGGTGACCACGTCGTCCAGAGTGGAGGTCTCCTCGGCGGGCACCTGGCGCACGGCGTGCCGGAACAGCGTGGCGGTGGAGGCCTCCCGGGCCACCTGCGGTGGCACCAGCATCATGCAGATGTCCTGTACCAGCATCCGCCGCTCGGCCCGCGCGTTGGAGACGGCGATCTCGAACTCCCGGTCGCCGGCGGCTCCGGCGGCGAACTCGCTGCGCAGCGGGGTCGGGATCAGTGAGTACGGTGCCAGCGTGCCGTGCTCGGAGCCGGTCAGGTTCAGCACCCGCGAGTAGGGACGAAGCTCCGGCATCGCGCAGAGCCGGGCCAGCGGGCCGGACGGGTCGAGCAGGGTCACCTGTACGCCACGGCGGGCGGCCAGGTAGCCCAACGCGCCGAGCAGCGTGGACTTGCCGCCGCCCGGTTCGGCCACGAAGACCGCCAGGCCGGAGCGCTCCCGCACCTCCATGGGGAAGTGCAGGTCGAGGAAGACCGGGCGACGGCAGGTGCCGGCGGTACGGCCGATCAGGTCGCCACGTCGGTCACCCACCGTGGAGGCGGCCTGCGGCAACGCCGCCGCGAGCAGGTTGACGGGCATCCTGCGCACGTAACCGGTGTTGGCGATCGGCTCACCCGGGATGAACTCGCGGGCCAGCCAGTCCTGGTTCTTCGGGTGCTGCAGGGAGATGCGCAGCTCGCGCGAGTAGAGCTGGATGAGCCGGCGGGCCCGTTCCAGGCACTCCTCCCGGGTCCGACCGCCGACCGCGATGCGGTGCCAGCCATGGGCGCGGGCTGAGTCGACCGGCAGCCCCGTGGTCATCTCGTCGCCGATGACCAGCGCGCGCTTGGCGAGTCGCTCCAGTTCGGGCGGCGCGTCGATGCCGTGTTCGGCGTAGTCCAACTGCTGTGACCGGATCATCCGGAGTCGGTGTTCGAGGTTGCGGAAGGAGTCGCCGGAGCCGAGGATGTCGACCCGGGTGGAAAGTTCCATCGGCCAGGGCAGTCGCTCGTGGAAGTGCAACCAGGGTTCGTGCCGCTCGGGGATCTCCAGCGGCTCCATCCGACCGACGGCGAGCACCGCCACGTGTCGTTCCTCGCCGGTCATCCGGTGGACCAGCTTGACAGTGGAGCCGTACGGCGTGCGGTAGCGCTCGACCTGTTCGGTGAGGGCGAGCAGGTCGCCGCGTTCCCAACGACCGTCGGTGATGGGTGAGAGCGTGCCCGGGGGTGCCATGCAGAGCGCCACCGACCGGTAGAGCAGCCATTCCAGCTCGTGCGCGGTGACCCGCCGCCCCCGCATGCCGAAGGCGCCGAGCACCTCGTCGAACTGCTCGACGGTGCGGCCGAGCTTGCGCCGCTCGCCCTCGGCGACACCGCGACCGAAGGTGCGCAGCAGCCGTTCGGTGAGCGAGTCACCGAGGGAACGGCGGGCGAAGGTGACGCCGAGGTAGGTCTGGCCCTCGGCGTGATTCACCGACAGCAGGTGGCGTTGCGCGGCGACCAGGTGCTCGGCCCAGCCGGCGGTGCCGGGGACGTCGGGCAGCGGCGCGGCGGTGTTGGCGTCGATGGTGCGGGCCCATTCGTCGGCCGGGAAGGGCCGGGTGGTGCGGCGCAGGTGCAGTCGGAAGCCGGCCAGGCCGGCGTACTGCTCGGAGATCGCCGAGAGCAGCGCCTCGCGTTCCGCGTCCGGCCGGAAGGCCCAGCGCACCTCGGGCAGCCAGTACCAGGCGGTGACCGTGTTGGGGGTGAAGGTCAGGTGCCCGGCGATCTCGGTGATGGCCAACTCGACGGCCGGATCACGATCGCCGAACTTGATCCTCGGTGGTCGGACACGGAGCGGCTTGACCGGCCGGTCGCGGTGGTCGACGGACCGTTGCCGGGGAGCCGGACGGTTGGCCGGCGGCGCTGACCGACGTGGCGTCTTCCCGGACTCGTCGGTCGGTGCCGGGTCGTTGTCGCGGGCGCGGCGGTCCTCTCGGAGCGGGCGGTCGTCCCCGGTGGGCCGATCGTCGGCGGGCGGCCGGGCGGTCGGCAACCGGTCCGCCGGGGAGGGCGCCACCCGGGACGAAGCCGGCGGCGGGTTCGTGGCCGGCACCGGGCCCTCGACCAGGCGGCCGGGCGGCGTGGCCGGCGGCGTGACCGGCGTCAGGTCGGGCGGTCGCGGTGGCGCCGGCGGCGCCGGTGGCGGAGCCGCCCGACGGGCTGCCGGTGCGGGCCCGACGGCGGGCGGCGGTGCGGGATGCGGCTGCTGCGGCAGGGCTCGTGCGGGGTGCCCGTTGCCTCGCTGGGCGGGACCGGGCCGGGGGTACGCGCCACCGAAGAGGTCGAGGAACGGCGAGTCGATGTCCGCACCGTCCCGGCTGGCCGGGGTCGAGTCGGCCGGAGCCGCTCGACGCTGCGGCGGGCGGGGTGCCTGGAACACCCCGACGCTGCCGTGCGCCGGGGTGGTGGCGAGTGCCGGATCCACCGTGGTCTCGTCCAGCCCGTCGGCTTCCGGGTAGTCGAACGATCGCGCACGGTTACCGTGTGGTGCGGCCGGACGTCCGGCCGGGGATCCCGGCGTGGCGGAGCGGCTCATGCGATCGCCCTGCCCGTGTCCTCGTTCGGCCCGTACGGCGTGCAGCCGGTCATGCCAGTTCCTCCCGGATCCTGATCCTGCTGCCGACCAGGCGCGGATCGCGCTGCTCGGCGGCCGGCTCCCGGGTCCGTCGCCAGTCGGTCAGCGCGGTACGGATCACCATGCGCGCCGGACGGTCCGGGTCGACGTACCGGAAGACGAACGAGGTGGTCACGATCGCGAGGGCGATCTCCCAGGCGGGGAAGAGTTCGACCCGCAGCGTGAACAGCCAGTGGATGAACATGTAGAGGGGGACGAGCAGCATGAACAGCCCGTACTGGGCGTACGGCAGGTGGACCGGAAGGGTGTAGCCGGGCGGCCCGAGATAGACCAGGCGAGCCCGGTAGATGTCGTCGTCGGTGCGCAGCCGCATCTCGTGCCCGCGTCTATTCGAAGATCAGGTTGATCAGGAAGTCGCCGATGAAGAAGAGGGTGGCGGCTCCGGCGATGAAGGCCAACCCGACGATCGCGATGGCCGAGCTGGTCAACACCTTCGAGATCTCGCCTCGGCTGGCGCGGCCGATGAAGATGACGCCCAGCACGGCGAGCAGGATCGGCGCGATCTTGCTGGCGAAGAAGGTGACGACGCCCTCGGTGTCGATCCCCTTCGGTTCCTCCGCGGCGAGCGGAATCGACGACACCAGGGTGGAGAGCAGGTGGAGGGCGCTTGTGGACGCCGTTTCCATCAGCTCGATGGCGATCACTGAAACCTCCCCAAGTCGCGGCCGGCGGCGCCGCGGTGGTGCAGTAGGCAAGCCTTGCGGGATCGGTGCTCACTGTGCGCAGTGCTCGGGACTCTGCGTACGACAACCGCCACGAAGGGTGGCGATTTTTGGGTGGGTTGTCCCGCTTCGGCCCTCCCTCCAACCGTCGCCATCTCGATGCTGGACAATTCCACAGCGTACGGGCCGCCCCTCTTTGCGACAAGCCGCGAAGATGCTGCCCGAACCGACCTGGACGACCGATCGTACACCTGTTCCAATTGCCATGTCAGGATGCTCGAACGGGGCCGTCCGTGAGGGGCGGCCGGGCCGGTACCGTCCTACTCGTGACCGATCTGGTACGGGCTCCGGCCCCGGTGGTGATGGGCGTCCTGAACGTCACGCCCGACTCGTTCTCCGACGGCGGACGCTACGCCGACGTCGACGCCGCCGTCGCACACGGCGTCCGGCTCCGTGCCGACGGCGCGGAGTTGGTGGATGTCGGTGGAGAGTCGACCCGGCCGGGTGCCGACCGGGTGGACGCGGAGACCGAGGCCGCCCGGGTGGTGCCGGTCATCCGCGAACTGGCCTCGGCGGGCGTCCCGGTCAGCATCGACACCACCCGGGCCCGGGTCGCCGCCGCGGCGCTGCAGGCCGGCGCGGCCGTGGTCAACGACGTCTCGGGAGGGCTCGCGGATCCCGACATGGCCCGGGTGGTCCGGGACGCCGGCTGTCCCTGGGTGCTGATGCACTGGCGCGGCCACTCCCGCCGGATGAGCGAGCTGGCCAACTACGGTGACGTGGTCGCCGACGTCCGTGCCGAACTCGGCCAGCGCGTGGACGCGGCCCTCGCCGCCGGGATCGAACCGAATCAGATCATCATCGATCCGGGCCTCGGCTTCGCCAAGAACGCCGCCCACAACTGGCAGCTCAGCGCCCGGCTGCCCGAACTGATCGCCCTCGGCTACCCGGTGCTGTTCGGCGCGAGCCGCAAGTCGTACCTGGGTCAACTGCTGGCCGGCCCCGACGGCGTGCCTCGGACGACCGACGGCCGGACGGCCGCCACCGTCGCCACCAGCCTGCTCGCGGTGGCCGCCGGCGCCTGGGGGGTACGCGTGCACGACGTGCGGGCCACCGTCGACGCGCTCGCCGTCTGGCGGGCCACCGGCCGTCCCCGGTTGGCCGCTCCGTCGGCGGCCGAGGCCCCGCCCGCCGGGTCGACGGCCGGTCAGGTCGTGCCGTCGGACGCCGCCGAGTGGTCCGCGGTCGACGGGCGGGGTCGGCGATGACCGACCGGATCGAGCTGACCGGCCTGCGGGCACGCGGCCGGCACGGGGTGTACGACTTCGAACGCGCGAACGGTCAGGAGTTCGTGGTGGACGCGGTGCTCGAACTCGATCTGGGACCGGCCGCCCGGTCCGACGACGTGCGGGACACGGTGCACTACGGCGAGTTGGCCGAGCGGCTGGTCGAAGTGGTCACCGGCGAGCCGGTCAACCTGATCGAGACCCTCGCCGATCGGCTGATCGAGGTCTGCCTGACGGATCCGCGGGTGTCCGGCGTGACGGTCACGGTGCACAAGCCCGAAGCCCCGGTGCCACACGCCTTCGCCGACGTGGCCGTGACGATGCGCCGGACGCGTACCCGATGACCCGCGCCGTGCTCTCCCTGGGCAGCAACCTCGGTGACCGACTCGCCCACCTGCGCACCGCCCTGACCGTCCTCGGTGACAGCGTCCTGCTGGTCTCCGGGGTCTACGAGACCCCGCCGTGGGGCGACACCGAGCAGCCGACGTACCTGAATGCCGTGCTGCTGGCCGCGGACCCGAACGCCGATCCCTACGACTGGTTGGCGCGGGCCCGGGCGGCGGAGGAGGCCGCCGGTCGGGTCCGGGACCCGGAACGGCGCTTCGGTCCCCGCACGCTCGACGTCGACGTCGTCGCGGTGTGGACCGACGACGACCGCCCGGTGGTCAGCGCCGATCCCGAGTTGACCCTGCCGCATCCCCGGGCACATCTGCGCGCCTTCGTGCTGCGGCCGTGGATCGACATCCAGCCCTACGGCCAACTGCCCGGGCACGGCTGGCTCACCGACCTGCTCACCACCGGGCCGGTCGCCGTCGAGGTGCCGGAAGTGAGCCCCCGGCCCGATCTGACGTTAGAGTCGACGGCATGAGCGAGCGCAGTGAGCGGACCATCAGGCTCAGCGCGACCGGGTCTCATGGCGGGGCGGCGTGCGGCGGGGTACCGGCATGAGCGTGTCCCCGCCACCCGACGGGTCGCGGATGGGTCCCACCCGCATCTCGACCCTGGTGGTGACCGCCCTCGCCGCCGCCGCGGTGGCCTGGCTGTTGATCAGCGGCATCTACTACGAGCGGCTGCCGCCGCTGCCCTGGTTGCCGGTGGTGACACTGGCCGGACTGGCCGTGCTGGAGGCGTACGCCGCGATCAACACCCGGGGTCGGATCGACCGCCGACCGGGGCGGGACCCGGTCAATCCGTTGATGGTGGCTCGGTTCGTCGTGCTGGCCAAGGCATCCGCACTGGTCGGTGCCATCTTCACCGGCGGGTACGCGGGGCTGACCGGTTGGTTGTTCGTGCAGCCGACGCGGGCCGCCGCCGATGACCGCCCGGCGGCCATCGCCGGCCTGCTGGCCTCGGCCGCCCTGGTGGCCGCCGCACTCTGGTTGGAGCGGGCGTGCCGGGTCCCGGAGCGGCCCGACGACGAGCATGAGCCGGACGACTGGGAGAGCCACCCGGGTCGTCGCTAGTGCGACCGCCCGAGGCCTGCCCGGGTGAGCCTTCACCCGGCCGGGCACCTCGGGGGCGGACACGACCCGCGCCGCCGGCCCCGCCCAGCAGGGGGTTCCGCCCGGCTCGGACGCGCGGGTACGGTGCCTCCGACCGAAAGGCAAGGCCCGCCGCCGGTCCGCCCGTGCGTCGGTGGAGTCCGGGCGGCCGCTGGAAGGCAGGAATCATGGGGTACGACGAACCGGGCCGTGACGGACCGCCGGAGCCCGCCTCGGCCGGTCCCGCGACCGGGGCGGGGGCCGTCCTCGACGATCCCGACGCCGAGCCGGCTCGGGACCGTTTCGGCGTCTACATCGTCTGGGAGACGTTCCTGCTGCTCGGCTTCGGCGCTCTTGTCTACCTGGTGTGGCGTGAGGATTCCGCGGTGCTGCGCGGCAGCGGGTTGCGGGATCTGATCGTCGACGTGATCGGTCTGGGTCTGCTGGCCCTGGCCGTCGGGCTGACCCTGCGTACCGCCGCGGTCAACCTCGCTGTCGGACCGGTGGCGGTCGCGGCCGGGCTGCACTTCGCCGAACAGAGTGACCGCGGGGTGCTTGGCGCCGTCGGCACGGCCACCGCGGCGGCGGCGATCGGTGGGCTGCTGCTCGGCCTGGTGGTCGTGCTGCTGCACGTGCCCGGTTGGGCGGCGAGCCTCGGTGGTGCCGCCGGCGTCATCGTCTACATCGAGCAGCGCTCCGCGCCGGTGCTGGTGCAGGGCGATTACGACCCGCGGGGCACCGCCGGACAACTCTTCGTCGGCTTCGCCGCGATCGCGGTGTTCGGTGGGCTCCTCGGAGCGGTGAGCCCGATCCGCCGGCTGGTCGGTCGGTTCCGTCCGATCGTCGACCCGGCCCGTCGGCGGGGTACGGCTGCCGCTGTGGTGGCCACCACCGGGTACGTCTGCTCCACCGTGCTCGCGACGCTCGCCGGAGTACTGATCGCCTCGATGGAGGGGGCGGTGACGCCGGCGGCGGGACTGGACTGGACGGTGCTGGCGGTGGGCGCGACGCTGCTCGCCGGCACCAGCGCGTTCGGGCTGCGTGGCGGGGTCTTCGGCACGCTGGTGACGGCCGGTGCGATCGGGCTGTTCCTGGCGTACGCGCAGGCCCTTGGCTGGACGGTCAGCCGGTGGACGGTCGGCGGCGTGGCGCTGGCCGGCGGGCTCGTCGTCACCCGCCTGGTGGAGACGTACGGACGTCCGGCGCCGGTGCTCGGGGCACTGCCCCCGCCGCCGCCGGAGCCGGCCGCCGAGGGCGGGTGGAGTGTGACGCAGCCGCAGCCGGTCGGTGACTGGCCGCCGGTGCTGCCGGCCCAACCTCCCGTCGGCAGCACCGACCCGTGGGGAGCCCGGCGCTGGGAGACCGGTTCGCGTACCTGGGAGGCCGACGATCGGTGACCGGTCGGCAGCTTGTCGGCGCGCCGAGAGTGATCTCGACGGTTAGGCTCGGCACATGACCGACACATCATCGATCTCCGGCGGCCGGTCGTTCGAGGAGTTGGACGTCCTCTCCACCGAGGAACTGCGTGAACGGGCGTTCACCCTCGCCCGGGAGCGCCGGGACGTACGGTTCTTCTGGTCGGTGCTGCGGCACCTGCCGAACGCGGACGAGGCGGCCGCGCTGGACGGTGCGCCGAACTCGGTGGGGCCGACGGTCGACGAGGCGGTGGCCCTCTGGCGCGAGATGACCGGGCACGGCTACGAGGAGTCCGCGCCGCTGCTGCGCGCCGCGTTCATCGACTACCTGATGAAGCACTAGCGGGCCAAACGCGCGTACCACCATAAATGACGCCTCGCGTTTGCCTGCGTCGATCCGCTGGGAAATAGCGGGGCCATGGCTCTCACCAATCGATACAAGTCCGCACCGGGCGCTGGCACGCTCGCCGCGCTCATTCTGGTCCTCGTCTTCGGTAGCCCCTGGTACGTCGACTGGGCCAGGGACAACACCGATGCCGACAGTGCCGGCGGGTGGTTTTTGAGACTGCTCGCCTGGCCGGCCTGGCGATTCGACTCCGACGACTCGATCCAGGAGATCTTCGCCGATGACCTGCGGGCGATCCTCGTGGTCGTCCTCACCTTCCTGTTCCTCTACCTGCTGCCGGGCTCCCAGCTGGCCCGGGCCCGCGGCACCATCAGTCAGTTCTTCGCCGGCTGGGCGGCGTTCGTCTTCGCCGGGGCCTTCGCGGCCCTGCTCACCACCCTGATCCGGACCAACCCGTCGCTGCTGGGCGCCTTCCAGGCGGCGGGGGACGGCGCGGAGTACGGCCTCTTCGTCGGCTGGATCATCGGCATCGCCACCCTCGGCGGCTACCGGGGCCGGCGCTGACCGGTCGGCCGGGTCCGCCGCGCGCGACGGACCCGGCCGACCACTCGGGCCGGAGTCACCTGCGGCGCTCCACCCGCCGGTTCGACCGGCGACACCGTTGCGACAGTCAGTTGACCGACTCAGTGATCGTCAGGAGGCGTTCCCGGCTGAGCGTCCCGACCGGCCGGCCGTCCTCGGTGACCACGGCCCGGCCACCGGCCGAGGTGAGCAGCACGGCCAGCGCGTCGTACGCCGACCCGCCCAGCGGTACCGACGGCAGGTCCTTGCCGCCGTCGACCGGCAGCGGATCGATCACCTCCCGGGTCACCGGGGTGACGGCCAGCCGGCGGATGCCCCGATCGGCTCCGACGAACTCGCGGACGAACCCGGTGGCGGGCGCGCCGAGCAGTGTCGCCGGGGTGTCGTACTGCTCCAACCGGCCGCCCTCGGAGAGCACCGCGATCCGGTCACCGAGCCGGACGGCCTCGTCCAGGTCGTGGGTGACCAGGACGATGGTCTTGCGTACCTCCGCCTGCAACCGCAGGAACTCCTCCTGCAGCCGGGTACGCACGATCGGGTCGACGGCGGAGAAGGGCTCGTCCATCAGCAGCACCACCGGGTCGGCGGCGAGCGCCCTGGCCACCCCGACCCGCTGCCGCTGGCCGCCGGAGAGTTCGTGCGGGTACCGCCGGCCGAACTGTGCCGGGTCCAGACCGACAAGCTCCAGCAGTTCCTCGACCCGACGCTTGACCGGACCGGTGGCCCAGCCGAGCAGCCGGGGCACGGTGGCGACGTTGGCGGCCACCGTCTGATGCGGGAAGAGTCCGACGTTCTGGATGACGTAGCCGATCTGGCGGCGCAGTTTGACCGGGTCGACCCGGGTGACGTCGGAGTCGTTGAGCAGGATCCGGCCGGCGGTCGGTTCGATCAGCCGGTTGATCATCCGCAGTACGGTCGACTTGCCGCAGCCGGACGGGCCGATGAGCACGACCAGTTCACCCTCGTCGACGTGCAGGCTGAGCTCGCGGACCGCCTCGGTGCCGTCCGGGTAGCGCTTGCCGATGCCGTCGAGCGTGATCGACGCCGCGCGTCGATCGTCGCCGGCCCCCGGGGTAACGTCCACGTATGTCCTTCCGCCTGAGCTACCGGGCTGATCCGGGTAACCCGTGGTTCTCCTGGCAGTACGTGCGGGACAACTCTGACACGGTGCTCGACGCCCTGCGTGAGCACACCACGCTGACCCTCCGGGCGGTGCTCATCGCCGCGCTGATCGCCGTCCCGCTGGCCGTGCTGGCGTACTGGTTCCGGCCACTCACCGGGCCGATTCTCGCACTGACCGGAGTGCTCTACACGGTCCCCTCCCTGGCCCTGTTCGCATTCGTGGCGCCCTATCTGGGCATCGGCGTCGCGACCGTGCTGAGCGTGGTGGTGCTGTACGCGCTGCTGGTGATCGTCCGTAACACCGTCGCCGGGCTCAACCAGGTGCCGGCGGAGGTCCGGGAGGCCGCCGAGGGCATGGGCTACGGCCGCTGGGGGCGACTGCTGCGGATCGAGTTGCCGCTGGCCCTGCCCGGCATCCTGACCGGCCTGCGGTTGGCCACCGTCTCCACGGTCGCCCTGGTCACCGTCGGTGTGGTGATCGGACGGGGCGGGCTCGGGCAGATCATCTTCGCCGGCTTCCAGAACAACCTCTACAAGGCTCAGATCATGACCGGGACGTTGCTCTGTGTCCTGCTGGCGCTGGTGCTCGACCTGCTGCTGGTGGGCGCCGGTCGGCTGCTCACCCCGTGGCTGCGCGGGAGGACCGGATGAGCGCCGCGACGAATCCGGTGTCCCAGGCGGTGGTCTGGCTCAACGATCCGCTGAACTGGACGAACCCGGGCGGCATCCTGGACCGGCTCGGCGAGCACGTCAGCATGTCG
This sequence comes from Verrucosispora sp. WMMC514, assembly GCF_027497295.1. Classification (NCBI taxonomy): domain Bacteria; kingdom Bacillati; phylum Actinomycetota; class Actinomycetes; order Micromonosporales; family Micromonosporaceae; genus Micromonospora; species Verrucosispora sp. WMMC514. Next base: position 1,949,756 of record NZ_CP114906.1, on the reverse strand, counting down.
GCCGCCGCGGTGCTGCTGGGCTGCCTGGTGGCCTGGCCACTGGGTCTCTGGCTGGGCCACACCGGCCGCGGCGGCGGGCTGGTGGTGCTGGTCTCGAACCTCACCCTGGCGGTGCCCACGCTCGCCCTGCTGACCATCCTTCCGTTGACCTTCCTCGGTTTCGGTCGGCCGGCGGTGGTGCTCGCGCTCGCGGTCTTCGCCGTGCCGCCGCTGCTGGCCAACGCGTACACCGGGGTGCGGCAGGTCGATCCGCAGACCCGGGAGGCGGCCCGTGGCATGGGCATGACCGGGGTGCAGGTGCTGCGCCGGGTGGAACTGCCGCTCGCGGTGCCCTATCTCGCGGCCGGTTTCCGGACCGCCGCCGTCCAGGTGGTCGCCACGGCGGCGCTGGCGACGTTCGTCAACGGTGGTGGCCTGGGGGAGATCATCCGGTTCGGGTTCGGCCTGAGCATCGCGGTCGGTGGTGGCCAGATCCTGGCCGGTGGGCTGCTGGTGGCCGGGCTTGCGGTAGGCGTCGAACTGCTCTTCGCGCTCGTCGAGCGGCTGGTCACCCCGCGCCCGCTGCGCCGCGCCCGGCGCGGTGCCGGGCGCCGCGCGGCGGATGCCGTGGCCGGCTCCTGACCAGGGGACGACTCAGGACATCGAGCAACCCGGCGCGGGGGGCTGGTCGTGCGATCCGCCTCACCGGTACGGCGTCCGTCGGGCGCGACGACCCCGATGGGTGACGTTCCGGTGACGAATGCCTCGTCGGCTTGTCGGTGGGGCACGGCAGGATGTTGGGTGGACATCGCGGGCGGCAGGCGAGATCGCCCGTCGGACACGCGGCCGGCCCATCCGGGCCGCGCCGGGACACGGAAGGCGGGCTCATGCGCGCAGGTAGAAGACTGTCCATCGCGGTCGCGGGGGCTGTCGCGGCGGCGACGGTCCTGGCTGGGTGCGGCGACGCCGGCTCCTCCGGCACCGAGGCACCCCAGCAGGGTGCCTCGGGCGAGGGTTGCGCGCCGGTGGCCGGTGAGCAGTTGATCGCACTCGAGGACGACAAGTCGCTGCAGAACGCCGACAACATCATCCCGGCGGTCAACAGCGAGGTGGCGAACCCCCAACTGATCGCCGCGCTCGACAAGGTCTCCGCGGTGCTCGACACGCCGAAACTGGTGCAGCTCAACAAGGCGGTCGACGTGGACCGCAAGAGCGCCCAGGCAGCGGCGCAGGAGTTCGCCGACGCCAACTCGCTGACCGACGGGGTGCAGCGGGGACCGGGCGGACGGATCACGGTGGGGGCGGGCAACTTCACCGAGAGTGAGATCATCGCCGAGCTCTACAAGATCCAGCTGACCGCCGCCGGCTACCAGGTCTCCGTGCAGCAGATCGGCAACCGGGAGTTGTACGAGCCGGCGTTGGAGAAGGGCGAGATCCAGGTCGTCCCGGAGTACGCAGCCACCCTCGCCGAGTTCCTCAACGGCAAGGTGAACAGCGGCGGCCAGCCGGTCTCCTCGCCGGACGTCGACAAGACCGTCACCGCGCTGCGTGGCCTGGGTGAGCAGGTGGGTCTGACCTTCGGCGCGCCGGCGGCCGCGCAGACCCAGAACGCCTTCGCCGTGACGGAGGAGTTCGCCGACAAGTACGGCGTGCGGACCCTCTCCGAACTCGCCGAGAAGTGCTCGGGTACGGCGACGGTGCTGGGTGGTCCGCCGGAGTGCCAGGAGCGCCCGTTCTGCAAGCCCGGTCTGGAGCAGACCTACGGGCTGTCGGTCGGCTCGTTCTCCTCGCTCGACGGCGGTGGGCCGTTGACCAAGACCGCGTTGCGCAACGGCACGATCAGCGTCGGCCTGGTCTTCTCGACCGACGCGGCGTACGCGCAGAACTGAGTTCGAGCGCGATGGCGCCCCGGCCGACTCGGCCGGGGCGCCATCGCGTTGCCAGTCGCGAAAGCGCCGCCGCGGATCCCCTCCGATACTCGCCTCGGACACCTGCCGTCGAGCCGTTCCCAGGTGACGCAACTCTCGGTAGGCTGCGGACCCATGCCCGCCCCGGTGCCCGCCGATCCGCGCAAGCTGCTCACCGTGCTCTTCTGGGGCGGTGTGGCCCTCGCTCCGGTCGCGGCGCTGATACTCCTGGTCGCTGACGGCAACGGGCCGCTGCGGTTCGCCGCGGTGCTGGCGATTCTGGCCGTGGTGCTGATCGGACTGTCCATCGCACTGCGTACCGACGGCGGTGGGTCGCACGCCGAGGAACTCCGCGAGGAGGTCGACGAGCTGCGGCGGGAGCTGCGGGGTGAGATCGTGGCTGCCGCCCAGCGTGGTAACCAGGCGCTCGACGAGATCCAACGGGTCCAGCAGGCGCTGGCCGGACTGCGTCAACGGGTCGACTCGGGTGGCGTCACCGCGGTCGCGGACGACGAACCGCCCGGCCCGGGCCGGGCCCGGGTGCCGGCACCGGAGGCACCGTCGCGGCAGACCGGACGGCCCGTCACACCGGCCGCGGTCTACGGCACGGCCCAGCCCGCCCCCGGCCGGACCGGCGGGTACGGCGCAGCGCGTTCCGGGCCCGGCAACGATCGTCCGGCCAGCGGCTCAGCCGGTGTCTACGGGTCGCCGGTCCGCCCCGAGCAGGACGATCGCCCGGGTGAGTCGGGAGGGCGGCCACTGGGGGTGGTCCGGCACACCGAGACGGTGCATGTGACCACCCGGCACACGATCGTCGGTGAGTCCGGTGGCCGGTACGGCGGTTACCCGGCGGCGTGGTCGGAGTCGCCCGGAGAGCGCGGGCGAGGGCACGGCATCGACGAGGACGACCACTCGTGGTCCGACGGTGATGATCGCTCCCGCCGGGACGACAGTCGTCGCTGGTCCGGTACGGAGCGCTCCGACGAACGTTCCTGGTCCGGGTCGGCCCAGGAGGAGGCGCGCGGGTGGTCCGGCCGTGACGGGGAACGTTCCTGGTCGGGGCGTTCCCGCGAGGAGGACCGCCCGTGGTCGCCAGCGCCGGCGGAGAATCGCTGGTCGACCGGGGAGGACGACTGGTCCGCCGCCCGCGATGGCGGCTCGGGTCATCCGGACGGGCCCGCCGACGGTCGCGACTGGGGCTCACGGGATGACCGGGGCTGGGACGCGGGTGGCCAGCAGTGGGAGGCTCCCGCGGACCCGGCACCGGCGGCTCGGGGACATCGGGCGGACGACACCGGGGCGTACTGGGCGCAGCTGCGGGCCGGAGACCGGTGGGCGGCGGTGCGTGACGACGATCGGGGCCGTGAGGTGCGCGTCGGCGAACGCCGGGCCGAACTGCACGCCGACCCGGTCGGCACCGAGTACCGGGTGGCGGACCGCTGGGCGAGCGTACGCCGCGACGAGCCACGCCGTGCCGCGGGCGACGACGCGTGGCGCGACAGTTGGGGCGAGCCGGAGAGCCGTCCGGCGCTACCCCCCGGTGGGGTGCCGGTGCCGCCCGAGTGGCGCCCGTCCCGCGAGCGCGGCTACCAGCCCGAACCAGCGCGGGGTCACCACCCGGAGTCGGCGTACGGCTACCAGTCCGAGTACCCGCGCGGCGAACGTCCCGGCGGGGAGCCGTACGGCCGCCGGCACCGCGTGGAGGAGCCCGGATACGGTCCGGCGGGGCGCGACGCCGGCGCTGGCCGCTGGCGCTGATCCGGCGACCGTACGCCCGCCGTAGGCCCGCGCCGGATCGCGCCGTCACTTGTCGATGTCGCCCACCACGAAGAACATCGAGCCGAGGATGGCGATCAGGTCCGGCACCAGGCAGCCGGGCAGCAGGGTGGCCAGGGCCTGCACGTTCGCGTACGAGGCGGTGCGCAACTTGAGTCGCCACGGCGTCTTCTCGCCCCGCGAGACCAGGTAGTACCCGTTGATGCCGAGCGGGTTCTCCGTCCAGGCGTACGTGTGTCCCTCCGGCGCCTTGAGCACCTTCGGCAGCCTGGTGTTGATCGGTCCGGTGAGCCGATCGACCCGGTCCAGGCACTGTGCCGCCAGGTCGAGCGAGGCGTACACCTGGTCGAGCAGCACCTCGAAGCGGGCGTGACAGTCGCCGGCCGTCTTCGTCACCACCGGCACGTCGAGCTGGTCGTAGGCCAGGTACGGCTCGTCCCGGCGCAGGTCCAGGTCGAGCCCGGAGGCCCGGGCGACCGGACCGGACGCCCCGAACGCGGCCGCCTCGGCCGCCGACAGCACCCCCACGCCGACGGTACGGGCCAGGAAGATCTCGTTCCGGCGGATCAGGTTGTCCAGGTCCGGCATCCGGCGGCGTACCTCTCCGATGGCCGCCCGGGCCCGCCCGGTCCAGCCGGCCGGCACCTCCTCCTTCAGGCCGCCGACCCGGTTGAACATGTAGTGGATCCGCCCGCCGGAGACCTCCTCCAGCACCGCCTGGAGCGTCTCCCGTTCCCGGAAGGCGTAGAACATCGGGGTGATCGCCCCGATCTCCAGCGGATACGAACCGAGGAACATCAGGTGGTTGAGCACCCGGTTCAACTCGGCGAGCGCCATCCGCAGCCAGGTGGCCCGCTCGGGCACCTCCATGCCCATCAGCCGTTCCACCGCGAGCACCACGCCCAGCTCGTTGGCGAACGCCGACAGCCAGTCGTGCCGGTTGGCCAGCACGATGATCTGCCGGTAGTCGCGTACCTCGAACAGCTTCTCGGCACCCCGGTGCATGTAGCCGACGACCGGTTCGGCGGCGAGTACCCGCTCGCCGTCGAGCACGAGCTTGAGTCGCAGCACGCCGTGCGTGGAGGGGTGCTGCGGCCCGATGTTCAGCACCATGTCCGCGCCGAGCTGCTCGCCGCCGGTGCCCGCCACCAGCCCGGCGCCGGTGCCGACGGTCAGCTCGCGCAGCTCGCCCGTGGTCATGCCCGCCATCGTGCCATGAACCGCCGGGCCCGGCGGTGGTCGCCCGTCAGCCGTGCTGACCGTCAGGACGGTCGGTAGGGGCCGCGAGGGGTGGCAGCCGGTCGGTCGGTAGTCCGACCGGCTGCCACAGCCACCAGTGGCCGCCGAGGCCGGCCGGGTCGGTCAGCTCGGCCGCTGCCGACGCGGTGGCCAGTGCCCGCAGGTAGCCGGCCGGGTCGCTGGCGGCCAGGCTCAGCGGCGGTCGTCCGCCGTCGGCCCCGAGCGCTCGCAACGCCTCCCGTTGCGAGGTCAGCAGGTACGCACACCGGGCGACCCGCTCACCGGCGGCGGCGACGGAGTCGATGGCGACGTGCGCGGTGACGTCGCAGGAGCCGTCCGGCACCGGCGGCACCTGCCGCCCAGCCCGGTACCCGGTGAGCGACCCGTCGATCGGCCGCTCCGCGTGCAGGTGGCCGTAGTCCACCGCCAACGCCAGCCCCCGGTCGACCCGCCCCACGGCGTCAGCCCACGCCTCGTCCCTGGTCCGCCCGATCTCCGCCCGCCCCATCGGCGGTATGCGCGTGGGGGTGCGGTCCGTGGGGGTGCGGTCCGTGGGGGTGCGGTCCGTGGGGGTTTCCGGGCAGCCCGGCCGGCTCCGGGCGGTCAGGCTTGATCCCTGCGCCGGCCGGGCTGCCCGGAAACCCGACGTGGTCGGGGCCGACCCGTCCGTTGCGGTCTGCTGAGGGAGGTCCGGGTCGTCCGTGCGGGTCCGCGCCCCGGGAGTTCGTTCGGTCGGTGTGGGCCACCAGGTGGTCAGCCAGTCGAGGTCGGCGGGGTTGATCTGTTCGCCTGTCGTCTCCTCGCCCGAGGTGGGGTCGACGAGGAGGTAGTGCCATCGGTCGTTGACTTGGGTGGCCAGGTCGAGGGGGATGTTGTCGAGCCACTCGGTGGCCAGGAGCAGGCCGGTGACGGCGGTGGGGATCTCGTTCGTCCAGGTGATCTGGTCGGGAAGGTGCGCGGGGCGCGGGGCGAGTTCGACGGCGGTGAACCGTACCCGCCGAGCCAGCGGAACCGGCGCGGACCGCGACGGACCGACGGACTCCGACGAGACACCACCCCGGCCGGGGCGGACGGCGGCCGTGGTGGTCAGGGTTGCCGGGGAGCCCGCCCGCGCAGGGATCAAGCCTGACCGCCCGGAGCGGGCGGGCTCCCCGGCAACCCCCACGGAGAGTGCGTTGAGCAGTTCGCCACCCCCAGCCCCCACATCCACCACGTCGAAGCGGTCGGGGAAGCCCAGGGCGGCGTCGAGGTGGTGGATCAGGCGGAGCAGCGCCGAGGTGAAGACCGGTGAGGCGTGCACGCTGGTCCGGAAGTGGGCTGCGGGCCCGGCTCCGGAGACGAAGAAGCCCTCGGGCCCGTAGAGGGCCCGCCGCATCGCCTCGCGCCAGCGCATCGACATGGGGCCCTCCTCACACCGGTGAACGATTTCACACAACCTTGTTTCAGATCCGCTTCAGAGACGCATACTTGCCCCGACCGGTACCCCGTCTCGAGGACTGGATCGTGACATGAGCGCACGGCTGCGCACCCACTCGGCCGCCTCCCGGCGGCCCGCGACCTTGGCGTCGGCCAAGGCTGACACTTCTACCCTGCTCACGGTCGGCGTCATCGGCGCCGGGCGGGTGGGCGCCACCCTGGGTGCCGCGTTGGCCGCCGCGGGTCATCGGGTGGTCGCCGCCAGCGGGACGTCCGGTGCTTCCCGGGCCCGACTGGCGCTGCTGCTGCCGACGGTTTCCCGCCGCCCGGCCGCCGAGGTCGCCCGGGCCGCCACCGACCTGCTGCTGATCGCCGTACCGGACGACGCGTTGGCCGAGGTGGTGGCCGGTCTGGCCGCCGACGGTGCGGTGCGTCCCGGCCAGGTGGTCGCGCACACGTCGGGGGCACACGGCCTGGCCGTGCTGGCGCCGGCCAGCGCGGCCGGTGCCCGTCCACTGGCGCTGCATCCCGCGATGACCTTCGCCGGCACGCCCGACGACCTTGGCCGGCTGCCCGGCATCTCCTACGGGGTGACCGCGCCGGCCGACCTGCGCCCGCTGGCCGCCCGGCTGGTGGTCGACCTCGGTGGGGTGCCGGAGTGGATCGCCGAGGCCGACCGACCGCTGTATCACGCGGCGCTGGCGCACGGCGCGAACCACCTGGTGACCCTGGTCAACGAGGCGGCCGACCGGCTGCGCGACGCCGGGGTGGGCCAGCCCGAGAAGGTGCTCGCCCCGCTGCTGCGTGCCGCGCTGGAGAACGCGCTGCGCCTCGGCGACGACGCGTTGACCGGCCCGGTCTCCCGGGGCGACGCCGGTACGGTGCGGCGGCACCTGGCGCGGCTCGCCGGCACCGCACCCGAGTCGGTCGAGCCCTACCTTGTGCTGGCGCGGCGCACCGCCGACCGGGCCGTCGCGGCCGGCCGGCTGCGTCCGGCCGACGCGGCGGCACTGTTCGGCGTCCTGGACGACTACCGGAGCGGGGTGGCGGCGTGACCATCGGCGGGGAACAGGTGTCGAGCGGGGTGGAGCACGTGACGGGGCTGGTGCACACGCGTGCCGACCTGGCCGAGGCGCGAGCCGCCTGCACCGGGACGGTGGGGGTGGTGATGACCATGGGCGCGCTGCACGAGGGGCACGAGACGCTCCTGCGCGAGGCCCGGGCGCGGGCCGACCACGTGATCGTGACGATCTTCGTGAACCCGCTGCAGTTCGGGCCGAACGAGGACTTCGACCGCTACCCGCGTACCCTCGAAGCCGATCTCGACGTGTGTCGGCGGGCCGGGGCGGACCTGGTCTTCGCTCCCTCGGTGGGTGAGATGTATCCCGGCGGTGAGCCGGCGGTCCGGGTCAACCCGGGGCCGCTCGGCGAGGATCTGGAGGGGCTCAGCCGGCCGGGGTTCTTCCACGGCGTACTCACCGTGGTGCTGAAGCTGCTGCAGCTCACCCGCGCGGACCTGACCTTCTTCGGTGAGAAGGACTACCAGCAGCTGACCCTGGTCCGGCGGATGTGTCGGGACCTGGACGTTCCGGTCGAGGTGATCGGGGTGCCCACCGTCCGGGAACCGGACGGTCTCGCCCTTTCCAGCCGCAACCGCTACCTTTCGCCGGCCGAGCGCTCGGTGGCGCTGAGCCTGTCCCGGGCGTTGCGGGCCGGAGCCGAGGCCGCTTCGGCCGGCGGCGACGCCGCAGCAGTCCTGACGGCGGCACACGTCGCCTTCGGGGCCGGCGAGTCCGGCGCGCGGCTCGACTACCTGGTGCTGACCGATCCGGATCTGGAGCCCGGGCCGGTCCGTGGCCCCGCTCGGCTGCTCGTGGCGGCCTGGGTGGGCGACACACGGCTGATCGACAACGCTCCGCTCCGGCTCGACCCGGCTTCCTGACCACACGTACCCGCGAAAGGCGTCCCGATGTTCCGCACGATGCTCAAGTCCAAGATCCACCGGGCCACGGTGACCCAGGCGGACCTGCACTACGTTGGCTCGGTGACCGTCGACGAGGATCTGCTCGACGCCGCGGACCTGCTCCCCGGCGAGCAGGTGGCGATCGTCGACATCACGAACGGGGCCCGCCTGGAGACGTACGTGATCCCGGGCCGGCGGGGCAGCGGTGTGATCGGTATCAACGGTGCCGCCGCCCGCCTGGTCCAGCCGGGCGACCTGGTCATCCTCATCTCGTACGGGCAGATGGACGATGCCGAGGCCCGCGCGTACCGCCCTCGGGTGGTGCACGTGGACGCGGACAACAAGGTCGTCGACCTCGGCGCCGACCCGTCGACCGCCGCGCCCGGCACGGCCGGCGCGCCGGTGCCCAACCCGCTGTCGGTGTAGGGAACACTCGTCGGCCAGGATTCGCCGCTCGCGGGAGCCTTTCGTGCCGGCCGTGAGCATCGCGCCGCGATTCCGGTCTGTCACCGGAAGGTCATTTCTGGTTACCCTGGAGGCGCCGTCGGGGGACGGCCGCTGACTGGGGGAGGCGGCGCCATGCAGCGTGCGACGAGGACCCTGGTCACGGCCTTCATCATGGCGGCGCTGCTGGCCGGTTGTGGGTCGACCGGCGGGCTGGACGGCGACCTGGTCGACGACTGGGCCGCGTTGCCGCCGCCCGGGCCCTTCACCCCGGCGGTTGGGGTCTGTCACGAGGCCGACTTCGCCGAGGTGGTGCCGCTCGGGGCGTACGCGCCGGTGGACTGTGCCGCACCGCACCGGGTGGAGACGGTGCACGTCGGCGCCTTTCCCGCCGTCCGGAAGGAACCGCCGCCCACCGGTTCCGCCGAGCTGCGCACCGCCTTCGCCGACTGTGACAAGCGGGCCAACGGCCACGTCGGTGACAACTGGCGGGCCGGGCGGCTCCGGTTGGCGGTCGCGGTGCCGTCCGGGCCGGGCTGGGCCGCCGGGTCGCGCTGGTACCGCTGCGACCTGATGGAGGTCGACACGGTCGAGGCCGGTGCCAAGGTGGTGCCGCGGACCGGCTCGCTGCGCGACGTGCTCCGGACGGCGTCGGCGTTGCGACTGAGCTGCCAGCAGACGCGTACCGGTGGGAACGGGGTGGTGCAGACCCTGGTGCCGGTGGCGTGCACCGACCGCCACGACGCCGAGTTCGCCGGGGTCTGGTCGGCTCCGGACCGCCCGTACCCGACCAGCAGTGTGCAGTGGGCACCCTTCTACGCCGGGTGCCGCTCGGTCCTCGCCCGCTTCGCCGGTCTGCCGGACGACAATGCCCTGATCTTCCGGACCGACGTGGTGGTGCGGCCGCCCAGCGCCGGTCGGTGGCGGGTGGGCGACCGGGGGATCCGTTGCTATCTGTGGCTCAGCGACCGTCAGGTGACCGGAACACTCAAGGACGCCGGCCCGGCGGCCCTCCCGGTCCGGACGAAGTAGCCGGAACCACTCGTCCCGCCCCCGCCGCCCGAGTCGAAAGGCATTCGGGTTGACTGAGGGCATGGACCTACCGACCGTCGGCCTGCCGGCGCTGCCGAGCCGGCTGGCCGCCCCGGCACCCGGCTGGGTGGAGACCACCGACGTGATCGTGGTCGGCTCCGGGGTGGCCGGGCTGACCGCCGCGTTGCATCTGCGTAAGGCGGGACTGCACGTAACAGTGGTCACCAAGGTCGACATGGACGAGGGATCGACCCGGTGGGCGCAGGGCGGCATCGCCGCGGTGCTCGACCCGGCCGACACCCCGGCCATGCACGCCTCCGACACCGAGATCGCCGGCGTCGGTCTGTGCGACCCGGCCGCGGTCCGCGTGCTCGTGGAGGAGGGGCCGACCCGGCTGCGGGAACTGATGCGTCTCGGTGCCGAGTTCGACCGCAACGCCGACGGGTCGTTGATGCTCACCCGCGAGGGCGGGCACCGGGCCGACCGCATCGTGCACGCGGGCGGCGACGCGACGGGTGCCGAGGTGCAGCGGGCGTTGCACGAGGCGGTACGCCGCGACCCGTGGATCAGGCTCGTCGAGCACGCGTTGGTGCTGGATCTGCTCCGGGCCCCCGGCGACGGTCCGGGCGGGCTCGGTGCGGCGTGCGGGATCACCCTGCACGTGCTCGGCGAGGGTAGTGAGGACGGCGTCGGTGCGCTGCTGGCCCGCGCGGTGGTGCTGGCCACCGGCGGCATGGGGCAGATCTTCGCGGCCACCACGAACCCGGCGGTCTCCACCGGTGACGGGGTCGCCCTGGCCATGCGGGCCAGTGCCGCGGTCACCGACGTGGAGTTCGTGCAGTTCCACCCGACCGCGCTGATCGTGCCGGAGCACTCCCGGGTGCCCGGTGCCGGGCACGCCCAGCAGCCGCTGGTCTCCGAGGCGCTGCGGGGCGAGGGCGCGTACCTGGTGGACGCCGACGGCAAACGCTTCATGCTCGGCCAGCACGAACTGGCCGAGCTGGCCCCCCGGGACGTGGTCGCCAAGGGCATCCACCGGGTGCTGCTGGCCACCGGCGCCGACCACGTCCACCTCGACGCCCGCCACCTCGGCGGTGACTTCCTGGCCCGCCGGTTTCCCACAATCGTCGCGTCGTGCCTGGCCATCGGGGTCGACCCGGGAACCGGCCTGATTCCGGTGGCGCCGGCCGCGCACTACGCCTCCGGCGGGGTGCGCACCGACCTGCGCGGCCGGACCTCGATCCCCGGTCTGTACGCCTGCGGTGAGGTCGCCTGCACGGGCGTGCACGGCGCGAACCGACTGGCCAGCAACTCGCTGCTGGAAGGGCTGGTCTTCTCCCGGCGGATCGCCGACGACATCGCGTCCGGCCTGCCCGGGCAGGCCCGCCCGGCGGACACCGGGGCGTGGCGGGGTGAGGGCGGCTGGGTGCTGCCGGCCGAGACGACACCGGTGTTGCAGCGGGCGATGACCAGGGGCGCCGGAGTTCTCCGCTCGGCCGCGACGCTCACCGCGACCGCCGCCGAACTGGTCGAGCTGGGCGTCGCTCGCGGCACCCCGCGTACCGCCGACTGGGAGGCGACGAACCTGCTCACGGTGGCCGCCACACTTGTCGCCGCGGCCTACGCCCGCCAGGAGACCCGGGGCTGCCACTGGCGGGAGGACTTCCCGGTGGCCGACGAGCGGTGGCACGGCCACCTGGTCGGTGCCGTCGGCGGAGCGGGACGGTTGACCACCCGGTGGGAGGAGACGCGATGACCAGCGAGACGGAGCGGATGCTGCGCGCGGCCGGGCTGGACCCGGACCAGGTACGCCGGATCATCGAGAACGCGCTCGTCGAGGACCTCGGCCCGGACGGGCTCGACGTGACGAGTACCGCCACCATCCCGGCGGCACAGACCGACACCGCCGACGTGGTGGCCCGCGCCGACGGCGTGGTGGCCGGGCTGGCCGTCGCCGCCGCCGTGTTCGAGTCGGCCGCCGAGGCGACCGGTGTCGGGCGTACCGTCGAGATCTCGCTGGTGGCGCACGACGGCGAGCGGGTGGCCCGGGGAGACGTGCTGGCCACGGTGACCGGACCGACCCGGGTGCTGCTCACCGCCGAGCGGACCGCCCTCAACCTGCTCTGTCGGATGTCCGGGGTGGCCACGCACACCCGGGCCTGGGCGGACGCGTTGGCCGGCAGCAAGGCGATGGTGCTGGACACCCGCAAGACCACGCCGGGGTTGCGCGCCCTGGAGAAGTACGCGGTCCGGGCCGGCGGGGGCACGAACAAGCGGATGGGCCTGCACGACGTCGCCATGGTCAAGGACAACCACAAGTTCGCGGCGGGCGGCGTCGCCGCCGCGTACCGGCGGGTCCGGGAGGCGTTCCCCGACGTACCCGTGCAGGTGGAGGTGGACACCCTCGCCGAGGCCGTGGAGGCGGTCGAGGCCGGAGCCGACTTCCTGCTGCTGGACAACATGCCGCCGGCGGTGCTGGCCGAGGTGGCGGCCACCGTGGGCGATCGGGCCGAGCTGGAGGCGACCGGCGGGCTGACCCTCGCCGACGCCGCGGCGGTGGGTGCCACCGGCGTCGACTACCTCTCCGTCGGCGCGCTCACCCACTCCTCACCGATCCTGGACATCGCCCTGGACCTGCGCATGGAGTGAACCCGTCTAGGCTGCGTGCGTGCTGCTCTGCATCGACATCGGGAACACGAACACCGTGCTGGCGACCTTCGACGGCGACAAGCTGGTGCACTCCTGGCGGATCAAGACCGACGCCCGTTCGACGGCCGACGAGCTGGGTCTGATGTTCCGGGGCCTGCTCGCGGGCGACGCCGTCGAGATCACCGGCGTGGCCGCCTGCTCGACGGTTCCGGCCGCCCTGCGCTCGCTGCGGACCATGCTGACCCGCTACTACGGCGAACTGCCGAGCGTCATCGTCGAGCCCGGGGTGCGTACCGGGGTGCAGCTGGCCATCGACAACCCGAAGGAGGTCGGCGCGGACCGGGTGGTGAACACGCTGGCCGCGTACACCCTCTACGGTGGGCCGTCGATCGTCGTCGACTTCGGGACCACCACGAACTTCGACGTGATCAGTGGTCGGGGCGAGTTCCTCGGTGGTGCGTTCGCCCCGGGCATCGAGATCTCCTTCGACGCGCTCGCCGCCCGCGCCGCCCAGCTGCGCAAGGTCGAGGCGACCCGGCCCCGCTCGGTGATCGGCAAGAACACCGTCGAGTGCCTCCAGGCGGGCCTCTACTTCGGTTTCGCCGGTCAGGTGGACCGGATCGTCGAGCGGATGGCCGCCGAGCTGGGCGAGTTGAAGGCGGTGATCGCGACCGGTGGGTTGGCCTCACTGGTGCTCAACGAGTGCCGGACGATCACGCATCACGAGCCGATGATCACGTTGATCGGGTTGCGCATGGTGTACGAGCGGAACGTCTGACGCTTTCGGTCTTGCGGTGGGGGGTTTCCGGGCAGCCCGACCGGCTCCGGGCGGTCAGGCTTGATCCCTGCGCCGGTCGGGCTGCCCGGAAACCCTCGGTGGGGCAGCGTCATCCGTCCGGTGGGGCGGTGGGTCTGAGGTGGCAGGGCTTGTCGCGCCTGTTGCGGTTGCGGGTCTGTGCGCCGGTGTTCAGGTTCTCCGGGCGCGGGCTACGAGGGTGGTGTACGGGAGGGTGATGGTCTCCTGGGTGGCCAGGTCGGGGTGGGTGTGTAGGAGGGCGCGGACCTGGTGGTCGACCTCGGCTCGGCGGGCGGGGGTGGCGGTCAGGTAGTGGGAGCGGGTGCGGACCAGGCCGAGCAGTTCGTCGGGGGTCAGCGTGCTGGCGTGGGTGAACTCTGCCCACTCGGGGGCGGTGAAGGAGTCGCCGAAGTCGGTCACGCTCTGCCGCAGGTGCTCGACGGTGTCGCCGATCTCGGCGATCCGGCTCAGCTCGGCCACCCAGGCGCACGAGTCGTCCCGCAGGTTCCACAGCGGCGCGAATACCCCGCCGGGCCGCAGCACCCGGGCGATCTCCGCGTGTGCCCGTGGCCGGTCGAACCAGTGGTACGCCTGGCCGGTGAGGACGGCGTCGGCGAACCCGCCGGGCAGCGGCATCGTCTCGGCGCTGCCGGCCAGCGCGCGCACCTCGGTGTCGACCGACGTCAGCTGGGCCCGCATACCGGGGTCGGGCTCGACGGCGGTCACCCGGTGCCCCAGGGCGAGCAGGCCACGGGCCAGGATGCCGGTACCGGCAGCCAGATCGACAAGCCGCGCGGGGGCGTCGATGCCGTCGAGCGCCCACCGCAGTGCGGCCTGCGGATAGCGGGGCCGGTAGCGGTCGTAGTCGGCGGCGGCGGTGCCGAAGGAGAGGGCCTGCGTGGGGTCGGTCATGACCGGCAGGCTATCCAGTAACGGTCGCCGGGGCGGTTGAGTACGCTCGGGCCTGACCCCGCCCGAATTCTCCCGCCGAGGAAGCGTGCCGTGACCCAACAGAGCCCCGTGCCAGTCGACCCCGCCGACGACCTTCCCGAGCAGATGAAGGTCCGCCGGGAGAAGCGGGACCGGATGCTCGCCGAGGGTTTGCAGCCCTACCCGGTCAGCTACCCGCGTACCAGCACCCTGAGCCAGCTGCGCGAGCGTTACGGGGATCTGCCGACGGACACCGCCACCGGCGACCGGGTCTCGGTCACCGGCCGGGTGATCTTCGTACGGAACACCGGCAAGCTCTGCTTCGCCACCCTGCGCGACGGCGACGGCACCGAACTGCAGGCGATGCTGTCGCTGGACCGGGTCGGCGCGGATCGGCTGGAAGCCTGGAAGCGCCTGGTGGACCTGGGCGACCACGTCGGGGTCACCGGTGAGGTGATCACCAGCCGCCGGGGTGAGTTGTCGGTGCTGGCCGAGGAGTGGGCGGTCACCGCCAAGGCGTTGCGCCCGCTGCCGGTGGCGCACAAGCCGCTCAGCGAGGAGGCCCGGGTCCGGCAGCGCTACGTCGACCTGATCGTCCGTCCGCAGGCGCGGCAGATGGTCCGTACCCGGGCGACGGCGTTGCGGAGTCTGCGCGATTCGCTGCACGGCGAGGGTTACCTTGAGGTGGAGACCCCGATGTTGCAGTTGCTGCACGGGGGCGCGGCGGCCCGGCCTTTCGTGACCCACAGCAATGCGCTCAACACGGATCTGTATCTCCGAATCGCGCCGGAACTGTTTTTGAAGCGCGCTGTCGTCGGCGGCGTCGAGCGGGTCTTCGAGATCAACCGCAACTTCCGTAATGAGGGCATCGACTCTTCGCACTCGCCTGAGTTCGCCATGCTGGAGGCGTACGAGGCGTACGGGGACTACAACACGATGGCCGAGTTGACCCGTAATCTCGTCCAGCGGGCGGCGATCGCGGTCTCCGGATCGACGGTGGTCACCCACGCTGACGGTCGGGAGTTCGACCTCGGCGGCGAGTGGCGTTCGGTCACCCTCTTCGGTGTGCTTTCCGAGGCGCTGGGTGAGGAGGTCACGGTCCACACCGAGCAGGCGCGCCTGGTCGAGTACGCCGACAAGGTGGGCCTGGCCGTCGACCCGAAGTGGGGGCCGGGCAAACTGGCCGAGGAGCTGTTCGAGGAACTCGTGGTACCCGGCCTCGAGGCGCCGACCTTCGTGCGGGACTACCCGGAGGAGACGAGCCCGCTGACCCGGGCGCACCGCAGCGAGCCGGGCCTGGCCGAGAAGTGGGACCTGTACGTGCTCGGGTTCGAGCTGGGGACCGCGTACTCCGAGCTGGTCGACCCGGTGGTGCAGCGGGAACGGCTGGTGGCCCAGGCGCAACTGGCCGCCCGGGGTGACGACGAGGCGATGCGACTGGACGAGGACTTTCTCCGGGCGATGGAGTACGGAATGCCGCCGGCCGGTGGCATGGGAATGGGAATCGACCGGCTCCTGATGGCGCTCACCGGCCTGGGAATTCGGGAAACCATCCTCTTCCCGTTGGTCCGCCCTGAGTAGTCGTACGAAAACTTACCGCCTCGTTACCGCATCCTATTGACGCGACAAGCATCTGGCGGGTTATTGTGCTTGTGCAGTTGGCAGGAGCAACCCTGCTCGAAAGGAATGTGGCGTGGCCAAGCAGATCATTCACAAGCTGGTCGATGACCTGGACGGCGGGGACGCGGACGAGACCGTCAAGTTCGCGCTCGACGGTGTTCAGTACGAGATCGACCTGTCAGGTTCGAACGCAGAGAAATTGCGCGAGGTATTCGCCCCGTACATCGCCCACGGCACGAAGGTCGGTCGCGGCGGCGTGGTCGTCGGTGGTCGGGCCGCCCGTGGTCGCGGTGGTGCCACCGCCGACCGTGAGCAGAACAAGGCCATTCGGGCCTGGGCGCGCAAGGCGGGCAAGGACATCTCGGACCGGGGCCGGATCCCGCAGGAGATCGTCGACGAGTACCACTCGAAGGCCGGTCACTGAGACCAGGCACCAGGAGCGGCCATGACGCCGGCCCGGAGAGCTTCTCCGGGCCGGCGTCGGCGTCGGCGGGACTATTCGCGGCATGCCGCACGTTGTCCACAGCCGGTGGATGCCTTGTCCACAACCTGTGGATGGTGCCGTCCCCGGTCGGGGCGCCCCCGTGCGGCGTTCCCGGCGGTCCCGGCGACCGGGCCGAATTTCGCTCTGCGCGTACACAGACCATGCCCGGAACACCCGTTGAGCGTGGATGGTTGTGCAAAACGACGCGTACCGGGCCTACGACGCAGACACACGAGGTCAGCCGAGTCGGCTCGCGGCGATAGAGTAATGAGGCGCGGACGCCCGTCCCGGGCGCTCGCGTATCCGGCCCCGCCGAGAGTCTTGACCACCAAGATCGAGTGCGCACGGCACGTGAGGAGCACGAGGGCATGTTCGAGCGGTTCACCGACCGAGCGCGACGGGTTGTCGTCCTGGCCCAGGAAGAGGCCCGGATGCTCAACCACAACTACATCGGTACGGAACACATCCTGTTGGGCCTGATCCACGAGGGTGAGGGCGTCGCGGCCAAGGCCTTGGAGAGCCTCGGGATCTCCCTGGAGGGCGTCCGCCAGCAGGTGGAGGAGATCATCGGCCAGGGTCAGCAGGCGCCGAGCGGGCACATCCCGTTCACGCCGCGGGCCAAGAAGGTGCTGGAGCTGTCGCTGCGCGAGGCGTTGCAGCTCGGCCACAACTACATCGGCACGGAGCACATCCTGCTCGGGCTGATCCGTGAGGGCGAGGGCGTCGCCGCCCAGGTGCTGGTCAAGCTCGGTGCCGACCTGAACCGGGTCCGCCAGCAGGTGATCCAGTTGCTCTCCGGCTACCAGGGCAAGGAGCCGGCCGCCGCCGGTGCCGCCCCGGGTGAGGCCGCGCCGTCGACCAGCCTGGTGCTGGACCAGTTCGGCCGGAACCTGACCCAGGCGGCCCGGGAGGGCAAGCTCGACCCGGTCATCGGGCGGGAGAAGGAGATCGAGCGGGTGATGCAGGTGCTCTCCCGCCGGACGAAGAACAACCCGGTTCTGATCGGCGAGCCCGGCGTCGGCAAGACCGCCGTCGTGGAGGGCCTGTCCCAGAAGATCATCAAGGGCGAGGTGCCCGAGACGCTCAAGGACAAGCAGCTCTACACGCTCGACCTGGGCGCGCTGGTGGCCGGTTCCCGCTACCGCGGTGACTTCGAGGAGCGCCTGAAGAAGGTGCTCAAGGAGATCCGCACCCGGGGCGACATCATCCTGTTCATCGACGAGATCCACACCCTGGTCGGCGCTGGTGCCGCCGAGGGCGCGATCGACGCGGCGAGCATCCTCAAGCCGATGCTGGCCCGTGGCGAGCTGCAGACCATCGGCGCGACCACGCTCGACGAGTACCGCAAGCACCTGGAGAAGGACGCCGCGTTGGAGCGGCGCTTCCAGCCGATCCAGGTCGGCGAGCCGTCGCTGGCGCACACCATCGAGATCCTGAAGGGTCTGCGGGATCGGTACGAGGCGCACCACCGCGTGTCGATCACCGACGCGGCGTTGGTGGCCGCGGCGACGCTGGCCGACCGGTACATCTCCGACCGGTTCCTGCCGGACAAGGCGATCGACCTGATCGACGAGGCCGGTGCCCGGATGCGGATCCGTCGGATGACCGCGCCGCCGGACCTGCGTGACTTCGACGAGCGGATCGCGCAGGTGCGTCGGGACAAGGAGTCCGCGATCGACGCGCAGGACTTCGAGCGTGCCGCGCAGCTGCGGGACAAGGAGAAGCAGCTGCTGGGTCAGAAGGCGCAGCGGGAGAAGGAGTGGAAGGCCGGTGACCTGGACGTCGTCAGCGAGGTCGACGACGAGCAGATCGCCGAGGTGCTGGGCAACTGGACGGGCATCCCGGTCTACAAGCTGACCGAGGAGGAGACCTCCCGCCTGCTGCGCATGGAGGACGAGCTGCACAAGCGCGTCATCGGCCAGGAGGACGCGGTCAAGGCGGTCTCGAAGGCGATCCGGCGTACCCGGGCCGGCCTGAAGGACCCGAAGCGCCCGTCGGGCTCGTTCATCTTCGCCGGCCCGTCGGGTGTGGGTAAGACCGAGCTGTCCAAGGCGCTCGCGGAGTTCCTGTTCGGCAGCGAGGACGCGCTGATCCAGCTGGACATGTCCGAGTTCCACGACCGGTACACGGTCTCCCGGCTGGTGGGTGCCCCGCCCGGCTACGTCGGCTACGACGAGGGTGGGCAGCTGACCGAGAAGGTGCGGCGTCGGCCGTTCAGCGTGGTGCTGTTCGACGAGATCGAGAAGGCCCACCCGGACGTGTTCAACACGCTCCTGCAGATCCTGGAGGACGGTCGGCTCACCGATGGTCAGGGTCGGATCGTGGACTTCAAGAACACGGTCATCATCCTGACCACCAACCTGGGCACCCGGGACGTCGCGAAGGCGGTCTCCCTGGGCTTCCAGGCGTCGGAGGACTCGGAGTCCAACTACGACCGGATGAAGCAGAAGGTCAACGACGAGCTCAAGCAGCACTTCCGGCCCGAGTTCCTCAACCGGATCGACGACACCATCGTCTTCCACCAGCTGCGTCAGACCGAGATCCTGTCGATCGTCGACATCATGATCTCCCGCATCGAGACCCAGCTGCGGAACAAGGACATGGGCCTGGAGTTGACCGACAACGCCAAGAAGTACCTCGCGGCGAAGGGCTTCGACCCGGTCCTCGGGGCGCGTCCGCTGCGTCGCACCATCCAACGCGACATCGAGGACAACCTGTCCGAGCGGATCCTGTTCAACGAGCTGACCCCGGGTCAGATCGTGTTGGTGGACTGCGAGGGCGACCCGAACGACATCGACAAGTCCAAGCTCGTCTTCAAGGGCTCCGACCGCCCGGTGGAGGTGCCGGACGCCGTACCGGCCGACCTCGGCGGCAGGACGGCCCCCGCGGGCGCGGACGAGTAGGTTCGTCGGCCGAAGCGACGGCGGCCCGGTGGCGAATGCCACCGGGCCGCCGTCGTCTGTTCGGGCGTCGATGCATCCGCCCGACCGAGCCGTTTATCCGTTTTGTGGGTGATTGTCGTGACGGCGGTCACGGTTTGCCCGGGCATGGACCGGTCCGTGAGGCCGTTGTACGCAGGAGTAACCGCGACGACCGGCTGGTAGGGCCGACCCGGAAATGCCGGGCCCGCCCAGGTCGTTGCGAACCCGGAGCAGGCGTACCACGCCGCCTCCATCCGACGCGGTACTCGCAACCTCCCATCTCCTGGTGTCGTGTCGATCCCCCGAGACGGAAGGAAACGATCATGACTGGTCCGATCCGTAAGGCCGCCCTGACCGCCGCCGGTGCCGTCTGCGCCGGTGGGATGATCGCCGGCCCGGTGGGCGCCACCGCCGCCCCGGCGAGTTCCGACCCACTGGCCGCCGTGACCTCGCGAGGGCACGGCAAGGGCGAGCGGCAGCTGACGCTTCGTTACGAGGCCCAGCCGAACTTCTACTACTGCGGTCCGGCCGCGGTGCGTAACACCTTGAGCATCCTGAACAAGGACGTTTCCCAGGACGACCTGGCCCGCGAGATGGGAACCACCGAGCGGGGCACCGACTCGGCCTTCCTGATCACCGAGGCGCTCAACCGGAAGGCCGGCAAGGACGTCTACCGCACGGTGGAGATCCCCGGTCAGGCCGCCGACCGGGCCGAGACCGACCGGTTGCGGGACGACGTCGTCCGCGCCGTCGACAGCGGGCGGGGCGTCGTGGCGAACGTCGTCGGCACCGCCACCGACCTCGACGGGGGCAGCCACACCTTCGACGGCGGCCACTACATCGCGGTGACCGGCTACCGCGACGGCGGCGACCAGATGAAGATCGCCGACTCGGCCGACGCCAGCCGGGCCGAGTACTGGATCAGCACCGACGCGCTTGCCGACTGGATCGCCAGCCGAGGCTATTCCGCCTGATCCGCCAGCCCGACACCGAGGGCCGGCCCCAGCCGGGGCCGGCCCTCGGTGCGCGTACTCAGCCAGTCACCGGTACTGGAGGGCCGTCGCCGACCAACCGGAACGACGTCGCACCGATCGGCTCGACCAGACCGTCGTCGACGAGTCCGGCCAGTGCCCGCGCCCGCTGTACGTCGTCGGCCCACACCTGGTCCAGGCGCTGGTGCGGCACCGGCCCGCTGGCCTCCCGGAGCACGCCGAGCAGCAGGCCGCGTACCTGGCGGTCAGTGCCGGCGTACCGCTGTGGTCGGCGGGTCGGACCGGCTGGCGCGGGGCGCCCCGAAGCCCGCCAGGCACAGGTGGACTCGACCGGGCACACCCCGCAGCGAGGCGCCCGGGCGGTGCAGACGACCGCCCCCAACTCCATGAAGGCGGCGCTGGCCAGGGCGGCGGCGGCCGGTTCGGCGGGCAGCAGTTCCTCGGCGGCGACCAGATCGGCCGGACGGGTGGTCGGGCCGGCATCCGGTTCACCGGCCACCGCCCGGCAGACCACCCGGCGTACGTTGGTGTCGACCACCGGGTGACGCTGGCCGTACGCGAAGGCGGCGACGGCCCGGGCGGTGTACGTGCCGACGCCGGGCAGGGCGAGCAACTGTTCCAGCCGGTCCGGCACCGCGCCGCCGTGCCGCGCCACGATGGCCACCGCGCACTCGTGCAGCCGCACCGCGCGGCGGGGATAACCGAGCCGTCCCCACATGCGGATCGCCTCGGCCGGGCTCGACCCGGCCAGGGCGGCCGGCGTCGGCCAGCGCTCCAGCCACGCCTGCCAGGCGGGCACCACCCGGGCGACCGGGGTCTGCTGAAGCATGACCTCGCTCACCAGGATCGCCCAGGGGTCCGCCTCGGGTCGGCGCCAGGGCAGGTCCCGCGCGTGCTGCTCGTACCACCGGCTCACCCGGCCGGCGAATGTGGGTTCTGTCATCGCGTCGCCGATGATGTCACGCGCCACGGTCCCGCCGTTCGGACGGTCGGGCGGGCCGACAACGACGACGCGTGCCGATCGGGCAGAATGCCCGGATGAACGAGCTTGCGATCACCGTCATCGGCCGAGACCGGCCCGGCATCGTGGCTGACGTCGCCGAGGTGCTCGCCCGGCTCGGAGCCAACCTGACCGACAGCACCATGACCCGGCTGCGGGGACATTTCGCGATGACCCTGATCTGCGTCGGCCCGGCCGCCGCCGAGGTCGAGACCGCGCTGGCGACGCTGGCCGCCGACGGTCAACTGCTGGCGACGGTACGCGAAGTGACGCCGGACGGTGAGACCGCGCCTGCCGGCGAACCGTACGTGATGGCGGTGCACGGCGCCGACCGGATGGGCATCGTGGCCGCGATGACCCGGGCGCTGGCCGAGGCCGGCGGCAACGTCACCGATCTGAGCACCCGACTGGCCGGGACGCTCTACGTGGTGGTGGCCGAGGTGGAACTGCCCCCGGGTGCGGCCGAGGCGCTCACCGGCCGGCTGGCGGAGTTGGCCGCCGGTCTCGGGGTCGAGGTGACCCTCCGACCTGCCGAACCGGACGTGCTGTGAGCGGCACATCGGACGCGCCGGATCGGGACGCGCAGCCCGACGCGTACGTGGGCCTGGGTGACTGGGTTCCCGAGGTGGTCGGCGCCGGCCGCGTCATCCCGGTGGTCTGCGCACCGGACCCGGTGCTCAGCCGGCCCGGAGGCGAGGTCGACCCGACCGCCGATGAGACGGTGCGACTCGCCGCCGACCTGATCGCGACCATGCGGGTGTCGCCGGGCTGTGTGGGCCTGGCCGCCCCACAGGTCGGGGTGAGCGCGCAGATCTTCGCGGTGGACGTCACCGGGCATCCCAAGACGGTCACCGGGCACGGCGTCTTCGTGCTCTGCAACGCCCGGGTGGTCGAGGCCACCCGCTGGAAGGCGGGTCGGGAAGGGTGCATGTCGGTGCCGGACCTGACCGGTGACGTGAAACGTGCGAGCCGGCTGGTGGTGGAGGGTGCGCTGCCCGGCAGCGCTGAGACCGTACGCCTGGTGACGGACGGTTTCGAGGCCCGCGCACTGCAACACGAGATCGACCATTGCGCCGGGCTGCTGTTCCTGGATCGGGTGGCCGGCGCGCACGCGATCTACCAGCGCAAGGTCTATCTCTGAGTCGGGCCGGACGGTGGCCCTGAGTGACCGCCGCCGGTGCGTACCGTCGTGAATGGAGGGTCGGATCCGATGGCGCGGGTGAGCCCCGGCGCGTCGCTGCCGCCCGCCGCACCGGCCGCCGCTACGGTGGGGTCATCATGCGTCTGACGGTCGGCCCTCTGCCTCCCACCGTGTACTGGCGGCGTCGCGCCGTCGTACTCGGTGCGGTGCTGCTCTTCCTGATTGTCCTGTTCTACTCGTGCAACGGGCCCACCGGGGGCAACGACGCGACCGGTGACGGCAAGCCCGACCCGGGCGTGGCGACCGGCACGCCGGATCCGACCGGGTCGGTGCTGACCCCGCAGACCGGTTCGCCGCCGTCCGGTGACGCCGGGGCCGACCCTGCGAATCCAGGGGGCGAGGGCGAGACCGCCGACGCGGGGGACGAGCCGGAGAATGAACCGAGCCTCAGCAATGACCCGCCGGCGGCCGATCCCGTCGTGGACGAGGGCAACTGTGCGGACACCGAACTCTCGGTGACCGCCGTGGCGTCGCCGGCGGAGGCCGCCTCCGGGGCGTCCGTGGACCTGAGTTTGAAGATCCGTAACAGGTCCGACCGGACGTGCAGCCGGGACGTCGGCGCGACCGCTCAGGAGTTGTACATCAAGGCCGGTGCCGAGGTGGTCTGGTCCTCGGACACCTGTGGCACGGCCGCCGGGTCGGACGTGCAGTCCTTCACCCCGGGCTTCGAACGCTCCTACCAGGTCAGCTGGAACGGCAGGGGCAGCAGCCGGTGCGCCAACGGCGTGGCGAACGGGCCGGTGGTGCAGGCCGGAAGGTACGAGGTCTTCGCCCGGGTGGGCACCAAGCTGAGCCAACCCGCGAAACTCGTCATCAGCTAGGCCGCTCTGCCGGGCCACCGGCGCGGCCCCGGCTCGTTCGGGTGCGACCCGGTCAGACGTAGCGTTCCAGGATGGACGCCTCGGCCAGCCGCGACAGCCCTTCGCGTACGCCGCGGGCTCGTGCGTCACCGACGCCGTCGACCGCCTGCAGGTCCTCCACTGTGGCGCCCAGCAACCGTTGCAGGCTGCCGAAGTGCACCACCAGCCGGTCGACCACGGCCACCGGAAGCCGGGGCACCTTGGCCAGCAGCCGGAAGCCGCGCGGGCTGACCGCGGCGTCCAGCGCGTCCGAGGCCGCCGGATAGCCGATCGCCTTGGCGACCGAGACCAGGTCGATCAGCTCGGTGGCACTCAGCAGATCCAGCTCGACGAGCGCCTCGTCGAGGGTCCGGGGCTTGCGGCCGGTGGGCAGGTAGTCCCGGATGACGAGGGTGCGGTCGGCGTCCACGCCGGCCATCAACTCGTCAAGCTGGAGGGCCAGCAACCGCCCGTCGGTGCCCAGCTCGACCACGTAACCGGCGATCTCGTCGGCGATCCGGCGGACCATCTCCAGCCGCTGCACCACGGCCACCGCGTCACGCACGGTGACCAGGTCCTCGATCTCCAGGGCGGAGAGCGTGCCGGACACCTCGTCGAGGCGGAGTTTGTACCGCTCAAGCGTGGCGAGTGCCTGATTCGCCCGGGAGAGGATCGCCGCCGAGTCGTCGAGCACATGCCGCTGACCGTTGACGTAGAGGCTGATGATGCGCATCGACTGGCTGACCGAGATCACCGGGTAGCCGGTCTGCCGGGCGACCCGCTCCGCGGTGCGGTGCCGGGTGCCGGACTCCTCGGTCGGGATGGTGGGATCGGGCATGAGGTGCACGGCCGCCCGCACGATCCTGGTGCCGTCGCTGGAGAGCACGACCGCGCCGTCCATCTTGCAGAGCTCCCGGACCCGGGTCGCGGAGAACTCGACGTCGAGCGGGAAGCCGCCCGTGCAGAGCCCCTCGACCACCTTGTCGTAGCCGAGGACGATCAGCGCACCCGTGCGACCCCGCAGGATCCGCTCCAACCCGTCGCGCAGCGCGGTGCCGGGTGCCATCAGGGCCAGGTTCGCGCGCAGCGGGTCACCGGCGACGCCGCCCCCGGTCACGCTCACGCTGATGGGTCGGGCGGGCGAGCCCACGGCAGCGGTGCGGGCGTGGGGCGTCGCGCCGGCTGGCTTGGTGGTATCGCGGTCGATCGGCACGGGCACAGTCTACGGACTGCCCTGCGGTGGGTGCTCTCGCGGTTACTGTGATGTGTCACGATTCCGCCCGCCCTGCCCGACCCGCCCGGTGGCCGGCTCACTCCGCCGACGCCCGCGCGGCGGCCTGCAACGCCGAGCGGACGTCGGTGACCTCGATCACGCGCATCTGCTCCGGGCCGGCGCCGGTGCTGGTGGGGCCGCAGCCGGGCGGCACGAGGGCCAGCCGGAAACCGAGCCGGGCCGCCTCGGCCAGTCGGCGCGGTACCGCGCCCACCCGCCGCACCTCGCCGGTGAGGCCGACCTCGCCGATCGCCACCAGGTGCGGGGCGATCGCCAGGTTGAGCCCTCCGGAGGCGACGGCGAGGGCGACCGCGAGGTCGGCGGCGGGCTCCACCACCCGGATGCCGCCCACGGTGGCCGCGAAGACCTCCCGGTCGTGCAGGGTGAGTCGTTCGGTACGGCGCTGGAGCACCGCGAGCACCATCGCCAGCCGGGCGGAGTCCAGCCCGGAGACGGTACGCCGGGGCGAGCCGGCCACGGTGGCCCCGATCAGCGCCTGCACCTCGGTGAGCAGCGCCCGACGCCCCTCCATCGCCACCGTCACGCAGGTGCCCGGGACCGGCTCGGAGTAACGGGTCAGGAACAGCCCGGAGGGATCGGCGAGGCTGCTGATGCCGCCCTCGTGCATCTCGAAGCAGCCGACCTCGTCGGCGGCGCCGAACCGGTTCTTGACGCCACGCACCATCCGCAGTGAGGAGTGCTTGTCGCCTTCGAAGTGCAGCACCACGTCGACCAGGTGCTCCAGCACCCGGGGACCGGCGACCTGGCCGTCCTTGGTGACGTGGCCGACCAGCACGGTGGCGACGCCGCGTTCCTTGGCGACCGCGACCAGGGCGGCGGTGACCGCCCGGACCTGGGTCACCCCGCCGGGAACGCCCTCGGTGCCGGTGGTGGAGATGGTCTGCACCGAGTCGAGGACGAGCAGGCCCGGCTTGACCGCGTCGAGGTGACCGAGCACCGCCGCGAGGTCACTCTCGGCCGCCAGGAAGAGCTGATCGTGCAGGGTGCCCATCCGCTCCGCGCGCAGCCGTACCTGGCTGACCGACTCCTCACCGCTGACCACCAGCGAGGGGCTGCCCGCTCCGGCGGCCCACTGTTGGGCGACGTCGAGCAGCAGGGTGGACTTGCCCACCCCCGGCTCCCCGGCGAGCAGCACCACGGCACCGGGCACCAGACCACCACCGAGGACCCGATCCAGCTCGCCGACCCCGGTCGGTCGGGCCCGGGCCGGTGCCGCGCTGATGGTGGCGATGGGCCGGGCCGGCTCGGCGGGCATCCGGGAACTCACCACGCGGCCCGAGACGGTCGGGCCGGTGACCGTGCACTCGACCACGGAGCCCCACTCGCCACACTCGGGACAGCGTCCCACCCACTTCGGTGGCTGATGTCCGCAGGCGTCGCACTCGTACGCGGGCCGGGGCTCGCGAGCGGCGGCCCGGCTTCGCGAACCGGCGCCCGCCCGGGACGGGGTCGATCGGGAGATGCTCACCCGGCGACGCTAACCCCCGGGTACGACGACGGCACCGTCGGCATGGCCGCGGTGCCGTCGGAACTACCTGGATCAGCTCGGTCGGCGTGGCCGGCCCGCCGTGCTCAGTGGCCGCCTTCGCCCTCGTACTCGGTGTGCCGCTCGATGACCGGCGACGGCTGCGGCAGCGGCGTGAGCGGCACGGCGATCGGCGCCGGGCTGGTGACGGTCTCGCCGCCGAAGTCGAAGGTCAGCGTGACGCTCTGGCCGGCGAGCAGGGTCTCGTTCAGCCCGAGCAGCTGAAGCACCTGCTCACCCTCGGTGTTGAGCTGCACGTAGCTCAGCGGGGGGATCTCGATCCGGGCCGGCGCGGACGTGGGCGACCCCGTCGGGCTGGGCGACGGGGAGTCGTCCGGCGAAGGGGAGTCGTCGGGCGAGGGGGAACCCTCGGGAGACTGCTCCGGCGAGGGGGAGGTGGTCGGCGACGGCGAGCCGGTGGGCGACGGGTTGGTCGCGGCGGCGACCGTGGTGAGCACCACCTCCCGGGCGTCCGGCGAGCTGACCGTCACCGTGACCGGATCCGGCGAGTCGTTGTAGAGGACGACGTTGAGCAGCGCGTTTTCGCCGGCCTGATAGCCCTCGGCACCGGGGTAGGCCAGCGCGGCGGCGCGTACGGCGTACCGTCCGTCGCCGGCCTCGAGGTTGACGCCCTGGATCGACGGGACCTTGTTGGCCGTCTCGGAGATCTGGCCGGCGCCGCATCCGGACAGCAGCAGCCCGGCTGCCGCCGCGATCCCGGGCAGCAGCACGGCAGCCCGCCGGGAACCCCTGATCGAGCGCCTCACGTCGGTCCTCCTCGTCACGATCACACCCGGCTCGCCGGCCGGAACCGCTGGCCATGCCCGCGCAGACCGGGCTCCAGGGTAGTTGGCGCTGATCGTGGACCGCACGCCGACCCGGTGCGGCCAGCCGTCGGGGTGGAACTCAGACCAACCGACCGTTCGTGACCAGCAGGACGACGTCGATCAGGGCGACCAGCAGCACCGCGCGGAAGGCAGCCACCGGCCGGGCTCCGGCGTGCTCGCCGGTGCGGCCCGCGTACCAGGCCACGATGAAGATCACGACGGTGGCGGCGACCGCCGTGAGACCCACGCCGGTCGGCGGTCCGGGCGGCCCGAGCACGAGCGTGACGGTCGCCGCGATCAGCAGCCCGACAGCGGCCGCCCGGCTGCCCGCCGCGCCGAGCCGGTGCGGCAGCCCACGTACCCCGGTCCGGGCGTCGTCGGCGAAGTCGGGCAGCACGTTCGCGAAGTGGGCACCCGCGCCGAGCAGGGCCGCCGCGACGACCAGCCAGGCGGGGGGTGGCGGAGCGCCGGGCAGGGCCAGCACCACGAAGGCGGGCAGCGCACCGAAGGAGACCGAGTACGGCAGCACCGAGATCGGGGTGGACTTCAGCGGCCAGTCGTAGAGCAGCGCCGAGACCAAAGCGACGATGGCGCAGAGCGCCGCCGCCGGGTTCGTGGTCAGGGCCAGTGCCACGGTCGCGGCGGCGGCCACGGCGGCGGCCACCGCGACGGTACGCCGACCGAGCGCGCCGGCGGCCAACGGTTTGTCGGCACGCCCGACCATCGTGTCGCGGTCGGCGTCGAGCAGGTCGTTGGTCCAGCCCACGGTGAACTGGCTGGCCGCCACGGTGAGCACCACCGCGACGACGCCGCCGGGTGGATGCCCGACACCGACGGCGAGCAGACCGGCCACTGTGGTGACCGCCGCGGTCGGCTCCGGATGGCTCGCTCTGACCAGCCCTAACACCGTCGACGACATAACGGAAGTCTGGTCGTTACCGGGGAGTCGTGCCACGCTCGTTGCCATGCGTGACGCCGGCCTCGTGCTGCCCCGCAACGATCCGCGCCAGTACGACGACCTGGCGGACGAATGGTGGCGGCCGGACGGGGTGTTCGCCATGCTGCACTGGCTGGCCCGGGCGCGGGCCGCGCTGGTGCCCCCGGCGGCGCGACCCGGCGCGGTCCTGGTCGATCTCGGCTGCGGGGCCGGGCTGCTCGCCCCACACCTGGCCGGCAAGGGCTACCGGCATGTGGGGGTGGACCTGACCCGCTCGGCGCTGGCCCAGGCGGCCGCGCACGGCGTGACGGTGGTGAACGGCGACGCCACGGCGGTACCGCTGGTGGACGGCTGTGCCGACGTGGTCGCCGCCGGAGAGCTGCTGGAGCACGTCCCGGACTGGCGGGCGGCGGTGGCCGAGGCGTGTCGCCTGCTGCGCCCCGGTGGTCTGCTGGTGCTGGACACCCTCAACGACACCGCGCTGGCCCGGCTGGTCGCGGTCCGCATCGCCGAGCGACTGCCCACCGTGCCGCGCGGCATCCACGACCCTCGGCTGTTCGTCGACGACCGAGAGTTGGTCGCCGAGTGTGCCCGGCACGGCGTCGACCTGCGGATCCGTGGTGTCCGGCCCGGGGTGCCCGGGCTGCTGCGGTGGCTGCTGCGGCAGGTGACGGGCGCGGCGACCCCGGCCGGTCAGGCACCACGCATCGTGTCGACCGGGTCGAGGGCGGTGCTCTACCAGGGTCACGGGGTGCGCGACGGATAGCTGATCCAGGTGAGGGTATGGCAATGGCCGAAGAGGGGGTTCCATCCATGACCGAGCGCAGTGGAGCGTCGGCGGCGGCCCGGCGACTGGCGCCCCGGCTGGCGGCGCGCGCCACCACGCACGACCGGGACGGCTCGTTTCCGGTGGACGACTTCGCCGACCTGCGCGAGGCGGGGCTGTTCGGTCTGATGGTCCCGGCCGAGCTGGGTGGCGCCGGTGCCACCTTCGCCGGGTACGCGGCGGTGGCCACCGAGTTGGCCCGCGGCAACGGTGCCACCGCCCTGGTGTTCAACATGCACGCCTCGGTGACCGGTGCGCTCGGCGCGGTCACCGAGGAACTGGCCGAGGCGCTCGGCGTACCGGCGGAGGCGCTGGCCGCCCGTGACCGCCTGTTACGGGCGGCGGCCGACGGGGCGTGGTACGCGGTCGCGATGAGCGAGCGGGGCGCGGGTGCCCGGCTGTCCCAGCTCGCCACGGTCTACGAACCGGTCGACGGCGGCTGGCGGATCAAGGGCAGCAAGACCTTCTGCTCCGGTGCCGGCCACGCCGACGGCTACCTGGTGGCGGCCCGTAGCGCCGCCGACCCCTCGGTGGTCTCGCAGTTCCTGGTTCCGGCCGGAGCGGGGCTCACCGTCGAGTCGACCTGGGACGCTCTCGGCATGCGCGCCACCGCCTCGCACGACCTGCACCTCGACGTGACCGTCGGGACCGACCGGCTGCTCGGCGGGGTGGAGGGGCTGGCCCTGGTGGTGGCCCAGCTCATGCCGCACTGGCTGGTGGCCAGCTATGCGGCCGTCTACGTGGGGGTGGCCCGGGCGGCGATCGACGCGGCGGCGGAACACCTCAACACCCGCAACCTCGCCGGGCTGCCGGCGGTACGCGCCCGGCTCGGTCGTGCCGACGCCGCTGTGGCGGCGGCGGAGCTGGTGGTCGCCGAGGCGGCCCGACGGGTGGACGAGGCACCGGGTGACGAGGAGACCAACCGGTGGGTGTGGCGGGCCAAGCTGCTGGCCGGCACCACCGCGGCGGAGGTGGCCGCGTCCATGCTGGAGGCGGCCGGCACTTCCGCCACCCGACGGGGTCATCCGCTGGAACGCCTGTACCGCGACGCCCGCTGCGGGTCGCTGCACCCGGCGACCTCCGACGTCTGTGCCGACTGGCTCGGCATCGCCGCGCTCGGTGGTGACCCGGACCGGGACGGATCGAGTCCTCGTTGGTGAGCGTGAGGGAATCAGCTCGCGGGCCTGGCGGTCGTGGATCGGCGCGGGGTCGGCGGGCGTGAGATGTGAGCGTGCGAGAGGAAGGTGGGACCGTGTCCGTACCGGTTATCGCGGGCCTGGGCACGGCCCATCCGCCCTCGGCCGACCAGCGGGAGTTGTGGGAGAAGTTCTTCTCCCGGCACTTCTCCGGCTCCACCCGCGCCCTGGCGGAGCGGATCTTCGCGCATTCCGGGGTGACCCGGCGGCAGGCGGCGGTCAACCCGCTGCTTGAGGACGTCTCCGACTGGCCGACCGAGCGACGGATGCTCCGTTACCAGGTCGAGGCGTTACCGCTGGGCAAGGAGGCGGTCGGCCGGGCGTTGACTGCCGCCGGACTGGATGCCCGGGACGTCGGTCTCTTCGTCGTGTGCTCGTGCACCGGGTACGCCACCCCCGGGCTGGACATCCTGCTCGCCCGGGATCTGGGCATGGCCGCGACGACCCAGCGGATGTTCGTCGGTCACATGGGCTGCTACGCGGCGCTGCCGGGGTTGGGTGCGGTGGGCGACTTCGTCACCGCCCGGGGCCGTCCCGCACTGCTGCTCTGCGCCGAGTTGACCAGCCTGCACCTGCAGCCCTCCTCGGCCCGGATGGACACTCAGCAGATCATCTCCCACGCGCTCTTCTCCGACGCCGCGGTCGCCGCGGTGGTCGTGCCCGGCGGGCGGGGGTACGCCGTACGTGAGGTCGCCTCGGTGACCGACACGTCCACCGCCGACCACATGACCTGGGAGGTGACCGACACCGGTTTCCGGATGGGGCTGTCACCGAAGGTGCCGCAGGTGCTGTCGGCGCACGTCCGGGGGCTGGTCGACGAGGTGCTGGCCCGGCACGGCACCCACCGGTCGGAGGTGGACGGTTGGGCGGTGCACCCGGGCGGCCCGCGCATCCTGAACGTGGTGGAGCGGGAGCTGGGGCTGGCACCGGCGGCGTTGGCGGCGTCCCGGGAGACGCTCGACGAGCACGGCAACTGTTCCTCGCCGACGGTGCTGTTGATCCTCGACCGCCTGTTCCGGTCGGCACCGGCACCGCGCCGCGTGGTGATGCTGGCCTTCGGGCCTGGCCTGACCCTCTACGCCGCCCTGCTGGAACGGCACGCCTGACCAGTCGACAGAGTTACTCTCCAAGGATGGACGTCGATGCCATCCATCAGCTGCGCGGAGCCCTGCTGGCCGCCGTCGGGGTGGGGGTGCTGACCCTCGGCGGCTGGTGGTGGCAGGTGCAGGCACCGCAGGCGCGAAGCGACACGGGTGTCGTGCCGGGCGGGTCGTCGTCCGCCACGTACTGGCGGGAGAACCCGGTCACCGGCGCCGTGGTGCCCGAGCCGACCTCCTCGGTCCTGGTCGACCCGCGTACCGGCGCGGTGGTCGGCACGGACGGCCCACCGGTGGACGGCACCGTCACGAGTTCCGCCGTCGCGGACGGCTGGCGGGGCGCGACCGAAGCGGTCTGGACCGAGTCGGCACGGCTCAGCCCAGGCGGCGCGGTGGTGCGGCAGACCCGGCTGGAGCGCGGCGAGCGGCACCTGCTGTGGCTGCGCTGCACCGGCCCGGGTGAGCTGCTGGTGGCCGTCAGCGGGGCCCGGTCAGCGGCCCCGATGACGGTGGGCTGCGACGGTGGGCAGGTCCTGATGGAACTCACCGGCACCGGCGCGGCGGCCCGGTTGTCGTTCTCGCCGGCCGGGTCGCAGCCGGTCCAGATCGAGGCCCGGCTGGTCGTCCTGACCTGATCAGTCCCGGCGGGCCTGGGCGCAGGGCGGGATCAATCGGCCAGTCGGGACAGTTCGGCGTGGTGGTCGGCGACCGAGGTGACCTCGGGTACCACCAGGGTGATCCGGCCGGAACGGTCGGCGAGCACGGCCGTCACGCCGAGCTGGCCGGCCGGCAGGTGCAGGAACGCGCGGAGGCCGCCGGCCGGGTCGGCGAGTGCCCGCACCGATGTCCCCGGCGGTGCCGCCCGTGGCCGGGCGCCCGCCACGGTGACCACGTTCACCCCCGGCGGCACCGCGCTCGCCGCGTCGGTCACCTGCTCCGGACAGGCACAGCCGTCCACCAGCAGCACCACGACCGGCAGCAGCCCGCGTAGCGGCACCGGTGACTGCCCGCCGTCGACCAGGTCGAGCGCGGGCAGTTGGCGTCCGGTCAGCTGCGCCGGTGCCGGGTCGGGGGTCCCGGTGGCCGCCCCGGTCCGGCCGGCCCGGGGCCAGGTGACTGCGGCCAGGCCGGCGAGGGTGGTCAGGACGGCGACGATCAGCACCAGCACCGGGCCGGTGGGCGGACGCCAGCGGCGGCGGTCCGCAGCCGCCCGCCGCAGCTCGCGACGGACCTGTTCGGCCTCGTCGGCCAGTGCGGCCAGGTCGTCCGGGATGACCACCCGGCCCCACTCCGGCGGCAGGTCGGGCAGCCCGGGACCATCGGCGTCAGCCTTGCCCATTACGACCCCCTGGAACCTCGTGGGTGCGCGGACGCGGCACCCCTCAAGCGTCCCGCACCGGGCCGGGTACCGCTACCGCTGCCCGCGTCCGGCTGCGGCGGGATACCATGGAACGGGTGCGTAGCCCTTGATCTCCAGCGGGTGTGTTGCCGCGCCTCGGCGCTTGTTCTCCCGGATCTCCACGTCGACGACGGCGGTGTCCGGGGGTCATCCCAAGGTTACGCAACGTGTTCGAATCATCGTCTGGATGGTCTGTCAAGCCGAAGAAATACCTCTCACAGGGCCCCTGAGCTGCGCCAACGGTCAGGACAGCGGTGAGACATCGGTGCCTGAGCGTGTTACCCTAGACACAGCGAAAGGGGTTTCGAACCTATGGTTTTCAGTGTCGGCGAGACCGTTGTTTACCCCCACCACGGGGCCGCACTCATCGAGGCAATCGAGACTCGGGTCATCAAGGGCGAGCCCAAGCAGTACCTCGTCCTGAGGGTCGCGCAGGGTGACCTGACGGTCCGGGTACCGGCCGAGAACGCCGAGATCGTGGGTGTGCGCGAGGTGGTTGGCGAAGAGGGCCTCGGCAAGGTCTTCGACGTTCTCCGGGCTCCACACACCGAGGAGCCGACCAACTGGTCGCGGCGTTACAAGGCGAATCTGGAGAAGCTGGCCTCCGGCAACCCGCTGAAGGTCGCCGAGGTCGTCCGCGACCTGTGGCGTCGCGAGCGGGAGCGAGGGCTGTCCGCGGGTGAGAAGCGCATGCTCGCCAAGGCCCGCGACATTCTGGTCGGCGAGGTCGCGCTGGCCGAGAAGAGCACCAAGGACGAGGCGGAGACGTTGCTCGACAAGGTGTTGACGGAGGCCTAGTCCGCACCGCATCGTCGTACCCGATTCGTAGCGAACAAACCGTCGAGGACCGCGACGTGACCGCGCAGCTCAACCCGTGCGGTGACGTCGCGGTCCTCGTGCCTGCGGCCGGTGCCGGCGTACGCCTCGGGCCCGGTCGACCGAAGGCCCTTCGGTTGCTGGCCGGTGAGCCGCTGCTGGTGCACGCGGTCCGTCGGTTGTCCGAAGCCCCCTCGGTGCACAGCATCGTGGTGGCCGCGCCGGCGGCGGAGGTGGCGGCCGTGCGTGAGCTGCTCGCACCGGTCGCGCCGGTGACCGTGGTGCCCGGTGGCGCGGAACGGCAGGCCTCGGTGGCTGCCGCGCTCGCGGCGGTACCCGCCGGTCCCGAGATCGTCCTGGTGCACGACGCGGCCCGAGCGCTCACCCCGCCCGCACTCGTGGAGTCGGTGGCCGCGGCGGTCCGGGCGGGCCACCACGCGGTGATCCCGGTGCTGCCGGTCGTCGACACGATCAAGGAGGTCGACGCGGACGAGATGGTGCTCGGCACCGTCGACCGGGCCGCGTTACGCGCCGTGCAGACTCCCCAGGGATTCCGCCGGGCGGTGCTGACCGCCGCTCACGCCGCCGCCGGCGACGCCCTCACCGACGACGCGGGGCTGGTGGAGAAGCAGGGCGTGGCGGTGCACTGCGTGCCCGGTTCGGAGCACGCTCTGAAGATCACCAGACCGTTCGACCTGGCGCTGGCCGAGCACCTGCTGGCGACCGGGCGGTAGCGCGTACCCTCGGCTCATGATCGTTCCTCGGGTGGCCATCGGGACCGACGTGCACGCCTTCGAGGCCGGTCGGCCCTGCTGGGTGGCCGGTCTGCACTGGCCGGGGCAGGACGGCCTGGCCGGGCACTCGGACGCCGACGTGGCCGCCCACGCCGCCTGCAACGCCCTGCTATCCGCCGCCGGCCTGGGTGATCTCGGCACCAACTTTGGCGTCGGGCAGCCCGAGTGGGCCGGGGTCAGCGGGGTGGCCCTGCTCACCGAGACGGCCCGCCGGGTACGCTCCGCCGGCTTCGCCATCGGCAACGTGTCCGTGCAGGTGGTGGGGGTCCGTCCGAAGATCGGCCCACGTCGGGACGAGGCCCAGCGGGTGCTGTCGGAGGCGGTCGGCGCGCCGGTCACGGTCTCCGCCGCCACCACCGACGGCCTGGGCTTCACCGGGCGCGGTGAGGGACTCGCCGGGATCGCGGTCGCCCTGGTGTACGAGCAGCCGAGCGCCTAGGCTCGCCGCGATGTCCGCCGACCCGCCCGCCGCCGACGGCTACCTCGAACGTGCCACGCTCCTGGCCGAGCTGGGCCGCTACGACGAGGCCGCGGCAGAACTCGGCTTCGCGCTGGCGCTCGACCCGGCCGCCGCCGAGGTGTCGACCATGTTGGCCCGGGTGCACCTGGCGGCCGGCCGGCCGACCGAGGCGCTCGCCGCCGCCGAGGCCGCGGTGGCCGCCGCGCCGGGCCAGGTGCCCCCGCTCGTCGCCCGTGGGCTGGCCCTCGGCGATCTCGAACGGTACGCCGAGGCCGCCCGCACGGCAGACGAGATCCTGGCTCTGGGTCCGCAGGACGCGTACGCCCAGCGCAGCGCGGCGGCGATCCTGGCCGGCTCGCGCAACGGCCAGCCGGCGTTGAACGCGGCCTGGCGCGCGGTGGAGCTGGCCCCCGAGGAACCGCAGGGCCACCTGGTGCTGGGGTTGGTCGCGGCCAACATGCGAATGTACGACTTGGCGGAGCGGGCCTACCGGGAGGCGCTCCGGCTGGACCCGCGCCTGGCGGAGACGGCCGACGACGTCGGGGTACTGCGGCTGGAACAACGCCGGTGGAGCGCCGCGCTGGAGCGACTTGCCGAAGCGGCGGTGGCGAACCTGCCGCCGACCGATCCGCGCCGCGCCGACGAGGTGCCGGACGAATCGACCCGGCCGGACGCGGCCGGCGACGATCCGGACCGGCCCGGACGTGACCCGGACGAGCCGGGGCGTTCGGCTGCTGGCGACGTCGACGCCAGCCGTCCCGCCGGACCGGAGGACCGCCCGAGCCCGCCGGTGCCGGGCGCAGACGTACCCACCGGCGGGCCGGTGACCGGCCGTGCCGCAGACCCGGAGTGGGGGCGTGGCGAAGCCGGGCCGGGCGGGCCGGATCACCTCGGCACCGGGCCGGTCGTGGCACGCCGGCCGGTGCCGGCGGCACTGCGGCAGTTCGTGCTCTGGGGCGCCGGTTGGTCGGCGGTCGCCGCCACCGTGGTCGCCTGTTCGACCGCGACCGGCTCCGGATTCTCCCGGCTGCTGGCGGTGGTGGCGGCCGCTGGCGGCGGCGTCGTGCTCTGGCAGCAGGCGTCCCGGCTGCCCGGACTGACCCGGACCGTGCTGCCCGTGCTGCGGCGCACCGACCGTCCGCTCGTCCTGGTCGTGTACGCCGCCGCAGCGGCACCGGTGCTGATCCTGCTCTACGCCCTGACCGGCAGCCCGTGGCCGCTGGTCCTGGCCATCGCCATCGCCACCGCCGCCCGGTTGGCGATCATCGGCCGGCCGGTGGCCTGACCACCTCAGGGGCGGCGGGTCCAGGTCCAGGCGTACCCGTCGTCCTCGCACTCCGTCGCGGCGTCGCAGAGGTCGAGCGGGCGGAAGGTGTCGACCATGACCGCCAGCTCGTCGAAGAAGTCCACGCCGATGGCGCGTTCCGCCGCGCCGGGCTGCGGTCCGTGGGTGAAGCCGGACGGGTGCAGCGAGATGGAGCCCTGCTCGATGCCGGAGCCGCGCCGCGCCTCGTAGTTGCCTCCGGTGTAGAAGAGCATCTCGTCGGAGTCGACGTTGTGGTGGTGGTACGGCACCGGGATGGCGTCCGGGTGGTAGTCGACCTTGCGGGGCACGAACGAGCAGATCACGAAGTTCGGGCCGGCGAAGGTCTGGTGCACCGGCGGCGGCTGGTGGATCCGGCCGGTGATCGGCTCGAAGTCGTGGATGGAGAACGCCCACGGGTAGAGGTGCCCGTCCCACCCGACCACATCGAACGGGTGGTTGGCGTAGACATGTCGCGTCCACCCGCGCCGGTGGCGCACCAGCACCTCCACGTCGGTGCCGTCGACCAGCAGCGGGGTGTCCGGCCCCCGGACGTCGCGCTCGCAGTACGGCGAGTGTTCCAGGAACTGACCGCGTACGGAGAGGTAGCGCTTGGGTGGGCCGATGTGCCCGGACGCCTCCACGGCGAGCAGGCGGGTGGGGGTGTCACCGGTGGGCACCAGCCGGTGCACCGTCGAGGTCGGGATGATCACGTAGTCGCCGGCCACCGCGTCGAGCACGCCGAACGTGGACTCGACCCGCAGGGTGCCGGCCTCGACGTAGAGGCAATGGTCGCCGGTGGCGTCGCGGAATAGTGGCGAGGGACGGTCGGCCAGGACGTAGGCGATCCGCACGTCGTCGTTGGCGAGCAGGTACCGCCGGCCGAGGACCGGGTCCGCGCCGGTTCCGTCGAGCTTGTGGGTCCGCAGGTGCCGGGGCTTGAGCGGCAGGTTCGGCATCCGCGTCACGGCCGGCGGGGTGAACTCCTCGGCGGCGACGATCGCGGTCGGGGCGTACCGGTGGTAGAGCAGGGACGAGTCGGAGGAGAAGCCCTCCTGCCCCATCAGCTCCTCGGTGTAGAGGCTGCCGTCCGGCTGCCGGAACTGGGTGTGGCGCTTGCGTGGCAGCTCGCCGACGCTGCGGTAGTACGGCATCTCGCCCTCCCGGTCCGCTGTCCGTCCGATAATCGGACGCTGTTGTCCGCTTCTTGAAGCGTCCCGTACATTGTTGTCTCGTGTCAACGCAGCTGCCCACTCTTGTCGCCGGCCTGGTCGACGACGCCGCCGTCTTCCCGCCGGGCAGCGCGCCGCTGCCCGACGCCGTGGCGGCGCACCGGCGGCACCGTGCCGCGTGGTACGCCGACCTGGTCGGCCCGCTGCTGCTGCCCGCCTCGGCGATCACGGCGGGCGAGCTGAGCGGTCTGGTCGACCCCGGGGAGGGCTTCGCCGTCGGGCTGATCGGTGACACCGGTCTCGACCGACTGCCGTTCGCGCTGTCGTTGCTGCCCCCGCTCGGGGTGACGGCCCGACAGGTCGAGGTGCCCGTCGCGCGGCGGGGCGAGGATCCGCAACCTGGACTGACCGAGCTGGTGAAGCTGGCCGAGCGGCTGGACGGCGTCCCCGTCTACGCGGAGGTGCCGCTCACCTTCGGTTTGATGGGTGCCCTGGACTCGCTCGCCGACGCCCGTGCCCGGGGGATGTCGGTCGCCGCCAAGTTCCGCACCGGCGGACTGGCCGCCGAGCTGTTCTCGACGCCCGCCGAGCTGGCCGCCGTGATCTGCGCCTGCCGGGACCGGGAGCTGCCGTTCAAGCTGACCGCCGGGCTGCACCACGCGGTGCGGCACGTCGACCCGGAGACCGGCTTCACCCACCACGGGTTCGGCAACGTGCTCGCCGCGACCCTGGCCGCCGCCGAGGGCGCGACCGTCGCTGCCGTCGCCGAGCTGCTCACCGTGCGCGACGAGCGCCCGCTGGTGCAGGCGGTCGACGGCCGGCACGACGCGGCGCGCCCGCTGTGGGTGGGGTTCGGCTCGTGCAGCATCGTGGAACCACTTACCGATCTGATCCGGCTCGGGCTGGTGAACGGAGGCTTCGAGGCATGAGCGAGAGTCAGCCAGCGAGCTGGGTGCCGGGCGCGGCGGGTTCCGGGTACGGGGTACACCACCTGCCGTACGGGGTGTTCCGGGTGGGCGACGACGAGCCGCGCATCGGCGTACGCGTCGGAGATCTCGTCCTGGACCTGGCCGGCGCGGAGGCCGCGGACCTGGTGCTGGCCGGCGGCGCGCTGGGCCTTCCGACGCTCAACGCGTTCCTGGCGCTCGGTCGTCCGCAGTGGACCTCGGTGCGGGATCGGATCACCGAGCTGCTGACCGACCCGGCGCACCGGGCGGCGGTAGAGCCGCTGCTGGTGCCGGTGGACGAGGTGCGGATGGAGCTGCCCTTCGAGGTGGCCGACTACGTCGACTTCTACTCCTCGGAACACCACGCGTCCAACGTCGGCCTCATCTTCCGTCCCGGCCAGCCGCCGCTGCTGCCGAACTGGAAGCATCTGCCGATCGGCTACCACGGCCGGGCCGGCACGGTCGTGGTCTCCGGCACCCCCGTGGTGCGTCCACAGGGACAGCGACCCAGCTCGGACGGTCCGACGTTCGGCCCGTCCGCGCGGCTGGACATCGAGGCCGAGGTCGGGTTCGTGGTCGGGGTGCCGAGCCCGCTCGGCCGCCGGGTGGCCGCCGCCGACTTCGCCGACCACGTCTTCGGCGTGGTGCTCGTCAACGACTGGTCGGCACGGGACATCCAGGCGTGGGAATACCAGCCGCTTGGGCCGTTCCTGGGCAAGTCGTTCGCCACCTCGGTCGCCGCCTGGGTCACTCCGCTGGACGCGCTACGGGACGCGTTCGTCGCCGGCCCGACGCAGGACCCGCCGGTGGCCGACTACCTGCGCGACGAACCGCACCAAGGGCTGGATCTGCGGCTGAAGGTGCTCTGGAACGGGGAGCCGGTCAGCGAGCCGCCCTTCGCCGACATGTACTGGACCCCCGCCCAGCAGTTGGCGCACCTGACCGTCAACGGCGCCTCGCTGCGCACCGGCGACCTCTACGCCTCCGGTACCGTCTCCGGCCCTCGACGCGACCAGGTCGGCTCGTTCCTGGAACTCAGCTGGGGCGGCACCGAACCGGTCTCCGTGGGCGGGACGGAGCGCACCTTCCTGGCCGACGGCGACACGGTGACGATCACCGCCACCGCACCGGGCCCGGACGGCACCACCCTCACGTTGGGCGAGGTCACGGGCACCGTCCTGCCAGCGAACTGACCTGAACCCGACAGCTGTCCTTGATCGCACAGCGGGTGCGATCAAGGACCGTCACCGTCTTCGTTGATCGCCTCGGAATTCCGTCGCCATGCCGCGCCGGGCCGGCCGGTGCCCCCCTTTTCCGGTCGGCCCGGTCCCGGGTGGCGCAACGTCGAGACTGAGGGAGATGACGACGATGCACGATCTCGTGGACGCGGTCTGGCGGACCAGCAGCCGCTCCAACGACCAGGGTCTCTGCGTGGAGGTGGCCGACAACCTGGCCGCCGTCCGCGGTGTGGTGGGCATCCGCGACTCGAAGGACCAGACCGGGCCGGTGCTCGTGGTGAGCCCGCCGGGCTGGACCGCGTTCGTCGACGCGATCCGGGACGGCCGGTTCGTCGGCTGATGCCAGCAGCAGGGGGTCTCCGGCGGAGGATTCTCCGTACGGGGACCCCGAGCCACGCTCACGCCGCGTACCGTCGGTGCCACGGGAGGTGGCATGTCGACCGTTGCGGTCAACGGCGTGGTCGCGGCATCCGCGGCCGATCTGTGGCGGGTGCTCACCGACCTGTCCCGCCCCAGGTACGGTGACCGGCCCGTGCGACTGCTGACACCGGGTACGTTCGGCCCGGGTACGTCCTGGCGGGAGATCCGCAGTCGACCGGGCGGCGGCACGATGGCCGAGGAGTACGTCGTGCTGGCCGCCGAGCCGCCCCGGCGGCTGGTGCTCGGCTCGGCCGGTGACGGCGTCGACTACCGGATCACCTGGACGCTACGGGACATCCACCGTCGCGGGCGTCGCTACGCCTCCGTGACGGTGACGGTGCGGGCTCAGCCGGCCGCGGTTACCGGCCGCGCGCTGGCACTGTTGCTCGGCGGGTTGGCGGTGCGAGCCGCGGAGCGGGTGCTGCGGCAGGACATCGCCGCCCTGGCCGCCGCAGCCAGTGCCCGCCACGCCGACGTCGCCTGACCCGGCGCGCCGCGCGCCTCCGTAACGCCCGGACCCGCGCGGGCGGGGCGGCTCGGGGGCGGGGGCGAGCCCGGAGGCGGCTGGGTAGGGTGCCGTGCGGAGGTGCGGCATGGGGTGGGCGGCGGGTCGTCGGCGGGTCGTGGCGGCGGTGGCGGCGGTGGCTGTCGCCGCGGCGACCGGGGTCATCGCGTACCGGGTCCTGGCGCCGGCGGAGGTGAGCACCCCTGCTCGGGACGACTACCCGGCGCGGAGCATGCCTGACCCGGGGGTGACCGGTCGCCTGCCGGTCGCTCCGCTGATCGTCGACGGTCGGCTCCGGGTGTACGCCGCCCCTCGGCAGGTGTACGCCGACCAACCGGTCGACAGCCGCAGCCGACGTACGCCGTACTGGTCCTTCCGACGCTGGCCGGCGAGCCTGGACGCGGTGGTGGCGAGCGGGACGACCGTGGTGAGCCGGTGGTCGGACGGGCAACTCGTGGCGATCGACGCGCGTACCGGTCGGGTCGCCTGGCGGGCGGCGGGGCCGGAGCCGGCGGCGGAGCGGGTGGCCCGACGCACCGGCACGGCCGTGGTCTGGCGGCCGAGCGGGTTAGCGGTGAGCCGGACCACCGAGGGCCGTCACGTGGTCGTCAGCTCCGGCGACGGTGCGGTCCAGGCGGTCGACCTGGCCGATGGCGGACAGCTGTGGCGGGCGGCGGTGCGCTCCGGCTGCCGGGAGCCGGTGGGTGCCGGCTCGGGTGGTCGGCTGCTGACCGTGGACGACTGCGACGGGCCGGCGGTGGTCGAGTTCCGGGACACCGCGACCGGCGTGGTGACGGCCAGGTGGCGACCGCCGGACGCCGGTGACGAGCTGACCGCCGGGCTGCTCGGCTGCCGGCCGGACGGTGACGGCTGTGCCGCGCTGCGCACCGCCCGCCCCGGCGACGGGCCCGCCCAGGGTTGGTTGCTCGGCCCGGACGATCCGGTCCAGGTGCCGGCGCTCGACGGCCCGGGCACCGAACTGGTCGACGGGACGGCGGTGAGCCTGGTCGACGGGGTGCTCGTCGGCGAGGCCGTGCCCGGTGGCGTGGAACGCTGGCGGGTCGAGGTCGGCCCGGGGCGGTTGATCGCGGTCCAGCCCGGCCGGGTGCACGTGCTGACCGAGGCGAACGAGCTCGTCACGCTGGACCCGGCCACCGGTGCGCGGCTGTCCGGCTTCGTCCTCGACATCGGTTCCGACGGCACCGGCTGGGTGCCAGGCGACGCGTACGCGGCCGACGGCTTCGTGGTGGTGGAGCGGCTGCGCCAGCCGGTGGACCCCGACGCCGACGACCAGCGGTACTACCTCACCGCCGAATCGTTGATCGTCGCCGCGACGTGAGCGACAGCGACAACCATCAGCTCGACAAAACGGACATAAGTTACTTATAGTCTCACCGTGCGTCTTTTGGCAGCCCTGGTGGGCGTGATCGTCGTCCTCGTCGCCGCCGCTCCGGCGGAGGCCGCCGCCCCGTCCGGGCGGAGTGTCCAGTTGGCCAGGACCGAGGGAGTGGACATCACTGTGCCGGCCGCGGTCAACCTCGGCACTGCCTTCACCGGCGGGGTGTTGATCGGGCCGATGGGACGGGTCGAGGTGAGGGATTCCCGTGGCCCGGTCAACCCGAACACCTGGGTGGCGACGGTCTCCGCCACGATCTTCACCACCGGTGGGGGTGGGGCGCAGCGGACCATCTCCAACGCCTCGGTCTTCTACTGGTCCGGGCCGGCGGTGCAGAGCACCGGTGGCGGCACGCTGGTGCCCGGGCAGCTCACCCAGGCGCAGGCGGTGGCGCTGAACGTGACCCGGGAGGCGTTCCGCAAGACCTCCGGCAACGGCAACAACCGGGTCGCCTGGAACCCGAGCCTGCGGATCGTCGTGCCGACCGGCATCGTCGCCGGCACCTACACGGGCACGATCACCCACTCTGTCGCCTGATGGGTTATTTGTCCAAAATCTCCCTCTGCGTGCCGACCGCGCGCTCTAGCTTCGTCGACATGAGGAAGCCACTTCTTACCCTGACTGCCGCCGCGGCCGCCGTGGTGGCCCTGGCGGCACCCGCCGCCGCCGCACCGTCCGGCGACACCATCGTGACCTTCACGGTCTCCACCGCCAACCTGGACATCACCGTCCCACCGGCGGTGAACCTGGGGGCCGCCTTCGCCGGCTCCACCATCACCGGCGAACTCGGCAACGTCACGGTCACCGACAGCCGGTCGGCGCTGACCGCCACCTGGACGGCGACGGTGAGCACGACCGCCTTCACCACCGGCGGCGGCACACCGGAGGAGACGATCCTGCCGAACCTGGTCGAGTACTGGTCCGGCGGTGCCATCGCGACGACCGGTACCGGCACCTTCGTGCCCGGCCAGCCCACCCAGGCCGACGCGGTGGTCCTGAACGTGCCGAGGGTCGCCTTCTCGAAGACCTCCGGCTCCGGCAACAACTCCGCGACCTGGGCACCGGACATCCGGATCACCATTCCGGGTGGCGCGGTCGGCGGCACCTACACGGGGGTGATCACCCATTCGGTGGCATGACCGCGTCAGCGCCCTAGCCCTGGCCGTGACCGTCCTGGTCACGGCCGGGGTGCCGGCGTCGACCGCAGCCGGGGCGGTGCCGGTGCCCCGGGCGGTGACGCGCGCCGAACCGGCCCCGCCCGATGTCGTCGACCTGCCGGCGGCCGATCGCCGGGACGGCCGATCCAAGCCGCCGCAGCCGAGCGGCAGTGCCTCGCCGAGTCCCAGCGGCCCTGACGTGTCGGTCGGGGTGCGCCTGCTCGACGCACCGGTGAACCGCCGCGACGACTCCCGGGCGCACAAGTACATCGTCGACCACGTCAAGCCCGGCACCACGATCAAGCGGCGCATCATGGTCAAGAACTCCTCGGAGATCCACCGCAAGGTCGCGCTCTACGCCGCCGCGGCGGCGGTGACGAAGAAGGGCTTCGTCATCGCGCCGGACCGGACCGAGAACGAGCTGAGCAGCTGGATCCGGGTCGAGCCCGGCGAGGAGGCGCTGGCCGCCGGCGAGGAGGTGGAGGCGCTGGTCACCATCCGGGTGCCGCGCGCCGCCGAGGCCGGCGAGCGGTACGCGGTGGTCTGGGCCGAGATCTCGGGCACGGACGGCCAGCAGATCCGCAATGTCGGTCGCGCCGGCATCCGGGTCTACCTGTCGGTGGGTCCGGGCGGGGAGCCGCCGTCCGGCTTCGAGATCGGGCCGCTGAGCGGCCTGCGCGAGCCCGACGGCACGCCGATCGTCACCGCCGACGTGCGCAACACCGGCAAGCGGGCGCTCGACCTGGCCGGCGAACTCCGGCTCGCCGACGGGCCGGGCGGACTGTCCACCGATCCGGTCCGGGTCGAGGCCGCGACGCTGCCCCTGGGTGGCAGCACCACCGTCCGCGTCGCGCTGGACTCCCGCCTGCCCGACGGGCCCTGGTCGGCCAAGCTCGACCTGGCCAGCGGCTGGACCAAGCGCAGCGCCAGCGGCACGGTCAGCTTCGGCGGCGTGACCGTCCCGGCGGCGGCGAGCGCCGACCGGTCGAGCGCGGTGCTGGCCGGCGGACTTGTCGCCTCCGGGCTGGTGCTGGCGCTGCTGTTCGGCCTCGCCTACCGGCGGCGGTCGCACCAGCGGGAGCCGGTGCCGCAGGGGTAGGAGACTCCGGGCCGGTCCGCTGGGGGATGGCGGACCGGCCCGGTACGGCTCTCGGCGGGCCGGTCCGGTGGCCACCTCCGGCTCTCCGGTGCGCCCAGCGGCGGGCCCGGCTCAGCCCAGGGCGGCCTCGGCGGCCGCCAGGAAGGCGTCGTTCTCGGTCGGGGTGCC
Organism: Verrucosispora sp. WMMC514; assembly: GCF_027497295.1. Lineage (NCBI taxonomy): Bacteria > Bacillati > Actinomycetota > Actinomycetes > Micromonosporales > Micromonosporaceae > Micromonospora > Verrucosispora sp. WMMC514. The sequence continues at coordinate 1,905,992 of NZ_CP114906.1, read as the reverse complement.
GATGGTGACCCGCACCCCGTCACCGGGGAACGGACGGACGATCACACCCCGCGACTCGCACGCCTTGCCGAACTCCACCGCCCGGTCACCGAGTGGCAGCCAGACGAAGTTGGCCTGGCTGGCCGGCACGCCGGGGACGAGCTTGGCCAACGCCTCGCCGACGCGCTCGCGTTCGGCCACCACCAGCGCGCACCGCCGGCGTACCTCGTCGGCCTGGGCCAACGCCGCCAGCGCGCCCGCCTGGGCGGCCATGCTCGTGGAGAACGGCGTGACGACCTTGCGGACCGCCGCCGCCACCTGCGGCTGGGCGACCAGGAAGCCGATCCGCAGACCGGCCAGGCCCCACGCCTTGGACAGGGTGCGCAGCACCGCGACGTTCGGCCGGTCGGCGTAGTCCAGGCCGTCCGGCACCTCCGGGTCGGTGACGAACTCGCGGTACGCCTCGTCGATCACCACCAGCACGTCGTCGGGTACGGCGTCGAGGAAGCGGTCCAGCTCCGCTCGGCGTACCGCGGTGCCGGTCGGATTGTTGGGATTGCAGACCAGGATCATCCGGGTGCGGTCGGTCACCGCCGCGGCCATCGCCGCCAGGTCGTGCCCGTGCCCGGCGTCGTTGGGCACCTGCACGCTTGTCGCGCCGCTGGTCGCCGCGATGATCGGGTACGCCTCGAACGAGCGCCACGAGTAGACGAGTTCGTCGCCGGGCAGGCAGGTGGCGCGGACCAGGTGCTCGGCCAGCGCCACCGACCCGCAGCCGGTCGCCACCCGGTCGACGTCCACCCCGTACCGCTCGGCGAGCGCCTGGCGGAGCGCGACCACGCCCATGTCCGGGTAGCGGTGCACGCCGGCGACCGCCTCGGCCACCGCCTCCACCACCCCGGGCAGCGGGCCGTACGGCACCTCGTTGCTGGCCAGCTTGATCGCCTCGGGCAGGCCCAGCTCGCGGGCCAGGTCGGCCGGGCTGCGGCCGGGCACGTAGTTGGGCAGCGCGTCCAGGTCGGCGCGGGTCAGCCGCACCGCCGCCTGGTCTCGTCCGTCGGTCATGAGGTCTCTCCCGGGGGGTTGGCGCGGTCGTCGGGGGTACGCGGAAGCTGAACCACCACGGTCTGCGCCCGCTTGTCGTGCAGCGCCTGCCGTAGCGGATGGTCGAACAGCGGTGAGAGCGCGTCGATCAGTTGGAGCAGCAGGCCGAGGCCGCAGCAGTACCAGAGCAGCGTGGGCAGGCCGAGAGTGTTCCAACGGCGCAGCGCCCGGCCGAAGCCCAGCGGCGCGTCCGCCTCGACCGGCACCGCCCGGACCCGTAGCAGCCGCTTGCCGAAGGTCTGCCCGCTGGCGGCCATCGACGGCACCTCGTACGCCAGCCAGAGCGCGGTGGCGATGAGCAGGATCGTCACCACCAGCGCGCCGGCCTGATCGCCGGCGGCGGGCAGCGGGTCGGTGGTGCGGTCCTGGGACTGCACCCGGCGCCAGAACTCGTCCAGCGGTGCGGAGAGTTCCTGCAGGTAGCGCCAGACGAACCAGCCGTTGACCAGGGCGTTGAGCAGGACGACGACGCCGAAGTCGATCAGCCGGGCCGCCAGCCGGGCGCCGAACGAGGCCAGCGGCAGGCCGTGCGGGCGAGGGGCCGGCGGACGTCCCGGCCAGGTCGGGTACGGCCAGCCGGGCGGTGGCCCCTGCGGCGGGTTCCCGCTCGGCCAGGTCGGTGGCGTGCCCGGCTGCCCCGGACCGCCGGACCAACCCGGCGTCCCGTCAGCCGACCGGCCCGTCGACGGGCCGGGCGGCCAGGTGGCCGGCGGGGTGCCGGCGGAGGGCAGTTCGGGCGCGGTGGGTGCCGGGGAGGTGGGCTCCGGTGTCGGCTCGGGCTCGGGCTGGGGTGGGCCCTCGGGTGGCGTGGCGTCCACCGGGATGGGCGCGCCGATCCAGCCCTCGCCGTCCCAGTACCTGCGGGTTTCCGGGTCGGCGGGGTCGACGTACCAACCGGGTGCCACGCTCACGGCGCGGCCTCGCTGCGCTCAGTCACCTCGACACCTTAACGACGACGGTCCCGGCGAACTTGTCGTGGAGGCACTGCTGCCAGGGCTTGTCCCACAACTGCCAGAGGCCGTCGACGTAGCTGCCACCCGGCACCAGGGATCCGCCGACGAACTGCACGAGGTACCGCTTGCCGGCCATCCGACGGTCGAGGGTGCGGGTCGGGTCGAGGGAGACCACCCGCAGCTTCATCACCTTCTTGCCGACGGTCTGCCCGGTGCGCTTCAGGTACTCGACGTGGTAGAGCCAGTAGATCGCCAGCATCAGCACGAACAGCCCGGCCTGGAGCAGCAGCATCGGCAACACGAGGTTGGTGAACACCGTGACGGAATCCGGTTCGACGAGTGTGCCGTCCGGGTTGGTCTGGCTGACGGTGGCGACCAGCCCAAGCCAGATGATCACGAAGACCGGCACGAAGAACACGATGAGGACCCCGGTCGCGATGGCCGTGTCGATCAGGTACGCCAGCAGTCGGTCACCGAAGTTCGCCAGCGGCTGCCCGCCCGGACCCAGCACCGGCGGTGGCGGCCCGGCAGCCCAGCCGGGCGGTGGCGGCCCGGCCACCCAGGGCGGCTGGGGTGCGTACCCCTGCGGACCCGGCTGTCCCGGCGGCGGCTGGGTGAGCGGGGTCCATTGAGCCGGAACCGGGGGTGGGTTGGTGGACGGCGCGACACCGCCGGCCGGTGGACCGCCGGCCGGCGGTGTCGGGTGCGCGGGAGGCTGGGTCACGCTCGACAGTGTTACAGGTTGCCGCGCTTCTCCTGCTCCCGCTCGATGGCCTCGAAGAGCGCCTTGAAGTTGCCCTTGCCGAAGCCGAGCGAGCCGTGCCGCTCGATCAGCTCGAAGAAGACGGTCGGCCGGTCCTGCACCGGCTTGGTGAAGATCTGCAGCAGGTAGCCGTCCTCGTCCCGGTCGACCAGGATCTTGCGGGACTTGAGTTCCTCGATGGGAACGCGTACCTCGCCGATGCGGGCCCGCAGCTCCGGGTCGTCGTAGTACGAGTCCGGGGTTTCCAGGAAGTCGACGCCGGCCGCCCGCATCGCGTCCACGCTGGCCAGGATGTCGTTGGTGGCCACGGCGATGTGCTGGGCACCGGGGCCCCGGTAGAACTCCAGGTACTCGTCGATCTGCGACTTCTTCTTGGCGATGGCCGGCTCGTTGAGCGGGAACTTCACCTTGCGGGTGCCGTTCGCGACGACCTTGCTCATCAGCGCCGAGTAGTCGGTGGCGATGTCGTCGCCGATGAACTCGGCCATGTTGGTGAAGCCCATGACGCGGCGGTAGAACTCGACCCACTCGTCCATCCGGCCCAGCTCGACGTTGCCGACCACGTGGTCGACGGCCTGGAAGAAGCGCTTCGGCTGGATACCGGCGTCGATCATCGGCTGCCGGTCCACGATCGGGCCGCGGGCGACGAAGCCGGGCAGGAACGGACCGGTGTAGCGGGACCGGTCGACGAGCGTGTGCCGGGTGTCGCCGTACGCGTCGATGACCGCGAAGCGGACCGTGCCGTGCTCGTCGGTCAGGTCGGTCGGCTCGGTCCGGCCGTTGGCGCCCTGCTGGACGGCGTGCGAGTAGGCCGCGTCGACGTCCGGCACCTCCAGCGCGATGTCGATCACGCCGTCGCTGTGCTTCGTCACGTGTTCGGCGCCGGGCGCGTCGGGGCGTACCGCGCCGGTCAGGACGAAACGGGCGGAACCGCTGGTCAGCACGTACTCGGCGTAGTCCCGGTAACCCTGCTCCGGCCCCCGGTACGCCACGCAGGTCATGCCGAACGCCGTGGAGTAGTAGTGCGCCGCCTGCTTGGCGTTGCCCACCATGAAGTGCACGTAGTCGAGGCCCTTGACCGGGAACGGGTCCTTGCTGGTGTCGTGGTCGACGGCGCCGACGAGAGCGTCGACGTCCACCTCCTCGGTCGGCTGGGGTCGGTCGATCGCCTGGGTCATGGTGGCCTCCCTCGCGTACCGGCCGGCCTGGTGGGCCGACGGGATCGTGTGCTGTGTGCCGAGCATCGCGGTGACCGGCCGCATTGGGCAACCCTCACGGCGTACGCTGGTCAGGTTGCACAAACGGTATGGTCCTTACGCATGAAGACTGGTCAGATTGCTCAGCTCGACGAGCTGGACGTGCGACTCATCGAACTGCTCGCCGAGGAACCCCGGATCGGCGTGCTGGAGTGCTCGCGCCGGCTCCGGGTCGCCCGGGGGACCGTCCAGGCGCGGCTCGACAAGCTGGTCGGTCGGGGGGTCATCGCCGGGTTCGGGCCGGACCTCGGCCCGGCCGCGCTGGGCTTCACGGTGACCAGCTTCGTCACCCTGGAGATCAGTCAGCGGCACGGGCACGACCCGGTCACCCGGCACCTGGCGGCGATCCCCGAGGTGCTGGAGGCGCACACCATCACCGGCTCGGGCGACCTGCTCTGCCGGATCGTGGCCCGCTCGAACACCGACCTCCAGCGGGTGATCGACCAGATCGTGGCGTACGAGGGGATCACCCGCGCCTCCACGATCATCGCGCTCGCCGAGCAGATCCCCTACCGGGTCCTGCCACTGCTGCGCTCGGCGGTGCGGTGAGTCAGGTCAGTTCGCCGCGAGCGTGTCGCCCAGCGGGGTACGGCGGTAGCGGACGGACCGGCCGGAGCGGACCCGGGTGATCAGGCCCGCGTCGCGCAGCACCGACAGGTGGTCGCCGACGCCGCCCAGGCTCATCCCGAGCTGCCCGACGAGCTGGCTGGTGGTGGCGGGCACGGCGAGCGCCCGTAGCACCGCCGCGCGGGACCGCCCGACCAGCCGGTCCAGCGCGTCCTCGGGCCGGCCCGGGTCGGGCGGGCCGAGCAGCTCGGCCACTCCGGAGGCCCGGTAGACGATCGCGAACGGCCATGGCGGCTCGACGTAGTTGATCATCATGCCGAAGACCGTGGGGATGAAGAGCAGGCCCCGGCCGTCCAGCGAGTAGCTGCGGGGGTCGCGGTCGGCCACCTCGATCGCGCCGAGGCCGCCGCCGGAGACCCAGCGCAGCCGCGGGTCCAGGTCCGCCACGGCGGCCCCCCAGCCGTACGCGAGCAGGCGGCCCGCGCGATGTACCAGGTCCCGTTCCAGCACCGCCCGCAGTCGCGGCCAGTCCGGCTGCACCAGGGCGGTCCAGGACGCCTCGATCGCGTCGGCCACCCGGTCCACGACGTCCGGCGCGTCGTAGATGCGGCGGGCGTACGCCGGTGGGGTGGGCAGTCCGACGAGATTGCGGGACAACTCGGCACGGGCCTGCCCGAGCGGCGTGGCCCGGACCACGGCCAGCTCGTCGGCGAAGGTGCGACCGGTGCCGGCGGGCGGCGGCTGGATGAAGTCGGCGTTGTAGCCGCCCCGGCGCAGCAGCGCCATCAGCGCGCCCACCGCCGGGCAGTCCCGGCGCAGCCGCTCGAACACCGGTCGGGTACGGGCCACCCAGGGCGCCAGCCCCGGCACGGCGTGTTGGCCGGTGTGCAGCCGCAGCGCCCAGACCGCCTCGCCCAGCGGCGAGATGGCGTACCGGCTGGCCGCCACGTCCGCCGGGGTGACCTCGATCCGCATCGTCCGACCTTTCGTTCTCCAGCGAAAGGATAGTGGGCTCCGGTGCGGGCCCACGAGGCTGGCTGGCGTGAACGACACACGCACGGGCGGGCCGGCCCTGGCCGACCGGCCAGCCACGTTCCGGGACGTCTTCGCCGTCGCCGAGTTCCGGGTGATCTTCGCCAGCTACGGGATCTTCATGATCGGCGAGACGGTGAAGATGCTCGCCCTCTCCGTGCTGGTGTACGAGCGCACCGGCTCCGGTCTGCTGGCCGCGCTCGCGTACGTCACCGGGTTCCTGCCGCACGCGCTGGGTGGGCTGTTCCTGCTGGCCCTGGCCGACCGGTGGCCCGCCCGCGCGGTGATCGTCGGCTACGACCTGGTGCGGCTGGCCACGGTGGCGGTGCTCGCCACCGGTGTGCTCGCCCCGTCGGCGATGCTCGGCCTGGTCGCCGTCGTGGCCCTCTTCGGTCCGGTCAGCAGCGCGTCCCGCACCGCGTTGTTGCCCGATATGCTGCATGGCGACCGGTACGTGCTGGGTCGTTCGCTGCTCACCGTGGCCGCCGGGGGTACGCAGGTGGCCGGTTTCGCCGTCGGTGGTCTGCTGCTCGGACTGGTCGGCCCGTACGGCGCGCTCTGGTTGACCGCGGTGACCTGTGGTTTCTCCGCCCTGCTGGTGCGGTTCGGGTTGACTCCTCGTCCCGCCCGCGTCGGCCGGACGGGCGGCGGCCCGAGAACCGGCGCGTTCCGGGAGACCCTGCGGGTAAACCGGCAGCTCCTGGCGGATCGTCGGATCCGTGGCCTGCTGCTCGCCCAGTGGCTGCCCGGCTCGCTGCTGGTCGGCGCCGAGGGAGTGGCGGTGCCGTACGCGGCCGACCTCGGCCCGGGTGCCAGCGCCGGCGTCCTGCTGATGGCCGGTGCGGGCGGCATGCTCGTCGGTGACCTGCTGGTGGGGCGGTTCGTGGCACCGGCCCGGCGGGAACGTCTGACGCCGTGGCTCGCGCTGCTGCTGGGCGTACCCATGCTGGTGTTCCTGGCCCGGCCGGCGCTGCTGCCGGCGGCGGCCCTGTTCGCGGTGGCGACCGCGGGGTTCGCCTACCAGCTCGGGCTGGCCCGGCGGTTCCTCGACGCGGTACCCGAGGCGCGTCGGGGGCAGGCGTTCGGACTGGTCAACACCGGCATGATGGCGGCGCAGGGGTTGGCCGCCGCCGGGGCCGGCGCGCTCAGCGAGGTGCTCTCCCCGGGGGTGGTGATGGCCGGCGCGGGGGCCGCCTCGGCGATCGCGACGCTGCTCCTGTGGCCGATCCTCGCGGTGCCGGCGGTGCGGCCAACGCGATCTTCCCGGCGCGACACGCGGGGTGGTGCGGGCGGTGGCGAGCATGGCTGGCTACCGTGTCCCGGTGGCGAAGGGGAGCGGCCTCGGCGTACGTAGCTGGCTGCTGCTCGGCCTGATCACGGTGGTGGTGCTCGCCGCTACCGGAGTCTGGAACCCGTTCCCCACCATGTGGGACTGGGTCAACCGTCCCCAACCGATCTCCCAGCCGGACGTGGTCTGGCAGCAACGTATCGGTGGCACCCCGCGCAGCGTCACCATCGCCGGGCAGAGTGTCGTGATCGAGCAGCGCACCCGGGTGGAGGCCCGCAGCCTGGCCGCCGGCACGCAGCTGTGGGAGCGCAAGGCCGACTGGAGCGCGGTCACCGGCGCCGGGCAGGAAGCCGTCGTCGTCGTGGGCAAGCTACTGGTCAAGGGGTACGAGGTGCTCGACCCCGGCACCGGGGTGACCCGCCGCCGCGACGACGACGCGGTGGCCGTCTGGACCTACCGCAACCTGCTGCTGGACGCCCGCTGCGTGGCGGCCACCGACTGCACGCTGAGTGCCTGGGACCCGCGCGGCACGACTCCGCTGTGGACCGCCTTCCTGCCCGGAGTCAGCACCGGCCTGCTCGCCGACAACCCGAATCTGCTCGACACCCGGCGACTCGGCGGCAACCGGATCGACGGCGAGGTGGCCGGCCCGGAGGCGGTGCCGCCGCTGCTCGGCTTCCCGGTCGACGGCCGGGTGCACGTGGTGGACACCGCCACCGGCCGGGTGCTCCAGAACGTCGAACCCGGTCGGGAGGAGCGGCTCGCCGTGATCGGCGGGCGCCTGCTGCGGATCACCGCCCGGTCGCAGGACGGTAGCTGCTACTACGCCATCTCCGGTCGGGACTCGGCCACCGGCCAGGAGGCGTGGCAGCAGTCGGGACTCAACCTCCGCACCGCCGACAGCGCCGGTTGCGTGCAGCGGGAGGACCCGTACGGCGCCCGCAACGTGCTGCTCGGCGTGTCACCCGACGGCCGGGAGGCGGTCCTCGACGCGTACGACGGTCGGTTGTTGCTGGTCACCGCGAACGGCGAACGAGTGCTCGCCGTCGACGACCGGTACGCGCTGGTCCGCACCGCCGACGGTGGCGCCGTCTCCGCCCGTGAGCTCGGCGCCGAGCGCACCCGGTGGCAGCGGCCGGCGGGAAAGAAGGCGGATGCCGCCCTCACCCCGTACGCGGCGATCGTCGCCGACGAGAAGCCGAACCGGCTGGTCGCGCTCGATCCGCGTACCGGGCGGGAACTGGTCGTGCTGCGTACCTCGGCGAACGCCCTCGCCGTGGGCCCCGCCGGCATGGTGATCGGGGAGGGCCGGGAGATCGGGTACGTCCGCTTCGGCGCGACAGCCGGCGGCACGCCGGGCGAGGCCGACGGGGCCGACCCGGGGCCCGCCGGCAGCGGTTCGGTGCCGCAGCCGCAGGACAGTTGCGGTCCGAAGAACGAGCTGTGCGCCGCACCTGACCCCGGCAAATGATCCGGCCCCCGGTGGGTGGGAAGGACCAGACCCTCTGCCCTAGGCTTTGCCGTCATGAGCGAGCGGCAGCGAGCGAATCATCGGTGCGGTGCGATGGTGCCTCACGGCGGCACGGAGCGAAGCGGAGTGCCGTCGTGAGCGAGCGGCAGCGAGCGAATCATCGGTGCAGGGCGATGGTGCCTCACGGCGGCACGGAGCGAAGCGGAGTGCCGTCGTGAGCGGTGCCGATTTCGCGTACGCCCCGCTGCTGCCGACCGGTCCGGACCAGACGGACTACCGTTTGGTCACCGACGAGGGCGTCGACGTGGTCAACGGCCCGGGCGGGCGCCGGTTCCTGACCGTCGAACCGGCCGCGCTGACCGCGCTGACCGCCGAGGCGATGCACGACATCGCGCACTTCCTGCGTCCCGCCCACCTCGCCCAGCTACGGTCGATCATCGACGACCCGGCGGCCTCCCCGAACGACCGGTTCGTCGCGCTGGACCTGCTGCGTAACGCCAACATCGCCGCCGGTGGGGTGTTGCCGATGTGCCAGGACACCGGCACCGCGATCGTGATGGGTAAGCGGGGCCGGCACGTGCTCACCGACGGCACCGACGCGGAGGCGATCTCGCGGGGCGTGTGGCAGGCGTACACCCGGTTGAACCTGCGCTACTCACAACTCGCCCCGCTGACCATGTGGGAGGAGCGCAACACCGGCAGCAACCTGCCCGCGCAGGTCGAGTTGTACGCCGAGGACCCGGACGGCCACCCGGACGCGTACAAGTTCCTCTTCATGGCCAAGGGCGGTGGCTCGGCCAACAAGTCGTACCTCTACCAGGAGACGAAGGCGCTGCTGAACCCGACGCGGATGATGCAGTTCCTGGAGGAGAAGCTGCGGCTGATCGGCACCTCCGCCTGCCCGCCGTACCACCTGGCGGTGGTGATCGGCGGCACCAGCGCCGAGTACGCCCTCAAGACCGCCAAGTACGCCTCCGCGAAGTATCTCGACGCCCTGCCCACCGCCGGCTCGATGACCGCGCACGGCTTCCGGGATCTGGAGCTGGAGGCGGAGGTGCTGGAGTTGACCCGCAACTTCGGCATCGGCGCGCAGTTCGGCGGGCGCTACTTCTGCCACGACGTGCGGGTGGTGCGGCTGCCCCGGCACGGCGCGTCCTGCCCGGTGGCCATCGCCGTGTCCTGCTCGGCCGACCGGCAGGCGGTCGCCAAGATCACGCCGTCGGGGGTGTGGCTGGAGCGACTCGAAACCGACCCGGCTCGCTTCCTGCCGGAGGTCACCGAGGCGCAGCTGGACGCGACCGAGGTGGTTCGCGTCGACCTCAACCGGCCGATGGACGAGATCCGCGCCGAGTTGTCCAAGTACCCGGTGAAGACCCGGCTGTCGCTGAGCGGCCCGCTGGTGGTGGCCCGGGACATCGCGCACGCGAAGATCGCCGAGCGGTTGGACGCGGGCGAGCCGATGCCGCAGTACCTGCGCGACCACGCCGTTTACTACGCCGGCCCCGCCAAGACCCCGGAGGGCTACGCCTCCGGCTCGTTCGGCCCGACCACCGCCGGCCGGATGGACGCGTACGTGGCGAAGTTCCAGGCCGCCGGTGGCTCGATGGTGATGCTGGCCAAGGGCAACCGGTCGGCGCAGGTGACCCGCTCCTGCGAGCAGCACGGCGGGTTCTACCTCGGCTCGATCGGCGGCCCGGCGGCCCGGCTCGCCCAGGACTGCATCAAGCACGTCGAGGTCCTGGAGTACGCGGAACTCGGCATGGAGGCGGTCTGGAAGATCGAGGTGGTGGACTTCCCCGCCTTCATCGTGGTCGACGACAAGGGCAACGATTTCTTCGCCGAGGTCACCAAGCCGGTTCTCACCATCGGCCGCCACTAGGCCGGACCGCGTCCGAGACGCTGCTGCCACTGCTCGGCTGCGGCTGTCCGGCGGCTTCGTCGCATCCGACGGAACCACGTTCGACATCGGTGCGCCCGGCCCGGGACGGCCGGGCGCACCGCCCCCGTCGATCGCACCAGTAGATGCAACCAACGAGATTGTGCGGCCCGCCACTGTCGATCCACTCTCAGATCGCTATCAGGCAGCTACGCCGCTCGGTATCGATGGGGTTACTCTGCTGAAAGTTGCCACCATCACGGGGTGGGAGAGTGATGCGTTTTCAGATCCTGGGGCCACTGCGGGTCGGCGGCGGCGAAGCCACCGTCACGGCAGGTCGGGATCGGGTGGTGCTCGCCGTTCTGTTGCTGCGGGCCAATCGCATCGTCCCCGTCGGGGAACTGGTCGACGCGATCTGGGAGGAGAACCCGCCAGTCACCGCCCGGGCCCAGCTGCAGACCTGTGTGTCACGGCTGCGGCAGCGTTTCGCGAGGCTCGGTCTGCCGGCCGACACCATTGTCACCGATCCGGTCGGCTACGGCATTCGGACCGACGCTGGTGAGCTGGACACGGAGGTCTTCGCCCGGGGGGTCGAGGCGGCTCGGGCCGCGGTGGCCGGCGGGGCGTTGAGCGACGCGCGCCGGCGGTTCCGAGCGGCGCTGGGGCTGTGGCGCGGGCCGGCACTGAGCGGTATCCCGAACTCATCGGTGCGACGTCGGGCGCAGGCCCTCGACGAGCAACGGCTGGCGGTGCTGGAAGAGTGCGTGGACGTAGAGCTGCGGCTCGGGCATGCGGCGACCCTGGTCGACGAGTTGACCGAGGAACTGGAGCGGCATCCGCTGCGGGAGCGGCTGCGCGGCCAGCTCATGCTGGCCCTCTCCGCCGTCGGCCGGCAGGCCGACGCGCTCGGCCGGTACCGGGAGGGCCGACGCCTGTACGCCGAGGAACTCGGCATCGAGCCGGGTGCGGCGCTGCAGGATCTGCACCAGCGGGTGCTCGCCGGAGACCTCGCCGTTGCCGGGTCCGAACGCCGTGCCACCACCGCGGTCCGCGCGCTGCCCCGGGCGATCGACGATTTCACCGGGCGCGCGGAGACGGTGGCTCGGCTGATCAAGGAGATCGAGGATGGCGAAACCCGGATCCAGCTGATCGACGGGATGGCGGGCAGCGGAAAGACCACGCTGGCCGTGCATGTGGCGACCCGGGTGGCCGAGCGCTATCCGGACGCCCAGCTCTTCATCGATCTGCACGGGCACAGCGAGCGGGCGCCGTTGAGCCCGTCCGCGGCCCTGACCACGCTGCTGCGACAGCTCGGCGTACCCGCCGAACGCATCCCGGTCGACCCGGACGACCGGCTGGCCATCTGGCGTACCGAACTGGCGGACCGGCGAGCGCTGGTGCTGCTCGACAATGCCGCCAGCGCGGCGCAGGTGGCACCGCTGTTGCCCAGCGGTGCCGGCTGCCTGACCCTGATCACCAGCCGCCGTCGGCTGGTCGGTCTCGACGAGGGTCGGCCCTCGTCCCTGCCGGTGCTCGACATCGACGAGGCGATCGAGCTGCTCGGTCGGGTCGCCGGTGACGACCGCGTCGCGGCGGAACCGGCCGCCGCCGTCGAGGTGGTGCGCCGCTGCGGTCATCTCCCACTGGCGATCAGGCTGGCCGGCACCCGGCTCGTTCACCGGTCCAGGTGGCGGATCGCCGACCTGGCCGAGCGGCTCGGCGGCAACCGTGACGCGTTGGCCGAGCTGGCCCTCGGGCATCGCTCCGTCGGCGATGCCTTCGCCCTGTCGTACGCACAGGTGTCAACGGCGGCCCAGCGCACCTTCCGGCTGCTGGGACTGCATCCGGGTGTACGGGTCGACAACACCACCGCTGCCGCGCTGACCGACGTGCCGTTGGCCGAGGCCCAGGACCTGCTGGACGAACTGGTTGACGCCCACCTGATCGACGAGCCGGTGCCGGGCCGCTACCGGTTGCACGACCTGGTCCGCGAGTACGCCCGGACGCTGTTGGCCGATCCGGCCAACGGGGCGGAGCGGCGGGATGCGCTGCGGCGTCTACTGGATCATCACCTGCACGTGGCGGCGGCCATCGGCCGGGAGAGCGAGTCGCCCGGCAGCCGCACCACCCTCAGCCTGCCCGACCCACCGCGACCCGATCTGGTGGCGATCTGTGTCGAGCAGGGCCTGGCCTGGTTCGACGAGAACCGATCCGCGCTGGTGGCCCTGCCCGGTCTGGCGGAAGTGGAGTTTCCCGAGCGCGCCTGGCAGCTGGCCCGGGCCAGCTGGCGGCTTCTCTACAACGGCGGGCACCTCGACGAACTGGTCGAGACGCACACGGTGGGGCTCCGGGCGGCCGAGACAGTCGGTGACGAGTCGGCGCAGGCGCTGATGCTCAACTACCTGGCCTCCGCCTACTTCCGCCGGGCCGACTTCCGGCAGGCCGTCCAACTGTTGGAGCGGGGCGTCGAGCTGTGCCGGCACAGCGGTGCGGGGCACCTGCTACGCAGCCTGGTCTGGAATCTCGGCATCAACAGTTGGGCCGGCGGTGACACGCGTCGCGGGATCGAGTACTTCCGGGAGGCGGCGACGCTGCTGCGCGGTGTCGACCGGTTGGCCGAGCTGAGTGCCCTGCTCAACAACATGACCTATGTGCTGTGCATGTGGGGACGCTACGACGAGGCCCTGCGGACCGGCCGAAGTCATCTGATGCTCGCCCGCGAGATCGGTGACCGCCGGCAGTTGGCCAACGCGATAGGGCATGTCGGCATGGTCCGGCACCGGCTCGGCCACACCGGACCGGCGCGCCGGCTGTTGCGGACGGCGTTGCGCCTGCAGCGGGCCGGAAAGAACCGCTTCGACGAGGGTGAGATGCTCAACGAACTCGGCGTGATGGAGCGTGAAGCGGGGCGTCCGGACGAGGCGGCGGCGCTGCACCGGCAGGCGTTCATCGCCATCAGCGAGGCCGGTGACCTGGCTGGCCAGTGCGCGTCCCGAAATCTGTTGGCCCGCGCCATCCTGGACCAGGACGACGTACGCACTGCCCAGGATCTGTTCGGTCGCGTCCTGGTGGACGCCACCCGAATCGGTCACCGGTTCGAGCAGGCCCGGGCGCTGGACGGCCTCGCCCGGTGTCTGCGGGACAGTGACCCGGCGGCCGCCCGCTCACACTGGGTTCGGGCCCTGGCGCTGCTGCGTCAGGTCGAGTCGCCCGACGCGGACGAGGTGCAGCGGCTGCTCGCCGAGCTGGAGTGAGCTGGCTGCCGTGAACATCTGCACGTCCGCAGCCGGCGCGGCAGGATGTAGGAGTGACGACTCCAGAGGCGACGGGTTACCGGATCGAGCGCGACTCGATGGGCGAGGTGGAGGTGCCGGCCGAGGCGCTGTGGCGGGCCCAGACACAGCGGGCGGTGCAGAACTTCCCGATCTCCGGCCGGGGCATCGAGCCGGCCCAGATCCGCGCCCTGGCCCAGATCAAGGGCGCGGCGGCCGAGGTCAACGGTGACCTGGGCGTGATCGACGCGAATGTGGCCGCGGCGATCGCCGCCGCCGCCGCGCACGTGGCCGAGGGCGGTTACGACGACCAGTTCCCGGTGGACGTGTTCCAGACCGGCAGCGGCACGTCGTCCAACATGAACACCAACGAGGTGATCGCCACCCTGGCCGGTCGGGAGCTGGGCAGCGGCGTCCATCCCAACGACGACGTCAACGCGTCGCAGTCCAGCAACGACGTCTTCCCGTCCTCGATCCACCTGGCCGCCACCGAGGCCGTGGTACGGGATCTGCTGCCGGCGCTGACCCACCTGGCGGGTGCGTTGGAGGCGAAGGCCGAGGAGTTCGAGACCGTCGTCAAGGCCGGGCGTACCCACCTGATGGACGCCACCCCGGTGACGCTCGGGCAGGAGTTCGGCGGGTACGCCGCCCAGGTCCGCTACGGCATCGAACGGTTGGAGGGGGTACTGCCGCGCCTGGCGGAGCTGCCGCTGGGCGGCACGGCGGTCGGCACCGGCATCAACACTCCGCTCGGTTTCGCCGCCCGGGTGATCGAGAAGCTGCGGGCCTCGACCGGGCTGCCGCTGACCGAGGCGCGCAACCATTTCGAGGCGCAGGGTGCCCGGGACGCTCTGGTCGAGACGTCGGGGCAGTTGCGTACCGTCGCCGTCGGGCTTTACAAGATCGCCAACGACATCCGCTGGATGGGTTCCGGCCCGCGCGCCGGCCTGCGTGAGCTGCGCATCCCGGACCTCCAGCCGGGCTCGTCGATCATGCCCGGCAAGGTCAACCCGGTGGTCTGCGAGGCGGTCCGGCAGGTCTGCGCGCAGGTGATCGGCAACGACGCGACGGTGGCCTTCGCCGGCTCGCAGGGCGACTTCGAGCTGAACGTCATGCTGCCGGTGATGGGCCGCAACATCCTGGAGTCGATCCGGCTGATCGCCGCGTCGAGCCGCCTGCTCGCCGACCGGTGCGTGGTCGGCCTGGTCGCGGACGCCGAGGTCTGCCTGTCGTACGCCGAGGGCTCGCCGTCGATCGTCACCCCGCTCAACCGTCACCTCGGCTACGACGAGGCCGCCTCGATCGCCAAGGAGGCGTTGGCGAAGCAGATCTCCATCAAGGAGGTGGTGATCTCGCGCGGTCACCTCGACTCCGGCAAGCTCTCCGAGACCCAGTTGGAGGAGGCGCTCGACCTGCTCCGCATGACCCACCCCTGAGCCCGGCCTGTGCCTGCGCCGCCGCCCTGCGCCTGCCCTCTCGGTCCACTTGATCGACTCCGATTACGGTATCTCGGCCTATCCGGGCGGCCGGTGACCGCAAGATGCCGCAACCCGAGCAGATCAATCGTCGGCGAAGCGACGCCGGGGTGCCCAGGCGAGGAAGCGGGCGAACAGCGCCGCCGGATCCGGGCCGTCCTGCGGGCTCAGGCGGTACAGGTCGGCGGCCGCCTCGTGCAGCACCGCGCAGAGGTAGACGCTGAGCGCGATCCGGTCGTCGGCGTACTCGGCGACGAGATCGAGCCGCGCGGCGGCGCACGGCCAGGGCGCCGCGCAGACCCGGCAGAGCCAGAGCGGCCGCAACGGCAGGTGTGCCCGGCGCGGCGGGGCCGTCATCCTCGGCCACCAACACCCGGACGAGCCGCCCCGAACGCGGCGCGAGGTCCGGTCCGGGGTGCGGTCCGAGTCCGGTCGGGGAAGCGTTCCGGGGCGCTGCGGGGTGCGGTCCGGGGGGTAACGGGCGTGGTCCGGGACATGGCGCGGCCTTCCTGTCGAGCTGAGTCGTGCGCGTCATCGCCCCGGCGGTGGGACCGCCCGGCCGGGGGAGCGGGCGGTCCCACCTCGACGCCGCACTCGGGGGAATGAGCGGCGAGCGTCGCTGCGCACAGTCTGCTGAGCACACCGTTACGGTCGGAAGGGTTTGGCCGTACTGTCCGAGGCCCACTGTGACCGGGCCGGGTTGCCGGTGGCGGTGCGCTGTAGTCGATCGACCGATTGTTGGAGGGCGGCTGGAAATGGCGGGTGGGCAGCTGACAGCAGCGGCGTTCCTGGTCTCGGAGCTACGTCGGGCGCGAGCCAGGCGAGGCTGGAGTCAGGAAGAACTGGCCAGGGCGGTCAACTACTCGCCGTCGATGGTCAGTGCGGTCGAGCTGGGTCAACAGCCGCCCACCCCGAAGTACCTGCAACAGTTCGACAAGGCCCTGGACACCGGTGGCCTATACGGCCGAATGCTCACCCACCTGGTAGCCCTCGACAAAGCCCAGGTCTGGTTACGCGGCTGGCGCGCCATCCTGGCGGAGTCATGGGCCCTACGCTGGTTCGAACCGCTTCACGTGCCTGGCCTGCTGCAGACGGAAGCGTATGCGCGAGCGGTCTTTGAGTCCGACCCGCTGCTGGATCCCGGCGAGATCGAACGGCGGCTGGCTGACCGGTTGAGCAGCCAGGAAGTGCTCTACGCCGAGAGATCGCCCCGAATCGCGGCTGTGGTGGACGAGTCGGTCTTACGACGACGGGTCGGTGGCCGGAAAGTCATGCGTGAGCAACTTCTGCACCTCGTCCGCCTCGCTGTCGAGCACCCACACTCTCGGATCCACGTCGTGCCCACGTCCGCGGAGGAGTATCCGGGCCTGAACGGCCCGTTCATACTCGCCAGCCTGGCTGACGGTGTGGAGGTTGCCTTCCTCGGGGGCCAGATCGGCGGGCAGGAGCTGGACCGAGCAGCCGATCTCATGCGACTGCAACGGACCTGGGAGGCTACTCTCGCCGTGGCGTTGCCCCCACAGGAATCGATCGAGCTGCTCAAGGAACTGGCGGAATCATGGAGTTGACCGGCGCACGCTGGCGAAAAAGCCGCCGTAGCGGGTCCAACGACCAGTGTGTCGAGGTGGCGACGAATCTGCCTGGGGTGGTGGGGGTGCGGGACAGCAAGGATCCGGCTGGGCCGGTGCTGAGCTTTGACGCGTACACCTGGCGGGCCTTTGTCGCGGCGCCGCCGCGCCGCACGTGACCGCCGTGCCCGACACGGAGGTGCTGGAGCGGCTGGCGCGGGAGCGGGTGGTCTGGTTCTGCACGCTGCGGCCGGACGGCTCGCCGCATCTGACGCCGGTCTGGTTCCACTATGTCGAGGGTGAATGGTGGATCGGCACCGGCGAGCGCAACCGGAAGGTACGCAACGTCGCCGCCGACCCTCGGGTGTCGCTGGCGCTGCCCGACGGGGATGCGCCGGTCGTGGCCGAGGGTGTGGCGAGCATCGTCCGCCGGCCGTTCCCATCCGAGGTGGTCGAGGCGCTTCGTGACCGGTACGGCGGCTGGGACGTCACGGTGGACGGCCCGGACGGCCGCTACGTGCTGCTCCGGGTCGTGGTGACCCGCTGGCTGATGGCCGGCCGCGCTCGCTGACTGGCGTCGGTCGTTCGAAACGAAGACGTGGGTACATCTGTTGTCGTTCCAGCGACAAGAAATGTACCCACAGTCGGCTTCCGCAGGCAGGCGCTTCGCGCCCGGCCTTGCCGCACACCGGCGTTCAGGAGCGGGCGGCGGCCCGGCGGGCCCGGTAGGCGCTGACGGCGGCCCGGTTGCCGCAGCCGGCCTCGCAGAACCGGCGGGAGCGGTTCTTGGACAGGTCGACAAGCACGTTGTCGCAGTCCGGGTGCTCGCAGATGCGCAGCCGGCGCAGCTCGCCACCGCGTACCACGTCCGCGATCGCCATCGCCGCCTCGACCGCGATCCGGGTGGCCAGCGGGGCGTCCCGGGGTACGGCGTGCAGGTGGTACGGCTCGGCGTCGTGCGTGATGAGCTGGGGCAGCGCCCGGTGCTCGCGGAGCAGGGCGTTGACGATCGACACGATCTCGTCGACCTCGGCGCGCCAGATCCGGCGGAGGCGGGGGCGCAGCGCGCGTACCGCACGGAGCTCGGCCTCGGTGTGCTCGTGCCGGCCGCTGTAGGAGTGGCGGGTGTAGAAGGCGTCCAGGGCGGCGACGTCCGGTAGCCCTTCGCCGTCGGAGCCAGCGGTGTTCACCAGCGCGGCGGCGGCGATCAGCGAACACTCGGTGTCATGGGCGAAAAGCAACTTGACTCCTGTCGTGGCCCCGTCTAGCGTCATCGGCATAATCTATTTTGCCCATGGCGGGCGGTCGTGCCAAGGAGAGCCACATGCGTCAACCGCCCGCCGCGGGTGCCGGTCTCGCACTCGCGCTGCTCTCCGCGATCACCTTCGCCACCTCAGGCACCTTCGCCCGATCCCTGATCGACGCCGGCTGGTCGGCCGAGGCGGTCGTCATCGCCCGGGTCGGCATCGCCGCGCTGATCCTGATGGTGCCGGCCGTGCTCGTGCTGCGGGGACGATGGCCGGTGCTGCGTCGCAACCTCACCTCGATCGGCGTCTTCGGGCTACTCGGGGTAGCGGTCGCCCAGGCGTGCTTCTTCAACGCCGTGCGTTACCTGCCGGTCGGCGTCGCCCTGCTGCTGGAATACCTCGGCATCGTCCTCGTCGTCGGATGGACCTGGCTGGTGCAGGGGCAGCGCCCTCGGCGGCTGACCGTCGCCGGTTCGGTGGCGGCCGTGGCCGGGCTGGTCTTCGTGCTGGACCTGACCGGGGCGGGTCGGCTCGACGTGGTCGGCGTCCTCTGGGGACTGGGTGCGGCGGTCGGGCTGGCCGGGTACTTCGTGCTCGCCGGCCGGGTCGACCCGGCCCTGCCGTCGATGGTCATGGCCAGCGGCGGGATGGCCGCCGGTGCCGGAGTGCTGCTGCTGCTCGGCCTGACCGGCGCGCTGCCGCTGCGGGCCACCTTCGACACCGTGCAGTTCGCCGGCGCGCAGACCAGTTGGCTGGTGCCGATCGTCGGTCTGACGCTGGTGGCCGCGGTCGTCGCCTACCTGGCCGGGATCGCCGCGGTGCGGGTGCTCGGTTCCCGGCTGGCCTCGTTCGTCGGGCTGACCGAGGTGATGTTCGCGGTCCTGATCGCCTGGCTGGTCCTGGGGGAGCTGCCGACGATCGTGCAACTGCTCGGCGGGTTGCTGATCGTCGCGGGTGTGGCGCTGGTCCGCCTCGACGAGATGCGGGCGGCCGCCGCGCCGCCCGTGGTCGGCGAACCATTGCTGGCCGTCGACAGGTGACATCCCGGCTCCGCACGCGATGTGTCGTCGCCGGCCGCTACCGCTGCTTCTGCAGTGCGGTAGCGGCGGCGTAGTGGTGCCGTAGCCGCCCCACCGAGGATCTCGGTGGCCGTGGATCGCCACGGCCGATCAGTTCGCTGACCGAGGAGTCTCATTGGGCTGGCTGCGTACGTCCTCCCGCCGGTGGAGCGCAATGGCGCTCACGGCCGTCAGTCTCGGCACCGTCGCCGCGGTGGCACCCGCCGTGCCCGCGTCGGCCGCCGGTCCCGCCGACCACGTCCTCTACTGGAACGACGTCCTGCTCCGGACCTACCGGCAGGAGGGCGGGGCACCCGGGCCGCTGGCCAGGGCCGGCGCGATGGTGCACGGCGCGATCTACGATGCCGCCAACTCGGCGCTGTGTGCGACGGGTGCCGACCGGTGCCTGGGCCAGCAGTACCGGATCAAGGTCACTCCCACGCCTGGCGTGACGCCGGATCTGGCCACCGCGATCGACTACGCGGCGTACGACGTGCTGCGCAGCGTTTATCCGCAGCGGAACTTCAGCGCCGACCTTGCCGCGGCACAGGAGGGCATCGCCAGCTCTCCCGCCCGGACCGACGGGCAGCGTATCGGCTCAGCCAGCGCCCAGGCGATGATCAGTTTCCGCGTCGACGACGGTGCCCCGGACTTCTCGACCTATACGGACGGCACCGTTCCGGGACAGTGGCGTCGCACCGGCTCCGGCGCGCCGGCCACGCCGAGTTGGGGACTGGTCAGGCCGTTCGCCATGACCTCGAACACCCAGTTCCGGCCCGGCCCGCCGGCCGGTCACTCCAGCTACGCGACGCTGCTGGCGAGCCAGGCGTACGCGGATCAGCTCAACGAGGTGAAGGGACTGGGCCGTTACGACAGCTCGACCCGGACCAACGACCAGACCCAGGCCGCCTGGTTCTGGGCCAACGACCTGGACGGCACCTACAAACCGCCGGGTCAGTTGTTCGCCCACACCCAGATCGTCGCGAAGGCGGCCAAGCTCACACAGGCCGGTAACGCGCGGCTCTTCGGTCTGGTCGGCATCGCCATGGGAGACGCGGCGATCGTGGCCTGGGACGCGAAGTACCAGACCGACGTGGACCTGTGGCGGCC
The DNA here is from genome assembly GCF_027497295.1 of Verrucosispora sp. WMMC514. Taxonomy (NCBI): domain Bacteria; kingdom Bacillati; phylum Actinomycetota; class Actinomycetes; order Micromonosporales; family Micromonosporaceae; genus Micromonospora; species Verrucosispora sp. WMMC514. Next base: position 1,885,973 of record NZ_CP114906.1, on the reverse strand, counting down.
GGAGACCGCGATCCAGCGGGCCAACGAGGACGCTCGCAGCGACACGGTCGCCGACCCGGCCTGGCTGCCCCTGTCGGCCGACCGGAACAACGTGCGCTTCTCTCCGGCATTCCCCGCCTACACGTCCGGACACGCCACCTTCGGCGCCGCGTGGGCCGGGGCGATGAGGGGCTTCTTCGGCGCGGATGCCTTCTCGTTCGCCGCCACCACCGAGGATCCGCACGCGGTCGGGGTCGTCCGCAACTTCTCCACCTTCAGCGCCGCGGCGACGGAGAACGCCCGCAGTCGCATCTGGCTCGGCGTCCACTACCAGTTCGACGCGGACAGCGGAATCTCGTCCGGTACCGCCCTGGCGAATCACGTCACCGCCAGCGTCCTTCGCCCGACCGCCTCCTACACGTTCGACGGCTTCTACGAAAACGGTGCGAAGGTGGGTACCTCGATCCCGGACGCCGCCGCGCCGTCGTCCTTCACGGTCGGCTTCAAGCTGACCGCAGGCAGTACTCCGGTCACCGATCCGGGGGCCGTCGTCGGTGCCTCCTGGAACGGACAGCCCGCCACGGCGGGCGCGGTCACCTTTGCCAACGGCCGGTACGACATCGCCGTCTCGGTGCCGAAATCCTGTGCCGGGCGGACCTGGACCTTCACGGTGCTGCTCCGCGACGGCTCACGCCGCGATCTCGGGGTTCGGTGCTCCACCGTCTGACCTGAGGTGGGTGATCGGCGGCGTGGTCGGATCCTTCGACCGCGCCGCCGATGGCGCCCACCCCAGCAGCAGTCGGCGGATGTCCCCGAGCGCCTGTTCGACCTCGTTGAGTCGGACCAGAGCGTCCGAGAGGTCGACGTCCTGCCCGCCCGTCACCGGGTCGGCGTGGAGCAGGTTCCGGTACGCGGAGGTGAGTTCCGCACCTGGGTCCAACCCCAACTCTTCGCGGAGGAGCATCCGGGCGCGGTGAAAGGCCGCCATCGCCTCGCTGCGTCGGCCGGCACCGTGCAGGGCGATCACCAGATGCCGCCACATCGACTCGCGTAGCGGATGCTCCTCCACAAGTGCGGTGAGCTTCGGGATCAGCTCCTGGTGCCGTCCCTCACTCAGCTCGAGCCCGATCAACTCGGTCAGCACGGTGAGCCGCTCCTCCTCGAGCCGGGCGACCGCCGCCGGGACGAACGGTGCGTCGACGTCACCGAGAGGTGGGCCGGTGTGCAGTCGAAGCGCCTCCCGGAAGGCCTCCGCCGCTGCCTGCGGCCGTCCGAGAGCGACCAGGGCCCGTCCTCGTTGGGCCCGGTGCCGGAACTCGGTGACGTCGATGTCGTTCACGTCGGCCCGGAGCAGGTAGCCGGTCGCGAGCGTGTGCAACTCGACGTCGGGTACCCCACGGAGGAAGCGTCGCAGCAGCGAGATCTGCCCGTGCACCTGGGTACGGACCGTCCGTGGCGGGTCCATACCCCAAACCTCGTCCACGATCTGGTTCATCGGAACCAGCGCGTTGGCATGCAGCAGGAGCAGTGCCAGCAGTGACCGCGCCCGCTTACCGTCGGGCCGTCTCGCACCCGTCTCGCCGCGCACGGTGAGCGGGCCGAGCAGGTAGATCTTCACAGTGCCCGCCAGGCGTCCGGGCATCCGAACGGAACAGCTCCCACATGTCCTCCAGCCCCCGTGTCGAGGAGAACGTCAAGCTGCTGCAACCATAGAAGTTGCATGATGCAGTGGCAATGACACGTTCAGTCAGTACGCGCCGGTGAACCCTCGCCGGGGGTGGCAGCGCGGGAGGTCGGTCGGGACAATGCCCCGGTGGTTACCACTGTGGTGTTCGACGCCGACGAGACCCTGGTCGACCTGCGCCCCGCGGTGACCGGTGGGCTGATCGCCGTACTTGAGGAGATGGGCAGACTGAACCCGGCGGCCCGGATCTCGCTCGCCGACCTGGAGTCGGACTGGCACCTGGCCCTCGGCGCGAACGCCGCAGCACCGGTGTGGGAAGTCCGGAAGGCCGCGCTGGCCCGGTCGTTGAATCGGGCAGGGCTCGGTGCCCACCTCGACGAGATCAGCGCGCTCTTCTTCGCCCGCCGCTTCGCGCTGACCCGGCCGTTCGCCGACACGCTGCCGGCGCTGGCCGTGCTGCGCCAACGCTGGACGCTGGGCTTCGCCACCAACGGCAACAGCCGCGCCGAACGCTGCGGCCTCGTCGGCGAGTTCGCCTTCGCGGTGTACGCGCACTGCGACGGCGTGCCGAAGAAACCGGCCCCGGATTTCTACGCGGCGGTGTGTGCTGCCGCCGGAGCGGACCCGGCACAGGTGGTGCACGTCGGCGACAACCCGGCTCACGACGTGGTCGGGGCACAGCGGGCCGGCCTGCGGACCGTGTGGCTGAATCGCCGAGGCGAGCGGTTGCCGGCGAATGTGGTGCCGGACGCCGTGATCACCACGTTGACCGAGCTGCCCAGCGTGCTGGCTGATCTTTCCGGCGAAGCGGATCTTCCGCCGTTTATCCGGCAGTGCTCTGGCGGAACCTCAAGCATTGATGTCTGATGACGCCACGTCCCTCAACGAGAGGATTCGATGTGGTGAGCAAGCGCTTCACCGTCGGTGCCGTCGCGACCGCGACGGCACTGACACTCACGGTCACGGGTCTGGGAGTGCCCGCCAGCGCCGAACCGGCGGACCTGCGGACCTTCACCGTGGTCGCCGAGGACGGCGTCTCCACCGACGCGGCGCTCGCCGCGATCCGCGCCGCGGGCGGCACGGTGGTTGACCGAGCCGACGAGGTCGGCATCTACCGGGTGGTCAGCGATCGGACCGACTTCCCGCGCCAGGTCCTCGCCGCCGGAACACTTGTCGGTGCCACCGAGCAGCGGGCCATCGGCCGCAAGCCGAAGGCGGACCCGGTCGAGCAGGAAGGCCCGGCCCCGGCCGCTGCGGCCCGTGCCTCCGCCGCCAAGGCTGGTGGCGCCGCGACGAGCCGGGCGCGGGGGAAGAAGATGGACCCCCTCGACGAGAAGCTGTGGGGCCTGGACATGATCCGGGCCGACGACTCCCGCAAGGTCGAACCCGGCGACCGGCGAGTGCTCGTCGGTGTGTTGGACACCGGCGTCGACGCCAGTCACCCGGACCTCGCACCGAACTTCGACTGGCGCCTGTCCCGCAACTTCGCACCGGACATGACCGACGTCGACGGTCCCTGCGAGGTACCCAGCTGCCTCGACCCGGTGGGCACCGACGACAACGGACACGGCACCCACGTCGCGGGCACGATCGGCGCGGCGGCGAACGGCATGGGTGTGTCGGGTGTCGCTCCCAAGGTCTCGATCGTCCAGCTCAAGGGTGGGCAGGACTCCGGGTACTTCTTCCTGGAGCCGGTCGTCAGGTCGCTGGTGCACGCCGGCAAGTCGGGCCTCGACGTGGTGAACATGTCCTTCTACGTCGATCCGTGGCTCTACAACTGCCGGGCCAACCCGGCCGACTCGCCCGAGGCCCAGGCCGAGCAGCGAGCCATCATCAAGGCGATGAAGCGAGCGTTGACCTTCGCGCACAACCGGGGCGTCACGTTGGTCGGCGCACTTGGCAACAACCACGAGGATCTCGGAGCGCCGCGGACCGACACGTCCAGCCCTGACTACGGGCCGATCCCCGCGTACCCACGGGAGATCGACAATGACAGCTGCTGGGACCTGCCGGTCGAGGGCCCACACGTCATCGGGGTGTCCTCCGTCGGCCCGTCGGAGCGCAAGGCGCACTTCTCGAACTACGGCACGGAGCAGATCTCGGTGGCCGCGCCGGGCGGTTTCTCGCTGGACGGATTCGGCACGCCGACCTTCGGCGCCCAGGCCAATCGGATCCTCTCGACCTACCCCAAGCACGTTCTCCAGCAGCAGCCGATCTCGGCGACGATCCCGGACCCGATCGTCGACGCGGACGGCAACATCGACGCGCGGGTGGCGGACCGGGTCTTCAAGGACTGCAAGAGCAACGGTGACTGCGGCTACTACCGCTACCTGCAGGGCACCTCGATGGCGGCGCCGCACGCGTCGGGCGTCGCCGCGCTGATCGTCAGCCGCTACGGCAAGCAGCAGGGTCGGGCCGGCTACGGCATGCACCCGGACCTGGTCGAGCAGCACCTGTACCGGACGGCCGCGGAGCGTCCCTGCCCGCAGCCGAGGCTCCAGCAGTACCGCGACGAGGGCCTCGACGAGACCTACGACGCGTTCTGCGCGGGTGGGCTCAACTTCAACGGCTTCTACGGGTACGGCATCGTCGACGCGTACGCGGCGGTGACCACTCCGCTCAAGCCGAACGCCCGGCCGTAAGGGCCCGGGCGAGCGGTAGGGCCCCGTCGACCGTCGGGTCGGCGGGGCCCTCGCCGATCACCGGGCCGACCCTGGATCAGCGGAGGGCGGCCGCGACAGCCGTCGCCGCCGCGAGGACCTCGGCGCCGACGGCGTCGGCGTCCAGCGGGGCCAGGGCCACCACCCCGACGCTCGCTTCCAGGCCGGGTACCCCGAGCACCGGGGCGGCCACCCCGTACGCGCCCGGTTGCAGCTCACCCTCGGTGCTCACCGGCCCGGCGTCGCCTGACCGGCCGGCCAGGATCGCCCGTCCGGCGGCACCCCGCTCCAGCGGGTGCCGAGCCCCGGTCCGGTACGCGACGTGGAACGACGTCCAACTCGGCTCGACCACCGCCAGCGCGACCCCCTCGCCACCCTCCACCACCGTGAGGTGCGCGGTGGCTCCGGCCTGTTCGGCCAGCCGCCGCAGCGCGGGCAACGCACCCTCGGCGAGCAGCGGCTGGGCACGCCGAGCCAGGTGCAGCACCCCGGCACCCAGGCGCAGCCGGCCGGCGGCGTCACGCCGCAGCATGCCGTGCCCGGCCAGTGGCCCGACCAGCCGGTAGACGGCGGCCCGACCGATGCCCAACCGGCTCGCGGCCTCGCTGACGGTCAAGCCGCCCGGAACCTCCGCCACCAGGTGCAGCAGCCGCAGCCCCCGATCCAGAGTCTGGGAGGTCTCGCCGCCCGCCGCCGATCCGCCCGGCACCGACCCGGCTGGCATCGACCCGGCTGGCACCGAACCGTCCGGCACCGCCGGCCGTGGGGCCGGACCGGGCGTCGCTGGAGTGCTCACGACCAGCAGCGTACGGCCAGCGGGGGCGGCATCGGCAGGCGTGCAGCGGCCGGGCGCTACCAGGCTCGGGCCGAGCGGGCAACAGCGGACGGCTACCCTTGTACGGTGACGCTACGCCTGTATGACACCGCCACCCGATCGGTGCGGGACTTCGTCCCGCGGGAAGCCGGCAAGGTGGGGGTCTACCTGTGTGGTCTCACCCTCCAGGCACCGCCGCACATCGGTCATCTTCGCTCCGGCGTCAACTACGACGTGTTGCGTCGCTGGCTGTCGGCGGCCGGTTTCCAGGTCACCTTCATCCGCAACGTGACCGACATCGACGACAAGGTCCTGGTCAAGGCGCAGGAGCAGGAGCGCCCGTTCTGGTCGATCGCGTACGCCAACGAGTTGAAGCTCGCCGAGGCGTACCGGGCGTTGAACGTGCTGCCGCCCACCTACGAGCCACGCGCCACCGGTCACATCCCCGAGATGCACGATCTGATCGCGTTGCTGATCGAGCGGGGGCACGCCTACCCGGCCACCGACGGCTCGGGCGACGTGTACTTCGACGTGTGCTCGTGGCCGTCGTACGGTGCGTTGTCCAACCAGTCGCCCGACGACATGCAGTCCGCCGGTGACGCACCGGACCGGGGCAAGCGCGACCCGCGCGACTTCGCGCTCTGGAAGGGCGCCAAGCCGGACGAGCCGGCGGACGCCTACTGGCCGTCGCCGTGGGGGCGGGGCCGACCCGGCTGGCACATCGAGTGCTCGGCGATGTGCTGGCGCTACCTGGGCGCGGAGTTCGACATCCACGGCGGCGGGCTCGACCTGACCTTCCCGCACCACGAGAACGAGCTGGCCCAGTCTCAGGCCGCCGGCCTGCCCTTCGCCCGGTACTGGGTGCACCACGGCCTGCTCGGCATCGGCGGGACCAAGATGGGCAAGTCGCTGGGCAACGCCCTCGACCTCGACTACGTCGCCAGCCTCGGGGTCCGCCCGGTCGAGCTGCGCTACTACTACGTGGCCGCCCACTACCGTTCGCGGATCGACTACTCGGAGGAGGCGCTGCGCGAGGCGGCCGTCGCGTACCGGCGGATCGAGGGCTTCGTGACGCGGGCCGTGGAACGGGTCGGCGCGGGTGCGCCCGGCGAGTTGCCGGCCGCGTTCGCCGCGGCGATGGACGACGACCTGAACACCTCGGCCGCGCTGGCGGCGCTGCACGAGGTCCTGCGGGACGGCAACAACGCGCTGGCCGGCGGGGACGATGTGACCGTGCGCACCACGCTCGCCAGCGTGCGCGCGATGCTGGATATCCTCGGGGTCGACCCCCTCGACCCGGCCTGGACCGGCGGAGCCCGGGCGAGCGACCTCCGTGGTGTGGTGGACTCCCTGATCGCCCTGGCTCTGGAACAGCGCGCGCAGGCCCGGGTCCGCAAGGACTGGGCCGCCGCGGACGCGCTGCGGGATCAACTCAAGCAGGCCGGAGTGGTGGTCGAGGACACCCCACAGGGGCCGCGTTGGACTATTGGAGAGCAGGACTGATGGCCGGCAATTCGCAGCGCCGTGGTCGCCGGGTGGCGTCGAAGGCCAGTGCCCCGAAGGGGTCCGGCGGCAAGAACCGGGACTCCCTCGCCGGGCGTGGCCGGACGTTGCCGGCCGACGAGCGTCCCTGGCACAAGGCGTACTCGGGCACCGAGAAGCTGCCGCAGCGCACCGCGTGGAAGCAGGAGAAGGAGCGCCGGGCGGCGGCCGAGGAGGGGCGGGCCCCGAAGATCGGCCAGCCCGGCAGCAAGGACACCACCTGGGGCAAGGGTGGTGGCCGGGGCACGGCCAACGCCAAGCCGGCGCGCGGTAAGCAGCCCGCTGGGCGCAGCGGCCCCCGGGTCGCGCCGGGGCGCAAGTCCAACCCGGCGAAGGACTCCCCGGAACTGTTGGTGGGCCGCAACCCGGTGCTGGAGGCGCTGCGTACCCAGGTGCCGGCGACCGCGCTCTACACCGCGCTGGGCATCGACCTCGACGACCGGGTCAAGGAGATCGTCCGGACCGCCGCCGACCGGGGTATCGCGATCCTGGAGGTCAGCCGGGCCGAGCTGGACCGGATGACCGGGGGCGTGCTGCACCAGGGCGTCGGTCTCCAGGTGCCGCCATTCGCGTACGAGCCGTTCGAGGACCTGGTCGCTGCCGCGCTGGAACAGCCGGCACCGCTGCTGGTGGCGCTGGACGGGGTGACCGATCCGCGTAACCTCGGCGCGGTCATCCGCTCCGCCGCCGCGTTCGGCGCGCAGGGTGTCTTCGTACCCGAGCGGCGGGCGGCCGGCATCACCGCGACCGCCTGGCGGACCAGCGCGGGCGCGGCGGCCCGGGTGCCGGTGGCCCAGGTGACCAACCTCACCCGGTCGCTGAAGGCCTGCCGGGACGCCGGGTTCGTGGTGGTCGGCCTGGACGCCGACGGGGAGACGGACCTGTACGACCTGGAGGCCGCCGTCGGCCCGCTGGTCGTGGTGGTCGGCTCGGAGGGACGGGGGCTGTCCCGCCTGGTCGGGCAGACCTGCGACCTCACCGTCAGCATTCCGATGATTTCCGAGGTGGAGTCGCTGAACGCCAGCGTGGCCGCCGCGGTCACGCTGGCCGAGGTGGCGCGCCGCCGGGCCGTCGAGGGCTGAGAACCGCAGCGCGTACGCGAAAGGGGCGGCCCGCCATCGGCGGACCGCCCCTTCGCTGTTGCTACGTCAGATGCGCTTCCCGGTGGCGGAGTGGAAGACGTGGCTCTGGCCGGTACGCGGCCTCACGAAGATCGTGTCGCCGAGCTTCGGCATCTGCCGACGGTCGGTGCGGACCACGAACCGCTCGGAGGCGCCGTCGAGCGCGGCGTGGCCGTAGACGTTGGCGTCGGAGCCCAGGTCCTCGACCAGCTCGACCACGACCGGCATGCCGCCCTCGGTCGGGCTGACGATGTCGCAGTCCTCCGGACGGAAGCCCACGGTCACCTTGCCGTTGCCGCCCTCGGCGCTCGCCGCCTCGACCTGCTCGCGGGTCAGCGGCACGGACATCTCCGCGAACGACGCGCCCTGCTCGCTGAACGGGACGGTCTTGATGTTCATGGCGGGCGAGCCGATGAAGCCGGCGACGAAGACGTTGGCCGGGGTGTCGTAGAGCGTCCGCGGGGTGTCGACCTGCTGGAGCACGCCGTCGAGCATGACCGCGACCCGGTGGCCCATGGTCATGGCCTCGACCTGGTCGTGGGTCACGTAGACGGTGGTGATGCCGAGCTTGGCCTGCAGCGACGCGATCTGCGTACGGGTCTGCACCCGCAGCTTGGCGTCGAGGTTCGACAGCGGCTCGTCCATCAGGAAGACCTGCGGCTCCCGGACGATGGCCCGGCCCATCGCGACCCGCTGGCGCTGACCGCCGGAGAGCGCCTTCGGCTTGCGGCTGAGGTACTCCTCCAGCTGGAGCAGCGCCGCCGCCTCCTTGACCCGCCGGTCGATCTCGGACTTGGAGGTCTTGCGCAGCTTGAGCGCGAACGCCATGTTCTCGTACACCGTCATGTGCGGGTAGAGGGCGTAGTTCTGGAAGACCATCGCGATGTCGCGGGCCTTCGGCGGCAGGTGGGTGACGTCCCGGTCGTCGATGTAGATCGCGCCGTCGTCGACGTCCTCCAGGCCGGCGAGCATGCGCAGGCTGGTGGACTTACCACAGCCGGAGGGGCCGACGAGGACGAGGAACTCGCCGTCGCCGATCTGGAGGTCGAGCTGGTTGACCGCGGGGCGTTCGGTGCCCGGGTAGATCCGGGACGCCTTCGCGTAGGTGACCGTAGCCATGAGGGGGGACGCTTCCTTTCACCGGCAGGAACGTGCCGGACGATCCGAGTGAAGGAGCGACCGGCACGGGTGCCCGTACCGGCGCCACGGCCAGCGCGGGGCGAACCCGTGTCGGCCGTGTCACTGCACGGTAAACGGCTTTCGCCGCAATGCCAAGGTCCACCGTCGACCGGTACTTCCGAAGCATTCGCATTCCGGTCACTCGGGCACGGTCGGACACGAATCGACGTCCACGGGTCGGGATGTTGACGTTTCCCATGCTCGGGACCCCTGCCGAGCAGGAAAACCGGACGTCGGTCGCTATGCTGGCCACGACACAACGCCCCTGTAGCTCAGCTGGCCAGAGCACCCGCCTTGTAAGCGGGATGTCGCCGGTTCGATCCCGGCCGGGGGCTCCATCCGTATCACGCATGGCACACCGGGCGGACATCTCGGCGTGGCCGGGTGTTCAGACGGGCCGGTTAGGCTCCGCCTCCACCCGTCACGCCGTGACCCGTCACCACGACCAGGGGCGCCCGCCACCGTGCACCATGCCAACCACTACTACGGGCACTCCCACGTGCTGGCCCGCTACTGCGGGCTCGACGACCGGGATCCGCCCCGCGTCCACGGCTACCTCCAGCACGGCTGGAACATCGGCGACGGCATGGCGTACGACCACGAGTTCGTACCCGGCGTACCGCTGTTCCTGTGGTCGGAGCGGACCCGGCGGCGGGCCTGGTCCCTGGGGCGCCGACAGACGTACGTGGTCGGCGCTCCGTGGGCGTACCTGCTGGCGATGGAGCCGGACGACCCGCGACGGCGGGAGGGCACCATCTGGTACCCCTTCCACGGCTGGGAGGGGCAGCGGGTCGTCGGTGACCACGACCGGCTGGTCGACGAGATCCGGGCCGTCGAACCGGGGCCGGTGACGGTCTGCCTCTACTGGCAGGAGTACCGATCCACCCGGGTACGCCAGCACTACGAGCGGGCCGGCTTCCGGGTGATCTGCCACGGCTACCGGGGTGGTCGGTGGCGTGACCTCGACCCGGGTTTCCTGCACCGGCAACTGGCCGAGCTGCGCCGGCATCGTCGGGTCGCCTCGAACCGGCTGTGCAGCGCGGTCTTCTACGGCATCCTGGCCGGCTGTGAGCCGGCCGTCTACGGCGATCCGATGCAGCTGGCCGGTGAGGTGCCGATCTGGGGTGGTCAGCCGCGGATCCGGCGCCAGTGGGCGAGCCTGCATGGCCCGCAGGTCGACCCGGACGCCGCCCGTGCCCTGGCCGTCGCCGAGTTGGGAGCCGACCGGCTGCTGGCACCGGCCGAGCTGCGCCGGCTGTTCCGCTGGCCCGAGCCCACCGGGCGGCACCAGGCCCCCACGGTCCGATCCGTCGACGAGCACCAGGGCACGGAGGTTGGCCGATGAGCGAGCGCAGCGAGCGAATCATTCAGCGCGGCGGGGTGGCTCGTCGTGACGCCGAGCGCAGCGAGGTGGCGCGATGAGTGAGGTGCACCTGCTCGGTGGCGAGATGCTCGGCTGGTCTGATCTCGACGGCGCGCACGGCCCCGGCCCGGTACGCGGTCCGGGGCTGGCGGCCCTGTTGTCCGTCGCGTCCGGCCGCACGCTGGTGGTCGGGCCACACGACCCCGAGCTGCTCGACGCGCTGCCCTCGGCCGACCTGACCGTGCTGGTCCGAGGACTGCCCGACGCCGAGGCGCTGGCTGCCCGCTACGCCGGATCGACCGGGGTGCGGGTGTGCTGTGGCGGCCCGGAGAAGCTCGCCGGCACCGCCGCGTACGACAGCGTGGTCGCCCTGGACGGGCTGGCGCGCCTCGGTTCGGTCGAGGGGACGCAGCTGTCCTGGGGCGAGGCGTTCGACCTGCTGGTGTCGGTGCTGCGGCCCGGCGGTCGGCTGCTGCTCGGGGCCGAGAACCCGCTCGGGCTGCACCGGTTGCTGGCGTCGCCACCGCCGAGCACCGACTCCGACTGGGGGTCGTTCGACGAGTACGACGACACCCGCCCGGCCGGCCCGGCCCGGCTGCGGGCCCGGCTGACGGCGTCGGGCCTGCGGATCGGCGGTGCCTGGGCGGCCTTCCCGTCGCCGGTCGCGCCGGCCGCTCTGCTCGACCCGGAACTGCTGGCCGACCCGGACCTGACCGGCTTCCTCCAGGCCGTGCTCGGCGACCCGGCCGTGTTCGGTGACCCGGCCGTGTTCGGTGACCCGGCCGTGCTCGGCAATCGGGCCGTCCCCGGCGACCAGCCCCTGCTCGGCAATCAGGCCGTCCCCGGCGACCTGGCCGAACTCGGCGACGGCGACGGCGGAACGCGTGACCGCGGCACCGGAGGTGGTGGCCCGGTGCCGGCCGCACCGCCGCTGGCCGACCCGGCTCGGCTGGCCGGATCCGCCGTCCGGAACGGGATCGCCGTCGAACTCGCGCCGGCCTGGGTGCTGCTCGGCGAACGCCTGCCGGGTCCGTCGACCCCGGCGGATCAGCCCGCCGCGCGCGCCCAGCCTGAGGCTGACCGAGCCGGGGCGGTGCCGCCCGCGGCGCTGCTGGTGCTGGACGGTCGGCTCCGGGAGGTGCGCCGCGATCCGGCGGGCGGGTGGCGGTTCGCCGACGACGGGACCGTCCCGTCGGGGCGTACCGTCGAGGATCTGGTGGTGGCCGCGACGTTGCGCCGGGACCTGCCGGCGGTGCGGGCGCTGCTCACCGCCTGGCAGCGCGGTGCGGCGGCGGGGATGCCCGCGGACGCCGTGGTCGTCACCCCGGCCGGCACCTGGCACCGATCTACCGAGGCCGCCGAGCCGCTGGTGGTGCTGCGGCGGCTGGCGTCCCGGCTGGTCGACGCCGGACTGGCGGACCTCTGGCCGGCCGGTGAGCTGGCCGCCATGCTGACCACGATGTCCGGTCGGGAGCCGGGGACGTCGGTGGACCAGGTGGTGGGCGCGGCTGCCGGCGGCTGGCGGGAACTGCTGACGGACCGGGACCGGCTGGCCCGCGAGCTGTCCGAGGCGCGCGCGCTTCAGGAGTGGTACGAACGGACCTTGACCGAGTGCGACGACGAGGTCAAACGGCTGCGCCGGATCGTCGCACTGCTGCACGGCACCCCCACCGCGCGGGCCGGACGGCTCCTGCTGGCCGGTGCCCGCACCGCCCGGTCCGCCGTCCGCCGCCTCCGACCCACCGACTGACGGTCCTACCCCTGACCGCGATCATGCAGTTGTGGCAGCGACAAATGGGGGTGAGAGTGGTGAAAAGACGACCACAACTGCATGATCGGCGGGGCTAGGTCAGGGTGGGGGCAGCAGGGAGTCGTAGAGGGATTCGAGGCGGCGGGTCTGCTGGTGCAGGTCGAAGTCGGTCTCGGCGCGGTGGCGGGCGGCCTTGCCGAGGTGGTCGCGCAGTGGAGCGTCGGTGAGCAGGCGGCGGAGGTTGGCGGCGAGGGCGGGCCGGTCGCCTTCCGCGCAGAGCAGGCCGTTGGCCTCGTGGGTGACCGCCTCGGGGATACCACTGTGGTAGGTCGAGACGACCGGCACGCCGAGACTGAACGCCTCCAGGATGGTGGTGGGCAGGCCCTCGGTGTCGCCGTCCGACGCGGTGCGCGACGGTGCCGCGAGCAGCCGGGCCTCGGCGATGTGCCGCATCACCTCGGGCGGTGGCAGCGCGCCGGCAAACGTCGCGTCCACGCCCAACTGTGCGGCGCGGGCGCGTACCCGCTCGTGCAGCGGCCCGGTGCCGACCAGCAGCACCCGGGGCCGCAGTTCGGAGAGCATGCCCAGCGCCTCGACGAGATCCTCGATCCCCTTCTTCTCCACGAACCGGCCGACGAACACGACGTCCCACCGCTTCGGTCCGGCGGCCGGCTCCGGTGGCACCGGCACCCCGGTGTGGTGCACGCGGATCTTGTGCGGATCCGCTCCCAGCGCCACCGCCCGGTCCCGGATCGCCCCGGAGACGGCCAGGATCAGCGCGGCCCGACCGAACATGGTCCGCAGGTTCCGCCGGTGCCGAGCGCCGCGCGGACCGGGCGCCGCCGCCTGCCGGGTGACGTCGAGGCCGTGCAGGGTGACGACCAGCGGAATGCCCAGCTGTTCGGCGGCCCGGCTGACCAACCAGCCGTCGCCGCCGAAGTGCGCGTGCACCACCCCGGGGCGCAGCCGGGCCAGCAGCCGCCGTAGCCGGGGTGACCCGCCGGTCAACCGCAACCGCAGCCACTCGCGGCGGCCACGCGGCGTGTCCGGGCACAGCACCACGTCGCTGTCCCGGGACAGCGGTGAGACCACCCGGACGGCACCCAGGTAGACCGGACGCCAGGTGGGCAGCGCGTCGGCCTGGTTGCGGACGAACGTCTCCGAGCCCGGTAGCAGGCAGCTGCGCCAGATCACGGCGACCCTATCGCCGGACATCGGCCCCGATCCCCGGCGTCCCAGCCGTTCCCGTCGTCGTGCCGGCGGCGGTCCCCGCCGCGTCGGTCGCCGCGCCACCTGGCGCTCGCCGGCCGGCATCGGGCTCGGTGCTGGCGGGCTGTCCCGGCGAGGGCGGACCGCCGCGCCGGCCAGAGCCGAGGATCCGGTCGCGTACCCGGTGCCGCAGCTGCGGCGGAAGCACCCAGATCTGCAGGAACGTCAGGTAGTCGACGAGGCCGGGCCGCCCGTGCCGGCGCGCCTCGGCGAGCAGCAGCCGGAAGACCCGGAAGCTGCGGGTGGGCGCGGCCATCGAGCTGATGATGCTCATCGTGATCGCCGCGTACGCCCGTGGGGTGATCAGTGGTCGGATCCCGCGGAGCCACTCGAGCTGGGCCTCCCACGGCGAGCTGAGACTGATCCGTGGCCGGTCCTCGTCCTGGTGCCAGAGCACCAGCGGCTCGGCGGCGACCAGCAGCTCGACGTCCGGGTGGCTCATCGCGCGTACGGTCCAGTCCAGTTCCTGCTGCCGGCGCAGCCCGACGGTGAACGGCACCCGGCGCAGCAGCTCGGTCGGCGCCATGATGGTCGAGGTCTGGATGAACCCGTCGCCGTGGAACAGTCCGCGCCGCAGCGTGAGGTACTCGCAGATCGGCTCGCCCGGCTCCGGCAGCCGCCGGGGCATCACGAACTGCGCCCGGGGCGTTTTGTTGATCAGCCGGCTGGCGATGATCGGGCTGCCGACCGTGGCGCTGCGGGCCAGCTCCAGCTGCGCGGCGAGCTTGGTGGGCAGCCACTCGTCGTCGTCGTCGAGCAGGGCGGTCCAGGGGGCACGCGCCTCACGTACGCCGGTGTTGCGGGCGTTGGGCGCGCCGCCCTTGCCAGGCAGGTCGACCACGCGCAGCCGGGGGTCGCCGATCTCGGCGAGGGCCTTGCCGGTGTCCTCGTCCGGACCGTCGACCACGACGATCACCTCGATGTCGGTGACGGTCTGCGCGAGCGCGCTGCGCACCGCGCGGCTCACCAACGCCGGGCGGGCGAAGGTGGGGATGACCACGCTGACCGTGGGTGTGGATGGCATGACCACCTGCTCACTCGTGCCGGCTACGACGTGCGCGCACGGTGACGTTAGGTGGCGCGGGCGGCCCCGAGGTGAATGCCGGGCTGCGCTCAGGCGTACAGCGGTGGTCGTCGGCCGGACCGACCCATCCGGCCCGGCGGGGAGCAGACGTCGCTAAGGTCGCCGCAGGTGGCGTACGGCGTGGTGCGGCGAGGGGATGGTGGGCGGTGACGGACGCGAACCTGGTGGTCGAGGTCGCGGATGCGGTGGCCACGGTGGTGATCCGCAATCCGGGCCGGCGTAACGCGATGACCCCCGCCATGTGGCGACGGCTGCCGACGCTGCTCGACGGACTGGAGGCCGACCCGGCGGTCCGCGTCGTGGTGCTCACCGGTGCCGACGGCACCTTCTGCGCCGGTGCGGATCTCAGCGACCTGGACGAGCTGCTGGCGGCCGGCGACGGCAGCATCGCCGTGGTGGCCGAGGAACGGCTGGCCAGCTTCGCCAAGCCGACGGTGGCCGCCGTCCACGGTGCCTGCGTCGGTGGCGGCTGCCAGTTGGCGGTCGCCTGTGACCTGCGGATAGCCGCGGCCGACGCCCGTTTCGGCGTACCGCCGGCCCGGCTGGGGCTGGTCTACCCGGCGCCCACCACCCACCGGCTGGCCCGGCTGATCGGTCCGGCGGCGGCAAAGTACCTGCTGTTCACCGGCGAGTTGGTGGACGCCGACCGGGCGCTGCGGATCGGGCTGGTCGACGAGGTGCTGCCCGGCGTCGACCTGGCCGCCCGGGTCGACAGCCTCACCGGCGTGATCGCCGAGCGTTCGCAGCTCAGCGTCGCCGCCGCCAAGGAGATCGTCGACGGGCGGGCGGACGAGGATCGGATGGCCTGGTGGCACGGGCAGGTGCGGGCCAGTGACGAGGCTCGGGAGGGCGTGGCGGCCTTCCACGAGCGCCGCGGACCGCGATTCGGTTGGACACCGCCGGCCTGAGACCGGGCCACCCGGACCGACAGGCCGGGGGCCGGCGGGCGCCGCGCCGGGCGAAACCCGACGCCGCCCCCTGTGCCCGCCGGCCGGCCCGTCACCGCCCGGCCAGCGCCGTCCAGCTCGGTACGACAGGTACGCGCCGCAGCGGCATGCCCGCCTCGGCCGGCGTACGGTCCCCCTTGCGCTGGTTGCAGGCGTAGCAGGCGGCCGTCGTGTTCTTCCAGGTGTTCCGGCCGCCGCGCGAGCGGGGCAGCACGTGGTCGATGGTGTCGGCCGGCCCGTCGCAGTACGCGCAGCACCTGCCGTCGCGGCGTAACACCCCGGCCCGGGACCATGCCGGGCCGGCACGCATCCGCCAGCGGGTCACCACGTAACGCACCAGCCGGACCACCCGGGGCACCGGGAACACCCCGATGACCCGGTCCGGTACGGCCTCGTGGATCTCGGCGACCCGGCGGCAGAGCATCCGGATCGCGTGCTGGACGGTGACCCGGTGCAGCGGGCCGAGGTCGGCGTTGATGACGAGGACGGCGTCCACCGGTGTCTCCCTCCACGAACGGTGACGGACGTAGGGGCGGACGGCGGCGAGCGCCCGACCCCGGGCACGGGTGGGCGGCTCGGCGGGCGGCGGTACGCGTCAG
Source organism: Verrucosispora sp. WMMC514 (assembly GCF_027497295.1). Classification (NCBI taxonomy): domain Bacteria; kingdom Bacillati; phylum Actinomycetota; class Actinomycetes; order Micromonosporales; family Micromonosporaceae; genus Micromonospora; species Verrucosispora sp. WMMC514. Next base: position 1,869,982 of record NZ_CP114906.1, on the reverse strand, counting down.
CCGGAGCGGTCACCCTGGGGGCGTTCGGTGCGCCAACCGCCGGGCATCCGCGAGCCCGGCCGTCCCGCCGACACGGCGGTGGTGGCGGCGTACGGCCTTGACATGAGGTACTCCCGGATCGGCGGTTGACCTTGCGCGATCACGGTAGGTGCGGCCGAGGTGAGGCGGCAACGCATTTCGATGGCCCGGTCGGCGGTGAGCGCCGCTCCTGGAGGTCAGCGTCGGGCGAGCAGACCACGCGGCCGGATCGAGTGCAGCGGTTCGGCGGCACCACCCTCGGCGCGCAGGATGTGGTTCGCCGCGAGGATGCCGGTGGCCGCCGCCCGCTCCATCAGGGCGCTGGGAAAGTCGGTGCTGATGCCGTCGCCGGCCAGGTAGAGGCCGGTCGCGTCGGTGCGGACCCCCGGACGCCAGGCGTGGCTGCCCGGCGTGAAGGCGGGCGCCTTCGCCTCGACCCGGGCCCGCACTTCGCGTACCCGCAGCCGGGCCGTCTCCGGCCAGAGCACCGCCAGTTCGGCACGCATCCGCTCGGCCAGCTCGGTGGCGGGCACGTCCGGCTCGCAGGCGTACGCGTGCAGCTCGATCACCGAGCCGCCGGCGCGCTCGGCCCAGCGGCGGGACTCGCGCTCCAGCCGGTGGTACAGCGTGACCGAGTCCAACGTGGCCTGTCGGGACACCCCGCTGAAGATCGCCCGATGGGGATCGACGTCGCCGTCGCACCAGTAGCGGGCGACCGCGTACGGCGGGCCGGGCCGACCGTACGCGGGCATCGCCGCCGCCAGCGCCGGGGCCTGCTCGACAAGCGACGGCGAGTCCGCGACCAGGGCGGCGAGTGCGGGCGGGTCGACGGCGAGCACGACGTGCCCGGCCCGGTACGTGCCGTGCGTGCTGTGCACCTGCCAGCCGTCGGGATCGCGATGCAGACCGGTGACCGGCTCGCCGGTGCGGATCCGGCCGCCCTGCCGCTCGACGTGCCGGGTCAGCGGCTCCCAGATCGACCTGGCGTAGTCCTCGTCTGGGCAGTCGAAGGCGAGCCCTTCCGGGTTGCCGAGCAGGTAGAAGTGGAACTGCGCGATCATCTCGGCGGCCGACATCTCCGCCTCGTGATTGAAGAACGAGTGGGAGAAGACCTCGAAGAGCATCGCCCGGGCCCGGTCGGGCAGCCGCAGCGAGTCGAGCAGGTCGTCGGCGGTGGTGTGGTCGAACTCGGCGTAGGTGCGTACCGGGTCGTACGTCAGCAGCGGCAGGGCCGCGTCCCGATCCATCCGGCGCAGGTCGCGCAGGCGCAGGCTGGGGCTACGGGCGAGCAGGGTGAGCAGGTTCGCCGGCGGCGCGGGGGGTAGCCGGCCGAACTCCTCGGTCGGCCACTCGGCGCTGAGCACCGGATAGCCGGGGACGGCCCGCAGGAACCGCAGCGCCGGATCGACCCGGCGCAGGATGTTGCGCCAGTTGTAGTACTGCCGGAAGAAGGCGTGGAAGCCGTGCTCGTTGACCTGATCGGTCCCGTCGGCGAGGGTTTCCGGCCAGGCACCGAGCCGGCCGCCCAGGGTGGGTGCGGCCTCCAGCACGGTCACCTCGACGCCGCGTTCGGCGAGCACCACCGCCGCGGACATGCCGGCGATGCCACCGCCGACGACCACGGCGTCGACCGGACCCGGCACGCGGGGGGCGCCACCCCCGCCGGGGTCGACCCGGTGCCGACGTACGCCGATGAACCGTCCGGCCAACTGCGACAGCGTCATCTGACCTCCCGGCCCAGTGTGCTCCTCAGGTCAGGACAGGCAGCGGCGGGGGCGGTCGGAGGTCGGCCAGACGTACTCCAGGTCGTCGGGAACGTCGTCGCCGAAGATGGGCCGGTAGTGCGTCGGGTCCTTGCGCAGCAGCGACGAGCGGTGGCTCAGGTGCACCTCGGTTCGGCCGAGCCACGGCGGCAGTTCCCCGGCGACGGCGAGTTCCTGCTGGGTGCGGACCTGCTCGACGCCGCACGCGGCGGCCAGGTCGACCGTCAACGTGGTGGCGCAGGTGTCGGCCCGGCCGGCCGCGCACCAGACCGAGCAGATGTCCAGCCCGTACCGGGTCAGGGCCTCCTCGTACCCGGCCCACATCTTCACCGCCGGGTGGTTGCGCCAGCCGTACGTCGGCCAGGTCAGCCCGCGTAGCACCTGGATCGCCTCCACCCGCTGCTTGCCGAGCCGTCGTTGGTCCAGCGCCCGGGCGCTGGCCAGAAAGTCCGGGTACGGCAGGAAGGTCTGCATGCCGCTGCCCTACCCGTCGCCGACCGGGACATGCCGCGACGCGGCGGCCACGATCATGACGGACTGCGCGGGCCGCGACCGACTGACTACCATGCGGGGCATGGCGGAGCCGCTGCTCGATCGGGCCCTGCGGGCCAGCCGCCGGTTGCGGGTCAACGGGGAGTCCCGGGCGCACTACGTGATCTGCGGGCAGGACCCGCTCGCCTACTGGGTGGTGCGGACCATGCTGGCCGGCGAGACACAGTCCGGCCGGGTGAGGATCACCCTGATCGTGCCGGAGCGTCGGCGTTCTCCCGGCCCGGACGGCCGTGACCTGCCGGGCATCGAGGTGATCCGGGCCGACCGGCTGGACGAGGTCACGTTCCGCCGGGCCGGGCTGGTCGACGCCGCCGGGCTGGCCCTGCTGCACCAGGACGACGTGGGAAACATGCACGCGGCGCTCTGCGCGCAGGAGGTGGAGCCCCGGCTGCGCCTGGTGGTGCGGATGTTCAACACCGGCCTGGCCAACGGTGTCCGGCAGATCTTCCCCGACTCGGCGGTGCTCTCCGACGCCTCGATGGCCGCGCCGGCCTTCGTGGCCGCCGCGCTCGGCGAGGTCGCGCCGACGCACTTCCGGCACGGCGGACGCACCCTCTACGTGGCTCGGCGCGACGACGTACGCCCCAGTGAGATCGTCTGCGGGGTGGCCGACACCCGCGACGCCCAGCAGGACCTGGTGCTCCCGGCCGACGACCGGGCCGCCGACGTGGTGCTCGCCGAGGCGGTCGGTCGGCCCGCCGGGACCGAGCTGGCCGCGCGGCGGCTGGTCCGGGCGCGGCGTCGGCGGCGGCCGGTGGCGGTGGTGCTCCGGGCGATCCGCAGCTTCGCCACCCGGAAGATCGGGATCGCGGTGCTGGTGCTGCTCGCCATGGTGGCCGCCCTGGGCGGGCTGTACGCCAACGCGGCGCACGTCGGCTGGGGCGACGCGCTCTACCTGACGCTCGTCACCACCCTCACCGGGCAGGATCCGGACCCCGCCAAGTCGGCCGCCGAGCAGGTCATGCAGGTGGTGCTGAACCTCGCCGGGCTGGCGCTGATCCCGCTGATCACGGCGGTGGTGGTGGACGGGGTGGTGAACGCCCGACTGGCCCTGCACACCGGTCGGATCCTGCCGGAGCGTTCCGGGCATGTGGTGGTGGTCGGGCTCGGCAACATCGGCACCCGGGTGATGGCCCAGCTCAACGACTTCGGCGTCGAGGTGGTGGCGATCGACAAGAGCGCGGACGCGCGCGGTGCCGGGCTGGCCCGGCGGCTCGGCGTACCGCTGGTGGTGGGTGACGCCGCGCAGGAGGAGACGCTGCGGGCCGCCTCGGTGGCGACCTGCCAGGCGTTGGTGGTGGTCTCCACGGATGACGGGGCGAACCTGCGCGCCGCGCTCAACGCCCGGGCCCTCGACGACCAGCTCCGGGTGGTGCTGCGGCTGTTCGACGGCGATTTCGCCGAACGGGTGCAGCGGGCCTTCGGCATCGGCACCTCGCGCAGCGTCTCCTACCTGGCGGCACCGTCGTTCGCCGCCGCCCTGCTGGACCGGGCGGTGATCGCCACCATCCCGGTGGGCCGGCACGCTTTGCTGGTCACCGAGGTCCCGGTGGCCGCCGGCTCGGACCTCGACGGTCGTACGCTCGCCACCGTCGGCCGGGCCGGCAGCGTCCGCCTGCTCGCCCACGCCCGGGCGGGGCAGCGCCTGGACTGGTCGCCGGACCCGCGCATGGTGATCGTGGCCGGTGACCGGCTGACCGTGGTGGCCCGCCGGGCCGGCCTGAACGCGTTGCTGCGCGAGGTCGCGCCACCGGAGCCGGCACCGCCGTCCGGGGCGCCGGTACCGCGCGAGGCGACGGAATGACGACCAGCCGACCTCCACGGTAGTGTGGAAGTCGTGGCCGCAGTCTACGAAGAGCTTCCGTTCAGCGAGTTCCTGCACCGTCCCGCCGCCGCCGCCGAGCGGCTCGGTGAGGTGCGGGCGCTACGGCTGCGCCGACGGGGCGCGGATGATCTGGCCCTGACGTCCGCCGATCAGATGGAACGGGACGCCGTGGTCATCGACTTCACCGCCCGACTGCTGGCTGGCCTCGTCCGGTCGGAGTCGACCGAGGTCGTACGGCGGGTGCTCGGCGAGGCACTGCCGTGGGTCGCCTTCCTGCCGCCCGAGGACGTCACGGAGCTGCTGAACGACCTGATCACGGTTGCCCAGGGCGCGGCATCGCTGGAGAATCTGTCGCCGGTCGCCGTCCTGTTGACGCAGTGGCGGCACACTGCGGAAATCTACGCCGACCCGGTCCTGCTGGAGCGGGTGACCCGGGAACCGGCCGGTGACCTCGGGCCGGTGCCGGCCCCAGAGTCGGTCCGGTGAGCCCGAAGCGAGGCGACCGCGCCGCACCTCCCGCCCTGGCGGGTGAGTTCGACCTCCGCTTCGCGGATTCGGCGGCGGCCGACGGTTGGGAACACCTTGCTCGACAGGCACCAGGAAATCTGCGGCGGGCCTTCGAGACCCTCCGGGGCGCGCCACGTTCGCGTACCGCACCGGAACGTCAGCACCGCCTCAAGGGGACGCTCGCTTCGGCCAGCTGGAAGGGTCAAGAGCTGGAGCGCTGGCAGTACGAGGTGACCGGCGGGGGCCGCATCTGGTACCTCGTCGACGACGAGCGCCGCACGATCTGGTTGACCTACGTCGGCACCGGTCACCCCCGGGAGACAGAGTGACCCGGTCAGCGGTGGGCTGACCGGATCGCGTACCAGGCGGCGCCGAGGGCGAGCACGCCGAAGCCGGCGAGCACGCTGGACAGCGGCAGGTTGACGGCGAGCAGCACGCAGCCGACCAGTCCCGCCACGGCGAGTGCCTGCACCGGCAGCTTCCGCTCCGGCTCCCGTCCCAGGGTCAACGCCGCGGCGTTGGTGATGGCGTAGTAGACGAGCACCGTGCAGGCGGAGAAGCCGATCGCCCCGCGCACGTCGCCGAGCACCACGACCAGGATCACCACGGCGGCCACCGCCAGCTCGGCCCGGTGCGGCACCCGGTGCCGGGGGTGCACCGCGGCCAGCCCGGCCGGCAGGTCCCGCCGACGGGCCATTGCCAGCGCGGTGCGGCCCACCCCGGCCAGCAGGGAGAGCAGCACCCCGGTCACCGCGACGGTCGCGCCGGCCCGGACCACCCACTCCAGGCCGGGCAGTCCGGCCGCGCCCACCACGTCGGCCAGGGGAGCGGCGGAGGCGGCCAGCCGGTCCGCGCCGAGCACGCCGACGGCGACCACCCCCAGGATCAGGTAGATCACCAGCACCAGACCGAGCGCCAACGGCACCGCCCGGGGAATGGTGCGCTGCGGATCGCGTACCTCCTCGCCGAGGGTGGCGATCCGGGCGTATCCGGCGAAGGCGAAGAAGAGCAGCCCGGCAGCGGTCAACACACCCCGGACGGTGCCGCCGGGCTGGTCGATCCGGTCGACGGAGATGCTCGTCGCGCCGGCCACCGCGACGAGCGCGAGCACGGCGAGCACCAGGACCACCAGGATCCGGGTGGCGGCGGCGGTCTTGCCGATGCCGCGCAGGTTCACCGCCGTCACCGCGACCACCGCCAGCACCGCGACGAGCCGGGCCTGCCCCGGCCAGAGGTACGCCCCGACGGTCAGTGCCATCGCCGCGCAGCTGGCCGTCTTGCCGATCACGAAACCCCAGCCGGCGAGGAACCCGGCGAACGGATTCAGCCGCTCCCGACCGTAGACGTAGGTGCCGCCGGACTCGGGATAGCGGGCGGCCAGCCGGGCGGAGCTTGTCGCGTTGCAGAACGCGATGAACCCGGCCAGGGCCAGGGCGACTAGCAGGCCGGTGCCACCGGCCGCCGCCGCGGCGGGAGCGAAGACCACGAAGATGCCCGCGCCGAGCATCGAACCGAGACCGATGACGACGGCGTCCGGCACGCCCAGCCGGCGCGTGAGTCGGTCCACGGCGGCACCCTACCGGTACCGGATGAACGGCCCGTCCCACTGCCGGAGGCGGCCGGGTAGCGGCAGGTCGTCCCAGGGCACCCGGTGCAGCAGCCGGTCCAGCAGCAGCCCCAGCAGCAGGGCGGCCAGCCCGTCGGTGAGCCAGTGGAAGTTGAGGTAGGTGGTGGTGACCAGCAGGATCCCCGGCGGCGCGTACCGCACCAGCCGGTACAGGCCGGCCGGCAGCCGACCGACGGTCAGCGACACCAGCAGCAGGGCGATCACGCCGTACCAGACGATCGCGTTGGCCACGTGTCCGGACGGGTAGGACATCGAGTAGGCGCCGGCCGGCAGGTGGTTGAAGACCTGCACGGCCTCCTCGGGAGGCAGGAACGGTTCCTTGACCGAGGCAGTGGGTGCCGCCCGGTCGGTCCAGAGCTTGAGCGGACCGATGGTCACCATGGTGACCAGGAGGGCACCCGCGACCAGCAGGAACGGCCGGATCGTCCGTCGCCGCCAGGCCACCGCCACCGCCAGCGCGCCGGAGAGCGGCAGCAGCAGGCCGCCGCCCTGACCGAGCAGGTTGAACGCCCGGGCGGTCCAGTACAGCGGGGCCGGGTCGTGGGTGAAGGCCCACTCGCTGACGGCGAGGTCGAGATCGAGCAGTTGGCCGCGGGCGAGCGCGGCGGTCAGCGCCCCGAACCCCGCCAGCAGGACGGCGTCGAACCACCAGCCGGCCGGGCGTACCGGTGCCAGGCCGATGCTCCGGCGTACCGGTGTCGTCTCCCGCACCCCGATCACGCTACCGGCCCGCACGGTGCTCCCGACGGCCGGCGACTGTGGGCCGAGCCACGAAGGGAGGCGTTCCGGCGGCGGAAACGTCAAACTTGACGCCGTGCGGATCACCTCGGCCCTCGTCGACCCGGCGTTGCTCGACCTGCCCTGGTCGACCCCGTTGGAGCAGTGGCCGGCCGAGCACCTGGTCGCGCTGCCCCAGGGCATCTCTCGGCACGTGGTGCGGTTCGTGCAGTTGGGCGGGCACGTCTACGCGGTCAAGGAGACCGGCGAGCGGGTGGCCGAGCGGGAGTACGACCTGCTGCGTGCCCTGGAACGGATCGACTTCCCGTCGGTCAAGGCGGTGGCGATCGTCGCCGACCGGGAGTCCGACGCGGGTGAGCCGCTGGACCCGGTGCTGATCACCCGCCACCTCCAGTTCTCCCTGCCGTACCGCGCGCTGTTCTCCCACACGCTGCGGCCACCGACGATGGGGCGGCTGCTCGACGCGCTCGCCGCGCTGCTGGTCCGGATGCATCTGACCGGCTTCTTCTGGGGCGACTGCTCGCTGTCGAACACGCTGTTCCGGCGGGACGCGGGTGCCTTCGCCGCGTACCTGGTCGACGCCGAGACCGGCGCGCTGCGCAGCGTGCTCTCCAACGGTCAGCGTGGCGAGGACCTGGAGATCGCCCGGGTCAACATCTTCGGCGAGGCGCTCGACCTTCAGGCGGCCGGCCTGCTGCACGACTCGATCGACCCGGAGGTGGTCTGCGAGGAGGTGGTGCAGCGCTACGAGCGGCTCTGGCACGAGATCACCTATGAGCAGCAGGTCGAGCGCGCGGCCCGGCACGACATAGAGGGGCGCATCCGCCGGCTCAACGAGCTGGGCTTCGATGTGGCGGAGGTGGCCATGTCGAGCATCGACAACGGTCGTTACCTCATCCGGCCGAAGGTCGTCGACGCCGGGTACCACCACCGTCGGCTGCTCCGCCTCACCGGGCTGGACGCCGAGGAGAACCAGGCCCGCAAGCTGCTCAACGACCTCGACGCGTACCGGGCGGAGAGCGACCTGACCGACGAGCAGCAGGCCGCGCACCGTTGGCTGACCGAGGTCTTCGAGCCGGTGGTCCGGGCGGTACCCGCGCACCTGCGGCGCAAGCTGGAGCCGCAGGAGCTGTTCGCCCAGATCATCGAGCACAAGTGGCTGCTCTCCGAGCAGGCCGGCCGGGACGTGGGGATGCGCCACGCGGTGCAGTCGTTCCTGTCGGACGTGCTGGTGCACCGCCCCGACGAACAGGCCGTTCTCGGCGTGGAGATCTCGACGGGCTGACCCGGCGGCTGCCGGGTCACTCCACCCAGGTGCCGGCCCGCATCACCCGGACGATCTCCAGGTCGTCGTTGAGCACCACCAGGTCGGCGCGGAGCCCGGCCTGGAGGGTGCCCACCTGGTCGCCGAGGCCGAGGGCCAGGGCCGGCGTGGTGGACGCCATGCGCACCGCGTCGGGAACCGAGGCACCCGCGGCGACCGCGCTGCGCAGCGCCACGTCCATGGTCAGCGTGCTCCCCGCGATCGCCCCGTCCCGGGCGAGCCGGGCCACCCCGTCGGCCACGGTGACCGCCTGGCCGCCCAGCTCGTACTCGCCGTCCGGCATGCCGGCGGCGGCCATCGCGTCGGTGACCAGGGCGCAGCGTTCCGGTCCGGCGTTCGAGGTGGCGAAGGTGAGCGTTCCCTCGTGCAGGTGCACCCCGTCGGCGATCAGCTCGCAGATCACGTTCGGCGCGGTCAGCAGCGCCACCACGGGACCGGGCTCGCGGTGGTGCACCGGTCGCATCCCGTTGAACAGGTGGGTGCCGACTGTCGCGCCTGCCGCCACGGCGGCGCGGGTCTGCTCGTACGTGCCGTCGGTGTGTCCGACGGCGACGACCACCCCGTGCCGGGTGAGCAGTTCCACCGCCTCCAGCGCGCCCGGCCGCTCGGGGGCGAGGGTGACCATCCGGAGCGCGCCGTCACCGATCTTGATGAGCTCGGTCAGCTCGTCGGTGGCGGGATCCCGCAGGAACTCCGGGTTCTGTGCGCCGCACCGGGCGGCGGACAGGTACGGTCCCTCGAAGTGGATGCCGGCCAGCACGCCCTCGCGCACCAGCGGCGCGAAGGCGGCGGTGGCCGAGCGCATCAGCTCGAACGGTGAGCTGACCAGGCTGGCCACCAGGCTGGTGGTGCCGTGCCCCAGGTGGAACGCGGCCGCGGCCCGGGCCTGATCGGCGTCGCCGGTGGTGAAGGTGTGCCCGCCGCCGCCATGACTGTGGATGTCCACGAAGCCGGGCACGATCCAGTGCCCGTCGCGCACCGACGGGTACTCCGCGACCGCACTGATCCGGTCGCCCTTGACCTCGACGCAGCCCTGCGAGATCACCCCGCCGGGGGTCACCACCTTGCCGTTCACCCGTACGGTCATGGCGTCTCCATCTGGTCGAGGGCGAGCAGGGCGGCACCGAGGCAGCCCGCCTCGTCGCCGAGGACGGCCGGGACCAGTCGCGGCTCCCGGTGGAAGGTGAGCCGGTCCCGCAGCGCGGCACGCAGCGGGTCGAACAGCCCGGCGCCGGCCTGGGCGAGGCCGCCGCCCAGGACGATGGTCGCCACGTCGAACAGGGCCTGGGCGGTGGCGAGGCCGTCGGCCAGTGCCTCGACCGTCTCCCGCCAGACCTGGGCGGCCACCTTCTCGCCGGCGTCCGCCCGGGCGGCCACCTCGGCGGCGGTCACCATGGTCCGTCCCCGGCCCGACCCGGCGGCGGACCCGTCGTCCGACGCGCTGCCGGTGCGCCGGGTCGTGGCCGTGCCGGTGTCGCCGGCCGTGCCGGTCCCGGTGAGTTCGGCGTAGCGACGGGCGACAGCCGACGCGGAGGCGACGGCCTCCAGGCAGCCTGGCCGTCCGCAGCCGCAGACCGGTCCGTCGGGACGGACCAGGATGTGACCGAGTTCCCCGGCGGCGCCGTGTGCACCGGTGACGGCCCTGCCGGCCACCACGTGCGCGGCGGCGATACCGGTGCCGATCGCGACGAAGAGCACGTGCCCGGTGTCCCGGCCGGCGCCCAACCGGGCCTCGGCGAGGCCACCGGCACGTACGTCGTGGCCGAGCGCCGTGGGCAGGCCGAGCCGCGCGGCCGCCAGATCGCGCAGGGGTACGTCCCGGAAGCCGACGTTGGCTGACCAGACCGCCACGCCGCGTGCCTCGTCCACGACCCCCGGCACCACGATGCCGAGCGCGGTCGGCGTGAGCCCGTCCGCGTACGCCTTGCCGGCGAGTCCCTCGGCCACCGACAGGATCGTCTCGACCACGGCGTCGGGACCGCGCCCGGCGTCGGTGGGGTGTCGTTCGGCGTGCCGCACGACCCCGTCCACGCCGACCAACGCGCACTTCATCCCGGTGCCACCCACGTCGAGCGCGACGGCAACCTCTTCGGTCACGTGAGTACCACGGAGCGACTCAGGTGCCGGGGCGCGTCGGGGTCGAGGCCGCGACTGGTGGCCAGCGCGACGGCGAAGCGCTGCGCCAGGATCAGGTCGGCCATCGGGTCGACCGGGGTACGCCCGGCGGCCCACCGGCCGAGCACCGTGCGGTAGCCGTGGGTGCGGCTGTGTGCGAAGGACGCGCCGGTGGCGGCGACGTCCTCCGGCAGCCCGTCGGGCAGCTCGCCGAAGGCCCAGACCAGCCGGCCGGGGGCGGCCACCGAGATGGGGCCGTGCCGGTAGTCCATCGCGGGGTACGCCTCGGCCCAGAAGGTGGCCGCCTCGCGGCACTTCAACGCGGCCTCCTGGGCCAGCCCGATGGTCCAGCCGCGACCGAGGAAGGTGACCTGTTCGATCAGGCTCGGATCGATCGGCAGCGGGGCCCGGACGGCGACCTCCGCGTCGGCGGCGAGGGCGTCCATGTTGTCGCCGAGGTGGGCGCGGAGCAGCGCCAACGCGGTGGTGGCGAAGCGGGTCTGCACCACTGAGCGTTCGTCGGCGAACGGCATGGTGACGGCGGCGTCGGCGGTCTCCACCACCGGTGAGTCGGGGTCGCCCACCAGGACCGTGGTCGGGATCCGGCCGCGCAGCGCGGCGATCAGCTCCAGCACCTCGGTGGTGGTGCCGGAGCGGGTGATCGCCAACAACCGGTCGTAGTGGCGGCCGACGGGGAACTCGCTGGCCTGGAAGGCGTCGGTCTCGCCCTGGCCGGCGGCCTCGCGGCGGGCCGCGTACGCCATGGCCATGAACCAGGACGTGCCGCAACCGACGACGGCGACCCGCTCACCGGGGCGCGGGAGGCGGTCGAGCATCGCCGGAGCCAGTTCGCTCGCCTGGCGCCAGCAGTCCGGCTGGCTCGCGATCTCCGCGTGGACGTACGCCATGAGAACTCCTCGCAGGCCGGAGCCTTGCGCATTACGGCTCGCTAATCCCGTCTTTCGCGCGTCATTCTGCGTGAAACCCATCGGAAATGGCAACCGGGGACGCGATCGAGCAGAGCTGGTTTTTGCGTCTTCGTAGTTTCGAGCACTAGTGTGCACGCAACCAAGCACCGATCGTGCAGACACGGGAGGCCCGGGGTGGACCGCTACGCGAGATGGAACGCCCTGCTCGAAATGCTCACCGACTCGGGCCGGGTCACCGTGGAGGAGGCCGCCGAGCGGCTGGACGTCTCCCAGGCGACCATCCGCCGGGACTTCGACCAACTCGCGCAGCAGCAGATGATCACGCGTACCCGGGGTGGTGCGGTCGCCAACGGCGTCTCGTACGACCTGCCACTGCGCTACAAGACGGCCAAGCACTCGGCGGAGAAGCAGCGGATCGGCGCGGCGGCGGCGGCGCTGGTCTCCCCGGGCACGGTGGTCGGCCTCAACGGCGGCACCACGAGTACCGAGGTGGCCCGGGCGCTGGCGGTGCGCCCGGATCTCAACACCAACGCCGACGGTGCCCAGTTGACCGTGGTCACCAACGCGCTGAACATCGCCAACGAGTTGCTCGTCCGGTCCCGGATGAAGGTCGTGGTGGCCGGCGGCGTGGTGCGGCCGAAGTCCTTCGAACTGGTCGGCCCGCTCGGCGGGGCGCTGCTGCGTGAGGTCACGCTGGACGTGGCGCTGCTCGGGGTGGACGCCATCGATCCGCTCCTCGGTGCCGCCGCCCACCACGAGGGCGAGGCGGCGATGAACAACCTCATGGTGGCGCGGGCCAAGCGGGTGGTGATCATCGCGGACTCGTCCAAGCTCGGCGGTCACGCCTTCGCCCGGATCTGCCCGGTCGACCGGGTCGAGACGCTGGTCACCGACTCCGGGGCCGCCGCCGAGGTGGTCGACGCCTTCCGGGCGGCCGGGGTGCACGTCATCTGCGCCTGAGCGTCCCGGACGGCTGACGTCGCGTCGCGCCGTCGACGCTCACGGTATCGAAATCCCTGTTCTCGGCGTGGCGCTGCATACCGGGTATTGCCTGCGGCTGCATACCGCGTATGGTGTCGTCGTCGCCCACACACCAACGGGGGAGGTGCAGCTTGCCAGCTGTCCTGGAAATCGAAGGTCTACGAAAGACGTACCGAAGTCGACGCCGTGGCACCCGCAACGCCCTGGACGGCTTCGACATGCGGGTCGAGGCGGGCCAGGTACACGGCTTCCTCGGCCCCAACGGGTCGGGCAAGACCACCACGCTGCGTACGCTGCTCGGCCTGATCCGGCCGGACGGCGGCCGGATGGCGATCCTCGGTCACGAGGTGCCCGACCGGCTGGACCAGGTCGCACCGCAGGTCGGCGCGATCGTGGAGAGCCCGCAGTTCTTTCCGCACTTCACCGCACGGGACACGCTGTCGCTGCTGGCCGGCGCCGGTGACCTGCCCGAGCAGCGGGTGGACGAGGTGCTGGAGCTGGTCGGCCTGCGCGACCGGGCCGGTGAGCGGGTCAAGACGTACTCGCTCGGCATGAAGCAACGGTTGGCGGTCGCCTCGGCGCTGCTCAAGAACCCGCGACTGCTGATCCTGGACGAGCCGGCCAACGGCCTCGACCCGGGCGGCATCCGGGAGATGCGCACGCTCATGCGCAACCTCTCCGAGGCCGGCATGACGGTGGTCCTGTCCAGCCACATCCTCGGCGAGATCCAACTGATCTGCGACTCGGTCACCATCATCTCGTTGGGTCGGCGGGTCGCCTTCGGCCCGGTCGACGAGGTGCTGGCCCAGCACTCGTCCGGCGCGGTCCGGGTGCGGCTGGAGGCGGTCACCGACCTTCCGGTCGCCGCCACCGCACTGACCCGCTCCGGGGTACGGGTCACCGCCAACGACGATCATCTGATGCTCGGCGGGGTGGACAAGCCCGCCACGGTCACCCGAATCCTGGCCGAGCAGGGTCTCTACGTCAGCGAACTCGCACCGATCGCGGTCGACCTGGAGAGCGTCTTCCTCGAACTGACCGCCACCGCGCCGGTACCCGGCCAGCACCGGCAGGTCGACCAGTCCGTACGAGTCGACGGGACGGCGCCGTCCGCACCCGCCGGAGGAGGTTGGGGCGCGTGAGTCTCTTCCGTACCGAACTACGCCGGCTGGCCAAGCGGCGCTTCGCCCGCTGGATGACCGCCGGTGGCCTGCTGGTGCTGGTCCTGGTGGCGGTGGGCATGTTCCTGAGCAACCAGAAGATCGGCCCGGACCAGTTCGCCGAGGCGCGGCAGGCCGCCGACCGGCAGCATCAGGAGCAGGTGCGCTGGGCCGAGCAGGAACGTGCGAACTGCGAGCGGGCGAAGGCGGCGGGTGAGAACGTCGACTACTACCCGGCCGACTGCGCCGAGATCACGCCACCGCCTCGGGAGTCGATCGAGGAACAGTGGTTCCTGCCCTCGACCTTCGACTTCCGGAAGAGCTTCGGCGAGATGCTGATCCCGCTCGCCGGGATCCTGGGAATGGTCGGGTTCGTGGTCGGTGCCTCGTTCGTGGGCGCCGAGTGGAACACCGGCGGGATGATGAACCTGTTGCTCTGGCGGCCGAAGCGGCTGACCGTCCTGCTGACCAAGTTGGGCGCACTGCTCACCGGGCTGCTCGCGCTGGCGCTGCCCGCCACGGCGGCCTGGTTCGGCAGCATGTGGCTGGTCGCCAACCTGCGCGGCACCACCGAGGGGATGACCTCGGGGACCTGGCAGTCGTTCCTCATCGGTGGTTTGCGTGGCATCGTGCTGACACTGGTCGCGGCGACGGTGGGCTTCGCCCTGGCCTCGCTCGGCCGGCACACCGCGATGGCGCTCGGCGGGGCGATCGCGGTCATGGTGGTCGGCCAGATCGGGCTCGGCATCCTGCTCTCCATGGCGCAGGTGCGTTTCCCCGAGGCCTGGCTGCTGCCCACCTACGCCATCGCCTGGATGACCAAGAAGGTCACGCTCCAGGACTGGCAGGCGTGCAACGCCACCTACACCGGCGAGTGCCAGCCGGCCACGCTGGTCATCACCTGGCAGCACTCGTCGGTGCTGTTCACCGTCGGGATCGTGCTGTTCCTCGGCGCGGCGCTGTGGACGATGCGGCGACGCGACATCACCTGAGTCGGTCGGTGGCGGACCGACCTCGCCGGGGGCGGTCCGCCACTGCCCCTCCTTGTCGCGATGGCCCACGGGTCGGTGGGATGCGGCAGGTGGTGGCCGTCGTTAGGCTGATGGGCCAGGTTGGCCCAGCCGTGCCGGCCGCCCCCGGATGAGGAGCACGATGCAGCCCGCCGACGCCACCCCGGCAGCGCAGACCGGTCCGGACGCCGTCACGGTGCCACCGCCGAGGTCCGCCCCCGAGGTCGAGTCGACGTCGCAGGACCACCCCTGCGACCCCGCGTCGTCCCAGGCCGCCGCGTCGACGGACGCCGAGGAACCACCGACGAGGTCGGATGCGGATGCGGGCGGAGCAGCGTCCCCGGCTGGCGGGCTCGACGAACGCGAACTGGAGATGCTCGCCTTCGAGCGGCAGTGGTGGCGGCATGCCGGTGCCAAGGAGCAGGCCATCCGGGACCGGTTCGGGCTCTCGGCCACCCGCTACTACCAGCTGTTGAACGCGTTGCTGGACAACCCGGCGGCGCTGGCCGCCGACCCGGTGCTGGTGGGCCGGCTGGTGCGGTTGCGCGCCTCCCGGGCCCGCAACCGCCGCCGTTAGGCCTGCGATCTCGACGTGTCGTCCGGTGCTCGACGGGTAGCCGGGGCGCGGGGGGTGGCGAATGAGCGGCGGGGGGCCCAGGCAGCCGGGACGAACGGCGCGTCCGGAGACCGGCGTGCCCGAAGCGGCCTCGGACGAGCGCCGCCGGGGTGCGGTGGTCGGTACCGCCCCCGACATGCGGGTGCGATCCGCGTCCGCCCCGCCACCCGGTCGGGCGGTCAACGAGGACCTGGTGTTCCGGTTCGGGCCGCTGGTGGGGGTGCTCGACGGGGCCACCGTGCCGGAGGGCTTCGACACCGGCTGCGTGCACGGGCCGCAGTGGTACGTCCGGCACCTGGCCGCCCGGCTCGGCCTGGCGGAGGCAGCCCGTCCGGCCGCGACGCTGGTGAGCAACCTGGCGGCGGCGATCCTCGCGGTCCGTGCCGACCATGGCGAGCAGTGCGACCTCGACCACCCCGGCACCCCGTCGAGCACGGTGTGCCTGCTCCGCGACGGCGGCGACCAGGTCGACTACCTGGTGCTCTGTGACAGTCCGCTGGTGCTCGACACCGGCGGTCGCGTCGACGTGGTGGTCGACGACCGACTGGCCAACTCGGCGGCCGACCTACGGAAAAACGCCGACCTGCTGCCCGATTCGACCGACTGGGCCACCCGCTTCCGGCGTGCCGTCATCGCGCAGCGGGAGCGGATGAACCGCACCCACGGCTACTGGGTCGCCGCCGCCGATCCCGACGCCGCCTACCACGCGGTGGTGGGCACGGTGCCCCGGCACGGGCCCGCGGCGTTGCGTCGCGCCGTGCTGCTCTCCGACGGTGCCTCCGCCGTCGTCGAGGAATTCGGGCTGCTCGACTGGTCCGGCCTCCTGGACGTGGTGGCGGTGGAGGGCCCGGACGGGCTGATCGACCGGGTCCGCGCCGCCGAACGGGACCATCCCGACCGACGGCGCCGGCACAAGGCCGCCGACGACGCCTCCGCCGTGTACTGCGAGTTCGCCCGGCCGGACGATCGCGGAGCGTGACCCGGGAGGTGATTCGACCCGACCGGTCGGTCCGCTCCGCCAGAGGGACCGGTCGTCTCCGAACCGGGTGGACGCGCGGCGCCGGGCGCGGAAGACTGCGGCACGTGACTGGTGCGGTCCGGTTGGAGCCGGTGGACGAGCGGAACCTCGAACCGTTGCTCTCGGTGGCGGTGGCCGAGGCGGAGCCGGCCGACGTGATGCCGCCGGTGGAGGCGCCGGCCGGCTGGTCGAACGCGCGACGGGAGGCGTTCCGGGAGTTCCACCGGGCCAGCTTCGGTGGGCTGGACGCGCCCACCCGTAGCGCGATGTACGCGATCGTGGCGGGTGGCGAGGTGGTCGGCATGATCCGGATGAGCCGACGGGACGAGCCCGGTGTCGCCGAGGTCGGCATGTGGCTCGGCCGGTCGGCCCGTGGCCAGGGCATCGGCGCGGCAGCGTTGCGGGAACTGCTGCACCTTGCCGCGGCGGCCGGCATGCGGACCGTGGTGGCGGACACCGCGCCGGAGAACCGTGGCGCGCTATCCGTGCTGGAGAAGTGCGGCGCGAAGCTGCGCGAGGCCGACGACCGGGTGTACGCCGAGATCTCGCTGGACGACGCCGCCGCCTGCTGACCGACGTGCTCAGCCGCGCTGTTCGGCGTAAGCGGCGAGCCAGGCGACCTGGGCCGGGTCCAAAGACGGGCGGACCCGCGACCGGGCCGCCGCGACGTGCTCGGCGGTGACCGTGGAGGCGGTCAGCGACTCCCGCATCGCGGCCAGCGCGGCCTCGCGGACCAGCGCCGCGCAGTCGGCGGCCGAGAACCCGTCCAGCTCCGTGCCGAGGGCGGGCAGGTCGACGCCCTCGGCGAGCGGCACGTTGCGCGCGGCGGCCCGCAGGATCTCCGCCCGCCCCTCGGCGTCCGGCGGCGGCACGTACACCAGCCGTTCCAGCCGACCCGGACGCAACAGCGCCGGGTCGACCAGGTCGGGACGGTTCGTCGCACCGACCACCACGACGTTGCGCAGCGCCTCCACCCCGTCCAGCTCGGTGAGCAGGGCGGCCACCACCCGGTCGGCGGTGCCGCCGTCGGTGGCCTGGCCGCGTACCGGGGCGAGGGCGTCCACCTCGTCGAGGAAGACCAGCGTCGGGGCGGCCTCCCGGGCCCGGCGGAACAGCTCCCGTACCGCGCGTTCGCTTTCCCCGACCCACTTGGACAGCAGCTCCGCGCCCTTGACCGACAGCACGTTCGCCCGGCCGGTCCCGGCCAGCGCGGTCACCAGATAGGTCTTGCCACAGCCCGGCGGACCGTAGAGCAGCACCCCACGTGGCGGTTGCACGCCGAGCCGGGCGAAGGTGTCCGGGTAGGTCAACGGCCACAGCACCGACTCGGTGAGCGTCTGCTTGACCTCCGCCAGATCACCGACGTCGTCCAGGGTGACCCGGGCCAGTTCGAGGGTGGCGGCGGCCATGCTGGTCGGCCGCACCACCTCCAGGGCGGCGGTGAAGTCCGCCATCAGCACCGTGGGCGTCTGCGCCGACTTCTGCCGCAGCGCCGCGCGTACGCCGGCCTCACGGACCAGCGCGGCCAGGTCGGCGGCGACGAAACCGGGGGTACGCGCGGCGACCTCGTCCAGCCGTACGTCGTCGGCGAGCGGCACCGGGCGGGTCAGCACGGTCAGCTGCTCCCGGCGCAGGGCGGCGTCGGGCAGCGGCACGTCGATCCGCAACGAGAGCAGGTCGGGCGAGCGCAGGGCCGGGTCGACCGCCTCCGGCCGGCTGCTGGTGCCGACCACCGCCGCGCCGGCTTGTACGAGCTGGGCCACGCACCGCCGGAACACGGTCGCCACCGGTCCGGGCGCCTCCGCCGGGGCCAGCGCCTCCACGTCGGTGACCAGCAGCACGGCCGGCCCGCCGGCCAGCGCCTCGGCCGTCAGCGCCCGCAGCCGGGCCGCCGCCGAGTCGTTCGTCAACGCCGCGACCTCCGGTGCCCAGAGCGGATGCACCCGGGCACCGACCTGGGCGGCCACCGCCCGGACCAGGGCCGCCTTGCCGGAGCCGGCCGGACCACTCACCAGCACCCCGAGCGACACGGTGGTGCCCAGCCGGCCGAGCACCTCCCGATGGTGGAAACCGAGATCGAGCAGCTCGGTCAGTTCCTCGGCCTGGGCGCGCAGGCCCGGCAGCTCGTCCACCGACGGCACGTCCAGGTCGTCCGTCCGGGCGGTTCCGGCTCGCCCGCCGCTGTCGGTCTGCCGTCCGGCCTCGCCGGCACGCCCGGCGGTCCACGCACTGCTGCCGTCGGGACCGGCCGCGCTCCCGCCGCCGGCCACCGTCCCGGTGCCCGTCGGCCGGCCGCCCGCGGTCCCGGTGACCCCGGTCCCGCCGAAGCCCGGTCGGTTCGTTCCGGCCGGGCTGGGAGCGACCGAGCCGGTACCGGCGCCACCGTGGGTCTGCGGGCCGTGCTCCCAGCCGACGAGGGTGTCCATGGTGACCAGCGCGCCCGGATCCGGCTCGGCGGCCAGCACCCGCAGCAGGGTGCTGGTCCAGGCGTAGCCGACCCGGGTGGCGAGACTGCGCCGGGCCGCCTCGACCAGGGTGCGGGTCGAGGCGTCCGGCAGCACGTCCTGAGGCAGCAGGGAGACGTCGTCGCCGGTGGTCAGCACCTTGCCGAGCAGCGCCAGCCGCAGCATCTCCGGGGAGACCACCGCGACGACCTCGGCCGGCCCGGTGAGCAGCACCCGGCGGGCCGGGGCGACCGGAGCCGGGCTGAGTCGCACCTGACCGCCGTCACGTACGCCGAGGTTGCCCAGCATCAGGTCGTCGGCGAGCAGCAGCGCCGCGCTGGCCGTGCCGTCGGCCGCCGCGACCAGGCCGGCGGTGACCCGTCGGCCGGCCAGCCGGACCGGGTCACCCGGGCGCAGTGCGAGGGCGGTGAGCGCCTCCGGGTGCAGCCGGACGATGCCCCGCCGGGCGTCCAGTGCGGCCGGCCGCAGGCTCGCGATCAGGGTCAGCTCGGGTTCGCCCACCGCCCGACCCTAGCGCCTGCTCACCCGTCGTCCGGTCAGCCCGCCGGCTCCTCCCCGGTGAGCAGGGACGGATCCCGGCGGATCAGCTCGGCCAGCCGGGCCGCCGGGTCGTCGCTGAGCCCGTCCTGCGCGGCGGACCAGCCGGGCACGGTCTTCACCGACAGCGGCCAGGACGGTGGCGGCGCGGCGGGCTGTCCGCTGACCGTGACCTCCCGGTCGACCCAGGCCACCCGCAGGTCGTACGCCTGCCCGTCGTGCTCGACCCGAGCGGCGACGGACGCCCCCGGGTGCGCGGCGACGGCCGCGCGCAGCGCCTCGGCCACGTCCTCCACCGGATGCCGTGGCGGTGCCTCGTGGGCCGGTTCGTGCAGACCCGCCCAGCCGGGCCCCGCGTTGCGGCTGTCGGTCCGGCCCCAACCGGGGCCGGAATCGTGGCCCGGCTCCGGGCCGGGCTGTTCGTCGGCCGGCACGGTCGGATCCGCGGCCCGTCGGCGCAGCGCCTCCTCACGTCGACGCATCCGGGCCAGAGTCTCGTCCAGTCCGCCTCTCATCCGCCTCACCCCTTCCCACGAGGGGCCTGCGAGCCGGTCGGCTCAGGCCCGTTTCTCCCGGGTGGCCCGGTCCAGCGCGCGGTCCAGGACGACCAGCAGGGCGTCCCGGACCGAGAGCCGGTCCCGCGCGTCGAACTGCACCAGGGGTACATGTTCGCCGATCGCCAGGGCCCACCGGATCGCACCGAGGTCGTGCGCCAACCGCCCGTCGAAGGCGTTCACCCCGACCACGAACGGCAGCCCCGCCCGCTCGAAGAAGTCGACCGCCGGGTAGCAGTCGTCGAGCCGGGCACTGTCGACCACCACCAGCGCGCCGAGCGCACCCCGGGCCAGGTCGTCCCACATGAAGCCGAAACGGGTCTGGCCCGGCGTACCGAACAGGTAGAGCTTCAGGCTTCGATCGATGGTGACACAACCGAAGTCCATCGCCACCGTGGTGGTGGTCTTCCCGGAGCGCTGACCAGGGTCGTCGACCCCGATCCCGGCGGTGGTCATCTCCGCCTCGGTGGTCAGCGGGGCGATCTCCGAGATCGATCCCACGGTGGTGGTCTTGCCGACCCCGAAACCACCGGCCACCAGGATCTTCACCGGGATCGGCGGGGTCGCCCGGTGAGTACCCGGTGCGGCGGGCGTCGCGGCGGGCGGCCGGTACGGCGGCGGTGCCGTGGCGGCGTGCGGCGGTGGCGGTGGCGCGGTGGCCCGACCGATCGGCGGCGGGGTCGGTACGGCACCGCCGTAGCGGGCCGCGGCGCTGTTGGCGGCGAGCGCGCCCGGCGGTGCGGCGGGCCAGTCAGGAGATTGCACGGAGTCCATCAATCACTCGCAGGATGACGTCGGGGTCGAGGGCGTCGTCGGCGTCGGTCACGTGTACGTCCAGGTGGCCGGCGGCGCGCAGGTCGCCCACCAGCACCCGGGTCACGCCGAAGTGCAACCGGGTCTTGGCGGAGATCTCGGCCACCGAGATCGGTTCACCGCAGAGCGCCACGATCGCCTGGAGTTCCGGGCTGAGCCGGGCGGCCGTGACGCTCCAGGGTTCGGTTGTCGGTCGGGCGGTCACCTGGGTCTCCAGGCCGATCGTGGGGTCGGCGCCGGCCACCCGGCCGGCGGTCAGCACGAAGGGGCGCGGGCCGCTCGGCCCGACCTCCTCCGCCTCCGGTCCGATCGCCGCCGGTGCGCCCGCCGGGCCGGCGGGGCCGGCCGGGGAGGACTCGCGCAGGTAGGGCCGGATGCGTATCACCGGCTCCTGTTCGGCACCGGCGGCGTCGGGATTCATTGCTGTACGGAGTTCTTCAGTTCGGCGATCAGACGCGGGGTGAGCGCCCCGCCGGCCCGACCGGCGAAGAGGGTCATCTCGTAGGCGACGGTGCCCAGGTTCGCCGACCGGTCGGCGACCACGCCGAGCACCGAACCACTGCTGATCGCGCTGATCAGCAGGTAGCCCTCGGCCATGTCCACCACGACCCGGTTCAGGCCGCCCAACGCGTACCAGCTGGCGGCACCGCCGGCCAGGCTGGTCATGCCGGAGACGACCGCGGCGAGACGCTCCGCGTTGGACCGGTCCTTGATCGCGGACATGGCCATCAGCAGGCCGTCGGACGACACGGCGATCGCCTCCAGCACCCCCGCCGTTCCGGAGGTGAAGGAATCCAGCAGCCAGTTGAAGGTGCGGGCCTCGGGGCTGAGGTCGCCGTGGCTCTGGTGGTCGAGGTTCTCGTGCACGTGCGGGCTGGTCAACGTGGCGTTCCTTCGTCGTCGCTGCGGTGGTTACGGACATCGCGCAGAGCCCGGGCGACGCCCGTCTCGAACGCGGTCATGCGATCGCGGACCTCGGCCGGGTCGCCCGGGTCCTGAGTGAGCGGTTGCTGTGGCAGTTGCTCGATCAGGTTGGCGCCGGGCACCCTGCGGGACAGCTGGGACAGCCCGGGGGGAGCCGGCGGCGCGACCGGCTGTGGCAGGGCGTCGGCCTGGCTCTGCTCGGCCCGGCGTACCCCCGACTCGAACGCCTCGACGGCGGCGCGGGCGGCGCTCGGATCGACGCCACCGGCGTCGACCGGGCCCACCCTCGGTGCCGTCCTGGGCAGGCTGGCACCCGGTACCCGCTGCCGGACGCCGGGCATCGGGGTCGGCGGAGCCGCCGACACCGGTGCGACCTGCGGCACCGTCACGGTCTCCGGGTCGAGCTCGGCCGGCTCCGCGCCGGACTTGCCGGCGGACTCCGGGCCGGTGGCGAACGCGTCCCAGGACTCGGACAGCTCCATGCTCTCGGACGCCCGGCTCAACAGCGTGGGGTTGAACCCGGACGGAGCCGCCGCCGGTTCCGTCGATGCGCCGACCAGGTCCACCGCCGCCGGGGCGTCCCGGTGTGGTGGCACCGGTTCGAGCTGGTGGCGGGCCGGCAGTGCGGCCACCGGGGCGGCCCGGCCGATCGGCGGGGTGGGAAGGCCGGCCGGCTCGGGCGTCCCGACGACAAGCGACGTACGCGGAATCTGCAGGGTGGCGGTGACACCGCCGCCCGGGGTGGCGGACAGACCGACCGCCCAGTGGTGCCGGCGGGCCAACCGACCCACCACGAACAGCCCGAGCACCTCGGTCGGCGCGAGGTCCAGCCGCTCCCGGCGGGTGAGCCGGGCGTTCTCGGCGGCCAGCCGTGCCTCGGTCATGCCGATGCCGTGGTCCACCACGGTGAGCTGTACGCCGTTCTCGGTGAGTTCGCCGCTGACCAGCACCCTGGTGTGCGGTGGCGAGAAGACCGTGGCGTTCTCCATCAGTTCGGCGAGCGCCAGCACCAGGTCACCGACGATCGCCGGTGCCGCCGCGGCCTCCGTCGGCACCTGGACGTCCACCCGGGTGTAGTCCTCGATCTCACCGAGGGCGAGGCGGGCCACGTTGGCCAGCGGAACCGGCGCGACGTGCGCGACGTCGCCCACCGCACCGGAGAGCACCACCAGGTTGCCCGCGTTGCGCCGCAGCCGGCTGGAGATGTGGTCGAGCCGGTACAGGTTCTCCAGCCGTCCCGGATCGGTCTCCTGCTGCTCCAACCGGTCGATCAGGGCGATCTGCCGACCGACCAGGTTCTGGGTACGGCGGCCGACGTGACCGAACATCTGGGCGACGTTGCGCCGGCTCGCCGCCTGCCGCTCCACCAGCCTGGCGGCGGTGTTCTGCACCCGTTCGAAGGCGCGGGCCAGGTCGCCGACCTCGTCCCGGGCGCGGACGTCGACGGGATCGAGGCGGACGGGTTGGGCGTTGTCGGTCTCGTCGTCGGCCACCCGGACCAGTTCGGACTCGGCTACCCGGGCGACCCGGTCGGCGGAGCGGGTCAGCCGGGTCAGCGGCCCGGTCACCGTGCGGCCGATGGCCAGGGCGAGCAGCACCACGCCGACCAGGATCACCGCGACCAGCGCGGTCACCCAGTACGCGCCGGCAAGCGCCGCCTGCCGTTGGGCGCGTACCTCGGCGGTCACGTCGGCGACCAGCTTCTTCTCGACGAACTGACCCAACGTGATCAGTGAGGAGACCGTCGGGAAGAGGGCCTGGATGGGGATGCCCGCCACCGCTGCCACCGGGTCGAGCGCGCTCTGTTGCAGGAACTCCGGACTGGTCCGGGCGTCCACGGCGGTCTGCTCGATGTTCACGAGCGCCTGCTGTTCCGGGGTGAGCAGGCCGAGCATCTTGTTGCTCTCCGACTGGAGCGTGGCCATGTTGGCCACGAACGCGGTGGCGAACCGTGGGTCCGGTGCGGCGGCGACCAGGACGATCAGGGCGCCACCGCCGCTGAGTCCCTCGCTCTTGCGCAGGATGCTGTCCAGCGCCAGCGTCTGCCGTCCGGCCGAGGTCCGGGTGTCCACGTCGTGCGGCAGCCGCAACGAGTCGATCAGGGCCACGTGGACCGGCCCGTACGCGCCGACCACCTGTGGCGGTGCCGCCTCGCCGGCCAGTACGGCAGTGCGTATCCCGGCCAGTTGCGCGACGCCGTCGAGCGCCCGACCCACCTCGGCCGGAAGCTCGTCGTCGAAGTCGACCCGGAGGTCGACGATTCGGTCGTCCACCTCCGCGATCTCCTGCACCAGCGTGCTGCGCTCGACCTGCCCGAGCAGGAGGCCGATGGCGAGCATGCGTTCCCGCTGCAGGTGCTGGAGCACGGTGCCGACCCGGCCGGCAAGCTGGACGGTCTGGTCGATCTCGCCGGCGCGCTGGGCCACCCCGGCTCGTTCCAGGACCACCGGCAGGGTCAGCCCCAGCATGCAGAGCAGGGGAATGGTCACCAGCAGGCTGAGCTTGCCCCGGATCCGGAGCCTACCGAGCAGCATCGAAGGGCCTCCACCGATCCGGCTCGTGGACCTGGCCGACCGGCTGCAGCGCCGGTGGCGGTTCGACGGGGCGGGCCCCGGCGGTGTCCCACCGGACACCGGGCGGCGGTGCCGGCGCGTCGCCGGCCGCCGGCGCGGCGGAAGTGTCTCGCGGACGGGACATCCAGGTATTGACCGCGAGCCCGACCAGCAGCAGTGCGGCAAGGCCGCCCGCGCCGAGAATCAGCAGGCGGTCCCGGTCCAGCCCGTCGAGCCGCTCCACCAGCAACCGGTCGATCTCGTCGAGCAGGACCGGTTGGAGCTGCTTCGCGGCCTGTTGGGCCTCGTTGCGGGCCGCGAGGAGCCGGGTCGTGTCCACCGTGCCGGCCCGGTCGACCGGCTGGGAGTGCAGGGCCATCGTCTCGACGGCCCGCTGGTACGCGTCGAAGGGGGTGAGCACGTTCGCGCCCAGGTCGGCGCTCTCCGTGTTCTCCACCACCGCCCGCAGGTTGTTGGCCAGGTCGTTGGCGGGTTGCAGGGCGGCGGCCCGGAGGGTGGCCAGCTGGCTGAGCGACTGGAGCCGTTCGGCATCGGACCGTCGGTTCATCAGCACGGCCAGGTCGGTGAGGCGGCCGGCGGCGACCATCGCCTCCGGCATCTCCTCCGCGACGCCGTCCTGGAGGAAGTACGCGTCGACGCCGGTGTCCCGGATCAGGCCGGAGGTCTCCCGGACCTTGTTGTGCAGGGCCAGCAACAGGTCGGTCACCTCGCCGTACACGGTGAAGGCGGCCTCCCGGTCGGTCAGCGCGCGTTCGGGTAGCGCCTCCAACTTCGCGCGGAGTCCGGCCCACCGCTCGCTGGTGCTCAACTCGCCGCCGATCCGCGCGTCGACCGTGGCGGCCCGCTCGACCGCCTGGTCGAGGGTGTCCCGCCGCAGTGGCCGGCCGGTGACGGCGGCGCTCTGCGCGTCGACGAGCGCGTCGGTCACCGGCCCCAGGGCGCGGAGGTACTCGACGCCGAGCCGCTCCCGGGCGACGACGTCGCGGTCGGTGTCGACGAGTTCGTGTGCCTGTCCGACCAGGAACGCCACCGGCAGCAGCAGCGCGGTGGTGATTAGCAGCGGCAACAGCCGGCCCGGTGTCCGGGGCCGGCGACGGACCCGCGGAGCGGGAACGGTCATGGTTGTCTCCTCCGGCGTGGCGCAGGTTGTCCGACGGCGTCGACGAGCCGGTCCCGTGCGCCGGACCGGAAAACTAATCGAAGCGTGCTGACTTGGCCCCGGTCGGCGAGGGTCAGCTTTGCGTCACTTCGAGCGATGTGACTCACGGCGATCATTTCGCTCACGGTGGGTGCCGTTCCGCTGGAGATAGGCGTACTTAAGTATAGATTCGAGTGAAAGGCAGGAATTTCCGCGATGCGAAGTCGTCCCAAAGGTTCGCCGACTGGACGGTGTGCGGATGACCTTCGTCGGATGACGAACGGGCTACCAGAACGGACGTACGGCGGATCTCAGCTAATACTCAGGTTTCGGGCCGTACCGTGTGCCCAATGAGATCGCCGTTCTCGGCCGCGCGGCTCCGACGTGCCCTGCCCACCGGCCGCCGGGCCGTCGCCGCCACGGCTGCTGTCGTCCTGCTGGCGGTGGCCGTGCTCTGGGCGGTCTGGCCGGACCGGCCGGGCTTCCGTACCGAGTCCGCGATGCTCACCGTCCGGTCCGGACCGAGCGGTGACGAGCCGGTCGACCTGGACACCACGTTGTACCTTCCGCGAGACGCCGCGGCCGGCCGCACGGTGCCCGCGGTACTGCTCGCCCACGGCTTCGGCGGCACCAAGGAGTCGGTCCGCACCGACGCCGAGGAGCTGGCCGACCGCGGCTACGCCGTACTGACCTGGACCGCGCGTGGCTTCGGTCGCAGTGGCGGGCAGATTCACCTGGACAGTCCCGACCACGAGGTACGCGACGCCCAACGGCTGCTGGACTGGCTCGCCGCGCGCCCCGAGATCCGTACCGACGCCGCCGGTGACCCCCGGGTGGGCGTGGTCGGCGGCTCCTACGGAGGGGCGCTGTCCCTGCTGCTCGCGGCCCAGGACCAGCGGGTCGACGCGATCGTTCCCATGATCACCTGGAATGACCTGTCCCGGGCCTTCCTGCCGGAGAGCACCGGCGGCGAGCCGACCGAGGGCGTGTTCAAGTCGGGCTGGGCCGGCATCTTCTTCGGCGGCGGCGGAAACGTCGGCTCCGGCCCGGCCGGGATCTCCGGCACCGGCGCCGAGACGCCGGAGGGCGCGCCGGGTGCCGGGCCGCCCAGCCCCGCCCCGGGCCAGGGGCCCGGTACCGCACCTGGCGCGCCGACCGCCGGCGCTCTGCCCGATCCCTCCTGCGGACGGTTCGCCGCCGACGTCTGCGCCGCGTACCTGCGCATCGCCGCCACCGGCCGGGCCGACCAGGCCGCCGTCGACCTGCTGCGACGGTCCAGCCCGGCGGGGGTGCTGAACCGCGTCACGGCGCCCACCCTGCTGGTGCAGGGCGCGGCGGACACCCTCTTCCCGCTGGCCGAGGCCGACGCCAACGCCCGGGGGATCGCCGCGAACGGGACCCCGGTCCGGGTCGCCTGGTTCACCGGCGGCCACGATGGCGGCGCGGGACCACAGACCGACTCCGACCGGGTCAAGTTCCTCACCGCGCAGTGGCTCGACCACTATGTCGCCGGCGACGGTGCGGCACCGGGCGACACCTTCACCTTCTCCCGGATCGCCGGCTTCGACGCCATGGACCGTGGGCTGGTCGCCACCGGCTACCGCTCCGACGACTACCCCGGACTCGGTGGCGACTCCCGCGTCGAGGTGGCCGTGGCCGGCCCGGTCCAGCCGGTGGCCAACCCGCCCCGCGGCAACCCCGCCGCGATCTCCTCGGTGCCGTTCGCCGGCTCGTTGAGCTCGCTGCTCAGCGGGGTGGCCGGCGACATACCCGGGCAGCACGCCCGGTTCGAGTCCGAGCCGCTGACCGAGGCGGTCGACATCGTCGGTGCGCCGACCGTGTCGCTGCGCGCCGCGTCGAGCAGCGGCGAGGCCGTTCTCTTCGCCAAGCTCTACGTGGTCGACCCGGAAGGGGCGGCCACCCTGCCCAGCGGGCTGATCGCGCCGATCCGGCTCACCGGCCTGCCGGCGAGCGTCGACGCCGCCACGCCGGTCACCGTGACCCTGCCCGCGATCGTGCACCGGGTCGAGGCCGGTCACCGGCTCCGGCTGGTGGTGGCCACCTCGGACCAGGCCTACACGACCCCGATCGAGCCGGCCGTCCACGCGGTCGCGCTCGGCGACACCCCGGTCAGCCTGCCGACGGTCGACGCCGACCCGATCCCCACCGAGGCGGCGATCTGGCGCTGGATCCTGGTCGGGCTGCTCACCGCGATCGTGGTCGGGCTCGTCGTGCTCGTGGCCGTGCTACGCCGCCGGCACCGCCGCCAGGACACCTCGGTGCACCCGGAGTACGCGGACACCCCGTTGGCGGTACGCCGGCTGCGCAAGGAGTACGCCGACGGCTTCGTCGCGGTCTCCGAGGTGGACTTCGAGGTGCACCCCGGTCAGGTGGTCGGCCTGCTCGGACCCAACGGTGCCGGCAAGACGACCACGCTGCGGGTGCTGATGGGGCTGACCCAGCCGACCGCGGGTGAGATCTACGTCTTCGGGCACCGGCTGGTGCCCGGCTCGCCCGTGCTGTCGCGGATCGGTGCGCTGGTGGAAGGGCCGGGGTTCCTGCCGCACCTGTCCGGCCTGGAGAACCTGAGGGCGTACTGGCGGGCGACCGGCCGGCCGGAGACCGACGCCCACTTCGAACAGGCCCTGCAGATCGCCGGCCTGGGCTCCTCGGTGCACCGGCGGGTGCGCAAGTACAGCCACGGCATGCGGCAGCGCCTCGCCATCGCCCAGGCCATGCTCGGGCTGCCGGAACTGCTGGTGCTCGACGAACCGACGGACGGGTTGGACCCACCGCAGATCGCCGAGATGCGCCGGGTGCTCCAGCGCTACGCCACCGACGGCCGGGCGGTGCTGGTCTCCAGCCACCTGCTCGCCGAGGTGGAGCAGACCTGCACCCACGCGGTGGTGGTGAACAAGGGCCGGATCGTGGCCTCCGGCCCGGTCGAGGAGATCGTCGGCGACTCGCCGAGCGTGCTGTTCGAGGTGAGTGACCCGAGCGCGGCCCGGACCGTACTCGACGGCCTCGGTGGCGTACGGATCCTCGACGACGCCGACGGGCAGTTGGTGGTCGACACCAACGGCACCGCCCGCAGCGAGGTGGTCGCGGAGCTGGTCCGGGCCGGGATCGCGGTGGACCGGGTGGTGCCCCGGCGTCGCCTGGAGGATGCCTTCCTCGCCCTGGTGGGCGAGAACTCTCGGGGAAGCGGGGACCGGTGATGGCGGGATCGACTGTCGAGCCGACGCGGGACACGACGACCGTTGCCGCCTCGGGTGCGGCGGCCGGTTACCGGCCCGCCCGGACGCTGCCGTTCGGCGCGGAGTTCCGCCGGCAGGCGTCGCGCCGGCGTACCCAGTTGGCGCTGGGCTTCATGGTGCTGTTGCCACTGATCATCCTGATCGCGTTCCAGTTCGACTCGAACGACGACGACAACGGCGGCGGAGAGTTCGGCAGCCTGATCGATCTCGCCACCTCCGGCGGGCTGAACTTCACCCTCTTCACCATCTTCGTGTCGGCCTCGTTCCTGCTGGTCGTGGTGGTCGCGTTGTTCTGCGGTGACACGGTGGCGAGCGAGGCGAGCTGGGGCAGCCTGCGCTATCTGCTGGCGATTCCGGTGCCCCGGGCCCGGCTGCTCACGGTGAAGCTGCTGGTCGCGCTCGCGTACTCGGCGCTGGCGCTGGTGCTGCTCGCCGGCACGGCACTGGCCATCGGCACCCTGCGCTACGGCTGGTCGCCGCTGCGCAGCACGGTCGCCGCCCAACTGGAGCCGGGCGAGGGGCTGCTGCGGCTGCTCGCGGTGCTCGGCTACCTGGCGATCGTCCTGCTGGTGGTCGCGGGGCTGGCGTTCCTGCTGTCGGTGACCACCGACGCGGCGCTGGGCGCGGTCGGTGGTGCGGTGCTGCTGTGGATCCTCTCCAGCATCCTGGACCAGATCACCGCGCTCGGCGTCATCCGGTCGTTCCTGCCGACGCACTACAGCACCGCGTGGTTGGGGCTGCTCTCCACGCCCGTGCAGACCGACGACATCGTGCGGGGCACGGTCTCGGCGATCTGCTATGCCACCGCGTTCTGGGGTCTGGCCTTCTGGCGCTTCACCCGCAAGGACATCACCAGCTGAGCGCGCTGCCCGCGACCGCTCGGCCACAGCCGGGACAGCTCAGAGCAGCGGGACCGGTGTGGTGGGTGGCGGGTTCGGGGTCGACGGCGTCGGGTCCGGCGTGCTCGGCGTCCGCTTCCGCCAGGCGCTGACCCCGAGCCGGTCGGTGTTGCCCAGGTCGATCCGCCCCTCCATGACGACCTGTTGGGCGGGTCGGCCGCGCAGCGGGGCGACCTCGAGGTGCTCGGCGTTCGTCGCCACCACGGTCGGGTTGTCGACCAGGTTGCGCCAGAGCAGGGCGGCGCCGGCCGCCTCACCGGGGGCCAGCACCAACGACCGGGGTGGATCGTCGAAGCCGGAGGTGATCCCTTTCGCGCCCCGGATCACCCTGACCGGGATGACCTTGCCGTCGGCGTCCCGCAGGCTCGGCTCCGGATACCCACGCAGCTGGTAGGTGCGGTCGCCGCAGTTGACCAGTTCCAGGCCCATCGCCCGTAGCCCCATCGCGGCGCTGACGCCGCGGTAGGTGATCCGGACGCCGGAGTCGGGGCATTCGGACGTCGGGGCGGTGCTCCCCCCGAGATCGCCGTCGCGGGCGGGCAGGCGGTCGAGACCGCCGTCGCTGGGCGGCGTGGTGCCGGAGCTGTTGGTACCCGGTCCACTGGAGCCCGGGACCGGACCGGGTGGCGCCGCCACGATGTCGCCGGCCGGTGCACACCCGGCAAGCAGGCCGAACGCCGCCGCGATCGAGATCGGCACGATGCTGAGCCGACGACCACCGGGAGCCGACCCGCGGACCGTTGTGCGTGGCATCGGAGCATCGTCGCACCCGGCAGCGGCGGCCGGTGGTCCCGCCCCTCGCGTAAGCGGGCGGTAAGGAATTCCTCGTGGTGCTGCTCGCCGGAAGTTTCGGCCGCTAGACTGATTTTGGGAGCGTTCCCACCAAGAGAGATTGCATCGACAACTATCTATCAAGTCCGCATGCTGGTACCACCACCCCATTCGTAGGAGGTACCAATGCGCACTGACCGGTTCGGCGGGCCGGCCCTGTCCCTGTTCCGCATCGTCATCGGGTTGTTGTTCCTCATTCACGGCATGTCATCGGTCTTCGGCGTCTTCGGCGGCAACCGGGGCAGCGGCGAGGCGGTGCCGCTCGGTCAGTGGCCGGGCTGGTACGCCGCGGTGATCCAGCTGGTCTGCGGCGCCCTCGTGCTCCTCGGCCTGTTCACCCGGCCGGCGGCCCTGCTGGCATCGGGCTCGATGGCCTACGCGTACTTCGTCGTCCACCAGCCCGAGGCGCTGCTGCCGCTGCGGAACAACGGCGAACTTTCCGTCCTCTTCTGCTGGGCGTTCTTCCTGGTGGCGGTGCTCGGCCCGGGCGCCTGGGCGGTGGACAACCTGTGGCGCCGGGAGGCGGCGACGGTCACCGTGGATCAGGCTGAACCGCGGTCCGTGCCGGCCTGACGGCGATGCTCAGCGGCGCCGGAGGGCGCGGCAACGGCGCCGCTGAGGTTTCGCTCACAGGCTGGGATTGACAGGCGACGGCCGCGTCCGGATTGCCTAGACTCGGCGACACAACTGCATACCTCATCCAGAGGGGCTGAGGGATACGGCCCGACGACGCCCCGGCAACCACCTCGCGCGCTCACCGGTGAGCGTCCGGCGGGGCAGGTGCCAATTCCGTCCCCGCCGCAGGGTGCGATGCGGGGAAAGATGAGAGGACTTCGACATGACGTCGACGCTCGCCCCGTCCGGCATCGACACCGCCGCCAGCCCCGCTCGTGCCCTGGTCTGCCGGGCCTGTTCGGCCCGCTACCCGCTCGCCGCCCAGCACGCCTGTTACGAGTGTTTCGGCCCGCTGGAGGTCGACTACGATCCGGCCGTCCTCGCCACCGTCACCCGCGAGCAGATCGAGGCCGGCCCCCGCAACCTCTGGCGGTACGCCGCCCTGCTCCCCGCCGGCCAGGACCCGGCCACCAGGGTCACCCTGGACCCCGGGTTCACCCCGCTGGTGGCCGCCGACCGGCTCGCCGCCGAGTTGGGCATCACCGCTGCACTGTGGGTCAAGGACGACAGCGCCAATCCCACCCACTCGTTCAAGGACCGGGTGGTCTCGGTGGCGCTCACCGCCGCCCGCGCGCTCGGCTTCTCCAGGTTCGCCTGCGCCTCCACCGGCAACCTGGCCAACTCCGTCGCCGCGCACGCCGCCCGGGTGGGTACGCCGTCCGTGGTCTTCATCCCGGGCGACCTGGAGCAGGGCAAGGTCGTCACGACCGCCGTCTACGGCGGTGACCTCGTCGCCATCGACGGGTCGTACGACGACGTGAACCGGCTCTGCGGTGAGCTGGTCGAGACCGACGAGTTCGAGGACACCGCCTTCGTCAACGTCAACGTGCGGCCGTACTACGCGGAGGGGTCCAAGACGCTCGGCTACGAGGTGGCCGAGCAACTCGGTTGGCGGATCCCCGCCCAGGTGGTCATCCCGATGGCCTCCGGTGAGCTGCTCACCAAAATCGACAAGGCGTTCAGCGAGCTGGTCGAGATCGGGCTGGTCGAGGCCCCGGCCGGCGGCTGGAAGGTCTTCGGCGCGCAGTCGGCCGGCTGCAACCCGATCGCCACCGCACTGCACGCGGGCACCGACACCATCACCCCGGTCAAGCCGACCGGGATCGCCAAGTCGCTGAACATCGGCGACCCGGCGGCCGGGCTGTACGCCCTGGAGGCGGTGCGCCGCACCGGTGGCTGGATGGACCACGCCGACGACGACGAGATCCGGGCGGCGGTACGCCTGCTGGCGCGCACCACCGGGGTCTTCGCCGAGACGGCCGGCGGGGTGACCGTGGCGGTGCTGCGCAAGCTCGTCGAGTCGGGCCGGCTGGACCCGACCGCCGAGACGGTCGTGTTCAACACCGGCGAGGGGCTGAAGACCCTCGACGCGGTCGCCGGTGAGGTCGGTCCCACCCACCGGATCAAGCCTTCGTTGCGGGCCGCCCGGGACGCGGGCCTGTTGAGCTGACGAACGGATGAGTGAGCGGCATTTCGCAGGGAGTGAGCGAAACACGCCGCCAGGGACTTGACGACCGCAAACGGACGGCGCAAGATGCTCCGTGCGGGAGGGCGCTTCGCCGTAGACTTTCAGTCTTTACGACCCAGCGCCGGAGGCGTTGTGCGATCGTCCCTCCCGACCAACGTTCCGAGCGGGCCAGCGAAATTCGCTGGCCCGCTCGTCTGTCGCTGGCGCAGTCTGCCGGCATGACCATCACCGTCACCCCCTTCGGTCCCGCCGACGAGCAGGCGATCGAGCAGGCGTACCGGATCGGCACGGCCTACGTCGCCGCCGACCTGCCCGACTTTCCGCCCTTCTGTCGACGGCGGTTCACGGCGATGGTGCGCCAGCCGATGCCGGGCAATGCACCGGTCAACCTGCTGGCACACCTCGACGGTGAGCCGGCCGGTCACCTCGTGCTGGATCTGCCGCAACTGGACAACACCGAGAACGCCTCCGCCGACCTGGTCGTGCACCCGGCATACCGGCGCCGGGGGGTGGGTCGGGCGCTGGTCCAGCACGGCCTCGCCGTGCTGCGCGAGCACGGACGCAAGCGGGTCAGCGCGATGAGCATGGCGCACCCGCCCGGGGAACCCGACCGCCCCTCGGCGGCCGCTGCCTTCGCCACATCCTTCGGCGCGGTCGACGCCCTGACCGACGTCCGGCGGCGCCTGACCGTCGCCGACCTGGACCAGGTGCGGCTGGACACGCTGCTGGCCGAGGCCCGGAGCCGGGCGGCCGGCTACGCGGTGTTGCGCTGGCGCGGGCGTACTCCCGACGACCTGGCGGCGGACGTGGCGTACCTCGACGGACGGCTGCTGGCCGACGCGCCAATGGGCGACCTGGCCTGGGAGCCGGAGCGGGTCGACGCCGAGCGGCTACGCGGCACCGAGTCGGCGCTGGATGCGCGCGGCCGGCGGCGCTACCACGTCGGCCTGCGCCACGAGGCGTCCGGTCGGCTGGTCGCGTGGACGATGCTGGACGTCGGGGCGTCCGCGGACTGGCACTCGTTCCAGCAGATCACCATCGTCGACCCGGAGCACCGGGGCCATCGGCTCGGCCTGCTGTCCAAGATCGAAAATCTGCGGCACCTGCTCGCTCACGAGCCCGCCGTGCGGGTCGTCGACACGTTCAACGCGGCCAGCAACGACCACATGATCACCATCAACGAACAGCTCGGGTTCCGGGTGCGGGACCGGTGGAGCAACTGGCAACTCGACGTGTGACCGGCGGGAAATCCGGTGGCGGTGCCCGCCGGTCGGTGGGCAGGCTCGCGCCATGGCCGTCACCGTCACGCCGTACGACTCCACCGACGCGGCCGCGCTCGACGCGGCGCACCGCGTCGTCGCGGCGGCGCAGGCCGTCGACCTGCCCGACCTGCCGGTGGGGGACCGGGCCGAGTTCGGGCTCCTGGTCGCCCATCCGCCGCACGGCAACGTGATCCACCAGGCGCTGGCCCGGCGGGACGGCGAGGTGGCCGGCCACCTGCGGATGCGGCTGCCGCAATTGGAGAACACCGGCATCGCCACCGTCGAGCTGACGGTGGACCCGGCGCGGCGGCGGCAGGGGGTGGGGCGGGCGCTGCTGGCGTACGCCCGGAAGGTGGCCGCCGAGCACGGCCGGCAGCGATTGATCGGTGAGACCCCGGGGCCACTGCCCGGCGGACCGGAGCGGGCGGCGCCCGGTGCGGCCTTCGCGGCGGCGGCCGGAGCGCAGGCCGCGCTGGCCGAGGTACGGCGTCGGCTGGACACCACGCGGCTCGACCAGGCGGCCCTGGCCGCGCTGCACGATTCTGCCCGCGCCCGCGCCGCCGGCTACCGGACGGTGGCCTGGCGAGGACCGGTGGCCGAGGAGTACGTGGTCGACGTCGCGCGGCTGGAGAGCCGGCTGCTCATCGACGCGCCGACGGGCGACCTCGCGATCGAGGCGGAGCGGGTGGACGCCGCGCGGTTCCGGGAGATCGAGCGGATCCAGCGGCTGCGGGGCCGACGGCGCTACCACGTCGGCGCGGTGCACGAGGCGACCGGCCGGATGGTCGCCTGGACGATGATCGACAGGGGTCCGTCCACGCCATGGCACGCCTGGCAGGAGATCACCATCGTCGACCCCGCACACCGGGGACACCGTCTGGGCCTGCTCGTCAAGGTGGAGAACCTTCGGCACGCGCTTGCCCACGAGCCGGACCTGGCCGCGATCGACACCTGGAACGCGGCGGTCAACGATCACATGATCGGCATCAACGAGCAGCTCGGCTTCCGCCCGGTCGACGCCTGGACCGACTGGCAGCTGACCATCTGAAGTTGTGACACGCCCCTACTGATCTGAGGGCTTCGTGTTGCATGATGGCGGGCATGACGGAGACCCCGCACCCCCTCTACGCCAGGCACGCCGAGACCCTCAACCGCGCGCTGACCGCGATCGCGGAGCGGGGGTACTGGTCCGCCTACCCGGAATCACCGAGCCCACGGGTGTACGGCGAGACCGCCGCCGCCGACGGCAAGGCCGCCTTCGAGGCGTACCTGGGTGCGGACTTCCCGCTCGACCAGCCGAGCGACGGCGACCGGGTCGCCACCGAGCACAGCCCGTTCGGCGTCCCGCTGAACGTGCGGTACCCGCACGCCGACGCCGACCAGCTGGTCGCCGCCGCGTCCGCCGCGCTGCCGGCCTGGCGGGACGCCGGCCCGCAGGCCCGGGTGGGTGTCTGCCTGGAGATCCTCGACCGGCTGCACCGGAACGTCTTCGAACTGGCCAACGCGGTGCAGTTCACCAGCGGTCAGGCGTTCGTGATGGCCTTCCAGGCCGGTGGCGCGCACGCCCTGGACCGCGCGCTCGAGGCGCTGGCCTACGCGTACGCGGAGATGACCCGACACCCGGGCACCGCCGGCTGGGAGAAGGCCGCCGGCAAGGGCGACCCGCTGCGGATGTCCAAGACCTTCCACGTGGTGCCCCGGGGCGTGGCCCTGGTCATCGGCTGCAACACCTTCCCGACCTGGAACTCGTACCCGGGGCTGTTCGCCTCGCTGGTCACCGGCAACCCGGTCGTGGTCAAGCCGCACCCGCGCGCCGTGCTGCCGCTGGCCGTCACCGTCCGGTACGCCCGCCAGGTGCTCGCCGAGGCCGGCTTCGACCCGAACCTGGTGCTGCTGGCGCCCGAGGCCCCGGACGAGAAGCTCGCCTCGACGCTGGCCCTGCACCCGGCGGTCCGGATCGTCGACTTCACCGGCTCCACCGAGTACGGCGACTGGCTGGAGGCCAACGCCCGCCAGGCGGCGGTGTACACCGAGAAGGCGGGGCTGAACACGGTGGTGATCGACTCCACCGACGACTTCGCCGGGATGTGCCGCAACCTGGGCTTCACGCTGACGCTCTACAGCGGGCAGATGTGCACCACCTCGCAGAACATCCTCATCCCGCGGGACGGCATCGACACCGACCAGGGCCACAAGAGCTTCGACGAGGTGGCCGGCGGAATCGCCGCGGCGGTCGGCAAGCTCACCGGCGATCCGGCCCGGGGAGTGGAGCTGACCGGGGCGATCGTCAACGACGGGGTGCTGGAGCGGCTGGACGAGGTAGCCAAGGTGGGTTCACCGGTGCTGGAGTCGCGTACCGTCGAGCACCCGTCGTTCCCGGACGCCGTGGTGCGTACGCCGACGATCGTGAAGCTGGACGCGGGCGACACCGCGACCTACTCGCGGGAGTGGTTCGGGCCGATCTCCTTCGCCATCGCCACCGACTCCACCGCGCACAGCCTGGAGATCCTGCGCTCGACCGTGGGTGAGCAGGGTGCGCTCACCGCGGCGGTCTACTCCACCGACGACGCGGTGCTGGACGCCACCGAGGCGGCGGCGATCGAGGTCGGGGTGCACCTGTCGGCCAACCTGACCGGCGGCGTCTTCGTGAACCAGTCGGCGGCGTTCTCCGACTTCCACGGCAGCGGCGCGAACGCGGCGGCCAACTCGGCGTTGACCGACGGGGCGTACGTGGCGAACCGGTTCCGGATCGTGCAGAGCCGCCGGCACGTCTGAGGTGTTGCGACGGTGGCTCCGGGGATGCCTCGGAGCCACCAGGCGGACGACCGACGTCGGGGCTACGCGGCCCGGCGCATCTGGAGTTCGCGCAGGGCGGGGATGGTCGGGTGCGGTACGCGGACACCGGTGTCGACGAATCCCAGCCGCTGGTAGGCCCGGTAGGCGCGGTCGTTGCCGACCACCACCTCGAGCATCAGCTCGGGGCGTCCGCAGGCCCGGGACCAGCCCGCCACCCCACTCACCAACTCCGCCAGCAGGCCGGTGCGCCGCCAGCCCGGAGTGACGTAGACGGCGTAGAGCACGGTCAACCCCGGCTCGGTCGGGTGCGCCATCCCGCCGACGTGCCCGACCAGCCGGCCGCCCGGATCCGCCACGAACTGCGCCGTGTCCGGGCCGGCGGAGACCCGGGTGACCCGGGCGGCGTACTCGGCGTGCGGTCGGGCCGCGGCCTCGGCGATCGTCTCCAGGAACGCCAGCGGCGCGTCCGCGAGCATCTCCAGCCGCAGCGCGCGCATCCGAGCGGCGTCCGCTGGTTCGACCCGGCGGATGACGGCCCGGCGCACTCCGGTTCCGTCGGTGACGTTCGTCATGCCCGCATGCTTATCACAATGACGTACGACGATACGGGTGACTGTAATACGCCCGATTTGTGGTCGTGCGCCGTCGTCACTCCTCGTGTAGCGTGCGATTTCGGTCACCCGTTTCAGTGGTCGTCGCGGATTGCCGAAACCGGTGGTTTCCGGGTGCCGGTGCGCCGGTGACCCGAGGTAGTGGAACGCCGTGCAGAGTGAGGAAAACACCGTGGCACAAGGCACCGTGAAGTGGTTCAACGCCGAGAAGGGCTACGGCTTCATCGCCGTCGACGGCGGGCAGGACGTCTTCGTCCACTTCTCCGCGATCGAGATGGACGGCTACAAGGCGCTGGACGACGGTCAGCGAGTGGAGTTCGAGATCGCCCAGGGCCAGAAGGGCCCGCAGGCCGAGCGGGTACGCCTCATCGCCTGAGCGCGGACGACCCACCCCAGGCGACCGATCGTCGTCGAAGGTGGCGTGACCATCGCCGGAGGGGGCTGCGGTGCCGGTGCCCCACAAGGAAAGATCATGGGCCGAACCAGCCGTCGCTGAGGAGGTTCCATGTCCGACCAGCCGCCCCCGACAGGTCCCACCTCCTCGCCCGCGGACCAACCGCCGCCGCCCGGGCCGCTCGATCCGCCGCCCGGGTTCGGCCCGCCGCCGTACGGCGCGCAACCGGGTCATCCCGCGCAGCCGCCGCACGTCGGCATGACGCCGTATCCCGGTCAACCGCTGTACCCGGGACAGCCGCCCTATGGCTGGTACCACCCCGCAGGCTACGGTCTCGATCCCACTGACGCCCTGGTCACCCCGCCCGGGGCCGGGCTGGGCGGCTGGTTCGCGCGCTGCGTGGGCGCCGCCCGCCGGGGCTGGCGACAACTGCTACCGATTCTCGTCCTCACCCAGGTGCTGCCGGCCGCGGTGCTGTCGGTGCTCACGCTGGCCGTGGACCCCTCGGCGCGCTGGGACAGTCAACTCGCCAGCGACTCCGCCGCACTGCCGGCGAACTTCTGGACGGATCTCGGCACGCTCCTGCTCGTGCTGCTCGGTGGCAGCCTGCTCCTCGGTCTGGTGCAGTCGGTCGGCTGGGCCGCCGGCACCTGGTTGATCACCCGCCAGGCGGTCGGCGAGCAGGTCGGCGCCGCCGCCGCGCTGCGCTACGGGATGCGCCGCGCGCTCGGTCTGTGGGGCTGGACGCTGCTCGTCACCCTGATCGTCGTCTTCGGGTTCTGCCTGTGCTTCCTGCCCGGCGTGTACGCGGTGTTCGCGTTGGCCCTGGCCGGCCCGGTCTACCTGTTCGAGCGGCACGACCCGCTCAGCAGGTCGCATCGCATGCTGCGTGACCGGCCGGGCCTGCTGCTCGGCCGGGTGGCCCTGGTGGGCGCCGCGGTGATCGGTCTCTCACTGGTGGTGAGCCTGATCGAGTCGCTGGCGATCCTGCCGTTCGGTGCCACTCCGCTGGACTCGCCGGGTACGACGGTGGGTGTGGTGCTGACCATCGCGGTGGTCGCGGTGCTGACGCTGCCGGCGTACCTCGCGCAGCAGGTCGGGCTGGTGGTCACCTACGCCGAGCAGCGGGCGCACGAGGGCCCGGTGAACGCCGGTCAACTGGCGGGCGAACTCGGCTGACCCGGGCCATCGTGCTTGCACTCGGCAGGGCAGAGTGCTAAACAAGTCATTGGCACTCGCATGGCGTGAGTGCCAGCTGGTCGGGACGGTGGGGCTGCGGTCGCGCCCGTGACATAACCACGGGTGGGGCACGTGGCCGGTCGTCGCGGGCTATCCGGCCCGGCCGAGGAGACGTCGCCGTCGCCAGGTGGCGACGTCCCAAGGTGCGTACACCAGACGGCCCATCCGGGGCACACACTCGGGTGGCCCGTGAGTGTCCAGGAGGACAACGCCGTATGGCCAAGATGATCGCGTTCGACGAAGAGGCGCGCCGCGGCCTCGAGCGGGGCATGAACCAGCTCGCCGACGCCGTGAAGGTGACCCTCGGCCCCAAGGGCCGCAACGTCGTGCTCGAGAAGAAGTGGGGTGCCCCCACCATCACCAACGATGGTGTGAGCATCGCCAAGGAGATCGAGCTCGAGGACCCGTACGAGAAGATCGGCGCCGAGCTGGTCAAGGAGGTCGCCAAGAAGACCGACGACGTCGCCGGTGACGGCACGACGACGGCGACCGTCCTGGCCCAGGCACTCGTTCGCGAGGGCCTGCGCAACGTGGCCGCCGGTGCCAACCCGATGGCCCTGAAGCGGGGCATCGAGGCTGCGGTCGCCAACGTCTCGGAGGAGCTGCTGAAGCTCGCCAAGGACGTGGAGACCAAGGAGCAGATCGCCTCCACCGCCTCCATCTCCGCCGGTGACACCAGCGTCGGCGAGATCATCGCCGAGGCGATGGACAAGGTCGGCAAGGAAGGCGTCATCACCGTCGAGGAGAGCAACACCTTCGGGCTGGAGCTGGAGCTCACCGAGGGCATGCGCTTCGACAAGGGCTACATCTCGGCCTACTTCATGACCGACCCGGAGCGTATGGAGGCCGTCTTCGACGACCCGTACATCCTGATCGCGAACAGCAAGATCTCGTCGGTCAAGGACCTGCTGCCGATCCTGGAGAAGGTCATGCAGGGCGGCAAGCCGCTGCTGATCATCGCCGAGGACCTGGAGGGCGAGGCCCTGGCCACGCTGGTGGTCAACAAGGTCCGTGGCACCTTCAAGTCGGTCGCCGTCAAGGCGCCGGGCTTCGGTGACCGCCGCAAGGCCATGCTGACCGACATCGCCATCCTCACCGGTGGCCAGGTCATCAGCGAGGAGGTCGGCCTCAAGCTGGACGCCGTCAGCCTCGACATGCTGGGCCGCGCCCGCAAGGTCGTGGTGACCAAGGACGAGACCACCATCGTCGACGGTGCCGGCGACGCCGAGCAGATCCAGGGCCGGGTCAACCAGATCCGGGCCGAGATCGACAAGAGCGACTCCGACTACGACCGGGAGAAGCTGCAGGAGCGGCTGGCCAAGCTGGCCGGTGGCGTCGCGGTGATCAAGGTCGGCGCGGCCACCGAGGTCGAGCTCAAGGAGCGCAAGCACCGCATCGAGGACGCGGTCCGCAACGCCAAGGCCGCCGTCGAGGAGGGCATCGTCCCGGGTGGTGGTGTCGCGCTGGTGCAGGCCGGCAAGACCGCCTTCGACAAGCTCGACCTGGCCGGCGACGAGGCGACCGGCGCGCAGATCGTGAAGATCGCGCTGGACGCCCCGCTGCGGCAGATCGCCGTGAACGCCGGCCTGGAGGGTGGCGTCGTGGTGGAGCGGGTTCGCAACCTCGACTCGGGTCACGGCCTCAACGCCGCGACCGGCGAGTACGTCGACCTGCTGGCCGCGGGCATCATCGACCCGGCCAAGGTGACCCGTTCCGCGCTGCAGAACGCCTCGTCGATCGCCGCGCTGTTCCTGACCACCGAGGCCGTCGTGGCGGACAAGCCGGAGAAGACCCCGGCCGCCCCGGCTGGCCCGGGTGGCGGGGACATGGACTTCTGAGTCCAGCTCCAACGCCGGAAGGGGCGGACCGCGTCAGCGGTCCGCCCCTTCCGCTGTGTCGGTGGCCACTCGTCGGCTACGTCGGCAGCGGTCGCTGGTTTCGGCGCTTCCGCGCCCGGTCGTACGGCGGGCGGTGCTGAACCGGCTCGTCCACCAGGATGAGGGGCTCCTCGGGTGGCTCGTCCACCCCGGTCATCTCGGCCAGTTGCTCGGCGTCGCCGTGGTCGAGCCGGTCGATCGGCAGTTGGCCGGGGAGTCCGTGGACCGTGGCCCGGGTGGTCGGTGGGGCTTCCCGGGCCTGATCGTCGTCCATGCTCATGGCTGCCTCCTCTACCGAAACGGTAGGGCGCGCCGAGCGGCGGGAAGGGTGAATGGCGTTATCGGGATCTATTTGCCGTTACGCCCTTTTCGGCCGGTTCGGCTCGGGAAGCACCAACGACCCGCTCCGCCGTGGATGCGGCCCGGATCAGGGCGGTCCGGTGACGCCACCGCGTTGGCCGAACGGGTCGTCGGTGGCGGACCTGGTGACCACATGGACCACCCCGCAGCAGAGCGCCACGACGAGCGCCGGTACCCCCAGCAGGATCAGCAGGGCCATGCCCCGCCACCGGGCTGTCGACGATGCCCGGAGCGGAGCTGCCGACCCGGACGAATGACCATGCATGAACCCGCAAGATAGCAGGTCCGCAGGGGTCAGATAACCCTCGGGCGAGTACTGCTCACGTCGGTTCCAATCGAACGTGGGCGATCAACCACGAGCCGCCGAGACGGCCGCGTACGCGTCGACCAGGCCGGCGCCGGCGACGTTCGCCGGGCCGCCGCACTCGTCGGACCGGTCCCGGGCCGAGTCGCTGGTCTCGATCGGTTCGGCCGTCTCGCGCAGGATCCGCCGCGTCCGATCCAGGTCGCCGACGAGTTCCGGATTGGCCGACCACATCAACGCGGCCACCCCCGCCACCTGCGGGGTGGCCATCGAGGTGCCGTCGAGCACGGCGTACCCGCCGCCGGGCATCGCGGAGATGACCTCCGCCCCCGGCGCCATCAGATCCGGTTTCGCCGTCCCGGTGGCCGTCGGGCCACGGGAGGAGAAGGCGGTGACCCGCCGCCGATCGTCCACCGCGCCGACGGTCAGCACGTCCGGGTACGGTGCCGGCGGATCCTGCACGGAGCCGCAGAACGGGCCGGTGTTGCCGGCCGCCGCGACGACGAGAATCCCGGCGGCCTCCAGCGCCGCGGTGGCCGGCTGTAGCGCCCGAGGATCGCACCCCTCGATCGGTGGGCAGCCCCACGAGTTGGTCAGGATCTCCGGTGCCCGGGCGGGCCGGCCCTGCCGGAACGGGTCACCGCCGGGCGGGAAGGGCGCCAACATGAACTGGAGGCAGTCGAGGTAGGCGGCGGGGTTCCCCAGATTGCGGTCGAGGTTGACGCAGCCGACCCACTGGGCGCCGGGAGCCACGCCGATGCCGTCCCGCCCGACGGCGCTGCCCATCGTGTGGGTGCCGTGTCCGCTGCGGTCGGTCGGTGCGCCAGTGCCGTTCCACGGGTCGAACCATGAGTCGTCGCCGCCCCGGAAACCCTGGGCCAGAGTCGGGTGCCGTCCGTCCACCCCCGAGTCGGAACTGCCCACGGTCACCCCGGCCCCGGTGACGCCGAGTTCGGACCAGACCCGGTCCGCGCCGATCATGGTGAGGTGCCACGGTGGGCCGGACGGGGCCGGCGCGCTGCCGGTGGCGCTGTCGGCGGGTGCCGGCAACGGGCGCAGGCGTTGGCTGACCAGTACCCGGGCCACCTCGGGCCGGCTGGACAGCCAGGCCCGTACCGCCGGCCCGCCGGCCACCTCGATCGCGTTCACCAGGTAGTAGGGGGTGTGCGGCAGCCGGGCCAGCCGCAGGTCCCGCCGCAGGTCGGCCTGGGCCCGGTCGGCGGTGTCGACCAGCCGCCGGTAGACCTCCCCGGCCCGCGCGTCCCGGCCGGCCCGACCTGGCCCGCCGCTCACCCCGCTCAGGTCCGCCTGTTCCCGCAGCAGCACGAACAGCCGCTCCCCGTGCAGCCCCGGCTGGCCGGCGACCGAGCCGACCAGGCCGACCGTGACCAGCAGCGCCAGCGCGCTCGCCGCGGCCAGCGCGCGGCTCGGCGTACGGGCCGAGCGTCGCGCCAGCAGCAGGCCGTATCCGACCGCCAGCACCAGTCCGACGGCGAGTCCGGCACCGGTCGCGGCGGCGACCCAGAAGGGCACGTCGCGGGTGCCGAC
Organism: Verrucosispora sp. WMMC514; assembly: GCF_027497295.1. Taxonomy (NCBI): domain Bacteria; kingdom Bacillati; phylum Actinomycetota; class Actinomycetes; order Micromonosporales; family Micromonosporaceae; genus Micromonospora; species Verrucosispora sp. WMMC514. Next base: position 1,827,274 of record NZ_CP114906.1, on the reverse strand, counting down.
CAGCAGCAGGCTGACCTCCTCCGGATCGGTGAACGCCAGCGGGCCGAACACACCGAGCCCGACCAGCCAGGCAGTCGGTGCCCGGCCACCCGCCCCGGCCGGATGGCGGGCCACGACGGCTCCGGTTGCCGGCTGGTCCGGCACACCGGGCCAGGTGCCCGGCTGGGTGACGCCGCGGCCGGCCGCCGCCCGGCGGCTCATGGCCCGCAGCGCGGCCAGCGCGAACCCGGCCGGCGGCAGCGTCACCAGCAGCGGCAACTGCGCGCCGGAGTGGCCGGTGCCGGCACCCACCAGCAGCAGCACCACCCCGGCCACGAGCCCGCCCAGCAGCACCAGCCGGGCCGGTCGAGGCGGATCGTCCGCGTCGAAACGACCCCAGAACCGAGCGTCGAGCAGCGTCGCGGCCAGCGCGCCGACGGCCGCCGCGGCCAGCCCGGCGAGAATGGTCTCCGACAGCCCGCCGAGCGCGCCCCACCAGACCCAGGGCAGCAGCAGGGCGAGCCCGGCGGCCATCGCGAGCAGGGCCGCCACCGACGGACGTGCGTCCAGTCGTGCCGTTCGCCCGACCGGCATCGCCTCCGGCCCGGTCCGGTGCCCCGGACCGCCGGGCGGCATCCGGTCCGGCTGGTCCGGGCGGTCGGCCTGCTGCCCGACCCCGCCGACGGATTCCGCCCGCCGTAGTTCGTCGGCCCGGCGGCCGGGGCCGAGGACGTGGGACGGCAGCCGGGCCGTCACCACCGCCAGCAGCATCGCCACCAGCGCCAGCCCGGCGAGGTACGCCTCGTGGTGCACCGGGGGGATCGTCCGCAGTAGCCCGAGCAGGCCGAGCACGAGCGCGCCGGCAAACCACACCCGACCGGTGACGCGGACCGCCGACGAGCGGGGTATGAGGGCCAACGGCAGCGCGGCGGCGGCGATCAGCAGCACGGTGAGCAGGCAGACCACCGGCCAGAGCGGCACCAGCCGGTCCAGGCCGCCGATCAGGACCACCTGGTCGACGGTCCAGCCGCCGGTCTGCGCCAGGACCGTGACCGTGACCGTCCAGCAGCCGGCGAACACCGCCGCGACGATCGCCCAGGGGCTGCCGGCCGCGCCGGGTGTGGTGGGTTCCGCCCGCATCCGCACACAGTACGTCGCAGCCGCCCGGTCGTCGGGACGGATCTGCCGGGCGACTGATCGGGGTGCCCGGGTCGGCACCTGCCGGTGGCGGGTGGGGGCGGTTAACGTGGACGGGTGCGTGATCCGAACGTTCTGCGGTCCGTTGCCGGGCAGCTCTCGCCCGCTCGCCGCGCCGCCGACCTGCGTCGGCTGCGTGCCGAGCGGTTCGACGTGCTGGTGATCGGGGGCGGGGTGACCGGCGCCGGAGCGGCTGTCGACGCCGCGTCCCGGGGCCTCAAGGTGGCCCTGGTGGAGGCCCGCGACTTCGCCGCCGGCACCTCCAGCCGGTCCAGCAAGCTGATCCACGGTGGCCTGCGCTACCTGGAGCAGTTGGAGTTCGGCCTGGTGCACGAGGCGCTGACCGAGCGCGGACTGCTGGCCACCCGGCTGGCGCCGCACCTGGTGCGGCCGGTGCCGTTCCTGGTGCCGCTCCCCGCTGGTCAGGGCGTCCGCGACCTGCCCGCCCGACTGCTGCGGCGGGCCTACTACGGCGCCGGGGTGGCCGCGTACGACGCCTTCGCCGGCCTATTCGGCGGCGGCCGGGGCATGCCGTTGCACCGGCACCTGAGCCGGGAGGGTGCCCGCCGCGTCTTCCCGAGCCTGCGCTCCGACGGCCTGGCCGGCGCGATCCGCTACCACGACGGGCAGGTCGACGACGCCCGCCTGGTGATCACCCTGGCCCGCACCGCGGCCAGCCTGGGCGTGACCGTGGTCAGCAGCGCGCGGGCGGTCGGACTGATCCGACAGGCTCGGGAGGTGACCGGGGTCCGGGTCCGCGACCTGGAGGCACCCCCCGGTGCGCCCGAGGCCGAGTTCGAGGTGCGCGCCCGCACGGTCATCGCCGCCACCGGTGTCTGGACCGACGACATGTCCCGGATGCTCAACGACGTCGGCCTGCGGCCCGGTGTCCGGGTGCGGGCGTCCAAGGGGGTGCACCTGGTGGTGCCCCGCTCGGCGATCACCGGCGAGACCGGACTGATCCTGCGTACGGCCACGAGTGTCCTGTTCGTCATCCCGTGGGGTGGGCACTGGATCATCGGCACCACGGACACCGACTGGCGGCTGGACCGCTCCCACCCGGCGGCCTCGGCCAGCGACATCGACTACCTGCTCCGGCAGGTCAACACGGTGCTCGACCGCCCGCTGACCACGGCCGACATTGAAGGTGTCTACGCCGGACTGCGTCCGCTGCTGGCCGGGGAGGCGGACTCCACCTCGAAGCTCTCCCGGGAGCACGCCGTGATCGAGCCGATGCTCGGGCTGCTGCTGGTGGCCGGTGGCAAGTACACGACGTACCGGGTGATGGCCGCCGACGTGGTCGACCGGGCGGTACGCCGGCTCGGTGGCCAGCGGGTGTCGCGTACGGCCGACCTGCCGCTGCTCGGCGCGGACGGGTACGCGGCCATGTGGCGGGACCGGGCGGATCTGGCTCGCCGCCACGGGTTGCCGGTGGGCGTGGTGGAGCACCTGCTGGAACGCTACGGCAGCCTCACCCTCGACCTGCTCGCCCTGATCGACGCCGATCCGCTGCTGTCCTCCCCGCTGGCCGGTGCGCCGGAGTACCTCGCCGCCGAGGTGACGTACGCGGCCCGCGCCGAGGGGGCGTTGCACCTGGAGGACGTGCTGACCCGGCGTACCCGGATCTCGATCGAGACCACTCACCGGGGCCTGGAGTCGGCCGAACACGCGGCCGAGCTGATGGGCGCGGTGCTGGGCTGGGACGCGGCGCGCCGGGCCCGGGAGGTGACCCACTACCGGGCCCGGGTGGAGGCCGAGCGGCAGTCCCAGCTGATGCCGGACGACGCCACCGCGGACGCCGCTCGGCTCGGCGCTCCGGACGTGCGCGGCTACCCGGCGGATCGGGGTGCCGACGACGGCGCGGCCGGCCTGGCCCGCTGACGGTTCCACTCTGGAGATCGCCCGGCATGTATATCCATCCGATGGGGTTACGCTCGCTACCTACGGTGGGGTAAGTTCCGCGAGTGATGGCGCTTTCCCGATCACGACTGGTCTTCCTGCCCGGCATCGTCCTGCTGGCGGTCGCTCTCGGCGGCTGTGCGCCGTTCGGCGACAACTCCGAACCGCCCGTGGCGCCGAGCGCGCCGGCCGCCGGGCAACCCGGCGGGGCGGGGGCCACCACCGCCGGAAAGGGCCGGGTCAGCCTGCTGCAGAACGACGGGGCCGACGGTCCGCTACGCACCCTGAACGTGGAGCCGGACGGGCGCTGGGAGTGCGTCGACTGTGCCGGTGACGGGGTCACCTCGACCGGTGAGTTGAGTGCGGAGCATCGGGAGCGTCTCCAGCAACTGCTGGCCGAGCCGGACCTGGCCCTGGAGACCGACGAGGCCCGGGGCTATCGGGTCAGTTGCGTCGGCGCGCTCACCTCCACCCTGCTGACCGCGGCCGGCCTGATCACCTCGCAGGACTGCCCGGGGGAGGAACGGCCGCCGGTGGCCGAGGAGATCCTGCTGCTGCTCACCCAGAACACGCCCGCCGAGATGGTGGGCTAGCGGCAGCGCCGACGCGGCGTCGTCAGAGCACCTTTCCGGGGTTGAGCAGGCCGGTCGGGTCGAGCGCCGTCTTGATCGCCTGGTGCACCCGGACGCCCACCGGACCGATCTCCCGGGCCAACCAGTCCCGCTTGAGCAGGCCGACGCCGTGCTCACCGGTGCAGGTGCCACCCAGGTCCAGCCCCAACCGCATGATCTCGTCGAAGGCTCGCCGGCCGCGCTCCAGGCTCGTCGGATCGGCCCGGTCGACGACGATGTTGGGGTGCATGTTGCCGTCGCCGGCGTGACCGACCACCCCGATCGGCACCTGACACTCCGCCGCGATCCGGGCCACCCCGTCGAGCAGTGCGGCGAGCGCACCCCGGGGCACCGCCAGGTCGTCGATGATCAGGCCACCGTTGCCGCCCGGGTACGTGTCCACGGCGTACTTCTCCATCGCCGGGTGGGCCAGCCGGCGGGCCTGCAACAGCGCGGCGGCCTCGACGGCGTCACTTGCCGCGTACACCTCCTCGGCGCCGGCCGCGTCGCAGACGGCGGCCAACTCGGCGAGGTCCGCCGCCGCCCGGGGACCGGTGTCGGCCGCGGCCAGCAGCAGCGCCTCCGCATCGGTGCGCAACCCCATCGGCCGGTACGCCTCGATCGCCGTCAGGTGGGTGCGGTCGAGCAGTTCCAGCAGGCTGGGGGAGAGCCCCTGGGCGGCGATCCGGGCCACCGCCGCGCCGGCGTTCGCGGTGGAGCCGAACACGGCCACCAGGGTCAGCGACTCCGCCGGCGCGGGCCGCAGCGCCACTGTCACCTCGGTGATCACGCCGAGGGTGCCCTCCGAGCCGACGAAGAGCCGGGTCAGGTCGTAGCCGGCCACCCCCTTGGCGGTCCGGCGTCCGGTGCGCAGCACCTCGCCGGAGGCGAGCACCACCTCCAGGCCGAGCACGTACTCGGTGGTCACGCCGTACTTGACGCAGCACATCCCGCCCGCGTTGGTGGCGACGTTGCCGCCGATGGTGGACGACTCCCAGGAGCCCGGGTCGGGCGGGTACCACAGGCCACGCTCACCCACGGCCGCGGTGAGCGCGGCGTTGACCACTCCGGGCTGCACGACCGCGATCCGGCTCACGGGATCGATCTCCAGGATGGCGTTCAGCGCGGTGGTGCTGATCACCACCGCGCCGTCGACGGCGTTCGCCGCGCCCGCCAACCCGGTACGCGCACCCTGCGGCACCACCGGTACGCCGTGTCGCCCGGCCGCCCGGACCACCGCGACGACCTCCTCGGTGCTGCGCGGCCGGGTCACCACCAGCGGTGTCGCCGACGCACACAGGTCGGCCTCGTCCCGCTCGTGCCCACGCAGCAGGTCGGGATCGGTGAGCACCGCGTCCGGCCCGAGAGCGGCGCGGAGGTCGTCGAGGAGCGGGGAGGTGGCCATGCGGCCGAGGCTACGACCGGCCAATGGTGATCATCAACCCGCGCCGACGCCCCGGTACCGTGGCCGCGTGATCTACGTGGACCGGCCGTCCTGGCCGGGGCGCGGCCGGCTCTGGTCGCACCTGATCAGCGACGTCTCCCTCGCCGAACTGCACGCCTTCGCGGAGATGCTGGGTGCTCCCCGGCGGGGCTTCGACCGGGACCACTACGACGTGCCCGCCGAGCGCTTCGCGATGGCCGTCTGGCTCGGCGCGCAGGTAGTACCCAGCCGCGACATCGTCCGTCTCCTCCGCGACGCCAACCTCCGCCGCCCCAAACACCTCTCCCGCCCCCGCCCCGCCTCCCGCGATCTTGCACTTTCGGTCCCCGATCCGCGGCTTTGACGCCGTCATGTCCCGACCGAAAGTGCAAGATCGACGGGGGTTACCGGGTCAGGTGGGTCAGTTCGCGGGTGAGGTTGGCGTGGGCGGGTTGCGTCCAGCGGGTCGCCAGCGCGGGGACGCGGTAGAGGGTGGGTAGGGAGAGCAGGGCGGCGAGCACCCTTGCCCGGCCCGCCCGGTAGTCCGGCTCGGGGACGTGGGCGTACTCCTGACGGATCGCGGTGGCGTACCGGTCGTACTCCGGTGGTGGGGCGGCGAGCACGGCCAGGTCGGCGTCGCAGAGCAGCGCACCGTCGGCGTCCGCCGGATCGACCACGTGGCCGGCGGTGAGCAGGACCAGCCGACGCACCTCGGCCACCCCGTCCGACGGCAGCCCTGACCGGGTGAGCAGGGCGTCGGCGAGCGCCGCGCTGGCGCGCTCGTTCCGATCGCCGGGCGCGCGGGGGTCGTACACCGCGTCGTGGCACCAGGCGGCGAGCCGAACCAGATCGGGTCGCGACGCGGTCGAGGCGTAGCGGTCGATCACGTCGAGCACGGCGGTCAGGTGCGTGACCGTGTGGTAGCGCCGGTGCGGCTCCCGCCACCGTTCGAGCAGTTCCGCCCCGGCGGCGTCGACCGACGCGGGGTCGGCCGCTCCGGCCGCCCGGGCGGCGGTACGCCACCGTGCCAGCAACTCCGTCACCGGCCCGAGTCTGCCCGATGCGGCGACCGGCCGCCGGTCCGGAGCGCGATGTGCCGCTTCGGCGGGAATGTCCGGGCGTCCGGCGGGTAGTCCCGGCCATGGCGGTGGCCCGGAGCGGACTTTCCCGGCTGCTGCGCCGGGACCGAGCAAACGACGGCCGTTCCGACGTGGACACGGCCCGGATCGCCGGGACCATGGCGCAGCTGCACCACCGTGGCAAGGCCACCCTGCGCGACCGTCTGCACCGGGTGCGCCTGTCGCTCGGCCTGGCCGCCCAGGCGGGTCTGGCGGCCGGGCTGTCCTGGGTGGCCGCGCACGAGCTGCTGGGCAACCCGCAGCCGGTCTTCGCCCCGATCTCCGCCGTCGGCACCCTGGCCGTCTCGGTGGGGCAGCGGTTCCGCCGGACCGTCGAGCTGATCCTCGGGGTGGGCGTCGGGGTGTTCGTCGGCGACCTGCTGATCTACTTCCTCGGCACCGGGCCGTGGCAACTCGGCCTGGTGGTCACCTCCGCCATCGTGCTCACCGTCTTCGCCGGGGGCAGCGTCGCGATCGTCATCCAGGCCGCGGCAACCGCGGTGCTGATCGTGACGCTCAGCCCGTCGGTGGAGGATCTGGAGTTGCCCCGGTTCATCGACGCGATCGTCGGCGGCAGCATCGCGCTGCTGGTCACCGCGATTCTGCTGCCGCTCAACCCGCTGCGGGTGCTCAACCGGGCGGCCCGGCCGGCGCTTGATCTGCTCGCCGAGCAGCTCGACGCCGCCGCCGACGGGTTGCGGGAGCGCGATCGGGAGAAGATCCAGAACGCGCTGGACCGGCTGCGCGACAACAAGGAGGAACTGGCCACCTTCACCGAGGCGATCGAGGGAGCCAAGGAGACCGCGCTGCTCTCCCCGGCGCGGTGGCACCGGCGCAGCGAACTCACCCACTACGCGGAGGCGGCCGACCCGATCGACCGGGCGATGCGCAACAGCGGCACCCTGATCCGGCGCGCGGTGACCCTGGTGGAGGACGACGAGCCGGTCCCGGAGTCGATGCCGGACGCGCTTCGCCACCTGGCCGAGTCGGTCCGCCTGCTGCAGAAGGAGTTCGCTCAGGGCGAGGAGCCCGAGCAGGCCCGGGAGCGGTCGCTGCGCGCGGTCAGCGAGGCCGGTCGGGCGTACGGCGACGGGGTGGGTTTCTCCGGCAGCGTGGTGGTGGCGCAGGTGCGTACCACCGCCAGTGACCTGCTGGTGGCCTCCGGCATCAGCCAGGAGGAGGCGAACCGGTTGGTTCGCCGCTCCTTCGGTGAGCTGGACCGGCCGGGGGCGCCGGCCGGGCCGGAGCCCGCCGTGCGGCGGCCCACCGCGCCCCCGGTCGGCTGAGCCTCCAGGCGGCCATGCGCCCGGCCGGACGGGCCGGGCATGACTACGCTGACCGCATGGTCGTCACCCCGTCCGGCGGATCGCTGCCGCCGTCGCCGTCCGTGCCCGTCGCGCCAGGCGCGGGTGGCGGCGTACCCGGAATGCCACGGCGTCGCCTCAGTTGGCGGCGGGCGCTGGTACTGATCGGGGTGATCATCCTGATCGCGGCCTGTGCGATCTTCATGCTCTTCACGCTCGGCACCAGTCTCGGCCCGGAGGCGCTGCTGGTCGGTACCGCCGCGGCGGTCCTTCCGGTACCGGTGCTGGTGGCCTGCTTCCTCTGGCTCGACCGCTACGAACCCGAGCCGTTGAAGTACCTGGTCTTCTGCTTCGCCTGGGGTGCCTTCGTCTCCACCGCGGCGTCGTTGACGGTCAACGAGACGGCGGCCGGTTGGTTCGAGGACCAGGGCCTGCCCGTCGCCCTCACCGCCGTCCTGGTGGCGCCCTTCATCGAGGAGCTGACCAAGACCCTCGGCCCGATCCTGCTGCTGATCTTCCGGCGACGGGAATGGTCGGGCATCACCGACGGGCTCGTCTACTGCGGGCTGTCCGCGATCGGCTTCGCGATGGTGGAGAACATCCTCTACCTGGGTGGGTACGGATACGCCACGGGAGTCGAGCAGTACGGGCCGGCGACCGGGGCGCAACAGGTGATCGCCATCTTCATCGTCCGGATCCTGCTGTTCGGGTTCGCCCATCCGTTGTTCACCTCGATGGCCGGTATCGGGCTCGGTATCGCCGCCCGGTCGGCGGACCGTCGGGTGCGGTTCTTCGCTCCGCTCGCGGGGCTGTTGCTGGCCATGATGCTGCACGGCACGTGGAACCTGCTGCCGACGCTCACCCAGGCCACCGGACAGGTGCTGATCTCGCTATTCGGTTTCGTCGGCGTGATGGTGCCGATCTTCTTCGGCATGGTCGGCCTGGCCGTGTGGCTGCGGGCCTGGGAGGGGCGGCTGACCGAGCGGGTACTGCCGGACTATGTCCGGGCCGGTTGGCTCACCCCACCGGAGGTGGCCGCGTTGAGCAGCCTCGGCCGACGACACGCGGCCCGGGTGTGGGCCCGGCGGGTGGCCGGTGACGCCGGTCTACGGGCGATGCGCGGCTACCAGTTCGCGGCCACCCGGCTGGCCCTGCTGCGGGACGGTGCCACCCGGGGGCTGGACCGCCGGCCCGTCGACCGGGACCGGACGGCCCGGGAGGAACAGGAACTGCTGCACTCCATCGCCGCGTACCGGTCGTACTTCGTGGGCCGGGATCCCCAGTCACCGGTCGGTGTCTGGGACGGACACCGTTACCACCTGCGTTTTCCGGACGGCTCGCAGCGGGCGGTGGAGGCCCCCGAGGAGCCGGTGGTGCCGATCCCGGTGGTGCTCATCCCGCCGCCGCCCCCGCCACCCGCGTTCCCCGCCGGCTACGGCGGGCCCGGCTGGTACGGTCCACGTCCGGCCGCCCCCTGGCCACCGGGGCACCGCTGACCGCCGACGCCGGCCGGTCGCGACTGACCGGCCGGCGGGTGGTGCTCAGGTCATCAGGCTGGTGAGGAAGTCTCCGAGCCCCTGGGCCATCATCATCAGGGCCGCACCGATGGCCTTGAACATCTGTGCCGCGCCCTCCGGCCGGAACGCCATGAAGTAGATCAGAAACGCGAGGCTTCCCCAGGCCAGCACCTTCTTCACGAATACCGGCATCGTCCCTCCCCAGGCCGGTGGTGCGGCTGGCTTCCCGCCGGGGAGCGCGGCAAACGACGCGAGGACGGTCGAGGGGCCGAGGCCGGTCAGAGGTACAGGCCGGTCGCGTTCTCCTCGACCCGTTCGGCGGCCACCGCGTGCACGTCGCGTTCCCGCAGCAGCACGTAGCCCCGGCCGTGCAACTCGACCTCCGAGCGGTCGTCGGGGTCGAAGAGCACCCGGTCGCCGGAGACGATGGAGCGTACGTTGGGGCCGACCCCGACCGCGGTGGCCCACGCCAGGCGTTTGCCGACCGCCGCGGTGGCCGGGATGACGATGCCGGCGCTGGAGCGCCGCTCGCCGTCGCTGCCCTCCATCCGCACCAGCACGCGGTCGTGCAGCAGCCGGATGGGCAGGCCGGAGTCGAGGTTGTCGGCGGTCACGCCGCAGACGCTACCGTGTCGTCCCGCGCCGGCCGCTGGTGGTCGCCGGGTTAGCGGACCGGTCGGACGGGGCACTGTGGGTGGCGAATCCGTCCTACCGTTGCCGGGTCGGGCGTATCCTGTCCGACCTGACGCAGTGCGCAGGCGAAGATCTGCCAGGAGGTGCGCTTGAGCCGCTTCGAGCGGATACGCGGACGGCTGCGTCGCGCGTACGAGTCGGGCCGGGAATCGGTCCGCGCGGGTCGCCAGACGCCGTCCGACGTCCCGGAGCCGGCCGCCGTGGCCTCGCCCTCCAGTCCCGGGCCGGCGGCACCGGCCGCGGCGACCGTGGTCGGTGCCGAACCGACCGCGCCGGTGCACAACTCCACCTCCAGTCGCGACGACGCCGACGTGCCGCACGCGCTGCGGATCGCCGCCGCCTGGTGCTGGCGGCTGATCGTCATCGGCATCGTCTTCTGGGCGCTGCTGAAGCTCGTGGGCACGATCAGCATCGTGATCATTCCCCTGGCGGTGGCGCTGCTGCTGTCGGCGTTGCTGGCACCCGCGGTCGGTTGGCTGCTGCGGGCCCGCCTGCCGCGATCACTGGCGACGGCGGTGGTCCTGGTCACCGGGCTGGCCGCGGTGATCGGCACGCTCACGTTGGTGGTCAACGAGTTCATCAAGGGCGTTCCGGAGCTGACCGCGAAGTCGACCCAGGGTCTGCAACAGATCCAGGACTGGCTCAAGACCGGGCCGCTGCACCTGTCGGACAACGACCTCGACCGGTACATCGAGGAGACCCAGCGGTGGGTCGACAACAACACCGAGCGGTTCACCAGCGGCGCCCTCTCCACCGCGGCCACCCTGGCCGAGGTGTTGACCGGCACGGTGCTCGTCCTCTTCGCCACCTTCTTCTTCCTGCGCGACGGCAACATCATCTGGCGGTTCCTGGTCCGGCTGCTGCCCGTCGCCGCCCGCTGGAAGGTCGACGACGCCGGTCGGGCCGCCTGGGCGACGCTTGTCGCCTACGTGCGGGCGACCGTGCTCGTCGCCTTCATCGACGCCGTCGGTATCGGCATCTTCCTGGTCATCTTCGACATCCCGTTCGCCTTCCCCCTGGCCGCCCTGGTCTTCCTCGGCGCGTTCATCCCGATCGTCGGTGCGACTCTGTCCGGAGGCGTCGCGGTACTGGTGGCGCTGGTCGACAGCGGCCCGGTGACCGCATTGATCATCCTGGGTGTGGTGATCGGGGTGCAGCAGGTGGAAGGCCACATCCTCCAGCCGCTGATCATGGGAAGGGCGGTCGCCATCCACCCGCTCGCAGTGATCATCGGTCTGGCGGCCGGCGTGGTGCTCGCCGGGATCACCGGCGCGCTGGTCGCGGTGCCCATCATCGCGGTGCTCAACACGGCGGTACGCCGCCTCGCCGCGCGGCGCGTCCCCGACACCCCACCCGACGCGGTCGTCGTCGCCTCCCGGGCGCCCTGACCGCCGTCCCACGCCTCGGCTGGGGGTGGCTCGGCGCGACGGACGCGGCGGCCGGCAGGCGGGTGGACGCCCTGCCCGCCCACCGGTAACGCCGCCCGGCTCAGCTCGCGGCGAGGCGGGCCAGGGCGCCCCGGGCCACCTCGGGACGGGTCGTGTACCAGAACGGGGGCAGGGAGCGGCGCAGGAACGAGCCGTAGCCGCGGGCCGTCTCCAGTCGGGAGTCCAGCACCGCCACCACGCCCCGGTCGCCGTTGGCCCGGATCAGCCGGCCCACGCCCTGGGCGAGCCGGACCGCCGCGATCGGGACGCTCACCGCGGCGAAGCCGGAGCCGCCCTGGGCGTCGACCGCCGCCGCCCGGGCCGCGGCGAGCGGTTCGTCGGGGCGCGGGAAGGGCAGCCGGTCGATCACCACGAGTTGGCACGAATCACCCGGAACGTCGACCCCCTGCCACAGCGACATCACCCCGAACAGGCAACTCGCCCGCTCCTCGCGGAAGCGCCGGACCAGCAGCGGCAACGCCTCCTCGCCCTGGAGCAGCACCGGCAGGTCGGTCTTGGCGCGCAGCAGCTCCGCCGCCTGCTGCGCGGCCCGCCGCGAGGAGAAGAGGCCGAGCGTACGCCCGCCGAGCGCGGTGACCAGCGCGAGCAGTTCCTCCCCGGCGGCCTCGGGCAACCCGGACGCCCCCGGTCGGGGCAGGTGGGCGGCCACGTAGAGGATGCCCTGCCGGGGATAGTCGAACGGCGAGCCGACGTCGAGCGAACGCCACCCGAGCCCGGAGTCGGTCGCCGCGTCCGGGTCCTCCGCCCGGGCTGGCGCGGTACCGCCCGCCGCCTCGCCCGACCCGGCCGGTCGCCGCGTGTCCTCGCCCGGCCCGGCCGGTCGCCGAGCGGCCTCGGCCAGGGCGGCGGCGGCCGCTGACGGTGGGCCGGGCGGGGGAGAGTCGAGGCCCAGCGCCCGGGCGACCGTGTCGAACCGCCCGCCCAGCGCGAGCGTGGCCGAGGTGGCCACCACGGTCCGCTCGTCGTAGAGGTGGGTGGCGAGGGTGCCGGCGACCGAGAGCGGCGCCACCACAAGTGCCCGGCGTCCGGTCACGTCGTTGCGTTCCACCCAGGCCACGTCGTGGTCGGCCTCCTCCAGCAGCCGCTGGGCCGTGGTGGACAACTCGTCGAGGACGGCCTTCGCCTGTTGCTTGCGTACCGGGTCGGGGTCGTCGGCCTTGACGTCGCCGATGCTGTCGAGCGCGGATCGGGTGGCGGCGTCCAGCAGCGTGCAGGCCTCCCGCAGCGGGCCGGGCAGCCCGCTGGTGATGCGTCCGACCGGTGCCTCGGCCAGCCCGACGGCGAGGGCGTCACCCGACGCGGTCAACGCCTCGGCCGTCTCCGGGCGCAGTAGCGGACGGGCCCGCCGGGCGGACCGGTCGATCAGCTCCGGGGTCAGCTCCGCCTGGGCCGCCGAGGAGACCCGGTCGGCCAGCTCGTGGGCCTCGTCGACGACCAACAGGCGGTGGGGCGGGACGATGTGCCGACCGGCGAGCATGTCGACCGCGAGCAGGCTGTGGTTGGTCACCACGATGTCCGCCTCCCGGGCTCGGGCCCGGGACGCCTCGGCGAAGCACTCCGCGCCGTACGGGCAGCGGGAGGCGCCCACACACTCGCGGGCGGGCATCGAGACCAGCCGCCACGTCTGGTCGTCGACTCCCGGATCCAGCTCGTCGCGGTCACCGGTGTCGGTCTCCAGGGCCCAGTCCCGCAGGCGTTGGATCTGCTTGCCCAGCCGGCCGGCCTCACCGAGCCAGCGCGTGCCGCCGGGACGCTCGGCCGGAGCGTCGAAGAGGGTGTCCTCCGGTTCGTCCGCCGTGGAGTTCTCCAGCCGGGCCAGACAGAGGTAGTGGTGGCGGCCCTTCAGCACGGCGAACGTGGGTCGGCGCCGGAGCAACGGCTCGACGGCGTCGGCCAACCGGGGCAGGTCGTGCTCCACCAGTTGGGACTGCAACGCCAGGGTGGCGGTGGAGACCACCACGGGTCCGTCCACCGTCAGGGCTGGCGCGAGGTACGCCAGGGACTTGCCGGTACCCGTGCCGGCCTGCACCAGCAGATGGTCACCGCTGGCGACGCACTCCTCGATCGCCGCGGCCATCCGTTGCTGGCCCGGACGGGCCGTGCCGCCGGGCACCGCCCCGACCGCGGCGGACAACAGCTCGGCCCCGCCCGGGCGGTCGCCCCGGCGGCGGGCCTTGTCGCGGGTGGTGTTGGTGCCGGTGGCGGTGCGGGGCGGAGTCACCGTGGCACGGTACCCGCCGGGTCGGACGTGGTCGGTACCGAACAGCCGTGTGTTGCGGGCGCAGATAACGGAAAACACCGCCCGGTCGTCCGGTAACTTCCCGACGGCGACGCGTGGGCGGAATCGGTTAGGGTGCGACTCATGCCGAGCGACGTGATCCGGGTGATCTACCGCAAGTTCGACGGCAGCGCCCACCGCGACTACCCGGCCCGTCGGTTGGCCGAGGACGACCTCGGCATCTGGCTCGGCGTGTCGGCCGGCACCAGCTCGGTCTACCACGGCCGGCCGTCGGTCGAGCAGATTCCCTTCGTGCTGCTGGTGCCCCACCACGCTTGGTGGACCGGCATGTTCAACCCGCCGCCCCGCACCAGCGAGGTCTACTGCGACATCGCCAGTCCGGCCCGCTGGGAGGGCGAGGACACCGTTCACCTGATCGACCTCGACCTGGACGTGGTCCGGCGCCGGGAGACCGGCCTGGTCGAGTTGCGCGACGAGGACGAGTTCGCCGAGCACCGGGTCCGCTTCGGGTACCCCGACGACCTTGTGGTGGCGGCCGAGGCGGCGGCGCGTTGGCTGTTCGGCGCGCTCGGCGACGGCACGGAGCCCTTCGCCACCTCGTACCGCAAGTGGTTGGCCCTGGTCGTCTGATCGCCGCGGCCACCTCCGTCGCGCGGACCGGCGGCGGACGGGTGATGATGCTCCGATGGTGGACGACGGTGACTTCGACGTGGTGGCGCCGACCGGCGGCGCGGTACGCGACCTGCTCCGGGTGCGGCCCGGTGGCCCGGTGGATCTCGCGGAGATCGACCCCCGCTCGACCCCGGGGCTGCCCGGCCCCGAGGTGACCTGGCCGGACCGCAAGTCCTGGGCCCGCCGGCAGGTCGCCCGGCTGGGTGCGGAACTGGCCGACCAGCAGGAGATGCTGTTCGCCGGTGCGAAGGCCGACCCGGGCGCCGGGCGGCGGGTGCTGCTGGTCCTGCAGGCGATGGACTGTGGTGGCAAGGACGGCACGGTCAAGCGGGTGGTCGGGGCGATGAACCCGCTCGGCGTGCACATCCGGGCGTTCGGCCCACCGACCGCGGAGGAACTGCGGCACCACTTCCTGTGGCGGATCCGCCGGGCCCTGCCGCCCCCGGGCAGCCTGGGGGTCTTCAACCGTTCGCACTACGAGGACGTGCTGGTCCCCCGGGTCCAGGAGCGGGCTCCGGAGGACGTCTGGCGGCCCCGGTACGCGGAGATCGACGAGTTCGAGCGGGAGTTGACCGACGCCGGAGTGGTCGTGGTCAAGGTCTTCCTGCACATCTCCAACGCCGAACAGGCGAAGCGGCTGTTGGCCCGGCTCGACGATCCGACGAAGCACTGGAAGTACCACCCGTCCGACGTTGACGCCCGGTCCCGGTGGGACGACTACCAGGCCGCGTACGCCGAGGTGCTCGCTCGGTGCGGCACCGACGTCGCGCCGTGGTACGTGGTGCCGGCGGACCGCAAGTGGTACCGGGACTGGGCGGTGGCGCACCTACTGCGTGAGACGTTCAACACTCTTGATCTGGGGTATCCGCCAGCCGACTTCGACATCGCGCGGGAACGGGAGCGACTGCTGGGAACCGCGGGGCCGGTGAAGGTGAACGGAAGTTGAACGAGCGGTGAATGCGATCTGGCCAGGGGTGGGCCGAATAATCGCCGATCTGACGGTTCCCTAGCATTCCCTCAGCAGGGCGCCGGAGCGACGGCCGCCACCCCTTCCACCCGACACGACGAGGTCCGTGCTGTGAGGTTTTCCTTCCGCCCAAACGAGGGCGCTTTCTACGAGCTCTTCACCAGGGCCGCGCAGAATCTGGTCCGGGGTACCGAGCTGCTCAACGAGCTGGCCCTGCCCGATGTCGAGGTGCAGTCGGTGAGCGAGCGGCTCACCGAGGTGGAGCACGACAGCGACCAGATCACCCACGATCTGTACAAGAAGATCAACTCCACCTTCGTCACCCCCTTCGACCGGGAGGACATCTACCGGCTCGGCTCGCTGCTGGACGACGTGATGGACCACCTGGAGGCGGTGGGCAACCTGCTCTACCTCTACGGGCTGACCAAGCTGCCGTCGTTGCCCCGGGAGATGCACGAGCTGGTGCACGTGCTCGACCAGCAGGCGAAGCTGACCGCCGACGCGATGCCCCGGCTCAAGTCGATGAAGGATCTCGAGGACTACTGGATCGAGATCAACCGACTGGAGAACGACGGCGACCAGGCCTACCGGATGCTGCTGGTGCGGCTGTTCTCCGGGGAGTACGACGCGTTGACCGTGCTGAAGATGAAGGAGGTCGCCGACGAGCTGGAGGCCGCCTGCGACGCCTTCGAGCACGTCGCCAACACGGTCGAGACCATCGCGGTCAAGGAGTCCTGATCCTGTGAGTCCCGAGCTCATCGCCGTGCTGGCGGTGATCGGGGTGGCCCTGGTGTTCGACTACACCAACGGCTTCCACGACGCCGCCAACGCGATCGCGACAAGCATCTCCACCCGGGCGCTGACCCCCCGGGTCGCCCTGGCCATGGCGGCGGTCGGCAACTTCATCGGCGCCCATTTCGGCGCCGAGGTCGCCAAGACCGTCGGCAGCGGCCTGGTCGAGCTGCCCACCGGTGTCTCCAGCCTCGGCATCGTCTTCGCCGGTGTGATCGGCGCGATCACCTGGAACATCATCACCTGGTACTTCGGCCTGCCCTCGTCGTCCTCGCACGCCCTGATCGGTGGCCTGGTCGGCTCGACCGTCGCCGCCTCCGGCACCGTGCTCTGGACCGGCATCGGCGAGAGCGTGATCATTCCGATGATCCTGTCGCCGATGGTCGGCTTCATCCTCGGCTACATCGTGATGATCGCGGTGCAGTGGGTCTTCCGGAACGGGCACCCGGGCAAGCTCAACCGCGGTTTCCGCTGGGCACAGACCGCCTCGGCGGCGGCCATGTCGGTCGGCCACGGCATGCAGGACGCCGCCAAGACCATCGGCATCGTGGTGCTCGCCCTCTTCGTCGGCGGCTACCAGGAGGACGCCACCTACATCCCGGAGTGGGCGTTCTGGACCTCGGCGGCAGTGCTGGCGGCGGGCACCTACGCCGGTGGCTGGCGGATCATCCGGACCCTGGGTCGGAAGATCATCGACCTGCGCCCGCCGGAGGGTTTCGCGGCCGAGACCGTGGCCAGCAGCGTGCTCTACTTCAACGCGCTGGTGCTCGGTGCCCCGATCTCGACCACGCACACGATCACCTCGGCGATCATGGGCGTCGGTGCCACCAAGCGGCTCTCCGCCGTGCGCTGGGGCGTGGCCGGCAACATCATCGGTGCCTGGATCCTGACCTTCCCGGCGGCCGGCTCGATCGGTGCCCTGATGTACTTCCTGGTCCGTCCGATCTTCAGCTGACCTGTGTCGAAGGGCCCCCGTCGTCCCCGGGGGCCCTTCGACACATCAGAGGTAGGAGACGCCGATCTGGGCGCGGATCTCGTCCAGCAGGCCTATGATCTCCAGCGTGGCCGAGTGCGGTACCAACGGGCTCTCGGTCAGACCCTCGGCCAGGCACCGCTGCACCTCCATGGCCTCGTACTGGTAGCCCGAGCCGACCAGCTCCTCGGTGATCGTCTCCGGTGCCGCGTCGGCCCGGTGCAGGGTGAACCCTCCGGGCCGGAAGAACGGCTCGGGTAGGTCGATCCGTCCGGTGCTGCCGGTGATCGAGGCGGTGAGTCCGGTGGCGCCCACCATGCCGCAGCTCAACGTGGCCACCGCACCGGTGTCATAGCCGAGGACCAGGCCGGTGTTCTCGTCCGTGCCCTCCGGACCCAGCTTCGCCCAGGACCGTACGTGCTGCGGTCGGCCCAGCAGCAGATGGGCCAGGCTGATCGGGTAGACACCGAGATCCAGCAGCGCGCCGCCGCCCAGCGCCCGGGCGCGCATCCGGTGTTCGGGTGGGAACGGCCCGGCCACGCCGAAGTCGGCCCGGACCCCGGTCAACGTGCCGATCGCGCC
The DNA here is from genome assembly GCF_027497295.1 of Verrucosispora sp. WMMC514. Classification (NCBI taxonomy): domain Bacteria; kingdom Bacillati; phylum Actinomycetota; class Actinomycetes; order Micromonosporales; family Micromonosporaceae; genus Micromonospora; species Verrucosispora sp. WMMC514. The sequence goes on along the minus strand of NZ_CP114906.1, from coordinate 1,809,860 downwards.
GTCGGCGATCAGCTGGCAGACCCGCCGGATCAGCGGGTTGCACCGCATCCACATCGCCTCCATGAGGAAGACCCCGGCGGCGCGGGCGGTGTCGACGAGTTCGGTGCTGGTGGCCAGGTCGAGGGTGATCGGCTTCTCGACAAGCACCGGCCGGCCGGCGGTGAGGCAGGTCAGGGCCGCCTCGTGGTGGGCGGCGTGCGGGGTGGCGACGTAGATCACGTCGACGTCGGCGTCCGCGGCCAGTTCCGCCCAGGAGGCGTACGCCCGTGGTGCGCCGTGCCGTTCCGCGAAACGTTCCGCGGTCTCGGCGGTGCGTGAACCGACCGCGACGAGTTCGGCCCCCGGCACCAGCCGGAGATCCTCGGCGAAGCGGGCGGCGATGTGGCCGGTGGCCAGGATGCCCCAACGAGTCATGGCGCGACGCTACCGAAGATCAGCAGAGCGCTGTACTGGGCATCCACGGGTCGGGACTAGTCTCGGCGCATGACGATCGACCGTGGCTTCCCGGCGCCGCCCGCGCTCGTGGAACACGCCCGCCGGTTCCGGGCCTCCGGTGCGGTGCCGACGGTGCCCCGGGTGGCCGCCACCGTGCTGCTGCTCCGCCCGGCCGACGCCGGCTTCGAGGTCTACCTGATCCGTCGGGTCGCGGCGATGGCGTTCGGCGGCATGTACGCCTTCCCGGGCGGTGGGGTGGACCCGTCGGACTCCACGACCCACCTGGACTGGGCCGGCCCGACACCGGCGGACTGGGGCGGGCGCCTCGGGCTGGCCCCGAGCGCGGCCCAGGCGGTGGTCTGCGCGGCGGCCCGCGAGGTCTTCGAGGAGGCGGGGGTGCTGCTCGCCGGCCCGGACGCGACCCGGGTCGTCGGCGACGTCAGCGACGACGGCTGGGAGGCCGTCCGGGCCGACCTGGAGCAGCGGCGGACCGGCTTCGCCGACCTGCTCGCCGGGCGCGGGCTCACCATCCGGTCGGACCTGCTGCTGCCGTGGAGCCGGTGGGTGACCCCGGAGTTCGAGCCGCGTCGCTTCGACACCTACTTCTTCGTGGCGCTACTGCCCGAGGGGCAGCGCACCCGCGACGTCTCCGGTGAGGCCGACCACACGCTGTGGATCCGGCCCGGAGAGGCGGGGCGGCGGGTCGCCGCCGGCGAGCTGACCATGCTCCCGCCGACCCTGGTCACCCTCCGGGAGGTGGCGGCCTGCACCGACCTCGCCGCGGTGGCAGCGGCGGCGGCGGACCGCGACGCGGTCACCCCGATCACGCCCCGGCTGGATCTGTCCGATCCCGACCGGCCCCGGTTCCACCTGCCATGACCCGGACGGATCAGCCGAGCTGGTAGTTGACGTGGGCGGACCAACGGGCGAAGCCGAGCCGCTCGTAGAGCGCCACCGCGCCGGTGTTCGACTCGTCGACGTAGAGCATCACCCGGTCCAGCCCGCGTCGATCACGCAGGTACGCCAGCCCGGCGGTGGTCAGGGCCCGGCCCAGCCCGCCACCGTGCGCGGAGGGCTCCACCCCGAGCACGTACACCTCACCGATACGCGCGGAGCCGGTGCGCTCGTGCACCTTCGTCCAGTGGAAGCCGAGCAGCCGGCCGGTCGCCGACTCGACGGCGAGCAGGAAGCCGGCCGGGTCGAACCACGGCTCGGCGAGCCGTACTTGCAGGTCCTGCGCGGTCCACCGGCCCTGCTCGGGATGGTCGGCGAAGGCACGCGCGTTGAGCGTCAACCAGGCCTCGTCGTCGCTGCCGGGGCGGAACGTGCGCAGCGTCACCCCGTCGGGCAGGCGCGGTTCGGACAGCGGGGCGGCGAGCGGTCGACGCAGCTGCCAGAGGACCCGGGCGCGGTGGAAGCCGAGGTCGACGGCGAGGGCGGCGGCCGAGGGGTGGTCGCCGTGCGCCCACGCCCGCAGCGGCCCGGTGGCGGCGGCCAGCACCGCCCGGGCCAGCGCCCGTCCGGTGCCCCGCCGCCGGTGCGCCGGGTGCACCACCAGGTCCACGCCGACGCCGCGGTCCGGATCGGTCGTATCGAGGTGTGCGTACCCGGTCAGCGTGCCGTCGGCGGAGCGGGCGACCAGGTGGGTGGCCGCGGCGTGTGCGTCGCGGAGGCGGAGCAGCACGTGTTCGTCCATCGGGTCGGCGCCGTCGGCGTCGCCGGCCGCGCCGGCCAGCGCCAGCACGTCGGTGACCTCCGCGGGGCCGAGCCGGTCGAGGCGGCTGACCTGGTCGACGTCCGACTGGGTGCTGCTCATCGCATCACCGTAGCCGCACCGTGGACCGGCCGCCCGACCGACGGTGGGTACCCGCCTCACAGTCCGCGTGGTGGCAACGCCTGAACCTCGAACCTGCCGGCCAGTTCGGGCAGGATCCGGTACAGCGCGTTCACGGTGCCCTGGCGGTCGCCGCCCGCGTCGTGCAGCAGGACGATCGAGCCGGGTCGTGCCTGGTTGATCACGGAGGCGGCGATCCGGCTCGCGCCGGGCGCCCGCCAGTCGGACGGGTCCAGCGTCCAGTGCAGCGGCGCCATGCCGAGGTCCCGGGAGACGGAGATGACCGAGTAGGTCCAGGCCCCGCCGGGCTGTCGGTACCAGGCGATCGGCGCGTCGGGCACCGCGGCGCGGATCGCCTCGCTGGTCCGCATGAGGTCGGCGCGGATCCAGTCGGCGGACCGGGCGCCCAGGGCGACGTCGTGGTCCCAGCTGTGGTTGCAGAGCGTGTGTCCCTCGGCGACGATCTGTTCGACGAGCCACGGGTACGCCTGGGCGTTCTTGCCCACCACGCAGAAGGTGGCCGTGACGTGGTAGTCCCGCAGGATCGCGAGCACCTGAGGGGTGTAGTCGGGGTGCGGTCCGTCGTCGAAGGTGAGCGCGACACCGGCGGTGCCGGTGCTCACCCGGGTACCCATCGGGCCGATGTTCGGGTCCTGCTCCTGCGGGTCGGCGGGCCCCGACCGGTCCGGCTCGGCGTCCGGCGCACGGGTGTGCTCGGGCTCGGCGTCGATGGCGGACTGGTCCGCGTACTCGGGGTGCTCGGCGCCGGTCGCGGTGACGGCGGCGTCGGTCCGGGACGCGTCGGGCACCAGACCCCGTCCGAGCAGGTACGCCGAGCCGAGCACCGCTGTCACCACGAGCGTGATGATTCCGACGGCCCGCGCCGCCCCCACCTGGTTAGCGCCCACCAATGCCCCCCGCTGGTCAACTGGCAGTCACGATATGACTCGCGGGTCGACCAAAAGGGGCATATAGGAATTTTTACCCTTCGACGGTGAGGGCTCGCATCGGCAGCGGAGTGTGCTCGGTGGTCTCCGGCAGGTTCCGCGACGACGGGACGACGAACTTGTAGCCCACCTGCCGGACGGTGCCGATCATCGACTCGTACTCGGAGCCGAGCTTGGCGCGCAGGCGACGCACGTGCACGTCGACCGTCCGGGTGCCGCCGAAGTAGTCGTAGCCCCACACCTCGCGCAGCAGTTGGTCGCGGGTGAACACCCGACCCGGGTGCTGGGCGAGGAACTTCAGCAGCTCGAACTCCTTGTAGGTGAGGTCGAGCGGGCGACCCTTGAGCTTCGCCGCGTAGGTGTCCGGATCGATCATCAGCTCGCCGGCCCGGATGGAGCCGCCCGCCCCGGCGGTCGCGTTGCTCAGCCTGCCGACCGCGAGCCGCAGCCGGGCCTCCACCTCGGCCGGGCCGGCGGAGGCGAGGATGACGTCGTCGACGCCCCAGTCGGCGTTCAGCGCGATCAGGCCAGCCTCGGTGACCACCGCGACCAGCGGCACGCCGAGCCCGGTGGCGTGCAGCATCCGGCAGGTGGCCCGGGCCTCGCTCAGTTCGGAGCGGGCGTCGACCAGCACGGCGTCCGGGCTCGGGCCGGCGACCAGGGTGCGGACGTCGCGAGGCGCGGTGCGCACCGAGTGCGGCAGCAGGTCCAGTGCCGGTAGCACTGCGGATGGTTCGCCTGCCCGTGCGGTCACCAACAGCAGGATCTCCACGATCACCTCCGTCCCGGCGGCCGTTGCGGCCGCGCGCGACCAGCGGCACTCCTGCGGGGTGTGGCGCTGGGAACTTCCGTGGGTCCCGGCGTCGCTGACGGGCGGGTTTCGCCGTTGAGCGTAACCGATTCCTCGCGGACGACCTTGACGCGGTTTTCTCTTTGCCCTATCTGCCCCTGATCGCGGCGCAGGTTTTAACGTGGTGGAAACGCTGGCACCCGCGATGTGAGGTTGGTCTGGCACGATCGGTGGGTGTTTCCCGCCAACTCGCCCGAGCCCGGCCGTGACCCGTGGGCCGAGGACCCCTCCGCCCCGGGAGGCTCGGCGCCGCGTACCGGTCCGGCTGTGGAGGTCGACGAGCGGCGCTCGCGCGGCCCGCGCCGCCTGCGCCGCGGCGGTTCGGCTCGCCGCCCCGACGACGAGACCGACGCCGACGACGAGGAGGAGGCGGAACCGCCGGTCGAGGTACGCCGACAGATCTCGCTCGCCATCGGTGGTTTCGCCGCGCTGCTCGGCCTCGGGCTGGTGGTCGCGGCGCAGACCTCCAGTCCCGGGCACCGGCTGCCGTTCACCCTCGTGGTGCTCGCCGTGCAGGTGATGTTCCTGCTCGCCTGGACCATGGTCACCCGGCCACCGGCACTGGCGGTCGTGCTCGGCGTCGGCACCGTCACGGCGGTGGCGGGCGACGTGGTGGCCGTACGGTCGGCCGAGGCCCGGTTGGTGCCACTGCTCTACGTCGCGGTGGGCGGGGTGCTCGCGGCGGTGCTCGGGCAACTGGTCCGACGGGTGGACCGGGTCCGGGTGACCGACTCGCTGCGGAGCACCGCCACCAGCGTGTTCGGAGTGGTCGCCTTCGCCACGCTCATCGTGCTCAGCCGGATCCCGGCCGGCACCCAGGCGATCACCGTCTGCCTGACCGCGGCCGGGGTGGCGCTCGTCGTCGCCCGGGTGACCGACGCCCTCGCCGCCTGGCCACGACTGGCGCCCCAGGTGCCCAGGGGAGCGGCGGGAGTGGTCGGCGGCGCGATGGTCGGCACGCTCATCAGCGCGCTGCTCGGTGGCTACCTGGTCACGCCGTTCACCCCCACCCGGGCCGCGATCATCGGCCTGGCGGCGGCCGTTGTCGCCGTGCTGGCCGATCTCGCCGTCAGCTACGCCGAGGCGGGGCGGCTGATGGCCGGCGAGATGCCGCCGGCCTGGGCCGCGCGGCACGTGCAGGGCCCACTCGGCGGTTTCGCGATGGCGGCGCCGGCCGCGTACCTGATGTGCCGGTTGCTGCTCTGACAGCCCGGGGCGGGCCGGCGCGATCCGGGCCGGCGCGATTGAGAAATCCGGACCACGGGTAACACCGGTCCACCGCTGGCGGCATCGAGGTACGACGAAACAGGAGGCGGCGTGGAGCAGGCGTACGAACGGCGACCGCGGCGACGTGGGCGCAAGGTGTTGATCGGGTTCGTCGTCCTGTTGATCGTGCTCGCCGGACTGATCGCCATCGCCGACCGGGTGGCGGCGTCCGTGGCCGAGCGCACCATCGCCGACGAGGTGCGCCAGCAGGTCGCCCAGCAGAACGCCCAGTCCTCGCCACCCGAGGTCGAGGTGGGTGGTTTCCCGTTCCTCACCCAGGTGCTCGACGGCCGCTACGAACGCATCTCGATCAAGCTGCGGGACGTGCGGGCCTCGGTGCAGGGCGACGCGGTCGCGCTGCCCAGTCTGGACGTGGACGCGCGAAACGTACGGGCCTCGCTGGACACCCTGCGCACCGGGCAGGGTGAGGTCGTGGCGGAGACGGTGAACGGCACCGGCACCATCAGCTACCAGAGCCTGTCCGCCCTGCTCGACCGGGAAGGGCTGACCCTCGGTGAACGGGACGGGCAACTCGCCGTCACCGCCCCGGTGGACGTCCTCGGCCAACGACTGACCGTCACCGGCACCGCCGACATCATCGTCGGTGAGCAGGGGCAGGTGTCCCTGAAGTTCGACGACCTGGACGCCGAAGGGCTGCCGGACGTGCCGTTGGCCCGCGCCCTGGTGAGCAACTTCGCCCGCAGCATCTCGGTCGACGTACCCCTGCCGGAGTTGCCGTTCCAGCTCACCGTGCGCGAGGTCCGACCGCAGCCGCAGGGGCTGACGGTGACCGCCGACGCACGGGACGTGCCGATCAACTCGGCCGGCTGACCAGCGGCCCGGCGTCCCGGATGCTGGTCGGTCCGATAGAGAATTCTGGGATCGCTGGTAGGCTCCCTGCTCATGGGGACGCTCCTCACCAAACGGCGCGCGGTCGACCTGTGCCGCGTGGCCACCTGCCTGTGTCGCCCCGTCATCTGACGGCGGGGCTGTCTCGGGCCGCCTAGCGGCCAAGGCACTCGGGGCATGCGTACCTAGTTCCCGGTGCACCCCACCGGACGCCCGGCAGCGGCGCCGTCGCACGAACCCGTGATCCGTTCCGAGCTATGGGTCCCGCGCGTGGTGCGACACCATCACATCCGACAACCTCCGCGCGCTGGCTCACCATCCATCCTCACCAGGGAGTGATCTGATGAGTCGCGACACCGCACTCGTCTCGGCCGAGTGGGCCGAGAAGAACCTCGACGCCCCGGGCGTCGTCTTCGTCGAGGTCGACGAGGACACCTCGGCCTACGACTCCGGCCACATCGCCGGCGCCATCAAGCTGGACTGGAAGACCGACCTCCAGGACCCGGTCCGCCGGGACTTCGTCAACAAGACCCAGTTCGAGGCGCTGCTGTCCGAGCGGGGCATCAGCAACGACGACGTGGTCGTGCTCTACGGCGGCAACAACAATTGGTTCGCCGCGTACGCCTACTGGTACTTCAAGCTCTACGGCCACCGCGACGTCAAGCTGCTCGACGGTGGTCGCAAGAAGTGGGAGCTGGACGCCCGCCCGCTGGTCACCGACACCGTGTCCCGCCCGGCGACGCAGTACGTCGCCGGCGAGCCGGACACCGGCATCCGGGCCTTCCGGGACGAGGTCGTCGACGCGATCGGCACCAAGAACCTGGTCGACGTACGCAGCCCCGACGAGTACGCCGGCCGCCTGCTCGCCCCCGCTCACCTGCCGCAGGAGCAGGCGCAGCGCGGCGGCCACATCCCGACCGCGATCAGCGTGCCGTGGTCGAAGGCGGCCAACGAGGACGGCACCTTCAAGTCCGACGACGAGCTGCGCCGGATCTACGGCGAGGCCGGGCTGGACGACAGCAAGGAGACCATCGCCTACTGCCGCATCGGCGAGCGCTCCTCGCACACCTGGTTCGTGCTCCAGGAGCTGCTGGGCCACCGCAACGTGAAGAACTACGACGGATCGTGGACCGAGTACGGCTCGCTGGTCGGGGTGCCGGTGGCGCTCGGCGACGAGCCGGGGGAGGCCTGAGATGACCGCACCCACCGCAGCAAGCACCGCCGCCGGTTGCGCGGCCCCCGACCAGGCGGCCCCGCTGCCCGCCGGCCTCGACCTGGAGCGGGAGACCGTCATCACCGGTGTCGTCCGCTCCGGGGAGGGCGAGGCGGTGGCCGGCGCGTACGTCCGGCTGCTCGACTCGACCGGTGAGTTCACCGCCGAGGTGGTGACCTCGCCGGCCGGTCAGTTCCGGTTCTTCGCCGCGCCGGGCGCCTGGACCTTGCGCGCGCTGTCCCGCCAGGGCAACGGAGACACCACCGTGACCGCCGGTCGCGGCATCAACGAGGTGACGGTGACGGTCACCGTCTGACCCCACAGCAAACGGCCGGGTGGCCCGCATCCCTCCCCGAGAGGAATGCGGGCCGCCCGCCGTACTGCGTACCGCCGGTCAGATGCCGGTGGCTCTGGTGCAGGTGGAGGCGGGTTCCAGGGCGAAGTCGAGGGTGCCGACGATGCCCGCCTCGATGCGGTGGCGCTGCACCTGCGGCACCCAGCCGTCCTTGGCCACGATCACCTCGTAGCGGCCCTTCGGCAGCCACCAGGCGTAGCGGCCGTCGGCGCCGGCCGTGAGGGTCGTCCCGGTACCGGCCGAGATCAGATTCACCCGTACCGTCGCCGGGATACCGACCGTGACTCCGCCGCAGGTGGTGCCGGTGACGGTGCCTCGGATCTTGCCCCAACTGGCGGGCGGTGACACGTTCATCTCCACCGCCACCGGAGTCACCGGGTAGGGGCTGTCCGAGGCGATGGCGATCTCGCCCGCGTACCGGCCGGGTTGGGCGACGCCCGCCGCCTCGGTGGCGGTGAGGGTGACGGTCACCGTCCTCGACTGGCCCGGCGCGAGGGTGAAGGTGGTCGGGGACGTGTCCAGCCAGGGCAGGTCCGCCTCGGCCGCGCAGAGTTCCAGACCACCGAGCCGCTCACTGTCCGCGCTGCCCACGAAGGAGGTGGGCGAACCACCGATCTTGTACGCGCCGCAGGTGGCGGCCCCTCGGTACCGGCTGAACCGGACGTTGGGCAGGTCCCGCCAGGCCCCGGCGACCGGGTCGAAGCCGACGGTACGGTTGGTGACCGCCGTCGAGCCGTCGGTCACCCCGCCGGCCAGCACCAGCAGCCCGCCGGCGGCCGCGTACTGCGAACCCCACAGCTCGAGCGGCAGCTCCGGCAGCGGACTCCAGCTGTCGGCAGCGGGGTCGTACCGGTAGGCGTCGGTGTACTCGGTGCTGCCCGTGCCACCGGCGCAGTAGACCGAGGCGCCGATGCCACCGCAGGCCAGCCACGACACCGGGTGCGGGTAGGCGGCACCGGTGCTGAACGAGCCCGCCGCCGGGTCGAACACCACGAGTCCGTCACTGTCGGTGCAGGTGGCGTCGGCGCAGCCGCCCACCAGGTACACCTTCCCGCCGACCACGGCCGAGCCGGCCGCCGCGACCGGTGCCGGGTTGGTCACTCCCGGCAGGGTGCTCCACGTCCCGGCGGCCGGGTCGAAGACGTCGACCGTGGCCACGGTGGCGTCGTCCGCACCCCAACCGCCGATCACGTAGAGCTTGCCGCCGACCGCCACCGCGGCGGGCTTGGAGCGCACCGTCGGCAGGTCGGGCAGCGCGGTCCAGGCGCCGGCGCCTGGGTCGTACACCCATGCCTTGCGCTCGGTGCCGGTGCCACCGCCACCACCGACCGAGTAGATCTTCCCCTCCAGCCAGGCGGCGGCATTGTCGAAGATCGCCGCCGGCAGCTTGGCGATCTCGGTCCACGCCTCGTCCTCGGCGACCGCGGCCTGCGGTGCCGCCCCGCCGTACGCGGTGCCGGTGCGCGCCTTGCTGATCCCCTTCACCTTCTGTTCCCGCAGTGGCGCGCCGTCGCGCCGGAGCAGGTCGAACTGGCCGGCGCGTTCCAGCAGGTCGACGCTTGCCGGCGCGGTACCGGTGTTGCTGACCGTCACCCGGGTGGTGCGGGTGCTGCCGTACGGCTGGTGTGACTCGATCGATGTGGGGCTGACCGTCAGCCGGCCGGCGGCGAGGGCGAAGTTGGCCCGCTTCACCCGGTCGGCGGTGACCGCCACCTGCTTGGTGACCGGTGCGTACGGGGTGCGCTCGGCGGTGAACGGATGGGTGCCGGTGAGCCCGGAGAACAGCCAGTAGAAGCCGTCCGGCTCGGCCGGATCCTGCGGCGTGGCCGCCGAGACCGCCCGGTCCTCGGGACGGTGGTCGCTGGTCACCGTCACGCCGTTGAGCGGGTCACCGGTGTTGCGGTCGGTGGTGGTGCCGACCACCAGCCCACCAGGCACGGGCGAGCACTCCCGGTTGACCACCGCCACGTCGTCGACCTGCCACCACCAGGCGAAGGTGCCCTTGAAACGGAAGCGGACAAGTGCGGACGCGGCGTTCGCGGCCGGGTCGAGCGGTACCTCCTCGACCCGGGGGCCACGGCGGCTGGCGGTCTGGTGCCAGACGTTGGTCCAGGTCTCGCCGCCGTCGGTGGAGACGTCGATGTCGGCGGTGTCGCTGATGCCGACGGCGCGCCAGTCGCTGCGGAACCGCAGCACCGGTGCGGCGGTCGTGGACAGGTCGATCGGCGGGGCGATCAGGTCGGTGTCCTGGGTGTTGCCGGAACCGAGGGCGTCGCTGTCGATGATGGCGAAGCCGCCGGTGCCGCCGGTGAGGTTGCCCCGGGAGCGGGGATCGTCGAAGACCCAGCCACCGGAGGCGGTGCGGTTCTCCACGCGCCAGCCGGGCGGTGCGCTCGTCGAGTCGAAGCTCTCGGTGAGCAGCGGCGTGCCGAACTGCGCCGTGTAGCCGGCGGCGGTGCAGGCGGCGTCCACGGGCACCGCCACGTTGACCGTGGCGGCGTCGCCGCCCACGGCCACCTCGCGGGTGACGACGCGGTAGCCCGGATACTGGGCGGTCACGGTCAGCCGGTACCCGGTGTTGCCGGGCAGGGTGACGGAGTAGCGGCCGGTCACCGGGTCGGTGAAGACCGGATCGCCGGGCCGGCCCGCCACCTCGATCTTGGCGTACAACGGCCAGCCGTGCCCGGAACCGTCGGTGACCTTTCCGCTCACCGTGACCGCCGGGGTGGCCAGCAGGGCGAAGTCCCGGTCGACGGTGCCGCCGTCGGGCACCGTGACGGTCGCCGACTGGCTGGCGTAACCGAAGGCGCTCACCGAGAGGGTGATCTCGCCGGCCGGGACGGTGAGGGTGTACCGGCCGTCGGAGCCGGTGGTGGTGCTGCGGGTGCCGTCGGTCACCGTCGCGCCGGACACCGGGTCGTCGTCGCCCGAGTCGGTGACCACCCCGGTGACCCGGCCCACCGCGCCACGGGGTGCGTCCCGCACCGCCGCGTACGCGTCGAGCCGCCCCTCACCGAAGACGTTGTTGTCCGCCGGCGTGCCTCCGCAGGTGGTGGCGTCGACATCGCGGGCCGTACGGTCCAGCAGCTCCTCGGTCGCGGCGAGGTCCCCGCGCAGACCGGGTGCCGCCGCCCAGAGCAGTGCCACCGTGCCGGACACGTGTGGCGCGGCCATCGACGTGCCGTTGAACGAGGCGTATCCGCCGTTGCGGACGCTGGACCGGACGTTGCTGCCGGGCGCGGCGATGTTCGGCTTCAGCGGGTCGGTGCCGGAGCCGCGCCCGGAGAACCCGGCGATGACGTTGTTCACGTCGTACGCGCCGACGGCGTACGCGTCGGTGTAGTCGCCGGGTGAGCCGGCGCTGCCACAGGCCGGTCCGTCGTTGCCGGAGGAGAAGACCGGGAACATGCCGGCGGCCCGCCAGGCGGCCACGGTCTGCTGGTACCAGGGGTCGCCCCCGTCGCCGCCCCAGGAGTTGTTCACGATGTCGGGCCGCAGGTCTGGCCGGGGGTTCTGGCCGTTGGCGTCGGTGGGGGCGAGCACCCACTGGCCGGCGGCCAGCAGCGAGGCGTCGGAGCAGTTGTTCGACTCACAGCCCTTGGCGGCGATCCACTTCGCACCGGGGGCGACGCCGATCTGGTTGCCCGCACCGTCGTCGCCGACCATGGTGCCCATGGTGTGCGTGCCGTGGTCGTTGTTGTCGCAGGGCGCGGTGCCGGGGCACACGCCGGCCGGGTCGAACCAGTTGTACGCGTGCTCGAAGCTGCCGCCGCCGAGGTTGCCCCGGTAGGAGGCGACGAGCGCGGCGTGGTCGTAGCGCACGCCACTGTCGATGTTCGCCACCACGACGCCCTCGCCGCGGGTACCGAATTCGTCCCACACCCGAGGTGCGCCGATGTTGGTGAGGCCCCATTCGACCGCGGCGGTGCGCGCCCGAGCGGTCTCGGTCTCGGTGGGCAGGATCAGGGGGTAGCTGCGGCTCGGCTCGATCCGGGCCACCTCGGGTCGGCGGGCGATCTCGTCGAGCAGCGCCTTGTCGCCCTCCACCCGCACCGCGTTGGCGATCCAGTACGCGGTGTGCGGCACCTTGCGCTCGTCGAGCAGCGTCCGCAGGTCGCGTTGGGTGCGGCTGGCCGTGGTGGTGAGCAGGCGGTGCACCTCGCCGGCCCGGGCGTCGGGGTCAGGCAACCGGGCGGCCTGCGCCAACGGCGCGGTGTCGGCCAGATAGACCAGGAACGGTGCGGTTGACGTGGTGCCGAGCTGGTCGAGCAGCGCCGGGTCGACGGCGGCTCGGTGCGGTGCCGTCGGTTGGGCCGGCGCGGCGAGCGCCGGCTGACCGGTGACGCCCAGCACGGCGGCGGTCAGCACCGCCACCGCCCGCCAGCGTGGCGACCGGGTGGATGGTCGTGTGAACAATGGTCCTCCCCACGTCGTCGGTCCCGATCCGTTCGGGCCCGCACACCCGCACGCCGCGACGCGGCGGCGCGGAGCGGCCGGGGCGATGTGGGTGGCCGGTGGTGGTGCCTCCGCCCGCTGAGAGTCATGCTCTTGCCCCGACCGTCGGTGATCAATGGAACGCGTCGGTCAGTACTCGGTCAGTGACGAGGCGCGATCCTGACCGTTAGGCTGAAACCGGGTGCCATCGGTGACCGTCACTGGCGATCGGTGGGAGTCGCAGGTCCCGGGGTGCCCTGGGGGAGGCGTCGTGTCCGGTACAGAATTTCCGATCCTGGTCTGCGTCAGCTCCGACGCCACCGTCCGGCAGCGGGTGGTGCAGCGGCTGGAGGGTGTCGGGCCGGTGGTGATCTGTGCGGACCTCGCCCAACTGCGGGCGGTGTTCCCCGCTCCACCGACGGAGCCGGGCGGGTCGGCCGACGAGCCTGCCGAGCGCCCCCCGGAACGTGCGGCGACCTGGGGAGACCTGGTGGTCGATCGGGCCGGGCACCTGGTCACCTGGCGCGGCGCACCGCTGGGGCTGACCCGCACCGAGCGGGAACTGCTGGCCCGGCTGGTGAGCCCGCCGATCACCTTGTGGAGCTACGAACGGCTCTTCGCCTCTGTCTGGGGCGGCGCCTACCTCGGCGACACCGCGATTCTGCACTCGGCGGTGAAGCGGCTGCGCCGCAAACTGCGGACGCTGTCCGACGGCCCACAGGTGCAGACCGTACGCGGCGTCGGCTACCGGTTGAGCATGCCGCCGGAGGCCGGCGACGGGCGTCCCAACGGACGGTCGCACCAGGCGTGACACGATGACCGGGTGAGCAGCGCCGTCCATGCCGAGTACCCGTCGCCGACCGGCCCCCGACCACCGGCCGCCGGCTCCCGGTTGCCGCGTTGGCTGATCGCGGCGACCGCGCTCTGGGCGGTGCTGCTGGCCGGCCTCACCTGGAGGTCCGCGGCCGAGGATCCGCCGACCGTCCGTGAGCAGCGCACCCTCTCGCAGGCCGGGCCGGTGGTCGACGGCGCGATAGGTGAACTGGTCGCGGCGGCCGGCGGCGGGGTGCCGGCGCTGAGCCCACCCGAGGTCGACCGGGGCTGCCGGGTCAGCCCGTTCGCGGACGGTGCCACGCTGACCCGCGCGGTCGATCTGGCCGCGCCGGTGGGCGAGGAGCGGGCCCTGCTGGAGCAGATCGCCGAGCGGCTGCCCGAGCGGTGGCGGGCCGGTGTCCGGCTCACCCCGGAGGGTCCCCGCCTGCGCGGCGACGCGGGCGAGTTCGTCACCGTGACGGGACGGCCGGCGACCGACGGCCGGATCCGGTTCACCGTCGACACCGGGTGCCGGCCGGTGGGCGACGACTACGACAGCGCCGGGTCCGCCGCGGCCGGCCCGGAGGCCGCCGCACTGGCCGAGGCGGTGCGGGCGCTGAACGGCCGGCCCGACGGCCCCGGGTCGGTGACGAGCGCTCCCTGTCCCGGCGGCGCGACGGCCCGTACCGTCCGCACCGTCGTCGACCCGGTGGCCGCGGCGCCGCAGGCCGCGCTCGCGCCGCTGGCCGGCGGCACACCGGTGGTGGATACCCCCGAGGTGTACGCCTACCGGCGCGACGGTGTGGCGGTGCTCGCCGATCTCCAGCCGGACCGGGTCGTGGTCTCCGCGACGACGGGCTGCGCCGGCTGAGCCGCGACGCTCGCCGCCGGTCATCCAGGTCGGGCCGGCCCTTCGTCGCGACTGCGGCCCAGCGCGTCGACCCGGCCCCACCGGCCGGGGATGTCCAGCAGTTCCACCCGGCCCATCCCGGCCGGCACGTACGGGTCGATGATCAGGTGCTCGCCCTGCGGTTCGAGGCCGAGCATCACCCGCAGCAGCAACAGTGGCGTGCCCGCCGACCAGGCCTGCGGGCTGCACGCGGTCGGGTACTCCACCGGGTAGTCGGTCAGGTCACGTTCGTAGCCGGCGAAGGCCTCCGGCAGCCGGCCGAAGAAGTAGCGGGACGCCGCGAACATCGACTCGCAGATCCGTCCCGCCTCCTCCCGGAGACCGTACTTCCACAGACCCCAGGCGATGATCGAGTTGTCGAACGGCCAGACGGTGCCGACGTGGTAGCCGATCGGGTTGTACCGGCCCTGGTCGTCGGCGAGGGTACGGACGCCCCAACCGGAGAAGAGCCGGGGACCGAGCAGGTGTTCGGCGACCCGTCGGGCCCGGGACTCGTCGACGATGCCGCTCCAGAGCAGGTGCCCGATGTTGGAGGTGAGCGCGTCGACCTGGCTGCCGTCGGAGTCCAGGGCCAGCGCGTAGTACTCCTTGTCCGGCAGCCAGAAGTCCCGGTTGAAGCGTTCCTTCAACTCCGCGGCCTCACGTTCCAGCCGGTCGGCGTAGACCGGGTCGTTCCAGCACAGTCGGGCCAGCCGGGCACCGCGCAGCTTGGCGTCGTAGGCGTAACCCTGCAACTCGCAGGTCGCCCGGGGAAAGCTCGGCAGCCGACCGTCGGAGTAGCAGATCGCGTCCCAGGAGTCCTTCCAGCACTGGTTCTCCAGGCCGACCTGAGGGCTGCGGGTCTGGTACCAGACGTACCCGGTGCCGAGCAGGTCGCCGTAGGTGTCGATCCAGGTCAGCGCGGCCCGCGCCGAGAACTCCAACCGTTTGACCAGCTGCACGTCGCCGGTCCACCGCTCGTACTCGTCGAGCAGGATCACGAACAGGGCGGTCGAGTCGGCCGAACCGTAGTACGGCGAGTGCGGCTGCTCCTCGAAACCGGCGGACTCGCCGTAGCGCAACTCGTGCAGGATCTTGCCCGGCTCCTCGTCGCGGAAGTCGTCGACCCGTTGGCCCTGCAGCCCGGCCAGCATGGTCAACGTCGGCGGGATCAGCTCCGGCACGAACGGCAGCACCTGGAGTGAGGTGAAGATGCTGTCCCGGCCGAACAGTGTCATGAACCACGGCAGGCCGGCGGCCATCAGCCGGACGCCGAGCGCGATCGACTCGTACCGCAGCGCGGCCAGGTCGGTCAGGCTGCGCCGGTACGCCCCGGCCATCGGTTCGCAGTCGCAACCCAGCTTGGGTGCCCGAGCGACGAACTCGGCGTGTTCCGCCTCGATCGCCGACGTCGTCCGGCTGCCCGCGAAGGGCAGCAGGGAGCGGACGTCCTGGCCGCGGGCGCCGTAGATGACGACGTTGACCGTCAACCGGGTGGTCCACTCGCCGTGCGGCCCGATCCGGATCGGGAAGGTCATGCCCCGGCGGTCGACCTGGGCGGCGGCGCTGCTCTCGATCATCGTCTCGCGGTGGAACGCGTCCCGCCGGTAGGTCAGCCGTAGCGAGTTCTCCCCGGGTGCGGCGGTGTTGTGTCCCTTCTTGCGCTGGGTGTCCTTGATCTCGAAGATGTCCGCGAAGTCGGAGGCCATCTCCATCCGGACGGTGAAGTTCATCTCCTGCCCGGAGTGGTTGAGCACGGTCAGCTCCTCGGACAGGTCACCGCTGATCGCCCGACTCCTGATCACCGAGACCTTCGCGTCCAGGAAGTGGGTCGGCTCGCCGGGCACCAGGAAGTAGCGGGTCCGGTGCGACTCGGCGTCGTCGATGGAGAGCGCGTGCAGCCGCTCGCCGTCGATCAGCAGCAGCCAGGTGGACAGGAACCGGGTGTCGAAGGCGAACAGCCCGGTGGGAAAGTCCAGTGAGGGCTCGACATCCCCCCGGCGGTCGCTGACCAGGAACGTGTTGCCGTCGAGGATGCTGACCAGTTCCTTCACCGGGTCCACCTGGCGTGCTCGCGGGCTACCTCGCGCGGATCGCGGGTGCCGGGTGCGGTCGGGAAGAACAGGCGGAAGGCGAGAAACAGCACCACGTCGCCGCGAAAGGTGCTCTCGTTTCTGAGCACCGCGGAGATCGCATGCGCGCGTCCGGTGACCAGCCGGTCGAAGAGATCGACCCCGCAGTACCAGGTCGCGTCGCCCGGCTCCGACCCCTGGTCGACCTCCGCCGCGCCGGGCCGCATCCGGACCAGCCAGTGTTCGGTGCGGTGTCCCTCGGAGAGGTCGATGCGCAGCGTCCCCGCGACCGGAGTGCGGAGGACTTCCGGGGCGCGGGCCGGCAGGGTCGCGAAGAACTGCTGGGTGGCCTCGGTCACACCCGAATCGTAGGCATTCGCCCGCCTTGTCGGGCGGGTTCCGTCGCCTTCCCAGGCAGCGCCCGGTGAGCCCTCCCGAACACTGACCGGTGAGTCAGTAGACGAGCGCCTGCGCGCCCTCGGCCATGGTCTCCTCGACGAAGACAGCCGCCCCGGCGATCCGTACCCCGGGGATCACGTCCCCGGAGTCGATGTCCCGGCGTGCGGCGCACTGGGTGCAGGCCGTCACCGTGCCGGTGGCGAGGATCACATGCAGCAGCTCGGCCAGCGGGGCCGAGTGCGGCAGCTCGAAGCTCTGCGCCCGACCGGGCAGCGCGAACCAGGTCGACTCCCCGGTCAGCCAGAGGGAGACGGCCACCCCGGCTGCGGCCGCGGTGGCCGCCACGGTGAACGCCTGGGCACACCGTTCCGGTGCGTCGGCACCGGCGGTGGCCTTGACGACGAGAGTGCGGGCCATGCCCGCCAGCATAGGATGACTCGGATGGTCACCGAGATCGGGTTCGTCAGCCTGCTGGTCGCCGGCCTGGGCGCGCTCGCCGGTGGCCTGGTCTACCTGGCGGTACGGATATCGAGAGGCAAGTGGTGACCCGGTGAGTGCGAGGAGTGAGCCGGTTTTGCGAGCCCCGCAGTCGCGAACGAAGGTGATCCGGTGAGTGCGAGGAGTGAGCCGGTTTTGCGAGCCCCGCAGTCGCGAACGAAGGTGATCCGGTGAGTGCGAGGAGTGAGCCGGTTTTGCGAGCCCCGCAGTCGCGAACGAAGGTGATCCGGTGAGTGCGGTGGGTGCGAGCAGTGACGACAATCCGTTGGCGCCGCCGCCCTGGCTGAACGCGCCACCGGTGGAGGCGTACCCCTTCGAGGAGAGTCACGATCTGCGGGTCGGCCCGAAGCTGCACCCCGCGCTCGACGGCCTGCTGCCGTACATCGGGGTGTGGCGGGGTCGGGGGCGGGGCGGCTTCCCCACCATCGAGGACTTCGACTTCGCCCAGGAGATCCGGATCAGCCACGACGGGCGACCGTTCCTGCACTACGAGTCGCGGGCGTGGCTCCTCGACGAGCAGAGCCGGCCGGTGCGGCCGGCCGGCCGGGAGGTCGGCTGGTGGCGTCCGGTGCTGGACGGTGACCGGGCCACCGACGAGTTGGAGGCCCTGTTGACCACCCCGACCGGGGTGATGGAACTGCACCTCGGCCGGCGCAAGGGCACCCAGGTGGAGTTCGTCACCGACGCGGTGGTGCGCACCTCCACCGCCAAGGAGGTGACCGCCGGGCACCGCCTGTTCGGCATCGTCGAGGGGGCCCTGCTCTACGCGCAGGACATGGCCGCTGTCGGTCAGCCGCTGTCTCCGCACCTGTCCGCCCGCCTCATCCGGGTGGCCGGCTGACCCGCCCCGCAGCGGGCCTGCCCGGCCGCCCTAGGGGAGGCGGCGGGTGAGGCCGTGGCCTACGGCAGCGGGAAGCCGAGCAGTTCCTGCAACGGGCGGGTCAGCGGGCTGAGTGGCAGTGGTTCGGCGTCGAGGGCGCGCACCGCGACCAGGCCGCGTACCGACGAGGTGAGCCATACCCCGTCGGAGCCCCGCAGGTCCGTCGGGGTGACCATGCGTTCGTCGGCTCCGCAGCCGACGTCGGCGCAGTGGGCGAGCAGCCAGGCGACCGTGGTGCCGGGCAGGATGCCGGTGCGTCGGGCGGGAACCGTGCACAGCGTCTCCCCGGCCAGCCAGACGAGGTTGGCGGTCGGGCCTTCCAGGGCGTACCCGTCGGAGGAGATCCAGAGCACGTCGTCCACGCCGGCCCGGGCGGCCCAGCGCCGGGCGGCGCTGCTGGCCCCGTACGACGTGGACTTGATGCCCGCCGGCAGCCAGGCCAGTTCCGGACGGGCCTCGGCGGGCACGCCCAGCGAGAGGGTGGCCACCCGCACGCCGTCGTGTCGGGCCTGCCGGACCGTGGCGGGCACCTCGGAGAGCGTGGCGTAGACCGTCGGTGGGCCGCCGCTCTCCGGTCCCCGGGTGCAGACCAGCCGAAGCGCGCCCTCCACCTCCGCAGGCCAACCGGCGGTTACCTGGTCCAGCAGCTCGACCAGGGCGTCGTCCGCCGGGATGGTCAGGTCCACGGCCGCCGCGCCGGCCCGCAGCCGGGTCAGGTGCTCCTGGCGCAGCCAGGGTCGCCCGTCGCGCAGGTGCATGGTCTCGAACAGTCCGTCACCGCGCAGCACGCCGAGATCGTCGCCGCGCAGCATCGGCTCGCCGGCCGGCAGCCGCCCGCGACCCAGCACGCCGATCCGCGAGGTCACCACGGGGGCCGAGCATAGTGCGGCGCCGGTCACGTCGGGAGGTGCGCGCCGGCCCGAACTATGATCGGGGGGTGTCCGAATCCTCCCTCGCGGAACTGCTCCGCGCCCGTGGGCTGCGGCTGACGGCGCAGCGACAGCTGATCCTCCAGGCGGTGCTGGACCTGGGGCACGCCACCCCAGAGCAGGTGCACACCGCCGTACGCGAGGTCGCCGCCGGGGTCAACATCACCACCATCTACCGCACGCTGGAGCTGCTGGAGCGGCTCGGCCTGGTCACCCACACCCACCTCTCGCACGGGTCGCCGACCTACCACGCCGCCGGTGAGGACCAGCACGTGCACCTGGTCTGCCGCGAGTGCGGCGCGATCGACGAGATGGATCCGGAACTGATGCGCCCGCTCTCCGACCAGCTGGCCGGGGAGCGGGGCTTCCGGGTGGACATCGGGCACGTCTCCTTCTTCGGCCTGTGCGCGCGGTGCGGAAACGGGGAGCAGTCATGATCGACATCGCGGGCGCGGTGGCCGTGGAGAGCATCGACGAGGCCAGCCGGGACCAGCCGGAGCCGGTGCACGCCGCGGCCGGGGTACGGGGCGTGGCGGCGCACTACGGCGACCCGATGCGTGAGCAGCGCCAACTGGACACCGCGGTCGGCCTGGTGGACCGGTCGCACCGGGGAGTCGTCGCGGTGCCGGGTGCGGAGCGCATCTCCTGGCTGCACACCCTCACCACCCAGCACCTCGCCGAGCTGGGGCCGTGGCAGGGCACCGAACTGCTCGTACTCTCACCGCACGGCCATGTCGAGCAGCACGCCATGGTGGCCGAGGACGGCGACACCACCTGGCTCGACACCGAGCCGGGGGCGACCGGCGCGCTGCTGACGTACCTGGAGAAGATGCGTTTCTTCAGCCAGGTCGACCCCCGTGACGCCACTGCCGAGCACGCACTGCTGTCGTTGGTCGGGCCGAAGGCCGTCGAGGCGCTGGCGTTGCTGGACGTGCCGCCGCTCGCCGAGCCGGACGTGGTGGCGCTGCCCGGCCCGAAGTTCCGGTCGGGCGAACTGCCGTCCCGCCCGACCGCCCGCTACCACGTGGGGCCGCTGCCGCAGGGTGGCTGGGCCCGACGCGGCCCGATCGGCGTGGACCTGCTGGTTCCCCGGCCCGCGATGGACCGGGTGGTCGCGCGGCTGCGCGACAACGGGGTGCCCCCGGTCGGGCTGTGGGCGTACGAGGCGGTGCGGGTGGCCGCCCGGCGGGCCCGGGTCGGGGTCGACACCGACCACCGGACGATTCCCGCCGAGGTGGACCTGATCGCCCCGGCCGTGCACCTGGACAAGGGCTGCTACCGGGGGCAGGAGACGGTCGCCCGGGTGCACAACATGGGCCGCCCGCCGCGCCGACTGGTGCTGCTGCACCTCGACGGGGTGGCCTCCGACCACCTGCCGGTCGCCGGCACCCCGGTGACCCTGGACGGCCGCCCGGTCGGCTTCGTCGGCACCGCGGTGCTTCATCACGAGCTGGGGCAGGTCGCGCTCGCGGTGGTCAAGCGCTCGGTGCCCGACGACGCCGCGCTCCGCGTCGCCGACAGCGCCGCCGCCATCGACCGGATGTGAGGGCGGGCACCCTCACCACACCTGCACCGGCGTGGGGTACCGCTCGACGCCGGTGGCCGCACCAGGCGCTCTAGGATCGCCGGCATGACGACAGGGACGTTGATCACGGTTGCCCCCACCGGCGCGGAGTCGGCGAAGACGGAGGTGCCGGCGCTGCCGGTGACCCTCGACGAGTTGCTGCTCACCGCCAAGGAGTGCGAGGCGCTGGGTGCCTCCGTGATCCACGTGCACATCCGGGACGACGAGGCCCGGCCGACCCTGGACCCGGGCCGGCTCCGCGCGACCGTCGCGGCGCTGCGGGAGAGCACCGATCTCATCGTGCAGCTGTCCACCGGAGGCGCGGTCACCGATCCCGAGGCCGACCGGCTCGCCGTGCTGGACGCCGCACCGGACATGGCCTCCTGCACCATGGGTACGGTCAACTTCGGCGACGAGGTCTTCCTCAACCGGTGGGAGTTCGTCGTCGAGCTGCACACCCGGATGCAGGAGCGCGGCATCGTGCCGGAGTACGAGATCTTCGACCTCGGTCACCTCGGCGCCCTGCAGCGCCTGTTGGGCAAGTACGGCCTGCCGCACGGCGGCCACGTCCACGTCGACTTCGTGATGGGGGTGCCGGGCGGCATGCCGGGCACCACCGCGACGCTCGTGGCGGCCCAGCAGATGCTCCGGGACCTGCCGGAGGGCACCACGTTCTCGGCGACCGGCATCGGCCGTACCACTCTTCCCGTGCTGCTCGCCGCGCTCTCGGCCGGCGGTCACCTGCGGGTCGGGATGGAGGACACGGTCACGTACGCGAAGGGCCGTCCGGTGGAGTCGAACATGCAACTGGTCGCGCGGGCGGTCGGCTTCGCCCAGCTCGCGCAGCGTCCACCGCTGAACACCGCCGAGGCCCGGGAACTGCTCGGTCTGTAAGGCACGGGTCGCCCGGCGTTCTTTACCCCCGGAGGTGGAGTACCAGTTCACCCCGGGGTGAGCGCGGCCGGACACCTCGGTACCGTCCACGTCGTGGGAAAGACGTACGAGGGCGGCGTGCCGCTCGCCGAGGTGGTCCGGTCCGGGTTCGTGGAGGGCGTGCACCGCGGTTCGGTGGTGGTGCTCGACAGCACCGGCGCGCCGCTGGCCGCCGCAGGTGACGTCACCTCACCGATCTTCCCGCGCTCGTCGAACAAGCCGATGCAGGCGGTCGGCATGCTCCGCGCCGGGCTGTCGCTCGCCGAACCCGCCGACCTGGCCATCGTCGCGGCCAGCCACGCCGGCGAGGAGTTCCACCTGGCCCGGGTCGCCGGGCTGCTCGCGGGTGCCGGGCTCGACGCGGACGCGCTGCACTGCCCGCCGGAGTTGCCGGTCGGTGATCTCGCGCGAACGGTCGTGCTGCGCGCCGGCGGCGGCCCGAGCCGGATCCAGATGAACTGCTCCGGCAAGCACGCCGGGATGCTGTTGACCTGCCGGTCCGCCGGTTGGCCGATGGAGGGCTACTGGCGTGCCGACCACCCGCTGCAGCGCCGGCTGCGCGACACGGTGGAGGAGTTCACCGGCGAGGAGGCGGTGGCCGTCGGCGTCGACGGCTGTGGCGCTCCGGTGCTGTCCGCGTCGTTGACCGGACTGGCCACGGCGTACCTGCGGATGGTCACCGCCGAGGGCGACAGCGGAGCGGGTCTGGTGGCCCACGCGATGCGGGCCCACCCGGAGGTGGTCGGCGGTACGCAGGCGGACGACACCCGGCTGATGCGTGGCGTACCCGGACTGCTGGCGAAGATCGGCGCGGAGGGTGTCATCACCGCGGCGCTGCCCGACGTCGGTGCCGTGGCGCTGAAGATCGACGACGGCGCCGCCCGCGCCCGGATGCCGGTCCTGGTCTCGGCCCTGCGCCGACTCGGCGTCGACGCCCCGGTCCTCACGGAGTTCGCCGAAGTACCGATCTTCGGCGGCACCCTCCCCGTAGGCGCCACCCGCCCCCTCTGGTAACCACCCCACCCCACCCCACGACGCGTTGATCAAGAAGTTTCGGTCGGGAGCGGCACGAATCCTGACCAAAACTTCTTGATCGACCGAGCAGGGCCGAGGGGGTGGGGTGGTGGGTGGCTGTTAGGGGAGGAAGGGGAGGAGCTGCTGGTTGATCTGGGTGGGGCGTTCGAGGGGGAGCAGGTGGGCGGCGTCGGGTATGTCGGGTAGGCGCACCGCCTGCGGTGCCTCGGCGGCGATGCGGTCGGCCAGGTGCCGGATGTCGGGCACGTCCGCCGCGCCGGCCGCGACCAGCACGGGCATGGTCAGCTCGGCGAGTCGCCCGATGGCCGGTGGGTCGAGTTCGGCCACGTCCACGGCGCTGAGTGCCAGCTCGGCGGCGAGCGCCCGTTCGTCCATCGTGGTGGCGAAGGCGATCAGCTCGGGGTCGACGTCCGCGGGTTCGCGGTCCGGACCGACCACCCAGAAGCGCACCTCGCCTGCGGCCGTCGCGGCGAAGTCCTCCGGATCGATGTCACCGACCAGGTCTTCCCACAGTTCGTTCGTCTGCTCCGACCAGTCATGGCCGGACACCGCGGTACCGAGCAGGGCGAGGGCGCTCACCCGGTGCGGGTGGGCGAGTGCCGTGTCGATCGCCACCGCCCCGCCGAAGGAGCAGCCGACCAGCGCCGCAGAGGCGAGTCCGAGGGCGTCGAGCAACCCGACCACGTCGTCGTGGTGGGCGAAGGCGGTCGGCGGCAGTTCGGACTCGCCGTACCCGCGCAGGTCGAGGTTGATCACCCGGTGTCGGGTCGCGAGTGGGCCGAGCTGGTCCCGCCACATCCGGCGGTCGGCGATGCCGGCGTGCAGCAGGACGACCGGCGATCCGGTGCCGGCCTCGTCGTACGCCAGCCGGGCCCCGTTTACTTCGATCTTGGTCACACCGCAGGACGGTACGACCGGGTGTGGCGGCTCCGCAAGCCGGCGATGAGACATCGCTAACTCCGGCTAGCACTTTGCTTGCAGCTGTTAGCGGGGCGGGCTAGCGTTGAGTCATGGCCACTCCCAAGGACCTTCCCGACGTCGGCGGGTTCATTCGTGACCTGCGGCGGAACGCGAAGATTTCGCTTCGGCAACTGGCCGAGCAGGCGGGGGTCAGCAACCCCTACCTCAGCCAGATCGAGCGCGGCCTGCGCCGGCCCAGTGCCGAGGTGCTCCAGCAGCTCGCCAGCGCGTTGCGGGTCTCCACTCCGGCGATGTACCTGCGGGCCGGTCTGCTCGACGACAAGGAGGGCCAGGGTGTGCTGGCCGCCATCGCCGTCGACCCGGATCTGACGATGGCCCAGAAACAGTCCCTTACCCAGATATACGAGACATTCCGCCGGGAGAACTCGCGGCTGGCCGAGGCGACCGCGACGATGACCGGCGAGGGCGACGCTCCCACGACGGGCGAGCGGGCCGGCAGCTCCACCGCGAGCGGCGAGGCCGGCGTCTCCGACGCGGCTGACGTCACCGCCCCCGACGTGGCGAATCTGGCCGCGACCGGGCCCACCACCGCGGCGGGCACCCCGACCGAGGCGGTGCTCGAATCGGTCGCCGTGACCGAGGCGGGTACCGCGCCCGCTCCGAACAGCACCCCAGCCAGGAAGGCCGCCCGCAAGGTGGTCCGCAAGACCGCGACCGCGGTCCAGGAGGAGAAGTAGTCATGACCCAGCCGAAGACCAACCGCATCCCTGCCCCGATCTACGCCGCGGCCGGCGCCGGTGAACTGGCCCTGCAGCAGCTGCGCAGGCTGCCCACCGTGGTCGGTGAGCTGCGTGACCGGGCCGTCGCCGACGGTGGCCGGGTCGTCAGCGAACTCGGCGGCAAGGCGGTCGTCACCGGCTTCGAGCTGCGCCAGAAGGCCAACGAGACGCTGCGCAACGCCAACCGGACGGCCGAGTCACTGCGGCAGAAGGCCGCGCCGGCGGCCGACCTGAACCGGCTGCGTGAGCACGCCGACCTGGCCAAGCTCCGCGAGGCGGCGGATCTGAACAAGCTGCGGGAGACGGCCGATCTGAACAAGCTGCGTGGGGCGGCCGATCTGGACCGGCTCCGCGAGCTGGCCACCCGTAACGCCGCGGTCGTCGTCGCCGGCGCCCAGGCCGCCCAGGAGCGGGCGCTGGCCGCGTACGGGGCGCTGGTGGCGCGGGGTGAGCGGGTCGTCGGCACCGGTGTGCTGGAGGTCGCCGAAACGGTGAACACCGACATCGAGGCGACCGAGGCCAGCGTTGCCGCCGCGCCTGCCGCGCCCGCCGAGGAAACCGCACCGGCCGCTGTCGAGCAGCCCGACGCCGCACCGGCCGCCGTCAAGCAGGCCGACGCCGCACCGGCCGAGGCGCCGAGCCCGGCCGAGGTGGCCGAGATCGTGGAGGCCAAGCCGGCAGCCGCGAAGAAGACCACCCGGGCGAAGTCGACCACCCGGCAGACCGCCACCAAGCGGACCGACAGCCCGTCGGCGAAGCTTCCCCGGGGCACCAAGCGGAGCCAGTGAGTCGGCAGCCGGTGACCCCGGGACCGTCCTGTCGCCACGGACCCGGGGTCGCCGGCATAAGCTTGCCGTCATGGCCAACGCCGCGCCGATCTTCGTCTTCGACGTCCGCTACGTGATCGAGCTGATCCTGTTCGTCTTCGCGCTTGTCGTGCAGGGGGTGGCTCTCGTGCACGCCGTGACGCAACGTTCCGATGCGTTCCCGGCCATCGGGACCCTGCCGAAGGGCGGCTGGATCGCGATCCTGGCGGTCACTCTCCTGCTCACCCTGCTCACCCGCTCCACCCTCAGCATCTTCGGGCTGATCGGGGTGGCGGCGGCGCTGATCTACCTGCTCGACGTCCGGGTCGGGCTACGCGACCTGGGCGACAACAGAGGGTCCTGGTGAGAGCTTTCCGCTGGCCACCACCACCGGACGGTGGACCGCGCACCTGGGGGCCCGGACCGGGTGCCCCGCGCAGCGGCCGGCCGCCGTTGCCCGATCCGGAGACCGAACTGGTCGCCACCCCGCACGGCGTACGACTGGAGCGGCTGGTCACCGGCGTCGGTGACCCGGTCACCGTCTTCGCGCACGGGCTGGCCAACGGCATCGCCACCACCCGACCCTTCGGCAGCGGTGTCACCGGTCGCCGGGTCTTCTTCCAGTTCCGTGGCCATGGCCGTTCCGACGCGCCCGACGGGCCGTGGAGCTATCTGGACCTGGCCCGCGATCTGCGGGCGATCGCCGACCTCAGCGGCGCCACCCGCGCCTTCGGGGCCAGCCTGGGGGCCGGTGCGCTGTGCCGGCTGCTCGCCGAGAGCCCGGAACGGTTCGAGCGGCTGGTCTTCTTCCTGCCCGCCGCGCTGGACCGGCCACGCGGACCGCTCGCCCGTGCGCGGCTGAGCGAGCTGTTGGCGGCGGTGGAGAGCGGGGACGCCTCGGCGGCGGCGGAAGTTGTCGCCACCGAGCTGCCGCCGGCCGTACGCAACACTCCGGCCGGCTGGGCCTACCTGCGGCAACGGTTGGACCATCTGCTGCGCGACGGCCTCGCCGCCGGGCTTGTCGAACTGCCGGAGCAGGCTCCGCTGCCCGACGCCGGCGTGCTCGCCCGGGTGTCCGCGCCGGCACTTGTCATCGCCGCCGAGGGCGATGAGCTGCACCCGGTGGAGGTGGCCGAACAACTCGCCGCCGTGCTGCCCCGGGCCACCCTGCACCGCTACGACCGTCCCGGGGTGCTCTGGACGGAACGCGCCGACCTGCGCCGCCGCATCGGCGACTTCCTCAACGGCTGACCGCCGCCGGTCGCCCCGCCGTGCGCGCCCGCGAGATGCGGCATGTCGCGGCATCCGGCGCGCGGGAGGCGCGCCATGCGGCAGGTCCTGACGTCCGGCGCGCGGAAGGCCCGACATACCGCGTCTCGTGGGTCACAATCGTCGGCGCGAATACCTGCCACCAGGTGGCAGGTATTGCTGGCAGCGTGGGACGCATGACGAAACCGCTGATCGGAAAGGTGGCGCTGGTCGCCGGGGCCACCCGCGGTGCCGGCCGGCAGATCGCCGTGCAACTCGGCGCCGCCGGGGCCACCGTGTACGCGACCGGCCGCAGCAGCCGCGCAGGCCGCTCCGAACTGGACCGCCCGGAAACCATCGAGGAGACCGCCGAACTGGTCACCGCGGCCGGGGGCACCGGCATCCCGGTGCGGGTCGACCACCTGGTGCCTGACGAGGTGCGGGACCTGGTCGCCCGGATCGACGCCGAACAGGGCCGGCTCGACGTGCTGGTCAACGACGTGTGGGGGGCCGATCCGCTGATCACCTGGGAGAAGCCGGTGTGGGAGCAGCCACTCGACGCCGGCTTCCGGACCCTGCGGCTGGCCGTCGACACGCACGTGATCACCAGTCACTTCGCGTTGCCGCTGCTGATCCGCCACCCCGGCGGACTGGTGGTCGAGATCGGTGACGGCACGAAGGCGTACAACGACGAGAACTACCGGCTCTCGGTCTTCTACGACCTGGCCAAGACCTCGGTCAACCGGCTCGCCTTCGACTGGGCCCACGAACTCAGGCCGTACGGAGCCACGGCGGTCGCGCTCACCCCGGGCTGGATCCGCTCCGAGGCGATGCTCGAGCACTTCGGCGTCACCGAGGCCAACTGGCGCGACGGCGCGGCCAAGGACCCGCACTTCCTCATCTCGGAGACCCCGGCGTTCGTCGGCCGGGCGGTCGCCGCGCTCGCCGCCGACCCGGACCGGGCGCGCTGGAGCGGCCGGTCCGTCTCCGCCGGGGAACTGGCCCAGGTGTACGGCTTCACCGACGTCGACGGCTCCCAGCCGGACGCCTTCCGCTACATCAGCGAGGTGGTCGACGCCGGCAGACCCGCCGACGTCACGGGCTATCGCTGATCCTCCCGCCCCGGCGTCCGCCCGGCTGAGCGGCCCGGTCGCCATTCACCCGGCCGGCGCCGCCCGGTCGGGAGACCGGTCGTCGCCGGGGTGGTACAGCGCGGCGGCTCGCCTCGCCGCCTCGGCCAGCCGCGACCGTAGCTCCGGCGGCTCGATCACCTCCACCTCCGGACCGAGCGCCAGGAGTTGGGTGTAGGCCACGTCGACGGACTCGACGGGCAGCCGGGTCCGTACCCAGCCCTGCCCGTCGGGTTCGTCCGCGGCGGCGACCGCCGCCTCGTACCCGAACGGGATCTCGGCGAGCTGACGGAGTCGGCGCAGGCCGGCGGGGCTCAGCCGGATCGTCACCTCGGCCCGCAGCATGCCGCGCAGGAACGCCTCGGCCTGCGCCCGCCAGTGGCTGGCCAGGTCGAACCCGGGCTCCCGGTCGAAGCCCTCCTCGTGCGGCTCCACCGCGGTGACCCGGTCCACCCGGTACGTGCGCACCTCGTCGCCGACCCGACCGACGAGATACCAGGTACCGCTCTTGAGAACCAGGCCGTAGGGACAGACCCGGCGGGTGACCTCGTGCTCCCCGCGCCGGTAGCGCAGGGTCACCACCCGGTCCCGCCAGACCGCGCCGGCCAGCTCGGCCAACCACCGTGGCGGTGCGGTCTCGCGGTACCAGCCCGGCACATCCAGGTGGAACCGCTGGCCGGTGCGTGCGGGGGCGTCGCGCAGGCTTGGCGGTAGCGCCGCGAGGAGCTTCAGTTCCGCCGCCGCCACCGCGTCGGCCAACCCCATGTCACCGGCCGGACCGGGCAGTCCGGCCAGGAACAGGGCCTCGGCCTCGTCCCGGGTCATGCCGGTCAGCCGGGTCCGGTAGCCGCCGAGCAGCCGGTAACCGCCGGTCCGCCCCCGGTCGGCGTAGATCGGCACGCCGGCGGCGGAGAGCGCCAGCACGTCCCGGTAGACCGTCCGCTCGGACACCTCCAGCTCGCGGGCCAGCTCGGCCGCCGTCAGCACCTCACGGGCCTGCAGCAACAGCAGCAGGGAGAGCAACCGGGACGCCCGCACCGACGCTCACCGTCCGCCGGGGGTCAACAACCCCCGGTCGTACGCGACCGCGACGGCGGCGGCCCGGTCGTTGACCCCGAGCTTGGCGTAGACGTGCAGCAGGTGGGTCTTCACCGTGGCCTCGCTGATGAACAGGCGCGCGGCGGCCTCGCGGTTCGACGAGCCCCGGGCCACCAGGGTGAGCACCTCCAACTCGCGCTGGCTCAGCGGTTCCCCGGCCGGCTGGCGTGGCGTGCGCAGGCGACCCATCAGCCGGCCGGCCACGCTCGGCGAGAGCACCGACTCCCCTCGGGCGGCGGCGCGTACCGCCCGGACCAGTTCGTCGCGGGGCGCGTCCTTGAGCAGGTAACCGGTGGCGCCCGCCTCGATTGCCGGCAGCACGTCCGCGTCGGTGTCGTAGGTGGTGAGTACCAGCACCTTCACCGGGCTGTCCGTCGCGACGAGGCGGCCGATCGCGGTCACCCCGTCCATCCCCGGCATCCGCAGGTCCATCAGCACCACGTCGGGGCGGCTGCGGGCGGCCACCGTCAGCGCCTCGGCGCCGTCCGCCGCCTCGCCGACCACCTCGAACCCGGGGTCGCCGGCGAACATGCCGCGCAGCCCGTCACGCACCACCGGGTGATCGTCGACGATGAGCAGGCGTACCGGTTCGGTCATGCGGCCGCTCCCGGCAGGGCCGGTACCGAGGCCGAGACGGCGGTGCCGCCACCCGGCTCGGACTCGACCGCCAGTTGGCCACCGACCCGGGTCACCCGCTGCCGCATCGCGGTCAGACCGTAGCTTCCGTCCTGGTCCGGCGTCGCCGGCCCGTCGGCCACGTCGAATCCCGATCCGTCGTCCCGGACGTCCAGGGTCACGACGTCCGACATGTACGACAGGGTCAGCCCGACCCGGGACGCGGCGGCGTGCCGGGCCACGTTGCTCAACGCCTCCTGCGCCGCCCGCAGCAATGTCACCTCGATCTCCGGGTGCAGCGGCCGGGGTGTCCCTGTCGTGTTGACGTCGGCCGCCACCCCGTGCAGGGCCGACCAGCGCTCACCCAGCTCGGAGAGCGCGTCGGGAAGGCGGGCCGTCTCCAGTGGCTCGGGGCGCAACGCCCGGACCGACCGGCGGGCTTCGGTGAGGCTGTCCCGGGCCAGTGCCAGGGCATTGTCGATGTGCCGACGCCAGTCAGCCGAGTGGTCGCGGGTCTGCTCGGCCGCCTCCAGTTGGGTGATGATGCCGGTCAGCCCCTGCGCCAGCGTGTCGTGGATCTCCTGTGCCATCCGCTGCCGCTCGTCCAGCACACCCGCCTCGCGGGCCTGGGTGATGAGCTGGGCGTGCAGCCCCTCGTTCTCCCGTACCGTCTCGGCGAGTTGCCGGTTGGCCGCGGCGAGCTCCGCCACCAGCCGCTTGCGCTTCGCCTCCTCCCGTTCGCCGACGAGGTTGAACCAGCTCACCGCGCCGGCCAGACCCAGGTTGACAAGCACCAACACCAGCCACAGCGACCAGTGTGACCGGGAGGACGGCAGGCCGCCGCCCTGCGCGGTGGCGACCAGCACGGCGGTCGCGGCCATGCCGACGAATCGCCACCGCCCGTGCAGCACGAGGAAGGCGTGCAGAAATCCGACCCAGGCGAAGAAGCCGTACCACGGGCTCGCGACCACCAGGACGGCGGCGAAGGCGAGCAGCCCGACATAGTAGAAGTACATTGACACCCGTCGTTCCGGCAACTGCGGAGACAGGATGACGAACCAGGTGACCCAGCAGGTGGTCAACCCGGCGACGACCAGGGTGGGCAGCATCGGCAGCCCGCGCGGTGCCGGTGCGAAGGCGGCGAGCAGCGAACCGACGAGCAGCCCGCCGTAGGGCAGGAGGCGGTGCAGCCGCGCCTCGCGTGCCCGCCAGCTGGTCAGTCGGTCGTCGTGGGCGGGCAGGGCGTCGTCGCGGCTGGCCGTCAGGTCCCCGCCGCCGCAGCTCGTCCCGTCCCCACTCACCATGCGTTCACTCCCAGCGGAACAGCTTCGCCGCGGCGGCGCCGGCCGCCACGGCGATGACCGCCATTATCCCCAGGTGCAGCGGGTGCGGTGCGGTGCCGGTCCAGGCGTCGAGCAGCGCCTGGACCCCGGGTGGCGTGTAGGCACCGACGTCCGCGAGGAAGCCGGGCAGCAGGAACCGGGGCAGGTACACGCCGCCGAAGAACATGATCAGCATGAACACCGGTACCGCCAGGGCCTGGGCCGACTTGGCGGTGGGCGCGACCGCCGCCACCAGCAGCCCCACCGCGAGCAGTGCGCCCGTACCCAGGACGAGCGCCGCCGCGAACCCGAGCGGATGCTGCGGCAGCGGGATGCCGAACGCGACTCGGGCGACCACTGCCAGGAGCACCGCGCTGGCCAGGATGCCCACCAGGGCCAGCACGAGCTGAGCGGCCAGCAGCGCCAGCGGACTCGCCGGTGTGGTGGCCAGCCGGCGGAGGATGCCGCGCTCCCGGTAGGTGGCCAGCACTGCGGGCAACGCGTTCACCGCGACCATCGCCAGCGTGACCACGAGCAGCGACGGAGTGAAGTACGCGATGAAGGACTTGTTGTCGAGGTCTGGACTGGGTTCGCGCAGCGTGGGTATCAGCCCGAGCACCACCAGGATCAGAGTGGGCAGGGCGACGGTCAGCACCAGCGTCGGGATGTCCCGCAGGTGCAGCTTCGCCTCAGTCTTGAGGATCTGGCCGAAGGCGTGCATCGAGTTCTCCTCAGTCGTCGAGCCGGCGCCCGGTCAGCTCGACGAACGCGTCGTCGAGCGTGGCCTGCTCCAGCCGTAGGTCGGCGGCGATGATCTGGTGGCGGGCGAGCACCGAGGTGACCGCGTGCAGCATGCCGTCGGTACCCGTCACCACTGTCTGACTGCCGGTGCGGGTCACCGCGGAGACCTCCGGCAGGTCGGTCAGCAGCCGGTCGTCGAGTGGTGCGGACGGCCGGAACCGGATGCGTTGCTCGGGTACCGCTGCCGAGACCAGACCGGCCGGGGTGTCCAGGGCCACCACCCGCCCCTTGTCGATCACGGCCAGGCGGTCGCAGAGCCGCTCGGCCTCCTCCATGAAATGGGTGACCAGCAGGATGGTCACGCCGCGGTCCCGGACCCGCTCGATCAGATCCCAGGTGTCCCGGCGGGCCTGCGGATCCAGCCCGGTGGTCAGCTCGTCCAGGATCGCGATCCGCGGGTTGCCGACGAGCGCCAGCGCGATGGACAGCCGCTGCTTCTGGCCGCCGGAGAGCTTGTCGTACGGGGTGTTCCGCTTACTGTCGAGGCCCAGCTCGTCGATGAGCTGCGCCGGGTCTGCGGGGTCGCGGTAGAACGAGGCGTAGAGCGCCAACGCCTCAGCGACCCGGAGCCGGTCGGGCAGTTGGCTCTCCTGAAGCTGCACCCCTACCTGCTGGCGCAGCCGGGTCGCGTCCCGGCGGGGGTCGAGCCCGAGGACCGACACCCCGCCCCCGTCTGGGACGCGTAACCCGGCGACGCACTCCACAGTGGTGGTCTTGCCGGCGCCGTTCGGTCCGAGTACGCCGAAGATCTCGCCGGCCTCGACGTCGAAGGACACGCCCGCCACCGCCACCGTCTCGCCGTACCGCTTGTGCAGGTCCGTCACCTCGATGACCGGCATGGTCACCGCCTCTCGCCGTCGGGTTCTCGGGTACGACTCAAGGGTCGCGAGAGCAGGCCGGCGACGAATCGACCGGCTGGAGGTGATCTTGATCGGCTCCGGTTGATACCGGCGGTCCGTCAACCGGTGGATGCGCCGACGAGTGACTACGCTCCTGGGCGTGCACGCATCCGAGCTTCCCTCCACCGCCGTTGGCGCCGGTCGCCGCTTCCTCGGCGGGGCCACGCTGCTGCTGCGAGGCGTCGGCCTGTACGTACGCAGCCCAGGTCTGATGCTGCTCGGCGTCGTCCCGGCGCTGATCTCCGGGGCGGTCTTCCTGTCCGCGTACGCTCTCCTGGTCTTCCTCGTCGACGACCTGGCCGCCGCGGCCACTCCGTTCGCCGACGACTGGGCGACGACGCCGCGTAGCGCGGTCCGGGTGGTCGCCGGGCTGGCCTTCCTCGGTCTCGGTGGCCTGCTCACCGTCCTCACCTTCACGGCGGTCACCCTGGTCATCGGCGATCCGTTCTACGAGAAGATCTCGGAGCGGGTGGAGCGACGCTACGGCGGCACGCCGGACGCGGTCGAGGTGCCGTTCTGGCCGTCGCTGCGGCGTAGCGCCGTCGACTCGCTCCGCCTGGTCGCCCTGGCGGCGCTGTTCGGGGTGCCGTTGTTCGCCGCCGGCTTCATTCCGCTTGTCGGCCAGACCGTGGTGCCGGTCATCGGCGCGGCGGTGGGCGGCTGGCTGCTCGCCGTGGAACTGACCGGCGCGCCCTTCTCCCGGCGCGGCAAGCGACTGCCGCACCGGCGCGCCGCGCTGAAGGCGGACCGCCCCACCGCACTCGGCTTCGGGGTCGCGGTCTTCGTCTGTTTCCTGATCCCGCTCGGCGCGGTACTGCTGATGCCGGCCGCGGTGGCCGGTGCCACCCTGCTGGCCCGCCGCTCGCTCGGCCAACCCATCACGGAGGGCTGACATGGACATCGCACTGGTCGAGGGGGACATCACCGCCGAGCGGGTGTACGCGGAGGGTTAGCCGCCGGGGCGCAGCTCGCGTACGCAGGACCACTGGCTGGCCACCCGTCGGTAGCCGAGCCGGTCGTTGACCGCCAGCATCGGCGCGTTCGCCGCGTCGTTCCCGGTGTACGCGACGGTGACGCCGCGCGCCGCCGCCCGGTGCAGCGCGGCCAGCTTCACCAGCCCGGCCAACCCGCGGCCCCGGTGCTGCGGCACGGTGCCGGTGTAGTCCGACCACATCCGCGCGCCGTCCCGCTTTACCAGGCTGATCGCCACCAACTCGCCGTCGACCTCGGCACCCGTGCTGGCCTCCCGGTCCAGCCCGACGTTGTCCCAGGTGGTGGCGAGCCAGTCGGCATAGCCGATCGCGCCGGACACGACGTCGCCCGGCTCGTCGGCACTGGCCAGCACGTCCACCCGGTGCACACGACGAGGGTCGACGTCGGTCAGTGGGACCAGTCGGACGCCGTCGGATCCGGTCGGCAGCGGCGGCAGCATGTGCAGGTCCAGGGCTGAAAAGTGCTCCTGGCGACTCGGGGTGAAGCCGTGCCGGCGGACGAACGGCAGCGCCTCGGGCAGCGCGCGCCCGTGCAGCCGGGTCAGGCCGAGCGGGGCGAGGTGCGTCACCGCCTCGGCCAGCAGCGCGCCGCCGATCCCGCGGCGCCGGTGGTCGGGGTGTACGTGCAGCAGCGACACCTCCCCGACAGCCTCGGCGGTGTGCTCGTTGCGGGACGCGCACACCCAGCCCACGATGTGCCTGTCGACCTCGGCGACGAAGCCGGTCCAGTGCAGACCCGGAGGCGGGGCGGCGATCAACTGCCGGGTGGACGCGACGCCCCGCACCAGAAAGGGAAACACGAGCCTCCGCAGCGCCACCACTGCTGGAGCGTCGTCGGGCTGTGCGGCACGGATCAGCACGGACGGTTCAGGCATGCGCGGCAGGCTAGCCAAGCCCGACCGACCCCGCGCCCGCTTTTCCGCCCCCCGGCACCGGACGGTGGGTACGTTTCTTGTCGCTGGGGCGACAAGAAACGTACCCACGTGCCGCGCACCACCGTCGGCGGAATCAGGCGGAGTCGCGGATGATCAGCTCGGTGGGCAGGATGAGTGCCGGTTCGACCTGTTCGCCGGCGGCGAGGCGGAGCAGCAGTCGGGTGCCCTGCCGGCCCAGCTCGACTATCGGCTGCCGAACGGTGGTCAACGGCGGATCGGTGTACGCGGCGGTCTCGATGTCGTCGAAGCCGATCACCGCGACGTCCTCGGGCACCCGCCGTCCCGCCTCGCGCAGCGTACGCAGGGCGGCGTGTGCCATCAGGTCCGACGCGGCGAAGACGGCGTCCAGGTCGGGGTGGGTGGCGAGCAGTTCGCGCATCGCCGCCGCTCCGGACTCACGGGTGAAGTCGCCGACCGCCACCATCTCGGGCAGCCCGGCGGCGGCGACGGTGTCCCGGTACCCGGTCAGCCGCTCGATGCCGGCGACCATGTCCTGCGGGCCGGCGATGGTGGCGATGCGCCGTCGGCCGCTGTCGATCAGGTGCCGTACCGCGCGGGTGACCCCGCCGACCTGGTCGACGTCGATGTACGGCACCTCCGCCCCGTCGAGCGGTCGGCCGCTGCACACCACCGGGATGCCCAGTGCGGCCAGCCGGGCGGGCAGCGGATCGGCCCCGTGCAGCGAGGCGAACAGCACCCCGTCGACGTGCCGACCGGTGGTGTACCGGGCGACCCGCTCGTGCCCGGCCGGCGACCCGGCCAGCATCAGCACCAGCTGCTTGTCGGCGGCCTCCAACTCCTGGGCGGCGCCGCGGATGATCCCCGGGAACACCTGGTCGTCGGAGAAGACCCGGGTGGCCTCCTCCGGCATCACCAGGGCGATCGAGTCGGTCCGCTGGGTGACCAGCGTGCGTGCGGCCAGGTTCGGCACGTACCCCAGCTCGGCGACCGCCAGACGGACCGCCTCCTGGATCGGTTCGGCGACCGTGGTCGAGCCGTTGACCACCCGGGAGACGGTGGCCCGGGACACACCGGCCCGTCGTGCCACCGCTTCCAGAGTGGGCCGCTGCGCCCCCGTCATCGGAGAAATCACCACCTCGTCACAGCCCGTTCCGGGAGATCACCTCCTGGTACCACCGGGCGCTGGACTTCGGTGTACGCCGCTGAGTGAGGTAGTCGACGTGCACGATGCCGAATCGCTTACGGTACCCCTCGGCCCACTCGAAGTTGTCAAGCAATGACCATACGAGATAGCCGCGCAGGTCGACGCCCCGGGCGATGGCCTCGTGCGCGGCCCGCAGGTGGCCGTCGAGGTAGGCAACCCGGTCCGCGTCCTGGAGCGGGGTCGTCGGGTCGGCGGTCTTGTCCGGGAACGCCGCCCCGTTCTCGGTGATCAGCAGCGGCACCGCCGGGTAGTCGGTGGCGATGCGTTCCAGCAGCCGGGTCAGTCCGGCCGGCTCGATCATCCAACCCATGTCGGTGAGCGGTCCGACCGGTGCCAGGAACTGCACCTGGCCCTCGGTTCCGGGGTACGCCCCGCCACCGCCGGCACCGTCCGGCCGGCCGGCGACGTAGGTCGGCGCGTAGTAGTTGATCCCGAGCAGGTCGATCGGCGCCGCGATGATCTTTTCGTCCTCGTCCCGGACGAAGGTGGGTTCGACGAACCGTGCGACGTGCTCGCGGACGTCGTCCGGGTATCCGCCGACCAGCAGCGGATCGAGGAAGATCCGGTTGTGCAGACCGTCGACCAGGCGTGCGGCGGCGGCGTCGGCGGCACTGTTGGGATCGGCCGGACACACGTCGGCGGGATTGAGCGTGACGCCGATCCGGCCGGCACCGCCCGCGCGCAACGCCTGGGTCGCCAGGCCGTGCGCCAGCAGCAGGTGGTGTACGGCGCTGAAGGCCGCGCCCGGGTCCTGCACGCCGGGGGCGTGCACGCCGTTGCCGTAGCCGAGGTACGCCGAGCACCACGGCTCGTTGAGCGTGGTCCAGGTGCCGACCCGGTCACCCAGGCGGGCGTACACGGCGCTGGCGTAGGTGGCGAAGTGCTCGGCGGTCTCCCGGCTGGTCCAACCGCCCCGGTCCTGCAACGTCTGCGGCAGGTCCCAGTGGTAGAGCGTGACGATCGGGTCGATGCCCCGGCCCAGCAGCGCGTCCGTCAGCCGGTCGTAGAAGTCCAGGCCACGTGGGTTGACCGGGCCGCTGCCGTCGGGCTGGAGGCGGGGCCAGGACACCGAGAACCGGTACGCCTGCAACCCCAGCTCCGCCATCAGCGCGACGTCGTCGGCGTACCGGTGGTAGTGGTCGCAGGCGACGTCACCGGTGTGGCCGGCGTGCACCTTGCCCGGCGTACGGCTGAAGGTGTCCCAGATCGACGCGCCGCGCCCGTCGTCGCGGACCGCCCCCTCGATCTGGTACGCCGCGGTGGCCGCACCCCAGAGAAAGTTGTCCGGGAATCTCAACTCAGTCACGCCTTGACCGCACCTTCCATGATCCCGCCGATGATCTGGCGGCCGAACAGGACGAATACCAGCAGCAGGGGCAGCGTGGCGATGGCCGTGCCGGTGAAGACCTGGGACATGTCCTGGTAGTAGCCGTCAGACAGGGCTCGCAACGATAGCTGCACGGTGGGATTCTCCGGGTCGTTGAGCACCGCGTACGGCCAGAGGAAGTCGTTCCAGGTGGTCATGAAGGTGAGCAGGCCGAGGACGGCGGCAGCCGGCCGCAGTGCCGGCACCACCACGTTCCAGTAGATGCGGGCGGTGCCGCAACCGTCCACCCGGGCAGCCTCGATCAGCTCACTGCTGACCGCCTGCCCGGCGTACTGCCGCATCATGAACACCCCGAACCCGGTGACCAGGGCGGGCATGATCACGGCCGGTAGTCGGTCGTTCAGGTTCAGCTTCGTCATCAGGATGTACAACGGAATGACGCCCAGTTGGGTGGGCACCATCATGGTGGCAATGATGATCATCAGCAGTGCGCTGCTGCCCCGGAACCGCAACTTGGCGAAGGCGAACCCGGCGAGGGTCGAGAAGAACACCACCGAGACGGTGACGGTGACCGCGACGATCGCCGAATTGATCAGGCCGGTCAGGAAGTAGGCGTCGGTGTTGGCGAACAGCCGGGAGATGTTCGCGCCCAGGTTGCCGCCGGGTGTCACCGGCGGTGGCAGTTGGCCCATCGCGTCGCTGGACCGGCTGGCCACCACGAACATCCAGTAGATCGGGAAGACCGACAGGACGCCGGCGGCGACGAGTGCGCAGTACGTCAGCGGGCTCGCCCGCCACAACCTGCTCATCGCGCCACCTCGCTGCGCTCGGCGTCACGATGAGCCACCACGGCACCGCGCTGAATGACTCGCTCGCTGCGCTCGCTCATCGCGCCACCTCGCTGCGCTCGGCGTCACGATGAGCCACCACGGCACCGCGCTGAATGACTCGCTCGCTGCGCTCGCTCATCGCGCCACCTCGCTGCGCTCGGCGTCACGATGAGGCACCACGGCACTGCGCTGAATGACTCGCTCGCTGCGCTCGCTCACCGCGAAACTCCCTTCCGCTTGCCGGTGTCCGGCCGGGCGCCGGCACCGAGCCGGCGGATGATCAGTACGTTGATCGCCGCGACGATGGCGATCAGGGCGAAGAGCAGCCAGGCGACCGCGGACCCGTAGCCGAAGTTGTAGTAGGGCGCGAAGGCGTTCTCGAACATGTACATGGTCATCGTCTGCGACTCGCGCATCGGCCCACCCCGGATCGCGTTGGTGCCGGAGTGGAACAGCCGGGGCTCGGTGAACAGTTGCAGCCCGCCGATCGTGGAGATGATCACGCAGAAGATGATCGTGGGCTTGAGCAGCGGCACGGTGATGGTCCAGAACTGCCGGGCCCGGTTCGCGCCGTCGATCGCCGCCGCCTCGTACAGATCACGGGGAATGGCCTGCATGGCGGCCAGGAAGATCAGCGCGTTGTAACCGGTCCAGCGCCAGTCGACCATCGTCGAGATGGCCACCCAGGAGGCGAACCGGTTGGACTTCCACTCGATGCCGTCGACGCCGACCAGATCGAGCAGCCAGTTGACCATGCCGAACTCGCGGCCGAACAGCACCCCGAACACGATCGCCACGGCGGCCGTGGACGTGACGTTGGGCACCAGCACCGCCATCCGCCAACCCGTACGCATCCGCAGCTGGCGGTTGAGCAGGTTCGCCAGCCAGAGCGCGGCGAGCAGTTGCGGGAGGGTGCTGAGGACGAAGATGCCGAGGGTGTTGACCACCGAGTGCCAGAAGTCGCTGTCCGCCAGCAGCCGGGTGTAGTTGTCCGCGCCCACGAAGGTGGGATTGCTGCCCAGCAGGTCCCAGTCGTGCAGGGAGACCCAGAAGGTGTACGCCAGCGGCCAGGCCCCGAAGATCGCGAAGATCACGAAGAACGGGGCGATGTAGAGGTAGGGCGAGTACTTCGCGTCGATCCGGCTGAGCCGGCCGGCCCGGGACGGGCGGGTGCCACGCGGCGCCGGTGTGGCCGGCGGTCGTGCGTCGAGCTGCAACGCCATGACCCGTTGACTCCTTTCCACACCCCCGCCCCGCGCCGGTCCAGGGGGAGCCGCGGATGTCTGCGCATCGCGGCGGAGCCTGGACCGGCGGCGGGGATGGGGTCTCGGGCCGGTTACTTGGCGGCGGCCTTCTTGGCGTTGTCGACCGCGTCCTGCCAGCCCTGCTCGGGGGTGCGCTGGCCCAGCTCGACGGTGCGGACCGCGTTCTCCACCTCGGTGCGGACGGCCTGGTTCTTCGGCCCCATGTAGACCGGCTTCAGCGTCTTCGCGCCCTCGCCGAAGATCTTGCCGACCGGCGCGTCGGAGAAGTACGCGTTGGTGGCCTCGGTGATGGCCGGGTCGTCAAGCGCCTGCGGCGAGGACGGCAGCGGACCCTTGGCCTTGAAGGCGCCGATGTGCCCCTCGGCGCTGGTCAGGAACTTGACCAGCTTGACCGCCTCGTCCTTGTGCTTGCTCTGCTGCGGTACGGCCAGGTGCGAGCCGCCCCAGTTGCCGCCGTTGCCCGGCACCCGGGCGATGTCCCACTTGCCCTTGGCCTCCGGCCCGGCGTTGCCCTCGATGACACCGGTCATCCAGGCGGGGCAGGCGATGGTGGCGAACTTGGCCTGCTTGAAGGCGGAGACCCACTCCTCCGACCAGGAGCCGTACTTGCCGGACAGGCCCGCGTTGACGATGTTCATCGTGATGTCCCAGGCCTGCTTCACCGCCGGGTTGGTGTCCACCACCAGGTTGTCGCTGGTGTCGTAGTAGTGGTAGCCCTGCGCGTTGCCGGCGGTCTGGAGCACGATCGTGTTGAAGGTGTTGGTGGCCGCGTCCAGGAACGAGGCGCCGGTGTCGGCGGCCTTGAACTTCTCGCCGGTGGCGATGTAGTCCTCCCAGGTCGGCCAGAGCGCGGAGACCTGCTCCCGGTCGGTCGGCAGGCCAGCCTTCTCGAAGAGGTCGGTGCGGTAGCACATCGCCATGCCGCCGACGTCGGTGCCGAGTCCGATCAGCTTCTGGCCGTCGGCGGTGAGCCCCTGGTTCCACTTCCACTCCAGGAAGTTGCCCTTGAGGTCGGCGGTGCCGTGGTCGAGCAGGTTCACGAAGTTGTCCGGGTTGGCCTTGTACTCGACCATCAGGCCCTCTTCGATGGCCACGACGTCGCCGGCGCCCTTGCCCGCGGCGAGCCACTGGGTCAGCTTCGGCGAGTACTCGTCGAGGTTGCCGCCGGTGCCCCGCTCGACGATCTTGATGTTCGGGTTGGCGTCCATGTACTGCTGGTAGAGCTGCTCGTAGCCGAACTGTCCGAAGACGTCGACGGTGAGCGTTATGGTGCCGTCGCCGGCGGCCTCGTCGCCGCCGCCGCAGCCGCCGGCGACGAGCAGGACGCCGGTGGCGGCCAGAGCGACCGCCGCGAGGCGGTGACGCGGGAATGTGCCCATTTCTGGTGACCCCTCTCAGGTCGGGTGGTGGTGGAAGGGCTCTGAGAGCGCTCTCACGTAGCCTGCGGTCCGCCCGGGACCGGTGTCAAGAGAGCGCTCTCTCGCGAGGGGTCACAGAATGGCCACGAGCGACCCTCGTCGCACCGGAGGGTCGCTCGTCAGGGCGGAGGTACTGATCAGCCGGTGCGGACCCCGTCGAGCAGGGTGCGGTCGCCCGCGACGGTCAGGGTGTCGAAGCTGACCCGTCCCCAGAGCGCCAGCAGCAAATCGCTGGCGGTGCCGGTGACCTGTACCCGGGCGTGGTGGTCGTCGTGGTCGAGGATGGTGCCGGTGTCGAGCAGGGCGACCCCCTCGCCGCGCAGCCGCAGATACCACTCGTGGTCGGCGTCGGTGGCGGTCAACCGGACCACGCCCGCCCACGGGCCGCCCTGCCGGCGCCGGCCCGCCGGCAACCAGGTGTCCAGCACCTCGCTCACCCCGTCGGCCGCGAGCTTGGCCTCGATCGGCTCACCCGCGGCGATGGCGAGTTGGGCGTCCCAGCGGTGCACCGCCGTCTCGTGGGCCATCCGGCGCGGCCAGAAGCCGGCCTTCTTCGGCTGGGGGGCCCAGTTCCACGCCGGTGCCTCCGGATCGAGGGTCTCGAAGAGCGCCATCAGCTCGTCGTACGCCTGCTGCCACTGCTGCACGGCGGTGACGCCCGCCGCCGGCTCGACCGGCTGCGCCCGGCTGTGCTGCGGTGTCGTCGAATCGCCCGAACCGGCCACGCCGTGCACCCACCGGTAGATGCCGGCGAGATGACGGGTCAGGTCGGTCACGGTCCAACCGGGGCAGGACAGCACGGGTGTCTCGGGCGGCGCCTCGGCCACCGCGGCGGCGAACGCCGGGCCCTCCGCCCGCAGTGCGCCGATCCAGAAATCCTTGCTGCCGTGCAATCTGCTCATCGCCATCCTCCCGGGGGTGACCGGGCCACCAGTGGGTGCCACGGCTACCCCTCAGCCTAGGGTGAGAGGCGTGTCTGACGTCTACGCCCAGCCGACAGCCGCCGCGCAACCCGCCAGCACGGACGATCTGGCGCAATACACGACATTGTGCGTGGGTGGGCCGGCGGGCCAGGTGGTCGCCGCCACCAACGCCGACGAGATCGTCAGCCGGGTACGCGAGGCGGGCGCCGAGATCCTCCTGATCGCCGGCGGTAGCAACGTGGTGATCGGTGACGGCGGCTTTCCCGGCACGGTGGTTCTCGTCCGCTCCCGGGGACTGCGGGTGCTCGCCGAGGACGAGCAGACCGTGACGGTCCGGGTCGAGGCCGGTGAGCCGTGGGACGACCTGGTCGCCGCGACGGTACGCAACGGCTGGTCCGGGCTGGAGTGCCTGTCCGGCATCCCCGGCTCGACCGGTGCCACCCCGATCCAGAACGTCGGGGCGTACGGGCAGGAGGTCGCCGAGACCATCACCGCCGTGCAGGTCTACGACCGGACGGCCGGAGCCGTCGGGCAGGTCGCGGCGGCGGACTGCGGTTTCGCCTACCGGTCCAGCATCTTCAAGTACAACGACCGCTGGGTGGTGCTCTCGGTGGACTTCCGGCTGGCCCGCTCGCCGCTGTCCGGCCCGGTGCGCTACGCGGAACTGGCCCGGGCGCTCGGCGTCGAGGTCGGTGACCGGGTGCCACTGGCCCAGGCCCGAGCCACGGTGCTGCGACTGCGCGCCGGCAAGGGCATGGTGCTCGACGCGGACGACCCGGACACCCGCTCCGTCGGCTCGTTCTTCACCAACCCGGTCCTCGACGCCGCGACGTACGAGCAGCTGCGGCAGCGGGCCGCCGGGCTGGGCGAGCCGCCGGCCTGGCCCGGTGCGGACGACCTGGTCAAGGTCAGCGCCGCCTGGTTGATCGACAAGGCCGGCTTCGGCAAGGGACATCCCGGTCCCGAGGGCACCGCCATCTCCACCAAGCACACCCTGGCCCTGACCAACCCCACCGGCACCGCCAGCACCGGGGCCCTGCTCGCCCTGGCCCGCGAGATCCGCGACGGCGTCCAGTCCCGCTTCGGCGTAACCCTCCACCCCGAACCCGTCCTCATCAACTGCACCCTCTGACCGGGTTGATCAAGAAGTTTTCGTCAGCTCCCGCGCGTGAACCGGACGAAAACTTCTTGATCAACCCGTGCCTGCCGGGCTCGTTCAGGTGGGGGCGACGGTGGGCCAGGGGAGGGTGAGGTGGCCGTGGCGCCAGTGGCGGGGGCGGTCGAGGACGGGCCAGCCCTGAGCGCGGACGGCCGACACGGTGTGCAGCCAGCGTTGGCGGGGGCCGAAGGGGACATAGCCGGCGGCGGCGTGCCAGGCGTCGTCCAGGGACCGGATCAGGTCGTGGATCCGCTCACCCGGCACGTTGCGGTGGATCAGCGCCTTCGGCAGCCGCTCGGCCAGCTCGGCCGGACTCTCCAGAGTCGCCAGCCGGGCGGCCAGGGTCAGCGAGCGTGGGCCGTCGGCATCGAGCAGCACCCAGCCGGCGAGGCGTCCCAACTCGTCACAGGTCCCCTCCACCAGCAGGCCGCCCGGGGCCAGGCCGGCGCACATCGTGGCCCACGCGGCGGCCACCTCGCTCTCGTCGTACTGGCGTAGCACGTTCAGCGCGCGGACCAGGGTGGGCCGCAGGCCGGCCAGTTCGAAGCCGCCTCGGGCGAAGGTGAGCCCGGGCGGGTCGGCGGCCGGCTGCGCGTCCGCGACGCGCACCGGATCGATCTCCAGCCCGACCACCCGCACGTCGGCGCGGACGCGTGCGGCGAGCCGGGCCCGCAGCTCCACCGCCGTCACCGGCGCCGCACCGTAGCCGAGGTCCACCACGAGTGGGTCCGGTGCGGCGCGCAGCGGATCGGCGCAGGCATCCACGATCCAGTTGTCCACCCGCCGCAGCCGGTTGGGCCCGGTGGTACCCCTGGTGACCACCCCGAGCGGCCGGGACGCCGGCACGACCATCAGCCCGTCCGGTGCACCTTGTGCTGGGCGGCCTGGGCCAGCGGCCGGACCACGAGACGGTCCACGTTGACGTGTTGCGGGCGGGTGGCGCACCAGGCGATGCAGTCGGCGACATCGTCGGCGACCAGCGGCTCGGCGACACCGGCGTAGACCGCCTCCGCCCGCTCGACGTCCCCGCCGAAGCGGGTCAACGAGAACTCGTCGGTCTTCACCATGCCCGGGTCGATCTCGATCACCCGCACCGGGCGTCCGCACAGCTCCAGCCGCAACGTGCCGGCGATCGCCGTCTGCGCGTGCTTCGCCGCGGTGTAGCCGCCGCCGCCCTCGTACACGGTGAAGCCGGCGGTCGACGAGACGACGACGATCGTGCCCGCCCCCGATGCCTCCAGCATCGGCAGCAGCGCCTGGGTGACCCGCAGCGTGCCGAGCACGTTGACGTCGTACATCCACTGCCAGTCACCGACCGCGCCGGACTCGACCGGGTCCAGCCCAACCGCGCCACCGGCGTTGTTCACCAGGACCGTCACCGGCCCGCCGGCCTGCCGCGCGGCCCGGGCGAGGCCGGCCACCGACTCGTCGGAGGTCACGTCACAGCTCACCGCGGTGGCGGAGCCGCCGGTGGCGGTGATCTCCGCGACCAGTTCGACGAGCCGGTCGGTACGCCGCGCCGCGGCGAGCACGTGGAAACCCTCGCCCGCGAGCCGCCGCGCGGTGGCGGCGCCGATCCCGCTGGACGCTCCGGTGACGATCGCGACACGACTCATCCGGCCATTCTCGCTCCCCGCCGGGCGACCGCTGGCGGCACGGTCGCCATGAGGTCGGTCACGCCCGAGACCCTGCCCGACGTATTTCCCGCCGCCGATCGGGAAGATGACATCCGGCGTGGCGTGTTTAGGCAGGAGCGCCGGTCGTGCGGGGACGGCATCAACCGTGGCAAAGGGAGCGGACGTGGCGGAAGAGCACACCGGTGTCGGACGTCAGCGGGGTTCCCTGCCGTGGCCGCGACCCCGGCGGATCGCGACCCTGTCGGTACACACCTCGCCGCTGCACCAGCCGGGCACCGGGGACGCGGGCGGCATGAACGTCTACATCCTTGAGGTCTCGCGGCGGTTGGCCGAGGCGAACGTCGAGGTCGAGATCTTCACCCGGGCCACCTCGGGCGACCTGCCGCCGGTGGTGGAGGTGGCCCCCGGTGTGCACGTCCGGCACGTGATGGCCGGCCCGCTGGAGGGCCTGACCAAGGAGGAGCTGCCCGGCCAGCTGTGCGCGTTCACCGCGGGCGTGCTGCGCGCCGAGGCGGCCCGTCCGCCGGGCCACTACGACCTGATCCACTCCCACTACTGGCTCTCCGGCCAGGTGGGTTGGCTGGCCAAGGACCGTTGGGGGGTGCCGCTGGTGCACACCGCGCACACC
The DNA here is from genome assembly GCF_027497295.1 of Verrucosispora sp. WMMC514. NCBI lineage: Bacteria > Bacillati > Actinomycetota > Actinomycetes > Micromonosporales > Micromonosporaceae > Micromonospora > Verrucosispora sp. WMMC514. The sequence continues at coordinate 1,765,767 of NZ_CP114906.1, read as the reverse complement.
CTGGCCAAGGTGAAGAACGCGCAGCTGGCCGCCGGTGACCGGCCGGAGCCCAAGGCGCGCGTGATCGGTGAGGAACAGGTGGTCGCGGAGGCCGACCGGCTGGTCGCGAACACCCGGGTCGAGGCGCGGGACCTGATCGGTCGGTACGACGCGGACCCGACGCGGGTCACCGTGGTCGAGCCCGGTGTGGACCTGGACCGGTTCCGTCCCCCGGTCGGCGACCGGGAGGCCGCCAGGACCGCCGCCCGGATCCGGCTCGGCCTGCCGGCCGGTGGCCACCTGATCGCGTTCGTCGGCCGGATCCAGCCGCTGAAGGCACCCGACGTGCTCATCCAGGCGATCGCCGCCCTGCGGGCCCGGGATCCCGAACTGGCCCGTGAGGTCGCGGTGGTGATCTGCGGCGGTCCCAGCGGCACCGGGCTGGACCGGCCCACCGCGCTGATCGAGCTGGCCGCCTCGCTCGGCGTGACCGACCGGGTGCACTTCCTGCCCCCGCGTACCGGCGCGGAACTGCCCCTGCTCTACCAGGCGGCCGACCTGGTCGCGGTGCCGTCGTACAACGAGTCCTTCGGCCTGGTCGCGCTGGAGGCCCAGGCCTGCGGTACGCCGGTGGTGGCCGCGGCCGTCGGCGGACTGGTCACCACGGTGCGCGACCAGGTCAGTGGGGTGCTGGTGCGCGGACACGACCCGGTGGACTGGGCGGGTACGCTGGCCCGCCTGCTGCCCGACCGGGCCCGACGGGCCGAGTTGTCCGTCGGCGCCGCCCGGCACGCCCGGGACTTCTCCTGGCACCGCACCGCCGCCGGCCTGCTCGCCGTCTACGGTGAGGCGGTCGCCGACCACCGGGCCGGCCTCACCGCCGAACTCACCGCGTCCCGCTGCTGACGCCGCGCCACGTGCCACCGGACAGCGCCGGACCACGAGCCGGACCGCAACGGTGCCCGGGCGGCGCGGTGCCGACCGCCGTAGAGTTGGCCGGATGAGCGACCTCGGTGCACTTATCGAGTCCGTCTGCGCGGAGCGGGAACTCGCCTGCGAGTCCACCGGCCCCGGGTCGTACGCGGTGACCCTGCCCGGTACGCACAAGCTCAAGACGATCTGCAACCTGATCGTCGGCGAGCACGCGCTGCGGATCGAGGCGTTCGTGATGCGCCAGCCGGACGAGCGGCGCGAGGAGCTGTGGGCCTGGTTGTTGCAGCGCAACGCGAAGATGTACGCCGTGTCGTTCTCCATCGACGCGGTCGGCGACGTCTACCTCACCGGTCGGGTGAATCCGGACGCCGTCGACGCCGACGAGCTGGACCGGCTGTTCGGCGCGGTACTGACCTACGCCGACGAGTCCTTCGACACGATGCTGGAGATCGGGTTCGGCAGCTCGATCCGCCGCGAGTGGGAGTGGCGGGTGAAGCGGGGCGAGTCGACCGCCAACCTGGCCGCCTTCGCGCACCTGTTCGAGCCCTCGGCGGGGGCCCGGTCGACTCCACCGACCGCCGGAGGTTCGGACCGCTCCTGAGGGGTAAGCCGCAGCGCGCGGTGCGGCGTTGGGACCCGCCGCGCCGAGACGGCGAGTGGCGAGGAGCGTGAGCGTCCATGGCTCAGCGAAGCAGCTCGGGTCGCGGCGGGACCGCGACCAGGACCAAACGGCAGGGTGGCAACCAGACCCCGAACACGCCGAGGATCTCCGAGTCGGAGATCGCCCGGATGCGGGTCGACGACATTCGGGGGCAGCTGCGGCGGCACGGGGTCTCCGGCATCTCCGCGCTTCGGAAGCCGGAACTGGTGAAGACACTGACGAAGACGCTGCGGTCCAGCGGCGCCGGGCGCCGCAGCAGTGGTCCGGCCGGCCGGGCCGGCGCCACGAAGACCTCCGGTGCGAAAGCCACGAAGACCTCCGGTGCGAAACAGGCGGCGTCCGGCCGTACCGCGCCGGGGCGGGCCAAGGCGGCCCCGACCAAACGAGCCACTCCGGCGCGTAAGGCGGCCGGCGCGGCGGGCCGGCCGGCCGCCGGCAGTGCCCGCAAGACGACAAGCGCGGCGCGCAGGTCCACGGCCGGCACGGCGCGGAAGAGCACGGCGGGTGCGCAGAAGTCGACTCCGCGCGGGTCGGCCCCGAGCGGCACGACTGCCGGTGGGGCCACCCGCGCCCGCACGGCGGCACCGACCCGCCGTCCGGCCGAGGCCCGGCCGGCCCGTGGTGGCGCGGTGCGTACCGGACGCTCGACGTCCCGGTCGGTCCGGTCGTCGCAGGTGATCTCCTCCCTCCAGGACCGGCCGGAACGTCCCGGCCGCAGCCTGGTCACCACCAACCACGACGTCATCCGGCGCTGGGCACGGGAGCGGGGAGCCAGGCCGGCGACGATCAGCGGTACCGAGCGGCCCGGCCGGGCCGGCGTGCTGACGTTCAACATTCCGGGTTACCGGGAGAGCAGCCGGATTCGCGAGATCACCTGGGACGAGTGGTTCGACACGTTCGACAAGCGTCGGTTGAATCTGATCTACCAGGAGCAGCTGCGCGACGGCCGGCAGAGCAATTTCTTCCGAACCGAATCACCCGATCGGGAGGACGGGTGAGAGGTTTACGGGAATAGCACCCGGGTACCCGCCGTTGGCCTTGACCGAGGGCTCGTACGCGTCCCGAAGGGGACCGGTGGCTGTGACGGGCGAGACAGTCGCTCAGGTTGAATCGCGAGGTCGGGCCGCACTAACTTTATTGCACCGTGTCACGTCTGGAACCGTTCGGGGGAGCGGCGGATCGATCAGATCTGGACAACCGGGCGAGGCGCGGGGGACGGGTGGACCAACACCGTTGGGGGACGGTGGCCCACCTGTTTGGACCGGCGGCGCGAGCGGGCGCCGCTTACGGGGGTGAGTGTCGCCCGCCGCCGCCGGTCGTACGACGTGACATGCCCGGCACGACTCCGTGCCGGGCATGACGCGTCTTCACACCTGCCCGGCCAGCGACGCCCCGGCCGGTTCCCCCTGGTGCCGCAGGTTGGCCACGCGGCGTTCCCGCGACGGCCCGGCGAGCAGGTGCACACCGGCGGCCAGCAGACCCAACGCGCCGACCAGCAACCAGTGCCCGTCGCCCCACCGTTGCAGGCTGAAGCCGCCGAGCGTCGGCGCGAGGAACGACGCCGCCGGGAAGGCCAGGTAGAACACCGACTGGTAGCGGGCCCGCAGCGCCGGTGGTGCCAGGTCCGCGTTGATCTGTGCGTTGGGAGGCGCCGCCAGCATCGAGCCGACCGTCCAGACCACGCAGGCGCCCAGGTAGGACGCGAGGTGGTCGGCGATGGCGAGCGCGCCGAAGCCGACGGCGAGCAACGCCGTCGACAGGGCCAGCACGTGAGCCTTCCGGTGGCGGTCGATGAGCCGGGGTACGAACAGCTGCCCCAGCACGATCAGGACGCCGCCGAGGGCCACCACCGCCCCGTACGACGACGGGCCCAACCCGTCGGTACGCATTGCCAGCGGCATGATCGTCGATGCCTGCATGGTCAGTACGGCCAGCACGAAGGTCAGCCCGACGAAGACCAGGAAGTGCCGGTCGGTCAACGCGGTGTGCAGGCCGGGGCGACGCGGACCTCGGGTGCCGGCGGCCGGGTCCGCCCGCGGTTGCCGACGGGCCAGGGTCTCCGGGACCTTCCAGGCGATGAGCGCGGCGGTGGCCACCGTGGCGACGGCGTCGACCAGGAAGAGGGCCACGTAGCTGGCCTCCGCCAGCAGACCGGCCAGCAACGAGGCGACGGCCATGCCGAGGTTGAACGCCCAGAACTGCAGGTTGAAGGCGCGGGACCGGCGCTGCTCGGGCACCACGTCGACGATCGCGGCGACGAAGGCCGGGCTTGGCATGGAGTGCGTCACCCCGACCAGCAGGGCGAGCGCCGCGATCACGCCGAGGTGCTGGCTGAGGGCCAGGGCGACCATCAGGGCGGCGGTGACCAGGTGCGCCGCCACCAGGGTCGAGCGCCGGCCCCACCGGTCGGCCAGGACCCCACCGAGCAGCACCCCGGCCGCACCACCCGCGCCGTACGCGCCGACCACCACGCCGGCCAGCGACTCGCTGGCGCCCCGAGCGGCGGTCAGGTAGAGCGACAGGAAGAGCATCGCGAACGCGCCAGCCCGGTTGATCAGCAGACCGGCCCAGAGGTACCAGAAGGTGGCGGGCAACCCACCCGCGGTGTCGGTCAGCCAGCGCCGAAGCGCCCCGACCGGCGGCGGGTCGTGCCGCTCGACCTTGCCAATCTGTTCGGACACCTAACAGATCTTGCCCGGATCGACGGACAGGAGCGGCGCCGGGTGGCGCGGCTCACCCCCGCGAGGTGGCCACCGGCTCCGCGGCCTGCGGGGCGGCGGGCTGCGGTGCCGTCGACTGCACCGTCACCACCGGTGCCGCACCGGTGGTACGGAGGGCGACGGCACGCCGCTCCCGCGCCGGTCCGGACAGCAGGTGGCCCACCGCCATCACCAGACCGACCACGGCGCAGCCCGCCCAGAGAGTCGCGTTGCCGGCCTGCTCCCGGACCAGTCCGCCGAGGATCGGCGCCGCCGCTCCGGCCAGTTGCCAGGAGAGTGAGAAGACGCCCTGGTAGCGACCGCGTAGTGCGGCGGGGGAGAGTTCGGCGATGAGCGTGGCGTTGGACGGCGAGTTGAGCATCTCGCCGAGGGTCCAGATCAGCACCGTGAGGGCGTAGAACCAGGCGACCTCGGCGAACGCGGTCAGCCCGAAGCCCAGGCCCATCACCACCGCGGCCAGGGCGAGCACGTGTGACCGGCTGCGTCCCTTGATCAGCCGAGGCACGAAGAGTTGACCGGCCACGATCAGCACGCCGTTGAGTGCGATCACCGAGCCGTACGTGGCCGGGCTCAGGCCGGAGTCGGCCATCGCGATCGGCAGCATCGAGATGTGCTGGAGGAAGACCAACGCCCCGAGCAGGTTGAGCGCGACGAAGCCGAGGTACACCCGGTCGGTCAGGATGGTGCGCAGCGCTCCCGCCGGTGCGCCGCCGCGCGGCATGCCGACGGTGACCGTCCGGGTCTCACTGACCTTCACGAAGATGATCAGCGCGGTGACCACCGTGGTGGCCGCGTTGACCACGAAGAGCAGCAGGTAGCCGGCCTGCGCGGCGAAGCCGGCGAGCACGGCGGCGCAGGCGAAGCCGAGGTTGATCGCCCAGTAGTTGAGCGAGAAGGCCCGCAGCCGGTCCCGCTCCGGCACCACGTCGATCATCATGGCACCGAATGCCGGGCGGGCCGCCTCGGCGAAGAGGCCGAGCAGCAGCGCACCCGCCGCGACCGTCCACAGGTCACGCGCGAAGCCCAGGGCGAGCATCATCGTCGCGGCGCCGAGATGGGCGGTGAGCAGGGTCGGCCGGCGACCCCACCGGTCGGTCAGGGTGCCGCCGGCGGTGGTGCCGACCGCGCCGCCGACGCCCCAGGCACCGAGCACCAGGCCGGCCTGCGAGGCGGAGAACCCGCGCTCCTGGGTCAGGTAGATGGCGAGGAAGACCAGGACGAACGAGCCGAGCCGATTGATCAGGGTGCCCGTCCAGAGGTACCAGAAGGTCCTCGGTAACCCACCCGTCGTATCCCGGAACCAACCCCGTATCGCGCGCACGCCGGCGCCCCCGTTTCCGTAATGCCTGGTGATCTAAAGGATCCTTACCAACCTAGTGCTGTGCCGGAATCAAGGTCACCCGCATTTCCACGTGGTGGTCGTCACCACCCTTCGCGCGCGTGCCACAGCGGGTTGCGGCAGGATGATCGGCATGACAGCTAGCGAGGGACCCACCGTCGGGACGCTGGTCCTGCTGCGCCACGGCGAGAGCGACTGGAACGCCAAGAACCTCTTCACCGGCTGGGTCGACGTCGACCTGACCGCGAAGGGGGAGGACGAGGCGCGTCGCGGCGGCGAGCTGCTGCGCGAGCACGGCCTGCTGCCGGACGTGGTGCACACCAGCGTGATGCGCCGCGCCATCCGGACCGCCGAGTTGGCGCTGAACGCCGCCGACCGGCACTGGATCGCGGTGCGCCGGTCGTGGCGGCTCAACGAGCGCCACTACGGCGCGTTGCAGGGCAAGAACAAGAAGCAGACCCTGGATGAGTACGGCGAGGAGCAGTTCATGCTCTGGCGCCGCTCGTACGACACCCCGCCGCCGCCGATCGCCGACGACGACGAGTGGTCGCAGGTCGGCGACCCGCGGTACGCGTTGCTGCCGACCGAGCTGATGCCGCGTACCGAGTGCCTGAAGGACGTCGTCGAACGGATGCTGCCGTACTGGTACGACTCGGTGGTGCCGGACATCCTGGCCGGCCGTACGGTGCTGGTGGCCGCGCACGGCAACTCGCTGCGGGCGCTGGTCAAGCACCTGGACCAGATCAGTGACGAGGCGATCGCGAAGCTCAACATCCCCACCGGGATCCCGCTTCGCTACGACCTGGACCCGCTGCTGCGTCCCCAGACGCTGGGCGGGACCTACCTCGACCCGGAGGCCGCCAAGGAGGCCGCCGCCGCCGTGGCCAACCAGGGCCGCTGAGCCGGCCCGAGTCCGATCGTCGGAAGGGCCCCCGCCACGCCAGGCGTCGGTAGGGGCCCTTCCGCGCCCCTCAGGGGGCGGTGACGGGTTCGCCGGTGATCAGATAGACCACGTGTTCGGCGCTGTTCACGGCGTGGTCGGCGAAGCGCTCGTAGAAGCGACCCAGCAGGGTGGCGTCGATGGCGGTCTCCACGCCGTACGGCCAGTCCGCGCCGAGCAGCACCCCGAACAACCCCTTGTGAAGCTCGTCCATGGCGTCGTCGTCGCTGTCCAGCTCGGCGGCGAGATCGGCGTCGGGGTGCGCCAGCACCGAGGCGATCTTCTCGGCCATCCGGTCGGCGATCCCGGCCATGTCCGTGAAGACCGGGCGCAGCTCGGCCGGCACGGCCGGGGACGGGTGCCGGCGCAACGCGGTCTTGGCGACGTGATCGGCCAGGTCACCCATCCGTTCCAGATCGGCGGCCACGTGCAGCGCGGTGATCATGGCGCGCAGGTCGGAGGCGACCGGTGCCTGACGGGCCAGCAGGTCGCACACCCGCTCCTCCACCTGGCGGTACAGCCCGTCGATCTCGGCGTCCCGCTCGATGACGGACTCGGCCGCGCGGCGATCGGCGGTGAGCAGGGCCCGGGTCGCCTGTCGCAGCGCCGCCCGAACTCCCTCGGCCATCTCGACAAGCAGTTGGCTGACGGCCTGAAGTTCGGCCCGGAACTCGTCGCGCATTCTCACGTCCTGTCCGTCGGGGCCGGCGATCCCGCCGGCGGGTGTTTGCGCAGGTACGCCCGCCAAGCTATGACTCCCGGGCGGACCGGAGGTGAACGCTGATGAACTGCGCCGGACGCGCGGGTGAACTTTCCTGGAAGTGAGAGTGCTTCGTCCTGTTCTGGGCGATAGCCGGGTTAACAATGACCCTACGATCGCCGAGTGACGTGGGCGGTGACGGTGGGTGTGGCGACGGCCCTGGTGGTCGGGGTGGTCGCCGGCCTGTGGTTGTCCCGCATGATCCCGTTCGGCAAGGGGAGGCTCGCGATCGTCGACGAAGTGCAGGTCGGGCTCGGCCGCCGCGCGATCGATTCGCTGCGCGCGGGAGTCGTGGTGCTCGACGCGGACGATGTGCCCGTACTTGTCAATCCGGCCGCGCGGGCGATGGGGCTGCTGCGGACCGGCGGCCGACCAGGTTCGATCATGGCCCATCCGCTGGTCCGTACCCTCGCGGGGCAGGTACGGCGCACCGGTGTGCGGCGCGAGATCGAGCTCGACCTGCCCCGGGGCCGCGACAACGCCGGAGAGAACCCGCTCGGCGTGCACCTGCGGGCGATGGGACTGGGCAACGGCTACATCGCGGTGGAAGCGGCCGACGTGACCGAGTCACACCGGTTGGCCCGGGTGCGCCGCGACTTCGTGGCCAACGTCAGCCACGAACTGAAGACCCCGATCGGTGCGTTGCAGTTGCTCGCCGAGGCGCTGCTGGACGCCACCGAGCCGGCCGGTGAGGGTCGGCCGGATCTCTCCGAGGACCTGGTCGCCGCCCGACGGTTCGCCGAGCGCATCCAGCACGAGTCGACCCGGTTGGGGCGGCTGGTGCAGGAGCTGCTGGAACTGACCCGGCTCCAGGGCGCCGAACCGCAGCCGGCCCCTGAGCCGGTCGCGGTGGACTGGGTGATCTCCGAGGTGATCGACCGCACCCGGACCGCCGCCGCGGCCCGCCGGATCGAGGTGACCGTCGAGGCGGAGCGGGGCCTGACCGTGTACGGCAGCGACAACCAGCTCGCCACGGCGGTGGCGAATCTGGTGGAGAACGCCCTGAACTACTCCGGCGAGGACACCATGGTTCGGATCGCCGCCCGCACCGCCGGGGAGCAGGTGGAGATCGCCGTCACCGACCAGGGCATCGGCATCGCCCCCACCGACGTCGACCGCATCTTCGAACGGTTCTACCGGGCCGATCAGGCGCGGTCGCGGGCGACCGGCGGCACCGGCCTCGGGCTGGCGATCGTCAAGCACATCGCGAGCAACCATGGCGGTCGGGTGGAGGTGGCGAGCACTCTTGGTGGTGGGTCGACGTTCACCCTCCGGCTGCCCGCCCGTCCGCCGGACGACCTGCTGGCGACACTGCCACCTGCTGGGATCGAGGCCGGTCCGGCCGAGCTCCGGCAGGTCTGAACCACACCTGGATCAGGCTGGGCGCCGCCCGGTCCGACCGATGAAAGGAAACGCCGTTGAGTCGCGTTCTGGTGGTCGAGGACGAGGAATCGTTCTCGGACGCACTGTCGTACATGCTCCGCAAGGAGGGGTTCGAGGTCTCCGTGGCCGCCACGGGGACGTCGGCCCTCACCGAGTTCGACCGGACCGGCGCCGACATCGTCCTGCTCGACCTGATGCTGCCGGAGATGTCCGGTACCGAGGTCTGCCGGCAGCTGCGCCAGCGCTCGCACGTGCCGATCATCATGGTCACCGCCCGGGACAGCGAGATCGACAAGGTGGTCGGCCTGGAGATCGGTGCCGACGACTACGTGACCAAGCCGTACTCCCCCCGGGAGCTGGTCGCCCGGATCCGCGCGGTGCTGCGCCGGCAGAGCCCGGAGGCGCCCGAGTCGGGCGCGCCGACGCTGGCCGCCGGCCCGGTCCGGATGGACATCGAGCGGCACGTGGTGACCGTCGACGGGGGTGCGGTGCAGTTGCCGCTCAAGGAGTTCGAGCTGCTCGAACTGCTGCTGCGCAACGCGGGTCGGGTGCTCACCCGGGGCCAGTTGATCGACCGCGTCTGGGGTGCCGACTACGTCGGTGACACGAAGACGCTCGACGTGCACGTGAAGCGGCTGCGCTCGAAGATCGAGCCGGAGCCCTCCACCCCGCGTCACATCGTCACGGTGCGCGGTCTCGGCTACAAGTTCGAGCCCTGATCCGACAACGCGGCTCAGAAGAGCTTTCGCAGCGAGTTCGCGATCGGGTCGACCTCGGTCAGCCGGCTCTCCGCCACCGCGATGACCAGGTCGTACGCGACATCCTGGTCGACGTCATCAAGCTCGGCTACGGAGACGGCGCGATTCTGGAGCAGGAAAGCGACGGTCACGATCCAGCCGATGCGCTTGTTCCCGTCCACGAACGGATGATTGTTGAGCAACGAGTGCAGCAACGCCGCCGCCTTGGTCCAGAGATCCGGGTAGGCGTTCTCGCCAAAAACGCTGGTCCGGGGTCGGGCGACGGCTGATTCGATCAACCCTGCGTCCCGGACCGCGACGCCGATCTTGCGGGCGATGCGAACGACGTCTGTGAGCGTCGGGTAGTAGATCTCCGGCATCACTCGGCCAGGCGGGCGAGCAGCGTGGCATGGCGTTCGATGATCTCGTCGGCCAACTCGTCGAACTGCCGCGCGTTGCGCCGCATCAGGTAGTCGTCGATGGCGGTCACCACCACCGCGTGCATCGACCGCTCCTCCTCGTCAGCCACGAGGCGGAGTCGGCGTTCGCGATCGTCGTCGAGACGGAGCGTCATGGCCATGGGTGCATGGTAGCAACGGTGCTATCAAGATCACCTAGGTCTGCTTCAGAGTTGGTCCGCCGGGTGGGGGGCGACGAGGCCCTGCCGGGTCCGCGCCGCGCACAGTTCGGCCAGTTTCGCGTACGCGGCCTCGCCGACGAGCGCGGTCAGCTCCGGGGCGTACGACAGGTACATCGGGTCGGCGCCGACGTGCGCGTCGGTGGAGGAGGTGCACCACCAGTCGAGGTCGTGCCCGCCGGCACCCCAGCCGCGCCGGTCGAACTCGGCGAGCGTGGACACCAGCACCTTCGTGTTGTCCGGGCGCTTCACCCACTCCTGGTCCCGGCGGACCGGCAGCTGCCAGCACACATCCGGCTTGTACTCCAGCGGATGCGCCCCGTCGCGCAGCGCCTGGGCGTGCAGCGCGCAGCCGCCTCCGCCCGGGAAGTCCGCGTCGTTGAGGAAGACGCAGGGCCCGTCGGCATCCCGGGTAGCGGTACGCCGGGCCGGCGTCTTGCCGTCGACGGTGTCGTTCGCGGTCCAGTTCTTGAATCCACGCCGGTAGTGCTGCCAGGTCTGCGGGGTGAGCCGCTTCGCCGCGGCGCGTACCCGCGACTCGTCGTCCGAGTCGGTGAAGAACGCACCGTGCGAGCAGCAGCCGTCGGCCGCCCGACCGGCGATGATGCCGTGGCAGCCCTTGCCGAAGATGCAGGTCCACCGGGACAGCAACCAGGTGAGGTCGGCCCGGATCAGGTGCCGTTCGTCCGCCGGGTCGACGAACTCGATCCACTCCCGGGGGAAGTCCAGCGGCACCTCCCGGCTGCGCGGGTCGGCCGGGTCGTCCACCAGCACACGGAGTTCGATCTGCCCTGTCACCCGGCCAGCGTACGCGTGGTGCGGCGGGCAGGTCGCCGAGTGGCGCGAACCGGGTGGGCCTAGGGTTCTCCCATGCGACTGGGTGTCCTCGACGTCGGTTCCAACACGGTGCACCTGCTGGTGGTCGACGCCCACCGGGGCGCGCACCCGTGGCCGGCGCACTCGGAGAAGACGGTGTTGCGTCTCGCCGAGCAGATCGGACCGGACGGCGCGCTTCGCGAGGCCGGCGCCGACGCCCTGGTCACGGCGGTGGAGGCGGCGCGTACGTCGGCCGCCGATCTGGAGGTCGACGACCTGATCGCCTTCGCCACCTCCGCGGTGCGCGACGCCACGAACGCGGCGGAGGTGCTGACCCGGGTGCGGGACTCCACCGGCGTACGGCTGGAGGTGCTCTCCGGCGCCGACGAGGCGCGGATGACCTTCCTCGCGGTCCGGCGGTGGTTCGGTTGGTCCGCCGGGCGGCTGCTGGTGCTGGACATCGGTGGCGGCTCGCTGGAGATCGCGGCCGGTATCGACGAGGATCCGGACGTCGCGGTGTCGCTGCCGCTGGGTGCCGGTCGGCTGACCCGGGACCGGCTCGACGTGGATCCGGACAGCACCGCCCCGCCCGCGCCGGAGACGGTGGAGCAGTTGCGGGAGTACGTCGACGCCCACCTCGATCCGGTGGTCGAGCGGATGACCGAGGTGGGGTGGGAACGGTCGGTGGCGACCTCCAAGACGTTCCGTACGCTGGCCCGACTCGCCGGTGCGGCACCCAGCGGGGCCGGGCTCTGGGCCCGACGCCGGCTCACCCGGTCCGGGCTGCGACAGGTGCTCGGCTTCATCCGGCACATCCCGCCCGCGCAGCTTGTCGAACTGGAGGGGGTCAGCGCGGGGCGCGCCCACCAACTGCTGGCCGGTGCCGTCGTCGCCGAGTCGGTGATGCGTCGACTCGGGATCGACGCGCTGGACGTCTGTCCGTGGGCGCTGCGGGAGGGTGTGATCCTCAGCCGACTGGATCGACTGACTCCGGTGTGATGCTGAACGTCCCGGCTGTCTGCTTTGCCGGTTCTCGTCATGATGCCCGACCGCATCCCGGCTACCCTCGATGGCGTGACTTCCCGCGTCCCGGTGCTCCTGTCCAGTTCCTCGGTCTTCCCTGAGCGGACCGCGGCGGCGTTTCAGCTGGCCGCCACGCACGGTTACGACGGCCTCGAGGTGATGGTGTGGACCGACGCGGTCAGCCAGGACGCGGGCGCGCTGCGCGGGCTGTCAGATCACTACGGAGTGCCGGTACTCTCCGTGCACGCACCGTGTCTGCTGGTCACGCAGCGGGTGTGGAGCCCCGACCCGTGGGAGCGGCTGCGCCGGGCGGCGGTGCTGGCCGAGACGTTGGAGGCGCCGACCGTCGTGGTGCACCCGCCGTTCACCTGGCAGCGGGAGTACGCACGTGGCTTCGCCGAGGGGCTCGACCGGGTGGCCGGCGAGTTCGGCGGCCTCCGGTTCGCGGTGGAGAACATGTATCCGGTACGGATGGCCGGCCGCCAGTTCGTCCCGTACGTGCCTGGTTGGGATCCCACCGAAGCCGGTTACGCCTCGTACACCCTGGATCTGTCGCACTGCGCGGCCTCGCACAGCGACGCGCTGGCGATGGCCGACCGGATGGGCGACGGTCTGGCCCACGTGCATCTCGGCGACGGCACCGGCGAGGGACGCGACGAGCACCTGGTGCCGGGGCGCGGCAACCAGCCCTGCGCCGAGCTGCTGCGCTCGCTGGCCGGGCGGGGCTTCTCCGGTTCGGTGGCGGTGGAGGTGACCACCCGGGGCGCGAAGAGCCGGCAGGTCCGTGAGGCGGACCTGCGCGAGGCGCTGGCGTTCGCCCGGCAGCACCTCAGCACGCCGTCACCGGTCGACGCCTGAGGCTCCGGCCGGACGGCCGGACGGCCCGTGATCGCGGGTCAGGAGACCGGCGCCAGCGGGTCCGGTTGGCTGGGCACGGCGGCCCGCTTGCGGGCCCGGTGCGCGGCCACGTGCGAGCGGGTGGCGCAGCGCTCCGAGCAGAACCGCCGGCAGCAGTTCGACGAGGTGTCCAGGTAGACGTTGCCGCAGCGGTCGTCGGCGCAGACGCCGAATCGGGCGCTGCCGTACTCGCACAGCCACACCGACAGGCCCCACACCGCGCCGGCCAGATATTCCGAGCTGACCGAGGCACCCCGGCTGGTCACGTGCATGTGCCAGTCGCTGGAGTCGTGTCCCGAGATGCGCGGCTGCACCGGGAACGCCTCCAGCAGGGAGTTCAGCTCGTTCACCGCCTCGGCGTCGCGCCCCGAGGTGCCGTATTCGAAGACGTCACGCAGCCGCTTCTGCGCGCGCCGGAAGGTCGGCAGGTCCCGTTCCGCGACCTCGTCGCGCATCCACTTCTGGTCGTCGCAGAAGATGGCGCGTAGATCGTCGAGATCGTCCAGGCGCGCGTTGACGAGGTCAACCCCGGTCCGGGCGTACGCGTCGAAGTTCACGCCTCAACGGTAGACGACTCACTCCGGGCGTGGCGCGTCGATGTAGTGCGGCAGGAACCGCGCGTAGCCGTCGGTGATCAGGCTCGCGCTCTCCCGCAGCCCGGCACCCGCCGATTCTCCGTCGACTGTCCAACTGCCCAGCACCAGGCGGCTTCCGGCGAACTCGGGCAGCGCCCGGAACTCCTGGTAGCAGTAGCCCTCGTCGCCGTAGTCGCCCGGGTTGCTGATCTCGCCACCGGGGGTGACGATCCGCACCGCGGCGCCCTCCCGACCGAGCAGCGGCTTGGCGACGTACTCGGACATGCCGCGCGGCGAGTCGAGGTACGCCGGGAGCAGCAACTCGTGCCCCGGGTACAACTCCCACAGCACGGCCAGCAGCGCCTTGTTGGACAACAGCAGCTTCCAGGCCGGCTCGATCCAGGTGGTCGGGGTGCCCGGCCGCAGCGCCAGCGGGCCGTACGGCTCGGCGAGCATCCACTCCCACGGGTAGAGCTTGAAACAGGTGGTGACCGGGCGGTCGTCGGCGTCGATGAAACGCCGGCCGTTCCAGCCGAGATCCTGGATCGGCAGCAGTTCGACGTCCAGCCCCGCCTGGCGGGCGGTCTCGGCCAGGTAGCCGGCGGTCATGTGGTCCTCGCCGGTCTCCTCCTCGTTGGACCAGACCACGTGCACCCGCCGGTCGTACAGCTCGGCGCCGATCTTCGCCCAGCTGCCGACGAGCCGCTCGTGCAGGCTGTTCCACTGGTCCAGGTCCGGCCGGGTGTGTTCCAGCCAGTACCACTGGATGATGCTCGCCTCGACCAGGGCGGTGGGGGTGTCGGCGTTGTACTCCAGCAGCTTCGGCGGCCAACTGCCGTCGTACCAGAGGTCGAAGCGGCCGTAGAGGGTCGGCGGCGTCTCCCGCAGCGAGCGGGCGACCGCCTCGGCCGCCCACGCCGGGATGCCGAAATCGGCGTACCGGTTGCGCGCCACCACGTGTTCGGCGGCGGCCACCGACATCCGGTGCAGTTCCTCGGTGGCCTCCTCCAGCCGCAGCACCTCGTCCAGCTCGAAGGCGTACGTGGCGGTCTCGTCCCAGTACGACATCACCCCGCCGTCGGGCAGTTCCGTGTCGACGTAGACCAGGCCCTGCTCCCGGACGGTGGTGTCCCAGTCGGGGCGGGGAGCGGTCGTCTCGCGACGCACGCTCAGCCGCCGCAGGAGGCGAGGTGGGTGCCGAAGCCGCCGCGCTCGGGCACGGCCGCGCCGACCGGCTCGGGTGCGGCACGACCGGCGCCGGTCTCGGCGGCGGGGGCCGGCACCCGCAGGGCCAGGGCCACCGTCTCCCCGCCCCCGGCCGGGCCGAGGGCGCAGTCGTCATCGTCGTCGTCGGAGGTCATGTTGCAGCCGGAGAGGGCGAGCGCCAGCGCGGTGATGGCGCCAAGCTGCACGGAGGCCGATCGAAGTCGGCGGCGAGGGCGTTGTTCCACGACATGGTTGTAACCGATGAACGCCATCCCGTCCGCCCCGGGCCGGGGGCGACGGGGGAAGGTACCTGGCGGTCGGGTGAGCGTTACGCTCGGCTCATGCTCCGTACCGTCATCCTCGCCGCCTCCCGGTCATCCCGGGTCGAGCGGCTCGTCGCGACGGCCCCGTTCTCCCGGGACGTCGTCCGCCGGTTCGTCGCCGGCGCCAAGACCGACGACGCGTTGCGCGCGACCCGCGAACTCGTCGACGACGGTCTGGCGGTCACCCTCGACAATCTCGGCGAGGACACCGTCACCGGTGAACAGGCCAACGCCACCCGGGACGAGTACCTCACGTTGCTGCGGATGCTCGCCGAGGCGAAGCTGACGCCCGCCGCCGAGGTCAGTGTGAAGCTCTCCGCGCTCGGCCAGGCGTTCGACGAGCAGCTCGCGTACGACAACGCCCGGGCGATCTGCGCCGCCGCCGAGGCGGCGGGCACCACGGTCACCCTGGACATGGAGGACCACACCACCACCGACTCGACCCTGGACATCCTGACCAAGCTTCGCAAGGACCACCCGTCGACCGGCGCGGTGCTGCAGGCCTACCTGCGGCGCACCGAGTCCGACTGTCGCGACCTGGCGGCGGCCGGGTCGCGGGTGCGGCTGTGCAAGGGCGCGTACCGGGAGCCGGAGTCGGTGGCGTACCAGTCGGCCCGCGAGGTCGACAAGTCCTACGTCCGGTGCCTCAACATCCTGATGTCCGGCGACGGTTATCCGATGCTGGCCACCCACGACCCACGCCTGATCGCGATCGGTGAGGACCGGGCACGCTGGTTCGACCGTGACCCCGACCGCTTCGAGTTCCAGATGCTGTACGGCATCCGGCCGGAGGAGCAGACCCGCCTGGTCGGCGAGGGTTACACGGTGCGGACCTACGTGCCCTACGGCGACGACTGGTACGGCTACCTGATGCGCCGGCTCGCCGAGCGTCCCGCCAACCTGGCGTTCTTTGCCCGCGCGCTCAGCTCCCGGAAGTAGCCCTCCTCCGCCACGTGCCGCCGGCCGACAGGGTCGGCGGTGCGTGGTGCGGCCTTGACGGTGTTGGCTAATAGCATTAGCCTATTGGCTATGACAACTAGCTGGGTGGAGCGTGCCGACGGTCGCATCGCGTACGAGGTGCACGGGCAGGGGGCGCTGGTGGTGCTCGCGCACGGCATGGGGGAGAACCGCGGCTCCTACCGGCATCTGATTCCGCTGCTGGTGGCGGCGGGCTACCGGGTCGCCTCGGTCGACGTGCGCGGGCATGGCGACTCCAGCGCCGACTGGCCGTCGTACGCCCCGGTGGAGGTGGGCGGCGACCTGCTCGCGGTGGTTCGCGACCTCGGCGGCGGTCCGGCCGTTCTGGTGGGCAACTCGTCAAGCGCCGCGGCCGCGGTCTTCGCCGCCGCCGACGCGCCGGACCTGGTCAACGGGATCGTGCTGGTCGGTGCGTTCGTCAACCCGCCGGAGGGCAACTTCCTCATCCGGCTGGCCCAGAGCGTGGTGCTGCGCAGTCCACGGCTGTTCGGCCTGTTCCACCGCACGCTCTTTCCCGTGCACCGCCCGGCCGACGACGCGCAGTACCGCCGGCAGCTGGTGGCGGCGCTGCGCCGCCCGGGTCGGATGGCGCCCGTGCGCGGAGTGATCCATCCGGTGCGGCCGCACTGGACCGCCCGCGCCCCGCAGGTGCGTCAGCCGGTGCTGGTGCTGATGGGCACGAAGGACCCCGACTTCCGCGACCCGGGCGCCGAGGCGCGGGCCGCCCGGCGGCTGTTCCCGGTCGCCGAGGCGCGGATGATCACCGACGCCGGGCACTACCCGCACGCCGACCGTCCGGAGGCGATGGCGGCGGAACTGGTCGGCTTCCTGGCGGCGGCGAATCGTGCCTAGGGCCGGGCTCAACGCGCAGGTGGTGGTGCGCGAGGCGGCCCGGCTCGTCGACGAGGTCGGGTACCACCGGCTCACCCTCGCCGCGTTGGCGAACCGGCTCGGCGTGGCGCTGCCGAGCCTCTACAAGCACATCAAGGGCGTCGAGGCGCTCGCGCAGCAACTGTCGGCGCTGGCCACCGCCGAGATCGCCGACGAGATGACCACGGCCGCCGCCGGCCGTAGCGGTGCGGACGCGCTGCGGGCCGTCGCCGCCGCCTACCGCTCGTACGCCCGTCGGCACCCCGGGCGCTATCCGGCCACCCAGCGGGTACCGGATCCGGCCGACCCGGCGCACCTGGCCGCCGGGGAGCGGGCGGTCGGTGTGGTCTACGCCATCCTGCGGGGATACGGCATCCACGGCGACGCCGCAGTGGACGGAGTCCGGATGTTCCGCGCGGCCGTGCACGGCTTCGTCGCACTGGAGGCGGCCGGTGGCTTCGGGTTGCCCCGGGAACTCGACCGTTCCTTCGACCAGATGATCAGCGCGTTGGGCGTGGCGTTCTCGTCCTGGCCCGGATCGGGGACGCCCGGCCCTGCCTGAACGTACCGACCGGGACAGCGTCGGTCGATCGCCCTTCCGTCGGCGCCACCGCAGGCCGTACCCTTCGCCGGTGGATCACGGGGGCCCTGTGGGCAGCGATGAGCCGGCGCCGACCGGTGCGACACCGGATGGGGTGACGGCGGAGCCGGCATCTGCTCCGGCGGTGGAGGAGCCGCCGGCCGGTCCGGGGACCGAAGGCCGGCGGCGTCGACGGTGGCCACTGTGGACCGCGTTGGTCGCGGTGCTGCTGACCCTGAGTGTCGGCGTTCCGGTGGTGCTGCTGGCCGGCGGAGCGTCCGATGTCGAGGTCGGTGAGCCGGCGACCGCCGCCTCGCCGACGGAGAACCCGACCACGGTCGCCGCCCGACAGGTCGCCGAACGGATCACCGCGCAACTCGACAAGCAGGCCGCCGCCCTGCTCGGTGGTGACCGGTCAGCGTTCGCCGCGATCGCGGCCACGGGGGTACGCCCCGAGCTGCGTCGACGGTTCGACGCGCTCAAGGCCCTGCGGGTCATGCACTGGCAGGGGCGGCCGAGTGGCCTGCCCACCTCCGCGGGCCGGGCGGGGGAATGGCGGGTGTCGATCGAGTTCCAGTACTGCTTCGTCGTACGGAACTGTCAACCGAGCCCGGTGGTGGTCGAGACCCGGTGGCGCGACGGTGCGGAACCCCGGCTGCTCACCCTGCTCAAGTCGAAGTCCTCGGCAGTTGTCAACGGCCGCTACAACGGCCAGCCCGGTGTCCTGCCCTGGGAGGTCAGCAAGCTGGCCGTCCTGGTCGGAAAGCGGGTGATGGTGGCCAGCACCCCGGCCCACCGCGACCGGTTGCCGGGCCTGCTGAAGCGGGCCGAGGCGGCGGCGAAGGTGGCGGACGGCTACGTCGTGACCGGTGCGCCGCCCGACCTGTACCGCGTCTTCTACGCCGGGCCGAAGGAGTGGGAGCGGTGGTACGGCGGTGACCAACCGGAATGGGGCGCGGGGTACGCGGTGAACGTCGGCGGCGGTCACCACGAGGTGGTGCTGGCACCCGAGACGCTCGACTACGGTCCCGGGCTGGACGAGCTGCTCCGCCACGAGCTGGCCCACACCGCCTCGCTGCCCGACAAGGACTACTGGGACAACTCGGCCTGGTGGCTGATCGAGGGGTTGGCCGAGCACGCCGGTGCCGACGGCCGGTCGGTCGCCCGGTACGAGGGGCTGGTGCCCACCCGACGGCTGGTGCGGGGCGACTGGGACGGCAAGCTGGACAAGCTCATACCCGCCGACGACGCACCCCACGAGGAGGTGACGGGCAACTACGGGATCGCGTACCTCGCCTTCCGGCATCTGGTCGACCGCTTCGGCGAGGAGCGGGCCTTCGCCTTCTTCAAGGCGGTGGTGTACGACCTGCGGCTACCGGCGCAGACCACCGAGGAGATCTTCGGTCAGTCCTGGGCGAGCCTGCGCAAGGAGTGCGTCGCGTACGTCCGGAAGGCCGTGCGCTGACCTGGGGCGGCCCTGGCAGGGCGGACATCGACAGCGACTCGTAGCATGTGTCGCGTGCGCCGCTCCGACTCGCCGCGGCTGCCAGCCATGCGGCTCCGCCTGCTCACCGTCCTGCTCGCCGTCACCGTGCTGACCGTCACCACCGCCGCCTCCTGCGGTGGTGACGAACCGTCGATCACCCTCGCCGCCGCGGCCCGGGCGGCGGTGGCGGAGGAGATCGACGCCCCCGCCACGGTCGTCGCGCGTGCGGCGGCGACCCTCACCGCCCCGGCGGACGGCACGCTCGCCCGACTGCGGGTCAAGCCGGGGCAGCAGGTCAAGCGGGGCCAGGTGCTCGCGGTGATCAGCTCACCGTCGGCCCGGGAACGGCTCCGCCAGGCGCGTGACGCGCTGAACGCAGCGAAGCGCGCCGGTGGCGGCGGTGACCTCGTCGGTTCCCTGCGCGGCACCGACCGGGCCGCCGAGCAGACCCACGCCGCCGCCCGCGCGGCCGCGGTGAGGATCGACGACCCGAAGCTTCGCAAGGCGTTGCTCACCCAGGTCGAGGCGGCCCAGCGGCGGTACGACGCGGCGGCTCGGGCCGCCGACCGGGCGGTACGGGAGGTGCAGCGCGGCGTTCGCAAACTGAACTCCGCCGTCAGCGCGCTCGCCACCGCCCAGCGACTCCAGGCCCAGCAGGCGTACGACCTGGCCAAGGCGAACGTCGACGCGTTGACCCTGCGCGCCCCGATCGCCGGGGTGGTGCAACCGGGCGGCGTCAGCAGCGGCGGTGGCTCGGCGGGGGCGCTCGCCGGGTTGCTGGAGTCCGGTGGGATACCGGCGGGCATCGGTGCGGAGGCCCTCGGCGCGCCGGCCGGCCCGCCGCCCGGGGTGGACACCGCGATACCGGTGGGTGGTCGGGTCACCGCCGGCACCGCGGTGCTGACCGTGGTGGACACCCGCGACCTGGGCCTGCTCGCCGAGGTCGACGAGACGGACGTGCTGCTGGTCCGGCCCGGGCTGACCGGGACCGTCGAACTGGACGCCGTCCCCGGTGCCAGCTACCCGGCGACGGTCCGCTCGATCGACGTGCTGCCCAGTACCTCGGCCCGGGGCGGGGTGAGTTACCGGGTACGACTCGCGCTCGGCGACGGCCGCTTCGGTGAGGCCGAGCCGGCGCCCACCCCGCGCCCTGGAATGAACGCGGTGCTGCGACTGCGGGTCCGGGAGGAGGCGGACGCGGTGACCGTGCCCGCGTCGGCGCTCTTCTCGGTCGACGGTCGGGACACCGTCTGGCTGGTCCGCGACGGTCGTGCCGACCGGGCGGTGGTCACCGTCGGTGTCCAGGGCCAGGACCTGGTGCAGATCGTCGACGGGGTGCAGGCCGGGGACCGGATCGTCGTCCGGGGTACGGACCAGATCCGCGAGGGCCAGGAGATCGGGTGAGCCGGGGGCCGGCCATCGAGGCGTTCGACGTGTCCCGGACGTACGAGTTGGACGGGGTGTCGGTGCCCGCCCTGCGGGGCGTGTCGTTGACCGTCGGCGCCGGCGACTACGTGGCGCTGATCGGGCCCTCCGGGTCCGGCAAGTCCACGCTGATGCACCTGCTGGGCGGCCTGGACCGGCCCAGCGGCGGCCGGCTGGTCATCGGTGGCCGGGAGGTGGGCAGCCTGTCCGCACCGGAGCTGGCCCGGCTGCGCAACGAGACGATCGGATTCGTGTTCCAGGCGTTCCACCTGCTGCCGCGTACCTCGGCGGTGGACAACGTGGCGCTGCCGCTGGTGTACCGGGGGGTGGGCGCGCGCCAGCGGCGGGAGCGCGCCGCCGCGATGCTCGGCCGGGTCGGCCTGGGGCACCGGCTGCACCACCGGCCCAACCAGCTCTCCGGCGGCGAGCAGCAGCGGGTGGCGATCGCCCGGGCCCTGGTCACCGACCCGACCGTGCTGCTGGCCGACGAGCCGACCGGCAACCTGGACAGCACCACCGGCGCGGCCGTGCTGGAACTGCTGGAACGACTCAACGTCGAGTCCGGGGTGGCGCTGGTGATGGTCACCCACGACGCGGAGGTGGCGGCCCGGGCCCGGCGGCGCATCGCGATGCGGGACGGTGTGGTCGTCGCCGACAGCGCGGCCACCTCGGCCGACGAGCCGGCGCCGGCAGGCACGGAGGCCGGCGGGGCCGGTCTGCGCGGAGTAGCTGACGGCGGGGCCGGCACGTGAGGGTGGCCGAGGCGTGGCGGGTGGCCTGGGACGCGCTGCGGGCGAACCGGATGCGCAGCGCGCTGACCATGCTCGGGGTGGTCATCGGAGTGGCCTCCGTGGTGCTGCTGGTGGCCATCGGCACCGGCACCAAGCAGCGGGTGGAACAACAGGTGGAGGGGCTCGGCTCCAATCTGCTGCTGGTCGTGCCGGGGCGGCTGGACGTGGGCAGCGCACCGGCGCTGTCCCCGCTCACCCTGCAGGACGTCGACGCGGTAGGGCGGGTGGTCGGCGATCCCGACCGGGTGGCCGTGACGGTCGCCTCGGGTGCGACCGTGCGGGCCGGCAACCGGGAGGACTTCACGACCGTCCAGGGGGTGCTGGAGACGACCCCGACGGTCTTCGCCCGGGAACTGGGCCGGGGCCGGTACCTGACCCGGGCCGATGTGGACACCGGGCGGCGGGTGGCGGTGCTCGGCGACTCGGTGGCCCGGTCCCTCTTCCCGGACCGGGAGGCGGTCGGCCAGCAGATCAACGTCGCCGGGGTCCGCTTCCGGGTGATCGGCGTCTTCACCCCGCTCGGACAGAGCCTCGGGGTCGACCGGGACGACGAGGTGCACGTGCCGGTGACGGCGGCGCAGCGGCTCTACGGCACCCAGCGGGTCGACGCCATCGCGGTGAAGGCGCCCGACCGGGAACGGATCGACGAGCTGGGTGACCGGATCGTGGCCGAACTCAACGGCCGGCACCCCGGTACCGAGTTCAGCGCCGTCACCCAGGAGCAGATCCTCGGTGTGCTGGGTGACATCCTCGGCATCCTGACCGGCGTACTGGCCGCCATCGCGGGCATCTCGCTGCTGGTCGGTGGGGTCGGCGTCTCCAACATCATGCTCGTCTCGGTTCGTGAGCGGACCCGGGAGATCGGGCTGCGGAAGGCGGTCGGGGCCCGGCCCCGGGACATCGGCGTGCAGTTCCTGCTGGAGGCGGTGCTGCTGACCTCCGTCGGTGGGCTCACCGGAATGGCCCTCGGGGTGGGCGGCGCGCTGCTGGTGGCCGCGCTCTCACCCATCCCGGCGGCGGTGACCTGGTGGTCGCTGGCACTGGCCTTCGGCGTCTCGGCGGCGGTCGGCATCGTCTTCGGGGTGGTACCCGCGCAGCGGGCCGGTCGGCTCGATCCGGTGGTGGCGCTGCGCGCCGAGTGACCTCCCCGATACCCGCGGCCGAGGTTGATCGTCGCCGGAATTCGGAAGACCGTACCCGACCAGGGGTTTTTCGCCGCAGCATCGGCACGATCCATGATCAGTTGCAGGAAGGGATCGCGCCGGTCACAGCCGTCCCGCTACCGTACTGGTAACACGCGCGTCGCCGGCCGCGCGGGAGGACCCGTGTGGCGGCACGCGCCGGGCATGGGATGGGTCGGGTGAGCCATGGCCGGGTCGCAGTCCGACGGTCGGCTGTCGGAGGTCAAGTTCCTGACCGTCGCCGAGGTGGCAACGGTCATGCGGGTGTCGAAGATGACGGTCTACCGCCTGGTGCACAGCGGCGAGCTGACCGCGGTGCGGGTGGGCAGGTCGTTCCGGGTGCCGGAGCACGCGGTGCACGAATACCTGCGCGGCGCCTTCCAGGAGACCGCCTGACCCTGGTGCGGCCGGGTCACGCGGGCCCGGTGGAACGGCATCGAGCGGGGGCGCGTTGGTCCTGCTGACGCAGTTTCGCTACGCTGGACTCCGATCGTGACCGCTGGTGCGCTCCGCCGCCCATCCCGCCGGTCCGGTCCCTGTCCGCAAGCGGTCGCCGACGCCACGGGTTCGTGGTGTCCTCCCGGTCGCGCCGCACGTTGCATCGAAAGGCTGTCGTATGGGCTCGGTGGTCAAGAAGCGCCGCAAGCGCATGGCTAAGAAGAAGCACCGCAAGCTGCTGCGCAAGACCCGCGTCCAGCGTCGCCGTCTCGGCAAGTGACCGACGCCGGGCCTGGTCCCGGCGTCCGTCCCTCGCCAACTGTCGACCCTCGGAGGCTCAGGTGATCAGGCCGTGGCTGTCCCGGCTCGGTCCCACCTGCCGGGGTAGGTGCGAGACATGACCCCCGGTGGCTCCCAGAGCCCTCCGGGGGTCGTCGTCGTGACCGGGGTCAGTCGCTATCTCGGCGCGCACGTCGCCGCCCGGCTGGCCGCCGACCCGCGGATCGACCGGGTCATCGGCATCGACCAGCCGGAGCCCGGGCCCGAGGTCGACGCACTGCTCGACCAGGTGGAGCGGATCCGGGTCGACGCCGGCTCGGTCGGTGGTCTCCTCGCCGACCTCGACGTGGACACCGTGGTGCACCTGGCCCTGGTCAGCTCCCCTGATCCGCAACACGGTGGCCGAGCGGCGATGAAAGAGCAGAACGTCATCGGCACCATGCAGCTGCTCGCCGCGTGCCAGCGGGCACCACGGCTACGCAAGATCGTGGTCCGCTCTTCCACCGCGGCGTACGGCGCCTCGTTCCGTGATCCGGCCGTCTTCACCGAGGAGACCGAGCCGCGCGAGGTGCCGCGGGGTGGCTTCGGCCGCGACATCCTCGACATCGAGGGGTACGTCCGAGGCTTTCGCCGTCGACGCGGTGACGTCACCGCCACCGTGCTGCGCTTCGCACCGTTCATCGGCTCGACGGCGGACACCACGCTCACCCGCTACTTTGCGCAGCCGGTGGTGCCGACCATCTTCGGCCGGGACGCCCGGCTGCAGTTCCTGCACTTCGACGACGCGCTGGAGGTGCTGCACCGGTCGGTCGCCGGTGATCATCCCGGCACCTTCAACGTCGCCGGGCCCGGCGTGCTCGCGCTGTCGCAGGCGATCCGTCGAGCCGGTCGGGTCGCCGTGCCGGTGCTGGAGCCGGGCCTGTCCGGTGCGGTCGCGTTGGCCCGGGTCATGGGCTTCGGTCGCTACGGCCTCGACCAGGTCGACCTCTTCGTGCACGGCCGGGTGGTGGACATCTCCCGGCTGGAGCGGGAGTACGCCTTCACGCCCCGCTCGACCGCCGCCGCCTTCGACGACTTCATCAGGGCACACCACGGGCGTGCCGTGGTGACCCGGGAGCACCTGGCCGCCGCCGAGCAGTTGGTGCTGGACCAGATCCGGCAGGTTCGGGCCGCCGTCCGGGAGCGGTCGTGACCGGGCCCGAGGAACGACACGACGAGGCACGCCTCGACGACAGGTACGCCGTGCCGGCGCCGGTGGCCCCGGACCCGACGCGACGCAACGGCCACCGTCCGGCCGCTTCCGGCCAGGCGGGCGATGTCTGGGACCGCCGGGTCGCCGCCGGGCTGGCCTTCCTGCGCCGACGGCTGGCGGGCGACTACGAGGTGGACGAGTTCGGCTTCGACCGCGACCTGACCGGGGCGGTCTTCCATCCCCTGCTGCGCCGGCTGTACCGGGACTGGTTCCGTACCGAGGTCACCGGCCTGGAGAACGTACCCACGGACGGCGCGGGGCTGATCGTCGGCAACCATTCCGGCACCGTGGCACTGGACGCGTTGATCCTCTCCACCGCGCTGCACCACGAGCACCCGGACCACCGCTACCTGCGGCTGCTCGGTGCGGACCTGGTCTTCCGGATGCCGGTGGTCTCCGAGATCGCCCGCAAGACCGGCGGCACGATGGCCTGCAACCCGGACGCCGAGCGGCTCATGCGCCACGGCGAGCTGGTGGGCGTCTTCCCGGAGGGCTTCAAGGGCGTCGGCAAGCTGTACGCGCAACGCTACAAGCTGCAACGCTTCGGTCGAGGTGGCTTCGTCTCGGCGGCGCTGCGCACCGGCACTCCGATCATCCCGGTGGCCATCGTCGGCGGCGAGGAGATCTATCCGATGCTCGCCGACATCAAACCACTGGCCCGACTGCTCAAGCTGCCGTACTTCCCGGTGACCCCGACCTTCCCCTGGCTCGGGCCGCTGGGCATGGTGCCGTTGCCGAGCAAGTGGCTCATCGAGTTCTGCCCGCCGATCCCGACGGAGCACCTGATGGACTCCGCGGACGATCCGCTGGTCGTGTTCAACCTTGCCGACCAGGTACGGGAGACCATCCAGCAGACTCTGCACCAGTTGCTGGAGCGTCGGCCCGACCCGTTCGGCCCTTAGCCGCCAGGTGCACGGGGAAGCTTCCCCGCACGGCCGTCACCGTCATGTCGAACCGGGCGAGCGGTGACTCGCGACGAATTCCACGGCGCGACTGCCGGCGGGCCGGTCCGGGCGGGCTCGAAGCGCCGATCGGTCAGGAGCAGGTGGTGGGGATCGGGCCGAGTGTGTCGCTGGTGACGGTGAACTCCTGGCCGCAGGCGATGGCGGCCCGCACGGCGTCGGCCCGCTCGGCGACGGATTCGAGCAGCGCGAGCGATTCGCCGGTGCGCGCCCGGTCGATCCGGGAGCCCCGACCCTCCAGCGCGTTCAGCGAACGCCGCTGATCGGTGAGGAACGCGTCGACCGCGGCCAGCGCCGCGGGATCCGAGCGCTGCGCGGCCGCCCCGGTGAGCAGGCGTACGCCCTGCCGGGTGTCCGCGTCCATGTCGTCGAGCACCGCACGGTATCCACCGGGGCTGCCCCCCAACGTGGCCGCCTCGGCCAACCGGGTGCGGGCGAAGTCGAGAAAGAGCTGTCCCCGGCTGATGTCGGAGCTGGTGAGCGCGAGCTGCGCCCGTTCGGTGCCACGCTTCATGCCGTACAGCGCGTCACCGGGCACCGCGTCCTCGCTGGCGGCCGAGATACCGGAAACGGCCACGGCACCGGCGGCGATGCCGATGAGGATCGCACCGCGAGCGCGGGCCCGACGGGCGGTCACCGGGGGCAGTAGCGACCCACGACCGGAAGACACCTTCTCGGCCGGGCGGGCGGGGGCCGGCGCGCCGACACCCTCACGAACGGCGGTGGCCAGCAACATCGCCCGCAGGCCGGTGCGGAATTCCGGGTCGACCTCGGCGTCCGGCGCGTTGGCACCGAGCTGCCGGCCAAGCGTGACGAGTGGTGCGAGCCGATCGTCGTCCCTGGAACGCACGTGATGACGTCGGCCGCCGTTGGCTTCGTCGAGAAGCTGCGCGAAGCGCTCGGCGCGCCGACGGGAGAAGAGGGCGTTGTCCACCGTGGCACCTCCTCTCGCTGGTCACGGCCGGTCGGCCGCGTTCACCACCAGCGACCGATGACCTCGTGACACCACGGCGGAGGGCCGTCGTCGGCTCCGTCGCAGGTCATCCGGAGGCCCCCGAGGGCTCCCGGCCTGTCACCGGTCGCACCCGGAGAAACGCGCCGTGCCGGGGGCGGGTTACGGCCCG
Source organism: Verrucosispora sp. WMMC514 (assembly GCF_027497295.1). Taxonomy (NCBI): domain Bacteria; kingdom Bacillati; phylum Actinomycetota; class Actinomycetes; order Micromonosporales; family Micromonosporaceae; genus Micromonospora; species Verrucosispora sp. WMMC514. Next base: position 1,739,472 of record NZ_CP114906.1, on the reverse strand, counting down.
GCCGGCGCCGAAATTACGCAAAGTGATCGCTGTCAGGTCTGAGCGCCCGGCAGCCGACCAGGACGGGCCGCCACCGTGACGGTGCCGGAAGGTCACGGCTGGAAGCCGTCCGGAAGCAGCCGCGCCAGGGCCCGGACCGCCCGGTACTGCAGCGCCTTGATCGCACCCTCGTTCTTGCCCATCGCCCGGGCGGTCTCGGCCACCGAGAAGCCCTGGAGAAAGCGGAGCACGATGCACTCCTGCTGCTCGGGGTTGAGGCGTTTCACCGCGCTCAACAGGGCGACGTTCGTGATGTGCTCCACCACCGCCGCCTCCGGGCTGCCCTCCGGGCCTCGATCCTCCCGGTCGGCGTCGAGGACGTCGCCGGTGGTGACCTCCAGCCGGTACCGGCCGGACTTGAAGTGGTCGGCGACCAGGTTGCGGGCGATGGTGACCAGCCAGGCACCGAGGTCGCGCCCCTGCCAGGTGAAGCTGCCGATCCGCTTGAGGGCGCGCAGGAAGGTGTCCGAGGTGAGGTCCTCGGCGAGTTGCCGGTTGCCGACCCGGAAGTAGACGAAGCGGAACACCGTGTCCACGTAGCGGTCGTAGATCAGCCCGAACGCCTCGGCCTCGCCGGCCTGGGCGCGCTCGACGAGGGCCCAGACCTCGGTGGCCGGATCGGAGGGATCCGGGCGGCTCGGGAACCCGGTCGAGGTGCCGGTCGTCGCGGGCACCGCGGGAAGTACCGCGGTCTCGGTGGTGGACACCTCGGTGACCGGTGCGTCCCCACTGCGCCGAGCCTGAGCCGGCATCGTCGGGCGGTTCGGGGAGGCGACCCGCCCGCCGGCGGGCTTGGCGTTCCCACCGGGCACCGGTGGTCGATGTGGCGGCTCGTTCTGGTGGGGGCGACTGCCCACCCGGCGCGCGGCACCGTCACCCCGGACGGTGAGATTGGCCGACGCGTCCGGTGCGCCGTGGGCACCACCGCGTTCGTTGATCGGAGCGCGGGCGGCCGGTCCGGTCAGGCCGACCGGACGCTCGGCGAAGCCGAAGGTGGTCATCGCGCCGCCTCCGTTCCGCCGGTGGCCGCCGGGCCGGCGACGACCGGTCGACCGGTCGTCGCCGCGTCGGGCAGGGGGGCTCCGGGGCGTGCCGGCGGGCGGCAGATCCCCTTGAGGTGCTGGTCCAATGCGCTCAACGGCACGGGGGCCTCCTCGGGCTGAGGGGTGTCGACTCACGGCAAATGGGGTGAGCCGACCCGAGTGATGATAGGGCCAACGTCACCCGCGCGTGGCAAGTCCGTTACACAGGGCCGAAGTATTTCCTGACGTGTCGCCGACCCGGCGGACCGGTTGTCCGTCGGGTGTGGTTGACAACAGACGACTCACATGTTCCCCATTGGAACCGCTGTTCGTGCAGGTGGCGGGCGGGATCGACGGCGAATGTCGGGGTCCGGTGGAGACCGGCGACAGCACCGGGCCGGGCGTCCACGGTGCGTCGCCGTCGCACCTGCACCGCACCGTCGGTGACGCCATCCGGTTCCGTGGACGGGACTCGCGGACGTGGCCCTGCGGATCGGGCTGTGCCAGACTCAGCCACCGTGCAGGATCCTGACTCGGTCTCCGGTCCCAACCTCGCCGACCGTCTTCGCCGGGCGGCGGCCCGGCACCCGGGCAAGCCCGCCCTGCATTGGCAGGATCGGACGATCACCTGGTCCGAACTGGACGAGGCGGTGAGCGGTGCGGCCCGGGCGCTGGCCGACACGGTGCCGGGGGCCGACGCGACCCGGCCAGCGACGCGGGTCGCCGTGGCGTTGCCGAACGTGCCGGATTTCGTGATCAGCCTGCTCGGCGCGCTGCGCGCCGGACTGACCGCGGTACCGGTGAATCCCGGCCTGACCGGGCGCGAGCTGCGACACGTCCTGGCCGACTCGGGCGCGTCGGTGCTGATCGGTACCGAGCGGATCCGGGGCCTGGTGGCGGACTTGGACCTGCCCGCGCTGGTCGCGGTGCACACCAGCGCACCGACCGGCGGTGACGATCGGACCTTCCCGGTCCGGGGCGCCGACGACCTGGCGATGCTGCTGTACACCTCGGGCACCTCTGGCTGGCCCAAGGGAGCCATGCTCTCCCACGGGGCGTTGGCGGCCAACCACGAACAGATCGGCCGGATCGACCCGCCGGTGGTCGGCCCGGACGACACCGTGCTGCTGGCCCTGCCGCTGTTCCACGCCTACGGGCTGAACTCCGGGCTGGGTGCGGTGCTCCACCATGGTGCGACCGGAGTCCTGGTCGACGACGCGGGATCCGACGCGGCGCTCGCCGAGATCGCCCGGCACCGGGTGAGCGTCCTGGTGGGCGTACCGTCGATGGTGCAGGCCTGGACCCGGGCGGGTGCCGACAACCTCGCTGCGGCGATGGCCGCGGTGCGGACCGTGGTGTGCGGCGCGGCGCCGCTGGAGCCGGCCGACGCGGCGCGCTTCACCGAGGCCGCCGGGCGTCCGGTACACGTCGGGTACGGCCTGACCGAGACCGCCCCGGTGCTCACCTCGACCCTGGTCGGCGGCGAACCTCGGCCCGGCTCGATCGGCCGTCCGTTGCCCGGCGTGCAGGTGCGGCTGATCGGTGCGGACGGCACGGAGCTGTGGCGCGACGGAGTGGCCGCGTCCGACGACGATCCGGACGAGATGGACCTCACCGACCCGGCCTCGGGCACCGATCCGGGGCAGCTCGTGGTGCGTGGCCCGAACCTGTTCTCCGGATACTGGCCGGACGGCGCGGGCGGACCGGACGCCGACGGCTGGTGGCCCACCGGCGACGTGGCGTACGCCGATGCCGACGGCGACCTCTTCCTGGTCGACCGGATCGGCGAGCTGATCCTGGTCAACGGCTTCAACGTGTATCCGCACGAGGTGGAGCTGGTGCTGTCGGCCCATCCCGCGGTGGCGGAGTCGGCCGTAGTGGGTGTGCCGCACCCGAGGACCGGGGAGACTGTCCGGGCGTACGTGGTGCCTAGGCCGCAGGCCGCGGTGGCACGTGCCGAGCTGATCGACCACTGCACGCGTAACCTGGCCAGATTCAAGTGCCCGACCGAGGTCGAGTTCGTCGACGTGCTGCCGCGCTCGGTGATCGGAAAGGTACGCAAGACCCTGCTCGGTACGACGGAGGAGACCGATGCGTGAACCCCGCCTGACGCTGATCACCCGCCCCGGCTGTCACCTCTGTGCGGACGCCAAGGCGGCGCTCGACCGGGTGGTCGCGGTCACCGGCGACCGGTGGACCGAACGGGATGTCAGCGGCGACGAGGAGCTGGAGCGCGAGTACGGCGACCGGCTGCCGGTGGTGCTGCTCGACGGCAGGGAACACGGCTACTGGCGGGTCGAGGAGGAACGGCTGCTGCGCGACCTGACCACCCCGCAGCTCTGAGGCCGCCGCGCCGGGACATGGCCGGATAGGGTGCGGCGATGACCCCTGCGAGCGCTCATCTGGTGTGGGACTGGAACGGCACCCTGCTCAACGATCTGAGCCTCGTGGTGGCCTGTACCAACGCGGTGTTCGCCAGCGAGGGCGGGCCGAGCGTCACCCCCGACGAGCACCGGGTGAGGTTCCGCCGGCCGATCGCCGACTACTACGCGGAGATCCTCGGCCGCGCGGTGGACGACGACGCCTTCGGCCGGCTGGACAAGATCTTCCACGACGCGTACCGGATGGGTCTGACCACCTGTGAGCTGGCGCACGACGCCGTGGACGCGATGGCGGCCTGGTCGGGCAGCCAGTCCCTGTTGTCCATGTGGTTCCACGACGAGCTGGTGCCCGCCGTCGAGACGTACGGCCTGGCCGGTCGGTTCTCCCGGGTCGACGGGCTGCGGGCGCAGATCGGCGGCGACCGCAAGGCGGAGTCGCTGGCGCGGCACCTCGACGCGTTGGGCGTCGACGGCCGGTCGGTGGTGCTGATCGGCGACTCGCTTGACGACGCTGACGCGGCCCGGTCCGTCGGTGCCCGCGCCGTCCTCTACAGCGGTGGCTTCACCGACCGCGCCCGGTTGCTCGCCTCCGGCCACCCCGTCGCCGACTCGCTCACTGAGGCCGTGACCCTCGCCACCGGTTCCACCGACCCACTGCGGCGTTCATGAGGTTGTCGGGGGCGAAATTCGGCGTGTCGGGGCGATAACTTCACGATCGGCGAATGGGAATGGGGGGCGAGGGCCACGTGTGATTGGTCAGAGAAGTCGGGATTGAGCGATAATCGCGCGGGCACCGATGGTGAGGTGGTGATCGATCTTGTGGGATGGAGGGGCCGGTGGGGGCGCGGGCCGTGCCAGCAAGATCGCGATTTGTGCACGTCTTCACAAGCGCCTACTCTGTAATTCCGACGCGCCCCGCTAGCACAGCCGGCAACATCGGTCGCCAGCGGGAGTCCCGAAACGGCCGACCGGTGGAGTTGGTCGAGGATCGCACCGCACGGAGTCTCATGAGTCAGCACCGTCACCCTGGCGCGCCCGGTCGCGCAGGTGCCGTCCCGGCGCTCCCGGACCTGCCCGAGGCGACGGTGGCCCGGCTCCCCGAGTACCTCCGTGCCCTGCACAACCTCGCGGAAACCGGTCACGAGACGGTCTCCAGCGAAGGGCTGGCCAACGCCGCCGGAGTGAACTCGGCCAAGCTCCGTAAGGACCTGTCCCAGCTCGGCTCGTACGGCACCCGGGGCGTGGGCTACGACGTCGGGCTGCTGATCGACCAGATCGAGTACGTGCTCGGGTTGACCCAGCGCCGGGCGGTCGCCCTGGTGGGTGTGGGTAACCTCGGTCACGCCCTGGCCGGCTACGACGGCTTCGCCAGCCGTGGGTTCCGGATCGCCGCCCTCCTCGACGCCGACCAGGAGCGGGTCGGTGAGGAGATCAACGGCCTGGTCGTGCAGCACATCGACGAGCTGCCCCGGGTGGCCGCCGAGGAATCCATCGCGATCGGTGTCATCGCCACCCCGGCCGCCGCCGCGCAACGGGTGGCGGACCAGTTGGTCGCCGTCGGCGTGACGAGCATCCTGAACTTCGCGCCGTGCGTACTCTCGGTCCCCGAAGGGGTCGACGTGCGCAAGGTCGACCTGGCCATCGAGTTGCAGATCCTGTCGTTCCACGAGCACCGCAAGGCATCCCTGACCGCGCTGCCCGCCGCCGGTGGGTCCGCCCTGACCGCCCTGCCCGGTGGTCTCGCGGTCACCGAGAGCCAGGAGGCGATCGGCACGTGAAACTCCTCGTCGTGGGCGCGTCCTACCGCACCGCACCGGTCGCCACCCTGGAACGACTCGCGGTGTCACCCAGCGGGCTCGACCGCACGCTGGGTCGGCTGGTCGCGCAGCCGTACGTGAGCGAGGCCGTCCTCGTCTCCACCTGTAATCGGGTGGAGGTCTACGCGGTGGTCTCCGGCTTCCACGGCGGCCTCGGCGACATCTGTGCCGTACTCGCCGAGCAGGCGGGCTGCCAGCCCGCCGCGCTGGCCAACCACCTCTACGTGCACTTCGACTCGGCTGCGGTGGATCACGTCTTCCGGGTCGCCGCCGGCCTGGACTCGATGGTGATCGGCGAGGCGCAGATCCTCGGGCAGCTACGTGACGCCTACCACTGGGCCAGCGCCGCCGACACCGCCGGCCGGCTGCTGCACGAGCTGATGCAGCAGGCGCTGCGGGTGGGAAAGCGGGCCCACTCGGAGACCGGCATCGACCGCGCCGGTCAGAGCGTGGTGACCGCCGCGCTGGGACTCGCCGCCGGTCACCTCGACGACGACCTCACGGGTCGACCCGCACTGATCGTCGGTGCCGGAGCGATGGGCTCGCTGGGCGTGGCGACGCTGTCCCGGCTCGGCGCCGGACCGCTGACGGTGACGAACCGGAGCACCGACCGCGCCGTCCGGCTGGCCGAGTCCTACGGAGCCGGCGCGCGACCGATGGCCGAGTTGGCCGACACACTCGCCACGGTGGACGTCGTGGTGGCCGCCACCGCCTCGCCCGAGCCGGTCCTCACCCGCGAGGTGGTCGCCGCCGCGACCGCCGACCGCGCCCCCGGGCGTGGTCCACTGGTCCTGCTCGACCTCGCGGTGCCGCGAGACGTCGGCCCCGGCGTCGCCGACCTGCCCGGCGTCGAGGTGATCGACATCGACCGGATGGCGGCGCTGCTCGCCGACGGCCCGGTCGCCGCCGACGCCGCCGCCGTCGAGCGGATCGTGGCCGGCGAGGTCGAGTCCTTCCTCTGCTGGCTGCGCGGTGCCGACGTGGCGCCGACCGTCGCCGCCCTGCGTGGCCGGGCCGACGACGTGGTCACCGCCGAGCTGCGCCGGCTCGCGCAACGTCGTCCCGACCTCAGCGACGACCAGCGTGCCGAGGTGGCCCGTACGGTGCACCGGGTGGTCCAGCGGTTGCTGCACCAGCCGACCGTCCGGGTCCGTCAGCTCGCCGCCGAACCCGGCGGCGACCAGTACACGGCCCTGCTGCGGGAACTGTTCGACCTCCAGGTCCCGCAGACCTCGCCGGTGGACACCGTGCCCGACATCACCCCACCCACCGGAGGCGACCGATGAACGAGGCCCCGCTGCGCCTCGGTACCCGGGGCAGCAAGCTGGCGATGGCCCAGTCGGGGCAGGTCGCCGAGGCGTTGACGGCGCGTACCGGACGTCCCGTGGAACTGGTCGAGGTGGTGACCGCCGGCGACCGGTCCAGCGCGCCGGTGCACCGCCTCGGGGTGGGCGTGTTCGTCTCCGCACTACGTGACGCGCTGGTCGCCGGGACGATCGACTTCGCGGTCCACTCCTACAAGGACCTGCCCACCGCGACCGCGGCGGGGCTGCACATCGCCGCGGTGCCGCCGCGCCAGGATCCGCGTGACGCCCTCGTCGCCCGCGACGGCAGGACGCTCGCCGAACTTCCGCCCGGCGCGGTCGTCGGCACCGGCGCGCTGCGCCGGATCGCCCAGCTGCACGCGCTGGGCATGCCACTGTCGGTCACCCCGATCCGGGGCAACATCGACACCCGGCTGGCCCGGGTGCTCGGCCCGGAGGCCGACCTGGACGCCGTCGTCCTGGCCCGGGCGGGCCTGACCCGCATCGACCGCGCCGACGCCGTCACCGAGACGCTCGACCCGATGCTGATGCTGCCGGCCCCGGCTCAGGGAGCCCTGGCGGTGGAATGCCGGCTCGACGACACCGACCTGGTCGAGTTGCTCGCCCTGCTCGACCACGCACCGTCACGCGCCGCGGTCACCGCGGAGCGGGCGATGCTGGCCACCCTGGAGGCCGGATGCTCCGCTCCGGTCGCCGCCTACGCCGAACTCGCCGAGGGCGACAACGGCGATGAGATCTACCTGCGCGGGGCGGTGATCAGCCCGGACGGTACGCACGAGGTCCGGCTGTCCCGCACCGGTACGCCCGCCGACGCGGCGGAGATCGGTAAGGCACTCGCCGCCGAACTCCTCGACCTCGGCGCCGACTCGATCCTCGGCCCGCAAGGACACGACGGCCCGGGGACCCAGCAATTTGGGAGCACAGAATGACCCGCACCCGTAAGCCCGTAGGCCGTATCGCGTTCGTCGGGGCAGGACCCGGCGACCCGGGCCTGCTGACCCGCCGGGCGCACGACGCCCTGGTCGGCGCCGACCAGGTGGTGTACGACCGGGGAGTACCCGAGTCGCTGCTCGACGTCGTCCGGGCCGAGGCCAGCTCCGATGCCCAGTTCACGCCGGCCGAGGGCGCGCCGGGCGATGTGGCCAAGATCCTGATCTCGGCGGCCCGCTCCGGGCAGAACGCGGTGCACCTGGTGGCCGGCGATCCGTTCGGGCACGACTCGGTGGTCAAGGAGGTGCAGGCGGTGGCGCGTACCGCCGCGCACTTCGAGGTGGTTCCCGGGGTCGGCCAGGCCGAGGGGGTGGCCACCTACGCGGGCGTGCCGCTGCCGGGCGTACGCACCGCCGCCGACGTCGAGGACGTCAGCGTCCTGGACTTCGACGCGCTGGCGGCGGCCGTGCAGCGCGGTTCGCTGGCGCTGGCGGTCGACGCCGGTGACCTGGCCGCGATCCGTGACGGGCTGCTGGCCGCCGGCGTGAACGGCGCCACCGACGTCGGAGTGACCGGGGACGGCACCGGGGAGACGCAGTACACCACCACGTCGACCGTGGACTCCTTCGTCGCGGCGGCTCTCGGTTTCACCGGCCGGGTCGTGCTGACCGTCGGCGACGGTGTTGGTCAGCGGGACAAGCTCAGCTGGTGGGAGAACCGCCCGCTGTACGGCTGGAAGGTGCTGGTGCCCCGCACCAAGGAGCAGGCCGGCGCGATGAGCGCCCGGCTGCGGGCGTACGGGGCGATTCCCTGTGAGGTGCCGACCATCGCGGTGGAGCCGCCGCGTACCCCCGCCCAGATGGAGCGGGCGGTCAAGGGCCTGGTCGACGGCAGGTACGCCTGGGTGATCTTCACCTCGGTCAACGCGGTGCGGGCGGTCTGGGAGAAGTTCGCCGAGCACGGGCTGGATGCCCGGCACTTCGGCGGCGTCAAGATCGCCTGTATCGGCGACGCCACGGCCGACGCCGTCCGGGCCTTCGGCATCCAGCCGGAGCTGATTCCCTCCGGTGAGCAGTCCTCCGAGGGGCTGCTGGCCGAGTTCTCGCCGCACGACGAGGTGCTCGACCCGGTCGGCCGGGTGCTGCTGCCGCGTGCCGACATCGCCACCGAGACGCTCGCCGCCGGGCTCACCGAGCGCGGCTGGGAGGTCGACGACGTGACCGCGTACCGGACCGTCCGGGCCGCTCCGCCGCCCGCCGAGATCCGGGACGCGATCAAGTCGGGCGGGTTCGACGCGGTGCTGTTCACCTCGTCCTCCACGGTCCGGAACCTGGTCGGCATCGCCGGCAAGCCGCACACGCGTACCGTTGTCGCTGTCATCGGGCCCAAGACGGCGGAGACCGCGACGGAGTTCGGCCTGCGGGTCGACGTCCAACCGCCGCACGCGTCGGTGCCCGATCTGGTGGAGGCGCTCGCCGGCTACGCCGTCGAGCTGCGGGAGAAGCTCGCCGCGATGCCGGCGAAGCAGCGCCGTGGCTCGAAGGTCCAGGGGCCGACCGCGCTGAGGTTCCGGTAGCCGTTCCGGCTCCGGCTGGTCGTCAGGGAGGGTTCATGGCGTACCCGGAGATGCGGCCCCGTCGGCTGCGCCGCACCGCGGCGATGCGTCGGCTGGTCGCCGAGACCCGCGTCGACCCGGCCGAGCTGGTCGTGCCGATGTTCGTCAAGGAGGGGCTGACCGAGCCGCGGGCCATCGCCTCGCTGCCGGGGGTGCTCCAGCACTCCCGTGACTCGCTGCGCAAGGCGGCGGTGGAGGCGGTGCAGGCCGGCGTCGGCGGGATCATGCTGTTCGGCGTGCCCGCGTCGCGCGACGAACGTGGCTCCGGCGGCATCGACCCGAACGGCATCCTGAACGTCGCGATCCGGGACGTGGTCGCCGAGGTGGGCGACGCGACGGTGGTGATGAGTGACCTCTGCCTGGACGAGTTCACCTCGCACGGGCACTGCGGGCTGCTCACCCCGGCCGGCGAGGTGGACAACGACGCCACCCTCGCCGCGTACGCCGAGATGGCCGTGGCCCAGGCCGCCGCCGGGGTCGGGGTGGTCGGGCCGTCCGGCATGATGGACGGTCAGGTCGGGGCGGTACGGGCGGCACTCGACGCGGCCGGTCACACCGACGTGGCCGTCCTCGCCTACGCCGTGAAGTACGCCTCGGCCTTCTTCGGCCCCTTCCGGGACGCTGTTGAGTCGGCGCTGGAGGGGGACCGACGGGCCTACCAGCAGGATCCGGCGAACCTGCGCGAGTCGCTGCGCGAGGTCGCGCTGGACGTCGCCGAGGGTGCCGACATGGTGATGGTCAAGCCGGCGCTGCCGTACCTCGACGTGGTGTCGGCGGTCCGCGCCGCCGTGGACGTGCCCGTGGCGGCCTATCAGGTCTCCGGCGAGTACGCGATGGTCGAGGCGGCCGCCGCGAACGGCTGGATCGACCGGGAGCGGGTGATGCTGGAAACCCTCACCTCGATCCGCCGCGCCGGTGCCCAGATCATCCTCAGCTACTGGGCTGTCGAGGCCGCCCAACTGCTCCGCCAGCGTTACTGACCCTCCTCGACCCCGAGCAGGCGACAACGCTGACGGCTGACGGCTGACGGCTGACGGCTGCGCTGTCGCGGCGGCCTGTTCACTCGCCAACCCCGTCCGCACTGGTGCGACCATCGACCGAACCGGTGCCATCGCCCTGAGTAGTTTCTCTCCACCCCTGTGGTTGTTCTCCCCCCGTCCTTTGCTCTGCTTCAACCCACGCACAGCGTGCAGAGGGTAGTTGCCGGCGTGCGACAACCGCGATCTCAACTTCCCTTCGCCGCTGGTCAGAGCCTGTTGCGTGGGTTGAAGCAGAGCAAAGGGCGTGGAGGTGTTAGGGGAGGGCTCGGAGGGAGACGACACGTCCGCCACTCACCGTGATTGTTGCTGAGGGTAGCGGACCGCTAGCCGGGCCGGGGTCAAGGCGGAGGGCTCGGGATATCCACAGGTTTTTCCACAGGGGTTGCTGCCCTGGTTCGTGCAGCGGCACGCTCGGGCGCATGTCCAGTGTCTTGGAGCCGCCGGATCTCGGCCCCACGGTCGGTCCCTTTCCCATCGCCGGTCTGGTGCGACGTGCCCGCCGGATCGTCGGGCTCAGCCAGCTGCGGATGGCCCGGTTCGCCAAGGTCGCTCCGTCGACCGTTGCGCGGGTCGAGGCGGGCAGCTTGACGCCGAGCCTGGCCGTGCTGGAGCGGCTGCTGGGCGCGGCCGGTCTCTACCTCGTGGCCGTCGACCAGGAGGGGCGGGTAGTGCTGCCGATGGAGGTCTGGGACGACACCCGGGACGGCGCGGATCGTCGCTACCCGGCGCATCTCAACACGATTCTCGACCCGGAACCGGGCGAGTGGTGGGCGGACATCTACGGCCTGGCTCGACCGCCGGAGACCTACCACCGTTCCCGGGCCGACCGGGAGGCACGGCGGCGCCGTAGTCAGTGGGAGGTGCGGGTGGCCAAGTACCGTAACGTGCCACCTCCGCCTGACCCGCGTACCTGGTACCGGAACTGACGGCGGCGGAGGCGACCGGTCAGCGCGTCGCGTCGAGGCGGTGGACCAGCTCGGCGACGTCGATGCTGTATTCGCACCAGTCCCGGTCGGTGCGGTAGCCCAGCTCAGCGTTGACCTTGAGCATGGCCTCGTTGGCCTGCGCGTTCCAGGTCTGCACCTCAGTCAGTTGCGGCTCGGCCGAACGCAGTTCCAACAGCATCCGAGCCTTTATCGCCCGGTCGATGCCGTAGCCCCGGTGATCCTGCACCACGATCGTGTCGTACTGGTCGGCGCGGGTCGGATGCTGGGCCGGCACGACCACCTCGGTGAGGCCGGCCACCTCACCGGTCTGCTCGTGCAGGGCGAGCACGATGTACGGCTTCATGCCCCGTCGGTGCAGGCAGTCGAGGCTGTCCCGGAGCCGCTGCGGATCGTACGAGCTGGGTCGTAGCTCGCCGTCCTCGATGTCCCGGATCTCGGCCTTGGCCCGCGCGTACGCCTCGATCAGCTCGTCCGGCGGGCCACCGGGGTGGAACTGGACGCGGTAACCGGCGCCGAGCCCGGTCGACATCTGCGCCAACTCGGCCCAGTCGACGCCGGAGAGGTCGAGGACGCTGCGGGTCTCCACGTACTCCCGACCGAAGCCGAGCGATTCGTAGAAGGCGACGGCGGGAGTGTCGCCGACCACCTCCACCCCGATCGACTCGAAGCCTTCCTGGTAGACCCGGCGGGCCGCGCGCAAGACGAGATCACGGCCCAGACCACTGCGCCGCGCGGACGGGTGGACCAGGACCTCCAGCACACCGATGTTGCCGAGCAGCAGCACGTGCACCTGACCGAGGATGGCTCCCGGAGCGCCGTCGACGTCTGGATCCTCCTGCGCGATCCAGGAGATCCGCCGTTCGCCCGGCATCACCTCGGCGAGGTATTCCCGCAGAGAACTCTCCCGCCACGGCGGATCCTGCGGAAGATCGGCCGCCAGGACCGCGTTCAGCGTGTCCAGCAGCGACGCGATCTCGGCGGACGACGCGGTCCTGGGGTCCCACTCGCGCACCATCACCCGTCTAGCTTGCCGTCATCCGCAGCCGGGGGGAAGTGTCCAGTTCTCCAATGTATGCGGACGATCACTTCACGTGCGACTGGCCTGTCCGTACCGGTTGGCGGCGTCGAAGACGTCCTGGGCGTACCTTCGGACATCGTTGTACGACAGGATCGCGTTCCACCAGTCGCCCGGAATGGTGAGGTTCCGGCCGCCCTTGCAGAGGTACATCCCGGCCGCGAGCGCGGCGTCGTGGATGTTGTGCGGGTCCTTACGGCCGTCGTTGTCCGCGTCGGCGCCGATCTCCTCCCAGGTGGTCGGGATGAACTGCATCGGCCCGATCGCCCGGTCATAGGTGGTGTCGCGGTCCAACTCGCCCCGGTCGGTGTCGGCGATCCGCATCCGGTTGCCCTGACCGTCCAACGGCAGACCGATGATCTCCGGGACAGCCCTGCCGTCCGCGCCGAGCTGGGCGTTGTTGGCCTGTCCGTGGCGGGACTCGACCAGACCGATCGCGGCCAACGTGGTCCAGCTCAGGCCGCAGGCCCGGTCGGTCTCGGCGAGCACCAGCTCGGCGTAGCCGTACGCCTGCATGGCGATCGGGTCGATCCCGACCTTGGCGCCGGTGTCGCGGGCCCAGCCGGCCAGGGCGTCGGACGGGCGTCCATCGACCGGCCCGGCGGTGCCCGGTGGGGTCACGCCGGGCGGAAGGGTCGCGGTGGGGGGCGGGAACTGCCCCGGTGGCGGCACCTGACCGGACGGCGTCAGGTCGCTGGGCAGCGCGTCGGCGGTGGCGTCGACCGCCACCGGACGCGGAGCGCCAAGGGTGGCGGGCACCACCAGCGCGCCGGCCGTGGCGGTCGCGGCGACCAGGACGAGCAGGAACACGCCGGGCAGGGTCAGTCGGCCGCTTGGCCGGCGCGACCAGGCGCGGGTCGCCCGGGCCGCGGCGCGGGGCCCGGGCAGGCGTACGGCGGGCCCGAAGCGCACCCGGCGGCGCCGGGCTGCCGGTGCGCCGGACTCCGGAGTGGACTCCTCGACAGTGGTCTTCGGCGTCGATTCCGCGTCGGGGACAGCCTCCGGCGCGGTCGTGGCGCTGCCCTTCGGGCCGTCCGGCGCCGTGGTGCCGGCGGTCGGGGCGCGGTCCGCCGTGGTGCCGGCGGCGGGGGTGTCGGCGGCTGGCGTGGTGCTGGCCGCCGCGCCGCCATCCGTCCTGTCGGGAGCCGTAGCGTCGCCCGTGGTGCCGGCGGCGTTGTCGATGGCCGCCGCCGGAACCGGGTCGGTGGGGGCCGGTGCCGGGTCGTCGGCGGGCTTGCCGGAACTCAGCCAGGGGCGGCGGGGACGGGGCAGCCTGGTTGCCGGCCCGTCGGGGCCGGCGCCGGGGTCGGCGCGCGGCGTGGCCGGTCGCAGGGGCCGCAGGGTGATGCGCTCTTCGCCGTCTGCCACCCGTCGAGTATCACCCATGTCTTCGCCGACGTCAGGTCCGGTCGTAGGCTGACGGCATGCCCCGGTACGAGTTCCGTTGTCGCGCCTGCGGCGCCACCTTCGAGGTCAACCGTCCGATGGCGCGGGCCGGTGAGCCGGCGTCCTGTCCGGAGGGGCACGCCGACACGGTGAAACTGCTCTCCACGGTCGCGGTCACCGGCCGTGGTGGCGGGTCCGGCGCCTCGTCCGCACCCGCCGGTGGCGGCTGCTGCGGTGGCGGCTGCGGCTGCTGACCACGCCGGGACGGTTGGTCGACGGGTGGTACGGGTGGCTGCCGGCCTTGCCCGGACGCAGGGTCCGATGGCACCTTGGGTCGGAGTCTCGGCCGGCCGTTCTCACGATGCGTGATGATCCGGTCTCGGGAAGTATGGTGCCGAGACCAGGGGGGAGGTTCCACGCATGCCGCCACGGATCCACCTCCCGACCGGTTGGGTGACCTTCGTATTCACCGACATCGAGGGCTCCACCCGGTTGGCCCAGCTGCTCGGGTCCGGCTACCGACCGGTCCTCGCCGAGCACCGGCGGCTGCTGCGCCGGACGATCGCGGCGGCCGAGGGCGCGGAGCTGCTGACCGAGGGCGACTCGTTCTTCCTGGCCTTCGATGACGCGGGAGCGGCGTTGACCGCCTGTCTGACCGCGCAGCGGGCGCTCGGCGAGCACGAGTGGCCGACGCCCGAGGCGGCCCCCCGGGTCCGGATGGGACTGCACACCGGTTGGGCGGAGCCACGCGACGGCGAGTACGCCAGCCCCGAGGTGCACCGGGCCGCCCGGGTCGCCGCCGCCGCGCACGGCGGGCAGATCCTCTGCTCCGGTGCCACGGCGCGGCGGGCCCGGCCACTGCCGGCCGGCGCCTCCCTGCTCGACCTCGGGCTGCACCGGCTGCGTGGTTTCGACGACCGGGAACGGCTCTTCCAGCTCGTCGCACCCGGCCTGGAGCGGCAGTTCCCACGGCCGCGTACCGCCGACGTGGTGGCGCACAACCTACCGATCCAGGTCACCACCTTCGTCGGTCGGCAGACCGAACGCGCCGAGCTGGGGCGACTGGTGGGTCGGCACCGGCTGGTCACCGTGCTTGGCGCGGGTGGCAGCGGCAAGACGCGGCTGGCCGTGGAGTTCGCCACCGACCTGGTGGACGAGTACCCGGACGGGGTGTGGTTCGTCGACATCGCCGCGGTCACCGACCCCGGCCTTGTCGCCTTCGCCGTCGCCGCGGTGCTCGGTCTGCGGCCGGAGCCGGGCCGCCCGATGGTCGACACGCTTGTGGAGTACGCCGCTCCCCGCCGGATGCTGATCGTGCTCGACACCTGCGACGCCCAGCCGGCGTCCTGCGCCGACGCGGTCTCCCGACTGCTGGCCGGCGGCGGTGGCGTGCGGGTGCTGGCCACCACCCGGGAACCGCTGGGGTTGCCGGGCGAGGTGGTGTGGCGGATCCCGCCGTTGACCGTCGATCCGGCGCCCGACGGCACCGAGAGCGACGCGGTGGCGCTGCTGTTGGATCGGACGGCGGCGGCGCGGGGCGGGCGCCAGCCGGACCCGTCGGAGTCGGCCGACGTACGGCGGGTGGTGCGGCGACTTGACGGTTTGCCGCTCGCCATCGAGCTGGCCGCGGCCCGGCTACGGGTGCTCTCGGTGGGCCAGCTCGCCGAGCGGCTCGACGACGTCCTCGGCACGCTCGACGCCGGCCGCGAGGATCCGCTGCCGCTACCGACCGATCGGGGTAACACCGGTAACCAACGGGACACCGTCGACCTGGCCGCCGCGGCCACCGGCGTGAGTACCTCGACCCCGGCCAGTCGAGCGGCGGCCCGCTCGGCGGTCGAACGGCACCTGACCATGCAGGCGACGGTGACCTGGTCCTACCGGACACTCGGGCCGCGTGCCGCGCGACTGCTGCGTTGGCTGGCGGTCTTCGCCGGCCCGGTCGACCTGCCGACGGTGGAGTGGCTGCTCGACGACGACCCGCTCGATCCGCTGTCGGTGCTTGTCGACAAGTCGATGGTGCTGGCGGAACCGCACGCGACCGGCTGCACCTACCGGATGCTCGACCCCATCCGGGCGTACGCGGCGCGGCGGCTCGCCGACGCCGGGGAGGAGCAGGCGGCCCGTGACCGGCACGTGGCCTGGTCGGCGCACGCCCTTGAACGGGCTCACCTCGGCCCGGACGGGCAGCCGACGACGCTGTCGCTGTACGCGCTCGATCCACTCGCCGGTGAGCTGCGCGCCGCGCTGCGCTGGTGCGCCACGGGTGGCAGTGCCCGGGCCGGCCTGCGGCTGGCCGGCGGACTGGACCAGTGGTGGCGTGAGCGCGGGCTGGCCCGGGAAGGGCGGCTCTGGCTGTTCCGGCTGTACGGTCGACTGGCCGAGACCGGCGAGGTGGTCCCGGAGGACGAACTGGCGGCGGCCTACCACATGCATTCGCTGCACGCCGGTGGCGACGGCGAGTTCGGCGAGGAGCTGCGCTACTCGCAGCGGGCCGAGGCGGCGGCCCGTCAGGCCGGAGATGCCGGCCTGCTGGCCCGGGTGCTCGCCGGCCGTGCCGCGCCGCTCGTCGACATGGGACAGTTCGCCGAGGCGGAGCGGGTCTGTCGGGAGGTCATCGACTGGGCGCAGGACCAGGGGGTCGAGTCGGAGGCGCTGTTCGCCGTGCTCCGGTTGGCCGAGCTGCTGTGGCGGCGGGGCGCGCTGGACGAGGCGGCGGAGCTGCTCGGTGCGGCCCGGCCGGTGGAGGCGGCCCGACCGGCCGACCGGGGGCGTCGCTCGGTGGACATGCTGCTCGGCATGGTCGCGCTGGCTCGGGGTGACCTGGTGGCCGCGCACGAGCACCTGTTGGCGGCGCTCCGGTCCCGGATGAATCACGGTTTCCACGGGCGGGCCTGCGACACGTTGAACGCGGTCGCGGTGCGCTGCGCGCTCGGTGACCAGCCGCTGACCGCAGCCCGGCTCTTCGGTGCCGCCCAGGCGACCCGGGCGGGGCTGCGGTCGACACCGGGCATCTACGAGGCGTACTGGACGCAGCGGCAGGCCGCGCTGCGGCTGGCGCTCGGCGACGCCGCCTTCGACGAGGCGTACGGCGAGGGGGCCGAACTGGGGTTGGACGAGGCGGTCGCGCTGGCGCTCGGGGTCGAGCATCCCGACCTGGCGGCCGATTCAGGGCGGTTCGCCACCGGCACGGGTCGCTCCGCCCCACGTCAGCCCAGCACGGTCGACCGCCACACCGAGCACGCCTGAGCGACGGTCGCCGACCGGCAGGACGCCCGGCCGTAGGTGCGGCCGGGCGTCCGCCGCCGGTCGTCAGGCGCGAGCGCGTCGTTCCGCGTCGGCCTTCATCCGGGCGGCCCGGTCGATGTCGGACTGCTGCACGGCGGCTACCGAGCCGAAGATGGCGACCGCCTGGTAGTACGTCCACGCCAGGCTCAGGCAGGCCGGTCGGACGACGGAGTTGTACGTGGCGCAGGACCGCTTCAGGTCCTCGTAGAAGGCGCTGTCGAGGCGCGGCTTGTTGGCACTGAACTGGCCGACCGCCTTGTAGTTGCGGTAGCCGAAGTCGTGGCGGGCGCAGGACAGGCTGAACTTGAACCCGAGTGGGTTGTCCGGACTGGACGAGCAGTAGTCGGTGGACCAGTCGAAGTTGTACTCGGCCCAGGGTGCGCGATTCTGGCGGGCGGAGTACCAGGCGTTGTAGCTGCTGACGCTGGTCTGGGTCCAGCTGGATAGGACGGACAGCTTCTGCTGTGGGGTGACGGCCGCCGTGGCGGGGGAGGCCACGGCGAGGGCGGTGAGCAGGGCGAGCAGGCCCGAGGCGAGGGTGGTGGCGAGACGTCTGGGCATGGTCATACCTCCGCGGGGGTGTGCGGCAGAGCCGGTTGTTACCGGCGAGTTACCGGGGTTCGATAAGTCTCGATCAATGGCGCGGCCTGCCGGTGTTACCCGCGAGAAATATTGGTGACCGGTGCCGAAACAGACGAATGCCCTGGACACCGGTGGTGTCCAGGGCGCTGGCCGGACGGCCTAGTCGAAGAAGCGGGCCAGGTGGGTGGCGGAGGGACCGTCGTCGTCCGGTCCCAGCGGGGTGAGGTCGGCGAAGATGGAGGCGCCGTCGCTGCCGGCGTGCAGCGGGTACCAGCGCGGGGTGCCCGGCGGTCGCATCACGCAGATGCCCTTGACGGTCTGCACGTCCAGCAGCCGCACGTGGGTCGGGTCGGCCACCGCGTTCACATGCCCCCACCAGGGGCTCATCACGTGCAGTACGCCTCCGGGGCGGAGTACCCGGTGACACTCGTCCAGCAGCGGGAGAAAGTCGATCAGGTGTTCCAGGATGTGCACCGCGAACAGCACGTCCACCGAGTCGTCGGCCAGCGGCAGGGAGCCGGACAGGTCGGCGACCGCGTCCACGCCTGGGGCGGGGAAGATGTCGAGCCCGAGATTGCCCGGCCACTGCTTGGTGGCGCCGCAACCCAGGTCGACCACCACCGGGTCGCGCCCGCCGACCCGTACCCGGCACCAGACGCCGAAGACGCCGGCCAGCCGGCCGACCTGCTCGCGTACCAGTCGCAGCTGGGCCTGCTCGTCGACCTCGCCGGTCAGGTGGGCGACGCCCCGGTCGAAGCGGACCTCGACACCGAGCGGGCGCAGCCGCTCGTCGTGACGGACCTGGTCCGTCCATGCCTCGGTGAGGAACCCGTCCACCGCCCGCAGTCGCTCGGCGGAGGACGGAGAATGTGCCAACGCGACCATGCCGGGCCACCTCCGGCCGGCCCGTTACCCGGATAGTCGCCCGGTATGCGTTGGTTGTGGGGAAAACTCGCGCCGGGTCAGCGCGGGATGGGCCGCCGGGGACGTCCCGAACGCATCCGCTGCCGCGGCGCGGCCGCCGTCCGGGGTCGCTTCAGGTGATAGCGGTGCAACTCGTTGTTGCCCGGCAGGGACGGGTCCTCGCTCATCGCGACCAACTCCCAGCCCTGGTCGCCGGCCCGGTTGAGATGGGCCAGCGCGGTGTCGCCGTACGGCGTGACGTCGATCATGGAACCGTCCGGGCCGTACCAGGAAAAGACCACCTCGAACCCGAGGTCGTTGGTGGCGGCCTGGCGGCGCCGCACCAACAGGGCGTACTCCCACCTGAGCATGGAGTCATTGTCGCCCCGCCGTCCGGATTTCGCCGGATCAGAACTCGGTGATCCGCCCGGCGTCCACCCGCAGCCGCCGGTCCAGGCGTACCGCCTCCAGCATCCGCCGGTCGTGGGTCACCAGCAGCAGCGTGCCCGGGAAGCTGGCCAGGGCGGACTCCAACTGCTCGATGGCCGGCAGATCGAGGTGGTTGGTCGGCTCGTCCAGCACCAGCAGGTTGACGCCGCGCCCCTGCAACAGGGCCAACGCGGCCCGGGTCCGTTCGCCGGGGGAGAGCGTCGCGGCCGGGCGCAGCACGTGCTGCGCGCGCAGGCCGAACTTGGCCAGCAGCGTCCGCGCGTCCGCCGGCGACAGGTCCGGCACCGCGGCCCGGAACGCCTCCAGCAGCGGCGCGTCACCGAGGAACAGCCCACGGGCCTGGTCCACCTCGCCGACCACCACGCCCGGCCCGAGCGCGGCCTGACCGGCGTCCAGCGGCAACCGGCCGAGCAGGGCGGCCAGCAGGGTCGACTTGCCGGAACCGTTCGCCCCGGTCACCGCCACCCGGTCCGCCCAGTCGATCTGAAGGTTCACCGGGCCGAGGGTGAAATCTCCCCGGCGTACCACGGCGTCGCGGAGCGTGGCCACGACGGCGCCGGCGCGGGGCGCGGCGGCGATCTCCATCCGCAGCTCCCACTCCTTGCGTGGCTCCTCCACCACCTCCAGACGTTCGATCAGCCGCTCGGTCTGCCGGGCCTTCGCCGCCTGCTTCTCGGACGCCTCGGACCGGAACTTCCGGCCGATCTTGTCGTTGTCGGTGGCCTTGCGCCGGGCGTTGCGGACCCCCTTCTCCATCCAGGCCCGCTGGGTACGCGCCCGAGCCTGGAGCGCGGACCGGGTGTCGGCGTACTCCTCGTAGTCCGCGCGCGCCTGGCGGCGGGCCACCTCCCGCTCCTCCAGGTACGCCGTGTAGCCGCCCCCGAAGTGGTTCACCTGCTGCTGGTGCAGGTCCAGCTCCAGCACCGAGGTGACCGTGCGGGCCAGGAACTCCCGGTCGTGGCTGACCAGCACCGTGCCGGCGCGCAGGCCGGTGACGAAGTTCTCCAGTCGGTCCAGCCCGGCCAGGTCCAGATCGTTCGTCGGCTCGTCGAGCAGGAACACGTCGTACCGGCTGAGCAGCAGCGACGCCAGCCCGGCGCGGGCGGCCTGGCCACCGGAGAGGCTGGTCATCTGCTGGTCGAGATCGACGGCGAGGCCCAGTTCGGCGGCCACCTCCTCGGCCCGCTCGTCCAGATCGGCCCCGCCGAGTCCGAGCCAGCCCTCCAACGCGGCGGCGTACGCGTCGTCCGCGCCCGGCCGGCCGGCGGTCAGCGCCTCCGTCGCCGCGTCGAGAGCGGACTGCGCCCCGGTCACGCCGGTGCGGCGGGCCAGGAAGGCACGCACCGTCTCCCCGGGCCGGCGCTCCGGCTCCTGGGGCAGGTGCCCGACGCTCGCGCCGGGCGGGCTCACCGCGACACTGCCGGCCTCGACCGGCAACAGACCGGCGAGCGTACGCAGCAGCGTCGACTTGCCGGCTCCGTTGGCCCCGACCAGGCCGACCACGTCACCGGGGGCGACCACGAGATCCAGACCGGTGAAGAGGGTTCGTTCCCCGTGTCCGGCGGCGAGGTCCTTGGCGATCAGCGTGGCGCTCACAAGCAGCCGAGCCTACCCGTCGCCGCGCGGCCGACCCCCGGGACGAGGCAGACTCACGTGCGTGTTGACCACTCTGGCGATCGACTGCGGCGGCGGCGGGATCAAGGCGTCGGTCCTCGACGGCGCGGGCACCATGCGGGCCCAGCCGATGCGCGTGCCGACGCCGTACCCGCTGCCGCCGGACCTGTTCGTCCGGACGCTCGTGGAACTCGGCGGTCGGTTGCCGGCGGCCGGTCGGGTGACGGTGGGGATGCCGGGCATGATCCGGCACGGCGTGGTGGTGGCCACCCCGCACTACGTGACCCGTTCGGGTCCCCGCAGCCGGGTCGACCCGGCGCTGCTCGCCGAGTGGTCCGGGTTCGACGCCCGCAGCGCGCTCTCGACCGCGTTCGGCCTGCCGGCGCTGGTGCTCAACGACGCCGAGGTGCACGGTGCCGGGGTGGTCGCCGGCACCGGCTGCGAACTGGTGCTGACCCTCGGCACCGGGCTGGGCAGCGCCCTCTTCGACGGTGGGGTGCTCGCCCCGCACCTCGAACTGTCCCACGCTCCGGTGCGCTGGGGCACCACCTACGACACGTACGTCGGTGAGCCCGAACGCCGCCGGCTGGGCGACGCGTTCTGGTCCCGGCGGA
This sequence comes from Verrucosispora sp. WMMC514, assembly GCF_027497295.1. Classification (NCBI taxonomy): domain Bacteria; kingdom Bacillati; phylum Actinomycetota; class Actinomycetes; order Micromonosporales; family Micromonosporaceae; genus Micromonospora; species Verrucosispora sp. WMMC514. The sequence continues at coordinate 1,718,444 of NZ_CP114906.1, read as the reverse complement.
TCCGCCAGGTGGTGGAGGGGCTGCGTCCGGTGTTCCGCTGGGACCGGCTCTACCTGGGCGGCGGGAACTCGCGCCGGATCCGTCCCGAGCAGCTCACCCGGATGGGTGACGACGTGGTGGTGGTGCCCAACAGCGCCGGCATCGTCGGCGGCGTCCGCGCCTGGGACCTCGCCACCGTGTAGGACGGGAAAAGCGACCGGGAACAGTCGCGGTACGGCCGGTGTTGTGCCAGCGTCGGGACAGTGGTGCGACACGGAGGGGGTGGCGGCATGGATCTGCTGGCCGAGTACCGGCGGGCGACCCTGTTCTTCGAGGCGGGCGACCCCGGCGGCGCGGCCCGGCTGCTCGAACCGATCATCGAGGCGGAGCCGGACAACGCCTCCGTCCGACAGCTGCTGGCCCGGGCCTACTTCCAGTCGGCCCAGCTCAGCCGGGCCGAGGAGCAGCTGCGGGAGCTGGTCGACCGCAACCCCAGCGACCACTACGCCCACCACGTGCTGGGCCGGACGCTGGAGCGGCTCAACCGTTACACCGACGCGCTGCGTCACCTGCGCATCGCGGCGGCCATGCACTCGTCCAACGACGACTATGCCGCGGCCCTGCGCCGGGTGGAGACCCGGGTCGGCGGCGGCCGCTGACCCTAGGAGAGAAGCGTCGGGAGGGCAGCCCGGACGGGCTGCCCTCCCGACGTCTGCGCGGCCGGGCAGCCGGCGTGGCCTGGGCGGCGCCCGGCGTGCCTACGATGGCCGCATGAGAGCCGACCGGGCGGTGGACGTGGCATGAAGCTGAAGCTGGACCTGCACGACATCTTCAACAAGGGCCACGACATCGACCGGGCACTGCGCGGGATCATGGACGAGGCGGTGGCCAAGAAGGCCACCCTCGTCGAGATCATCCCGGGCAAGGGCTCCGGCCAGCTCAAGAAGCGCGTGCTGCGCTTCCTCGACCAGAAGGACGTCAAGCAGCTCTACCACCGGGTCGAGAAGGACTCCAAGAACTTCGGCCGCCTCTTCGTCCACTTCCGCTGGAAGTAGCCGCTCTACAGCGGGTAGGTGCGGGCCACGGCGAGCATCTCGGAGCTGTGTGAGCCGGCGACGCCGACGTCCGGTGGGCGGGGGCGGAAGCCGGGCAGCGTGTCGAGGCCGTCGCTGGCGTCCATCGCCCGCAGCGCGATCCGGTCCGCCTTCGGCGTGACGGTCAGCGTGACCTCGATCCCCTCGGGCGGCGGGGCGTGGAAGACCACCCCGAACCCCCAGCGGCCCTCGCGGCTCTCCACCGGGACCGACCGGCCCGCGACGACGGCGCGCCGGACCTCGGCGGTGTTCGTGTCGACGTGCAGGGTGGTCAGGCGTACCTGGCGCTGCGGGGTGAGCCGCAGGGTCAGGGTGCGTTCGCCGTTCGCGGTGGTGTCGGTCAGCACGTCCAGCCGGGGCGCGGGCAGGTCCGCCGGCTGTGCCGGGCCGCCGAGCAACTCGTCGCCGCCGATTCCGGGGAACTCGTCGGCGACCTGGACCGGGCCGTCCACGTACTCGTCGGTCCAGGGCTGCGGCTCGGTCTCGTGACTGAGCCATCGGGCCTGGCCGGTGCCGGCGTCCAGCGCGTACATCAGGTGGGTGGGCGCGGGGTGCGCGGCGTCGAACCGGTCGACGGCGAAGCCGACCCCGGCCAGGACCACGGTGGCCAGCGCGGCTGCCCCGGCCGGCAGGGCACCGAGCCGACGGGCCCGCAGCGCCGCCATGCCCCGCTGGCCGCCGGCCTGCGGGTGCAGCAGATCGATCACGGGCAGCGCGGCGAGACCGAGCAGCACCGCGAAGAGCGCCGCGACGCCGCCCATCGCCATGCCGAGCGCCGGGAAGAGCAGCACCACGGTGGGGAGCAGCAGGATCACCGCGACCGCCGCGGCGACGGTCACCGCGATCACCGGTACCGGTCCGTCGATCCGGCTGGCCAGCGCCACCAGCCCGCCGATCGCCCCGGCCAGGGCGGGCAGGGTCGCCAGGTACGCCCCACCGGGGGCCAGGAACGCCAGCAGCACGCCGAACAGCGCCAGCCAGCCGAGCCCGCCGACGGCCAGCGCGGCCGGGCCGACCCGGCGTCGGCTCAGCGCGTACCAGGCGAACACGACGGCGGCGGCCAGCGACAGCACGGCCAGCCGGTACCAGGTCGGCCGGTACGGGTCGAGCAGTTCGGCGTAGCCCGGTCGGAGGGCGGCGATCGCCGCCCAGAGGAGTTGGGCACCCACCGGTGCCACCACGATCGGTACCACGGCCAGCCCGAAGCCGGCGGCCAGTCGACCGGTGGTGACCCGGTTCCGGCGTCGGGCGAGCCAGCCGAGCGTGACCACGCCGGCCAGCGCCAGCAGCGCCAACGGCAGCACCAGCCAGCCGGGGTAGCGGGCGAGGCCGCCGGGGACGGGAAAGTAGGTGGCGTCGTGACCCGCGCGCAGGTCGGCGAGGTCGATCCGGCCGAACTCCCGGGCGAGGCCGAGGGTGTTGTCGCCGTGGTGCTGAAGGCTGGCCCGGTCCATCGCCGCCGGGGTGTCAAGCGGCGTGTGGTAGATCGCACCCCCGTCGAGGTACGCCGAGTTCAGCCCGAGGAACCCCTCGTCGAGGAAGGCGGTGAAGTCGGTGTCGTTGGGCAGCGCGCGGTACACCTCCACCGCGAACGAGGTGCCCACCGGGTGCGGTGCCGCCTCGCCGAAGACCTCGACCAGACGGGCGTTCTCCGGCGACGTCTCGAACATGATCACCGGACCGGTGCGGCCCCGTGCCTCCAGGTTGAGCACCACCCCCTGGCCGGCGGCCAGCGGATGCTCGGAGGCGAACGCCGAGGCTCCGCAGAGGCACGCCTCCTCGGCGTCGGTGAGGACGAGGACGATGTCGTTGCGGGGCGCCGGGCCGTCGGTAAGCGCGCGGGCCACCTCCAGGATGGTCGCGACCCCGGCGGCGTCGTCGTTGCCGCCCGGCCCGGTCTGCACCGCGTCGTAGTGCGCGACCAGGAACACGGTGCCGGTGGGGTCGGCGCCGGGCAGCCGGGCCACCACGTTGCGGACCCGGGCCAGGGTGGCGCCGCCCGCCGCGCCGCTGAGCTGCCCGGCCTCCTCGGCGACCGTGTCCTGCACCTGCGTCTGGAACCCGAGGCCACGCAGTACGCCTTCCAGGTGGGCGCGGACCTCGTCGTTGGCCGGGCTGCCCGCGACGTGGGGCCGCCCGGCGACCCGCGTCACGTGCGGGTACGCGCGCGCCGCGCTGAACTCGCCGGCCGGCGCGTCGGCCGGGCGGGGTGCCGGAGGACGCAGGTCGAGCAGGGCGCTCGCGCCGACGGCGACGAGCGCGACGAGTGCCGCGAGCGCGGCGAGACGACGTCGACGTGGCCGGGTGAAGGCACGGTCGGTGACGGGGCTGGGGGGTGCGCCCACAGGTGGCTCCTCGCAAGGGGGTGGTGCTGGGGTGGACCATCATCCTCCATGCCACCCGAGGGTGCTCCGTCATGTTGTGTGCGAACGTTGTCTAATACAGGATCAGCAGGGCGCTCGGAAGGAGCCCGACATCACCAGCGATCTTCCGCCAGTCGCGGCGGTGACCCGGCCGACCCGGGGGCCCGGGATGACCGGTCCCTCCGTGGTGTCGTGGCCGTACCCGCAGGGCGGGCTGGGTGGCAACCCGAACCTGCCCCCCGGGGAGCGGCTGCGGGTGCTGCTGGTCGAGGACGACGAGGGGGACGCCTTCCTGGTCGGCGAGCTGCTGGCCGAGACGAACTCCGGCATCGACCTGCTGGTGGCGACCAGCCTGAGCGAGGCCCGTCGGCGGATCGCGGGAGTCGACTGCGTCCTGCTGGACCTGGGTCTGCCCGACGCGCAGGGGTTGGACGGGCTGCGACAGGTGCTGGAGATGTCCGGCAGCGCGGCCGTCTGTGTGCTCACCGGTCGCACCGACGAGCACCTGGGCATCGTCGCGGTTGCCGAGGGGGCGCAGGACTACCTGGTCAAGGGCCAGGTGGACGGGATCCTGCTGACCCGGGCGCTGCGCTACGCGGTGGAGCGCAAGCGGGCCGACGAGAACGCCCGCCGGCTACGTGAGGTGGAGCTGCGCCAGGCCGAGTCGGCCCGGTTGGAGCGCGGCCTGCTGCCCCAGCCGCTGATGTCGACCGACCAGATCGCGGTGCACACCTTCTACCGGCCCGGAAGGCACGCCGCCCTGATCGGCGGCGACTTCTACGACGTGGTGCAGACCCGTCCGGACCGGGTCGATCTGATCATTGGTGACGTCTGCGGTCACGGCGTGGACGAGGCGGCACTCGGCGTCGAACTGCGGGTGGCCTGGCGTGCGTTGATCCTCGCCGGGGTGCCGGACGACGAGGTGCTTCCCGCGCTGGAACAGGTGCTGATGAGTGAGCGCCGGCTTCAGGAGATCTTCGCGACCGTGGCGACGGCCCGGCTCGACCTCAACGCCGGCCGGGCGACGGTGCGGCTGGCCGGCCATCCGCCACCGGTGCTGCTCGCCGAGGGCCGGGTGACTCCGGTGCCGGCACCGGGTGGTCTGCTGCTCGGCGTACGGCCGCGCCGGCCGGTCGCCTTCGACCTGAAGTTCGACACCGAGGACTGGTCTCTGCTGATGTACACCGATGGTCTGATCGAGGGCCGGGTCGGCGCGGGCGACGAACGCCTCGACGTGCCCGGCCTGACCCGCCTGCTGGCCGAGCCGGCCAGCCTGGCGGTTCCGCTGTCCGACCTGCCGGCCTGGCTGGTCGGTCGGGCGGAGCAGCTCAACGACGGTCCGTTCGCCGACGACGTGGCGATGCTGCTTGTCACGCGGGGTGGTGGCCGGTGACCACCAGGGGTGCCGGCTGGAGTCTGCGTGGCCGACTGGCCGTGCTCGTCGTGGTCGTCGGGCTGCTGTTGATCGGGGTGGCCGCCGCGGAGGCGGTGGTCGCCACCCGTAACCGGGCGCACATCGACGCGGTGCTCAACCAGACCGGTCCGCTGCGGGCCCAGTCCCAGGAGCTGCTCGCGGTCCTGGTCGACCAGGAGACCGCGATCCGGGGGTACGCGTTGACCGGCGACCGGGAGGACCTGGTTCCGTTCGACACCGGCCGGCAGCGCGAGCAGGAGCTGGCCACCTCGATGGACCGGCTGCTGGCCGGCTACCCGGAGCTGCACGACGAGTTCGGCACGGTGCGGCAGCGGGCGGAGCAGTGGCGCCAGGCGGTCGCCCTGCCGGTCATCGCCGCCATCGAGACCGGTGGCGCCGCCGCCGGCCAGCAACTGCTCACCGATCGGTCGCGGCAGCAGTTCGACCAGATCCGGATCGCCGTCGACGTGCTGCAGAACGGCATCCTGGAGGTCCGCGACGAGGCCGCCGCCGACGTACGCAGTACCAGCAACCTGCTGGTCCTGCTGCTGATCATCGCGGCACTCGTGGTGCTTGTCGCGGGCGTGGTGCTGCTCACCTCGCTGGAGCGGATGGTGATCCGGCCGCTGACCAGCCTGGCCGGGCAGGTCCGGGAGGTCGCGGTCGGTGACTACGGCCACGGCATCACGGGAACCGGTCCGCCGGAGTTCCGGCGTCTCGGCGCGGACGTGGACGCCATGCGGCAGAAGATCGCCGCGGACCTGGCCGAGGTGCGGGAGGCACGGGAGCGGATCGAGTGGGTCAACACCCAGTTGCAGAAGCAGGCCGAGGAGCTGACCCGGTCCAACCGTGACCTGGAACAGTTCGCCTACGTCGCCTCGCACGACCTGCAGGAGCCGCTGCGTAAGGTGGCGAGCTTCTGCCAGCTGCTCCAACGGCGCTACGCCGGGCGGCTCGACGAGCGGGCCGACCAGTACATCGCCTTCGCGGTGGACGGCGCGCAGCGGATGCAGCGTTTGATCAACGACCTGCTGGCGTTCTCCCGGATCGGCCGGCTCACCACCGGCTTCACCGATGTCGACCTGAACCGCCTGATGGCGGAGGTGGCGGCACAGACCGAGCCGGCCCGGCAGTACGCCGACGCCGAGCTGACCTGGGGCGAGCTGCCGGTGATCCGCGGTGAGGAGCCGCTGTTGACCAACCTGCTGGTCAACCTGGTGAGCAACTCGGTGAAGTTCCGTCGGGCGGATGTTCCGCCGAAGGTGCACGTCTCGGCCCGGTTGATCGGCGAGGATTGGGAGATCACCTGCCAGGACAACGGCATCGGGATCGAGCCGGAGTTCGCCGACAAGATCTTCGTCATCTTCCAGCGGCTGCACGCCAAGGACGCGTACCCGGGCACCGGGATCGGGTTGGCGATCGTCAAGAAGATCGTGGAGTACCACGGTGGTCGGGTCTGGGTGGACACCGACGTGCCCGAGGGGACGGCGATCCGTTTCACCCTGCCCGCGCTGCCCGCCGACGTCGAGGCGGCGAACAGCGCCACCGGCGCGGACGGGTCGGCGGCGGACGGGCCCGATCCGGCGGAGGTCGGAACGGACGTGGCGGCGGGCCGGGCCGATGACGAGGTCGTGGCGGGTGACGGTACCGTCGGCGCCGAGGCCGGCGGCGGATCGGAGCGCCCCTCGGCCGTCGCCGGCCTGGCTCAGGCCGGCGGTGGGACAGGTGGCATGAAGGAGGCGGTGGGATGACCGCGCCGGCGGACGGCAACAGCCCGATCGAGGTGCTCCTGGTCGAGGACGACCCGGGTGACGTGTTGATGACCCAGGAAGCGTTCGAGGAGCACAAGCTGCGCAACCGGCTCAACGTCGTCTCCGACGGTGCCGAGGCGCTGGCCTACCTGCGCCGCGAGGGCCAGTACGCGGACGTGGAGCTGCCGGATCTGATCCTGCTCGACCTGAACCTGCCCCGACGGGACGGCCGGGAGGTGCTGGAGGAGATCAAGAGGGACGAGCAGCTCCGCCGGATCCCGGTGGTGGTGTTGACCACCTCCCAGGCCGACGAGGACATCCTGCGCAGCTACCAGCTGCACGCGAACGCGTACGTGACGAAGCCGGTCGACTTCGAGCAGTTCATCTCGGTGGTCCGGCAGATCGACGAGTTCTTCGTCAGCGTGGTGAAGCTGCCGCCGCGTGGCTGACACCCTGCTCGACGACGTCGCCGGGCTGTTGCGGGAGACCGCCGACCGGGTGGTGCTGCCCCTGTTCCGCCATCTCGACGTCGCCGACGTGAGCGAGAAGGCCCCCGGCGAGCTGGTCACGGTCGCCGACCGGCGGGCCGAGGAGATGATCAGCGCCGGGTTGCTCCGATTGCGCCCCGGTTCGGTGGTGGTGGGCGAGGAGGCGGTGGCCGACGATCCCGACCTGCTGCGTCACCTACGCGCCTCGGGAGACGTGTGGCTCGTCGACCCGGTCGACGGCACCGCGAACTTCGCGGCGGGCCGCCGCCCGTTCGCGTTGATGGTCTCCCTGCTCACCGACGGTGAGCCGGTGGCCGCGTGGGTGTTCGACCCGCTCGCCGACGCGCTGGCGACCGCCCGCACCGGCGAGGGAACGTACCTGGACGGCCAGCCGTTGCACCTGCCCGACGGGGCGCCACCGGTGGGTGAGCTGCGCGGCGCGGCGATGACGAAGTTCCTGCCGGGGCCGTCCCGGCGCACGGTGGAGGCGGGTGGTGCGCGCCTCGGCGAGCTGCTGCCGGGGCAGCACTGCGCCGGCCGCGAGTATCTCGACGTGCTCACCGGCCAGCAGCAGTTCGTGCTGTTCTGGCGGACCCTGCCCTGGGACCACGGCCCGGGCACCCTGCTGGTGCGGGCCGCGGGCGGCGTGGCCCGCCGTCTCGACGGCACCGACTACCACCCCGCCGACACCGAACACGGCCTGCTGGTAGCCGTAAACGCCCAGGTCTGGACCGAAGTCCACACCGCCCTCCTCCCCACCTGACCCCCCTCCTTCGCGTTGATCATGAGGTTGGCGGCAGTTCAGGATCGAACTTGCCGCCAGCCTCATGATCAACGCAGGGTTGGGTGCGGAGGGTGAGGGGGTGGTTGCGGTGGGGTGAGGAGTGGTGGGGGTGGGGGGTTGGTGGGGTGGTTGGCGGGGCTGGTTCCGGTATCCTGACCGGCGGCCTTCCGCCAGCAGGCCGCCGACCGGCGCCGGCGGGGGTCGCCGCCGCGCAGTGCTGACCATGGGGGCCGGCGGCCGACGAAAGGATGCTTTCGTGCGCAGGTCCATGCCCGTCCGGCGGCGCGCCCACCGGCCGCTGATCGTCCTGCTCGCCGCCGTGGCGCTGCTGCTCGGCGTGGGTGCCGTGCCGGCGTACGCCGAGCCGAACGAGGGTGGCAGCAAGAAGCTGCGGGACGCCCTGGAGGCCACCGCGAAGGCGCACATCGACGCCAAGCGCAAGCTGGACGGTTCCAAGAAGCGGCAGAAGCAGATGGCCAAGGAGCTGTCCGCGATGGAGGACCGGCTGGACGAGCTGACCGTCATGGTCGGTGAGGTGGCCGCCCAGTCCTACCGGGTCGGCCGGCTCAGCCCGGCTGCCGTCCTGCTGGACAGCGCGACGCCGGAGGCGTTCGTGCAGCGGGCCGCCAATCTCGACATGATGGCCCAACGGGACGGTCGCCGGATCCGGGAGCTGACCGAGGCCCGGGAGCAGGCCCGGCAGGCCAAGTTGGCGATCAATGCCGAGGTGCGCGAGCAGACCAAGCAGTTGGCCGTGATGGCGAAGAAGAAGAAGGAGGCCGAGGCGGCCCTGGCGGCGGTCAGCTCGGGTAGCGGTGGCGGGTTCAGCGGTGGCAGTTCCACCTCGGCGAAGCCGGCGCCGCGCAACTCCGACGGCTCCTGGCCCGGCGAGTCGTGCTCGGTGAACGACCCGACCACCTCGGGCTGCATCACGCCCCGCACGCTGCACGCGCTGAAGCAGACCCAGGCCGCCGGATACAAGCGGCACGTCTCCTGCTACCGCAGCGGCGGCTCCGGCGAGCACCCCAAGGGTCGGGCCTGCGACTTCTCCGCCGCCACGAACGGCTTCGAGGACCGCACGGCGACCGGTGGCGACAAGTCGTACGGTGACAGCCTGGCCGCCTGGCACGTCCGCAACGCCGACCGGCTCGGCGTGCTCTACGTGATCTGGTACCGCCAGATCTGGCACCCGGGCACCGGCTGGCGGGCGTACAGCGGTAGCGGCAGCCCCGCCGCCGACCACACGAACCACGTTCATCTCTCGATGTACTGACCCGCCGGCCCGGGGCCGCTGCGTACCATCGCCACGATGAACTCTCCAACGCCTGACGTGGCGGCCCCGTCCGCGCCCTCCTTGGCGCCGGTGCCCCGAGCCCTGCCCAACAGGCTCGCCGCGTTCCTGGTCTTCTACTCCAGCGGTGCCGTCCTGGTGCTGGAGACCGCCGCGTTGCGCCTGGTCGGGCCGTACGTGGGGGTCACCCTCCAGGTGACCAGCTCGGTCATCGGCATCGCGCTGGCGGCGATCGCGTACGGGGCGTGGGCGGGCGGCTGGCTGGCCGACCGGCGCAACCCACGTACGCTGCTGGCCCCGGCGCTGGTGCTCTCCGGCATCGCCACCGCGATCACCCTGCCGGCGGTGCGCTACGCCGGTGAGGTGCTGCGCGGCGGTGCGGCCAGCGCCGTGCTGCTGCTGGTCGCGGTAGCCGTCTTCGCACCCGCGATGCTGCTCTCGGCGGTCAGCCCACTGGTGATCAAGCTCCAGCTCGCCGACCTACGCCGCACCGGCCAGGTCGTCGGCCGGCTCTCCGGCATCGGCACGCTCGGTGCCGTCACGGCCACCCTGGTCACCGGCTTCGTGCTGGTGGCCGCTCTGCCCAGCACGGTGATCCTGTTCGGGTTGGCCGCGTCCCTCGGCATCACCGGCGTCGCGCTCGGGGTGTACCTGCACCGACAGGACCGGGACGCCCTGCCCGGACCGGCCCGGGTAAAGGCCGCCCTGGCGGTGCTCGGCCTGGCCGGGGCCGGGCTGACCATGGTCGCCCCGAACCCCTGCGATGTCGAGACGGCCTACCACTGCGCCCGCGTACAGGCCGACCCGGGTCGGTCCAGCGGGCGGACGCTGCTGCTCAACTCGGCTCAGCACTCGTACGTGGACCTCGCCGACCCGACCCACCTGGAGTACGCGTACACCCGCTGGATCGGGGCGGTGGCCGACGTGCTCGCCCCGTCGGGTCAGCGGCTCGACGCGCTGCACCTGGGCGGCGGCGGGTTCACCGTGCCGCGATACCTGACCGCCACCCGCCCCGGCACCGACAACCTGGTGTTCGAGATCGACGGCGGGCTCGTCGAGCTGGGGGAGCGGCGGCTCGGCGTACGCCAGGGACCGGACCTGCGGGCGGTGGTGGGCGACGCCCGGATGCTGGTGGCCGACGAGGCGACCGACAGCCGCGACTTCGTGGTGGGCGACGCCTTCGGACACCTGGTGGTGCCCTGGCACCTGGCCACCCGGGAGATGGCCGCCGAGATCCGCCGGGTGACCCGCCCGGGTGGCGTCTACGTGCAGAACGTCATCGACTACCCGCCGCTGCGCTTCATCCGCAGCGAGGTGGCCACCGTCGCCGCCGAGTTCACCCATGTCGCGCTGATCGCCCCGCCGGAGGCGCTGGCCGGCGAGCGGGGCGCCAACTTCCTGATCGTCGCCTCCGACACGCCGCTGCCGCTGGCCGCGCTACGGGCCCGGCTCGACGACGCCAACGAGCCGGCGAGCCTGCTCAGCGGCGGTGACCTGACGGACTTCGTCGGCGACGCGCTGGTGCTCACCGACGACTACGCTCCGGTGGACCAACTGCTCGCCACCGCCTGATCGGGTGACATCCGTGACCGAATCAGACCAGAAAGGTGTAGGCGGCCTCACGTCGGGCAACAACGCCGACCATGGGTGATGCGGTGAGCAGGGGAGCGCAACTGCTCGGTGAGCGGTACCGGCTCATCGAGCAGCTCGGCGCGGGCGGCATGTCGGTGGTCTGGCGCGGCTACGACGAGGTGCTCGGTCGGCAGGTGGCGGTCAAGGTGCTCGCGTCCCGGCTGGCCAGCGACCGGGCGTTCCGGCACCGCATCCGGATCGAGGCACAGGCCGCCGCCCGGCTCTGCCACCCCAACATCACGAACGTGTACGACTACGGCGAGTCCGTGCAGGTCGGGTTGACCGTGCCGTACGTGGTGATGGAACTGATCGACGGCGGTCCGCTGACCGCGCGGCTGGCCCGCGACGGACGCCTGCCGTGGCGGGAGGCGGTGACGGTGGCGGCCGAGGTCGCCTCCGCACTGGCCACCGCGCACGCCCGCGGTGTGGTGCACCGCGACGTGACACCCGGCAACGTGATGCTCACCGCGACCGGCGTGAAGGTGGTCGACTTCGGCATCTCGGCACTCGTCGGTGAGAGCGAGAAGGGGCCCGACGGCACTCTGCTCGGCACCCCGGCGTATCTCGCTCCGGAACGGCTCGACAACGGCCAGGTCAGCCCGGCCACCGACGTGTACGCGGTCGGCCTGCTGCTGTACCGGATGCTCACCGGTCGGCTGCCCTGGCAGGCCGACACCACCACCCAGATGCTGCGCGCCCACATGTACCGCGAGCCGGAGCCGATGCCCGACGTGCCGGACCTGCCCGCCAGCGTCGCCGCCCTCGTCCACCGTTGCCTGGCGAAGCGACCGGCGGACCGGCCGGCCACCGCCGAGCTGGCCCGGGTGCTCGCCGAAGCGGCCGGCAAGGTGCCGACGGTGCCGGTGGGCGCCGACGCCGCCGACCCGTCGTCGCTGGCCGACGCCGGTACCACGATCCTGCCCTGGTCCGCGGCGACCGACGCGCTGCCCCTGGCCGGTCCGCGTACCCGGCGTCGGCTGAGCCGTCGGCGCCGGATCGAGGCGGTGACGGCCGCCGCCGGGCTGATGGCCGTCACGGCGGCGGTCTGGGGCGTCACGTCACACAGCCCCGCCAGCGGCGGCATCGATCAACCGACCCAGGCGCGCATCGGTGGCGAACAGGAGATCCCCTGCCAGGTCACGTACGCGCTGCGCAAGGATTCCGGCAAGGACTTCACCGCGGAGCTGAGCCTGACCAACACGGGAGACCGTGAGCTGCGCGACTGGACCATGAGCTTCGCGTTCCCCGGCGAGCAGCAGGTGACCACCGCGACCCCGGCGCCGGTCCGGCAGCAGGGCCGGTCGGTGGCGGTGCAGGCGGTCCCGCAACGGCCCGCCCTGGCACCGGGCGCCACCGAGAAGCTGAACCTGACCGGGCGATACACCGGGACGAACCCGTTGCCGGTGGAGTTCCGGGTCGGCACGGCGGTCTGCGGGGTCCAGGTCTCCGGAGTGGCGGGCACCGCACCCACCACCAAGCCGGCACCCACCAAGTCGGCTCCGGCCAAGACGGTGAAGGCGTCAGCCGGCAAGGCCGGCTCCGGCGACACCAAACCCAAGGGGAAGAAGCCCAAGGCCGAGAAGGCCAAGCCGGACGACGGCAAGGCGAAGGGCAAGGGCGGGGGGAAGCCGCAGCCGGCCAAGCCCGGCAAGGGCCCCGGCCGGTGAGCTGACCGGTCAGGACAGCGTGGCGAAACGCTGGATCTGTTCGATGGTCCCCTCGACGATGAGGATCGTGTCGTCGGCGAGTTGCATCTCGTCCGAGACGTACCGGTACCGCTGCTCGCCGGCCCGCTTTGCGCCGATCACCCGTACGCCGTAGCGTTTCAGCAGGTGACTCTCGCTGGTCGGGCGACCGGTGAGCGACCGCGGAACGCGGACCCGTGCCACCGCGAAGGCCTCGTCGAACTCCACGAAGTCGAGCGTCCGGCTGATGATCAGATGGGCGAGCCGCTCGCCGGTCTCCGCCTCGGGAAAGATCACGCGGTGCGCGCCGACCGAGGAGAGGATCTTCGCGTGCTGGCCCGAGGTCGCCCGGGCCCAGATCTGCGGTATGCCCAGCTCCACCAGGGCGAGCACGGTGAGCACGCTGGCCTCGACGGAGGCGCCGATGGCCACCATCACCCGGGGCACGTCGGTCAGGCCGAGCTGGCGTAGGGCGGCCTCGTCGGTGGCGTCGGCCTGGGCCACCTGATCGAGCATCGACGACCACTTCTGCACCCGCTGGGCGTTCCGGTCGATGGCCAGCACCTCGCGGCCGAGAGCGGCGAGCGACTCGGCCAGATGGCTGCCGAACCGGCCGAGGCCGATCACGGCCACGCCGCCCGAGTCCGATGTTCTATCCGACAATTGGTTGCTCCTCCGGGTAGCGGTAGAGCCGGCGACGGGTGTTCAGCGCGATCGCCGAACCGAAGGTGAGCGGCCCGACCCGGCCGACGTACATCAGCACGGTCAGCAGCAACTGGCCGCCGTCCGACAGGGACGGCAGGACACCCACCGAGAGTCCGGTGGTGCTGAACGCCGACGTGACCTCGAACAGCGCGGCGTAGAAGGGGAGCTTGTCGGTCATCGCGATCAGCGCGGCGGTCCCGGCGGCCACGATCGCGACGCTGAGCAGCGCGACGGTGAGGGCCTGTCGCTGGCTGGCGGTGGCGACCCGGCGGTGCCCGACCGTGACGTCCGGCTCGCCGCGGACCTCCGCCCAGATGACGAAGGCGAGCAGGAAGAAGGTGGAGACCTTGATCCCACCGGCTGTGCTGGCGCTGCCGCCACCGATGAACATCAACGCGGTCAGCAGGGTGTAGCTCTCCTCCCGCAGCACCTCGGTCGGCACCACCTCGAAACCGCCCGTGCGGGCCAGGGCGATCTGCGCGAACGCGGCGACCACCTTGCCGGGTACGTCGTACTGGCCGACGGTCCACGGGTTGGCCCACTCGGCGGCCAGGAACGCGACCGCACCGAAGGCGACAAGCGCCGCGCTGCCCCAGATGGTCAGCTTGGTGGCGACCGCCCAACGGGCCGGCTGCCGCCGTTCCCGGACGGCCTCGAACATGGCCGGGAACCCGAGACCGCCGATGATCGCGCCGAGAGCCAGCGGCAGGCTGACCCACGGGTCACGCGAGAAGGCCAGCAGACCGTCGCGGTAGAGCGAGAATCCGCAGTTGTTGAACGCCTGGATGGAGTGGAACCCGGCGGACCAGAGGGCATCCCAGAACGGTTGGTCGTAGGCCAGCCAGAGCCGCCCGGTGACGATGACGGTCATCGCCAGCTCGCAGGCGAACACCGTGGCGGCGATGCGCAGCAGCAGCCGGCGCACGTCGCCGAGCCCGTACTCCGCGGTCTCGGCCTGCAACAGCAGCCGGTTGTGCAGCCCCAGCCGCCGGGACACGGTGAGGATCACCAGTGCGGCACCGGTCAGGATGCCGAGCCCGCCCAGCTGGGTGAGCACGGTGATGAGCACCAGCCCGGAGCCGGACCAGTAGTTCGGGGTGTCGGTGACGGTCAGACCGGTGACCGAAATGGCTGACGTGGCGGTGAACAGCGCGGTCATGAAGGGGGCGTGCTGGTACTCGATGGTCATCGGGCGCTGCATCAGCAGTCCGGTGCCGATCAGGATCGCCACCAGGAAGACCAGCGGCACGAGCCGCACCGGGTGACGAAGAAACCGACGCACCAGACAATCTTCCGATTCCGTCCGACGCTCCGGGCCGGAACCGGCATCCCGAGCCCCGTGTCGTCGGCTCCGCCCTGCTCTGCTTCAACGGACGCAACGGCGGATTCACCGCGTGGTCAGGCGCGGACCAACTGCCGGTCAGCCCGGGCAGGTCTGCTGAGGCGGTTCCCCGACGAGTCAAGGAGACCGCGTTGCGACGTACCCTTTCCGCCCTCGGTGTGTCGGTGACCCTGCTCGCCGCCGCCGTGGCCATGCCCATGGTCGCCACGGCGAAGCCGGCCGCCGGCCCGGACCCGGCCCGCGTCGGTGACCAACCCATCGTCATCGGTCACCGGGGTGCCAGCGGCTACCGGCCGGAGCACACCCTGGAGGCGTACCGGCTGGCGATCCGGATGGGTGCCGACTACATCGAACCGGATCTCGTCGCGACGGCCGACGGTGTGCTCGTCGCGCGGCACGAGAACGAGATCAGCGGCACCACCGACGTGGCGGCGCGGCCGGAGTTCGCCGACCGCCGGACCACGAAGACCATCGACGGGGCGTCGGTGACCGGCTGGTTCACCGAGGACTTCACCCTTGCCGAACTGCGGACGCTGCGGGCCAAGGAGCGGCTGCCCCAGGTACGGGTGACGAACACCGCGTTCGACGGCCAGTTCCAGGTGCCCACCTTCCAGGAGGTGATCGACCTGGCCCGGGTAGAGGGCAGGGCGCGCGGCCGGGTGATCGGTGTCTACCCGGAGACCAAGCACCCGACGTACTTCGCCTCGATCGGCCTGCCCCTGGAGGAACCGCTTGTCGAGACGCTGCGCCGGAACAGGATGACCAAGCGGAACTCACCGGTGATCATCCAGTCCTTCGAGACGGCCAACCTGCGGCGGCTGGACCGCATGATCGACGTCAAGTTGGCCCAGCTGCTCAACGCCGCCGGCCAGCCCTACGACTTCACCCTGGCCGGGGACACCCGCACGTACCGTGACCTGGCAACCCCCGCCGGCCTGCGCTGGATCTCCCGCTACGCGGACGGCGTCGGCGTGCACAAGGACCTGATCGTGCCGCGGAACTCCGCCGGTGGCCTGCTCGCCCCGACCACCCTGGTCAGGGACGCACACCGGGAGAAGCTGATCGTGCACGCCTGGACCTTCCGGGCGGAGAACCAGTTCCTCCCGGCCGACTTCCGGATCGGCACCGACCCGAACGCCCGTGGCGACATCCAGTCCGAGTACGAGCTGTTCTACCGCCTCGGCCTCGACGGCGTCTTCACCGACCACCCCGACACCGCAGTCGCGGCCCGCGCCGCCCTACCCCGCCCCTGACCCCGACCGGCACACCACCCGCACCGATCGGCCCGCCGTCCCTCTCCCGGGCGGCGGGCCGCCCTCACCCCGCCCCGGTCTAGCCCGCAACTTCGGGGATTCTGCTGCCTCGGGCGCTGGCGACCCTGCACCTTCGGGGATACTGCTGTCTCCCGCCGCCACCACCGCGTCCGGAGTGATACGGGGCGCTGCCATTGCGGGTCGCGGGCGTAGAGTCGGCGGGGCGGGTGGACAGGCTGCGGAGGACCGTCGGGTTGGGGCGCTGATGTTCATGGATGCGACGTTGGTTCGCATCGGCCACGGGGTCGAGTTGCACCATCAACAAGGCCAGCGGGAGGCCGCCCGCGACGTGTTCGCGCAGGTGTGGGACGAGGTCGGCGGGGAGCGGGGAGATCCTCTGCACGTCTGCGTTCTCGCGCACGCGATGGCCGACGTGCAGGACGACGTCCACCAGGAACTGCTCTGGGACCTACGGGCGCTGGCTGCGGCCGAGCTGCTCACCGACGCCGACGTCGCGCGGGCCGGGGTGCCGATGTCGGTGGCGAGTCTGTATCCGTCGTTGCACCTCAACCTCGGTGAGTGCTACCGCAAGCTCGGAGATCTCGAACGGGCCCGCGAGCATCTTCATCATGCGCAGGCGGGAATCGGCGCGCTGGGCGATGATCCGTACGCGCAACTGATCAAGGGCGGCTTGGAACGGCTCGCGCGGCTGTTGTCATCCGAGTAGGCGAGCGCTGCCGCAGACCTGCCCGCCGGGGTCCGCCGTGCGCAGGATGCCGCACCTTGCGTCGTCAAGCGGGCGGGATACACCCCGACATGCCGCAACCGGTGTACGACGGTCCGGGCCGGGCGTTGTGCGGCCGACAACTCGGGTGACGTCGACCGGGTGGACCCGTTGCGGGTGCTCCCTGACCGTCGACTGGTGCTACTCGGCCGCCGGATCGGCGACGTAGGTCCCGCGCCCAGGCTGTCCGACGATCAGATCGCGATCGTGCAGAAGGGACATCGCTCGGTACGCGGTGTTGACGCTGACGTCGTACATGTCGGCGATCTGGCTGGTTGACGGCAGCTTGTCACCGGGCTTCAACTCGCCGCTCTTGATCTTTGCGGTGAAGTCGTTGGCGATGACCTTGTAGGGCGCGGGTGCTGTAGGCATGGCGAAGACTCCGGTTGGTTCGGCATCTTCGATCCTGCCCCACCTACACAAGTAACTGCAACAGGTTGTGCGCAACGCCGTTACTCACGGCTCGACTAGCTCTAGATACTGGTGTAGGTTTCCATCGTCTGGCTCCGGTTGGTTCGGCAAACCCTCGGAGGTGGACCGGAAGTGGGCTCCGGGGCCGTACCGCCGACATGGGCTGCGGTCGTGGGGTCGGCGGCCCGGCCGGCGTTCCCCTTTCCGGCGGCCGGGCCGCCTCCAGCCATGCGGCCGGCGTGAACCGGCGTTGAGGAGGTTCAGGTGCGCAACGTGTTCGCCCTGCTTCGCCCAGGAAAAGCTCGACGAACCCCGAACGACGGAAGGTCCACGGCAATTTTTCGATCACCGAACGGCGCAGCACCGTCGGGCGGTGGACCTCCACCGACAGGCAGGTTGGTGCCGCGTGGTGGGCCTCCGCCAAAGGGCGTGCCGCCATCGAGTGGCGGTTGGCCGCAGAGAGGCGGGCCGTCACCGAGTGGCGGTCGCTCGCCGAACGGCGGCTGGTATCGGTCGGCGTCGTGCCGGTCGTTGACCGTCGGGCAGATTCGGGACCGGCAGTTCCGGTCGGTACGACGGGGATGCGATCCGGCGGAGGTGCACGCCTTCCTGAGTCGGGTCGCCGGTGAGCTGGCCGCCGCCCGGCGGGAACTGGTGCTGGTCGCCGAGGAGAACGCGCGGATCAAGCGGGCGCTCCGCAGCTGGCAGGCGCGGTTCACGCCGGGGATGCGGCGGTGAGCGCCGACCGCTTCGTGGTGCATCTGCCGGTGCGGGTCCGGAACGTCGCTGCCGCGAAACGGTTCGCCCGGACGATCACCCGGGCGCTGAGCTTCTTCGAGAACATCGAGGCGGCCGGGACGACCGTCTCAGTGGAGGACAAACAGGGCGTACGCCACTGGGTCTTCTGCGACCAGCCGCTCGACGGCGGCCGGCGGTGTGCCCGCGACGCCGACCACGACGGACCCTGCCGCCCGCGCTGAGCGGGGCACGGCAATCGGTCCCGCCCTGGCCGACCCGAGCGTGGGGGTGGGCGACACATCGTCAGGGAGGGAGCCCCTGTCGTCTCATCAGGCCGCCGGCACGGGGTCACTGATCCTGTAATCCGAGCCCACCCCAACCCTGTTACTTGTGTGTTTCGACCACATGGCCCGTGGGTGACGTCACTTCTAGCGTGAGCCGACACATAAGGTTTCCTCCCTCTGAGTCCTCACGTGGAGTCGCAATGACGGTCCGGACGACACGGCGGGTGTTCCTCTCCGCCGCCACGATGATGGCCGCGGCGATCGCCGCCACGGCCTGTGGCAGCCCCCAGGACACCGCCAACGGTGGCGGCGACAGCGCCGCGCCGGTGAAGGTTGGTCTGGTCTACTCCCAGTCGGGAGCGCTGGCCAGTTACGGAAAGCAGTACATCGAGGGGTTCAGGGCCGGCCTGGACTTCGCCACCAACGGCACCAACAAGGTCGGTGACCGGGCGATCGAGATCACCGAGGTCGACGACGCGGGCGACCCGGCGAAGGCGGTGTCCGCGGCCAAGGACCTGATCGGCAAGGGCAACAAGATCATCGCCGGATCGACGGCCTCGGGCGTGGCGCTCCAGGTGGCCCCGATCGCCGCGCAGAACAAGGTGCTGTTCATCTCCGGCCCGGCCGCCACCGACGCGGTGACCGGCGCGAACAAGTACACGTTCCGCTCCGGCCGCCAGTCGTACCAGGACGTGGTGACCGCGAAGTCGTTCATCGGCGACCCGGCCGGCAAGAAGGTCGTGGTGTTCGCCCAGGACGGCGCCTTCGGCGACGCCAACGAGGCCGCGGTCAAGGCCGTCATCGGCGGAGCCGGCGCGAGCGTCAGCGCCGTCCGGGCGCCGGCCAGCGCGACCGAGTTCACCCCGTTCGCCAGCCAGATCAAGTCCGCCAAGCCGGACCTGCTCTTCGTCGCCTGGGCCGGCACCACCGCCCCGGCGATGTGGCAGACGCTGGACCAGCAGGGCGTGCTGACCTCGACCACGGTCGTCACCGGCCTCGACATCCGCGCCTCGTGGCCCACCTTCGGCGCCGCCGGCAGCAAGATCTCCTTCCTGTCGCACTACTTCGACGGCGCCAGCGACACCGAGGCGGCCAAGGCCGCCAAGGCGAAGGTCCCCGGCGGCACGCTCGACCTGTTCCACCCGGACGGCTTCGCCGCCGCCCAGATGGTGGTCCGCGCCGTGGCCGAGGGTGGCGACGACGTCGAGAAGATGGTCACCGCGCTGGAGGGCTGGAGCTTCGAGAGCGTGAAGGGCAGCATGACCATCCGCGCCGAGGACCACGCGCTGCTCCAGCCGATGTACCAGGCGAGCCTGACCGGCAGCGGCGACACCTTCACCGCGACCGCGCAGAAGGCGCTCACCGCCGACGAGACCGCACCGCCGGTCCAGGCGATGAAGGGCTGAGGCGCAGATGCTCACCACCCGCGGTCTGACCTGGCGGATCGGTGAGGTGTCCATCGTCGACTCCGTCTACCTGGACCTGGCACCCGGGGAGTTCCTCGGCGTGATCGGCCCGAACGGCGCCGGCAAGACCTCACTGTTCAACCTGATCACCGGCCTGCGTCGGGCCACCGAAGGCCGGGTGACGCTGGACGGCAAGGACATCTCCGACCTGCCGCCGTACCGGCGGGCCCGACTGGGCCTGGGCCGTACCTTCCAGGCGTCCTCGGTGTTCGGCTCGCTGAGCGTGCGGGAGAACGTCCGGCTCGCCGTGCAGGCACACCGCGGGGGTTCGCTCAAGTTGTGGCGGCGGGCGGCGGCCGACCGGGAGGTCGCCGCCGCCGCCGACGCGGCGCTCGACCGGGTCGGCCTGGCCCACCGGGGTACGGCGCTGGCCGGCACCCTCGCCCACGGCGAGAAGCGGAAGCTGGAGATCGCCCTGCTGCTGGCCGGTGAGCCACGGGTGATGCTGCTCGACGAGCCGATGGCCGGGGTCAGCGCCGAGGACGTGCCGGAACTGGTCCAGGTGATCCGTTCGTTGACCGGGGACAGCGGCCGGGCGGTGCTGATGGTGGAGCACCACATGGACGTGATCCTCGAACTGGCCGACCGGATCGCCGTGATGCACCACGGCGCGCTGCTGGCCTGCGACACGCCGGAGACGGTGATGGCCAACCCGACAGTACAAGAGGCCTACCTCGGGGAGTCGCTGTGAGCGAACCCGTACTGACCGTGGAGAACCTGTCGGTCCGGATCGCCGGGCTGCACATCCTCCAGGGCGTGTCGTTCACGGTCGCGCCGACCGGGGTCACCGTGCTGCTCGGCCGCAACGGGGTCGGCAAGACCACCACGCTGCGCGCCGTCGTGGGGCTGACCCCCCGCAACGGGGAGGTGCGCGGCACGGTCCGGATGGGCGCGCAGAGCCTGCTGTCGCAGCGGACGCATCGCCTGGTCCGCGGCGGGCTCGGCTACGTGCCGGAGGACCGCTGCGTCTTCGCCGGGCTCACCGTCGCGGAGAACCTGCGGCTCGCCGAGCGGCGCGGCACCCGCCCGGCGTACGACCGGGTGTTCGCCCTCTTCCCCGAGCTGGACCGGCGTTCCCGGCAGCGGGCCGGCTCGCTGTCCGGGGGGCAGCAGCAGATGCTCGCCATCGGCCGGGTGCTGCTCAACGACAACCGGCTGCTGCTCGTCGACGAGCCGACCAAGGGGTTGGCGCCGAAGGTGGTGACCGAGGTGGCCGAGGTGCTGGAACGGGTCGCGGAGTCCGTGCCGGTGCTGCTGGTCGAGCAGAACCTGGCGGTGGTCCGGCGGCTGGCCCGCGACGCGGTGGTGCTCGCCGCCGGACGGGTCGCCTGGGCCGGCGACGCCCAGGAGTTGTTGCTGGAGACCGCGCTGACCCGGTCCCTGCTCGGCGTCGGCTCGGCAGAGGGCCACCAGCACGCCGGGGCGGCGACCGCCGATCACCCGGCCGGTGCCGCGGCGGCCCCGGAGGACGGTAGCTGATGGACGCGATCATTCTGTTGACGCTCACCGGTCTCGGCCTGGCCGCCCTGTACTTCCTGGTCGCCTCCGGACTGTCGCTGGTCTTCGGCCTGGCCGACGTGCTCAACTTCGCCCACGGGCTCTTCCTCGGCGTCGGCGCGTACGCCACCTGGTGGGCGGCGGGGAATCTGCCCGGCGCCGGCCCCGACGGGCTCGGGTTCGTGGTCGCGGTCGCCTTCGGGGTGGCCGCCGGCACGCTGATGGCGGTGCTCGTCGAGCTGGTGCTGATCCGGCCGCTCTACTCGCGCACCATCGAGCAGGTGCTGGTCACCGTCGGCCTGTCGCTGGCCGGTGTGGCGCTGTTGCAGGCCACCTGGGGTGCGGACGCCCGACCGTTCCCGCGCCCCGCCTGGACCCGCGAGGTGACCTCGATCTTCGGCGCGCAGGTGCCCAACGGCGGGCTGCTGCTCATCGTGGCCGCGGCGTTGGTGCTCGGCGCGATCCTCGCCTTCCTCCGCTGGACCCGCTACGGCCTGATCATCCGGGCCGGGGTGGAGAACCGGGAGATGGTGACCGCGCTGGGCATCGACGTACGCAAGGCGTTCACCCTGGTCTTCGCCATCGGCGGGGCGGCAGCGGCGCTGGCCGGGGCGCTGGGCAGCGTCTACTTCGGCACCGTCTCGCCGCAGCAGGGCGGCTCGTTGCTGATCTTCGCGTTCATCGTGGTGGTCATCGGCGGCATGGGTTCGGTGGTCGGGTCCGCGTACGCGGCGGTCGCGGTCGGGCTGCTGCAACAGTTCGTCAACTACTACGGCACCTCCGGGCTGGGTGACATCTGCGTGGTGGCGCTGCTGGCCGTGGTGCTGCTGTTGCGCCCGCAGGGCATCGCCGGGAAGGCGGTTACGGCATGACCGAGGTCAAGAGTCCCGAGGTTCCCGCGCCGCCGGCGGCGGTGCCCGACGAGCTGACCGAGCGACCGGGCCGCTGGAGCCGACTCCGGCCGTTCCTGCCGCTGGTCGCGCTGGCGGTGGCGCTGATCCTGCCGTACTCGACGCTGCACCTGCCGGGCATCTTCGAGGGCGCGCTGAACTCGCCGGGCACCCTGCAACTGCTCGCCGTGTGTCTGGTCTTCGGCGGGCTGGCAGCCGGGTACGACCTGCTGTTCGGGCGTACCGGAATGCTCTCCTTCGGCCACGCCCTCTACTTCGCCGCCGGTGTCTACGGCACCGACATCCTGATCACCCGGGTCGGGCTGCCGCTGTGGCAGGCCGCACCGCTGGCCATCGTCGGCGGCACCATCCTCGCCGGCCTGCTCGGTGCGGTGGCGCTGCGTACGGTCGGTATCGCCTTCGCCATGGTGACGCTGGCCTTCGCGCAGGTCGGCGCGATCCTGGTGGCCCGGGACTTCGGTGGGCTCACCGGCGGTGAGGAGGGGCTGCCGCTGGACGTCAGCGGGCTGCCGGACGGGCTGGTCGGGGTCACCAACACGGTCAACCTGTACTGGTTGGCGCTGGCGTATCTCGTGGTGGTGGTCCTCGTGGTGCACCGGGTCAGTGGCTCGCCGACCGGGCGGGTGCTGGCCGGGCTGCGCGACGACGAGCGTCGCATCGGCGTGCTCGGGCTGGACCCGTACCGGTTCAAGCTGGTCGCCTTCACCCTGGCCGGTGGCCTCGCGGCGGCGGGCGGGGTGGTCTACTGCCTGATCGTCGGCGGTGCCTCGCCGCACATCACCAGCAGCGAACTGACCCTGTCGCTGCTGGTGATGGTGGTCCTCGGCGGACCGGGTACCCGGTGGGGCCCGGTGCTGGGCGGCATCCTCTACATGTACCTCGACCACCGACTGGTGTCGTTCGGCACCTCCGACGCGGTGAACGCGCTGCCGGCGTTCCTCAGCCGGCCGCTGTCCCAGCCGCTGTTCGTGCTCGGCACGGTCTTCATCCTGGCCGTCTACTTCTTCCCCGGCGGCCTGGCCAGCCTCGCTCCTCGGCTGGCCCTGCTCCGCGACTCCCTGCGCCCCGGCACCCGAAGCCGGGGTTGATCAGAGATTGGCGGGGCGGCACAACGGCGTGTCGTCCAGCTAACCTCATGATCGGTGGCCCGGACCAGCACTGTGGTCCGGGCCGGCCCGGCGTCCGGGCGGCCACCCTCGCGCTACGGCACAGCGGTGGCGGGTCCGGACGGTCGCGTACGGGGCAGGCGGTGACGGGGAGGACGGCATGAGCGAGCGGTTGGCCGTGGTCAGCGGCGGTGGTACGGGGATCGGGGCGGCCGTGGCGCGGGCGCTCGTCGTGGACGGGTGTTCGGTGCTCGTCGTGGGCCGGCGCGCGGAGGTGCTCAGCACAACGGTCGAGCGGATCGGCGCCGAGAGTGGCCGTCCCGAGGCGGTCCGGGCCGTCACGGCCGACCTCACCGACCCCGACCAGGTGGTCAGGGTGGTCGAGGCGGTCGACGGTCGGCCGGTCGACGTGCTGGTGAACAACGCCGGTGGCTACCACAGCGCGGACAACGCCACGCTCGCCGGGATCGCCGCGAACTGGCGGGCGACCCTGGACACCAACGTGCTCACCGCGGTGCTGCTCACCGAGGCGTTGCGACCGGCCCTGCGCCGGCCCGGCGGGCGGGTGATCCTGATCAGCTCCATCGCCGCGCAGCGCGGCGGTGGCGACGCGTACTCGGCGGCGAAGGCGGCACTGCACGGCTGGGCGTACAGCCTCGCGGCCCAGCTCGGGCCGGACCAGGTCACGGTCAACGTGGTCAGCCCGGGCTACGTGGCCGAGACCGAGTTCTTCGCCGGCCGGATGACCCCGGAGGGCCACGCGCAGCGGGTGGCCGCGACCCTGGTCGGCCGGGCCGGGGTGCCGGACGACGTCGCCGAGTCGGTGCGCTACCTGGCCAGTCCCGCCGCCGGCTACGTCACCGGCCAGGTGCTCGGGGTCAACGGGGGGTCGGTGCTCGGGCGCTGACCGGTCAGTCGTTGAGCATGTCGTACGCGGCGGAAGGGGCCGGCTGGGCCTGCTCCTCGGTGAACGCGACGACCGCTGGCGCCGTACCGAAGTCGAAGTACTCGACCACGTACTCGGACTTCTTCTTCTTGCCGGCGGCCGGAATCTCCAGCGTCAGCGAGGACAGGTTGCCGTCCGCGCCGACCACCGCGCTGAGCGGAAGCTGCCCGTCGGCGTCGTCGAGCGCGGCCAGGGCATCCGCCAGCTCCGGCACGGCGGACAGGTCCACCAAGCCGGTGTACGTCCCGGGCTCACCGGCCTGGACGTCGGTGGCCGCGCGGATGATCGCATCGGCGTTGCCCGGGTCGGTGCCCTCGTAGGTGGGCAGCGAGTCCGGCCCCTCGATCTTCGCCGGATCCAGCTCCATCCACTTGGTGGGCAGCTTCATCAGCTTCTGGATGTCCTTGGCGCCCTTGAAGTTGACCTTCATCCAGGTGCGTGACTCGACCATCCGGAAGGACATCTCCAGCGTGAAGTCCTTGTCCTTGGTGACGGTGTCGATGTCCATGCCCCGGTTCGCCGGATCGACCACCCCGGAGACGTCGCCCGAGGAGTCGCTGGTGGTGAAGCGGAAGGCCGGGTCCTGCTCACCGGGCACGGCCGCCAGCAACTCCTGCTTCGGGTCCGGCGGTGGGGGAGCCGCTGCCGGGGTGGCGTCGTCGTCGCAGCCGGCAACCAGGGTCGCGGCCATCAGGGCGGCGGCCACGGCCGCGAGACGGCGGGTCGTGGCGGTGGTGCCGGTTCGCTGAGTCATCTCGTCTCTTTCTCGGGGATCGAACGGGAATGGTAGAACACACTCCCGGCCGCGGTCCGGCTCCGTCGCGGCGGCGCTGGTAGAAACGTCGGATGGGCCAGGAACGGACGGCGGTGCGGCAGCGGGCCGAGGCGGTGTTGCGGCGGCTGGCCGGCGCGCAGGCCCGGCTCCGCGAGGACCAGTGGCGGGCGATCGAGGCGCTGGTGGTGGACCGGCGTCGGGTGCTCTGCGTGCAGCGCACCGGGTGGGGCAAGTCGGCCGTGTACTTCGTGGCGACCGCGCTGCTGCGCGACCGCGACGGTCAGGGCGGCGGGACCGAACCCACCGGCCCGACGGTCATCGTGTCGCCGTTGCTGGCCCTGATGCGTAACCAGGTCGACGCCGCGGCCCGGGCCGGGATCCGGGCCCGCACCATCAACTCGGCGAACCTGGACGAGTGGGACGCCATCACCGCCGAGATCCACGCCGGCACGGTGGACGTGCTGCTGATCAGCCCGGAACGGCTCAACAACCCGGACTTCCGGGACGGCGTGCTGCCGAAACTGGCCGCCACCACCGGTCTGCTGGTCGTCGACGAGGCACACTGCGTGTCGGACTGGGGGCACGACTTCCGGCCGGACTACCGCCGGCTGCGTACGTTCCTCGGCAACCTGCCCGACCGCACCCCGGTGCTGGCGACGACCGCCACCGCCAACGCCCGGGTGACCCGGGACGTGGCGGAGCAACTGGGCACCGAGCCGAGCACCGCGACCGGGCCGCGACCGGACGTCCTGGTGCTGCGCGGCAGCCTGGACCGGGAGTCGCTGCGGTTGGGCGTGCTCGATCTGCCGAGCCCAGCGCACCGGCTCGGTTGGCTCGCCGACCATCTGGACCGGCTCCCCGGTTCCGGCATCGTCTACACGTTGACGGTGGCCTCGGCGACCGAGACCGCCGAGTTCCTCCGCTCGCGCGGCTGGGCGGTGGCCGCGTACACCGGGCAGGCCGAGGACGCCGACCGCCGCGCCGCCGAGCAGGATCTGCTGGACAACAAGATCAAAGCCCTGGTGGCCACCAGCGCGCTCGGCATGGGCTTCGACAAACCGGATCTCGGGTTCGTCGTGCACCTCGGCGCGCCGCCGTCACCCATCGCGTACTACCAGCAGGTCGGCCGGGCCGGCCGGGCCGTCGAACACGCCGAGGTGCTGCTGCTACCCGGTGCCGAGGACGCGGCGATCTGGCGGTACTTCGCCTCGTTGGCCTTTCCACCCGAGGCGCAGGTCCGCGCGGTGCTGGCCGCGCTGCACACCGACCGGCCGCTGTCCACGCAGGCCCTGGAACCCCTGGTGGACCTGCGTCGGGCCCGGCTGGAGCTGATGCTCAAGGTGCTCGACGTGGATGGCGCGGTCCGCCGGGTACGCGGCGGCTGGCTCGCCACCGGCGAACCCTGGACCTACGACGACGCCCGGCTGCGCCGCGTCGCCGCCGCCCGTACCGCCGAACAACAGGCCATGGTCGAGTACGCGGCGACGACCGGCTGCCGGATGCGTTACCTCCGGGAATGCCTCGACGATGTGGACGCGGTGGACTGCGGCCGGTGCGACCGCTGTACCGGGCCCCTGCTCGCGTCCGAGGTGTCGGAGGCCGCGCTGACCGCCGCGCAGACCTTCCTCGGCCGCCCCGGCGTGCAGCTCGCACCGAAGAAGCTCTGGCCGACCGGGCTGGAGTCGGTGGGCGTACCGCTGAAGGGGCGCATCGCCCCGGCGGAGCAGGCGCTGCCGGGCCGGGCCGTCGGCCGGCTGTCGGACCTCGGCTGGGGTGGCCGGCTGCGCGGGCTGGTCGGGCCGGGCGCGCCGGACGGCCCGGTGCCCGACGACGTGGCCGCCGCCGTCGTCGAGGTGCTCAAGGCGTGGGCGCACGGTGACGACCCCTGGCCGCACCGGCCGGTCGGGGTGGTCGCGGTCGGCTCTCGGACCCGCCCGGCGCTCGTCGCTTCGCTGGCCGAGCGGATCGCCGCCGTCGGCCGGCTGCCGCTGCTGGGCCAGGTGGTACCCGCCGGGTCGGTGGCCGCCGACGGTCCCCGTGGCAACAGCGCGCAGCGGGTACGCGCCCTGCACGGCTCCCTCACCGTCCCCGCCGACCTCGCCGCCGCGGTCGCCGACCTGGACGGTCCGGTGCTGCTGGTGGACGATCTGGTCGACTCCGGCTGGACCATGACGTTGGCGGCCCGGGAACTCCGCCGAGCCGGCGCCGCCGGCGTACTGCCGCTGGCTCTCGCCCTCGCCGCCTGAGGGTGCGACCGGAACCACGATCGGGTCGGCTCGCCGGGTGCCCGATCGGCGCGGCGGTACGGTGGGCGCATGGCTGACCAGGCACCCGACGCGCCCGCGCTCGGGTCCGTGCGCACCGCCGAGCGACCCGCCGCCGACCAGGACCCCGGCGCGGCGCCGCCGGCAGCCGGCGAGGACCCCCGCGTGGCTCCGGCCGGCGAGGTGCCTGCCCCGACCTCGGCTGTGCCGGATCGCGCCACGCTGCGGTTGGCCCTGGTGGTCGGCGGGCTGGTGCTGGCGGTGCTGCTCGGATTCGGGCTCGGGCGGATCAACGGCGGCGGGGGTCCCACGGCGGCAGGCGGTACCGGCAGCGCGCTGGCCGAGCACACCCACGCTCCCGGCGCCGGCGCGCACTCGCACGGCGCCGACCAGGACGCGGCGGCCGAGGCCGGCGGTCTGGCGGTCAGCCGGGACGGATACACACTGACCCCACTGGCCGACGAGTTCACCGTCGGGCAGGCCGGTGAACTGCGGTTCCAGATCCGGGACGGGCAGCGCCGGACGGTCACCCGATTCGCTGTCGTGCACGACAAGCCGATGCACGTGATCGTGGTCCGTCGGGACCTGTCCGGATACCAGCACCTGCACCCGACGATGGCGGTGGACGGCACCTGGTCGGTGCCGCTGACGCTGCCGTCGGCCGGCGTCTGGCGGGCGTACGCCGACTTCACCGCCGTCGCCGACGACGGCCGGCAGACGGCGACGACGCTCGGGGTGGACCTGGTCGCGCCGGGCGACTACACGCCCCGTGACCTGCCCAGCCCGGCGACCACGACCAGGGTCGACGAGTTCACCGTCGAGTGCCGGGGCGCTCCGCGACCCGGGCTCACCGTGCCGGTCGACTTCCGGATCACCGGCGCGGACGGCGCGGGCCCGACGCTGGAGCGCTACCTCGGTGCGTACGGCCACCTCGTCGCCTTGCGCCAGGGTGACCTCGGCTACCTGCACGTGCACCCGGAGGCGGAACTCGTCGACGGCGCGATCCGGTTCTGGCTCACCACACCCGCGCC
The DNA here is from genome assembly GCF_027497295.1 of Verrucosispora sp. WMMC514. Lineage (NCBI taxonomy): Bacteria > Bacillati > Actinomycetota > Actinomycetes > Micromonosporales > Micromonosporaceae > Micromonospora > Verrucosispora sp. WMMC514. The sequence goes on along the minus strand of NZ_CP114906.1, from coordinate 1,690,450 downwards.
CGGGCGGTACCGGCTCTACCTGGACTTCGCGACCGGGGGAGAGGTGAGCACGGCGGAGTTCACCGTAGCGGTGTCGTAGGGCGGGTCAGCCCGCCGTCCGACGCATCGGCGCGGCGGTGGGATCGGAGGGCCGGCGGATCGGCCGGCGGGCGAGGTAGCGCAGCAGGTCGCGGATGTGGTGCTTCTCCTCCGCCGGCACCGCCGGATCCGCCAACCGTTGCAGGATCACCCGCACGTCGGCCTCGACCGGGCCGTCGTCGCCACGCCGCCACGGCCCGGATCCCGCGTCGGGCAGACCGAGGGCGCGGAAGGCCGCCGCTACCGGCAGATCGAGCGCCGCGCAGAAGCTGCGGACCTTGGCCAGCTCGGGGTAGTCCTGCCAGTCGCCGGCGAGCCAGCGGAAGACGGTCGAGCGACCGACACCGGTGTGGGCGGCCAGATCGGTGACGGTCCAACCGCGCTCCTCGCGAGCGTCGTCGATGGCACGGCGCACGAAACGCGCGAAGGCCATCTGCGGCGAAACCTCTGCCGAACCCATCCGGTGGGTCTTCCCTCCCGACCGGCACCCGACGGTGCGCTCTTCGAGAGTAGTACGGGAACGTTGCCGGGCAATTGACTGATCGACCAGACGATTCCGGTGGCGGGTGGCGAATCCGTCACACCGCCGGCGGCAGCTGCGCGAGCAGCGTCTCCAACCGGGGGGTGAGCTGCCACTGGGCGACGAGGTCCCGGTACTCGGCGCGCTGGGCGGCGGTCGGGTCGGCACCGGTCCGGCGGGCCCGGATGAGCAGGTTCCGCGGGGTGTGCGCGGAGTCGACGAACTCGACCACCTCGGCCCGGTAGCCGTGCAGGCGCAGCAGGCCGGCACGCAGCGCGTCGGTGAGGACGTCCGCGAAGCGCTCCCGCAGGATGCCCTGCCGGGTCAGCAGATCGTACGGCGACGGGGCCGGCCGGTTACGCAGCTGCGCCGCGACGTCGTGGTGGCAGCACGGCGCGGCGAGCACCCAGCGGGCGCGCCAGCCCACCGCCCGGGCCAGCGCCTCGTCGGTGGCGGTGTCGCAGGCGTGCAGCGCGAGCACCAGGTCGGGCGGCGGCTCGACGGTGGCGTCGGCGATCGTGCCGGCGACGAACCGCACCCGGCCGGCCCAGCCCAGCCGCTCCGCCAGCTCGGTGTTGCGGCGGCGCTGATCATCGCGCACGTCCACCCCCACCAGCTCGACGTCCACCCCCGCGCCGGACAGGTAGCGGTACGCGGCGAAGGTCAGGTACGCGTTGCCGCAGCCCAGGTCCACCACCCGAAGTGGTCGGTCCAACTGCCCGGCCAGTCCGTCCGGCAGGGTGGCGGTCAGCGCCCGGAGGAACGCGTCCACCTGCCGTCGCTTGGCCGCCGACCCGCCGATCTCGGCGAAGAGCGGATCGCCCGGGTCGAGCAGGTACTCCTTGCTCCGGTCGTGCCCGACGGCGGCCGGGACGGCCGAACGGCTCGCCGTGCTGCGGTGCACCTGGGCCTCGCCCGACTTGGTCACCCGCAGTTGCAGGGTGGCGTCGGTGGTCTCCACGTGCCAGTTGCCGAACGGCTCGGCCAGCAGCGCCTCCACCGCCGCCTCCGCCTCCGGCCCGAGGCTCAGGTTCCGGGTGTGCGGCCGGGCTCCGTCGGAGGTGGAGATCTGCAGCCGCTGACCGGCCTTGAGCGCGACGGGGCGCAGCTCGGCCCGGGCCATCGAGGGACGCTGGCCGCGCCGCCGTCCGGCCGCCACGGCCCGGGTGAGGGCCGGTCCGAGCAGCATCGAACGGACCTCGGTCAGGGCGGAGTCCAGTGGTTCGGGCATTGCTCCATCTTTCCGGACGATTCGGCGGCATCGTCAGCTGGCAGGCGGCCCACGACCCCCCACCACCGCCCACCCGCCAGCTCTGCTTCAACCGACGCACAGGTTCCGGCGGGTAACCGGTGCGTGGAGTGAAGCAGAGCAAAGGGAGCGGACAGCAAGTACCGCCCGGGCGGCGACGGGTCGGTCAGCGGTGCTGGCCGCTCTCCGCCGCCTCGGGCGGTACGTCGTCAGTCGGTGGTCACGTCGGCCGGTGTACCGCTGTCGGCGCCGCCACCGGCACCACGGCGTCGGCGGCGTCGGCGCGGGCGCGGGGTGGCCGCACCGGCGCCCTCCTCGTCGCGGCTGGTGGCCGCCTCGGCGGGGGCGTCGTCGACTGTCGTCGAGGCGGTTTCGGTGCCCGCCACCGCCTCGCCGGCCCGGCGACGCCGGCGACGTCGCGGGGTACGGGTGCCTTCCTCGGCGTCACCGGCGGTGGCGTCGGTCGGCGCGGCGTCGGCACCGTCCGCACGGCGACCACTGCCGCCGCGCCCACGACCGCTCTCACCACGGCCGCTCTCACCACGGCCGCCGTCGCCGCGACCGCGGCGGCGGGCGCCGCGTGGCTCGCCCCGCCGGGAACGGCCACCACCCAGGTCCTCCTCGACCTCGGCGGCCAACCCGGCGCGGGTGCGTTCCGCGGTGGGCAGGGTGCCGGTGATCTCGGTGGAGATGTGCAGGTCGGTGTAGAGGTGCGGCGAGGTGTGGTACGTCTCCGGCGGCTCGGGCATGTCCAGGCCGAGCGTCTTGTCGATGATCCGCCAGCGGGGCATGTCGTCCCAGTCGACGAAGGTCACCGCGACACCGCTCGCGCCGGCCCGACCGGTCCGGCCGATCCGGTGGGTGTAGGTGTCCTGGTCCTCCGGACAGTCGTAGTTGATCACGTGGGTGACCCCGCTGACGTCGATGCCCCGGGCCGCCACGTCGGTGGCGACCAGAGTGTCGATCTTCCCGGCCCGGAACGCCCGCAGGGCCCGTTCGCGGGCACCCTGCCCGAGGTCGCCGTGCACCGCCGCGACCGCGAAGCCCCGGAAGTCCAGGTCCTCGGCGACCCGGTCGGCGGCCCGCTTGGTGCGGGTGAAGATGATGGTCAGCCCACGGCTCTCCGCCTGGAGGATGCGGGCCACGATCTCGATCTTGTTCATCGAGTGGGTGCGGTAGACGAGTTGCTCCGTCTGCGGCGAGGGGCCGGTCTCGGCGGTGTGCCCGGCGTGGATCGTGATCGGGTGGCGCAGGAAGCGTCGGGACAGCGTCACGATCGGGTCCGGCATGGTCGCGGAGAAGAGCATGGTCTGCCGGTCCTCCGGCAGCATCGCCAGGATCCGCTCGACGTCGTCCAGGAAGCCGAGGTCGAGCATCCGGTCGGCCTCGTCCAGCACCAGCGCGCGTACTCCGTGCAGACGCAGATGCTTCTGCTTGGCGAGGTCCAGCAGACGCCCCGGCGTGCCGACGAGAATCTCGACACCCTTGCGCAACGCCTCGATCTGCGGCTCGTACGCGACGCCGCCGTAGATCGGCAGCACCCGTACGCCCCGGGTGCGGCTGGCGGCGGCGATGTCCTTGGCGACCTGGATGCCCAGCTCGCGGGTTGGTACGACGACCAGGGCCTGCGGCAGCCCGTCGCCGCCCTCGTCGGGTGCGAAGACCCGCTCCAGCAACGGCACGCCGAAGCCCAGCGTCTTGCCGGTGCCGGTAGGTGCCTGCCCGATCAGGTCGGCTCCGCGCAGCGCGATCGGCAGCGCGTACTCCTGGATGGCGAAGGCGCGGGTGATGCCGGCCGCAGCCAGCGCGTCGACGGTCTCGGCGCGGGCGCCGAGCTCGGCGAAGGTCGGTGCCTCCGGTCGGACCGGGGCGGTCGGGGCCAGTTCCTGGCCGTCGATGATGTCTTGAATCGGCTCACTCATGTGGATTTGGGGGTGCCCTCTCGTGGGTGCGCCCCGTCATGTCCTCAGGGCGCGTTCGGTATTGCGCGGGCCACACGGTCGGCGGCAGAAAGCCGAGCGGACCGGGCCGCACGCGCGCCATGGGTCGGACTTCGACCGGATCGGAGTTGACTCCGGCCGGATCGGCACCTACGGCAACTCCTCCATGCTACCTGAACGGGTTAAACAGCGTCCCGATTCCGCGGCGGCGGGCAACGGCGCAAAGGTTTGTAAGTGACCCGTATCACAAATCGTGGGGACGGTCGGCGATTCGGCGCGGGTCTGCCGCACTTCCGGCCGGACGGTAGCCTGCGCACGTGTCCGCCCCCACTCCGCCCGGCCACGGCGTTCCGGCCGCGCCCGGTGACGCCACGACGGTTCCGCCCGGCGACGCCGTCACCGACCTGCTCGGTCTGGTGGCCCTCGGCGAACTGCTCGCCTTCGACCGGATGGCCGCCGACGCCCGGCTCGCCCCCGACCTGCGCCGCCGGGCCGCCCTGAGTGAGATGGCCGCTGCCGAGATCGCCAACTACCGGCGGGTGGCCGACCGGCTCACCGCGCTCGGCGTGCCGCCGGACGACGCGATGGCGGCGTACGTCACACCGTTGCAGGCGTACCACGACTCGACCGAGCCGCGCGACTGGGCCGAAGCGGTCACCAAGGCGTACGTCGGTGACGCGATCACCGACGACTTCCTTCGGGAGATCGCCACAGCGCTCGCCGAACCCGAGCGCCAACTGGTCCTCGACGTGCTGCACGAGTCGCGGTACGCGGAGTTCGCGGCCGGCGAGATCCGGCTCGCCATCGAGGCCGATCCGACCGTGGCGGGCCGACTGTCGATGTGGGCCCGCCGCCTGGTGGGCGAGGCGCTGTCCCAGGCGGGACGGGTCGCCGCCGCCGATCACCGGGCCCTCACCGCGCTGCTGGTCGCGGGTGGTCAGGTCGACGTGGCGGAACTGTTCCGGCGGCTGACCGCCGCGCACACCGCACGGATGGTCGCCGTCGGGCTCAACAACTGAGACCGGCAACAGGAGTGCGGCGGTCGGACCCCCGTCCGCTGATCCTGTCGCCGGTCTGTCGGAACGTCAGCGGACGGTGAAACCGACCGCTCGGGGGGACGCCTCGGCGATCTCGACGTAGGCGACCTTGCCGACCGGCACGATGATCCGCCGCCCCTTCTCGTCGGTCAGGGAGAGGGTGCCCTCGCCCCTGGCGACGGCGTCGGTCACGATCCGCTCGATCTCGGCCGGCGACTGTGCGCTCTCCAGGACCAGCTCGCGCGGCGCGTACTGCACGCCGATCTTGACCTCCACTGTGCCTCCTCCATCGGGCGAAATGGCCGCCCTGCGAAGGCTATCCGATCACAAGGTCGACGGTCAGGCTGACTCACCTTGCAGCGGAAAGCTGGCGATGCCCCGCCAGGACAGCGCCGCCACCAACGCCTCGGCCTCGGCCTTGGGCACCTGGCGGCCGCCGGCCAGCCAGAACTGCGCGGCGGTCTCGGCCGCGCCCACCAGGCCCGAGGCGAGCAGCTCGGCGTGCGCCCGGCTGACTCCGGTGTCCGAGATGATGGTGTCGGTGATCGCCGCGATGCAGCCCTGCTCGACCCGCTCCACGCGCTGCCGTACGGCCGGCTCGTTGCGCAGGTCCGACTCGAAGACCAGGCGGAAGGCCTCGCTCTCGTGGTCGACGAAGTCGAAGTACGCCCGCACCGACGCGCTGACCCGCTCCTTGTTGTCGGCGGTGCTCGCCATGGCGTCGTGCACCTTGGCGACGATCGCGTCACAGTGCGTGTCGAGCAGCGCGAGATAGAGCTCCATCTTGCCCGGGAAGTGCTGGTACAGCACCGGCTTGGAGACCCCGGCCCGCTCGGCGATGTCGTCCATGGCCGCAGCGTGGTAGCCCTGCGCGACGAACACCTCCTGAGCAGCGGCGAGTAGCTGCTTGCGGCGCGCCGAACGGGGCAGGCGCGTGGGTCGGCCGGCGGTCTGGGCGCCGTTCCCCACAGCGGTCATGGGAACCTCCGAGGTTGTCGTACGGGCCGGCATTTCACCCGAACCGGTCGGGGCCACTCGGCCCCTCGCGGAATTGGCCCGCCGCTGTAACTTATCGCCACTGTCGCCACACGGTAGCCTCAGCGGGGGCGACCAAGGAGCGCGCGGTGAGTGAAACAGGGCAACCCGGTGCCGCCACCCCGGGAGAGCACGGCGACGGGACGGGTCAGCGCGATGACCTGGCCCGTTCCGGCGACGGGTGGTCGGCGTCCCCGGTCGACTGGTCGTGGGGCCCCGAGGTCGTGCCCGGCTCCGACGCGACCGGTTCGCGGTCGGAGTCTCCGTCCGGTTGGGCCACCGCCTCGTCACGCCATGCCGACCTGCCGGCTCCCGTCGGTGAGCAGACGGAGCCCGAACGGCCCGTCCGGGTCAACGGCAACCACGTCAACGGCCACCAGCCGAACGGCACGCCCGTCGCCGAGCAGTCCACCGCTGGCCGGCACGTCCCGGTGAGCGCGCCACCCGGCCCGCGCGGGCCGGCCCAGGACGCGGGCCAGGACCGCCTCGTCGTGCCGGCGCCTCGTCCGGTGCCCGCCGGCGAGCGGCCGGGCACCGCCGGCGTCGGTCGGCCGACCTCGTCGCCCCCGGCCGTGCAGGTGCCGCCGGTCGGCACCGCCCCCTCCGGCTTCGAGATGCCACCCGGCCTGCACGCGCCCTCCGCGAACGGCTGGCAGCACGGCTGGGACGACGGTCTTCGGCCGGAGCCGGCCGGTGAGCCCTGGCCGACCGCACCCGGCGCCGATCCGGCGGCCGGGCCGGCTGACAGCCCTTCGGTCGACGGCACCGACCAGCCCGGCCGTTGGCCGGCCGCGTCGGCGTCGGGCGGCACCGACCAGCCGTCCGGTTGGTCGCCTGCCGAACCGCCCGTCGGCGGCCCGGACCGGCCGACCTGGGCCCAGCCCGACCCGGCCCGCGACTGGGCGCCGCCGTGGGCGCGGGACGAGGACGCGCCCACCGACCGTCGGCCCCGGGAGGCGTCGGCCCGGAACTGGGCCAGCGAGCCCAGCCGCCCGTACGAGCCGCTCCGCGCCGAGCCGACGCGACCGTACGAGCCGGTTCGCGCGGAGCTGCCCCGGCCGTACGAAGCCCGTCGGGATGCCGAGCATGCCCCGGAGGGGCAGCCGCCAAGCGCGCCCGACCCGGCCGACCAGCCGGCGGCCGTCGATCCGACCAGTGCCCCTCCGACCAGTGCCCCTCCGGCCTCACCGCGTCCCACCTGGGCGCGTTCGGCCGAGCTGCCGCCGGCCGCGCAGCGTCCGTCCTGGGCGCTGCCCTCCGCCAGCGACGATCCGGCCAGCGCACCGTCGGCCCCGCAACGTCCCTCGTGGGCGCGGGCGCCCGAGGTGCCGCCGACGGCGGAGCGTCCGTCGTGGGCGTTGCCGCCGGTCAGCGGCGCGCCGGCGAACGAGGGCCCGCCCTGGGGTACGCGGAACGACGAGGCGCCGCCGTGGGGCAACCGGTCCGGCGGCCAGCCGGCCGACGAACGTCTGCCGTGGGCGCTGCGCCCGGCCAGTTCCCCGCCGGCCGGTACGCCGTCCGGCGCCGTCGATCCGACAAGCGCCCCACCAGCCGGGGCGCGACCGCCGGCCCCCACCTCCGGCGTACCGCAGCCGGCCGAGTCGAGCCGGCGGGAGACATCCGCGCCCGGCCCGGCGCAGCCGGTCGCCGAGGCCCGGTCGGCCGGCGATCCGCCGGGTTATCGACCGTTCCGGCTGCGGCCGGTTCCGGACGAGCCGACACCCGCGCCCGCCCCGGTCTCCGCGCCGCCGGATCCGACCACCGGGACGGCCCCGCCCGGCCAGGTCCCGGGTGCCTCCGATCGCCGCGAACGCACCCCCTCCGCACCCGTCCCGACGAGTGCAGCCCCCTATGCGGCACGCCGGTCCGCGCCCGATCCGGTCCCGCCGACCGAGCCGGCCGGCGACCGTTCGCAGGACCGCACCACGGCGGTGTTGCCGCAGCGCGTCCCCGCCGAACCGGACGTGCCCGTCGTGCCGGAGCCGCCAGCTGTGGAGCCACCCGCCGAAACCCCGGAACTCGCCCGGATCGCCACTCATCTTCGCCGTGACGACGAGCCCGCCCCGCTGCGGGACCGGCCGGAGGGCTTCGACGTCAAAGCGATCCTCGCCGCCGTTCGCGGCGTCGAGGGCGTACGCGACGCCGAGCTGCGGCGTACCCCCGCCGGAGCGCACAGCCTCCGCCTCGACCTCGCTGACGGTGCCGACCCGGCCGAGGTGAGCCGACATGTCGCCCGGTTGTTGCAGGAGCGGATGGGACTGGCTGCGGCGCCTCGCGGCCTACCCGGCGTGCCCGCCGTGCCGGTGCGTCGGCGCGCCACGGAGAGCCGGAGCGAGGCGGGTGAGACGCGCCCGTCCGCGGAGTCACGGCGCCCCTCCGCCAGACCCGGCGGCACCCGGACGGAGACTGCGCCGAGCCGGCCGGAGACCGTGCCGGAGACCACCCGGCGGCGCCGGCAGTCACCGGCCCCGAACCGGGGTCGGGCGGTCGTCGACGAGTCTGGTGCGCCCGGCAGCCCGGCGACCCTCGGTGCGTCCTACTCCGGCGGGCAACTCACCACGACCGAGTCCGCGCCGTCGCGGCCGCTGGACACCGGTGGGGTGCCGGGCCCCCGGGTGGTGCTCGACCACGTCCAGGTGAGCACGTTCGGGCTCGACGCCAACGTCGAGGTCCGGCTGGTCGCGGGCAACCGGAACGCCTCGGGGTACGCCACCGGGCCCGCCGTGGACGGCTTCGTGCTGCGGTTGTGCGGAGTCGCCGCGGCGGCAGCGATCGACGAGCTTCTCTACGCCGTCGGTCCCACGGCGGAACGTGGACGGTGTTTCGTGGAGCACGCCGCGGTGGTGCCGTTCGGCAACTGCGAGGTGGCCACCGTGGTGGTGCTGCTGGTCTGCGACGGGTGGGTCGAGCAGTTGGCCGGGTCCGCCCTGGTGGCCGGCGATCCCCGGCAGGCGGTGGTGCGGGCGACCCTGGCCGCGGTCAACCGTCGACTGGAGGCGCTGCTGGCGTGAGCCGTTCCAGGCAGACTGGAACGGTGAAGCCTGCCACCCTCTGGCCCGAACGGCTGTTGCCCGCTCACTCGGTTCCGCCGCCCTGGCCGGGGCGGGAGGTGCGACTGGACGGAGCTGTCACCTACGTCCGGGAGACACCGGCCACCGGCCCGAACGCCGAACCGGCGTTGTACGTGCACGGCCTTGGCGGCTCGTCGCAGAACTGGACCGACCTGGCCGGCCTGCTCGCCGATCGGCTCGACGGTCAGGCGATCGACCTGCCCGGCTTCGGTCGCAGCGAGCCGGGCCGGCGCTACACCGTGCCGGTCTTCGCGGACCGGGTGATCCGCTGGATCGAGTACTCCGACCGCGGGCCGGTGCACCTGTTCGGCAACTCGCTGGGCGGCGCGATCTCGGTGCGGGTGGCGGCCCTCCGGCCGGATCTGGTCCGGACGCTGACCCTGGTGTCGCCGGCCCTGCCGTTTCTCGACTTCCGTCGGTCGTTGCAGGGACGGATGCTGCCCCTGCTGGCGATCCCCCGGGGCGAACGGGTGGCCGCCTGGCGGCTGGCCCAACTCGCCCCGGAGGTGATGGCCCAGCAGGTGATGGAGGCGTGTGTGGCCGATCTCAGCCGGATCAGCGACCAGCGTCGGCGCGAGGCGCTGGAGGAGATCCGGGTCCGCTACGAGGCGGCGCACTACGCGGCGGCGTACGTACGTACCTTCCGTGGCCTGGTCTCCAGCTTCGTGCGGTCGTACCTGCCCGGTTCGGGCTCGCTGTGGCGGATGGCCGGTACGGTGCGCGCACCCTCGCTGGTCATCGGGGGACGGCAGGACCGGCTGGTCGACGTACGGGTGGCTCCGCAGGCCGCCCGGGTGATCCCGGACAGCCGGCTCCTCATGATCAACGGGGTCGGGCACGTGGCCCAACTGGAGGTGCCACGCCTGGTGGCCCGGGCGGTGCTGGGGCTGCTCGCCGAGACGGGGGAACCCGCCCGGCGGGCCGACCTGGCAGGATGACCGGGTGCCCCGCCCTGGTAGCCGTCGACGATCGGCTCGTTCCGCTGGCCGTCATGCCGTCCGGCGAAGGTTCTGGCACCGGGACCGAGCGGGGGTTCCGGTCGCTCCCGCCGAGCGTACGGGCCGACGCGGGCTCGGAGCGGGTGCGCTGGTCCGAGTGGCGGTGCTGGTGGCGGCCGTCGGTGCCGCGGTGGCGATGGTGGCCGGCGGCACCGGTGTGGGCTCCGGGGCAGCCGACGAGGTCGAACCGGTGGTCACCGGGCCGGCCGTGGCCCAGTCGTCTCCGGCGCCCGTGCGGACACCGTCGCCGGTGGCGGTGTCCCCGTCGCCCGCGCCACCGGTCCTGCGGGAGCCCGGTTCCATCCCGTCGACCGGTCCGGGGCGGTTCGGCTACGACGACCGGACCGGCCCGGTGCTGGGTACGGCCGGTGACCTCCGGCGCTACCGGGTGGCGGTGGAGTCCGGCTCCGGCGTGGACGAGGGCGAGTTCGCCCTGGCGGTGCGGACGGCGTTGGCCGGCCCGGGCAGTTGGGTGGACAGTGGTCGACTGCGGCTGCGGCAGGTCGAGCGCTCCGCTCGGCACGACTTCACCGTCTACCTGGCCACGGCCGGGACGGCGGGTCGGATGTGCGCCGCCGGAGGGGTGGACATCCGGGTCGGTGGCCGGCCGTACACCTCCTGCCGAGCGCCGGGGAAAGTGATCATCAACCTGGACCGGTGGCGGCAGTCGGTACCGCACTTCGTCGAGGCCGAGGTGCCGCTGTCGCTCTACCGGACGTACGTGGTCAATCACGAGGTCGGGCACGAGCTGGGCAACCGGCACGAGCGCTGCCCGGGGCGCGGCGAGCCGGCTCCGGTGATGATGCAGCAGACGCTCTTCCTCAAGGGGTGCGTCGCGAACCCGTGGCCGTACCTGGACGGCCGGCGGTACCAGGGCCCGCCACTCTGAGCGGCAGCCGGGCGATCAAAACGCGGTGATGTGCCGGAAAGGGATGCGACGATGGCGTCATGCCCTCTTCGCCCCTTTGGCGCGATTGCGACCGCTCGGCTCGACCGCCGGGAACGAACGATCGGCAGCGCCGACCGGTGGTGCCGCACCGGGTGGTCGTGACCCTGGGCACGGTGCTGGTGCTGGCCGCCACCGCGGCGGTGCTGCTGGTCCGGACCGGTCAGCGGATCGCCGCGCCGGACCAGGGCTTCGGCAACCGGGTCGCCTCCGGGGCGGGTGGCGACGAGCAGGCCCGGCCGAGCAGGTATCCGTGGGTGGGTGACGGCAGCTTCACGGTGGCCGGTGACCACTCGCCGGTGCACGGCGAGGGCGGTCCGGTGGCCCGCTACCGGGTCGCCGTGGAGCAGGGCGCCGGCCAGGATCCGGCCGCCTTCGCCGCAGTGGTCGACGGGGTGCTGGCCGACCGGCGTAGCTGGATCGGCACCGGGGCGCTGCGGGTGCAGCGGATCGCCGAGGCGGACGCGGCCGACTTCACCGTCTACCTGGCCACCCCGCGAACCTCCGAGGCGATGTGCGCCGAGGGGGGACTGAGTACCGAGGGCTACACCTCCTGCCGGCTGCCCGGGCAGGTCATCATCAATCTGGCCCGCTGGCTGGAGGCGGTGCCGGACTACGGCGCCCCGCTCGAGGTCTACCGGGCCTACGTGATCAACCACGAGGTCGGGCACGAATTCGGGGAGGGGCACGAGACGTGCCCGGCACCGGGAGAGCCGGCACCGGTCATGCAGCAGCAGACGTACGGGCTGGATGGCTGCCTGCCGAACGCCTGGCCGATTCTCGACGGGCGCCGGCACGCCGGTATTCCCGCTCCCGCATAGCGGGCGACGTGTCGCTGCTCATGGTCGATGGGCACGTCGGCGAGCGACAATGGCCCGGTTGTCCGCCACATCGATTCCGGGGAGTCCACCGTGTCGTTGCCCCCGCTCGTCGAACCCGCCGCCGAGCTGACCGTTGACGAGATCCGCCGCTACTCGCGTCACCTGATCATCCCCGACGTCGGGGTCACCGGGCAGAAGCGGCTGAAGAACGCCCGGGTGCTCTGTGTCGGCGCGGGTGGCCTCGGTTCGCCCGCCCTGATGTACCTGGCCGCCGCCGGTGTCGGCACGCTGGGCATCATCGACTTCGACACCGTCGACGAGTCCAACCTCCAGCGCCAGATCATCCACGGGGTCTCCGACGTCGGACGCTCGAAGGCCGAGTCGGCCGCGGCGAGCATCCGGGAGATCAACCCGCTGGTGAATGTCGAGATCCACAACACCGCGCTGGACCGGGACAACGTCCGCGACATCTTCGCCCAGTACGACCTGATCGTCGACGGCACGGACAACTTCGCCACCCGCTACATGGTCAACGACGCGGCGGTGCTGCTCGGCAAGCCGTACGTCTGGGGGTCGATCTACCGCTTCGACGGCCAGGCGTCGGTGTTCTGGGCCGAGCACGGTCCCTGCTACCGCTGCCTCTACCCGGAGCCCCCGCCGCCGGGCATGGTGCCCTCCTGCGCCGAGGGCGGCGTGCTGGGTGTGCTCTGCGCCTCGATCGGCTCGATCCAGGTCAACGAGGCGATCAAGCTGCTCGCCGGCATCGGCGAGCCGCTGGTCGGCCGGTTGATGGTCTACGACGCCCTGGAGATGAGCTACCGCAAGATCAAGGTCCGGAAGGATCCGAACTGCGTGCTCTGCGGGGAGAACCCGACGCTGACCGACCTGATGGAGGACTACGAGGACTTCTGCGGCGCGGTGTCGGTGGAGGCCCAGGAGGCGGTGGTCGACGCGACCATCACCGCGTCCGAGCTGAAGGAGTGGCAGGACGCCGGCAAGGACATCTTCCTCGTCGACGTCCGGGAGCCGGCCGAGTACGAGATCGTCCGTATCCCCGGGGCCACCCTGATCCCCAAGGGCGAGATCCTCTCCGGTGAGGCGCTGTCCAAGCTTCCGCAGGACCGGCAGATCGTGCTGCACTGCAAGTCCGGCGTCCGCTCCGCCGAAGCGTTGGCCGCGTTGAAGGCGGCCGGTTTCCGCGACGCGGTGCACGTGCAGGGCGGCGTGCTCTCCTGGATCAAGCAGATCGATCCCTCGCTGCCCGCGTACTGATCCACCGTCGAGGGGCCCCGTCGCCATCTCCATGGGGGGCGGGGCCCTTCGCCGCCACCCTGCCGTCGGTCGGATCTCACCTATCCGTCCTCCTGAGGCGAGATCACGTTTGCGCCGGTAGCGTGGCCGCCGTGGTCGACATCGACGCCGCGATCGGGTTCGTGGTGGCTCACGGGGACGCGGTGGAGCGTGCCCGCCTGTCCTGGTTGCGTACCGGCACGCAGCCGTCGCCGGAAGTGCTCGACAGTGCCGAGGTCGGGCAGACACTCGGCGGCGGCTGGCCGGCGTCCTGGGGGGACGAGGTCGCGTCGGTCGACGCGACCTGCTTCCGTCTCGCGGAACTTGACGACCTCGGCGCGCTCGGCCGGCCGAGCGCGCGTCGGGCACTGGACTGGCTCGCCGCCGGCCAGCAACCCGACGGTTGCTGGGAGGAGGACCGGGCCCTCGCGGACTCCGCGCCCGAGTGGGCCCGTCCGGGTGACCCGGAGGCGCGGCTGTACCTGACCGCCAACGCCGCGTTCTGGCTGACCGTGGCGGGCCTGGACGCGCGGGCCGCCGGCCCGTTGGACCACCGGGTCGGCGGGGCGTACGCCGGTGTGGTGCACGCGGCCGGCCAGGCGCTCGCCGCCCACCTACGCCCGGACGGCAGTTGGCCGTCCTTCCTGGCCGCCGGTTGGCTCAGCGCGGCCGTCCTGCACCGGCAGCAGATGTTCTACGAGTCGGCCCAGATCAAGGCGGTGCTGGCGGAGCGGTTGCCGCAGGCGTCGGCGGCCGACGCCGCCTGGCTCGCCGTCACGCTGCGCCGGGTGGGCGTCGACCACCAGGAGTGGACGCTTGTCGCCGCCCGACGCCGGCTCACCGAGACGCAACGCAGCGACGGCGGCTGGACCAGCGACGACGGCCACCAGTTCGACGTACACGCCACCCTCGCCGTCATCCGCGCCTTCCGCTGACCCCGGGGGTCAGGTGCGGAGGTGGCCGGTGCCGGTTACCACGTACTTGGTGCTGGTCAGTTCGGGGAGGCCCATGGGGCCGCGGGCGTGCAGCTTCTGGGTGGAGATGCCGATCTCCGCGCCGAAGCCGAACTCGCCGCCGTCGGTGAACCGGGTCGAGGCGTTCACCATCACCACCGCCGAGTCCACCCGGGCCACGAACTCGCGGGCGGTCGACTGCGAGTCGGTGACGATCGCCTCGGTGTGGCCGCTGCCGTAGCGCCGGATGTGCGCGACCGCCGCGTCCAGTGAGTCGACGACGGCGGCGGAGATGTCCGCGCTGAGGTATTCGGTGCCGAAGTCGTCGTCGGTGGCCGCCACCACCGCGTCGGAGTGGGCCGCGACCCGGGCGTCGCCGTGCACCGTCACCCCGGCCTCGGCGAACGCGGCGAGCATCGCGGGCAGGAAGGCGTCGGCGATGTCGGCGTGCACCAGCAGCGACTCGGCGGTGCAGCAGGTGGACAGCCGCTGCGTCTTGGCGTTCAGGGTGATCGCCACGGCCATCGGCAGGTCGGCGGCGGCGTCCACGTAGACGTGGCAGTTGCCCACCCCGGTCTCGATCACCGGCACCGTCGACTCCTCGACCACGGTACGGATCAGCGATGCTCCGCCACGAGGAATCAGCACGTCGACGAGCCCTCGGGCGCGCATCAACTCCTTGACCGAGTCGCGGGTGCTGGCGTCGACCAGTTGCACCAGGTCGGCGGGGAGGCCGGCCCGGTCGATCGCGGCACGCAGCACCGTGACCAGGGCCGCGTTGGAGTGCGCGGCCGAGGAGGAGCCGCGCAGCAGCGCGGCGTTGCCGGCCTTCAGGCAGATCCCGGCGGCGTCGACAGTCACGTTGGGCCGACCTTCGTAGATGATGCCGACCACCCCGAACGGCACCCGGACCTGCCGTAGCTCCAGCCCGTTGGGCAGAGTCGAGCCGCGGACCACCTCGCCCACCGGGTCGGGCAGCGCGGCCATCTGGCGCAGCGCGTCGGCGATGCCGGCAACCCGCCCCTCGTCGAGGGCGAGCCGGTCCAGCACGGCCGCGCTCAGCCCGGCGTCCCGCCCGGCCGCGAGGTCCGCGGCGTTCGCGGCGAGGATCTCCGGCGTACCCGCCACCAGCGCGTCGGCCATCGCGTGCAGCGCGGCGTCCTTGGCGGTACGCGTGGCCACGGCAAGCGTCTCCGCCGCCGCTCGCGCCCGGCGGGCCTGCTCGCTCACGCTCATCTTCCACTCCTCAGGTGTCGGCCCTGGTCGGGCGATTCACAGCAGCACCAGGTCGTCGCGGTGGACGACCTCCCGTTCGTACGCCGGGCCGAGCGCCGCGGCGAGGTCGGCGGTCGACCGCCCGAGCAGGCCGGGCAGCTCGATCGCGTCGTAGTTGACCAGCCCCCGGGCCACCGGTGCGCCGGAGGTGTCGACGAGGTCGACCGGGTCGCCGGCGGTGAACGCACCGTCCACGGCGGTGATCCCGGCCGGCAGCAGCGACTTGCGTCGGCCCACCACGGCGGCCACCGCGCCCGGGTCGAGGTGCAGTCGCCCCCGGGGTGCGGTGGCGTGGGCGAGCCAGAACAGCCGGGCGGCGGGTCGCCGGAGGCTGGGGTGGAAGAAGGTGCCGACCGGCTCGCCGGCCAGCGCGGCGACCGCCTGGGTGGCGGAGGTGAGCACCACCGGGATGCCGAAGCCGGTGGCGATCCGGGCCGCCTCGACCTTGGTCACCATGCCGCCGGTGCCGACCCCCGCCCGGCCGCTGCCGCCGATCTCGACACCGAGCAGATCCGCCTCGTCGCGTACCTCGGCGATGCGGCGGGAGCCGGGTCGGGTCGGGTCACCGGTCCAGAGCGCGTCGACGTCGGAGAGGAGTACCAGCAGGTCGGCGTCGACGAGCGCGGCCACCAGCGCGGCCAGCCGGTCGTTGTCGCCGAACCGGATCTCCTCGGTGGCGACCGTGTCGTTCTCGTTGACGATCGGCACCGCCCGCAGGTCGAGCAGCTTGCGCAGAGTGCGGTACGCGTTGCGGTAGTGGGCCCGCCGGGTCACGTCGTCGACGGTGAGCAGCACCTGGCCCACGGTGCGGCCGTGCCGGGCGAAGGCGGTCGCGTACCGCCCGATCAGCTGGCCCTGGCCGACGCTGGCGGCGGCCTGCTGGGTGGCCAGGTCACGCGGTCGCCGGGCCAGCCCGAGCGGGGCGAGGCCGGCGGCGATCGCGCCGGATGAGACCAGCACCACCTCGCGGCCGTCGGTGGCCCGTAGCCCGAGGGCGTCGACGAGCGCGTCCACCCGCCCGTCGTCCAGGCCGCCGGTGGCGCTGGTCAACGAGGAGGACCCGATCTTGACAACGACCCGCCGGGCCGTGGTGACTGCGTCGCGCACCCGCCCATTCTGCGCTGTCGTCGCGGCGTGCCCCGCCGCCGTTCCCATAGTCTGGCCGCTTGTGACACCTGACGAGTACGTCGAGGCGGTGCTGGAACTGGTCGACCGGATCCCGCCCGGCCGGGTGATGTCGTACGGGGCGGTGGCCGACGCGTTGGCTGAGCGCTCCGGGCGGGCGTCGGCCCGGCTGATCGGGGCGATCATGGCACGCCACGGTGGTGCGGCCCCGTGGCACCGGGTGGTGAACGCGTCCGGCGGACTGCCGCCCCGGCTGGCCCGCGAGGCGCGGGCGCGCTGGCTCGCCGAGGGGACGCCGCTGCGCGGTACCGGGGTGGACCTGCGGTCGGCCGGGTGGTGGCCCGGGCAGGGGATGTGACCCCCGCCATAACGTGAGTAATATTCGGCCCCATGACCGCGCTGCCGGGTGGCTCCGGCCCCACGCCCATCCCCGGACAGCCCGCGCCCGCTGCCGGTCCGGTGGCCCCCGGCACGGCACCCGCCGCCGTTCCGCCGTCGACCGCTTCCGGTGCCGCGCCCACGGCCCCCGGCACGGCATCCGCCGTCGTGCCCCCGTCGGCCGCCTCCGGTGCCGCGCCCACGGCGGGCGCTGCCGGCATGGCCCCGCAGGGGACCGGCGCGCTGCCCCGTGGGGTGCACGCCGGCTACGCGCTCGGCTCGCTGGCGACCGGGGCCTTCGGCACCGTGCCGGGTCTGCTGCTGCTGCCCTACCTCACCGACACGCTCGGAGTGGCCGCCGGGGTGGCCGCCCTGCTGGTGCTGCTGCCGAAGGCGTGGGACGTGCTGGTCAACCCGGTCGCCGGGCGAATCTCCGACCGCACCCGGTCGCGCTGGGGGGCCCGTCGTCCGTACCTGCTCTTCGGTGGGCTGGCACTTGCCGTCCTCTTCGGGGCCATCTTCGCCGCGCCGTTCGGAGCCGGTCCCGCGTCCGGGGCGTACGTCGCCGTCGCGTTCCTGGCCACGGCGACCGCGTTCGCCTTCTTCCAGGTGCCGTACGTGGCGATGCCGGCCGAGCTGACAAGTGACTACGCCGAACGTACCCGGATGATGACCTGGCGGATCGCGGTGCTGGCGCTGGCCATCCTGGTCGCCGGTGCGGTGGCGCCGCTGGTGCGCGACGCGGCCGGCGGTGGTGTTCCCGGGCACCGGTGGATGGGCGTCTTCGTGGCCGCCCTCATCGCGCTCGGCGCCGTCGGCGCCTTCCTCGGCACCAGGTCCGCCCCACAGGGCACGGTCGGCGAGAGCGAGCCGACCCTGCGCGCCCAACTCGCCGTCGCCGCCCGCAACCGGCCCTTCCGGGCGCTGCTGCTCTGCTTCGTGGTGCAGTCCGCCGGGGTGGCCACCATCCTCGCCGGGGTCCAGTACTTCGCCGACCACGTGCTGGAAGACCCGACGACCGGCCCGACGGTGCTCTTCGTCTGCTTCGTCGGCCCGGCGCTGGTGGTGATGCCGCTCTGGTCCCGGGTGGGTGCGCGGGTGGGCAAGCTCGCCGCCCTGGTGGCGGCGTCGCTGATCCTGGCGGCCGGCGGACTGGCGTTGGTCGCCGCACCGGTGCTGCCGGCCGCCCTGGTCTACCTGCTGGTCGCGCTCCTCGGCGTCGGGTACGCCGGACAGCAGGTGTTCGCGCTGGCCATGCTCCCGGACTGCATCGCGTACGACACCGCGCGCACCGGCCGCCGGCAGGCCGGGGTCTTCACCGGCGTGTGGACGGCCGGTGAGACCTTCGGGCTGGCCCTCGGCCCCGGCATCTACGGGCTGGTGCTCGCCCTCACCGGCTACGTCTCCTCCACCACCGGGACCTCCGCCGCCCAGTCCGACACCGCCCGCCTCGGCGTCCTGCTCGGCTTCACGGTCCTCCCCGCCCTCCTGATCGGCCTGGCCACCCTCCTGCTCCGCCCCTACGACCTCACCCCCGCCCGCCTCTCCACCCCCACTCCGCCCCCAGCCACCGCCGATCATGCAGTTGTGGTAGGTACAAAAGCCGCAGGAAACCACGGAAAGGGCGCCACAACTTCATGATCGACGAGAATCGGCCGGGCGGGATGCCGGCGGAGCAGGTGCTGGCGGAGATCCGGGAGCTGCGGGCGATGGATCGGCCGACGCACGGGGGACGGCTGTTCGCGTACGTGTACGACCCCGCGGTGCCCGGGCTGGACGCGCTCGCCGCCGCCGCTCACGCCGAGAGCGCCCACGTCAACGGGCTCGACCCGACCGCCTTCCCGTCCCTGCTGGCCATGGAGAACACGCTTGTCGCGGCGGCGGCGCGGCTACTCGGCGGCGGACCGGGCACCACCGCTGCGGACGTCGTCGGCAGCGTCACCAGCGGCGGCACCGAGTCGCTCATCCTGGCCGTGAAGACCGCCCGGGACGCCCGGCCGGACATCGCGGCACCCCGGATCGTGGTACCGGCCAGCGCCCATGCCGCCTTCGCCAAGGCGGCCCACTACCTGCGGGTGGAACTCGACACCGTGCCGGTCGACCCGAGCACCCTGCGGCCGGCCGTCGCCGACGTGGCCGCCGCCCTGCGGCCGGAGACGGTGCTGGTGGCCTGCTCCGCCCCCTCGTACGCGCACGGCGTCGTGGACCCGGTCGAACAGATCGCCGAGGTGGCCGCCACCGCCGGGATCCGTTGCCACGTGGACGCCTGCTTCGGCGGCTGGACGCTGCCGTACCTGCGGCGCCTCGGCCTGCCGGTGCCCCCGTTCGACCTGTCCGTGCCCGGCGTCACCTCGATCTCGGTGGACCTGCACAAGTACGCGTACGCGCCGAAGGGCGTGTCGGTGCTGCTGCACCGCGATCCGCACCTGCGTGCTCCGCAGTACTTCGCGTACGCCGACTGGCCCGGGTACACCATGATCAACCCAGTGATCTCCTCCACCCGATCCGGTGGGCCGATCGCCGCCGCGTACGCCACGGTGCGGCACCTCGGTGACGACGGCTACCTGGAGCTGACCCGCGCCACCTGGGCGGCGGTGTGCACCCTGGCCGAGGCGGTACGCGGAACCGACGGGTTGCGGCTGGTCGCCGAGCCGGAGTCGACGGTGGTCTGCTTCACCGCCACCGACACCGGGCCGGACCTGTTCGTGCTGGTCGACGAGTTGGCCGCGCGGGGCTGGCACACCCAGCCCCAGCTGTCGTACGCCGGCCTGCCGCCCAGCGTGCACCTCACCGTGACCGCCGCGGTGGCGCCCCGGGCGACGGAGTTCGGCCCCGACCTGGCCGCCGCGGTCGCCGCCGCCCGCGCGGCGGGCCCGGTCGGGTTGCCGCCGCACCTGCGGGCCCTGGCCGGCACGCTGGCGCCGGAGGAGCTCACCGGCGACCTGGTCGCCGGGCTCGCCGCCGGCCTCGGGCTGGGCCCGGGCGGTGGGCTGCCGGAGCGGATGGCCCCGGTCAACGCGCTGCTCGACGCCGCCCCACCGGCGTTGCGTGAACGGCTGCTCGTCGAGTTCGTCAGCCTGCTGCAACGTCCCGCGTGGTAGCGCCCACCGGTCCCTGGTCGCGCACCGTTCGGCAACCCCCGTCGCCGGGCAGCGGCCACCGCAGACGTCGGGTCGCTGTGGTTGACTGTCGGGGACGGGAGGGGGAGCGGTCGTGCAGCTGCCTGCGGTGCTCGGTGAGCCGATCCGGTTCGTGCTCAACTGGGGCCGGCGCTACTCGCTCTGGGTCTTCAACTTCGGCCTGGCCTGTTGCGCCATCGAGTTCATCGCGACGAGCATGTCCCGGCACGACTTCATGCGGCTGGGCGTGATCCCGTTCGCGCACGGCCCCCGGCAGGCCGACCTGATGGTGGTCTCCGGCACCGTCACCGACAAGATGGCTCCGGCGATCAAGCGGCTCTACGACCAGATGCCCGAGCCGAAGTACGTGATCTCGTTCGGTGCCTGCTCCAACTGCGGCGGCCCGTACTGGGACTCGTACTCGGTGACCAAGGGAGTCGACCAGCTCATCCCGGTCGACGTGTACGTGCCCGGCTGCCCGCCCCGGCCGGAGGCGCTGCTGCACGGCATCCTCCGGCTCCAGGAGAAGATCGCCGCCGAGCAGTCCGGCATCGGCGGGGTGCCCCGCACCGACCCGCTCGCCCCACCGGTCGACGCCGCGCCCCGCGACGGTGCCCCCGCCCGCTCGGTCGCCTCGCTGACCGCACCGCCGGTGCGTCCACCGAATTCCTGACCGGCGGAGCTGCCCGGCCGGGTGCGGGCCACGGTCCGGTCGGTCCGGCGAGACCGGTCGCTCGGCTGGCCGTCCGGGTGGTGTGGCTTCGCTAGCGTACGGATCATGACCGACGTCGCCGAGCAGCGTTCCGCCTTCATCGTCGAGGTGCTGACCGAGGAGTTCGGCACCCTGATGGCGCTCGACCCGGCCGCCTTCCGGCGCAAGTTCCGCAAGATGGCCGCCTCGCCGTTCGCCTTCTACCGGGGCAGTGCCAGCCTCTTCTACGCCGACCAGCGGGGCGACTTCGCCGACGACCGCTTCCTGGACGCGCGGACCAGCCGGGTGTGGATCCACGGCGACCTGCACGCGGAGAACTTCGGCACCTACATGAACGGCTCCGGCCAGCTCGTCTTCAACGTCAACGACTTCGACGAGGCGTACGTCGGGCCGTTCACCTGGGATCTGCGGCGGTTCGTCGCCAGCGTCGCGTTGATCGGCTACACCAAGGCGCTCTCCGACCGGGTCATCAGCGACCTGGTCACCTGCTTCGCGAACGCGTACCTGGTCGAACTGCGGGCCATCGCCGCCGGCGGGGACGACGCCATCGGGTCGATCACCCTGGACAACGCCGACGGTGTGCTGCGCCGGGTGCTCCAGCAGGCGCGGCTGAACACCCGGGTCGACCTGCTGCGGGGACAGACCACAATCGACAACTACGAGCGGCGCTTCTCCGTGGGCGACGGGGTGTACGAGATCGACGGTGACGTGCGGGCGCGGGTGTGCGCGGCGTTCGAGGCGTACCTGGAGACGCTGCCGCCGGCCGCGACGCAGGCCCGGCCGCTCGCCGCCCAGATCAAGGACGTGGTGCTGCGCAAGGGGGTGGGCATCGGCTCGGCCGGCCTGCCCTCGTACAACCTCCTGCTGGAGGGGCACACCCAGGCGTTGGAGAACGACGTCGTGATCTACATGAAGCAGGCTCAGGTGCCGGCGGTGGCCCGCTACGTCGACGACGAGCGGGTCCGTGGCTACTTCCGGCACCAGGGGCACCGCACCGCCGAGTCGCAGCGTGCCCTCCAGGCGCACGCCGACCCGTGGCTGGGCTTCACCGAACTCGATGGTGTCGGTCAACTCGTCGCTGAGGTGTCCCCGTACGCGGCCGACCTCGACTGGTCGGACGTCAACGAGTCGGAGGAACTGGCCGGGGTGCTGGCCGACCTGGGACGGGCGGTCGCCCGGATGCACTCGGTGGCCGACGACGAGTCCAGCCACGACCTGGTCGACTACTCGACCGAGGAGGCCATCGTCGCCGTCGTGGACGCGGACACCGCCGGTTTCGTCGGGCACCTGGTCGACTTCGCCCACACGTACGGGGTACGCGCCCGCCACGACCACCAGCTCTTCGTCGACCTGTTCCGCAACGGCCGGCTGCCCGGCGTCTGACCCGGGCCCGCGGGGCGTTCAGGCGGCGAAGTCGAGGACGACCTTGATGTCCTGCGGCCCCGGCGAGTAGGCGGTGGCGTACTGGGCCAGCGGCACCCGGCGGGTGATCAGTGAGGCGAGCCAGGCCGGGTCGGCCTTGGACAGGGCCTCGGCGGCACCCTCCCAGTGCCGCCGGTTGGCGTTCACCGAGCCGAAGACGACGTTGTTCTCCAGCACCAGGGTCCGGTTCAGCGCGCCGGCGTCGAAGTCGATCGTCCGGCCGCCGCTGGACACGCCGGCCAGGCAGACGATCCCGTTGGGACCGACCTTGCACATCGCCTCCAACACGACCACCGGCGCGCCGGTGCACTCGACGATGACGTCCGGCTCCAGGTCGAGTTGGTCGAGCGGTCCGGAGTGGTACGTGGCGCCGAGGGCGCCGGCGAGCGCCGGCTTCGGGCCCTCGGTGGCCAGGTCGAGCACGTGCACGGAGAGGCCCCGCTGACTGGCCAGCAGCGCGGCGAGCAGGCCGATCGGCCCGGCACCGGTGATCAGCGCGGTGCGGGGCTGCCACTCCGCCCGCAGGCCGATCCGGTCGACGTGGTCCCACGCCTTGACCATCACACTTGTCGGTTCGAGCAGCATCCCCACCTCGATCAGCGAGGGGTCGAGTCCCACCGCGAAGCGGGGCTGCAACCGCCACCGCTCGCGGGCGAAGCCCGGCAGCGCCTTGATGCCGTGCTCGGTGAACAGGCCGTTGCGGCACATGTCCCACTCACCGACCGCGCAGTTCGGGCAGGGCATCGGATCGGGATGCCGGACGATCCCGGCCACCAGGTCGCCCGGCTGGCGGGTGCCGGTCGGATCCTCCAGCACCCGACCGAGTGACTCGTGCCCGAGCACCAGATGATCGGTGCCGGGCGGCGCCTCGCCGTACTGCCCCTCGATGATCTCGATGTCGGTGCCGCAGACGCCCACCGAGAGGGCCTCCACCAGGATCGGCCCCTCCTCGGGTGCCGGTTCCGGGTAGTCGTCGAGCAGCCGCAGCGAGCCGGGTACTCCGGGAATGACGGTCACAGCGCGCACAGGTCCATCCTGGTGGTCACCGACGGGCGGCACCGGCGAAGCGCACCGGAGTCACCCGCCCGCGTGCACCGGGCCGGCCGCGCGTACCGGGCCGGCCGCGCGTACCGGGCCGGTTGCGTGCACCGGGCCGGCCGCCGTCCGGTGCCGCCTCCGCTCGACCGGGGACGCCGGCCGCAGGGCCTAGGATCAGCGGCATGACACCGGAAGAGGTCGGCCAACGGCTCGTCGCGCTGCTCGCGCCCGTCGAGGCCACCGCGACGGTCTCCGGCGGTCAGGTCCATGCCCGGGCCACCGTCGACGTACCCCCGCACGCCTGGCGGGCCGCGCTGCTGGCCGCCCGGGACGACACCGCGCTGGCCTGCGACTACTTCGACTGGTTGTCGGCGGTCGACGAGCTGGTCGACGGGTTCGACGTGGTGGCTCATCTCTGGTCCACCGCGCACCGGCACGGGGTGCTGGTGCGGACCCGGGTACCCCGCGACACACCGACCGTGGACTCCGTGGTGGCGGTCTACCCGGGTGCCGCCTGGCACGAGCGGGAGACCCACGAGATGTTCGGCATCGACTTCGCCGGGCACGCCGACCTGCGCCCGCTGCTGCTGCCGCCCGAGTTCGAGGGGCATCCGCTGCGCAAGGAGTTCGTGCTGGCGTCCCGGGTGGCGAAGCCCTGGCCGGGCGCGAAGGAGCCGGGTGAGTCGGAGGCCGGGGGTGGACGCCGCCCGATCCGACCTCCCGGCGTGCCCGCGCCGGGCGAGTGGGGAGTCGTGCCGACGCCCGCCGGTGCCGGCGGCGTGGGGGAGGGCCCGCGCGGCGGCACCCCGGCCCGCCCGGCCCGGGAGCGCCCGGCCCGCCCGGCACCGGGTGCCCGCGGGCCGCGTACCCCTCGGGATGCCGACTCCACCGGGGAGTCGCCGGCCCCCCGGACTGGCGCCGGTGGCCCGACGGCCGAGGATCGGCCGGCATCCGAGGGCGGACCGGCACCGGATGACGGAGGTGGGGCCTGATGCCGCTCTGGCTGGAACTGGTTGTCCGGATCGGTGGGGTGCTGGCCGCCTTCCTCGTCCTGCCGCTGCTGGTGGGCCAGGCGGAGCACAAGGTGATGGCGCACATGCAGGGCCGGCTCGGCCCGATGTACGCGGGCGGGTTCCACGGCTGGGCGCAGTTGATCGCCGACGGGGTGAAGTTCGTCCAGAAGGAGGACGTCACCCCGCGCGCGGCCGACCGACCGGTGTTCCGGTTGGCTCCGGCGGTGGCGCTGGTGCCGTACCTGCTGGCCCTGCTGGTGATCCCGCTCGGCCCGAACGACCTGGTCGGGCAGCCGCTCGACGTCGGGCTGTTCTTCGTGCTGGCGGTGGTCGGGGTGGGCGTGCTGGCCGTGCTGATGTCCGCCTGGGCCTCGGCCAACAAGTACAGCCTGCTCGGTGGACTGCGCGGTGCGGCACAACTGCTCGGCTACGAGCTGCCGCTGGTGCTGGCCGCCGCGTCGGTGGCGATGGCCGCCGGGACGCTCAGCCTCTCCGGCATCGTCGAGGCGTGGCAGCCGTGGTGGCTGCTCTGGCAGGCACCGGCGATGGTGATCTTCTTCGTGGCCGGGCTGGCCGAGATCCGCCGGCCGCCCTTCGACATGCCGGTCGCCGACTCGGAGCTGGTCTTCGGCTACCTGACCGAGTACACCGGCCTGCGTTTCGCGTTCCTGCTGCTGGCCGAGTACGTCGGCATCGTGGTGATCGCCGCGCTCACCACCGTGCTGTTCCTCGGCGGCTGGCAGGGCCCGTTCGCCGACGCCCAGCTCGGCTGGCTCTGGACCCTGCTCAAGGTCGCCGCCGTCAGCTTCGTGATCATCTGGCTCCGGGTCTCCTACCCCCGCCTCCGCGAGGACCAGCTCCAACGCCTCTGCTGGCTCGTCCTGGTCCCCGCCGCCCTCGCCCAACTGGTCCTGACCGCCGCCATCCGCATCGCCCTCTGACCGAACTCCCGACCACCACCCCATGACGATCCGTTGATCAAGAAGTTTGCGTCCGATTTCGAGCTGACAGAGACGCAAACTTCTTGATCAACGCGATGGTTGGGGGTGGTCAGCCCAGGGGGGTGTGGGTGGGGTTTACCCGTTCGGTGGGGGTGGGGGGTTCGGGTGGGGTGCCGGTGCCGAAGGGGTGGCCGCCGAGGGACTCGCGGTCGTGGGGCTCCAGCCAGTTCGACAGGTCGGGGCCGAGCGGCACCACGCCGGTCGGGTTGATGTCCCGGTGCACCTCGTAGTAGTGCCGCTTGATGTGATCGAAGTCGATCGTGTCACCGAAGCCGGGCGTGGTGAACAGGTCCCGCGCGTACGCCCACAGCACCGGCATCTCGCTGAGCTTCTGCCGGTTGCACTTGAAGTGGCCGTGGTAGACCGGGTCGAAGCGGACCAGCGTGGTGAACAGCCGTACGTCGGCCTCGGTGATCGTGTCGCCGACCAGGTAACGCTGCCCGGTCAGTCGCTCACTGAGCCAGTCCAGCCGGTCGAACAGCCGCCGGTACGCCCGCTCGTACGCCTCCTGGCTGCCGGCGAAGCCACACCGGTAGACGCCGTTGTTGACGTCGGCGAAGACCACCGCGTTGACCTCGTCGATCTCGGCGCGCAGGTGTTCCGGGTAGAGCTGCGGCGCACCGGGCCGGTGGTACGCGGTCCACTCGGTGGACAGGTCCAGGCTCATCTGGGCGTAGTCGTTGGTCACCACCTGACCGGTGGGCACGTCCACGAGGGCCGGCACGGTGATGCCCCGGGGATAGTCCGGGTAGCGGGCGAAGTACGCCTCCTGGATGCGCTCGATGCCGAGCACCGGGTCCCGCCCGTCCGGGTCGAGATCGAACGTCCAGCTCCGCGCGTCGTGCGTCGGACCGGCGACGCCCATCGAGATGGCGTCCTCCAGGCCCAGCAGTCGCCGCACGATGATCAGCCGGTTGGCCCACGGGCAGGCGCGGCTGACCACCAGCCGGTAGCGACCCGGCTCGACCGGATAGCCGTCCCGTCCGTCGGCGGTGATCCGGCTGGTGATGTAGTTCTGGTCCCGCTTGAACTCACCCGGCTCGACGTACTTGCCGCCGGTGCCCTTACCGTCCTCGCCCATGTCGCCCCCAGGGTGTGCCCGTCACGTCCGCACCCCATCATGGCGGATCTTCATCCGACCGGCCCGGTGACCGGGCGGCGGGCGGGAGCCGGGCCGGCGTGGCCCGCTCAGCGTGACCGAGGGGTGATCCGGTCGAGCGGGATGTCCATCTCCCACGGGTCGGCCAGCAGGATGCCGTCGCTCATCCGGGCGTGCTCGACGTAGACGCGCTTGACCGGGTCGAGCCGGTGGGCGTGCACCACGATCCCCGTCTCGGTCTCGATCCGCCAGAAGAAGGGAATGTCCGCCTCGGCGTAGAGCGCCGGCTTGAGCACCCGGTCGATGCTGCGGGTCCGCTCCGAGACGATCTCCACCACCAGCAGAACCTCGCTCGGCAGGTAGGAGGAGGGGTTGCGGGCAGCCGCATCCAGCTCGGTGACCAGCAGGTCGGGAATGAGGGATCGGCTGCGGGACATCCGCACCGACACCCCCTGGGTGACGTCGAACTCGGCGGGGCAGGTCTCCTGCAAGGCGGCGCCGAGCAGCATTGCGATGGATTGGTGCAGTCGCGTGAGGGAGGGCGACACGATCAGTTGGCCGTCCAGGAGTTCACGGCGGCGTCCGTCGTCGGGCAGGCGGTCGAGGGCGTCCGTCGTCCACTCGCCCGGCGCCAGGTGGTCGTCGTGCAGCGCGGCGGTCATCGACGGGTCCTTTCCGGTGCGTCGTTTTCCCCGCAGCCACCGTACTACCGGCTACCTCCGGGGGGTGGTCGCGCACGCCGTGCTCACAGGGCAGGATGTTCGGCATGAGCGAGCGCGAGCGAAGCGAGGCGACCGGCCTGCCCGGCAGCGGCCTGGTCAAGGGGCTCGCCGTCACGTTGAAGACGATGACGAAACGCGCCACCACGGCGCAGTACCCGGACGTCGCCCCCGAGCTGCCGCCTCGGTCCCGCGGGGTGATCGCGCTGCTGGAGGAGAACTGCACGGTCTGCATGCTCTGCGCCCGCGAGTGTCCGGACTGGTGCATCTACATCGACTCGCACAAGGAGGAGGTGGCGGTGCCGGGGGCGGCCCGGGCCCGGCAGCGCAACGTGCTCGACCGCTTCGACATCGACTTCTCGCTCTGCATGTACTGCGGCATCTGCATCGAGGTCTGCCCCTTCGACGCGCTCTACTGGTCGCCGGAGTTCGAGTACGCCGAGTACGACATCAAGGACCTGCTGCACGACAAGGACCACCTGGGCGAGTGGATGGCCACGGTGCCGCCGCCACCGGCCCACGACCCGAACGGCGAACCGGCCAAGGAGGAGACCGCCGCCGCGCGCAAGGCGGCCGTCCCGGCCGCGCCCGCCGCCCGCCCGACCACCCCGGCGGTACGCCCCGAGCGCCGGCCCGCGCCACCCCGCGCCGCCGACGACGAAGGCACGCCCGCGTGACCGGGGTGGACGTGCTGCTGCTCGCCCTCGGCGCGGTGGCGGTCGGCTCGGCGGCGCTGGTGGTGGCCACCCGGCACCTGGTCCGCGCCGGGCTCTACCTGGTGGTCTGCCTCGGCGCGGTGGCCGGCATGTACCTGGTGCTCGCCGCCGAACTGGTCGCCTGGGTGCAGGTGCTCATCTACGTCGGCGCGGTGGTGGTGCTGCTGTTGTTCGCCGTGATGCTGACCCGCGCGCCGATCGGCGCCTCCGACGATCTGGACCGTCCCGGCTGGCCGGCCGCGTTGATCGGCGGTGGGTCCGGGCTCGGGTTAGCGGCGCTGCTCGTCGACGCGTACCGCTGGACGGCGGTGGAGCTACCCGAGGCGGGCACCGCCGAGCGCCTCGGTGAACAGGTCTTCGGCAACTGGGTGCTGCCCTTCGAGGTGCTGTCGGTGCTGCTGCTCTCCGCGCTCGTCGGCGCCATCGTGCTGTCCCGCCCCGACATCGGCGCCACCGGGGACGCAACGCCGGGTGATCGGGGGCGGTCGCGGTGAGACCCGTCATCCCGTACGTCACCGCCGCGCTCCTGTTCGGCCTCGGCGTTTACGGCGTGCTGCGGCGGCGCAACGCGGTGCTGGTGCTGATGGCCGTCGAGTTGATGCTCAACGCGGTGAACCTGATCCTGGTCACCGCCGACACCACGGCGAAGGCGGTGCTGCCGCACGGCGGGCAGGTCTTCGCGCTCTTCGTGATCGTGCTGGCCGCCGCCGAGATCGGGGTCGGGTTGGCGATCGTCCTCCAGCTCTACCGGATGCGGGCCAGCGTCACCGTCGACGAGATCCCGTTGGCCGAGCGTCCGGCCGACGAGCCGGTGCCGGTCGCTGCCGGCCCGATCGCTCCCACCGGAGCCGGCCCGATCGCTGCCGGCCCGGACGGTCGACACGGTTGCGGTGACGAGCCGGAGGGCCAGCGGTGAACACCTCGACGCTGCTGGGCGCGCTGCTGCCGCTCGTACCGGTGACCGCCGGCCTGACCGGCCTGCTGCTGCCACCATCGCCGCGGGGTGGGGCCATCGGTGAGGCGACGGCCCGCCGCCTGGCCGCCGCCCTCGGCATCGCCGGCGCGAGCGGTGCCCTCGCCCTGGCGGTGGCCCTGCTGGTCACCCTGGACGGCCCGGCCGAGTCCTCGACCACCTGGATCGAGCTGGGTGGGCTCACCGTCACCCTAGGGGTACGCCTCGACGGCGCCGCCGCCCTGGTCGCCGTCGCGGTCACCGCGGTCGCCCTGGCCGTGCAGATCTATTCGACCGGCTACCTCCGGCAGGGGCCGCCCGAGGAGCCCGACCACCGTTACCCGCCGTACGCGGCACAGGTCAGCCTCTTCACCGCCGCCATGCTGCTGGTGGTGGTCTCCGGAGACCTGATCCTGCTGCTGGTCGGCTGGGAGGTGATGGGCCTCTGCTCGTACCTGCTCATCGCCCACGACCGGCGGCTGCCGGAGGCACCGGCCGCCGCGATGAAGGCGTTCCTGGTCACCCGGGTCGGCGACGTCGGGTTCCTGCTCGGCATCGCCCTGCTCGGCGTCTCGGCGGGCAGCTTCCGGATCGCCGACGTGCTCGCCCACGACCACGGCACCACCACCCTCACCGCCGCCTGCCTGCTGCTGCTCGCCGGGGTGGCCGGCAAGAGCGCCCAGTTCCCGCTGCACACCTGGCTGCCCGACGCGATGGCCGGCCCGACCCCGATCTCCGCGCTGATCCACGCCGCGACCATGGTCGCCGCCGGCGTGTACGCGGTAACCCGACTGTGGCCGCTGTTCGAGGCCACGCCCACCGCGCTCGTCGTGCTCGGCGTGCTGGCCTCGGTGACCCTGCTGCTCGGCGCGCTGGCCGCCACCGCGCAGGACGACATCAAGCGGGTGCTCGCCTGGTCGACGGTCTCGCAGATCGGCTACATGACCGGCGCGCTCGCCGTCGGTTCCCCACCGGCCGCCCTGTTCCACCTGCTCACCCACGCGGCGTTCAAGGCGCTGCTGTTCCTCGCCGCCGGTGCCGTGATCCACGCGGTCGGCACCACGCTGATGTCCCGGATGGGTGGGCTGCGGCGCGACATGCCGGTGACCTTCTGGTGCACGCTCGTCGGGCTCGGCGCGCTGGCCGGCGTACCGCCGCTGTCCGGCTTCTGGAGCAAGGAGGGCGTGCTCGCCGCCGCCGAGCAGGCCGCCCTGCACGGCGACGGACCGGCACCGGCCTGGCTGGGTTGGCTGGTCTGGCTCGCCGCGCTTGTCGGTGTCGCCGTCACCGCCTGGTACGCCACCCGGCTGCTGCTGCGTACCTTCTTCGGCACCGCCCGCACCCCGCTGCCCCAGCCGCATGACCCGCCGGCGGTACTCCGCTGGCCGGTGCTGGCGTTGACCGTACCGGCGGCCCTGCTCGGCCTGGCCGGCTTTCCGGGCTGGTTCTCCCGCCACCTGCAGTCCGCTCCGCCGATCGGGTCCGACGCCATGTCGGATCTGATGCCGGCGGACGGGCTGATCCACCTCACCCCGACCGTGCTGCTGCCGCTGGCACTGCTCGTGATCGGCGCCGGACTGGCGTGGGCCGGCTGGCGACGGGACCGCACCGCCGATCCGGCGGCGGCGCTGGGTCCGCTGCGGCCGGTCTTCGCCCGCGCGTTCCGGCTGGACGACGTCCAACACACCCTCGTCGTACGACCGACGACGTCGGTGGCGCGGATGGCGCGCGCCACCGACGAACGGGTGGTGGACGGTGTGGTCACCGGCACCGGACGCGCCGCCCGCGCTCTCGGCGGCGGCCTGGGCGTCCTGCACCGGGCGGCGTTGCCCCGGGCTGCCACCGCGGTGCTGGCCGGCGCGCTGCTGATCGGTCTGGCCGCGGCCCTGATCGGAGCGACGGCATGAGCGAGCGTCAGCGAGTGAATCATCGGTTCGGCGTTTCGGTGTCTCGTGCCGTCCCGCAGCGCAGCGGAGGGCCGGCATGAGCGAGCGTCAGCGAGTGAATCATCGGTTCGGCGTTTCGGTGCCTCGTGCCGTCCCGCAGCGCAGCGGAGGGCCGGCATGAGCGCCGGGGAGTTCCTACTGGTGGCGGTGCTCGCGGTGCCGGCGCTCGGCGCGCTGGCGGTGGCGGCCACCCCCCGCGATCGGGCGGCCCGGATCGTGGGCACCGTGGCCGCCGCGCTGACCCTCGTCGTGGCGGTGGCGCTGCTCGGCGGGCGGGCGGCCGGCTGGTCGGCGTACGCACCGCCGGATGCCGCAGGCGTGGTGCGTCCCTGGCACGCGGTCGACCTGCCCTGGGTGCCGGGACTGGACCTGCGCTTCCATCTGGGCGTGGACGGCATCTCCTGGCCGTTGGTGGTGCTCACCGCCCTGCTCACGCTGTTGTGCTGCGGATACAGCCTCTGGCGGGTGCCGGGTGGTGGCAGCGGTCGGGCTCTGGTGGCGCTGCTGCTGGTGGTCGAGGTCGGCATCCTGGGTACCTTCCTCGCCCTCGACCTGGTGTTGTTCTTCCTCTTCTTCGAGGTCGTCCTGCTGCCGATGTACGCGATCATCGTCGGCTGGGGCGGCGACGGCACGGACCCGGTGTCGCTGGACGCGCGGCGGCGGGCCGGGCGGAAGTTCGCCCTCTACACCCTGTTCGGCTCGGTGCTGCTGCTGGTCGGCGTGTACGTCGTGGTGGCCGCCGCCGGCACCGCCGACATCGTGGCGCTGACCGGCGGCACGGAGCTGTCCCGCGCCACGCAGCTCGCCGCCTTCACTCTGCTCGCGTTGGCCTTCGCGGTGAAGAGTCCGCTGTGGCCGCTGCACTCGTGGCTGCCCGACGCGCATACCCAGGCACCCACCGTCGGCAGCGTGCTGCTCGCCGGGGTGCTGCTCAAGATGGGCACGTACGGCCTGATCCGGGTCGCCGTCGGGGTGGCCCCCGAGGGCGCCCGGTGGGCCGCGCCGGTGCTCGGTGTGCTCGCCGTCGCCGCCATCCTGATCGGCTCGCTGGTCTGCCTGGCCCAGACGGAACTGAAACGGTTGATCGCGTACTCCAGCGTCGGGCACATGGGCTTCGTCCTGCTGGGCGTCGCCACCCTGACCGCCACCGGCATCCAGGCGGCGCTGATCGGCAACGTCGCCCACGGCATCATCACCGGTCTGCTGTTCTTCCTGGCCGGCGCGATCAAGGACCGTACCCACACCGGCGCGCTCACCGAGCTGTCCGGGCTGCGGGAGACCGCCCCGCGCCTGTCTGGGCTGCTCGCGTTCGCGGCGGTCGCCTCGCTGGGACTGCCCGGACTGGCCGGCTTCTGGGGCGAGGCGTTCGCCGTGGTCGCCGCCGTCGAGTCTGGTGGCGCGCTCTGGACCACACTGGCGGTGCTGGCCGCGATCGGCGGCGCACTGACGGCGGCGTACCTGCTGCGGATGCTGCGGCGGGTCACCCACGGCGAGCCCACTCCGGTGGTCGCCGCGCTCGGTCCCGGCCTGGCTCGTGCCGAACTGGTCGCCTGGGTGCCACTGGTGCTGCTCGCACTGGCCGTCGGGTTGGCCCCGACGCTGGTGCTGGGCGTCGCCGAAGCTCCGGTCGAGGCCCTGGTGGGGGTGGTGGCGCCATGAGCGAGTCGAGTCTGGTGCAGGCCGTCGACCACGTGGCGCTGCTGCCGGCGTACCTGGCCGCCGGGACGGCGGTGCTGGTGCTGCTGGTGGACCTGCTGGCGGCCCGGCCGCGGGCCACCGTGGTCACGGCGGTCACCGGGGCGGTCGCCACCGCGATCGGGGCGGCGGCGGTCGGCTCGGGGGCCGAGCGACGTACGTTCTGCGTCGGCGCCGACTGCTCGTACCTCTTCGGTGGCCGGGCGGCCCTGGTCGCGGCGTTGGTGGCGTTGCTGGTCCTCGGGGTGCTGGCGTTGTCCGGGCCGCTGTTGCGGGCCGGGAACACCCCGGTGGGGGAGTACTGCTTCCTGCTCGCCTGCTCGATGACCGGTGGCGTGGTGCTCGGCGCGGCCGGCGACCTGATCACCCTGATCGTGGCGGTGGAGGTGCTCACCCTGCCGCTGTACGTCCTGGTCGGTCTGCGCCGGGGCAGCCTGGCCAGCGCCGAGGCGGCGGTGACCTTCTTCGTGGTCAGCGTGGTGGCCACCACGCTGACCCTGCTCGGCGCCGCGCTGCTCTACGCGGTCACCGGCGGGCTGCACCTGGAACGGCTGGGCACCCTCCTCGCCGACGAGGCGCTGCTCGACCTGCCGCTGACCACGGTCGCGGTGACGCTCGTGGTGGCCGGACTGGCGTTCAAGGTGGCGGCGGTGCCGTTCCACGCCTGGGCGCCGGCCACCTACGACGGGGCACCACTGCCGGTGGCCGCGTACCTGTCGACCGCGTCGAAGCTCGGCGGGGTGATCGCGTTGCTGGCGGTGGTGCGCCACGCGCTGCCGCCGGAGGTGACCGGACCGGTGCTGGCCCTGGTGGCCGCACTGACGATGACCGTCGGCAACCTGGTGGCGCTGCGGCAGCGGCGCACGGTGCGACTGCTCGCCTGGTCCTCGGTGGCCCAGGCCGGCTACATCCTCGCCCCGCTCGGGGCGCTGGCCCTGACCGCCGAGGCGGACGCCCGCACCGCCGCGTACGCCGCCGCCCTGGCGTACGCCGTCTTCTTCGTGCTGCTGGAACTGGCCGCCTTCGCCGGAGTGGTGGCGCTGCGCCCGGCCGGTGCGGACGGCGGCAGCCTCGACGACCTGCGCGGCGCGGCCCGCCGGCACCCGTGGGTCGGTGCCGGCCTGGCGTTCGCGCTGATCGGCCTCGCCGGCCTGCCACCCGGCCTGGCCGGGCTGTTCGCCAAGGTGACGGTGGTCCGGTCGCTGCTCGGCGGTGACGCCGGCTGGCTCGCCCTGGTGGTGGCGGTCAACGCGGTCCTCGGCCTGGCCTACTACCTGCGGGCCGCCGCGCTGCTCTACGCCCCGGCCGGAGACGTCACGGCCCCTGTCGCCCGACCCGCCCGGGCGGTGGCTGCCGCGCTCGCGGTGGCCACCGTGGTGGCGCTGGTCGTCGGGTTCGCACCGCAGATCGTGCTCGATCTCGCCGGAGGCTGAGACCCGCCTTCCCTCGG
Organism: Verrucosispora sp. WMMC514; assembly: GCF_027497295.1. Lineage (NCBI taxonomy): Bacteria > Bacillati > Actinomycetota > Actinomycetes > Micromonosporales > Micromonosporaceae > Micromonospora > Verrucosispora sp. WMMC514. The sequence goes on along the minus strand of NZ_CP114906.1, from coordinate 1,656,852 downwards.
TCACTCAGGTAACTCTCAGTCATGAGACGGATGGTTGACGAGTACCGGGGTGTTGTACCGGTCAGCGGATCCCGGCATCCGTGCACCGAAGGAGTGATCGTGCACCACAACCGTCTGAAGACCGCCGCGCTGCTCGGCCTGCTCACCTCGCTGATCCTGGCGGTGGGTTACTGGTTCGGCGGCAGTGGCGGTCTGGTCATCGCCGTACTCGTGTCGCTGGTGATGAACGGCGTCACGTACTTCTACTCCGACAAGCTGGCACTGCGCTCGATGCGGGCACAACCGGTCAGCGAGGCACAGTTCCCCGAGCTGTACCGCATGGTTCGGGAGTTGGCCGCCGAGGCACGGCAGCCGATGCCCCGGCTCTACGTGAGCCCGACCGCCCAGCCGAACGCGTTCGCCACCGGACGCAACCCGCAGAACGCGGCCGTCTGCGTCACGCAGGGGATCGTCGAACTGCTCGACTATCGCGAGCTGCGGGGCGTCATCGGTCACGAGCTGTCGCACGTCTACAACCGGGACATCCTCATTTCCAGCGTGGCCGCCGGCCTGGCCGGGATCATCACCATGCTGGCGAACCTCGCCCTGTTCATCCCGCTGGGCGGAAACAGCGACGAGGACGGCCCCAACCCGCTGGTTCTGCTGCTCACCATCATCCTGGGGCCGATCGCGGCCACCGTCATCCAACTGGCGATCAGCCGCAGTCGCGAGTTCCAGGCGGACGCCTCGGGTGCCGAACTCACCCGCGATCCGCTCGCCCTGGCCAGCGCCCTACGGAAGATCCACATGGGTGCCCAGCGGCGGCCGTTGCCGGCCGAGGGGCAGCTCACCAGCACCGCCCACCTCATGATTGCCAACCCGTTCCGGGGTGGCGGGGTGGCCGCGCTCTTCGCCACCCACCCGCCGATGGAGCAGCGGGTGGCCCGGCTGGAGCAGTTGGCGAGCCAACTGGGCCCCGTGCGTCACCAGCGCTGACCCACCCCGGCACCTGGTCCGCCGGCTCCTGGTCCGGCACGCGACCGCCGCCCGATCGAAACCGTCGCCGCCCGCGCCTGGCCCGCCTGGCGCGGGCGGCGCCGTCTCGCCCGGGGATGGGTGAGCGCCGCCACAGGGGCGGACCGGGTGGGCTGCCGCGGGCCGGGCGTTAGGGTCTAACCGAGTCTTGCTCATTACATCTCGGGGAGGTCCGCTGTGGCTGGGCTGCGTCGGTATCTGGCTGTCTGGCAGATTCCAGGCGCACCGACCCTGCTGGTCACCGGCATCATCGGACGACTCGGGATCGGCATGACGCCACTCGCGCTGCTGCTCGTCGTCGAAGGAGTCACCGGACGCTACTCGTTGGCCGCCGCGGCCGGCGGCTGCTACGCCCTCTCCGGGGCCGCGCTGAGCCCGGTGGCCGGTCGGATCGCCGACCGGATCGGTCCCACCCCGGTGCTGCTCGGCACCGCGATCGCCCATCCGCTCGCCCTGATCGGGCTGCTCTGGGCGGCCCGCGCCGACGCCGCCCCCTTCGCGCTGGTGCTGCTCGCCTCGGCGATGGCCGGTGGGACGTACCCGCCGATGACCGCCGCGATCCGGGGCGCGTGGAACGGCCTGACGAACGTCGACTCCGGCCGGTACCACCTGCGCAACACCGCGCTCGCCGCCGAGACCACCCTGTTCGAGATCGTCTTCGTGCTCGGTCCCCTGCTGGTGGCCGGGTTCGTGCTGGTCGCCGACGCCGGTGCGGCGCTGATCGGTGCCGCAGTGGTGACCCTGATCGGCACCCTCTCAGTGGCGCTCGGTCAGGCCATGCGCGGCTGGCGTCCGCACTCCCGGGAGCACCACGCCCGTGGCCTCGGTCCGCTCCGGGTCGCCGGCTTCCCGGCCCTGCTGCTCTGCGTGGCCAGCATCGGCATCGCCTTCGGGGCGGCGGGCGTGACCGTCCCGGCCTTCGCCACCCGCTACAACTCCGACGACCCGAACGGCCTCGCCGGCCTGCTGCTGGCCGTCTGGGGGATCGGCAGCGCGATCGGCGGATTCTGGTTCGGGGTCCGCCGGCCGGCCCGCAACATGACCCGCCTGTTCGCCTGGCTGCTCGCCGTACTCGCCGGCAGCTTCGCCGTTTTCGCCGTGATGCCCACGCCGGGTGCGCTGGGCGCCGCCCTGCTGTTCGGCGGAGCCGCCATCGCTCCCGCGCTGACCCTGGAGAACACCCTGGTCGGGCGAATATCGCCGACCGGCATGCTGAACGAGGCGTACACCTGGGTGGTGACCATGTCGGTCGGTGCGAGCGCGGTCGGCGGCGCTGTCTCCGGGCTGATCGTCGACCATGCCGGTGGGGTGCCGTGGGCCTTCCTGTTCGCCGGGGCGGCGGTCGCCGTCGGAGCGGCGGTCGCCGCGCTGCCGGCCGGCCCCATCGCCCGCGCGGAGGCCACCGCCCTCCGGGCCGAACGGCCCGTCTCGGCCTGACCCGCGCCATCACGGGTACGACGGCGGGATGTTCCTCTTCTTCTCCAACCGGATCGGCTGTCTCGGCTCGATCCTGGTCAGCGCGATCCTCACGGTCGTCCTGCTGTTGATCTTCACCCGTTGACCCCGGTCCGACGGCTGCCCTGCCCGATCGGTCGGGTCGCACCCGGCCGTCGACAAAACCCGTACCTCCGACCGCGGGCGGTAGCCTCGCGTGCCGAGGAGGCGAGTCATGGAGCTGACCGCGGTGGGCGCGACCCATCCGGCCGTCGTGGCGAGATGGGCGACCTCTGCCGAGGAGAGCCGCCGCTGGTGCTCCCGCGACCGAGTGACAGCGGACGACGTCGAGCGCTGGCGAACCGAGCCAGACGTGCTGGCGTACCTGGCGCTCGTGGACGGAGAGCCAGCCGGGTACGGCGAACTGTGGCTCGACGACGACGAGGCCGAGGTGGAGCTGGCCCGTCTCATCGTGGCCCCGGCGCTGCGTGGCCGGGGCCTGGGCCGTCGGATGGTCGCCCTGCTCACCAAGCTGGCCCGGGACCATCACCCGGCGGTGCTGATGCGGTTGCACCCCGACAACGCGCCGGCATTGCGGTGCTACACCGCCGCCGGCTTCGAACCCGTGCCGTCGGATCAGGCGGATGAGTGGAACCGGGACCAGCCCGTGCCGTACCTCTGGCTGCGGCACCGGCCCGGCGATTAACCCCGGTCGCGTACGGCTCTAGCGGTAGTTGGTGAACTGGAGGGCCACGCCGAAGTCCTCGGCCTTGAGCAGCGCGATGACCGCCTGAAGGTCGTCCCGCTTCTTGCCGGTGACCCGCAGCTGGTCGCCCTGGATCTGAGCCTGCACGCCCTTGGGGCCCTCGTCCCGGATCTTCTTGCTGATCGCCTTGGCCTTGTCCTGGTCGATGCCCTGGATCACCTTGGCGTCCAGCTTGAAAATCTTGCCGGAGGGGCGCGGGTCGCCCGCGTCCAGCGACTTCAGCGAGATGTTCCGCTTGACCAGCTTCTCCTTGAACACGTCCAACGCGGCCCGGACCCGCTCCTCGGTCTCCGCCTGGAGGCTGATCGCCTCCTCACCCGACCAGGAGATCTCGGCGCCCGTGCCCCGAAAGTCGAACCGCGTCCCGAGCTCCTTCTCCGCCTGCCGGAGAGCGTTGTCGACCTCCTGGCGGTCGACCTTGCTCACGATGTCGAACGACGGGTTCGCTGCCATACTCATGCTCCTGCTGTCCGGCTGGTTTGTGATCCTTTGGCCCTGGTTGCCCAGGGGTACGACCCCTGACGGTACCCGGTTGCGGCGGCAGCGGGTGGAGCCGCTATCCTTGCTTCCGCCGCCGCGCCACGGTGCGGGGGTACGCCCTGGCGGGTTGCCCGAGCGGCCAATGGGAGCGGACTGTAAATCCGTCGCGAAAGCTACAGAGGTTCGAATCCTCTACCCGCCACCAGGTGCGACAACGGCCCCTGAACAGCAGAGATGCTGATCGGGGGCCGTTGTCGTTGAGCTAACTCGGTCCGGCTGAGGCCAACACGTGTGACAGATGCCGGCGAACGAGCGATCAGTCGATGTCTCTCTTTGCTCGGTGGGTGATGTGACGGTCTTCTTCCCCTCCGAAGGGCGGGCGCGCTTCGCCCCCTGCGGTGACTCGTCGTCGCGCCGGATTGCGTCGAGCACTCGGCCACGAGTGCCGGTTGGTCGACATCCGTCTCTGTCGCCGTCGGTGTCGGGTGTACGCCAACTTCGTGACTGTTTGACCGTTGACCAGCGGCCGCGCAGCGGTAAGAGTGGGTAGGGGCGCGTACAGGCGGATTACCGGTTCGCGAATTAGCGACCGGTAATCCTTGATCGCGAGGCTTGTCGTTTTGCGCATCCACCGACGCCTTGCTGCGACGCGAGTGGCCCTGCGATCAGCCGACGACGGCGGATCGCACGTACGGGGGCTGGGGCATGCCCGATCGTCCGCTTTCCCGGCTGCCCAGGCTGTGGCACGATCGGCGTGCCCGTCGCTACACCCCCCGAAGGCAGGAGTCCTCCCGATGTCTCGTCGAAGGAGTGGTCGACTGTTCGCCGCGATCGCGGCGACCGCTGTACTTGCCGCCGTGAGCACCGCGCTGATCGGGTCAGCCGAGATGCGGTTGTCCGGCATCGAGTGGGGGCTCGGCATCGAGTGGGGTGTGGCCCCGGAGGCCGCGAACGGCATCGAGTGGGGGGCGCCTGCTCTTCACGAGGTTGCCGTCCCGAACGCAGACTGACTCGTACGTCACGCCGCGCCGGCCCTAGCGGTTAGGGGAACTTTGCGTGCCGGCTAGAGAGGCGCCTAGACGCCCGATAGCGAGTGCCTGGCTGATCACGGCTCCCCTGGCCGTGCTTGCTGTGCTGAGCACCGTCCTGTTGGCTTTCTCGGCGGAGATCGGCGAGCGCGATCTGCTCTTGGCGGCGTTGTTGCTCGTCGTGATGATCGTGGCCGGGATTCCCACCCTGAGCTTCGTGGTCCGGCGACAGGCTGTCGTCGTCACCCTCACCGAGATACCTCTGGTTCTGGCGTTCTTCAGTCTCACCCCGGTGCTCGTGGTGACGATCGCGACCGTGGCGGCCGTCATCACCCAGGCCTACCGGCGGTACTCACCGCCGAAGTTGTGGTTCAACGTGGCCCGCGACGCCGCCGCCGTGTCGGTGGCAGGGCTCGTCGTCGCTGGGGCCGCGCCGCTCGACGGTGTCGGTCCCGCGACCTGGGCGGTTCTTTTCGGCGCCATCACGGCGAACAGTCTGATCAGCCTGGCCGCGGTGGTTGGCGTGATCACCCTGCTGCAGGGTTGGCAGGGCTCCCGGGAGACGGCGGGTACGGCGGTCCAGGTGTTCCTTACCGCGGCCTTGAATCTCGCGGTCGGGCTACTGATCCTCATCGCCCTGGCCAGCACCATGTGGTCGATCCTTCTGCTGGGTGCGATCACCATCGCGGGTGCGCTGCTCTACGGCTCCTATTCGCGCTTTCTTCGGCAACACCGCACCCTCGGCGACATGTACGAACTGACCCGCGCGATGGCCAGCGCGGGTGCGGAGGGGAGCCTCGCCGACATCCTGCTGGGCCGGATCCGGGCGTTGATGCAGGCCGAGTACGCCACCCTGTGGCTGCCGGCTCAGGGCCGCCACCCGGAGGTGCTGCTCACTGCCCGGCTGGACGACCAGGGTCTGCTGGATGTGGCGCAGACCCCCGTGCTGATCCGTCAGCGCACGCTGGAATCCGGCCAGACGCTGACGTCTGGCCGGGTGCTCGGCGGTGACCTGGAACTACGCCGTGAATTGGCCCGTCGGCAGGTCAAGGACGTCATCGCCGTACCGCTGCGCTCCGGGCAGGTGGTCATCGGCACGATCGAGGTGGTGAACCGCCTCAGCGACGTGGGGAACTTCGCCCCGGCCGACGTTCCCGTCTTCGAGACGGTCGCCGCGCACGCCGCCGTCGCGCTGGAGAATTCCCGCCTGGTCGACCGGCTGCGGCACGACGCGTACCACGATGCGCTGACGAAGCTGCCCAACCGCCGCCGTGCTCTCGCCGCGCTGGCCGAGGCGGTCCGGATCCGGGCTCCCGGCGAGGTGGTCGCACTGCTGCTCTTCGACGTCGATCGGTTGCGCCAGGTCAACGAGTCCCTCGGTCACGCGGCGGGGGACAAGGTCCTCATCGAGGTGGCCGATCGGCTACGTGGCTGTGTGCCGTCGGCCGCGCTGGTCGGGCGGGCCGGTGGCGACGAGTTCCTGGTGACGCTGCGGCTGGAGAGTGCCGAGGCGGCGGTCGAGCTCGCCAGCCAGCTGCGGGAACAGATCCGCGACGAGATGGTCTTCGACTCGCTCACGCTGGACGTGGACACCGCGGTCGGGGTTGCCGTACACCCGGATCACGGCGACGCACCGGCGACCCTGCTGCAACGGGTGGACGTGGCCGCGACGGCGGCCAAGGCGGTTCCGGGCAGCGTGCAGCTGTACACGCCGGCGTTGGAGTCGCGGTCGCTGCACCGGCTCGGGCTCGCCGGGGATCTGCGCAACGCCCTCGACAACGGCGAGCTGGAGGTCTACTACCAGCCCAAGGTGACGCTGCGGGACCGCCGGCTCCTCGGGGTCGAGTGCCTGGCCCGGTGGGAGCATCCGACGCACGGCTCGGTCTCCCCGGCGGACTTCGTCGCCGTGGCCGAGCACACCGGTCAGCTCGGCCGGCTCACCGAGTTCGTGCTCCGGGAAGGGCTGCGGCACAGCCGGGACTGGGCGCACGGCGGCCAGTCGCTCGCCGTCGCGGTCAACCTCTCCGCGCGTACGCTTCTCGACCAGCACTTCCCGGAACAGGTCCGGGAACTGCTTGAGGAGTACGGGGTGCCGGCCCAGCTGCTGACCCTGGAGATCCCGGAAGCCGGCGTGCTGGACGGCACGGAGCGCCCGATCCCGACCCTGCGTCGCCTGCGTGATCTCGGGGTACGGCTCTCGGTGGACGACTTCGGCACCGGCAGCTCCTCGCTGGCCCACCTGCGTCGCCTGCCGGTGCACGAGGTGAAGGTGGACCACTCCTTCGTACAGGGCATGGCCACCGACCCGGGGGATCTGGCGATCGTCAACGCCGTGGTCACCCTCTCCCAGCAGTTCGGTCTCACCGTGGTGGCCGAGGGTGTGGAGAGCGAGCTGACCCTGGAGTTGCTCCAGGACATCGGCTGCGAGGTCGGCCAGGGGTTCCTGTTCAGCCGCCCGTTGCCGTTCGAACGCCTGGAGGCGTGGTTCGGTGCCCAGATCGACCCGGAGTCGATCTCCAGCAGCGAGCTTCCGAGACTGCGCGTGGTGCCCTGAGCTGGGCGTACCGCGTACCTGGGGATCCGATTTCACCAGTACGACCGGGCCGTGTACTCTTACCTCTGCGCGAGCACCGAGTGATCGCGCAGGCCCCCTTAGCTCAGTCGGCAGAGCGTCTCCATGGTAAGGAGAAGGTCTACGGTTCGATTCCGTAAGGGGGCTCAGAGGGTCCGGCTGGGCCCACCGCGGCGGTGTAGCTCAGATGGCAGAGCAAGCGGCTCATAATCGCTGTGTCGCCGGTTCAAGTCCGGCCACCGCTACTCTCGTCCGCCCCGGACATTTCCGGTGGTCGGTGGGACGGGCGCCACAGGCGCCCGCTTTGCGTGTCCGCCCAGGTGGCGCGTACGCTTTAGCGCCGTAGTTGTATCCGTTATCGAGGAAGGCACTCCGCCGTGGCGAAGGCGACCGATGTCCGGCCGAAGATCACTTTGGCGTGTGTGGAGTGCAAGGAGCGCAACTACATCACGCGCAAGAACCGCCGTAACGACCCGGACCGCATCGAGCTGAAGAAGTTCTGCCCCCGGGACGGGCGGCACACCCTGCACCGCGAGACGCGCTGAACCCGTCCGGGCCGATCGGCCCGGATCAGCATCCGTCATGATCGCCGGTTCGTACGGACGGCGCGGCTTGAGCCGACGTCGACCGCTCGGATCGGCGATCGTGCTCTGCGTGTAGGTTCGCGGCATGCCCCTGGACCAGTCCTTCGTCGGTCGGACCTATCCGCCGACCGCCCCCTATCAGGTGGGCCGAGAGAAGATCCGCGAGTTCGCGACGGCGATCGGCGCCACCGATCCCGCCCACCACGATCCGCAGGCCGCCCGCGCGCTGGGCCACCCGGACGTGGTCGCGCCGCCGACGTTCCCGGTGGTGATCACCATGGCCGCCAGCCGTCAGCTGATCGAGGACCCCGCGCTCGGCATCGACTACAGCCGGGTGGTCCACGGTGACCAGCGGTTCGCGTACACCCGGCCGGTGGTGGCCGGCGACGAGCTGGTCTGTGTCAACACTGTCGAGGACATCACCAGCCGTGGTGGCCACGAGTTCCTGACCACCCGGACCGACGTCAGCACGACCGCCGGGGAACCGGTGGTCGCGGTCTGGTCCAAGCTCGTCGTACGCGGGGAGGCCTGACATGGAGCTGCCTACCCAGACGTTCCGGGTGACCCGGGCGGACCTGGTCCAATACGCCGGTGCCTCGGGCGACTTCAACCCGATCCACTGGAGCGACCGGTTCGCCACAAAGGTGGGGCTGCCCGGTGTGATCGCCCACGGCATGTTCACCATGGCGCTCGTCGGCCGGGCGGTCACCGCCTGGGCCGGCTCGCCCGACGCGGTGGTCGACTTCGGCGTGCGGTTCACCCGCCCGGTGGTGGTCCCCGACGACGACGCCGGCACCGAGATCGTGGTGACCGCGGTCGTCCGTGAGGTGACCGACACGGGTCTGACCAGGCTGGATGTGACCGCCACCTGCCTCGGTGAGAAGGTGCTCTCGCAGGCGCGGGCCACCGTGCGCAGGGCCGGCTGACCGGCACCGGGCGGCGCGTCGGGTAGACCGGTTGGGAAAGTCGGGTCGGTACCCGTACACTGGTCCGCCGTGGGGCAAGTGACCCCTGCCTGGCCGTGTGGCCGGGTGGGGCGAGCGTTGCCGCACAGGGGTGTAGCTCAATTGGCAGAGCAGCGGTCTCCAAAACCGCAGGCTGCAGGTTCAAGTCCTGTCACCCCTGCGCCTCAGGCCTGACCGTTCCGTGGGTCGCGCCGCCTTCTGGTGGCGTCCGGCCCGTGGTGGTGGCATCGGCGGGGAGGTTCCGAGGCATCGGGCCCTTCCGGTTGATCCGCCGGCCGCGGCCCGTCCCGGGACGGTTGGTCCGGCCGGCGTGACCAAGCGCCGCGCACGCGCCCCGCGTGCGACACCGACATCCCGCGACGGAGGGCGAAGTGGCCGACAACAAGCGGCGCGGCGAGGACGCCGACGACGAGCGCCTGAACGACGAGGTCGTCAACGACAGCGCCGAGGATGACGCCGCCGACGCGGACGAGCCGGTTTCGCGAGGTGGCACCGCCACCCGTTCGCGGGCGCGGGCGGATTCCGCCGACGGCCGCAAGACGCGTACCGACGCCGACAAGGTGGGCCTGTTCGGTCGCATCGCGCGTTTCATCCGCGAGGTCGTGGCCGAACTGCGTAAGGTCATCTGGCCGACCCGCAAGGAACTGCTGACCTACACGGCAGTGGTGATCGCGTTCGTCACGGTGATGCTGACGATCGTGGCTGTCCTGGACTACGGCTTCGCCAAGGGCGTGTTGTGGGTCTTCGGCAACCCCAGCTGACCGGCTGAACGTGCGATAGTGACGGAAGTGAGCAAGCGTGCCTGAGTACGACGAGACCGCCGAGACCACGGACGAGCAGTCCGCGGTGGCGACGGCGGCTGGTGACGAGTCGGTCGAGGCCGCCAACGAGCCGGAGTTCGCCATGACCGAGCCCGCTCCCGAGGAGGACTTCGACCCGGTCGCGGAGCTGCGGCAGAAGCTGCGCTACGCACCGGGCGACTGGTACGTGGTGCACTCGTACGCCGGTTACGAGAACAAGGTCAAGACCAACCTCGAGACCCGGATCACGTCCCTCGACATGGAGGACTACATCTACCAGGTCGAGGTGCCGACCCGGGAAGAGGTCGAGGTCAAGAACGGCAAGCGCTCCCAGGTGCAGGCCAAGGTCTTCCCCGGCTACATCCTCGTCCGGATGGAGCTGACCGCGGAGTCCTACTCCTGCGTACGGAACACTCCCGGGGTCACCGGCTTCGTCGGCGCAACCGACCGGGCCGATCGTCCGGCACCGCTCAGCCTCGACGAGGTGCTCAAGTGGCTGGCGCCGGCCGTCGAGACCGAGCAGAAGAAGGCCAAGCCGGAGGTCAAGGTCCTCGACTTCGAGGTCGGCGACTCGGTCACGGTCACCGACGGCGCCTTCGCCTCCCTACCGGCCACGATCAGCGAGATCAACGCCGACCAGCAGAAGCTCAAGGTGCTGGTGTCGATCTTCGGCCGGGAGACGCCGGTGGAGCTGAACTTCAACCAGGTCGCCAAGATCTGATTTGTCGACTGCCGGCGGCGGGCAACCGCCGCCGGTCGTCGTTCGTCCGGTTCACCCGCCCGGCGCACCTCCGTGGCTGCCGGGATCCAGGTCTGCGCTACCCTAGAACGTCGCCGCCGTCGCATGCGCGCTGACCGTGCGCGCACCGACGGCGGTGTCGTGTGAACCTTTCCCAGTTCCAAGCCCCAGGAAGAGACATGCCTCCGAAGAAGAAGCTCGTCAAGACGTTCACGCTTCAGCTGCCGGCGGGCCAGGCCACTCCGGCGCCGCCGGTCGGTCCCGCGCTCGGCCAGCACGGCGTGAACATCATGGAGTTCTGCAAGTCGTACAACGCGCAGACCGAGTCGCAGCGGGGCGACATCGTCCCCGCCGAGATCAGCGTGTACGAGGACCGGTCCTTCACCTTCGTGCTGAAGACCCCGCCCGCCGCCCGGCTGCTGATCAAGGCCGCCGGTGTGCAGAAGGGCTCGGGCGTCCCGCACACGCAGAAGGTCGGTTCGGTGACCCGCGCCCAGCTGCGGGAGATCGCCGAGAAGAAGATGGCCGACCTCAACGCCAACGACCTCGACCAGGCTGAGAAGATCATCGCCGGCACCGCCCGGTCGATGGGCCTGAACGTCACCGACTGACGTCGGCCACCACCGACCCGTACGGATCGTGGGAGGGCGCGCGAGCACCGCGGCCCGCCAGAGACCACAGGAGTAGACAGAACATGCAGCGCAGCAAGAGTTACCGCAAGGCCGCCGAGGCCATCGACAAGTCGAAGCTCTACACCCCCGTCGAGGCCGTCAAGCTGGCCAAGGAGAGCACCGCCACCAAGTTCGACGCCACGGTCGAGGTCGCGATGCGCCTCGGCGTCGATCCCCGCAAGGCGGACCAGATGGTCCGCGGCACGGTCAACCTGCCGCACGGCACCGGTAAGACCGCCCGCGTGATCGTCTTCGCGGCCGGTGCGAAGGCCGAGGAGGCCGTCGCCGCCGGTGCCGACGAGGTGGGCACCGACGAGCTGGTCGCCCGGATCCAGGGTGGTTGGCTGGACTTCGACGCGGCGATTGCCACGCCCGACCAGATGGCCAAGATCGGTCGGATCGCGCGGATCCTGGGCCCGCGCGGTCTGATGCCGAACCCGAAGACCGGCACGGTGACCATGGACGTCACCAAGGCCGTGTCGGACATCAAGGGCGGGAAGATCACCTTCCGGGTGGACAAGCACTCGAACCTGCACCTGATCATCGGTAAGGCCTCGTTCTCCGAGGCCCAGCTGGTCGACAACTACGCGGCCGTCCTCGACGAGGTGCTGCGGGCCAAGCCGTCGGCCGCGAAGGGCAAGTACCTCAAGAAGGTCACCCTCACCACCACGATGGGACCGGGCGTACCGGTCGACCCGAACGTGGTGAAGAACCTGCAGGAAGGCTCGGCCGACAGCTGAGCACGACGCACCGACGCGGCCCCGCCACTCCTGGCGGGGCCGCGTTCGTCTGTCGGCTGTGGCAGGCTCGCGGCATGTGGCTGGAGGACGTCGGGCTGCGGTATCACCGGCGCGGTCCGTGGGTGCTGCGGCAGGTGACGGTGCGCGTGCCGGCGGGCGAGGCGGTGGTGGTACGGGGCCGCAACGGGGCCGGCAAGTCGACGCTGCTCCAACTCGCCGCCGGAGTCCTGCGGCCGTCCCGGGGGCGGGTGCTCGACCGCCCGGCGGTCGTGGGCTGGGTACCGGAGCGCTTCCCGGCCGAGCAGCCGTTCACGGTCGACGGCTATCTCACCGCGATGGCCCGGATCGCCGGCCTGTCCCCGGCCGCGACGGAGCGGACGGTGCGACGCTGGGTCGACCGACTCGGCCTCGGCCCGTTCCGCACGGTACGGCTGGCTCAGCTGTCGAAGGGCACCGCCCAGAAGGTCGGCCTGGCCCAGGCCGTGCTGCGTCCGCCCGGCCTGCTCGTCCTCGACGAGCCCTGGGAGGGCCTGGACGCCGCAGCGCGGGAACTGGTTCCGCAACTGGTCGACGAGGTGCTGGCTGACGGCGGGTCGGTGCTGGTCAGCGATCACCGAGGGGAGACGGTCCGGCTGCCCGGCGCTCGGGAGTGGTTGGTGGCCGACGGTGCGGTGGCCGAGCGGGCACCGTCGGGCGAGGCGGCGGTCGCGGTGGTCGAGCTGGAGGTTCCGGTGGGACAGCTGCCGGCCACCGTCGCCCGCCTGCGCGCCGAGGGCCACCACGTCCTGCGGGTACGCGGCCAGAGCGCACCGCCTGAGGCCACCGGACCGGGAGCGGGATCGTCGTCCGAGGTGGCCCGGTGACCGCGTTGGTGCGATTCCGGCTCGCCGGCTTCCTGCGTACCGGACGGGCGTTGGCGCCGGTCCTGGCCGGCCTGCTCACCCTCGGCATCCTCTACGGCGGCGGCCGGGCCCAGCCGGCGGAGGCGTACGGCGTGTCGGCCGTGGTGCTCTTCCCGGTGCTGGCCTGGCAGACCAAGATCCTGCTGGACGTGGAGCCGGACGTGCAGCGTCGCCTGGCTCTGGTCGCGGTCGGCCCGGCCCGGGAGCAGGTGGCCGGGCTGGTCGCCGCGGTGGTGGCTGGCCTTGGTCTGGTGGCGGTCGCCCTGGTCTTTCCCTGGTTGGTCGGCGGGGTCGCCGCTCCCAGCCTGCCCGGTGACCGGTCGGTTCCCGCAGGCGTGACGCTCGGTCTCTGGGCGCACCTGCTCGCGCTGCCGGCGGCTGTGGCGCTCGGCGCGCTGGCCAGCCGGGTGATCACCCGAAGCGCCGGCTACGGTGTGGCGGTGCTCACTATCGGTGCGGTCGGTGTACTGGTGCTCGGTCTCTCGGGGTCGGTCGCGCCGTGGCTGGCGCCACCGCTGCTACCCACCGCCAGGGCGTTGGTCGGCCCGTTGCCCGGGTCGACGGCGTTGCTGCTGACCATGTGGGCGCTGGCCTGGGCGGCGGTGGCGTTGACCGGCTACGCCCGGGCCCGCACCCGGCGCGCCTAGGGCATGGTCGTGCTCGTGGTCGCCGGTCGAGCCGGACGAGGGGGCGACCGCAGCCAGCCAGCGACCTGGACGCACGGGCAGATCGAACCGTCGGCCGGGTGACGGCCGTTGCCGCCGCCGGGCCGGTCCCGGGGGCGCGATTTGGTGGTCAGCGCGGGTGTCGCGTAGCCTTGGTCGCGAAGTTCCACCCAGAGACCGCTGGTCACCGTGCCCCGGGCACGGTCGAAGGTCCCGCGACGACGGGCGACCCGCGTAGGGCGGCAAGCGACATCGGCAGCGTCATGTGGTCCGCCGACCAGGTGATTCCCGCCGTCCTCGCCCCGTGCGCCCTGCGCCGGGGCTTTTCTGTTGCCGCGACACCTCCGCTCCGTCACAGGCGCTCGCCTGCGACGGTGACCAGCCTCGAGCAACGAGAGAGGAGGGACATGGCGGACAAGCCGATCCGGGCCGACAAGGCCACGGCCGTCGCAGAGCTGACCGAGAGCTTCCGCAGCGCGGGTGCCACCGTGCTGACCGAGTACCGCGGTCTGACGGTTTCCCAGCTCACCCAGCTGCGGCGCTCACTCGGCAAGGAGACCAGCTACACGGTCGCCAAGAACACGCTGGCGAAGCGTGCCGCGGCGGACGCGGGCATCTCCGGCCTTGACGAGCTGTTCACCGGTCCTACCGCGCTGACTTTCGTTTCGGGCGACGTCGTCGAGGCGGCGAAGGGCCTTCGCGACTTCGCGAAGGCCAACCCGAAGCTCGTCATCAAGGGCGGTGTCTTCGAGGGCAAGGCCATTTCCGCGGCCGAGGTCACGAAGCTCGCCGACCTGGAGTCCCGCGAGGTGCTGCTGGCCAAGCTGGCCGGCGCGATGAAGGGCAACCTGAGCAAGGCCGCGGCCCTGTTCCAGGCCCCGCTGTCGAAGACCGCCCGCCTGGCGGCCGCCCTGCAGGACAAGCGCGAGAAGGAAGGCGCCGAGGCGGCCTGAGGCCGCGCCGACGCACCACGTTCTTAGTTTGAACCATTAGGAAAGGACGCCAGACATGGCGAAGCTCAGCACCGACGAGCTGCTCGACGCGTTCAAGGAGATGACGCTGATCGAGCTCTCCGAGTTCGTGAAGCAGTTCGAGGAGACCTTCGAGGTCACCGCCGCCGCCCCGGCCGCGATGATGATGGCGGGTCCGGCCACCGGTGGCGCCGCTGCCGAGGCCGAGCCGGAGAAGGACGAGTTCGACGTCATCCTCGACGCTGACGGCGGCAAGAAGATCCAGGTCATCAAGGTCGTGCGTGAGCTGACCGGCCTGGGCCTCAAGGAGGCCAAGGACCTGGTCGAGGCCGCTCCGAAGCCGGTCCTGGAGAAGGTCAACAAGGAGACCGCGGACAAGGCCAAGGCCAAGCTCGAGGGTGAGGGCGCCAAGGTCACCCTCAAGTGACCTGAGTCCCAACCTGGCCGTCCCGGCTCGCATGAACCGGGCACCGCACGTCGCGGCGGGCGGCGATCCGACAGTGGATCGCCGCCCGCCGTGTTCGTGGGCCGGCGCACCCGGCATGAGCAGGGTGTCGAGCCAGGTTCGCGGCGCGTCGACCGGAGCCGGCGGGCTCGCCCGTGGGTGGGAAAGAGGGCCGATGCCGACCGGAGCCCTTGACGCGGCCCTGGACTGCCAGGCACGCTGACATCTGCAAGACCTTCCGCGCTTGCGACGGCCACCGCGCGGGTAATGCAGCGGCAGCTCCACTCGCCACGCAGACCCGAGCGGCCCGGCAGGGACGTTGCGTTCCGAGCGGCCCGGTTCGACCCGTTCGAGGGGTCCCGAGGCGCGTTCCGCGACAACCTGCGGGGTGGGCTGGACAGCGGTTAGCCTCTCGGCTACACTGCTAGTTTGCGCTGCCTTCCGACTTGACCCCTGCTCGGAAATGTCCGTTTGTGGATGTTTTCTGGTGGGGTCATTGGAGTGCACGCGTACCAGCCGTTCTGCAGCACCGGTCCTCGGAAGGACGCATCTTGGCAGCTTCCCGCCCTGCGAAGACCAGTCGTACGTCGAGCGCATTCGCTCCCCGCCGAGTTTCCTTCGGTCGGATCACCGAACACCTCGAGGTCCCCAACCTCCTCGCCATTCAGAACGAGTCCTTCGACTGGCTCGTCGGCAACGAGGCTTGGCAGGGCCGGTCGGCGGACGACCCGCACGCACGCTCGGGTCTCGCGGAGATCCTCGACGAGATCAGTCCCATTGAGGACTTTTCCGGCACCATGTCGCTTTCCTTCTCGGCGCCGCGCTTCGACGAGGTCAAGGCCTCGATCGAGGAGTGCAAGGAGAAGGACCTGACCTACTGCGCGCCACTGTTCGTGACCGCGGAGTTCACCAACAACACCACCGGCGAGATCAAGAGCCAGACGGTGTTCATGGGTGACTTCCCGATGATGACGCCGAAGGGCACCTTCATCATCAACGGCACCGAGCGCGTGGTGGTCAGCCAGCTCGTCCGCTCGCCGGGCGTGTACTTCGACAAGCAGCCGGACAAGACCTCCGACCGCGACCTCTCCAGCGTCAAGGTCATCCCGAGCCGGGGTGCCTGGCTGGAGTTCGACATCGACAAGCGCGACACGGTCGGCGTTCGCATCGACCGTAAGCGTCGGCAGGCCGTCACGGTGCTGCTCAAGGCCATCGGATGGTCGGCCGAGCAGATCCGTGAGAAGTTCGGCTGGTCCGAGCTGATGATGACCACGCTCGAGAAGGACCACATCGCCGGCCAGGACGAGGCGCTACTCGACATCTACCGCAAGCTGCGCCCTGGCGAGCCGCCGACCCGCGAGAACGCCCAGACCCTGCTCGACAACCTCTTCTTCAACCCGAAGCGGTACGACGTAGCCAAGGTCGGTCGGTACAAGTTCAACAAGAAGCTCGAGCTGGACGTGCCGATCACCACCGGCACGCTGACCGAGGACGACATCGTCGCCACCGTGGAGTACCTCTGCCGGCTGCACGCCGGTGAGGAGGGCTACGAGGCCGACGACATCGACCACTTCGGCAACCGGCGGCTGCGTACCGTGGGCGAGCTGATCCAGAACCAGGTTCGGGTCGGCCTGTCCCGGATGGAGCGGGTCGTCCGGGAGCGGATGACCACCCAGGACGTCGAGGCGATCACGCCGCAGACCCTGATCAACATCCGACCGGTCGTCGCCGCGATCCGGGAGTTCTTCGGCACCTCGCAGCTGTCCCAGTTCATGGACCAGACCAACCCGCTGGCGGGCCTGACCCACCGGCGGCGGCTGAGCGCGCTCGGCCCCGGTGGTCTGTCCCGGGAGCGGGCCGGCTTCGAGGTCCGCGACGTGCACCCGTCCCACTACGGCCGGATGTGCCCGATCGAGACGCCGGAAGGCCCGAACATCGGCCTGATCGGTGCGCTGTCCACCTTCGCCCGGGTCAACCCGTTCGGCTTCATCGAGACGCCGTACCGGAAGGTCATCGACGGTCGGGTCACCGACCAGATCGACTACCTGACCGCGGACGAGGAGGACCGGTTCGTCAAGGCGCAGGCCAACGCCCCGCTGCGGGCCGACGGCTCGTTCGCCGAGGACCGCGTCCTGGTCCGGCGTAAGGGCGGCGAGACCGAGGACGTCCCGCCGGCCGCCGTGGACTACATGGACGTGTCACCGCGGCAGATGACCTCGGTCGCGACCGCGATGATTCCGTTCCTGGAGCACGACGACGCGAACCGGGCCCTGATGGGCGCGAACATGCAGCGTCAGGCGGTGCCGCTGGTCAAGGCCGAGTCCCCGTTGGTCGGTACCGGCATGGAGTACCGTGCCGCCGTTGACGCCGGTGACGTGGTCGTGGCCGAGGTCGGTGGCGTGGTCGAGGACCTCTGCGCCGACTACATCACCGTCCACCAGGACGACGGTCACCGCCGGACGTACCTGCTGCACAAGTTCCGCCGCTCCAACGCCGGCTCCTGCGTCAACCAGAAGCCGGTCGTCTTCGAGGGCGACCGGGTCGAGGCCGGCCAGGTCATCGCCGACGGTCCGTGCACCGACGAGGGCGAGATGGCGCTCGGGCGAAACCTGCTCGTGGCGTTCATGACCTGGGAGGGGCACAACTACGAGGACGCGATCATCCTGTCGCAGCGCCTCGTCCAGCAGGACGTGCTCACCTCGATCCACATCGAGGAGCACGAGGTCGACGCGCGGGACACCAAGCTCGGCCCGGAGGAGATCACCCGCGACATTCCGAACGTCAGCGAGGAGATGCTCGCCGACCTGGACGAGCGCGGGATCATCCGGATCGGCGCCGAGGTCGTCCCCGGCGACATCCTGGTCGGCAAGGTCACGCCCAAGGGCGAGACCGAGCTGACCCCGGAGGAGCGACTGCTTCGGGCGATCTTCGGCGAGAAGGCGCGCGAGGTCCGGGACACCTCCCTGAAGGTGCCGCACGGCGAGACCGGCACGGTCATCGGCGTACGTACCTTCTCCCGGGAGGACGGCGACGAGTTGCCGCCGGGCGTCAACGAGCTGGTCCGGGTCTACGTCGCCCAGAAGCGGAAGATCCAGGACGGTGACAAGCTCGCCGGCCGGCACGGCAACAAGGGCGTCATCTCCAAGATCCTGCCGGTCGAGGACATGCCGTTCCTGGAGGATGGCACCCCGGTCGACATCGTGCTCAACCCGCTGGGTGTGCCGAGCCGGATGAACATCGGCCAGGTGCTGGAGACTCACCTGGGCTGGGTGGCCAAGACGGGCTGGCAGGTCGAGGGTGACGATGCCGAGTGGAAGCGGCAGCTCCAGGGCATCGGTGCCGACTCTTCGGAGCCGGACACCAACGTCGCCACCCCGGTCTTCGACGGTGCCCGCGAGGAGGAGATCTCCGGTCTGCTCGCCTCGACCCTGCCCAACCGGGACGGTCGGCAGCTGATCGGTTCCTCCGGCAAGGCGCAGTTGTTCGACGGTCGCTCCGGTGAGCCGCTGCCCGACCCGATCGCCGTCGGCTACATCTACATCCTGAAGCTCAACCACCTGGTCGACGACAAGATTCACGCTCGGTCGACCGGCCCGTACTCGATGATCACGCAGCAGCCGCTGGGTGGTAAGGCGCAGTTCGGTGGTCAGCGCTTCGGTGAGATGGAGTGCTGGGCGATGCAGGCATACGGTGCCGCGTACGCGCTGCAGGAGCTGTTGACGATCAAGTCCGACGATGTCCTCGGCCGGGTGAAGGTCTACGAGGCCATCGTCAAGGGCGAGAACATCCCGGAGCCGGGCATCCCGGAGTCGTTCAAGGTGCTGCTCAAGGAGCTGCAGTCGCTGTGCCTCAACGTCGAGGTGCTGTCCAGCGACGGTGTGGCCCTGGAGATGCGCGAGACCGACGACGAGGTGTTCCGGGCCGCGGAGGAACTGGGTATCGACCTGTCCCGGCGCGAGCCGAGCTCGGTCGAGGAAGTGTGACGTTGGGGTTTCGGGGCGGGGCGACCCACTCCGGGCGGTCAGGCTTGATCCCTTCGTGGGTCACCCCGCCCCGAAACCAAAACCCGGTGAGCTGCTGACGCACCAAGCGACGTGTGAGGGATTTGAACGTGCTCGACGTCAACTTTTTCGACGAGTTGCGAATTGGGCTGGCGACCGCGGACGACATTCGTCAGTGGTCGCACGGCGAGGTCAAGAAGCCCGAGACGATCAACTACCGCACCCTCAAGCCGGAGAAGGACGGGCTCTTCTGCGAGAAGATCTTCGGTCCGCAGCGGGACTGGGAGTGCTACTGCGGTAAGTACAAGCGGGTCCGGTTCAAGGGCATCATCTGCGAGCGCTGCGGCGTCGAGGTGACCCGCTCGAAGGTCCGCCGTGAGCGGATGGGCCACATCGAGCTGGCCGCCCCGGTGACCCACATCTGGTACTTCAAGGGCGTGCCGAGCCGGCTGGGCTACCTGCTGGACCTCGCCCCGAAGGACCTCGAAAAGATCATTTACTTCGCCTCGTACGTCGTGACGAGCGTTGACGCCGAAGCGCGTCACCGTGACCTCTCGACCATCGAGAACGAGATCCTGGCCGAGAAGCGGCAGTCGGAGAACAGCCGCGACTCGGAGATCGAGAAGCGGGCGGCCAAGCTCGAGGCCGACCTGGCCGAGTTGGAGGCCGAGGGCGCGAAGGCGGACGTCCGGCGCAAGGTCAAGGAGGGCGGAGAGCGCGAGATGCGCCAGATCCGCGACCGGGCCCAGCGCGAGATCGACCGCCTGGACGAGGTGCTGGACACGTTCCGCAAGCTGGATCCGAAGCAGCTGGTCACCGACGAGCTGCTCTACCGTGAGCTGCGCGACCGGTTCGGTGAGTACTTCACCGGTGGCATGGGTGCCGAGGCGATCAAGGCCCTGGTGCAGAACATGGACCTGGAGGCCGAGGCCGAGAACCTGCGGGAGACCATCCGCACCGGTAAGGGGCAGCGGAAGATCCGGGCGCTCAAGCGGCTCAAGGTCGTCGCGGCGTTCCAGAACACCCGTAACTCGCCGCTCGGCATGGTGCTGGACTGCGTACCGGTCATCCCGCCGGACCTGCGCCCGATGGTGCAGCTCGACGGTGGCCGTTTCGCCACCAGCGACCTGAACGACCTCTACCGTCGGGTCATCAACCGGAACAACCGGCTCAAGCGACTGATCGACCTCGGCGCGCCCGAGATCATCGTCAACAACGAGAAGCGGATGCTGCAGGAGGCCGTCGACGCGCTGTTCGACAACGGCCGTCGCGGCCGGCCGGTCACCGGCCCGGGTAACCGTCCACTCAAGTCGCTGTCCGACATGCTCAAGGGCAAGCAGGGCCGGTTCCGCCAGAACCTGCTCGGCAAGCGCGTCGACTACTCCGGCCGTTCGGTCATCGTGGTCGGCCCGAAGCTCAAGCTGCACCAGTGCGGCCTGCCCAAGCAGATGGCGCTGGAACTGTTCAAGCCGTTCGTGATGAAGCGGCTGGTCGACCTCAACCACGCGCAGAACATCAAGTCCGCCAAGCGGATGGTCGAGCGGCAGCGGCCGGTCGTGTGGGACGTGCTGGAAGAGGTCATCGGCGAGCACCCGGTGCTGCTCAACCGGGCACCGACCCTGCACCGACTCGGCATCCAGGCCTTCGAGCCGCAGCTGGTCGAGGGCAAGGCCATCCAGATCCACCCGCTGGTCTGCACCGCGTTCAACGCCGACTTCGACGGTGACCAGATGGCGGTGCACGTGCCGCTGTCCGCCGAGGCCCAGGCCGAGGCGCGGATCCTGATGCTGTCGTCGAACAACATCCTCAAGCCGGCCGACGGCAAGCCGGTCACCATGCCCACCCAGGACATGGTCATCGGGCTCTACCACCTGACCCACCTCACCGCCGGTGAGCGTGGCGAGGGCCGGGCGTTTAGCTCGGACGCCGAGGCGCGGATGGCGTACGACAACGGCGAGCTGCACCTGCAGGCGCCGGTGAAGATCCGGCTGCGGGACGTCGTCGAGGTGGACAACGGCGCCGGTGGTCAGCCGTGGACCGCGCCCGAGGGCTGGGTGCCGGGCGAGCCGCTGACGGTGGAGACCACCCTCGGTCGGGTGCTGTTCAACGAGACCCTGCCGCAGGGCTACCGGTTCGTGAACTACGAGATCCGCAAGGGTCAGCTCTCCGCGATCGTCAACGACCTCGCCGAGCGGTTCCCGAAGGTGGCCCTGGCGGCCACCCTCGACGGGCTCAAGGAGGCCGGTTTCCACTGGGCCACCTGGTCCGGCGTGACCATCGGCATGGAGGACGTCATCGCTCCGCCGCGCAAGCGGGAGATCCTGGAGCGGTACGAGAAGGAAGCCGACCGGATCGACAAGCAGTACCAGCGTGGTCTGATGACCGCCGAGGAGCGTCGCGGCGAGCTCATCGAGATCTGGACCAAGGCGACGAACGAGGTCGCCAAGGAGATGGACACCGCGCTGCCGCAGGAGAACCCGCTGTGGAAGATGATCAACTCGGGTGCTCGCGGTAACCTGCTCCAGCTCCGGCAGATCGCGGCGATCCGTGGTCTGGTGGCCAACCCGAAGGGCGAGATCATCCCCCGGCCGATCAAGGCCAGCTACCGGGAGGGTCTGTCCGTGCTGGAGTACTTCATCTCCACCCACGGTGCCCGTAAGGGTCTCGCGGACACCGCCCTGCGTACCGCCGACTCGGGTTACCTGACCCGGCGTCTGGTGGACGTCTCGCAGGACGTCATCATCCGCGAGGAGGACTGCGGCACCGACCGGGCCATCCCGATGCAGGTCGGTCAGCAGCTCGACGGCCGGCTCGTGGTGCACGAGCACGCGGAGACCAGCGTGCACGCCCGTACCCTGGCCGACGACATCAAGGGGCCGGACGGCACCGTCGTGGCCGAGCGGGGCGCGGACATCAACTCGATCCTGGTCGACCGGATCGTCGCCGCCGGGGTCGAGACGGTCCGGGTGCGCAGCGTCCTCACCTGCGAGTCGAAGCTGGGCGTCTGCGGTGCGTGCTACGGCCGTTCGCTGCCGACCGGCAAGATCGTCGACGTCGGCGAGGCGGTCGGCATCATCGCCGCCCAGTCCATCGGTGAGCCGGGTACGCAGCTGACGATGCGTACCTTCCACACCGGTGGTGTCGCGGGTGAGGACATCACCCAGGGTCTGCCCCGTGTCCAGGAGATCTTCGAGGCCCGGATCCCGAAGGGTAAGGCGCCCATCGCCGACACCCCCGGCCGGATCCGGATCGAGGACGGCGAGCGGTCGCGCAAGATCGTGGTCATCCCGGACGACGGCAGCGACGAGATCGTCTACGACAAGATCTCGAAGCGGGTCCGGCTGCGGGCGCACGACGGCGACCACGTCGAGGTCGGCGAGAAGCTCACCGAGGGCACCATCGACCCGCACGAGCTGCTGCGCATCCTCGGCCCGCGGGCGGTCCAGGTCCACCTGACCCAGGAGGTCCAGGAGGTCTACCGCTCGCAGGGTGTGCTCATCCACGACAAGCACATCGAGATCATCATCCGTCAGATGCTCAAGCGGGTGACGGTCATCGACTCCGGCTCGACCGAGTTCCTGCCGGGCGTGCTTGTCGACCGGGCGCTGTTCGAGTCGGAGAACCGCCGGCTCGTCGGCGAGGGTGGCGAGCCCGCGGCCGGTCGTCCGGTGCTGATGGGCATCACGAAGGCCTCGCTGGCCACCGACTCCTGGCTCTCGGCGGCCTCCTTCCAGGAGACCACCCGGGTGCTGACCGACGCGGCGATCCACGCCCGTAGCGACTCGCTCATCGGTCTCAAGGAGAACGTGATCATCGGTAAGCTCATCCCGGCCGGTACCGGCATCAGCAAGTACCGCAACGTCCGGGTCGAGCCGACCGAGGAGGCGAAGGCCAAGGTCTACTCGATGACCGGCTACCCGGAGACCGACTACGGCTTCGGACCGGCCAGTGGCCAGGCGGTCCCGCTGGACGACTTCGACTTCGGGTCGTACCGCTAGACCGCGCGGTGACATGGGAGGCCCCGGCGCAGGCGCGCCGGGGCCTCCTCGTGTCTTCGGCGTGTCCGTGGGCGCGGTGGGGGACCTTCCCGCGCCGCGGGTCCGGTTCGTGCTGCGGGTACGACGCGAACGCCCGTCGACGGGGGGCATCATGTGGTCATGACGATCGCACCCGGATCGGCGCCCCTCGCGTCGGCACCGCGTCACCCGCTGGATCCGGATCCGGTCCGGGCGACCAAGGCCCGGGCGGTCTTCGCCCTCGGTCTGATGGCGGCTCTGACGGGGCTGCTGATAGGTGGCGTGGTGCCGGCCACGGTGGCCCTGCACCTGGCTCGACAGGCGCGTCGCGAGGCGTACGCCTCGGCGGGTTTCCTGACCGGTGCGGCCTGGCTGCGTCGCGGCGAGCGGCTGGCCTGGACGGGCCTGGTGCTGGTCGCGGTCAGCCTGGTGGTGGCGTTGGTGATCGGGATCATCCGGCTCGCCGAGGCGCCGTACGGGCAGGACTTCGCGCCCAACGTCGACTGACCCGGCACGACCACGGGTCGCCGCGCCCCGCACCGACGGGCTGACTGCCGACGGTAGCCTGACCGGTGTCCGTCGCGCGGTGCGGGGACGCTGCCCGACAAGGAGGATCCCGTGACGGAACCGGCGCGTCCCGAGGGCGGCGAAGCCGCTCAGCCCGCCACCGGGCGCCCGGAGGCCGACCTGACCGGATGGGCCCGGCCCGAACCGGAGCAGACCGTTCCGCCGACCTCCCCATCAGCCATCGGCTCGCCTTTCGGGCCGCCGCCTGGTTCGCCGCCCTTCGGGCCGCCGCCTGGCTCGGCACCGCCCGCTCCCGCGTCCTTCGGGCCTCCGGCCGCCGGCCCGCCAGCCTTCGGACCGACGCCCGGACCGTCGGCGCCGGCATGGCCCGCCGGTGGCTCGGGCTGGGGGCAGCCGCCGCCACCACCGCCGCAGGAGCGTCCTCGACCGCCGAAGCGGGTCGAACCGGTGCCGGGGACCCCGTTCGCGGTGGTGCATCTCGACGTGCCCCCGGTCGCCTCGGGCCTGGCGGTCGGCTCGTTGGTGGCGGGCATCACCTCGATCCTGGTGTCGGTTCTGGTCATCTGCTTCGGCGCGATCGGGGGAGGGGCGAACGGGGCCTGGGCGGCGGGTGCCTTCGCCGCGCTGGGTGGCCTCACGGGCGCGGGCGCCGTGGTGGCGGGCCTGCTCGGCATGCGGCAGATCCGACGTCCGGCACCGCCGCCAGCGGTCCGCTTCACCGGCCGTGGTCTGGCCATCGCGGGGATCAGTTGCGGCGGGACCGGACTGCTGCTCTGCCTGGTGGGGTTGGGGCTGGCGCTGGTGTTGGCGCTGGCCTGAGCAGGGGCGGCGAGGGGCCGGCTCGGGGGCTCGCGGGCCGGTTTCCGGCGGAGCCGGTACACTTGTGTCCGTAGGTGCCCATCACGGGCGGGTGGTCGACAGGAGCCAGCCGGCAAGCGGTGTGACGTCCGGCAGGTCTTCCGTTTTGACCTGCGCGGCTGTGGTAGGTACTCTTTCCCCTTGTGCCCGGGCCAGCCCGGGCAACTCGTGCGTGCGCTGGAGCCGGCGTTCCGACATCCGGATCGCACCACGACTGAGCCAAAGATCCGGCCTGCGGCGATCCGTGTGCCGGTGACAAACCCCGGTCTGCGCGTGAGCGCCGGACGGGAACCGTGAGTTTGGCGACACGCCCGACCGCGGGTGCCGGGACCTCCGTGAGGTGGCCCTGGTCGGAATGTAGGAGAGTCGGTCACGAGATCGGCTACGGCAGACGGCGCGGCCGCGAGCAGCGGCCGAAGGGAGCGGAGAAACCCGGTGCCCACCATTCAGCAGTTGGTCCGAAAGGGCCGCCAGGCGAAGACCACCAAGACCAAGACCCCCGCGCTCAAGGGATCCCCTCAGCGTCGGGGCGTGTGCACCCGGGTGTACACCACCACCCCGAAGAAGCCGAACTCGGCGCTGCGCAAGGTCGCCCGGGTCAAGCTCAGCAGCCAGGTCGAGGTGACCGCCTACATCCCCGGTGTCGGGCACAACCTGCAGGAGCACTCGATCGTGCTCGTGCGTGGTGGCCGGGTGAAGGACCTCCCCGGTGTGCGTTACAAGATCGTTCGCGGCTCGCTGGACACCCAGGGTGTCCGTAACCGCAAGCAGGCGCGCAGCCGTTACGGCGCGAAGAAGGAGAAGAGCTGACATGCCGCGTAAGGGACCTGCTCCGCGGCGACCGCTGGTCGCTGACCCGGTGTACAACTCGCCGCTGGTCACGCAGCTGGTGAACAAGATCCTGCTGCGCGGCAAGCGTCAGCTCGCCGAGCGCGTCGTCTACGCCGCCCTGGAGGGCTGCCGGGAGAAGTCCGGTACCGACCCGGTCGTCACCCTCAAGCGCGCCATGGACAACGTCAAGCCGACCCTCGAGGTGCGCAGCCGCCGGGTCGGTGGCGCGACCTACCAGGTTCCGGTCGAGGTGCGGCCGGCTCGGGCCACCACGCTGGGCCTGCGCTGGCTGGTGACCTACGCCCGCGCCCGGCGGGAGAAGACGATGATCGAGCGGCTGATGAACGAGCTGCTGGACGCGAGCAACGGCCTCGGTGCCGCCGTCAAGCGGCGCGAGGACACGCACAAGATGGCCGAGTCCAACAAGGCCTTCGCGCACTACCGCTGGTAACACCCTGGTCCCGGCGCCATCCGGTGCCGGGACCGCCACCAGTTGTGTCGAGACGACGATAAGTAGGGATTGAAGTGGCCGCCGCAGACGCGCTCGCCAACGTACGCAACATCGGCATCATGGCGCACATCGATGCCGGTAAGACCACTACCACCGAGCGAATCCTGTTTTACACCGGTATCACGTACAAGATCGGTGAGGTCCACGAGGGCGCCGCCGTCATGGACTGGATGGAGCAGGAGCAGGAGCGCGGTATCACCATCACTTCCGCCGCCACGAAGTGCGAGTGGAAGGGCCACACGATCCAGATCATCGACACGCCCGGCCACGTCGACTTCACGGTCGAGGTGGAGCGGTCGTTGCGGGTGCTGGACGGTGCGGTCGCGGTCTACGACGGCGTGGCCGGCGTGGAGCCGCAGACGGAGAACGTCTGGCGTCAGGCGGACAAGTACAACGTCCCGCGGATGTGCTTCGTCAACAAGCTCGACCGGACCGGTGCCGACTTCTTCCGCTGCGTGCAGATGATGATCGACCGGCTGAACGCCACCCCGCTGGTGCTCCAGATTCCGATCGGGCTCGAGGGAGACCACATCGGCGTCGTCGACCTGGTCAACATGCGCGCCCTCACCTGGCGCGGGGAGACCCAGAAGGGTGAGGATTACGCGATCGAGGAGATCCCGGCCGACCTGGCCGACTCCGCGGCCGAGTGGCGCGAGAAGCTGATGGAGACCCTGGCCGACGTCGACGACTCGGTGATGGAGAAGTACCTGGAGGGCGAGGAGATCTCCGTCGCGGAGATCAAGGCCGCCATCCGGCGGGCCACCATCGCCAGCAAGGCGAACCCGGTGCTCTGCGGCTCGGCGTTCAAGAACAAGGGCGTGCAGCCCATGCTCGACGCCGTCATCGACTACCTGCCGTCGCCGCTGGACATCCCGGCGATCGAGGGTACGGCGACCGACGGTGAGACGCCGATGCAGCGTAAGCCGTCCACCTCGGAGCCCTTCTCCGGCCTGGCGTTCAAGATCCAGACCGACAAGCACCTCGGCAAGCTCACCTACGTCCGGGTCTACTCCGGCGTGGTCGAGTCCGGGTCCCAGGTGGTCAACTCCACCAAGGACCGCAAGGAGCGGGTCGGCAAGATCTACCAGATGCACGCCAACAAGCGGGAGGAGCGCAGCTCCGCCAAGGCCGGCGACATCATCGCGGTGCAGGGCCTGAAGCAGACCACCACCGGTGACACCCTGTGTGACCCGGCGAATCCGGTCATCCTGGAGTCGATGACCTTCCCGGAGCCGGTCATCGAGGTGGCCATCGAGCCGAAGACCAAGGCTGACCAGGAGAAGCTCAGCACCGCCATCCAGCGGCTGGCCGAGGAGGACCCGACCTTCCGCGTCAAGCTGGACGACCAGACCGGCCAGACGGTCATCTCCGGCATGGGCGAGCTGCACCTGGACATCCTGGTCGACCGGATGCGCCGCGAGTTCAACGTCGAGGCGAACATCGGTAAGCCGCAGGTGGCGTACCGTGAGACCATCCGCCGCGCGGTGGAGAAGGTCGAGTACACCCACAAGAAGCAGACGGGTGGTTCCGGCCAGTACGCCCGGGTGATCGTCAGCCTGGAGCCGCTGCCGCTGGGCAACGACTCGCCGACCTACGAGTTCGCCAACGCCGTCACCGGTGGCCGCATCCCCCGGGAGTTCATTCCTTCCGTGGACGCGGGCGCGCAGGACGCGATGCAGTACGGCGTTCTCGCCGGCTTCCCGCTGGTCGGTGTCAAGCTGACGCTGCTGGACGGCCAGTACCACGAGGTCGACTCGTCCGAGATGGCATTCAAGATCGCCGGCTCGATGGTGATGAAGGACGCGGCCCGCAAGGCCGATCCCGCGCTACTCGAGCCGATGATGGCTGTTGAGGTCACCACTCCCGAGGAGAACATGGGTGACGTCATCGGCGACCTCAACTCCCGACGCGGCATCATCCAGGCGATGGAGGAGCGCAGCGGCGCCCGTGTCGTCCGTGCGCTGGTGCCGTTGTCGGAGATGTTCGGCTACGTCGGCGACCTGCGGTCGAAGACCCAGGGCCGGGCTAGCTACAGCATGCAGTTCGACTCCTACGCCGAAGTGCCGCAGAGCGTGGCGAAGGAGATCATCGCCAAGGCGACTGGTGAGTGACGCTCACCTGACGTGATCGGATGATCCGACGGTGGTCGCGGGAGGAATTCCCCGACCGCGACCACCTCGGTCGGATTGTGTGAATTCCGGGCCTGTAGGCTTCATCGCCGCAGAACCCACAAAGCTCTCCGGCCGTCAGGCCGGAAAGGCTGTCGACAGAGTCCTAAGCGCCACTCCTGGCGCACCGGGGCGAACGAACCAAGAAGTCCACAGGAGGACACCAGTGGCGAAGGCGAAGTTCGAGCGGACTAAGCCGCACGTCAACATCGGCACCATTGGTCACATCGACCACGGTAAGACGACGCTGACGGCGGCCATCACCAAGGTCCTGCACGACCAGTACCCGGACCTGAACCCGTACACGCCGTTCGACGAGATCGACAAGGCGCCCGAGGAGAAGGCTCGCGGCATCACGATCTCGATCGCGCACGTCGAGTACCAGACCGAGGCGCGGCACTACGCGCACGTCGACTGCCCCGGTCACGCCGACTACATCAAGAACATGATCACCGGTGCCGCCCAGATGGACGGCGCGATCCTGGTGGTTGCGGCGACCGACGGCCCGATGCCGCAGACCCGCGAGCACGTGCTGCTGGCCCGCCAGGTCGGCGTGCCGTACATCGTCGTGGCGCTGAACAAGAGCGACATGGTCGACGACGAGGAGCTCCTGGAGCTCGTCGAGCTCGAGGTCCGCGAGCTGCTCTCGGCCCAGGAGTACCCGGGTGACGACCTGCCGGTCGTGCGCGTCTCGGCGCTCAAGGCCCTGGAGGGCGACCCGGAGTGGACCGGTCGCCTGCTGGAGCTGATGAACGCGGTCGACACCGCGATCCCGCAGCCGGAGCGCGAGACCGAGAAGCCGTTCCTGATGCCGATCGAGGACGTCTTCACGATCACCGGTCGTGGCACGGTCGTCACCGGCCGCGCGGAGCGCGGCGTGCTCAAGCCGAACGAGGAGGTGGAGATCGTCGGTATCCGCGAGAAGTCGCAGAAGACGGTCTGCACCGGCATCGAGATGTTCCGCAAGCTGCTCGACGAGGCCCGCGCGGGTGAGAACGTCGGTCTGCTGCTGCGCGGCATCAAGCGCGAGGACGTCGAGCGCGGCATGGTGGTCGTCAAGCCGGGCACCAGCACCCCGCACACGGAGTTCGAGGCGACGGTCTACATCCTCTCCAAGGAGGAGGGCGGCCGGCACACCCCGTTCTTCCAGAACTACCGTCCGCAGTTCTACTTCCGGACCACGGACGTCACCGGTGTCGTCACCCTCCCCGAGGGCACCGAGATGGTCATGCCGGGCGACAACACCACGATGACCGTGAAGCTGATCCAGCCCATCGCGATGGAGGACAACCTCAAGTTCGCGATCCGGGAGGGTGGCCGTACGGTCGGCGCTGGTCGCGTCACCAAGATCATCAAGTGAGCTGGGTAACCCCGATTAGACCCGCCGCCGGTCGTGCGGCATACTAGTCAGGTTGCGTAACGACAGTTCGCCGCCCGTGTTCGGCTTCCGCTGAACCTCCGGGTAGGCAGAGCAGTCGGGCGTGGGGTGGTTGGCGGCCCGTCCGCCAACCACCCTCGCGCGGCGTTCAGGTCGCCTCAGTGCGACCGGCGCCCGGACCCACCGCGGTCAGGATCGCTCCGGTATCCCGGGGCGGAGCCTGGCCCCAGGGCGCGACACGCCCGACCGCGGGGGTGGGCGAAGAGGGTCTGTGCCAGCCGGTACAGGCACCCGCAACACAGCGGCATCGAGAGAAGGAACAGAAGCCACCATGGCGGGACAGAAGATCCGCATCCGGCTCAAGGCCTATGACCACGAGGTCGTCGACTCCTCGGCTCGGAAGATCGTCGAGACGGTGACGCGTACCGGGGCGCAGGTCGCGGGCCCGGTGCCGCTGCCCACGGAGATCAACCGTTTCTGCGTCATCCGCTCGCCGCACAAGTACAAGGACTCGCGCGAGCACTTCGAGATGCGTACGCACAAGCGACTGATCGACATCATCGACCCGACCCCGAAGACGGTCGACTCGCTCATGCGCCTCGACCTGCCGGCTGGCGTCGACATCGAGATCAAGCTGTAGGGACCGGACACATGGACAGGCAAGTTAAGGGGATCCTGGGCGCGAAGCTCGGCATGACCCAGGTCTGGGACAACAACCGCGTTGTCCCGGTGACCGTGGTTCAGGCCGGCCCCTGCGTCATCACCCAGGTTCGTGACGCCGACAAGGACGGTTACTCCGCGGTCCAGCTGGCGTACGGGACGATCGACCCGCGCAAGGCCAAGAAGCCGCTGCGTGGTCACTACGCCAAGGCCGACGTGGCGCCGCGCCGGCACATCGTCGAGCTGCGTACCAGCGACGCCGCGGACTACTCGCTCGGCCAGGAGGTCACGGTCGAGGAGTTCCCGGCCGGTGTCTCGATCGACGTGACCGGCAAGACCAAGGGCAAGGGCTACGCCGGCCCGATGAAGCGGCACGGCTTCCACGGTCTGCGCGCCAGCCACGGTGTCGAGCGCAAGCACCGCTCGCCGGGCTCGATCGGCGCCTGCGCCACCCCGGGTCGCGTCTTCAAGGGCACCCGGATGGCCGGCCGCATGGGCGGCGTGCGCTACACCGTGCAGAACCTGACCGTCCAGGCGGTCGACACCGAGAACAATCTCCTGCTCGTCCGTGGCGCCATCCCCGGCCCCAAGGGCGCGCTGGTCCTGGTCCGTACCGCGGCCAAGGCCAAGGCGAAGAAGGGCGGTGCGGGCAAGTGACCACCGTTGACGTCCTCAACTCAGAGGGCACCAAGACCGGCTCGGTCGAGCTGCCCGCCGACATCTTCGACGCGCAGGCCAACATCGCGCTGATGCACCAGGTCGTCGTGGCGCAGTTGGCCGCCGCCCGGCAGGGCACCCACAAGACCAAGACCCGGGGCGAGGTCGCCGGCGGCGGCAAGAAGCCCTACAAGCAGAAGGGCACCGGTCGGGCCCGCCAGGGCTCGATCCGCGCGCCGCAGTTCGCCGGCGGTGGCGTGGTCCACGGCCCGGTGCCGCGCGACTACAGCCAGCGCACCCCGAAGAAGATGAAGGCCGCCGCGCTGCGTGGCGCCCTGTCGGACCGGGCGCGCGCCGGGCAGGTGCACGTCGTCGAGGCGTTCGTCTCGGGCGAGAAGCCGTCGACCAAGGCCGCGCTGACCGCGCTCGCCAAGCTGACCACCGCCCGGCGGGTGCTGGTCGTGCTGAGCAGCACCGACGAGCTGAACTGGGTGTCGCTGCGCAACGAGCCGCGGGTGCACCTGATCGAAGCCGGCCAGCTCAACACGTACGACGTGCTGGTGGCCGACGACGTGGTCTTCACCAAGGAGGCCCTGGACGAGTTCCTGGGCGTCCCGGCCGAGACCACCGAGGAGGGTGGCAAGTGAGCACGATCGCCGATCCGCGCGACATCATCGTCGCGCCGGTCGTCTCGGAGAAGAGCTATAGCGAGCTGAACCGCAACTGGTACACCTTCCTGGTGCACCCGGACGCGAACAAGACCGCGATCAAGATCGCTATCGAGCAGATCTTCAACGTCCGTGTCCTGACGGTCAACACGCTCAACCGCGAGGGCAAGCGCAAGCGGACCCGTACCGGGTTCGGCAAGCGCAAGGACACCAAGCGGGCGATGGTGAAGCTGGCTGAGGGCGACCGCATCGAGGCCTTCGGCGGCCCGGTCAGCTGAGGGGTGTAGACAATGGCTATCCGTAAGTACAAGCCGACGACGCCGGGCCGGCGTGGCTCCAGCGTCGCCGACTTCGCCGAGATCACCCGGTCGACTCCCGAGAAGTCGCTGCTGGTCCCGCTGCCCAAGAAGGGCGGCCGGAACGTGCACGGCCGGATCACCGCTCGTCACCAGGGTGGCGGCCACAAGCGGCAGTACCGGCTGATCGACTTCAAGCGGGTCGACAAGGACGGCGTGCCGGCCAAGGTCGCGCACATCGAGTACGACCCGAACCGCACCGCGCGGATCGCGCTGCTGCACTACGCCGACGGCGAGAAGCGTTACATCATCGCGCCGAAGGACCTGAAGCAGGGCGACACGGTCGAGTCGGGTCCGAGTGCCGACATCAAGCCGGGCAACAACCTGCCGCTGCGCAACATCCCGGTCGGTACCACGATCCACAACGTGGAACTGCGTCCGGGCGGTGGCGCCAAGCTGGCCCGCTCGGCCGGCGTCGGCATCCAGCTGCTCGGCCGGGAGGGCGCGTACGCCACCCTGCGTATGCCGTCCGGTGAGATCCGGCGGGTGGACGTGCGCTGCCGCGCCAGCGTCGGTGAGATCGGCAACGCCGACCAGTCGAACATCAACTGGGGTAAGGCCGGCCGGATGCGCTGGAAGGGCAAGCGCCCGACCGTCCGTGGTGTCGCCATGAACCCGGTCGACCACCCGCACGGTGGTGGTGAGGGCAAGACCTCCGGTGGTCGCCACCCGGTCAACCCGCAGGGTAAGCCCGAGGGCCGCACCCGTCGTAAGGGCCAGCCGAGTGACCGGCTGATCGTCCGCCGTCGCTACGCCACGCGTAAGCGCGGCTGAGGGAGATAAGACATGCCTCGCAGCCTGAAGAAGGGCCCGTTCATCGACGACCACCTGCTCAAGAAGGTGGAGACGCAGAACGAGAAGGGCTCGAAGAACGTCATCAAGACCTGGTCGCGCCGCTCGACGATCATCCCGGAGATGCTCGGGCACACGATCGCCGTGCACGACGGACGCAAGCACGTCCCGGTGTTCGTGACCGAGGCGATGGTCGGGCACAAGCTCGGCGAGTTCGCGCTGACCCGCACGTTCAAGGGTCACGAAAAGGACGACCGGAAGAGCCGCCGGCGCTGACGCCGCGGGCATACGGATAGAGGATCAAGGGGTTACAGCGATGCCAGGAAAGGGCGACGCTCCGGTGCTTCCGGGCGCGCGGGCGGTTGCGCGGTACGTGCGCATCTCGCCGATGAAGGCGCGCCGGGTGGTCAACCTCGTCCGCGGCCTGCCCGCGAAGGAGGCGCTCACGGTGCTGCAGTTCGCGCCGCAGGCTGCGAGCGAGCAGGTGTACAAGGTGCTCGCGAGCGCGATCGCCAACGCGGAGAACAACGAGCGGCTGGACCCCGACGCGCTGCTCGTCAGCGAGGCGTTCGTGGACGAGGGCCCGACGATGAAGCGGTTCCAGCCACGGGCGCAGGGCCGGGCGTACCGGATCCGCAAGCGCACCTGCCACATCACCGTGGCGGTCGAGGCGGTCGCGCCGGCCGCGCCGAGGAAGTCGGCGAACAAGGCGGCTCCGGCGAAGCAGACCGCGCCGGCCGAGACGCAGAGCAACACGGAGGGCGCCGAGTAATGGGTCAGAAGGTTCACCCGCACGGGTTCCGGCTCGGCATCTCGACCGACTGGAAGTCCCGCTGGTTCGCGGACAAGCTCTACAAGGACTACATCGGCGAGGATGTCAAGATCCGCCGGATGATGTCCAAGGGGCTGGAGCGCGCCGGCATTTCCAAGGTCGACATCGAGCGCACCCGCGACCGGGTCCGGGTCGACATCCACACCGCGCGGCCGGGCATCGTCATCGGCCGTAAGGGCGCCGAGGCCGACCGGATCCGCGGCGAGTTGGAGAAGCTCACCGGCAAGCAGGTGCAGCTGAACATCATCGAGGTGAAGAACCCCGAGTCGGACGCGCAGCTGGTCGCCCAGGGCGTCGCCGAGCAGCTCTCCAGCCGGGTCAGCTTCCGTCGCGCGATGCGTAAGGCGATGCAGTCGGCGATGAAGAACCCGATGTGCAAGGGCATCCGGGTGCAGGTCTCGGGTCGCCTCGGCGGCGCCGAGATGAGCCGGACGGAGTTCTACCGCGAGGGTCGGGTTCCGCTGCACACGCTGCGGGCCAACATCGAGTACGGCTTCTTCGAGGCCCGTACCACCTTCGGCCGCATCGGCGTGAAGGTCTGGATCTACAAGGGCGACGCGGTGCCGGGTCGGGAGGCTCCGGCCGAGGCTCCGTCGCGCCCGCGCCGGGAGCGCGGTGACCGGCCCGAGCGGCCGCGCCGTGGTCGGTCGGGTTCGTCCGGCACGACCTCCGGTGGCACCGAGGCCGGCCGGGCTGCCGCGACGACCGTCGCGCAGCAGGCTGAGACGCCGAGTGGCGAGCCGGTCGACAGCGCTGCTGTCGCGGCCGCGGCTTCGGCTCCGGCAGAAACGCAGCAGGAGGGCTGACAGATGCTGATGCCGCGCAAGCCCCCGAAGGGCTTCCGCAAGCCGCACCACCCGGACCGCAGCGGCGCGTCCAAGGGCGGCAACCGGGTGGTGTTCGGCGAGTTCGGGATCCAGGCTCTGGAGCCGGCGTACGTGACCAACCGGCAGATCGAGTCGGCGCGTATCGCGATGACCCGCCACATCAAGCGTGGCGGCAAGGTCTGGATCACCATCTTCCCGGACCAGGCCCTCACCAAGAAGCCGGCGGAAACCCGGATGGGTTCCGGTAAGGGCTCGCCCGAGTGGTGGGTCGCGAACGTCAAGCCCGGGCGGGTCCTCTTCGAGATGTCCTTCCCGAACGAGCAGATCGCGCGAGAGGCGATGCGTCGCGCGATCCACAAGCTCCCGATGAAGTGCCGCATTGTTACGCGCGAAGTGGGTGAATCCTGATGGCAGCGGGCGTTAAGGCCTCCGAGCTGCGTGAGCTCTCCGAGGAGGAGCTGGTCACGAAGCTGCGTGAGGCCAAGGCGGAGCTGTTCAACCTCCGCGTGCAGGCCGCAACCGGTCAGCTGGACAACAACCGGCGGCTGCAGGTCATCCGTCGGGAGATCGCCCGGATCTACACGATCATGCGTGAGCGTGAGCTGGGGCTCTCGGCCGCGCCGACTGAGGTGACTGCTTCATGAGCGAGAACACGACCCCCACCAAGCCGCGGGGCCGCCGTAAGGTCCGCGAGGGCCTCGTGGTCAGCGACAAGATGGAAAAGACCGTCGTGGTCGAGGTCGAGGACCGAGTCAAGCACGCGCTGTACGGCAAGATCATGCGCCGGACCAGCAAGCTCAAGGTCCACGACGAGCAGAACTCCGCCGGCATCGGCGACCGCGTCCTGATCATGGAGACCCGGCCGCTCTCCGCCACCAAGCGGTGGCGGCTCGTGGAGATCCTCGAGAAGGCCAAGTAGCGAAGGCTCGAGCTCGGCCGGGACGGTCGGGCGCAGGTTCCGCCAGGCTCCGGCCGCCCCGGCGGCCGGAGAACCGGCAGACATAGGAGATAGACGTGATTCAGCAGGAGTCGCGACTGCGCGTCGCCGACAACACGGGTGCCCGGGAGATCCTGTGCATCCGGGTTCTCGGTGGCTCCGGTCGGCGCTACGCGAGCATCGGCGACGTCATCGTGGCCACCGTCAAGGACGCGATCCCGGGTGCCGGTGTGAAGAAGGGCGACGTGGTCAAGGCTGTCGTCGTCCGCACCGCCAAGGAGAAGCGGCGGCCGGACGGTTCGTACATCCGCTTCGACGAGAACGCCGCCGTCATCATCAAGGACGGTGGGGACCCGCGCGGTACCCGCATCTTCGGCCCGGTCGGCCGCGAGCTGCGGGACAAGCGGTTCATGAAGATCATCTCTCTCGCGCCGGAGGTGTTGTGACCGTGAAGGTCAAGAAGGGCGACACGGTCGTCGTCATCGCCGGCAAGGACAAGGGTGCCAAGGGCAAGGTCATCGCGGCCTACCCGCGGCAGGACAAGGTCCTGGTCGAGGGCGTGAACCGGATCAAGAAGCACACTCGCATCAGCACCACCCAGCGTGGCGCCAAGACCGGTGGCATCGTCACCCAGGAGGCCCCGATCCACGTCTCGAACGTGATGGTCGTGGACTCCGACGGCAAGCCGACCCGCGTCGGCTACCGGATCGACGAGAACGGCCAGAAGGTCCGCATCGCGCGTAGCACCGGTAAGGACCTGTGATGACCACGGCTACCGAAACCAAGACCATGCCGCGCCTCAAGGAGCGGTACCGCAACGAGATCATTGCTCAGCTGCGCGAGCAGTACGAGTACGGCAACCCGATGCAGGTGCCGCGGCTGGTCAAGATCGTCGTGAACATGGGTGTGGGCGAGGCCGCCCGGGACGCCAAGCTCATCGACGGTGCGGTCCGTGACCTGGCCACCATCACCGGCCAGAAGCCGCAGGTCCGGCGGGCGACGAAGTCCATCGCGCAGTTCAAGCTGCGGGAGGGCATGCCGATCGGCGCGAAGGTGACCCTGCGCGGCGACCGGATGTGGGAGTTCCTGGACCGGCTGCTGTCCATCGCGCTGCCGCGTATCCGCGACTTCCGCGGCCTGGACGGGCGCAAGCTCGACGGGCACGGCAACTACACGTTCGGTCTGACCGAGCAGTCGGTGTTCCACGAGATCGACCAGGACAAGATCGATCGCCAGCGGGGCATGGACATCACGGTGGTCACGACCGCCACGACCGACGACGAGGGCCGGGCGCTGTTGAAGCTCCTGGGCTTCCCGTTCAAGGAGAACTGAGATGGCCAAGAAGGCGCTGATCCTCAAGGCGGCCGCGAAGCCGAAGTTCTCGGTTCGCGCGTACACCCGCTGCCAGCGGTGCGGGCGTCCCAAGGCGGTCTACCGCAAGTTCGGGCTCTGCCGGGTGTGCATCCGGGAGATGGCCCACCGCGGTGAGCTGCCCGGCGTGTCCAAGGCTTCCTGGTAATAGTCCGGCGCGCTGCGGCGCGTCAGCTGGACTGTCTCTTCGCC
The DNA here is from genome assembly GCF_027497295.1 of Verrucosispora sp. WMMC514. Taxonomy (NCBI): domain Bacteria; kingdom Bacillati; phylum Actinomycetota; class Actinomycetes; order Micromonosporales; family Micromonosporaceae; genus Micromonospora; species Verrucosispora sp. WMMC514. The sequence continues at coordinate 1,620,493 of NZ_CP114906.1, read as the reverse complement.
GTAGGCCTGCGACGTGTCGCGGGAACCCCGGCGAGAAAGGTTGACGAGTTTTCATGACGATGACCGACCCGATCGCAGACATGCTCACGCGTCTGCGTAACGCCAACCAGGCGTACCACGACCGGGTGACGATGCCGTACTCGAAGATCAAGGCGAACATCGCCGAGGTCCTCAAGTCCGAGGGTTACATCGCCACCTGGGCAGTCGAGGAGCCCGAGGAGGGTGCCGTCGGCAAGCGACTGGTCGTCGAGCTGAAGTACGGCCAGAACCGGGAGCGGAGCCTGGCCGGCATCAAGCGCGTCTCCAAGCCCGGTCTGCGGGTGTACGCCAAGTCGGACGGGCTCCCCCGGGTGCTCGGTGGGCTGGGCGTGGCGATCATTTCGACGTCCCAGGGACTGCTCACCGACCGGCAGGCCCGCAAGCGGAGCGTTGGCGGGGAAGTCCTCGCCTTCGTCTGGTAACGGGAGACAGGTAGAAATGTCGCGTATTGGACGTAAGTCGATCCCGGTGCCATCCGGAGTCGACGTGACGATCGACGGCCGGACCGTCAAGGTCAAGGGCCCCAAGGGCGAGCTGTCGCACACCCTGGCCGAGCCGATCACCATCGAGCGGGCCGAGGACGGGCAGTTGAGCGTCAACCGCCCGAACGACGAGCGCAAGGCCAAGGAACTGCACGGCCTGAGCCGTACCCTGGTCGCCAACATGATCGTCGGGGTCACCGAGGGCTACCGTAAGAGCCTGGAGATCGCCGGCACCGGTTACCGGGTCACCGCCAAGGGCAAGGACCTGGAGTTCGCGCTCGGGTTCTCGCACCCGGTGCAGGTGCAGGCGCCCGAGGGCATCACCTTCACGGTGGAGCGGCCGACACTGTTCCACGTGGCCGGCATCGACAAGCAGCTCGTCGGTGAGGTCGCCGCCAACATCCGGAAGATCCGCCCGCCGGAGCCCTACAAGGGCAAGGGCGTGAAGTACCAGGGCGAAGTCATCCGACGCAAGGCCGGAAAGGCAGGTAAGAAGTGAGCGCCACGCTGCTCAAGCGCCGCCGCGGCGTCGCCGCCAAGCGTGCCGTCGGGCGGGCGCGGCGGCACTTCCGAGTGCGCAAGAACGTCAGCGGCACCGCCGCGCGTCCCCGCCTGGTGGTCACCCGTTCGCTGCGGCACATCGTCGCCCAGATCGTGGACGACACCAAGGGTCACACCTTGGCGTCGGCCTCGACCCTGGACGCCTCGGTGCGCGGCACGGAGGGCGACAAGAGCGCCCTGGCTGGCAAGGTCGGCACGCTGCTGGCCGAGCGGGCCAAGGCCGCGGGCATCTCCAAGGTCGTCTTCGACCGCGGCGGCAACCGGTACGCGGGGCGGGTAGCCGCGCTCGCCGCCGCCGCCCGCGAAGCCGGGCTCGAGTTCTGACAATCCCCGTCACGAGAGAGAAGGAAGGCTGCTGATGCCAGGTCAACAGCGCCGTGGCGGCGGGTCCGGTGGCAACGAGGGTGGTCGCCGCGACAACCGCCGTGAGGGCGGCCGCGGAAACGCGCCCGCCGAGAAGACCCCGCACCTCGAGCGGGTCGTCGCGATCAACCGCGTCGCCAAGGTCGTGAAGGGTGGTCGTCGCTTCAGCTTCACCGCCCTGGTGATCGTGGGCGACGGCGACGGCACCGTCGGCGTGGGCTACGGAAAGGCCAAGGAGGTGCCCGCGGCGATCGCCAAGGGCGTCGAGGAGGCCAAGAAGCACTTCTTCAAGGTGCCGCGGATCGGTTCCTCGATCCCGCACCCGGTCACGGGTGAGGACGCCGCCGGGGTGGTGCTGCTCAAGCCGGCCTCCGCCGGTACGGGTGTCATCGCCGGTGGACCGGTCCGTGCCGTGCTGGAGTGCGCGGGCATCCACGACGTGCTCTCCAAGAGCCTGGGCTCGTCGAACCCGATCAACATCGTGCACGCCACCGTGGCCGCGCTGAAGGGGCTGGAGTCCCCGGAGGCCGTGGCCGCGCGGCGGGGCCTGCCGGTGGAGGACGTCGCGCCGGCGGCCATGCTGGCCTCGCGGGCGGAGGTGGCGTCCTGATGGCACGTCTCAAGGTCACCCAGGTCCGTTCCGAGATCGGGACCAAGCGCAACCAGCGGGAATCGCTGCGTTCGCTCGGTCTCAAGCGGATCAATGACGTGGTGGTCAAGGAGGACCGGCCCGAGATTCGCGGCATGATCTTCACGGTCAACCACCTCGTGAAGGTCGAGGAGGTCGAGTAATGACGATCAAGGTCCATCACCTGCGTCCGGCGCCGGGTGCCAAGACCGCGAAGACCCGTGTGGGTCGCGGTGAGGGCTCCAAGGGCAAGACCGCCGGTCGCGGTACCAAGGGTTCGAAGGCCCGGAAGAACATCTCGGCGGCGTTCGAGGGTGGGCAGATGCCCATTCACATGCGCCTGCCGAAGCTGAAGGGCTTCAAGAACAAGTTCAAGGTGGTCTTCCAGGTCGTCAACCTGGACCGCCTGGCCGAGCTGTTCCCCAACGGTGGCCAGGTCGGCCCGACCGAACTGGTCGAGGCCGGCGCGGTCCGCAAGGGACAGCCGGTGAAGGTTCTCGGCACCGGGGACCTCGGCGGGGTGGCGCTTCAGGTGTCGGCGCACGCGTTCAGCGCGTCGGCCAAGGAGAAGATCACCGCCGCCGGTGGTTCGGTCACCGAGCTGTAGGGCTGTTTCACCCATGGCGCCCGCCAGTTGATCCCAGCTGGCGGGCGCCATGGTCTACAACGGGCCTGTCCGCCCGGTAACATCGGATTCGTTTTATGTAGCCGGGCACATCTGCCCGGACCGGGATCGGGCTGTTAGAGTCCCTTCCCAGCCATGGATATCGGGCACTTGCCCGGAACCCACCCCGACCCGCCAGGGACGACCGGCGGCCCGCCTCGCGCAGGAGGAAGAAGTTGCTGTCCGCCTTTCTCAGTGCGTTCCGTACGCCTGACCTGCGCAAGAAGCTGCTGTTCACAGTCGGCATCATCGCGATCTACCGGCTCGGCGCCACGGTGCCCAGCCCGGGCGTCTCGTACGGCAACGTGCAGAAGTGCCTGGAGTCCATCGAGGGCTCAACTGGCGTTCTGAACCTGCTCGACCTCTTCTCCGGCGGCGCGCTGCTGCAGCTGTCGATCTTCGCGCTGGGCATCATGCCCTACATCACCGCGTCGATCATCCTGCAGCTGCTCACGGTGGTCATTCCCCGGCTGGAGCAGCTCCGCAAGGAGGGCCAGGCCGGCCAGGCGAAGATCACCCAGTACACCCGCTACCTGACGCTGGGGCTGGGTGTCCTCCAGGCCTCGGCGTTCGTGGCGCTGGCCCGCTCCGGGCAGCTGTTCAACAACCAGTGCAACGAGGAGATCATCCCGACCGGCACCGGCATCCCGGACTGGCTGACCCTGTCCATCCTGGTGATGACGATGACCGCCGGCACCGGCATGGTCATGTGGCTCGGTGAGCTGATCACCGACCGCGGCGTCGGCAACGGCATGTCCGTCCTGATCTTCACCTCGATCGCGGCCCGGCTGCCCAGCGAGGGCTGGCGGATCAAGGAGAGCCAGGGCTGGTGGAAGTTCATGCTCGTCATCGCCTTGGTGCTGGTGGTCATCACCGCGGTCACCTTCATCGAGCAGGCGCAGCGCCGCATCCCGGTGCAGTACGCCAAGCGCATGATCGGCCGGCGGATGTACGGCGGCACCTCGACCTACATCCCGCTGAAGGTCAACCAGGCGGGTGTGATCCCGGTCATCTTCGGTTCCTCGCTGCTCTACCTGCCGCAGCTGGCGTTGCAGTTCTTCGACCAGAACGACCCGGGCAAGACCCAGGCGTGGATCCAGAACAACCTGGTCGACCCGACCAGCCCGATCTACATCGCGGTCTACTTCCTGCTGATCATCTTCTTCACGTACTTCTACGTCTCGATCACGTTCAACCCGACCGAGGTCGCGGACAACATGAAGAAGTACGGCGGCTTCGTGCCGGGCATCCGCCCCGGTAAGCCGACCGCCGACTACCTGGACTTCATCCTCAGCCGCATCACCCTGCCGGGTGCGCTGTACCTCGCGATCATCTCGATCCTGCCGAACTTCTTCTTCATCTGGCTCGACCGGCAGCAGTACCTCAACTTCCCGTTCGGTGGTACCGCTGTGCTCATCATGGTCGGCGTGGCTCTGGAGACGAGCAAGCAGATCGAGAGTCAACTGATGCAGCGGAACTACGAAGGGTTCCTGCGGTAGATGAGACTGGTTCTGGTGGGCCCGCCGGGTGCGGGCAAGGGCACACAGGCGGAGTTCATCGCCGCGCACCTGTCCGTGCCGAAGATCTCGACCGGCGACATCTTCCGGGCCAACGTGTCCCAGGGCACCCCGCTCGGCGTCGAGGCCAAGCGGTACATGGACGCCGGCAAGCTGGTGCCGGACGAGGTCACCATCAACATGGTGCGCGACCGACTCGCTGAGCCCGACGCCGCCGAGGGTTTCCTGCTCGACGGGTTTCCCCGGACCACCCCGCAGGCCGCCGCACTGGACAAGCTCCTCGCCGATCTCGGCACCGCGCTGGACATCGTGCTCGAACTGGTCGTCGACGACGACGAGGTGATCCGGCGGCTCTCCGGCCGGCGCACCTGCCGGGGCTGCGGCAAGATCTGGCACGTCGAGTTCGATCCGACCAGTCGGGAGGGCATCTGCGACCGGTGCGGTGCGGAGCTGTTCCAGCGGGACGACGACAAGCCGGAGACCATCGCCGCGCGGCTGCGGGAGTACGCCGAGAAGACCGCGCCGCTCGTGGACTACTACGGCGCGCAGGGCAAGCTGGTCGGCATCGACGCCACCGGCCCGGTGGAGGACGTCACGGTCCGCGCCATCGACGCTCTTCGCTCGTACGGGGGCTGAGGTCGGCCGGCTGCCGGCCGGATAGAGTGCGGACAGCGGGGTACGCGGGTCGTACCCCGCTGCTTCGGCAACGAAAGGTAGCGCCTCCATGCGTCGTCCCCAGCTGGACATCCAGCTGAAGACCCCTGAGCAGATCGAGAAGATGCGTGCCGCCGGCCTCGTGGTCGCCGAGGCGCTGCGCCGGATGCGGGAGGCGGTCGCTCCCGGCGTGAGCACCGCCGACCTGGACGCGATCGCCGAGACGACGATCCGTGGGGCGGGAGCGGTTCCGTCGTTCAAGGGCTACCACGGCTTTCCGGCGTCGATCTGCTCCTCGGTGAACGAGCAGATCGTGCACGCGATCCCGTCGCCGGAGCAGGTCCTCGCCGACGGCGACCTGATCTCGATCGACTGCGGCGCGGTGCTCGACGGATGGCACGGCGATGCGGCGATCACGGTCGGCGTGGGCGAGGTCGACCCGGCGCTGCTGCGGATGGCCGAGGTCGCCGAGGACGCGATGTGGGCGGGCATCGCCGCGGCCGCGCGCGGTGCCGCCAGCGGCAAGGGCCGACTGACCGACATCTCGCACGCGGTGGAGCGCGCGGTACGCAAGGCGGGGCGTTACGGCATCGTCGACGGCTACGGCGGCCACGGCATCGGCACCGAGATGCACCAGGATCCGCACGTGCTCAACCACGGCCGGCCGGGCAAGGGGCCCCGGCTGGTGCCGGGGCTGGCGCTGGCCATCGAGCCGATGATCACGATGGGTTCGCCGCGTACCGCGGAGCTCGCCGACGGCTGGACCGTCGTCACCCGCGACGGCTCCCGGGCCGCGCACGTCGAGCACAGCATGGCCCTGCTGCCCGACGGGGTGTGGGTGCTCACCGCGTTCGACGGCGGTCGAGCCCGCCTCGGCGACCTGGTCACCGCTCGCCAGCCGAGCACCACGCCGACCGCCTGACCGGGGCAGCGACGGCTGCCGCGACGGCCGCCAGGGCGGGGCTGGCCGGGCGGTGGCATGCTTGCCGGCATGGACGAGCGGGACGCCATGCGGGCAGCGGACTCCGACCGGCAGGCCGTCGCCGACCGCCTGCGGGTCGCTCTCGACGAGGGCCGACTCGACCTGCACGAGTACGACGACCGGTTGCAGCGGGCCTATGCCGCCCGCACGTACGCCGAACTGGATGCCCTCGTCGGTGACCTGCCGGCGCCCCCCGGTGCGGAGCTGCCGGAGCCTCGGGGCGCGAGCGTCCCGGTGCCGGCTGAGGCCGGGCGCGGGCTGACCGCGCGCTGGCTGGCCGAGGTCTGGGAACCCTGGCTCAAGGTGGTCGGGATCGTGGTGGCCGTCTGGGCCGTCACGTCGCTGGCGGCCGGGGACGCGCTCTACTTCTGGCCGGGCTGGGTCGCGGGTCCGTGGGGCGCGGTCGTGCTGGTGCGTACCGTCACCGGGCTGGCCAGCGGTGAGCCCGCGCGGTGGGCGGCCGAGCGGGAACGCCGCCGGCGGCGGAAGGCGGACAAGCGGGCGCTCAAGCGTGAACGTAAGGGCCTGGGCCGGCAGCAGCCGGATGCCATCGGCCCGGCGACGAGCACCGAGCCCGACCCAGCCACCGGGGCCCCGGTGCGCGAGCCCGACCAGGGCCCTCACCGGGGCGATGTGGGCTGAACGTCCGGTTTCCTGGACCCGGTCGAGCCCAGGTGGCCGGTCGGTTTGGCGACGACGTGCAGGCGGGCGTACACTTTCTGATCGGCGCGCAGCGTCCACTCCGCCATGCCCACCAGCGCTTCGGTGGGCCGCGGAGCCGCGGCTGGCGCGGGAAGCCTGATCTTGGTCAAGCCCCCGTGTAAGACGTTGTGGGCCGTCCGGAGCAACCGACGTCAGGACAGCGGAGGACATGCCGAAAAAAGACGGAGCCATCGAGATCGAAGGTCGGGTCATCGAGCCCCTGCCGAACGCCATGTTCCGGGTGGAGCTCGCCAACGGCCACAAGGTGCTGGCTCACATCAGCGGCAAGATGCGGCAGCACTACATCCGCATCCTGCCGGAGGATCGGGTCGTCGTCGAGCTCTCGCCGTACGACCTGACCCGCGGGCGCATCGTCTACCGCTACAAGTAAGCCTGACGACGGCCGGGAAACGTCCCGTGTCCGTCTTCGACGTCCGGTCTCGCGCCTCGCGATGCCGGGCCAGATGGGAAGTAAGGCAACCGTGAAGGTCAAGCCGAGCGTCAAGAGGATCTGCAACAAGTGCCGGGTGATCCGCCGGCACGGCCGGGTCATGGTCATCTGCACCGACCCGCGCCACAAGCAGCGCCAGGGCTGAACCAGCCCACACATCACATGCTCGTCCCAGCCGCGAGCGGTGCGCAGCGCGTACTCAATCGTGGTTGACCCCCGGTCGAAGGCCGGGGCCCGCTCGGGCAGCGACCGATCCCGGTCGCCGGCGCCATTGGCGCCGGAGGGACAGGGACGGCCGGTAGCGGGGTGGGACGGGTCCACACCTTCGCCAGCACACCACGAGGAGTACGCCCGCACATGGCACGTCTAGTCGGCGTCGACCTTCCCCGCGAGAAGCGGATGGAGATCGCGCTCACCTACATCTTCGGCGTGGGCCGCACCCGCGCCCTGGAGACGCTCAGCGCCACCGGCATCTCGCCGGACAAGCGCGTTCGGGACCTCACGGACGAGGAGCTGGTCCAGCTCCGGAACCACATCGAGGCCAACTACAAGGTTGAAGGCGACCTGCGCCGCGAGGTCGCCGCTGACATCCGCCGCAAGGTCGAGATCGGCTGCTACGCCGGCATCCGGCACCGCCGGGGCCTGCCCGTGCGTGGCCAGCGGACCAAGACCAACGCCCGGACCCGCAAGGGCCCGAAGCGGACTGTCGCCGGCAAGAAGAAGCCCGGCAAGAAGTAATAGTTCTTAAACCGGAATGCTGGTCGTTCTCCGTCGAGGTAGGGCGGGCTCCAACTGGAACCGGTGTCTACCTGATCAACGGGGCTAACAGCCAGATCCGATCGAGAACCTTATTCAGGAGCGCACAGACTTATGCCACCGAAGGCTCGTGCCGGAGCCGCCGTCAAGAAGGTCCGGCGCAAGGAACGCAAGAACGTCGCCCACGGGCAGGCGCACATCAAGAGCACCTTCAACAACACCATCGTCTCGATCACCGATCCGACTGGTGCCGTCATCTCCTGGGCCTCGTCCGGCCAGGTGGGCTTCAAGGGCTCCCGCAAGTCGACTCCGTTCGCCGCGCAGCTGGCCGCCGAGGCCGCCGCGCGTCGGGCCATGGAGCACGGCATGCGCAAGGTCGACGTGTTCGTCAAGGGCCCCGGCTCCGGCCGGGAGACCGCGATCCGTTCGCTGCAGGCCGTGGGCCTCGAGGTCGGGCAGATCTCCGACGTCACCCCGCAGCCGCACAACGGGTGCCGTCCGCCGAAGCGTCGTCGGGTCTGAGAGGTAGAGAGAGATGGCTCGTTACACCGGTGCTGACTGCCGCCGTTGCCGGCGGGAGAAGATGAAGCTGTTCCTCAAGGGCAGCAAGTGCGATGGTCCGAAGTGCCCGTTCGAGTCCCGGCCGTTCCCGCCCGGGCAGCACGGCCGCGGCCGCACGAAGGAGACGGAGTACCTGCTCCAGCTCCGTGAGAAGCAGAAGGCCCGTCGCGTGTACGGCGTGCTGGAGAAGCAGTTCCGCGGCTACTACGAGGAAGCCGTGAGCAAGAAGGCCAAGACCGGCGAGGTGCTGCTGCAGATCCTCGAGTCGCGGCTGGACAACGTGGTCTACCGGGCCGGCTACGCCAAGTCCCGGGACATGGCCCGTCAGCTGGTCAAGCACGGTCACTTCACGGTGAACGGCAAGAAGGTCGACATCCCGTCGTACCGCGTCAAGGAGCACGACATCATCGAGGTCCGGGGCAAGAGCAAGGAGCTCACCCCGTTCATCGTGGCCCAGGCCGAGGCCGGCTCCAAGACCGTTCCGGCGTGGCTGGAGGCGATCCCCAGCCAGATGAAGGTCCTGGTGCACTCGCTCCCGGCCCGACAGGTGATCGACACCCAGGTCCAGGAGCAGCTGATCGTCGAGCTCTACTCCAAGTAGGAGCTCGTTGCGGTGGTCCGCCCGGCCGGGCGGACCACCGGAACAGTTTGTGTCGTGGGCGTCATATGGCGGGCGCCCCGGAAGAGAAGAGAAGACATGCTCATCAGCCAGCGACCGACCCTCTCCGAGGAGTCGATCAACGAGACCCGGTCCCGGTTCACCATCGAGCCGCTGGAGCCGGGCTTCGGCTACACCCTGGGCAACTCGCTGCGGCGTACGCTGCTGTCGTCGATCCCGGGTGCGGCCGTCACCTCGATCAAGATCGACGGTGTGCTGCACGAGTTCACCACGATCCCCGGGGTCAAGGAGGACGTGGTCGAGCTCGTCATGAACATCAAGGAGCTGTGCGTCAGCTCCGAGCACGACGAGCCGGTCAGCATGTACCTGCGCAAGCAGGGACCGGGCGACGTGACCGCGGGTGACATCCAGCCGCCGGCCGGCGTCTCGGTGCACAACCCGGACCTGAAGCTGGCCACCCTCAACGGCAAGGGCCGGCTCGACATGGAGCTGACCGTCGAGCGGGGGCGTGGCTACGTCACGGCGGCGCAGAACAAGCAGGCGGGCGCGGAGATCGGCCGGATCCCGGTCGACTCGATCTACTCGCCGGTGCTCAAGGTCACCTACCGGGTCGAGGCGACCCGGGTCGAGCAGCGGACGGACTTCGACCGGCTGATCATCGATGTCGAGACCAAGCCGTCCATGGGCCCCCGCACCGCACTGGCCTCGGCCGGTTCGACGCTGGTGGAGCTGTTCGGGTTGGCCCGTGAGCTGGACGAGACGGCCGAGGGCATCGACATCGGCCCGTCACCGCAGGACGCGCAGCTGGCGGCGGACCTGGCCCTGCCGATCGAGGAGCTGGACCTGACCGTCCGCTCCTACAACTGCCTCAAGCGCGAGGGCATCAACTCCGTTGGTGAGCTCATCGGGCGTACCGAGGCCGACCTCCTCGATATAAGGAACTTCGGTCAGAAGTCGATCGACGAGGTCAAGATGAAGCTCGCCGGGATGGGTCTCGGGCTGAAGGACTCGGCTCCGAACTTCGACCCGGCGCACGTCGTGGACGCCTTCGGCGAGGCCGATTACGACACCGACGACTACCGCGAGACCGAGCAGCTCTAGTCCGCGCTGCCGCCACACCTGAGGAGCACCAAGCATGCCCACGCCCACCAAGGGCCCCCGCCTCGGCGGCAGCCCCGCGCACGAGCGGCTGATGCTGGCCAACCTGGCCACCGCGCTGTTCCAGCACGGCAAGATCCAGACCACCGAGACCAAGGCCCGGCGGCTGCGTCCGCTCGCCGAGCAGCTGATCACCAAGGCCAAGCGGGGCGACCTCGCGTCGCGTCGGCGGGTGCTGACCGTGGTCAAGGACAAGGACGTGGTCTACGCCCTGTTCGACCAGATCGCGCCGCGGTACGCCAACCGCAGCGGCGGCTACACCCGGATCGTGAAGACCGGTCCGCGCAAGGGTGACGCCGCACCGATGGCGATCATCGAGCTGGTCGAGGAGCTTCAGGTCGCCGAGCCGAAGGCGAACAAGAAGACCGCCGGGCGCAAGGCCGCCCAGCAGGACAAGGTCGAGGCGCTGGCACCGGCCGACGAGGCCCCCGCGACCCGGTCGGCCGACCAGGACGCCGAGCCGCCGCAGTCGGCCTCCGGTGACACCGCCGCTGCCCGCGAGGACAGCGACCTGGCCACCGAGGAAGGCAAGGCCTGACCAAGGCCGGTTGAACAGGCCCTGAGGCCGTTGTCGGGCCCGGCATCCCCACGGGGGTGCCGGGCCCGATTCGTCGAGGAGGTACCACGTGGACGAGCGCACCCGGGTGCGACTGGACGTCGCGTACGACGGCACGGCCTTCTCCGGCTGGGCCGCCCAGCCGGGGCGGCGTACGGTCGCGGGAGTGCTCGTCGAGGCGCTGGATCTGGTGCTCGGGACCGGTGTCGCGGCCGGCCTGACCGTCGCCGGCCGCACCGACGCGGGGGTGCACGCCAGCGGGCAGGTCTGTCACCTGGACCTGCCCGTCGATGTCTGGCGGGCGCACGAGGGGCGGCTGCTGCGCCGGCTGGCCCGGCTGCTGCCGACCGATGTGCGGGTCCGGGCGATGGGTGCGGTGCCGGCCAGCTTCGACGCCCGATTCTCGGCGACCTTCCGCCGCTACGAGTACCGGGTGACCGACGCGCCCTGGGGTGCTGACCCGCTGCGCCGGCACGAGACCCTGGCCTGGCCCCGGGCGCTCGACCTCGACCGGCTCGCCGCCGCGGCGGCCGGGCTGGTGGGGGAGCACGACTTCGCCGCGTACTGCCGGCGCAAGGAGAACGCCACCACCTTGCGGGAGGTGACCAGGCTGGACTGGCGGCGGGACGCCGACGGGATCCTGGTCGCCACCGTGCAGGCCGACGCGTTCTGTCAGGCGATGGTCCGTAGCCTGGTCGGCGCCATGCTGGTCGCCGGCGACGGTCGTCGACCGGTCCGGTGGCCGGCCGACCTGCTGACCCGTCGGGAGCGGGCCAGCGAGGTGACCGTGGCGCCGGCGCACGGGCTGACCCTGGTGGCGGTCGGCTACCCGGACGATCCCGCCGAGTACGCGCGCCGGGCCGAGGCGACCCGACGGCTACGGGTACCCGCCGAGAGTTGAGCCACCGGCCGCGCCTCCCGTCGTCGGTGGCCGGTCAGTCCTCGGTGGACTCGTCCTGGCTGCCGGTGTCGTCGGTGGGGCCCTCGGTCGGTTGGCTGGCCGTGCCGCCTTCGGCCCGCCGCTCCAGCACGCCCTGGTTGAGGTGCTGCTCGAGCATGTCGAACAGGATCTCGCGGACGCCGGTGTCTCCGGAGCGGATGGTGGCGCCGTCGGTGCGGGCGACCACCGCGTAGGCGATGTAGTGACCGCGGACCTGCCAGCCGACCCGGGCCGGTGCGGTGGCGACGACCTCGGTGCCGTCCCCCGCCGCCATGCCGCGGAAGCGGCCCTGTCGCTCGTCGAGCAGTTGGCGGATCCGGTCCCGGGCCCGCTCGGCGCTGGACCGGTCGGTGAGGTTGAACAGTCCCGTGGTGACCAGGTGGTCGCCGTCGGGTGCGCGGAGGGTGGCCCGGACGACCTGGTTGCAGCCGAGCCGGACCAGCAGTTCCGAGACCTCGCCGGTGGCGGCCACCGCGCAACTGGCGCTGGACTGGGTGCGGAGCACCTCGTAGTCGTTCTCGCCGTCGCCGACGGTCAGCGTGCTGGCGGGGAAGACCTCGCGGGCGGTGAGTGGCGCCTGGTCGGTGTCCCGGGAGTCGAGGTCACTGGCCTCGGCGGGCACCGTGCCGCGGGTGGTGTCCGGTGCGGCGCTGGGCGCGGCCTGTTGACCGATCAGGGTCCGACCGTCCAACAGGGTCGCGGCGGTGAGCCCGCAGAGGGCGAGCAGCACCAACGCCGCGGCGCCGCCGACCAGCACCTGCCACGCGCGACCGCCACTTCGGCGGGGCGGCGGCGCGACGGCCGTCGTGCCCGGGTCCGGCGGTGCCTCCGCCACGCCGACCGGCGCCGGTTCGTCGAACCCGGGCGGCACCGGGTCGTACCGTGGTGCCGGCTCCTGCTGCATGGCGGGGAACGCCTCCCGTGGCGGCGCCGACGACGGCAGAATGAGCTGGTTCGGACGGGCCAGCGACGGAGTGGGGAAGCGCGACGGGGACGGCCCGGCCGGGGGCGGCGGGCCGGGCGAAGCGGCCTCGGGCTCGTCGTCCCGGTACGGGACGTGTGCGTCCTCATCGGAGTCGTACCGATACACCATGTCGTCCAGAGTAGGGATGTTTATCCCTTTAGTAGGTATTTTGCGGAAACGTGGTTGATGAACGTGTCGGAGCGACCGCCGCACCGTCGGCCCGATCCCCACTCGGTGCGAGAATGTCCCGCGTGACCGGGGACCACTACTTCACCGCCGAGCCGAACGCGCCCGCCCAGGCGCGCGAGGTGCAGTTCACCGTCGCGGGCCGCGACTACACCCTGGCCTCGGCGGCCGGAGTCTTCTCGGCCACCCGTCTCGACCCGGGCACCGCGGTGCTGCTGCGCAAGGCCGACCTGCCGGATGCCGCGGCAGCCGGCGATCTGCTCGATCTCGGCTGCGGGTTCGGCCCGATCACCTGCGTACTCGCCACCGTCGCGGTGACGGCGACGACCTGGGCGGTGGACGTGAACGAGCGGGCCCGGCAGCTGACGACCGAGAACGCCGCCCGGCTCGGGCTGTCCGACCGGGTACGGGTGAGCGCACCCGAGGAGGTGCCCGCCGACCTCCGTTTCGCGCAGATTTGGTCCAACCCGCCGATCCGGATCGGCAAGGACGAGCTGCACCAGCTGCTGTCGCGCTGGCTGCCCCGGCTCGCTCCGGACGGGGTGGCCTGGCTCGTGGTGGCCCGCCACCTCGGCGGTGACTCGTTGCAGCGTTGGCTGATCGAGCAGGGCTGGCAGGTGGCTCGACAGGCCAGTCAGAAGGGATTCCGGGTGTTGCGCGTCACCCGCTGACCGGGTAATCGGTTGGCTCGCCGGGCCGGCTCGGGCAGGATGCCCGCGTGGGATACGTGGACGTGGCGGCGGTCGGGCATGTGCTGCCCGACGGGCGGGAACTCTTCGCCGACGTGTCGTTCCGGGTCGGTGAGGGCGCCAAGGTGGCGCTGGTCGGGCCGAACGGTGCGGGCAAGACGACGTTGCTGCGGATGGTCGCCGGTGACCTGCCGGTACGGACCGGCGCGATCGCGCGCACCGGTGGACTGGGCGTCATGCGCCAGTTCATCGGCATGATCGGTGACGAGTCGACGCTTGCCGACCTGGCCCTGTCACTCGCGCCACCGCCGCTGCGCGACGCCGGTCGCCGGCTGGCCGAGACCGAGGCGGCCATGCGCGAGGCCGAGCTGCGCGGCAAGTACAGCACCGCCGCCGGCAAGGCCCAGCTGGCGTACGCCGACGCGTTGGCGGCCTGGGGCGAGACCGGCGGGTACGACGCCGAGGTGCTCTTCGACACCGTCGCCACCATCGTCCTCGACCTGCCCTGGGACGCCGCCCGGCAGCGCCCGGTCCGGACCCTCTCCGGCGGGCAGCAGAAGCGCTTCGCGCTGGAACTGCTGCTGCGCGGCCCCGACGAGGTGCTGCTCCTCGACGAGCCGGACAACTTCCTCGACGTGCCCGGCAAACGCTGGTTGGAGGCGCGGCTGCGGGAGTCGGCCAAGTCGGTGCTCTACGTCTCGCACGACCGGGAGTTGCTGGCGCACACCGCCGACCGGGTGGTCGCGGTGGAGGGCGGCAGCGCCTGGGTGCACCCGGGCGGCTTCGCCAGCTGGCACGCGGCACGGGTGGCCCGCCACGCCCGCCTCGACGAGCAACGCAAACGGTGGGACGAGGAGCACCAGAAGCTGCGCGAGCTGATGCTGATGTACAAGCAGAAGGCCGCGTACAACGACGGGATGGCCTCGCGTTACCAGGCGGCACAGACCCGGTTGCGCAAGTTCGAGGAGGCCGGGCCGCCGCCCGTACCGCCGAAGGAGCAGGACATCCGGATGCGGCTGGCCGGTGGACGGACCGGCAAGCGCGCGTTGGTGTGCGAGCAACTGGAGCTGGACGGCCTGACCTATCCGTTCGACCTGGAGCTGTGGTACGGCGACCGGCTCGCGGTGCTCGGCGCCAACGGCACCGGCAAGTCGCATTTCCTGCGGCTGCTGGCCCGGGGCGGCACGGACCCGGACCCGGCGAACGGCCCGGTCGACGGCGCGGCGGCGCTGGCCCCGGTGGCGCACGACGGGGTGGCCCGGCTCGGCGCGCGGGTCCGACCCGGCCACTTCTCCCAGACCCACGACCGGCCGGAACTGATGACGCGGACGCTCGTGGAGATTCTCTGGCGGGGCGACGAGCACCGGGCCGGCATGGATCGGCACGCGGCCATGGCGGCGCTGTCCCGGTACGAGCTGGCGGGGCAGGGTGACCAGCGCTTCGGCACCCTCTCCGGCGGGCAGCAGGCCCGCTTTCTGGTGCTGCTGCTGGAGCTGTCCGGCGCGACCATGCTGCTGCTGGACGAGCCCACCGACAACCTCGACCTGGCCTCGGCCGAGGCGCTGGAGGCCGGGCTCACCGCGTTCTCCGGCACGGTGGTGGCGGTCACCCACGACCGCTGGTTCACCCGTACCTTCGACCGGTTCCTGCTTTTCCGGGGCGACGGTGAGGTGGTCGAGACCGACGAGCCGGTCTGGGACGTGGCCTGACCCGTGGCGGCCGCGGTCGGCCCTGCGACCACCTGACCGGGCGACATATGGTGATCTGGTGAGTGAGATGACCTATCGCCGGTTGGGCGACTCCGGGCTCGTGGTGTCCGTCGTAGGGATCGGCTGCAACAACTTCGGCCGCAAACTCGACCCGGACGGCACGCGCGCGGTGGTCGACGCGGCCCTCGACGTCGGGATCAACTTCTTCGACACCGCCGACATCTACGGCGAGCCGCACGGCGCCTCGGAGGCGCAGCTCGGCGCGGCGCTCAAGGGCCGCCGCGACGAGGTGGTGCTGGCGACCAAGTTCGGTATGTCGATGGCCGGCAGCAACGGACGGGACTTCGGGGTACGCGGCTCGCGGCGGTACGTGGTCCGGGCGGTCGAGGCGTCGCTGCGTCGGCTGGACACCGACCACATCGACCTGTACCAGTTCCACGAGCCGGACCCGGGCACCCCGATCGACGAGACGCTGTCCGCGCTGGACGACCTGGTCCGCGCCGGCAAGGTGCGCTACCTCGGCAACTCGAACTTCGCCGGCTGGCAGATCGCCGACGCCGACTGGACGGCGAGGAGCCGGGGACTCACCCGCTTCGTCAGCGCCCAGAACCATTACAGCCTGCTCAACCGGGACGCCGAGATCGAGGTGCTGCCGGCCTGCGACCGGTTCGGGTTGGGCATGCTGCCGTTCTTCCCGCTGGCCAACGGGCTGCTCACCGGCAAGTACAAGCGGGATGAGGCGCCGCCCGCCGGCAGTCGCCTGGCCGGCGGCGGCCGGTACGCCCAACGGCTCGCCGCCGCCGACTGGGACACCATCGAGGGCATCGAGGCGTACGCCGCGCAGCGGGGTGTGCCGATGCTGCATGTGGCGATCGGTGGGCTGGCCGCCCAACCGGCGGTCACCTCGGTCATCGCCGGCGCGACCACACCGGAGCAGGTACGCGCCAACGCCGAAGCCGGCGCCTGGCACCCCACCGAGGACGACCTGAAGGCACTGCGCACGGTCCTCGACAGCTGACCGGAACGTGGCGGGGCCCCGCCCGGCGGCTGCCGGACGGGGCCCTGTGTGCACACCTGGAACTGTCGGTCAGAGGCGACGCCCCGGGGCCAGGCGGGTGGGGTCGTCGCCGAGGCGGCCGGCACCCTTGACGGACTCGCCGTCGTTGGCCCGTACGCCCATCTTGCTGGCCGCGCCACCGAGCCGGACGATCATGGCGTCGGCGTCCCGGATCAGCACGTCCCGGATCTCCGCCTCGCCAACCAGTTCGGCGTCGCCGGCCAACGTCCGGAACGCGGTGAGCTGGTTGATCGCCCGTCGGTCGTTGCCTTCCGCCTCCGCCGTACGGGCGTTGGAGAGCCGCTTCGACAACTGGTTGTACGCCTTGTTGGTGAGCCGGCCCGTCGCCTTGAACCGGTCCAGCAGGTTCTGCATGTCCCGGAACGAGGTGGTGACGAAGAAGCGGACCGACGTGGTGGTGGCGTTGCCCGCCTTGTCGGTCGCCGTGACGGTCAGCTCGTGCAGGCCCAGCGGCAGCTCGTACATCGCCTGGAGGGTGCCACTGACGTAGGGACGGTCGTCGAGCTGACCGACCACGGTCGCGATGCCCGAGGTCGGGTCGACCGCCTGCCAGGACACCCGGACGTCCTGGCTGTCGCCGTAGAGCTGGCCGTCGGCGATGCCGGAGACCAGCAGCGTCGGCTTGGTGCCGTCGATGCGTACCACCGCCGCCTTCAGCGACTCGGCGTTGCCGGCGGTGTCGGTGGCCCGGTAGAGCAGCTCGTGGTCCCCGTCGCCACTGATCTCGACCGGCTCGGTGTACGGCGTCCAGTCGCCACCGTCCAGCGACCACTCCAGCAGCGCCACGCCGGAACCGGCGTCGGTCGAGGTGAGCACCACCGGGACGGTCCCGTCGTGCCAGCCCTCGTCGTTCGCCGGGGCGAACGTCGCGGTGCTGACCGGCGCGGTGGCGTCGATGCGGACGGTGACCGCCTTCGTCTCCTCCACGTTGCCGGCCTCGTCGACGGAGCGGAACCGCAGCTCGTGCTCGCCGTCCCCGGTCACCGGCACCGGTGCGGTGTATGCGGTCCAGTCGGTGGCGTCGTCGAGCTGGTACTCGGTGCGCGCCACCCCGCTGCCACCGTCCTCGTCGACGGCGGTCAGGGTGACCGTCGCCGGACCGGTGAGCCAACCCTCGACCGGGGTGCCGGACACCTCGGCCGTGGTGATCGGCGCGGTGTCGTCGTCCGGTCCGGCCTCGGTGGAGAACCGGAAGTAGTCGAACGACGCCGGCTTCGAGGCGGTCTGGTTGCCGCTGAGGGTGAACACGCCCACCTTCGGGGTGGCCCCCACGGCCGCGTTGGTCAGCTCGGTCAGGGCTGTCCAGGTGGTGCCGTCGGCCGAGTACGAGCCGGTGAAGGTGTCACCGGCGCGGGCCAGCCGCAGATACCACTCGGCCGAGGTCAGGCCCTCCGCACCCGGCTGTGGATCCTGGATCGTCCCGTCGATCTCGCTGCGCAGCTCGATCCGCCGGGACACCGGCTGGCCGGCCTGGTTGTCCACCACGAAGTCGAACTTCAGGTAGTTGTCGTCGTCGCCGTACACGATCAGGCCGGCCTGCTGGTACTGCTCGTCCAGCAGACTGCCGTCGATCTTCGTCTCCATCGTCCAGTCGCCGCTCGGCGCGTTCTGGAGGATGAAGTTCGTCGGCCCGGTGTTGTTGGTGCCGTAGATGTCACCGTTGGGCACGTCGATGTGCAACGAGCCACCGCTGACCCGGTAGGCGCTCAGGTCCTCCCGGAGGATCGCGTTCCACCGGCACTTGTCCAGCGAGATGCCGGTGAACTCGTCGGACGGGTCGACCGGGCCGGCCGGCTCGTCCGGTATCACCTGGAACCAGTCGAACGCGGCGTCCACCACGGGCGCGTCGGTGCCGCCGTTGAGGGCGAACAGGCCGATCCGTGGGTTCTCGATGCCCTCCAACGCGGCGGAGCGACCGACCGGGGTGAAGGTCTGGCCGTCGGCCGAGAGCGCGGCGGTGAGGCTGGTGCCGTCGCTGCTCACCCGCAGGTAGACGGTGTCACCCGCCGGCGCGTCGGTGCTGTCGGCACCCTCGTTGCGCGGGGTGCCGGCGGTCTCCCGGATGAACTCCACCCGCCGGCTGCCGTTGTAGAGCAGGTCCACCTTGGCGTAGTTCTCGTCGTCGCCGTAGACCAGCAGGCCGGCCTGCTGGTAGTTCGCCGTCACCGGCAGGGTGACCTTGGTGGTCGCCTGCCAGGCGCCCGACGGTGCCGGCTGGAGCACCAGGTTGGTGGCGTCGTTACGGCTGCCGTACAGGTCACCGACCCCGGTGGGAAGTCGCAGCGCGCCGTCGGAGACGGACAGGAGCTGGTTCTCCCGCACCACGCTGGTCCACCGGTCGCGGTCGAGCGTGTCGCCGTCGAAGTCGTCCGAACGTGCCCCGAGGCACGACGTGTTCGGCGAGTCGACCCGGACCGGGACGGTCGCGTACGACCGGGCACCACGGCTGTCGGTCACCGTCAGGGTGGCGGTGAAGTTGCCGGGTGCGTTGTACGTGTGCTCGGCCTGGAGGGTGTCCGCCGTGCCGCCGTCACCGAAGTCCCACTCGTACGTCAGCGGGGTGTCACCCTCGGGGTCGGTGGCGGTGCCGCCGAACGCGACGGTGAGCGGTGCGGTGCCGGTGGCCGGCGTGGCGGTCGCGGTGACCGCCGGCGGCGCGTTGTCGGTGACGCCCCTACCGACGAAGTCCGCCCAGTTGACGTTGAACAGTGACCCCGCGCCGCCCGCCGGATCCTGGGCGACGAAGTACAGCGAACCGCTCGCCGCACCGGTCACCGGTGCGGTGACGTCGGTGTAGGTCTGCCAGTCACCGGTGCCCGGCACGGTCGCCGAGGCGACCACCGGACCGTCGACCGCGCCGGCACGGACCTCGATCACGCCGCCGCTGGTCGCCGACGCGACCCGGAACCGGATCTCGTCGATCCCGGTCAGGTCGGCGGGTACGACCGACCACCAGTCGCCGTCCTCGATGGCGCCGATGTTCTGGCCGCCGCCGGCGGAGTCGCCGCCGGTCTCGCGCACCACGCCGGGGTCGCCGCCGCCGGTGCCGTCCTCGGTCCGGCCGGTAGCGGTGAAGTACTCGGCCTGCTTGCGCTTGGGCTGGAGGATCTCGATGTCCCGGCCGGTCAGCGGGTCGGCGTCACCGGAGCCGCCCTGGTCGGTGTAGGTGGCCTCCAGGACGGTGAAGACGTTCGCCTCGGCACCGTGCCCGGCGGCGAGCTGGGTCTGCACCGTGCCGGTGCAGCCGGTGTGCTGCTCCAGCGGGTGGGCGTGCTCGTCGTGGCCGAGCAGGACCTGGAGCTGGACGTCGGCACAGTCGATCTCGCCGTCCTCCGGGTCGGTGACCGTGATCGTGTACTTGACCTGGTCGCCCCAGTCGAAGAAGCCACCGTCCGGCGGGAACTCGATCTCCACGGTCGGCGCGGTGTTGCCGACGGTGATCGGCACGTTCGCCACCGCCGTACGGCCCTTGGGGTTGGTGACGGTGAGCTGGGCGGTGTAGTTGCCCGGCTCGGCGTACGTGTGGGTGGGGTTGGCCTCGGTGGAGGTGCCACCGTCGCCGAACGTCCAGGCGTAGGTGAGCGCGCCCCCGTCGGGGTCGCGCGAGCCGGCGCTGGAGAAGGTGACCTCCAGCGGTGCCTGCCCGGAGGTGGGCTCGGCGTTGGCCACCGCGATCGGCGCCCGGTCACCGGCGATGTAGTCGATCCGGTAGACGCCGGAGTTGTCGTTGTTGCCGCCGAAGCCGCTGCCCCACTCGATCAGGTACATCGCGCCGTCCGGACCGAACTCGAAGTCCATCGGGCGGATGAAGGACATCCCGGTGAGCAACTGGTTGATGTCGATCAGCTCGGTGCCGTCGGCGGAGACCTGCATCGTGTACATCTTCGACTGGTTCCACTCGCCGAGCAGCGCCTTGCCGTCGTAGTACGCCGGCCACTTGCGGTCCGAGTCGAGGTCGGCGTCGTACCGGTAGACCGGGCCGCCCATCGGCGCGCCACCGCCACCGATCTCGGGGTAACGCGGGTCACCGCCGTAGCCGTAGTCGACGGTGGCCGGGATGGCCGGCGGCAGGTTGGTCAGGCCGGTGTTGTTCGGCGAGTTGTTCACCACGGCGGCGCAGTCGAACTTCGGACCGCTCGGGCCGGAGGGGAACTGGTAGTCGTTGTACGCCTCGTTGGTGCCCGTGCAGTACGGCCAGCCGTAGTTGCCCGGTTCGGCGACGATGTTCCACTCCACCAGGCCCTCGGGCCCACGGTTCGGGTTGTCCGACGAGGCGTCGGGGCCGTAGTCGGCGACGTAGAGGGTGTCGGTGGCCGGGTCGATGCCGATCCGGAACGGGTTGCGGAAGCCCATCGCGTAGATCTCGGGCCGGGTCTGCGCCGTACCCGGCGGGAAGAGGTTGCCCTCCGGGATGGTGTACGTCCCGTCGTCCTCCGGGTGGATCCGGATCACCTTGCCGCGCAGGTCGTTGGTGTTGCCGGAGGTGCGCTGCGCGTCGTAGTCGGCGCGTCCGGGCCGCTCGTCGATCGGGGTGTACGCGTCCGACGAGAACGGGTTCGTGTTGTCCCCGGTGGCCAGGTAGAGGTTGCCGTCGGAGTCGAACGTCATGGTGCCGCCGGCGTGGCAGCAGGTGTTGCGCTGGGTGTCGACCTGGAGCACGACCTCCTCGGTGGCCGCGTCGATCGAGTCACCGCTCACCGTGAACCGGGAGAGCAGGTTGCGTGCCACGCCGTCGTTCGGGGCGTAGTAGAGGTACACCCAGTTGTTGGTGGCGAAGTCCGGGTCGAGCCGGATGCCGATCAGGCCGTCCTCGTTGCCGGTGAAGACGTCGAGGTCGATCGCGGTGACCGTGTTGCCGGTGTCCGGCTTGACGATCTGCACCCGGCCGTCGCGTTCGATGTAGAAGACCCGGCCGTCGGGCGCGATGTCCAGCTCCATCGGGTTGCTGGTGTTGCTGTCCAGCGTCACCTTCTCGAAGCTGGCGGTCAGCGACGCCCCGCAGTCGGCGCCCTGGATCCCGGCGGCGGTGCGGATGCCGCCGAGCAGGTGGGTGCGGAACTCCGGTTCGGCGTACGACTCGTCGGTGTGGCCGCCGCCGGTGTACCAGGCCCGGCCGCCGTCGTAGTCCTGGCACCAGGCGATCGGGTGGTCGTGCCCCATCGCGCCGGAGCCGGGGTTGTAGCTGGTCTCGTCGAGGGTGGCCAGCACGTGCACCGAACCGCGCGGGTTGGTGCGGTAGTTGTACCACTCGTCGAATCTGGACCAGCGTCCCGGCAGGTGGGCGGTGGAGGGGTGAGCCGGGTCCTCCACCTTGACCGTCGCCTGCTGGTTGGCCGGGTGGCTGTTGAAGTACGCCCCCACCAGTTCGCCGTACCAGGCCCAGTTGTACTCGGTGTCGGCGGCGGCGTGGATGCCCGCGTAGCCGCCACCGGCCTGGATGTAGCGCTCGAACGCCGCCTGCTGGTCGGCGGTCAGCACGTCTCCGGTGGTGGAGAGCCAGATGACGGCCCGGTACTGAGCGAGGTTGGCGTCGGTGAACGCGGCACCGTCCTCGGTGGTGTCGACGGTGAAGCCGTGCTCGACGCCGAGCTCCTGGATGGCGGCGATGCCGGTGGGGATCGAGGCGTGGCGGAAGCCGGCGGTCTTGGAGAAGACCAGCACCGAGAACGTCTCGGCGGCGGCCTCCGGAGCCGCCTGGGCGACGGGGGCGGGCGCGGCCTGGGCGGCCGGAGCCGCGAAGAGCATGCTCGCGGCGAGGCCGAGGGAGAGAACGGCGGCGGTCAGGGGTGCGCGGGCACGAGGTGTTCGGGGCACTCCGGTCTCCTTTGTCCTTGCTGGACAGGGGTCACGGGGTCGGCCCGCCGAAGACCGTCCCTGATGGAGCCGGTCCGGACACCTTGCCGAAGGGGGCCGGGCCAGCATTTATGTCGAGTCGCTGAACAAATTAGTTCCGCTAGAACGATTAATGGCAAGACTTCAATGGATAACGTTTCGGTAAACGCAAGCGACATTCCCGTACAGCCTGCCCAAACCGCTACGAGCGCCGGCCCGCACCTCGGACAGAGGTGCGGGCCGGCGGATGTGGGTCGGCGAGCCGGGTGAACTACCCGGGCGTGAGCCGGAAGTAGTCGAACGCGGCCGTCTTCGAGGCGGTCTGGTTGGCGCCGAGAGTGAACAGGCCCACCCTCGGCGTCGTCCCGACCGCGGTGCTCGTCAACGTCTGCAGGGTCGTCCACGTCGTGCCGTCGGCCGAGTACGCGGCGGTGAAGGTGTTCCCGCTGCGCGCCAGCCGCAGGTGCCAGATGCCCTGGGTCAGGCCGGTCGCCTGGGGCTGCGTACTCTGCACCACCCCGCCGACCTCGCTGCGGAACTCGATCCGTCGAGAGACCGTCTGGCCGGCCGCGTTGTCCGTCACGTAGTCGAACTTCAGGTAGTTGTCGTCGTCGGCGTACACCAGCAGGCCCGCCTGCTGGTACTGCTCGTTGAACAGGCTGCCGTCGACCCGGGTCTGCATGGTCCAGTTCCCGGCCGGGCTGTTCTGGAGGATGAAGTTCGTCGGCCCGGTGTTGCCGGTGCCGTAGATGTCACCGTTCGACACGTCGATGCGCAGCGCGCCGTCGGTCACCCGGTACCGGGTCGTGTCCTCCCGTACGACGGCGTTCCACCGGCACTTCTCCAGGCTGGTGCCGGTGAACTCGTCGGACGGCGTGACGGCGCCCGTGGTGGCTTCCGGGGTGATCCGGATCCAGTCGAACTGGGCGTTCACCACCGGCGCGGTGGTGCCGCCGTTGAGGGCGAAGAGACCGATCCGGGGGTTGCTGATCCCGGCCAACGCGGCGGACCGGCCGACCGCGGTGAAGGTCTGCCCGTCGGTCGAGTAGGCGGCGGTCAGGTTCGTCCCGTCGCTGGTCAGTCGCAGATGGATAGTGTCACCGGTGGGCGCGGCCGTGGCGTCGGCCCCCTCGTTGCGCGGGGTGCCGGCGGTCTCCCGGATGAACTCGACCTTCCGGTTGCCACCGTAGACCAGGTCCAGCTTGGCGTAGTTGTCGTCGTTGCCGTAGACGAGCAGACCGGCCTGCTGATAGTCGGCCCGGACCGGCACGGTGACCCGGGTGGTCGCCTGCCAGGCACCGCTGGGTGCGGGCTGGAGCACCAGGTTGGTGGCGTCGTTGCGGGTGCCGTAAAGGTCACCCGCCGCGGTGGGCAGCCGTAGTGAACCGTCGGTGAGGGAGTACGACTCGGTCCCGCGCACCACGCCCGTCCACCGCTGACGATCCAGCGAACTGCCGGTGAACTCGTCGGACCGCTGTGGTCCCGGCTCGGCCTGGCAGGGGTTGCCCGCCCCGTCGACCCGGACCGGCACGCTGGCCTGCCCTCGCGCACCCCGGCTGTCGGTGACCGTCAGGGTGGCGGTGTAGCTGCCCGGCGTGGTGTAGGTGTGGCTGGCGTTGAGCGTGCTCGCGGTCGCCCCGTCGCCGAAGTCCCAGGCGTACGTCAGGGGGGTGTCCCCGTCCGGGTCGGTCGCCGTACCGGTGAAGGTCACCGCCAAGGGCCCGGTCCCGCTGGTCGGGGTGGCCGAGGCGGTGACCGTCGGCGGGGCGTTGCCGCTCACCCCGGGACCGACGAAGTCCATCCAGTTGACGTTGAACAGGGTGCCGGAGCCGCCGTTCGGATCCCGGGCGACGAAGTACAACGCGCCCTCCGCCGCGGCGCCGTTGGGTATCTGCGCGGTGACGTCGGTGTACGTCTGCCACCCTCCGGTGCCGGTCACGGCGGCGGAGGTGATCAGCGGTCCGTCCGCGGCTGCGGCGCGGACCTCGATCCGGCCACCGGAAGTGGCCGAGGCGACCCGGAACCGGATCGAGGTGAGGCCGGTCAGGCTGGCCGGACTGACCGACCACCAGTCGCCGTCCTCGATGAAGCCGATGTTCTGTCCACCGCCGGCGGTGTCACCGGTGGTCTCCCGCTCCACCCCGGCGGTGCCGCCCCCGGTGGCACCCGCCACCCGTCCGGTGGCGGAGTAGTACTCGGCCTCCTTGCGCTTGGGCTGGAGGACCACCAGCGCCCGGCCGGTCTGCGGCTCGGCTCCGTCGGCTCCACCCTGGTCCGTGTAGGTCGCCTCCAGGACGGTGAAGACGTTCGCCTCCGCCCCGTGGCCGTCGGCGAGCTGGGTCTGCACGGTGCCGGTGCAGCCGGTGTGCCGCTCCAGCGGGTGCGCGTGCTCGTCGTGGCCGAGCAGAACCTGGAGTTCGACCTCGTCGCAGTCGATCGTCCCGTCCTCCGGGTCGGTGACCTTGATGGTGTAGGCGACCTGGTCACCCCAGCCGAAGAAGCCACCGTCCGGCGGGAACTCGATGGTCACGGTCGGTGCCGTGTTGCCGACGGTGATCGGCACGTTCGCCACCGCGCTCCGCCCCGCCGGGTTGGTCACCCGCAGTTGCGCGGTGTAGCTGCCGGACTGTGCGTACGTGTGGGTCGGGTTGGCCTGGGTGGAGGTGCCGCCGTCGCCGAACGTCCAGGCGTAGGTCAGTGCTCCGCCGTCGGGGTCGCGTGAGCCGGCGCTGGAGAAGGTGACCGCCAGCGGTGGCGCTCCGGAGGTGGGGTTCGCCGAGGCGACCGCGATCGGGGCGCGGGCACCGGCGGTGTAGTCGATGCGGTAGACGCCGGAGTTGTCGTTGTTGCCGCCGAAGCCGCTGCCCCACTCGATCAGGTACAGCGCGCCGTCGGGGCCGAACTCGAAGTCCATCGGCCGGACGAAGGTCATCTGGTCGAGGATCCGGTTGATGTCGACGAGGGACTTGCCGTCCCGGGTGACCTGCATCGTGTACATCCGCGACTGGTTCCACTCGCCGAACATGGCCTTGCCGTCGAAGTACTCCGGCCACTGGCGGGACGACGAGATGGTCGGGTCGAACCGGTAGACCGGGCCGGCCATCGGCGCTCCGCCGCCGCCGATCTCCGGGAAACGGCTGTTGCCGCCGTAGCCGTAGTCGACCGTGGCCGGGATGGCCGCCGGCAGGTTGGTCAGACCGGTGTTGTTGGGGGAGTTGTTCACCGGCGCGGAGCAGTTGAACTTCGCCCCGCTCGGGCCGGACGGGAACTGGTAGTCGTTGTACGCCTGGTTGTTGCCGTGGCAGTACGGCCAGCCGAAGTTGCCGGGCCGGTCGACGATGTTCCACTCCACCAGGCCCTCCGGGCCCCGGTTCGCGTTCGTGGTGGTGGCGTCCGGGCCGTAGTCGGCGACGTAGAGCACGTTGGTGGCCGGGTCGATGCCGATCCGGAACGGGTTGCGCAGGCCCATCGCGTAGATCTCCGGCCTGGTCCGCGCGGTGCCCGGTGCGAAGAGGTTTCCGGCCGGAATGGTGTACGTGCCGTCGGCCTGCGGCCGGATCCGGAGCACCTTGCCGCGCAGGTCGTTGGTGTTACCGGCGGTGCGCTGCGAGTCGTAGTCCGCCCGGCCGGAGCGCTCGTCCAACGGGCTGTAGCCACCGGATTCGAAGGGGTTGGTGTTGTCCCCGGTGGCCAGGTACAGGTTGCCGGCCGAGTCGAAGGTCATCGTCCCGCCCATGTGGCAGCAGGTGTTGCGCTGCGTGGGCACCTCCAGCACGACCCGCTCGCTGGACGGGTTGATCGTGTCACCGGTGACGGTGAACCGGGACAGGTTGTTGCGGGAACCGCCCGCGCTGGGGGCGTAGTAGAGCCAGACCCACCCGTTGCTGGCGAAGTCGGGGTCGAGGCGGATGCCCAGCAGGCCGTCCTCGTTGCCGGCGAAGACGCTCAGCCGCAGCGCGGTGACGGTCTGGCCGGTGTCCGGCTTGATGATCTGCACCCGGCCGTCGCGTTCGATGTAGAAGACCCGGCCGTCGGGCGCGATGTCCAGCTCCATCGGGTTGCTGGTGTTGCTGTCCAGCGTCACCTTCTCGAAGCTGGCGGCTCGGCCGGCACCGCAGTCGGCGTGCACCACCCCGGCCGCGGTCTGGATACCACCGAGCAGGTGCTGCCGGAACTCGGCGTTGGTGAAGGACTCCTGGGTGTGCCCGCCCCCGGTGTACCAGGACCGTCCACCGTCGAAGTTCTGGCACCAGGCGATCGGGTGGTCCTGCCCCATCGCGCCGCTGCCCGGGCTGTAGCTGCGCTCGTCGAGCGAGGCCAGCACCTGCACCTGGCGGGCGCGGGGGTTGGTGCGGAAGTTGTACCACTCGTCGAACCGGGACCACCGCTCCGGCAGGTGCCGGGTCGACTCGTGGGTGGTGTCCTCGACCTTCACCGTGGCCGTCTGGTTGGCCGGGTGGCTGTTGAAGTAGGCACCGACCAGTTGGCCGTACCAGGCCCAGTCGTACTCGGTGTCGGACGCGGCGTGCACGCCGACGTACCCGCCACCGGCGCGGATGTAGCGCTCGAAGGCCGCCTGCTGGCTGGCGTTGAGCACGTCGCCGGTGGTGGACAACCAGATGACCGCCTTGAACCTGGCGAGGTTGGTGTCGGTGAAGGCGGCGCTGTCCTCGGTGGTGGTGACGGTGAACCCGTTCGCCGTGCCGAGTTGCTGGATCGCGTTGATGCCGGCCGGGATCGAGTCGTGCCGGAACCCGGCGGTCTTGGAGAAGACCAGGACGGCGTAGGGCTCCGCCGCCGCGGCGACGGCGGGACGGGCGGCCCGCGCGGCGGCGGGATCGGCGATCGGGGCCGGTGCGGCGGTCAGGATGAGTGTGAAGGCGAGTAGCGCCACGGTCACTGCGGCGAGCGGGGCTCGCCGCCGACTGGGTCGGGGCACGAGGATCTCCTCTGTCCGTGGGACGGTTCGGAGTGCACGACGGTGGTCACTCCCGTCGGTCCGACCGCCCATACCTGACGAGCGAGGTCTGGGTGCCGACTCAGCCGATCCGATCACTTCAATTTGCGTCAGTGAATCTAGTTTCGAGCAAGGTGGAGCCTTGTAACGTTTTGGTAACGGGGTCATTTTCTATTGGTGTGAGTCGCTGTATATCCGGCCTTTTTCCGGCCGCCGTGCTGCCGCGAGTCCGTTCGAGAGGCAGTTGCGGGTCGGCCTGACCGGGTGGCCCGCACCGCCGGTGGCGGCGCGGGACGGGCTTGGCGGAGCCGACGAAACGACGTACGGTGACACCCAACGAACCCACGGGAGCCCGGTGTACCGGGCTGAGAGGGGGGCTGAGAGCCCCCGACCGTCGAACCTGATCCGGGTAATGCCGGCGCAGGGAGGAGTGTTGCCGTGCCGTCCCTGGGACGACTGCATCTGATCACCGACACCCGACCCGGGCGGGATCCGCTCGCCGTGCTTCGTGCCGTGCTACCGGTGGCCCACACCGAACTGGTGGTGCAGGTCCGGGTCGAGGACACCGCGACCGACCGGCAGGCGTACGAGCTGACCCGGCAGGTGCTCGCCCGCTGCGCGCCGTACCAGGTGCCCTGCCTGGTCAACGACCGGCTGCACGTGGCCCTGGGGACCGACGCCGCCGGTGGTCACGTCGGCGCCGACGATCTGCCCGTGGCGGCGGCCCGGAAGGTGCTCGGCCCGACCGCGGTGCTGGGTGCCACCGCCCGGGAACCGGCGAGCGCGCTTGCGGCGGTCACCGCCGGAGCCAGCTATCTGGGCGTGGGCCCGTGCCGCGTCACCGCCACCAAGGAGGGGCTGCCGCCGCCGATCGGTGTGACCGGTGTCCGGGCGGTGGTCGAGGCGGTCGACGTGCCGGTGATCGCCATCGGCGGGGTGACGGCGGCGGACGTGCCCGAGTTACGGGCCGCCGGCGTGTACGGGGTGGCGGTGGTGGGTGCGCTCTCCGGAGCCAGCGATCCCGCCCGCGCCGCCGCCGAGCTGGTCCGGGCGCTGACGTGTTGACCGGGCGACCCGCCACCACCGGTCCGGTGCCGCCGCGCCGGCCCGATGTGGCCGTCGTGGGTGGCGGGCCGATCGGGTGGGCGGTCGCCTGGCGGTGCGCGGCGCGCGGGCTTCGGGTGGTCGTGCACGATCCGGCACCCGGGTCGGGTGCCTCGCACGTGGCCGCCGGCATGCTGGCACCGGTCGCCGAGGCGTACTTCGGTGAGCGGGAGCTGACCGCCCTGCTGACCGAGTCGGCCGGCCGCTGGCCCGGGTTCGCCGCCGAACTGACCGAGGCGACCGGCACCGACATCGGCTACCGGACCGAGGGCACCCTGATGGTCGGGCTGACCGCCGACGACCTCGCCGAGGCACGTCGGCTCTGGGCGTACCAACAGGGGCTGGGGTTGCCGGTGACGCCGCTGCGCCCGTCGCAGCTGCGCGAGCGCGAGCCGGCGCTGGCACCCCGGGTGCGCGGCGGCGCACTCGCCGCCACCGACCACCAGGTCGACCCGCGCCGGCTGGTGCCGGCGCTGCGGCTGGCGGCGGAACGGGCGGGCGCGGTGCTGGTAGCCGCGCCGGTGCGGCGGCTGTCCGACGTCACGGCCGGCGTGACGGTGGTCGCCGCCGGCTGCGGCGTCGCGGCCCTGACCGGCCTGCCGGTCCGTCCGGTGAAGGGACAGGTGCTGCGGTTGCGTGCGCCGGACGGCGGGCCGCCAGGCTTCCGGCACGTGATCCGGGGGTACGCCGACGGTGAGCATGTCTACCTGGTGCCCCGGGACAGCGGCGAGGTGGTCGTCGGCGCGACCGTCGAGGAGCGCTCCGACCTGGGCATCTGCGCCGGAGCGGTGCTGCGGCTGCTGCGGGCCGCCGTCGACCTGCTGCCCGAGATCGCCGAGTACGACCTGGTGGAGACGCTGGCGGGGCTGCGCCCCGGCACGCCGGACAACGCCCCGATCCTGGGGCCGATGCCGGGCCACCCGGACGTGCTGGTGGCCGGCGGTCACCACCGGCACGGAATCGTGCTCACCCCGGTCACCGCGGACCTGATCACCGACTTGATCACCGGCGACGGCAGCCCGCACACCCTGCTCGCGCCCTTCCGACCGGACCGGTTCGCCGACCCGTCGGGCGTCGTGGGCGCGGCGAGCACCTTTTCGCATCCGACGGAGGACGACTCGTGGAACTGACGGTGAACGGAGCCGGCCGCAGCCTGCCGGACGGGTTGACGGTGGCCGACCTGGTCCGCGACGTCACCGGCCAGCAGCGCGGGGTGGCGGTGGCGGTCAACGGCGAGGTGGTGCCGCGTACCGGCTGGCCGGCGACGGTGCTGTGCGGCGGTGACCGGGTCGAGGTGCTCAGCGCCGCCCAGGGCGGGTGAACCGGATGGACGACGAGTCGACCGGCTTCGAACTGGGCGGGGTGCGGTTCACCTCCCGGCTGATCCTCGGCACCGGCGGGGCGGCCAACCTGCACGTACTGGAACAGGCGATCCGGGCGTCCGGCACCGAGCTGGTCACCCTGGCGTTGCGTCGGGTGGAGACGGTGCCCGGCGGTTCCGGCGGTCTGCTGGACCTGCTCGACCGGTGTGGCGTACGGCTGCTGCCCAACACGGCCGGCTGCTACACGGCGGGCGAGGCGGTGAAGGTGGCCCGGCTGGCCCGGGACGCGTTCGAGACCGACTGGGTCAAGCTGGAGGTGATCGGCGACGAGCGGACGCTGCTGCCCGACGGGGTGGAGCTGCTGCGCGCCGCCGAGGAACTGGTCGACGACGGGTTCACCGTGCTGCCGTACACCTCCGACGATCCGGTGCTGGCGCGGCGGCTGGCCGACGTCGGCTGCGCGGCGGTGATGCCGGCCGGTGCGCCGATCGGATCCGGCCTGGGGATCAACAATCCGCACCACATCCGGCTCATCCGGCAGGACGTCGCCGTGCCGGTGATCCTGGACGCGGGCATCGGCACCGCCTCCGACGCGGCGCTGGCCATGGAGCTGGGCTGCGACGGGGTGCTGTTGGCCAGCGCGGTGACCCGGGCCGCCGACCCGGTGGCGATGGCCACCGCGATGCGGTACGCGATCGCCGCCGGCCACCTCGCCCGTGGCGCCGGCCGCATCCCCCGCCGCTTCCACGCCCTCGCCTCCACCCCCGACGAAGGCCGCCCCGACCTGTGACCGCGCTGACTGATCTCGTGGATCTTGGCCCGGGGGCGCCCCTCCGAGGGCCGGTTCGCACCAAGATCCAAATGCCGTCGGGGGTCGTGCTGCTCACGGATCGGCGGGTGGCGCGGAGGCCGCTGGTGGAGGTGGTGGCGGCGGCCGTGGCCGGGGGAGTGCGGTGGGTGGTGCTACGGGAGAAGGAGCTGCCGCGCGTCGAGCGCCTGGCCCTCGCCGCCGAGCTGCGGTCGATCCTGACCGAGGCGGGCGGAACCCTGATCGTCTCCGGCCCCGACCCGCTGACCGACCACGGCGATCCCGATCGCGATGCGCTCGGCGTCACCGCCGACACACCCGGTGCCGACAGCACCGATGCTTGTCCCGGCATCCGGGCCGGCGCCACCGGAGCCGGCCTGTCGCCGGTCGCGCTGCACCTGCCGGCGGCCGGCCCGTACCCACCGCCCCCCGCCGACCTGGTCGGCCGCTCCTGTCACGACGTCGCGGAACTGCGTCGGCTCACCACCGAGGACTACGTCACCCTCTCGCCGGTCTTTCCCACCCGGACCAAGCCGGGCTACGGCCCACCCCTGCGTTCCGAAGGGCTGGCCGAGCTGATCCGGCGGAGCCCCGTGCCCGCCCTGGCCCTCGGCGGCATCGAGACCCCCGCCCAGGTACACGCCTGCGTCCAGGCCGGCGCCTGCGGTGTGGCCGTCCTCGGCGCCATCATGCGCGCCCACGACCCACAACAGACCGCCGCCGCCCTTACCGCCGCCTGCCACGCCACGACCACCCCGCACGCTCCAGATCGGCGCGTCCGGGCGGGGTCGTCCACGACGGATCAGGAGCCCCCCGCTCACCAGGCCCAGACGACCCCGAGCCCCCCAACCCGGCACGTTCTGGCGGGGAATGACCACGACGGGGCTGCGGCCGACCGTGCCCACGCAGGGATCAAGCCTGACCGCCCGGAGTGGGCACGGTCGGCCGCAGCCCTCAACCGCAACCACCAGACAACCCCAGACCAAGAGGAACTGCCGTGACCCCAACCACCGTCCTCACCGTCGCCGGTTCCGACTCCGGTGGCGGCGCCGGCATCCAGGCCGACCTGAAGGTCTTCGCCGCGCTCGGCGCGTACGGCACGAGTGTGCTGACGGCGGTCACCGCGCAGAACACCCGGGGCGTGGACGCGGTGCTGCCGCTGCCCCCACACCTGGTCACCGACCAGCTCGACAGTGTGCTGTCGGACTTCGCGGTGCGGGCGGTCAAGACCGGGATGCTGGGCACCCCGGCCGTGGCGGCCGCGATCGCCGACGCGGCGGCGGCCGGTCGGCTACCGCAGCTGGTCGTCGACCCGGTCCTGGTGGCCACCAGCGGGCACCGGCTCGGCGTGGTGGAGGCGGTGGAGCGGTTGCTGCCGTACGCCCGGGTGGCCACACCGAACAGCGCGGAGGCCGCCGCGCTCACCGGGACGGCGGTGACCGACGTGGCGGAGATGACCGCGGCGGCGCGGGCCCTGGCTGCCGGTGGACCGGAATGGGTGATCGTCACCGGCGGCGACGTGGACGCCGGTGCGGAGGCGGTGGACGTGCTGCACGGCCCGGAGGGGACGACGGTGCTGCGTGCCCCGCGGGTGCCGACCCGGCACACCCACGGCACCGGTTGCTCGTTCTCGGCGGCCGTGACGGTGCGGCTCGCGCTGGGCGATCCGGTGCCGGCGGCGGTCGAGGCCGCCAAGGAGTACGTGACCCGGGCGCTGACCGGCGCGCGGGACTGGGAGCTGGGCGCGGGCCGTGGGCCGATGGACCACTTCGGCTGGTCCGCCTGAACAGGGAGGCTGTCATGCAGACACGTCGCAAGGTGTACGTCGAGGGATCACGGCCGGACATCCGGGTGCCGTTCGCGGAGGTGGAGCTGACCGGGGACAACCCACCGGTACGGCTCTACGACACCTCCGGTCCGGGCGCTGATCCGGAGGTCGGGCTGGCACCGTTGCGGGGACCGTGGATCGCCGAGCGGGCCGACGTGGCGCCGGTACGCGGTGGCGGAACCCCACTGGCCGGCGCGGACGGCAGGCGGCCGACGCAGCTCGCGTACGCCCGCGCCGGTGTGGTCACGCCGGAGATGGAGTTCGTGGCGATCCGGGAGGGGATGGCACCGGAGTTCGTCCGGGACGAGATCGCGGCCGGCCGGGCCGTGCTGCCGCTCAACATCAACCACCCGGAATGCGAGCCGGCGATCATCGGCAAGGCGTTCCTGGTCAAGGTCAACGCGAACATCGGCACCTCGGCGGTGACCTCGTCGGTGGCCGAGGAGGTGGAGAAGCTCACCTGGGCCACCCGGTGGGGCGCGGACACCGTGATGGACCTGTCCACCGGCAAGCGGATCCACGAGACCCGCGAGGCGATCGTGCGCAACTCCCCGGTGCCGATCGGCACCGTGCCGATCTACCAGGCGCTGGAGAAGGTCGGCGGTGATCCGGTGAAGCTGAGCTGGGAGGTGTTCCGGGACACCGTCATCGAGCAGGCCGAGCAGGGCGTGGACTACATGACGGTGCACGCCGGTGTGCTGCTGCCGTACGTGCCGTTGGCGGTGGACCGGGTGACCGGCATCGTGTCACGAGGCGGTTCGATCATGGCGGCCTGGTGCCTGGCGCATCACGAGGAGAACTTCCTCTACACCAACTTCCGGGAGCTGTGCGAGATCCTGGCCCGCTACGACGTGACCTTCTCTCTCGGTGACGGTCTGCGACCCGGCTCGATCGCGGACGCCAACGACGAGGCACAGTTCGCGGAGCTGCGTACCCTCGGCGAGCTGACGAGGGTCGCCTGGGAGTACGACGTGCAGGTGATGATCGAGGGGCCCGGTCACGTGCCGATGCACAAGATCAAGGAGAACGTCGACCTTCAGCAGGAGTGGTGCCACCAGGCGCCGTTCTACACGCTCGGTCCGCTGACCACCGACATCGCGCCCGCGTACGACCACATCACCTCGGCCATCGGAGCCGCGATGATCGGCATGTTCGGCACCGCGATGCTCTGTTACGTCACGCCCAAGGAGCACCTCGGACTGCCCGACCGGGACG
The DNA here is from genome assembly GCF_027497295.1 of Verrucosispora sp. WMMC514. Taxonomy (NCBI): domain Bacteria; kingdom Bacillati; phylum Actinomycetota; class Actinomycetes; order Micromonosporales; family Micromonosporaceae; genus Micromonospora; species Verrucosispora sp. WMMC514. The sequence goes on along the minus strand of NZ_CP114906.1, from coordinate 1,587,168 downwards.
ACGTGAAGGCCGGGGTGATCGCGTACAAGATCGCGGCGCACGCGGCCGACCTGGCGAAGGGACATCCGGGGGCGCAGGCCTGGGACGACGCGCTGTCGAAGGCGCGGTTCGAGTTCCGCTGGGAGGACCAGTTCAACCTCTCGCTGGACCCGGAGACCGCGCGGTCGTACCACGACGCGACGCTGCCCGCCGAGCCGGCGAAGACGGCGCACTTCTGCTCGATGTGCGGGCCGAAGTTCTGCTCCATGAAGATCACACAGGACCTGAAGGAGTACGCCGCCCGCGGCATGCAGGACAAGTCCGACGAGTTCGTCGCCTCCGGCGGACGGGTCTACCTGCCGCTGGCCTGACCGGTCGGGACGGGTAAGCCCTGAGTGCCTCATGTCCGGTGTGACGTAACCATGTCACCCGGACATGAGGCGCCGCCCTTCAACCGCCCCTTGCGGTTACCGACGCTGAATCCGGACGCTGTGGACGGTGTGACCGGCGCGCTCTCAGCGTCGGTGGTGCCGACCCGTCGACCGCAGGGAGCGACGTGGGCCCTTCGGTGGGGTCGCCTCGTCGTCGTCGAGCGGTCGGCTGAGCCCGGCGACCCAGTCGACGTACTCCTCGTCCTGAGCCGGCAGCGGTTCGTCCTGCCCGGTCGCGGCATGCTCCGCGGACCGGGACCTGCCGCGTCGGAACAGTCCACGTCGGCCCTTTTCCGCTTCGCCGTCCGGCTGGACGTCCTCGGCCCGGACGGCGGGCGGCTTCGTGAAGGCGGCCGTGAGGTCACGGGCGGTGGCCGCCGGCTCGATGGAGACCTCCGGGGTGTCGGGGAGCGCCGGGCCGCCCGGAGTCGACGGCACCTCGGGCCCGACCGTGGCCCGGGTGAGGTCGGGCGAGCCGAACCGCTGCCGTGATCGCGTCGGCGCCTCGGGCGGCGCCTCCGCCGCCGATCGACCGCCGGCATCATCCGTTGGCGTTGGCGTTGGCGTTGGCGTTGGCGTTGGCGTTGGCTCGGCGATCGGCGCGGCCTGCGTCGTCGCGGGGGCCGGGGCCACCGACGGGGCCGGTGCCCGGGGCGTGGGGGTGCGGGGCGTCGGGGTCCTACCACGGGAAGCGACCGGTGCCTCCGCCTCGACGGTGCTGGGTGCCGCCTGGGGCAGGTCGCTGCCGTCGCCCACCGGCGCCGGCTCAGTCGACGCTCCGGGCTGTCCGTCGCTCTCCGCCACCGGCTGCCCGTCCAACACCGACCCGGCGGTCTCACCCACCGGCTCGCCGCGCTGTGCAGGCTCGTCGCTCTGTGCTGGCGCGTCGCTCTGTGCTGGCTTGCCGCTCTGTGTTGGCTTGCCGCTCTGTGTTGGCTCGCCGGCTGCGGTTCGCCGCGCGGCTCCGCCTGCTCGCTCGGCAGCGTCGGTTCGGCTTGCGGCGTCGCCTGCTCGCCCGGCGGCGTCGGCTCGGCCAGCGGCGTCACCGGCACGCGGGACACCGGCATCAGCCGGGCCGGTGCGGTCGGTGCGTGCGCTGTCGGCGGAGGGCCCGCCGTCGGGCGGCTGCCCGCTGTCGCCGGTCGTCGGCTCGGCTGTCGTCGGCTCGGCTGTCGTCGGTGCGGTGCCGGCGGCCGGGTGGCGTCCCACCGCACCGGCGGCGGTCGGCGTGGTCGTGACGGCGGACGGCTCGGTGTGCGCGATCGGCCAGTGCCAGTGCGGCGGTGAGCCGTCCGACGTGACGACGCCCCGGGGCGCGCCGTCGGAGTGGGGTGCACCGGTGGGCCGGTGGGCCTCGGTGCCGCCGTCGACCACCACGACCGGGCGTGCCGGGCCGGCCGCCGGGTCGTGGTGGTCGACGGCCGACCCGGGCAGCGCGGGGGTCGTCGGCAACGGTTGCAGGATGGCGGTCGGTTCGATGGCGGTCCCACCGGTGGGTGCGGCGGTCCGGTGGGCGAGCCCGCTGGTGGCCGGCCAGGGCAGCAGGGCTGCGGCGGCCGAGCCGAGCGCGCCGACCACCACCGCGATCAGCGCGGCGTAGTAAGGGGTCAACTGGTACCGGTCGCTCGTGTCGCCCGGACCGGCGGCCAGGTAGGCGAAGGCCACCAGCACCGGTCCGGCGACCCCACTGGGCCCGCTGACCAGTGGGGGATGGCCACGCCATCGGGCCACCGTCGCGGTCACCGCGCCGGCCAGCAGGGTCACCAGTGGAAGGATCAGCAGCGCCAGTTGCTGCGCGGTGCCGGCGGCGAGCCAGGCCGGCTCCAGCACGCCGAGGCGTACCGGGGTCAGCGGTCCGCTCGCCCCCAACGACGGAATCACGGACAGTAACGCGAGGAACCAGACCGTCGCGGCCACCGCTGCCATGTTCCAGGCGAGCGGCGGTCGGACCAGGACAGCCAGCGCGGCACCGGCGCCGACCACCGCGCCGAGGCCGGCGCAGATGGCCACGGCCCATACCGGGTCGACCGAGACGAGTTCCGCGTTGCGGGCCGGCTGCATGCACAGCGGCGCCACGACCGTGGCACCCAGGGCGGCGCTGCCCGCGACGGCCAGTTGTCGGGGGGTGCCGGTGAGCTGCCCACCATGGCGGGCCAGCCGCTCGGTGAGCACGGCGCCGATCACGGCGGCGTTCGTGGCGAACCAGCCGGCCCAGACGAGCTGGGCCGGCCACTGGTTGATGCTCGCGCCGGTGAAGCTTCCGGTGAGCCGGACGATGCCGAAGCCGAAGGCGAGGCCGAGCTGACCGGCGCCGGCAAGCAGGCTGACGCCGAACGCGGTGAACAGTAGTCGGCTCGATGTCCGATGGGCCATGACCGGCACGTTACGGTCCGTCGCCACCGATCGCCACCGGCACGCCGTGTACGGACGTACGACCTGCTCGCGGCGGGTCTACTTGAGCTCGACCAGCCGGGCCAGGTATGTCGTGTCGCCGACGTTGGTGAGCATGTGCACCGCACCCGGATCGCGATAGACCACCCCGCCGGTCGGCTCGTCAGCGTCGATCTTGACACCGTCGACCGTCTGCACGACGTTCTTCGCGCCCTGGACGGCCACCACCAGATAGGGAAGGTCGTGCCGGTGCAGCGGCTGGCGCTCACCGGGCTCCAGCCGGATGTGCCAGACCCTCACCCGGTCGTTGTCGAAGACGATCTCCTGGCCCACCGGGCCGAGCCCGGCTTCGGAGTCGGGCGTGGGAACGTCGGGTGGCAGCTCGGTCATCGGGTTCCGTCCAGGTGGGGGAGCACCTCGGCGGCGATCAGCTCCAGGTGGTCCAGGTCGGTGAGGTCGATCAGGCGTAGATGCACCCGGGTGGTGCCGATCGCGGCGAACTCGCCGATCCGGTCGACCAGCTGCCGCGGTGAGCCGACCACCGGATCCTCCGGCGGGAGGGCGCTCTTGACGTGCAGCGGCGCCGCTCGCCGTCGGGCCTCGCTGTCGGTACGCCCGATCGCCACCACGATGCCGGCGGAGAGCGTCAACGGCCGGCGCCCGCTGCCGGCGCGGTCGACCCGCAGACTGGCCTCCTGGACCCGCTCGTACGCCTCGCGGGCCTGTTCGACGCTGGTGAAGGGGACGTTGAACTCGTCGGCGTAGCGGGCGGCGAGCTCGGGGGTGCGCTTGGGACCGCGCCCCCCGACGATCACCGGAGGGCCCGGGCTCTGCACCGGCTTGGGCAGGGCCGGCGAATCGGTGAGCCGGTAGTGGTCCCCGACGTAGCTGAACGTTTCGCCGGACGGGGTGCGCCACAGCCCGGTGATCACTTCGAGCTGTTCCGCGAGCCGGTCGAATCGTTCACTGGTGCCGGGGAACGGGATGCCGTACGAGATGTGCTCCCGGGCGTACCAGCCGGCGCCGATGCCCAGCTCGACCCGACCGCCGCTCATCTGGTCGACCTGAGCCACCATCACCGCGAGTGGACCGGGCAGCCGGAACGTCGCCGAGGTGACCAGGGTGCCCAGCCGGATTCGGCTGGTTTCCCGGGCGAGCGCCGCCAGGGTCAGCCAGGCGTCGGTCGGACCGGGCAGGGCCGGTTCGTCGCCCATGGCCTGGTAGTGGTCGGCGCGGAGGAAGGCGTCGAAGCCACCCTCCTCGGCGAGGCGGGCGAAGCGGAGCTGGTCGTCGTAGGTGGCGCCCCGGTGCGGTTCCGTGAAGACAGCCACCCGCATGTTCATCGTCCCTCCGTACCGGCTCCCGCCGGCTGTTCGCGTTCCATCAGCAGTTCGTGCAGGTCGGCACTGACCCGGGCGACGTCGGCGAGATGGGCGTTGCGGCCCAGGGTGCGCGGGCGCGGAATGGTCACCTCGACGACCTTGCGGACCCGGCCGGGGCGTGGGCTCAGCACCACCACCCGGTCGGCGAGCAGCACCGCCTCGTCGATGGAGTGGGTGACGAAGACGACGGTCGCGCCGTTGCGCATGTGCACCCGCTGAAGTTCGCCGGCGAGTTCCTCACGGGTGAGCGCGTCGAGCGCGGAGAAGGGTTCGTCCATCAACATCACCCGGGGGTCGCCGATCAGCGACCGGCACAGCGCGACCCGTTGCTGCATGCCACCGGACAGCTCGTGCGGCAGCCGCTTCTCGAAGCCGGACAACCCGGCCACCTCGAGCAGGTCCCGCGCCCGGTCCCGGTGGGCGGCCCGCTTCCAGCCGAAGATCTCCACCGGCAGCAGGACGTTGTCCAACACGCTGCGCCACGGCAGCAGGGCCGGCCGCTGGAACAGCATGGCGATGTCCCGGCGCGGTCCGGTGACCGGCTTGCCGGCGACGGTGACCTCGCCGGAGGTGACCGGGATCAGGCCCGAGATCAGCCGCAGCAGCGTGGACTTGCCGCACCCGGAGCGGCCGAGTACCGCGACGAACTCACCCTCGGCGACGTCGAGGTCGATGCCGCGCAACGCCTCGACCCGGCCGGCGCGGCCGTCGAAGGTGCGCGACACCTCGGAGAGTCGGATCATCGCCGACGGGCCTCCCCTGAGTGGAAAGTCAGGAACGGGCAAAGGCTATCGGCCTGCGTTCCGTATCGCACCGTCCGGGGTGGACATCACTTTGTATCCGTTCCGCAACCCGGTACGCCTGGCGTCGCAAAGGTGGGGTTCTCGTACGCTGTGCCCGCGAGAGTCCCCCTCGATACGCGGTGTCGGCTTCCATCCGGCTGCCGGTGCCGCCCCGACAACTCCCTTCCGGCGGCCCCGAGGCCCCGGTTGGAAAGGACAAGGTGCACTGATGAGAAGGCTGACCCGTACGGTCGCCGCGGCCACGATGGCCACCGCGCTCGCCCTGGTCTCCGCGTGCAGCAGCGGCTCGGACGACGCGGACGGCAACGACGTCGGCTCGTCCCTGGAGCAGGTGACGTACCTCACCTCGTTCGGCAACTTCGGGCGCGACGCCTACGCCTGGGTGGCCAAGGAGAAGGGCTACTTCAAGGACGCCGGCTTCGAAGTCGAGATCAAGCCGGGGCAGGGCACCGGCTCCGTGATCCAGACGGTCGTCGGCGGTCAGGCGCACTTCGGCCCGATCGACCTGACCGGTGGACTCCTCCAGCTCGGCAACGGTGACGCCAAGGACTTCGTCGCGGTGGCCGCGATCCAGCAGCGCACCATGGCGGCCATCGCCACCGTGGACGGCACGGGCATCACCACCCCGAAGGACCTGGAGGGCAAGACTCTCGCCGACACCCCCGGTTCGGTGGTCCGCAACCTGTTCCCGACCTACGCCCGGATGGCCGGCATCGACTACACCAAGGTGAAGTGGGTCAACGGCGAGGCGCAGACCCTGATGGGCACGCTGGCCTCCGGTTCGGTCGACGGCATCGGGCAGTTCGTGGTCGGTCAGCCGACCATCGAGGCGGTGACCAAGAAGGAGGCCGTCATGCTGCCGTACAGCAACGTGATGCAGGACCTCTACGGCAACGTGCTGATCACCTCCAAGCAGTACGCCACCGAGAAGCCCGAGCAGGTCAAGAAGTTCACCGAGGCGCTGCTCAAGGGCCTGGAGTACGCCCTGGCGAACCCGCAGGAGGCGGCCGAGATCCTGGCCAAGAACGCCGAGGCGGTCGTGCCCGCCGCGGCGGCCGCCGAGCTGCAGTTGATGGCCGGCTACGTCCGTTCCAGCAACTCCGGCACCGCACTGGGCACGCTGGACAGCGGCCGGGTCGCCAAGAGCATCGCGATCCTGCGTGGCGCCGGCGCCCTCAAGTCGGACCTCACCCCCGACCAGATCATCGACTTCAACCTGGCACCGAAGGCCTGAGGCCGCTCGGTACCGCACGGAGTACGCCGCACCGCGTTCGTCGGTGCGGCGTACTCCGCTCCCCGCCCGTGACGATGCGCCGAACGCAGGAGGATCCGATGACCGACGTCCGTCCACGGCAGCCGGAGGCGACGCTCGCGGCTGAGCAGTCCCCGGCCGCACCGGGTGGCCGACGGTGGCGAGCGGGAGACCTGCGCTCGGGCACCATGGCCGCGCTGCTACCGGTCGCCGGGTTGCTGTTCGCACTCGGTGGCTGGTGGCTGGTGGCCCGGCTGGAGCTGATCCACCCGGCCGCCCTGCCGCCACCCGGTGACGTGCTCACGGCGTTCTCCGCTCGGCCGGCCCGACTGTTGGAGCACACCGTCGCCACCACCGGCGAGATCCTGCTCGGCTTCGCCCTCTCCGCGGTGGCCGGGGTGCTGATCGGCCTGGCGCTGGCGGCCTCCCGGACGGTCGAGCGGATGTTCACCCCGCTGCTGGTCGCGGTCAACGCCGTGCCCAAGATCACCCTGGGGCCGCTGCTGGTGGTGGCGCTCGGCTGGGGTCAGAAGCCGATCCTCACCATGGTCTTCCTGCTCTGCTTCTTCCCGATCGTGCTGTCCACCGCCACCGGGCTGACCACCACGCCGGCCGAACTCGCCGAACTGGTGCGGTCCTGGAACGCCTCCCGTTGGCAGGCGTTCCGCAAGGTCCGCTTTCCCGCCGCGCTCCCGCAGATCTTCGTGGGCCTCAAGGTCGCCATGCCGCTCGCCGCGATCGGTGCCGTGATCGGCGAGTTCCAGGCCGGCGAGGGTGGTCTCGGTTACGTCATCCAGCAGTACGCCGGCATCGGCGACACCGCTACCGCGTGGGCCGCGATCATCCTGGTCGCCCTGGTCAGCATCGTGCTCTACGCCGCGCTGGTGCTCATCGAGCGGCGCAGCCTGCCCTGGCTGCGGGAGACCACCTCCAGCCGCTGACCACACCAGCCACTCAGGAGATCAGCCGGCCAGCCGCCACCGCCCGTTGCGGGCGATCAGGGTGGTCAGCGCCTGCGGCATCAGCCCGGAGTGGTTGTCCGGCGTCATCCGGATCGGACCGGACAGGCCGTCCAGCTGGGACGTCTCCAGCACGTCGCGGAGGCGTTTCCGGTCGACCTCGCCGGCGGGGCCGCCGGCCCGCAGCTCCGCGTCGGCGATGAGCTGGATGGCGTCCGCGGCGAACGAGGCAGAGCCGTGGTAGCCGCCGTACCGGGCGGTGTAGTCCTGGAACCACTGACGGCGGGCGGCCTTCGCGGGGGTGGTGGCGATCACGTCGTCGATCACCATCGTCTGGGTGAAGACCAGGGTGGCCCGTTCGGCCGACCGGGCGGCCTCGCCGAGGAAGAGGTCGCCGGCGGCCGAGGCGTCGAGGAACAGGGCGCCGGTGTAGCCGGCCCGATCGACCGCGCTGGCGGCGAGCATCGCCTGCTCCGGTGGGGTCCAGATGACCAGGGCGTCGGGATCGGCGCCGGTCAGCCGGCCGGCCTGCCCGTCCAGTTCCGTGTCGGTGCCGCGGACGGACGCCTCGGCCAGCACCCGGATGTCGACCTTGTCGAACTCGCGGCGCAGTGCGGCGGCACCCTCCTGGCCGTAGGCGTCGTCGCTGCGCAGGAGGCCGACCGTGTCGATGTTGCGGCGGCGCAGTTCGACGGTGAGGGCCGCGGCGTTGTCGTCGGCGTTCGGGGCCAGTTTGAACATGTAGCGGCGGTCCGCGACCGGGTTCACCACGGCACCGGCCGCCGCGAGTGCCACGGTCGGGATCTGGTTCTCATTGACCGTGCGCACCGCACCGAGGGCGCATTCGTTGCAGCCGCCCATGATGATGGCGGTGACCCGTTTGTCGTTGCTGAAGTCGACGATGTTGCGCAGTGACTCACTGGCGTCGGAGCGGTTGTCCTTGAACAATAGTTCGACCGTACGGCCGTTGAGTGCGCCCGAGGCGTTCAACTGATCGCGCTTCAGTTCCAGGGCCTGCCGGTACGCCTCGCCGACACCGGCCGAGGCACCGGAGAGTTCCAGGTCGGCGGCGATCACGATCGGGCTCGTGTCCTGCTCCTCCCCGCCGAACTGGCAGCCGACGAGGGTGGTGGCGAGCAGGGTCGACACGAGCGCCGTGGCGGTCGCGGAGCGGATCGGGGTCAACTGGGTCCTCCTGATGCGGCACGGGCGGGGCCCGGTCACCGGCGGCTCATCCGTCCTCTGTGGATAATGAGACGGCTCTGCCGTACCGTGTGCGCGAAGCCTGCAAAACCTTGCCAATGCCGGGCGCTGCGGTCAAGCGGGTCAGCGAAGGCGTTTCGGGACACCGATCCCACATGCTGGTGTAACCAAATGTTTTCAAATGCTCACTGTGGCGACACGCGTGGCCACTCTGGAGTTACATGCCCTGTTCAGGGTGCTGTGGAAATGTAGGTATTAGTTGACCGGATCACGGGTTGCGTGCCGTCCGACCGTTTCCTGCCCTCCTGCGGCTTCCCAAACACGATCTCGTCTGATGAAATCGCGGCCGTGCCGCGCGTGGCGCCGGCTGTCGCTCGGCCCCCGGGTCGGCGGTTCTGGCGGGAAGAAAACGACGGAGGCGATGTCGTGAGCACCGGACCGACGACCCTGCCCGCCAGTGGTGACGCCGCGCAGCGCAGCGGCGGTCGGCTGCCCCGGCTGCGCGACGCCCGGATCCGGTCCAAGCTGGCGCTGATCCTGGTGGTTCCGGTGGCGGCGGTCATCGCACTGGCCACGGTCCGACTGGTCTCCGTCGGGGAAGGCGCCTACGACGCGAGCCAGTCCCGCGCCCTCACGGCGCTGTCCATCGACGTCTCCGCGCTGGCGAACGACCTGCACGCCGAACGGATGGCGGCGGCGGCCTACCTCGCCGCACCGCAACAGCGGGCCGACGCGTACAACCTGCGGGTCCGCGAGACCCAGCAGCGGATCGACGAGTACCGCGCGGAGCGGGCCCGGGTGGGCGACGCGCCGGCGGCGATCCGCGACCGGCTCGCGGCCATCGACGCGCACCTGGACACCCTCGACGGCACCCGGCAGGAGGTGCTCGCCCGCCAGCAGATGGAGGTCGCCGAGGCGGTGCTGCGCTACGGCGTGGTCCTCGACGACCTGGTCGCCTACGGCGACGGGCTGGCCCAGTTGCCCGGCGGCGAGGAGGTCGGTGACACCCGGCGGGCGGTCGCCGCCTTCGCCCGGGCCAAGGCGGCCGTCGCCGAGGAGGAGGCGGTCGCCTTCACGGCACTCAGTGCCGGCCGGCTGGACAACGAGCAGTTCTCCACCTTCGTGGCCACTCTCACCGGGCAGCAGGAGGCGCTGGTGGCCTTCTCGCTCGCCGCCGACCCGGTACAGCGTGCCCTGGTCGAGAGCACCGTCTCCGGTGACGCGGTGGTGCTGGCCGACCGGATCGCCACCGACCTCAGCCGGTCGGTCAACCAGCGTGCGCCGTTCACCGCCCAGGAGGCCACGGCGGCGATCGGCGCGGTGAACGAGCTGATGCGGTGGGCCGAGATCGAGCTGGAGAACCGCCTGCTGGCCCAGGCCGAGCAGGCCCGCTCGGACGTCATCCGGCAGGCTGTCGTCGAGACCACCCTGGTGCTGCTCACCCTGATCATCGCGGTGACCCTGGCCGTGGTGCTGGCCCGCTCGCTCAACCACTCCCTGCGCCGGCTGCGGGAGGGCGCGCTCTCGGTGGCCAACCACGACCTGCCGGAGGCGGTGCGGCGGCTGCAGGGAATGGGCAACGTCAGCGACGGCAGCGTCGACGAGATCGTTCGCGAGGTACGTGACCCGATACAGCTCAACAACCGCGACGAGGTGGGGCAGGTCGCCCTGGCCTTCAACGTCGTGCACCGGGAGGCGGTCCGGGTCGCGGCCGAACAGGCGGCCCTGCGGACCAGTGTCTCGGCGATGTTCCTCAACCTGGCCCGACGCAGTCAGACCCTGGTCGACCGTATGATCGGCGAGCTGGACGCGATCGAGCGCGGTGAGGAGGACCCGAAGCGGCTCGCGCAGCTGTTCGAACTCGACCACCTCGCCACCCGGATGCGCCGCAACGACGAGAACCTGCTCGTGCTGGCCGGGGCCGACTCGGCCGTGCCGCGCCGCGACGACGCCCTGCTCGTGGACGTGCTGCGGGCCGCGCAGTCCGAGGTGGAGCTCTACAACCGGATCGAGTTCGGCACCGTCGACACCGACGTGTCCGTGGCGGCCCACGCGGTGAACGACGTGGTGCGGCTGGTGGCCGAGCTGCTCGACAACGCCACCCGTTTCTCGCCGCCCAACACCACCGTGGTGGCCGACGGACGGCGCATTCGGGACTACGTGCTCATCCAGATCGAGGACCGTGGTCTCGGCCTCACCGACGAGCAGTTGGACTCGCTCAACCGCCGGCTCGCCGCGCCCTCCGCGGTCGACGTCGCGGCGTTCCGCCTGATGGGTCTGGCGGTGGTGAGCCGGCTCGCGGCCCGCTACGGCATCCGGGTCGAGCTGCGTCGCAACGTCGAGGGCGGCACCGTCGCACAGGTCACCCTGCCCGCCGCCACCGTGGTGCTGCCCAGCCTGCGCGGTCGCGACCAGGCGATCACCCGACCCCGGCAGCCGCTCGCGGTCGAGCAGAACCCGCTCGCCTCGGTCGGCCGCGGCGATCCGGCCGGCGTCACCGGCCGCGGCACCACCGCGACCCTGGTCGACCGGTGGCACAACGGTACGGGCACCGGCACGCCCTGGCCGGGAACGGAGTCGGCCCCCGCCGACCCGCCGCCGACCCGTACACCGCCGCCGGCCTTCAACGGGTTCAACGCGGGTTCACCGACGGTTGCGCAGCCCACCCTCGACCCGCTGTCGCACCGGGGCGCCGGCAACCACGGCCAGCACGCCGATCCCGGCCTACCGGTGGGACCGGTCGCGGGTGCGGGCGGCACCGCGTCGGCGGGATTCGCTCCGGCCGCCGGTCAGCACGCCGGTGGCGGCGATGCCGACGGCTCCGGGTTCCGTGGGCTCGGTGCCAGCCTGGCCGCGACCGCACCACCCCCGACGCGCCCGATCACCGTGCCACCCGAGCAGTCCTCCGATTCGCCGATCTTCCGCGAGATGGAGGCGGTCTGGTTCCGCTCGCACGGCAACGACGTCACCACGATCTTCAGCCGGCCGCAGTTCGACGAACCGGCCCCGCAGGCGGTCGCCAGCCCACCGGCGCCCGCTGTCGAGCCGACCAGGGGACGGAGTCCGTTGCCCACCCGCACGCCGGGTGCGGCCGCCGCCGCGACACCCGCGCCGCCACCGTCGTACACTTCCTCGTCCGCCAGCACGGCTGGTCCGGCGCCGAGCGCGCCGCCGACCTCGCCCGCGCCACCACCGCCGTCCGCGCCACCGCCGCCCGCCCGGCAGCCCGAAACCGGCCAGCCGGAGGACGACGCCTGGCGGACGGCGGCCGACGAGGGCTGGTCACGGGCCAGCCGGGCGGCCGAGCCCACCCCCGCCGGCACGACCCGGTCGGGGCTGCCCAAGCGGGTGCCCCAGGCACAACTCGTGCCCGGCGGCATCGAGCCGCGCGGGCGTGAGCACGGCCGCCGGACCCCCGACGAGGTACGCGGTCTGCTGTCGGCGTACCACCGTGGTGTCCAGCGTGGTCGGACGGCTGGAGCGAGTCAGAACAGCACCTCGATCAAGGAGACGAGCCGATGAACAGGCCAGCGGCCATACAGGACATGGGTTGGCTGCTCAGCAACTTCGCCGACAGCGTGGCCGGCATCGCCCACGTCGTGGCGGTGTCCGCGGACGGGCTGTTGCTCGCCTCCTCCCGGGACCTGCCGACGGATCGGGCGGATCAGCTCGCCGCGATCACCTCCGGCGTGGTGAGCCTGACCGAGGGTGCCGCCCGGATGTTCAGCGCCGGCGGGGTCCTGCAGACAGTTATCGAAATGGACAGTGGCTACCTGTTCCTGATGTCCATCAGTGACGGGTCGTCGATGGCGGTGCTCGCGGCGCGTAGCTGCGACGTCGGCCAGGTGGGCTACGAGATGGCACTGCTCGTGGAACGGGTCGGTGCGGCGCTGGTGCCGCTGCCCCGGGACGCGGTGCGGTCGTAACCGGTGCGCCGGACCGGCGGAAGGCGGAGGAGGTGATCGCGGATGGATCGGCAGCGTGACCCACGGGGTGCGCTGGTGCGGCCGTACGCGGTCACCCGGGGCAGGACCGAGCCGTTGCAGGACATCGCCCTGGAGGCGGTGCTGGTGGCCAGCCCCACGCAGATCGCCGAATCACGGTTCGCCGGGCACGACAAGCATCGCATCGCCACGGTCTGCGAGGGCCGGCCCGAGTCGCTGGCGGAGATCGCCGCGTACACCCGGCTACCGCTGGGTGTCGCCCGGGTGCTGGTCGCCGACATGGTGGCCGAGGGCCTGCTGACGCTACAGACGGCCGCTCCCGCCACAGGTTTCGAGGAGCGGATGGAAATGCTGGGAAGGGTGCTGAGTGGACTTCGCGAGCTATGACCCCGCCGGGGCCCGCCAGAGCCGGGGAATCATCTCCGCGAAGATCGTCGTCGCGGGTGGCTTCGGTGTCGGCAAGACCACGCTGGTCGGTGCGATCTCCGAGATCACACCGCTGACCACCGAGGCGGTGATGACCTCGGCCGGCGTCGGCATCGACGACCCGTCCAAGGTGCCGGGCAAGGAGACCACCACGGTCGCCATGGACTTCGGCCGGATCACCATGGCGCAGGATCTGATCCTGTACCTCTTCGGCACGCCTGGGCAGACCCGGTTCTGGTTCATGTGGGACGAGATCATCCGAGGTGCGGTGGGCGCCGCGGTGCTGGTGGACACCCGCCGGATCACCGACGCGTTCGCCCCGCTCGACTACTTCGAGAACCGCAACCTGCCGTACGTGGTCGCGCTCAACCGGTTCGACGGCGCACCCCAGTACGAGCTGGACGAGGTGCGCGAGGCGTTGGCCATCTCGCCGGACGTGCCGTTGGTGATGACCGACGCCCGGCAGCGCGAGTCGGTCAAACGGGTCCTGGTGACCGTCGTCGAGCACGCCATGGCGCGGCTGCAGGCCGAGCACGACCGCGGCTTCCCGACCCCGGTCGGATAGGCGGTGACCCGCCGGCCCGGTCGCGGCCGGGCCGGCGGGCTCAGTCGACGCGCAGGCGGTAGCCCCGCTTGACCACCGTCTGCACGACCCGCGGCGCCTTCAGGCCGGCCCGCAGCCGGGCCACCGCCATCTCCACCGCGTGCTCGTCGGCCCCGCGCGGCAGCGTCCGCAGCAGGGCGGTACGCGACAGCACCCGGCCCGGCGTCTGCGCCAGCGCCCGCAGCACCGCCATCGGCGCCGGGGCCAACGGTCGCAACTCGCCGTCGACCACCGCCGCGTGACCGCGCAGGGTGAGCAGATGCCCGGCGACCTTGATGGTCACCGTACGGCGGGGCAGTTCGTCGACGATGGTGCGGACCAGCGCGCCGAGCCGGGCCCGGCTCGGCGCGCTCACCGGCACCCCGCGCCGGACCAGCGGCTCGGCGGTGACCTGTCCGACGCAGCTGGCCAGCACGTCCGTACGCAGCGCGTCCAGCACCGCCTCGGTGCGATCGCCGGAGGCACGCAGCAGCGCCTCCACCGCCGGTGCCGAGGTGAAGGTGACCGCGTCGACCAGCCGCCCCGCCACCAGGTCGACCAGCCGGTGCAGCGGCGCCGGATCGGTCGGTGGGGCCCAGCGGTAGACCGGAATCTCGATCACCGTGGCGCCGGCCTCCTCCAGTGCGCGGGTGCACTCCGGTTGCCGCTCGCCGTGCAGCTGCATGGCGATCACCTGACCGGACACCCCCCGTCGACGTAGGTGATCGACCACCTCGTCGCAGCTCTCCGAGGCCGGTGACCACTGGTCGTACAGACCGGCCGCCCGGATCGCCCCGCGGGCCTTCGGGCCCCGGGCCACCACGTACGCGTCACCGAGGATCCCGCGCAGCGGCTCCGCGAGCCCCCAGCCCTCGGCGGCCTCCAGCCAGCCGCGCATCCCGATGCCGGTGTTGGCCATCAGAATGTCGGGCGGCCGTTCCAGGCAGGCACGGGTGGCCTCGCGCAGCTCGGTGTCGTCCGCGAGCGGCACGATCCGCAGGGCGGGGGCGAGCACCACCCGGGCGCCCCGCCGTTGGAGCAGCGCGGCGAGTTCGTCTCGCCGCCGGTCGGCGGTCACCCCGATGGTGAAGCCGGCCAGTTCCTCGCGCATCAGCCCTCCTGTCGCAGCCGCACCTCGACCATGCCGTTGTGGCAACGGATCTGGTGCCGAGCGACCGAAACGCCCGGCAGGTCGAGACAATCCCCCGTGCGCAGGTCGTACACCTGCTTGTGCAGCGGCGACGCGACCGTCGGTACCTCGCCCCGACTGCCCACGATGCCGCGGGAGAGCACGTACGCCCCGGAGACCGGGTCGAGGTTGTCGATCGCGTACAGCCCGTCCGCGGTCCGGAAGATCGCCACCTGCACCCCGGCGACCAGGGCGGCGACGCCCCGGTCCCGGTCCAGGCGATCCAGCGGGCAGACGGTGACCCAGCCCAGTGCCGTCGCGGCGGTCATCGGCGCACCTCCGGCAGGCCGAGCGCGACCGGTTGACGGCCCTGCGCGCCGGACGGATGCCCACCGACGGGTACCGGTTGTCCGCGTTCGGTGACGAAGGTGATCGACGGGTCGGGCACCTCCGGCGCGTTGACGAAGGAGGTGAACCGGCGCAGCCGGTCCGCGTCGGCCAGCACGTCGCGCCACTCGTCCGAGTAGGACCGCACGTGCCGGGCCATCGCGGCGTCGAGCTCGGCGCAGAGACCGAGCGAGTCGTCCACGATCACCGCCCGGAGGTGGTCCAGGCCGCCGTCCATCGCCTCGATCCAGGCGGCGGTGCGTTGCAGCCGGTCGGCGGTGCGGATGTAGTACATCAGGAACCTGTCGATCAGCGTGACGAGCGTTTCGGTGGACAGGTCGGTGGCGAACAGGTCGGCGTGCCGGGGCCGGAAGCCACCGTTGCCGCCGACGTAGAGGTTCCAACCGGTTTCCGTGGCGATCACACCGAAGTCCTTGCTGCGGGCCTCGGCGCATTCCCGCGCGCAGCCGGAGACCGCAGATTTGATCTTGTGCGGGGCGCGGAGGCCCCGGTAGCGCAGCTCCAGGGCGACGGCCAGGCCGACCGAGTCCTGCACGCCGTAGCGGCACCAGGTGGAGCCGACGCAGGACTTCACCGTGCGCAGCGCCTTGCCGTACGCGTGCCCGGACTCGAACCCGGCGTCCACCAGTCGGCGCCAGATCTGCGGTAGCTGGTCGACCCGGGCGCCGAACAGGTCGATCCGCTGCCCACCGGTGATCTTCGTGTAGAGGTTGAAGTCGCGGGCCACCTCGCCGATGACGATCAGCTTCTCCGGGGTGATCTCCCCGCCCGGTATCCGGGGCACCACCGAGTAGCTGCCGTCGCGTTGCAGGTTCGCCAGGAAGTGGTCGTTGGTGTCCTGCAACGAGGCCTGCTCGCCGTCGAGGATGTGGCCGGAGCCGAGCGAGGCCAGGATCGAAGCGACGACCGGTTTGCAGATGTCACAGCCGCGCCCCCGGCCGTGCTCGGCGATCAGCCGGGAGAACGTCCGGATGCCGCGTACCCGGACGATGTCGAACAGCTCCTGCCGGCTGACGTCGAAGTGCTCGCAGAGCGCCTTCGACTGGACCACGCCGGCCGCGTCGAGCAACTGCTTCAGCATCGGTACGCAGGAACCGCAGCTCGTCCCGGCCCGGGTGCAGGCCTTCAGGGCGGCCACGTCGGCGCAGCCGTCGGCGATGGCCGTGTCGATGTCGCCCCGGGTCACCGCGTTGCAGGAGCAGACCTGGGCGGTCGCGGGCAGCGTGCCCGCCGTGGCGCCCACCGCGTCGTCGCCGGCCAGCAGGGCCAGCGGTGCGGCCGGCAGCGGCCCGCCGACACTGGCGCGCAGCGTCGGATACGCGCTGGCGTCGCCGACCAACACCCCGCCGAGCAGCGTCGACGCGTCGTCGGAGAGGACGAGTTTGGCGTACACCCGAGCGGCCGGGTCGGTCCAGGTGACGTCCAGGCAGCCGGGCGTCGCACCGTGCGCGTCGCCGAACGAGGCGACGTCGACGCCGAGCAGCTTGAGCTTGGTGGCGGTGTCCGCACCGGGGAAGGTGGCGGCACCACCGACCAGCCGGTCGGCCACCACCTCGGCCATCGCGTAACCGGGGGCGACCAGGCCGTAGCAGGTGCCGTCGACCGCCGCGCACTCGCCGACCGCGTAGATCCGCTCGTCCGTGCTCCGGCAGGCGGCGTCGACCAGGACCCCGCCGCGTGGACCGATGTCGAGCCCGGCTGCCCGGGCCAGCTCGTCGCGGGGCCGGATGCCGGCGGCCACCACCACCAGGTCGGCGTCGAGCACCGCGCCGTCGGCGAGTTCCAGGGCGGCCACCGCTCCGTCCGCGTCCGGCCGCAGCGCGGTGGTCGCCACGCCCAGGTGGCAGGCCACGTCCAGGTCCTCGACGTAGCGCCGGAGCATCGCGCCACCGGCGGTGTCCACCTGCACCGGCATCAGCCGTGGGGCGAACTCCACCACGCTCGTGGTCAGCCCGAGCAGGCGCAGCGCGTTCGCCGCCTCCAGTCCGAGCAGCCCGCCGCCGATCACCGCGCCGGTGCGGCGGTCCTTGGCGTACCGGCGGATGGCCGCGAGATCGTCGAGCGTGCGATAGACGAAGACGCCGGCCAGGTCCGACCCCGGCACCGGCGGCACGAACGGGTACGACCCGGTGGCGAACACCAGCACG
The DNA here is from genome assembly GCF_027497295.1 of Verrucosispora sp. WMMC514. Classification (NCBI taxonomy): domain Bacteria; kingdom Bacillati; phylum Actinomycetota; class Actinomycetes; order Micromonosporales; family Micromonosporaceae; genus Micromonospora; species Verrucosispora sp. WMMC514. Next base: position 1,570,131 of record NZ_CP114906.1, on the reverse strand, counting down.
TCGTACGGGTGCTCGCCGGTGGTCGTGGTGACCACCCGCCGGTCCCGGTCCACGCCGGTGGCCGGCTCGCCGAGGCGCAACTGGACGCCGTCGTGCGCGGTGTGCAGGTTCAGGTCCTGCTCGTCGGCGCCGTCGAAGTACGCCGAGAGCCGCACCCGGTCGTACGCCGGGCGGCTCTCCTCGGCGAGCACCGTGACCCGCCACAGCCCCTGTGGGTCGCGGGCCCGCAGCGCGTCCACGAACCGCTGGCCGACCATGCCGTTGCCGATGACGACCACGTTGCCGCCGGTCATCGCCCCACCTCCACGGGATCCGTTCTGGACAACCAGTCGACGATGCCGGCGACCGCGTCGCGGCAGCTGCCGCAACCGGTGCCGGCCCGGGTCGCCGCGACCACGGCGTCGACCGTGCGGGCTCCGTCCCGCCAGCAGCGCACGAGGGCGCCCTTGCTCACCGTGTTGCACTGGCAGACCGTGGCCGCGTCCGGCATCAGCGCCGGTGACGCGGCGGGTGCCGCGACGGCCCCGCCGACGGCGCGGCCGAGCAGCAGCGCCCGCCGGTCGGTGGGCACCGGGTGACCACGGTCGAACAGTTGGATCACCGTGCCGACCGAGGGGTTGTCGCCGAGCAGGATCGCGGCGGCCAACCGTTCGTCGTGGATGCGCAGCCGGGCGTACGTGCCTCGGGCCGGGTCGGCGAAGGTCAGCTCCTCGCCGGGACCACCCGTCGGGTCACCCATCGCGGCGAGGTCGATGCCGGCCGCTTTGAGCCGGGTGACCACCGGTCGCGGCCGGTACCGGGCCTGCGGGTCCTGCCCGGTCACCAACTGGGCCACCACCCGCGCCTGTGCCCAGGCCGGTGCCACCAGGCCGGTGAGCGTGCCGTCGTGCTGCGCGCAGTCGCCGATCGCGGAGATCCGCCGGTCGCTGGTGCGCAGCCGGTCGTCGACCAGCACCCCCCGGTCCACGGCCAGGCCGGCCGCGGTGGCGAGGGCGGTGTCGGGGCGTACGCCGCAGGCGAGTACCAGCAGGTCGGCGTCGAGCGAGCGACCGTCGGACAACTCCAGCCGTACCCCTGCGGCGTCGGCTCGTACGGCGGTCGGCTCCACCGCCACGTGGGTGGTCACACCGAGACCGGCGAGGGTGCCGGCGAGCATGGCGCCGGCGGCCGGGTCGAGTTGACGGTCCATCAGGTACGGCACCCGGTGCACCACGCCCACGTCGAGCCCGCGCAGCGCCAGCCCACGGGCGGCCTCCAGGCCGAGCAGCCCGCCACCGAGCACCAGGGCGCGCCGGGCGGTGCCGGTGAGGGCGAGGATGCGTCGGCAGTCGTCCAGGGTGCGGAACGGGATCACCCGTTCCGGCAGGTGCTCCGGGTCGAGCCCGGGCAGCGCGGGCACCACCGCCCGGCTGCCGGTGGCGAGGACCAGGTGGTCGTAGGGGATCCGGTCGCCGTCGTCGGTGCGTACCTGGCCGGTGGCCCGGTCGATCGCGTTGACCGTCACCCCGGTGCGCAGGTCGACGCCGCGTCCGGCGACCTCTGCCAACTCCACGTCCGACTCGCCGATCTTGCCGGTGAGCAGGGTGGACAGCATGATCCGGTTGTACGCGGGGTGCGGTTCCGCGCCGAGCACGGTCACCTTCAGGTCCTCGCCCCGGGCGTGCAGTTCCGCCGCCACCCGGGCGCCGGCCATCCCGTTGCCGACCACCACGACCCGTTCGCTGTGCCCGGTCATGCCCGCTCCACCCGTACCGCGCAGATCTTGAACTCCGGCATCCCGGAGACCGGGTCGACGGCGTCGTTGGTGACGGAGTTCGCCCGGGCCGGCCCACCCCAGTGGAACGGCGCGAAGACGGTGTCCGCCCGGATGCCCGGGCTCAGCCGGGCCGGTGCCTGGAACTCGCCGCGTCGCGAGAGCACCCGTACCGGCTCGCCGTCGGTGACGCCCAGCCGCTCGGCGAGATCCGGATGCAGCTCCACGAACGCCTCGCGTGCGGCCCGCCGCAGCGCGGCTACCCGGCGCGTCTGAGTGCCGGACTGGTACTGCGCGAGCACCCGGCCGGTGGTGAAGTGCAGCGGATAGTCGGCGCAGACCTCCTCGGCCGCCGGCCGGTGCTCCACCGGGTGGAACCGGGCCAGCCCGTCGGGAGTGGCGAAGCGCTCGGTGAACAGTCGGGGGGAATCGGGCCCGTCGTCGTCGGGGCACGGCCAGAAGACGCCGTCCGAGGCGTCGATCCGGTCCCAGCTGATCCCGGCGTAGTCGGCGATGCCGCCGGCCGAGGCTCGGCGCAGCTCGGCGAAGACCACGCGCGGGTCCGCCGCCTCCGCCTCGCTCGGTCGGCCGCCCGCCGTCGAGTCGGTGGGCCGCTCGCGCACCGGGCGATCAGCCGGTGTCGACCCGCGCAGCCGGGCGGAGAGGGCGGCCAGGATCTCCAGGTCGGTGCGGACGCCCGCCGGAGGCGGACGGAGCGCCCGGCGGCGCAGCACCCGCCCTTCCAGGTTGGTCATCGTGCCGTCCTCCTCGGCCCACTGGGCGGTGGGCAGCACCACGTCAGCCAGCGCCGCCGTCTCGGAGAGCAGGAAGTCGGCGACGACCAGCAGATCCAGGTCGCGCAGACGACCCTCGACCCGGGCGGCCCGGGGTGCGGAGACCACCGGGTTCGAGCCGAACACCAGCAGCGCCCGGGGCCCCTGGTCGGTGCCGAGCGAGTCGAGCAGCTGGTACGCCGGCACGCCCGGCCCGGGCAGCTCGTCGGCGGGCACCCCCCAGACCCGCGCGACGTGGGCGCGGGCCTCCAGGTCGTCGATCTTGCGGTACCCGGGGAGCTGATCGGCCTTCTGCCCGTGCTCCCGGCCACCCTGGCCGTTGCCCTGCCCGGTCAGGCAGCCGTAGCCGGAGCCGGGGCGGCCGGGCAGACCGAGCGCGAGGGCGAGGTTGACGAAGCCGGTGACGGTGTCCACGCCCTTGGCGTGCTGCTCGGCGCCGCGGGCGGTGAGGATGATCGCCCGTTCGGCGGTGCCGAGGGCGCGTGCGGTCTCCTCCAGGTCGGCCACGGGTACCCCGGAGAGCGCTTCGGCGCGGGCCGGCCACCAGCCCGCCACGGTGCGGCGCACCTGGGTGAACCCGGTGGTGCGGGTGGCGACGTAGTCACCGTCGACGTACCCCTCGGTCAGGGCGATGTGCAGCAGCGCGTTGGCCACCGCCAGGTCGGTGCCGGGCAGCGGTTGCAGGTGCAGGTCGGCCTGCCGGGCGGTGGCGGTCACCCGTGGGTCGATCACGATCAGCTTGCCGCCGCGCTCCCGGTGCTCGGTCAGCCAGCGCACCAGCGGCGGCATGGTCTCCGCCGGGTTCGCCCCGACCAGCAGCAGGGTGTCGGCCCGCCCCAGGTCGGACAGCGGGAACGGCAGTCCCCGGTCCACGCCGAAGGCCCGCATGCCGGCGGCCGCGGCCGAGGACATGCAGAACCGTCCGTTGTAGTCGATGTGGCGGGTGCCCAGTGCCACCCGGGCGAACCGGCCCAACGCGTACGCCTTCTCGTTGGTGAGCCCGCCGCCGCCGAAGACGGCGACCGCGTCGCGGCCGTGCCGCTCCTGCACGTCGCGAAGGCCGGTGGTGATCCGGTCCAGCGCGGCTTCCCAGGTGGCCGGGCGCAGCTCGCCGGTGGCCGGGTCGCGCAGCAGGGGACTGGTCAACCGTTCCGGGTGGCTGAGCAGCTCCGGCGCGGTCCAGCCCTTCTGGCAGAGGCCGCCCCGGTTGGTGGGGAACTGGCGAGGTAGCACGCTTACCGCCTCGTCCTCCTCGCGCAGGACCATGCCGCACTGGAGGGCGCAGTACGGGCAGTGGGTCGCCACCTCCCGGGGCCCGCGCCCCGGTCGCGTCGCCGGCCGTGCACCGTCTGTCATGTCGGCAAAGCGTGCCGTTGGGCAGTTTCCGGTCCGCGTCCCGTTTGTTTCGGTCCTGTCAAGAGCCGCTCACACCGCACCGCGGCTGAGAGCCGGCTCGCGAGGTCTACAATGTGGAACGAGAATCCTGCTATATGGGAGGCTGTCATGAGCGTGGCCAAAACGTTCGACGCGGCGGCGGGCGGCTACGACGCCGCCCGCCGCAGGCTGGTGCCCTGCTACGACGCGTTCTACACCACGGCCGTCGAGGTGGCCGCGCCACCGTTGCGGGCCGCCCTGACCGCCGGGCGTACGCCCGAGGTGCTCGATCTCGGCGCCGGGACCGGTCTGCTGTCGTCGCTGCTCTCCGCCGCCGTGCCCGGCGTGCGGCTGACCCTGGTGGACGCCGCGCCACAGATGCTGGCCGGCGCCGCCGAGCGGTTGGCCGGCCGGGGCGTCGCGCACCGGGTGGTGGTCGCCGACCTGGTCGATCCGCTGCCCGCCGGGCGGTACGACGCGGTGGTCAGCGCGCTGGCCATTCACCACTTGGACGATCCCGCCAAGCGCGACCTCTACCGTCGGGCGGCTGCGGCGTTGGTGCCCGGCGGAGTCTTCGTCAACGCCGAGCAGGTGGCCGGCCCGACCCCGGAGTTGGACCGGCGGTACCACGACGTCTGGCTGGCGCAGGTCGCGGCGCTCGGTTCCGATTCCGCCGAGATCGCCGCTGCCGGGCAGCGGATGGCCTACGACCGCCCCGCACCTGTGGATCAGCAGTGCGGCTGGCTGACCGAGGCGGGCCTGGTGGACGTGGACTGCTTCTTCAAGGCGTGGCGCTTCGCCGTCATCGGCGGCCACGCGCCCGGCGGAACCGTCGACGATCCGTCAGCGCCATCAGCTCGACAGCGGGGACACGGGCATCTCCGGGCTGCCGCGGGCGGCACGCCGGAATGACTGAGAGTCATACCAGTGGGTAGTCTGTCGGTATGACAGCCAAGGTGACTCTGTCGTTCGCTGACGAGACGATCGCGGACGCCCGGCGGTTCGCCAAACGGGAAGGGCTCTCGCTCTCCGCCTGGATGGACCAGGCGGCCCGGGAGAAGGCGCTGCGCGAGGTCTTCGCCGCGCACGCCGCCGCGGTCGGGCGAGCCGGGCTGGATCTGGAATCCGCCTCGCTGGCCGATGCCCAGGAGGTCGGCATGGTCGACGATCTGCTCTTCGGTGGTCCACCGCGTGCTGCGTAGGGGCGAGGTCTGGCGGATCGAAGGGGCCCGGGAGCGCCTCGGTCTGGTGATCAGTTCCGATGTCTACAATTCCACGGCGGTGCCAATCGTGATCGTGACCGAGGTGGTGGAGACGGCGCTGCTGCGCGACTCGCCACTGGCGGTGTCGATGGGTGACCGGATGGTGATGCCGGACCGGATCTCCTCGCCGATGAAGAAATGGTTCACCGAGTGCGTGGACGTCGCCGACGCGGAGACGATGCGGCGGGTGGACCGGGCGTTGCGGATTCTCCAGCAGCTCTGAGTCGACCCGTTCCTCACCGCCGTCGTCGGCACGTGGTGCGATCCCCGTTGCCGGGCCGACCCGAACGGCGAACGCCGCGGTAACGGCGGCTCCCTAGCTTCTGCGGCATGACCACCACGAGCGAGCAGCCGACGGTAATCGAAGAGGAGAGCCTGGACCGCCGACCAGGTCGGTGGATCGGGCACTGGGCACCGGAGGATCCGGCCTTCTGGCGGCGGATCGGTCGCGGTGTCGCCCAGCGCAACCTGATCTGGTCGATCTTCGCGGAGCACATCGGCTTCTCCGTGTGGTTGCTCTGGAGCATCGTCGTCGTCCGGCTCGGCGACGCCGGATGGCAGCTGACCACCAGCCAGGCGCTCTGGTTGACCGCTGTGCCTAGCGGGGTCGGCGCGCTGCTGCGCCTGCCGTACACCTTCGCCGTGCCGGTCTTCGGCGGGCGCAACTGGACCGTCATCTCCGCGCTGCTGCTGATCGTGCCCTGTGCCGGGCTGGCCTGGGCGGTCGAGCATCCGGAGATCGGCTTCGTGCCGTTGCTGCTGATCGCCGCCACGGCCGGGTTCGGCGGTGGCAACTTCGCCTCCAGCATGGCCAACATCTCCTTCTTCTATCCGGAGCGGGAGAAGGGGTGGGCGTTGGGGCTCAACGCCGCCGGCGGCAACATCGGGGTGGCCGTCGTGCAGTTCGTGGTGCCTCAGGTGATCGTGCTGGGCGGCGGACTCGCGCTGGCCCGGGCCGGTCTGATGTACATCCCGCTGGCGGTGATCGCGGCCGTCTGCGCGTACCTGTTCATGGACAATCTGGTCGAGGCGAAGGCCGACGTGCGGCCGGTCTGGTCGTCGCTGCGGCACCGCGACACCTGGATCATGTCGCTGCTCTACATCGGCACCTTCGGCTCGTTCATCGGCTACTCGGCTGCCTTCCCCACCCTGCTCAACTCGGTGTTCGGCCGGCCGGACGTGGCACTGGCCTGGGCGTTCCTCGGTGCGGGAGTGGGCTCGCTCTGCCGGCCGTTCGGCGGCCGCCTCTCCGACGTCGTCGGTGGGGCCCGGGTCACGGTGGCCAGCTTCGTGTTGATGGCGGTCGGTGCCCTGGGCGCGCTCTGGTCGGTCGAGCAGCGCAACATGGGCCTGTTCTTCGTGGCGTTCCTGCTGCTCTTCGTGGCCACCGGCGTGGGCAACGGCTCGACCTACCGGATGATCAGCAGGATCTTCCAGGTCAAGGGCGAGGAGCGGGGCGGCACGCCGGAGATCATGCTGGCGATGCGCCGGCAGGCGGCCGGGGCCCTGGGCATCATCTCCGCGGTCGGTGCCTTCGGCGGTTTCCTGGTGCCGATCTGTTACGCCTGGGCCCGGTCGACCTACGGGGGCATCCAGCCGGCGTTGCGCTTCTACGTGGGATTCTTCCTGGTGCTGCTCGTGATCACCTGGGTCGCGTACCTACGTCCCGGCAGTCGGATGGCGCGCGCCGGGGTGTGACGACCGTCATGTCGGCCTCCGCGCGCCCCGCCGGTCGGACCCCGTTTTGACCGGCCGGCGGGGCTGCGGGTATCGTTGCCTGCTGTTGTACGACATCTGTGGGCGTGCCGCCTGAGGTACGCTTAGTCGTTCGTGCGCGCTGGTCCGGCTGGGATGTCCTGGTCACCTCGGCGCGCTACCCCAGACCGACGACGAGACAAGGTAGACCTGTGCGTACGTACAGCCCGAAGCCGGGTGAGATCGAGCGTCAGTGGCACGTCATCGACGCCTCTGATGTCGTGCTGGGCCGCCTGGCCACCCACGCCGCCACGCTGCTGCGGGGCAAGCACAAGCCGACTTTCGCGCCGCACGTCGACACGGGCGACTTCGTCGTCGTCGTGAACGCGGGCAAGGTCGCGCTGACCGGCAACAAGCGCCAGCAGAAGATCGCTTACCGGCACTCCGGTTACCCGGGTGGCCTGAAGCAGGTCGGCTACGAGGAGCTGCTGGCCAAGCGCCCCGAGCGGGCCATCGAGCTGGCGGTGAAGGGGATGCTCCCGCACAACAAGCTCGGCCGTCAGCTCATCAAGAAGCTGAAGGTCTACGCCGGTGCCGAGCACCCGCACGGCGCGCAGCAGCCGGTGCCGTTCGAGATCAAGCAGATCGCGCAGTGAGCGCGGGCGAAGGAAGCAGCATGACCGACATCACCGCCACCGAGGTCGCCCCTGAGGCCACCGAGGCGCCGGCGCCCGTCGCGCGCGCGCCTCGTGGTGACCGCCCGATCCAGACCGTGGGTCGGCGCAAGGAGGCCATCGTCCGGGTGCGCATCGTGCCGGGCACCGGCAAGATCACCTGCAACGGGCGTGACCTGGAGGCGTACTTCCCGAGCAAGGTGCACCAGCAGCTGATCAAGGATCCGCTGGTGACCGCCGAGAAGCCCGAGGCGTTCGACGTCATCGCCAACCTGCGCGGCGGCGGCACCACCGGCCAGGCCGGTGCGCTGCGGCTGGCCATCGCCCGGGCGCTGATCGTCAGCGAGCCCGACGACCGCCCGGCGCTGAAGAAGGCCGGTTTCCTGACCCGGGACGCCCGGGTCAAGGAGAGCAAGAAGTACGGCCTCAAGAAGGCCCGTAAGGCTCCCCAGTACTCGAAGCGCTGATCTCCAGCCGCACCTTGTACTTCTGACGGACGGCCGGTCCGCCTCCCCTCGACGGGGAGGTGGGCCGGCCGTTTCCGTTGCCGCACGACAAGGCGTTTCTCCTAGCATCGGCAGTTCATCGGAGGTTGTGGGTATGGGCCGGTTGTTCGGCACGGACGGCGTACGCGGGCGGGCGAACGCCGACCTCACCCCGGAGTTGGCGCTCTCGGTGGCCGTCGCGGCCGCCCACACCCTCGCCGAGTCGGATCGTGGCCGCGCCCCACTGGCCGTGGTGGGCCGGGACACCCGGGCCAGCGGCGAGATGCTCGAGGCTGCCGTGGTGGCCGGCCTGACCAGCGCGGGCGCGACGGTGATCAGGGTCGGCGTGCTGCCCACCCCGGCGGTGGCGTTCCTCACCGCGGAGGCCAAGGCGGACCTCGGCGTGATGCTGTCGGCCTCGCACAATCCGATGCCGGACAACGGGATCAAGCTGTTCGCCGCCGGCGGGCACAAGCTGCCCGACGAGATCGAGATGCGGATCGAGGCGGCCATCGAGGCCAACGCCACCACCGCCTGGCAGCGTCCGGTCGGCGCGGGAGTGGGCCGGGTGCACGACCTGCTCGACGGCGCGAGCCACTACGTGCAGCACGTCGCCGGAACGGCTCCCCACCGCCTCGACGGAATCAAGGTCGTGGTCGACTGCGCCAACGGCGCCGCCGCCGAGGTGGCCCCGGCGGTCTACCGGGAGGCCGGTGCCGAGGTCATCGCGATCAACGCCGAGCCGGACGGGCTCAACATCAACGACGAGTGCGGCTCCAACCACATCGAGGCGCTGCGCGAGGCGGTGGTGGAACACGGGGCGCATCTCGGCATCGCGCACGACGGTGACGCCGACCGGTGCGTGGCGGTGAGCGCCGACGGCGAGGAGGTCGACGGCGACCAGGTGATGGCGATCCTGGCGCTGGCCATGCGGGAGGCCGGCACGCTGACCGGGGACACCCTGGTCGCCACCGTGATGAGCAACCTCGGTCTGCGCCTGGCCATGTCCGCGGCGGGCATCCGACTGGTCGAGACCAAGGTCGGTGACCGGTACGTGCTGGAGGAACTGCGGGCCTCCGGGCTCGCCCTCGGCGGCGAGCAGAGCGGGCACATCGTCATGCCGGCGTACGCGACCACCGGCGACGGCGTGCTCACCGGGCTGCACCTGATGGCCCGGATCGCGGCCACCGGTCGTCCCCTGGCCGAGCTCGCCAGCGTGGTCACCAGGCTGCCGCAGGTGCTGATCAACGTGCCGGTCGGTGACCGCACCGTCGGCGCCGCCGCACCGGCGGTACGCGCCGAGGTCGAGCGGGCCGAGGCCGAGCTGGGCGAGACCGGCCGGGTACTGCTGCGCCCGTCGGGTACCGAACCGCTGGTCCGGGTGATGGTCGAGGCCGCCACCGAGCAGACCGCCCGCGAGGTCGCCGAGCGCATCGCCGCCCACGTCCGCACCGCCAGCCCGGCCTGATCCCACGGCGGCCAGTGAGGCCGTGGCCGGTGCACCCGTGCCGCAGGCCTGCACGTGGTCGAAGGCGTCCATTGGGGCGGGTGCCTCTCCCCATCAGGTCGCGTGCCGTGGAACGATAGCGTCCGGCCGCCGAAGGGCGGATGCGTGTTTTACGGGGGTGAGTGTGTCCTATCCGGATCCGCCTGGTGCTGTCGGCCGGCCCGGCCTCGTGCCGGCAGTGCCGCCGCCCGGCACACCGCAGAGCTGGCTCGGCGCCCGCTGGGGTCGCCTGATTTCGATCATGATCGCGCTGGGGCTGGCCGTCGGTTCCGTGGCGGCGCCGTGGTCCGAGATGACGCTCAGAGTGCTGGGCAGCACCAGAGGAAACTCGCTCGTCCAGCAGGAATCGACCACCGGGCTGGCCGTCACCGAAATCGACGGGTGGGGCTGGGCGTACCTGCTCGTGCTGGTGCCGCTGATGCTGCTGGCAATTGCCTCGGCGGTGTTACCCGGGTACGCGGGGCGGGCAGCCGCCGTCGCGGCGGGCGCTGCCCTGCTGGCCATGTCCACGGTTCTGGTCGGTGCCGCCTACCACCTGTCGTCGGGACCGGACGAGGGTGCCGCCCGCTGGGCCGAGGTCGTCCGCCGGCTGGTGCCCGTCCTGGAACCGGACTACGGGTCCATCTGGTTCGGCTACGGCACCCCGGGCCTGGCGTGCGCGGTGCTCGCCGTCGCGACCCTCGCCGCGGTCGTGCTGACCAGCTGGTGGCCGGGCTCCGGCCGGGTCGTCGTCGCGTCGGCCGGCACTATCGCGCTGCTCGCCGGCATCGCACTGCCCTGGGTCACCGTGTACGGCGCCACCGCGAGCGAGCTGGACCGGCGCAACGCCTGGTGGCCCACCTTCGGCGCCCCATCGGTGCTCGTCGTGGTCGGCACCGTGGCCCTGGCCGCCCTGACCTGGTGGATGGCGCTGCGCCGGTCGACCCGGGGGCGGCTACCACTGGTGCTGGTCGGGGTGCCGGCGGCCTTCGCGCTCTTCCTGGTCCACGACTACCTCGGGGTGGATCCGGAGGATTGGCAGGATGCCGCCGAACGCGCCCGCTACCTCGCGGTCATCCACGACGTCCGGTCCGCCGCCGAACTGGCGCAGATGGCGCCCGCGCTGTTCCTCGTCGCGATGGTGCTCGCCTGGTCGGCGGCGCGGCGGCGGGCCCGGGCCGCACGGTCACCGGCCGTCGCGGTGCCGGCCGAAACCCGCCCGGCCCACGGTCCGGGCTGACGGCGCGTCGGTCACCGGACCTCGGGCAGTCGGCGCAGCCGGGTGACCGCCTCGGCCAGCACCTCGGGGCGTTTGCAGAAGGCGAACCGGATCAGCCGCCGACCGGCCTCGGGGTCGTCGTAGAAGACCTGGGTGGGTACCGCCACCACACCGGACCGCTCGGGCAGCGTACGGCAGAAGTCGACGCCGTCGGTGCCGCCGAGAGCGGTGATGTCGGCGGTGACGAAGTACGTGCCCTCCGGGGTGAGCACGTCGAACCCGGCCGCGCTCAGCCCGTCGATCAGTTGGTCGCGGCGGACCTGCAGATCGGCTCGGAAGGCGGTGAAGTAGTCGTCGGGCAGGGCGAGTGCCACCGCCACCGCGGGTTGCAGGGGTGCGGCGTTGACGTAGGTGAGGAACTGCTTGACCCGCAGCAGCGCCGACACCAGCGCCGCCGGCCCGCTGGCCCAGCCCACCTTCCAGCCGGTGCAGGAGAAGGTCTTGCCGGCCGAGGAGATCCGCAGGGTGCGCTCACGCATCCCGGGCAGCGTGGCCAGCGGCAGGTGCCCGCTGGCGGCGTCGGTGAAGGCCAAGTGCTCGTACACCTCGTCGGTGACCGCGTACGCGCCGTGCTCCTGGCAGAGTTCGGCGACCAGGGTCAGCTCGTCCGGGGTGAACACCTTGCCGGTCGGGTTGTGCGGCGAGTTGAGCAGCACCAGCCGGGTCCGGGCGCTGAACGCGTTCCGCAGGTCGTCGGGGTCGAAGGCGTACCGCCCGTCGGTCTGGGGACGCAGGGTGACCGGCCGCCGGACCGCGCCGGCCAGGGCGATCGAGGCGGCGTACGAGTCGTAGTAGGGCTCGAAGCAGACCACCTCGTCGCCGGCTTCGCAGAGGGCGAGGATGGCCGCGGCGACGGCCTCGGTGGCGCCGGCGGTCACCACCACCTCGCCGTCCGGGTCGTACTCCAGACCCCAGAAGCGGCGCTGGTGCGCCGCCACGGCCGTCCGTAGCTCGGGGATGCCGGGGCCGGGCGGGTACTGGTTGCGGCCGGCGTTGAGGGCCTGCGCCGCGGCGGCGAGCATCTCGGGCGGGCCGTCGGTGTCCGGGAAACCCTGCCCGAGGTTCACCGCGCCGGTACGCAGCGCGAGAGCGGACATCTCGGCGAAGATCGTCGTCCCGAACGGGCGCATCCGGGCCACCAGCGGGTCGATATCGCGGCTCGTCACGCCCGTCAGGGTACGGGTGTGGCGAGCCGACCCGCCCGCCACTCGAGCGCGTGCTTTGTCGCTCCGATCGCCACGATCGCCGGATCGCTCAAATTAAGTGATTGTTTACCCCTGTTTCGAGCAGACATCGTGAGCGAAACTGGTTAGGCTGCGACCCATGTGTGGAATCGTGGGTTACACCGGTGCCCGACCGGCGCTCGGCATCGTGCTCGACGGCTTGCGGCGGTTGGAGTACCGCGGCTACGACTCGGCCGGCGTCGCCGTCGTCTGCGACGGGACGCTGTTGACCGAGAAGAAGGCCGGCAAGCTGGCGAACCTGGAGAAGGTGCTCTCCGAGCGGGCGGCCGAGGACCCGGCCGGCTGCGGAGCGAGCCCGATCGGCATCGGCGACGGCACCACCGGCATCGGACACACCCGGTGGGCCACCCACGGCGGCCCCACCGACCGCAACGCCCATCCGCACCTGTCACCCGACGGGCGGGTCGCGGTGATCCACAACGGCATCATCGAGAACTTCGCCAAGCTCCGTGCCGAGCTGGAGGACGAGGGTGTCAGCTTCACCAGCGACACCGACACCGAGTGCGCCGCGCACCTGCTCTCCGCCGCCCTGACCGACCTGCGTGCGGCGGGTCAGCCGGACGGGCCCCAGCTGTTGACCGCCGCGATGCGGGTGGTCTGCCAGCGGCTGGAGGGTGCCTTCACGCTGCTCGCCGTCGACTCGGCGATCCCCGGCGCGGTGGTCGGTGCCCGCCGCAACTCACCACTTGTCGTCGGGCGGGGCGACGGGGAGAACTACCTCGCCAGTGACGTCGCGGCGTTCATCGAGCACACCAGGGACGCGGTCGAGCTGGGCCAGGACCAGATCGTGCTGATCACGGCCGAGAGCATCGAGATCACCGACTTCGAGGGGCAGCCGGCCAGCGGCAAGGACTTCCACATCGACTGGGACTCCTCGGCCGCCGAGAAGGGCGGCTACGACTGGTTCATGCTCAAGGAGATCGAGGAGCAACCGCAGGCGGTCGCCGACACGCTGCTCGGACGGTTGACCGAGACCGGCGAGATCATGCTCGACGAGGTCCGGCTCAGCGACCAGGACCTGCGGGACGTCGACAAGATCTTCATCGTCGCCTGCGGCACCTCCTACCACGCCGGCATGGTGGCCAAGTACGCCATCGAGCACTGGACCCGGATTCCCTGCGAGGTGGAGCTGGCCAGCGAGTTCCGCTACCGCGACCCGGTGCTGGACCGGTCCACCCTGATCGTGGTGATCTCGCAGTCCGGCGAGACCATGGACACCCTGATGGCGCTGCGGCACGCCAAGGAGCAGAAGGCCCGGGTGCTGGCCATCTGCAACACCAACGGCTCCACCATCCCCCGGGAGTCCGACGCGGTGCTCTACACCCACGGCGGGCCGGAGATCGCCGTCGCCTCCACCAAGGCGTTCCTCACCCAGGTCATCGCCTGCTACCTGATCGGGCTGCACCTGGCCCAGGTGCGCGGGGTCAAGTACGCCGACGAGGTGGCGGCCGTGGTCGACCAGCTCCACCAGGTGCCGGACAAGCTGCGCGAGCTGCTCGGGCGGATCGAGCCGGTCCGCGAGCTGGCCCGCGAGCTGCGTGCCGAGTCGACGGTGCTGTTCATCGGCCGGCACGTCGGCTACCCGGTGGCGCTGGAGGGCGCGCTGAAGCTCAAGGAACTGGCGTACATGCACGCCGAGGGCTTCGCCGCCGGTGAGCTGAAGCACGGCCCGATCTCGCTCATCGACGAGGGCACCCCGGTGATCTGCATCGTTCCCTCTCCGGTGGGTCGGGGCATGCTGCACGACAAGGTCGTCTCCAACATCCAGGAGGTACGCGCGCGGGGCGCCCGCACCATCGTCATCGCCGAGGAGGGCGACGAGTCGGTGGTCCGCTACGCCGATCACCTGATCCACGTGCCGCGTACCCCGACGCTGCTCGCGCCGCTGGTGACCACCGTGCCGTTGCAGGTGTTCGCGGCCGAGATCGCCGCCGCCCGGGGACACGACGTCGACCAACCCCGCAACCTCGCCAAGTCCGTCACCGTGGAGTAGGCGGCGACCGGTCACCGGCGGCCCCCCGGCCGCCGGTACCGGTCTCAGCGCCCCAGCATGACCCGGGCCATGCCGTCCAGCGCCGGATTGTCCGGATGCCAGTAGCCGGTGTGGCCGTACCGGCCGCTGGGGAACGTCCGACCGCCGAAGCCCGGCTCGGCCGGATCGCGGCCGAACCACCGTTCGTCGCTCGGCCCGGCCAGCCAGCCGGCGATCATGCCGACCGGGGAGGAGCTGAGCGCGGCCCGCAGGGCGAGCTGGTCCGGCGGGCGGGTCAGCCGGATCACGTCGTCCGGTGCGGTGCTGGCCCACACCTGCCCGGTCGGCACGCCCAGCTCGGCCGCGTGCGTCACGCCGACCCCGGGTGAGCCGACGAAGACCAACGCGTCCGCGGCGAGGCCGTGGTCGCGGGCGGCGGTGCCCACCACCAACGAACCGTAGCTGTGCCCGAGCACGGTCTGCCGGGCCGGCGGGCCGTCGTGGGTGGCCCGCAGACCGTCCTGGAACCGGTGCAGTGCCTCCCCGGCCGCGCGGGCCTGCCCGTCCCAGGCCGCCTCGTGCAGGAAATCCGGGGCGTCGTAACCCAACCAGAGCACCGCCGAGGTCTGCGTCTCCGGGGCGAGTTCGGCGCCACGGGCCAGCACCCGCGCCGCCCGGCCCAACTCGCCGGTGGCGTCGTCGAGCCCGGCGGTCATCCCGGGTACATAGGTGAGCACGTCGGTGGCCCGGTCCGGGTTGCCCAGCGCCACCACCGCCCGTCCCTCGCCGCTGACGTCCAGACCCAGCAGGTACGCCCGCGGCTGCTGGGTCGACTCCAGCCGGGCGACGAGTGCGTCCAGCCCGGACAGCGCGGCCTCGACACCACGCAGCCCGGCCGCCTCCAACGGGCCCCGGGGCACCCGGGCCAGCAACTGCTCCCACCGTTCGACGAGGGTCGCGCGCCGGGCTGTGAGCAGCAGCCGGTTGGCCTGGTCACGGGCCTCGGCCGGCACCCCGTCGAGCCGCCCGGTCAGCTCCGGCTCGTGCACCACCAACCAGCGCCGCTCGGCCGGGGTGAGCCCGGCCCACCAGCGCCGCACCGCACCGGGCTCGGCGTCCGGGGGCGGCCGGTACGACGGTGGCCGGGCCGTCCAGCCGGCGCCGGCGGCCTCGGTCAGCCGGGCGAGGCGCGTCGTGGCCTCCCCGTCGGCCGTGGCGGCCAGGTCGAGGGCGTCCCGCAGGGCCGAGGCCACCTGCGCCACCGCCGGGCCGGTGCCGGCGGACGCCACCCGGGCGGGATCGGCGCGTACGCCGCCCCGCCGGTCGATGAGCACACCGGTGGTGGCGGCCAACGTGACGGCCGCCGTCAGCCGGGCCCGGGCAGCCACCAACCGCGCGGCGAACTCGGCCAGCACCTGATCGGTCTCGATCGCGGCCGGAACCAGTGCGACCAGCTCCTCGCGCAGCCCGGTCAGCCGAGCACCGGCCGACCCGGCGGCACTGCCGGACCAGCCGGTGCGCAGGGCGGTGCCGCTGTCGGTGAGTTCGCCGGCCCGCCGACCGGCCACGCCGGCCAGGCCGGCCCAGCTCGATCCGGTGGCCCGCCACGCGGCCGGATCGACCGTGGAGAGCTGGGCGTAGCCGACAACCGGCCCGGGTGCGCTCATCGGGGCAGGACGGAGAGCCGGGCGGCGGCCCTGGCGTCCACCGACTCGTACGCCCCGGCGGCGGCGCGCACCGCGTCGCCGGTCTCGGCGATCCGGGCGGCGAGCCGACCGGACCAGGTGTGCACGGCCGACTCCAGGCCGGCGAGCGCCCGCGCCGTCGACCATTCCCGGGCCGGCGCGCTCAGCCCTCGCCCACCGGACATCCCGTGCGCCAGCCGGTAGCTGGTGTCACCCAGCGACCGACCCACCCGGTGCAGCAGTTCCGGCCGGACGGCCAACGTCTCCTCGGCCATCGTTCCTCCCACCTGGCGTCGACACGACGCCGACGACGCTAGGCGGTGACGGTGTCGACGGTCGTGCCCTGTGGACAGCCGGCGGCCGGCGTACCCCTGGTTCGTCCACAGGCGTTGCCGCGGGCGCTGCCGACGGCTATCTTGCGGCCGCCGCGCCGGTAGGGTTGGCCGGGTGATCGGGAAACGGGGTGCGGAATGAGACCGGTCTGGCGGGTGGCGGACGTACGCGCGGCGGAGGCCGCCCTGATGGCCACCGTGCCGCCCGGCACGCTCATGCAACGCGCCGCCGCCGGGCTGGCCCGCCGCTGCGCGTTGCTGCTCGCCGGGCGGGGCGGGGTGTACGCCGCGCCGGTGCTGCTGCTCGTCGGCTCCGGTGACAACGGCGGCGACGCGCTGTACGCCGGTGCCCGGCTGGCCCGGCGCGGTGCCGCCGTGTCGGCGTTGCCGCTCAACCCGGATCGGGTGCACGCCGAAGGGCTGGCCGCGCTGCGTGCCGCCGGGGGACGGGTCGTGTCGCGACCGCCGGCCGTGGTGGACGTGGTGCTCGACGGGATCGTCGGCATCGGCGGTCGCGGTGGCCTGCGGGAGACCGCCGAGCAGTTGGCGGCGAGCCTGCTGCGGCACCGGGGGCGGGACGGCGAGCGGGCGACGGTGGTGGCGGTGGATGTGCCGAGCGGTGTCGCGGTGGACACCGGGGCGGTGCCGTTGACGCCGTCCGGCCGTCCGAACGCGGTGCGCGCCGACGTGACGGTGGCCTTCGGAGCCCTGAAGCCGGCCCTGGCGGTCGGACCCGCCGCCGCGCTGGCGGGCGAGGTGGACCTCGTCGACATCGGCTTGACGCCGTGGTTGCGTGGCAGCCCCGCGTGGCAGGTCCTGGAATGGTCGGACGTGGCCGACTGGTACCCGCGGCTCGGACCCGCCTCGGAGAAGTACACCCGGGGTGTGGTCGGGGTGGCCACCGGCTCGGCGACGTACCCGGGCGCGGCGGTGCTCTCCGTCGGCGGGGCACTCGCCGGTCCGACCGGCCTGGTCCGCTACGCCGGGGGTGCCCGGGAGGAGGTGGTCCGCGAGCATCCCTCGGTGATCGCCACCGGCCGGGTCGCCGACGCCGGCCGGGTGCAGGCCTGGGTGTGCGGGTCGGGACTCGGCACCGACGAGCGGGCGGCGACCGAGCTGCGGACCGTGCTCGCCGCCCCGGTGCCGGTGGTGCTGGACGCCGACGCGCTGACCCTGCTCGTCGACGGCTCCCTGGCGGAGCAGCTCCGGCGACGGGACGCGCCGATCGTGGTCACGCCGCACGACCGGGAGTTCACCCGGCTCTGCGGGGAGGAGCCGGGTGCCGACCGGGTCGCCGCCACGCTTCGACTGGCCGCCTGGATGAACGCGGTGGTGCTGCTCAAGGGGGACCGCACGGTGGTCGGTACGCCGGACGGGCGGGCGTACGTCAATCCGACCGGCACCCCCGCGCTGGCCACCGGAGGCACCGGCGACGTGTTGGCCGGACTGCTCGGCTCGTTGCTCGCGTCGGGGTTGCCGGCCGAGCGGGCCGCGGCGGCAGCGGCGTACCTGCACGGGCTGGCCGGCCGGGAAGCGGCCCGCGGTGGCCCGGTGACCGCGCCGGACGTCGCCGTCGCGCTGCGTCCGGTGGTGGCGCGGCTGCCCTGAGTCCCCGCCGTGGTGATCAGCGCGGAAAGTAGGGTGGGGGCATGTGGCAGGCCGAGGTACGTGTCGACCTTGATGCGATCCGGGAGAACGTGGACCGGCTCCGCGCCGGCACCAGCGCGGAACTGATGGCGGTGGTCAAGGGCGACGGCTACGGCCACGGCATGGTCCCGGCGGCCCGGGCCGCACTCGACGCGGGAGCGGACTGGCTCGGCGTCTGCACCCTGGACGAGGCGCTGACGCTGCGCGCCGCCGGCATCGACGCCCCGGTGCTGGCCTGGCTGCTCGCCCCCGGGCTGCCCCTGCACACCGGCGTGACCGCCGGCGTCGACCTGGGCGTGGCGAGCCTGTCGCAGCTCGACGAGATGCGGGAGGCGAGCCGGACGGTCGGGCGGCCCGCCCGACTGCACCTGAAGATCGACACTGGCCTGTCCCGGGGTGGTGCGACGGTCGCCGACTGGCCGGCCCTGCTCGACGCCGCCGCCAAGGCACAGGCCGACGGGCTGGTCGAGGTGGTCGGGGTGTGGAGCCACTTCGTCTACGCCGACCTGCCCGGTCACCCGACCACCGACCGGCAGTTGGCGGTCTTCCACGAGGGCCTGGCCATGGTCGAGCGGGCCGGGCTACGCCCGCGCTACCGGCACCTGGCCAACTCGGCGGCCACGCTGACCCGGCCGGACACCCACTTCGACCTGGTCCGTCCGGGGCTGTCCGTCTACGGCCTCTCCCCGGTGGCGGGCGAGACGTACGGGTTGCGGCCGGCGATGACCGCCCGTGCGCGGGTGATGCTGACCAAGCGGGTGCCGGCCGGTGCGGGCGTCTCCTACGGCCACACCTACACGACCGAACGCGAGGCGAACCTCGCCGTGGTGCCGCTCGGCTACGCCGACGGGGTGCCCCGGCACGCCTCGAACCGTGGCCCGGTGCAGCTCGCCGGCGCCCGGCGGACCATCTCCGGCCGGGTCTGCATGGACCAGTTCGTGCTCGACTGCGGCGACGATCCGGTGGCCGCCGGCGACGTGGCGATCCTGTTCGGTGACGGGGCCGAGGGAGCGCCCACGGCCGACGACTGGGCCGAGGCGGTCGGCACCATCAACTACGAGATCGTCACCCGGTTCGGCAGCACCCGGGTCCCGCGCGTCTACGACGGCGATCGGACATGACCGGTCTGCGCATCCCACGCCCCCGGACCACCGCCGGGAAGGCCGCCGGTCTGGTCGGTGCGGCGCTGGGGGTGGCCGCGGCCGGGCTGGCCGCCGGGGTCGCCACGGAACGCGCCCTGGTCCGTCGGTTGAAGGCGGACCCCACCGACGCGTACGCCGACGAGGTCTTCGGTGACCAGCGGTACGACGAGGCGTACCGGCTGGAGATGCCCGACGGCACCGACATCCACGTCGAGGTGGTCGAGCCGACCCGGCCGGTCGACGGCAACCCGACCGTGCTGCTGGTGCACGGCTTCTGCCTGGACATGGGCACCTTCCACTTCCAACGCAAGCTGCTCGCCGAGCGGGGCGAGCACCGGATCGTCGCGTACGACCAGCCGGGGCACGGCCGGTCGGGGCGACTGGAGAGCGGCGAGTACGACCTGACCGCGCTCGGCCGTACGCTGCGCCGGGTGATCGACGAGGCGACTCCGGAGGGGCCCCTGGTGCTCGTCGGCCACTCGATGGGTGGCATGACCATCATGGCCCTGGCCGAGCTGTATCCGGAGATGTTCGGCGACCGGGTGGTGGGTACCGTGCTGATGGCCACCTCGGGCGGGCTGCTGGCCGAAACGAAGCTGGTCGCGCCCGCCCTGCTGGGCCGGGTGGGTGCGCCGGTGCTCTACATGGCGGGCAACGTCACCCGGTACGGCGGGGCGGTCATCGACCGGGCCCGCCGCTCGACCACGAACGTGGCCTGGTTGCTGACCCGCAGGTACGGCTTCGGCACCCGGTCGCCCAGCCCGGCGCTGGTGTCGTACGTGGAGGAGATGAACTCCCGTACCTCCGCCGACACGGTGACCCGCTACCTGCGTACCCTGGCGACCCACTCCCGGTTCCCGGCGCTGGCCGCGCTGGCCGGCACGCCGGTGCTGGTGATCGTCGGAGACAAGGACATGATCACACCGCTGACCCACTCTGAGGAGATCGTCCGGCGGCTGCCGCACGCCGAGTTCGTCAGGATCCCCGACAGCGGTCACGTGGTGATGCTGGAGCACGCCGACGAGGTGAACGCCGCGTTGCTCCGTTTCCTCGACAGCTGCGGGCGGGACGGCCCGTGACCGGGTTCGTGCTGCCGACGGTCGCGGACACGTACGCCTTCGGGCAACGGCTGGCCGGGTTGCTGCGCCCCGGTGACCTGGTGCTGCTCACCGGCCCGTTGGGCGCCGGCAAGACCGCGCTGACCCGGGGAATCGGCGCCGGCCTCGGGGTGCTCGGTGACATCACCTCACCGACCTTCGTGATCGCCCGGGTGCACCGCCCGGACCCGGCGAGCGGGCGGGGTGTGGCGCTGGTGCACGCCGACGCGTACCGGTTGGGTGACGCGGGCGATCCCCGGGCCGAGATCGACGACCTCGACCTGGACGCCTCCGTCGACGAGTCGGTGACCGTGGTCGAGTGGGGCGAGGGCCTGGTCGAGCAACTGGCCGCCGCTCATCTGCGGATCCGCCTGCACCGGCACGACGACGACACCCGCACGGCGGAGCTGGAGCCGGTCGGCGGCGACTGGGCGGAGCGCCTGTCCGCCCTGGGCTGAGCGCTGTCGTACCCGGTGCCTACAGTGCCCGCAGACGTTCCGACCGGTGAGAGGTTGCCGATGCCCGACGACACCCCCGCTCTCGACCTGCTGGCGCTGCTGCCCGACGAGTGGCGGGCGGTGCTGACGCCTCATCTCGACCCGGCGCGGATGTCCGCGCTGAGTGAGTTCGTCGCCGCGGAGTACGCCGCCGGCCCGGTCTTCCCGCCGGTGGCGGATCTGTTCTCGGCCTATCGGCTCTGCCCGCCGTCGGCCTGCCGGGTGCTGATCCTCGGGCAGGACCCCTACCACCGCGCCGGCCAGGCCCACGGGCTCAGTTTCAGCGTGCGCGAGGGTGTGTCGGTGCCGCCGTCGCTGCGCAACGTCTTCAAGGAGCTGGGCGAGGATCTGGGTGTGCCGAAGCCGCGCAGCGGCACCCTCGACGGCTGGGCGGCGCAGGGTGTGCTGCTGCTCAACTCGGTGCTGACCGTGCGCCAGGGCACGCCCGGGTCACACGCCAACCGGGGCTGGGAGGAGTTCACCGACGCGACCATCCGGGCACTCGACACCCTGGAGTCGCGGGTGGTGTTCCTGCTCTGGGGCGGGTACGCCCGCAAGAAGGCGGCGCTGGTCGGCAACCCGCGGCACGTGGTCCTGGAGGCCGGGCACCCCAGCCCGATGAATCCCCGCGGTTTCCTCGGCAGCCGCCCGTTCAGCGCCGCCAACAAGGCGCTCGCCGACGCCGGCCTGCCCACCATCGACTGGGAGCGCTCGGCCGGCTGAGCCGTGTGCTCCTGCCGCCACGTCGCCCGTACGTACCAGATGGCGGCATCCGCCTGGTTGGTCGTGGAGCCGGTCGGACGACACTTCTTGACTGACGTCGGTCGTTGGATAACGATATCGGAAACATAGATGCTGGCTTACATCTTCAAGTCTGGGGGTCAGCGGCAACGTAAGGCAGCAGTGGAGCACCCACAACCGACAGTCCGGCAATTCGTACAACATGGCGCGGCCTCGACGCGTGGTGACCGTCCCTCTACCACACGCACCCCGCCGATTACGTCACGCCGCCTCTCGCAAGGAGAAGCCCACCACCATGAACGAAGTCCCCACACACCGTAAGAGTCACCGACGCGGCCGCGTCAGAATGCTGGCTGCCGCCGCCTTCGCCGCGGTGTTGGCCACCACCGGCACCGTCGCGATCTCGGCCAGCCCCGCCCAGGCCGAGGCCGACCGGCAGGTCTGCTCGAACACGGAAGGTACCCACAACGGGTTCTTCTTCTCGTTCTGGAAGGACAGCGGCGACGCCTGCATGGTGTTGCGCGAGAACGGCCGCTACTCCAGTTCGTGGAGCAGGAGCACCAACAACTGGGTCGGTGGCAAGGGTTGGAACCCGGGCACCCGCCGTACGATCAGCTACTCGGGCAGTTACAACCCGGGTAACAACAACAGCTACCTCGCGTTGTACGGCTGGACCCGCAGTCCGCTGGTCGAGTACTACATCGTCGAGAACTTCGGTAGCTACAACCCGAGCAGCGGCGCGACCCGGCTGGGCAGCGTCACCACCGACGGGGGCACCTACGACATCCTGCGCAGCCAGCGGGTCAACGCCCCGTCGATCGACGGCACCCAGACGTTCTACCAGTACTGGAGTGTCCGGCAGCAGAAGCGCAGCAGCGGGACCATCACCACCGCCAACCACTTCGACGCCTGGGCCCGCGTCGGCCTGAACCTGGGCAACCACTACTACCAGATCATGGCCACCGAGGGTTACCAGAGCCAGGGCAGTTCGGACATCACCCTCTCCGAAGGCGGGGGCTCGAACCCGCCGCCGAGCAACCCGCCGCCGAGCAACCCGCCGCCCGGTGGCGGGTCCGGCCAGATGATCGTCGGTCAGCAGTCCGGCCGGTGCCTGGACGTGCCGAACTCCAGCACGAGCAACGGCACCCAGATCCAGTTGTACGACTGCCACGGTGGCTCGAACCAGCGGTTCACCCACACCTCGGGCAGGCAGCTGACGGTGAACGGCAAGTGCCTGGACGTGCCGAACTCCAGCACGAGCAACGGCACCCGGATCCAGTTGTACGACTGCCACAGCGGCGCGAACCAGCAGTGGAACATCAACTCGAACGGCACGATCACCGGAGTGCAGTCCGGGTTGTGCCTCGACGCCGGTGGCACCGGTAACGGGGCGGCGATTCAGCTGTACAGCTGCTGGGGTGGAGCAAACCAGCAGTGGAGCCGACGCAACTGATCGGTCGCCGCGGGGCCAGGCGCTGACGCGCCTGGCCCCGTGCCTCCTTGAGAACCGCAGCAGTGCGCGCGAGCGCTACGATCCGGCGGCGATGGCGGGCGGGCGTCCAAGGGCCGGAGGCAATACGGCTAGGCTGGGTCATTGTGCTCGTACTGGTGGTGGACAGCTCGACCCCGGCGGTGACCGCGGCGCTCGTCGAGGTCGCCGCGAGTGGCGTCACGCCCCGGGCGCACCGGTGCACCGTCGACGCTCGGGCGCACGGCGAACTGCTCGCCCCGCAGGTCGACGCGGTGCTCGCCGACGTCGCCGCCCGGCCGGCCGACCTGCACGCGATCGTCGCCGGGGTCGGCCCGGGGCCGTTCACCGGGCTGCGGGTGGGGCTGGTCACCGCCGCCACCATGTCCCAGGTGCTCGACATCCCCGCGTACGGTGTCTGCTCGCTGGACGCGATCGGCCACCCGGCGGCGGCCGGTGAGCCGGTGCTGGCGGCGAGCGACGCGCGGCGCCGGGAAATCTACTGGGCGGTCTACGACGGCGCCGGCCAGCGCCTGGTCGGGCCGGAGGTCGGCGCGCCCGCGGTGGCCGCCGAGCGGGCCCGCGCGTTGGCCGTCACCGTCGTGGTCGGCGATGGCGCACACCGGTACGCCGATGCCCTCGGGTTGCCGCTGCGACCCGAGCCGCGCTACCCGGACGCGACCGCGCTGGCCACCCTGGCCGCCGAGCGGATCCGCACCGGCGCGCCCGGTGATCCGTTGACGCCGCTCTACCTGCGTCGCCCGGACGCGGTGGCGGCGACCGCGCGCAAACCGGTCCTGCCGTGAGCCGCGGGCAGAGCGGTCGTGTGGTGAGCGAGGTGCGCCTCGGCCGGTTCCGCTGGTGGCACATCGACGAGGTGTTGCCGATCGAGGCGGACCTCTTCGGCGCCGAGCAGTGGTCGGCGCCGATGTTCTGGAACGAGTTGGCCCACGGGCATTTCTACCGGGTCGCGACCGACGGCGAGGGCGCGGTGCTCGGTTACGCCGGGCTCGCGGTCGCCCCGCCCGACGAGGCATGGGTGCAGAACATCGCGGTCCGGCGGAACGTCCAGCGCCGGGGGATCGGCCGACTGCTGCTGGAGGCGCTGCTCGCCGAGACCACCCGGCTCCGGGTACGCGCCGTGCTGCTGGAGGTCGCCGCCGACAACGCGCCGGCCCAGCGGCTCTACGCGACGTACGGTTTCGAGCCGATCGGCGTGCGGCGCGGCTACTACCAACCGAGCAACACCGACGCGCTGGTGATGCAGCGCACCCAGGACTGAGACCTGCCATGGCTGACGAACCACTGATCCTCGGCATCGAGACCTCGTGCGACGAGACCGGCGTCGGTGTCGTGCGCGGGCACACCCTGCTCGCGGACGCGCTCGCGTCCAGCGTGGACCAGCACGCCCGGTTCGGTGGGGTCGTCCCGGAGGTGGCCAGCCGGGCGCACCTGGAGGCCATCGTGCCGACGATGCGGCGGGCGTTGACCGAGGCGGGCGTGACGCTCGCCGACGTGGACGCGATCGCGGTCACCGCCGGGCCGGGCCTGGCCGGCGCGCTGCTGGTCGGGGTGGCCGCCGCCAAGGGGTACGCGGTCGCCGCCGAGAAGCCGGTCTACGGGGTCAACCATCTCGCCGCGCACGTCGCGGTGGACACACTGGAGCACGGCCCGCTGCCCGAGCCGGCGATCGCGCTGCTGGTCTCCGGCGGCCACTCGTCGCTGCTGTTGGTCGACGACCTGGCCGGGGGCGTCACCCCGCTGGGCGCCACCATCGACGACGCGGCCGGCGAGGCGTTCGACAAGGTGGCCCGGCTGCTCGGCCTGCCCTTCCCCGGTGGACCATACATCGACCGGGAGGCCCGGACCGGCGACCCGGCGGCGATCGCCTTCCCGCGTGGCCTGACCGCCGCCAAGGATCTCGTCGCGCACCGCCACGACTTCTCCTTCTCCGGGTTGAAGACCGCGGTGGCCCGGTGGGTGGAGGCGCGCCAGCGGGCCGGCGAGCCGGTCCCGGTCCCGGACGTCGCCGCGTCCTTTCAGGAGGCGGTCTGCGACGTACTCGTCAACAAGGCGCTGGACGCCTGCCGTGGCCAGGGTGTGCGGACCCTGGTGATCGGCGGGGGAGTGGCGGCCAACTCGCGGTTGCGGGCGATGGCCGAGCAGCGGGCCGCCCGGCACGGCATCCGGGTCCGGGTGCCCCGGCCCGGCCTGTGCACCGACAACGGCGCGATGGTGGCGGCCCTCGGTTCGCACCTGGTCGCCTCGGGTGTCGCGCCGAGCCGGCTCGACCTGCCCGCGGATTCGGCCATGCCGCTGACCACGGTCAGCGTCTGAGGGGGACGGCGACGTGATCGTACGGATGTGGGAGGCGCGGGCGGAGCCGTACGCGCTCGCCGACCTGATCACCTGGGTCTGCGACAGCGCGCTGCCGGAGTTCGAACACGACCCGCTGCACGTGGCCAGCGAGGTCTTCTCCTCCACCGACCACCGGGTCGTGGTGATCTCCAAGTGGCGCAGCAGCCCTCGGCCGCTGCCCGACCCGCCGGTCATGCTGCTCGCCCGACAGCCGCATTCCTGGGACTTCACCCAGGTCGACCGCTGAGGCGTCACCCAGGTCGGGTCAGCGGATCGTCACGGTGGTGGTGGCGGTGGAACGGTCGATCTCACTGGTCCGGGCGCTGACCCGCAACGTCCAGTCACCGGCGACCGGGAAGTGGATCTCGGCGCTGCCGTGGTGCGGCTCCAGCGCGAAGACGTCGACGGTGATCGGCTCGATGCCGGCCTCCGGCAGGGCGGCGGTGACCGTCCACTCCGCCACCGGCAACTCCTTCGCCTGCGGGGTGTAGACGTAGGCGTGCAGGCTGTTCGTGGTGCCGGCGACCGCCGGGTAGATGTCGAACTGCAGGGTGAACAGGTCGGTGGTGAGCGACTGCGCGACGCCCTCCCGGCTCACCCCGTCGGCGGCGGTGCCGACGGACCGGCCGGGCGGGGTCTGCACCAGCACCGCCGTCAGGGCCAGCACCACCGCCGTCACGGCGAGTTCCACGCCGGCCGCCCGGGCGACCCACCGGGGCCGGTCCGCCGCGACCCGTCGCCTGACCAGTCGGCGTTGCCCGGCCGCCACCGCCAGCACCCCGGCCAGCAGCGCCGCCTTGGCCAGCAGCAGACGACCGTACGCGCTGCCCCACAGGGCGGCGGGCCGGCCGAGTTCGATCACGGCCTGACCGAGGCCGGCGGCGACCAGCCAGGCCACCGCGAGGGTGGCCAGCCGGGACCAGGCCGGCAGGATCCGGGCGAGCACCCGCCGGTGGGTGCCCCGGAGCAGGAACACGGTGAGCGCGAACAGTCCACCCAACCAGGCGCTCACCCCGGCGACGTGCAGGGTGCCCAGGGCGATGCTCACCGGCGGCAGCGGCGAGGCGACCGGATGCCCGGCCAGCGGCCAGGTGACGAACCCGGCCAGGCCGACGGCCGCCAGTGCCCAACCGCGTACCCGCCCGGCGACGCCGGGACCGGCCGGCGATCGGTCGACAGCGCCCCGCAGCACCGCCGGCAGCAGGATCGCGGCCAGCCCCACCAGCGCGAGCCGTACGGCCAGCACCACTCCGACGTCGCTGTCGGCGACGGCCCGCAGGTCGGCCGGGGAGAGCTGCCCGACCGGCGCACCCACCACCTGGGCGGCCTGCCCGACCCAGGTGCCGACGGTGCCGGCGGCGATCAGACCGAGCCCGACCAGCGCGGTGGCCGTGGCGCCTCGACGGGAGCGGCGGCGGGGCCACATGGTGGCCGCGAGCAGTGGCGGGCCGACCGCCAGGAGCAGCCCCAGGTATCCGAGGTACTTCGCGGCCGGGACCAGCACCCCGGCCGGCGACTCGGACTCCGCCAGGGCCGGCTCCGGCGGGGTCGCCGACGGTGCTCCGGCGGCGAAGGTGAAGCTGCCCGCCACCGGGTGACTGTCCGCCGAGATGACCCGGTAGCTGACCAGGTAGGTGCCGAGCGGACGGTCCGAGGGCCGCAGCGTGATCCGGACGGTCCGGTCCCGGACCTCGGGCTCGCCGACGTTGATCCGCTTGCCGTCGGGGGCGAGGACCTGCACCCGGCCGGGAACCACGGCGATGGTCTCGCTGAAGGTCACCAGCACCTCGCGCGGCGCGTACCCGAGCACCTCGTCGCGCTGCGGGGTGGTGGCGACCACCACGGCGTGCGCCGCCGCTGGCCCGGCGGGGCCCAGGGCGGCGCACAGCGCGGTGAGCACCAGCCCGAGCAGGGCAGCGGCTCGGGTGCGGGCGGTCATCGATCGGCGCGGTGGCGGTCAGCTACGACGGAACATGCGGTACGTGAGGAAGCCGCCGGTACCCAGGGCGCCGAGGAAGATCGCCCAGATGAGCGTGTTGCTGACGCCGATCTGCGGGCCGGTGTTGGCCTGCGCGGCGGCGAGCAGTCCGTCGTTGCCCGGTGCCGGCAGCGCGGCGGGCGGCAGCTCGGCGTAGCGGACCAGGCCGGTGCTCTCCAGCATCCGCATGTGGTCGCCGACGAACGTGTTGGCCGAGTTGGCCAGGTCCCGGATCACCTCGTTGCGGGTACTGGCCCGCACCGCGCCGATGACCGGGAAGATCTTGCCGTGGGCGACCCGGAGCCGGGTGACGAAGATCTGGTCGAAGCGGGCGCCCCGGGCGTCCTTCATCTCGGTGAGCCAGCCCTGCTGCTCGGCGGTCGGCGCGTTGGGGATGACCGCACCCAGCTTGTTGGCCGCCTCGACGGTGATCCGGTCAAGCTCCTCGTGCTGCCGGGCGATCTCGGCGCCGACCTCGCGGACCACCCGGGACTGACCCTTCTCGGCGGCCATCTGCCCGGCCGGCATCTCCCACAGACCGGCCAGCCGCACGCCGTCGAGCAGGGCCTGGTCGGCGGCGGCGAGTTGCTGGGCGGCGGGCGCGGCCAACGCCACGCCGGGCAGGACGACGAGAGCTGCGACGATCGTGGTGAGCAGCACCGCCAAGCGACGGGACCGGTTGCCCTGCCGGCGACGAGCGGAATCCAGCGGTGCCATGTCTGCGGCGCCTCCTCGGACGAGAACCGATCGTTGAGCGTCGGACGTCCGCACCCGTCGGCCGTCCGCAACCTGGTACGGATTGTGCGGCCGATCAGTTCAGCGGATGGCGAAACCGGTTCGCGAAATCTGGAACTGGAGGTCAGCTGACGTCGAGCGGATCGGCGAGCAGCCGGTCAAAGGCGAGTTCGGCCGCGCCGACCAGGGGAGCGTCCTCGCCGAGCTTCGGCGTACGCAGCCGGACGTGCTCCAGGCAGGCCGGCAGCCCGTTGGAGTTCAGCCGGCTGCGCACCTGGGCGGCGGCGGCCAGGTAGAGGTCGCGCATGGTGCCGCCGAAGATGACCATCTCCGGGTTGAAGATGTTCACCAGGTTGGCGACGCCGAAGCCGAGCCAGTCACCGGCCTGGCGTACCGCGATCTGGGCCTGGGCGTCCCCGCGGTCGGCGGCGTCGAAGACCGCGAGCATCGCCTCCCGGCCCCGGGCGTCGGAACGGCCGGCGGCCCGGAGCAGCCCGTGCTCGCCGATCTCGGTCTCCCAGCATCCACGGTTGCCGCACTCGCAGCGGGCCCCGTCGCGGACCACCACCATGTGCCCGACCTCGCCGCTGTAGCCGCCGTGCCCGGTCAGCCGCCGACCGGCGGCGATGATCCCGGCGCCGACGCCGACGTCGCCGTACAGGTAGATGACGTTGTCGCAGCCGGCCGCCGCGCCCCGGGCGTGCTCGGCGAAGGCGGCCACGTCGGCCACGTTCCCGACCGTGACCGGCACGTCGACCCCGAGTTCCGTACCGAGCGCGGTGCCGATCGGTTCGTCCACCCAACCGGTGGTGGGACCGAGCCGGACCAGCCCGTCGTCGCGGCGGACCATCCCGCAGACCGCCACGCCGGCACCGACGCAGACGGCGTCCTCCGGCAGCGCCTGCCGCATCTCCTTGACGGCACCGGCCAGCAGCGGTGCGGCCTCGGCGGCGGTGAGGCCGCGGGGGCGGTCCAGCTCCCGGCGGTCGATCACCGCGCCGCCGAGCCCGACCCGCGCGGCCCGCAGCCGGTCCACCTCGATGCTGTACGCGTACGCGAAGACCCGGTCCGACTCGGGCCGGACGACCAGCGACGGTCGTCCGGCCCGGCCGGTTTCCTTCGGCGCCCCCTCAGTCACCAGGCCGGCCGCGGCGAGGTCGGCGGTGAGCGCGCCGATGGTGCTCCGGTTCAACCCCAGTGCGGTGGTCAGTTCCGCCCGTGTGGTGGCACCGTGCACGTGCACGTAGCGCAGCAGGGCACCAAGATTCTGTCGACGAATCTCGTCCTGGCTCGGTCCCACGCGCATCGGTTGTGACTACCTTCGGTGCAGCGGATCAGCGACTACCGCTGGCGGCGGCCCGCCGGCGCGACAGCGCGTCGACGCTGGCCGCCAGGAGCAGGACCACGCCGGTGACCACGTACTTGACGCCCGAGCTGTAGCCCATCAGGCCCATGCCGTTGTCGATCACCGCGACCACCGCGCCGCCGAGCACCGCGTCCAGCACCCGGCCCTTGCCGCCGAAGAGGCTGGTACCACCGATCACCGCCGCGCCCACGGCGTAGAGCAGCACGTTGCTGCCGCCGGTGTTCGGGTCGACCGAGTTGGCCCGGCTGGCGGCCACGATGCCGCCGATCGCGGCCATGGTGGAGCAGATGACGAAGACCGAGATGCGGATCCGGTCCACGTTGATGCCGGCCCGGCGGGCGGCTTCCTTGTTGCCGCCGACCGCGTAGATGTGCCGGCCGTAGCTGGTGCGGTGCAGTACGAAGGTTCCGATGATGAGCAGCACGGCGATGATCGGCACCACGATCGGCACGCCCTTGAGCGAGCTGATCAGCACGTTGCGGCTGCGCTCCAGGTTGAGCATGTAGACCGCCAGACCGAGGATGACCGCCAGCCCGCCGATCCGGGCGAGCACCACCGTCATCGGGTCGGTGACCAGGCCCCGCGCGGCGCGGTTGCGGTAGCGCAGCAGCTGCACGGCGGCGTACCCGGCGACGGCCACGGCGGCGAGCGCCCAGCCGAGCAGCGGCGGCAGGTTGCGGTTGGCGATCGCCACCAGCACCGAGTCGCGCACCGAGATGTTGCGGCCTTCCTCCATGAGCAGCAGGACCACGCCCTGGAAGGCCAGGAAGCCGGCCAGGGTGACCACGAAGGACGGAATGCCGATCTTGGCGACCAGGAGGCCGAGGATCGTACCGATCACCATGCCGGTGAGCACGGCGGCGGCCACCGCGACGTACCAGGGATATCCGAGGACGGTCACCACGTTGGCCAGCACCGCCGCGCAGACGCCGCTGGCGAAGCCGGCCGACAGGTCGATCTCACCCAGCAGCAGGACGAAGACCAGGCCCATCGCGATCAGGGTGACCGCCGCGCCCTGGGTGAACAGGTTGGCGAAGTTCCCGGCGCTGAGGAACGAGGGCCGCAGGATCGAGAAGACCGTGCAGAGGACGAGCAGGCCGAGGACGGCGGGCAGGGCGCCGATGTCGCCGCCGCGTACCCGTCGCCAGTAGTCGCGGACGTGGCTGCCGACGGAGGGCGTCGACGCGACGGCGGCCGGCCCCTCCTGCTTGACGGCGGTGGTGCTCATGAGACGCCTCCCGTGGTGCTGCCGGCCGGCGCCGCGCCGTTGCCGTTGGTGGCCGGTTCGCCGGTGAGCCCGAGCCCGCCGGAGCGACCGGCGGTGATCAGCTCGACCACCTGCGCGTGAGTGATGTCGGTGGTCTTCACCTGGGCGACCATCTGGCCGAGGTAGAGCGCGGCGATCCGGTCGGAGACGGCGAAGACGTCGTTCATGTTGTGCGAGATGAGCACGACGGCCAGACCGTTGTCGGCCAGTCGCCGGACCAGTTCGAGCACCTGGGCGGTCTGCGCGACGCCGAGCGCGGCGGTCGGCTCGTCCAGGATCACCAGCTTGCTGTTCCAGAGCACCGCCTTGGCGATCGCCACCGTCTGACGCTGGCCGCCGGAGAGGCTGGAGACCTGCTGGCGTAGCGACTTGACGGTGCGTACGGACAGCCCGGCGAGGGTCTCGGCCGCCATCTGTTCCATGGTCGGCTCGTCGAGCACGATGCCGCTGCGCTTCTCGCGGCCGAGGAACATGTTCTGCACGATGTCGAGGTTGTCGCAGAGCGCGAGGTCCTGGTAGACGACCTCGATGCCGAGCGCCGCGGCGTCGCGTGGGCTGTGGATGTTCACCGGCCGGCCGTCGAAGACGAACTGCCCGGCGTCGGTCGGGTAGATGCCGCTGATGCACTTGACCAGGGTCGACTTGCCGGCGCCGTTGTCACCGACCAGCGCGGTGACCTCGCCCGGATAGGCGGCGAAGGCGACATCGCGTAGGACCTGGACGGGACCGAAACTCTTGTCGATCCCGCGTAGCTCCAGCAGAGGGGTCGCGGACACGGGGTTCTCCTTTGTCGCGGAGGGAGATCGGGGCCCGTCCAGCGGCGGCACGCCGCCCGGCACGGGGTTACCGTGCCGGGCGGCGGCGCCTAGGCGGGTGAGGTCAGCTGATGCCCGCTTCGGTGCAGAGCTCGGCGAAGTTGCCGCTGCAGACCTCTTCCTTGGTCACGAATCCGTCGGCGATGACGTCCTTGACGTTGTCCTTGTAGATCGCCTGCGGGGTGAGCAGGACGGCGGGGACGTCACGGTTGCCCTCCGGGTCCTTGACGGTCTGGCCGGTCTCCTTGCGCTCGCCCTTGGCCAGCGCGATGGCCAGCTCGGCGGCGGCGTCGGCCTCCTGCTTGACGGCCTTGTAGACGGTCATGCACTGGTCGCCGGCGAGGATGTTCTGCAGGCCCTGGGTGGTGGCGTCCTGGCCGGTCACCGGGACCTTGCCGTTGAGCCGGTTCTTCTTCAGCACCGAGATGGCGGCGTTGCCGAGGCCGTCGTTGGCGGCCAGCACACCGTCGATCTTGCCGCCGGTCTGGGTGAGCATCTGCTCGAAGATCGTGGCGGCTTGGGCGTTGTCCCAGTCCGGCACGGACTGGTCCGGGCCCTTGACGTACTCGTTCGCGTCGAACTTGGGCTTGAGGATCGAGTCGTAGCCGTTCTTGAACAGGGTGGCGTTGTTGTCGGTCGGCGAACCGTTCAGGTACGCCACGACCGGCTTCTCGGCCTTCTGGTCGGTCAGGCACTTGACCAGACCCTCGCCCTGGAGCTTGCCGACGGCCTCGTTGTCGAAGCTGACGTAGTACTCCGCCGAGCCGCCGAGGGTGAGGCGGTCGTAGTCGATGGTGGCGACGCCCTGCGACTTGGCCTTGTCGAGGACGGCCTTGCCGGTGCCGGAGTCCAGGTTCACGATCATCAGCGCGGTGACGCCGCTCGTGATCATCTGGTCGGCGATGGTCTGGAACTGGGTCTTGTCACCCTGGGCGTTCTGGATGTCGTACTCGACGCCGGCGGCCTCGAAGGCGGCCTGGAGGAACTTGCGGTCGGCGCCCTCCCAGCGGGCGGAGGACTTGCTGTCCGGCAGGATCACGCCGATCTTCGGGGTCACGTCGGAGCCGGCCTGGTCGCCGCCGGACTCGTCGCCACAGGCCGTCAGGCTGCCGAGGGCCAGCAGGCCCACGGTGCCGACTGCGAGGAAGCCCTTGCGCATGTGCAGGGTCCTTTCGAGGGTGGGGAAGGGTGTCGGTGTTTTGTTTTGTTGTGCCCGGCAACGTATTCCGCGCCACAACGGCAGCACAAGGGTGCGCCGGTCACGAGTTTGTTGTCGGCGGTAACAATTCAGCAACGCCAGCGACACCTCGTCGCCACCGTGCCGGCGACGACCCTGGTGTCCGGGTCCGCCGGTGGGGCGGCACCGCGGCGGTCAGGCGCTCGCGAGGGGAGCGAACCGGGCATCGGTGAGGGTGGCCAGGTCGGCCGGGGCCAGTTCCACCTGAAGCCCTCGGCGGCCGGCGGAGACGTACACCGTCGGATGCGCCAGGGCCGAGACGTCGACGACCGTGGGCAGGCGTCGCCGCTGGCCCAGGGGGCTGATGCCGCCGCGTACGTACCCGGTGGCCCGCTCGGCCGCCGTGCGCTCGGCAAGCGCGGCCCGCTTACCGCCCACGGCCGCCGCGAGCGCCTTGAGGTCGAGATCGCCGGTGACCGGCACCACCGCCACCGTCAGCGCCCCGTCGACCTCGGTGACCAGGGTCTTGAAGACCCGCTCCGGGGCCACCGCGAGCGCGGCGGCGACCAGCGCGCCATAGTCGGGCTCGTCGGGCGAGACGTCGTACGGATGGGTGCGATGGTCGACCTTCCGCTTCGCCAGCAGCACGGTCGCCGGGGTGCCACGTCCCGCCATGTCCGCCAAGGTAGCCCCGGTCCGACGCCCGAGCCAGCGCCTTCTCAGCCGGTGGTGCCGGCTCCGGTTCGTGCCACCGGGCGGCAGACCAGGACCGTCGGGGCGGTGGCGACCCGGGTGAGCACCAGGCTCGCCGGCTGGTCGCCGGCCAGCCGTAGGTCGCGCCGGAGCCGCTCGGGCTCCAGCGCGGAGCCGCGCTTGAGGATCTCCACCCGGCCCACCCGGCGATCCCGCAGCAGCGTCCGCAGCCGCTTGAGGGAGAACGGCAGCACGTCGGTCACCTCCAGGCAGCGGGCGTACGGCGTGCGCCGAGCCGCGTCGGCGTAGAGGTAGGCGATGCTCGGGTCGGCGAGGGTGGCGTCCAGGTCGACGGCCAGCTCGGCCACCAGGTGCGCGCGCACCACCGCCGGATCGGGGTCGTACAGGAAGCGCCGCACTGCCCCGACCGGTGCCTCGCGCGCCCCCGTTCCGGTCAGCTGGTGTTCCGCCAGGCCGTCGGGGCGGTACGTCCCGCCGCCGGCCGGGTGATGGGCCCCACCGCCGGCCTGGTGATCGGCGGGGGCCGCTACACCACCGGAGGCGTCCTCCTTCAGCACGGTCGCCCGGCGGGAGACCTCGGCCAGTTCGCCGCACCAGAGGGCCGCCTCGACCAGGTCGCCGTCGACGCTCACCCACTCCGCCTCCGCACCGGGCGGGATCAGCGTGTGGTCGATCCCCGGCGCGACCTTCACCACCGTGCGCGGCACCCGCTCGGCCAGCCCGGTCACGAAGTCCCACGGCGGCGAGTACGAGTTCGGGTCGAAGATCCGGCGGCCGGTGCCGGCCCGGCGGCGGGCCGGGTCGCAGAAGACCGCCTCGACCCGGCTCACGTCGAACGCGGTCGCGTCGCCACACTCGACGGTGACCAGGTCGGCCAGTCCGGCGGCCCGCGCGTTCGCCTCGGCCAGCGCGGCGGTGAGCGGGTCGGCCTCCACCGCGTACACCCGGATGCCGGCGCGGGCGGCGGCGAGCGCGTCGGCACCGAGCCCGCAGCCCAGGTCGGCCAGCGTGGTCACCCCGGCGGCGCGCAGCCGCCGCGCCCGCCGGTCGGCGACGACCCGCCGGGTCGCCTGCTCCAGCCCCGGCCGGGTGAAGAACATGCCGGCCGCCGCCGGCCCGAACTTGCCGGTCGCCCGGCGGCGCAGCTCCGCCTGGGTCAGCGCCGCCGCCGCGAGCCCGGCCGGCACCCCGGCCGAACGCAGCGCCGCCGCCGCGACCAGCGGATCGCCGCCGGCCACCCGGCCCGCCGCGTCGAGCGCGGCCGACCCCTCAGGCGTACGCAACGCGCCGAACTGCTCCAGATCCACCCGCCCATTCTCCCGAGCTCCACCAGCCTGACCCACGCGCCCTGAGGCCGGCGCCCGCCGGGGCGCGGCGTGATCGTCTGCACGTCAGTGAGTCGACACGCCGATGTCCGAGTCACCGAAGTGCAAAAGATCAATGTGCGGCCGACCGGGCTCGGCGGTGGGGTGGGGGCGAGCACCGGGCCGGCCGGTCGCGACTTGCGGTATGTCGGGTCTAGCGGGTGTGGGTGGTGATGAAGGCGCGCCAGGCGGCGGGGGTGAAGGCGAGCACCGGGCCGGCCGGGTCCTTGCTGTCGCGGACGGCGACCAGGCCGGGCAGGTTGTCGGCGACCTCGACGCAGGCGCCGCCATTGCTGTTGCTGCGGGAGGATTTGCGCCAGGCGGCGCGGGTCAGGTCCATGACTTCGCCACTTCCTCGATCAGGCGGGCGGTCTGCCGGCGCGGCAGCGCCTCACCGGCCACAGTCTCCCAACGTCGCCCCAGGCTGGCAAGGTCGTTCGGGCTGTCCACGGTGTGCCCCCGGAGCTGGCTGTCCAGGTGCGCCACCTCGGTGCCGTCGGCCAGCCGGGCCAGCACGAAGGGACCGTTGAGTCCGACGTACCACGGGGTCTCGGCCGGGACGACCCGCACCTGGACGTGCGGGCGGTCGGCGAGGGTGCGCAGGTGCTCCAGTTGCTCGCGCATGGTCGCGCGCTCGCCGACCTGCCGGCGCAGCACCTGCTCGTCGAGCACC
This sequence comes from Verrucosispora sp. WMMC514, assembly GCF_027497295.1. Taxonomy (NCBI): domain Bacteria; kingdom Bacillati; phylum Actinomycetota; class Actinomycetes; order Micromonosporales; family Micromonosporaceae; genus Micromonospora; species Verrucosispora sp. WMMC514. Next base: position 1,535,057 of record NZ_CP114906.1, on the reverse strand, counting down.
GCGACGAGCTGTGGTGGCTCCTCACGGGCGAGCACCTCCTGCCGGGCCATCCGGGCCAGCACCCGCTTCTCAATCTGCTCATCGGTCAACGGTGGACCGGCCCGGAGCATCGCCCGGGCGTACGCCTCGGTCTGGAGCAGGCCGGGCACCACGGCCGGGTCGTACCAGCGCAGCGCGACGGCCTCCCGCTCGATCTCGCCCCACGGCCGGAACCAGTCCGGCTCGGCGTGCAGCCGGATCAGCTCCAGCATCGGTAAGGGGCGGGTGCTCGGCGGGGAAGTGACTGTCGGCGTGTTGCGGTGAACGCTGGCGAACGGCGTCTGAGGAGTGGGGGAAGAGTGGTGGCACGGGTGCCCGAACGCGGCGACACGAGGGTGGCGGATTGGCACTCTCCTTGACGGAGTGCTAGCCGAGGAATAACCTGCGATTAGCACTCTCACCCTGAGGGTGCCAACCTTCGGGCCCTGGTGTCCGGGGGTTGAACGCCAGGCGGACCGGCACCCGCGACGACGGCCCCGCCCGGTGGCATGTGGCAGATTGACGCCGGTCGGCATGCCGATCGGCAACGAAACCAAGTACCCCAGGAGGGTATGCCCGTGACTACCGCGACCAAGGTTGCGATCAAGCCGCTCGAGGACCGCATCGTGGTCCAGGCGAACGAGGCCGAGACCACCACCGCCTCGGGCATCGTGATCCCCGACACCGCCAAGGAGAAGCCGCAGGAGGGCACCGTCCTCGCTGTCGGCCCGGGCCGGATCGACGACAAGGGCAACCGCGTGCCGATCGACGTCTCCGTCGGCGACACCGTTCTCTACTCGAAGTACGGCGGCACCGAGGTCAAGTACGCCGGCGAGGAGTACCTGGTTCTCTCCGCCCGCGACGTCCTCGCGGTCATCGAGAAGTAAGACAGACCGATCAGTGTCGTTGCCCCGGTCCGGCTCGCCGGGCCGGGGCAACGTCGCTTCGAAGGGACATTCATGGCGAAGATCCTGAGCTTCTCGGACGACGCCCGGCACCTGCTGGAGCACGGTGTCAACGCGCTCGCTGACGCGGTCAAGGTCACCCTCGGGCCGCGCGGGCGCAACGTCGTCCTCGACAAGAAATTCGGTGCGCCGACGATCACCAACGATGGTGTGACCATCGCCAAGGAGATCGAGCTCACCAACCCGTACGAGAACCTCGGCGCGCAGCTGGTCAAGGAGGTGGCGACCAAGACCAACGACGTCGCCGGCGACGGGACCACCACTGCGACCGTGCTCGCCCAGGCCATGGTCCGCGAGGGCCTGCGCAACGTCACCGCGGGCGCCAACCCGGCCGGCCTCAAGCGCGGCATCGACGCCGCCGCCACCAAGGTCTCCGAGGCGCTGCTCGACAAGGCCGTCGAGGTCTCCGACAAGAAGTCGGTGGCGCACGTCGCCACCATCTCGGCGCAGGACGCCACCATCGGTGAGCTGATCGCCGAGGCGATGGAGAAGGTCGGCCGCGACGGTGTGATCACCGTCGAGGAGGGCTCGGCTCTGCACACCGAGCTGGACGTCACCGAGGGCCTCCAGTTCGACAAGGGCTTCATCTCGCCGAACTTCGTCACCGACGCGGAGTCGCAGGAGTCCGTCCTGGAGGACGCGTACATCCTGATCACCACGCAGAAGATCTCCGCGATCGAGGAGCTGCTGCCGCTGCTGGAGAAGGTCCTCCAGAACAACAAGCCGCTGCTCATCATCGCCGAGGACGTGGAGGGTCAGGCGCTGTCCACCCTGGTGGTCAACGCGATCCGCAAGACCATCAAGGTCTGCGCGGTCAAGGCGCCCGGTTTCGGCGACCGGCGCAAGGCGATGCTCCAGGACATGGCGATCCTCACCGGCGCCGAGCTGGTCGCCCCGGAGCTGGGTTACAAGCTCGACCAGGTCGGCCTGGAGGTGCTGGGCAGCGCCCGGCGCATCGTGGTCGACAAGGAGAACACCACGATCGTCGATGGTGGTGGCCAGGCCAGCGAGGTGACCGACCGGGTCGCGCAGATCCGCAAGGAGATCGAGGCCTCGGACTCCGAGTGGGACCGGGAGAAGCTCGCCGAGCGGCTGGCCAAGCTCTCCGGCGGGATCGCGGTGGTCAAGGTCGGCGCGGCCACCGAGGTCGAGATGAAGGAGCGCAAGCACCGCATCGAGGACGCCATCGCCGCGACCAAGGCCGCGGTCGAGGAGGGTACGGTGCCCGGCGGCGGTGCCGCCCTGGCGCAGATTCTGCCGGTGCTCGACGACGACCTCGGCTTCACCGGTGACGAGAAGGTCGGCGTGTCGATCGTGCGTAAGGCACTTGTCGAGCCGCTGCGCTGGATCGCCCAGAACGCCGGTCACGACGGCTACGTCGTCGTGCAGAAGGTCACCGGCAGCGACTGGGGTCACGGTCTCGACGCCGCCGTCGGCGAGTACGTCGACCTGACCAAGTCCGGCATCATCGACCCGGTGAAGGTGACCCGTAACGCGGTCACCAACGCCGCGTCGATCGCCGGTCTGCTGCTCACCACCGAAAGCCTCGTGGTGGAGAAGCCGGCTGAGCCGGAGCCCGCCGCGGGTGGCCACGGCCACTCGCACGGCCACGGTCACAGCCACCAGCACGGCCCGGGCTTCTGAGCCTGCCGTACGCCGGACGTGGGGCGCACCGTCGACGAGACGGTGCGCCCCACGCGCTTTGAGTCGGCGTACCGGTGACGAGAGGTTACGAACGCGGACGTCGACTACCGGACCGTTGGTCGGTGGGAAACACTGGGCGGGTGAGCAGCACGTCACCCCGGTTCGCCGCCCTGGCCGGCGTCGCCGCCGCCGCGGCGGCCATCGGCACCGCCGAACTGGTCGCCGCCCTGACCGGCCCCCGGTCGTCCCCGCTCGTGGCGGTCGGCGGTCTCGTGGTGGACACCGCACCCGAGCCGGTCAAGCGGTTCGGCATCGAGGTCTTCGGCACGTACGACAAGATCGCTCTGCTGGTCGGTACGGCGCTGCTGCTCGGCGGCTTCGCCGCCCTGATCGGCATGCTGGCCGCCCGGCGGCTGACGGTGGGCCTGGCCGGCATCGTCGTCTTCGGCGGGATCGGCGCGGCGGCGGCCCTGACCCGCGCCGGTGCGGACGCCGCCGACGTGCTGCCGTCGCTGCTCGGCGCGGCGGTTGGCGGGGTGGCGCTCTGGGCGTTCGTCGCCGGCCCACTGGAACTCGACCCCTGGCCCTGGTCCCCACCGACGTCGGCCGGCCCGCCGTCGGTGACCGGTCCGGCCGTGCCGGACCCGAATGCGGTCGGCACTGCCGGGGTCCCCGACGGGCCGGCGACCGACCCGACCGCGTCGGCCGGCACTCCGTCGGTCCCGGGAAGTCCGCCGGCCTCCGGCGGCCCATCGGGTCCGGCGAGTCCGGGGCGGCGGGTCGACCCGGACTCGCGGCGGCGGTTTCTCACCGGTGTCGGCACCGTCCTCGGGGTGGCCGCCGTCGGGGGAGTCGCCGGCCGCTGGCTCGCCGGCCGTCAGGGGGTGTCGGCGGCCCGCGAGGCGATCACGCTGCCTGCCCCGGTCTCCGCCGCGCCGCCGGTGCCGGCCGGCGCCGACCTGGCCCAGCCCGGCCTGGCCAGCTACGTCACCTCCAACCGGAGCTTCTACCGGATCGACACCGCGCTGGTGGTGCCGCAGGTCGACCCGGAGACCTGGCGCCTGCGCATTCACGGCCGGGTCCGCAACCCGGTCACGCTGAGCTATGCCGATCTGCTCGCCCGGCCGATGGTGGAGCGGTACGTGACGCTGGCCTGCGTCTCCAACGAGGTCGGCGGCGACCTGATCGGCAACGCGCGCTGGCTCGGCGTACCGATCCGGGAACTGCTCGACGAGGTGCGGCCGCTGGACGGTGCCGACCAGGTGGTCGGGCGCTCGGTCGACGGTTGGACCTGCGGCACCCCGACCGCGGTGCTGCGCGACGGGCGGGACGCGTTGCTCGCCGTCGGCATGAACGGGGAGCCGCTACCGGTCCAGCACGGCTTCCCGGTCCGGATGGTGGTGCCGGGTCTCTACGGCTACGTGTCGGCGTGCAAGTGGATCACCGAACTGGAGTTGACCAGCTTCGCCGATTTCGACGCGTACTGGGTGCCCCGGGGTTGGTCGGCGCAGGGGCCGGTGAAGACGCAGTCGCGGATCGACACGCCCCGCCCGCGTAACCGCCCGGCCGCCGGCCCGGTGACGGTCGCCGGCGTCGCCTGGGCGCAGCACCGGGGCATCGACCGCGTCGAGGTCCGCGTCGACGAGGGGCCCTGGCAGCAGGCCCAACTGGCACCGACCGTCTCGGTGGACACCTGGGTGCAGTGGTCGTGGCAGTGGCCGGCCACCCCGGGCGAGCACACCCTTCAGGTTCGGGCGACGGACAGCACCGGCGAGACCCAGACCGGTGAGCCACGCGATGTCGCGCCGGACGGCGCGACCGGCTGGCACTCCGTCACGCTCACCGTCACCTGACCCCCCTCTCCCGCCCGCCCCACTTCCCGCCCTGCGCCGGTTGATCATGAAGTTGTTGTCACCCCGTCGGCGTGTCGATGACAACAACCTCATGATCAACCGGCACGGGGTGGGGCAGTGGTGGGACAGGGCGACGCCGCGCCCGGGTCGGGACGCGGCGTCGGTGGTGCGGTCTGGTCAGGCGACGTTGCGCTGGACAGGCACCGTCGACCGGTGCGAGCTGCCCAGCCGGGCCTCCAGTCGGTTGATGTCGACGCGGGTCTGGTGTCGGTCGGCGAGGTCCTCCCAGCCGACCGCGAGCAGCCGTAGCCGCTCGGACTCACTGAAGCCACCCCACACGCCGTACGGCTCGCGTACCGCGAGGGCGTGCGCGGCGCACTCGGCGCGGACCGGGCAGGCACGGCACACGGCCTTGGCGGAGGATTCCCGGCGCAACCGGGACGAGCCCCGCTCACCGTCCGGGTGGAAGAACTGAGCGCTGTCGCGGCCTCGGCAGGCACCGAGCCGCTGCCAGTCCCAAAGGTCGATGATCGGTCCGGGCAGTCTACGTACGTTCGACATCAGCACCCCTCCTCTCGCGCGGCACCGCGAGACGCTTGTGGCCGGTTGTCCGGGCGGCGGGCCGCGCAGGCGCACCGTTCCCGGCCTCGCCCCTCCCTACCCTGGTGCCCCACGCCTCACACGTCTTTGATCCAAAACATCCAACGGATTGCGGCATATGCCCTATCTGTCGGAAAAGTTGGGAGGATTGCCCGGAACCTCCTCCCGACCAGGGCTGCTCATGGTCTGCTCGTCAGCGGAGAGGAGATGCCTGTGCGTACCGTTCTCGTGTGCGTTCGAACGCCGCTCGCGGCGCAGCACCTGACCTCCGCGGCAGCGCGGTTGGGATTGTCGGGTGCCGTCCGGACGGCGGTCTCCGACCCCGAGGTGATGTTGCGGCTGGCCGAGCGTCCGGCCGATGTGGTGCTCGCCGACACCGCGCTCACCCGCCCGGACAGCGTCGGCTTCGTCCGGCGGGTGCTGGCCCGCGCCCCGCAGGCCGCCGTCCTGCTGCTCGGTGCCGAGGAGTCCGAGGCGGCGGCGGCGACCATCGGCGCTGGGGCACGCGGGCTGATCCAGGGGGTCGACCAGGATCTGACCAGCGCCGTCGCCAAGGCGCTGCTGCTGCTGGCCGCGCCCGGTCGAGCCAACCGGCACCGGATCGCTGATCCCGCCCGCGACGCCGCGGCGGTCGGCAGCCCGGCCCGCCCGGCACCCGGCGGACGCACGGCCGGCGAGGCGCCGACCGCCTGGCCGGGTACGGACGCGGCGGGCGGCCCGGCGGTGGTGCCGGTGCAGCGGGGCGACGATCCCGCCGAGTCTGGTGCCGAGTCCGAGCCGGACAAGCCCGCGTCGCCCGCGCGGACCGACCGGTCCGTGATCGGCCTCACCGAACGGGAGCTGCAGGTGCTGCTCGGCATGGCCGAGGGCAAGAGCAACGCCGAGATCGGGCGGGAACTGTTCGTCTCCGAGGACACCGTGAAAACCCACGCCCGGCGGCTGTTCCGCAAGCTCGGTGCCCGCGACCGGGCGCACGCCGTGGCCGCCGGATTCCGGGCCGGACTGGTCGCGTAGCTGGTCGGCCGGATCGGTCCGGCCGTGCCGGCCGGTCAAGCCGGCAGGCCGAGTCCGCCGGGCGGGTCGGCCCGGCCGGGCTGAGCTGCGGTGGCCGGTCAGCGCTCCGCGCCGGGCTCGTCCTCGGTGCCTTCGCTGAGGGTGTCGTGCACGCCGTCGGCGTAGCCGCGGGCGTAGTCCCACGTGACGTAGTGGTCCGGGTCGGGATCGTAGGCCGGCTCGTGCACCCGTGGCCGCCCGGAGCTGAGCAGGTGCCGCAGGTTGCCCCGGAGCAGGTCCCAGTCGAAGTAGTGCGGTTCCCGGCAGTCCTCACACTCGATGACCAGCCCGCGTACGCCGATCGGCGCGAGCAGCGCCTGGTAGATCTCCAGGTCGGCGAGGTCCTCAAGCACGTCCTGGCGCTCGACGTCGGTCAGTGGGTCCAGCGGCGCGTCGTCGTCGGAGGCGTCCAGGTCGGCCGCCGGATCGGTCGGGTCGCCGGTGAACGGGTCGATGGGATCGTCGTGCACCCCCTCACCGTAGTCCCCTGCCACGGTCGACGCCTGTCCCCCGGTCGCGCGAGCCGTCACCGGTGCCGGCCCCGCGCGGTTCAAGGGACAAAGCTTCAGTGGGTACGATGAGGCTGACGCACCCTCGCCCGGCGTTCGCCGGTGCCCACCGTGCCACCTCGCTGAAGCCCGGTTCAAGCAGCTCAGGAGAGCAATCGTGGAGAATTCGCCCCGTACCGACCGTTCCGCCGGCGTCGAGGGCGGCGAGCTGGGCGGCCATCTGCCCGAGCTGCCCGCCGGTTCGGCCAGGGTGGTGCCGCTGGGGTTGACCTTCGACGACGTGTTGCTCCAGCCGGGCGAGTCCGACGTGGTACCGAGCCGGGTCAACACGATCACCCGGTTGACGCGCAACGTCTCGCTCGCCATCCCGCTGCTGTCCAGCGCGATGGACACGGTCACCGAGGCCCGGATGGCGATCGCGATGGCCCGCCAGGGTGGCATCGGGGTGCTGCACCGCAATCTCTCGGTGGAGGACCAGGCGCTCCAGGTCGACCTGGTGAAGCGGTCCGAGTCCGGCATGATCACCAATCCGGTGACCGCGAGCCCGGACGACACGCTGCGCGAGGTCGACCAGCTCTGCGGGCGCTACCGCATCTCGGGGGTGCCGGTGGTGGACGCCCAGGGGCAGCTGGTGGGCATCGTCACCAACCGGGACATGCGCTTCGTCTCCGACCCGGCCATGCCGGTCCGCGAGATCATGACCAGGGCGCCGCTGGTCACCGCCCCGGTCGGGGTGAGCAAGGACGAGGCGCTCGGCCTGCTGCGCCAGCACAAGGTCGAGAAGCTGCCGATCGTCGACGACTCCGGCAAGCTGCGCGGGTTGATCACCGTCAAGGACTTCACCAAGAGCGAGCAGTACCCGAGCGCCACCAAGGACGAGGCGGGACGGCTGCGGGTGGCGGCGGCCATCGGTGTCGGCGAGGACGCGTACAAGCGCGCCCGGGCGCTCGTCGACGCCGGTGTCGACGTCATCATCGTGGACACCGCCCACGGCCACCAGCGCGCGGTGCTGGAGATGGTCAGCCGGCTCAAGAAGGACGTCACGGTCGACATCGTCGGCGGCAACGTGGCGACCTACGCCGGCACCAGGGCGCTGGTCGAGGCCGGAGCCGACGGTGTGAAGGTGGGTGTCGGCCCGGGTGCCATCTGCACCACCCGGATCGTGGCGGGCGTCGGCGTCCCGCAGATCACGGCGATCATGGAAGCCGCCCGGGCGGCCCGCCCGGCCGGTGTACCGGTCATCGGCGACGGCGGCATCCAGTACTCCGGCGACATCGCCAAGGCTCTTGTCGCCGGCGCGGACACGGTGATGCTCGGCAGCCTGCTGGCCGGCTGCGAGGAGAGCCCCGGCGAGCTGATCTTCGTCAACGGCAAGCAGTTCAAGGCGTACCGCGGCATGGGATCGCTCGGCGCCATGCAGTCCCGGGGGCAGGCCAAGTCGTACTCCAAGGACCGCTACTTCCAGCAGGACGTCACGAGCGACGAGAAGCTGGTCCCGGAGGGCGTCGAGGGTCAGGTGCCGTACCGTGGGCCGCTGGCCCGGGTGGCCCATCAGCTGGTCGGTGGCCTGCGGCTGGCGATGGGGTACGCGGGCGCGGAGAGCATCCCCGAGCTGCACCAGCGGGGACAGCTCATCCGGATCACCGCGGCCGGGCTCAAGGAGAGCCACCCGCACGACATCCAGATGACCGTCGAAGCGCCCAACTACCACACCCGCTGACCCCTCCCACCACCCCCGAAGACATCTGGAGTGCCCCATGCGTGACGTGGTCGAGATCGGGCTGGGCAAGACCGCGCAGCGCGGCTACCACCTGGACGACATCGCCATCGTGCCGTCCCGCCGGACCCGCGACGTCGACGACGTCTCCACCGGGTGGCAGCTCGACGCGTACCAGTTCGGCATTCCGTGCGTCGGGCACCCCTCGGACGCGACGATGAGCCCGGCCTCCGCGGTGCGGCTCGGTCAGCTCGGCGGGCTCGGCGTACTCAACGTCGAAGGGCTGTGGACCCGCTACGAGAACCCGAGCAAGGTGCTCGAGGAACTCGGCGGTCTCGACGAGGACGCCCGCGCCACCAAGCGGCTCCAGGAGGTGTACGCCGAGCCGATCCGCCCGGATCTGATCACCGAGCGGGTCCGTGAGCTGCGTGACGGCGGGGGCACGGTGGCGGTGCGGGTGTCGCCGCAGCACACGCTGGCGCTGGCGCCGGTCATCCTCGACGCGGGCGTCGACATCCTGGTCATCCAGGGCACCATCGTCTCGGCCGAGCACGTGTCGACCACCGACGAGCCGCTCAACCTCAAGGAGTTCATCGCCGACCTCGACCTCCCGGTCGTCGTCGGCGGGTGCACCGACTACAAGACGGCTCTGCACCTGATGCGCACCGGCGCGGCCGGCGTGATCATCGGTATCGGCGGGGACGAGTGGTCCACCACCGAGTCGGTGCTCGGCATCCGGGTGCCGATGGCCACCGCGATCGCCGACGCCGCCGCGGCCCGACGCGACTACCTCGACGAGACCGGCGGGCGGTACGTGCACCTCATCGCCGACGGCGACATCCGGACCTCCGGTGACATCGCCAAGGCACTCGGCTGCGGCGCCGACGCGGTGATGCTCGGCGAGCCGCTCTCGCTGTGCGAGGAGGCGCCGGCCGGCGGGTCCTGGTGGCACTCGGCGGCCAGCCACCCGTCGCTGCCCCGCGGCGCCTTCGAGACCGCCGGTGAGCCCATCGGCTCCATGGAGCGCCTCCTCTTCGGCCCCGCCGACGAGCCGGACGGTCAGCTCAACCTCTTCGGCGGCCTCCGCCGCGCCATGGCCAAGTGCGGCTACCGCGACCTCAAGGAGTTCCAGAAGGTCGGTCTCGTTCTAGACCGCTAACTTGATCTTTAACCTGGGTCGTTTGTCTCGACCCTGGCTGATCATTGCCGCAGCCCTTGGTTGATCACTTTTCTTTGCAGAGGATTGGGACCAAGGGCTGCGGCCATGATTGGTGTGCATGACGCCGGGCGTGTGAACGCGGTGGGGGGACCTTGCGGGGGTCACCAAGGCGGTGCTGCCCGGCCTGCTGGTCTTCAGCAACTGCCATTTCGGCGTTCAGTTTTCGCGAATTGCAGCTCGGCTTCATGCCGCTCTTCGCGGATTTATAGGGACGTCGATGTTGAAGTAGGTGTTTACAATCAATGGATGGCTGACGAGTTGCATCTAGATCAGGCGGGTGGGGCTGGCCAACAACGCATCCGTAAGCGGTCGGCTCTATTTGTGTGGGCACCAATTGCTGCCCTTGTTGTTGTCCTGACTACTCTCGTCTGGGAGGTTGTGAGACTAAATGTTGACGATTCTTCAAGGTCGCAGTGGCCGTTACGGCTTACATTGCTTCCCATTGACACTGCCGCAACCCTCTCGGCTGCGATAGGTGGGCTCATCCTGGCTCGCGCTCAATTCGCTCAAACCCAACGTCCGACAATAAGCTTCGGCCTCGATTCCCGAGGTCAAGGAGATTGGGACGAGGCTGAACACTGGGATCTGTACCTGTTCAATGGAGGTCCGGGAAGTGCCACAGTTGTGTGGTGTGGATACTCGGCGATCTTCCGAAATCAGGTGGGAGGAGAGGAAGAAACGCCCTGGCTTACGCCTCCGCAGATGAGGAAGGCGCTGACGGATCGAGGATTCCGAGGGGGCCGAGATTATTTCCTGTTCTGGTTAGGAAAAGGATATTCTCTGGTGCCGGCTCAAGGCTATCGCGATGGCGTACTGATGGCCTGGTTCAGTCGACAGACGATTCGACATCTAGTGGAGTTCAGACTGAAGGTGCGAGTGGGCGACGCTGTTGGTGACGAGCACGAGCGAGTCATTGACTATGTTCACCATTTTCCGGTTGAAGTGAAGTCTCTCCGGCCGGAGTAGGCCATGGAACATGGTGACGGAAAGCCGTCCCATGGAGTTCAAGCGCGTTGTCCCGCCGTACGCACTGAGAGCGTTGTGAGAGGTCCATGCCCTACCGCGCCGGGCGCAGGCGACGACCGCACGCGTTTCTCGGCCGGATGCAACGCTTTACCCCCACCCCACCCTCCTCCGCGCCGATCATGCAGGTGTGGCACCCGGTTGAGTGGGTGATGCTCGTTTCGCCACGTGCCGCACCTCCATGATCGACGGTGCGGGCGGCAGTAGGCTCGGGCTGGTGAGCAGCAGGGTTGGCAGGTGGTGGGGGGCCGGCGCGGCGGCGGTGGCCGCTGCCGTGGTGGCGGCGGTGGTGCTGGTCAGCGGGATCGGCGACCGGGACGCGGCGGAGCCGGGCGGCTTCCGGGCGGGCAGCGTCGATCTCGGCGACCCGTACGTGCCGGGCAGCGGCAACGGCGGATACGACGTCGACCACTACCGGCTCGTGGTGCGCTACGACCCGGCTGACGACCGGCTCACCGGCAGCGCCGAGATCACCGCGACCGCGACCCACGGGCTGTCCCGGTTCAACCTGGACCTGTCCGGGTTGCAGGTCGGTTCGGTGACCGTGGACGGCGCGTCGGCCGAGCACCGGCGCGACGACGGCGAACTGGTGGTCACCCCGGCCCGAGGGCTCGACGCCGGCAGCCGGTTCACGGTGGACGTCGACTATGGCGGCGTACCCGAGGCGGACGCCGACGGCGTGCTCGGCAGTGGCGGCTTCCAGCACACCGACAACGGTGCGATCGCCCTCGGCCAACCGCACTCGGCGGCCACCTGGTTCCCGGTCAACGACCACCCGTCGGACAAGGCCACCTACGACCTCGAGGTGACCGTCCCGGACGGGCTCGCCGCGCTCAGCAACGGAGTGCCGGGGGAGCGGACCAGCGCCGACGGCTGGACCACCTGGCGCTGGGCCGAGCGCTCACCGATGGCGAGCTACCTGACCACGCTCGTGATCGGCGACTACCGGGTGCGCAGCGAGGAACACGCCGGCAAGCCCATGGTCACCGCCGTACCGGACAGGCTCCCGGTGACCGGGCCGGCCGCCACCTCGCTGGCCCGCACCGGCGAGATCGCCGACTTCCTGACCACCCGCTTCGGGCCGTACCCCTTCGAGTCGTACGGCGGCGTGGTGGTCTCCGACGGTCGGATCGGATACGCGCTGGAGACCCAGTCCCGGCCGGTCTACGGACCGGGGTTCTTCCGGGGCGGCGAGCCGAACTACAGCGTGGTCGCCCACGAACTGGCTCACCAGTGGTTCGGCAACAGCGTGGCGCTGGCCCGCTGGGGCGACATCTGGCTCAACGAGGGCTTCGCCAGTTACGCCGAGTGGCTGTGGGAGGAGCACGACGGCGGGCGCAGCGCCCAACGCAACTTCGAGATCCAGTACGCGGCCACCGACTGGTCCCGGCGCACCCTCGATCCCGGCCCCGGGCAGATGTTCAGCACCGCCGTCTACAAGCGCGGGGCGCTCACCGTGCACGCGCTGCGGCGTACCGTCGGCGACGACGCGTTCTTCGAGATCCTGCGGACGTGGACCAGCGAGCGCCGGAACGGCACCGCCACCACCGCCGACTTCGTCGCCCTGGCCGAACGGGTCTCCGGCCGCGAGCTGGGACAGTTCTTCGACGCCTGGCTGACCGGCACCGCCGCACCCGGCCAGCCCTGACCGGAACCCCGTCTGCCGGTCGTTCCGGTCAGCTCTTCACCTTGAGTTTCGGATTGTCGGCCAGGAAGGCGTCGGCCTTGCCGGCGCGCAGCTCGGTGAGGAAGCGGCGGCCGACGGAGGTCAGTTCCTCACCCCGGTAGGCGTTGCCCCGGCCCACCGACGCCCCGGGCAGCCCGACCAGCGTGACCGCCCGCGGCGACAACGAGCCGAGGGCGTACGCGAAGTCCACGATCCGCCGGCCGCCGACGTAGAGCAGCGCGTCGCCGAGCGCCGCGACCACCTGTTCGACCCGTTCGGGCTGCCGGGCCAGGTCCTGGTCGAGGATCTTCCCGAGCAGCGCCCGGATCAGCTGCTGGTGGTGGCGCTGCCGGGCGTAGTCGCCACCGGGCAGGTAGCGCTGGCGGGCGTAGTCGAGCGCCTGCCAGCCGTTGAGGTGCCGTTCGCCGGGTTCGTAGACCATCTGCGGCCCGACGTAGCCGCCCACTCCGGGGCCCGGCTCCCGGTGCTTGCCGTCGGGCTGCCGGTGCCGGGAGACGACCCGCTGGTCGACCCGGATGTCCACGCCACCCAGGCTGTCGACCAACTCGTCGAAGCCACCGAAGGTGAGCACCGCTCCCGCGTCGATACGCAGACCGGTGTACTCGCTGACCGTGCGGCGCAGCAGCTCGTACCCCTGCGCGGGGTCGGGTCGCTTGGGACGGTCCGGCACCCGGCTGCCGTAGCTCATCGCGTGCGTGAGCTTGGTCCGCCCGCCCGGGTAGCCGGCGGGTTTGTAGGCCGGGATCTCCACCACCAGGTCGCGGGGGAGAGAGAAGAGGTAGGCCTTGGACAGCCCGGCCGGCACGTGCAACACGAGTACCGCGTCGGCGTGCGGCTCCCAGCCGGGCACGCTCACCCGGGTGTCGACCCCGACCAGCAGCAGGTTGAGCGGGCCGGTGATGTCGGCACCCGGTGGCGGGCTTGGGCTCGGGCTGGCGCTGGGACTGGGCGAGGCGCTCGGGCCGCCGGTGGCGGCGGTCGGCGTCCGGGGGTCGTCGCTGACGGTACGCGCCACCACCACGCCGATCACCGCGACCACCGCGAGCGTGACCAGGCCGGCCAGCGCCAACGTCAACCGTCTCCGGTCTGCTCCGAGCATCATCCCCCGCCTCCTTGGGCCGTCCGTCGAAGTCCCTGCCCGACCGCTGAGGTCACCGACGGCGGACTTCGACGCTCGCCCTGGGTCGATACCGGTCCAACGCGCTGAACCGGGCTCATGGTTGCGTCCCCGGTCGGGCGAGAGTGACGCGGTGCGGAGCATGATCGCGCGGAACAGGGTCCTGGCGCGAGAGCTACTCGCAAGTAATGATGCGTCCATGCGGTACGACGTGGTGGTCATCGGGTCCGGTTTCGGCGGCAGCGTCGCCGCGTTGCGGCTGGCCGAGAAGGGCTACTCGGTCGGTGTCCTGGAGGCGGGCCGACGGTTCGCCGACGACGAGTTCCCGCGGACGTCGTGGCGGCTGCGGCGCTTCCTGTGGGCACCGAGGCTGGGTTGTTTCGGCCTCCAGCGGATCACCCTGCTCCGGGCGGCCGACCGGCGAGCCGGCGGCGGCGTGCTGGTGCTCTCCGGCGCGGGCGTCGGTGGTGGCTCACTCGTCTACGCCAACACGCTCTACGAACCGCTTGACGCCTTCTACGACGACCCGCAGTGGCGGCACCTCGCCGACTGGCGGGCCGAACTCGCCCCCCACTACGACCAGGCCAAGCGGATGCTCGGAGCGACCACGTACCCGATCACCACCGGAGCGGACCGGGCGATGCGGCGGGTCGCCGAGCGGATGGGAGTGGGGCACACCTTCCACGCCACCCCGGTCGGTGTGCACCTGGGCCGGCCGCGCGAGCGGGTCACCGACCCGTACTTCGGCGGGGCCGGCCCGGAGCGTACCGGCTGCACCCACTGCGGCGCCTGCATGACCGGCTGCCGGGTCGGAGCCAAGAACACGCTCGTCAAGAACTATCTGTGGCTGGCCGAGCGGCTCGGTGTCCGGGTACATCCGTTGACCACTGTCCGCGCGGTCCGGCCGGTCGACGGTGGTTACCAGGTGGAGACCGAACGTACCGGTGCCTGGCTGCGCCGACGGCGGCAGGTGGTGCACGCCGACCAGGTGGTCTTCGCGGCCGGTGCGCTGGGCAGCCAGCGGCTGCTGCACGAGATGCGGGACCGTGGCCATCTGCCCGGCCTCTCACCCCGCCTCGGCGAGCTGACCCGGACCAACTCGGAGGCGATCCTCGGCGCCTCGGTGCCGCACCGGCGGGCCCGCAAGCGTGGCGTGGACTTCACCCAGGGGGTCGCCATCACCAGCTCGTTCCACCCGGATCCGCAGACCCACGTCGAGCCGGTCCGCTACGGCCGGGGTTCGAACGCGATGGGGCTGCTCCAGTCGCTGCTGGTCGACGGCGGGCCGCGCCGGCTGCGCCGGTGGCTCGGGCAACTGCTCCGGCAGCCGCGGGTGGCCGCCCGGATGCTCTCCGTCCGCCGCTGGTCGGAGCGTACGGTGATCGCCCTGGTCATGCAGTCGACCGACAACTCGCTCGCCCTCCGGATGCGGCGCGGGCCGCTCGGCCGCCGGCTCGTCTCCGGTCCGGGTCACGGCCCGCCCAACCCGACCTGGATCCCGGCGGGCAACGAGGCGGTCCGGCTGCTCGCCGAGGAGATCGACGGTACGCCGGGCGGCGCGCTGACCGAGCCGTTCGACATCCCGGTGACCGCGCACATCCTGGGCGGAGCGGTGATCGGTGCCACCGCCGCCGACGGGGTGATCGACCCCTACCACCGGGTGCACGGCCACCCCGGCCTGCACGTCGTCGACGGCGCCGCCGTCTCCGCCAACCTGGGTGTCAACCCGTCGCTCACCATCACCGCCCAGGCCGAGCGCGCCCTGTCCCTCTGGCCCAACAAGGGTGACCCCGACCCCCGCCCAGCCCCCGGCACCCCGTACCGCCCCCTCCCTCCGGTCCCCCCACACCACCCCGCCGTCCCGCCACACGCCCCCGCCGCCCTCCGCCACCCCTGACCGCCCCGCGATCATGCAGTTGTGGCACCTGACAAAGAGCGCAGAACGTGGCGAATCACCTGCCGCGACTGCATGATCGGCGGGTTGCGCGGTGGGCAAGGGGCGGGCGGGGAGAGGGCGTCACGCTGGGTAGGATTGCCGGCTATGAGCCTGCCGCGTCCTGTCCTCGTGGTCGACTTCGGAGCCCAGTACGCCCAGCTGATCGCGCGTCGGGTGCGTGAGGCGAAGGTCTACTCCGAGATCGTTCCGCACACCATGCCCGTGGCCGAGATGCTGGCCCGCGATCCCGCCGCGATCATCCTCTCCGGCGGTCCGGCCAGCGTCTACGAGCCGGGCGCTCCGCAGGTCGACGACGGGCTGTTCACCGCGGGCGTGCCGGTCTTCGGCATCTGCTACGGCTTCCAGGCGATGGCCCGCTCCCTCGGCGGCACGGTGGCGCGCACCGGCAGCCGCGAGTACGGCGGCACCCCGCTGCGTCCCCGGCTGCTCGACCCCGGCGTACTCCTGCGGGATCTGCCGGCCGACCTGCCGGTGTGGATGAGTCACGGCGACTGCGTGACCGAGGCGCCGGCGGGCTTCACGGTGACCGCCGAGTCGGCCGGCGCGCCGGTTGCCGCTTTCGAGGACGTGGCCGGGCGGCGGGCCGGCGTGCAGTTCCACCCGGAGGTGGGGCACACCGCGCACGGGCAGGAGATGCTCACCCGCTTCCTCTACGAGATCGCCGGGATCGAGCCGACCTGGACGGCCGAGAACATCATCGACGAGCAGGTGGCTCGGATCCGCGAGCAGGTCGGTGAGAAGGAGGTCATCTGCGGTCTGAGTGGCGGAGTGGACTCGGCGGTCGCCGCCGCACTGGTCCACAAGGCCGTCGGCGACCAGCTCACCTGCGTCTTCGTCGATCACGGGCTGCTGCGGGCGGGCGAGGCCGAGCAGGTGGAGAAGGACTACGTCGCGGCGACCGGCATCAAGCTCAAGGTGGTCGACGCGGCCGACCGCTTCCTCGGTGCGCTGGCCGGGGTGACCGACCCGGAGCAGAAACGCAAGATCATCGGCCGCGAGTTCATCCGGGTCTTCGAGGCCGCCGCCCGGGAGATCGCCTCGCACGGCGATGTCGAGTTCCTGGTGCAGGGCACCCTCTACCCGGACGTGGTCGAGTCCGGCGGCGGCACCGGCACCGCGAACATCAAGAGCCACCACAACGTCGGCGGGCTGCCCGAGGATCTGAAGTTCGCCCTGGTGGAGCCGCTGCGCACGCTGTTCAAGGACGAGGTCCGTACGCTCGGCCTCCAGCTCGGGTTGCCGGAGGCGATGGTCTGGCGGCACCCGTTCCCCGGCCCCGGTCTGGCCATCCGGATCATCGGGGCGGTCGACCGCGAGCGGCTCGACGTGCTCCGCCGGGCCGACTTCATCGCCCGCCAGGAACTCAGCGCCGCCGGCCTCGACCGGGGTGTCTGGCAGTTCCCGGTGGTGCTCCTGGCCGACGTGCGCAGCGTCGGCGTGCAGGGTGACGGGCGCAGCTACGGGCATCCCGTGGTGCTGCGCCCGGTCTCCAGCGAGGACGCGATGACCGCCGACTGGTCGCGGTTGCCCTACGACGTGATCGCCCGGATCTCCACCCGGATCACCAACGAGGTGGCCGAGGTGAACCGGGTGGTGCTGGACGTCACCAGCAAGCCCCCGGGCACCATCGAATGGGAGTGACGCCGTACCCCGTCCTGGTGCGCTGACGGCGCCTCACGCCGGTGGCTGCGGCGCCGATCGCGGTGCCGGCTCCGGCGTCGTCCCGGTCTCCGGCCTGGTCTCCGGATGGGCCGCTTCGGCGTCGGTTGGCGCCGAGCCGGACGAGGCGTCGGGTTGCTGGACCGGTGCGGGCGGGCTGGCCGCCGGGGGCCAGGCGGTCGGTGCCGGCGGTCCGGCGTGCGGCACCGGGCCGGTCGGCCCGGGGAACGGCCAGGCGGGGTGCGGTGTGGCGGCCGGCTGGGGCGGCGAGCCGGCGGGTCCGTGTGGTGCGCCGGGCGTCGGGTGCGGCCAGGCGGGTGCGCCGGCCGGCTCCTCGGGCATCAGGAACCACATGATCGGGTACGCCAGGGCGGCGATCCCGCCGGTCACCAGCGTGACGACGGCGAAGGCCACCCGGACCAGGGTGGGGTCGACGGCGAAGTAGCGGCCGAGTCCGCTGGCCACACCGGCGATCATCCGGTCGGTGGTGGGGCGGCGCAGTTGCCGGTACGGAGCGTGAGGTGTGGAAGTCATGTCTCCACGGTCCTCGTCGCGCAGCGTATCGACCTCGGTGACCGCCCGGATCCCTACCCTGAACCGGCTCTCAGGGGCGAGCCATCAGTCAGGAATCCGACTCTTTTCCGCGTCGGTAACCGGTGGCGGGGAGAATTTGGCTCCGTGACCACCATGCTGGAGCCGCTGCGCAGGATCGCGGCATACGCAGTCTGTGTTGATTCCGTAGACCGAGTGTTGCTGGTCCGCGCATCGGAGCGCTCCGGCACCCCCGGCACGTGGTCCCTGCCCGGCGGGGCGGTCGACCACGGCGAGGACCCGCACCACACCGTCGTCCGCGAGACCGCCGCCGAGACCGGCCTGTCGGTGGCCGTCGCCGGCCTGCACGACGTGCTGGCCGACATGCGGGCACTGCCGGAGCGAGGCATCACCATCCACACCGACCGGTTGGTCTACCGGGTGTCGGTGCGGGGCGGCTCGCTCTCCGACCGGGTCGACCGGCCCACCGACCTGGCCCGCTGGTTCACCCGGGACGAGGCGGCGAGGTTGCCGCTGCGTTCGTTCACCGCCCGCGCTCTCGGGCTGCCGGCCTCCTCGGCGGACATCGTGCCGGACGAGCCGCCGGAGTTCCCCTCCTTCTACGCGGTACCCGGCCCGGACGGGCTGCACCGGGCGCAGCGCTTCGCCGCGTACGCCGTGGTGACCGACCCGGAGGGGCGGGTGCTGCTGACCCGGGTCTCCGACGGCTACCCGGGCGCCGGCTGCTGGCACCTGCCCGGCGGCGGTACCGACTACGGCGAGCAGCCGAGCGCGGCGCTGATCCGGGAACTGGTCGAGGAGACCGGGCAGACCGGGCGGCTCGTCGGTTTGCTCGGGGTGGCCAGTCATCGGGATGCCGCCTCGCTCGGTCCCGAGGGCTACCCCATCGACTGGCACGGGGTGCGGGCCTTCTACCGGGTGGTGGTGGACCAGCCGGCTCCGCCCACCGTCGGCGACGTCGGCGGCTCCACCTGCGAGGCCCGCTGGTTCGCCCGGGAGGAACTCGGCGCCCTGCCCACCGACCGCCTCACCGAGGTCACCGCCGAAGCCGTCCAAGCCGCCCACCTAACCTGACCCACCCCACCCTCACCCACCCCCCGGCCCACGCACGCACGCATGCACGCACGCACGCACGCACGCGCCGATCATGAAGTTATTGTTCCGACACGCCGCTTGGCGAGGGCGATAACTTCATGATCGGCGTGGTTGTGCGGGGCGCGGGCGGCGCGGGCGCGGGGTGGGACGGGGGCTTGGGGTTGTGGAGCGGATGGAGCGGGTGCGGCGGGTGGGGGCGTACGGGGTCCTGCGGGACACCGAGCGGCGGGTGTTGCTGGTGCGTGGCTCCGCGTCGGCGGACTTTCCCGGGGTCTGGTCGCTGCCCGGTGGTGGGCTGGAGCACGCCGAACATCCCGCGCACGCGGTGGTCCGCGAGGTCGCCGAGGAGACCGGGCTGACCGTCGAGGCGGCCGGGCTGCGGGCGGTCGTCGCGGACGTGGTGCCGTACCCGGAACTCGGGGTCGCCCTGCACACCGATCGGATGCTGTTCGACCTGACCGTGCTGGGTGGGCGGCTGCGTGCCGAGCGTGACGGCAGCACCGACCTGGCTCGTTGGCTGACCCTGGACGAGGCGGCCGAGCTGCCGCTGCTGCCGTTCACCGCCGAGGCCGTCGGTCTGCCGGTCGTCCCGCTGCCGGCCGGTGCCCTGCGCCGCCGGGAGCCGTTCCCCGGCCCCGCCGGCGACCGCCGGCAGCGCTTCGGGGCGTACGGAGTGGTCACCGATCCGGACGGACGGGTGTTGCTGACCATGATCGCCGAGGGCTATCCCGGTGCCGGGCGATGGCACCTGCCCGGCGGAGGTACCGATCACGGCGAACAACCCGTCACCGCGTTGTCACGGGAGCTGGTCGAGGAGTCCGGCCAACTGGGCCGGGTGACCGAGCTGATCGGGGTGGACAACCTGCACAACCCGGCGGCGCTGGGGCCGGAGGGGTACCCCCTCGACTGGCACGGCATCCGGGTCGTCTACCGGGTGGAGGTGGACGTGCCGACCGAACCGGCGGTGACCGAGACGGCCGGCGGCTCCACCGCCCGCGCCGCCTGGTTCACCCCCGCTGAGCTGCGCAACCTTCCGCTGACTGAGATCGCCGTCAGTGCCCTGGACTCGTCGAGGTGACCCGTTGTGGCCCGGCCGCTTCGATCTCACCACCGAGCCGGGACGGACGACCTCCGGTACAGTCGAGGCAGGGCAGGCGTAGAAAACGGGCGATCGTGTCCCGGATGGGAATAAGACGGCGGTTCGCGCGGTTAAAGGAGATATAAGTACCGCCGGCAGCTATCGCCATTCCCCCACCCCCTGTGCGATGGTGTACTCCGCAAAACGGCTGCCGGGCCAGGAAGGTCCGGCACGAGACAGCCGGACGCCCGCCACATGGCGGTAAGCCGATCCGGTGATGGAGGAAACGTGCCGAGAGCCCCATGGCGCCGGCGTCGTACGACTGACAGCCCGCGTCCCGCAGGGCGAAGCTGGACGGGCCCGCTGCGTCGCAGCGGCACCCTCGCCCGCCAGGTCCTGCTGGTTCGCGTCGGCCGCCGAGATGCAGAACTGCACGGCGCGACCGACGTGTTGCCCGAGCCCCGGTACCAGGACCGCCCGCGCCGCCGGTATGGCCTGAGGCGGTTCCACCGCACCGGGATGGAGACCATCGCCCCGGTCGCCCCGCTGGTCGGCCCGGTCACGGTCAACCCACCCGTCGCGCCGACTCCGGTGTCGGCCGCGTCGACAGCGACGCCGGCACCGCTGCTGCCGGGCGAGCGGACACCGGCCCGGCGGATGAAGTTCGCTCTGGTCAACGCGTGCACCCTGGCCAGCCTGCTGCTCGGCATCAACGCGATCTTCGTCGCCATGCAGGGCGAGGTGCGACTGGCCGCGTTCCTCCTGATCGCCTGCGTCGCGTTCGACGGCCTGGACGGCGCGCTGGCCCGCAAGCTCGGGGTGTCCAGCCCGTTCGGTGCCCAGATGGACTCGCTGGCCGACATGTGCTCCTTCGGCCTGGCCGCCCCCGTGGTGGTCTACGCCTCGTTGGCCGGTTCCGCGCCGACGGCCGCCGCCGCGGTGGCCGCCGCGCTCGTCGCCGCCTGCGCCGCCATCCGGCTGGCGCGGTTCAACGTCTCGCCCAACGACGGACGGTTCTTCTCCGGCGTACCCACCACGATGGCCGCCGCCGTGCTCGCCCTGATGGTGGTGATCGGCATGCCGGTGCCGGGGGCGGTGCAGATCGCCGGGGTGGCCCTGCTCGCCTTCACCATGGTCAGCAGCTTCCCGTACGCCAAGCTCGCCCGGCTGGTCAAGCTGCCGCCGTGGGTCTGGCTCGCGCCGGTGGTCGGCGCCCTGATCGACGTCCGGCTCACCTTCGGGCTCATCGTGGTCGGGTACCTGATCAGCGGTCCGGTGCTCTGGTTGCGCCAGCGCCGCACCGTCGTCTGACCCGTACCTGCGAAAGGGCGCCGCGGCCTGGCCGCGGCGCCCTTGACGTCTCCGGTGTCGAGATTCAGCGCCAGCGGGCGATCACGGTCGATCCACCGATCACCTTGTCGCCCGGCCCGACCAGCGGTTCCGCGGCCTCCGCCGGCAGGTAGACGTCGGTACGCGAGCCGAAGCGGATCAGCCCGAACCGCTCGCCACGGGCCAGCAGCGCGCCGATCGGAGCACGTTGCACGATCCGGCGGGCGATCAGGCCGGTCCGCTGCGCCACCACCACGGTGCCGTGGGTGGTGTCCAGCACCGTGTACGCGGCCACGTTGTGCTCCGCATCCGGCTTCATCGCGTTGACGAACCCACCGTCCGCCACGAAGTAGTCGACCACCTTGCCAGCCACCGGAGACCTGTTGACGTGCACGTCGAGCACCGACAGGAACACCGCGACGCGCAGGAACTCGCCGTCGCCGAAGCGTTCGTCGGTCAGCCGCTGCACCGACAGGACCTGCCCGTCGGCGGCGGCCACCACGGCCGACGCATCCTCCGGCACGTCCCGTTCCGGATCCCGGAAGAAGGCGGCCACCGGCGCGGCGGCCAGCGCGGGCAGCAGCCAGAGCTTCGACTTCGGTCGGGCCAGTCGGGTGAGCGCGGCCAGCCCGAGGGCGATGCCGGCGGCGGCGACCCCGTTGGAGTCGATGTGCATGTCCCGGCTGAGCGGCACGCTCGACGGCCGGTAGGCGGGCGCGAGCTGCTCCGCCGCGGCGGCCTCGGCCGGAGTGAAGCGGAGCCGGTACACGCGTACCGGTGGGTTGTTGCGCAGCACCAGGTCGTTGCCGACGCCGTACAGCACGCCCTGCCGGTCCAACTCGGCGGCGGCGCCGGCGGTCCGCCCGACGGCGGTGGCGACGCTGAGCACCGCGCCGTCGGCCAGGTACTTGGTGAGTGCCCCGATGGTGGTGCGGGCCTCCTCGGCGGTGCCGGTGAACGCCTCGGCGGCGATGACCACCGCGGCGGCCTCCGCCTCGGCGAGGCTGTCCACGACCCGGACCCGATCGGCGACCCAGCGGCCCTGGGCGGTGACGTGCTCCCGCAGCGTGGTGGCGCTGACCCGTTCGGCGGGTACCACGATGAGCGTGTCGCCGGGCAGCAGCGCTTCGATCGCCGCGGCCAGCACCGCGGACTCCGGAGCCGCGCCGACCAGCAGGGCGGTCTTCGGGTCGTTGATCCGGGCAAGCTCGGAGACGAGGGTACGGGCGGCGCGCTCGCCGAGGCGGACCGAACCGGAACGGTCGGGCGTACGCACGGCGGGGGACTGGGTCATCTCGAACGGGCTCCTGACGGGTAGAGGCGACTGACGCAAGGGTCACCGCCGGCGGCGCGGTCGGCCCGCGCACGCCGACGACCCGCGGGGGTCACCCTGCGGCGCGGGCCGGCCAGCGCTGGCGGGAGCACACCGGCCAGCATAGGCGGCGCGCGACAGCTGACGCACGGTCAGGCGTCGCGTCCCTGCCGTCCGGACGGTGGCGTCTCCTCCGCCGCGCCGAACAGATCGAGCGTGCGGTCCTCCGGCGGCTCCGGCTCGGCTGTCCGGGCGGCCGAGCTGACCGGGGTCGGCTCACCCGTCGAGGTGTCGACGTCCGCCCGGTCCGGAAGCGGATCGGCCGCATCGTCGCCGGTGTCGCGTGCCGAGTCGTCCTGGGCGGTGTCGGCAGGGGGATCGGTCGGTGCCGGCCGGCGGTTGTACCGGCTGGAGCGCAGGGCACCGATCAGGCCGAGCCCGCCGACCAGGATCAGTCCACCGGCCAGGAACCAGCCGACCGGTGGCAGCACGAGACCGAGCACCTGGGCGAGCAACCACCAGGCGGCCAGGGCGACGAAGAGCAGCCCGAAGGCGAACGAGACCAGGTCGGTGCGGTGACTCCTCACCTGCTCACCTCCATGTGTCCGGCGTTGACGTGCAGGTTGAGGCGCAGCTTGCCGCCCCCGGCGCCGTCCGGGCCGAGATCGACGGTGTCTACCGGGCGGTTGTCCATGCCCTGCGTCCGCTGGCCGAGGATGTTCGCGTCACCGGCGGTCACCCGGGTCACCGCGGTGACGTCCACGTTGGGTGGCAGCACCACGGTGGCCTCGCCGAAGTTGACGGCGACGGTGATCTCCGTCTCCTGCTGGCTGAAGTCGATCGCCCGCAGGTCGAGCACCGCGTCGCCGAAACTCTGTTCGTACCGGTTGGCGAGGTCGCGGTGACTCGTCGGTGCCCAGGTGACCGCGCCGTCCACGCCGCGGACCCGGTCGTAGGACTCGACGACCGTGACCACGGCCAGGGCGGCGGCGGTCACCAGGCCGAGCGCGATGAGCCAGCGGGCCCGGCCGAACCAGGTCCCCACGAGCAGGCCGAGCCCGATCACCGCGAGCGCCGCGGCGAAGTAGGCCGACGCGCCGATCCCGAAGACGTCCAACAGGTCGAGAACGCCGACCAGCCCCAACGCGACAAAGATCAACGAGAAGGTCACCGCGCCCAGGGCCGACCGCTCCCGGGGCTTGCGGGGGGGCTTCGACTTGGGCGGTGGTGGCGCAGCCACCTTCGGCGGACCGGCGTAGGGGCCGTGCGGCGCGAACGGGGGACGGTAGGTCGGCTGGGCGACCGGCGGGCCCGACGCGGCAGCGCTCGTCGGCCATGCCGGAGCCGACGGCAACCGCATGGTCGGCTCGTCAGGTCCGCCGGGCCCCGCCGGTGGCGAGGGAACGCCGGACGTCGAGCCGGGGGGGTGGAAGGCGGGCGGTGTGACGGTGGCCGTCCGGCCGAATTCCGGGTACGCCTGATAGCCGGTCGGAGCTGGATAGCCGACCGGAGGCACCGGACCAGGGGGCGGTGGCGGACTGGCGGGCGCGCCGGCACCGGGTGCGGCCGACTCGGGTCGGGCTTCGCGCTGTTGACGGTTCAGCAGCAGCGCCCCGCCGACCAGGATGGCCGCGCCGAGCAGTACCGCGCGGAAGGCGTCGGTGACGACGAAGCCGAAGCTCACCGCGACCACCACGCCGAGGATGATCACCGTGACCGGGGACATGCTGGAACGCCCGCGGCCCAGCATGGATTCGATGGGCGAGGCGGTGTCGCCCTCGCCCGGAATGATCAACCAGGCGGCGACGTAGACCAGGATGCCGACGCCGCCGAAGAAGCCCAGGACCGCCAGCAGCACCCGCCAGAGCACGGGGTCGGTGTTGGTGGCCCGGCCGACGGCGGCACAGACGCCGGCCAGGTAACGGCCCTCCCGAGGCCGGACCAGCCCGTACCGGGAGGTGAAGCCGGCGCCCCCGAAGGATCCGCCCGGCCCACCTCCCGAGGGCCCACCCGGCCAGCCGTGCCCGCCGTGCCCGCCGGGCGGCCAACCAGGTCCACCAGGTCCGCCCGGCCCCCCCGGCCCGGCGGACGGTGGTGCGGCGGCGTTCTCCCACGCCGTCGCTCCGCCGGGTGGCGGCGCGGCGGCGACGGGTGGACGTGCGTCGTCCCACGCCGTTCCGCCGGCGGGCGCTTGCCCGCCGGGCGGTACGGCCGGGCCGTCCGCCCCGGCACCGGGCGATTCGGGTACGGCCGACCGGGTGGCCGCCGGAGGCGTCGGCTCCGGTTCGGTCGGCCCCGGCCGGTACGGCTGGGCAGCGTCGTCGGTCATACCTCGATCCTGCTGCGCCCGACGCCCGAGCGTCCTCCGGCGGCGACCCTGACCCCACCCTGAGATCCGGCCCGCCCGAATGTCGGGGGCGTCCCCGTGGTCGGGCGGCCACGCCGCGTGTGACGATCGGATCGGCGCCGGGAACCTCGCCTCGCGTCCGGCCCGACCGTCCTGACCAGGGAGCTCGCGATCAGCAGCAGCAGTCAACCACCCCGCCTCTACCGCGCTCCGGCGCACCGGATGGGCGCCGGGGTGGCCGCCGGCATCGCCGAGCATCTCGGCGTCCCGGTGGTCCGGGTCCGGATCGCCTTCATGGTGCTGCTCGGGCTGAGCGGACTGGGTCTGCTGCTCTACGCGGCCTTCTGGGCGGTCGTGCCGCTGCGGCCCGGTGACACCGCCATACCGCCGCGCCGCGACGTCGGCCAGTTGCTGCCCTTCGTGGCCATCGGCCTCGGCGTGCTGCTGATCCAGGTGATGGTCTTCGACTCGGTCGGCGCGACCGGCACCGCCGGCTGGTTGGTCGCCATCATCGCGGTCGGTGCCGGCGTGATCTGGCATCAGTCGGCACCCGAGCGGCGACGGCAGTGGGGCGAGTCGATGCCCGTGCCCTGGCTCGGCGCGGTGATAGAGGAGAGCGACCGGCGGGCGTTCGTGCTGCGCTTCGTCGGGGGCGGGGTGCTGGTGGCGGTCGGCATCATCGGCGTGGCCGCGGTCTACTCCCCGGCCCAGAACCTCGACGCTGTGATCAACGGAGTGATCTTCGCGTCGGTCGGGCTGGCGGGTGTCGGGGTGGTGGCCGCGCCGGTGCTCTGGCGCACCTGGAACCAGCTTCGCTCGGAGCGCGAGGGCCGCATCCGCGAGCAGGAACGGGCCGAACTGGCGGCCATGGTGCACGACCAGGTGCTGCACACCCTCGCGTTGATCCAGCGCAACGCCAGCGACGTCAAGACCGTGCAGCGGCTCGCCCGGGGTCAGGAGCGCTCGCTGCGCAACTGGCTCTACAAGCCCACCGCCTCACCCACCGAACGCCTCGCCGCCGCGCTGGAACAGGCCGCGGCCGAGGTGGAGGACACCTTCGCGATGACGGTGGAGGCCGTCGTGGTGGGCGACCGGGAGACCGACGAGCGGATCGGCGCCCTGGTGGCGGCGGCGCGCGAGGCGCTGGTGAACGCCGCCCGGCACGCCGGGGTGCAGACCGTGTCGCTCTACGCCGAGGTGGAGCCCGAGCAGGTGAGCGTTTTCGTGCGGGACCGGGGGGTCGGGTTCGACCCGGATACGGTGGAGGACCATCGGCACGGTGTCCGAGGCTCGATCGTCGGGCGGATGAAGCGGCACGGTGGCCGGGCGGAGATCCGCTCCCGGCCTGGAGAGGGGACCGAGGTCCGGTTGATCCTGCCGATCTCCCGGGACCCGGCCACGGCGGAGAGGGACAGATGATGGCCGAGCAGTCGACACCACCGGTCGAGCCGGAGGGCAACGGGCCCGGACGGCTGCGGGTCTTCCTGGTCGACGACCATGCCATGTTCCGCGCGGGGGTACGCGCCGAACTCGGCGCGCACGTCGAGGTGGTGGGGGAGGCGAGCACGGTGGCCGACGCGGTCAGCCGGATCGCGGCCACCGGGCCGGACGTGGTGCTGCTCGACGTGCACATGCCCGACGGGGGTGGTCGGGCCGTGCTGGAGGCGATGCGCCGCAGCCATCCCGAGGTCCGCTTCCTGGCGCTCAGCGTCTCCGACGCGGCCGAGGACGTGATCGGGCTGATCCGGGCCGGTGCCCGCGGGTACGTCACCAAGACCATCTCGCCCGACGAGCTGGCCGCGGCGATCCGGCGGGTTGCCGACGGCGACGCGGTGTTCAGCCCCCGTCTGGCCGGGTTCGTGCTGGATGCCTTCGCGGCCCGGCCGGACGCCCCGGTCGCCGATCCGGAGCTGGACCAGCTGACCAACCGGGAACGCGAGGTGCTCCGGCTGCTCGCCCGGGGGTACGCGTACAAGGAGATCGCCCGGGAGTTGTACATCTCGATCAAGACCGTCGAGACGCACGTCTCCAACGTGCTGCGCAAACTCCAGATGTCGAACCGGTACGAACTGTCCCGCTGGGCGGCCGATCGGCGCCTGGTATAACCGACCTTTCCGGCATAAGCGGCTATTCAGGCCGCAGAGCGTGACATGTGATCAAGTCGCGGTCGATAATCCCCCTCGCCTTTGCCGCGTGCGGATGCCGCTCATCCCGCGGGAACGGCGACTCCGGCCGCCCGCGCGTACGCGGGTCACTCCCTGCCCGAGAGGTGCACGAAACTCATGATCGGACAACGAGGACGGCGCTGGGCGCGGATCGCGCTCGCCGCCGTCACCGGCGGCGCGCTGGCGCTCGGTGCCGCCGCCCCTGCCGCCGCCGAGGACCCGGCCACCGGTGTGGCGAAGACGGTGCCGAACAGCACCGTCAAGCTCCTGCTCGACGGCAAGGTCAAGCGGACCTCGGCGCTGGCTATCAAGATCGACGGCAAGCGGCTCCCGGCCTTCTGCATCGACTACCACACGAACGTCGCGATCGATGGCAAGTACCAGGAGGGCACCTGGGACGAGTCCCAGGTGAAGAACCTGGCGAAGGTGCAGTGGGTGCTGACCCACGGCTACCCGAACGCCGACTCCGCCGCGTTGCTGGCCGCCGCCGGTGCCACCCTGCCCGCCGGGACGAACGAGAATGTCCGCCGCAACCTGCTCTACTTCGGCACCCAGACCGCCGTCTGGCATTTCAGCGACGGCATCGAGCTCGGCGACTGGGTCGCCGGCCGTGGCCTGGTCGGCAAGCAGCGGTACGACGTGATCAAGAAGGTTCACGACTACCTGATCGCGAACGCCACCGACCAGCCCGAGCCGAAGGCCGAGCTGAGCATCGATCCGACCAGCGCCACCGCGCAGGTCGGTGCGAAGGCCGGCCCGTTCACCGTGAAGGGGCCGGCGGGTGAGATCACGCTGGCGGTGACCGGTGGGTCGGCGGTCGATGCCGAGGGCACGCCGGTGACCACGACCGTCAACGGCGGCCAGTTCTGGCTCACGACCGAGCAGGCCGGCGAGGTCGGCGTGACCGCGTCCGCCGCCGACTCGGTCTCCTTCGGCCGGGTGTTCCTGTACACCGGGGCGAAGGCGGCGCAGAAGCTGATCCTGGGCGGCAGCACCGGCGCCACGGTGACCGCCGAGGCGAAGGCCACCTTCACGGCGCCGCAGCCGAGCCCCGAGCCGACGACGCCGGAGCCGACGCCGTCCACCCCGACGGAGTCCCCGTCGCCGGAGCCGACGCCGAGCACTCCCGAGGAGTCGCCGGCCAGTCCCGCCCCGTCCACCTCGCCGGCCTCCAACGACGGTGGCCTGCCGCTGACCGGTGCGCCGATCGTCACCGCGATCGCCGCCGGGCTGGTGCTCCTGGTCGCCGGTGCGGTCACCGTGCTGGTGCTGCGCCGTCGCCGGATTCACTTCACGGCCTGATCGCCGACACCGCGACATCTCGTCCGACTCCGGATCCCACAGCGGCTCCGGAGTCGGACCGCGTCCGGGGCACGAGTCCTTCGCCCGACCATGTTGATCGGCTGTCGGTCTGGAATCAGACTCATACTTTCGGGTAGCATTCGGCGAATAGTGGCGGGGTTCACGTCGATGGTCCGGCGGGTTCGCGGAGGCGTCGACCCCACGTCATCCGACGGCCGGCCGAGCGTGGAAATGTGGTTGACGAGCAGCTCATACCATGCGTCGGGGGTGCCGGGAAGGCGCCCGCGGGTCGATGTCGGCCCCGTCCCGGGCGGGTATCGGGTTGATAACACGCCTTCCCGCCTGGGCGCATCGGGTGTCACAGTTGCAGGCACCTCACAACCCCCTCGTGAGCCGAGCGCCCTGAGGAGGCACTCCCATGCGCGGGAAATTCCTGAAGGTGGCGGTCGCGGCGACCGCCACCGCCATGTTGGCCACCGCCTGTAGCGGCGGTGGCGACGACAACAACGAGCCGGCCGGCGAGTCCGGCGGCACGCTGCGGGTCTACAACGCCGAGCCGGCGTTCCTGACCCCGTCCGGCGGCGACGACGAGCCGTCGTTGTATGTGATCCGCCAGCTGTACCGCGGTCTCGTCAAGTACAACGCCGAGACCTCCGCGGTCGAGATGGACCTGGCCGAGTCGGTCGACTCGACCGACCAGAAGCTCTGGACGATCAAGCTCAAGAGCGGCTACACCTTCGACAACGGTGAGCCGGTCAACGCCGACGCGTTCCTCCGCTCGTGGAACTACGCCGCTTACGGGCCGAACGCCCAGAACAACGGCTACTTCATGAAGCGGATCGCCGGTAAGGCGGACGTGGCGCCGGCCGACCCGGACGGCGAGGGCCCGAAGGAGGCTCCGAAGCCGACCGCCGAGACCATGTCGGGTCTCAAGAAGGTCGACGACCTGACCTTCACCGTCGAGCTGGACGCGCCGTTCTCCGGTTTCCCGACCACGATCGGTTACCCGGGCTTCTTCCCGATGGCTCAGGCCTGCGTCGACGACATCGCCGCCTGCAACGAGAAGCCGATCGGTAACGGCCCCTACAAGATCGATGGCAGCTGGCAGCACAACGTCGCCATCAACCTGGTGCGCAGCGACAGCTGGAAGGGCGAGCCGGGCAAGCCGGACCGCATCGAGTACCGGATCTTCGCCGACATCGACGCCGGCTACGCCGCCTTCCAGGCCGGCGAGCTGGACGTGCTCTACACCCTGCCCCCGGCCCGCTACAAGGAGGCCCAGGCGCAGTACGGCGACCGGATGTACGAGCAGCCGGGTGACAGCTTCACCTACGTCGGCATGCCGCTGTACCAGGACACCTTCAAGGACAAGCGGATCCGCCAGGCGCTGTCGCTGTCGATCGACCGGCAGTCGATCATCGACGCGGTCTTCGACGGCCGGTACACCCCGGCGTCCGGCTACGTGGCCCCGACCTTCGAGGGTGCCCGCGAGGGCGTCTGCAAGTACTGCACCAAGGACGTCGAGAAGGCCAAGCAGCTGCTCGCCGAGGCCGGCGGCTGGCCGGCCGGTGAGAAGCTGATCCTGTGGGCCAACGCCGGTGCCGGCCACGACCTGTGGCTGCAGGCGGTCGGTGACCAGATCAAGGAGGCCCTGGGCATCGACTACGAGCTCAAGGTCAACCTGCAGTTCGCCGAGTACCTCGAGACCGCGGACCAGAAGAAGTTCACCGGTGGGTTCCGCCTCGGCTGGGGTCCGGACTACCCGTTCATGGAGACCTTCCTCTACCCGCTGTACGGCACCGGTGCCGGCAGCAACAACTCGGGCTACTCGAACGAGGCCTTCGACAACCTGATGAAGCAGGGCGACTCGGCCGAGTCGATCCAGGCCGCCATCCCGTCGTACCAGCAGGCGGAGGACATCCTCGGCGAGGACCTGCCGGTCATCCCGATGTGGTGGAACAAGGTTGGCGCGGTCTACAGCGAGAACGTCGACCAGTTCGTCTGGAACGCCGTCTCGGACGCCGACTACGGTGCGATTTCGCTGAAGCAGAACTGAGCTTCAGACTCCTGATCCTGCCGTAATACGACGTGGCGGCAACGGTTACCCCACCAGGGTGATCGTTGCCGCCACGTCAGCGCCGAGAGGAGACCCCGTCATGGGGCGCTACGTCATTCGACGGTTGCTCCAGTTCATCCCCACCGTGCTGGGCACCATGTTCCTACTGCACTACATGACCTCGCTGGCGGTTCAGTTCAGCGGGAACCCGGTCCGGGCGCTGTTCGGGGACCGGACGCCGGATCCCGCGCTGCTCGCGGCGATCACCGAGCGGCTCGGCTACGCCGACCCCTGTCTGGACAAGCGGGGTGACCCCTGCCTCTGGCGTGAGGCGGAAAGCGGCAGCGGCTGGTTGGGCACCGGCTACGAGCCGGGACTGTTCTTCGACCGGCTGGGCAACATCTTCTTCCACTTCGACTTCGGCATCAACCTGCGCCAGCGGGAGGTCACCGACCTGGTCGCCGATGCCATTCCGTTCACCCTGAAGCTGCTGGTCATTGCGATCGTGTTCGAGGCGGTCGTCGGTATCGCGGCGGGTGTGCTGGCCGGTCTACGGGGCGGCAGCTTCACCGACTACGCGGTGAAGATCAGCACGGTGTTCGTCATCTCGGTGCCGATCTTCGTGCTGGGCGTGGTGGTCCGGGAGTTCGTCGGGGTCAAGTTCGGAAACGTGCTGCGCGGCCAGGACTGGATTCCCGACGTGATCTCCGTCGGTGTCTTCACGCCCGGTTTCAAGCCCGACTATCCGCTGGCCAGCCTGGTGATCCCGGGCATGGTGCTCGGTGCGCTCTCGCTGGCCACCACGGCTCGGCTCACCCGGACCAGCATCATGGAGAACATCCGTGCCGACTACGTCCGCACCGCGAAGGCCAAGGGCCTGACCAACAAGCGGGTCATCGGTGTGCACACGCTTCGCAACTCGCTGATCCCCGTGATCACCTTCCTCGGCGTCGACATCGGCGCCGCGATGGCCGGCGCGGTCGTCACCGAGACCATCTTCAACGTGCCGGGCATCGGCCGGCTGGTGACGATGGCGGCGCGCAGCGGTGAGTCCTCGGTGGTGGTGGGCGTGGTGACCATGCTGGTGTTGGTCGTCCTGGTCGCCAACCTGCTTGTCGACCTGCTCTACGCCGTGCTCGACCCGAGGATCCGCTATGAGTGACCGAATCACAGTGGCGGACGCAGGTCTTCCGACCGTTCCTGATGGCCGGGTGCAGCGAAACGAGGTGTGGACATGAGTGACCTGACGAGTGCGGGCTCCGCCGTCGGCGGTGCGCCGGTGGCCGGTGACGGCCCTACCCCAGACGCGCCGGGCGGCAAGGAGCGCAACGCGAGCCTGTGGGCGGACGCCCGACGACAGTTGCTGCGCGACCCGGTCTTCGTGATCGCCTCTCTCTACATCCTCGCGGTCGGGTCGATGGCGCTCTTCCCGAAGCTCTGGACCAGCCAGGACCCGCGGTCGTGCAGCACCGACCGGACCCGGGTCGCGCCGAGCTGGGACCATCCCTTCGGCTTCGACATCCTGGGCTGCGACTACTACTCGCACGCGATCTACGGTGCCCGCCCGTCGATGGTGATCGCGGTGATGGCGACCAGCGGCATCGTGGTGTTCGGTGGGGTGCTCGGCCTGCTCGCCGGCTACTACGGCGGCTGGGTCGACGCGGTCATCTCCCGGGTGATGGACATCTTCTTCTCGCTGCCGTTCCTACTCGGCGCGATCGTGTTCCTCACGGTGATCAAGCGGCAGAACATCTGGACCATCACGGCCGTGCTCTTCCTGCTGGCCTGGCCGACCATCGCCCGGATCATCCGGGGTAGCGTCATCTCGTCGAAGGACCTGGACTACGTGCACGCGGCGAAGGCGGTCGGTGCCCGCAACTCCCGGTTGATGTTCCGGCACATCCTGCCGAACGCGATCGCACCGATGCTGGTCTACGCCACCATCGTGCTGGGCTCGTTCGTCGCCGCCGAGGCCACCTTGACCTTCCTCGGTGTCGGACTCCAGCCGCCCACCCAGTCCTGGGGCATCATGATCAGCCAGCACCAGGTCTACTTCCTGGAAGACCCGTGGCTGCTGCTCTTCCCCTGTGGTCTGCTGGTCGGCACGGTGCTGTCCTTCATCCTCATGGGTGACGCGCTGCGTGACGCCCTCGACCCGAAGTTCCGGTGAGTCGGATGAGCGAGTCGCAGCGAGCGAATCATCAGCCAAGGGCGACGGGTGCCTCACGAGGGCACGGAGCGAGCGGAGTGCCGGCATGAGCACTGATGTGAACGTCAAGATGGAGGCGCTGGCGGGTGTCGACCCGGACGCGCTGCCACTACAGGTCAAGGACCTGCACGTGGAGTTCCGCACCCGCAACGGCATCGCGCACGCCGTGAACGGCGTGAGCTTCGACCTGCGGGCCGGCGAGACCCGGGCGATCCTCGGTGAGTCCGGCTGCGGCAAGAGCGTGACCGCTCAGGCGATCATGGGCATCCTGGACACTCCGCCCGGCTTCATCACCGGCGGCGAGATCCTCTACCGGGGGGTCGACCTACTCAAGCTGCCGGAGTCGGAGCGCCGCAAGGTGCGGGCGAACCGGGTCGCGATGATCTTCCAGGACGCGCTCTCCGCGTTGAACCCGGTCTTCACCGTCGGATTCCAGCTCGCCGAGCTGTTCCGCAAGCACCGGGGCATGTCCCGCCAGGACGCCAAGGCCCGGGCCGTCGAACTGCTGGACCTGGTGAAGATCCCGGCCGCCAAGCAGCGGGTGAACGACTACCCGCACCAGTTCTCGGGGGGTATGCGGCAGCGCGTCATGATCGCCATGGCGCTGGCACTCGACCCCGAGGTGCTGATCGCGGACGAGCCGACGACCGCGCTGGACGTGACCGTGCAGGCGCAGATCATGGCGCTGCTCGCCGAGTTGCAGCGGGAACGGAACATGGGCCTCGTGCTGATCACTCACGACATGGGGGTGGTGGCCGACGTGGCGGACCGGATCTCGGTGATGTACGCCGGTCGGGTCATCGAGGAAGCCGGCGTGAACGACATCTACGCCAGCCCCGCCCACCCGTACACCAAGGGTCTGCTGGAGTCGATCCCGCGCCTGGACCTCAAGGGTCACGAGCTCAGCGCGATCAAGGGCCTGCCGCCGATGCTGACCAACATCCCGCCGGGCTGCGCCTTCAACCCCCGGTGCGGGTACGCGCAGGAGGTCTGCCGGCAGGATCCGGCGCCGCCGCTGTACCAGGTGTCGCCGAGCCGGACGGCTGCCTGCCACTTCTGGAAGGAGGTCAAGGGTGATGAGTGACGTGGTGCTGGAAACCCGTGACCTGGTCAAGCACTTCCCGCTGACCCGGGGCATCGTCTTCAAGAAGCAGTACGGCGCGGTTCAGGCGGTCGACGGGGTCAACCTGCAGCTGCGGCGCGGCGAGACGCTCGGCATCGTGGGCGAGTCCGGCTGCGGCAAGTCGACGCTGGCCCGGCTGCTGGTCGGGCTGGAGACGCCGACCTCGGGCGACCTGTTCGTGCAGGGCAAGAACATGTCGAAGGTCAGCGCCGAGGAGCGACGTCGGGGCCGGCGCAA
The DNA here is from genome assembly GCF_027497295.1 of Verrucosispora sp. WMMC514. NCBI lineage: Bacteria > Bacillati > Actinomycetota > Actinomycetes > Micromonosporales > Micromonosporaceae > Micromonospora > Verrucosispora sp. WMMC514. The sequence continues at coordinate 1,501,231 of NZ_CP114906.1, read as the reverse complement.
CATCCAGCTGGTGATGCAGGACCCGTACACCTCGCTCAACCCGCGGATGACCGTCGGTGACATCGTCGGGGAGCCCTTCGAGGTGCACCCGGACGTGCTGCCGAAGGCCAGGCGACGGGCCAAGGTGCAGGAACTGCTCGATCTGGTCGGTCTCAACCCGGACCACATCACCCGGTACCCGCACCAGTTCTCCGGCGGCCAGCGGCAGCGGATCGGCATCGCCCGGGCGCTGGCGCTCAACCCGGAGATCATCCTGTGTGACGAGCCGGTCTCCGCGCTGGACGTCTCCATCCAGGCCCAGGTGATCAACCTGCTGGAGAAGCTCCAGAAGGAGCTCGGGCTGTCGTACATCTTCATCGCCCACGACCTGTCGGTGGTCCGGCACATCGCCGACCGGGTCGCGGTCATGTATCTCGGCAAGATCATCGAGATCGGCACCGAGGACGAGATCTACGACAATCCGACCCACCCGTACACGCAGGCGTTGCTGTCGGCGGTGCCGGTGCCGGATCCGAGGCTGCGCGGGCACCGGGATCAGATCGTGCTGACCGGTGACGTGCCGTCGCCGGCCAACCCGCCCTCGGGCTGCCGATTCCGCACCCGGTGCTGGAAGGCCCAGGACGTCTGCGCCGAGCAGCAGCCGCTGCTGGAGATCCGCGACAAGTCGGGTCACCCGAGCGCCTGCCACTTCGCCGAGGTACGCGACGTGGTGCACGCGTCGGAGTAGCCCCACAGACGCCGCCGCTCCCGTCCATCCGTACCGGAAGCAGCGGTGAAGGTAGTGCCTCCTCAGTGATTCGGGGCGTCGGCCGTCACCAGCAGCCGGCGCCCCGGTCCATACCCACCCCACCCCGGTTGATCAAGAAGTTTCCGTCTGAAACAGCGTGGATCCAGACGAAAACTTCTTGATCGACGGTATTGACCGCGGTGGGTGTGGGGGACGGGAGGTGGGTGGGGCGGGTCAGAGGGGGCCGCGGCCGGCGCGGAGCAGGAGCAGGGCCAGTTGGGTGCCGTCCGCGCCCAGGGCTGACCGGAAGCGTTCCAGGATCTCCTGTTCGCGGGAGAGGACGAGCCGGGTACCGCCCGAGGCCATCCGGGTCGCACCGACCTCCCGGGAAAGTGCGGCCCGCTCCTGCCACAACTCGATGAGCGCTCGGTCGATCTCGTCGATCCGTACCCGGATCTCGGCGATCCGGCTGGCGGCGTCCGGCTCGGCGGTGCCGGTGGCCGGGGCGCCAACCTCGGGCCCGGCGGGGCCTGCCCCGTTCGCGCCGCCGTTCTGCTCCATCACGTCTGTCATCTTCGGGTACCTCTCGCGGTGTGGTGCCCGTTGCCCGGATCCCGGGACGCGAAATGCCCCGGGCTCCGAGAGCCCGGGGCATTTCGTAGGTCTGATCGATCAGGCGCGACCTACGGCTGCCGGACTCCCGGAGCCGTAGTAAAAGTAGAAGCGCTCGTCGAACACGCTGTCGAGTATGCCGCCCTCCGGGGTGGCACGCAAGGAAAGTCGCCCCTTCCCCACATCTGGTCGGTGGGTGCCGTGGGCGGGGGATGTCCGGCCGGCGGCATAGACTCGCGGTGCGATGCATCCTCTCTTCGACATCCCCGCGTCCCCGCCCGAGCCCGAGCCTGCCCGGGCGTTGCCACCCCACCGGCCCGCGCCCGGCCGCCTCGATCCGGCGCAGTTGGTGGAGGGGCTCAACGGCCCGCAGCGGGACGCGGTGACCCACGCGGGCTCGCCGCTGCTGATCGTGGCCGGCGCCGGGTCCGGCAAGACCCGGGTGCTGACGCACCGGATCGCGTACCTGCTCGCCGCCCGGGACGTGCACCCCGGCGAGATCATCGCGATCACCTTCACAAACAAGGCCGCCGGCGAGATGAAGGACCGGGTCACCGCCCTGGTCGGTCCGCGGGCCCGGCTGATGTGGGTCTCCACGTTCCACTCCGCCTGCGTGCGGATCCTGCGTGCCGAGCACGAGCACGCCGGCCTGAAGTCCACCTTCTCGATCTACGACGCCGACGATTCCCGCCGGCTGATGCAGCTCGTCGCCCGGGAACTCGACCTCGATCCGAAGCGCTATCCGGCGCGCGGCCTCGCCGCCCAGGTCTCGAACCTGAAGAACGAGCTGGTCGACCCGGAGACGTTCGCCGCGCGGGCCAGCGGGCCCAACGAACGCGCGCTGGCCGAGGCGTACGCCCTCTACCAGCGGCGCCTGCGCGAGGCCCACGCGCTCGACTTCGACGACCTGATCATGACGACGGTGCACCTGCTCCAGTCGCATCCGCACGTCGCGGAGAGCTATCGCCGTCGGTTCCGGCACGTGCTCGTCGACGAGTACCAGGACACCAACCACGCGCAGTACATCCTGATCAAGGAGCTGGTCTCCGGCACCGATGGCCTCGACCCGGCGGAGCTGTGCGTGGTCGGCGACGCGGACCAGTCCATCTACGCCTTCCGGGGCGCGACGATCCGCAACATCCTGGAGTTCGAGCGCGACTTCACCGACGCCCGCACCATCCTGCTGGAGCAGAACTACCGCTCCACCCAGACCATCCTGAACGCGGCGAACGCGGTGATCGACCGCAACACGTCGCGCAAGCCCAAGCGGTTGTGGAGCGACGCCGGGGCGGGTGAACCGATCGTCGCGTACGTCGCCGACACCGAGCACGCCGAGGCGGACTGGGTGGCCCGGGAGATCGACAGACTGGTCGACGACGGGGAGACCCGGCCGGGCGACGTGGCGGTCTTCTACCGCACCAACGCGCAGTCCCGGGTCTTCGAGGAGGTGTTCATCCGTCTCGGTCTGCCCTACAAGGTCGTCGGCGGGGTGCGCTTCTACGAGCGCAAGGAGGTCCGGGACGCACTGGCCTACCTGCGTTCGGTGGTGAACGACGACGACACGGTGAGCCTGCGGCGGATCCTCAACACCCCGCGCCGGGGCATCGGCGACCGCGCCGAGGCCTGCGTGGAGGCGCTGGCCAGCCGGGACCGGATCTCCTTCGGTGCCGCGTTGCGGCGAGCCGGTGACGCGCCGGGCATCTCGACCCGGGCGGCCAACGGCATCGCCGACTTCGTGGCGCTGCTCGACTCCGCCCGTGAGCTGGCCGTCGACGGCACCCCGGAGGAGGTGCTGGAGGCGGTGCTGACCCGGTCGGGTTACCTGACCGAGCTGGAGGAGAGCCTCGACCCGCAGGACGCCGGCCGGGTCGACAACCTCCAGGAGCTGGTGAGCGTCGCCCGCGAGTACACCGAGCGGATCGAGGCGACCGGCGCGGAGGGCGAGCGGGCCACCCTGGCCGGCTTCCTGGAACAGGTCGCCCTGGTCGCCGACGCCGACCAGGTGCCCACCGACGACCCCGAGCACCAGGGCGTGGTCACCCTGATGACGCTGCACACCGCCAAGGGCCTGGAGTTCCCGGTGGTGTTCCTGACCGGTCTGGAGGACGGCGTCTTCCCGCACCTACGCTCGCTCGGCGACACCCGGGAGCTGGAGGAGGAGCGCCGGCTGGCGTACGTCGGCATCACCCGTGCCCGGCAGCGGCTCTACCTCTCCCGGGCGGTGACCCGCTCCGCGTGGGGCCAGCCGGCCTACAACCCGCCGTCCCGGTTCGTCGAGGAACTGCCGCCCGAACTCGTCCGCTGGGAGCGGACCGAGGGGTCGTACACCTCGTGGGGTGGCGGTGGTGGCGGCGTGGGCGGCCGTGCGGACCGGATGCCCGGCGGTCGCGGTGGTTTTGCCGGCGGGACGCCCCGGGCGGTCCAACTGGCCCGCAAGCTCGGGGTGGACGGCAGCCGGTTGGCCACCGCGAGCGAGCTGCCGCAGGGTCCGAAGGTCTCCGCCGGGGACCGGGTGAACCACCAGCGGTACGGTCTCGGCCGGGTGGTGACCGTGGAGGGGCACGGCCCGGGTGCCCGGGCGCAGATCGACTTCGGTGACCAGACGCTGTGGTTGGTGCTGCGCCACGCCCCGATCGAGAAGATCTGATCCGGCCCGCCGGAGCGGTCAGCAGGCCACGTCGATGCCCCGGGCGCGCAGGAAGGGCGCCGGGTCGATCTGGTTCCACAGCTGGCCCTGGTGCACCTCGAAGTGCAGGTGCGGGCCGGTGGAGTCGCCCGTGGAGCCCTCCAGACCGATGGTCTGCCCGGTGCTGACCTTCGCACCCACGCTCACCCTGGCCGTGCTCAGGTGGGCGTAGTGGGTGAGGTAGCCGTTGCCGTGGTCGATGACCACCGAGATGCCGTACCCGTCGCCGACGTCGCCGGCCTTGGTCACGGTGCCGCCGAAGGCGGCGCGCACCGGGGTGCCGGCGGGCATGGCGAAGTCGATGCCGGCGTGCAGGGTGCCCCACCGGGGCCCGTAGCAGGAGGTGACCGCGCCGCCGGACATCGGCAGGACCCAGGACGACTTCGGCTTCGTGCTCTTCTTCGGCTTCGGCTTGACGGTGGCCGTCCGGCTCGCCTTCGGCTTCGGCGTCGGGGTGGGCTTCGCGGTGGGGCTGGCGCTCGTCGACGGGCTCGGTGACGGGCTGCCCGAGGTGGCGGGCTGGCGAGCCGACCGGTCGGCTCGCTCGGCGGCCGCTGCCCGGGCCTGTGCGTCCAGGGCGACCGGGCTGCTGGTCGGCCGTTCGTCGCGGTCGGTCAGGACGACACCGCCGACGCCGAGCGCCGCCAGGGCGACCGCACCGGCAGCCAGCAGGCGGGAACGCCGGCTCAGCCGTCGACGGTGGCGCGCCGGGGCGTGGGGGATCTCGCGGGTAGGGGTGGGCTTGTCGTCCTGCACGGGTACGGACCTCACTGGCTTCGAGTGGTACGTGACCTCGAAATCCTGGTGTCGGTCCGGGCGGTACCGGGTACCGGGGGTGTGAGTGGCGCGGGCACTGGTCGGCGTCGCTGTCCGTCTTCGTGCCGGACTGGTCCCGACTGCCCGGTCCGCACCTGGTCGGTCCTTGTGCCGTCCGTCACAGTTGCCCGGGTGAGCTGGGACACTTGCCCGTCCCGGCCGCCACGCGAAACCGCCCGGATCGACAGATCCGGGCGGTCAACGGGCGTCACGGCCGGTCAGGACGCGGCTACCTCGCTGTAGATTGCCTCGACTTGCAGCTTGATGTCCACTCCGCGCTCCTGCAACCACGGCACCGGGTCGAGTGGCTCCCCCTTGACATGGATCTCCAGGTGCAGGTGGGAACCGTAGGAGTGACCGGTGTTGCCGACCAGACCGAGCTGGTCACCGGCCTTGACCTGCTGCCCCTCGCGCACGCTGAGCGCGGAGGAGTGGCCGTAGATGGCTTCGCTGCCGTCGGCGTGCTGGACGATCACGGCGTTCCCGTAGCCGCCGAACCAGCCGGCCTTGGTGACGGTGCCCTCGTGGATCGCGACGTACGGGGTGCCCTCCGGCGCCACCAGGTCGACGCCGGTGTGCAGCTTGCCCCAGCGCATGCCGTAGGGGGAGTTGAAGTCGTAGCCCTGCAGGGGCAGCAGCCAGACGCCGGTGTCCTCGGCGCTCTCCGGGGCATCGCGGCCGTCCCGGGAGGCCCGGTCGGCGGCGTCGGCCCGGTCGGCGACGCCCTGGTTGCTGATCGAGGCCTGCTTGAGCTCGTCGAGCACGGTAGGGCTGACGCTCTTGGCGTCCGGCATCGCGCTGGCCCCCAGCGCCACCACACCGGCGCCGACGAAGGCGGTGGTGACGACCGCGGCGTAGCGGCTGCGCGGGGGGGTGGGTACGCGGCGGCGGCCGCGATATCGATCGGGCTCAGACGACAGGCGCTGGCGCACGCATACCCTCCGTTGTCGGGGTTCCGATGCGGATCAGCCGTCGTCCGGATCGGGTGACCGTCCGTCGGCTGGTCGCGTCGTCACCCGTCCGTAGACCTGATGACAACCGTGGACACGGTAGCCAACCGTCAGTCCCGTCACAAGCCGGAGCGCCGAATTGCTTGCAACCTTCTGTCCACTTCCGTCCGAGATTGTCATGGCTCGCGGGTGTAGTGGAGTGTCCTCGTTATCCTCCGTTCGTCGCACACCGTGACCGATCGGCGGAGGCGTCCCGCTTGACGCCAACCACGCCTGTCGTGCCTCTGCGTGAGGTCACAGTGGTATCCACGTGACGTGGCAGGGGGTCGCGGCGAATCCGTACGGCGACCCCTGTTTACCGCCCGTCCTGCCGGCCCCGGTTCCCCGGCCGAGGTCGGGCGGGTTACCGTTCGTTCAGGTGAATGCCGCGGAGCCGGTGAAAGGGATGCCCAGATGAGCTCTCGTGTTCGGGTCGTCGTCGCCAAGCCGGGCCTGGACGGCCACGACCGTGGTGCCAAGGTGGTGGCGCGGGCCCTCCGCGACGCCGGCATGGAGGTCATCTACACCGGCCTGCACCAGACCCCGGAGCAGATCGTGGAGACCGCGATCCAGGAGGACGCCGACGCGGTCGGTCTCTCGGTGCTCTCCGGGGCGCACATGACGCTGTTCCGCCGGGTCCTCGAACTGCTCGACGAACGGCAGGCCCGGGACATCGTCGTCTTCGGCGGGGGCATCATCCCGGAGGCTGACCTGCCGGAGTTGGAGCGGCTCGGCGTGGCCAAGATCTTCACCCCGGGCGCCACCACCACGTCCATCGTGGAGTGGGTCCGGGACAACGTCGCCCAGCCGGTGGCCTGAGCACAGGGGGAGGGGCCGGACGCACCCCTCACACGTCCGGCCCCTCTATGCACGATGCCCCGCCGCCACCCCTCGACCGACAGGGCATCGGCCGTTTCCGTCTTCGCGCTCTCCAGCGCTCCGACACCTGACTCAACGACGCCCCTCCAGCGGGGTTACGCGGGACCGGCGAGAACCGCCGCCACCCGGGCAAGATCGCTCGAACGGGTGACGTGGCCCGGTCCGCGCCCTGACGGGTGCCCCCGGTGACCCGACGCCGACCTGGTTTGTGCATTACCGCACACCACGCACCCGCTCGGTTGCCGGCGGTGCCGGCATCGCTAGGCTGCGCCCAATGAACCCTTTCCGACCTCCCCTTGCGGGCCGCACCGTCAGGTCGGCGGCGGCGCGTGGTCGCGGTGGCGAGGGTTCGACCGCCTGCGTCAACTTCAACTGATGTCGGGCATCACACTGTTTTCTTTCCATACGCTGGTGGCGGCGCGACGGTGCGCCGCAGAGACGGGACGGGACGCGCAATCGTGGACCTGTACGAGTACCAGGGGCGGGACCTGTTCGAGCGGCACGGACTTCCCGTGCTCGCCGGCGGCGTCGCCACGACCCCGGAGGAGGCCCGCGCGATCGCCGAACGCCTCGGCGGCCGGGTGGTCGTCAAGGCACAGGTGAAGGTCGGCGGACGAGGCAAGGCGGGCGGCGTCAAGCTGGCCGAGGGCGCGGAGGAGACGGTGGCCCGCGCCACCGACATCCTTGGCATGGACATCAAGGGTCACACCGTCCACAAGGTCATGATCACGGTGACCGCGGACGTGGCCGAGGAGTACTACTTCTCGTACCTGCTCGATCGGGCGAACCGCACGTTCCTCTGCATCGCCAGCGTCGCCGGCGGCATGGACATCGAGCAGGTCGCCGCCGAGACCCCGGAGAAGGTCGTCAAGGCACCCATCGACGCCGTCAAGGGCGTGGACGAGGCGAAGGCGCGGGAGATCGTCGAGGCGGCCAACTTCCCGGCCGAGGTCGCCGACCAGGTCGTCGACGTCGCGGTCGGCCTGTGGCGGGCCTTCGTCGCCGAGGACGCCACCCTGGTGGAGGTGAACCCGCTGGCCAAGACCGCCGAGGGCAAGCTGCTGCTGCTGGACGCCAAGGTGTCGCTGGACGAGAACGCCGGCTTCCGGCACCCCGACCACGAGGCACTTGTCGACCAGGCGACGGTGGACCCCCTGGAGCAGGCGGCCAAGGAGAAGGACCTCAACTACGTCAAGCTCGACGGGGAGGTCGGCATCATCGGCAACGGCGCCGGCCTGGTCATGTCGACTCTCGACGTGGTCGCCTACGCCGGCGAGCGGCACGGCAACGTCAAGCCGGCCAACTTCCTCGACATCGGCGGCGGCGCGAGCGCCGCGGTCATGGCCAACGGTCTGGAGATCGTGCTCTCCGACCCGTCGGTCAAGAGCGTCTTCGTCAACGTCTTCGGCGGCATCACCGCCTGCGACGCGGTCGCCAACGGCATCGTGCAGGCGCTGGACCTGCTGGAGCAGCGGGGCGAGCAGGTCACCAAGCCGCTCGTCGTCCGCCTCGACGGCAACAACGCCGAAGCCGGTCGGGCGATCCTCGACGGCGCGAACAACCCGCTGATCGAGCGGGTCGACACCATGGACGGCGCGGCCGAGCGGGCCGCCGAGCTGGCGGCTGCGGGGGTCTGACACATGGCTATCTGGCTGACCAAGGACTCGAAGGTCATCGTCCAGGGGATGACCGGTTCCGAGGGTTCCAAGCACACCCGCCGGATGCTCGCCGCCGGCACGAACGTGGTGGGCGGCGTGAACCCGCGCAAGGCGGGCACCACCGTCGACTTCGACGGCACCGAACTGCCGGTCTTCGCCGGCGTCGCCGACGCGATGAAGGACACCGGCGCGGACGTCACGGTCATCTTCGTACCGCCGCAGTTCACCAAGGCCGCGGTCATCGAGGCGATCGACGCCGAGATCCCGCTGGCCGTGGTGATCACCGAGGGGGTGCCGGTGCACGACACCGCCGCCTTCTGGGCGTACAACGTCGCCAAGGGCGAGCGGACCCGGATCATCGGCCCGAACTGCCCCGGCATCGCCTCCCCGGGTGCCTCGAACGCCGGCATCATCCCGGCGGACATCACCGGCTCCGGCCGGATCGGTCTGGTCAGCAAGAGCGGCACGCTGACCTACCAGATGATGTACGAGCTGCGCGACATCGGCTTCTCGACCTGTGTCGGCATCGGTGGCGACCCGATCATCGGGACGACGCACATCGACGCGCTGGCCGCGTTCGAGGCCGACCCGGACACCGACGCCATCGTCATGATCGGTGAGATCGGCGGCGACGCCGAGGAACGGGCGGCCGAGTTCATCAAGGCCAATGTCAGCAAGCCGGTGGTCGGCTACATCGCCGGGTTCACCGCCCCGCCCGGCAAGACCATGGGGCATGCCGGCGCGATCATCTCCGGCTCGGCGGGCACCGCCGACGCCAAGAAGGCAGCGCTGGAGGCGGTGGGCGTGAAGGTCGGCAAGACGCCGACCGAGACGGCCAACCTGATGCGCGAGATCATGTCCGCGGGCTGAGCCGGGAGAAACGCGCTGAGGGGCCGACCGGAAGGTCGGCCCCTCAGCGGTTCCAGTACGGGTAGTTGCCGGTGGCCTGCAGGATCAGGCTGACGACGATGTTCAGCACGCCCAGCCCGATGGCCACGTAGCCGAGCACCGGCGACTGGCGGTACCGGCGCGCGTCGCGGATCGACAACCAGCCGAAGACGATGCCGAGGATGCCGCAGCAGAGCACACCGGTGACGATGCCGATTATGCCCCAGAGGGTCGTACGGTCCCGGCCTGCGGGTGGCGGCGGGGGCGGTGGATACGGAGCGTTCACGACTCCCCTTCCGGTCACATGCTGCCGCGACGTCGGTCACGGCCCCTGTGCCGAGGCTAGACGAGGCGGTGCCCGCCCACGCCGGATCAGACGAACTCGGGTGTTCGGCGCGCCGCTGCCCGACACGACGGGCGGTGTCGGGCAGCCGGGGCCGGCCCGGCATGCCAGAGTAGAGCCGATGTCGTTTGTCACCCCTGACCAGCCTCGCCGGGCCACCGACGCCCGTGGCGCCGGTGCCCGGCCACCCGGCCGGGCCGGCCCGCCGCGCCGGGTGCCGGCCCCGCGGGCGGCACCTGCCGGGCGCAGCCACGCGCCGCTCGCGGTCGCCGCACTGGTCGCCGCCACCGGAGCGGCCGTGACCACCTGGTTGCCCGTGGCGCTGGCGCTGTGGCTGTTCCAACTCAGCGAGGACGCCGGCAGCCTGCCCGACGCCGCCCGGGCGGGAGCGGCGGGTTGGCTCCTCGGGCACGGGGTGCCCCTGGTCACGGCCACCGGCCCGCTCGGCCTGGCGCCGCTCGCGGTGACGGCGTTGGCAATGTGGCGGCTGGTCCGGGCCGGGGTGCACGCCAGCCGCGCGATCGGTGCCCGCGGCGGCCGGTCGCCGGGCCGTACGCTCGCCGCCGCCGCTGCCGTCGGCGTCGCGTACGGGCTGCTGGGAGCGCTCGCCGCCGTGTTCGTCGGAGCCGGTGGGCCCGGCGTGTCGCCGGTGCGCGCCGGGCTGACGCTCGTGACGGTCGGCACCCTCGCCGCCGGTGCCGGTGCGGCCCGGACGACCGGCGTGGCGGGGATCTTCGCCGAGCAGACGCCGACGCCGCTGCGCGAGGGCGTACGTGCCGGTCTGGTCGCCGCCCTGGTGCTGCTCGGCGCGGGCGCTGCCGTGGCCGGGCTGGCCGTGGCGACCGGTGGTGGCGACGCGGCCGACCTGATCGGCGCCTATCGAACCGGGGTCGCCGGCCAGGTCGGCATCACCCTGGTCAGCCTCGCGTACGCGCCGAACGTCAGCGTGTGGTCGGCCAGTTACCTGCTCGGCCCCGGCTTCGCGGTCGGCACCGACACGGCGGTACGCACCAGCGAGGTGTCGGTCGGCGCGCTACCGGCACTGCCGTTGTTCGCCGGCCTGCCCAGCGGGCCGGTGGCCGGGCTCGGCGCGGTCACCGTCCTCGCGCTGCCCGTCCTCGTGGGAATGGCCACCGGTTGGTTGCTCGCGCGCCGCCTACTGCGTCTGGCCACCGCCGAACGGACACCGCTGTCGTGGCGGCGGCTGCTCGGGCCGGCGGCGCTCGCCGGACCGGTGGCCGGTCTGCTGCTCGGCGCGGCGGCGCAGGCGTCCGGCGGGCCGCTGGGCGCCGGCCGGCTGGCGCAGGTCGGGCCGGTCGGTTGGCAGGTGGGGCTCGCGGCACTGCTGGTCACCGGCGCCGGCGCAGTGCTCGGTGCCGCCGCCACCCGCTGGCTCACCCGACCCGCGACCTGACCCTCCCCACCGGACGGCGACGGTGTGCGGGTTCTGGCACGAGGTGGTGCGGTCGAGAATCGGCCCACTGACGCGTCAGGGGCGTCCCGGACGCGCCGGGACGCCCCTGACCGTGGGCCGGCTGCTGATCAGGGATACAGCGCCGACCCGCCGACATTCAGTGCCAGCACCACGATCTGCAGCAGACCGAGCAGCAGCCCGACCGCGCCACAGATCAGGCCGGCGAGGGCCTGACCGGAGTTGCCGGCCAGGCCCTGGTCGGCCTTCTGCTTACCGAGCCAGCCGGTCACGAGGGCGGCCAACCCGAGCGGGATGCCGAGGTAGCAGCAGCTCAACGGAATCGAGGCGATGCCGAGAATCATCGCGACCAGGCCGAGGGTGTTCTGCTGTCCCTGCGTGCCGGTGAAACCCGCGTTCGGGTACATCGGCGTGCCGCCGTACGGCTGCGGGCCGTACGGGTCGGCGTAGGGCTGCCCGTAGCCCGGTTGCCCGTACGCCGGTTGTCCGTAGCCCGGTTGTCCGTACGCCGGGGGCTGCCCGGCGGCCGGTGGGGGACCGGCCGGCGGCGCGTACGGACCGTAGGGTCCGGGGGAGGCCGGCGGCGGAGCCTCCGGTTGCTGACCGTACGGGTCGGCCGGGGGTTGCTGACCGTACGGGTCGGCCGGGGGTTGCTGACCGTACGGGTCGGTCGGCTGGGCGTACGGGTTCGCCGCCGGTGGCGCGTACGGGTTCGCCGGGGGTGGCGCGTACGGGTTGGCCGGCGGAGGCGTGGTCGGGTCCCCGTACGGCGGCTGTTGGCCGTACGGGTCCTGACCGGGTTGACCGGGCTGCATCCGGTGCTCAGAGACCGCTGGCGTTGCTGCCGCTCATCGAGCCCAGCAGGCCGCCGCCCAGGCAGCACACCAGGACGATCGCGATCCAGGCGATACCGACGATCAGGGCCCACTTGGACCACTTCTTCGACTCGGCCGCCGCAGCCTGTGCGCCGGCGTAGTCACCCTGCTGAAGCAGCGGGTTGACCTTCGAGGCGTTGATGATCGCCGGAATGGCCAGCGGCCAGAACAGGAAGATCGCGACGATCGACATTGTCATGTTGTTGTCGACCGACTGCGGTGGCTGGGACTGGTACTCGGGCTGCATGACGACGTGCTCCTCACGGTTGTTCGCTGACGGGTGTGGGACCGGACATGCGCCGGTCCCAAGCGACCGGCAGCGTACCCGGTTTCGGCCAGTTCGGTGGTCACGCGCGCCGCGCTGCCCAGCGGATGGGCACCGGCCAGCGGCCGGATAGGGTGTGCCGGTGAACCAGCCCGCCCGTATCGTCGTCCTCCTCTCCGGCTCCGGCAGCAATCTCCAGGCCCTGCTGGACGCCACCGCAGACCCGGCGTACGGGGCGCGGGTGGTGGCGGTCGGGGCGGACCGCGACGGGATCGCGGGCCTGGACCGGGCCGCCGCCGCGGGGGTGCCGACCTTCGTCGAGCGGGTGAAGGACCACCCGGACCGTGATCGGTGGGACGCCGCGCTCACCGCCCAGGTCGCCGAGCACCGACCCGACCTGGTCATCTCGGCCGGGTTCCTGAAGCTCGTCGGTCCGCGTTTCCTCGCCGCCTTCGGCGACCGTTACCTGAACACACACAACACCCTGTTGCCGGCGTTTCCCGGCATCCACGGCCCGCGCGACGCGCTCGCCTACGGGGTCAAGGTGACCGGGGCGACCCTCTTCTTCGTCGACGCCGGGATGGACACCGGCCCGATCGTCGCGCAGGTGGCGGTGCCGGTACGCGACGACGACGACGTCGACACGCTCACCGAACGCATCAAGGAAGCGGAGCGGAGCCAGCTCGTCGAGCAGGTGGGCCGGCTGGTCCGGGACGGTTGGACGATAACTGGAAGAAAGGTCATGGTCGGCGTGAACTCCATCCAGGACGGGCGTCGCCCGATCCGGCGGGCACTCGTCAGCGTCTACGACAAGACCGGCCTGGCCGACCTGGCCAAGGCGCTGCACGCGGCCGGTGTGGAGATCGTCTCCACCGGCAGCACCGCGTCGACGATCGCGGCCGCCGGGGTACCGGTGACGCCGGTGGAGCGGGTGACGGGCTTCCCGGAGATCCTCGACGGGCGGGTGAAGACCCTGCACCCGGCGATTCACGGTGGGCTCCTCGCCGACCTGCGCAAGGGCGCGCACACCGCCCAGCTCGACGAGCACGGCATCGCCGGGATCGACCTGCTGGTGTCCAACCTGTATCCGTTCCAGGACACCGTCGCCTCCGGCGCCGGCCAGGACGAGTGCGTCGAGCAGATCGACATCGGCGGGCCGGCGATGGTGCGGGCCGCCGCGAAGAACCACGCCTCGGTGGCCGTGGTGACCGACCCCGACGCGTACCCGATGCTGCTGGCCGCGCTCGACGGCGGCGGCTTCACCCTGGCGCAGCGCCGGGCGTTGGCCGCCCGCGCCTTCGCCGACATCGCCGAGTACGACGTGGCGGTCGCCGAGTGGTTCGCCTCGTCGGTGGCCCCGGCCGCCGACGGCATGCCGGAGTTCGCCGGTCTGGCGCTGCGCCGGCAGTCGGTGCTCCGCTACGGCGAGAACCCGCACCAGAGCGCCGCTCTCTACGCCGACCCGGCCGGCCCGGTCGGGCTGGCCCAGGCCGAGCAGTTGCACGGCAAGGAGATGTCCTACAACAACTACGTCGACGCGGACGCCGCCTGGCGGGCCGCGAACGACTTCGCCGATCAGCCCGCGGTGGCCATCATCAAACACGCCAACCCGTGCGGGATCGCCGTCGGCGCGGACGTGGCGCAGGCACACCGCAAGGCGCACGCCTGTGACCCGGTCTCCGCCTTCGGTGGGGTGATCGCCGTCAACCGTCCGGTCTCGGTCGAGCTGGCCGGGCAGATCGCCGAGATCTTCACCGAGGTCGTGGTGGCACCCGGCTACGAACCCGGTGCGGTGGAGACGCTGCGGGCCAAGAAGAACATCCGGCTGCTGCGTGCGCCCGCCTTCCAGTCACGTCCGACCGAGTGGCGGCAGGTCAGCGGTGGCGTGCTGGTGCAGCTACCGGACGCGGTCGACGCCGAGGGCGACGACCCGAGCACCTGGCGGCTGGCCACCGGCGAGCCGGCCGACGACGCCACCCTGGCCGACCTGGCCTTCGCCTGGCGGGCGGTACGCGCGGTGAAGAGCAACGCGATCCTGCTGGCCCATGACGGCGCCACGGTCGGGGTCGGCATGGGGCAGGTCAACCGGGTGGATTCGGCTCGTCTCGCGGTCAGCCGGGCCGGTGCCGAGCGGGCGCGCGGCGCGGTGGCCGCCTCGGACGCGTTCTTCCCGTTCGCCGACGGTCCGCAGATCCTCCTCGACGCGGGCGTCCGGGCGATCGTCCAGCCCGGCGGCTCCATCCGCGACGAGGAGGTGATCGCGGCCTGCAAGCAGGCCGACGTCACCATGTACCTCACCGCCACCCGCCACTTCTTCCACTGAGGCGCGCATCGCGGATGCGAGATCTTGGAAAATTCCCGTTAGCGCGGCACGGAAATTTTCCAAGATCTGGGCCGGATCAGGTGGGCGGTCGGATGGCCGTCACGGGCCGCTGGTGAGCCAGTAGGCCGGCGATGCCGTCCGCGGTCATCGGTCGGGCCAGGTGGTAGCCCTGGCCACGGGTGTAGCCGAGGGCACGGAGCACCGCGACCTGTTCGGCGCTCTCGACGCCCTCGGCGACGGTCTCCAGGCCGAGGGCGTGGGCGAGCTGGATCACCGCCCGGGCCACCGCCTGCCGGGCGGCGGCTGCCCCTGCCTGGCCGTCGTCGATCTCGATACCGTCGACGAAGGACTTGTCGAGCTTCACGATCGCGGCGGGAAAGGCGCGCAGCAGACTCAGCGACGATTCGCCGGTGCCGAAGTCGTCGAGCGAGAGGCGGATGCCCATCCGGTCGAGTTCGAAGAGGGTCCGGGAGACCTGTTGACCGCGCAGCACCGCCGACTCGGTCACCTCCAGCACCAGCCGTTCGCAGGGCAGCCCGCTGTCGGCCAGCGCGGCGGTCACGTCGGAGACGAAGTCGGGATCGTGCAGTTGCCGGGCGGAGACGTTCAGGCCCGCCTCCCGGAGTGCGTCCGGCCCGAACTCCCGGGACCACGCCGCCGCCTGGCGGCACGTCTCGCGCAGCACGAACCGGCCCAGCGGCACGATCAGACCGGTCCGTTCGGCGGCCGGGATGAACTCGGCCGGTCCGACGAGCCCGCGCGTCGGGTGGTGCCAGCGGACCAACGCCTCCACCCCGACCAGCCAGTTGTCGTCGAGCCGCAGGATCGGCTGGTAGACGACCCGCAGCTCGTTGTCGTCCAGGGCCCGCCGCAGTTCGCCGCCGAGCTGCATGTGCGCCAGTACCGGCTCACCCATGCCGTCCACGTACCGTACGTAGCTGGCCTTCCCGCGCTGCTTGGCCGTGTACATGGCCACGTCGGCGTCCCGCAGCACCGAGTCGACGGTGGCTCCGGGCCCGGCGTCGGCGATGCCGATGCTGGCCTGCACCAGCAGGCGGTGCTGGCTGATCGGCTGGTCGAGTGCGGCCAGCAGCCGGCCGGCCAACTCCTCGGGGTCGGCGTGCGGGCCGGTGAGCAGGACGGCGAACTCGTCACCGGCGACCCGTACCGGCAGGCCGTCGTCGCCGACCTCGGCCCGCAGCAGCTCGGCGACCGACACGAGCAGCCGGTCACCGACGCCGTGCCCGAGCAGGTCGTTGACGGTCTTGAAGTCGTCCAGGTCGACCAGGAGCACCGACGCGGGTGTCGTGGCGGTGAGTGCGGACGCGAGCCGGTCCCGGAACAGCGCCCGGTTGGCCAGCCCGGTGAGGCCGTCGTGGCTGACCTCGTACTGCAGGCGCTCCTCCTGGAGACGGGTGTTGCGCAGCAGCCGGGCGTTCTCCCGATAGGCGATGAACTGCCGGACGCTGACCAGCGCGGTCACCACCACGGCGGCGATCAGGACCACCCGGACCGGCCAGGTCAGCGGGGCGCCGAACGCGACGGCGAGCAGCGGCACGTCGACCGCCACCACCGCCAGGTACGGCAGCAGCACGCCGTTGGGGGTCCGATCGCGGCGGACACCGAGACGGGCCCGCCACTGCGCCCGGACACCGAGGGTGAAGAAGACCGGGGTCAGCGGCATCACGACCGCCTGGGCGGGAATGCCGGCGACGTACCCGTACCGGACTGCCAGCACGGCGACGATCGCGGCGGTGACGCCGCCGCTGGCCGCGACGAACCGCAGGGCGACCCGGTCGACCGGACCGCCGGCGACGAAGGACACCTTCGTCGCGGCGCCGACCGCGACCAGGAAGGCGAGCCCGACCAGCGCCATCGCCTGCCGGCTCCACGCCTCGTCAGCGGTCAGCATCGGGGCCAGCCCGATGTAGCAGAGCAGGGCCGCGCAGCCGAGGAACGCGATCGTGCGGTCGAGCAGGATGCGCCATCGCTCGACACCGCCGGTCTCGGCGACCGGCACCCGGGCCACCGCCCAGATGGCGACGACGAATCCGATCGCCACGCAGGCCGCCGCCGGCAAGGGCATGCTTCGGGTACGGGCCTCGGCTGCGTGCGTCAGCATGTCCAGCGCCAGCCAGCCGTACCCGATGGTGATGGTGACCGCCGCGACGAGGAGCGCACGCCAGAAGCGTCGGGTGACCGGGTCGAGGTCGGCGTGGCGGAGCAGGTGTACGACGGACCCGGCGGCGAACACCCCGCCGACCGGAACGAACAGGTACGCCAGCGCCTCGGTACCGGCACCGACCGTGAAGTTCGCGACGCACCAGGCGGTGCCGAGTGCGGCGACCACCACGGTGGCCTGCACGAACCGCACGGTGATCCGACTGTTCGTCGCGGCGGCCCCGACCGTGGGGCCCGTCGTCGGTCGTAGCGCCACCTGCGTCACGGCTGTAGACCCTAGTGAGTGAGCACCGGATCGCCATCCGTCATCGGGTGCCTCTTCGATGCCGCAGTATCCACTGGGGAGGGAGGTTCGTGCTCACCGTCCCGGGCGGAGTTCGGCGAAGTGGCAGGCCGAGGGGTGCGGGTCGGCGGCCCGCGGCACCGCCTGCGGGTCCTGGGTGGCGCAGATGTCCTGGGCCTTCCAGCACCTGGTACGGAAGTGGCAGCCGCTCGGCGGGTCCGCCGGGCTCGGCACGTCACCACGCAGCCGGATGATGCTGCGATGTCCCCGCGCATCCGGGTCCGGCACCGGTGCCGCGGAGAGCAGCGCCTGGGTGTACGGGTGGGTGGCCCGATCGTAGATCTCGTCCTCGGTGCCGATCTCCACGATCCGGCCCAGGTACATCACCGCGATCCGGTCGGAGATGTGCCGCACCACCGACAGGTCGTGCGCGATGAAGATGTAGGACAGGCCCAACTCGTCCTGAAGCTCCTCCAGCAGGTTGATCACCTGCGCCTGGATGGAGACGTCCAGCGCGGAGACCGGCTCGTCGCAGACGATCACCTCGGGCCGCAGCGCCAACGCGCGGGCGATGCCGATGCGCTGGCGTTGACCGCCGGAGAACTGGTGCGGATACCGGTTGATGTGTTCCGGGTTCAACCCGACGACGTCGAGCAGTTCCTGGACCCGTCGCTGGCGGCTGCCCTTCGGGGCCGCCTCCGGATGGATCTCGAACGGCTCGCCGATGATGTCGCCGACGGTCATCCGTGGGTTCAGCGAGGTGTACGGATCCTGCATCACCATCTGCATGTTGCGTCGGATCCGGCGCAGCTCACCGCCGGAGGCGGCGAACAGATCCCGACCGGCCAGGGTGGCGCGTCCGGCGGTCGGTTTCTCCAGCCGCATCAGCAGCCGGGCCAGCGTGGACTTGCCGCAGCCCGACTCGCCGACGATGCCCAGCGTCTCGCCCCGGCGCAGTTGGAAGCTCACCCCGTCGACGGCCTTGACCGCACCGGTCTTCTTCTTGAACACCACTCCCTGCGTGATCGGGAAATGCTTGACCACGTGGTTGACGTCGAGGAGGGTCTCGCCGCGAACCGTGGTGGGGCTAGCCGGCGCGGTCATCACGTACCTCCTGGGCGAAGTGGCACGCGCTGGTCCGGCCGTCGCCGAGGACCAGGTCGTGCGGCACCACGTCCACACAGACCTGCTGCACGTACGGGCACCGGGGGTGGAAGGGACAACCGCTGGGGATGCGCATCAGGTTGGGTGGCAGGCCACGGATGGTGGACAGCCTTCCGCCCCGTTGGTCCAGGCGCGGGATCGAGTCCAGCAGACCCTTGGTGTACGGGTGGGCGGGCGCCCGATACAGCGAGCGGACGTCGGCGTGCTCGACGATCCGGCCCGCGTACATGACCGCGATCCGGTCCGCGACGTCGGCGACCACACCGAGGTCGTGGGTGATCAGGATCATCGCCATGTCCAGGTTCCGCCGCAGGTCGGCGAGGAGGTCCATGATCTGGGCCTGCACGGTGACGTCCAGCGCGGTGGTGGGCTCGTCCGCGATGAGCACCTTCGGCTCCATCGCCAGGGCCATCGCGATCATCACCCGCTGCCGCATGCCGCCGGAGAACTGGTGCGGGTAGTCCCCGATCCGCCGTGCCGCCGCCGGGATCTGCACCAGGTCCATCAGCTCCACCGAACGGCGGCGGGCGTCCGCGCGGGACATCCCGAGTCGCTGGCGTAGCGTCTCGCCGATCTGCCAGCCGACGGGGAAGACCGGGTTCAGTGCGGAGAGCGCGTCCTGGAAGATCATCGCGATCTCCTTGCCCCGGATCTGCCGGCGCTGCTCCTCCGGCAGGCCGAGCAGGTCGCGGCCGGAGTAGCGGATCTCGCCCGAGCTGATGTGTGCCGGCGGGGTGTCCAGGATGCCCATGATGGCCTGGGCGGTGACGGACTTGCCGGAGCCGGACTCGCCCAGCACCGCGAGCGTCTCGCCCGGGTCCAGGTGGTAACTGACCCCGTTGATCACCTTGGCCACACCCTCGCCGGTGCGGAACTCGACGTGCAGGTCGCGCACCTCCAGCAGGTGCCCGCCGGGCGGAGTGGGCGAGGCCGGCGTCGGCCGTACGGCGTGCTGACTCATGAGGGGATCACCGGAGCTTCGGGTCGAAGGCGTCGCGGATCGCGTCGCCGAGCATGATGAAGGCCAGGACGGTCAGCGCCAGGAAGGTCGACGGGACCACCAGCGGGGTCGCCGACTCCCGCATGTGCACCCGACCGTTGTTGATCTCGATGCCCCAGGAGATGGTGGGCTCCCGCAGCCCGATGCCGAGGAAGGACAGCGTCGCCTCGGCGGCGATGAACGAGCCGAGCGCGATGGTCAGTACCACGATGGCCGGGGCGAGCGCGTTCGGCAGGATGTGCCGCCACATGATCCGCCCGTTGCCGGCCCCCAACATCCGGGCCGCGGCCACGTAGTCCTGCTCCCGGGCGGTGATCACCGAGGAACGGACCACCCGGGCGGCGGTGGTCCAGCCGAGCACGGCCAGCACGAAGATGACCGCGGCGACGCGTACCGTGGCGCTGTCGCTGCCGATGCGCTTGAGCAGGACGATCGCGGCCAGCAGCAGCGGGATGCCGAGCACGATGTCGATCACCCGGGAGAGCACCGCGTCGACCCAGCCGCCGAAGTATCCGGCGAGCATCCCCACGACCAGCGCGATCAGGCCGGTGAACAGCGCGCTCAGCGCACCGACCAGCAGCGACGCCCGAGCGCCGTAGACCGCCCGGGCGTACGTGTCGCAGCCCTGGAAGTCGTACCCGAAGATGGCTCCGCCGGAGGGCGCCGCGTGCTGCCGGGACAGCACGCAGTCGGCGGGGTCGTTGCTGGTGAACAGGCCGGGCACGGCGGCCATCGCGGTCACCAGCAGCACCAGGAGCAGGCTGATCCAGAAGATCGGCTTGCGGCGCAGGTCGCGCCAGGCGTCACCGGCCAGGCTGCGCGGCTTGCGGGGGCGCCCCACCTGGTTCGGCGTGCCCGGCTCCCCGGAGGGCCCACGCCGCGCGGCCTGGTTCTCCGACGCCGCCACCGTCTCGAAGTCGCTCACGCGGCTGCCACCTCGCTGTGCTCACTCATAGCGGATCCTCGGGTCCAGGACGGCGTACAGGATGTCGACCACCAGGTTGGCGACCAGGTAGACCACGACGAGCACGCTGACGATGCCGACCACCAGCGGGCCGTCCTCGGTGCGGATGCCGCGGAAGAGGTTGAAGCCGACGCCGGGAATGTTGAACACACCCTCGGTGATGATCGCGCCGCTCATCAGGTTGCCGACCTCGACGCCGAGGAAGGTGATCACCGGGATGAGCGAGTTGCGCAGCACGTGCACGCTGACCACCCGCCGGTTCGGCAGGCCCTTCGACCGGGCGGTGCGTACGTAGTCGGCGCGCAGGTTCTCGGCCACCGAGGTACGGGTCAGCCGCAGCGCGGTGGCCAGGGAGAGTGAGCCGAGCACGATGCCGGGCAGCAGCAGCGCGTAGAAGTCGGGGTCGGCGCCGGCGGTGGGCGGGAAGACCTGCCACTTGACGCCCAGGAAGTACTGCGCCAGCGGGGCGAGCACGATCGTCGGGATGCCGAGCACCAGCAGGGTCAGCAGCAGGGTGGCGTTGTCGAAGATGCTGGCCCGCCGGATGCCGGCGAGGACGCCGGCGGTGACGCCGAAGATGACCGCGACCGCGATGGCGATCAGGGCCAACCTGATGGTGACGGGCCAGGCGGCGGCGAGGATGTCGCCGATCGACCGTCCGGTGAGCGACTCGCCCAGGTCGCCGCGGAGCAGGTTGGAGATGTAGTCGAAGTACCGGTAGAAGAAGCCGCCGACGCCGGTGGCGTCCAGGTGGTACTTCTCCGTGAGGTACGCCCGCTGTGCGGCGGTGACCGGGCGCTCGCCGGCGAGCGCCTGGATCGGGTCACCCTGACCGGCGAACATCAGCGCGTAGACGATCAGCGTGGTCCCGAAGAAGGCCAGGACCATCTGGAGCAGACGCCGCACGATGAAGCGGAACATACTTGGCAGTCTCTCTGAAAAGGTGCGAACCGCGTGGCGGGTCGGGTCACCTCGCGATGACCCGACCCGCAAGCGTGGGTGTTACCTGATGGCTTCGATCTTGGTCAGGTTGACCCGGTCGAAGAGATCCATCTCGACGTTCTTGACCTTCGTCGAGTGACCGAAGTTGTTCTGGCCGAACCGCAGCGGTACGACCGGCAGGTCCTCGGCCAGCAGGTCCTCGGCCTCCTGGTACTTCTTGATCGCCTCCTCCTCGCTGGGGGCGCTGGCGCCCTCGGCGAGCAGCCGGTCGAAGTCCGGGTTGCTGTAGCCGTAGTAGTTCGACGAACCGTTGGTGCTGTACAGCGGGCCCAGGTAGTTCTCCATGGACGGGTAGTCCATGATCCAGCCCATCCGGAACAGGCCCACCGGCTGCTTGGCCTTGACCTTGGTCAGCAGGTCGGCGAACTTGGGCTCGGCGCTGCCGACGCAGTCCACGCCCAGGTTGGCCTTGAGCTGGTTGCAGGTGGCGTCGATCCAGTCCTTGTGACCACCGTCGCCGTTGTAGGACAGGGTGATCTTCGACGGTCCGCCGGCGGCCTGGTAGAGCGACTTGGCCTTGGCCGGGTCGAACTCACCCGCGGCGCCGACGGTGTTCTCCCGGTAGCCGGCGACGGCCGGGGAGACGAACGCGCGGGCCGGCTGCTGCGAGTCCTTGAAGATCGACCGGGTGATCTCCTCGCGGTCGATCGCCATCGAGATGGCCTTGCGCACGTCCGGGTTGCTGAACTCCTCCTGGAAGGTCGGGAACGCCAGGAAGTGCAGCGAGGACGCCGGGCTCTGCAGGAAGCGGTCGCCCAGGTCGGTGCCGGCGGTGGAGAGGTTCTCCGTCGGGATGGTCTTGATCACGTCGAGGTTGTCCGACAGCACGTCCGCGTACGCCGCGGTGAGCTGCTGGTAGATCCGGAACTCGACGCCGGCCACCTTCGGCTGCTCGCCGGGGAAGGCGTCGTACCGCTCGACCTCGACCTTGGCGTCGTGCTGCCAGGTGCCCTTCATCTTGAACGGACCCTGGCCGATCGGCGCCTGCTCGAAGCCCTCGGCCAGCTCGCCGGGAGCGCTGAACGCGGCCTCCGGCAACGGGTAGAAGGCGGTGTAGCCGAGCATCGACTTGAACTCGCTGTACGGCTGCGAGAGCGTGACGGTGAAGGTCAGGTCGTCGACCTGCTTCAGCCCGCTGAGCGTCTCGGCCTTCGGGTTCTCACCCTGCAGGTCGTCGTAGCCGGCGATCTTCTCGAAGAAGTAGCTGGAGTTCTGCCCGTTCGGCGCGTACGCGCCGTAGTTCCAGGCGTCGACGTAGTTGTCGGCGGTCACCTGCTCGCCGTTGTGGAAGGTGTAGCCGTCCTTGAGCTTGACCGTCCAGGTGGTGTTGTCCTCGGACGTGATCGACTCGGCGGCCACCTCGTACGGCTTGTGGGCCTCGTCGTAGTCGACAAGCGGGCTGAACAGGGCGGCGAGCACCTGAGAGCCACTCGTCTCGTTGGTGTTTGTCGGCACCAGGTGCTGCGGCTCGGCGATCTCGATCCGCACGGCCGCGTTGGGGTCGCTCTCGCCGGATCCGCCGTCGCCGCCCGAGCCGCAGGCCACCAGGCCCAGGGTCACCGCGAGCGGGAGGGCGGTCCAGGCGGCGAGCCTACGAACACGCATCTAGCCTCCTCATCTCCATTACGCTGCGCAGTCGGGCCCGGCATTGGGTGACGCTGCGCAACGACCGGCAACGGTAGGTCGAATGCCGCAGCTCGGCAACGCAGTGGTTGCGAAGGGGTAACGGAATGCCACCCCCGGTCTTGTCGGTCTGCTGGGCCCGTGCTACGCGAATCCGCGTCTACCTGCTCTGAGGTGCGGTGGTATGACGTGGCTCGGTGGCGTCGGAGGCAGGTTGGGGTGGCCTGGTGGTGACTCGACATGATCGTCGGATTGTGCGCCTTCGTGCCCCACAGTCCGGAATTGCTGTGCGGCGCCACACAAGCCGTCACGCTAGGTGATTAACACCACGTAACTAAAAGTAGTCGGGGGTCGGCTGGCGCCCCCGGCAGGCGCCACCCCCCATCACCACGCCGGGCCACCGAGCCGCTCGCCGGGTGCCGACCGTGGCCGACCGGTCGGGTCGCCGAGGTCGGGGGAGCCGGTGACGGTGGACGTGAGACGATCTGCTCGTGACGGCGACGCTTCTGGACGGCAAGGCGACCGCGGCCGAGATCAAGGACGAGCTGCGGGCGCGGGTGAAGGCGCTGGCGGAACGGGGGACCGTGCCAGGGCTCGGCACGGTGCTGGTCGGGTCCGACCCGGGCTCCCAGGCGTACGTCAACGGCAAGCACCGGGACTGCGCCGAGGTCGGGATCGCCTCCATCCGCCGCGAGTTGCCGGCCGACGCCACCCAGGCACAGGTCGACCAGGTCCTCGCCGAGCTGAACGCCGATCCCGCCTGCCACGGCTACATCGTCCAACTGCCGTTGCCGGCGCACCTGGACACGCAGCGGGTGCTGGAGCTGATCGACCCGGACAAGGACGCCGACGGCCTGCACCCGGTCAACCTGGGTCGGCTGGTGCTCGGCTACGACGCGCCGCTGCCCTGCACCCCGCGCGGCATCGTGGAACTGCTCCGCCGGCACGACGTTCCGCTGCGCGGCGCCAACGTGGCCGTGGTCGGCCGGGGCAACACCGTCGGGCGCCCGCTTGGGTTGCTGCTGACGCGGCGAAGTGAGAACGCCACCGTCACCCTCTGCCACACCGGCACGCTGGACCTGGCCGCGCACACCCGGGCCGCCGACGTCGTGATCGTCGCGGCGGGGGTGCCCGGCCTGCTCACCGTGGACATGGTCACCCCTGGTGCCGTCGTGGTCGACGTGGGCATCACCCGGGTGATCGGCGCGGACGGCAAGGGCCGCTACACCGGTGACGTGGACCCGGACGTCGCCGAGGTGGCCGGCAAGCTGGTGCCGATGCCCGGTGGTGTCGGCCCGATGACCCGCGCGATGCTGCTCACGAACGTCGTGGAGCGGGCCGAACGCCCATAACCGTCCGCCCCTGGCCCGATCGGTGCCAGGATGGCTGATACGGTCCGGAAAACCGACTGGTATCAGGGAGTGGGACGACCATGGGTAAGAAGGTCACTGTCGTCGGGGCCGGGTTCTACGGCTCCACCACCGCGCAGCGCCTGGCCGAGTACGACGTCTTCGACACCGTCGTGATCACCGACATCATCGAGGGCAAGCCCGCGGGCATCGCTCTCGACCTCAACCAGTCGCGTGCCGTGGAGGGCTTCGAGAGCAAGGTGGTCGGCGTCACCACCGGCCCGAACGGTGAGGGCTACGAGGGCATCGAGGGCTCGGACGTGGTCGTCATCACCGCCGGTCTGCCGCGTAAGCCCGGGATGAGCCGGATGGACCTGCTGGAGACCAACGCCAAGATCGTCCGCCAGGTCGCCGAGAACGTGGCCAAGTACGCGCCGAACGCCGTGGTCATCGTGGTCTCCAACCCGCTGGACGAGATGACCGCGTTGGCCCAGATCGCCACCCAGTTCCCGCGCAACCGGGTGCTCGGCCAGGCCGGCATGCTGGACACCGCCCGGTTCACCAACTTCGTCGCCGAGGCGTTGCAGGTACCGGTGAAGTCGGTGAAGACGCTCACCCTGGGTTCGCACGGCGACACCATGGTTCCGGTGCCGTCGCAGAGCAGTGTGAACGGCAAGCCGCTGCGTGAGGTGATGCCGGCCGAGCAGATCGAGGACCTGGTCGTGCGTACCCGCAACGGTGGCGCCGAGGTGGTGGCGCTGCTCAAGACCGGGTCGGCGTACTACGCGCCGTCGGCGGCGGCGGCCCGGATGGCGAAGGCCGTCGCCGAGGACTCGGGCGAGGTCATGCCGGTCTGTGCCTGGGTGGACGGCGAGTACGGCATCTCCGGTGTCTACCTCGGGGTGGAGGCCGAGATCGGTGCCCAGGGCGTCAAGCGCGTGGTGGAGACCGACCTCGACGCCGACGAACTGGCCGCTCTCAAGGAGGCCGCCGAGGCCGTCCGCGCCAAGCAGGCTGACGTCGCGTCCATGTGACCCCGACGAGCTGAGCTGACCCGGAGGTTCGCGTCTCGGACAGTTGATCCGAGAGGCGAACCTCCTGGTCATTGCGGCGGTTGGGCGGTGGCGATCAGGGTCGTCAGGCCGTCGAGGACGCGGGTCAGGCCGAACTCGTACGCCTGGTCGGGGTGGTATGCGGCGTTCTGCGCGGCACCGGCCGCGGCGCCGACCCGGACGGCGGTCGGAAAGCGCCGCTCGTCGAGCACCTGCGCCAACAGGGGCGCGTTCGCCGTCCACCACTGTTCGTCCGTCCAGGCGCTCGCCTGCTGGGCGGAGCGCGACTCGGCCGCCGAGCGGGCGGCAGCCCGCACGAAGTCGAGGACGAAGGTCAACGCGGCGTCGCGGGCCACGTCGTCCAGCCCGGTGCCGTCGAAGGCACGCAGCTCGTACTCGTACTTGGCCATCTGGCCCGGCCCGAGCGGCGGGCGACCGGTGGCGACCTCGGCCGCCCAGGGGTGGGCGGTGAAGAGGGCCCGGTTGTCCGCCGCCACCGCCGCCACCCGCGCCCGCCAGGGGTCGCCGGAGCGGTCCGGCCGGGGCATGCCGGTGTAGAGGGCGTCCAGCATCAGGTCGAGCAGCTCGGCCTTGCCCGGAACGTACGTGTAGAGGGTCATCGGCGCGACGCCGACGGCCTGGGCGAGCGCGCGCATGGTCACCGCGTCCAGCCCTTCGGTGTCCGCCAGCTCGATCGCGGCGGTCACGATGTCGTCGAGTGAGCGGCCCGGGCGGGGGCCGCGACGAGGGACGTCGCCGGTCTGGCGCCAGAGCAGGCGCAGGGTGTGAGCGGGGTCTCCGCCTCCGGTGCGGTGGTCGGGCACCCCACGATCTTCGCAGGTCGGCTCGCCGTACGCAGTACGTTGTACAATGTACGTAGTTATTGTCTCCGCACAGGGGGTGCGCGTGCAGATCACGGCATCGGCGATCTCGCTGAACGTCGAGGACGTGCCGGCCTCGGCCGCGTTCGTCAAGCAGTACTTCGGATTCCACGAGCAGATGTCCGCCGACGGCTTCGTCTCGCTGGCCCGGGACGACGTCGGGTTCAACCTGATCTTCCTGCGTACCGGGTTGGCCAGTCTCCAGCCGGAAAGCCTGCGGACGCAGCGGGCCGAGGGGGTGCTCGTCGCCTTCGTCGTCGACGACATCGACGCCGAGTACGCCCGGCTCACCGCCGCCGGGGTGCCGATCGCCACCCCGATCCAGACCGAGCCGTGGGGTGAGCGCTTCTTCCAGGTCACCGACCCCAACGGGGTGCTCCTGCAACTCGTGCAGTGGGTGCACGGGCCGGAGGTCGCTGACTGAGCCGGCCGGTCCGGGTGCTGGTGTGCACCGGGCCCGGCGGGGGTACTGCCTCCCCGGGCCCGGTGCCCGTCCGTGGCGCCGGCGCCGCCGGTGCGGATCGACCGGCGGGCGCGGCGTTCCTCGTCCGAGCCGATCCAGTACGCTCGTACTGCTTGAGCATGTCACCCGAGAGGAGCGCCGGCCGATGGCGAAGATCAAGGTAAACAACCCGGTCGTGGAGCTCGACGGCGACGAGATGACCCGGATCATCTGGAAGCAGATCCGGGAGCAGCTGATCCTGCCCTACCTCGACGTCGACCTGCACTACTACGACCTTTCGATCCAGCACCGCGACGCCACCGACGACCAGGTGACCGTCGACGCCGCCAACGCCATCGCCGAGCACGGCGTCGGCGTCAAGTGCGCCACCATCACCCCGGACGAGGCCCGGGTGGAGGAATTCGGGCTGAAGAAGATGTGGCGGTCGCCGAACGGCACCATCCGCAACATCCTCGGCGGCGTGGTCTTCCGCGAGCCGATCATCATGTCCAACGTGCCGCGGCTCGTGCCCGGCTGGACCAAGCCGATCATCATCGGCCGGCACGCCCACGGCGACCAGTACAAGGCCACCGACTTCGTGGTCCCCGGCCCGGGCACGGTGACCATCACCTACACCCCCGCCGACGGCTCGGAGCCGGTCGAGATGGAGGTCGCCAACTTCCCCGGCGGCGGCATCGCGATGGGCATGTACAACTACGACGACTCGATCCGGGACTTCGCCCGCGCCTCGTTCCGCTACGGCCTGGACCGCAACTACCCGGTCTACATGTCCACCAAGAACACCATCCTCAAGGCGTACGACGGGCGGTTCAAGGACATCTTCGCCGAGGTGTTCGAGAACGAGTTCAAGGCCGAGTTCGACGCCGCCGGGCTCACCTACGAGCACCGGCTGATCGACGACATGGTCGCCGCCGCGCTCAAGTGGGAGGGCGGCTACGTCTGGGCCTGCAAGAACTACGACGGTGACGTGCAGTCCGACACCGTCGCGCAGGGCTTCGGCTCGCTCGGCCTGATGACCTCCGTCCTGCTCTCGCCCGACGGTCGCACCGTCGAGGCCGAGGCCGCCCACGGCACCGTCACCCGGCACTACCGGCAGTGGCAGAAGGGCGAGAAGACCTCGACCAACCCGATCGCGTCGATCTACGCCTGGACCCGGGGCCTGGCCCACCGGGGCAAGCTGGACGACACCCCGGCGGTCACCGAGTTCGCCAACACCCTGGAGCAGGTCATCGTCGACACCGTCGAGGGCGGCCAGATGACCAAGGACCTCGCGCTGCTGATCTCCCGCGACGCTCCGTGGCAGACCACCGACGAGTTCATGAACACGCTCGACGAGAACCTGGCGCGCCGCCTGGCCGCCTGAGGCTCACCCGCGGTACGCCGAGCCCGCCGGCCCGAGCGCCGGCGGGCTCGGCGTATCCCGGAACGGCGGCGTGTCGCGACCGGACGCGCCAGCCGGCGTCACTTCGTCCGGCGCGCCTCGTTGACCTGGGTGGACGAGATGCCAGTCCCGTCCAGGAAGGTTGACCGTCGCCACCGCGCGACGCGCGTGCCCAGCAGCCAGCCTTCCCGGCTGTCGAGTACAGCCAGCCGTCCCTTCCCTGCGGGGGGCCCTGTCCCGGGCCCCCCGCGCCCTGCTGTCCTCAGCCCCGGCCGGCGCAGGACACCGGGCGCGGGCCGGCGCGGTGCCCTGCGCCGACCGTCCGTCACACCGCGCGCAGTAGCTCGGCGGCCCGTTCCGGGGCGATGTCGTTGATGAAGACCCCCATGGCCGACTCCGAGCCGGCCAGGTACTTCAGCTTGTCGACGGCCCGCCGGACGCTGAACAGTTGCAGGTGCAGATGCCCCAGCTCCCGCCCGACGCGTACCGGTGCCTGGTGCCAGGCGGCGATGTAGGGCATGGGCGTGTCGAACAGCCCGTCGAAGCGACGTAGCAGGTCCAGGTAGAGCGGCCCGAACGCGTCGCGTTCCGCGTCGCTGAGCGCCGGCAGGTCGGGCACCGCCCGGTGCGGCGCGAGGTGCACCTCGAACGGCCACCGGGCGGCTGCCGGGACGTACGCCGTCCAGTGCTGGTTCGCCGCCACCACCCGCTCGCCGGTGGCGCGTTCGGCGGCCAGCACGTCGGCGTAGAGATTGCCGCCACCGGTGCGCTCGGCGTGTCGGCGGGCCGCGTCCAGCAGCGACCGCGTCCGGGGGGTGACGAACGGGTACGCGTAGATCTGCCCGTGCGGGTGGTGCAGCGTCACCCCGATCTCCACGCCCCGGTTCTCGAAGCAGAAGACCTGCTCGACGCCGGGGAGCTTGCCGAGCACCGTGGTCCGGTCGGCCAGCGCGTCCAGCACGGTACGCACCCGGCCCGGCGGCAGCGCGGCGAAGGAGGCGTCGTGGTCGTCGGTGAAGCAGACCACCTCGCAGCGCCCCTGCCCCGGTCGGGCCGCGGTGAACGGGGTGATCGCCGCCGGCTCCGCCACCACCCGCTCGCTCAGCGCCGGGAACCGGTTCTCGAAGACCGCGACCGCGTACTCCGGGGCCGGGATCTCGCTGAGCCGGTCCGCCGTCGAGGGGCACAGCGGGCACTGGTCGGCCGGGGGGAGGAAGGTCCGCGTCTGCCGGTGCACCGCCAGCGCCACCCACTCGTCGGTGAGCGGGTCGTAGCGCAGTTGGGAGGCGGGCGGGGGAGGTGGCAACGGGCGCCGGTCCGGCTGGTCCCGGACGGCGTCGTCGCGCTCGTCGAAGTAGATCAGCTCGCGGCCGTCGGCCAGCCTGATCGCCGTACGTTTCATCGGGGTGTCCCGCCGTCGGGGACCGGCACGACGATCAGCTCGCCGACCCGGTCGCTGAGCAGTCGTCGGGCCTGCGGCGTCAACCGGTCGTCGGTGACCAGCACATCCGCCGTGCCCAGGTCGGCGATGGCGGAGATGCCCACCGTCTGCCACTTGGTGTGGTCGGCGAGCACCACCAACCGGTCCGCCGCCGCGACGAGCGCCCGGTTCGTCTCAACCTCGGTCAGGTTCGGGGTGGTGAAACCGGTCCGCTCGGTTATCCCGTGCACGCCGAGGAAGAGCAGGTCGAGGTGCAGGGTGCGGACGGCGCCGACGGCAAGCGGCCCGACCAGGGCGTCGGAGGGAGTGCGTACCCCACCGGTCAGCACCACCGTCTGGTCGGCGCGGCCCCGCTCGTGCAGGATGTCGGCCACCGGCAGCGAGTTGGTCACCACGGTCAGCGCCGGCACGTCGACCAGATGCCGGGCCAGCTCGGCGGTGGTGGTGCCGGCGGAGAGCGCGACCGCCGCTCCGGGGCGGACCAGCTGGGCGGCCCGCGCCGCGATCGCCGTCTTCTCGGCCTGCTGGCGTACCGACTTGGCCTGGAAGCCTGGCTCGTCGGTGGCGCCGGCGACGGTGGCGCCACCGTGCACCTTGGCGAGCAGCCCACGTTCGTGCAGCAGGTCCAGGTCGCGGCGGACGGTCATCTCGGAGACGCCGAACTCGGCGGCCAGCTCGCCGACGCGCACGCCGCCGGTCACCCGGACCCGGTCGAGGATCGCCGTATGGCGTTGCCGCGCGAGCATCGACCCTCCCCGTTGTCACATGATCGAACGCAGTCGAACAGAAACAAACACTAGCGCGCGGAGTCGATCACCGGAAGGGCGATCCCCGGCGTCAGAGCGCGGGCAGGCGCGGCTCCACCCAACCGGTCTCGGTCAGGTGGTGCAGGACCCGCTGCACCGCTTCGTCGACGGCCAGATCGGTGGTGTCCAGCACCAGATCCGCGTCGGTCGGCTCCTCGTACGGGTCGTCGATGCCGGTCATCCCGGTGAGCAGTCCCGCCCTGGCCCGGGCGTACAGGCCCTTGCGGTCGCGCTTCTCGCAGACCTCCAGTGGCGTGGCGACGTGCACCAGCACGAACCCGGCGCCCGCGGCCACCGCCATCTCCCGGGCGATCGCCCGGGCCTGGGCGTACGGGGCGATCGGGCAGCAGATGCCGATCCCGTGGTGCCGGGCGATCTCGGCGGCGACCCATCCGATCCGTCGCACGTTCGTGTCCCGGTCGGCCCGGCTGAAGCCCAGCCCGGCGGTCAGCTCGCGACGAACCACGTCGCCGTCGAGCAGCGTGACCGTACGCTCGCCCTCCTCGCGCAGCGCGTCGGCGAGCCCTCGGGCGACGGTCGACTTGCCGGAACCGGAGAGCCCGGTCAGGAACACCACCAGGCCACGGTGCCGCCGGGGCGGCCGGGCCCGACTCAACTCCTTGGCCACCGCCGGAGGGGTGTGCCACTCGGGCAGCGGGAAACCGCGGTCCAGCAGGTCTTCGATCTCCGCCTGGCTGAGCGCCAGTCGCCGGTTGCGCGGCGGAATGTCGTCGCGCCAGCGCCACTGGCCGTCCCGGTTGTCGTAGGCCAGCTCGCGGGGCACCAGCACCCGCAGGCCGGCCCCGGAGAGCATCTCGCCGGTGGAGAGCAGGTGGGTGACGCCGTACGCGGCGGAGACCCGGGCCAGCAGCAGGGCGTCACTGATCTCGTCGCGTCGCCGGGAGAACGGCACGGCGACCAGGGTCGCCGGAGGCATCCGGTCCCGGGCGGCGAACACGCTGCGGACCAGCGCCTCCGGCGGCAGTCCGCCGGTGCCGTCCTCGCCCACCGGAATCATGATCAACAAGTGGGCGCTCAGGGTACGTACCGCGTGCGCGATCTGGGCCAGTTGCGGCCGGTGCAGCGGGCGGTCGGCGACCACCCCGAGCACCCGACCCGGCGGCAGCAACGCGCGGATCTCCTCGGGCGTACGCCGCAACCGCTGGAACGGGCCGTGAGCGCCGTCGCCCAGCCGGCGTACGGTGCCGCCGACCCCGGCCACCGCGTCGCGGATCGGCCAGACGTCGGCCACCTCCAGGGCCGCCATCGGCGCGCCCTCGCTGTCGGTGAGCACCAGGGCCCGACGGGCCGGGTCGGTGAGGTCTAGCTGCTGTGCCAGCGTCGTGGGCACCTGCAGGGTGACGGCGACCGGCCACGGGGTGCCGTCGACCAGCCGGCCCCGGCGGCTGACCGAGACCAGGTCGGCCCGGGTCATGAAGCCGGTCAGCGGCGCGTACGCACCGATCAGCAGCAGCTCGAGATCCGCGAGCTCACCGGGACGCGGCGTGTACGTCGGTGCCTCCCGCAGCACCTCGTCGGGCAGC
The DNA here is from genome assembly GCF_027497295.1 of Verrucosispora sp. WMMC514. Classification (NCBI taxonomy): domain Bacteria; kingdom Bacillati; phylum Actinomycetota; class Actinomycetes; order Micromonosporales; family Micromonosporaceae; genus Micromonospora; species Verrucosispora sp. WMMC514. The sequence continues at coordinate 1,469,604 of NZ_CP114906.1, read as the reverse complement.
ACCCACCCGTTGCTCATCAGACCCCCAACTCCGGCGACCGGCACACAGTTTCGCAGCCGGCCGCCGATCGGTCGAGAGCGCCACCACGTCCGCCGGGCCGCCGGCGCCGACGGGTGCCCGTCGTCCCGTCTATCGACTGCTCACCCCGGCCGGCAACCGAGCAGGCGGTGCCCGGTCGCCGGTCGCTCCGTGCGACGTCGTACCCGCGCGACCTCAGCCCAGGGTGGCCGCCCCGAACGAGACCGCGAAACGCTTGCACCAGATGGAGACGCTTGTCAGGTCGGTCAGCTTGACGTCGTCCGGGATCGCGTAGCCCTGGTCGCCGCGATTGCCCTTGAGCCGTCCCAACTCGACCCAGCGGCCGTCGTCGAACACGTGCCACCCGTCCCGGCCCTCGATCACCGGCTGGTCGGTCAACCAGACCCGCAGGTCCGGGCCGTTGGAGGTGTTCAGACCGACCAACTCCAGCCGGTGCCGCCCGTCGGCGGTGCGCACGATGCGCGCGCTGCCGGAGGTGTCGTGTTCGTGACTGACGAAATCGCCGGAGCTGACCAGCGTCGCCGCCGGGGCGTCGGGGGAGGCGGGCGCGGCGGAACCGGTCGGTACGGCGGAACCGGTCGGTACGGCGGAACCGGTCGGTGCGGTGGAACTCGCCGGGGTGGCTACCGTCGTCAGTCGTTCGGACACCTCGGCGTCGGTCAGCAGCTTCCAGGGCTGGAACCAGTACAGGCCGAAGGCCGAGCCGGCGGCCAGGACGGTGAGCGCGATCCACGTCAACGGGGTACGGAACAGGCGACTGAGCATGTTCCCAGTCTTTCGCGGCTGGTCGCGGCGTGTCAGCCGGCAAACCTTACGAACTGCGAACCGATCGCCCGGGACCGCGGGAGAGACCGCGGCGAACGGCCCGCTTCAGCCGCTGCCACGGGCCGGTCCTGACCGGCGGGGGAGCCGGGCGTGGCGGCGGCTGCCGCGTGTCGAGCACCACCGGTCGGGCACCGTCGGCGGCGCACGACACGGCCAGCGGCAGCGTCGCGTCGACCTCGCACCCGGAACCGGTGAGCCGCGCCTTGAGGATCCAGTCGCCCTGGGTACGGCCACCGTCGAGGGTACGGAAGTCGATGCTCGCCCGCCCCCGCCACATCAGGCGTAACCCGCCCCAGCGATGCGGTACGCGATCCACGTCGAAACTCACCGGCAGGTAGAACTCGTCGCCGTCGACGACCCGTCGGGCGACCACGTCGAGCCGGGGCCGGCGCAGCTCGTCGGTGGCCGCCAGCAGCTCGTCCGAGCAGTCGAGCAGGTCCGCGGGCACCTCCTCGACCGGCAGGTCCAGCAGCTCCCGACCGTCCGGGGTGCGGTCGTACGAGACGGGTCGGTCACCGCTGCGCAGCCGACCGGAGACGGTGACGTCGAGCGTGTGTCCCGTCAGCTCGTACGTCTTGAGTCGGACCTTGGCCACGACGCCGGTCTCCCACTCGGCGATGCGGAACAGATCCTCGACCCGGCCCCGTTCGACCAGGCCGGCGATGGTTCGCTCCAACGCCGGCAGCCCGGCGGCCACCCCCGGCGCGAAGCGTTCCCGGATGGTCCGCCGCGCCTCTGTCACCACCTGGTCGACCCAGTCACGAGGTGCGGTGCGCAGCCGGTCGCCACGCAGCCGGCGGAGCATCTCGATCCGCAACCAGCGCTGGTGCAGCCGGTCACGCAGCGGACCCGGCTCGGTGTGTGCCTCGACGATGTCGAGGACCTCGCGCAGGCTTCGGAAGTAGTCCTCCGGTTCCATCCGGGCGGCGGTGAGGTTGTCGCCGCCCGGCCGCCGGGAGTGGTGGTAGCAGGTGTAGTCGGCCAGCACGCAGGTGCGACGGGAGAGCAGGTAGGCCCGGGTGACCAGGTGATGATCCTCCAGCCGTTTCCGGCCCTCCTCCGGGAACCGCAGCTCGTGCTGGAGCAGGAACGCCCGGCGGAACATCTTGTGACAGGTCAGGCTCTCCATCAGCGGCGCGTCGGCAAGCCTGGCATCGGGCCGGTTGACCCGGAACAGTTCCCGCGGCACCGAACGACCGTGGCCGGCGATCCTGCCGATGGCGACGTCCGCCTCGTTCTCCGCCGCGTACCCGGACAACCGGGCCAGGGCCTCGTCGGCGAGCCAGTCGTCATCGTCGACGAACTGGACGTACTCACCCTTGGCGCGCGTCACACCCAGGTTGCGGGGGCGTGAGGGCCAGCCGGAATGCTGGGCGTGCAGTACGTGGAAGTGCGGGTGGGCCGCGGCCAGTGCGTCCAGTCGAGCCGGGGTGGCGTCGGTGGAACCGTCGTCGACGAAGATCACTTCGAAATCGCTCGTCGGCAGTGACTGACGCAGCAACGACGCGACGAGCCGGTCGAGACATTCGCCCGGGTTGTACGTCGGCACCACCACGCTCACCTTGAGCGCCCCAGCGGTCATGGTCCTCCCGTCACCCGGTGTGGCCGCCGCGCCGGGCGGACGGCGGGGGGTCCATTGTGTAACAGACCACCCGTCGCGGCGGGACAGGATGTCCGCCGATCATGTCGAGCCCGGCGCGTGACGTGGTCGATCTCCCTAGGGGGAGCGGTGGGCCGGTATCAGGGGAAACGGGGGTTGCTTCCGGAGCGCGGCGGATCGTCCGACACCTCTAGGCTGGCGACGTGACACTGATCGCAACCGAGTCGTTGACGAAGGTCTACGGCGGCGGGGTCACCGCACTGTCCGATCTGACGGTCGCGGTGGAACCAGGGATCGTCGGTCTGGTCGGCGCCAACGGCGCCGGCAAGTCGACCCTGATCAAGCTGCTGCTCGGCCTGCTCACTCCCACCCGCGGCCGGATCCAGGTGCTGGGCCTGGACCCGACCGCCGACACGGCGGCGGTGCGGGCCCGGGTCGGCTACATGCCCGAGCACGACTGCCTGCCGCCCGATCTCTCCGCCGCCGAACTGGTCACCCACCTGGGGCGGATCAGCGGCCTACCGCGCACCGTCGCCCGGGAACGGGCCTCCGAGGCGCTGCGCCACGTGGGTCTGCACGAGGAGCGCCACCGGCCGGTGGGCGGCTACTCCACCGGCATGAAGCAGCGGGTCAAGCTCGCTCAGGCGCTGGTGCACGATCCCGACCTGCTGCTGCTCGACGAGCCCACCAACGGCCTCGACCCGGCCGGACGGGACGCGATGCTCGCGCTGGTACAGCGGATCGGCACCGAGTTCGGCATCTCCGTACTCGTCTGCTCGCACCTGCTCGGCGAGGTCGAGCGGATCTGCGACACCCTGGTCGCCATCGAGGGCGGGCGGCTGCTGCGGGCCGACCACATCGCCGCCATGACCTCGGCCACCGACGTGCTCGCGGTCGAGGTCAGCGAGGGCACCGAGGCGCTGGCCACCCGGCTGGCCGCGCTCGACCTGCCGGTCGGCCGGGAAGGCAGGCTGCTGCTGGTGCCGCTGGCCGACCAGGGCACCTACGACCTGATCCTCGGTGCGGTGGCCGAGCTGGACCTGCCGTTGCACCGGCTGGACCAGCGCCGGCACCGGGTGGCCGAACTCTTCGCCCGGAGGGAGAACAGCCATGTCTGAGCCGACCGGGGTCATCCACGACATCGGCTACCAGCGCTACACCGGTCCCCGGCTCGGTCGCCGTCACGTCTTCGGGGCGCTGTACCTGCACGGGGTGCGGACCGCCTTCGGGCTGGGTCGCAGCGCCAAGGCGAAGATTTTTCCCTGGCTGGTGGTCGGCATCGTGCTGCTGGTGGCCGCCGCGGTGACCGCGATCCGCAGCCAGATCGGCGAAGTGATCATGACGTACGCCCAGTTCGCCGACGCGATGAGCTGGCTGGTCATCTTCTTCGTCGCGGTGGCCGCGCCCGAACTGGTCTCCCGGGACATGCGCAGCGGGGTGCTGCCGCTGTACTTCTCCCGGCCCCTGCCGCACGCCGACTACCCGCTGGCCAAGCTGCTCGCGCTCGCCACCGCACTCTTCCTGCTGCTCGGCGCGCCGCAGCTGCTGATGTTCCTCGGCGGTGCCTTCACCGCCGACGGCATGGGCGCGGTCTGGGACGAACTGCTGGACCTGCTGCCCGGGCTGCTCTACGCCGGGCTGTGGGCGGTGGTCTTCTCCTCGGTCGGTCTGCTGATCGCCTCGCTGACCGGCAAGCGGGCCTTCGCCGCCGGCGGGATCGTGGCCGTGTTCCTGATGACCACGCCGATCGTCGGCATCCTGACGGTCCTGCCCTCGCAGACGGCGAACCAGCTCGCCGGCATCGCCTCGCCGCCCACCCTGGTGCAGGGCGTCGGCCTCTGGACGATGCGCGACCTGCTGGTCACCGAGGCCAACACCGCCGACCTCGACCTCGGGCCGTTCGGCCCGGTGTACGCGCTGGCCGCCGTCGCGCTCGTGGCGGGCTGCGTCGCCCTGCTGCTGGCCCGCTACAAGAAGGTGGCCGCACGATGACCATGACGAACACCGCCGCACCGGCGGCCACCACCACCAGCACCCTCGACCTGGCCGGCGTCTCCCGCTGGTACGGCAACGTGGTGGCGGTCAACAACGTGAGCATGAGCCTCGGGCCGGGGGTGACCGGGCTGCTCGGCCCCAACGGGGCGGGCAAGACCACCCTGCTGCACATGATGGCCGGCTTCCTCACCCCGTCCCGGGGCGCGGTGACCCTGGACGGTCGACCCACCTGGCGCAACCCGGAGGTCTACCGGCGACTCGGTCTGGTCAGCGAGCGGGAGGCGGTGCACAGCTTCCTCACCGCGTACGAGTTCGTGCTGGCCACCGCGAAGCTGCACAAGCTGCCGGATCCGCAGGCCGCGGCCCGCCGCGCCATCGACCTGGTGGAGATGGCCGACGCCCAGGACCGCCGCATCGGCACCTACTCCAAGGGCATGCGGCAGCGCACCCGGGTGGCGGCGGCGCTGGTGCACGACCCGCAGGTGCTGCTGCTGGACGAGCCGTTCAACGGCATGGACCCGCGCCAGCGGTTGCACATGATGGAGCTGCTGCACTCCCTCGGCGACGCGGGTCGGACGATCCTGTTCAGCTCACACATCCTGGAGGAGGTCGAGCAGGTCTCCGGCACGGTCCAGGTGATGGTCGCCGGCCGGCTCGCCGCCTCCGGCGACTTCCGGACCATCCGGCGGCTGATGACCAACCGGCCGCACGTCTTCGCCATCCGTTCCACCGACGACCGGGCGCTGGCCGTCGCGTTGATGGCCGAGACGTCGGTGAGCGGGGTCGAGCTGGGGCGCGACGGCCTGACCGTACGCGCCGGTGACTACGGCGCCTTCACCCGGATGCTGCCGAAGGTCGCCCTGGCCCGGGGCATCCGGGTCCGGCAACTGGTACCCGAGGACGAGTCCCTGGAGAGCGTCTTCTCCTACCTGGTGGAGGCCTGATGTCCACTGTCTCCTGGATCACCGTGCGCGGCCTGTTCGGGCGTCGCCGGTTCCTGCTGCTGCTTCCGCTTCCGGTGCTCCTGGTGGGCTTGGCCGTGCTCTCCCGGGGGCTCGGGGTCGAACCCACGGACTGGGGTCCGCCGGTGCTGGTCGGCCTCGGGTTGGCCGTGGTGCTGCCGGTGGTCTCCCTGATCGTCGGCACCGGCGTGCTCGGCGCCGAGATCGACGACGGCACGGTGGTGCACGTGCTCACCACGCCACTGCCGCGCTCGCAGATCGTGCTGCCGAAGCTGGCCGTCGCGGCCGGGGTCACCGCGGTCACCGTCGCGGTCCCGCTGTTCGCGGCGGGCCTGCTGGCCGATTCGGTACGCCTCGGCGTGGCGCTCGCCGTCGCCGCGTCGGTCGGTGCGCTGGCCTACACGGCGCTGTTCGTGGCGGCCAGCCTGCTCACCCGGCGACCGGTGCTGCTCGGTCTGGTCTACGTGCTGATCTGGGAGGGGCTGCTCAGCAACGTGGTCACCGGCACCCGGGTGCTGTCGATCCAGCACTACGTGATCGCCCTGGCCGACCGGCTCGCCCCGACCGACCTGCTCGCCACCACGGTCTCCGTGCCGGTGGCGGCGGTGATGACCGCACTCATCATCGTCGCCGCCACCTTCCTCTCCATCGACCGCCTACGTTCCTTCTCGGTAGCCGGCGAAACCAGCTGACCCATCGGGTGCGGGCGTCGGGAGGCAGCACTTTCGGGGAAAGTGCTGCCTCCCAGGGCGCTGGGCAGCACTTTCCCCGATGTCGCGCGGCTCCCTCAGAAGGCGCAGGCGATGACCAGTTCGGGGGTGCGGTCGGGAAGCAGGTCGAGCTTGTTGATGCGGCCGGCGGCGCGCAGGTCGTCGATGACCAGTGTGAGCTGGTCGAGCAGGGCGGCCGGGCCGAGCGCCTCGGCCAACGGCACCTCCGCCCTCATCGACAGCTTCCGCTCGGACTTGGCCCGGCGGACCTGCCCCAGCGCGTCGGCGGCGAGCCGGAGCAGGCGCGGATCACCGTCACCCTGGATGGTCCGGCCCACCTCGTACGTGGTCGGCCACGGCGCGCGGTGCACCGAGCCGTACCGCCACCACGACCAGACCTCCTCGGTCGCGTACGGCAGCACCGGCGCGAACAGCCGCAACTGCACCGACAGCGCGGTGGCCAGCGCCGCCCGGGCCGAGTCCGCCCCGGCCCCGCTGCCGTAGGCGCGTTCCTTCACCAACTCGATGTAGTCGTCGCAGAACCGCCAGAAGAACGACTCGGTGGCCTGGAGCGCGGCCGTGTGGTCGTACCCCTCGAACGCCGTCGTCGCGGTGGCCACCACCTCGGACAGTTCGGCGAGCATGGCCCGGTCGAGTGGTTCGGTCGCCGGGGCGCGCAGCGCGTCGGCGGCGCCCAGGCCGAGCGCGAACTTCGACGCGTTGAGCAGCTTGGTGGCCAATCGCCGGCCGATCCGGATCTGAGCCGGGTCGTAAGCCAGGTCGGTGCCGGGCTTGCCACTGGCCGACCAGTACCGCACCGCGTCCGAGCCGTGCTGCTCCAGCAGCGCCATCGGGGTGACCACGTTCCCCTTGGACTTCGACATCTTCTTGCGGTCCGGGTCGAGGATCCAGCCGGACAGCTCCGTTGTGCGCCAGGGCAGCTCGCCGTGCTCCAGGTGCGACCGGACCACGGTGGCGAACAGCCAGGTACGGATGATGTCGTGCCCCTGCGGGCGCAGGTCCATCGGGAAGACCCGCCGGTACAGGTCCGGGTCCCGTTCCCACCCGCCGACGATCTGCGGGGTCAGCGACGAGGTGGCCCAGGTGTCCAGCACGTCCGGGTCGCCGACGAAGCCGCCCGGCACCCCGCGCTGCGACTCGTCGTACCCGGGCGGGGGGTCCTCGGACGGGTCGATCGGCAGCGCGGACTCCGCCGGCGTGAGAGGCTGGGCCCAGTCCGGTTCGCCAGCGTCGTCGAGCCGGTACCACACCGGCACCGGCACCCCGAAGTAGCGTTGCCGACTGACCAGCCAGTCTCCGGTCAGGCCGCCCACCCAGTGCTCGTAGCGGTGCCGCATGTGCTCCGGCACCCAGCGCAGTTCCCGGCCGCGGGCCAGCAGTTCCTCCCGCAGGTCGGTGTCGCGGCCACCGTTGCGCAGGTACCACTGCCGGGTCGAGACGATCTCCAGTGGCCGGTCGCCCCGCTCGTAGAACTTCACCGGGTGGCTGATCGGGCGCGGCTCGCCGACCAGGTCGTCCGCCTCGGTCAGCTGCTCGACGATCGTCCGTCGGGCACCGTTCACCGGCTGCCCGGCCAGCGCCGCGTACGGCCGCGCGGGCACCCCGGCCGGTGGCTCCGGCAGCAGCCGGCCGTCCCGGCCGATCACCACCCGGGTGTCCAGGTCCAGGTCCCGCCACCAGGTCACGTCGGTCAGGTCACCGAAGGTGCAGACCATCGCGATGCCGGTGCCCTTGGCCGGGTCCGCCAGCGGGTGCGCGCGCACCGGCACCTCCACCCCGAAGACGGGGGTGCGCACGGTCGTGCCGACCAGGTCCGCGTACCGCTCGTCGTCGGGGTGGCAGACCAGCGCGACGCAGGCCGGCAACAGCTCCGGCCGGGTGGTGTCGATCAGCACCTCCCGTCCGCCGGGCGCGTGGAAGCGCAACCGGTGGTACGCGCCGGGGCGTTCCCGGTCCTCCAGTTCGGCCTGCGCCACGGCGGTGGCGAAACCGACGTCCCACAGCGTCGGCGCCTCGGCCTGGTAGGCCTCGCCCCGGGACAGGTTGCGCAGGAACGCCCGCTGGGAGGTGGCCCGGGCCACCGGTCCGATCGTGGTGTACATCAACGACCAGTCCACCGACAGGCCGAGCCGCCGCCACAGCGCCTCGAAGACCTGCTCGTCGGCGACGGTCAGCCGCTCGCACAGCTCGATGAAGTTACGCCGGGAGATCGGGGTCGGGTTCCTCCGGGCGGCGTCGTCGACCGGCTCACCCGGCGGTGCCCAGTCCGGGTCGTACGGCAGCGACGGGTCACAGCGCACCCCGTACACGTTCTGCACCCGGCGTTCGGTGGGCAGCCCGTTGTCGTCCCAGCCGATCGGGTAGAAGACCGTCCGGCCGCGCATCCGCTGGAACCGGGCGATCAGGTCGGTGTGCGTGTACGAGAAGACGTGCCCCATGTGCAGCTCGCCCGATACGGTCGGCGGCGGGGTGTCGATCGCGTATACGTCCGACCGCTGCCTGCTGCGGTCGAACGCGTACGTGCCCTCCTCCTGCCAGCGGCGCGACCAGGTCTCCTCGAGCCCGTCCAGAGTCGGACGCTCGGGGACGCCGGTGCGGGCCGTCCTCGCCGTATCAGTCATTCGCCGATCCTAGGCACCGCGACCGCGGCGGGCACGCCATTACCTGATCACGAACGGGTCAGAGCAGCGAGTCGCGCCACTGGCGGTGCAGGTCGGCGTACCGGCCCCCACCCGCGATCAGCTCGGCCGGCGGCCCGTCCTCGACGATCCGGCCCCGGTCGAGGACCAGCACCCGGTCGGCGGTCTCCACCGTGGAGAGCCGGTGCGCGATCACCAGCGCGGTCCGGTCCCGCAGGATGCTGCCGAGCGCGCGCTGCACCAGACGTTCGGTCGGCACGTCGAGCGACGAGGTGGCCTCGTCGAGGATCAGCACCGCCGGGTCGGCCAGGAACGCCCGGGCGAAGGCGACCAACTGCCGCTGCCCGGCGGAGAGCCGGCCGCCGCGCCGGTGCACCTCGGTGGCGTACCCGTCGGGCAGCGCCGAGATGAAGTCGTGCGCGCCGATCGCCCGGGCGGCGGCCTCGACGGCGGCGTCTTCGGCGTCCGGACGGCCGAAGCGGATGTTGTCGGCGATGGTGCCGCCGTACAGGTGGGTCTCCTGGGTGACCAGCACCATCGCCCGGCGCAGGTCCGCGTCGGCCAGCTCACGAAGATCCACACCACCGAGCGTGACCGTGCCGGTGTCCGGGTCGTGGAACCGGGCGAGCAGCTTGGCCACCGTGGACTTGCCGGCGCCGGTCGGCCCGATCAGGGCCACGGTCTGCCCGGCGGGCACGGTGAGGTCCAGCCCGGTGAGGATCGGCGACTCCGGGCGGTACCCGAACGACACCGCGTGGAAGCGGACCGCGCCGCGGGCCGGGCCGTCGGGCAGCGGCACGGGTCGGGTCGGTTCGGCGACCGAGGGCCGCTCGTCGAGCACCCCGGCGAGCTTCTCCAGCGCCGCCGTCGCCGACTGCAGTGAGTTGTAGAACTGGCTCAGCTCCTGCATCGGCTCGAAGAACCGACGCAGGTAGAGCAGGAAGGCGGCGAGCACACCGACCCCGGTCTCGCCGCCCAGCACCCGGGCACCGCCATAGCAGAGCACCACCGCGACGGTGACGTTGCCGATCAGCTTGATGCCCGGCGAGTAGGTCGCGATCAGTTGGAAGGCGTGCCGGCTGGACCGCCGGTAGTCGTCGCTCACCGCGTCGAAGATGTGCTGGTTGCGGGCCTGGCGGCGGTACGCCTGCACCGCCCGGATACCGCGCATCGACTCGACGAAGTGGACGATGACGAGGGCCATCGCCTCCCGGGTACGCCGGTACGCGGAGGCCGAGGCCCGGGCGAACCAGCGGGACAGCCAGAACAGCAGCGGGAAGGCGAGCAGGGTCACCGACGCCAGTGGCAGGTCCAGCCAGAGCAGGATGCCGGCCACCGAGACGATCGTCAGAGCGGCCATCACCAGGCTCTCCACACCCCCGTCCACCAGCTCGGCAATCGAGTCGATGTCACTGGTCAGGCGCGAGATCATCCGCCCTGACGTGTACCGCTCGTGGAACGCCACCGGCAGGTGCAGGAAGTGCGCGTACACCCGGCGGCGCAGGTCGAGCAGGACGGCCTGGCCGATGCGGGCGGAGATGGAGAGGAAGCCGCGCCGGGCCGCGTACTCGATGCCGGTGGCGGCGGCGAACGAGACGGCCACGGTGATCAGCGGGCCGGGCTCGCCGGCCCGCAGCGGCTCGATCGCCCGGTCGATGCCGAGCATGACCAGGTACGGCCCGGACATGGCCGCCGCGTTCTGGGTCAACAGCAGCGCGACCGCCGTGCCCAGCCGGGCCCGGTGCGGGCGTAGCACGTCCGCCAGCAGCGCGCGGCTGCGGGCCCGCAGCCGCGCCACCGCCGCCGGGTCGGTGTCCTCGGCGAGGCTGCGGTCGGCGTGCGGATCCGGTGCCACCCCGCGCCAGTGGGCCGGGTCCGCCTCGGGCGGTGGCTCCGGCACGGCTGACGCGGCGGTCACGAGAGCACCAGGGGAGAGGTGCCGGGTGCCGGATCGGCCGAGGTGGGTGTCCCGGCGATCGACGTCGCGGCCGGCTCGGACGTCGCGGCCGGCTCGGCGGAGAGCAGCCCGCGGTAGGTCGGCACGCTGTCGAGCAGTTCGGTGTGGGTGCCGACGGCGGTGATCCGGCCGTGCTCCAGCAGTGCGACCCGGTCGGCCAGGGCGATGGTGGAGGGGCGGTGCACCACCAGCAGCGCGGTGGTGTCGCGCAGCACCCGCCTGAGCGCCGACTCGACCAGCGCCTCGGTGTGCACGTCGAGCGCGGAGAGCGGATCGTCGAGCACGAGCACGGCTGGTCGGATCAGCACCGCGCGGGCCAGGGCGAGTCGTTGCCGCTGGCCGCCGGAGAGCGACAGGCCCTGCTCGCCGAGCCGGGTACGCAGCCCCCACGGCAGGTCGTGGGCGAACTCGGCCTGGGCCAGTGCCAGGGCGGCCCGGACCTCTTCCTCGTCGGCGTCGGGTCGTCCCAGGGTGAGGTTCTCCCACACCGACATGGAGAACAGCGTCGGCTCCTCGAAGGCGACCCCGACCAGGCCGCGCAGCGAGTCCAGCCGCAGTTCGCGCAGGTCGTGCCCGTCCAGGGTGATGCGGCCGGCGCTCACCTCGTGCAGCCGGGGCACCAGGGACAACAGCGTGCTCTTGCCGCTGCCGGTGGCACCGACCACGGCCATGGTCTCGCCGGGCTCGACGGTCAGATCGAGGCCGCGCAGCACCGGGACGGCGCTGCCCGGATAGCGGAAGGTCACCGCCTCGAAGCGGAGCCGGCCGCGGACCGTCGAGCGGGCCAGGGCGACGGCGATCGGGGGGTCGACGATGGCCGGCCGGGTGTCCAGCACCTCCTGGATCCGGTCGGCGGCGGTGGCCGCCTCCTGCCCGTTGGCGATGATCCAGCCCAGCGACTGCACGGGCCAGATCAGCATGAGCTGGAGGCTGACGAAGGCGACGAGCTGACCGATGGTGAGCCGTCCGCCGGCGACCGCCGCGGCACCGGCCACCAGGACCGTGCCCAAGGTCAGGTTCGGCACCAGGTCGAGCAGCGCGGAGGTGCGGGCGAGCAGCCTGCCCTTGCCGACCCCGGTGTCGTGCAGCGCCTTGGTGCCGACGGCGAACCGATCGGCCAGCTGCGGCCCGCGCCCGTACGCCTTCATCGTGCGCAGGCCCTGCGCGGTCTCCTCGACGAGCGTCGCCACGTCGCCCTGCTGGTCCTGCATCCGACGGGAGGCGACGTGGTAGTGCCGGCCGAACCGGCGGGCGATCAGGAACAGCGGCACCGCGCTGGCGGCCACCAGCAGGCCCAGCGCGGGGTGCAACCGGATCAGCAGCACCACCACGACCAGGTAGGTGACCAGGTTGAGCACGAGGAAGAACAGGCCGAAGGAGAGGAACCGGCGCAGCACCGACAGGTCGCTGGTGATCCGGGAGAGCAACTGGCCGGACGGCCACCGGTCGTGGAAACCGGCCGACAGCCGTTGCAGGTGGGCGTAGACGTCGGTGCGGATGGCCGCCTCCATCGCCACCGAGGACGACGACTGCACCCACCGACGGATGAAGATCAGCAGGGCTTCCGCCAGGCCGAGCAGCAGTGCCAGCCCGGCCAGCAGGAACAGGCCGGTCAGGTCACGCCGGGCGACCGGTCCGTCGACCACCTTCTGCGCGACCAGGGGTACGGCGATCCCGGCGGCCGTGGCGGCCAGCCCGGCCAGCAGCAGCCAACCGAACTCGATCGCGTGCGGACGCAGGTAGCGGCGCAGCCGCCAGAGGTTGCGCAGGGGATGTCGACGGATCTCGCCCCGGTCGGCCGGGCCGCCGCCGCTCCCCGCAGCCACTACCCGACGGTAGCCGCATCTGGCAGCGACGCCCCTGTCGGCTTGTTGTCAGAGACACCCAGTTCGCCGGTGCGTCAGTTCCGTTGGCTCGTCACCCCGGTCGGGCCTGTCAGCTCGTCAGGGCCGTGACGATGCGTTGCTTGCCGCCCTCGTCCACCAAGTGCCATCGGGCTCCTTTGCTCTGCTTCAACCCACGCAACGGTTACTCTCCGCGCTGTGTCGTATGGCGGCGGTCGGACCGCCGCTCTGCTGCGGCGCTGGTCGTCGACTATTGCGTGGGTTGAAGCAGAGCAAAGCGTGTGGAGGGGACACGGTGACCTGGCGGCGATCTCGTGGTGGCTATCACTCAGCGCGACAATCACAGTGGGTGAGTGCTGGGCCTTCTGCGCGGTGGCAAGAGGCGTTGGCGGTGCCACGGCGAGGTCTGGGCGGCGTTCGAGTTCGGCGGACTCGGGCTGGACGCCGCATCAGCTGAGGCGTTCGTGGTCGAGGAGCCAGCGTTTCACCGGCAGCCCCCAGCGGTAGCCGCCGAGCGTGCCGTCGGTGCGCAGCACCCGGTGGCAGGGGACGAAGAGGGCGGCGGCGTTGCGGGCGCAGGCCGCGGCGGCGGCGCGTACCGCGGTGGGACGGCCGGCCAGGGCGGCGTACCCGGTGTAGGTGACCGGCGCGCCCGGTTTGACGTCGCGCAACACCTGCCAGGCGTGTGCCATGAACACCCCGCCGGTGTGCTGTCCGACCGGAACGTCGTCGATCGCGGCCAGATCGCCGTCGAGGTAGGCGGCGACGGCCGCGCTGACCGGGCCGAGGTCCGGCCGATGTCGCGGCTCACCGCGCAGACTCGGGTGTACCAGCGGCAGCAGGTTCGCCGGGTCCGCGGTGAAGCCCGACGCCCGCACCGCGCCGTCGGGACCGACGAGAATGGTGAACGGCCCGGCGGGGGTGTCGACGACCGTGCTGTCGATCATGTTGGTGGTACTGCTCATGTCGCTCTCCAGGGTTTCGTCGATGCTGCTCTGCCCGATCGGGGCCAGGCGCGGCCGGGCGGCCGGGCTCACGCCGATCGCCAGAGGCGGATGACGGCGTACGACCGCCAGGGACGCCAGCGGCCGGCGTACCCGTCGAGGGTTGCGGGATTGTCGGTGAGGCCGAGGGCGGCGGCCCCGCGACGTACCGCGAGGTCGGTGGGGAGGAACGTGTCGGGGTCGCCGAGCGCGCGCATGGCCAGGTAGCCGGCGGTCCACGCGCCGACGCCCGGAATCGCGGTCAGTCGACGCGCCGTCTCCTCCCGATCGCCCCCCGGCTCCAGGTCGAGCTCACCGGCCGCGACCGCCCGCGCCACCGCCCGGATCGTCTCGCGCCGCCCGCCCGGCATCCGGAACCCCGAATCCGGCACCCCCAGCACCTCCTCCGCGGTGGCGAAACCACGCAGCTGATCAACGGTGCCGGTGTGGTCGAGCAGGTGGGTGAGGGTGGTGCGGGCGGAGGCCAGGGAGACCTGCTGGGTGGCGATGGCGCGAACGGCCATCTCGAAGCCGTCCGCCGCGCGGGGAACGCGTACCCCTGGCTCGGCCGCCACCGGCGCGGCCAGCGCGGGGTCGGCGGCGAGCGTCTGGTCGACGGCGACCGGATCCGCGTCCAGGTCGAACAGGCGCCGGCACCGGGCCACGGCGGGGGCCAGATCGCGCAGATCGGCCAGGCGTAGCGTCGCCGCCACGTGGTCGGTCGCCGGAGTCAGGGTGGCCTCGCCGGGGCCGTGCGGCAACCGCAGCCCCCGCCGGTACGCCCCGTCGACCACCTCGTCGACCCCGGGCAGCGTGCGCCGGGCGAGGAAGTCCAGCAGCGCGGCGGCGTGCAGCGGCGGCCGGTACGCCAGCCGCAGCGTGACCGTGCCCGCACCGCCGACCGGCGTGCCGCCTCCGGCGCGCAGCTGCGACGGCGGTGCGCCGTACACCGTGCGTACGGTGTCGTTGAACTGCCGGACGCTGCCGAAGCCGGCGGCGAACGCGATCTCGGCCAGCCCCAGCCCGGTCGTCTCGATCAGGGTGCGGGCGGTCTGCGCGCGCTGCGCCCTGGCCAGTGCCAACGGCCCCGCACCGAGTTCCGCCCGCAGCATCCGGTGCAGGTGCCGTTCGGTGTAGCCGAGCCGGGCGGCCAGCCCGGGTACCCCGTCACGGTCGACCACGCCATCGGCGATCAGTCGCATCGCCCGACCCACCACGTCGGCCCGTACGTCCCACTGGGGTGAGCCGGGGGAGGCGTCCGGGCGGCAGCGACGGCACGCGCGCAGCCCGGCCCGCTGGGCCGCCGCCGACGACGGGAAGAATCGCACGTTACGCCGCTTCGGGGTCATCGCCGGACAGGACGGCCGGCAGTAGATCCCGGTCGAGGTCACGCCGGTGTAGAACCAGCCGTCGAACCGCTGGTCACGGCTGTCGACGGCCCGGTAGCACCGCTCGAAGTCAAGTTCCACGTCACCGATGATGCGCCTGCCAACACCCACCCGGCTCGCGGAATTCGGACCAGACCCTCCGCCTCGCGGCACGGGAGGGCGGGCAGGGGGAGGGGAACTGTCGGTTGTGGTGGGTAGCGTGCGGCCACCAACTCCAGAAGGGTGCGGCAATGGTGAGCGTGGCGGGTCGGGCGGCGTCGGGACACGAGCACCCAGCACCCGACCCGACAGTTGTCGAGCGCTTCTATCGGCGGATGCGCGCCGTGGCTCCGGCCGCGGTCGGTGCCATCGAGCGGGACCGCGCCGACGACCCCGGTCGCGCCTTCGGCGACACCGCCTGCGGCCGGCTGGTCGGCTCGCTCGAACCGGACGGGGTGCGCGCGCTCGGGATGTGGGTGCACCACTGGTGCATGCGCTTCTACGACGACGACACCCGTGCCGCACGGCGGCTGCTGCGGGAGATCGCGGCCCGGCCGACGCTGGGCTGGACGACCGACGAGATCCACTGGATGCTGCGTGAGTCGTACGCGGCCAGCCCGGTGGCCGCCGACCGGTTCTCGCTGCCGCTCGCCGCCGCGGGTGAACTCGCGCCGCGGGTGTCGCCTTGGCCGGGTAGCGGGCCACCGCGCCAGCCTGCACCGGCCGAGCGGGACTGACGCCGCCACCGGCTCCCGACGGGAACGGCGGCGCCGGCGATCTCGTGTGTCGCGGTTTCCGTCACAATCTTTATCTGAACTCCCGCCGGTCGCTTGTTTTGATGTCCAGCGGTCCCGGCGGTACGAATCAGGTAGTTGATCCGACAGGCTGGTTGTCCATTCCCGGTCAGTTGCATAAATGTCGAGGTGGAGCCCTCGGAGTCGAATTGGCGGTCGTTCATGTGACTCTGGCCGCCACTTCGGTGGCTCTTTCTTCTACAGTTCAGGCACCCACGATTGTCGGACTTCTTCGGAGTCGATTCATGACCACAGCCTGGACGGTCGACGCGGTCGTCGCACACCTCACTCTCGATCAGGCCGGGCACGGCGAGATCGTCTTCACGGTTTCCAATCCGAGTGTGACGCCGGACACCGCAGTGCTGCGCCTCGCCCCCGACGACGCCGTGCCACCGTCGTGGTTCACCGTCGACCGACCACAGCGCGCCGTCCCTGCCAACAGCACCGTCTCGTACCTGGTGACGGTGAACGTGCCGGCCGAGGTGCCGGCTGGCCGGTACGAGGTGCGTGCGCTGGTGTCCTCGGCCGGTTCGCCCCCGGAGGAGAGTTCCCGGTTCAGTGGCCGGGTGGTTGTCGAGGTGCGCCGGCCGGGCGAGCGGCCGCGCCGACGGCGGTGGCTTCTCGCCACGGTCGGAGCGGCGGTTCTCGCGGTCGCGTTGCTGGCCGTCGGAGTGTCCCTGTTTCGCCCGGGCCGCGTGCCCGCGGCCGCGCAGCCGGTCAGGCCGCCGGCCACCTCGCCGGCAACCCCGTCGGTCAGCCCGTCCACCAGCGTCGTGGTGACTCTCAACATGGAGGCGTTGGTCGATGAGCCTGCGACGACGGTGACAGTCGGCGGGGCGCCGGCCCGCCGAGCATGTGACGGGCGGGCCTGTGAGCTGTGGGTCACCAACGACTGCTGCCACTACGGCTATACCGAAGGGTACGCACTGGGTTTCTTCGCCCGACCGTACGATTCATTCACCGTCACGGTCACCGTTCCCGAGGGCGGCGACTACGAGCTGTTCGACGTTCGCCTGCTCGGACCGAATGCGGGGAGAACGACGTACCTCGTCGATGATCGGCCGGTTGGCGAGTTCGCCGAGTCGGCAGCCCGGTACCGGCTGACCGGCTGGACGTCGCACGGCATGGTCCGGCTCACCGCCGGCGCCCACCGACTGACGCTGCGGCACCTGCCCCTTTCCGCTGGCGACGGGAAGCTGGCCACCACGGTGATCGATCAACTCCGGCTGGTCAGGACCGGCTCCTGACCATGGCGCGCTCGGCGTCGGCCGCGCCGGGGCTGCCTGCCCAGGTTCGGCGACGGAGCGCGTAAGCTGGCTCGTCGTGAGTCTCACCATCGGCATCGTCGGCCTGCCCAACGTCGGCAAGAGCACCCTGTTCAACGCCTTGACCAAGAACGACGTGCTCGCCGCGAACTACCCGTTCGCGACCATCGAGCCCAACGTCGGCGTGGTCGGGCTGCCGGACGAGCGGCTGCACAAGCTCGCCGAGATCTTCAGCTCGCAGAAGGTGATCCCCGCCCCGGTGTCGTTCGTCGACATCGCCGGCCTGGTGCGCGGCGCCTCGAAGGGTCAGGGACGGGGCAACGCCTTCCTGGCCAACATCCGGGACGCCGCCGCGATCTGCCAGGTGGTACGGGCCTTCTCCGACCCGAACGTGGTGCACGTCGACGGCAAGGTCTCACCGGCCGACGACATCGAGACGATCAACACCGAGCTGATCCTCGCCGACCTGCAGACGCTGGAGAAGGCGCTGCCCAGGCTGGAGAAGGAGGCCAAGCTCCGCAAGGACCGGGCCGCCGCGGTGGCCGCCGCGAAGGCCGCGGTCGAGGTGCTGGACAACGGCACCACCCTCTACGCCGGTGCGGCGGCAGCCAACATCGAGCTGGAGCACCTGCGCGAGCTGCACCTGCTCACCACCAAGCCGTTCCTCTACGTCTTCAACGTCGACGAGGCCGAGCTGAACAACGCCCAGTTCCTCGACGAGCTCCAGGCGCTGGTGGCACCGGCCGAGGCGGTCTTCATGGATGCCAAGATCGAGTCCGAGTTGGTGGACCTGCCCGAGGAGGAGGCCCGGGAACTGCTGGAGTCGATCGGGCAGTCCGAACCCGGGCTGGACCAGCTGGTCCGGGTGGGATTCCGCACGCTCGGCCTCCAGACGTACCTCACCGCCGGCCCCAAGGAGGCGCGGGCCTGGACCGTGCCGGTCGGCGCGACCGCCCCGGAGGCCGCCGGGGTGATCCACTCCGACTTCCAGCGTGGCTTCATCAAGGCCGAGGTGGTCTCCTACGCCGACCTGGTCGAGGCCGGTTCGATGGCTGCGGCGAAGGCGGCGGGCAAGGTCCGCATCGAGGGCAAGGAGTACGTGATGCAGGACGGCGACGTGGTCGAGTTCCGCTTCAACGTCTGAGGCGGGCAGCGGGCGTCGCAGCGAGGCGGGACACTCGACCGGTGTCGATGTTCACGCCGCAGAAGCCCTGGAAGACCAACCCCGGCCTGGCCCTGCTGCACCTGATCGTGTGGTACGCGGCCGCGGTGGGCGCCTTCTTTCTGCTCGCGTACAGTCTGTCCGACGTGCAGGACCCGGACTGCCAGGAAACCTTCTGCGCGTCGCCGCGTACCGGAGTGCTCATGGCGGGAGTCTTCCTCGGGGCTCCTGCGCTCCTGCTGTCGCTCCTGGTCAGCCTGGTGATGCTCGGACTGATCAGTGCGCGACGACCGCAGCGCCCAGCCCGATGGGTCGGGCTGCTCGCCGCCACTCCGGTATTCGTGCTGCTCGCTGTCGTCGTCTGCGTGGTGGGCTCCGCAGTGGGACGGTAGCGCCGCGGCCCACCCGAATAGACGGCTGGCGTTCTGCGCGGCGTAACTCGGCTCGGGTAGCGTGACGCGGTCATCGACGGAAATCCACGGGGGTTCCCCTGACCACGGCTCGTTCTGCCCGGTGCGCTGTCGGCGCCGCACTCCTCGCGGCCGGCCCCCCACCGCCACGCCCACCGCGGTTGGTGGACTGCTGTTGCTCCTCGGAGGTGCCGCCTACCTGATCGCCCGTCGCCGCCGTACCCGCTTCGTGGCGTAGGCACGGCGGACCGCCCGGCACATGCCGTCCGGTGTGCCGGACCTGCCGTGGGGGCGGTGTCAGCCGGTGCTGAGGGCGTCGTCGACGCCGGTCTCCCGGTCGCCGAGATGCACCGGGTCGCGGCGGGAGAGCACGTCCAGTGCGGCCTTGAGACCGGCACCGTACTCCCGGGCGGAGCTGATCCGCCAGGTGCGGTGGCTCAGCTCCCGGGCGGTCTCGTCGCCGACGCCGTTGGCGTCGATGCCGAGGTGCCGGCAGACCGTGACGGCGCGGGCCAGGTGGAACTGCTGGGTCACCACCGTCGCCCGCTCCACCCCGAAGATCCGCTTCGCCCGGGCGCACGAGTCGTACGTGTCGAAGCCGGCGTGGTCGAGCACCACCTTGTCGGCCGGCACACCCTGCTCGACCAGCCAGCGCCGCATCGCCTCAGGCTCGTTGTACTCGTGGCGCATGTTGTCGCCGGAGACCAGGATCGCCTGCACCTTGCCGGTGACGTACAGCTCGCGAGCGATCTCCAGCCGGGCGGCGAGGAACGGTGCCGGCGTGCCGTCGGGCCGGACCCGGGTACCCAGCACCAGGGCGACCGGTGCCTCGGGCACCGTCGCGACCGGATAGGAGCGTCCCTGCGCGCCGGAGCGGATCCAGGTGGCGCTGGCCCAGACGCCGCCGGTCAGCAGCACCACACCGAGCACTCCGGCCAGCACGGCCCGCCGCAGCCAACGTCCCCGGCCTCGGTCCCGGATCTGTCGCAGTCTGGCCGTCAGTGACGCACGGATCGGCATGCAGGCCAGTATCCCAGCCCGGCGCGAGCCGATCAGTGAGCGCTGTGGCGCGGGTACGGCAGCAGGACCGCCGTACCCGCGCCGTGGATCACCCGAGCCGGTACACCGAGATGTGTGCGGTGCTGTCCGGGCCGAAGGGCGACCGGTCCCAGTCGGCGTACCGCTCGGCGAGCCGGAGACCGGCCTGCTCCGCCAGCTCGTCGATCTGCTCCGGCCAGAGGTAACGCATCGCGAACGGGTGCAGGTGCACCCCGGCGGAGTGGAACGTGATGGTCTGCCGGAGGAACGTCTGCGCTTCCCGGTCGTACCGGTGCAGGCGGATGGTGGCCGAGTCCTCGGTCACCTCCCGTATCTGGACCTGTTCGTCCCGGTCGAAGCCCGCCGGGTCGGGCACGAACGTCTCGATGACGAACGCGCCGCCAGGAGCGAGCACGCGGGCCACGTTACGGAAGCAGTCCGCCTGCCGCCGGGCGCGTACCAGATTGAACAGGGTGTTGAAGACCAGGTAGGCCATGGTGTACGGGCCGGTCACCGGCACGTCCGCCATGTCGCCGATGGCCACCGGGATGTCGCCACCACCGGGCTTGGCCCGCAGTTTCGCGACCATCTCCGGTGACGCCTCCACCCCCTCCACGGTGATCCCGCGTTCGGCCAGCGGAAGGGCGACCCGACCGGTGCCGATGGCCAGTTCCAGCGCCGGGCCGTCGCCGGCCAGCTCGGCGAGGAACTCCACCGCCGGTGCCGGGTCGGGTAGGCCGCCCGGCAGGTCATAGGTGTCGGCCCAGAGTCGGCCGAAGTGTCCCGGGTCGTCGAAGACCGACATCAGCGGCCTCCGTCGTTGCTACCGGCGCCGCACGGCGCCTTGTTCGATGATTCCCACGTACGCACGAAGCCTCGATTCGATGGGGTTGACGATGCCTACTCGCTGCCTGGGCGTCGTGATGTGCCTCATGTCGTCGCTCCCTTCGCTCGGTTTGGTTCGTGAGTCAATCGGCATCGATGGCCGGCGGCAACTGAAATTCACCGGAATGCTGTTCCGCTGCGCGGCCCGGAGCGTCGGTCAGCTGATGTAGTGCAGGATCACGTTGTGCACGTGGTGGCTCTTCTGGTCGCCCCGGAACTCCACCTCGTAGGTGTGCGTACCGACGTGGATGGCGATCGCGCCGGTGGAGAAGAACGAGCCGCCCCAGGATTTGTTGCTGACCACGCTCACGCTGGTGATCTTCGAGTACGGGATGCTGGTGATCGCGTACTTCTTACCGACGAACGAGCGGTCCTGGATGATGACGCGCCGGTCGGTCAGCCCGATGAACCCGGTGCCGGTGCCGACGGCGTCGTAGACGGCGATGATCTGTTCACCGTCGAGCAGGCCGCTCTGGATCTGCTGGAACTGTTCCTTGCGGTCATAGGTCGCGTTGGCCATGACGCCCACGGTAGGCAGCGCACGCCAGCGGACGCACCGTCAGCTCTCGGTGACCGCGCGGTAGGCGTCCTCGATGCGGGCGGCCAGCAGGACCTCGCCCTCGGAGAGGGGCTCGTTGCCGTGCCCGACCCGGATCTGGGTGTGGTCGGCGCGCCGGCTGATCTCCGGGCGCAGATGCAGTGCGTCGGCGACCACCTTCACCCGCTCGGTGAGCGCCGCGTGTTGCGTGTCGTCGATGACGAGAGTCCGGCGGATCTGCTCACCCTCACGTGTCCAACCGGACAGTAGGGTGAGGGCGTCGCTGAGGTAGTCGTGCTTCGTTCGACTGCCGAACAGCGCACGCATCACCGCTCCTCCCAGGCTTCGTTGCCGGCTTGTGGCCAAATCGTCGCCGCCCCGTGTCTTTGTCGGTGCTCCTAGTCTTACGTCGCACGGAGGGTGTGTCCACGCCCACACTTCCGGGTATTCTTGGCCTGACGGACGACCACGCTACCCAAACCGCCGATTGATCTGGCACTCTGGACGGCCGTGCGGACCGAACGGGCGAACGGCGGCGGAAACGCCGTACGGCGCGATCCGAAGGTGATCGTCGGCGCGGCCATCATCAGGGACGGACGGGTGCTGGCCTGTGCCAGATCCGCCCCGCCCGAGGTGGCGGGCATGTGGGAGTTCCCCGGCGGCAAGGTGGAGCCGGGTGAGACCGAGACGGCCGCGTTGGCCCGCGAGTGCGTCGAGGAACTGGCCGTACGCGTGGAGATCGGTGCGCGCATCGGCCGTGACGTCCGGATGGCGCACGGCCGGTCGGTGCTGAAGGTGTACGCCGCCCGCCTCCTGCACGACGACGAGCCTCAGGCCCTCGAACACTCCGCCCTGCGCTGGCTCTCCGCCACCGACCTGGACACCGTCACCTGGCTCCCCGCCGACGCCCCCATAGTCGCCGCCCTCCGCCCCCTCCTCTCCACCCCCCGCTGACCCCCCTCTCGCTGCTGATCATGAAGTTGTTGCCATCGGTAAGCGCTTTCCGCAGGCAATAACTTCATGATCGACACGCGGTGGGCTGGAAAGGGACGGGGGCCGCGGCGAATGCCGCGGCCCCCGTTGATGTTCGGGTGGTCAGTGGTTGGGCTTGTCTTGGTCGGGGTGGGCGAAGTTCAGGTGCTCGGGGGGGAGCGGGAAGGTGACGTCGTCGCCGAAGGGCGACGGAGCCGCGGCGCGGTCGAAGGTCAGCTCCGTGAGCGGGAGCTTGCCGCTGGCGTCGACCGCCGGGGCGGTCGGGTGGGGCACCTCGCGGTGCCAGTTGACGCCCTGCTGGGCCTGCATCTCGGCCTGGGCGTCGTGGGAGCCGCCGGCGTGTGAGTGCACACCGCCGCCCGCGGCGCTGGAGCGCACCGCGCCCGGGGAGTGTCCGCTGGTCACGCTGGTCTGAGGCACCTGACCCCTCCGGAAGATCTTGCTACCGAGCCACACAAGTGGATCGTACCTGCGGTCGACGACCCGTTCCTTCATGGGGATGATCCCGTTGTCGGTGATCTTGATGTGCTCGGGGCAGACCTCGGTGCAGCACTTGGTGATGTTGCAGAAACCCAGACCCTGCTCGGTCTGCGCGTAGTCCTTGCGGTCGGTCCTGGTGTCCAGCGGGTGCATGTCCAGTTCCGCGGCCCGGATGAAGTACCGGGGTCCGGAGAACGCCTGCTTGTTCTCGTCGTGGTCCCGGATCACGTGGCAGACGTTCTGGCACAGGAAGCACTCGATGCACTTGCGGAACTCCTGCGAGCGCTCCACGTCGACCTGCTGCATCCGGTAGTCGCCGGGAGCCAGATCGGCCGGGGGAGCGAAGGCGGGCGTCTCCCGCGCCTTCTCGTAGTTGAACGACACGTCGGTGACCAGGTCCCGGATGACCGGAAACGTCCGCAGCGGGGTCACCGTGATCGTCTCGTTCTCCTCGAACGTCGACATCCGGGTCATGCAGCCGAGCTTGGGCATCCCGTTGATCTCCATGGAGCAGGAGCCGCACTTACCGGCCTTGCAGTTCCACCGGCAGGCCAGGTCGGGCGCGTCGGTGGCCTGCAACCGGTGGATCACGTCGAGGACCACCTCGCCCTCGTTGACCTCGACCGTGTAGTCCTGCAGGTCGCCACCCTCGGCGTCACCCCGCCAGATCCGGAACTGGCGCTTCGTCCCCATCAGCGGTTCTCCTTCTCGACGTCAGCGGCGGCGGCATCGGCGGCGACGAGGGCGTCGAACTCGGTGAGCTCCTCGTCGGTGAGGTACTTGGCCAGCTCGGCGCGGTCGAACAGGCCGATCAGTTCGGAGCGCATCTTCGGCAGCGGCTTGCGCTCCAGCCGGACGGTGTCGCCCACCAGCGAGCAGACCAGATTGACCCGCCGCCACTGCGGATCCATGGTGGGGAAGTCCTCGCGGGTGTGCCCGCCGCGCGACTCGCGACGCTCCAGTGCCGCCTTCGCGGTGCACTCCGAGACGACGAGCATGTTGCGCAGGTCCAGCGCCAGATGCCAGCCCGGGTTGTACCGCCGACCGCCGGAGGCGCTGACCTTCGCCACCCGCTCGCGCAGCTCCGCCAGGCGGGCCAGCGCGTCCGCCAACTCGGCCTCCCGCCGGATGATGCCGACCAGATCCCCCATCACCGCCTGGAGGTCCTGCTGGAGGGTGTACGGGTTCTCGCCGGTGTCCCGCTGCAACGGCGCCAGGGCCGTCTCCACCGCGGTCTCCACCGCGGCCACCGCCACCCGGGGCCGGCCGGTGAGCTGGTCGACGTAGGTGGCCGCGTGGCCGCCCGCCCGCTTGCCGAAGACCAGCAGGTCGGACAGGGAGTTGCCGCCCAGCCGGTTGGAGCCGTGCATACCGCCGGAGACCTCACCGGCGGCGAACAGCCCCCGCACCGCGCCGTACGCGGCACCGCTGTCCGGGTCGACCTCCACGCCGCCCATCACGTAGTGGCAGGTCGGGCCGACCTCCATCGGCTCCTTGGTGATGTCGACGTCGGCCAGCCCCTTGAACTGGTGGTGCATCGACGGCAGGCGACGACGGATCTCCTCGGCCGGCAACCGGGAGGCGATGTCCAGGTAGACGCCGCCGGCCGGCGTACCCCGACCGGCCTTGACCTCGCTGTTGATCGCCCGGGCGACCTCGTCGCGGGGCAGCAGCTCCGGTGGGCGCCGGTTGTTGTCCGGGTCGTCGTACCAGCGGTCCGCCTCCTCGGGCGTCTCCGCGTACTGCTTGCGGAAGACGTCCGGGACGTAGTCGAACATGAACCGCTTGCCCTCGGAGTTCTTCAGGACGCCACCGTCACCGCGTACCGACTCGGTGACCAGGATGCCCTTCACCGACGGCGGCCAGACCATGCCGGTCGGGTGGAACTGGAGGAACTCCATGTTGATCAGAGTCGCCCCGGCCCGCAGCGCCAACGCGTGACCGTCCCCGGTGTACTCCCAGGAGTTGGAGGTGACCTTGTAGGACCGG
The DNA here is from genome assembly GCF_027497295.1 of Verrucosispora sp. WMMC514. Classification (NCBI taxonomy): domain Bacteria; kingdom Bacillati; phylum Actinomycetota; class Actinomycetes; order Micromonosporales; family Micromonosporaceae; genus Micromonospora; species Verrucosispora sp. WMMC514. The sequence goes on along the minus strand of NZ_CP114906.1, from coordinate 1,445,108 downwards.
CCGACGCCGCCGGTGGCGAGCACCACGGCGGGGGCCTCGAAGAGGACGAACTCGCCGGACTCGCGGTAGTAGCCGAAGGCGCCGGCGACGCGGTCGCCGTCCAGCAGCAGTTCGGTGATGGTGGTCTCGGAGAAGACCTTGATCCGAGCGTCGTACGAGCCGTGCTCGCGCTTGTCCTCCTGCTGCAACGAGACGATCTTCTGCTGAAGGGTGCGGATCAGCTCCAGACCGGTCCGGTCGCCGACGTGGGCCAGTCGGGGGTACTCGTGGCCACCGAAGTTGCGCTGCGAGATCTTCCCGTCCTTGGTGCGGTCGAAGAGCGCACCGTAGGTCTCCAGCTCCCATATCCGCTGCGGCGACTCCTTGGCGTGCAGTTCCGCCATCCGGAAGTTGTTGAGGAACTTGCCCCCGCGCATGGTGTCCCGGAAGTGCACCTGCCAGCTGTCCCGGCTGTTCACGTTCCCCATGGCCGCGGCGGCGCCGCCCTCGGCCATCACCGTGTGCGCCTTGCCGAACAGCGACTTGGAGATGATGGCGGTCTTCTTGCCGGCCAGCCGCGCCTCGATCGCCGCGCGCAGGCCGGCGCCGCCGGCCCCGATCACGACGACGTCGTAGTGGTGTCGTTCGATGCGAGTGGTAGTGGTCGTCATGTCAGGGGCCCTCAGTTGATGAACCGCAGGTCGGAGATCCACTCAGCGGAGACGGCCATGACGTAGAAGTCGGTCAGGGCCAGCGTGCCGAGCGTGATCCAGGCGAGCTGCATGTGCCGGACGTTCAGCCAGGAGACGTAGCCCCAGGCCCGGTAGCGGACGGGATGCTTGGAGAAGTTCTTCAGTCGCCCGCCGATGATGTGCCGGCAGGAGTGGCAGGAGATCGTGTACGCCCAGAGCATGACCACGTTGCCGAGCAGGATCAGGTTGCCCAGCCCGAAGCCGAAGCCCTTGGGGCTGTGGAAGGCCAGGATCGCGTCCCAGGTATTGATCAGCGAGATGATCGCGGCGAAGTAGAAGAAGTACCGGTGCGAGTTCTGCACGATCAGCGGGAACCGGGTCTCACCCCCGTAGGAGGCGTGACCGTCGGGTACCGCGCAGGCCGGCGGCGACAGCCAGAACGACCGGTAGTACGCCTTGCGGTAGTAGTAGCAGGTGAGCCGGAACAGCAGCAGGAACGGCAGGGTGAACGCGGCGTCCGGGATGATCCACCAGCCGGGCAGGTACTGCCCGAAGTGGGCGGCCTCCGGCAGGCACCGGTCCGTCACGCACGGCGAGTAGAACGGGGTCAGGTAGTGGTACTCCTCGACCCAGTAGAAGTCGTGCATGAAGACCCGGACCGTCGCGTACGCTACCCACGCGCTGAGCCCGATGACCGTGATCAGCGGGGCAAACCACCAACGGTCCGTCCGCAACGTCTTCGCCGCGATGGCGGCGCGTGCGCGCACACCCCGCGGTTTCGTTGCCGATGATGTCATTCGCGTCGTCTCCCTGACGGGGCCCTGTCACGGGCGGCGGAACACTTACGGGCGGCACGCGGACCCGGGCGAACCCGCACCCGCCTGTCGCGTCATGCGCACACCAACGACCGCGCCGGCGTACCGGAGCAGCTAAGTGACACACGTTACGCCGATCTAGGCGGGCCGTCCGCGCAAGGCAGTGTCCCGTGTGTCCCGCACTTTGGAAAGCCTCTCGTCAAGATCGATATACGAGCGTGCGGAAAAGATCGACAAACGGTCAGCCGGATGCCCCGCCGGTGAAATTCCACGAGGCCAGCCGCAACGACGGCGCCGCCCACCAGCCGCCGTCCGTCCGGTCCGGCAGGCGTACCGCGCGCCGGCCCAACTCCAGCACCGACCCGGGGGCGAGCGCCCGCGGGTACGACTCGGTGAAGCGCAGATCGCGGACCGCCCGGGTCACCCGACCGTCCTCGACCAGCCACAGCCCGTTGCGGGTCAGGCCGGTGACGACCAGACTCAACGGATCCAGGACCCGGGTGTACCAGAGGTCGCTGACCAGCAGGCCGCGCTCCATCCGGGAGACCAGGGCGGCGGTGTCCGGATCCCCGATCGCGCCGTCCGTCGCCGGGCCGCCGGTGACCAGGGCGGCGGCCGGCGGTTCCGGATCGACCACCCCGTGGCCCCCGGCCAGCAGGGCACCCGACGAGTCGGCTGCGCCCGCCGTGCCGGCCGGGGTGAGGCGTAGGTTGCGCGGAATCGGGCCGAAGGTGGCGCCGCCGGCCCAGGCGTGTCCGGTCGAGGCGACCCCCAGCTCGGCGGCGCTGCGCCGATCGTGGGCGACGGCCCTGGTGGTGCCCGCGTCCACCAGGGTCAGTGCCCGGGTCGGGGTGCCCTCCAGGTCGAACGGCAGCCCCGAGACCGCCAACGGATCGTCGACCAGGGTCACCGCGCGATCGAACTGGGCCGTACCGGGGACGGCGAACGACTGACGTTCGGCGTACCGTCGGCCGTTGAAGCCGTACCAGGCCAGATTCTGCAGCAGGTCCGCGACGGCAGCCGGCTCCAGCACCACCGGGTAGCGCCCGGGTGGCAGCTCGACCGGGTGGGCCGCCGCCCGGGCCTTCGCCGCGGCCCGCCGCCCCAGGCCGGCCCCGTCGAGATCGGCGACCCGGTCGACGTGCTGTCGGGCGGTGCCGTCCGCACCGCCGGCCCGGGCTATCCCGTCCATCGCCGCCTCGGCCGCCTGCCCCTGCGCCGAGTGACCGGCCGAGTTGGCGAAGGCCGTGACCCGGTGACCCGTGCGGCAGTAGCCCGCGGTCACCAACCCACCCGCCGCGTCCACGAACGCCCGGACCAGGGCGGCCCGCTGGTCCGGCCCGGCGTGGGCGGTCGCCGGATCCCATTCCGGCGCGGGCGCCACCGGTGCCGCGGGGGTGAGTCCCGGCCAGGCCGGGTCCGGCGGGGTGAACCGGGCCGCCGTCAGCACCCGCTCCACCAACGCGCGCAACGCGTCGGCGGTGACCGCGTTCCCGCTGCCGGCGGCGGTACGCCCGGCCAGGTGGACCCGCAGCCGGACGTCAACGGAGGAGGCGGCCACGTTCTGGTGGATCGCCGAGTTGGCGAACCGGGTCAACGCCGACTCGGCCCGGACCACCGTCACCTCCGCCTGGGCGGCCGTCCCGGCGAGCCGGGTGACCAGATCCACCACCCGGCCGGCGAGGTCCAACTCGGCGTCACCGGCCCGCACCGGCGCGCCACTCACGCCGCCTCCTCGCGGTTGGCGACACCGTCCGGCGGCACCGCCGCGCATCGCCGGGTCGTCCGTCGGCGACCGGTCATGCGCGTACCCCCACCCGGACGTTGCGGAAGCGGGCCGGGGCCGCCGGGTGCCCGGTGTGCCCGATCTGGCCGGGCTGACCCTTGCCACAGTTCGGGGTGCCCCACGGGATCGTCTCCGAGGAGAGCATGTCCATCGAGCGCCAGAACAGCGGGCCGATGCCGGTGTAGGTCGGGTTACGCACCATCCGCCCCCGCCGGCCGTTGCGGATCTCCCAGCCGATCTCGCAGCCGAACTGGAAGTTCAGCCGTTTGTCGTCGATGGACCAGGACCGGTTGACGTCCATCAGCACCCCGTTGTCGGTCGCGGCGACGATCTCCTCCAGGGTGTGCGGACCGGGCTCCAGGCCCACGTTCGTCATCCGCACCATCGGCAGCCGCGCCCAGCCGTCGGCGCGTACGCTGCCGCCGTGGTCCAGGCCCGCGACGGCCGCCGAGTCCCGGCCCGCCAGCACACCCACCCAACGACCGTCCCGCACCGCGTCGCGCTTGACCGCCGGTGAGCCCTCGTCGTCGTAGCCGAAGCTGCCCAGCGCGCCGGGAATGGTCGGGTCGATGGTGACGGTCATCAGCTCGGAGCCGTAGCGCAGCGAGCCGAGCTGCGCGAGATCCAACCACGAGGTGCCGGCGAAGGCCGCCTCCCAGCCGAGGATCCGGTCCAGCTCGATGGCGTGCCCGACCGACTCGTGGATCTGCAGGGCCAGCTGCTCGCCCCCGAGGATCAGGTCGGTCTCACCGGTGGGGCAGAGCGGTGCGGTCAGCAGCGCTCGGGACTCCTCGGCGATCCGCGCCGCGTGCGCGCCCAACTCCAGCGAGTCGACGAGCTCCCAGCCGGTGGTGCCGTACTGGCCGCGGTAGCTCGGCCAGGACCGGCGTTGGGTCTCACCGGCGCCGACGGAGGTGGCCGAGATGCCACCGCCGCACTCGCGGATGCGCTGGTCGATGCGGTGCCCCTCGCTGGAGACGAACCACTTCGCGGTGTCCCAGACCTGGTAGAGCCCCTCGGCGAGGTCGGCACCGTGCTCGGCCATGGTGCGGGTGGCCGCCACCAGCAGGTCACCCTTGACGGCGAGGGAGACGCCGAGCGGATCCACCTCGCAGGGCGCGGACCAGCTCGCCGTGACCGGGTCGACCGCGACCAGGTCGACGGGCGGGCCCGGGACCAGCGCACTGGCCGCCGCGGTCCGCGCGGCCCGGTGGCCGGCGTCGCGCGCGGCCCGGTCCGACAGCTCCGGTACGGCGTGGAAGCCCCAGCTCGAACCGACAAGCGCGCGGACACCCAGGCCGACGCTCTCGTCCTGGGTCAGTGACTCGATCTCGCCGTTGCGGGCGGACATCGATTCGTAGCGCCGATGCATCACCCGGACGTCGGCGTAGCGGGCGCCCGCGTCCAGCGCCGCCTGCACGGCCACCTCGGCCACCCCGAACTCGCTCATGGCCCGACCCTAGGCCAGCCGACTGACAACCGTCAGGGTACGAGATCCTCGGGGCGGACCTTCGCCTTGACGGGTGCGTTCAGCTCGAGCACTGCGCCCCGCCTGGCCGCCTGATGCTCGACGTAGTGACAACCACGCCGCTGATAGAGGCGGAGCCCGCCGGTCGACTGCTCGACCAGCAGATACCACTCGATGCCGGCGGAGGCGTAGTAGTGCATCTTGAGGACGTTGTCCGTTGCCGCATTGCCGGGCGAGATGATCTCGCAGACAAGTCGAACGTCGGCTGCCTCGATGTACGGGTCGTCCAGGTTGACCGGTCTAATGAGCACCAGATCCGGGATCGGAATGCGCCCTGGTCGCAGCCGAACGTTCACCGCTTCCAGCAGTTCCAAACCGACGGCTTCGGCCGCCGCTTCCAGGATGTTGCCCAGCTTTCGTGATATCCGCTGGTGGCGTGGGGTGGGGGCTGGGGTCACGTGCAGGCTCCCGTCGAAGAGTTCGACGCGCTGGGAGGTCTCGCCGAGGGCGAGGTACTCCTCCTCGGTCCACGGGCCCTCGTGGTCGAACACCGCCACGGTCATGGTCACCTCCGCTCGTCTCTGCGGGATCCTGCCTGCCAGGTCGTCTCCATCGTTCCACCCTTCGTGCGAGTGGCGCGGCGTCGAACGTAGCCGCGGCTCACGTGCCGAGGTGGGTGCGGAGGAAGTCGAGTTCGAGGCGGAGGAGGCGTTCGGCGAGGCCGCCGGTGGCCATGTGGGTGGCGCCGGTCAGCGGCAGCACCGAGTGCGGCCGGCCGGTGGCCAGCAACGCCGCCGACAGCCGCAGCGTGTGCGCCGCCACCACGTTGTCGTCGACCATGCCGTGCACCAGTAGCAGCGGGCGGGCGTGTGCCGGGTCGGTGACCGGCTCGGCGGCCAGTTCCACGAGTGAGTGGTGCGCGTAGACGTCCTCCCCGTCGGCGGGCAGACCCAGGTACCGCTCGGTGTACGCGGTGTCGTACAGCGCCCAGTCGGTGACCGGCGCGCCGGCGATGCCGCACCGGAACAGCTCCGGATGCCGCAGCACCGCCAGGCCGGCCAGCCAGCCGCCGAACGACCAGCCACGCACCGCGACCCGGTCCAGGTCCAGGTCCGGGTGCTTGTCGGCGAGCGCGGTGAGCGCCTCCACCTGGTCGAGCAGGACCACGTCGGCGACCCGTCGGTGGATGGCCTTCTCGTACGACGGGGCGATGCCCGGCGTGCCCCGGTTGTCGGTGACGACCACCGCGAAACCGGCGTCGGCCCACCACTGCCGCTCCAGCCAGGCCGAGCGGGCGGCCACCACCTCCTGGTGGCCCGGACCGCCGTAGACGTCCAGCAGAACCGGCAGCCGACGGCCGGTGACGTGGTTGTCCGGGTAGAGCACCGCCGCGGGCAGCCGCCGGTCGGTCACCCGCTCCAGCAGCGGCAGCGGGGAGTAGCTGGGCGTGGCGGCCAGCGACCGCAGCGTGCCCACCTCCCGATCCCCCTGGAGCACCGTCCACCGCACGCCCGCGTGATCCAGCGAGGCGCTGCCGATGACCAGCACGCCACCACCGACCGCGCCGACGTGCCAGCCGGCGTCGCTGGTCAGCCGGCGGGCGTCCACCCCGCCGCCGATGCTGGTCCGGACCCGGAACAGGTGCTGTTCGCTCGGTTCGCCGTCGCTCGCCTCGACCAGCAGGTCCGCCGGACCGCCGCCGCCGGCCAGCCGGCCGACCACCCGGCGCACGTACAGCGAGGGCGGAGTGAGCAGGGTGCCGTCGGCGAACAGGCAGCGCGCGTCGTACCCGTCGTGGGCCAGCTCGCCACCGACCAGCACCCGCCCGTCGGGCAGGTGCGCGGGGGTGCCCGGGATCGGTTCGACCCAGCGTGGGTCGGCCAGCTCGGCGTGCACCTGGGTCTCTCCGGTACGCGGGTCGACCGCGAGCACCAACCCGTGCTGCTGGGCGCGGCGCAGCACGGTGATCAGCGGGGCGCCCTCACCCCAGTGCACCGCGGTCAGGTACGGGTAGGTCTCCCGGTCCCAGTGCACGTCGACCCACCCGCCGTCGAGGTCGAGCAGGTGCAGGCTGACCTCGGCGTTCGGGCCACCCGCCACCGGGTACGCGACGCTTGTCGGCGGGCTGCCGGGCTGCGCCGGATCGTGCAGGTGCCAGCGGGGCAGCCGGGTCTCGTCGACCCGGGCGGCGAGCACCGACCGACCGTCGGGAGCCCACCAGTAGCCGCGGTGCCGCCCGAACTCCTCCGCCGCGATGTGCTCGGCCAGCCCCCAGAGCACGCCGGAGTCCTCGCCGGCCAGGATGGTGTCGGCGCCGTCGCTGTCGATCACCCGTAGCTCGCCGTGGCGGACTCCCTCGGCGGCGTCGGTCACGTAGGCCAGCCGCTGCCCGCTCGGGTCCGGTCGGGGGTCGAGCACCGGCCCGACGGTGGGCACCTCGATCACGTCGCCGTGCACCAGGTCGGCCCGGAAGAGCCGACCGGCCAGCGCGAACACCGCAACCCGGCCGGTGGCGTCGAGGGCGTACGAGCCGATGCCGGAGGCACTCAACCGCAGCCGCTCCCGCCGGGCCCGTTCCCCCGGGCTCAGCGCGTCGGGGCCGGCGTCGGTGCCGAGCAGCGCGCCCGGATCGGCGACCAGCCGTTCGGTGCCGGTCGCCACGTCCAGCAGCCACAGCGCGTCGGCCGGATCCTCCGGCCCGGCCGAGCGTAGGAAGACCACCCGGGCACCGTCCTCGGCCACGGCGACGGCACGCGGCGCCCCGTGGCTGAACCTGCGGGTGCGGGCGGCCAGCTCGGGAAAGTCCACAGGCCAGATCGTAGGCCGGTACCGGGCCCGATGTGAGCGACCTGCGCGGACGCGTCTGGGCCGGTGGGCGAGAACCGCCGGTTAGAGTGACCGTCGTGACGACGCTGCCTGACCGCCGCCTGCTGCTGGTCCACGCGCATCCCGACGACGAGTCCATCGGCACCGGCTCGACGATGGCCCACTACGCGGCCACGGGTGCCCACGTCACCCTGGTAACCTGCACGCTGGGCGAGGAGGGTGAGATCCACGTACCGGAGCTGGCCGGGCTCGCCGCCGCCGAGGCCGACCAGCTCGGCGGGTACCGGATCGCCGAGCTGGCCACCGCCTGCGCCGAACTCGGCGTCACCGACCACCGGTTCCTCGGCGGGGCCGGCCGCTACCGCGACTCCGGCATGATGGGTCTGCCGACCAACGAGCACCCCCGGGCCTTCTGGGGGGCCGATCTGGACGAGGCCGCCGGCCAGTTGTTGGAGATCATCCGGGAGATCCGCCCGCAGGTGGTGGTCACGTACGACGACAACGGCTTCTACGGCCACCCCGACCACATCCAGGCGCACCGGGTGACCATGCGGGCCGTGGAGCTGGCCGCCGCCGAGGGGCTCGCGCCGGCGAAGGTCTACTGGACGGCGATGCCGCAGAGCGTGCTGGAGGCCGGCATGACGCACTTCGCGGAGGCGTCGGACAATCCGTTCGCCGGCATCGGTGACGCCACCGAGCTGCCGTTCTGCACGCCGGACGCGCAGATCGCCGCCCGCATCGACGCCACCGAGCAGCACGCCGCCAAGGAGGCGGCGATGCGCGCCCACGCCACCCAGATCCCGGCCACCTCCTGGCTGTACTCGATCGCCGGCAATTTCGGTGCCGAGTTCATGGGGGTGGAGTACTTCACCCTGGCGGTGGGGGAGAAGGGGGCGGGCAGCGGTCCGTACGGCTGGGAGTCGGATCTGTTCGCCGGGGTGGACGTCGCAGCGCCGGACGTGGCCGGCGACCTGGGCGTCGTCGGCGGTCCCGGCCGTAGACCGGTCGCACCGGCCGGTCACCGGTGACGCTGCCCGCCGCGATGTCGGTCGCACCGCAGGAACAGCAGCCGCCCCGGCCGATTCGGCGGTGGCGACGTCCGCTGGACCTCGGCCTGCGGGTGGCCGGCGGCGGGTTCGCCGTGGTGGCGGCGGCGCTGAGCGCGGTGCTGGAGTTGCTGCTCGCCCCGCTGCGGATCGGCGGGCACCTGATCGGCATCACGGTGGTCGTGGCCGTGGCCGTGAACATCGCGTTGAGCTGGTTGGCCGTCGAGACCGTGGGCCGCCGCTGGGCGGTGGCGCTGCCGGCGCTGCCCTGGGTGGCGATCATGGTGATCGCCGCCGACCGGACCAGTGAGGGCGACGTCCTGCTCGTCGGCAACTGGGTCGGGCTCACGCTGGTGGTGGGCGGTGCGATGACCTTCACGGTGATGGCGTTCCGGTCGATCCTCGCGCCGGCTCCGGCTCCCGGACGGTACTGACGTCGCTCAGCGACGGGTGGTACATATTCCTGCCAGGAGACCCGCCATCCGGGCGGGCGGTACGGCGGGAGGCGTGTGATGGGACAGCGGTGGCGTGCGGTCGGGGTGCTCGCGATCGCACTGTTCGCGGTCAACGTGGTCGCCCGGCTGGTCATCCGGTTCGGCTTCGACGGTGACGACACCGTCGCCGACCGGGTGTCGCTCGGGATGTTCGTGGTGATCGGTCTGCTGCTGGCCGGCGTGGCATTCGTCTGGGGCGCGCGGCGTCCGTTGGCCCGCTGGGCCGGCGACGTGGCCGCCGCGATCGGCATCGCGGTCGGGTTGACCGTGCTGGTCGGGCCGCTGCTGGTGGGCGACAACCCGTTCGCCGGTGGCGGCGGTACGTTCTTCGCGCAGATCGGGCTCTACCTGGTGGCGACCACCGTCGGGGCGATGCTGGGCTACCTGCTGCTGGTCACCCTCGGCCGCGACCACCGTTCGCGCAGCCTGCAACGGTACGCCGAGACCACCGCGGCCAAGCCCCGCCGGGTGGTCCGTCGTTGACCGGCGGGGTCACCGCGGCGCGATCCGGGTCAGATAGGTGTGGTGGGTGGTGAAGCCCAGCTTGCGGTAGAGCGCGACCGCGCCGGCGTTGCTCTGCTCGACCTGGAGGAACGCATCCGTCGCACCGGCCTCGGCGGCCCAGTCGGCGAGTGCCCGGATCAGCCGGACGGCGAGTCCCTGCCGGCGTGCGGCGGGCAGCACCTCGACCAGGCACAACCCGAGCCAGCGCCCCTGGCCGGTCACGGTGCCACGGCCGACGGCGACGAGCCCGCCGTCGAGATACACGTGGGCGAAGCGGATGTGGTCCACGGCGGTGAGCACGTGCCGGGCGGCGTCCGGTAGCCCGCCCTTGCGGCCGGCCGCGACGGCGAGCCAGTCCGCTGACGGCGCGCCGGCCAACTCGACCACTGCGCCTCCCGCGTCGGCCGTGCCTCCCGGGCCGGCCGGGCGGCCGGTGGTGTCACCCGGGTCGCGGCTGAGGTCGGGGACGCCGGTCGCTGCGGGAATCGCCTCGTCGGACGTGGCCGCGAGGAGGGCGGCGAGTGGTGCGGTCTGCACCAGCACCGGTGGGCGGCTGCCCCAGCCGCGCCGGTCGAGTTCGGCACCGACCGGCGCGGCCAGCGGCAGCGGCGTGTTGACCATGGCCGGGCGGCCGTGTCCGGCGTACCAGCGCTGCACCGCGTCCAGTGCGGCCGGCAGCGGACGGTCCGGATCACCCACCGGCAGGGCCGAGTTGGCCCGCCCGGTCCAGCCGTCGGCGGCCCGCAGCAGCCAGTCGCCCAACCGGGCCCGGACGGGCGCCGGCCACGCCTCGTCGGCGGCGAGTTCCAGCTCGATCATGGCGGCGGCGGTCGGCCGCCGGGCGGCCGGAACCCGCTTGGCCCGGTGCACCTCGGCGATCGGCACCCGCAGTCGCCCCTGTCGGGTGGTGAGCGTGAGATGTGTCTCGCTCAGCTCGACCAGCTCACCGAGCGCGTCGGAGTAGACCGGACGACCACCGCGTACGCCGACGCGACGCCGCACCACGATCCGGTGTCCCACGTCTTGCTCTCGGAGCACGATCGACCTCCTCCCCGGCGAGATACTAGGCTCTTACCGTCGCGGGTGATCGCGGCGTGTCTTGCGGAGGAGAAGACCGGTGACCTACATCATCGCCGAGCCGTGCGTGGATGTGCTCGACAAGGCATGCATCGAGGAATGCCCGGTCGACTGCATTTACGAGGGCAACCGGATGCTCTACATCCACCCCGACGAGTGCGTCGACTGTGGTGCCTGTGAGCCTGTCTGCCCGGTGGAGGCGATCTTCTACGAGGACGACGTCCCGGAGCAGTGGAAGGACTACACCGGCGCCAACTACGAGTTCTTCGAGGATCTCGGTTCGCCCGGTGGGGCCTCCAAGGTCGGCAAGGTGGAGAAGGACGCCACCTTCGTCGCCGCCCAGCCGCCCCGCGGCGAGGGCCACTGAACCGGCCCGGCCCCGTCTCGTCGCGGCTGCCCGAGTTCACCTGGGACACCCTGGACGCCGCGGCCACGTTGGCCGCGGCGCACCCGGACGGCCTGATCAACCTCTCCATGGGTACGCCGGTCGATCCGGTGCCGCAGGTGATCCGGCAGGCCCTCGCGGACGCCTCGGACGCGCCCGGCTACCCGTTGACCGCCGGCACCCGGGCGCTGCGGGACGCGATCACGGTTTGGGTGTCGCGGGCATGTGGCGCGGGCGCGGACGGGTTCGGAGTCCTGCCGACGATCGGCTCGAAGGAGCTGGTGGCCTGGTTGCCCACCCTGCTCGGGGTGGGGCCGGGCGACGTCGTGGTGGTCCCGTCGATCGCCTACCCGACCTATGAGGACGGTGCCCGGCTGGCCGGGGCCACCACCGTACGCGCCGACTCGCTGACCGCCGTCGGTCCGACGTCCCGGGTGCGCCTGGTCTGGGTCAACTCACCGGGCAATCCGACCGGACGGGTGCTGCCCGTCACGCACCTGCGCAAGGTGGTGGACTGGGCGCGTGAGCGCGGTGCGGTGGTGGCCAGCGACGAGTGCTACCTGCCGTTGGGCTGGGACGCCGAGCCGGTGTCGGTGTTGGCACCCGAGGTGTGCGGCGGCTCGTACGACTCCGTGCTGGCGGTGCATTCGCTGTCCAAGCGTTCCAACCTGGCCGGCTACCGGGCCGGGTTCGTGGCCGGTGACCCGGCGCTGGTGGCCGAGTTGCTCAAGATCCGCAAGCATGCGGGGATGATCGTGCCGGCGCCGGTGCAGGCGGCCATGGTGGCGGCCCTGCGCGACGAGCGGCACGCCGACGAGCAGCGGGAGCGGTACCGTGCGCGGCGCGAGATGCTGCGGGCGGCGTTCGTCGGCGCGGGCTTCACCGTGGAGCACTCCGAGGCGGGGCTCTACCTGTGGCTGACCCGGGGCGAGGACTGCTGGGCCACCGTCGACTGGCTGGCCCGGCGGGGGATCCTGGTCGCCGCCGGTGTCTTCTACGGTCCCGGCGCGCGGCAGTACGTCCGGGCAGCGCTCACCGAGTCCGACGAGCGGATCGCGGCGGTCGCCGCCCGCCTGGCCTGACCATCGCCGAGGGCTGCCGAGGTCGTGCTCGACACCTGCCGGGCACGACCTCGGCTCGCCTCGCCGCGTCGGCTCAGTCCTCGTTGATCCGCTCGAACACCCGCAGCAGGTTGTCCCGGCTGTGCCGCTCCAGCAGCTCGCTGCCGTACAACTCCTGCAGGGCCACCGTCCGACCACCGTGCAGCGTCAGCTCGGCCTTCAGCGGAATCTCCCTGGTCACGTTCACCGACACCAGCTCCTCGTACGGCAGGAACTGGTGTCGAGTGGCCAGCGTGGCCACCGGCGTCGACTCGAGCAGGTTCTTGAGCCGCTTCTCGCCGTCGCCGGCCTTGCCCGGGCCACCGACCAGGATCAGACCACGGTCGAGGATCAGCAGGTCGTGCTGCACACCGTCGACCTTCATGTTGCCGATGGCGCCGATGACGCCGGCGTTGTCGGCGGTGGCGCGGCCCTGCACCACCGTCGCGGTGGCGGGGTCGACGCCCAGCTCGGCCAGCCGGACCAGGGCCTCGTCGAGGGTTTCCGCCGATACCGCCAGCTTGGCGATCTCGGCGAGGTCCAACGGCTCACCGTCAATGCCCACGAACTGGGCCGGACCACCCCAGGACAGCTGCCAGCGGGCCCGCTGGGCGCGGACGGCCGCGTTGTCGAGCAGCAGTTCCATCGGTCCGGCGAAGCGGGCCGCTGCCTCCCGCCGGGTGGCGTCGCTGAAGAACTGCTCGGCGAACTCGCCGAGACGGCCCGCCCGGACGAGGTCGAGCACGGTCGTCAGGCCCGGCTCCGCACTGCCGGTGAACCGGCCGGCCGCCCGGTAGATGTTGTCCGCCTGACGTTGCATACCGGCGGCGATCGCCGCGTGGGTGAATTCCGGCCAGGGCAGCACCTGACGGTTGCCGAGGTCCAGGACCAGGCTCTGCAGCCGGCGGCCGGCGGCCAGGACGTCGCTGACCAGCACGTGTGCGGGACGGTCGTCGGCGAAGGCGGCACCGGCGGGCAGCTGTGCCATCGCGTCGATCCGGATGCCGATCGGCGGGTGGGTGTCCCACCGGGACGGCTCGCGGTCCGGTACGTCCTGCTGGAGCTTGTCGATCTGCTCCCGGCGGGCGTTCAGCAGTTGCCCGAAGCCGCCGAACAGGTCGTCCGGGGCGAGGCCGGCCTGCCAGCCCGAGTCCACGTAGCGGTCGGTGAAGAAGTTCCAGGCCGCGTCGAGCGCCGGCAGGCTGCGCAGGGCGGACGTGGCCGCCTCGTGACCGGCGAGTTGGACGGAGGCCCGGTCGGCCTCCAACTCCTGCCGCCGCGACGCGGCGTTGTCGACCATCAGGTACAGCTTCGCGTACCCCTTGAAGACCAGGCCGATGGGGTTGCGGGGCTTGATCCGCTCGATGGTGCCCTCGATCGCCAGCCGTCCCCGGTAGGCGACGCCGCCGAGCCGGGTGTGCTTGCCGGAGTAGTGACCCAGTTCGTGTGCCAGCACCGAGCGGAGTTGGTCGACCCGCATCGCCTGCAGCAGCGGCAGACCCACGTAGAGGGTGCGTCGCCCGCCGATCAGCCCGAGCAGTCGACTCTGCTCGCCGACCGCCGCGTTCACCTCGGGCACCAGCCGGATCTCGTCCGGCGCGCGGGTACCGACCGCGTCGGCGAGCTCCCGGACGGTGGCCCACAGCTGCGGTGCCTCCCGCTCGTCGAGCACCAGGCCGGGTGCGGGTTCGTTCTTCGTCCGGATCGCCCGCCAGAGCCCGACCGCCACCGCACCGAGCGCGACAATGAGCGGCAGCAGCAGCTTCCCGGTGACCAGTCCGTTCGTGTGGCCGTACAGCCACACGCCGAGAGCGGCGACGGCCGCCAACTGAAGCAGCGCGACCACGTAGAACCCGATCAACATGACCACCGAGGCGAGTGCCCGGTACGTCGCGGCCATGGCCGTTCCTCCCCGTTCCGTGCCCGCCTGGCTGCGGGCGGCGCAGGGACCGTACGACGTGGATCTTTGCCGGACAACCCCCTTCCGGTCCGGTTCGGTCGGCTTTACGATCTTGCCGGTCGAGATCGGGGGAGGGAAGCCACATGTGGCCGTTCCGGCGCAGGGGCACGCAGCCAGAGACGCCGACGTTGGTGGTGGAAGATCGGATCCGGCCTGCGCGTTCAGCCGCTTCCGGGACAAGGCGTACGCCGCGCGTGCCTGACCGTCGGGCGGGCGTACCGGTCCGACCGCCGATCCAGCCGGCGATATCCTCGGCGCGGACGTAGGGCGTGTCTGCGGACGTAGTGGCGGTTCCGCGCCGATCCGGCAGGCACGCCGCGGGGCCGGCCGGCTCCGTGACGAAACGGAACGCCGAGGTACGCGGATGGTGCTCAGGGCTGACGCACGGCTGCGGGCGGCGGTGGTCGGCACCGGCCTGATCGGTGGCTCGGTGCTCCTCCGACTGCACGCCGTCGGCGTCGACGTGACCGGCTGGGATCCGGACGAGCAGACCCGCCGGCAGGCCCGGCTGGCCGGCGTACCGACCGCGGAGCGGCTGGTCGACGCGGTGGCCGGCCGGAACGTGGTGTTTCTCGGCGGACCGCTGCCCACGCTGCCCGCGACCCTGGTCGAGGTTGCCGCCGCCACCGCGGAGGACTGCCTGGTCACCGACGTGGGCAGCACCAAGGCCGAGTTGGCGGCGTTCGCCGCGGAACAGGGGTTGACCAGCCGGTTCGTACCCGGGCACCCGATGGCGGGCACCGGTCGGGCTGGTCTCACGGCGGCGCTGCCGGAGCTGTTCACCGGCGCCGCCTGGGTGCTCTGCCCCGCACCGGACGGGCTGGCCGCGTTCCGCCGCCTCGTCACCCTGGTCACCGACGTCTTCGCCGCCCGGGTGGTGCCGATGGCCGCGGACCGGCACGACGCCGTGGTGGCGCTCGCCTCGCACGTGCCACACCTGCTCGCCGGGGCGCTGGCCGGTGCGGCGCACCGGTCACCGTCGCGGGACGCGGTCCTGGCGCTGGCCGCCGGGAGCTTCCGGGACGGCACCCGGGTCGCCGGCACCCCGGCGCACCGCACCGGCAACATGCTGCGCGGCAACCGCGACCAGGTGCTGGCCGCGTTGACACAGGTCACCGGGTTCCTCGACGAGTTGGCCGCCGCTCTGCGCTCCGACGACGCCGACGCCCTCACCGCCCGGTACGCCGAGGCCGCCGCCGCCCGCGCCGAGTTGGCCGGTCGCCCGTACGACGAACAGGTCACGTCGTTCCCGGTGGGCGCGGCGTCGGCCGAGGTGGCCTGGCTGTACCAGGTGGGGGCGGCCGGCGGTCACCTGAGCGGTTGCCGGGCCGGGGCCGACACCGTCGCCTATGTCGCTCGACTTCCGCGGGTCTGAAGCCCGGCTCATCGGTGGGCGCGGCGCCGGGCCCGCCAGTAGGGTGAGGGCATGGTGGACGGACCAGTCGTGACCGTGCGCGGCGAGGCGTACCGTGAGGTCGCGCCGGAACTCGCCCGGTTCACCGTGACCGCGCTGGCCCGGGATCGGGAGCGGGAGCCGACGTTGACCCGGCTGGCCGAGCGGGCGGCGGCGATCCGGGTGCTGCTCGACTCGTACGGCCCGACCATCGACCGACGCGAGACCGGCGAGCTGCGGGTGCGCCCCGAGACCCGTCGCTCCGGGGAGCGGGTGGTGGCCTGGCACGGTTCGGTGGTGACCACGGTGACGGTGAGCGACTTCACCAGCCTCGGCGAGTTGATGCTGCGCCTGGCCGACCAGGACCAGGTCGAGGTGGCCGGTCCGTGGTGGTCGTTGCGCCCGGACAGTCCGGCTTACCGGCAGGCCCGGCACACCGCGATCAGCGACGCGTTGCAACGCGCCCGCGAGTACGCCGAGGCGCTCGGTGCCCAGGTCACCGACCTGGTCGAGCTGTCCGACGAGGGCGGCACCGCCCAGCCGATGATGGCCCGGATGGCGTTCGACGCCGGCGCGGTGGAGTCCGGTGGCCCACCGGAGCTGGAGCTCGACCCGCAGCCGCAGGGCGTGCACGCGGCCGTCCGGGCCCGGTTCACGATCAGCCGGCCGGTCCTGTCCTGATGACCGTCGCGGAGGTGCTGTCGGTCGAGGCGCTGCTGGAGCGGGCCCGGAGGCTGGCCGATGCCGGGCCGCGGCAGCTGCTCGGCGTCACCGGCGCACCCGGTGCCGGCAAGTCCACGCTGGCCGCACAGGTGGTCGAGGCGGTCGGTCCGGCCGCCCGGCTGGTGCCGATGGACGGCTTCCACCTCGCTCAGGACGAGTTGCGTCGGCTCGGCCGGGAACTGCGTAAGGGTTCGATCGACACCTTCGACGCCAACGGTTACGTCTCGCTGCTGCGTCGGCTGCGGCGCAAGGAGCCGACGTCGGTCTGGGCGCCGCAGTTTCGTCGGGAGCTGGAGGAGCCGATCGCCGGTGCGATCGAGGTGCCGCCGGAGGTGCGGCTGGTGGTCACCGAGGGCAACTATCTGTTGATTCCGAACTGGCCCTGGGACGAGGTACGCGCCCTGCTGCACGAGGCGTGGTTCCTGGACCTCGACGCCGACCTGCGGCGTCGGCGGCTGGTCGCCCGGCACATGGCCTACGGCCGGTCGGAGCAGGACGCGAGGGCCTGGGCGCTGGGCAGCGACGAGGCCAACGCGGTGCTGGTGGCCGGCACCGCCGACCGCGCCGACCTGGTGGTACGCCTAGCCGAGCCCCCGCCGGGGTGACGGGACCGCCCGCCGCAGCAGCCACGCCACCCGGGATCTCTCCCGTTGGAACTCGGCGGCCTCCGGATAGCCACTGTGGCTGCGGATCGGCGGGTCGGCGACCTCGCCGTCGCTCGGATGCAGGGCCTCCGGGTCGGTCACCGCGATGTCCCGTTCCCCGGCGGTGACCGGCCAGCCGAGCGGATCGGTGTCCCGCCAGAAGTTCGTCCACCGGGTGCCGCCGCCGGGGCGGGTCAGCGCCTCGGCCAGCACCGGTAGCCGGTCCGGGCCGAAGTAGGCGGGGAAGATCCGGCCGTAGAGGCGGGTCAGCTGGCAGCCGTAGGAGAAGAACCAGATCCGGTGCCGCCACCGGCTCGGCAGCTGGAGGATGACCGCGGTGCAGATCACCGTGCCCTGGCTGTGCCCCGAGAGGATGATGCCGTCCACCCGGCGCGGGTCGGGCTCGGCCAGCGCGATCAGACCGGCCGTGCGGGTGAGCAGTTCGGGCACCGCCCGTTCGGCGTAGCTCGGTGGTGCCAGGGGATGTGCGGCGCGTGGCCAGAAGGTTCCCACGTCCCAGATCACGCCGACGGAGCGGCGGATGGTGTTCTTGCGATAGACGAGCAGGCCGACGGCGGCCACCGCCACCGGTAGCCAGCCGAGCAGCGCGTCGCCGACGTCCGCCACCGCCTCGATCACCGGGGCCGCTCCGCCCGCCTCGTGGTCCGGGAGCGGACACGCGAGAACGGCCGCGCAGCCCACCACGGCGAGGACGGTCATCGCCCCCGCGTACCAGCCGATCAGCCGCAGCGCGTGCTCGCCGACCAGTCGGTGCAGCGCCTGGTGGGCACTGACGTCCCGAGCGCGACGCAGGTCGTGCGCGGACAGTCGGCCGCCCCGGGCGCGTAGCTGGGCGTACTCCTGGCGTCGCAGCCGGTGGAACAGCACCACCGCGCGGACGGCGACCAGGGCGAGCATCAGCAGCGCGGCGGCGAAGGCCAGGCCGGCCCAGGTCACCGGGGCCGGCGGAACCACCAGGGGTCGACCGACGGGCGCGTCTGCGCCGTTGAGCCGGTTGGTGACCCAGTAGAGCACGCCGGCGCTGTACGCCAGGCAGAGCAGCCAGCCGAAGCCGGCGATGACGGCGGGCGCTCGACCGCGCCAGGCCAGGTCGGAGTGCGGTTCGAGCGGCTGTTTGCGGCTTGTGGGACGGGTTCGGGGCAGTAACAGGCCGACCGCGGCGAGGGCGAGCAGCGGCAGGCCGAACTGCCAGAGCGCCACCGGGGCCGGTGGTGCGGCCGGCAGCCATCCGTGGCACCAGGCGGCGCCGAGGGCGATCAGCAGTGCGGCGGCGGCCGGCGTGGCACCGCCACGCCGGCCGGATCGGGCGGTCGCGCCGATCGCGATGAGTAGCAGCAGCTGACCCGTACCCAGCCAGGCGATGACCCGGTCGAAGCCCGGTAGCGACCGGTCGGCCAGGCAGCCGGGCTGAGTGGGGTCCTGGTCGCAGCCGACCGGCGGGCGCAGTCCGGCCAGCGGGCTGCTCGCCGCACCGTCCGGCAGCAGCAGCACCGCGAGGGTGCCGGCCAGGCCGAGTCCGGTGAGGACGATGACCGCGATGCTCCACCCGCCGAGCGGGGTGGCGCCCTCGCGTCGGGTCAGGAAGGGCCGGCCGATGGCGACCAGCGTGATCGCCAGGACGGCGGTGAACGCGACCACGGCGGACCAGGTGAGCGCCGCCCGTGCGCCGTGTGGCGGGTCGAGCACCGAGACCGTGCCGAGCGGGACCGCCGCCGCCACCACCGTGCCGGTGCACAGATGCAGTACGGCCGCCCGGCGTAGTTGCCCCTCGCCCCACCAGAACGTCGGGTCCTGAAGCGGATTGGTCGGTGGTCCGGGTGGTGGCTCGGGAGTGGGTGGCGGCTCCTGCACCGGCTGGCCGATCGGCACCTCGACGTCGACCGGCGGCGGGGTCCGACGTCCCGGCGGATTCGTGGTGGGGTCGGCTGGCATCACCGCCTCGTACTGGTAGGTCCGCCAGGTGACCAGGCCGAGGACTCCGATCATGGCGAGTGGCACGGTCAGACCGACGGCCAGGGCCCGGCCGCCCTGCTGCCACCAGGCACCGGCGAGGAACTCCCACGGGCCGGGAATCCGGCTCAGGCAGACCTCGTCCACGCACTGCCAGCCGATGAGATCGACGCCGACACCGGTCGTCGCGAGCACCGGGGTGGCGGTCAGGCTCAGGCAGAAGAGCCTGATCAGCCAGGCCGTCACGCCGGATCGGCTGGCCAACCGTTCGGTGGTGGGGTCCGCCGGTATCCCCGGCCGGGCGTGCAGCGCCACGTTGGCCAGGGTGAAGGGCAGCAGCAGCGTCCACAGGGCGCGCTCCACGTCGCGGGCGGTCCGCGCGCCGGAGGTCAGCTGCCCCCAGCTGTACGCCTCGACGACGATCGGGTCGAGCGGCGCGGCGGTCGGCAGGCGGTAGAAGCCGGTGACCGGGCCGCCGGCGACGAGTCGTGGTTGGGGCGGCTCGCCCCCGGGTTCGCCCGTCAGGCCCAGGGTCTCGGCGGGCGGGGTGTTGGACACTCCGTGTACGCGTAGTTCGAGGATCCGACCTCCCATGCGAGCCTCCCGGTGACGCACCTGTCACCTACAGTGCCCGATGTGGTGCGGCGGGTGCCACTCGTCCTGGGGATGTTTACGCAGCTAGAAGGCTGATTGCGGGTCAGTCGAGCTGGCGTACCGGTCGAGCCGGATTACCGACCGCGACGACGTTGGCAGGCAGGTCCCGGGTGACCACGGCGCCCGCGCCGACCACGGTGTTCTCACCGACGGTGACTCCGGCAAGGACTATCGCGCCACCGCCGAGCCAGGCATTGTCACCGATGGTGATGGGTCGGGCCGCCTCCCACTTCGCCCGGCGTGGCGCCGGCTCCACCGGGTGGGTGGGGGTGAGCAGTTGCACGTTCGGGCCGATCTGCACGTCGGCGCCGATGGTGATCGGTGCGACGTCGAGGAAGACCGCGTGGTAGTTGACGAAGCTGCGCGGCCCGATCCGGATGTGGTAGCCGTAGTCGCAGTAGAACGGTGGGCGGATTCCGGTCTCCTCGCCGATCTCGCCGAGCAGCTCGTGCAGGGCCGCTCGACGTGTCTCGTGGTCGTCGACGCCCCCGCCGTTGATCCGTTCCATCAGGCGCAGGGCGCGGAGGTGGTCGGCGATCAGCTCCGGGTCGTCGGCGAGGTACGGCTCGCCGGCGAGCATCCGTTCCTTCATGGACGTCACCCGTCCGATCATGCCCGGCGCCGCCGCGACGAGGACTCAACTTCGTCGAATTCCTGACTCCCTTTTGCATACTCGGTATGCAACCCTGATGAGAGTCGATGTGTCCTACATCGATGTAGACGCTCCAGAGGAGGATTCAGTTGCGACGAAGGAGCAAACTGTCCGCCACCGGACTCGTGCTGGGTCTGGTGCTCGGCGTACCGGCGGCGGCCACGGCCGCACCGGCGGCGCCGACAGCGGCCCCACCGACCCCCGTCCCGACCGGCCGGCCGGACAACGGCCGCACCTCAGCCACCGTCACCCTGGTCACCGGTGACCAGGTCACGGTCACCGCGACCGGGGCGAGCGTACGCCCGGCCGAGGGCCGCGACGGCATCCGTTTCCTCACCCAACGGCAGCGGGACCACCTCTGGGTGCTGCCGCAGGACGCGCTGCCGCTGATCCGCGACGGACGGGTCGACCGCCGGCTCTTCGACGTGGCCGGGTTGATCGCCGCCGGCTACGACGACGCGCACCGCGACTCGCTGCCCCTGCTCATGACCTACGGGGCGACCGCCCGACGGGCCGGCGCACCCGACGGGGTGACCGTCACCCGCGACCTGACGGCCATCGGGGGCGTCGCGGCCACCGCGGACAAGCAGCGGGTGGGCCAGCTCTGGGCCACGGTCGCCGGTGCCGGTAGCGCCCGGTTCGACGCGGCGGGGGGTGTCGAGCGGATCTGGCTCGACGGCCGACGGCAGCTGACGCTGGAACACAGCGTGCCGCAGATCGGTGCGCCCGCCGCCCACCAGGCCGGCTTCACCGGTCAGGGGGTACGCGTAGCGGTGCTGGACACCGGGGTCGACGCCGCGCATCCCGACCTCACCGGCCGGGTCGCCGAGTCGCGGAACTTCACCGAGGAGACGAACCCGGGCGACATCGTCGGGCACGGCACCCACGTCGCCTCGATCATCGCGGGCAGCGGTGCCGCCTCGGCGGGCCGAAACCGGGGTGTGGCACCCGATGCGACCCTGCTCTCCGGCAAGGTCTGCGAGGAGTACGGGTGCACCGAGTCGGCGATCCTGGCCGGCATGCAGTGGGCCGCCACCGAGGCCGGGGCCGACGTGGTCAACCTCAGCCTGGGCGGGACGGACACCCCGGAGGTGGATCCGCTGGAAGAGGCGGTGAACACGCTCACCGAGCAGACGGGCGCCCTCTTCGTGATCTCCGCCGGCAACGCCGGAGGGACCGGCACGGTCGGCTCGCCGGCCAGCGCCGACGCCGCGCTCGCCGTCGGCGCGGTCGACCGCGACGACCAGCTCGCCGACTTCTCCAGCCGGGGCCCCCGGGTCGGTGACGACGCCCTCAAGCCGGACATCACCGCGCCGGGAGTCGACATCGTGGCCGCCCGGGGGCAGGGCACGCAGCTCGGTGAACCGGTCGGCGACCAGTACGTCGCGCTCTCCGGCACCTCGATGTCCGCACCACACGTCGCGGGTGCGGCGGCGTTGCTGGCCCAGCAGCACACCGACGCGACGGCGGAACTGCTCAAGGCCACCCTGATGGCCTCGGCCCGGCCCAATCCGGAACTGACCGCGTACCAGCAGGGTGCCGGCCGGGTCGACGTGGCGCAAGCCATCACCCAGTCGGTGGTCAGCGAGCCGGCCAGCGTCTCGTTCGGCCGCACGCTGTGGCCGCACGACGACGACGAGCCGATCCAGCGCCAGGTGACCTGGCGCAACACGGGAGCGGCACCGCTCACCCTGGACCTCGGCATCGAGGCCACCGGCCCGGACGGGGAACCGGCGCCGGCCGGGGTGTTCACGCTCGGTGCCCGGCAGGTCCAGGTACCGGCCGGTGGCACCGCGTCCGCCACCGTCACGGTCGACACCAGCGTCGACAGCCCGGACGGCCACTACACCGGCCGGGTGGTCGCCCGCTCCGGCGACCAGGTGGCGGTCACCCCGTTGGCCGTCAACAAGGAGGTGGAGAGCTACCCGTTGACCGTGCGACACCTGAGCCGTGAGGGTGCCGTGCCGGACGACTACGCGACCTTCCTGCTCGGGTTGGACGACTTCACCGACATCTTCGTGGCCGACCCGGACGGCACCGCCGAGGTGCGGGTGCCCAAGGGACGGTACGGGCTGGCCAGCTTCCTGTTCGACGAGACCAGCGAGGAACTGGTGCTGATGGCCCAGCCGGAACTGGTGGTGGACTCGGACGCCGAGGTCGTGGTGGACGCGCGCACGGCGAAGCCGGTGCGGATGACCGTGCCGGACCGGTCGGCGACGCCGGCACTTGTCGCCGTCGACGCGAACTTCCTGCTCGACTACGGGTCGGCCGGGTTCGGCGCGCTCGCCGACGACTTCGACGGGCTGTTCACCGGACCGGTCGGCAGGCGGGCTGCGGCAGACCACTTCTTCGCCGTGTTCAGCAGCCAGTTCGCCGATCTGGAGGCGGCCAGCAGCCGGTATCTGTACGCCCTCGCCGAGGTGGTTCCGGGCCGGATGCCTGCCGGGTTGACCCGGAACTACCGCGGCAGTGACCTGGCCACCGTCAAGCAGACGTTCCGGGACGGTTATCCGGGCACGCTCGCCGAACGGATGTCCTTCGCCCTGTTCGAGCCCGACCTGGGCGGCTGGGCGGTCGGGCTGCCGACGGCGGTGCCGGGCCAGCGGGTCGAGTACTACAACACCGGGGCGGTGCGCTGGAGCACCGAGCTGTGGTTCGGCACTCGCAGCGATGACGTGCCCTGGCTCGAACCGGTGGCCGTGCTCTTCTCGGAACCGACGGCGTACCGGGCCGGGCGGACCTACCGGGAGGTCTGGAACGGTGCACCCCACGGACCGTCGTTCCCGGTGCCGCGCTGGCCGGAGGACGGCCTGACCCGGCAGGGTGATTTGATCACTCTGTCCGTGCCGCTGTACGGCGACGCGGCCGGACACCCGGGCAGTTCGCTCACGGACGCCGGACGTACCGCCCTCTACCGCAACGGCAAACTGGTGGGTGAGTCCGAGGAACCCGGCTGGGGCCAGTTCGAGGTGCCCGCCGGGCCCGCCAGGTACCGGCTGGAGATGTCGGCGAAGCGCAGCGTCTCCGACCTGAGCACCGAGGTCGCCACCGCCTGGACCTTCCGGTCCCGGCACGTGCGGGGCGACGACCCGGTCCGGCTGCCCGCCTCCGCGATCCGGTTCGCGCCGCGACTGGACGAGCGGAACGCGGCCCCGGCCGGCCGGGCCTTCGTGATCCCGGTGGCGGTGCAGCGCCAGCCCGGTGCGCCGGCGGCGAAGACGGCGTCGTTGACCGTCGAGGTCTCCTACGACGGCGGCAAGCGCTGGCAGCGCGCCAAACTGCGCAAGGTCGGTAGCGGCTGGCAGGCCACCGTGCAGCACCCGCGTGGTGCCGGCCACGTGTCGCTGCGGGCCACCGCCCGCGACACCGACGGCAACACCGTCACCCAGCGGATCATCCAGGCGTACCGCCTGCGGTGACCCGCACCGGCGGGGCGGGCCCGATCGGGCCCGCCCCGCCGGGGGCTCAGTCGTTGGCGTGCAGGGCGGCGTTCAGCTCGATGCCCCGACCGGTACGGGGACGGGCCTCGAGCGCGCCGGAGACCGAGTTGCGCCAGAACAGCAACCCGTCGACGCCGGACAACTCGCGGGCCTTGACGACCCGGCCGTCCGGAAGGCTGATCTTCGAGGCGGCGGTGATGTAGCAACCCGCCTCGACGACGCAGTCGTCGCCGAGCGAGATGCCGACACCGGCGTTGGCACCGACCAGGCTGCGCTCCCCGATGCGCACCTTGTCGGTACCGCCGCCGGAAAGGGTGCCCATGATGGAGGCGCCGCCGCCGATGTCCGAACCGTCGCCCACCACCACGCCCTGCACGATGCGCCCCTCGACCATCGAGGCGCCGAGCGTGCCGGCGTTGAAGTTGACGAAGCCCTCGTGCATGACGGTGGTACCGGACGCGAGGTGTGCGCCGAGGCGTACCCGGTCGGCGTCGGCGATCCGCACCCCGGCGGGCACCACGTAGTCGGTCATCCGCGGGAACTTGTCCACCCCGTACACCCCGAGGTGGCGGCCGGCGGCCCGCTCGATGACCCGCAGCTCGTCCACCCGCTCCGGCGGGCACGGCCCGGCGGAGGTCCAGGCCACGTTGGCCAGCTTGCCGAAGATGCCGTCGAGGTTGATCTCGTTGGGCCGCACCAGGCGGTGGGAGAGCAGGTGCAGCCGCAGGTACGCGTCCGCCGCGTCCTTGATCGGATCGTCGAGCGAGCCGATGACGGTGACCACCTGGACGGTACGCAGACCCGGCAGGGCCCGGTCGCCGATCGCGCCGGGTGGCAGGTCCAGCACGTCTGCCTTGTCCTCACCGGCGACCAGCGGCAGCTCGCCGAGGCCCAGTTTGCCGGTCGGGTACCAGGTGTCGAGCGCCTGGTCCTCGGCGGTGACGGTGGCCAGGCCGATGCCCCACGCGGATTGTGTGGACGTCACTTACTCACCTCTCGTTCCCCTGCGGGCCGGCTGCTGCTCGCGACCACGGGGCTCGCCGGCCCACTCCTCGCGCTTCGCCGAAGGGCTCGCGTCTCACGGTCGCCGATTGTGACGGTACCGTGCGGACCATGGAGAACCCGCTTACCCCCGAGGTCCTCGCCGATCCGGTGGCGTTGACCCGCGCGCTGGTCGACATCGAGTCCGTGTCCCTCAACGAGAAGGCCATCGCCGACTGCGTCGAGGAGGTGCTGCGGGTGGTTCCGCACCTGACCACCCACCGGCACGGCAATACGGTGATGGCCCGTACCGACCTGGGGCGGGCCTCGCGGGTGGTGCTCGCCGGCCACCTGGACACCGTGCCACTGAACAACAACTTCCCGTCGACGCTGCGCGGCGACCTGATGTACGGCTGCGGCACCTCGGACATGAAGTCCGGCGTCGCCTACGCGCTGCATCTCGCGACCACCCTGCCCGAGCCCCGCTACGACGTGACGTACTTCTTCTACGAGGCCGAGGAGATCGAGTCGAGGTACAACGGCCTGCACCTGGTCGCGCAGGCGCACCCGGACTGGCTGGAGGCCGACTTCGCGCTGCTGTTGGAGCCGACGTACGGCATCGTCGAGGCCGGCTGCCAGGGCACCATGCGAGCCGTGGTGGTGACCACCGGGGTCCGGGCCCACTCGGCCCGTTCCTGGCACGGGGTCAACGCCGTGCACGGCGCGGGGGAGGTGCTCCGTCGGCTGTCGACGTACCAGGCGCGGCGGGTGACCATCGACGGGTGCGAGTACCGGGAGGGCATGAACGCGACCCGCATCCAGGGCGGGGTCGCCGGCAACGTGGTGCCGGACCGGTGCGAGATCGAGGTGAACTACCGCTTCGCGCCGGACCGTACGCCGGCCGAGGCCGAGGCGCACCTGCGCGAGGTCTTCGCGGACTACGAGCTGACGGTGACCGACTGCGCGGCCGGCGCGCTGCCCGGCCTGGCGGCCCCGCCGGCGCGGGAGTTCCTGGCGGCGGTGGGTGCCGCACCCATCGGCAAGCTGGGCTGGACCGACGTGGCCCGGTTCGCGGCGATGGGGATCCCGGCGTTGAACTTCGGCCCGGGTGATCCGAACCTGGCCCACCACCCGGACGAGCACGTCGAGATCAGCAAGATCCGCGACGGTGCGGCGACGCTGCACCGCTGGCTCGCCCCGGCCTGACCGCCGACGGCGTGGCCGGCGGTTCGGTGCGGGGTCAGACGGTGGTCAGGTGGGACTCGGCACCGGGATCGGCCGGCGGCTCGGGTGGCTTGTCGAGCAGCCGGGCGCGGCGGCGCTCGGCCACCACGTCGCGGATGCGCCGCTGCATCTGGCGGCGGATCCGAACCCGTTCGTCGTTGCTGATCACGCTGTCTCCTCCCCCGAAGTCCGCGTGCCGGGGCATACCCGGTATGTGAATAGTAAGACGTACGGGAAAGCGATTTGGTTGCACAAGATCACGAAGTGTTTGCCGGGTTCTCCGGTCCGGCTCCACTACGGTTGCTTCCATGACCCAGAGCAACGGGCGGGAACGAGGACAGGAGCGGCATCGCGGCGCCGTCACACTCCGTCGCCAGTCGATCACCAGCAGTACCGCGGACCAGCGGTTGCTGGATTCCCGGGCGCGGGCCGACTGGAAGACGAAGGACGCCTGGCGGGCGCTGCGCATCCTCTCCGAGTTCGTGGAGGGCTTCGACACCCTCGCCGACCTCCCGCCCGCGGTCAGCGTCTTCGGTTCGGCGCGCAGCAAGCCGGACAGCCCCGAGTGCCAGCTCGCCGAGGCGCTGGGCGCGGCGCTGGCCTGCGCCGGCTACGCGGTGATCACCGGTGGTGGTCCGGGTGTGATGGAGGCGGCCAACCGGGGGGCCAGCGAGGCCGGCGGCCACTCCGTCGGCCTGGGCATCGAACTTCCCTTCGAGCAGGGCATCAACGAGTGGGTCGACCTGGCCATCGACTTCCGCTACTTCTTCGCCCGCAAGACCATGTTCGTCAAGTATGCCCAGGCGTTCGTGGTGCTGCCCGGCGGGTTCGGCACCATGGACGAACTCTTCGAGGCGCTCACCCTGGTACAGACCGGGAAGGTCACCCGGTTCCCGGTGGTGCTGATGGGCGTGGACTACTGGCAGGGCCTGCTCGACTGGCTGCGGGACACGATGGCGGCCGAAGGCAAGATCGGCCCGGTCGACCTGGAGCTGATCTGCGTCACCGACGACGTCGCCGCGGCGGTGCGGCACATCGTGGAGGCCGAGGCCGCCCTCAACGCCGAGCAGGAGGCCGTACGCGAGGAAGCGGTCGCCCGGGTCGCCGCCGACCAGCAGGCCGCCGCCGGGTCGACCACCGTCGGGCCCGTCGCCGGCGATGAACGGGCCGCCGCCGACGGACCGGCCGCCACCGACGACCCGGCGGGGCGCTGACCGGTGGCCGCGATCTGCGTGTTCTGCGCGTCCTCCCGCACACTCGACAAGCGTTGGCTCGACCTGGCGACCGAGACCGGCGCGGAGATCGCTCGGCGCGGGCACACGCTAGTCAGCGGGGGCGGCTGCGTCGGGATGATGGGCGCGTTGGTCAACGGCGCACGCGCTGCGGGAGGCCGCACGGTCGGGGTGATCCCGCAGGCGCTCGTCGACCTGGAGGTCGCCGACCTCGCCTCCGATGAACTGCTGGTCACCGAGTCGATGGCCAGCCGGAAGATCCTGATGATCGAGAAGTCGGACGCGTTCCTCACCCTGCCCGGCGGGCTCGGCACGCTCGACGAACTCTTCGAGGTGTGGACCACCGCCACGCTCGCCCTGCACCACAAGCCGATGGTGCTCGTCGACACCGACGGCTTCTACGACCCGCTGCTGGCCTGGCTGCGCGACCTGACCGACCAGACGTTTCTCAAGCCCGCCGGCTTCGATCTGCTCCGGTCGGTCGACACCGTCCCCGGTGCCCTCGACCTCATCGAGTCCCACCTCACCTGAACCGCCCGGCCCGGCCCTGGCACCCCGTCGACGCGGTCCGTGGGCGGATGATCGGCTCCGGATGCGGTGACCCGGGCCTTCCCGTCGAGCGGAAGCCCCGACTTGCCGCATGTCGGGCGCGGGTGCTGACCGGACCCGGGTGTGGCGGGTCGGACGGTGTCGCAGGGCCGTGATGGGATGGCGGGATGCAGGCGTACCGGTTGGTGCGTCGGCCCGCCGGGCCGACCGAGGGGAACGGCCCGTCCGCCGGGTCGCCCTCGGGCGCCGCCCATCCGAAGGCCGCACCGGAGCAGACACCTTCGGGCCATGACGGGCCGGGGCGGATCGATCCGCGACAGGCGGAGGTGGTCGCGCACACCGCCGGTCCGATGCTCGTCCTGGGCGGCCCGGGCACCGGGAAGACCTGGACCCTCGTCGAGGCGGTCGCTGCCCGGGTCACCGAGGGAGTCGACCCGGAGCGGATCCTGGTGCTCACCTTCAGCCGACGCGGCGCCGCCGACCTGCGGCACCGGATCGAGGCGCGGATCGCCGCGACCGGTCAGCGGGTGCTGCGCGAGCCGCTGGTGCGCACCTTTCCCGCGTACGCCTTCGGGTTGCTGCGGCGGGCCGCCGCCGAACGCGGCGAACCGTCACCCCGGCTGCTCACCGGCCCGGAGCAGGATCTGATCATCCGCGAGTTGCTGGACGTCGTCGGTGCGGAACCCGACGGAGAGCCCGACGACGACCCGGTCGGTTGGCCGGCGGATCTGCGGCCGGCGCTGGGCACCCGGGCCTTCGCCGCCCAGCTACGCGACCTGCTGATGCGTGCCGCCGAGCGGGGTGTGGGCCCGGTCGAGCTGGCCCGGCTCGGCGAGCGGCTCGGCCGCGCCGACTGGCCGGCCGCCGCCCGGTTCCTCCGGCAGTACGTCGCCGTGTTGGCCCTGCGCGACGTGGCCAACCGTGGCTCGGTCGCCTACGACCCGGCGGAGCTGGTCCGGGCCGCCACCGGGATGCTGCGCGACGATCCGGAGCTGCTGACCGCCGAGCGACGGCGGCTGGCGTACGTCTACGTCGACGAGCTGGCCGACACCGACCCCGCGCAGCTGGAGCTGCTGGACACGGTGGCCGGCGGCGGCCTGCCCCTGGTCGCCTTCGCCGACCCCGACTCCTCGACGTACGCCTTCCGGGGCGCCGATCCGGGCGGCGTGACGTCCTTTCCGCACCGGTTCCGCACCGCGTCCGGCGCGCCGGCCGCCCAGGTGCTGCTGAGCACCAGTTACCGCGCGGGCGAGCGGCTGCTGGCCGCCACCGCGCGGCTGGCCCGACGGCTGCGCGGGCCGGCCGCGCACCGGCGGCTGCGACCGCTGCCGGACACTCCGGCGGGGAGTGTGGAGGTGCGCACGTTCTCCTCGACCACGAGCGAGGCGGCGTGGCTGGCGCACGCGCTACGCGCGGCGCACCTGCTCGACGGCGTGCCGTGGTCGCGGATGGCGGTGCTGGTCCGCTCCACCGCCCGGCAACTGCCGGGGCTGCGTCGGGCGCTGCACGCGGCCGGCGTGCCGACCGTGGTGCATGGCGAGGATCTGCCGCTGCACCTGCAACCGGCGGTCGCGCCGCTGCTGCTCCTGCTGCGCTGCGCGCTGGAGCCGGAGCGGCTCGACGAGGAGGCCGCCGTGGCGCTGCTGCACTCACCGCTCGGTGGCGCCGACCCGCTGGCGGAGCGACGGCTGCGGCAGGGCCTGCGCGCCCTCGCCCTGGCCCGGGGTGACCGCCGGCCCTCCGGGGAGCTGATCATCGAGGCGCTCCGTGACCCGACCGAGCTTTCCGGAGTCGAGCGGCGTTGGGCGGAACCGGCACAGACGGTGGCCGGGCTGCTGGCCGTGGCCCGGGAGGCGGCCGACCGGCCGGCCGCCACCGCGGAGGAGGTCCTCTGGGCCGTGTGGCGGGCCAGCGGCCTGGCCGAGCTGTGGTCGGCCGCGCTGACCCGGGGCCCGGCGGTGGCCGGCGAGGGGGATCTCGCCCGGCGTCGCCGGGCCGAGGCGGCCGACCGTGACCTGGACGCCGTGCTGGTTCTCTTCGACGCCGCCGCCCGGTTCACCGACCGGTTGCCGGGCGCGCGTACCGAGGTGTTTCTCGACCACGTGCTCGGTCAGGAGCTGCCGGCCGACACGCTCGCGCCGACCGCCGACCGGGGCGACGCCGTGCGGCTGCTCACCGCGCACGCGGCCAAGGGACTCGAATGGGACCTGGTCGCGGTGGCCGGGGTCCAGGAAGGCGTCTGGCCGGATCTACGGCTGCGTGGCAGCCTGCTCGGCTCGGAGCGCCTGGTCGACGTGCTGGCCGGCCGGGGGGACGGCGCGGTCGCGATGGCCACCGTGGTGGGGCAGACCTCGGCGTTGCTCGACGAGGAGCGGCGGCTGTTCCACGTCGCGGTGACCCGCGCCCGGCGGCGGCTGCTGGTCAGCGCGGTCGCCTCCGCCTCCGTCGGCGGCGACGACCACGAGGAGCAACCCAGCCGCTTCCTCTACGAGCTGGGCCGTATCGACGACCCGGGTGACGCCGTCGAGGGGTCCGCCGGTCCGCCGCCGCCCCGGCCACCGGACACGCCATCGTCCGCGGGCGGGCCGTCGACCTCGCCGGAACCGTCGAGGGCCAGCAATGCTCCGCTGGGCCAGAACCCGGGCGACGCTGACCCGGCGGACACCACCGCGAGCGAGCCTCCCGCGTCGGGCCGGCTGCCGTTGAGTCGGCCGCCCCGGGCGCTCACGCTGCCCGCGTTGGTGGCGGAGCTGCGTACCGCGGTCGTCGACCCGGCGGCGCCGGTCGCCCGGCGGCGCGCGGCGGCGGCCGAACTGGCCCGGCTGGCCGCCGCCGGAGTGTCCGGTGCGCATCCCGACGACTGGTGGGGGCTGCGCCCGCTCTCCGACGACCGGCCGCTCGTCGACGACGGCGAGCCGGTGCGGGTAACCCCGTCGGGCATGGAGAGCGCGCTGCGGTGCAGCCTGCGGTGGCTGCTGGAACGGCACGGCGGCAGCGCACCGGCCAGCACCGCGCAGGGTGTCGGCAACCTGGTGCACGCGGCGGCGATGCTCGCCGAGGACGCCCAGGCCGACCGGGAGACGCTGCTGGAGTACGTGGCCGCGCGCTTCGACGCGATCGAACTGGCCGCGCGGTGGATGGTCGGTCCGGAGCAGGCCCGTGCCGAGGCGATGGTCGACAAGTTGCTGCGCTGGCTGGCCGCCAACCCGCGGCGGTTGCTCGCCATCGAACAGGAGTTCGCGGTACGCCTCGACGACCCGCACCGGCCGGTCGAGCTGACCGGCCGGGTCGACCGGTTGGAGGTCGACGCGGCCGGCCGGCTGGTGGTGGTCGACCTCAAGACCGGCAAGTCCACCGCGGTGACCGAGGGAGAGGTGGCCGAACACCCGCAACTGGGTGCGTACCAGGCGGCGGTGGAGGCCGGCGCGTTCGCCGAGTTCGGCGACGAGCCCGGCGGCGCGGCACTCGTGCAGCTCGGCACCGGCGCGAGGGACGCCCGCGAGCAGGCCCAGCCACCCGCCACCGACGGGCCCGAGGCCGGTTGGGCGACCGCGCTGGTGCGTCGCACCGCCGACACCATGGCGGCCGCGACCTTCGCGGCGGTCGCCAACTCGAAGTGTCGGGTCTGCCCGGTCCGCAGCAGCTGCCCGGTGTCCGGTCAGGGTCGGCAGGTGGTGGAGCCGTGACCCAGCCCACCCTGTTCGAGCCGGTCCCGCCGGCGCCCCGGGCCGCCGACGCGGGCCCCCGGTACACGCCGGTGGAGCTGGCGAAGCTGCTCCGGCTGCCGGCCCCCACCCGGGAACAGGCGGCGATCATCGCCGCGCCGGTCGAGCCGCTGCTGGTGGTCGCCGGTGCCGGCTCGGGCAAGACCGAGACGATGGCCGCCCGGGTGGTGTGGTTGGTGGCCAACTCGTACGTCCGGCCGGAGCAGGTGCTCGGCCTCACCTTCACCCGCAAGGCTGCCGGTGAGCTGGCGCACCGGGTACGCGTCCGACTCGACCAACTGGTCCGCCGGTTGGGCCGCCGGGAGCGCAACCCGCTCGACGACCCGCTCACCGGCGAACCGACCGTGGCCACCTACCACTCGTACGCCGGGCGGATCGTCACCGAGCACGGTCTGCGCGCCGGCTACGAGCCCTCCACCCGGCTGCTGACCGAGGCGTCCCGCTGGCAGTTGGTCGACCTGATCGTGCGCAACTACGACGGGGACATGTCCGAGGTGGACCGGATGCCGAGCACGGTCACCGACGCGGTGCTGGCGCTCGCCGGCGAGTTGGACGAGCACCTGGTCGAACCGGACGAGCTGGCCGCCTGGACCGGCCGGTTCTTCGCCGACGTGCAGTCGCGTCCGGGGCGGGTCTACGCCGGGGTACGCAAGGCTCTGGCCCTCCAGCAGACCCGGTTGAAGCTGCTGCCGCTGGTGCGCGGGTACGTCCGCCGCAAGGACGACTTCGAGGCGATGGACTTCGCCGACCAGCTCGCCCGGGCCGCCCGGGTGGCCCGGGACCATCCCGGCGTCGGCGAGATCGAGCGCGGTCGTTACCGGGTGGTGCTGCTCGACGAGTACCAGGACACCAGCCACGCCCAGGTGGTGCTGCTCAAGGCGTTGTTCGGCGGCGGACACCCGGTGACCGCGGTGGGTGATCCCTGTCAGTCGATCTACGGCTGGCGGGGAGCCAGCGCCGGCACCCTCGACCGTTTCCCGACCGAGTTCGCCCGCGCCGACGGTGCACCGGCCTCGGTGCTCGGGCTGACCACCAGCTGGCGCAACCGACCGGAGATCCTGGCGGTGGCCAACGCGCTGGCCACGCCGCTGCGCGCGGCCGGGGCCCAGGTGCCCGAGCTGCACGCCGCGTTCGGCGTCGACGACCCGATCCCGCATCGCAGCCCGCGCGGAGCCGCCGCCGGCACGGTGCACTGCGCGCTGCTGCCGACGTACGCCGACGAGGCGGAGTGGATCGCCGACAGTCTGCTGGGCGCCTGGCGGGGCGCGGCCGGCAGCCCGGGCGTACTGCCCGAGCAGATCCCGGTGACTCGACGGCCGACCACGGCGGTGCTGGTCCGGCTGCGCAGCCAGATCCCGGCGATCGCGGCGGCGCTGCGTGAACGCGGCCTGCCGGTCGAGGTGGTCGGGCTCGGTGGCCTGCTGGACACCCCCGAGGTACGCGACGTGGTCTGCACCCTGCGGGTGCTGGCCGACCCGACCGACGGTGCCGCGTTGCTGCGGTTGCTGACCGGTGCCCGGTGGCGGATCGGGCCAAGGGATCTGGTGGCCCTGCACCGCCGGGCCCGGGCCATCGCGGCGGCCCGCCGCCGGCTCGCCGACGACGGCGCTCCGGAGATCACTCCCGACCGCCTCGACGAGGCGACCCTGGTGGAGGCGCTTGCCGACCTGGGGCCGGCGCAGGCGTACTCGGCCGAGGGCTACGCGCGACTGCGCGCGTACGCGCGGGAACTGGGCCTGCTCCGCTACCGGTTGGACCAGTCCCTGCCGGAACTCATCGCGGACGTGGAGCGGACCACCGGGCTGGACGTGGAGGTGGCGGTGCGGGCCGGCCGCGACGGTGCGGGTGACGCCGGACTGGCCCGGGGCCACCTGGACGCGTTGGGTGACGTGGCCGCCCGGTTCAGCGGCGAGTCACCGGCCGCCACGCTCGCCGGGTTCCTGGCCTATCTCGCCGCCGCCGAGGACGAGGAGCGCGGTCTCGCGCCGGGCGAGGTGGAGGTGGTCGAGGGGGCGGTGCAGATCCTCACCGCCCACGCCGCCAAGGGGCTGGAATGGGACGTGGTGGCGGTGGCCGGGCTGAGTCGTGGCGTGTGGCCGGGACCGGTCCGCAACTCGGACCACTGGCTCGGCGGCCTGGGCGTGCTGCCGTTCCCACTGCGCGGCGACGCCGACGGGCTGCCCGAGCTGGCCCTGGCCGAGGTGGCCGACCAGCGCGGGGTGGCCCGGGCGGTGGAGGACTTCACCGACGCCTGGCGCGCCCACGACGAGCGGGAGGAACGACGGCTGGCGTACGTGGCGGTGACCCGGCCCCGGCGGCTGCTGCTCTGCTCCGGTCACTGGTGGGGTGAGGGCACCAAGCGGCCGCGCGGCCCGTCGCCGCTGCTGCGCGAGGTGCACGACGCCTGCCTGGCCGGCGGTCCCGGTCACCTGGTCGACGAGTGGACCCCGGAGCCCGCGCCGGACGCGGTCAACCCGACCACCGAGGTGGTACTGCGGGCCGAGTGGCCCGCCGACCCGCTCGGTCCCCGCCGTCCGGTGTTGGCCGAGGCCGCCGCGCTGGTGCGCCGCTTCCTGACCGACGGCGACGGTGACGGCGACGACGGGGACCGGCCGGACGACCCGGCCGGGGCGGATCCGGAGGTACTCCGGTGGCGGCGGGAGGCCGATCTGCTGCTGGCCGAGCGGGCGGAGTTGAGCCGGCTGGCCGGCCCCGTCGAGGTGTCGCTGCCCGAACAGCTGTCGGTGACGCAACTCGTCGCGTTGCGCCGGGATCCGGCCGGGCTGGCCCGGGCACTGCGCCGCCCGATGCCGACCGAGCCCAACCCGTACGCCCGCCGGGGCACCGCGTTCCACGCCTGGCTGGAGCAGCGGTTCGGCGCGGACCGGTTGCTCGACACCGACGAGCTGCCGGGGGCGGCGGACGCCGACGCGGCGCCGGACGAGGAACTGGCCGAGCTGCAACGGCGCTTCCTGGCCAGCGAGTGGGCGGACCGCACCCCGGTCGAGGTGGAGGTGCCCTTCGCCACGGTGATCGGCGGCGTGGTGGTACGCGGCCGGATGGACGCCGTGTTCCGCCGGCCCGGCGACCGCTTCGACGTGGTCGACTGGAAGACCGGCGCGCGGCCGGAGGGCACCGCCGCCGAGGTGGCGGCGGTGCAGCTGGCGGTCTACCGGTTGGCCTGGGCGGAACTGGCCGGTGTGCCCGTCGACCGGGTCGGGGCGGCGTTCCACTACGTGCGGGACGGGGCGACCGTTCGGCCGGCGGACCTGCTCGACGTCGAGGGACTGACCGCGTTGATCAGATCGGTTCCCGAGTCGACGTGAAACACTGGCGTGTCGCCGGATCCGTGGTAGGGTTCCCTCGTTGCAGTTTCGGTTACCAGCTCTGTTTGCGCCTGGCGGAATGTGGCCCCAGGCGCTCTTTGTTATGTCCGGACTTCTCCGGGCGGGGCGACCAGCAGCGACAGGCGTTCCGGGCAGGTTCGTCCGGGACATTCCTCTTTCAACTCCGCAACAGGTGCGGAGTTGACGTTCCGTCAAGGAGACGAAACAAGCATGGCTATTGGCACCGTCAAGTGGTTCAACGCTGACAAGGGCTTCGGCTTCATCACCCCGGACGGCGGCGGCGCGGACGTCTTCGCCCACTTCTCGGCGATCCAGTCCTCCGGCTACCGCAGCCTCGACGAGAACCAGCGGGTGGAGTTCGAGGTCGTGCAGGGCCAGAAGGGCCCGCAGGCGGAGAACATCCGTCCGCTCTGACCGTCGGTCACCCGGTGTCGGCCGGGTCGTCGCGGTGCTCTGCGCACCGGTGGCGGCCCGGCCGTCCGTGTTCTCCGCGCGGGTCGGTCCCGGCGCGCCCGGCGCTTCAGGTCCGCTCCGAGCCGTGCCGACCAGCGCCACAACCCTGAGTCGGTAATCAGCCTGTCGACCGTCGGGTGGGCGACTGTCTTCCTCGCCCGGCTCCGCGACCCTGGCTGCGGGGCAGGGCCGGGGGGCCCGTGATCGGCGCGGGGGAGGACGACCATGGTGGGCTCGGCGGCTCGTGAGCTGCTCCTGGTGATCGCGGTGGCGGCGGTCGGGCTGTTGCTGGCCACGGCGGTGACGTTCGCGCCCTGGCCGGCCACCCCGGGCGGGTCAGCTCCGTCCGGCCTGGTGGATCTGCACGTCCCGGCACCAACCGACCGCACCGGCAGCGCGTCCGGCTGACGGGCGGGCGCGCCAGGGGCCGCCGACCGACCTACCGCGCGTGCGCTTCCTCGCCCGCCGGCACCGGCGGGCGTGCCGAGACGTTAGGGTCGGATCCGTGCCGACCCGCAGAGCGAGAATCCCAGCGACGAGGTATCCGGTCGAACGGTTCACCCTCGACAACGGCCTACGGGTCGTCCTGACCCCCGATCGCAGCGCTCCGGTCATCGGTGTGGCGGTCGTCTACGACGTCGGCATCCGTTCCGAGCCGGAGGGACGCACCGGCTTCGCGCACCTCTTCGAGCACCTGATGTTCCAGGGCTCGGAGAACCTGGAGAAGCTGGCCCACTTCCGGTACGTGCAGGGCGCCGGCGGCACCTTCAACGGTTCCACCCACCTGGACTACACCGACTACTTCGAGACCCTGCCGAGCAACGCCCTGGAACGGGCGCTGTTCCTGGAGGCCGACCGGATGCGCGGTCCCCGGCTGACCGAGGAGAACCTGCGCAACCAGGTCGACGTGGTCAAGGAGGAGATCCGGGTCAACGTGCTCAACCGGCCGTACGGCGGGTTTCCCTGGCTGACCCTGCCGCCGGTGCTCTTCGACACCTTCCCCAACGCACACGACGGCTACGGCTCCTTCGACGATCTGGAGTCGGCCACCGTCGCCGACGCCGCCGACTTCTTCCGGCACTACTACGCCAGCGGCAACGCGGTGCTCGCGGTGAGCGGGGACATCGACACCGCCGAGGCGGTCACGCTCATCGAGCGACACTTCGGTGACGTACCGGCCCGCCCGGCACCCGACCGGCCGGACTTCGCCGAGCCGGACCTGACCGTCGAGCGGCGCACCGCGTACCCCGACAAGTTGGCCCCGCTGCCGGCGGTGGCGTCGGCGTGGCGGGTGCCCGACCCGATCGGCGACTTCGCCGCCTACCTGCCGTACGTGGTGCTGGCCGAGGTGCTCACCGACGGTGACGCGTCGCGGCTGGTGGAGCGGTTGGTGCGTCGGGAGCGCACGGTGACCAGCGTCGGCGGTTACCTGGGCTTCATGGGTGATCCGTTCGACGTACGCGACCCGACCGCGCTGCTGCTCCAGGCGCATCTGCCGCCCGGTGGCGACGTCGACAAGGTGTTGCGGACCGTGGACGAGGAACTGGACCGGCTCGCCCACGACGGGCTCGGCGACGGCGAACTGGCGCGTACCCAGGCGCGGATGGCCACCCACCTGCTCCGCGACACCGATGCGGTGCTCGGCCGGGCACTGCGGATGGCGGTGCTGGAACAGCAGCGCGGCGAGCCGGGGTTGCTCGGCGAGCTGCCCAGTCTGATCGGCGAGGTCACCGAGGAGCAGGTCCGGGCCGCCGCGGCCACCCTGCGCCCGGAGCGCCGCGCGTCCGTCGAGGTCCTCCCCGAAGGTGGTGGCCGGTGAGCGCGAGGAGTGAGCCGGGTTTGCGAGCCCCGCAGTCGCGAACGGAGGGTGGCCGGTGAGCGCGAGGAGTGAGCCGGGTTTGCGAGCCCCGCAGTCGCGAACGGAGGGTGGCCGGTGAGCGCGAGGTTGCGGCAGTTGCC
This sequence comes from Verrucosispora sp. WMMC514, assembly GCF_027497295.1. Lineage (NCBI taxonomy): Bacteria > Bacillati > Actinomycetota > Actinomycetes > Micromonosporales > Micromonosporaceae > Micromonospora > Verrucosispora sp. WMMC514. The sequence continues at coordinate 1,408,029 of NZ_CP114906.1, read as the reverse complement.
GCCGTTGGGTCCGACCCGCCGGCTCAAGCTGCCCCGGCAGGCCGAGCGCACCCTCGGCAACGGACTCACCGTCATCGTGGTGCGCCGGCCGGCGGTCCCGTTGGTGGAGCTGCGGCTCTGGATGCCCTTCGGGCGGGCCCACCTGGCCCGGGGACACCTGCTCACGCAGACGCTGCTTTCCGGCACCGAGACGATGAGCAGCGTGCATATCGCCGCGGAGCTGCAGAAGATCGGCGGCGGCCTCTCCGCCGGGCTCGACCCGGATCGGCTGATGATCTCCGGCACCGGCCTGGCCACCGGGCTGGACCGGATGCTGGAGATCCTCGCCGAGGTGCTCACCGGGGCCAACTACCCGGCCGGGTGGGTGGGCGTCGAGCGGAACCGGCTCGTCGACGGCATCCAGGTCGCCCGGAGCCAGCCGGCGCACCTGGCCCGTACGGCACTGCTGCGGCGGATCTTCGACGGCCACCCGTACGCCGTGCAGACACCGGAGCCGGAGCAGGTCGCAGCCGTCCGCCCGGCGGCGTTGCGGTCGCTGCACGCCCAACGGGTGCATCCGGCGGGCGCGGTGCTCGTGCTGGTCGGCGACCTGCGCCCGGAGCGGGCGTTGGACGCGGCCGAGAAGGCCCTCGGTGGCTGGAACGGTGCCGGGCACCCGGCCGACGTGCCGCCCGCCCCGCCGCTGGAACCGGGCCCGCTGCTGCTTGTCGACCGGCCCGGATCGGTGCAGTCGTCGATGCGGGTGGCGTTGCCGGCGGTGCCGCGTACCCATCCCGACCACGCCGCCCTGCAACTGGCCAATCTGATCTTCGGCGGTTACTTCTCCTCGCGCTGGGTGGAGAACATCCGGGAGGACAAGGGCTACACCTACGGTCCGCATTCGTTGATCGAGCACGCGGTGGCCGGTTCGGTACTGGTGGCCGCCGCCGAGGTGGCCACCGAGGTGACGGCGCCGGCGTTGCTGGAGACGAGTTACGAGCTGGGTCGGCTCGCCACCGTGCCGCCCGCTCCGGACGAGCTGGAACAGGCCCGGCAGTACGCCCTCGGTACGCTCCAGCTCGGCATCTCCACCCAGGCCGGGCTGGCGTCGCTGGTCAGCGCCTACGCCGGCAACGGGCTGCGGCTGGACTTCCTGGCCGAACACGCGGCCCGGCTGGCGAAGGTGGGCGTCGACGACGTCACCGAGGCGGCCGCTCGCTATCTCGCGCCGTCCCGAGCGGTCACGGTCGTGCTCGGCGACGCCGAACGGGTCGCCGCCGCACTGGCCACGCTGGCCCAGGTCGAGACCGTCGCTGTTCCGTGACGGACGTGCGTCACGCGGTGGTCGTCGGGTGCCGGGGTCACGCGCCGTGGTGAGTGAACGCGGGGACGACAGCCCGCCGCTGGCCCGGTCCACGCTGGACCGGATGGCGCACCGGCGTACCGATCCGCAGTGGCTGGCCCGGGCCTGGGCCGGTGCGCGGGTGTTGGTGCTGGACGTGGCGGCGGGCGGGCAGGCGCTGGTCCGCACCGACACCGCCGTACCGGAGTTGGTGCTGGTGGGTGCCGACGGCCTGCCGCCGGCCCTCGCCGCCGGGGCGATGTTCCTCGGCGTCGAGCCGGACGGGACGGCGGTCTTCTGTGTCCACGGCACCCTGCCGTCGGTGCCGGAGAGCCGGCCGGCCCAGCTGCGGACCATCGGGCACCTGCTCAGCGACCGGGACGCCGGACTGTTCACCACCGCGCTGGCGTTGACCAACTGGCATCTGCGGCATCTCTACCACCCGGTGACCGGTGAGCCGACCCGGACCGACGAGGCGGGCTGGAGCCGGGTGGACCGCACCGGCGAGCGGGTTTGGCCGCGTACCGACCCGGCGATGATCGTGCTCGTGCACGACGGGGTCGGTGGCGGCGAGGGCCGGTGCCTGCTCGGCAACAACGCCACCTGGCCAAGTTCGACGGACGGACGGCGGTTCTCCTGCCTGGCGGGCTATGTGGAACCGGGGGAGTCGGCCGAGGCCGCGGTACTGCGCGAGGTCCGCGAGGAGGTCGGCGTCGAGGTCCGCGACATCGCGTACGCGGGCAGCCAGGCGTGGCCGTTCCCCGGCTCGCTGATGCTCGGCTTCCTGGCCACCGCCGACCCGGCGCACCCGCTGCGGCTCGATCCGGCCGAGATCGCCGAGGCGCGCTGGTTCTCCCGGCAGGAGATCGAGACGGCGCTCGCCGGCCGGCCGGTCGAGGTGGGCGACACCCGCCTGCTGCTGCCACCGCCCTCGTCGATCGCCCTGTTCCTGGTGCACCGCTGGCTCGACGAACGCTGATCAGCCCGGCGCGGCGCCGCTGAGGGTGGCGCCGCAGCGTTCGGCGGCGCGGGCGACGGGTGCGGCCCCGGCCCGTGACCGTCGTTGCCGCGGCGGTCACGGACCGGGGACACGGGCCGTCGTGGTCGGCTGGGTGAGGAACTCGGCGGGGGAGCCGGTCGACCACGACGGACGTGCGGTGGATCAGGTGCCGGGCCAGTCCGCGACGGCCCGGTGGTGGCGTGGGTCGTCCAGCGGCAGCACCTTGACCCGTTGCTTCCCGGAGCGGACGGCGCCCACGGTGGCGATCGCGCGGGCCAGCAGCAGTGCGGCGTCGCGGTCGTCGGCGTGGACGACCTGGCGGCGTGGCTCGGGCCTGGCGGTCTCGTCCCGCAGGCGCTGGCCGTCCGCCCAGGCGGCGGTGATGTCGGCGTCGGCGGCGGTGCGGATGTCGGTGCGAACGATCAGGAACCGCATGTGGGTCTCCGGATGTGTCGCGACGGGTGGAAGCGTGGAAGTTCCACGTCACTATGCCGCCATCGTACGCCCGGCGCTCGTCCCAGCAAGTGAAACGCGCCCATCGGTCGGCATCCCCGACCGATCATCCGATCCCTGCTCAGCGTCGGTGGGGGCAGACGACGACGGGGGCCGCCGGCTGTTCAGCCGGCGGCCCCGCGGGATGTCCGCGTGCTAGGGCTTGTCGAACTGCCCGTTACTCGCACCGGAGATGAAGCCCTGCCATCCCACCCGGCCGAACAGCAGCACCGGACCACCACGGTCCTTGCTGTCGCGTAGCGCCACTGCGGCGGGACCGATGGACAGCGGCGCGACCTCCACGCAGTTGGAGGTCTGGCTGCGGGTACTCGTGCGCCAGGGTGCGTCCGCGAGTTGGGCGAGGACGGACGGCGTGTTGCGGAACTCGTTCATCGTGCGCTCCTGAGGTGAACCGATGGACCGAGTGGCACCGCACGTCCCGACGGCGGGCCGGTGCTGGTCACCGTTCCGTCAGGCGCCCGGAGGATCTGCGGCGTTGGGTCGGCGCCGTTGCCGGACCACCCGCCACAGTGGGCGGGACCGCCGCGCTGGACAGCCGTCCCGACGTATCCATCAGCCAGGAGAGGGTGTCCGTTGCGGAAAGTGCCGCCGTGCATAGCCACTCGAACACCACTTTATAGCGATTTAGGGTGATTACCTCGGTCGACATGACGTCGGTGAAGCCACCTTCGATGGCGAGCGTCTCCGGATCGAGGGGATCGGCGAACCGATAGACCGAGAACGCGGTCGGCGGGAGGTACCACTGGCCGATCGGGGTGTCCCGGGGCAGCACGTGCAGCGTGACGTTCGGCAGCATGGCCAGCTCGCAGAGCTGCGTCAGCTGCTCCCGGAGCACCTCGGGCGGTCCGGCCCGGCGGCCGAGTGCGGACTCCTCCAGCACCGCCGTGTAGCGCGGCGGGTCGGTCTCCCGGGTGAGCGCCGACTGACGCGCCAACCGGGCCCTGATCTCGGTCTCGATCTCGTCCTCGGCCTCCGGCGCACCGGCGGCCTGGTCGACCTGCCAGGCCGAGGAGATTCGCATCCGCGCGTACCCGGTGGTCTGCAACAGCCCCGGCACCAACACCGGGTTGTACTCGGAGATCTCGGCGCAACCCGCCTCCAGCTCGGCGAAGCCGCGCTGTTGCTGGGTCATCGCCGGATACCGCTTCAGCCAACCACGCATGTCGCCGGCCTCGTGGGTGATGCCGAGCAGTTCCAGCCGGAGGGTGTCGTCGACGTGGTAGAGGTCGAGCAGATCCCGGACGTCACCCGGATCGGGTCGGCTGCGACCGTTCTCCAGTCGGGACAGTTTGGACGCGGAAGCCCAGCCGATACGTTCGATGACCTGGTCGCCGGTGAGCCCGGCGGCCTCCCGCAAGCGGCGCAGTTCGCCGCCGAGCCGGCGGCGGCGCAGGATCGGGCTGGGTACGGCAGGAGGCACAGTGTCCTCTTTTCCGTCGACCGCCGCGGAGGCGACGGTAACCGTATGAAATTCGCCCCCCACGGTCAGTATGGACGTCGCGACTGGCGCCGGCGGCACCGGCGGCGGGCGTGTCATCGGAAATACGCAGACCCGACAGCGACTCCGGTCGGCGCGACAGAGCGTCGCCGGCTCCGCCGAACCCGCCCCGCCGAACCCGCCCGCCGCACCCGAGTCGCGCCACCGGAGGATCAATGCGCACCGTCCTGAGTCGCCCGGACTTCCGTCTGCTCTTCGGTGGACTGTTGGCCAGCATGACCGCGGAGTCGATCCTGCTGCTCGCGCTCGCCGTCTGGGTGAAGGACCTGACCGGATCGGACGGCCTCGCCGGTGCCACGATCTTCGTCATCCTCGCGCCACGCATGCTGGCACCGCTGGTCGGGTGGTTCGTCGACAGGTATCCGCGGCGCCCCTGCTTCGTGGTCACGAACCTCGCGACGGCGCTGCTGCTCACCCCCCTGCTCGCGGTCCGCGGCGCGGCGGATCTGTGGCTCATCTACGCGGTGGCCGCGGCGTACGGGTTGTCGAACCTGACCGTCGGGGCGGTGCTCAGCCGCCTGGTACGGGAACTGGTGCCACCGGACCTGCTCGGCGAGGCGAACGGGGCGTTGCAGACAGCCCGGCAGGGGCTGCGGTTGATCGGCCCGCTCGCCGGCGCCGGCCTCTACGTGGCACTCGGTGGCTGGCCGTTGGCCGTGGTCGGCATGGCCGGGTTCCTCGTCGCCGCCGTGGTGGTCGGCGCGCCCGGGACGACCACCCGGCCGGGCACGTCACCCGCGCCGCACCCCGGGCCCGGGCTGTCACCCGTGCCGGGCACGTCGGCCGGTTCGGACACGCCGGCCGGCCTGCCGGCGGACGGCGTCGGGCACCGACCACGCTGGGCGGCGGAACTTCTCGCCGGGCTCCGCCACCTGGTGGACGAGCCGGCGTTGCGGCGTGCGCTGCTCGGATACGGGCTCGGCTCGCTGGTGATGGGCTTCACCGAGTCGCTGATCTTCGCGTACGTGGACCGGGGGCTCGGTCGGGAACCGGCGTTCGTCGGCGTGCTCTTCACCGTGCAGGGCATCGGTGGCCTGATAGGTGGGCTGCTCTCCGCCACCGTCCTGCGGCGGGTCGGTGAGCTGGGTGCGCTGGCCGTCGGTGTGGCGCTGTTCGGACCCGCCGCGCTGCTGCTGGCGTACCCGAACTTGTGGCTCGGTCTCGCCGCGGTGCTGATGGCGGGTCTGTCGCTGCCGCTGGCCCTGGTCGGGCTGCACACCCTGATCCAGCGGCGGACCCCACCGGAACTGCTCGGGCGGGTGGCCGCCGCCGCAGAGGCGGCGGTCAGGTGCCCGCAGGCGTTCTCGATCGGCCTGGGTGCGCTGGTCGTCGCCCTGCTCGACTACCGGCTGGTGTTCGCGTCGGTCGGCCTGGCGACCCTGCTCGCCGGCAACTACCTCTGGCGTGGTCGCCACCTGAGCCCACCACCGGGACCGCCGGCCGGACCGCGGGTGCCCGCTCAACGCCGAGCACCCGAGCAGCGGCAGGGCGAGGTCGATGCCCGCACCCGGACTCCGACCCGCTCCGGCGCAGTTGACCATGATGGTGTTGCCCGGGTCAGGGCAACACCATCATGATCGACGCGGCACGAGCGCGCTCGGCGCGGGCGTGGTCAGGCGGCGATGCTCGCCAGGTGCTGCTTGACCTGGTTGATCGACGGGTTGGTCAGCGCGCTGCCGTCGGCGAAACGTAGCGTGGGCACCGTCTGGTTGCCGCCGTTGACCTTCATCACGAACGTCGCAGCCGCCGGATCCTGCTCGATGTCGACCACCTGGTAGGCGATCCCCTCCCGGTCGAGCTGCGACTTCAGCCGGTGGCAGTAGCCGCACCAGGGAGTGGAATACATCGTCAGCATGGTCAGATCCTCCAACGTCGCGCCCGGTGGCTTGCCGATCAAGCACAGGCTATCCGCTGCAACGTTCGGGGAAGCTGCGACAATTCCCCGCTGTGGTGGTTAACTCCGCGTCCGTTCGCGTGCTCGCCGGGCTCGATCCGGAGCAGCGCGCGGCGGTGACCGCCCCGGCCGGCCCGGTCTGCGTGCTCGCCGGCGCGGGCACCGGCAAGACCCGGGCCGTCACGTCCCGGATCGCGTACCGGGCGCTGACCGGTGAGATCTCGGCTCGACACGTGCTCGCGGTCACCTTCACCGCCCGGGCCGCCGCGGAGCTGCGTCAGCGGCTCGCCGTGGCCGGCGTGGCCGGCGTACAGGCACGTACCTTCCACGCGGCGGCGCTGCGCCAGGTGCGCTACTTCGCGCCCCGACTGCTCGACGGTCGGGCCATGCCCGAGTTGCTGGACAGCAAGGTGCGGCTGGTCACCCTCGCCGCGGCGCGAGCCGGGCTACGGGCCGACCGCACGGCCGCCCGTGACCTCGCCGGTGAGATCGAGTGGGCCAAGTCCTCCCTCGTCGAGCCGGGCGACTACGTGGTGGCCGCGGCCAAGGCGTTGCGGGAGACCTCGTACGAACCGGCGAAGGTGGCGGAGGTGTTCGCCGCGTACGAGCGGCTCAAGCGGACCGGCGGAGTGATCGACTTCGAGGACGTGCTGCGCGCCGCGGTCTGGGGGATCGAGGAGCATCCGGACGTCGCCGAGCAGGTCCGCAACCAGTACCGACACCTGGTCGTCGACGAGTACCAGGACGTCAACCCGCTGCAGCAGCGGCTGCTGGACGCCTGGCTCGGCGGACGCGACGACCTGACCGTGGTCGGCGACGCCTCCCAGACCATCTACTCGTTCACCGGGGCGACCTCGGCGTACCTGGTCGACTTCCCGCGTCGGCACCGCACGGCCACCGTGATCCGGCTGGTCCGCGACTACCGGTCGACGCCGCAGGTGGTCGGGCTCGCCAACGCGGTCATCTCGCAGGCCCGGGGCACCGAGGCGCGGCTACGCCTGGAACTGGTCGGGCAGCGCCCGGCCGGTCCGGAGCCGGAGCGGCGGATCTTCACCGACGAACCGGCGGAGGCCGCCGCGGTCGCCGCCCGCTGTCGGGCGTTGATCGACTCCGGCACCCCGGCCCGCGAGGTCGCCGTGCTGTTCCGCACCAACGCGCAGTCCGAGGCGTACGAGAAGGCGCTGGCCGAGGCCGGCGTGCCGTACCAGGTCCAGGGGGCGGAGCGGTTCTTCGAACGCGCCGAGGTGTGCCAGGCGATGGTCGCGCTGCGTGCGGCGACCCGGTCCCTGCCGGGTGAGACCCCGCTGCGGGCGGCGGTGGTCGAGGCACTTGCCGGCGTCGGATGGGCACCCGACGCGCCGCCGCCGGGCGGCGCCGCGCGCGAGCGGTGGGAGGCGCTGGCCGCGCTGGTGCAACTGGCCGAGGACTACGCGGCCACGCCGGAGATCCTGCCGCTCGGCGTGGCCGCCACGGTGGAGCGTCCGGTCACCCTCACCGACTTCACCGAGGAGCTGGCCCGGCGCGCGGCCCAGCAGCACGTGCCGACGGTGGACGGGGTGACGCTGGCCTCCCTGCACGCCGCCAAGGGGCTGGAGTGGGACGCCGTCTTCCTGGTCGGCCTGGCCGAGGGCACGCTGCCCACCACGTACGCCCGCACCACCGAGCAGGTCGAGGAGGAACGCCGACTGCTGTACGTCGGTATCACCCGGGCCCGGCACTGGCTCTGGCTGTCGTACGCCTCGGCGCGCTCGCCGGGCGGCCGGCCCCGGCGGCCGTGCCGTTTCCTGCCACAACTGTCGCCCACCTCGCCGACCGAGCGGGCCGCCGGGGGACGGACGGCGCGCACCCCGCAGCGGCGGGCCGCGACCCGGATCGTGTCCTGCCGGATCTGCGGCACCACCCTGCTCGCCGGGCCGGACCGCAAGTTGGGCCGATGCGCCACCTGCCCCTCCGACATCGACGACGAACTGCACGAACGGCTGCGCGAGTGGCGGTCCCGGGTGGCCGGCACGCAGAAGGTGCCCGCGTACGTGGTCTTCACCGACGCGACGCTCGTGGCCCTGGCCGAGCGGCGGCCGGGACGGGCGGAGGAGCTGGTCGCGATAGCCGGGATAGGTCCGCGCAAGCTGGGCCTGTACGGGGAGGCGGTGCTGGCGTTGGTGGGTGGCGCAACTGTCGACGAGATCTGCCCACAGAAAACTTTCTGAATCTGGCCGTTAATTCGTTTGCCCTCGCCCCACCGGCCGGCATAGCCTCAGGGCACACCTCGGAAGGGGGCCCTGTTCGGGCTGCTCACGGGGTCTGTGTCCGGGTCGACCACGAGTGAACGTCAAGGAGGTGGCACCGATGGAGAGCTACATCTACCAGCGTCCGACGGCGCTGCCCGTTGCCGTCGCTCCGCTGTCGGCTGCCCCGACGACCGCCGCTGTGCTGGCGGGCGTCCGGGCCACCACCGTCGCCGCGCGACCGTGGGCTCCGCAGGTGCACCGGGCCGAGATTCAGGCCGAGCTGATCCTCGCACCGGTCACGCACGGGCTCCAGGGGAGCAGTGGCTTCACGGGCAAGGGCGTCGATGGCGTCAACAAGCGGATGGACGTCCGCGGTGTTCCACCTCGAGGTAGACCGGTCTGACCACAGACCACCGGCTCACCTCGAGGCCGCGGAACCCGCACACCGGGATCCGCGGCCTCAGTTTTTTTTTGCACCGCCGAAGTACGTCGGAACAGCGATCCACGAGATCGCAGTGAGAGAGAGGTGACCGGGCGATGAGTCTGGCGTTGGCCCCACTCGACGTGAGCGTCGAGGTGGAGGCGAACCTGCCCTGCCGGAAGTTCGACCCCGACCTGTGGTTCTCCGACTCGCCCACCGAGCTGGAACTGGCCAAGTCGCTCTGCGGGGACTGCCCGCTGCGCGTCGAGTGCCTGGCCGGCGCGGTCGAGCGGGCCGAGCCGTGGGGCGTCTGGGGCGGCGAGATCTTCGAGCGTGGCGCGGTCGTTCCGCGCAAGCGGCCCCGTGGCCGCCCGCGCAAGGAGGACCTCGCCCGTGACGCCGAGCTGCGGGTCGAGGCCGAGGCGCGACTGGCGGCCAATGGTCTCGCCGCGTCGCGCAGCGCTGTCCGGCTGGCTGCCTGACATGTTCCCGATCCGGACCAACCCCGCCGGTGTCGCACCGGCCGAGCGAAAGCTGACCACCATGCTGCACCTTCCGAACGGAGCCGAGATGTACCTACTCCACGAAGCGTTGTCGAGGGCTCGAATGCTCCGGCCTCAGGCCGGTCGCACCACCACGAGCACTGAGGCAACCCGATCCGCCCGTACCATCGCCATGACCGGCCGTGCCCGGTCGGCCCGCGAGCTGGGCGTTCTGTAGGACGAACACCGCAAACGGCGGGCGGGGACCGATGTGGTCCCCGCCCGCCGTCGTCGTGTCCGGGTCAGCCGACCGGGGCGAATCCCGGCAACCAGCGCTCCAGGATGCCCCGGTAGGGCGCCTTGGCCTCCAGTTGGCACAGCACCCCGATCGACCCGAGCGTCACCCGGTGGATGAGCAGGTAGGACGGCGGCAGGTTGAGCTGCCGGCTGAACTGGTACGCCGGGGAGCGCGGGCTGGCCAGCCGGGTGGCTTCGGCCCGCAGCCAGGCCCGGGTGAACCGGAACTCGTCGGCGGCGATCGGCTCCAGCATCGGCCGTAGGAACTCCAGCAGCGCGTGGGCGTCGATCGGCTCCGCGCCACTGACGAAGCCCTCGGCCCGCAATCCGGCCTCCACCTCGTCGGCGTCACCGCGCAGGGCCAGCCCGGCGATGCGCCCGATCGGTTCCGGCGTACCGTCCGGCATCCGCGCCACCGCCCCGAAGTCGATCACGCCGAGTCGGCCGTCGGGCAGCAGGCGGAAGTTTCCCGGATGTGGGTCGGCGTGCAGCAGCCCGGTCCGCGCCGGCGCGGAGAGGTGCAGGGTGGCCATCAACCGACCCGCTTCGTCGCGCTGCTCCTCGGTGCCGGACCGGATGATGTCGGCCAACGGGGTGCCCGTAATCCACTCGGTGACCAGGACCCGAGGCGAGGCGTGGAACACCTCCGGCACGTAGATCTCCGGATCGTCGGCGTATCCGGCGGCGAAGGCTCGCTGTGACTCCGCCTCCAACTCGTAGTCCAGCTCCTCGGTGATCCGCTCCCGCAGCTCGACCAGGAGGGGCTTGATGTCCAGCCCGGGCTGGATGGCCCGGAACATGCCCCCCAGCCGGGAGAGCTGCTTGAGGTCGGCGAGGAGGGCGTCGCCCGCGCCGGGATACTGGATCTTCACGGCGACGTTCCGGCCGGTGCCGTCCGGCAGCCGCCACACCGCCCGGTGCACCTGCCCGATGCTCGCCGCGGCGGCCGGGGAGTCGTCGAAGCTCACGAACCGGTCCCGCCACGCCGGTCCCAGCTGCTCGGCCAACACCTTGTGCACGCTGGCGGCAGGCAGCGGCGGCGCGGCCTCCTGAAGTTTGGTGAGCGCCTGCCGGTAGGGCGCGGCGATCTCCTCCGGAAGGGCGGCCTCGAACACCGACAGCGCCTGACCGAACTTCATCGCCCCACCCTTGAGCTGGCCGAGGACGCTGAACAACTGCTCGGCCGTGCGTTGCTGGATCTCGGCGGAGATCACGTCGGAGGCGAGCCCGGTGACGCGCTTTCCCATGCCGAGGACGGTCCGGCCGGCGAAGCCGAGCGGCAGAGCGGCGAGCTTGGCGGTGCGGGACACGGCCCGGCGCGGGATGTCGGTCACTTGCTCATTGTTACCGACCAGGCCGGCCCGCTGCTGCCGTCAGCCGTACCCGCGCCACCTGTGCACCCGCTCACCCGCCACACCGGCAGCGCGGGTGCGGCGGCCAGTAGCGTCGCCGGAGGGTGCCCGGGGCCACCACCTCGACCGACCCGCCGAGGGTTTCCGGGGTACCGCCGTCGAGCTGGCTCAGTGCCTCGCCGACGGCGTACCCGGTCGCGGCCAGCACGAGACTCACGGCGCAGGCCGCGGCGGGCGGGCTGCTGGCGAGTTGGGCCGCGAGCGCCGGCCAGCCGGGATCCCGGTCGGCCCGGTGCAGGTCGCGACAACGCAGGCAGGGACCGACCGGCGGACGGACCAGCGGGCCGACCGTCGGAACCCCCTCGTGGACGTCCACCAGCAGGTGCGGTTGTCGCCGTTGGGCATGGCCCGCGGCCAGCAGCGCGGCCGGCCGGTCGGAGCCGAGTTGCACCACCAGGTCAGGACGGGGTCGCCGCAGGGGGCCGGTGCCGGTGCCCGGGGCGGCCCGCTGGATCGCTGCCCGGGTCGCGGCGTCGAGCGGACGCCCGATCTCGGTGGCGACGATCCCGGTGCCGACGAGGTCGAGCGGGCGGACCGCTCCGGGCAGGTCGGGGTGGACGTGACCGACGCCCGCCTGGGCCAGCGCGACCGCGATGGCGGGACCGAGCGGACCGCCGCCGGTGATCGTCACTCGGGCCGCCAAGCGGCGTCGGAGCAGCTGAGCGGGGGTGCCCGGAAGTCGGGCGGTCGCCATCGCCAGCGCGCTGGCCTCGGCGGCGAGCCGGGTCCGTCGAGGTCCGGTGAGATCCCGGGGCAGGAGGGTGTGCGCCGGCACCACCAGACCGGCGGTGCGCAGGGCGTCGAGCAGGGCGCGGGCGTGGTCCGGTCGGACGTCCGTCCCGGCCAGCACCTGCCGCTCGCTGCGGGTGCCGTCGAGCAGGTCGAGTAGCCGGACCGCCCGGGGGTCGGCCACCTCGATCAGGACCGCCCGCTCTCGGCCGAGGCCGAGCTGGAGGGTGTGCCGGTCGCGCCAGAGACGGGCGAGTCCCGGTAGTAGACAGGGACGGGGCGACGGCGGACGTTCGGCGGTTCGCGTCATGGACACGAATAGTGACCGCTTCCGCGCGTTCCGTCGATCGTTGTCCACAGGTGGCTGGACCCAGATCCTGGGTTGTCCACAGGATTCGGCGAGTTATCCACAGCCAGCGAGTGGTGCTGTCGGTGGGCCGACAGTCACCGTGCATGCGGACGGGGGGTGGCCACCGGCCACCCCCCGTCCCGGTACGTGTTCGTCAGACCTTCGCCTTGCCCAGGATGCGGTTCACTGTTGTGCCACATACCGGACACTTGCCCTTGGCCATGTTCATGCCGGTCTTCGAGACCTCGACACGGCCCTCGAAGTCCCGCTTCTCCTTGCACTTGACGCAGTAACCGTTGTAGGTCTGGGCCTGGTCGGCCACGGTGTGCCCTCCTCGTGTCGTCCACCGGTCGATAACGACCCGGTGGGTCTCCGGTGGCGGTCGCTCAGGGCGTCCGGCGCCGGTCCTGTCCGGCGGCCACCTACGTGACCGCTGGTTGGCGGACCCTACCCAGGTGTGGGCGGTTCCATGTCAGCTGCGCATTGCCACTGTGAGCAAGGCGACGTCGAGAGTGTGCACGTCGAATTGGGTTAGATCGGTCAGTTTGCCGGGGACACGCCGACCGGTACCCCGCAATTGCGCTGGTGGTGCCGCCGAGCCGGGTGCGCGGCCCTGATTTGGGCTTCCCGACGATGATCACTTACCGTGTTGGTCGGTCCGGGTGTGACACCTCCCGGGCCACCACGAAGGGTGACCGTGACGGCCACCCCGGGTTTGGCAAGAAATTTTTCTGGACTCCTGGCGACCAATCCCCATTTTCCGGACGCGTGTCGGGGGGTTGACTCTTGCGGACCCCTGGTCACAACGCATTAGCTTGCCAACGTGACAGCAAACCGAGGCTGCGCGGTCCACTGATGGCTGGGCCGCGGAAGCCGGTCGTCGAGGTACGGCGCAGCCAGCGCCGGCGACGCACGGTGTCCGCCTACCGCGACGGGGAGCGGGTCGTGGTCCTCATTCCCGATCAGTTCTCCCGGGCCGAGGAAAGCGAATGGGTCGACCGGATGCTCGCCCGGCTGGCGGCCCGCGAGGGGCGCCTGGTCCGCTCCGACGCGGAACTGCTGGGCCGCGCCGGCCGGTTGATCAAGCTCTATCTCACCGAGTACGGCGACCAGGCGCTGCCGGCCAGCGTCCGGTGGGTGAGCAACCAGAACGGGCGGTGGGGCTCCTGCACCCCGGCGGACCGCTCGATCCGGTTGTCCCACCGCCTCCAGGAGATGCCGGACTGGGTGATCGACTACGTGCTGCTGCACGAGCTGGTGCACCTCATCGTGTCCAGTCACAACGCACAGTTCTGGGCGCTGGTCGGCAGGTACCCGAAGACCGAACGGGCGCGTGGCTACCTGGAGGGCGTGGCGGCCGTCGCCGGCACCCCCTGAGTACCGAGGTGCCGCAGCGGTAGGGTCGGTGAATGGCCCGACGTGTGGTGGTGGCGCTGCTCGCGCCGATCGCCTGGGCACCACCCGGTGTCGACCCGGTGCGGTGGCGCAGCGCGCTCGCCGAGGACGTGGTGGATCTGCTCGCCATGCTCAACGAGGTGGACACCGCGGTGGCGGTCACGCCAGCCGACCGCTGGCTGGCCGACGCGGTGATCTGGCCCGGCACGAGGGTGTACGAGGTGCCCGAGCCGAGCCCGAACGCGGTATTCGCCGCCCTGACCGGCGCCCACGGCCCAGACGGCACGGACCTGTCGCCCGGCGCCGGGCCGGCGGGCGAACCCACCCCGGCGACGGACGACCGCTACGAGCAGGTGGCGGTCGTCGCCGGGGACGCACCCGACCTGCCCGGACTCACCGTCGGCAAGCTGCTTCGACCGCTGACCAGCCGGCCGGTCGCCGTCGCCCCGGCCGAGGGCGGCCTCCCCGGGCTGCTCGGGGTGGCGGCCCGGCTACCGGTGCCGTCCTGGTTGCCGCCGCTGGACCTGGACGCCACGGTGCCGGCGGCGGTGCGGGCGGCGGCCCCCCGCCCGGGCGACCTCGCGGTGACCCCTTCCTGGCACCGGCTGCGCGGCCCGGCCGACCTGGCCCGGCTCGATCCGGCACTGAGCGGGTGGGAGCACACCCGGTCGCTGCTGTCCGGTGCCGGCCACAGCGGCTGACACCGGCGCACCGTTCCCGCGACCGCCGATCAGCTGCGGCCCTCGCCGCCCTCGGCGTCGTCGGGGCGCTCCGTCTCGCCCGGGGCCTTCTCCTCCGGACCACCCGGCGCGGAGAAGTCGAAGTTCTCCAACTCGGTCATCAGATCGGTGTCGGCCATGGCGAAGGCCACCGGGTCGGCGAAGTCGTCGTCGGAGGGAAGCAGGTCGGGGTGTCCCCACAGCGCGTCCCGGCCGGCGATTCCCCGGTGCTCGGTGAGCGCCGCCCAGAGCGCCGCGGCCTCGCGCAGCCGACGGGGCCGCAGCTCCAACCCGACCAGGGCCGCGAAGGTCTGCTCGGCCGGCCCGCCGGCCGCCCGGCGGCGGCGAAACGCCTCGCCCAGCGCCACGACGTTCGGCAGCCGCCCGGCGGCCGCGCCGTCGACCACGTGGCAGACCCAGCCCTCCACCAGGGCGAGGGCCGTCTCCAGCCGGGCCAGCGACGCCTTCTGGGTCGGGCTGTCCTCCGGTGTGAAGATGCCCTCCAGGGCGATCGCCTGCATCGACTCCGGATCGGTCGGGTCGACCCGACCCATCGCCTCCTCGATCGCCTCGCGATTCACCCGGATGCCGGCGGCGTACGTCTCGACGGCGTTGAGGACGTGCCCCCGCAGCCACGGGACGTGCTCGAAGAGCCGCTGGTGCGCCGCCTCCCGCAGGGCCACGTAGAGGCGGACCTCGTCCTCGGGCAGCTCCAGTCCCTCGCCGTACGCCTTGATGTTGGCGGGGATGAGCGCGGCCGTGCCGGCCGGGCCGAGCGGCAGGCCGATGTCGCCGGCGGAGAGCACCTCCGCGGCGAGCGACCCGAGGGCCTGACCGAGCTGACCGCCGAAGAGCGCGCCGCCGAGCGTGGCGACCATCGACTGCATCGGGCCGAGCTGGGCCCGGGCCTCCGGCGGAACCAGGTCACCCATCGCGCCGACCATCCGGCTGGCCACCGGGTCGCACAGCTTGCGCCAGACGTCGAGCGTTTTGAAGATCCACTCGTTGCGGTTCCAGGACACCGTGTTCCGGATGCCCGAGGGCAGCGCGGAGGCCGGCTCCAGCCAGAGGTCGGCGATGCGCAGCGCCTCCTCCACCGCGTGGCGCTCGTAGGGGGAGACCGCCGGGTCGCCCGCCGCGGCGAGCTGACTGGCCGCCACCTGACGGGCCAGGTCCCAGTTGACCGGCCCGCTGCCCGACGCGGAGAGCAGGTGCTGCAACTGCGACATGAACTGCTGCATCTGCGCAGGGTCGTTGGGGTCGGGCGGCTGCCCACCCGGTAGCGCGAAACCGAACGGAATATCAGGCACGACGTCTACGGTACGCGCGCCCGGCCCCGGGTCGCCGCCACCGCGGTTGCGCTGAGGGCGAAGTCGTGCCTCGTGCCGGCCGGACGCCGCGAGCGGGATCGGTACGCTCTGCCGCATGAGACGTCGCGGCCTGACCGTCCTGCTCGGTGCCCTGCTCACCGCACTGCTCAGCATCGGGGTGCTCGGCGCGCCCGTGCCGTACGTGGTGCTCGGTCCCGGCCCGACCGTCGACACACTGGGCCAGGCCGACGGCAAGGAGGTCATCCAGGTCACCGGCCGGGAGACCTCGACCTCCGCCGGCCAGCTGCGGCTGACGACGGTGGGGGTGCAGCCCGGCGTCAAGCTCCGCTCGGCCATCCAGGGCTGGCTCTCCGACGAACAGGCCGTGGTGCCGCGGGAACTGGTCTACCCGCCGGGGGAGACCCAGGAAGAGGTGGAACAGCGCAACGCCGAGGACTTCCAGGTCTCGCAGACCAGCGCGGAGACCGCCGCGCTGCGGGAACTCGGGTACGAGGTGCAGGTCGTGGTCAAGACGGTCGCCGCCGACGGGCCGTCGGCCGGGGTGCTGCGCCCCGGTGACGTGGTCACCTCGGTCGACGGTGAACCGGTGCCGTTCGCCTCCCGGCTGACCGACCTGATCCGGGCCAAGCCGGCGGGCACGGCGCTGCGGATCGGGTACACCCGGGACGGCGCCGCGCGGACCGACACCATCACCAGTCAGGAGCAGGACGGTCGGCCCCGGATCGGCGTCGAGATCGAGCAGCAGCAGCCGCACCCGTTCACCCTCTCCTTCGATCTGAAGGACATCGGTGGCCCGAGCGCGGGGTTGATGTTCGCCCTGGGCATCATCGACAAGCTGACCCCGGACGACCTGACCGGCGGTCGGATCATCGCCGGCACCGGCACCATCGACGACGCCGGGCAGGTCGGCCCGATCGGCGGGATCCCGCAGAAACTGGTCGGCGCGAAGCAGGCCGGCGCGACCACGTTCCTGGTGCCGGCGGCCAACTGCGCCGAGGCGGTGCGTAACCGGCAGCCGGACCTGCCGTTGGTCAAGGTGGGCTCGCTCGACGAGGCGTTGGACGCGCTGGAGACGCTGCGTTCCGGGGGCGAGCCGACGTACTGCTGATCCGCGCGGCATGACCTTGCGCTCACGCTTTCAGGAACACCCCGTACTCTGGGTGCCTGGTCGGAGCCGATCATAACGAGCGTGCGGAGCCAACAGTGGTCATGCGTAGCAGCAGCCCCCTGCCGAGGATGAGCCGACGCGGACGCGTCACGATCGGGGTCCTGATCGGGGTGTTCGTGCTGTTCACCCTGCTCGGCTGGGGAGTGCAGGCCTGGACGGACTGGCTCTGGTTCTCCGAGGTCGACTACACCGAGGTCTTCCGGGGTGTGCTGGTCACCCGGCTGCTGCTCTTCCTGGGCGCGGGTCTGGCGATGGCGGCGATCGTCGGCGGCAACCTCTGGCTCGCGCAACGGTTGCGTCCACGGATGCGGCCCCACTCGCCGGAGCAGGCCACCCTGGAGCGGTACCGGATGCTGCTCGGTCCCCGTCTGGGCCTGTGGATCACGGCGGTCGCCGCCGTCGTCGGCCTCTTCGCCGGCCTGTCGGCGCAGAGCCGCTGGAACCAGTGGCTGCTCTTCCTGCACGGCGGCGACTTCGGCGTGGACGATCCTGAGTTCGGCGTCGACGTCGGTTTCTACGTCTTCCAGTTGCCGTTCTGGCGGTTCCTGCTGGGGCTCGGCTTCACCGCGGTGGTCCTGGCGCTGCTCGGCGCGCTGGCCGTGCACTACCTGTTCGGCGGGGTACGCCTGCAGGGCGTCGGCGACCGGATGAGCAACGCCGCCCGGGCTCACCTGAGCACGCTGGTCGCGGTCTTCGTCCTGCTCAAGGCCGTCGCGTACGTGCTGGACCGGCGGGCGATGCTGTTGGAGTACAACGACGGCGTGAACGTCTACGGCGCCGGCTACGCCGACATCAACGCCCTGCTGCCGGCCAAGGAGATCCTCGCCTACATCTCCGTGGTGGTGGCGATCGCGATCATCATCTTCTCCAACGCCTGGATGCGGAACCTGGTCTGGCCGGGCATCTCGTTGGCCCTGCTCGGCGTCTCCGCGGTGGCGATCGGCGGCATCTACCCGTGGGCGGTGCAGACCTTCGAGGTCAAGCCCAGCGCCCGGGACAAGGAGGCGCCGTACATCCAGCGCAGCATCGACGCCACGCGCGCGTCGTTCGGGCTGGACATCACTCAGAGTTCGGCGTACTCGGCGAGCAACCTGAACCCACCGGAGAGCCTGGCCACCGACACGTCGGTGGTGCCGAACGTCCGACTGCTGGACCCGCAGCTGGTGAGCGAGACCTACACCCAGCTCCAGCAGGTCCGTGGCTTCTACGACTTCGGCCCCAAGCTCGACATCGACAGGTACACGCTCAACGGCGCGACCCAGGACTACGTGGTCGGCGTACGTGAGATCAACTACGGCGAGCTGACCGATCAGCAGAGCAACTGGATCAACCGGCACACCGTCTACACCCACGGCTACGGGGTGGTGGCCGCGCCCGCGAACCGGGTGGTCTGTGGTGGGCAGCCGTTCTTCGTCTCCGGTTCGCTCGGCGAGCGGTCGCAGGAGTCCTGCGCGGCGCCGACCGACCTGATCCCGGCGAGCCAGCCCCGGATCTACTACGGCGAGCGGATGGCGGCCGGTGACTACGCCATCGTCGGCAAGCCGAGCGAGGACGCCAACCCGGCCGAGTTCGACCGCCCGGCCGGCGAGGGCGGCGACGACGGTGCGGGGCCCGAGTCGTACTACACCTACACCGGGTCCGGCGGCGTCGAGATCGGCTCGTTCACCCGGCGCCTGCTCTACTCGATCAAGGAGCAGGAGGCGAACTTCCTGCTCTCCGAGGCGGTCAACGACAACTCCAAGCTGCTCTACGTGCGTAACCCCCGGGACCGGGTGGAGAAGGTCGCGCCGTTCCTCACCCTGGACGGTGACCCGTACCCCGCCCTGGTCGACGGCCGGGTGCAGTGGATCGTCGACGGTTACACCACCGCCGCGACCTACCCGTACGCGGAGCGGGTCAACCTCCAGCAGGAGACCACCGACGAGCTGACCGGGCGGGGCACCATCCAGCTGGCCCGGGAGAACGTCAACTACATCCGCAACTCGGTCAAGGCGACCGTCGACGCGTACGACGGCACCGTCGTCCTCTACGAGTTCGACGAGAACGACCCGGTGCTCAAGGCGTGGAACAAGGCGTTCGGCGGGGATCTCATCACGCCCCGCGCCGAGATCCCACCGACGCTGGCCGCCCACTTCCGGTACCCGGCCGACCTGTTCAAGGTGCAGCGGAACCTGCTCACCCGGTTCCACGTCACCAACCCCGGCGACTTCTACTCCGGCCAGGACTTCTGGCAGGTGCCGAACGTGCCGGACGCGCCGGACAGCGGGCAGAAGCAGCCGCCGTACTACCTCTACACGCAGTTCCCCGGTCAGGACGCGCCGCGGTTCCAGCTGACCAGCGCGGTCACCCCCAACGGACGGCAGAACCTGGCCGCGTTGATCTCCGGGTCGTACCAGGACGGCAGGCCCACGTTGCAGGTGCTGGAGCTGCCGGACCAGACGGCGATCTCCGGACCGGTGCAGGTGCACCAGCGGATGACCAACACCAACGCCACCATCCGGCAGCAACTGAACCTGCTCTCCTCCAACCAGGCCCAGGTGCAGTACGGCAACCTGCTGTCGCTGCCCTTCGGCAACGGGATGCTCTACGTCGAGCCGGTCTACGTCAAGAGCAACCAGCAGGACGCGTACCCGCTGCTGCAGAAGGTGCTGATGTCGTACGGCGACGGTGGTTCCTACGTCGTGCTGGCCGACAACGTCGCCGACGGCATCAAGCAGCTCGTCGAGCAGGGCAAGCAGGCCGCGGCCGGTAACCCGCCGCCGGCCGGAGGTGAGGAGCCGCCGCCCGAGGGCGAGGAGCCGTCGCCGTCGCCGTCGGCCACCCCGTCGCCGGGCGACGCTCCGCCGCTCACCGGCGAACTCGGTGCGGCCGCCGAGCGGGTACGGGCCGCGATCATCGAGGTGCGGGCCGCGCAGGCTTCCGGCGACTTCGAGCGGTACGGTCGTGCGCTGGCGGCGCTGGACGAGGCGCTCACCGCGTTCCAGCAGGCACAGCAGGCGTCGGGCGGCAACGGCACGCCGAGCCCGCCGGCCCCGTCCGGTAGTCCCTCGCCCACCGGCTGACCGACAGACGCGATGCGGCCCGCGACCCGGCGTTCCTAGCTTGGGGTCGCGGGCCGCACCGTGTCCCTGGGGCGACCCGCCCGAACGCCGACGGGAGATCGGCGCGGCGGTGCGGTGGCACGAGGCGTTCCGTGGGTCGTTTTGCGGGCAGCGGGGGTGGTGCGCTACGGTGGATCTACCGACGCGGGGTGGAGCAGCTCGGTAGCTCGCTGGGCTCATAACCCAGAGGTCGCAGGTTCAAATCCTGTCCCCGCTACTGCGCGAAAAGGCCCCGGAGTGTTCTCCGGGGCCTTTTCCTTTGTTCGCCGATCCTCGGCCCGCTGGGCCGTGGTCCGGGCTGCCCGCGCGTTCTACCGGGCCGTCCGCTCGGTACCGGCAACCGGCCGGGGCGAGACGGGTGGGGCTGCCGATGAGGGCGATCACCGATGGGGTAGGCTGGTCCTACCGACGCGGGGTGGAGCAGCTCGGTAGCTCGCTGGGCTCATAACCCAGAGGTCGCAGGTTCAAATCCTGTCCCCGCTACTGCTACGACAGCGGCCCCGGATTCGTCCGGGGCCGCTGTCGTCGTCCGGCGCCGTCCCCACACGCGCGGTCGTTCGGGCGGCCGGGGTTGCACCTCTCGGCAAGGATGAGCGCATGTCTTCCTTTGGTAGGTGGTGGGGGCGGCTCGGCACGCTCCTGGGCACGGTCGTGCTGACGGTCTTCGTTCCGGTCGCGGCGTGGGCGTCGACCGGCACCGGCGAACTGGTGGTGGAGGCGGCTCGACGGCGCGGGCGCGGCTTCGGCGTCTTCGGCTTCCTGAGCCTGCTCTGCTGCCTGGCGGTGGTGGCCGTGATCGTCCTCCTGGTGATCCGGATGACCCGCCGTCGGCGCTGACTGGCCCCGGGCAGCCGGTTCCGGCGGGACCGCTCGCGCGCTGGCGGTCCCGCTGCGTACCGCCAGCGGCGGTACGCTCCGCGCGTGGTCTACTTGTCCGCGTGGAACTTCTGCACTCGGGCAAGGTGAGGGACGTCTACGCCGAGGGCGATGACCTGATCCTGGTCGCCTCCGACCGCATCTCCGTCTACGACGTGGTCCTGCCGACCCCGATCCCGGACAAGGGCAAGCTGCTCACCGCGCTGTCGCTGTGGTGGTTCGAGCAGTTGGCCGACCTGGTGCCCAACCACGTGATCTCGGCGACCGACGTGCCGCCGGAGTTCGCCGGCCGGGCGATCCGGTGCCGCCGGCTGGAGATGGTCCCGGTCGAGTGCGTCGCCCGCGGCTTTCTCACCGGCGGCGGCCTGAAGGAGTACGAGAGCACCGGGAAGGTCTCCGGTGTCGACCTGCCGCGCGGGCTGGTGGAGGCGTCCATCCTGCCCGAGCCGATCTTCACGCCGTCCACCAAGGCGCCGGTGGGTGAGCACGACGAGCCGATGACCTTCGCCGAGGTGGCCGACAAGGTCGGCGCCCAGACCGCCGACCGGTTGCGGCAGGTGACCATCGACGTGTACTGCCGCGGCGCCGAACTGGCCGCCGATCGGGGCATCCTGGTCGCCGACACCAAGATCGAGCTTGGCTGGGCGCCGGACGGCACCCTGGTCCTCGGCGACGAGCTGCTCACCCCGGACTCGTCCCGGTTCTGGCCGGCCGAGTCCTACCAGCCCGGACGTGCCCAGTTCTCCTACGACAAGCAGTACGTGCGGGACTGGGCGGCGCGCAGCGGGTGGGACAAACGGCACCCGGCACCGGAGGTGCCCGCCGACGTGGTCGACGCCACCCGGGCCCGTTACGTGGATGTCTACGAGAAGCTGACCGGCAACCGCTGGTAGGGCCCGCCGCGGCTACTCGCCGCTGCGGTGGCGGCCGATGTGCTGCTCGGCGGGGGCGGTCGCGCTGATGATGCGTACCGTGGTGCCGGCCGATCCGGTCTCCACGTCCATCGCGTCGGTCAGCTCGCGGGCCAGCCAGAGACCCCAGCCGCCGGCCGTGTCGGGGGCGGGTCGGTTGCGGTTGCCGAGCTCCTGCGTGCTGATGCCGGGACCGTGGTCGGCGACCTCGCACAACACCAGGCCGGGCTCTTTCCACAGCCGCAGCCAGCCCCGACCGCCGCCGTGCCGGACCGCGTTGGTGATCAGCTCGTTCACGGCGAGCACGTAGTCGTCCAGTCGCTCGTCGCGCAGCCCGGCGGCGCCCGCGCAGGCGGCGACCGAGTGTCGCAGCTCGGTCACCTGGGCCTGGTCGAAGGCGTCGGCGATCAGAAGGGCGTGTTCGATGGGCACCACCGTACGCGGTGGGGGAGATCCTGCGTTCGTCATGGCCCCGTCCCGACAGAGATCGCAGAGTTTTACGCGGCTTTTACCACCGTACGTCAGGGTTGTTGAAGGTGCATCGGCCGCCGGAGGGCGCGGCGGCCTGTGGCATCGTGGCGCACGTGCCTGCTGCCGGTGGTTTCGCGGTGCCGCTCTGGCGGGCCGTCGCGGTCTTCCGGGTGGCGTCCCTGGCGTACGTCTGCGTGGTGTTGATCCGCGACGGGGACCGCTACGCCCATCCCCTCGCCGCGGGAGCGTTGGTGCTGGTCATGGCGGTCTGGACCGGCGTCACCGCCATCGGGTACGCGGTCCCGGCCCGGCGCGGCTGGCCACTGCTCCTGACCGATCTGGGCGTGGTGGTGGCGATCCTGCTGGCCACCCCGTGGGTGATGGGCCGACCGGCGCTCGACGCCGGGCTGCCGACCCTTCCGGTGGCCTGGCTGAGCGGGCCGGTGCTGGCCTGGGCGGTCGCCGGTGGGCGGCGACGCGGCACGGTCGCGGCACTGGTGCTCGGCGCGACCGACCTGAGCACCCGGGGCATGGTCACCCCGAGCGCGTTCAACGGCGCGATCCTGATGCTGCTGGCCGGCGTGGTGGTCGGGCACGTCGCCCGGCTCACGGTGACCGCCGGGGAACGGCTGCACCGGGCGGTCGAGTTGGAGGCCGCCACCCGGGAGCGGGAACGGTTGGCCCGGGACATCCACGACTCGGTGCTCCAGGTGCTCGCCCTGGTCCAGCGGCGTGGTGCCCACCTTGACGGGGAGGCGGGCGAGCTGGCCCGGCTGGCCGGCGAGCAGGAAGTGGCGCTGCGGTCGCTGATCTCCGGTGCGGCAGCGGCCCCGGTCGGTGCCGCCGACGCGTCGGTGGATCTGCGCACCCTGCTCGGCCGGCTCGCCTCGGCCACCGTCTCGCTGTCCGCACCGGCGGGCCCGGTGCCGCTGCCCGCGGTGGTGGCCCGCGAGTTGGCGGCGGCCGTCGCCGCGGCGCTGGACAACGTGGCCCGGCACGGCGGCGGTCGGGCCTGGATGCTGGTCGAGGACGAGGGGTCGGGGGTCACCGTGTCGATCCGGGACGAGGGGCCGGGTTTCCCGCCCGAACGCCTGGCCGAGGCGGCGGCCCAGGGGCGGCTGGGCGTCGCCCAGGCCATCCGGGGTCGGCTGACCGACCTGGGTGGTACCGCCCGGATCAGCTCGACGCCGGGCGCCGGCACCGAGGTGGAACTCACCGTGCCGAGGAGGCAACCGTGAACGGCGTACGCGTGATGGTCGTGGACGATCACCCGATGTGGCGGGAAGGGGTGGCCCGCGACCTGACCGAGGCCGGTCACGAGGTGGTGGCCAGTTGTGGCGAGGGCCGCCAGGCGATCCGGGTGGTCGCCGCGGCCCGTCCCGACGTGGTGGTGCTCGACCTGCAACTGCCGGACATCTCCGGCGTCGAGGTGATCCACGGACTGCGAGCGGCGCACCCCGGAGTGCGGGTGCTCATGCTCTCGGCCAGCGGTGAGCAGCAGGGCGTGCTCGACGCGGTGACGGCCGGTGCCACCGGCTACCTGCTGAAATCCGCCGGGCTGGCGGAGTTTCTGGCGGCGGTGCGGCGCACCGCGGCGGGCGAGCCCGTCTTCACGCCCGGCCTGGCCGGGCTGGTCCTCGGCGAGTACCGCCGACTGGCCGCCGGCGGCGACCACGCGGCGGCCGGGGCCCGGGAGGCGGCACCCCGGCTCACCGACCGGGAGACCGAGGTGCTGCGCCTGGTGGCCAAGGGGATGTCGTACCGGCAGATCGCCGAGCGCCTCGGGCTGTCGCACCGTACGGTGCAGAACCACGTGCAGAACACGCTCGGCAAGCTTCAGCTGCACAACCGGGTCGAGCTGACCCGGTACGCGATCGAACGCGGCCTGGACGACTGAACGCCGGCGCCGGCTGGTCAGACCGAGTGCGGCGGCCGGGTCTCGTGCACGGCCAGTTCCTCGGCGCTGGCTCCGCCACCGGCGGCCCCCGCGTCGTACGCGATCGAATCGGTCTCCTGATCGGTGTGCGCCCCCTCGTCCGGTTCGACCAGCCGGCCCACGGTGGCGTCCGCACTGGTGCCCAGCCGGTCGTGGTCGTAGAGGGAGACCGGGGAGTTCGGGTCGGAGGTGGGGCCCGGATCGATCACGTCGGCGTCGAGCTGCGCCTGCGCCGCCTGCTCCCGGCTGTCCGCCTCGGCCGCGATGTCCGGATCGACCGGACCGGCCAGCGGGTCGTCGACCGGCAGCTCGAACCGTTCCCGGCTGAGCTTGTAGTCCAGCGACTCCCCGTCGAGCTGCTCCTCGGCGGTGGTGCCGAACTCGTCGACCGCCACCGGCGTCCGGTCACCGGGCAGCTGAGCCGGTGCCGGGCCATCCGCCTCCCGGCCGGTCAGCACGTCGTCCCCGGCCGTCGAGTCGTCGTCGGCGGTGTCGGGCAGGCCGTCGGCCTCGGGATCGGACACGGGGGTCGGGTACTCGTCGTCGCGCATGACTGACCACTACCCGCTGCCCTCCCGCCGTAACCGACCCGGCCGGGCGAGGTCGCCCCGTCCTCAGCGGGCCAGCCGCCGGGCCAGCGCGGCGGCGGTGCCGACGGCGGTGCCGGCGGCGGCCAGCCCGAACGCGGCGGAGATCCGGACCAGTTGACGCCGCCGGCCGTGCCAGCCGCCGTCGGTGCTCGCCGCGGCGTCGGCACGGAAGACGTTGCCGGTGGTGTCGGCCGTCGGCGACGGCCCGAACTGGGTGTACCGGCCGTACCAGCCGAGGACCCGTTCGGCCAGTGCCGGCGCCAGCCGCCACTGCATGCCGATCAGGCGGGCGGCACCACCGGCGTACGCCTCCCGGCGGGGTCGCCTGAGCAACCGCACGATCGTCTCCGCGACCACCTCCGGCGGATAGACCGGTGGTGGCGGCAGCACCTGCCGGCCGCTGTGGTTGGCGGCGTGCCGGAAGAACGGGGTGTCGATGGTGGCCGGCAGCACGGTGCAGATCGAGACCGATCCCCGGCCGGTGGCCCGCAGTTCCTGGCGAACCGTGTCGGACAGTCCCCGCACGGCGTGTTTGGCGGCGTTGTACGGGGACTGGTACGGCATCGCCACCTCGGCCAGCACCGAGGCGTTGTTGACCACGACGCCGCCACCGGCCGCGCTGAGGTGCGGCAGCGCCGCCCGGATGCCGTTCGCCGTACCGAGCAGGTTGACCTCCAGCACCCTGCGGAACTCCGCCACCGGGATCTCGTCGAACAACCCGATGGTGCCGACGGCGGCGTTGTTGATCCAGGCGTCGAGCCGGCCGAACTCCGCCACCGCGGTCGCGGCGAGCCGGCGCATCGCGTCCGCGTCCGTCACGTCGGTGGGCACCACCAGGGTGCGACCGCCCAGCTCACGACAGTGCCGGGCCACCTCGCGCAGAGCCGGCTCGGAGCGCGCGGCCAGCACCACGGTGCTGCCGTGACGCGCCAGGGCGTACGCGGTCGCGGTGCCGATGCCGCTGGACGCTCCGGTGATGACGATGGTGGCGTCGGCGAGGTTTCGGGCGAGGGGCATTCCTCATCGGTACCCCGTCGGGTGCGGGTCATGCCGCCGAGTGTGTTCCCGATCTGCGAGGTTTCGGCTCTTCGGAGGCCGGTTAATGGGACGCTCTGACCGGAGAGCACCGCCCCATCCGCATGGAGGTGACCCATGCGCGTCGGCCTTGTCTGCGCCCACGCCGCTGCGCCGCCGTTCGGCGACGGAACCGTCGTCGGCACCTACCAGCACATCGCACGGGTCGCGGCCGAACTGGCCGGGCGAGGTCACGACGTGCGGGTGTACATCCGCCGGGACGACCCCGAGGCCAGCGAGACCGACATCCTGGACGGCTACCGGCTGGAGCGCGCACCGGTGGGCCCGGTCGCGCCGATCCCCACGGCCGAACTGGTGCCCTACGTGTCCGCGTACGGCGACTGGCTGGCCGACCGTTGGTCCGGCGACTGGACGCCCGAGGTGGTGCACGGTCACTACTGGATCGGGGGCCTGGCCGCCGCGCACGCCGTGCGGGAGACCGACATTCCGATGGTGCAGACGTTCCACTCGATCGGGATGGAGCAGCTGCGCCACCTCGGTGCCCAGTACGGCGGGCCGGGCACCCGTATCCCGCTGGAACGGGCGCTGACCCGGGCGGTGGACATCGCGGTCGCCCAGTGCAACGACGAGGTCGACGAGTTGACCCGGATGGGCCTGCAACGTGCCTCGGTCGCGATGGTCCCGACCGGGGTGGACACGGAACGCTTCCATCCCGACGGTGAGGCCGCCCCGCGTGAGCAGCGCCCGCGGATCCTCTCGGTGGGCGGGCTCGGGCGAGGCCACGGCCAGGAGGACCTGATCCGGGCGATGCGCCTGGTGGGCGACGCGGAGTTGGTCATCGCCGGCGGGCCGCCGACGGACCGACTGGCCAACCACGCCGAGGCCCGCCGGCTGCGGGAGCTGGCCGACCGGGCCGGGGTCGGCGAGCAGGTGCACCTGGTGGGCGCGGTGCCGCACGAGCAGATGGCCACCTGGTACCGCTCGGCCGACGTGGTGGCCTGCACCCCGCACTACTCGTCGGCGGGGCGGGTGTCGCTGGAGGCGATGGCCTGCGGCGTCCCGGTGGTGGGCTACGCCATGGGCGGCATTGCCGACGCCGTGGTCGACGAGGTGACCGGCAAGCTGGTGCCACCGGGCGACGTACGCACCCTCGGGATGACGCTGCGTCGGCTGCTCGCCGACAACGCCAGCCGCTTCGCGTACGGGCACGCCGCGGTCGACCGGGTGCGGTGCAGCTACACCTGGGAACGCACGGCCAGTGCCCTGGAACGCCTCTACGAGCGGGTGGTGGGCCGGCGCAAGCCGGTCGAGGCGGCCTGAGCCAGCGGATCACCCGAGCCACCGGCCGTGGCGACCTCGCAGCCCGCCGCGGCGGGCTGCGGCACGAGCGGCGGCCGGGGGCCCACCACCGCCCGGGTGGTCTCCCGGGCCACGGCGTGGTGGTGCTGCGGCTCCGCGTACCGGGTGAGCCCGACGACAGCGGCCAGGGTGACCAGGAAACCGATCCCGGCCAGCCACTCCCGGCCCGGCCAGATCTTGTCGTTGAGCAGCAGCAGCCCGACGATCGCGGCGGGTACCGCGCCGGCCGCGTCCATGGCGGCCACCGCCGCCGTGGTGGAGCCGCGCTGCATCGCCAGCCCGAGCAGCAACTGGCCGACCACCGAGTGGCCGACGAGCAGGTAGAGCAGCGGGTCGCTGAGAAAGGCGTCCCAGCCCGGCGCGGAGGCCAGTGGACGGGCCGCCACCGCGGCGGCGGAGAAGGCCAGCCCGGCCAGCGACCCGAGCGCCACCGACCCCGGCGCGCCGTGCAACCGGACCGCGAAGAAGCCCAGCACCGCGATCACCGCCAGGGCCAGCAGCAGGGCGACGATGCCCCCGGTGCCGAGCGCCTTCGAGGGTGCCGGGCGGGCGGCGAGCACCAGCGCGGTGATGCCGGCGAAGAGCAGCACCAGCAGCGCGACCTCGGCCACCGGCAGCCGCCACTTCAGCAGGACCACGCCGAGCAGGGCGGTGACGCCGAGCCCGGCGGCCACGCTCGCCTGCACCAGGAACAGCGGCAGGTCCCGCCGGGACAGGAAGGCCAGGACGAAACCGGCCACCTGACAGGCCAGCCCGACCAGGTAGGTGCGGTGCCCGGCCAGGCGCAGCAGCAGCCCGGGATCGAAGGTGTGGTGCACCGTGGTGCGGGCGGCGGCGACCGACTGCAACAGGTTGGCGACGCCGTACGCGACGATCATCGCCGCCAGGAAACACCAACCGGAGGTAGCCACCTGGCGAGGATAGAGGTTACCGGGCGTCAATGCGCGGCGGGCTGCCGAGGCGCTGGAGGATGTCCGGATGCAGCGCGCCGTTGCTGGCCAGGGTGCTGTTGTCGCCCCCGACCGGGGCCGGCTGGCCGGCCAGGTCGGTCATCGTGCCGCCCGCCTCGGTCACGATGGGTACCAGTGCCGCCACGTCCCAGAGCGACAGTTCGGGCTCGATCATCACGTCCAGCGCGCCCTCGGCCAACAGCATGTAGCCGTAGAAGTCGCCGTAGGCCCGGCTGCGCCAGGTGTCCCGCATCAACTGGAGCACCGCGTCGAGCCGGCCGGCCTTCTCCCAGCCGTCCAGCGACGAGTAGCAGAGGCTGGCGTCGGCCAGCCGGGTCACCCCGGAAACCCGGATGGGTACGCCGCGGGAGGCGTCCGGTCCCGCGTACGCCCCGGTGCCCCGTGCTGCCCACCAGCGGCGCCCCAGGGCCGGCGCGGAGACCAGCCCGGCGACCGGGCGGCCGTCCTCCAGCAGGGCGATGAGTGTGGCCCAGATCGGCACGCCCCGGACGAAGTTCTTGGTGCCGTCGATGGGGTCGACCACCCACTGGCGTGCTCCGGCGGTCGGCGTCGCGCCGTACTCCTCGCCGAGCAGCCCGTCCTCGGGCCGGTGCTCGGCGAGCATGGCGCGGATCTCGCGCTCCACGGCGGTGTCCGCGTCGGAGACCGGAGTCAGGTCGGGCTTCGACTCGACCCGCAGGTCCAGGGCCCGGAACCGGGCCGTCGACAGGGCGTCGGCGGCGTCGGCGAGCCGGTGGGCGAGGGTCAGGTCAGCGGCGTACCCGGTCATGCCGGACACGGTAGCGACGCCGGTACCGGGACGACGCCGGGGGCCGGCGGTGCCGCGGTCGGGTCGGTCACTCGGTGGTGGGCCGCCCGGTCACTCCGGGTGCCCGCGTGGGTCGGGCTCGGTCCGTGGATCGGTCTCCCCGGCACGGGAGGCGAGCAACCGGCGGTACGAGGCCAGCCGGCGCGGGTCGGCCCGCCCGGTCGCCACCCAGGCGTCGAGTGCGCAGTCGGCCTCGTCGGCGGTGTGCGGGCAGTTCGCCGGGCAGTCGGCGGTGGCCTCGACCAGGTCCGGGAAGCCGTGCAGCAGACTCTCGGCCGAGACGTGGGCCAGCCCGAAACTGCGTACGCCCGGAGTGTCCACGATCCACCCCGGATCCTGGTCCGCGTCGGGTGGCGCGGGCAGCCGCAACGCCACCGCGCTCGTCGACGTGTGCCGCCCCCGTCCGATCGCGCTCACCGTGCCGACCGCCCGCTCGGCCTCCGGCACCAGGCGGTTGACGAGCGTCGACTTGCCCACTCCGGAGTGACCGACGAGCACCGAGACCCGGCCGGTCAACAGGCTGCGCAGCGCGTCCAACGGGGAGTCCGGGCGGATGAGCAGATATGGCAGTTCCAGCTCGGTGTAGTAGTCGAGCACCGTCTCCGGCCCGGCCAGATCGGCCTTGGTCAGGCAGAGCAGCGGTTCGATGTCCGCGTCGTACGCGGCGACCAGGCAGCGGTCGATGAACCCGGTGCGCGGCGGCGGATCGGCGAGCGCGCTGACGATCACGAGCTGGTCGGCGTTGGCGACCACCACCCGTTCCAACCGGCCCTCGGCGGTGCTGGCGTCGTCCTCGGCGGTGCGCCGCAGCACGGACCGGCGTGGTTCGATCCGGACGATGCGGGCCAGCGCCCCGGACGAACCGGAGGTGTCACCGACCAGCCCGACCCGGTCACCGACCACCACCGACTTGCGGCCCAGTTCGCGGGCGCGCATGGCGGTGACGGTGGGGTCGTCCGGCCCGGCGCCGGGCAGTACGCAGGTGTAGCGCCCGCGGTCCACCGCGATGACGAAACCGTCCTTGGCGTCGGCGTGCCGGGGTCGGGTCCGGGTACGCGGGCGGGAGGACCTGCCGGGCCGGACCCGGACGTCGTCCTCGTCGTACTCGCGCCGCCTGGTCGCCAGGGCCGACCCTTCTTCCGCTCAGCTCTTACCGGTCACCAGTGCCGACCATAGTGCCGGGAACTCGGGCATGGTCTTGGAGGTACACGACACGTCGTCCAGCTCGACGCCCGGCACGACCAGCCCGGTCACCGCCGCCGCGTGCGCCATCCGGTGATCATGATAGGTGCGGAACACGCCGCCGTGCAGCGGTCGGGGCCGGATCTCCAGCCCGTCCGCCGACTCGGTGATGTCCGCGCCGAGCCCGGTGAACTCCCGCGCCAGGGCGGCCAGCCGGTCCGTCTCGTGGCCACGGATGTGGCTGACGCCGGTGAAGACCGACGGCGAGTCGGCGAGCATGGCCAGCGCGGTGAGCGCCGGGGTCAGCTCGCTGACGTCGGACAGGTCGGCGCGCAATCCCTTCACCGGGCCGGTGCCGCGTACCGCGAGCCCCTCGGTGGTCAGGGTGACCGTCGCCCCCATCTGCTGCAACAGCGAGCGCAGCCGCTCGACCGGCTGGGCGCTGCCCCGCGCCGGCCAGCCGCGCAGGGTCACCTCGCCGCCGGTGATCATGGCGGCGGCGAAGAACGGCACCGCACCGGAGAGGTCCGGCTCGATCTCCCAGCTACGCCCGGTCAACGGTCCGGGCTCGACCGTCCAGACGTCGGGGGTGCTGTCGTCGACCGCGGCGCCGGCGGCGCGCAGCATCTGCACGGTCATCCGCAGGTGCGGTGCGGAGGGCACCGGCGGGCCGACGTGCCGGACCACCAGCCCACGGTCGAAGCGGGGGGCGGCGAGCAGCAGCCCGGAGACCAGTTGGCTGGACGCGGAGGCGTCGATCACGACCTCGCCGCCGGTCACCCGGCCGGCGCCCAGCACCACCAGCGGCAGGCTGCCCGAGGGGGGAGCGTCGACGCGTACGCCGAGCGAGCGCAGCGCCTCGATCAGCGGACCGAGCGGGCGGGTCCGGGCTTGCGGGTCACCGTCGAGGGTGACCTGCCCGTCGGCCAGCCCCGCCACCGGTGGCACGAAGCGCATGATCGTGCCGGCGAGCCCCACGTCGACGTGGGCCGGGCCGAACAGCCGGTGCGGCCGGACCAGCCAGCGCTCGTCGTCGGCGATCGAGACGTGGGCTCCCATCGCCCGCAGCGCGGCGGCCATCAACTCGGTGTCCCGGGCCCGCAGCGGTCGGGACAGGGTCGAGGGCCCGGCGGCCAGCGCGCTGAGCACCAGGGCGCGGTTGGTCATCGACTTGGAGCCGGGCAGGCGCAGCGACGCCGACACCGGGTCACTGGCCGTCGGTGCGGTCCACGGCTGTAGCGGCCGGGTCGCGGTCACATTCCCCACGGTTACATTCTGCCGTGCCGGGGTCCCGGTGGCGCTAGGGTCACCGCCACTCCCGGTGAGCGGGACAGCCGCCCGGCGCAGCGCGCGCTAGCGTGAGCGGCATGTGCGGTAGGTACGCCACGACCCGCGGCGCCGGTGACCTGAGCGGCCTGTTCGAGGCGGTCGACGAGACCGCGGGTGGGCTGGCCGCCGATCACAACGTCGCGCCGACCGATCCGGTGCCGCTGGTCCGCATCGGTGCCGCGGGGCACCGGGCGCTCTCGCGGGGCCGCTGGGGTCTGGTGCCACCGTGGTCCCGGTCGCCCGCCGGCGCGGCCCGCATGATCAACGCGCGGGCCGAGACCGTCGCCACCAGCCGGGCGTACGCGCCGTCCTTCGCCCGCCGCCGGTGTCTCGTACCCGCCGACGGCTGGTACGAGTGGGTGCGGTTGGCCGACGGTGCGAAGCAGCCGTACTACCTGACCCCACGCGACGGCTCGGTGCTCGCCTTCGCCGGCATCTGGTCGGTCTGGGACGGCCCGGACGCGACGCTGCTGACCTTCAGCGTGCTGACCACCGCGGCCGTCGGCGAACTGGCCGACGTGCACGACCGGATGCCGTTGCTGCTGCCGCCGGAGCGTTGGGCGACCTGGTTGGACGACGGCGCGGACCGGGCCGAGCTGCTCGCACCGCCGCCGCCGGACTGGCTGGCCGGGTTGGAGGTGCGGCCGGTGGGGCGGGCCGTGGGCGATGTACGCAACGACGGTCCCGGGCTGACCGCCCGGGTGCCGCTGACCCGTCCGGGCGAGCCCGCGGAGCCGACGCTCTTCTGATCGCGCCCCGGCGCATTGTCGCGAGTGATTTGCTGCGGTTGCGGGTGAAAGGTGACTCGAACGTTCTGCCAACTTCCCGGCGAAGTCTTGTCCCCGCGTACGCAAATGCGATAGAACACAGCGCCGGTGATGGGTGTCGTTCGCGTCGGGTGAACGATCTCCATCGATGTTGCTGGTCCCACGGGGGAGGTGGGTGGATGACACGGGCGCGTATGCCCCGTCCGCACGAGGTGGCCGCCGCGCGACGTGATCCGCGACTGTTGCGGGCGTTGCGTGAGCGGCGACAGGACGAAGCCTGGCGTACCAGGGGCACCTGTCAGAGTGTCGACCCGGAGACGTTCTTTCCGGCGCCGAACGAGCCGGCCGACGCGGCGGTGGCCCTGTGCCGCAGTTGCGACGTGCAGGGCTCCTGTCTGGCGTGGGCGCTCGAGGTCGGTGACTGTCACGGCGTCTGGGGTGGCACCACCCCACGGGAGCGGCGGGCGATGCTCGTCGCCTGGCGCAGCGAGGTGCAACCCGATCCCGACGCCGCCGGTGAGCCCGGCCCGCCGGTGCGCGACCGGCTGCTCACCCTGGTGCCGCTGAGCTGACCGACGGGCGTGGTCCCGGTCGAAACGGGTTCAATGGGGCGGTGCCGTATGACGTCCTCGACACTCCGCGCGGACCCGCTCGGGTCGACACCGACGACCCGTCCGGTCCGCCCCGAGCCCTGCTGGTGCTGGGGCACGGGGCCGGCGGCGGCGTCGACGCCCCGGATCTGATCGCCCTACGCGACGCGGCGGTGACCGCCGGGCTGGTGGTGGCGCGGGTGACCCAGCCGTACCGGGTCGCCGGCCGGCGCGCACCGGCACCGGCCGGGCACCTCGACGAGGCGTGGTCCGTCGTGCTGACGGCGCTGCGGCAGCGGCAGCCCGGCGTACCGCTGGTGGTGGGTGGCCGCTCCAGCGGTGCCCGGGTGGCCTGTCGGACGGCGCGCGCGGTGGGCGCCGCCGGGGTGGTGGCACTCGCCTTTCCGTTGCACCCGCCCGGTCGACCGGAACGGAGCCGGGCCGGTGAGCTGGTGACCGGTGTGCCGACCCTGGTGGTGAACGGGGACCGGGATCCGTTCGGTGTGCCGGAGCCGGGCCCGCAGGTGCGGGTGGTGGTTCGGTCGGGAGAGCGGCACGACCTGCGGGGTGACCCCGTCGGTACGGCCGCTGCGACCGTGGACTGGCTGCGTGAGCACGGTTGGGCCGATGTCTGACGCCACCCGGGCCGCCACCGGGCCACCACGTCACCGGTGCCGTGTCCGCCGGCCGCGCCGCTTCGTTGCACCCGATGGTGTCCCAGTGCCCGGTCCGGGCGGCGACACCGGGCTCCCAGGCCCTTCCTGGTCCCAGCTTCGGTCGCACCGCCGGGGCGGGGACCAGGAACGCCTGGGCCCGAGCCGGAATGTGTCGGCCCGCGGCACGCGTTGAACACCTCGGACAACCAATGTGCGAGGGGGTGACCGGTGCCGACCGAGATCCGGAACCGGGGACAGGACGAGCGGGAGGCACGGCAGCTCAGGCAGCTGCTTGCCGGCCCGAACTGGCCGGCGGCGGTACCACCGGTCGAGGTGGCGACGGGCACACCCGTCGGAACCGAATCTTCCGGAAGGCCGGTGCGCGTATCCTCGGCGGGGAAGCATCCAACCCGAGGGGATGTGCGGTTGACCACGGAGAAGACGGACGAGCGCAGGGCCCGGTTCGAACGGGACGCGATGCCATTCGTCGATCAGCTGTACGCGGCCGGCCTGCGGATGACGCGTAACCCGGCGGATGCCGAGGACCTGGTCCAGGAGACCTACCTGAAGGCGTACGCCGCCTTCCA
The DNA here is from genome assembly GCF_027497295.1 of Verrucosispora sp. WMMC514. Taxonomy (NCBI): domain Bacteria; kingdom Bacillati; phylum Actinomycetota; class Actinomycetes; order Micromonosporales; family Micromonosporaceae; genus Micromonospora; species Verrucosispora sp. WMMC514. The sequence goes on along the minus strand of NZ_CP114906.1, from coordinate 1,374,103 downwards.
CCAGTTCGAGCAGGGCACGAACCTGAAGGCCTGGCTCTACCGGATCCTGACCAACACCTACATCAACTCGTACCGCAAGCGGCAGCGCCAGCCGGTGCAGGCGCCCACCGACGAGATCACCGACTGGCAGCTGGCCGAGGCGGAGTCGCACACCTCCAGCGGGCTGCGGTCCGCCGAGACCGAGGCGCTCGACCGGCTGCCGGACAGCGACGTCAAGGAGGCCCTCCAGCAGTTGCCGGAGGAGTTCCGGCTGGCGGTCTACCTGACCGATGTCGAGGGGTTCTCCTACAAGGAGGTCGCCGACATCATGGGCACGCCGATCGGCACGGTGATGTCGCGGTTGCACCGTGGACGTCGTAATCTGCGCAAGCTGCTTGAGGGGTACGCCGCGGAGCGGGGTTTCTCCGCGGCCCAGCCGGCCCGGAGTTCGACCGCCGCCACCGGCCGGGAGGTGTGACGTGAGCTGTGGAGATCCGCACGAGACGGACTGTCGTGAGGTGCTCGCGGAGGTCTACCTCTACCTCGACCTGGAGTGCGCGCAGGAGCGGCGGACGTTGATCCGGCACCATCTCGACGAGTGCGGCCACTGCCTGCGCGAGTACGGCATCGAGCAAGAGGTCAAGGCGCTGGTGGCCCGCTGCTGCGGCAACGAGTCCGCGCCGGACGAGCTGCGTGAACGGCTGCGGGTACGGATCAGCGAACTCGTCGTCTTCGAGACCACCGAGTCGCGCGAACTGGCCGACTGACACACGCCGGTGCCCGGGTCGATTCCGACCCGGGCACCGTTGCGTCCGTCGTCCGATAGCGGCGGGCAGCCGCCCGCCGGCTCAGGAGTTGGGGCGCTTGCCGTGGTTCGCGGCGCTCTTCTTGCGGGCCTTCTTCTTGCGGGCCTTCTTCGCCATGGTGACCTCCTCGTGATGGCCGGATCGGGCTGCGGACGACCCCCGTCACCGGAGCCGGTCGCCCTCGCCGACGTCGGGTCTGACCCGTTGATGCTAGTGCCGGCGGTACGGGCGGATCGTTGCCGGGGCCGCTCCGCGCCCACCGGCGGTCCGCTCATGATTGGATACGTCGCAGGAGCCGCGAGGAAGGGGCCGCAGAGATGGCCGAGGAGATCCGCGCCGAGATGGTGGCGAACGTCTGGAAGGTCGTCGCGTCGGCCGGGGACACCGTGTCCGAGGGGGACACCCTGGTGATCCTGGAGTCGATGAAGATGGAGATCCCCGTGATCGCCGAGTCCGACGGCGTGGTGCAGCAGCTCGCGGTCAACGAGGGCGACGTGGTGCAGGACGGTGACCTGATCGCGGTGATCGGTTGAGTGGCCTGCTGATCCGTCCGGCCGAGCCGGCCGACTACGCCGGGGTCGCCCGGCTCACCGTCGCGGCCTACGAGGCCGACGGCCAGCTCAAGGGCGAGACCGGCTACGCCGACGTGCTGGCCGACGTCTCCGCCCGGGCGGAGCACGGTGACGTGCTGGTGGCCGTCGACCCGGCGAGCGGTCACCTGCTCGGCTCGGTCACCTTCGTGCTGCCCGGCACCCGGTACGCCGAGATGTGCGCCCCGGGCGAGGCGGAGTTCCGGATGCTGGCGGTGGACCCGACCGCGCAGGGACGGGGAGCCGGCGCGGCGCTCGTCGAGGCGTGTGTCGTGCGCGCGCTCGAGCTGGGCTGCACCGCGGTGACCATCTGCGTACGCGACGGCCACGCCGAGCCGGCCCACCGGCTCTACCGCCGGCGTGGTTTCGTCCGCGAGCCCGACCGGGACTGGAGCCCGTTCCCCGGGGTGGACCTGCTCGCGCTGCGGCTGCCCCTCGGCTAGCCGACGTCGCGGCTCACGGCCGGGCGGGCGGCGCGGCGATCGCGGCGAGCAGTTCGTTGGCGACCTCCAGGGCCACCTGCTTGCGCTCGGCATCGGTGATGTCCGGTGTGCGTACCGCGAACCAGCTGCTGTGCACGGCGAACAGGGCCAGCACGGCACGGAGCTGGGCGCCGGGAGAGTCGTCGCCCTGGCAGACGGCGGTGGCTAACCGGAACATCCGTCCGCGCAGTTCCCGGCCGGCGGACAGGCTCTTCAGCGCCGTCTGGTTCTGCTCGAAGAACCGCATCACCGAGGGCTGTTCGCCGCTGAACATGGCGTCGGCGTACCGCTCGATGACGGCTCTGCGGGTGGCCAGCGTGGCCGGCTGGCTCTCGGCCCAGGCGATCAGCGCGTCCATCCGCTCCAGCCGGTCCTCCACCACGCTGGAGACGATCTCGTCCTTGCTCTTGAAGTGGTAGTAGAGCGCGGCCTTGGTCACCCCGAGCCGCTCGGCCACCTCGCGCAGGGACGTCGCCTCGTAGCCCTGCTCGGTGAAGAGCTCCAGCGCCACGGCCTTGATCCGCTCGCGGGTGCCGCCTGTGCTCTGACTCACCCCTACCTACCAATCCGGTTGACCGTCGTTACCTGTCCAACTTACCGTCCGGCTAGTAAGGTAACTAGCCGGGCGGCAAGTAAGTGCGCCGCATCTCGGGGGGAGAGCTTACCGATGGCCCAGCAGAACCAGACCGCCGTGCGACCCAATGTCCGGGTCGTGCTCTTCGGTCTGATGATCGCCATGATGCTGGCGATGCTCGACAACATGATCGTCAGCACCGCGTTGCCGCGCATCGTGGGCGAGTTCGGCGGGCTCAACCACTTCACCTGGGTGGTGACCGCGTACGTGCTGGGCACCACCGTCTCCACTCCGATCTGGGGCAAGCTCGGCGACCTCTACGGCCGTAAGGCGGTCTTCCTCACCGCCGTGGTGATCTTCCTGGTCGGTTCCGCGCTGTGCGGCATGGCCGGTTCGGGCTTCCTCGGCGGCGCCGACGACGGCATGGTCCAGCTGATCGCCTTCCGGGCCGTCCAGGGTCTGGGCGCCGGTGGCCTGATGGTCGGCGTCATGGCGATCATCGGCGACCTGGTGCCACCCCGCGAGCGCGGCCGCTACCAGGGGATGATCGCCGGGATCATGGCGATCGCGATGGTCGCCGGCCCGCTGGTCGGCGGCTTCATCACCGATCACCTCTCCTGGCGCTGGGCCTTCTACGTCAACCTGCCCCTCGGCGGTGTGGCGCTGGTGCTGCTGATCGCCACCATGCACCTGCCCAAGTACCGCACCGAGCACCGCATCGACTGGGTCGGTGCGGCCCTGCTGTCGATCGGCATCACCGGCATCGTGCTGATCACCACCTGGGGCGGCAACGAGTACGCCTGGGCCAGCCCGCAGATCCTCGGCCTCGCCGTACTGGCCGTCGCGGCGCTCGTGGTGTTCGGGTTCGTCGAGCGGCGGGTCCCCGAGCCGATCCTGCCGCTGCGGCTCTTCGCCAACCGGAACTTCGCCCTCATCTCGGTGATCGGCTTCCTGCTCGGCTTCGCGATGTTCGGCGCGATGAACTTCCTGCCCCTGTACCAGCAGACCGTGCAGGGCGCCTCGGCCACCAACTCCGGCCTGCTGCTGCTGCCGCTGATGTTCGGCATGCTGGTGGTCTCGCTGGTCGTCGGCCGGGCGATCACCCGGACCGGGCGGTACCGGGTCTTCCCGATCGTCGGCGGCGTGGTGATGACCGCCGGGCTCGCCCTGCTGAGCCTGCTGGCGGTGGACACCAGCAAGGTCCAGTCGTCGCTCTACATGCTCGTGCTCGGTGCCGGCATGGGCTTCCTCATGCAGACCTCGATGCTGATCGCGCAGAACAGCGTCGCCCAGAAGGATCTGGGGGCGGCCAGTGGCGCGGCCACCTTCTTCCGCTCCATCGGCGGGTCGTTCGGCATCTCCCTGTTCGGCGCCATCTTCGCCAACCGGCTGGCCGGCTCGGCCGCCGGTGGCGCGTTCAGCGGTGGCGGCGAGGCCGGCGCGGCGATGAACATCGAGCAGTTGCGGGAACTGCCGGCGCAGGCCCGCGAGGTGGTGCTCGGCGGTCTCGCCGACGCGATCTCGCACGTGTTCCTCTGGGCGGTGCTCTTCGCCGCGGTGGTTCCGGTGCTGGCCTGGTTCATCCGGGAGATTCCGCTGCGCACCAGCAACGAGCCGGAGCCGGACGCGAGTCGGCAGGAGCAGGCCGAGACCGAGTTGGCCCGGGCGCCGGCTGTCTGACGGCGACCAGGGACCGTCGGGGCGCGTCCGGGAGGCGCGTCCCGGCGGCGGACGTCCCCGCCGGGGGTGTCACCCGCCCGCGACTCGTCACACCGATCGACGGAGCAGTCGGCGCAGCAGGGCCCGCAGTGCCCGGGTGGTGCCACGGCGCTTGCGGGCGGTCACTCCGGCCAGCGTCCGCGCGGTGGCGATGGTCTCCGGATCGAGGTCTGGGGTGGCCAGCGCCAGATGTGCCAGCGAGGCCGCGTTGGGCACCGGATGGTGCCGGACCGCCGTGGCCACCGCCGCCAGCCGCTCGGTGACCAGCGCGGCCACGTCGGTGCGGACCGACGGATCGACCCAGGCGGCGGTCACCAGGGCGAACAGGGCCGCCTCGGCGACCTCCGGCACCTCGTGCGCCAGCTCCACGAGTACCCGTCGCCGGGTGGATTCGGGCCACGGCTCATCGGTGCGGTGGTGCAGCAGCCCGAGGCAGGTCCAGACCTGCACGCAGCGCACCCACAGCGCCGGGTCCTGACCGGCGAGCACCCGCCCGAGCGCGGTCTGCGGCGTCTCGGGCGGATGGGCCAGCAGGCCGAGCAGGTCGGCCAGGTCGAGCGTGGCCAGGCCGACCGCCGCGTCGTAGGCCGCCGGTGGGTGCGGCCAGGCGGGGTGGGCGAGTTGGCGCAGGCGGCGGGCGGCCTCCGCGGACGGCGGCGACGTGGGACGCGACGCCATCGTCGGCTCCGACCCGTCGACGGGCAGGGTGCCGGCTCGCCCGAGCGTCGCGGCGGTCCCGGTCGCCGGTGGTGCCGGCGTCACCTGACCCAGCCAGGGACGTCCGCGGCAGCATTCAGCCAGGTCGCCGTGTTCGTGCGAGTCGTCCGGGTGGTCGCGGACGAAGTCCGCCAGCGCCACCAGGTGTCGCACCGCACCATCCCGCTGGAACCGCAGGCGGTGCGCCGTGTGCACCGCGCAGTCGAAGGACGGGTTGCGGGCCAGGGCGCGCTCGATCCACCTGAGCGCCTCCTCGAGCCGGCCGTGGTCGGCCAGGGTGCCGGCGATGTCGGCGTACACCGCGAGGTCGTCCGGGTCGTGCTCGACGGCGCGACGCAACGCGGCGAGCGCCTCCCGGGTCCGGCCGGCGCTGCGTAGCGCGTACCCGAGCCACACCTCGCCCATCTTCGACGGCACCGCCCGTACGCCCCGGCTGGCCCAGCGGACCGCGAGCGGAACCTCCTCCACCCGCCGGGCCAGCGCGGACGCGGTGCCCAGCAGCAGTGCGTGCTCCGGGTGGACGGTGATCGCGTTGCGGGCGAACGTCAGATACGGCGACAGGGCGGCCCGGTTCGGTGGCGCGACCGGGTCGGGCACGGCGGCGCAGACCTGCATCAGCACCCGGGCGGCCTGCTCGGGTCCGAGACGCTCGGCCAGCTCGGGCGAGGTCACCCAGGGCACGCCCGCCCAGTCCGCCCCCGGTGCGTGGGCGGTGGCCGCGACCAGCAGATCGAGGCCCTCGGCCGGTCGGCCGGCGGCGGCGAGCAGGTGTGCCCGGGCGACCACGGCGCCGACGAACGTGTGGTGCTGCAACGGGAACAGGTCGATCCCGCCGTCGCCGCTGGCGGCGGCCAGCCGGGCGAGGGTCTCGTGCACCTCGGGCAGCGTCGGTGCCCGGGCCAGCGCCGCCGCGACGTGCTCGGCGGCATGCGTCAGCTCGCCGGAGTCCAGGGCCCGCCGGGCCAGGATCAGTTCCTCCGTCGCCGGCAGCGCCCGGTCGTCCGTTCCCTCGGCCACGTGGTCCTCTCACTCGTTGGTCCCGGCTGCTCGGTGAGGTCGGGTCAGCGTAGGTGACGAACCCCAGTTTTGGTGATCCACTGCGCACTACTGCTCATTTGATTGCTCAGACCGGATCAAAGATGCAAGACTGAGCAGCAAACGCGCGGATATCGCGCAGGGGAGGAGTTTCCGTGACGCGCCCAGGCAGCGGCATGACCGCCGACATCGACGAGCAGCCGGCCGGCTACGAGCGACTGCTCTCCACCCAGCACGCCACCCCCATCGCCCGGGTGGCCGCGGCCATCGCCGAGCGCCGACCCCGACACGTGGTGTTCACCGCACGCGGCACCTCGGACCACGCCGCGCTGTACGGCGCCTACCTCAGTGAGATCCGCCTCGGCCTGCCCGCCGGCCTGGCCTCGCCGAGCGCGGTCACCCTCTTCGGCGCCCGGCCGGACCTCTCCGACGCCCTGGTGGTCGGGGTCAGTCAGAGCGGCGGATCCCCCGACCTGACGGAGGTGCTCCGGGTAGCCCGCGACTCCGGTGCCCTCACCCTGGCCGTCACCAACGCACCGGACTCCCCGTTGGCGACGACCGCCGAACTCGCCGTCGACATCGCGGCCGGGCACGAGCGGGCGGTGGCGGCCACCAAGACCTACACGGCCGAGCTGCTCGCCCTGCTGATGCTGGTGGAGGGGATCCGGGCCGGTGACGGCGCGCTGCCCGCCGAGGAGCGCCGGGCGCTGGCCGACCTGCCCGAGTTGGCCGCCCGTACCCTCACCGACCCCGTCGCGGCACAGCTCGCGCCGCGCTACCGCTTCGCCGCCCAGATCGTCACCACCGGCCGGGGGTACGCGTACCCGACCGCCCGGGAGGCGGCGCTGAAGCTGATGGAGACGTCGTACCTGCCGGCGCTGGCGTTCTCCGGCGCCGACCTGCTGCACGGCCCGTTGGCCATGACCGACCCGGACGTGCCGGTGCTGGCGGTGGTCGGCTCGGGGCCGGGCGGACGGTCGATGGGCGAGGTGCTGCCCCGGCTCGGCGAGCGCCGCGCCGACGTGGTGGTGGTCGGCTCCGCCACGATCGACGGAGCGACCCGCCTCGCGGTGCCCGAGGTCGATGAGCGGTACGCCCCGCTACTGGACATCCTGCCGTTGCAGCGGCTGGCGCTGGCGCTCGCCCTGACCCGGGGGGAGGATCCGGACGCGCCGCGCGGGTTGAAGAAGGTCACCGCGACGATGTGACGGTCGGCGTGGCACGCTGGTCGGCGTGTCAACGCTGCGCGATCTCGCCGAGGAGCACACCCGCCTGCGCCGGGTCGACATCGACCACCTGCACCGCATCGCCGGTGACTGGCAGTTGCTGTCCGACCTCTCCTTCGCCGACCTGCTGCTCTGGGTTCCGGTCGACGGTGAGGGCAGCTTCCTCTGCGTGGCCCAGGTGCGCCCGACCACCGCGCCCACCGCGTACCAGGACGATCAGGTGGGGCGGATCGTCGGCGGCCCGGAGGTGGCGCACCTGGAGGTCGCCTACGGGCAGGGGCGCATCTGGCGGGAGGGCGACCCGGTCTGGTACGGCGACGTGCCCGCCCGGCACGAGGCGATCCCGGTCCGGCTGCGTACGGCCGACGGTGAGTCCGGCGAGGTGATCGCCGTGGTGGGCCGGGACACCAACCTCTCCACCGCGCGTACCCCCAGCCAGTTGGAGCTCAACTACCTGACCACCGCCGACGACCTGGCGCAGATGATCGCCGACGGCACCTTCCCACCGCCCCGGCACCCGGGCGAGACCACCTCGGCACCCCGGGTCGGTGACGGGCTGGTGCGGCTGGACGCCGGCGGCAAGGTCACCTACGCCAGCCCCAACGCGCAGTCGGCGTACCGGCGCCTGGGTCACGCCTCACTCCTGGTCGGCGAGGATCTCGCGGCACTGCACCGGCGGCTGGCCGGCGATCCCCTGGACGGCACCGACGCCGCCAACGGCATCCTCGCCGCGCTGCGCGGCGAGGCGCCGCCCCGTCGGGAGATCGACGCGCGCGGGGCGACCATGCTCACCCGGGCCCTGCCGCTGATGCCCGCCGGCGTGCCGATCGGTGCGCTGGTGCTGGTCCGCGACATCACCGAGGTCCGCCGACGCGACCGCGCGTTGATCACCAAGGACGCCACCATCCGGGAGATCCACCACCGGGTGAAGAACAACCTGCAGACGGTGGCGGCGCTGCTGCGCCTCCAGGCCCGCCGGGTGGCCATGCCGGAGGCGCGGGTGGCACTGGAGGAGTCGGTACGCCGGGTGGCGTCGATCGCGCTGGTGCACGAGACGCTCGCCATGTCCAGCGACGAGGCGGTGGAGTTCGACGGCATCGTCGACCGGGTGGCGAACGCGGCGACCGAGGTGGCGGCGACCGAGGTGAGCGTCGCGATGCGCCGTACCGGCACCTTCGGCGTGCTGCCGGCGGAGATCGCCACCTCGCTGGTGATGGTCCTCAACGAGCTGCTGCTCAACGCCGTCGAACACGGCTTCCCGCCGGCCGACGACGACGCGCCGGCGCCCGCCGGCCCGCCCAAGCCCGAGGTGGTGGTCTCGGCACACCGGCTCCGCCGGGTGCTCAACGTCACCGTGACGGACAACGGCCGGGGCCTGCCGGCGGGATTCGACGCCGAGGGCGGCGCCAAGCTCGGGTTGCAGATCGTCCGGGCGCTCGTCACCGGAGAGCTGCGCGGCACCATCGAGTTGCGTCCCGGCACTGACGGCGGCACGGAGGCCTTCCTGGCCCTTCCGTTGGCCCGCAGCGCCCCCGAGGGCCGCAGCGGCGGGTGACCCCTGCCCGCCGCCCGACGGTTCCGGTGCCGATGAGTCACCTGTCGGGAGCGGGGGAGTGGATGCTCAGCCGCGTCGGGTGAGCAGCGCGAGCGTGATGCCGGGGCGTGGCCACACCCGGGCCACCGCGAAGCGGTCGCGGAGCGCGTCGCCCTTGGCGCCGGGCACGGCGGCCAGTGGCTCGGCTCGTCGTCCGGCCAGCACCAGCCAGACCCGGTCGACATTGTCCAGGCACTCCGCCGGCCGGCCGCACTCGGTGGCCCACAGGTCACCCCGGCGGTCCTGTCCCTCGACCAGCAGCGCGTCCTGCGGGGTCCGGCCGCCGAGGTGATAGCGCAGGCCGAGGTCGAGAAAGAGCCAGCTGTCGCGCGGCGAGTAGACCACCGCGTCACCGGGCTGCCGATCGCTGCCGACGATCTCGGCCACCGCCCGGTAGTCCACGGTCGCGCTGCGTGGCCACTCGTGGGTGCGGCGTAGCGCGGCCTGGTCGGGCAGGCCGAGCAGGCCGGTCAGCGCCACCACCGCGAGCGCGGCGGGCAGCCGGGCGGAGGCGAGTGCCGCGCCGGCCAGCAGGCAGCCGAAGGGCACCACGAAGACCAGGTAGCGGGGCACCCAGATGGGGACGACCAGCCCGGCGAGAAAGAGCAGCAGCACCGGTACCAGGACGCAGCTCACCGGCAGCAGCCCCCGGCGGCCCGCCCGGGCCGCGCCGAGCGCGGCGAGTCCGAGCAGCACGCCGCCGACCACACCGCTCTGCGTCACCCCGCCGGCCAGCGCCGCCAGGTCGCCGGGCCGGGCGGCGTCCACCCAGTCGAGCTGCCGGGCCCGCTGGCCCTGGGCCACCAGAGCCAGCGGCGCCACCGCCACCGCCACCACCACGGTGGCCAACCAGTACCCGAGCAGCCGGTCCGGCGCCCCGCGCTTCCCGCCACCGCCGGACCCGCCGGCCCGGCCCTCGACGCCGCCACCGGCGGTGGGACCGGTCCGGACACTTCCGGTCAGCACGGCGACCGCGTGGGCGGCGAGCAGGGTGAGGGCCACCAGGTGGGTGAGCCCGAGGGCGATGGTGGCCGCCGCGTAGCCGACCCAGCGCCACCGGCTTGGCCGGCGCAGCGCGTCGACCAGCAGCAGCGTGCTCAGCACCGCGAGCGCGCCGGCCAGGGCGTACGGCCGCGCCTCCTGGCCGTACCGGGAGGTGCCGGGCAGCACCGCGAACAGCAGGCCGGCGAGGGTGCCGACGCGGGTGTCCCACAGCCGGTGTCCGAGTACCGCGATCAGCCCGGCGGTCGCGGCCATGGCCAGGGCGGAGGGCAGGCGCAGGGCGGCCACCGAGTCGCCGGCCACCGCCAGCCAGGCGTGCATGAGCAGGTAGTAGGGGCCGGTGGCGGCGTCGATGGTGCCGGCCAGTCGAAACAGGCCGGCCAGACCTCGGGTCGCCGCACTCCAGGTCGCCAGCTCGTCGCGCCAGGGCTGGGCGGAGTCCAGGCCGGCAAGGGTCGCCAGCAGGGCGACCGTCGCCGGTACCAGCCACACCGGCACCGCGCGCAGCCGCCCGCCGCTGAGCCGGACGCCGATTCCGGCCACCGGAATCGACTTGTCGGACAAATCGCCCACATTGCGAGCCTGCCACACGGTGACGCTCGGGGGGAGCCGGCAGCGACCGCCCGTGATGTGGGATCGCGCACGCGACCATTGGCCGCCCCGGCGGAGGTGTGGCAGCATGACGGTTATGACTGCCGCTGTCGTGCGCCGCTTCGTGGCTCGACGCCACGTTGATTACGGCCGCGTGCGCAGCGCCATCTGTCCGGCTCACTGACGACGCCCGACCATCCCTGCCTCGGGCACGCAGCGCGCCGGCCGTGCAGAGACATCGCTGTCCACGGTCCCTCCGGGAACCGGTCGTCGCGCGCTCAGCCCCACCGAGGCGCAGCAGACAACGGAGGACGCCGCGATGGCAGTCAGCGAGATTCCGGCCCGCCCGCCGCGGGCGCCCCGGCGCCCCCGCGGTGAGGGCCAGTGGGCACTCGGGCATCGAGAGCCGCTCAACCCCAACGAGCGGATCAAGAAGGACGACGATCCGCTGAACGTCCGGGCGCGCATCGAGAACATCTACGCCCACCGTGGCTTCGCCTCGATCGACCCGCAGGACCTGCGCGGGCGGTTCCGGTGGTGGGGCCTGTACACCCAGCGGAAGGCGGGCATCGACGGCGGTCGTACCGCTGTGCTGGAGCCGCACGAGCTGGAAGACGAGTTCTTCATGCTGCGGGTACGCGTCGACGGCGGCCAGCTCGACCTGACCCAGCTGCGCACCATCGCCGAGATCTCGCGGGAGTTCGCCCGGGACACCGCGGACATCACCGACCGGCAGAACATCCAGTACCACTGGATCCGGGTCGAGGACATGCCGGAGATCTGGCGGCGGCTGGAGTCGGTCGGGTTGCAGACCACCGAGGCGTGCGGCGACTGTCCCCGGATCGTGCTGGGCAGCCCGGTGGCCGGGGTGGCCGAGGCCGAGCGGATCGACCCCACCTCCGCCATCGACGAGATCGTCAAGCGGTACGTCGGCGACAAGCAGTTCTCCAACCTGCCGCGCAAGTTCAAGTCCTCGATCTCCTGGCTGGTGGACACCCCGTACGAGGCGAACGACATCGCCTTCCTCGGTGTCGACCACCCGGAGCACGGCCCGGGCTTCGACCTGTGGGTCGGTGGCGGGCTGTCCACCAACCCGATGTTGGCCCAGCGCCTCGGCGTCTGGGTTCCGCTGTCCGAGGTACCCGACGTCTGGGCCGGCGTGGTGGGCATCTTCCGTGACTACGGCTACCGCCGGCTGCGCCACCGCGCCCGGCTGAAGTTCCTGGTGGCCGACTGGGGGGTGGCGAAGTTCCGGGAGGTGCTGGAGAAGGAGTACCTCGGCCGGACGCTGCTCGACGGCCCCGCACCGACACTGCCGGAGCGGCCGATCGACCACATCGGCGTGCACCGGCAGCGCGACGGCCGTAACTACGTCGGCGCCGCTCCGGTGGTCGGGCGGGTCTCCGGCACCCAGCTCGCCCGGCTCGCGGACGTGGTCGAGGCGCACGGCAGCGAGCGGGTGCGCCTGACCCCGTACCAGAAGCTGCTGGTGCTCGACGTGCCGCCGGAGCGGACGGAGTCGCTGGTCGCCGGCCTGCGGGAGATCGGCCTGGAGGCCCAGCCGTCGGCTTGGCGGCGCGGCACCATGGCCTGCACCGGCATCGAGTACTGCAAGCTCGCCATCGTCGAGACCAAGGCGCGTGGCGAGGAACTGGTGGCCCGGTTGGAGCAGCGACTGCGCGACTTCGACGCGGACATCTCCATCCACATCAACGGTTGCCCCAACGCCTGCGCCCGCACCCAGGTCGCCGACATCGGCCTCAAGGGGCAGTTGGTGACCGGGCCGGACGGCCGCCAGGTGGAGGGCTTCCAGGTGCATCTCGGCGGTGGGCTCGGCATGGCCGAGGGTCGCACCGCCGGCTTCGGGCGCAAGCTGCGCGGCCTGAAGACGACCGCCGAGGAGCTGCCCGGGTACGTCGAGCGGCTGGCCGAGCGCTACCTGGCCGGCCGGACCGAGGGTGAGACGTTCGCCAACTGGGTGATTCGGGTCGACGAGGAGGAACTGCGATGAGTGGTGAGACTCGTTCCGTGCCGCTGTACTGCCCGTACTGCGGCGAGGAGGATCTGCGGCCGAGCGAGACCGGGCATGGCGCATGGGAGTGCCACGCCTGTGCGCGGGTCTTCACGGTCCGGTTCAGTGGCCTGCTCTCCCGGGCGGTGACCCGGTGAGCGCCCTGGTCTCCGCCGCCGGCCTGGGCCTGGTCGGCACCACCGCCGTGGCCACCGCCGATCCGTCCCGACGCGACCCGGACGAGCTGCGGGCGCTCGCCGAGCGGGCCGGCCGGGAGCTGGAGGGCGCGCCCGCGCCGGAAATCGCGCGGTGGGCGGCGGAAACCTTCGGGGACCGGTTCTGCGTGACCAGCTCGATGGCCGACGCCGTCCTCGCCCACCTGGTCTCCCGGGTCGCACCCGGGGTGGACGTGGTCTTCCTCGACACCGGGCTGCACTTCCCGGAGACCCTCGCGGTCCGCGACGAGGTGGCCCGCACCCTCCCGGTGAACGTCCGTTCCATCCGGCCACGACTGACCGTCGGTCAACAGGATGGCCAGTACGGACCGCGGCTGTTCAACAGGTCCCCGGACGAATGCTGCCAGCTGCGCAAGGTGGAGCCGCTGGAGCGGGCGCTCACCGACTATGACGCGTGGGCCGCCGGCCTGCGTCGCGACGAGTCGCCGACCCGCGCCAACACGCCGGTGGTCACCTTCGACGCGCGGCGGGGCAAGGTGAAGGTCAATCCGATCGCGGCCTGGACGCAGGCGGACGTCGACGCGTACATCGCGAGGTGGAACGTGCCGGTCAACGAGCTGTTCCGGCGTGGCTACGGCTCGATCGGCTGCTGGCCGTGCACCCGGCGGACCGGAGCCGGTGAGGACCCCCGGGCCGGTCGCTGGGCGATGTTCGAGAAGACCGAGTGCGGGCTGCACGTCTGAGCGGAGGCGCCGGCCCGATCGGGCCGAGCGACCCCCGGCCGGCCGGCGCGCCGGGTTCGGTTGGTGCTTCCGGGCCGGTTGGCGAGCCGCTGCTGCTGGTCGCCCATGGCAGCCGCGATCCGCGCGCGGCCGGCGCGACCAGGGCACTGGCTCGGGCGGTCGCCGCCGCCCGCCCGGGTGCGCCGGTGTTGGCGAGTTGGCTCGACCACACCGAGCCCGGCCCGACCGAGGCGCTACAGGGGCTGGCCGCGGCCGGGCATTCCCGGGCGGTTCTGGTGCCGCTGCTGCTGACCGCCGCGTACCACCGTCGGGTCGACATCCCGGCGGCCGTGGCAGCGGCCCAGCGAGCCGGGCCACCGATCCAGGTGCGGGTCACCGACGTGCTCGGGCCGGTGGGGGGCGAGGTGGACCCGGCGCTGCTGGCCGGGCTGCGGCGACGGCTGGACGAGGCGGAGCCGGGGGCGTGTGACGCTGTGGTGCTGGCTGCCGCGGGAACCAGGGACGCCGCGGCGCGCGGATCTGTCGGCCGGGTGGCCGCCGCGTTGGGCGCGGCCCTGAACCTTCCGGCCCGGGTGTCGTACGCCTCGGCGGCACCGCCGGATGCCGGCGCGGCGGTGACCCGGCTCCGGGCGGCTGGCGCGCGACGGGTGGCCGTCGCCGCCTATTTCCTGGCCCCCGGGCTGTTCCACGATGCGGTGACGGCGTCTGCCCGGGCGGCTGGCGCGATCGCCGTGGCGTCCCCGTTGACCGACGCGCCGGACCTGGTGGACCTGGTCCTCCGTCGAACCACTCCCACCTGACGACTCTGCCGCTCGGGGGCCGTGCAACTTCAGGGTTGTTGCGGCCTCATTTCCCGTCGACCCAGCACTGTCAGAGAAGTTGTGGGGATCATGAGCGGGCAGCAGAACGCCCCGGCGGGCTTGGCCGGCCGGGGCGTCTCGCTTCGTACGTGTGTGGTGGTCAGGCGGAGTGAGCGCGCAGCACCCGGAGGCCGCCGCGACGCTTGACGGCGCGCCGCTCCTCCTCGCTCATCCCGCCCCAGACGCCAGCGTCCTGACCGGATTCCAGTGCCCACTGCAGGCACTGGTCGGTCACGGAGCAGCGCCGGCAGACGGCCTTGGCCTGCTCGACCTGCAGGAGAGCCGGACCGGACGTCCCGATCGGGAAGAACAGCTCCGGGTCCTCGTCGCGGCAGACAGCATGGTGACGCCAGTCCATGGCGGCAACACTCCTCATTCTGGATGGGTGGCAGATGTTGCTTGTTGGTGCTTTTCCTATATGCATCCGCATTGCCGACGGTGACGGTTCGCGTCCGCCATTTCGGCAGTGCGTGAGCAGGCTGTTGGCCCCGGGGGCCTGCTGGAAAAGCTCAACGTGCCGAGCATGTCCAGGCAATGTCCCGGTAACTCAAGTTCGCTTGTGAATACTTTCACGAACTCACGCGATGTCAAGGGTGACGCTCGGAAAAACTCCGGACGGTGAGCAAGCCCACAACCCATTTGTCCGGGTTCCAGATCTCTCCGGCTACCCGTCGTACCACAGTCGAGGATCAATATAGTACAGTCCGCCGAACATTGCTGACATTTCCGGCATCCGTCCCGGGTGTCGCAGTCGTCGCGCCGGGGGTTGCCGCCGACCACCTCACCCCGGTGGTACCGGAGACCTAACAGATTACTCTGAGTGCGGCGGGAACGCTTGTGAATCTGACTTTTTCCCGCTCGCCAAGATAGTCGCCGTCGAGCTGAAACGCCTGCGGACGGCTCGCGACCAGCGTGAACTCGGCCACGTCGTGCAGCCGCAGCACCTGACGACCGCGCGGATCGGGCGTCGGTGAGAAGAATTGCGTCACGGTGCGTGTCGTGCTGGCGACGCCTAGCTGGCGCAGGGCCAGCACGTCGAGCCCCAGGTCGAACGACGCGGCCGGATTCGGGTTGACCTCTCGGTCCCCGACGTACGTCCACGGGGCGGTGTTCTGCACGATGATCGTGGCCAGCTCACCCTCGGTCGCCTCGCCCGGGCGCTCCAACTGGATCGCCGGATGCCGGCGCTCGCTGCCCAGTAGGAACTGCGCGCTGAAGGCGCGGAAATAGAGCGAGGGGGAGGAGACCCGGCCCCGGCGGCGCGCCTCCTCGACCCGGTGGATCACCGACGCGTCGAGCCCGAAGCCGGCACAGAACGTGAAGTAGCGGTCGTCGGCCCGGCCGAGGCCGATCGTGCGGCGCCGGCCCAGCCGCAGTCCCTCCATGATCATGCTGGCGCCTTCCGGCCATTCCCGGGGCAGGCCGAGCGCCCGCGCGAAGACGTTCGTCGAACCGCCCGGCACGGTGGCCAGGGCCGGCAGCCGGTCGGCGGTCGGTTCGGCACCACCGGCGGTGGTCGCGGTCATCAGGCCGTTGACCACCTCGTTCACCGTGCCGTCGCCACCGAGGGTGACCACCGCGTCGACGCCCTCCTCGGCGGCCTCCCGGGCCAGCGTGGTGGCGTGGCCGCGCTGGCGGGTGTACCGCACGGAGAGGTCGACCTCGCTGCGCAGCGCTCGGACGAGGACGTCACGCGCACGCTCACTGGTGGTGGTGGCCTTCGGATTGACCAGCAGGACGGCCCGCATGGGCGGCACAATACCCCGCACCGCCACCGGTATCGTGACCGCGTGACCATCGACTCCGACCCGGCCCCCGTCACGCTGCGTTGGGCGGTCCGGCTACTGCGCGGCCAGGCGGTCGCCGTCGGGCTGGTCGCCGCCTGGCTGATCTTCGCGGATCTGACCGCCACCACCACCGACCTGACGTCGGCGCTGTTGGTGACGGCCTTCGCCATCGGTGTCGCGGCCGCCCTCTGGGCGCTGGGCGGCGCACTGCTGCGCCGGCGGGCCGGTGCCCGCGCGCCGGCCATCGTGCTTCAGCTCATGCTGTTGCCGATCGGCTGGTTCATGATCCAGGGCGGGCTCGGCTGGCTCGGCGTGCCGCTGATCGCGCTCGGCGTCGGCGTCACCTGGTTGCTGGTGAGCCCGCCGACCACCCGCGCTCTGGGCTTCGAGTGACCTGACCGGGACCCCCGGTCACCAACCGGAGGCGCGCCGGGTGAGCAGCGAGATGGTCGCCCGGCCGTCGGCCGCTCGCGCCCCCGCCGAGGTGGTCAGCGCGGTGAGCACCTTCCACGCGAACGACGACTCCGCCGGCAGCCGGGCACCGGGCACCGTCGGCACGGTCACCTCGACGGTCAGCGCGTCCTCGGTGACCGAGAAGCGGCAGTCCAGTTCGGCATCCGCGGCGGCGATGGCGAGCAACATCGCGCACGCCTCGTCGACCGCGATGCGCAGGTCCTCGATCTCGTCCAGGGCGAACTGGAGACGGGCCGCGAGGCCGGCGGTGGCGGTACGGAGAACGCTCAGATAGCCGCCGTCCGCGGGCACGGTGAGGTGCACGATGTCGTCATCGGTCGTCGGCTGGCCGGTCAGTTGAGTCACCACTCATCCCCCCGGTCGGGGACTCTACCCGCTCGGGCCGCCAAACGGTTGACGACGCCTCAGCGCGGCGTTCGAGCGGCACGGGTGAACCACAGCGGAGAGCCGTTCGGGAGCGAGGCCGAGGACCAACGCGTCGGCGGTCGACGCGTCCGCGAGGGACACGTCGACCGCCGACGCGATGAATCAACCTCAGGTGCCGTACGCGGGCGAGGTCACGCCTGCTTGGTCTCCCAGAAGATCTTGGAGATCTCGTCGATCTTCTGGAGCAGCTCGTCCGCCTTGGTCGGGTCGGTGGCACCCTTGGCGCCGGCCGCCCCGGCCAGCTTGGTGGCCTCGTTGAAGAGCTGGTGCAGGTGCGGGTACTTCTCGAAGTGCGGGGGCTTGAAGTAGTCGGTCCACAGCACCCAGAGGTGGTGCTTGACCAGTTCGGCCCGCTGCTCCTTGATCAGGATGGCCCTGGTGCGGAACTCCGGGTCGGTGTTGGCCTGGTACTTCTCGCAGATCATTTTCACCGACTCGGCCTCGATGCGGGCCTGCGCGGGGTCGTAGACACCGCAGGGCAGGTCACAGTGGGCGCTGGCGCTCACGCGGGGCGCAAGGATGCGTGGAAGTCGCATCGGGATCCTCCATGGGAAGTTTGCGATGATCCAAGACGACATTACTCCTGGACGGTGGTCCCCGAGGCCGCTGGAGGTGAAACCCGTGCCCGCCCCCCGGCTGCGGTGGCCGCTGTCGGCCGTGCTGGTGACCGGACCGTCCATGGCACCCACGCTGCGCCACGGCGACGCGGTACTGGTGCGCCGGGGCGGCCGGGCGACCCGGCCCGGTGACGTGGTGATCGCGGTGTTCCGCAGCCGACCGGACCTGCTGGTGGTCAAGCGGGCGATCCGCCCCGTCGACGGCGGCTGGTGGCTGGCCGGTGACAACGGCCTGGTCACCGACGACTCCCGCGCGTACGGAGTGGCAGACGTGTGCGGCCGGGTGGTGGCCCGGTACTGGCCCCGACCCGGCCGGATGCCGCCAAGACCGTTATGAACCTGCTCACATACTGGACCCTCGGGCGTGACTATGCTCGGAAGTGCCCGGGTGACCCCCCGCACCGCCGCCGCTCGCTCGCCTCACCGTGCGCCCGACCGGCCGGCCCAGTTGCTCGATTCTTCTGGAGTCACCATGTCTTCGTCCACCGTGGACCCTGCTGATCCCGTCTTCCAACTGCACCGCGGCGGCAAGATGGCCGTCGTCTCGACCGTGCCGCTGACCAGCCGGGACGACCTGTCTCTCGCGTACACCCCGGGTGTGGCCCGGGTCTGCGAGGCGATCGCCGCCGACCCGACCCTCGCCCACGACTACACCTGGGCCTCGCGCGCCGTCGCGGTCGTCACCGACGGCTCGGCCGTACTCGGTCTCGGCAACATCGGCCCGAGCGCCGCGCTGCCCGTGATGGAGGGCAAGGCCGTGCTGTTCAAGCAGTTCGGTGGGGTCGACGCGGTACCGGTCTGCCTGGCGACCCAGGACGTCGACGAGATCGTCGCAGTGGTCACCGCGCTCGCGCCGTCGTTCGGCGGCATCAACCTGGAGGACATCAGCGCTCCCCGCTGCTTCGAGGTGGAGCGGCGACTCGACGAGGCGCTGGACATCCCCGTCTTCCACGACGACCAGCACGGCACCGCGATCGTCGTGCTGGCCGCGTTGCGCAACGCCGCGACGCTGCTCAACCGCAAGCTCGGCGACCTGCGGGTGGCCGTCAGTGGCGCGGGAGCGGCCGGCGTGGCGGTGACCAGGATGCTGGTGGCCGGTGGCGTGGACCCGGAGCGGGTGGTGGTCTGCGACTCCCGGGGCATCATCTCCCGGCAACGCACCGGCCTCACCGGGACGAAGGCCGAACTCGCCGAACTGACGAACGCCGACGGCCGGCACGGCGACGTCACCGAGGCGCTGCGCGACGCCGACGTGCTGATCGGGGTCTCCGGCGGGCTGATCCCGGAACGGGCGGTCGCCGGCATGGCCCCGGGTGGCATCGTGTTCGCGCTGGCCAACCCCACTCCGGAGGTGGATCCGGAGGTGGCTGCCCGACACGTCGCGGTGGTCGCCACCGGCCGCAGTGACTACCCGAATCAAATCAACAACGTGCTGGCCTTCCCGGGTGTGTTCCGGGGGGCGCTGGAGGCCCGGGCCAGCCGGATCACCGACGGCATGAAGGTCGCCGCGGCCGACGCGATCGCCTCCGTGGTGGCCGAATCGCTCACGCCCGAGGCCATCGTGCCCTCGCCGCTGGACCCACGGGTGGCACCGGCGGTCGCCGACGCGGTGGCCGAGGCGGCCCGCCGGGACGGCGTGGCCCGCGCCTGAGTTGTGCGAAGGGCCCTGTCACCCACGCACAGGGCCCTTCTTAACGGGCGCTCAGCTTGTTACGGTGCGGATCATGCGTGCCGCCTTCGCCTCCCGTTTCGACGACGCCGACCCGCTCGCCGCGCTCACCGTCGGTGAACAGCCCGAGCCGAGCCTGCCCGACGACGGCTGGGTGCCGCTGCGCGTCACGGCCAGCTCGCTCAACCACCACGACCTCTGGTCACTGCGCGGCGTCGGGCTCCGCGCCGAGCAGTTGCCGATGATCCTCGGCTGCGACGCGACCGGGGTGGACCCGGACGGCAACGAGGTGGTCGTGTACCCCGTCGTGCCGACACCGGGCGACCCGCGCGGGATGTCCATCCTCTCCGAGCACTTCCCCGGCACGCTCGCGGAGCGGGTGGCCGTACCCCGGTCGAACCTGCTGCCGTTGCCGGCGGGGCTGCCGGCGACCGACGCCGCGTGCCTGCCGACGGCCTGGCTGACGGCCTGGCGGATGCTCACCACCAAGGGTCGGGTCGACGACGCCGACGCGGTCCTGGTCCAGGGCGCCGGCGGTGGCGTGGCCACCGCGGCCGTCGTGCTGGCCGCCGCGATGGGCAAGCGGGTGTACGCGACCAGCCGCGACGCCGCCAAGCGCGACCGCATCACCGAGTTGGGCGCGACCGCCGTGGAACCGGGCGCGCGGCTGCCCGAACGAGTGGACGTGGTGATCGAGACGGTCGGTGCGGCCACCTTCGACCACTCGTTGAAGTCGGCCGCCCTGGGTGCCCGGATCGTGGTCTCCGGTGCGACCGCCGGCCACGAGCCCACCGTCAACCTGCGCCGGGTCTTCGCCATGCAACTGGAGATCCTGGGCACCTCGATGGGCACGCCCGACGAACTGGCCGCCCTGCTGGCGTTCTGTGCTGAGCGGGGAGTGCGTCCCGTGGTCGACAGCGTGGTGCCGTTCAGCCGCGTCGGCGACGCGTTCGCCCGGCTGCACTCCGGTGACGTCTTCGGCAAGGTGGTCGTCGACCACACCGCGTGAGTTCCGCGCGCCGCCTACAGGTTGTCGTCGAGGGTGGCGATGTCGTCGCGGGAGGCGGCGGTGGGGATGCGCTTGCGGGCTTCGGCGTCGCCGTAGAGCGTCCACCGCAGGAACTCGGTGGTGGTCTCGGCGACGACCCGCAGCGCGGCACCCTCGCCGCGCAGCAGGGCGCGGCCGTGGTCGCCGTCGGGCAGGCTCAGCATCGCCTTGGGCCACGGCACCTTGTCGTACACCGCCTTGCCGGCGGCGTACCGCACCACCTCGTCGGCCTCGCCGTGCACGAACAGCTGGGGAGCGGCGGCACCGGCGAACGCGGTGCCCACCCCCAGGCCGGTACCGGCGAAGACGATTCCGGCGGCCAGCCGCTCGTCGCGGCCGGCGGTGAACAGCCCGATGGTGGTGACCCCGCCCGCCGAGTGGCCGGCGGCGGCCACCCGGTCGGTGGCCAACCGCCCGCGTAGCGGGTCACCGTCGCGGGCGTCGAGGGCGAGCACCCGGGTCAGCGCGTACGACACGTCGGCCGGCTGGTTGAGCACGTCGAGCACGTTCGGCTCGTCCCCGCCGCGGGAGGTCTTCGGGAAGGTCGGCGCGGCCACCACGAAACCGGCGGACGCCCATCGGGTCAGCAGCGCCTGGTAGTCGTCGGGACGGCCGCCGAGGCCGTGGCTGAACATGATCACCGGAAACTTGCCGTCGGCGGCGTCGGCACCACTTGTCGGCTTTCCCCCGGCCCGGCCGGTCGCTGGATACCAGACCGTCACCGGCAGCGGCCGGTCGCCGTCGCGGTTCAGCTTGAGCTGTCGTACGCCGAGCGCGAAGGTGCCGTCCGGGGCGCTGCCGGCGGGGATCGCCGGTGCTGACGGCGCGGCAGTCGCGGTGGCCTCCGGTGTGGGCGTTCCCGCCCCTTCGGTGGGCTCACGGTCGGCGGAACACCCGACCAGAGCGCTGGCGACGAGGGCAGTGGCGACCAGAGCAGAGGCAGCACGACGTGACATGACTCCGATTGTGCCCGGCCCTGGTCCAGGGCACGGAGGGCTGGACCGGTTTCGCTAAGGTTCCCGGCATGGCTGAGAACTACACCGACCCGAGCGGCAACACCGAGGCGTTCCGCGCCTTCGCCAACCCGGAGGCCGCTCCGGCGGAGACGGCGTCGCGTACCGGTCTGATCATCGGAGCGGCCGTGGTCGCCGCGGTACTGCTCGCCCTCGCCACCTGGCTCGCCTTCGGCTGACCGGTCGGGGCGTCAGCCGCGGGCCGTGACCACGGCCCGGGCGGCGCGGGCGATCTCCCGCTCCTCGTCGGTGCCGATGACGCACACGGCGACCTCCGCGCCGTCCGGTGAGATGAACCGGTCGCCGCGGCCGTCGTTGCGGTCCGGGTCGACCGTGATGCCGAGCCGGTCCAGTCCGGCCAGCGCCGCCGTGCGTACCGGTGCCGCGTGCTCGCCGACCCCGGCCGTGAAGGTGACCGCGTCCACCCGACCGAGCAACGCGTAGTACGCCCCCACGTAGCCGGTGATCCGGCGGCAGTAGACGTCGAAGGCGAGCGTCGCGGCCTCGTCGCCGGCCGCCCGGCGGGCGAGCAGTTCGCGCATGTCGTTGACCCCACTGAGCCCGAGCAGGCCGCTGCGGTGGTTGAGCAGATCGTCGATCTCGTCGACGCCCAGGCCGCCCTCGCGGCGCAGGTG
Organism: Verrucosispora sp. WMMC514; assembly: GCF_027497295.1. Classification (NCBI taxonomy): domain Bacteria; kingdom Bacillati; phylum Actinomycetota; class Actinomycetes; order Micromonosporales; family Micromonosporaceae; genus Micromonospora; species Verrucosispora sp. WMMC514. The sequence goes on along the minus strand of NZ_CP114906.1, from coordinate 1,352,329 downwards.
GAACACGATCGTGGGATCGAGGTCGCCACTGCGGGTACCCATCACCAGGCCCTCCAACGGCGACATGCCCATCGAGGTGGCGACGCTTCGCCCGCCGGCCACCGCGCACGCGCTGGCGCCGTTGCCCAGGTGCAACGTGATCGTATTGAGCTCCTCGTACGGCCGGTCCAGCAGCTCCGCCGTGCGTCGGGACACGTACGCGTGTGAGGTTCCGTGGAAGCCGTACCGTCGGATCGAGTACCGCTGCGCCACCGCGCGGTCGATGGCGTAGGTGGCGGCGGAGTCGGGCAGCGTGTGGTGGAACGCGGTGTCGAAGACGGCGACCTGCGGTACCTCCGGCAGGGCCTGGCGGGCCACCTCGATGCCGGCGAGGTTCGCCGGGTTGTGCAGGGGAGCCAGTGGCACCAGGTCGGTGATGGCGGCCAGTACCGCGTCGTCGACGAGCGTCGGTGCGGTGAACCGCCGGCCGCCGTGCACCACCCGGTGCCCCACCACGGTGAGGCCGGTCAGGTCCAGGCCGTCCAGGATCTGCCGGATCGCGCCGGTGTGGTCGCTCGGACCGCCGCCGGGCTCGCCGATCCGTTCCACGGTGCCCCGGTCCAGTACGCGCTCGCCGTCGTACAGCCGGTACTTGATCGACGATGATCCGCTGTTGAGCACCAGCACCTTGCTCACGGCTGCACCTCGGCGAGCGCGGCGGCCTGGATGGCGGTGATCGCCACGGTGTTGACGATGTCCGGCACGGTGGCCCCCCGGGAGAGATCGTTCACCGGCCGGCGCAGGCCCTGCATGACCGGCCCGACGGCCACCGCCCCGGCCGAGCGCTGTACCGCCTTGTACGTGTTGTTGCCGGTGTTCAGGTCGGGAAAGATGAAGACCGTCGCACGGCCGGCGACCGCGCTGCCCGGCAGCTTGGTGGCCGCCACGGCCGGGTCGATGGCCGCGTCGTACTGGATCGGACCCTCGACGGCCAGTTCGGGTCGGCGTTGCCGGACCAACTCGGTGGCCGCCGCCACCTTCTCCACGTCCTCGCCCGCGCCCGAAGCACCGGTGGAGTACGACAGCATCGCCACCCGGGGCTCGATGCCGAACCGGGCGGCCGTGTCCGCCGAGGAGATGGCGATGTCGGCGAGCTGGGCGGCGTCCGGATCACGATTGACCGCGCAGTCGCCGTAGACCAGCACCCGATCGGCGAGCAGCATGAAGAAGACGCTCGAGGCGACGGAGACCTCCGGCATGGTCTTGACGATCTCGAAGGCCGGCCGGATGGTCGCCGCCGTGGTGTGCGTGGCGCCGGAAACCATGCCGTCGGCGTGGCCCGCCCACACCATCATGGTGCCGAAGTAGTTCGGCTGGGCGACGATGTCGTGCGCCAGCTCGGCGGTGACACCCCGGTGCGCGCGCAGCTTCGCGTACGCCTCGGCGAACCCGTCGCGCCATGGGCTGCTCGCCGGGTCCACCACCCGCGCCTCGCCGATGTCCAACCCCAGCTCCCGGGCCCGCCGGGCCACCTCGTCCGACCGGCCGAGCAGGGTCAGGTCGGCGACTCCCCGGCGCAACAGGATCTCGGTGGCGCGCAGGATCCGTTCCTCGGTGCCCTCCGGCAGCACCAGATGTCGCCGTCCGGCCCGGGCGCGGTCGATCAGGTCGTACTCGAACATCAACGGAGTGACCCGAGCGGACCGGCTGACCCGGAGCCGGCCGGCCAGCTCGACGGTGTCCACGTGCGCCTCGAAGGCGCCCAGCGCGGCCTCCACCTTCCGGGGGTTCCCGGTGCTGGGCCGGCCCTCGATCCGGCTCGACGCGGCCACCGTGTGATAGCTGTCGCTGGTTACCGAGAGCACCGCGAGTCGGGCGTTCAGTGCCTCCACCAGACGCATCGCCCGGGGGTCGGGCGGCACCCCGAGAGTGAGCACCAACCCGGCCAGCGACACCTGCCCGGCCACGTGCGCGGCGCTCGCCGCCACCAGCAGATCGTCCCGGTCACCGGGCATGATCAGCAGTGCGCCCTCGGTCAGGTGTTCCAGCAGGGTCGGCACGTGCGCCGCGCCGACGACGTAGTCGAGCACGTCGCGGGCGAGCGCGGTCTCGTCCCCGGCCAGCAGCGTGGCACCCAACGCGCCCGCCACCTCCGCCACCGTCGGTGCGGACACGCTCGGCACCTCCGGGATGGCGTACGCGGGAACCGGCAACCGGGGCAACGCCATCGCCCCGGGAACCCGGTTGGCCAGCACCGCGAGCACGGTCGCGCCGAGGTCCGCGAGATCGTGGTAGGCGCCTCGGGCGGCTGCCGCGATCGCCGACGGCTGCTGCCCGTAACCGTCGACCACCGGTACCACGACACTGCCGAACTCGGTGGCCAGCCGGGCGTTGAAGGCCAGCTCACGTGGGCCGGCGGTGTCACCGGCGGTGGCGAAGTCGCTGCCCACCACGACCATCGCCGCGAACCGCCGCTCCACCTCCCGGTACCGCTCGACGATCCGGGAGATCAGTTCTTCCCGACGACCGTCGGCGACCAGGGCAGTGGCCTCGGCGTACGTGGTGCCGTTCAGGTCTGCCACCGGTAGGCCCACCCGGTAACGCTCGCTGAGCAGGGTCAGGATCGGGTCGGGGCGATCCTGCGCGACCAGCGGCCGGAACACGCCGATCCCGCCGACCTGCCGGGACAGCAACTCGGCGAGGCCGAGGGCGATCGTCGACTTCCCCCCGCCCGAGCCGACACTGGTCAGGTAAACGCTCCGGGCCACGGCACTCACGCTACAAGATCAGGGTGGTTCTCGCGTGGGTCCTCGGGCCCGCCCACCCGGGCCGTCCGGTGACCACCCGTCCGACGAGCGTCCGGCTGACCTCCGGCTCGGCCAGGAAGATCTTTATTTCGGCCCGACCGACCAGGGGCGGCAGCCGGACCATCCGGTCCCTACCACCGTCGGCACGAGCGCAGCCGGTACGTTCGACCTGCTCGCGGCCGGTTTCGGCGAGCCACGGGGAGCCGGGTCGAGGCACCGGGTCGCCTACCGGTCGAGGCGGTGCTCACCCTCCGCGAATCGACGCTCACGCGGCCGCGCCGTTCGTCGGGTGACCTGCGATCTCCGTCCCATCGCCGGGCTCCCCGACTAAGTCGAGAATTGTTCACTCCTAGACTCCCGGCATGACTGCGGACCCGCTGACCAGCGCCGATGCGGCCGACGGCGGGCGGGGACCCGAGCGGACCACGGCCACCGAACCGGCCGCGACGCCAGCGGCCGCACCGGCACCGACGATGGTGCCGCCCGCCGTGGCAGAGGCCCAGACAGAGGTGCGACCGGCCGTACCGGACGCGCCTGCGGTGGTGCCGCCGGTCGTGTTCGGTGCTCCGACCCCCGGGCAGCCGGCCGTGCCGGACGCGCCGACGGTGGTGCAGCCGGTGGTGGACGCGCCGACGGTGGTGCAGCCGGTGGTCGACGCGCCCACGGTGGTGCAGCCGGCGGTGCCGGACGCGGTAACGGTCATGCTGCCGCCGGTGGTGGACGCCCCCACGGTGGTGGTGCCGGGGGACAGCCCCACCACCGTGATGACCGCCGTGGCCCAGCCGCCGCCGGTCTTCGTGGATCCGAGCGGCCGACGTCGATCCCGGCTGCGCTGGATCGGGTACGCCCTGGGTCTGGTGGGCCTGCTCTACACCGGCCTGGTCGTGGCGAGCTTCGCGGGCGGCCCGGTGAACGCCGACACGGTGCTGCCCTTCGTGGAGCCGACCCGCCAGCCCTGGCAACCACCGCCGGCCCCGTCGATTCCCGTCGTGGAGGCACCGCCGAGCACGGCGGCTCCCCGGACCACGGGCGGTGGTGTGCCGCGCCCGCAGGCCACCCCGTCCCGGGCAGCCCGGACGGCGACCAGTCTCCCGGTGCCACCCAGTCGCGCCGCCTCGTCGCCACCGACGTCACCCGCGTCACCGCGACCCTCCCGGTCGACCGCACCCGTGGTCACCCCCAGCGTCGAGCCGTCCACCACGGCACCGGCGTCGCCGAGCGTCGCTCCATCGGACGGCGCCGACGAGGCCGCCCCCGCCGATGACTGAATCGCCGGCGCGGCGGTCCCGCCGGCCGGTACGCGGTCGCCGCGTCGTGCCGCCGCCGAGTTGGACCCTCTTCGGCGTCCTCTGTGCGGTGCTGGCCGCCGTGCTGCTCGTCGGCGCGTACGCCAACGCGTCCTTCGCGCCGGATCGTCAGCAGAGCCACCAGGGGCAGCGCGAGGTGCCGGCGGCGGTGGTCGCCGGTGGCCCGATCATCAGTAGCGCCGGTGGGCGGACCCGGTCGTACCGACTGCCGCCACGCACCGTCGCGCTCACCTTCGACGACGGTCCCGACCCGGTCTGGACCCGCGAGGTGCTGCGGGTGCTGGCCGCCCATCAGGTGCCGGCGACCTTCTTCGTGGTCGGTTCGCAGGTGGCCCGTCATCCGGAACTGGTCGGGGAACTGGCCGCCGACGGCCACGAGATCGGCGTGCACACCTTCACGCACCCGGACCTGACCGTGCTGCCCGACTGGCGGCGACGAATGGAGTACGCCCAGACCCAGTTGGCAATTGCCAGCGCGGCCGGAGTCCGTACCTCGCTGATCCGCTTCCCGTACTCCTCCTACGCCCAGGCCATCGACGATCTGGACTGGCCGGTGTTCGCCCAGGCCGGCGAGCTGGGTTATCTCAACGTGCTCAACGACACCGACAGCCGGGACTGGGCGTTGCCCGGCGTGGAGCAGATCCTCGCCAACGCCACGCCGCCCGGATACTCGGGAGCGGTCACGCTCTGGCACGACGCGGGCGGCGAACGGGCGCAGACCGTCGCCGCGCTCGACCGGTTCATCCCGCTGATGAAGGAGCGCGGCTACCGCTTCGTCACCGTCACCGGTGGCCTGAACCTCGCGCTGGCCGAGGCCGGCGTCGACCACCGGGTCGACACCGGCCAGCCGGCCGGTGCGGGGGAGCGCTGGCGCGGCCGGATGTTGATCTGGGGGGTGCAGGGCGCGGACCGGACGCTGGGTTGGCTCGGGTTCATCTTCCTGGCGGTGGGCGTGCTGACGGTGGGCCGTACCGTCCTGCTGCTCGTGCTCGCCGGCCGGCACGCCCGGCGGCGCCGCGCCCCCGACTGGGCCTGGGGTCCGCCGGTGACCGAGCCGGTCTCGGTGATCGTGCCCGCGTACAACGAGAAGGAGGGGATCGCCGCGGCCGTCCGCTCGCTGGCCGGTGGCGACCATCCGGGCGGCATCGAGGTGATCGTCGTCGACGACGGCTCCACCGACGGCACGGCGGAGATCGTCGAGGCGCTCCGGCTGACTAACGTCCGGGTCGTCCGCAAGCCCAACGGCGGCAAGCCGAGCGCGCTGAACACCGGAGTGGCGCTGGCCCGGCACGAACTGATCGTGATGGTCGACGGGGACACCGTGTTCGAGCGCGACTCGGTGCGACGGCTCGTCCAACCCTTCGCGGATCCGCAGGTCGGCGCGGTCGCCGGCAACGTCAAGGTGGGCAACCGCGACAGCCTGATCGCCAAGTGGCAGCACATCGAGTACGTCATCGGCTTCAACCTCGACCGTCGGCTGTACGAGACGTTGCGCTGCATGTCCACCGTGCCCGGCGCCATCGGCGCCTTCCGCCGGCAGGCGCTGCGCTACGCCGGTGGCCTGACCGACGACACGTTGGCCGAGGACACCGACATCACCATGGCGCTCGGCCGTGCCGGCTGGAAGGTGGTCTACGAGGAGACGGCCCGGGCCTGGACGGAGGCCCCGGCGACGCTGGGGCAGTTGTGGAAGCAGCGGTACCGGTGGAGCTACGGCACCATGCAGGCGATGTGGAAACACCGCCGCTCGCTTGTCGACCGGGGCGCCTCCGGCCGCTTCACCCGTCGCTGCCTGCTGTTCCTGAGCCTGTTCGGGGTGCTGTTGCCGCTGCTGGCGCCGGTGATCGATCTACTCGCGCTCTACGGCCTGTTCTTCCTCGACCGGAGTGCGACGGCGGTGGCCTGGCTGGTCATGCTCGCGGTGCAGACGCTCACCGCCGTGGTCGCGTTCCGCCTGGACCGGGAGAAGCTCAGCGTGCTGTGGGTGCTCCCATTGCAGCAGTTCGTCTACCGCCAGCTGATGTACCTGGTGATGATCCAGTCCGTGACCACCGCCCTCACCGGCGGCCGCCTCGGCTGGCAGAAACTCCGCCGCACCGGCCTGCCCCCCACCCCCACCCCCACCCCCGCCAGCCCTCGTTGATCATGAGGTTAGCGGCAAATTTTGTCCGTTTTGTTGGCGCTAACCTCATGATCAACGGGTTGTTCAGGGGGCGATGAGCGAGATGGCGTAGGTGGGCCAGAACTGGCCGGCGGGGGGTTCGCCGGGACGGCAGTCGCCGTCGGACTCGCCGGGGAACTTGATCCAGAGCAGGGCGTCGACCCGCGGTAGGCCGGGGTCGGCGGTGGGTTCCTCGCCGATCGCCCGGCCCGGCGGGTTGCACCAACTCGGCGCACCGCCGACGCGCTCGGCCGGGTAGGGGCCGTTGCCGTTGCGGCTGGTGTCGACGACGAACGTGGTGTCACCGCCGAGTGCGTCGGAGATCCGGTGGCCGTAGGTGACGTTGTCCGTGGTGCGGACGAAGTTCGCCACGTTGAGCGCGAACCCGTCGGCCTGATCGACGCCGGCCTGGCGCAGGGCTGCCGCCAACGCCTCGACGTCGCGGATCCACCCCGGATGCCCGGCATCGAGGTAGATCCGGGCCCTGCCGGTGCTGGCGAGCACGGTGACCGCGTCGCGCAGCAGGGCGAGCCGGCCGGCGGCGTCGCGGACACAGCCGGCCACCGCGTCGGGCAGCGCACCCGGTTCGAGGACGACGATCACCGGGCGGCCGGCGACACCGGCCGCGACATCGCGGATCCATGCCTGGTACTCCGCGCCGGTACGGGCGCCACCCTCGCCCTGCCGGCCGCAGTCGCGCTGCGGCACGTTGTGCACCACCAGCACGGGTGTCTGGCCCGCGATCGCGGCCTGCCCCAGGAAGGCGTCGACCTCGTCGCGCGCCGCGTCGCCGGTCAGCCACTTGGCGCTGGGCCGGCTGCCGATCGACCGCAGCGCCTCCGCCGCGGTCGAGTCACCCCGGGCCGCGCGCCGCTGTGCCTCCGCCTCGGCCGGATTGGCCGGGTCGAGATAGAACACCGAGGGCACGGGCGGCGGCGCGGAGCCGACCGGGTCGGGTGACCGAGGTGGAACGGGTTCGTCGGAACACCCGGCCAGCAGCAATGCCAGGGCGACGCCGGCCGCCACGGCCGCCCGGCGACCGGACACGATCGCGGGCACGCTCGGCGACGGCCCGCGTCGAGGCCGGGCGACCGCGCGGGTGGTGGACAAGTGATCAGTCTTCGTCTTCGTCGTCGAGCCGGGCCAGCCAGGTGGCGAACCGTTCGATCGGGGTCTCGAACTCCGGGTTCAGGTCGACGAAGTCACGCAGCCGCGTGCCCAGCCACTCCAGGCTGACCTGCTCGTCGCCGCGCCGCTCGACCAGTTCCTCGATGCCCCGGTCGGTGAAGTACATGGGTCTGCTCGCTTCCTCACCGGAGCCCCGGTGAAGCCGTCCGGTCCCGTCCCACCCTGGGGCGGGACGGGACCGGGTCAGTTCTCGTCAGGGGCGGGGAAGTGCCGCCTCGATCAGCGCGGTCTGCTCGACCTCGTGCATCTTCGCCGACCCGACCGCCGGCGCCGCGGCGGCCGGACGGGAGATGCGGCGAAGCCGGACGTCGTCGAGGTGCTCCAGCAGGTTGAGCGCGACGAACGACCAGGCGCCCTGGTTGGCCGGCTCCTCCTGCACCCAGGCGAAGTCCTCCGCGTTCGGGTACTGGGCGAGCGCGGCCCGGATCTCCTCCACCGGCATCGGGTAGAGCTGCTCCAGCCGGATGATCGCCGTGTTGCTGATGCCGCGCTCCTGCCGGGCCTGGAACAGGTCGTAGTAGACCTTGCCCGAGCAGAGCAGCACCCGCTTGACCCGCTCGGGGTTGCCGGCCGCCGGGTCGGCCAACACCGGGGAGAAGCCGCCGGTGGTGAAGTCCTCCACCGAGGAGACGCAGAGCTTGTGCCGCAACAGCGACTTGGGCGTGAACACCACGAGCGGCTTGCGCTTGGGCGACAACGCCTGCCGGCGCAGCAGGTGGAAGTAGTTCGCCGGCGTCGTCGGGTTCGCCACCCGCATGTTGTCCTCGGCGCAGAGCTGGAGGAAGCGCTCCGGGCGACCGGAGGTGTGGTCCGGTCCCTGACCCTCGTGGCCGTGCGGCAACAGCAGGGTCACCGCGGAACGCTGGCCCCACTTCACCTCGCCCGAGGAGATGAACTCGTCGATCACGGACTGGGCGCCGTTGACGAAGTCGCCGAACTGCGCCTCCCAGCAGACCAGCGCCTCCAGGTTCTCCACCGAGTAGCCGTATTCGAAGCCCATCGCGGCGTACTCGCTCAACAGCGAGTCGTGCACGAAGAACCGGGACCGCTCGCCGTCGGCGGTGAGCGACTGCAACGGCAGGTAGTCGTCGCCGGTTTCCGCGTCGACGATCGAGGCGTGCCGCTGCACGAAGGTGCCGCGGCGCGAGTCCTGCCCGGCGAGCCGGACGGTCACCCCGTCGTGCAGCAGCGCACCGAAGGCGATGATCTCGCCGAAACCCCAGTCGATGTTGCCTTCGACGGCCATCCGGGCCCGCCGGTCGAGCAGCTGCCGGATCCGCTTGTGCGGCGTGAAACCGTCGGGCAGGTTGACGTGCGCCTCACCGACGGCCTTGATGACCGACGCCTCGGTAGCCGTCTCCACCTGCGGCTCGGGCTCGTCCTGCCGGGGTGGACGGCTCAGCTGCCGTGGCGTGCTGGCCGCGTCGCGGGTGGCCTTGAAGACCCGTTCCAGCTGCGCCTGGTAGTCGCGCAGCAGCTCCTCGGCGTCCTCCACGGTGATGTCGCCCCGCCCGATCAGCTCCTCCGTGTAGAGCTTGCGGACCGAGCGCTTCGAGTCGATGATCCGGTACATCTGGGGGTTGGACATCGAGGGGTCGTCGCCCTCGTTGTGCCCGCGCCGCCGGTAGCAGACCAGGTCGATGACGACGTCCTTGTTGAACGCCTGGCGGTACTCGAAGGCGAGCCGGGCCACCCGGACCACGGCCTCCGGGTCGTCGCCGTTGACGTGGAAGATCGGGGCCTGGATCATCCGGGCCACGTCGGTGCTGTAGAGGCTGGAGCGGCTGTACTCCGGGGCGGTGGTGAAGCCGACCTGGTTGTTGACCACCACGTGGACCGTCCCGCCGGTGCGGTAACCGCGCAACTGGGAGAGGTTCAGCGTCTCGGCCACCACGCCCTGGCCGGCGAAGGCCGCGTCACCGTGCACCGCCAGCGGCAGCACGGTGTAGCCCTCCAGCTTGAGGTCGATGCGGTCCTGCTTGGCCCGGACGATCCCCTCCAGCACCGGGTCGACGGCCTCCAGGTGGGACGGGTTCGCCACCACCGACACCTTGACGGCGTGGTCGCCGTCGGGAGTGGTGAACTTGCCGTTCTGGCCCAGGTGGTACTTCACGTCGCCCGAGCCCTGGGTGGAGCGTGGGTCCAGGTGTCCCTCGAACTCGGAGAAGATCTTCTCGTACGGCTTACCGACGATGTTGGCCAGCACGTTGAGTCGACCCCGGTGGGCCATGCCGATGACGACCTCGTCCAGCCCGCCCTCGGCGGCGTTCTCCAGCACCTCACCGAGCAGCGGGATGAGCGACTCGCCACCCTCCAGCGAGAAGCGCTTCTGGCCGACGTACTTGGTCTGCAGGAAGGTCTCGAAGGCCTCCGCCGCGTTGAGCCGGTTGAGTACGTGCTTCTGCTCGCCGGCCGGCGGCTTCTCGTACTTGCGCTCGACCCGCTCCTGGATCCAGCGGCGCTCGGCCGGGTCCTGGATGTGCATGTACTCGATGCCGACCCGGCGGCAGTACGAGTCGCGCAGCACCCCCAGGATCTCCCGCAGCTTCATCCGCTGACGGCCGGCGAAGCCGTTCACCGGGAAGGTGCGGTCCAGGTCCCACAGGGTCAGCCCGTGCTGGAGGACGTCCAGATCCGGGTGCTTACGGATCTTGAACTCCAGCGGGTCGGTGTCGGCCATCAGGTGACCGCGCACCCGGTAGGAGTGGATCAGCTCGTGGACCCGGGCGGTCTTGTTGATCTGACCTTCGCTGTCGACCGCGACGTCGCGCATCCAGCGCACCGGCTCGTAGGGGATCCGCAGCGAGGTGAAGATCTGGTCGTAGAAGCCGTGCTCGCCGAGCATCAGCTCGTGCATGACCTTGAGGAACTCGCCGGACTGCGCGCCCTGGATGATCCGGTGGTCGTACGTGCTGGTCAGCGTGATGACCTTGCTGACCGCGAGTTCGGCCAGGGTGGCCTCGCTCATGCCCTGGTACGGCGCCGGGTACTCCATGGCACCGACGCCGATGATCGCGCTCTGGCCCTGCATGAGTCGCGGCATGGAGTGCACGGTGCCGATGCCGCCCGGGTTGGTCAGCGAGATGGTGGTGCCGGAGTAGTCCTCCATGGTCAGCTCGTTGCGACGGGCACGCCGGACGACGTCCTCGTACGCCTGCCAGAACTGCCGGAAGTCCATCTGCTCGCAGGCCTTGATGGAGGGAACCACCAGGTTACGGCTGCCGTCCGGCTTGGTCAGGTCGATGGCGATGCCCAGGTTGACGTGCTCGGGGCGGACCATCACCGGCTTGCCGTCGACCTCGGCGAAGGAGTTGTTCATCTCGGGATGGGCGACGAGCGCCCGCACCAGGGCGTAGCCGATCAGGTGGGTGAAGCTGACCTTGCCGCCGCGTCCCCGGGCGAGATGGTTGTTGATCACGATGCGGTTGTCGACCAGGAGCTTGGCCGGCACGGCTCGGACGCTGGTCGCGGTCGGTACGGCCAACGACGCGTCCATGTTCTGGACGATCTTGGCGGCCACTCCGCGCAGCGGCGTGGTCTGTGGCCCGTTGGCGGTGGGTGCGGTCCGGGCCGGCTGGCTCTTCGTCGGTTCGGCCTTGGCGGCGGCCGGCTTGGCGGCGGCCGGCTTCGCGGTGGCCGGCTTGGCCGCGGCGGACGCCGGCTTCGAGGTCTCCGCCGCGGTCTGGCGGTCGCCCTTGCCTGCCGGTTCGCCCTTGCCCGTCGGCTCGGACTTGGCCTTGGCCGCTGGTTCGCTCTTGGCGGCCGTCTCGGTCCTGGCCGGGGTGGCCTCCTTGGCCTCGGTGGTGGCCGGCCGCCCGTCACCGGTGCCCGCTGTGCTCTGACCGGGCCGGTAGTCGGCGAAGAAGTCGTGCCAGGCCGGGTCGACGCTGCGGGGATCGGCGAGGTAGCGCTGGTACATCTCCTCGACGATCCACTCGTTCGGGCCGAAACCCGCCAGTGGGTTCTCCTGCGAAGTCTGCTGGGTCGACACGGCCGGTAATCGCCTCTTTCACGCGGGTTTGTATGTCACGCGGTGCCCGATGCGCCGGGACGGGCGCACAGGACGGTTCCCAGGCTACGCCGTAGCCGACTCCGGGGCATTTCCGCCTCCGTCCCGTGGTCGGATTCACAGAAGATGCCAGAAGTTCGGTAAGCGCTGCGTATTCCCTTGATCGCTGCTATGGCCGACGGGCCCGGCGCGCCGGCTGTTCACCGGTGCACCGGGCCCGTCGGGGGCGGGGGCGACCCGAGTCGGCCGCCCGGTTGTCAGGAGATGTCGCGGCGTCGGGTGAGGAGGATCCCGACCACGCCGCTGACCACGGCGTAGCCCACCAGTACGAGCGCGCCGACCCACCACGCGGGCAGCATCTCGTTCTCACCCGGCGTGATCATGACCTGGGAGGCGGCGGCCGGCCAGATCACCTGCCACTTGATCACGGCCATGTTGTCCAGCACGTTGGCCAGCAGCAGGAAGAGCAGCCCGACCACCTGGGTGCCGATCAGGTAGAGCACCGAGGCGGTGATCACCGCGCCCAACTGGTTGGTGATCAGCGTGCCGATGCCCACGCCGAGCACCGTCCAGATCGCGTACGCCATCAGGTTGAGCAGCAGGGCCCGCTGGACCTCCCACTCGCCGAGCTGGGTGCCGTAGTCGTTGAGGGACAGGAACGTCGCACCGGCGGCGAGGTCGATGATCGTGGTCACCAGCCAGAACGCGAAGCCGAGCAGGCTGGCCGCGACGAGCTTGCTGACGATCACCGAGGTGCGTCGCGGGGTGGCCAGGAACGTCGTGGTCGCGGTCTGGTGGAAGAACTCGTTGGTGACCATGAGGATGCCGATGAGCATCACGAACAACAAACCCAGGTACTGCCCCGAGGTGTAGAGGTTCGCCGCCTGGCCGGGCGCGGAGGCGGCGTCGCCGGTGTAACCGAACTCCTCGCCGCCGCCGCTGAGCGTCTCGGTGGCCAGCCACGCGTTGAAGGCGAAGGCCATGGCGATCGACAGGAACGCCCCGATGGCCAACCACCACCACGTGCTGGTCGTACGGATCTTGAGTAGTTCGGAGCGGACAAGGTTGCTCATCGGATGCCCGCCTTTCCGGCCGTCAGTTCCAGGAACACGCGTTCCAGGTCGGGTCGTTCGGTGGTCAGCTCATGCAGTTCCACCCCGGCGGTCAGGGCCGTCCGACCCACCGTCGGCGCGTCGACCCCGCCGATCAGCAGGGCACCCTGCCCGTCGTTCTCCACCGTGGCCGGCCCGCCCTGCAGCGCGGCGGTCAGCGCCTCGGCCTGTGGAGTGCGCACCCGCACCCGGACGCCCTGCGCCATCGACCCGATCACCTGCTCCACCGGACCCTGCCGGACCAACTGTCCGGCAGCGATGATCACCACGTCGTCGGCCAGCAACTGCATCTCGGAGAGCAGATGGCTGGAGACGAGCACGGTGCGGCCCTCGGCGGCCAGGCCCTTGAGGAACCCGCGCATCCACCGGATGCCCTCCGGGTCCAGGCCGTTGGCCGGCTCGTCGAGGATCAGCACCCGGGGGTCACCGAGCATCGCCGCGGCGATGCCGAGCCGCTGCTTCATGCCCAGCGAGTAACCCTTGAACTTGCGCTTGGCCGCAGGGGTCAACCCGACCAGCTCCAACGCCTGGTCGGCCCGCTCCCGCGGCAGCCCGGCGGCCGCGGAGATCACTCGCAGGTGGTTGACTCCGGTGCGCCCCTTGTGCGCGCTGGACGCCTCCAGCACCGCGCCGACGTGCCGCAGCGGGTCGGCCAGGTCGGGGTAGCGCCGACCGCCGATGGTGGCCGTGCCGGCGGTCGGGGTGACCAGGTTCAGCAGCATCCGCAGGGTGGTGGTCTTACCCGCACCGTTCGGGCCGAGGAAGCCGGTGACCCGACCCGGTTCGACCGTGAACGACAGGTTGTTGACCGCGAGCACGTTGCGGTACCGCTTGGTCAGACCGGAAACCACGATCTGGGCGTCGTTGGTGGGGCTTGGTCGCCCGTCGGTCATCGTTCTCCTCCCGTGTGGCGCCGGGGTGCGCCGTTGCACAGCGTGACGTTAATGGTCAAGTAATTCAATCGGGCTCGTTCGGGAAATCGTGCTCCGTCTCAGGCAGGAGACGTCTCATCCCCAGGTACGAGCCGATCGACCGCCGGGTCTACACGGCGATCCAGGTCGCCCGGGCGTGACCGAGCGGGCGACCGTCCGGGGCGTACAGGCTGGTGTGCACGAGCGCCTTGCGGCCCTCGGTGCCGATCACCGCACCGGTCACCACGCACTCGTCGTCGGGGCGGGGCAGCGCCTCGATCCGGGCCGCGATCCGGCCCAGCACGTACGGCCGGCCGGCACCGATCACCGCCCAGCCGCCGGGGCAGTCCAGGGCGGCCCAGACCGTGGCGGGGACGACCTGCCGGGGTGCCCGTACCGGCGCGGCCGTCCGGCCGTCCGGCAGCCGACCCGGAAAGATCCGCAGGCCGTCGGCGCGCTGCGGACCACAGACGTAGCAGCCGGGGAACGGGTGCTCCACCAGCCCCGGGTACGCCGCCGACGCGGCCCGGGCGGACGCCAGGTCCACCGGGGGGACGGCCTCGCCGAGATCGCCCGCCGGGCGCAGCTGCGCGATCACCTCGCCGGCCGGGTCGAGCACCTGTGCGTCGACCAGGCTCAGCGGCGTGTCCAGCGGCGGCGGCCGGCGCAGGGTCACCTCGACCGGACCGTGCCCGCCGTACGCGGTGGCGAAGACCCCGGCGCTCCAACCGCCGTTGCCCGAGCCCGGTGGTCCGTTGAAGCGTCCCTCGATGATCATCAAGCCCCTCCGCCCGCGCGGCCTCGTCGCCGACACCGGCAGCCTCGCACGCCGTCGCCGACGGCCGGCGCGGCGGGTCGGCCACCGGCCGCCGACCGGCGTTCACCGGATCGACATCACCGGTCACCATGGCCGGCAACCGACCGGGCGCTACACAGAAGGCATGGCCGTTCTGCCAGCCGTGGACGTCGCACTGACGACCAGCGGCTACATCCTCTCGATCGCCGACAGCCCCAGCCAGGTCGAGGCCGCGCAACGCCTGCGTCATCAGGTGTTCGCCGGCGAGTTGGGCGCCACCGTGTCCCTCGACGCGGCCGGCCTCGACCGCGATGTCTTCGACACGTACTGCGACCACCTGGTGGTGCGCCAGGAGAGCAGCGGTGAGGTGGTCGGCACGTACCGGCTGCTTCCGCCGGGACGGACCAGCCGCCGATACGCGGCGGGCGAGTTCGACCTGAGCGCGCTCGACCCGTTGCGGACCCAACTGGTCGAGGCCGGCAGGTCCTGCGTGCACCCCGCGCACCGCAGCGGGGCGGTGATCAACCTGATGTGGGCGGGCATCGCCCGCTACCTGCACCTGCGCGGGCTGCGCTGGCTCGGCGGGTGTGCCTCCGTGCCGGTGGCCGACGGTGGCCTCGCCGCCGCCGAGGTCTGGGCCCAGACCCGGGCGAAGCACCTGGCACCCCCGCAGCTGCGGGTCCGGCCATTGCGCCCCTGGTTCGCCGAACCGGGTGTGCCGACCGAGACGATCGCCGGATCGGCCCGGTTGGTCCCGCCGCTGCTGCGCGGCTACCTGCGGCTCGGCGCCCAGGTCTGCGGCGAACCGGCGTACGACCCGGACTTCGGGGTGGCCGACTTCTACGTCCTGCTCTCGATGGACCGGATCAACCCGCGTTATCTGCGGCACTTCCTCGGCGGGCAACCGTGAGCCCGCTGTGGCGGCCCAGCTCCGGCTGTGGCCCGGCCTGTCTCCCCGGCCCGGGCGAAGCACCCACCATCCCGGTGCTGCGGCAACTGGGCCGTGCCGCCGGCCTGCTCGGCATGCTCGGACTCGGCATCGGGCTGGCGGCCCTGCTTCCGGCGCTGCCGACGCAGGAGCGTCAGGCCGCGCTGCGCGGCTGGGCCCGGACCACGGCCCGCGCCTGCGGGGTACGCCTCGAAGTGCGCGGTCGGCTGCCCCGACGGCGGGCCCTGCTGGTCGCCAACCACGTTTCCTGGTGGGACGTCCTGGCGCTGCTCGCGGTCGCGCCGGCCCGGCTGGTGGCCAAGCAGGAGGTACGCCGGTGGCCACTGATCGGCCTGCTCGCCCGCGCGGCCGGCACCGTGTTCGTGGATCGCTCCCGGCCTCGTGGGCTGCCCGCCACGGTGGGCCGGGTCGCCTCGGCGCTGCGGTCGGGCCGCTCGGTCGCGGTCTTTCCGGAGGGCACCACCTGGTGCGGCGGCGCCGCGTCCTGCCGGCCGGCGAACGGTTTCCGGCCGGCGATGTTCCAGGCGGCGATCGACGCCGGGGCGCCCGTCGTGCCGCTGCGGATCGGCTACCGCTGCGGGCTGACCGGTGAGACCACCACGGCCCCGGCCTTCGTCGGCGACGAGACCCTGCTGCGCTCGGTGCGGCGGATGCTCGCGGTGCGGAAGCTGACGGTCCGGGTCGACATCGCCGCGCCGCTGCACCCCGCCCGCTCCACCGACCGGCGGGCGCTCGCCCGGGTCGCCGAATCGGCCGTGCACCTCGTACCGTCGATGCCAGCCGCGCAGCCGGCGTCCGTGGTCGCCGGGCCCGCCCAGCCGGTGCGCGTGCCGGCGCGACCGGCAGCGGCGGTGCTACCGGTGACGCCCCGGTCCGCGGCCGCGACGTCACCCGGAGCGGTGGCGGGGGAGCCGGAGCGGGAGCTGCCGTTGGCCGCCTGACAGTCGGCGCGGGGTCACCCGGGTGGTGAGAGCGGCGCGGGTCCTGCCGCTCACAGGCTTTTTCCAGGATCCGCCCAGCGGAGGCGCAGTGTCTGCGCGGATGATGGGCGGCATGGCCGCTACCCAGACCGAGGCGCGACTGCTCGTCGTCGAGGACGATCCCAACATCCTCGAACTGCTCTCCGCGAGCCTGCGCTTCGCGGGATTCGACGTGGCCACCGCCACCAGCGGCAGCGCCGCGCTGAGCGCGGCCCGGGATCATCGCCCCGACCTGGTGGTGCTCGACGTGATGCTGCCTGACCTCGACGGGTTCGAGGTGATCCGGATGATGCGCGAGGGCGGCACCCGTACGCCGGTGGTCTTCCTCACCGCCCGCGACGCCACCGACGACAAGATCCGTGGGCTCACCCTGGGCGGCGACGACTACGTGACCAAGCCGTTCAGCCTGGAGGAGCTGACCGCCCGGATCCGGGCGGTGCTGCGCCGCACCAGCACCGGCGAGCAGGCACCCGCCCGGCTCACCTTCGCCGACCTGGAGCTGGACGAGGAGACCCACGAGGTGTACCGGGCCGGTCAGCGGGTGCAGCTGTCGCCGACCGAGTTCAAGCTGCTGCGCTACCTGATGCTCAACGCCAACCGGGTGCTGTCCAAGGCGCAGATCCTCGACCACGTGTGGAACTACGACTTCCGGGGCGACGACAACATCGTCGAGTCGTACATCTCGTACCTGCGCCGCAAGGTCGACACGACCGATCCCCGGCTGATCCACACCCTGCGCGGCGTCGGGTACGTCCTGCGCAAGCCGGCGGCGTGAACGCGGTACAGCAGGGCAAGACCCGGCTCCGCGCGGTACCGCTGCGGGTCAAGCTCGTCGCGGCCGTGCTGGCCCTGGTCGCCGCCGCGTTGCTGGTGATCGCCTCACTGACCACGATCTTTCTTCGTAGCTACCTGGTCGACCAGGTGGACGAGGAGCTGACAAGCGCGGTCGAAACCATCGAGAGCGATCTGGCCGGCAAGCCCTGGGCGGAGGTCTACATCCCGCCCGACTCGGTCATCCCCACCGACTACGTGGTGGTGGTGACCAGCCGCAGCACCGGGTTGGTCAAAGACTACGGGTTCGACGAACGCCGGTTCGACGCTGCCGACCTGCCGCACTGGCCCGAGGACGCCGCCGGCTTCCAGCAACTGGCCGGGAAACCGTTCGATACCCGGGCGCGAGGCACCGACGTGCGCTGGCGGATGCTCTACACCGAGCTACCCAACGGGCAGTGGGCCGCGATCGGGCAGCACCTCACCGACGTGGAACAGGCGGTGAAGCGGCTCATCTGGATCGACCTGCTGGTCGGTGGGGCGGTGCTGGTGCTGCTCGCCTCGATCGGCGCGGCGATCGTCCGGACCAGCCTCAAGCCGCTCGTGGAGATCGAACGCACCGCCGCCGCCATCGCCGGTGGTGATCTCAGTCGCCGGGTCCCGGACCCGGAGGACGGCCAACCCTGCCCGACCTCGGAACTGGGCCGGTTGTCCCGGGCCCTGAACGCGATGCTCAGTCAGATCGAGATGGCCTTCACCGCCCGGGCGGCGTCGGAGTCCGCGGCCCGGGAGGCCGCCGAGGGGGCCCGCACTTCCGAGGCCCGGGCCCGCCGCTCCGAGGAACGGATGCGGCAGTTCGTCGCGGACGCCTCGCACGAGCTGCGTACCCCGCTGACCACCATCCGCGGCTTCGCCGAGCTGTACCGTCAGGGTGCGGCCCGGGCGCCGGAGCAGACCTCCGAGCTGCTGCGGCGCATCGAGGACGAGGCGGCCCGGATGGGGCTGCTGGTGGAGGACCTGCTGCTGCTGGCCCGGCTGGATCGCGAACGACCGCTCTCGCTCGCCCCGGTGGAGCTGCCGGTGCTGGCCGCGGACGCGGTGGCGGCGGCCCGTGCGACGGCACCGGACCGGCGGATCGAGCTGGAGATCGAGCCCGGCTCCGGGCCGCTGGTGGTACGTGGCGACGACGCCCGGTTGCGGCAGGTGATCGGCAACCTGATGACGAACGCGCTGCGGCACACCCCGCCCGGTGCGGCGGTGACGTTGCGGCTGCGTGCCGAGCCCGGCAACCTGGCGGTGGTCGAGGTGGCCGACACCGGGCCGGGGCTCACCGCCGAGCAGGCGGAGCGGGTCTTCGAGCGCTTCTACCGGGTGGACGCCTCGCGTACCCGGCGAACCGACGGCAACACCGGCACCGGTCTCGGCCTGGCCATCGTCGCCGCGCTGGTGACCGTGCACCAGGGGACGGTAGAGGTGACCGAGACGCCGGGTGGTGGCGCCACCTTCCGGGTACGGCTGCCGCTCGCACCGGCCACCGACATCGACGACCAGTGATTTTCAGCCAATCCTCAGTTCCGCCCAAGGCGGGACGCAGAGCGATGGGAGAAGGTAGGGGCATGACCGAGTACGAGTCCGACCCGCGGCGGCCGGCCCCCACCGACGCCGAGCCGTCGCAACCCGAGCTGTCCCGCGCCGAGTACGCGCGGTCCGACTCTCCGTCCACTGACCGTCCCGACGCCGACCCGACGGTCGAGGCGCCGACCGTACCGGTCCGGGCCGTCGATCCGTCGCCGGTCGGCCCGGACGCCGCGCCGAGTCAGCCGGCCCCGGCCGCCGGCTCGACCCCGGCGGCACAGCCGGTCTCCGGTCAGCCTGGTTGGGCGCCGACCGGCGGCCACCCGTACCAGCACCCGCACCAGCCCGGCGCCCGCTACCCCACAAACCCGTGGTACCCCGGCCAGCCCGCCTGGAGCGGTGCCCAGCCGACCGGGCCCGGTGCCGGGCAGCCCGGGTATCCGGTGCAGGCCGCCGGAACGCCGAGCGGCTACCCGGGGCAGAGCGGAACTCCGGGCGGTTACCCGGGGCAGCCGAACCCGTGGGCCCCCACGCCGTCCAGCGGTCCCCGCCTCGGCAGGATCGCCAAGCTGGCGGGGGCCGGCGTGGCGGTGTTCGCCCTGATGCTGGGCAGCGGCGTCGCCGGTGGGGCGCTCACCCTGGCGCTGAGCGACGGCGGCGGAATCACCCGCACCTACAGCGCCGCACCCGTGATCGACGGTGCCGACCTGCCGCGCATCGCCGCGTCGGTGCAGGACAGCGTGGTGTCCATCAGCACCGGCAGTGGTGAGGGCTCCGGCGTGGTGCTCAGTGCCGACGGCTACGTGTTGACCAACAACCACGTGATCGCCGGGGGCGGCGACACGGTCCGGGTCTTCTTCGCCGACGGCACCAGCACCCAGGCCGAGGTCGTCGGTACCGACCCGAAGACCGACCTCGCGGTGCTGAAGGCGAACGGGCTGACCGATCTCCAGCCGGCCACCCTCGGCGACAGCGACGCGATGCAGGTCGGCGACCAGGTGCTCGCCCTGGGCAGTCCGCTCGGCCTGCAGGGCTCGGTCACCGCGGGGATCCTCAGCGCCCGGGACCGCACCATCCAGGCCGGCGGGGGGCAGCAGCTCCCCGGCCAGGCGGTGAGCTCGATCTCCGGGCTGCTGCAGACCGACGCGCCGATCAACCCCGGCAACTCGGGGGGCGCACTGGTGAACACCCGGGGCGAGGTGATCGGCATCAACACCGCGATCGCCACCGCGGGACAGGGCAACACCGGCAACATCGGCGTGGGCTTCGCCATCCCGAGCAACAAGGCCAAGGACGTCGCGGAGAAGCTCCAGCGCGGCGAGAAGATCAGCCACCCGTCGCTGGGGGTCAGCGTGAACGCGGCGCCCGACGGCGGCGCGCTGATCGGTGCGGTGAACCCGGGCAGTGCGGCCGAGCGGGCCGGGCTGCAACAGGGTGACGTGATCACCCGGTTCGGCGACAAGGTGATCAACGACTCCAACGACCTGGTGGCCGCCGTCCAGGCCGGCAAGGTCGGTGACCAGGTCGAGGTGACGTACCAGCGAAATGGAGCCGAGGCGACGGCAACCGTGACGCTCGCCGAGGCGTCCTAACGAGACAGGACCTGCTTCCTCCCTCCGGGGCGGCGGGTGGCGTGGCCAAGGGGGTTGGCCACGGCGCCCGCCGCCCTTCCTCCGTTCCGGGCCCGGTTCACCCACACCGGGTGAACCACGCTCACCCCGCCGGCCGGCAACATCGGCGACGGAGACTGCCGAAGCGGACCGGAGGGTGTCATGACCACGGCGACGGCCACCCGCAGCGACGACCAGATCCAGCGCGACGTGCTCGCCGAACTCGCCTGGGACGCGCAGGTGCGCTCGACCGACATCGGGGTGAGCGTGCGCGACGGGGTGGTGTCGCTGGCCGGCGGCGTGGACAGCGCCGCCCGCAGGTGGGCGGCGGTGCGTGGGGCCCAACGGGTACGCGGGGTGCGGGCGGTCGCCGACGACATCGAGGTGCGGCCCACCGGTCCGGTCGACATCACCGACGGCGACCTGGCGATCGCGGCCAGCCGGGCGCTGGAGTGGCACAGTTTCGTGCCGGCCGAGCGGCTGGACCTCACCGTCGCCGACGGGTGGCTGATGCTACGCGGCGCGGTGGAGTTCGGTTGGCAGCGGCGTACCGCCGAGCGGGAGTTGCGCCGGCTGCGGGGCGTACGCGGCGTCACCAACCTGGTCGAGGTGCGGCCCGCCGCGCCGGCCGACGTCGACCGGATCCGCACTGACGTGCAACGGGCCCTGATGCGGGGGATCGGCACGGAACGGGTGATCGTCCAGGTACGCGGCGACACGGTGACCCTGAGCGGGGTGGTGCGGTCCTGGTGGGAGCGGGATCAGGCGGAACGGATCGCCTGGTCGGCCGAGGGCGTGTGCATGGTACGCGACCACCTGCTGGTCGGCGGCTGAACCGACGATCCGGCGCCCGGTTTGTCCATGCCGGGACCGGGAAGACGCTCGATCCCAGCAAGGGAGCCGATCGGGGTCGACGCCCCCGCACAGCAACGGGGAGGGCACGTGGCCGACAACCTTGCGCGCGAGCAGCGGTTGCGGATCGCCATGGTCGTGCCGCCCTGGCTGTCGGTGCCGCCGCCGGGTTACGGCGGACTGGAACACGTGGTGGCCGGTCTGGTCGACGCCCTGATCGCCCGGGGGCACGCGGTGACGCTGATGGGTGCCGGCGCGGCGCACGGCACCGCCGCCGACTTCCTCGCCACCCTCGACGAGTTGCAGTTCGACCGCCTCGGTGAGGCGCTGCCCGAACTGGCCCACCTGGCCCGGGTCAACCATCTGCTCAGTGCGGCCGATTTCGACATCGTGCACGACCACAGCACGATCGGTCCGCTGGTGGCCGGGCGACGGCAGGTACCCACCGTGGCAACGGTGCACGGCAACCCGGTGGGCGAGTACGGCACGGTGCTCAGCGACACCGACCGGGGGGTCGGCCTGGTCGCGATCTCACACACCCAACGGGGGTTGAACCCGCAGCTGCCCTGGGTCGGCACCGTGCACAACGCGATGAGCCTGGACGGCTTCCCGCGCAAGGAGGCCCCCAGCCACGGACCCGTGTTGTGGCTCGCCCGGTTCAGCCCGGACAAGGGGCCGGAACTGGCCATCCGGGCCTGCCGGGCGGCCGGTCTGCCGCTGGTGCTGGCCGGCAAGTGCAACGAGCCCGCCGAGCGGCGCTACTACGACGAGGTGATCCGGCCGATGCTCGGGCCGGACGTCACGGTGGTGCTCGACGCCGACCGGAAGGCCGTGCTGCGGCTGCTGGTCGAGGCGCGCTGCCTGGTCATGCCGATCCAGTGGGAGGAGCCGTTCGGCATCGTGATGCTGGAGGCGATGGCGACCGGAACGCCGGTGGTGGCGCTGAACCGGGGCGCGGTGCCGGAACTGGTCCGCCCCGGGGTGAGCGGGCTGATCTGCCAGCGGCCGGACGAACTGCCGGCGGCCCTGCGGCGGTCCGTCGATCTCGCCCCGGAGGACTGCGTGGCGCACGTGGCCCGGACCTTCTCCACCGAGCGGATGGCCGCCGGCTACGAGGAGGTGTACCGCCGCTTCCTCGCGGCCGCGACCCCCCGGGCCGCGGTCCGCGAGCCGGCCCGGGTCACCCCGGCCTGACCGGTCGTGCCGCTCAGACCTGCGCGGCACCGAGCGCGGTGATCGCCGCGTCCAACTGCTGCGCGTACGCCGGGCTCAGACCCTTCTCGCGCAGTCGGATGGAGACCTTTTCCCGGAGCCGGGCGACGCCGGGCCCCAACTCACCCTCGCCGCCGGTCACCTCCCGGGTCAGGTTGCGCAGTTCGTTGCGCAGGTCGAGGCCGACATCGTCACGGATGCCACCGTCGGCGAGACCGGCACCGATCACCTCGTCCAAGCGGTTCGCGGCCTCGACGAGGCTGTCGCCACCCGGGGGCGGGTTCGGCGCGCCGGTCGTCGCCGCTGGCGTGGCCGAGGTGCTCGACGGTGCGGGGCTCGGCGGCACGCTGACGGTGTCGTCCGGTGGGGCCGGCTCGGCCGTCGCCGTCGGTCCGGTCGTGGGCAGCACGGCGGGCGGTCCGGCGTCGTCGTCCGGCAGCAGCGCCGGCACCGTCAGCGCCGTAGCGATCAGTGTGACCACGGCCGCCGTGACGAGCAGCGGGCGCCACGGTCGCCGCCCCCGCCGCGGGTCGTCGCCGGTCACCGGTGCCGGGCGCGGCAGCCGCCGCCCCCGCCCCGGATCCACCCCGGAGACCGGTACGGACCCGCCGTCGACCAGCCCGGTGGCGGTCTGCGCGTCGCGCCCGTCCGGCTGCCCGGCGGCGTCGACCGTGCCACCCGGAGCGACCGAGGTGCCTGCCGGCGCGCCGGAGAGGGCCCCGGCGAGAGCAGGCTGCAGAGCGGCGGGACCGACGGTCGGTAGGACCCAGGCGGGAGCCGGGGCGGCCACGTCGGGGCGGCCCGTCGTGGGCAGCGTGACGGTGGGCGCGAGCATCGTGTTGGCCTGCGGATCGGCGGGCAGCATCTGGTCACGCAGCACGGTGGCCACCTGTCGCGCGGTGGGACGGTCGGCAGGATCCCGCGACAGGCAGCGCAGACAGATCTCGGCCACCGTGGCCGGCAACCCCGGCACCCCGGCCAGCGACGGCGGCGGGCGCTCGGCGAGCGCCACGGTGAGTTCGTCCCAGGTGTCCGCCGGGTACGGCACCCGGCCGGTCAGGGTCTCGTGCAGCAGCACCCCGAGCGAGTAGACGTCGGTCGCCGGTTGGGCCGGCGCGCCGTCGAGCCGCTCCGGCGCCACGTAGGCGGGGGTGCCGAAGGTGGCACCGTCCTCGTCGTCGTCCGGGGCGCCGATCCGGGTGGCGATGCCGAAGTCGAGCACCTTCGCGCCGACCTGGGTCATCATCACGTTGGCCGTGGTGATGTCCCGGTGCACGATGCCGAGCCGGTGCGCGGCGGCCAGCGCGTCGGCGACCTGGGCGCCGATCTCCACCGCCTGTGGCCACGGCAGCGGACCCTCGGTGAGCCGGAACTCCAGCTCCTCACCGGCGAGCAGTTCCATCACCACGAACGAGGTGATGGCGCCGTCCGGCGACACCGTCTCGCCGTAGTCGTGCACCGAGGTGACGTTCGGGTGGACCAACTGTGCGGCGGCGCGGGCCTCCTCGCGGACCATGTCGCGGAACCTGGCGTCGGCGGCCAGTGACGGGGCGAGCACCTTCAGTGCGACCACCCGGTCGAGTACCTCGTCGTGGGCCCGCCAGATCACCGACATGCCGCCGGAGCCGATCTGGTCGATCAGCCGGTATCTGGTGGCCAGCAACCGGCCGGGCTGCAGCGCTGGCTTCACGGATCGCACCTGCCTCATAGGTGGGAGCGGTATCAGGTTGCGCGAATGTTGCTCACCTGTCAACGGGCCTCGATGCATATCGGTGGGTGCGACCGGCCGGTGGCGTCGCGTAGCGGTGGGGGGTGCCAGGGGTGCGAGGGCGTACGGGAGGGGACCGTCGGTGCCCGGCCGTGCCAGGATGAACGGCATGGCGCGGGGACCGGTGGCTTTCGTGCTCGGCGGCGGGGGCGTCCTGGGCGCGGTCGAGGTGGGCATGTTGCGCGCCCTGTTCCGGGCCGGAATCCGGCCCGACCTGGTGCTCGGCACCTCCATCGGCGCGGTCAACGGCGCCCTGGTGGCGGCCGACCCGTCCGAGGCGGTGACCGACCGGTTGGTACGGCTCTGGGCCTCCCCGGAGGCCAGCGAGGTGTACGGCGACTCGGTCGCCCGGCAACTGCGACGCTTCGCCGCCCGTACCCACCTGCACTCG
Organism: Verrucosispora sp. WMMC514; assembly: GCF_027497295.1. Lineage (NCBI taxonomy): Bacteria > Bacillati > Actinomycetota > Actinomycetes > Micromonosporales > Micromonosporaceae > Micromonospora > Verrucosispora sp. WMMC514. The sequence goes on along the minus strand of NZ_CP114906.1, from coordinate 1,327,951 downwards.
CCCCGGCCACTGCGCAAGCTGTTGGAGAACGAACTCGGTGCCCAGACCACCTTCGCCGATCTGAAGATTCCGTTCCGTTGCTGCGCGGCGAACATCGAGCGGGCCGCCGAGCACTGGTTCGTCAGCGGGCCGGTGGTGCCGGCGGTCCTCGCCTCCGCCTCGGTGCCGGGCCTGCTGCCGCCGGCCCGCATCGGTGATCAGCACTACGTGGACGGCGGGATCGTCAACTCCATCCCGATCGGCGAGGCGGTCGCGGCCGGCGCCAGCCGGATCTTCGTACTCCAGGTGGGCCGGATCGAGCGGGCGCTGGCACCGCCCCGGCGCCCCTGGGAGATCGCCCAGGTCGCGTTCGAGATCGCCCGCCGGCACCGGTTCGCCCGCGAGATGGCCGCCCTGCCCGACGGGGTGGAGGTGCACGTGCTGCCGACCGGCGGGCTCGAGCCACGCGACGACACTCCGTGGGCGTACCGGGACATGGCGGCGGTGGGCCGACGGATCAGCCGGGCCTACTCGGCCTCCCGGCACTACCTGGCCAACCTGGAACGCTGATGCCGTTACCGCCGCGTTGGCTGCGTCGACTGCTGCTGGCACCGGGCGTGGTGCTGCTGGCGATCCTGCTGGTCACCACGGTGCCGCTGTGGGCCCTGCTCGCCCTCGCCGTGTCCCCGTTCGTTCCCGGGCACCTGCGTCCCCTGCGGTTGCTCTGGCTCGGCTGCTTCTACCTGGTCTGGGACGCCGCGGCGCTGCTGAGCCTCTTCGGGCTCTGGGTCGGCTCCGGGTTCGGCTGGCGGGTACGCGCACCCGCCTTCCAACGGGCCCACTACGTGCTGGCCGGCTGGTTCCTGCGGGTGTTCTTCTGGCAGGCCCGGTGGATGCTGCGACTGCGCATCGACGTGGTCGGTACCGACCCGGACACCGCCCTGCCGGGCCGGCCGGAACTGGTGCTGTGCCGGCACGCCGGTCCGGGTGACTCGTTCATCCTGATCCACGCGCTGGTGAACTGGTTCCGGCGGGAGCCACGGATCGTGCTCAAGGACACCCTTCAGTGGGATCCGGCGATCGACGTGCTGCTCAACCGGTTGCCGAGCCGGTTCATCGCGCCGGGGCACGACGGGCGGGGCTCGCTGACCGAGCAGGTCGGGCATCTGGCCACCGGGTTGGACGAGGACGACGCCTTCGTGATCTTTCCCGAGGGCAGCAACTTCACCCCGAAACGCCGGCTGCGGGCCATCGCCCGGCTGCGCGACCGGGGACACGAGCGGATGGCGCTGAAGGCGGAGGCGATGCGGCACGTGCTCGCCCCACAGCCGGGTGGGCTGCTGGCGGCGCTGGACGCGGCACCGGACGCCGGGGTGATCTTCGTGGCGCACACCGGCCTGGACCGGATGCTCACCGTCACCGACGTGTGGCGGGAACTGCCGATGGACAAGCGGCTGGTGATGCGGTTCTGGTCGGTGCCGCCGGAGGAGGTGCCGACCGGCCGACAGGAGCGCATCGACTGGCTCTACGAATGGTGGAGTCGGATAGACGAGTGGATCGCGACCAACCGCGACGACGCGACGTAGGGTGCGCGGGTGGAGCAGATCAGCGTGGTGACGACGGTGGTCGACGCGCGGTCGGTCGCCGATCTGCTGGCCGCCGCCGCGGTGGCCGGGCGGTTGGCGGCCTGCGCGCAGGTGGGTGGCCAGGTGGACAGCACATACTGGTGGCGGTCGGGCGTGGAGACCAGCACCGAATGGTCGGTGCAGTTCAAGACCGCGCCCGACCGGGTCGACGCGTTGGTCGAGCAGTTGCGGGCCAGCCATCCGTACGAGGTGCCGGAGATCCTGGTCACCCGGGTCGAGTGTGGCCATCCCGGGTACGCCGCCTGGGTCTTCGAGCACACCCGCTCCTGAGTACGCGCACTCTGGTGCCGGCGGCGCCCGGCCGTCGAGGATGACGGCGTGGACAACGCCTACCCCTGCCCGGCCTGCGGAAGCCCGGCGAATCTGACCTCCGGCTGCACCGGCTGCGGCCGACCGCCGCACCAGGCCGCCGCCGAGGTGATCCGGCTCGACCGGGAGATCGTCGCGCTGGGCGGTGAGGTGCAGCGGGCCCGTCAGGCGTACGAGGGGTTGGTCGGGCGGCTGGACACCGTGCGGCGGCGGGCCGAACTGGCCGCCGCGGTCCGGGCCGAGTTCCCGGTGTCCAGCACGCCGCCGGGCCACCGCGCCGTACCGGCCGTCGGCGGGCATCCGGCGACCGCTCCGGTGTCGACCGGTGGCCGGTCCGCGTCCGTCCCGGTGCGCCCGGGTGGCGCGGAGACGTCGACGCGGACGGTGCAGGGCCTGCTCTTCGTCCTGGGTGGACTGCTGCTCGGCACGGCGGCGACGGTCTTCACCGCGGTCGCCTGGGCGTCGGTCGGGGTGGCTGGTCGGGCAGCCATCCTGCTGGCGTTCACCGCCCTGCTGCTGGCGGTGCCGCTGATCGCACGTCGGCGGGGACTGCGCGGCACCGCCGAGACCTTCGCCGCCGTCGGGCTGCTGTTGGTACTGCTCGACGGATACGCCGCCTGGTCGGTCGACCTGTTCGGGGTGACCGCCTGGCCGGGCAGCCGGTACGCCGCCCTGGTGGTGGCGATCAGCGCGGCGGTGACGGTCGGTTACGCCCGGATCAGCCGCCTGGCCGTGCCGTGGTTCGCCGCGCTGCTGGTCGTTCAGCCGCTGTTGCCGCTGCTGGCTGCCGAGTTCCGTCCGGAACCGGCCGGGTGGGCGGTGGTCTTCGTCGGGGTGGCACTGGTCGACCTGGCGGTGGTCGTCGCGCTGCGGCGGCGGGCCGGTGTCGTCGCGGACGAGGGGGCCGCGACGACACCGGCGGTGCGGCTGGCCGGGACGCTCCTGGCCTGGGCCTGGTTCGCCGGCTGGTTGCTACTCGCCGCGGGCTGCGCATTGGTGCCCCTGCTGGTCGGTCGGGCGGCCGGGGTACCGCTGCTGGCCGGCGGGCCGATGCTGCTGGTGGCACTCACCGCCTTCGGCGCGGCGTTGCTGGCCGGTGGCGGGTCGGTACAGGCGCTGGCGGCCGGCGCGCTGGTGCCGGTGCTGGCCGCTGCGGTGGTCCGCCCGGTGGTGGAGCTACGCGCCTCGGTGTGGCTGCTGGTGGCAGCGCTGGTCGCGGCCGGACTGGCCGGTGCGGTACGGCTGCTCCCGCCCGACTGGCGGCCCGGTCCACGCGTGGGTACCTTGCTGGTGGCCGGCGGTGGCGGGCTGCTGGCGACGTTGGCGGGCCTGCTGCTGGCGGGTGCCGCCGTGGGTCGGTCGTTGCCGCCGTGGCGAGGGGCCACGGCGGGGCCGGCCTTCGCGTGGGGGTGGCAACTGCCGGTGGCGGTGGCACTGACCTCGGTGGCGGTGGCGGTGCTGCTGCCCCGGGCGGCGCAGTCGGCGGTGCTGACGAGCGGTCTCGCCGCGACCACCTTCGCCGTGCCGGTGGCCTGGGCCGCGCCGTGGCCGGCGGTGGTCGCGATCGACCTCGCGGTCGGGGTGGTGTTGCTGTTCGCGGCGGTGGTCCGCCCGACGCTGCCCACCGTCGCGGCGCTCACCTCGGCCTCGGCCGGTGCGGCACTGCTCGGGCACGGGCTGCTGGTCGGGCTGGCCGACCCGATCGGTGCCGGTAGCGCCTGCGCGGTGGTCCTGGCCGTCGGCCTCGGCGTGGCGGTCGCCGGCCGGGGCGGCGACCCGGTGCGGCGGACGGTGGCTGGTTGCGGGCTGGCTGCCGCGGTGCTCGTGGTACCGGCGGCGGCGGCGATCGCGCTGATCGGCGTCGGTGCCCCGCCGTGGTGGCAGGCTCGGGGCGCGCTGGCCGCCGTCACGCTGCCGGCGGTGGCGCTGCTCGCGCTGCGTCGATCCTGGCCCGAACTGGCCGGGTACGCCTCGACCGGGCTTGCCGTGGTGGCCGTGCTGACCGGCCTGTCGCCCCTGGCCGTGCCGGGTGCGGAGCAGGTGACGGTGTACGCGGCGGTGGCGACGTCGCTTGTCGCGCTCGCCGGATTCCGGGCTAGCCCGGCGGGGCTGTTGCCGGTGGCCGGGCTGGTGCTGGCCACGGTGGCGACGGTGGCGGCCCTACCGATGGTGCTGTCCGCCCTGCTGACGCCGTACGGGCCGCCGTCCGCACCGTGGTCCGGCGCGCCAGCGACAAGGGCGGCACCGGACGCCCTGCCGGTCGGCCTGACCATGGCACTGCTGGCGTTGGCGGCGGCGCTGGCCGTCTGGCCGGCCTCGCGCCCCCGCCCCGAGACGCGGCCAGTCGACGCCGCGCGGGCCGCGGGGCCCGGCGCGCAGCCGGGTGCCGTGGGTGGCGCTGCGGGTGTCGGCGCTGGTCCGGGTGGCCGTGACAGTGGCGACGACGCACGCGCCGCCGGTGGCAGTGGCGACGACGCACGCGTCGCCGGTGACAGGGGCGCTGGTACCGATGGTTGGCGGGTGGCCGGTGCGGTGCTGCCCTTCGTGGCCGCGGCCGGTCCGGTGCTGCTGGTCGCCGCCGCCACGCCGTGGCCGGTGGTGCCGGCGGTGGCGCTGCTCGGCGGGGTGGCTCTGCTGCTGACCGTCGCGCTGTCCCGCCCGGGCGGACGGTTCGGTGCGGTGGCCCTGCCGGTCGGTCTGGTGCTGGCGGTCGCCGGACTGCTCAACCTGCACGCCACCCGGGCGGGCACCCTGGGCGCGCTGGGACTGCTGGTGGTGGCGGCCACGGTCGTCGGCGTGGCCGCGCGTGGGGTGCCGGTACGCGTACTCGGCTGGCTGGTGGCGGTGGCGGCGGCGACCGGGTTCGCGGTCACCGCACCGCTGGCCGGCGGGCAGCCGCCGCGGGTGGCGGCGTTCGCGGTGCTCGGTGTCGCCGCGCTCACCCTCGCGCTCGCCGCGACGCTGCCGTCGAGCCGGTGGAGCCCGCCGCGACCGGCAGGGCCTCCACCGACTGTTGCGCCGACGGCGGGAACCACCCGAACGGCGTTCGGGACCTCCGCCGCCCCCGCAGCGGGGGTGCTGCTGGCCCGGGTGCTGGACGTCGCCGCGCAGGCGGTGGCGCTGCTCGCGCTGCTGCTCACCCTTGGCGCACTCCGGCATGCCGCGACGATCTGCGTGCTGTGGGGCGTCGCGACGGGGGTCCGGCTGTTGCGCCGGGACGAGTCGGTCGAGCGACGCTGGGTCTTCGCCGGTATCGGCGGGGGCAGCGAACTGCTGGCCGTCTGGCTGCTGCTGGCGGCCGGCGGGGTCAGCGTGCTGGAGGCGTACACGGTGCCGCTGGCGGCGGTGGCGCTGGGCGCCGGTGCGGTGGGGCTGCGTACCCGGCCGGGACTGAACAGTTGGCTCGCGCTCGGCCCGGGCCTGGCCGCCCTGCTGCTGCCCAGCCTGACCGCCGTGCTGTTCGGCGCCGACCCGGACCCCTGGCGGCGACTGCTGCTCGGCGCCGCCGCGCTCGCCGCGACGTTGCTCGGTGCGGTCCGCCGCTGGCAGGCGCCGGTGCTGCTCGGCGCGGGCACGCTGAGCCTGTTGGCCCTGTACGAGCTGGTGCGCAGCTGGGACCTGCTGCCCCGGTGGGCCTTTCTGGCCGCCGCCGGGCTGGCGCTGATCGGCCTGGCCACCACCTACGAACGTCGCCGTCGGGACCTGCTCCGACTGCGATCCGCCGTCAGCCGGATGAGCTGACGGCCGGCCCCACGACCACCCTCGGGGCCAGCGTCTGCCCAACATCGCCACGGACCACGCCGAGGGCGACATCATCGGGGATTCTGCTGTGTCAGACGGCGGCGGAGGCGACAACATCCCTGAAGTAGTTCCATCCTGAATCCGCTGGTCAGTAGGTCTTGACCGTTGGGCGGTGGTGGGTGATTGAGCAGGTCCACGAAGAGATGATCTCCGGGTTGATCGTTTGCCCAGCACCAGCGTGGCCTGCATGACATACAGGTGAGCCCTCGGCCAGGGTGTTCGGTCGTGACACACAAAAACCCGCCGGCCGAGGGCTCGCCGCTTGTCTACCAGTCCCGTCTGCCGCTGTCCACGAAGACACTGACCACGGTCACCACCGCCATCCGCCGTCACCGAGCCCAGGTGCGCTCACGATGGCGGAAGCTACCCGACCACACCGCAGCAGCGATCGTCCTCGCCGTGCTGCGTCACGACCAACGCCCGGCCGACCTGGCCGCCGCCAATGGCATCTCCGCCAACACCGTCCGCCGCTGGGTCAACCAGGTGATCACCACCCTCGCCGCCCAGATGCCCCGACTGTCCCGGATCCTGCGCCGCGCCCGCCACCACACACAGGTGGTCCTGCTCGACGGCACCCTGATCCCCGTCCAACGCCCCCGCGACCGACGCCGCCGCCACGCCCACTACAACGGCAAACACAAAACCTTCGGCCTGACAGTACTGTCCATCACCGACCTGACCGGAAACCTGCTGTGGATCTCCGCCGCCTACCCCGGCCGCACCGCCGAGATCACCGCAGCCCGCCGCCACCGCATCCCCGCCCACCTACGCCACCACGACCTAGCCGCCATCTGCGACCTCGGCTTCACCAACCTCGACGACCAACCCGGCCCCTACCCCGGCCTACGACCACGCCGCCAACCCCCCGGCCAACCCGACGACCACCCCACCATCATCACCGGCCGCCGACCCGCCCGCGCCCACCCACTAACCCGCTACCAACACGCCGTCAACAACCTCATCGCAGGCGAACACGCCACCAACGAACACGGCTTCGCCGACCTGAAGAACTGGCGCATCCTCCACCAACTACGCGGCAACCACCGCCACGCCACCACCCTGCTACGCGCCCTCACCGTCCTCACCCAAAGCCACATCACCCGCTAACAACCAAACGAGACGCGCCAAACGATCAACCAAAAGATCACCTACCCCGCAACCAGCCCACCCACCACCACCAACCCCACAGTCAAGACCCCCCGACCAGCCCAAACAGGATGGAACTACTTCCCTGATGTTGCCGCCTCCGATGAGTGATCGGGTGGGTGGGTCGCGGGTGGCGGTGGTGCCGGTCGGCACCGGTAGGGTCTGGCCATGGCAGAGGTGCTCACCGCCGAGGCGGTGCGAGACGAGCTGGGTGGGCTGGCGGGCTGGTCGGGAGACCCCGCCGGGATCACCCGAACCGTGGAGCTGGTCAGCTTCCTGGACGCCATCGCAGTGGTCGACCGGGTCGCCGCCACGGCAGAGGAACTGGACCACCACCCCGACATCGACATCCGGTGGCGCACGGTGACCTTCCGCTGCGTGACCCACTCGGCCGGCGGGGTCACCATGCGTGACATCCGACTGGCCCGGCGGATCGACGAGATCGTGGAGAGTGCCTGATGAGGTTCGAGATCAGCAAGGTGCTGGACGCCATCGAGGGTCGGGTCTGCACCGACCCGCAACTGGCCCGCGCGGTGCTCGACCTGGCGGAGATCATCCGCTACCAGGATCTCGACGGTGGGCGGCCGGCGAGTTCGCTGCGCCTCGGCATGGTCATCGATGCGCTGGCGCGCAGCCTGGAGGAGGACAGCGTTCCGGTCTACGCGGTCGTGCACCGCGGGATGCTCTCCGACGCCGACCTCACCTCCAACGAGCGGATGGTGGTGCGTCGGTGGGCCGACGACGGCCTGGTGGAGGTGCTCGACAACCCCGGTGACCGGATGCTGGAGGTGGCCGACCTGCTCGGCCTGCCGGTGCTCAGCCGGGTCCGCTTCGACGGCCTACGCGGGCGGTTTCCCTGGCTGGTGGAGCAGCCCGGCCGGGTCCTCGCCCCGGTGCCGGGTGCCGGCGGCCCGGTCTTCATCGCCCACGTCGGCGGCGGTCACACCCCGGTCGCCGGCCCGCCCTCACCGGCCGGTGCCAAGCTGCTCTCCCGTGAGTGGCGGTGCCCCGAGTCCGGCTGCACGCTGTTCGGCGGTGCCGGTGGCGGCGGAGCCTTCGCCGACCTGGCCCGGATCGACCGCGCGCCGACCGGGCAGCCGCCGCCGTCGCTGCGCAACGGCGTGCCCACCTGCCCCCGGCACGGTTCGCGGCTGCGGGATGCCGGGCCCCGGCCGCGCAGTGAGGTTCTCGCGGTACGCGTCGGTGGCCTGATCCGTCGTCGTTTCGTGCTCACCGAGGACCAGCCGGTGATGATCGGCCGGGCGCCGGAGGGTTCCGGCGGCATCATGCTCGGCCAGTGGCTCAACGACGAGGCGCGACGCTGGATCAGCCGCAACCACCTGCGGCTGGAGCTGCGCGGTGCGGACGTCGTGGCGACCGACGTCAGCACCAACGGTTCGGGCGTACGGCCGGGTGGCTCCCTGGCGGAGACGGACCGGCTGGCACTGGCCCCCCAGCAGTCCCGGGTGCTCGGCGCCGGTGACATGGTGGAGCTGTATCCCGGGGTACAGGTCGGCCGGCCGGACGAGTTCCCGGCGGGAGCGCCGTACAACCCGGACTCGGTGATGTCCGAGGCACCGACCATGGCGATGCGCCTGCCGCGCTGACGCCGGTGGCGCCGGGACCGTCGGCCCGGCGCCACCGGCGGTACGACAGCTCAGTCGGCCAGTACGGCGGTCAGCTGCGCCACCGCGTGGTCGATCTCCTCCTCGGTGATCACCAGCGGCGGCGCGAGCCGGATGGTCGAGCCGTGCGTGTCCTTGGCCAGCACCCCACGCTCCATCAGCCGTTCGCAGGCCTGTCGGCCGCTCATCAGCGCCGGGTCGATGTCCAGGCCAGCCCACAGACCTCGGCCGCGTACCGCGACCAGACCCTTGCCGATCAGGCCGCGCAGCCCGGCGTGCAGCCGCTCGCCGAGTGCGGCGGAGCGGCGCTGGAACTCGCCGGTCGCCAGCAGCCGGACCACCTCGGTCGCCACGGCGCAGGCGAGGGGGTTACCGCCGAAGGTGGAACCGTGCTGGCCGGGCTTGAGTACGCCGAGCACGTCCGCGTCGGCGGCCACCGCGGAGACCGGCACGATGCCTCCGCCGAGCGCCTTGCCCAGCAGGTACATGTCCGGCACGACGCCCTCCTGCTCGCAGGCGAACGTGGCGCCGGTACGGCCCAGGCCGGACTGGATCTCGTCGGCGATGAACAGCACATCGCGCTCGGTGCACAGCCGCCGTACGCCGGGCAGGTAGCCCTCGGGCGGCACCACCACGCCCTGCTCGCCCTGGATCGGCTCCAGCAGCACGGCGACGGTGTGCTCGTCGATCGCCTCGGTCAGCGCGGCCAGGTCGCCGTAGGGCACGATCCGGAAGCCCGGCGTGTACGGCCCGAAGTCGGCCCGGGCGTCGGAGTCGGTGGAGAAGCTGACGATCGTGGTCGTCCGCCCGTGGAAGTTGCCCTCCGCGACCACGATGTTCGCCTGGCCGGCCGGTACCCCCTTGACCTGGTAGCCCCACTTGCGGGCCACCTTGATGCCGGTCTCCACGGCCTCGGCCCCGGTGTTCATCGGCAGCACCAGATCCTTGCCGCACAGCGCCGCCAGTTCCCGGCAGAAGTCGGCGAACTGGTCGTGGATGAACGCCCGGCTGGTCAGCGTGAGCCTGTCGAGCTGGGCGTGTGCGGCGGCGACCAGCGTCGGATGCCGGTGACCGAAGTTCAGCGCCGAGTAGCCGGCCAGGCAGTCCAGGTAGCGGTTGCCGTCCACGTCGGTCACCCAGGCACCCTCGGCCGAGGTGATCACCACCGGCAGCGGGTGGTAGTTGTGCGCGGTGTGCCGCTCCGAGTCCTGCACCGCGGCGGGGGTCCGCAGCATGTCCTCGATCATCGGTCTGCCTTTCCCTGACGGAGTCGCAACGTGCAGCACTTCGGGCCACCGCCGGCCCGACGCAGCTCGGACAGGTCGACGCCGATCGTCTGGTAGCCCCGGTCGCGCAGCTTGGCGGCCAGGTCGGTGGCCTGCTCGGGCAGCACCACGTGCCGGCCGTCGCTGACCGCGTTGAGGCCGAGCACCTCCGCGTCGGCCATGGTGGCGTGCACCGCGTCCGGGAAGAGCCGGCGGAGCACGGCCTGGCTGCCCGGCGAGAACGCCTCGGGCAGGTACGCCACGGTCCGTTCGTCGAGCACGGTCAGCGCGGTGTCCAGGTGGTAGAAGCGGGGATCGACCAGCTGCATGGTGATCACCGGGTATCCGAAGACCTCCTGGAGCTGGGCGTGCGAGGCGTGCGCGGTGCGGAAACCGGTGCCGGCGAGCAGGTGGTCGCCGGCCAGCAGGACGTCGCCCTCGCCCTCGTTGACGTGCTTCGGGTCGTACATCTCGAAGCCGGCGGCCTCGAACCAGGCGCGGTACGCGGGGGCCTCGTCGGCGCGCTGCGGGTCGCGGAACTGCACCGCCATCGCCTTGCCGTCGATCACGGTGCCGCCGTTGGCGGCGAAGACCATGTCGGGCAGCCCCGGTACCGGTGCGATCTCCTCGACGGTGTGGCCCAGGTCGAGGTAGACCTGCCGCAGCCGCTCCCACTGCCGTACGGCGAGGTCGACGTCGACCGGGGCGGTCGGATCCATCCACGGGTTGATCGTGTAGTCGACGGCGAAGTACGTCGGCCGACACATCAGAAACCGTTGGCGGGTGGCGTCCATCGTCATCTGTCCTGCTCCAAGCCTCGGGCGCGCCCGGCCACCGTCGGCCCACGGGCTGGCGCCGTGGCTCAACGGTATGCGGGCAAGACCAGCAGGATCCACCGCGAACCCTTGCATTCAGCGGCAGATCATTGCGTTTGGCACCCGAGTGGTGCAGATTCATTGCGTATGGGTCGTGGCCCGACTCGCCGGGCGACCCACGTCAGGGCCCGAGCCTCCCCGGGCATACGTCAGGGGCGGCGAATCGCCGCCCCTGACGAGCGTGTGCGCCCGGCTGGTGAACCACCAGATCTGATCGGGCTACGGTCGGTTTCGCACCGTCCGGCACCGGTGAACCACCGGCGGGGCGAAAAGTGCCCGTTAGAGGCGGTCCACAAACTGTGAATCAAGCCACTCGCGGAAGCGGACCACGGTGTCCCCGTCGGTGGTCGGCCAGTCGTACTGACCGGTCATCGCGAGCACGCCCAGCACCACCGCTCCGAGCCCGAAGGCGATGCCCAGCAGTGCGTCGGACTTGCCGGCGATGTGCCGCCGGCGGGTGGCCATCAGTCCGAGTACGGCGAGCACCGCCCCGACCGCGCCCAGCGCGATGCCGTAACCGGCGAGGGCGCCGGTGAGCACGAACAGGACGCTGCCGACGCCGACGATCAGGCCGAGCGTGGCCAGCAGGCTGGCCCGGGGTCGCGGGCCGACGGGTGCCGGCGGTACGTCCCGATCGGTCTCACCGGCGGGCGTCCGGTCATCCACGGTGCCGTCCCGCTCGACGGTGTCGGTGGTCCGGTCACGGTCGGCGCGCCGGTCCTCGTCGGCGATCCGGTCGCCCTCGGCGGTGCGGTGGCCGTCGACAGCGCGGTCGAGGCTCGTGGTGCGGTGGCCGTCCACGGTCCCGTCGCGGTCGGTGGTCTCGGTGGCGGCGCGGCCGCTGCGGCCACCGTGCACGGTGGAGCGGGCGGTGGCGGCCCGGGCCTCGGCGGCCCGCTCCGCGTCGGGCTGGGGAGTCGCCCGGTCGGTGTCCGGGCCGGCGCTCCGGTCGGTGGCAGCCCGCCCGGTGACGACGGTGTTGCCGGTCGGCGTTCGGCGCTGCTCGGTGCTGCCGTCGGTGCCGCCCGCGTCGGTGCGGGTGTCGGTGGCGACCGTCCCGGTCCGGCCCCGGTCGTCGTCCGTCGGTGCCGCCGATTCGTCCCGGCGCAACAGCGAAGGAAACTTCATGATCTTCACCTCCTGATCGATGCGTGGACGGCGGCATCAGCCCCGTATTCGCCAGCCACGCCACAACATCTCGGAGTTACCCACCCCCCACCCCGCCGACACCCCCACCCCGCCGCCCTGCCCCACCACCGCACCGATCATGCAGTTGTGGTCGCACGGAAGGCTGTCAATTCCGACAAATGGACGGCCATAACTGCATGATCGCCGGCGCGGGCGGCGCGGGCGGCGCGGGCGGCGCGGGCGGCGCGGGCGGCGCGGGCGGCGCGGGCGGCGCGGGCGGCGCGGGGTGGGGGTTGGGGTGGGTTTGTGGGTGGGTCAGTGGGGGCGGGTGAGGGGGGCCAGGGCTGCGGTGAGCAGGGCGAGGCGGCGGGGGCGGGAGACGCGGACCGGGCGGTTGCGGACGCAGTGCGCGAGGACTTCCACGGCCCGGTCGACCGGGAGCATCAGCGGTCGGAACGTGCCCTTGGCCAGCTTGGTGTCGACGAAGCCGAACCGCACGGTGGTCACGTGCACGCCGTGCCGACGCAGGGCCGCCGAGAGACCCATCAGGTACGACGACAGTCCCGCCTTCGAACCGGCGTAGCCGGGTGCCTCGCCGGAGACCAGCCGGTCGGCCAGGCTGGAGATCCCGATCAGGTGCCCGTCGCCGGCGGCGAGCATCGTCGGCACCACCACGGCGGCGGTGCGTACCGCGCCCATCAGGTTGACCTCGAAGGTGCGTGTCTGCGCGTCCAGGTCGGCCGGGTCGACGGGTTCGCCGATGCCGGCGGCGTAGACGCACAGGTCCACCCCGCCGAGTTCGTCGATCGCCTTGCCCAGCACCTCGGGATAGTCGGGTGCGGTGACGTCGACGGTGTGGTGGGCGTACGTGGGGACGATTATCGGGTTGTCGCGCCGGGACAGCCCGGTGACCAGCCAGCCGTCGGCGAGCAGTCGGCGGGTGAACGCCAGTCCGATCCCGTCGCTGTTGCCGATCACCACCGCGCGGCGCATCCGATCCGTCACGACTCACCGCCCCATCGAGTCGACGTGCCGCCCGCCCGTGCCGACGGCCCGACCGGCAATTGAACCAGAATCCCGAGGACAGTCCCTACCGTCGAGTAGCGGTCCTCTGCCGGGCCTGCCGAGCGGCGGGGGAGTCGAGGGTTGCGCCGGGGCGGGGAGCGACCCGCCGGGGTGCGGGGCGGAGCAGGGTGACGCCGGCCCGGCGAAGGAACACCTCGCGGCGGGCGACGGCCTGACCTCGTTCGTCGAGCTGGTACCCGTCCAGCCAGAACCATCCGTCGTAGGTGGTCCAGCCCAGCTCGCGGATCACCCGGAACAGGATCGGACGGTGAAACTGCACGCTGGCGGACCGGGTCAGACGCAGCAGGTCACCGGCGTGGAGTGGGCTCACCGCAGCCAGCCGAGGAACCGGCGGTGCAGTGTGCCGGCGGTCGACCAGCTCAGGTCGTGGCTGGCGGAGACGAGGCAGGAACCCATGTAGAGCGCCAGGGACACGGGCGCCCGGTCGTACTCGGCGCGCAGCTCGATGCGGCGTCGGGCGCACGGCCAGGGTCGGCCGCATCCGGCGCAGCTCCAGGTGGGCAGTACTGGCCCGTGCGTGGTCATGGGAATCCTCTCGGGGACGCCATTGCCGGCCATTTCCGGTCCGGGGAAATTCTGTCCCAGGATGCATTCGGTCGCGTACCTTGCGCAATGCGTCGCTTCGCCAATAGCCTGACTTGAAATTGGTGCGCGATGAATGCGAGCGAATTAGTCGTGGCAGGGAACGGCGGATGTTGCACCAGGAGAGCGGTGATGTTGCATGACGGATGAAACAGTCGGTTCCACGGTGCCGCGACGTCAGCTCGGGCGGCTGCTCACCCAGCTCCGCGAGGACGCCGCCGTCACGCTCGACGCGGCGGCGCAGGCGCTTGACTGTTCGCGGCAGAAGATATGGCGCATCGAGAAGGGGCTGGTGCCGGTACGCGTGGTCGACGCCCGGGCCATGTGCGATCTCTATCGCGTCGCCGACGAGATGAGGGCGATCGTCGCCGGTCTCGCGAAGGAAACTCGTGCCAGGGGTTGGTGGCACTCCTACGGTGACGTGGTGCCGCCGTGGTTCTCGCTCTACGTCGGCCTGGAATCGTCAGCAGCGCTGATTCGACGGTACGACTCGGAGCTGATCCCCGGATTGCTCCAGACCCGGGAATACGCCACCGAACTCTTTCGCCGCAAGAACCCGACAATGACAGTTGACGAGCGGGAGAAACTGGTCGCGGTACGCCTCCAGCGTCAGCACATCCTGGTCCGCCGGCTGCCCAGCGCGCCCACGCTGAAGGTGGTGCTGAGCGAGGCCGTGCTGCGCCGCACCATCCCCGACCGGCGGGCGATGGTCGAGCAGTTGCGCCACCTGCTCGACGTGGCCGCGCTGCCGACCGTCTCGCTGCGGGTGCTGCCGCTGGCCGCCGGCCCGCCGCTGGCCAGCGAGACCGGCACGTTCGTCCTGCTGGACTTCCCGCGCCCGCTCGGCCGGGCGTCGACCGAGCCGACCACCGTCTACCTGGAGAACATCACCGGCGCGCTCTACCTCGACAAGCCGGCGGAGGTGACCGCCTTCGAGCACGTCTGGTCCGACCTGGAGACGCTCGCGCCGGATGCGGCAGAATCGGAGAAACTCGTCCAGACGATCATCGAGGAGCATCATGCCTGACCTTGCCGGTGCCGTCTGGCGCAAGAGCAGCCGCAGTGGCGGCAGCGGCGGCGACTGCGTCGAGGTGGCCGACAATCTGCCCGGCGTGGTGGCCGTCCGCGACAGCAAGGATCCGCACGGCCCGGTGCTCACCGTCGCCCCCGTCGCCTGGGCGGCCTTCGTCGCCGAGGTGCGACGCGGCAGGCGCTGACAACCCGCGTGGCAGGTGCGGAAGCCGGCAGCCCGGCCCGCGCTGCCAACAGCGCCGTCGAGGGTCGCGACCATGCGGGTGGTGGGCGCGGCGGACGCCGGCCGGCCGGAGACTGCTGCGCCAACCGCTGGCTACGCTTGGCGCCGTGCCAGAGGGACACACGATTCATCGCCTGGCGGCCCGGCATGCCGAGCTGTTCGCCGGGGACAAGGTGCACGCCGCCAGCCCGCAGGGCCGCTTCGCCGACGGTGCCGCCACGATCTCCGGCACGGTGCTGGACGGCACCGAGGCGTACGGCAAGCACCTGTTGCACCACTATGCCGATGAGCTGACGCTGCACGTGCACCTCGGCCTCTACGGCAAGGTCGCCGACGGTGCCGGTGGGCCGCCGGAGCCGGTCGGGCAGATCCGGCTCCGGCTGACGAGTGACCGGCACTGGCTCGACCTGCGCGGGCCGACCGCCTGTGAACTGCTCAGCCCGCCCGAGGTGGCCGCGCTCCGGGCGCGACTCGGACCGGATCCGCTGCGCGCCGACGCCGATCCGGAGCGGGCGTACGCCCGGATCTCGCGCAGCATGACGCCGCTCGCGGCGTTGCTGCTGGATCAGACGGTGGTGGCCGGCACCGGTTTGATCTTCGTGACCGAGGCGCTGTTCCGCGCCGGTCTGTCGCCGAGGCTGCCCGGTCGGGAACTGACCCGGGCCGGCTGGGAGGTGCTCTGGGCCGATCTGGTGGAACTGATGACGCTCGCGGTCGGCACCGGCCGGATCGACACCGTCCGCGCCGCCCACCTGCCCGAGGCGATGGATCGTCCGGCCCGCGTCGACCGGCACGGGGGAGAGGTCTACGTCTACCGCCGCCCCGGCCAGCCCTGTCACGTCTGCCGGACCCCGATCAGCCGAGGCACCATCACCGCCCGCAACCTCTACTGGTGCCCCACCTGCCAGTCCTGACCCGACCGGCGTGAATCTTGGTCCGGAACGGCCCTTCACGGGGCCGCGCTCGACCAAGGTCTGACCGAGATGTGGATCAGTCGAGGAGCCAGCGGACCACGTCGGCGTGGTCGGTGAAGACCCGGTCGCCGTCGATGCTCCAGGCCATCGTCTGCCCGATCGTCCAGCCGCGTACCCGGTCCCGGTCCAGCCCCAGCTCGGCGCTGAGCCGGTCCAGCCGGCGACGGACGGCCACCCGGGAGTGACCCAGCTCGGTGCCGCGCACCATCGCCACCACCGAGAACTCGCGCTCGCCGACCAGCGGCTTCGGGTCGATCACCAGCCACGGCTCGCGTTCGGCGCGCAGCACGTTGCCGGCGTGCAGGTCCTGGTTGACCAGGACCTGTGCACCCTGGCTGCCGGTGAGCCCGCCGAGCAGGTCGAGCGCGGCGTCGACCAGCCGCCGCTCGAACGGCCGCCCGGCCCGCTCCCACTTGACCGGCAGCCGGGCCGCCCAACCGGTGGCGGCCTCCGCCAACGACAGGAACGGCTGACCGGCCGGTACCCAGAGGCGGGGGAGCAGCGCCACCACGGCGTCGAGCGCCTCGTCGAGCGGTACCGCGTGCAGCGGTGTGCCGGGGTCGCAGCGTTCCAGCAGCAGGGCCCGCAGGCCGGCATCGTGGGCGAGCAGCCGGACGGCCCCGGCACCGTCCCAGCGACGCAGCGCCGTCGCCTCGTGCGCGCTCTCCGCGTCGGGAAACTGCACCTTGAGCACCGCGCGGGTGCCGTCCGGCAGCTCGGCCGGCACCGCCAGGGAGGCGCAGGCGTACCCGAAGGGCGGCCCGAGCCGCAGTGACCAGCGCCGGGCGCAGGTGGCCAGCCGGCCGGGCAACCCGGCCAGCCATTCCGACCCACCCGGCATGCCGTGCAGCCAGGTCAACCCGTCGGGGACGCGCAGCACGCCGCTCACCGAATCATGATGGCCGAGCCCGGTCGGGCGCCACAACGGAGATCAGCGGAGCCGGCGGATGTCGCCGTACGCCCGGTAGAAACCGCCCCGGCCGGACTCGCGGACCTCGGTGACCAGGTAGCGCGCGCCCGGCTCGCGGATGCCCTTGGGGAACTGCACCGACCAGTCCCGGTGGTAGCCGCCGGACAGCACGTGCACCCGCAGCCGGCCACCCTGCTCGACGCACTCCACCACCACGCCGCCGCCGGTGTCGGCGACCACCTCGACCTGGGTCACCGCCGCCGGCTCCGGCAGCCGGGCCGGCGCCTTGACGTCGACCACGTCGGGCACACTGCCCGCCTCCGCCGCCCGGATGGCGGGCTCGCTGGCGTCGATGCAGGCCAGGTGGCCGCTGGTGGTCACCACGTAGAGACGCTGGTCGTGGTACTGCATGGAATAGGCCGACCCGCAGCCGGTGCCGAGCTTCCACAGCCGGGTGCCGTCGGCGGCGAAACAGTAGATCGAGGACTGGCTGTCCCCGGCGAAGACGTAGCGGCCGTCGGCGGCGGTGGCGCAGGAGAAGACCGGGGCGTCGGCCCGGTAGGTGCGCCGCGCCGACCCGCCGTCCTTACCGATCCGGACCACCTCGCGGGTGGCGGTGCCGGCGAACACGGCGTCGCGTTCCTGCCAGCCGAAGAGCACCGAGCCGGTGCGGGTGTGCCACAGCTCGCGACCGGTGCGCCAGTCGTAGCCGCTCACTCCGGTCGAGTCGCCGTGGTAGACGGCGTCGGCGTCGCAACGCACCATCCAGGCCGACCGGCCACGCCCGGCCCGCCGCCACAGGAACTCGTCCTCGTGGTCGATGGCGGCGATCCCGCCGTCGGCGTCGGAGACTCCCAGCACGCCGTCGTGGATGTCGAGCCAGTAGATGTCGATGTCGGGCACGATCGCGTACGCCACCCGGGGGATCTTGCCGGAGAGGTCGTAGACGTTGCCGTCGTCGCAGCCGGCGTAGATCCAGGCGTCGTCGGCGACGATGCACTTGACCCCGTCGGGCAGGCGGACCTGGTCCAGCACCCGGGCATCGTGGTCGAGGGTGGTGATCACCCCCCGCTCGTTGCCCACCATGCAGGCGCGCCCGTCGACGAAGATGCCGAAGGCCGGTGCGCCGGAGTCGTACCGCCAGAGCACCGGGGCGGTGCGGGCGGTGGAGCGGGTGCTGACGATCTGTCGCCGGGAGACGGCCCGCTTCTGGCGTACGCCGGGCACGGCTGGGGCGTACCCCTTGCGGATCTTCTCGCCGATCTTCTTCGCCGCGGCGGCCCGCGCCCGGGCGTTGTCGGGGTAGCCGGTGGTCTTGACCTGGCCCTGGTCGCCGATCCGCCCATAGCGCACGGTCATCGTGGCGTCGTCGACTGCCACCTCGTAGAACTTGTGCGCCGCACCGTCCACTTCGGACAGTTCGAGGTAGGTCGTCTCCTGCGACATGGGGCTCCTCCGAGGGGTTCGCGTCGGCCCTGACCGGGCGGCGCGCACACGCTAACCCCCGGCACCGACAGAATCCCCACCCTCGGCGCCGTCAGCGGGCGAGCGCGTCCACGGCCTTGCGGGCGGCGACCAGCACCGGGTCCCAGACCGGGGCGTACGGTGGGGCGTAGCCGAGGTCGAGGGCGGTCATGTCGTCCACCGTCATCTTGTTCCACAGCGCCACGGCCAGGGTGTCGATCCGCTTCGCCGCCTCGGACCAGCCGACGATCTGGGCGCCGAGCAGCCGCCCGCTCGGGCGCTCGGCGATCAGCTTCACCGTCATCTGCCGGGCGCCGGGGTAGTAGCCGGCGCGGTTCGTCGACTCCGCGATCACCGAGACGAACTCGAACCCGGCCATCCGCGCCTCGCGTTCCCGCAGCCCGGTGCGCCCCACCTCCAGGTCGCACACCTTGGTCACGGCGGTGCCGATCACCCCCGCGAAGGTGGCGTACCCGCCGCCGATGTTGATCCCGGCGACCCGGCCCTGCTTGTTGGCGTGGGTGCCGAGCGGTACGTGCACCGGCATGCCGCTCACCTTGTGCAGGGTCTCCACGCAGTCCCCGGCGGCCCACACGCCGGGCACCTCGGACACCCGCATCTGGCGGTCCACCCGGATCCCGCCGCTCGGTCCCAGCGGCAGGCCGGCGGCGACGGCCAGCTCCGTGTTGGGGCGTACCCCGAGACCGAGCACCACCAGGTCGGTCGGGATCGGCCCGTCGTCGGTGACCACCTCGCTCACCCGGCCGTCGTGCTCCGTCAGGCCGGTGACCTGTACGCCGGTGCGGATGTCCACGCCCAGCCCGCGCATCGCCTCGGTGACCAGCCGGGCCATGTCGGGGTCGACGGTCGACATCGGCTGCTCGTCGCGCTCGACCAGGGTGACCGACAGCCCACGACGGACCAGTGCCTCGGCCATCTCGACACCGATGTAGCCGCCGCCGACCACCACCGCCCGCCGGGGCCGCGGGTCGGCCTCCAGCCAACCGCGCAACGCCGAGCCGTCGTCCAGGGTCTGCACCCCGAACACCCCGGCGGCGTCGGTGCGCGCCCAGGCCGGCTTCTTCGGCACCGCCCCGGCGGCGTACATCAGGTTGTCGAACGGTTCGCGGACGTCGCCGCCGCCGTCCAGGTCGCGGGCGACCACCTCGCGGCGGTCCAGGTCGATCCCGACCACCTCGTGCCGGATCCGCACGTCGATGGCGTAGTCCTCGCGGTGCGTCTTCGGCGACCGGGCCACCAGCTGCTCCCGGTCGGTCACCAGGCCGCTGATCCAGTACGGGATTCCGCAGGCCGAGTACGAGGTGAAGTGCCCCCGTTCGAACACGACGATCTCCAGGTCGTCCGGGCCCCGGCGGCGGCGCGCCTGGGCGGCGGCCGACATGCCGGCGGCATCCCCACCGATGACGATCAGCCGTTCCGTCACACCGTCACCTCCTTCCTCAGGCCGGGTCCCCGCCCCGGGTCTGGCGTGCCACGTCCGTCACCACATCCTCCAACCGTCCGGTCCGGGCGTACACCGAACGCTGCCGTTGGGCGCCGCTGCCGTGCCGGCGCAGCCCCTCCAACAGGCTGGTCACCTCGGCCAGGTCGCCGTGGCGTTCCAGCGCCGGCCCGAGGCGTCCGACGAGCTGGTGCAGCAGGTCCCAGGCCGGCCGTAGCTCACCGCTGGACAGGTCGACCGCCTCACCCTCCAACCCGTCGTGGGCGGCCCGCCAGTGCGCGCCGACCAGCAGGTGATGGTCGGTCGGCAGCGGTGGCCGCCCGGCCGCGATGTCGTCGAGCGCGGTCGCCACCAGCCCACGGACCAGCGCGGCGACCAGGACCGCGTCGTCGACGGTCGGGCAGACGTCACCGATGCGCAACTCCACCGTCGGGTACTTGGCGGACAGCCGGGCGTACCAGTAGAGCATCCCCTCGTCGAGCATCACGCCGCTGCTGATCAGCTGCCGGATCAGCCGTTGGTAGTGCTCGTGGTTGACCAGGTAGGGCGTCGGCGCGACCGAGGGCCAGCGTTCCCACTCGATCGAGCGCCAGCTGGCGTAGCCGGTGTCGGCGCCACGGGAGAACGGCGAGTTGGCGGTGACCGCGTGCAGGATCGGCAGCCACGGCCGTACGTGGTTGAGCACCTGTACGCCGGCGTCGGGATCCGGCACTCCGACGTGGACGTGCATGCCGTTGTTGCCCGGCCCGGGGACCAGCAGCCGGAACCGGGCGAGCATCCGGTCGAAGCGGGGCTTGTCGACCACGGCGGGCACCGGACCGTCGATCGGCCCGGTGCCGATCGCCAGCAACCGGGCGCCGGCCCGCTCGGCGGCGTCGGCCAGCGAGGCGCGGAGCAGGCCGAGGGAGTGCCGGATCGAGGAGAGTTCCAGCCCCGGCGGACTGCCGATCTCGATCTGACTGGTCTGGAACTCCCGCTCGACCTGTCCGCGCAGCTCGGCGGGGACCTGATCGAGGACCGCCTCGACCGCGGGCACTGCCACCCCGGTGTCCGGGTCGACGAGCAGGAACTCCTCCTCGACACCCACGGTGAGCAGATCGGTTGCCTCGGCCGAAGAGCCCGGGGCCGGTGCCGCCTGCGTGACCATCACTACCACCGTCCACTTCTGCCGGGCGGTCCGTCCGCACCGGGTCGGCCGGCAATTACCCCCTGTGGTGGCCCCGGGAAACTCCGCCCGGTGTGCCGTGGTGTGTCCGCTGGCCGGACCGGTCACATCGATCGACATTGACAACTGCGCGAGGGCGACGTACAACTCCTGAGAGAGCGCTCTCTCACCCGTCCCCGCAGAGAGGCACGTCCATGACACCTGCCCCGGCGGCATCCGCCGCCCCGCCTGTGCGACGCCGGCTGCCGCTGGCGTTGGTCCTGCTCACCGCCGTTACCACCGTCCTGGCCGGGCTCGGCACGACCGCGGACGCGGCCGTGCCGCCACCCCCGTCGGGCTGGAGCCTGGTGTGGAGTGACGACTTCACCGGTGCTTCCGGCACCCTCCCGTCCTCCGGAAACTGGATCATCGACACCGGCACCAGCTACCCGGGTGGTCCACCGCAGTGGGGCACCGGCGAGATCCAGACGTACACGAACAGCACCGCGAACGTCAGCCACGACGGTGCCGGCAACCTGCGGATCACCCCGCTGCGCGACAGCGCCGGTCGCTGGACCTCGGCCCGCATCGAGACCGTCCGCAGCAACTTCAAGGCCCCGGCCGGCGGAGTGCTGGCCATCGAGGGCCGCATCCAGATGCCGAACGTCACCGGTGCCGCCGCGTCGGGGTACTGGCCGGCGTTCTGGGCGCTCGGTTCGCCCTACCGGGGCAACTACCAGAACTGGCCGGGCATCGGCGAGTTCGACGTGATGGAGAACGTCAACGGCCTCAACTCGGTCTGGGGCGTACTGCACTGCGGCGTCGCACCGGGCGGTCCGTGCGACGAGTTCAACGGCATCGGCGCCTCCCGGGCCTGCCCCGGCAGCACCTGCCAGTCGGCGTTCCACACCTACCGCTTCGAGTGGGACGCCTCGGTCAGCCCGCAGCAACTGCGCTGGTACGTCGACGGGCAGCTCTACCACACGGTCAGCCAGAGCCGGATCGGTGAGCCGTACTGGTCGCAGATGACCAGCCATGCCGGCTACTTCCTGCTGCTGAACGTGGCGATGGGCGGGGCCTTCCCGAACGGGGTCGCCGGCAGCGCCACGCCGACCTCGGCCACCGTGCCCGGCCGGCCGATGCTCGTGGACTACGTCGCCGTCTACAGCCGGGGTGGTGGCAGCAACCCGCCGCCCACCACTCCGCCGCCGACCACGCCGCCGCCGGGCGGCACCCGGGACGCGTACGCGACCATCCAGGCCGAGTCCTTCAACGCCCAGAACGGCGTGATCGTCGAGGCGTGTGCCGAGGGCGGACAGAACATCGGGGCGCTGCGCAACGGTGACTGGGTCCGCTTCGACAACGTGGAGTTCGGCTCCGGCGGGCCGCGCGACTTCGTGGCCCGGGTCGCCTCCGGCGCGGCGTCCGGCGTCAGCGGCCTGGTGGAGGTGCGGGTGGACAGCCCGACCGCCGCACCCATCGGCAGTTTCGCCATCGCCAACACCGGCGGCTGGCAGAGCTGGCGTTCGGTGCCCGGCAACGTCTCCGGGGTGACCGGACGGCGCACCGTCTACCTCACCTTCACCAGTGGCCAGCCCAACGACTTCGTGAACGTCAACTGGTTCCACTTCCGGCGCTGAGGCGTGCGGCACGGCCCCCGGCGCCGCCGCTGGCGGACGGGGGCCGCGCCGTCGCACGGGGGAGGCCCTGGACAGAAACAGTTAACAGTCTTAATAATAGGCGCCAGGTTGACGTCCATGGATTTTCGTCCGGGCTGGAGGGGCAGATGAAACGGTCCAGAACCCTGGTGCTGTCGGTGGTCGGCGCACTGGCCGCCGCGCTCGGCGCGGTGTCGCTGACGCCGGCCGCGTACGCCGCCGGAGTCAGCGCGAGCTTCGTCAAGACGTCCGACTGGGGCTCGGGCTGGGAGGGGAAGTACACGATCACCAACGGCGGCGGCGCCACGGTCAACGGCTGGAGTCTCTCCTTCGACCTGCCCGCCGGCACCACGGTCGGCACCTACTGGGACGCGCTGCTGACCTCCAGCGGCCAGCGGTACACCTTCACCAACCGCTCCTGGAACGGCACCATCGCACCCGGCGCCTCGGTCTCCTTCGGCTTCCTCGGCAGCGGCTCCGGCTTGCCGGCGAACTGCCGGCTCAACGGCGCGGCCTGCACGGGTGGCACGACGCCGACGACGCCGCCACCCACCACGCCGCCTCCCACGACCCCGCCGCCGACCACGCCTCCTCCGACGACCCCGCCGCCGACCAGTCCGCCGCCGGTCACCGGGCTGCCGAAGCACATCCTCACCGGCTACTGGCACAACTTCGTCAACCCGGCGGACGAGCTGCGGCTGCGTGACGTGCCCACCGAGTACGACCTGGTGGCGGTCGCCTTCGCCGACGCGACCGGCACGCCCGGCGCGGTCGGCTTCGCCATCGACCCCGGCCTGTCCGCCGCGCTGGGCAACTACACCGACGCCGACTTCTCGGCCGACGTGCGGACCCTCCAGAGCCGGGGCAAGAAAGTGATCATCTCGGTGGGTGGCGAGACCGGCCGGGTCGTGGTCGACAGTTCGGCGTCCGCGGTGGCCTTCGCCGACAGCGTGTACGCCCTGATCCAGCGCTACGGCTTCGACGGCGTCGACATCGACCTGGAGAACGGGTTGAACCCGACGTACATGGCGCAGGCCCTGCGGTCACTACGGGCGAAGGTGGGCAGCGGGCTGATCATCGCGATGGCGCCGCAGACGATCGACATGCAGAACCCGGCGGGCAGCTACTTCAAGCTGGCGTTGGACATCAAGGACATCCTGACCGTGGTGAACACCCAGTTCTACAACTCCGGGGCGATGCTCGGCTGCGACAACAACGCCGCGTACGCCCAGGGGACGGTCAACTTCATCGTCGCGCTGGCCTGCATCCAGTTGGAGGCGGGGCTGCGGCCCGACCAGGTCGGGCTCGGCCTGCCGGCCGGTCCCGGCGCGGCCGGCGGCGGCATCGTCGCGCCCAGCGTGGTCAACGCCGCGCTGGACTGCCTGACCCGGGGCACCAACTGCGGCAGCTTCCGCCCGCCGCGCACCTACCCCGGCCTGCGCGGCGCCATGACCTGGTCCGTCAACTGGGACATCACCAACAACAACACCTTCGCCCGCACCGTCTCCCCCCACCTCCGCACCCTCCCCTGACACGCTCAAGATCCGGGCAACTTCCCCGATGCTGCTGTCTCAGGCCCGGCTGAGGCAGCAGCATCCCCGAAGTTGCCCGGATCTTGGGCTTGGCGCAGGGGGTGTAGGGGGTGCAGGGGCGGTCAGGGGGAGGGGGTTTGGGTGGGGGAGGAGTGGTGGCGGCGGCGGAGTTTCTTGGTTACCCAGGTGGCTAGCATGAGGGCGAACAGGGCGAGGATGCCGTAGTCGAACCAGGAGCTGTAGCGGTCGATCTGCTGCCAGCGGGAGCCGAGGGCGTAGCCGAGCCCGATGAAGATCCCGTTCCAGATGCCGCTGCCCAGCGTGGTCAGCGTGACGAACTCGACGAGCGGCATCCGGTTCGCCCCGGCCGGCACCGACACCAGGCTGCGGACCACCGGCACCATCCGGCCGAAGAACACCGCCCAGCGGCCGTACCGCTCGAACCACCGGTCGGCCTTCTCCAGGTCGTCCAGATCGACAAGGGGTAACCGGTCGAGCCACCGTTTGAGGCGGTCCTCGCCGACGACCGCGCCGACCCAGTAGAGGAACAACGCGCCGAGTACCGAGCCCGCGGTCGCCGCCACGGTCACCACGAGCGCGTTGAACTCGCCCTCGCCGGCCAGGTATCCGGCCATCGCCAGGACGATCTCGCTCGGAATGGGCGGGATGATGCTCTCCAGGGCGACCAGCAGGGCCA
Source organism: Verrucosispora sp. WMMC514 (assembly GCF_027497295.1). NCBI lineage: Bacteria > Bacillati > Actinomycetota > Actinomycetes > Micromonosporales > Micromonosporaceae > Micromonospora > Verrucosispora sp. WMMC514. The sequence goes on along the minus strand of NZ_CP114906.1, from coordinate 1,303,413 downwards.
CCCCCACCGCGCCGCTCGCCTCGATCACCCCGGCGATCCAGCCGGTCAGCCCGCCGACCTGGGTGGGGTCGACGTCCTGGGCAAGCGCCATGATGATGCCTTTCGCGGTCGGGGGTAAACAGTGCTCTTACCCGCCGACGCCGCCCACACACCGGGCCTGCTGTGGCTCACTCCTGCGGATGCAGCGCCTCGTCGGCCGGGCCGAGGCGCCATCCGGTGAACCGCACGACGAGCCCGCCCCGACTGGGCGAGCAGCAGTACGGCCCAGCCGCCGCCACCGCGTCGGGAGCCAGCGGAGCGAGCCGAACCAGTCGCCACGACTCACCGGCGGCCCGGGCCCGTACGGTGAGCGCGTCACCCGCGCGGCTGACCCGTACGCTCACCTCCCGGCCCGCCCAGTCCGGCACCGGTGCCACCGACCAGTCGGAGACGTCCCGGGTCACCACCGCGCCCACCTGGGGCTGGCCGTCGCTGACCTCCACGCCCGCCTTCACCCAGTTCCGGTCGTCCACCCGGACCAGCACGCCGGCCTGGTCGAACTGCCCGGTCCAGGCCAGCCGGAAGTCGACCTCGACGGCCGCACCGACGGGAAACGGCGCGAGCAGTGCGGGGGCGTCGTCGTGCACGAAGCCGTAACTGGTGTGCCGCCACAGGTCGCTGCCGTGACCCGGCTCGACGGCCAGCGTGCCGTCCGGTTCCTCGGCCACCCGGACCGGCCGGCCGTGCCATTCGCCACCGGACCAATCGATGCTGCGCATGCCGGCACCGTACCCAGTCGGGTTTGCCGACGCCCCGACCGGGAGAAGGTACGGGGGCATGTCTGACAGGTGGTACTCGGAGGCGGTCGTGTACTGCCTCGACATCGACACGTACGCGGACTCCGACGGTGACGGGGTCGGAGACATCCGGGGTCTGATCGGCCGGCTCGACTACCTCGCCCGGCTCGGGGTGACCTGCCTATGGCTGCACCCCATCCATCCGTCGCCCAACGACGACGACGGCTACGACGTGACCGACTTCTACAACGTCGACCCACGGTTCGGCACCCTCGGTGATTTCGCCGAGTTGCTGCACCAGGCCAACAACCGGGGCATCCGGGTGATCATCGACCTGGTGGTGAACCACACCTCCGACCAGCACCCGTGGTTCCAGTCCGCGCGCTCTTCGCCGGACTCGCCGTACCGCGACTGGTACGTCTGGTCCGAGCAGGAGCCGGCCGACCGGCACCAGGGCATGGTCTTCCCCGGCGAACAGCATGAGACCTGGACCTACGACCGGACCGCGAAGGCCTGGTACTACCACCGCTTCTACAAGTTCCAGCCGGACCTGAACACCATGAATCCGGCGGTACGCGCCGAGATCAAAAAGATCATGTCGTTCTGGATCCAGCTCGGCGTCGCCGGCTTCCGGATGGACGCGGTGCCGTTCATCATCGAGCGCACCGAGCCCGGCGACCCGAGCCCGGAACTGGACTTCGGGTTCCTCACCGAGCTGCGCCAGCACGTGCAGTGGCGGCGCGGGGACGCGGTCCTGCTGGCCGAGGCGAACGTCGAGCCGGACAACCTGCCCGCCTTCTTCGGCGACCGTGGCGGCTCGGCGAACCGGGTGCACATGCTCTTCGACTTCATGCTCAACGGGCGGCTGATGCTGGCCCTGGCCCGGCAGGACCCGGAACCGGTGATCGAGGCGTTGCGGGACACCCCGGCACTGCCGCAGGGCGGGCAGTGGGCGACGTTCCTGCGCAACCACGACGAGATCGACCTGTCCCGGCTCACCGCCGAGCAGCGCAACGAGGTGTACGAGCAGTTCGGTCCCGAGGAGCACATGCGCATCTACGACCGGGGCATCCGCCGCCGGTTGGCACCGATGCTGGGCAACGACCGTCGGCGCGTCGAGTTGGCGTACTCCCTGCAGTTCTCGCTGCGCGGCACGCCGGTGCTGCGCTACGGCGAGGAGATCGGCATGGGGGAGGACCTGTCGCTGGACGGCCGGGAGGCCATCCGTACCCCGATGCAGTGGTCGAACCAGCCCAACGCCGGTTTCTCCACGGCGGAGCCGGAGAAGCTCGTCCGCCCGGTCATCGACAAGGGCGAGTTCGGGTACGAGAAGGTGAATGTCACCCTCCAGCGCCGGGACCGGACCTCGCTGCTGGCCTGGTTCGAGCGGATGATCCGTACGCTGCGGGAAGCCCCGGAGATCGGCTGCGGCTCGACCACCCACATCGACGTGCCGATGCCTCCGGGAGTGCTGGCGCACCGCGCCGACGGGCCGACGGGGACGATGGTCTTCCTGCACAACCTCGGCACCACCGACGCCGAGGTGGACCTCAGCCAGCTTCAGCCCGAGGCGGACCTGCCCATCGACGTGCTCGCCGACCGCAACTACGACGACGTCGGCAAGCTGGACAAGCTGCAACTGTCCGGTCACGGCTACCGCTGGATCCGGCTCTGTCGATCCTGGTCGCACTGAGCCGAAGACCGGGCCGACCCGCCGTGGTCGGTGACCTCCGGGCCGGTGGGCCCGGTCCGGAGGTCGGGATCGGCGGGGGTCAGGCCGCCCCGGCGTGGGTTAGGCTCCTGCCGTCGAGCCAAGTTACCGGGAGGTAGGCATGTCGGAAGGGCAGCGGGTCGCCATCGTGACCGGAGCGGCACGGGGAATCGGCGCGGCCACCGCCAGGCGGTTGGCCGCCGACGGGCTGGCCGTCGCGGTGGTCGACATCGAGGAGGCGGCGACCAAGGAGACCGTGGACGCGATCGCGGCGGCCGGCGGCCGGGCACTCGGCGTCGGTGCGGACGTGGCGGACCGGGCCCAGGTGGAGGCCGCCGTGCAACGGGTGGCCGCCGAGCTGGGCGCGCCGACCGTGCTCGTCAACAATGCCGGCGTACTCCGCGACAACCTGCTGTTCAAGATGACCGACGCCGACTGGGACACCGTCCTGGGCGTACACCTGCGCGGGGCGTTCCTGTTCAGTCAGGCCGCGCAGAAGCACATGGTCGAGGCCCGTTGGGGCCGCATCGTCAACCTGTCCAGCACCTCCGCGTTGGGCAACCGGGGCCAGGCCAACTACTCGGCCGCCAAGGCCGGGATGCAGGGCTTCACCAAGACCCTCGCCATCGAACTGGGCCCGTTCGGGGTGACCGTCAACGCGGTCGCGCCCGGCTTCATCGTCACCGACATGACCGCGGCCACCGCCGCCCGGATGAAGGTGGACTTCGAGGCGATGCAGAAGCACGCCGAGTCGGAGATCCCGGTCCGCCGGGTGGGCCGGCCCGACGACGTGGCGCACACCATCTCGTTCCTGGCCAGCGAGGGGGCGTCGTTCGTGTCCGGCCAGGTCGTCTACGTCGCCGGCGGCCCCCGCGACTGACCGGCCCCGAACAGCGGCCCCTTCTGGTCTCAGGAAGGGGCCGCTGCCGCCCTTCGGCGGGTGTGCCGGAGCCAGGCCAGGCCGAGGACCGGCAGCACCAGCGGGATGTAGCCGTAGCCGCTGCCGAAGCCGGACCAGACCGTCTCGTCGGGGAAGAGGTCCGGTCGGGCCAGACTCACGGCACCGACACCGACCACGCCGACCAGTTCCAGCCCGCAGCAGGCCAGGGCGATCCGGCGGCCCGCGTGACCGGCCCGCGCCAGCCCGACCGCCGCCACGACGTAGACGATCGCGGCGAGCGCGGAGAGCAGGTACGCCAACGGCGCCTCGTCGAACCTGGTGACGATCTGGAGAGCGGCGCGGCTGCTGGCGGCGATGGCGAAGAGCAGGTAGACCGCGATCAGCAACCGTCCCGGACCGGCGTTGGTGCGAGGCCGGGCGGTGCTCAGCTCAGCCACCGAGCACCTGCCAGGTCTGTTGGAGCCGGACCACGACCACCGGCGTCACCAGGCACACCGCGCACACGATCGCCGAGCCCCAGCGGGTCGGTTCCATCCGAGCCAGCACCGCCGCGAGCGGCGGCAGGCAGACCAGCGTGACCAGGTAGCCGAAGAACGATCCCGGTTCGCCCGGACGCTCACCGCCGGCCAGCGCCACGGCGGTCACCAGCACCAGGCCGAGCAGCAGCAGCTCCAGCACGGCCAGCCCGATCAACTGCGTCCGGTCCGGCGGCCGGTGGCGCAACGCGGCCACCAGCGCCCAGGCCGCGACCAGCAGCGACAGCACGATGGCGGCGACGGCCAGTGCCCCGTCGGCCGGAGACCCGGTGGTGGTCGCGGCGGTGGTGCTCACCCGGTCCGTCCGGTGCTCGTTCCGATCACCGCACCACTCTACTAACCCCCGTAGTAAGAGCGTCCGCCGCCAGGGCGGCCGGTTACCGTGCGCGCGGCCCCGGCCCCGGCCGGCGGGACGCCGGGTACGCACGGTCGCGGGGGACTAGCGTGATCACTGTCGCGGATCAGCCGTGGCCAGGCGAGGACGGCGGAGGTACGGGATGCGGTTCGGGTTGTTCGGCACCGGGCACTGGGCGGCGGAGACGCATGCGGCGGCGCTCGAGGCGCACCCGAGAGCGGATCTGGTCGGCGTGTGGGGGCGCAACCCCGACAAGGCCGCCGCGCTGGCCACCCGGTACGGGGTGCCGGCCTTCGACGACGTCGACTCGCTGATCGAGGCGTGCGAGGCGGTGGCCGTCGCACTGCCGCCGGACGTCCAGGCGGACATCGCCGTCCGGGCCGCCACCGCCGGTCGACACCTGTTGCTGGACAAGCCGCTCGCGCTGACCGTGGCCGACGCCGACCGCGTGGTCGAGGCAGCCACGGGCACGGGTGTCGCGTCGGTGGTCTTCTTCACCGGCCGGTACCAGCCGGACGTCGCCGGCTTCATCGCCGCGACCGCCGCGGCCGGCGGCTGGCACACCGCCAGCGTGATCCGGTTCGCCTCGATCTTCCAGCCCGGCAGTCCGTACGGGCAGTCGCCGTGGCGGCGGGAGCACGGCGCGTTGTGGGACATCGGTCCGCACGCGCTGGCCGTGTTGCTTCCGGTGCTCGGCCGGGTGGCCCGGGTGGCCGCCACCGACGGCCCCGAGGGCCTGGTGCACCTGCTGCTCAGCCACGCCGACGGGGCCACCAGCACGGTCTCGCTGACGCTTGACGCACCACCCCGTTCGGTCGCCGCGGAGTTCGTCTTCTACGGCGAGAGCGGCATCGAGCGACTGCCGAACGGTGGTGCCGGCCCGGCGACGGCGTTCGGGGTGGCCATCGACCAGTTGCTGGCCGAGGTCGACGCCGGTACCCGGGACCACCGCTGCGACGTGCGCTTCGGTCGCGAGGTGGTGGCGGTCCTCGCCGCCGCCGAGGCCGCCCGCGCACAGGGCACCGTGGTCGACGTGCCGGCCTGAGCGCGGGCGGTAAACCGGTCGCCACCGGCCGGACGAGTCGGTAGGGTCGCCGGCATGTGCGTGCACGCCCTGATCAACGCGGCCGCCTCGCCGGCCGCCTTCGGGCCGCTGCTGGTGGCCCGCCCGCGCGTCCGGCGTCCGGCCCTGGCCGGCGCGACCCGCGACTGACGCCTTCCGCGCATCCGCCCGCGTCACCCGCACCGCATCGCGCGGTGCCGCTTCCGCGCCATCTCACCAGGGCCGTCCGAGTCCCGATCGCTCGGACAGGCCCCGTCGACGGTCGCCTGTCCGCTCTCGTCGCCCACCCGGCGACAGACAAGGACGACGCCATGGCGCCCCGCTGTACCCGCACGACCGAACGCGACCGGTCCCGTCGCGTGCTCTCGCAGAATTTCCTCACCGACCCGGCCGCCGTCGCGCGGTTCGTCGACGCCGCCCGCCCCGATCCGCACGGACTGGTGCTGGAGGTCGGCGCCGGCCGGGGGCAACTGACCCGCCCGCTGGCCGCGCGCTGCGGCCGGCTGACGGCCTACGAGGTGGATCCCGTCGCCGGGGCGGAACTGGCCCGGGTCTGCGCGACCCTGCCGAACGTGACCCACCGCCAGGCCGACTTCCTCGCCACCGTGGCACCGGGGGAGGAGTTCTGCGTGGTCGGCAACATCCCGTGGTCGCTGACCGCGGCGGTGGTGCGCTGGTGCCTGGCCGCGCCCCGACTGCGCGCCGCCACCCTGCTCACGCAGCTGGAGTACGCCCGGCGGCGCACCGGTGCGTACGGCCGGTGGACCCGACTGACGGTGCTCAGCTGGCCGGAGTTCGACTGGCGGCTCGCCGGGTGGGTGTCGCGTACCGCGTTCCGCCCGGTGCCCCGGGTCGACGCGGGCATGCTCCGCGTCGAGCGGCGGGCAACGCCGTTGCTGCCACCCCGGGCCCTACCGGCGTACCGACGGATGGTCGAGCTGGGGTTCGGCGGGGTCGGCGGCTCGCTCGCGGCGTCGCTGGCCCGCGAGCATCCGAAGGGTCGGCTGGCGGCGGCGTTGCGCGCCAGCCGGCTCGACCCGGACCTCCCGGTGGGGCATGTCTGGCCGGAGCAGTGGCTGGTGCTGTACCGCCTACTGCACGCCCGCTAGCGGGCCCGGCTCAGGGGAGGGTGCCCAGCGCCTCGGTCAGCTCGGTGGGCGAGCTGAACTGGTCCACCGGCAGCGCGCGTACGGCCTGCAACTGCTCGGTGCTCGCGCCGTTCTCCTGGCACCAGCGGATCAGGTCCTCACGGGAGACGGGATACTCCAGCCCGGCGAGGTACTCGTGCAGGGCGGCACCGCTGTCGGTCATGCTGTGCGAACTACCCGCGTAGCCGTCTCGGCACACCCCGGCGGGCCACCGCGTTTGCCCGTCGGGGTGCCGGGTAGCCGCAGGCATGCTGGTACAGCGGCTCGGCGCGCCGAGCGACCTCGATCCGTTGCTGGAGCGTGTCCGGGACGCGCGGGTGGTGATGATCGGGGAGGCGACGCACGGCAGCTACGACTACTACCGCATCCGGGAGCAGTTGACCCGCCGTCTGGTCGCCGAGTGCGGCTTCTCCTTCGTGGCGGTGGAGGGCGACTGGCCGGACTGCGACCGGGTGCACCGTTCGGTGACCGGTGCCCCGGGAGCGGCGGCCGAGCCGCAGACCGCCCTGGAGGGGTTCGAACGGTGGCCGACGTGGATGTGGGCCAACGCCGAGGTGGCCCGCTTCTGTCGTTGGCTGCGGGCCTGGAACATGGACCGGGCCGAGACCGCCCGGGTCGGCTTCCACGGGCTCGACGTCTACAGCCTCTGGGAGTCGATGCAGGCGATCTTCGACTACCTCGGTGAGGAGGAGCCGGCGTCGCTGGAGATCGCCCAGGACGCCTACCGGTGCTTCGAGCCGTACGGCAAGCGGGTCGAGGAGTACGGCGCGGCGAGCCGGTTCGTCTCCGCCCGGTGCGAGCAGGAGGTGATCCGGCTGCTGGCGCGTACCCGGCAACACGCCGCCGCCGACGGGCCGGACGCCTTCTCGGCCTGGCAGAACGCGGAGGTGGTGGCCGGCGCGGAGCGCTACTACCGGGAGATGGTCGCCGGTGGGCCCGGCTCGTGGAACGTCCGGGACATCCACATGACCGACACCCTGGATCGCCTGCTCGACCGCTACGGGCCGGGCGCCCGGGGTGTGGTGTGGGCGCACAACACCCACGTCGGTGACGCGCGGGCGACCGACATGGCCGCCGACGGGATGGTGAACATCGGCCAGTTGGCCCGGGAACGCCACGGCCCGGACCAGGTGGCGCTGATCGGCTTCGGCAGTTGGCGGGGCACGGTGATCGCCGCGCCGCGCTGGGGTTCGCCGGCGGAGGCGATGGTGGTGCCGCCGGCCCGGCCCGGTTCGCTCGAACATCGGCTGCACGAGCTGATGCCGGAGCGGGCGGTGCTCGTCTTCGGCGGGCCGGACCAGCCGGGTTGGGTCACCGACACGCTCGACCACCGGGCGATCGGGGTGGTGTACGACCCGTCGTTCGAATCGTGGGGCAACTACGTGCCGACCCGGCTGGGGGAGCGCTACGACGCCTTCATCTGGTGCGACGAGACCACCGCGCTGCATCCGTTGCCCGCCCTGGCCGCCCCAGGCGAGATGGAGACCTATCCGGCCGGCGTCTGAGCCGGCGTCGACCCGGCCCTCCACCCGACGTGCGGTGAAGGGCCGGGTCGCCGTGCGGGTCAGGCGCCGGCACCGACCTTGTCGTCGAGCCGGGCGCGCAGCTTCTCGCCCTCGATGTCGACGTTCGGCAGCGCCCGGTCCAGCCAGCGGGGCAGCCACCAGGCCACCTTGCCGAGCAGCGACATCACCGCCGGCACGATGGTCATCCGGACCACGAAGGCGTCGATGGCCACGCCGATGGCGAGCGCGAAGCCCATCGACTTGATCACCGGGTCGTCGAGGAAGATGAAGCCGCCGAAGACCGAGGTCATGATCAGAGCGGCGGCGGTGACCACCCGCGCGCCGTGCCCCATCCCGTTGATGGTGGCCTGCTGGGCGGTGTCGCCGTGGACGAAGTCCTCCCGCATCCGGGAGACCAGGAACACCTCGTAGTCCATGGCCAGGCCGAACAGGATGCCGATCAGCAGGATCGGCAGGAAGCTGATCAGCGGGCCGGGTGTGTCCAGGCCGACCAGGTCGGCGAGGTGACCCTGCTGGAAGACCGCGACCGTGATGCCGAAGGTGGCGGCGACGGTGAGCAGGAAACCCAGCGCCGCCTTGACCGGCACCAGCACCGAACGGAACACCAGCATCAGCAGCAGGATCGACAGGCCGACCACCAGCGCCAGATAGATCGGCAGCGCGTCGGAGAGCTTCTCCGAGATGTCGATGCCGATTGCGGTAACCCCGGTGAGCAGCACGTCGGCGCCCTGGATGTCACCGACGGCGGTGCGGATGTCGTGCACCATCGTCTCGGTGGCCGGGTCGGTCGGGCCGGTCTGCGGGATCACCCCGAGCAGCGCGGTCCGGCCGTCCGGGCTGAGCTGCGGCGGGGCCACGGCGAGCACGTTGTCGGTGCGCTGGACCAGGGCGGTCACCTGCGGGATGGCGGCGGCGGTGGCACCGGCGTCGTCGCCGGCGACAACCACCGCGAGCCGGCCGGTGAAGCCCGGTCCGAAGCCCTCCGTGATCAGGTCGTTGGAGACCCGCGCGGCCGAGCCGACCGGCGCGGTACCGGCGTCGGGCAGCGCCAGGCGCATGTCCGGTGCTGGCAACGCGAGCAGCCCCAGGCCGAGCAGGCCGACCAGGATCACCGGAATCCGGAACCGGGTGATCAGCCGGGCCCAACGGAAGCCGAACGCCGAGGTGTCCTCGCTGCCGTTGGTGGCGGTCTCCGGTGCCGCGCGGTGGGTGGTCACGTCGCTGCGGCGGGCGGCGTCGTCCGGGACGTCTTCGGCGGTCAGCGCCACCGGCACCGACGAGCGCAACCGGCGGGGCAGCACCCGGCGACCGGCGAAGCCGAGCAGCGCCGGTTGCAGGGTGATCGCCACCAGCACCGCGACGGTGACGGTACCGGCGGCGGCCAGACCCATCACGGTCAGGAACGGGATGTTCACCACCGCGAGACCGGCCAGGGCGATGACGACCGTGGCTCCGGCGAAGGTCACCGCCGAGCCGGCGGTGCCGACCGCCCGGCCGATCGCCTCGTCCGCCGGCATGCCGTCGAGCAGGTTCTGTCGATACCGCGAGGTGATGAAGAGCGAGTAGTCGATGCCGACGGCCAAGCCGAGCATCAACGCGAGGATGGGTGCGGTGCTGGTCAGCTCGATGACGCCGCTGAGTGCGAAGAGACCGGCCATGCCGACGCCGACGCCGATCAGCGCGTTGAGCATGGTCATGCCCGCGGCCACCAGCGAGCCGAAGGTGACCACCAGGACGACGAGGGCCACCGCGACGCCGATCGCCTCGGTGGAGCCGACCTCGGGCTCGGTGTTGAGCACCTCACCGCCAGGCGCCACCTGCCAACCCTGGGCCTCGGCCTCGGCGCCGAGCTGCTCGTACGCCTCCCGCTGTTCCTCGGTGATCTGGTCGGCGCCGTCGTTGAACTGCACCTGGATCAGCGCGTACTGGCCGTCGGGAGAGACCGAGCCGACCTGGAACGGGTCGATGGCGGCGAGCACACCGGGTACCGCCGTGGCCTCCTGGGTGACCGACTGGATGACCGACTGGCCCTCGGGTGTGCCGAGCTGTCCCGGAGCGGGCGCCTTGACCGCGATGGTGCCGGTGGCGCCGGCCGCCGCCGGGAACTGCTCGTCCAGCAGGTCGAGCGCGCGCTGCGACTCGGTGCCGGGCATGGTGAAGTTGCTGGCCGTCGGGCCGCGCAGGGTCGCTGCTGCCAGGCCGAGCCCGACGAGTACGACGAGCCAGATCGCGGCGACGAGTCGCCGCCGACGCATCGATCCCCGGCCAAGCCGGTAGAGCAGGGTCGCCATGAGGTCCTTTCCCTCGGTCGTGGATGGTGGGACGGGTCAGTGGGCGGGCGGTTCGAGCGCCCGGCGCATCAGGCCCAGCAGCGCGTCGCCCAGTTCCTGGTCGGGCACGTCGGCGAACTGGCCGCAGGTCTCGGCGATGCCCGCCAGCAGCACCAGCGCGGTGATCCGGGCGGAGGCCCGCTCGGACCGCCCGGCGAGCGCGTCGATCAACCGTTCGGAGATCTCCTGGATGTGGGCGAAGTCGGGCTGTTGCAGCAGCTCCGGGAACTCGCCCCGGAGCAGGGCGATCTCACCGCGGAACCGGACCGCGAGGTCGACGAAGCCTTCGGCGGCGACCCGCTGCGCGGCGGCCGGCCCGGGCTGGTCGGCGATCCGGTCGTCGAGTGACCGCAGCACCTCGATCGCGGGTGCCATCAGCTCGGTGAGGATGGCCTCCTTGTTGGCGAAGTGGTACAGCACCGCCGCCTTGGAACAGCCCACCTCGGTGGCGATGTCCTGCAACGAGGTGCCCCGGTAACCGGTGGCGGCGAAACGCCTCGCCGCCGCCGCGAGGATCTCGCCGTGCGTCTGCGGGGTGGTGCGGGCCATGACTCTCAGCATGCCTGACCGATCGGTCAGAGCTGACCGATCGGTCAGATCAGTGGCGTTTCCCACAACCAGGTGCGCCGAATTGGCTCTCCGGGTGGCTCCGCGCCGTAGCGAGAATCGGGGTCATGACCGACTCGACGGCGGCCCGGGCGGTCGCGCTTCGTGCCCTGCACCGCCCCGGCGACCCGCTGGTGCTGCCCAATGCCTGGGACGCCGGCTCGGCCCGGGCGGTGGTCGCCGCCGGTTTTCCGGCGGTGGCGACCAGCAGCGCGGCCGTCGCCGAGTCACTCGGGTACGGCGACGGCGAGCGCACGCCACCGGGCGAGATGTTCGCCGCCGTGACCCGGATCGCCCGCGCGGTCGCCGTTCCGGTCACCGCCGATCTGGAGCGGGGCTACGGTCTGCGCCCGGACGAACTGGTCGCCCGGTTGCTCGACGCCGGGGCGGTCGGGCTCAATCTGGAGGATTCGGATCCGCGTACCGGCGTCATGGTCGATGCGGAGGAACAGGCCGACCTGCTGGCCGGGGTGCGGGCCGCGGCGGAGGACGCCGGGGTGGCGGTGGTGGTCAACGCCCGGACGGACGTCTTCCTACGGCCCGGTGCGGAACCGGCCGACCGGCTCGCCGAGGCGGTCCGCCGGGCGCGCCGCTACCTGGCCGCCGGCGCGGACTGCGTCTACCCGATCCTGCTGGCCGACCCGACGCAACTGCGGGATGTCGTGCAGGCCGTGGCGGCGCCGGTCAACGTACTGGCCCGCCCCGACGGACCGGGACGGACGGCACTGGCCGCCCTGGGCGTGGCCCGGATCAGCTACGGCTCCGGCCTGTACGCGGCGACCCGCGCCCACACCGCCCGGCTGCTCGCCGCCGTCGCCGCCGGTGAGCCTCGCGGTGGGCGGCCGGGCACCCTCCTCCCGTGGAGCCTGTCGAGCTGACGGCGTCAACGGATCACCTGCGGGTTCCGGTTGACCGCGGGGCGTCCGGCCGGGATGGTGATCGGATGGGGGCTGACGAGACCCGGGACGGGGTCGCGCTTACCAATCTCGACCAGCCGTTGTTCGACGGGTCGGGCGCGAGCAAGCGCGACCTGGTCGACTACCTCGACGCGGTGACCGACCGGATCGTCCCGCAGTTGCGCGGCCGTCCGCTGTCGGTGGTCCGGGTACGTCCGGGACAGCCGCAGTTCATGCAGAAGAACCTGCCGCGGTACACCCCCGACTGGGTACCTCGGGTGTCGATCTGGGCCGAGGCGTCCCACCGGGAGATCGCGTACGCGCTCTGCGACGACCGCCGTACCCTGCTCTGGTTCGCCAACCAGCGGGCCGTCGAGTACCACCCCACCCTGGCCGTGGTCGACGACCTGAGCCGTCCCACCCACCTGGTGCTGGATCTCGATCCGCCGGAGGGCGGTGGGTTCGCGGCCGGGGTGGCGGCCGCGCTGCTGGTCCGGCAGGCCCTCGCCGACGCCGGGCTGGCGGGCGCGGTGAAGACCAGCGGCGCCAAGGGGGTGCACGTCTTCGTCCCGGTCGAGCCCGGCCCCGACGCCGAGGAACTGGCCGCGGCCACCCGGGCCCTCGCGGCTCGGGCGGAGCGCCTGGATCCGGCGTTGGCGACCACCGCGTTCATCCGCGAGGACCGGGGCGGCAAGGTCTTCGTCGACCCCACCCGCACCGGCGGCGCGACGGTCGTGTCGGTGTACAGCCCCCGGCTGCGTCCCGGCGTGCCGGTCTCCTTCCCGGTGCCCTGGCCGGACCTGGAGTCGGTCACCCCGTCGGACTTCACCATCCGGACGGTCCCGGCGCTGGTGGCGCAGCGAGACCCGTGGGCCGAGCTGATGCCGCCGCCGCAGCATCTCCCGGCGGACCTGGTCGAGGAAGGGCGGGCCATTCCGGTGCCACGGGTGCAGGCCATGCACGAGGGCCGCCGTCGAGCCCGCGCCCGGCGCGCCGCCGCGGACTGAACAGGACGAGCGCCCGCGCCGGCCTTCCTGCCGCCGGCACGCCGCTGGGCCGGACCGTGGTGGCGGTCCGGCCCAGCGGCTGGTCGAGCGGATCAGAGCATCCAGCGGTGGCGTTGCACGAAGGGCAGGCGGGCCCAGAGCCGACCCAGACCCCAGGTGTGCCCGGCGTACGCGGCGGCCAGGGCGACCAGGACCACGGCGTAGATCAGGTGGTAGTCGACCACCGGGTTGGTGGAGCCGGTCGGGTCGCCACCGGCGGTGAACCGGGCCAGCGGAAACTCGGCCAGCCACATCAGCGCCATCATCAGGGTGCCCGAGGCGGCCGCCACCCGCAGACCGACGCCGGCGATCAGGGCGAGACCGATGGCGGCCAGGCCCACCATGAACAGGGTGTTCGCCCACCACGTTCCGGCGATCGAGTGGGCCACCGACTGCATCGGCCCCACCTCGACGTTGGCGAGGAACCCCTTGGTCGGCGAGCCGCCGTTGATCCAGGCACGCTCGGTCGGGGTGGCGTAGCCGAGGCCGAAGGTCTTGTCGAGGAAGGCCCAGAGGAAGACGAGGCCGGTGGAGATCCGCAGCACGGCAAGAGCCCGGGCGGCGGTCGTGGTCAGCATGGCGCCGGGCAGTTCGGCGTGTTCGAGCGGACGCTCGATCGAGCGGTGGGTGCCCTGGTGGACGGTCATCGTTGCCTCCGTGGTCAGCTTCTTACGTGACCACTCTCGCCCGGCGGCGGGCCGTCGCGCGCGGGCCGGAACACCCGAAGCCGCCAGGACCAAGGTCCCGACCTCGGCAGGCCGCTCAGCTGACGGCGACTACGCCTCACCGCTGCCTGGGACGCGGCGATCGGAGCTTGATCTGGCTGTGCTCACGGCGACCTGCGTGATCGTCGGGACGCAGCCGACGAACGTCGACGGCGCGTAGCACATGTGCTACGTTGGGCTTATGCATGAAGTGGGGCTGCGGGAGATGCGGCAGAACGCCAGTGACCTGGTACGCCGGGCGCAGGCGGGTGAACGCTTGACGATCACCGTCGCCGGCCGGCCGGCAGCCGTGCTCGGCCCGATCAGTCCTCGAACCTGGCGCGAGTGGGACGACCTTGCCGGCGTGTTCGACCAACCCACAGACCCGGGGTGGGTCGACGATCGGAATCTCCTGGACGACACCGTCACCGATCCGTGGGTCGAGCGGTGAGTCGGGGCATCCTCGACACCAGCATCCTCATCGCCACCGATGTAACCCCCATTCCTGGTGAGCTGGCCATCAGTGTCGCCAGCCTCGCCGAACTCCAGTTCGGTGTCCTGGTCGCGAAAAGCGCCGAGGCGAGGGCGCTGCGGTTGGCGCGGTTGAGTGCCATTCAACGTCGATTTGATCCGCTGCCTATCGACGAAGCGATCGCCGACAGCTACGCGCGGTTGGCCGCACGGGTCGTCGAGACCGGCCGCCAGCCGCGAGCCAGGGTGATGGACCTCCTCATCGCCGCAACGGCCCACGCCCACGACGCCGCCGTGTACACCCGTAACGCCGAGGACCTCACAGGTCTCGAAGACCTCATCACGATCCACCGCATCTGACTCCCGCCGCGCACATTGGCTTGGTCGCAACGGCAGAAGAAGCCGCAGATCTGGTGGTCGAGAGTCTGCCCGGCTCACAGATCATCGGGCAGAACCCGGAACGCCGGATGGCTGCTCAGCGGACGGATAGCTCGAAAGTCCCGCCGGTCAAGCGTCAAACCGCATCCGTCTCATACTGCTCGGCGAGCACTACCTTCCCGGAAGGCTCCCGGGATGCGGCCGGGCCACTACAGATCTTTCAGAAAAAGGTGCCCCCGGCAGGATTCGAACCTGCGCCCCCGCCTCCGGAGGGCGGTGCTCTATCCCCTGAGCTACGGGGGCTCAGCGACTGGAGAAGACTAGCAAACGCCCCTCCCGATCGCCCAATCGGTATCGGCGCGTCAGGCGGCGAGTGCGCGTCCGCAACTGGGCAGCGGGTGCGGCACGATGCGCCTGGGGAGCCGGCGCGGCCATTCGTTGCGGGCCCAGGAGCCGTCCACGATCAGGTGTACGGTGCGTCGCTCGGCTCCGCTGAGTCGGTGTACGAACTCCCGGGGCAGTGGCGGGTCGACCGACGGGGTGGTGACCATGAACCGGACCCGCCCCCGAGACGAGACCGCCGAGATGACGTCGGCCGCCGGCATGGTGCCCCGCAGCCGGACCCGGCCGACCCAGTAGACCTCGGCCAGGTGTTCCTGGGCCGCCCGGGTGATCGCCGGGTACTCGCTGCGGACCCAGCGTTCGACCGCCCCGACGCAGAGCCCGCAGGCCCGTTCGCGGGGCTCGCGCGGACCCAACCCCCAGGCCCGCAGGTACGCCCCGACGACCCCCACGTCAAGCGTCAGGCCGAACTGCTGCTGGATGAGGGCGTGCAGACTCTGGCGGGTCCACAGCTCCTCGTCCAGACCGAACGCGTCGGGGTAGACGCCCCGAAGGGTGTCGATCAGTTCGAGTTCCTGTTCGCGGCTGAGTGTTCCCGGCTCACCCTGCCGCTGTCCGCGACGGACGGCTGCCACCGCTCCGTCACCGCCGATGGTGTGGCGTCGGCACCAACTGGTGACCGAACGCCGCGCGTCTCTGAGTGCAACCCCCACGTCCCGGACAACGAGTGCACTTCGCTCCAAGTAACCCCTAGAGGGAAAATCGGTCTTATGTCCCCAAGGTGGGGCGGAGAAGGCGAACTCGCTGGCACCTGGATGCCTACGCGTCGCCGCCCCGCTCGTATGACGAGCGGGGCGGCGAGGGTTGATTCGGCAGGCGAGCGGCTCAGCCGTCGGCAGGAATCATCCGGCGCAGCTCGTTGATCTCCTTCTGCTGCGCCTGCTTCGATGCCTCGGCCAACCGGACCACCTCGGGCCGGTCCGACACCTTGAGCACACCGTCGGCCATGTGAACGCCGCCAAGATGGTGGTCGATCATCAGCTTGATGAAGAGTCGGTCGACCTCCACGCCCTGGGCCTCGTGCAGCTGGGTGATCTCCTCGCGGGTCGCCATGCCCGGCATCAGCCCGTCCGGGCCCACCGGCACCGCGTCGGGCATCCACTCCATCGCGGGCCGTGAACCGGTGGGCAGCAACTCCCACTCCTGCAACCAGCGCTGCATGTGACCGATCTGAGCCTGCTGGGTCAGGGCCATGTCGTAGCCCATCTGCCGCAGCGCCGGATTCTGCGCCTTGGCGTACGCGATCATCGCCATCTCCACCGCCTGGGCGTGGTGTCGGGACATGTCCCGGGCGAAGCCGGCCTCGGCCGAGTCGTCACCCGGGGCCCGGTCGGACACCAGGGTCGCGGCCGTCCACCCGATGCCGAGCAGCAGCACCGCCGCCATGACCAGGGTCAGGTAACGCAGTGTCCGGGACGGCCGGTGGAGTTCGGTGCCGTTGCGCTCCGCCGGGGTCGCCTCCTGGGTGGCGCTGGGCATGTCAGCCACCCGTCGGCGGAGCCAACTCGCGCGGCTCGGTGCCGGTGCCGGTCGTGTAGTTGCCGGACGAGCAGGGCACACCCGGCTCGATCGAGGCGTTCTGCGCCAGCGTGGTGGCGAACTCCTTGATCCGCGGGTCGTCGGCGCTGTCGACCTTGAGCTGGTAGCCCCACGCCTGCAGCGACACGGCGGCGTCCAGGCCCTCGTACGGGCTCATCAGCATGAAGTCGTTGCCTCGGATCACGCTGGCCAGCTTCTCGACATCGGCCGCGGGCAGGTCCGGGCGGTAGGTGAGCCAGACAGAGCCGTGCTCCATGCTGTGCACCGCGTGCTCGGACGCGATAGGCGCGTCGTAGACGTCACCGAGGCACCGCTGCCAGGCGTTGTTGTGCGCGCCACCGACCGGCGGGCTGTACTTGTATTCGATCTTGCCGGACTGGTGCGACTCGTAGGTGAGGCTCTCCGGGTCGGTCTCGCGGTAGTTGACGATGCCCGCGATGTCGGCCGCCTTGTCCTCCCAGGACTGGCTGCCCTTGAAGGTCGCCCAGGCACCGAATCCGATGATCGACGCGGCGAGCACGCCGACGGCGACGAACAGCGCGATCGGTCCCCACGACCGACCCTGGCTGACCTTCACCGGGGTGATCGGCTTACGTGGCCCCTTGCCGCCCCCCGCGCGCTGGGCCGAGCCGGCCTTGCCCGGGCCAGCCTTGGCTCCGGTCGCCTTGGCGCCGGCGGCCGGCCGTCCCGCCGCCGGCTTCTTGCCGGTGCTGACCACAGTCGGGCGGCGCTCCGGGCCGCCCGGGGTGCTGATACTCATCGTGCCTCGTCAGGTCGGTCGGTCAGGGGCTCTGGCGGGCCGGGTTCGGTTGCTGGGTCGCCGCCGCGGGGACCGAGTCTACCCCCGATAACATGGATCGGTGACTCCAGCAGAACTCGCCGAAGCCGTCCTCGCCGCCGCTCACGCCGTCTTCGCCGACCGAGGTTGGGACCGCTCCGCGCTGCCGGGGCACACGACGGTCGAGCGACCGCGCAACCCGGAGCACGGCGACTACGCGGCCACCCTGGCGCTTCAGCTGAGCAAGAAGGCCGGCCTGCCGCCCCGAGAACTGGCCGCCGCGCTCGCCGCCGAGCTGGCCAGCACGCCGGGGATCAAGTCGGTCGAGATCGCCGGCCCGGGCTTCCTCAACATCCGGCTCGACGCGGCCGCCGCGGGACAGCTCGCCCGTTCGATCGTCGAGGCGGGCGACGAGTACGGTCGCGGCGACCGGCTCGCCGGCCTGAAGATCAACCTGGAGTTCGTGTCGGCCAACCCGACCGGTCCCGTGCACATCGGTGGCGTCCGCTGGGCGGCGGTCGGCGACGCGTTGAGCCGGCTGCTGCGGGCGACCGGCGCGGAGGTCGGCACCGAGTACTACTTCAACGACGCCGGCTCGCAGATCGACCGCTTCGCCCGCTCGCTGCTGGCCGCCGCCCGTGGCGAGCCGGCGCCGGAGGACGGCTACGGCGGCGCGTACATCGCCGAGATCGCCGAGCAGGTCACCGCCCGGCGGCCCGACGTGCTGAGCCTGGACGACGCCGCCGCCCAGGAGGTCTTCCGGGTCGAGGGTGTCGCGTTGATGTTCACCGAGATCAAGTCCTCGCTGCGGGACTTCGGGGTCGAGTTCGACACCTACTTCAACGAGAAGGACCTGCACGATCGCGGTGAGCTGGAGCACGCCCTGACCCGGCTGCGCGAGCAGGGCCACCTCTTCGACTCCGACGGCGCCACCTGGCTGCGGACCACCGACTTCGGCGACGACAAGGACCGGGTGCTGCGCAAGTCCAACGGTGAGTGGACCTACTTCGCCGCCGACTGCGCCTACTACCTCGACAAGCGGGAACGGGGCTTCGACCGGGTCGTGATCATGCTGGGGGCGGACCACCACGGCTACGTCGGCCGGATGAAGGCGATGGCCGCCTGCTTCGGTGACGACCCCGAGCAGACGCTGGAGATCCTCATCGGGCAGCTGGTGAACCTGGTCCGCGACGGCGCGCCGGTCCGGATGAGCAAGCGGGCCGGCACCGTGGTGACCCTGGAGGACCTGGTCGACGCGATCGGGGTGGACGCCTCCCGCTACGCGCTGGCCCGGTACTCCAGCGACTCGCCGATCGACATCGACATCGAGCTGTGGACCCGGGCCACCCGGGACAACCCGGTCTACTACGTGCAGTACGTGGCGGCCCGCACGGCGAGCGTCGGCCGCAACGCCGCCGAGGTCGGCCTCACCAGGGGCGACGCGGCGTCGTTCCGACCCGAGCTGCTCGACCACGACAAGGAGAACGAGCTGCTCAAGGCGTTGGCTGAGTTCCCCGCCGTGGTGGCCGCCGCGGCCGAGCTGCGTGAGCCCCACCGGGTGGCCCGGTTCCTGGAGGACCTGGCCGGGGCGTACCACCGGTTCTACGACAACTGCCGGATCCTGCCCCGGGGCGACGAGGCCGTCACCGACCTGCACCGGGCGCGACTCTGGCTCAACGACGCGACCCGGGTGGTCATCGCCAACGGGCTGCGCCTGCTCGGCGTCTCGGCGCCGGAGCGGATGTAGTGGTGAGCGGTCCCGCGGTCGCGAATCCAGGGAGGCACTGATGCGGGCGCACGAGGCGGGCGCGCTGCACGGCGACATCGGTAACCGGGGGCCGGCCTGGCTGCGTACCCCGGACGACGTGAACGCCCTGGTGCCGCAGTTGTGGCCGCGCAACGTGACGCGCGCCGCCGACGGCGCGCTCACCGTCGCGGGCCTGGGCGTACGCGACATCGCCGCCGAGTTCGGCACCCCGGTGTACGTGCTCGACGAGGACGATCTCCGCTCGCGCTGCCGGGACTTCCAGGCCGCCTTCCCGGACGAGGACATCTACTACGCGGGCAAGGCCTTCCTCTGCCGGGCGGTGGTCCGGATGATCGCCGAGGAAGGCATGTTCCTCGACGTGTGCAGCGGCGGGGAACTGGCCGTGGCGCTGGCCGGCGGGATGCCGCCGGAGCGGATCGGCTTCCACGGCAACAACAAGTCGGTGGCCGAGCTGAGCCGGGCCCTCGACGTCGGGGTGGGGCGGATCATCGTCGACTCGTTCCACGAGATCGAGCGGCTCACCGCGTTGGCCCGTGAACGCGGCGTACGGCCCCGGGTGCTGATCCGGGTCACCGTCGGGGTGGAGGCGCACACCCACGAGTTCATCGCCACCGCCCACGAGGACCAGAAGTTCGGCTTCTCCCTCGCGGGTGGGGCGGCCCTGACCGCGGCGCTGCGCGTGCTCGACGAGGACGTGCTGGAGCTGCGCGGGCTGCACTCGCACATCGGCTCGCAGATCTTCGACACCAGCGGCTTCGAGGTCTCCGCCCGTCGGGTGCTGGCCCTGCAGGCGCAGATCCGCGACGCCCGCGGCGTCGAACTGCCCGAGCTGGACCTCGGCGGTGGTTTCGGCATCGCGTACACCTCGCAGGACGATCCCGCCGCCCCGCACGACCTGGCCAAGCGGCTACGCAAGATCGTGGACTCGGAGTGCGCGGCGGAGCGGCTGGCCACGCCGCACCTGTCCATCGAACCGGGTCGGGCGATCGTCGGCCCGGCCGTGTTCACCCTCTACCAGGTGGGTACGGTCAAGGACGTCGACGGCATCCGGACGTACGTCAGCGTCGACGGCGGGATGAGCGACAACATCCGGACCGCCCTGTACGACGCGTCGTACTCGGCGACCCTGGCCTCCCGGGCGAGCACCGCCGGGCCGATGCTCGCCCGCGTGGTGGGAAAGCACTGTGAGTCCGGGGACATCGTGGTGAAGGATGAATTCCTGCCCGCCGACGTGCAGCCCGGAGATCTTGTCGCGGTGCCCGGCACGGGCGCGTACTGCCGCAGCATGGCCAGCAACTACAACCACGTGCCCCGCCCCGGCGTGGTCGCGGTTCGCAACGGCCGGGCCCGGCTGATCGTTCGACCGGAGACCGAAGAGGACCTGCTCGCTTTGGATGTGGGATGACGTCACCTGTACGCCTCGCCCTGCTCGGCTGCGGCACCGTCGGTGCCGAGGTGGTCCGGCTGCTGCACGAGCAGTCGGCCGACCTCGCCGCCCGCGTCGGTGCCCCGTTGGAGATCGCCGGCATCGCCGTGCGCCGGATCGGGCGGGACCGCGGCGACCTTCCCGTCGACCCGGCCCTGTTCACCACCGACGCGCTCGGGCTGATCAAGCGGGACGACGTCGACGTGGTGGTCGAGGTGGTCGGCGGCATCGAGCCGGCGCGCGGCTGGCTGGTGGAGGCGTTGCGGGCCGGCAAGAGCGTGGTCACCGCCAACAAGGCGTTGCTCGCCGAGGACGGCGGCGCCCTGCACGACGCGGCGGCGGAGGGCGGCGGCGATCTCTACTACGAGGCGTCCGTGGCCGGGGCGATCCCGCTGCTGCGCCCGCTGCGTGAGTCGCTGCACGGTGACCGGATCACCCGGGTCACCGGCATCGTCAACGGCACCACCAACTTCATCCTCTCCGCGATGCACGCCACCGGTGCCGGGTTCGCCGAGGCGCTGGAGGAGGCCACCGAGCTGGGGTACGCCGAGGCTGACCCCACGGCCGACGTGGAGGGCTTCGACGCCGCCGCCAAGGCGGCCATCCTCGCCTCGCTGGCCTTCCACAGCCGGGTCGCCGCCGCCGACGTGCACCGCGAGGGCATCACCGAGGTCACCGCCGCGGACGTGGCCAGCGCCAAGGCGATGGGCTGCACGATCAAACTCCTCTGTATCGCCGCGCGCGGCGCCGACGGGCAGGGCCGGGAGGCGGTGAGTGTCCGGGTGCACCCGGCGATGATCCCGGTGACCCATCCCCTGGCCAGCGTGGGCGACGCGTTCAACGCGGTCTTCGTGGAGGCCGAGGCGGCCGGGCAGCTGATGTTCTACGGACGCGGTGCCGGTGGGGCGCCGACCGCCAGTGCGGTGCTCGGTGACGTGGTGGCGGTGGCCCGCAACCGGCTCGCCGGAGTCCGCGCGGCCAGCGAATCCGCGTACGCCGACCTGCCGGTACGCCCGATGGGTGAGGCGCTCACCCGCTACCACATCAGCCTCGACGTGGCCGACCGGCCCGGTGTGCTGGAGTCGGTGGCCGGGGTGTTCGCCCGGCACGACGTCTCGATCGCCACCGTCCGGCAGGGGCCGGCCGCCGGTGCCGCCGGCGCCGCCGGTGACGCCGTCCTGGTCATCGTGACCCACGTCGCGCCGGACGCGGCGCTCGCGGCGACCGTCCGGGAACTGCGCGGGCTGGACATCGTCCGGTCGGTGGCGAGCGTGCTGCGGGTCGAGGGCGGGCTGTGAGTGGCCGGGTCAATCGTGGAGGCGAGGAGAGCGTGATGTGGCGTGGTCTGATCGAGGCCTACCGGGACCGGTTGCCGGTCACCGAGGCCACGCCGGTGGTCACCCTGCACGAGGGGAACACGCCGCTGCTGCCGGCGCCGGTGCTCTCCGCCCGGCTCGGCTGCGACGTGTACCTCAAGGTGGAGGGTGCCAACCCGACCGGCTCCTTCAAGGACCGGGGCATGACGATGGCCGTCTCCAAGGCGGTCGAGGCCGGTAACAAGGCGATCATCTGCGCCTCCACCGGCAACACCTCCGCCTCCGCCGCCGCGTACGCGGCCCGGGCCGGGATGACCTGCGCGGTGCTGGTGCCGCAGGGCAAGATCGCGTTGGGCAAGCTGGCGCAGGCGCTCGTGCACGGCGCCAAGCTGCTCCAGGTCAACGGCAACTTCGACGACTGCCTGGCGCTTGCCGCCAAGCTCGCCCAGGACTACCCGGTCGCACTCGTCAACTCGGTGAACATCGACCGGCTGCACGGCCAGAAGACGGCCGCCTTCGAGATCGTCGAGGCGCTCGGCGACGCACCCGACATCCACTGCCTGCCGGTGGGCAACGCCGGCAACATCTCCGCGTACTGGATGGGTTACGCGGAGGACCATGACGCCGGCAACGCCAGCCGGCGACCGAAGATGTACGGCTTCCAGGCGGCCGGCGCGGCGCCGATCGTGACCGGGCAGGTGGTGGCCGAACCGTCCACCATCGCCACGGCCATCCGGATCGGCAACCCCGCGAGCTGGACGAAGGCCCTGGACGCGCGGGACACCTCGGGTGGCCTGATCGAGGCGGTCACCGACCGGGAGATCCTGGCGGCGTACCGGCTGCTGGCCCGGGAGGTCGGCGTCTTCGTGGAACTGGGCAGCGCGGCAAGCGTCGCCGGCCTGCTCCAGCAGGCCGCCGCCGGCCGGGTGCCGGCCGGCGCCACGGTGGTCTGCACGGTCACCGGGCACGGTCTGAAGGACCCGGAGTGGGCCATCTCCACCGCACCCGCCCCCGTCACCATCGCCAACGACGTGCTCCTCGCCGCCCGCTCCCTCGACCTCGCCTGAGGTCCGGTCCTCCCCGCCCCCGCCCCCGAGCACCCGCCGATCATGCAGTTGTGGCACCTCACAAGGGTGGATGAACGTGTGCGTTTCGGGAGCCACAACTGCATGATCGCCGCAAGCGGCGGGTGGTGGGGAAGTCAGGGGCGGGGGGTGACGGCGCCGGCGACGGTCCGGGTGACCAGGCCGAGCACCTCGTGGCGGGACACGTCGTGTTCGGCCAGGTAGCTCCAGCCCGCGTAGAGCTGTGCCCAGAGCACGGACTGCAACCAGGTGGCGGGCAATGCCGGATCGATGCTGCCGTCGGCGTGTCCCCGGCTCACCAGAGCGTGGAAGTCGTCGTCGCAGACACCGGTGGCCCAGGCGGGGTCGGTGACCAGTTGCGGCTCGGCGAAGACCAGTGAGAGCAGGTCGCCCAGGTCGAAGTACTCGACGCAGAGCCGCTGCAGGGCCTCAGCGCCGGTGCCCTCTGCCAGCCGGGCGCGAGCGGTCGCCCGGTTGAGCCGGGCGACACCCTCGTCGACCACGCCGGCCAGCAGGTCCGACCGCTCGGCGAAGTACCGGTGCAGGGTGGTCCGGCCGACCTGCGCCACGGTGGCGATCTCGCCCAGGCTGGCCGCCGGATTGCGGCTCAGAACCTCGATCGCGGCCTGCAGGATCGCCTGCCGGGTCCGCGCCCGACTGCCGGTCTCCTCGGTGGTCACCACGGAGAGAGGGTACCAATGTGCGATTTCGGAATTCCGATTGCCCGTTATGGAACATAGGTGTTCCATAACGGGGTGACTGCGAACGCCACTACCGCACCGACCGATCCGCAGCCGGCCGACTCCTGGGCGGCCGGCCGTCCGGGCCGGACCCACCTACTGCTCGCCTACCTACGGCCACACTGGCCGGCGATGTTGCTCGGGCTGCTGCTCGGCCTGCTGGCCAACGCCGCCGGGCTGGCCACCCCGCTGGTGACCAAATGGGTGCTGGACACCCTCGGTGCCGGCGGCTCACTGTCCCGGCCGGTGACCGTGCTGTTCGCCCTCGTCGTCGTCGGTGCCGGCATCTCGCTGTGGCAGTGGGTGCTGATGGGTGGCGTCGCCGAGCGGGTGGTGCTCGACGCGCGGTCCGGGGTGATCCGCCGCTATTTCGCCGCCCGGATCGACCAGCTCACCCGCCGGCCCGGCGGCGAACTGGTCACCCGGGCAACCTCCGACCCGGGGCTGCTGCACGAGGCGTCCGGCAGCCTCGTCGGCCTGATCAACGGTGCGGTGGCGCTGGTCGGGACGCTCGTGCTGATGGGCACGCTCGACCTGGTGCTGCTGGCCACCACCCTGGTCGCGGTCGTCGTCGTGGCGGTGCTGATGGGCCTGCTGCTGCCGTCGATCGGGCGGGCCCAGGAGGCGGCGCAGGAATCGGTGGGACGACTCGGCGGGATCCTGGAGGGTTCGCTGCGCGCCATCCGTACGGTCAAGGCCAGTCGCGCCGAACAGCGCCAGGCTGGTCTGATCATCAGGCACGCGCAGGACTCGGCACGGCACGGCGTACACGCCGCCCGCCGCGCGGCGACCGTCTGGACCATCTCCTGGACCGGCCTCCAGCTCGCCGTGATCGTCATCCTCGGATTCGGAGCGGCGCGGGCCGAGCGTGGCCTGATCGAGGTGTCCACCTTGATCGCTTTCCTGCTCTACGCCTTCCAGCTGATGGGGCCGATCAGCGAGTTGACCCAGAACATGACGGCCATGCAGGCGGGTATCGCGGCGGCCGGCCGCCTGCGGGAGATCGAGGCCATCGCGGTCGAGCCCGGTTCCCGGCCGACCGGTCAGCCGACACCGGTACCCGCCGGACCGCTCGGGCCCGTCGGATCGGAATCCGGCGACGTCGTGCTGACCTTCCAGGACGTCACCGCACGGTACGCCCCGGGGGCGCCACCCGCCGTACGCGGCATCGACCTGGCGATCCCCCGTCGTGGCCACACCGCCATCGTCGGGCCCTCCGGTGCCGGCAAGACCACCCTGTTCTCCCTGCTGCTGCGCTTCCTCGAACCGGAGCGGGGTCGACTGCTGCTTTACGGCCGTCCCTACCCGGAGCACACCCCCGTCGAGATCCGTGGCCGGCTGGCCTACGTCGAGCAGGAGGCGCCGGTGGTGCCGGGCACCGTCGGGGACAACCTGCGCTTCACCCACCCGGACGCCAGCGACGAGGAACTCTGGGCCGCACTGCGCGCGGTCGACCTGCACGACCGGGTCGGCTCGCTCGACCTCGGGCTGGACGCGCCGCTGAGCGCCACCACCGTCTCCGGCGGCGAGCGGCAGCGCATCGCGTTGGCCCGGGCGGTGCTGCGTACCCCCGACGTGCTGTTGCTCGACGAGGCGACCGCCCAGGTCGACGGACTCACCGAGGCGGTGATCGGCCGGTGCGTGCGGCAGCGGGCCACGGTGGGCGCGGTGGTGACCATCGCCCACCGGCTCTCCACCGTGCTCGACGCCGATCAGATCGTCGTGATGGACCGTGGCCGGATCCGGGCCGTCGGCGACCACGCCACCCTGCTGCGCACCGACGAGCTGTACCGCGATCTGGTGGCGTCGCTGCGGATCAGCACCGCCGAGAGCCCGCCCGACCCGGAATCCGGTGGACCGAGCGGGTCGGGCACACTGCTCGTACCCCTCGACCGTCTCCCCCAGGAGTGAGCCTCGCGATGTCGCTGCTCGCCAGATTCAGCCTCGCCAACCGAGGGCTGGTAGCCCTCATCGCGGTGGTGACCACGGCGTTCGGTGCGTACGCCGTGCCGTCACTGAAGCAGCAACTCCTACCGTCACTGGAGTTCCCCGCCGCCTTCATCGTGGCCCAGTACCCCGGTGCCGCGCCGGAGGTCGTCGAGTCCGAGGTCGCCGAGCCGATCGAGAACAGCCTGCGCGGCATCTCCGGTCTCGACTCGGTCGTCTCGACCTCCCGAGAGGGCCTGACCACCATCCAGGTGCAGTACGAGTTCGGCACCGAACTCGACGACATGGTCAGCCGGATGCAGACCGCGATCAACCGGACCAGCCTGCCGGAGGGCGTCGACCCGCAGGTGATCGCGGGCAGCACCGACGACCTGCCGGCGGTGGTGCTGGCCGCGTCCGGCGACGACGACGAGCGGACCCTCGCCGGCAAGCTCCGGGACACCGTGGTGCCGGAACTGGCGGCGATCGACGGCGTACGCGGCGTCGAGCTGACCGGCGTCCGGGACGAACTTGTGGTGATCACCCCGGATCCGGCGAAGCTGGCGAAGGCGAAGGTGCAGCCGACCGCGATCGGCACGGCGTTGCAGGCCAACGGCGTGGCGGTGCCCGCCGGAGCCGTGCTGGACGGCCAGCGCACCCTGCCGGTGCAGGTGGGCACCCCGCTGACCACCCTGGACGAGCTGCGGGACGTGATCGTCGCTCCGCCGGTCAAGAAGGCCGGACCGGTCCGTCTCGGCGACGTCGCCACGGTCGAGGAGCAACTCGCCCCGGCCACCGCCATCACCCGCACCAACGGCCGGGAGAGCCTCGGCATCGCGGTCACCGCCGACCCGGACGGCAACGCGGTGGAGATCTCGCACGCGGTCGCCGACCGGCTCGCCGACCTGCGCTCCGCCACCGGCGCCGAGTTGACCGTGGTGCTCGACCAGGCGCCGTTCGTGGAGAAGTCCATCAAGACGCTGAGCACCGAGGGCCTGCTGGGTCTGATCATGGCCGTGGTGGTCATCCTGGTGTTCCTGCTGTCGGTACGTTCCACCGTGGTCACCGCGGTCTCCATCCCGCTGTCGGTGGTGGTGGCGCTGATCGCCCTCTGGATCGGTGACTACTCGCTCAACCTGCTCACCCTCGGCGCGTTGACGGTCGCGGTCGGCCGGGTGGTGGACGACTCGATCGTCGTGCTGGAGAACATCAAGCGACACCTGACGTACGGGGGGCCGAAACGACAGGCGATTCTCACCGCCGTACGCGAGGTGGCCGGTGCGGTGACCGCGTCGACGTTGACCACGGTTGCCGTCTTCGCCCCCATCGCCCTGGTCGGTGGCTTCGTCGGGCAGCTCTTCGCACCCTTCGCGATCACGGTCACCGTGGCGCTGCTCGCCTCGCTGCTGGTCTCGCTGACGGTGATCCCGGTGCTCGCGTACTGGTTCCTCAAGCCGGTCAGCGCCGCGGCCGACGGGGCGGCGGTCCGGCGGGCGGCTGAGGAGCGCGAGCTGCGCAGCCCGTTGCAGCGGGCGTACCTGCCGGTCATCCGGTTCGCCACCGGGCGGCGGGCCTACCGGTGGGCGACCCTGGCGGCGGGACTGCTGGTGCTGTTCGGCACCTTCGGGCTGGCCCGGCAGTTGGAGACGAACTTCCTCGACGACTCCGGTCAGGACACCCTCAACATCCGCCAGGAACTGCCGGTCGGCACCGGGTTGGCCGGCACCGACGCGGCGGCCAGGCGGGTCGAGGCGGTGCTGGCGGACACTGCGGGCATCGACTCGTACCAGGTCACCGCCGGTGGCGGCGACACACCCTGGGCCGGCAGCGCCGGCAACAACGTGGCCAACTACGCCCTGCGGCTCGGCGGGGACACCGACGCGAAGGCGATGCGCGGCGTGCTGCGGGACCGGTTCGCGACGCTCGGGTCCGAGGCCGGCGAGATCACCTTCCCGGCGGGCCAGGGCGGGGCGTCCGCCAACGAGCTGGCGGTCATCGTCCGGGCCGCCGATCCCGAGGTGCTGGCCGCCGCCGCGGCGCAGGCCGAGGCGGCACTGACCGGCATCGGCGGGGTCGAGGACGTCTCGACCACCCTGGCCCAGCGGGTACCCCGGGTCGACGTGACGGTCGACCGGGTGGCGGCCAGCCGGGCCGGGCTCACCGAGGCCGCCGTCGGCCAACTGGTGGCGCAGTCTTTCCGGGGTACGCCGCTGGGTCAGGTGACCGTCGACGGCGCCGCCCGGGACGTGGTGCTGCGCCTGTCGGCGGCACCGCCGGCGACCGTGGCGGAGCTGCGGGCCCTGCCGGTGGGCGCGGTCGAGCTGGACGACATCGCCGACGTCACCGAGACCACCGGCCCGCAACAGGTACGGCGGATCGACGGTGAGCGCAGCGTCTCGGTGACCGGCACGGTCACCGGCTCCGACCTGGGCGCGATCAGCGCCGAGCTGCAGCGTCGCCTCGACGCGATCGACGTACCGGGGGCCACGTTCTCCCTCGGCGGGGTCAGCGCCGAGCAGCGGGAGACCTTCGCCGATCTGGGTCTGGCCGTGCTGGCCGCGATCGCGATCGTCTTCCTGATCATGATGGCGACGTTCCGGAGCGTGGTGCAGGCGCTGATCCTGCTGGTGTCCATTCCGTTCGCGGCCACCGGAGCGGTCGCTCTGCTGCTGGTCAGCGGCACCGCACTGAGCGTGCCGGCGCTGATCGGTGTGCTCATGCTGGTCGGCATCGTGGTGACGAACGCCATCGTGCTGCTCGACCTGGTCAACCAGTACCGGGCCCAGGGCATGGGGGTGCGGGAGGCGGTGGTCGAGGGTGGACGGCACCGGCTGCGGCCGATCCTGATGACCGCGATCGCCACCATCTTCGCGCTGACGCCGATGGCCTTCGGGCTGACCGGTGAGGGCGGTTTCATCTCGCGACCGCTGGCCATCGTGGTGATCGGCGGCCTGCTCACCTCCACGCTGCTCACGCTGATCCTGGTGCCGACGCTGTACGCCATGGTGGAGGACACCAAGGTCTCGGTGCGGGCGTGGCGGCGGCGCCGTCACGGTGACCCGGCCGGCGAACCGGGTGCCGGCGAGACCGACGGCGCCGAGCCGGACACCGACCGGACGCCGGTGGGAGCGCAGGCCGGTGCCGGCACGGCGGACACCGGCCGGCGGGAGAGCCGGCCGGTACCGGCGGCGCCCTCCGGGGCGTTGATCGAGAACACCGACCAGTTCGAGGTGCTGCGGCTGCCGAAGACCCGTAACTCGCCGTTCCCACCGAACGGGTGACCGGGCACCCCCGGAGGGTCCTCGGGCCCTCCGGGGGTGTCCGCGCTCCGACTCGGCCACCGACGGTGGCCGGGTATGGTCCGCTCCGTGGCGTCCACCCTCTCGGTCCTCACCCGCAACCGGAACTTCCGCAATCTCTTCCTCGCCGAGCTGGTGGTCTTCGGTGCCGACTGGTTCGTCATGGTTCCGTTGCTGGTGCTGCTGCCGAAGCTGACCGGCAGCGGGGTGTGGGGCGCTCTGGTGCTCGCCGTGGACACCGGCATCGTGGCGCTGTTGCTGCCGTACTCCGGCACCATCGCCGACCGCTTCGACCGGCGCACGATCATGATCGTCTCGAACGCCGCGGCGCTTGTCGGCGTCCTGCTGCTGCTCGGCGTACGCGACGCCGGCACGGCCTGGCTGGCGCTGCTCGGTATCGGCGTGGTCGCGGTGGCGAAGGCGTTCTACTCACCGGCGGCGCAGGCGGCGCTGCCGAACGTGCTCGATCCGGACGAGCTGGCCGCCGGCAACGCGGTGGCCGGTTCGGCGTGGGGCACGATGACCGTCGTCGGCGCGTCGCTCGGTGGGGTGCTCAGCGCGGCGGCCGGGCCGTACGCCTGTTTCTGGGTCGGTGCGGTCGGGCTGGTGATCGCCGCGGGCCTGGCCACGCTCATCCGCCGCCCGTTGCAGGCAACCCGGGAGCGGGGGGCGAGGCCGCCGCAGACCTGGGCGGCCATCCGCGAGGCGCTCGTCTACATCGGGCACCGTCCGCGGGTGCTGGCGCTGGTGACGGTCAAGTCGGCGGTGGGTCTCGGCAACGGTGTGTTGACCGTCTTTCCGCTGCTCGCCGGGGTGTACGGGGTCGGCGCGCTCGGTGCCGGCCTGCTGTTCGCCGTCCGTGGTGCCGGCGCGTTGGTCGGTCCGATCATGATGCGTCGGGTGCTGACCAACCGTGCCTGGCTGCTGCCCGGCCTGGCCCTGTCCATGTCGGCGTACGGGCTGGCCTACCTCGGTACCTCCGTGGCCGCCTGGTTCCCGCTGGTGCTGGTCCTGGTCTTCGTGGCGCACTTCGCGGGTGGCAGCAACTGGGTGATGTCGAACTTCGCCCTGCAGGGCGAGGTGCCGGACCGGCTACGGGGTCGCGTCTTCGCGACCGACATGATGCTGGCGACCCTGGCGATCTCCGTCAGTCAGCTGGTGGTTGCCGCGGTCGTGGACATCGTCGACGAGCGTGTCGTACTGGCCGGCTGCGGCCTGGTCACCCTGGTCTACGCGATCGGCTGGCGGATCGCGACGCGGGGTCTGTCGCTCGCCGCGTCGCCACCCGCCGTCGCGGAGAACCGGTAGCGAGGTGCGGTCCGGTGCCCCCGGTGTTCGGTGTCCCAGGTGCCGGGCGATGCTCCCCATCGGTGGCGGCTGTCCCTAGCATGGGCGGGGTGTCGACCACATTCGTCGCCGAACCGGCCCGGGTCCGGGTGCCGGCCACCAGTGCGAACCTGGGGCCCGGCTTCGACGCGCTCGGGCTGGCCCTCGCGCTGCACGACGACGTCGCCGCCGAGGTGACGGCCGGGGGCGTGACGGTGACGGTGACCGGCGAGGGAGCCGGCGAGCTGCCGACCGACGACAGCCACCTGGTGGTACGCGCCATGCGCGCGACCTTCGACGCGCTCGGTGGGCAACCACCGGGGCTGGCGGTGGAATGTGTCAACCGCATCCCGCAGGCGCGCGGGCTCGGCTCCTCGTCGGCGGCGATCGTCGCCGGGGTGCTGCTGGCCCGGGCGCTGGTGGCGGAGGGCGCAAGTCGCCTCGGCGACGACGCGGTGCTGCGGCTGGCCGCCGAGATCGAGGGCCATCCGGACAATGTCGCACCCTGCCTGCTCGGCGGCTTCACCCTGGCCTGGACGGAGCCGGACGGTTCCCGGGCGGTGTCGCTGCCGGTGGCCCACGGCGTACGCCCCACGGTGCTGGTGCCGGCCGAGCGGGGGCTGACCGCCTCGGCCCGTGCGGCGTTGCCGGCCGCCGTGCCGCACGCCGATGCCGCGTTCAACGCCGGCCGGGCGGCGCTGCTGGTGCACGCGTTGACCGCGCAGCCGGCGCTGCTGCTGCCGGCGACCGCCGACCGGTTGCACCAGGGCTATCGCGCGGCGTCGATGCCGGGCACGAACACCCTGGTCAACGAGCTGCGTGCGGCTGGTGTGGCGGCCGTGGTCAGTGGTGCGGGCCCCACCGTGCTCGCCCTGTCCGAGCTGCCCGTAGAATTCGACGCGGGAACAGACTGGCGGCTGCTGCGGTTGGCGGTAGATGTATGCGGGGCGCAGGTCGAACGGGGTAGACTCGGACACGCGGAGCGGGACCCTGTTGCCGCAGGTCGCAAGAGTTGATTACGCTCTAGACTTAGCACAGCCGCGAAGCATGCGATCTCCCTGCGGGTCGGCGCACCCCCGAAGCTTTCGGCGGTAAGCCCGTCACCCCTGCCTAGGCCCACGCCGCACCGCAGTCTTCACTGGTCGCCGCAGACGGCGAAACCCCGCCCACCGCTCCATCTGGTGGGTCGGGAGACCGACCGGCTGCTGTGTCAAAGACTCCCGCGAAGCGTCATGCGAGGCGGGTGTACCGAGGCCGCCCGGCCACCTGTTGTCGATTCCGGGCAGTCCCGGCCTATCGAGGGAAGGAATCCATTGAGCGACACCACCGACGTGACGTCGGATGTTTCCAACGTCGCTGGCGATGCCACCACCGCTGCCCCCGCCCGCCGCCGGCGCAGCGGCACCGGCCTGTCGGCGATGCTGCTGCCGGAGCTGCAGAGCCTGGCCGCGTCGCTCGGCATCTCGGGGACGGCTCGCATGCGCAAGGGCGAGCTGATCAGCGCGATCACCGAGCGGCAGGGCGGCACTGCCGGGGCCCCTCGACCACGGGCCGAGGTCGCGGCGGCCGCCGCACCGGTCCGCGAGGAGGTGCACGCGGAGGTACGGGACGCCGGCGAGCGACCGGAGGCCGAACGCCGTGGCGCCGAACAGCCGGCGGCGAGCGTCGAGAGCGAGGGTCGTGGCCGTACCCGGCGGAGCCGGACCGCCGTGGCCGAACCGCGTGCCGAGGAGGCCGCCGCCGAGGGCGAGCGGTCCGAGGGCCGGTCCGGCCGTGGCGCCGAGCGCGGCGAGCGTGCCGAGCGGGGTGACCGTGCGGAGCGCAGCGCCGAGCGCGGTGACCGAGGCGAGCGCGCCGACCGCGGCGACCGTGCCGAGCGGGGTGACCGTGCCGAGCGCGGCGAGCGGGACAACCGTGCCGAGCGCGGCGAGCGTGCCGAGCGTGGTGACCGTGCCGAGCGCGGTGACCGAGGTGAGCGTGCCGAGCGCGGTGACCGAGGTGAGCGCGCCGAGCGCGGTGACCGAGGCGAGCGCGCCGACCGTGGTGACCGCGGACAGCGCGGCGAGCGGGACAACGACGGTGACGACGACGGCGACAGCGGCGGTCGGCGCAGCCGGCGCAGCCGTTTCCGGGACCGCCGGCGGGGCCGGGGCGACCGCAACGATTCCGGTGGCGACGGCGGCCGTGAGCCGCAGGTCGGCGAGGACGACGTGCTCGTGCCGGTGGCCGGCATCGTCGACGTGCTGGACAACTACGCCTTCGTCCGGACCACCGGCTACCTGGCCGGTCCCAACGACGTCTACGTGTCGATGTCCCAGATCAAGAAGTACGGCCTGCGGCGCGGTGACGCGATCACCGGCGCGGTCCGGGCGGCCCGCGACGGCGAGCAGCGGCGTGACAAGTACAACCCGCTGGTCCGGCTGGACACCATCAACGGGATGGAGTCGGACGAGGCCAAGCGCCGGCCGGAGTTCTACAAGCTCACCCCGTTGTACCCACAGGAGCGGCTGCGGCTGGAGACCGAGCCGCACATCCTCACCACCCGGGTCATCGACCTGGTCATGCCGATCGGCAAGGGGCAGCGGGCGCTGATCGTGTCGCCGCCGAAGGCCGGTAAGACCATGGTGCTGCAGGCGATCGCCAACGCCATCACGCACAACAATCCGGAGTGCCACCTGATGGTGGTGCTGGTGGACGAGCGACCCGAAGAGGTCACCGACATGCAGCGGTCGGTCAAGGGCGAGGTCATCGCGGCCACGTTCGACCGCCCGCCGCAGGACCACACCACCGTCGCCGAGCTGGCGATCGAGCGGGCCAAGCGCCTGGTCGAGCTGGGCCACGACGTCGTCGTGCTGCTCGACTCGGTGACCCGGCTCGGTCGGTCGTACAACCTGGCGGCACCGGCCAGCGGCCGGATCATGTCGGGTGGTATCGACTCCACCGCGTTGTACCCGCCGAAGCGGTTCCTCGGCGCGGCCCGCAACATCGAGAACGGCGGCTCGCTGACCATCCTCGCCACCGCCCTGGTGGAGACCGGTTCCATGGCGGACACGGTCATCTTCGAGGAGTTCAAGGGCACCGGCAACGCGGAGCTGAAGCTGGACCGGAAGATCGCCGACAAGCGGACCTTCCCGGCCATCGACATCCACCCGTCCGGCACGCGCAAGGAGGAGATCCTGCTCGCGCCGGAGGAGTTGGCCATCGTGCACAAGCTCCGCAAGGTGCTGCACTCGCTGGATTCGCAGGCGGCACTCGACCTCCTGCTGGACCGGCTCAAGCAGTCCCGTACCAACATCGAGTTCCTGATGCAGATCGCCAAGTCGACGCCGGGGGAGTAACTCCCGCCGACGAAGACCGACGAAAGGGCGTGGCCGGGTCCGGCCACGCCCTTTTCGGGTGCCGGATCGGCTCGGGTCCCTCCGCCCGTACCCTCTCGGTTCTGGCCCTTTGCTCTGCTTCACCCCACGCACCGGAAGCCGGCCGGAACCAGTGCGCCGGTTGAAGCAGAGCAAAGGGGGCGCGGAGGTAGATATGTCCCTGCTGGTGGCGTCGGGGTGGGTGCAGGAATGCTTCGCGCAGGTGGTGGGAATGCGTACGGCAGGCCCGGTGTTGCTACCGGCGACCAGGTGACGCGGCCCGCCTCCAGGGCCCACCGAAGCCCATGGCAGACTGGTCAATCGGCCACCGGTTCCGGTTCACGCCCCCATCGGCAGGCAGCGGCAGGCCAGGGGCGACCCGGCGACCACAGACGAGAGGACCGAGGCGACATGAAGCCCAACATCCACCCGGAGTACGTGACCACCGAGGTCAGCTGCTCCTGCGGTAACACCTTCACCACCCGCAGCACCGCCAAGGGCGGCTCGATCCACGTCGAGACGTGCAGCGCCTGCCACCCGTTCTACACGGGCAAGCAGCGTGTGCTGGACACCGCTGGCCGGGTCGCGAAGTTCCAGCAGAAGTACGCCAAGGTTCAGGGCAAGAAGGCCAAGTAGCTCCTCGTCCGACGCCCGCGTCCGGTTCACCGCCGGGCGCGGGCGTTGTCCGTCTGTGTCCGGTCTCAAGGAGCGATCTCCAGCATGAGCAGTGAACGCCTGGCCGCCCTCCTCGACGAGTACGCCGAGTTGGAGAAGCGACTGGCCGACCCCGCGATCCACGCCGACCAGGGCACCGCCCGTCGGATCGGCCGTCGCTACGCCGAGCTGGTGCCGCTGCACAAGGCCGCCGCCGAACTGGAGCAGGCCCGCGCCGATCTCGCCGCGGCGCGCGAACTGGCCGCCGAGGACGCCTCCTTCGCCGCCGAGGCCGAGACGATCGCGGCGACGCTGCCGGTGCTGGAGGAGCGGCTCGCCGAACTGCTCATCCCTCGTGACCCGCACGACGCCAAGGACGTCATCGTCGAGATCAAGGCGGGCGAGGGCGGCGAGGAGTCCGCGTTGTTCGCCGGTGACCTGCTGCGCATGTACACCCGGTACGCGGAGCGGCGCGGCTGGGTCACCGAGGTGATCGACGCTCAGGACTCCGACCTCGGCGGCGTGAAGGACGTCTCGCTGGCGATCAAGACGAAGGGTGTGCCGGAGGGCGGCAACGGAGTCTGGTCCCGGTTGAAGTGGGAGGGCGGCGTACACCGGGTGCAGCGGGTCCCGGTCACCGAGTCGCAGGGACGCATCCACACCAGCGCGGCCGGCGTACTGGTGTTGCCGGAGGCCGAGGAGGTCGACGTCACCGTCGACCCGAACGAGTTGCGCATCGACGTCTTCCGCTCGTCCGGGCCCGGGGGCCAGTCGGTGAACACCACGGACTCGGCGGTGCGGATCACCCACCTGCCCACCGGCATCGTGGTCTCCTGCCAGAACGAGAAGTCCCAGTTGCAGAACCGGGAGCAGGCGATGCGGATCCTGCGCGCCCGGCTGCTGGCCGCCGCGCAGGAGCAGGCCGACGCCGCCGCGTCGGACGCCCGCAAGGCCCAGGTGCGTACGGTGGACCGCTCCGAGCGGATCCGCACCTACAACTTCCCGCAGAACCGGATCACCGATCACCGGATCGGCTTCACCGCGTACAACCTGGATCTGGTGCTCGCCGGGGAGCTGGACGGCGTGCTCGACGCGCTCGGCGAGGCGGACCGGGCCGCGCGCCTGGCGGGCGACGCGGAGCTGACCCGCCGCTGAGACGCTGCCGTCGGTCAGGCGGTACGCGGCCGGGCCTTGGCCCGCAGCATCTCCCGGTCGGCGGCCTCGAAGGCGGCGCCGAGCGCGTCCCGCTGGCCGGGGCCGCCCGCGCCCACCTCGGCGAAACCGATGCTGACCCCGACCGGAGTGCCTGGTACCAGTGACTCCCAGTCCTCGGTGCGGACGGCCGCGTCGATCCGGCGAGCCACCTCGGCCGCCTCGGTCATCCCCGCTTCCGGCAGCACCACCACGAACTCGTCACCGCCGTAGCGGGCGACGAAGTCGCCCCGACGCATCACCCGGTTGATGACTCCGGCGACCCGTTGCAGGACCAGGTCGCCCGAGTGGTGCCCGTGCCGCGTGTTGACCGCCTTGAACCCGTCCAGGTCGCAGACGCCGATCACCACCCGCTCACCCCGGGCGACCACGGCCGCGATGTAGCGCTCCAACCGGCGCCGGTTGGGCAGCCCGGTCAGCGGGTCGGTGAGTGCCTCTCCCTCGAACCGGGCCGCTTCGCGACGCATCTCCTCGTGGTCGATCCGGGCGGCGATGCCGTCGATGTAGACGTCCCGGAGCCGGTCGTGGCGCTGCGCGGCGAGCCGGAAGGCCAGCCGGTCGGCCCGGTGCGCGGCGGCGTGGTCACCGGCTCGTCCGAGCGCCATGCTGCGCAGCCGGGCCGGCTCGGCCGCGCCGAGCGTCTCCGCGGACACCTGGACGGTGTCCAGCCGGGTGACCGCCTCGATGGGGCGTCCGCTGGCGATGGCGAGACACACCTGGCCGAGCTGGCGCATGTCGCGGGCCCGGGCACTGTCCGCGCCGTAGCCGAGCAGCCGGGCCGGGTCCAGGCCCGGGACAGGATCGATGTCGTCGCCGAGGGCACACCGGCGGGCGGCCGCGTAGCCGTAGGCGGCCAGGCTGCTGGGACGCAGCCGGTCGGCACGTCCGGCGGTGACGAACCGGCCCAGGTCGCCGCCGACATCACGCAGTACGCGCAGACAGCCGTCGCTGTCACCGGTGTGGTCCAGGGCGACCGCGTTGCGCAGCCGGATGCCCGGCGCGGCGAACGTCTCCTCGGGGATGCCGGCGGCGGTGCCCAGTTGCCGGGCGCGTTCGATCGCGCCCAACGCGTAGCCGTGGAAGCTGAGGTACGAGTAGGCCATCGCCAGGTCGTGCCAGCCCCAGGCGGTGTCCCGGTCCGCCTCCTCGACCGCGCCGAGCGCCCGGGCGGCCTTGACCAGGTGCGTCACGCAGCGGTCCAGCGCGCCCTGATGATGGGCGGCCAGCGCGGCCAGGGCGTTGAGGTGCCCGTGCAGATAGGGCTCGGCGAGGTCGCGTACCGCCGCGGACGCCTCCTCGATGGCGCGGGTGTACTCGGCGGTACGCCCGAGGTTGATCAGGGCCGAGAGCCGCTGCACGAGCGCGTCGGCGCGGGCGTGCGGGTCGCGGGTGGCACGCAGCACCTGCTCCAGGAGCCCGTACGCCTCGGTGGAACGGCTCACCTCCTGCAACGCCCGCGCCTTCGTCAGGGCGTCAACCTGGTCCTCGACCCGGTCGAGCCAGCCCACCCGTGACCTCCTGTCGGTGTGCCGCTGCACCCGCTTATGCACGTGCACGGCGACGCTTCATGATTATTGCGTGACCACCGCGCCGCAACACCCGTCCGAAGGGACGAGACGTCACCGTCCGACGCCCGTGATCGCCGACGCGGCCCGTACTCTCGCCACCGCCGGCGTGACCTCGGCCCGCGCGGAGGCCGAGCTGCTGGCCGGGTACGTGCTCGGGATCCCCCGGGGGCGGTTGGCGCTGGCGGACGGCTTCACCGACGAGCAACTCGTCGGTTACCGAGCGCTGGTGGCCCGCCGGTCCCGACGGGAACCGTTGCAGTATCTCACCGGCACCGCCGGCTTCCGGCACCTGGAGCTGGCCGTCGGGCCGGGTGTCTTCGTGCCACGCCCGGAGACCGAACTGCTCGCCGGGTGGGGCGTCGACCAGGCCCGGCGGGTCGCGGGCAACGACGGCGGGCAGGCCGACGGGCGGTCGGAGCCGCTGGTGGTGGACCTGTGCAGCGGGTCCGGGGCGATCGCCCTGTCGGTGGCCTCCGAGGTGCCGCAGGCCCGGGTGGTGGCGGTGGAACGCTCGCCGCGGGCGCTGTCCTGGCTGCGGCGCAACGCGGCGGCTCGGGTCGCCGCCGGTGACCGGCCGATCGAGGTGGTGGCGGCGGACGCCACCGATCCGGCGCTGCTGGCCGAGCTGGCGGGTCGGGTGGACGTGCTGCTGTGCAACCCGCCGTACGTCCCGCTCGCGGTGGCCGTACCTCCGGAGGTGGCCGACCACGACCCGGCGGAGGCCGTGTTCGGTGGGACGGACGGGCTGGACGTCATCCGCCGGGTGATCGACCGGGCGGCTTTCCTGCTGCGTTCCGGTGGCGTCCTCGGCGTCGAACACGACGACAGCCACGGCACGGTGGTGCCGGATCTGCTCGCCGCCGACGGTCGGTACGCCGCGATCGTCGACCATCGCGACCTCGCCGGCCGGCCGCGTTTCGTCACCGCGTCCCGCCTCGCGGACCGCCCGCCACCCGGTGCCACCGCGACGTGGCAGACTGGCTCCTCGTGATGCTCTACGACTGCCGGTCGCTCGCCGACCGGGACCGCGGCATCGCTGCGGCCATCGAGGCGGTCCGCAACGGCGAGCTGGTCGTCCTGCCGACCGACACGGTCTACGGGATCGGCGCCGACGCGTTCACCCCGTACGCGGTCAAGGCGCTGCTGGACGCCAAGGCTGTCCCGCACGCCTCGCCGCCGGTGCTGATCGGTTCCCGGCACACCCTCGACGGCCTGGCCTACACCCTGCCCGCCGCGGCGCGTGATCTGGTCGAGGCGTTCTGGCCGGGCGCGCTGACCATCGTGGTGAAGCACTCGGCGAGCCTGCGGTGGGATCTCGGCGACGACAGCGGCACGGTGGCGGTGCGGATGCCGCTGCACCCGGTGGCGCTGGAGGTGCTGCGCGAAACCGGGCCGATGGCGGTCGCGTCGGCCAACAAGCTCGGTCAGCCGGCCGCGCTCACCGCCGACCAGGCGCGCGACCAACTCGCCTACTCCGTGCGGGCCTACCTGGAGGCGGGGCCGGCGGTGGATCCGGTGCCCAGCACGATCGTGGACCTGACCGGCGACGAGGCGGTGCTGGTCCGGGAGGGCGCGATCGACCTGGCCCGGCTCCGTGAGGTGGTACCGGAGCTGCGTGAGAGTCAGGTGGTGTAGGTGCCTCCCTTCACCGTCCTGCACGTCTGCATGGGCAACATCTGCCGTTCTCCGATGGCCGAGCGGCTGCTCACCCTCGCCGTGGCCGATCGGCTGGCCCGGCGCGAGGTCGACCCGGCCCGGGCCGGGGAACTGCTGCACAGCCACAGCGCGGGCACCGGCGGTTGGCATGCCGGCGAGGAGATGAACCCGCCGGCGGCCCGTCAGGTCATTACCCGGGGCGGCGACACCGACGGGTTCGCCGCCCGCAAACTGCGCTCCGATCACATCGACGCCGCCGACCTGGTGCTGACCGCCACCGCGGATCAGCAGGAGTACGTGACCGCGTTGCGGCCCGACGCCGCCGGCCGCACGTTCGTCCTCGGCGAGTTCGGCCGGTTGCTGGCCGCGCTCGACCCGGCCGGGTTGCCGGCGGCCGAGGCCACCGCCGACGCGGTACACGCCCGTGGCGTGGCGTTGGTCGAGGCGGCGCACGAGGCCCGTCAGGGCGCCACCGCGCTGCCCACCGACGACCTCGACGACCCGTGGGGGCGCGGTGACCAGTGCTTCAGCCGGGTCGCCGACGAGATCGAGGAGACGGTGCAGCCCCTCGCCGCGCTGCTGCTCCCCTGATCGGCGAATTTCATCCGGGTTTGGGGAAAGGCGCGGCAGAAAGGGTGATTAGCGCCATCCTGAGGGAGTCCTGACGGCTCCTGCGGGGAGAGCTGATGACCCGGGCGTTCTTGCCGAAGATGTTCACCGTCCTGCTGGCCGGCACGCTCGCCGGCCTGGTGCTGGCGGTGGCGGCGCTGCCGGCCGCGCTGGTGTTCGGCATCGGATTCTCGGCGCTCTCCGCGCCGTACGCGGAGCTGCCCAACACGCTGCGGACACCGCCGACGGCCCAACGATCGAACCTGTACGCCAGCGACGGCACCACCCTGATCACCTCCTTCTACCAGGAGGACCGGGTGGACGTGCCGCTGGACGAGGTGGCGCCGGTGATGCGGCAGGCCATCATCGCCGCCGAGGACGCCCGCTTCCACGAGCACAGCGGGGTGGACCTGCGGGGCATCGTGCGGGCCTTCACCGCCAACCGGCGCGACGGCGCCACCCGGCAGGGCGCCTCCACGCTGACCATGCAGTACGTCCGCAACGTGTTGAGCACCGACCCCCGGCTCAGCGAGGCGCAGCGGGCCGCGGCCACCGAGGTGAGCACCGCCCGCAAGATCCAGGAGATCCGGTACGCGCTGGCGCTGGAGCGGGAGCTGACCAAGGAGCAGATCCTCGCCCGTTACCTGAACATCGCGTACTTCGGTGCCGGCGCGTACGGCGTCGCCGCCGCCAGCAAGCGGTACTTCTCCACCGCACCGGCGAAGCTCACGCTGGCCCAGGCGGCGCTGCTGGCCGGGCTGGTCCGGTCCCCGGACAGCGACGATCCGATAAACGGCGACGCCGACAGCGCGACCGCCCGGCGCGGCTACGTGCTGGACCGGATGGTCGAATCGGGCGTGGCCGCGCCCGAGGAGGCGGCCCGGATCGCGGCCCAGCCGTTGAACCTGCGGCCCAGCGAGACACCGAACGACTGCACGGCGGTGCCCGAGGGGCACAACGACTGGGGGTTCTTCTGCGACTGGTTCACCCGCTGGTGGAACAGTCAGAAGGCGTTCGGCGCCAGTGTCGACGAGCGGCAACGCACCCTGCGCCGGGGCGGGTTCAGCATCGTCTCCTCACTCGACCCCGGTGTGCAGCGGGCCACCACCGAACAGGTGCGGCGGATCTACCCGGCCGAGCACCCGCACGCCATGCCGACCGCGGTGGTCCAACCCGGCACCGGGCGGGTGCTCGCCATGTCGGTGAACCGCACCTACAGCGTGGCCGCGAACCCCGGCGGGCAGCAGAACCACCCCAACACCGTCAACCAACTGGTCGCCGGCGGCGGCACCATCGTCGGCTACCAGGGCGGTTCCACGTTCAAGCTGTTCACCATGCTGGCCGCGCTGGAGGCCGGGCTGCCGCTGAACACGGTCTTCGACGCGCCTCGACGGATCGTGACCGACTTCCGGGTCAGCGGCACCGAGGCGAGCTGCGGAGGGTACTGGTGTCCGCAGAACGCCAGCGCCTCGGTGAGCGGCCGGCACGACATGTGGACCGCCTTCGGCGACTCGGTCAACACGTACTTCGCCTGGCTCACCGAGCGGGTCGGGGCGGACCGGGTGGTGGAGATGGCCGAACGGCTCGGCATCGTGTTCCGGGCCGACGACGACGCCCAACTGGCCCGGCACGGTGCCCGGGAGTGGGGCCCGTTCACCCTGGGGGTCTCCGCGACCACCCCGCTCGACCTGGCCGGTGCGTACGCGACATTGGGCGCGGAGGGCACGTGGTGCGCGCCCACGCCGGTCACCTCGATCACCGATGCGGACGGTCGCCGCGTGGCCGCCGGGCAGCCGGACTGCCGGCAGGTGCTCGACGTCGACGTGGCCCGGGCGGCGGCGGACGCCGCCCGTTGCCCGGTCGGCGACCAGTCGATGTACCAGGGCTGCGACGGCGGCACGGCGACCGGGCTGCGCGGTCAGCTCGGCCGGCCGGTGGTGGGCAAGACGGGCAGCTCCGAGCGGTACGCCACGGAGACGGTCGTGGCCCTCACCCCGCAGGTGGCGGTGGCGGCGATGGCGGCCAACCCCGACGAGCCGCGCGACGCCGTCGGCCGGGCGGTGCAGACCGCCATGGTGGAGGCGGTCGGGGAGATCCTCTCCTTCGCCCTGCGCGACGAGCCGGTCCGCGACTTCGTGCCGCCGAGCGAGACGACCGCCTGGCGGGTCACCGGGCAGCGCACCGGCGACTGACCGGCTCAGCCGGCGGCCGGGCCGCGGGCCGGGGCGGCCGCCGCCAACCGCTCGGCACCCTCGGCGATGTTGCGGGCCATCCCGCCGAAGACCACCGCGTGGAACGGCGTCACCGCGGCCCAGTACGCGTGCCCGACCAGACCCCGGGGCAGGAAGACCGCCCGCTGCCGGTAGCTGACCTGTCCCGCGTCGTCGGTCTGCACCCGCATCTCCAGCCAGGCCCGGCCGGGCAGCCGCATCTCGGCGCGCAGCCGCAGCAGTTCGCCGGGGACGATCTCCTCCACCCGCCAGAAGTCGAGTGCCTCGCCGACCCGCAACTGGTGCGGGTGACGCCGGCCGCGCCGCAGCCCCACCCCGCCGACCAGCCGGTCCAACCAGCCGCGCACGGACCAGGCGAGCGGGAACGAGTACCAGCCGTTCTCCCCACCGACCCCCTCGATCACCTGCCACAACGCCTCCGGCGGGGCCGCCACCGTCTGCTCCCGCAGGTCGGTGTAGGCGGTGCCGCCGCTCCAGTGCGGGTCGCTCGGCAGCGGCTCGGCGGGGGCGTCCGCACCGGCCGCGTTCGACCACCGGGTCTCCACCTCGGCGTCGCGCACCTTGGCCAGCGCCAGCTCGACCGCCCGGTCGAAACCGGTGAGTCCGCCGGCCGGGTCCGGCAGGTACGTCGCGATGTCGTGCTCGTGCGCCACCGCCTCGTGCACCAGGCTCTCCACCAGCGGCCGGGCGAGCGCGTTGGGCACCGGGGTGACCAGTCCGACCCAGTACGACGACAGTGTGGGCGTGAGCGGCCGTACCGGCAGCAGGAGACGGCGGGAGAGCCCGGCGACCCGGGCGTAGCGCTGCATCATGTCGCCGAAGGTCAACACGTCCGGACCGGCGATGTCGAAGGCCCGGTTGACCTCCGGTGGCAGCGTCGCGCAGCCGACCAGGTAGCGCAGCACGTCGCGGACCGCGATCGGCTGGATCCGGTTGCTGACCCAGCGTGGGGTGACCATCACCGGCAGCCGCTCGGTCAGGTAGCGCAACATCTCGAACGACGCCGAGCCGGAGCCGAGGATCACCGCCGCCCGCAGCACCACCGTGGGCACGCCGCTGTCCAGCAGGATCCGCGCCACCTCGGCGCGGGAGCGCAGGTGCGCCGAGGCGGCGTCGTCGGGCGCCGGCTCCGGCCCACCCAGGTAGACGATCCGGCGTACGCCTGCGGCGCGGGCCGCCTCGGCGAAGGTCGTCGCGGCCTGCCGGTCGGCGGCCTCGAAGCCGGCCTGGCCGAGCGAGTGCACCAGGTAGTACGCCACGTCGACGCCGTCGAAGACGCCGGCCAGGCTCTCCGGCCGGCTCAGGTCGCCCTCGACCACCTCGACCTGCGCGGCCCACGGCACGTCGCGCAGCCGATTGGCCCGCCGCGCCAGGCAGCGCACCGCGTATCCCTCGGCCAGCAGGCGCGGCGCCAGGCGCCCGCCGATGTATCCGGTCGCTCCGGTCACCAGGCATCTCACGCCTCCAGTCTGCGGTCTCCTAGACTCTGGCGCTGTGGAGACCGCCGAGGGCACCTTCTGGGGGCCGGACTTCGAGCAGCTCAGCACGGCCGACCCGGAGATCGCGGAGGTGGTGCTGGGCGAGCTGGACCGGCTGCGCGGCGGGCTGCAGCTGATCGCCAGCGAGAACCTCACCTCGCCGGCCGTGCTGGCGGCGCTGGGCTCGACGCTCACCAACAAGTACGCCGAGGGCTATCCGGGCCGGCGCTACTACGGCGGCTGCGCGCAGGTGGACCGGGCTGAGGAACTCGGCATCGCCCGGGCGAAGGACCTTTTCGGCGCCGAGCACGCCAACCTCCAGCCGCACTCCGGCGCGAGCGCCAACCTGGCCGCGTACGCCGCGCTGGTCCAGCCGGGTGACACGGTGCTGGCGATGGAGCTGCCGCACGGGGGGCACCTCACCCACGGCAGCCGGGTGAACTTCTCCGGCCGGTGGTTCAAACCCGTCGGCTACACCGTCCGGCGGGACACCGAGCTGATCGACTACGACGAGGTACGGGATCTCGCCCGCACCCACCAGCCGAAGATGATCATTTGTGGCGCGAC
This sequence comes from Verrucosispora sp. WMMC514, assembly GCF_027497295.1. Taxonomy (NCBI): domain Bacteria; kingdom Bacillati; phylum Actinomycetota; class Actinomycetes; order Micromonosporales; family Micromonosporaceae; genus Micromonospora; species Verrucosispora sp. WMMC514. The sequence goes on along the minus strand of NZ_CP114906.1, from coordinate 1,260,030 downwards.
CGCGTACCCACGGCTGATCGACTTCGCCCGGTTCCGGGAGATCGCCGACGAGGTGGGCGCGTACCTGATGGTGGATGCCGCGCACTTCATCGGGCTGGTCGCCGGGCAGGCGATCCCGTCGCCGGTGCCGTACGCCGACGTGGTCTGCGCGACCACCCACAAGGTGCTGCGCGGCCCGCGCGGCGGCATGATCCTCTGCCGGGAGGCGTTGGCCGAGCGGATCGACAAGGCGGTCTTCCCGTTCACCCAGGGCGGCCCGCTGATGCACGCCGTGGCGGCCAAGGCGGTCGCGTTGCACGAGGCGGCGCAACCGGCGTACCGCGGTTACGCCGCGCAGGTGGTGGCGAACGCCCGGGCGCTCGCCGCCGGGCTGGCCGCCGAGGGGATGCGTCCGGTCTCCGGCGGCACCGACACCCACCTGGCCCTGATCGACCTGCGGGAGACCGGGGTCACCGGCGCCGAGGCGGAGGCGCGCTGCGACGCGGCGACCATCACGCTGAACAAGAACGCGATCCCGTACGACCCGCAGAAGCCGTTTGTCGCCTCCGGGATCCGGGTGGGTACGCCGAGCGTCACCACCCAGGGCATGGGGGAGGCGCAGATGCGTCAGATCGCCGGGTTGATCGCCCGGGCGGTGCGGACCGACCCGTCCGCCCCGGGTGGCGTCGACGAGTTGGCCCGGATCGCCGCCGACGCGGCCGAACTGGCGGCCGAGTTCCCGGCGTACCCCCGATGAGCGCGCCTTCGGGCGGACCCGGCGTACCCCGGGCGACCGCGCCCCGGGCCGGGGAACCCGGCGCGATCCGGGCCCGGCTGCCGTACCTGCGCCTGCCGCTGCTGGCCTGTGCCGCGCTGGCGGTGGTCGCGGTGCCGGCCGCCGCCGTGCTGCGCGGCCCGACCGGTGCGGCCGGCGTGGCCGCCGGCATCGCCCTGGTGGTCGTCAGCTACCTGATCTCGGGTCTCTCGGTGGCCTGGGCGGACGCGGTCCACCCGCGACTGATCATGTCGGTGGGGCTGGTCACCTACGCCACGAAGATCGTCATCCTGGGGGTGGCGATGGCAGCCGTGGCGGCCACCGGCTGGCCGGGGCTGCCGGACATGGGGGCGGCCATCATCGCGGCCGTGCTGGTGTGGACCGGTGCCCACCTGACCTGGGCGTTGCGCTCCCCGCTGCCCAGCGTGGACCGTCCGTCGGATCACTGACCGTACGGCTGGAGTTTCCCCGGCGTTTCGTCGGCCTGTCCGGCTGGCCGGACAGGAGTAGGCTAACCCCGGCTTGACGCGCCGCACCCGCCGCCCGCACGCTGCCCGCAGTGTGGGGGGTGCCGCACACTCGCGAAACACCCGGCTGATAGTGTTCGCCTCGTCATGGCCGACAACCCACACCGCAGAAGCCCCGACGAACACTCGTCGGAAGGTGTCGCCGGAGCCGTCCTCGGCTACCTGCTCGCCGGCATCGTGGTGTGGGGATTCCTCGGCTGGTTGGCGGGGGAGTTCCTGGGCCTGCCGACCGGCGTCGGAATCGCCGTGGGCATGATGCTCGGCGCAGCCGGAGCGATCTACCTGATCATGAAGAGGCTCAGTGCCTGAGTGCCGGCACGCGCGGGTCTGTCGAGTGCGGAGGATGACACGGTGAGCGGACAGCTTGTCGCCGCAGAGGGCCTTCCCTGGCCCCCCAGCGTCGGAGACTTCTACCCGCCGGATCTCGCCGGCCCGTGGGTCACGAAGTTCACGCTGATGATCTGGCTGGCCGTCGGGCTTCTGATCATCTTCTTCATGGCCACCTACCGGAACCCGAAGCTGGTGCCGAGCAAGGGTCAGTGGATGGCCGAGTCGATCTACGGCCTGGTCCGGGACAACATCGCCCGCGAGCAGATGGGCAAGGACGGCATCCGGTTCGCGCCCTACTTCACCGTGCTGTTCTGCTTCATCGCGGTGACCAACCTCTTCGGCGTCACCCCCGGGTTGCAGATCTCCCCGAACTCGCACATCGCCTTCCCGATCGTGCTAGCCGCGATCACCTACGTGATGTACCTCTACATCGGTGTCCGCAAGCAGGGTCTGGGCCGCTACCTCAAGCAGAGCCTGATCATCCCGGGCGTGCCGTGGCCGATGCACGTCCTGCTGATCCCGATCGAGTTCCTGCAGAACTTCATCAACCGACCCGTCACGCTGGCGGTGCGACTCTTCGCCAACATGTTCGCCGGGCACCTGATCCTGCTGGTGTTCACCGTCGGCGGCTTCGTGATGCTCGCCTCGGACAACGTCTTCGTCCAGGTGACGTCGGTCTTCTCGTTCCTGATGGCGATCCTGATGGCCTTCTTCGAGGTGCTCGTCGCGCTGTTGCAGGCCTACGTCTTCGTCACCCTGACCGCCAACTACATCGGCACGTCGCTCGCCGACGGGCACTGATCCACAGACCTCGGCGGGCCGCCCGGCCCGACCAAGCTTCCGGTACGACCGCGTACGCGTGAGGAATCACGCGTCTACTAGGAGGAATACCCGCAATGGACGTTATTGCCGCCATCGAGGGCAGCGTCAACACCATCGGTTACGGTCTCGCCGCCATCGGCCCCGGCATCGGTGTCGCCCTGGTCTTCGCGGCCTACATCCAGGCCAGCGCCCGCCAGCCGGAGTCCGCCGGCTACAACCGCACCTGGCTGGTCCTGGGCTTCGCGCTGGTCGAGGCGCTCGCCCTGTTCGGCCTGGTGCTCGCGTTCGCAGTCTGACGTAGCCCGACGCGACCCGGAGGTCTGACATGTATGTCGCCGCTGAAGGTGTAGAGCATCACCCGCTCGTGCCGATCTGGCAGGAGCTCGTCGTCGGGACGATCGCCTTCGCCCTGCTCTGCTTCGTGCTGATGAAGTTCGTGATGCCGCGCATGGAGGCGATGTACCAGGCGCGGGTCGACGCGATCGAGGGCGGCCTCAAGCGTGCCGAGGCCGCTCAGGCCGAGGCCAACCAGCTGCTGGAGCAGTACCGGGCCCAGCTCGCCGAGGTGCGTACCGAGGCGGCCCGGATCCGGGACGACGCCCGCGCCGACGCCGAGTCGATCCGGACGGAGATCCTGGCCAAGGCCCGGGAGGAATCCGACCGGATCATCGCCGCCGGCCGGGAGTCGCTGGCCGTGGAGCGCCAGACCATCGTGCGCGAGCTGCGCGCGGAGGTCGGCGGTCTCGCGGTCGACCTGGCCAGCCGGATCGTGGGCGAGTCGCTCGCCGACGAGGCCCGCCGCAAGGGCACCGTCGAGCGGTTCCTCACCGACCTCGAGAGCGCGGGGGCCCGCTGATGCAGGCCGCCAGCCGGGAGTCCTACGCCGCCGCGCTCGCGCGGCTGGAGGCGTACGTCGCCGGTGCCGAGCCGTCGACCGTGGCCGGCACCGGTGCGGAACTGCTCGCCGTCGCGGACCTGCTGCGGCGGGAGGTCCGGCTGCGCCGGGCGCTCTCCGACCCGGCCCGCGAGGGTGCGGACCGCACCGGCCTGCTGAACTCGGTGCTCTCCGGCAAGGTCGGTGCGGACACGCTCGACCTGCTCGGGACGCTTGTCGCCGGCCGCTGGTCGGTGCCGTCGGAGCTGCTCGACGGCGCGGAAGGTCTCGGCGTGCAGGCCCTGCTCGCCAGCGCCGACCGCGCCGACGAGCTGGGCGAGGTGGAGGACGAGCTGTTCCGTTTCGGCCAGGTGGTCGCGGCGGACCCGCAGCTGTCCAATGCCCTGTCCGACCCGATGGCGCCGGTGGCCCAGCGGGCCGAGCTGGTCGGGATGCTCCTGACGGGCAAGGCTCGGCCGGTGACGGTGCGGCTGGCGGAGGCGGCGCTGGCCGGCTTCGGTGGCCGGTCGTTCACCGCCGCGTTGTCCCGGCTGGTGGAGCTGGCGGCGGAGCGGCGGGACCGGCAGGTCGCGTACGTGACGGTCGCCGCCCCGCTCACCGAGGAGGAGGAGCGGCGACTGGGCGATCGGCTATCCGCCATATACGATCGACAGGTTGCTGTCAAGCTTACGGTTGACCCGACGATCCTCGGTGGAGTGAGCGTACGGGTGGGTTCGGACCTCTACGACGGGACGATCCTGCGCCGCCTCAACGAGACCCGCAACGCGCTCGCGAAGCGCTGACCAGCACCCGCGAAGCGCCCGGAAAGACAGTCGACCCGAGGACCGGTCGGTACTAGGTATCCCGGGCCCCTGATACTTAAGGAAGCAGAGGATGGCCGAGCTGACCATCTCGACGGAGGAGATCCGCGGCGCCCTTGAGCGCTACGTCTCCTCCTATTCGCCCGACGTCTCCCGTGAGGAGGTCGGCACCGTCGCCGACACCGGCGACGGCATCGCCCACGTCGAGGGCCTGCCCTCGACCATGACCAACGAGCTGCTGGAGTTCGAGGACGGCACGCTCGGCGTGGCGCTGAACCTCGACGTCCGGGAGATCGGTGTCGTCGTCCTCGGCGACTACTCCGGGCTGGAGGAGGGGCAGCGCGTCAAGCGCACCGGCCGGGTGCTCTCGGTGCCGGTCGGCGACGCCTTCCTGGGCCGCGTGGTCAACGCGCTCGGCCAGCCGATCGACGGCCTCGGCGAGATCGCCGACGAGGGCTACCGCGAGCTGGAGCTGCAGGCCCCCAACGTGATGGCCCGGCAGTCCGTCTTCGAGCCGATGCAGACCGGCATCAAGGCCATCGACGCGATGACCCCGATCGGTCGGGGCCAGCGGCAGCTGATCATCGGTGACCGGAAGACCGGCAAGACCACCGTCGCCCTGGACACCATCCTCAACCAGCGGGAGAACTGGGCCTCCGGCGACCCGAAGAAGCAGGTCCGCTGCATCTACGTCGCCATCGGCCAGAAGGCCTCCACCATCGCCGGCATCAAGGGCATCCTTGAGGAGGCGGGCGCGATGGAGTACACCACCATCGTCGCCTCCCCGGCGTCGGACCCGGCCGGCTTCAAGTACCTCGCCCCGTACACCGGCTCGTCGATCGGCCAGCACTGGATGTACGGCGGCAAGCACGTGCTCGTGGTCTTCGACGACCTGAGCAAGCAGGCCGAGGCGTACCGGGCCGTGTCGCTGCTGCTGCGTCGCCCGCCGGGCCGTGAGGCGTACCCGGGTGACGTCTTCTACCTGCACTCCCGGCTGCTGGAGCGCTGCGCGAAGCTCTCCGACGAGATGGGTGGCGGCTCGATGACCGGCCTGCCGATCATCGAGACGAAGGCCAACGACATCTCGGCCTTCATTCCGACCAACGTCATCTCGATCACCGACGGTCAGATCTTCCTGGAGACCGACCTGTTCAACCAGGGCGTCCGGCCGGCGATCAACGTCGGCACCTCGGTCTCCCGGGTCGGCGGCGCCGCTCAGGTGAAGCCGATGAAGAAGGTCTCCGGTTCGCTGCGGCTGAACCTGGCCCAGTTCCGGGAGCTGGAGGCGTTCGCCGCCTTCGCCTCCGACCTGGACAAGGCCTCCCGCGCCCAGCTGGATCGCGGTGCCCGCCTGGTGGAGCTGCTCAAGCAGCCGAACTACTCCCCGTACCCGGTGCAGGAGCAGGTGGTGGCCGTCTGGGCCGGCACCGAGGGCAAGCTGGACGACGTCCCGGTCGGCGACGTGCGGCGCTTCGAGACCCAGTTCCTGGAGCACCTGCGGCGCAAGCACAACGCCACGCTCCAGGCGATCGCCGACAACAAGTGGGACGACGACATCATCGCCACCCTCGACTCGGCCGTCGCGGAGTTCAAGCAGGGCTTCCTCGGCCGTGAGGACGAGCGCACGATCAACGAGGCGCCGGCGGCGCCGCTGGAGGGCGAGGCCGAGCACGAGACGGTCACCCGGTACAGCGGCGAGGCTCCGGCCGAGAAGCAGTAGGGCCGGGCCATGGCGGCGCAGGTACGTGTTCTTCGTCAACGGATCCGCTCGGCGAAGGGGATGAAGAAGATCACCAAGGCGATGGAGCTCGTGGCGACGAGCCGGATCGCCAAGGCCCAGGCCCGGGTGGAGGCGTCCCTGCCGTACGCCCAGGCCGTCACCGGTGTGCTCACCGCGCTGGCGTCCAACGCCTCGGTCGACCACCCGCTGCTCACCCCGCGCGAGCGGGTGCGGCGGGCGGGCGTGCTGCTGGTGACCTCCGACCGCGGCCTGGCCGGTGGCTACAGCTCCAACGCCATCCGGACGGCGGAGTCGTTGATCGCCCGGCTCAAGGCCGACGGCAAGGAGCCGGTGCTCTACGTCATCGGGCGCAAGGGCGTGTCGTTCTACCGGTTCCGCAACCGGCCGATCGAGGCCAGTTGGACGGGCTTCTCGGAGCAGCCGTCCTTCGCCGACGCGCGCGAGGTCGGTGAGACGCTGATCAAGGCGTTCACCGCCGGTGCGGACGACACCGACGGCGATCCGGGCCCGGACGGGGTACGCGGCGTGGACGAGTTGCACATCGTCTACACCGAGTTCAAGTCCCTGATGACCCAGAACCCGATCACCCGCATCATCGGGCCGTTGCAGATCGAGGAACGGCCCCGCGCGGAGGGTGCGCTGCCGGCGTACGAGTTCGAGCCGGACGCGGAGGCGCTGCTCGACGCGCTGCTGCCGAAGTACATCAACACGCGGATCTACGCGGCGTTGCTGGAGTCGGCGGCCAGCGAGTCGGCGGCCCGGCGGCGGGCGATGAAGAGCGCCACCGACAACGCCGAAGAGATGATCGACAAGTACACGCGTGAGATGAACTCGGCCCGCCAGGCCGGGATCACCCAGGAGATCAGTGAGATCGTCGGCGGCGCGAACGCGCTGGCCGCGTCGGGAAGTGAAGTGTGATGACTGTTTCCACCGCTGCTGGAGGACCAGCCGAGACCAAGACGGCCACCGGTCGCGTGGTCCGGGTCATCGGCCCGGTCGTCGACGCCGAGTTCCCGCGCGACGCCATGCCGGACCTGTTCAACGCGCTGCACGTGGACGTGACCCTGTCCGGCGGCGAGAAGACGCTGACCCTGGAGGTCGCCCAGCACCTGGGTGACAACCTGGTCCGCGCCATCTCGATGCAGCCGACCGACGGCCTGGTGCGCGGTGCCGACGTCCGGGACACCGGCGGCCCGATCAAGGTGCCGGTCGGCGACGCGGTCAAGGGCCACGTGTTCAACGCCATCGGTGAGTGCCTCAACCTGACCGAGGGCGAGACCATCCAGGCCGACGACCACTGGGGCATCCACCGCAAGGCCCCGGCCTTCGCGGACCTGGAGCCGAAGACTGAGATGCTGGAGACCGGCATCAAGGTCATCGACCTGCTCGCCCCGTACGTCAAGGGCGGCAAGATCGGCCTGTTCGGCGGTGCCGGGGTGGGCAAGACGGTGCTCATCCAGGAGATGATCACCCGGGTCGCCCGTAACTTCGGTGGTACCTCGGTCTTCGCCGGCGTGGGTGAGCGCACCCGTGAGGGCAACGACCTCATCCACGAGATGACCGACTCCGGCGTCATCGACAAGACCGCTCTGGTCTACGGCCAGATGGACGAGCCGCCGGGCACCCGGCTGCGGGTCGCGCTTTCCGCGCTGACCATGGCGGAGTACTTCCGGGACGTGAAGAAGCAGGAGGTGCTGCTCTTCATCGACAACATCTTCCGCTTCACCCAGGCCGGTTCCGAGGTCTCCACCCTGCTGGGCCGGATGCCCAGCGCGGTGGGTTACCAGCCGACCCTGGCCGACGAGATGGGTGAGCTGCAGGAGCGGATTACCTCCGTCCGGGGCCAGGCCATCACCTCGATGCAGGCGATCTACGTGCCGGCGGACGACTACACCGACCCGGCGCCGGCCACCACGTTCGCCCACCTGGACGCGACCACCAACCTGGAGCGGTCCATCTCCGACAAGGGCATCTACCCGGCGGTGGACCCGCTGGCCTCCTCCTCGCGGATCCTGGCCCCCGAGTTCGTCGGCCAGGAGCACTTCCAGGTGGCCAGCGAGGTGAAGCGGATCCTCCAGCGCTACAAGGACCTGCAGGACATCATCGCCATCCTCGGTATCGAGGAACTCTCCGAGGAAGACAAGATCACGGTCCAGCGGGCCCGGCGGATCGAGCGCTTCCTGTCGCAGAACACCTACGCGGCGGAGCAGTTCACCGGCGTGCCGGGCTCGACGGTCCCGATCAAGGAGACCATCGAGGCGTTCCGCAAGATCAGCGAGGGGGAGTACGACCACTTCCCCGAGCAGGCGTTCTTCATGTGCGGTGGGCTCGACGACCTGGAGAAGAAGGCCGCCGAGCTGATGAAGGGCTGACCTTCGCCACACAGAGACACCAGAAAGAAGGCCGTCCCGGTAACCCCGGGGCGGCCTTCTGTTCATCTTTACGACGTACCATCGCCGCTGCCCGGTGACCCGTGCTCGGCGATCACGCCGACTGCGAGCTACCGTCGTTGCGATGTCCAGGAGGGCGACCGTGCAGTGGCGAGGCGCGGTCGCGGTCAGTTCCGCTGGGCATCGCACAGCCACGCTCATGCGCCGATGAGCGTTGATTGGTTAAACCATTCGGCCCCGCGCGCCCGTACTTCCCCCCGGGGGCGTGACGAACGGAGATGCTTGTGGGTAAGGCCGGCAGACGCGGCAAGCGTGGTGGGCGCTCGTCGGTGTGGCGGGGCGTGCCCCGCTGGGCGCAGCTCTGCACCATCTTCGGCGTTGTCCTGATGGTGCTCAGCGGGACCAGTCTGGTGGGCGCGGAGGCGCTGATCGCCCGCTACGAGGGCGCGGTCGGCAAAGCGGACCTCTTCGGCGACCAGGCGGCCGGCGCCACTCCCAAGAGCGACATCAAGGGCCCGCTCAACATCCTGCTGGTCGGCATCGATCCTCGCGACAAGGACACCCCGCCGCTGTCCGACGCGATCATGGTGCTGCACGTGCCGAAGGAGATGGACCGCGCGTACCTCTTCTCTCTGCCGCGTGACCTCTACGTGGAGATCCCGCCGTTCGAGAAGGCCAACTTCCCCGGCGACACCACCAAGCTGAACGCGGCGATGTCGTACGGCAGCCGGGTGCCCGGCGGAAAGCCGGACGCGGCGAAGGGCTTCGAGCTGCTCGCCATCACCGTGCAGCGGGTCACCGGCATCAAGCGGTTCGACGCGGGCGCGATCATCAACTTCTCCGGTTTCCAGAAGATCGTCGACGCCATGGGCGGCGTCACGATGAAGATCGAGCGGGAGGTCCGCTCGGAGCACCGGGAGCCGAGCGGCAAGCACCGCCAGGGCAACCCCAACGGCGAGGGCTACATCGGGCCGCAGGCGGTCTACCCGAAGGGCAAGCAGCACCTCAGCGGTTGGCAGGCGCTGGACTACGTCCGCCAGCGGTACCCGGAGAACGGTGTCCCCGACGGCGACTACGGCCGGCAGCGGCACCAGCAGCAGTTCGTCAAGGCGATGGCCGGTCAGGCCCTCAGCGCCGACGTGGTGACCAACCCGGTGAAGCTGGACAAGGTGCTCCGCGCGGCCGGCGAGTCGCTGATCTTCAGCGGCCGGGGGCACAGCGTGCTCGACTTCGCCGTCGCGCTCAAGGACATCCGTCCCGGCAACATCCAGATGATCAAGTTGCCGGGTGGCGGAATCAAGGAGAACGGCAAGTACCTCGGTGAACAGTTCGCGCCCGAGGTGGACGACTTCTTCGTCGCGCTGGAGCGGGAACTGTTGGACCCGTTCCTGCTCGAACATCCGAAGCTGGTGAACAGGAGCTGAACGTGGCGCGGGTCTTGGCACCCGCCTGAAGAACAGGTCCCGGGCGCGACTAGAATTTCCCCAATCCGCCGCCTCAGCAAGGAGACAGCGTGGCAGAGCAGCTTAACGTCCAGCTCGTGGCCGTCGAGGAGAAGGTCTGGTCCGGCACGGCCGAGATGGTCATGGCCCGGACGACCGAGGGTGAGCTGGGTGTGCTGCCGGGGCACGCACCCCTGCTCGGCCAGCTCGCCGAGCCCGGCCAGGTACGCATCAAGCTCTCCGGGGGTGAGCAGCTCAGCTACGACGTGGCAGGCGGCTTCATCTCGGTCAGCGAGCAGGGCGTGACCGTACTGGCCGAGACCGCCACTCCGGCCGCCGCGGCTTCCGGCAACTGAGCCGACCCGCCGATGGAGATCGTCGAAGGGGTCGGAATCGGCGTCGCCGTACTTCTCGGCGCGTTCCTGTTCCTCTTCATCCGGCGGGCTCTGGTCACCCGTAGCGGAGGCATCATCCGGCTCAGTGTCCGGACCTCCACCATGCTCGACGGTCGCGGCTGGTCACCCGGTTTCGGCCGCTTCGTCGGCGACGAACTCCGTTGGTACCGGATGTTCAGTTTCGCCGTACGCCCCAAGCGGGTGCTGTCCCGCGAAGGGCTGGCGGTCGAACGACGGCGACTGCCCGAGGGGCAGGAACGAATGTCCATGCCGGCCGACTGGATCATCCTCCGCTGTACCAGTCGACACGCCCCGGTCGAGATCGCCATGGCACGATCCACCGTCACCGGGTTTCTCTCCTGGCTCGAGGCCGCCCCTCCGGGGGCGGTCTCGCCACGTATGGCCTCCCAAGACTGGCCCGCCGCCTAACAGCCCCACCCCCCTCCACCCCGACCTCATGATCAACCGTGTGGGGGTGTGGCCCGCCGTGCCCGGCTCCGGGCGGTCAGGCTTGATCCCTGCGCCGGGCACGCCGGGCCACACCCCGTCGTGCGGCCACTTCGCCCGAATGTGCCGTCTGTCCGTTTCTGTCAGTGTCGCCGGTTGGAGATCTTGGTGCGGTCGTGCCCCTCGGTGGGCGGTTTCGGACCAAGATCGCGGAGTGGTCGGGGGCTCGGGCGGAATGGGTGGCGGGCCGGGGTGGTTGTAGACGGGTGAGCGACCGAGGAAGATCGCCCGCCGCACGGTGGGTGGGTGCAGGCCCGGGAATGATGGCGGGCCGGCGGTCGTTGGACATTGCTGAACGGCCGAGGAAGACACCGCCCGCCCAGGCGGGTGAGGTTCCCCCGATAACGCGGAGGGCGTTTTAGCAGGCTAGAGCCTGTTCGTGGGTGGTGTTCACGGGGTTCGGTGTATCGATGTTCTTTGTGTACCAGGCGGCTTCGTACTCGTCGGGTGACAGCCAGCCGAGGTCCTTCTGGATGCGTTCGCGGTTGTACCACCCGTCGATGTAGGCGAAGATCGCGTTCTCCGCTTCGTCTCGGGTACGCCACGAGGTGCGGTAGACCAGTTCGATTTTCAGGGTGCTGAAGAAGTTTTCCATCAGGGCGTTGTCGTAGGAGTCCCCGACGGAGCCCATCGAGGGCAGGATCCCGTTGTCTGCCAGGCGTTCGGAGAATTTGATCGCGGTGTAGGTCGATCCGCGGTCGCTGTGATGGATCAACTGACCGTCACGCACGTCGCGTGACCAGATCCCGTACTCGAGGGCGCCGAGGACGAGGTCGGTGTTGCACCGGTCGGAGGTTTTCCAGCCCACGATCCGGTTGGAGAACGCGTCGCGGACCGCGGCCAGCCAGAGCACACCATCACCGCAGGTGATTCGGGTCGCGTCGGCCACCCACAGCCGGTTCGGGGCGTCGGTGGTGAAGTTCCGGTTGACCAGGTCCGGTGCCGGATCGGCCTTCGGGTTCTGCTTCGTGGACCCGCCCCGCCAGCCCTTACGCAGGAAGGCTCCTTGCCGGTCGTGTTCACGCATCAGCCGCTCGATGCGCTTGCGGCCCACGCGGATGCCCCGGCGGGCGAGGGTGGCATGCACGCGCGGGCTGCCATACGTCTGCCCGGACCGGTCGTGGATGTCGACGATCTCCGACAGCAGCCCGCGGTCTTCGACCTCCCGCGGGCCGGGAGTGGCCTCGCGGGCCAGCCACCCGTAGTAGGTCGACGGGGCGATGTTCAGGACCCGGAGGACGGGCTCGACCCCGAAGCGGTCGCGCAGCTCGCTCACGAGCGTCATGACCGTCGCCGGGTCGGGTCGAGTTCCGATGCGAAAAAAGCGGACGCGGCCTTGAGGATCTCATTGGCTCGGCGCAGCTCAGCGACCTCCTTGCGGAGCCGGCGCAGTTCCTCGGCCTCGGCGGTGGTGGGCTGGTCGAAGCGCTCACCGTGATCAGCCTGGTCCTGGCGGATCCAGTTACGCAGCGCCTCGGGATGCACACCGAGTTGCTCGGCCAAGCGCTTGATCACCGGTTTGGGGTCGGACTCCCGGTAGAGCCGCACCGCACGCTGGCGCAACTCGTCCGGGTACTTACGAGGGGCGGGCACAGAAAACCTCCTGGTCAGGGCCTATCAGACCATGATCGAAAGTCTCCGAGCTATCGGGGGAACCTCAGCCGCCCACGCCGAGGCCACCCCGGTCACCAGCAACCCGGTCGCGGCGGCGGTGCAGGCCGACAAGCCCGACACCAGCAAGCTGCTGCCGCACGGCACCCCGAGCAACCAGTCGCACGTCGACCTGAACGACGAGCAGATCAGCAACGTCAAGGCGATCATCGCGGCGACGAAGAAGGCCGGCATGGACGAGCGTGCCGCCGTGGTGTCGATCGCGACCGCGTTGCAGGAGTCGAAGCTGGAGAACCTGGGTCACCTGGGTGACCGCAACGACCACGACTCGCAGGGCCTGTTCCAGCAGCGCCCGTCCAGCGGGTGGGGCACGGTGGAGCAGATCACCGACCCCGAGTACTCCACCCTGGCGTTCCTGAAGGGTTTGAAGCAGGTCGACGGCTGGCAGGACATGCCGCTGACCCAGGCCGCGCAGACCGTGCAGGTGTCGGCCTACCCCGACCACTACGCCCAGTGGGAACAGCAGGCCGCCGACCTCGTCGCCGAACACTGGACCAGCTGACCACCACCAGCTGACCACCACGAACATTCCTCCACAGGGGGAGCAGAAAGCCGCTGGCCGGCACCCGAACCCGGGTGCCGGCCAGCGGCGTATCCGCACACCACCAAGCGCACTGACCGCGACCAGATCGCCAGACAGCCAGCAGCACCACAAACTGAACTGTCCAGCGGACAACAGACAACAGACAGCCGACAGTCAAACCCACCCGGGCTGGCTCAACGCCCACGCCCGGGCGGGGACCGACCAGGTCAGGCTGGGGGCGACCGTGCCCGGCGCAGGGATCAAGCCTGACCGCCCGGAGCCGGGCACGGTCGCCCCCAGCCCCCCAAACAGCAATCAACCCGAAGACAAGCTCAGCCCGAGGCCACCAACTCCACCTCGTACCCCTGCCCGTCCGCCAGATACCCGGCGTACGTGTCGGGCCCGCCGGCGTACGGGTGCCGGTCGGCGAAGAGCAGCTCCCAGCCGTACGCCGGCGCCTGCTCGACCAGCCGGTCCACGGCGGCGGTCGGGCCGGCGTGGAAGGCCAGGTGGTTGAGGCCCGGGGCGCGTCGGTCGTGACGGGTGCCGGTGAGTGCGGGTGATGCCTCCAGTACCAGATATGTCGGGCCGAGTCGCCAGGAGTGACCGACCGGCCACTGCTGGAACGACGTCCAGCCCAACTCGCCGAGCAGCCAGCCCCAGCTACGCATTGCGGCGTTCAGGTCGGGTACCCAGACCTCCACGTGGTGCAGTGCACCGAAGGTCACCGGCCTCCGCCGGGCACCCATAGCACGTCTCCGTCCGGATTTGCCGTTCTTGACAGGATAAAGAGCAGATCCGACAGCCGGTTGAGATACTTGGCCGGGAGGTGGCTGGTCCGGTCGGGGTCGTGGGTGATGAGGGCCCACGCCGACCGCTCGGCGCGCCGGGCGATCGTCCGCGCCGCGTGCAGCAGCGCCGCGCCCGCCGTGCCGCCGGGGAGGATGAAGGAGTCGAGCTTGCTCAGGCGCGCGTTGTACTCGTCGCACCAGCCCTCGAGGCGCTCGACGTATTCCTCGGTCACCCGCAGCGGCGGGTACTTCGGGTCCGGTTCGACGGGCGTGGACAGGTCGGCGCCCACGTCGAACAGGTCGTTCTGGATCGACGCCAGCACCGCGCGGAGCCCGTCGGGTAGCTGGCCCAGGGCGAGTGCCACGCCGAGTGCGGCGTTGCACTCGTCGACGTCGGCGTACGCGGCGATCCGCGGATCGTTCTTCGGCACCTGCTCGTTGTTGCTCAGCCTGGTCATGCCGGCGTCGCCGGCCTTGGTGTAGATGCGCGTGAGGTGGACGGCCATGACGCACAGCCTACGGATACCGGACCTGACGATCCCGGCCCGACCGGATGCCGGCGCGGGTTGGCCGGCGGGCGTCGGCCCGGGTGACGCCGGTGACGCCGCGATCGCCGACGTCGACGTCATCCGGGTACGCGGCGGCGCCCGGCTCGCCGGCACCGTGCACGTGGTCGGTGCGAAGAACTCGGCGTTGAAGCTGATGGCCGCCGCGCTGCTCGCGCCCGGTCGTACGGTGATCACGAACGTGCCCCGGATCACCGACATCGCGATCATGGGTGAGGTGCTGCGCCGCCTCGGTTGCGGCGTACGGTTCGACGCCGACGATCCGGTGGACCCGATGGTGGCGGTCGGCGGGGTGGCCCGGTCCCGTTCGGTCACCATCGACGTGCCGGAGCAGCCCGGCGTCGAGGCCGACTACGACCTGGTCCGCCGGCTGCGGGCGTCGATCTGCGTGCTGGGTCCGTTGCTGGCCCGACGCGGGTACGTGCGGGTGGCCCATCCGGGTGGTGACGCGATCGGCTCCCGGGGCCTGGACATGCACATCTCCGGGTTGACCCGGATGGGTGCCGACATCTCCGGCGAGCACGGCTTCGTGATCGCCTCGGCCCCGGACGGGCTGCGGGGCGCGGAGATCGTGCTGGACTTCCCGAGCGTCGGGGCGACCGAGAACCTCGTCATGGCGGCGGTGCTGGCGGAGGGCACCACCGTGATCGACAACGCGGCCCGGGAGCCCGAGATCGTCGACATCTGCACGATGCTCCAGCGGATGGGTGCGCTCATCGACGGCGAGGGCACCTCGACGATCACCATCGTCGGCGTACCTCGGCTGAGTCCGGTCCGGCACGCCACCGTGGGGGACCGGATCGTCGCGGGAACCTGGGCGTTCGGCGCGGCGATGACCCGTGGCGACGTGACCGTGACCGGCCTCGATCCCGCGTTCCTGGAGGTCGCGCTCGACAAGGTGGTGACGGCCGGCGGCATGGTGGAGACCCGGGCGGACAGCTTCCGGGTACGCATGGACGACCGGCCCCGCGCGGTGGACGTGGTCACGTTGCCCTATCCGGGCTTCGCCACCGACCTGTTGCCGATGGCGATCGGGCTCGCGGCGTTGAGCGAGGGCGCCTCTCTGATCACCGAGAACATCTTCGACGGCCGGTTCATGTTCGCCAACGAGATGATGCGGCTGGGCGCGGACATCAAGACCGACGGGCATCACGCGGTGGTACGCGGCCGGGAGCGGCTCTCCGGCGCGCCGGTCCGCGCGACCGACATCCGGGCCGGCGCCGGGCTCATCATCGCCGGGCTCTGCGCCGACGGGGTGACCGAGGTGTCCCACGTGCACCACGTGGACCGGGGCTATCCCGACTTCGTGGCCGACCTGCGGGCGCTGGGCATCGAGGTGGAGCGGGCGACCGCGCCGGAGGAACCCGAGCTGACCATCTGAGCGACTTAGCCATCGTTCAGGCTCGCCGACTAGGGTGCAGGCAGACACTCATTCGCAGCGAGGGAGTAGCAGCATGGCGGGTCGACTCGCGGTCATCGGTGCCGGTCTGATGGGTTCGGGCATCGCCCAGGTGGCGGCGCAGGCCGGCTGGCAGGTGGTGCTGCGGGATCTGGACGAGACGGCGACGACGCGTGGTCTGGACGGCATCCGGCGGTCGCTGACGAAGTTCGCCGAGAAGGGCAAGCTCTCCGGCGACGAGGTCGAGGCGGCGCTCGCGCGGATCACCACCACCACCGAGCTGGAGGCGGCCGGCGACGCGGACATCGTCGTCGAAGCGGTCTTCGAGAAGCTGGAGATCAAGCACGAGGTGTTCCGCGCGCTGGACAAGATCTGCAAGGCGGACGCGGTGCTGGCCACCAACACCTCGGCGATCCCGGTGACCCAGATCGCGACGGCCACCGAGCGTCCGGAGGCGGTCGTCGGCACCCACTTCTTCTCGCCGGTGCCGATGATGAAGCTCTGCGAGCTGGTGCGCGGCTACAAGACCAGCGACGCCACCCTGGAGCGGGTGAGGTCCTTCGCTGAGGAGATCGGCAAGACCGTCGTGGTGGTGAACCGCGACATCGCCGGCTTCGTCACCACCCGGTTGATCTGCGCCCTGGCCATGGAGGCGGTCAAGCTGGTCGAGGCCGGCGTGATCTCCGCCGAGGACCTGGACACCGCCTGCCGGCTCGGCTTCGGGCACGCGATGGGCCCGCTGGCCACCGTCGACCTGACCGGTGTCGACGTGCTGCTGAACGCGACGCGCAACATCTACACCGACACGGCCGACGAGAAGTTCTTCCCGCCGGAGCTGTTGCAGCGCATGGCCACCGCCGGTGACCTGGGCCGCAAGACCGGCCAGGGCTTCTACTCGTACTGACGCAGCTGTGGGGAGGGCCGTGCGGCCCTCCCCGTGGCTCAGCCGTCGCGGCGGGTGGTCCACCGGAAGGTGGTCAGGCAGAGCACCAGGCCGATCACGCACCAGACGCCCAGCACCACGGCGACGCGGGTCAGCTCGAACGAGCCGCCGGGCTCGTCCGCGCCGAAGCTTTCCGGCAGGAAGACCGCCCGTAGCCCCTGGCACATCCACTTGAGTGGAAACAGCGCCGCCACCTGCTGCATCCAGCTCGGCAGGTTGGTGAAGACGAAGAACACCCCGGAGATGAACTGGAGCACCAGCGCGACCGGGGTGACCACCGCCGAGCCGCTGCGGGCGGTGCGGGCCAGCGACGAGATGGCGATGCCGCAGAGCGTGCAGGCGGTCACCCCCAGGGCGCTGACCCAGCCGAAGGTCACCCAGGCCGTGGTGGTGGTCGGCAGCTCCAGGTCGAACAGCGTCACCGACACCGCGAGCAGCAGCGCGGTCATCACGACGCCGGTCACCAGCACCATGATCACCTTGCCGGCGAACCAGACCCACTTCGGCATCGGCGTGCCCCGGTAGCGCTTGAGCACCCCCCGGTCCCGCTCGATCGGGATCCAGATGCCGAGGTTCTGGAAGCTGACCGTCATCAGGCCGGTCGCGATCATGCCGGTGATGAAGTACTGCGTGTAGCTCACCCCGGGAGCGATCTCCTCGTCGAAGATCGACGCGAAGATCAGCACCATGATGAGGGGGAAGCCCAGCGTGAACACGACGGACTCACGGCTGCGCAGGAACTGCCGGATCTCCAGCCGCCCCTGCCGCAGGGCGAGGCCGGCCGGACCGCTCCGCCGGGCCGGAGCCGCGGCGGTGACCGGCTCCGCCGGTCTCGTCGTGGTGGTCATCGGTGTCCGATCATCGTCAGGTAGATGTCCTCGAGAGTGGGTCGGGTGACGGTCAGGCCGGGCACCTCGCCGCCGAACCGCGCGGCGAGGTCCGCCACCAGCGCCGTCGGCGTCGCGCTCTGCGTGCTGTCCAGCGTGCCGTCCGGAGTACGCCAGGAGACCGTGGCCAGCGCCTCCTGCCGGTTGCCGAGCTGGTTCGGTGCGGCGACCTCGACCAGCCGGCCGCCGGCGATCACACCCACCCGGTCGGCGAGCGCCTCGGCCTCGTCCAGGTAGTGCGTGGTCAGCACGATCGTGGTGCCGGCGGCGGCGAGATCACGGATCAGCTCCCAGAACTCCCGCCGGGCCTCCGGGTCGAAGCCGGTGGTCGGCTCGTCCAGGAAGAGCAGTTCCGGGCGGCCGATGATGCCGAGCGCCACGTCGAGCCGCCGCTTCTGTCCGCCGGAGAGGGTGTGCGTACGGGCGCGGGCCTTGGCGGTCAGCCCGACCCGTTCGATCACCTTGTCGGGGTCGTCGGCGTCGGGGTAGAAGCCGGCGAAGTGGTGCACCACCTCGGCGACGGAAAGTTCGTCGAACTCACCGGTGCCCTGGAACACGATGCCGACCCGCCCCCGCCAGTCGCGCGTCGGGTTGGCCGGGTCGACGTCGAGAACGCGTACCTCGCCGGCGTCGCGCTGGCGGTAGCCCTCCAGGATCTCCACGGTGGTGGTCTTGCCGGCGCCGTTCGGCCCGAGCAGGGCGAACACCTCGCCCCGGTGGACGTCCAGGTCCAGCCCGGCGACCGCGGGAGGGCCGCCGTACGTCTTGCGCAGCCCTCGGACGCGGATCGCGACGTCGTCACTCATGCCGTCAAGTGTGCGGCCCGCCGTGACCCGGCGTCCGCACCGGGGGCGGCGGAGGCTGTGTGGTTTTGCACAACCCGTTCTACTGAACGGTAACTTAGACTACCGGCCATGGACGAGAAGGCACTCATGGGCCGGCTGCCGGAGCGGGACCGTCCCTGGGTGATGCGGACGTACGCGGGGCACTCCTCGGCCGCCGCGACGAACGCGCTCTTCCGTCGCAACCTGGCCAAGGGGCAGACCGGCCTGTCGGTCGCCTTCGACCTGCCCACCCAGACCGGGTACGACCCCGACCACGAACTCGCCACCGGCGAGGTCGGTCGGGTCGGCGTCCCGGTGTCGCACCTGGGTGACATGCGGGCGCTCTTCGACGGCATTCCGCTGGCCGACATGAACACCTCGATGACCATCAACGCACCGGCGATGTGGCTGCTCGGCCTCTACGGCACGGTCGCCACCGAACAGGGTGCCGAACCGGCCCGCTGTGCCGGCACCACCCAGAACGACATCATCAAGGAGTACCTCTCCCGGGGGACGCACATCTTCCCGCCGGCCGCCTCGCTGAGACTGACCGCCGACGTGATCGCGTACACGCTGCGCGAGATGCCGCGCTGGAACCCGGTGAACATCTGCTCGTACCACCTCCAGGAGGCCGGGGCCACGCCGGTGCAGGAGGTGGCGTTCGCGCTGGCCACGGCGGTGGCGGTGCTCGACGCGGTGCGCGCGGGCGGCCAGGTGCCGGCGATGCGGATGGGCGAGGTGGTGCAGCGGATGTCGTTCTTCGTCAACGCCGGGGTGCGGTTCGTCGAGGAGATCGCCAAGATGCGCGCGTTCGGCGTGCTGTGGGACCAGCTCACCCACGACCGGTACGGCGTGACGGACCCGCGACAGCGCCGCTTCCGGTACGGCGTGCAGGTCAACTCCCTCGGCCTGACCGAGGCGCAGCCGGAGAACAACGTGCCGCGGATCGTGCTGGAGATGCTCGGGGTCACCCTCTCCCGGCAGGCGCGGGCGCGGGCGGTGCAGCTACCGGCCTGGAACGAGGCGCTCGGCCTGCCCCGACCGTGGGACCAGCAGTGGTCGCTGCGCATGCAGCAGGTGCTCGCCTACGAGTCGGACCTGCTGGAGTACCCGGACCTGTTCGACGGCTCGCACGTGATGACCGCGCTGGTCGACGAGATCGTCACCGGCGCCCGGGCCGAGCTGGCGACGGTGCTGGAGATGGGCGGCGTGGTCGCCGCCGTGGAGACCGGATACCTCAAGAGCGCCCTGGTGGCCTCCCTGGCCGATCGGCGGCGACGGATCGAGGCCGGCAGCGACGTGGTGGTCGGCGTCAACCGGTTCACCGAGACCGAACCGTCGCCGCTGACTGCCGCCGGTGCCGAGGCGGTCGAGCAGGTCGACCCCGCCGTGGAGATCGCCGCCTCGGCGGCCGTACGCGCCTGGCGGGCCGACCGCGACGCGGCGGCGGTGGACGCCGCCCTGGCCCGGCTGCGCGCGGACGCCGCGACCACGGCCAACCTGATGACGGCCACGCTCGAGTGCGTTCGGGTGGGGGTGACCACGGGGGAGTGGGCGGCGGCCCTGCGCCAGGTCTTCGGCGAGTACCGGGCACCCACCGGCCTGGTGGGCGGGTCCGCGAGCGGCGGTGACGACGGGCTGGCCGAGGTCCGCGCCCGGGTCGCCGCCACCGCCCGCGAGCTGGGCAACGCGCGGCTGCGACTGCTCGTCGGCAAGCCCGGCCTGGACGGGCACTCCAACGGCGCGGAGCAGATCGCGGTCCGCGCCCGCGACGCCGGCTTCGAGGTGGTCTACCAGGGTATCCGGCTCACCGCCGGGCAGATCGTGGCCGCCGCGGTCGAGGAGGACGTGGACCTGGTCGGGCTCTCCGTGCTCTCCGGCTCGCACCTGGCGGCGGTGCCGGCGGTGCTCGACGGGTTGCGGGCCGCCGGCCGACCGGATCTGCCGGTGGTGGTCGGCGGCATCATTCCCACCCGGGACGCCGAGAAGTTGCGCGCGGCCGGGGTGGCCCGGGTGTTCACTCCGAAGGACTTCGCGCTCACCGAGATCATCGACGAGCTGGTCACCGTCATCCGGCAGGCGAACGAGCTGTGACGCGCGGACCCCGGCGGATGGCCGGGAGCCGCGCGAGACGGCGCGCTCAGCGGTGGTCGTAGGTCATGCAGTCGGCCATGTCGGCGTCGGGACCGACCCGGATCGCCGGTGCCTGGCACTCCAGTTGCTCGTTGTGCCGGCAGTCGGCGCGCTGGCACGCCCCGACCTGGGCGATCTGCCCGTCGAGACCGGCCCGGACGGCGGGCATCTCGATGAAGGTGTGGCAGTGGGCGTGGTCCAGGCTGCCGATGGTGATGGCGAAGGCGTGGCAGTCGCCGGTGTGGTTGTACGCGCACGCGGCAACCACGCACTCCTGGACCCGGGGCATCTCCATTGCTGCGGTCATGACCCAACCTCCTCCGTTGATTGCCCCAATTTTAGGCTTTAGGGCGGGTTGAGGTGGTGATTCGGTCGAGCCGGTGACCCGGGCTCAGACGCGGAAGCCCGCCTCGCGTGCCGCCTGCCGCTCCCGACGCCGGTCCGCCCGGCGGCGCAGCAGCCACGGCAGGACGAGCACGAGGCCGACCAGGAACGCCAGCACCAGCACCGGCAGGATGATCGCGACGAGCGACATGACCACGCTCGTGGCGTCCTCGGCGGTGCTCGCCACCGGCGCGCCCAGGCCCGCCGTGGTGGCGTTGATGACCGGTCGCGCGGTCGACTTCAGCAGGTGGACGCCGAGCGCGATGAGCACCCCGACCAGCACCGGCAACCACTGGCCGCCACTGGCGAAGAAGCTGTCCGGGTCGCTGACCGTCACCGTCTCGGACGCCGAACCGGCTCCGAACGCCAGCCCGCCGGCCGTCGGCCGGACGACCGTCTGCACCATGTCGTTGACGTGGTCCACCACGGGCACCTTGTCCGCCACGACCTCGACCACGAGCAGCACCGCGAGGATGCCCAGCACCCACTCGTTGCCCAGCCACTGCCACCCGCCAGGCAGGTCTATCACGCTGGTGTAGCGGGCCAGCAGGCCCGTCACCAGCAACGGAATGTAGGCGTTCAGCCCCGCCGAGGCGGCGAGGCCGGTACCGGTGAGCACTTCGAGCACCAGCCCAGCATGGCACCGGCACGCCAGCGCCGCTCGGTGGCGACGGCCGGTGACTCCGCTACCCTGCTCGGGTGCGGTTGGTGATTGCGAAATGCTCGGTGGACTATGTCGGACGCCTCTCGGCCCACCTGCCGCCGGCCACCCGGCTGCTGATGGTGAAGGCGGACGGATCGGTCTCCATCCACGCCGACGACCGGGCGTACAAGCCGTTGAACTGGATGAGCCCGCCGTGCCGGCTGGAGGAGGCCCCGGGCGTCTGGCGGGTGGTGAACAAGGCCGGCGAGGAACTGCGGATCACCCTGGAGGAGATCTTCCAGGACACCTCGTACGAGCTGGGTGTCGATCCCGGGCTGCGCAAGGACGGCGTGGAAGCCCACCTCCAGGAGTTGCTGGCGGCCAACCCCGAGGCACTGGGCGACGGCTTCACCCTCGTGCGCCGCGAGTACATGACCGCCATCGGCCCGGTCGACCTGCTCTGCCGCGACGCCAACCAGGGCACGGTGGCCGTCGAGGTGAAGCGCCGTGGCGAGATCGACGGGGTGGAGCAGCTCACCCGCTACCTGGAACTGCTCAACCGTGATCCGTTGCTCGCCCCGGTCGCCGGGGTCTTCGCCGCGCAGGAGATCAAGCCGCAGGCCCGGGTGCTCGCCACCGACCGGGGGATCCGCTGCGTGGTGGTCGACTACGACCGGCTGCGGGGCATCGAGCGCGACGAACTGACGCTCTTCTAGCCGGTCACCGGCCGTAGAGCAGCTTGACCGCCTTCACCAGCCGGCTCACGTCGGCCTCGGTGCGCTCGAAGGTGGTCGACGGCAGCAGCGAACGCCCCCGGCGGCGGGTGACGGCCTTGGCCCGGGCGAACTCGCGCAGCCCGTCCTCGCCGTGGATCCGGCCGAAGCCGGACTCGCCGACCCCGCCGAACGGCAGGGTGGACATGCCGGCGAAGGTGAGCGTCGAGTTGACCGAAGCCATCCCGGAGCGCAACCGCCGGGCGATCGCGACCGCGCGCCGCTGACCGAAGACCGAACCACCAAGCCCGTACGGCAGGGCGTTGGCCCGGGCGAGCGCCTCGTCGGCGGTGCGGACCCGGTTGATGGTCAGGGTGGGGCCGAAGGTCTCCTCGCGTACGGCGGCAGCCTCCTCCGGCACCTCGACCAGCACCGTCGGGTGCGCGTACGGCGGGCGTACCGCGTCCGGCCCACCGAGCACCGCCCGACCGCCACGGGCCACCGCGTCCTCGATGTGCCGCCGGATCACGTCGAGCTGACTGGGCATGGTGATCGGACCGATGTCGGCGTGGTCGGGGCCGACGGTGAGCCGCCCGGCGCGCTCGACGACCTTGTCGACGAACGCGTCGAAGACCGGCTCCACGGCGTAGACGCGTTCGATGCCGATGCAGGTCTGCCCGGCGTTGGTCATCGCTCCCCATACGCAGGCGTCGGCGGCGGCGTCCAGGTCGGCGTCGGTGTCCACAATCATGGCGTCCTTGCCGCCGGCCTCCACCAGCACCGGGGTCAACGACTCGGCGCACGCCGCCATCACCTTCTTGGCGGTGGCCGTCGAGCCGGTGAAGGCGAGCTTGTCGACCCCGGACCGGCACAGGGCGGCACCGACGTCGCCGAGTCCGTGCACCGCGGCGAGCACCGGATGCTCGGGCACCACCTCGGCGAAGCTGTCGACGAGCCACTGACCGACGACCGGGGTGTACTCGCTGGGCTTGAAGACCACCGCGTTGCCGGCCGCCAACGCGTACGCGATGGAGCCGATCGGGGTGAAGACGGGATAGTTCCACGGGCCGATCACGCCGACCACGCCGTGCGGCTGGTACTCCAGGTGGGCCGAGAACTCGGCGAGCACGAGCCGCGAGCGGACCCGCCGGGGGCCCAGCACCCGCCGGGCGTTACGGGCCGCCCAGTCCACGTGCTCCACCGTGGTCACGATCTCGACGAGCGCGTCGGCGAGCGGCTTGCCGCTCTCGGCGTGCATCAGGGCGGCCAACTGCTCCATCCGCTGGGCGAGCAGTCGCCGCCAGCGCAGCAGCCGCTCCCGTCGCCCGGTGTAGCCGAGCCCCGCCCACCACTGGCCGGCGGCGCGGGCCCGCTCGACGGCGCGTTCGACGTCGACCGTGGTGGCGACCGGGACGCGCCCGGCTTCGTCGCCGGACGCCGGGCTGGTCGAGATCAGGTGGTTGCCCTGGACCGCTGGGGTGCCGGGGGGTAGCACAGCCGTCATGGCGGAAGTCTAGACGCGAGAATTACTCGCCGGTAGGGGTGGGGAAACGGGCGAATCCTCCCAGCCGTCCGGACGGTTGAATCGGACGAACCTCTCGTCCGGGCCGGTAGTTCTGTCGCCGGATGCCGTGGAATATGTGAACACAAAGCACCCGGACGGTTACCGGTACGCATCCGGCTGGATGGTGGAGGTGGACACCCGGTGGTGAAACGCTGACCCGGGATCGTCACACGGGTGGAGGGGCTGACCGTCCATGGAGGAACATCCGCAACTGATGCCGCTGCTCACGGTGGCTGCCGGGCCGATGCGGGGCTGGCGTTTCCGGCTGCCGCGCCGGCCGCAGGTGATCGGCCGTGATCCGGCGGTCGACATCGTGGTGCACGACCCGCATCTGAGCCGGCGGCATGTCGAGATCTGGCGGGCCGGTGAGGGCGCCTCCCTGGTGGATCTCGGGTCCACGAACGGCACCTGGGTGAACGACCTCCGAGCAACCGAGGTCGTCCGGCTCAGTGACGGCGACGTGATCCGGATCGGCGGTACCGAGCTGAGGTTCTTCGACCCGGGCGTGGCCCGCACGGATCCGGTGGGTCTGAGCTTCGAACTGCCGCGCCAGGAGCGCCGGCCGGTCCGACCACTGCCCGCCACGCTCGCGACACCGGTGGTGCCCGGGCAGGTCGGCGCGCCGGACGCGGCGGCGGTGGTCGGCGTCCACCGCTGACGACCGCGTCCCGGTCCCCGCTCCGGCCCCGGCGGCGTGGGCGTCGGCCACCCACGACGGCCCGGCACCGTGGGTGCCGGCCATATGGACCGGCGGTTTCGATCGTGGCAGCATGCCGCGGATGGACAGCCAGCAGCGCGACGTCACCGCGAACGGAATCACCCAGGCCGTCCGGGTGGCCGGACCTGTCGACGGCGTGCCGGTGCTGCTCGTGCACGGCAACTGCTCCTCGGCCGCCTTCTGGGAGCCGCTGGTGCGCCGCCTGCCGCCGACCCTGCGGGTGGTCGCGCCGGATCTGCGCGGCTACGGGGCCACGCAGACCGCCCCGGTCGACGCCACCCGGGGCCTGACCGACTTCGCCGACGACGTGGTGGCGTTGCTCGACGAGCCGTCGCTCTTCGCCGAGGGCGCCCGGCCCGTGGTGGTCGGCCACTCGCTCGGCGGCGGAGTGGCGATGCGCCTGCTGGTGGACCGCCCCGACCGGATCGCCGGGCTGCTGCTCGCGGCGCCGGTGTCCCCGTACGGGTTCGGCGCCACCCGCGACCTGGCCGGCACGCCGACCACGCCCGACCTGGCCGGCTCCGGGGCCGGCACGGCGAGCGGCGACTTCGTCGCGCGGCTGGCCGCGGGTGACCGCGGCGCGGAGGCGCGGACCAGCCCGCGCAGCGTGCTGCGGGCGGCCTACGTGGCGGACCCCGCCTGCCTCGGCGACGACGAGGAACCGTTGCTCGACAGCGTGCTCTCCACCGCCACCGGCCCGGACAACTACCCCGGCGACGCGGTGAGCTCGCCGAACTGGCCGGGTAGCGCGCCGGGCGGCCGTGGCGTGCTCAACGCGCTGGCGCGGTTCCGGATCGCCGAGGAACTGGTGGCCGTGACACCCAAGCCCCCGGTCACCTGGATCCGCGGCGACTCCGACGTGATCGTCTCGGACACCTCACTGTTCGACCTGGCGCAGTTGGGGGCGCTGGGCGTGGTGCCCGGCTGGCCCGGGCCGCAGGAGTGCCCACCGCAGCCGATGATCGGACAGACCCGCGCGGTGCTCGACCGGTACGCCGAGACCGGCGGCAGCTACCGGGAGGTGGTGCTGTCCGGCTGCGGGCACAGCCCACACCTGGAGCGCCCGGCGGAGTTCGTCGCCGAACTGCTCGCCCTCGCCGGGGTCGATCCCGACTGAGCCGGGTCCGCTCCCGGCTCGGGCCCGGTCGCCCGCCGTCCGGGCTCGACGGGTAAACCGGGACATCGGTGACATGTGCCACGACGCCTCGACAACGGTGCGTCACATGGCAGACTCGCGCGCATAACCTTAGCGGCCGTTAATGTCCGGCCGTGTCGCTGCCGACAGGGGAGGCCGGGTCGTGACGCGCGAGTTCACCAGCGTGGGTGTGGTGGGTCTGGGCACCATGGGTGCCGGCATCGTTGAGGTCTTCGCCCGCAACGGCATCGACGTGGTGGCCGTGGAGATCTCCGACGCCGCGCTCGACCGTGGTCGGGCCAATCTGACCGGCTCGACGGACCGGGCGGTGGCCAGGGGCAAGCTCGCCGAGGCCGACCGGGACGCGCTGCTGGGCCGGGTCACCTTCGCCGTCGGGCTGGACGCGCTGCACTCGGTGGACCTGGTGATCGAGGCGGTACCCGAGCACCTCGATCTGAAGCAGCGGCTCTTCGCCGAGCTGGATCGGGTCTGCCAGCCCGAGGCCATCCTCGCCACCAACACCTCTTCGCTGAGCGTGACCGAGATTTCCGTGGCCACCGCGCGCCCCAACCAGGTCGTCGGCATCCACTTCTTCAATCCGGCACCGGTGATGAAGCTGGTCGAGGTGGTACGCACGGTGGTCACCTCCGCCGACGTGGTGGCCGACGTGGAGGCGCTCTGCAAGCGGCTCGGCAAGGTCGACGTCACCATCAGCGATCGGGCCGGGTTCATCGCCAACGCCCTGCTCTTCGGCTACCTCAACCACGCCGTCGACCTGTTCGAGTCCCGGTACGCCACCCGCGAGGACATCGACGCGGCCATGAAGCTCGGCTGCGGACTGCCCATGGGTCCGCTCGCGCTGATGGACCTGATCGGCCTGGACACCGCGTACGAGATCCTGGACACCATGTACCGGCGTGGTGGCCGGGACCGCCGGCACGCCCCGGTGCCGTTGCTCAAGCAGATGGTGACCGCAGGACTGCTCGGGCGGAAGTCCGGCCGGGGTTTCTACACCTACGAGCGGCCCGGCTCGCCGAAGGTCGTACCGGACGAGCAGACGCCGACCACGACGGAACCGGCGGTGACCGGCGCGACCCTGACCAAGGTTGGCATCGGGAGCGCGAGGAGTGAGCTTGCGAGCCCCGCAGTCGTGACCAAGGTCGGCATCGTGGGTTCCGGGACCATGGCGACCGGGATCATCGAGGTCTTCGCCAACGCCGGCTACGAGGTCGTGTCGGTGACCCGGGGCGCGGAGCAGTCGGCCAAGGTCTTCGAGGCGGTGCGGACGTCGCTCAACAAGGGCGTGGTCCGAGGCCGGCTCAGCGAGGCCGACCGGGATGCCGCGCTCGGTCGGATCAACTGGTCGGCGACGCTGGACCACCTGGCCGACGTGGACCTGGTGGTCGAGTCGGTGGTCGAGGAACTCAGCGTCAAGAAGGCCCTCTTCGCCAGCCTGGACGAGACCTGCAAGCCGGGCGTGGTGCTGGCGACCACCACCTCGTCGTTGCCGGTGATCGAGCTGGCGATGGCCACCCAGCGCCCGGCCGACGTGGTGGGTCTGCACTTCTTCAACCCGGCCCCGGCGATGCCGCTGGTGGAGATCGTCCGGACGATCCGTACCTCCGCCGAGACCGTCGCCACCGCGCAGGCCGTCAGCGCCACGCTGGGCAAGACCGGGGTGGTCTGTGGCGACCGGTCCGGTTTCATCGTCAACGCGCTGCTGTTCCCGTATCTCAACGACGCGGTGCGGATGCTGGAGGCCAGCTACTCCACCACCGACGACATCGACCACGCGATGAAGCTGGGCTGCGGCTACCCGATGGGTCCGTTCGAGCTGCTCGACGTGGTGGGCCTGGACGTGGCGCTGGCCATCCAGCGGGAGCTGTACCTGGAGCTGCGCGAGCCCGGGTTCGCCCCGGCACCGCTGCTGGAGCACCTGGTCACCGCCGGCTACCTGGGCCGCAAGACCGGCCGGGGGTTCCGCGACCACACCCGCCGCTGACCGGGTCGCGCCGGCTCGACCGTACGCTTGAGGACGTGAGTCCCCGTCGTAACCGTCCCCGCCGCGACGACGCGGTGCGCCTCGACGCCGAGCGCGCCCGGCACGGCGTCGCCGCGGTCCAGCAGTGGCGGGACGGGGAGTGGCAGGTGCGCGGCATCAGCGGCGGCGCGTCCACCAAGACGTACCGCTGTCCCGGTTGCGACCAGGAGATCCGGCCCGGTGCGGCGCACGTCGTGGCCTGGCCGGCGGACGGCCGGGGCGACCTCACCGACCGCCGGCACTGGCACACCGGTTGCTGGCGGGCCCGCGACCGTCGGGCCCCGGTGATCCAGCGGGGGCGGCGGAACGGGAGACTGGAGGCATGAGCGCACCGATCCGTGCCTCCTCGATCCTGCCCGGGCATCGAGAGGACATCGAGCTGCACACCGCGGACGACCTGCGGTTGGTCGGCGAGCTGGCCCGCCCGGTCGACCGGGAACCGGCCGCGACCCTGGTCTGTCTGCATCCGTTGCCCACCCACGGCGGAATGATGGACAGCCACCTGTTCCGCAAGGCGGCCTGGCGTCTGCCCGCCCTGGCCGACCTGGCCGTGCTCAGGTTCAACACCCGGGGCACCAGCAGTGTGCGCGGCACCAGCGAGGGCAGCTTCGACTCCGCCGTCGGCGAGCGCTTCGACGTCGCCGCCGCCATCGAGTACGCCGAGTTCCACGAACTGCCGAACGTCTGGTTGCTGGGTTGGTCGTTCGGCACCGACCTGGCGCTGCGCTACGGCTGCGACCCGGCGGTGACCGGCGCGATCCTGCTCTCCCCGCCGCTGCGCTATTCCGGACCGGCCGATCTGGCCCAGTGGGCCGAGTCGGGAAAGCCGGTCACCGCCCTGGTGCCGGAGTTCGACGACTACCTGCGCCCGGAGCAGGCCCGCGAGCGGTTCGCGGCGATCCCGCAGGCGGAGGTGGTCGGTGTGCCCGGCGCCAAGCACCTCTGGGTCGGTGACGCCGAGACCGCGCTGGACGAGGTGGTGCGGCGGGTCAACCCGGCGGTGCCGGTGCCGCTGCCGACCACCTGGGACGGCCCGATGGAGACCGGCGACGCCAGCGCGTACGCCGACCGGACGGTCGCCGCGTTCGCCGACGTCCCGGTGTCGGGCCCACCACAGCGCCAGGCCGACTGAACCGCTGCCGGTTCGCCCTGGCCCGGCAGGGTCAGCGGGCGTCCTGGCGGGGGAGGACCACCTCGCGGAGGATGAGCTGGATGGCGGCGACCGTCGGGATGGCGATCAGCGCGCCGATCACCCCCACCAGCGCGACCCCGAGCAGCGCGGCCACCAGCGCGGCGACCTCGTTCACCTGCACCGACCGCCGCATGATCTTGGGATAGATGAGGTAGTTCTCGACCTGCTGGTAGACCACGAAGAAGATCACGCAGGCGATGCCGACCGAGGGATCGGTGGCGAAGCCGACCAGGCTGACGATCACCGCACCGAGGGTGGCGCCGATCTGCGGGATGAGGTCGGTCACCGCGACCACCACGGCCAGGGCGAACGGGTACGGCAGGCCGACGACCAGCGCGAACACGAAGGTGCTCGCGCCGGCCAGTACGGCGATGGCGAGCGCGCCCACCATGTACGCCCCGACCTTGGTCAGGATCTCGTCACCGATCAGCTGCACCCGCTGCCGACGGGAACGCGGCACCAACGCGTACCCGAGGTTGCGGAGCCGGTCGAAGTAGACCAGGAAGTAGATGGTCAGCACCAGCACGGTGAGCACCCGGAAGACGGTGCCGAACACCAGTTGGGCACCGCCGAGCACCCCGCCCAACGCCCGGCCGATCATGTCCGCGCTGGTCGCCTCCTGGGCGCGGCGCATCAGGTCGAACTGCTCGACCAGGTCGTTCACCGTCTCGTTGCGGCGCAGCGACTCCAGGTAGCTCGGCAACTGCTCGACGAACTGCCCGGACTGGGTGACGATGGGTGGCACCAGCGCCAGCACCCCGGCCGCCAGCAGCGCCAGCACGATCAGCACGACCGTCGCCACGGCCAACCCGCGCGGAAACCCCCAGGACCGCAACCGGACCACCGCCGGGTGCAGGCCCACCGCGAGGAAGAGCGCGATCACCACCAGGACCAGGATCCCCGCGGCGTTGCGCACCCCCAGATAGACCGCGTACGCGAGCAGTACGCCGAGCGCACCGGTGAATCCGACCAGGAAGCTGTTGCGGCGCAGCGGTCGCCCGGGGGTGCCGAAGCGGCCGGCATCGGCACCTACCGGACGCTGCTGCGGCGCGCCGGTCGCCTCGTCGGCCCCTGGCGGCTTCGAGTCGTGCTGCTCCCGCTCGGCCGGTCTCGGCTCGGCCTCATCGGGTTCGTGTTGCGCCATCAGGTCTCCCCGTCGGCTGTTCCGGCGGTGCCGCCGGGTCGAAATGAGCCTGCCGGGCCGGCGAGCCGGCGGCCCTGTTCGGCAGGGTAGTGCCGTCGCCCCGCAGTGCTGGTGCGGGCACGCTGTCGAGCTGAGGGCGTGGGTGGTTCAGCGCGAGCCGCCGCGGCGAGTCAGGTCCGCTTTAGCGTTGCGACGAAGGACCGCCAGGTCGACGGGGTGAACGCGAGCACCGGGCCCCGTCGGTCCTTGCTGTCCCGGACGGCCACCAGGCCGGGCAGGTTGTCGGCGACCTCCACGCAGTCGGTGCTGCCGCTGCGGGTGGAGGTGCGCCAGGTCGCGCCGTTCAGGGCCATGACTTCACCATCTCGTTGAGGAGTGCGATCGACTGCTGGCGGGACAGTGCCTCGTTGCGCACCGTCTCCCAGCGCGCCAACAGGGTAGCCAGATTCGCCTCGTTGTCGGTCGGTGACGCGGTCAGTTGGGTCTCCTGGCTCGCCACCCAGCCGCCGTCCGCGCCCCTGGCCAGCGAGAACGACCCGTAAAGGCCGACGTGCAGCCCGACGCTGAGCGGTACGACGTGGACGCTCACGCTCGGGCGCTCGGCGCAGGCGATCAGGTGCTCGATCTGGTGCCCCATGAGCGTCCGGAAGCGCTCGTCCCGCCGGTGCAGGATCGCCTCGTCGACGACCGCGACGAGCTGCGGCGGGTCGGGCTGGTCGAGGATGGCCTGCCGGTCCAGCCGGGCGGCCACCCGCTGCTCCACCTCGTCGTCGCTGAGCAGGTCGTCGCAGCGGATCACCGCGCGGGCGTAGCCCTCGGTCTGGAGCAGCGCGGGGACCAGCGTCGGCTGGAAGACCCGTAGCTGCCGGGCCTGGCGTTCGGCGTCCAGCCAGGGCAGAAACCAGGACGGCTGCCCCTCCCGCTCGGCGATCCGCAGCAGCGACCCCAGCAGCCCGTCCGAGGTCAGCACCTCGTCGGCCCGGGCCAGGAGCTGGCGATCGTACGGCCGGGCGCCGGTCTCGACGGCGGAGACCATCGACGCCGAGTAGTGCACCAGTTTCCCGAACTCCTCCTGGCTCAACCCGGCGGTGACGCGTAGCCGGCGTAGCTGGGACCGGATCAGGTCCGCCGTGGTCTGCTCCACACTGCCTCCACAATCGCCGGCCGAGGACCACTCGGCATTCCTCGGCGGCCTCCGGCTTCCGCACCAGGGCCACCACCAGCCTCGATGCCTTCCGACAGTAGTGGTCCCGTCACCAGACTGTCAGCCATGCCGGATTCGTTCGTTGCCCGGAGGGCGCGGACGGGTTCAGGCGGGGGCCGCCCGCAATCCCCCTGTGGGCGGCCCTTTTCGAACCCGCTCCAGGTGCGGCTGTCGCTGCCCTGGCCACGACAGCCGCACCCGGGAGCCGTCCTTGCGGAGCTTGCTGTGTCACTTGAGCGCGCGGCCCGACCAGGTCGACCGCCACACACGCCGTTGCGGCCGACCTGGTGCTGCCGTACCGACGGGCAGCCCTGGCCCTGCGGGGAGGCGCGACTGGTGCTGCGGGCGGAGTACAAAGACAACCTGACCGGTCTGTCCGTCTACCTCGCCGGCCTGATGCACGAAGCCATGCGCGACCTGTACCACCTCAACCCGCACGACGCCCCCACGCCGCAGGCCCTCTTCTCCCGCTTCCTCACCTGGACCCGACCCCGCCACCACCCCCCACCCGCCCGCCGATCATGCAGTTGTGGTGGTTGACTTGTCCGCAGTGGACCGCTTTGTAACCGCCACAACTGCATGATCGCCGCTGGGGTCGGCTGGGCGGCGTCAGTCGGAGGTGACTTTGCTGGGCTTGGCGGTCCGCTCGTCGGTGGTCGGCTTGGTGGGGCGCTTGCCGTTCTCGCCGGTGCTGGTGATCTTCGTCGGGGTGGCACCTCGGCCACCCTCGCCGGGAACCGCGGCCACCGTCGGCTCGCCGTCCAGTCCTTCGCTCGCGGTGCCGCCGTCGGCGCTCGTGGGCTCGGCCGCCGGCCGGGTCGGCGACGAGTCCTCGACAGTGGTGACCGGCTCCGCCACCGGCTTCGTCGCCGGCCCGGCATCGGCACCGCTCGGACGGTCACCGGCTCGGCCGTCGCCTACCGCGGCATCGTCGTTCGGGCGGCTGGCAGCGCCGCCGGAGGAGGTGACCGCCAGCGTGTCGCCGGAGGGCTGAGTGCCGTTCGTTGAGACGCCGGTAGGGCGTGCCCCGTTCGTGGTCGCGGTGGCCACCGCGGGTGCGGCCGACGCGGCGGGAGCCGAGGTGGCCTGGAGCCGCAGGCCGAGCAGCTTGCGCTCCAACTCGTCGGACTCCTGCCGGGACTTCCACGTCTCCTGGCGCAGGTCGGCGAGCTGCTGTTGGGCCTTGGCGATCTCCAACATCACCTGGGCGAGCTGCTGCCGGCTGGCCGCCGCCTCCTGCTGGGTGGCGGCGAGGTGCTGCTGGGTGGTGGCGAGGTGCTGCTGCGTGGTGGCCGCGTACTCCTCGAACTGGCGGCGGGACGCCGCGACGTGCTCGTCCGCCTCCCGCCGTACGGCGGTGACGTGCTCGTCGGCCTCGCGTCGGGTGGTGTCGGCATACTCGTCGGCGTCGCGCCGGACGGTGGCGACGTACTCGTCGGCCTCGCGTCGCTTCGTGGTCGACTCGGTCTCCGCCTGGCGCAGCAGCTCACCGGCCTGCTCCTCGGCCTGCCCGCGTAGCGCGGCGGCATCCCGCTCGGCGGCCTGGCGGATCTGGTCGGCGCCCTGCTCGATCTCGTTCTTCCGCGCGGTGTACTCCGACTCGAGCTGGGACCTGCGGGTCTCGAAGCCGGACTCCAGCTCGGCGGTACGGGTGCGGATCCGCTCGTCCAGCTCGGCGTTGCGGGTCTTGTACTGCTTCTCGAGCTGATCGCGGCGGGCGGTGAACTCGCGTTCGACGGTGGCCGTGCGCTCGGTCAGCTCCCGGTCGGCCGCCTCGCGTCGGCTGTTCACCTCCTTCTCCACCCCGGCCCGCCAGGCGCCCAGCTCCTGCTGCGCCTGCGCCCGGGCGTGCTGCACGTACGCCTCGGTCTCGCCGCGCATCCGCTGGGCGTACGCCTCGGTCTCGGCGCGGGTGCGCTTGGCCGCCTCGGTCGCCTGGGTGGTCAGCCGCTCGGCCTCCTGACGTGCCTTGTTACGGGCGGCCCGGCCAGCCTCGGCGGCGTCGTCGATGATCTGCTTGGCCTCCTGCTGGGCCTTGGCATGGGTGGCCCGGCCCGCCTCGGTGGCCTGGTCGACCAGCCGTCGCGCCTCCTGCTGGGCGTTCGCGTGCACCTCTTTGGCGGCGTCGCGCAGCTGGGTCGCCTCCTGCTGGGCGGTGGCGAGCGCCTCGCGGGCCGCGTCGCGCAGCTTGGTCGCCTCCTGCTGGGCCCGACTGTGGATCTCCTTGGCCGCGTCCCGTAGCTGGGTGGCCTCCTGCTGCGCCCGGTCCAGGGCCTCCTGGGCGGCCTTGCGCAGCCGGGCGGCCTCCTCCTTCGCCGACTTCGCGGCGGCCTCCGACTCGGCCCGGCGAGCGGCGGCCTGCCGCTCCTCCTCGGCCCGGCGGGCGGCCAGGGCGATCTCGAAGTCCTTGAGCGCGGTGGCCGCCGCGACGCGAGCCTCCTCGATGATGTGCTCGGCGGCGGCCCGCCGGGCCTCGATCTCCTCGTTGGCGGCGGAGAGGATGTCCTCGGCCTGCTCCTCGGCCAGCGTCAGGATCTGCTCCACCCGTGGCCCGAGATGCCGGAAGGCGGCTCGGTCGACGACCCCGACCTGCTTGCGCACCTGGGCGAGGTCACGTTGCAGCACCTCGACCTGACCGGCCAGCTTGTGGATCTGGGTGTACGCCTGTTCCCGCTCGGCCGCGAGCGCGGCGATCTCGTGCTCCGCACGAGCGACGTATCGGTCGACCTGTCGTTTCTCGTACCCCCGCAGGGCGGACTCGAAGCTGGGCTCCGTGGTCACGTCCCCGCCGAGCGCGAACAGTTCCTCGCCGTGCGACATGCCCCCATCCTCACACGCATCAGGCCCTCCTGGGGCGATACGGACGCCGTGGATTGGAGGTACTTCACACGGATCGCGGCGGGTGTGGGACGCATGACGGCGTGAGGTGCCACCGGTGTCCCGGTGTCACCTCACGCCGTAAATTCATGCCCCGGTACGGGAGGCGGCTCAGCTGGCCGACTCGGCGGCGACGGGCTTCTCGGAGCCCTCCGCCTTGGTGTCCTCCGCCTTCGTGGCCTCGACCTTGGCGACCACCGCGTCGGCCACCCCCGGCACCAGACCGGCGAGGC
Source organism: Verrucosispora sp. WMMC514 (assembly GCF_027497295.1). Classification (NCBI taxonomy): domain Bacteria; kingdom Bacillati; phylum Actinomycetota; class Actinomycetes; order Micromonosporales; family Micromonosporaceae; genus Micromonospora; species Verrucosispora sp. WMMC514. Next base: position 1,225,842 of record NZ_CP114906.1, on the reverse strand, counting down.
CGGCGAGGCTGGACCGGATCTGGACGAGCTGGGCGGTGACGGCATCCTTCTGCCGGGTGAGGTCCTCGACCTCGCGGCTGGCCGCCTGGGTGGTCAGCTCGGCCTCGGTGCGGGCCTCGCTGAGCAGCCGCTGCGACTCGGCGCGCGCCTCGTTGAGCGTCCGCTCGGCCAGGGCCTTGGCCTTCTCCACCGTCTCGGTGGCGTTGCGCTCCGACTCGACCCGGCGGGCCTCGGCGCGCTGCTCGATCTCCTTGGCCCGGTCCTGCGCGGCGCGGGCCCGCTGCTCGGCCTCGTTGACCAGCTTCTGGGTCTGCGCGACCTGGGCGGCGTGCCGCTCCGACTCCTCGCGCTCGGCCTTCTCCCGCCGCTCCGCGAGCTGCAACTCCAGAGCCTGGAGATCCTTGTCGCGCTTGTCGCGGGCGTCGGTGAGCAGCTTGGTCGCCTCGGCGCGCTTCTCCTCGGCCTCGCGGGCGGCCTTGGCCCGCTGCTGGGTGATCTCGCGCTCGGCGGTGGCCCGCAGGGTGGCCACCTCGCGCTCCACGGTGGACTTCAGCTCGGCGACCTCGTGGGCGGTCACCGTACGCAGCTGCTTGGTCTCCCGATCCGCGTCGGCGCGCAGCGTGTCGGCCTCGCGTCGGGCCTGGACGCGCACCTCGGCGGCCTCGCGCTCGGCGGCGGTGCGGACGTTGCCGGCCTCCCGCTCGGCGGTCGCCTTCATGGCCGCGGCCTCGGCACGCGCCTTGTCGGTGATCTCCCGCGCCTCGAGGCGGGCGGCGGAGAGGATGCCCTCCGACTCGCGCTTGGCCTCGTTGCGGTGGTCGTTGGCCTGCTCCTCGGCGAGCCGGAGGATCTGCTCGACCCGGGTGCCGAGGCCGGACAGCGTGGGCCGGCTGTTCTCCTCCAGCTGCTTGCTGGTGTCGGTGAGCTTCTGCTCAAGGGCGGTGAGCCGCTGCTCGGACTGCCGGAGCCGGCGCTGCGCGTCGTTGAGCGCCTGCTCGGCGTCGGCGCGGTCCTTGTTGGCCTGGCTCAGCGCGGCGTTGAGCCGGCCGATGAAGTCGTCGACCTGACCGGTGTTGTATCCGCGCAGGCCAACCGTGAAATCTGGCTGCGAGTTCGCGTTATCGAAGAACGCGAGAGGGGAGGACTGCTGCTGGGGCATTGGGACATACTGGCAGACTCCCTGGGGTGCTTCGCAAGAGCGTGCCGCCCTTTGCCGTCCGCATTACATGGTCAACTCCGGGCGGTGGTCGGCCACCGGGTCGACAGGCGATCTTGCCAGCTCCGGGGCGAGCCGGATGGCACGGAGCGTGACGTGGAAAAGGGCCGTGGCGGGATCGCGCACGGCCCCTTTGTTTCCGCGTCGCTCTCTCACACGAATGGGCGTCAGGCCGCCCGTGTGGAAAGCCAATCGGCGATCACCGAATGGCCACCGGCGCCTCGGCCGTCAGGTCAGCGCCCACGGAACCGGTTGATGGCCTCGACGTGGCGGGCGCGTAGCTCAGGGTCGCGTACGCCCAGTCCGTCCGCAGGGGCCAGACAGCGCACGCCGACCTTGCCCTGGTGGGCGTTGCGGTGCACCTCGTACGCGGCCTGGCCGGTCCGCTCCAGCGGGTACGTCCTCGACACGGTGGGGTGGATCCTCCCCAGCGCCACCAGCCGGTTGGCCTCCCACGCCTCGCGGTAGTTGGCGAAGTGACTGCCCACGATCCGCTTCAGGTGCATCCACAGGTAGCGGTTGTCGTACTGGTGCAGGAAGCCACTGGTGGAGGCGCAGGTGACGACGGTGCCACCGCGCTTGGCGACGTAGACGCTGGCACCGAAGGTCTCCCGGCCCGGGTGTTCGAAGACGATGTCCGGGTCCTCGCCGCCGGTGAGCTCCCGGATCCGCTCGCCGAAGCGGCGCCACTCGTCCGGATTCTGGGTCTCCTCGTCCGACCAGAACCGGAAGCCCTCGGCGGAGCGGTCGATGACCAGCTCGGCACCCATCCGTCGACACAGCTCCGCCTTCTCCGCGGAGGAGACGACACAGACCGGGATGGCGCCGCCGTTGAGCGCCAACTGGGTGGCGTAGCCGCCCAGCCCGCCCGAGGCGCCCCAGATCAGCACCACGTCGCCCTGCTTCATGTTCGCGCCGTGGTGCGACACCAACTGCCGGTACGCGGTCGAGTTGACCAGCCCGGGGCTGGCCGCCTCCTCCCAGCTCAGGTGCGCCGGCTTGGGCATCAGCTGGTTGGCCTTGACCACGGCCAGCTCGGCCAGGCCACCGAAGTTGGTCTCGAACCCCCAGATCCGTTGCTGCGGGTCGAGCATCGTGTCGTCGTGACCGGCCGCGTCCTCCAGCTCGACCGACAGGCAGTGGGCCACCACCTCGTCGCCCGGACGCCAGCGGCTCACCCCGGCACCGACCCGTAGCACCACTCCCGCCGCGTCGGAACCGACCACGTGGTACGGCAGGTCGTGCCGACGGGCCAGCTCGGAGGTGCGGCCGTAGCGGGTGAGAAACCTGAAGGTGGACAGCGGCTCGAAGATGCTGGTCCAGACGGTGTTGTAGTTGATGGCGCTGGCCATCACCGCGACGAGCGCCTCTCCCGGGCCGAGTTCCGGCGTCGGCACCTCCTGCAGGTGCAGGGCCTTGCGGGGGTCCTTGTCCCGGGTGGCCATGCCGTCGAACATCCCGGTCTCCCCGGCCCGGACGACCACGCCCCGGTAGCTGTCCGGTACCGGCAGCCCGGCGACGCCGGCCAACTCGCGCGCCGGGTCGGCCGACCCGTCCGCGGCCATGATGGCTTCGAGAATCTCCTGCACGGTGACCTCCGGTTCTCGCCGCGCCAGCGGCGGGCCTGGGCTGCCATCGTCGACGCCGTTCGGCGGCCGTCACCATGTCGGCCGCCGCCACATACCGCGCCACCGGGCTACCTGTGAGGCCGGAGGTTACTGAACGGTAGCTAAGGCTGGAAAGCCTCCTGTGAGAAAGTGCATCGGCCACTGCGCGGAGGTGCGTGCCTGCCCGGGCAAGCGCACACCTCCGTGCTCGCGGCTCGTCAGGTCGGGTGGGCGCGGGCCGGGTCAGTGGGACGCGGCCGGTTGCACCAGTTCGATCAATACGCCGCCGGCGTCCTTCGGGTGCACGAAGTTGATCCGGGAGTCGGCGGTGCCGCGTTTCGGGGTCTCGTAGAGCAGCCGCACGCCACGCTCGCGCAGTGCCGCGCAGGCCGCGTCGATGTCGGTCACCGTGTACGCCACCTGCTGAACGCCCGGCCCGTTGCGGTCCAGGAACTTCGCGATCGTCGACTGCGGGGTCAGCGGCGCGAGCAGTTGCACGCAACCGCCCTCGGCGCTCGGCCCGACCGTCAACATCGCCTCCCGGACGCCCTGCTCGGCGTTGGTCTCGGTGTGCACGCAGCGCATCCCGAACGTGCGCTGATAGAAGTCGATGGCGACGTCGAGGTCGGGCACCGCGATCCCGACATGGTCGATGCGGCGCAGCCCGATGTCTGTGACATAGTCGGCAGCGGGCTCGGCGGGGGAGTTCTCAGGCATGACGTTAGTCTGGCCGAACATTCGTTAAGGCGTACAGTGCGGCATCCCCTCGGAGGCAGGTATGGCTTCGGTGATCGTCAGCGGCGCGCGGACCCCGATGGGGCGCCTGCTGGGCAACCTCAAGGACCTACCGGCGACCAAACTCGGCGGCATCGCCATCTCCGCCGCGCTCGAACGGGCGGGAGTCGCACCCGACCAGGTGCAGTACGTGATCATGGGCCAGGTGCTCCAGGCCGGCACCGGGCAGATCCCCGCCCGGCAGGCGGCCGTCGAGGCCGGCATCCCGATGTCCGTACCGGCCCTGACGATCAACAAGGTCTGCCTCTCCGGTCTCGACGCGATCGCCCTGGCCGACCAGCTGATCCGGGCCGGCGAGTTCGACATCGTGGTGGCCGGCGGCATGGAGTCGATGACCAACGCCCCGCACCTGCTGCTCGGTCAGCGTGCCGGCTACAAGTACGGCGACGTGGTGATCAAGGACCACATGGCGCTCGACGGGCTGGCCGACGCCTGGGACTGCTGCTCGATGGGTGAGTCCACCGAGCGGCACGGCGGCACCCGCGGCATCACCCGCCAGGAGCAGGACGAGTTCGCGGCCGGCAGCCACCAGCGCGCCGCCGCCGCCCAGAAGAACGGCCACTTCGCCGAGGAGATCACCCCGGTGGTCATCCCGCAGCGCAAGGGTGACCCGCTGGTGATCAGCGAGGACGAGGGCATCCGGCCGGACACCACCGCCGAGTCCCTGGCCAAGCTCCGTCCGGCGTTCACCTCCGACGGCACCATCACCGCCGGCAGTTCCTCGCCGATCTCCGACGGCGCCGCCGCCGTGGTGGTGATGAGCAAGGCGAAGGCCAAGGAGCTGGGTCTGGACTGGCTGGCCGAGGTGGGAGCGCACGGCAACGTGGCGGGTCCGGACAACTCCCTGCACTCGCAGCCGTCCAACGCCATCCAGCACGCCCTGCGCAAGGGTGGCCTGGCCGTCTCCGACCTCGACCTGATCGAGATCAACGAGGCGTTCGCCCAGGTGGGCATCCAGTCGATCCGTGACCTCGGCGTCAGCCCGGACAAGGTCAACGTCAACGGCGGCGCGATCGCGCTCGGCCACCCGATCGGCATGTCCGGTGCCCGGCTCGTGCTCACCCTCGCGCTGGAACTCAAGCGGCGTGGCGGCGGCACCGGCGCGGCCGCGCTGTGCGGCGGCGGGGGCCAGGGCGACGCGCTCATCATCCACGTGCCCGACCCCAGCGAAACCGATCTGTGAGCGAGTCGGACACCCGCGTCCCGGCGGCGGCGACCGGTTCGGTGCGCCGCAGCCGGGACGTACCGATGCTCGTCGAACGGGCCCGCGACGGTGACCCCCGCGCGGTCGCCCGGCTGATCACCCTGGTCGAGTCGGGCGACGGGACCGTGCCGGCGATCGCCGCGGCGCTCGCCCCGTACACCGGACGGGCCCAGGTGGTGGGCCTGACCGGTTCGCCGGGGGTGGGCAAGTCCACCACCACGAACGAGCTGGTCCGGGCCCTACGCGCGCACGGTCACCGGGTGGGGGTGCTGGCCATCGACCCGTCCAGTCCGTTCACCGGCGGCGCGATCCTCGGTGACCGGGTTCGGATGCAGGACCATGCCACCGACCCGGGCGTCTACATCCGCTCGATGTCCAGCCGAGGGCATCTCGGTGGGCTGTCGGCGGCCACCCCGCAGGCGGTGCGGGTGCTGGAGGGCGCCGGTTGCGACGTGGTGCTCGTGGAGACCGTCGGCGTCGGGCAGGCGGAGGTCGAGGTGGCCTCCCTGGCCGACACCACGCTGGTGCTGCTCGCGCCCGGAATGGGCGACGCGATCCAGGCGGTGAAGGCCGGCATCCTGGAGATCGCCGACGTCTTCGTGGTCAACAAGGCCGACCGGGACGGCGCCGACGCCACGGTCCGCGACATCCAGGGCATGATCGCCCTCGGCGAGCGTGGGCCGGGCCAGTGGCGTCCGCAGGTGGCGCGGACGATCGCCGCGCGTGGTGAGGGCATCGACGACGTCGCCGCCGCGATCGACAAGCACCGCGCCTGGCTGGTCGAGCACGACGAGCTGCGCCGGCGGCGCGAGGCACGGGCCGCCGCCGAGGTCGAGGCGATCGCGCTGGGCGTGCTCCGCTCCCGGATCGGCTCGCTGCGCGACGGTACGCAGCTGCCCGCGCTCGCCGCCGAGGTGGCGGCCGGTGCCACCGATCCGTACGCGGCAGCCGAGGCGTTGCTGGCTCAGCTCTCCGGGTAACCGCGTCCACTGCGGACCGCCGGAGACGGTTAGGCTCGCACCGCCGCGCGGTTGCGCGGCTGCCGCGACGGCCGCTGGGGGACGCATGGATCACGAGATGACGCAGGAGCTGGCGATGACGCCGGACGCGGTGGCGGGCGGGCGCACCCACATCTCGGACGAGGTGGTGGAGAAGATCGCGGTGGCGGCGGCGAAGTCGGTGCCCGGCGTGGTCGAGCTGGGTGGCGACATCGCCCGGTTCTTCAACGCGGTGCTCGACCGGGTGGGGCTCGACCAGGTCGGCGACGCGCGGCGGGGGTGCTCGGCGCACGTGACGAACGGCGGTGCCGTGATCAACCTGGTGCTCGTGACCGACGCCGGGCATCCGGTGCCCGAGGTGACCACGGCGGTGCGGGTCGCGGTGACCAGGGCGGTGGAGGCGTACGGGCTGCGGGTCGACGAGATCAACATCCGGGTGGACGACGTGGCCATCGACGGTCCCGCCGGCTGAGTTCGCGCAGCTCGGGTTACCGGCCGGTACGAACTACCTTATCGATCGTTCAGGCAGGGGCTCTACACTCGATCGCAGTCGAGGACTCGAGGAGGAGCCCGGGGATGAACGCCGACGACATCGCGGCCGGGCGGGCCCGCTGGCAGGCCCGCTACGACTCCGCGCGCAAGCGGGACGCCGACTTCACCACGCTCTCCGGGATGCCCGTCGAGCCGGTCTACGGTCCGCCGGAGGGCGTCGCGTACCCGGGCTTCGAGCGGATCGGCTGGCCCGGGGAGTTCCCCTACACCCGGGGCCTGCACCCGACCGGCTACCGGGGGCGGACCTGGACCATCCGCCAGTTCGCCGGGTTCGGCAACGCCCGGCAGACGAACGAGCGCTACAAGATGATCCTGGGCGCCGGTGGCGGCGGGCTCTCGGTCGCCTTCGACATGCCCACCCTGATGGGGCGCGACTCCGACGACCCGCAGTCGCTCGGCGAGGTGGGCCACTGCGGGGTGGCGGTGGACAGCGCCGCCGACATGGAGGTGCTCTTCGACGGCATCGACCTGGCCGGGGTGACCACGAGCATGACCATCTCCGGCCCGGCGGTGCCGGTGTTCTGCATGTACCTGGTCGCCGCCGAGCGGCAGGGCGCCGACCTGTCGAGCCTCGACGGGACGTTGCAGACCGACATCTTCAAGGAGTACATCGCGCAGAAGGAGTGGCTGTTCGACCCGGAGCCGCACCTGCGCCTGATCGGCGACCTGATGGAGTACTGCGCGGCCGAGATACCGCGCTACAAGCCGCTGTCGGTCTCCGGGTACCACATCCGGGAGGCCGGCTCGACGGCGGCGCAGGAGCTGGCGTACACCCTGGCCGACGGCTTCGGCTACGTCGAACTCGGGCTGTCGCGTGGGCTCGACGTCAACGTCTTCGCCCCCGGGCTGAGCTTCTTCTTCGACTCGCACGTCGACTTCTTCGAGGAGATCGCCAAGTTCCGGGCCGCCCGCCGGATCTGGGCCCGCTGGTTGCGTGACGTCTACGGCGCCACCAGTGAGAAGGCGCTCTGGCTGCGGTTCCACACCCAGACCGCCGGCGTGTCGCTGACCGCGCAGCAGCCGGTCAACAACGTGGTACGCACCGCCGTCGAGGCGCTCGCCGCGGTGCTCGGTGGCACCAACTCGCTGCACACCAACGCCCTGGACGAGACCCTCGCCCTGCCCACCGACTCCTCCGCCGAGATCGCCCTGCGTACCCAGCAGGTGCTGATGGAGGAGATCGGGGTGACGAACGTGGCCGACCCGCTGGGCGGCTCCTGGTACGTCGAGGCGCTCACCGACCGGATCGAGGCCGAGGCGGAGGAGATCTTCGCCCGGATCCGCGCGCTCGGTGGCGACGGCCCGCACCAGATCGGGCCGATGACCTCCGGCATCCTGCGGGGCATCGAGGACGGCTGGTTCACCGGACAGATCGCCGAGGCCGCGTTCGCGTACCAGCAGGCGCTGGAGAAGGGCGACAAGAAGATCGTCGGCGTCAACTGCCACACCGGTACGGTCGCCAAGGAGTTGGAGATCCTGCGCATCTCGCACGAGGTGGAGGTGGAACAGCGCCGGACACTGGCCGAGCGCAAGCGCGCTCGGGACGAGGGCCGGGTGCGTGCCGCGGTCGAGGCGATGGTGGCGGTGAGCCGTACCGGGGGGAACATGATCCCGGCGATGCTGGACGCCGTCCGGGCGGAGGCGACGCTGGGCGAGATCTGCGACGCGCTGCGGGCCGAATGGGGCGTTTACCGCGAGCCCGCACGGTTCTGACCTTCGGCCCACCAGGGCGGCTGGGCAGGGGTGACAGTGGCAACTGCGCGGGCCGAGGCTGATCCGAGTTCGGCGGACTGCGTGCGAGACTAGACAACCATGAGCGACCCACGGATCACCTCGTCGATCTTCACCCGCGGCGCGGTCGACCTCAGCGCGCTGCGCACCCCTGCCCCCAGTTCCACACCGGCTCCGGTCCAGGCCGGCCCGCCCGCCGGGGCACCCGGCGGCGCCGTCGGCGGGGTCACCGTCATCGACGTGACCGAGGCGACCTTCCAGTCCGAGGTCCTGGAGCGCTCGCTGACCACACCCGTCGTGATCGACTTCTGGGCCGAGTGGTGTCAGCCCTGCAAGCAGCTCTCCCCGGTGCTGGAACGGCTGGCGGTGGAGGGTGGCGGCGCCTGGGTGCTCGCCAAGGTCGACGTGGACGCCAACCCGCGGCTCGCGCAGATGTTCCGGGTCCAGGGCATCCCGATGGTGTACGCGGTGGTCGGCGGGCAGCCCGTCGACGCCTTCTCCGGCGTGGTGCCCGAGGCGCAGCTGCGCCAGTGGATCCAGGCCGTGCTCAAGGCCGGCGGGGTGAGCGTGGCCGAGCCGGAGGATCCACGGCTCGACGAGGCGGACGACGCGCTGATGAGCGGCGACCTGGACGCCGCCGAGCAGGCGTACCGGAAGATCCTCGCCGAAACCCCGGCGGACGCCGCCGCCGAGGCCGGGCTGGCCCAGGTGGGACTCGCCCGCCGGGTGGCCGGCGCCGACCCGCAGGCCGCGCTCACCGCCGCGGCGGCCAAACCCGACGACGTCGACGCCCAACTGCTCGCCGCCGACATCGAGGTGCTCAGCGGTCTGGCCGATCAGGCGTACCAGCGCCTGGTCGGGTTGGTCCGCCGCACCGCGGGTGACGACCGGGAGAAGGTACGCCAGCACCTGGTCGGCCTGTTCGCCATCGCCGGCCCGGACGACCCCGCCGTCGCCTCGGCCCGTCGGGCCTTGGCCAGCGCCCTGTTCTGAGTACCTGCCACGCCAGCGCGGGCCGGCGTGTCGCCGGCCCGCCTCCACCCCAGGAGGACGGGAGCTCATAATGCGCCGGATCGCCGTCCTCGACGCGCCGAGCAACCTCGGCCTGCGCCCGCCCACGCCCACCTCCGTTCCCGGCTGCGGGAAGGCACCCGGTGCGCTCCGGGACCAGGGGCTGCTGCCCCGGTTGCGGGCCCGCGACGCGGGCTGCCTGACCCCGCCCCGCTACGACGCCGGTGACTGGCGACCCGGCGACGGCGTCTGCCACGCGCGCGAGATCGCCGACTACTCGGCGGCACTGGCCGACCGGATCGGCGCGATCATCGACCGGGGCGAGTTTCCCGTGGTCCTCGGCGGTGACTGCTCGATCCTGCTCGGCTCGGCGCTGGCCATGCACCGGCTCGGCGAGGCGGTAGGTGGCCGGATCGGGCTGGTCTTCGTCGACGGCCACTCCGACTTCCGGCACCCCGGGAACGCGTCGTACGTGGGTGCGGCGGCGGGTGAGGACCTCGCCCTGGTCACCGGCCGGGGCCAGGCCGACCTGGCGGGCATCGAGGGACGGCGACCCTACTTCCGGGACGTCGACGTGGTGGTGCTCGGCATCCGCGCCCAGGACGAGTACCGGCTCGACCTGCAGGCCGCCGGGATCATCACCCGACCGGTGCCGGCGCTGCGCGCCGAGGGTGCGGCGCGTACCGCCCAGTGGGCGCACGAGCAACTGGCCGACTGCGCCGGCTACTGGGTGCACGTCGACGTGGACGTGCTCGACCCCGCCGTGATGCCGGCGGTCGACGCGCCCGACCCGGGTGGCATCGCCTTCGCCGAGCTGGAGATCCTGCTCGCCGGTCTGGTCGACACCCCGCACTGCCTCGGCGTCGAGCTGACCGTCTTCGACCCCGACTACGACCCGGACGGCGGGTACGCCGCGGAGATCGTCAACACCGTGGTGTCCGGCCTGCGGCCGGTGACCGCCCCCGGCTCGGCGCCCTCCCGGCTGCGTGCCGAGCAGGCGCCGGCTCCCGCTCCCGGGCCGCGCCGGAGCATCGATCAGCTCGGCCCACCGGACGCACCGGCACCGGTCCACGGCGGTCAGCTCCACGACGATGCCGCGAGCGGCGCGGACGTGTCCGACGGTGGCCCGGCTGACCAGGACCTGACCGATGGTGACCTGGGCGGCGCGGGTGTCTCGACGGAGACCACCCGTCCGGCGACCGCCACCGGCGGGCCGGCCGCCTGACCCCGCACGGACCGGCCGCGCCGAGGGCGCCCCACCGATACCGCTGGGGCGCTCAGTCGGCCAGGGCACGGAGGAAGCGCTCGGCGATCGGTACCGCGGTGCCGCTGCCCGAGCCGCCCTTCTCGACGAAGACGGCGAACGCGACGTCGCCCTGCCAGCCGACGAACCAGGCGTGGGTGTTCTCCGGGTTGTCGTCGTACTCGGCGGTGCCGGTCTTGCCGTGCACCGGCTCACCCGGCACGTCCCGCAGGGCGGTCCCGGAGCCGCTGGTGACCACCTCGCGCATCATCTCCTGGACCGCCGTCACCGCCTCGGGCCGCAACTGCGGCCCGGGCTCGGCGGCCCGTTCCGGCGCGGGATCCACGAGCAACTGCGGTGGCAGGAACCTGCCCCGGGCCACCGCCGCGGTCGCCGCCGCCATGGCCAGCGGGCTGACCACAGTCGTACCCTGACCGATCGCCGCGGCGGCCTGTTCGGTGGCGCCGCCGTTCGCCGAGACCTTGCCGGTGAACGCGTCCAGGCCCAGGTCGCCCCACTCGCCTTCCAGGCCGAGGGTGCGTCCGGCGACGGCCAGGCCGTCCGCGCCCAGCTGGGGGGCGAGCGCGGCGAAGGCGGTGTTGCACGACTTGGCGAAGTCGGTGCGGAACGGCACCTCGCCGAGGGCGAAGTCGTCGGAGTTCTTGAAGGCGCGCCCGTCCACGACGAACCGCTTCGGGCAGGCGACGGTGGTGTCGGGGGTGACCGCGCCGCGCTCGATCAGCCCGAACGCGCTGACCATCTTGAAGGTCGAACCGGGTGGCACCTGCGCGGTGAAGGCCAGGTTCTCCCCGGTGGCGCCGGGGCCGTTGGCGGCGGCGAGCACGGCACCGTCGGTGATCCGAACGGCCACCAGGGCGGCCCGCCGGCGTTCCGCGCGCAGCGCCCGGTCCGCGGCGTTCTGGGTGGCCACGTCGAGGGTGGTGCGAACCGGCTGGCCGGGCTGGGGTTCGCTGCGGAACACCTCGGTGCCGGTCGACTCGACGGTGCCGTCCGGCCCGGCCCGGTTGATGACGACGGCCAGGCCCGGTACGCCACGCAACCGTTCGTCCCAGCGGCCCTGCAGCCCACCGTGACCGACGAGGTCGCCGGGGGAGTAGCGGTCGGGATGGTTGGCGAGGTCCTCGGCGTACGCGGGGTCGACGGTGCCGAGCACCGCCCGGGCGAACTCGCGGGTGGGTGCGAGGTCCAGCTTGTCGGTCGGGAACTTCGTCCCGGACAGGGGGTAGATGCGGGACTTGATCTGTCGGTACGCCTCGTCGCGCAGGGTGACCACCTCGACGAACGCGTCCGGTTTCGCCTCCTTCAGCCGCTTCGGCAGGTCCGACAGGTCGACCGGCGGGGTGATCGCCGGCCGGATGGCGCGGAACGCGCTGTCCAGTTCGCGGATCATGGCCTTGACGTCGGTCACCTCGTTGGGCTGCAACCCCACCCGGACCACGTCGCGGGGCGCCACGATCGGCTCACCGGCGCCGTCGAGCACGGTGGCCCGGGTGGCCCGGTCCCGCCGCAGTCCCAGCCGATCGCCGCGGGTGAGCTGTTCCTGGACGATCTGCGGCTCCCAGATGACCTGCCACTGGTCGTCGCGGCCCTGGGTCAGCCGCACCGGCCGGTCGTACGCCCACCTCGTCCCGCCCGGTAGCGTCCACTCCGCCCGGACGCTGGCGGTGGCGGTGTTCTGGACGACCTCGGGGTCGCCCTGGCGGGTCAGCGTGAGCGGCGCGTCGACGAGCTCGCCGGAAAGCTCCCGGATCTCCTGGACGACGGTGCCGGCGGAGATCTTCGCGCCGGTCGGGTCGACGAAGCCGACCGCGTTCAGGTCGCCCTTACGCCAACCCTCCAGGAAGGCGTCGACGGTGCGCTGCGGGCCGTCCGCACCGGAGCAGGCGACCAGGCCGGCCGCTACGACCAGGCAGGTGGCGGCGACGGCCAGTGGCGACCGGCTGCGGCGGTGTCGGCGCGGAACGAACATCTGTGCTTCCTCCAGGTCGGCTGCTCCGCACGCTAGTACGCCGGCGGGCCGGCCACTGCCCCGCTGGTCCTGGCCAGGCGAAAAGACGGTCTCGTGACGGTGTGATGAACAACATCAGGCGGGGTACTCCGAACCCGGTCGAACCTCGTACCGCAACGGGGTGAAAGGACGGCGTCGGAGATCCGGACGTCCGGCCGGTGGTCCGCCGACGGAAGTACCGATCGGTCGGCCTAGGCTTGGCGGCAGAGTGACCCACAGCGTTGTGGGTCGAGGGGAGTGGCACCGATGGACCGGCGTCCGGCGATCAAACCGGAACCCGACCTCCGGCAGGTTGACACCGGCCGGGACGACAGTTTCGACACGGCGACCGACGGGGACGGTTTCGGTCGGCTAGACACAGGCGCGACCGGAATGACCGGTTCGAGCATCGACACCCTCTACGATCTGGGACTGCCGCCGGAGGCGCTCGCCGACGACGCGGAGGACACCGAGTTCGACGAGCCGGTGCCCAACGCCGAGCGACTCGTGGCCCAGGCCGTGTCGCTTGCCGGCGACGACCACGACGCGGCGACCCTGGTGGGCAGGTTCTGGCGGTTCGCGCCGGACGAGGAGCTGATCGGGTTCACCGCCGAGGAGATGCTCGACGCCGCCCGTGCGCACCGGGAGCTGGCCCGGCAGCGGGTGCCGGGCGAGTTGAAGCTGCGGATCCACTCGCCCGACGCGGAGCAGCACCACAGCGTCGTCGAGATCGTCACCGACGACATGCCGTTCCTGGTCGATTCGGTGACCGCCCTGCTCAACACCCACCACCTGGACGTCCACCTGCTCGTGCACCCGCTGGTCGTGGTGCGTCGGGAGCCGTTGGGGCGGCTGGTCGAGGTCGCCGCCGACGTGGAACCGGACGACGCGATCTCCGGTGACCTGGTCGAGAGCTGGATGCGGATCGAGATCGACCCGGTCCGCGACCCGGAGGAGCGGGACAAGCTGCGCCGGGAGCTGCAGCGGGTGCTGACCGACGTGCGGGAGGCGGTCGAGGACTGGCCGAAGATGCGCCAGCGCGCCCTCGCCCTGGCCGACGAGTTGGCCGCCGCGCGGACCAGTGACAACCGGCCACCGGTGCCGGAGAAGGACATCACCGACTCGGTCGAGCTGCTGCGTTGGCTCGCGCACGACCACTTCACCTTCCTCGGCTACCGGGAGTACCGGCTGGTGCCGAACTCGGCGGCGGACGGGCCGGCGTTGGAGGCGGTGCTCGGCACCGGGCTGGGCATCCTGCGCCAGGACTCGCCGGAGGCGCGGGCGCTGTCCTCGATGACGCCTGAGGCGCACGAGAAGGTCACCGAGAAGCGCCTGTTGATCATCACCAAGGCGAACTCGCGGGCCACCGTGCACCGATCGGCGTACCTCGACTACATCGGCTTCAAGATCTTCGACGAGAACGGCGAGGTGGTGGGCGAGCGCCGTTTCCTCGGCCTGTTCTCCACCGCCGCGTACCGGACCAGCGTCCAGGAGCTGCCGGTGGTCCGGCGCAAGGTCGCCGAGGTGCTGGACCGGTCGGGCCTGAGCCTGCGCAGCCACTCCGGCAAGGATCTGATGCAGATCCTGGAGACGTACCCGCGCGACGAGCTGTTCCAGATCAAGACCGACGACCTGTACCACGCGGTCATCGGGGTGCTGCGGATGGCCGGTCGCCGGCAGTTGCGGGTCTTCCTGCGCCGGGACGCGTACGGGCGGTTCATCTCCTGTCTGATCTATCTGCCCCGGGACCGGTTCACCACCCAGAACCGGCTGCGGATGCAGGACATCCTGCTGCGTGAGCTGAACGGGGTCGGGGTGGACTACACCACCCGGGTGACCGAGTCGATGCTGGCCCGGGTGCACTTCATCGTGCGTACCGACCCGACGAGCCCGCCCGGTGACATCGACGCCGACCTGCTGGCCGAGGAGTTGGCCGACGCGACCCGGTTGTGGGACGACGACTACCGGCTGGTGCTGGAACGCAAGCTCGGCGACGAGCAGGCCAAGCACCTGTTCGGCCGGTACGCCGACGCGTTCCCGGAGGGCTACAAGGACGGGCACACGCCGTACGAGGCGATGAAGGACCTGGCCAAGCTGGAGCTGCTGGAGGAGCCCGGCCAGCTGGAGATGCACCTGTTCCGCAAGCAGTTGGCGCCGCGTGCCGGTAGCCGAGGTCCGGACGTCGACGAGTCGATGGACGTGCGGTTCAAGGTGTACCGCTACGGCGAGCCGATGATGCTCTCGGCGGTGCTGCCGGTGCTGCACTCGCTCGGCGTGAAGGTGGTCGACGAGCACCCGTACGAGGTGGAGCGGGTCGACGGCCGGATCTGGCTGTACGACTTCGGGCTACGACTGCCCGAGGGGCACCAGCAACTGGCCGAGGTACGCCCGCACGTGGAGAACGCCTTCGCGGCGGCGTGGCGGGGCGAGGCCGAGGTGGACCGCTTCAACGAGCTGGTGCTGCTCGCCGGGCTGACCTGGCGTCAGGTGGTGGTGCTCCGGGCGTACGCGAAGTATCTGCGGCAGACCGGCACGGTGTTCTCGCAGGACTACATGGAGTCGACCTTCATCGCGTACCCGCACCTGGCCACGCTGCTGGTGCAGCTGTTCGAGGCGCGGTTCGAGCCGGGCCCGGTCGCTGCCGAGCAGCGCCAGCGACGTGGCGCCGAGCTGGTCGCCGAGATCCGTGCCGCGCTCGACGACGTGGCCAGCCTGGACCAGGACCGGATCCTGCGCTCGTACCTGAACCTGATCCAGGCCACCCTGCGGACCAGCTTCTACCAGCGGCCGGTGGGTGGGCGACCGAAGCCGTACGTGGCGTTCAAGCTCGATCCGCAGGCGATCCCCGAGCTGCCCGCGCCCCGACCGAAGTTCGAGATCTTCGTGTACTCGCCCCGGTTCGAGGGTGTGCACCTGCGGTTCGGGCCGGTGGCCCGGGGCGGCCTGCGCTGGTCCGACCGGCGGGAGGACTTCCGTACCGAGGTGCTCGGCCTGGTCAAGGCGCAGATGGTGAAGAACGCCGTCATCGTGCCGGTGGGTGCCAAGGGTGGCTTCGTGCTCAAGCAGAAGCCGGGTGACCGGGACGAGGCGGTGACCTGCTACCAGGAGTTCGTCTCGGCGCTGCTGGATGTCACCGACAACATCGTGGCCGGTGAGATCGTGCCGCCCGACGACGTGGTCCGCCACGACGGTGACGACCCGTACATGGTGGTGGCGGCGGACAAGGGCACCGCGACCTTTTCCGACACCGCCAACGAGATCTCGACGGCGCACAACTTCTGGCTGGGCGACGCCTTCGCCTCCGGCGGCTCGGCCGGCTACGACCACAAGAAGATGGGCATCACCGCCCGGGGCGCGTGGGAGTCGGTCAAGCGGCACTTCCGGGAGATGGGGCACGACACCCAGAGCCAGGACTTCACCGTGGCCGGCGTCGGCGACATGTCCGGTGACGTGTTCGGCAACGGCATGCTGCTGTCGGAGCACATCCGGCTGGTGGCCGCCTTCGACCACCGGCACATCTTCCTGGACCCGGACCCGGACCCGGCCACCTCGTACGCGGAACGGAAGCGGCTGTTCGAACTGACCCGGTCCACCTGGGAGGACTACAACGCCGAGCTGATCTCCGCTGGTGGCGGTATCTACCCGCGTACGGCGAAGTCGGTGCCGATCTCGCCACAGGTCCGTGCCGTGCTCGGGCTCGACGACGACGTCGACCAGTTGAGCCCGCAGGAGTTGATGAAGGCCATCCTCACCGCGCCGGTCGATCTGTTCTGGAACGGCGGCATCGGTACCTACGTGAAGGCGTCCAGCGAGACCAACGCCCAGGTCGGCGACAAGTCCAACGACGCGATCCGGGTGGACGGTCGCAGCCTGCGCTGCCGGGTGGTCGGTGAGGGTGGCAACCTCGGCTTCACCCAGCACGGCCGGATCGAGTACGCCCAGGCGGGCGGTCGGATGTACACCGACTTCATCGACAACGCGGCCGGAGTGGACTGCTCCGACCACGAGGTGAACATCAAGATCCTGCTGAACACCGCGGTCGCCGACGGCGAGCTGACCATTCCCGAGCGGGACGAGCTGCTCGCCCGGATGACCGACGAGGTCGCGGAGCTGGTGCTGCGGGACAACTACGACCAGGCCAGGGCGATCAACAACTCTCAGGCGCAGGCCACCTCGCTGCTCCCGGTGCACCGCCGGATGATCACAGAGCTGGAGCGCGCCGGAGTGCTGGACCGGTCGCTGGAGGCGCTGCCGCCGGACGAGGAACTGGCGGTACGCACCGAGTCCGGACTGACCGCGCCGGAGTTCGCCGTGCTGTTGGCGTACGTGAAGATCGCCCTGGAGAAGGAGATCCTCACCGACGCGCTGCCCGACGAGGAGTGGACCGGCGAGGTGCTGGTCAACTACTTCCCGACGCCGATGCGGCAGCGGTTCGCCGACCGGATGAACCGGCACCGGTTGCGCCGCGACATCGTGACCACGGTGCTGGTCAACGAGGCGATCAACCGGGGTGGGATCTCGTTCGTCTTCCGGGTGGTGGAGGAGACCGCCGCCACGGCGGCGGACGTGATCCGGGCGTACGTGGTGGTCCGTGAGGTCTTCGGACTGCGCGAGCTGTGGGACGCGGTCGAGGCGCTGGACAACCGGATCGATCCGGAGTTGCAGACGAACGTCTACCTGGACACCCGACGCCTGCTCGACCGGGCGGTCCGGTGGCTGGTGACCAACCGCCGCTCGCCGCTCGACGTGCCGGCGGAGATCGCCCGACTGCGGGACGGGATCGCCCGGCTGCTGCCCGGGATGGAGACGCTCTTCTACGGCAGCGAACGCGAGTCGATCGCGGCCCACATCGACTCGATGACCGAGCGTGGGGTGCCGCGTGAGCTGGCCGAGCGCAGCACCCGCCTGATGTACAGCTTCGGTCTGCTGGACGTGGTGGAGACCGCCGCGAGCACCGGACGGGACGTCGGCGAGGTCGCCTCGGTCTACTTCGTGCTCTCCGACCGGTTCCGGGTGGACTCGTTGCTGTCGAAGATCTCCCTGCTGCCACGCGAGGACCGGTGGCAGACGCTGGCGCGGATGGCGTTGCGGTACGACCTGTACGCCGCGCTCGCCGCCCTCACCGCGGAGGTGCTGGACTCCACGCCGGGCGACCTGCCGCCGCAGGAGCGGGTGCAGCAGTGGGAGCAGTCGAACGCCACGTCGATCCACCGCGCCGAACGGGCGATGGGCGAGTTCGACGAGTCCCGCGCCGACCTGGCGGCCCTGTCGGTCCTCCTCCGCCAGATCCGCACCCTGGTCCGCACCTCCGCCGCCAACTGACCACCCCGCCCTTCGCGATCATGCAGTTGTGGCGCCCCGAATGCGTGGACACACGGCATTCGTTCGGTGCCACAACTGCATGATCGGCGGGGTGGTCAGGGCAGCAGGGTGGCGAAGACGATCACGTTGTCGGGGTAGTCGCCGGTGGCCTCGTCGAACTGGCCGCCGCAGGTGACGACCCGCAGTCCCGGACGGTCGCTGGGGCCGTACACCTGCTCGGTGGGGAAGGCGTCCTTCGGGTACGAGGCCACCGAGTCCACCCGGAAGGTCGCCGTCCGGCCGTCGGCCCGTTCGACGCTCACGGTGTCACCGGGTCGCAGGGCGCCGAGGGAGAAGAAGACGGCGGGACCGATCGCGGCCGAGTCGACGTGTCCGACGATCACGGCGTTGCCCGGCTCGCCCGGGCTCGGGCCGGGCTCGTACCAACCGGCGAGCATCGCCTGGTCCAGTGGCGGCACCTGGACGGTGCCGTCGGGGTTGGTGCCGAGCGCCATGATGCCGGCGCGGACTCCGATGCGGGGAATGTCGATCCTGGTGGGCGCGGCCCGGGGGAGTCCGGCGGGCACCCGCCGCGCGTCGTCGAGGTCGGTTTCGGCGAACGGGTTCTGCGGGGACCGGTCGGCCGTACCCGCCACGGGCTGCGGTGGGCGCGCGGCGTCGGTGCTCTTCAGTGACGCGCCGACGAGCCCGGAACCTGTCATGGCGAGCAGGACGACGACGGCGGTGCCGACGGCACGCCACGGTCTACCGTGGCGGCCGCCGGCCCGTCTCGTCGTCGCGTCAGGCCGCGAACTCATCGACCCGACGACGGCGCATCAGCACGAGGCCGCCGAGGGCGGCCGCGCCGACCAGGCTCGCCCCGGCGGCGGCCAGACCACGGTCGGCGCCGGTGGCGATGCCACCGTCACCGCCGTCGACCCCACCGTTCGGCAGGACGACCAGCTCGCCCGTGCCGCAGGAGCCCTCCAGCTTGTACGTGCCGGGCGCGGCGTCCTCGGCCACCTGGGCCTCGCCGTAGTAGACGAAGTCCTTCTTGTGCTCCCAGCCGCGCTCCTCGGCCTCCTCGGCCTCCTCGGCCGCCCAGTCGCCCTTGCCGGACCAGTCGCGCTCGCCCGACTCGCCGGACCAGTCGTCCTTGCCCGACCACTCGCTCTCGCCCGACTCGTCGGACCAGTCGCCCTTGCCGGACCAGTCGTGCTCGGCGGAGTCCGCACCGTTCTCGTGCCGGCCGGACCAGCCGCCGGTGGACTCCTCGGCGGCCGAGTCGCTCTCCTCGGCCTGGCCCTTCCAGTCCTTCTTGCCGTGGTCCTTCGCGTCGCCAGCCTCGGCGTCCTGGCCGTGCTCCTCGCCCTTCCAGTCGTCGTGGGCGTCAGCCGCGCCGCCGCCCCAACCGCTGCCGGACTCGGCCTCGGCGGGCTGCGAACGCTCGTGGCCGGACCAGCCTTCGCTGTCCGCGCCTTCGGCGGCGCCGTTCTCCTCGCGCCAGTCCTTGTGGTCGCCACGCGAGTCGCCGCCCCGAGCCGGTTCGAGCTTGACCTTCCCGGTGACCTTGGACCAGACGAAGGGGTGCTCCTGCTCCTCGGGGCAGATCTGCACGAGCTTGACCTCTTCGCCGGCCTTGACGGCGTGCGGCTTGGCGAAGACCTTGCCCTCGTCCGTCTGTGCTTGGCCGTCGGCGTACGCGGCCCCGGGCGCGAACACCAGCAGGGAAGCGCTGCCGAGGGCAGCACCCGCAACCACCTTCCCCAGCATCTTCTTAGCCATGACCTGTGTCACTCCATCCCTGTTGTCCTGCGGCCGGCAACAACCGAGCCAGAACCGACGTTAGACCGTTTCATGACTTATGCAGGGAAAATTCGTGTTCTGGCATTAGTTCGGTATGCCGGGTTCTACCGGTTCGCTTGCCCCGGGACCCGCCGGCTTGTCCGGTGCCTGGGTGGATGGGTGGCGCAGTGCTTGCCAGGGCGGCCCGCTCGCGTTGTAGTGGAGTTGGGGGTTTTGCCCGGTAGGGTTTCGAAATATCGAACCATTGCCATGGAAGCGCTCCCATGTAAGAATCGCTGCACGCGGTGAGCAGAGCCACACCGCGTAGGCAGGTGTCGAGGGCATCCGGTTCGCCGGACGACCACCTGGCCGCCGACCGGTGACGCCGGTCGTCGCACCACCACCAACGCCCGTCCGGGTCGGGCGCTCCCGAAGAATCCCGTTGGCACCGGCGGCCGTCCGCACCGGACGTCCTTCGGGCCACGTACCGGGCCGTACGCGGATCCGGTCTCGCCCAAGGAGATCAGTGGCATGAATGTGTGGAGAAGGCTGTCCGGTCGACGCCGGGCCGTCGCGCTGGCCGGCGCGAGCGCGCTGGTCGCGGGCGGTTTGGTGACGCTACCGGTGACCGCGGCGCACGCGGCGACGCAGTGCGACGTGGCCTACACGACGAACGACTGGCAGGGCGGCTTCACCGCCAACATCACCATCAGGAACGTCGGCGACGCGCTCAGCAACTGGACCCTCGGCTTCACGTTCCCCGACGCCAACCAGCGTCTCGTGCAGGGTTGGTCGGCCCGGTGGAGCCAGTCGGGCCGCAACGTGACCGCGCAGAACGAGTCGTGGAACGGCAACCTGGCCACCGGCGCCAGCACCAGCATCGGCTTCAACGGCTCGTGGAGCGGCAGTAACCCCAAGCCCACCTCGTTCACCGTCAACGGGGTGGCCTGCAACGGCGGCACGACGCCGACCACGCCGCCGCCGACCACGCCCCCGCCGACGACGCCGCCCCCCACCACGCCCCCGCCGACCACGCCCCCGCCGACGACCCCGCCGCCCACCACGCCGCCGCCCGGCACCAAGGTGGACAACCCGTACGTAGGCGCCCGGGGGTACGTGAACCCGGAGTGGAAGGCCAAGGCCGAATCGGTAAGCGGTGGTAACCGCATCTCGAACACCCCGACCGGTGTGTGGCTTGACCGGATCGCGGCGATCGAGGGTACCGACAACAGCCAGTCCAACGGCCCGATGGGCCTGCGTGACCACCTGGACGAGGCACTGCGGCAGAACGCGCAGTACATCCAGGTCGTCATCTACAACCTGCCCGGCCGGGACTGCGCGGCGCTCGCCTCCAACGGTGAGCTGAAGGCGGACGAGTTGCCGAAGTACAAGGCCGAGTACATCGACCCGATCGCGGCGATCCAGGGTGACGCGAAGTACCGCAACCTGCGGATCATCAACATCATCGAGATCGACTCGCTGCCGAACCTGGTGACCAACACCTCCGGCAACCCGGGTGGCACCGCGATGTGCGACACGGTCAAGGCCAACGGCGCTTACGTGCAGGGTGTCGGCTACGCCCTGGCCAAGCTGGGCGCGATCCCGAACGTCTACAACTACATCGACGCCGGTCACCACGGCTGGATCGGCTGGGACAGCAACTTCACCCCGACCGCCCAGATCCTGCGGGAGGCCGCCGGCGCCTCTGGTGCCACCGTCAACCACGTGCACGGCTTCATCACCAACACGGCCAACTACTCGGCACTGGTCGAGCCGTACGCCAAGGTCACCGACTCGGTGAACGGGCAGACGGTGCGGCAGTCGGACTGGATCGACTGGAATCAGTACAACGACGAGCAGAGCTTCGCTCAGGCGTTCCGCCAGGAACTCGTCCGGCAGGGCTTCCCCAGCAACATCGGCATGCTGATCGACACCTCCCGTAACGGCTGGGGCGGCCCCAACCGGCCTACCGCCGCGGGCCCGACGACCAGTGTGAACGCCTACGTGGACGGTGGCCGGATCGACCGTCGTATCCACAAGGGCAACTGGTGCAACCAGGCCGGTGCGGGCCTGGGCGAGCGGCCGACGGCCGCGCCGGCGTCGGGCATCGACGCGTACGTCTGGATCAAGCCCCCGGGCGAGTCGGACGGCTCCAGCCGCGAGATCCCGAACAACGACGGCAAGGGCTTCGACCGGATGTGCGACCCGACCTACCAGGGCAACGAGCGCAACGGCAACAGCATGAGCGGTGCCCTGCCGGACGCCCCGATCTCGGGCGCCTGGTTCCCGGCGCAGCTTTCCGAGCTGATGCGCAACGCCTACCCGCCGCTGTCCTGACGGACACAGGCACACCCGCCGCCGACAGTAGGTGAGGCGCTGCGGCGGCAGGTCACCCGGGCCCCTGGTCCGACCGCACCGGTCGGACCAGGGGCCCCTCGCGCCGCCTGCGCCACGGTCGCCGTCACCCGCCCGGCGGCGGTGCAACGCCGCAACCGGCTACCGCTGTCCGGGTGGGGGCGCACCGGGGCGCGGGCGGATCAGGGAACCGTCTTCTCGATCGCCGCGCGTCCGGCCTCGGCCAGCTCGCGCCGGGCCCGCTCGATGTTCTCGGCGGTGAGATCCTGCCCTCGGGCCATCACCAGATCCTCCGGCTCCCAGGGCTGCTCGGCGCCGGTGCGGATGTTGTCTCCGCCCGCGCCGGTACCGGTTCCCGTCGCGCCGGTGCCGGCGGCGTACGGGTCGGCGATGATGTCCTCGGTCGACCCGCCTTCGGGCCGGTCGTCCGGTTCGGCGAACGTCGGATTGTCCCGGTCAGGTCCGCCTCCGGTCATCAGCTGCGGCACGGTGCTGTCGTCGTCGACCGCCGCAGCCGCCTCGGGGCGCTCCTCCAGCGGTCGTTGCCGATCACGATCCGTCATCGCTGCTGCCCTCCTGTCCGCGGCGCTCTCCGACCCTGTTGGGCGTACCCGCCACACCGGTGGCCATGCCTGACGGTGGTACGCCGAGGGCGGGTGCCCCGGATCGGAGGCACCCGCCCTCGGGTGGTACGGCCACGCGGAGTCAGCGGCCGAGCACCCGGTCGAGGAAGTCCCGGTACTCGCGCACGGCCACCCGCAACTGCTCGGTGTCGGACGAGCCGGCCTCCTGCCAGCCGCCGAGCTTGTCGCGGTGCGCGGCAAGGGCGGCGGACAGCGCCTCCATCGCCTCCTCCACCAGCGACTGCGCCTCACCCGCCGCCGCCCGGGGATCGTCCACGAAGCGCAGCTGGACGTCGCGCCAGCGGTCCCGGAAGCCCTGCGCCGTCGCGTCGTCGAACAGCGTCGCCGCGCCGGCCGGGACCGCCGTCCCGGAACCGGACGTGCCCTCGCCCGAGGTCTGGGTGTCGGGGTCGACCATCGTGGGGGTGGCACTTCCGTAGCCGGGGCCACCCGCCGCCGCCGTGTCGTCGACGTCCGTCACCGCCGTCGGTCGGTCGTCGCCGTCGGCCGTGGCCACGTCGTCGTCGGTGAGCCGGTCGTCCGCCGGGTCGTCGAGCCGGTCGTCCGTCGGGTCGTCGCCGACCGCCGAAGCCCGGTCGTCGACGACGTCGGCCGCGGCATCGTCGACCGGGTCGGTCCGGTCGACGTCGTCGCCCGTACCGCCGAACTCCGCCGTCGGGTCCGCCCGCCGTCCCTCCCGGTCCCCGTCGACGGCGCCGTCACCAGGCCGGGCGGTGTCCTCCTCGCGCGGGTCGCGCTCGTCCTCGGGGCGCGGGCTGGCCAGCGCGGACGCGGCGACCGCGCCACCGACCGTGGTCGCGCCGAAGGCGGTCGGCACCGGACCCGGCTCGTGGAACTCGGTGCGCTCGCCGTCGGAGCCGGGACGGCCGTCCCAGGGCCGGCCGCGGTCGGCCTCCGACCGGTCCCGATCCGTCGGCTCGTCGACGGTGTCGACCTCGTCGCCCGGCTTCCGGTCGTCCTCGGTGGTCGGCACCGCCACCGGGGCGGAGCGTACGGCCTCCGGGTGGTCGTTGTTGAGCTGCTGCTCTTCCTGCCGCATGGTGATCTCCTCAGCGGTTGGTGGCGTCGTGGGCGGCATCGGGGTGGCGCTGTTCCGGCATCCCCGCAGCGACCGGCGACTCCTCGCCGAGCAGGTCGCTGAAGAGAGCGCGATAGTGGACGACGGCCTGGCGGAGATCCTCGGTGCTGGCCTCGCCCCGGGAGTTGCGCAGGTGGATCTCGTGCGCGTCGCGGTAGTGGCCCAGCGTCCGCGCGTGCTCGACGGAGAGATGGGCGATCTGGTCGTCGAACTCACCGGTGGGGTACCCGCGTTCGGCGATCAGCCGGCTGACCAGTTCGTCGGCCTGCCCGACGGTTTCGGCGGGAGCGTCGACGAAACGTACCTGAAGCTCCTCCCACGCCTCGGTGTACCGGGCACGGGACTCGGGGGTGAGCGGGACCAGTTCGAGCTCGGCGTGCCGGCGTTCCCGGTCCCGCAGCTCGCGCTCGGCGGCGCTGCGGCTGTCCTGCTCGGCGACGACGTGGTCGTACTCGGGGCCGAACCGTTGCCGGAGCGACCGGCGGCGGCCGGCCACGACGACGACGGCGGCGATGGCGGCGACCACCAGGATGACGAGGACGGTGACGACTATCTGCGTGGGCGACATGGCTCCTCCTTCGCCTGCAGGTATTCCCGCCACGCACTGATCGCCAATCCCGTTCCGGAACACTTTCCTGACCCGACCCGGTTGGCACGGGCAGGGAACCCGACAAGGGGTTCGTCGTCGGGACGTTCGGCAACGTACCGGTAGTCTCGACGGACGGTAGTGCGACCGGCGCGGATTACGTATCCTGCCCAAGGCGCCCGAGCCGGCGTCCCGGCGGGACGACCGGGATGCGCCCGGTGACGGCGCTGCCCGGCTGCGCCGGAGCCCTTCCAGCCACCCTTCCGGGCGAGGTCCGATTGAACACCCGCGACTGGCCGATCCGCTCGAAGCTGACCGCGTTGGTCGTCGTGCCGGTGACCGCGCTGCTGGCACTGTGGATTTTCGCGACCACGCTCACCTTCGGGCCGGCGCTCGACCTGCTCGCCGCCCGTACCCTGCTGTACGACCTCGGCCGGCCAGGTGAGACCGTGGTGGCCGAGCTGCAACGGGAACGACGGCTCTCCGTGGTGCACCTCGCCTCGCCACGCACCGAGTGTGGACAACCCCCGGCCGACTGCGTGCTGCCGGCTCTGGTGGCACAGCGGGGCCGCACCGACGCGGCGATCACCGAGTTGCGTCGCCGGGTCGGCGGCGACCAGCTGCGCGACGCCGCCGGTGAGCTGCTCGAAGCCCGGCTCGAACGGCTCATCGGCGAGTTGGACGCGTTGCCGGCCGGCCGCGGCTTCATCGATCGTCGGGATCTCGACCGAGCCGGCGCGGTCGGGCTCTACAGCGGGATGATCTCCTCCGCCTTCCACACCTTCACCGCCCTGGCCAACCTCCCGGACCACGACCTCAACCGCGAGGCGTTGGCGCTGACCGGCCTCGGCCGTTCGCGGGAACTGCTGGCCCAGACCGACGCGCTGCTGGCCGGGGTGCTGACCTCGGGCAGGTTCGCCGAGGGCGAGCACATCCTGCTCGTGCAGGGCATCGGAAATCAGCGGTTCCTGGCCGAGACCGCGGTGGCCGACCTGCCCGAGGCGGACCGGGCCGCGTACCAGCGGCTGACCGAGCGGGAGGCGTTCGGCCGGCTCCGGGAGATGCAGGACGACGTCGTCGCCGCCGACCCGTCGGCCCGGCTCAGGCTCGACCCGCAGGCGTGGCAGACCAGCTACGACACGGTGCAGCAGTCGCTGCGGGACTTCGAGCTGACCCAGGCGGACGGCCTGGCCGACCGGTCGGTGCCGATGGCGGTACGGACCCTGGTGCGGCTGGCCGCCGCGGGACTGCTCGGCCTGATCGCCGTCGTGCTCTCGCTGGTGGTGGCGGTCCGGGTCGGCCGCTCGGTCGCCCGACGGCTGACCCGGGTACGCGGCACGCTCGCCGACGCCGAGCGGCGCCTGCCGGAGGTGGTGGACCGGCTGCGCAACGGTGAGCAGGTCGACCTGGCTCGGGAGGCCTCGGTGGCCGACCGGGGCGCCGACGAGATCGGCCAGGTCGCGCAGGCGTTCACCGAGGTGCACAAGGTCGCCATCCGGTCGGCCATGGTCGAGGTGAGCCTGCGGCGTGGTCTCAACGACGTCTTCCTGAACATCGCGCGACGCAGTCAGGGGCTGGTGCACCGGCAGATCGCGCTGCTCGACCGGCTGGAACGCGACGCGGAGGACCCCGACCACCTGGCCGAACTGTTCCGCGTCGACCACCTCGCCACCCGGTTGCGTCGGCACGCGGAGGATCTGGTCATCCTCGCCGGCGCCACACCGGGCCGGGGCTGGCGCAACCCGGTCGCCATGGTGGACCTCATCCGAGGGGCGATCTCCGAGGTCGAGTCGTACGACCGGGTCGACATCACCACGGTGCAGCCCGCCGGCACGGTCGGTCGGGTGGTGGGGGACATCATCCACCTGCTCGCCGAGTTGATCGAGAACGCCACCGCGTTCTCCCCACCCGACTCCCGGGTCGAGATCTCCGGTGCGCACGTGGCGCACGGCTACGCCCTCTCCGTCACCGACGAGGGTCTCGGCATGAGCGAGGCGGCCATCGACGAGGCGAACCGGAAGCTGGCCCGGTCGCCGGAGTTCGATCCCAGCGAGACCGCCCGGCTCGGTCTGTTCGTGGTGGCGCGACTGGCCGCCCGGCACGACGTCCGGGTCCGGTTGCGGCGATCGAAGGGCACGGGCACCGGCCTCACCGCCGTGGTGCTCATCCCGACCGGACTGATCACGGAGGAACCGTCACCGTTGCCCGGCCCGGAGGCGCTGGCGGGCGACGACAAGGGTGCCACGCCGGAGCAGCGGAGGCTGGCCCGGGCGACCCGACTGACCACGGTGCCCCGTCCCCGAACCCGCGCCGTCCCGCGCGACACGACGGCACCCGCCGGCGGTCCGGTCGAAGGCGAGCCGGTCGGCGAGACGACCCTCCGGACCCAGGGCGGCAGATCGACGGTCGGGCCGGCGGAGGCCGACGGTCTGCCCCGCCGGATCCGCCGCCGCGCCGTCGCGTCGCCCAGCGGCGAGCCGGCAGCGTCGACCGCTGATGCCGGCAACGGCGTCCCGTCCACCGCCGAGGTGGCCCCCGTCGTCCGGGCCGGACCGGAACCTCAGCCCGCACCGGCGCGGCCGGCCGGCACCGATCCAGCCGAGGCCGGCGCCGACGCGCCGGTTGGACCGGTTTCCGGGCACCGGGACGTGCCCGGTGCCGACCCCGTGCTGGACGCGCCCACCGTGCAACTGCCGGCGATGACCGCACGGCCCGCACGGACGGCCGCGATCGACGGCCCGACCGTCCGACAACCGGTGGTCGCGTCCCGGACCCTGGCCCGGCCGCACCGCGATCCGGCGCCGCGCAGCCCGGAGGAGGCACGCCGGGTCATGTCGGCGTTGCAGGCGGGCACCGCGCGGGGTCGGCTGGCCGCCACCCGAACCCCCGGCCGTGATCCGGGTGGACCGGTCCCCGGCAACGGGACCGACCGGACCGAGCCGTCTCCGGCGCAGCCGAACCACCAGCCCGGTGCGGCTGCCGCCGACCCGACCGACCGGGCCGGTTCCGCCGTGCCGGCTCCCGACCCGGCCGGAACGGACCCGCCGGGTCAAAACCGCAGCACCGCGCCGCCCGACGCCCTGCCGGCCACCGAATCGGCGCCGGCGAATCCCCCGACCGTGACTGAGAGGGACGCCTGATGCAGTCGACGAGGCAGAACGCAGATCTCGACTGGTTGCTGGACGATCTGCTGGAGCGGGTGCCGACCGCGCGGCAGGCCGTGGTGCTGTCGGCCGACGGACTCCTGCTGGGCGCCTCCGCCGGCCTGGGCACCGCCGATGCCGAGCACCTCTGTGCGCTGGCGTCCGGCCTGTCCAGCCTGGCCCGGGGCGCGAGCCGGCACCTCACCGGTGGACCGGTCCGGCAGACCGTCGTGGAGATGGAGTCCGCGTACCTCTTCGTCACCGCGGCGGGCCAGGGCGCGTGCCTGGCGGTCGCCAGCGACGCCGACGCGGACATCGGCCTGGTGGCGTACGAGATGGCGATGCTGGTGACCCGGGTGGGTGAGAACCTGGGGGCGCCGGCCCGGGCGGCTGCGGGTACCACCGATGCGGACTGACCTGCCCGGGCACCGACATGAGTGGCTCGACGACGACGCCGGGCCGGTGGTGCGGCCGTACACCCTGACCGGCGGGCGGGCCCGTCCCAGCACGGACGGGCTCGATCTGGTCGCGTACGTGCTGGCGAAGCCGGATCCGGACCTCGCGGCCTATCCGGAGCTGTATCCGGAGCACCGGCTGCTGGTGGAGCTGGCCGGCCGCGGTACCCCGGTCGTGGAGCTCGCCGCGGACCTCGACCTGGCGATCGGCGTGGTCCGGGTGCTGCTCGGTGATCTGCTGTCCCGCGGACTGGTCGCCGTGCACCAGCCACCGCGCGCCACGTACCTACCCGACAACGACATCCTCAAGGCGGTGGTCGATGGACTCCGTGCGTTATGACGGTGAGCGGCGGGGCAACCGGGTGCCCATCGCGCTGAAGATCCTCATCGCCGGCGGCTTCGGCGCCGGCAAGACGACGCTGGTGAGCGCGTTGAGCGAGGTCCGGCCGTTGCAGACCGAGGAGATCCTGACGGACGCCGGCATCTACACCGACGACCTCTCCGGGGTGGAGACCAAGACGACCACCACGGTGGCGATGGACTTCGGCCGGATCACCATCAACGAGGACCTCCAGCTCTACCTGTTCGGTACGCCGGGACAGGACCGGTTCTGGTTCCTCTGGGACGAACTGGCCTTCGGTGCGCTCGGCGCGGTGGTGCTCGCCGACACCCGACGGCTGGCCGACTGTTTCCCCTCGATCGACTACTTCGAGCAGCGGGGCATCCCGTTCGTGGTGGGGGTGAACTGCTTCGACGACGCCCGGCGGTTCAGTCTCGAGGCCGTGCGCCGGGCCCTGGATCTGGACCCGGACGTGCCGATGGTGCTCTGCGACGCTCGTGATCGGCAGTCCGGCAAGACCGTGCTGATCTCCCTGGTCGAGCACGTCGCCCGGCATCGGGGCGAGCCGGTACCGACGGCCTGAGCCGACCGGCGGCGCGCCCGGGTGGCGGCGCAGAGGTCTAATCCGTCGGCGTCGGGGGAAGGCTGCGGAGGTGGATTCGACGGAAACGAGCGGAGGGCGGCAACCGGTGGCAGGTCGAGGCGAGATCGTTCACATCGGCGGGTACACCGCGCCCAGCGGTGGGCGCGGCACCGGCATCGTCGCCGCCCGGCGGGAGCCGCGTACGGGCGAGCTGACGTCGCTGGGCACCGTCGCGGTCACCGACTCGCCCTCCTTCCTCGCCCGCCACCCGACGCGACCCGTGCTGTACGCGGTGAACGAACTGCCCGACGGCCGGATCAGCGCCTGGCGGGTCGGCACCGACGGCGAGCTGTCCGCGATCGGGTCGTGGCCCACCGGCGGAGCGGAACCGTGCCACCTGGCGGTCGCACCCGACGGGGGTCACCTGTTCGTGGCCAACTACGGCGGCGGCAGCGTGACGGTCTTCCCGCTCGACGCCGACGGGGTGCCGAGCGAGCGCACCGATGTGGTCGCGCACCAGGGACACGGGGCCGATCCCGAACGCCAGGAGCGGGCGCACGCCCACATGGTCTCGCCGGGGACGGGTGCGTCGCCGTTGCTGGCGGTCGATCTGGGCACCGACTCGATCTACCGGTACGACCTCGACGCCGCAACCGGACGACTGGTGCCACGCGCGCCCCGGGTGCGAACCGCGCCCGGGGTGGGGCCCCGGCACCTGGCCCGGCACCCCGACGGACGGCGCTGCTACGTCTCCGGGGAGCTGGACGGTTCGGTGCTGGCCTACGAGCTGCTCGACGGGGCGCTGCACCACCGGGGCCGGGTCGACGCCAGCGACCGGGGCGGGCACGTCCAGCCGTCCGAGATCGGCATCGGTCCGGACGGCCGCTTCCTCTACGTCGCGAACCGGGGTGTCGGCACCGTGACGGTCTTCGCCCTCGGTGCGGACCTGCCGGAACTCGTGGCGGAGGTGGAGACCGGCGGCGAGTGGCCCCGTCACTTCGCCCTGATCGGTGAACACCTGTACGTCGCCGACGAACGGGCGGACATGGTGCGCACCTTCCGGGTCGACCCGGCCACCGGGGTGCCGGTGGCGGTCGGCGAGCCGCTACCGATTGCGAGCCCTACTTGCGTTCTGCCCTGATCGTGTGGCTCGGACATAGATACATCCACATTGCGCCGCTGACTCATCACTCAAAGTAACTGAATCGCGGTGAACTGTTTCTCCTCTGTAACTTTCGTCCGAACGGCCATGGCAGTACAACGGTCGGATACGCAAGATGGTCTGCGTGTCAGCAGGCCGCCATCGCATGCGTTCAAGTATTCACGGTGCCGCCGCCGCAGCAGCGGTCGGCGTACTCGTCGTCACCGCTGGTGGGTGGGTCGGCTATCGCCAACTCGCCGGCCAGGACTGCTCCGGCAAGATCGAGCTGTCCGTCGCGGTGGCCAGCGAGCTCGCCCCGGCGGTCGACCAGGCGGCCACCGAGTGGGAGGAGAAGGGTGCCGCGGTCGATGGAACCTGCATCGACGTGACGGTCGCCGCCTCCGACCCGGTGGAGGTGGCCGCCGTGGTGTCCGCCAAGCACGGCGCGATCCTGGCCGGCGTGGGGCAGGCCAGTGGCACCGCGGTGAGTCCGGACGTCTGGATTCCGGATTCCTCCACCTGGCTGCTGCGACTCAAGACCGGCGGCGCGGCGGCCTTCGAGCCCGGCAACGGTTCCTCCATCGCGAGCAGCCCGGTGGTGGTCGCGATGCCGGAACCGATCGCCACCCGGCTGGGCTGGCCGCAGCAGGAACTCGGCTGGACCGACCTGCTGACGCGCCTCAACAGTGATCGGCCGCTGAAGACCGGCATCGTGGAGCCGACCCGCGACGCCGCCGGACTGTCCGGCCTGCTGTCGATGATGACCGCCGCGGCGTCGACCGGCGGCGAGACCGCCGAGCAGGAGCGCGTCGGCGCGTTGCGGGCGTTGGCCGCCGGCGCCTCGGCGCTGCGCCAGGACCTGCTCGCCAAGTTCCCGACGGCCAGCGACGCCACCACGCTGGCCAGCGCCCTCGGTGCGGCGGCGCTGTCCGAGGAGGACGTCATCCAGTACAACGCCCGGAAGCCTCCGGTGCCGTTGGCGGCGCTCTACCTGAAACCGGCGCCACTGCCGCTCGACTACCCGTACGCGGTGCTGCCCGGGATCGAGCCGGCCAAGGCGTCCGCCGCCGGGGTGCTGTTCGAGGCGCTGACCACGACGTCGTTCAAGGACAAGCTGGCCGCGCAGTCGCTGCGGGCGCCGGACGGCAACTGGGGCACCGGTTTCAACGCGCCGCAGGGCGCGCCGAGCCCGGCCGGTGGGGACGCTTCCGTCGCGCCGCCGGCCCAGGGCGGCGTCGCCGCCGGTGGGCTGGCCCCGGACGCGGTGGAGCGGGCGGTCTCCAGCTGGTCCATCGCCACTCTGTCCGGTCGGATGCTCTGCATCATCGACGTCTCCGGCTCGATGAAGAACGAGGTGCCGACCGCCAACGGGGCGACCCGGCAGCAGGTCACCACGGAGGCGGCCCGGCGCGGGCTGAACCTGTTCGACGACTCGTGGTCGATCGGCCTGTGGGTCTTCTCGACGAACCTGGTGGGCTCGCTGGACTACCAGGAGTTGGTGCCGATCGCGCCGCTGTCACGGCAGCGCAGCGAGTTGGAGCGCGGCCTGGACCGGGTCGCCTCGTCGAGCGGCGACACCGGCCTGTACGACACGCTGCTGGCCGCGTACAAGGACGTCCAGGCGAACTGGGAACCTGGCAAGGTCAACTCGATCGTGCTGTTCACCGACGGCAAGAACGAGGACGCCGACGGCATCTCCCAGAAGGCCCTGCTCGCCGAGCTGAAGCGGATCAAGGACCCGGAGCAGCCGATCCAGGTGATCATCATCGGTATCGGCACCGAGGTCAGCAAGTCGGAGCTGGACACCATCGCGAAGAGCGCCGGTGGCGGTGCGTTCGTCGCCACGGATCCCACCAAGATCGGTGACATCTTCCTCCGGGCGATCGCGCTGCGGAAGGCACCCGCCTGACCTGAGACACCCCGTAAAGGGGCCGCTGGTACCGGTTTCGCCGGTACCACCGGCCCCTTTCTCGTTGTCCTACGCCTTGGAAACTGACGGCAATACGTCGGAAGCAATTGGTAGTCATGGTTGTCAGGGCAGGATGTCGTCGTGCATCGGCAGACCCGACCGTCCCGGCCGGGCCCGTGCCGTCGGCGAGCGAAGTGGGAGGGCTGGTGACCTCGGCTACGCTGTTGACCCCGGTCAGATCGTCATCGCGACCCAACGACGTCCCGGCACCGGGGCGACCGGTGCGTACCGACCAGCGGGCGTACGTCCGGACGCTTGTCGTGCTGGACACCGCCGTGCTGGCGGTGGCGGTGCTGGTCGGCTACGCCGTCCGGTTCGGTGAGGCCGCACCCCGTGGCCCGGTGCCGTACGTCCTGGTCGCCCCGGCGCTCGTGCTGGCCTGGCTGGTCTCGCTGAAGGCCCTGCGCTGCTACGACGACCGGGTGGTGGGCTACGGTGCGGACGAGTACCGGCGGGTGAGCATGGCGAGTCTGCGGCTGGCCGGCGCCACCGCGATCGCGGGCTACGTCGCCGACGTCGGGGTGTCCCGGGGCTTCCTGGCCATCACCTTCGCGGTGGGCACGATCGGTCTGGAGGTGGCCCGGTTCGCCGCCCGCAAGCGCCTGCACCGCGCCCGGTCGCAGGGGTCGGGCTGGTCGCGGCGGGTGCTGGTGGTCGGTGACACCGCCCACGTGCTGGAACTGGTGCACACCCTGCGCCGCGAGCCGTACGCCGGCTACCAGGTCGTCGGTGCCTGCATCCCGGACGCCCTGCTCGCCCCGGTCGCCCAGCGGCTCGGCGACGTGCCGGTGGTCGGTTCGTTCCGGGCCATTCCGGAGGCCGCCGCCGCGATCGGCGCGGACACGGTCGCCGTCACCGCCTGCGGGGAGCTGACCGCGACCCGGCTGCGTCGGCTCGGTTGGCAACTGGAGGGCACCGGCATCGACCTGGTGCTGGCTCCGGCGCTGACCGACGTGGCCGGCCCGCGCATCCACACCCGGCCCGTCGCCGGCCTGCCACTGATCCACGTGGAGGCCCCCGAGTTCCGCGGCGTCCGCAAACTGGTCAAGGGGTTCGTCGACCGGTCGATGTCGCTTGTCGCCCTGGCCCTGCTGCTGCCCCTGCTGGCGGTC
The DNA here is from genome assembly GCF_027497295.1 of Verrucosispora sp. WMMC514. NCBI lineage: Bacteria > Bacillati > Actinomycetota > Actinomycetes > Micromonosporales > Micromonosporaceae > Micromonospora > Verrucosispora sp. WMMC514. The sequence continues at coordinate 1,192,985 of NZ_CP114906.1, read as the reverse complement.
ATCGCGTTGGCCGTGAAGCTGGACAGCCGAGGCCCGGTGCTCTTCCGCCAGATCCGGGTCGGGCAGGGCGGCCAGGAGTTCGGGGTCTTCAAGTTCCGCACCATGGTGGTCAACGCGGACGTGCTGCTGGCGGAGTTGGCCGCCCGCAACGAGACCGACGGCCTGCTGTTCAAGATGCGGGACGACCCCCGGGTGACCCGGGTCGGTCGGCTGTTGCGCAAGTGGTCACTTGACGAGCTGCCGCAGCTGGTGAACGTCCTGCTGGGGCAGATGAGCCTGGTCGGTCCCCGGCCGCCGCTGCCCTCCGAGGTCGCCCGGTACGACGGCGACGTCGCCCGCCGGCTGCTGGTCAAGCCGGGGATGACCGGGCTCTGGCAGGTCAGCGGCCGCTCCGATCTGAGCTGGGAGGACGGCATCCGGCTCGACCTCTACTACGTGGAGAACTGGTCGCTCGCCGCCGACCTGACGATTCTGTGGAAGACCGTCGGCGCGGTGGTCAACAGCCGCGGCGCGTACTGATCCGGCGGGTGGTCTCACGGCTGCGGACCGAGCCAGTCCAGGCAGACCACGACGGCGTCGTCGGTGAGATCACCGGCGACGAAGGCCCGTAGGTCGCCGAGCAGGGAGCGGACGGCGTCCAGCGCCGCCATCGGTGCGGTCCGGCGCAACATCCGGTCCAGCGCGGTCTGGCCGTACTGCTCGGCGCCCCCGGTCGCCTCGATCACCCCGTCACTGATCATGAACAGTCGGTCGCCGCGCTGGAGCTGGACGAACTGCTCGCGGTAGTTGGTCCCCTCGAACATGCCGAGCGGGAACTGCTCCTCCAGCGGCTGGATGCTGACCTCGCCGTCCCGGAGCAGGACGAGCCGGGGCGAGCCGGCGTCGACGGCGGTGAGCCGCCCGGTGCGCAGATCCAGTTCGAGCAGCAGGGTCGCGAGGTACTGCTCACCCCGGTGCAGGTCGTAGATCGCCTGATCGGCGAGGGCGGCCTGGTCGGCCAGGGGAATGCCGGCCCGGCGGGCGTTGCGCAACGCACAGGTGGCGAGGGTGGTGAGCATGGACGCGGCGACCCCCTCACCCATCCCGTTGATGGTGGCCAACCAGACCCGCTCACCGTCGTCGGACCAGTCGAAGCTGTCACCACGCACCGCGTACGCCGGCTCCAGCTGACCGGCGAGGCTGAAGGAGGGACGCAGCCGGCTACGCCCCGGCAGCAGTTCCCACTGCACCTCGGCGGCGAGGGTGAGTCGGCGACTCCGCCGGGCCACCCGGTACACGTCCGTGCCGGCGTCGACGGCGGCCAGCTCGTGGGCCAGCGCGGTGGCGACCTCGGCCAGCTCGGCAAGTCGGGCGTCGGTGACCGGCGTGACCCGGAGCACACCCCGCCGTTCGCCACGCATGCTCACCGGCAGGTACCCCACGCCGTCGGCGTGGGTCGGGCTCTGGTGGTCGAAGCAACGCCAGGCCGGGTGCCCGGGCATGGTCACCGGTTCCCCACCGCCCAGCGGCAGCAGCGCCGCCAGCCGGTAGTCGACCTGGAGGAGATCGGTGTCGGTGATCCCGTACTCCCGCTCGAACAGCTCCCCGACGCGCGTCACGAGGAGATCCACGGGGGCGGCGGTGATGGCCGCGCGGCCCCTGTCGACCGGCTCGGTCATGGTCCCTCCTTGATCACAAGCCCAACCGCCGACGGAATCGGGGTACGCTCAGGCGCACCATGGCGGAACTGCATGGTCCACCGGGACCCGAGATGAGTATGGCTGCCGAGCTGGATGCCGCGGCAGGAGCCCTGCTGACGGTCTGGGACGGTGCGCGGGAGCGGACGGCCAACCGCATCTCCACCGCCCAGCTTCGCGCCGTCATGCTCGTCGAACGGCATGACGGGATAAACCTGCGGCGCCTCGCCGCCGGTCTGGACATGCTGCTCTCGTCGGCCAGCCGACTGTGTGACCGGCTGGTCGCCGCGGGGATGCTGGAGCGGGAGCCGGGCCGCGCCGATCGGCGGGAGATCTCGCTGCATCTGACCGCCGAGGCCCGCCGGCTGCTGGCCGAGCTGCGCGACGACCGTCGCCAGCACCTGGCGGCGATCCTGGCCGACATGACCCCCGACGCCCGGGAGGCGCTGCTGCGCGGGCTGCGTGCCTTCGACGAGGCCGCCCGCGCACGGGTCGTCCGACCGGTGTCGCCGCTGGTGCCACAGCCCGAGCAACCACGTGCGGAACAGTCGGACGGCCGGGACGCCGTCGAGGCGGCGCCGCGTGGCTGGGCAGCGGGGGACGCCTCCGTCTTCCGCACAGCCTGACCGGGCCGGCTACCGTCGGTGCTGCCGCACGGCCGGATCAGTCTGCGGCGGGACCGATCGCCAACATCGCGATGTCGTCGTGGCGGTGCCCGGCACACCACGTGTCGATCTCCCGGAGCACGCGGTCGACGAGCGTCGCCGGGGGCAGCCCGGCACCGGCCGCCAGCGTCCGGCGTAGCCGCTGCTCGCCGAAGGTCTCCGCGCCGTGCGGGCCGCCCCGGGCATCGGCGACCCCGTCGGTACGGGTGAAGAGCAGTTCGCCGGGGCCGAGCCGAAGGTCGGCGGCGGCGAACCGGGCACCGGGCAACGCGCCGACCGGCATCCCGCCCACCCGGAGCGCGGCCACCGTTCCGTCGGACCGCACCACGAGGGGTGCCGGATGCCCGCCACCGGCGATCCGCAACCGCAGTTCACCCTCGGGTCCGACCCGCAGGGCGCCCAGCAGCAGGGTGGTGAACTGCCCGCGCCGGCTCGTGTCCGGCAGGTCGAGCAGTGCCCGGTCGAGCAGCCGGAGCAGTTCCCGCGGTTGCCGTTCGACCAGCCGTAGGGTCTGCAGGGACTGGCGTACCCGGCCGGTGAGCACGGCCGCACCCACGCCCTTGCCGCAGACGTCCCCGACGGCGAACAGCGCACCGTCGTCGGTCGGCAGGACGTCGTAGAAGTCGCCACCGATGCGCAGTCCGTCGCCGGCCGCGCGGTAGCCCCCGGCCAGGCGCACTCCGGCCACCGTGGGCAGCCGCGGCGGCAGCAGGCTGTGCTGAAGGACCCGGGCGAGGTGGCTCTGTTCGTCGTGCAGTTGCGCGGTGGCCAGCGCGGCGCCGGCCCGGGCGGCGAACTCCCGGACCAGCTCGACGTCACGGCGGTCGAAACCGGCCCGCCCGGCTCGGCGGAGCAGCACCAGGGCGCCGGCCGTCCGGCCGGCGCCGGGGATCGGGCTGACCAGCAGGGTCGAGGGCGGGTCGAGGTCCGCCGGGACCAGATCGTCGATTCCCGCCCGGGTGATGGCCGGCCAGGGCCGCGGATCGGCGGGCTCGCCGTCGAGGGCCTCGACGAGTCCGGGTACGGCGGCGACCACGTCCCAGCCGACCGTTCCGGTGACCGGCGTGCTGTGGTCAGCGGTGTGCCGGATCCAGTGCGGCCGGTGTTCGGTCGGCGTCGGTGGCAGGTGTACCACCAGAGCCAGATCGGCCAGGTAGGGCACGGGTAGGGCGGCCACCGCGCGCAGCGCCTGGTCACCCTCGAGCGCCAGGCCGAGCTGACGGCCGGCGTCGGCCAGGAACCGGGTACGCCGACGCTCGGCGAGCAGCTCCGCCGTGCGGGCGTGCTCGTCGGTGACATCCCGCACGTACCAGGCGGACCGGTTGCCACCAAGCGTGCGGCGGACCCCTCGCAGCCGCCGGCCGAGGTGTTCGGCATCGAAGTCGTCGGCACCGGTGGCGGTTGCGGCCGCCAGGGCCGCGAACGGACAGCCGGTCAGGTCGGTGCCGACGACGATTTCCGGCAGCAACGCTCCGGCCACCGCGTTCACCAGCACGACCAGCCCGGCGTCGTCGGTGGTCAGCACCGCCTCGTCGAGGCCGTCGAGCAGCTCACGGGCGAGATCGGCGTCCACGGGTGACGTGCCGTGCGGCGCCTCGGCGGCGGTGCGCTCCGACCGGTCGTCGCTGGTCCGCTCGCCGGCCGCACCGGCGAAGGCGCCGGGTCGGGTGCTGGTCATCGGCGGACACCCGGCGGCGGGCCGTGTCGACCAGTACGCATGCCGGGGTGCACTCCTCGGGGTCACGGTTGGTTGCTTGGAAGCAAGCGTACCGAGCGGCTGCCGAGGCATCCGGACGAGCGCGTCAGAGCCGGGCCAACCAGCCGCCGGGGCGAGCGATGATCCGGCGTACCACCGAACCGGCCGCTCCCACCGCGGCGGCGGTGGCACCCAGGGTGGCGGGCCGGACGGTGACCGGCGACCATGCCGCGGTGAGCACCCGGCGTTCGATCTCGGCGAGTACGGGCGGTCGGAGCCAGCCGGTGAGCGGGGCGTAACCGCCGCCGAGCACCACCGTGTCGAGGTCCAGCAGGTTGACCACGCTCGCCACGGTGACCCCGATCGCCGTACCGGCCTCGGTCAGGGCGCGCAGCACGGCGGGATGCTCGGCTGTGGCGAGCTGGGTCAGCCGGGTCGAGGCCCGGTCGGCGGGCAGATCCGCACCGGCCAGGCCGGCGGCGGACAGGATCGCCTCCTGCCCGGCGTAGAGCTCCAGACAGCCGCGGCCGCCGCAGCGGCAGGGTGGGCCGTCCGGGCGGACCGGGATGTGGCCGATCTCGCCGCTCCAACCACGGGTGCCCCGGAACAGCGCGCCGTCGAGGACGATGCCCGCACCGATGCCGACCTCGCCGGAGATGTGCAGAAAGCTGCCCGGCGCGGCGCCGGCATGCAGCTCGCCCAACGCGGCGAGGTTGGCCTCGTTGTCCACCACCAGGGGCGGCACCCCGTCGACCCGTTCGGTCAGTGGGGGATGGTCGGCCAGCAGTTCCGGCACCGGCACGTCCCGCCAGCCCAGGTTCGGCGCGAGGCGGACCCGCCCGGCGTCGTCGACCAGACCGGGTACGCCCAGGGCGGCACCGGCCAGGGTCAGACCCTGGGCCTCGGCGTCGACGCGGGCCCGGCCGGCCAGCTCGGCGAGCTGGCCGAGAGCCTCGGCCGGCGACACGGGTCGCAGGTCGGCCCGGTGCACCGTGTGGTGCCGGACCTGCCCGGAGAGGTCGACGACGCACGCGGCGAGGTAGTCGACATTGATCTCCAGGCCGAGACCGGCGGGACCGTCGCCGGCCAGCATCAGGCCGCGCGCCGGACGACCGGCGCCGGCTCGTGGCGTCGGATCCGCCTCGGTGACGAGGCGGCCGGCGACGAGGTCCTCCACCACGGCCGACACGGTGGCCCGGGTGAGACCGGTGTCGGCGGCCAGCGCCGCCCGCGACGGGGGGCGACGGGCGGCGGCGATGCGGCCGAGCACGAGGGCGAGATTCAGCTCACGCAGGCTGCCCTGCCGCACCGCGCCGGCCGGGGCTGCGGGTGAGGTCACCCCTTGACACTGCCACATCGCGGTCATTTAATTCAACCACTGAACAAATAGCGGATGACACCACCGGAGGTCTGCCATGGCACCCCGTCCCACTCCTGCCGACAAGTTCTCCTTCGGGCTCTGGACGGTCGGCTGGCAGGGCCGCGACCCGTTCGGCCACGCCACCCGAGACGCGTTGGATCCGGTGGAGTCGGTGCACCGGCTCGCCGAGCTGGGCGCGTACGGCGTCACCTTCCACGACGACGACCTGGTGCCGTTCGGTGCTGACGCCGCCACCCGCGACGCCCAGATCGCCCGGTTCCGCAAGGCGCTCGACGAGACCGGCCTGGTGGTGCCGATGGTCACCACCGACCTGTTCCAGCAGCCGGTCTTCAAGGACGGTGGCTTCACCAGCAACGACCGCGACGTCCGGCGGTACGCGTTGCGCAAGGTGCTGCGCAACATCGATCTCGCCGCCGAGCTGGGCGCGAAGACCTTCGTCATGTGGGGCGGCCGGGAAGGCGGCGAGTACGACGTCGCCAAGGACGTCCAGGCCGCGCTGGAGCGCTACCGCGAGGCGGTGGACCTGCTCTGCCAGTACGTCATCGACCGCGGCTACGACCTGCGTTTCGCGCTGGAGCCGAAGCCGAACGAGCCGCGCGGTGACATCCTGCTGCCCACCGTCGGGCACGCCCTGGCGTTCATCTCCACCCTCGCCCACCCGGAGCGGGTCGGCCTGAACCCGGAGGTCGGCCACGAGCAGATGGCCGGGCTGAACTTCGTCCACGGCATCGCCCAGGCGCTCTGGCAGGGCAAGCTGTTCCACATCGACCTCAACGGCCAGCGTGGCGTCAAGTACGACCAGGACCTGGTCTTCGGTCACGGCGACCTGCTCAACGCGTTCGCCCTGGTCGACCTGCTGGAGCACGGCGGCACCGCCGGCGGCCCCGGCTACGACGGCCCCCGCCACTTCGACTACAAGCCCTCGCGCACCGAGGACGTCGACGGGGTCTGGGCTTCGGCCGCCGCGAACATGAACACCTACCTGCTGCTCAAGGAGCGGGCGGCGGCGTTCCGGGCCGACCCGGAGGTGGCCGAGGCGCTGGCCGCGAGCAAGGTCGCCGAGCTGGGCGTGCCGACCCTCGGCGAGGGCGAGGGCTACACCGAGCTGCTCGCCGACACCAGCGCGTTCGAGGAGTTCGACGTCGACGCGGTAGCCGCCAAGGGCTTCGGTTTCGTCCGGTTGAACCAGCTCGCCGTCGAGCACCTGCTCGGCGCGCGCTGAGGCGGTCGGCATGCCGCTCGTCGCCGGGGTGGACTCCTCCACCCAGTCCTGCAAGGTGGTCGTCCGGGACGCGGAGACCGGTGCCCTGGTCCGGCAGGGCCGGGCACCGCACCCGGACGGCACCGAGGTCGATCCGTCGGCCTGGTGGTCGGCCCTTCGGACGGCGATCGACGCCGCCGGTGGCCTGACCGATGTCGCCGCGGTCTCCGTGGCTGGGCAGCAGCACGGCATGGTCTGCCTCGACGAGGCCGGGGAGGTGGTCCGGCCGGCGCTGCTGTGGAACGACACCCGGTCGGCCGGTGCGGCAGCCGAGCTGGTCCAGGAGGCGGGCGAGGGGCAGGCCGGGCGCCGGTTCTGGGCCGACGCGGTGGGCAGCGTGCCGGTGGCCAGCTTCACCGTCACCAAGCTGCGCTGGCTGGCCCGCAACGAGCCGGCGAATGCCGACCGGGTGGCGGCGGTCTGCCTGCCGCACGACTGGCTGACCTGGCGGCTGGCCGGTGCTCCCGGGCTGGACGCGCTGCGCACCGATCGCAGCGACGCCAGCGGCACCGGCTACTGGTCCCCGGCCAGCGGCGAGTACCGGCCGGACCTGCTGGAGCGGGCGCTCGGCCGGGCCGTGCGGGTGCCGACGGTGCTCGGTCCCGCCGAGACCGCCGGCCGGTTGGCTCCGGCGGTGCTGTCCGGTGCCGTTTCCGCCACCGACCCGGGCGCGGCGCTGCTCGGGCCGGGCGCGGGCGACAACGCCGCCGCCGGCTTCGGCGTCGGTGCCCGCCCGGGCGACGTGGTGGTGTCGATCGGCACCTCCGGCACGGTGTTCAGCGTCGCGGACACCCCGGCGGCCGACCCGAGCGGTATCGTCGCCGGCTTCGCCGACGTGACCGGCCGGTTCCTGCCGCTGGTCTGCACGCTGAACGCGGCCCGGGTGCTGGACGCCGCCGCGGCGATGCTGCGGGTCGGTCTGGACGAGCTGGCCGACCTCGCGCTGTCCGCGCCGCCCGGCGCGGACGGGCTGGTGATGGTCCCGTACCTGGAGGGGGAGCGGACCCCGAACCGGCCGGACGCCACCGGGGCGGTGCACGGGCTGACCCTGCGCACCTCGACCCCGGCGCACCTGGCCCGGGCCGCCGTGGAGGGGATGCTCTGCGCCCTCGCCGACGGACTCGACGCACTCGCCGCCCACGGCGCGACCGTACGCCGGGTGATCCTGGTGGGTGGCGGTGCCCGCTCGGCGGCGGTGCGTCGCATCGCGGCGCAGGTCTTCGGCTGCCCGGTGGTGGTCCCACCGCCCGGTGAGTACGTCGCCGACGGTGCCGCCCGGCAGGCCGCGTGGTTGGCCCTGGGCACGGGGGAGCCGCCGTCCTGGACACCGTCCGGCACGCAGGAGTACGCCGGTGAACCGGTGCCCGGCATCCGGGAGCGCTACGCGCAGGCCCGGGAACGCCACCTGGACCGGTTGTCCCAGGGCTGATCACGCCCGTTCCCGGATCGGGTGGCCTGCACGTGACGAGGAGCCACCCGGTCCGGGACCGAGCACGATCTCGGCCGCGCCGCGAGGTGACCCGGTGATCGGCTCGTTATCCCGCCCTGGTTGGCTGCCCGCATGACCTCGACCACACGCGGACCCGCGCGGGTGTGGGGCAGCAGTGCGCCGCGCCGGCTCTACAGCGTCGTGGTCTTCGTGCTGCTCGCCTCGCTGGACAACGTGGCGATCGGTCTGGTGCCCCCGCTGTACGGCGCGATCGCCGATTCCTTCGAGGTGCCGCAACGGCTGCTCGGCCTGGTCACCGCGATCAGCTTTCTGATCAGCGCGGTGGCGGCGGTGGGTTGGGCGTACTTCGGCGACCGGACCAACCGCAAGCCGTTGCTGATGCTCGGCACACTGCTCTGGGCGGCCGGAACGGGCGGCAGCGCACTGGCCGGGAACTACCCCACCTTCCTCGCCGCGCAACTGCTCGCCGCGGTGGGTCTGGGCGCGGTCGGTTCGGTCGGTTACTCGGTCGTCACCGATCTCATCACGCCGCGCCGTCGGGGCCTGGTGATGAGCTTCTGGGGGCTCTCGCAGGGGGTCGGCACGGTGGCCGGCGGCCTCGTCGGCGGGCTGCTCGGCGCGACCGACTGGCGTCGGCCGTTCCTGGTGCTCACCGTGGTCGGGCTGGTCGCCACGGCGGCCTACCTGTTCACGTACGACATCCGGCGTGGTCAGAGCGAGCCGGAGCTGGCCGCCGCGCTCGCCGCCGGTGGCGACTACGACTACCGGATCAGCCGGGCCGACCTGCCGGTCATCCTGGGCCGGCGGACCAACCGGTGGCTCATCCTCCAGGGCCTCACCGCGCAGGCCGCCTTCGGCTCGCTGGTCTGGCTGCCGGTGCTGTTCCGCGAGCGGGCCGAGGACCAGGGCTATTCGGAGGCAACCGCCATCGTGGTGGGCGCCGTCTTCGCCGCGCTGTTCCAGCTCGGTGGGGTGTTCTCCATCGTCGGTGGGCTGATCGGCGACGCGCTGCAACGGCGTACGCCCTCCGGCCGGGCGTTGGTCGCCTCGGTCGGCATCTTCGCGGCGCTCCCGTTCTACCTGGTGCTGTTCTTCGTGCCGATCCGCATCGACGTGCCCGACGGGGCCGGCACCGGCGCGGTCGTCGGTGCGGTGCTGGGCAGCGTGGTCAGCGAGCCGACGGTCGGGTTGAGTCTGCTCGCCGCGTTGCTGGCCCTGGCGCTCACCTCGGCGAACTCGCCGAACTGGTTCGCGCTGATCGCCGACGTCAACCCGCCGGAGAACCGGGGCACCGTCTACAGCCTCGGCAACCTGGTCAACGGGGTGGGGCGGGCGGCCGGCAACGGCCTGGTCGGGGTGGCGTTCCACGGGCTGCGGGTGGCTTTCCCGCCGCCGCTGAACTACGCCGTCGGGCTGGCCGCCTTCCAGCTCTTCTTCATCCCCACCGGGGTCATGTACTGGCTCGCCGCCCGCACCTCACCGCAGGACATCGCCGACGTGCGGCGGCTGCTGCACACCCGCGCCACGAAGGATCGTGGTACGGAACCGTCCGCATAGGGACAATCCCGTACCACGATCTCTCGGCTACGCCCTGACCCAGACGGTCACGTCGGTGGGCACGGAACCGTCCTCGTTCAGCGGTGCGCTGCTGTGCACCACCTCGCCGTCGGGCCTCGTTGCCGGGTCGGCCCCGAAGTTGGTGAACACCACCAGGTCACCGTTGCGGAAGGACAGCACCTCGTCGCCGGAGGAGAGCCACTCCAGGGTGCCCCGACCGAGTCCGTACGCGCGCCGCAGCCGCAACGCCTCCCGGTACAGCTCGTACGTCGAGCCGGGCACCCCGCGCTGACGGTCCAGCGCGTACTCGGCCCAGACCGGCGGCTGCGGCAGCCAGCTCGCGTCGGTCGGCCCGAAGCCGTACGAGGGCGCGTCGGCCTCCCACGGGATCGGCACCCGGCACCCGTCGCGGCCCCGCTGGGTGTGCCCGCTGCGTTCCCAGGTCGGGTCCTGCCGTGCTGCGTCGGGCAGGGTGGTGTGCTCCGGCAACCCGAGTTCCTCACCCTGGTAGAGGTAGGCCGAGCCGGGCAGGGCCAGCATCAGCAGGGTGGCCGCCCGGGCCCGACGCAGCCCGGTGGCGGCGTCCGGCTGCTCGTCGCCGATCCCGATGCCGTTCGGTCGGGGCGCACCGATCGGCAGCCCGAGCCGGGAGGCGTGTCGCACCACGTCGTGGTTGGAGAGCACCCAGGTGGTGGGCGCGCCGACCGCGTCGGTGGCCTCCAGCGATCGCGTGATCACCGCGTACTGGGCCGGGGCCGTCCAGGAGGCGAGCAGGTACTCGAAGTTGAACGCCTGGTGCATCTCGTCGGGACGTACGTATCGGGCCAACCGCTCCGCCGGCTCCACCCACGCCTCGGCCACCAGGATCCGCTCGCCGGGGTAGCCGTCCAGCAGCCGTCGCCAGTCGCGGTAGACCTCGTGCACGCCGTCCTGGTCCCACATCGGCGGGCGGGGCTTGTCCGCCTCCTGCCCGGAGAGGATCTCCTGCGGATCCTGCCAGTCGGCCAGATCGGCCTGCTTGACCAGACCGTGCGCCACATCGACCCGGAAGCCGTCCACGCCCCGGTCCAACCAGAACCGCAGCACGTCCAGGAACTCGGTGCGGACGTCGGGGTTGTCCCAGTTCAGGTCGGGCTGGGCGGTGTCGAACAGGTGCAGGTACCACTGGCCGTCCGGCAGCCGGGTCCAGGCCGGGCCACCGAAGACGCTCTGCCAGTCGTTTGGCGGCTCCGCGCCGCCCGGTCCGCGACCCTCGCGGAAGACGTACCGTCCCCGCTCGGCACTGCCGGGACCGGCGGCCAGGGCGGCCTGGAACCAGGCGTGGGCCGAGGAGGTGTGATTGGGCACCAGGTCGACGATCACCCGCAACCCGTTGGCATGGGCCTTCGCGATCAGGTCGTCGGCATCGGCGAGCGTGCCGAACAGCGGCTCGACGTCCCGGTAGTCGGCCACGTCGTAGCCGGCGTCGGCCTGCGGGGACGGATAGAACGGGGAGAGCCAGACCGCGTCGACACCCAACTCCGCCAGATGGTCGAGGCGGGCGGTGATCCCGGGCAGGTCGCCGATCCCGTCACCACCCGAGTCGGCGAACGAGCGGGGGTAGATCTGGTAGATCACCGCCTCCGTCCACCATCCGGTCGGTGGGGTCTGCTGCGTCGCGTCGTGGTTCAGGGCGTACTCCCGTGGTCGAGCCGTCCGGCCCGGTTGGCCCCGACGGCGTGCTGGCTGTCGTTCAGTTTGCCCGGGCGGGCGCGGTCGAATCACGTACGACCAGCCGAGTGTCCAGGATCACCGACGAATCGGGTTTGCTCACGTCGTTGTCGAGGGCCCGCCCGCAGAGCGGGTCGAGCAGCAGTTGCGCGGCCAACCGGCCCTGCTCCGCCGCCGGTTGGGCGATGGTGCTCAACCCCAGCACCCCGGAGAGGGCGTGGTCGTCGATGCCGATCACGCTGACGTCCTGGGGTACCCGCAGGCCGGCGTCGCGCAGTGCGGTCAGCGCACCCATCGCCATCTCGTCGCAGGCGGCGAAGATGGCCGTCGGTGGGTCGCCCCGGCGGAGCAGTTCCTCGGTGGCCCGGGTGCCGCCGGCGATGTCGAAACTCGACTCCACGTCGAGGCTCGGGTCCGGCTGCAACCCGGCCGCGCGCAACGCCTCCTGATGCCCCCGGCGCCGGTCCAGATGGGCGCTGAAGGCGAGTTCGTCGTCGGGATCACCAGAGATGTGCGCGATCCGGCGGTGCCCCAGATCCAGCAGGTGCCGGGTGGCGGTCCGCGCCGCCGCCACGTCGTCGATCCGCACGCAGGGCCAGCCCGGCACGGTGGTACCGGAGCTGATGGTGACGCCGGGCAGGTCGAGCGCGGCCAGGGCGGTCACGTCGGTGGCCCGCAGCGGGGTGGCGACCAGCATGATCGCGTCCACCCGCTTGTGCAGGTGGGTGGCGTGCAGGACGCGCTGCCTGTTCTGCTCCCGCCCACCCAGGTTGTGCAGCAGCAGGTCGTATCCGGCCCGGTGGAAGAAACCCTCGGCCGCCTCGACGACCACCCCGAAGAACCACCGGGTGATCCGGGGAACCACCACCGCGACGGTGCCGGTCCGGCCACCCGCCAGCCGTGAGGCGCTCGGCGACACGGCGTACTGCAACTGCTCGGCGGCGGCGAGCACCCGGCTGCGGGTCGCCGCGGACACCGTCGGCAGCCCGCGCAGCGCCCGGGAGACGGTGGCCGTGGAGACGCCGGCCAGCCGGGCGACATCGTCGATCTTCGTCACGTGACACCCCGTTCACGTCCCGCGTGGTGCCGCCGCCGACGGCGGCGGCACCACGGCGGATCAACCCTTGACGCTGCCGGCGAGCAGCCCACGAACGAAGTAGCGCTGCAACGACAGGAACACGATCAGCGGTACGACGATCGAGACGAACGCTCCGGCGGTCAACCGTTGCCACTCGTTGCCACGGGTACCGGCCAATTCGGCGAGGCGGACCGTGAGTGGCGCGGTGACGTCGCTGCCACCGGCGAAGATGAGCCCGACCAGCAGGTCGTTCCAGACCCAGAGGAACTGGAAGATGCCGAACGCGGCGAGCGCCGGGGCAACCAGGGGTAGCACGATGGTGCGGAAGATCTTCGGGTGGGTGGCCCCGTCGACCCGGGCCGCCTCCATCAGATCCTTCGGCAGTTGCGAGATGAAGTTGTGCAGCAGGTACACGGCGAACGGCAACGCGAAGCAGGTGTGCGCGAACCATACCTGGGCGAAGTTCTGCGCGCCGTCGAGGTTCCAGGCGGGCATCAGGGTGACGCCGCCCAGGCTGACTCCGCGCGAGAAGAAGCTCAGCAGCGGCACCAGGGCCATCTGCAGCGGCACGATCTGGAGCGCGAAGATGCCGATGTACACCCAGTCACGGCCCCGGAAGTTGATCCAGGCCAGCGCGTACGCGGCCAGGGCCGCGAAGGCGAGCGGGAACAGCACCGCCGGCAGGGTGATCACCAACGAGTTGACGAAGTAGCTGGCGAGCTGCCCGGACGAGGCGGACTGTCCGAACAGCACCTCCTGGTAGTTCTGGAGGGTGAACTCCGGATCGCGGAAGAACGTCCACCAGCCGGTGGTCTTGATCTGATTCTCCGGCCGGAACGAGGAGACCAGCAGACCGAAGGTGGGGATGGTCCAGACGACCGCGATGACGATGGCGACCATCGTCGCGGTGTGGGTGTTCAGCCGCTTGCGTACCCGCCCCGCACGGGTCGGCCGGCCGCTGGTCTCCTGTGCTCCGGCGGCGACCGGGGGAGTGGTGGTGGTCATCTCAGCCCTCCCGTCGCTGCTGACGCAGGTTGCGGATCTGGAAGATCACGATGGGGATCACCAGGATGAAGAGGAACACCGCGAGCGCGGAGCCTTGCCCGTTCTGGCCGTACCGGAACGCCTGGTTGTACATCTCGTTCGCGATCACGCTGGTGTCGTAGTTGCCGTTGGTCGAGGTGCGGACGATGTCGAAGACCTTCAGCGTGGCGATCGAGATGGTGACCACCACCACGATCAGCGCCGGCCGGATGCTGGGCAGGGTGATCTGCCAGAACATCTGCCACGGGCTCACCCCGTCGAGCCGGGCGGCCTCGACGATGTCGGCCGGAATCGCCTTGATCGCCGCGGACAGCACCACCATCGCGAACCCGGCCTGGATCCACACCATGATCACGATGAGCAGCAGCGTGTTCAGCGGTGAGTCGAGCAGCCACTGTCGGGGTGTGCCGCCGAGGCTGACCACGATCTGGTTGAGCAGACCGATCTGTTCCTGCTCTTCGCTGCGGAAGGCGTACACGAACTTCCAGATGATGCTGGCGCCGACGAACGAGATCGCCATCGGCATGAAGATCAGCGACTTGGCCACCGCCTCCAGCCGGGCCTTGTCGACCAGCACCGCGTAGATCAGACCGATCGAGGTGGCGACGAGCGGCACGAGGGTCACCCAGACCAGGGTGTTGAGCAGCACCCGGACGATCGAGTCGTCGGCGAACATCCAGCGGTAGTTGTCCAGGCCGACGAAGTTCTGGCTGCCGCCGTCCATGAAGGACAGCAGGGTGGTCCGCAGCGCCGGGACGACCAGGCCGATCAGCAGCAGCACCACCGTCGGCAGCAGAAAGAACGTGGCGAACAGCCCCTCGCGGGACCTGGGCCGCCCGGGCGGCGGCGCCCCGTTGGCGGTGGCGGCCACGAATCGCGCCTCGCGTCGCCGCGCGAAGAAGGCCGGCACCGCGTCGAGCAGCACGAGCAGGCCGCCCACCACCACCGCGAAGGCCACCAACCCCCACAGCAGCATCATCAGTTTGGGTGACTGCTCGGCGAAGTCGAAGTCCATCAACCCTCCCAGGGTCCTCGGTAGAGCCGGTGGGCCGGCCCGCGCACGCGGACCGGCCCACCACCGGAAACTACTTCCAGCTGCTCTCGATGCCCTGCAGGACTTCGGCGGTGTTCCCGCCGTTGATCCAGTCGACCATGCCCTTCCAGAACGTCCCGGCGCCGACGGCGGCGGGCATCAGGTCGGAACCGTCGAACCGGAAGACCGTGCTGTCGTCCTGGAGGATCTCCACCGACAGCTTGTCGATCGGGTTGGCGACGTTGGCCAGGTCGACCTTGTTGTTCGCGGACACCCAGTCGCCGATCTTCGCGCGGCTGTTGGCGTACTCGCCGGAGGCCAGGTACGTCTGCACCGCCTGCACCTCGGGACGGTCGGCGAAGGCCGTCACGAACTCGCCGCCGCCCAGCACCGGCTTGCCCTTGCCGGGGTCGATGGCCGGGAAGTAGAAGGCGAAGACGTCGCCGTCCTCGGCCACCCGGGTGCCCTCAGGCCACTGGTTGGCGTAGAAGGAGGCCTGCCGGTGCAGCGCGCACTTGCCCTGCGTGATCGGCACACCCGCCTCCTGGAAGGAGGTGGTGGCGATGCTGCGCACCCCACCGAAGCCACCGTTGACGTACTTGTCGTTCTTCAGGATCGTGCCGGCCCGGTCCAGCGCCTCGGCGACCCGGGGGTCGTTGAAGGGGATCTCGTGCGTGGTCCACTGGTCGTAGACCTCGGGGGTCTGCGTCCGCAGCATCACGTCTTCGATCCAGTCGGTGGCCGGCCAGCCGGTGGCGTCACCGGACTCGATGCCGGCGCACCACGGCTTGACGTCGCTCTGCGCGATCGTGTCGCTGAGCTGGATCATCTGGTCCCAGGTGGTCGGCACGGTCCAGCCGTTCTCCTGGAACATCTTCGGCGAGTACCAGACGAACGACTTCACGTTCGACCCGAGGGGTGCGCCGTAGAAGGTGCCGTTGACGGTGCTGTACTTCAGCCAGTCGGGCGAGTAGTTCTGCTCGGCCATCGCCTTGGTCTCGGCGCTGGCCGCCTTCAGCTGGTTGCGCTCGGCGAACCGGGCGAGCAGACCGGGCTGGGGGATGAAGGCCAGGTCAGGGGCGTTACCGCCGTCGACCCGCACGGGAAGCTGGGCCTCGAACTCGCCGCTTCCCTCGTGATTGATCGTGATGCCGGTGCAGTCCTCGAACTGCTTCCAGGACTCCGCCAGGCGGTCGGCCTCGATGTCCCGGATCGACGAGTAGATGTTCACCGTCTTGCCGGAGTGGCCCTGGTAGTTCTCGTACGGGGCGCACTCCGCGGAATCGGCGTTGCTGCTGCCGCCGTCGTTGCTGCTGCTTCCGGTGCCGCAGGCGGTGGCGCTGAGTGCCAGTCCGATCGCGCCAACGATCGCGACAGCCTGGCGTGGCCTGGCAGAGATCGCCATGCCGTCCTCCTTCCTGTCCGGCGCCGGCCGGGATCACATCCGGTTGACCAGGCGCCGGTCCGATGGGCGTTTTCACATGTAAGCGCTTGCATCCGCCCGGGGTCCACCCCTGGACGGACACGAGCGAGTAACAATCCGGAAACCTGGCCCGGGGCCATGGACCCACGTCTCTCGACCGGAGAGACCCCTGTCTATCAGCGGATATGTCTGTCGGCCGAGCCGAGCGGCAGGGAGATTCCCGGCGCGAGAGACCGGCTGGCGGGCAGCGGCGTGCCGCTGCCCGCCAGCCGGTGGTCGTCACCACGCCCGGGTGCGTTCGCCCGGTCGTGGCCGCGCTGCGGGGTGCCGATCGTCAGATCGCGGAGATGGCTGCCGCGGTAGCCGTTCGACGGCTGGCCGGCCCTCCGGTCAGGTGTTCAGCTGCCAGATCGAGTAGTTGAGGGCCGCGGCGAAGGTCACCCACGCCCAGTAGGGCAGCAACAGCACCGCCGCCACCCGACTCGCCCGGGCGAACAGCAGGACGGTCACGCCGATCGCCAGCCACAGCAGGATGATCTCGGCGAACGCCAGCCCGTACCGGTCACCGGCGAAGAAAAGCGGCGTCCAGGCGGCGTTGAGCACGAGTTGGACCACCCACGCACCGAGGGCCACACCGAAGCCCACCCGGCGCCAGACCAGCCAGGCGGCTAACGCGATCGTGGCGTAGAGGATGCTCCAGACCGGGCCGAAGAGCCAGGACGGCGGCGACCACGCGGGCCGGTCGAGGCTCGCGTACTGGTCGGCTGCGCCCGAGGCGGCCAGGTTGCCGATCACGGCGGCGGCCAGGACGGCCACCGCGAAACCGGCGAGCGCCCACCACTTGCCGGCACCGTTGCGTCGGATCTGTTCCGTACTCGTCCGCATGGTCGGAGGTTCTCCGCTGAGCGGGCGCGGCAAACCTTCCGGTGGCCGTCGTCGCGGCCGTGGTCACCGGCGAGCGCGCTAGCCCGCCGACCGGGAGCGGGCACGGTCGGCGGACAGCACGCCGGGGTCGCCGCGCCCGGTGACTCCTGTCGGGAGGACGGAGTACCGGTCGCGACGACCCCGGCGGGTCCGGTGAGCGACGCCCTGCGTCGCCGAATCAACTGAAGATGCTGACCCCGCCCGGGCCGACCAGCAGCCCGACGACGATGAGGACGATGCCCCAGAGAATCTGCCGGCGGAACAACGCGAGGATGCCGGCGACCACCAGTACGACTGCGAGAATCCAGAGAATCAGCTCCATGGTTGCTGAATACCCCCGGCGGCGACTCCGGAAACCTCGCCTTGATCAAGGTGGTCGCCCAGGTGGAAGACGCTGTACGCCTGCTTGATCACCGGGTGGGCGACGTTGCGGACGCGTACGCCGCCCGGGGTGGTGCCCCGCTCGGTGCCGTGGTGGGCGTGCCCGTGCAGGGCGAGGGCGGTCGGCGCGGCGTCGATGGCCTGCCCCAGCTGGTAGCAGCCGAGGAACGGGTAGATCTCCAACGGTTCGCCGGCCAGGGTGTCCGGCACCGGGGCGTAGTGGGTGAGGGCCACCAGCACGTCGCAGTCCAGCGAGCGCAGTGCCTCGCCCAGCCGATCGGCGCTCTCGGTCGTGGTCCGTACGAACGCCTTCATCTCCGGCTCGCCGAAGTCGCTGGCGCACCGGCCGGCGAAACCGCCACCGAAGCCCTTCACCCCGGCGACGCCGAGGCGGCCGCCCGGACAGTCCAGCACCACCCCGTCGCCCTCCAGGACGGTGATACCCGCCTCCGTCAACGCCCCGACCACCTGGGGAACCTGGTCGCACTGATGATCGTGGTTGCCCAGCACGGCGATCACCGGTACGCCCAGGCCGCCGAACTCCCGGGCCACGCAGCGGGCTTCCGCCTCGGTGCCGTGCCGGGTCAGGTCGCCGGCGAGCAGCAGCGCGTCGACGTTGCCCGGTAGTTGCTCAAGTGCCGGCCGGAACCGGCCGACCACGTCCTCGTCCAGATGTACGTCGCCCACAGCGGCGATCCGGATAACCATCGAACCTCCCTCAGGGCAGTTGCTCGATCTCCGTGGGCGCCTGCGTGCGGACCACCCCGATGTCACTGGTGATCGGCACGTCCGGGAAGCGGTCGGCCACCCGGCGCAGGATCTCCTCCCGCCGGTGCGCGCTCTCGACCTCGCCGTGCAGCACGAGAGCGCGTTCGGTACGGACCACGGTGATTCCCTGTTCGGCGACGGCCGGATCCTCGGTGAGCAGCCGGTGGATCTCCGCCTCGACGTACTCGTCCGGCGGTCCGGCGCCGGAGTCGCGGTGCGCGGTCACGGTTTCCCCTTCCCGTCGGCCGTGCCGGAGTAGGGCACGACGTCCAGCCTGTCCAGCAGCACCAGGAACGACTCGGCGTACGGCGAGTGCTGCGTCTCCTTGCGTACCCGTTCCCAGTCGATCTGCTCCCGCAGCGAACGGGCCAGCGGCAGCCCACGGGCGAAGTCGCAGTAGTGCTGGGAGAAGCTGAGCAACTTGTGCACCATCAGCTGGGTGGCCGACAGCACCGGCATGTGGATGGCGTCGACCGGGCGTACCACCGTGTCGGCGAAGGTCTCCTCGGTCACCGGCGTCTCGATCGGGCGGTGGATCAGGTCCACCATCCGGCCACCGTCGAAGACCTTCACCAGCCAGTCCTCCGGTGGCCGCTCGGCGGTGAAACCGGCCTGCCCCAGCGCCTCCAGCGCGGGTTCGACGTCGGACTCGCGGATGAGGAAGTCGACATCGTGCTCGCTGGAGTGTCCGCCGTGCGCGTACACGGCGAAGCTGCCGCCGAGCGCGAACGGGATCTCGGACTGCTTGAGCACGGCGGCGACCTTCTTGAGGGTGTGTAGGAGAGTCTCGTCGTCGCGCTCGGCCATCTCGCCTCTCCAGTCGACTCGTCGGGGGTGCCACCGGTGGGATCTCCGATCGGTACCCGGCATACCGGTTGCCCACACCTGCGCGGCGCGCGCAAGGGGATGAACAGGGCGCAAACCGGATCTAAGGTGCGAGCACCGTGCGCCTGTCGGATAGCCTTTCGAGGGTGGCCAGATCGACGGGAGCGCCCGATTCGACGGGAGTCCGCTGTGGCAGGGGGCGGCTCCGCACCATTGCCTTGATCGGCATCGACGGCTCGGGCAAGACCACCCAGGCGCACCGGCTGGCCGAGGCACTCACCGCGGCGGGGCATCCCGCCACCTACCACCGCAACGCCGGCGGCCGGCGCTGGCTCGGCCGGGTGGCACACCGGCTCGGTCGGCCTGATGCCCTGAGTCTCCTCGGCCGGGACGGGATGCTCCTGGTGGAGTCCGTGCTGCGCTGGTTGGCCATCGCGATGACCCTGCTCGGTGGCCTGTGCACCGGTCGGGTGGCCGTGATGGACCGCTACGCGGCCTGCCAGTACGCCAGTCTGCGGGCACACGGCGGGCACCGCTGGGAGCGGATGATCCGGGCCACCTACCGACTCTTCCCCCGGCCGCAACTGACGTTCCTGCTGACGGTCGAGCCGACCGAGGCGTACCGGCGGATCGAGCGTCGGGGCACCGACCACGAGACCCTGGGCTTTCTGGCCGCTGCCGACCTGGCCTACCGCACGCTGCCGGAGTATCCGACGTTCGTGCCGGTCGACGCGGCTCTCCCGGCCGAGGAACTGGCCCGGGAGATCCGCGAGCACCTGAACGCCTGGCTGACGGCCGGGAACGAGCCGACCGCTACCGTGCCGGCAGGGGCGGTCGCTCCGGTGACGGAACTGGTCCCACTTCAGGCCCGTCCGTAGACCGGTACGGCGGCGCCGCTGGTGGGTGCCGACTCGTCCGAGGCGAGGAAGCGGATCACCGAGGCGATCTCGGCCGGGTCCACCCAACGGGTGTGGTCGGCGTCCGGCATCGCGTCGCGGTTGGTCGGGGTGTCGATGACACTCGGCAGCACCGAGTTGCAGCGGACCCCGGCCGCCTTGTACTCCGTCGCGACCGCGGCGGCGAAGCCGAGCACCGCCGCTTTCGCGGTCACGTAGCCGGCGGCCCCGGGGAAGGGCGCGACCGCAGCCCGGGCCGCGACACAGACCACCGCGCCACCGCCGGCGGCGACCAGGTGCGGCAGCGCGGCGCGGGTGACCAGGTGGGTCGGGCGGAGATTGATGGTCAGCATCCGTTCGAAGTCCTCGACCGGTGTCTCGTGCAGCAGGCCGCCGCTGGCGTATCCGCCGACCAGGTTGACCACCGCGCGTAGCGGCGCCTCGGGATCGCCGGCCGCGACCTCGGCCACCCGGGCGGCATCCCGCGGGTCGGTCAGGTCCGCGACGATCCGGACCGGAGCATCGCCCTCGGGTCCGTCCACCGGGTCCGGTCGTCGGCGCTGGGGCGCGACCACCCGCCAGCCCGCCGCCGAGAAGGCGGCGCTGACCGCCGTGCCCAGCCCGCCCGTGGCTCCGGTGACCAACACACTGCGATTCACCATGGCCTGAGGTTAGTGCGGTGACCGGTCGGCGGGGGCGGGGCCCCGGCCGCGCTGCCCGAACCGGAGACGCCGTCCGCCCTGGCCGGTGACGTCCTCATCCGGGTGGACACCGGGCCGCGGGTGGTGGGCCGGTGCGACGGGGACGAAGGCGGCACGGCCCGGAATCCGTACCGATCGCGTCGGGAACGAGACAGCTGGCCGGCACACGCTGTCGTCGCGGGCATAGGACCGGCGCGCGGATTGTTCATCAGGGCGTGGGGTATTACCACCGGCGTGGATGAACCGAGCGGTCGACGTACGCGTATCTGGCAGTGACCAGGATCGCAGCACGGTGGTGACCCGGGTCGCTGCGACCATCGGCCGGGCAGTGCTGCCATGGACCGGGACGGAAGGCGATCCGTCGATCCGTCGACCTCACGAGGTGCCTGCCGGCGACAGCCAGGCAGGGTGCTGACAGCAAACATGGACGCTGCTCTCAGCGGATTATCAGGCATTCGTGACACTTTCGACCCACGACATGGAATCCCCGACACGTCTCATCTGTTGTGTAGATGTCAGCACCGATGGGCACAGCGGAGGTTACGGGGGAGGGCTGATGGGCGTGGGGATGGCAAGGAACCGGGCAACCGGCGCGAGCGAGGGGACCGTGGGCACCGTGGACAAGAACATCGGAATGCGAACTGACGAGGTCGCCGAGGAGCGCGACCTGGTCGGAGTCTACCTGCACGAGATCTCCCGGACGCCGCTGCTGGACGCCGCCAAGGAGGTCGATCTCTCCAAGGCGATCGAGGCCGGCCTCTACGCCGAGCACCTGATCGGCGAGGACCGCGTCCCCGACGGGGTCACCCGGGAGGAACTGGAGCGGCTGGTCGCCGACGGGGAACGGGCCAAGGACCTGTTCATCCGGGCGAATCTGCGGTTGGTCGTGTCGATCGCCCGACGCTACGTCCGCTCCGGCATGCCGATGCTGGACCTGATCCAGGAGGGCAACACCGGTCTGGTCCGGGCGGTCGAGAAGTTCGACTACGAACGCGGCTACAAGTTCTCGACCTATGCGACGTGGTGGATTCGTCAGGCCATCAGCCGGGCGATCGCCCAGCAGGAGCGCACCGTGCGGCTGCCGGTGCACCTGGTCGAGGACGTCAACCGGATGCGTAACGTGGCCCGGCAGCTCACGCGTGAGCTGGGCGGCGACCCGGAGCCGGAGCAGATCGCGGCGGCGCTGGGAGTCACCGTCGAGCGGGTCAACGAACTGGTCCGCTGGTCGCAGGACACCGTGTCGCTGGACACGCCGGTCGGCGACGACGGCGACACCAACCTCGGCGACCTGGTCGCCGACAGCGACGCTCCCTCCCCGGAGGAGATCGTGCTCACCGGGTTGGAGCGGCAGCGGATCGAAGGGCTGCTCAACCACCTGGACGACCGTTCGGCCGGCATCATGCGGGCCCGGTACGGGCTGGAGGACGGCCGTGAGCACTCGCTGACCGAGGTGGCCTCGCGGTTCTCCCTGTCCCGGGAGCGGATCCGGCAGTTGGAGATCCAGGCGCTCGGCCGGCTCCGCGAGCTGGCCCGGGCGGAGGGTCTGCAGGCGGCCTGAGCGGGAGACAATAACGGCGAACGGCCGGCGTCCGATAGGGGGACGCCGGCCGTTCGCCGCTTGTCGTCGTCGGCCGGGACGCGGCCGGATCGACTCGTCGAGGCCGGTGGGTCAGCGCACCCGCCCGTAGCCGTACGGCGACATCAGGTCCACGGATCGCTTCTCCACGTTGCGGCCGAAGGTCGGTGCGTGGATGACCTGCCCGTCACCGACGTAGATGGCGACGTGACCGAGGCTGCGGTAGAAGACCAGGTCACCGGGGCGCAGCTCACCGCGACTGATGTGGGCCACCGCTCCCCACTGCATGCGGGTGTTGTGTGGCAGGGACCGGCCGGCCGCCCGCCAGGCGGCCGAGGTCAGCCCGGAGCAGTCGTAACTGCCCGGCCCGTCCTGTCCCCAGGCGTACGGTTTGCCCAACGCGCCGTAGGCGTACCGGACGGCGACGCCGGCCTTGCCGGAGACGGCGGGTGCGTCCTGGGCACTGCTGGCCCGGTTCGTCGGTCGTTCGGTCGCCCGGCCGTACGCCTCCCGGCGCAGCTCGTAGAGCTTGGCGAGATCGCGCTCGATCCGTTTCTTCGCCGACGACAACTCGCGCGACTGCGCGGCCTGCCGGCTGAGCGTCACGTCCAGCCGGGTCTTCTCGTCGAGCAGCCGCCGCTGGTCGGCGGTGTAGCCGGCGATGGTGGCCTGCCGCTGCCGGGTCAGGTGGTCCAGCGTGCCGAGCCGGTCCAGTACCGCGGTGGAGTCACCGCCGTGCAGCAGCGCGTCGACGGTGCCCAGGGTGCCGGTCTTGTACGCGGTCACCGCCATCTCGCCGACGTCCTCGCGGCTCTGCTCGGCCTGCTGCTCCAGGGGGCCGATCCGGTCCTGCAGCCGCTCCACTGCGGCACGGTTGTCCTTGATCTTCTCCCGCAGCTCGTTGTGGGCCTCCACCACGCGTTCCAACTCGACGGAGGCCTTCTCGATCCGCCGGGTCAGTTCGGCGGGGGAAGGCTCGGCCCGAGCCACCGTCGCTGGCATGAGCAGCGCCAAGGTGACGGCGGTGGCCGTCAGGGCGCGCAGCGTGTGCGTCAGGGACGACAAGAGCCCGAATGCTCCTCTCCCAGGGCCGGCGCGGGCGGCTGAGGCTCCGCGACGGCGACGGCCCGGTGCCGTCCCGGTGGACGGCGGCCGGCCGAGCCGACCCGCCCAACCTAGTACGGGACGCCTGTCATCCGCAGAGAAAGCCGGGACCAATGGTGGTGCTGTGGCAAAGCACGCAGGCCACGACCAGCCCCAAAGCGGTTATCAGCGACATGTCGGACTGGTCGCTCCCGGCATATGACGTCGGATGCCGGGCCGTTATGACCGACAAGCCGGACTTGCTGCGCTGTTTCCGGCACCACCTGTCCCTGGCAGGCCTCTGACCATCGCAAACGCCCGAGCCGGAGTGGCGCGGGCGGCCCACAATGAAGCGCGCGGCCGGGAATCCCGTCAACCGGTGTCGATGTCTCCGGCCGGCGGTGATCGACCCGGTGCCAGCCGTGGAAGGAGGGGTCGTGAATCCTGATGGCGCGACGACGCGACCGCCACGGACACCCCGAGGCGCCGGCACCGGGCCGACGTTGCTCTACGCGCGGCCCGGGATCATCGTCACGGTCGACCGGTTCACCGTCGGGCGCAGCAGTTGGCGCGTCGCCGAGCTGACCCACCTGCACAGCACCCGGGGGCCACACGACCGGGCGGCGACCCGGGCCGTGCTGACCTCGACGGTGGTGATCGGCGGGGTGGGACTGCTGCTCGGGTTCACCGGCGGGCTGCAACGGCTCACCGCCGGGGCGTACCTCCTGCTCGGTGCCGTGTTCCTGGTGCCGGTGCTGCTCGCGGTGGCGGGCGACCGCTGGCGCCCACCCGCGTACGAGCTGTGGGGTCGCCGGGCGGGCGGCGACGAGCTGTTGTTCAGCAGCGACGACGAGCACCAGTTCGGCCAGGTGAGCCGGGCGCTGCGCCGGGCCCGCGAGATGAACAGCTACGGCGGCTGGGAGGACCCGCTGGCGGGTACCGAACCGTGGCGACCGCGACGGTGAGGGTGGGTCGCTAGCCGGCGATCGGCTCGGGCTCCTGCTCGCGCTCCCGCTGCTCGGCGGTGACCAGCGCGCTCACCCGCCGCTCGGCCCAGAAGGAGACGAACGGTACGGTGCCGGCCAACATCACCAGGATCATCCGCTTGAGCGGCCAGTCGGCCCGCCGGGACAGGTCGAACGCGGCGACCAGATACACCATGTAGAGGAAGCCGTGTGCCTGGCCCACGGTCTCCACCACGACCGGGTTGTCAAAGCCGTACTTGAGTGGCATGCCGATCACGACCAGCAGGATCAGCACCACGCCGACGACCCAGGCGATCACGCGGTAGCGGGTGAGGGCAGCGCGCACTTCTCGTCCGTCCTTCCGGGCCCGGTTCAGCCGGGATAGTCACCGGGCTTCGCGCCCGGATTGGCGTTCAACCATGACAGGTAGCGGTTGTAGGCGGCCAGCTCGGCGTCGTCCGCACCGGGCCCGGCGCCGACCCGGACGACCCGCACCGGGCGACGGATTCCCGGGCGTGGCGGCCCGGCGTCGGATGCGGTGACACCGCCGGGTCCGGCGGACTCGGCCGGGTGATCGGCGGACCTCGGTGCGGCCGGGTGCTCGTCCGGCGCAGCGGCCGTCCGTAACGTGTGGCGCACCTCGCGCCACCAGACGAAGACCACGAAGCCGGCGAATATCGGCCACTCCACGGCGTAACCCCAGCTGATGGCGTTGCCCGCCGCCGCCCGGCTGACCTGCCACCAGCCGAGGCCGAGGAAGGTGGTCACCAGCACGACCATGGCCACGTGGCGAGCGATCCACGCCGGGGTCCAGAGCCGCTTCATGCCACGAGGGTACCGAAGTCGGCCGCCTTCTCCGACGCGGTGTCGTAGTGCCTCGTGGTTTGGCCACACCCGAGGTGGGCAACCGTACAGACGCCAGCCCAGGACGGACGAGGGGGCGAGATGACGGCATCGGGACGACCGGACGGATTTCCCACCGGCGGTACGGAGGTGAGCCCCGAGCAGCGGATTCCTGAGTGGGGCGACGACCGGACGCCGACGCCCGCCCCCGAGGCGGATCTGCTCGGCATCGATCCGGCGGAACTGGGCGAGGAGGATCTCATCCGGGAGATGCAGAGCCTGCACCGCACCCGACTGGACACGCTGCGCCACGCCACGGACTCGGCGCTCGCCAATCACCTGCGACGCACCGCCGAGCTGGAGACCGAGTACCTCGCCCGCCACCCGGGGCGTGAGGTCGACCCGAGCCGGCTGCGGGACGCGTGATGGCGTACGCCGAGCGGGGGGTGTCCGCGCCTCCGGAGGTGGTGTTCAACACGGCCACCGATCCCGACCGGATCTCCTCCTGGCTGCCCGAGCCGTTGCTGTCGAACGACCCGGCCCAGGAGGGCGAGGCCGAGCAGCTGCACGCCCGCTGGACCGCCCGAGGCGCCGACTGGTCGGCCGACCTGCGGGTGGAGCCGGTCGACGCCGGTGGCTCCCGCCTCCGGTTGGAGATCGGCGGGGGTGGCGAGGACGTCGACCGGCTGGCGGACGAGGCACTCGACAGCCTGGCCCGCGAGGTGGCCGACAACCTGCAGGCCGGCTGATCCGATCGGACCCGCCGCCGGGCCGTGGCGGCACTCGTAGCGTGACCCGAAGAGGAGGCCGGGTGAGCGATCTGAAGCAGAAGGTGGCGCGGTTGCGCCAGGCGTACGCGCCGCACGAGCACCGCCCGCTGGGTGGTTACCTGGCGGCGATGGGCACCTACGCCGCAGTGACCGGTGCGATCGCCGGCCTGGTGCGGGTGACCGGACGGACCGTGCCCGAGCGACCCAGCACGTCGGACGTGGTGCTGCTCGCCATCGCCACCCACAAGCTCAGTCGGCTGCTGTCCAAGGACGCGGTGACCAGTCCGTTGCGCGCCCCCTTCACCCGCTACGACCGGCCGATCGGCAGTGGTGAGGTGATGGAGCAGGTACGCGACTCGGGCAGTTCCACCCGCCACGCCATCGGCGAACTGCTCAGCTGCCCGTTCTGTCTGGCCGTGTGGGTGGCGACCGGTCTGACCGGCGGACTGGTGCTCGCGCCCCGGCTGACCCGGCTCGTCGCCACGGCGTTGACCGCGGTGGCGGCCTCCGACTTCCTGCAGATGGGGTACGCGGTGGCCCAGCAGGCGGCCGAGGGTGGCGGCGGGGAGGATTGACGGACGGTAGGTACCTGTGACGAGGTCGGCCCGGGATCCCGGGCCGACCTCGTTCCGGTTGTCCGACCGATCTCCGGGTTCCGGCTGTATCTCCGGCGGCCCGGAAGTTCAGCGCTGCATGCCGGACCAGCCGCGGGGTGACTCCGGTTCCCGCTCGTCCTCGTCGGCGCCGGTGACGATGTCCCGGTCGACGGCGGTGCGGTCGTGCTCGTTGGCGAAGTCTGGCTCCGGCAGGGTGTCCGTCCCCTCCGGTGGCTGGCCGAGCGCGGGCGGGTGGGGGTGCTGATCTTCCTCGCGCTGCGTCATCGCGTTCCTCTCCTCGTCGCCGGCAGCCGCCGGCGGATCATCCCGTCGAGCCACCCAGCAGGTCGGTCACCTCGTCGGCCGCGTACTCGCCCTCCGGCAGCGCGTTGAGCCGGGACAGCAACTGCGCCGGCAGTTCCGCGGCGACCGCGCGGCGGTAGATGTCCGCCTGACTGATCCGCTCCTGACCGTGGTAGATGTCGTCGAGCAGTTCGTCGAGCGGACGGGTGTCCACCTGCTCGGTCTCCACCTCGTCCCCGACCGCGGCGGCCGTGCCGGGCAGATCGGTGGTGGGCGGATCGAGCGCGGCGGTGTCCACCACCGGCACGTCGGCCAGGATGGCGTCGGGCAGCCGTGCCTGGGTCGTAGGTGCCGTGGCTGCCTCGGTCACGGGTACGTCGTCACTCACCCCCGTGACCTACCCACCCCCACCCCACCAAAACACCCACCCACCCACCAGCCCACCCACCAGCCCACCCGCGTTGACCATGAGGTTGACGGCACCGTGGAGATCGAACACTGCCGTCAACCTCATGATCAACGAGGTGGGACTAGGCGGGGGTGGGGAGGGAGGGGGCGGTGGCGCGGCGGGTGCGGACGGCGGCGGCCAGTTCGGAGAGCACCTCGTCGGTGGTGTCCCAGCCGATGCAGGCATCGGTGACGGACTGGCCGTAGGTGAGTTCGCGGGTGGGGTCGAGATCCTGTCGACCCGGTACCAGGAAGCTCTCCAGCATGATCCCGACGATGCCGCGCTGGCCGGCGGCGATCTGCCCGGCCACGTCGGCGGCGACCGCGGGCTGGTTGCGGTGGTCCTTGCCGCTGTTGGCGTGGCTGGCATCCACCACCAGCCGTTCCGGCAGCCCCGCGGCGCGCAGCAGGTCCAGCGCCCCGGACACCGACTCGGCGTCGTAGTTCGGCCGGCCGCCGCCGCCCCGCAGCACCAGGTGGCCGTCCGCGTTCCCGCGGGTGTGCATGATCGCCGGCGTGCCGGAGACGTCGATGCCCGGGAAGACGTGTGGTACGCCGGCCGCCCGGATCGCGTCGACCGCGGTGGCGATGCTGCCGTCGGGACGGTTCTTCATGCCGATCGGCATGGACAGCCCGGAGGCGAGCTGGCGGTGCACCTGGCTCTCCACGGTGCGCGCCCCGATCGCCCCCCACGCGACGGTGTCCGCGATGTACTGCGGGGTGATCGGGTCGAGGAACTCGCAGCCCACCGGCAGACCGAGACGCAGCACGTCGAGCAGCAGCGCCCGGGCACGGCGCAGCCCCGTGTTGACGTCACCGGAGCCGTCCAGCCCGGGGTCGTTGATCAGCCCCTTCCAGCCGACCGTGGAACGCGGCTTCTCGAAGTACACCCGCATCACGACGAGCAGGTCCTCGTCGACCCGCTCGGCCGCCGCCCGGAGCCGGTGCGCGTAGTCGAGGGCGGCGGCGGGGTCGTGGACCGAGCACGGCCCGACCACCACCAGCAGGCGGTCGTCGGCGCGGTCGAGCACCTGGCCCACCGCCCGACGGCCAGCCAGTACGGCCGCCGTGAGGGCGTCGTCCAGGGGCAGCTCGTGCAGCAGCAGGGCCGGGGTGGTCAGCGGTACCACACGGTCGATCCGCTGGTCGATGACCCGGTGGTTCTCCGGGGTCGTCACGGTGGGCATCCTTCCGCCGACCGCACCCGGGGCCGGTGCCCGGGTCGAGCCGGCTGCTCGTACGCGAAAGGGCAGGAACGAAAGCTCCTGCCCGGCCGGCTCGAATTCGGTGACGTCAGATCATGGTGAGGTCACCGGCCGAGCCGGCTGCCTAAACCATCGATACGAGCGCGTCACGGCGGTAAGCGTACCCGACCGTGCCCGAGCGCTCATCCTCCCGTCGACAAAGCCTCGTCTCGTGTTCACCGACATCGATAAAACCGCCGGTAATTTCAGCGCCACCGAACGCTGCTCCCTCCGGAGGTCCCCGATGGATCGTCGTACCGTCCTGCGCGCCACCGTCGCCGGTGGCGCCGCCGCCTTCTCCGGCAGCCTCTGGGCGGGCGCCGCCGTGGCCGCACCCGCCCAGCCCGGCCCCAGCCCATACGGCTCACTGCGCAGCGCCGACGGCAACGGCATCCAGCTGCCCACCGGCTTCACCAGCCGGGTGATCGCCCGGTCCCGCCAGGCCGTCTCCGGGACGTCGTACACCTGGCACGACGCGCCCGACGGGGGTGCCTGCTTCGTCGCCGGCACGGGCTGGATCTACGTCTCGAACTCCGAGATCACCCCGGGCGGCGGTGCCTCGGCGGTGCGCTTCAACGCCGACGGCAGCATCGCCTCGGCGTACCGGATCCTCGCCAACACGAACCAGAACTGTGCCGGTGGGGCCACGCCGTGGGGCACCTGGCTCTCCTGCGAGGAGGTCAACCGCGGGTTCGTCTACGAGACGTATCCGCAGGGGGGTACCGCCGCGGTGCAGCGGCCGGCGATGGGACGGTTCAAGCACGAGGCCGCCGCCTGCGACCCGGACCGTCGGGTGATCTACCTGACCGAGGACGAGAGCAACGGCTGCTTCTACCGGTTCCGGCCGAACAGTTGGGGCAACCTCTCGTCCGGCACCCTGGAGGTGCTGGTCGCGGGGTCCGCCACCAGCGGCCCGGTGACCTGGGCGCGGGTACCGGACCCGGACGGGTCGCCGACGGTGACCCGCAGCCAGGTCTCCGGCGCAAAGCGGTTCAACGGTGGCGAGGGCTGCTGGTACGACGACGGCACCTGCTGGTTCACCACCAAGGGTGACAACCGGGTGTGGGCGTACGACGCGGTCAACCAACGCATCGACCTGGCGTACGACGACTCGCTGGTCTCCGGCACCGCACCGCTGACCGGGGTGGACAACATCACCGGCACCGGCTCGGGTGACCTCTACGTGGCCGAGGACGGCGGCAACATGGAGATCAACATCATCACCCCGGCCGGGGTGGTCGCCCCGTTCCTGCGCGTCACCGGTCAGTCGTCCTCGGAGATCTGCGGGCCGGCCTTCTCACCGGACGGCACCCGGCTGTACTTCTCGTCCCAGCGCGGCACCTCCGGCTCCTCTTCCGGCGGCATCACCTACGAGGTGCGTGGCCCGTTCCGCTGACCTCGGGTCTCCGGCGAGGTCGGGTCCCTCGGACAACACGAGGGGCCCGCCCTCGCCGGAGTGGGGAAGACGGGGGCGGGGTATGAGGAGCGCCATGACTGACGAGACTGACGAGCGAAGCGACCAGGAGCGGGTGGAGTCCCGCGCCCACCTGCTACCGGAGGAGGCGGCTGCCGGCAGCGACGACGCGCAGGCCCAGGCCGACGCGATCCTCACCGAGTCCGACGCCCGGGAGGCCAACCAGAACGTCGCCCCCGACACGGTGTTGGAGCGGCGCACCTCGGATCAGACCGTCAACCCGGTGGAACCGCCGGACTGAGCGGTGGCGCCACGCCCTCGGCGGGATCCTCGGTAGGTGTGCTGGCGCAGCCAGGCCAGCGGTCCGGCCAGGCGCAGCTCCTCCGGGAGGTTGCCGACCGGGTCGAAGGCCAGCCCGGCGTCCTCCCGCGCGCTGAGCTGATCGCCGATCGTGACCTGCCCGAACGGCCGCCACGGTCCGGCGGCCGAGGCGACGGCGAGGACCAGCCTCGGCCGGCCGGCCGCCACCGCGGCGGACAGGCCGGCCAGGTCCCGGCCCAGGTCGGGTGACTCCGGGTCGGCCAGCGCGGCCAGCCAGAGCCGCCGCCGACCGGCACGGTAGGACATGACCGAGCTGTACGTGCCGGTGAACCGGCGTCGCGGCAGCGGCAGATGCCGCAGCACCGGTGCCGTGGCGCTGGAGCTGACCAGGAGGTCGAACGGCCGTCCGGTCGGTCGGTGGAACCGCACGGCCAGGCCGAGCACGTCGGGCCAGGTGCCCGGGGTGGGCGTCCCCTTGGAGAGCCGGACGGTGGCCGGATACTGTCCGGGCCGGTCGAGCAGCCGGACACCGGTTGGCCGGCCGGACGTACCCCAGACGAGCACCGCACCGGCGAAGGACCGGCCGGCCGGGTGCAGCATCCGGTCCCGGCGCAGCCGGGCCACGGCCCGTGCCGCTCGTTCGGTGAGGACGGCGGGCGGCGGCCAGGACATCGTCGGCATGTCTTCCGCATACCCAGGGCCCTGTCGTCGATGCCGCCATCCGCTCCGCGGACCCGTCCGTCGACGCGGCTCGCCGGTGGGGCGTCCCGCGGCCTGCCGAGGCGGAAGATCGGATAGCGTCGGTGCCATGCCCGACAGCGGTTATCCCTGGCCGATCTCGACGACCCGACTGGACAACGGCCTGCGCGTGGTGGTCAGCGAGGACCGCACCGCCCCGGCGGTCGCGGTCAACCTCTGGTACGACGTGGGTTCCCGGCACGAGCCGGCCGGACAGACCGGCTTCGCCCACCTCTTCGAGCACCTGATGTTCGAGGGCTCGACGCACGTGGCGAAGACCGAGCACATGAAGCTGGTCCAGGGGGCCGGCGGCTCGCTCAACGCCACCACCAACCCGGACCGCACCAACTACTTCGAGACGGTCCCGGCGGAGCACCTCGAGTTGGCGCTCTGGCTGGAGGCCGACCGGATGGGCGGGCTGGTGCCGGCACTGACCCAGGAGACGCTCGACAACCAGCGGGACGTGGTCAAGAACGAGCGGCGGCAGCGCTACGAGAACGTGCCGTACGGCGACGCCTGGCTGCGGCTGCTGCCGCTGCTCTACCCGCCAGGCCACCCGTACCACCACGCCACCATCGGCTCGATGGCCGATCTGAACGCCGCCGACCTGGCCACCTTCCAGGCGTTCCACCGGACCTACTACGCGCCGAACAACGCCGTGCTCAGCGTGGTCGGCGACACCACGGTGGACGAGGTCGTCGCGCTGGCCGAGAAGTACTTCGGCGGCATCCCGCCCCGGCCGGAGATCCCGGCGGCACCCGACGGGCGGGTCGTGCCGGCCACCGGAGTCCCCGCGGTGGAGACGGTGGTCACCGAGGTGCCGGCACCGCGGGTGTACGTGGCGCACCGCACCCACCCGTTCGGCAGCCCCGGATACGACGTGGTGACCGTGCTGGCCACCGTGCTCGGCAGCGGTCGGGGCAGCCGGCTCTACCAGCGGCTCGCCGATGGTGAGCGGATCGCCCAGCCCGATCTGGTCGGTGCGTACGGGGTGGATCTGGCACACGCACCGGCACCGCTGATCGCCACCGCCACCGCCCGTCCCGGGGTGAGCGGTGAGCGGTTGGCCGCCGGGCTCGCCGAGGTGGTCGACGAGCTGGCGACCGTGCCGGTCACCGCCGCCGAGCTGGATCGGGCGAAGGCGTTGCTGACCACCGCGTGGTGGCGGCAGATGTCCACCGTGGACGGCCGGGCGGACGCGTTGAGCCGGTACGCCACCCAGTTCGACGACCCGGCCACGGTGGCCGAGCGGTTACCGGCCTGGCTCGCGGTGACCGCCGAGCAGATCGCCGAGGTGGCCGCCGAGGTGCTCGGCGCCGACGACCGGGTGACCCTCACCTACCTTCCGCAGGACAAGCAGTGAGCGCCAGCAGCGGGCGGTGCCGCCCGGCGGAGTGCTGCGGGTGGGCATCCGTGAGCCCCGCAGCCGCGAACGAGAGGATCGCCCGGTGACCCTGATCGCTGATCGTCCCGGTCCGGGTACGGCCCGCCCGTACCGTTTTCCCCAGGTGGTCCGCCGCTCCGTCGCGGGTGGCGACGTCGTCGCCGCGCACCTGCCCGGGCAGAACCTCGCCGTGGCGATGCTGCTGCTGGACGCGGGTGCCGGTCGGGAACCGGTGGGCCGCGAGGGGCTCGGCGGGGTGCTGGCCAAGGCGCTGGAGGAAGGCACCACCCAGCGTGACGCCACCGCGTACGCGCTGGCGATCGAGGCGCTCGGCACCGAGTTGGTGACCGGGCTGGACTGGGACACCTTCCAGGCCAGCGTGCAGGTGCCGGTGGGTCGGCTGGGCGCGGCGGTGGAACTGCTCGCCGAGGCGGTGCGTACCCCGAGGCTGGACCCGGACGACGTGCGGCGGGTCCGCGACGACGAGGTGACCGCGCTGCGGATGGACTGGGCCAACCCGGGGCCACGGGCCGACGCGGCGTTGCGTGCCGACCTGTTCGGGGCCGGCAACCGGTGGGGCCGTCCGATGTACGGCGATCCCGACTC
The DNA here is from genome assembly GCF_027497295.1 of Verrucosispora sp. WMMC514. Classification (NCBI taxonomy): domain Bacteria; kingdom Bacillati; phylum Actinomycetota; class Actinomycetes; order Micromonosporales; family Micromonosporaceae; genus Micromonospora; species Verrucosispora sp. WMMC514. Next base: position 1,160,226 of record NZ_CP114906.1, on the reverse strand, counting down.
GGTGGCCGGCCTGGACGTGGAGGATGTGACCGTCTTCCACTCGGAGTGGTTCATCCGTCCGGGCACCCTGGTCGTCGCCGGTGACCTGGAGCGGCTCGACCTGGACGCCCTCGCCGCCACGGCGTTCACCGGCACCGGCGGTGGGCCGGTGGACCGGGGGACGCCGATCGAGGTGCCGGCGCGTCCCGAGCGGCGGATCATCCTCGTCGATCGGCCCGGATCGGTGCAGTCCACACTGCGGCTCGGTCATCCCGGCCCGCACCGGGCACACCCGGACCACGTGCCGATCGCGCTCGCCGGCACGGTGCTCGGCGGGGCGTTCACCTCCCGGCTCAACCACCTCATTCGGGAGGTCCGTGGCTACACGTACGGCATCCGGGGCGACTTCGCCTCGTCCCGCCGGTTCGGCCGGTTCGCGGTCAGTTCGAGCGTGCAGACCGCCGTCACCGCACCGGCGCTGGTCGAGGCGGTCGGCGAGATCGCGCGTACCCAGGCCGGTGGGGTGACCGAGGACGAGCTGGCGGTGGCCCGGTCCTGGCGGGCGGGCCAGCTCTCGGTCGAGTTGCAGAGCCCACGGGCGATCGCCGGGGCGCTCAGCACGCTCGTGGTGCACGACCTGCCGGACGACTACCACGCCCGGCTGCGGGAGGAACTGCTCGGCGCCCAGGTGGACCAGGTCTCGGCGGCCGCCGCCACGCACCTGCGTCCGGAGTCGCTGACCCTGGTGGTCGAGGGCGACGCCGCGGTGATCAGGGACGAGCTGCTGGCCACCGGTCTCGGCGAGCTGACCGACCACCCGTCCGGGACGTGATCGACCGCCCGCGGGGCCAAAGTGTGACGTCGGTCGCGGCGGGGGTGGCCGGGCTGAGATGCTGCGGTGGGTGAGGGCGGCGCGACGATGTTCTTGCGGCGGAACCGGCCGGCGAGGGGCGACTCTCCCGGTCCGGTCCGGCCCGGCCCGGCCGCCGGGATCCCCGCCGGTGGGAAAGCGTTCCCGATCCGGGCACCGGGCTGGGTAGCCTCGCGGGCATGAGGATCGGCATTGTGGGTGCCACCGGCCAGGTCGGTGGCGTGATGCGGCAGGTGCTGGCGGAGCGGAACTTCCCGGCGGAGCAGCTGCGGCTGTTCGCCTCGGCGCGCTCGGCCGGGCGGACGCTCGCGTGGCGCGGCGAGGAGATCACGGTCGAGGACGCCGCCACCGCGGACTACTCGGGGCTGGACATCGTGCTCTTCTCGGCCGGCAAGGGTTCCGCCAAGGAGCTGGCGCCACGGGTCGCCGCCGCCGGTGCGGTCGTCATCGACAACTCCTCGGCGTTCCGGATGGACCCCGAGGTGCCGTTGGTCGTCGCCGAGGTCAACCCACACGCCGCCGCCGTCCGGCCCAAGGGCATCATCGCCAACCCGAACTGCACCACCATGGCCGCGATGCCGGTGCTGCGCCCGCTACACGCCGAGGCGGAACTGGTCGCCCTGGTCGTCGCCACCTATCAGGCGGTCTCCGGCGCCGGCCTGGCCGGCGTCGCCGAACTTGACGAGCAGGTCCGCAAGGTCGCCGAGACCGCCGCCGGGCTCACCTTCGACGGCGGCGCGGTGGAGTTCCCCGCACCCCGCTCGTTCGCCCAGCCGATCGCCTTCAACGTGCTGCCGCTGGCCGGCTCGATCGTCGACGACGGGTCGGCGGAGACCGACGAGGAGCAGAAGCTCCGCAACGAGAGCCGCAAGATCCTGGAGATCCCCGACCTGAAGGTCTCCGGCACCTGCGTGCGGGTCCCGGTCTTCACCGGTCACTCGCTTCAGCTCAACGCCCGGTTCGCCCGGCCGATCAGCCCGCAGCGGGCGTACGAGCTGCTCGCCGACGCCCCGGGCGTCGCCCTCTCCGACGTGCCGACCCCGTTGCAGGCGGCCGGCCAGGACCCGACGTTCGTCGGCCGGATCCGGGTCGACGAGACCGTCGAGCACGGTCTGGCGCTCTTCTGCTCCGGCGACAACCTGCGCAAGGGCGCCGCGCTCAACGCCGTGCAGCTGGCCGAGCTGGTCGCCGCCGAGGGCTGAACGATTGTCCGACCGATCGGAGCAGAACGTGACCGACGAGCACGTCCGCAACGCCCTCAGCGACCTCATCGCGGGTCGGTCGCTGGGGGTGCTGGCGACCATCAGACGCGACGGGCGGCCACAGCTGTCGAATGTGGTCTACGCCTATGACCGCACGAACGGGCTGATCCGGGTGTCGGTCACCGACGGGCGGGCGAAGACCGCCAACCTGCGCCGTGACCCCCGGGCCAGCTTCCACGTGGCCAGCGACGACGGCTGGTCGTACGCGGTGGCGGAGGTGCGGGCCGAGCTGACCCCGGTCGCGGCGGAGCCCGGCGACGACACCGTCGCCGAGCTGGTCGATCTCTACCGGGCGGTACAGGGGGAACATCCGGACTGGGACGACTACCGCCGGGCCATGGTGGCCGAGAGGCGGCTGGTGCTGCGGCTGCGCGTGGAGCGCCTGTACGGCATCCCGCCGCGCGGCTGACCGGTCACGTTACTGCCCGCGACGGTCGGGTAGACCCCTGGTTGCCCGACACCCAGAGGGAGGCGCCATGACAACGGTCGGAGAGTTCATGACGACCCGGTTGGTGACCATGGACGGCAACGCCACGCTCGTCGCGGCGGCCCAGGAGATGCGCGACTCCGCCATCGGTGACGTGGTGGTGACCGACGGCGACAACGTGGTCGGCATCGTCACGGACCGGGACATCACGGTCCGAGGCGTGGCGGAGAGCATGGATCCGGACACCACCCGGCTGAACCAGATCACCACCAAGGACGTGGTGACGGTGAGCCAGTACGACGACGCCGTCGCCGCCGCCGACCTGATGCGGACTTACGCCGTGCGGCGGTTGCCCGTGCTGGAGGACGGCCGACTGATCGGCCTGGTGTCCATGGGCGATCTGGCGGTCGAGCGGGAGCCCCAGTCGGTGCTGGCCGACATCAGCGCGGACGACCCCAACAACTGATCCTTGCGCCGAACGGAGCCGGTTCCCGAGCCGTCGGGAGCCGGCTCCGTGCCGCTCGGCGCCACGAGTCCCGCGGTCCTGCGTTTCACCGCAGCACGTGCCGGTCGGGCCTCACCCCAAGCGGGTGAGGTTGAGTCAGCGGGCCTCGGGGACCCCTCCTGCGGGACATGAGCGATTGGGAGGAGGGGCCCGATGGCGGACGCGACCACGCGGTTTTTCGAGGACCTCGACCAGCAGGGGTACGAGCCTCTGCTGGCGAAGACCTCCGGAGCCCTGCGCTTCGACCTGCACGAGGGGCCGCAGACCACGCACTGGCTGGTGCGGATCGACCGGGGAGACATCCAGGTCAGTCGGCAGGACATGGAGGCCGACACGGTGGTCGGTACCAGCCCCGCGCTGTTCGAGGAACTGGTCACCGGCCGGGAGAACGGGCTGGCGGCGCTGCTGCGGGGGGACATGACGGTCACCGGTGACGCCCGCCTGGTGGTGCAGGTCGAACGGATCTTCCCCGGGTCGCCGTACGCCCGGGGACCGCAGCGCTACCGGAAGGGGGTGCAGTGATGGCGCCCAGCCACACCGTACGGATCCTCGACGGCAACAACTTCGTCGTCAGCGAGGCCACCGGGGACATCGAGGCGACACCGACGGAGCCGACGGGACTGTTCTCCATCGACACCCGCTTCCTCTCCAGATGGGTGCTCACGGTCAACGGTGAGCGACTGAACGCCCTCTCCTACGACGACCTCCAGTACTACGAGTCGCGCTTCTTCCTGGTGCCCGGGCTGGCCACGCACTACGTGGACGCGAAACTGTCGATCATCCGGGAGCGGGCGGTCGGTGGGAGCTTCCGGGAGGACATCACCATCCTCAACCACGACGAGAAGGCGGTCGACCTGGAGATCCGGATGGACGCCGGCTGCGACTTCGCCGACCTGTTCGAGGTCAAGGACGAGATCCTCAACAAGAAGGGTGAGATCTACGCCGAGGCCGAGCCGGACCGGCTGCGCCTGGGCTACCGGCGGGGCAACTTCAAGCGCGAGACGATCATCTCGTCCTCCGCGCCGGCCCGGTACGACCGCAACGGTTTCGCGTACTCCATCCACCTGGAACCGAACGAGCAGTGGAACACCCGCATCGACGTGCAGACCCTGGCGGTCGGCCCGGGCGGACGGGACCTGCGTCTCGGGTTGCAGGCGCACGGCACCGAGCGGCTCGCCCTGCAGCACGACCTGGAGGAGTGGATCGCCAAGGCGCCGACGGTGAACAGCGAGCACGACCGGCTGGCCGCGACGTACCGCAAGTGCATCGTCGACCTGGCGGCGTTGCGCTTCTCGCCGCTCTCGCTGGGCGGTCAGACCCTGCCCGCCGCCGGCCTGCCGTGGTTCATGACCATGTTCGGCCGGGACAGCATCCTGACCTGCCTGCAGACGCTGCCGTTCACACCGCAGCTGAGCGCGACCACGCTGCGGATCCTCGCGGCCCTGCAGGGCACCCGGTTCGACGACTTCCGGGAAGAGGACCCCGGCCGGATCCTGCACGAGATGCGGTACGGCGAGAGCGCCGCGTTCGAGGAGCAACCGCACTCGCCGTACTACGGAGCGGTCGACTCGACGCCGCTGTTCGTGGTGCTGCTCGACGAGTACGAGCAGTGGAGCGGCGACGGCGCGCTGGTCAAGGAGTTGGAGCAGGAGTGCCGCCGGGCCTTCAAGTGGATCGACGACTACGCCGACCTGGTCGGCAACGGCTACATCTGGTATGAGCGGCGGAACACCGACACCGGCCTGGAGAACCAGTGCTGGAAGGACTCCTGGGATTCCATCTCCTACCGCGACGGCACGCTGCCGCCGTTTCCCCGGGCCACCTGCGAGGTGCAGGGGTACGCGTACGACGCGAAGATGCGCGGCGCGCGGCTGGCCCGCGAGTTCTGGGACGACCCGGCGTACGCCGACCAGTTGGAGCGGGAGGCCGCGGCCCTGAAGGAGCGGTTCAACCGGGACTGGTGGGTCGAGGACGGCGGCTACTACGCGCTCGCGCTCGATCCCGACGGACGACAGTGCGACGTGCTCAGCTCCAACATCGGCCACCTGCTCTGGAGCGGGATCGTCGACGACGAGCGGGCCGAGCAGATCGCCAACCACCTGGTCGGGCCACGGCTCTGGACCGGCTGGGGGGTGCGGACCCTGGCCGAGGGCGAGGTGCGTTACAACCCGATCGGCTACCACAACGGCACCGTCTGGCCCTTCGACACCTCGTTCTGTGCCTGGGGGCTGCGCCGGTACGGCTTCGCCGAGGAGGCCGCCATGATCGCCAACGGCATCCTGGACGCCGCCCGGTACTTCGACGGACGGTTGCCCGAGGCGTTCGGCGGCTACCCGCGTGAGCAGACGAAGTTCCCGGTGGAGTACCCGACGGCGTGCAGTCCGCAGGCGTGGTCGACGGGGGCGCCGCTGCTGTTGCTGCGGACGATGCTCGGCCTGGAGCCGCACGAGGGGCACCTGGCGGTCGAGCCGCGGCTGCCGGTCGGCATGGGTCGGATCGAGGTGCTGGACATTCCCGGCCGCTGGGGTCGGGTGGACGCCTTCGCCCGTGGCCGGGTGGACCTGCACTCGCTCGCCGGGTGACCGGCGCGGCCGGGTCGCCCCGACCGGGCGACGGGTGACCCGGCCACGCTCCGGCGGATCACGGCGACCACCGTCCCTACCGGTGCGTAACCTACTCGGGGTAAAGTTCCGGAATGCCGGAACTCGTGTACCCGCCCGTTATCGCCGCCGCCAAGACGATGTTCCGGGTCCTCGACCTCAGGCTCACCGTCGAGGGCGACCACCACGTTCCCCGCACCGGCGGGGCGGTGCTCGCCAGCAACCACGTCAGCTACCTGGATTTCATCTTCTGCGGACTGGGTGCCCTCGAATCCCGGCGACTCGTCCGGTTCATGGCCAAGGACTCGGTGTTCCGGCACCGGGTGTCCGGGCCGTTGATGCGCGGCATGCGTCACATCCCGGTGGACCGGCGCGCCGGCGCCGACTCGTACGCCGCCGCGGTCGCCGCGCTGCGCTCGGGTGAGGTGGTCGGCGTGTTTCCCGAGGCGACGATCAGTCGCTCCTTCACCGTCAAGGAGCTCAAGAGCGGAGCCACCCGGATGGCCCGTGAGGCGCGGGTACCGGTGCTGCCGGTCGCGCTCTGGGGCACCCAACGGCTGTGGACGAAGGGGCGACCGCGTACGCTCACCCGCCGGCACACCCCGATCACCATCCTGGTCGGCGAGCCGATGGATCCGTCCGGATACCCGGACCCCGCCGCGATGACCGAGGAACTGCGTACCCGGCTGACCGCGCTTGTCGACCGGGCGCAGCGGGAGTACCCGGACCAGCCCGCCACCCCGGCGGACCGGTGGTGGTTGCCGGCGCATCTCGGCGGCAGCGCACCGACCCCGCAGGAGGCGGCGGTGCTCGACGCCGAGGACCGGCGTTCCGCGCCCCGCTGAAGCAGGTCGAGCCCTGCGGGCTGTCGGCGGCCTACCGCTGGCCGGACGCCGCGTCGTACGGCTGCGCGTCGCCGTGCCTCGGTCGGTAGTAGTCCTCGCGGGAGTGGAACTCCACCGGCAGGGCACCGGGCAGCAGCACCCGGCCCGTGCCGCTCAGCGACGCGGTCCGGGTCAGCCGGGCCAGCGCGTCCCGCTCCGGCGGGGACAGGTCCACCAGCTCCGGTCGGACCAGCCGGAACGTGGCGATCGCGTGGCGCAGCTGCCGGGCGAGTTCGCCGATCCGGTCGCCGGGACCGACCAGGGCGAGCGCCGGCTGCCGGATCGTCCGCAGCGCGTCACAGACCACCAGCAACGTCGCCGGGTTGCCGTCGGCGGCGGGCGCCAACTCCAGCCGCGACGGCCACTGCCAGCGGATCTGCCCGCTGACCAGTGCGGGCAGGCGGGCTGTGCCGCGGTGCCTGGCGCCCAGGTCGGTGCGCTGCCGGTCCCCACCGACGTACGTCAGCCGGTGGTCGGTGACGGTGAGCGCCACCGGGGCGGGCAACGACCAGGCGCGGTAGGCGTCGCTGGGACCGAGCAGATAGCCGGCCACGTCCACCCGGTGGCGGTCGAGCACCTGCTCGCCGCTCGCCGGGACCAGCTCGTGCCGCCGGTCCAGCACCGGGCCGGTACCGTCGTCCACCGCGTCGAACCGGTGCGGTGCGATGAAGAACGGGGACGCGTCATCGTGCATCGTCGGGAACCTCCGGTGCGGACGGCATCTACCCATGAGCCTCGCCGAGACTTCCGCCGCTGTCATGACGCCCGTTAGGGGGTCGGCCGATCGGTCGACGCGCGCGACCGGTAGATACCAATTTCCTCTGGTCGGACGAGTCCGTCCTCGATCGCCCGGGCGAGCAGCGCCGCCTTGGTGGCGGCCGGGCGACCGGCCCGCGTGTACTTGATCCGCGCCCGGTCGACGTACTGCTTCACAGTGTGCTCGCTGATCCGCATCCGCCGGGCCACCGACGCCTTCGACATCGACTGGAACCACAACAGCAGCGCCTCACGCTCCTTGTCGGACAGCATCGGCCGATCCGGTCGCGGATCACCGACCATCGCGCCGGCCAGCGCCGGCGCGACGTACGGCCGGTCGCTCGCCGCGTCCAGCACGGTCGCCACACAGTGTTCCCGTCCCTCGTGCTTGGCGAGGAACGCCACCGCACCGGCGTCCAACGCGGCCAGCATCGTCGCCGGGTCGGAGTGTTCTGAGTAGACCACCACCCGCCGTCCGGCGGAACTCAGCTCGGCGAGCTTGTCCAGCACCAACCGTCCGTGCAACCGCAGGTCGAGCAGGATCACGTCGGCCTGCGGTGCCGTTCGCAACACCTCGTCCGGATCGTCACCGGTGGCCAGCACGGTCAGTCGGGGCTCGGTGGCGAGCCAGGCGCGCACCCCGTCGATGACCACCGGGTGGTCGTCCACGATCGCCACACCGACGGGCCGTCCCGGCGTCACCGGTGCCAGCGCGTCTGCGTCCATCTGATCTTCCCGTCCCGTTCGTAGAGGTGCTCCACCTGCCCGTCGTCCTCCGCCGGATGCCCGGGGTCGTCCGGGCCCTCCCGGTCGGGTGTTACGAGGCTGACCACCACCTCGTCCGGGCTGGAGACGACGGTCAGCCGGGCCCAGTCCCGTGCGTCCGCGAGTCCGGCGGTGAGCGGATCCGCCAGGCCCCTGCGGATCCGCACCGGCAACGGTGGCGGTGAACCAATTGTGACCAGGTCGATCGGCAGGCCGTTGCGCTCGGCCAGATCGGCTGCGGCCCGCAGTTCGTGCAGCAACGGGTGGGGCACGTCGTCGGACTCGGCGATCAGGCGTCGCAGCCGAGCGGCAGCGCGTACGCAGCGGCGCTGGACCTCCGGGTCGGCCGGATCGGCCTGCCCACGGGCCAACTCGGTGAGCACCTCGCTGGCGGCGCGACTGACCAGGTTCAGCCGCTCGCCCCGCTCGTGCCGGGCACGTTCGGCGGCTTCCCGTTCGGCCACCATCGCATTCGTGGTTGCCGCCGTGGCGGCCCGCTGCCGGGACAGCGCGGCGAGCGCCGCCGCACCGGCGAAGACCGCCACCGGCAACGACGACGTGCCGTAGAGCGCCATCGTGGCCCGAGCCAGATCGGCGGCCTGCGTAGCGCCGTGCAGCACGACGGCGGTCAGCGCGGTGGCCGCGTGCGCGGCCAGCAGGGCGAGCAGCCGGCCCACCGGCTGCCCCCAGAGCGCCACCAGGAAGAACCAGGCGAGAGTGCCCCACACCCAGTTCGCCGGGCTGAACAGATGCGACCGACCGACCGCGGCGAAGACCGCCACGTCCACGACGAGCAGCAGGCCGGCCAGCGGCGCGGCCGGCAGCGGCGTGTCGCGTAGCAGTCGGATGCCGGCGATCACGCCGAGCGCCGCCACGAGCAACCAGCCACCCAGCACCACCGCGGGCACGGCCAGCGCCGACCCGGCGGCCAGCACCGCGGGCAGCCCGATCGCCAGATGCCAGACCAGCGCGATGGTGACCGCGACGATCCGGGCGCCCCGGTCGGAGATGCGGGCCACCGCGGCGGCCGCCCGGACCGCACCGATCTCGTCGGGCGCCGGCCTCAGCCGCTGCGCCGGTGCCGGACCCGACCGGATCCGCCACGGGCGGAACACCGCCCCGCCTGACCGTCGCCGAAATCCGGTCTCGCGCGTACCGGGGCCGCCCGGCAACCGCTCAGCCGACATCCGACCACTCCAGCCGGATCCGGGTGCCCCGACCGGGAGCGGAGTCGACGTCGGCGTGGCCGCCGATCGTCGCCATCCGGCCTCGTACCGACTCACGCAGACCGTACCGGTGCGCCGGCACTGTGCCCGGGTCGAAACCGGGACCGTCGTCGCTCACCTCGACCGTGACGGTGTCGGCGAACCGCCGCAGTCGCAGTGTCGCCCGCGCGCCGGGAGCATGATTCACCACGTTCGCCAGCGCGGCGTGGGCGCTCTCCGCGACGGCCTCCGCGACCGGTGCCGCCACCGTGCAGGGTGGTAGGTCGGCGGCGACCGGTAGGCCGGGCAGCCGGGCGAGCACCGCCCGCAGGCGCTCGTCCAGCCGGGCCGTCGCGTCGTGCGGCACGGAGCGCGCCTCCGCCAGGGCGGCGAGGGTACGCAGATCGGCGGCAAACCGCTCGCGTAACACGGGGGAGGGCCCGCCCACCGCGCCCTGCCCGACCATGGTGAGGGTCGCGAGCACCGTGTCGTGCAGGTCGCGGTTCTGCCGTCGTTCCGCCTCCCGCGCGATCCGGGCGACCGTGGCGTTACGGGTGGCCCGTTGCGCGGCCACGAACGCGGTGTCGGCGCGGGCGATACGTCGGCGCATCACCGCGGTCATCATCGCCGTGCAGCCGGTCTGGACCAGCAGGGTGACCGCGTGGGCCCACGCCTCGGTCGGGTTTCCGGCCGTGTGCGCACCCGTGGCGTAGGCGGCGACGACCAGCAGCCCGGCCGGAATGGACAGCCGGGCCGCAGCGGTCGCCTGCGCGTTGATCACGGTGGTGCTCGCCAGCACGGCGATCCAACTCGCCTCGCCGGGCAGCACCTCGGGCGCGACCAGGACCGGAATCGCCAGGCACGCCGCGCTGGTCAACGCCACGTCGACGGCGACGAGTCGGGTGCCGAGGCCGTCCCGCCAGGCGCGCGAGGCGTACCAGAGCGACCACGCGGTCAGCACCGCCACCGCCGGTAGCAGCAGTTCCGGACGTACCGGCGGGGTACGCACGGCGAGCGCCACCGGGAGGCAGAACAGCCCGCAGGAGAGCCGCAGCAGCGCCGGCAACCGGGTGAAGATGAACGCGAACGCGCCGGCGGCCGGGCGGTCCACCGTGGTGGGCGACGTGATCGGGTTGGGCAGGGCCGGCATCGGGAAGGCGTCCTTTGCGACAAACGACCCGATCCGGGTGCGCGCTGCGGAGATCGACGCCGGAGAATAACACACGGCAGTGGCCGTGATGACTGTAGGTGACGTCGGGATGGACGCTACGTCGCCCATCCGTCACACTCAGCCGCTGCCGTCCTCGCGGAGCCCCACGCAGTCCTGCTGCCAGAAGGTGGCCGAGTAGACGAACGTGCCGGTCATCCACGGCTCGTAGCCGGAGAGCCTGGCCACCTGGAAGGCGGGGGCCGGAATGCGCAGCGACGGTCGACGAAAGCCCAGGCCACCGGCGGCGGCGAAGCCGAAGCGGGCGTAGAAACGCGGGTCGCCCTCCAGGAAGACCGCCGGCACGCCCCGCTCGTCGAGCAGGCGCAGCCCGTGGGTGACCAGAGCGCCGCCTATGCCGCGGCGCTGCCGGTCCGGTACGACCGCGAGTGGGCTGAGCACCTGCACCGGTACGAGTCGACGTGGCGCGTCGAGCAGGCTGCGGCTGAACAGCACGTGGCCCACGACCTCGTCGTCCTCCTCCGCGACCAGGCTGAGGGCCTCCGGATCGTCGTCCCGCAGCGCCCGCACGAGCGCCGCCACCACCTCGCCGTGGCTGCCGAACGCAAGCCGGTGCAACTCGTTCACGGCGTCCCGATCGGCTGTCAGTTCCTCGCGCAGGCGCATGGCGTGGACGGTACGGCCGGCGGCGCGGCCGGGGCCAGCGATATCCGGAGCCGGCGTGGCATCGTGTTAGATTTACTTGCATCTATGCATGAGGGGGTGGCATGAAGATCCGACTCGCGGTCGGGGCTGTACTCACCGCCAGTCTGGTCGCCGGCAGCGTCGGCGTCGCCGGCCTGGCCGGCGCGGTCCCGAACGCCGAACGTCCATCCGGCGCCCTCGGTGACGCGGCACCCGCGTTGCTCGCCGTCGGCGACTTCGACTTCTCCCGGCCCGAGACGGTCGCCACCGGCCTGCAGGTGCCGTGGGGGATGGACTTCCTGCCCGACGGCAGTGCGCTGGTCGCCCAACGACCCACCGGGCAGGTGGTGCGGGTCCGCCCAGGCCAGGCGCCGGAGCCGGTGGTCACCATCTCGGGTGTGACTCCGGTGAGCGAGGGTGGCCTGCTCGGGCTGGCCGTGTCGCCGACCTACGCTCAGGACGGCTGGATCTACGTCTACTTCACCACCGCGACCGACAACCGGATCGCCCGGTTCCGGCTCACCGCACCGCAGACCCAGCAACCGATCCTCACCGGGCTGAACCGGGCGGCGATCCACAACGGCGGCCGGATCGCGTTCGGACCCGACGGCATGCTCTACGTCGGAGTGGGCGACGCCGGACAGACCGCGTCGGCGCAGGACCCGCAGAGCCGCAACGGCAAGATCCTGCGCATCCGACCCGACGGCACCGTTCCGCCGGACAACCCGACCGCCGGGTCACCGGTATACAGCCTCGGCCACCGCCACGTGCAGGGGCTGGCCTGGGACGCCCAGGGTCGGCTGTATGCCACGGAGTTCGGTCAGAACACCTGGGACGAAATCAACCTGATCGTCGCCGGCGGCAACTACGGATGGCCCACGGTGGAGGGAAGGGCCAACGACCCCCGCTTCCGTGACCCACTGCTCACCTGGACCCCGGCGGAGGCGTCACCGAGCGGTGCGGCGATCGCCGGGAACCGGCTCTTCGTGGCCAGCCTGCGCGGCAACCGGCTGTGGAACGTGCCGCTGAACACCTCCGGCGGTGTCGGCACCCCCACCGCCGAACTGACCGGCAACTACGGGCGACTGCGCACCGTCGAGTACGGTCCGGACGGTTGGCTCTGGGTCACGACCAGCAACCGGGACGGCCGGGGCACACCGGCCGCGACAGACGACCGTATCCTGCGCTTCCCGCCCCGCGACGGCACCACGCCACCCCCGACCACGCCGCCCCCGCCGACCACGCCGCCTCCCCCTCCCACCACGCCGCCTCCCACGACGCCGCCGCCGACCACCGGGCCCGCGGGCTGCGCGGTGAGCTGGACGGTCAACCAGTGGAACACCGGCTTCACCGCGGACGTCCGGGTCACCAACCGGGGTGCCGCCCTGACCGGCTGGACCGTGACCTGGTCCTTCGGCGGCAACCAGCAGGTCACCAACGCCTGGAACGCGCAGGTCACTCAGTCCGGCAGGAATGTGACCGCGCGCAACGCGGCCTGGAACGGCAGCCTGCCGACGAACGGCACGGTGAGCTTCGGCTTCCAGGCCACCTACTCCGGCACCAACGACCGCCCCACCGACTTCCAGCTCAACGGCACCCCCTGCCAGCCCAACTGACCACCGGCCTCAGACGCCGCATGCCAGACCGAGCCAATCTTGGACAGTTTCCGTTACGCGTTACGCGCTAACGGGAACTGTCCAAGATTGACGGTGACGTGGCCTGGCGGTGGCTGTTCGGTCCGCGCGCCTGGGTGCGGAAGGATGGCGGCATGCTGCGATCGCCCCGCGCGCTCCTGTTGGACTTCGGCGGTGTTCTGGCCGACGCTCCACGACAGCCACCGGCACCACCGGAACTGGTGCGTCGGCTGTTCGACCTGATCGGCGGCATCGTGTCGGCCGAGCAGATCGCCGCCGACCTGACCGAGGGCGGCCGGGCCTACGCGCGGTGGCGCGACGACGCCGGCCGCTCGGATGATCCCGTCGAACTGCCACACGCGCAGGTGTGGGCGAACTTCGTCACCGGCACCTGGCCCAGAGCGGCGCGCACGGCGGTCGAGGAAGCGGCGACCCCGCTGGCGTACGCCTGGGCGTGGCGATCGGAGTGGCAGGTCCGCCCCGGGATCCTGGAGGCGTTGCGGGCCGCGGCCGTCGCGGGTCTACCCATGGCGGTGGTCAGCAACGCGCTCTGCGGGGCGGCACATCGGGACTTCCTCGCCACTGCCGGGCTGTCCGACCTGTTCGTGGCCGAGTTCTACAGCGACGAGGCCGGGCTCCGTAAGCCCAATCCCCGCCTGGCCTGGCTGGCGGCCGACGCCGTCGGCATACCGATCGGCGACTGCTGGTTCGTCGGCGACAGCGTGCACCGCGACGTGGCCTGCGCTCGTCGGGCCGGTGCCGGCGCCGCGATCCTGATGCGCTCGCCCCGCACCGACCGCGAGCCGTCCCCACCCGACCTGCGACCGGACGCCCGGATCGAGGACGGTCACGGCCTACTCGCCCTCCTGCGACAGCGCGGGCGCGTTGCCGCAGGCTGACGACGAGGAGACGGGAGGCGCGCCCGGCAGGATTCGAACCTGCGGCCTTGGGATTAGAAGTTGAATCCGACTCGTGATGCCAGGTGCCCGGCAGTCCGCAGGGGTACCTTTCCGTCCAGCTAGATGCCCCTGCGGATCCCGGGCCATGCTGCTCAGTATTGCCAGGTGATCAAACGTCCGGGCTCACACGGGGCTCACTGGTGCGCGGCAACGGAGACCGGTCCGGGGCAGGTGAAGGCTGCGGGAGATCTCCGGGTGGGCCGGGGAGTAGCCCCCGCAACGGGGACTGGCCGGGGTGGGCCGGTGACGGCGGTGAGATCCCGGTTGGTCCGGTAGAAGTCCTCGCGCCCGGAACGGAGGCCGGCCCGGGTGGGCTGGCCAAGGCGGACGACGCGTTGATGTTCGGAGGCCAGTGGGACATTTTCCCGCAACGGTGACCGGCCGTCGTAGGCCGGTGAAGGGGACCCCGGACCCGTCGAGGTTCGGTTCGACCCCATAGCCGCAACGGTGACCGGCCGTCCGTCGTAGGCCGGTGAAGGGGTTCGTAATGTACGGACGAGCGGGCTTCGCTTTCCTGCGCCATCGAATCCTGCTCAGCTGACCAGCACCCTCCGTCACCACCGAATGTGAGACAGAGCCGAAATCGACACACTCCCTCTCGTCGCCGAAGGTCATCACGTCCAGCGTCCGGCCCTGCCTGGCCAGCAGGACGATGCCGGCGAACACCACGGCCGCCACCCGGGGGCAGCGCCCCCAGGTGACGGCCCCGAAGTCGCCCATCGACCAGAACAGCAGCGTGCTGGTGGCCTTGCTGTCCGGCGAAAAGTACACGATCATCGCCATCAACGACTGGAAACCGAACGACATCACCACGCCGGTCAACACGAGTCGCAGCGGGGCGAGCCCGGCCCGAGTCCAGGACGCCAGGAACAACCAGCGCGGTGGCCGCCACCGCTCCGACAAAGGCTCCCGCGAGACGGCGTACACGGCGGCGGCGAGCCCGCCGGAGACGGTGACGGCGACCGCACCGACCGAGGCGCCGAGGAGACACCCAGCATTTACGGTCCGCGAGAGCGTTGCGCACCAGCACTTGGAGGGCAACCCCGACAGCGCCGAGCCGGCACCCACCCAGGCCGCCAGCAGCACCCCGGGCGTACGGATCTGCCAGTCGATCTGGTACCGGGTCACCTCGTCGGCGGAGATCGTGCCACCGGTCACGCCTGCCCACAGGTAATGCGCGGTCGCCGATGGGGGGATGACGGCAGCGTTCAGACCGATCACCACCACCGCGGAGACGAGCAGGCCGAGGACATGCAGCCCGATCGCTAACCCGGTGATCGTGCCTGCTTGGCCCCGGTGGTTGGTCAGTGGTCTGCGCCGGTCGATTGGCAGCGCAAGGTGGCCCGGTCGGTTGGGTTCGCGGGCGTGGCACCGCGTCGCCGGGGTCGACTGGTCGCGTCCGCCGATTGGCGCAGGAGAGGCCATGATCGTTCGGATGCTCGCTATTGCAAATGAGCTTCGTTTTCGATGATGATGGCGATCCACCTACTGAGGAGCGTCGTAGCATGGAACCTCTCCGGCGTTGGATGCGCCGACCTATGACAATGAGCCGAGCCCTCGCTGCCCTGCTGGCAGTGGCCGTGGCGGGAACGGGCGTCGTGTTGCTTCCGCGGGCTTCGGCCGGTGCGGCGGATGGGCCAGCCCCGCCTCCGGCGCAGAAGACGGTGATCGCCGACGTCCACGCGGACGCGATCGCCACGTTCTGGGACGATGGTTCGCTGCAACTCGGCAGCAAGGCCGACATACCGGACGTGGGTACGCGCTATGACGCCGACAAGGTGTGGTTCCACATCGACAACGACTCCTACGTGGCGCAGTTGCCGGCCGGTTATGAGTTCGTCGCGCCAGCGGGCGCAGCGGTGTGGATGATCCCTGAGACCCAGGCGCCGGGTCAGTTGTGGGCCGGGTTCTCCACCGAGTCGGTGCCGGCGGGAACGCTCGACAACGACGACACGACGCTGACGCTGGTGGATGTCGAGGGTCCAGGCGATGTCGAGGTGTGGCAGGGCGGCGCGCTCGGCCAGCAGGTGCGGCGGTTGTGGTCCAGCGACGAGGACGTCAAGTCCTTCACTCTCGGGCGGGTGCATATGCATGCCAACTGGGCGTTCACCGCGCCCGGTTCGTATGACCTGACCGTGCGTGCGGGCGCCGCTGTCGGCGCCGCGCCGGTGAGTGACACCGCGACGTACACGTTCATCGTCGGCGACGCGCCGGTGCAGGTGGCGACCACGACGTCGGTGTCGGCGTCGGCGACCACGCTGACCGCGGGTGACTCGGTCACCTTGACCGCGAACGTCGTACCCGCCAGCGTGAGCGGTTACCTGGAGTTCCGGGACAACGGCAACGTGATCGGTCACGCACCGGTCGTCGCGGGTTCGGCCAGCATGGTCACGACTCCGGCCGTCGGCTCCCACTCGATGACGGCGCGGTTCGTCCCGGCCGTCAGCAACCTGGCTGCGACCTCGACCTCAGATCCCGTGACCGTCCAGGTCACCGACCCGTCGGGAGTTCCGTTCACGGTCGAGCTGGACAAGGCGTCGTATGTCGGGGGCGAGACCATGACCGCGACGATGAAGGGCTTCACGTTGAGTGAAGGCCAGAATGTCACCTGGTCGATTCGTGGTACCGGCGGCGGCAGCGGCATCGCCTTCAGTGGCCTCGGTCCGGACGCGGCGACGGGTACGGCTGTGTACCGCGTGGAGGCGAGCGACAACACGCGGGAGATCCGCGCCAACGTCCGTCAGGGCACCACGGTCATTTCCTCGACCCCGTGGGTGCGTCTGAACGTCGCCAACGCGGTGCCGGCGATTCAGGGCCAGTTCATCGGTGACGGTCGTAACCTGTACATGGGCGACGACATCAAGATTCAGCTCACGGACAACCGGGCGCTCGAGGAAGGTGAGACGATGCGGCTTGCCCGCCTCGCGGCGGCCTCGTCCGGGCGGTGGGGCGCCTCCGGGTTCGGTATGGGCCTGGACGGCGACGTGCTGTCCGTCGAGCCGCCGGACGCGAACTTCACCGGCTACGCGTCGTACGCCCTCCAGATCGTCAAGAACGGGATCGTCATCGCCCAGTCCGACGTCTTCCGCGGCGAGATCAAGTGGAACCACGCGGTGGTCTCCGGCCTTCAGCCGGTCTACCGCGCCGGCAGCTCGTTCGACCTGACGCTGGATGAGTTCTACCCGAACACCGACAACCTGACCCACTTCGCCTGGACGATCCGGCCCAGCGCCAGCAACACCTCCAGCAAGGTGGTGCTCGCCGAATCGGACAACATCGAGGACGTACGCCATCTCAGGTACGAGAACATCCCGGCGGAGTGGAACAACTGGCACCTCGACTTCGACGCCTACCGCACCTACGCGCACAGCGGCAGGACGGTCCAGGTCAACGACTTCTTCCGGCCGCTCGTCCGGTCCCTGCAGGTGCGGCAGCTCAACCCGGACGAGCAACTGCTCTTCCTGCGCGCGCTGCCCGACCACTACCACACCGGCAACACCGTGAAGTTCGACCTGGTGGCCGACCCCACCCTCGCGACCGAGGACACCGTACGGTGGGAGTGGAAGTGGCCCGGCAGCGAACAGTGGTACGACATGGGCCTGACCGGCGTCTACCACGAGTACACCGCCGAGCAGGGCCTCAACGGTGCACAGGTTCGCGCGGAGGTGACCTTCGGCAACGGCGAGCGGATGATCACGGATCCGGTGACCATCGTGATCGACGACCATGGCGGTGCGTCGGGCCGCCGCCCCACCGTCGTTGGTGCGACCAACCACCAGGTGGGTGACCAGGTCACCTTGAGGGCCGAGGTCCAGGGGGCGCCGACCGCGCTCACCCAGTTCCGCTGGTTCCGTCAGCGGACCGGCGAGACCGAGCCAAGCGTGATGCCGGGCGAGAACGGCGCCTCACTGTCGTTCACCGCGTCCGCGGCCGATGACGGCGCGCGGTACCGGGTCGCGGTCATCACCCCGGCCGGCCGGATCGCCTACGACCCCGCCAACACCCTCACGCTGTCCGTGAGGCCGGCTGCCGACCCCAAACCGACAGTGACGGTGACCGGGCTCGCCGACCGCTATGACAGCGGTGATGCCGTGACCCTGACCGCCACCACCGACCCGGCGCACGGTGATGCTCGCTACGAGTGGGCGACGCGCGCGGCCGGGGCATCGGAATGGTCGGTCGTGCCGAATATCACCGGTCCGTACCGCTTCACCGCCACGGCAGAGATGGATGGGCTGGAGATCGTGGTGCGGGTCTACGACGGTGACACGCTGCTCGCCGAATCAGCTCCCGTGACCGTGCGTGTCACCAACGGCGGCGGGGAGCCGGAACCCCCGAGCGGTGCGTCCCAGAACATTGTCGCGACCATCGACGACTCCGCCGGAGCCCTGGTCATGTCCGTCGACCCTGACGACCGGGAGGTCAATCTCCCGGCGATGACGCTCGCCACCGACGGGACGTCCTGGGCGGCATCCGGTCAGCTACGGCCGGTTTTGGTAACGGACACGCGGTCCGGATCGCCGGGCTGGTCCGTATCCGGCCAGAGCTCCGGTTTCGCGGCGACCAACGCGTCGTTCTCCGGACGCTATCTCGGCTGGGTACCAACAGTGACGGCTCAGGCGACCGGTGGAGGAGTCGAGCCTGGCGCGCCCGTGCCCACCGGCTTCCCCGATGGAGACGGCCTGTCCGTCAGCCGCCTCCTGGCTATCGCCACACCCGGAGAGGGCCTGGGCAGTACTCGACTGGCCGCCACGCTGGAACTGCGTGTGCCCACCCACACCGAGGCAGGTGTCTATCGAGCGACCCTGACCTTTACCGCGATCTGAACCCCTCCATCCGGGTCGCTTCATCGAACTGATCTCGTTGGCAATGCACTTGGTCGCTCTGCTGCGGACGTGCCAGCGCCCGCAGCAGAGCGACCGCCTGTCTGCCCCGAATAGCGGGGAGGCCCGTGCTTGTGGCCGGCGCTCTCGCCGGGATCACCGGCGCGACCACCGGCCTGACGTTCGTGATCGCACCCATCGCCGGTACCGCTCTCTATGAATTCGGGAGCGCGATGCCGATTGTCGCCGGAACGGTGATCATGGCCGCCGTCGTCACCGTCTTCGTCCACCCGCACTTCCGGCGCATCCCCCCACCGGCGTCAGGACTGCCCCCAGCGTGAGTCCCTTCGCGACGATGCCGCGATCAGGGTGTCGTCAACCGTGTGGGTGCGCGTGTCGGACACCTCCGCCGTAGCGCTGCGGGCTGACGGAAGCACCCCCCGGCGCAGGAGGTGACGCCGGGTCCCACGGTGCCCGGCAGTCTTTCCGGCGGCACCGGCCTGACGACCGGCTGTGTCCTCGGATCGGCGCCGGCCGCGGAACCGCTCAACTGGACGCCGGTCTTCGGCTGGATCTGCCCACCGACACCGCTCCCGGCACCTACGCCGCCACCCTCGCCCTCACCGCGATCTGACCCGGGCCGGAGTCGGGTCACGACGAGTTGTTGGCGGATGTCGCAGTAGCCTGCGACATCCGCCACAGCGAGGAGTGAGGTGATCTCGTCCGGACGGACCTCCCCGTGTTCGGTCTAAAGATCGCCGCCCTGCTGCCACTGGTGGCAAGCAGGGCGGCGAGGAAGCCCGGATCAGCGGGCTACCGCGCGTACCACGTCCATTGGGCCGACGACCGCGTCGAGACCGGCTGCGGACAGTTCGGCGATGATCGCCTCCGGTGATACGACAAACCACTGGTAGGCGGCCGTGATCTCGCGTACCAATTGGCCGTCTTGGTCGAGCACCTGGTAGCGCATCCGCCACCGCAGAGTGTCTGGTCCGTCCGGCTGTGCCGCTCCGCTGCCCACATAGGTGTGGTCACCCACCCGCACCCTCACGAACTCCGCCTCCGGAATCTCCATCGGCTCTGCCGGCGGTTGCGCGTTGACCACCAGGGGCGCACCGTCGGCGAGCCGGTCGCGCAGCCGCCCCCACAACTCGCGACGGGCGGGCGGTGCCAGATGCCCGATCATGTTCATCGCGACCCCGCCGCCGATCCGGTCCGGCAGGGGGACGTCCTGCGCTGCGGCGGCCACCACCGTGACCCGCTCCCGCAACTCGGGGACGGGGCCGAGTCGGCAGAGCAGGGCCGCGCGCTGGACGGCCGACGGCTCGACCGCCAGGATCCGCGCAGCCGGCAACACCTCGGCGATGAGCTGGGTCCCGAGCCCGCTGCCCGCTCCGAGGTCCACAATGGGGCCCGCCTGCGGTGCGGCGCCGGCCAACGCGGACCGTACCGGATCACGCAGCGCCTGCCACGCGTCGAGACTGAGCAGGTCGAGGAACTCGCCCGAGTCGTGGTATTCGTCGCCGTTCATCCGCACCCTCTCGTAGTGGTTGTCGCTGATGCGACCGGCGGTGAAGACGAGGTCGCCTCCACCGCCGGTCACCGGGATGTCAGTGCGCCGACAGCGTGCCGCTGATCTCGTTCGGGACCGCGTCGAGCGTCACCGATCCGACGACCTTGCCGGTGCTGAGGTCGAGCCGGTGCACCTGCTTTGTGGCGGGCTCGGTGATGTAGGCGTCGTCACCGCGGACGAACAGGGCCGGGCGCGGCTCCTGCCACTGCATCGGTTCCTGCCACGCGCCGACCACCGGCCACGAGTTGGTCAGCTTGCCGGAGGCGGGGTCGACCACGTGCAGCTTGCCGTCGGTGCCGAGGATCAGGCCCTCGCCCTGCGGACCGCGGGCCAACGAGCGGAAGCTGTAGCTGACGCCCTCGGGCATCGGCACGACCTGGAGCTTCTGGGCCGCCGTGTCGATGAGCGCGAACTGCTCGGGGAACTCGCGCTCCGCGTCCGGCTCGACCTTGTAGTCGCCGAGCAGGACGGGCGACTTCTCGCTGCCCACCTGGGTGGCGACGGCGCCGTACGCACCCGCGCTCCTGACCTTCACGAAGGCACCATTCTTGAACAGCAGTACGCCGTCCGTGCAGCCGAGGCCCACGACCTCGCCCTGGGCGACCGCCTCGCCGTGCACGCCGGGGCACTCCTCGCTGCGGGCGATCTCCTTGCCGTCCTTGTCCAGCGCGATAGCTCCCGGGCGCGACTCCTCCGTGCCGAGGGTCACGACCAGGGTGCCGTCGGCGAGTTCCACGGCCACGCCGTGGTGCGGCTGCGCGGTCTTGTACTGGCGTCCCTCGGGCTTGCCGTCGGCGAGGGTCTTCGGGTCGAAGCTGTGCACCTCGCCGGTGCCGTCGGTGAACAGCACGGTGCGGTCGCCGTGCAGCACCACGTGGCCGGGCTTGGGGCCTGCATAGTTGATGTCCGTCATCTCGCCGGCGCCCCCGTCGAGGACCTGGAACCCGGACTCGGTGGAGACGAAAACGTTTGTGTCGTTGCCGGCCGGGTTGACCCGGTTGAAGCCGGGCAGGGCGACGTTGTGCGCCACCTTCAGCGCCTCGCCGTCGAGCACGTAGATGCCGCCGTCGTAGGTGATCGCCACCGGCTCCTGCACCGAGGCCGCGGCGGACGAGCTGGCCGACGGTGCGTTGCCCTCGTCCGCATCGGACGCGCACGCGGTGAGCGCCAGCGTGGCGGCCACCAGGGCGGCCGCGCCGCTGATTCTGCGATGCCTCACGAACTACTCCTCAATTGCAACTGACAATCATTTCTATTAACTCTACACGGGGTGCTTCCCGGCCCGACGTGGGGGTGTGTCAACCGGAGAGGCCGCCGATGATCGCCTCGGCGTTGAAGCGCATCATCGCCAGGTAGCTGGGGGCGCCGCCGTCGGCTTCACTGAGCGACTCCGAGTACAGGGCGATCACCTTGACGTTGATGTCTGCCTCCGAGACGAGCACCTCGGCGAGCCGGGCCGGCTGTGAGGTGTCGACGAAGATCGCCGGCACCCGGTGGGTCCGGATGGCGGTGACCAGCGAGGCGAGATCCGACGAGCTCGGCGACGCGAGCGTCGTGCCGCTCGGGATGATCGCGCCGATGATCGTGAAGTCGTAGCGATCGGCGAGATAGCCGAACACGTGGTGGTTGGTGACCAGGACCCGACGCTCCGGCGGGATGGCGGCGAACCGCCGCGCGAGGTCCGCATCCAGCTCGCCGACCCTCTTCGCGTACGCCTCCGCGCGCTCCCGCACCGCGCGGGCGTCCACCCCGTCGACGTGCTCGATGATGTCGTCGGCGAGCAGCCCCACCGCCGTGACCACCCGCTCCGGATCCGTCCAGAAGTGCGGATCCGGCAGGCCGGCGGCGTCGCCGTCCTGGTACTCCATCGAGTCGATCCTGGCACCCACCTCGACGGTGTGGACGCCCTCGGCCTTCGCCGACTCGACGTGGCGCAGGACGCCCTCTTCGAGTCCCAGGCCGTTGTAGACGACCAGGTCGGCCGTCTGCATGGTGTGCGCCTCCCGGGCCGAGATGGCGAACGAGTGCGGGTCGGCGTTCGGTTTCATCAGCACGCTCACCTCGGCCTCGTCGCCGACGATCTCGTTGACGACGTCGCCGAGGATGTTCGTGGTCACCACGATGCGGGAGTCGTCCCGTGAGGCGCAGGCCGCGCCGCCGGTCAGCAGGGCACCGACGAAGAGCATCGCGAGAAGCTGTCGTGCTCTCATCGGCCGACCTCCACGGCGAGATCCGGTCGTTCGGTGACCTGCAGCGCGCGGGCGGTGCGTAGCCCGTCGCGGTAGTCGATCTCGTGGATGACCTGGGCCTTCGGATCGGCCAGGTAGGCGCGGTCGATGTCCAGCGTCAGGCTGGCGGCGCGCAGCGGCTTCTCGGCGAGGATCTTGCCGGTCTCGAGGTCATAGCTGATCAGGTTCTCGGACGCGTCGAGGGCGAGCACCGTACTGCCGTCAGCAGGTGACGCAGCGGCCACCAGTTCGCGGCCGGTGGCCGGCACGTACCGCAGGGTGGCCTTGGCGGCGTTCACCGACCAGATGCCGGCCTGGTCGGCCACCGCGGCCTCGTTGCTGCGCGGGCGGTAGCCGAACCCGTCCGACGCCACCGGTGTCCGCGGGGAGGCCAGCGTCTTGGCGGCGAGCTTGTCGCCCTCCAGCTTGACCCGTACGAAACTGTCCGCACAGGCGAAGACCGCGCCGCCACGCAGGACGGCCCACCCACGGGGCGCCGCGCAGGGCACCTCGAAGGCACCTGTCGGCTGGCCCTTCGCGTCCATGGCGACGATGCGGTCGGCCGGCCGCCGGGGATCGTCGCCCAGGGCGACGAGGAGCTGCTCGGCGTACGGTACGGCCAGCGGCGCGGAGCTCTTCGAGTCGATCGTGGCCAGTTTGGCGACCTTGCCGGCCTCGAGTTCGCGTCGGTCGAGGACCGTCACCTTCCCGTCGGTGGTGCCGACCGTGGTGTGGGCCTCGAAACCGGCGATCGTCCGGACCGGTGCGTCGAGCGACAGCGTGCCCACCGACCGGGACGGTGCCCGGTAGTAGTGGACGTGGTCGACATGGTCGACAGTCCACACTCCGGCGTCGACGATCTCGAGGGTGCGGTCGCCGCCGTCGACGTAGACGAAGCGGCCGTCCTCGGTGAGCTGTTCGGCACCGACCGACAGCCCGATCTCGTTCTCCGCACTGGTGCGCAGGTCGAGCAGGCGCAGCCGCTGGGCGCCGCGGGTCGCGTACGCGATTGTCGACTGCGCTTCGGCCAGTTCCTCGGCGCCCTCGACGTAGCCGTGCGGCGTCTCCTCGACGTCCTGTGGTTGTTGTCCTGTCGAGCCGCACGCGGAGATCGCGAGCGTGAGGCCCAGGGCGGCCACGCCGAGGAGCCTTCCGGTGGTGCTGGTGATCACGAAGATCCTTCCGGTGCGGGGATGGGGGGGAGCGTGGGGACCGATGACCGATGGCGTCGCGCTGCGGTCGTGACCCGTCGCACGCCGAGAATCCCGAAGAACATCGCTACCGCGACGGCGGCGATCGTGGCGCCGGCAGCGGTCGCCGCGTACCAGGAGATCCACAGACCGATCACGGTCGCGACCGAGCCGATGCCGAAGCTGGTGAGCATCACCGCCGGCAGTCGGCGCGCCACGAGCATTGCCGCCGCCGAGGGCGCGATAAGCATCCCGAAGGCGAGCAGTGTGCCGACGACGCTGAAGGCGACAGCCATCGTGATGGTGAGCAGGGCCAGCATGACGGCGTTGGCGACCTCGGGGCGCAGGCCGAGGGTCCGGGCCTTGCGCGGGTCGAAGGTGAGCGCCAGGAACGGTCGGTAGCAGATGGCGGAGGCCACCGCGACGACGGCGACCGCGGCGGCGAGCAGCAGCAGGTCGGGCCACCGGATGGCCAGCACGTCACCGAAGAGGAAGGCGGTCAGGTCGGTGGCGAACGACCGCGAGTGCGACACGACGATCACCCCGACCGAGAGCATCCCCACGAACAGCAGCCCGATGCTGGTGTCGCGCCCGAACTCGCGGCTGTGCCGTAGGGCGTTGACGCCGAGCGCCATGGCGAACGCGCTGGCGGCCGCCCCGACGACGAGGTTGCCGCCGAAGATGGATGCGATGGCGACACCGGGCAGCATGCCGTGGCTCATCGCCTCGCCGAGAAAGGTCATGCCGCGGGCGATCACCCACACGCCGACCAGGGCGCACACCGCGGCCAGCAGGATGCCGCCGATCAGCGAGCGGACGACGAAGGACACGGTGAACGGTTCGAGGAGTGACGCCATCACCGGGTCGACTATAGTGCAATTGATAATCGATATCATTTGGGGGAGCGTTGGGCGCTGAGGTCCTGACCGTCGAGCACGTGGCCTTCCGGTACGCCGGCATCCCGGTGCTGCGAGACGTGAACCTGCGCGTGGAGGCTGCCGCCACGGTCGCCGTGACCGGCGCGAACGGTTCCGGCAAGAGCACTCTGCTGCACCTGCTGGCCGGCGTCGAGGAGCCGGCCGAGGGCAGCGTCCGGCGCCGGGCCGGCTGCCGGCTGGCGCTGCTCCCGCAGCGCACCAGCGGCATCGACGCGCTCCCGCTGACCGTCGCGGAGTGCGTGCAGATCGGTCGGTTCCGGCCGCGTCGACGCCTGAATCGCGACGACCGTGCCGCCGTGAGCACGATCATGGAGCGGCTCGACCTCGTCCACCTGGCCCGGCGGCGGTTGCGTGAGCTGTCCGGCGGGCAGCGTCAGCGCACCCTCATCGCCCAGGCGCTCGTCCAGGTCGCCGACATCTACGTGCTGGACGAGCCCACGGTCGCCCTCGACGCGACGAGCCGGCAACGCGTCCACGACCTGCTCGCCGAACGGGTCCGGGCCGGAGCGGCGGTGGTCTACGCCAGTCACGACGCCGCCGACGCGGCCCTCGCCGATCGCACGGTGCGACTCGCGGGTGCGGTGGAGTGCACCATCACCGACACCCCGGTGTAGCAATGATCATGAGTGCCGGCCCGCCCGGGCGGGCTGTCCACCGCCCATCCCTGGTGTCGTGGCGATGGAGCAGCCGCAGCACGGACTGGCGCCTGAGTTGCCCCGGCTTCCGACCGGGGCGGGACGAGCCCTGTCGGAACCGGGTTCAGTGCTCGTCGTAATGGCCGCCGTGTGCGGCGTGCCGGTGGCCGTGGTGCACGTAGTCCAAGTGGTCGCCGTGCAGCACGGGGGAGTGGCCGCACCCGTCTCCGTGGATGTGGTCGTGCTCCTCGGCCACCACGTGCTCGCTTGACGCGCACTCGTCGTAGTGCCCGTCGTGGGCGTGGTGCACGTGCCCGTCGTGCAGGTAGTCGGTGTGGCCGTCATGGGCGAACGACACGTGCCCGCAGCCTTCGGCGTGCCGGTGTTCGTGTGCCTCGGCGGGGCTGTGCCCCTCGACGCTGCACTCGTCGTAGTGCCCGTCGTGGGCGTGGTGCAGGTGCCCGTCGTGCAGGAAGTCCACGTGCCCGAGATGCCGCACGCCCACGTGCCCGCACTCGGGGCCGTGCGTGTGCTGGTGTCCGGCGGTATGGGTGGGGTGGATGGTGTCCGTGCTCATGTCGCCCTCCTTTGCGTGCCTCGCTCTCGGGGCCAACGATACATGTTCAGTTGCGCATTTGTTTACGTGTTCCAGTGACAGCTCCTGTGCCGCCGGCTGGTCAAGGCGGCCTGTGAAAACGAAAACCGATACCGGTAGTCTGTGCCGTGACCCCGAGCTGAAGGAGTTCCTGTGGCCGTTCCGAAGCGGAAGATGTCGCGGTCGAACACCCGTCACCGGCGGGCGCAGTGGAAGGCGAGTGTGCCGCAGTTGATTCCCTGCCCCTGTCCGCGCAAGGAGATGGTGGTGCCGCACCGGGCATGCACGCACTGCGGCCTGTACAAGGGGCGTCAGGTGGTGGAACAGCCGTGACCGGCCGGCTGCCGGTGACGGTCCTGTCGGGGTTTCTCGGTGCCGGCAAGACCAGCCTGCTCAACCACGTCCTGGCCAACCGGGACGGGCTGCGGGTGGCGGTGATCGTCAACGACATGAGCGAGATCAACATTGACGTCGCGCTGGTCCGGGACGGCGGGGCGCTGTCGCGGACCGAGGAACGCCTGGTCGAGCTGACCAACGGCTGCATCTGCTGCACGCTGCGCGACGACCTGCTCGACGAGGTGGCCCGCCTCGCGCGGTTGGGTCGGTTCGACTATCTGCTGATCGAGTCCAGCGGGATCTCCGAGCCGATGCCGGTGGCCGCCACGTTCGCCTTCGGGGTGGAGGGCGGGCAGATCCTGGATGATCTGGCTCGGCTCGACACCACGGTCACCGTGGTCGACGCGGCGGGTCTGCTGGCGCGAATCGACGCGGGGGAGACCCTGGAAGCGCGCGGCCTGGCCGCGTACGAGGGCGACGACCGGAGCATCGCCGACCTGATGGTCGACCAGATCGAGTTCGCCGACGTGCTGGTGGTGAACAAGACCGATCTGGTGGCCCCGGAGGACCTCACGGTGGTGGAGGCGCTGCTGACCCGGCTCAACCCGGCCGCCCGGCAGGTCCGTGCCGTGCGCGGTCGGGTGTCACCGGCGGTGATCATGAACACCGGCCGGTTCGACCTGGAGCGAGCGGAGACCGCGCCCGGTTGGGTGGCCGAACTCAACGGTGAGCATGTGCCGGAGACCGAGGAGTACGGCATCTCCAGCATCGTGTTTCGCGACCACCGGCCGTTCCATCCGCAGCGCCTGTGGGAGTTGCTCGCCGGCGGCCTGGACGCCTTCGGTGTCGTGCGGTCGAAGGGGTTCCTCTGGCTGGCCAGCCGGCCGGACGCGGTGGCTCTCTGGTCACAGGCAGGTCCGTCCGGGCGGTGCGACCCGGCCGGTGTCCCGGTTGCGGTGTCGGGACAGTGGCCGGAGGATCCCGTCGAGCGGACCGAGTTGGAGTCCCGCTGGCATCCGACGTTCGGTGACCGTCAGCAGGAGTTGGTCTTCATCGGCGTCGGTCTGGACGCTGCCGGGCTGCGGGACGCCCTGACCGCCTGCCTGCTCACCGACCCGGAGGTCGCCGCCGGGGAGCCGACGTGGCGGGCCCTGCCCGATCCGTTCCCCGAGTGGGACATGGGCGGCCTGCACGAGCACGACCACGTCGAGCCGGTGCGGGTCTGATCGATCATGGCGACGATGCTCGCTCACGCTGACGTGGCCCGGTGGCGGCGGGACTGGGAGTCGGTGATGCGGCACTACCAGCCGGGTCGGGACGAGCTTCTCGCCGCCGGCCTCGCCGCGGCCGAGGAGGTTCACGGGCGGCGACCGGAGCGGGTGCTCGACGTCGGCGGCGGGCCGGGCACCACCGCGGAAGCGGTGCTGCGTCGATGGCCCGGCGCGCACGTCACCGTGCTGGACGTCGACCCGCTCCTGCTGGCGTTGACCGCCACCGCGTTGCCGCACGTGCGCACCGTCCGGGCTGACCTCCACACCGCACAGTGGCTCGCGCCGGCCGGTGGCCCGTACGACGTGGTGCTGGCGCTGATGACCGTGCACTATCTGCCCGAAGACCGGGTCCGCGACTGGTACGCCGAGGCTCGGCAACTGCTGCGGCCAGGCGGGCTGCTACTCGTCGGTGACGCGATGCGGGACGCACCGTCCACGGCCCCGTCGCTGGCAGACACGGGAGTAGATCCCTGGACCGCGTGGTGGACGACGCTGGCCGGCGAACCGTCGATGGCGCCGCTGCTGCGCGAGCGGGCAACCGCCCTGGCCGGTCTCGTCTGCGCGGAGTTCGCCGCGCCGGCCGGCTGGCACCGGGAGACCGCCTGGCGGGCCGGCTTCTCCGACTCGACGGTACTGCACCGGAGGGCGGACCAGGCCCTGATGGCTTTCCGCCGCCCGCCGGACGGCCGATGAACGTCAACGCGCACGCCGGGGTCACCGTCATCTACTGCGACGGCCATCGCTGCCACGCACTACGCCGAGCGGGCGGTTCGGAGGCTCCGGCGGATTACGTCGGTGCCGTCCGCGAAGCGGTGGGTCCAGCCGGAACGCGGTCCTGATCCGGGCGGGCTGCCTCGGTGCCTGCCATCGGGCGCCCGCGCTGCTCCTGCTCAGCAGCGCGGGCGGACGGCCAGCGCTGATCGGGCCGATCGAGACACCACACCACCGGCAGGCTGCCGTCGACCTCATCCGAGAGCCCGACCTGCCGCTCCGCTGACCTGCGTCGGTGTGATCCTCGACCGGCACGGTGACCTTGTCGGCTAGCATCACCGTCGCGATCCTCGGAACACCCGGACCGGGCGGAGCAAGGAGGAGGTGACTGTCGATGACAACGAATCCGATCCCCGGTGCCGTCCGCAACACCCGACAGCGGGCGGAGGTGGTCGAGCTGCTCGCTCGCTCGGACGAGTTCCGCAGCGCGCAACGTCTGCACGCGGAGCTCCGCGAGGGGGGAGCCGCGGTTGGCCTCACCACCGTCTACCGCACGCTGCAGGCCTTGGCCGACGCGGGTGAGGTGGACATCTTGCGACTGCCCACCGGTGAGCAACTGTTCCGCCGGTGCAGCCGCACCCACCACCACCATCTGGTGTGCCGGCACTGTGGCCGCACCGTCGAGATCACCGGCCCCGCCGTCGAGACGTGGGCCCGCCGCACGGCCGACCAGCACGGGTTCACCGACGTCAACCACACCCTGGAGATCATGGGCACCTGCGCCGCCTGCACCACCCGGTGACTGCCCGCCCAGGGCAAGCCGTGGTACGGGATCTACGGCGCCGCTGCGGTGCAGTCGGCGCAGTGCCCGTGCAGGTCGATCCGGTCGGCGTGCGGAGTGAAGCCGGTTGTCGCACGTAGTTCGGTGAGCCAGGCGTCCACCAGGTGCGGTGGGCACTCGGTGATCAGGCCACACGTGTCGCAGAGCAGGTGTTGGTGCGTGGTGTCCGGGCAGCGCCGGTAGGCGCGTTCCCCGCCCACCTCGAATGAGTGCAGCAGCCCGACCTCGGCGAGCCGGTGCAGCGCGCGGTACACGGTGCTGAGACCGATCCGGTGACCGGCACCGGTCAGCGCGGTGTGCACGGCCTGGGCGGTCATCGGGTGGGTCCGGCCGGTCAGCGCGGTGAGGATGGCCTGCCGTTGCCGGGTGGTGCGTACCCCGATTGCCCGCAGCGACGCGTCGGCGGGGGGCGCGGTCTCGGTCATCGCCGGTCAACCGCGCCGGCCGACATGGACACTGCGCGCCTCGAGAAGGAACACGTCGCGGCGGTTGCCGAGCCAGACCGGATCTTCCGGGTCGAGGAGCCGGTCCCAGGTGTGCAGATCGCCGGGGGTGAGCAGGCCGGTGTCGCGGAGCCGGCCGATGCGACTGGCGATGCCGTTGACGACAGCGCGCCGCTGGGGCGGCGCAAGCGGCGGGGACAACTCGCAGAGGGTGGTCGCGGTCGTGGCCGAATCCAGGCCGGCACGGCGCAGAGCCTCGTCCCAGCCGTACGGCATGGGTCGGCTGCCGGGTAGCGCGGCGCGCATACGGGCGAACCAGCGGTCCTCGGCGGTGTGCAGCCGCAGCTCCAGCCCGGGCTCGCCGACGCCAAGGTCCCAGGGCAGATGACGGGCGGGGAGGCCACCCTCGGCGAGCGCCAGCCGCCCGCCGCGAGCCAGCAGGGCGGCCAGGGCGTCGACGGCGCGTTGCTGGTCACCAAGGTGGTGCACCATGGCCGAGGCCCACACGAGATCAGCCTGCCCACCGGCCGTCTCCTGCAGGACGTTGATGTCATCGATGTCGACGAGCTTGACCTCGATGCGGATCCGCGGGTCCGCCCATTCGCGGTGAATCCGCGCCCGGGCCGTCTCCACGATTGCCGGTTCGGCGTCGACAGCGAGGATCTGGCCGCAGGTCATGTGTCGGGCGAGTGCGAGCGCCATGCCGGCACCGCCGCAGCCGACGTCGACCGCGAGCCGGTCGCCGGGGGCGACCAGCTCGCGGGCGACGGCCTGGTACCAGGCCCGGTCGGCCGTGGCGGCGTCGACGAGGTGGGGCGCGGCGGCCGCCCAGTCGATACGCGCCTCGGTCATCGGGGTTGCTGGGGTCCGCGGCGGGCGTACTTTGCGCGGAACCTCTCGACCCGGCCTTCGGTGTCGAGCAGGCGCTGCTTGCCGGTCCAGAAGGGGTGGCTGGCCGAGGAGATCTGGACGTCGATGACGGGGTAGGTGTTGCCGTCGGTCCATTCGATCGTCTGGTCGCTGGTGGCGGTGGAGCGGGTGAGGAAGGCGAAGTCGGCGTCCTTGTCGCGGTAGACGACGGGCCGGTAATCGGGGTGGATGCCAGGCTTCATGCGGGTCGCGCTCCTTCGGTGTCGGCCAGCTCCTCCGCCCCGAGGGGGAAGCAGCCGGCGAACGGGTCGGGGTAGGTGCGCCAGATCTGTTCACCGTCGGCGAGTTCGGCGTCGGTGAGCAGGCAGTTGGCGAGGGTGCGGTGCAGCTCGACGGGGTCGACGTCGAGGCCGATGAAGACCAGATGCTGGTGCCGGTCGCCGTAGTAGGGGTCCCAGTCGAGGGCGGCGGCGAGGCGACGCTGGTCCTCGACGTGTTCCCAGCGGTCTTCGGGCAGGCTGACCAGCCAGTGTCCGAGGGAGCCCATGGCCAGGCCGCCACCGGCGAACTCCCAGGCGATGACGGTGTCGGGTTGGCTGGCCAGCCAGAAGTGCCCGCGCGAGCGGATCATCTCGGCGTTTACCTCTTCGAGGACGTCGTGCAGGCGCTGCGGATGGAACGGGCGGCGGGCCCGGAAGACGGCGGAGACAACTCCACAGTCGGACTCCGGCTCGTGTGCGCCGAGGGTGTAGCCCTGTAGACCGCGGGCGAAGATCCCCGGGGTCTCCGGCCGGTGCCGGTGGGTGTAGCAAAGCTGCCTGGTCAACGTACCGGCGTCGACGACGTCTCCGTGGACGCGGACCGGCGTCGCCCACGGCGACATCCGTTCCAGCAGCACCGACAGGCGGCTGGTGTCGTACGCGCCCTCGCGGGACTCGCCCCACAGGACGAGGGTGTCGGCGTACTCGATCTGCCGGACCACCACGTCGGCCAACGCCCGGTCGTCGTTGTCGGCGGCCGCGATGCCGAGGGTCTTCAGGTCGTCGGTGCTGGCCAGCCCGTCGAGCAAGTGCTCGGCGTCGACCACGGTGACGTAGGAGTCGACCCGGATCAGGTCGGTGAGCGGCGCGCCGTCGACGAGGCAGTGCGCGCAGACGGCGGCGACCGACTCGGGCTCGACCACCTCGGGCAGCATCAACAGCAGGTCGCGGTGCGGCTGGGCGCGGGCCAGCCGGGCGAGGGTGGGCAGCACGTCCTCCCGCAGCGTGCAGGAGACGCAGCCGTGGGCCAGAGTGATCCGCTCGTCCTCGAGCACGCCGGCACCGTCGCGCACGATCCGGTGCACGGTGCCGGCGGCCAGGTCGGCGAGATCATGCCGGATCAGCAGCAGCGCCGGGTTCGCCGCCAGCAGCGTGCGAGCGACGGCGTACGTCGCGGACGGCCAGAAACCGCTGAGCACGGTCAACGACGGGCGGGTGTCGGCCGCCGTGGCGCCGGGCTCGGCGGGTGCGAGCGGTGACGTCGACATCACAATCCTCTCGACACAAACTGAAAACGGTTGTCATTATAGGCACGTGATGGGCGACGAGCGGGTGGGGGTGTCGGTGGAAAACGACGGGGGCGTGGTGGTCACCATCCGGTTGCCGGGTGTGGCGGGGCCGCTCGACGCCGATGCGACCCGCCTGCTGCGGCTGGTGCGTCGCATCGCCGCCCGCCAGGTCGGTGGCGGTGTCGAGCCTCCTGTCGCGAGGGGCACGCCCCTGCTGCGAGTCGTCCCGCACGCGCGCACGGTCTACTGCGACGGTCGCGAGATCCCTCTCACCCGACGCGAGTTCGACCTGCTGCGACACCTCGCCGACCATCCGCGGCGGGTGTTCACCCGCGCCCAGTTGCTCGATCGAGTGTGGGGGCATCCCTTCACCGGCGCCCGAAGCGTCGATGTCCACGTGCGGCGCTTGCGGGCGAAGCTCGGCGCCGACCTGCCGGTGATCTCCACCGTCCGTGGGGTCGGCTACGGGCTCGGTTCCGCCGTGTCGGTCGAGGTGGAGGGCGACCCCGGGTGAAGGCTCGTCCGAACGGCTGATGTAAAAACGAAAACCGTTCTCGTTACTGTCAAGCTTGAACTGGAGGAGAGTCGTGTCCCGACGCTGTGACGTCACCGGCGCGAAGCCGAGCTTCGGCAACGCCGTGTCCCACTCCCACCGGCGCACCCGTCGCCGGTGGAACCCGAACTTGCAGAACCACCGCTACTGGCTGCCGTCGGAGCGGCGGTGGGTCAGCCTCACCCTGACGGCGAAGGCGCTGAAGACCGTGGACCGTAAGGGCATCGAGAAGGTCGTCGCCGAGCTGCGTAGCCGGGGAGTGAAGCTCTGATGGCCCGCCAGACCGACGTCCGGCCGATCGTGCGGCTGCGCAGCACCGCCGGCACCGGCTACACGTACGTCACCCGCAAGAACCGCCGCAACGACCCCGACCGGCTGACCCTGCGCAAGTACGACCCGATCGTGCGCCGCCACGTCGAGTTCCGCGAGGCACGCTGATGGCCAAGAAGAGCCTGGTCAACCGGCAGGCCCGCCGCGAGGAACTGGTCGCCCGGCACACCGAGGCCCGGGCCGGGCTGAAGCGGCTGATCGCCCACCCGGACACCGACCCGGACGTACGTGCCGACGCGGTCCGCCGACTCAGCCGGCTGCCGCGTGACTCCAGCCCGGTGCGACTGCGCGTACGCGACCAGATCGACGGCCGCCCACGTGGGGTGCTGACCCGCTTCGGACTGTCCCGGGTTCGGTTCCGGGAGTTGGCCCTGCGTGGCGAGCTGCCCGGAATCCGCAAAGCGTCGTGGTGATCTCACGGGGTGCCGAGGGCACCCCGGGTTCCAGCGTGCTCGGTCCCGACCAGATCTACCACCGCAGACAGCGGTGGGAAAGGGGAGGTATGAATGCGACAGTGAGGGCTCGCGGTTTCGCGGCCCTTGTCGCGGGGGCGGTGGTGGTCGCCGGTACGGTGCTGGCGCCCACAGCCGCGTCTGCGGCGGAGAAGGTGGTGCTCTCCAAGGGGCACACCGACGCGGTGGACGTGCACTACAGCGACGGGGAGCTGTCGCTGAAGGTGCATGACGACACGGTCAGCCCGTCCGTGACCCGGGATCCGGTGGATGTGACGTTCCAGGTTCTGCCGGAGGCCGCGATGGCGGTTCCGGACGACTCCCGGTTCGCGTTTCTCGGGCCGGCGGGGAGCCAGATCTGGCTGCTGCCGATGACGCAGGATCCGGATCTGCTCTGGCCGGGTTGGAACACCACGACGCTGAAGAGCGGGGTGTTCGACGGGAACAAGGTGCGGCTGAGCCTCGTCGACGTCGAGGGGCCGGGCAACGTCACACTGTTCACGCAGGATTCGTTCGGCGGTCCGATCATCAAGTTCCGCTCCGATGACGGGCTTCCGGACGCCATCGACGTGCCGGTGCACACGCACGCGCACTCGAACTGGGCGTTCAGCGCATTGGGCAACTACACGCTGAAGTTCCAGGCCGACGCGACGTTGGTCGACGGCACCACGCTCAGCACTGGGCCGGTCGACTACTCGTTCGTGGTGGGCGAGCTGTCCGGCGGAGGGCCGGAGGTGAGCCTGGCGGTGAGCGGGATGGCCGCCGAGTACCAGCCCAACGACACGGTGACGCTGAACGCGGTGCAGACTCCGCAGACCGAGCTGGACCACTACCACTGGTTCAGCAGGTGCCCGGGCGCGGCGGACTGGAACATCATCTCGGGTGAGGGTGGCGCGAGCTACTCGTTCACCGCGACCCGGGAGCTGAACGCCTGCGAGTACGTGGCGAAGCTCTACGACGACGACCACGCGGTCGTGGCGACCAGTGAGCCGGTGACCTTGTGGGTGGCGTTCCCGCCGCAGGATCCGGGCACTTCGCAGACGATCACCGCGTCGATCGACGAGACGCAGGGCTCGCTGGTGATCAGCGTCAACCCGGACGACCGGGCCGTGGTGCTGCCGCCGGCGCAGCTCAACTCCGCCGGTGACCGGTGGGAGAGCATCGGTGAGTTGCGGCCGGTCACGGTGACCGACACCCGGGCGGGCCAGCCGGGGTGGAGTGCGTCCGGGCAGATCCCGGCGGACTTCGTCGGGCCGGACGGGGCGACGTTCAGCGCCGGTTACCTCGGCTGGACGCCGCGGGTCCTGGCTCAGGCTGACGGGCAGGGCGTGGTCCCCGGTCCGGAGGTGTCTCCGTACGTCGTCGGGGTTGGCGGCGGTCTCGGCAACAGCGCGGTGCTGGGTTCGGCACCGGACGGCACCGGACGGGGCAGCGCGCAGCTCGGCGCGGGCCTGCGACTGAGCCTGCCCACCGAGACGGCCGCGGGCACCTACACCGCGACCCTCACCCTCACCGCGATCTGATCGCACCACCTTGTCCGGTGGTCGGGCGTCGAGCCCGGCCACCGGACGACCACGGGGTGAGCGTGTCGGTGACACGACCCGCCCGCCCCGCACCTCCCTCGTACCCACAGGAACGGACCCGCCCCCGCAATGCGCCTGCTCGCCACCATCGTCGCCGGGATCGCCCTGCTCGGCGTGGTCCCCACGCCACCTGCCGCTGCGCTGGCCGCACCCGCACCCGCCACCCCGCCGGCGCAGCAAGGAACGTCGCCGTCGCCGGCACCGCCGTCCGCCGCCGCCACGTGGGGCGTGGCACCGTCGAGCGAGCGCGGACCGAACGGCCGGCCGGCGTTCAGCTACAAGCTCGATCCGGGTGCCACCCTGACCGACTACGTGGGCGTCACGAACCATTCGAACCGCCCGCTCACCCTCAGCCTCTACGCCAGCGACGCGGTCACCACCACGCAGGGCGGGTTCGATCTGCTGGCCGCCGATCGGAAGCCCACCGACGTGGGCTCGTGGGTACGCCTGCCGAACAAGACGGTGACCATCCCGTCGACGTCCCGGCTGGACATACCGTTCACGCTCACCGTCCCGAAGAATGCGACGCCCGGGGATCACGCCGGAGGGATCGTCGCCTCGCTGGCCGGCACCGCCGCCGACGCGCAGGGTAACCAGGTCGCCGTCGACCATCGGGTCGGCGTGCGCATCTACCTGCGGGTCGCCGGTGAACTACAGCCGACGCTCACCGTCGAAGACCTGCGAGTGCGGCACACCGGCTCGGTCAACCCGCTGGCCGGCGGCACGGTCACCGCCACATTCACCGTCCGCAACACCGGCAACGTCCGGCTCTCCGGACAGCCGGTGCTCGGCGTGGCCGGACCGTTCGGCCTGGCCCGGAAGTCCGTGGACGGTGCGGCCCTACCGGAGATCCTGCCCGGCGGCGAGCTGACCATCACCGTACGCATGTCGGATGTTGCGCCGCTGTTCCGGCTGACGGCGGACGCGACGGTCACGCTGGCCGCAGTGGGGGACCAGGTCCTCGACCCGCCGCCGCGGGCCGACCCGGCGCAGGCCGTCGTATGGGCGGTGCCCTGGCCACAGCTCGCCCTGCTGGCCCTGCTGGCCCTCGCCGGCTGGGCACTGGTCGCGACCCGCCGCCGCCGGGCGGCGCAGCTCGCGCGGGCGGTGGCCGCCGCTCGGGAGGAGGGCCGCGCGCAGGCCAGCCGGGCACCGGACAACCAGGACGTCGCAGTAGCCGCCGGCGGAGCAGCACCCGACGACCCCCCGATGCCGGACGCCGACAGTTCCGGCACGGGCTCCGACAACCGGCCTCTGGCCACTGGAAACACGGGGAAGGACAAGAAGTGACTCGGCTACGCCTGGGGGAGCGAAAAATGAGGACGAGAAGCATGCGCGTCGGTGCTGCCAGCCTTGCCGCCGTCGTGCTGGCACTGGCCTCCGCAGCGACGCCAGTCGCCGCGGAACCGGTCGCCGTCGTCTCGACCGGCGTCGACCTGGTCTCCGTCGCGCTCGACGGAGACACGATGTCGCTGCGCTTCCGGGACGAGCAGGCGGCCGGGCGCGACCCGGCCGAGGTGGTGCTCGGCCCGGACGGCGGCCTGGCCGGCCGCGTCCCGGCCGGACCGGCCCTCGCCTTCCTCGGGAAACCCGGCCACGCCGTGTGGGCACTGTCCGCCGGTGACACCGGGTTCCCGTCTCTGGACACCACCGGAGTACGCCCCGGCGTCGTCGTCGACGACCGGGTGACCCTGACGCTGGGCTCGGTCGAGGGGCCGGGGACGTTCACCGCGTACACCCTGTCCGGCCTCGGCGCGGCGACCCCGCTGTTCGGCAACGGTGCCGACCTGCCGCGGTCGACGCAGCTACCGGCGGGCGCGCGTACCGATGGCGTGGTGTGGGCCTTCGACGCGGCGGGCGAGTACCGGTTCACCCTGACCGGTTCGGCCGACCTGCGCTCGGGTGCGACGGCGCATGCCGAGGCGACGTACCGGGTCCACGTGCCGGCGATCGAGCCGGCTGAGCCGGCGGTGCCCGCACCGATGAAGCCGGCGGCGCAACCGCCCGCCGAGGCAGCCGAAGCACTCGCCGCGCCGAAGCCCGCCGCCGCGCCGAAGCCCGCCGCCGCGCCGAAGGCGGCGGCCGCGCCGCAGGCGGCGAAAGCCGCTGCCGGTGCTCGTCAGGTGATCGCCGACGGGCACGTCGACATGGGCCCGAACCTGTCCGGGGACAGCTGGACGATCCGGATCAAGGATGACCGGTCCAGCCCTCCGGTCTGGCGGGAGACCGCCGACGTGGTCCTGCACGCCAAGGACAAGGCGAAGATCACGGTGCCCGACGGAGCCGAC
Organism: Verrucosispora sp. WMMC514; assembly: GCF_027497295.1. Lineage (NCBI taxonomy): Bacteria > Bacillati > Actinomycetota > Actinomycetes > Micromonosporales > Micromonosporaceae > Micromonospora > Verrucosispora sp. WMMC514. The sequence goes on along the minus strand of NZ_CP114906.1, from coordinate 1,123,318 downwards.
TTCCTCGGTAAGGCGGGCGACACCGTGTGGGTGTTGCCGCAGACCCAGCAGGCGGGTCTCGTCTGGCCGGGCTGGAACACCCAGCACGCGTCCGTCGTGTCGGGAATCAAGGGCAACGTCACCTGGACGCTCAAGGGAGTCAACGGGCCCGGCCGGTTCGCCCTGTTCCTGACCGGCTCGTTCGGCAAGGCCGACGTGCTGTTCGACTCGACCAAGCCGTTCCCGCAGAAGCTGGACATCCCGCTCAACACCCACACGCACGGCAACTGGGCGTTCGGTAAGCCTGGTCTGTACCGCCTCGCGGTGCAGATGAGCGGCACCACGACCGCCGGCAAGGCGGTCACCGACACGAAGACGCTCACGATCGCCGTCGGCGACAGCACCGACCCGAACGCCGGCTTCGGCTCCGGCTCCGGCTCCAACGGTGGCGGCAACGGCGACGACGGTTCGGATCAGGGCGGTGGTGGCCCGCTGCCGCGTACCGGCGCGGGCTGGGTGCTGACGGCCGGGGCGCTCGGCGTCGTCCTCGTCGCGGTGGGAGCCCTGCTGTTGCTGCTGGTCCGCCGCCGCGCCGCCACCCAGACCGGGTGACGGCGGTGACGAGGACTGGCAGCCGCCGGGTCGGCGCACGGCGGCTGGTCGTGCTGCCGCTGTTGGTCGCGTTGCTCGCCGGCGGCTGTCGGTCGGAGGTGGCGTTGAGCTCGCACGACCAGCGGGTCCAGGTTCTGACGACCACCGGCATCCTGCGGGATCTGGCCCGCAACGTGGGCGGGGACCGGGTGAGGGTCACCTCGATGGTGCCGGACGGTGCTGATCCGCACAGCTACGAGCCGTCGCTGCGGGACATCCGCGACGTTGTCTACGCCGACGTGGCGTTCAGCAACTACCTGCTCCTTGAGGAGCAGGCCGTCATCAAGGCGCTCGACGCCAACCTGCGTGACGGCGTACCGAACGTCTCGCTGGCCGAGGGGGCGGTGAAGTACGCGGCGGACATCATTCCGCTGGTCGAGGACGTGTCGCTGGACACCATCTGGCTGGGCATGCGGGTACGCGGCACCGGCGCGGCGCTGGGGGCGAACCGGTCCTCGGAGGTGCTGCTCAGCGCGACCGGCGCGGACGGACCCGGTCGGATGCTCGCGTACCTGACCGAGTCCTTCGGCAACCCGTCGTTCTACGTCGACTCCGGCGACGGGTTCGACCCCGCCAACGGCTACCGGGACGACACCGCGACGCTTCCACCTGACGCGCACACCCACATGAGCTGGGCGTTCACCGAGCCGGGTGTCTACCGGCTGAGGATGCAGGCACGGCTGGCCGTCGACCCGCAGTCGGCACCCGTGCCCATGGGCGAGCAGGTGTTCACCTTCGCCGTCGGGGTGGACCCGCACTCGCTGCCGGGCATGTCGGAGGTACTGAACGGTGGGCACGCCGACGTCACGGTCGACCTCGACCAGCGGCGGCTCTACCTGCTCGCCGACCCGGAGGGCGGCGGCGAGGCGACCCAACGGGTGCACGACCCGGCGCGCACCGTCATCGAGGTGCCGAACAAGGCGCTGTTGGAGGTGCCCGGCGACCGGCGGTTCCGGTTCCTCGGCCGGCCGGGAACCCAGGTCTACCAGCTTCCGCAGGCGGTCCTCGGCAAGCACGTGCACGGGGAAATCGACCCGCACCTGTGGCAGAACGTCCGCAACGCCATCGCGTACGTGCAGCTGATCCGGGACACCCTGATCGGCGTGGACCCTGGGGGCGCCGCCGACTACCGCGCGAACGCCTCGGCCTACCTGCGGCAGTTGGAGGAGCTCGACACGTACGTTCGGGACACCGTCGCGCAGATTCCACAGTCGCGGCGTCACCTGGTCACCACCCACGACGCGTTCGGCTATCTGGGCAAGGCGTACGGCGTGCAGATATCCGGCTTCGTCACACCCAACCCGGCCGCCGAGCCGAGCCTGGCCGACCGTCGCCGGCTCACCGAGACGATCCGCAACCTGAACATCCCCGCCGTCTTTTTGGAGCCGAACCTGGCGGCCCGGTCCGCCACCCTGACCGAGGTGGCCCGGGAGGAGGACCTGCGGGTGTGCCCGATCTACGGCGACGCGTTCGACCGCGACGTCACCACCTACGCGGAGATGATGCGGTTCAACGCCGAATCGCTGCGCGACTGCCTGACCACGAACAAGTGATGGAGGAATCAGTGATGGCAGGACGGGCGCGCCGCACCCGCGCTACCACAGTCATCCTGCGCGGCGCGCTCGCGACGTCGATCGGGTTGGCGACGGCACAGGCCCTGGCACCAGCCCCGGCGCGGGCGGCCGAGCCGACGCCGAACCTCAGCCAGTCGATCGCGGCCGACCAGCCCCTCGCCACCGGCCGGGTGGAGCTGTCCGCCGGACACATCGACATCGGTCCCCGCTACGTCGATGACAGGTGGACCCTGCTGATCCACGACGGCACCCAGGCGCAACCGGTGTGGCGTGACCCCGACGACACGCTGCTGCGGGTGTCCGACGCCGCGCAGCAGACCGTTCCCGACGACCCGGCGTACGCCTTCCTCGGCATCGAGGCCGGCCAGCAGGCGTACGTGGTGCCGCAGGTCCAGGCCCAGGATGTCGTCTGGCTCGGCTGGAATACCCAGGATCCCCGGGTGATGCAGACCATCGACCGGGGGGTCACCCTGACCCTGCTCGGCGTGCGCGGTCCAGGAACCCTCACGACCTACCTCCAGTCGGGCAACTTCGCGCCGCCGCAGCCGCTGTGGCGGTCGGCCGAGTCGACGGCCCAGCCATTCTGGGTCGAGGTCAACACCCACACCCATGCGAACTGGGTCTTCTCCGCACCGGGGGTCTACCTGGTCGCCGTGCGGGTGTCGGCCGACCTGGTCAACGGCGAGGAGGTGTCGGCGACCCGGACACTGCGCTTCGCCGTGGGAGACGCCACCAGCGCCGACGAGGCCTTCGCCGCCACCGCGGACATCGCCGCGCCGGATGGCCAGGAACCGCCCGGCCAGGACCCGGTCGGAGCCGACGACCAGGCCGGTGGTTCCCAGACGCTCCTGATCACGGTGCTGGCCGGGACTGCCGTCGTGCTCGCTGTCGGCCTGGTCGTTCTGCTGTTGCGCGGACGCGGTGCCCGACGACGGGCCGAGCGGGAGCGCGCGATCGCCGCACCGGAGGATCAGCGGTGAGAGCACTGGAGATCGACGGGTTGGACGTGGACCTCGGCGGCCGGGCGGTCCTGCGGGACGTACGGCTGCACCTCGACCGCGGCGAGCTGGTCGGGCTGCTCGGACCCAACGGTGCCGGAAAGACCACATTGCTGCGCGCGATCCTGGCATTGACCGGCACCCGTGCCGGTCGGGTGCTGGTAGAGGGCAGACCGGCGCGTCCCGGCCGGTCCGAGATCGGCTACGTCCCGCAGCGTCACGAGTTCGCCTGGGACTTTCCCATCTCCGTGGAGCAGGCCGTGATGAGCGGTCGGACCGGCCGCATGGGGCTGCTCCGCCGCCCCGGTGTGCCCGACTGGCGGGCCGTGGGCGACGCCCTGGACCGCGTACAGCTCACCGAACTGCGCCGGCGGCCGGTCGGTGAGCTGTCCGGTGGGCAACGCCAACGCGTCCTGGTCGCCCGGGCTCTCGCCCTCGCGCCGCGCATCCTGCTGCTCGACGAGCCGTTCACCGGCCTGGACATGCCCACCCAGGAACTGCTGGGCCTGCTGTTCACCAGCCTGGCCGGCGAGGGGCACGCGGTGCTGATGACCACCCACGACCTCGTCGCCGCAGTGGACACCTGCACCCGCCTGGTCCTGCTCAACGGCCGGGTCATCGCCGATGGGCACCCCGCGGATCTGCAGGACGCCGAGCTGTGGACCAAGACCTTCGGCGTGAGCGAAACCTCACCCCTGCTGAAACTCGTGAGGGCGACCTGATGTCGATCACCGATTTCCTCACCGACCTGTTCAACCCCGACCTCGCGTTCCTGCCCAAGGCGCTGGCGATCGCGGTGATGTCCAGCATCGTCTGCGGCGTCGTCGGCTGCTACGTCGTGCTCCGCGGGATGGCCTTCATCGGCGACGCCGTGGCGCACGCGGTCTTTCCCGGTATCGCGGTCGCCTTCGTCCTACAGGGCAGCCTGGTCCTCGGCGGTGCCGTCGCCGGCGTCGTCACCGCACTGCTGATCGCGATCTTTTCCCAGAACCGGCGCGTCAAGGAGGACTCGATCATTGGGGTCTTCCTGGTCGGCGCGTTCGCCCTCGGCATCGTGATCATCTCGCAGGCACCCGGATACGCCGGGTCACTGCAACAGTTCCTGTTCGGCTCGATCACCGGCATTCCGGACCGGGACCTCTACGTCGTCGGCGGCACCGGCCTGGTCATCCTCGGTCTGGTGCTCGCACTGCACAAGGAGTTCGTCTCCGTCTGCCTGGACCGGGAGATGTCCCGCTCGATGGGGCTGCCGGTCTTCTGGCTCGACATCGTGCTCTACGTGCTGGTCACCCTGGCCGTGGTGATCTCCCTGCAGACGATCGGCAACATCCTCGTCCTGGCATTGCTGATCACGCCAGCTGCGGCGGCCCGCCTGCTCACCGACCGGCTCGGCGTGATGATGCTGCTGGCCCCGGTGATCGGCGGCACGTCGGCGCTCGTCGGGCTGTACCTGTCCTGGAGTTACGACACTCCGGTCGGCGGCACCGTAGTCCTGGTCGCCACCGTCATCTTCCTGGCCGCCTGGCTGTTCGCCCCACGACACGGCCTGCTGACCAGACGGATGCGCCGTGCCCGTGGGCGGGAATCCGCCGACGTCGCCCGATCTTCGTCGATTCCCGATCTCACGCGGCCACAGGACCCCTCGGCGTCGCTGCGGTAGGCAGGACCGCGGGCCGGCGGTGGGAAACGGCTCCTGGTCGACCCTTCCCCGTTCTATTGAAAACGACTATCGTTCCTCTTGGCTGTGGTCCAATGGGGACCACGGGAAGGAGTTCCTCTGTGCGTAAGCCCATCCGCCTGCTGCTCGCCTCCGGAGCGGTGACCGCGGCGCTGCTCGCGGCAGCGCCACCGGCGCAGGCATCCGTGGTGACGTTCAGCTCTGGGCACCTCGACCTGGTCGACATCGCCTACGAGGACGGCGAGCTGGAACTCGGCGTCCACGACGAGGACAACGACGTCGAGTACGCCGCCGACGAGGTCAAGATCGTCGTCAAGCGGCAGGCCAAGGTCACCGTCCCCAACGACCCCGCCTTCGGGTTCCTCGGCACCCCCGGGGTGTCGAAGGTGTGGATCCTGCCCGAGATCCAGAACACAAACCTCGTGTGGCCCGGCATCGCCGCCGAGGAGGTCGAGGCCGGCACCTTCACCTCCGACGCACTCACTCTCAAGCTGCAGTCGGTCAGCGGCCCCGGGCAGCTCGCCATCTACACCGAGAACGCCGTCGGGCAGCCCACCATCCTCGCCGACAGCGGCGACGGCCTGCCCGACACCATCGCGGTGACCGCCGGCGACCACACGCACGCCAACTGGGCCTTCGACTGCGCCGGCACCTACCGCATCACCTTCCGCGCCACCGGCACTCTCGCCGCCACCGGCCAGCGGGTCACCAGCGAACCCGCCACCCTGCGCGTCGTGGTCCGGTCGTGAGCCCCGTGCGTACCCGCAGCCGCTTCCTCGCCGGTCTCACCCTGACCGCAGCACTGCTCGCAGGCACCGCCACCCCCGCCGCCGCAGCACCGATCGTGCTCACCAGCGGCCACGTCGACGTCATCGACGTCGACTACGCCGGCGGCGCACTGGCCGTCAACGTGCTCGACGACACTGTCACCCCGTCGGTGGAACGCAACCCCGCCGACGTGGTCCTACGCGTTCCCACCGCGGCCAAGCTCACCGTGCCCGGCGGCAGCGCCTGGTCGTTCCTCGGCACCGGCGGCCAGGCCTGGGTGCTGCCCCAGAGCAACACCGCCGGACTGCTCTGGGCCGGCTGGAACACCACCGAGGTGCCCAGCGGCGTCTTCCAGAACAACCGCGTCACCTTCAAGCTCACAAACGTCAGCGGGCCGGCAGGATTCAGCATCTACACCGTCTCCGGCGGCACCCCGACGGTGCTGTTCGACAGCGGCAACGGCCTGCCCGACAGCCTCAACGTCAACCGCAACACCCACGCCCACGTCAACTGGGGCTTCGACGCCGCCGGCACCTACGCCGTCACCTTCGAGGTGACCGGCAAGCTGGCCTCCAACGGCAGCACCATCACCTCCGGTCCGAAGACCTTCACCTTCGAGGTGCTGGCCTGATCACTGCAATTGAACCCCGTTGACAACTCTGCGGTCCGCTGAGGCAAGGGGTGCCTCCGGGAGGCGGATCCGGTCGGCGCGGGACCCTCACCCACCGGGTCTCGCGCCGACCCTCCGGCCGGCTGACTTCGCCGCCAGCGGCCACCGCCATCCAGCCAAGCACGGCCAGCTCGCTCCGCTGCGGCCCACGCCGCCATTGACGCATCGATCGTGACATGGTGTGCTCATGCCGCGACGCCAACGACAATCGTGGGCGTTACTGTGTGTGAGGAGAAGTATGTCTCTCACCGTGTCACCGGGCCTGTTGCGCGCCGCAGAATCGGGACCTGTCGATGATGAGGAGTTCGTGGCCTGCGTCCGTGAATCGTTGCCGTACGCCTGGCAGGTCGTCAGCCGCGTGGCGGCCGACCTGGAGTCGTCGGACGTCGACTTCGCCGACAACGTCGTCCCACCGCCGAGCGAGGCCGAACGCGGCCAACTCCTACGCGCCCTGGCCAGCGACGCCATCCGGTCCAGCCTGGAGCGCCACTTCGGTGTCAAACTGGCCTTCCAGAACTGCCACCGTGTCGCGGCGTTTCGGCTCTCCGCCGTTGACTCCGACGCCTACCGCCGCTTCGTCTCCGTACGGGGCCAGTTGCTCAACCAGTCTCCTGAGCTGCGCGACTGTTGAGCCGGACACCGCCCGGCAAGCGGGGCCGTGACGCGGAGGTCTTGGAACGACGAGCCGGTAGCCGGCACCGGGCCTCGATCACTCTCGCCCGACGAGGCCATTGATTACTGCAGTCTTGCGTTCGACTTGCCGTGGCTCGCCGAGAAGCCTCGGGACGAGGGAACCACCGCCGCCGCCGCTGGAGCGGCGAAGCACACCACCGCGCAGACGGCCAGAACCACGGTTGCGCCAAACTGGTCGATCGCGGGTGCGATGAGCGCAAGACCGACCGGTGCGAGTCCGTAGGAGAGCAAGAAATCGAGTGAGGACACCCGGGCGAGTTTGGCGGGCTCGACCTCGCGTTGGGTGGCGGTGAACCAGGGAACGTTGAACAGCTCGATGCCGATGCCGGCGAGCACATACGCGGCGAAGATCACTACGGGGTTCACCGGCAGCAGCAGGCTCAGCGGCACGAGTCCGTAGAGCGCAAGCCCGGCCAGCGCGGACCAGCCCTGGGCCCGGGGCCGCCATCTCGCAATGATCATGGCACCGACGAGGGCGCCGATCGTGTAGGTGGTCATCGCGGCCGCCAGGACGGCCTCGCTGCCGAAGCGGTCCCGGCTGACCAGTGGCAACACCACGAAGGTGGCCGAGTACCCGGTGGCGATCACCGCAGTCAACGCGGCCAGGCCGGCAACGAACCAGGGATGCCTACGGGCTTCGCGCAATCCGTCGGCGAAGTCGGCCAGAATGTTCGGCCTGGTGGTCGAAGGTGGAGGCGAATCGTTCCCCGGGGGAGGAACCAAAGCGGCCACCAACCACAGGGCGCCGACGCCCCACAGCAGCACCGGCGTGGAGACGGCTACGGCCAGTAGCGCGGTAAGCGTCGGCGCCACCAGGGTGGTGACCCGGACCGCGAGGGTGATGGCGGCGTTGGCCTGTTGCCGCTGTGGCTCGGCGACCACCTCGGCGGTCAGTGCCTGGAAAGCTGGGCGGCACGCGCCCTGACCAGCGCCCATTACGAACGCCGCGGCTGCGGCCACCAACAGCGACCGCTCCAGACTCATCGCCATCACCGGCGTGGCGAGGGCGGCCGTCAGCCCGGACCAGAGCACCGTCTTCCTCCGGGAGTACCGGTCGGCCAGCACACCGGCGACCGGCATGGCGGCGACAAAACCCACTGTGCGCGTGGCCAGGAGAACTCCGAGCCCGACGCCGGTCAGCGACCGGTCGAGGACTGCCAGACCGAGGATGAACGGCAGTGCCCACGTCGCCACGCCGGAGGCCATCGTGCCGGTCCAGAGCCGGACGAAGGACGGGCTTCGCAGCAGGGGGGTCGGCGCGGGAGTGACCGCCACGGCGTTGTCAAGCATGTGTACGTTCTCCAGTCACGGATGACGTCAACCCGCGATGGCTGTCGCGTCAGCTGTTCGCGGGGCGGTGGCAGCCAGGTAGGTGATGCGGAGAGTGCCCGCGGTGGGCTCACGGTCGACCAGTACCTCAACGCCGTATACCGATCTGATCAGTTCGGTGGTGAGCACTGCCGCGGGCGTGCCGGCGGCAAACACCTGCCCGTGGTCGAGGACGACGACGTGGTGGCAGTAGCGTGCAGCGAGATTGAGGTCGTGCAGGGCGACGACACAGGTGACCCTCAGCGATCCGAGCAGTTCGAGCAGTTCGAGCTGGTAGCGGATGTCGAGATGGTTGGTGGGTTCGTCGAGCAGGATCTCCCGGGGCTCCTGGGCGAGGGCACGGGCGAGTTGAGCGCGTTGTTTCTCGCCTCCTGACAGGGTGTGCCAGCTCTGGCGCTGCTTGTCGGTGATACCGACCCGTTCCAGTGCCGCATCGATGATCCGCTGATCGTGCTCGGTCAGTGCGTCGAAGCGGCCCCGGAACGGTGTGCGGCCGAGCTCGACGACCTGCCGGACGCTGACGTGGTTGTGGGCGGTCACGTCCTGCTCGACGACGGCGAGCCGCCGGGCGAGCACCCGGCGGCTCAGGTCGCGCAGGCTGGTGTCGTCGTATCGGACGGTGCCGGTGTCGGGGCGGCGCAATCCGGCGAGCAGGCGCAGCAGTGTCGACTTGCCGGAGCCGTTGGGGCCGAGAAGCCCGACAACCTTTCCGTCGTGAGCGGCCATCTCGATGTTGTCAAGCAGCTGATGACCCTTGACCGACCAGGAGATTTCGGTGGCGTTGATGCGGCCCATCAGGACTCCAGACGCTTGAGGACCAGCGCGAAGGCCGGCGCGCCGAGGAGCGCGGTGATGACGCCGGCGGGCAGTTCATGTGGCGTGAACGCCGTTCGGGCGAACGTGTCCACCCAGATGAGCAGGATGGCGCCGACGACCGCCGACAGCGGAAGCAACGTGCGGTGCATCGGGCTGACCAGGATGCGGACCGCGTGCGGGACGAGCAGGCCGACGAAGCCGATCGCGCCGGAGGCGGCCACGGCGGCCGCCGTGATGAGAGAGGTCAGCACCATCAGCCAGATGCGGACCGCTGTGACGTTGACGCCCAGGGCTGTTGCGGAGTCCCAGCCGAAGGTGAAGGCGTCCAGGGAAGGCGCGAAGAAGAGGATGGCCACCACCCCGGCCAGGATGATGACGGCGGTGAAGTCCACTCCGTCCCATCTGGCGCCCGCGAGGGTACCGAGCAGCCAGTAGGTAAAGCCGCGGGTGGAGTTCGCATCCCCGCTGATCATGAGGATGAGCGAGGTGACAGCGGCGAAGAACTGGGAGACGAGCACACCGGTGAGCACCACGCGGGTGGGGCTGGCGACGCGTCCTCCACCGAGCAGGAGCAGCAGCAGGCCGAAGGCGAGTAGACCGCCGATGAAAGCTCCGGTTGACAGCGACATGCCGCCACCGATCCCCAGAAGGATGACGGCTACCGCTCCGGTCGAGGCGCCGGAGGAGACCCCCAGCAGGTAGGGGTCGGCTAGCGGGTTCCTGGTGATCGCCTGCAGGACCGCTCCCGAGACGGCCAGTGCTGCGCCGACGAGCGCGGACAGCAGCACGCGCGGGAAGCGTGACTCCCAGATCAGCGCGTCCAGCAATCTCGGCAGCGGCGGGTTCGGGGCGATCTCGCCCAGGCCGATGTGCCGCAGGATCGTGGAGACGACATCAAGAGCGCTGATGTTCGCACTGCCGAACAGGGACGCCGCGATGATCGACGCCAACAGTCCGACCATGGCTAGGAGGATGATGGCCGCCACCGAGGCGCGCCGCAGACGCGATGGCGCCGGCTTGGAGCCGGTGATCGGGTTCGAGGCGCGCCTAGCGGCTTTGTGCAGGTTCGTCGTCATGGTCGTCGGCCGCTCACCGGAACTTGTTCAGACCTTCGACCAGGGCGGGAACCATTTCCACACTGCCGTAGGAGGGGTCCATCTGGGCGCCGGGGATGGTGATGAAACGGTCGCCTGTCACCGCGCCGAGCTTGCTGGTGAGCGGGTCCTTCTTGAGCAGGGCGATCTTCTGCGCCGCGGTGTCGTTGGGCTCACCCCTGGTCAGGTCGGCCAGGATGATGACGTCGGGATTCCGGGCGGCGACCTCGTCCCAGCTCACCTCGGCCCACTTGGTCTTCGCGTCGTCGAAGATGTTCTGCACCCCGACGAGGTCGGAGACGTGCTGCGGCAGACCGCCGGGACCCGCTGCCCAGGGAGTGCCGTCGTAGGTGGAGTAGAACCACAGCACCTTCAGCGGCTTGTCCTTGTTCTTCAGAGCGCCCATCGCCTGCTCCACCAGGGCCCTCTGTTCAGCCGCCAGCTTCTCCCCGGCATCTGGAACACTCATGATCTTGGCCAGGGCGCGGTACTCGTCATACAACATGTCGAAGTCCGCGTCCGGCACGCTGACGTGGTAGCTGCAGTCGAACTCGGTCACGTAGGTTGCCACGCCCAGGTCGTGCAACTGCTTGCGATCGCCGGCCTGCTCTGCGGTGAGGAAGCTCCCGAAACCGCTGTAGACGAAGTCCGGCTGCGCCTCCAGCAGCTTCTCGTGCTTGACCGGCTCGCCGCGTGGACCCAGTTGCGGGATCTTCCCGTAGGGTTCGGCCATCTCGGCCGGTGGCTTGTAGATCTCGTAACCCGATCCGACGACCCGGTCGCCCACCCCGAGTTTGATGAGGATCTCGGCTGCCGTCTGGTTCAGCGTGACGACCCGTTGTGGCGCCGCTTCGAAGGTGACGTCGGTGCCGCAGTTCTTCATGGTGAGCGGGTAGGTCGTTCCACCCGGCGCCGCTGACGCTGCCGGAGCGGGCGCGCCGGAGGGCTCGCCGCTCGAACACCCCGCGAGGACCAGCATCACCGCAGCAGTCATGACTCTGATACCCGTTGTCGTTTTCATCGGTGGCAGGCTAGCAGCCCGCGCGGCGGCAGCGAAGGGCCACGGCGGGCAATTCCATTCAGGACGACAACGACGGCACCCCTCTGTGAGGTCATCAGGGGGAGCGACCAACATCGATCGCCTATTGCACATGGTTATCAAGTCTAGTAGACATGGCGAGGTGACCACGTCGCAATCAGTAACTGAGCCGATGCTGAGCGAAGTCCACCCCTTCGCGCTCACCGCCCTTCGGCATCCCACGGTCTCCACGCTTGTGGATGGCCATCGAGCCCTGCTTGCCGAACTCCTGGACGGCCTGGGTTCACCGCTGCACGTCGTGCTGCCGGAGGTCTTCGAAGAGAACATCGCGGTGCTTCGGCAGGCGTTCGCCGAGACGGGCGCTGACGTCGAGATCCTGTTTGCCAAGAAGGCGAACAAGGCCGACTGCTTCGTCCGGTCGGCCGCCGCCGCCGGCATCGGAGTCGACGTCGCCAGCGCCGCCGAACTGGTCAAAGCCCTGGCCGGTGGAGTGTCCGGACACCGGATCGGCATCTCCGGCCCGGAGAAGGACGACACTCTGCACTCTCTCGGTGTCCAGCACGACTGCCTGGTCGCCGTCGATTCGGTCAGCGAACTCCGCCGGCTGGCCGCCACCGCGAGAGTCGCGCATCGACAGGTGAGAGTGCTGTTGCGGGCTCGGACCGGGAGCCAGCCGGGAAGTCGCTTCGGCATGGCCGCAGCCGAGCGTGACGCGGCAGTCGATCAGTGTTTGGAGCTCATCGAACACGTGAGCCTCCGCGGATTCTCGTTCCACCTCAACGGCTACTCGCCCGAGGAACGGGCGGCGGCGGCGAACGAGATGATCGGATACTGCCTCGACGCCAAGCGGCGCGGCGCACAGGCCGCCGACCTGGTCAACATCGGCGGTGGTCTACCCATGCGCTACGTCGATCCGCGGCTCTGGGACGAGTTCCTTCAGCACAACGAGCCGGCCCACTACCACGGGACCAAGACGTCCAGGGGCCTGCACTTCTATCCGTACGGAGGACTGCCCACCACCGAGGCCGCACACATGATCATGAACCATCCCGTCGACGGCGACGAGAGCCTGTCGGCGAAGGCAGTCCGCAACGGGATCCGTTTCATCGTCGAGCCGGGCAGGTCGCTGTTGGATCAGGCCGGCTTCACCGTGTTCCGCGTGCAACAGGTCGAAGACCGGCGCGACACCGACGGGTACGCCATCGCCACCGTCGCGGGCAACAGCCTGAGCCTCTGCGAACAGTGGTTCAACACCGACTATCTGCCGGACCCCATCCTGCTCTCCGCCCAGTCTGTTGCCGACGAGGAGTTCCCGGCCTGCGTCGCGGGCTCGACCTGTCTGGAGAACGACATGGTCACCTGGCGCAAGATCGGGTTCGCCCGGCCGGTACGCCCCGGTGACCACCTCGTCTACCTCAACACCGCCGGCTACCACTCAGACTTCCTCGAATCCCGGTTCCACGACACGGCGCTGCCGTTGAAAGCGGTCCTCCGGCTCGGTCACGGATCACCGCGCTGGCGACTGGACGGAATCTGAGCAACCTCGACACGAAGGAGAACCCGCGCATGTCACAGAGCTACGCCGCCCCCGGACAGCTGTGGTTGCTGCCGCAGTCGGAGCAGGAAGGGCTGAATTTCGACTACCGGCAGGTACTCGAGGTCGTCGAGGGCGCCTACCGCGCTCTGCGGGAGAACGGGTCGAACAACCCGGTCAAGACGGTCATCGAGGACCCGGACGATCACTCGCTCAGCTACTCGATGGTGGCCCGGGACGGCGGCACCAACACCGTGTGTTTCAAGGCCGTCTACGAGTTCGACCCGAGCCGCCGCCGCGATGACTACCGGTTCCACTCGTTCATCTTCATCGCCGACGACACCACCGGGACGCCCATCGCACTGATGGACGTGGTGAAACTGGGGCCGTTGCGGTCTTCGGCCAGCAGCGCGTTGTTCGCCCGCGCGGCCTGCCCGGACGCTCGCACCGCCCTGGTCATCGGCACCGGCGTTCAGGGGCAGATGGCCCTGCCGATGCTGGTCGCGGCGCTTCCGAATCTGGAGCGGTTGCAGGTGTGCGGCACCTATCCCGACGGTCTACGGGCCGTTCAGAACAGTGTCGACGGTCGGGAGGTGGAGATCGTGGACGACCTCCAGAAAGCCGCCGGCGAAGCGGACATCCTGATCGGCGCCTCCGGTCTGTCCGTGACGAAGGTGGTCCAGCGCGACTGGGTCAAGCCCGGATCGATCTCCGTCCTGCTCGGCTACGGCGTACACGACGTGTTCCACGGCGCCGACTACCGGATCGCCACCGACATCACGCAGATGAAGGTCACCTGCGGCAAACTGCGAGGCCCGGACGGGAGCCTGCCCCCGATCGACGGCGAGCTGCCCGACATCCTGCTCGGCCGGACACCGGCTCGACGTGAGTCCGGCGATGTGGTCTTCGCCTACAACAGCGGGATGGCGGTCACCGACGCCGCGCTCGGCCGGTACATCGCCGACCTCGCACTGGCGGCCGGGCGTGGCCAGCGGGTCGATTTCTGGTGAGCGCGGTCGAGGCCGGTGCCGTCGCGGCGGCGACCTCGGCATCCGTGGTGCGCCGGGTGGTGGCGGGCCTGCCCGCCTACGATCCCGGCGCCGACCCGGATGCGGTGGCCGCCCTCAGCGGCACCGCCCACGCGATCAAGCTGTCCAACAACGAAAGCCCGTTCGGCTCCTCGCCGGCGGTGGTCGAAGCGGTACGCAGGCGTCTGGACCGCGGCGTCTCCCGGTATCCCGACCCCACCGGAAGACGGCTGGCGGAGGCTGTCGGGGAGCGCCTGGCGGTACCTGTCGAGCGCGTCGTCCTCGGCAACGGTTCGGAGAACATCCTGGAGATGCTGTGCCAGGCGGTACTCGATCCGGGCGACCTCGTGACCACTCAGGCACCGGGCTTCAGCCTGCACGAGATCTTTCCCCGCATGGTGGGCGCGCGGGTCGAGAAGGTCCCGGTCACCGCGGAGTTCGGGTTCGACGCGTCCGCCTGGCATGACGCGCTGGCCGCGGGCCCGAAACTGGTTTTCCTCGCCAATCCCTGCAATCCGACCGGTGCGATGCTCAACGTCGGCGAGTTGGAGCACCTCGTGGCCGAGACCCCGGAGTCGGCTCTGTTGGTGCTCGACGAGGCGTACTGCGAGTTTGCCCGACCCGACCCGGGCTATCCCGACGGGCTGGCGGTGCTGCGCGAACAGCCTCGGCCGTGGATCGTCCTGCGCACCTTCTCCAAGGCGTACGGCCTGGCGGGTATCCGGGTGGGATACGGCGTCGCTTCCGACACCGCCCTGGTCCAGGCGCTGGACAGGGTTCGCGCACCCTACAACGTCAACCAGCTGGCTCAGGACGCGGCCATCGCCGCGCTGCGTGACCACGCGCACCTGGCGGAGACCGTCCGCCGGACCGGCCTCGAGATCGCTCGGGTCACGTACGGGTTGCGCGAAGCGGGCTTCCGCGTAGCACCGTCGTCGGCCAACTTCGTGTTCATCGACACGGGGTGCCGCTCGGACTGGGTGGCCCAGGAGTTGCACCGCGTCGGGATCGTCGTCAAGGCCTGGCGTGAGCCGGGGTACGAGAACTTTATCCGAGCCTCATTGTCGCTTCCCGAGGACAACGACGTCTTTGTGCGTTGTCTGATGCGAATCTGTGCGAAGGGTGAGCAATGATCAGGGACAAGGTATCCGATCTGATCGGGCGGACGCCGCTGCTCAGACTGTCGGTATCGGGCGGGGCGGGAACCGTCCTGCTCAAGCTGGAGCAGTACAACCCCACCGGTACCGCCAAGATCCGGATGGCCAGGAACATGGTGGACGAGGCCGAGGAGCAGGGGCTGCTAGCCCCCGGCGGGTGGCTGGTCGAGGCCACCTCCGGCAACACCGGGATCGGCCTCGCGCTCATCGCCGCTGAACGCGGCTACAAGTTCACCGCCGTGGTGGACAACCATTCCAGTGTCGACAAGCTGCGCGGGATGCTCGCCTACGGCGCCGAGCTGCTGAACGTCGGTGGAGACGACAATGGACTGGCCACCGCCGAACGGTACGCCACGGCTCGCCGGCTCGCGGCCGAGCAGGGTGCGTATTGCACCTCGCAGGACAGTAATCCGGGGAACCCGAACGGTTACCGGCCACTCGCCCGCGAGTTGTACGACGATCTGGGCGAGGACATCCACTACCTGTATGGGGCTGTCGGCACCGGGGGCTCGCTCTGCGGCACCGGTCGTGTCCTGCGGGAGCGCATCCCGGAGCTGAGGATCGTCGGTGTCGAGCCGGTGGGCTCTGTGAATTTCGGCGGGGAGGAGGCTCCGTACCACCAGTCAGGCACCGGGACGCCGGTGGTGTCGGAGATCTGTGACACCCTCGACTACCGCTTGATCGACGAGGGGATCAAGGTCAGCGACTCGGAGGCCTTCGAGACCTGCCGTTACCTGGCCCGGAATTTCGGCATCCTCGTGGGCGGCTCGGCGGGGGGCGTGGTCTACAAGGCGCTGGAGCGTGCGCAGAGCGTAGGACCGGGGACCACCATCGTCGCACTGGTGTGCGACGGCGGTGAAAAGTACCTCGACACTGTCTTCAACGACGAGTGGATGGCGGCCAACGGCTTGTTTGACGCGCAGGTCGTCGACCGACTCGCATCGATGCTGCGTCGCGCCCCGGCCGACCGAACCGGACAGACACCCGAGCAGGTGCACTAATCAAAAGCGTGGCTTGTCGCCTGAAAGGATAACGGTTTCCGTTATCGTAAGCGACGGTAGGGCCGACTCACGAGGGCCGGTTTCCTGCGGTCGGGTGATCTCGTCAGTGTGGAGGTGTCGGCGTGTGGTCGACGGTGAAGTTGTTCCTTGGCCTGCGTCCGCGGTCATGGGTGGAGATCGCCGGCCTGGTCGGGCTGATGTTGCTGGTGACAGCGACCTATGTCGGCCAAGGCCTGATGATCGCGGACCTACTGTCCACGGTCTTCTCGTCGGCTGACATCGCCGGCCTGGCGGCGCCACTGGTCGTGATCGGCGTGCTGCAGGTGCTTCGGATCGCGCTGATCGTGGCGCGGGACTCGTGGGCGCCGCGGGTGTCGGCCCGGGTGAAGGGGGCGGTGCGTGAAGGACTGACGCTGAAGTTGATGGAGATCGGTCCCGGACAGGCTCAGCGGATGCGTACCGGCGACCTGCAGTCGACGCTCGTGGACTCCGTGGAGTTGCTCGATCCGCTGCTGAGTCGATTCGTCCCGTCGGTGCTGGCGTCGGTGCTGGGTTCCTGTCTCGCTTCGATGTACGTGATAGCGGTGGATCCGGTAGTGGGTCTGGTCGTGCTGGCGTGTGCGCTGCTTGCTCCGTTGTCCAAGTTGGCCGGGGAGAAGTCGATCAGGGAACGTGGCAGCCGTTGGACGGTCTCCTACCGAAGCATGTACTCGGAAAGTCTGGACGCTGTGCAGGGGATGGCGACACTCAAGGCATTCAATGCCAGCGGCCGGCGCGGCCGAGAGTTGATCGAACGCGGGGAGGCATTCTGCCGTGACTCCATCGGGCTGATGGTGGCCTGGTGCGGCACGTCCAGTATCGGCGCGCTGATGGTCCCGATCGGCACCACGGCGGCGGTGGGCCTGGGCGCCTGGCACGCTGCCACCGGCTCGGTGAGCGTCGCGGGATTGTTCACGATTCTGATGCTCACCCGCGAGACGTTCCGGCCCATGACCGAACTGGAGGCGGCCTACCACTCGGCCTACTACGCCATCCCAGCCGGCCGCGCGGTCGCCGACGTGCTGAATCTGGAACCGGTGGTGAAAGACACGGCAACCACGGCACCGGAATGGCCCTGCGATCCTCCGGGCCTGGAGTTCCGCGATCTTCGATTCTGTTACCCGACCCGGCGGGCACCGGCACTGGACGGGTTCAACCTGGTCATAACGCCGGGCGAACGGGTGGCCATCGTGGGGCGCTCGGGGGCGGGTAAGAGCACCATCATCGGGTTGCTCATGCGCTACTTCGACACCGACGCGGGGTCCATCCGCATCAATGATCGCGACATCCGGGAGCTAGCCCTGCGTAACCTGCGATCGATGATCGGTGTGGTCTCACAGGACACCTACCTGTTCCACGGCACCGTTCGCGACAATCTGCTCCTGGCCAGACCCGACGCCACCGACGAGGAGATCCGACGCGCGGTGACCGCTGCACAGGCCGCTGACTTCATCACCCTCCTGCCCCAGGGCCTCGACACTGTCGTCGGCGAACGCGGCCTGAAACTGTCCGGCGGCGAGCGGCAGCGCATCGCGATCGCGCGTGCGCTTCTCAAGGACGCTCCCGTGCTTGTGCTCGACGAGCCGACGTCCAGCATTGACGCCGCCAATGAGGCGGAGATCACCCAGGCTCTCGGTGACCTGACCCTCGGTCGGACGACGATCATCATCGCGCACCGGTTGTCCACCGTGCGCGGCGCAGACCGGATCGTGGTGATGGAGTCCGGCAGGGTGGTCGAATTCGGCAGTCACCCCGACCTGGTGGCACGCAAGGGCCTCTACGCCGAACTCGTCGCTACCCAGGCTGGTGCGCTCGCATGACCTTGACTGTCCACACTCATTCCCACGACCACGACCACGACCACGACACGGGAGACGGGCACGGCCGGTCGCTGATCACCAGGCTGAGGAGCCTGATGCCCCTCCTGGGCGAGCACCGCCGGCTCATCCTGGTGGCCTATCTGGCTGGCGCGCTGCATCAACTGCTCCTGCTCGCCTCATCCGGCATCGGCGCCTACGTGGTGGCACGAGCCGCCACGGGAGCCCCGCTGGACCAGCTCACCGGCTGGCTGATCGCACTCGTCGCCCTCATCGTGCCGCTGGTCGTCCTGAGCATCGCCGACAGCACCTACGCCCACATCGCTGCCTTCCGCGCACTGGCCGACACCCGGGCGAAGGTGTACACCGCCTTCGAACGGCTCTCGCCCGGCTACATGCTCGAACGGCGTTCCGGCGACCTCGGCTCCGCCGCAGTCGCAGACGTGGAACAGATCGAGCTGTTCTTCGCCCACACCCTCAGTCCGCTCGCGGTCGCGTCGACCGTGCCCGTGGCCACCACCGTCGCACTCGGCTGGTTCCACTGGTCGCTGGCCTGCGTCCTGGTTCCGGTGCTGGTACTTCTCGCCTCAGTACCGGCATGGTTGCGGCGTCAGGCCGAACGACACGGACACGAGCTACGCGACTCGCTCAGCCAGATCAGTGCCGACAACACCGACACCTTTCAGGGACTCCGTGAACTGGTGAACTTCGGCGCACACTCCCAGCGACTCGGGCTGCTCCGCAAACAGAGCGTCCGGCTGGCCGAAGCGAAGTCCGCGCACGGACGCCGCAGCGGCATCGAGTACGCCGCCACAGACACCATCGCACTGCTGGGAATACTCGTGGTGCTGACCCTCGGCGCGTGGCTCGTCGTCGCGGGGGAACTCGACCGCGCTCTCTTCCCGGTCGCCGTCGTGCTCGCGGCGATGGCGATGCTGCCCGTGCTGAAGGTGACCGAGGTCGCGCGTGAGCTGTCCGTGGTGGCCTCGTCAGCGGACCGCATCAACACGTTGCTCGACGCACCCGCCCCTGTCTCGGACCTGGTCAACCAACCGCCCGAGGGCCCGATCGTGCCGCATGTGCGCTTCGACGCTGTCACCTTCGCCTACCGCAGCGACCTGACTCCCGCAGTACGAGATGTCAGTTTCGAGATCCGCCCCGGCGATACGGTCGCCCTGGTGGGGCACTCCGGCGCAGGGAAGTCGACCTGCGCCAACCTGCTGCTGAGGTTCTGGGACGTCACCGCTGGATCGATCTCGGTGGGCGGACACGACGTTCGCGACTTCCCGCAGGAGGACCTTCGCCGACTCATGACGCTGGTTCCGCAGGACACCTTCCTGTTCAACACCAGTCTGCGGGAGAACATCCGTCTCGGCCGCGCCGACGCCTCCGACGAGGAGGTCGAGGCTGCCGCGCGGGCCGCCCAGGCCCACGAGTTCATCACGACACTGCCGGACGGCTACGACACCATCGCGGGTGAACTCGGCGCGCTCATGTCCGGCGGTCAACGGCAACGGATCGCGATCGCACGGGCCCTGCTCAAGAACGCCCCGATCCTGGTCATGGACGAGGCGGTGTCAAACCTTGACGCCGCGAGCGAACAGGCGGTCAACCAGGCGATGAACGAAGCCCGGCACGGCAGGACCACACTGATCATCGCGCATCGGCTCTCCACCATCAGGACGGCCGACCGGATCGTCATGCTGTCCGGCGGACGAATGATCGAGACCGGAACCCATGAGGAACTCGTGGCCGCCGGTGGCGCGTACGTCGACCTGCTCGCCTCGCAACTCGAGGGGTGAGCCCTCTTCGACGTGACCGGGGCCCGCCGACTCGGCGGAGACCGATTCATCGCCCGAAGCTCTCGCGACGTAAGGATCCATCATGCCCAAGATCCTGATTCTCGGTAGCGGACGTGACCTGGACCGCGAGCACAAGCTCGCATCAGTCGCCGCCGAGCACGACGTGGTGCTCGCCCAGGAGTCTCCGGCGACCTGGGAGATCCGCTACGCCGACTCCGTACACCGGATCGCCGCCGACGACCTGACGTCCGTGCTGCTACTGGCTCGGAAAGAGTCCGTGGACGCGGTGCTGACCTGGGAGGAGGACTGGATCGAGACCGCCGCGGCCACCACCAGCACGCTGCGGCTACCCGGTCATCCCGTGCCGTCGGCCCGCGCCTGCCGGGACAAGCACCGGCTGCGCCAGGCATGGGCCGCCGCGGGGGTGCCGTCGGCTCAGTCAGTCCTGGTCACCGACGAGGTTCAGGCCCTCCGCGCCGCCGCTGAGCTGGGGTACCCGGTCGTGGTCAAGCCGCGTTCGGGGACCGGCGGCACCGGGGTGCGGCTGGTTCGCAGCCCGGCGGATCTGGCCCGCGCCTATGCCGGGGCGGCCGGCGCCGACGGCGCTCTGGTGCAGGAGTACCTGGACGGGCCGCAGATCAGCGTCGAGTCAGTTCTGGTACACAGCGGCCGGTTGCAGGTGGTCGCGGCCGGAAGCCGGCACGCCGGACCAGGGCCGGGACTCGCGACAGCCAGCCGACTGATCTCAGTTCCTCAGCAGGCCGAGCACCTGGCCTCGGTACGCCGTGCCGTCGATGCCGCCCACGCCGCGCTCGGGCTGTGCGAGGGCGTCACCCACACCGAGGTACGGTTGACCGCCGACGGACCCCGGTTGATCGGGCTCAACGCCCGGCTCGGTGGTGACCTGATCTCCCGGCTGGTGCCCTTGGCCACCGGCGTCGATCTGGTCGCGGCGGCGGTCGACACGGCGCTCGGGAGACAACCGCGGCTGCGGCACATGCGGCGACGTACCGCCGGAATCATCTTCCGTTACGGTGACACCGTCGAAGACACCGTACCCACGAGCCGACCCGCTCGGCTGCCCGACGGTGTCGAGTCGCTGTGGACGGCGCCGGAGGCTCCGACGGCCCGATTCGGCGGCCGAATCGGGCATGCCATTGTGGTGGCCGACGACTACACCACCTGCCAGGTCCAGTTGGAAAAGGCGTACGCGGCGCTGCTTCCGGACTTCGGGTCGGCGATTGCGGTCCTTCCCGGCAGCGAGCCGTCGGCCAGCATCTCGGACGGAACCCTGGTCACCTGAGCGAAGGCGGGGTGCTGCGGCCTCCAGCCGTAGGTGAAGGTCCACCGGGATCACCGGCGGAGGCAGGGCGTACCTTCGTGTTTCTGCTCCGGCCGCGAGTGGTCGACGCGAGTCCTGCGTTCGGCGGCACTGAGTGGTTCGCCGGTGACGGAGCCCGTCGTGGCGTCGTCGCGGGCCGAGTCCAGGCGACACCTCACACGTTCATGAGTAGCAGCATGGTACCCATGCCGGCGGCCATGACGGAGTAGCTGAGCGAGTGCAGCCGGTGGCGGGACGCCGTCATGGTGCGGTACAGCCACCACAGGGCGGTGGCGGCGGCGAGTACCACGAAGGCGATGTTGACCGTGTCCGCCCACGCCGGTGTCGGCACGGGTACTCCGCCGGAGGCGCCGCCGCCGTGGGAGTGCCCGCCGCCTGCGCCGCCGGTTCCCAACTCGGACATGAGTGTGGGCATGGCCGCGAGCATCCAGATCATCGCCACGTCCATCGCGGCGTGACTGACCAGATCGGCTCGGTCCGATGCGTGCCGGGTGCGTCGGTAGGCGGGTAGCAGCGCGAGGGCGAGGATCGCGAAGACCGCGATCTGTGCCCAGGCGACCGCGCCCTCCACCATCACCCAGACCATGAGGATCATCGCCGCGCTCATCACGCCGTGGTTGATGCCGACCAGTTCCTCATCGGAGAAGGGCTGGTCACGGGAGACCGCCCGGCGGCGGACGACGAGGTCGGCGACGCAGACGAGACCGGTCAGCAAGAAGACGACCGTCAATACGGGAACCCATGGGGCCTCAAGCACGACTACAACTTAGACCATGTGAACCGGGCGACCGGCGACGCTTGAAAGGCCCACCTCGATGACCGTCTCAGAGACCGAAGCGCCACCTCCCGCGGAGACGCCCGCGCCTACCGCGAGAGTCCGCAGGACGAAGTGGTTCGCCGCGTTCTGGCGCTGGCACTTCTACGGTTCGATCATCGTCATCCCGGTGCTTTTCGCCCTTTCCGTCACCGGCATGATCTACATGTTCCGCGACGACGTGGACTCCCTCACGCATCCCGGGGTGCTGAAGGTCTCTGTGGTCGAGGGTGCCCAGAGGGTCGCATTGTCCGCCCAGGAAGCGGCTGTTCGCGCTGAGTTCCCGGATCGTTCGATCCTGTCCGTTCAGGACGGCATCGGCGACCGTACCACCCTGTTCGTCGTCGCCGCCCAGGAGAACGGCAGCACCACGAACGTGTACGTGAACCCCTACACCTCCGAGGTCACCGGCGCGCTCAGCCAGGACCAACTCGTCTCCACCTGGGCCGAGCGCATCCACGGTGACCTGCTCATCGGCGACGGCGGCGTGGGAGACCGGATCGTCGAGCTCGGCGCCTCCTGGGGGATCGTGCTGACGATCACCGGGTTCATCATCTTCTTCCTCGGCCGGAAGGCCCGCAGCGGCGCCCAGGCCAAGGGCAGACGCGGTGCCCGGGTCCGTGGCTGGCACGCCATCGTCGGGCTCCCCGTGGGCCTCGGCGTCCTGCTGCTCGTCATCTCCGGCCTGCCGTGGACCGGCTTCTGGGGCGCCAAAGCGTCGGAACTCGCCGCGCACGGCAACATCTCGCTCTGGGGCGAGGATCCCGGTGCCGAGTCCACCATCCGGCAGCAGATCGAGAACAGCGACGGCCAGTCGGCGCCCGCCGGATGGGCCTCCGGCAACGCGCCGCAGGGCACCAGCACCGGCGCCGGCACACCGATCTCGATCGACAAGGCCGTCGCCACGGCGCAGGCACAGGGCGCTCCCGGGCCGTACCTGATCATGTACCCCGAAGGCGAAACGGGCGTCTTCAGCGTGATGAGCAGCCAGTGGTACAACGTCGGCAACCCCGCCGAGTCCGACGTCACCCAGGAGACGACGGTCCACGTCGACCAGTACAGCGGCGAGAAGGTCGGCCAGTACAGCTATGCCGACTACAGCGCCATGGCCAAGGTCGTGTCCCACGGAATCGCCCTGCACGAGGGACGGCGTCTCGGCGTCGCCAACGAGATCCTGTCCACGCTGTTCTGCCTCGCCGTGATCTTCATGTGCGTCACCGGACCGATGATGTGGTGGACCCGCCGCGGCACCGCCTCCGGGATGGCCGCACCCCGCGGGAAACTTCCGATCTGGGGCAACTGGCTCCTGCTCGCCGCGATGGCCGTCCTCGGCGTGTTCCTGCCCCTGTTCGGTCTGTCGCTGCTGGTGATCCTCGCGCTGGACCAGCTCCTGATCCGCAGGATGCCGGCCCTCAAGAGCTTCTTCGGCACGGTGTGAACCTCGGCGACGGCCCGGCCTGGTCTGTCCGGCGTCACGTCAGACACTCCTGGTCGTCCCTCTCGATGGTGTGCAGCCACTCGACGTGGCCGGTCCGCTGGCTGCGTTCGCGGTGGCTGCACACTTCGTCGAGTGCGTAGGGCGGGCCGCCCAACGTCGGAGGTGCCGCGTCGATGAGGGCGCGGCGTCATCGGCACGTCCTGCCGGTCCCGTCCTGCCCGGTTTCAGGCTCACTGGTGCAGATGCGCGCGCTGCCCCTCGCGGTCGAAGATCATGATCAGCTCGGCCGGCTCGTCGAGTGCTGTCATCGAGTGTGGTGTCATCGTCGAGAACTCGGCTGCCTCGCCCTTTTCGACTTCGATCTGCCGCTCGCCGAGCCACAGCAGCACCCTGCCCTCGAGTACCAGGAACCAGTCGTACCCCGGATGGACCCGCTGGGCCGGCATCGTCGCCTCGGGCTCCAGGCGGATCTTCATCGCCATGGTGCGCCCGTCGACGCGGCTCAGCGGCCACGTGGTGCGCGAGCCCGAACGGTGCTGCACGGGGCGGATCACCACGTCCTCGTCGCTGGTCGCCTCGAAGAGGACGTCGAGGCTGACCTGTAGCGCGTTGGCCAGGGGTACGAGCACGTCGAGGCTTAATGTCCGTTTGCCCGTCTCGACCCGGCTGATCGTCGACGGGCTGAGATTGGTGCGTTCGGCGAGTTCGTCCAGGGAGTAGCCGAGCGTGGTGCGGATGCTCCGCAGCCTTGTGCGCGCCAGATGTTCCACGTCACTGCGGTCGTTCATCGCCCCAGCATGTGGGTGTCTTGCGGATCTCGCAAGCGGCCTGTTAGATGCCGCCAGTTGTTCCTACGCTTGACGCATGACAGACCCTGCCCACGGAGCCTCCGAACACCCACCGCACCAGAGCATCGTCCGCAGGTGCGATGTCGCCGTCATCGGCGGATCAGCGGCCGGTCTGGCGGCCGCGCTGCAGCTCGCTCGTCAGCGACGCTCGGTCATCGTCGTCGACGACGGCACGCCGCGGAACGCGCCGGCGGCGCACATGCACGGCTACCTGGGACGTGAGGGCACCCCGCCCGAGGCGATGCGGGCCATCGGGCGGGAGGAGGTCCGTAGCTATGGTGGCAACGTCCTCACCGGCCGTGTCCTGGCGGTGCGGAAGGAGGACGACGGATTTCACCTCGCCCTCTCGGGCGGGCACGGCCTCGTCGCTCGCCGGGTACTGGCCGCGACCGGCATCGTCGACGAGCTTCCCGAGATCGAGGGCCTCACTGAGCGTTGGGGTGCTCAGGTGTTCAACTGTCCGTTCTGCCACGGCTGGGAGGTCCGCGACCTGCGGGTCGTACAGATCGTCACGACGCCGATGGGACTGCACCCGACCCAGCTGATGCGGCACCTGACCGACCAGTTGACCGTGGTGCTGCATGACGCCACGGGGATCGACCCGGCCGCGGTGCAGACTCTCGTCGCCTCCGGGGTCCCGGTGGTCGAGAGTGCGGTGCGCCGGGTGTCCGACGCCGACCCGGACGGGTCGCTCGCCGTCGAGCTCGCCGACGGCCGCAGCCTGCCGGCCGACGCGGTCCTCGCCGGTGCCCGGTTCCGTCCCCGGGTCGAGATGCTCGCGGGGCTGGGCATCGACACCACCGTCCACCCCAGCGGACTCGGTGACCTCGTCGCGGTCGACGCCACCGGACGTACCAGCGTGGCGGGCGTCTTCGCCGCCGGGAACCTGACGGACCCGAGCGCCCAGGTCCTGCAGGCCGCGGCGAACGGTAGCTGGATCGGCGCTCAGATCGCCTTCAGCCTCGCCGCCGAGGACACCACGGCGGGCGTCCGGCCCTCCGGCGTCGCGATCGAGTGGGACGGTCGCTACGGGGATCAGGAACGCGTGTGGAGCGCCAACCCGAACGGCACGCTGGTGGCGGAGGCGACGGACCTGCCGCCCGGCCGGGCGCTCGACGTCGGCGCGGGTGAGGGAGCCGACGCGCTCTGGCTGGCCGAACGGGGCTGGCAGGTGACCGCCTCCGACGTCTCCGGCAGGGCACTGGACCGCATCCGGGCCGAGGCGGAACGTCGCGGGCTCGACGTGCGTACGCTGCACCGCGACGCCAACGACCCCGCCGCCTTCGCCGACGAGACCTACGACCTGGTGTCCCTGCAGTACGGTTCGTTCCAGCGCACCCCCGAGCAGCGTGGACTGCGCAACCTGCTCGACGCCGTGGCGGTCGGTGGGACGCTGCTCGTCGTCGGCCACGACCTGACGTGGCTGCAGCAGCCGTCGGACCCCGCCGAGCAGACCCCCATGTACGACCCGCAGGCGTACGTCGGCATCGACGACATCGTCGCCGAGATCACGGCCTCGGACGACTGGCGCATCGACGTGAACGAGACCCGCCCGCGCCCCCCGGGAGCGATCAGCACCCACCACGTCAACGACGTCGTGCTACGCGCCGTCCGACTCGACCACCGCAAGGAGTTGTAAGGCCACGCCGAAGGGGTCAGTCGGCGGCCAGTCGCATTAAGAGCGCGACGAGCACGACTGCGCAGACCTGGTTGACGCGCCGTGACCAGCGGCCGTCAGCCATCCGTCGGGCGAGGCGTCCGGCACCTGCGCCGAGGGCGATATCGACGGTGACCTGCACTTTATGAAGACGGCGCCGAGCAGAACCGGTTGCCCGGTGGGGGTCACGCGAGGGCTGCCGTGGAGAGTCCGAGCATCTCAGGACTCCTCGGTGCCGTCGAGCAGGGCACGGCGCAGGGTCAGCCGGTGTTCGCGGCGGATCTGTGCCTCGCGGTAGCGGCGCCGGTCTCCGTCGGTCTGGGGTAGCAGCGGCGGCACCGGGCGGGGTTGGCCGTTGTCGTCGACGGCGACCATGACGAGGTGGGCGGTGGCCACGTCGGTCGGTGGTACGGCGCGGTCCCAGCGGTCGGCGGTGACCTTGACGGTGACCTCCATGGAACTGCGACCCGCCCAGGTGATGCGGGCGTCGACGTGTACGACGTCGCCGACGCGGACCGCGCGCAGGAAGGCGGTCTCGTCGATGGCGGCGGTGAGTGCCGGGCCGTCGGAGTGCCGGGCGGCGACCACTCCGGCGACGGAGTCGATGAGGTTGAGGATCCGGCCGCCGTGGACCGTACCCATCAGGTTGGTGTGGTGCTGGTCCATGATCTGCGACAGGGTCAGGTGGGAGGCTGACGGTGGTCGGCCGGCGAGAGTGGTCGTGTAGTGCACGGGTGTCCGTCCTCGGGGAACAAGCCACCGACCCGTAGGCGCGCACGTCGAGGAGCACGCCGTTGCGGCGCGTCACCCGCCCGACCCGCCCGCGAGGTCGACGGCAGCGCACACACCTTGTGTCCGCAGCGCGGGCAGGTCTTCGGACTCGTGGGCGGTGCCGGACTCGGCCGGTCTCCTACTGGCCGTCGCTTCCCAGGCCTTGCGGCCCAGTGCGTGGTGACGGCTGTCGTTCCCACTCACCGCTGCGGGGCAGTCCCGGACTTTCACCGGGTCCCTCTTGCGACGCCCCACCGGTAACGGTCGGGCGAACCAGCGCCGTCGGCCACCCTATCCTGACCCGGTCCGACGACCGTCCGGCCCGGGTACCTGCGGCGAGTTGCCCCATCACTCCGACGCCGAGCGTCGGCCCGTGGCCGCGATCGCCACGAACCTCGCCGCCACGACCCACCGTGTGCGATCGGTAGCGGATTGACAGTGGCTGTGGGAGCAGACGAGACTGGCGCGACAACTGAACAACCGCGTGTGTGTGCGGGGGAAGTCCGGTCGAAGTCCGGCGCTGGCCCGCAACGGTAGGCCGCCGGGAGCATCCCTGGTGGCGAGCCCGAATACCTGCCGCACCCGCGATTTCTGCTCCCCACCCGTCGTGGCCCACGGGTCGGAGGCCGGCCAGCCGCGCCGTCGCCGGGCGGGCCGGGTTTCTGACGACCGCCGGGCCGGAAAGGCGCGTCCGATGGTCGTCCGCCTGAGCCGGCACCGCCTGCTCGCCCTGCTTTGCGGTGTGCTCGCCGCCCTCACTCTGACCACACCCGTGATCGCCGCGCCCCCGCAGGCCGGCACCGTCCGATCCGATGCGGCCGCGGGCTGGTTGGCCCGACAGCTTGTCGACGGGGAACGCTTCGAGGCCGTCTTCGACGGGGTCGCGTACCCGGACCAGGGGTTGACCCTGGACGCGGTCTTCGCGTTCGCCGCCGCCGGTGTCGCCGACGACTTCGGCGCTCGAGCCCTGGCCTGGGCGACCCGGCCGGACGTGCGTGACGGGTACATCGGTGACGGCACCACTGAGGCGTACGCGGGCGCGACCGCCAAGCTCGCACTCGCCGTCGCGGTCCGCGGTGGTGACCCGACCGACGTCGGCGGTGTGGATCTCATCGCCCGGTTGGAGTCGCTCCAGGACCCGGGTGGCCGGTTCACCGACCGGTCGGCGTGGGGTGATTTCAGTAACTCGTTCAGCCAGTCCTTCGCGATTCTCGCGCTGGACCGGACCGCGCAAGGTGTGCCGGCGGTTGCCGCCGGTTGGCTGGCGGGTACCCGGTGCCCCGACGGCGGCTATCCGCTGCTGCCCGCGCAGCCGGTCTGTGTGTCGGATGTGGACGTCACGGCCGTCGCGGTGCAGGCGTTGCGGGCCGCCGGTCGTAAGGCTGATGCCGCCGCAGGGCTGCAATGGCTGCTTTCGGTGCAACGCGCCGACGGTGGGTTCACCAACGCGGGTGGGGTCGCGAACGCCAACAGCACCGGGTTGGCAGCTCAGGCGCTGCGTGACGGTGGACGGCCGCTGGCCTGGGCCCGGGCCCGCGTGTTCCTGGCCGATCTTCAGGTCGGGTGTGCCGCCCCGGTCGCCGACCGGGGCGCTGTCGACTTCGACGGCGGCGTCTTCGATCCCGGTACCGCCCCCCGCGCCACCGCGCAGGCTGTTCTCGGTCTGACCGGCACCGGATATGCCCGGCTCTCCACTGTCACCGCGACCGCCGGCGCACCCACTCTGCCCTGCCGCTGACCGGCCGGCAGATTCCGTCCCACCAGAAGGAGTGCTCATGTCGCAGGTCTATGATCCCGTCCGTCGGTGGCTGGCGAGCATCGCGGCGGTGGCTGTCGTCGCCGTCGGGTTGATTGCTGTCGAGCCGTCTCCACGGGCCGCGCAGGCCGCCGCGTGCACCGGGACGTCGGGGGTCACCGTGGTGGTCGACTACGGTGCGCTCGGCGGCGGCGTCCAGGTGGCGTGCGCGCTCGGTGACCCGGCCACGGGCCTGGCCGCCCTGCAGGGTGCCGGCTTCACGGTGACCGGTACGAAGCGGTGGGGGTTGGCGTTCGTCTGCCGGATCAACGGAAAGCCGACCGCCGCGACGGAGCCGTGCATCAACACCCCGCCGGCCAGCGCGTACTGGTCGTACTGGCACGCCTCCGGCAGCGGCGCCTCCTGGACCTACAGCACGTTGGGGGCGACCAGCTACAACCCGGCCCCGGGCACGGTCGAGGGCTGGTCCTTCGGCTCCGGCGCGGCACCCAGCATCACCGCCCCCTGACCTGCGTGTACCCTTCACGAGCCGTGGACGTGCCGGGTGTCGCCCGCCACGCTGGCGCCGAGAGGTGACCGGCGGTACGGTGGCGACACCCGGTGCGCCGGGTACACAACTGAATACGTCCCGTACGGGGGGAAGTCGGTAGAAGCCGACGCTGACCCGCAACCGTGAGCGAGCACCGCCTCGCGAGCCGGAATGCCCCGCACAGGACGAGCGGCTTCCACTGTCGAGGTCTACAGGGTGGAGTCCGGGTAACCGAGGTACAGCATCTCGTCGCGGCCACGCGAGCGGATGCCGCCCGTCGGTGCCTTCCGGAGCTTTCACCGACCGCTCTGCGAAAGGCACCCCTCATGCCCACGTTCCCGCTCCGGCGCGTCGGCGCCGGTCTCGGCGCCGCCACCGCCGCAGCGCTCGCCATCGTCGCGACCACCCCCCTCGGCGTGGCCGCCGCGCCATCGCCAACCCACACCGCCGCCGCGCGCGACGCCGCGACCTGGCTCGCCGGGGAATACGTCGACGGCGTCCTACCTGGACCGTTCACTCCCGAGGACTGGGGGCTGAGCATCGACGGCGTGATCGCTCTCGCCGCCACCGGGGTGGCCGGCTCTACTCGACAGGCGGCGACGGCGCAGATCGCCGCGCACGTACGGTCCTACAACAGCTACGACGACTGGGGCATCGAGGGCTTCACCGACGGGGGTGCCACCGCGAAACTGCTCTACGTGGCCTCCGCCGCCGGTGCCGACCCCACCGACTTCGGCGGCTGGGACCTGCGTGCCGAGACCGTGGCCCTGCTGTCCGCGGCGGGCACCGGGCACCAGCGGGGCCGGATCACCAGCCGGACCACCGAGGCCACCGGCCCGGACCCCAGCAACACCTTCGATCAGTCCTTTGCCGTGCTGGGCCTGGCCCGCAGCGGCGGCGCGCCGCAGGAAACCGTCGACTTCCTCATCCAGCAGCAGTGCACGGCCGGCGGCTTCCGGCTCTACCCCGACGCCGACGGAGCACCGTCGCCTTCCTGCGACACCCAGGCCAGTGCCACCCTCGACGTCGACTCGACCGCCATGGCCGTGCAAGCACTGCTCGCGACCGACGCAACAGGTGCGGACGAGGCCGCTCAGCGCGGCGCGGACTGGCTGGTGGCGCAGCAACGCGCCGACGGGTCGTTCGGCGGGTCGGGGCCGACCAGCGGCGCGAACTCCAACAGCACGGGCCTGGCCGGGCAGGCCCTGGCCGCGGCCGGGCGCGACGCCGGAGCGGCACGGGCCGCCGAAGCCCTGGCGGCGCTGCAGCTCACCACCGCCAACGGTGGTGCCGCGGCGGCCGACGCCGGCGCCATCGCCTACGCCAGCGACGCGTTGACCGAGGCGGTCGCCGACGGCATCGCCGACACGTTCCGGGACCAGTGGCGGCGCGCCACCGCCCAGGCGCTACTCGGGCTGGCCCAGGTGCCGCTGAGCCGGATCGGCCTCGACGTGCCGCCCTCCGGTGAGCCCACCCCATCGGCCACCGTGCCACCCACGCCGACCGGCTCACCCAGCCCGACCGGACGACCGTCCCCGTCCGCCTCGCCCACACCGACCACCGCGCCCACCCACAGCCCGACACCGAGCGCCTCCCCGGGCGGCACGCCACCCACCCCCACCACGACGCCGACTCCCGCTGCCTCCGTCACCAGTCCCGCCGCCGGACCGGGCCGGCTGCCAACCACCGGCGCGGCGATCGGCGGGTACGTGCTCACCGCCCTGCTGCTGCTCGGCGGGGGAGCGGTGCTGCTGGTGCTCGGCCGTCGGCGGGCCACATGAGCATCCGGGCGACCCGCCTCGCCGTCACCCTCGCCGTGGCCGCCGCCAGTGTTTTGGTCGGTTCGGGTCCGGCAGCGGCCGCCGGCAGCGCGGGTTACTGCCCCGACGCCGCCGGTGTGACCGTCGTGGTTGACTTCAAGGAACTCGGCGGCGGCACCGTCGTCCGGTGCGCCCCCGGCGACCAGGCCACCGGCCTGGCGGCGTTGAAGGCCGCCGGCTTCCGGATCGCCGGCACACTGCGCTGGGGCGAGGGATTCATCTGCCGGATCGAGGGCAAGCCCTCGGCCAGCACGGAGAAGTGCGTCGACACGCCACCGGCCAGCGCCTACTGGTCATACTGGCACGCGCCCAACGGGGGTACCTGGACCTACAGCGACAAGGGTGTGCTCAACCGCAAGCCACCATCGGGCAGCTTCGAAGGCTGGTCGTTCTCGCTCAACCGCAACGCCGACAGCGCACCCCGACCTGGTGTGGCCCCCGCCCGGCCCGCACCACCGCCGCGCACCACACCACCCGCGCCTCCGCCGCCCGCACCCCGTACGTCCGCACCGGCGATGTCGGGCGGTACCCCACCGGCCGGGTTTACCCTGACCCCACCGGTGGCCGCCGCCACCGCGACCCCTTCCGGCAGCTCATCCGTGCCGACGACGGCCGCCACCGCTCCGCCGCTCGCGGCTGCGCCCGTTGCCCCGTCGGCCGATCCGACGGACTCGTACCCGGCGACCGAGTTCAGCGCCACGCGTGACACCGACGGCCTCCCGCTGGGCACCGTGGCGGGGGTGCTCCTGCTGGTCGCGCTGGCGGGTGGCGGGCTCGTCGCCGCCCGCCGCCGGCGAACCGCCGAGCCGGATGACTGATCAGGCCACCGCTGACGGGGTTGCGCGACAGCCACCTGTGACACCGCCTGACAGCCGGCCGGCCCTGGCGAGACGGCTACCCCGCGCCCTGCACCCGGGTGCCTGGTGGCTGT
This sequence comes from Verrucosispora sp. WMMC514, assembly GCF_027497295.1. NCBI lineage: Bacteria > Bacillati > Actinomycetota > Actinomycetes > Micromonosporales > Micromonosporaceae > Micromonospora > Verrucosispora sp. WMMC514. Next base: position 1,091,745 of record NZ_CP114906.1, on the reverse strand, counting down.
GGGCACTCGGTCTGGCGACCGCGGCCAGCCACACCACCAACCCGCTGCCGCTGGCGCTGCTCATCGCCGCTGCCGCGCTTGTGGTCGTCCGCCGCCGCGGTGACGCCCCCTGGGCGTTCGCATTCCGGATGTACCTGATGCTCGGCGCGGTGATCGTGGCCATGCGGGTGGTGTTCCGCCTCGTCTTCGGCGGCGGACAGGGGGACCACGTCCTGCTTCACCTGCCGGAGATTCCGCTGCCGGCGTGGGCGGCCGGCATCCGGCTGTTCGGCCCGGTCGCCGCCGAACAACTCCTCGGCGGCTTCTACGACGGGCTGCGCCTGGCGGCGATGCTCATCTGCCTCGGTGCCGCCAACGCTCTGGCCAACCCGAAACGCCTGCTGAAAGCGGTCCCTGGTGCCTTGTACGCGATCAGCACCGCCGTGGTGGTCGCGTTGTCGGTGGCTCCGCAACTTGTGGAAAGTGTGCTGCGGGTACGCCGGGCCCGCCGGCTGCGCGGTGCCGCCGGGCAGGGTCTGCGTGCCCTACGGGGCATCGCACTGCCGGTGCTGGCCGACGCCCTGGACCGATCCCTAGCCCTGGCCGCGGCCATGGATTCGCGCGGCTACGGCCGCAGCGCGGCGATACCTGCCGGCCAGCGCGCCTTCACCGGCGGGCTGGTGCTCGCCGGCCTGGTCGGGGTCTGCGTCGGCACGTACGGGCTGCTCGACACGACAGTGCCCGGCTACCTCGGTCTGCCGATGCTGATCGTCGGTCTGGCGACAGCCGTCATCGGAATGCTGCTGGCCGGCCGGCAGGTCCGGCGCAGCCGCTACCGGCCGGACCGCTGGCGGATCACGGAGGTTGCCGTCGCCGGCTGCGGGGCGGCCACCGCCGTCGTGATGGCGGTGGCCGGATCCGTGGCCCCGGACCGGCTCTACCCGCCGGTGAGCCCGCTCACCTGGCCCGAGCTGACCCCGCTGATGCTCCTGGTCGTCGCGGTCGCGGTCGCGCCGGCCTGGCTGGCACCGCCGCCGACACTCGCGGCTCACCGCACCCGCCGCCCGGTGCTCATCCCACCGAACGGCACGACCCGCAGCTCGCCGAAGCGCGACACCAGCGAGCCGGAGGCCCTACGTTGATCGACTTCAGTCGGGTGACCGTCCACTACGCCGAAACCCCCGAACCGATGCTGCGCGACGTGAACCTGCACATCCCCGAGGGCGAGTTGTGCCTGGTCGCTGGCCGCACCGGCGCCGGGAAGTCGACTCTGCTGCGGGCCATCAACGGGCTGGTGCCGCACTTCACCGGCGGCACGCTCCACGGCACCGTCACCGTGCAGGGCCGCGACACCCGCAGCCACCCTCCCCGTGACCTCGCCGACGTCGTCGGAGTCGTCGGCCAGGATCCCCTCGCCGGATTCGTCACCGACACCGTCGAAGAGGAACTCGCCTACGGCATGGAACAACTTGCCCTGCCGGCGCCGGTCATGCGTAAACGCGTCGAGGAGACCCTCGACCTGCTCGGCATCGCCGAGCTCCGGGACCGTCCGCTCCGGACCCTGTCGGGCGGGCAGCAGCAGCGGGTCGCCATCGGCGCCGTGCTCACCAGCCACCCGCAGGTGCTCGTCCTCGACGAACCGACCTCCGCCCTGGACCCCACCGCCGCAGAGGATGTCCTGGCCGCCGTCACCCGCCTGGTCCACGACCTCGGCGTCACCGTCGTGGTGGCCGAGCACCGCCTCGAACGTGTCGTGCAGTATGCCGACCGCCTGCTCTACCTGCCCGGCGACGGCACCGTCATCGACGGCGAACCGGCCGCTGTGCTCGCCGACGTCGATCTCGCGCCACCCCTTGTCGACCTGGGCCGGGCTGCCGGCTGGACACCCTTGCCGCTGTCCGTACGCGACGCCCGTCGCCGCGCATCGGACCTGCGGCAGCGGCTCGCCGACGCCCCGGCGCCTCCGGCCACACCACCACCGGCTGGTCTGCCGGTACTGGCCGCCCGCAACATCGTGGTGCGCTACCCCGGCACCGTCGCCGTGGCCGGCGTGGATCTCGACCTGCATCCCGGCCGGATCGTCGCGCTGATGGGCCGCAACGGCTCCGGCAAGTCCAGCCTGCTCTGGGCGGTGCAGGGCAGCGGCCCACGGCACAGCGGAACTGTCACCGTCGTCGGCCCCGACGGCGCCACCGACCCGAAAACACTGCCCGCCGGGCGTGCTCGACGACGGGTCGGACTGGTGCCGCAGACCCCAGGTGACCTCCTCTATCTGGAGACGGTGGAAGCCGAATGCGCCCAGGCCGACCGGGAGTCCGACGCATCCGTGGGCACCTGCCGGGCGCTGCTGGACCAGCTCACCCCCGCGCTGCCCGGCGACCAGCATCCCCGCGATCTGTCGGAAGGGCAGCGGCTGGCCCTCGCGCTCGCCGTCCAGCTCACCGCCGCACCACAGGTCGTGCTGCTCGACGAGCCCACCCGAGGCTTGGATTACCGTGCCAAACGGCAGTTCACCGCGATCGCCCGGCGGTTGGCCACCGAAGGTCGGGCGATCGTCGTCGCCACCCATGACGTCGAACTCGTCGCCACCCTCGCCGACCGCGTTGTCGTGATGGCGCAGGGGGAAATCGTGGCCGACGGCAGCACCGCCGAGGTCATGCTCGCCTCACCCGCGTTCGCCCCGCAGGTCGCCAAGGTGCTGGCACCGCAGCCCTGGCTGACCGTGGACCAGGTCACCGCCGCGCTGGCCGCCACACGGACACGAGGATGACGACCGCCCTGCGGGTCGCCCCGCGTACGGCCGTCGTGCTGGTCCTGGCCTCCGTCGCCGCGCTGGCCACCTTCAGCTGGCCGTTCTTCGTACCAGCCCAACCCGAGAGCATGGCCCGGACCACCGAGGCACCACTGGTCTTCATCGCCGTACTACCGATCCTGCTGGCCCTCGTCCTGGCCGAACTCAGCTCCGGCGGCATCGACAGCAAGGCCCTGGCGATGCTCGGCGTGCTCGCCGCCGTCAACGCGGCCCTACGTCCGCTCGGAGCCGGCACCGCCGGCATCGAAACGGTGTTCTTCCTGCTCGTGCTCGCCGGCCGGGTCTTCGGACCCGGCTTCGGGTTCCTGCTCGGCGCCACCTCGCTGTTCGCCTCCGCCCTGCTCACCGCCGGTGTCGGCCCGTGGCTGCCGTTCCAGATGCTGGCCGCCGCGTGGATCGGCCTCGGCGCCGGGCTGCTGCCGGCCCGGTTGCGGGGCCGGGCCGAGATCGCCGTGCTGGCCGGCTACGGTGCGATCGCCGCCTACGGCTACGGGCTGCTGATGAACCTGTGGTTCTGGCCGTTCAGCATCGGCGCGGACACCCAGCTCTCCTACGTCGCCGGGGCGCCGGTGCTGGACAACCTGCACCGCTTCGCCGTGTTCACCGCCGTCACCTCCACCTTCGGGTGGGACACCGGCCGCGCCATCACCACCGTGATGGCCATCGTCCTGGTCGGACCCGCCGTCCTGGCTGCTCTGCGCCGCGCCGCCCGGCGCGCCGCCTTCGAGGCGCCGGTCACCTTCGCCACGACACCAGGGCCAGCCATCCCGCCCGGGCAAGACAGCGGTCTCGGTGTGCGGCCGCCGGGGTAGGGCAGGCCGAGCAGGCGTGTTCGTCCATGCTGGTGGCGAGGGCGTCGCCGAGCAGGACGCCGTCGGCGACGATGCCGACGCCGGTCTCGTCGCAGGAGGTTTCGATGCCCAGGACGACCGGCATCGGTCAGTCGTCCTGGCCGGTGCCCACGCCGACGCCAGGGTGTTCGGCGTTGGTGGTGAGGATGCGTTTGCGGAGTTTGCTGGGAAGTCGGTCGACGTAGGCGAGGCCGTCGAGGTGGTCGACCTCGTGTTGGAAGCAGCGGGCCAGGGTGCCGGTGCCGTCCAGCCGGACTTCCTGACCGTGCATGTCGAATCCGGTGACGGTGGCGGTGGCGCAGCGGGCCAGTTCGGCGTGCTGGCCGGGGACGGAGAGGCAGCCCTCGGTGTCGGTCACCAGGTCGCGGTGCTCGGGTAGGTGCAGGACCGGGTTGACGACGGTGGCCACGGTGCGGGCGCCGGTGGCGTCGGGGCAGTCGACGACGAAGATCCGGGCGTCGACGCCGATCTGGTTGGCGGCCAAGCCGACGCCGTGGGCGGCGTACATGCTGGCGAACATGTCGGCGACGAGCTGGGCGAGGACGTCGTCGAAGTCGGTCACCTCGGCACAGCGACGGTGCAGGACGGGCGTGCCGTAACGGGTGATGGGGCGCGGGGTGCCTGTCGAGGTCTGCACAGTGGCCTATCCTATGCAATTGCCAAAGCTTTGCAGTAAGAGCAGCAGTCCCAGAGGAGTTCTGATGGCGGTTTACACCCTGCCCGACCTGCCCTACGACTACGGCGCGTTGGAGCCGGCGATGTCGGGGCAGATCCTTGAGCTGCACCACGATAAGCACCACGCCGCGTACGTCAAGGGCGCCAACGACGGTCTGGAGCAGCTCGTCGAGGCCCGGGCCAAGGGCGACTTCTCCACTCTTGTCGGTCTGGAGAAGACGTACGCGTTCAACCTCTCCGGGCACGTGCTGCACTCGATTTTCTGGGGGAACCTCTCCCCGGATGGTGGCGACCGTCCCGACGGCGAGTTGGCGGCGGCGATCGAGGAGCACTTCGGTTCGTTTGAGGCGTTCGCCGGGCAGCTCTCGGCCGCCACCAAGGGCGTGCAGGGTTCCGGTTGGGGTGTGCTGGCCTGGGAGCCGCTCGCGCAGCGGCTGATCGTGGAGCAGGTCTACGACCACCACGGCAACGTGGGGCAGGGCTCCACGCCGCTGCTGGTGTTCGACGCCTGGGAGCACGCCTACTACCTGCAGTACAAGAACGTGCGGCCCGACTACGTGGACCGGCTGTGGAACCTGGTCAACTGGTCGGACGTGATCGCCCGGTTCGATGCCGCCCGCGCCACCACGCCGAAGCTCTGACCGCATGACGGGCCTCACCCCGGCCGCCGCGGAACTGGTGCAACGCGCTGCCGGGGTCATCGCCGCCAAACATCGCGGCGACCTCGGCGGCGCTGAGGAACTCCTCGCCGCGTTCGGCTCCGAGCAGGCCAAGACCCTCGGTTTCTACCTTCTGGCGGACCTGAGCCTCGGACTGCTCCGCGCGCAGAGCGGTCAGTCACTGGACGATCTCGTCCGAGAGTTGTCCCTGCTCGTCGTCGCCACCACCACGCAGCCGGACAACTGACACGTGGTGACCACTGGTCGGTGTCGCCGACACTGTGAAAATGCCGGCGACACCTGCCAGAACGCGACGGCGGGCGGCCCGGCGACTGTTTCGCCGCGCACGGCGCCCAGGCCGGCGACATCGTCTCCGTCGCACTGGACCGCCCCCGTTCTACGCCGAAAGCGGCGGACAGGACTCCGACGCCGGCATGCTCACCGGTCCGAACCTGCGCGCCGAGATTATCGACGTGCAACGGCCGGTCAAGAATCTGATCGCGTTCACCGTTCGGATCCTCGACGGCAGCCTCGCCGTCGGCGACGCGGTATACGCCACAGTCGACCCGGAGTGGCGCACCGGCGCCCGGCAGGCCCACTCCGGCACCCACGTCGTACACGCCGCGCTGCGCCACGTCCTCGGACCGAACGCGTTGCAATCGGGCTCGTACAACCGACCCGGCTATCTGCGCCTGGACTTCGCCTGGCGTGGTGGCCTGTCCGAGGCGACCACAGCGAGGTCGAGGAGGTCGCGAACCTCGCGATCCGTCGCGACCTGCCTGTCGACGTCCGCTACCTGCCCCTGGAACAGGCCCGCGCCGAGGGTGCCTTGGCCCTGTTCGGCGAGACCTACGACGAGACCAGTGCGGGTCGTCGAGTTCGGCGGCGAGTGGTCCTGCGAGCTGTGTGGCGGCACCCACGTCGACCACTCCGCGCAGATCGGCTCGCCCTCGCGGGTGAGCCGGACTTGCTCGTCGCCGACGAACCCACCCCCGCATTCGATGTCGCTGTGCAGGCACAACTGCTCGACCTGCTGGCCCGGCTCCGCGACGAACTGATCATGATCATGACCTGGCGGTGGTCACCCGCCTGGCCGACACAGCGGCCGTCATGTACGCCGGTCGGCTCGTTGAGACAGGGCCGCTTGCCACCGTCATCGGCAATCCGAACCATCCCTACACGCGGGGGCTGCTCGACGCCGTGCCCCGTCCTGGAGCCCCGCCGGGCACCCGGTTTCGCACTATGCCTGGACGCTCCGGTGCCGGTCCGGACGACACCAGCGGCTGCGCGTTCGCCTCCCGATGCCCGGTCGCCCTCCCCGCCTGTGTGCAGCGCCAACCGATACTGGTCGCGCTGGGCGGGGCGCACCGGTCCGCGTGCCTGCGCCAACCCGGCGAGCCCTCGCTGACGCCCGCGGCTGGCGTCGGGCGGAACGGAGACTGACCGGTGTTGGAGATCGAAGGTGTTGCGGCCGGCTATGCCGTCGCGCGAGGGCGGCACCGCAACACCGTGGTGGATGCCATCACCATGCGGGTCGACGCGGGTGAGATCGTCGGCCTGGTCGGCGAGTCGGGGTGCGGCAAGACGACCCTCGCCCGCGTGATCACCGGGCTCCACCGCCCCGATTCAGGCTCGGTACGCCTCTCCGGGACGGACGTGTACAGCCTGCGCGGTCGGGCACTGCGCACCCACCGACGGCGGATCCAGATGGTCTTCCAGGAGCCGTATCTCACCTTCAGTCCACGCCAGACAGTCCGGCAAGCCATCACCAAACCGCTACACATCCACCGCCTCGGCGACTCTCGTGCCCGGTCCGCCCGCGTGGACGAATTGCTGGACCTCGTCGGGCTCGATAACCGTGTGGGTGATCGTCGGCCGCAGCAACTGTCCGGTGGCAGCAGGAGCGGTTGGCGATCGCCGGCGCACTGGCCGTCGAACCACGCTTGCTTGTCTGCGACGAGCGGGTTACCGCACTCGACGTGTCGGTGCAGGCCAAGTCCTCAACCTGCTCAGCGACCTGCGCGACCAGCTCGGCCTTGCGTGCCTGTTCATCTGCCATGACCTCGCCGTCGTCCGGCAGCTCGCCGACCGGATTGCGGTCATGCACTACGGTCGCATCATCGAGCAGGGTCCGAAGGCGCAGCTCACCACCGATCCTCGCCATCCGTACACCGAGTCGTTACTCGCGGCGACGCCAACAGTCGACCTGAAAGTGGCGTCACGCACGCTCGGGAGGAAGGGGTGATCTGACTGGCTGTGAGTCGTGGCCGATGGCAAGCCGGCGAACAGGTCACTTGCCGCGCAGGATGGGCAAGGGCCGGACCCGCAGCCAGTCCTCGCCGACTACGACGATCGCTCCACTGGCCAGGTCGTCGGCGACTGCGGCGAGGTTCGCCACCAGGATCGCGACGATCTGTGTGGATCGACGACCGCTGATCCGCCGCACCAGCAACACGGACGGTTCGCCGGCCCCGGAGGAGGCCAGCAGAGTGCCGAAGTCGGTATCTGCGGATATCAACACTCGCTGTTCCTGGCGTGCCCGATCCAGCACGATCTCATCCGGCGCCGCTGCCAGGCCGTAGTCCCTGAGGTGCTCGGCGTCATGCCCCTGAGCGCGCAGACCTGCGGCAACCGCTGGCGACAGGTTGTTGTCGATCAGGAATTTCATGCCGCGTGATGTAGCGGCAGCTCCCGCTCCCGGACAGCCTCGGCGGCGAAGCGCAGCGCTTCCCAGACGTCTTCAACGGTCAGGTCCGGCAGATCTGACACGATCTCGTCCGCGCTCATGCCGTCCGCGATCATTGCCACGACCGTCGCGACCGGGATGCGTAGCCCACGGATGCACGGTGCACCGCCCATCTGGGCCGGGTTGACGGTGATCCGCTCGAAGTTCATGACGGCATGGTAACCCGTCGTGACCTAGCCCGACCCCGGGCCAGCCTGAGACCTGGCTCCCCATCGGTACCGGAGGATTCCGCAACAGGCATGAGGATTGCGTGGTTGGTCGCAGCCGGGGCGGGGTGATCGCTGTGGGACGGCGCGGGAGCGCACGGGCTGGCATCCGGCCTCCCACAATTTCTGTGCTCACACATGCTCACAGCCCAAAATCAAATAGCCATCATTGCGCGACATGCGGCGACAGGGGGTGTGATCTGACGTAGAACTGGAACTGACCCCCTGGCGACGGATTGGGATTGACCCCCCGTTACCCCCGGGGGGGTGTGTCGTTCTGCTTGTCGCGGTCTTTTGCGAGGAGTTCTCGGCGGGCTCTGGTGCGGTAGGACTCGCCTGCGAGGGTGAGGACCTCGGCGTGGTGCACGAGGCGGTCGATCATCGCGGCGGCGACGACTTCGTCGCCGAAGACCTCGCCCCACCGCCCGAAGGGCAGGCGCGAGGTGAGGAAGTCTCTACAAGATCCGGGGCGGTTCACTGTCCGAGAGTTGGCGTTCGAAGTCACCACTCGTCTGGCGCTTGTCGTGCGAGGGCTGCACATCCGGGCTCACCTAAGGTAAGCCTAAATCAAAGAATACCATTAATGAAGATCGCGAAAACCGCTAGAAACCGCAGGTCAGAGCCATGTAGTGGAGCGCGCCCGGCAGGATTCGAACCTGCGGCCTTGGGATTAGAAGTTAAACTCGACTCGTGATGCCAGGTGCCCGGCAGTCCGCAGGGGTACCTATCCGTCCAGCTAGGTGCCCCTGCGGATCTCGGTCAATGATGTCGAGTGCTGCTGGATGCTTGAGCGTCCGGGCTCACAGCGGGCTCACCGGTCGACCTTGTTGGCTGGTCTGACCAGCGAGGCGGGCGCTGGTCGCCAGGGTATGCATACCGCGTAACGGTTACAGGTTGAAGCTGCTAAGGCACGCTGCAGAAGTAGAGCAGCGCAGTCAGCATGCCGAGTGAGCCGGTGACCTGCACCGACGTCCAGCCGGCGGGCCCGTTTGCGACCAGTTGGAAGGTACCGCTGCCGATGGCCAGCAACCCCCCGGGGACGGTGACGCTTGTGGCGGTGGGGCCGAGATTGCCGCCGCCGGAAAAGCCGCCGGACAGTGACCAGGTGAAGCCGCTGCGGGTCAGGCCACCGGCGGGCAGATTCCAGCTGAAGGTGGGTGGGGTCAGCAAACCTGCGGTGCACTGCAGGTTGGTCGGTGGGTTGACCGTGCCGGCCTGGAGGCTTCCACTGCCGTACTCGGTGTCCGTCCATGCCGCGAGCGTCGACTGGGGCGGTGCGAGCACACTGATATTAAAGGCGAGCATCAGGGCGGTCACAGCCGCGATCCAGCGCCGCCCGATGCGTCTCCAGGGGGGTCTAGTCTGGACCCGCGTTCGCCTCACGACTGACCCATCCGGACGCGGTACCTGCGCACGGTGAGGACGAGCAGCAGTCCGGCGAGCAGCGCACTGGCCCCGGCGAACAGCGGGGTCCGCAGCGCGGTTCCGGTACGCGGAAGCGGGTTGACCTTACCGCCGGCCGAGGCCCGGTCACCGAATCCGGTCGCCGTGACGACCAGGTCCGCCGACCCGGAGGCTGCCGGGCCGGCGAGCAGGCTCGCGGTGACGAGCAACCAGCGCTGCTGGTCGGCACGCATGGAGGTGACGGTGAGGGGCTCGGCGGCCACTCTGGTGGCCGGGCCGTCCACCAGTACCTGTTCTTCCTCGCCTGTGGGACAGGCTCCCTTCACCCACCGCTCGGGGCAGATGGCGACCATGACCTGGAGGCCTTCCGGCTCGGTGGCGAGCGATCCGAACGCCGACAGTGAGATGTCCACCCGGCCGGGCTGCTGCGCATGTGCCGAGACGCCCACCTGCCAGGGGACAGGGTCACCCGGCGTCATCTTCGTCATCCGATCGTGGTCGCTGATCGAGACCAGAGTCAGGTAACGGCTCCGGATCACGTCTTCGGTCGTCTCCGCGCGTGCCTGGCTGGGTGTCGTCAGCACCGCTGCGGTGACGCCCGGCAGCACCGCCACGGCAATGAGACACCGCAAGGTTGGACCGCGGGGCATGACCGTGCCCATCTCAGGGTCCGGCGCTGCCTCATCCGACCCCGGTGAATCCCGTCGCCGTCGCCGCCACTGATTCGGCCGCCGTGGTCGCGGTTCTGAGCGCGGCCAGAAAGCCCAGGTGACAATCGCGGCAGTGCCGATCGTGATCCCACTCATGACGTAAACGTTCGACACGGTGCGTACCGCGTATCCGAGCTTGGGCACCGACCATTCGACGAGCCGTACGCGGGTCACCGCGTACGGTGCAGCGTCGTTGGACTCGTTCGCGTCTCCGCGCAGGGTGAGCAGGCGAGTAGGGCCGCCGCCGTCGGCGATGCCGACGACCCGGTGGGTGATTGGCGGCAGCGGCGTACGGTCGACGGTGATGACGTCACCCACGTTGGCCTCGGACGCGGGGATCTCCCGCACCACCGCCAGCGATCCGGCCGGGATGGTCGGGCTCATCGACCCGGTCTTGAACAGGATGAGCGAGATGTCGAAGAAGAATGCCAACGGAACGAGGATGACGCACACCGTCCCGCCGACGGCAAGCAGGGTCAGCGCCAGGTCGCCGACGCGTGCGAGGATTCCGGGCTGCCGATCCACTCGTCTCACCATCTGCTAGGTCCTCAGGTAGATGTCGCGGTGAATTCCCAGGTGACGGCACCGGTGGTGCCTTGGTACGAGTTGTTGGCACCGGACTGGACACGTACCTCGAAGCAGAACCGCAACTGCGGCGTCCCGCCGCTCGGCGGGGTGATGGCCGACGAGACCGGCGGGCCGGGAATGGAGGTCACACCCAGATAGCTCGGCCCGACGATCCACGTCGGCGTACCGGTGAAGGCGGCGGCGGAACAGGTGGTGCCGGTACTGGGAGTCCGCACCGCGCGGTATTCGAGTACGGGTAGCAGGGCACCGGAGTTGTTCGACGAGCTTGTCAGCGTGACCGTGCCACCGATGTTTGTCGTCGATGTCGTCCGGATGTCGAGGTAGGCGTAGAACGAGACCGAGGGGGACATCGCCGTCGCGCTGAACGCCAGTATCGCGGCATTCGCCGCCGGGGTGTGGCTGGTCCAGCTACTGGACGCGGTCTGCGACTCGGTGCCGAAGACGCTAGCCGCGAACGACCCGGTGCCGTACTCGCCGTCGGTCCAGGCGGCGAGCGTGGACGTCGCGCCCAGCCCGAGGACCAGGGCGCCGGCGAGTACGGCACGGATCCGGCGGAACCGTGGTGAGCCGGCCGATGTTCGACGGTTGACCACGGCCGCCACCTACACGGATTCGGCGAGAAGCTGCCAGGTCTCCGTGACCGACGTGCCCTGTACCAGACCGGAATCCGCCGTGACGACGAAGCACAGGAACGCCGGAGCGCCGGGCGTCGTGGGTGGAGTACCCTGCGTCAGGCTGAAGGGCACTGCGCCAGCCACCGAGTCAAGCGCCGTACCCTCGGCCACGATCCAGGTAGGAGTCGTGGGTGTCGCGCTGCAGTCGCCGAAGGTGGGAACAGTGGCGATCCCGTAGGTTAGGCCGACGAAAGCCGGTGGGGCGGGCGTGGCCGACGCCACCGTGACGGTCGCGTCGTAGGTCGTTGTCGCGGTCAGGCGAACGGCGAACGGTGCCGCGACGACTTCACCCGGACTGATGTTGTCGAATCCGGTACTGAATGCCAGCGAGGCCGCCGTGCCCGCCGTGGGGTGCTCCGCGTAGGTGGTGCCGTCCGTACTGCCCTCGATGCTGAAGCTACCTGCGGTGAACGTGCCCGAGGCGTACTCGGAGTCATTCCAGGCGGCGAGTGTGATGGTCGCGCCAAGACCGAGCGTCAGCCCTCCGGCCAGGACCGCCTTGAGCTTGCGACGGCTCTTTCGGTCGCCCGTTCTCATCCCTCTCCTGTCCCCCAACTTGTCCTCCTCGGTGACAACGCGTAGGCGTGTGATGGTCCGTGGCAGCGGCGCAGGGCGATCCGACTGGCCGTCGCCTCCTGGAGGTCGCGCAGACAGTGGTCTTGGCGCGCTGTCACTCAGGGAAACCATAAGCCTAAATCAGGACAAAAAGTGTTATAAGCCTATAAACGGGCAGCCGCAGGGCAGTGCAGATGCGGAACTCGTGTCGGCAGATCCATCGATCATCTGAAGCTGCGCGAGGATCTGCACCTACGCCCGCGCTGGGAGGCAGCCATCGATGCGTGCGACGTACAGGGGGCGACTCTCGGTCGCTGGGCGGGCGGTACGCCCGCTTGTTGACGGACCACTATCGGGTGATGGCGGAAGCATCTGCGCTGGCTGGTTCCTGCTGTTCGGCCGGTATCCGCGACGAGATCTTGCAGGAGCGGGCGCAGCGAGATGCCGACGTCTCAACCCAGCCGAACGCGAGCACGGCAACGGCGGTCAGCATCACCATTCCGATCAGTGTCGCCAGGAGGTGGGTAGCTGAGCCGAGGGGCAGCATCGGAGCCAGTACCGTCACAATCACCGCACTGGCGGGGATGTGCCAGAGGTAGATGGTCGCCGCCCGGGCGTTGATCAGACGCAACAGCCGGTCGGCTACAGGGTTCTGCCTGAAGCGGCGAAGTTCCATTCGCGCATGCGGACGCATCAGCACGGCGGTCCACGCCATCGACCACAGGGTGGTCGCTATGGGAATGTGGTTCAGGGTACTGGTCGGGTGGGTGGCCATGGAAATGCCGATCCAGCTGCCGCCGACGACCGCCAGCAACAACGCTCCGAGATGGAAGGTGCGCGCCGGCAGTCGCGGGAGCTGTCCGTCGTGGCTGGCGAAGCCCAACAACCAGCAGGGCAGGTAGGAGAGAACAAAGTATCCGTGCTCGATGTGGCCGACCTGGAACCCGATCGATATCGCCACAGAGGTCAGGATACAGGCCCAAGGATGCCGGCGGAACAGCCAGAGGGTGATCGGTGATATCAGAATCAGCCACAGGTAGGCGCTTATGTACCATAGCCCTATGGTGAAAGCCCACGCCCAGGATAGTTCTCCGGCGGATGGTACGCGTAGCGGTAGGATCCACCAGATCAGCTGATCCCAGTCGAGCATGCTTACCGGGCCGTCCCGCAGACTGATGCCGTGCACCAGCGTGAGGGCGGCCAGGCTGAATGTCCAAAACGGCACCATCAATCGGGCCGCTCGCCGGACCACAGCCGCAGGGCCGTGCCGATCCAGTGACGCCGCCATCAGATGCCCGGCGATGCCGAACATCAGCCCTATCGCGGGAATCAGCAGACAGAGCCAGAGCCAGCCGGTGGCGTGGTAGATGAAGACACGAATGAGCGCCCCGGCACGAAGCAGGTCGAAGTAGCGAATCCGCTGATGTGCCGGGTGTCCAGGCTCGGCGGTGGCGGCCGGGTGCCCTCGGTGGCTTGTGGCCACAGGGTCAGTAGACACGGTTCCGTTTTACATGGAACACGTCGATCCTCGGGGTGGATTCACCTTTGTTGCTGTGGATTGTGCGGAGCGCGTAGGTGTGTTTCGACGACGGGCCTTCGGTGAACCACAAAGTTGCAGGGAATCACGTATTCGACCGCGTTCGTGGCGGCCGTTGGTAGATACTGGAAGAGGAGAGGCTGGTCCCGCCGCACCATTGTGATATGTCTTCGGATCGCCAGAAATGTTGTCGAGAAGGACAGTGGTCGACCGAGGCCGTGAACCAGCGTGGGGAAAGTGTGCCTGGCATCGGAACAACCTTATGGATACGCGGCCCGGAGCCGATTCGACAGCTAGGTGAAAGCGTAGACAGAGATGGCAAAGGTTCATTTTGCGACAAGTGTGTGGCGGCGCATGTCCGGCTGGCAGAAGGCGGGCGTTTCCCTGGTCGCGCTGCTTGGTGTGTTGTGCGCCGCGGGCGTGACTCTCGGCATTGGTCTCAAACATCGGTATGAGAGCAGAGTGCAGCGGGAGGACATTCTCGGGCACGGCACCGCGCCCCGCGACGACGAGCGTTGGAACTCAGGCCCGTTGAACCTGCTCCTGCTCGGCTCCGATTCGCGTGCGGGTGAAGCGGACGAGGGCCTGTACCCGGGGCAACGCTCGGACACCATCATGCTCGTGCATCTCAATGCGACGAGGGACACTGCGACGGTCGTTTCCATTCCGCGTGACAGTTATGTCGAGGTGCCTGCGAGAAGTGGTAGTTGGCCCGGCGGCCTTAACAAGATCAACGCTGCGTTCGCGTTTGGTGGTGCGTCCCTGGCCGCCGAGACCGTGCATAAACTCACCGGTGCGACCATAGACGGCGTGCTGGTCGCCAACTTCGCGGCCGTTCGGCAGATCGTGGACGCCATCGGCGGTGTCACTGTGTGCCTGCCCTACGTGGTTATCTCCACCGATACCGGCACACGTTGGCAGGTGGGTTGTCACCAGCTCGACGGCCGCAATACCGACGACCTGATGCGGCAACGCCACAACGTGCCTGGCGGTGACTTCGGCCGGATCCAGACCCAGCAGCTGGTGGTGCGGGCGATCGTGGAGAAGATCACGGCTGAGAACCTCCTCACTGACCCTGCGCGGTTGGACCGGGTGCTGACCACGACGGCGGAGTCGTTGACCGTGGACAGGGAACTCGACATCGCCGAGCTGGTGCTCGCGGTACGCCGGATCACGACAGCGTCGTTGCGGTTCGTCACCGTTCCGGCCGCTGAGACCGACCTGATGACGCCGGCAGGCTCGTCGGTTCAGCTGGACGAGCGGTTGTCCATGAGCCTGTTTGCGGCGCTCCGCGAGGACCGGCTCGACGAATGGTTCGCAAGCCAGCCCGCCACATCGATACCGGACTGAGGGGTTCATGTCGTTCGTTGCCAGTACCGGCAGGTCCAGTCGACCGGGTGAAGCTCGTCGCTGATGCCGAACTCGGCGCGGAAATCGTCGACCGCCTGTTTGCAGCCGCGAACCGCATGGTAGTCGTCCACGATCACGTAGCCGCCCACTGACAACTTCGGGTAGAGGCTGCGCAGCGCCACCATTGTCGAGTCGTAGAGGTCCCCGTCGAGCCGGATGAGCGACAGCCGATCGACCGGTGCGGTGGGCAACGTGTCGTCAAACCACCCGGGCAGGAAGTGGACCCGGTCGTCCAGGAGCCCGTACCGGCGGAAGTTGTTCTTGACCTGATCCAGAGAGACGGCGAGGAAAGGTTGGGCCCAGAGCGCATCCTCGACGTCCTCGGTCCGATGCGGTTCGGGCTTGGGTAGGCCGCGGAACGAGTCCGCCACCCAGACTGTCCGGTTCGGGTCGCCGTAGGCCTGCAGCATGCCCCGCATGAAGATCACCGCGCCGCCGCGCCAAACGCCGGTCTCGATGAGATCGCCCGGTACGTCTCGTCTCAGCACGTCGCGAAGGCACTGCTCCAGGTTGTCGAGACGACGCAGGCCGATCATCGTGTCCGCCTCCGGGGGCCAGTCCCGGCCGTTCGCGCGTGCGTCAGGGTCAAACGGAAACTTCAGCACGAGTTCCATTCCACGGCGTTGCAGCAGATGCTTGTACCGGTTGTAGAACCGGCCGTGCAGGGAGGCTGGTCGCGGCTGGTAGGGCATCCACGTCTCCTGGAAGACGTATCGGGTGAGTGCCTTCTTCAGCAGGTCGCAGTACATGGCACGGGGATCGCTGAGGGTGGGCGGCAGGCAAGTGAGCGGCTCGCTCATCGGCTACTCCTTTGACGTGGGTTCAGTTGGACGGCCAGCGGTAGCGGCCGGCCGGTGCGTGGTGGTCGTCGAGGTCGGTAGGCGTCCCGTTGCAGACGTACTGAGTGACGCTGTCGTTTCGGGGGTGCTGGTCCGGCACGGGCTCGACCGGCTGGTGTCCGGCACCGGCCCGGTAGGCGCGACCGGGCGTTTCGGTTCGAGGCGCCAGGGGACGACCTAGCGCCGATCCGGCCGCCTCCCGGCCACCGGCGATCAGCGGGGTGGACCACGCGACCCCGTCGTCGATCGGGGACACCGTTCCCGCGACACGCCAGCGTGCCGAGGCGTTCTCCCGGTGGTGCGGCTGCCGTGGCGGCAGCGGCGGAACGTGGTCGCCCTGGATCGGTTCCTCTCGCCCGTCGGTGACGACCGCGACGGGGACCCTCGCGTCACCTCTCGGCGGGGGAGTCGGGGCAGTGCCTGCTGCTGGGGCTGGTGTCGTGGCGAGGATTTCCGTCGCCGCCGTCGAGTCGATCGTCCGGCGCTGTCCGCTTGGCGCAGCCGCTCGGTGCTGGTGGGAGCGTGGCTCGCGATCCGCAGACCGCCGCCTCCTGTCCGGGGTCTCGCCCGATGCGGTGTCCAGCGCGCTCACCTCGTCGGCAGCGCATTCAGTGGTCCGGTCGATCGCCCCAAGAGCGACGATGCCGACCAGCGGGAGGTTCAGTCGTCGCAGCAAACGCGCCGCCCGTGTGGCCTCGGTCAGCCGAGTGCTTCCTGCCGCCACCACGAGCAGCACCCCATCCACCTGCTCGGCCAGCGCGGCAGTGTCCCAACCGGCCAACATCGGTGGCGCGTGAACGATGACACAGTCCTCGCTGTCGGCCAGCATGTCGAGCACCTCGCTGAGTTCCCGCGCGTGCTCGTCGGTCAGACCGTCGCGTGGCTCGCTCGGTAGCACAGACAGTGTGGGAAAGTCGGGCATACGGGTGGGGGAGTGCTTACCGGCCTGGACCTGCTGCCAGGTGAACGAGGCGTCCGGGAAGTGCCCGGCGAGCATGGGGTCCCGGACCGCGCCGTCGACTATCGAGACCCGGCGTTGGTCCGCTGCCATCGAAAGGCCCAGGAGGGCACTGACCAGCGCCGCACCGTCGTCGTCGTGTGCACTTGTGACCAACAGGCGTCGCTTCGACGACCCGGTGAGCACACTCAGTGACGAGACTGTCGCCCTGGTGGGCACTGCAACGTCGCGGCGGGCTAGCAGCGCAGCGGCGTGATGACGGGCGAAACGCCTCGGCAGCTGTGGAAGAACACCGATGACCGGCAAACCCAGACGCAGCTCCATCTGGCCTATGTCACGCAGCCGACGGTCGAAACGATCACGGAGCACCGTCGCGCCCCAACCGGCGAGCAATCCGATGAGTGCTCCCAGTGCGCTGTTCATCAGCGGTTTGGGGAAAGTCGGTCGAGATGGTGGACTGGCCCTGTCGACCACCCGGGTGGTCACCACCGCGTCGCCGCCCAACTCCAAGCGGTCCAACTGCCCGCTGAGGTTCTGGCTCACCGCATTCGCAATCGCAGCGGCCCGGCCGGCGGAGGCCGCCTCAGCCCTGACCGTGACAATCTGCAGACCGGGTTCGAAGGTTCCGTTGACGGTGCCGATGACTGTCTGCGCGGGCAGTCCCAGGTCGCGCGCCGCCGCGACGGCCACCTCCCGAGAGCTGATCAATTTGGCGACGGTGGGTGCGAGGCTCTGTGCGAGAGCGAGGCTCATCTCTGCGGGCCTGTCATTCTCGGGCGGATCGGCCACTACCAGGATCGAAGCGTGCGCTTCGTACCGATCCGGCAGCATCGGTGTCACCGCTTGAGCGGCGGCCAGCCCGGCGAGTAGACCGAACAGCGGAAGTCCGATCCTGCGCCAGGCGGTGTCCACCAGGTCGATGAAGTCGACGGTACGCATCATGCGATCACCTTCCGGTCCGCGTTGTCGCGAACCTTCTGACCGGCTCGTGCCGGGATGGGTACTGACATGCTTGTCTCGTGCAACTGTTGCCAGATCTGAGCAAGCCGATCGGCGATTCGATCCCAGGCGAACTCGTTCGTTGCGCGGTGCACCCCCGTGGCGGACAACCCACGGGCCGTTGCCGGGCAGGCGCGCAGCTCGACGAGCCGTTCGGCGAGCGCGGCCGGGTCCCCGGCTGGGAAGACCAGTCCTGCGTTCCCGATGACGTACGGAATCTCGCCGACATCACTGCCGATCACCGGAACACCGCAGGCCATGGCCTCAACCAGTACCCGGCCGAACTGCTCGCGTAGCGGGATCCCGACCCACGGCAGCACGTTTCGCTGCACGATCTCCCGAGCGGGCAGCGCCAGCACACTCATCTGCGCCAGCAGATCGGGTAGCTGCGCGTGGCCCGTCCAACGATGCCGCCGAATGCGCCCAGGGCGGCGCCAGGCGGCCCGATCGATGTCGGCGGTCAGGCTGCCGTCGCCCACCAGCAGCACGTCGCAATCGGCCAGATCGGCCGCGCGCAGCAGGTCGAGCACACCCTTGTGGGGCTCGAAACGGCCCACGAAACCGACGGTGAAGGGTCGTACGGCGGCGGCCTCGGCCCGCGGTCGGAAGATGGTGGTGTCAACGCCGAGGGGAACGTTCGTCGCCGCACCGCGGTAACCCTTGACGCGTAACACCTGCCGCGCTGCGGGCGTGATCGGCAGGATCATGTCCACCTCGCGATACGCGTACCGCTCAACCAGCGGGAACGGCATGGGGAACCGGGTCACCACGTTCTGCGCCGCGTACAGCGTCGTCGGTACTGCCGGCCAGTGCCGACGACGCATCCGCAGGACCTGCCAGGTCGACAGGTACGCGGCCTCCCCAATGATGTGCACCACGTCCGGTGGCTGCGACACCGGCGGTCCGCCTCGTCCGCCGAACTGGACCACGACGGAGGCCATGTGACCCGTCCTGGCCTCACCGAGACGGTGCGGGAGCACCTGCGAGTGAAAGCTGGGATACCGTTGGCCCAGCCGGTCGAACTCGCGGCGAGTGGCCGGCGACACCTCGGCGGCGAGCACGGTGAGCCGGAGGTCGGGTCGCTCGCAGAGCGAGCTGAACAGGTCGGTCCAATGCTCGGTACGGGCCCCCACGACTGTGATCAAGACATGCATGAGTGATTCCTCAAATGTGGATACGGGTGATCGCGATGCGGCCAACTCGGGTCCAGGCACGCATCCGGGTGATGCCGGCACCCGGTTGCAGCGACAGTCGTACGGTGGCCAGAATGACCCCCAGCACCGCCCGCAACAGGACGACGGCCCGGACCGCGGCTCGGGACCGGGGCCGGTGGCGGCTGAAGAACACCAACATGCTGCGGTAGAGGTGGGGCCAGATCCAGGCCGGGTCACTACTGCTCGCTCCGCCGCTGTGGACCGCCGTCACATGTGGGAGGTACAGCACCTCGGCACCGTGGCAGCGAACTTGAAGACACAACTCTTCGTCCTCGTAGTACATGAAGTACGCCTCGTCCAGACCGCCGACGGCGGTGAACAGGTCGGCGCGGACGGCGAGGCACGCGCCGGAGACCCAGTCCACCCTGGCCGGAAGAGCGCCGTGCAGGCACGCGTCGTACGCCTGTCGACGGCGTCGCCCAGACAGCCAGCGACGTACCGGCACCGGCACCAGCATTCCCCCGAACCGGCTCGCCACCACCGTGGTGAGCGTTTCGAAAGGGTGGGCGCTGACCGCCACCTGGCCGTCGGCGTCAAGCAGTCGTGGCCCGGCGATGCCGATCTCCGGCCGGCCGAACACGGTTTCGACGAGAGCCCGAGTGGTCTCGGGTGGAACCACACAGTCGGGATTGACCAGTAGCAGGACACTGGTCTGTACCCCGGATGCGCCCCGGTTGACGGCGGCGGCGAAGCCGACGTTGCCCTGACCGACCAACACGGTCACCTCAGGAAAGTGAGTCCGCACCAGCTCGACGGTGCGGTCGGTCGATCCGTTGTCGACCAGCCGTACCGGTAGGCCGGCCTGCCGTAGCGCGGTGAGCGCGGCGAGCACCTGTCCCTGGGAGTTGTAGGTGACCACGATCGCCGTCGCGTCGAGTTCGACCATCAGCGCACCGCCTCAGGAACCCGCACCTGCAGCCGTAGTCGGCCCGGTGGACGTTCTCGCACCTGGGCGGGAGGACGGGCGGTCAACAATGCCAGGGCTGGTAGCAATCCGAGTTCCCAGTGCCCGTCGGTCGGGGCCGCGAACACCGCAGCGCAGAGAAACCCACAACACAGAGCCGCGAACGGTAGGGCGGGCCCTGCCGGGTCGGCAAGCCCGGCCCGGATCCCACGTAGTACCGGCCAGAGCACCAGGGCGAGGCCCACCAGTCCGACGTTCGCCAGTAGCGTTACGTAGAAGGCGTGGTAGACCGGCCCGACATCGGTGAGGGCGAAGTCGGCCAGGTAAACGTCGGTGGTTGACTGCCCGAGCCCGGCTCCCAGGACTGGTCGGTCTGCGAAGATGTTCAGACCGACCGACGACTCCGACGCGCGATAGCCGGCGGACTGTTCAAACCCGATCGCGATCTCCTGCGCGCGTTCCCGCACGCCGGGCTGGATCGCGAGCAGTGCGGCGATGACCAGCCCAACGGCGGTGGTGGCAGCCATTCCAATCCGCACCGCCCGCCCGCCGCAGACCAGCATCGTCAGCAGCGTCACCCCGGCCGCGAGCCAGATACCCCGGTACGAGGCGAGCACCACGTCGATGGCGAAGAGTCCAGCGAGCAGCACCGCGGCGAGCCGGCGCCAGCCCCGGTAGTGACCAGCGAACCAGATCAGCATCGGGACCGCGAGCAGTGTGAGTAGCCCGCCGTGACGGCCAGGGACGGTCATCGAGATCGCGGCCAGCACAGCCACCACGCCGACGTAGAGCAGCCCGGCGGCGGCCAGCCGGCGGTCGGTGGTCAACGTGTGCGTGGCGAGGAAAAAGTACAGCGGGAGGATGGCGATCTGGTAGCCGGCGACGACGACCTCGGTGGGTAGATTCCCGACAGCGAGGCCGTAACAGGCGGCGGCGACGGTCAGCCCGACCACCAGCATCATGCCGGTGTCGGCCGAGGTCCGCCGCCGCCCGGCCGAGATGCCGAGGGCGTACCGGATCAGCAGAGCGACCCCGCCGACGGCCAGCAGCAGCAGGTGCGCGGCCACGTAGATGCGGACGTCTCCTCCGCTGACCAGGCCGCCAGCTACCGCACCACCGACGATGCCGACCGGCAGCACGGCCCACGGCCAGAGCAGGAAGACGGCCAGGCACACCAGCGCACCCGTGCCCGCCAGCGCCAGCATCCCCGGCAGCATGGTGGCCAGCGACACGGCGGCGCCGAGCATGGCACTCACCGCCGCCAGGCCGATCCCGACTGCGAGCCGGGTCATCGGACCAGCCCCGCGAGCAGCCGATGCAGTTGCTCGCCCCGGACGGACCAGCTGTTCGCTGTCGCCACAGCCCTTCGGTGAGCGACCCGCTCCGGGCCCGTCGTCTCGGTCAGCGTCGAGGCGATCGCGGCGGAGAAGTCATCGGCACCAGCCGCGAGCCGGACCACGCCGGTCATCCCGGTCAGCGCCGGCAGCGGCGTCGCGACCACCGGCTTGCCGAGCGCCAGGTACTCGTAGCATTTCTTCGGGTGCACATAGTCCACCAGACCGCCGAGGCGGTACGGGATCATGGCCACATCACAGACACGCAGTGTCGCGGGGAGGTCGGGGTACGGGATGGGGCCGGTGAGCAGCACGTTGGTGAGACCCGCGAGGGGCTTCCGGCCGGCGCGTGTGCTCGGCCCGATCAGCAGAAAGGTCCAGTCGGGTCGGTTCCGCGCCACCGCAGCGACCAGCTCGCCGTCGAAGGCCCGGATATCGATGCTGCCGGAGTAGCCGATCAGCGGCCGACCCGGCTCGACCGGCCGGGGAACGGTCGGGCCATGGGGAGTGAAGTGCCCCGGGTCGCAGGCGTTGGGCAGCACCACCGGTGTCTGTCGGCTGGCCGGCATCCGCGCAGGTAGTGCAGCCGACGACGCTAGTACCAAATCTGCGGCCGCCACTGCCCGACTGAGACTCCGACGCAGATGGCGCCGGTTCCACCGTCGGGTGAAGGTCCAGTCCAGGTCGGCCGCGTCGTAGACGACCGCGGAGGCATCGATCCGGCTGGCGCAGCCGGCGGCCAAGTCCTCGTCCAGCCACACCAGAGCTACCTCCGCCGGGTCACGGAGCAGCCAGCGCCGCAACACGGCCACGGCCACTCGTCTGTTGATCGAGTTGGCTGCCGGCAGGTGCCGACCGAACGGGACCGTGGTGGGCAGCTCGGCGTGCCAGATGGCATGTTCAACCCTGCGGATTGAGGTGCCCCTCCGGATTCGTAGGCCAGGGGGATCGACGAAGATCACCCGGTATGTGGTGGCGAGCTGCCGCGCTATTGCGTGCTGGCGGTGCGCGCCGCCGTGCCAAGGGGTGGCGCTGAAGAAGATCACCCAGGTGGCGCCGCCGCTTGCAATGCAAGGGTGCATCGCGGATCCCCGGTCGCTCAGGTCAGTCATGGCCGGCCCGCTGCCTGACCGGCACCCGGCACGTCGCCGGCAGCACCTCGTCCTCGCCGACCCGGCCGAGCACAGTCTGGGCATCCGCGTCGTCGAGCCGGAGCAGCCGGGCACCCGCCTGACGGTCGAGCCAGCGGCGTACGGCGGCGGCGGCGAATCGACGGTTCGCCGTGTCGACGGTTCGTATCCGAGCGCCGAAGGGCAGCGGCGCCGGCGGAGCGAGGTGCCATGCTCTGTCATCGATGCGAGTGACCCGGCTGCGCCAACGTGGACGTGGTGTTGGCGGGTCCACGAGCAGCAGGCGTTGTTCGGGGTCGTCGTGCAGCGCTTCGGCGATCACCGCTCGGTCGGTCTCCGGGGTGGATGGCGTATGCGTGAACACGATCAACCAGTCCCGGATGTCGCCGTCTGGCAGTGGACCGACATCACCTCGAAGGGCGGCTCGCAGGTCGGCGAGGGAGAGCTGAACGGTACGCCCGCAGATGCGCTTGACCGCGTGATCGACCAGGACGACCAGCCGGAACAACGCGACCCGGTGCCGAGGCTGGGTCATCCCGAGGTAGGTCACCAGGCTGCCGAGGAGGTGACGGAAGCGGATGGACGGTCCGAGCAGCCGACAGGAGGCGCCCCGGACGTGGGTCACCACGGCGTTCGGAGTCATCCACAATTGCTGGCCGGCGCGGTGGAGCTGCCGGGCGAGGATGGCGTCGTTCCAGTAGATCGGAAACCGCTCGTCGAAGATGTGATCTGGTGCCAGCACGGCGCGACGCAGCAGCATGCAGCTAGCCGAGGCCAGCAGGCGTGGACGGCTGAAGTCCTCCCCACGCATCTGGAAGGTGTGCAGCGCCTGCCGGAACCCTGGCACTCGGCGTAGCGCGGTGACCAGCGCCAGGGACGCCAGGAACCTCGGCTGCTGGACGTAGTGCTGTTGGAAGGTGCCGTCGGGGTTGAGGTAGAGCGGGCTCACCCCGGCCGCTTCGGGGTGGTCGTCCAGGAACGACAGCATTGTGGAGAGCGCGCCGGGATGAAACGCCACGTCACTGTTGAGCAGCAGGATCAACTCACCGCGGGACTGCCGGTATGCCTGATTGACGGCGGGAGCGAAGCCGACATTACGGCTGTTCCGGATGAGGTGTACTCGGGGCCACCGGGAAAGCAGTTCTGCCGAGCCGTCGCGAGAGGCGTTGTCCACGGCCACGACCTCGTAGTCGAGATCGGGTGGCACGGTGGCCGCCAGCGTCTCCAGGCATTGCCGGGTCTGCTCTCGGGTGTTCCAACTTGTCAGCAGGATGGACAGGGACGGTGCCGACCTGAGCGGCCCGCCTCGCGGTTCAGCGCTCATCGATCCACCGCCGTTTCCTCGCGGCGGGCGAAGACGCGGAGTAGGTCACCGAGGAGCGGATGGCGCATCCGGGGAGACCGGCTGGCGGCGACGTCGGCGACGAAAAGATCCCGGGACCGGCGCAGACGTGCCACCGGCTGCCAGTAGAAGCGGGAGAAGACGGTGTCGTGCGAGACGATCTTGAAGCCTGTCTGGTGCAGCAGTCGACTGAGCGTGTCGGGGGTGAAGTGCCATCGGTGATATTGGGGCGCCACCGCCGGCCATTGGTGTCCGAGGCGGGTGGCGGCGGCGGAGGCGATGTTCGGTACTTCGAGGGCCAGCCATCCGCCGGGCGGCAGTACCTCCCGTGCGGTGTGCAGGAATGTTCGCGGATCGTCGACGTGTTCGAGCACGTGGAACGCGCAGACGACGTCGGCCTGTAGCGTTGGGGCGACCTGCTCGAAGTAGCCCTGTCGTACCGGCACCCGCAGTTGTTCGACGGCGAACTTTGCCGCCACCTGCGAGACCTCCACACCGGTCACGGTGAAGCCGGCGCGCTGGGCTGCTTCCAGGAAGTAGCCGCCCGCGCAACCCGCTTCCACCAGCACCGAAGGTGGCACCACCGTCGACAGCCACCGCAACCGCCGCCCCGCCTCGAACCGTCGCTGGCCGCTGGCAGCGAAATAGTCCTGGTAACCGTCGGTTAGGTAATAGGCCTCGTCATACAGCTCATCCGGTGGCACAGCGACACCCGCCGTCCAGAGAAACCCGCACTCGGCGCAGCGGCGCAGCGTCCCATCAAGAACCCACTCAGGCTGGCCGTCGCGGCCGCACAGGCGGCAGGTGGTCAGTTCGTCGTTGCTGAGCTTCATCAGCCGCTCCGTACATCTCGCGGTCTGCGGGCGATCACCCGCAGGAGGTCTCCCCGCCACCGATGGGTCAGGGCTGGCGAGCGCAGATCGATCCAGTCCGACGGAAGTAGCCGTCGGGCGTGTCGTATGCGGAATCCGATCGGCATGTAGAACCGGAAGGCCGCGGTGTCCTGCCGGACGACCTCGAATCCCTCAGTCGCCAGCAGCCGGGTCAGCGCGGTCGGAGTGAAGTGCCAGCGGTGGTACGCCAGTTGCAGGGCGGGCCATTGGTGTCCGAGGCGGGTGGCGGCGGCGGAGGCGATGTTCGGTACTTCGAGGGCCAGCCATCCGCCGGGCGGCAGTACCTCCCGTGCGGTTCGCAGGAACGTTCGCGGATCGTCGACGTGTTCGAGCACGTGGAACGCGCAGACGACGTCGGCCTGTAGCGTTGCGGCGACCTGCTCGAAGTAGCCCTGTCGTACCGGCACCCGCAGTTGTTCGACGGCGAACTTTGCCGCCACCTGCGACACCTCCACACCGGTGACCGTGAAGCCGGCACGCTGGGCTGCTTCCAGGAAGTAGCCGCCCGCGCAACCCGCTTCCACCAGCACCGAAGGTGGCACCACCGTCGACAGCCACCGCAACCGCCGCCCCGCCTCGAACCGTCGGGGTGCGTTGCGGAAGTAGTCCTCGTAACCGCCGCCCGTGAAGTAGTCCACGTCGTACCGGGCGGGGCCGACGGTCGGATCCGGCACCGTCCAGCCAAGCCCGCAGCAGGTGCAGCGGCGTACGGCACCACCGAGGACCTGGCGGTGTGGCTGGCCGTGTCCACAGTTGAGGCATTGGGCGGGGTGGAGGTCGAGGCTCATCGGTGAACTCCGGTGGCCAGCGTGATTCGGACCCGACCAGCGAGCGACCGCAGCCAGGCTCGCTCGTCGGCTCGCGGATATCCGCAGAGCATGAGCAACCCGGCGGCGAGCGTCAGCGCCAGGCCCGCGCGGGTGGCAACGGCAAGCGCTGCGGAGGATCGTCCCGGACCGTCTGGCAGGTACCCGACGAGCGCGGCCGTGATGACACCCGCCACCGTCGCGGCGGCGGTCGGCACCCACAGTGTCCGCAGCATCGGCCGCACCGGGCGCGCCGTCGCCTGATGGAAGTGGGCCATGAAGTACGCCGTGGCGAGCACCACCGCGAGCGCGGTAGCGGCTGGCACCCCGACCGGACCAGCGAAGATCAGCAGCGGTACGGTCAGTGACACGTTCAGCACGACCGACAGCAGCACGTAGCGCGTCTCAAGGCCGGGACGGCCCTCGACCCGGGCGACGATGGTGGCCGCGCCCATGATCAGGTTGAGTGCGTACGCGGGGGCGAGAACCGCGATGGTCGGCGCGGCCCACGGTACCGGTTCCCCGAGCCACAGCCGCACCAGGGGATCGGCGCTGACCATCAGGGCTGCCGCCGCCGGCGCGAGAAACGCGGCCAGGTGACGTGTCGCGTCAAGGTAGAAGGTGTCGAGCCAAGCCCGTCCTCCAGTGACCGTGCGCCGGACCGCAGCGGGAAACAACACGAGCAGCGCGAAGCCGGGCGGTAGCCGCAACAGATTGAGCAGACGGACGCCGAGATCGGCGTTGCCGGCCACCGCCGGGCCGAAGAAGCCGCCGAGAACGAACCGATCGAGTTCCACGTTCACGGCGGCGGCGCCGCTGGACACCTGGACCCGCAGACCATATTCGGCGATACGACGGACATCGTGACCGGCCAGGCGGCCCCAGCGGGGAGTCAGGTCTCGGTGCCGGTGTTCTGCGGCGGCGGCGAGCAGAATGGTCCGGATCGCGCTTGTCGCTCCGGTGGCGGCGGCGAGTGCGACCAGACCGCCGCCCAGTCGCACCACCGCGATCGTCAATGCCGCCCCGAGGACGGCCATCGCGGTGCTCACCAGTGCCAACGTTCCGTAGCGCTGAACACCCTCCAGCACCGCGCGCCAGGGGAGTTCCACTCCGTTGGCCACCAGACCGAGCAGCAGCCATAGCGCCGCGTGCCACGCGTCTCGGGTCAGCTCACCGAGCCGTAGCAGGTGGGCGATCCACGGCCAACTGGCGGCGAGCGCGAAGAAGGTGAGCCCGCCGAGGATTAGTCCCCAGGCCAGGCCAAGCCCGAGGAGTCGCCTGGTCACCGCGTTCGGCTCGCTGTGGGCGTAGGCGCTCGCCACCTCCCGCACCAGCGCGGAACCGAGACCGAGGTCGAACAGCGCGGCGATGGCGAGCAGACCGGTCAGCAGCACCCAGATGCCGAACGCCTTGGATCCGAGGTGCTGGTAGACAATGGGCAGTGTGACCAGCCCGGCCAGTGCCATCACCACCCGGGCGGCCAGCATGCTCAACGTGTTGCGGGCAAGTCGCCTTCCGCCAGCGGTGCCGGTCGGGCTAGCCACGGGGGAATCCCCGGAACAGGTCCAGGACGGTCAAGGCCAGCAGGCTCAGGTCCAACCGCAGTGAACGACAGTTGAGGTAGAAGAGGTCGCAGCGCAGCTTTTCCTCCACCGTGGCGGCATAGCCACCAGTGAGTTGCGCGAGCCCGGTGAGCCCCGGCCGGGTCAGATGGCGCAGGTCGTAGTGCGGCAGCTGCCGGAACTCTGCGATGAACTCGGGCCGCTCGGGGCGGGGACCGACCAGACTCATCTCGCCGCGGATGACGTTCCACAGTTGCGGAAGTTCGTCCAGGCGAGTGCGGCGCAGATGGCGGCCGACGCGGGTGACCCGGATGTCTTCCGGCTGGGCAAGCACCGGCCCGGTGTCGCGCTCCGAACCGGGTTGCATGGTCCGGAACTTGATCATGTAGAACGGCCGTCCGCCTGTGCCGACGCGCTGTTGACGGTAGAACGGCGGACCGGTGAAGGAAAGCACGATGGTGATGGCGAGGATCAGCGGAAGCGCCGGCAACGCGCTGAGCGCGATGATGCCAAGGTCGAGGCACCGCTTGACATGTAGGCTGGCGCGGCGACGCTGGCTCGACCGCAGGCGGATCCAGGGCAGCCCGCCGAAGCGCCGGAGACCTCGGGTGGGTAGTAGTCCGTAGACCGGCCGTGCCAGCACCAGGATTTCCACGTCCAGTTGCTGGCATGCGGCCACTGTGGGCTCGTCGATGCTGTCGAGCGAATTCTTGAGCAGCAGCACCTTTGGCCGTAGCCGTCGAAGGATCGCCGTGAGTTGTTCGGTGCGACTGGGTGTCGGCACGCGAAGCACAACGTCGAAGTCCTCGTTGAGCCGGTCGGACCGTACGGGTGAGTCGGCCGGTTCGATCACCATTGCGCGTAGGCGTCCGTCGCTAACCTGCCGCGTCGAGGCGCTCCGGTGGCCGCTGAGCAGGGATGTGCGCCCGTGCCGGCGAGTCGGATGTCCAGGCTTCGTTCGCGGAGAATCTTCAGTTGGTGCGACGACTGAAGGTTTGTCCACGTGGCTGACCTCCTCCCACCCGGCCTAAGCAGGTTGATGCTCTCGACAGCACTATGAACGATTCGAAGGGATAAACCGCCCATTTGCCGCAAAACAAAGCTTCTTCGTCTACGGAAACTCGCGCCCGTTTGGTGCGTTTATGTCAGGATGATCCTGCTCAACGGAAGGTACGGCAGGTCGCACGGCCGATGCCGACAGAAGTCAGCACCCCCGCTGTCAAGGAGTTTCATGATGGAATTTCCGCCGAACGGGGCCGAGTCGGCCGGACAAGGCAATTCGGTTCCGAATCGCGTTCTGGTGACCGGTGGAGCCGGATTCATCGGCAGTCACGTCGTTGCGCGTTTGATGCTGATGGGCATTCACGTCAAGGTGCTCGACGACTTCTCGACGGGCCGGGTCGAGAACCTCGCCGATGCCGCGTACGGCGGGCTCTCGCAGTCAGACGTCCTCAGAGGCGACATCCGTACGGCTGAGGCGGTCGACGTTATTTATGAGTGGGAACCCGAAGTGGTGGTACACCTCGCGGGTCAGGGCAGCTTGCAGACCGCCCGGGAGTCAACTCTGTTCGACGCTGATGTGAACATCTTCGGGACGATCAACGTGTTGGACGCCTGTGCGCAGGCTGGCGTGCGGCTGTTCGTGCATGCCGCTAGCAGTGCGATCTACGGCAGCCTCCCGTCGGAGGCCCTGCCGATCCGGGAGAACCGACCACTGGCTGCCACCAATCCGTACGGCATCAGCAAGGCTGTGGCGCTCTGTTATCTGGACTGGTACCGGCGGGAACGCGGCATGTCGTACACGGCTCTGGCGCTCGGCAATGTCTACGGCCCGCCGCCTGCAGGGGGCGGTACCAGCGTGGTGGCCGTGATGACCGAGGCGCTGTTGAACGGCCACCCCCCCACCATCCACGGTGACGGCGAGCAGACTCGAGACTTCGTGCACATCGTGGACGTGGTCGACGCGGTGGCCCGAGCGTGTCACTATCCGGGCGCCGGACTGGTCAACATCGGCACCGGCAGGGAGACCAGCGTCAACGACCTCTATCACCTTGTCAGCTCGGTGCTGGCGGTGGAGGCGGACGCGCACCATGCGCCGCATCCCAACCCGCAGGAGGTGCGCCGGATGGCGCTGGACAGCAGCAAGGCGCTCGCTCAACTCGGGTGGCGGCCCACGATCGGGCTCACCGAGGGAATTGAGCTCACCGTCCGCGAGGCCTGGCGGCGACGCGTAGGGGGCTCAGCGCGTACCTACCGGCCACGACAGGGGCAGCCGGTGGGAGTTTCGCAGTGACCTGTCCCATCCGCTGCGTGTTCAGCCCATAGAGCGGGCATCGCCGATCCAGCCGGGTAGCTGCCGGCCGCTGCGTGTGTCAACAAGCGTGGGTGGGCCGTGTACCTGAACGTGGCCGTGCTGTGCCTGAACATCGCTAACCAGAGCACCCTGGAGTGCCGATCGCCCGGGGGATCCCATGCTGCCCAGCCTCCTTCCAGATTGCCCTGGGCCTGCTCGGTGCTGTCCGTGCCGTCCGGCCGGAGCTCGGTTCCGGGGCAACCTGCGGCGGACCATCACGAAGATCCATCATTTCCGGCATAGGTCACTTATCACCACTTGTGTCCTATATGTTCTTTTTGTCGCGCTGGAGGCGCGGCCTCTGAGTGGAGGGAGTGAAGGCTGATGTACGGGGTTCCGACGAAGGGGCCGGCGGTCGGCGGAGGGCTCGCCACGACCGGCGTAGCGATACATTCCTGGCTGCTCGTCGGGATCGGCCTGATCCTCCTCGGGACCACCCTGTGGCTCGTCACGTTCGTAAGCCGACCTCGATGAGCACGCGGCCGCCGACCGACAGGTCCACCGCGATGAGTTGGCTCCAGGCCTCGCTCGGCGCCGTCTGCGGTATCGCATTAGGAACAGCCCTACTGCGGCGATGGCACGACGTGGCAGTGGTCGAGGCATGGCTGAACGCACGACTGGTCTCCGCGATCGGCCTCGCCGACACCACCTCCATCGGGGCAGCCGTCATTTTCCCGCTTGAACAGCGCTGGGTCGGCTTTCTCGTCTCCACCGGTTGCTCGGTTGCCCTGCTGCTGGTTCCACCCTTCGTTCTCGCTGCGCTGCTGGTCGGCTTCCGGCGGGTGACGCTGGCCCGCGCACTGGTCGCGGTGGCCCTGGCGATCGGTCTGCTCGTGGTGGTCAATCAAATGCGTCTCGCCGCCGTCGTCGCGTCGATGCAGTTGTGGGGCTTCGAGGTCGGCTACCAGCGCAGCCATGTACTCATCGGCTCGGCCATCAGCACCGTCGGACTCATCGCCGTGGCCATCGTCTTCTTCCTCCTGGTAGGGCGCGGAAGCCGGACACGGAGGCCAGCAGGTGCCCGTTGAGATCCAGTCCCTCGCCATTCTGAATACGGCGGCCTTCCTGCTCTGCGTCTACTTCTGCGCGTACGTGCTGAGCATTCTGGTGCTGCATCTACGCACGGGACGGTCAAGCGGTGGCGAGCACAGAAGCTTCGACTGGCACATCGTCATCCCCTGCCGCAACGAGGCCAGTGTGATCGCGGGAACACTGCACCGACTGCTCCGTGACTTTCCTGACGTCACCGTCTGGTGCGTAGACGACGCTTCGGACGACGGCACGGACGCGGTACTGCAGTCCTTCACGGCCGACTCTCGCGTTCGCGTCGTCTCCCGTCGTCTACCCGAAGCCGTTCAGGGCAAGGGGGCGGCGCTGAACGCCGCATGGAAAGCGATCCTGCAACATCTACCGGCAGACGCCGACAACGAACGAATCATCGTCGGCGTTCTCGACGCTGACAGCTACCTGGATCCTCGATGTCGCTCCGCGCTCGCCGGCCCCCGCTATTTCGGCTCCGCGAAGGTAGCCGCCGTTCAGGTCGAAGTTCGCATGATCCAGTGCGCCCGGCCGGCGGGGAACTCCGGTAGGTGGGCCCGGCTGCTGGTTCGGCTACAGGACATGGAATTCCGCGCGCCGATCGCAGCCATGCAGTCGCTGCGGCGCTACACCGCGAGTGTCGCGATGGGCGGTAACGGGCAGTTCACGCGGGTCTCGCTGTTACAGCAACTCGCGACGGAGCACGGGACCCCTTGGCACGGCGCGCTGCTGGAGGACTTCGAACTCGGTCTGCACATCCTGCTGCAGGGTGGCCGCACCGAGTACTGTGCGGAGACCTGGGTCGCCCAAGAGGCGTTGACTCAAATTCGGCCACTGATCCGCCAGCGAACCCGTTGGGCGCAGGGATCGATGCAGTGTGGTCGCTATCTGGCCGCCGTCCTGCACTCTCGACGAATCAGCAACTCTGCCACGCTGGAGATTGCCCACTTCCTCGCAGCGCCGTGGTTCCAACTCGTCGGCACGCCAATCTATGTCGGCTGTCTCGTCGTCCTCGGGTGGTATGTGGCGCAGACGCCCGGCGGCGTCGCCACCTGGTGGGCGGCGGGCGGCTGGGGCGTACCCCCGCTGGTAGCGGTGTTCGGGATCCTTCCGTTCGCGGTCTGGGGCCTGGTCTACCGCAACAGATGCGAGCCGCACCTGTCGGTGGCCGCAGCGTTGGGGCTCGGCGTCGGCCACTGGCTTTACAGCTACGTGCAGTCAGTAGCTGTCTGGATCGCCTTCGCGCGAATGCTCACCTCCCGCTCCGAGTGGCAGAAGACGGCGCGTAGCGCCGATCCGACACCGTCGAGCCAGGCCTCCGACACCGACCCGAATCCGCCGCTGGCGGCCGGCGCTGTCGCGCGCCTCGACGGCCGTCCCCGCGGCACGGTTTCCGTCCCGCAACCCCCGGCACAGCCCACCCCAACCCACCGCCCCGACGGTCCAGTCAGGCACAGAAAGAGAGATCTCGCATGCACAAAGTAAAGTCCGGCGTCGTCCGGGCTGCGGCGACCATCGCCGGCGGTCTGGCACTAGCTGTGGTTGTCGCGTCACCCGCGATGGCCGACACCTCCCAGTCCAGCGCATCGGCACTTCAGATCAGCCTGGTCGGTGGTGGCCTGGCAAGCTCTGGGACCGCCAGCGCCACCAACGACGGCACGACCGAATCCATCTCAGGCAACACGAATCCGCCGCTGGCTGTGCTCGGCGGCCAGAACGTCATCAGCGCCGGAGTCCTCGGGCAGTACGTACGCGCCTACAACGACGGCACCTCCGCAGCCTGCGCTGGCGTACTCGGCAGCGGCGGCGCCATCACCATCGGGCCCGGTGGCGCGTGCACGGTGACTCCCGGTGCCGAGGTGACCCTGACGCTCGGTACCAACGGGCTTGCCACGATCGACCTCGTCGCGGACGCCATCTATTCCGAATGCACCGCGACGAGCAGCCCGTCGGCGACCGGCACCGCAACTCTCGTCAACGCCCGCATCGTCTCGACCGTGCTGGGCGTGCCGACGACTCTGCTCAGCCTGCCCGCCAACCCGGCGCCGAACACCGGGTTGAGCGTCCCCGGCCTGCTGAACCTCACCCTGAACGGGCAGTCCAGTTCCGGCGTCGGCCAACTGACCGTGACGGCACTGGACCTTTCCGCACTGGGTGGCTCGCTCGCCTCGGTGGTCATCGGCCTGTCCAGTTGCGGAGCCAACGCCGTCGCACCGCCCATCCCGGTCATTCCGCTCGCCGGCGCGCCGGTTGCGCTGGGCCTGGGTGCCCTGGCCGCGGGCACCGGTGGCTTCCTCGTGAGCCGCCGTCGACGCGCAGGTCGGAGCTGACCGATGGGTCGTGACAGAGCGAGGCC
Source organism: Verrucosispora sp. WMMC514 (assembly GCF_027497295.1). NCBI lineage: Bacteria > Bacillati > Actinomycetota > Actinomycetes > Micromonosporales > Micromonosporaceae > Micromonospora > Verrucosispora sp. WMMC514. Next base: position 1,059,211 of record NZ_CP114906.1, on the reverse strand, counting down.
GCCCGAAGTGCTGATTCTGGCCGGTACGCGACCTGAGGGCGTCAAGATCGCGCCAGTGGCGCGCCTCCTCTGTCACGACCCGAAGCTGAGCACAGTCGTCGTCGACAGTGGTCAGCAACCCGGCCGGGTCGACGAGGCGCTGGCTCCGTTCGGGCTGCGTGCCGACACCGCCCTGGCCCTCAGGCGTCGGACAGGCTCTCTTGCCGAACTCGCTACGGAGCTGACCAGCGCGGTGGAGCTACTGCTGACTGATCGCCGACCAGACGCGGTGGTGGTACACGGAGACACCACCACCGCGTTGGTGAGCGGGCTCGTCGCGTTCTGGAACCGGATACCGGTCGTACATCTGGAAGCCGGTCTGCGTAGTCACCAACCTCAGCAGCCGTTTCCGGAGGAGTCCAACCGGGCGATGCTCGCTCGCATCGCCACGCTGCACCTTGCTCCGACCAGCACGGCGCGACGCAATCTTCTCGCCGAGGGGATACCCGCAGGGCGCATCGTGACCACCGGAAACACCGTCGTCGACGCCGTACGCACGCTGCTGCGAGAGGGGCAGGCCCGCGTTCCCACGTGGATCGATCCGCGTCGCCGTCTGATCGTGGCCACCACGCACCGCAGGGAGAGCTGGGGCGCGGGAATCGCCAAGGTTCTGCAGGCACTGGCCAGGGTCGCCGAGGCCCGGCCCGAGGTGGAACTGGCGGTCATCACTCACCCGAATCCCCGGCTCGCTGAACAAGCCCGGACCGAGCTGCCCGACCTGCCGAACGTCCGACTTCTCGATCCGCTGCCATACCCCGACATGGTGGGACTCCTTCGCGCATCAGACGTCGTGGTGACCGACTCGGGCGGTCTACAGGAGGAGGCAGCCAGCCTCGGTGTTCCGCTTGTTGTCACCCGGACCGCGACCGAGCGACCGGAGATCATCGAGCACCAGCTGGGAGATCTCGTCGGCACCGATCCTGACAGCATCGTCGAGGCCGTTGGTCGCCGCCTCGGTCAATCCGCCCCGGTCAGGGCCCGGGAAATCTACGGCGACGGTCACGCGGCACAGCGGTGCGTTCGAGCCATCAACACCTTGCTAGGCGGGCAGGCAACGCCGAACGTGCCGACACCGAACAGCCGACCTGCGGCACGGCGAGTCATGACCGCAGGCTCCGCGTCCGTTCTCACCGAGACATCCGGTTACTAGGAACGACATCGAGATGAGCCACGATCAATCCCTCATCCGGGGTGGACCATCCCGTCTGCCCGGCGGGACCGAGCGTCGAGCGGCCGGCGGCAATGACACCATCCTGGCAGGCCGCTTTCGCCGTGACATCGAGGGGCTACGAGGACTCGCACTGCTTCTGGTACTGGTCGGGCACGCAGGCGTACCCGGGCTTCCCGGTGCCTTTGTCGCCGTCGATGTCTTCTTCGTGATCTCCGGGTTTCTGATTACCGGGCTCCTCGTCGACGAGGCACGCCGATCCGGCACGATCTCCATCGCCGGCTTCTATGTCCGACGTGCCAAACGCCTGTTGCCGGCCGCGAGCGTCGTCATCGTGGCAAGCGTCCTGCTCACCTACCTGTTCCTGCCACCGATTCGCTGGTCCGAGACGGCCCGGGACGCGCTGGCCAGCACCGCCTACGTGATGAACTGGCGGCTGGTCGAGCAGTCGACTGACTATCTACGTGCTGAGGAAGCACCGAGCATTCTCCAGCACTTCTGGTCGCTCGCGGTGGAGGAGCAGTTCTACCTACTGTGGCCGCTGCTCCTGCTCGGCGTCGCTATGCTGAGCCGGCACCGCCATAAGCGTGGGCTCACCCCCCGAAAACCAGCCGCGTGGCACGGACTTTCGGGTCGTCACCGCAAGCGGCTTCTCGGTGACCGGATGGCCGTGTCGTTGCTGGTCGCCTTCACTTTGGTCGGCGTTCCGTCCCTGGTGTGGTCGATACAATTGAGTCTGGTCGATCCCGCGCAGGCTTACCTTGTCACCACCACTCGTGTGTGGGAGTTGGCCCTGGGTGGTGCCTTGGCGATCCTGGGCGGACAGTTGCACCGGCTGTCGCGTCGAGTCGCCCTGGTCCTTGGCTGGACCGGGATGGCTGCGGTGGCTTTCGCGGCGGCGTCGGTCCGACCGGAGACGGCGGCCTACCCGGGATACCTCGCGCTGCTACCTACGCTCGGCGCCGTCGCCATCATCGCGGCCGGCCCCAGCGCTGGCCGGTACGGTCCCGCTCTGCTCCTCGAACTACGGCCGATTCGGGCGGCCGGGGTCGTCTCGTACTCCTGGTATCTGTGGCACTGGCCGTTGCTGGTGGTGGCGGAGACACGGTGGGGCCAGTTGGATACCGTCGCGGGACTCGCGATGATTCTCTGTTCGGCGGTGCCGGCGGTGCTGACCTATCACCTGGTGGAGAACCCATTTCGGCACAGCCGGTTCTCCAGGGCCGGCACCCTCCGCCTGGGCCTGGTCGCGACCAGCGTGACAGCCCTCACTGGGGTCGGGCTTCAGATTGCTGTCCGGCCACCGGCAGCATCGGTGCCCACGAACCCGCAGCATGTGGCCGGCGCAACGAGCGGTGCGCTACCCGGTAGCAGCGCCTCGATGGCGTTGGTGGACCAGTTCCCCAGTATCCATCCTGATCCGCTCGAGGCCCGTGACGACCTGCCCGATGTCTATCAGGACGGCTGTGTCACGCAAGCACGGGAGTCGGACCTGCGGAGTTGTGTCTACGGCAACCGTGACTCAGCGGTCGAGGTGGCCCTGGCAGGCGACTCCCACGCGGCGCACTGGGTGCCGGCGCTGCAGGTCGTTGCGGCCGAGCGCGGCTGGCGCCTGGTTACCTACATCAAGACCACGTGTTCCTTCTTGGCGGCGCCGACCGTCATCGGCGGACGGGCTGATGATAGTTGCACCGAGTGGAACCGGCGGCTTCGAGCGGCGCTAGTGGGCGAACGACGCCCTCGACTCCTGATCGTCTCCAGCGTGACCCAGATTCCTCTGGTGAATGGCAGTACACCACCTCCCGGCCCGGCAACCGCGGAAGCGCAGGCGGCAGCGCTGCTGGAAACATGGTCGGAGTTCACAAACGTCGGGCTGCCACTGATGGTCATCCGAGATACACCAGCATTCAGAATCGACATGGCCGAATGTGTTTCGGCTAATCGCGAGCGGCTAACCAGCTGCGCACAGCCACGGCAAAGCGCGCTCGCCTGGGGCCTCCCTCAGCAGGCTGCTGCGGCCTCATTGCCGGCAGTGCATCTCGCTGATCTGAATGACGAAATCTGTCCCTTCGAGCTGTGCCCTCCTGTGATCGATGGGGTACTCGTGTATCGGGATGCTCACCATTTGACCGCCACGTATGCCCGCAGGCTCGCACCAAAGTTCCATGATCTGCTGCGTAAGCATCTACCTTGAGTCGGCCTCAATCTTACGACGATTCCCGGGTGCCCGTGGCGGTCACCAGTCGGTCCCGCCTCATTTCAGCTGACGAGTTCACGTTGATTGCTTCTTTCAGCATTCGGTGGCTGAACTGTTCCTACCGTTCGTAAGACCTTTCGGGTGGTCTGTGTGCGTTCGCCGGTATCTCCTGGTATTTCTGCCACACTGATCCTTGCGACAACTCGAACGTCACGCGAAATCCGGTCCTGCAAGCACTTAGTCGGAGGATCGGATGACGCCTCTATTGTGCTGTCTCCTCGAGAACCCGAGGTCGGCGGCGCAAGGCGGCAGATCCCGGACATAATCCGGGTGATATCGCCATCGTAGGCACTCGTGGTATGTGATCGGGTTCGTGTTCAGGGAAACGCGTCCTGGTCGTGTCGAGCTATTTCCAGGACCGGTAGCACTTGATTGGTGAGGGCGTGGCCGGATCTGGTCGGGCGTGCCGCCCGGTGGTGAACGTGGAAAAGGAGTGCCACGCAGCCACCGGGCGGCGCTCCTCGCTTCCGTTTGCGCCTCCACGGCCGAGGTGGGGGCGCATCCAGCCGGCGGTCGCGAGCGGGCCGCCGGCCATTCACGGGTCTCGTTGGGGCTAGGGCAAATGATTTGGACCGAGACGTTCTGCTCGGACACCTACCAAACTCATTAAGAAGGGGTCGTCAGGTGCAGGCGTGGCTCGAGGAACAGCGCTCCCAGACACTGCGAGATAGGTACTCGGCTCAACACAACGCTTTCGGCGTGCTGCGCCTCATGATGGCCTGCGGGGTGGTGATCGCGCACGCGGGGCCGATCGGGTTTGGCGAGGCGAACCTTGGTACGACGCTCTTCGCGGGGCAGAGCGACATCGGGACGATGTGCCTCTACGGCTTCTTTCTGATCTCCGGATTTCTAATCACGGACAGCGCGCTACGATCATCGCTGCCACAATACATCCGCGCCCGCCTACTTCGGGTCTTTCCTGGCCTGTGGGTTTGTCTCGTGGTGACGGCCTTCGCGATCGCGCCACTGGTGGCCCTGCACGAAAACGGTAGCCTTAACGGCTTCTGGGGGCATCCGGAAGGTCCCTTTGAATACGTCACCACGAACCTGTTCGCCTCGATGGAGCAATTTCCCATCTCCGGTCTCCTCGCCGACACACCCTACGGGCAGATTTTTGGGGGACCTAGCGCGTTCGACGGCTCGCTCTGGACGCTCCGATACGACCTCGCCTTCTACGGTCTCATCGGCATCCTTCTCATGACATCGGTGCTGCGCCGGTCACCGCGTGTGATACTCCTGCTGACGGGCGTCTGCTACGCACTGGTACTACGGGACTTCGTCACGGGTCCCACGCTCACCTCGCGTCCACCGCAGCACGGTGCCATCGGCCCGTTCCCGATGATCGGAGCCTTCGCCGTCGACTGGACGCTGATGCTCGGCTTTCTCTTCCTGCTCGGCGTCGCCGCCCGGCTCTACGCGCACCGGATCCCCATCAACGGCACCCTGGCAGGGCTTGCCGCCGCAGTTCTGGTCATCTCCCTCTGGCGCGGCGGCTTCTTCGCGGTAGGTTTACCGACGTTCGCTTACCTGGTCCTGTTCGCGGCGGTGACACTGCCGAAGAAGCTTTCCCGAGTCAGTCGGCGGCACGACTACACCTACGGCATATATATCTACGGGTTTCCAGTGCAGCAGGTGATCGCCCTGCTCGGCGGTGCACAATTCGGAATGACGGTGTACATCTTGCTGAGTCTGCTCGGTTCGTTGCTCTTCGCTGTGCCCTCCTGGCACCTGGTCGAACGACCCGCGCTACGACTCAAGACCGAAAGCGTGCGCGCCGGGTCCGGCGCTGCTGCCGACACTGATCAGGTTGAGCAGTTGGCGGAGACGGTGCCGACGGCCGACCCTGGGCGCCTGTCGCCGACGGAGCGCCACGGATAACTTGTCCACCGGGTCGTAACCGGTCTTGTTGGCGCCTTACTGCCTGCACCTACCGGACGCTCCCTGTCCGAGTGTTGGCGTTCGAAGTCACCACTCGTCTGGTGCTTCGTCGGGCGAGGGCTGCACACCCGGGCTCACCTAAGGTATGCCTAAATCAAAGAATGTCATTCATGAAGATCGCGAAAATTGCTAGAAACCGCAGGTCAGAGCCATGTGGTGGAGCGCGCCCGGCAGGATTCGAACCTGCGGCCTTGGGATTAGAAGTCCCCTGCTCTATCCGCTGAGCTACGGGCGCAACGTGGTATCGCGCGAGAAGGGTACCGCCGCCCGGCTCTCGCCCGGTGGAACGGGTGGTCAGGCCGGACGTAGCGGCCGGGTGTCGGCGACGGTCAGGCGTCCGCGGGAAAGCGGTCGGCCGGCGGGTGTTCCTCCTCGGCCGAGGGCCGGGGCTGCGGCGGGGTCGGGTGGGTCGCCGTCGGTCCGGCGCCGAGGAAGGCGTCGGCCCAGCGGCCGACCTCGGCGAAGACCTTCTCACGTACGGCGGGGCCGGAGAGCGTGAGGTCGTGCAGGCCGCCGTCGAAGCGGGACACGGTGACGTGGTGGCCGAGTCGGGGTGCCCAGCGGACCATGTGTTCGACGTCGAGGACGGCGTCGGCCAGGGTCGCCGCGTCCTGCCATTTTGTGCCCCGGAACGACCGGGTCGAGCAGGCGAGCAGCACCGGCACCGGGATGTCCAGGCCGGCGCGCAGCCGCCGCTGGCCGGTGCGGACGGCATCCAGCCAGCCGGCCCGGACAGGGAAGCCGGCAAGTGGCTTCCAGGCCAGGTCGTACGTCCACTCGCCGCGATGGTCGGCGTGCAGGCTCTCGCCGTACACGGTGCCGAGCGAAAAGGGGAGGATGCGGTGCGGCGCCCTGCGGCCCAGGCGGGCGACGGCGGCCGCGAGGGGCCTCCGGACGAACCAGGGGGCGTTGAGGTCGAAGAAGGGACTGTTGAGGAAGAGCCCGTCGACGAGCCCGGCGTCGCGGCGGGCGTCGGCCCACAGGGAGAGGATCAGGCCGCCGGTGGAGTGGCCCATGGCCAGCAGGGTCTCGTGCCCGTCCCGGTCGCGGACGAGTTGTGCGGCGGCGTCCAGTTCGGGGAAGTAGTCGGCGAGGTCACGGCAGAAGTTCGGGGTCTGGTGCGGCAGCAGGCTGCGACCGTACTTGCGCAGGTCGAGAGCGTAGAAGTCCCAGCCGCGTGCGGCGAAGAAGTCGGCCACGTGGGTCTGGAAGAAGTAGTCGACGAAGCCGTGCACGTAGAGCACGGCCCGTCCGGTGGGGCGCTCCGGTCGGCGGCGGACCAACGTCGCCACCACCGGGCCCTCGTCGTCCCGGCCCAGGTCGATGATCTCCCGCTCGTAGGGCGGGCCAAGCAAGTCCGGTTCCACCTCGCCGACGGTACGCCGGCTGGCTACCGGGCGGTAGCCCCCGTCCGCCGGTACCCGGCGGACGGGGGCTGTTCGCTGGTCAGTCGCCTACGGCCTCCCGACCGGACGGCTCCTGCGAGGTCGTGGCCCGCCCCCGGTCGGGACCGTACGGCGACACCTGGTCGACCGGCACCGAGCGGTGCTCCCGCCGGGCCGAGGACGAACCGCCCTCGATCGGGCCGTCGCTGTCCTGGACCAGCCGGGTCTCGCCGCTGCGGCGCATCTCGGGCTGCTGCACGTTCGGCATGTCGTTCACCTCCACGGTGGCGTGGCCGGGGCGTTCGTCGCCCCGGCCCGGCGCTCACCTTTCGTCGGTCGTCGTCCCGGCGCCGGCCAACTCGTCGGTAGGCGTGGCCGGGCCGGGCGGTTCGTTGACCCGCAGGTGCTTGTTGTTGCGGGGCTCCTGCCGGGTCTTCGCGTCGTTCAACTGGCGACGCAGGTCGTCGCGGACGTCGTTGAGCGCGGCGTGCAGGTCCTCCTCGGTCGAGGTGGCCACCACCCGTTGCCGGCCGGCGATCCAGCACTCCAGGGTGACCTTCTGACCCTTGGCCTCCCGGTCCTTCACCGACAACTCCATGTCGGTGGCGTCGGCGTGGAAACCGGCCAGGCGGGCGTCGAGCGTGGCGAACTGCTCGACGATGCGGTTCCGCTCCCGGTCGGAGAAACCCGCGCCCAGCCTGAGGCACGTGGCCACGGTGGCGGGGTTCTGCACGGCGCTCATCGCCGCACCTGCCCGGAGAGGCGGGCGGAACGGGTGACGGTCATCATCATGATCGCTGACCTTTCGTTCGACGTCGTGCTCACGCGTGCGGTTGTAGAGATCCCTACCCAGGTCGGCTCCGTCCGGAACGTGACCATTTCCGCTTCCCATTGATCATCGATGGCCGGTCGCCCGGCGGGCAGGGGCGATGGGCCTACCACATCAGGACCTTGATCAGGCGTTTGTCCACAGCTGGTCCGGTCGTCCACAGATGCCGCCTGCTGGGCTGTTCGGGGCGGCCGCCAGCCCGCAGGCTCGGTGACGAGTCGACTCGCCGAAGCCAGGCCCCGACCCTTCAAGGGAGGAACGATGTTCGATACCTATATGACGATTGTCGGAAATGTTCTGACTGCGCCGGAATGGCGCCGCACCGCCCAGAGCAACACCCTGGTGGCCAACTTCAAGGTCGCCTCGACCGCTCGACGCCTCGACCGGGACAGCGGACGCTGGGTCGACGGCAACAGCCTGCGGGTACGCGTCAACTGCTGGCGCAAGCTCGCCGAGGGAGTCGCCGCCTCGGTGATGGTCGGCGATCCGGTGGTGGTCTGCGGCCGGCTCTACACCCGCGACTGGGTCGACGACGCCGGCAACCACCGCACCCTGTACGAGTTGGAGGCCGTCGCGGTCGGCCACGACCTGTCCCGGGGACGGGGAAGGTTCCTGCGCAACCGGCCCACCCTGGCCACCAGCGCGGTCTCGGACGCCGACGCGGAGCGGCGGGTGCAGGGGGAGCCGACCGAGCCAGTTCCGGACGACGAGGCGCCCGCCCGACTCGACCACCGCCCGGTCGACGACGACTTCGAACTCGCCGACATGTCCGGCTTCGGGGCTGGTTCGGCCGGCGCCCGCCACCCTGGTCCGCCCGGCGACTTCGACCCGGGCTCGACGGTCGGGTCCGGCCCGGGCTCGGCGGTCAGGTTCGACTCGACGCCCGGCTCCGTGCCGTCGGGCGACGACCACCTGTCGTCGGAGTTCGACGACATCGCCGACGCTGGCGAAGGCGTCGCCGACGAACTGGCTCCGGTGCCCGCCGACGCCACCGAGTCCGAGCTGGCGGTGCGCCCGGAGGAATCGGGGGCGGGCGATGCCGCGACCGGGCGTGGTCGTCGAGGGCGCGGCAAGCTGCCGCAGCCTGTCTGACCTGGCACGGAAGCTGGCCGGCGACGATTGGTGACCGGGTTCGCCCGACGGAGTGCGGCCCGGCCACTCGGCCCGGCGTCGAGGTGACCGGGTTTCGACGACGGGCCCGGTCGCCCATCGGCGGACGTGGCGCCAGCGGGTACGACCGCGGCGTAGGCGGGCTGCGCCTGCGGCGTGAGCGGCTCCGCCGGGGCCGATCCGGACGGCACCGCTCGGCTAGGCTGACCGCCCGGGGGTGACATGCCGTGCGACACGCGGGTGCGGTGGCGAACGCGACGGGACTGGTCGCGGGCTACGCGCTGGACGCGCTGTTCGGTGACCCGCGCAGAGGGCACCCGGTGGCCGGATTCGGCCGGGCCGCCGCCGCCCTGGAACGTCGCCTCTACCGCCCGGAACAGCTGGCCGGTGCGATCTTCACCGCGCTCTGTGTGGGCGCGCCGGTGGCGATGGGGGTGGCTGCCACGGTGGGCACCCGGCGTCGGCCGGCGGCCCGGGCCGTGCTTGTCGCCGCCGGCACCTGGGCCGTGCTGGGCGGGCGCAGCCTGCGCCACGAGGCGAAGACGATGGGCCGGTCGTTGCGCGGCGGTGACCTGCCGGCGGCCCGACAGCGGCTCGGGCATCTCTGCGGGCGGGACCCGTCGACACTCGACGAGCCCGAGATCGCGCGCGCGACGGTGGAGTCGGTGGCGGAGAACACCTCCGACGCGGTGGTCGCCCCGCTGGTCTGGGGTGCGGTCGCCGGGCTGCCCGGCCTGCTCGGCTACCGCGCGGCGAACACTCTCGACGCGATGGTGGGCCACCGCAATGTTCGGTACGCCCGGTTCGGCACCCCGGCTGCCCGCCTGGACGACCTGCTCAACCTGGTGCCGGCCCGGCTGACCGGGCTGCTGACCGTGGCGCTGGCGCCGGCCGGAAAGGGCGACCGGGCCCGGGCCTGGCGGGTGTGGCGGCGCGACCGCGACGACCATCCCAGCCCCAACGCCGGGCAGTGCGAGGCGGCGATGGCCGGGGCGTTGGGCGTACGGCTGGGTGGACGCAACGTGTACTTCGGCCGTACGGAGGTGCGTCCGTTCCTCGGTGACGGGCCACGTCCCGAGGCACGGCATCTGGCGCGGGCCGCCCGCATCTCCCGGGCGGTCGGGCTGGCGACCCTCGGTCTCGCGGTGGCGTACCCGATGACCGCGGGTCGCCTGGTGGCTGCCGCCGCCCGCCGGGCCGGTCCGCTGGCCGGCAACGCGGCTCGGCGGGCGGGCCGTCGGTGAGCGGTGGGCTGCTGGTGGCCGGGACGACCTCGGATGCCGGCAAGAGTGTGCTCACCGCCGGCATCTGCCGGTGGCTGCACCGGCGAGGTGTGAAGGTGGCGCCCTTCAAGGCGCAGAACATGTCAAACAACTCCGCCGTGGTGCTCGGGCCGGACGGCCGGGGCGGCGAGATCGGCCGGGCCCAGGCGATGCAGGCGGCGGCCTGCGGGCTCGCGCCGGACCTGCGATTCAACCCGGTGCTGCTCAAGCCCGGCAGCGACCTGGCCAGCCAGGTGGTCCTGCTCGGCGAGGCGGTCGACACGATCACCGCCGGCACCTTCCGGACCCTGCGTCCCCGGCTCGCCGAGACCGCGTACGCCGCCCTGACCGAGCTGCGCTCGGAGTACGACGTGGTGATCTGCGAGGGCGCCGGCAGCCCGGCGGAGATCAACCTGCGCGACGGCGACTACGTGAACATGGGGCTGGCCCGGCACGCGCGGCTGCCCACGATCGTCGTCGGTGACATCGACCGGGGTGGTGTGTTCGCCGCGATGTTCGGCACCCTCGCCCTGCTCGACCCCGCCGACCAGGCCCTCGTCGCCGGCTTCGTGGTCAACAAGTTCCGCGGCGACCGGGGTCTGCTCGCCCCCGGGCTGGAGATGCTGCGGCAGCTCACCGGGCGTCCGACGTACGGGGTGCTGCCCTGGGCCCTGGACCTGTGGCTCGACGCGGAGGACTCCCTCGCCTACGGCCGGGTACTCGGTCGCCCGTCCGCCCCGCACGGCACCGAATGGCTCGACGTGGCCGTGCTGCGGCTGCCCCGGATCAGCAACGCCACCGACGTCGAGGCGCTGGCGACCGAGCCGGGGGTGCGCGTACGTCTGACCGTCGAGCCGGCCGAACTCGCCGCCGCCGACCTGGTGGTGCTGCCCGGCTCGAAGTCGACGGTGGCGGACCTGGCCTGGCTGCGCGAGACGGGCCTTGCCGACGCCGTCACGGCGCACGTGGCGGCGAACCGTCCGCTGCTCGGCATCTGCGGCGGCTACCAGATGCTGGCCCGCGCCATCCACGACCCGGTGGAGAGCCGGCAGGGCACGGTGCCCGGTCTCGGCCTGCTCCCCATCGAGATCACCTTCGACCGCCGCAAGACCGTCCGACCGGCGGTGGGCAGCTTCGCGGGTGACCGTCCGGTCCACGGCTACGAGATCCACCACGGTCACGTCTCGACCGCCGACCCCCGGTTGGTCCCGTTGCTGCGGTACACCGGCGGCGCCGACGAGGGTGCCATGCACGGCGTCGTGCACGGTACCCACTGGCACGGCACGTTCGAGTCCGACGAGTTCCGTCGCTGGTTCCTCACCCGGGCGGCCCGCCTCGCCGGACGTACCGGCTTCCGGGTCGCACCGGACACCTCCTTCGCCGCCGCCCGGGAACGCAATCTCGACCTGCTCGGCGATCTGGTCGAGGAGCACCTGGACACCGACGCCCTGTGGCGACTCGTCGAGGACGGGCCCCCGACCGACCTACCGTTCGTCCCACCCGGCGCCCCGCGACGGTGAGCCGGGATGCCCGGCCGGCGGGCGCCGGAGGGACGGCCCGCTGTGGCACGATCTCGTGGTGATCGATACCCGCCGTCTGGGCCGGCTCGCTCTGGTGCTCCCGGTCGTGCTCACCGGCTGCGCCGGCACCGCCACCCCGGCACCCAGCTCACCCCCATCACCCGCCGCGTCCTACCGCCTGGTGGACGACCTCTGCATCAAGCTCGACCACCAGCCGTTGATCGACGTGGCCGGCGGGACGACACGGGTACGAGACCGCCCCGACCGGCCGGACCGCAAGAGCTGTGTACTCAGCGCAGTGTCGGAGGACCCCCTGGCGATCCACGCGGTCACCATCACCATGCTGGTCGCAGATTCGACGACAGCGGCCCGTGAGTCTCTCGGTGGTCCGCCGCCCGCCGGAGCGCAGGGCATCGCCCGGGAGGCCAGCGGGGTCGGCGAGGGCGCCTGGGTGTCGATCCCACCGGCCAACGGCCCGATGACTGATCCACCGGAGCCCTACGACGGGCCGGTGAACAGCCGGCTCTCGATGGCGGCGGCGATGGCGGGAACGGCCGTGGTCCATTTGCAGCTCAACTTCATCGCGGCGCAGGTGCCGAACGAGGCCCAGACCGAGGAACTGGCGATGGAGTACGCCAGGCAGACCCTGGATCTGATGGCCTACTGAATCAGTAGCGGACGTCGGCGGATTGGTCGGAGAAGGGCAGGCCGGCCGACCGCCACGCCTCCACTCCGCCGATCATGTCGGTCGCCCGGTGCAGGCCCAGGGCGCGCAGGCTCGCGGCGGCGAGGCTGGAGCTGTATCCCTGCCGGCACATCACCACGATCTCAAGGTCGTACCCGGTGGCCTCGGGGATCCGCCAGTCGCTGGCCGGGTCGAGCCGCCACTCCAGCACCGTCCGGTCGATCACGATGACGCCGGGCAGGTCGCCCTGTTCCCGACGCTGTGCGTCGGTGCGCGTGTCGATCAGGAGTGCGCCACGGCTCGCGGCCTGCACCGTCTCCTGCGGGGTCAACCGGGTCATGCCCGCGCGGGCCTGTTCCAGCAACGCCTCGACGCCGGGACTCATCACGGAATGGGACACGCCACGAGCATGCCGCCCGGTGCCCGGGCGTGCGATCCGAAGTGGCCCGGGACAACCCGATCGGTAACGTCGGTGTCCGTGGTGGTGGTCTTCGAGGCGTACGCCGGACTTGCTCGACGGGTGTTGGCGGGGCCGGCCCGGCTGGGGCGTACCCGGTTGGTGGCCGTCGACGGGCCCAGCGGCGCCGGCAAGACGGTCTTCGCGGCGCGCCTGGCCGATGCCCTCGCCGCCGCGACGCCCGACGCCACCCGGCCACCGGTGGTGCACACCGACGACCTGCTCGACGGATGGGACGACCAGCTCACCTTCTGGGACCGGCTGGAGGAGCAGGTGCTGGCGCCGGTACGAGCCGGGCGGGCCGGCGCCTACCGGCGCTACAGCTGGGTGCGCCGGCGTTTCCTGCCCACGCCGGTGCCGGTGCCGGTCGCGCCGGTGCTGATCGTGGAGGGGGTCAGCGCGGCCCGGACGACCGCCGTGGCGAGCTTGACCCTGGCGGTCTTCGTCACCGCCCCGCAGCCACTGCGGCTGGACCGGGCGGTGGCCCGCGACGGCCCGGCGATCCTGCCGGAGCTGCGTCGTTGGCATGTCACCGAACGCGCCCACTTCGCCGCCGACGGCACCGAGGCCCGCGCCGACCTGGTCGTCGAGGGCGCACCGGTCCTGCCGCATGCCGCCGAGCGCTACTACTGCCGACGCGGCTGACCGCACCGGCCGTACCACCCGCCGGCGCCGACCCGCCACCGTCGGACCCGCCACGCCGGCCGCGCCGGCCGGTAAGGCCGGCATACGATGCCGGTCATGACCACACCGATCATGACCGAGTCCGACCTGCGGGAGGCCGTCGCGCGGGAGCTGCCCGGCGTCCGGGCCGACCTGGAGCGCCTGGTCCGCATTCCCGGCATCGCCTTCGACGGCTTCGACCACGCCCACGTGGAGCGCTCCGCCGAGGCGGTGGCCGAGTTGCTGCGCGGCTGCGGCCTCGACGTGGAGGTGGCGCGGGCCGGTGGTCAGCCCGCCGTCATCGGCCGCCGGGCGGCGCCGCCCGGTGCCCCGACGGTGATGCTCTACGCCCACCACGACGTGCAGCCGATCGGCGACCCCACGTTGTGGGAGTCCGACCCGTTCGAGCCGGTGGAGCGCGACGGTCGGCTGTACGGGCGGGGTGCCGCCGACGACAAGGCCGGCATCATGGCGCACGTCGCGGCGCTGCGCGCGTACGGTGACCGGCTGCCGGTTGGTGTGGTCGTGTTCGTCGAGGGGGAGGAGGAGTACGGCTCCGACTCCCTGGAGCGGCTGCTCGCCGAACACCGGGACAAGCTCACCGCCGACGTCATCGTGATCGCCGACTCGACCAACTGGGATGTCGGCGTACCGGCGCTGACCACGTCGCTACGCGGCATCGTCAACTGCTTCGTGGAGGTGCGCACGCTGGACCACGCCGTGCACAGCGGCATGTTCGGCGGTGCCGTCCCGGACGCGCTCACCACCCTGGTCCGGCTGCTCGCCACGCTGCACGACGACGCCGGCAACGTGGCGGTGGCCGACCTGGTCGGCCGGGAGGCGGCCCGCGTCGACTACCCCGAGGACCGGTTCCGCGCCGAGGCCGGGCTGGCCGACGGTGTGCGGCTGTTCGGCACCGGCCGGATCACCGACCGGTTGTGGACCAAGCCGGCGCTCGCCGTGCTCGGCATCGACGCCCCGGCCACCGGCGAGGCGCCGAACGCGCTGGTTCCGGCGGCCAAGGCCAAGCTCAGCGTGCGGCTGGCGCCGGGCGACGAACCGAAGCGGGCGTACGCGGCGCTCCGCGCCCACCTGGAGCGGTACGCACCGTGGGGCGCGCAGGTCGAGGTGACGTTCGAGCACGACGGTGCCCCCTGCGTCATCGACGCCAGCGGCCCGATGTTCGACGCGGCCCGATCTGCCTTCCGGTCCGCCTGGGACGGCACCGACGCGGTGGAGATCGGGGTCGGCGGCTCCATTCCGTTCATCGCCACCTTCCAGGAGATGTTCCCGCAGGCGGCGATCCTGGTGACCGGAGTGGAGGATCCGCACGCCCGAGCCCACGGGCCGAACGAGAGCCTGCACCTGGGCGAGTTCGCCCGGGTCTGCCTCGCCGAGACGTTGCTGCTGGCCAGAGTGGCTGAGGTGGGTCGCGGGTGAACCCGTAACTTCACACCGACGGTAGCCGTTTCCGGTGTGTCGGACGCGGGGCTGTTGTAGCCTCTCGAACATGCGTACGAATGAGGTTCTGGCCCGCCTGGAGGCCGCCGTCATCGCTCTGGGGGACGTCGACGTCTCCGCGTGGCCCGAGGACACGCTTAAGGAACAGCTCGGCGAGTTGTCCGCCGCGCTGGTCGCCTTGGACGCGTCGCTGTCGCGTATCGCCGACGGTGTCCGCGCCCGGGGGCTGCGGATCGAGGAGCCGGTGCCGGCCTGACGTCGGCGACCGCCGGGCGGTCAGGTGGCGGTCGGGACCACAGCGAAGGTCGGGCCGTCCGCAGGTGGCACCGGTTGTCGGTGGTGGCTGGCAGGATGAGGTCGTGCGGTTCCTGGACCTGGCTGCCACCTCCGCGGCCGTCGGCGCCACCAGCGGTCGTCGGGCCAAGGTGGAGCTGCTCGCCGATGCCCTGCGGCGGCTCGATCCGCCCGAGGTGGCGGCGGGCTCCGGTTGGCTCGCCGGCGAGCTGCGCCAGCGGCAGACCGGGGTCGGCTGGGCCAGCCTGCGCGACCTGCCCCCGCCGGCCACCGAACCGACGCTCAGCGTGTCGGCGGTGGACGCCGCGATCGACGAGATCGCGGCCGTGCACGGCGCCGGCTCGCAGGCTCGGCGTCGGGCCCTGGTGCACGCCCTCTACGCGGCCGCCACCGCCGACGAGCAGCGTCTGCTGACCGGCCTGTTCCTCGGCGAGCTGCGGCACGGTGCCCAGGCCGGGCTGCTCGCCGACGCGGTCGCCCGGGCAGCCGGGGTGCCCGTCGCCGTCGTACGCCGGGCGCTGCTGCTCGCCGGCGACCTGCGGGCGGTGGCGGTGGCCGCTCTCGGCGGCGGGGCGACCGCGCTTGCCGAGTTCGGTCTCCGGGTGGGTCGGCCCCTGGCGCCGATGCTGGCGCAGAGCGCGTCCACCGTCGACGAGGCGCTCGCCGCCACCGGGGTGCCCGCCGTGGTCGACGTGAAGCTCGACGGCATCCGCATCCAGGTGCACCGCAGTGGTTCCGACATCGCCGTCTTCTCCCGCAGTCTCGACGAGATCACCACCCGGGTGCCCGAGGTGGTCGCCGCCGTGCGTGCCCTGCCCGCCCGGGAGATCGTCCTCGACGGGGAGGCCATCGGGCTGGACGCCGCCGGCCGGCCGCTGCCGTTTCAGCAGACGTCCAGTGCCGCTGCCCGCCGGGCCGGGTCCGCTGGTCCCGCCGCCGGGGCGCCGGTCGCACCGGCGGTGCGCGCCGCCGCCGAACGGACCGGTGCGACCGTGCTCACGCCGTACTTCTTCGACCTGCTGCACCTCGACGGGGTGGACCTGATCGACCTGCCGGGCCGGGAGCGGTGGGCGGCGCTGCGCGGCACGGCCGACGCGTCGCTGCTGGTCGGGCGGATGGAGGTGGACGACCCGGAGCAGGCCGGCGAGGCCTTCGCCGCCGCACTGGACGCCGGCCAGGAGGGCGTGGTGGTCAAGGCGCCCGGCGCGCCCTACGACGCCGGCCGGCGTGGCGCCGCCTGGGTCAAGGTGAAGCCCCGGCACACCCTCGACCTGGTCGTGCTCGCCGTGGAGTGGGGCAGTGGCCGACGCACCGGGTGGTTGTCGAACCTGCACCTGGGCGCTCGTGACCCGGGCACCGGCGGGTTCGTGATGCTCGGCAAGACCTTCAAGGGGCTCACCGACGAGCTGCTGCGCTGGCAGACCGAACGCTTCCTCGGCCTCGCCGTGGACCGTGGCGACTGGGTCGTCCGGGTCCGACCCGAGCAGGTCGTGGAGATCGCGTTCGACGGCGTGCAGAGCAGTTCGCGCTATCCGGGCGGGGTGGCCCTGCGGTTCGCCCGGGTGGTCCGCTACCGGGACGACAAGACCGCTGCCGAGGCCGACACCATCGACGCCGTCCGGGCGATCCACGCGGGCCGCCGGCCCGGCTGAGTGATCAGGTGACGGCGGGGGTGCCGGAGTCGGCGGCCCGGTCGCGGGGGCGTTCGTCGACCACCCCGGCGAGCCGGCGGGCCTCGCGGCGGGCGATCCAGCCGTAGCCGACCAGGGTCATCGCCGCGAAGATCCACCACTGGACGACGTAGCCGAGGTTCTGCCAGTTGTTGGTGTGGCCGATCGACACGGCCCGGAACGTCGGGTCGGCGGCCGGTGTCTGCTCGTCGAGAAGCACGTACGCGCCGTGCACCGGGTAGGGCAGCGCGCCGGCGAGCTGGGGCACGGCCACCCGGCGACTCTCCAGGCGGCCCTCGCGGCGGGACACCTTGGCGTCGCCGCTCTCGCTCGCGTGCACCCGACCCTCGACGGTCACCTCACCCGCCGGTGCCGGTGGCACGTCCGGCTGCGCCACCGCCCCACCGGGGGCGGGTGGGATCCAGCCGCGATCCACCAGGACGGCGGTGCCGTCGGTGAGCAGCAGCGGGGTGACCACCTCGAAGCCGACCCGGCCCTCGGCCGTGCGGCCCCGCACCAGGACGATGTTGTCGGTGTCGTACCGGCCCGTCACGGTGACTCGGGTGAAGGTCCGCTCCTCCGCCGGTGGCGCACCGACGGTGCCCGGACCGCCGGTCGGCGCGGGCAGCGCCTCGCGCAGTGGCACGGGATCCATCCGCAGGCCGGCGTCGATGCGTTCGTTGATCGCGGTGCGGCCGTGGTAGCGGTCCAGCTGCCAGTTGCCGAGCAGCACCATCACCGTGGCGGCGGCCAAGGCCAGCACGAGCAGGCCCAGCCAGCGCGGGGTCAGCAGGAACCGGTACACGCCACGAGGTTACCCGTGTGACCGCCGCCACTGTGCCGAGCCGTCGGGGCGTCCACGCGCCGTTGTCGGCGCCGGGCCGCCGCAGGCAGTGAGCCCGGCCGGAATCCGGCGCCGCAGACCTCGTGGTGGCGGAGCGTACGCGCGTCGGGGCCCTCCGCCACCGACCGGCTGACCTGGCCCGGACGAGGTGGCGGAGGGTGCGTGTCCGGCGTCCGGTTCAGCTATCGTCACGCGGGCGGAGCGCGCCGACGGTCGGCACGCCGACCGCTCGCGAGGAGTCGATGATGACCGTCGTGCCGCGTCTGGTGCTCAGTGCCCCCTCGTCCGGACACGGCAAGAACGCGCTGGCGATCGGTCTGCTCGCCGCGCTCGCCGACCGGGGCCTCGACGTGGCCGGCTTCAAGATCGGGCCCGACCAGGTGGATGCGGCGTACCTCGGGCTGGCCAGCGGCCGACCCGGGCGCACCCTGGACCCGCGGCTGGTCGGTGCCGAACGCGTCGCCCCGCTGCTGCTGCACGGTGCGCAGGGCACGGACCTCGCGGTGGTGCAGGGCAGCATGGGTCTGTACGACAGCCTGACCGGCCGGAGCGAGACCGAGTCGACCGCCGCCGTCGCCACCGTGCTGCGCAGCCCGGTGGTGCTGGTGGTCGACGTCGCCGCGATGGGCCAGTCGGTGGCCGCCCTGGTGCACGGCTTCCGGGCGTACGACGAACAGTTGTGGATCGGCGGGGTGATCCTCAACCGGGTCGCCTCCGCCCGGCACGAGGCGCTGCTGCGGGAGGCGCTCGACGACATCGGTGTGCCGGTCTACGGCGCGCTGCGCCGTCAGGATCTGCCCTCGGTGCTGCCGTCGCGCCGGCACGGCGTGGTGCCGGTGCTCGAAGGCGCCGGTGAGGCCACCCGGGCGGTCCGGCGGTTGGGTGAGGCGGTGACCGCCACGGTCGACCTGGAGCGGCTGCTCGGGCTGGCCCGCTCGGCACCGGCGCTGGGCGTGCCGCAATGGTCGCCGCCGAACACCGCCGAGGCTGTCCCGGCCCGGCCAGCCGGCGCCGCTCCTCCGGTCGTGGCGCTGCTCGGCGGACCGGGCGGCAGCTTCAGTCACGCCGAGACGGCCGAGCTGTTGCGGGCCGCCGGTGCGGAGGTGATGACGCTCGACCCGTTCGCCGACGAGGCGCTGCCGGCCGGCACCCGTGCCCTGGTGGTCGGCGGAGCGCTGCCCGAGTCGTACGCGGAGCAGCTCTCCGCCAACCGGCGGCTCTGCATCGCGGTCGCCGAACTGGCCCGCACCGGCCGACCGGTGGTCGCCGAGGGCGCCGGCCTGCTCTGGCTGGCCCGCGAACTCGACGGGCTGCCGATGTGCGGGGTGATCGACGCGATCGGCAGTCTGCGGGACGGGCTGGTGGTCGGCTACCGCGAGGCGA
Source organism: Verrucosispora sp. WMMC514 (assembly GCF_027497295.1). Taxonomy (NCBI): domain Bacteria; kingdom Bacillati; phylum Actinomycetota; class Actinomycetes; order Micromonosporales; family Micromonosporaceae; genus Micromonospora; species Verrucosispora sp. WMMC514. The sequence goes on along the minus strand of NZ_CP114906.1, from coordinate 1,040,246 downwards.
CCGCTCAGGGTGACAGCGTGGTTGCCGCCCGTGGTGACGTGGTGGTCGGGCACAAGGAGCACCGCGCGGTCCTCACCCCGCGGGGCGGGCAGCGTCCGGCGTGGAGCTGGCCGGGCGGCGCGCCGGAGGGATTCATCTGGCGGGGTGTGCACGCCTCCCAGCTCGTGCCGCACTGGGCCGCGTACCCCCAGATCGCGACGCGGTTGGTGGCCGCCGCTGCGGCCGAGCCGGCCACGGTCCCGGTCGGGCCCGGCGGCGGTGTCCCGGCCGGGCCGGCGGGTGTCGCTCCGGGCGACCCGGCCGGTGCGGTGGCGTCCGAGCCGGTCGCCGGGCCGTCGGCCTGAGCATCAGCCGACGATCCGGTCCGACGGTGGGACGAAGTCCCGCGCGGGTTTGCCCTTCAGGGCGTCGCGGAGCGTGTTCGACACCGCCGCGATCGGGATCTGCGACTGGCCGTCACCCACCGCGTTGAACGGATTGTCGGGGTCGGAGATGAAACTGGCCGCCGCCAGTTCCGGCGTGTAGCCGACGAACCAGGCGGATCGGGTGCTGTCCGTCGTACCGGTCTTGCCGGCCACCGGGCGGCCCACCGTGCCGCGCACACTGTCGGCCGTGGACCAGCCGCCGCAACTGCCCTTGGCCGGGGTGTCACCGGTGGGGCAACGGGCGGCGTCGGTGGCCGCGCGCGCCGCGTCGGCGCTGACCACCTGGCGGCAGCGTGGCTTGGCGACCTCCCGTTCGATACCGCCGGGTGTGGTGTAGGTGGCCGGGGTGCCGTCCCGGTTGTAGATGGCGTTCACCGGCAGCGCCTCGCAGTAGCGCCCGTCGGCGGCGACCGCCGCGTAGGCGTTGGCCATCTCCAGCGGAGTGGCGTCGGAGACGCCCAGGGTGAAGGCGCCCCACTTGTTGGCCTTCGCCGGGGAGGCGTGCTCCCGGTCCACGTCGGTACGCCAACGCAGCCCCAGTTGCTCGGCGAGCCGGACGGCCCGTTCCGCCCCGACCTGCTCCTCCAGCCAGACGAAGTAGGTGTTCACCGACTTGCCGAAGCCGGACCACATGGTCTGCGTGCCGCTCATCGCGCCGCTGGCGTTCGAGGGCTGCCAGCCGTCGTAGACCTCGGAGCGGTAGCTGTGCGGCGCGTTGAAGGTGGTGTTGAGCGGCATGCCGGCGTCGAGGGCGGCCAGCATGGGGAACATCTTGAACGTCGATCCGGCCTGGTAACCGGGCAGGTCACCACCGCCCATCAGGGGTGCCACGGTGTTCGGGTAGTTGGCCTTGACCTCCGGCCCGGCCTCCGGGTTGGAGCTGAGCGGGTTCTCGTCCAGGTTGAGGGAGTAGGTGCGGTTCACCGCCATCGCCTTTACCCGCCCGGTGCCCGGTTCGGAGACCACGATGCCGTTGGCGAACGGGCTGCCGGTGTTCGACTCGGTGCCGACGTTCTTCTCCGCCGCCGCCTGGATCTTCGGGTCCATGCTCAGCACGATCCGGTAGCCGCCCCGGCGTAGCTTGTCCAACCGCTGGAGCGGGTTCGCACCGAACGCCGGCTGGGCGCTCCACCAGTTCTTCAGGTAGTCGCAGAGGAACCCCCAGCTGTTCCACTTCTCGGGCACCGCCGCGCAGTCGTTCGGCGGATAGGTCAGTCGGAGCCGGATCGGCTCACCCTTCGCCGCCTGCGCGGAATCCGGTGAGACGTAGCCGAGACGTGCCATGTTGTCCAGCACGTAGTTGCGTCGGGCGGTGGCCTCCTTCTGGTCCGAGCTGGCCGGGTCGTACTGGGAGGGTGACTTCACCAGCCCGGCGAGGGTGGCCGCCTCGACGGCGGTCAGCTCCTTGGGGGTTTTCGAGAAGAAGATCTCGCTGGCGGCGTAGATGCCGTACGCGCGGTGCCCGAAGTAGGCGGAGTTGAGGTACCGCTCCAGGATGTCCTCCTTGCTCAACTCCTTCTCCAGGTCGACCGCCATGCGCATCTCCTTGATCTTGCGCGTCGGGGTCTGCGCGGTGGCCTCCTGCACCTCTCTGGGGTTGGTGGCGCTGTCGCGCAGCGCCATCCGGACGTACTGCATGGTGAGCGTGGAGGCTCCCTGGGAGACGCCGCTGGAGCGGGCGTTGGCCACGAAGGCGCGGGCGACGCCCTTCGGGTCGACGCCGTGGTGCTGGTAGAAGCGGTTGTCCTCGGCGGCGACGATGGCCTGCTGCATGCTGGGCGAGATGTCCGACAGCTTGGTGTACTGCCGGTACTCCTCGAAGAACATGGTCAGCACGGTCCTGCCGTCGGGCGCGTACAGGTAGGAGGTCTCGGCGGGCAGGGCGGTGGTCAGCAGCCGGGTCTTGCTCTCCACGGCGTGCGCGGTGGCCTTGGCGCCGATACCGGTCACCGCGACGGCCGGGTACGCGGCGGCGGCGACGACGATGCCGGCGATCAGCCCGGCGCGGAGCAGTGGGACGAGACGACCAGCGGCAGCAAGGGGTCGGTAGCTCACCCCGTCAAGTTATGACATTTCCGATTCAAGCATGAGAAATACTCATGAAGTGATGCGTGGTGATGCGGCCCACCCGCCGGGTTGCTGTCCCCCGCGCCGCCTTCCCGGCAGGATCGCGGTCATGCATGGGCAGCTGAGCACCACACCCACGACGGCGGTCGAACCGGATCTGACCCACCACGGCGACGCCGAGGTCGCCACGGGCCTGGTCGACCTCGCCGTCAACGTGCGACGCGCCCCGCTGCCACCCTGGCTGGCCGGGCCGATCACCGCGTCGATGGCCGACCTCGCCGCGTACCCGGACCCACGCCCGGCCCGCGCCGCCGTCGCCGCCCGGCACCGTCGCCCACCGGAGGAGGTGCTGCTCACCGCCGGTGCCGCCGAGGGCTTCGTGCTGCTCGCCCAGGCACTGCGCGGGGTACGCCGGCCGGTGGTGGTGCACCCGCAGTTCACCGAGCCGGAGGCCGCGTTGCGGGCTGCCGGACACCCGGTGGAGCGGGTGCTGCTCGACGCGGCGGACGGTTTCCGGCTCCACCCGGATCGGATACCCGCCGACGCCGACCTGGTGATGATCGGCAACCCGACGAATCCCACCTCCGTACTGCATCCCGCCGCCGACCTCGCCGCACTGGCCCGCCCCGGTCGGGTACTCGTGGTCGACGAGGCGTTCGCGGACACCGCCGCCAGGACCGGCGTGCCCGGCGAACCCGAATCGCTTGCCGCCCGCCGGGACCTGCCGGGACTGCTGGTCGTACGCAGCCTCACCAAGACGTGGGGGCTGGCCGGGCTGCGGATCGGTTACCTGCTCGGCGAGGCCGCGCTGCTGCGCCGACTGGCCGCCGTACAGCCGCTCTGGGCGGTTTCCACCCCGGCGCTGGCCGCCGCCGAGGCCTGTGCGGGCCCCGAGGCGGCCCAGGCCGAACGGGCCATCGCCGAGCAGCTCGCGGCCGACCGCGAACACCTGGTCGCGCGGCTGTCGGCCCTGCCCGGGGTGCGCGTGGCCGGTCGTCCGGCCAGCGCCTTCGTGCTGGTGCGGATCTCCGGCGCGGACCGGATCCGGGACCGGCTGCGGGCGCGTGGCTGGGCGGTACGCCGGGGCGACACGTTCCCCGGGCTCGGTCCGGACTGGCTGCGGATCGCAGTTCGGGACCGGACGACCACCGACGCTTTCACCACCGTGCTGGCCGAGATCATGGAGGCATGATGCTGGAGAACACCATCGCGGCCGTCGGCCCGCTCGACGAGTCGGCGATGACCGCGGCGCGGCAGTTGCAGGCGCGCCTGACCAAGCCCGCCGGTTCGCTCGGCGTCTTGGAGGAGTTGTCCGTACGCCTCGCCGGCCTGGCCGGCAGCTGCCCGCCGCCGGTGCCCGACCGGGCGGCGGTGGCGATCTTCGCCGGTGATCATGGCGTGCACGCCCAGCGGGTCAGTCCCTGGCCGCAGGAGGTCACCGGGCAGATGGTCGGCAACTTCCTGGCCGGTGGAGCGGTGGTCAACGCCTTCGCCCGGCAGGCGGGCGCCTCGGTGACCGTGATCGACGTCGGGGTGGCGACCCCGCTGCCGGAGGCCGACGACCGCCCGGACGGTTCCGGTGCCCCGCGCGGCGGCGTACCGGAACCGGCGGTGCCCCGGCTGCTGAAAACACCGATCCGGCGCGGTACCCGGGACATGACCGTCACCGCCGCGATGAACCGGCAGGAGGCGCTGGCAGCGGTCGAGGTCGGCATCGGCGTCGCCGGCGACCTGGTCGACGCCGGTGCCGGAATTCTGCTGACCGGTGACATGGGGATCGCCAACACCACCCCGGCCGCCGCCCTGGTCGCCGCCTTCACCGGGGCCGACGCCGCCGAGGCCACCGGCCGGGGGACCGGCGTGGACGACCCGACCTACCAGCACAAGATCGAGGTGGTCCGGGCCGCGCTGCGCCGGCACCACCCCGACCCGGCGGACCCGCTCGGTGTGCTGGCCGCAGTCGGTGGGCTGGAACACGCCGCCCTGGCCGGGTTCGTGCTCGGCGCCGCGGCACGCCGCGTACCGGTGCTGCTGGACGGGGTGATCGCGGTCTCCGCAGCGCTTGCCGCGGCGGCCTTCGCCCCGGACTCCGTGGCGGCCATGGTCGCCGGTCACCGTTCCGCCGAGCCTGGCGCGACGGTCGCGCTGCGACAGCTCGGCCTCACCCCCCTGATCGACCTCGGACTGCGGCTCGGTGAGGGCACCGGTGCGTTGCTGGCTCTCCCCGTGGTCACCGGCGCGGTCCGGGTACTGCACGAGGTGGCCACCTTCGACTCCGCCGGGGTGGCCGAGAAGTGAGCGAGCGAACCCTTCGGGCTGGCGGCGAGATGCCGGGCACCACCGATGCGCGGAGCGAGGCGGCATGAGCGGGCGTGCGATGCAACGATCAGGTCCGGCAGTGGCCGCGCCCCGCCGCTGCCCCGCGAGGCGGGCGGCAGCGTGAGCACCAATTCCTATCCCCTCGGGCTCCGGCTGGCCGGACTCCGCGTGGTGGTGGTCGGCGGGGGAACGGTGGCCACGCGGCGGGTCCCGGCGCTGCTCGACGCGGGCGCGGACGTACTGCTGGTGACGCCGGAGATCACCCCGGCGCTGCGCGCGCACGTCGACGCCGGGCGGCTGCGCTGGGCGGCACGCCGGTTCACCCCGGACGATCTCGACGGCGCCTGGCTGGTGCAGGTCGCCATCGACGACCCGAGCGCCGCCGCGGAGGTCAGCGCCGCCGCCGCCCAACATCGGATCTTCTGCGTACGCGCCGACGACCGGAACGCGGCGACGGCCTGGACCCCGGCCGTGACCCGGTACGGCCCGGTCACCGTCGCGGTGCACGGCGGCGGCGACCCACATCGCGCGGTGAGCGTCCGCGACGCCATCCGTACCCTCCTGCAACACGAGCGGAAGCCACTGGAGCCGACCGAGCCGGAAACCCCGGCGAACCGTCCCGCTGACGGGGGCGGCCGTCCTGGTCGGGTCGCCCTGGTGGGTGCCGGACCCGGTGACCCGGAACTGATCACCCTCCGTGGATGGCGGCTGCTCAGTGAGGCCGACGTGGTGGTCGCCGACCGGCTGGTGCCCGGACTGCTCCTGGACGAACTGCGCTCGGGCGTGGAACTGGTGGACGCCTCCAAGATCCCCTACGGCCCGTCCCGGACGCAGGAGGAGATCAACCGGATTCTGGTGGACCGGTCGTCGGCGGGCGCCTTCGTGGTCCGGCTCAAGGGCGGTGACCCGTACGTCTTCGGCCGGGGCGGCGAGGAGCTGCTGGCCTGCGCGGCGGCCGGAGTACCGGTCACCGTGGTGCCCGGGGTGACCAGCTCGATCGCCGCACCGGCCGCGGCGGGCATTCCGGTCACCCACCGGTCGGTGGCACACGAGTTCACCGTCGTGTCCGGGCACGTCGCGCCGGAGTCGCCGGACTCCCTGGTCCGCTGGGAGGCGCTGGCCGGGCTACGCGGCACGCTGGTGATCCTGATGGGCCTGAAGAACCTACCGTCGATCGCCAGCACGCTGCTGGCGCACGGACGGGCGGCCGGTACGCCGGCCGCGGTCATCCAGGAGGCCACCACCGGCGGTCAGCGGATCGTCCGCTGCACGCTCGGCGAGGTGGCCGAGGCGGTGACCGCTGCGGGGTTGCGTCCGCCGGCGGTGGTCGTGGTCGGTGACGTGGTCGAGGCACTGGGGGCGGCCGGGCTGGACTGAGCGTTTGCTCTGGGTTTCCGACTTGTTGGGTGGTTGCGGTGGGGCTGGGGGCGACCGTGCCCGGCTTCGGGCGGTCAGGCTTGATCCCTGCGCCGGGCACGGTCGCCCCCAGCCTGACCTGGTTGGCCTCCGCCCGGGTGTGGGCCCTTGAGTCGGCCCGGGCGGGTTCGCTGTTTGCTGTTGCTGATCTGGCTGCGGTGAGTTCGATCGTTGGCGTGCAGACGCCGCTGGCCGGCACCCGGGTTCGGGTGCCGGCCAGCGGCTTTCTGCTCCCCCTGTGGAGGAATGTCTTCGGTTGTCAGCTGGGGTCAGCTGGTCCAGTGCTGGGCGACGAGGTCGGCGGCCTGCTGTTCCCACTGGGCGTAGTGGTCGGGGTAGGCCGAGACCTGCACGGTCTGCGCGGCCTGGGTCAGCGGCATGTCCTGCCAGCCGTCGACCTGCTTCAAACCCTTGAGGAACGCCAGGGTGGAGTACTCGGGGTCGGTGATCTGCTCCACCGTGCCCCACCCGCTGGACGGGCGCTGCTGGAACAGGCCCTGCGAGTCGTGGTCGTTGCGGTCACCCAGGTGACCCAGGTTCTCCAGCTTCGACTCCTGCAACGCGGTCGCGATCGACACCACGGCGGCACGCTCGTCCATGCCGGCCTTCTTCGTCGCCGCGATGATCGCCTTGACGTTGTCGATCTGCTCGTCGTTCAGGTCGACGTGCGACTGGCCGGTGGGGGTGCCGTGCGGCAGCAGCTTGCTGGTGTCGGGCTTGTCGGCCTGCACCGCCGCGACCGGGGCGGTGGTGACCGGGGTGATGTCGGCGTGGGCGGCCACCGGGCCGGCGAACAGACCACCGGTGAAGGCCAGACCCGCGATACCCAACACGCTCTTACGCAGCATCGTGTTCATCACAAAGCTCCATTCGGGGGTCGACGCACACCCACACCAAGGGGGATCGGTCAGGCGCACGCAAGCACCAGAAAGGCGCTCAAAGAAAGGGGGAAAGTCCTCCGGCACGCGGGGCGTATCCGCCGCTTCGCATCGCCGGGACCATGTCCAACGACCACCGGCCCGCCATCATTCCCCGGGGACCCACACCCATCGGGGCGGGCGGTGTCCTCCACGGTCGTTCGGGGATGTCCAACGACCACCGGCCCGCCACCATTCCCCGGCGGCCCGCACCCACCGGGGCGGGCGGTGTCTTCCTCGGCCGTTCACCCGTACACAACGCCCCCGGGGCCCGCACCCATTCCACCCCGAGCCACGCCCGGAACCCGACACCCACCCCAAACCCGACAACCGCCACCCACAACCCGCAATCTTGGTCCGACAACGCCCCCCAAGGGGCACAATCGCACCAAGATCCACACCAAACGCTGGCCCCTCCCGCACGACAAGGAAGGATGCGGGCTCGCATCCGCCGCGCCCGCCGCACCGGCCCTGGGGTCAAGCCCGACCGCCCAAAACCGGCGTAGCACCCAAACCCCCCGGGCGGCGCCCCACACCCCAAAGGCACCCACAGCGTTGACCATGAGGTTAGCGGCAGTTTTGGAGATCATAAACGCCGCCAACCTCATGATCAACAGGGAAACCGGGGGGTGAGGTGTGCGTGGAGGCGGCCGGAGACGAGGGTCTCCGGCCGCTTGGGTGTGGGCGATTTGTTACTGCTTGAGCATGTTGTCGAGGAGCAGGGCGCAGCGGACCACGCCGAGGTGGCTGTACGCCTGCGGGTGGTTGCCCAGGCCGCGCTCGGCCAGCGGGTCGTACTGCTCGGGCAGCAGGCCGGTCGGACCCGCCGTGTCGATCATCTGCAGGAACAGTTCCTCGGCGTCGGTCCGCCGGCCGGTGCGCAGGTACGCCTCGATCAGCCAGGCCGTGCAGATGTGGAAGCCGCCCTCGCGACCGGGCAGCCCGTCGTCCCAGTGGTAGCGGTAGACGACCGGGCCGCTGCGCAGATCCGCCTCGATCTTCAACACGGTGGAGAGGAAGCGGGGATCGTCACCGGCCAGCAGTCCGGAGATCCCGATCCACAGCGACGAGGCGTCCATGTCCTCGTCGCCGTACGCGACGCTGTACGCCTCGGCGTGCTCGTGCCAGCCGTACTCCAGCACGTTGGCGCCGATCCGGTCGCGCAGTTCCACCCACTCCGGGCGGTCCTCGCCGCCGTGCTGACGCATCACGTGCAGCGCCCGGTCGACGGTCATCCAGCACATGACCTTCGAGAAGACGTGGTGCCGGGGTGGTAGTCGGGCCTCCCAGATGCCGTGATCCGGCTCGTGCCAGCGCCGGCGGACCGCCTCGACCATGTTCTCCAGCACCCGCCACTCCTCGGCGCGTACCGAGCCGCGCACGTCGGCGGTGGCGGCGATCAGGTCGGCGATCGGGCCGAAGACGTCGAGCTGGAGCTGGTGGTTGGCGAGGTTGCCGACGCGTACCGGGCGGGATCCGGCGTAGCCGGGCAGGGTGTCGATGACCGCCTCGGCACCCAGCTCGAAGCCGTCGACCGTGTAGAGCGGGTGCAGCCGTTCGGGGTGCCCACCGGTGCGCTCCACACAGCCGTCCACCCAGCGCAGGTACGCCTCGGCCTCGGTGATCGAGCCCAGGTCGACCAGGGCCCGGGCGGTCATCGCCGCGTCCCGCAGCCAGCAGTAGCGGTAGTCCCAGTTGCGTACTCCGCCCAGTTCCTCGGGCAGCGAGGTGGTCGCCGCCGCCAGGATCGAGCCGGTGGCCTCGTGACAGAGGGCGCGCAGGGTCAGGGCGCTGCGGGCGACCAGGTCCCGGGCGGTGGTCGGCAGCCGCAGCGAGGCCACCCAGTCCTTCCAGGGACGCTCGGCGGCGGCCTGCCGCTCGTGGATCGGTAGCCGGTGGTGTTCCAGGCTGTGCGTACCGAAACGCAGCTCCAGCACCACCTGGCCGCCGAGCGCGGCGAGGTCGACCACCGCCTTGGCGGTCTCGTACCCGCCGTCGTTGCCGACCTCCCACTGCACGCCGGGGGAGTAGAGCGCCACCGGCTCGTTGGAGCCGAGCACCAGCAGGCCGTCGCCGAGCGGCTGAAGCTGCACCGCCACCTGGCCGAACTCCGGCCGGGGTGCGAACTCGATCCGGACCCGGCCGGTGCCGGTCAGCACCCGGATCAGGGTCGAATCGCCAGAGATGATCGCCGGGCCGTCCGGCGTCGCCTTGGGATCCGGCTTGTCCAGCCAGTCGGTGACGGTGAGCCCGGACCAGCGGGTCTCCACGGTCATCGTGCCCGACCGGTAGCGCTGGCCCAGCGGAATGCCGCCCCGCTCCGGTGCGACGCTGAAGTGCCCGGCCGGACTGCCACCGACCAGATCCGCGAAGATCGCCGCCGAGTCGGGCTTGGGGTTGCACAGCCAGCTCACCTTGGCGTCCGGCGTGAGCAGTGCGACCGTCCGACCGTTGGCCAGCATCGAGTGCCGCTCGATCGGCACCGCCCGCTCACCGAACAACCAGTGCCGTCGGGTCTCCAGCAACAACCCCAGCGCCCGGGCGGCCTCGATCGGCTCGGCCACCCGGTAACCGGCCTTCGTCTCACCCGGGCCGATCTTGATGCCGACGTCCGGGCCGTGCAGGTTGCCGAAGGCGTTCTCGTCGGTCACGTCGTCGCCGATGAAGAGCACCGCACTGGCCGAGAGCTGGGTGCGCAGCTGGTCGACGGCGGTGCCCTTGTGGGTGGCCACGACGGAGAGCTCGATGACCTCCTTGCCCTGGGTGACGGTGACGTCTGGCCAGGTCGCGGGGCCGTTGCGGACCGCGTCGATGGCGGCGGCGGCGACCTGGGGAGCCACCCCCCGGGTGTGTACGGCGACACTTGCCGGCTTGCGTTCCAGCCGGACACCGGGGTGGGCCGCGGCGATGTCCCGCAGGGCGTCGCGCAGCCGGGCCCGGACGGCGATCAGTTCGGGGGAGAGCCGTTCGACGAAGCCGATGTCGAATTCGGAGCCGTGACTGCCGACCAGATGGACCTCGCTCGGCAGCCGGGAGAGGGCGGCCAGGTCGCGCAGCGCGCGGCCGGAGACGACCGCCACGGTGGTCTGCGGCAGCGCCGCCAAGGCCCGCACCGCCGCCACCGACTCCGGCAACGGTACGGCCTTGCTGGGGTCTTCCACGATCGGCGCGAGCGTGCCGTCGTAGTCGCAGGCGACCAGGAGCTGGGGTACCCGGGCGATGCGCCCGATGGCGGAGCGCAGTTCCGGATCCATCGGGCCCGCGACGGGCGTGCTGTTCTCGTTGGACGCCGCGTTCACGCTGCCTCCATGTCGGGCACACCGAGTTCGGTGAGGAAGGACTTCGCCCAGTGCCCCACGTCGTGGGTGCGCAGATGGCGTTGCATTGTCCGCATACGGCGACGAGCCTCCGGCTTCTCCACATGCACGGCCCGTAGCAGAGCGTCCTTGACCGCGTCTGGGTCGTGCGGGTTGCACAGGAACGCCTGACGCAGCTCGGTGGCGGCGCCGGCGAACTCACTGAGTACGAGTGCGCCCCCGTGGTCCGCCCTTGATGCGACGTACTCCTTGGCCACCAGGTTCATTCCGTCTCGCAGCGGAGTGACCATCATCACGTCGGCGGCGGCGTACATCGCAGCCAGTTCGGTCCGACTGTACGACTGATGCAGATAATGCACCGCCGGCACACCAACCCGGCCGAATTCGCCATTAATCCGACCAACCTCGCGCTCAACCTTGACGCGAAGTGCCTGGTAGTGCTCCACCCGCTCGCGGCTCGGTGTGGCAACCTGCACCATAACCGCGTCGGGGACTGTCAACTTTCCGTCAGCCAGCAACTCGCGGAACGCCTTGAGGCGCAGCTCGATGCCCTTGGTGTAGTCGAGCCGGTCGACGCCGAGAATGATCGTCCTGGGATTGCCCAGCTCCTCGCGGATCTCCTTGGCCCGCGCCTGGATCGCCGGGTCGGCGGCTAACCGTTCCATCTCCTTGGTGTCGATGGAGATGGGGAACGCGCCGGCCTTGACCTGGCGGCCGTCCACCTGGATCATCTGGCCCTCGTACCGCAGCCCCAACAGGTGCCGGGCGAGTCGGACGAAGTTCTGCGCGGCGAGCCGCTGCTGGAACCCGACCAGGTCGGCGCCGAGCAGGCCGCGCAGGATCTCGGTGCGGAACGGCATCTGCATGAACAGCTCGATCGGCGGGAACGGGATGTGCAGGAAGAAGCCGATCCGCAGGTCGGGGCGCAGCTCCCGGAGCATCGCCGGCACCAGTTGGAGCTGGTAGTCCTGGACCCAGACCGTGGCCCCCTCGGCGGCGACCTCCGCCGCGGCCTCCGCGAACCGGGCGTTGACCAGGCGGTACGCCTCGCGCCAGCGGCGCTTGTAGGCGGGTGTCTCGACGGCGTCGTGGTAGAGCGGCCAGATCGTGGCGTTGGACTGCCCCTCGTAGTAGCGCTCCAGCTCCTCGGCGCTCAGTGGCACCGGGTGCAGCCGGATGCCCTCCAGGTCGAACGGCTCGGGGGCCGCGCCGGTGCCGCCTGCCCAGCCGACCCAGGTGCCCTGGTGCTCGGCGAGAACGGGATGCAGCGCGGTGACCAGCCCGCCGGGGCTGCGTCGCCACTGCCGTCCCTCGGGTGTGCTCACCTCGTCGACCGGCAGTCGGTTCGCCACTACGACAAAGGAGCTACGGACGGTCACGATCGGCCACCTCCGGGTGCTGACGGGTCCACCGCGATGAGCGTACTGAGCGTAGCTGCGGTGTCTGTTCCCCTGTGCCGGACTCACCTACCCGTGCCGAACTCGGCGAACCCTGGACGTGATCATGTTTACAGGTGCGCTCCCGCCGCCGGTGGTCGGGGCGCTGGCCGGACCCGCTGGACACCGTCTGGCGGGGCGATGTGGGCGCGGTCCGGCGTACCTGTCAGGATTGACGACGGCGTGCGTGCGGCCGGCTGCCGGCCGACGGCGGCGGACAGCGGCCCTGGCCCGCGCCCGTGGCACGCGAAATCGGCGATCGACAGCGACGGAGGAGCCCGCACCGTGGCCCAGTTCATCTACGTCCTGGACAAGGCGCGCAAGGCGCACGGCGACAAGGTCGTGCTCGACAACGTGACGCTGAACTTCCTGCCGGGCGCCAAGATCGGGGTGGTCGGTCCGAACGGCGCCGGTAAGTCCAGCCTGCTCAAGATCATGGCGGGCTGGGACCAGCCGAGCAACGGCGAGGCCCGGCTGATGCCCGGCTTCACCGTGGGAATGCTCGCGCAGGAGCCGCCGCTCAACGACGCCAAGACCGTCCTCGGCAACGTCGAGGAGGCGGTGGCGGAGACGAAGGTCAAGCTGGAGCGGTTCAACAAGATCGCCGAGCAGATGGCCACCGACTACTCCGACGAGCTGATGGAGGAGATGGGCCGGCTCCAGGAAGAGCTGGACCACGCCGACGCCTGGGACATCGACTCCAAGCTCGAACTCGCCATGGACGCGCTGCGGTGCCCGCCGCCGGACGCCGACGTGACCCAGCTCTCCGGCGGTGAGCGCCGTCGGGTCGCGCTGTGCAAGCTGCTGCTGGAGGCGCCCGACCTGCTGCTGCTCGACGAGCCCACCAACCACCTGGACGCCGAGAGCGTGCAGTGGCTGGAGCAGCACCTGGCCAAGTACGCCGGCACGGTCGTCGCCATCACCCACGACCGCTACTTCCTGGACAACGTGGCCAACTGGATCCTGGAGCTGGACCGCGGCCGGGCCTACCCGTACGAGGGCAACTACTCCACCTACCTCGAAAAGAAGGCCGCCCGGCTGGCGGTCGAGGGTCGCCGCGACGCCAAGATGAAGAAGCGCCTGGCCGACGAACTGGACTGGGTGCGCTCGAACGCCAAGGCTCGGCAGACCAAGTCCAAGGCCCGACTCGACCGGTACGACGAGATGGCCGCCGAGGCGGAGAAGACCCGCAAGCTGGACTTCGAGGAGATCCAGATCCCGCCGGGCCCCCGCCTGGGCAACACGGTCATCGAGGCGAACGGCCTGACCAAGGGCTTCGGCGACCGGCTGCTGATCGACAACCTCTCCTTCTCGCTGCCCCGCAACGGCATCGTCGGCATCATCGGGCCGAACGGCGTCGGCAAGACCACCCTGTTCAAGACCATCGTCGGGCTGGAGGAGCCGACCGGCGGCCGGGTCCGGGTCGGCGAGACGGTGTCGCTGTCCTACGTCGACCAGAACCGTCAGGGCCTCGACGGGGACAAGACCGTCTGGGAGGTCGTCTCCGACGGGCTGGACCACCTCATGGTGGGCAAGGTCGAAATGCCCTCGCGGGCGTACATCGCGGCGTTCGGCTTCAAGGGCCCCGACCAGCAGAAGCCGACGAAGGTGCTCTCCGGCGGCGAGCGCAACCGGCTCAACCTGGCGCTGACGCTGAAGATCGGCGGCAACGTCATCCTGCTGGACGAGCCGACCAACGACCTGGATGTGGAGACCCTGTCCAGCCTGGAGAACGCGTTGCTGGAGTTTCCCGGCTGCGCCGTGGTGATCTCCCACGACCGGATGTTCCTGGACCGGGTCGCCACGCACATCCTGGCCTGGGAGGGCGACGACGAGGACCCGGCGAAGTGGTTCTGGTTCGAGGGCAACTTCGAGGCGTACGAGAAGAACAAGGTCGACCGGCTCGGCGCCGAGGCGGCCCGTCCGCACCGGGTGACGTACCGCAAGCTGACCCGGGACTGACCGGGCGATCCGTCGTGGCTGACCGGTTCGTCTACCGCTGCACCCTGCGCTGGTCCGACCTGGACGCGTACGGCCACGTCAACAACGCCCGCTTTCTCACCCTGTACGAGGAGGCCCGGGTGGCGTTGATGTTCGTCGGTGCCCGGGCGTACGGGGTGGACTCGTTCGCCGAGGGCGTGGTCATCCGCCGGCACGAGGTCGACTACCTGCGGCCGGTGGACTACGCCCTCGACCGGGCCACCGTCGAGACCGCGCCCACCGTCCGGATCGAGCTGTGGGTGGAGCAGTTGCGGGCCGCTTCCTTCACCGTCGGCTACGAGATGTACGACGGCGAGCTGCTCATCAGTCGGGCCCGCTCGGTGCTGGTGCCGTTCGACCTGGCCCGGCAGGTACCCCGGCGGCTGAGCGAGCCGGAGCGGACGTTCCTGCTCGGCTACGCGGCGCAGGTGGTGCCATGAGCACCGGACACGGCATCGTCGACAGCGCCGACGCCGGGGCGTTCCTGGCCCGGCTGGTCCGGTTGGAGCGCGCCGCCCTGGTCCGGCTGAGGCCGGCCGCTGCCGGCGCGCGTACCGCCCTCTGGGCGCGGCTGCCGTGGGAGGTACTGGCCGTGCGCACGGTGGCTGGGGCGTGCCCGGCTGACGTGACCGTCGCCGCCGGGCAGTTGCTCGCCGAACTCGCGGCCGGCGGCGCGGACCTGCCGGCCCGGCACGACGCGCAGTGGCGGTGGGCCCTGCCGCCGGCCGTCAGTCGTCGGGTCGAGACGCTGCCGGGCGGGGAACTGCGCCGGCTGGCCGAGGCGGCGGCGGGCACCCTGCGCGCGGCGGCCGAGCACGGCGTCGGTGGCCGGGCGGTGGGGCAGCGGGTGCTGCGCGACGCCCTGCTGGACCACGTGGCGGTGGTGGTCACCCCCGACGACCAGCCTGACCGTCCGGTGGAGGTGACTCAGCGGATGGTCCAGGGTCTGGTTCGCATGGGTTTCCTCGCCGCCTCGGAGGACTCGTCAGACGCTGACGGCGTGCAGGTGCGGGCGGCTGGCCGATGGGTCGGACTGGTGGGACCGTACGGAGCCATCTGGTCGCAGAAGGCCACGGATCTTGTCGTACGGCCATCCGTGACTCATCCGAACGGCTGACCGCTACCCATCCTTCCGGTTTGGTGCTGGCGTTGGGGGGGTGCTTCGTTCCGGCTGTCCGGGTACCGTCCATCCTCGGATCCACCCACTGTAGGCGACCGGATCCGCTGGGGAGTGAGGTGCGCGAGCGATGCCGTGGTGGTCATGGCGTCCAGGTCCCGCCAGTGGCGGTGACCCGGAAACTCGAAGCAGGATCATGGTGGAAGGTACCGTCCGGGTCGGCCCGCCGGCGCCCCGCCAACCGGGCGACGACTGCCCGGCTGCGGAGCGTCCGTTGATCGCCGACATGCCAGCCACCGTCGAACAGGTCACCCTGCGCCGGATCTGCGACGCGCTGGACCTGCTCGACGTGCGTTACCTGGCCGACGGCGACGGCAACCTGCTGGCCATGTGGGAGCGGCACGCGGTGCTGGTCACCCTCGAGGGGCCGGAGGACGAGATCCTCGTGCTGCGGGCCCGGCCACACGCGACCGTGCCGCCGGACTGGGCGGACCGGGCCTACCGGGTGGTCAACGAGTGGAACCACACCAGACGCTTCTGCAAGGCGTACGTGGGTGATCCCACCGAACGTGGGCAGCTGCCGATCTACGCCGAGTTGCAGGTGCCGCTCGCGGCCGGTGCCCACGACGCGCTGCTGGTCGAGTTGCTCGACTGCGGTGCCGCGGTGGCCACCAGCTTCGTCGACTGGCTGCACGACGAGGGCGCCCTGCTCTGACCGGGGCGACGTCGTCAGACCGGTCGGGTGGTACGACGGCGGTCAGCCGTGTGCCGCCGGGTCCGACATGTCGTTGACCATGAAGTACGCCGACCGCTCCAGGTAGTTCCACAGTTCCGCGGCGAGCGCCGGAGGCAGGTCGAGGTGGTCGACCGCCCGGCGCATGTGACCCAGCCAGGCGTCGCGTTCGGCGGCACTGATCCGGAACGGGGCGTGGCGCATCCGCAGCCGGGGGTGGCCCCGCTGCGTCGAGTAGGTGTTCGGGCCACCCCAGTACTGCATGAGAAACAGCCGCATCCGGTCGGCGGCCGGGCCCAGATCCTCCTCCGGATACATCGGGCGCAGCAGCGGATCGGCGGCGATGCCGGCGTAGAACTCCTCGACCAGCCTGCGGAACGTGGGCTCACCGCCGACGGCGTCGAAGAAGGTGACCGCCTCGCCGTGGCCTTCGGACTCACCTGCGGGATTCACCGTTCCATCCTGCCAGGCCCGCCCCGGCGCCCGCCCGGCCGGCACCGGGTGAACGAGAGTGGCTCAGGTCACCGCGTGCCGTGGCCGGCCCGGCCCCACGTGCCCCGGACCGGGATCGTCGGAGGAGCCGTCCTGCGGCCCGCGGGCGGGGCCCATGGTCCCGTCGGTCGCGGTGGAGGCGGCCCGGGCGGTCTCGACGGAGGCGGCCACGGTCTGCTGGTCGGGCCAGCGCAGGGCGACGAGCGACATCAACATCACCCCGGCCAGGCTCCACAACCCCACCACCAGCGGGATCGGAAACCGCTCGGCGAGCAGCCCGGTCACCAGTACGGCCGCGCCCTGGATGACCTGCACGCCCGTCGCCATGACACCGAACGCCCGAGCCCGGAAGCCGTCCGGCAGGGCCTGGACGAAGAGCCCGTTGGCCGTCGGGAGCAGCCCGGCGACCGCGAAGCCGCAGAGGGCGGCGAGCAGCGCCACCACGATCGGCGGCGGATCCAGCAACGAGGGCACCAGCGCCAGCGGGGCAATCACGGCCAACGGCCGGAGCAGCAGCAGTCGCCGGGCCGGTGCGACGGCACGACCGATGATCAGACCACCGAGGATGAAGCCGGCGGGGGTGGCCGCCATGATCACCGCCTGCGCCAGTCCCGGGTCCATGTTCTCCCCGGCGTGTTCGTTGGCCCAGGCCGCCGCCAGCCCCTCGGGCACGATGGAGAAGAGCATGGCACTGAAGACCAGGACGGCGATCGCCCGCAGCACCGGTGTCTGGAAGACCATCCGGAACCCCGCGGCGGTCTCCCGGAGCAGGTGACTACGGTGAGCGCTGCTCATCGCCGGTGGCCGGTCCCGCACCCCGAGCCGGACGAGCAGGGCCGACAGCGCGAACGCACCCGCGTTCATCAGCAGCGCGGCGGTGGGGCTCACCGTCGCGACGGCAGCGCCGAGCAGGTAGCCGACCACCTGGGCGGCCTGTCCCACGCTGCCGTTGACGGACAGTCCGACGACGAGCCGGTCTCCGGGCAGGATCAACGGCAGCAGTGCCGAGCGTGCGGCCTGGCTCGGCGGATTCGCCAGCGTGGTCGCGAACAGTAGCGCCAGGATCACTGGCACCGGCATCCCCGGGACGGCGACGAGCAGCATCAGCGCCATCCGGACGAGGTCGCAGACCACCATCACCTGACGGAACCGGTGCCGCTCGGCGATCGTGGCCAACAACGGACCGCCGACCAGCCAGGGCAGGTAGCTCACCGCGAAGGCGGCCGCCGACAGCGCCACGGACTCGGTTTCCCGATAGACCAGGAGGGTGACGGCCGCGCGGGCGACGTAGTCACCGAGCCAGGTCAGCGTGCTGGCCGCGAAGACGGCCCGATACTCACGCTGGGCGAAAACCTCCCGGAAGGTGGCCGGCCCTTCCGGAGAAGGTCGCTCGTCGGACACCATCGCCTCCATCGTCCCGGTGTCTGGCCACTCGTGATGGCGGCCCGGGACCATCGTCAGGTCTGCAGATCAGCGAGGACGTGACACCGCTCGGTAAGCGTGTGCACCGGATTCTGCCCGATCGTCTGACAACTGGCTAGGGCGAACGGTTGGTTGGTCGCATCTCCGACTGAACGAACGGACGATACCCGAGGGGGTCGGTCGGACGCGACCCCCGCCGGTCGGCTCAGGTTGCGCCGCCCTG
The DNA here is from genome assembly GCF_027497295.1 of Verrucosispora sp. WMMC514. Taxonomy (NCBI): domain Bacteria; kingdom Bacillati; phylum Actinomycetota; class Actinomycetes; order Micromonosporales; family Micromonosporaceae; genus Micromonospora; species Verrucosispora sp. WMMC514. The sequence goes on along the minus strand of NZ_CP114906.1, from coordinate 1,022,382 downwards.
ACCGGTCTCGGGGTCCGTTCGAGTAGGTAGACCGGGGTAGAGGCGGCCCGCCGCGATCCTCGCCGTGATACCCGAGTTCTCCAGCGCCTCGGCGAGTCGGCGACGCAGCTCGCGGGCCACACTGAACTGACCGTCGGCGGTGGTCTTCACCACCGTACGGATCACCGTGCCCTCCACCGTGACCTGCTCGACGCCCAGCACCTCCGGCGGCTCGACGATCGACGGGGCCAGCTCCGGGTCCACCGCGATCGAGGCGGCGGCGGTACGCAGCACGGCCGTCGCCTCCTCGGTGCCGGCGAAACCGATTGGCAGGTCGACCACCACCAACGCCCACCCCTGGCTCTTGTTACCCACCCGGACGATCTCGCCGTTGCGGATGTACCAGAGCACTCCTCGGGCGTCCCGGACGGTGGTGACCCGTAGTCCGACCGCCTCGACCACGCCGGAGGCCTCGCCGAGATCGACGTTGTCGCCCACCCCGTACTGATCCTCGATCAGCATGAACAACCCGGCGATCAGGTCCTTGACCAGGCTCTGCGCGCCGAAACCGAGCGCGACGCCGGCAATGCCCGCGCTGGCGAGCAGCGGTGCCAGGTCGAAGCTGAACTCCTTGAGCACCATCAGCAGGGCGATGCCGAAGATGAACGCGGTGGTCAGGCTCCGCAGCACCGAGCCGATCGCCTCGGCGCGCTGCCGGCGACGCTCCGGGACGAACTCGCCCGGCTCGGTGGCGGCGGTCGGGATGCGCTCGCGCAGCGGGCGGAGCATGGTCGGCACCCCGGCGTCGCTGGTGGTGCGCACCAGGCGGCGGATCGTGCGGTGCACCAGCCACCGGGCGGCCAACGCCAGCAGCAGGATCATGATGATCCGTAGTGGCTTCACGAGGATCCAGAAGCTGCCCTCGGCGAACCACACCGAGTCGGTCCAGTTAAAGACGATCTTGCACAGGGCCTCGTCCAGGCATTCCGGACTGGGCGTCTCGACCGGCTCCGGGCGGGACGGGGCGGGGGTGGGGCTGAGGCTGCTGACGGTCACCCTGTTTTCGTACCGCAACCGACGGGCGGCCCCGCCGTCGACCCACCGGTCGGTGCCGCCCGGCCGGTCGGGCGGGCGGAGGGAAAGCACCGGCCGTACCCAGGATTAGTACGTGCATTCCCGGGTCCGATCAGGGACGATTGGCGCAGCGGACGTCGGTGATCCGGCCGGCGTCGACGTGGTGTGGGGCTGTGCCCGACGCCGGTCGGCGGTGGCGAGTGGTAAGCCGCTTGACCGGAAGGGTGACGCGATGCCTGACATACGACCCACGGTGGGCTCCGGCGCGCTGGTCCTCAACGCCACCTACGAGCCGCTGTGTGTCGTGTCGGTACGTCGGGCCGCGATTCTCGTGCTCTCGGCCAAGGCGGTCTGTGTCGCCGACGGTGAGGGCATCCTGCACAGTGCCCGCAGTGCGCTGCCGGTGCCCTCGGTCGTCCGGCTCACCCGGTTCGTCCGGGTGCCCTACCGCACCCACGTGGGCCTGTCCCGGCGGGCGATCTTCGCCCGGGACGGCTGGCGGTGCGCCTACTGCCGTGGGCCGGCGGAGACCATCGACCACGTCTTCCCCCGTAGCCGCGGCGGCCGGCACGCCTGGGAGAACGTGGTCGCCGCCTGCGCCAGGTGCAACCACACAAAAGGCGACAAGACCCCTGCCGAGCTGGGCTGGCGACTGCACTCGTTGCCGACCGCCCCGAAGGGGATCGCCTGGCGCGTGCTCGGCCACCGCGCCCCCGACCCGCGCTGGGCCGACTGGCTGGACCTCCGCGAACCCGAAGCCGCCTGACCCAACGAACACGCGCCGCCTGCGACCGGCCTGCCCACTCAGATCTCCCACCAGCCTGCGCGGACGACACTCTGCGCTGCCAGGCGGCGAGTACGCCGAACAGGTTTTCGGGGGAGCCCGACCCGCGCAGGGATCAAGCCTGACCGCCCGGAGCGGGTCGGGCTCCCCCGAAAACCCCCAACAGCAACACCTAACGAGCCTCGACCAGCGAAGCGAACACCACGACGTTGTCCGCGTACCCCGTCTCCCCGCCGACCCACCGCCCCCCACACGTGATCAACCGCAGCTGCGGACGGCTGAAGTCACCGAACACGTCGTCCGTGGGTAGTCGTTCCTTGCCGAACCGATCGACCCGGTCCACCTCGAAGATCGCCACCGAGCCGTCCGAGCGGGCGACCTCGACGCGGTCGCCGGCGCGCAACTGGGGCAGCTGGTGGAAGACGGCCGGTCCGGTGGTGGTGTCGACGTGCCCCACGATGACGGCCGGGCCGTACTGGCCGGGGGTGGGCCCCTGGTCGTACCAGCCGGCCTCCTGGGCCCGCTCGGCCGGCGGCGCGGCGATGCTGCCGTCGGGCGCGATGCCCACGTTGTGCACCGGAGCGGCCAGGTCGATCTTGTTGATCTCGATGCCGACCGGCTCGCTCGCGGCCAGCAGCGGAAACTTCCTGGGCGGCGGCGCCAGCCCGGCGATGAACCGGTCCGGTAGCACGCTCAGCCCGGTCATCCGCTCGACGCCGAGCATCGCGATGATCAGCAGCATCAGCGAGCCGATCACCAGCACCGGTAGTCCCGGACCGGAGTGACCGGAACGTCCGGTCCCCACCGCCCGGGTGGGGCGTCGCCTGGGCGGTAGCGGTGCCGCCGCGGGATCGGGCGTGGCGACGCTCGCCGAACCGACCTGCGCGGCGACCCGGACCAGCCGGCCGGCCGCGGCGACCGTTCGCCGCCAGGCACGTCGGCCCCGACGGCCGGTACGGCGTGGACCGGGGCCCGGTTCCGGCGCGGGTACGCGGAAGCCCGCCATGGTGACGGTGGGTCAGGAACCGGCCCGGCGCCGGCTGCTGAACAGGCCGAAGACCACCGCCGCGGTCACCGTGGCGACGCCACCGAGCAGCAGCATCGACCCGGTGCCCCGGTCGGCCGTACCGCCACCGCCGGTGGCCGGTCCCTTGGTGGGCTGGTCCATGTTCAGCACGGTCAGGGTGGTGCTGGCGGTCCGGCCGTTGTCGCAGCGCAGGTGCACCGGATAGTCGCCGGCCGCCTTGTTGCCGGGCACGGTGACCGAGGCGGTGAGGAAGCCGTTGTCCGGCCGGAGGTACACCCGGTCGAACGCGTCCGAGGTCACCTCGGCCTGACGGTCGTTGGCGTTGTCGCAACTGGCCCGGATGCTCACCCGGGAACCGGCCTGGACGCTGTTCGGCGTCACCTCGACGAAGGTGTTCTCCCCCGCTCTGGCGGGTGCGGTGCCGGGCAGCAGCAGCCCGGCCAGGGCGAACGCCGCGATCAGGACGAACGCCCCGAACAGTCGGGCGATGGTCGACGGGGCGTGCTGGACGCCTCCGTACTGTCGCAGACCTCGCATGATCCTCCCTCCCGGCACCGGCGTACCGGTTCCTGCTGGGGCGACCCGCGTGGCTTTCCCTCTGCTCCGGTGGCTAACCCGGCTCCCGGCGACGGGGACGGCCGTCAGGAGGGGTCCCCTCCGTCGCGGTGACCGGCTGCCAGGCGAGCGGGGTGGAGAGCACCATCGTGCTCGACGGCTGGCCGTAGGGGGCGAGGCGGTCGATGACCGCCTCGAAGTCTCCGATCGAGCCGGCCGCGACCTTCAACACACTGCACGCGTCCCCGGTGATCCGGTGGATCTCCAGGATCTCCGGCCATCGCGCGACCTCGGGATCGTGCAGGATGCACCGGGCGCCGTAACAGGACATCCGGATCAGCGCGACCACGGTGCGACCGGCCCGGGCCAGGTCGACGTGGGCGTGGTACCCGCTGATCACGCCGGTCTCCTCCAACCGACGGACCCGCTCGGCGACCGCCGGTGGGGACAGGTGCACCCGCCGGGACAGCTCGCTGAAGGACAACCGCGCGTCGGCCTGCAACTCGCGGAGCAGGGCCCAGTCCATCTCGTCCATGCCGGCGACCTTACGTCCGGCAGGTCATTGCCGGCGAGCGGCTTCCGTTCCTTAGGTCGACCACCGAAAGCGCCGTTGAACAGGCATTCCATCTGGCCAACCGCACGGGAGATCATGACTGGACGAGCGAGCCGGGAGGAGCGGACGCATGGAGCAGACGGAGCTGCGGCCCCGGACGGAGGTGCGTCCGGTCACCGCACGGCAGCGGGTGGCGCGCGCCGCCCGCAACGGCGGCGAACCGACCCTGGAGTTCGCCGAGCGGGTGCCGTACGACGCGTACGTGCAGGCCAGCACGCTGCATCGGCTGCAACAGCCGCTCAGCACCGACCCGGGCGAGATGTCGTTCCTGATGGTCAGCCAGATCATGGAGTTGTACTTCGGCCTGACCTGTCACGAACTACGGGAGACGTCCCGGCTGCTGCGCGCCGACCGGGTGTGGGAGGCGTTGGCGCCGCTGCGCCGCGCCGCGCTGCACCTGGAAGGGCTCAACGCGGCCTGGCGGGGACTGCGCTGGATGACCCCGGCCGACTTCAACCGCTTCCGCAACCTGCTCGGCGAGGGGTCGGGCTTCCAGTCGGCGATGTACCGCCACCTGGAGTTCCTGCTCGGGCTGCGCGACCCGGCACTCATCCGCCCGTTCCGGCGGCAGACCGAGGTGCACGCCGAGCTCACCGACGCCCTGGCCACCCCGAGCGTCTGGGACGAGGTGGTCGCCCTGCTCGCCCGGCACGGTCACGACCTGCCGGCGGACCTGCTGGAGCGGGACGTGGCCACCGAACACGAGACGCACCCCGCCGTCGAGGCGGCCTGGGTGCGGATCTACGCCGATGCCGGGCCCGACAACCACCTGCGGATGCTCGGCGAGGCGCTGACCGAGGTGGCCGAGCAGTTCGGCGACTGGCGGCACCACCACATCAAGGCGGTGCAGCGGACGATGGGCGCCAAGGTGGGCAGCGGCGGCTCCGCCGGTCTGGCGTGGCTGCAACGCAGCATGGCCCGGGTGGTCTTCCCCGAACTGTGGTCGGCCCGGACGGCGATGTGAGGCGGTTGTGACGACGATGAGCAACGACACCGAGGCCGAAGCGCTCCGCCTCGACGCGGCCGAACCGGGGCACCGGCACCTGTTCCACGTGCCGCCGGCCGACGGTGGGCGTTATCCGGAGGCCGCCTACCTGGCAGGCAACTCGCTCGGCCTGCAACCGAGGGCCACCCGCGACGAACTCCTGGCCGACCTGGACGCCTGGCGCCGGCTCGGCGTGGAGGGGCATCTGGCCGCCGAACGGCCCTGGCTGCCGTACCACGAGCTGCTGACGGCGCCGGCCGCCCGACTGGTTGGCGCCCTGCCCACGGAGACCGTGGTGATGAACTCGCTGACGGTCAACCTGCACCTGCTGATGGTCAGCTTCTACCGGCCGGCAGGCGAGCGGACCCGGATCGTCATCGAGGACAGCGCCTTCCCGTCGGACAGCTACGCGGTGCGCAGCCAGGCACGCTTCCACGGCCTCGACCCCGACACCACGGTCGTCCGGCTCACGCCGCGCCCCGGTGAGGACACCCTGCGCACCGAGGACGTCACCGGGTACCTGGCGGCCGAGGGCCACACCGTGGCGCTGGTCCTGCTCGGTGGCGTCAACTACCTCACCGGCGAGCTGATGGACATCCCGGCGATCACCGCGGCGGCCCGGGCCGCCGGCGCGGTCGTCGGGTGGGACCTGGCCCACGCGGCGGGCAACGTACCGCTGTCGCTGCACGACTGGGACGTCGACTTCGCCGCCTGGTGCTCGTACAAGTACCTCAACTCGGGGCCTGGCGCGCTGGCCGGGGTCTTCGTCCACGAGCGGCACCACGGCGACGCGACGCTGCCCCGTTTCGAGGGCTGGTGGAGCACGGCGGCGGCGACCCGGTTCCAGATGGCTCCGGTCAGTCGACCGCCGGCCACCGTGGAGGCGTGGCAGATCTCCAACCCGCCGATCTTCGCGATGGGGCCGGTCCGCACCTCGCTGGAACTGTTCGACTCGGTCGGCATGCCGGCGCTGCGGGCGCGCAGCCTGCGGCTCACCGGCTACCTCGAGCGGCTGCTGGACGAGGTCACCGCCGACCGGCCCCTGCGGGTGATCACCCCACGTGAGCCGCGCCGGCGCGGATGCCAGCTTTCGGTACGCATCGGCACGGGCAGCGCCAACGAGCTGACCGAACGGCTGCGCCACGAGCACGGGGTGATCGCCGACGCCCGGGAGCCGGACGTGGTCAGGTTCGCCCCGGTGCCGCTGTACTCGACGTATCACGACTGCTGGCGGGTTGCCGAGGCGTTGCGCGCGACGGTTTCGGGGGTGGCCCGGTGACCGGAGAGGGCGACGAGATCGCGGTGGTGGGCGCCGGGCTGGCCGGTTGCCTGCTGGCCTGCTTCCTGGCCCGCCGGGGCCATCCGGTGGCGCTCTACGAGCGACGCCCGGACCCGCGCGGCGGCACCCCCGAGCGGGGCCGGTCGATCAACCTGGCGCTCTCCGAACGAGGGCTCGACGCGCTGCGCCGCATCGGACTGGCCGAACAGGTGATGACGGACGCCCTGCCGATGCGCGGCCGGATGATCCATCCGGTCGGCGGGCCGACCGGATTCCAGTCGTACAGCGTCTCCGGCGACCGGGCGATCAACTCGATCAGCCGGGGTGCGTTGAACAACGCCCTGCTGGCGGCCGCCGCCAAGCTGCCGGGGGTGCGGATCGCCTTCGAGCACCGGCTGGTCGGGCTCGACCCGGCGACCGGCACCATGACCTTCCAGACGCCGCAGGGTCCGGTGACCGAGGGCGCGCGGGTGGTGCTCGGCACCGACGGTGCCGGCTCGGCGGTACGCGGGCAGCTGCTCGCCCACGGCCTGGTCACCGAGAGCGTCGACTTCCTCGACTACGGCTACAAGGAACTGACGATCCCGCCGCTGGACGGCGACTTCGCCCTCGACCCGGGTGCGCTGCACATCTGGCCGCGCGGCACCTCGATGATGATCGCGCTGCCCAACCCGGACCGCTCGTTCACCTGCACCCTGTTCTGGCCCACCCATGGCACCGCGAGCTTCGCCTCGCTGGGCAGCCCGGCGGCGATCGAGCGGCACTTCGCGCAGCACTATCCGGACCTGCCGCCGATCGCCCCGAACCTGGTCGACGACTACCAGCACAACCCGGTCGGCGTGCTCGGCACGGTGCGGTGCGACCCGTGGCAGGTCGACGGCCGGGTCGCCCTGCTCGGCGACGCGGCGCACGCCATCGTGCCGTTCTACGGCCAGGGCGCGAACTGCGCCTTCGAGGACGTGGTGGAGCTGGACCGCTGCCTCGACGAGTGTGCCGGGGACTGGGCTGCGGCGCTGCCGCTGTTTCAGCACCGCCGGCAGGACAACGCCGAGGCGATCGCCCGGATGGCGCTGGCCAACTTCGTGGAGATGCGCGACAAGGTCGCCTCCCCGGTCTTCCGGGCCCGCAAGCAGGTCGAGCACGCCCTGGAGCGGGCGCTGCCCGGCCGGTACGTCTCCCAGTACGAGCTGGTGTCCTTCTCCACCGTCCCGTACGCGCAGGTGCGCCGTCGGGTCCGCCGGCAGTACCAGGTGGTCGGCCTGGCGGCGGCCGGTCTGGCGGCGGTGGTCGGCGCGGCGGTGGCGCTCGGGTTCAGGAGGCGCGGATGACGCTCTGGGATCCCCGGCTGATGGCCGGGCGGGCACCGGACGGCCCCGGACTGCTGAGGAACTTCGTCGGCGGCGAGTTCGTCGACGCCGGAAACCGGTTCACCAAACGCAGCCCGGTGACCGGCGAACCGGTCTTCGAGGTGGTCGAGGCGGACCGGTCCACGGTGGACGACGCGGTGTCGGCGGCCCGGGCGGCGTTGCGGGGCCCGTGGGGCCGGGCGGGGGAGCGGGAACGCGCCGAGGTGCTGCGCCGGATCGCCGCCGAACTGGAGCGTCGTTTCGACGACCTGGTGGCCGCCGAGGTCGCCGACACCGGCAAGTCCATCTCGCAGGCCCGCAACCTGGACATCCCGCGCGGCGCGGCGAACTTCCGGGCCTTCGCGGAGATCGTGGCGACCGCGCCGACCGAGTCGTTCACCACGGTCAGCCCGACCGGTGGTCGGGCGCTCAACTACGCGGTGCGCAAGCCGGTCGGCGTGGTCGCGGTCATCGTGCCGTGGAACCTGCCGCTGCTGCTGCTCACCTGGAAGGTCGCCCCCGCTCTGGCCTGCGGCAACGCGGTGGTGGTCAAGCCGAGCGAGGAGACGCCGGCGTCGGCCACGCTGCTCGCCGAGGTGATGGCGGCGGCCGGGGTGCCCGATGGCGTGTTCAACCTGGTGCACGGCTTCGGGCCCGGTTCGGCCGGCGAGTTCCTCACCCGCCATCGGGACGTCGACGCGATCACCTTCACCGGCGAGTCGGCCACCGGCGGCGCCATCATGCGGGCCGCCGCCGACGGGGTGAAGGCGGTCAGTTTCGAGTTGGGTGGCAAGAACGCCGGACTGGTCTTCGCCGACGCGGATCTGGACGCGGCGGTGGCCGGTTCGGTCCGGTCGAGCTTCACCAACGGCGGTCAGGTGTGCCTCTGCACCGAACGGATCTACGTGCAGCGGCCGGTGTTCGAGGAGTTCACCGCGCGGCTGGCCGAGCGCGCCGGCGAGCTGGCGTACGGGTGGCCGGGCGACGAGGCGACGGTGAACATGCCGCTGATCTCGCACGGCCACCGGGACAAGGTGCTCGGGCACTACGACCTGGCGCGGGCCGAGGGCGCCCGGGTGCTCGCCGGCGGCGGGGTGCCCCGGTTCGGCGACGCCCGCGACGGTGGCGCGTACGTGCAGCCGACGGTGCTGACCGGCCTCGGCCCGGACGCGCGGACGAACCGCGAGGAGATCTTCGGGCCGGTGGTGCACGTGGCCCCGTTCGACGACGAGGATGAGGCGTACGCCCTGGCCAACGGCACGGAGTACGGTCTGGCGGCGACGGTCTGGACCCGCGACGTGGGCCGGGCGCACCGGGCCGGTGCCCGGTTGGACGCCGGCATCGTCTGGGTCAACACGTGGTTCCTGCGTGACCTGCGGACCCCGTTCGGCGGGGTGAAGGCCTCGGGCATCGGTCGGGAGGGCGGCGTGCACTCGCTGAATTTCTACTCGGAGCTGACGAACGTCTGCGTGGAGCTGTCATGAACGACGTCGAGTTGGCGGCGCGGGAACTGGCTGAGGCCCGAGCCGGCGGCAAGCCGTGTCCGCCGTTGCGTGGGCGGCTGCTGCCGGAGGGGGACGTCCAGGCCGCGTACCGGGTGCAGCAGCGCCAGGTGGGCGAGTGGTTGGCGTCCGGGCAGCGCCGGGTGGGCGCGAAGATCGGGTTGACCTCCCGGGCGGTCCAGGAGAGCTTCGGGGTGTACGAGCCGGACTTCGGGGTGCTCACCGACGCGATGGCGGTGCCCGACGGTGCCGAGGTGGCGATCGGTCGCCTCCGGCAACCCCGGGTGGAGGCGGAGGTCGCCTTCGTGCTCGGTGCCGACCTGCCCGACGACCGGGTCACCACCGCCGACCTGCTGCGCGCCGTCGACCACCTGCTGCCGGCCATCGAGATCGTCGACTCGCGGGTCGCCGGTTGGGACATCTCCATCGTGGACACGGTGGCCGACAACGCCTCCAGTGGTCTGTTCGTGCTCGGCACCACGCCCCGTCGGCCGGCCGAGGTCGACCTGCGGCTGTGCGGGATGGTCCTGGAACACGCCGGAGAGCCGGTGTCGGTGGGGGCCGGGGCGGCCTGCCTGGGCAATCCGTGGCACGCGCTGGCCTGGCTGGCGGGCACCACGGCCCGCGCCGGTGATCCACTCCGCGCCGGTGACGTGGTGCTCTCCGGCGCGCTCGGCCCGATGGTGGCGGTGACCCCGGGTGCGGCGTACGAGGCCCGCATTTCCGGTCTCGGCTCGGTGCGGACCTGTTTCACCAAGGAGGTGCACGGATGACGGGTGTGGCGGTGATCGGGTCGGGCAACATCGGCACCGATCTGATGATCAAAGTGATGCGGCTGTCGGACTCGCTGCGGATGGTGGCGGTGGCCGGTATCGACCCGGCCTCCGACGGGCTGGCCCGGGCCCGGCGGCTCGGCGTGGCGACCACCGCGCAGGGTGTCGAGGGACTTGTCGCGATGCCCGAGTTCGCCGACGTGGCACTGGTCTTCGACGCCACCTCGGCGGGCGCGCACCGGCACCACGACGCCGTGCTGCGCGCGCACGGGCGGACGGTGATCGACCTGACCCCGGCGGCGATCGGCCCGTACGTCGTGCCACCGGTCAACCTCGAGGAGCACCTGGGCGAGACCAACCTGAACATGGTCACCTGCGGCGGGCAGGCGACCGTGCCGATCGTCGCCGCGGTACGGCGGGTGACCCCGGTCGCGTACGGGGAGATCGTCGCGTCGATCGCCTCGCGGTCGGCCGGCCCGGGCACCCGGGCCAACATCGACGAGTTCACCGAGACCACGGCCCGGGCGATCGAGGTGGTCGGCGGCGCCGAGCGGGGCAAGGCGATCATCGTGCTGAACCCGGCCGACCCGCCGCTGCTGATGCGCGACACCGTCTACTGCCTCTGCCCGGATGCCGACGCCGACCGCGCCGCCATCGCCGCCTCCGTCGGCGACATGGTGGCCAGCGTGCAGGAGTACGTGCCCGGCTACCGGCTCAAGCAGGACGTGCAGTTCGACCGCGTCGACACCTTCGTGCCGTCGTTGGGACGGCAGCTCACCGGGTTGCAGGTCTCGGTCTTCCTGGAGGTTTCCGGCGCCGGGCACTATCTGCCCGCGTACGCCGGGAACCTGGACATCATGACCTCGGCCGCGCTGCGCACCGCGCAGCGGCTGGTCGCCCTGCGGAAGGAGGTTGTCGGGTGAGCGCGAGGAGTGCAGCGCAGCGGAGCCCCGCAGTCGCGAACGAAGGCAGGCTCGGATGACCGAGTTGTACATCCAGGACGTGACGTTGCGCGACGGCATGCACGCCATCGCCCACCGTTACACCGTCGACCAGGTCCGCACCATCGCCGCCGCACTGGACGCTGCCGGGGTCGCCGCGATCGAGGTGGCCCACGGTGACGGTCTCGCCGGGTCCAGCGTCAACTACGGCCACGGCGCGGCCAGCGACGCCGACTGGATCGCGGCGGCGGCCGAGGTGATGACGAGGGCGAAGCTGACGACCCTGCTGCTGCCCGGCATCGGCACCATCGCCGATCTGAAGGCCGCCCGGTCGCTCGGCGTGACGAGCGTGCGGATCGCCACCCACTGCACGGAGGCGGACATCTCCGCCCAGCACATCTCCTGGGCTCGGGAGAACGGCATGGACGTGGCCGGTTTCCTGATGATGTCGCACATGAACGACCCGGCCGGGCTGGCCGCCCAGGCGAAGCTGATGGAGTCGTACGGGGCGCACTGCGTCTACGTCACCGACTCGGGCGGCCGGCTGCTGATGTCCGACGTGGCGCAGCGCGTCGACGCGTACCGGCAGGTCCTCGAACCGAGCACGCAGATTGGTATCCACGCCCACCACAACCTCTCCCTCGGGGTGGCCAACAGCGTGATCGCCGTCGAACACGGCCGGGTCGCCGGCGACGGCCCGCCCGGGTCGCCGGCCGGCCGGACGGTGCGGGTGGACGCCTCCCTCGCCGGCATGGGTGCCGGCGCCGGCAACGCGCCGCTGGAGGTCTTCGTCGCGGTCGCGGAACTGCACGGTTGGCGGCACGGCTGCGACGTCTTCGCGCTGATGGACGCCGCCGACGACATCGTCCGCCCGTTGCAGGACCGGCCCGTCCAGGTCGACCGGGAGACCCTCTCCCTGGGGTACGCGGGGGTCTACTCCAGCTTCCTGCGCCACGCCGAACGGGCCTCGGCGCGCTACGGCGTGGATGTCCGGTCGATCCTGGTGGAACTGGGCCGACGCCGGATGGTCGGCGGCCAGGAAGACATGATCGTCGACGTGGCGCTGGACCTGGCCGGCAAGGAGAACTCATGATCGGGCCGGATATCGCGGGGATCGCCGAGACGCTCGGTACGGCCGCCGACACGGCCACCGCGACCGCGCAGCTCGCCGCCGAGACCGGGCTGGACGTCGACGCCGCGTACGCGGTGCAGACCGCGCTGGTGCAGCGCCGGCTGGATCGGGGGGAGCGGCTGGTCGGGTTGAAGATGGGGCTGACCAGCAAGGCGAAGATGGCCCAGGTCGGGGTGGACGAGGTGATCTGGGGTCGGCTCACCGACACCATGCGGATCCCCGACGGCGGCACGGTCGACGTGGCCGCGTTCATCCATCCTCGGGTCGAGCCGGAGGTGGCGTTTCTGCTGGACCGGCTGCCCGAGCCCGGCGAGCCGGTCGGTGACTTCACCGACGCGGTGCGGGCGGTCGCTCCGGCGATCGAGTTGATCGACTCCCGGTACGCGAACTTCACCTTCTCCCTGCCGGACGTCATCGCCGACAACACGTCGGCCGGCGCGTTCGTGATCGGGCCGTGGTCGCCGGTGCCGGACGGGCTGGACAACCTGGGCGTGCTGTTGGAGATCGACGGACGGTTGGCCCAGGTCGGCTCGACGGCGGCCATCCTCGGCGACCCGCGACGGGCGCTGGACGAGGGCATCCGGCTGGCGGGGCGGCACGGGGTGCGGTTGCGTTCGGGCTGGGTCTTCCTGGCCGGCGCGGCGACGGCTGCTGTTCCGTTGCGTGCTGGGGCTCATGTGCGGGCGGTTGTCGAGAAGCTCGGTACGGCTTCGTTGCGGAGTGCGTCGTGATTGGTCCGGGTGTTGGGGTTCCGGGCAGCCCGACCGGCTCCGGGCGGTCAGGCTTGATCCCTGCGCCGGTCGGGCTGCCCGGAACCCCGACGTGGCCGGGCTTCGCGCGCCGGTGCCAGGTGGGGTGAATCTGGTGTGGGCGGTGCCGGTGTCGGGTGGAATCGGTCTGGTGTGGGCGGTGCCGGCGTCGGGTGAACTCGGTCTGGAGTGGGTGGTGTCGGTGCCGGTTGGGATGGGGGTCTGAGGTGGTTGCTGCTCGCGTGGTGGTGCGAAGTGGTTGCCATGACTGACGGGGCTCGGGTGGTGGCCGGGAAGGCGGTGCCTCGGGGGGCTTTTCCGCATGTGAAGGTGGCCGGCGGGTTCGTCTTCGTGTCGGGGACGTCGTCGCGGCGGGCCGACAACACGTTCGCGGGCGTGTCGGTGGACGAGTTCGGCACGACCGACCTGGACATCCGGGCGCAGACGCGGGCGGTGATCGGGAACATCGCGGATCTGCTCCGGTCGGTCGGCGCGGAGCTGACCGACCTGGTCCAGGTCACCAGCTATCTGGTCAACATGAACGACTTCGGTGGATACAACGAGGTGTGGGCGGAGTTCTTCGACGCGACCGGACCGACCCGGACGACGGTCGCCGTGCACCAGTTGCCGCATCCGCACCTGCTGATCGAGATGCAGGCCGTCGCCCTGCTCCCAGAAGGAGGCCAGTCATGAGTGAGATCGCCGAGCCGTTCAGCTTCCCCGGCTGGATTGCCGAGCACCAGCACCTGCTGAAGCCGCCGGTGGGCAACAAGGAGATGCTGCCCGGCTCCGAGGACTTCATCGTGATGGTGGTCGGTGGACCGAACCAGCGCACCGACTTCCACGTCGACCCGTACGAGGAGTTCTTCTACCAGGTCAAGGGCAACATGCACATCAACCTGATGCTGCCGGAAGGCCCGCGTACGGTGCATGTGCGCGAGGGCCAGATGTGGATGCTGCCCCGGAACACGCCGCACTCGCCGCAGCGACCGGAGGCCGGCTCGATCGGGATGGTGATCGAGCGGGTACGCGAGGAGGGAACGCTGGAGAAGTTCCAGTGGTACTGCCCCGAGTGCTCCCACCGGGTGCACGAGGTCGAGTTGCAGGTCCGGGACATCGCTGCCGACCTGCCGCCGGTCTTCGCCGCGTTCTACGCCGACGAGTCGGCGCGTACCTGCGACAACTGCGGCACCCTGCACCCGGGCAAGGGCTGATGGCGGCTCCGGTGCCGTCGGTGTCTCCGGTGGTGGACGTGCACACGCACGTCGTACCGAAGGGTTGGCCGGACCTGGCCGTGGCGTGCGGCGGGTCCGGCTGGCCATGGCTGCGGATCGACTCGGAGCGCGCCGCCATGATCATGGTCGGCGAGACGCCGTTCCGCCCGGTCGGCGCCGAGTGCTGGGACGCCGACACCCGGCTGGCCGACATGACGGCCGACGGGGTCGACGTGCAGGTGGTCTCGCCCACCCCGGTCTTCTTCTGCTACGACCGCCCGGCCGACCAGGCGGTGAAGGTGGCCCGGATCTTCAACGACCTGACCCTGGAGGTCACCGCCGCGGGCGGGGGCCGGCTGCTGCCGTTCTGCCAGGTGCCCTTGCAGGACCCGGACGCGGCCTGCGCCGAGGTGGACCGCTGCCTCGCGGCCGGCCACATAGGTGTGGAGATCGGCAACCACGTCGGCGAGCGGGACCTGGACGACGCCGGCATCGTGACCTTCCTGACCCACTGCGCCGAGGTCGGTGCGCCGGTCTTCGTCCACCCGTGGGACATGGCCGGCGGTCCCCGACTGGACCGTTGGATGGCCCGGTGGCTCACCGGCATGCCCGCCGAGACCCACCTGTCGGTGCTGGCGATGATCCTCGGCGGGGTGTTCGACCGGGTGCCGGAGACGTTGCGGATCTGCTTCGCCCACGGCGGCGGCAGCTTCCCGTTCTGGCTGGGGCGCGCCGACAACGCCTGGCACCGCCGTGGCGACCTGGTACGCGGTGCCTCCGCCGCCCCGCCCAGCTCCTACATCGACCGGTTCCTCGTCGACTCGGTGGTCTTCTCGACTCCGGCGCTGCGGCTCCTCGTGGACACCATGGGCGCCGATCGGGTGTTGGTGGGCAGCGACTATCCGTACCCCCTGGGTGAGCGCCCGGCCGGTGCGGTGGTCCGCCAGGCCGACTTCCTCACCGACGCCCAGCGCAGCGACCTGCTCTCCACCAACGCCCTCCGTTTCCTCGGTCGTGACGGTATATAAAGACGGGTTAATCGTATACACTTGGCTGGTGAAGACGGTTATTGATCTCGATGATGACCTGCTCGAACGAGCCCGCCGCGAACTGGGCACCAAGAGCAAGAAGGACACCATTCACGCCGCACTCCGGATGGTTGCCGAGCGCAGCGAGCGGATGGAGGCGATCCGGGAGTTGCTCTCCATCGATCGGGACTGGACCGGTTTGCTGGAGGATGACAAGACGCCCGGCGACAAGTGGGACGCGGCATGACCCCTCCGCCCGGCCTGTACCTGATCGACACCTCGGCCTGGGGCCGCCTTCGTCAGCCGATGGTCGGAAAGCGGATCCTGGCGCTGCTCGAGGAGCGACTGGCCGCGACCTGCCTTCCGTTGGACCTGGAGGACGGGCGTAGCGCCCGCGACTTCAGGAACGCGATGACGGTACGCGCCCGGCGCGCGGAGCTGATGATCGACCTTCCGATCACCACGGCCGTGGCGACGAGAGCGCGAGACCTGCAACTCGCGTTGACCGCCCAGGGACACCACCGGGCAGCGAGTCCGGTGGATCTCATGGTAGCGGCCTCTGCCGCTGAGTACGGGGCCACCGTTCTCCACTATGACCGGGACTTCGACCTGTTGGCGGAAGTGGGCGGTCCCCGTTCGGAGTGGGTGTCCCCACCGGGCACCCTGTCCTGAGGCCGTGACGCTCGTGTCGAGGCGGCGACGAGTGGCCTGAGCGGGCAGGATGGCGGCATGGCCGAGCCGCACGACCTGACCGCGCTGGAACAGGCCGCCGCGCTCGCCCGTGGCGAGCTGTCCAGCGTGGAGCTCGTCGAGCACCACCTGCGGCGGGTCGACGCGCTCGGTGACACGGTCGGTGCCTTCGTCACCGTCACCGCGGAGTTGGCGCGCGAAGCCGCCCGCGCCGCCGACGCGACTCCGGTCGATCGGCGCGGGCCACTGCACGGGGTACCGACCGCGATCAAGGATCTGACCCTGACCGCGGGCGTCCGCACCACGTTCGGCTCCGCCGCCTTCGCGGACTTCGTACCGCCTGTCGACGCCGACGTGGTGCGCTTCATGCGGGCTGCCGGGCTGGTCAGTCTCGGCAAGACCACCACCTCCGAGCTGGGCTGCTCGCTGTACTCCGAGACTTCGGTGGCACCACCGGCCCGCAACCCGTGGCAGCTGGCGTACACCGCCGGCGGTTCCAGCGGCGGCGCGGCCGCGGCCGTGGCGGCGGGCCTGGTGCCGGTGGCGCAGGGTTCGGACGGCGGCGGTTCGGTGCGGATCCCCGCGTCGCTGTGCGGCCTGATCGGCTACAAGCCCAGTCGCGGCCTGGTCTCCGGCGGCCCACTCGGTTTCGGCGCCTTCGGCCTGCCGACCAACGGTCCGCTCGGTCGGACCGTCACCGATGTGGCCGCGTTGCTGGACGTGCTGGCCGAGCCGGTGCCCGGCGAGCCGTATCTACCGCCGCCACCGCCGGCGGGCGGCTATCTCGCCGCCGCTCGGACCGCCGAGCCCGGCCCGCTACGGATCGGCCGGTTCACCACCCCGATGCTCGCCGACGAGCCGGTCCACCCGGACTGCGTCGCCGCGGTGGACCGGGCCGCCGCGCTGCTCGCCGCCGCCGGGCACGAGGTCGTCGAGGTGCCGGCGCCGCTCGGTCCGCAGGTCTGGCCGCTGTTCGAGATCGTCTGGTACGTCCTCGCGCTCGCCCCGGTGCCGCCGCAACGGGAGTCCGAGCTGCTGCCGCTGACCCGCTTCCTGCGGGCCCGGGCCGCCGGGATCTCCGCCGGTACGCTCACCGCGACCCTCGGCGAGATCCAGGCCCAGGTACGCCTCGGTGCCCGCCGTACCGCCGGTTGCGACCTGCTGCTCTGTCCCACCCTGGCGGCCCCGCAGGCACCGCTCGGCTGGTTCAACCAGGGGCGCACCCCGGCGGAGGATTTCGACCGGCAACGTCGCTTCTCGCCGTACTGTGCGGTCTTCAACGTCACCGGCCAACCGTCGGTTTCGCTGCCGGTCGGCGTGACCGCCGAGGGACTGCCGGTCGGCGTGCTGCTCACCGGCCGCTACGGCGACGACGCGAGGCTGATCGCCACCGCTGCGCAACTGGAGGCCTCCAGTGGCGGATGGGATCGGCACCCCGCAGTCTGGCGGAGCGTCGGCTCCGCTAACGTGAATGACAGCGGAGTCGGGAGGTCACCCCGGTGATCTGCCACCCGACCCGATCGAAGATCTCTCTTTCCGCCTGGGGGCGTTGGGATTGTCTGTAACCGACACGTTGCTGGTCTTCGTCGGCATCCCGGCAGCCATCGTGCTGGTGATCGCCGGCCTCGTCTACGCGGGCAGCCAGGGCGGTGGTGGCGGTGCCAAGCGTTACCGGCCGGGCCGGCCGTTCACCTTCACGCCGGTGTGGTTCCTCGGTCGCCCCGAGGAACTGGCCGACTCCGCGGGCACCGCGCTGTCGGCGGGGGCACAGGCGCCCGCGCTGACCAGCCGCACGCAGGAACAGGCCGGCGTCGAGGCGCCGGCCGCTGGAACCGGAGGCGCAAGTGACCGTTGGTGAGAAGCAGCACGCGGCCGGGACGGAGAACCCGCCCGACGTGCTCGACGGGCCGTTCTCGACCCGCCAGCTGCTGCGCATCGACGAGGCGCTGCGGGTGGCCGACCGGACGACCGGTCTGGTCTTCTCCGTCTTCGTCGGCGGCCTCGACGAGCCGGTCCGGGAACACGCCGAGCGGCTGCACCGGCAGCTCGCCGAGCCCGACCGGTCGGTGCTTATCGCGATCTCACCGAACCAGCGTCAGCTGGAGATCGTCACCGGCCGGTACGCCCGCAAGCGCGTACCGGACACGTACGCCAAGATCGCCGCCCTGTCGATGGTGGCCGCGTTCGGCGGCGGTGATCTCGCCGGCGGCATCATCCAGGGCCTCGACCAGCTCTCCCGCTACGCGGGCAAGGCCTGACCACTGCCGTACGCGCGAGCCCGGTCCCCGCGGGGGACCGGGCTCGCGTCGTGAACGTCTCAGCGGGGCCAGGCGGCAGGGTCCAGCCGCATCGGCCACGGTTCGGTCACCTCGACCGGATCGTCCGGCCCGACCGTGCCGAGAAGGTTGTAGTGGACACCCTTGACCAACTCGTAGCGGTACACCACAGGGCCGAAATCACCGCGTTCGACCCGCCAGTAGAACGGGATGCCCGCCTCGGCGTAGAGCGCGGGTTTGGTGAACCGGTCGTGGCGCCGGCTGCTGGGCGACTCGATCTCCACGACGAGTGCGACGTGTGCCGGATCCGCCCACATGCCGTCAGGCGGCGCGCCCGGCTTGAGGACCGTGATATCCGGAATCAGGTTGCCGCCCGGGGCGCGGACTCCGGCCTCGCGAATGATCATCCACTCCGTTGGTGCCGACGCACGGATAGCCGACCGGATCTCGTCCGCCAGCCAGTGGTGTCCATAGCCGGCTGGTGGGGTCACGTGCAGGCTCCCGTCGATGATCTCGTAGCGATTTCCGTCGTCCGGCAGATCGGCGAGATCCTGCTCCCGCCAGCCGCGTTCCGGTGGGCGCCACTCGTACGTCGGTTGTGCCATCACGTCCACCTCCCTAGGCCACGATAACGGCCCGGGAGCATCGTGTGCTCACGACGCTCCCGGGCCGGTGGAACGCGGTCAGGCCGTCCGGGCGTCCCGGGCCTGGGCGGCGAGCGCGCGGACCACGCCGTCGCGGCCCTCGGCGACCAGCCGCCGCAACGGCCCGGGGTGACCCTCCTGTGCCAGCCAGGCGTCGGTGGCCTCGACGGTGTCGTCCTGCACCAGGTACGCCGGGTACATGAGCATGGCGAACTCCTGCGCCGGCTCGCTGTCCCGGGTCGCCCAGACCTGCCCGACCGTGGCGAAGAACCGGTCCCGGTACGGCGTGATCAGCTCCACCTGGGTGGGGTGGCTGAAGCCCTGCAACAGCGCCCGGTGCCGCCAGTTCGGCAGCGCCTCGGGGCCGGTCAGCTGCGCCCAGACGGCGGCCTTGTTCGCCTCGGTCGGCACCAGTGCGTGCGCGTACGCGGCCTCCCGCTCACCGCTGGAGGTCTTGTCCCGGGACAGCTCCGTCTCGATCTCCGACGCTCCGGCCACGCCGTTGGCCACCAGCGCCTGCAACACGCTCCACCGCAGCTCGGTGTCGATGGTCAGCCCCGTGGTCACCTGGGTGCCCTCCAACCAGCCGCGCAGCACGGCCAGGTCCTCGCCGGAGCGGGCCGCGGAGACGTACGCCCGGGCCCAGGCCAGCTGGAAACCGCTGCCCGGCTCGGCCGCCGCGAGTGCGGTCTTCGCGGTACGGGCCAGGTCCGCCCAGCCGGTCGGGGCCCAGGCCGGGTCGGCGTAGAAGGTGAGCGCGCTGCTGACCTGGCGCAGCGTCGCGGTGACCAGGTTGATGTCCGTCTCCGCCGGCAGCCCGGCCAGCACCAGGGCGACGTAGTCGCGGGTGGCCAGTTCGGCGTCGCGGGTCATGTCCCAGGCGGCGGTCCAGCACAGCGCCCGCGCCAGCGACGAGTCGAGACCGGCGATGTGCTGGACCACCGTCGCCATGGACCGCTCGTCCAGCCGCAGCTTGGTGTAGCTCAGGTCGTCGTCGTTGAGCAGCAGCACG
This sequence comes from Verrucosispora sp. WMMC514, assembly GCF_027497295.1. Classification (NCBI taxonomy): domain Bacteria; kingdom Bacillati; phylum Actinomycetota; class Actinomycetes; order Micromonosporales; family Micromonosporaceae; genus Micromonospora; species Verrucosispora sp. WMMC514. The sequence goes on along the minus strand of NZ_CP114906.1, from coordinate 1,002,779 downwards.
TCGGCCGCGGGCACACCGGTGAGGTCGGTGAGTTCGGTCAGCTCGCCGTCGACGTCGACCTCGTACCGCTCGCGGCGCACCAACCGACCGTCGGTGAGGTCGTAGAGCCCCACCCCGATCCGGTGGGTACGCAGGGTCGGGTAGCCCTCCGGCGCCTCCTGACGGACCGCCACCCGCTGGTACGTGCCGTCCGCGTCGATGGTCAGCTCCGGGCGTAGCGTGTTGACCTGGGCGGTCTCCAGCCACTGGGAGGCGAAGGCGGTCAACTTGCGACCGGAGGCGGTCTCCAGCTCGGACAGCAGGTCGTCGAAGGTGGCGTTGCCCCAGGCGTGCCGGTCGAAGTAGGCGCGCAGACCGGCCAGGAAGGACTCCTCGCCCACGTAGGCGACCAGCTGCTTGAGCACGCTGGCGCCCTTGGCGTACGTGATGCCGTCGAAGTTGACCTCGACGGCCTCCAGGTCGGGCATCTCGCAGTAGACCGGGTGGGTGGAGGAGAGCTGGTCCTGCCGGTAGCCCCAGTTCTTCCGGATGGACAGGAAGGTCGTCCACGCCTCGGTGAACCGGGTGGCGTGCGTGTTGCACCAGTGGCTGGCCCACTCGGCGAACGACTCGTTCAGCCACAGGTCGTTCCACCAGCGCATGGTGACCAGGTTGCCGAACCACATGTGCGCCAGCTCGTGCAGGACGGTGTTGGCCCGCTGCTCGTACTCGAAGTCGGTCACCTGCGAGCGGAACAGGTAGTGCGACTCGGCGTGGGTCACGCAGCCGAAGTTCTCCATCGCCCCGGCGTTGAAGTCCGGCACCCAGAGCTGGTCGTACTTGGGCAGCGGGTAGCGCACCCCGAACTGCTCGTGGAAGAAGTCGAAGCCCTGCGTGGTGACCAGGTTCAGGTCGTCGGAGTCCAGGTACTGCGCCATGCTCGCCCGACAGAAGTAGCCCAGGTCGATGCCGTCGTGGGTGTACCTGACCTCGTGGTACGGCCCGGCGCACAGCGCGGTGATGTAGGTGCTCATCCGGGCGGAGGTGGCGAAGTGCACCGTCTTGTGGCCCTCGCCGGCCGCCTCCTCCCGCTCCACCGGCATGTTGGAGACCACCTTCCAGTGCTCCGGAACGGTGGCGTGCCAGGTGTAGACGCTCTTCAGGTCGGGCTGGTCGAAGCAGGCGAAGACCCGCTGCGCGTCGGCCGTCTCGAACTGGCTGTAGAGGTAGGTCTCACCGTCGACCGGGTCGACGGTCCGATGCAGCCCCTGCCCGGAGTTGGAGAACGCGAAGTCCGCGTCGACGACGAGCGTGTTCTCGCTGGCCAGCCCGGTCAGCGTGAGGCCCTTTTCGGCGGTGAAGTCGGCCAGGTCGACCGGAGTGCCGTTGAGCGTCGCCGAGCGTACCGAGTCGGCCGCCACCTCGATGAACGTGCCGGCTCCCGGCTCGGCGCAGCGGAACCGCACCTCGGTGGTCGACCGGAAGGTACGACCGTCGGCGGCGTGAACAGCGCTGGACAGATCCAGACTGATGTCGTACCCGGTCACGTCGAGCAGGCGGGCCCGCTCGGTCGCCTCGACCTGTGTCAGGTTGCGCACTCCCGGCACTGTTCGTCTCCATCCCACTCTCGCCGTCCGTCACGGCCGCACGGTCCGTCGACCGCTCGTGACGGCCGGTCCGGGCCTGAGTCTTCCATGTACGGGTATGCGGTGGTGGTTGAGGTCACGGGTCGATCCTCGCGGGATCGCGGATGGTCGAGGAAAGATCGGAGGTACGCCGGTGAGTCGGCGTCACCATCGCGAAGGGATCTCGTCGTGAACGAGCGCGCCAGCGTAGACATGTGGTTCGACCCGATCTGTCCGTGGGCGTGGCTCACGTCCAGATGGCTGCTGGAGGTGGAGCGGGTCCGCCCCGTCGACGTCCGCTTCCACGTGATGAGCCTGTCGGTGCTCAACGAGGGTCGGGAACTGCCCGACGACTACCAGGAGCTGATGCGCAACGGGTGGGGACCGGTGCGGGTCTGCGTCGCCGTGCAACAGCGCCACGGCGCCGACGCCGTACGGGCGCTCTACACGGCCCTGGGTACGCGGATCCACCTCGGCAAGGAGCCGCTCGGACCGGACCTCTACGTCGCCGCCCTGACCGACGCCGGACTCGACCCGGCGCTGGCCGAGGCGGCCGGCGACAGCGACCTCGACCCGCCGCTTCGGGCCAGCCACGAGGCCGGTATGCGGCCGGTCGGCACCGACGTCGGCACCCCGGTCATCCACGCCCCCGGCCCCGACGGTCGGCAGGTCGCCTTCTTCGGGCCGGTGGTCACCCCGGCGCCCAAGGGCGAGGCCGCGGGTCGGCTCTGGGACGGTGTCCTGCTGGTCGCCGGTACCCCCGGCTTCTTCGAACTCAAGCGCAGCCGCGACCTCGACCCCATCTTCGACTGAACCGCACCCGAGCCGCACGTCGTCGACGCACCGGTTCCGGCAGGGCGGTAGTCCTGACGCCGCCGGTCCGAGGCCCGGCAGCCGCACCGCTGCCGGGCCCGGCGTCACCGGTGCGGTCGCGGACTCGTTTGTCCGGATGTCCGCAGCCCACCGCTCGTGGAGGTGCCTGGTGGCCAAGCATCGTGCTCCGATCGGCGACCGCTGGAGTCGGGAGGAGGGCGGCGGTGGGGGTGTGCTCGGGCCGGCGGCGGGCCGGACCGCGCCGACCTCGGGGAACGGCCGGGCCGGCGGGTGGTCCGCTCCCCGGCAGGATCGCAGCCCGAACGCGGCCGGCGGGTTCGGGCGCGACGGTGCGGTGGGCGTCGCCTCGGTTCCCGCCACCTCGCGGTTGACCCCTCCCGGTCGCGACATCCGCAATCAGGGACCACGACCGGCCCCGACGCGTCGTCCCGCGTTGGTGCCGGCGCCGACCGGCCGGCACCGACGCTCGGCGGAGGCGGAGTGCTGACGACGGACCCCGCCACACCTGAAGCGTCAGGCCGGTGACCCTGCTTTCATCTGGTGGGCTCGGGGCGGGTCCGGCGGCGGCACCCGACGCGCCGCCGGTAGCGTCAACGGTCATGACGGTCGTGCACCCGATCTCCCGCGCCTGGATCACCACCGGTGGTACCGGCGCCCAGAACTACGACGAGTTCGCCGACGACGCGGAGATCACCGCGATCATCGAGGCGAATCCGCACAGCGCCCTCGGCATCGAGATGCCCCACAAGGCCCCGGAGAGCCTCGGCAGGTCCTTCGCCGACGCCCTGCCGGACGCGGTGAGCCGGCTCGCGGAGGCGAAGGCCGACGGCAGCTACACCCCGGCCGAACAGGTGGTGGTGCTGTACCGGATCAGCGCGCCGGGTGAGGAGTCGGCCTACGGGCTGTTCGCCATGGTCGACACCGACCAGATCTCCACCCGGGCCGACGAACCCGGCCTGGTCATCCGCAACGAGGACGTCTTCATCGCGAAGGTGCGGGAACGGGTCGCGCTGGCCGAGGCGTTGGGGCACCTGCTCTCACCCGTACTGCTGCTGCAGACCGGGCGCGGCGACGAGCTGCACGCCGCCCTCGCGGCGGCCACCGACACCGCCGGGGCGCCCGCCGCCACCGACACCGACCAGGCCGGACGCACCCACGCCATCTGGTTGGTCGGTCCGGGCCCGCAGCAGGACGAGCTGACCGCCCTGGCCGGTGGTGGCGAGTTGGTCGTCGCCGACGGCAACCACCGCAGCCTGGCCGCGCAGACCGGCGGGATGCCCCGGTTCCTGGCGGTCGTCACCACCCCGGCGTCGGTTGCCATCCAGCCGTACAACCGCCTGGTCAGCGAGCTGACCACCACGCACGAGGAGCTGCTGGAGCGGTTGACCGCGGCCGGGGCGCGGATCACCCCGGTCGACGGCCCGGCCGAGGTCCCCACCACCGGCGGCACCGTCGTGCTCCAGCTTCCCGATCAGGCGTACGCGGTGACGCTGCCACACACCGGCGACGGTCGTCTGGAGAACCTCGACCACGCTCTGGTCGAGCGGCTGCTGTTGCGCGACGCCCTCGGCCTGGATCCGGGCGACAAGCGGATCACCTACGTCGGCGGTGACTACCCGGCGAGCTGGCTCACCGGTGAGGTGCGCTCCGGTCGGGCCGAACTGGCCATCCTCATCGCGCCGGTGACCGTCGACGACTTCGTCGCGGTGAACCTGGCCCGGGAGAAGATGCCCCGCAAGAGCACCTGGTTCACCCCGAAGGCGCGCGGCGGCCTGGTGGTCGCCGAACTGGCCTGATCCGGTGCCCGTCCCACGGGGCACCGCCCCGGCGCCGCCTCGTGGGACGGGCCTGACAGACTGCCCGGTATGCGCGTCTACCTGGGATCCGATCACGCCGGTTTCGAGTTGAAGGTGCACCTGGCCAACCACCTCGCCAAGCAGGGGTACGAGGTGGTCGACATCGGCCCGCACGCCTACGACCCGGAGGACGACTACCCGGCCTTCTGCCTGCACGCCGGCACCCGCGTGGTGGCCGACCCGGGCAGCCTGGGTGTGGTCATCGGTGGCTCGGGCAACGGCGAGCAGATCGCCTCGAACAAGGTGGCGGGGGTGCGGGCGGCGCTGGCGTGGAACGTCGAGACCGCCCAGCTCGGTCGGCAGCACAACGACGCCAACGTGGTCGCCGTCGGTGCCCGCCAGCACACCCTCGACGAGGCCACCGCCATCGTCGAGGCGTTCCTGACCACGTCCTTCTCGGGCAGTGACCGGCATGCTCGGCGCATCGCCCAGGTCGCCGAGTACGAGCGCAGCCGGCAGCTGCCCGACCTGCCCTGATCCGCGACCCTTCGGACCGTCTCTCCTGGTCCGGGGTCGGGACACCCGAACCCGGACCAGGACGGGTCAGCGGCGGGGCAGTTCCTCGCGCGGGGTCCAGTTACGGCGGACGATGACGACCCGGTCCGCCGCCGCGGCGAGATCCTCGTCGGTGGGCCGGGCGGCGTCCCGCGCCCGCATCGCCGCGGTCACGCTGACCTGTGACGAACCAGAGCCGACGAGCCCGCGCAGCCCTCGCTCGCCTTCTTCGGAAGCGCCGTTGCGTCGCCCACGCGACGTCTCGCCGCCGTCGTGCACCCCCGCCGTGCTGGCCGCCGCAGCACCGTCGACTCCACCGCCGGTGCCGCCGTGCTGCCGGTGCCGCCGTCGCCGCCGTTCCCCGCCATCTGCCACCCCCCGACCGTACCCCCATCGCCGGCGGTCAGAAGATCTCCATGGCGGAGGGGGCTCGGTGCCAGGTGAAGGCGGGACCGGCGGCGGTGAGCGCGCCGGGGCGCAGCTCGCGGAGCCGACCGGCGTCGGCCAGCGCGGTCGGGTTCACGCCGCCGAGGTACAGCTCGCCGAGGCAGCGTACGTCGCAGGCCAGGTCGGCCGGTCCGGTCGCCGGTGTGCAGGTCGCCTCGGCCGGCCCGCCACGCAGCCGCCACCGGCCGGTGTTCTCCGGCAGCAGGTCGTCGGTCACCTCGATGACCACGTCGACGTCGGTGGCGTAGCGCCGGGCGGCGAGCGCGGCCGGCACGTCCACCACCCGTACCCACAGCGCGTCGACCAGCCGGCAGTTGAGCCGGCGCGGTTCGTTCAGCAGTCGCAGCAGCGGCTCGTCCACCGCCGCCCGCATCCACGCCAGCCGTCGGGTCAGGTCGAGCGAGAGCAACATCCGCCAGATCGCCAGGTACCCCGCCGGGCTGCTCGCCACCACCTCGTCGACCGTGGTGAGACTGTTGGGGCCGCCGTCGTCCCACTCCGCCTTGGTGCGGAACAGCCCGTAGCCGTCGACACCGTCCGGTCCCTCGTGCAGCACCACCCGCCGCTCGGTGCCGCCACCACGGTGCGCCTGCGGGTCGACGAGCACGTATCGCCACCACCGGTCGTCGCGCGCCGACCAGCCGGGGCGATCGGCGCGTACCCGCTCGTACACCCGGGCCAGGTCGGCCTGGCGGTCGGTCGGCCGGTCCAGGCGCAGCCGGCCCTCGCCCGGCGTCGGTGCCGGTAGCCGCAGTTCGGCGGTCTCGCCGGAGACGTGGTACCGCTGGGAGGCCAGACCGTAGCCGAAGCGCGGATAGATCCGACCCTCGCTGGCCCAGAGCACCGCGACCGGCTCCCGGCGACTGTCGTAGATCTGACGCAGTTGGCGGTGCATCATCGCGGTGAGCAGGCCCCGTCGACGGTGGGTGGGCGCGACCCCGACCATGCTGACGTGTGCGGCGGCCAGGTCACCACCGGGCACGCCGAGCGTCCGGGTGAACGCGATGGCGGTGGCGACCAGGTCGGACCCGTCGCGGATCTGCAGGGCGCGTTCCGGTTCGAAGATCGGACGTTCGACCTCCTGGGCCTCGCTGTCGACCGGGTGGTGGAACAGGGAACCGAGGAACCCGTTCATCTCGTCGAAGTCGGCGTTGGTGGTCTCGATCGGCAGAGTGGAGGTGGTCACCGCTCGTGTCTAGCCGATCGGTGTGGGTACGGCGACCGATTTGCGGGCTGGCTACCCTCGAAGTCTCCAGCGGCGTCCGGGGGCGCCGTCGGTGAAGGGGAGGGAACGACATGGCCGAGCAGACGCAACCGTGGGCGGAGCGGACCGTCGAGGTGCCACCGCAGCCCGGTGGCGGGGTGCCGCCGCAGCGCGACCCGTACCGCCGGGGCGTGGCCCAGGTCGGCGCCCGCGCGCCGCGTACCGAGCCGTTCCCGACGGTGGAGCACGCGCCGACCGGCACCGGCTGGCCGGGCGAACCGGTGCCGCGCCAGCCGTTGAGCTGGCACGTGGCCCGACTCAAGCGTGGCGGCGAGTGGAGCTTCGCCGGGGCCCTGTTCGCGTTCGTCTGCTGGGGGATCTGGGCGATCTCCGGCGGCGGCGACCTCGTCGGACCGATCGTGATCTTCGTGTTGAGCCTGCTGGTGGCGGCCGGGTTGTTCACCCTGGCCCGGCTGCTCGGCCGGGTGGTGCTGGAACGGCAGTTGGGTCGGGTACGACGCACCGCCCGGGGCGCGCACCTGGTCACGGCGGTCTTCCTGACCGGCCTCGGTGTCGCGTTCCTGCAGCAGACTCAGTGGATCATGGACACCTGGAACTGGCTGACCAACTAGGGCGTCGCCCGGCCGGGGCGTGAACTCGCCCCCGGTCGCCGGGCGGACCGGACCAGCGGCCGGCCCGCCCGGGAGTGGCCGCGTGGCACCGCGACCGAGGTCGTCACTCCACCAGGACGGCGGCCTGCTTACCCCACCCGGCGCGATTCATCCCCGCCGGTGCGGTCCTCCGTGACCGCCCTCCGGCGTCGGAGCAGCCTGGTGCCCATCCCGGCCACCCGGGCGGTCGCCCCGCCCACTGTCGTGTCGCTAGCGTGCTGGCCAAGATATAGTGCCGGACACTATATTGGCCCGATGAGTTCCGGGCGGATGACCGAGCCGACGTTCTTCGTTCTCACCGCGCTGCTCGACGGCCCACGGCACGGTTACGGCATCGTCGCCGAGGCGACGGAGCTGTCGCAGGGCCGGGTGCGGCTGAAGATCGGGTCACTGTACGGCGCGCTGGACCGGCTCGTCGGTGGCGGCCTGATCGAGCTGGACCGCGAGGAGGCCTGGCAGGGCCGGCTGCGCCGGTACTACCGGCTGACCGAACGGGGACGCCACGCCCTCGACGCGGAGGCCCGCCGGCTGGCCGCCGACGCCCGGCTCGCCTCGACCCGGCTACGCCGACAGAACCCGATCGAAGGGACGTCCACATGAGCCGGCTGGAGGAACGCTACCGCCGGGTGCTGCGGCTGCTGCCCCCCGGATACCGGCGGCAGTGGGAGGACGACATGGTCGCCGCCTTCCTGGAAACCATGCAGACCGGCGACCCCGAGACCGATGAGTACCTCGCGGACCACGGCCGCCCGAGCCTGGCGGAGATGACCAGCATCCTGTCGCTCGCCGTCCGGTTACGGATCGGCGGGCCCGACGCGCCGCCGCGGCCGTACGCGTGGGGGCAGGCGGTTCGCCTGGCGGTGCTGGCCGGAGTGCTGACCCAGGCGACCATGGCCACCGTCGGTCTCGCCGTCACGCTGTGGCTCACCGGCGCGCTGAGCTGGTTGCCCGTCCCCACGTCCGAATGGGCTCCCGTGTCACCCATCAGCGGTTGGCAGGCCACCTTGCACGTCGCCGGGTACGCCTGGCTGCCGGCCTTCCTCGCCCTGGTCCTCGGGCACCCGCGAGTGGCCCAGGCCGTCGCCGCGATCGCCATCGTGCCGCAGGCCGTCACCGTCGCCGTCGAGCAGGCCAGCGGCCCCGCCCCGCTGACCGTGTCGGCGTGGTTGATGCTGCTCATCGAGCTTCTCCTGCTGGTCGCGATGTCGGCCGTGCACCGCGACGGTGCACCGGTGGCACGACGACGCTGGCTGCTCGCTCTACCGGTGGGCATCCTGGCGGTTCCCGTACCGCTGTTCGTCGCGCAGGCCAGCATGCCGGCGCTGCGGCTGCTGGACTGGCCGGGCCTGTGCTGTGTGCTGGTCGTCGTCGCGATCGCGGTCCACCTGGGCGTACGGGCGTTCCGCCCACCGTCTCGCACCCTGCCCTGGTCGCTGGCACTCGTCATACTCGCCGCGACCGCACTCGTCCAGCGCACCGCGACCCTGCCCGACCTCGTCGGCCAGACGCAGCGCACGGCACTGCTGACCATCGCCTCCGCGCAGGTCCTCGCCGTCCTGGCAGTCGGTGTGCCGCTCGCCGTCCTGGCCTTCCGGGTGCTGCGCCAACTGCCCCCGGTGTCGGCTGCCACGCACCCACAGCACACCGCTGACTGATCGAAGCCGGTACGCGCGCCGCGTCTCAGGCGTTGAGGTACGCCAGCACGGCCAGCACCCGGCGGTTGTGGTCGTCGGAGGGCGGCATGTCCAGCTTGGTGAGGATGTTGTTGATGTGCTTGCTCACCGCCTTCTCGGTGATGCGGAGCTTGGCGGCGATCGCCGCGTTGGAGCGACCCTCGGCCATCTCGCCGAGCACCTCCCGTTCGCGGACCGTGAGAACCGCCAACGGCTCGCGGCGGGCGAGCAGCTGCGAGATCACCTCAGGGTCCATCGCGCTGCCGCCCGCGGCGACGCGGCGGACGGCGTCGACGAACTCGCCGACGTTGGAGACCCGGTCCTTGAGCAGGTAGCCGACGCCGCCCTGGGGAGTGCTGAGCAGTTCCCGGGCGTACAGGGGCTCGACGTGCTGGGAGAGCACGAGGATCGGCAGCCCCGGGATCCGGGTGCGGGCGGCGATCGCGGCCTGCAGGCCCTCGTCGGTGAACGTCGGTGGGAGACGGACGTCGACCACCGCCACCTCGGGCTTGTGGGTCACCAGGGCGGGTAGCAGGGCCGGGCCGTTGTCGACGGACGCGACGACGTCGAAGTCGAAGGCCTGCAGGATCCGGGTCAGTCCGTCGCGAAGGAGTGCGTGGTCCTCGGCGATGACAGCGCGCACGGCAGCTCCATGGTGACGACGGTGGGCCCGCCGGGCGGGCTCGACAGCGCCATCGTGCCATCGAAGGCGGCGAGGCGACGCTCGATACCGCGCAGGCCGGTGCCGGCGGCGGAGTCGGCGCCGCCGGCACCGTCGTCGGTCACCACCATCGTCAGCCGTCCCCCGGCGTGGCGCAGCGACACCCACGCGTGCTGCGCGCGACTGTGCCGGACCACGTTCGTCAGCGTCTCGGCCAGGGCGAAGTACGCCGCCGACTCGACCGGAGTGTCGAGCCGGCCGCGAAGCTCGGCGTCGACCGCGATCGGCACGGGCAGGCTGAGCGCCAGCGCCCGCACCGCGCCCTCCAGACCACGCTCCGCCAGTACGGGTGGGTGGATGCCGCGTACCAGGTGCCGCAGCTCGACAAGCGCCGTGCCGCTCGACTCGCGCGCCTCGGCGAGCAGCTCGTGCGCCGCGGCCGGATCCCGGTCGATCAGTTCGTCGGCGAGGCCGATCATCATGCCCAGCGAGACCAGTCGGGCCTGGACGCCGTCGTGCAGGTCGCGTTCGATGCGGCGCAGCTCGGCGGCCTGAGCGTCCACCGCGTCGGCGCGGGTCACGGTCAGCTGGGTGACCCGCAGCCGGAGTTCGGCGGCCCTGGTCGGCGCGAGGAGGAGCCGGTCGAAGAAGGCGTCGACGCGCCGCAACCACGGCGCCGACCACAGGCCGACGGCCAGGATCGCCGCACCCTGCGGAACGCAGAGCAGCGCCTCGCCCACGCTGTCGACCGACCAGACGGTGCCGTAGCCGTACCAGTCGGTGCCGAGCCAGATCCACACCGGCGTGAGCGTCAGCCCCGCCAGCCCGTACAACGGTACGGCCAGTGTGATCGCGCCGAGGACGATCCCGACGAGGGCGCCCGGCACCAGCCAGGCCAGATCCCGCCAGGTGGCCGGGTCGGTGACGACCCACCGGAAACGACGCCACCCGCCGGGCACGCTCCGCTCCGGAGGCGGCTGGTACGGGCGCGCCACCGGCACGCCGGCCCGGGCGGCCAGCCGCCGCTCAAGATCGGCACGTCTCCTGACCAGCCTCGTCGTCCAGGGCACCAGCGCCATGCCGAGGAAGGGCACCGGCACCAGCACCAACGCGACAACCGACAGGACGAGCAGCGGGACGTTCGTGAGCGACAGACCGATCGCGGCCAACCCGGCGCCCATCGACCGCAGCCCCCGGCGGACCCACGGGGCCATCCGTTCACCAGCTCCGGCCACGTCCACAGGTCACATTCTGCCCACGGCGGCCGCCGTTCGTCGGTGGTGCCAGCACCCCCACGACAGCGGGAGACAGCGCTCCTGACGGCGCGGATCGGGGACGGTTCGCTGGAGTCATGACGACCACGACGACCGGCAGCGACTTCGCCGCGCTCGCCCGCCGGATCACCGCAGCGGGACTGATGCGGCGCCGGCCCGCCTACTACCTCGTCCGCCTGGGGACCGTCGCGCTCATGTACGTCGGCGGTTGGACGGCGTTCCTCGTCATCGGCTCCTCCTGGTGGCAGATGCTCACGGCGGTCTTCCTCGCCGTCACGTTCGCCCAGGTGGCCCTCGTGGCACACGACCTGGCCCACCGTCAGGTCTTCCGCACCAGACGACCCAGCGAACTCGCCGGGCTGCTCGCCGGGAACCTCGGCGTCGGCATGAGCTACGGCTGGTGGATGGACAAGCACACCCGCCACCACACCAACCCCAACCACGACGACCTCGACCCGGACGTGGCCCCCGAGGTGCTCGTCTGGGCCGCCGAGACGGCGGCCGGCCGGCGGGGCCTGAAAGGCTTCATCACCCGACACCAGGCCGCGCTGTTCTTCCCGCTGCTGACGCTGCTGGCGGTCAGCCTCAAGGTGTCCAGCGTCAAGGCCCTGCGCGACGGCACGGTGCGGCGCCGAGGCGGGGAGAGCGCCCTGCTGGTGCTGCACGCCGTCGGCTACCTCGCGACGCTGCTGGTGGTTCTCACGCCGCTCCAGGCCGTCGCCTTCCTGCTGCTGCACCAGGCCCTGTTCGGTGTCTACCTGGGCCTGACGTTCGCCCCCAACCACAAGGGCATGCCGCACCCGACCGGCACCGAGGACTTCCTGCGCAAGCAGGTGCTCACCTCCCGCAACGTGCGCGGCAACTGGCTCACCGACGTGGCGCTCGGCGGCCTGAACCACCAGATCGAACACCACCTGTTCCCCGGCATGCCCACCCCCAACCTGCGCCGGGCCCAGCCCATCGTGCAGGCATACTGCGCCGAGATCGGCGTCGCCTACGAACAGACCGGTCTCCTCGACTCCTACCGTCAGGCGCTACGACACCTGCACGAGGTCGGCGCCCCCGCCCGCGCGGAACATGCCGCACGTCGTGCCTCGGCGCGGCGTGGATAGTCCGAGCGATGTTGTTCGAGCCGGTGTCGACGGAACTGTCCTTCCGGCACGACGGCGACGAGTTGGTCGGTGACCTGGTTCGGTTGCAGCGCCGGCTCTGCTTCCGGTGACGGTGCCGGCTCCGCCGTTGGTGTCGTTGCGGCTCTGTCGTTGTCGTCGTTGCCGGAGGCTGTCACTCCGCCAGGTAGCCGGTGGCGGGGTCGATCTCGGCGAGGAACTCGCGGATCGCCGTCTCCATCTCGGCCAGGCTCATCACCGAACCGTCGGACCGGGACAGCCCGAAACCGTACTCGTGCGGCCCGCTGAGCCAGTCGAAGTCGTACGTGCCTGGTGCGTCCGCCCGGGCCCACACCCGGAAGTCCTGCCCGTCGACCGTCACCAGGATCGGATCACCCTGCTCCTGACCGGGCCGTAGCCACTCGGGCTGCGAACCCGGCTCCGGTGCACCGGACAAGACCACTCCAGACGCTCGTGGACGGTCGGGATCAGCGACCGCGCGCCAACTGTTCGACCTGGGCGAAGCTGACGACGCGGTCACACTCATCATCGGTCAGCTTGTTGATCAGGGCCTTCCCGGCCTGCGCCTGCCGGGTGGTGGGCAGCGCACCGGCAACCAGGTCCGGCAGCGTCAGCTCATAGCCCACCCGGGCCCTGGCCGAATAACGATGACGGGTACGCGTCACCGCGCTCGCCACCCGCAAGGCATGCTCGTTGCCTGGCGGCACGTGCCGACGGTCCACCTCCCGGGCACCGAAGCGCATCCGGTGATGGAACTCGCACGTCTCGCACGCGGCCGGCCCCTGGGCCAGTCGTGATCCGCACGTCGGACAGCTCAACCGGTCGAGCGCACCGTCGACGGTCCGCCAGTCGTAGGCCGCCGGATCTTCGGCCACCAGCCAGGCCAACTCGACCGCCTCGGCGGAATCGGGCTCGACCTCGAAAGCGAGCAGAAGATGTTCCCACGCCCGACGGATCTCCGCCTCTATCTCCGCGACCACGCGAGCCAGCAGCGCGCTACGCCAGGCGCGGGAGTCACCGGTCGGCCCGTCGGCAGTCACGGAGGCAATCGTGACAGCACCACGCGTACGGGGGCGCCCGTATTTCTCTGATCGCGGGACAGCGACAGTACGCCGCGTCTGCCACGCTGACGGCTGACTGGCCCTTGCTGTTCCGGCTTGGGGCGGACAGGCGCAACAGGGGGACAGGACATGTCGGAGCACCCGGCCCCACCACGGTCGGTGCCGGCCGAGCCTCGCCTGGCGAATCCACACCGCCTCGCGGTGGGGCAGATGGTCGTGGTGGGTGCGGCAGCTGCCCTGTTTCTGAGAGGTATTACCGATGGCGGGTGGCTCCTGCTCGTAATGTTCGTTGGGCTGCACGCCGTGCTGCTGGTCGGTGCGGTGGCGCTGCTGTCGATCACCTACCTGCTCGGCACGCTGACCCGCCACGGTTCGCGGCTGACCGAAAGTCCCGGTGGCCGGTGCGGCTGGATCCTGCTCATCTGGGCCGGCGGAGCCGCACTGGTCCGCTACGGCCGGGGGAACCTTGGTCAACTGGGCTTCGACCCACACCGGCATTCCGAGGTCGGCCACTGGCTCCTGGGCCTGGGAGTGGCGCTCGTGGTGGGCGTCTTCAGCCGATCACGACCCATCCGAGCCGGCTCGGTCGCGCTGATCGCGCTGTTCGTGGTGGTCACCGCCGCACTGCGAGCCGCCGACTGAACGAGCGGGACCGCGACCGCCTCGGCGACGGACCGCTGTCGGACCCTCCGCTGCCATCCGGTCGCCCCGGTGTCGGGCGGGCATGCCGCGGCAGATCGTTCGTCGCCGGGCAGTGGCCGGCCTGCTGTGGAATTGGTCGGGTCGGCGTGTTCCTCGGTCCCAGACCACGCGAGCGCCTGAACCCGGAGCCCACTCGCCCCGCCCCCGGTACGATCGCGAGCTTGCACGCACTGCGGGAAGCCCACGAGATCCACGTGCCGCCGCCCCGACAGTGCCCATGCTTGAGAGTAGGTTTCGTCAATGGCATGCCGAATCGGTGAGCTCGTGCTCAAGTGCCGCGACCCCGAGGTGCTGGCGCGGTTCTGGTGCGAGGTCCTTGACTTCGTGGAACTCGATCGTGAGGAGGAGGTCTACATCGAGATAGGGCCGCGCGAAGGTTTCGGCGGCCCGCAGCCGACGATCTTCCTCATCCGCGACGACGAGCCGCGGAACGGACATGCCCGACTGCACATAGACGTCAACCCCACGGACCGCGATCAGGACATCGAGCTCGAACGCCTCCTGGCCGCCGGAGCCGTACTCGCCGACATCGGTCAGCCCGCGGGTGCGTCCTGGCACGTCCTCGCCGATCCGGAAGGCAACGAGTTCTGCCTGCTCAGGCGCCGCCTCGACCCACTCTGACGGCTGTCGTGCTCATGCGGTCGTGAGGCCCGAAACGCCTGCGGGCGGAGGTCGGCCCGGAGGCGCTCGTACCCGTCACGCGCCACCATCTTGGCCGACGTCGGCGGATGGCCTCGGCTGTACAGGTGGCTGCACGGCCGGGCGACGCGCCGGTGCGGAGTGACCCTAAGCTCACGCCCATGTCGGAGAGCATGCCGTGATCGACTTGGACGAGCAGAATCACCGGCAGGCGGAGTCAGGCACCATCTCCGGCCGGCACATCGCCAGGCGGAAAATGGTCCTGCGCCTCGTCGCTGCGTTCGTGGTCGGCGTTGTGCTTGGCGGCTTCGGTGTCAGCGAGCTGCGCGACTCGCGTGATCAGCGAGAGCGCAGCGCTGCGGTCGCACTCGTGGCCTTACCTCGATCGGCCGACTTCGGAGGCTCGTCCGCCCAGGGATCGATCCAACTGTCTGGGCAGTTGACGTTGATCAACGCCGGCCCCGCGCCGATCACGGTTCGGGGAGTTCAGGCAGAGAGGCCCGGCGCCGCGGTACGCGGCACGGGACAACCCCGGCTGTTACCCCCCGGCGGCACCGGTCAGCTCCTGGTCGAGCTGCGTTTCGAGTGCTCGATCGCCTTCCAGCCAGAGCCCTTGTCGCTACGGCTTTCGGTTGAGACGGAAGACGGGCAGGTCAGAGAGGTCACCCACCCCGTCGCTCTCGTAGGGAGCGACTGGGAGCGCGATGCCAAAAGCATGTGCGACCCGCACACCACCACGACGAGCTAACGCATACCAGCACACCGCACCGCAGCCTCTGGCGAACACTCGCGAGCTGACGCAGCGGATGGGGGCACGTGAGCATACGGGCGGCGTTGATCTATCAGCACGCGACCAGCGGCGGGACCGGGAGATCGCCTCGGCCATGGACCGGCGGATCGCCCGGCAGACCCGAGGCAAAGACGGCCAGAGCAGCTGTTGGCCCGCAAGATTGAAGCGGGGGAGTGGCCGTTCGACCCAGGATCGAGGGATACGGCCTCCGACCTGGGCCAGACGCAGTTGGAGCGGGCGACGGGAATCGAACCCGCACCGTCAGTTTGGAAGACTGAAGCTCTGCCATTGAGCTACGCCCGCGTACACCCGTCAGGACCGGGTGCGCCCGACAGCCTACCCAATACCCGCGGCGGCCGCGCGGCCGTATCCCGGTGTCGCGTCGCATAGATCCACGCAACTTCCTGTGTGTTGTCCCCTCGGGCTGCCCGGGAGACCACAACATCCGCGAAACTGCACCAGCCTGCCGCCTGCCGCCTGCCGCCTGCCGCCTGCCGCCCGCCGCGCGGTGTCCGGTTCGTCCTCGTTCGGCGCGTTGGGTGACGCCCCGGCAACCGGTTGTCGGAGGGACGGCATAGACTGCTCGTCGCCACGGGGTGTGGCGCAGCTTGGTAGCGCACTCGCTTTGGGAGCGAGGGGCCGTGGGTTCAAATCCCGCCACCCCGACTGCCGTAAGCACCAGACGGCGGCACCCGGACGACCGGCGGGCGGGGCAGGCCCGCCGCCGGCCCCGGGCGCTGCTGGTCCGGCGTGCCGGCTCGCCTACACTCGATGGGCCGAAAGTGCGCCCAGAATCAACCGAGATCCGTCAAGGAGTACGCCTGTGAAGAGCACCGTCGAGACTCTGAGCCCGACGCGCGTGCGGCTCGCCATCGAGGTGCCGTTCGTCGAGCTCGAGCCGAGCCTCAAGAAGGCGTACCGGGAGATCGGCCAGCAGATCCAGATCCCCGGCTTCCGCAAGGGGAAGGTGCCGCCGGCGATCATCGACCAGCGGGTCGGCCGGGGCGCCGTGCTCAACGAGGCGGTGCAGGAGGCGATCCCGCAGAACATCCTCGCCGCGGTCCGTGAGCACGACCTGAAGACTCTTGGCCGTCCCGAGGTCGACATCACCGAGTTCAACGACGGCGACTCGCTCAACTTCACCGCCGAGGTGGATGTCCGGCCGGAGATCACCGTGCCCGACCTGGCCTCGATCGAGGTCACCGTCGACGAGTTGCAGATCGACGACAGCGAGATCGATGAGCAGGTCAACGGCCTGCGTGAGCGATTCGCCACCCTGAAGACCGTCGAGCGTGCCGCGGCCGAGGGCGACTACGTCCAGATCGACCTGCGGGCCACCGTCGACGGTGAGGAGGTGCCCGGCGGCTCGGCCAGCAACATCTCGCACGAGGTGGGCAGCAAGCAGCTCCTGCCGGGCCTGGACGAGGCGGTCGTCGGCCTCTCCGCCGGGGAGGACACCACCTTCACCACCCAGCTCGTGGGCGGCGACTTCGCCGGTCGTGACGCCGAGGTGCTGGTGACCGTGCGGACGGTCAAGGAGAAGGAGCTGCCGGAGCTGAACGACGAGTTCGCTCAGCTCGCCAGCGAGTTCGACACCATCGAGGAGCTGCGGGCGGATCTGCGTGAGCGGGTTACCCGGGGCAAGCGGGTCGAGCAGATCTACGCCGCCCGCGACAAGGCCCTGGAGCAGCTCGTCGAGGCCGCCGCGGTGCCGGCTCCCGAAGGCGTGATCCGCGACGAGGTGGAGAGCCGCAAGGAGGCGATGGCCGACCAGCTGGAGCGCATCGGCGCCTCGATGGAGGACTACCTCGCCGCCGAGGAGAAGACCGAGGAGCAGATCGACGCCGAGCTGACCGACGCCGCCACCCAGGGCGTCAAGGTCCAGCTGCTGCTGGACACCCTCGCCGACGCCGAGGACGTGCAGGTCTCCGACGACGAGTTCGGTCACGAGATCGTCCACCGGGCCCAGCGTGCCGGCATGGCCCCCCAGCAGTACTACGACCAGCTCGTCCGCTCCGGCACCGCTGGCGCGGTCTACGGCGACGTCCGGCGGGGCAAGGCGCTGGCCGCGGTGATGGAGCGCATCACGATCAAGGACTCGGCCGGCAACGTGGTGACCATGGACGCGCTGCGTGAGGCGAGCGAGCAGGAGCACTCGCACGAGCACTGATCGCCGGGTCGGGCCACCGTCCGCCGGTCGCGGTGGGTGGTGGCCCAATCCCTTTTCCGGGTACGCCTCCGGCCTGCTGCGCTGAGAGCGAACAGTGCCCGGACCGGGAGTCCGGCGCCCGGCCGAGCGGTTAGTGTCGGACACGACGGTACGGAGAGCGAAGGGCTGCCATGACCGACATGCACATCCCAGCGAAGCCGCTACGGGCGATCGAAGCCCGCGGCGGTGACACCATTGGCAACCTCGACGACTCGGTCTACAACCGGTTGCTCAAGGAGCGGATCGTCTTCCTGGGCAGCGAGGTGACCGACCAGGTCGCCAACCGCATCTGCGCGCAGCTGCTGCTGCTCGCCGCGGAGGACCCGGACCGCGACATCAACCTCTGGATCAACTCGCCCGGTGGCTCGGTCTACTCCGGCATGGCCATCTACGACACGATGCAGTTCATCGACAACGATGTGTCGACCGTGGCGATGGGCATGGCCGCGTCCATGGGCCAGCTGCTGCTCTGCGCGGGCACGAAGGGCAAGCGTTACGCCCTCCCGCACGCCCGGATCATGATGCACCAGCCCTCCGGCGGGATGGGCGGCACCGCCGCCGACATCGCGATCCAGGCCGAGCAGATGCTGTACACCAAGCGGATGTTCCAGGAGCGCGTCGCCTTCCACACCGGTCAGCAGCCGGCGCAGATCGAGGCGGATTCGGACCGGGACCGCTGGTTCACCGCCCAGGAGGCCGTCGACTACGGCTTCATCGACAAGGTGATCACGGGAGCCGCCCAGGTTCCCGAGGGCGCCGGGACCCTGAGCTGATCGAGGAGCAGACGATGACCGACCTGAGCCTGCCGCCCCAGTTCGCGGCCGTGCACAACCGCTATGTTCTGCCGTCGTTCGTCGAGCGCACGTCGTACGGGGTCAAGGAGTCCAACCCGTACAACAAGCTCTTCGAGGACCGCATCATCTTCCTCGGCGTGCAGGTGGACGACGCGTCGGCCAACGACGTGATGGCCCAGCTGCTCACCCTGGAGGGGACGGACCCCGACCGGGACATCATCATGTACATCAACTCGCCGGGTGGCTCGTTCACCGCGATGACGGCGATCTACGACACCATGCAGTACGTCCGGCCGGACATCTCGACGGTCTGCCTCGGCCAGGCCGCCTCGGCCGCCGCGGTGCTGCTCTCGGCGGGCACGCCGGGCAAGCGGATGGCCCTGCCGAACTCGCGCATCATCATCCACCAGCCGGCCACCGAGGGCGGCTACGGGCAGGGGTCGGACATCGAGATCCAGGCCAAGGAGATCCTGCGGATGCGTACGCAGCTGGAGGAGATGCTCTCCCGCCACTGCAACCGTCCGGTCGACCTGGTCCGCAAGGACATCGACCGCGACAAGATCATGACGGCTGAGGAGGCCCGCGAGTACGGGCTGGTCGACACGATCCTCACCAGTCGTAAGAAGGGTCTGCTGGCCGCGAACGCGGCCAGCTGACCCTTATCGGGTCAGAGGTCGGTCGGGCTCGTTGCCGACCGACCTCTGACACACCCGTTTTGGGGGTCGGAGAAACCTCCGGCAGCGGGTAACGTCGGTTCCGTACCGCTTCGCCGGGCGACCGGCGGGTGGGAGTAAGACGGGCGGAGCGTCAGCGTCCGCAGGTCGTGGCCGGAGCTCCGGCCGATGAGTGCAGGGAGAACGTAGGTGGCACGGATCGGTGACGGCGGCGACCTACTGAAATGCTCCTTCTGCGGGAAGTCGCAGAAGCAGGTCAAGAAGCTCATCGCGGGCCCAGGGGTCTACATCTGCGACGAGTGCATCGATCTCTGCAACGAGATCATCGAAGAGGAGCTGGCCGAGTCCGGCGAGGTGAAGTGGGAAGAGCTTCCCAAGCCGATGGAGATCTGCCAGTTCCTCGACAACTACGTCGTGGGGCAGGAGGGGGCCAAGAAGGCGCTCGCCGTCGCGGTCTACAACCACTACAAGCGGATCCAGGCCGAGGCGGCCGGCGCTCCGGGCTCCGGTACCGACGGAGTGGAGCTGGCCAAGTCGAACATCCTGCTGCTGGGTCCGACCGGGTGTGGCAAGACCCACCTGGCACAGACCCTGGCCCGGATGTTGAACGTGCCTTTCGCGATCGCCGACGCCACCGCCCTCACCGAGGCCGGCTACGTCGGCGAGGACGTGGAGAACATCCTCCTCAAGCTGATCCAGGCGGCGGACTACGACATCAAGCGGGCCGAGACCGGCATCATCTACATCGACGAGGTCGACAAGATCGCCCGTAAGTCGGAGAACCCGTCGATCACCCGTGACGTCTCCGGTGAGGGTGTCCAGCAGGCGCTGTTGAAGATGCTCGAGGGCACCGTCGCGAACGTGCCCCCGCAGGGCGGTCGTAAGCACCCCCACCAGGAGTTCATTCAGATCGACACCACGAACGTGCTGTTCATCTGCGGTGGGGCTTTCGCCGGCCTGGATCAGATCATCGAGGCCCGGACGGGGCACGGCGGCACCGGCTTCGGCGCCCGGCTCCGCGCCGTCTCGGACCGCTCCACCGACGACATCTTCAGCCAGGTGATGCCGGAGGACATGCTCAAGTTCGGGTTGATCCCCGAGTTCATCGGCCGGCTGCCGGTGATCACGAGTGTCCGGAGCCTGGACCGCACCGCGCTGGTGCGGATCCTCACCGAGCCGCGCAACGCCCTGGTCCGGCAGTACCAGCGCCTGTTCGAGCTGGACGGCGTCGAGCTTGAGTTCGAGCGACCGGCCCTCGAAGCAATCGCCGACCAGGCGATGCTGCGGGGCACCGGCGCCCGCGGGCTGCGCGCCATCATGGAGGAGGTCCTGCTCTCCGTGATGTACGAGGTGCCCAGCAACCCCGACGCCGCCCGGGTGCTCATCACCCGTGAGGCGGTGCTGGAGAACGTCAACCCGACGATCGTTCCGCGCGAGTTCACGGGTCGCCGCGCCCGCCGCGAGCGCGAGGAGAAGTCCGCCTGATCCCGGCTGGGCCCGGGACCGCAGACTGTGTCCGGCCGCCCGCTCACCCGTACGCTGGCAGCCATGCGTGTCGCCGTCTGCCAGCTCAACTCCCGGCATGACCGAGAGGCGAATCTCGCCGCCGCGGAGAGCCTGATCGACCGTGCGGCCGAGGCCGGCGCGGACCTGGTGCTGCTGCCGGAGTACGTCGACTATCTCGGCCCAGGTGCCGGAATGCCGGCGCCGGAGTCCGTGGACGGCCGGGTGGGTAGCTTCTTCGCCGCCGCCGCGCGTCGGCGCGGGGTCTGGCTGATCGCCGGCTCCTTCCACGAGGTCGGCCCCGATCCGGACCGTACCTGGAACACCACCCTGGTCTTCGACCGTTCCGGCACGCTCGCCGCCGCCTACCGCAAGATCCACCTGTACGACGTGGAGATTCCTGGTCGCGTCTCCTATCGGGAGTCCGCGACGGTCGCCCCCGGGGACCAGCCGGTCGTGGTTGATGTCGAGGGGCTTCGGGTGGGTCTGACCATCTGCTATGACCTGCGCTTCCCGGAGCTCTACCGACAGCTGGCCACCGTCGGCGGCGCCCAGCTGCTGGTGGTGCCGGCGGCCTTCATGATGCACACCGGCAGGGACCACTGGGAGGTGCTGCTGCGGGCCCGCGCGATCGAGAACCAGTGCTTCGTCGCGGCGGCCGGACAGACCGGCGACCACGAACCCGGCCGCACCTGCTACGGGCGGAGCATGGTGGTCGATCCGTGGGGGACGGTGTTGTCCCAGGTGCCCGACGGCCCCGGGCTCGCGGTGACCGACATCGACCTGGGTTGCCTGGAGCGGATCCGCGCCGAGTTGCCGAGTCTGGCGAACCGTCGGCTCTGACGCCCTAGCCCTGAAGCAACACACCCACGAGTGCGAAGCCGGCGATGGCGGCGGCGGTGATCAGGAGGGCGGTACTCATCCGGGACGGGCCACGTCGGGCCAGGCGGCCGATCGAGACGAGGACCGCGAAGAGTACGAACGCTCCGATGAGCAGCTGCCATATCGGTAAGAGGAGGCCGAGCAGCGCGTCCTCGGCGAGGACCGGGCTTACGGGCCGGGACACGTCATCCATGCCAGACACTCTGGCACGCCGGAACCCATGGTGGTCGTCGGCGCGAAGACTCTGAGCGAGAACCGTGTCCGTACTCGGCTCGGCCTCGGTCTCCCGCGCCGCACGTCAGGCCGACCGCAGGGCACGTCCGTCCGCGCAACACGCGTCGGACGCGAGCAGCGCATCGATGGAAGCTGATTTGCCTTCTCTCGGGCGTCCGCGTAACTTTCTCTCTGCACGCGGGAGGCCGGGGCAAACCGGCCGAGAACAGGCGCCAGCTACGCGAACGAGCAGATCGACGCGACGCTGAGGCCGGGTGGTGCGGAGCGACTCTGCGAGATGGAGTTGCGATCGCGAAGCCGACCGGGTAGTGTTCTGGAGCCGGCAGGAGCCGGGCGGGTCATCTTCAGTGGTGATCGGCCGGTCTGCGGTCCTCCACGACAGTCCGTACCGCCGAGAGGCGGGCGGTGGCGTGGGCCTGAGCTAAGTTCCAGAAGCCCGATCTTCGGGTTGACTTGGACGCGCGGCTCGGATAGTTTGGAGCGGTTGCCCCAAACGCGGTTTCACCGGGTGAAGCCGAGTTTGGTGTGTGGTTGTTCTTTGAGAACTCAACAGGGTGCTTGATAAGCCAGTGCCAAGTTTTGTTTGATTCCCGGGCTGGCCAGTTTTTCTGGTTGGTTTGGATTCCTTTGGCAACAATTTGGTTTGTTGCTGGGATGGATTTTCCAGGTTTTTGTTGGAGAGTTTGATCCTGGCTCAGGACGAACGCTGGCGGCGTGCTTAACACATGCAAGTCGAGCGGAAAGGCCCTTCGGGGTACTCGAGCGGCGAACGGGTGAGTAACACGTGAGCAACCTGCCCTAGGCTTTGGGATAACCCCGGGAAACCGGGGCTAATACCGAATATTCACTTGCGGACGCATGTTTGTGGGTGGAAAGTTTTTCGGCTTGGGATGGGCTCGCGGCCTATCAGCTTGTTGGTGGGGTGATGGCCTACCAAGGCGACGACGGGTAGCCGGCCTGAGAGGGCGACCGGCCACACTGGGACTGAGACACGGCCCAGACTCCTACGGGAGGCAGCAGTGGGGAATATTGCACAATGGGCGGAAGCCTGATGCAGCGACGCCGCGTGAGGGATGACGGCCTTCGGGTTGTAAACCTCTTTCAGCAGGGACGAAGCGCAAGTGACGGTACCTGCAGAAGAAGCGCCGGCCAACTACGTGCCAGCAGCCGCGGTAAGACGTAGGGCGCGAGCGTTGTCCGGATTTATTGGGCGTAAAGAGCTCGTAGGCGGCTTGTCGCGTCGACTGTGAAAACCCGTGGCTCAACTGCGGGCCTGCAGTCGATACGGGCAGGCTAGAGTTCGGTAGGGGAGACTGGAATTCCTGGTGTAGCGGTGAAATGCGCAGATATCAGGAGGAACACCGGTGGCGAAGGCGGGTCTCTGGGCCGATACTGACGCTGAGGAGCGAAAGCGTGGGGAGCGAACAGGATTAGATACCCTGGTAGTCCACGCTGTAAACGTTGGGCGCTAGGTGTGGGGGGCCTCTCCGGTTCTCTGTGCCGCAGCTAACGCATTAAGCGCCCCGCCTGGGGAGTACGGCCGCAAGGCTAAAACTCAAAGGAATTGACGGGGGCCCGCACAAGCGGCGGAGCATGCGGATTAATTCGATGCAACGCGAAGAACCTTACCTGGGTTTGACATCGCCGGAAATCTCACAGAGATGTGGGGTCCTTCGGGGCCGGTGACAGGTGGTGCATGGCTGTCGTCAGCTCGTGTCGTGAGATGTTGGGTTAAGTCCCGCAACGAGCGCAACCCTCGTCCCATGTTGCCAGCAATTCGGTTGGGGACTCATGGGAGACTGCCGGGGTCAACTCGGAGGAAGGTGGGGATGACGTCAAGTCATCATGCCCCTTATGTCCAGGGCTTCACGCATGCTACAATGGCCGGTACAATGGGCTGCGATACCGTGAGGTGGAGCGAATCCCAAAAAGCCGGTCTCAGTTCGGATCGGGGTCTGCAACTCGACCCCGTGAAGTCGGAGTCGCTAGTAATCGCAGATCAGCAACGCTGCGGTGAATACGTTCCCGGGCCTTGTACACACCGCCCGTCACGTCACGAAAGTCGGCAACACCCGAAGCCGGTGGCCCAACCCTTGTGGAGGGAGCCGTCGAAGGTGGGGCTGGCGATTGGGACGAAGTCGTAACAAGGTAGCCGTACCGGAAGGTGCGGCTGGATCACCTCCTTTCTAAGGAGCACCATCCCGCGAAGGTGGGTATGGAGCCCGCGCTGTCCGAGTGTGATGGTGGGGTGCTCATTGGCGGAGACACTGGTGAGTCGGTGCCGGCAACGGCCGAAATTTTCTCTTAGTACAGCCACTGTTGGTGGTGGGAACGGGTTTTCGGTGCGGCTGGTGGTTGGCGTAGAGCACCCTGTTGGGTCCTGAAGGAACAACCCGTGTGGTTGGTCTTTCAGAGCCGTGGACGGATCCTTGGTGGGGTTTGTCAGGCGCCAGGCATGGCCTGGTCTCGCATACCGCCGGCGGTGGTCGGGTCTGGTGTGGGGCTTGTGGGTTGTGGGTTGGTTGTTTGTTGAGAATTGCACAGTGGACGCGAGCATCTTTGTGGTCAAGTTGTCAAGGGCGGACGGTGGATGCCTTGGCACCAGGAGCCGATGAAGGACGTGGGAGGCCGCGATAGGCCTGGGGGAGCTGTCAACCGAGCTGTGATCCCAGGGTGTCCGAATGGGGTAACCCGGCATCAGTCATGTGATGTCACCTGCACCTGAACTCATAGGGTGTGTGGAGGGAACGCGGGGAAGTGAAACATCTCAGTACCCGTAGGAAGAGAAAACAATAGTGATTCCGTGAGTAGTGGCGAGCGAAAGCGGATTGAGGCTAAACCGGTTGCGTGTGATACCTGTCAGGGGTTGCGTGGTCGGGGTTGTGGGACCCTGCTACACGAGCTGACACTCGTGTGAGGAGTGATAAAGCCAGTTGTTAGCTGAATGGTCTGGAAAGGCTGACCGTAGACGGTGATAGTCCGGTAGGTTAAAGCAGCTGGTCTTCTGTGGGTGTTCCCGAGTAGCGGCGGACTCCTGAAATCTGCCGTGAATCTGCCAGGACCACCTGGTAAGCCTAAATACTTCCTGGTGACCGATAGCGGACGAGTACCGTGAGGGAATGGTGAAAAGTACCCCGGGAGGGGAGTGAAATAGTACCTGAAACCGTTCGCCTACAATCCGTCGGAGCCTTGCGGGGTGACGGCGTGCCTTTTGAAGAATGAGCCTGCGAGTTAGTGGCATGTGGCGAGGTTAACCCGTGTGGGGGAGCCGTAGCGAAAGCGAGTCTGAAGAGGGCGTTTGAGTCGCATGTTCTAGACCCGAAGCGGAGTGATCTAGCCATGGGCAGGCTGAAGCGCGGGTAAGACCGTGTGGAGGGCCGAACCCACCAACGTTGAAAAGTTGGGGGATGACCTGTGGTTAGGGGTGAAAGGCCAATCAAACTCCGTGATAGCTGGTTCTCCCCGAAATGCATTTAGGTGCAGCGTCGTGTGTTTCTTGCCGGAGGTAGAGCACTGGATGGTCTAGGGGGCCTACAAGCTTACCGAAATCAGCCAAACTCCGAATGCCGGTAAGTGAGAGCGCGGCAGTGAGACTGCGGGGGATAAGCTTCGTAGTCGAGAGGGAAACAGCCCAGATCACCAGCTAAGGCCCCTAAGCGTGTGCTAAGTGGAAAAGGATGTGGGGTCGCATAGACAACCAGGAGGTTGGCTTAGAAGCAGCCACCCTTTAAAGAGTGCGTAATAGCTCACTGGTCAAGTGGTTCCGCGCCGACAATGTAGCGGGGCTCAAGCACACCGCCGAAGCTGTGGCACTCACACAATGACTTCGCATCACTCTTCGGGGTGGTGTGCAGGTGTGTGGGTGGGTAGGGGAGCGTCGTGCCGGGGGTGAAGCAGCCGAGTGATCGAGTTGTGGACGCGGCACGAGTGAGAATGCAGGCATGAGTAGCGAAAGAAGGGTGAGAAACCCTTCCGCCGGATGACCAAGGGTTCCAGGGCCAGGTTAATCCGCCCTGGGTGAGTCGGGACCTAAGGCGAGGCCGAGAGGCGTAGTCGATGGACAACGGGTTGATATTCCCGTACCCGCGAAGGAGCGTCCCTGACGAACCTCGTTGTGCTAACCACCCGAACCAGCCGAGACCTTCGGGTCGAGGTTGGGGAGCGTGGGAACCTGGCGGGTAGTAGTCAAGCGATGGGGTGACGCAGGAAGGTAGCTGAGCCCGGCCGGTGGTTGTGCCGGGGTAAGCGTGTAGACCGCATCATAGGCAAATCCGTGGTGCATGAAGGTTGAGACGTGATGCCGAGCCGATTCAGGTGAAGTCAGTGATCCTATGCTGCCGAGAAAAGCCTCTAGCGAGTTTCGAGCGGCCCGTACCCCAAACCGACACAGGTGGTCAGGTAGAGAATACCGAGGCGATCGGGCGAACTGTGGTTAAGGAACTCGGCAAATTGCCCCCGTAACTTAGGGAGAAGGGGGGCCGGAGACGTGAAGCCCCGCGCGGGTGGAGCGTTGTATGGCCGCAGAGAGCAGGGGGAAGCGACTGTTTACTAAAAACACAGGTCCATGCGAAGAAGTAATTCGATGTATATGGACTGACGCCTGCCCGGTGCTGGAACGTTAAGGGGACCTGTTAGCTCTTCGGGGCGAAGCGGAGAACTTAAGCGCCAGTAAACGGCGGTGGTAACTATAACCATCCTAAGGTAGCGAAATTCCTTGTCGGGTAAGTTCCGACCTGCACGAATGGCGTAACGACTTCCCCACTGTCTCAACCACAGGCCCGGCGAAATTGCAGTACGAGTAAAGATGCTCGTTACGCGCGGCAGGACGGAAAGACCCCGGGACCTTTACTATAGCTTGACATTGGTATTTGAGTCGGCTTGTGTAGGATAGGTGGGAGCCGGTGAAGCTCATACGCCAGTATGGGTGGAGGCAATCTTGAAATACCACTCTGGTTGATTCGGGTATCTAACTTCGGACCGTTATCCGGTTCAGGGACAGTGTCTGGTGGGTAGTTTAACTGGGGCGGTTGCCTCCTAAAGGGTAACGGAGGCGCCCAAAGGTTCCCTCAGCCTGGTTGGCAATCAGGTGTTGAGTGCAAGTGCACAAGGGAGCTTGACTGTGAGACTGACGGGTCGAGCAGGGACGAAAGTCGGGACTAGTGATCCGGCACTTGCGTGTGGAAGCGGTGTCGCTCAACGGATAAAAGGTACCCCGGGGATAACAGGCTGATCTTCCCCAAGAGTCCATATCGACGGGATGGTTTGGCACCTCGATGTCGGCTCGTCGCATCCTGGGGCTGTAGCAGGTCCCAAGGGTTGGGCTGTTCGCCCATTAAAGCGGTACGCGAGCTGGGTTTAGAACGTCGTGAGACAGTTCGGTCCCTATCCGCCGTGCGCGTAGGATACTTGAGAAGGGCTGTCCCTAGTACGAGAGGACCGGGACGGACGAACCTCTGGTGTGCCAGTTGTCCCGCCAGGGGCACGGCTGGTTAGCTACGTTCGGAAGGGATAACCGCTGAAAGCATCTAAGCGGGAAGCCTGCTTCAAGATGAGGTATCCCACCACCTTCGGGTGGGTAAGGCCCCCAGCTAGACGACTGGGTTGATAGGCCGGAAATGTAAGCCCGGTAACGGGTTCAGTTGACCGGTACTAATAGGCCGAGGACTTGACTACAACGATCGCTCGCGTCCACTGTGTAACTCACAACAAACAAACACACACCCCTGACACGATAGTGTCAGCGAACGGTGTTGTTTGACATGTTGATAAGGTTACGGCGGTCATGGCGGAGGGGAAACGCCCGGTCACATTCCGAACCCGGAAGCTAAGCCCTCCAGCGCCGATGGTACTGCACCCGGGAGGGTGTGGGAGAGTAGGACACCGCCGGACACACTTCCGTTCAGGGCCACCCACCAAGGGTGGCCCTGAACGCGTTTCAGGAGCATCGCGGTGCGCGCCACGGTTCCGGGACGGATCAAGGTCCGGGTAGGCCGACCGGCAGCGCCGCAACTGGATCGGGCGCGGTCAGGCGCGGGTCTGCATGCCTTCCCGGAGCTGCCGAAGCAGGCCGGCGGATTCGTCGACCGAACGGCCGGGGAACATCGCCAGCACCACGCTGCCGTGGTCGGCCCAGCCGCAGACCGCGAAATCGCCGCCTTCGCCGCCGGTGCTGCCACACTTCATCACGCCGCCCAGCCGACCAGGCGACACGCCGCGGAGTCCGGTAACGGCTGCGGTCTCGTCGGCCATCAGCTCGAACAGACTCTCCAGATCCCGCTCCGGCTGCCACAGCAGGGTCGTCCCCCCGAAGATCAGTACGGATCTCCGGGCATCGGCCGGATCCTGGTAGACCGCACCGAAGCTGCTGTCCAGCTCGATGTCGGCGGCCAGCCCGCTGCGCAGGTAGTCGGCCGTGCTGGCGGCCCGGTCGCTGCTGTCCAGCCGAAGCCCGGCGACCTGCTCGGGCTGGGCGAGCCGGGCGTCCTTCTGCTGGACGATCCGCCATCCCCACGACCCCAGCGCGCCGACACCCACCAGTGCGACGATCGCGAGTACCACCACCACGGTCAGGCGCCGTCGCCGGGCGGGTACGTCGGGCCGGTCGGCGCCGGCTGCCGGCTCGCGGTCGCCCAGCTCGATCGGCTCGTCGGTCAGGTCGACCGGCGAACCGCCCTCGTCGAGGTGGCGGGCGCTGAGATGTGCGTCGGACATAGCCGACACCGTACGCGAACGACAGGTGGCGCACGTCGGGTCCGTCGAAGCGCTCCGTAGACTTTCAGGGTGACCGAGAGACTGGATGCCCGACGCCCCGACGCCCCGACCCTCGCCGGCCAGTACCAGCCGGGTGAGGTAGAGCAGCGGCGGTACGAGCAGTGGGTAGCCGACGGTCGATTCCGGGCCGCCGCGGACAGTGACCGGGAGCCCTTCACCATCGTCATCCCGCCGCCGAACGTCACCGGATCGCTGCACATGGGTCACGCGTTGGACCACACCGTGCAGGACGCCCTGGTGCGGCGCAAGCGGATGCAGGGTTACGAGGCGCTCTGGCTGCCGGGCATGGACCATGCCGGCATCGCCACCCAGAACGTGGTCGAGCGGCAGCTCGCCGCGCAGGGGCTGTCCCGTCACGACCTGGGCCGGGAGAAGTTCGTCGAGCGGGTGTGGGAGTGGAAGGCCTCCTCCGGCGGCGCGATCCTCGGCCAGATGCGCCGGCTCGGCGATTCGGTCGACTGGGACCGGGAACGCTTCACCATGGACGAGGGCCTGTCCCGCGCCGTCCAGACGATGTTCAAGAAGCTGTACGACGACGGCCTGATCTACCGGGCGAACCGGATCATCAACTGGTGTCCGCGCTGCCTGACCGCCCTGTCCGACATCGAGGTCGAGCACACCGACGACGACGGCGAACTGGTGTCGATCCGCTACAGCGACGAGGTGGTGGTGGCCACCACCCGGGCGGAGACGATGCTCGGTGACACGGCGGTCGCCGTGCATCCGGACGACGAGCGGTACCGCCACCTGATCGGCACCGAGGTCGACCTGCCGCTGACCGGGCGGCGCATCCCGATCGTGGGCGACGCGCACGTGGACCCGTCGTTCGGCACCGGCATGGTGAAGGTGACCCCGGCGCACGACCCGAACGACTTCGAGATCGGGCAGCGGCACGACCTGCCCACCCTGACGATCATGGACGAGCGGGGGGTGATCACCGCGCCCGGCCCGTTCGAAGGGCTGGACCGGTTCGAGGCCCGGCCGGCGATCGTGGCCGCGCTGCGCGCCGAGGGACGCGTCGT
The DNA here is from genome assembly GCF_027497295.1 of Verrucosispora sp. WMMC514. Classification (NCBI taxonomy): domain Bacteria; kingdom Bacillati; phylum Actinomycetota; class Actinomycetes; order Micromonosporales; family Micromonosporaceae; genus Micromonospora; species Verrucosispora sp. WMMC514. The sequence goes on along the minus strand of NZ_CP114906.1, from coordinate 973,649 downwards.
CGCCGAGAAGCGGCCGTACGTGCACGCCGTCGGCCACTGCTCCCGGTGCCGCACCACCGTCGAGCCTCGGCTGTCGTTGCAGTGGTTCGTCAACACCTCGCCGCTGGCCAAGGCGGCCGGCGACGCGGTACGCGACGGCCGGGTGCGCATCGAGCCGGCGGAGCTGGCCAAGCGCTACTTCGCCTGGGTCGACAACATGCACGACTGGTGCATCTCCCGGCAGCTCTGGTGGGGCCACCGGATCCCGGTCTGGTACGGCCCGGCCGGCGAGGTGGTCTGCGTCGGCCCCGATGAACAACCACCGACCGGTGCGGGCTGGCACCAGGACGAGGACGTGCTGGACACCTGGTTCTCCAGCGGGCTCTGGCCGTTCTCCACGCTGGGCTGGCCGGAGCAGACCCCGGAGCTGGCGAAGTTCTACCCGACAAGCGTGCTGGTCACCGGGTACGACATCCTGTTCTTCTGGGTCGCCCGGATGATGATGTTCGGCCTGTACGCGATGGACGGCCGGCAGCCGTTCGACGTGATCGCCCTGCACGGGATGGTCCGCGACGAGCACGGCAAGAAGATGTCCAAGTCGTTCGGCAACGTGGTCGACCCGCTGGACTGGATCGACCGGTACGGCGCCGACGCCACCCGGTTCACCCTGGCCCGGGGCGCCAACCCCGGCGGTGACGTGCCGGTCAGCGAGGAGTGGTGCCAGGGCTCGCGCAACTTCTGCAACAAGCTCTGGAACGCCACCCGGTTCGCGTTGATCAACGGTGCCCACACCAGCGGTCCGATGCCGGCCGCCGACACGTTGTCGACGATCGACAGGTGGATCCTGTCCCGGTTGGCCCACGTCACCGCCGAGGTCGACGAGCAGTTCGAGGCGTACGAGTTCGCCAAGGTCTGCGACCTGCTGTACCACTTCGCCTGGGACGACGTCTGCGACTGGTACGTGGAGCTGAGCAAGCCGGTGCTGGCCGGCGGTGGCGAACCGGCCGAGGTCAGCCGCCGGGTTCTCGGCCACGTGCTGGACCAGCTGCTGCGGCTGCTGCACCCGGTGATCCCGTTCGTCACGGAGGAGCTGTGGACGGCACTCACCGGCGGCGAGACGGTGCTGACGGCGGCTTGGCCCACGGCCGACCGGGCGCTGGTCGACGACGCGGCCGAGACGGAGGTGGCCACCCTTCAACGGGTGGTGACCGAGGTCCGTCGGTTCCGCTCCGACCAGGGTCTGCGCCCGACCCAGCGGGTCGCGGCCCGACTGGACGGGCTGTCCGGTGCCGGTGTGTCGGCGCACGAGCCGTTGATCCGGTCGCTGGCCCGCCTGGATCCGGCCGGCGACGATTTCCAGGCCAGTGCGACGCTGGCCATGCCGGGCGAGGTCAGTGTCGCGTTGGACACCCGGGGCTCGATCGACGTTGCCGCCGAGCGGGCCCGGTTGACCAAGGACCGCGCGGCGGCGGAGAAGGAGGCGGGACAGGCCCGGGCGAAGCTGGGCAACCCGGCGTTCGTCGGTAAGGCCCCCGAGCACGTCGTTTCCAAGATCCGCGAACGGTTGGCGGTGGCCGAGGCCGACCTGGCCCGCATCGACGCCGCACTGGAGGCGCTTTCCTCGTGACCGACCCTGTCGACCGCACCGCACCTGTCCGTGCCGAAAGCGCGGATGCCGCAGCCACCGAACTGACCGACCGCGCCCGTACCGGTGACCGGGCTGGTGCGGGCGGTGAGCGCGCCGGCCGGGCGGAGCGGGCCGCCTTCGCGCAGGTGGAGGCCGAGCTGGCCGGGCGCGGCTTCACCCGGATGGTCTTCGAGCTGGACCGCATCTCGTCCCTGCTGGATCTGCTGGGCAGCCCGCAGCGGGCCTACCCGTCGATCCACCTGACCGGGACCAACGGCAAGACCTCCACGGCCCGGATGATCGACTCGCTGTTGCGGGCCTTCGGGCTGCACACCGGGCGGTACACCAGCCCGCATCTGGAAACGGTGCGGGAGCGGATCAGCCTCGACGGCGAACCGGTGGACGAGGCCCGGTTCACCGCCGTGTACCAGGAGGTGAAGCCGCTCGCCGAACTGGTCGACGACCGTTCGGCCGAGCCGCTCACCTACTTCGACATGACCACGGCGCTGGCCTTCGCCACCTTCGCCGACGCGCCGGTGGACGTGGCCGTGGTCGAGGTGGGTCTCGGCGGTGCCGAGGACGCCACGAACGTCATCCAGGCGGGGGTGTGCGTCCTGACCCCGGTCGGGCTCGACCACACCGAGTGGCTCGGTGACACGCTCCAGGACATCGCGGTGGCCAAGGCCGGCATCATCCACCCCGGTGCCACGGTGATCTGCGCCGCCCAGGAGGAGGAGGCCGCCCGGCCGATCCTGCAACGCTGCGCGGAGGTGGGCGCGACCGTGGCCCGGGAGGGCTCGGAGTTCGGCGTACTGCGCCGAGCCGTGGCGGTCGGTGGCCAGGTGCTCACCCTGCAAGGCCTGGGCGGGGTGTACGAGGAGGTCTTCGTCCCGCTGCACGGTGCCCACCAGGCGCAGAACGCGGCGGTGGCGCTGGCGGCCGTCGAGGCGTTCCTCGGTGCGGGCGCCCGCCGGCAGCTCGACGTGGAGGCGGTGCGGGAAGGTTTCGCCGCCGCCAGCTCCCCGGGGCGGTTGGAGCGGGTGCGTTCCGCGCCGACGATCCTGCTCGACGGGGCACACAACCCGCAGGGCATGGCGGCGACGGTCACCGCGTTGCAGGAGGAGTTCGCGTTCAGCAAGCTGGTCGCCGTCGTGGGTACCCTCGCCGACAAGGACGCCGCCGCCATGTTGGAGCTGCTGGAGCCGGTGGTCGACCAACTCGTGGTGACGCGGAACAGCTCACCCCGGGCGCTGCCGGTGAAGGAGCTGGCGGCGCTGGCCGCGGAGGTGTTCGGCCCGGATCGGGTCGAGGTGGCCGAGGAGATGCCGGACGCCATCGAGGCGGCGGTGGCGCTGGCCGAGGAGGACGTGCCGGGCGAGCTGGCCGGCGTCGGGGTGCTCATCACCGGTTCCGTGGTGACCGTGGCCGATGCCCGTCGGCTGCTGAAGCGATGACCGGCGACGGCGACGGCCAGCCCCGCCGATCGGGCCTGCGCGATCCGCAGCGGGCGGTACGCGGGCTCGGTGCGGCCGCGCTCGCCCTGGAGGCGCTGGTGCTGCTGCTGGCGATCCAGCCGATCCGGGCGGTCGGTGCTGATCTCGGTGGCGCGGCGATCGCCGTGGTCGTGACGCTGGCCGTGGTCGCCGCCTTGCTCGCCGGCATGATGCGTCGGCCGTGGGCCTGGCATGCCGGCACCGTGTTGCAGGGACTGCTGCTGCTGTCCGGCCTGCTGCACTGGTCCCTGTTCGTGCTGGGCGTGATGTTCGCGCTGGTGTGGGCGTACGCGCTGCACGTGCGTCGGGTGATCCTGGGCTGAGGGCGACCGGGGCGGGCGCGTCAGACCACGGCGGCCCCGGGGACTCGGTCACGCCTCGGCGAGTTCCCGCCACTGGGTCAGCGCGATGCCGTGCCCGTCGGGGTCGCGGAACGCCGCCGCCCACACCTCCAGCTTGCTGCCACGGTTGACCACCCGGGGCGGGTAGGTGAACCGGACGCCGGACTCGCGCAGCCGCTGGTACGCCGACTGGATGTCGTCCACGTCCAGGTTGACGTGGACCAGCCGGCGACTGATCGGCTGGGCCCCGGTCACCTCGCGGAGCACCAGGCGGGTCGTCCCCGAGGAGAGCACCGCGTTGGCGGCACCCCGGTCGACCTCGGTGAACCCGAGCCGGTCCCGGTAGAACTCCAGGGAGCGGGACAACTCGGTGACCAGCAGGGTGATGCCCACCCCACTGATCGGGGCCGCCAGGTCGGCGGCGTCCGGGTCGAAGCCGAAGATCGCCTCGTCCAGTTCCCCCGCGTCGACCGCGCCCGTCCGGTCGGCAGCCGGCTGCGGGTGGCCGCTTGCCGGCGGGCGGTTCGCGGTGACCACCGGACCCGGTTCCGGGTCGTCGAGCGGCAGGTCGAGCGGGTCGAGCGGATCCATCGGGTCGGTCAGGCCGGCGGCCGGGCCGGTCGGCGGCTGCGTGGCTCGCCCCGAGGCCCCCGGATCGGCCACCTGGTCGGCAGGTTCGTCCCCGGCGGAGGTCGCCGCGGTGCTGAGGGGTTCCTCGGCCGGTCGTGGCTCGGTGAACCGTTCCTCGGCCGGTGTCCGTGGGGCGGGCGTGGCACGGCGGGGCAGCCGATGCTCGTCGGAGCGTTCCACCACGGTCCCCTCCAGCACGACCGGCCGGCCCGGCCGCTGGCGTACCCGCACCGTCTCGTGGTGCTCCACGTGCTCGACGGTCTCGACGACGGCGTCGTGCGGTCGGCTGTCCGACGGACCACCGAACGGGCCGTCGGGTGGCTCGCCCGAGGGGTCGTGGAAGTCGTCCTCCGGCGTCCGGCCGGCCCAGGGCGGCGCCTCCTGCCCGATCAGCACCTCGTCCGGCGGCGCCGTGGCGAACTCGGGGGGCAGGTCGGCGGTGCTGCCGGCCTCGGTGTGGGTGAGCACCTCGTCCCAGAGCACGCGGACGTGTCGCGGGTCGTCCAACGCCACCCGGATCGGCAGGGTCTGCCCCAGCGACGGCCACTTCGACACCGGAACCCGCGGCTCGATGATCTTCTTCGAGCGGGGTGGCAGCCCGGGAGCGTCGATCACCAGTTGGAGTTCGCAGCGACCGAACGCGTACTGGGTCGGTGGCTCGGAGGCGCTGTGCACGTGGCCGGCGCCGACGACCCAGGTGCGACCGCCACCGCGCACGGTGGCCAGCGCGATCGCCAGGGCGAGCAGGGCGACACCGAGCGCGACGATCGCCCAGCTGGTCATGCCCAGGCCGAAGAGGATGACGAAGGTGGCCACGGTGCCCAGCACCGCGGCGATCAACTTGCGTACCGGTGCGATGGGTCGGTTGCCGCCACCATTCGCCACAGTGGACCTCCCGGGGGTCAGGGCCAGGCTAGGCCGGATCGGGGGCCGGGGGAAGGCCGGCCACCGCGCCGGCGCCGGGACCGGGTCGCTAGGCTGACCGTACCCAGCCTGACCGGCTTCCGCTCTGAGGAGGAACCCAGCGTGTCCAGCAGCAGCCCGGACGACCGCACGCTCGTCCTGATCAAGCCCGACGCGGTGCGCCGAGGACTGGTGGGCGAGATCATCTCCCGGTTCGAGCGCAAGGGGCTGCGGATCGACGCCATGGTGTCCCGGACGATGGACGCCGCGCTGGCCGACGAGCACTACGCCGAGCACGTCGACAAGGCGTTCTACCCGCCGCTGAAGGCGTTCATGACCGGTGGCCCGCTGGTCGCTCTGGTGCTCTCCGGCGACCAGGTGATCGAGGTGGTACGGGGCCTGATCGGGGCCACCGACGGGCGAAAGGCCGCTGCCGGCACCATCCGTGGTGACCTGTCCCTGTCCAACCGGGAGAACCTGGTGCACGCCTCCGACTCGGCCGACAGCGCCAAGCGCGAGCTGGCGCTCTGGTTCCCCGAGCTGGGCTGAGCCAGCAGGTCGGCTCAGGCCGCCCAGGGCAGCTTGTCCGGGTTGGCCACCAGGAAGACGTCGGTGATCCGGCCGGCGGCCGTGCCGAGGGTGACCGCGTACGCGTCACCGGCCGCGGTGGTCACCACGGCGGCCGGCTGGCCGTTGAGTTCCGTGCGCCGCACCGCGAGCGGCCAGCCCTTCGCCCGGATGCCCAGCAGGAACCGGATCACCCGGTCGGCGCCGGTGATCGGGTTGCGGGCGGCCCGTACCCGACCGCCGCCGTCGCTCCACGCGGTCGCGTCCGCGGCGACCAGGTCGGTGAGCGCGGCCAGGTCACCCTCGGTCGCGGCGGCGACGAACGCCTCCAGCAGCCGCTCCTGCTCGGCCCGGTCGGCGGTGAACCGGCGCTTGTCGCGCCCGATCCGCACGCTCGCCCGGTGGTGCAACTGACGGCAGTCCTCGGCGGAGCGGTCCAGCAGCTCGGCGATCTCCGCGTAGGGCAGCTCGAAGGCGGTGTGCAGCACGTAGACGGCGCGCTCCGGCGGGGTGAGCCGTTCCAGCAGGTGCAGCAGCGCGGTGGAGAGCGAGTCGCGCAGCTCGGCACGCTCCAACGGCCCGAACGGCGACGGCGCGGTCGGCACCGGCTCCGGCAACCACGACCCGACGTACGTCTCGCGGGCGGCCTGCCGGGCCCGCAGCCGGTCCATCGACAGGTGGGTCACCACCCGGGACAGGTAGCGTCGCGGCTCGCTCACCTCGGCGCGGTCGACCCGCACCCAGCGCAGGTACGCCTCCTGGAGGACGTCCTCGGCGTCGTGGCGGCTACCCAGTAACCGGTAGGCCAGCCCGAGCAGCATCGGCCGGTGCGCGTCGAGCGCACCGGCCGCCTGCGCCGCGTCGACCGGACTCACACGTCCGTCGGCAGATCGTTGCGGAAGGTCACCGCGATCCGGTTCCACACGTTGATTGTGGCAATGGCCAGAACCAGGTCGGCGAGGGCCTTCTCCGACCAGACCTTCGACGCGGCGTCCCAGACGTCGTCGGGTACGCCGTGCTCGCCCAGCTTCGTGACCGCGTCGGTCAACGCGAGCGCGGCGCGTTCCCGCTCGTCGAAGAAGGGCGCCTCCCGCCAGGCGGCCACCGCGAACAGTCGCCGGCTCGACTCGCCGGCGCCGAGCGCCTCCCGGCTGTGCATGTCGACGCAGTACGCGCAGCCGTTCAGCATCGACGCGCGCAGTTTCACCAGTTCCAGCACGGTGTGCTCGACGTTGGCCCGGACGTACTTCTCCAGCCCCAGCACGGCGCCGAAGGCCTCCGGCGCCACCTCGGCCACGTTGATCCGCTGCATGACAACCTCCCCGACAGTTCGTCTGACACCCCCTCGACGGATCGCCGACCCTCCCGCGTGACCACCGGCCCGTGTGACCCCGCTCATGCGCCCGCCGCCCGCACCCGTCTCCGACCTGACCGCAGCGGCGATCATGAAGTTGTTGTCGCGACACGCCGCGGCTGGCCGACAACAACTTCATGATCGGCGCGAGCTGGGGTGGGGGTTATTGGGGAGGAGGGCACGGGGTGGGGTGGGTATCATGGGTGGATAGGGCGATGATCCGGCTATCACCGGGGAGCTTCCGGAAGAACGGCCGGGTGACCGGCTCAGTAGAACCGGACGGGGCGGCCCGTTATCGCCGGCCTAACGAGCGGGCGGTCGATCCTGACCGTCAAGCGGGGTGGTACCGCGGGCTTGGCCCGGCGCGCCGGTGACGGCGTACCGGCAGGGCTCGTCCTCGCAGACCCACGACAGTGAGCGTCAGCGAGGAGAGCGACCGGCGATGGCCTATCCGTTGCACGACCCGACCGCCGGCGGCGTACCGGCGAGCCCGGACCTGCCCGCGGTCGAGCGCCGGGTCCTGGAGCACTGGACGGCCGACAAGACCTTCGAGGCGTCCGTGGACGCCCGCCCGGCCGGCGACGACGGGAAGAACGAGTACGTCTTCTACGACGGCCCGCCGTTCGCCAACGGCCTGCCCCACTACGGCCACCTGTTCACCGGCTACGTCAAGGACGTGGTGCCGCGTTACCAGACGATGCGTGGCCGGCGGGTGGAGCGGCGCTTCGGCTGGGACTGCCACGGCCTGCCCGCCGAGGTGGTCGCCGAGAAGCAGCTCGGCATCACCAGCAAGGCGGAGATCCTCGACCTCGGCGTGGCCCGCTTCAACGACGCGTGCCGCAGCTCGGTGCTGGAGTTCACCCAGGACTGGGAGCGCTACGTCACCCGCCAGGCCCGCTGGGTCGACTTCACCAACGACTACAAGACCCTCGACCTGGACTACATGGAAAGCGTCATGTGGGCCTTCAAGACCCTGCACGACAAGGGCCTGGTCTACGAGGGTTTCCGGGTGCTGGCGTACTGCTGGCGGTGCGAGACGCCACTGTCGAACACCGAGACCCGGATGGACGACGTCTACCGCGACCGGCACGACCCGACGCTGTCGGTGTGGTTCGAGCTGACCCCCGACGACTCGGCGCCGGAACTGCTCCGGGGGCCGGTGCGGCTGGGTGTCTGGACAACCACGCCGTGGACCCTGCCGTCGAACCTGGCGCTCGCCGTCGGTCCGGACATCGAGTACGCGGTGCTGGAGCGCGACGGCGTCCACCACCTGGTGGGCGCGGCTCGGCTCGGCGCGTACGCCACGGAACTCGACGGGTACCAGCAGGTCGGCACGGTGCGCGGCGCGGACCTGGTCGGTCGCCGCTACACCCCGCTGTTCGACTTCCTGGTCGCCCACGCGGGTGACAACGCGTACCAGGTGCTCGGCGCGGACTTCGTGACCACCGAGGACGGCACCGGGATCGTGCACCTGGCCCCCGCCTTCGGTGAGGACGACCAGAACGTCTGCAACGCGGCCGGCATCCCGACCATCGTCACGGTGGACGATCACACCCGGTTCACCGCGCTGGTCCCGCCCTTCGAGGGCGAGCAGGTCTTCGACGTCAACAAGCCGGTGATCCGTCAGCTCAAGGAGCGGGGGGTGGTGCTCAAGCAGGACACCTACACCCACTCGTACCCGCACTGCTGGCGCTGCGACACGCCGCTGGTCTACAAGGCGGTGTCGTCCTGGTTCGTGGCGGTGACCACGTTCAAGGACCGGATGGTCGAGCTGAACCAGCAGATCAACTGGACGCCGGGGCACATCAAGGACGGCTCGTTCGGCAAGTGGCTGGCCAACGCCCGGGACTGGTCGATCAGCCGCAACCGGTTCTGGGGCTCGCCGATCCCGGTGTGGAAGTCCGACGACCCGAACCATCCCCGGGTCGACGTGTACGGGTCGCTGGCCGAGATCGAGCGCGACTTCGGCGTACGCCTGACGGACCTGCACCGGCCGGCGGTGGACGACCTGGTCCGGCCCAACCCGGACGATCCGACCGGGCGCTCGATGATGCGGCGGGTGCCGGAGGTGCTGGACTGCTGGTTCGAGTCCGGCTCGATGCCCTTCGCCCAGGTGCACTACCCGTTCGAGAACGCCGACTGGTTCGAGCACCACTACCCGGGCGACTTCATCGTGGAGTACATCGGGCAGACCCGCGGCTGGTTCTACACCATGCACGTGCTGGCCACCGCGCTGTTCGACCGGCCGGCGTTCCGCAACTGCATCAGCCACGGCATCCTGCTCGGCTCCGACGGGCGCAAGATGTCCAAGAGCCTGCGCAACTACCCGGACGTCTACCACGTCTTCGACGCGTACGGCTCGGACGCCATGCGCTGGATGCTGATGTCCTCGCCGGTGCTGCGGGGCGGGGACATGCCGGTCACCGAGTCGAGCGTGCGTGACGCCGTGCGGCAGGTGCTGCTGCCGTTGTGGAACGTCTGGTACTTCTTCTCGCTCTACGCCAACGCCGACTCGTACCGGGCGAGGCGGCGGACCGACTCGACGCACCTGCTCGACCGGTACGTGCTGGCGAAGACGAACGAGCTGGTGTCGACGGTCGGCGCGCAGATGGACGCGTACGACATCTCGGGGGCCTGCGCCACCGTCCGGTCCTACCTGGACGCGCTGACCAACTGGTACGTGCGTCGTTCCCGGGACCGGTTCTGGGCGGGCGACGCAGACGCCTTCGACACGCTGTGGACCGTGCTGGAGACACTCTGCCGGGTGGTGGCGCCGCTGGCGCCGCTCACCGCCGAGGAGATCTGGCGCGGGCTGACCGGCGAGCGGTCGGTGCACCTGACCGACTGGCCGGTGGCCGAGGAGTTCCCGGCCGACCACGAGCTGGTCGCCGCGATGGACGCGGTGCGGGCGGTGGCCTCCGCGACGCTGTCGCTGCGCAAGACGAAGGGGCTGCGGGTACGGCTGCCGCTGGCGAAGCTGACCGTGGCCAGTCCGGCGGCCGGGCAACTGCGGCCGTTCGCCGACCTGATCGCCGACGAGGTCAACGTGAAGGAGGTCGACGTCACCGACGAGGTGTCGGCGTACTGCCAGCAGGTGTTGACGGTGGTGCCGCGGGCGCTCGGGCCCCGGGTCGGCAAGCAGGTGCAGCAGGTGATCAAGGCGGTCAAGGCGGGGGAGTGGGAGCTGGTCGACGGTGCCCCGGTGGCCGCCGGCGTCACCCTGGACGAGGGCGAGTACGAGCTGCGCCTGGTCGCCGCCGACGCCGAGCACTCGGCACCGCTGCCCGGCGGCGAGGGGGTGGTGGTGCTGGACACCACGGTCACCGCCGAACTTGCCGCCGAGGGGCTGGCCCGGGACTTCGTCCGGATGGTGCAGCAGGCGCGCCGGGACGCCGACCTCGACGTGTCCGATCGGATCGTGGTGTCGGCGTCGGGTTCCGACGAGGTCCGGGCGGCGGTGGCCGGGTACCGCGACTTCGTGGTCCGGGAGGTGTTGGCCGACAGCGTCGACTTCGCCGACGGGATCGACGGGATCGACGGCTTCGCCGGTGAGGTCGGCGAGGGCGTGCCCGTGACCGTGGTGGTCCGTCGGGTCTGAGTTGCCCGAAAGGGGGCCCTTCCGGCCGGGAGGGGCCCCCGCACCCAGCCAGCGGACGGGCCCGACCTCACGCATGCCGTCGTGCGGCGGTCCGCTACGGTGACACCGCCTCTTACCTCACTCGATCCGCCGGAGGACCAGTGCCGCTGCTCTACACCATCGGCAAGCTCACCGTGGGGCCCGCGATGCGGCTGGCGTTCCGTCCGACGGTGGAGGGGCTGGAGCACATCCCGGAGCAGGGCGGCGCGATCTTCGCCGGCAACCACCTGTCGGTGGCCGACGAGCTGTTCCTCGGCACGGTGGTGCCCCGGCACCTGGCGTTCTGGGCCAAGTCCGAGTACTTCACCGGCACCGGCGTCAAGGGCCGCTTCTCCAAGTTCGTCCTCACCGGTCTCGGCGCGATCCCGGTGGAGCGGGCCGGCGGCCGTGCCGCGCTGGCCGCGTTCGACGCAGCCATCCCGGCACTCAAGGGCGGTGACCTGGTGGTGGTGTACCCGGAGGGCACCCGTTCGCCGGACGGGCGACTGTACCGGGGACGTACCGGGGCGGTCCGGCTCGCCATCGCGGCCGGCGTGCCGATCATCCCGGTGGGCATGATCGGCACCGAGAAGGTGCAGCCGATCGGTGCCCGGGTGCCGCGTCCCTTCACCGGAAAGATCACCATCAGGTTCGGCAAGCCGCTCGACTTCACCGGCCGCTCGGACGACCGGCTGTCGCTGCGACAGTTGACCGACGAGATGATGGGTGAGATCCAGAAGCTCACCGGCCAGGAGTACGTGCCGCGCTACGCGCCGCCGCGGGCCCATCCGCCGGTCAGCGGAGAGACCGACGCCGGCTGAGCCGCGTGCCGCCCGTTGACGCATGGCTGGGCGGGTGGCCGGCGGCCTCGGTCAACCGTCGGTGGTGACGATCTGGTCCCGTAGGGTGCCCAGCAGCCGGGAGCTGTCCTCCACGGAGAGCCCGGTGAAGACACCCGTGGTGATGCTGCCGTGGTCGGCCGAGGTGCACACCACCGCACCGACACCATCGGTGCGGCCCACGGCGCAACGCTCGTGGCGGCCCCGGACACCGGTCTCCATGATCTGCTTCTCGCCGAGTGCGTACTGGTCTTTGAGTCGCTCGATCTCGGCGTCGGCGTCCGCCGACGGGGTGAACCGGAAGCCGGTGCCGCCGAAGACGGTCACCCGCTTGCCGTTGCTGGTGTGGTAGATCCCGGCGAAGGTGTCCTCGGCGAGCCAGTGCGACTGGCGCATCTGGGTCTCCAACTGCCGCGCGTCGCGGGTGCTGCGTGGGTCCTCGCGCAGCCGCAGGTCGGCCACCTGCTGGGGCAACGCGGCCTTGGCCGGGTACTGGCTGGCCATCGGCACCCCGTAGTAGGCCGGACAGCCGCAGCAGCAGGCCAGGGTCAGCAGCAGCAACCAGGGCCAACGGCGACGCTTGCGGACCGGGACCGGGACGTACCCCGCGGGCGGCCGCCAGCCGGGCGGTGGCGCCACAGGTGCGGCCTTCCGCTTGCCCCGCCGACCACGCGGCGGTGGTGGCGCCGGTGGGCCGGCCGGAACGGGCGGGTATGGGCCGGGCGGCGTCGGCTGCTGCTGCGGCCCGACCCTGGGCGGGGGCTGGTGCTGCGGCGGGGGCTGGTGCTGTGGCGCTGGCAGGGGCGGCGGAACCGGCGAGACCGGTGCCGGGGGTCCGGAGTACGGCCGGGTCGGCGGTGGGCTCGGGTAGGACAGCGTCGGCGGCAGGGCGGGAAAATCGGTCGAGGGGAGATCCCAGCCGCTCGTGTCGACGCCGGCCCACGGATCGACCGGCGTCTGGTGCTCCGGCTGCGGCACCGGGGGCGCCGGCGGTGGGGTGGGTTCGGCCGACTCGCCCCAGCCCCGTCGGCGCGGTGTCGCCGGCGGTACCGGTGCCGAGCCGCTCCAGCGCGGGGTCGCCGTCTCCGGCGCGGACTCGGGCAGCACGCGGGTGCCCTGCGGACCGACCGGCGGTGCCGGCGGTACGAGGGGCTGCCCGTCGTCCTGGTCGGCGTCGGCGGGTGGGCCGACCCGGGTGGGTGCCGCCACGTCGGCGGGCGGGCCCGCCTCGGTGGGTGTCACGTCGGCGGGCTCGGTGTCGGCCGGCTTGGTCTCGGCCGAGCCGGCCGACTGGCCGTCGGCCGCTGCGGGGTCGTCGGGCAGTGCGTGGGTGACCGCCGGCTCCCCGTCCCGGTGTTGATCCGGACGGCTCCCGTCGACCGGCCGGTCGGCTCCCGGCTGCGGCTCCGGCATCGCGGCAATCTCCTCTCGCGCCGGTCCGAGGTTAGTACCGGTGTGCCACCGGGACCGACCCGGGATGACGGGACGGCTGATCCGAGCGGATTCGCCGACAGGCACCGTTCACCGATGGTGGTCGGATGGACACCCTTAGTCTCGGCCTATGTCCGAATCGGAGACGAAGCCCGGTACGTCACCGGTGAGCGGTATCGGCCGGATGACGGGCTTCAGTGACGGGGTCTTCGCCATCGTGATCACCCTGCTGGTGATCGAGCTGCAGGTGCCCGAACACCAGCCGGGCGAGCTGCTGCCCGCACTGCTCGAACAGGCTTCGGTCTACCTGGCCTTCCTGCTCTCGTTCGGGTACGTCGGCGTGATCTGGCTCAACCACCACAGCGTGCTGCGCCTGATCCGGGCGACCACGATCGGCCTCAACTGGATCAACCTGTGGCTGCTGCTCGGCATCGTGATCATTCCGTTTCCGACAATGGTGCTGGCCGACGCCTTCGCCCATGCGGGCACCGATGGTGACCGGCGGGTCGCCGTGCTGCTCTACGCGCTCGCGGCGGCCTCGATGTCCGCACCGTGGCTGGCCTTCTTCGGTTATCTGCGTCGTCATCCGTCGCTGCTCGGCCAGGGGGTCGACGAGGACTATGTGTCCGCCCAGCGGATCCGTCCGGTGGTCGGCATGGCGCTCTACCTCATCACCGGGGCGCTGGGCTGGTTCGTCAGCCCGGTTCTCGGGCTCCTCGGCATCGGCGTCATGATCGTCTTTCATTCGCTGACCAGCGGGGGCCTGCGATTCCGGCGGTCGCGGCGGCGAACGCCGGCCTGACCGGTCGCACCAGCCCTGTCGGCGCGGACGCCGGGGAGACACCGCGTACCCTTGGGCATCATGAGCGTCCCGTCCACCACTTCGCGTCCCGTGGCGGCCAACTCCGTGTGGCCCCGCCTGGAGCCGCTGCTGCCCCAGGTGACCAAGCCCATCCAGTACGTCGGCGGTGAGCTGGGCGCGGTGGTCAAGGAGTGGGACGCGGCGACCGTGCGGTGGGCGCTGATGTACCCGGACGCGTACGAGGTGGGGCTGCCCAACCAGGGTGTGCAGATCCTCTACGAGGTGCTCAACGAGCTGCCGGACACCCTCGCCGAGCGCACCTACGCGGTCTGGCCGGACCTGGAGAAGCTGATGCGCGCCCACGGCGTGCCGCAGTTCACCGTCGACGCCCACCGTCCGGTCCGCGACTTCGACCTGTTCGGCGTCTCGTTCGCCACCGAGCTGGGCTACACCAACCTGCTCGCCGCGATCGACCTGGCCGGCATCCCGTTGCTCGCCGCCGACCGCACCGACGCCGACCCGGTGATCGTGGCCGGTGGGCACGCCGCGTTCAACCCCGAGCCCATTGCCGACTTCGTCGACGCCGCCGTGCTCGGCGACGGCGAGGAGGCGGTCCTGGAGATCACCGGCATCGTCCGGGAGTGGAAGGCCGAGGGCTGCCCGGGCGGCCGGGACGAGCTGCTGCTGCGGCTGGCCCGTACCGAGAGCGTCTACGTGCCGCGCTTCTACGACGTGGACTACCTGCCGGACGGCCGGATCCAGCGGGTCGTGCCGAACCGGGCGGACGTGCCGTTCCGGGTGCACAAGCGCACCACGATGGACCTGGACGCCTGGCCGTACCCGAAGAAGCCGCTCGTGCCGCTGGCCGAGACGGTGCACGAGCGGTACGCGGTGGAGATCTTCCGGGGCTGCACCCGGGGTTGCCGGTTCTGCCAGGCCGGCATGATCACCCGTCCGGTGCGGGAGCGTTCGATCACCACGGTCGGGCAGATGGTGCAGCAGGGGCTGGAGTTCTCCGGCTTTCACGAGGTGGGGCTGTTGTCGCTGTCGTCGGCCGACCACTCCGAGATCGGCGACATGTGCTCCGGCCTGGCCGAGCAGTACCAGGGCACCAACGTCTCGCTCTCGTTGCCGTCGACCCGGGTGGACGCCTTCAACATCGAGCTGGCCCAGCAGTTGTCCCGCAACGGCCGGCGGACCGGCCTGACCTTCGCCCCGGAGGGCGGGTCGGAGCGGATCCGCAAGGTCATCAACAAGATGGTGTCCAAGGACGACCTGATCCGTACGGTGGTCACCGCGTACACCAACGGCTGGCGTCAGGTGAAGCTCTACTTCATGTGCGGTCTGCCCACCGAGACGGACGCCGACGTCCTGGAGATCGCCGACATGGCGCACGAGGTGATCCGGGCCGGGCGCGCCGCGACCGGCTCCAAGGACATCCGGTGCACCGTCTCCATCGGCGGGTTCGTGCCCAAGCCGCACACCCCGTTCCAGTGGGCGGCCATGCAGCGACCCGAGGTCATCGATCACCGGCTCCGGCTGCTCAAGCAGGCCATCAACGCCGACCGCTCGCTCGGGCGCGCCATCGGGTACCGCTACCACGACGGTGAGCCCTCGCTGATCGAGGGCCTGCTGTCCCGGGGTGACCGTCGGGTCGGCGCGGTGATCCGCCGGGTCTGGGAGAACGGCGGGCGGTTCGACGGCTGGAGCGAACACTTCTCGTACCAGCGCTGGGTGGACGCGGCGGCTGAGGTACTGCCCGGTTTCGGGGTGGACCTCGACTGGTACACCACCCGGGAGCGCGACGAGCTGGAGGTCCTGCCCTGGGACCACCTGGACTCGGGCCTGGACAAGGACTGGCTCTGGCAGGACTGGCAGGACGCGCTCGGCGAGTACGAGCAGGACGACTGCCGGTGGACGCCCTGCTTCGACTGCGGCGTCTGCCCGGCGATGGACACCGAGATCCAGATCGGCCCGACCGGCCGGAAGCTGCTCCCGTTGACCCCGGTCAACGGCTTGAAGCTGTCCGCCGGCGCCCAGCAGTAGTCCGGCGCACGGGTGGGGCCCGACACCGAGGAGCACGACGATCAGTAGGAAACCACAGCCCGAGGGCGGCCAGGCACCGGTCGTCCAGCGCGTCCGGATCCGGTACGCCAAGCGTGGCCCGCTGCGGTTCACCTCGCACCGGGACTTCGCCCGCGCCTTCGAGCGGGCGCTGCGCCGGGCCGGCGTACCGGTCGCCTTCTCCCAGGGTTTCACTCCGCACCCGAAGATCTCGTACGCCAGCGCGGCACCGACCGGGGTGGCCAGCGAGGCGGAGTACCTGGAGATCGGCCTGCGGGAGCCGGTCGATCCGGAGCAGCTGCGGATGGCGCTGGACGCGGCGCTCTCGCCCGGCCTCGACGTGCTCGACGCCGTGGTGGCCAGCGGTGCCAGCCTGCCCGACCGGATCGAGGCGTCCCGCTGGCGGATCGAGCTACCGCAGGTGGATCCCGACGTGCTGGCCAAGGCTGTGGCCGTCTTCACCGCCGCCGACGAGGTGCTGGTCGAGCGGATGACCAAGCAGGGACGGCGCACCTTCGACGCCCGGGCCGCAGTCGTCGACATCGATGTGATCGCCGCTTCGGCGACGCCTTCCGGGGACCCGGTCGTACCGTGTGCGATACTCGAACTGGTCGTGCGGCAGGTCACCCCGTCCGTGCGGCCCGATGACGTCCTTTCCGGCTTCCGCGTGGTGGCCGGCCTGGAGCCGCCGGTGGCCCCGAAGGTGATCCGGCTGGCTCAGGGCACGCTGACCGCGCAGGGCGCGATCGTGGACCCGCTGGACGCGGACCGCGACGGGGCAACCATCGGCGGGCGCTGACCGACGGTCGGCGTCCAGGCAGGCAGACTTCGCCGGCGCGCACCCCGTGCGCCCGGGGAAACACCTTTTGCGGCAACCCTGCGTGGCAGCGCTCACCCGCGCCCGGGGAAGCCAGAACTGGAGAACGTCCATGCTCGAGAACGAGCCCGAGGGCAGCGAACGGGCCGGCATCAACCCGGCCGACGAGACCGCCGAGAACAGCACGGCGGAGGTGACCGGCGCGATCCCGCCGCAGGACGCGGCCGAACCCGAACCGGTCGCCGACCCGCCGGAGGAGGTCCCCGGTGCCCTGAGCGGCACCGCCGACCTGGGTGGCGTCGCCGACCTGGCTGGCGCGCCGAACGCCGAGCCGGCCCCCCGCCGCCGGACGACCCGCCGCCGGGCCACCTCGGTCAGCCGGCCCGAGCAGACCGACGCACCGGTCGACGCGTCCGGTGCGGCGACCGTAGGCAGCGGCGAAGCACCCCAGGCCGAGGTCTTCGCCCCGGTCTCCGGTGACCTCGACCCGGCCGCGAAGACGCCGCGCCGCCGACGCAAGGCGACCACCGGGCAGAAGGCCGTGGAGGAGCCGTTGGCCGCGGCCGAGGCGGAGGCCGCCGACAGTGACGTGGTGCCGCCGGTCAAGGTGACCCGTACCCGGCGCCGGAAGTCCACGACCGCGCCCGCCGAGGCCGTGACCGAGCCGCCCGCCCAGGCCGAGCCGACACCGCCGCCCACCGACGCCGATCTCGCGCCGGCGGCCGGCACCGACTTCGGCTCCGCCGCGTTGCCCACCGAGGGTGCCGCCGAGCCGGCACAGCCGGCCGAGACCACCGAACCGGTGGCTGCTGTCGAACCTGACGCCGCTGCCCAGACGACGGCGCCGGCCGAGCCCGAGGGCCGGTCCCGCCGTCGCAAGGCTGCCCTCACCGCGCCGACGGTGCTGTTCATGGCACCGGAAGAGGTGATCGCCGCCCGCGCTGCCGCCGCCCAGACCGCCGAGGAGGAAGCCGCCGAGGAACCGGCCGAGCCGTCGCGGCGGCGTCGCCGGGGCCGGCGGGAGGCCGAGCCGACGGTGGTGACCGAGCCCGAGGAGGAACCCTCCGCCGCGGCCGAGGAGGTCGCCGAGGAGGAGGACGACGAGGAGACCGCGAGCGGCCGGCGTCGCCGCCGACGCGGTCGCCGGGGCCGGGGCCGGGGCAAGGGTGGCGCCGAGGACGGCGAGGACGCCGAGGAGGGCGCGGCCGAGGAGACCGTCCAGGCCGAGACGGACGAGTCCGAGTCCGAGTCCGAGTCCGAGGAGGGCGACGAGGTCGAGGGCGACGGGATGACCCGCCGACGTCGACGGCGGCGTCGGCGGGGGGCCGGCGACACCGACGGCACCGACGACGACGGTGTGCCCACCGTGGTCAAGATCAGGGAGCCGCGCCGAACGGTCGACGAGGTGCAGGGTGTCTCCGGCTCGACCCGGCTGGAGGCCAAGCGGCAGCGCCGCCGGGACGGCCGCGAGCAGCGCCGGACCCGCCCGCCGATCCTCAGCGAGTCGGAGTTCCTGGCCCGCCGTGAGGCGGTCGACCGGGTCATGGCGGTGCGCCAGCGCGGCGACCGGACCCAGATCGCCGTGCTCGAGGACGGCGTCCTGGTCGAGCACTACGTCACCCGCAGTTCCGCCGGGACCATGGCCGGCAACGTCTACCTCGGCAAGGTGCAGAACGTGCTGCCGAGCATGGAGGCGGCGTTCGTCGACATCGGCCGAGGACGCAACGCGGTCCTGTACGCCGGCGAGGTCAACTGGGACACCACCGGCCTGGAGGGCAGGGCCCGCTCGATCGAGCAGGCCCTCAGGTCCGGTGACTCGGTGCTGGTGCAGGTCACCAAGGATCCGATCGGGCACAAGGGGGCCCGGTTGACCAGCCACGTCGCGCTCTCCGGCCGGCACCTGGTCTACGTGCCCGGTGGCAACGCCTCCGGGATCAGCCGCAAGCTGCCGGACACCGAACGTAAGCGACTGCGTGATGTGCTGAAGAAGCTCGTGCCCGACGGCGCCGGAGTGATCGTCCGGACCGCGGCCGAGGGCGCCAGCGAGGACGAGCTGGCCCGGGACGTCAAGCGCCTCCAGGCGCAGTGGGAGGACATCCAGGCGAAGGCCGCCGAGGGCGGTGCGCCGGTGCTTCTCTACCAGGAGCCCGATCTCGTGATCCGGGTGGTCCGCGACCTGTTCAACGAGGACTTCCGCGAGCTGGTCATGGAGGGCGACGAGGCGTACGACATGGTCGAGTCGTACCTGTCGCACGTGTCGCCTGACCTGGTCGCGCGGTTGCGGCGGCACGTCGGCACCACGGACGTGTTCGCCGAGTACCGCATCGACGAGCAGATCCTCAAGGGCCTCGACCGCAAGGTCTTCCTGCCCTCCGGCGGCCATCTGGTGATCGACCGGACCGAGGCGATGACGGTGGTCGACGTGAACACCGGCAAGTACACCGGTGCCGGGGGCAACCTGGAGGAGACGGTCACCCGCAACAACCTGGAGGCGGCCGAGGAGATCGTCCGGCAGCTGCGGCTGCGGGACATCGGCGGAATCGTGGTGATCGACTTCATCGACATGGTGCTGGAGTCGAACCGGGAACTCGTGCTGCGTCGGCTGACCGAGTGCCTGGGCCGCGACCGTACCAAGCACCAGGTCACCGAGATCACGTCGCTCGGTCTGGTACAGATGACCCGCAAGCGGATCGGTGCCGGGCTGCTGGAGGCGTTCAGCGAGACCTGCGAATGCTGCAAGGGTCGGGGCCTGGTGATCCACACCGAACCGGTGCCGGAGAAGACGCGCTCCGGCGGTGGGGACAAGGTCAAGGCGGTCGCCTCGGCGGGTGCCCCGGCGGCCGAGCAGACGACTGGTTCGTCCCGGCGCCGAGCGCGTAAGGGTGCCGCCGCGGCGGAGCGGACCGTGGTGGAGGTCACCGAGACGGAGACCACGAGCACCGCTGACGCCGACTACCACGACACCATGGGATACGACCTGTCGCGGTACGAGACGGACACTCCGGCCGCGCCGGACGTCGCCGACAGCCAGCAGGGTGAGTCGGCCCGGCTCGCCGCCCCGGACGACCCGGACGCGCTCGGCGAGACCGACGAGGACGACGGTGGCGAGGGCGGTACCGGTCGGCGTCGTTCCCGTCGTGGCGGTGCGCGTCGCCGTACCCGGCCCTGACGGTGGCCGGTAGGGGCAGCTTCGCCCGGTGACGGGCGCCCGACGCTCGACGAGCCCCGCCCGGTGGTGATGTCCGCCGGGCGGGGCGTCCCGTATCGTCGATGAGCGGCCGCCCGGCCGGTCCGGGCCTGGCCGGCCCCGTCGGGTGCCCCGGCACTTGGCGGGTCGAGTCGACCCGGCCGCCGAAGGAGGAGTCGATGCGCCGACCGCTCGCCGTCACCGTGGCCGCCGCCGCGCTGCTCGTCGGCACCGCCTGCTCGGCCGAGCGCGGCGACCCGGCCGAACCGCCCGCCCCGACCTCGACGCGCGTCGAGGTCACCGCCGGCCCGGCGACGCCCACCCCGGAGCAGCCGGTGGCGACGCCCGCTCCGGGGGCGGCGGGCGGGAACGCCCCGCAGGTCTGCGCCGCCGCCCAAGAGGCGAGCGGTGCGGCGGGCAAGAAGTACGTGGAGAACCTCGCCGCGATGGTCACGGCGACCGGCGCGGGTGACACCGCTGACGCGCAGGCGGCCGGCCGGCGGGCCGAGGCGGCCCTGTCGGACTGGGAGAAGGCGCTCAGAGCGCAGGCGGCCCGGGCCGACGACCGGCAGCTCAAGAACCTGCTGACGGAGCTGTCGACCGAGGTCGGCCGGCTCGGCACGGACATCGAGGCGCTCGAGGGCGCTTCGCTCGACCGGTTGCAGCAGCGCCTCGACCAGCTCTGCGCCCGCTGACCGGCCCGGCCCGGTTTGGGTCCCGGCCAGAGGATGGCGTACGCTAGCCTGCGGCGCACTTTGGTGTGCCGAGTTCCCGCGTGCCCGCGCCGCCGTGCTTCTGCTGCCCGGCGAGCCGCCGTGGGGACGGCCAGTCAGCAGCCTCAACGACAGGGAGTCCGCCTCCGATGTACGCGATCGTCAAGACCGGCGGCAAGCAGTACAAGGTCGCCGAGGGCGACGTGATCGAGGTCGAGAAGCTCACCGGTGCCCCCGGTGACGCGGTGAAGCTCGCCGCGGTGCTCCTCGTCGACGGTGACGACCTGGTGACCGACGCGGCGAAGCTCGCTCAGGTCGAGGTGTCCGGCGAGATCGCCGCGCACACCAAGGGCCCGAAGATCCGGATCCACAAGTTCAAGAACAAGACCGGCTACCACAAGCGCCAGGGTCACCGCCAGCCGTTGACCCAGGTCAAGGTGACCGGCATCTCCAGCGGGAAGTAGGTCGTCCTCCAATGGCTCACAAAAAGGGTGCGTCCAGCTCGCGTAACGGTCGTGACTCCGCGGCTCAGCGACTCGGCGTGAAGCGCTTCGGTGGTCAGGTCGTCAGCGCGGGTGAGATCCTCATCCGTCAGCGTGGCACCAAGTTCCACCCCGGTGACCTGGTCGGCCGCGGCGGAGACGACACGCTCTTCGCGCTGGCCGCCGGTGCGGTCCAGTTCGGCACCCGGCGCGGTCGCAAGACCGTGAGCATCGTGCCGCAGCAGTAGCTGTCCGGCGTAAGCGGGCCGTGGACCTGATGTCCCGGCCCGCTTCGCCTTTTCTCGCGCGGGGCCGGGCCCCGCTGGAAGGATGACGTCGTGACGACGTTCGTTGACCGGGTCGTCCTGCATCTGCAGGCCGGCGACGGCGGGCACGGCTGTGTCTCGATCCACCGGGAGAAGTTCAAGCCGTTCGGCGGCCCGGACGGAGGCAACGGCGGGCACGGCGGCAGCGTCTCCCTGGTGGTCGACCCGCAGGTGCACACGCTGCTCGACTTCCATTTCCGACCGCACGTCAAGGCGGAGAACGGCCGGGGCGGCGCGGGCTCGAACCGGGACGGCGGTAACGGTGCCGACCTGGTGCTCAAGGTGCCCGACGGCACGGTCGTGCAGACCAGCGACGGCACCGTGCTGGCCGACATGGTCGGCGCCGGCACCACCTTCGAGGTGGCCCGGGGCGGTCGCGGTGGCCGGGGCAACGCCTCGCTGGCCAACGCGCGCCGTAAGGCGCCCGGCTTCGCCGAGTTGGGTGAGCCGGGCGAGCAACTTGACGTGGTGCTGGAGCTGAAGAGCGTCGCCGACGTCGGGCTGGTGGGTTTCCCGTCGGCCGGGAAGTCGTCGCTCATCTCGGTCATCTCCGCCGCCAAACCCAAGATCGCCGACTACCCGTTCACCACGCTGGTGCCGAACCTCGGCGTCGTCCGGCTCGACAACCACACGTTCACCGTCGCCGACGTGCCCGGGCTGATCCCGGGCGCGGCCACCGGCAAGGGGTTGGGGCTGGAGTTCCTCCGGCATGTCGAGCGCTGTGCGGTGCTGGTGCACGTCATCGACACCGCCACCCTGGAGCCGGGGCGGGACCCGCTGGCCGACATCGACACCATCGAGGCGGAGCTGGCCGAGTACGGCGGGTTGGCCGACCGGCCCCGGCTGGTCGCGCTGAACAAGGTCGACGTGCCGGACGGCCGCGACCTCGCCGAGATCGTCCGACCCGATCTGGAAGCGCGTGGTCTGCGGGTCTTCGAGGTCTCCGCGGCCACCCGCGAGGGGCTCAAGGAGCTCATGTACGCGATGGCGGAACTGGTCGAACAGTCGCGGGCGGCGGCACCGCCGGCCGAACCGACGCGGATCGTGATCCGGCCGAAGGCGGTCGACGACGCCGGCTTCACCATCGAGGCCGAGGACGACGGCTCGTACACCGTGCGCGGTGTCCGTCCGCAGCGCTGGGTGCGCCAGACGAACTTCGACAACGACGAGGCGGTCGGCTACCTCGCCGACCGGCTCGCCCGGCTCGGCGTCGAGGAGCAGTTGGCCAAGGCGGGTGCCCAACCCGGTGACCTGGTTCGGATCGGCGACCGGGAGTTCGACTGGCAACCCACCCTCTACGCCGGTGCCGAGTTCGTCCCGGGTGCCCGGGGCCGTGACGTCCGGCTGGAGGAGAAGCCCACCCGGGCCAGCGCGGCGGAGCGGCTGGCGGCCCGTAAGGCGCGCCGGCAGCGACCCGCCGACGAGGTCGAGCCGGCCCCAGCCGACGGGAACGACGCCGAATAGCTCGATGCGCTCCGAAATGGGGACGACTGCTGGAAACCCTCGCGAAATGTCGTCGCCCTAGCGTGGGGTGATGCTTATCGAGTCCCGCCCGCTGACGGATCCGGAGGTCGCCGCACTCGCCACGGCCCGGCAGCGCGAACTGAGTGAGGCCGCCGGGCGGGACGTCGGGACGCGCGGGGACACCTGCTGGTTGACGGTCGTGATCGCCGGCCGCGCGGTGGCGTGCGGCGGGATGCGGGTGTGCGACGAGGACACCGGCGAGCTGGAGCAGTTGTACGTGCGTCCGGCCTACCGACGCCGCGGCATCGCCCGCCAACTGGTCGCCGCGCTGGAGGAGTTGGCGTACCAGCGGGGATGTTCGATGGTGCGGGTGGAGGCCGGTCCGCACCGTCCGGCGGCGGCGCTCTTCCGGGCCTGCGGTTACGAGCCGATCTCCGCTGCCGGTGCGCCCGGTGACGGCGGGCCGTATCGGGAGTGCTTCGCCAAGCGGCTGCCGGTGCCGGCCTGAGACCGAGGCCCCCGGCCGGGTCCGAGGCTGCTGGTGGCCTCGGCGGTGCGGCGTCAGGGACGGTCGAACGGGCGGTCGAGACGGCCGCCGCTGCCGCCTGCCGGTGCCGACAGCAGCAGCCCGAGCAGCAGCATGCCGAGGCCGAGCCCCAGGTGCAGCCAGTTGTCCGCGTCGTTGAGCGGGATGACGTTCGCCGCGCTGTCCTCGCCGACCGCCAGCCCGTAGATCCACAACCCGAGATAGAGCGCGCCACCCGCGACAAGGTAGAGGCGGGCACCGGCCACACCGCGGGCCAGTAGCAGCCCGGCCACGGCGAAGCCGAGGTGCAACAGGTTGTGCAGGACCGATACCTGGAAGAGCCCGAGGAGCCGGGCACCGGAGTGGTGCCCGGCGAAGGTCATGTCGCCGTAGTCGGTGGTGATACCGGGTACGAACCCGAGCACCCCGAGCAGCAGGAACACTCCCGCCACGACCAGGGCGGCGAGCTGTACCCGGGTACGCGGGGCGCGGCCACCCGCTGACCGACGCGCCATCGATGTCACCTCCGTGGATCCGCGAGAGCCCCCGCAACGGTCTGGCAGCTCGACGCGACACTCCGTGAGGTGACGTTGGTCCCGCCGATCCTTCATCTTGTTGCCCGCGCCGGGCGATCCGCAGGGAAATGCCCGATCGGGCATGGGTGGCCGATCGCAGGGTAGGTCAATCAGCGGCAGCGGCGACATCGTCCGCCGCACCCCCAACACCCGCGACGATCCCGCAGCGGAAGGGACATCATGACCTACGATCTGTCATCGACCCCCAGGACCCACGAGCCCGATTCGCCGAACGGCGGCGGCGTCCGCGAACAGGCCCACCAGATGGGCTCGGAGGCGGCGCACGCGGGTTCGGCGGTCGCCGAGACCGCCCGCGAACAGGGTCGGGAGGTCGGCCGGGAGGCCGCCCGCCAGGCCCGGGACCTGTACGGCGAGGCCCGGACGCAACTCGCCGGCCAGGCTGGTGAGCAGCAGCGGCGCGCGGCCGGCGGGCTGCGCTCGCTGGCCGACGAGATGCGTTCGATGGCCGACAACGGTGGCCAGGCCGGCCCGGTGAGCGAGCTCGCCCGACAGGCCTCCGACCGGGTGCACGGTGTGGCCGGTTGGCTGGAGCAGCGCGAGCCCGGCGACCTGCTCACCGAGGTACGCGACTACGCGCGCCGCAACCCCGGCACCTTCCTGGTCGGTGCGGCCCTGCTCGGCGCGGTGGCCGGCCGGCTGACCCGCAACCTCTCCGCGAGTGGCGACGACCGCCCCGCCAGCCCCGCCACGGAAGACCTGTACGGCGATCCCGACCGGACGGTGGCCTTGCCGACGCAGGCCCCGCCGTCGGCCGGCTCGACGGGTGTGCCCGCTGGAGGAAACCGCGACCCCCGCACCCAGCCCACCGACCTCCAGCCGGTCGACGAGGGGTACTCCGGCACGGGCACACCGCTGCCCCCGGTGGAGCGGACCGATCCACTGCCGGGCGTGCCGTCGAGCGGGACCACCCGGCCGTGAGGACCCGAGTCATCCGAAGGGAGGCGGCGCGATGACGACGCCGACACAGAGTTCCGCAGCGGATGCCCGCGACCATCATCCGCCCTCGGCGGAGGAGATCCGGGGTAGCTCGATCGGGGAGCTGATGCGCCAGGTCACCAGCGACCTGTCGACGCTCATGCGGCAGGAGGTGGAGCTGGCAAAGGCCGAGATCCGTCAGGAGGGGAAGAAGGCGGGCAAGGCCGCCGGCCTGTTCGGCGGTGCCGGCTTCGGCGCGTACATGGTCGCCCTGTTCCTGTCCCTGGCCCTGTGGGGCGGCCTGTCCAATGTGATGGACGCCGGCTGGGCAGGGTTGATCGTGGCCGTCATCTGGGCGGCGATCGCGGCGCTTCTCTACACGATGGGCCGACGGAACGCGGAGCGCATCCGTGGGCTCAAGCAGACCAACGACAGCGTGCAGCGCATCCCCGACGCGCTCAAGCCACACCCGGAGGGAGTGACCCGATGAGCACCGACCCCGTGCAGATCCGCCGGGAGATCGAAGCCACCCGCGACAACCTGAGTTCCGATGTGGACGCCCTGGCGTACAAGGTCAGCCCGGGCCGCATCGTCGACGATCGTAAGCAGCGGGTCCGTACCACGCTGCGGAATGTGAGGGACAGGGTAATGGGAACCGCATCCGACCTGGGCCATCAGACCAGCCATGGCGCCCACGCGGCCGGCGATCGGGCCGCCGCGACGGCCTCCGCGGTGGGCGACGCGGCGCACTCGGCCGCCTCGGCCGTCGGCGACGCGGCACACCGCGCCCCGCAGGCCGTCAGGCGCAGGTCCGAGGGGAACCCGCTGGCCGCCGGCCTCATCGCCTTCGGCGTCGGCATGCTCGTCTCCTCGCTCATCCCGCCGACCCAGCGGGAGCAGCAACTGGCCGCCCAGGCCCGGAACAAGGCCGGCGAGCGCGGCTCGGCGGTGACCGACAAGCTCAGCCGGGTGGCGAGCGAGATGAAGGAGGAGCTGCGCGAGCCGGCGCAGCAGGCCGCCGAGTCGGTCAAGGCCACCGCACAGGACGCCGCGCAGGCGGTGACCGACGACACCCGGTCCGCGGCCCACGACCTGAAGGACCAGGCGCAGCACTCCCGGGACCAGGTGCGTTCCTGACCGGTCGACGAACCCAGCCGCCGTTGGCGGCGGTCCGTGCTGCGCGTGGGCCCTGAGACGGGCGATGGATGTGAGGGCTCCTCCTCGGGCGATCCGACCGGAGGAGCCCTTGCTTTTTGCCCCGTTTCACGGTCTCCGTGCCGGGTAGCGGCCACTATGGCGGCCGGGCGCCGGACGTCCGGGCGGAGGAGGCGTGATGAGAGGCAACGCGACGAGGCTGGCTCTGGTGGGTGCCGCGACCGTGACCGCAGTCGGCGTCGGCCGGGCGGTGACCCGCCGACGGCGTCGGCACCGGCCCCATCGGGAGGATGGCTGGTACGTGGTCCGGCGTGCGGTGACGGTCGACCGGCCGGTAGCGGCGGTGATCGGTTTCTGGACCGAGCGGCAGCGGCTCGACCGGGCCCTGGCGGAGTGGGCGGCCCTGGAGCAGATCGACGGGAACCGCTGGCGGTGCGTGTCGCGTGATCCCGACACCGGCGACACCGAGTGGCGCGCCGAGATCACCGTCACCGGTCCCGGCCGGCTGCGCTGGCAGGTCACCGGCGGGCCGGAGCAGCAGGGCACGGTCGAACTGGTGCCCGCACCACAGGGTCGGGGCACGGAGATCCGCGCGGAGCTGAGATACCGCTCCGGCCCACTGCGCCGCGCCCTGGGGCTGGCCGCCGGTGACGAGCCGGACCTACGACTGCGCGACACGCTGCGCCGGGTCAAGTCGCTGATCGAGTGCGGTCAGCTCATCGACACCCGGCGGGATCCGTCCGGACGCAGTAGGGCACAGCGACGAAGCACCGATGAGATTCGGCAGCGGCTGACGACGGGAGGACGGGCGTGAAGGCGCTGTGCTGGGAGGGGATCGGCAAGCTCAAGGTACGCGACGTGGCGGAGCCACGGGTGCGCGCCGACGGCGACATCATCGTCCGGGTTCGGGCCAGCAGCGTCTGCGGTTCGGACCTGCATCTGATCAACGGGTTCATCCCGGCGATGCGGGAGGGTGACATCCTGGGCCACGAGTTCACCGGCGAGGTGGTCGAGATCGGGCCCGGGGTACGGCGGTTGGCCGTCGGCGACCGGGTGGTGGTCGGCTCGGTGGTGGCCTGCGGTGGCTGCTGGTACTGCCGGACCGAGCAGTACTCGCTGTGCGACAACTCGAACCCGCAGCCGGTCTTCGCGGAGAAGTTGTGGGGTCACTCGCCGGCCGGCATCCTCGGGTACTCACACGCCGCCGGGGGCTACTCCGGCAGCCACGCGGAGTACGTACGGGTGCCGTTCGGCGACGTCGGGGCGTTCAAGGTGCCCGACGGGGTACCGGACGACGCGGTGGTCTTCGCCTCCGACGCCATGCCCACCGGTTGGATGGCGGCCGACTTCTGCGGCCTGACCGGCGGTGAGGTGGTCGCGGTGTGGGGTGCCGGTGGAGTGGGACAGATGGCCGCCCGGGCGGCGCAGCTGCTCGGCGCGGAACGGGTCATCATGGTCGACCGGCTGCCGGAGCGGCTGGCGGTGGCCGCCGACCGGCTGGGCGTGGAGACGGTCAACTACGCCGACACCGACGTGCTCGAGGCGCTGCGCGAGATGACCTCCGGTCGCGGACCGGACGCCTGTATCGACGCGGTCGGCATGGAGTCCCACGACGTCGGCCCGGTGTACGCGTACGACAAGGCGAAGCAGACCGCCCGCTTGCAGACCGACCGGCCGACGTCCGTCCGGCAGGCCATCATGGCGGCCCGCAAGGGTGGCACGGTCAGCATCGTCGGCGTCTACGCCGGCCTGGTGGACAAGTTTCCGCTGGGCGCGGCGATGAACAAGGCCCTGGTGCTGCGGATGGGGCAGATGCATGCCCAGCGCTACATCCCGATGCTGCTCGACCGACTCGCCGCCGGTGAGATCGACCCCGGTTACCTGGCCACCCATCCGCTCCCGCTGGCGCAGGGGGCACGCGGCTACGAGATGTTCGAGAAGAAGGAGGACGGCTGCCTGCGTACGGTGCTGCATCCAGCCTGATCCGGCCGGGCCGCCGGTTTCCCCGGTGGCCCGGTCCCTGCCGGTGGTCGCTGGGCGGGGGCTCAGCCGGTGTGCCGTACGGCGGTGATCACGAAGCCGCTGGCCGGCAGCGCCGGCATGCGGCTCAGGTCCACCGCGAGGTCCTGCGGCGGTACGTCGTAGCGGATGACCTCGGTCAGCAGCGTGACCGCCCGCTTCATCAGCTCGATCGTGATCCACTCTCCGGCACAGCGGTGCCCGGCGACATGGTCTCCGCCGCCCTGCGGTACCAGCGTGAACGGGTCACCCGGCCAACCGGCGAAGCGCTCCGGCCGGAACCGCTCCGGCTCCGGCCACACCTCGGGATGATGATCGGTGCCGTAGAGATCCAGCAGCACCCGTCGGCCGTGCGGGAAGTGGTACCCCCGCCAGTCGAAGTCCCGCCGGACCCGGGCCGCGGCCACCGGGAAGAACGGGTAGTAGCGGCGTACCTCCTGCACGAACTGCCCCGCCTCGGCGTCGTCGCGTACCCGTTGCCGCCAGGCGGGATGGTCGTGCAGCGCCAGCGCGGCGAAGACCACGAACCGGGCCACCGCGACGGTCGGGCGGAGCACGTTGAGCAACTCCACCGCGGCGATGCGGCGCGGCAACCGGTCTCCCTCGCCGTCGCGGTGCTCCGCGATCACCCGCAGGGCAGTGCCGTCGGGCGGCGACAGCTTCCCGTGGCGTACCTGTTCGACGAGGTCAGCGCCCCAGTACTCAGCGCGGTAGCGGCCCAGCCGACCACGCCAGTGCCGGGGACCGATCGCCGCGGCGCTGTCAATCATGGCCTGCAGGTCGGCGGTCCGCCGGTCCAGCTCGCCGCCGCTCAGCGGCACCCCCGCCCAGGCGCAGACCGCCCGGGTCAGCATCGACGCGACCTCGGTGTGCAGCGTCACCGTGCCGGACAGTTCCCAGGCGGGCAACCGGGCCTGCCACTCGTCGGCGAAGAGCTGCCCGAGTCGCCGGACCGCGGCCGGGCTCATGAGCGACATGAACATGGCCTTGCGGTCGTGGTGGGCGTCGCCGTCGAGCCCCTGGACGCCGCCCCGGCCGGTGAGCGTGCGCTGACCGCGAGCCGGCATGGCACCCTCGCGCACGAACCGGTCGGCGTCGTAGAAGAGCTCGGCGGCGGCCCGGCCGCGTAGGCAGATCGTCGGTTCCAGCAGCAGCCTGGTCTGGAATATGTCGGTGCCGTACCGGTCGCACCGCTGCCCGACGAACCGGTAGCCGGCCCGCAGGAAGGCCAGGGTGCTGTCCGGAGCGCGGTCCGTCGGAATGGTCGCCATCGGATTCCCTGTTGCCGGGGCGCGGCCGTCGCCGACCGGCCGTCCAATCGTCGCAGAGTGCGTACCTACCCAGGTCACGGGCGATGAACCGTGCAGCCGGGCGGCGGTGTCGTCGGGCCGGTCGCTGGCCCCTCCCAGGGCCGGGGAATCCTGGTTCGCTGAGTTCGGCGGCGTCGTCGACCTGGCCGGTGGTCAACCGGCCGCCGGGCCGAGGTGTCGATGCGTCGTCGGCCAGGCGGTTCGGCGTGCCACGGGGAGGATGGAATGCGGGACAACCGTGCGACGTACTGGCGTCGGTGGAAGGCCGGGAGGCCCGGCGGGGACCGGCCGCCGCTGGTGGCGCCGTCCCGACCCCCACGTCCCGACCGCCATTTCACCGTGCATCTCGGCTTCACCGCCGCCGATCTCGTCACCGCTCGCGAGGTGGCGGTCGGGTACGCCGAGGCGTTGAGTGTGCTCCGGCCCGAGCTGGCGATCGGTGCCTCCGCGCTGTCACCGGCCGATGCCTGGCAGCGTGCCGAGCGGCTGTTCTGCGGGGCCCTCGGGCCGGACTCCGAACGGTGTGTCGATGTCGCCGGCCACGCCGGTTTCCATCACGCGCCCGGCCCCGGTGGCCTCGGTTGGGGCGACGGTGACCGTGGTTAGCGCGGAGTCCAGGAACGCCCGGCCGGACGGACATTCCTGGACCCGCCGGCGCACTCAGTCCAGGTCGAACTCGCCGTCCTGGGCGCCCGCGACGAAGGCGTCCCACTCGGCCTGGGTGAACACCAGCACCGGGCCGTCCGGCTCGGCGGAGTTGCGCATGCCGATCAGATCGTCGACGAAGGCGACCTCCACCGCGGCCTCCGAGGTGTCGCCCTCGGCCCGCTGCCAGACCGCCCGGGAGAGGTCGAAGTCACCCTTGGGGTGCGCTGTCATGGTCCCGTCCTCCAGTACCAGGGGAAATGGGGAAGCCGGTTCGTTCCCTCATCGGGCAGGATAAGCGGATGCCGAGCCTGAGCCGTGCAGAGGCGACCGCGCGTGGCGCGTCGATCACCGTCGAGTCCTACCAGGTGGACCTCGACCTGACCGGGGGCGGTGAGCAGTTCCGGTCCCACGTCACGATCAGGTTCCGGGCCACCGGCACCGACACCTTCGTCGAGGTCAAGCCGGCGCACCTGCGCGCCGTACGCCTCAACGACACCGACCTCGATCCCGCGACGCTCGACGACAACCGGCTGGCGCTGACCGGCCTGGCGGCGCAAAACACGCTGGTCGTCGAGGCCGAGATGGCGTACACGAACACCGGCGAGGGGATGCACCGCTTCGTCGACCCCGCCGACGGCGAGACCTACCTCTACGTGATGTCGTTCCTGGACGACGTGCAGCGGGTCTTCGCCGCCTTCGACCAGCCGGACCTGAAGGCGCCGGTCACGTTGTCGGTGACCGCGCCGGAGCACTGGACGGTGGCGGCCAACGCGGAACTGGCGGCCAACCCCGAGCCGGGTCGGTGGGAGTTCGCCCCCACCCTGCCGATCGCCACGTACTTCTTCACCCTGATCGCCGGTCCCTGGCACGTCCGCCGGGACACCCACGACGGGATTCCGCTCGGGGTGTACTGCCGGCGCTCCCTCGCCGAGCATCTCGACGCCGACGCGGCGGAGATCCTCACCGTCACGAAGCAGTGTCTCGACCGGTTTCATGAGCTGTTCGACGAGCGCTATCCGTTCGGCAAGTACGACCAGGCGTTCGTGCC
Organism: Verrucosispora sp. WMMC514; assembly: GCF_027497295.1. Lineage (NCBI taxonomy): Bacteria > Bacillati > Actinomycetota > Actinomycetes > Micromonosporales > Micromonosporaceae > Micromonospora > Verrucosispora sp. WMMC514. Next base: position 942,797 of record NZ_CP114906.1, on the reverse strand, counting down.
CGAGTTCAACGCGGGTGCCATGGAGAATCCCGGCCTGGTCACCCTCCGCGACGACTACGTGTTCCGCTCGGCGGTCACCGACAGCGAGCGCGAGCTGCGGGCCACCACGATCGCCCACGAGATGGCGCACATGTGGTTCGGCGACCTGGTCACCATGCGTTGGTGGGACGATCTGTGGTTGAACGAGTCGTTCGCGGAGTACCTCGGCACCCGGGTCACGGCCGAGGCGACCCGGTTCGACCGGGCGTGGACGACGTTCGCGCTGCGCCGCAAGGCGTGGGGATACGCCGCTGACCAGCGCCCCTCCACCCATCCGGTGGCACCCGAGCGGGTGATCGACGCCGCGGAGGGGCTGCTCAACTTCGACGGCATCTCGTACGCCAAGGGGGCCAGCGTGCTGCGGCAGCTGGTGGCGTGGCTCGGTGACGAGGCCTTCCTGGCCGGCCTCAACGACCACTTCGCCCGGCACCGCTTCGGCAACGCCACCCTCGCCGACCTGCTCGAGAGCCTGGCCGCCAGCAGTGGCCGGGAGCTGACCGACTGGGCGGAGTCCTGGCTGCGGACCGCGCAGGTGAACACGCTGCGGGCCGAGGTGACGGTGGACGCCGAGGGCCGGTACGACGAGGTCGTGATCACGCAGACCGCGCCGCCGACGCATCCGGTGCTGCGCCCGCACCGCATCGGCGTAGGCCGGTACGCCGTGGACGGCACCGCCGAGCGGTTCGAGGTCGACCTCGATCCCAAGGCCGACGACGGCCGTACCCGGCTCGACGGGTTGGCCGGGGAGCCGGCGGCAGCGGTTCTGCTACCCAACGACGGCGACCTCACCTTCGCCAAGATCCGCCTTGACGCCGGGTCGGCCGACGCGGTGCCACTGCTGCTGCCCCGCCTGACCGACCCGCTGACCCGCGCCCTGCTCTGGGGCGAGGCGCTGGACGCGGCGACCGACGGGGGACGGCCGGTCACCGGTCTGGTCGACCTCATCGTCGCGGCGTTGCCCACCGAGACGGAAGTGATCATCGTCGAGGACGTGCTGGCGATGAGTCGCTCGCTCGTCGATCGCTATCTCGACCCGCTGGCGCGACAGTCCGCCCTGGCCCGGATCGCCGAGTCCTGCCGGCGGTTGCTGGACGACGCCGCGCCGGGAGAGTCGTTGCAACTCGCTGCCGCCCGGGGGCTGATCGCCGCGAGCACCGACGCGGAGTTGCTCACCGGTTGGCTCGCCGGCCGGGCCGTCCCCGCCGGGCTGGCCGTCGACACCGAGCTGCGGTGGACGCTGCTGGGCCGGTTGGTGGTCCTCGGTGCCGCCGGTGCGGCCGAGATCGCGGCCGAGGCGGCGGCCGACCCGAGCGCCACCGGTGCCGAACGCGCCGCCCGGTGCCGGGCGGCCCTGCCCGAGCCCGCCGCCAAGCAGGCCGCGTGGGAGATCATCGTGTCGAACACGGAGCTGTCGAACCGGCTGGTCGAGGCGACGGCGGAGGGCTTCTGGCAGCCCGAGCAGGCCGACCTCACCAGCGCCTACGTGGCCAGCTACTTCGCCGACATGCCGGCCGCCGCGCGGCTGCGTACGCCCTGGGTCGCCGACGAGGTCGCCAAGCTGGCCTTCCCCCGCCACGCGGTGTCCCAACCCACCCGGGAGGCGGCCGCGGCGCTGCTGGCCCGCGACGACCTCACGCCGGGGCTGCGTCGGGTGGTCACCGACGCCGACGACGACCTGCGCCGCGCCCTGGTGGCGCGCACGGCGGTGGCCGCCACGACCGCGTGACCACCGGAGCCGGGCCGGGCGTGGAGCGTCGGCCCGGCCCGGCTCCGCCCGGGCACGCCCTAGGATCATGGAGTGGAGGAAGACATCCGGCGGATCGGCATCATGGGCGGGACGTTCGATCCGATCCATCACGGGCACCTCGTGGCCGCGAGCGAGGTGGCGGACCGGTTCGGTCTCGACGAAGTGATCTTCGTGCCCACCGGGCAGCCGTGGCAGAAGGCCGACGTGCCGGTCAGCTCGGCCGAGGACCGCTACCTGATGACCGTGATCGCCACCGCGTCCAACCCACGGTTCCAGGTCAGCCGGGTCGACATCGACCGGGGTGGGCCCACCTACACCGTCGACACCCTCCGTGACCTGCGCTCCCAGTACGGGACCAAGGCGCAGCTGTTCTTCATCACCGGCGCGGACGCCCTGGAGCGCATCCTGAGCTGGAAGGACCTCGACGAGATCTTCGAGCTGGCCCACTTCATCGGGGTCACCCGGCCGGGTTTCGCGCTGACCGCCGCGCACCTGCCCGCCGACACGGTCAGTCTGGTGCAGGTCCCGGCCATGGCCATCTCGTCCACCGATTGCCGGGCGCGGGTCGCCCGGGGCGAACCGGTCTGGTATCTGGTGCCCGATGGTGTGGTGCAGTACATCGCGAAACGGCGACTGTACCGGGAGTGATTTGACCGTTTCACCCCTCTTTCCGGCTGAAACTGGTGAGTCGGGAATCCGGGCCGTGTGAGAGGCTGGAGGCATCGCACGGTTGATCGAAGGAGAACGGTGACAGTTTCCGAACGCGCTCACCAGCTGGCGATCGTCGCCGCCCAGGCCGCGGCCGACAAGAAGGCTCAGGACATCGTCATCATCGACGTGGGTGACCAACTCGCCATCACCGACGCGTTCCTGCTCGCCGCGGCCCCGAACGAACGCCAGGTGCTGGCCATCGTCGATGCCATCGAGGAAGCCCTGCTCGACCTGCCGGAGAAGGCGAAGCCGGTGCGGCGGGAGGGCGAACGCGGCGGTCGCTGGGTGCTGCTCGACTACGTCGACGTCGTGGTGCACGTGCAGCACACCGAGGAACGCGAGTTCTACGCCCTGGACCGGCTCTGGAAGGACTGCCCGACGATCCCGTTCGTCGACCGGGATCTCGCCCCGGCCGAGGCCTCCGCCGGATCGGGCGAGTGACCAGGCTGATCATCTGGCGGCACGGCAACACCGACTGGAACGCCGCCAGCAGGGTGCAGGGGCAGACCGACGTACCGCTGAACGATCTCGGCCGGGAACAGGCACGCAGGGCAGCGCCGCTGCTGGCCGCGCTACGGCCGGACGCCCTGGTCGCCAGCGACCTGAGTCGCGCCGCGGACACCGCCGCAGCGCTGTCCGCGCTGACCGGTCTGCCGGTGCGCTCCGACGCCCGACTGCGGGAGCGGCACTTCGGCCGCTGGCAGGGACTGCTACTGACCGAGGTGGCGGAGCGTTTCCCGGCGGAGTACACCCGCTGGCGGGCCGGGGACCCAGACCCGGGAGCGGACGTCGAACCGCTGGACGAGCTGGGCAAACGCATCGGCACCGCGTTGCAGGAGGCAGCCGACCAACTGCCCGGGGGCACCGTGGTGATCGCCACCCACGGCGGCGCCGCCCGGCAGGGCTGCGGCCACCTGCTCGGCTGGGAGCACGCCGTGCTGCGCGCCGTCGGCTCGCTGCGCAACTGTCACTGGACGGAGCTGCGCCACGACGTGGAACGCGGCTGGCACCTGCGCGCCCACAACGTCGGCCCGATGGACGTGCCCGCCACCGGAACCGGAACCGGCGCGGCGGTCGTGCCGGTCTCCGCCGAACCGGTCTGAGCGGACGCGGTCCGGCCGTCGCCCAGCTTGATCCGCTACGGTGCCCGCATGCCAGTCGCGGTCGTCACCGACTCCACCGCCTACCTGCCACCCGAGCTGGTGCGGGAGCACCGGCTGACCGTGGTGCCGCTGACCGTGGTGTTGGCCGGCGTCGAAGGGCTGGAGGGGGTCGAGACCTTCCCCGCGGACGCCACCCGGGCGCTTCGCGCGCGGCGGGTGTCGGTGAGCACCTCCCGCGCGTCGCCCGAGCAGTTCTCCCGCACCTACCGGGAGCTGCTGGCGGCCGGAGCGGAGGGCGTCGTCTCGGTGCACCTGTCGGCCGGGCTCTCCGGCACGGTCGAGGCCGCCGAACTGGCCGCCGCCGACCTGGGCGACCGGGTCAGCGTGATCGACAGCCGCTCCTGCGGGATGGGTCTCGGCTTCCCGGCGATCGCGGCGGCCCGGGCCGCCGCGCGGGGCGCCGACCTGGCCGGCGTACGCGCCGCGGCGGCAGCGGCCGTCGGGCGAACCAGTATCCACTTCTACGTCGACACGCTGGAGTTCCTCCGGCGGGGCGGACGGATCAACGCGGCCGAGGCGTTGCTCGGCACCGCACTGTCGGTCAAGCCCATCCTGCACATGCCCGAGGGACGCATCGTGCTGCGGGACAAGGTCCGCACCGCCAGTCGGGGCATGGCGCGGCTGGTGGACCTCGCCGTCGAGGCGGCCGGCGACGGGCCGGTGGACCTGGCCGTACACCACCTCGACGCGCCGCAGCGGGCCGAGCAGCTCGTCGACACGCTCACCGCCCGGCTCGGTGACCGGCTGCGCGACACCTACGTCTCCGAGGCCGGTGCCGCCGTGGCGGTGCACGTCGGTCCCGGTCTCGCCTGCGTGGTGATCCATCGTGCGTCGGAGCATCCGGCGGCGGACCCTCCTGGACGTCAGGGGCACTGACTGGCCACCCAGCCGGCGCTCGACGCCGGCGGGCGAACCGGCGCGCCCCGCTTCGCCGCTTGTGGCTTCGGTGGGCGAGGATCGACCCAGGGGCCGGGCTGGGGAGGTGGGACGGATGTCCTGTGTGGTGACCGGTGGGGGACGCGGGGTCGGGCGGGGCATCGTGGAGAGCCTGCTCGCCCATGGCTGGACGGTGGTGGTGGTCGAGCGCGATCCGGGTGCACTGTCCTGGGTGACGGGGCACGCCCGGGCCGACCACCTCGCGGCGGTGGTCGGTGACGCCGGTGACGAGGGCGTCGCCGGGCGGGCCGCCGACCTGGCGGAGCGTTTCGACCCGCTCAGCGGATGGGTGAACAACGCGGCCGTGTTCCGCGACGCCTCGGTGCACGACGCGCCGGTCGGCGAGATCGTCGATCTGATCACCCGTAACCTGCGTCCCGCCGTGGTCGGTGCCGCCACCGCGGTCCGCCGCTTCCTCGCCGCCGGCACCGCAGGTGCCGTGGTCAACGTCTCGTCCCACCAGGCGAGCCGACCGGTGCCGGGCTGCCTGCCGTACGCCACAGCCAAGGCGGCGCTGGAGGGGCTGACCCGGGCGCTGGCCGTCGAGTACGGCCGGCACGGCATCCGAGCCAACGCGGTCGCGCTCGGCTCGGTGGCCACCGAACGACACGAGGCGTTCCTCGCCGAGTCCCAACCGGACCAGGCGCGGCGGATCGAGGCAAGGCTGGCCCGGCTGCACCCGGCGGGCCGGATCGGGCAGCCGCAGGACGTGGCGGAGGCGGTCGCGTACCTGCTCTCGCCGGCGGCGGGCTTCGTCAACGGGGTGACCCTGCCGGTCGACGGCGGGCGCGCCGTCCTCGGTCTGGACCCGCAGGCGCGCACGGACTGACCCGAGCGTGTCGGGACCGGCCACGCACCTGGCGGTCCGCCCTGGTGGCGGCCGCGAGGGTTTGGTTGTCGGCGACGTGGACCGAGGTTCGGTCACCTGCCGGGTCCGGGATCGTCGGGCGATCCCGCGTACCGCCAAGGCGGCGGTCGTAGCAGATCCGATGCATGATCAGGGCACTGTCCACAGAGCCTCGCGCTGTCCACAGGTCGACCGGCTCGGCGCGCCTGGCGGTGCCTCGCCGCCCTAGCCTCGCGCCGTGTCGAGGGACGAGGACGAGGAGATGGCGGTCCGGCGGCGACTGTGGCACCTGATGCCCGGCGCGCTGGACCGGCCGGCGGACGACGCGGTACCGCCGTGGCCGGGAGACGACCGGACGCCGGCCCTCGCCGGGTGGCCTCCGTCCATCGGGCGGCCACCGCCTACTGACCTGCCTCCGTCCGTGGGGCGGCCACCGGATGTCGACCTGCCTCCGTCCGTCGGGCGGCCACCGCTCGCCGGGGCTGCCGGCGGGCTGCCGCCGCCGGTGACGCGATGGCCTACCGTGCTGCTGCCGATCCAGACCGCCGACCGGGCCGGTGACACGGGTCCGGTCGGCGGCGGGCCGGTTTGGACCGGCGGGCCGACCCGGACCGGTGGCCCCGATCGGACCGGTGGTCCGGTTGGGGTCAGCGACGAGGCACCGGTCGACGTCGGACGAGGGCGGACGGTCGACGAGGCGCCGCCCAGCCCGCTTCCGGGGCCGAGTGCCTTCGATCCGGGGCGGCGGGGAGTGCGGGCGCTCGCGGCCGTCGCCGTGCTCGTGGTGCTCGCCGCGGGCGTCTGGACCTGGCGGTCCCGTCCTCAGGTGGAGCCGGTGGTCGCCGAGACCGGCACCGCCGGGACACCGGCTCCCTCCGTCGAGGCCGGCCACGAGCCGGGCGGGCCGACGGCGGGTTCGACCGGTGAGCTGGTGGTCGCCGTCGCCGGTAAGGTCCGCCGGCCCGGGTTGGTGCGGTTGGCAGCCGGCGCGCGGGTGGCCGACGCCCTCGACGCAGCCGGAGGCGCGTTGCCGGGGGTGGACGTGGCGATGCTGAACCCGGCCCGCAAGATCAGCGACGGCGAGCTGATCCTGGTCGGCGTCCCGGCGCCCTCGGGCGCGGTGGGTCCGGGAGCCGGCCCGCTCCCGGGTGCCGGACCCGGCGCGGGTGGGCGGGTCAACTTGAACACCGCGACCTCGGCGCAGCTCGAAACGCTGCCCGGGGTGGGTCCGGTGCTCGCCCAGCGGATCATCGAGTACCGCGATCAGCACGGCGGCTTCCGGTCCGTCGGCGACCTGCGTCAGGTGACCGGGATCGGTGACGCCCGGTACGAGCAACTCAAGGACCTGGTGACGGTGTGAGGGCGTCGCCCGCTCCGATCGGCATGTCGGCCGGAACCTCCGGAGTCGTGACCGGTGGGGGAGCACCCGATCTCCGCACGGCGGGGCTGGCGGTGGCGGCCTGGCTCACCGCGTTGGCGGGGCTGCATCTCGATGCCCGCCGGACGCTGCTGCTCGCCGCCGTCGCGGCAGGTCTCGCCGGTGCGGTGACCCTGCACCTGCTCGGTTTCGCCGGGCGACCCGGCCCGACCGTGCGTCGCCACGGCTGGGTGGTGGTGGCGATCCTGATCGGCGTGATCTGTGGCGGGGCGGCCACCTCGGCGCGGCTGACCGTACGGGACGCGGGCCCGCTGCGTGCCCTGGTCGACGAACGGGCCCGGGTCACCGCCGAGCTGGTCGTCCGGGACGACCCCCGGCCGGTGCGCGGCGGCATCGTGGGTCGTCCACCGACCCTGCTGGTGCCGGCCAGGCTGGTGGCCCTGACCGGGCCGCAGGGCCAGCGGATCGCCGTACCGGCGCGGGTACTGGTGCTCGCCGATGATCCGGCCTGGCGCGGGCTGTTGCCCGGGCAACGGCTCACCACCGACGGGCGGCTGGCCGAGCCGCGCGGCGGCGACCTCACCGGTGCGGTCCTGATGGCCGTGGGCGCACCGGTGCGACTGGGTGCTCCCTCGGCGTTGCAACGCGCGGCCGGTCGGCTCCGCGCCGGCCTCCAGCAGGCGTGCGCACCGCTGCAGGACGAGCCGGGCGGCCTGTTGCCCGGCCTCGTCGTCGGGGACACCAGCCGGCTGCCCGACGCGGTGGCGGAGGACTTCCGCGCCACCGGGATGACGCACCTGAACGCGGTGTCCGGATCGAATGTCGCGATCGTCGTGGGGGCGGTGCTGTTGCTGGCCCGCTGGGCCCGAGCCGGTCCGGCGCTGGCCGTCGGTCTCTGCGGGCTGGCTCTGGTGGGCTTCGTCATCCTGGTCCGGCCGTCGCCGAGCGTGGTACGCGCCGCCACCATGGGCGCGATCGGGCTCGCCGCGCTGGCGGCCGGTCGCCCCCGGGCGGCGGTGCCCGCGTTGGCTGCCGCCGTCGCGGTGCTGGTGGTGGTGGACCCGGATCTGGCCGGTGATCCCGGCTTCGCGCTGTCCGTACTGGCCACCGGCGGTCTGCTGCTGCTCGCGCCGAGTTGGCGGGACGGTCTGCGCCGGCGGGGCGTACCGCCGGGGGTGGCCGAGGCGCTCGCGGTGCCGGCCGCCGCACAACTCGCCTGTGCGCCGGTGGTCGCCGGCCTGACCGGCACGGTCAGCCTGGTCGCGGTGCCGGCGAACCTGCTCGCGGTGCCGGCGATCGCGCCCGCGACGGTGCTCGGCGTGGCGGCGGCGACGCTCTCGCCGATCTGGCCCGGCGGCGCCGAGTTGCTCGCCTGGCTGGCGCACTGGCCGGCGTGGTGGCTGGTGCTGGTCGCCCGGTACGGCGCGCGGCTGCCGGCGGGCAACCTGCCCTGGCCGGGCGGGGTGTCCGGGGCGCTGCTGCTGACGGTGCTGACCGTGGCGTTGCTGGTCGCCGCCCGGCGCCCGGTGGTGCGCCGTCTGGTGGCGGTCTGCGCCGTCGCGGTCGTGCTGGGCGCGCTGCCGGTGCGGGTGGTCGCGCCCGGCTGGCCGCCGGACGGTTGGGTCGTCACGGCCTGTGCGGTGGGTCAGGGCGACACGGTGCTGCTGCCGGTGGCGGCCGGGCGTGCGGTCGTGGTCGACGCCGGTCCGGATCCGGCGGCGGCGGACGCCTGCCTGCGTCGGCTCGGTGTGCGCCGGGTGTCGCTGCTGGTCGTCAGCCATTTCCACGTGGACCACACCGGCGGGGTGGCCGGGATCTTCCGGGACCGGCGGGTGGACACGGTGCTGGTTCCGCAGTGGCCGGAACCGGCGGCCGGCCGGGACCTGGTGCGCGGCACCGCCGCGACACACGGTACGCCGGTCGTCGCCGCAGAGCCGGGTTGGCGCTACCGGGCCGGCGCGGTCGACCTGGCCGTGCTCGGGCCGCCGTACCCGATGCGCGGAACCCGTTCGGATCCGAACAACAACTCCCTGGTGCTGCTCGCCACCGTCGACCGGGTGCGGATCCTGCTGACCGGCGACGCCGAGGTGGAGGAACAGCGGGCGCTGCGGGAACGGCTGCCGCCGGACGGGCTGCGGGCGGACGTGCTAAAGGTCGCCCACCACGGCAGCGCGTACCAGGATCCGGCCTTTCTGGACGCGGTGCGGCCGGCGGTGGCGGTGGTGCCGGTCGGTACGGGGAACAGCTACGGCCACCCGAACGGGGCGGTGCTGGCCCGGCTGGCCCGGGGCGGTGCCCGGGTGCTGCGTACCGACGTCGGCGGTGACGTGGCGGTGGTGCGGTCGCCCCGAGGGCTGGCGGTGGTGAGCGCCGGCGTCGACCGGATTCGTCCACCACGATGAATCGACAACTATTTACGGCATAAAGCAGGAGATAAGCTCTATGTCTGGATTTGCGCTGAGTGCGGGGTTCACCGGCCGAGTCTGGACGAGCAGAGTGGACCGACCGGCCGAGCGTGCGAATATGGGCGGCGTGACCGCCGCCAGTGCCGCTCCTATTGTGCTCGTCCTCGGCGACGAGGAGCTGCTCGCCACGCGCGCGGTGTCCGAAACCGTGGCCGCCGCCCGGGCCGCCGACTCCGGTGTCGACGTGCGCGAGTACCAGGCCGGCCAGCTCACCGTCGGCGAGATCGACGAGATGCTCAGCCCGTCGCTGTTCGGCGGGCGTCGGGTGCTGGTGCTGCGGTCCGGTCAGGACGCCCGTAAGGACCTGGTCGCCGCCCTGCTGGCGTACGCCAAGAACCCCGACCCCGAGGTGCAGCTCGTGGTGACGCATCTCGGTGCCGCGAAGGGCAAGGCGTTCGCCGACGGTCTGAAGTCGGCCGGTGCCCGGGTGGTGCCCGCCGTGAAGCTGAAGGGCCACCGCGATCGGGTGGCCTTCGTCCGCGACGAGTTCCGCCGGGCCGGCGGGCGGTGCACGGACGACGCCGCCGAGGCGCTGCTCGCCGCGGTCGGTAACGACCTGCGCGAACTCGCGGCGGCCTGCTCGCAGCTGATCGCCGACACCGACGGCCGGATCGGTGCCGACACGGTGGCGCGTTACTACCGGGGGCGGGTGGAGGTGAGCGGCTTCACGGTGGCGGACGCCACGATGGTCGGTGACCTGCCGGGCGCGCTTGAGGCGCTGCGCTGGGCGTTGCACGTGGGGGTGGATCCGGTGCCGATCGCCGACGCCCTCGCCGACGGCATCCGTACGGTCGCCCGGGTCGCCTCGGCCGGCCGGGGCAGCCCGTACCAACTCGCCAGCAGCCTGGGCATGCCGCCCTGGAAGGTGGAACGGGCCCAACGGCAGGCCCGTGGCTGGACCCCGGACGGTCTGGTCCTGGCCATGCGGGCGGCGGCGGAGTGCAACGCGGCGGTCAAGGGCGGTTCCGACGACCGGGCGTACGCGCTGGAGAAGGCGGTCTTCTCGGTGGCGGCCGCCCGGCGGGGCGGCACGAGGTGAGCGGAGCCCTCCGTGGCTCGTGGGCCACGATCCCGGCCGAGGAGGAGCGGTACCGTCCGTTCTACGCGCGGGCGCTCGGCCTGCGGTTCGTCAACCCGGGCGGGGTGCTCTGCTTCATCTTCTTCGAGGGGGCGATCGCGCTGGCGGCGCTGCTCGCGCTCGCGGAACTGGTGACCTGGTGGGCGGTGCTCGTGCTACCCGCCACGGTGGCCGTGATGGTCAAGCTCAACGATCTGGTGGCCGCCGCGGTGGTGCGCTCCGCCGCGGCCGTACCCGAGCAGGAACGCGACCGGTTCCGTCAACAGATGGAGCCGGTGGTGGGCCGTGCCCGGGTCGACTGGCTGCGGCACAGCGTGCCCGGCGTCGTGGTGCGGACCGAGCCGACGGAGGTGGAGCACCCCGGCGCGGCACGGCGGCGGCCGCCTGCCCTCGGCAGCCGGCCCGACCGGTCCACGGACGGCGCGGGTGGAACCGCGCACGACGCGCGCCGCGGTGCCGAGGAAGCGGGCCGGAGCCGGCCGGCGGCGGATCGGGATGGGACCGGGCCTCGACCGGGCACCACCGAGCCCGGATCCTGAACCGGGCGACCGGTCGGACTTCGACGCGAGCACGACCGGTGGGCGGACGTGCGGAAGCCCCGAGGCATCGCCTCGGGGCTCCGTCAGGACTGGCGCTAACTCAGGAGGCGAGCGACGCGACGCGCTTGGCGATCGCGGACTTGCGGTTCGCGGCCTGGTTGCCGTGGATGACGCCCTTGCTGGCCGCCTTGTCCAGCTTGCGCGAGGCATCCTGCATGAGGGCGGTGGCCTTCTCGACGTCACCGGCCTCAGCGGCCTCGTTGAACTTCCGGATGGCGGTCTTCAGCGACGACTTGACCGACTTGTTACGCAGCCGGCGCTTCTCGTTCTGCCGGTTGCGCTTGATCTGGGACTTGATGTTCGCCACGCGACAGCCTCGTCTTGATAGCTCGGGTTGGTCAGCTTGTGCGCGCGACGAGCATGCGTCATCGCTGCGCGAAGAGCCAGGTTACCAGGTCGGCTCGAACAGGCCAAAACAGCCTCCCGCGGGTGGGGTCAGGTCCAGGCGCGGCGGTGGGAGAGCCAGGCGAGGGCCTGTTCGCCGGTCCAGCGGTGGTGGGCGGGCAAGTGAAGCGACGCGGTGGGTGGTGCCGATGTCGTGGCGGTGAGGTGGTAGCCGGCCAGGGCGGCGAGCGCGACATCCAGGGCGTCGTCGGGTGCGTCGGCGGCGGCCGGGTGGGCGGCGAAGAGCGCGTCGACGTCCAGCCCGGTGGCGTATCCGGTGATCAGCAGGGTGACCAGGTCGAACCAGGCCGGCCCGTGACACAGCCACGACCAGTCGCAGAACCAGGCCGCACCGGCGGTGTCGACGAGCACGTTGTCGACCCGCAGGTCGCCGTGGGTCAGCCCGGTCGCGGCGGCGGCGTACCCGGGCAGGCGCGACTCCAGCGCCACCAGCTCGGCCAGCCGTCCCCGGGCCGGGGCCGGCAGCGGCGGTACCGGTTCCCGGCCGGCGTCGACCTCGTCCCACCAGAGGATGTCCTCGCGGGCCAGGTCGGCGAGGTGGGGCAGGCCGAGGGCGGTCAACTCGTCCGGAGGATCGGCGAGCGCCTCGGCGACGCCGGTGAACGCGGCGAGGGTGGCGGTCAGTTCGACCTGGTTCCAGGGCAGCCGGGGGGTGTGACCGTCGACGGCATCGAGGCACAGGACGAACCAGCCCGCCTCCCACAGCGTCCAGCGGAGGCGGGGCACCGGCAGCCCGGCCGGCAGCCGGCTCAGGATCGCGGCCTCCCGGGCGTACCAGTCGACCAGGTGCGGTTGCTCGGCGTGCGGCGCGGCCTTGACGAAGGCGCGGTGCCCGTCGGCGGCGCGCAGCAGCGCGGCGAAGCCGCGGGTGAAGCCGGCACCGGCGGTCCGGGCCTGGACCACCGGGGCGCCCAGCCGGGTGGCCACCGCGGCCCGCACCCGCGCCGGCAGGTCCGACCAGGCGGGTCGCTGGGCGGTGGCGTGGTACGGCACGGCGGGCGGGGACGGAACGCTCACTCGACCATGCTGCCCGGTGACCGGTCGGGCGGCGACCTCCCGCGCGGATCCGGGCACCCGGGGCGGCGTCTGCCAGACTGGCGGGCCATGAGGACCGACGACTTCTGGCAGTTGATCGACCGCGCCCGCACCGGCAGGGGAGAGCCGGACGCCGTCGCCGCCCGGGCCGTCGCGCTGCTCGCCGCCCGCGACCCCGAGGAGATCGTCGGGTACGCCCACCACCAGCAACGGGTCCTCGCCGCGTCCTACCGGGTCGATCTCTGGGGCGCCGCCTACCTGATCAACGGCGGTGCCTCCGACGACGGCTTCGAGTACTTCCGGGGTTGGCTGATGACCCAGGGACGGGAGGTGTTCGCCCGGGCGGTCGCCGACCCGGACTCGCTGGCCGAGCTGCCACAGATCCGGTCCGCCTCGCTCAGCGGCGAGGAGTTCGAGTGCGCGGACATGCTCGCGGTGCCGTGGGACGCGTACCGCAGAGCCACCGCGAGCGACCTGCCGGGGGAGCGCGAGGCGATCCGGCAACCCGACCTGAACGACTTCTGGGACTTCGACGACGAGGAGGAGGCCCGCCGCCGACTGCCCCGGCTCGCCACCCTCTTCGTCGAGCCGCCGCAGGAGTGACGGACGCCCGGCCGACGCCCGCCGGGGACGTGGGAGCATAGAGGGGGCCGGCGCGTGCCGGCCCGCTCACGTCAGCCGACCAGAACGGACCGCTGTGCCACCGACGCTCGATCCCGGCGCGAACGCTCCTGGTGCCACCGACCCGGCGCGGATCAGGAACTTCTGCATCATCGCCCACATCGACCACGGAAAGTCGACCCTGGCCGACCGGATGTTGCAGCTCACCGGCGTGGTCGACCCGCGGCAGATGCGCGCGCAGTACCTCGACCGGATGGACATCGAGCGCGAGCGCGGCATCACCATCAAGAGCCAGGCGGTCCGGATGCCGTGGACCATCGCCGAGGGCGAGCGGGCCGGCGAGCAGGCCGTGCTCAACATGATCGACACGCCTGGTCACGTCGACTTCACCTACGAGGTGTCCCGGTCGCTGGCGGCCTGTGAGGGCGCGATCCTGCTTGTCGACGCGGCCCAGGGCATCGAGGCGCAGACGCTGGCGAACCTCTACCTCGCGCTCGAGAACGACCTGCACATCATCCCGGTGCTCAACAAGATCGACCTGCCGGCCGCCCAGCCGGAGAAGTACGCCGAGGAACTGGCCCACCTGATCGGCGGCGACCCGGCGGACTGCATCAGGGTCTCCGGCAAGACCGGCGAGGGCGTGCCGTACCTGCTCGACGAGATCGTCCGGCAGTTCACCCCGCCGGTCGGTGACGCCGAGGCCCCGGCCCGCGCCATGATCTTCGACTCGGTCTACGACGTCTACCGGGGCGTGGTCACCTACGTGCGGGTGATCGACGGGCGGATCGGCGCCCGGGACCGGATCAAGATGATGTCCACCGGCGCCACCCACGAGCTGCTGGAGATCGGGGTCATCTCGCCGGAGATGGTCAAGGCGGACGCGCTCGGCGTCGGTGAGGTCGGCTACCTGATCACCGGGGTGAAGGACGTCCGGCAGTCCCGGGTCGGTGACACGGTCACCATCAACGGCCGGCCGGCCACCGAGGCGCTCGGCGGCTACAAGGATCCGAAGCCGATGGTCTACTCGGGCCTGTATCCGATCGACGGGTCGGACTACCCGGCGCTGCGGGACGCACTGGACAAGCTCAAGCTCAACGACGCCGCGTTGACCTACGAGCCGGAGACCTCCGGTGCGCTCGGCTTCGGGTTCCGCTGCGGCTTCCTCGGCCTGCTGCACCTGGAGATCATCCGGGAGCGGCTGGAGCGGGAGTTCAACCTCGACCTGATCTCGACCGCGCCGAACGTGGTCTACCGGGCCATCCAGGAGGACGGCGACGAGGTCGTGGTCACCAACCCCAGCGAGTACCCGACCGGCAAGATCGCCGAGGTGTACGAGCCGACGGTGCGGGCCACGGTGCTCACCCCCAACGACTACGTCGGCGCGGTGATGGAGCTGTGTCAGGGCCGGCGCGGCAGCCTGCTGGGCATGGACTACCTCTCCGCCGACCGGGTGGAACTGCGCTACACGCTGCCCCTCGCCGAGATCATCTTCGACTTCTTCGACCAGTTGAAGAGCCGTACCAAGGGCTACGCGTCGTTGGACTACGAGCCCTCCGGCGAGCAGGCGTCCGACCTGGTCAAGGTCGACATCCTGCTGCACGGCGAGCCGGTGGACGCGTTCAGCGCGATCGTGCACAAGGAGAAGGCGTACGCCTACGGCACCACCATCGCGGCGAAGCTGCGCAACCTCATCCCGCGCCAGCAGTTCGAGGTGCCGATCCAGGCGGCCATCGGCAGCCGGGTGATCGCCCGGGAGACGATCCGCGCCATCCGCAAGGACGTGCTCGCCAAGTGCTACGGCGGCGACATCAGCCGTAAGCGCAAGCTGCTGGAGAAGCAGAAGGAGGGCAAGAAGCGGATGAAGATGGTGGGCCGGGTGGAGGTGCCGCAGGAGGCGTTCATCGCCGCGCTCTCCTCCGACTCCGACGGCAAGGGCAGCGGAAAGAAGTGATCGTGCGGCTGCGTACCTAGGCGCAGCCGTCCCCACGGGCGCCCGGCCACCTCGGCCGGGCGCCCGTTCGCGCGTGGGCCGGTGACGCGATCTTTCGGGGTGGTCGCGACCTCTCGGCCAGAAAAGCCGGTTTGGGATCTTCGTGGGTCGGGCATTAGGCGGTCACGACAGGAACACCACAAACGTTGAACGTCTTTCGTGAAGGAGAGCGATCATGGAGCTCACCGTCTGGGGCATCATCACCGCCCTGATCGTTGGTCTGATCGTCGGTGCGCTTGGCCGACTGGTGGTACCGGGCCGTCAGAACATGCCGATCTGGCTGCACATGCTCATCGGTGTCGGTGCCGCGCTGCTCGGCACCGTGATCGCCCGCGCGTCCGGCTTCGCCGAGACCGCCGGCATCGACTGGCGGGAGCTGATGCTCCAGGTGCTGCTGGCCGCCGTCGCCGTCGCGCTGGTCGCCGGGGTGGGCCGCAACCGCCGGGGTGTCACCCACCGGTAACCGCTGAACCTGTCGAAAGGCGCCCGACCGCCGAGGTCGGGCGCCTTTCGCATGCGTCGTCCGGAGGCGGATCGACCTGAGGCGTCCGCCGGTGGGCGAGGGCGGCGCGCCGGGGCCGTTCCCCGTAGAATGTGATCATGACGGGCAGGGTGGCATCGGTGAACGTCGGGATCGTGACCCAGGCGGCGTGGGCCGGTGCGGCGAGCGGACGCAGCGGCATCGACAAGCGGCCGGCCGACGCGCCGGTGCTGTTCCGCGTCGACGGCGTGGCCGGCGACTTCATCGGCGAGCGGGCCCACCACGGTGGCCCGGACCAGGCCGTCTACGCGTACGCGGAGGAGGACGCGGCCTGGTGGGAGGCCGACCTCGGGCGGACCATCCGCCCCGGTGGCTTCGGCGAGAACCTCACCACGTACGCGGTCGACGTGACCGGTGCCGTGATCGGCGAGCAGTGGGCCGTCGGCGAGGCGCTGCTCCAGGTGACCATGCCGCGCACGCCGTGCCGGACCTTCGCCGGCTTCTGGGGCGTACCGGATCTGATCAAGCGGTTCACCGCGCGGGCGACCCCCGGTGCGTACCTGCGGGTGCTCCGCGAGGGCGCGGTGGGTGCCGGCGATCCGATCGAGATCGTGCACCGGCCGGCACACGGGGTGACCCTCGGCGAGGTGTTCCGCGCGCTCAGCCTGGAGCCGTCGTTGCTGCCCAGGCTGCTGGCGGCCGACGACCTGCCCGAGCCGATCCGGGAGAAGGCGCGTCGCCGGGTCGGCGAGCCGGCCGGCTGATCGACGGCCGGGTCCGTGCCGAGATGACACGACAGGCCCCGGGACCACGTCCAGGCGTGGCCACGGGGCCTGTCGTCACTCCTCCGGTCAGCGGAGCCAGGGGATGTTGCGGTTGAGCAGACCGCGCTGCTTGAGTTCCTTGCGCAGCGGGATCTCGTCGTCGATGTAGCCGTCCCAGTTGATGCCCCAGTAGTTGGCCGTGTGGGTGCCCTCACCGAGCAGCTGGCGCTGCACCGGCGTGCGGTTGCGGTACCACTCGCCGTCCTTGTCGGGGTGCAGCTCGTCCAGCGGGCGGATCCACCGGTAGGTGTAACCGACGAACAGCATCTTGCGGGTGATGTTCGACAGGTTCGTCGACCGGGAGTGCCACTGGCGGCGGTCGAAGATGAAGGCGTCGCCCGGGTTGGCGGTGATCTCGACGGTGCCCTCCGGGTCCGGGTTGTGCACGCTCAGGTCCGTCGGGCGGGGCAGCGAGTTCCACAGGTGGCTGCCGGGGATCACCTTCGTCGCGCCCCGGCCCTTCTCCGACAGGTCGGAGAGCACGTAGGCGACCTTCAGCGAGAACATCGGCCGCGGCAGGTTCGGGTCCATCGTCTCCGGGTCGGAGTTCTGCCGGTACCCGTCCTGGTGCCAACCCCAGTACGGCTTCTCGGGCTCCAACGCCGGCGGCGTCACGTCGAGGTGGTTGTGGTGGGTGTAGATGTTCCAGCCTGCCAGGCCCCACATGTAGGGAAACGCGATCGGGTGGGTGAGCAGCTCGCCGAAGAGCTCGTCCCGCTCAAGGAAACCCAGCAGGTGCAGGGTGCCGTCCTTGGTGGTGTTGCCCTTGGCCTTCTCCTCCTCGTACACCCGGTCGACCGCGGCCTCGAGAGCGGCTCGGTGATCCTCGGTCAGGACGTTTCGCAGCAGGAGAAAGCCCTGCTCGTGGAACTCCTTGCGGTCGACGTCACTGATCGGTTCGTAGCCGGTCCGGTCGCCGTAGTCGAACGCCACGTCGTACCCCTCCCCAAGAGGTGAAACCATTTCTGGCACAGGCCGCCGATCGTAACGCGCGTCCGGACGGCCCGTGGGGCACCCCGTGACCTTTCCACAGGCATGGCGACTGATGGCGGTTGTTCGACTACCGCACGTCACCCAACGTGGCAAGACCGGGCCTTATGTGGTTAATTGCCGGTTTTTGCGGTGACTGCGGGTAAGGAGATCGGGGTCGCTCAGACGTCGGCGTGGACCTCGGCGAGGACCTCCGCGTCGCCCCGGTCGCTGTCCGGCAACCGCTTCCAGTCACCGCGCTTGGCGGTCCACTCCCGGCCGTCGTAGGTCACCCGCTTCACCCCGTGCTCCTTCGCGTGGGAGACCAGCCAGTGCGTGTACCGCCAGCCGGCCCGCACGCCCTCGGCCGAGGTCGTCAGGCTGCCGGCGGGGCTCCGCTCGACGTCGTTGACGCTCACCTTCAGCAGGGTCGGGTTGCCGTAGCTGTCGACGGCGGAGCTGAAGTAGCCCCGGCCCGCCCGCCGGTCGTCGCCGGAGCGGAGGGCCACCAGACCCCAGTCGAGCGACAGTCCCTCGGTCAGCGCGGCGATGGCGGCGGCACCGCGCAGCACCGGATCACCGCCCACCGCGCAGCTGACCGCTGTGCTGGCGTGACCGAGCAGCGCCCGGGTGAGCACCTGCGACTCGTCGGCCCACTTCTCGTACGCCTCCGGAAACGCCGAACGCTGCACCTTCTGCGCCGCGTCGGTGACCCGCATGTCCTCCCAGCCGCGCACCTTCTTCAGCGCCGCGTAGAACTTGCCCGCCGCGTACCGGGGGTCGCGGATCTGGGTCGGTGTGCCCCACCCCTGGCTCGGTCGCTGCTGGAACAGCCCCACGGAGTCGCGGTCGCCACCGGTCAGGTTGCGCAGCCCGGACTCCTGGTACGCGGTGGCGAGCGCCACCACCACCGCCCGCTCGGGCATCTCACGCTGCACGCCGATCGCCGCGATGGTCGCCGCGTTCGCCATCTGCTGCGAGTCGAGCGTCACCTCGCCGTCGGCCTGCACCGTGCAGGCCCGGCCGGCCAGCGGCAGCCGTAGCCCGTCACCGGCCTGCCTCAGCACCACGATCATCCCGATCGCGGCGATCAGGACGAGGACCACGAAGCCCGTCGCGACAGCCCGAGATCGCACCCGCACCTCCTGTGTCAAGGTCCGCCAAGCGTACGTCCCGCATCGACCCGTACGTGTCGTCCGACCGGTTCCGCCCCCGCGCGGCACCCACGTGCAACCCGAGGTTCCCCGTCCCGGCCGTACCTCACCTACCGAGTTCCGCCACCCAGCGCGGTGCCCGCTTCTCCCGGAACGCGGTGACCCCCTCGACCCCGTCGGCCGACAGGAAGTACCCGGTGGACAACTCGGCCAGCTCGGCCAGCTCGGCGCGCAGGTCGACGGCGGGCGGACGGCGCAGCAGTCGCTTCGCCCCGGCCAGCGCCGCCGGGGCCCCACGGACCAGCGACTCGCAGTACCGCCGCACCGTGGCGTCCAGTTCCTCGGCCGGCACCGCGGCGGTGACCAGGCCGATCTCGGCGGCCCGCCGGCCGTCGAAGGTGTCGCCGGTCAGGTACAGCTCGGCTGCCGCCCGCGTCGTCAGGTGGGGCAGCACCGTCGCGGAGATCACCGCGGGGATCACCCCGATCCGCACCTCGGTGAAGGCGAACGTGGCCTCGGCCGCGCAGACCGCCAGGTCGGCCGCCGCGATCAGGCCCAGGCCGCCGGCCCGCGCCGGGCCGGCGACCCTGGCCAGCACCGGCTTCGGACACTCCCGGACCGCCGCGAGCACGTCACCCAGCATCCCGGCGGGCACCGTGCCGCTGGCGTACGCCGCCGCGGTCTCCTTCAGGTCGGCTCCGGAGCAGAAGACCGGCCCGGTGTGGTCGAGCACGATCACCCGGACCGCGTCGTCGGCGACCGCGGCGGCCAGCCCCGCCAGCAGTTCGGTCATCAACGGGGTGGAGAGCGCGTTGCGGTTGTGCGGACTGTCCAGGGTGAGCGTGGTCACCCCGTGGGCCGTGGCGACCCGCACGAGCGCGTCGGGAGAGGTCATGCCAGGGCACACTAGTGGCCATGCCCGGCGTCCTTCCAGCAGGCGAGCCCGTCCCGGCCGACGGGTCGCTGCCCGCGTCCGCCCGCGCGTCCGTGGGCGCCCGGGGTTTCGGGGTCTACGTGCACGTGCCCTTCTGCGCGAGCCGGTGCGGCTACTGCGACTTCAACACGTACACCGCCGACGAGCTGGGCGGCGGAGCGAGCCGGGAGGGCTACGCCGACACCGTGCTGGCGGAGCTGGCCCTCGCCGCCCGGGTACTCAAGGACGCTCCGCCGCCCCGGGTGGAGACGGTTTTCGTCGGCGGCGGCACCCCCACCCTGCTCCCCGCCGACGACCTGGCCCGCATCCTGGACGCGATCGACCGGACCTGGGGGCTGGCCGCCGACGCGGAGGTGACCACCGAGGCGAATCCGGAGTCGGTGACGCCGACCTCGCTGAAGGAGCTGCGCGCGGCCGGGTACACCCGGATCTCGCTGGGCATGCAGTCGGCCGCGCCCGGGGTGCTCGCCGTGCTGGACCGCCGGCACAGCGCCGGCCGGGCCCCCGCCGCCGCCCTGGAGGCCCGCGACGCGGGCTTCGACCACGTCAATCTCGACCTGATCTACGGCACGCCGGGGGAGCGGGCCGAGGACTTCGCCGCCTCACTGGACCAGGTGGTGGCCGCCGGCGTGGACCACGTCAGCGCGTACGCCCTGATCGTCGAGGACGGCACCCGACTTGCCGCCCGGATGCGCCGGGGCGAGCTGCCGTACCCGGACGAGGACGTGGCGGCGGACCGGTACCTGGCCGCCGAGGCCACCCTCGGCGCGGCCGGCTTCTCCTGGTACGAGGTCTCCAACTGGGCCCGCACGCCGCAGGCACGCTGCCGGCACAACCTGCTCTACTGGACCGGCGGGGACTGGTGGGGCCTCGGGCCGGGGGCGCACAGCCACGTCGGCGGGGTGCGCTGGTGGAACGTCAAACATCCCGGCGCGTACGCGCAACGCCTCGCCGCCGGGGCGTCTCCCGGGCAGGCCCGGGAGGTGCTCACCGGCGACGAGGCGCACATGGAGGACGTCATGCTCCGCTCGCGACTGGCCGGCGGCCTGCCGCTCGACGTGTTGACCGACGCCGGCCGGGCCGGCGCGGCGCGGGCGCTGGCCGCCGGGTTGCTCGCCGAGCCCGCCCACGCCGCCGGCCGCGCCGTGCTCACCCTGCGCGGCCGGCTGCTCGCCGACGCCGTGGTCCGCGACCTGCTGCCCTGACCCCCGTCATCAGACCGGTCGGCGCGGTCAGCGCTTCACGAAGGCGTACGTCATCGGGTACTGGTAGAGCACACCCTCGTTGGCCTTGACCCCGCCGATGATCCCGAAGATCAGCGGCACGATCGCGACGATGATCGGCACGAAGAACAGGATGCCGCAGGTGATGGTGGCGAGCACCCAGCTCAGCACCCCGGCGACCGCCCAGGTGAGCTGGAAGTTCAACGCGGCCACCGAGTGCGCCCGGGCGATCGGGGACTGCTGCCCGCGAACCATCATCGCGATCAGCGGCGCCACCCAGCCGAAGAGCCCGCCGCCGACGACCACGCCGAGCGGGCCGCCGAAGTGTGCGATCAGCACCCAGGTCTTGTCCTCGTTGTTGGCGTAGCCACCGCCGGGAGCGCCGTAGCCCCCGGTCGGGTAGCCGACACCGGGTGCTCCCGGCGGCGGGTAACCGCCGGGTGGGGGGTAGCCGGCCGGCGGCGGCTGGTCGCCGGTGGGGGGTGGATAGCCGCCGGGCGGGGGATAGCCGCCCTGGCCAGGCGAACCGGACAGTGGTGTCGTGGGTTCGTCGCCGGAGTCCGGGGGACGAGGTGGTTCAGTCATGGAGGCCACGGTAGGTGCCAGCGGCAACGGCGCACCAGAGCGACACCGGCGAGTGTCAACCCGCCGATCGGCTCGATGAGGAAGGTGCTGACTTGATCATCGCGTGGACGGGGGTGCCGACGTAGACTGGCACTCGCTACAGTCGAGTGCCAGAGTGTTCCTCTGGCGGCCGTGACGCCGCGAGCTGACCTGCGACAGGAGGTGGCAAGGATGGGTCTGGACGACCGGAAGCTCGCCGTGCTCCGCGCGATCGTCGAGGACTACGTCGCCACCCAGGAGCCGGTCGGCAGCAAGTCGCTCGTCGAGCGGCACCAGCTCGGCGTTTCGCCGGCCACCGTTCGCAACGACATGGCCGTGCTGGAGGAGGAGGGCTACATCCGCCAGCCGCACACCAGCGCGGGGCGGGTGCCCACCGACCGTGGCTACCGCCTCTTCGTCGACCGGTTGAGCCGGGTCAAGCCGCTCAGTCCGGCCGAACGCCGGGCGATCGAGCGCTTCCTGGCCGGCGCCGTCGATCTCGACGACGTGGTGCACCGCACGGTGCGGCTGCTGGCGCAGCTCACCCGGCAGGTCGCCGTCGTGCAGTACCCGAGCCTGGCCCGGTCCCGGGTGCGTCACCTGGAACTGGTGCCGATCTCCACCACCCGGCTGATGCTGGTGATGATCGCCGACACCGGCCGGGTCGAGCAGCGGCTGGTCGAGCTGCCCGCACCGGTCCCCGCCGACGACGTGCTGGACCTGCGCCGGCTGGTGAACGAGAAACTGGTGGGCGTCCGCCTGTCGGAGACCCCGCCGCTGGTGCAGACCCTCATCGACGACTGCGCGCCGCACCTGCGCCCGGCGATGACCACCCTGTCCACGGTGCTGCTGGAGACCCTGGTCGAGCGGCACGAGGAGCGGCTGGCCCTGGCCGGCACCGCCAACCTCGCCCGGGGCGGCCTGCTCGACTTCCAGGGCTCGCTGCGTCCGATCCTCGAAGCACTTGAGGAGGAGGTCGTGCTGCTCAAGCTCATCGGCGAGGTGGAGCCGAGCACCCTGCGGGTGCGCATCGGCGACGAGAACGAGTACGACAACCTGCGGGCGGCCTCCGTGGTCAGCACCGGGTACGGCCCGGGCGCGACCATCGTCGGGGGGATGGGCGTGCTCGGACCGACCCGGATGGACTACCCCGGAACCATCGCCACGGTGAGGGCCGTGGCACGCTACGTGGGCGAGCTGCTGGCCCAGAACTGACAAGTCAGGGCCGACGGCAGGCTGCCGCCGCCGAACGGCGTAACTCGAGACGAACACGAGGACACGGAACGCAGTGGCCAGGGACTACTACGGCATTCTCGGCGTGAGCAAGGGTGCCTCCGATGACGAGATCAAGCGCGCCTATCGCAAGCTGGCGCGCCAGTTCCATCCGGACGTGAATCCGGACCCGGAGGCACAGGAGAAGTTCAAGGACATCAACGCCGCGTACGAGGTCCTCTCGGACGATCGGAAACGGCAGATCGTCGACCTGGGCGGGGACCCGCTGGCACCCGGCGGGGGCGGGCCCGGCGGTCCGGGCGGCCCCGGCGGGGCCGGACCCTTCGTCGGCTTCCAGGACATCATGGACGCGTTCTTCGGCGGCGCCACCGGCGCCGGACGCGGCCCGCGTCCGCGTACCCGCCCCGGTGCCGACGCGATCCTGCGACTGGAGCTGGACCTTCAGGAGACGGCCTTCGGCGTCGAGGCGCCGATCACCGTCGACACCGCCGTGCTCTGCACCACCTGCTCCGGCGCCGGCACCGCCGCCGGCACCCACCTGGCCACCTGCGAGGCGTGCGGCGGGCGGGGCGAGGTGCAGTCGGTGCAGCGCACCTTCCTCGGCCAGGTGGTCTCCGCCCGGCCCTGCACCGTCTGCCAGGGCTACGGCACCACCATCCCGCAGCCCTGCCCGACCTGCGCCGGTGACGGCCGGGTGCGCACCCGCCGGTCGCTGACCGTCAAGATCCCCGCCGGGGTGGAGGACGGCATGCGGATCCGCCTGGCCCAGCAGGGCGAGGTCGGCCCGGGCGGCGGCACCGCCGGTGACCTCTACGTGGAGATCCACGAACGGCCGCACGACGTGTTCTCCCGCAAGGGCGACGACCTGCACTGCCGGGTCACCGTGCCGATGACCGCCGCCGCGCTCGGCACCCGGCTGACCATCAAGACGCTCGACAGCGAGGAACCGGTCGACGTCAAGCCGGGCACCCAGCCGGGCAGCACCCTGCGACTGCGGGCCCGGGGCGTACCGCACCTGCGTGGCACCGGGCGGGGCGATCTCTACGTCCACCTGGACGTGCGGACCCCCACCAAGCTCGACGCCGACCAGGAGCGGATGCTGCGCGAGTTCGCCAAGACCCGCGGCGAGGAGGTCGCCGAGCTGACCAAGCAGGGTGGCTTCTTCTCCCGGATGCGCGACGCCTTCAACGGCCACGCCTGACGTGTCCGCGCCGCTGTTCCTGGTCGAGTCGCTGCCCACCGCCGCCTCGATGGTGCTGGACGGTCCGGAGGGCCACCACGCCGCCACCGTGCAGCGGCTGCGCGTCGGTGAGCAGGTGCTGCTCGCCGACGGTCGGGGCGGCACGGCCACCGCCGTGGTCACCGCCGTCGGCCGGGGCACCCTCGACCTCGACGTGACCGACCGGGGGTACGTCGACGCGGCGAACCCCCGGCTGGTGGTGGTCCAGGGCATCGCCAAGGGCGACCGGGGCGAGCTGGCCGTGCAGGCGATGACCGAGGCGGGCGTGGACGAGATAGTCCCCTGGGCGGCGGGCCGCTCGGTGGTGCAGTGGCGCGGCGACCGGGGCGTACGGGCCCGGGACAGGTGGCTCGCCACCACCCGGGAGGCGACGAAGCAGGCCCGTCGGGCGTGGCTGCCGGTGGTGGCCGGCGCGCCGGACGAGAGCACCGCGTCGGTGACGCGCCGGATCGCCGGGGCGGCCGCCGGGTACGTGCTGCACGAGGAGGCGACCGACCGGCTCACCACCGTCGAGCTACCCGACCACGGCGAGATCGTGCTGGTGGTGGGCCCGGAGGGCGGCATCACCCCGGCCGAGCTGTCCGCCTTCCAGGAAGCCGGGGCCCGCCCGGTGCGGCTCGGCCCGTCGGTGCTGCGCACCTCCACCGCGGGCGTGGCCGCCCTGGCGGTCCTCGCCACCCGCCTGCTGCGCTGGTGAGCGGCGCGGCGACGGCGCCGAGGATTTCTTCCTTACACTGCCCGGATGGAAAGCGACTGTCTGTTCTGCCGCATCGTCGCCGGCGAGATTCCGGCCACCGTCGTCCGCGAGACGCCCACCACGCTCGCCTTCCGCGACATCGACCCGAAGGCGCCGGTGCACGTGCTCGTCGTGCCCAAGGAGCACTACGCGGACGTGGCCACCCTCGGTCAGGGTGATCCGGCGCTGGCCGGCGAGGTGCTGGCCACGGCCGCCGCGGTGGCCGAGGACGAGGGCCTGCTCGGCGACGGGTTCCGGTTGATGTTCAACACCGGGGCGTACGGCGGCCAGGAGGTCTTCCACGTGCACGCGCACGTGCTCGGCGGCGCCCCGCTCGGCCCGATGCTGGCCCGGAGCCTCGGATGACCTCCGCCGCCGGCGACACCTCCGCCGCCGGTCGGCTGGAGCGGATGGTGCGGCAGGTCCAGGCGCAGGCCCGGGTGCCGGCGGTCTCGGCAGCGGTACACCGCGCCGACCGACCACTGTGGACGTGCACCGCCGGCGGCACCGGGAACGACACGGCGCTGGACGAGCAGACCCGGTTCCGGATCGGCTCGGTGACCAAGACCTTCACCGCCGTGCTGGTCATGCAGTGCCGCGACGACGGGCTGCTCGACCTCGACGACCCGCTGCGGCGGCACCTCGACCTGCCGGCACACGGCGAGTTGACCGTACGCCGGCTGCTGTCGCACACCGCCGGCCTGCAACGGGAACCGTACGGCGACGTCTGGGACACGCTGCGCGCACCGGACACCGACCAACTGATCACCGAGTTGGCCCGGGCCGAGCGGGTGCTGCCGACCGGACGCCGCTACCACTACTCGAATCTCGGCATGGCGCTGCTCGGCCACCTGGTCGGTCAGCTGCGTGGCGGCAGTTGGGCGGAGGTGCTGACCGAGCGGGTGCTGACCCCGCTCGGGCTCACCGCCACCACGGCCGCGCCGGGGCCACGTGCCGCGACCGGGTTCCTGGTCGACGCGTACTCCGACGAGGCGCATCCGGAGCCGCCCACCGACTTCGGCGCGGTGGGTCCGGCCGCGCAGCTGTGGAGCACGGCGACCGACATGGCCCGCTGGGCCGCCTTCCTGGCCGACCCGGCGGCGTTGGACGCCGCGGGCCGGGTGCTCGCGGCGACCACGCTCGACGAGATGCGCTGGCCGGTGACGGTCACCGACGAGGCGGTGTGGGCCGGCGGGTTCGGTCTCGGCCTGATCCTGGTGCCGCAGGGGGAGCGGGTCGTGCACGTCGGGCACGACGGCGCGATGCCCGGCTTCCTCGCCGGGGCGTACGGCCGCCGGGGCGGCGAGGGCACGCCCGGGGCGTTCGGCGCCGCCGTGCTGGGCTCCTCCGGCACCGCGGTCGAGCTGCTGGAACTGCCGCACCGGCTGCTCGCCGCCGCGGTCGAGCACGATCCGGCCGACATCGACCCGTGGCGGCCGGGTGATCCGGCGCCGCCCGACCTGCGCGGGCTGCTCGGCCGCTGGTGGGGCGAGGGCTTCGAGTACGTCTTCTCGTGGCACGAGGGGGCCCTGCGGGCCCGTGGTGCCGGTGACCCGCCGGGGAAGCCGCCAGCGGTGTTCGCCCCGGTGCCGGGCCAGCCCGACGTGCTGCGTACCGTCTCCGGCCGGGAGAACGGCGAGTTGCTCCGGCTCACCCGGGACTCCGCTGGCGTGGTGGTCCGGATGCACTGGGCGACCTACCGGTTCACCCGCCGCCAGGAGACCTTCGACGGCTTCGACTTCCGCGGCTGACCGGGCGGCTCACCCGGGCTGAATGCCCTGTTTCGCCCGTTCCGGCCGGCGCGTCGAAGCGGTGGAAATGGGCAGCGTGTCCGCGCCGTTGACCCGATACGATGGTGGCAACGTCCGCACGCCGTGCCACGGGCCCGGCATCGAGATCGAGAGCAGGTGGCGCAGGGCCCTCGGGCCCGACCTATGACCGGCACCCCACCTCCCGGCCCGCCCCGGGTGCAGACCAGGATCACGGTCCCCGATTCGAAGATCATGGTCAACCTGCTCGGCGCGGGTGACGAGATCCTGCGACTGGTCGAGCGCTCGGTGAACAGTGACGTGCACGTGCGTGGCAACGAGATCACCATCACCGGCGCTCCCGCCGACAACGCCCTCGCCGAGCGGCTCTTCAGTGAGCTGCTCGAACTCATCGAGAAAGGCGAGACCCTGACCACCGATGCCGTCCGGCGTACCGTCGGCATGCTCGAACAGGGTGGCACGGAGCGGCCTGCCGAGGTCCTGACCCTCAACATCCTGTCCCGGCGGGGGCGCACCATCCGTCCCAAGACGCTGGGGCAGAAGCGCTACGTCGACGCGATCGACGGGCACACCATCGTCTTCGGCATCGGCCCGGCGGGCACCGGCAAGACCTACCTCGCCATGGCCAAGGCGGTGCAGTCGTTGCAGGCCAAGCAGATCAACCGGATCATCCTGACCCGGCCGGCGGTCGAAGCGGGAGAGCGACTCGGGTTCCTGCCCGGCACGCTCAACGAGAAGATCGACCCCTACCTGCGCCCGCTCTACGACGCCCTGCACGACATGCTCGACCCGGAGACCATCCCGAAGCTGATGGCCGCCGGCACGATCGAGGTCGCCCCCCTGGCATACATGAGGGGTCGGGCGCAGCCGTACGACGCCCGGGTACTGACGCCGGAAGGCTTCAAGCGGTTCGGCTCACTCCAGGTCGGCGACCTGGTGATCGGCTCGAACGGCATGCCGACCCCGGTGATCGGGATCTACCCGCAAGGGCCCAAGCAGGTCTACCGGGTGACCACGCAGGACGGGGCCTCCACCCTGTGCTGCGGTGAGCACCTCTGGACGGTCGCCACGCCCGAGGACAAGCGGCGCGGTCGGCGACGCACGCTGGAGACCCAGGAGATGATCGGGCAGGAGCGGCGGGGGTACATCCGCCGTTACGAACTGCCGGTGGTGGCTCCGGTCCAGCTGGAGCCGCAGGACGTTCCGCTCGATCCGTACGTCCTCGGCCTGCTGCTCGGTGACAGGTCGATCTCGTGCCGCACGACGCCGGGGTTCACCACGGCGGACCCTGAACTCGCTCGGGCGATCGAGGACAACCTGGTCGACATCGAGCTGCACCGCAAGAGCGACTACGACTATGTGCTCCGGCACACCAAGGGGCACCGAGGCGGGGTGGTCGTCGCTAACCCGGTGACTGTCGCACTCCGTGAGCTGGGTCTGGCCGGCACGAAGTCGGGCACCAAGTTCGTGCCGTCCGTCTATCTCCAGAACAGCGTCGATGTCCGACTGGCCGTTCTGCAGGGGCTGCTGGACACCGACGGCGGGCCGGTCGTCCAGGCGGGACGTACCTGCCGGGTGCAGTACTCGACGACCTCGCCCCGACTGCGTGACGATGTCGTCCACCTGGTCCAGTCACTCGGTGGCGTGGCGACGTGGCGCGTTCGAGTGGCGGAGGGCCGCACGCCCGGCCTGGCGAACGGCCGACCGGTCGCGTACCGGTCGGACGCCTACGTCGTGGAGATCCGCTTGCCGGAGGGCGTAGCGCCGTTCCGGCTCTCGCGTAAGCGCCAGCGGTACGAGGAGTGCGGCGGCGACCGCCCGATGCGTTTCATCGACTCGGTCGTCCCCGCAGGTGTCCAGGAGACGATGTGCATCCAGGTGGCCGCGGAGGATTCGCTGTATGTCACCGATGACTTCCTGGTCACGCACAACACGCTCAACGACGCGTTCATCATTCTCGACGAGGCGCAGAACACCACGCCCGAGCAGATGAAGATGTTCCTCACCCGGCTCGGCTTCGGCTCCAAGATCGTGGTGACCGGCGACGTCACCCAGGTCGACCTGCCCGGCGGGACGACGAGCGGGCTGCGGGTCGTCCGGGACATCCTGGAAGGTGTCGAGGACGTGCACTTCGCGCAGTTGTCCAGCGCGGACGTGGTCCGTCATCGACTGGTCGGTGAGATCGTCGACGCGTACGCGCGGTGGGACGCCGAGAACCAGCAGGCACAGGGCGTGCACGCGGTGTCCGGGCGGAGCGCCCAGGGCAACCGCGGCGGCCGGCGCCGCTAGACCGAGGGAAGACAGTTGTCCATCGAGATCGCCAACGAGTCCGGTGCCGAGGTCGACACCGACGCCGTGCTCGCCGTCGCCCGGCACGCGCTCGACGAGATGGGGGTCAACCCGCTCGCCGAGCTGTCCGTGTTGCTGGTGGACGTGGACTACATGACCGAGCTGAACCATCGCTGGATGGGTGGCGACGGTCCGACCGACGTGCTGGCCTTCCCCATGGACGAGGGCAGCGTCGACCACGGGCCGGGTGAGAGCGCCGCCGCCGGTGGTGAGCCGGCGCTGCTCGGCGACATCGTGCTCTGCCCGGAGGTGGCCGCGAAGCAGGCCGCGACCGCCGGGCACCGCACCGCCGACGAGTTGCACCTGCTCACCGTGCACGGTGTGCTGCACCTGCTCGGCTACGACCACGCGGAACCGGAGGAGGAGCGGGAGATGTTCGGGCTCCAGGCCCGGTTGCTGGCGAGCTGGCGGTCGGCCCGCTCCCGGTGATGGACACAGCGCTGGCCGCGTCCGCCACCGGCCTACCCGACCTGCAACTGCTCGTGTTCGCTGCCGGGCTGGTGGTGCTCGCCGGCCTGATCGCGATGACCGAGGCCGCCCTGGCCGCGGTCTCGCCGGCCCGGGCGGCGGAACTGGCCCGCGAGGGGATCCGGGGTGCGCGCACCCTCCAGACGGTCGCCGGTGACGTGGTCCGGCACCTCAATCTGCTGCTGTTGCTCCGGCTGCTCGCCGAACTGACCGCCACCACGCTGGTGGCGCTGGTGGCGGTGGACACCTTCGGTGCGGGCTGGCGGGCGGCGCTGGTCACCGCCGGGGCGATGACCGTGGTCAGCTTCGTCGTGGTCGGCGTCGGTCCGCGCACCATCGGCCGGCAGCACGCGTACGCGGTGGGCCGCGCGGCGGCCCCGTTGGTGCGCTGGCTGGGCCGGGTGCTCAACCCGCTGGCGTCCCTGCTGATCCTGATCGGTAACGCGGTCACCCCGGGCCGTGGCTTCCGGGAGGGGCCGTTCGCCACCCAGGTCGAGCTGCGGGAGCTGGTCGACCTGGCCGAGCAGCGGGGCGTGGTGGAGCACGGCGAGCGGCAGATGATCCATTCGGTCTTCGCGCTCGGTGACACCATCGCCCGCGAGGTGATGGTGCCGCGTACCGAGATGGTGTGGATCGAGTCGGGCAAGAATCTGTCCCAGGCGCTGGCGCTGTTCCTGCGCTCCGGCTTCTCCCGGATCCCGGTGATCGGCGAGAGCGTCGACGACGTGCTCGGCATCCTCTACCTCAAGGACCTGATCCGGCGTACCCAGGGCGGGGCCGCCGAGGATCATCAGCTGCCGGTGGCCGAGCTGATGCGGCCGGCGACCTTCGTGCCGGAGTCCAAGCCCGTCGACGACCTGCTGTCGGAGATGCAGGCCGCCCGCAACCACCTGGTCATCGTGGTCGACGAGTACGGCGGCACCGGCGGCCTGGTCACCATCGAGGACATCCTCGAGGAGATCGTCGGCGAGATCACCGACGAGTACGACGTCGAGCGCCCGCCGGTCGAGCAGTTGCCCGACGGCGCGGTGCGGGTCACCGCCCGGCTGCCGGTCGAGGATCTCGGCGAGCTGTTCGACACCGAGCTGCCGCACGACGAGGTGGAGACCGTGGGTGGGCTGCTCGCCCAGGCCCTGGGGCGGGTGCCGATTCCGGGGGCGCAGGTCGAGGTGGCCGGTCTGCGGCTGGTCGCCGAAGGCACCACCGGTCGCCGTAACCGGATCGACACCGTGCTGGTGCGCCGGGTGGAGCCGACCGACACGCAGCACGACCCGGGTGGGACGCCGACCGTGGCCCGCTCCGACACCGACCGATCCGAGGAGAGGCAGCCCGCCGATGCCTGAGTCACCCGCCGTACCAGCCGCCCGGTCCAGTGGCACCGAACTGAGCGCCGAGGACGCCAAGCTGGTCGTCCTCGCCCGGGGGGCCCGAGGACGGGTGGGCGCGGTGGAGGGCGCCGCGGTCCGGGACCAGGACGGCCGGACGTACGCGGCGGCCAGCGTGTCGCTGCCCTCGCTGACCATCACCGCACTGCAACTGGCGGTCGCCTCGGCGGCCGCGGCAGGTGCCACCCGGCTGGAGGCCGCGGTGGTGGTGACCGAGGCGTCCACGCTGGACGGGGCCGGCTACGCGGCGGTGCGTGACCTGGCCGCCGACGCCCCGGTGCACCTGGCCGGGCCGGACGGCACGGTGCTCGGCACGGTGACCGAGTGAGCGGGCGCGGCGGAGTGCGGGCATGAGCGAGCGCTCCTATCGGGCGGGGTTCGCGTGTTTCGTCGGCCGGCCCAACGCCGGCAAGTCCACGTTGACCAACGCCATCGTCGGGCAGAAGATCGCGATCACGTCGAACAAGCCGCAGACCACCCGGCACGTGATCCGGGCGGTGCTGCACCGACCCGATTCGCAGCTCGTGCTGGTAGACACCCCGGGGCTGCACCGTCCCCGCACCCTGCTGGGCGAGCGGCTCAACGATCTGGTGCGGCAGACCTGGAGCGAGGTCGACGTGATCGGCCTCTGCATTCCGGCCGACGAGCCGATCGGCCGGGGCGACCGGTTCATCACCGGCGAGTTGGCCGAGCTGAAGGCGATCGTGCTGGCGGTGGTCACCAAGACCGATCTGGTCGATCGTAAGCGGCTGGCCGAGCAGCTGCTGGCCGTCAGTGAGTTGGGGGATTTCGCGGAGGTCGTGCCGGTCAGCGCGGTCTCCGGGCACCAGGTCGACACCCTGGTGGGGGTGATGACCCGCTATCTGCCCGAGTCGCCGCAGCTGTACCCGGACGACATGCTCACCGACGACCCGGAGCAGGTGCTGGTGGCGGAGCTGATCCGGGAGGCCGCGCTGGAGGGCGTCCGGGACGAGTTGCCGCACTCGATCGCCGTGGTGGTGGAGGAGATGCTCCCGGAGGGTCGGCTGACGAAGATCTACGCCGACGTGTACGTGGAGCGGCCGAGTCAGAAGGCGATCGTCATCGGGCATCGGGGTGCGCGGCTCAAGGGGGTCGGCACCGCCGCGCGACGGCAGATCGAGGAGCTCCTGGGTACGAAGGTCTACCTCGATCTGCACGTACGCGTGGCCAAGGATTGGCAGCGGGACCCGAAGCAGTTGCGCAAGCTCGGGTTCTGAGCCGATCCGGCGGTACCGCGGAATCGGGCGAACGGCCTCGGATCGTGTGATCGGCATCGGTCAGGCATATGCGAATTTTCACGATCCCGGTGGGTCTCTGGCTGTTTTGTCGGCGGGCGGCGGAGGGTAGGTAGGCAACCGCCTCCGCGCCCCCGACACAGATGCAGGCTGATGCGAAACAGATACCTGGACCTGCTGCGCGCTCTGGCCATCCTGCGGGTGGTCGTCTACCACGTCACCGGCTGGGGATCGCTGACGCTGGTGTTCCCGGCGATGTCGGTGATGTTCGCGCTCGCCGGTTCGTTGATGGCCGCGTCCCTGACGGCGTCCGGACCGACGGCGGTCGGCCGGCGACTGCGGCGGCTGCTGCCGTCGCTGTGGGTGGTCGCGGTGATCTTCGTGCCGGCGATGCTGCTCACCGGGCTGCCGCTCACCCCGGGTGTGCTGCTGTGGTTGTTCCCGGTGGCCGATCCGCCGGCGAACTACTGGGGCGCGCTGGCGCTGAGCCCGATCTGGTACCTGCGTGACTACCTGTGGTTCGTGCTCGCCTCCCCGGTCGCGCTGTGGCTGTTCCGCCGGTTCCCGCTACCCACCCTGCTCGCCCCGTACTGCCTGCTGCTGGTCATCGAGCTGGGCATCTACCAGAACCCGCCGGTCGTGCTGCGCCATTTCGGGCTCTACTTCGGGGCGTGGCTGCTGGGTTTCGCCCACCAGTGCGGGATGCTGGGCCGCCTGAGCGCCTGGATTCTGGTGCCGACCGCGCTGACGCTGGCGGCGGTGGGCGGCGCGTGGATCCTGACCCACCAGGGTCCGCGCGGCTACGACCTCAACGACATTCCGCTCGGCAACGCGCTCTGGTCGGCCGCGTTCATCCTGGTGGCCCTGGGCCGGGCACCGGCGACCGCCGCCTGGGTGGACCGGAACGCGCTGGTGGGCCGGGCGGTCACCGTGCTGAACCGGCGGGCCCTGACCGTCTACCTGTGGCACATGGCGTTCGTGGTCGCACTCACCCCGCTGGTCGACGTGGTCGGCTGGTCGCATCAGGATCTGCTGGGCCTGGCGGTCCGGGTGGTCCTGGTCTTCCTGCTGGTCGGCCTGGTGACGGCGGTGGTGGGATGGGTCGAGGATGTCGCGGCGCGACGCCCGCCGGAGCTGGTGCCCGGTGGCCGACGCCCGGCGTCACGCCCCGTCCGCCGGCACGCGGAGTCCCGCGCCGACGAGGATCACGAGGCGGGTGCCGGGCCGCCGGTCCCGGTTCCGCGACAGCGCGGCCGGGACGGGGACGTCATCGCACGGTGACGGTGATGTTGCCGCTGCCGGTGCGCAGGTCGAGCACCGACGCGGCGGACGGGTCGTGCGTCACACCCAGGTCGGTGCGGCCGGAGCCGACCCTCGATCGGACCTGGTACCCGCCCTTCGGCACGGTCAGCTCGACGTTGCCGCTCGACGCGTGCGCCCGCACGGAGGCCGGCTTGTCCAGTTCGAGGGTGACGTTGCCGGACTTGGCCTCCGCGTCCACGCTGCCGCCGAGCCGGCTTGCCGTCACATTTCCGGAGGAGGCCCGCACCACGACGGGGGCGCTCACGTCGTACACCTCGACGTTGCCCGAGCCGGTCTCCACCCGTACCGCGTCGGTCGCCGCGGCCACCCGCACGTCGCCGGAGCCGACCTTGAGATCCACCTGGCCGACCCGGCTCAGGTCGACGTCACCGGAGCCGGTCTCACCTCGTACGCTCACCCCCTCGCCGACCGTCACCTCGTAGGAGACGCTGCACCGGGGGCCGCAGGAGGTGTCCAGCACCAGCTCGGCGCCCCTGATCTCGTACGTCGCCTCCGGCTGGGCACCCTGGTAGCGCACCACGCGCTTGACGCGTACCCCGTCCGCCGCGCCGTCGGCGCGGACCACCACGTCGCCGGCACCGGGCAGCACCTGGATCGCGGTGATCGGAGCGGACTCGGTGGTGTCGAAGTCCAGCCGCCGGTACGACAGGTTGTCGCACCCGACCAGGACGATGAGGGCGGTGGTCGCGGCGACCGCGATGGCGCTCCGGCGTCCGGCGCGCCCCCGCCGCGCGGTGGATCGGCGCACTGCGGTGGGCCGATCGGCGGCGGTGGGCCGGGGGACGGCGCTGGTCCGGTACGAAGCCATGCCGAGCACGCTACGACCGGTGCGACCGGCCGCGCATCCGGGTTCGTCGGCACGGCGACCCCGAGCGGACCCTGAATTCCGGACCCGGGGTCGGACCTGATTTCGAGCCGGAGGGGAGAATGGCGCGATGGCCGGGTACCGCCGACAGCTCTACCGCGACGACGCGGTGGTGCTGCGTGTGCAGAAGCTCGGCGAGTCCGACCGGATCATCACTCTGCTCACCCGGCGGCACGGCCGGCTCCGCGCGGTCGCCCGGGGGGTGCGCCGGACCACGTCGAAGTTCGGCGCCCGGCTGGAGCCCTTCGGGCACGTCGACCTGCAACTGGCCGGAGACCCCAAGGGGGAGCACGGCAGTTCGCTGCACACCGTCAGCCAGGTCGAGGGGATCGACCTGTACGGCAAGCGGTTCCTGGGCGACTATCCCCGCTACACCGCGGCCAGCGCGATCGCCGAGACCGCCGAGCGCCTCACCCCGGTCGAGCGGGAACCGTCGTTGCGCCTGTTCCAGCTCACCCTGGGCGCGCTGCGCGCTCTCGCCGACGGCGAGCACGCCACCACGCTGGTGCTCGACGCGTACCTGCTGCGCGGGATGGCGCTGGCGGGCTGGGCACCGGCGTTGACCGCCTGTGCGGTCTGCGGCACCCCCGGCCGGCACCGGGCGTTCTCGGTGCCGGCCGGGGGAGCGGTCTGCCCGGACTGTCGACCACCGGGAGCCGCCCATCCGGCCCCGGCCACCATCGACCTGATGTCGGCGCTCACCGTCGGTGACTGGCGGGTCGCCGATGCGACCGAGAACGGGGTACGCCGGGAGTGCAGCGGCCTGGTCGCCGCGCACCTGCAGTGGCACCTGGAACGCGCGCTACGCTCGCTGCCGCTGGTGGACCGGGGTGGGCTGCCGGCGGCACCCGGCGCGCGGCGATCGAGCGGCGACGCCGGCACGGTCGCCCCCGCCGGTGCAGTGCTGCCGCCCGACCGGGCGTCACAGGACGTGAGCAGGGAGAAGACCGAGTGATCCGATCGTCGAGGGCCGGGCGGCGCAAGCCGGTGCCGCCGACACCGCACCCGTCGGGAGCCCGACCGCCGGCGTTGCCGTCCGAGGCGGTGCCCCGTCACGTCGCCGTGGTGATGGACGGCAACGGTCGGTGGGCCAAGGAGCGCGGCCTGCCCCGCACCAAGGGCCACGAGGCGGGGGAGTTCTCCCTCTTCGACACCGTCGAGGGCGCCATCGAGCTGGGTATCCCGTACCTGTCGGCGTACGCCTTCTCGACGGAGAACTGGCGCCGCTCGCCGGACGAGGTGCGGTTCCTGATGGGCTTCAACCGGGACGTCATCCGCCGCCGCCGGGATCAACTGGTCGACCTCGGGGTGCGGGTGGTGTGGTCCGGTCGGGCCGGACGGCTGTGGAAGAGCGTCATCGGCGAGTTGCAGACCGCCGAGGAGATGTCCCGCGGCAACTCGACGCTGACCCTGCAGTTCTGCGTGAACTACGGCGGGCAGGCGGAGATCGCCGACGCGGCCGCCGCGATCGCCCGGGACGTGGCCGCCGGCCGGCTCGATCCGGCCAAGGTCACCGAGAAGACGGTCGGGCGGTACCTCTACCACCCCGAGGTGCCCGAGGTGGACCTGTTCCTGCGGCCCTCCGGCGAGCAGCGGACCTCGAACTTCCTGCTCTGGCAGAGCGCCTACGCCGAGCTGATCTTCCTGGACACGCTCTGGCCCGACTTCGACCGCCGCCACCTGTGGTACGCCTGCGAGCTGTACGCCCAGCGTGACCGCCGGTTCGGTGGCGCGCTGCCCAATCCCGTGGCCCCGGCCACCTGAGGTCCGTGGCCCCGACCACCTCGTCGCCGGGTGGTTCCGGCCACCCGGGCGCATAGCGGGTGGCCACGCTGGGTATGACCGCTGGCAGCAGCCACTGACGGAGGTGAACCCATATGATCCGCAAGCGCATCGGGCAGTGGGCGGTGATGGCCATCGCGGTACCGGTCGCCGCCGCCGGAGCCCGGAAGCTGAGCCACACGCTGGAGTCTCGACGTGGCCCCAACCGGGCCACCCGCCTGCTCAACAAGGGCGCCGACCTGATCCGCCCCCGGCAGGCCAAGCGCCGCCGCTTCTTCTGACGCGACCGGCGCGACCGGTAGCCCCGCGATACGGCATCTCGCGGTATCCCGTCGAGGGATACCGCGAGATGCGGTGTAACGGGAGATGCCGGCGTCGAGGTCAGGCCTCGACCTCGGCGCGGTCGGGGGTGGCCCAGAGGGTGTGGAAGGAGCCGTCCCGGTCGATTCGGCGATAGGTGTGGGCGCCGAAGTTGTCGCGCAGCCCCTGGATCAGTGCGGCCGGCAGCCGGTCCGCCCGCAGCGCGTCGAAGTAGGCGAGCGACGAGGCGAACGCGGGCGCCGGCACACCCGCCCGGGCCGCCTCGGCCACCACTCGTCGCCAACTCGGCACACCGTCGCGCACGGTGTCGGCGAACCACGGTGCCACCAGCAGAGTCGGCAGCTCCGGCTGCTCGTCGTACGCCTGCCTGATCCGGTCCAGGAACCGGGCCCGGATGATGCAGCCGCCGCGCCAGATCGTCGCCGTGCCGCCCAGGTCGATGCCCCAGTCGTACTCGGCGCTGCCGGCACGGATCTGGTCGAAGCCCTGGGCGTACGCGACGATCTTCGAGGCCAGCAGCGCCCGGCGTACGTCCTCGATGAACGCCTCGCGGTCGCTGACCTGCCA
This sequence comes from Verrucosispora sp. WMMC514, assembly GCF_027497295.1. Taxonomy (NCBI): domain Bacteria; kingdom Bacillati; phylum Actinomycetota; class Actinomycetes; order Micromonosporales; family Micromonosporaceae; genus Micromonospora; species Verrucosispora sp. WMMC514. Next base: position 906,301 of record NZ_CP114906.1, on the reverse strand, counting down.
CTTCTCGCCGCTGCCGGTGAAGGCCCGCTGCGCGGCCTCGCGCTGGCCGACGTGCCCGGACAGCGAGCGGGCGAAGGTGGCCTCGGCGATGCCGGTGATCGGAATGCCCAGATCGAGGGCGATCTGGACGGTCCAGCGGCCGGTGCCCTTCTGCTCGGCCCGATCCTGCACCACGTCCACGAACGCCTGCCCGGTGGCGGCGTCGGTGTGCGCCAGCACGTCGGCGGTGATCTCGATCAGGAACGACTCCAGCTCACCGGAGTTCCACTCCCGGAAGATCTGCGCGATCTCCGCCGGCTCCGCCCCCAACCCGGCCCGCAGCAGGTCGTACGCCTCGGCGATGAGCTGCATGTCGGCGTACTCGATGCCGTTGTGGACCATCTTGACGAAGTGCCCGGCGCCGTCCGGCCCGACGTGCTGGCAGCAGGGCACGCCGTCGACCTGCGCGGCGATCTTCTCGAAGATCGGTCCGAGTTTGCGGTACGACTCGGCCGAGCCGCCCGGCATGATGCTCGGCCCCCACAGCGCGCCCTCCTCGCCACCGGATACACCGGTGCCGACGAAGTGCAGGCTGTGCGCCCGCAGCGCCTCCTCGCGGCGGCGGGTGTCGGCGAAGTGCGCGTTGCCGCAGTCGATGATGATGTCGCCCGCCTCCAGCAGCGGCACCAACTCGTCGATCACCGCGTCGGTGGGCCCGCCCGCCTTGACCATGATGATCACCGCGCGGGGCCGCTCCAGCGCGGCGACGAAGTCCGCCAGGGACTCCGTCGGGACGAAGGTGCCCTCGTCGCCGTGCTCCGCCACCAGCGACCGGGTCCGTTCCGGCGAGCGGTTGTGCAACGCCACGGTGAACCCGTTGCGGGCCAGGTTGCGGGCCAGGTTGCGGCCCATCACCGCCAGCCCGGTCACACCGATCTGCGCCGTAGCCCGATCCGCCATCCTCGTCGCCACCTTCCGCCGTCTGCCTGTAGTGCTGCGACGGTATCGCGGCACCCGGGCGCCGTGCGCCGTCCCCCCACCGCTGGTCATCAGGTGGTCGCGTAGCGCACCACGACCCCCGCGCGGAGCGGTGACGTTAATTCGGCTGCGCCGACCTCGCCTGGGCGATAACGTGCGGGCATGCGCTACTGACGCCCTCTTTCCCGAGCCGGGTTCGCCGCTGTCGTGCCGCGACCCGTGCGCTCCCGGGCGTCCGCGTGTGTCCATCCGCCATCGGCGATGGCGTCCTTCGTGGCCGGTCCCGGGCAGCAGTCCGAACCGTCCCCGACCGCCCAGGTGGCGGTCCTCACGACGCGGCCGACCGACCGGCCACCGGTCGCCGGCCGAGCGAGGAGGCACAGATGCCCGCCAAGCGCAGCTCCCGTAAATCCCGTCCCGACCGCCACTCGGCGGAACTCGCCGCCGTCACGCCGGCGAACCTGGACGACGTCGCGATCGCGCCGGTTCCCACCCTGCCGACCGGGCGGCCCGCCGCCCCCAAGGCGGGGCCACCGGCCACCGGTACCACCGGTGTCGGACGCGGCCAGCGGACCGGCCAGGTCCGCCGCTACGCCTTCCGGCGTAGCTGACGGGCCGGCGCGAGGGCCGGGTGCGCGTCGGTGAGCGCACCCGGCCCGTCGCCTGCCCGCGTCGCGGCGCTGAGGTCGGCCGGTGGCAGGTCGGGAACGGACAGTCGAGCGCCGGGGGCGCTTCGATCCGGTCGGGGATGCGGTGGCGCGTCAGCCGATCAGCGGGCGGAAGGTGCCGAGCGCCACGCTGACGGCCAGCGCGGCCCCGGCGGTCGCCGTCGCGCCGACCACGAGCAGCCAGTCGGCCGCCACGAAACGCTGGCGGCGGGCGACCGTGCGCGGTACGCCACTGTCGAAGCCTCGGGCGTCCATCGCCACGGCGAGCCGGGTGCCCCGCCGGATCGCCCCGACCAGCAGCGTGAACGCTGTCGAGACGAACAGCCGCAGCCGGGCCACCGGGTCGCGCCCCGCCTCGACTCCGCGCGCCCGGCGCGCAACGGTGATCATCTGCCACTCCTGGCCGAGCAGCGGCACCAACCGGAACGCCGCCAGTGCCCCGATGGCGAACCGGGCCGGCACCCTGGCGTTCTGCACAAGTGCGTCGGCCAGGTCGGTCGGGTCGGTGGTGGCGAAGACGATCACGCCGGGCAGCGCCACCGCGAACAGCCGCAGCACCAGACCGAGGGCGGTGATCAGTACGCCCGAGGTCACCACGATCGGCCCCGCGTCGAGCAGTACGCGGCCCGACCGGTCGGCGGCGAAGAGCACGAGCGTGACCAGGATGCCGCCCGCGGCGGCCAGCAGTGGCCAGGCACGTCGGGCCAGCAGCCCGGGGTGCACCCCGAACAGCGGCAGCACCGCCAGCTCCACCGCGATCGCGATGGCCGGGGTGACCGGGTCCAGCGTGGTCATCAGCGGAAACGCGAAGAGCATCGCCGCCGCCAGCTTGGCCACCGGATTGCGCCGGGCCAACGGCGCGCCCGGCCGGGCGATCGGCTCCAGGGTGATCATCGCGGCACCGGGTCGGCGTCGGGCGGCGTGAGGGTGAGCGTACGGTCGGCCAGCGCGGCCACGAACTCGGCGTCGTGGGTGACGGCGACCAGGCCGTGGCCGGCGTCGCGCAGGTCGGCGAGGAGGTCCACGAGTTCCCGCCAGGTGCGCCGGTCCTGGCCGAAGGTGGGTTCGTCGCAGATCAGCAGGCGGGGCGCGGTGGCCAGGGCGGTCGCCACACTCAGCCGCCGCGCCTCGCCACCGGAGAGGGTGTACGGGTTGGCGGCGGCGAGTCGGTCCAGCCGCAACCGATCCAGCAACTGCGCCACCCGGTCGTGGACCGTCGGCTCGGGCACCCCGGTCCGCCTCGGCCCCAGGGCCAGTTCGTCGAAGACCGTGCCGGTGACGAACTGGTGCTCGGGATTCTGGAACACCGACCCGATCCGGCGGGTCAGTGCCGGTGCCCGCCACCGGTGCGGCGCGGTCAGCGCGTACACACCGGCCAGTTCCGGGCTCGCCACCAGCCGCCCGGTGCCGGGCCGGAGGAGTCCACCGAGCAGCAGCGCCAGGGTGGACTTCCCGGCGCCGTTGCGACCGAGCACGGCGAGCGCCTCACCGGCGCGTACGGTCAGGTCGGTGGGGGACAGCCGGGGCGGCTGGCCGAGCCGTTCGGCGGTGAGCAGCACCTCACCCGCCGGACCCGCGGCCCGGCGCGGCGGGATCGTGCGGCCGGGCACCCAGACTCCCGCTGCGGCGAGGGCGTCGCCGTGCGCGGCGAAGACCGCCTCCGGCGGGCCGTCGGCGCGGATCCCGCCGCCGGGTTCGAGCACCACCACCCGGTCGACCAGGGGTAGCGCCTCGGCCACCCGGTGTTCGACCAGGATCAGGCTGGTGTCGGCGTCCACCGCCCGGCCGAGCGCGGCGCGGATCAGGGCGGCACCGGACGGGTCGAGGTTGGCGGTGGGTTCGTCCAGCAGCAGCAGACCGGGACGCAGCGCCAGCACGCCGGCCAGGGCGAGGCGCTGCTGTTCACCGCCGGAGAGCGCCGCGGTGGGTCGGTCCCGGTGGTACGGGAAGCCGACCCGGCGCAGCGCCTCGTCGACCCGGTCCCAGATCTGTCCGGTCGGCACGCCCCGGTTCTCCAGCCCGAACGCCACGTCGTCACCGCTGCGAGCCATGACGAGCTGGGACTGCGGATCCTGGAAGACGATGCCGACCCCGTCGCGGGCCTCGCCGACCGGCCGGCCGTCGATCTCGATGGTGCCCTCGTGCTCCCCGGAGTCCTCGGGCAGCAGCCCGGCCAGCGCCGCCAGCAGGGTGCTCTTACCGGCCCCCGACGCCCCGAGCAGCAGCACCTTCTCACCGCGCTCCACCCGCAGATCGACCCCACGCACCGCCCAGCCACGCCTCCCGGCATGCCGCCATCCGAACCCCCGCACCCACACCCCCGCGCCCATCCCTCCCACCCCTCCTTCCTCCCTGTCGATCATGAGGTTGACGGTTGCTGTGGAGACCGAAGTTGCCGCTGACCTCATGATCAACGTGGCCGGGTTCCGAGGTCAGACGAGGGGGCGTTCGCGGGCGGCGGGGAAGCGGTCGAGGACGCCGGTGCGGGTGAGGGCACGGGTGAGGGCGTGGGCGCCGGCACCGGCGATCACGGTGGCGCTGACGACGGTGAGCGCGGCGTAGGGCAGGCGGTAGGTGGCGATGTCGCGTTCGGCGTTCCAGTAGACGAAGTCGAAGATCGCCGCGCTCAGGCCGGTCAGCGCGCCGGCCAGCAGGGCGGCCGGCAGCCGGTACGAGCGGTACCGGAAGGCGGCGAAGGCCAGCTCGGCGCCGAGGCCCTGCATCAGTCCCTGCAACAGGACGATGGTGCCCCACTGGCTACCGAGCAGGGCCGAGATGACCGCCGCCAGCAACTCGCAGTACAGCGAGGCGCCGGGCTTGCGGATGACGAGGCCGCCGAGGACGGCCGGCACCAGCCAGACACCGTAGATGAGCGTCTGTGCCGGCGGGAAGAAGCTGAAGGCGCCCTCGGTGGCGCTCCACACCACGCCCCAGGCCCAGAAGATGACGCCGAAGGCGACCGCGATGACCGACGCCACCACGATGTCGATGGTGCGCCAGCGGTTGCTGTCAGTTGTCTGCACGATGATTGCTCCCAGTCCGGATGCGAACCAGGCAAGACGCACGCTCCGCCCGGCGGCGCCGGACGGTGGCGGGCTGGAGGTGGACCGAACTCCCTGCGCTGGCATTACCCAGATCAGGTACGGAGGGTCTGCGGGCGGACCCGCACTCTCAGCGCTGTGCGCTCCCCTGTCGGAGGTGTTGTCTGTCCCGCCGACGCTAACACCATGGAAGATCCACCGGCAATGTGATCCACCCAGGTCACGACGGGTGTTCGCGTCCGGCTGGTCCGGTCGGCCGGGGACGCGGCTGCGGCCGACCGAATCTGTGACATCCATCGACGTCATCCGCGCCGGACGGTAATCTCAGTCCGCCGATCCGCCACGGCCGAAGGGTGACGGGTGACCACAGACACTGACCGGGCCGTCCCGGGCGAACCGGGCGGTCGGGCCTCGGCCGGGGGCGTCGACACCGGAACCCGCACCCCGGAGCCCGCCGCTGGCGAGCCGCCCCGGCGCTGGCTCGGCGACCGGATCGGCTCGGTGGAGGTCCTGGCGGCGCTGCTGATCCTCCTGATCATCTTTCGGGAGCCGATCGCCGCCGCCCTGGACGATCCCCGCATCCAGACCTGGACCACTGTCTTCGTCTCGATCATGGTGCAGGCGGTGCCGTTCCTGGTCTTCGGCGTGCTGCTCTCCGCGGTGATCGCGGTGTTCGTACCCCGATCCTTCTGGGCGAGGGCGCTGCCCCGGCACCCGGCACTGGCGGTACCGGCGGCCAGCGCGGCCGGGGTGGTGCTGCCGGGCTGCGAGTGCGGCTCGGTGCCGATCGCCGGGTCACTGATCCGGCGCGGTGTCACGCCGGCCGCCGCGCTGGCGTTCCTGCTCGCCGCCCCGGCCGTCAACCCGATCGTGCTCACCGCCACCGCGGTGGCCTTCCCGAACAACCCCGAGATGGTGCTCGCCCGGGGCGTCGCCAGCCTGATCGTCGCCATGATCATGGGTTGGCTCTGGCTGCGGCTCGGGCGTACCGAATGGATCAGGATGCCGCGTCGTCCGGAACTGGACGACGCGTCCCGGGGCCGGGCCTTCTGGGCCGCGGTACGCCACGACGTGACGCACGCCGGTGGTTTCCTGGTGCTCGGCGCGATGGCCGCCGCCAGCATCAACGTGCTGGTGCCGGAGCGGTGGTTGCAGACCCTGGCCGACAACGCGTGGTTGTCGATCCTGGCGCTGGCGTTGCTCGCCGTGCTGCTCTCGCTCTGCTCGGAGGCCGACGCCTTCGTCGCGGCCTCGCTGTCCCAGTTCTCGCTCACGTCCCGACTGGTCTTCCTGGTGGTGGGGCCGATGGTCGATCTCAAGCTGATCTCGATGCAGGCCGGTGTGTTCGGTCGACGCTTCGCCTTCCGGTTCGCACCGACCACCTTCGTGGTGGCCCTGCTTGTCGCCGCCGGCGCCGGGGCGGTGCTGCTGTGAACCGGCAGGCGCAGGCGGTGATCCTGCTGCTGCTCGGCGGTGCGGTGATCCGGGCCAGCGTCACCGACCTCTACCTGCGCTACGTCAAGGAAGGGCTGCGCCCCTTCCTGATCGCCGCCGGCCTGCTGCTGGTCGCCGGGGCGATCATGACCCTCTGGTACGAGCTGCGCCCCGCGGCCCCCCGCGCGCTGGCCCCGGCCGGCGAACCCGGCGGCGCTCCCGCCGGTGGCGACGGTGCCGCTGTCGGCGGCAGTGTCCCGGCCGGCGGCAGCGTCGACGTCCCGGACGTCGACGCTGGCGGTCCGGCGAGCGGGCCTGCCGACGGGCACGACGGGCACGGGCATGCCCATCACGAGCCACGGGTCGGTTGGCTGCTGATCCTGCCCGTGCTCGGCCTGCTGCTGGTCGCCCCGCCGGCCCTCGGCTCGTACGCGGCGGGCCAGGCCGGCACCGCGCTGAGCAGCCAACAGCAGTCGGACTACCCGCCGTTGCCGGAGGGCGACCCGGTGCAGGTCAGCGTCCTGGACTACGCCTCGCGGGCGCTGTTCGACCGAGGCACGTCGATCGGCGACCGGCGGGTGCAGCTCACCGGCTTCATCGTCACCGGCGCGGACGGCCAGCCGATCCTGGCCCGGATGGTGCTGTCCTGCTGCGCCGCCGACGGCCGCCCGGTCAAGCTCGGGTTGACCGGCGACGTACCGGCCGGGCTGCCCGAGGACAGCTGGGTGGAGGTGATCGGCCGTTACAGCGACCGGCTCGGCCGGGACCCGGTGAACGACGCCGAGATCCCCTACCTGGAGGTCGAGTCCTGGCGGCAGGTGCCCGTCCCCAAGCGCCCGTACGACTAACCACGCGCCACCCCCTGCGGGCCCCCTGCGGGCGCCGCTCGTCTGGCGCGGTCCCGGGTGCTCGGTAGGCTGCCGGGATGCGTATCGAGGCCCGGGGTCTGCGGTTCGACGTCGCCACCGGCGGTCCGGAGCAGGGCGAACCGGTGCTGCTGCTGCACGGTTTTCCGCAGCACTCGGGCGAGTGGGACGGGGTGCTGCCGGCCCTGCACGCCGCCGGTCTGCGCAGCTACGCGCTCGACCAGCGGGGCTACTCGCCGCAGGCCCGGCCCGCCGAGGTCGAGGCGTACCGGCTGGGGGAGCTTGTCGCCGACGCGGTGGCGGTGCTGGACGCCCTCGGGGTGCCCGCCGCGCACGTGGTCGGGCACGACTGGGGCGCGGTCGTCGCGTGGGCACTGGCGGCCACCCATCCGGACCGGGTGCGCACGCTGACCGCCGTCTCCGTGCCACATCCGGCCGCCATGGCGTACGCGCTGGTGAACGATCCGCAACAGAAGGCACGCTCGGCGTACATGCTGCTGTTCCGGCAGCCGGGGGTGGCCGAGAAGACGTTGTTGTCGCTCGGCGCGGTCGGGTTGCGCCGGCTGCTGCGCGGCGTCGGCGACGCGGCACGGGTGGCGGCGTACGCCGATCCGATGCGCGAACCGGGCGCGTTGACCGCCGCCTTGAACTGGTACCGGGCGATGTCGAAGGCGGATCTGGCGGCGACCGGCCCGGTGTCGGTGCCCACCACGTTCGTCTGGAGCGACGGGGACGTGGCCATCGGGCGGGTGGCCGCGCAGGCGTGCGCCGCTCACGTGACCGGGGACCTCCGATTCGTCGAACTGGCCGGGGTCACCCACTGGATCCCCGACGAGGCACCGACGCCGTTGGCCGAGGCGATCCTGGCCCGGGTGCGCCCGGCGGTTTGAGTGGGCGGAGAGCGGGCACGGGGATCCTGAGCGGGTTTCGGTTCGCACCGCGTGGGGCATCAGCGTGACCGCCGGCGGCTGGCCGGCGGAGTCTCCCGGAGGTCCGCGGTGTCAAAGGAAACCGAGAAGCAGCGGTGGCAGCGCAACTTTGCCGACCTGTTGCAGGAATTGCGGGTCGCGCAGACCGGCGTGCAGATCCTGTTCGCCTTCCTGCTGACCCTGCCGTTCAGCGCCGGCTTCGACGACACCACCCAGTTTCAGCGGGACGTCTACATCGTCGCGCTGCTGGCCGCCGCCGGCGCCACCGCGATGATCATTTCCCCGGTGGCCTTCCACCGGGCGCTGTTCCGGCAGGGACGCAAGCCGGAACTGGTGCGCTTCGCCCACCGGATGGCCAGCGGCGGTCTCGCCTTCATGCTGATCGCGATGGTGAGTTCGGTGCTGTTGATCACCGACTTCGTGCTCGCTCGACCGATCGCCTTCGTGCTCAGTGCCGTCGCCGGCCTGTGGTTCCTGACCCTGTGGATGATCCTGCCGTTCGCCCGGCGTAACTGGGGTGAGGACGACATCGACGACGACGAGGACCCGAGCGGCCTGAACCAGGGCTGAGCCCGGCCACTGCCGCGGATATCCGTGGCTACCATTGGGTAACGAACACGGGTAGCCTGCTGAGCAGGCGGAACAGTCCGACTGTCCGGATCGAGCCCGGGGGTTTGCCGTGGCCATCGCCGAGAACCACCGTCCGTCAGCCACCGACAGCCGTAACGCCGACCCGTCGCCGGATACCGCGCGCCGGGCGTCCACTCCGGACGCGGCCGGTCAGGTGTCCGAGAAGGAGGCGCGTCAGGTCGCCGAGGCGGCCCGGCAGACCACCTGGGACCGGCCCAGCTTCGGCAAGGAACTCTTCCTGGGGCGGCTGCGGCTCGACCTGATCGACCCGTGGCCGCGGCCGGATCCGGAGGAACAGGCCCGCGCCGAGGAGTTCCTCGGCCGGCTCCGCGACTACGTCGCCGCCGAGGTGGACGGCGCGGCGATCGAACGCGACGCGCGGATCCCCGACGAGGTGTTCCAGGGGCTGGCCCGGCTGGGTGCCTTCGGGATGAAGATCGGTCGGGAGTACGGCGGGCTGGGCCTGAGCAACCTGCACTACTGCCGGGCGTTGATGCTGGCCGGCTCGGTCAGCCCGGCGATCGGCGCACTGCTGTCGGCGCACCAGTCGATCGGTGTGCCACAGCCGTTGAAGATGTTCGGCAGCGAGGAGCAGAAGCGCCGTTTCCTGCCCCGACTGGCCGCCGGGGAGGTCTCCGCGTTCCTGCTCACCGAGCCGGATGTGGGCTCCGACCCGGCCCGCCTGGCGACCACCGCCGAACCGACGCCCGACGGCACCGGCTACCGGATCAACGGCGTGAAGTTGTGGGCCACGAACGGCACCGTGGCCACCCAGCTCGTGGTGATGGCCCGGGTGCCGAAGGGCGAGGGGCGTCGTGGCGGCATCACCGCCTTCGTGGTCGACGGTGACGCCGAGGGCATCACCGTCGAGCGGCGCAACGCCTTCCTCGGCCTGCGTGGACTGGAGAACAGCCTCACCCGCTTCCACGACGTCTTCGTACCGAAGGAGAACGTCATCGGTGGCGAGGGCAAGGGGCTGCGGATCGCCCTGAGCACGCTGACCACGGGCCGGTTGTCGCTGCCGGCGATGTGCGTCGGCGCCGGCAAGTGGGCGTTGAACGTGGCCCGGGAGTGGTCGGCGGAGCGGGTCCAGTGGGGCCGGCCGGTGGGTGAGCACGAGGCGGTCGCCCAGAAGCTCTCCTTCATCGCCGCGACCACGTACGGCATGGAGACCATGCTCGACCTCTGCTGCCTGCTCGCCGACGACGACCGCAACGACATCCGGATCGAGGCGGCGCTGGTCAAGCTGTACGCCAGCGAGATGGCCTGGCGGATCGCCGACGAACTGGTCCAGATCCGCGGCGGCCGAGGGTACGAGACGGCCGACTCGCTCACCGCCCGGGGCGAACGTCCGGCTGCGGTCGAGCAGATGCTCCGCGACCTGCGGATCAACCGGATCTTCGAGGGCTCGACGGAGATCATGCACCTGCTCATCGCGCGCGAGGCGGTGGACGCGCACCTCTCGGTGGCGGGCGACATCATCGATCCCGACGCCGGGCTCGCCCGCAAGGCGAAGGCCGGTGCCCGGGCGGGTGCGTTCTACGCGCGGTGGCTGCCGACCCTCGCGGTCGGCAAGGGGCAGCAGCCCACCGGGTACGGCGAGTTCGGCCCGCTCGCCGGTCACTTGCGGCACGTGGAGCGCGCCAGTCGGAAGCTGGCCCGGTCCACCTTCTACGCGATGTCCCGCTGGCAGGGGAAGATGGAGCGCAAGCAGGCGTTCCTCGGCCGGGTGGTGGACATCGGCGCGGAACTGTTCGCGATGAGCGCGGTCTGCGTGCGCGCCCGCGCCGAGCGCGACACCCGGCCGGAGAACGTGGAACTGGCCGACCTGTTCTGCCGGCAGGCCAAGGTCCGGGTCGACGCCCTGTTCACCGCCCTGTGGGAGAACACCGACTCGATCGACGTGACCGCCGCCAAGCGCATCCTGGCCGGCCGCTACGCGGCCCTGGAGGACGGCGTCGTCACCCCGCCCACCGACCTGCCCTGGGTGGCCCCCTGGACCCCCGGCCCCTCCACCGTCACCGACGACGCCCGCCGCCGCCTCCCCCCACCCCCCACCCCCTGACCACCCCCCACCCCCTGACCACCCCCCGCCCCGCCCCGCCTTCAGCCGCCGCCTCGTCGTCGGGGTCGATCATGAAGTTGTTGTCGCGACACGCCGATATCGATGACAACAACTTCATGATCGACGGGTGGGGTGGGTGGATGGGTGGGAGGGGTGGGGAGGGTTCAGGGGGCTTGGGGGTCGCGGAGGCCGAGGCGGCGGAGTTCGAGGGCGGCCAGTGCGTTGACGGTGGTGTCGTCGCCGCGTCGCCACGCCTCGGCGACGTCGGGGGCGATCCGGGTTAGCTTGCGCAGCGGCTGGCCGGCCAGCGCGCGCAGGGCCAGCAGATCCCGGCCGGCGGGCGCGGCGGCCAGCGTCGCCGCCGAGCTCGCCCGGCGCATCCAACGCACCCGCAGCGGCAGCCAGCCGAACACCACGAGTCCGAGCGGCACGATCAGCAGGCCGACGGCCAGCGCCAGCGCCAACTGGTCGACCAGTTCCTGCTGGTCGCGGCCGGCCTCGGCCAGCGAGCGGGCGGCACCGGCCGCCCGCTCGAAGGGTGCGGTCAGCTCGTCGCCGACCAGCGGCACCCGGCCGACCTTGCCGCCGGCCTCGGCGAGATTGTCGGCGAGTCCGCCGCCCGCCCCCTCCAGCTTCTGTCCGGGTACGGCAAGTCTCTGCACCAGGTCGTGCAGCCACAGTGCGCCCCGGATCGTCGCGTACACCCAGGCGACGACGAGCAGGTCGGTGAGCAGCTGTCGTAGCGCGGTCGGGAAACGATCAGCGTAGATCTTCACGCCGGACAGCCTGCCACGTGCCCCGCCCCCCGGCACCCCGACAACCGCCCGTCAGAGCAGCATCTGTCCCGACCGGAAGTGCAAGACGGCGGGCGGCGGGCGGTGGGTGGGGTTGGTCAGCGGGCGCAGGTGGGGCAGGTGCCGAAGATCTCCAGGGTGTGGCTGACGTCGGTGAAACCGTGCTGTGCGGCGACGCGATCGGCCCAGGCCTCCACGGTCGGGCCGGCGACCTCGACGGTACGCCCACAGGCTCGACAGACCAGGTGATGGTGGTGCCCCTCGCTGCACCGGCGGTACAGGTGCTCACCGCCCGGCGGGCGCATCACGTCGATCTCGCCCGCGTCGGCCAGCCCCTGCAGCGTCCGGTAGACCGTGGTCAACCCGACCCGCTCGCCGCGATCACGCAGCATCGCGTGCAGCTCCTGGGCGCTGTGGAAGCCCTCCGTCTCGGCCAGCAGGGCACTCACCGCCGAACGCTGACGAGTGTTGCGAACCGCCGTACCACTGTCGCTCATGACGCCACTCCGCTTCGCTGCGTGCCGTCATGAGGCACCTCCGCACTGAGCCTGATGATTCGCTCGCTCATGATCCCTCCCCGGCGTGGCTGACCGCGTCCGCCACGATGTGCGCGACGTGCTCGTCGACCAGGGTGTAGGCGATCTCCCGCCCGCGCCGGGAACCCCGGACCACGCCCGCCCCACGAAGCACCCGCAGGTGCTGGGAAACCAGCGGCTGAGCCACCCCGAGCTTGTCCACCAGCTCGTGCACGCAGCGCTCACCGCCGGCCAGCTCGCTGACGATCGCCAGCCGGATCGGTGCCGAGAGGGCGCGCAGCAACTCGCTGGCACCCTCGTACGCGTCATAGCCGGATCCGCTGGTCACCCTGCAACGGTAACCAATACCGGTGCACCGCTCAGGATCAGGACCCGCCGAGCACCACCTCGTGGGGCTCCGGAGCCGGCGTGGGCTGGGGCCGGGTCCGCCGGAGCCGGCGCCAACCGGCGGCCAGCAGGGTGACCGTCACGAACGAGGCGATCGCGAGCACCACCACCGAGGCGCCGGGCGCGGTGTCGGCGAGCGCCGCCATCCAGATGCCCGCCCCGCCGGCGAACAGACCCAGTGCCATCGCCGCCGCCATGGTGCTGCGGAACCCTCGGGTGACCTGCTGCGCGGTGGCCACCGGGACGACCATCAGCGCGCTGATCAGCAGTACGCCGACCGCGCGCATGGCGATCGTCACCGTGATCGCCGTGGTGATCGCGAGCAGCAGGTTGAGCGTGCGTACCGGCAGGCCGGAGACGCGGGCGTACTCCTCGTCGTGGCAGACGGCGAACAGCGCCGGCCGCAGCCCGATCATCGCGATCAGCACCGCCGCACCGAGCACCGCGATGGTGGCGACGTCCCCCCGGGACGCCGTGCTCAACGCCCCGAACAGGTACGCGTTGAGGTTGGAGCTGGTGCTGTCGGAGAGCCCGACCAGCACCACCCCGCCGGCGATGCCGCCGTAGAAGAGCAGCGCGAGGGCCAGGTCGCCGGAGGTCCGGCCGCGCTCGCGGATCAGCTCGATGGCGATCGCGCCGATGGTGGCCGCGATCACTGCCATGATCACGGGGGAGGTCTGGAAGAGCAGACCGGCACCGACCCCGGTCAGCGCGACGTGCCCGATGCCGTCACCGATCAGCGCCAGCCGCCGCTGCACCAGGTAGATGCCGAGCGCGGGCGCGGTCAGCCCGATGATCAGAGCGCTGACCAGCGCAAGCTGCATGTACTCGTACTGGAAGAGGCTCATCGTGCGCTCCACAGCCCGGCGGGCTCCTCGGGACCGTGCGGATGCACGTGGTCGTGGTCGGGCGCGGCGTGGTGCCCGGCCGGCTCCGGCACGGCGCCGTCGTGCGCCACGAACCCCTGGTGTACGACGATCGCCCGGCCGATCACCGGGCGCAGCGGACCCAGCTCGTGGGCGACGAGCAGGACGGTGCCTCCGCCGACGGTGAAGTCGTGCAGCGCACCGGCGAACGCCTCCTGGCTGGCCGCGTCCACGCCGGCTGTCGGCTCGTCGAGGATCAGCAGTTCGGGCCGCCCGGCCAGGGCCCGGGCGATGAGTGTGCGCTGCTGCTGCCCGCCGGAGAGGGTGCTGACCGGGTCCTTCGCCCGGTCAGCCAGGCCGACGGCGCGCAGCGCCTCGGCGACGGCCTCCCGGTCGGCGCGTCCGGGTGGACGCAGGACTCCCCGGCGGGCCAGCCGTCCGGCGGCGACCACCTCGGCGACGGTGGCCGGCACGCCGCTGCCCGCGCCGAGGCGCTGGGGGACGTACCCGACGCGGTGCCACTCGCGGAACCGGCGGACCGGTCGGCCGAAGAGGGTCACTGTGCCGGCGCTCAGCGGGACGAGCCCGAGGATGGCGCGGATCAGGGTGGACTTGCCGGAGCCGTTGGCGCCGAGAACCGCGACCACCTCACCGGCGGTCACGGTGAGCGAAACGTCACGAAGCACGGGGCGGCCGTCGTAGCCGACCACCCCGTGCGTGACGGTGATGACGTCAGGTGTCACGAGCAGCTCAACGCCGTCCTCAGGGTTTGCAGGTTGGTACGCATCACCGAAAGGTAGTCCCCGTCGCCCTCGGCTGACAGGCCCTCGATCGGATCCAGCACGGCGGTCTGGGCGCCGACCTCGCGGGCGATGGTCTCGGCCACCTTCGGGCTGACCAGCGTCTCGAAGAAGATCGTGGTGGCCTGGTGTTCCCGGGCCTCCTCGGTGACCGCGGCCAGTCGCTGCGGGGACGGCTCGTCTTCCGGGGTGAGCCCGGTGATGCCGATCTGCTCCAGCTGGTACTTCTGCGCCAGGTAGCCGAACGCGGTGTGGCTGACCACGATCTCCCGGCGCTGGCAGGTCTTCAGCCCCTCGGCGAACTCCGTGTCCAGCTTCTCCAGCTCGGTACGCAGGGTGGCCGCCCGCGCGGTGTAGTCACCGGCCCGGTCCGGGTCGACCGTGCCGAGCCGCTCGGCGAGCTTGTCACCGATGGTGGCCAGTCGGGTCGGGTCGAGCCAGACGTGCGGGTCCTTGGCCCCCTCGGACGTCTCCTCGGCGTGCTCCTCGCCTTCGGCGTGCTCCTCGCCCTCGTGGTCGTGGTCGTGGCCACCGGCGGTGGCGTCCAGCAGGGGCTCCACGGTCGCCACGTCGAAGGCGCGGTCACCGGCCTGCTGCTCGACCGCCTCGTCCACGGCGGGCTGGAAGCCGTGCAGGAACAGGACCAGCTCCGCCTCGCTGATCTGGCCGACCTGGCCCGGGTTCAGCTCCAGGTCGTGCGGCTCCGCACCGGGGCGGGCCAGGCTGGTCACGGCCACGGCGTCGCCGCCGATCCGCTCGGCGAGGAACTGCAACGGGTAGAAACCGGCCACCACGTCGACCCGCTGCGGGTCGGCGCCGGCCGGGCTGTCGTCGTTCGAACAGGCGGTGACGCCGGTCAGGGCGAGCAGGGCGGCCGTGGCGGTGGCCAGGGCGCGCGGGGCGGAGCGGAAGGTCATGTCCTCGACTTTCCGCGACAACGACAATGATTGTCAAAAACGCATGATTGCATGTCAGAGCAGCTTCACCAGGCCGGCGGTGACCAGCAGGGTCAGCACGATCAGCCGGATCGCCCGGGTCTGCGGCGTCTGCACCGACCAGGTGGTCACCAGCAGGGCCGCCAGCGCGCCGGCCAGCAGCAGCGTCAACAGCCCACCGATCACGCCCGGGGCGAAGAACGCGACGAGCGCGAGGACGAGGGTGACCAGGAACACCGTCGTCGGGTTGGTCCGGGCCAGTCGGGCGGCGATCCCAGGCTGCGTACGCTGCATCCCACAGACTCTACGAGGAGGAGGAGCCGGTGCTGGTGACCAACCGGTTCGTGGTCGACGAAGACGTCGCCGACGCGTTCGCCGCCCGAGCCCACGCGGCCCTCGCGGCGCTGGCCGCGCGGCCCGGCTACCAGCGCGGACAACTGGTCCGGGCGCTGGACGACCCCCGTCACTGGTGCCTGGTCACCGAGTGGGAGTCGGTGGGCACCTACCGCCGCGCCCTCGGCGGATTCGATGTGAAGATCACGGCGGTGCCGCTGCTCGCCGAGAGTCTCGACGAGCCCTCCGCGTACGAGCCGTTGGCGACCGCCGTGCCGGGCGGGGACGTGGTCACGGTGGCCAGCGACCGGGCTGCGGGTCCTTACCGCTGAGTCGCCGGGCACTACGCTGGCTTCCATGACCGCTCCCGGACCGGCAGCCCCACCACCAGACCCTTCGCTGCCCGGCACCGATGCGCCGCCGCCCGCCGGCCAACAGCAACCCGACCCGACGTCGCCCGGTCCCGAACCGGGCCCGGCGGCGCCACCGCCCAGCCCGACGTCACCCGGTTCGCCGCCGGCCCACCAGGTGCCCGGCCCGCCGGCCGCTGGTCAGCTACCGCCCGGTCCGCTGCCGTCCAGCCCGGAGCAGGGGGCGCCGGTGCCGCCGCCCGGGCCCGGGGTGGCGCCGCCGTTCGCGGCGCCGCCGACCGAGGGAGGTCGGTCCCGGCTCTGGCTCGGTCTCGGCGCGGGAGCGCTGGCCCTGCTGCTCTGTTGCGGCGGTGGCGGCACGGCGGTCGTCGGCCTGCTGGTCAGTGGGGTGCAGGCGATCGAGGAGCAGGGCCGCACGGTCTCCGGCGACTACTACCGGGCGCTCTCCGACGGTGACTACGGCCGGGCGTACGACCAACTCTGCGAGGACGCCCGGCGGCGCGAGTCCCGGCAGGAGTTCGAACGCCGCTCCGCCGCCGAACCGCAGATCTCCTCCTACCGGGTCGGTGAGGTGGACACCACCACGCTCACCGTGCCGGTGGAGGTGACCTACCGTGGCGGCGGCCAGGAACGCCAGCAGGTCGTGCTCGCCCAGGATCCGCAGACCGGCGGCATGGAGGTCTGCGGAGTCAACTGACCGGCCGCAGGTAATGTGCTGGGTTCGGGACCGCACCGGTCGTACCGTGGTCCCGAACCGTCCCCGCCGACCGTGACGTCCCCGCCGACCGCCAGTCGGCGTAGGAGGAAAAATGCCAGCCGACCGTATCGACGCCGTCGTCAGCCTCGCCAAGCGCCGAGGCTTCGTCTTCCCCTCCAGCGAGATCTACGGGGGCACCCGGTCGGCCTGGGACTACGGTCCGCTCGGCGTGGAGCTCAAGGAGAACGTGCGCCGGCAGTGGTGGAAGACCATGGTCCAGCAGCGCGACGACGTGGTGGGTCTGGACTCCGCGGTGATCCTCGCCCGCGACGTGTGGGCCGCCTCCGGGCACCTGGAGGCCTTCGTCGACCCGCTGACCGAGTGCCAGTCCTGCCACAAGCGGTTCCGCGCCGACCATCTCGAGGAGGCGTACGAGGCCAAGCACGGCCGTCCGCCGACCTCGCTGGCCGAGTTGAACTGCCCCAACTGCGGTAACAAGGGCACCTTCACCGAGCCCCGGATGTTCAACGGCCTGATGAAGACCTACCTCGGCCCGGTGGAGAGCGACGAGGGCCTGCACTACCTGCGGCCGGAGACCGCCCAGGGCATCTTCGTCAACTACCGCAACGTGGAGACGGTCGCCCGCAAGAAGCCGCCGTTCGGCATCGCGCAGACCGGCAAGTCGTTCCGCAACGAGATCACCCCGGGCAACTTCATCTTCCGTACCCGCGAGTTCGAGCAGATGGAGATGGAGTTCTTCGTCGAGCCGGGCAGCGACGAGCAGTGGCACGAGTACTGGCTGGCCGAGCGCTGGAACTGGTACCTCGACCTCGGCCTGTCGGAGAACAACCTGCGCTTCTACGAGCACCCCAAGGAGAAGCTCTCGCACTACTCGAAGCGCACCGTCGACATCGAGTACCGGTTCCAGTTCGGCGGCACCGAGTTCGCCGAGTTGGAGGGCATCGCCAACCGCACCGACTTCGACCTGTCCACGCACAGCAAGCACTCCGGCGTCGACCTGTCGTACTTCGACCAGTCCAAGGGCGAGCGGTGGATCCCCTACGTGATCGAACCGGCCGCCGGCCTCACCCGCGCGGTGCTGGCCTTCCTGCTCGAGGCGTACGACGAGGACGAGGCGCCGAACACCAAGGGTGGCGTCGACAAGCGCACCGTGATGCGTTTCGACCCGCGACTGGCCCCGGTCAAGGTGGCGGTGCTGCCGCTGTCACGTAACGAGGCGCTCTCGCCGAAGGCGAAGCAGCTCGCCGCCGACCTGCGCAAGCGCTGGGTGGTCGAGTTCGACGACTCGCAGGCCATCGGTCGCCGCTACCGCCGGCAGGACGAGATCGGCACCCCGTTCTGCGTCACCGTCGACTTCGACACGCTCGACGACAACGCGGTGACGGTACGGAACCGGGACACCATGACCCAGGAACGGATCGGCCTCGACCAGGTCGAGCGCTACCTGATCGACCACCTGCCCGGCTGCTGATCCCGGGCTCGCCCCGGTGAGTGCGGTCCGGACCGCACTCACCGGGTCATGCGACTGGCATCCATGGCCAATGATGTCTCCAGGGCGGGCAGAGCCGCACGGAGACGACGAAGGGCCGACGACGTGGAGCCGGAAGCACGCGAGGAGATCTTCGAACGGGCGCGGGAGTACTCCACCCAGCCGGCGCGCTGGCCGCAGGCGGACGCGCTCTGGCCGCGGGTCATCGAGGCGTACCGGCAGGCCGTCGCGGGCAGCCGGGTCGACCGGCACGATCAACGCCAGCTGGCCCGGGCCCTGTGGCGGTACGGCATGCTGTCGACCGCACTGGGCCGCCACGAACGGGCGAAGGAGGCGGGCCACGAGGCCATCGTCCTGTTCGCGGAGATCCATCAGGCGGTGGCGGCGGAGCATCCCGATCCGACCCAGCCGCGGCGGGACGAGGCGCTGGCCGAGCTGATCACCGCGTTCGTGGACTCCGGCGAGTCGGCGTTCGTGGCCGGCAGCCCCGGTCCGCGGCTGCAGTTGCTGGAGAAGGCGATCGAGATCGGTCTGCACACCGCCGGTCCGCCGCCTGGCGCGGGGCCGCGCACCCGCGCGGCGATGGCCACCGCCTACCACAACTACGCGAACGCCCTGCTGCACCGCCATCAGGAGCAGGGTGCGGCGTCCGATGCCCAGGAGGCGGCGCTGGCCGCCTCCCGGGCGACGGAGCTGCGTCTGAAGGCGCTCGACCCGCATCAGCCGATCACCATCTGGGAGCTGGCCAGCACCTACTCGATCTACGCGCCGGCGCTGCTGATGATCGGCGACGTCGAGCGCGCCCGGTTGGTGGTCGAGCAGGGCAGCCAGCTGGCCGATCTGCTCGGCGTGACCGGCATGGAGATCCGGCACAAACTAGCGGCGACGGCGGAGCTTCTTCGGAGTGCCTCGGAGCCGGACCGCGGCGGTCGCCGGTGGCCGTGGCGGCGGGGCTGACCACGGCCTGCGTACCCTTGAGCGGTGGAAACCGCCCTCCGTCCCGCCACCGACCTGCCGCCGCTGGCCATCGGGCCGCACCAGGTGTGGCCGCCGGTGGTGCTCGCCCCGATGGCCGGCATCACGAACGTCGGCTTCCGGCAGCTCTGCCGGGAGCAGGGCGGCGGCATCTACGTCTGCGAGATGATCACGACGGTCGCCCTGGTCGAGCGGAACCCGAAGACGCTCCGGATGATCGCGTTCGGAGCGGACGAGCGCCCGCGCAGCCTCCAGCTCTACGGCACCGACCCGGAGACCACCGCCGCCGCCGTCCGGATCGTGGTCGAGCGGAATCTGGCCGATCACGTCGACCTCAACTTCGGCTGCCCGGTGCCGAAGGTGACCCGACGCGGTGGCGGCGCGGCGCTGCCCTGGCGGCGGCGGCTCTTCGCCCGCCTGGTGCGGGCCGCGGTGGCCGCCGCGTCACCCGCCGGGGTGCCGGTCACGGTCAAGATGCGCAAGGGCATCGACGACGACCACCTGACGTACGTCGAGGCGGGGCTGGCCGCCCAGGAGGCCGGCGTCGCCGCGGTCGCCCTGCACGGGCGTACGGCCGCGCAGCGGTACTCGGGCACCGCCGACTGGGACGCCATCGCCACCCTCAAGCAGGCCCTCGACGTGCCGGTGCTCGGCAACGGCGACATCTGGGAGGCCGACGACGCGCTGCGGATGGTGGCGCACACCGGCGTCGACGGTGTGGTCATCGGCCGTGGCTGCCTCGGTCGGCCGTGGCTCTTCGCCGACCTGGAGGCGGCGTTCAACGGCTCGCCGCAGCGGCGGCTGCCCACCCTCGGCGAGGTGGCGGTGACCATGCGCCGGCACGCCGAGCTGCTGGTCGAGCAGTTCACCGCCGGTGCCCGCAACCCGGCCCGGGGTGAGCGGGACGGCTGCACCGACTTTCGCAAGCACGTCGCCTGGTACCTCAAGGGCTTCCCGGTCGGCAGCGAGCTGCGCCGCTCCCTGGCGATGATCGACAGCCTGGCCCAGCTCGACGACCTGCTCGGCAAGCTGGACCCGGCGGTGCCGTTCCCGGTGGAGACGCTGGGCCAGCCGCGCGGTCGCACCAATTCACCGGGCAAGGTCTTCCTGCCCGACGGCTGGCTGGCCAGCCGCGACGACGACACCGTTCCCGAGGGCGCGGAGCTGGACGACTCCGGCGGCTGACCCCGGCTGCCCGGCCCGTCAGCGGCGGGAGAGCAGCGAGGTGACGCGCATCCGCTCGCTGTGGATCCACACGTCCGAGTACTCGATCGGCCGGCCGTCGTCGAGATAGGTGATCTGTTCGAGGTAGAGCAGCGGAAAGTTCTCCGGTACCTCAAGCGCCGCCGCGGTCCGACCGGACGCGGCCGTCGCGGTGAAGGTACGCCGGCCGGTGCTGATCTTGAGCCCGTAGTCGTTCTCCAGCAACCCGAACAGGGAGCGGTCGGCCAGGTCGGCGTGCTCCAGGCCGGGTGCCAGGTCCACGCGTACGTAGTTGACCAGCCAGGCGACCGGACCTGCGGTGATGGACCTCAGTCGGGCCAACCGCAGCACCGACTGGCCTGGTCGAAGGTCGAGCAGCGCCGCGACCGGCGATGGCGCGGGCATGACCTCCCGGGAGATCACCTGCGTGGTGACGGTGACTCCCTGCCGCGCGAAGTCCTCGGACAGGGTGGTCAGCTTCTGGGCGATCGACGGTTCGATCGCGGTGGAGGTGACGAAGGTGCCGCGACCGCGTACCTGCACCAGCAAGCCGTCGCGGATCAGCGTGGACAGCGCCCGACGCAGGGTGCCACGGGAAATGCCGAGTTCGGTCGCCAACTCCGGCTCGCTGCGTAGCCGGTAGTGCGGTGGCCACTCGGCGGACAGGATCCGGGCTCGGATCTGCTCCGACACCTGGGCGTGCAGGGGCACCGGCGCGTCCCGGTCGAGCCGCTCGGACGCCCCGGCCGCATGCAACTGGTCGGACATGTCACCTTCCACCCTGGGGGCCGTCGCCCCCCGACGCCAACCGTGGTGCGGTCGCTCGGGCCGAGGGGCGACGGCGGCTCAGTAGCTCGTCGTCTGATCGTCGGTCGCGTCGGTGACGATAGCTACCCCGGCGCTGGTGCCGAGCAGCACCGCACCCGCCCGCAGCAGCGCGACCGCCTGATCGAACGACTTGATGGATCCGGACGCCTTGACCGTCACGCCCTGCGGGGCCCGTGCCACCAGGTAGGCGATGCTGTCCGGGTTGGCCACCTCCACGGCTCCGCTGCTGGCGTTCTTGAGCACCGCCGCACCGGCCTCCACGGCCAGGTCCACGGCGACGTCCCGTTCGGCCGGGGTGAGCAACGGCAGTTCGAGCATCACCTTGATCGGCACCCCGGCGGCGCGGACCACGCCCGCGATGTCGTCGCGGAACGCGTCGTACCGCCCGCTCTTCAGCCAGCCGATCTGAACCCCGATGTCGATCTGGGTGGCGCCGGCCCGTACCAGGCTCTCCGCCTCGGCGGCCTTGCCGGCGCTGGTGGTCACCCCGACGGAGGGAAAGTCCAGGGCTGAGGCGACCTCTATACCGGTGCCGCGTAGCACCTCGGCGACCTCCGGCACCCACGAGCCGGGGACCATCGCGGCGTTGAAGCCGTACCGGGCGGCCTCCTCCGCGTGGGCCACGATCCGGTCGCGGGTGACGCCGACCTCGATGAGAGTGTGTTGGATGTACGGGGCCAACGCGGCGGGGGCGACGGTGTCGGCCAGGATGGCAGTGCTCACGATCTTCTCCAATGTGGTACTCGTGGCGCGGGGCGCGCCGCTACATCCGGTCCCGGTAGTAGTCGGGCACGATGATTCCGGGCTCGTCGAACCAGCGCGGCACGTCCACGCCACAGATGAGGCCGACGTTGCCCCACGGGTTGAAGGCCCCGGTCCGGACGATCGCCTTGGCCTGTCCGGCCAGCTCACCGAGCATCTCGGCATGCTGACGGGTGCTCAGCGGCACGCCCGGGAAGCGTTGCCCCAGCCAGTCCGCGAGCGGCTTGTTGTGGGTGGTGACGTCCTCGGCGACGACCACGCCCTCCACGATGATCTCGTCGGCGATCAGGTCGAGCACGGTGGTGAGCGAGGGCAGGTCCTCGGCGATGGCCAGGTCGACGCGGTGGGCGGTACGCGGGATGGGAAAACCGGCGTCGACCACCAGCAGCAGGTCGGTGTGGCCGAGCGTGGCCAGCACCCCGGACAGTTCGGCGTTGAGTACGCCCGTACGTTTCATGTCGTCTCCTTCATGGTGTGCGCGCCGGTGGCCAGCGCCATGACCTTCTCCTCGGTGGCCTCGGCGGCGGGCAGGACGCCGACCACGCGGCCGGCGGCCATGACGGCGATCCGGTCGCTGACGGTCAGCAGTTCCGGCAGGTCGGACGAGGAGACGAGGATGGCGACACCGTCCTCGGCCAGCGTCCGGAAGAGCCGGTAGATCTCCGCCTTCGCGCCGACGTCGACGCCCCGGGTGGGCTCGTCCAGCAGCATCAGGCGGGGATCGATCGACAACCAGCGGGCCAGCAGTGCCTTCTGCTGGTTGCCGCCGGAGAGCTGGGTGATGCCCTGGGTCACGGTCGAGGTCTTGACCCGTAGCTCGCGGGAACGCGCCTGGGCGTCGTCGCGCAGGGCCCGCCGCCGCAGCAGACCGAACCGCTGGCGGCGGCGCAACGTCAGGGCGTTGACGTTGTCGGCCACACTCATCGTCGGCAGGATCCCCTGCTGGCGCCGCTCGCCGGGCAGGTACGCGACCTGCGCGGCGATGGCATCGCGAGGCGACCGGGCGGCGAACGGCTGTCCGTCCAGCGCCAGTTCGCCGTCGTCGACCGGGTCGGCACCGAAGACTCCCCGCAGCAACTCGACGCGGCCACTGTCGGGCAACCCGGCTACGCCCACCACTTCGCCGGGCGCGACATCCAGGTCGACTGCGGTGTAACCGGCACCGGAGACGCCGCGCAGGCGCAGCCGTGGCGCAGTCGCGGTGACGGGCGCTGCGGGCTCGTGCCGACCGAACTCTCCGGCGAGTTCGCGGCCCACCATCGCGGCCACCACCTGATCCGGAGTGACCTCGGCGGTCGGCCACTGCGCCACGTGCCGCCCGTCGCGCAGCACGTGGATGTGCTGCGACAGGGCGAACACCTCGGGCATCCGGTGCGAGACGTAGAGCATCGTCACGCCGTCGGCCCGCAGCGAAGCGATCACCTCGAACAGCCGCTCGGACTCGGCGGGGGAGAGGATCGAGGTCGGCTCGTCGAGGATGACCAGCCGTGCCTGCCGGGCGAGCGACCGGGCGACGACCACCAACTGCTGGGTGGCGGCGTCCAGCCGCCCCACGGTGCGGCGGGGGTCCACCCGTACGCCGAGACGCGCCAGCAGGGCGGCGGCCTGCTCGTCCATCCGGCGCGGGTTCGGGAAGAGCCGGGAGCCGGGCTCGACACCGAGCATGATGTTCTCGGCGACCGTCCGGTCCGGTGCGAGGGCGAGTTCCTGCGGCACCAGGGCCACCCGGTGCCGACTGAGCAGGGTGGCCGGATCGAACCGACGGACCTCGTCGCCGTCCACCCGCACCGTGCCGGTGGTGGGGCTGTCCAGCCCGGCCAGGATCTTCATCAGCGTCGACTTGCCGGCGCCGTTCTCGCCCATGACGGCGGTGAGGCTGCCGGCCGGCACGGCCAGGGAGACATCCTGGAGAGCGCGGACCGGACCGAAGTGCCGCGAAAGGCCGGTCACCTCGACGGCGGGGGTCGGCGGGGCGGCGATCGTGGCCGGGCTGGTCATGGCTCAGCCCTCCACCGGCACCGAGGCGACGTTCTCGGGGGTGACCACCAGCGCACCGGTGTCCACGTCGCTGATCTCGGTGCCGTTCTTCAGGTAATCGACGAGCAGCTTGACGGCCTGGTAGCCCTGCTCCGCCGGGCCCTGGCTGATGGTCAGGTCGACCACACCGGCCTTGAGGTACTCGACGGTCTGCGGCTGCACGTCGAAGCCCACCGAGTGGATCTTTCCGGCGTTGCCGGACTGCTCCAGCCACTTCGCCCCGGCGGTGAAGCTGCAGCAGTCGAGGGAGACCAGCGCGATGGCGTCCTTCTGCGCGGCCATCGTCGACTCGATCGTGTTGTACGCCGCGCTCGGCTCGTTACCGGTGTTCACCGGGCCGACGATCTCGATGCCGGAGCCCTTCAGCCCGGACTCGAAGCCGGAGAAGCGGTCGTTCGACCAACCGGCGCCGGAGTCGACGGAGACCACCACGACCTTGCCGGTCTCGCCGTCGAGCACGCCGAGCAGTTCCTTGGCCAGGGACTCACCGGAGGCGACCAGATCCTGGCCGACGAAGCCCATCTGCTTGGACTCCGGGTTGTTCGTGTTGAACGAGATGATCGGAATGCCCGCGTCGTACGCCTGGGCGATGACCGGCTTCAGCGCGTCGTTGCTGGCCGATGAGACCGCCAGACCGTGGATCTGCTTCTGGTTGATCAGAGTTTGCAGCTCGGCGACCTGGTCGGCGGCACTGCCACCGGTGGGTCCGATCATCTGCGCGTCGACGCCCAACTCCTTGGCGGCCCGCTCCATGCCCTCCCGGATCGGCACCGCGAAGGCCAGGGACGGGTCGTGGTAGCTGAGCCGGATCTTGAGCTGGTCGCCCTGCTCGACGGCTTCGGAGATGTAGTCGGCGAGCTGGAACTCGCCGCTGCCGGTGGAGTCGTCGTTGGCGGAGGTGACCGCGCCGCAGGCCGCGCTGGCCACGAGGGTCAGACCGAGGGTCGCGGCGACCGCGGCCCGGCGGGCAAGGGTGAGTCTCATCGGGGTGGCTCCTTTGGGGTGGGATCGGATGGTGCGTAGCGCGCCCGGCTGTCGGGCGGACGCCGGGTCAGCGTCGTCCGGAGCGTTTGCGCAGCCAGGTGTCGGCCGCCACGGCGAGGATGATCACCGCGCCGGTCGCGACGGTCTGCCAGAACGAGGAGATGCCGCGCAGGTTGAGGATGTTCTGCAGGACGCCGATGAACGCCACGCCGATGACGGTGCCGAGCATGGTGCCGGAGCCGCCGAACAGCGCCGCGCCACCGATGATCACGGCGGAGATGGCCACGAGTTCCATCCCGGTACCGGTGACGCCCTGCACGTAGGACAGGAAGGACAGGCCGAGCACGCCCGCGAGGCCGGCGAGGGTGCCCGAGATGGTGAAGGCGATGATCTTCACGCGGCCGGTGTTGATACCGCAGAGCCGGGCGGCTTCGGCGCTGCCACCGACCGCGTACGTGTTGAAGCCGTACCGGGAGCGGGACAGCACGATCGCGCCGAGCACGGCGACCAGCGCGAAGATGACCAGTTGCATGGGGAGGAGGCCGAACAGCTCGCCCTGACCGAGCAGGTTGAACTCGGCGACGTTCGGGTCGCTGCTGGACAGTGAGATCGGCGAACCGCCGCTGAGCAGCAGGGTGACTCCCCGGTACACGCTCAGGGTGCCGAGGGTGACGATGAAGGACGGGATTCCGAAGCCCACGGTCATCAGGCCGTTGAGCATGCCGGCGACCGCACCGGCGGCCACCCCGCCGAGGGCCGCGAGCGGCCACGCGATGTCCGAGGTCATCAGCAGGCCGGCGACGACGGCACCGAGCCCGTAGATCGAGCCGACGGAGAGGTCGATCTCCGCGTTGATGATGACGAAGGTGACCCCGATCGCCATGATGCCGATCTGGGCGATCTGCTGTCCGACGGTCAGGAAGTTGTCGGTGCCCAGGAAGCCCGGGGCGAGCGTGCTGCCCAAAGCGAACAGCACGACCAGGGCGAGGAACGTGCTCGCCTCGCGGGCGTGCAGGAACCGCCGTAGGGGCGACGGGCTGTGGGGGGCGGCGGACACTTCCGGCGGTGCCGCCTGCGCGGTCATCTGGGCCATCTCTCTCATCTCCTCAACAGGGCCGCGACATCGTCCGGGCCGGGCAGGGCGGGTATGACCTCGGCGATCCCGACGGCGTGGGTGCCGGCCGCGGCGGCGTACCGGACCGCCTCGATGAGGTCGTCACCCCGGGTCAGGGCGACAGCGAGCGCTGCGGTGAAGGCGTCGCCAGCACCTGTGGTGTCGACGACCCGCGGTGCGGTGACCGGCGCGACCCGGGTCTGGTGCCCGCCGGAGTCCACGAGGGCGCCGTCGGCACCGAGGGTCAGTACGACGGTGCCGGAGTAGCGGGCCCGCAATAGTTCGACGACGTCTCCGGCGCTGGCGACGTCGGTCGGGTCCAGGCCGGTGAGCACGCGTGCCTCGCTCGCGTTGGGGGTGAGCACGTCGATCCACTCCCACGCCTCATCGGGCAGTGCCACGGCCGGGGCCGGATTGAGCAGCGTGCGGACCCCGTGAGCGCGGGCGGTACGCAGCGCGGCGAGCGCGACCGGCAGCGGGATCTCCAGGCTGACGACGACCAGGTCGGCTTCGGCGATGCGGTCGGTGAAGCGGTCGACGTCGGCCGGGGTGAGCTCGTCGAGGGCGCCCGGCGCGATGGCGATCCGGTTCTCGCCCCCGTCGTCCACGAGGATGAAGCCGACCATGGTGGCCGCGTCGGTGGTGCGGACCGCGCTGGCGTCCACCCCCTCGTCGTGCCACAGGCGGCGTGCCGCGTCACCGAACTGGTCCCGACCGATCGCGGTCAGGAAGCTCACCTCGGCACCGAGGCGTGCCGCGGCCACGGCCTGATTCGACCCCTTGCCGCCGTGCCCGGAAGCGAAGCGGCCGCCGGAAAGGGTCTCGCCAGCGACCGGTGCCCGCGGCACCCGCATGGTGAGCCCGGCACCGTAACTGCCAACAACCGCAATCTTCATGCTCGCCTCTTGTCTATGGACAACCATGTACAACTTGCGGCGACGCTACGTCGGGCCACCACCAGGTGTCAACACCTGCGAGGCACTTGCGGGTAACGGATCCGAAACCCTGACCCTCGCCTGACCTGCGCCTAGGCCCAGTTCTGCCGATCATCACCGGGCTGCGGCGGGGCCGGGCGGCGACCTGCCGCGTGTCGGTTCGTCCCGGGTACGACGCCGGTTCCGACGCGCGGGCGGCGCGGGTGATCCGGACGGCGCGGCGCGTGGCGGGACGGCGCGGCGCGTGGCGGCGCGGCGGTTCCGGCGCGGATGACCTGAGGTCTGTCGATGGCCTCCGACTCGCCGGAGGGCCATCACACCCGAGCCCGTGGTGCCTGCGCGCCGTGGTGCCTGCGCGCCGTCGTCTTCCCGCGCCGTCGTGCCTGCGTGCCGTCGTGCCCGCGGGCGGAGGCACCAACTTCGGGGATGTCGCTGCCTGGCTGCGGCTTCAGGCAGCGACATCCCCGAAGTTGTCGCATTCGCGGTGCGGTGCGGTGGTGGGAACCGGGGGTGGAGACGGTGAAGGGCCGACCCCGGGTGGGGTCGGCCCTTCGTGGTTGTTTGGTTGGTCAGGAGGTGGCGCTGTAGCCGCGGGTGGCGATCCAGTCGGCCAGTGCGTCGATGCTCATCCGGTAGGAGGCCTGGGTGGGGTCGGCGGAGTCGGCGATGGTGACGGTGTCGCCGCCGTCGCGGTAGCCGACGACGCTGATGTAGTGGCCGCCTTCGAAGCTGTGGGTGGTGCCGTCGGTGTCGGTGGCGGTGCCGGCGATGTTGGCGACCACGGCGCGGCCGTCGTCGATGGTGGTGACGATGTCGTCGCGCAGCTTGTCGGTCTGCTTGTCGTCGGCCTTGGGGGTGGTGATCTCGACCGAGCGGTAGACGTCCTTGCCGGTCTCCTTGTTCAGGACGGGGGTGATGTCGTTGATGGAGTTGGTGCCGGCCTCGGTGGTGCGCATTTCCTTGGCCATGGTGTCGACGTCGATGTTCTTGCCCTGCACGCTCAGGGCGTTGCGGGCGGCGGCGGGGCCGCAGTAGTAGAAGTTGGGCTGGGCTTCGTAGCGGACGCCGAGTTCGCGTTCGCCGGCGGGCTTGCGGTCGGCCTGCACGGCGCTCGCCTGGACACCCGGGGTGGCGTGGGCGGCGACGGCGGGGCCGGCGATGCCTCCGGCGGTGGCGGCGGCAGCGGCGATGGTCAGGGCGGTCTTGCGCAGGATGGTGGTAGCCATGATTCGCACCTTTCGGTCGGGGGTGCGCGCGGCGGTGCCCGCGATGGGGGTGCGGGTGGGCCGTGCGGAAAGGGGAGAACGCTTGCTACGCGCTGGGTTCGGCGGGTCGGTGCCCGGGAGATGGTGTAACGCCGGGTCGACCGGGCTCATTTCGCAGGCTGGCGGCCCGGGGGATGTAACGCCCTTTTGGCCGGGGGTCATTCCGGGGGATTGCGGCCCGGGGGATGTAACGCCGGGTGGGCCGGGTGCATTCCGGGACCTCGCGGGGAGGCCGGCTGCCCTGGCGGTGTTCTGGGGGATGTAACGCCCGACGGTGGGGGGTCATTCCGACCCGCCGGGGGTGGCGCTCGGGGGGCGCTCGTGGTTACGCCATGTACAACCACCGGACCGGGCCCCCGATTCCGCCGGCCGGGTGGCCCCGGTCACTGCGGATTCGGACAATCGACGGCATCGCACCATCGAGGTGGCGGCGCGTCGGGAAGCCGAGGTCCCGCAGGGTGCGAGCTGCGCGGACGACCGGTGCGGAGGTCAGGGGCGGGTCAGCAGTCGGGCGCTGGCGACGCCGAGCCAGGCGATTCCGGCATACACCGCGATCCGCTCGAAAAGCCCACCCGGTGCGCCGGTGACCAGGCCGGCATGGTCGAGGGTGACGAGCGTGGCGCAGGTCAGGAAGGCGACCGGCACCAGCGCCGCGACGCCGCGTCCCAGCTCCCGCCAGCGGGCCGTCGCGCTGCCTGCGTCGAGATCCCGGCCCAGCCGCCAGGCGGCCACGGCCAGCGCGACGACGACGGCCAGTCCAGCGAGGTCGTGGAGCCCGCCGTGCCAGGTTTGCTGCCCGCTGACACCCGGTGGGTAGCCGAGGCCCGGGTCGATCGGAAATGCGGCGGCAGCCAGCAGGGCCAGCCCGGCCAGTGCGACCGGTCGCCAGGTTGCTCCACGCGGCGTCGCGATGACCGGTTTCGCCCGATCCCGCAGCCCGAGCGCGACGGCGACGATCAGCAGGCCGACGGCGACGAGCTTGACCGTGCCGAGCCAGCCCCGTTCACCCAACGACAGATGGCTGATCCAGTGTCGGGTGAGCTGGTAGCCGGGACGGGTCGCCCCGTCGGTCAGGTCCAGGCCGATCAGCAAGGCCGGCGCGAGGATGGCGGCGGTGGCAGCGCCACGGGTGATGGAGTCCTGCTTCGGCACCATGCGAACGATGTTCGCACGCTGCGAACGGTGTTCGCAAGATGGGCCCGGTGGTCTCGACTAGTCTGTGGCCGTCCCGCCGGGGTCGGTCGGCTACCGGAACGTGCGGAGGGAGCCGGATGATCGACAGCGGTGCGGGGTCCCCGGGCGGGCGGCGTCGTGCCGCCCGGTCGAAGCCCGCGCTGACCCGGCAGGCGATCGTCGCGGTGGCGCTCGACCTGGTCGACCGGGCCGGCGTGGACGCGGTGACCATGCGCAGCGTCGCCGACGCGCTCGGCACCGGGCCGGCCTCGATCTACCGGCACGTCAGCGGCAAGGACGAACTCCTCGAACTCGTGCTCGACCGGGTGTTGACGGAGGTCGTCGTGCCACCGCCCGACCCGGATGACTGGCGCGAGTCACTCGTCGCGCTGGCCCGCGAGGTGCGCCGGGTGCTGCTGGCGCACCACGACATCGCCGCGGTGGCCATGTCGGGTCCGCCGGTCGGCGACAGTTCGGCCCGCATCGCCGAAGCGCTGCTGGCGATCCTTCGCCCGGCCGGTTTTCCGGACGAGGTCTGTGCGTGGACGGTCGACCGGCTTTCGCTCTACGTGACCGCGGACGCCCTCGACACCGCCCGGCAGCGCGTCGCGGGTCAGGGCGGCCCGGAGGCGGCACGACGGCGCTGGGCACAGGTCGCGCAGTACTACCACGACCTGCCCGCCGACCGTTTCCCGCACACCGTCGCGCTGCGCGACGCACTGTTCGCCGCCGGACCGGTGGACCGCTTCACCCTCGGTCTGGAACTGATCCTGGACGGACTGGCGGCTCGTCGCGGCCGCTGACCGACGGCTGCTCGGCCTGATCGGCGCCGGGTGACGGGCTACGCGGGGCGGGCACCGGCGTCGCCGGCCAGGGCAGTTCGGCGGACCGGTGGTACGTGATGCCCGCGGTGGCCCAGCGGGGGCCGTGCCCCGCGAGTCGCCGCCGGAACGAGTCCCAGTCGTGCGTCGAGCGGGGGGACCAGCCAAGCTCGGCGATGGCGGGCAGCCGGGGAAACAGCATGTACTCGATTTCGGCGAGGGTGGTCACCGACTCGGTCCACAGCGGCGCCTCGACGCCGAGCACCGCCTCGGCCGGTACGTCCGCCAGGTGGGTGGCCGGGTCCCAGTCGTACGCCCGGCGTACGTCGATCAGCCCGGCCCAGTCGTGCCCGATCGGGGTGTTCGGGGCGTACTTCATGTCGAGGTACGCGTGGTTGCCGGGGGAGAGGACCAGTCGAGCGCCCCGGCGGACCGCCTCGGCGGTCACCGGATCCTCGCCGGTCGTGCCCCACCATTGCAGGATCCGCCCGTCGCGGTGGGGGGCCGGGGCGATCTGGTGCCAGCCGATCACGTCCCGGCCCAGGCCGGCAACGATGCGTTGCGTCCGGTCGACGAAGCCGGCGTACACCTCGGCGGGCACCTTGAACGCCTCGTCGCCGCCGATGTGCAGCCACCGGCCGGGGGTGAGCGCGGCGATCTCGCCGAGTACGTCGGCGACGAAGTCGTAGGTGCGCTCGCTGGCTGGATCGACGTAGCTGAAGCCGACCTCGGTGCCGGTGTACGGCGCCGGCGCGGCCCGGTCGGGGGCCAGCTCGCCGTACGCGGTCAACGCGGCGTTCGTGTGACCGGGCAGGTCGACCTCGGGGATCACGGTGATGTGCCGCTCGGCGGCGTACCCGACGATCCGTTGGTAGTCGGCCCGGGTGTAGTACCCGCCAGGGGCGTCACCGACCGCACCGGCCCCCCCGACGGTGGCGAGCCGGGGCCAGGAGTCGATCGCGATCCGCCAGCCCTGGTCGTCGGTGAGGTGCAGGTGCAGCCGGTTGAGCTTGTACCGGGCCAGGTGGTCGATCACCCGCAGCACGTCGGTGACGCCGAAGAAGTGCCGGGCCACGTCGAGCATCGCGCCCCGGTGCGGATAGCGGGGACGGTCGAGGATCGACCCGCCGGGCAGCACCCAGCGTTCGGTGACCGGGGTGGCGCTCTCGACGGCGGCCGGCAGCAGCTGCCGCAGCGTCTGCACCCCGTGGGCGAGACCGGCGGCGGTGCCGGCGGCGATGCGTACGCCGTCGGTGCTGATGTCGAGCCGGTAGCCCTCCGCGCCCAGGGCGATTTCGTCGGTCAGGACGAGGGCGATGCCGCCGGCCGGGACGGGCGCGGTGGTGTCGGTCACCGGCAGCGGGTATCCGGTGGCCGGGCGCAACAGCGCGGCGAGCTGCCGGGCGACGGCCACGGCGGCCGGGTCGGCGCTGACCCTGATCACCGCGTCGACGGCGAGCAGGTAGTCGGCCGCGGCGTCCGGCTCGACCCGTTCGGGTGCGGGCACCACGTCGCCGAGCCGGTTCGGTGCCGGCGGCCCGAGCAGCGTCGCGGCCTCGCGCTCCGCCGCCCGGGCCAACTCCTCGGCGGTGCGCCCGGCAGCCCGAGCCGCGTCGTCGGCACCCGCGGCGGTCTCGGCCGCCGCGTTCACCGGTACGGCGGTCTGCGCCTCGGCGTTCGTCCGCGCGGCGGTCTCGGCCTCGGCGTTCGTCCGGGCGGCGATCTGGGGCCCGGCGTTCGTCCGGGCGGCGATCCCGCCACCTGCGCTGGTCCGGTCCGCTGCGGCGGTCTCCCGCTGCGGGGCGGGCGCCGCCTCGGTGGTGACCTCGGCGGGGCGGGTGGGGTCGAGTGGTTCCGGTGCGGTGCTGGACGGGGTGGACACGAGAACTCCCGAGGGGGGTGTATTCGCGGCGGTTGTGGCAATGGTGCGAGGTGGTCACAGAGCGTGCCGTCTAGCGTACGGGGAGGCCGGCAATTGCGTGAATGTGCGCGTGGAACCGTTCCCAAAAACTGTCACGAACGCGAACAGTCGTGATTGCTGTGCCTATTGTCACCGAATGCTCCCGGGCCACGCGTTGTTCGCTTAGCCTTCGCCCACCGATCGGCACGACTCCCCGGATTACCAGCCAGTGGATCCGGGGTATCAGAAAACTGAACCTTCGTTAAGTGTCAATCCGGGCGCGTGGGAGGCTCTGGTGGCAGCGCAAGAGACGGTTGAGCACAAGTACGTCTACGACTTCGCCGAGGGCAACAAGGATCTCAAGGACCTCCTCGGCGGCAAGGGAGCGAACCTGGCCGAGATGACGAATCTCGGCCTGCCGGTGCCGCCCGGCTTCACCATCACCACCGAGGCATGCCAGGCGTACCTCGGCACCGGTACGGAACCGGCCGGACTCGCCGACCAGATCACCGCGCACCTGACGGCGCTGGAGCGCGAGATGGGCCGGCGGCTGGGCGACCCGGACGACCCGCTGCTGGTCTCGGTGCGCTCCGGGGCGAAGTTCTCGATGCCCGGAATGATGGAGACCGTGCTCAACGTCGGTCTCAACGACCGCAGCGTCGAGGGGCTGGCCCGGCAGGCCGGCGGCTCGACCGACCAGCCCGCTTCCGGTGGCTCGACCGATCAGGCCGCCTCCGGTGGCGCGGACCGGTTCGCCTGGGACTCCTACCGGCGGCTGATCCAGATGTTCGGCAAGACCGTCTGCGACGTGCCGGGCGAGGAGTTCGAGCACGCGCTCGACGAGGCCAAGCGCGCCAAGGGCACCGACCTGGACCTGGACCTGGACGCGGACGACCTGCGCGGGCTGGTCGACGCGTACAAGAAGATCTTCACCAAGCACACCGGACGGGAGTTCCCGCAGGAGCCGCGGGAGCAGCTGGACCTGGCGGTCCGCGCGGTGTTCGACTCGTGGAACGCCGAGCGGGCGGTGGTCTACCGCCGGCAGGAGCGCATTCCGGCCGACCTCGGCACCGCCGTCAACGTGGTGGCGATGGTCTTCGGCAACCTCGGTCCCGACTCCGGCACCGGCGTCGCCTTCACCCGCGACCCGGCCAGCGGCGCCCAGGGCATCTACGGCGACTACCTGGCCAACGCGCAGGGCGAGGACGTCGTCGCCGGCATCCGCAACACCGTGCCGTTGCAGGAACTGGAGCGGATCGACAAGGACTCCTACGACGAGCTGCTCGACTACATGGCCCGGCTGGAGCGGCACTACCGCGACCTGTGCGACATCGAGTTCACCATCGAGCGCGGCAAGCTGTGGATGCTCCAGACCCGGGTCGGCAAGCGCACCGCCGCCGCCGCGTTCGTCATCGCCGGCCAGCTGGTCGACGAGGGCCTGATCGACCTCGACGAGGCCCTGCACCGGGTCAACGGCGGGCAACTGGCCCAGTTGATGTTCCCGCGCTTCCAGCTCGACCACGACTTCCAGCCGGTCGCCACCGGGATCGGCGCGTCACCGGGCGCGGCGGTCGGCAAGGTGGTCTTCACCTCGGCCCGCGCGGTCGAGCTGGCCGCCGAGGGCGAGGCCGTCATCCTGGTCCGCCGGGAGACCAACCCCGACGACCTGAACGGCATGATCGCCGCCCGGGGCATCCTCACCTCGCGGGGTGGCAAGACCAGCCACGCCGCCGTGGTGGCCCGGGGGATGGGCAAGACCTGCGTCTCCGGCGCCGACGAACTGGACATCGACGTGCCGAAGCGGCGGTTCGTCGTGGCCGGGCGCACGGTCACCGAGGGCGACGTCGTCTCCATCGACGGCACCACCGGCAAGGTGTACCTGGGTGAGGTGCCGGTCAGCCCGTCGGAGGTGGTGCGCTACTTCGAGGGCGAACTCGACCCGGCGAGCACGGACGACGCCCTGGTCAAGGCGGTGCACCGGATCATGTCGCACGCCGACGCCAGCCGGCGCCTGGCGGTGCGTACCAATGCCGACACCGCCGCCGACGCGGCCCGGGCCCGGCGCTTCGGGGCCGAGGGCATCGGGCTGTGCCGCACCGAGCACATGTTCCTCGGCGACCGCCGCGAGCTGGTCGAACGACTGATTTTGGCCCGCGACCCGGCCGAGCGGGAGGAGGCGCTCGCCGCGTTGCTGCCGTTGCAGCGGGCCGATTTCGTGGAGATCCTCCGGGAGATGAACGGCCTGCCGGTCACCGTCCGGCTGATCGACCCGCCGCTGCACGAGTTCCTGCCGCCGCTGGAGCAGCTCGCCGTCAACGTGGCGGTCGCCCAGGAACGCGGCGAGGACGTCGCCAAGGAGGAGGCGCTGCTCGCGGCGGTACGCCGGATGCACGAGGAGAACCCGATGCTCGGGCTGCGCGGCGTACGCCTGGGCCTGGTCATCCCCGGCCTGTTCGCGATGCAGGTCCGGGCGATCACCGAGGCGGCCGTGGAGTGCACCCGCCAGGGCGTCCCCGCCTGCCCGGAGATCATGGTCCCGCTGGTCGGCGCGGTGCAGGAACTGGAGACGGTACGCGCCGAGGCCGAGCGGATCATCGCCGAGGTGGTCGGTGGCAGTGACGTCGACGTGCTGATCGGCACGATGATCGAGGTGCCTCGGGCGGCGTTGACCGCCGGGCAGATCGCCGAGGCGGCCGAGTTCTTCTCCTTCGGCACCAACGACCTGACCCAGATGGGTTGGGGTTTCTCCCGCGACGACGTGGAGGGGGCGTTCTTCTGGCGTTACCTGGAGCTGGGCATCTTCGGCATCTCACCGTTCGAGTCCATCGACGCCGACGGCATCGGCCGGCTGGTCCGCATCGCCGCCGAGGAGGGGCGGGCGGCCCGCCCGGGCCTCAAGCTCGGCGTCTGCGGAGAGCACGGCGGTGATCCCGACTCGGTGCACTTCTTCCACTCCGTCGGGTTGGACTACGTCTCCTGCTCGCCGTTCCGGGTGCCGGTGGCGCGGCTGGAGGCCGGCCGGGCCGCCATCGTCACCACCGGCTCCGACAGTCGCTGACCACACGGCTCGCCCCGCCCCGGGGCGAGCCCATACCCGCCGTGCCGCGATGCGTTGCACCGTGAGGCGAGCAACATCGGGGAGATTGCTGTGTCGAGCGACCGTGAGACAGCAATATCCCCGATGTTGCTGCACGGCGGCACGGCGGCACGGCGCACGGCGCACGGCGGCACGGTGCATGACGGGGCGGTGCGCCAGCGGCATCGAGCGGTCAGATCGGGGGGCGGCGCCAGGTGACGGACTGGGCGCGGCGGGGGCGCTGGTTCGGCAGCGTGGCCATCGGGGTGCGCGCCGCCAGCGGGGCGTGCGGATCCGCCTGGTGGGGCAGCAGTGTCGGCTGGCGGCAGGCGGCCAGGGCGGGACCGGTACGCCGGACCACCCCACGGGCCTCTTCGCGCAGCGCCGCCAGATCCGCTCCCGGTGCGGTGACCAGGGTCAGCAGGGCGTCCCGCCCGGCCGGGTAGGTGACCACGCAACCGGCCGCGGTGTGCACCACGGACTCGTGGAACTCGCCCTGCCGGACGGTGGCCGCCATCCGGTGCCCGAGGCCGAAGCTGGCCGCGGCCAGCGCCGCCAGGTGAGTGGCGTCGGTCGTGGGCAGGTCGCTGGAGATTAGCAGGCCGTCCGTGCCGGCGAGCACCGTGCCGGAGACCTCGGGACGGCGTCGGCGCAGCCCGCGCAGCTCGGTGCCCATCATCGTTTCCGCGTTCACGATCGTGTCTCTCCCACCGGTCGTGTCTCGCCGCAACAGGTGACGTTCCGCAGTGGCGACGCTACCCGTGGACGTCGATGAGTGCGATCCCGTCACCGATGGCAATCGGACGGCAACTCTCGTCTGATCGGAGGATGTGGACCCGCCGGGGGCAGGTCGTCGGCGCGCCGAACCGGGCCCCCGGGCGTAACCTGACTTCGCCCGTGGACCGTCGTTTCGCGAAGGGGTGGCCGGATGGGATCCCGTACCGAGTTGTCAGAGGCTGTCGGTGTCGCGGTGGCGGTGTCCGGATGACCGCCGTCTGGGAGAGCCTGACCGTCGACGCCCGTGATCCGGGTCGGCTGGCCCGCTGGTGGGCCGAGGCGCTCGGGTACCAGGTGGTCGAGGAGCGGCCGGACGAGGTGGAGATCCGGCAGAGCGCGGATCGGCTGCCGGGCATCGTCTTCGTACCCGTGACCGGGGCCAAGGCCGGCAAGAACCGGCTGCACCTCGACCTGCGGCCGACCGACCGGGAGGCCGAGGTGGAGCGGCTCGTCGACATGGGCGCCCGGCACGTCGACATCGGTCAGGACGGCGACGACTGGACGGTGCTGGCCGACCCGGAGGGCAACGAGTTCTGCGTGTTGCGGCAGCGTGGGGATTGACTGCCGCGTCCGGTGAGCCGGACGCGGCGCGTCGGGTCGCGGAGCCGGTCAAGGATCCGGAGCACGGCCGGTCCCCGTACGAGCGGGATCGGGCCCGAGTGCTGCACTCCGCGGCGTTCCGCCGGCTGGCCGCGAAGACCCAGGTGCACACGGCCGGCACCGACGACTTCCTGCGTACCCGGCTGACCCACTCGCTGGAGGTGGCCCAGATCGCCCGGGAGATGGGCGCCCGGCTGGGCTGTGATCCGGACGTGGTGGACACCGCCGGGCTGGCCCACGACCTCGGGCACCCGCCGTTCGGACACAACGGCGAGGGCGCGCTCGACGAACTGGCCGCCGACTGCGGTGGGTTCGAGGGCAACGCCCAGACGCTGCGGGTGCTGACCCGGTTGGAGGCGAAGGTGTACGCCCCGGACGGCACGTCCGCCGGGCTGAACCTGACCCGTGCCGCGCTGGACGCGGTGAGCAAGTACCCGTGGACCCGCCGACCCGGCCAACGCAAGTTCGGGGTGTACGCCGACGACCTGCCCGCCTTCGCCTGGCTGCGGCAGGGCTGCCCGAGCGGTGCGCGGCGGTGCCTGGAGGCGCAGGTGATGGACTGGGCCGACGACGTGGCGTACTCGGTGCACGACGTCGAGGACGGTATTCACGGCGGTTACCTCACGCTGGAGCCGTTGCTCGCCGACCCGGACGAGCGGGCCGCGCTCTGCGAAGACGTCGCCGCCGTCTACTCGACCGAGTCGCCCGACTACCTCGAGGAGACGCTGACCGGACTGCTCACCGACCCGGTGCTCGCCCCGTTGGCCGGCTACGACGGCAGCCACCGGGCCCAGGCCGCGCTCAAGGCCACCACCAGCGTGCTGACCGGTCGGTTCGTGGCGACCGCCGTGGCCGCCACCACCGAACGCTTCGGCCCGGGACCACACCGACGGTACGCGGCCGACCTGGTCGTACCCCGGCCGTTGCGGGCCCGGTGCGCGCTGCTCAAGGGCATCGCCCTGCGCTACGTGATGCGTCGGCCCGGTGCCCAGGGCCGCTACCGGCGGCAGCGGGAGATCATCGCCGAGCTGGTGGCAACCCTGACCGCGCGGGCACCGGAAGCGCTCGATCCGGTCTTCGCTCCGCTGTGGCGGGCGGCGGCCGACGACGAAGGTCGACGGCGGGTGGTGATCGACCAGGTGGCCTCACTGACCGATCCCGCCGCCGTGGCCTGGCACGACCGTCTGATCAGAAGCTGACATCGTGGCCCCGGGGCTGACCGGTGCGCCGTGAGTGAGGTTAGCCTAACCGAATGACGGATCGCCCGAAGAAGGTCACCTCCGCCCGCGTACTGCGCACCTGGCGGCCCACTCCGCACGTGGTCCGACTGGTACTCGGCGGGGAGGAACTGGCCGGCCTGCCGGTCGGCGAGTACACCGACCACTACATCAAGATCGTCTTTCCGGTGGCCGGGGTCGACCACCCGCGCCCGATCGACCTCGCCGCCATCCGTCGCGACCTGCCGCGCGAGCAGTGGCCCCGGCTGCGCGCGTACACGGTCCGCGCCTGGGACGCGGTGGCCGGGGAGATGACCGTCGACGTGGTGCACCACGGCGACGAGGGGCTGGCCGGCCCGTGGGCGGCCGCGCTGCGCCCCGGCGACGAGGTGCTGTTCGTCGGCCCGGGCGGGGCGTACGCGCCGAGCCCGGCGGCGGACTGGCACCTGCTGGTCGGCGACGAGAGCGCCCTGCCGGCGATCGCCGCCGCCCTCGCCCGGCTGCCCGTCGGTGCGCCCGCGCACGTGTTCGTCGAGGTCGACGGCCCGGCCGACGAGCAGCCGCTGCCCAGCCCCGGCGCGGTGCGGCTGACCTGGCTGCACCGGGGCGTACGCCCGGTGGGCGAGGCGTTGGTGGCGGCGGTGCGCGAGCTGGAGTTCCCGCTCGGCACGGTGCACGCCTTCGTGCACGGTGAAGCGTCGTTCGTCCGCCAGTTGCGTCGGTTGCTGCGGGTGGAACGGTCGGTTCCCCGCGAGTGGCTGTCCATCTCCGGCTACTGGCGCAAGGGCCTGGACGACGAGGGCTGGCGGGCCACCAAGGCCGACTGGAACCGCCAGGTCGAGGCCGACGAACAACCCCGTCTTCCCGTGCCGCTCGGTTGACCTTGCGCTCGATTACCGGCAAGGTGGCACCCCAACGCGCCCCTGAACGGCCGAAAGTCGGCCCTCAGGGTGCGATTAGCCGGAATGTCGGAGCACGACGGCAGGGGAACGGGAGGATGGTCAGGGGTGACCATGAGCGAGCAGGTAGACGAGAAGACCGCCGAACCGGGCGGTAAGGGCGGCGCGATCGACCCGATCGTGCTCGGCCTGGGCGTCGGCGGGGTGCTCGCCGTGGTGCTCTGGGGGGCGCTGGCCCGTGACTCGCTGGCGAGCGTCGGCGAATCGGGTCTGGCCTGGGTGATCGACACGTTCGGCTGGTTCTTCGTGGTGGCGGCCAACGCCTTCCTGGTGCTGGCGGTGGTGCTGGCGCTGTCCCGGTTCGGCCGGATCCGGCTCGGCCGGGACGACGACGAGCCGGAGTTCAGCACGCTGGCCTGGATCGCCATGATGTTCAGCGCCGGCATGGGCATCGGCCTGGTCTTCTTCGCCGTGGCCGAGCCCATCCAGCACTACGCCACACCGCCACCGGCGACCGGCGTCGCGCCGCAGACCGGGCAGGCGGCGTCGGCGGCCATGCAGTTCACCCTCTTCCACTGGACCCTGCACCCGTGGGCGATCTACGCGGTGGTGGCGCTGGCCCTGGCGTACTCGACGTTCCGTCGGGGCCGGCAGAACCGGATCTCGGCGGCGTTCCGGCCGCTCATCGGCGACCGCGCCGACGGCGCCGTCGGCCAGGTCATCGACCTGCTGGCCGTCTTCGCCACCGTCTTCGGCTCCGCCACCAGCCTCGGGCTCGGCGCCCTCCAGGTCGCCGCCGGCCTGGACCTGGTCGCCGGAGTGCCGGACAGCACCGCGGTGGAACTTGTGGTGATCGGGGCACTGACGCTGGCCTTCGTCATCTCCGCCTTCACCGGCCTGCACCGGGGCATCAAGTGGCTGTCCACCACGAACGTGGTGCTGGCCGTGGCGCTGATGCTCTTCGTCTTCGTGGTCGGGCCGACCATCTACACCCTTGAGGTGCTGCCCGCCTCGATCGGCGACTACCTGAGCAACCTCGTCTTCATGTCCACCCGGACCGGGGCGTTCTCCGACCCGGCCTGGCTGGGCGGCTGGACCATCTTCTACTGGGCGTGGTGGATCTCCTGGGCGCCGTTCGTCGGCACCTTCATCGCCCGCATCTCCCGGGGCCGAAGCGTGCGGCACTTCCTGATCGGGGTGCTCCTGGTGCCCAGCGGCGCCAGCGCCGTCTGGTTCGCGATCATGGGTGGCAGCGCGCTGCGCGTGCAGGCCACCGGGGTACGTGACCTGGTCGCCGACGCCTCCGCCAGCAGCGAGCAGGCCCTGTTCGGTCTGCTCGACGCGCTGCCGCTGGCGGCGCTGACCAGCGTGCTGGCCATGGTGCTCATCGCGCTGTACTTCGTCACCAGCGCCGACTCCGCCTCGCTGGTGCTCGGTTCGCTGACCTCCCGGGGTGCGCTGCGCCCGCACCGGGTGGTCGTGGTCAGCTGGGGAATCCTGATCGGCGCGGTCGCCGCCGTGCTGCTGCTCGTCGGTGGACTTGACGCGCTGCAACAGGCCACCATCATGGTGGCGTTGCCGTTCGTGGTGGTGATGCTCGGGCTGGCCGTGGCCCTGGTCAAGGACATGGCCCGCGATCCACTGCTGGCCGCCCCGGCGCGTACCCGCCCGCACGGCCTGGCCGACGCGGTGCGCGCCGCCCGGTCGTACGAGGAGGAGGACCCGCCGCCGGTACGCCGCTACCTGCGTCGCCGTCCTCGCTGACCGTCCCGCCCGCCCGCCGCGCCGTTCCGCCTCCGCGCCGGAACGGCGCGGCGTCGGTGTTCGCGCCCCGGCGCCGATGGTGTCGGCAAGGGTGCGTCCGCTGTCGGAGACGTCACCAAGGGGCCCTTCCGTGCGACGTGGGCGGGCAGGGCAGGATGTAGGTCGAGGAGGTGGCGGCATGGCGGGGCGGATCCGGGACGAGGACATCGCGCTGGTCCGCGAGCGTACGTCCATCGCCGAGATCATCTCCGACACCGTGACGCTCAAGTCGGCCGGCGGCGGCAACCTCAAGGGGCTCTGCCCGTTCCACGACGAGAAGAGCCCGTCGTTCAACGTCTCGCCCGCCCGCAACGTCTGGTACTGCTTCGGCTGCGGCGCCGGTGGCGACGCCATCAAGTTCCTGATGGACGCCGAGCACCTCAGCTTCGTCGAGGCGGTGGAGCGGCTCGCCGCCCGCGCCGGCCTGCAGTTGCGGTACGTGGAGGACGACCGTTCCGCACCCCGACCGAACCGCCCGCAGCAGGGCCAGCGGCAGCGGTTGGTCGCCGCGCACGCCGCCGCCGTCGAGTTCTACAGCGCGCAGTTGGCCACCGCCGGCGCGCGTCCCGCCCGGGAGTTCCTGGCCGAGCGCGGCTTCGACCGGGCCGCCGCGCAGCGGTACGGCTGCGGCTTCGCCCCCGAGGGATGGGACCTGCTCACCAGGCACCTGCGTCAGCGTGGCTTCAGCCACGACGAACTGGTCACCGCCGGGCTGTCCCGCCCGGCCCGCTCAGGCAGCCTCATCGACCGGTTCCGCCGCCGGTTGCTCTGGCCGATCCGGGACCTGACCGGCGACGTGATCGGCTTCGGTGCCCGCAAACTGTTCGCCGACGACGACGGCCCGAAGTACCTGAACACCCCCGAGACGCCGATCTACAAGAAGTCCCACGTGCTCTACGGCATCGACCAGGCGAAACGGGAGATCGCCAAGCAGGGGCGGGTGGTGGTGGTCGAGGGCTACACCGACGTGATGGCCTGCCACCTGGCCGGCGTACCGACCGCCGTGGCGACCTGCGGCACCGCCTTCGGTGCCGACCACATCGGCGTGCTGCGCCGGCTGCTGCTGGACACCGACGCCGTCGCAGGCGAGATCATCTTCACCTTCGACGGGGACGCGGCCGGGCAGAAGGCCGCGCTGCGCGCCTTCGACGACGACCAGCGTTTCGTCGGGCGTACCTTCATCGCGGTCAGCCCCGACAACATGGACCCGTGCGAGCTGCGACTGGCAAAGGGCGACCTGGCCGTACGCGACCTGGTCGCCCGCCGCGAGCCACTCGTCGACTTCGCGCTGCGGCACGTGATCAGCCGGTACGACCTGGACACCGTCGACGGTCGGGTCGAGGCGATGCGGCGGGCCGCGCCCCTGGTGGCGAAGCTCAAGGACCGGGAGAAGCGCCCGGAGTACGTCCGCAAGCTCGCCGGTGACCTCGGCATGGAGATCGAGCCGGTGCAGCGGGCGGTGCTGACCGCCGCCTCGGGACGACCGGCGGACGGTCCGCCCGCCCGGGTCGCCCGGGTCGAGCCCAGCGTGGACAGCCCACAGTCGATGGTGGAGCGGGAGGCGTTGAAGCTGGCCCTCCAGGTGCCGGTGCTGGCCGGGCCGATGTTCGACGCGGTCGAGGCCACCGACTACCGGCACCCGGTGCACGTGGCCGTCCGGGCGGCGGTCGCCGCGGCCGGCGGGGTCGCCTCGGCCGCCGGCGGCGCGGTGTGGATCGAGGCGGTACGCGACGCCTGCGACGATCTCGCCGCCCAGGCCCTGGTCGGTGAGCTGGCCGTGGAACCGCTGCGGATCGACGGCGAGCCGGACCCCCGCTACGTCTCGATCACCATGGCCCGGTTGCAGTGGGGATCGGTCACCGCACGGATCCGGGAGCTGAAGTCCCGGATCCAGCGGATCAATCCGGTGAACAACAAGGACGAGTACTTCGCCGCCTTCGGTGAGCTGCTCTCGCTGGAGCAGCACGCCCGTGCCCTGCGCGAGCAGGCGGCGGGAGGGTTGTAGGGATGCCACTGTTCCGCCGCCGGCCGAAACTGCCACCGGCCGACCGGCCACCGCTGGAGCGCGACGAGCGGGTGCTGGCCTGGGCCGCCGCCGGCAACGGCGAGGGCGACGGGGTGGTGGTCGCCACCAACCTCGGGCTCTGGCTGCCCGGCCGGGGGCACCGGATCGGCTGGCACGACGTCGTCAAGGCCGTGTGGTCGGGCCGGGAGCTGACCGTCACCCCGGGCGAGCGGGTCGCCGAACGGGACGGCTACCTGGTGGTCGCCGAGCTGCCGGCCGAGCGGTACCTGCTGCTCGATCCGGGTGACCTGCCGCACCAGGTGCGCACCCGGGTCACCCGCTCGGTCGCGTACACCCAGCACCACGCCCTGCCCGGCGGATCCGGCCGCGTGGTCGGTCGTCGGGTGCCCGGCAGCGACGGCCTGACCTGGATGGTCCACTACGACCCCGGCACCCCCACGGACGCCGCCGACGTCCTCGCCGAGACCGACCGCCTGGTCGCCGCCGCCCGCACCGCCACCACCCCCGCCGACCTCTGACGGTTAATCCGTTGGGAAGTGTCGGACCGGGTGTCTAGGGTCCGGGAGTGACCACGGGGCGACCACTCATTCAGGCACAGGGGCTGGTGAAGCGGTTCGGCGACTTCACCGCCGTCGACGGCATCGACGTGGAGGTCCGCGCCGGTGAGGCGTTCGGCTTCCTGGGGCCCAACGGCGCCGGCAAGTCGTCCACCATGCGGATGGTCGGCTGCACCTCGCCGCCCAGCGGCGGGAAACTGCGCATCCTGGGCATGGATCCGGTGCGCGACGGGCCGGCCATCCGCGCTCGGCTCGGCGTCTGTCCGCAGCTGGACAACCTCGACCCGGAGCTGACCGTCCGGGAGAACCTGACCACCTACGCCCGCTATTTCGGCATCCCACGCCGGGTGGCCCGGGCCCGGGCCACCGAGCTGCTCGACTTCGTGCAGCTCGGCGACCGGGCGGACAGCAAGGTCGAGCCGCTCTCCGGTGGCATGAAGCGGCGGCTCACCATCGCCCGCGCGCTGGTGAACGAACCGGACATCGTGCTGCTCGACGAGCCGACCACCGGTCTCGACCCGCAGGCCCGGCACCTGGTCTGGGAACGGCTGTTCCGGCTCAAGCAGCAGGGCGTCACGCTGGTGCTCACCACGCACTACATGGACGAGGCCGAGCAGCTCTGCGACCGGCTGGTGGTGATGGACGGCGGCCGGATCGTCGCCGAGGGGTCGCCGCGCGCGCTCATCGAGCGGCACGCCACCCGCGAGGTGGTCGAGCTGCGGTTCGCCGCCGATTCGCAGGAGGCGTTCGCCGGCAAGCTGGACGCGCTGGGGGAGCGCGTCGAGGTGCTGCCCGACCGGATCCTGGTCTACGTGCCCGACGGGGACGCGGCGGTGGCCGAGGTCGCCGCGCTCGGTCTGCACCCGGCCAACGTGCTGGTCAGGCGCAGCAGCCTGGAGGACGTCTTCCTGCACCTCACCGGCCGCACCCTCGTCGACTGACATGCTGGAAGGGGCTGCCGTGACGGCACAACCGACCCGGGACCGACGCGCCCTGCCGCGGGTGCCGGCGCTGCGGGTTCTCGAATACCACCTGGTGGGTTACCGGCGCACCTGGCGGGCTGGCGCCTTCTCGTCCTTCCTGCTGCCCACGCTCACCGTGCTCGGGTTCGGGCTGGGCGTCGGGTCCTACATCGACCAGGGTGTCGGCGGCGTCTCCTACCTGGAGTGGATCGTCGGCGGGCTGCTCGCGTCGACGGCGTTGCAGGTGGCGATCGCCGAGTCGACGTGGCCGGTGTTCGGCAACCTCCAGTGGCAGAAGATCTACTTTGGCCAGCGTTCGTCGCCGCTGCGGGTGGGCGACATCCTCGCCGGCCACCTGGGGTTCGTGCTGTTCCGGGTGCTGACCTCCGTCATCGCGTTCCTCCTGGTGACCGGCGTGCTGGGGGCCCTGCGGTCGCCGTGGGCGGTGCTGACGGTGCCGGTGGCGGCGCTGCTCGCGCTGGCCGTCGCCGCGCCGACCTTCGCGTACGCGGCATCGGTCGACTCGGACAGCTGGCTCGCCATGCTGTTCCGCTTCGCGGTGATCCCGATGACCCTGTTCGCCGGGGTGTTCTTCCCGGTCGAGTCGCTGCCGCTGGCGCTGCGCTGGCTGGCCTACGCCACGCCGCTCTGGCACGCCGTGGACCTGTGCCGGGCGGCGGTGCTCGGCGTCGCACCGTACTGGTCGGTCGCCGGCCACCTGGCTTACCTGGCCGTCTGGGCGGCCGGGGGATGGCTGCTCGCCCGCCGCGTCCTCACCCGCCGGCTCGTCGTCTAGGAGAAGGTCATGGTCGCTCTGGTGCTGCCCCGGCTGGTCGACGTCTCGGCCGCCTCGCGCCGGTCCGCGTCGGTCACCGAGCGGAACGTCGCCGCCCTCCGGTCCGTCTACTGGTTGCTGCTCATCTCCGGTTTCGTCGAGCCGCTGCTCTACCTGCTGTCCATCGGCGTCG
Source organism: Verrucosispora sp. WMMC514 (assembly GCF_027497295.1). NCBI lineage: Bacteria > Bacillati > Actinomycetota > Actinomycetes > Micromonosporales > Micromonosporaceae > Micromonospora > Verrucosispora sp. WMMC514. The sequence goes on along the minus strand of NZ_CP114906.1, from coordinate 861,600 downwards.
GGGTGGGTGCGCTGATCGGCGACCTGACGCTGCCCGGCGGGGCGGTCGTCACGTACGCGGCCTTCGTCGCCCCGGCCATGCTCGCCTCCTCGGCGATGACCGGCGCGCTGGCGGAGACCACCTTCAACTTTTTCGGGAAGATGAAGTACATGAAGCTGTACGACGGGGTGATCGCCACCCCGGTGCAGCCGTTCGAGATCGCCCTCGGCGAGCTGGCCTGGGCGATGCTGCGGGGCAGCGCGTACTCGGCCGCGTTCCTCGTGGTGATGGTGGTGATGGACCTGACCGTGCCCGCCCGCGCGCTCGCCGCGTTCCCGGCGGCGGTGCTCGTCGGTTTCGCCTTCGGCGCGCTCGGCATGGCGATCTCCACGTTCATGCGCAGCTGGCAGGATTTCGACCTGATGAGCTCGGCGCAGTTCATCCTGTTCCTGTTCTCCGGCACCTTCGTGCCCGCCGAGGCGTACCCGACGGTGCTGCGGTGGCTGGTCGAGGTGACTCCGCTCTACCGGGCGGTGCACCTGATCCGTGCGCTGACCGTCGACACCGGCGGCTGGAGCTGGACGCTTGACGTGCTCTATCTGCTCGCGGTGCTGGCAGCCGGCCTGCTGATCGCCGCCCGCCGGATGGGCCGCCTGCTCTACAAGTAGCTGACGCTCCTGCCGGCCCGCTTGGCGGTGCGCCCTGTGGGCGGTGCGTGCTGTGGGCGGTGCGTGCTGTGGGCGGTGCGTGCTGTGGGCGGTGCGTGCTGTGGGCGGTGCGTGCTGTGGGCGGTGCGTGCTGTGGGCGGTGCGTGCTGTGGGCGGTGCGTGCTGTGGGCGGTGCGTGCTGTGGGCGCGGGGCGGCTCATGGGCGTGTGGCCTCGGGAGCGGTGCGGCTTGTGGGCGCGGGGCCTGTGGGGCGACGCGGGAAGCGGGAAGTGTGGCACTCCAGGCACCCTCCGGTCGGCGTGTCGAGCGCAAGAACTGCCACGCTTTCGGCACCGCACCGCACCGCACCGCACCCTGTGGAATCTGTCCAAGATCTGGTGGTTCTGAAGATGGCGGGGGGCCACGGTCGGTGGATGGTTCCTGATGACGCGGCTGGGGCGCTGGAGTGGTTGGCCTTCGAGCAGGCCGGGGTGCTCACCAGTGCCCAGGCCCGTACCGTGCTGACCGACGGGACCGTGCGCGGGCTGGTGCGTTCCGGGCGGTGGCGGGCGATCAGTCGCGGGCTGCTGCTGACCGGCAACGGCCGGTTGACCGGGGATCAGCAGTTGTGGGTGGCGGTGCTCGCCGCCGGAGCGGGTGCGGTCCTCGCGGGTGCCACGGCAGCCATCGCGGCGGGCGTACGCGGTCTGCGGCCCGAGCCCCTGCACGTGCTCGTGCCGGCGTCCCGTCGGGTCGGGCGGACCATCCTGCGTCAGTTGCCGATCGACATGACCGCAGTAGTGGTGCACCGGACATCGATCCTGCCTGCCGAGCATCTCCAGGTCGCCCGTCCGCCGCGGACGACCACCGCGCGGGCACTTGTCGACGCGGCCAGTTGGGCGCCTTCGCCACGGGTGGCGCAGGAGACGCTCGCAGCTGGCTGCCAGCAGCGGCGGGTGTTGCCGGAGGAACTGGCCGCGGTGCTGGACGTGCTGCCCCGCGCGTCTCGACGGATGTTGATCCGGCAGACCATCGACGACATCGCCGGTGGCGCTCAGGCGTTGAGCGAGATCGACTTCGTCCGGCTCTGTCGTCGGGCCGGTCTGCCCCGACCCGATTTGCAACAGCGACGGACCGACGCGGCGGGCCGGACGCGCTGGTTGGACGCGTACTGGCGGGAGCGGGGTGTGCACGCGGAGATCGACGGCGCGCACCACATGGACGTACGCCAGTGGACGGCCGACATGCGCCGACAGAACGACGTCTGGACCGCCGGGGAGCGCATTCTCCGCTTCCCCGCGTGGCTGGTCCGAGCCCACCCGGAACAGGTCGCCGACACCGTCCGCCGCGCCCTCCTGGCCGCCGGCTGGCAACCCGGCGCCACAAACCGCTGAGATCTTGGAAAGTTCCCGTTCGGACCTAACGGGAAATTTCCAAGATCTCGGGAGCGGGGAGCGGGGAGTGGGGAGCGGGGAGCGGGGAGCGGGGAGTGGGCTCCGTGGTGAGTGGGTCAGCCGCCCTGGTAGTAGCGGGCGGCGCCGGGGTGCAGGGAGATGGGGTCGGTGGTGGCGGCGGACTCGCGGTCGAAGTTGCGGGCCTCGGGGTGCGCCACGGCCAGGTCGGCCTGGTAGGTGAAGAGCAGGCGGGTCAGGTCATACGCCAGGTCGTCGGGCATCTCCGCGCTGACCAGGATCACGTTGGCGACCGTGACGGTGGGTGTGCCCGACGGGGTGTCGTAGGCGTCGCCGGGCAGTTCGGCGGTGGTGTAGACCGAGCCGTGCGTGGTGCTGAGCGGCTCGATCAGGTCGGCGACCGGCAGCAGCCGGAACCGGCCCGGTGCGCCGGTGAGCAGGTCGGCGATGCCCGGCGTGGGCAGCCCGCCGGAGAAGAACATCGCGTCGAGGGTGCCGCTGCGCATCCGGGCCACCGTCTCCGGCAACGACAGGCGGGCCCGGCGTACGTCCCGTTCCGGGTCGAGGCCGGCGGCGGTGAGCAGCCGACCGGCGATGACGTCGGTGCCGGATTTCGGCGAACCGGTGGAGACACGTTTGCCGCGCAGTCCCGCGAGGTCGGCGATCTGCGCGTCGGCGCGGACGATCACGTGGGTGTAGTTGCTGTAGACCCGGGCCAGTGCCCGGACCGGCTGCGGGCGTCCGTCGAAGGCGCCACGGCCGGCGGTGGCGTCCGCCGCTGTGTCGGCGAGGCTGAAGGCGATCTCCATGTCGCCGTCGACCAGCCGGGTGATGTTCTCGACGGAGGCCCCGGTCGGTTCCGCCCGCGCCTCGTAGCCGGGCAGATGGCGGCTGATCACATCGGCGTAGCCGCCGCCGAGCTGGTAGTAGACCCCGGTGGTGTTGCCGGTGGCGAGGAAGATGCGCCCGTCGTGCCACGGCCGAACCTCCGGGGTGCGCTCCGCACCGCAGGCGGTGACCAGCGCGACCGCCAGCAGCATCGCCACCCACCGCCGCCCCCGGTTCACGCCGGCACCCCGCCGGGGTGGTCCGCCCAGGTCCGGGCCGCCGGTTCGAGCGCCTCGGCGACCCGCTGGACCAGCGTCGCCGTCTCGTAACCGATCTGGCCCAGGTCGCACCCGGCGGCGGCGAGCACGCCGAGCAGGGCGCGGTCACCGACGGCCATCACCAGCAGTACGCCGCCGTCCATGTCCACGATCTGCTGTCGGACCCGGCCGGCGGACATCAGCCGGGCGGCACCGACGGTCAGGCTGGCCAGGCCACTGATCACGGCGGCGAGCTGGTCCGCCTGGTCGGTCGAGAGGTGCGGCGAGGCCGCCAGCCGCAGCCCGTCCCCGGAGACGGCGAGGGCGTGCGACACGTCCGGTACCTGCTCGGCGAAGTTCGCCAGGAGCCAGTCGAGGCCGGGGCTGCCGTTGGGCGTCATCTAGGGTCTCCCGTTCGTCTGCTGGTTGCGTCGCATCGCGTGGGCCACCCCGGCGGAGAGGGCGGACAGCCGGGCCCGTACCACCTCGGGGTCGAGCAGGTCCGGCGCGGCCTGCGGCGGCGGCATGTCGTGCAGTTCGGACTGAAGGCCGCCGCCGCGTACCCGCCGGGGCAGGCCGGCCGCGGTCGGTTCCTCGCGACGAGCGCCGCCGGGCCGCCGGGCCGGGGTGCCGTTGGCCGACGCGGGCGGACCGGCCGGCGCGACGCCGACGGGCTGAACCGGCGGCCGGTAGTGCGGTTGACCGGGCTGCTCGGGCGACCAGGCCGCCGCGCCGCTGCCCACCACCGGCAGCGTCATCGTCGGGGCCCGGTGCACGTCTAACCGGTCCGTTGCCGCGCCGACCTCGGCGGGAGCGCCCCGGTGCCGGAACCAGGCGCCGACGGCCGGAGCGGCCGGACGACCGACGGGGTTCGGGCGGCCGGTGAGCTGCTCCATCCTGGTCAGCAGCGACTCCGGCACGTCCACCTGGGCCACCGTCCCGGCACCGGCGCTGTGCAGCCGCACCAGGATGCCGTGCCGGGCGGCCAGGTGGGCGACCACGTGCAGGCCCATGCTGCCGGCCGCCGCGCTGGACAATGCGGCCGGGGCGCGCAGCCGCTCGTTGATCTCGGCCAGCCGGTTCTCGCCGATGCCGATGCCCTGGTCGTGTACGCGCAGCGTCAGCCCGTCGACGGTGCGTCGACCGTCCACATGCACGGGCGTGTGCGGCGGGGAGTACGAGGTGGCGTTCTCCAGCAGCTCGGCCAGCAGGTGCACCAGGTTGCCGACCGCCGAACCGTGCACCCCGGCGGTGGGCACGTCGATCTCGACCCGGGCGTACTCCTCGATCTCGGAGGCGGCGCCGCGCACGACGTCGGCCACCAGGTGCGGGCCGTCCTGTGCGCGTCCCGGTTCACCACCGGCCAGGACCAGCAGGTTCTCTCCGTTGCGCCGCATCCGGGCGGCGAGGTGGTCGAGGGCGAAGAGCCGGGCCAACGCGTCCGGATCGGTCTCCTCCTGCTCGAACTCGTCGAGCAGCCGCAGCTGTCGGGTGATCAGGGTACGGATCCGCCGGGCCAGCGCCTCGACCATCCGGGTCACGTCCATCCGCAGCTCGGCCTGGGCACCGGCGAGCCGCAGCGCGGCCCGGTTGACGGTGTCGAACGCCTCGGCCACCTGGGCGATCTCGTCGCGCCCGCGGCTGATTCCCGCGGTGAGCTGCGAGGCGGTGCCCTCGGCCGGGGCGCTGTCACCGGCCGCGATGGCGGTGATCCGCTCGGGCAGCTCCCGGTGTGCCATGGTCAGCGCCGCCACCCGGAGCCGGCGCAACCGACGGCTGGTACGGACCGCCAGCAGCGCGGCGGCGGTCAGCGAGACCAGCGCCAGGCCGGTGGTGGCTCCGCCGGTGACCAGCGCCCGTTGCCGGGCGGCCGTGGCCAACTCGGCGGCACGCCGGTCCAACTCGTCGGAGAGTTCCCGGCCGAGCAGGTTGAACCGGCGGATGGCACCGCTCTGGGCGACGTACCAGGCGTCGCCGTCGGCGGCCAGCGCGGCCGGCTCGGTGTCGGCGTTCAACGCACTGTCGCGCATCCGCCGCGCGGTGGAGACGTCGCTGCCGGCGATCAGTCGGGTGTACGCGTCGGCGGCACGTTCCCCGGCGATCCGGGAGAACTCGGCCTGCCGCTGCTCCTGCGCGCCGCGTAGCCGGCCCAGCCGGACGAGTTCGCCCTCGACCAGCTCACCTCGCACGAAGATGGCCCGGAGCAGGTCACGTTCCAGCGATGCGAGGTGCTCCTGGGCCGCGACCGCCGCCACCTCGCGGGCACGGTTGGCCAGCTCGGGGTCGCGTAGCTGGGCGGGCAGCGCGTCGGCGACGGCGAGCAGCGACTCCACGAGCGCCACGTAGCTCGCGTCGGCATTGTCGGTGGTGAGCGCGGCGATCCGGGCCTCGTCGAGCTGGTCGAGGTGTTCGGTCACGCCGTCGAGGTCGCGGCCGAGGTCCGGCGCGGCGCGGCGGGCGTCGGAGCTGGCGCTCTGGTAGCGCTCGCCGGCCTCGTCGACCCGGCGTCGCTGGGCGTCGACCAGCTGGCGGCCGGAGGTTCCGCCGCGCTGGCGCAGCGCCGCCGACTCGCCGAGTTCCCGTTCCAGCTCGTGCACGAGTGAGACGGTGGCGGTGGCGGTACCGGCCAGCACCCGGGCCCGTTCGGCGTCGGTGGAGGCGGCCAGGGCGTCACCGGTCTGGATGGCCCCCAGCACGAGCAGGCCGGCGGTGGCGATCAGGATCGGAGCGAGCAGCTGGGTACGCACCGACCAGAGTCGGCCGGTGTGGCCGGACGGACGGTTGTGCCGGCGTACGCGGGCCAGCGAGGACAGCGGCACGGGGTTCTCCCGAGGTAGGGGCGGCCGGGCCGGAGGGGAGGCGCCGGCCCGGCCGCCGTCGGTCAGCTCGCGCCGAGGTCCTGCAACGCCTTGGCCGCGCCCCGGTGCAGACCGACCGGGTCGGTCTTGCGGGCGGAGTCCAGGGCGATGCCCTTGGCAGCGGGATTGGCCTGGGCCAGCGCGTCCTTCTTCTCGAACACGGTCCGGGTGATGGCGCAGGCCACGTTGGCGTCGAGGTCCTTGCGGACGAGCAGCACATTCGGGACCACGATGGTCGGGGTGTCCGCCGACGTGGCGTACACGTCCTTGCCGATCGTGCCGGCCTGGTACGCGGGGTTCAGTTCGCTCATCTTGGGCAGCAACGGCGTGACGTCGATGAACTTCACCTCGTCGCCGGCGGTGGTGAACAGGTCGGTGACGCCGCCGGTGGGCAGGCCGCCGGACCAGAAGAAGCCGTCGACGGTGCCGTCCTTGACGCCCTCCACGGTCTTGGTGAGGTCGAGCCGCTGGGCCTGGACGTCCGTGGCCGGGTTCAGGCCGGCGGCCTCCAGCAACCGGTTCGCGATGACCTCGGTGCCGGACTTGGGGGAGCCGGTCGAGATCTTCTTGCCGCGCATGTCGGCCACCGAGTTGATTCCCGCGTCGGCCCGGACGACCACCTGGGTGTAGTTGTCGTAGATCCGCGCCAGCGCCTCGACCGGCTGCGGTGCGCTGAAGCTGTCCTTGCCCTCCACCGCGTTGACGGCGGTGTCGAACAGCGAGAAGGCCACGTCGTACTGGCCACCGACGAGCTGTTCGATGTTCTGGACCGATGCTCCGGTCTCGGCCGCGGTGCCGGTCAACCGGCCGCCGGTGCTGTCGGACAACTGCCCGGCCAGGGCGTTGCCGACCACGTAGTAGACGCCGGTGGCGTTGCCGGTGGCGATGCCCACCCGGGTGTTCTCGGCCACCTCGCAGGTGACGGCGCTCGCGGCGTCGTCCGTGGCCGCGGCGCCCTGGCGGCCACCGCAACCGGCGGCGCCGGCGGCGACGAGGGTGAGGGCCCCCACCCCCGCCACGAGCCGCGCGTTGATCCGTCCCACACTGTCTCCTTCCTTGTTCATGCCGGTGATCCGGCTCGCGTCCCACCGGAGGGGCCGGCGGATCCGCGACGTACGAACACGCCCACCGTCATGACGCCGGCCAGCACGGCACCGATCACGACGGGCACGGGTTGCAACCAGAGCAGCGTCAGGCCGGCGGCCACGCCGACCACCCGTTCCGGCGCGCCCGCCGGGCCGACGCCGGGCAGCCAGCCGCCGGCCGCGACGGCCAGCACCGCGACACCGAGGGCCGTCACGACGGTGGCGACGAGGATCTGCCGGGGCCCGCCGATGCCGAGCAGACCGAGGCCGGTCGGGGTGACGACGAACGCCAGCGGGATCAGGTACGCCGGCAGCGCGTACCGCAGGGTGTGCCACATGGTCGGCACCAACCGCCCGCCGGTGACCGCGGCGGCGGCGACGGCGGCGAGCGCGGTGGGCGGTGACACCTCGGACAGCACCGCGAAGTAGAAGACGAACATGGCGGCCGCGGGCGCGCCGACTCCGAGGTCGAGCAGGGCCGGTCCGATGATCACCCAGCCGATCACGAACGACGCGGTCACCGGTACCGCCAGGCCGAGCAGGCTGAGCGCGACGGCGGCGAGCAGCGCGGTCAGCGCGAGTACCACGGCCGGCTCGGAGCTGATCGCGCTCGCGGCGCCGACCAGCAGCGCGGCGGCCTGCGGACCGAGACCGGTCTTGGTGGTGGTGGCGGTGATGACGCCGGCCGCCGCGCAGACGACGGTGACCGCGAGGACTCCGCGTACGCCGGTGGAGAGGGCGGCGACCAGCCGGGCCGGGGTGAGCCGGTGCGTCCGGTCCAGGAAGGACAGGGCGACCGCGAGGAGGGTGGCCAGCACCACGGCCCGGGTGGCCGAGAGCCCGGCGGCGAGCAGCCCGACGATGGCGAACAGGGAGGCGAAGTGGTACCCGGAACGGGCCAGCAGCCGCCAGGCGGAACCGGCCGCGAGGGTTGCCGGACGCACTCCGGAGCGACGCGCGTCGATCTCCACGGATAGCACGATGCCGAGGTAGTAGAGGATGGTCGGCACCATCGCCCAGCCGAGCACCTGGAGGTAGGACACCCCGAGGTACTCGGCGATGATGAAGGCCGCCGCGCCGAGCGTCGGCGGGGACAGGATGGCGCCCACGCCGGCGGCGGCGAGCATCCCGCCGGCCCGTTCCGCCGGGTACCCGGAGCGACGCAGGATCGGCCAGGTGACCGCGCCGATGCTGACGGTGGTGGCCGCCCCGGAGCCGGAGACGGTGCCGAGCAGGAACCCGGAGGCCACCGCCGTACGACCGGCGGCGGTGCGCGAACGCCGGAACGCCGCGGCGGAGAGGTTCACGAAGAACCGCCCGGCGCCGGAGAGGTCGAGCACCGCCCCGTAGATGGTGAACAGCACGATGTACGTGGCGGCCACGTCCAGCGGGGTGCCGTAGAAGCCGCTGTCGGAGTTGTAGAAGGCGTCGACCAGTTGCCCGAAGTCCAGCCCGGCGTGCGCCACCGCCCAGGTCTGCGGCAGCAGGCCGCCGTAGTAGCCGTAGCCGAGGAAGACCAGACACACGGCGGGCAGGACCCAGCCGGTGGTGCGCCGGCAACCCTCCAGCAGCAGGAGCAGCAGGACGGTGCCCATCGCCACGTCCAGGCCGACCAGCAGCCCCTGCCGGTCGAGGAAGGCGTCGTAGCCGCCGCCACCGCCGGCCAGGGCGACCGGCAGCACCGGGTACAGGCAGCCGGCCAGCGCCGCGACGGCCAGCAGCCAGTCGACGCGGCTGGGCCCGGACCGGTCGGTCGAGGTCGCGTCGGGAGTCGACGCCGCCGGCCGCCGACCCGCGAGCACCGCCCGCAGCCGGCGCGGCAGCCGCAGGCCGGCCGGGTAGGCGAGGAAGACCAGCGGGAGTACGCCGGCCAGGAAGAAGATCAGGTAGTACTTGCTGCCCTGCGCCAGTGGCCGGAACACCTGCCAGAGCGCGAGCAGGCCGATCGCCAGGGTGGCCGCGGTCAGGGCGAGGGCGACCGGCCCGGTCAACATCCGACCCGGCTTCTCGTCATCGAATCGGCCGGCGAGTTCGGTCGGACCGATCGGGGCCGGATCGGTCCGCAGGGCGGTCGCCGCCGCCTCCGCCACTCGGCTGTGCCCGCCGTGATGCTGAGGTCCGGAATCTTCGGTGAATCGGATAGCCGACACGAGGGGGGACGATACGCGAATTGACTCCGCGTTGGGGACATTGTCGGCCATCGCTTCGCTGAGTGACTTCACATTCTTTCGCGCTGACCAAGAGGAAACAATTAAGAATAGTGTTCATGATCGGCCCGGACGCGCCGATGGAGGCGGTGCGGGGCCGTGAACAGAGTGGCGATGATGTCCGGTTTGCCGCATTGAAGACCCTCAAGAAAGGGTTGGGCGGGGTCGAAAGATCTATTGGGATGATTACGCTCCGTGCATAGAACTACGGTCGGTGTCGGCTCGAACCGTCTGGGTCGCGCCGTGGTGGGCGGCCTTCGGGGGTCGGTCGGCGTGCGTCCGGAGCGCCTCGCCGGGCTGTCGGGCGATCTCCGGCGGGCGCTGACCACCATTTCCGCAGTGATCGCATTCGCCCCCGCTCCCGCCAACGGGAAGCGAGTGCGGTGCATTTCCCGCGAGTGAGATCGCGGTTCCGGGCCGACTGTTCGACCCTCGCCCGGCGGCCTCGGGCTGGCCGAGGCGACCAGCCCGACGGTCGACCTGCCGCGGGTGCCGGGTTCGGGTGGGTTACTTCCCGTCGGTGGCTGGGCATGTGTCCTGGACGATCACCGCGAGCGGAGCAGAGGGGAGGGGCGATGGCCTCCGAGGAGTCTTCCCGTCCAGACCGGCGTGACCCCGGGTCCGACCCCGTCCCCGAGGTGCGGCGCGACGAGTCGGGTGCCGAGCGCGCCCCCGAGGCGCGGCGGGAGTCGGATGCGGACGGCCCCTCGCCGGAACGTCCGGAGTCGGACGCCGACCCTGGCACGCCCGAACACCCGGGCCGGCTGTCGGGTGGCGAGTGGGTGGCGGCGCTGCGCCGGACGGTGCGCGAGTTCGGCGACGACGGCCTGACCGACTGGGCCGCCGCGCTCACTTACTACGGCGTGCTCTCCATCTTCCCGGGCCTGCTGGTGCTGGTCTCGCTGCTGGGCCTGCTGGGCCCGTCGGCCACCCGGACGGTACGCGACACCGTCGCGGAGTCGGTGCCCGAGCAGAACATCCGCCAGATCCTCGACGCCGCCATCGAACAGGCCTCGCAGAACGGCGGGTTGGCCGGTGTGACCGCGATCGTCGGTCTGCTCGCCGCCTTCTGGTCGGCCTCCGGCTACGTCGCCGCCTTCATGCGCGCCTCCAACGCGATCTACGACGTGCCGGAGGGGCGGCCGATCTGGAAGACCCTGCCGATCCGGGTGGGGGTGACCGCGGTGATCGGCGTGCTGCTGCTGGCCAGTGCGGTGATCGTGGTCTTCACCGGCCGCTTCGCCGAGGAGGTCGGCGCCGCCCTCGGGGTGGGGCGTACGGCCGTGACGGTGTGGGACATCGCCAAGTGGCCGGTGCTGCTGGTCCTGGTCAGCCTGATGTTCGCCATTCTCTACTGGGCGTCGCCGAACGCCCGCCAGGGCGGCTTCCGCTGGGTGAGTCCCGGTGGGCTGCTGGCGGTGCTGATCTGGCTGTCGGTCTCCGGCCTGTTCGCCTTCTACGTCGGCAACTTCGGCTCGTACAACAAGACCTACGGCGCGCTCGCCGGGGTGATCATCTTCCTGGTCTGGCTCTGGCTGAGCAACATCGCGATCCTGCTCGGCGCGGAACTCGATGCCGAGTTGGCCCGGGCGCGAGCGATCAGCGGCGGCCTCCGACCGGTCGATCGAGAGCCCTACGTCGAGCTGCGCGACGACCGCAAGCTGCGCTCGAAGGGTGGTGAATCGCCTTCCCAGTGACCTTTCGGGCGCATCCCCACCTAACTAGTCGCTCTCTCACGCCGAAACTTTTGCTAGATCAGGCAAAAGTTGACGTCAGAATGCCCTAAGGTCTGGACAGCGCACGCCGAAGCCTCCTACTGTGTCGGGCACCACACATCGGCAGATCGTCGATGTGCACACCCCGGTGGGAGAGGTGAGCCCGTGCCCAACGCCGACCCCCTGCACGTCCGGCTGTTGCGGTTGTTGCGCGACGAGGGAGCGCTGTCGCGGGCCGAACTCGCCGACCGGTTGGAGATGCCCCGACCCCGACTGCTCGCCGAGCTGGAGCGGCTGGTCGCCCTCGGCTACGTGGCGGAGGCGGGCAAGGCGGCCTCCCGGGGCGGGCGGCGGTCGACGCTTGTCGAGTTGAGTCCGGAGCTGCGCTTCGCGGCCGTCGACCTGGGCGCCAGCTCGATCGACGTCGAGGTCGTCAACGGCCGACTGGAGCCGGTCGCGGCGTACGCGGAGGCGGCCGACATCCGCTCCGGCCCCAAGGCGACCCTCCAGCGCGTCAACGAGCTGCTGCACAAGGCCCGGGTGGACGGTGTCTACGAGCGACTCGACGCGGTCGGCATCGGCGTACCCGGCCCGGTCAGCTTCCGTGACGGAGTGCCGGTCTCGCCGCCGATCATGCCCGGCTGGGACCGCTTCCCCGTCCGCGAGCTGCTCACCCGCGAGCACGGCTGCCCGGCGGTGGTCGACAACGACGTGAACATCATGGCCATCGGCGAGCGGCACGGCGGGGTGGCCCACTCGGTCGACGACTTCCTCTTCGTCAAGATCGGCACGGGTGTCGGCTGCGGGATCTACCTCAGCGGCGACGTCTACCGGGGCACCGACGGGTGTGCCGGCGACATCGGCCACATCCAGGTCGATCCGCAGGGTCCGATCTGCTCCTGCGGCAACGCCGGCTGCCTGGAGGCGCTCTTCAGCGGCGCGGCCCTGGCCAAGGACGCCGTCGCCGCCGCGCGTGCCGGTACCTCACCCGCCCTGGCCGAACGGCTGGAGGTCAACGGTGACGTCACCGCGCTCGACGTCGCCGCCGGGGCCCTCGAAGGGGACGTGACCTGCATCCAGCTCATCCGCGAGGGCGGCCGACGGGTCGGCGGCGTGCTCGCCGGACTGGTCAGCTTCACCAACCCCTCGATGATCGTGATCGGCGGCGGGCTCGCCCAGCTCGGGCACATCCTGCTCGCCGAGATCCGCAGCGTCGTGTACCGCCGGTCGCTGCCGCTGGCCACCGGCAACCTGCCGGTGGTGCTCTCCGAACTCGGCCCACGGGCCGGCGTGGCCGGCGCCGCGGTGCTCGCCAGCGACCTGGCCTTCGGGGAGGCGGCATGACCGGGCACGAGGCCGTGAGCGGGACCGGCGGCGCGCCGGTCGAGACGACCACCGGCGAGGTGGTGCTACGCCTGACCGACGTGGTCAAGACCTTCCCGGGCGTACGCGCCCTGGACGGGGTGCAACTCGAGGTACGCGCGGGCGAGGTGCACTGCCTGCTCGGGCAGAACGGTGCCGGCAAGTCCACCCTGATCAAGGTGCTCGCCGGGGTGCACCGGCCGGACTCCGGTCACGTCGAGTGGTGCGGCGGACGGGTCGCCTTCGCCAACCCGCAGGCCGCGATGCGCGCCGGGATCGCCACCATCTACCAGGAACTCGACCTGGTCGGGGACCTGTCGGTGGCGGAGAACGTCTTCCTGGGGCACGAGCCCCGCCGGCTCGGCTTCATCCGCCGGGGCCACATGGCCGGCCGTACCCGCGAGATCCTCGGCCGGCTCGGTCACGCCGAGATCCCACCGGGTCGGATGGTGCGGGCCCTGCCGTCGGCCGGTAAGCAGGTGGTCAGCATGGCCCGGGCACTGTCCCACGAGGCCCGGCTGATCATCATGGACGAGCCGAGCGCGGTGCTCGCCCACGACGAGGTGGAGAACCTCTTCCGGATCATCCGCGAGCTGACCGCGCAGGGCATCGCGGTCATCTACATCTCCCACCGGCTGGAGGAGATCCGCGAGATCGGCGACCGGGTGACCGTACTCAAGGACGGCCGGACCACCGCGGCGAACCTGCCGGCCCAGGAGACCCCGACCAGTGACCTGGTCTCCCGAATGACCGGCCGCGACATCGAGTACGTCTTCCCGGACCGCCCCGCCGAAACCGTGGTCGGCGACGAACTGCTCCAGGTCGACGGGTTGACCCGTACCGGCGAGTTCGCCGACGTGTCACTCACCGTCCGGGCGGGAGAGATCGTCGGCATCGCGGGCCTGGTCGGCTCGGGCCGCTCCGAACTACTGGAGACGATCTACGGTGCGCGGGCGGCCGAGGCCGGTTCGGTGCGGATGGCCGGCCGGGCACTGCGGCCCGGCAGCGTCGGCGCGGCGGTCAAAGCCGGCATGGGCATGGCTCCCGAGGAGCGCAAGAGCCAGGCGCTGCTGCTCGGTGAGCCGATCTACCGCAACGTCACCCTCGCCACCTTCGCTCGCTACGCCCGCTTCGGGTTCACCGACATGGGTCGGGAGCGGACGGAGGCCGACCGGATCGCCGAGAGCCTGGAGATGCGCCCGCGCGACGTCCGCCGGGCGGTACGCACGCTCTCCGGCGGCAACCAGCAGAAGGTGGTGGTCGGTCGCTGGTTGCTCGGCGACACGAAGCTGCTGCTGCTCGACGAGCCCACCCGGGGGGTGGACGTCGGTGCCCGGGCCGAGCTGTACCAGGTGATCCGCCAGCTCGCCGCCCAGGGCGTCGGTGTGCTGCTGGTCTCCAGCGAGGTGCCCGAGGTGCTCGGCCTGGCCGACCGGGTGCTGGTGATGCGGGAAGGGCGGGTCGTCCGGACCGCCCCCGCCGACGAACTCGACGAACCCACGGTGCTCGACCTCGTCATGGCGGGGTCCCTGACGGAAGGCGCAGCGGCATGACCGATAGTCCGCCCACGACCAAGCTGCCGGCGCAGTCGCCGCCGGTGGACCCGGCCGAGACCGAGGCGGCGGGGCACGCCACGCCGACCGCCACGGCGGGCCCCACCGGCGGCCTCTCCTGGTGGCACGGTGACGGCGGTGAGGGCGCCAAGCGGAATCTCGCCCTGATCGGGGTGCTGTTGGCACTCTTCGTGATCGGTGCGGCCACCCGCTCGGACCTGTACTCCAACCCGGACTGGGTCTGGGCGAACATGCTCAGCATCCTCAAGCTCGCCTCGGTGGTCGGCGTGGTCACCGTCGGGATGACCTTCGTGATCATCGGGGGTGGCATCGACCTCTCGGTCGGCGCGATCGTGGCGCTGGCCGGGGTCTGGTGCACCACGGTGGCGACCCAGAGCTTCGGCGCCGGCGGAATGATCTTCACCGCGATCATCGTCGGGGTGGCGGTCGGCCTGGTCAACGGGACACTCATCGCGTACGGGCGGCTGGTGCCGTTCATCGCGACGCTGGCCATGCTGGTCGCCGCACGCGGACTGGCCGCCGAGATCTCCCAGAAGCAGACGCAGATCTCGCAGAACAGCACCATCAACGGCATCGCCAGTACCGATCTGCTCGGCATTCCGCTGCTGGTCTACATCCTGGCCGCCGTGGTGGCCGCGGGCTGGGTGCTGCTGAACCGCACCACCTTCGGCCGGCGCACGGTCGCCGTCGGCGGCAACCCGGAGGCCGCCCGACTGGCCGGCATCAACGTCAAGCTGCACACCCTGCTGCTGTACGCGCTGTCCGGCCTGTGCTGCGGCATCGCCGCCATCATGCTCACCGCGCAGGCCACCTCGGCCCAGGCGGCGATGGCGAACCTCTACGAGCTGGACGCGATCGCCGCCGTGATCATCGGTGGCACGCTGCTCAGCGGCGGGCGGGGCACCATCGTCGGCTCCCTGCTCGGTGTGATCATCTTCGCCACCATCACCAACCTCTTCGCCATCAACGGTCTCTCCACCGAGGCACAGAACATGGTCAAGGGCGGCATCATCGTCGCCGCCGTCCTGATCCAGCAGATCCAGTTCGGCAGTCTCTCCCAGTTCTTCCGTCGTAACCGGCTCACCACGAGCTGACCATCGCTGCATCCGGGCCACCCGCGCAACCGACGGTGGCCGGGCCTCGTACACCCGAAATCACCACCAGTGAATAACCAGGAGGTCGTCATGACCCAGCACAGTCGCGACATGTCGCGGCGCCGGCTGCTCTTCGGCGGGGCGGCCGTCGGCGCCGGCGTACTGCTCGCCGGTTGTACCAGCAACGAGCAGTCACCGACCGAGGCGCAGACCAAGGCGGCCGACGGCAACGCCAACGCCGAGCCCGGCAAGCAGGTGACCATCGGCTTCTCCGCGCCGGCCGCCGACCACGGCTGGATCGCCGCGATCACCAACAACGCCAAGTCGCAGGCCGCCGCGTACTCCGACGTGGAGTTCAAGACGGTCGAGGCCGGTGCGGACGCGGCGGCCCAGCGGGCCGCGCTGTCCACCCTGATCTCGCAGAAGCCCGACGTGATCGTGCTGCTGCCGCACGACGGCAAGGAGCTGAACTCGTTCGGGCTGGAGGCGATGGCGGCCGGCATCCCGGTGGTCAACCTGGACCGGGCCTTCCCCGACGCGAAGGCGTACCGCCTGCAGATCAAGGGCGACAACTACGGCATGGGCGTCTCGGCGGCCACCTTCATCGTCGAGCAGCTCAAGGCCAAGGGCGTGAGCAACCCGGTGATCGCCGAGATCGCCGGAATGGACGAGCTGGAGCTGACCCAGGAGCGCACCCAGGGCTTCAACGACACCCTGGCCCAGCACGGCCTGAAGGTGAAGAACCGCCGGGCGGCACGGTTCACCGCGGACTCCGGTCAGCAGGAGGCGAGCCAGCTGTTGCAGGCGGAGCCGAAGATCGACGCGATCTGGAACCACGACGACGACCAGGGCATCGGCGTGCTGGCCGCGATCAGCCAGGCCAGCCGCAACGAGTTCTTCATGGTCGGCGGCGCCGGCTCGAAGAAGGCGATGGAAGACATCCTGGCCGACAACACGGTGCTGAAGGCCACGGTGACCTACAGCCCGTCGATGGCGTCCTCGGCGATCTCGCTGGCCCGCCTCATCGGCCAGGGTCGGGGAATGTCCGACCTGGTGGAACTCCAGGTTCCCAAGGAGATTGTCCTCGCCTCCGAAACGATCACCAAGGAGAACGCGAGCGACTACCTCAAGCTCGGGTTCTGACACAACGGGGGGAGACCCACCTTGTCCACGACAAACAACGAACTGCGGGTCGGCATGGTCGGCTACGCGTTCATGGGCGCCGCGCACTCGCAGGCGTGGCGGACCGTGAACCGGGTGTACGACCTGCCGGCGCGGGCCCGGATGGCGCTCATCTGCGGCCGGGACTCCGCGAAGGTGGCCGAGGCCGCCGACCGGCTCGGCTGGCAGGAGCACACCACGGACTGGCGGGAACTGGTGAACCGCCCGGACATCGACGTGGTCGACATCTGCACACCGGGTGACAGCCACGCCGAGATCGCGTTGGCCGCGCTCGCCGCGGGCAAGCACGTGCTGTGCGAGAAGCCACTTGCCAACACGGTCGCCGAGGCGCGGGAGATGGCCGCCGCGGCAGCCACCGCCCGGGCCGGCGGAGCGCGGTCGATGTGCGGCTTCAACTACCGACGGGTGCCCGCGGTGGCGCTGATGCGCCAGCTCATCGCCGACGGGCGGCTCGGCGAGATCCGGCACGTCCGGGCCACCTACCTGCAGGACTGGATCGTGGACCCGCAGTTCCCCCTGGTCTGGCGGCTCCGCAAGGAGGTGTCGGGCTCCGGTGCGCTGGGTGACATCGGCGCGCACATCATCGACCTGACCCAGTACGTCACCGGACAGCTGATCAGCGGGGTCAGCGCGGTGACCGAGACCTTCGTCAAGGAGCGGCCGTTGCCGGCCGAGTCGAGCGGGCTGGCGGCGCAGGCCGACGGGGCCGGGGCCGCCACCGGCCCGGTCACCGTCGACGACGCGGCGATCTTCGTGGCCCGGCTGGACGGCGGGGCACTCGCCACGTACGAGGCGACCCGGTTCGCCACCGGACGCAAGAACGCGCTCCGCGTGGAGATCAACGGGTCGCTGGGCAGTGTCGCCTTCGACCTGGAACGCCTCAACGAGCTGGAGTTCCTCGACGCCACCCGGCCCGCCGCCGAGCAGGGGTTCAGCCGGATCCTGGTGACCGAGGCCGAGCACCCGTACCTGTCGGCCTGGTGGCCGCCGGGGCACATCATCGGGTACGAGCACTCCTTCACCCACCAGATGCGCGACTTCATCGAGGCGGTGGCGACCGGCACCGACCCGTCGCCCTCGTTCGCCGAGGCGTTGCAGGTGCAACTGGTGCTGGACGCGGTGACCCGTTCGGCCGAACTGGGCTCGTCCTGGGCCGCAGTGGAGCCGTCACTGGCGCCGGTCGCCGCCTGAACCACCTCCGGAGCCGACCGGCGAGGGCCGGCCACGGTTGCGCCCCGTGGCCGGTACGGGTCGGGTCCGGAGGTCGTGCCCCGGGCGACCGGCGGCACGAGCAATGCGGTTCCTCCGGTGCGGCCGGACCGGGATTCCCCGGCAGCACCGGAGGGCCGCCGCCCATCGAGCGGTGCACCGAACGTCCACCTGGAGACTCCCGCCGCCAGGCGGACCGCGTCCGACGAGTCGTCCGGTCGGGACATCGTCGTCCCGACCGGGCCGGATGCGGGGGAGGCAGGGGCGAGACGCCGACTGTCCCTGCCTGCCAGCCCCGTCCGTCCGACCCATCCGGTACGCCGGCCCGGCGTCGTCGCCGCCGACCTCGACGCCGGCCGGCGAGTCGCACCGGAGCGGGCGGCGGACGGGGCGCATCGGCATAACCCGTATCTTTTTCGGCTTTTCCCTGATATCAAGGTTCAATCGATGCATGTCGGTTTCCTGGGCACCGGAAGGAGCGCTATGCGTACAGGTGTCTGGCTGGTGGGGGCGCGTGGCTCGGTCGCGACCACCAGCATCGTCGGGGCGCTCGCGCTGCGTGCCGGGCTGACCGGGCCGACCGGCTGCGTCACCGAACTGCCCGGGGTCAGCACCCCCGCCCTACCGGGCTTCGCCGACCTGGTCTTCGGCGGCCACGACGTGGTCGCCACGCCGATCGCCAAGCGCGCCGAGGCGCTCGCTGACGCCGGTGTGCTGCCGGCCCGCCTGGTTGCCGCGCTGCCCGAGGAACTGGCCGCCGTGGAACGCGAGCTACGCCCCGCTCCCACCGGCGGAACCCAGGCCGACCGGGCCACCGCGATCGTCCGCGACCTCACCGCCTTCCGCCAGCGACACGAACTGGCCCGGGTGGTGATGGTGAACGTCGCCGCCACCGAACCGACTCCGCCGGCACATCCCGGGCACGCCGATCCGGACGCGCTGCGCGACGCCCTCGGCGGGCCGGACGAGGTGCTGCCACCCAGCTCGCTGTACGCGTACGCGGCCGTCACGGCGGACTGCCCCTACGTCGACTTCACCCCGTCGACCGGGCTGCGGCTGCCGGCGCTGACCGCACTGGCCGAGCGCCACGGCGTGCCGTACGCCGGCCACGACGGCAAGACCGGCGAGACCCTGCTCAAGTCGGTGCTCGCCCCGATGTTCGCGATGCGCCACCTCGCCGTCCGGTCCTGGTCCGGGCTCAACCTGCTCGGCGGTGGTGACGGCGCCACCCTGGCCGATCCCGACGCCAACGCCGCGAAGGTGCGCAGCAAACAACGGGTGCTCGGCGAGACGCTCGGCTACCTGCCGCAGGGCGACACCCGGATCGGTTACGTCGAGGAACTCGGTGACTTCAAGACCGCCTGGGATCTGATCACCTTCGCCGGTTTCCTGGGCACCGGGATGCGGCTGGAGTTCACCTGGCACGGCTGCGACTCGGCGCTGGCCGCCCCGCTCGTGCTCGACCTGGCCCGGCTCACCGGCGCCGCGCACGCCGCCGGCCGTACCGGTCCGCTCGACGACCTGGCCTTCTTCTTCAAGGACCCGCTCGGCACCGTGACCCACTCGCTGGCCGACCAGTGGACCCGGCTGTGCGCGTTCGCGGACAGCCTCGACGCCGGAGACACCGATGCCGCGCGTGGCTGACCTGGCCGAGCTGGTCCGTGCCCCGGCCGCGCTCTCCGTGCCCGGTGACGTGGTCGCCGGTGCCGCCGCGGCCGGCGCCCTCGGTCCGCGTACCCCCGCCCTCGCCGCCGCGTCGGTGCTGCTGTACTGGGCCGGCATGGCCGCCAACGACTGGGCCGACCGCGAGCTGGACGCCGTGGAACGCCCCGAGCGGCCGATACCGAGCGGCCGGGTCAGCCCCGGCCTCGCGGTCGGCCTGGCCACCGGTCTGACCGTCGCCGGTGTCGGGCTCGCCGCCGCGGCCGGCGGCCGGCGGGCCACCGCCGTCGCGTTACCGCTGGCGGCCGCCGTGTGGGGGTACGACCTCGCGGCCAAGAACACCGCCGCCGGTCCCGCGGTGATGGCCACCTGCCGGGGGCTGGACGTGCTGCTGGGCGCCGCCGGGGGCCGGACGGCGCGGGCCCTGCCGGCGGCGGTCACCGTCGCCGCGCACACCTGGACCGTCACCGCGCTGTCCCGCCGGGAGGTCAGCGGCACCGACCGGGCCCTGCCGCTGCGCACCCTCGCCGGCACCGCCCTGGTCGCCGCGAGCGCCGCGCTCCCGCCCGACCGCCGGCTAACCGCGAGCGTCTTCCGGGCCGATGGCCCGGCGAGGTCCGGCCGACGCGCCCCTGTCGTCCGCACCGACGGTGAGCGAACCGGCGACGTCGAAAACGGTCGGCGTGTTCTCGGTGCCGCGGCGGTGGCGCTGCCCGCCGTTCTCGCCGTCTGGTACGCCGTCCGCTACGGCACCGCGCAGGCCCGGGTGGTGGCCCAGCCCGCCGCCGCACGGGTCCGTTCGGCGGTCGGCGCCGGCATCACCGGCCTGCCGGCCCTGCAGGGGGCGCTGACCGCCCGCGCCGGGTCCGGACTGCTCGGACTGGCGGTGGCGGCAGCCGCGCCGCTGGGCCGGCGGCTGGCCCGCAAGGTGTCACCGACATGACGGCCGCCGGCACCGACACGTCCGCCGACGAACTGCGCTTCGGGTACGGGACCAACGGTTTCGCCAACCACCGCCTCGACGACGCGCTCGCGGTCATCGCCGACCTCGGCTATTCCGGTGTCGCGCTCACCCTGGACCACGATCACCTCGACCCGTTCGCGCCGGGACTGGCGGTGCGCGTCGACGCCGTCGCTCGCCGGCTCGCCGACCTCAACCTCGGTCTGGTGATCGAGACCGGTGCGCGGTTCCTGCTGGACCCCTGGCACAAGCACGCCCCGACGCTGCTGCACGACGACCCCACGCGCCGGATCGAGTTCCTGCGCCGGGCAGTGGCGATCGGCGCCGATCTCGGCGCCGAGACGGTCTCGTTCTGGGCCGGTGTCCGGCCGGACACGGTCACCCCGACGGTGGCCTGGGACCGCCTGGTCGCCGGCTGCGCGGCCGTCGTCGAGGCGGCCGAAGCCGTCGGGGTGACGCTGGGGTTCGAACCGGAACCGGGCATGCTGGTCGAGGACATCGCCGACTGGCGTCGGCTGCACGCCGCCCTCGGCTCACCGGCCCGCCTCGGCATCACCCTCGACATCGGACACTGCCGGTGCCTGGAGCCGCGGCCGGTACCCGACTGTGTCCGTGACGTGGCTGCACACCTGGTCAACGTGCAGATCGACGACATGCGGCGCGGGGTGCACGAACACCTGGAGTTCGGCGCGGGTGAGATCGACTTCCCGCCGGTGCTGGCCGCGCTGCGCGAGATCGGCTACCGGGGCCTGGTGGCGGTCGAGCTGCCCCGACACTCGCACGCCGCACCCACCGTCGCGGCCCACTCGCTGGAGTTCCTGCGCGCCGCCGCCTCGCCGCAGGCCCTTTGCTCTGCTTCAACCGGCGCACCACCAGGCATCCGCAACCCGAACGACGACCGACGCGTGGAGTGAAGCAGAGCACAGGACGCACGCGGTAGCACCGCCACGGCCGTCGACGGCGGCGGACGAGGGAGGAGACGCGATGACAGCGGACGAGCTGCGGGTGGCCCTGCGGGGCGTACCCGATCCGGACTGGTTGGCCACGGCCCTGGACCGCGTCGCGGCCGAGCCCACCGCCATCGCGCGGTTCTTCCCGGCGGCCGGCCGTCGCTGCGGCCGACACGACCTGCCCGACCTGCCCGGTTGGACCGCCGACGAGGCGGCCCGGGCCCTGCTGCTGGCCAGCCTGCCCGCCGACCATGCCGAGCAGGCCGAGGCGCTCTACCGCACCGGGGACGCCGCCGAGAAGCGGGCCGTGCTCAAGGCGTTGCCGATGTTGCCGATCGGCGCGGCCGGTACGCCGCTGCTGCACGACGCGATCCGCGCCAACGACACCCGGTTGGTCGCCGCGGCCCTCGGCCCGTACGCCCGCCACCTCGACCCGCCGGCCTGGCGACAGGCCGTGCTCAAGTGCGTCTTCACCGGTGTGCCGTTGGCGGCGGTGGCCGACCTCGACGCGCGCGCGGACGGGGAACTGGCGGAGATGCTCGCGGCCCTGGCCGCCGAGCGCCGGGCCGCCGGCCGGAGCATGCCCGCTGACGCCACCGAACTGTTGGACCGGCTCACCGCCGCCAGCCAGCCCCAGCCCAGGGAGGTGTGATGCGGATCTTCGACCCGCACATCCACATGACGTCGCGCACCACCGACGACTACGAGCGGATGGCCGCCGCCGGCGTGCGGGCGGTGGTGGAGCCGGCGTTCTGGCTGGGCCAGCCGCGTACGAACGTCGGCTCGTTCACCGACTACTTCGACTCGTTGGTCGGGTGGGAGCCGTTCCGGGCCGGGCAGTTCGGGATCCGCCATCACGCCACGATCGCGTTGAACCCGAAGGAGGCCAACGACCCGCGCTGCCGGCCGGTGCTCGACGAGCTGCCCCGCTACCTGGAGAAGGACGCCGTGGTGGCGGTCGGCGAGATCGGTTACGACTCGATGACGCCCGAGGAGGACGACGCCTTCGCCGCGCAGCTCGCCCTGGCCGTGGCGCACGACCTGCCGGCGATGGTGCACACCCCGCACCGGGACAAGGCCCGGGGTGTGGAGCGCAGCCTGGCGGTGGTCGCCGAGTCCGGCATCGCGCCGCAGCGGGTGGTGCTCGACCACCTCAACGAGACGACCGTGAAACTGGTCCGGGACACCGGCTGCTGGCTCGGGTTCTCCATCTATCCGGACACCAAGATGTCGCCGCCGCGCATGGTCGAGCTGCTCAAGGCGTACGGCACCGAACGGATGCTGGTCAACTCGGCCGCCGACTGGGGGCGCTCCGACCCGCTGCTCACCCGGGCCACCGGCGAGGCGATGCTCGGTGCCGGTTTCACCGACGACGACGTCGACCGGGTGCTGTGGCGCAACCCGGTCGAGTTCTACGGGCAGTCCGGACGACTCGACCTGAGCGACGACCGCGCGGAGCCGACCTTCGCCGGCAACTCGATCCTGCGCGGCGGCAGCTGATGCGGCTGCGGCATCCCGGCGGGGCCACCGTCCACCTCGGGTACTGCACGAACGTGCACCCCGCCGAGGATCTCGCCGGCATCGTCGCCCAACTGGACCGCTACGCGGTACCGGTCCGCGAGACGCTCGGCGCCGACCCGCTCGGCCTGGGCCTGTGGCTGGCCGCCCCGGTGGCCGCCGAACTGGCCGCCGATCCGGCCGCCCGTCGCCGGTTGCGCACCGAGTTGACCGTACGCGGGCTGGAGGTGGTCACCCTCAACGGCTTCCCGTACGCGGCCTTCCAGGCTCCGGTGGTCAAGGGGGCGGTGTACCGGCCGGACTGGACCACGGACGACCGGCTCGGGTACACCCTCGACCTGGCCCGGGTGCTTGCCGACCTGCTGCCCGACGACGCCGTCCGCGGCTCGGTCTCCACCCTGCCGCTGGCCTGGCGGGCGCCGTGGGACCGCAGCCACGCGGAGGCCGCCCGTCGCCGACTCGACCAGCTCGCCAGCGGACTCGCCGCCGTCGAGCGGGAGACCGGCCGGCCGGTGCGGGTCGGTTTCGAGCCGGAGCCCGGCTGCGTGGTGGAGAGCACCCCGCAGGCGGTCGCCGCGTTGTCCGGAATGGACACCGACCGGCTCGGGATCTGCCTGGACCTGGCCCACCTCGCCTGCGCCTGGGAGGAGCCGGCCGCCGCCCTGGAGCGGCTGGCCGTCGCCGGCCTGCCGGTGGTCAAGGTGCAGGTGTCCGCCGCGCTGGAGGCGACCGACCCGGCCGGTGACGCCGCCGCCCTGCGCCGCTGGGTCGAGCCGCGTTTCCTGCACCAGACCCGCTCCGCCGGCTGCGCCACCGCGACCGGCAGCGCATCGACGGCCGCGATCGGTGCCCTGCCGGCCGCCGGCAACGGGGCCGCACCCACCGCCGGCCCGGGGCTCGCCGATCCGGCGGATCCGGGCTGGGCGGCCGACGATCTCGATGTCGCCCTGGCCGCCGCGCTGCCCGGACCGTGGCGGGTGCACTACCACGTGCCGCTGCACGCCCCACCGGAACCACCGCTGGGCTCGACCCTGCCGGTGCTGCGCGCCGCGCTGGCCGCGCTCTTCACCGGTCCCGACGCCGGGTGCGACCACCTCGATGTCGAGACGTACACCTGGGGGGTGCTGCCGGCCGCGCGTCGGCCGCGCACCGACGCGGAACTGGCCGCCGGGATCGCGGCCGAACTGGCCTTCACCCGGGACGAGTTGGTCGCCCTCGGGCTGACCCCGCAGTCGCGAAAGGCGGTAAGAGCATGAGTCGCCAACTGGTGGTGCTCGACGTGGTGGGGCTGACGCCCCGACTGCTGGCACACATGCCCCGGCTGCGCGCGGTCGCCGACACCGGCTTCCGCGCCGAGTTGGGCACCGTGCTGCCGGCGGTCACCTGCTCGGTGCAGTCGACGTTCCTCACCGGCGCCCTGCCCGCCGAGCACGGCATCGTCGGCAACGGCTGGTACTTCCGGGATCTCGGCGAGGTGCTGCTCTGGCGGCAGCACAACGCGCTCGTCGGCGGGGAGAAGCTGTGGCAGGCCGCCCGCCGCGCCCGGCCCGGCTACACGGTGGCGAACGTCTGCTGGTGGTACGCGATGGGCGCGGACGTGGACTGGACGGTCACGCCGCGACCGGTCTACCACGCCGACGGTCGCAAGGAACCGGACTGCTACACCGACCCGCCGCAGCTGCACGACGTGCTCACCGAGCGGCTCGGCACCTTCCCGCTGTTCACCTACTGGGGGCCGGGCGCGGGCCTGCCGTCGTCGCGCTGGATCTGCCGGGCGGCCGAGCAGATCCTCACCGGGTACTCGCCCGACCTGACCCTGGTGTACGTGCCGCACCTGGACTACGACCTGCAACGCTTCGGCCCGGCCTCGCCCCGGTCGGCCGCCGCGGCGGCGGAGCTGGACGGCGTGCTCGCGCCGCTGCTGGACGCCGCGCAGGCCCGCGACGCGACGGTGGTGGTGCTGTCGGAGTACGGCATCACCGAGGTGTCCCGGCCGGTGGACGTCAACCGGCTGCTGCGCGCCGAGGGGCTGCTGCGGGTGCACACCCAGGTGGGCATGGAGTACCTCGACCCGTGGACCTCCCGGGCCTTCGCGGTCGCCGACCACCAGATCGCCCACGTGTACGTGCGTGACCCGGCCGACGTGCCGGCGGTGGCGAAGCTCTGCGCCGGGCTGCCCGGGGTGGCCGAGGTGCTCGACGCCGACGGCAAGGCGGCACACGGGTTGGACCATCCGCGCTCCGGTGAGCTGGTGCTGGTGGCCGAGCCGGACGCCTGGTTCACGTACTACTACTGGCTCGACGACGCGCGGGCGCCCGACTTCGCCCGGCTGGTGGAGATCCACCGCAAGCCGGGGTACGACCCGGCGGAGCTGTTCTTCGACCCGGCCGGACCCGGTGCGGCGAAGCGCCGGGCCGCCACCGCGCTGGCTCGCAAGAAGCTCGGGCTGCGGTACCTGATGAACGTGGTCGGGTTGGATGCCGGCGCCCGGGCGGTCCGGGGCTCACACGGCCGGCTGCCCGCCGATCCGGCCGACGGGCCGGTGCTGCTCTGCTCCGACGCGTCGGTGGCCCGGGACCGGATAGCCGCCACGGAGGTGAAGGGGCTGCTGCTGGAGCTGGCCGGAACGGAGGGGCGGTGACGGTCGCCGCGGCACCTGTCGATTCCGCCGGGTTGCGGGCCCGCTTCGACGCCGAGCTGACCGCCTTCCTCGACCGGCAGGATCCGGACTGGCCGGACGGCGCGCCACGGGGCGTCTTCACCACGTTGCGCCGGTTCGTGCTGGTCGGCGGCAAGCGCCTGCGACCACTGTTCTGCTACTGGGGCTGGCGCGGCGCGGGCGGCCCGGACGGTACGCCGATCGTGGCGGCCGCCGCCGCGCTTGAGCTGTTCCACGCCTTCGCGCTCATCCACGACGACATCCTGGACGGCAGCGACCGTCGCCGGGGCGAGCCGTCGGTGCACCGGATCTTCGCCGACCTGCATGCCCGGTCGTCGTGGCGGGGCGACCCCGAGGCGTACGGGCGCAACACCGCCCTGCTCTGCGGTGACCTCTGCGCCGCCTGGTCGGACCAGATGTTCCACGAGTGCGGGCTCAGCCCCGACCAGGTGCACCAGGGGTACGCCATGTTCGCGCTGATGCGTACCGAGGTGATCGCGGGGGAGTACCTCGACCTGGTGTCCGGGGTGGGCGACGGATCGGTGGCCAGCGCGCTCACGGTGATCCGGATGAAGGCGGCCCGCTACACGGTCACCCGGCCGTTGCAGATCGGCGCCGCGCTGGCGGGTGCGCCCGTCGAGCTGGTGGACGCGCTGGCCGAGTTCGGCGACCCGCTCGGGGACGCCTTCCAGCTCCGCGACGACGTGCTGGGGGTCTTCGGTGACCCGGCGGTCACCGGCAAGTCCGTACTGGACGATCTGCGCGAGGGCAAGCCGACGGTGATGATGGCGCTGGCCCGCGACGCCGCCGACCGGGTGCAGGGTGCCCGGCTGCGCGAGCTGTTCGGCAATCCCGACCTGGACGCCGACGGCGCCGCCGAGCTGCGCGAGATCATCGAGTGCACCGGGGCCCGCCGGAAGATCGAGCAGATGATCCAGGTCCGCGCCGAGGCCGGGTTGGCGGCGCTGGAACACACCGAGGTCTCCGCGGAGGGTCGGACCGCCCTGATGGAGCTGGCCGCCCAGGCCATCGACCGCCAGCGCTGAGCGCCACCGCGGCAACGCGGCGCCGGGCGGCTTTTGACCGAACTGACGAAAGTCTGTATCCGGCAGGCAGAAGATATAGACACATCGACGAATGACGCTTAGTGTCGTCGCTAGCACCGAAATGTTTCGTCGAGGTGAACCGGCGGCGCGGGACCCCCCTCGGCACCCCCCGCTACGGCATCCGGCGCGACGGCGCGCGCCCCGCCCTGGCAGAAGCACTCGTCAGGAAGGGACAGCACTGCGATGTCCACCATGCGCACCACCCGCCACCCCGCACGGTGGTCCACCAGCGCTTCGGCGCTGCTCCTGGTCGTCACAGTCGGCACCGTCGCCATCGCCGGCCCGACCCCGGCCCGCGCCCACCCCATCGTCGCCAGCGACTTCCAGCAGGTCACCCTCGCCAAGGGCGTGGCCGAGGTCGGCGAACCGATGACCCTCGCGGTGCTGCCGGACCGCTCGGTCCTGCACACCGCCCGCAACGGCACCCTGCGCCGCACCGACGCGGCCGGCACCACGACGGTGATCGGCACCGTCCCGGTCTACACCCACGACGAGGAGGGCTTGCAGGGCATCGGCGTCGACCCGAACTTCGCCAGCAACCGGCACATCTTCCTCTACTACGCGCCGCCACTGTCCACCCCGAGCGGGGACGCCCCGGCCACCGCCAGCGACTTCTCCGCCTGGCAGGGGGTCAACCGACTCTCCCGGTTCACCCTCAACGCCGACTTCACGCTGAACCAGTCCAGCAAGGTCGACGTCCTCGACGTGCCCGCCGACCGGGGCATGTGCTGCCACGTCGGCGGCGACATCGACTTCGACGCGGCGGGCAACCTCTACCTGTCCACCGGCGACGACACCAACCCGTTCGACTCGGGCGGCTACTCGCCGCTGGACGAGCGCACCAACCGCAACCCGGCGTACGACGCGCAACGCAGCGCCGCCAACAGCAACGACCTGCGCGGCAAGATCCTGCGGATCAAGGTCAACGCCAACGGCTCCTACTCGATCCCGGCCGGCAACATGTTCGCCCCCGGCACCGCCCGGACCCGCCCCGAGATCTACGCGATGGGCTTCCGCAACCCGTTCCGGATGAGCGTCGACAAGGCGACCGGCGTCGTCTACGTCGGCGACTACGGTCCGGACGCGGGTTCCACCTCCGCCCGCGGGCCCAGCGGACAGGTCGAGTTCAACCGGGTCACCGGCCCCGGCTTCTACGGCTGGCCGTACTGCACCGGCACCAACACCAGCAACGAGACGTACGCCGAGTGGAACTTCGCCAACGGCACCGCCGGTCCGAAGTACAACTGCACCGGCGGCGCGACGAACAACTCGTTCCGCAACACCGGCCTGACCACCCTGCCGGCCGCCAAGCCGTCCTGGATCCGCTATGCCGGTGACGCCGGCAGTCCGCCGGAGTTCGGCGGCGGCTCCGAGTCGCCGAGTGGTGGCCCGGTCTACCGCTACAACGCGGCGTCGACGTCGACCACCAAGTGGCCGCAGAGCTTCGACGGGCTCTTCTTCGCCGGTGAGTTCGGCCGAGGCTGGATCAAGCCGATCCACGTCAACAGCGACGGCTCGGTGGGCGCCATCGACGCGTCGTTCCCGTGGAACGGCAAGCAGGTCATGGACATGGCATTCGGCCCCGACGGTGCCCTCTACGTGCTGGACTACGGCACCGGCTACTTCAACGGCGACGCCAACTCGGCGCTCTACCGTTACGACTACGTCGCCGGAGGCAACCGGGCACCCACGGCGGTCGCCTCGGCGAACCGGACCTCCGGGGTCGCCCCGTTGAGCGTGAACTTCTCCTCGGCCGGGTCGTCGGACCCGGAGGGCGGGGCGTTGACCTACTCGTGGGCGTTCGGCGACGGCACCACCTCCACGGCGGCCAACCCGAGCAAGACCTACACCACCAACGGCAGCTACACCGCCACCCTGACCGTCCGCGACCCGCAGGGCGCCACCGGCACCGCCAGCGTGCAGATCCGGGTCGGCAACACCGCGCCGACGGTCACCATCAACGGCCCGGTCAACGGATCGCTGTTCTCCTTCGGCGACACCGTGCCGTTCAGCATCACGGTGACCGACCCGGAGGACGGCACCATCGACTGCACCAAGGTCAAGATGACCTACGTGCTGGGCCACGACAGCCACGGCCACCAGATCACCTCGCGCAACGGCTGCTCAGGCTCGATCACGATCCCGGTGGACGGGGAGCACGACTACGCGGCGAACATCTTCGCCATCTTCGACGCCGAGTACACCGATGCCGGCGGGCTCACCACGCACACCCAGCACACCCTCCAGCCCCGCAGCCGGCAGGCCGAGCACTACAAGACCTCCTCCGGCATCGCCACCTTCGACAAGGCGGCCGCCGAGGGCGGCAAGACCGTCGGCAACATCAACAACGGCGACTGGATCGCGTTCGAGCCGTACCGGATCAACAACGTGACGTCGTTCAGCGCCCGGGTCTCCTCGGCCGGCTCCGGCGGCACCCTCCAGGTACGCGCCGGCTCGGCCACCGGCACCGTGCTCGGCTCGGCCACCGTCCCGGTCACCGGCGCCTGGGACACCTTCACCACGGTCAACGGCACCATCAGCAACCCGCCGTCCGGCACCACCACGCTCTACCTGACCTTCGCCGGCACCGGGACCGGCTCGCTCTACGACCTGGACTCGTTCACCTTCACCACCGGCAGCGGTGGCACGGGCGGAAACCGGTCCGATCGTCGGCCTGGGCGGTAAGTGCCTGGATGTGCGCAACGCGGCGACGGCCGACGGTACGCAGATCCAGATCTACACCTGCAACGGTACGGCCGCGCAGACGTGGACGGTGACGCCGAACTCGACGATCCGGGCCTTCGGCAAGTGCCTGGACGTCGACGGTGCCGGCTCGGCGGACGGCACGAAGATCCAGTTGTGGACCTGCAACGGCAGTGGTGCCCAGAACTGGTCGGCGCAGTCCAACGGCACGTTGCGTAACCCGAGTTCGGGCAAGTGCCTGGACGTGTCGAGCAACAGTTCCGCCGACGGGCAGGCCGTGCACCTGTGGACCTGCCACACCAACGCCAACCAGCGCTGGACCCTGCCCTGATCAGAGGAGGGGCCCCTGGTCGACGCCTAGGGTAGAAAACAGGGGCCCCTCCTGACACCACCAATCGTTGGGAGAGCGACATGCGCAGACTCCTCCGAACCACCGTCGGCCTGGCCACCGCCGCCCTCGCCGTACTCGCCTGCACCACCCCGGCCACCCCGGCCAGCGCCGCCGACGCCCCGTACGACGTGCTGGTCTTCTCCAAGACGGCCGGCTTCCGGCACGACTCCATCGCGGTGGGCACCCAGACCATCCGCGACCTGGGCGCGGCGAACAGCTTCACCGTCACCGCGACCGAGGACGCCGGCGTCTTCACCACCGGCAACCTCGCCCAGTACGAAGCGGTGATCTTCCTCAACACCACCGGCGACGTGCTCAACAACAGCCAGCAGAGCGCCTTCGAGTCGTACATCGGCGCCGGTGGCGGCTACGTCGGCGTGCACTCCGCCGCCGACACCGAGTACGGCTGGTCCTTCTACGGCAACCTGGTCGGCGCGTACTTCCGCTCCCACCCGGCCATCCAGCAGGCCACCGTCCGGGTGGAGAACCGGGCCCACGCGGCCACCGCCCACCTGCCGCAGAACTGGGTCCGTACCGACGAGTGGTACGACTTCCAGAGCAACCCCCGCGCCAACGCGCGGGTGCTGGCGAACCTCAACGAGTCGACGTACTCGGGCGGGGTGATGGGCGCCGACCACCCGATCGCCTGGTGCAAGACGTACAACGGCGGTCGGTCCTTCTACACCGGCGGCGGCCACACCCAGGCGTCGTACGCCGAACCGGCGTTCCGGGCGCACCTGCTCGGCGGCATCCGGTACGCGGCCGGCCGCACCAAGGCCGACTGCCGGCCGGAGACCGGCTACACCACCCTCTACAACGGCTCGACCAGCGGCTGGTCCCAGGCCGGTCCGGGCAGCTTCAGCAACTCCGACGCCACGCTGACCTCGGTCGGCGGGATGGGGCTGTTCTGGCACAGCGCCAAGCAGTTCACCAACTACTCGCTGAAGCTCGACTGGCGGGTGGCCGGTGACGACAACTCCGGGGTCTTCATCGGCTTCCCACCGTCGAGCGACCCGAACTCCGCCATCAACAACGGCTACGAGGTGCAGATCGACCCCACCGACGCCGCCGATCGCACCACCGGCGCGGTCTACGGCTTCAAGTCCGCCGACCTCGCCGCCCGGGACGCCGCGCTCAACCCGGCGGGGGAGTGGAACACCTACGAGCTGCTGGTGGAGGGGGAGCGTCTCCAGGTCTTCCTGAACGGCGCGAAGATCAACGACTTCACCAACACCGACCCGGTCCGGTCGCTGGCCGGGCACATCGGCATCCAGAACCACGGCACCGGCGACGACGTGTCCTTCCGTAACATCCGGATCAAGGAACTCGGCGGCACGAACCCGCCGCCGGGCGGTGACGTCCGCACCGGCCGGATCACCGGGTTGGCCGGCAAGTGTCTGGATGTGCGTAACGCGGGTACGGCCGACGGTACGCAGATCCAGATCTACACCTGCAACGGTTCGGCGGCGCAGACGTGGACGGTGACGCCGAACTCGACGATCCGGGCGTTGGGCAAGTGCCTGGACGTCAACGGTGCCGGCTCCGCGGACGGCACGAAGATCCAGCTCTGGACCTGCAACGGCAGCGGTGCGCAGAACTGGTCGGCGCAGTCCAACGGCACGTTGCGGAACCCGAACTCGGGGAAGTGCCTGGACGTGTCGAGCAACAGTTCCGCCGACGGGCAGGCCGTGCACCTGTGGACCTGCCACACCGGCGCCAACCAGCGCTGGGTGCTGCCGTGACCGGGTAGCTTCACCGCCCCGGTGCGACGGTCACCCCGTCGCACCGGGGCTCTTTCGTACCGCCCGCGACCCGCCTAGAGTGAGAGACGGCGACCGCGAGGTGGCCGGTGAGTCGACGGGAGGCGCAACCCGTCGGCCCCAGGCGCGAACGCGTCCACCGGCGCACCGTCGAGGCCGTCACCCTTCCGGTCATCCCTCGCCCCGGTCCCGCAGGAAACGGAATCCCCAACACGACAGGGGAAAAGGACACATGGCGCGACCGATCACGCTGTTCACCGGCCAGTGGGCCGACCTTCCGTTCGACGAGGTGTGCCGGCTCGCCGCCGAGTGGGGCTACGACGGCCTGGAGATCGCCTGCTGGGGCGACCACTTCGAGGTCGACAAGGCCATGGCCGACGACTCGTACGTCGAACGCAAGCGGGAGACGCTCGCCAAGCACAACCTCCAGGTCTTCACGATCTCCAACCACCTGGTCGGCCAGGCGGTCTGCGACCACCCGATCGACGAGCGGCACCAGGGCATCCTGCCCGCCCGGATCTGGGGCGACGGTGAGCCCGAGGGGGTACGCCAGCGGGCGGCGGAGGAGATCAAGGACACCGCCCGCGCGGCGGCGAAGCTCGGCGTGGACACCGTCGTCGGCTTCACCGGCTCGTCGATCTGGCACACCCTGGCGATGTTCCCGCCGGTGCCGCCGGAGATGATCGAACGCGGCTACCAGGACTTCGCCGACCGGTGGAACCCGATCCTCGATGTCTTCGACGAGGTCGGGGTGCGTTTCGCCCACGAGGTGCACCCCAGTGAGATCGCGTACGACTACTGGACGACGAAGCGGACCCTGGAGGCGATCGGCAACCGGCCCGCGTTCGGGTTGAACTGGGACCCGTCGCACTTCGTCTGGCAGGAACTCGACCCGGTCAACTTCATCTTCGACTTCGCCGACCGGATCTACCACGTCGACTGCAAGGACGCCAAGGTGCGTACCGGTGACGGCCGTCGCGGCCGGCTGGCCTCGCACCTGCCCTGGGCGGACCTGCGCCGAGGCTGGGACTTCGTCTCCACCGGCCACGGTGACGTGCCGTGGGAGGACTGCTTCCGGGCGCTGAACGCCATCGGCTACTCCGGCCCGATCTCCATCGAGTGGGAGGACGCCGGGATGGACCGGCTGGTCGGCGCACCCGAGGCGCTCCAGTTCGTCCGCCGGCTCGCCTTCGACGCGCCGTCGGCCGCCTTCGACGCGGCCTTCAGCAGCAAGGACTGAACGCCTCCGGGGGCCGGCCCGCAGCCGGCCCCCGTGGTCAACCGGCGCTGAAGACGTGCTCGCTGGCCAGGTACGCCGCGCCCACCACGGCGGCCCGACCCGCCAGGTCGGACAGGACGATCGGCATGGTGCCGGTGGCCAGCGGCGCCGACCGTCGGTAGACCACGCCACGGATCTCGGAGAGCAGCAGGTGGCCGAGCCCGTCCGGTGCGCCGCCGATCACCACCATGCCGGGGTTGAAGAAGCTGACCAGGCCCACCAGCACCCGACCGAGCCGACGGGCGGCGTCGCGGACGAGGAGCTGGGTGGCCGGATCCCCGGCGGTGGCGGCCGCGACCACGTCCGCGACGGTGAGCGAGCCCGTCTCGGCGACGCGCGCGGCCAGCACCGGGGAGCGGTCCGACCGGGCCACGGCCAGCGCCGCCCGGACCAACCCGACTTCGCCGCAGTACGCCTCGAGACAACCGGTCTCCCCACAGGCGCAGGGCGGCCCTTCCTCGCCGAGCGGTAGGTGCGCGATGTCGCCCGCGCTACTGGTCGCGCCCCGGTAGAGCGATCCGCCGAGCACCAGCCCGCAGCCGAGCGCGGTACCGAGCTTCACGTAGAGGAAGTCCTCGACGGTACGGCCGATGCCGGCGTGCCGCTCGCCGAGAGCGAGCACGTTCGCGTCGTTGTCGACGAGCACCGGGCAGCCCAGTTCGGCGGCGAAGGCGTCCCGGACCGGAAAGCGCTGCCACCGAGGCAGGACGGCCGGTGCGGTGGAGGTGCCGCCGTCGACCGGCCCGGGAAGGGCGACACCGACCCCGGTGAGTTCGGTGACGCCCAGCTCGGCGCGGAGCTTGTCGACCAGCTCGATGGCCCGGCCGATCACCGGCTCCGGCCCGTCGCGTACGTCCGCGACCTCGCTGGTCTCGGTCAGCACGTTCAGCTCGCCGTCGGTGACGGCGACGGTGACCCGGTCGGTGGCGACCACCACGCTGGCGAAGCGCACGCCGCCGGAGAGGCGCAGCAACGACGACCGGCGCCCGCCCCGGGACGCCGCCGGCCCGGCGGTTTCGACGAGCCCGCGGGCGACGAGCCCGTCCAGTTCGGTGGTGAGGGCCGTCCGGGACAGGCGCAGCAGGTCACCCAGCTCCACCCGGGACCGGGGGCCCTCGTCCCGCAGCAGCCGGACCAACCGTGCCTGCTGCGGATTCTCCGGCCGGACCAGGGCCATCTCGACCACCTCCGGACGAAGTGTTCCACGCCGGTGTTTCGGACCAGTGGCCAACCGAAGCCGACAGCGTCAACGCCTGGCCGCGTCGGTTGGCCGCCGGGCGGGCGTACGGACGGGCCCGGTCACCGAGGTCGGTGGCCGGGCCCGTCCGAGGTACTCAGAGCGTGTGCCGCTCAGAGCGTGCTGCCGTTGGCTCCGGTACCGGTCGGCTTGGTGCGGGGGGTGGTGGACGTCGAAGCGGAGCTCGACGTGCCGGAACCCGACTTGCTGCCGGCCGTGGCCGGCGTACCGGCGAACGTGTCGTCGGCCGGGGTGAGCGCTTCCTTGCCGTTGGAGTTCAACTTCTCGCCCAGCTTGGAGTTGCCGAGCTTGTCCTTGCCCTCG
Source organism: Verrucosispora sp. WMMC514 (assembly GCF_027497295.1). Classification (NCBI taxonomy): domain Bacteria; kingdom Bacillati; phylum Actinomycetota; class Actinomycetes; order Micromonosporales; family Micromonosporaceae; genus Micromonospora; species Verrucosispora sp. WMMC514. Next base: position 827,641 of record NZ_CP114906.1, on the reverse strand, counting down.
TGGTAGAGGCGGTTCGCCTGGGCCTGCGCGACCCCGGCCGCCTCCTGGACGGTCGGGTGGTCGAGCACCTTGCGGCCCCGGACCACCAGCTCCTCGTACTTCTCCCGGCCGGCACGGGCGCCCAGGACGAACCCTGCAGCCAGCCCGCCAAGGAACATGATCTTTCCGCGCATGGCGGCTCCTTTCGTACCTGACGCGCCGTCGTCCCGCTCCCGGGAGGCCCGGTGGCGGGACTGATCGATTCGCGCCTGCGTCCTGTCGTCGGCAGCTAACTACCCATCCTGCTCTCCGCTCATACCTCCTTGTGCCAGGATGACGATTTGTCTGGTAAACGGCCACCGGCCGGCTCGGTGATGGCCGATGAACCCCCTGGACCAACACCCCCCGACGTCCTGTACTCTTGTGCCCGGCGCGCGGTGCGGAGCGATCCGCTCCGGGCGTTGTTGCGGTCCCCCGTAGCTCAATTGGCAGAGCAGCCGGCTGTTAACCGGCAGGTTTTTGGTTCGAGTCCAAACGGGGGAGCTTCACTGCTCACCAGGACGCCCACCGGCCCGAACCGGTGGGCGTCGGTCGTTCCGTCGGCCGGACCCAGCCGACCGGGGTCACCCCGGATCTTCGCGAGGCGGCACCAGGCCGACCGGTCTACGCTGGTACCCGATGTCCACTGACACCGACGTGGTGATCGTGGGCGGCGGTCTCGCCGGCCTCGCCGCGGCTCGCCGCCTGCACCGCGCCGGGGTGCCCTGGCGGCTGGTCGAGGCCACCGACCGGCTCGGTGGTCGGGTCGCCACCGACGCCGTCGACGGATTCCTGCTCGATCGTGGATTCCAGGTCCTCAACACCGCCTACCCCCGGGTGGGCGCGCTGCTCGACGTGGACGCTCTCGACCTCGGCTACTTCGTCCCGGGAGTGCTGGTACGCAAGGGCGGTCAGCTGCGGCGACTGGTCAACCCGTTGCGCGAGCCCGCCGGTGGTCCGGGCACCGCTCTGGCCCCCGTCGGCTCCCTGCCCGACCGGCTGCGCTTCGCCGCTCTCGCCGCGAGCTACGCCACGCTGCCCCCCGAACGTCTGCTCGCCCGGCCCGAGACCACCGCCGAGGCGGCGCTGCGCCGCGCGGGCCTCTCCCACGCGATCATCGAGGACCTGCTCCGTCCGTTCCTCTCCGGCGTGCTGCTCGACCGGGAACTGGCCACCTCCAGCCACGTCCTGGCGATGGTGCTGCGCTCGTTCGCCCGGGGCCGGGTCGGCCTGCCCGCCGACGGCATGGCGGCGCTGCCCCGGGCCGTCGCCGCGCCGCTGCCGACCGGGCTGCTGGAGCTGAACACCGCCGTCGCCGAGGTGGCACCGGGTCGCGTCCGGACCACCGCCGGCGAGTTGCGCTGCCGGGCCGTCATCGTCGCCGCCGACCCGCCCGCCGCCACCCGGCTGCTGGACCTGCCCCCGGTGCGCATGCACGCATACACCACCTTCTACCACGCGGCCGCCGAGCCACCGTTGGACGAGCCGATCCTGCTCCTCGACGGCGACCGCCGCGAGATGATCGCCAACACGGTCGTGGTCAGCCACGCCGTGCCCGGCTACGCGCCCACCGGCCGGCACCTGATCGCCACCTCCGTGGTCGGGCCGTCGGTACCGACCGAGCCGGCCGTGCGGCTGGAACTGACCCGGCTGTACGGGCGGCCCACCGCCGACTGGGCGCACCTGACCACGGTCAAGATCCCCGCCGCGCTGCCCGCCGCGCCGCCGCCACAGGGCCGGCTACGAAAGCCGGTGGGGCTGGGAAACGGACTGTTCGTCGCCGGTGACCACCGCGACAGCCCATCCATCCAGGGGGCACTCGCCAGCGGCTGGCGCACCGCCGGAGCCGCCCTGCGGCACCTGCGCCAGCACTGAGAATTCGGGGTCACCGACGCGAAGATGATCACCTATGATCCTCGCCATGCCCGCACCCCTCCCGCCGCCGGTTCTCGACGCCGCGGCGGCGTACCCCCAGGTGGCCGCCGCCCGTGGCGCGCTGGCCGCCGGTGACTGGCCGGCGCTGCGCGCCCTCGTCGACGCCCAGGACGCTTACGGTCGGACGGTCCTCGTGGGCGAGGTCGGTGACACACCGGACGCCGAGCCGCTCCTGCGGAAGGCACTCGCCGAGCGACCGGACGACCCGGTGGCCGCGGCCATGCTGGGGGCACACCTGATCCACGCCGGATGGCGGATCCGGACGGCCAGCCGGGCGCAGGACGTCAGCCGGGAACAGTTCGCCCAGTTCTTCGATCATCTGCGTCGGGCCGAGCAGATCCTCATCGAGGCCACCGCCCGTCACCCGCAGGATGCGGCAGCCTGGACCCAGCGGGTCACCAGCGCCCGCGGCCTGCAACTCGGCCAGGCCGAGGCCCGGCGCCGCTACGACCGGCTCGCCGCCGCGCACCCGCACCACCTGCCGGCACAGGGTTCCCTGTTGCAGCAGTTCTGTCCCAAGTGGAGCGGCACCTGGGACAAGACGCACGCCTTCGCCCGTGAGTGCGCCGACGCCGCGCCGGCCGGCGCGCCCAACGCCGTCCTCATCGTCGAGGCGCACCTGGAACAGGCTCTCGACCACGGCAACCTGTCCGCCGCCGGTGAGTTCCTCCGCGGACAGCGGGTACGCGCCGAGATCCACGACGCGGCCCAACGCTCCGTCTGGCACCGCGAGTTCCGCCACGGCTGGGGCTGGGTCCAGGTACGCAGCACCTTCGCCCTCGCCTTCTGCCTCATGCAGGAGTGGACACCGGCGGCGCAGCAGTTCGCCGCCCTCGGACACCTCGGTGACGAGTCGATGTTCGGCTACTTCGGCGACGCGGTGCGGCAGTTCCAGCGGTTCCGCGACAAGGCGTACGCGAAGGGCGGCCGGCCGTGATCCAACACCTGGAAACCGACGGGGTGCCGACCCTGCTCGCCCCCACCGGCGGGTCGATGCGCGCCGGGCTGACCTTCCGGGTCGGCACCGCCGACGAGACGCTGGCCCGCCACGGCATCACCCACCTGCTCGAACACCTCGTCCTCGCGCCGCTGGGCAGCGCCGACTACCACTTCAACGGCGCCACCGGACCAGTCTTCACCACCTTCCACATGCAGGGCTCGGCGGCGGACATCGCCACCTTCCTGACCTCCGTCTGCGCCAACCTCACCGACCTGCCCACCGCCCGGCTGGAGGTGGAGAAGGACATCCTGCGCACCGAGTGGAGCAGCCGGGGAGGTTCGGCGATCGACGACATCCCGTTGTGGCGTCACGGTGCCCGCGACCACGGGCTCAGCAGCTACCCGGAATGGGGGCTGAGCGGGCTCACCGCCGAGGAACTGCGCCAGTGGGCCGCACGCTGGTTCACCCGGGAGAACGCGGTGCTGTGGATCGCCGGTGACCGGGTGCCCGAAGGGTTGCGGCTGGACCTGCCCACCGGCACCCGGCAGCCGGTGCCGGCCGCCTCGTCGGCGCTGCCGACCACCCCGGCGTACTTCGTGCACGGCTCGCGGGCGGTGGTGCTCGACGCCGTGGTGCGGCGTCGGGCCGCCGCTACCGTCTTCGCCGAGGTGCTGGAGCGCGAGCTGTTCCGGGCGCTGCGCCAGGACGCCGGGCTCTCCTACACCATCAACACCGGCTACGAACCGCGCGGCGACGGGCACGCCCACCTGCGGGCCCTCGCCGACGCCCTCGCCGAGAAGCAGGACGCGGTCGTCGGCGGGTTCATCGACGTGCTGGCCAAGCTGCGGATCGGACGGATCGAGCAGAGCGACCTGGACGCCGCGGTGGCCAAGCGGGTCGACATGTACGCCACCGCGGAGTTCGACGCCGCGCGGCTGCCCGCGTACGCCTTCAACCTGCTCACCGGCGAACCGAACCACACGATCGACGAGCACCTCGCCGAACTCAAGGCGGTCACCGTCACGGACCTGCACGAGGTCGCCCAGGAGGCGTACGCTTCCGCACTGCTGATGGTGCCGGACGGAACCCGCGCCGACTGGGCGGGCCTCACCGCCGCGCCCACCTCGTCGGAGTCGGCCGTGTCAGGCACCACCTACCACGCCCGTGACGACGACGGTCGGCTGCTCGTCGGCACCGAGGGGGTCAGCCACGTCGGTGCCGGCGGCACCCTCACCGTCCGGTACGCCGACTGCGCCGCGATGCTCGCCTGGCCCGACGGCGCCCGGCAACTCATCGGCCACGACGCGATCGTGCTGCACATCGAGCCGACCCTGTTCGACACGCATCCGGCGGCGATGAGCGTCATCGACAGCGGGGTGCCGATCGACCGGCAGATCACCATGCCGCCCCGCGACCCGGAGAACATCCCGCAACCGCGTGCCCTCCGCGAGGCCCGTGCGTACCTGGCCCGGCCGAAGCGGGCCGGGTGGGAGATCCTGCTGATGGTGCTCAGCGGCCTCGCCACGCTTGTGGTGGGTGGGTTCACCCTGCTGCTCACCATCGGCATGTTCATCAGCCCCACCGCCGAGGAGGACGTCGCCGTACTGTGGGGTGCGGTCGTGATCGGCTGGCTGCTCGCTGTTATCCTCGCGTTGCCCATCGTGCTGCTGAGGCGAAGGGGACGCCGGTGAGGGAAGGCCGTCGACGCTGAATCCCTTCCGAGCGGTCCGGTCCGTTCGGACCGCACCGCAATGTCGGGAAGGTGCGTTGGCCGGTGATCGACCGGGCGGGATAAGATCCGCCCCGGTACCGGGGCGGTAGCTCAGCCGGTTAGAGCAGGGGACTCATAATCCCTCGGTCGCGGGTTCGAGTCCCGCCCGCCCCACCGACCGCACCATTGTGCGAACCGGTGGTTGTTCATCGTGAGTGCCCCCGTCCGGGTTAGGCGGGGGCATCGTCGTGTCGGTGGGGATCTTGAAGACGGGTACGACGCCCTGGTCGGTGATCTGGACTTCGGCGATGAGAGTCTCGATGGCGGCCTTGCGTTCGGTGGTCGTGCCGCTGGCCATGATCGTGGTGAGGTGCTCGCGAATCCGGGTGATGGTGGCGGGCGGCAGGGGCGCGGGTTGGGCGGCGAGGTCGACTTCGAGTTCGGCGTGGCGCGTGTGGAGTTGAGCCAGACGCTGGCGGAGTTCGCGGATGCGAGGCCCGGCGGTGGCGTCGTCCATGGTGCCGTTTTCGAAGGCGGTGTGGTATTGGCTGATGGCTGCCTCGGTGGTGGTGATCTGATGGGCGGTCGCGCCGAGTTCGGCGCGTCGGTCGTCGCTGGTGGTGTCGCGTTGGGCGTGAGCGCGTTCGATCATGGCGGCCAGGACGGGTTCGGCGGTGGCATAGAAGTCGTGTAGGGCTTGAAGGACGAGTTGGTCGAGGTCGTCGGCGGGAAGTCTGGGCGCGGTGCAGGTGGCGTGTTTGCCGTATCGGGTACGGGTGAAGCAGGTGTAGTAGCGGTAGCGGCGGGTGCGGCCGTTGGCGGAGGTGCCGATGTAGCGCTGTCCGCAGTGGGGGCAGGTGAGTAGGCCGGTGAGGTAGTAGTCGGAGTCGGACATAGCGCGTTGGGTTTGGGTGTCTCCTCGGGCGTTGGCGATGTCTTGGGCGCGTTGGAAGGTAGCCCGGTCGATGAGGGGGTCGTGGGCGTCGGGGACGTAGACGTCGCGGTAGGCGATGTCGCCGACGTAGGCGGGGTTGTCGAGGATCCGGTTGATGGTGTGTCCGGACCACTTCTTCCCGGTGCGGTTGGGGACTCCGCGTTCGTTGAGGATGGTGGCGATGGCGCGGGTTCCGTGCCGGTCGCGGGTGTAGAGACGGAAGATGTCGCGGAGGATGGGTGCTTCGTCGGGGTGGGGGACGAGGCGGTGGTCGGGGTCGAGTTGGTAGCCGTAGGGGCGGGTGCCGCCGGCCCATTTGCCTTTGCTGGCTTTCGCGGTCATGCCACTTTTCACTCGGTCGATGATGATGTTGCGTTCGAATTCTGCGAAGACGGCGAGGAGTTGGAGCATCATGCGGCCGAAGGGTCCGCCGGTGTCGACGGGTTCGGTGGCGGATGAGAATCGGACGTTGGATGCTTCGAGGATGGTGATGAGGTCGAGTAGGTCGGCGACGCTGCGGCTGAATCGGTCGAGTCGGTAGACGAGCAGGACGTCGTAGAGGCCGGCTTTCGCGGCGTGGAGTGCTTTCTTGAGGCCTGGGCGTTCGGTGGTGGCACCGGAGGCGTCGTCTTCGTATTCGGCGACGATCGTCCAGCCGGGCTGAGAGGCGACGTACTTTTCGAGGGCGGCGCGTTGGGCGTCGAGGGAGAAGGGTTGGTGTTCGTCGTCGGTGGAGCGGCGGATGTAGACGCAGACTCGACGAGGGCCGGTCGGCTGCTCGGCGGTGGTCGGGTGGGCGCGTCGGCCGCGTCGCCTCGGCGGGATGAGGGGTGGCGTGTCGAGCATTGTGGCAGGTCGTCCTTCGAGGTCAGAGGCTCCGGAGTGCTGGCGGCCGGAGTCGGCCGCCAGCGAGTTGTCCGGGTTGGCTGGTCTACGGCGTGAGGTGAGGGTGGTCGTCGAGGAAGTGGTTGAGTAGGACGGCGAGGGCTTCGGCGGCGTTATCGAGTTCGTCGGTGGTCATGGGTACGGTGTCGATCCGCGCGATAACCATCGGGATCGGCTGTTCCATTTTGCTAGCGCGGTTGGGTATTGCACCACCGTTTGTTGTGGTGGTACCGGGATGCGGATCGTCAGGATACCTCCGGACGGCGTTTTCGTGGTGGGGCGTTTTCGCCACTGTCCTCCGAAAAGCATGCGAATCTTCTGGTGTTGGAGTCCTTCTCTCATGGGGTGTCCTTTCCGTGCGAAATCAACAAGCATTAGCGTTTCCGGGATGCGATGACTTGACCTTTCGGCAGTGGTGAGGGTCGATTGTGTCCGTGCCGTCGGCCGGGTGGTCAGGCGGCCGACCAAGTGCCCCTTCCGAGGAAAGGCCTGCCGTGCTTCGCGAACGACTCAGCTGCCTGGCTGTCATCCCTGACGATGTGACCGATCCGCTGCTGTGGCGGTTGGCCTTCGACGTCGTTGCCGCTCATCAGCCGGGCTCGCGGGGAGACTGCCGGAACTTGCAGTGCGTCGGGCAGCGGGGCGTGTGCGCTGCCGCCCGCAACGCCCGCCGCGCGATGAGCCTCGCTTGCGCGAGCCGACCGGCGCCTCCTCGACCGGGGCTAGTGGTGAGGGGTCGTGCTTCCGTGCCCGCCCGGCTGCGGAGTTCCTCCTTCAGTTGGTTCACCCGGCCGACGTCGACGCCGCTGCGGTTGACGAAGTCGCTGGCAGCCGCCTGACAGCTGCGGTGGATGCACGGTGCCCATCGGTGGGACGGTCCGCGCTGTTCGGCGGCGTGTGGGCCGCACACCCCCGCTTTCTGGGCCGTCAGGGTGCCTGCCCGTGCTTGCTGGTCGGCGTGGGGGTTGGGAATTGGGTGTCGTGGTGGGTGTCGGTGTAGGGCAGGTCGACCAGCCGCATCCGGCCGGCGGTGCCGATGCCCTGGAGTTGCCAGACCGGTTCGGCGGGGCTGGCGTTGAGGGCGGTGCGCATTTCGGCGGTGGTGGTGGCGATGACCGTTTCCAGGTCGGGGACGTCGGCGAGGCGGTGGTGCAGGTTCGTCTCGCGGCGGGCGGAGGGTAGGTGGAACAGCACGGGCCACGCCCAGGTGCTCATCGCGTACAGCCGCTCGTACTTTGCGATCTTCTCGGTGAGGACGTCGAGGCACTCGCGGCCCGTGTCGTACTCGAGGAAGAAGGGCACGGACCGTCCGCGCTCGGTCCACACCCCGGCCCCGTCGGGGCGGGGCAGTCCTTTCGGTCCGTGGACCATCATCTGCGGGTTGCCGCCCCTGCGGTAGAACGCGCCGGGCTCGTGGAAGGCGGAGGCGGGCTGCCAGCGGTCCAGGACCGTGTGCGGGTGGGTGCGGGCGTGGGCGGCGAGGTCGATGAAGAACTGGTTGCCGCCGAGCAGGTGTGGCAGGTCCCGGCGCGAGGTGAGGGACTGTTTACGGCGGCGGGCCTGGTCTCGGCGTGGTGGTCCGAGTCCGCGTTGGGCGTGGACGTGGTCGTAGCCGAGCTGGTCCAGGACGTAGTGGTACGGGTAGGAGCCGCCGTCTGGTCGGTTGGGTCGGAACCGGTCCACCGCCCCGAGACTGGTGAGGCGCAGGAGGCGGCGTTGGGCGAAGTCCAGGGAAGGGAACAGGGCAGCGGCGACCTGGTCGGTGGTCAGGACGCCGTGGTCGTAGAGCCAGCCGAGGAGGCGGTCGTCGCGGCCGGTGATGCTGGCCTGCATCCGTAGCAGCGGATCCGGAGCCGGTAGGCGTTTACGCATACGCGCCCCCAGGGGGGAGACCCCCAGGATGAGGGTCTGTCTGGAGCCGGACCGCAGCAGTGGAAGCGGGGCTGACCTGGGCTGTGAGTCGGGGCGGGGGGTCGGTTCGGGGGTCGGTGTCAAGACCGACGGTCACACGGCGATCGACACCGACCGCCGCACGGCCGGTAACACCGGACCCGTGGCCTCGGTGGTGCGAGAAAACGCGCGACGTGGACCGGCCGTGTCGCCGGCCGAGATAGTGAACATTGAGCTGGGTGAACACGTGCATGCTCCTTGATCGGAAAGTGTTTGGATGGTGCACCTCGGTCGTACCGGAGAGACGGACGGCGGGTGCACGCTCGTCGGATCGGGCCAGGTTCTGTCAGACATGGACTTCCTGACAGAACCGCCGACCGGGCCGTGAAGGGCATCGACTGACAGAACTCGCGTTCTGTCACGCGACATCTGCTGGGGACAGATCCGGCGAGAGCTGTCGGGGCGGGCTGGTCTCGGCGCGCAGGACACGCACGAGTGCCGAGGCGGTGGCGTTGGACAGTTGGTGCCCGTCAGCGCGTAGCTGTCGCGCGAGGGCCTTACGGGACAACGGTGTCCCCTGGGCCGCGAGGGCACGGGCGGCGGTCCGGGCGACCGGGACCAACGCCGCGATCTCCGGCCCACAGTCCCGGACCCCCGCGTGGCTGTTGCGACTGTCCGGGACCGTCGACTGCCCGTCCAGGGCGGTGGCGGTGACCGCTGGGGTGGAGTCCGGGACCGCGGCCGTGTCGGCGTGGACCGGCGCAGCCGGTCCGGGGACCGTCTCGGCGGCGTCCGGGACCGTGGCACCGGTGCCGGAAACTGGCCCGGACCCGACCCGCCCGGACCGGCTGTCCGGGGCGGACGGGGCTATCCGGTGGAGCGGGGCAGGATCAGCACGACCGAGGGCGATCTTCACCATCGCCAGGAAGCCGAGCGCCGGCAACGCGGCGGCGATCCAGCCGATCACCGACGGTTCTGCCCCGACCACCTGAGCCGCCAGAGACAGGAACACCGCCACCGTCAGCACCGTCGCCGGGAACGCGACACTCTTGCCCAGCCGCCGGTTGCGGCGCAGTTCCAAGCCCGCCGCGATCGACGTCAACTCGAGCACGACCGCGTCCGCCCACGCCAGCCAGCCCGGCTGCCCGTGCGCGGCGGCCACGTCATGGACGTGACGGAAGGACGCCGCGCCCGCCGCACCACCGATCAACAGCATGATCAGCACTTGGACCCGATCTTCCAGCCGCTCCCGCCCCGACCGCGCCTCGCCGGACGGGCCATACGGTCGATGCTCAGGTCTCGCCAACGGCCCACCACCCGTCGACAGGCAGCCCATGCACCGCCCCAACCAGGACGGCCAGGCCAGCGCGGACCGAAACCGCGAGCTCGACGGACACCGCCGCCGGCCCCACCAAATTGATGTTGAATGAAGTCACTGATTGCTCCATGAATGGTCGTAGGGTTTCGAAGTACGGCGAATGAAGGCCGCCCGGACGACCGTCTGCGATCACGCTTCCGGGCAGGCTTGTTCCTGCCGGATCACGCCTGGCCGGGCGGACCTCATTCACAAGCAGAGGTCGTAGAGCCACTGTGGACGAATCAACCAACAAGCCAAACTCTGCGCAAGGACAGCCAAAAGGGGCACGATGCGTCACGTCGCCTCACATGGCAAACCATGCTCAGCAACGGACACGGACAGGGGCCAGCAGAGCCGCAGAGGGGGCAGAGGTCACCAGCAGCGCCCACGTAGAGCGCCGGAGGTGAACCGGCGGCTCAACTCGCCGACAGCCGAACCTTCATGTGGGTCCTCCCATCTCTCCACGCCCCCGACATCGCCGGCACGAACAACAGCAGGCACCCCAACTCCGGGAATGCCTGCCTCTCATCGTGGACCGCGCTAACCGGCGGTACGAGAACGTACAACCAGTACGCCCCGGCAACACCCATCGAGTCAACCGCGATTTCGCGGGGCAACCCGCCTGACCTGAGCCCTCAGTCCGGTTGAATCCGGGACTCCGGCCTCCAGTGCCTCTGCGTCCACACCGCCACTGCAAAATTTCCTTGCCGTTCGTCCATCTCTTGGGACGAGCGTCTCATCAATCCAGATGAGAGGGCGGGGGTGGCCTTCAGGCCCAGAAGAGGATGTCGCCGCGGACCTGTTGCTCGCTGAGAGGCTGGCGGGTCGGGCTTGAGGCGCCGTCGAGGCTCGTGGTGTACCAGCCAGTGGAGTCATGGATCGCTACCCGTTGGCGATCGGGAGCGATCAGGACCGTTGGTCGGGAAGCCTTACTCGCCGGTGCCACCTGCTTGACCGTCACGGTGCCAGCAGACACGTCGACCGCGGCCAGGGCGACGCTGCCGTAGTGCTGGCGCGAGCTATCGCGCGAGGATGTGCACAAGAACTCATCCTTGTTGACCTGCGTCTTGCAGTCGTACCAGATAGCGCCGCTGATCAAGTCACTGCCCGGCTTGATCCCGGTGACGATGAGGCTGGTGACCGTATCACCGCGGACGTAGACCCGTACGTCGGACTCGTCCAAGCCAGCAACACGGAACTTTTTCTCTTGCTCAAGGCTGCCCGCACCGTCCTCCCTCGGAGCCACCGCCGGCTGGTCCGGGTCAACGGACATGACTCGACCAGGCTCGGACCGCGTGGCGCCGACCCTGACTCGGACCCGCCCGGCCTCGCCAAAAGTTGGGTTGTCAAAGCACTGCTTACCCTCACCGAAGTCCTGCGGCGGCTGCCAACGTCCGGACGAGACATAGACGCCATTGGTCAGCTCGGCTACCTGCAACTCGCAATTGCTGATGTAGGCCAGCCGGTTCATCGTGGTGTCGAACGCCTCCCGACGGCTGACCACGGCTTCGCCCGGTGCCACTGCGGTGGCGAGCAGGTTGCCTGTAGCGATGTCGTATACCTGCAAGCTCTTGGTGCCCGTGGAGAAGTCGTCCTTCGAGAACACGATCCCCGACGGCAGACCGGCCGCGCCCGTCGGCTCGATCGCCGCGTCGTCACCCCCCTGTGCACGACTGCTCGTGGGCTGTGCCGAGGATCCGCCGCACCCGCTCAGCAGCAACGCTGCAAAAGCACACACCACCGCGATCCGCCGCACGAAAACCCTCCTCAGGTCGGAGACCAAGCGGTGATCCTAAGTCACATCGCTGCAATCTGTAGCCCCTTGACTCCTGAGCGGTGATCAATCGAGCAGTGAGGTCGACAGTCGTGCCTGATGCGCGACGATCCGGACCGGGCCCGCACCGACGGCGGCGGCGGGATCCTCGATTCGGAGTAGCCTCCCGTTCAATCCGATGCCTCCTGCGGCCAGGTTCGCAGCTCCGGCCGGCACTGAGATCATGGTTCGATCCGGCGTTCGTACACCGCGCGGTGTTTCCCAGGCCCTTTGTAGTCGTGGATCACCGATACTCCGTGCTCGACGGCGTCGCCGGAGACGTTGGTGAAGCCCAGGGCGAGCCAGGCCCGGTGTGCGGCCTGGTTGTCGGGTTCCGAGGTGAGGAAGAGGCGCTGGCATCCCCAGAGGGAGCCTTGGCGGTGGACGTCTTCGATCAGCGCTCGTGTGATCCCTGCACGTCGGTGGCTCGGGTGGGTCATTACGTCCTGGAGGTAGATCTCGGACGGGTCGATCTGGCTTCGGAAGGCGATCACACTGCCGACGACCTGCCCGGCGACGATGGCGACCGGGCAGGTGTTCGCGAACATCGTGGCGTACAGCCAGTAGTCCGATGAGCCCCGCAGCCTGATGTACGGCTCTCCGAGCGCCAACAGCTTCTCGAGGTCGGAAATCCGGTCGACCGTGAGCGGGGTGATGATCATCGGTGTTGCCCTTCGGTGAGCTTGATCGATGCGGTGAGGTCACGTGCGGCGGTGGTCGGGTCCAGGGAGTCAGTGACTCCGCGGCCGATGACGAGGATGTCCCATGAGTGTCTTCGGCCGGCTTCGACGTCGGTGGGTTCGAAGCCGCCGGATACCGCGATCGGCAGCTTGGTCCACGACCTGATGAGTTGTGCCTGGTCGAGGGGGTGGAAGCCGGCCACGCCCAGGTCGATGTTCGTGGTGATGGCAAAGCCGTCGATGCCCGTGCGTTCCATGTCCTGGACCCAACCCTGGGTCAGCCGCCCCTCGGGCACGTCGATGACGACGGGGACCGCGAGACGTTTGCTCGCTTCGACGGCTGCGGACACACTGGCGATGCTGGCGGGTCCGATGAGGAGTACGACGTCGGCTCCGGCCTCGGCGGCGAGAACGACCTGGTCGCGCCCCCAGTCTGCGGACATCATCTCGGCCACGACCCACGTGCCAGGAGCTTGTTGCTTGATGGCGCTGATAGCCTGGATACCGACGCTCTTGATGAGGGGGTCGCCGATCTCGATGAACTGCACACCGGCGGTGGCGGCGGCCTGCGCGACGCGGATGGCGTAGTCGACGTCGCGAACATCGAGTGCGACTTGGAGTGCGCGTCCGTCTCGGAGCCGACGGAAGGTTTCTTTGCTGATGCCTACCGTCGTGTTCGTGCCCGCGCTTTCTCCGCCGAGCAGGCTGGCTTCGGTCCGAACGAGCCAGTCGGTCGAGGCGACGCCCTCGCTGACCAAGGCGGTTTGAACGTCTGCGGGTAGCCGTAGGGCGCCGGTGCGGATCTCTCGGAGCAGGCCGAACAGGGCACCGCGAGCGGAGTCGTCGTCTTGAAACGGTCGTCTGCCGGATTTGAGTAGGAGCCGCTGAGCGGCGACTCGGACGTTCCTAGGGCCATGTCGCCACGCGTCCTGCTTCCTGGTCACCAGGTCGGCGGCCGAGTGGTCGTGCCCGGCACGGGTGGCGAGCCCTTGGAGGAGGCGCTCGCGGACGTGCCAGTTCCGGTCTTCGAGGAGTGTGGCGAGCAGGTGCTCCGTGTCGGGCGCGTTGGAGCGGCCGACGGCGTCGGCGACGGCGGCGCGGACCTTGTAGTCGCGGTCCGTTACCAACGCTTCCAGGATCATGGTCGTCGTGTGTGGTGGGATGGCGCGCCCGGCTTGGATTCCCTCGGCGACGGCTGCGCGGGCTCGCCAGTCGGGGTGGGCGAGGAGCGCCTTCAGCTCTTGGGACCGGCCGTCGTCGGTGGCGATGAAGACGTAGAAGTGTCGGGCGAGGAACACCGCGTCTTCTACCGTCTCGAGTTGCGCGAGTCGGACGAAGTCGTGGATGGCCGCGATGGGTAGCTGCGTCTCGACGCACGCCACGATGTCGTCCCAGACTGCCGGGCCGAAGCGGCGCAGTACCCGCAGCATCCATCGCGGGTACTCCGCGCCGAGGGCTGTGGTGGCTGCGCTGGCGTGCAGGAGGGCCCTGGCGAGTGGCAGGCCGTTGTCGTGTAGGCACCGGGAGGCGCACACGCGCAGCACCTCTGCTGTGGCGAAGGCTGGGGTGTCGCCGGTGAGTTCGAGCATCAACGGCAGCGTTTCGGTGATGCTGACCGACGGTGACTGGGCGACGGCGGCCAGCAGCTCCGGCGACGTGGCATCCAAGCCCTGGAGGGCGAATTCCAGGACGCCTCGCAGGTCGGCTGATGTGCTGGTGCGAGCGGCTAGTGCCGTGACCACGAACGTTCACGGTGTTGGTTGACACGCCGCGCGGCCTGTCGGGCGGGCGGCGTTGTGCGGGTCAGGCTGTGGCGGTGGCAGATCTTGTACGCGTGCGGCGGCTGAGTGACCAGGAAGGTCAGCAGCTGCTCAGAATCACCCGCCGGGGAACCGGTTCTCCGATCCGACTACGGCGGGCGATGGTCGTGCTCGCCTCGGCCGGTGGGAACACGGTGCCGGCGATCGCCCGCTTGGTCCAAGCCGATGAGGACACGATCCGGCAGATCATTCACCGGTTCAACGAGATGGGGATGGCCAGCCTGGACCCTCAGTGGGCGGGTGGCCGTCCCCGCCAGATCAGTAGCGACGAAGAGCAGTTCATCGTCGAGACGGCCAACACCCGCCCCGAGAAGCTGGGGCGGCCGTTCACCCGGTGGAGCATCCGCAAGCTCGCCGACCACCTGCGCCTGCATGCCACCCGCCGGGTCCGGATCGGGCGGGAACGGTTGCGGCAGATCCTGCGCCGGCACCGGATCACCTTCCAGCGGACCAAGACGTGGAAGGAGTCCACCGACCCGCAGCGCGATGCCAAACTCGCCCGGATCGAGTACGTCAGCACCCACTTCCCACAACGGGTGTTCGCCTTCGACGAGTTCGGACCCCTCGTGATCCGCCCCCAGCCCGGCGCCGGGTGGGCACCCGCAGGCCATCCGCACCGGCTGCCCGCGAACTACCACAAGCTGCACGGCGTCCGGCAGTTCCACGGCTGCTACTCCGTCGGCGACGACCAGCTCTGGGGTGTCGTCCGGCGCCGCAAGAGCGCCGCGAACACCCTGGCCGCACTCACGTCGATCCGCGCCGCCCGCCCGGACGGGGCACCGATCTACGTCATCCTGGACAACCTGTCCGCGCACAAAGGCCGCAAGATCCGGGCATGGGCGGCCCGCAACAAGGTCGAGCTCTGCTTCACCCCGACCTACGCCTCCTGGGCCAACCCGATCGAAGCCCAGTTCGGGCCGCTACGCACCTTCGTCATCGCCGGCTCCAACCACCCGAACCACCCGGCGCTGACTCGAAAGCTGCAGACCTACCTGCGCTGGCGCAACGCCAACGCCCGCCACCCCGACGTCCTGGCCGCCCAACGCCGCGAACGAGCCCGCATCCGCAGCGAACGCCAACAACGCTGGGGCCAACCCGCCGCCCTCGCAGCCTGACCCAACACCGCGAACCTTCGTGGTCAAGGCACTAGGTCGTTGAGGAACTCGATGGTGGTGGTCGAGCGGCCGTGGGTCTCGATGAGCCGGGCGAGCCACCGCGCGAAAAGGTACTCACGAATGACGTCGTGATGGAACGCCAGAGCACCGGTCGGTCCGGGTCGTACGAGCCCCGCGACCGAGGACGCGCTGAGGTGATTGTCATGTCCCGGGCCGTCATCGAGCGCCGGGAGTAGGGGATGGGGCCAGGCCGCGGCGAGCTGCCGGCGCGCGAGAGTCGTCAGGTCTGCGGTAGTGCATTCGACATCAAGTCCTGCCGCTTTCAAGATCGAGGCGACGCAGAACTCCACGAGCCGGTAGGCATCGGTGTGCCCGAGTGGCTCGGTCGACTTGGCGGCACGGATGAGGCTCATGTACAGCGGCAGGCGGACCAAGTTGCGAATCTTCGCCGGCAGCGCGTCGAACGAAGGCTCGCTCTCGGACCGCTGGGCGTTCCATACCTGCCGGGCGGTGCCAGCGTCCCATCGCTCCAGCCGCAGCGACGCGCCGACACCGCGGTCCTGACCGGGCATGACCGCCGCCGACAGAACGGGGTAGGGCGCGAGCTCGATCTCCGGCGGCGTGCGCAGTACGAGGAGGAATCGCAGGTTCCCTGACAGCACCTGCCGCAGCGCGCCGTCGAGTTGGCGGCAGACCTTGTCCACCACGGCGCGGGGCTGCGGACTGTCGATGACGACGAGCAGCGGCCTGGACAGGCTCTGGCTCTCACCTTCCAAGGTCAGTAAGGGATCCTCCCCGGCCGGCAGGGAGCCGTAGCGGAGGATCTCGCGCGCCAGGCCGATGTCCTCAGTCCATGAGTCCGCCGTCAGCAGCTGTACATCGCCTCCGGAAGCCTGCGCCGCCAGATGGCGGGTGAAGCTGGTCTTGCCACCGCCAGGCGGGCCGGTGAGCAGGTAGACGCGGGCGGTCGAGGCGAGAAAGTCCGCGACCAGACGCTGGACGTCAGCCGGCGGCACGTAGACGAGGTCGTCGGGCTGCTGGCCACCGAGCGCGGCGAGAATGGCGGTGGTCCGTTCACTGGAACGGGCACCGAGGTCCTGTCTTGTCTGCTGAAAGCCCTCGGCGGCAGCCCGCGGCTGGCTTGGCACAGCAACGGCTGACGCCTTGAGGACCTGGGTGAATCGCTGCTTGGCCTCGCGGCCGGTCCACCGCCGTACCGTCTCCACTGGTATCCCCCAGGGCCGTGCACTCAGCGTCATTGTCGCAGTCGGCAGCGTAGTAGACGACAGCCGGCGCAGACGAGCTGAAACTAGGACAACACTAGTACGGCAGCCGCCGTTTGAGATCTTGCTGGTCAGGTGGGGTGGACGCGAGACGGCCACCGCGTGATCGTCTGTGCGTTGTGGACACAACATCAGATCGGGCGGTGGCCGCGTGCCACAGCGTAGCCGTTGTCGGATGGGAACGTGTGCTGGCCGGGGTGCTCGGGTGCTTCGCGGGCCGGTTCGGGCGGGTCGAGCCGCGACGTGCGGCCCGACAGTTCGTGACCGGGCTGCTGTCCGATTGTGAGGTCAAGACGTGTTGGCAGTTGGCGGAGCAGGCCGGACACGCCCGGCCGGACGCCATGCAGCGCCTGTTGTACCGGGCGGTGTGGGACGCCGACGCCGTCCGCGACGACCTGCGCGATCTGGTCGCCGGCCGGTTCGGTGACCCGGATGCGGTCCTGATCCCGGACGAGACGGGGGACCTGAAGAAGGGCACTCACACGGTCGGGGTGCAGCGGCAGTACACGGGCACGGCCGGCCGGATCGAGAACAGCCAGGTAGGGGTCTTCCTCGCCTATGCCAGTGCGCACGGGCACACCCTGATCGACCGACGCGTGTACCTGCCGGTGTCATGGACCGACGACCGCGATAGGTGCCGGGCCGCCGGTGTGCCTGACGAGATCGGCTTCGCGACCCGGTCGGAACTGGCCGCTGACATGATCACCGCCGCCCTCGACGCCGGTGTTCCAGCAGGGTGGGCCGCTGCGGACGAGGCCTACGGCAACAGCACTGCCTTCCGCGCCCACCTGCGCGGACACGGGCTCGGCTACGTCCTCGCGGTCTCCCGCAATCACCTGATCCCGCTCGACGGCGGCAAGACCCGCGTCCGGGCCGACCGGATCGCCGCCGACCTACCCGCCACGGCGTGGCAACGCCGCTCAGCTGGCGCCGGGTCCAAGGGTCCACGCTTCTACGACTGGGCGTGGCTCGACGACGTGTGCACCGACGCCGACCCCGACGACGACGGCCGGCACAGCCTCCTCATCCGCCGTAACACCACCACCGGCGAGCTGGCCTTCTACCGCTGCTGGACCCCGCGACCGACCAGCCTCGCCCAACTTGTTCGGGTCGCGGGCATCCGATGGACGGTCGAGGAAAGCTTCCAGGCCGCCAAGGGCCAGGTCGGTCTGGACCAGCACCAGGTCCGCCGCTGGGACTCCTGGCACCGGTTCACCACCCTCACATTGGCCGCCCTCGCCGTCCTGGCGATCTGCGCCGCCGACGCCGCCCACAACGACCCGACCGACACCGGACAGATCAAGCTCACCGTCAACGAGACCCGCCGCCTGATCAACGCCCACATCATCCGCCCGCTCCACGACCTCGCCCACCGTCTGCGCTGGTCACAACGGCGACGCCGGCATCAAGCCCAAGCCCGGCGATCCCACTACACACGCCGCCTCAACCTCGAACTACAGCCATGATCCCAAACGGCGGCTGCCGTACTAGGACGTTCACGCATCGTCAGGGCCGGATCGGACCCGCAGGCTGGTTGCACAGATAACCACGGTGGTGGATCGGGCGTTCGGACCACGCCACCGCTGTGACCAGCCCTCGCATTACGGGGAGCGCTGATGGGTGGAGGTGCATGTGGCCATGGACGTGCGCAGCAACGACGTGCACGCCCGTGCTCGGCGTGCCGGCTCCGGCTCCGGCTCCGGAGGTGAGCGGACGACGCGGCTGGGCCTGCCCACCTCGGCGGCGTACACCCTCGATGGTCTGCTGTGCTGCCGCAGTTGCGGCATCTCCCTGCAGCCCGGCCTGATGCTCGGTCGGCGTGCTTACCGTGGGCCCTGCGGTTGCCGGTTGACGGCCGTGGACGCCGAGGACATCGAGCAGCTCGTCCTGAAAGCGGTGGCCGGGCCGGCACCGGGCCTGGTGGCGGACGCCTCGCCCGAGGACATCAGGCGAATCTTCCGCCGCTTGTTCGTCACCGTCCGGGTCGGTGGCTGCGCGCAGGACCTGTCCATCACCTGGCGCACCTGACGCCGAACCAGTAGCTCTCCACGCGCTCGTCCATCAATCCGCAGCAGGCAACCAGAGGAACTCCGATCAACGCCGGAGTCGATGACGACAGGAAGGAATGGAAACGGTATGAGCATCAGGCAGACAGCGCCTTCGCCGGGAATCGACGTGGCGCGGGTCCCTTCGCGGTCCGGGCTGATGAAGGGACGGGAGGCAGCATGACCAACGTCGTCACCTACCGGCCGGCCCCTGGGGAGTTGCGCTACACCTTCGGTGGTCACCCGGCGGTACTGGAGATCGAGCCGGGCAGCCTGCTGGTCACCAGGACCGAGGACTGCTACGGCGGTGCCGTACGCACGGTAAATGATTTGCCGTCGCAGGTGTGTCAGGCGTTCAACCCGGTCACCGGCCCCTTCCACGTGGTCGGCGCGGAACCGGGGGACACTCTCGCGCTGCATTTCGCGGCCATCACCCCGGCCCGCGACTGGGGCGTGTCCGCCACCTTCCCGCATTTCGGGGCGCTGACCGGCACCCGCAGCACGGCCATGCTGCACCCGCCGTTGGATGAGCGGGTGTGGCGCTACACCATCGACACCGCCGCCGACACCGTGATCTTCCACGCCAGCCGCTCCGACCACAGCATCGTCATGCCACTCGAACCGATGCTCGGCACCGTCGGCGTGGCCCCGGCCGGCGGCGAAGCCCGCTCCACCCTCGTGCCCGACGCACACGGCGGGAACCTCGACACTCCGGAGATCCACCTCGGCACCACCGTCTACCTCGGCGTCAACGTCCCCGGCGCGCTGTTCGCCCTCGGCGACGGCCACGCCCGTCAGGGGCAGGGGGAGGCGTGTGGTGTTGCGGTGGAGACCGCCATGAACGTCAGCGTCGTCGTCGACCTGATCAAGGGCGTGCCGACCCCATGGCCGCGTATCGAGACCGACTATCGGATCATCTCGATCGGCGCGGCCCGTCCGCTGGAGGACGCCTACCGCATCAGCCAGCACGACCTGGTGATTTGGACCGCGCACCTGACCGGCCTGGAGATCCTCGACGCCTACCAGGTCGTCTCGCAGGCCGGTCGAGCCGCGCCCGGCAACGTCTGCGATCCGCTGTACACCATGCACGCCGCCCTCAACAAAGCCGTCCTGGCCGGCGCGAACCCGTACGGCGGAGTGCATCAGCGGTTGCGTCGCATCGCCGAGGCCCAGATCAAGCAACCAGGAAAAGAGCATGGGAACTGAGGCGTTGAGCTGGGCGCCCGCCGAGCTCGACCTGACTCGTCCGAATGCCGCCCGCATTTACGACTACTTTCTCGGCGGCAGCCACAACTTCGCTGCTGACCGCCGGGCTGCGGACGCCGTCCTCGCCGTCGCGCCGCATGTCGCAGACGCGGCCCGCGCCAACCGCGCGTTTCTCCGCCGTGCCGTCCATTACGCGCTCCAACAGGGCATTCACCAGTTCCTCGACCTCGGATCGGGGATTCCGACCGTGGGCAACGTGCACGACATCGCCCACCACGTCAACGCCGATGCTCGGGTGCTGTACGTCGATGTCGAGCCGGTAGCCGTCGCGCACGCCAGGGCGCTGCTCGGTGACCACCCGTTCGTTGACGTCATCCAGGCCGACATCTGTTTCCCGGACTTCATCCTCCGAAATCCCGCGACACAGCGGCTGATTGACCTCACCCGCCCCGTGGCCGTCCTGTTCGTATCGGTCCTGCACTTCATCCCGGGCGACGTCGACGCCATCGTGGAACCATTTCGCGCCGCGATGAGCCCTGGCAGCGCCCTCGTCATCTCCCACGCGACCTCCGGCACGGCCACCGCCGAAACCGACGAGGTGCAGCGGCTGTACCAGCGCACACCCACCCCACTTCAACTGCGTGCCGCTGCCGAGATCGAGGCACTGTTCGGCGACTTCGCCATGCTGCCCGCCAGCCGATCTGTCGTACCCGCCACCGGCACAGCACTCGTCCCTGTCGCCCAGTGGCGCCCTGATGCTGACGACCAAGTGGCGGGCAGTCCCGCGTCTGCCAGCCCTTTCCTCGCCGGCTTCCTCGGGGGCGTCGGCATCAAAGGAGCCGGCCGATGACCGTTCCTCGACTGCCGCTGCCCCTGCGTGACGAGCTGTTCCTGCTCGGCCATGACGACGACAACGCTCAGCCGTACATCGACCGGCAGGCGCTGGCGCTCGGCCTGGCCGGCGCGGTCCTGATCGACCTTTTCATGGCCGGGCGGATCGTCCTTACCTCGAACGATGACTCCCACCCGGCTGGCGAGCAGTGGTTACGACTGCGCAGCTATCAGCCGGTAGGCGATCTGATCGCCGACAGCGCCATCGGCTACATCCGTCACGGTCATGCGAACCCACCGGTGAGAGAGTTCCTCCTCGGCTTCGCTGACGACCTGTACGAGCGCGCCCGAGCGGGCCTCGTCGCCGCCGGGATCCTGCGGCAGACCACCCGCCGACGCCTGGGCGGCCTCGTACATACCGACACCTACCTCCTGACGGACAGCAGATGGTCGATCGTGGCCCGGACCCGCCTGCGATACGTGGCGGAGGGCCGGGAGCAGCCCGACAGCCACACCGGCGCCCTCGCCGGTCTAGTTGCCGCCCTGGGTCTGACCACCTACCTCCACCTCGATGAGGACGTCGATGCCCTGGCGGCGTACCTCGCTGCCATCGCCCGCGAGCACCACCAATCGGTACAGGCAATCACCGCCGCCGTCGATACCGCCATCGGTGACCTCACTACCACCACCTACCGCTAGCCGTAGGAGATCCCGGATGTCCACACCGCTCCGCAAGGCCGTACCAGACGAACAGACCCGCTCGAACCTTCAGGAGGAAGACTCGCCCGCGTCGAGCGCTGCCACGTTTCCTGATGGCCCCACAGCCGGGAGGAAGCGCGACCCAAAGGGCAACGATCTTGATTCGCGCTACGACGAGGTCGGCTACGGCGACATGATCCGAGCGCTCAACACGGTGCACTATGCGGGCGAGACGGCCTTCTACGGCACGGCGTCGCTCCGCCCATGCGAGGAAACACTGTTCGCCCGGTACGGACACGGAAGTCGGATCCTCGACGTCGGCTGCGGAGCGGGCCGGGTAACGCGAGCCGTCACCACCTTGGGCGGCAACATCACAGGCGTCGACGTCAACGGGGCGGCCCTGGGCGCGGCACGCGCATCGACTCCGCTGGCGACGTACGTCCATGCCAGCATGGCGGACCTTCCGTTCCCGGACGGCAACTTCGACCAGGTGTGGTGCCTACGGTTCTCGTTCAACGCCCTGCCAACCGTCGCCGAGCGGCAGGCGGCTCTCCGCGAGTTCTGGCGTGTGTGCGCACCTGGCGGGACCGTCATCGTCGAGGCGTTCAACTGGTACTTCCCCGGACGGTTCGGCCTGCTGCGGTTGGCCAATCGGCTGGACTCGGCAGCACGGCATCTGAAGTGGCTCGGCCAAGGGCGGCACGGCTCGTTGCCGCTGCCGCCGCGCGACATCATCTACCTGGCCAACAAAGCGTCCGGCGCGGCACCCGGCTACGCGCACCTGACCACCGTGGAGGAACTACGCCACTTGGTACGCGACGTCGGGCTCGCCGAGCACATGCAGGTGACCGACGAGGCGGGACTGATGGACGGAAGCCTGTCGCCGGTCCGTAACCGTCACCGCGGTTACTCGTCCTGGCTGCTGCTGAGCAAGCCCACAGGGTGTGCGCCATGAGGGTTCTGGAGTTCGGTGACCGGCGCCTTCACCTCGACGCGACAGCGGTGCGCCAACCGCACCTACAGCGATTCATCGACCGGATCAGTATCGATGGCGTACCGACGCCCGTTCGGTATCAGATGCGCATCGTCGAGGGAGAGCAGGCGGAACTACTGGTCGATGAGCAGACAGGCAGCGTGTCGCTCGTTGTTCCCAGCATGACGATGGTGTCCCCAACGGTCCTGGAGATTGCGATCTTGCAGGCTGGGGCGCGGTGCCTGGCCCTGCTGGGCACCGCCGACCGGCGTGTGCTGCTGCACGGCAGCGCCGTGACCGGCACCAACGATGGTCGGGCTGTCGCGGTCCTCGACGGCGGACTCGGGCAGGGCAAGACATCGCTGGCGTTGGGCCTGGCAAAGGCCGGCTGCGCCCTGCTCGTCGATGAGTTCACCTTCGTCACCTGTGACCGCGAGAAGATGGTCGTCGCCCCGGCACCACGGTTGCCCTGGCACGTACGCGCCGACATGGCCCCCTACCTGGCACCCGAACACCCCGACCACCGTCTCCTCTTCCCAGACCAGCTGGCACCAGTCGATACGGCCAAGACCGCGGCGAGCCTGGCGCTCATCGTCTTGCCGGACAACGGGATCCCCGCCGGCAAGCTGGAACAGATCGACCCCGCCCAGGCCGGCATCCTGCTGACCAGCGCGGTCACCGATCACGTCGCGAAACTGATTGACCCCAGCCTCGATCACGTCGGCATCTTCGATGATTCGAGCCAAGTCCGGTTCGCGTCTGGTTCCCCACTGCTGAACCGCAGAACGCAACTATGCACGCCGCCTCGCACTGTGCTCGACAGGTTGTCCCGTCTACCGACCTTCCGAGTCGGTATCGGGTCGCCTGCCGATATTGCCGCCAGCGTCGAGGCGGTCAAACATGCCATGGAGGCGCTGTGACAGCCCTGACTGCGCGGCGCGGGCTGATTCTGCTGGCCGGCACCAGCGAGAGCGGCAAGTCGACCGCCGGCATCCACCTGGCACAGCGCGGCGCACAACGGATCAAGATCCGTACGATCCTGCTGGCATTGACCTCCGGCACAGAGGTGCGGCACGAGGGAGTCTCCACCCGTGAAGGCTTCGATACGGACGAGTTCCTTTCGTCCCTCCACGAGCACGCCCGCACCGGGGCGGCCGGCATGGCCGTGGTGGAGAGCTTCATCGACGCCGAACTCGCCCACGCGACGAAGGCATCCTGGCCCGGTCCCGCCGCCATCGTCTTCATCACGGCAGCCGAGCCGCTACGCGTGAATCGCCTGGCTGCGGCCACCAACATCGACCACCCTGCGGCCCACGCTCTCATCAAGGCCAAAGACGCTCGGAAGCGAGTGACCGAGCAACTGCCCCGCTGGCGGCAGATCGCCGACCATTGGATCGACAACCGCCACGACCTCGCCCACTTCACGGCGACGCTGGACGACGTCTACACCGCGACCTGCCCTTCCATCACGAGGACGGAACACTCATGACACGGCTGTACTCCTCCGCTGGCGCGATCGTCGTCTCCTCGGACCTGCACCGTCCGCGGATGCTGCTGTTGGAGCAGATTCGCACCACCGGTGAGCGCCAGGTAGTCGCCCCGAAAGGGCGCATCGAGCCGGGCGAGTCGCCGCTGATCGCCGCCGCCCGGGAAGTATCGGAAGAGGCCGGGCTGCACGACATGCGCTACGTCGCCTACCTCGGACAGGAGGCATATCGCTTCACCGACCACGATGGCACTCCAGCGCGGAAGACCGTCGACTGGTTCCTATTCGCGGCCACCGATACGACCGCCACCGCCAGGCAGAGCGAAGGGTTCGTCGCCGCCCAATGGCACGACTTACCCGACGCGCTGACCGCCGCGAGCCACGCCAGCTTCCACAAGTACGTCCGACGGGCCGACGAGATCATCGCCTGGCGCCGCAGCGGCCCGCTCGACTACAGCGAGGCCCTCAGCCAAGCTGTGTGGGGCTTCAGCCGCCAGGCCAACGCCCTGCTCGCCAAGCATCCCGGTGCCGGTGCCGCCCTATGCGGCTCCGGCGCACGCGGCGACTTCATCGATGGCTGGAGCGACCTCGACCTCATCGCCTGGGGACTCGAACCCGCATCCCCGGCCGCGCTCGCCCTGCGCCAACTCGCCGACGAGGTCAGCCACCAAACCGGCATCCGCATCTCACTGCGCCTCGCCCGCTCCGACGACGCCAATGCCGACGGGATCAAGCGGCTGCATGCCATGAAGCTGCGCGCCGTCCTGCGTCGAACCCACATCGACGTTCCGATCGTGGCCGGCACCCCCACAGCGTCGCTGCCGGAAGTGCCCCACACCGCCGACCTGGCCGCCGATATCGGTCACCTGCTCGACTTCGCCCACCAGCGCCAGGCCGCAATACCCACCACCGACACCGACCGCGCTGATTGCGCCCGCCGTACCCTGGCGGTGCTGTCCAGCGCTGCCCGTCAAACCGTCCTCACCATTGGCACGCATGGATTACTCCGCTTGCCCGACGTCGTGGTGACCCTCGACCAGCACTGGCCCGGCACCGAGGCTGCGCGGCTCCTCGACGACTACGACGCCTTCCGCCGCACGGGTGCGGCCGACCTCATCCGAGCCGAGCAGCTCGCCAGTCAGGTGCCTGCAGCGTTGGAGGAACTACACCAGCTCGCAGCCGCCCGCGACGGTCGACGCACCACGATCCAGGCCACCTGAGCGGCGACATGATCGTCTTCATAGACGGCCCGGACGGCAGCGGCAAGTCCACCCTCATTGCCCACCTCGCCCCGGCCTTGGTCGCACACGGGCGTACCGTCACGCACGCACCGCCGCTGTGGACCTACCTGAACGAGCTGTCCGCACCGGAGGACTTCGCTCCCTGGGTACGGACAACACCAGGTATCCAGATTGCCCATGCACTACTCGAAGCCAAGGTACGCCGAATCGAATCGCTGGTCACGACAGCCGGAACCCGCCGCGCTCACGACGTCGTGCTCGTTGACCGTGGCCCCAAGACGGTCATCTGCTCCGCGCTGGCCCACCACAAGACCGGCATACCCTCGCCGGACAACCCTCGGCTGCGATCTCCGTCCACCGGCCAGCACCGTGCGCGACTCGAACAGCACATACGCCACCTCGTAGCCGTCGAAGCGTGCATGGCGATAGAGCTCCGGCTGCCGGAGCAGCCGGGAGGGCTGGACCTGATCCTCGCCCGGCTGTCGCAGCGTGAAGAATTGCCGCCTTCCTATGTCGGCTACCTCAAGGCGCTGGTAGCCGAAATGGCGACCTTCTCCTACACAGTCCTGCCACTGCTACCACTCGACGCCACGGCGGGCATCGCGGTCAACACCGAGGCGGGCCTCACGCCCGCGCCCAGCCGATTGGCCGCACCGTCGGATGCATAGGCTGGATAACCGAAGCAGACGCACGTAGCGCCGATTCCGTCACCGCTGGGCGGCCTGTCCTCCCGGGGCCACTCGTTTAACGAAACTTCCATCTGGCGGATGACCAGGTCGACGGCGGCCCGCTCGTGGTCGGGCGGGTAGTCGTAGCGGGCGAGCAGGCGGCGGAGCGCTGAGGCGGCGAGGTGCGGGTGTCGGAGTTCTGCAGGCGCTGCAAGGCGACTTCGTTGAGCTCGGTGATGCCGAGCTTGCCGAGGCCGGCTTCCTCGTAGATGTCGTTGATGTCGGCGGCGTCGACCACCTCGGCAGCGAGTTGGGAGAGGTAGCGGCTCAACTTGTGCCGTTTGGGCAATCCCTTGGCCCCCGCTCGGCGGATTCTTCCTTGACGATCCAAACCCGTACGTCGCGGAAGAAGTGGATGTCACGCCCAGGTGTTGGATGTCGCCGGCACGGTTGACGAAATCGCGGCTGGTGGCGCAGAGCGTGTAGAACCGTTCCAGCCGGCCCGCCGAGTCGCGGGACCGGGCGCTGCGCAAGCGCGAGGCGGTGCAGCACACCTTTGACTGGGTTGAGGACGGCTGGTAGCACTCACTCCTGTTCGAGCGCGGCCACGATGGCCCCAGCCAACTGTTCGATCCAGTCGATGGTCTGGGTCGTGGCCGCGGCATCGATCGGCCGCTTCCTCGGAGCGTTCTGGGGGTCCTCGTCGTACTCGTGCGCGATCTTGTTCCGTCGGCGGACAATCTCCCGAAGCTGTTGCTGCACCTCGATGCCGGAGGTCTTGACACCGTCACCGGCCTGCTCGCTGAGCACCCTCGCGACCCGGTCCCACAGCCCGTTGACGTTGCCCACCAGGGCGAAGCCTTCCCGGATCTTGTTCGGGTTCTGGTAGGTCAGGTGGCTGTGCGTCTGTCGCAACTGCTGGTCGAGCGCTTCGGCGAGGGTGAGCTTGCCCTGCTGGACCTGCTGGAACAGGCCGAGTGTCATCGAAAAGGCGCCGAATCCCTGGAACTTCTCCGCCGCGTCGGGCTGCTCCGCCAGCCGGCGCATCCGTTCCCTGATCTCTTGCCGCACCCAGTGGTCCAACGCGGCGACCGCCTGCACCCAGGCCGCCCGGAACACGTCGTCGACCTCGAACGCCCGCACCTTGAGCTGTGCCAGATGCTGACCCGCCGTAGCAAGGTTTCGCGCATAGTTGAGGTTGCGCTGGAGGTTGACGAACGGCCCGGACTCCTGGGCCGTCACCGGCTGGTCGGCGGCGGCGTCGGGCGCCTCCGGAGTCGCCCCGCCGAGCAGGCGGCGCATCCGCTCCACCACGTCGGGCTGGTTGATCCGGAAGATCGTGGCCAACGCCGGGAGGTTCAACAGTTCGGTTGCCAGCACCGATCGGGGCAGGTCGGTCCGTACCCAGTTCACCGGCCGGACGTGTCGCATCGTCCGTCCGAGATCCGCACGGTACTGGTATGACCCGGTGACCCAGCCGACGGCGACGTCTGGACTGGTGCGGCGCAGCAACAGAACGAGATCACCGACGCGCATCCGACTCCGGAAGGCGAATAGCTGAATAGCGTACGTGTCTGCGGACCTCGGCTCCACCTCCGGGTAGTTCGCCCGGACAACATCCTTGATGTCCTGCTGGGTGGAGCGTGACGTCAGGTCTCCGGCGGCCGACCAGCCGATCGAGATGATGTTGTGCTTGAAGATGCTTTTTTCGTAGTCATCTTCCCGCCCGGCCCGGACGATCCATGCTTCTGCCACGGCGCATGCCCATTCATGTTCCAGCAACTGTCACTCTGTGTTGGTGACGGGGAAACGGACCCGTTCGTCGTTCCATGGAGCGGGTGGGACCTCGGGAATGGCGGACATTGGGCGGGCACTCGCCCGCTCGCGATCGAGCACTGACCGCCATTCCTCCGGAGTGCCGACGACCATGAACGGTCCGATCGGCACCTCGACCGAGTCTTCGGCGATCCGCACCGGCACCGATTCACCCGCAATTTCCAGATCGCTGTCAAGACCGGCGATCCGGGCCGACTCGATCGCGTTCTCCAGGTCGGCCATCCGTGCCGAACCGGTCCAGTCGACCCCCTCGCCCGTGGCGATGAAGATCATCCGACCGTCCTCCCATGGACTCTCGTAGAGCGCGAGGTCAAGGGCGAGGCCCGTTGTCGAGTCACTGGGTACGGCTGACCCGGCATCGAGCCACGCCGGACGGAACCGGTCGAGCAGATCGTTCATCGCGCGGGCCAGCAGACTCCTGCGGATGGCCAGGAAGTCCCGGTACGCACCCGGATCACGCAACTCCTCGTCCAACGGCACCAGGTGGGCGGCCAACTCGTCCTTCGACAGCTCCGGGAAGTAGTCGGCCGGAGACCGTCCGGCGATTTTCTTGCTGGCCTTCCCGGAGATGAAGGCAAGGTTCGCCAGGTCGTTGATCTCGGCCTTCTCGTAGGCGTCGGCAAGGGTGGTCGGCGGGTGAATGTGGTGTTGCTCGATGCCCCGTTCGCTGTCCACGCCGGGCAGGATCTCGCTTCCGTACCACCAGTCGCGGGCGTCGTTCGATTGAGCGACGAGCAGACTAAGGAAGAAGTACGAGCTCTCCTTGGTGCGGCCCACGAGCGCCCGCTCGGTCACCTCGACCCGGGAGTGCTCGACGTCCAGGTTGTCCAAGAGGGCCCGCACGGCTCCGCCCCCCTTCTCCGCAGCCTGGATGTCCTGGCTGAGCCGAGTGTCCGTTGAGCCGCTGTAGCGGGTCCGCACAGTAGCGATCAGCAGCCAGTAGATGACGCCGTTGATGGTGTCCCTGTCGGTCGGCTCCTCGTCGGGCCTGCCGAGTACGACCACCAGCGGGATCAGCACCACCAGCGAGGGCAACGGATCGGATCGGGTCAACTTGAGCTGGGAGCGCAGCAGCGGCACCAACCGGCGTAGACCGCGCTGCACCACTGTCCAGCCCTGCGCCAGCTCTACATCCTTGGCCTGACGCAGCCGACTGTGAGAGTAGGCGGAGAGACCCCGACCGAGGACAACGCCGGCCAGCGCCCGGGAGAGAAAGTTGACGTCGATACCGCCGTAACCCTGGGATCGCCAGTAGTCGGCTTCCTGCTCCAGCTTGGCCAGCACTCCGGTCCATCGGGTAGAGAGCGTGGCCATGGCTAGGTCAAGCGTGCCTAGCCGACGACCACCACTGTTCACCCGTACGAAAATTTCCGCGACCTCCTCGTACGGGAAGCCCTTCAGCACTTCCATCATGAAGCGCCCGCTGCGCAGTTGCTTGACCTTGCTCAGACGTCGTTCGATCTCATGATCGGGAAGGGTGGTGCCCGCATCGAGCATCCGTTGCGTGATCCGCAACATGCTGGCCTCGGGGTTGAGTACGTCGTACACCTTGATCCATTTGGGATCTCGGCGGGTGGCGGCGCTCTGGTTCTGGAAGCGTTCCCCCTCCACGTTGAACACGATCTGGGCCTCTGGATGATCGGTGAAGACCCGGTGCAGCGAGGTGAGTCGCTGCTGTCCGTCGAGGAGAAACAGTGGGGGTCGCGTGGGTCGGACGTCGAGCCCGGTCACCGCCATCTCCCTGGTTTCCGGCATGTCGTTGGTCTGCCAGAACAGCAGTGACCCGAAGGGGTAGCCCCGATAGATCGAATCCATCAGCTTGGCGATCTGTGTCGGCTTCCAGACATACTCCCGCTGGATCTCCGGCAGCCGGATCTCTGCGCTCGAAATCTGGTCGATCAACTCTCCGATCGACCGCTCAGTTCGTTCGACGTGCACGGGGTGATGCCTCCACGGCGAGAGGAATTGATCATTCGTCTTCGAACTCGGCCTGCTCGAACCTTAAGGCACGGGCATTCTCCCGGACCGTACGCACCCGATCCACACTGAAGCCCGTCGCTTGGACCGCGGTGATCTCCACTGAAACGGTGAGTTCGACACCCGGGTCTGCCGTCAAATGCTGAAGCACCTCCCGATCTAGGTCGGTGAGCAGCTTCATGCGACGCAGCGGGTTGGGGTCAACGCGGTAAACGCCAAAGAACCGCCTCGGGCGCTGCGACGACGTCAGGGAATCATCTTGCTCCACCGGCTCGGAGCCACTGTCCTTCGGAAGGTGGATGACGCCCGGCACAACGACGTTGACCTCGAGGCCCTGCCGGCGAGCCTCTTCGGCCCGCCGCTCGGTGTTTTCCAAGTCCCGCTGGGCCCGCGCCCGTCCAGCGTCGACGATCAGTGTGGAGTCGACGATCTGGCCGAAACTGTCCTCGTGCGGCAGCGCCAGGCCAAGGTAACGCCCGTCGTTGTCGTCGTAGCCGACGGCCAGCGCGAACCCGGCCACCGTCCAGGCGAGTTCGTCCAGCACGTACCGCACCGCCGTATCGAGCACCTGCCGGTTCCGCAGCCGGGCCAGGTACGGGTACCGGCAGTAGAGTGCCCACAGCTCGCCGACGCTGATGTGCCCGCGTTCCCAGAGGGAACCGAGCCGCTTCGGGTCCTCCAGATCCAGCCGGATATTGCGCACCCCGTGCTGTACCCGTAGCAGGTCGGACTGCCGCAGCTTGGCGCTGGTTCGCGGCCCGAGACCGGCGGTGGAGCCCTCGGCCCGGACGGTTTCCCACTCCACCGGTCGGTCCGGTTGCGGCTGTACCGGGACGAGGGCGTAGATGTAGGTCTCGGGGATGCGCAGGTTGATCGCGTGGTCGGCCTCGGTACGACGGGTCTCGGCAAGCTTGCGCTGCGCCGTGTCGAGGTTGCGTTCATCGCGGGAGTTGTGGATCTGGTCCCAGGCGATGAACTGCCGGGCCGCCGTCTCCAGCTCGGCCACCCGCTTGTGGTCGGGGGCGAGGAAGACCAGCATGTTGCGGTTCACCCGTTGGGCGCTGCCCCGGGTGTCGAGCGCGTTGCGGGCGAAACCGATGGCCTCGGAGTCGGTCGCCCCGCGAGTGTGTGTGAAGCGGGGATGCAGGATGACCAGCCGGGCCTCGGGATCGTCGGGTATGTCGCCGCTGTCATCCGCGGCGGCGTGCACCTGGACGAAGTCGCCGGGGGTCGCCTGCTCCTTCCGTAGCCGGCGGACGATCAGTGCCCATGCCTCCTCCGGGCGCTCTCGCAGCCGGTCGGCAATGTCGGCGGCGGTCCGGGCGACCGACTCCTGGACGTCGTACCACCAGCGGCCCCGGTCGCTGTAGAGGTAGGTGGCGCGCTCACCGAGCAGGTGCAGGGCGGACCCGAAGTTGCCGACGACGTCGCCGGGGATCGCCACCCCCAGCCAGATCCGCTGCTGGTCGATGCCCTTGTGGCCGCTCTTGATGGTGGGTGCCGAACCGAGGAAGATCGTCCGCGCGATCCGCTGGGTGAGCGCCCGCTGCTGGAAGGCGGGGCGGGTGGCATCGATGGCGGCCGGGGTGGCCTGCGGGCCATCCACGTCCTTGTCAAGGATCGGTTTCCAGGAGTCTTCGAGATACTGGGTCAGCTCGTCCCGGGGAGCGGAGATGTCCAAGGGCACGCTGCCCGGCATGATCAGAGGGCCGGCATCGTTGGAGATCCAGAGCGTGTGGATCACCTTGCTCATCAGCCGCAACACGCCCCGGGTGCGCTGAAAGCGGTCCAGGGTGGACCAGTCGCCATAGAGCCGGTCGAACAGGTCCGGGTGGATCGGGTAGGCAGCCCGGATCCGCTGCTCGTACTCCCGCTCCGAGCATCCGCTGGGAAACTCGCCCTTGTGCTGGTGGTAGAACCGGGTGAACTGATGCGCGACGGCGGCGATGTCCCGCAGCGCGTCTCCGTTCGGGGTCTCGAAGAGCCGACGTCGCACGATCTCGAAAGACTCCTCGGCGCTGGCCGGTCGCCAGTTATCAGCGAGCCGGCGCACCACGTGCTGTAGCCGGTTGAGCGCCTCCTGGCCGTTAGGTCCGCCGACCTCCAGGTCCGTGGCGCGGTGCGAATCCTCCGGACGGTGCGAGGCCGGGATGGAGACGACCAGTAGCGCACCGGGCACCGCTGCGACCGCCTCGGTGAGGGTCTGGGCGAAGGTGAACTGGGTCTCGAACGTGCCGCCGGCCAGATCGTCGCGGCCGAACAGTTCGCGGGCGTAGGCCACCCACTCGTCGATCAGTATCACGCAGGGCGCGTAGGCGGCGATCAGCTCGGTCAGCGCGGCCCCGGGGTTGGTTCGGCTGGTGTCCGAGTCGGCGATGCTGTCATACGCTGCGCGCCCGCCGAGCTGCCAGGCCAGCTCTCCCCAGAGCGTATTGATTCGAGTGCCGTCCGGCTTCGCCGGCAGCCCGTGCGCGGCGAGCCGGTTGCCGACCAAGACCACCCGACGCACCCGTTCGCCAAGCTTGGTCAGGTCGCGGTCCGCGAGCAGCTCCTGCACATCCTGCGGGTACGCGGTGAGTGGCCGGCCGCAGAAGACGTGGTACAGCGCCAGCATCGAATGTGTCTTGCCGCCGCCGAAGTTGGTCTGGAGGTTGACCACCGGGCTGGCGTTGGCGTCGCCGGAGACCCGCCGCACTGCCCGGTCCAGCAGGTCCCGCAGCCCCTCGGTCAGGTAGGTGCGGCGGAAGAACTCGACCGGGTCGCCGTACTCGTCGCTGGCCGCGTCGCCGTGCGCAACGTGCCACAGGTCGGCAGCGAACTCGGCGGCGTGGAAGGCGTTCTCCCGAACGTCCTGATGTGGCACGACGACGTCGCGCCACGACTTGACTCCGAGCCCTTCGACGAGCCGGGCGGTGCTGCTCTTGGTGTCGCGGCGAGTTTCCTCGGCGTAGACCGCCCGCTGGTGCTCGATCTTGGCCCGGCGGACCGTCTCGGCCTGGTCGGCCGCGCCCATCGCCTGCAACAGCAGCTCGATGGTGTCGAGCGTACGGTAGGTCTCGTCGGCGCTGAACGGCTCGTGGTGGGCGACCTTGTTGCGGGCGTCCTTAAGCAGGCCGGCGAGGTTGCGGTGGCTGTGGCCGAGGACGCTGCTGAAAGCCCGCCACTCCTCTAGCAGCATCCGGATCTGGACCTGCGGATCCGACTTGTTAATGGTGGTACGGCGGCCGTGGCGCTGCTCGTCCCGGGCGACGATTACCGCCGTCCAGTCGTCCTTGCCGGAGGCCCGCATGTGGGCGGTCATGTGCTCGTCGACGAACGGGGCGGCACCCTCGGCGAAGAGTTCGAAGGCCCGGTTGACCCGGTCGCGATTGCTGATGGCCATGGGAGGGGAGTCCTTGCCGTCGTGAGTCGCTTATTGGATTGGCTTGGTCGGTTGGCGTCGGCTCAGAACAGCGCGTCGAAGTCGATCTCGGCCTGCTCGCGACGGACCACCGGCATCGAGCGAGCAGCGCTGCCCAGGTCAGACCACATGCTCACCAGGTTGTTGAACCGCAACGCCTGCTTGGCCCACTTGCGGCGTTCGCAGATCGCGTAGAGCAGGTAGGCAAGCTCCTTGACCGCGTCCAGGTCGCCACGGCTGGCTCCGGCGTCGGCCATGAACCGGGCCGCCGAGTCGATGCCCTGGGTGTCGAGCCGCTTCACCAAGTGCAGCACAACCTCCCAGACCGCCACCCGGTCGTCGTCGACCAGTGAGTAGTCGTCGGGCAGTTCCTCGGGGGTGATCAGCCGCGCCTTCCCAGCCCGCGCCCGGAAGATTCCGGCCCGCTCCAGCCCCGCCACGCTGGTGTTGATCGCCTTGGCGAGCGTCTCGGCGGTGCCGTACGGCCCTTCGTCCCAGCCATACTGCTCGAACCACTTGAGCGCGAACCGGCTGTCGGCGTCCAGGTCGCCCTCCTGCTCGGTCAGCACCTCGGCGAGCACCTGATTAATCAGCGCCAACGCCGTCCGCACCCGCATCGGGGAACCATCCGGCTCGGTCACCTGGCTATAGCCGCTGAACACCGCCATCCCCGGCCCAATCGCCGCCTGCGCCAAGTCGACGGGAGCGATGTTCCCCTGCTGAAGCTCCTTAAGCGCAATCGGCAACTCCTCACGGAGATAAGCGATCAAGCCCCTCCGGTCAGTCGACGCAGCCTGCTGTTGCCGTCGTCGGCACGCCAGGACCACTGATGACGCCAGCGCATTCGATCCAATATCGCGCATTCGACCGCCGCGCTCCGTGCGAATTGGCCAAGTGCCGGTAATCGCCCACCCTGCGCGGATTAAGCCCTCAAGCAGACTCTCCCATCCGGTAGAGGCGCTACCTTCACCACTCGCCTCGGCCTGCTTGAACGCGTAGTAGATGGTAATCGGATATCCAACTGGCGCATTGTCGCAAAGTCGTCGAAAAACCTGCTCAAATCCCTCTCGGAAAAACTCTTCAGCCGCCAGGGGGCCACCTTGCCGAACGGGGTCAGCAACAAGTTCCATGTCTTTAGGGGTTGCTATTGTCTCGAATATGGAATGAAATCGCGGAGCCAGCGCCCGACGAAGCCATACGTAGAAGTAGTCGGCAAGATTCGCGTAGGACACGTTGTCGTAGTATGGCGGATCTGTCGAGACCAGCTCGCCCCTCGCGGCGGCCGTTCGAGTAGCTGCGTCGGACTGAACGACATACCCTACTTTGCCGGGGCGCAACTGATAGAGAACTCGGACTATGCCGCGGAACATAAAATCCAAGTTGCCCGATGAATTGCTGAACGGGTTGACCTCTGCATAGTCCCAGGTCATGGGTAGCGCCTGTCTTGCGAACGCGTTGCGAATACCTTCATTTTTGGGGTCAGGCATCCACGTGCTGACCGTCGAACTGTAGTCACTAAGTCGACTCACGGCGAGAGCCAAATATCCGGAAATTGCATCAGCGTACGATAGAGAACGATCGTCGCCTCGACTATGAGATGCCACCATGGCATGGCCTGCCACTATGTCACGGGCTTCTCTTGCAAGGTCGCATAAGGTAACAAGTGCAGCCAACTGCCGCCCAGTAAAAAGTTCAGCGTACCGAAGCATCCCGTAGCCCGAGATCCACAAATTCCGCGGATCCAGCGCCAACTCCGTATCAGGCACTTCAGGAATGATTAGGTTATCGACCGGCATATGGGAAGCACCGCAAGGCGGAAGATAGACACGCCGACGCCGACCCTCGGCAACGATGGCCATGAGTTGGGCACCGATCCGCTTCGCCCTGCCCTCCGAGCGCACGTAGGAGAGCGGTACCGGCTCGGCGCACCCGATGCAGATCGCGCCCGTTCGGCTGACCGTGCCGTCGTTGTCCTTCGTCGGGGCGTTCGACACATCGTGACCGATCGCAAAGGTCACCTTGCCGCCCACGACGGACGGGATGACGTACGCCTCCTTGCCCTTCTTCTTGCCCAGCCACCACGATCGGACGAGCGGCATCTCGATCCGGCACGCGGGGTTCGGGCAGCGAACCGTGCGCGCCCAGATCCAGGCGATGACCGTGGCCTTGCTGCCGTCCGGCAGCGTCGCCTTCGGATAAAGGTGCCCGATTCGCTTCTCGGCCTCGTCCCGCATCCACTGTCCGTACCGGCGCACGTCCTCGGCGAGGCCCGTTGTGCCGGGCCAGCCACCGATCCGAGATGATGCGGCCCCCGGAAACACTGGCGGTTGTCCGGCCCACTTCGGCGGAATCTCGATCAACGCCTTGTTGATCAGGACGGCCACCGGGTTGAGGTCGGATGCATGCGCCTCCAGACCGAGCCGCTGGGCCTCCAGTGGGATCGAGCCACCCCCGGCGAACGGGTCCAGGATCGGCGGCGGGTTCCCGCCGCACGACTTCCAGATCTCCCTCCGTGCCTCCTCAAGCAGCGCCTCGTCGTTTGTGTTCTCCCAGACGACCATGCGCTCGATGAGGTTGTGCAGCCTTTTGCGCTCCAGAATTTGATCTTCTTCGGACAGGGCCGGGTCCGATGACGGGTCATCCACGAGCTGGGCAAACAGCACGGCACGGCAGGCCGCGAGCGGGCGTCGAGCCCACCAGAGGTGCAGAGTTGAGGGGTGCCCGTGTCGGATCGACTTCTCCCGGGCGGACTCCTTGTTGATCGCCTCAAGCGGCAGCGACACCTCGATCAGCTTCCGCTTACGGAACTCCATTGCTCTCGACCCCCCTAGCGTCAGTCTGGGAGCGCACCGACGCTATTGAGGCCGATTCAGTTTTGCCAGTGCGTCATATCGCGACCTTTGAACCTTCAAGGAAGCCACGAGACTATCCAGACCGCAGCGAAAAAGCCTCATACAAGCGAGTGCTGTCGATGGCACTGACGGACGGATGTGCTGACAAGTACAAGACAAGGGCATTGACAACATTGCTATCAATGGGTAAAAGGGTGCGCCATTAAAGGGGTGTCCAAGGGGGCCTTGCTGAGAGTAACGCCCAAGACGTGCCGGCTCGAAAGACTCGGACTGTATGTAGGCAGGTGGGTGGCACGGGAATTGGAATCACGCACAGGCGTTCGAATGACTAGTTGTAATGTGCCCATGGGTCGACCGTTGCTGGAACGACTCGACAAGTTGGCCCGGTCACACAGCTGGCCAGTTGGAAACAGATGACGAGCGGCATCGACGCGGTCACGAGCAGGTGGAAGGCTCTGGAACAGGGACACCTCGCTCACCAGGGTGGGCGGGCCCGCGCCCAGTTGTCGGCCCAATCGCCGGTGATCCCGGTCGACTCAAAGTCGCCGAAGTCGGCACCGAGGAACGGGTTCGCCAGGTAGCGCACCTCGTCGTACTCCGGACCGCGCGCCAGATCCACCGCGACCAGCGCCAGCCGGTACGCCGGCCCAACGTTCTTGGCGTGGAATACCTGAGTCCGGGAGACGAAGAAGTCTCGCGCCCCGGCCACCCGGCCTTTCACCTCGATATCGATCCGCTCGCCGCTGTCAGGGGTGCAGCTGCGTACGTCGTACCCCGGATTGTTGTGCGGCATCGGCTGCGGCTCGCGGCCCAGCGCCCGCTCGGCGGCGAGCACGGCCGCTACCGCCCGGCGGTCCACCCTCGCCGGATCCGTCGCGTGGGCTGCGGGGCCGCCGGCCAGCCGGTCGAGCAGCCCCTGCGGCACGACCAGTGCCAATCCGGCCAGCGTCGGCGGTTGTGGCATCACCGCACCGTCCCGGTCCAGTTCGGCGATACGCCGCTCCAGCCGGCGTTCCAGATCCTCGGCCCGGCGGCGGGCCGTCTCCGGCCGCATCATGACCTGGCGATCAGCGGCGACCGCCGCTGCCAGCCGCCCCTCCTCGCCGTACCAGTAGTTGATCTCCTGGGTGAGTCGCTGGGTGACCTGCTCGCGCGTCCGCCGAACCAGCGCACCGATCCGCTCACGCGCCTCGGCCAGGTGTTCGGCCATGCCATGCTCGACGGCCCACGCGATGGCCAGATCCTCCGCGCCGTCGACCCACCAGCCGGCCTCGATGATCGGCACGAGCAGCACCGATTCATCACCGTGCAGGGACCGGTAGTCGAGATACGGCGCTACTCCGGCGGATCGGGCCGTCCCGTCACCGACAAGTTCGACAAATTCGAATCGCTCGGAGACCACCCGTGGCGGGGCGTGCCCGTCGGTCAACTGCTGGGTCAGCGCCACCAGGAGCCGCGGCTGGTCGCTGGCGTCTCGCTCATCCACCAGGATCGCGCCCTGCCGCAGGAGCGTGCCGTGCCGCTCGATGACCGCCGCCACCACCGCATCGAGCAACGCGTGCCCCGGAGCGAGCAGGTCCGCTCGGGGGCGCCCCGGTGGCCGGATATGGATCCGGTCGAAGCAGACCCGCTCGTAGCGGCGGAGCACCGGACTCGACGGGTCGGTCGGGGCACTCGGATCCCGCAACGCCGCCGGCACGTGGGTGATTTCCCACCGGCCGGACTCCCGCCGGTTGATCCGCCCGCCCAACGCTGGAAAGGCGCGGAGGAAGAACGCCTCGACGAAGTGCGGTTGCAACCGCCGCGCCCGGGCCTCCTCCATCTGCTGGCGGATCGTCTCTAGGTCCGCCAGCGAGAACAGGTCCCGGTGCAACGCCCGCTCGGCCAGCAGCTCGGCGAGCCCGTCACCGACCCTGGCATCGATCACCTTGGTGAGCCACTCCCGCCGCTCGGGCCGGTCGCCATACCGCAACGCCTCGATCAGCAGCTCGCGCAGAGGTTGGCCGTCAAACGCCTCGCCGAGCACGTCGAAGACCTTGTCGGTGCCGAGCGCCCGGCGCTGCTCCTCCAGCTTTGTGAAGAGGCGTAGGAAAACGGCTCCCTCGCGGGTGTCCTTGGCGACCAGGTTCCATAGATGGCAAACCTCGGTCTGGCCGATGCGGTGGATACGGCCGAACCGCTGCTCGATCCGGTTGGGGTTCCACGGCAGGTCGTAGTTGACCATCAGGTTGGCGCACTGGAGGTTCAGGCCCTCGCCGGCCGCGTCGGTGGCCACCAGCACCACGCAGTCCCGATCGTGGGTGAACGTCTCCTGGATGCGCCGGCGGTCCTGTCGGCGTACGCCGCCGTGAATCGCGACCACGGCATGCGGGCCGATCAGGGCGCCGATCCGCTCGACGAGGTAGCTCAGGGTGTCCCGATGCTCGGTGAAGATGATCAGCTTGCGCAACCGGCGGGTGGAGTCCCGCATCGCAACCGGATCGAGCAGCAACTCCCGTAGCTCGCCCCACTTGCGGTCATCGCCCGCGTTACGGACCTGGCGAGCCAGCGCCTCCAACTCAACCAGGACCGTGATCTCATGGTCCAGCTCCGCGACAGTACGGGCGGCGGTCGCCGCGTCGACCACGTCCTCCTCGACCGTCTCCACCTCGTCGGCGTCGAACTCTTCCAGGGTCAATTCGAGCTGGTCAGAGCCGGTGCCAGCAATCAGCTGGACGAACCGGCGGTTGGTAAGCGTGTCTTGCGGCCGTCCGTACACCATCTCCTGCCGACGGTTCTCCAGCCGATTGCGGCGTCGTTCCAGCGACCGCCAGATCGCCTCCGGGCTGGAGGCCAGCCGCCGTTGCAGTACCGTCAGCGCGAACCCCACGGTGTTGCCCCGGCCACCCTCACCCGCCTGCCTGAGCGCGTCCACCCGGTTCCACTCACCGCGTACGTACGCGGTGACCTCGTCATAGAGCCGCTGTTCTCCCGGTGAGAGTGGGTACGGCACGGTCGACGCTCTCCGCTCGGGAAACAATGCTGTGCCGTCGAACCGGAGCAGTTCCTCCTTGACCATTCGTCGCATGACACCACTGGTGTCCAGGCTATGTGCGCCCGGACGATACCGGCCCTCGAACCGATCCCGGTCGAGCAGCGCCAGGAAGAGCTGAAAGTCCTCTTCCTTACCGGCATGTGGGGTGGCGGTCATCAGCAGCATGTGCCGGGTCAGTCTGCCCAGCATGCGGCCCAGCTCGTAGCGCCGGGTCGTCTTCAGCTCCCGCCCGAAGTAGTGAGCCGACATCCGGTGCGCCTCGTCGACCACGACCAAGTCCCACTCGCTGCGCTCCAGCATGGCCAGCAGCTCGTCCGAACGGGAGAGCTGGTCCATCCGGGCAATCATCATCGGATGCCGCTCGAAGACGCTCGCGCCGGTGCTCCCCTCGGTCAGATCCCTGGTCAGGATGTCAAAACGGAGACCGAACTTGTCCAGTAGTTCGTCCTGCCACTGCTCGACCAGGCCGCCAGGTGCGACGACCAGGCAACGGACCACGTCACCCCGGAGCAGCAGCTCCTTGATGTAGAGGCCGGCCATGATGGTCTTGCCCGCCCCCGGATCGTCGGCGAGCAGAAACCGCAGAGGCGTACGCGGCAGCAACTCGCCGTAGACGGCCCGGATCTGGTGCGGCAGTGGTTCCAGCTCACTGGTGTGTACCGCCAGCATCGGGTCGAACTGCCCGGCCATCCTGATACGCAATGCCTCAGCGACGAGCCGGAAGGCCACGCCATCGGCGTCGAACAACCTGCGCTGCTCGGCGGGTGTGTCAACCTCTAGAGTCGACAACTCACTGGCATAGACCAGACGTTGGCCGGTTCGTCCGTCACCAAACTCGTAGGTAACCTTCAATGCGACGGCACCCACCGGTTGAACAGCCAAGATGGTGACCGGGTTATCAGGCACGAGACCGACAACCCGCATGCCCTGATCCAGGGTGGCTATCGGCTCTTCAACCACAGTCACGGTCCCTGAGGGCTCGACGATCCATCCAGTGGTGCGGCATCGCTTATCCGTTTCGACACCGCCGGATCGGCTAGCCTCTCATACAGCAAGGACTCGCCTCTCCCCGCCTTGAATCTCGAACAACTGGTCTGCGGCGCCGGCGGCGTCCGAAGCGGATCGCCCGCAAGGTGGGCGGTCGCGTCACCCGTCAAAGCGGCCGGATGCCGCCGTCCGGGCGACGGCATGGTCATGTAGGTCGAGGAGAGCTTGAACCCGTTGATCTCTTCCGCATCGAACCGCACCGGAGGCGCGGCCCACCGGGCGGGGGTCACCGGCCACAGCCCGAACCCCGTGAGCTGGGCAAAACCAGCGGTAGCGGATTACCTGCGATCGTGATGGTGTGGTTCGCATGGTGGTACCTCCGCCCCACCCAGCCGTTTTCCTGACCTGCTGGTTCGTGGCGGGATGTGGTCACCATGCGAACCGCCGGAGTGGCGCCTGGAGGAATAGTGGACGCCATACGCTCTTCGAGCGGTTCGCTGGCTGTCGGCTCGGTCTGCAACTGGCCCGATCCGCCTGCGCCGTCCGTGCCGGGCCTAGTGACTGAGCACGACCTTGCCCGAGAGGCGGCCGGCGCTGTGACGACGGTGCACCTCGACGATCTCGGTCATCGGGAGACGCTCGCTGACGCCCGGCGAGATTTGGTTCGCATCCGCCAGGCGAGCGATCGCGTCGAGCTGGGCGGGATCCCGGCGGACGGTCATGACCATCGCGCGTACCGCGTGGCGGCGGTCCGTTGACGCGGACGAGGTGATGGAGACCAGTTGACCCTCCGGCTCGATGAGGGTGACGAGCAGGTTCAGGCCGGACCCGTCGATGGGTGCTGTGTTGAACACCGCGTCGACCGGCTCGGTCAGCCGGTCGACGGTGTAGTCCAGAATCTGGTCGGCGCCAGCCGACTGGGCTGCCGTGATGCTGGCCGGGCCTGCGACGCCCACGACGGTGGCACCGGCCAGCTTGGCGAACTGCACGGCGAACCGACCGACGCCGCCGCCTGCGCCGTTGATCAGGATGCGTTGACCGGGCCGGACCCGCAGATGGTCGTGGATGCCTTGCCAGGCGGTGAGCCCGGCGACCGGGAGGGCGGCGGCGTCGGCGAGCGGGATGCTCGTTGGCGCGGGAACCACCGTCGCCGCCGGTGCGAGGGTGAACTCCCCGGTAGCGCCGTCCGCCGGCCGCGGCAGAGCCGCGATGACCTGGTCGCCGGTCGCGCGGTCGGTGACGCCCGCGCCGAGTTCGACGATCGTGCCAGCGACGTCTGTGCCAGGGATGTGCGGCATCCGGACGGGATGAGAGTGGCGCAGGATTCCGGCCCGGATGATGGCGTCCGCCGGGTTGAACGACGTGCCGGCGACCCTGATCAGGACCTCGCCGGGCCCGGGGACGGGGATCGGGGCCTCCTCGTAACGGAGCACCTCCGGTCCGCCGTACTCGTGCATCCGGATGGCGTGCATGTCTTCTCCAGGAGGTCGGGCCCGTGGCCACGAGACCCGGGGGGCGGGTTCGTGGCCACGGTCGCGCGGGCGGGTCAGCCGCTGACGAGCTTGCTGGCGTACTGCGGGTTGTTGTGGTCGCGCCGGGCGGCGATCTTGCCGTCGGGGTGCAGGTAGGGCGCGAGGCGGTCCGCGTCCTTGGTGTTGAACGCCTCGACGAACTCACGAAAAAAGGGTGTCGTTGCTCTGTGTCATGTCAGGTTCCTTCACTTGGTGGGTTGAGCGGCGCCGTTGAACACCGGCGGGGCGTAGCCGGCCGGCTTGTCGCCGACGCCGAGGCCGGGGCTCACCACCCAGGACTGGTACTGCGGGGTGAACATGCCGTACGGCATGCCGAGGATCGGGGCGCTGGCCTCGTCGAGGCGGCGACGGGCGTCGGCGGGAATCTCGAAGTCGAGCGCCTCGAAGTTGCTGCCGACCTGCTCGGCGCTGCTCGCCCCGATGATCACCGAGGCGACGGCTGGCTGGGTGGCGACCCAGTTGATCGCGACCTGGGCCATGCTGCGACCCAGCTCGGCGGCCACGCTCTCCAGGGCCTCGATGACCTGCCATTCGCTGGGGCTGACCGCGCGACCTCCGGCCTCGGGATTGGTCAACCGGCCGGTCCCGCTCAGGCCGTCGCCGGTGCGCCGGTACTTGCCGCTGAGCAGGCCGCTGGCGATCGGGCTCCACGCGGTCAGCCCCATGCCGACGGTCTGGGCCATCGCCACGTACTCCGCCTCAATGCCCCGGCCGACCAGGGAGTAGGGGAGCTGCAGATTGATCATCGGGGCCAGGCCGTGCGCCTCGGCGTAGCTCTGCGCCCGGGCCGCGTACCAGGCGGGCACGTCGGAGAGGCCGGCGTACCGGATCTTGCCGGCGCGCACCAGGTCGTCGAGGGTGTGCACGACCTCCTCGACCGGGGTGATCCGGTCCCAGGTGTGCAGCAGGTACAGATCGATGTAGTCGGTGCCGAGCCGACGCAGCGACGCCTCCACGGCCCGCATGATGTGCTTGCGGCCGTTGCCGCTGGCGTTCGGGTCGGTCGGGTCGACGGTGTTGGTGAACTTGCTGGTGAGCACGAGCCGCTCGCGGTCGCCGGCCTGGTCGATCAGGCGGCCGAGGATCTTCTCGCTCTCCCCGGCGGTGTAGAAGTCCGCCGTGTCGATGAAGTTCCCGCCCGCCTCCAGGTATCGGCGGAAGATCGGCTCGGCCTCCTCCTCGAGCTTGCCGTACGCGGCATGGAAACCGTCGACGCCGAAGTTCATGGTGCCCAGCGCCAGCCGACTGACTCGCAGACCGGACCGCCCGAGCAGGTAGTAGTGGTTCATCGTTGCGTCCTCCCGATCATGGTGTCGGCCCGGGTGCGGACCGCGTGTCCAGACCTTTGCTCGCTAAAAATGGACCTGCAAGTCCAAACCTGAGCTAGGGTTGGACCCGCAGATGCAGACCAGGAGGTCCCAATGACACGGGCGTTGACCCGCAAGGGCGAGGCGACCCGGGCGCGGATCGTCGTCGGCGCGGCCGCCGAAATTCGGGAGCGCGGCGTCGATGAGGTACGCCTTGAGGACGTGATGGCCCAGACCGGCACCAGCAAGGGTCAACTTTTCCACTACTTCCCCGGTGGCAAGGAGGAGTTGCTGCTCGCGGTGGCCCAGCACGAGGCCGACCAGGTCCTCATCGACCAGGAGCCGATGCTCAGCAACCTGACCTCCTGGCCGGCCTGGCTGGCGTGGCGCGACCGGCTCATCGAGCGCTACCTCGCGCAGGGAGTTAAGTGCCCGCTCAACGGTCTGCTCGGTCAGACCGGCCGGCGCGCGCCGGGCGCCCAGGCCATCGTGACCGGGCTCATGTGGCGCTGGCAGGCGGCGATCACCGAGGGCATCCGGCATATGCAGTCGACCGGGGACATCGCCGCCGAGGTGGACGCCGACCGCGCCGCAGCGGCGCTGCTGGCCGGCATTCAGGGCGGCGTACTGCTGCTGCTCTCCACCGGGAAGATCGATCACCTCGAGGCCGTTC
Source organism: Verrucosispora sp. WMMC514 (assembly GCF_027497295.1). Lineage (NCBI taxonomy): Bacteria > Bacillati > Actinomycetota > Actinomycetes > Micromonosporales > Micromonosporaceae > Micromonospora > Verrucosispora sp. WMMC514. Next base: position 784,513 of record NZ_CP114906.1, on the reverse strand, counting down.
TCGACCTCACCATCGAACGCCTGCGGGCTGGCGCCCGCACGGCCTGACGCCCGGTCGGCGGCTGGTTCGCATGGCGGTACCTCCGGCCCACGCATTCAACTGACCTGCGGTTCCTGGCCTTGCCGCAGCCGCCATGCGAACCTCTAATGGCCGAAGTCCGACGCTGGCTCCGGTGCTCGGTCGTCGGCTTGGCTTCGCAGCCATCCGTACAGCTGAACCGGCCTACGGAGAGTGACGAGCTACAGCGACCGACGGGGCGAACAGGTGCACGGCTGTCACCGACGCCGGCCGACAGCAGCATCGATCTTCGCAGGGTGCCTGTCCTGCGACGCGAACCGACTCACCGAACCGAAGGCTGACGGCTGGTGGGTTGCCACGAACGTCTACCGGGTTGAATTACTGTCTGTGGCCGGCTCCAGTTCGGCACCGAGACCGTCCAGACGAGGTGACGGGCGGCGCGGTTCACGGTCGCCGGCCAGGTTGTCCGGAACCTCCTCAACGGCGACCACCATCGAGCCATAGCGGCGCATCGTCGTCCCGGCTGCCGGCTCCTGGCCTGTGATGAGCCATACGCCCGATGAGGTCAACTCACTCAGCGGCGGCCCGTCCGGATCACCGCTGGTCATCCTCACATGATGATCCGTAGCGACCTGCGATGCGGCCTCGACGGTCAGGCCGACAAGGTCAGGCACCTTCGTCTCCCTCTCACCCGCCGGGCCAATCCAGACCACGCCAGCCTCCCTGAGAGTCACACCGCACAGGACGTCGCGCGAGAAGACGTGCTGGGGCGACGTTAGTGGACACCTCACCAGCGCGGTCCGCGACCAGTACACAAGAGGACCGCGGTCTGCGGGGGCGAGAGTACTCGGATCGACCCGTCGCCAACTGCGGTCGCCACCGCTCGCGGGTGTTAAGGGTGGCGCATTTCTCGGCCGTTCCGATGGTCTTGGCCGACGAGTCATGAAAGGGTGTCCCGATGAGCGCCTTAGCCGTAAGTCACCGGGCCGGTATCCTGGGTGTCGGCTACGAGGGTCGCTCCATCGATGAGTTCGTGAACGGCCTCGCGGACATGGGCGTCACACGCCTAGTTGATATCCGGATGACGCCGATTTCGCGCAAGCGCGGCTTCAGCAAGTCGGCCCTCGGTCAGGCGCTCGCGACGCAGGGCATCGCATACGAGCATCGCCGGGAGCTTGGTAACCCGAAGGAGAACCGCCCTGGGTTTGGTGGCAACCCCGAAGAGTTGCGATCCGCGCGGGCGGTGTACGCCTCTCGGCTGGAGCACTCTGAGTCACTGGCGGCGCTCGACGCGCTCGCGGAGACGGCGCAACGCGAGCTGGTGGCGCTGCTCTGTTTCGAGGCGGATGAGCGTCGCTGTCACCGCCAGGTCGTGATAGGCGCCATCGAACGCCGGATGCCTATCGTTTCGGCCAGTACACGCCCAGCACGCTGAAGACGTGCACGCGCTTGGCCTGGTTGCCGACGTAGAAGGCGACGTCACGATTCGGCGCACACATCTCCCGCAGAAACTTGGCCTCCAGAGCTTCCCGCAGCGCGGCATCCGAGTAGCCGGCGAGCCGACGCTGTAGCGCTACCAGCTCCCAGTCGATGACGTGCTGCTTGTGTCCGTGGCACCCAGGCTCGTGGCAGCGGTAGTGGTACGCCGCCTTGAAGCGTGGCGCCTGTAGCGGGAACCTGCTCCGGCCGCTGAAGAGGTCGGGCTGACTCGCGTAAGCCTCAATCTTGCGCTGCTCGTCAGCGCTCCAGCCGGGGTGCGGCGTGACCTTGAGGCCGCGAACCTCCTTGGGGCGCACGAGTGCCAGCGATTGCGCGTCAGCGCGTTCCTGGGCGTCGCGGTTGAGGCGGCACATCGAATCCTCTACAGCTGGGTCAAGCAACGGCCGTCGCGACCTCCAGCCGTCGAGATGGCGCTCCTTCTGGAACCGCTCCATGATCGGCTTCCAGCTTTCGCGCCGCTGGTCCTGCCGTGCCGGCTTGACGTCAACGGAGACGATGTCGTACTTCTTGAACGCCTCGTCGCTGTCCAGATGGCGGAAGTTGATCGGGTAGAGGCGCACCCACGTCGGTTTCAGCACGTCCGTCCGCAGCCCCGCTACGCAGACGGTCTCTCCGTACCTCTCTGAGGGGTTGGGCGCAGCCTTAACAGTTATCAGGAGCTGTAGCCGTACAGTGCGGTCGTCGGTCGGCTTCGGGTCAGGTCCGGCCCCACTGGGACCGAAGAGCGACATCTGGGCCATTCGCGCCTCCAGCGGAGATAACCGTAGGTAGCCGTGCGGTCACGCGAGGGATTAAGATTCTCACGGATCGACGGACCGGCATAGAGCGCGTGGTGCCGCTTGTGGTGCGACGCCATGAGTGGTTCAAGTGGCTGTAGTCGCGGCTGCGAGTCCCGCCCGCGCCACCAGCCGTTTTCCCTGTTCAACGGCGGGCGAGAGGTCAACATTCGGCCGAAGCAGAGGAGCCAAGAGTTCAGCCAGCGTTGACAACCTTTGCGACGTTCGGGTCGGGGTGCTTTGCTCAGCTGGTGAGATCTGATTTCGAGGACTGGGCGCGCCGGACGTTTTCAGGGTGGAATGCGGTCACCATTGCATCCACCATCCTCGGTCTTCTCCTGTTCGGCTTGGGGCTCATGCTCGGGACCAGGTAGGGCTCCCGGTGACGTAGGGGTGGTTCATCAACATCAGGCCGTTCCCATCGCGAGCCAGATGATGAAGGATCAGCCTCGGAGCGCCGAGACGTGGAGAGATCGCCATGAACCCCGACGAAGCTGAGAAGGCCGCGAGAATGAAATTCCTTCTCGCCGGCACTGCCTTTTTCCGCGCAGGGCAGGTGGCTGCGTGGGTCGGAGTGGTCTACGCCCTGGTGGCGTTGTTGCAGCGGGTCAGCGGCTAGGAGCAGGCGGGTGAGCGGCCCGCGTCTGGCCAGGGTGCACATGTAGAGCATGCGGGCCGGTGCACCTGAGGTCTTGCGAAAGTTGTGCGGCGCGTTGGCCGGAATGTTGATCGTGGAGCCGGCCCGTACGACGTGCTTCTTGCCTCGGAGGGTGAACTCGATCTCGTCTCGACGTCGTCCACGGGCCAATTGTGCCCGGCGGCGCCGCACGGCGCGGCACCCGGCCTCGGCCACCGAGCGCCTGCTGGATCACTGCCCTGTGCGGCGGTCGCGGAGCTGCCGGAACGGCGGACCTTTCGCCCTTCTCCGGCGTCTGGAAAGGCAAGGTCCACATGGTGGTTCGGGTCCTCCACCACCGCTGATCTAGCTGCAATAATCTTCGATGAAGTGGGCGGCGGTGTGGTCGCCGACTCGATCGATTGCGCACTGGGCTCTGACCAGGAGGTCCGGCTTGATCGCAACGTCGTCTCCGTCGAGGCGCAGTCGACACTTACGCGGCAGGCCCAGACTCGTGAGGGCTTCGCCGGCCGAGTCCGAGGAAACAACCCGTGGCGACGGCGGTCCACGCGCGGACTGCGGCGTCGAGTCCCACCGCCCCGAAACCCCTCGGTATTCAGCGTTGCTATCTACCGGTACCTAGTGTTACTGTCTACTGGTAGTCAGCGACGCTTGGTAGCGAGGGGGCGATGGTGTGGGCAACCAGATGACGGAGATGCTGAAGGGCACGCTCGAAGGCATCGTCCTGGCGATTCTGGCGCGGGAGTCCGCGTACGGCTACGAGATCACCGCGTGGCTGCGCGACCGCGGATTCTCGGACATCGCGGAAGGCACCATCTACGCGTTGCTCGTCCGCATCGAGCAGCGTGGGTTCGTGGACGTGGCGAAGGTCCCCTCCGAGAAGGGCCCCCCACGGAAGGTGTACACGCTCAACGCGAAGGGGCGCGAGCAACTCACCGAGTTCTGGAGGACGTGGCGCGTCCTCGCGGACCGCATCGAGCAACTTCACCACAACGGCAACCAACACGACCAGGGAGCATGAGCATGGCCGCGAAGTGGATCGAGACACTCGTCGGGTCGCTCGAGCAGAAGAAGCAGTACCGGGCCCTCATGGCCCGGATCGAGGCCCTGCCGGAGCCCTATCGCGGCGCGGCCAAGGCGCTGCACCGGTACTTCATGTACCACGGCGCGATTCTCGACGGCGACACGCTCACCACCATGCTCGGCGACTTCGTCGACCTCTGGGAGCGCGCCGTCGCCGACGGAACGCCGGTCCGCGCGATCGTCGGCGACGACCCGGTCGAGTTCGCCGAGACGTTCCTGCAGGCGTACGCCGGCAGGCAGTGGATTGACAAGGAGCGCGAGCGCCTGCGGAAGGCGATCGACGCTGCTGACCACAACAACGGTGAGGAGAAGAGCGAATGACCACCACGGCTCGCGAACCAGCGATCAGGGTGCAGGCCATCACCAAGTCCTTCAAGGACCTGCACGTGCTGCGGGGCGTCGACTTCGACGTGGCGGCGGGGAGCATCTTCGCATTGCTCGGCTCGAACGGCGCCGGCAAGACCACGCTGGTGCGGATCCTGTCGACGTTGCTGAAGGCGGACAGCGGCACCGCCACCGTCCAGGGGTTCGACGTCTCCTCGGCGCCGGCCGAGGTACGCAAGTCGATCAGCCTGACCGGCCAGTTCGCCGCGGTCGACGAGGTGCTCACCGGCCGGGAGAATCTGATCCTGGTCGCGAAGCTCCGTCACCTGAAGGACCCGGGCGCGATCGCCGACGATCTGCTCGCCCGCTTCTCGCTCACCGATGCCGGGAACCGCAAGGCGGGCACGTACTCCGGCGGTATGCGCCGCCGGCTCGACATCGCGATGAGCCTGGTCGGCAACCCGCCGGTCGTCTTCCTCGACGAGCCGACCACCGGCCTCGACCCGCAGGCCCGCATCGAGGTCTGGCAGACGGTGAAGCAGCTCGCCGAAGGTGGCACGACCATCCTGCTGACCACGCAGTACCTCGACGAGGCCGAGCAACTCGCCGACCGGATCGCGATCCTGCACAAGGGCACGATCATCCAGAACGGCACCCTCACCGAGCTGAAGCAACTCCTCCCGGCCGCCAAGGTCGAGTACATCGAGAAGCAGCCGAGCCTCGAGGACGTCTTCCTCGCCCTCGTTGGCGAAACCAGTGACATCGCCGACCAGCCGGCCACGCCCGCAGGAGAGGAATCCCGATGACCGCCCACGCCCTCAGCGACACCGGAACCCTCACCGGCCGCTCCCTGCGTCACATCCTCCGCAGCCCGGACACCATCATCACCACCGCGATCACCCCGATCGCGCTGCTGCTGCTCTTCGTGTACGTGCTGGGCGGAGCCATCAACACCGGCACCGGTGAGTCGTACATCAACTACATGCTCCCCGGCATCCTGCTCATCACCATCGCGTCCGGCATCGCCTACACCGCGTACCGGCTGTTCCTGGACATGCAGGGCGGCATCTTCGAGCGCTTCCAGTCGATGCCGATCTCGCGTCCCTCCGTGCTCTGGGCGCACGTCCTGACCTCGCTCATCGCCAACCTGGCCTCGCTCGTGATCGTCATCGGCGTCGCGCTGATCATGGGCTTCCGCACCAGCGCGTCCGTGGTCGACTGGCTGGCCGCCGCCGGCATCCTGATCCTGTTCACCCTCGCCCTCAGCTGGATCGCCGTGATGCCGGGCCTGACCGCCAAGACCATCGACGGCGCGAGCGGCTTCAGCTACCCGCTGATCTTCCTGCCCTTCATCAGCTCGGCGTTCGTCCCCACCGACTCGATGCCCGGCCCGGTCGCGTGGTTCGCCGAGAACCAGCCCGTCACGTCCATCGTGAACACGCTCCGCGCGCTGTTCGCCCAGGAACCCGTCGGCAACGACCTGTGGATCGCCCTCGGTTGGTGCGTCGGGCTGCTCGTGGTCGCGTACCTCGGCGCGACAGCGATCTACCGCAAGAAGATCAGCTAGCCGAGCGCAGAAAGGCGGCGTCACGTCCACAGTGGATGCGGCGCCGCCTTTTCGCGTGCTCCGGCCACTCGACGGGTGAGTCCGGCCGAACGGTCAGTGGTGGCCCGACCGCCGATCGTCGCTACGGCGGCGGCCCTCGTCACGCAGGTCACCCGGTCGGCCGCGAAGCAGGGCACGTTCGAAGACCAGGCGTTGCGCGCGTACGTACCTCGCGTCGTTGAGGTACTGGATGTGGTGTCCATCCGCGAGATGACCGGCGAAGGCGGTGTTGCCGGCGGCTGCCTGGGTGTGCATGAATTCGACAAGTGCGTGCAGCCGGGCCACGGTGATGTCCACCAGGTCGGCTCGTGCGTTGTCGTCCAGCCCGTACCGGTCGCAGAACGTGCGCAGCCGGGCGGCCTGTTCCTCGGTGGTTCCGAAGCCGTCGGTGTTCTCCGGTGCGGTCATCGGCACCCAGCGGTAGGCCGCGTAGGCGACGTCCCAGATCCGGGGCCCGGGCTGGGCATGGTCGAAGTCGATGATGCCCACGACGCGGTTGCCGTCGAGCACGCAGTTGTGCGGGGCGTAGTCGCCGTGACAGATGACCTCGACCGGCTCGGTCGCCGCCACCTGCCAGCCGTCGCGCGGTGCTCGCCGCGCGTACTCGGCCGTCGCGTCGTGGTAAGCCCGTAGCAGCGCGGCGGCGCTCTCCAACGCGTCGATCGAGGCCGCCGCGGGGGTCGGCGGATAGTTCGACACCTCGCCCGGCAGGAAATCGAGTAGCTCGAACCCGGGCTCGCTCGTGTCGCGTACGCGGGGTGCCGCCGTGAAGCCCTGGGCGGCGAGCTGCCGCAGCAGGTCGTGAACCCGGGCGGACCAAGGGCCGGTGGGTCGACGCACCATGTCGCCGATCCGAATGACCTCGTTGACGCCGCCGCCCGTCAGGATCTCCCGCTCGACCATCCGCCCTACTTCGTCGCCTAGAGTCCTACGTCGTCCCGCTGCCCTGAGCGGCTGCCGGGGGACGTCCGGCCGGGCCACCGTACTCCGTCGCCGAGGTGCGGCGCTGGTCGGTGCCGAGCGGCTCGACCAGCCGTCGGGACCGGCCGTGACCGACGACCGCGAAGGCGACCACTCGCCTGGTCCACGGGCGGACCCGGATGGTGACGACGTCCCCGTCGCGGCAGTCACCGGCCCACCGGCTGGGCAGGCCCCAGGCGGTGGTCCGGTCGCCGGTGCCGTCGTCCACCGCCAGGTAGTGCAGCCACGGTCGGGCCGGCCGGTCCTCACCCTGGTTCGTCGTGCGCCACACCTCCAGCCACAGCACCTCGCCGGTGACGGTCCGCTCCGTGACGAGGTCCGCGACACCGCGCACCAACGTGTGGCCACCGAGCACCAGCAGTATCAGGCCCACTACGACGAGGCCGGTGGTCGCGAACGTGACGATCCGCTGCGGCTGATCGTCCGATGTGGGCGTGAGATCGAGGTCGGGGCCGAAGACCTTCAGCAGGAAGCCGCCCACCGCGACGCTGATCACCGCGCGCAGCAGCAGCTTCGGCACCGTCTGACCGTAACGGAGGGAGAAGCGCGGGTACCGTACCCGGACCCGGTGCCACCTGCCACCGAGCGAGGACCAGACCAGTTTCCGGTCGCCCATCCCGAGGTCGAGCAGGGCGCTGGTCCGGCGGGTGGCGCCGACGGCCGCCCCGTAGCCCAGGTAGCGGTCCCAGATCGCCACCGACGCCGGAGGCAGTTCGTCGAACTGCTCGTGTCCACGCAGCCAGTCCCGCACTCCGAGCCAGTGTGCGGCCACCTGGCGGCCGCGTGGCGTGTCGCGCTCGCCCGGTGACAGTCCCGCGATGGCGGTGAGTACGGCGAAGACGACGACTCCGGCTCCGACAGCCGGGTTTCCGTCGGTACTGTGCAAGCTCCCGTAGCGCCACAACATCACCACGACGACCACCGCGACGACCCCGGCGGCGGCGGTCAACAGGCTGGTCACGGCGGGGCCGAAGCGCCGCCGCGACAGCCCGGCGGCCCGGGCGTCCGCGACGACCTGCGCTCGCAGCCGTCTGTTCCATGCCTGCGCCTGCGCCCGGTCGCGGAAGGTCAGCGCGGTCACGGGTACGACGCCGTCGACCGCCAGCCCGCGTACCCGGTCGAGCACCCGCCGCTCGTACGGCCGCAGTTCCCCGTCGTCGGGCGGGCTCGACGGCAGGTGCAGGGTGGTCCGCGTCGGATCGTCGTCGGGCTGGCGTAACTCGAGGAAGCCACGGGCGGCAAGATCGAGCAGAGTCGACTCGGCCGCGTCCTCGGTCACCGACCACCGGTTGACCAGCAGACTGACCACGGCGGGTGGTTCGTTCCCGAGTTCCATGGTGGCCGGCGCGGGCGCCGGACCGGCCGGTCGGGTGACGGCGCGGACCAGGCCGTACGCGCCGAACCAGGCCCCGACTGCGAACGCGCTCGCGGCCAGATCGAGAAGCAGTCGGAGATCCACCGGGCCCACTCCCGTCAGGAGCGCACCTGGACGGCGGCGCGTTCACCGTCGAGCGCCTCGAAGTAGGTCATGGTGCGGAAACCGCCCAGGCCGGCGATGAGGTTGATCGGTGCGGACTGCACACTGGTGTTGTACGTCTGAACAGCGCTGTTGTAGAACTGCCGGGCGTAGGCGATCTTGTCCTCGGTCCGGGTCAGTTCGCTGTGCAGGGCCGCGAAGTTCTGGTTGGCCTTGAGGTCCGGGTATGCCTCGGCGAGCGCGAGGAGCCGGCCGAGCGTTCGGGTCAGCACCTCCTCGGCTCCCGCGCGGACGGCCACCCCGGGCGTGACGGCGGCGGCCATCGCGCCGGCACGGGCGGCCAGCACCGCCTCCAACGTGCCGCGTTCGTGCGCCGCGTAGCCCTTGACCGTCTCGACCAGGTTGGGCACGAGGTCGTACCGACGCTTGAGTTGGACGTCGATCTGCGCCCACGACGCCTGCACCTGGTTGCGTTGGCGGACCAGACGGTTGTAGGCGCTCAGCGCCCAGCCGATCATCAACACCGCCGCCAGGCAGAACAGCCCTGTGGCCCCGATGATGGAACCGGTCTCCACCCGAACTCCCCGAATCCCGTCGTGGACCACCTCGACGATCCGACGGCCCGTCGACGACCTCCCCGACTGGCCTGAGCATGGGCACACCGGAAGCCGTCCGCAATCGGGCGAATGGCTGGCACCCTGCCGGCGGCGGCAGGAAACGGGGACATCGCCCGGATCCTCAAGGAACGATCGTGAAGAAGGCATTGCTCTCGGTGGCCCAACGCGGCGGATGCACCACCTACCGGCGCAGCAGCGCGTTGAGCCGGGCGGCCTGCCGCGTGAGGTGTTCGACCTCGGGAAGGCTGGGCGCCGATCGGGCGGCCTCGGCGTAGAGCCGTGCCGAGGTGACCAGGTCGCCGTCCCGCTCGTGCAGGTACGCGGCGACAGCGGCGTACCGGGGCAGGGCGGGGTCGAGGTCCGCCAGGGCGGCCAGGCCGGCTCGTGCTCCGTCGGCCTCGCCGACCGCGACCGCCCGGTTGAGGCGGGCCACCGGGCTGTCGGTGAGGCGGACCAGTTCGTCGTACCACTCGACGATCTGCACCCAGTCGGTCTCCTCGGCGGTGCGGGCGTCGGTGTGCAGCGCGGCGATGGCGGCCTGCGCCTGGAACTCGCCCAGGCGGTCGCGGGCCAGGGCGTTCTGAAGTATCTGCACACCCTCGGCGATGAGCCGGGTATCCCAGCGGCCCCGGTCCTGCTCGGCCAGCGGCACCAGGCGGCCGTCGGCGGTGGTTCGCGCCGCCCGGCGGGCGTGGTGCAGCAGCATGAGCGCGAGCAGACCCGCCACCTCCGCGTGTCGGATCCTGGCCGCCAACTGGCGGGTGAGTCGGATCGCCTCCGCGGCGAGGTCGACATCGCCGGAGTAGCCCTCGTTGAAGACCAGGTAGAGCACGCGCAGCACAGTCCCGACGTCCCCGGGCTGGTTGAACCGGACGCCACTGACGGTCCGCTTGGCCCGGCTGATCCGCTGCGCCATTGTCGTCTCCGGCACCAGGTAGGCCCGGGCGATCTGCCGGGTGGTCAGGCCGCCGACCGCCCGCAGGGTCAGCGCCACCGCCGAGGCCGGGGTCAACGACGGATGCGCGCACAGGAAGTAGAGCGCGAGCGTGTCGTCGATCGGCCCGCCCGGTCCGGGCGCGGGCTCCACCTCCACCTGGGCCTCGCGCCGGCGCCGTGCGGTGTCCGAGCGGGCCACGTCGAGGAACTTTCGCCAGGACACGGCCACCAGCCAGCCCTTGGGGTCGCGCGGCGGGTCCGTCGGCCATGCCCGGACGGCCTCGACCAGCGCGTCCTGCACGGCATCCTCGGCCGTCGCGAAGTCGACTCCGCGACGGACGAGGATGCCGATCACGGCGGGAGTAAGGGTCCGTAGGACGGCCTCATCCACCGTGCGTCACTCCGAGATGGTCGGCGGCTCGGTGAGGAACGGCCGCACCTCGAGCCACTCGTGCAGCGGCTTCCCACCGGCACCCGGCGCCGCCGACAGCTCGCCGGCCAGCTCCAGCGCCCGGTCGTAGCTGTCGACGTCGATCACCATCCAGCCGGCGATCAGATCCTTGGTCTCCGCGAACGGGCCGTCGGTGACCGGCGGTCGTCCCTCGCCGTCGTAGCGGACGAACGTGCCCTCCGGGGAGAGCGCCTGTCCCTCGACGAACTCGCCGGTGTCTTCGAGTCGAGCCGCGAAGTCGCGCATGTACTGCACGTGGGCCGAGATCTCCTCGGGCGTCCACTGGTCCATCGGCACGTCGTGCAGCGGAGTCGGGCCGCCACGGTAGTGCTTGAGCAACAGGTACTTGGCCATCGGATGCTCCTTGTCAACTACGGGCCATTCTGGCCGCGTTCGTAGCAGGGACGGAGCACGGCCCGGCTTCTCGACATGCCGGCGGAAGATTTTCACTGAGGATCGTCGGCGGTCCCGCACGCCGGTTCGTCCGACGCCCCGGCCAGGCAGGTCAGCGCCCGGGCGGTGGCCGCCGGGGTGGCGGGCAGCAGCGGAGGGCGGACGAGCGGTGTCGGGATCCGGCCCTGGGCGTGCAGGACCGCCTTGACCACTGCGGGGTTGGGTTCGGCGAACAGCGCGGCCGAGAGGGTGGCGAGCCGGTGGCCGAGCGGCCGGGCCCGGGCGACGTCGCCGGACCGCCAGGCCGCGACCAGGTGGGCATAGTCGGCGGTGGCGAGATGCGCGGAGGCGAGGATCCCGCCGGCCGCGCCGAGGGCGAGCAGCGGCGAGACGTACGCGTCCTCGCCGCAGAGCACCGCGAAGTCGGACGGCGGGTCGGCGAGCAGGGCGATCGTGTCGGCGTCGATGCCGCCGACGGCGTGCTTGACACCCGCCAGGCCGGGCAGCCCGGCGAGGCGGCGCAACGTGTCGGCGCCCAGCTGCTGCCCGGTGCGGTACGGAACGTGGTACGCGACCAGCGGCACCGGTGATTCCTCGGCCAGCCGGGCGTAGTGCGTGAGTACCGCCTCCTCGCCGGGGCGCAGGAACGGCGGGACCAGGCAGAGCGCCGCGGTGACCTCGGGTCGCCCGGCGAGTGCCCGCAGCTCCGGCGCGGTGTGCGCGCCGACCAGGAGACCGGCCCGGTGCTCCCGACAGATCGCGGCGATCGCGTCGACCACCAGCTGCTGCTCGGCGGCGTCGAGGGCGTGCGGCTCGGCGGTGGTGCCGAGGGCGACCAGACCGGCCGCGCCGGCGGTCAGCACCTCTCGGGAGAGTGCGCGCAGTGCGTCGAGTGCGATCGCGCCGCTCTCGTCGAACGGGGTGATCATGGGTACGTAGAGACCGGCTGGTGTCATGCCTTCAGCCTCCGACCGAAGAAGGTGAAGCACCAGCTCCGATTACTCACCAAATGCGTAAGCTGAACTGATGCTTGACGTCCGTCGCCTGCGCCTGCTGCGGGATCTTTCCCACCTCGGCACCATCGCCGCCGTGGCCGAGGCGCACACCTACACGCCGTCCGCTGTGTCCCAGCAACTCGCCGCGCTGCAACGCCAGGCCGGCGTGACGCTGCTGGAGCGGGCCGGTCGGCGGGTCGCCCTGACCCCCACCGGGGTGGCGCTGGTCCGGCACGCCGAGGTCGTCCTCGCCGCGCTGGAGGCGGCCGACGCGACTCTCGTCGCCGCGCGGGGCGGGCTCTGCGGCACGGTACGCATCGGCGCGTACCCCAGTGCGGTGCGTACCCTGCTGCTGCCCGCCCTGGTCGCGCTCGGCCGTGACCATCCCGCGCTCGACCTGATGGTCACCGAGTTGGACCCGGTCGCGGTGCCCGACGCGCTGCGCGACCGCCGCCTCGACGTGGCGCTCGTGCACGACTACGACATCGTGCCCGTCGAGGCGGGCCCGGCCCTGGACTCGGTGCCACTGCTGGAGGAGACGGTCCACCTGGCCGTCGGGGCGGACCGGAACCTCACCGGCGACCCGATGCGCTCGGTACGCGACGCGGACTGGATCGTGGGCAGCCCGGGCACGCTCTGTCACTCGGTGACCCTGCACGCGTGTGAACTGGCCGGCTTCCGCCCGACGGTGCGTCACCACGCGGACGACTTCACCGCCGTGCTCGCCCTGGTCGCCGCCGGTCAGGGTGTCGGTCTGGTGCCGCAACTGGCTGTCGGGCGGCCGCCGGCCGGGGTGACTCTGGTCCCGCTCACCATCCGACGGCGTACCCGGATCGCCTACCGGCAGGGTGCGGGTGGCCATCCCGCGGTGGCCGCGAGCGTCGCCGCGCTGCGGGTCGCCGCCTCGGACCTGCCCGGCGAGCACCCGGCCGGGTCCTGAGACGCCGCCGCGTCGCACCCGCCGCCGGTCCCCGCCCAGCGTGCTCTGGGCGGGGACCGCCGGGCTCAGACGCTCGACGAGAAGGTCGAGCTGAACTCGCTGTCCTGCGGCCGGCCGGCGTTGCTGAAGCAGGAGACCGGCAGCACCGCGTCGCTGCCGAACTGCGCCCATCGGGACTGGATGGTGCAGTACGAGGGGTCGTCACCGATCGCGGTCACCTGCGCCGTGGTGCTCTTCTCGTGCAGGGCCGGGAACTTGACCGTGTAGGTGCCGAGACCCGTGGGACCGAAGCCGTTCGCGCCCACACCGAGCGGGTGGGAGTAGTTCGTCGGACCGACGAAGGGCGTCGCGAGGTACCCGAAGTACTTCGGTGGGCCGAACGACGCGTAGACCGAGCGCTCCCGATGGAACGAGGCGGTGAAGTCGCTGTTCATCAAAGCACCGGTGGCCGGATCGTGGCAGGCGACGTAGACCAGCACGTCCGGGCCGGTCGCGCCCCAGCGAAGGATCTTGCAGCGGCGTGGTTGGGCGTTCGGCTGCTGGGCGGTCACCTGCACGTTCCCGGAGAGCGTGCCGGCCGTGCCGACCGCCAGGAAGCGCAGCGCGTAGATGCCCACGCCGACGTTGGCGACGGTGACGGGTGCGCCGGCCGAGTTGTACGACTGCGCGAGGACGTTCGACAACACCTGCGCCGAGGCGTACGCCCCGACGCCGGCCGGCAGGACGCCGGAACTCACCGTCCACAACACCGTGAACGGGGTGTCGGTCGGGGTTCCGCCGGGTCGGAAGCACTGCACGTCGACGATCTCGTCGGCGCCCGAACTGCCCCACCGCACGAGCTGGCAGAACCGGCCGTCCCTGGCCACGGCGGTGACATGGGCGTTGCCACGGGCGCCCAGTCCGATGTTCGGAAACCGCACCAGAAAACGGCCGGGGGCGACCTTGCCGCCGGTGGCCACCGGGCCCGCAGCCCAACTGCCGAACTGGTACGCCGCGGGCAGCGGTGTCCAGACCGGCACGGTGGGATCGGCGACGTACGCGAATCCGAAGCGGTCGGCGGTGGCGGCGGCGGCCGGTGCGCCGGGGACCGCCAGCGTCGCGGCCAGCACCATGGCCAGGGCGGCGCAGAGGTGACGGAGTCGGAGAGACATGGGCCACTCCAATCGGTGGTAGTCGATGCTTTTTCCACTGTTCCGGGTATCGGTCAAGGTCACAGTCGGCTTGCCTACAACCGACGGGACGGGTGCCCGGCACCGGTCCGACCGGGTGGCCGGCGACGCCGCCCGCAGCGTCGAGAATTGGGTGGCCCACCCGCGCGTCCGGCGCGAGGATCTCGGTGTGCCGCTGCACCAGGGTGAGATTCCGGTCGACGAGGATGTCGTCAGTGCGTTGGTGACGCAGCAATGTCCACAGTGGGCGCATCTGCCGCTGTCCCTGGCGGGCGCGGGCACCGACAACACGATGTACCGCCTCGGCGCCGACCTGCTCGTACGGCTGCCGCGCACCGCCGAGAAGGCGCCGTCGCTGCGCAAGGAACAGCGCTGGCTGCCCCGGCTGGCCCCCCGGCTCGGCTTCCGGATCCCGGAACCGCTGCACACCGGCGTTCCCGCCAGCGCCTTCCCGCTTCCCTGGTCGGTCTACCGGTGGATCGACGGCGAGGAGGCGGGGCCGCAGACCGTCTCGGACTGGGCGGCCTTCGGCACCGACCTGGCGGGGGTGGTGCGGGAGCTGCACGGCGTCGACCTCATGGGGGCGACCGGTACGGGCGACCTGAGCTGGTACCGGGGCGGACACCTGCGGCCCTGTGCCGACTGGATCGGCCGAGCCCTCGCCGACTGCCGGACCATCGTCGGCGCGCAGATCGACGTCGACACCCTGGAACGGATGTGGCAGGCGGGGCTCGCCCGGCCCGAACCGTCCGGACCGCAGGTGTGGCTGCACGGCGATCTCAGGCCCACGAACCTCCTGGTCCGACACGGCAGACTGCACGCGGTCATCGACTTCGGTGGCCTGTCGGTCGGCCTGCCCGACGCCGAGCACGCCCCGGTGTGGGATCTGCCGCCCGAGGCCCGCCACGCCTACCGCGACGCCGTCGACGTGGACGACTCCACCTGGCTACGCGCCCGCGCCTGGGCGATCGCCGTGGCCGCCAGCGGCATCGCGTACTACCAGCACAGCTACCCGGCGTTCGTGGCCGAATGCCGGGCCCGCCTCCGTGCGATCCTCGCCGAATAGCACCCGTCGTGGGGGTGGACAGCCGCACATACGGTGTGGTCGATGCCGCGTTGGTCGAGAACGTCCCGGATCCTGCCCGCCGTCCTGGTGGGGCTGGTGGTCGCGACCCTCCTCGTCGGCGATCGGGGCAGGGGCGGCGCGCCGCGCCTGCGGCTGGACGTGACGCCGGCCGTGGCGCTCGTCGACCAGCCGCTGCGGGTACGGGTGAGTGGGCTGGCCGCGAGGGAACGGGCGGAGATCGCCGCCGAGGCCCGGGATCACGCGGGGCGTCGGTGGCGCGCGGCGGCGACGTTCGTGGCCGACGCCGACGGTGTGGTGGACGTGTCGCGGGACGCACCGGTGCACGGCTCCTACTCGGGTGTCGACCCGATGGGTCTGTTCTGGTCGATGGATCCGCTGGACGGCGACGCCTCCTACTTCGCACCGGTCTGGCCGCACGTACGGCGCGACTTCCCGGTCCGGCTGTCGGCCTCGCGTGGCGGGCGGGCGCCCGCCACCGTCACCGTGCGACGGGACTGGACGGCGGGTCCGGTCTCCTTCACCGAGCTGACCCGGGCGGCCGACGGGGTTCACGGGTTGCTCGTCCTGCCGCCGCCGGATGTGCCGCGACGGCGCGGGGTGTTGTGGTTCGGTGGCTCGGAGGGCGGCGTCGGCGGGCTGTACGACGCGCCGCTGCTCGCCTCCCGCGGGCACCCGGTGCTGTGCCTGGGCTACTTCGGCGCGCCGGGGCTGCCGGACAGCCTGCACGACATCCCGCTGGAGTACTTCGTCACCGCCGCCGAACGTCTCGCCTCGCACGCCGGTGGCGAGGTGGCGGTGATGAGCTACTCGCGCGGCACCGAGGCCGCGTTGCTGTTGGCGCAACAGCGCCCTGACCTGGTAGGCGCCGTCGTCGCCTACGCCCCGAGCAGCATCGTCCACCTCGGCTACCCGTACACCGGAGCGCCCGCCTGGACCTACCGTGGCCGGCCGGTACCGAGCGGCCCGATACCCGTCGACCGGATCGACGGACCGGTACTGGCCATCGCCGGGGCGGACGACCTGCTCTGGGACGCGCCGACCTACGCCGCCGAGCTGGTGCTGGCCCTCGGTGGTCCACCCCACCGGGTGCTGCTCTACCCGGAGGCCGGTCACGGCGTGGGCACCTTCCCGTACCTGCCGTCGAAGACGGTGCACCAGGGCCGCACCGGCGAGCAGATCCACGGCGGCTCCCGGGCCGGTGACGCCGCCGCCCGCCGCGACGGGTGGTCCGAGGTGCTCAGCTTCCTCGCCACCCGCTGACGGCGCCACCGGCCGACGGCACGGCCTACGGGGTGCCGGTGCCGCGGCCGCGGTCGTCGAGGACCAGCGGGGCGCGACCCTGCACCGCGTACCGGACGTGGGTGACGTGCGGGCTGGCGAGTACCCGTTCGGGGGTCAGCTCGATCGCCTCGAAGTCGTCGAGAGCCAGGTCGTCGAAGAGTCGGAGCCCGGCACCGAGGACGACCGGCACCACGTGCAACTCCAGTTCGTCGAGCAGACCCGCCCGCAGCACCTGCCGGACCAGGCTGCCCCCGCCGGCCACCGCGACGTTCCGGTCACCGGCTGCGGCCCGGGCCTGGGCCACCGCACTGGCCAGCCCGTCGGTGACGTAGGTGAAGCTGGTGCCACCCTGGCGGTGCAACGTCGGGCGGGGCCGGTGGGTCACCACGAAGACCGGAGCGCGGAACGGTGGTTCGTCGCCCCACGGCACCTCGCCGCCGTCGGCCATCCGGCGACCCATCACGTACGCGCCGGCCGCGGCGAACGACTCGGCGATGATCTCGGAGTCGGCGTCGTGCCGGCCGCCGGCGAAACCCTGCCGTTCGCGCCACGCCATCGCCTCGGTGGCCCACCGGGTCACCCGGAAGAAGCCGTGGCTCTCCGCCGACCGCAGCCAGTCGCCCACGCCGTCGTGCTGCGGGCCGGCGTAGCAGCCGTCCAGCGACACCGACAGTTGGGCGGTCACCTTCGTCATGTGCTGTTCCTCCCGGGTGCGACGGCACCCACCGTGGGTGCCGATCCACCTGTGGATCGGAGCGGTACGGCACGCTTCTACCGACCCCGAAGGTGACCTGGTTCACATGGTGGACGGTCCGGGTCACTCGCGGTGGCGGCTCGGCGCAGCAGGTACCGCCGCTCGGGGTCGCTGCCGGCGTGCTGCGCCGCTGCCCGCCACTGCGCGGCCGCGGCGGGCCGGTCGTCGGCGAGTTCCAGCAGGTGGGCGCGGACGGCGTGCAGTCGGTGGTGCCCGGCCAACGGCCCCGACTCCACCTCGCAGAGCAGGGCCAGCCCGGCGACGGGCCCGTGCACCATGCCCACCGCCACCGCCCGGTTCAGCGTGACCACCGGGTTGGGTGCGAGGTGCTCCAGCACCTCGTACAGCGCGAGCACCTGGGGCCAGTCGGTGGCCTCGGCGCTCGGCGCCTCGGCGTGCACCGCCGCGATGGCGGCCTGGACCCGGTACGGCCCCGGTGGCGTGACGGCCAGACTCCGTTCGACAAGTGCGCAACCCTCGGCGATCGCCACCTGGTCCCACACCTGGCGGTCCTGCTCCGCCAGCGGCACCAGATCGCCGTTCCGGTCGACCCTGGCCGCCGCACGGGCCTCGGTGAGCAGCATCAACGCCAGCAGGCCGGTCGTCTCGGCGTCGTCGGGCAGTTGCTCGTGCAGCCGGCGCGTCAACCGCAGCGCCTGCCCGGTCAGGTCGGCGCGGCGCAGTTGAGGGCCGCTGCTTGCGCTGTATCCCTCGTTGAACATCAGGTACAGCACCTGGCGTACGACGGCCAGCCGGGCCTGGCGTTCCGCCGTCGGTGGCGGTGCGAACCGGGCACCCGCCTCCCGCAGGCGCAGTTTCGCCCGCGAGATCCGTTGCCCCATGGTCCGCTCCGACACCAGGAAGGCGGCGGCGACCTCGGCGGTGGTGAGCCCACCCACCGCACGCAGGGTCAGTGCCAGCTGCGCGGGCGCGGGCAGCACCGGATGACAGCAGAGCAGGAACAGCTCCAGCAGGTCGTCCCGGGGTGGCACGGCGTCGGGCGGTGGGGCGACAAGCGTGTCGCGGGGGGTGAGGTCCAGCGCCGTACGCTCGCGGCGGGTGCGGGCGACCTCGGTGCGCACCAGGTCGACGTAGCGGCGGGCGGCGACCGTGTGCAGCCAGCCCGACGGTTGCTCGGGGACGCCGTCGAGCGGCCACCTCTCCACGGCGTCGACGAGCGCCTCCTGCACGGCGTCCTCGGCCCGACCGAAGTCGCCGTACCGACGCACGAGGGTGGCCAGCACCTGCGGCGCGAGCCGGCGCAGCAGGTCGACGGTGGCCTCGTCGAGGCTCAGTGGTCCGGCCCGGTCATCAGCGGCCAGATCTCCAGGCCGCCGCTGGCGGTGCCGAACCGCAGACCCGGATAGGCCCGGGCGATCTCCAACGCCCGCTGCTCGTCACGGACGTCGACCACGAAGTACGACCCGACGTACTCCTTGGCTTCCAGGTACGGCCCGTCGGTGACCACCGGAGTGTCGGCGACGATCCGCACCGACCGGGGATGTGTCTCCAACCCCTGCACGTCGACCAGCTCGCCGGAGGCACGCAGTGCCCCGGTGAAGGCGTCCACCTCACCGATCAATGTGGCCAGGTCGCCGTCCGGCAGGCTGCCCCAGATCTCCTCGTTGCCGTAGATCAACATCAGATACTTCACGTGTCGCCTCCATAAGAGTCGATATGTCCGGAAACGGACAGGACGGCGCGGCCTGCCCCGACGCATTGTTGTAGCAGGTAGCGAGGCTGCGGATGGCGGGCCACATCCGATCCTCCGGCCGGGTCGGGGCCGTGACGTCCCGCCGGCCGCCAGCACGGAAACGCCGGGGCGCGCCGCCGCGCCGCCCGGCTCCGGCCCGCCGTCGCCGACCAGCCGCACCGAGGGTGTTGCACCACTGGTCGCGACGACCAAGCCAGGAAGGAGCTGCCATGGCCGCTCCCACCGCCAACGCCTCGATGAACCCCACCACCTACTCACCGGGCGAGCAGATGCTGCTGACGGTCAACTACGGCGACGCGGACCACCAGCGGCTCACCGTGACGGTCACGGTGGCCGACGCGCAGGGCAACCGCAGCGCCCCAGTCTCGGTGACCGCCGTGATCGACCCGCTCACCGTCACCGTCGCCGACGACTCGGGGCGTACCTGGTCCCG
Source organism: Verrucosispora sp. WMMC514 (assembly GCF_027497295.1). Taxonomy (NCBI): domain Bacteria; kingdom Bacillati; phylum Actinomycetota; class Actinomycetes; order Micromonosporales; family Micromonosporaceae; genus Micromonospora; species Verrucosispora sp. WMMC514. Next base: position 765,341 of record NZ_CP114906.1, on the reverse strand, counting down.
GGTCTCCGACGACGGCGCGGTGGCCGTCTTCCGGGCGGTGGCGTGATGCCACGGGTGACCGTCACCGTGCGCGACTCCGCCAGTCGGACCGCCACCGCCAGCGTCGCCTACACCGTGCTGTCGCCGGTGCTGGGCGGCTACTACCTCTCCGGTGGTGCGGATCCGACGGCCGACATCACCCGCGGCAACTTCCGGTCGCTGACCCAGTACCGCAGCTTCGCCGACGCCTACATCTTTCCCGGCTACGAGCGACCCTGGCTGATCACTCTGGGGCGGGCCGGGGTGCAGATCAACATGGTGCTCGAACTGAAGCACTACGGCGCGCCCGACACCGGGTCGCAGACCTTCACCGTGGACGGGGTGCGGTACACCGTGCCCGCTCCGGCGATGACCATCCAGCAGCGGCCCGGCGCGGTCTGGCCGAAGGCGTACGGCTACGGCCAGGTCATCGCCGGGCAGTGCGACGGGTTGTTCGCCCGGGCGCTGTCGCAGTACCGGACGATGGGCTTCGGGGTGAACATCCAGCTCGCCTCCGAGCTGGACACCGATCACGAGTTCGGCACCACGGAGGCCGGCAAGGCGTACACCTGGGCCGAGTCGGACGCCCGGGCGGTGCAGGCGGTGACGTACATCGTCAACTGGTTCCAGGCCAAGGGGCTGCCGCAGGGCAGCACCTTCTCGGTCGGGGTCGGCGGCTTCAACCGGGACTGCTTCCGGCGCACCCACCCGGAGGCGTTGATGACCCGGCTGGACTACCTCCAGTGGAACGTCTACGCCACACATGCCAGCCACACCGCGCTGGAACGGTTCCGGCGCACCAAGGACTGGGCGGTGGCCGATCTGGGTCCGGTCGCGTTGTCCCGTCCGGTGCTGATCGCCGAGTGGGGCGTACGGGTCATCGAGATTCCCGACCAGGCGGCCTGGATCGCCACCGTGCCGCCGGCCATCGCCCAGCTCAACGCCGAGCGTGGCCCGCTGATCGCCCGGACGAACTACTTCAACTCCGGCTGGGGCACCCTCAGCCCGAAGTCGACCGGGCTGGCCGCGCTGCGGGCCGCGTACGCCCGGCCACCGTACGGCTGAGTTCCGGTACGCCGGCCCGGTCCGGCGTGACTGCCGGACCGGGTCGGCGTACGCGGCGGGCCGACCCCCGTCAGGTCCGACCCGGATCGCACCGGCTCACCGCGACGGCGGCTGGCCGAGCAGGTCCGTGACGGCCGCCAGCAGTTGCGCGCTGAGCTGCCGGCTGGAGCTGTAGGCGTGGCGGGCGCTGCGGCACGGCTCGTGCCGGATCCAGAACTCGGCAGTCTCGCCGGTGGCGTCGGCCACGGTCAGCGTGTCGAAGACACTGGGCTCCTGGTAGTCCGGCCAGTCGCCGCAGTCGCTGCCCTTCGCCGACCTGTCGAACGCCTGGTTGAGTACGGCCCGTACCTCGTCCGCCCCGGCGCGCCGCCGCTGCTGCCCGACCAGCTCGCCGGTGTCGCCGCGCACCTCGTACCGGCAGGCGGTGACCTCGATCAGTCGGGTCGGCAGGATCGGGTACGTGGCGCTGTTGTTCAGCCTGATCCGATCCGGCGGGTAGTCCTCGGAGTTCTTCCGCATCCGCTCGATGGGAAAGGTGTCCACGCAGGCCGGGGTGGTGACGGTGGCCGGGTCGGTGGTCGTGGCCAGTTGCGCCCGGTACCTGTCGAGGAACGCCCTGAGCACCCCGAAGTCCGCTCCCCGGCCGTGGGTGGCGGTGACCGCGACTCCGCAGTTGGCGTCCGTCCAGACCGTGACCGGGTCCCGGTCCGGGTAGCGCAGCACCAGGACGGTCTCCTCGTAGCGCGCCATCAGGGCACACGCGAAGTCGCCGTCCGGTCGAGGTCGACCTCGACCGTCCTGCTGGGTCGGTGGCTGGGCGTTGAGCAGCCGGACGATCTCGTCGACGCCGGTGGTGAGGGTCCGGGGGCCGATCCGGTCCGCCGGGCGGAGTCCGCCACCGACCGGAACCTGGCAGCTGGTGATCTCCACCGCGCCGGTCGGCACCAGCGGCTCGTCGTCGCCGTAGCGTACGGACGCCAGGTCCGGACGCCCGACGAGGTCGGTCGGGCAGTTGGCGTCACCGCGCGGGCCGGGGGTGACGAGTGGGATGACGTCGTCGCGTCCGGGACCGGCCACAAGCGCCGGCAGGCCCACGCCCAGGCCGACGGTCAGCGCGACCGCCGCCGCCGCGCCGCCGGCCATCCGGCGGCGGTGCCGGCGTACCCGGACGCCGACCTCGGCGACCCGCTCCGGCGGTGCGGCAAGCGGCGGTACGGCCCCGGCGAGCAGCCCTCGGATGTCCTCGTCGTCACGGGTCACGGCACGACCTCCCGGTTGGTGAACAGGCTCAGGTCCGGATCGGTACGCAGGCTGCGCAGGGCACGCGACGACTGCACCTTCACCGTGTTCGGCGAGCAGCCCAGCACCTGGGCGGTCCGCTCCACGGAGAGGTCCTCGACGTAGCGCAGCACCACGATCGCCCGCTGCTGGCGGCTGAGCCGGGCCAGCGCCCGGCGGACCGCGTCCCGGTCGGCCGACTCGCGGGCCAGGTCACCGGGTCCGGTGTCCTCCGGCGGCCTGGCGGCCGGCAACTCGGCCCGCCACCGTCGTCGCCACCAGGAGACGTAGGTGGTGAACAGTGCCCGCCGCAGGTACGCCTCAGGATGCTCGGCCGCGACCACGGTCGACCAGCGTCGCCACGCCCCGGCCAGCACGGTCTGGAGCAGATCCTCGGCGCGGCCGGCGTCGCCGGTGAGCAGCCAGGCGGAGCGCAGCAGCGCGGCGGACCGGGCCGCCACGAAATCGGCGAAGCCCTCCGGTGGCGCCGGATACCTGTCGGTCATGCGTACCTCCCGACAGGTAGACGCGCCGGTCGGGCCGGAAGGTTAACGCCGCCATCCATCCCTTGACAGCACCGCCGCTCAGGTTGCATGGTTAGTTACATGAGTAATGAACCAGCCAACCAGTGTGGCGACTGGGGATGGTGGACGTGATGGAGGACGGCCGGCCGATCTTCCTCCAGATCGCGGAGCTGCTGGAGAACTCGATCCTGGACGGGACGCTCGCCGAGGAGAGCCAGGTGCCTTCGACGAACGAGCTGGCCGCCTTCCACCGGATCAACCCCGCGACCGCCGCCAAGGGGGTCAACAAGCTGGTCGACGACGGAACTCTTTACAAGAAGCGAGGAATCGGCATGTTCGTCTCTCCCGGCGCCCGAGCGAAGCTCCGCGGCCGGCGCCGCGACGAGTTCGCCCGACAGTACGTCCGGCCGCTGCTGACCGAAGCGCGCAAGCTCGGCATCGAACCGGCCGAACTCAAGAGCATGATCGACACCTGGGAGGATGGCCGATGAGCGCGGTCGTCACCGTCACCGAGCTGACCAAGCGGTACCAGGGAGTCACCGCCCTGGACGGGGTCAGCTTCTCGCTCGCCGAGCATCGGATCCACGGCCTGCTGGGGCGCAACGGTGCCGGCAAGACCACCCTGATGCAGATCCTCACCGCGCAGAACTTCGCCAGCAGTGGAGAGGTCAGCGTCTTCGGGCAGCACCCGTACGAGAACGAACAGGTGCTCTCCCGGATCTCCTTCATCAAGGAGAGCCAGACCTACCCGTCGCACCTGCGGGTCGCGCACGTCCTGCGGGCGGCTCGCCTGGTGCATCCGGGCTGGGACGAGGCGCTCGCCCAGCGACTTGTCGACGTGTTCCAGTTGCCGCGCGGGCGCAACGTCCGCAAGCTCTCCCGGGGCATGCTCTCCGCGCTCGGCATCGTCGTCGGGCTCGCCTCGCGCGCTCCGCTGACCTTCTTCGACGAGCCCTACCTGGGCCTGGACGCCGTCTCCCGGCAGCTCTTCTACGACCACCTGCTGGCCGACTACACCGAGCATCCCCGCACCATCGTGCTGTCGACCCACCTCATCGACGAGGTCAGCGACCTGATCGAGCACGTCCTGCTGATCGACCGGGGTCGGCTCCTGCTCGACGTAGAGGCGGAGGCGCTGCGCGGCCAGGTGGTCACCGTCTCCGGTCCGGTCGCCGCGGTGGACGAGTTCACCCGTACCGGCACCGAACTGCACCGGGCCTCGCTCGGCGGCACGGCCCGGGCCACCGTACGCGGCGACTTCGGCCCGGCCGCGCACGACCGCGCCCGGTCGCTGGGCCTCGACCTCGAAGCGTCCTCGTTGCAGGACATCGTCGTACGCCTGACCACCTCGACAAACGGGCACGCGGCCGGTGGCGCCGCCGTGGCAGACAAGGAGGCCGTCCGATGAACCGCGCCCTGACCGTGGCCCGGCTCCAGTTCATCGGCTGGCGCAGCGTGGTCGGCTGGCCGTGGGGGATCCTCGCGCTCAGCTTCCTCATCAACCTGGCGCTGTTCAGCGCGATGAACGAGGCCGACGACTTCGAGCCGACCACCGGCGGGCTGATGAGCATCTACGTGGTGATGTTCGTGGCCAGCGTCAACGCGATCACCCAGGACTTCCCGTTCGCCATCGGGCTGGGCGTCTCCCGCCGCAGCTTCTACCTCGGCAACGTGCTCAACTACCTCGGGCAGGCGATCAGCTACGCGGCGGTGCTCTACCTGCTGGCCGTGATCGAGGAGGCCACCGACGGGTGGGGCGTCAACCTGACCTTCTTCGGCATTCCCTTCCTGCTGGTGGACAACCCGGTGCTGCGGTTCCTCGGCTTCGCGATCCCGTTCCTGCTGCTCGGCTTCATCGGCATCGCCATCGCGTTGGTCTTCAAGCGGTGGGGCGTCAACGGCCTGCTGATGCTGAGCACCGTCGCGTTGGCCGGGATCGGTGGGCTCGTCGTGCTCGCCACCTGGCGGGGCTGGTGGTCGGCGATCGGCGGCTGGTTCGCCGACCAGCCCGGGTGGACGCTGCTGGTCGGCTGGCCGGCGCTGCTCACCGTGCTGCTCGCCGGCCTCAGCTACCTGACCATCCGACGCGCGACCCCCTGACCGTCGACCGGCCGGCGTCCGAGGCGGGGCGGACGCCGGCCGTCGACGCACCATGGCACGAGGCAAAGCGACACACCTGCCGCTTACCTATGCTCGACCCATGGAACTGCGGATCTTCACCGAACCTCAGCAGGGCGCCAGCTACGACGACCTGCTCGCCGTGGCCCGACGCGCCGAGGAGACCGGCTTCGGCGCCTTCTTCCGGTCGGACCACTACCTCAAGATGGGGTCGGTCAGCGGCGAGCCCGGCCCCACCGACGCCTGGACGACGCTGGCCGGGCTGGCCCGGGACACCCGGTCCATCCGGCTCGGCACGCTGATGAGCGCCGCGACGTTCCGGCTGCCCGGCCCGCTCGCCATCACCGTCGCGCAGGTCGACCAGATGAGCGGCGGGCGGGTCGAGCTGGGCATCGGCACCGGCTGGTACGACGCCGAGCACCAGGCGTACGGGATCCCGTTCCCGCCGCTGGGGGAGCGGTTCGACCGGCTGGACGAGCAGCTCGCGGTGATCACCGGTCTGTGGCGTACCCCGTCGGGCGAGACGTTCGACTTCACCGGCCGCCACTACCAGGTGGTCGACTCGCCCGCGTTGCCCAAGCCGGTGCAGCGCCCACACCCGCCGATCCTGCTCGGTGGCAAGGGCGCGAAGCGTACGCCGCAGCTCGCCGCCCGCTACGCCGACGAGTTCAACCTGCCGTTCGTCTCGATCGACGAGACGGTGGCGCAGTTCGCGCGGGTCCGCGCCGCCTGCGCCGACATCGGCCGCGACCCGGCCCAGCTGACCTGGTCCAACGCGTTGGTGCTCTGCTGTGGCAAGGACGACGCCGAGGTGGCGCGACGGGCCGCCGCGATCGGCCGGGAACCGGACGAACTGCGCGCCAACGGCCTCGCCGGCACGCCCGCCGAGGTCATCGACACCATCGGCCGGTACGCGGAGGTCGGCAGCCAGCGCCTCTACCTCCAGGTCCTCGACCTGACCGACCTGGACCACCTGGACCTGGTCGCGGCCGAGGTGATGCGCCAGCTCTGACGCCGGCCAGCACGGGGCGGCTCCGATTGCGGCAAGCCGGGGTATCAGCCGCCCCGGCAACACCGGCATGCCGCAATCGGAGCCGATCTCAGACCCGGTGCTCCTCGCGCAGCACCGTGTCGAGCTGGCCGTCCCGGTCGCGGTCGAGGTAGGTGACGTCCGGCAGCCCGTCCCCGTCGAGGTCGAACTGCACCTGGTCGGCCACGCCGTCGCCGTCGAAGTCGGTGACCACCTGGACCGAACCGTCCATGTGCCGGGTCACGATCGACCGGGCGCCGGCGTCGACCCGGGGCGGCGGTCCGGGGGCGGGCGGCGGCTCCGGCACCGGCTCCGGGGTGGGGATGGGCTGCGGGTCCGGCTGGCTCGCCCACGGTCCGGCGTCGGACCAGGTGACCGCGGCGCCGTCGAGGGTGCCGGCGGGACCGGTGGCGGGCTCCACGCCGTTGCCGGCCGGATCGATCTCCTCCTCGGAGGGGTACACGTCGCCACGAGGGGCGGGATCACGGTAGCTGCTCATCGGCGTAGGGTTCCCCGACGGAGCCGGCGGTAACCGCCGGCGGGCAGAGGGGGTCGTAAGTGTCGACGCACCGCAACTGGGCCGGCAACGTCGAGTACGCGGCCCGCGCGTTCCATCAGCCGTCGTCCGTTGACGAGCTGCGGGAACTGGTCGCCGGCAGCGACCGACTCCGGGCGGTGGGCAGCGGACACTCCTTCAACCGGCTCGGCGACACCACCGGAGACCTGGTCACGCTGGCCGGACTGCCGGCCACCCCGCACCTGGACGAACAGCGGCGGGTGGTGCACGTGCCGGCCGCGCTGCGCTACGGCGACCTGGCCACCTGGCTGCACGAGCGGGGGTACGCGCTGGCCAACCTCGCCTCGCTGCCACACATCTCGGTGGCCGGCGCGGTCGCCACCGGCACCCACGGCTCCGGCGAGACCGTCGGCAACCTGGCCACCGCCGTCGCCGGCCTGGAACTGGTCACCGCCGCCGGTGACCTGCTCGCCGTGGACCGCACCGACCCCGACTTCACCGGCATGGTGGTCTCCCTCGGCGCGCTGGGCATCGTCACCCGGCTCACCCTGGACGTGGTGCCCACCTTCGAGATACGCCAGTACGTCCGCCTCGACCTGCCCCGCGAGGCGCTGGACGAGGCGCTCGCCTCGGCGTACAGCGTCAGTGTCTTCACCGACTGGCGCTCCACCCGCGGCACCCAGGTCTGGTGCAAGCAGCTCGCGGACCAGCCGGAACCTCCGGCGGACTGGCTCGGCACCACGGCGGCCGACCGGCCCTGGCATCCGGTGCCCGGCATGCCGGTGGTCAACTGCACCGAGCAGCTCGGCGTGCCCGGCCCCTGGCACGAGCGGCTGCCGCACTTCCGGCTCGGCTTCACCCCGAGCAACGGCGACGAGTTGCAGTCCGAGTACCACCTGCCCCGCGCGGTGGCCGCCGACGCGCTCGCCGCGCTGGACCAGGTGGCGCACCTGATCGCCCCGGTCGCGCAGACCAGCGAGCTGCGCACCATCGCCGCCGACGAGCTGTGGCTCAGCCCGCAGTACGGCCGCGACAGTCTCGCGGTGCACTTCACCTGGATCGCCGACGCGGCGGCGGTGCTGCCGGTCCTCGCCGAGGTCGAGCGGGCACTGGCCCCGTTCGCGCCCCGGCCGCACTGGGGCAAGGTCTTCACCATGCCGACCCCGACGATCGCCGAGACCTATCCCCGCTGGGCCGACTTCGCCGCGCTGGTGGCCCGCCTCGACCCCGAGGGCAGGTTCCGCACCGAGGAACTCGACCAGCTGTTTCCCCGCTGACAACGACCGTCGGACCGACGCGGCGCGGCCCGGTGGACGTGCCCGGACCTCGAAATAGGATGGGTCCATGAGCGCTGAGGCAGTCGGCATGCACATGCCCGCCGTCGTGACGCTCGACGACGTGGCGGCGATGAACGCCGCCGACGCGAACGGTCACCGTTACGAGACCAGCCCCGAGGGTGTCCTGTCGGTCATGCCGCCGCCCGACTCGGAGCACGCCACGATCGCGAGCCGACTGTTCGCCTGGCTGATCATGGCGGGCTGGCCCGCGGAACAGGTGCTCCAGGCGGTCGGTGTAGGCATCCCCGGCCCGGACGGCAACGGCGGCCGGATTCCGGACCTCAGCGTCTGGCGCAAACCTCCCCGGCGCGGCGAGTGGTCGGCGGTGGCTGACGTCGCGCTCGTGATCGAGATCGTGTCGCCCGGCTCCGAGGCGATGGACTCGGTGACGAAGGTGCGCGAGTACGCCGGGGCCGGCATCCCCCGGTACTGGGTGGTGGACCGGGACGGCGCGCAGACTGTCACCTTGCACGAACTCGGCGGCGACGGGCGGTATATCGAGCAGGCCCGCATGCCGCTGGCCTGGTTGTTGCAGACCGCCCCGGCCGACCACCTCGACTGAGTCAGCGCAGTCGGCGGTCAGCGGCCGGTGGTTAGCTGGTCGCGCATGCTGCTGCGCTGCACGGCGCGGCTGATGTCGCTGGGGGAGACGATGCCGACCAGTCGGCCGTCGGTGACCACCAGCGCCCGGCCGTCGGCACACTCGCTGAGCCGGGGCAGCAGGTCGGTGAGCGGCTCGTCGGGGGAGGCGAGCACCAGGTCGTCGGCGCGGCACGCCACCGCCGCCAGGGTGGTGCTGCCCCGCTCGCCGGACGGCACGCCGCGTACCCGGTCGAGGGTGACCAGCCCGACCGGCCGGCCGTCCTCGATCAGCGGCAGCGCCGTGTGCCGGTACGCGAAGAGGTAGTTGTCCACGAAGTCGGCCACCGTCAGCTCGCCCGACGCGGTCTGCGGCTGCGGGGTCATCACGTCGGCGACCCGGATGCCGCGCAGCGCGTCGCCCACCCGGGCCTGTCGCTCCTCCATGGTGGCCGCGCCGATCAGGAACCAGCCGATCAACGCCAGCCACAATCCGCCGACACCGGTGCCGGTGAGGAAGCGCCACAGCCCGAACCCGATGAGTGCCAGACCGAGAATCCAACCGGCCCGGGCCGCCACCACGGTGGCGCGGGTCCGGTCGCCGGTGGCCTTCCACACCGCCGCCCGCAGCAGCCGCCCACCGTCCAACGGTGCCGCCGGCAGGATGTTGAACACGGCCAGCAGCAGGTTGATGCCGCCGAGCCAGGCCATCACGCCCAGCAGCAACCCCTGCACCCCGGCCAGCGCGAGCAGCGTCGCGATGGCACCGAAGAAGACGCCGATGATCAGACTGACCAGCGGTCCGATCCCGGAGATGCGCAGCTCGGCGCCGGGGGAGCGGGCCTCGCCGCGCAACTCGGCGACCCCGCCGAAGAGCCACAGGGTGATCCCCTGCACGCCCAGGCCGTTGCGCTTGGCCACCACCGCGTGGGACACCTCGTGGGCGAGCAGGCCGAGGAAGAAGACCACCGCGGCGGTCAGTCCGGCCAGCAGGTACGCGACCACGGACCGATCCGGGTACGACTCGGGGAACAGGTTGGCCGACAGCCCCCACCAGATCAGCGCGAAAATGACCAGGACACTCCAGTTGACCCCGACGGGTACGCCCGCGATCCGGCCGAGCCGGAAACTCGCCCTCATGTCTCGGTCATACCCCGGCAGCCCGTGCCCATGCCAGGGCCGGACGTCACCGATCCGCTGCGTCGTCCATTTTTCCGTGCCGTGAGGGGGTGGCTGCCTCCGGCGGGCGGCTGGGTCGATCAGTCTGCGGTGCCGGGCGGCACGACCCAGGTGGTGGGCTGGCCGGTGATGGCGGTGATCATGTCGTAGTCACCGTCATAGTGCAGCACGGTGACTCCGTGCCGCTCGGCGGTCGCGCCGATCAGTAGGTCCGCCATGGAAAGTGCCCGATGATTACCCTTGTGCAGCGCCTGGAGCTGCACCTCGACGGCCCGGTCCCAGACCTCGTCGGGGGTGGGGAGCCAGTGGAAGCCGCCAAGTAACCAGCGAGCACGCTGCGCGTCCTTGACCGTCCGGGCGCTCTGGATCACCTCGATCTCGACCGAGCCACACACCGCCAGCAGGCCACGTTCGGAAAGTTCGTCGAGCACTGGCGCGACTACCGGCTTGGGCCAGCGGGCCAGAGCGGACTTGTCGAGCAGATACAGTTCCCGACTCACGCCGCGTCCGGTCTGGTACCGGCCTGTCCGGTGAGATCCGGCAGGCCGCCGCTCTTGAGCCAGTCGGCGAACTCACGTCGCTTCTCCCGGTCGACCGCGGCCTTCAGCGCTGCGTTGACGGTCGCCTTCTTCGTGGTCGTGCCAAAGATCTTGGAAGCCTGCGCGAGGAGTTCGTCATCGACGTCGAGGATCGTTCTGGACATGTCGCCCCCAAGGTTGTTTCGCCGCCAGGATGATATCAAGTTCGGGTGATTCTGATACCTAGCCGGGGAAGCTCAGCGCGTGGCAGCGGGCGACCCCGCCATGGGAGTCGCCATGTCGACAGCAGCCGAGTCCGGTGCCGAAAGGTACGTCGGCGATAGTTCGAGGGTGGCGATCTCGACCGACGACAGTGATGACCCGTACCTCTGGTTGGAGGACCTGGACGGCCCGGAGGCCGCGACCTGGGTCCGGGCCCGCAACGCCGAGACCGTCGCGGCGTTGACTGGCGGCCCGGCGTTCGCCGTCCGGCAGGCCGAGATCCGGCAGGTGCTCGACGCGGACGACCGCATCCCGTACCCGGCCTGGCGCGGCGACGGCTACTACTACGACCTCTGGCGCGACGCCGCCCATCCACGCGGGCTGTGGCGACGTGCGACGCTCGATGAGTACCGCCGGGCCGAGCCGGACTGGGACGTCCTGCTCGACTTGGACACGCTTGCCGAGCGGGAGGGCGAGAACTGGGTCTGGGGTGGTGCGCGGACGCTGCCACCGCGGCACCGGCGCTGCCTGGTCAGTCTGTCGCGGGGCGGCGCGGACGCGGTGGTGGTGCGCGAGTACGACCTGGTCGACCGGGCGTTCGTGGACGGTGGGTTCACCATCGACGAGGCCAAGACCGACGTGTGCTGGATCGACGCGGACCAGATCTTCGTCGGCACCGACCTCGGGCCGGGCTCGTTGACCGACTCCGGCTATCCCCGCACCATCCGGCGGTGGCGGCGCGGCACCCCACTGGCCGAGGCCGAACTGGTCTACCAGGCGGCCACCGAGGACGTCGGCGCGCACGGCTGGCATGACCCGACGCCCGGCTTCGAGCGGGACTTCGTGGGTCGCAGCCTCGACTTCTACCGGGCGGAGAGCTACCTGCTGACCGGGTCGGGAGAGCGGGTCCGGATCCCGGTGCCCGAGGACGCCGGCTGGGACGTACACCGGGAATGGCTGCTGGTCTGGCCGCGCACGCCGTGGACACTGGGTCAGTCGACCCACCCGCCGGGTGCCCTGCTGGCGATCCGCTTCGACGCGTTCCTTGCCGGCAGCCGGCAGCTGACGGTGTTGTTCCGACCCGACGAGCACACCTCACTCGGCGGCTTCGCCTGGACCCGTGACCACCTGATCCTGACCACGCTCACCGACGTACACAGTCGGCTGGAGATCCTCACCCCCGGCGAGGACGGCTGGCGGCGCGAACCGCTGCCGGGAGTGCCGCCGGACGAGGAAGGCTGCCTTGTCGAGACCGACCCCGAGTCGGGCAACGCCTATCTGGTCGCCTCGGAGGGCTTCCTCCAACCGGCCACCCTGCGCCTCGGGCAGGTCGGTGGCAGCGTCGAGACGCTGAAGCGGGCGCCGGCGTTCTTCGACACCGACGGCTTGGCGGTACGCCAGTTCTTCGCCACCTCCGCCGACGCCACCCGGGTGCCCTACTTCGTGGTCGGCGATCCGGAGGCGGCGGCCAGGCCGACGCTGCTCTACGGGTACGGCGGCTTCGAGGTGTCGATGACTCCCGGCTACGGCGGGATCACCGGCCGGGGCTGGCTGGCGCGCGGCGGCAGCTACGTGGTGGCGAACATCCGGGGCGGCGGGGAGTACGGCCCCCGCTGGCACCGGGCCGCGCTGCGGGAGAACCGGCCCCGAGCGTACGAGGACTTCGCGGCGATCGCCACCGACCTGGTGGCCCGGGGAATCACCACGCCGGACCAGTTGGGCATCGAGGGCGGCAGCAACGGTGGCCTGCTGATGGGCGTGATGCTGACCCGCTACCCGACCGTCTTCGGTGCCGTCGTCGCGCACGTTCCGCTGCTGGACATGCGCCGCTACCACCGGCTGCTGGCCGGGGCATCATGGATCGCCGAGTACGGCGACCCGGACGTTCCGGAAGACTGGGCCTACCTGCGGGAGTACTCGCCGTACCACAACGTGCGAAGCGAGGTGCGGTACCCACCGGTCCTGTTCATCACCTCCACCCGCGACGACCGGGTGCATCCCGGACACGCCCGAAAGATGACCGCCCGGCTGCGCGAGCACGGTCACGACGTGGCCTACTACGAGAACGTCGAGGGCGGGCACGGCGCGGCGGCCAACAACGAGCAGCGCGCGTTCATCGAGGCCTTGTCACTGGAGTTCCTCTGGCGACGGTTGGTCCCGTCAACCGGCGGGTTGCCGCGCCAACCGCTGCGACCGCACGACCGGACGTCGGTTGCCGGTCACTGACTCTGGCGCGGCGGTGCTCGTGGACCTCGCCGGAGCGCCGAGCAGGTCGGCTCAGGCGGTGGAGGGTGGGGCGGGCAGTTCGTCGACGACCACCACCGGCGTGCCCGGACGCACCTTCTCCAGTAGCAGGCGCTGGCCGCTGGCGGTCAACCGGATGCAGCCGTTCGTGGTCTGCTGGCCCAGCTCCCCGTCGTGGTACCAGGTGTGGATGCCGATGTGCGCGCCGCGCAGCCCGGCCGGCACCGAATCCAGGTCGTCGGGGATCGAGCCGAGAGCGTAGATGTCCACGCCGCCGTAGACCGACTCCGGTGGTGGGGTGCGGCCCAGCACGAAGGTCCGGCCGAGCGGGGTTTCCTGGCCGCGTTGGCCGAGGCTGACCGGCCAGGATCGTCGAGCGGTGCCGTCGCGGTACCAGGTCAGCCGGAACGGGGTCCGTTCCACCACGATCTGGTCGCGCAGCGCGACGGTACGGAAGCCGCCGGGTGGTAGCCAGGCCAGTTTGCGGTTGGCCGAGGGCAGCAGCACCGCTGTCCAGCCGGACTCGCGGCGGGCGATCGGCACGGTGAGTTCCACCTCGCTGATCGTCGGCATCAGGAACGCCAGCGGCCGTCCACCGGGCGCGTCGTACACGGCGATCCTGCGGGTCGGGTGCAGGCCCCGGGTCAGCGGTGTGGCATCGAGGGCGTCCGGGTCGTCGGGAAAACCGGCCGGGGCCGGGTCGTAGTCGATCTCCGGCAGCCCGTCCGGAGCCGGTGCGGCGGGCGGCACCCGCTCGGCGTCGGCGGACGGCGGCACCTCCGCGGTCGGCAGCACCGCCCCGGCGGTGGGCCCGGCGACCGGCGCCGCCCCGGGCGTCGGCGTCAGCGCCCACCCGGTGTACGCGGCCCCACCCATCAGCACCGCCACGCCCACCCCGACAGCGACCCCCCGCCGCCCCCGCGACCCCAAAACCCCCAAAACTCCCACCCTCTCACCCTACCCTCCGAAACCCCCGAACAACCCCAAAACCCCAACCCCGCCACCACCCCCACCCGCCGCTGCGGGCGTGTTGATCAAGAAGTTTGCGTCTGGGTCCGCGGGCGGGGCGACCGAAACTTCTTGATCAACGCGGCGGGTCGCGGCGGTCGCGGCGGGTCGCGGCGGGGAGGGCGGCGGCGGGGAGGGCGGCGGCGGGGAAGGGGTGGGGAAGGGGTGCTGGTTAGGGGAGGCGGGCGTTGAGGTGGAGGGCTATGGCGTCGTGGGCGGGGATGTTGGCGGCGAACCAGCCGTTGGCGTCGACGGTGATCACCGGGCCGGAGCAGGTGCCGTTGGTGAAGGTGCCGTGGATGATGTCGCAGTAGCGGCCGGCGGGCAGTCCGGTGTAGTAGGAGCGGCCGTTGATCGCGGAGCCCTCGTCGTTGATGGTGAGGTAGCCCCGGCCGGTGCGGCTGAAGGCGATGTGGTTGTTGCCGTTGTCGTACCAGTTGCTGACCCCGGCGCCCTCGGTGGCGTTGCGGAAGCCGACCATGTTCGCGATCACCGGCCAGCGGTGCTCGCACTCCCAGCCGGAGTAGCAGACCGTGTTGAGCGTCTTGTTGTTGCCGTCCGAGGGCGGGCCGGCGTCGCGGCTGCTGAAGGTGTAGCTCGACATCACCGTCGGGGAGCCGTACGGCCAGGCCAGCATGAACGCGTTCGCGAGGGCGTAGATCCCCCGGTCGCGGTAGGTGAGCACACCGCCGTCGTCGCGTTGGGTGTCGTGGTTGTCCACGAAGACCGAGGAGACGCCGGTGGGCAGGTGTCCCCAGCCCTCGCCGAAGTTGCGCAGGTACGCCAGCCGCTCGGAGCGGAACACCCGGGCCAGGTCCTTGCCGTAGCGGAACTCGTGCACGTCACCGTTGCCGGTGTACTCGTTCGGCGTGATCGGCTCGCCCGCGCCGTAGATGACCTCCTGCACGATGTACGCCGACCGGCTGAGCCGGCTGCGGATGTTGGCGATGTCGGCCGCCGGCATGTGCTTGCTGGCGTCCAGCCGGAAGCCGTCCACCCCGAGCGACAGCAGGTCGTTGAGGTACGCGGCCAGCCGGGAGCGGACGTAGTCGGACTCCGTCTTCAGGTCGGAGAGGTTGACCAGCTCGCAGTTCTGCACCTCGTAGCGGTCGTTGTAGTTGACGATGTCGTTGTTGCCGTTGCGCCCGCAGTAGTGGAAGTCCTGCGACTGGTAGATGCCGGGGTAGACGTGGTGCTGGTAGGACGAGCCGGCCCACCCGGTGCCGCCGCCCGTCTGGCCGGACATGTGGTTGATGACCGCGTCGACGATCACCTTCACGCCGGCCGCGTGGCAGGCGTCGACCATGGACTTGAACTGTGCGCGGGTGCCCTTGCGGGATTCGATCCGGTAGCTGACCGGCTGGTAGGCCACCCACCACTGGTTGCCGCGTACGTGCTCCTGCGGTGGTGAGACCTGGACGTAGCCGTAGCCCTTCGGGCCGAGGGTGCTGCCGCACTCGCTGGCGACGGAGGGCCAGTTCCACTCGAAGAGGTTGGCGATGACCTTCTTGCCGCCGCTCGGGGCGGCGACGGCCGGGGGTGCGGTCACCATGCCGGGGGCGAGGAGACCGGCGATCAGGGCGAGGGCGACGATCGCCGGGCGGAGTCGACGTCGATGCATCGGGTGCTCCAGGGGTGCCGGGGGACGGGGAGGTGGTGCGGGTTGCCCGGACCTTGCAAACCGGGACTGAAAATTTCAGAAAGGTTACAAGCCGATTTCAACGCCTGTCAATGCACTGGTGTGGACGGTCGGCGCGGGGCCGTTATACGCGCCGGGCGGCGGGGCGGTTCGACAACTCGGCGAGATTTTTTCTTACGACACTGATCCGACCGGAGCCGCGCTGCGTACTGGAATGGGGAACAGGGTCGGCCGGCGGTGCGCCGCCGCGAGACGATCGAGGAGCAGATGGTCCGGGCTACGCAGAACGAGAAGGCAGCTGCCGTACGTACCAGCAGCAGCAGTCGAGGGATCCGCGTCCGGTCCCGCGGCCAGATCATGGCGCTCTCCGCGTCCGGGCTCGCCGCGCTGTGGGCGTTGACGATGCTCACCGGCGCGGGCCAGAAGATGTACGCGATGGGCTTCTTCTTCACCGAGTTCTTCGCCGGCGTGATCGCGCTTGTCGCGCTGAGCCTCACGGTGATGATGGGGCTGCTCGCCACCGACCGGCTGGTGCTGCTCATCCGGCACCGGGTGCTGTTGCAGTCCGCGCACCGGGCGACCGGCATCCTCGGCGTGGCCGGGCTGGCCTTCCACGTCATCACGAAGATCGCCAGCGGCCGGGCGGGGATGACCGACGCCGCGGTGCCGTTCGTCGGTGGCCGGGGCCTCTATGTCGGACTGGGCACCATCGCCGCGCTGCTCATGGTGGGTGTGCTCTGGACCGGCATCATCCGGGCCCGGTTCGCCGATGTCGGCCCGAAGTGGGTGTGGCGTGCCCTGCACTCGATGGCGTACGTGTCCTGGCCGTTCGCCATCTTCCACGGCCTGCTCGCCGGCCGTCCGCCGGCCACCTGGGTGGGCCTGAGCTACTTCGCCTGCGTACTGCTGGTGGTGATCGCCCTGATGGTCCGCCTTTCGGTCACCCTGCAACGGCGCAGCCGCGAGCAGCAGCAGGCCGCGGTGCTGAACGAGGTCATGAGCGGGGCCAAGTCCACCGAGGAGACCCGGGGCAAGTCCCTGCTGGGCACCCTGACCGGCCGGCGCGAGGAAGCCGACGACGGCCGGGAGAAGCGGGTCCGTCGCGACACCAGCTGGGCCGACAGCACCTCCGGCACCTGGGCCAGCCCCACCATCCGGCGCAACGACCCGGAACGGTTCACCGTGCCGGTGGTCCCCGAGCCGGGCACGTTGCGGGAGCCGGTCCGGTCCGGCCGGGACCGTCGCGACGAGGAGTTCGAGCCGGTCGTCCGGCGCGCCTCGCGCCGCGAGGAGGAGGAACTGGAGCGGGTCGTGCGCCGCGAGACCGAGGTGCTGGAACCGGTGGCACGTCGGCGCCGCGATGCCGAGCCGACCGGCCGGCGTTCCGCCCGCCGTGACGAGGATCTGGAGACCACCGGGCGGCGAGCGGCGCGGGTGGAGGAGGACCTGGAGCCGGTGGTCCGCCGGTCCCGGCGCGACGAGGAACCGACCGGCCGCCGGTCGCGGCGCGAGGTGGAGCGCGAGCCGGTGGGCCGTCGTGCGGCCCGCCGCGACGAGGACCTGGTGGACTACGAGTACGAGGAGCCGGTGCGCCGCCGCCGCGACCCCGACGACGAGGAGGAGTACGGCCGTTCCCGCCGGTCCCGGCCCGACAGCCGGTACTCGGCCCCGCCGCAGCGCATGGTCGATGAGCCGGAGGAGCCGTGGGACAGCCCTCGGCGGTGGGAGTCGAGCAACCCGATCTCGGCCGGCCCGATCTCCGGTGCACCCATCTCCGGCTCGCCGATCTCCGCCGAGCCGCGCAGCGGCGGAGGACGGCACAGCGCCGAGGACGACCTGCCGGAGGCGGAGACCGACTACTGGCGTCCGCCGGCCCGGTACGCCCCGGACGACGTGGCCGACGACGACACCCCGACCCTGGTCGACCTCGCCTCCCGGCGGGCCCGCCGAGCCTCCTCGGCGGAGAGTCGGCGCCGCCGGCGGGCGGATCCGGACTCGGTGGACGGCGCCTACTGGGCCGGGCTGCGGGGCGAGGCCAAGTGACGACGCGGACCACCGTTCCCCCGGTGGCCGCCGTCGGTGAGCCCCGGCTCACCGCGGGGTTCGCCGAGTTCGGCCGGCTCGACCTGCGCGCCCACGAGATGGTGCACGGCCCGATCAGCCCGATGGAGCCGTCCAACCTGCTGCGGCTGGCCGAGGGCATCCAGCTCAAGGGCAAGGGCGGGGCCGGCTTCCCGTTCGCGCGCAAGCTGCGGGCGGTGCTGGAGTCCTGTGAACGCCAGGATCTGCCGCCCGTGGTGGTGGTCAACGCCACCGAGGGCGAGCCGGCCAGCTGGAAGGACAAGGTCCTGCTCACCCGGGCGCCGCACCTGATCCTCGACGGTGCCGCGCTCGCCGCGTTCGCGCTGGACGCCGAGGAGATCGTGCTCTGTGTGGCCGACGACATGGTCGGCCGGGAGTCCCTGATGGAGGCTCTGGACGAGCGCCGGATGCCGGTGCCGACGAGCGTCGTGACGGTGCCGCACCGGTTCATCAGCGGTGAGGGCGGCGCGCTGGTGAACGGGATCAACGGGCTGCCGCACATCCCGCCCGGCACCAAGAAGCGGGCCAGCGACTCCGGTGTCGGCGGGCTGCCGACCCTGCTGTCGAACGCCGAGACGTACGCCCAGGTGGCGGTCGCCGCCCGACTCGGCCCGTACGAGTACGCGGCGCTCGGCACCGACGACGAACCCGGCACGGTGCTGCTCAGCGTCACCGGCGCGGCGAACCGGCACGCGGTGGTGGAGTGCGCGGCCGGCACCCCGTTGGCCGAGATCCTCGAACTGTGCGAGGTGCCGGACGGCCCCGGCATCCTCATGGGCGGCTACCACGGCAAGTGGATCACCAGGGAGGCGGCCGAGCGGGCCGAGGTCTCCCGCAAGGGCCTCGCCGCGGTCGGTGGCACGCTCGGCGCCGGCATCATCGTCCCGCTCGCCGACGACACCTGCCCACTGGGCGAGGCGGCGCAGGTGGTGCGTTACCTCGCCGGGGAGTCCGCCGGGCAGTGCGGCCCGTGCAAGCGGGGGCTGCCCGACCTGGCCCGCGCCGTCGACCTGGCGGTTTCCGGCAGCGCGCCGGTGGAGGTCGTCCGGGCCGCCGCCGGCGACGTCAAGGGCCGTGGCGCGTGCAGCCACCCCGACGGTACGTCCCGGTTCGCGCTCTCGGCGATGGAGGTCTTCGCCGACGACCTGAAGAAGCACACCACCGGCGAGGGCTGCGGTCGGCGGGTCAAGGGCATGATGGGCCTGCCCGGCGCCCCCGATCCCGACCCGCAGAAGCTGGTCCTGGACTGGTCCCGGTGTGACGGGCACGGTCTCTGCGCCCACGTGGTGCCGGACTTCATCCGGCTCGACCAGAACGGGTATCCCGCGTTCCCGCCCACCCCCGTACCGACCTGGTTGCGGGAGGGTGCGGTGAAGGCGGTGAAGGTCTGCCCGGCGCTGGCACTGCGGCTGACCCAGGCCTGAGCCCGCCGACCGTGGCGGCTCCGCTGCCCGGCTGACGGGTGAGCGAATCGAGGGAGACGCGGATGGGGTCGCTTTCACCGACGGGGCGGTCAACCGGGGCGGCCACCGCCGTCCTGCTCGCCGCCGTGCTGGCCACCGCCGGATGCGGTGCCGGTCCGGACGCCGAGGCGGCCCCGCCGGCCGGTGGCCCGCCGTCCACCGCCGTCGACACCGCGTCCCCGTCGGCCGGGCCGACCGTCTCGGTGCCGGACACCCTGCGGTTCACCGGCACCACCCTGGATGGCGCGGCCTTCGACGCCGCCACCCTGGCCGGCCGACCGGTGGTGCTCTGGTTCTGGGCACCCTGGTGTGCCACCTGCGCCAGCCAGGCGTGGACGATCGCCGAGATCGAGCCCGGTTTCCGGGAGACCGTGCCGATCATCGGTGTCGCGGGGCTCGGCGAACGCAAGGCGATGACCGACTTCGTCACCGAGTTCGAACTGGGCCCGATGCCGCAGATCGAGGACCGTGCGGGAGCGATCTGGCGCCGCTTCGAGGTGGTCGAGCAGAGCACCTTCGTCATCATCGACCGCGACGGCCGGATCATCCACCAGGGCTGGCTCGACGGCGAAGACCTCACCCGCCGAGTAACCGCCCTAGCCACCCCCTGACCCGCCCCACCCCACCCACCGCCCTGTTGATCATGACGTTAGCGGCGCTGTTGATCTCCAGGACTGCCGCTAACCTCATGATCAACACGAGTGGGTGGGGGCGGGGTCAGGGGGTCAGGCGGTCGGTGTTGAGGCGGGGGCGGAGGACTTCGGGGACCAGGACCGAGCCGTCGGGCTGCTGGAACTGTTCCAGGATGGCCGGGAGGAGGCGGCTGGTGGCCAGGGCCGAGCCGTTGAGGGTGTGCACGAAGCGGGTCTGCTTGCCCCCCGGCTCGCGGTAGCGGATCGCCGCCCGGCGAGCCTGGTAGTCACCGCCCCAGGAGACCGACGAGACCTCCTTGTACTTCCCGGTGCTCGGCATCCACACTTCGATGTCCAGCGTCTTGCGCATCGAGGCGCTGGAATCGCCGGCCGCGAGCAGGCTGCGCTGGTAGTGCAGGCCCAGCCCCTCGACCAGGCTTTCCGCGTGGCTGACCATCTGCTCCAGCGCCGCGTCGGCCTGCTCGGGCAGGGTGAACTGGAAGATCTCCACCTTGTTGAACTGGTGGCCCCGTACGGTGCCCCGCTCGTCGGAGTGTGAGCCGGCCGCCTCGCGCCGGTAGCACGGGGTGTACGCGAAAACCTTCAGCGGCAGCTTCGCGGTCTCCAGGATCTCGTCCTGGTACGCACCGAGGATCGCCGTCTCCGCCGTCGGCAGCAGGAACTGCCCGCGCGGCGCGGACTGCTTGTCCAGGTGGTAGACGTCGTCATAGAACTTGGGGAACTGGCCGGCGGCGAAACCGGCGCTGTCCAGCAGCAAATGCGGCGGCAGGAGGAACTCGTACCCGGCCTCGATGTTCCGCTCGATCAGCCAGTTGATCAGCGCCCACTCCAGCCGGGCACCCAGCCCGGTGTACATCCAGAAGCCGGAGCCGCCGAGCTTGACCCCGCGTTCGTGGTCGACCAGACCCAGCATCCGGCTCAACTCGACATGGTCACGGACCTTCTCGATGGCCGGTGGCGCACCGAAGGTCTTCACCACCCGGTTGGCCTCCTTACCGCCGGGCACCACGTCCTCGGCGGGCAGGTTGGGCAGCTCGCTCATGGTGGTGCGCAGCCGCGCCTGCACCTCGTCGAGTTCCGCCTCCAGTTCGGCGACCTGCTTCCGACCGGCCTCCGAGGTGACCTGCGGCTCGACACCGGCCCGTTTCGCCTGCGCGTACGCCCGGGCCTCGGCCTTGCGGCGCTGGCGTTCCCCGTCGATCTCCGTGATCAGCCGGCGGCGCTCCCGGTCGAGCTGCTGGATCTCCTCCAGCGCCCGGTCGACCTCGGCGGCGTCCAGCCGCTTCGCCAGCGCGGTCGCCACCGCGTCGCGATCCTTCCGGATCAACTCCATGTCGAGCATGCTGCTCCGTACGCCTCCGTCCGGGCTCGGGTGGACCTCCAGATGCTACCGTCGCGCCCGAATCGCCCCGCCTCCCGCACCCGCCACCCCGGATCCGGCGGTCAGAGCCGGATCGGCATCAGGACGGAGAAGGCGGCCGGGTCGTCGGGGCGGCGGATGGCCAGCGGGGTGACCGGGCCGTCCAGTTCCAGCACCAGGCGCGGGCCACCCGCCGCGTGCAGGGCGTCGAGCAGGTACTCCCCGTTGACGCCGACCCGCAGCTCGACCTCGGCCCGACCGGTACCGCTGTCGGCCAACTCGTCCGGGCCGAGCAGGCGTAGCGGGTCCCGGCCACCCAGCCCCAGCACGGTCACCGGCAGCGGACCGCCCCCATATTCACGGGTCACCGTGGGGGCGCCGGAGCGCAGCGCGGCGACCAGCCACGGCGCGTCGACCGGCACCCGGCGGGCCGGCGGACCCGTCGTCCCCGGCAACAGGGCGTGGTAGTCGGGGAAGTCGTACGGCAGGGTCGTCACCCGTAACCGACGCCGGGCGACGTCGGCGACGACCTGCCGGCCGACGAGCGTCAGTCGCACCTCGCCGGTGGCCGCCTCGCCGGACAGCCGGCGCAACCGGTCGACGGCGGCCACCGGCAGCAGCGCCCGCACCGCCGGACCGCGTACCGCCGCACCGGCCGTCGCCACCGCCATCCGGTGCCGGTCGGTCGCCACCAGCCGGACACCCTCGTCGGTCACGTCGAGCAGCACACCGGCCAGCCCGGGCAGCGCCGGGTCGGTGCCGACCGCGAACCGGACGGCGTCCACGGCGGCGGACAGCTCCTGCCCGGCCAGGACGAGCCGGGTGACGGGCGGTGCCTGGTCGGCGGCGAGCAGGCGACGGATCCGGGCGGCCTCGGCACGCGCCTCGGCCAGCCCGTCCGCCAGCCGTCCGAGGTGCGCGTCGAGCAGGCGGTGCACCACCGGAGGTTCCGCGCGTACCGCCCGGGCGATCTCGGCGACCGGCAGGCCGATCCGACGCAGCCCGGCCACCAGCTGGGCCGGGGCCAGCTGGGCGTCGGCGTACCAGCGGTACCCGGTGACCGGATCGACCCGGGCCGGGACCAGCACCCCGGCGGCGTCGTAGAACCGCAGTGCGCTCACCGTCAGCCCGCTGGCCCGGGCCAGCTCTCCGATGCTGCGCAGGTCACTGTCCACGACCCGATCCTGCCCCCTCGACCTGGTCGAGGGTCAAGCCCGACCGGCACGGGGGTCAGGACGGCGCCGTTCCTTCGGCCAACGTCCGGAAGGTGATGCCGGCGGCGGTGAGTCGGTGCAGCAGCGCGTCGCCCATCGCGGTGACCGGCGTGACCTGACCGGCGGTGACCGGCAGGTCGTCGCGGGCCAGGCAGAGCGCCGACTCGGCGAGCATCTTCGCGGTCTCGTCGTAGCCGGGGTCACCGCCGGCCACCTCCGTCACCACGCGTCGACCGCCGCCGACGCCGACGAACCGCACCGTGAACCACGACTTCGCCCGCTGCTCGGCGCTCGGACCCTGCCCGGAGGCGAGCCGGCCGAGCAGCCAGCGTCGGGTCGGCGGCAGCTTCACCAGCCCGACCACGGCACCGAGCCCCGCGCCGGCGGCCAGCACCGTCGGCAGCCGCCGCACCGCGGCGAAGTGCCGGTAGCGGAAATCCGGACCGTACTCGGGGCGGGCCGCCGCCGAGCGGCGGACCACCTGCGGGTCGATCGTCGGCAGCGGCACCGCCCAGACCGGCAGGTCCCGCGAACGGGCCAGCCGCCCCGGCACGGCCCGGACCCGGCGGTCGGTGGGGCGAGGCTCGGCGGCGAGGCGTTCGCGGGCCGCCCGCGACGCCTCGGCGGTACGGGAGAAGGCGGTCAGCGCCGAGTGGTACGTACCGGCGGAGAACCGTCCGCCCGCACGTACGTAGCCGTCCACGGTGATCGCGGCGTCGGCGGGGAGCTGTTTGACGGTGAACCAGACACCGAGGTCGTGCGGGATCGAGTCGAAGCCGCAGGCGTGCACCAGCCGGGCGCCGGTGCGTACCGCCTCGGCGTGGTGGCGCAGGTACATCCGGTCGACGAACTCCGGCTCGCCGGTGATGTCGAGGTAGTCGGTGCCGGCGGCGGCGCAGGCGGCCACCAGCGGTTCACCGTGCTGGACGTACGGGCCGACGGTGCTGGCCACCACCCGGGCGTCGGTGGCCACGGCACGCAGCGAGGCGGGGTCGGTGACGTCGGCGGTGAGCAGCGGCAACCCGGCCAGCGACGGATCGATCGTGGCCAGCTGGTCCCGGACCGTGGCCAGCTTGTCGGGGTTGCGCCCGGCGATCGCCCAGCGCAATCCCGGCGGCGCGTGCCGGGCCAGATAGCGTGCGGTGAGCCCGCCGGTGAACCCGGTCGCCCCGAACAGCACCACGTCGTACGACCGTTGGGCAGCCATCCCGCGATCATGCCATCGTCGGCGTCGGTCCGCCCGTCGCCGGTCACTGCGGGGTGAACACCGCGCGCACGCACTCCTGCGGCCGGTCCCGGAACAGGGCGTACCCCTCGGCGGCCCGGTCCAGCGGGAAATGGTGCGTGGCCAGGTACTCGGTACGCAGCTCGTCGCGCGCCATCCGGTCCAGCAGCATCGGGATGTGCTGCTGGCCGTGCTGGCGTCCGCCACGCACGGCCAGTCCCTTGTGCACCACGGCACCGGCCGGGAACGCGTCGACATGACGGACACCGCCGTTGAGCACGAAGACGCGGCCACCCTTGCGGCAGGCGTACACCGCCTCCCGGACCGCCTCCGGCAGCCGGGCGCGGCCGGTGAACCGGTCGGCGAGCGACCGGTGTTCCCCGGCGGGACCGCCGACCGCCTCGACGCACACGTCCGGCCCGCGACCACCGCTGAGATCCCGCAGCTGTGCCGCGACGTCGGCGTTCCGCCGGTCGATGGTCTCGGCGCCGACGTGCTGCCGCGCCATCAGCAGCCGCGCGGGGTGCCGGTCCACGACGACCACCCGTTCGGCGCCCAGCAGCCAGGCCGCCCGGGCGGCGAGCTGACCGACCGCGCCCGCTCCCCACACCGCCACCACGTCACCGGGCCGCACCTCGCCCGCCTCGGCACCCAACCAGCCGGCCGGTGCGGCGTCCGAGGCGAACAGGGCCCGGTCGTCACCGACGGACTCCGGCACCGGGAACGCTCCGACATCGGCGTAGGGCACCCGTACGTACTCGGCGTGGCCGCCGGCGAAGCCACCCGCGGCGCGGGGCTGGCCGAAACAGCCCGCCACCGGATGACCCCACTCCGCCTCGCTCGTGCTCGGATCGGTGCTGCCGTTGTCGCAGCACGACGGCAGCCCCTGCCGGCAGTACCAGCAGGCACCACAGGCCACCGACGCGCAGACCACCACCCGGTCGCCGATCCGGTGCCGGCGTACCGCGGCACCCACCTCGACCACGTCGCCGAGGAACTCGTGGCCGAGCACGTCGCCGGCGGCCAGACCCGGCGCCTGACCGGTGAGCAGCGGCAGGTCGGCGCCGCAGGTGGCGCTGCGCCGCACCCGGACGATCACGTCGTGGTCGTTGCGCAGCTCCGGATCGGGGACCTGGCCTACGGCCAACCCGCCGTCGGCGGTCCAGCACAGCGCTCTCACGGTGACCGCCCGTCCGTCGGCGGTGGGAAGGTGCCGACCGGCACCACGGGCCCGCGCTCGCCCGGCACACGGTCGGCACGCAGCACCTCACCGGTCTCGGCGAGCTGCTTGACCTGCCACAGCGTCCGCCGTACCAGCAGGCCGGGATCGTCGCCCACCAGGTGCGCGGCGAGCCCGGGCCAGGCCGCGTGCGGCCGTGGCCGAGCCGCCAGTTCGGTGCCCCGGCCGCCCGGCGCCCGCCGCACCGCGACCTCGACGGCACCGTCGAGGCGGCGCAGCGGCTCCGGCCAGACCGCGGCGGGCAGCACCTGCTCCGGTGGCCGGTCGATCGTCACCACCTGCCAGCCCGGGGCGCGCCGGGCGGGCCGGGCCCGCCGCCGAAGGACGGCGGTACGCGCGGCCCGGACCGCCGCCACGCCGAGAGTGCCGGCCACCGCGACAACTGTCCCGACCCGTCCCACTCGTACCTCCAGCCCCCGCTCCCGACCGTGTCGTCCCATGACACCGAGCGGCGTCGGCGGTTGATTCGGTGGGATCCGCGACGCGTCCGCCCAGCTCATCGCCAGTGTCGCCACGTTCCGGGTGAACCCGGTTCCCCCGGAAGGGGTGAACCGACGCGGGTCGGGTAACCGCCCGCCGCAGGACCGGGGGAGGAAACACGCGTCCGTGGGGGTGGGCCGGATGCCGGATGACCGCAGCACCGTCCGGGTCGACACGGCGGTCCGAGCACCGGGCGGCCCACCCCTGCTGGCCTCCCGGCTGGCACCCGCCGTGCCGGGAGAACCGATGGTCCTGCGGCCCCGGCTGGCCCGGTTGCTCGACGACGCGGTGAGCCGCCCGGTCACCCTGCTCCGGGCACCCGCCGGCTGGGGCAAGACCACGCTGCTGGCCACCTGGCGGGGGACCCGGCAGGAGGCTGACCCGGGCACCCCGATGCCGGCCTGGGTGTCGGTCGAGGCGGGTGACGACCCGGACCGCCTCTGGTCGTACCTCGGTGCCGCGCTGCGTTCCGTCGTGGACCCGGCGGAAACGCCGCTGCCCGACCGGGCGCCGCGCCCGGACGAGTTGGAGATCCTCGCCGCCGCCCTGGCCGCCCGGGACCGGTCGGTGGTGCTGATCGTGGACGACCTGCACCGGATCACCGAACCGGCGGCGCTGGCCGGTCTGGAGTTCCTGCTGCGCCACAGCGAGCAGCGGCTGCGGCTGGTGGCGGCCGGACGGAGCGGTCCGCCGCTGGCGGTGCACCGGTTGCGGCTGGCCGGGGAACTGACCGAGATCGGTCCGGACGACCTGGCTTTCACCGGCGACGAGATCGCCGACCTGCTCACCGCACACGGGGTGGCGGTACCGGCCGCCGCCGTGGCCCGGCTGCGGCAGCGGACCGGGGGCTGGGCGGCCGTGCTGCGGATCGCCGCACTCGCCCTGCGCGAACGACCGGACCCGGAGCGGTGGATCAGCGAGCTCGGCGCCGACCAGCCGGAGATCGCGGGTTATCTGCGGGCGGAGCCGTTGGCCGGGTTGGCGCCGGGGGACCGGGAGTTGCTGCGCCGAGCGGCGATTGTCGACGCCGTCTGCGCGGATCTGGCCGCCGCGCTCAGCGGTGCCACGGACGCCGAGGAACGCCTGAGCACGCTGGCCGCCGACAGCGGGCTGCTGCACCATGACGGCGGCCGGCCGCTCTGGTACCGGTGTCATCCGCTCGTGGCCGACCTGCTGCACCGCGAACTGACCCGGTTGCCCGTGGACGAGCTGCACGACCTGCACCTGCGGGCGGCCGGCTGGTACGCCGGCAACGGCCGGCCCGCCGCCGCGTTGCGCCACGCGCTCGCCGCCGGTGACTGGACGGCAGCCACCGACCTGTTCGTGATCCAGTGGCCGGAACTGATGCCCTACGAGCGGCCGGCCGGCGTCGGACCGGCGCCCTCGCCACCCCCGCCGGAAGCGGTGGAGCGCGACCCCGAACTCGCGCTGGCCTGCGCCGCCGAACGCGCCCTCGACGGCGACGTCGCAGCGGCCGTGGCCTACCTTCGGCAGGCCGGCGGACACACCCGACGGTTGCCACAACCGCGTCGGGCCCGGTTCGGTCGGCTGGTCGCCGCGGTCGAACTCACCCTGGCCCGGTTGGCCGACGACCCGCAGACCGTACGCGCCGCAGCCGCCGACCTGCTCGCCACGGACGGCGCACATCCGACCGGCGACCGGCAGGTCGGTGGTGCCGTCGTCGGCTCCGACGCGCCGCCAACCGGCGGCGGTGTCGCCGGGATGCGCGGCCACGCCGGTGAGGACGCCGACGTGCGGGCCGTCAGCGGTGCCGCGTTGGCCCTGCTGGCGCTGGACGACGGCGACCTGACCGGCGCGGCGAGCGGTTTCGCCGAAGCTCTGGTGGCCGCCCGTGCGGCGGGACGTCCACGCACCGAGCTGGTCTGCGCCAGCCGATGGTCGCTGGTCGCGGCACTGCGTGGGCACCTGCGCGCCGCGGAGGAGGCGGCCCGGGCGGCGCTCGCCCTGCCGTCCGGGCAGGGCTGGGCGGCGTTGCGCGACTGCGGGTACGCGCAGTTGGCGCTGGCGGTCGTGGCGCTGCACCGGGACCAGCCGGTGGAGGCCGACGCCCACCTGGGGCTGGCCGCACCTGCCGATGGCGATCCGGTGCCCGGCGCGGTCGCCGGTTGGTGCCGCGCGTGGCTGCGTCACGACGAGGGTGAGCTGAGCGTCGGTCACCGGCTGCTGGTGGAGGCCCGCGCCGGGTGGGGTGCGCGCGGTGGTGAGCTGGGCTCGTTGTTGCGCGCGGCCGAACTGGATCTGCACAGCGCGCGGGGTGACGTGCAGACCGCCCGGGAACTGGCCGGCGACCGGACGACCGAGCCGGCGACCGGCGCGTCAGCGGCGCTGGCCGTCGCCGCGGCCCGGACCGAGCTGCGGGCCGGCGACCCACGTGCCGCCGACCGGCTGCTGCCGGACTGGACCGCCGCACCGGCGGCCGACTGGCCGCTGCCGGTGCGCCTCGACGCCGCGCTGCTGGCCACGGTGCTGGCCGTCCGGGCCGGTGACGACCGTCGGGCGGGTCGGATGTTGGAGCAGGCGCTGGACCTGGCCGCACCGGACGATCACCGTCGCCCGTTCCTGCGGGCCGAGCCGGGAGTGCGGGAGCTGCTCGCCGTCCATCTCGACTCCGGCACCGCCCACTGGTCTCTGGTGAGCGACCTGGTACGCGCCGCCGACACCCCGGCCGCGCCGACGGGCGGCGGCGGCACCGCCGACGCGGTGGTGGCACCGCTGGACGAGCCGCTCACCGAGCGGGAGCTGACGATCCTGCGTTACCTGCAGAGCATCCTCTCCAACGTGGAGATCGCGGCGGAGCTGTCGGTCTCGGTCAACACCGTCAAGACCCACGTCCGCAACATCTACCGCAAGCTCGACGCGACCCGCCGCCGCGACGCCGTCCGCCGCGCCCGCCAACTCCATCTCATCTGACCCGCCCCACCCTGACCCGCCCCACCCCGCGACCGTCTCGTCGATCATGAGGTTGTTGTCCCGCCGTTCGGCGTGGCGCGACAACAACCTCATGATCAACCTGGGTCAGGGGGCGGCGGCGGCGTCGACGGCGGCGAGCAGGGTGGTCGGGGCGAAGTCGGCGTCGTGGCGGATGTCGTTGATGAAGAGGGTGGGGGTGGCGTCCACGCCGCTGCGAATGGCGCCGACGAAGTCGTGCCGGATCCGGTCGCCGTGTGCGTGGCGTCCGATCTCCGCCTCCACCTCGTCGACGGGCAGGCCGAGCTGCTCGACGCCGAGCGTCAGGTGCACCGGATCCAACTGGTCCTGGTGGTCGTAGAGCCAGTCGTGCATCTGCCAGAACCTGCCCCGCCGCCCGGCGGCCTCGGCGGCCTCGGCGGCCCGCTCGGCGTACGGGTGCACGTTGGTGATCGGGAAGTGGCGGTAGACGTGCCGGACGGTGTCGGCGCGCTGCCGCAACACCTCCGTCAGGTTCGCGTGGGCCAGGCCGCAGAAGGGGCACTGGAAGTCGCCGTACTGGACGATCGTCACCGGTGCGCTGTGCGGACCACGGATGTGGTCGTGCTCCGTGACGGGGGTGCGCAGTCGCGCGGTGACCTGCAGGGGCGTGGTCAGCTGGTCGGTCATATCCCCCAGCCTCGGGCCCGGTCGGGTGAGCGCGGCTCACCCGACCCGGGTGGTTCCGCCACGGCTCAGCGCAGCACCGGGGCGACCGCGATGTGGTTCTGCACCTCCCGGATGCCGGGAGCGGACCAGACGACCCGTTCCACCTCGGCGCGTTCCGGCATCGAGTGCACCAGCCCGCCCAGCAGCACCGTGTCGCCGTGCACGCGTACCGTCACCTGCTCGGCGTCGGTGGCACGGTTGCGGGCCAGCGCGTCGACGATGCGCCGGGCCAGGAGGGCACCGTCCGGGCGTACCGGCGGCCGTACGGTCATGCCGTCGCTGACCCCACGTACGCCGTTCAGTTGGCCGACGGCCCGCTCGGCGGCGCGGCGCTGGTACTCCCACTCGACCTCGCCGTGCAGGGTGACCCAGCCCTGGGAAACCGTCACGTCGAGCGCGTCGACCGGCACGAACGCCTGCCACTGCAGGGCGTGCTGGACCGCGGCGGCGATCTCCGGGTCGGTGCGTTCGGCACCGGTCACCAGTCGCACCGCGAGGTCGTTGGCCACCGCCCGCACCTGCGTGACCCGGTGCGCGGCACGCTCCGCCGCCCACTTCTTGGCGTAGCTGTCCACCCGCCCGGTCAGCGTCACCACGCCCTCGGTGACGGCCACCCCGATCTCGTGCGGCCGTACCCGGGGCTCCCAGCCGAGTTCGTCGAGCACCGCGGACTGGATGTCCTGATCGGTGCGGTTGATCGTCGAGATGCTGGCCATCGGTCACTCCCTTCTCCGCAGGGGTGGGCGCGGATCGCGCGGCAGGGCCGCCGCGGAACGCACGCCACCGTGGCGCGGTGCGGCGCCGCCACCCACGCGCTGCTGACCCGCGCCGGGTCCGGCGCAGGCAGGCCCGGGCGCAGAACCCGCACCGGGTCCGGCCCAGGCAGGCCCCGGCGCTCAACCCGTGTCGGGCTCGGCAGGCCAGGTCCGCCACGACCGAGCCTGGTGGGTCTCCGGATGAGGCTGCCTCACCCGGATCGGACGAGGGACGGCGTCGACGCCCCTGCCGGCGGCCGAGACAGGTCCGTCGACACACGGTGCGCGGGCCGACGTCCGCGCTCCCCGGGGCAAGAAGCGAGGGTGCCGGCCGGCAGCACGACGGGCCCCGCCCGGCCTGGTCGGTCGGTGGGGCCTGTCGTCACCGGATGCGTCAGTTGACGGGAGCGGTGGGGTCGGCGGGGGAGTCGGGGCGGTCCACGTCGACGAACTCGATGTCCTCCATGGCCCGGTCACGACTTCCGGCGGCGCGTGCGGCGGTGCCGGCCGCCCAGCCGACCGCCGCACCGACCAGGGCGGCGCCGATGAGCAACGTCCACGGCAGCGCCGGCCGCCGTCCGGCGAGCGCGTCGAAGGCGAGACTGGCGCGGTGCCGGGCCTCCTCGGCGGCCGACTCGACCAGGTCTCCGGCGTCACCGGCGAGACCGGCGGAGCTGTGGCGGGCGGTGCGGGCGGTGTCGCGGATGCTGTCGCCCGCGCTGTTCACCGCTGAGACGAGGTGTTGCCACGCCTGGTCCGCGATCCGCTCCGGCTTGCTACGGCGGTCCAGCAGATGTGTTCCGAACATGATGGTTCCCTCCTCGACAGAGCCGGAGCCGGTGCACGCATCAGCTGTCGGCGGCGTTGTCCGGCCGGTGGCGGTTCGCATCGGAGGCTGTGCCCCCACCGGCCCGGCCGCAAACCCTCAGCTGCTGACGTCCGGCCCCGAGGAATCGGCGCGTGCTCCGGGCGTGCTCCGCATGGGGCTCGCCGGCAGGGTGGGGTCAGCCGGTGACCACCGCCACCACCGCCGGCCGGGCGAAGTCGTCGTCGTCATCGTCGTCGTCACCGTCACCACCGCCGAACCCGCAGGCCAGCACGAGGGCGAGCAGGGCACCGACACCGGCGAGCGCGGCGAGTCTGCGAAGCATGATGGTCCTCCCGTCATAGGGGTCACCCGTGATGCTAGGCACACCGTGCCACCCTCGTCCGCCGCGCGCAGGTCAGACCGGTTCTCTCGGGGCACGCCGGCACCGATGGGAAACGACGGGAATGGCCTCGGCCCGCTACCCTGGTTCGGCGGCGTCGGCGTGGCCGAGCGCCAAGTGATAAAGCCAATAAAGTTCGGATATGGGCGATTTACCCTGCCCCTGTCCGTGAATTGCTCATCCCGAGGGGTGGCGACCGAGGTGGTTGAAGGAATACTGTCGGTCGCGGCCCGCGTACTGATGAGGCGCCCGTCGTACGGGCGAGTGGAGGTGCTCGCGTGAGCCTGTCGATCCTGCAGACGGTTCGGCCCGGTGGTGTCATCGAGATCGCCCCTCGGGGCGAGATCGACGTCGACACCGCGTACGAGGTGAAAGAGGCCATCGCCGAGGTGCTGGCCAAGGGGCGGCCGGCCCGGATCGAGCTCAACATGCGGCTGGTCACCTTCATCGACTCGGTCGGCATCAGCGCCATGGTCGCCGGTTTCCAGACCGCCGAGGTCAGCGGAGTGAAGCTGATCGTCACCGAGCCGAGCCGGTTCGTCCACCGGCAGCTCTGGGTGACCGGTCTGCTCGGTCTCTTCGGCGCGCCCGAGCCCTACTACGCCGGGGCCGCCACGGCCTCCGAGGCAGTCCCCGGGGCCTGACCCGCCCCGACTGGCCGACGGGAGCGGATCACTCCCCGTCGAGGCCGGACAGATCCACGTCAGCCACCTCGGTGACCGCCCGCACCGCGGTCACCGAGGCGTAGCCGTCGGCGAGCAGGGCCAGGTCCGTGCCGGGCTGTACCGCCTGGCCCGGCTCTTCCAACGACGTGCGGACGAAGCCGTGTCCGGACTCGGCGACGGTCATCTGCACCTGGCCGAAAGTGGCCAGGGTGGCCCGGCGTACCCCGCGCAGCCGACCCAGCGGTAGATCCGGCGAGTTGACGTTCAGGACGCTCTCCGTCGGCGCCGCGGTCAGCCGGGGCAGCAGGTCCAGAGCGACCCGGGCGGCGGTGGCCCAGTTCCGTTCGGCGTCGCGTACCCGGGCGGCGGCCGCCACCGCGGCACCGCCGCTGGCCGCAGTCGCCTCACCGGCCGAGAGCACGTCCAGCGAGACCGCCATTGCCCGGCAGCCGTTCGCGGCGGCGGTGAAGGCGGCTCCCACCGTGCCGGAGTGCAGCACCGCGCGCCCCGCGTTGGCGCCCCGGTTGATTCCTGACAGCAGCACCGACGGCGGCGGTCCGAAGGCACCGTGTACGGCGATGAGCGCGATGAACCCGGGTGAGCCACCGACGCCGAACGCCGGCACGCCGTCGAGTTCCGGCAGCGGATGCTCGCGGACCACCACCTGCCCGTCCTGCTCCACCGCGCTCATCGCGGCGCTGGTGCCGCTGGCCTCCTCCAACGGGGCGGCCACCACCACGTCCAGGCCCCGGTCGACGGCCGCCCGGGCCAGCGCCTGGATGCCCGGCGCGGCGATCCCGTCATCGTTGGTGATCAGGACCCGTAGCCTCACCGGCCACCCGCCCGTTGCGCCAGCTCGTCGGGGGTGGTCCGCTCCTGCGGACGGCTGCCCGCCGGTTCGAGTCGGACCCGGTCGACGAGGCCGTTGATCGAGTCGAGTCGGCCGGTGCCGAGGCCGTGCCGGGTGACGTTGAGTGCGCCGGCCGCCGCGCCGGTACGGATCGCCGTGCGCACATCGCCGCCCCGGGCCACCACGGCGGCGACCCCGGCGGTCATCGAGTCGCCCGCCCCGCGGGGGTCGGCCGCCTCCAGGCGCGGCATCCGCACCGTGAACACCTCGCCGTCGACGAGTGCCAACGCGGGCTTGTCGGCCCGGCTGACCACCACGTTCTCGGCACCGGAGGCGTGCAGGTCGTACATCGCGCGGGTGAGCTGTTCCTCGTCGTCGCCCTCGGCCCGCCCGTCGGCGATCAGCTCCTCGTGACTGACCTTGAGGAAGAAGACCCCGCTTTCCAGGACGGCCGTCAGGTGCTCGCCGCAGAGGTCCACCACCACCCGGCCGCCGTTGGCGCCGAGATCGGCGGCAAAACGCCGGTAGAGGTCGGCGGGGACCAGGGACGGATGGTTCGGGCCGCTCAACACGCTCACCGGCGCGCGCAGGCCCTCGCCGAGCGCGAGGTTGTACAGCTCGTCCAGCTCGTGCCGGCTCAACGGTTGGCCGATCACGTCGACGACCTCCCGACGGGTACCTTCGCGACGGTCGTGCACGTACCCGCCGGTGCCACCGGAGTCGCGGGCCACCACCTTGAGGTCGACCCCCTCGCTGACCAGCAACGGCTCCAGCACCTGCCCGACCTCGCCCCCGAGTGCCGCGCAGAGCACCACGTCGACGCCGAGGGACAGCACCATCCTGGCCTGCCACACCCCCTGCCCGCCCGGGTGCAGGTGCAGCTCCGGTGCGTCGCTCGGCTGGTCGATGGTGACGGTCAGCAGCGGGGTCGGCGCGAAGATCATGACGCGGCCGCTCATGAACGCACTCCGTGGTCCGTACCGTCGCCGGGCCTGGCGATTCGCTCGTCCATGGGCGTTCCTCCCGCTAGCGGACAAATACCGCTTACTGGTACGACGGTATCCAACGAGACGCGTCGACGCGCGCCGAAGGGACGGTGCCCGGCCGGCCGACGGAAAAACGCAACGCCGGGTGAACCGCTCGTGAAGAGCGGTTCACCCGGCGCGACGAGGAGGTCAGTACACCGACAGGTGAACGTGGTTGGTGTGGTCGCTGGACGGGTCACCGCGGGCACCGCTGTACGACTTCCAGCCGCTGCTGGGCAACCAGATCTGCCTGTACCAGATCACGTAGAGCACCGCGAGCCGGTCGGCGTTGTTGACGAAGTACGCCGCCAGGTTGTTGCCGTAGGTCCGGTCACCTCCGGTCGCGTCCCCGCCGAAGCCCTTCTTCTGGGCCGCGAAGTCGCAGGCCCGACCCTTCGGGTGCTCGCCCGAGCCGCCGGAGCGGTAGCAGGAGACGTACCGGGTGAAGCCGGCCGACTTGGCCTGCTTCAGCGCGTGCAGGGTGCGTGGGGTGATGCAGCCGTTGGCCGGGGTGGGGTCGTTGACGCTGCACGACTCCGAGGGCCACGACCCGTCGGAGTTGCGCGGAGCGGGCTTGGCGGTGGGACTCGACCCGCCGCTACGCGACGGTGACCGGGCGGCCCGTTCGGCGGCCCTGGCCCGCTCGGCCGCCTCGTCCCGCTCGATGGCCACGGTCAACGCCCGCTCGGCCTGGTCCTTGCGCTTGGCCATCACGGCCACCTGCTTGCGCTGTTCCTGGATCTCCGCGTCCAGGGCCAGCTTGGTGGCGCTGACCTCGTCCCGGGCGGTCTGGAGTTCCCGCAGCGCACGGTCCTCATTGGCGGCCACCGCGTCCAGCGCCGCCGCCCGGTCCATGAAACCGGCCGGTGACCCGCTGTTGAGCAGCGCCGACGCGGCACCCAGCCGTCCGGTGCGGTACGCCTGCGCGGCGATCTCGGCGACCTTGGTACCGCGCTCGGCGACCTGGCTCTCGGTCGTCTTGAGCTGCTCGGCCAGCTTCTTCTGTCGCTTCACCGAGCGGTCGAGCGCCGTCTTGGCGTCGAGATAGCCCTTGCTGGCCGCCTCCAACTGGGCCCGTAGTGCCGGGGTGCCGCCCTCGTCGTCCACATCTCCCGGTGCCGCCGCGCGCAACGCCTGCGGTGCGGCGGTCGCTGGGGAGAAGGGAGCCAGCGCGACGCCGAGGGTGAGGGCGAGCGCGGCGGCGATCAGGGCCGCCGTACGGGCGGCCGGTCTTACCGTTGCCACTGCTGGCATGCACATGTCCTTCCGTCAGCCGCCGACCGGGTTAGCTGACGGGTTCGGGACGGAAGATCCCTACCGCTGGCGCGGATACACCCCAGGAACGTGGTTCCCCGGTTCGCCCTGGCGGGCGATTAGGCGGCGGCCGCCGCCGGCACCGGTGGGTGCCGCCTGGCGGTGGCCGGGTCAGAGCCTACCGGTGCGCACGTGACCGGTGCAGCTGCTGTTACTGCTGGTGTTCGGTTGTTGACTAGTAGACCAGAGCAAATCGGACAATAACCTACTTTTCTCCGATTGGCCTGGTCACCACCGCACCGCCCCGCAACCCCCGGGGTCGGTACGCGGCTCGACCTGGAGGGTCGCGTGTTCGATCTGGAAGTCCTCGTGCAGCGCCGAGCGGGCCGCCGCCAGGACGGTGCCGACATCGGCGTCCGGACTGACGGTCAGGTGTGCGGAGGCGACCTCCATTCCGGAGGTCAACGTCCAGACGTGCAGGTCGTGGACGCCGGCCACGCCCGGTACCGCGGCCAGCCGGTCGTGCACCGCGGTGACCTGCAGGTGCTCCGGTGCGGCCTGGACCAGGATGCGTACCGCTGCCCGGCCCAGGCGCCAGGTGCGGGGCAGGATGAACACGGCGATCGCGACCGCCACCAGCGGATCGGCCCACCACCAGTCGGTCACGGCGATCAGCAGGGCGGCCGCGATCACGCCCAGCGAGCCCAGCAGGTCCGCCAGCACCTCCAGGTAGGCCCCCCGCAGGTTGATGCTCTCCCGCGCCCCCGGGCGCAGCAGCGCGAACGCGGCGACGTTGGCGAGCAGGCCGAGCGCCGCCACCACCAGAACCGGGCCGGCGAGCACCTCGGGCGGATCCCCGAATCGACGTAC
This sequence comes from Verrucosispora sp. WMMC514, assembly GCF_027497295.1. Lineage (NCBI taxonomy): Bacteria > Bacillati > Actinomycetota > Actinomycetes > Micromonosporales > Micromonosporaceae > Micromonospora > Verrucosispora sp. WMMC514. The sequence continues at coordinate 730,085 of NZ_CP114906.1, read as the reverse complement.
CGCCTCGATCAGCACGTACACCGCGACGCCGGAGAGCAGTACGGCGTTGGCCAGGGCCGCGAGCACCTCCAGCCGGTAGAGCCCGAAGGTGCGTTGTGGGTCGGTGTCGGCCCGCCGGGTGGCGGCCACGGCCGCGAGGGCCATGCCGATGCCCAGCACATCGGTGAACATGTGCCCGGCGTCGGAGAGCAGGGCCAGCGAACCGGTCCGCAAAGCGGTGCCTGCCTCGATCAGCATCAGGGCGCTGAGCAGGGCGAACGCCGCCCACAGCCGGCCGGAGTGGCGGTGTGCGGCGTTTGAGACCGCAGCGTGGTGGTGGTCATGGCCGGCGCCCACCCAGACACCTTGCGTCGTCAGGCGGGCCGGGGACGGACCTATGCCAACATCGCTATGAGTGCAAGCGTCGGCTCGCGACTCAACCGGTCGGGTCGACGGTGGTCAACCGCTGGGTGGCCCGGGACAGCGCGACGTAGAGAGTACGGACACCGGCGCCGGGCTCCGCCCGGATCTCCGCCGGGGCGACCAGCACCACCCCGTCGTACTCCATGCCCTTGGCCTCCAGGCTGGTCACCACCTGCAACCGATCGCCGCCATGGGCTCCCAGCCAGGCCGCGACCTGGTCCCGTCGCGGCACCGGCGTGATCACCCCGACGGTGCCCTCCACCTCGCCGAGCAGGGCGCTGGCGGCCGTCACGACGGTGGTCTCCAACTCGGGCGCCGGCACCACGAGCCGCACCGGATCGACCCCGGTGGAGCGGACCGCGGTGGGCAGCGCGAGATCGGGGTACGCCCGCCGGATCTCGGCCGCCGCCACCGCGAAGATCTCGGCCGAGTTGCGGTAGTTCGTGGTGAGCGTGAAACGGTGCCGACGACGGCGACCCAGCGCCTGGTCGCGGGCCCGGGCCAACTCCTGCGGATCCCCCGTCCACGCGGTCTGCGCCGGGTCGCCCACCACCGTCCAGGACGCCAACCGGCCGCGCCGGCCCACCATCCGCCACTGCATCGGTGAGACGTCCTGGGACTCGTCGACCACCAGGTGGGCGTAGTCGCGGTAATCCTCGGGGCGCTCCCGGGCGGCCTGCCGGGCGGCCCGCTGCCGGTCGGCGAACGTGCTCAGCTCGCGTACCCCACCGGCCAACTGGAACGGGTCCCGCTTCCGGCGGGCAGCGCGCATCGGCTTGCCGAGCAGCGCGTCCAGCTCGTCCAGCAGCGCGACGTCGGCGACGGTCAGACCATCCGTGGCCAACCCCCGGTAGGCCGAGCCGAGCAGCCGGATCTCGGCACCCGAGAGCAGTCCCGCGCCGTACCGGCGCAACCGCTGCGGATCGGCCAACCAGGCGAGCACGTGCCGCGGATGCAGCCGGGGCCACCACGCCTTAAGAAAGTCGCGGAAATCGGTCCGGTCGATCAGCTCGTCCTCGAAGGCGCGCTGCTCGGGCAACCCGGCGATGCCCAGCCGGCGGGCCTGCGCCCAGAGCGCGGCGAGCACGCCGTCGAAGCCGGCCCGACGCACCTCGTTGCGCCGGGCGCCACGAGGCAGCGCCCGCTCCCGGATGGCGTCCAGCTCGGCCCGCTCCAGCCGCAGCAGCGTGCCCCGGTACAGCAGGCGCAGCTCGGGCGGGGCGTCGGGCACCGCGTCCCGGGCGGCCCGTTCCAGCACCCGGCGCATCCGCAGCGAACCCTTGACCGCCGCCACCTCGGGCGGATCGGTGCGGGTGGCCACCACCCCGGGGAACAGGGTGCCCAGCGAGTGCAGGGTGGCGGTGTCCTCACCAAGCGACGGCAGCACCGAGGCGATGTACTCGACGAAGACGGAGGAGGGGCCGATCACCAGGATGCCGCCCCCGGCGTACCGGCTGCGGTCGGTGTAGAGCAGGTATGCCGCGCGATGCAGCGCCACCGCCGTCTTGCCGGTGCCCGGGCCACCGGAGACGATCGTGACTCCCGAGCCGGGGGAGCGGATCGCCTCGTCCTGCTCGCGCTGGATGGTGGCCACGATGTCCCGCATGCCGCGACCGGTGGTCCGGGACAGGGTGGCCAGCAGCGCGCCGTCGCCGACCACCGGCATGTCCGGTGGGGCGGCGTCCGGGTCCAGCAGGTCGTCCTCGATCCGGGTGACCCGCTCGCGGCTGGACTGGATCGTGCGGCGCCGGACGACGCCGAGCGGCTCGGCCGGCGTCGCCTGGTAGAAGGCGGCGGCGGCCGGGGCCCGCCAGTCCACCACCAGGGTGGTGGCGTCCTCGTCGCGGATACCGAGTCGCCCGACGTACAGGGTCTGCCCGTCCCGCAGGTCGAGGCGGCCGAAGACCAGCCCCTCGTACTCGGCGTCGAGCAGGTGGCGTCGCTGCGCGGCGTGGAAGACCATCGCGTCCCGCTCGACGAGCGCACCGAAGTTGCCGACCCGGGCGAGCCGGTAGCCCTCCCGCTCCGCGCGGACGGCGGATCGGCGCAGCTCGGCCAGTCGCGCGTACACCCGGTCGAGATGCCGTTGCTCGGCGGCGATCTCCTGATCCAGGGTGCTCTGGTCCACCGCTCGCTCTCCTCGTGACGCCGCCCGACCAACCGCACGAGATTACGCCCCGCGTCCGACCTGGCCGGAGGGGCACCTTGGCCGAGGTCGTCGGCGGTCAGCCGGAGACGCGCCGTCCGGCCGGGAGATCATCGAGAACCCGGCGCAACACGCCGGCCAGGGCGGCGTTCACCTCCTCGGGCCGCTCCATCATCAGCATGTGTCCGGCACCGGGGCAGACGGTCAGGTCGGTGGCCGGCAGCGCGGCGGCGATCGACTCCGCGCACGGCGGCGGGGTGAGCCGGTCACGGTCACCGACCAGTGCCGCGGCCGGCAGGTGAGCCAGCGCGGTGAGCGTGTCCAGCCGGTGCTGGGTGCCGATGGAGGCCCGGAACCCGCCGATCGACCGCAGCGAGGCGCGGGCGACGGCCGAGGTGACCAGCCGGATGTCCGTGGGGTCGCAGCGGTCCCCGAAGAGCATCCACCGGATGCTCGGGCGCAGCGCCCGCAGCAGCGCCCGGGGCGGTCGCCAGGCGCCGCAGCGGGCGAGGACTCCCGCGCCGGTGGTCTCGGCCAGCCGGATGATCCGGGCGATCCGGGGAGAAAGGCCGTAGACGGTGTGGGTGTGGCCCTCGGCCGTGGTGGAGACGAAGACCAGACCGGCGGTACGCCGGGAGAAGTGGTCCGGGTGGCGGTGTGCGTACTCCATGATCGTCATGCCGCCCATCGAGTGGCCGACCAGCACCACCGGGCCGGTGGGCGCCACCGTGTCCAGCACCGCGGCCAGGTCGTCACCGAGCTGGGCCAGGGTGGCGGTGGGTAGGGCCATGCAGCTGGACCGGCCGTGCCCACGCGCGTCGTAGGTGACCACCCGGACCGAGCCGAACGTCTCGCGGATGGCGGCCAGCTGCCGGTGCCAACTGCGTCCGTCCAGGGTCCAGCCGTGCAGCAGCACGGCGGTCACCTCGGCGTCGGTCGGGCCGGTGGTCTCCACGTGCAGGCGTACGTCGTCGCCCAGCCGTACCTCGGTCGGCTCCGGCATTGCCACCTCCCCACGGCGCACGGTTGCGTAACACCGGGGATACCCGGTGGTAACACCGGCTACCCGTCATGACAACACGCCAACCGGGGTGTTGAGAAGATCTCGTCGATCGGCTCCGCCGGGGCGACGACCCGGCCAGGCTGAGAGGCATGGCAACCAGGAGTGGCACACCCGCCGGCTCCGCGCTCGCTGGCCAGGCCCGCGGAGGCACGCCGCGCGCGGCCCTGGCCGAGCTGCTCGCCGGCAACCGGCGGTTCGTCAGCGGGCAACCGGTGCACGGCCACGACGTCACCGCGGCGGCCGCGACCGCCTCGGGCGACCAGCAGCCGTACGCCGTGGTGCTGGGCTGCATCGACTCGCGGGTGCCGTTGGAGGCGATCTTCGACCAGACCTTCGGATCGATCTGCGTCATCCGCACCGGGGCGCAGGTGCTGGACCGGGCGGTGCTGGGCTCGATCGAGTACGTGGTCGAGGTGTTGGGCGTACCGCTGGTGATGGTGCTGGGTCACGAGCGGTGCGGCGCGGTGCAGGCGACCATCGACTCCCTGCGCACCGGTCGGCGTCCGGCCGGCGCGCTCGCCCATCTGGTCGACCGGATCGTGCCGGCGGTCACCGAGGTGGGGTTGGACGAGAAGAACCTGCTGCCGCTCGCCGTCCGCCGGCACGTGGTCCGTACCGTGGCCGCGCTGCGCGCCGACCCCAGGCTGACGCCGCCGGTCGCCGCCGGCCGGCTCGCCGTCACCGGAGCCGTCTACGACCTCGCCACCGGCGAGGTGGCCCTGCTGGACCCGCCGGAACGGCCATGAGACGGTGCACGCCCGCCGGGGTGACCCGACGGGCGTGCACAGGTGGTACGGGCGGGCGCGGCGCGCCCTCGGCCGATCAGGCCTCGAAGACGCCGGCCTCGACCAGGCGCTTCTCGGTGGCGTCCCAGCCGTCGCCCGGGTGGGCGGCGTTGAGACCGTTGAGCTCGGCCCGGATCTTGGCGGCGTGGCCGGCGGCGGCCAGCACCCGGATCTCCTCGACGAAAGCCTCGGAGTCGGTGCGCAGGTGCGCCGTCTTGCCGTTGGTGAGGTTCCGCACGTAGGCGTGCTTGCCACCGTTGAGCGGGATGAGGTACTTGAACTCGCCCAGCACGCTGAGGGCGCCACCCTGGCCAGCCTGGCCGGCCCGGACTGACGCGCGCGCGGTCTTAGAGGTGTTGCTCGCCACGGAGGTACTCCTTGCAAGACGTACGGAGGACGGAACGTCCGGGGGCTGGTGCGGGCGCCGTCAAGGCGAGACCCGCGGAGGCTTACGCGGCACAGGCCGCCGATGGAACTGTACACGACCCACGATGCCGGCTGGTCATCGCGGCGTCACGAGGTGGAACCCCGGTCACCTGTCCGGGTATTCCGGGCGGCGGATTTTCCGATTCCCTGGCGTACCATCCGTCACAGCAGCCATCATGTGTTCCACAAGCCCGGATCGGGCGAGGTCGTAGGGGAAGACGCACCTCGCACTCCGGGAGGTCACCGTGCCAACGCGTGGCGTCGTATACGTCCACTCGACCCCGCTCGCCGTGTGCTCGCACGTCGAGTGGGCGATCGCGCGCGTCCTCGCCGCGCCGGTCAACCTGCAGTGGACGGCCCAGCCCGTCGACCCCGGCGCCCGCCGGGCCGAGTGCGGGTGGTCCGGTCGCCCGGGAACGGGCGCCGAACTGGCCGCTGCCCTCCGGCAGTGGCCCATGATCCGTTTCGAGGTCACCGAGGAGCCCAGTCCGGGCGTCGACGGTGAGCGCTTCATGCACGTGCCGGGCCGGGGACTGTTCCGGGCGACCGTGGGCGCCGCCGGGGACATCCAGCTCGGCGAGGACCGGCTGCGCAGCATCATGGCGGGCGCGCGGGCGCCGGAGGCCCTGGCGCACGCCCTCGACAAGGCACTCGGCACCGCGTGGGACGCCGAACTGGAGCCGTACCGTCACGCCGGGGACGGTGCACCGGTGACCCTGCTCACCCGGGTGGGCTGACCGGGGGCGCGGGCAGAGGTCAAGTTGCCCGGTACGCGGTGAACTGGTGGGATGGTCCGCGTGTCGACTACCCCTCGGCGCGTCGCCACCGCGCTCGGCCTGGCGACCGCGCTGCTCGTCGCCGGCTGCTCCGGGGCCGGTCAACGTCCCTCGGCGGGCCCCGCCTCGACCCCGGTCCCGCCGCCCGCGCCGCCGTCGAGCGCCCCGCCCGAGGATCCGGCCACCCTGGCCGCGACCCTGGTCGGCGAACTCGCCGACGAGGACCTGGTCGGCCAGGTGCTGATGCCGTACGCCTACGGCGACCACGCGACGAAGGTGTCGGCCGGTTCGGCGGCCGGCAACCGGGCGCTGGCCGGGGTGGACACGCCCGCCGAGATGATCGCGAAGTACCGCCTCGGTGGGCTGATCCTGGTGGGTTTCAGCGCGGACGACCCCACCCAGGGCAACCAGGAGACCACCAACGTCGACAATCCGAAGCAGGTCCGCAACCTGACCACCGGATTGCGCGAGGCCGCCGGGCGGCTGCCCGCCGGCGCGGCGCCCCTCCTGATCGGCACCGACCAGGAGTACGGCGTGGTCACCCGGATCACCGACGGGGTCACCATGCTGCCCAGCGCGCTCGGCGCCGGCGCCGCCGGTGACCCGGACCTGACCGAGGCAGCCTGGCGTGCCGCCGGCACCGAACTGACCGCGATGGGCATCAACGTCGACTTCGCGCCGGTCGCCGACGTGCTGGTGACCCGCAGCGCGGTGATCGGATCCCGGTCCTTCGGTTCGGATCCCCAGCGGGCGGCCGACCAGGTCGGCGGCGCGGTACGCGGGCTGCAGTCCGCCGGGGTGGCCGCCACGCTCAAGCACTTCCCGGGGCACGGGCACAGCGCCGTCGACTCCCACACCGACCTGCCCCGGCTCCCGCAGTCCCGGGGCGAGCTGGCGGCCGAGGCGTGGCCGCCGTTCTCCGCCGGCATCGAGGCCGGCGCGCTGGCCGTGATGTCGGCCCACCTCGACGTGCGCTCGATCGACCCGGGCGTGGCCGCCACCTTCTCGTACAAGCTGCTCACCGAGGTGCTGCGCGGGGAACTCGGCTTCCAGGGTGTGGTGATCACCGACGGGATGAACATGGCGCCGGCCCGTCGCTTCCCGCCGGGCGAGGCGGCGGTGCGGGCGCTGAAGGCCGGCAACGACCTGATCCTCATGCCCCCGCACGTCGGGCAGGCGTACGACGGGCTGCTGACCGCGCTGCGCGACGGCACGCTGCCCCGCGGCCGGCTGGTCGAGGCGGCCACCCGCGTACTGACCATGAAGTTCACCCTGGGCGACCCACCGACACCGGCGTTGTCCACGCTGGGTGCACCGGCACACCGCGAGGCGGCCGGGGCGTTGGCCGCCGGGGCGGTGACCGTGCTGCGTGGCCGGTGCGGCACGGCCGGCGTCCGTGGTCCGGTCACCGTCACCTCGTCGGGTGGGCGGGCGCACACCCGGGCGGCGCTGACCAGGGCGCTGACCGAGGCCGGCGTGAAGGTGGTGCCCGAGGGCGGCACCGTGGTGCATCTGGTCGGCTACGGCGACGGCGCGCAGGACCTGCGGACCGGCGCGGCCGTCACCGTCGCCATGGACACCCCGTACGTGCTGGCCAAGGCGAAATCGGCCACCCTGCTGGCCACCTACTCGTCCAGCCGGGCCTCGATGACCGCGCTCGCCGACGTGCTCGCCGGAAAGGCCCGCCCGGCGGGCCGCTCGCCGGTCAAGGTGCCCGGACTGCCCACCACCACCTGCGCGGACTGACCCCGGTCAGGGCGCCGCGACGAGGGTGTCGCGGGCCAGCCGGTACGCCGGCAGCACGTCGACCGGCTCACCGAGGCTGGTGCTGCTCGCCTCGACGAGCACTGTCCGGTCGGCCACCGTCACGGCCAGCGCCCACTCCCGCACGTCGGAGTCGGTGAGCGCCCGCCGGCTGAGCCAGGTCGCCTCCACCACGTCGAGGTCGCCGGTGCGGGTCTGCCGGTACTGCGGCCCGCTCGACTCCGGCTCGGCGGTGACGAACGCCTCCAGCGCCTGCCGGGCCGGCGTGCCCGCGTCGTCGGCCGTCCAGACCCGCAGGAAACCCGGCACCACGGCACGACCGTCCAGCTCGCAGCGCACTGTCGAACCGCCACGACGGGTCAGCGCCTCCGCCATGAGGTCACCCAACTCGTCGGTGGCCGCCGGAGTCTCGATCGGCTCGGCGGCCCAGCCGTCGGCCAGCCCGAAGGTGACCGGCAGCGGGCAGGGCGCGCCGCCACCGACCGTGTCCACGGCCGCCGCGGCGACCACCTCGTCGTACCACGGCTCGCCGGTCGCGCCGCCGGCATCCTCCCCGGTGCCGCCGCAGCCACCGAGCAGCCCGATGGTCAGCGTCGCCGCCGCCGCGATCGTCAGTCGTCCCACGTACCAACCCCCGTCATCGATCGACAAGGGAGCCAGCAAAGCGGTGTGGCGAGCGGGCGTCAAGTCGTCGGGCCAGCGGTCCTGGAGTGTCGGAAAACGCCGCAGGTCACGGCGTTTCCCGACACCCGAGTCGGCTCAGGGTCGGGTGAAGACCAGCGCCACGTTGTGGCCACCGAAGCCGAACGAGTTGTTGAGCGCGGCGGGCACCTCCATGTGCCGTGCCTTGTTGGCCGCCACATCCAGGGTCAGGCCGTCGTCCGGGTCGTCCAAGTTGATCGTCGGCGGCACCACGCCGTCCCGGATCGCCAGGATCGTGGCGATCGACTCCAGCGCCCCGGCCGCGCCGAGCAGGTGACCGGACATGGACTTGGTGGCGGTGAGCACCGGGTGGTCGCCCAGCGCGGCTCGCAACGCCGTGATCTCCGCGATGTCGCCCACCGGGGTCGAGGTGGCGTGCGCGTTCACGTGGACGATGTCGGACTTCGCCACGTCCGCGTCGGTGATCGCCTTCGCGATCGCCCGGATCGCGCCCGCGCCCTCCGGGTGCGGCTGGACGATGTCGAAGCCGTCGGAGGTGATGCCCGCGCCGGCGAGCCGCGCGTACACCCGAGCGCCCCGGGCGGCGGCGTGGTCGGCACGCTCCAGCACGATGACGCCGGCGCCCTCGCCGAGCACGAAGCCGTCCCGGCCCTTGTCCCACGGGCGGGAGGCCCGCTCCGGCTCGTCGTTGCGGGTCGACATCGCGCGCATCGAGGAGAAACCGGCGATGGGCAGCGGGTGGATCACCGCCTCGGTGCCGCCGGCCACCACCACGTCGGCACGGCCGGCACGGATCATGTCCAGGCCGAGCGCGATCGCCTCCGCGCCGGTCGCGCAGGCACTGGCCACGGAATGCACCCCGGCGCGGGCGCCCAACTCCAGGCCGACCCAGGCGGCCGGGCCGTTCGGCATCAGCATCGGGATGGTGTGCGGGGAGACCCGCCGTGGACCGGACGCCTCCAGCACGTCGTCCTGGGCGAGCAGGGTCAGCGCCCCGCCGATGCCCGAGCCGACGCTGACGCCGAGCCGCTCCGGGTCGAGCCCGGAGTCGGCCAGGCCGGCGTCCGACCAGGCCTGGTGGGCGGCGATCAGGGCGATCGCCTCGGAGCGGTCCAGCCGGCGCAGCTTCACCCGGTCCAGCAGACCGGCCGGATCGACCGCGAGCTGGGCGGCGATCCGGACCGGCAGTTGCGCGGACCACTCCTGGGCGAGCGGACTCACCCCGGAGCGGCCGGCGAGCATGGCGTCCCAGGTCGACGCGACGTCCCCGCCCAGCGGGGTGGTCGCGCCGAGCCCGGTGACGACGACGTCGATGCGACTCATGATCAGGACTGCGCCTCGATGTAGCTGACGGCGTCCCCGACGGTCTTGAGGTTCTGCACCTCGTTGTCGGGGATCTTGACGCCGAACTTCTCCTCGGCGGCGACCACGACCTCCACCATGGAGAGCGAGTCGACGTCCAGGTCGTCGGTGAAGGACTTCCCCTCGGCCACGTCGTCCGGGTTCACCCCGGCAACCTCTTCGAGGATCTCGGCGAGGCCGGCGGTGATCTCGTCACGGGTCATTGCGGTGGGTTCCTCTCATCGGGTTCTCTCGACGGGGCGGCGACGCCGCCCGTCGCTCCTCGGCGTCGCGCGCCGTGGGGGTATCAGGGGCAGCGGACGACCTGACCGGCGTAGGTGAGGCCGCCGCCGAAGCCGAACAACAGCACCGGGGCGCCGGAGGGCACCTCGCGGCGCTCCACCAGCTTGGACAGGGCCAACGGGATGCTGGCCGCGGAGGTGTTGCCGGACTCGACGATGTCCTTGGCGATGATCGCCTGGCCGATGTTCAGCCGCTTCGCGATGCCGTCGATGATGCGTGCGTTGGCCTGGTGCGGTACGAAGGCGGCCAGCTCCGACGGGGCGACACCGGCCCGTTCGCAGGCCTGCAGGGCCAGCGGCGCCAGCGCCGTGGTGGCCCAGCGGAACACCGTCTGCCCCTCCTGGGCGACGTACGGCCGCCAGCCCTCGATGCGCACCGCGTCGCCGCGCTCCGGCACCGAGCCCCAGACCACCGGGCCGACCCCCGCCGGCTCGTCCTCCGCGGCGGCGGTGACCACGGCCGCGCCCGCGCCGTCGCCGAAGATGATGCAGGTGGAGCGGTCGGTCCAGTCGGTGAAGTCGGACAGCTTCTCCGCGCCGATCACCAGGGCGTTGCGGGACGCACCGGCACGGATCGCGTGGTCGACCGTGCCCAGCGCGTACGCGAAGCCGGAGCAGGCGGTGTTGACGTCGTACGCGCCCGGGGCGTTGATCCCCAGCTTGGCGGCGACCCGGCAGGCCACGTTCGGGCTGCGGTCGATCGAGGTGCAGGTGGCGACCACGACCAGGTCGATGTCGGCGGCGGTCAGGCCGGAGTTCGCCAGCGCCTTGTCGGCGGCGGCCGCGGCCATGTCGGCGACCGTCTCGTCACCGGCGATCCGGCGGGTCGCGATGCCGACCCGGTCGCGGATCCACTCGTCGTTGGTCTCCACCAGCTGGGCGATCTCGTCGTTGGTCACCACCCGGGACGGCTGGTAGTGCCCGAGGGACAGGATCCGGCTGCCCGTCATGACGAGGCCTCCCCAGCGTGGTTGTCGTCGCGAGACATGTGCGTACTGGTTTCGTCGACCGTGCCGTGCCGGGCGATGAGATCCCGGGCGGCGGGCAGGTCGTCCGGGGTCTTCACGGTGACGATCTCCGGTGCGTTCGCACCGGCGAGTTCCCGCTTGACCAGGCCGGCGAGCGTGCCGGCGGGCGGCAGCTCGATCACGCCGGTCACCCCGAGGCGGTTGAGAGTGGCCATGCAGAGGTCCCAGCGGACCGGGGCGGTGACCTGCCGGACCAGTCGGTCGAGCAGCTCCCGGCCGGTGTCGACGGCCATCCCGTCGAGGTTGGACAGCAGGATGCGGTCCGGATCGTTCGGGGTGGTCCCGGCGGCGACCGCGGCCAGCGCCGTCTCCGCCGGAGCCATGTACGGGGTGTGGAAGGCGCCGGCCACCTGCAACCGGACGACCCGGACCCGCTGCGGGGGCTCGGCGGCCAGCTTCTCCAGCCCGTCGAGCGCGCCGGCGGCGACGACCTGGCCCTTGCCGTTGCGGTTGGCGGCGTGCAGCCCGTGCGCGCTGATCGCGGCGAGCACCTCGTCCGGGTCGCCACCGAGCACTGCGGCCATGCCGGTCGGCTCCAGCGCGCAGGCGGCGGCCATCTCCCGGCCGCGTACGCCGGCGAGCGTGATCGCCGCCTCCGCCGGCAGCGCCCCGGCCAGCGCCGCCGCGCCGAGTTCACCGACGCTGTGTCCCGCGGTCACCGCGACCTGGCGCATCGGCAGGTGCTCGGCGGCGAGCAGCGCGGCGGCGACCAGCAGCGGCTGGGTGCGGGCGGTGTCCCGGATCTCGTCGGCGTCGGCGGCGGTGCCCAGGTGCACCAGGTCGACGCCGGCCAGCTCGGACCACGAGCGCAGTCGGGACTCGGCGTCGGGCAGGTCGAGCCAGGGGGTCAGAAAGCCGGGTTTCTGGGAACCCTGGCCGGGGCAGAGTACGGCGAGCACGTCTATGACTCTCCTGGATACCCACGGGTTGCGCTGTGCCGGCTGGCACCAAACCGCACTAGGACAGTTGGAGGGATCCTACAAAGACTGACGCTGGTCATCACCATGCTGTGATCTTTTACTGACTGGTGGGGCCAATGTCTGGGTCGGTACCACCGGGTCGAGCCGGCCGACGGTCAGCGCGACCCGCAGCGCGAACGCGTCCCGGGGCGCCAGCGGGCTGAACCCGGTCACCTCGGAGATCCGCCGCAGCCGGTAGCGCACGGTGTTCGGGTGCACGTACAGCGCCCGGGCGGCGCTCTCCAGCGTGCCACCGGCGGCGAAGAAGGCGTCCAACGTCTCCAGCAGTTCACCACCGGCGCGGACCAGCACCGCGTACACGTCGTGGCGCAGCCGCCGGCGGGCCTCGGTGTCGCCGGCCAGGGCCCGCTCGGGCAGCAGGTCACCGGCGTGCACCGGGCGTGGTGCCGCCGGCCACGCCGGGGCGGCACGGTATCCGGCCAACGCCGCCCGCGCCGACTCGGTCGCCTCGTCCAGGCTCGGCACCGCCGGACCGACCACCACCGGCCCGTCGCCGAAGGCGGTGAGCAGCTTGCCGGTGGCCGCGACCGGGTCCGCCGCCCCGCCGAGCACGATGACCAGCCGGTCGCCGTGCACCCCGCCGATCACCTCCACCCCGATCCGGCGGGCCTGCCGGTAGACGGTGTGCAGGACCGCGGCGACCTCGCCGCCGGGGGAGTGACCGACCGCCACCGCCACCGGCGGCGCGTCCGTCCAGCCCAGCGCGGCGGCCCGGCTGGCCAGCACGTCCGGCGAGTCGCCGCGCAGCAGCGCGTCCACCAGCAGGGCCTGCAACCGGGCGTCCCAGGAACCGCGCGATTCGGCGGCCCGGGCGTAGACCCGGGCGGCGGCGAAGGCGATCTCCCGGGAGTACCGCAGCACCGCCTCCCGCAGTTGCGGCTCCTCACCGGGGGCGGCGAGGTCGCCGACCTGCTCCTCGACGACGTCGATGGTGACCTTGATCAGGGCGACGGTCTGCTGGAGGGTGATCGAGCGGGCCAGCGCCTGCGGCGCGGTGGCGAACACCTCGTCGGAAACCTCCTGGGTGCCCTCGGCGGCCCCGCCGCCGGAGCGCAGCCACTGGACCAGGGAGCGGGCACCGGCCTGGGCCACCAGCATCACCCAGGAGCGCTGGTCGGCCGGCAGTTCCCGGAACCAGGGCAGGGTCTCGTCCATCCGGACCACGCTGGCGGTGGCCAGTGCGCCGGCCGCCCGCTCGATCCGGCGCAGCGTGGCCGACAGGTCCGTACCGCCCGACTCGCTCACCCGCTTAGCCTGACATGCGCTGAGCTGGACCTCGACGGCAGGCGTCGGCCCCGACGGTCGACCGGTACGCGCTGCGCGGCCGGTCAGAACCGGCCAGTACGGTGACAGGGCACGTCGGGTGGGCGCCGGCGGGTGAGGGCGAGCGTGAGGAGACGCCGATGGCGTACGGGGAGGCCGACCACGGCTGTGCCCAGGGGGAGCCGTGCCGACCCGGCCCGCACGAGCAGCCGGCCCTCGCCAAGCACCACCGCCGGCCGCCGGGCCTGGCGCATCCGGCCGAGCCGGTCGCCGGTCGCGTGCCGGAACGTCCGGAGGACGACCCCGCGGCCAACCGGCAGCTCGGTGCCGAGCCGCCGGTGCCCCGCCAGCGCGGCGTCGAGCCGGCCAACGCCGGGCCGACCGATTCGGCGGCCGACGGGTGTCGCAGTGACCTGCCCGGTTGGGCCGGGGCGCACCGACACGGTCCGGTCCGTCCGGCGCACCGCAGCCTGCGGCGGCAACGCCCGCCCGGTCGTTGGTGCTGAGCGGAGGGACCGGGCCGGCCCGGCCGGCGACGTGGTCGGCCGCACCGACCGCGGCCGCGCCGTGGCTCAGTGGGTACGGCGGCGGATCAGTAGCGCGATCCCGGCGAGCCCGACGGTGATCACCATTACCACCGCGACGTTGAGCAGGAGCAGGCGGCGCAGATCGCTGAACGCCTCGTTGATGTCCTGCGCGGGGTTGAGCGCTTCCTCGGGGATGATGCGTTCACCTCCGCCGACGCCCCCGCTGACCGCCTCGTAGGTCCGCTCCAGCGGCACACCGGCGGTTCGCAGCGTCTCGGACATGCTCACCCGGCCGAGATACCAGGCTGCGCTGACCTTACGGTCGGGCTGCTTGGCGGGGCGGTAGACGCGCGGCCCGCCGACCGCCTTCGGGTACAGGTCGTAGGTCTGCTTCGGAGCGTCGCCGGCCAGCACCAGGACCGTGTACTTCGGACCGAGGTCGGCCTTCTTCGGGCCACCGGACTGGCGGACCAGGCCCCGGTGATTCACCTGCTCGATGACGGCGACGACATGCGCGGGGTGGGTGTCGGCTCGCAACCGCAGCGGCTCGCCGAGCCCGTGCCCGGTGATGTCCACGCCGGCCGGCGGTGTCTTCGGTGCCGCCCCGGCCGTCGTGGCGGAGGTGAGCGACAGCAGCAGCGCCGCCACCGCACCCACCGTCGCTCCGGTCAGTCGCCTCATCCGTCGGACCATGCCGCCTCCTCGCCCCGTTCGATGGTGGCCGTGCTGCAGGGGTCACACGTTGGCAGGCTGACGGTGGTGACCCTGCCCGCAAGACAGGTACCCACTCAAAGACTCCGCGGAACGCCGATCGGTTGCAGCTGATGGAACACTAATTGGAACTGTCTGCGATTGCGACTCGCTCAACGGCCAGCCGCGAAGCAGCGGGCGGATTTTACCTTTGCGGAGGCCATGTTGGGGGCAGGATAACGCGGGTGTCGTGGTCCTGGGCAGGGCTGTTCGGCGTGTCGTTATCGATACCGGCGGCGCCGTCCACCCCCGAGTCAGACCAGGCGGACCCGGGCCGCGCGCATCCGCGTCAGGGCGCGTTCGCGGCCGAGCACCTCCAGCGACTCGAACAGCGGCAGGCCGACGGTACGGCCGGTGACTGCCACGCGTACCGGCGCCTGGGCCTTGCCGAGCTTGAGCCCGCGCTCCGCGCCGACCGCCTCCAGCGTGGCCTTGAGCGTCTCCGCGTCCCAGGACTCGACCGCCTCGAAGGCGGCGACGGCGGCGTCGAGCAGCTCCGCCGACCCCTCCTTCATCGCCTTCGTCCAGGCCGCCTCGTCGATCAGCGGTGAGTCGACGAAGAGGAAGTCGACGTTCGGCACGATCTCGCTGAGCACCGCGATGCGGGTCTGCGCCAGCGGGGCCACCGCGGCGAACACGGCTGGGTCGAACTCGGCCGGCTGCCAGGGCGGCGGCGCGATGGTGCCGGTGCCGGTCAGCCAGGGCTGGCAGGCCTCGACGAACTCGGCCACGGGCAGCGCCCGGATGTACTCACCGTTGAACGCGCGCAGCTTCTTCTCGTCGAAGAACGCCGGTGAGGGGTTGACCTCGGTCAGCCGGAACTCGTCCTCGATGACCGACCAGGGGACGATCTCCCGGTCGCCGGAGGGCGCCCAGCCGAGCAGCATCAGATAGTTGCGCATCGCCGCGGCGAGATACCCCTCGTCCCGGTACGCCTCCAGGGCGACCTTGTCGCGGCGCTTGGAGAGCTTCTGCCGCTTCTCGTTGACCACCACCGGCACGTGCGCCCAGATCGGCGGCTTCACCTCGAGCGCGTCCCAGAGCAACTGCTGCTTCGGGGTGTTGGGCAGGTGCTCCTCGGCCCGGATCACGTGGGTGATGCCCATTGTCATGTCGTCGACGACGTTGGCCAGCAGGAAAACCGGCGAGCCGTCACCCCGGGCGATGACGAAGTCCTCGATGAGCTTGTTCTCGAAGGTCGGCTCGCCCCGGATCAGGTCCGTCACCACGGTGGCGCCCTCGTCGGGGGTGCGGAAGCGCAGCGCCCGGCCGTCGCCGGGCGGCAGCCCTCGGTCGCGGCAGTAGCCGTCGTAGCCGGTGTACTGGTTGCCGGTGCGGGCCTGCACCGCCTCGCGGGTGCAGTCGCAGTAGTACGCCCGACCCGCCTCGTACAGCCGCCGCGCGGCGTCCCGGTGCTCAGCGGCGTACGAGGACTGGAAGTAGGGTCCTTCGTAACTGCCCCGTTCGATGCCGATCCAGTCCAGCGCGGACAGGATGCCCTCGGTCCACTCCGGGGAGTTACGGGCCGCGTCGGTGTCCTCGATGCGCAGCACGAACACCCCGCCCTGCTGCCTGGCGTAGATCCAGTTCTGGAGTGCCGAGCGGGCACCGCCGACGTGGAACATACCGGTCGGGGAGGGGGCGAAGCGCACACGTACCGTCACGACCTCCAGCCTACGGCGACCCGCTACCGCATTCGGCCAAGGGGTGCGCCTCAGGGCACCGAGCGGATCTTCAGGACCAGGACGCTACCGAGCAGGGTCACCGCCGCGGTGGTCGCGTACAGCGCCGGGTATCCGCCCAGGTGCACCACGATCGGCGCGGAGACGGCCGGACCGAGCACCTGCGGCGCCGAGTTGGCGATGTTGATCACGCCGAGATCCTTGGCCCGGTCGGTGGCTCTCGGTAGCACCTGGGTGATCAGCGCGGCGTCGACCGACAGGTACACCCCGTAGCCGGCGCCGAGGACCAGCGCGGCGACCACCGCCACCGGCCAGGTGGGCGCGGCGGCCAGCAGCAGCGCGGCCACGGCCATCACCACGCCCGCGGCGATCACGAACACCTTCCGCCGGCCGGAGCGGTCGGAGAGCCGGCCGGCGATGACCGTGGTGGCCATCAACCCGGCGGTGTAGAGCAGGATCAGCACCAGCAGCCCGCCCTCGGGGTCGGCGACGCGGACCTCGTCGGTGAGGAAGTAGAGCAGGTAGAGCGTGCCGAAGGCGTTGCCCAGCTGGACCAGGAACCGGGTGATCCACGCCCAGCCGAAGTCCGGGTACCGGCGCGGTGAGACCCACATCCCGGCGAGCAGGCCGCGCAGCGCCGGCCGGTGGGTGCGGGGCAGCGGATCGTCGACCGTGCGCAGGGCGAACGGCAGGGCGAGCAGCAGTACGGCGGCGGCCACGGCCAGGTAACCGGCGGTGTTGCCGGTGACCAGGACGGTGACCAGCACGACGCCGAGGACCAGCCCCAGCGCCTGCGGGATGCCGACCCAGCCGGAGACGCCACCCCGCTGGGCGACCGGAACGCGGTCCGGCACCGCGGCGGTCAGGCTGGCCAGCATCGCGTTGAAGCAGACCTGCGCGGCCACCCAGCCGACGGTCACCGCGAGGACGGTACGCGCCTGGGCGAGCAGCACCAGGGCCAGCGCGCCGAGCACCGCGCCGCCGAGGGTCCAGACGTGCCGGCGGCCGAACTCCCACCGGCCCAGGCGCAGGCAGGTGCGGTCCGACAGGGCGCCGGCGAGCGGGTTGGCGAGCACCGCCGCGAGGGCGCCGAACCCGGTGACCACGGCCAGCATGGTCTCCTTGTCCGTCGGTGCGATCCGCCCGATCTGCTGCGGCAGCAGCACCTGGATCGGGGTGAAGAAGGCCATCCAGACGCCGAGGTTGGCGGCGAACAGCAGCGCGACCCATCCGCGCCGGACCGGCACGGTCGGCTCGGCGAGCGCGGCCGGCAGCGAGGCCGGGGTGGGGTCGACGGTGGTCACCGGGACTCCCGCCGGCTGGCCGCGATCACCTCACGCAGCCAGGCGTACGACGACTTGGGCGTGCGCCGCCCGGTCTCGAAGTCCACGTGCACCAGGCCGAATCGCTTGGTGAAGCCCTCGGCCCACTCCCAGTTGTCCAGCAGCGACCAGACGAAGTAGCCCGTCACGTCGACCCCGTCGTCGATGGCGGCGCGGACGGCCCGCAGGTGACCGTCCAGGTAGGCGATCCGGTCCGGGTCGGCCACCTGCCCGTCGGCGTCGGGCGCGTCGTCGTAGGCGCAGCCGCTCTCGGTGACCTGGATCGGCGGCAGCGCCGCGCCGTAGCGGTCCCGCAGCCCGCCGAGCAGCTCGCGCAGTCCGTCCGGGACCACCGGCCAGTCGAATGCGGTACGCGGATAGCCGGTGAGCGGCACCAGCTCGAAGGGCAACGGCGAGCCCTCCTCGGGGGCGCGTACCGCGGTGGGGTTGTAGTAGTTGACGCCGAGCACGTCGATCGGCGCGGCGATCACCTCCAGGTCGCCGTCGCGGACCACGGCGGTGTCGAAGCCCAGCTGCCCCGGGTACCCGCGACCGAGCAGCGGGTCGGTGAAGAGGTGGTTGTGCAGGGCGTCGTAGGTCGCCGCCGCGGCGGCGTCGGTCGGGTCGGCGCCGACGACGCGCACCGGGGAGTAGTTGTTGGCGATGGCCACCGGGCTGGTGCTGCGGGCGCGCAGCGCGGCGACCGCGAGGCCGTGGCCGAGCAGCTGGTGGTGGGCGACCGGGAAGGCGTCGAAGAGCAGCATCCGACCGGGGGCGTGGACACCGGTGGCGTGCCCGAGGCTCATGTGGATGAACGGTTCGTTGAGGGTGATCCAGAGCCGCACCCGGTCGCCGAGGCGGGCGGCCACCAGGTCGGCGTACTCGGCGAAGCGGTGCGCGGTGTCCCGGTTCAGCCAGCCCCCGGCGTCCTCCAGCGGCTGGGGCAGGTCCCAGTGGAAGAGGGTGGCGACCGGATCGATGCCGTGCGCGAGCAGGTCGTCGACCAGCCGCTCGTAGAAATCCAGCCCCGCGGGGTTGACCGCACCGGTGCCGCCGGGCAGCACCCGGGGCCAGGCGACCGAGAAGCGGTACGCGCCGACGCCCAGCCCGGCCATCAGGGCGACGTCCTCGGCGTACCGGTGGTAGTGGTCGCAGGCCACGTCGCCGGTGCTGCCGTCGAGGATCCGGCCGGGCGTGTGGGCGAAGGTGTCCCAGATGGACGGTCCCCGTCCGTCGGTGCCGGCGGCGCCCTCGATCTGGTACGCGGACGTGGAGACACCCCAACGGAAGCCGGTGGGGAACTCGGGTATCGGTGCGGTCGACATACGCCCTCCGATAAACGCGAAACGTGCTCGGAACTCTAGGGGGCGGCGGGACCGTGCGCCATAGGCCGCCGAGCGGCCAGGGGCAATACCTTTCGGCGTGTCTTTTACGAACCCGTCCATATACGTCCGTTTTTGCGCATAGAGTGCCGAATATCGTGGGATGTCCTCACTGGAGGAAGACGGAAATGATCCTCGTGGAACGCAGCGCGCACGTGGCGGCGCCGGTGGAAGCGGTCTGGGACGTGGTGCAGCGGGCCGAGCAGTTGCCGGCCTGGCTGGCCGGGGTCCGTGCGGCCGAGGTCCTCTCGGGGGAGGGCTTCGGTCGGCGGCAGCTGGTCCAGGCCGGACGCGGAGCCGCGCATGAGGCTGAAGTGATCGCCTATCAGGAGCCGACCCTGATCGGCTGGCGCGAACGCGCCAAGGGCGCCGGTGCCCGAGCGGAGGCGCGCACCGAGATATACGTCCAGCTCACACCCGACGAACAGGAGGGTGGCACGGTGGTACGGCTCATCGTCGTGCGCTGGCCGGCCGGCCCGGTCAAGGCCGCCCTGCTCCGGCTCGGCCTGCGTCGGGTCGGCGCCGACCTGGAGGACTCGCTGGCCCGGCTGACCGACCTGGCCGCCGTCGGCTGACGGGCCGCGTCCCGGCGTCACCCGCGAAGGTGGCGGCCCCGGTGCCCCCTCCAGAGGCACCCGGGCCGCCACCGCTCGTCGGAGTCCCGGCGTGGGGTCGACTCACACGACCACGGTGAACGCGGCGACGCGTACCTCGTCGAGGTGCCGGAACTCGAAGAACAGCCGGTAGGTGCCGGCCGACGGCACGGTGACACCGAACGCCACCACGGAACTGGGCTGGCTGGCCGCCGCCGGGTGCACGTGCAGGTACGCCAGGTCGCCCTGGCGCAGCGCCACCAGGTGCCCGTACGCGCCCAGGTGCCGTTGCAGGTCGTCGACCGGCCGCCCGTCGTGGCCGAGCCAGACGAGCACCTGGTTGGACTCGCCCGCCCGTAATCCACCGTCGAGGGTGACCGTGTAGCCGTCCACCAGGATCGTCTCCTCCGGTGGTGCCAGCGGGCCGGCGGCGTACCGCCCGGGGACCGGCACGTCGACGCCGAGCGTGACGCCCGCGGGCGCACCCTGCGGCCAGAAGTCCGCGATGGCCCGCAGCGGGCCGGGCCCGGCCGGCGTGACCGTGACCCGCCAGGTGCCGTCGGCCGACATCTCCGGATGCACGTGCTGGTAGCCGGAGAGGTCCCGACCGACCAGGATCAGGTGCATCCGGCGCTCGTGGTTCTCCTGGAACGTGGTGAGCGCCGCGCCGGCCGCGTCGGTGATCCGGAAGGCCAGTTCGCCCGGCCGGCCGGCGGCCAGGCTCGGGGTGTCCAGGGCCAGCGTCCAGCCGTCGCGGGACACCTCCAGTCCGCCCGGGCCGTGGCCGAGGTGCGCGGTGGACGCGGCCCGGGGCGCCGGCGCGGAGGCCGGCGTGCCGGCGCGACCGGCGAAGAAGCCGACGGCCAGGGTCAGGCCGAGCACCAGCGCGGCGGCGGCGTACCGCCACGCCGTGCCGCCCGCCGGTGCCGCCGGCGACAGGTCGGGGCGGGGGCGCCCCGGGTGGGACGCCCCCTCGACCTGGCCGGCGGCCGTCGCCGGCCGATGGTCGATGCTGGTCATGACAAGCGGGGCTGGAGGACGAACAGCCCCTGCTCGATGCCGCTGACCACCACGATGCCGCTCGGGTAGTACGGATAGGTGCTCCACGCCCCGTTCATCGAGGCGCTGTTGCTGGACGGGTAGATGTCGAAGTACCCGGCCTCGGTGGCCTGACCGCTGGCCACGTTACGCAGGTCCAGGATGCGCAACCCGGCGCGGTAGTTGGCCTGGTAGCTGTAGCTGCCCTTGACGTACTGGTTGTGATCGGTGGCCTGCACCCCGGACGGGGCGCTGTAGGTGCCGATGTGCCGAGGTGCGTCGAGGTCGGCCAGATCCCAGATGTAGGTCTGCGTCCGCACCCCGCGCCGGGTCTCGTCCAGCTCGTCGTCCAGCAGGAAGTACCGCTGGTTGTCGGTGAACCAGCCCTGGTGGGTGTACGCCCGCCCGCTGTAGCCGATGCGGGACAGCTGCCGGGGCGCCGACTTGGTGGTCACGTCGACCACGGTCACCGTGTCCTCGTTCGAGCTGACGCAGATCTCCCGCCCGGTGTAGGTGGTGTCCGGACCCCGGTAGACGACGCACTGGGTGTCGTGGGTGTAGCCGTCGTTGCTGACACAGCCGGCGTACACCGGGGACTTCGGGGTACGGATGTCGATCATGTGCAGGCCGCCGCTGCACGTGTTGGTGCCGACCGCGTACGCGTACCCGGTCTGCTCGTTGATGGCGATGTTGTGCGAGTTGCCGAACCGGCTGTAGTGCGTGTTGGCCGTCCAGGTCTGCGGCGCGGTGACGCCGCGGAGCCGGGTCAGGTCGAACACCTGCATGCCGTGCCCGGAGACGTCCGCCACCACGTACGCGTGGTCCCGGTAGACCTTGATGTCCCGCCAGATCGCGGTGCGGTTCTGGTACGCGGGCAGGTTGCCCAGGTAGACCGGAGCGGTCGGGTTGGACACGTCCACGAACGAGGTGCCGTTGCGCCGGCCGACGAGCGCGTACTCCTTGCCGGTCTGCGGATCGGTCCAGCCCCAGATGTCGTTGGCCTGGCTGCCGCCGATGCTGGACAGCGGCAGGAACGACAGCAGGTCCACGTTGCGGCAGGGGTAGCCCGACGCCTGGCCGTTGGTGCAGGTCGCGGCGGCGGCCGCGACGAGTTGCTGAGTGGGTTCGCGCTGGGCCATGAACTCCTGGGCCGACGCGCGTCCGGCCGGGGTGGCCGGGTCGTGTGCCACCGAGGGCGAGCCTGCCGGGAGCATCGACACCACCAGGGCGCCGACGGCCAGGGTGAGGCCGATCCGGACGATTCGCATGAACGCTCCCTCCCGTCGCGCGCCGAGGCGGCGGTGACGTCCCGGCCGGCGGTGGACGGGCGCGACGGGGGTAGGTCCACCGGCCGGCCTGGTGTCCCCGGGTACCGCTGAAACACCTATCGGCAATTGTGGATGCGTTGTGTTACACGAAACAGATGCTCATCGATACCGGATGGGTCATATCTGCGCACCGCCGCGGCGCGGGGCCCACCGCGCCGGGCTCCGGCGGCGCATGCGGAAGGGCCCGGCGCGGCGTGACACCGTGCCGGGCCCCTCGATGGGAGACCTTCCCCTGGTTCAGCTGTCGCCGCCGGTCTCACCGACCGGGGCGGCGTTGACGTCGTCGATGGCGTACTTCTTGGCCGCCTCGGCCGGCACGTGGGCCGGCACCGCCCCGCGCAGCGCGAGCTGCCGCAGCGTCGCGACCGCGACCGACTCGGCGTCGACGTGGAAGTGCCGCCGCAGCGCGTGCCGGGTGTCGGACAACCCGAACCCGTCGGTGCCCAGCGAGGTCCAGTCACCCGGCACCCAGCGGGAGATCAGGTCCGGTACCGCGCGCATCCAGTCGCTGACCGCGACCTTCGGGCCGTCGGCGTCGGCCAGCTTGCGCTGGATGTACGGCACCCGCTGCTCGGCGCCCGGGTGCAGGAGGTTGTACTCCTCGCACTCCACCGCGTCCCGGCGCAGCTCCGTCCAGGAGGTCACCGACCAGACGTCGGCGGCCACCCCCCAGTCCTGCGCCAGCAACTGCTGCGCCTTGAGCGCCCACTGCATGCCGGTGCCGGAGGCCAGCAGGTTCGCCCGGGGGGCGTCCCCGTCCAGCGACGGCGCGGGGGAGTAGCGGTGGATGCCCTTGACGATGCCCTCGACGTCCACGCCGTCGGGTTCCGCCGGCTGGTGGATCGGCTCGTTGTAGACGGTGAGGTAGTAGAAGACGTTCTCCTGCTCCGCGCCGTACATCCGGTGCAGGCCGTTCTCCATGATGTGCGCGATCTCGAACGCGAACGCCGGATCGTACGCGACGACCGCCGGGTTGGTGGCGGCCAGCAGCAGGGAATGCCCGTCCTCGTGCTGGAGGCCCTCACCGTTGAGCGTGGTGCGTCCGGCGGTGGCGCCGAGCACGAAGCCCCGGGTCATCTGGTCCGCGGCGGCCCAGAAGCCGTCGCCGGTGCGCTGGAACCCGAACATCGAGTAGAAGATGTACATCGGGATCATCGGCTCGTCGTGGGTGGCGTACGACGTGCCGGCCGCGGTGAACGAGGCGACCGAGCCGGCCTCGTTGATCCCCTCGTGCAGAATCTGCCCGGCGGTCGACTCCTTGTACGACAGGAACAGCTCCCGGTCCACCGAGGTGTACCGCTGGCCGTGCGGCGAGTAGATCTTGGCGGTCGGGAAGATGGAGTCCAGGCCGAAGGTGCGTGCCTCGTCGGGGATGATCGGCACCCAGCGCCGGCCGAACTCCTTGTCCTTCATCAGGTCCTTGAGCAGGCGGACGAAGGCCATCGTGGTGGCCACCTTCTGCTTGCCCGAACCGCGCTTGACGTCGGCGAAGCGCTCCGCGCCGGGGATGGCCAGCTTCTTGGCGCTGGTCCGCCGGGTGGGCAGGTAACCGCCGAGCTGCTTGCGCCGCTCGTGCAGGTACTGCATCTCGTCGGACTTCTCGTCCGGCCGCAGGTACGGCGGCAGGTAGGGGTTCTCCTCCAGCGCCGAATCGGGGATGTCGAGGTAGAGCCGGTCGCGGAAGGTCTTCAGGTCCTCCAGCGTCAGCTTCTTCATCTGGTGCGTGGCGTTGCGGCCCTCGAAGTGCGAGCCGAGCGTCCAGCCCTTGATCGTCTTGGCCAGGATCACGGTCGGCTGGCCGGTGTGCTCGGTCGCCGCCTTGTACGCCGCGTACAGCTTGCGGTAGTCGTGGCCGCCCCGCTTGAGGTTCCAGATCTCGTCGTCGGTCAGCCCCTCGACCATCTTGCGGGTGCGCGGGTCACGGCCGAAGAAGTGCTCCCGTACGTACGCGCCGGACTCCGCCTTGTAGGTCTGGTAGTCACCGTCGGGCGTGGTGTTCATCAGGTTGACCAGCGCGCCGTCGGTGTCGGCGGCGAGCAGCGGGTCCCACTCCCGCCCCCAGACCACCTTGATGACGTTCCAGCCGGCGCCCCGGAAGAACGCCTCCAGCTCCTGCATGACCTTGCCGTTGCCGCGTACCGGCCCGTCCAGCCGCTGCAGGTTGCAGTTGATGACGAAGGTGAGGTTGTCCAGCTCCTCGCGGGCGGCCACCCCGATCGCGCCCAGCGTCTCCGGCTCGTCCATCTCGCCGTCGCCGAGGAAGGCCCAGACGTGCTGGTCGGAGGTGTCCTTGATGCCCCGGTGGTGCAGGTACCGGTTGAACCGGGCCTGGTAGATGGCGTTCAGACCGCCCAGACCCATGGAGACCGTGGGGAACTCCCAGAAGTCCGGCATCAGCCGGGGGTGCGGGTACGAGGGGAGGCCGCCGCCGGGGTGGGACAGCTCCTGCCGGAAGCCGTCGAGCTGGTTCTCGCTGAGCCGGCCCTCCAGGTACGCCCGCGCGTACATGCCGGGGGAGGCGTGCCCCTGGTAGAAGATGTGGTCGCCGCCACCAGGGTGGTCCTTGCCCCGGAAGAAGTGGTTGAAGCCGACCTCGTACAGCGAGGCCGAGCTGGCGTAGGTCGAGATGTGACCACCGACGCCGATCTCCGGCCGCTGCGCGCGGTGCACCAGCATCGCCGCGTTCCACCGCACGTACGCCCGGATCCGGCGCTCGACGTGCTCGTCGCCGGGGAACCACGGTTCACGCTCCGGCGGAATGGTGTTGATGTAGTCGGTGGTGGTCAGCGACGGCACGCCGACCTGACGCTCCCGGGCGCGCTCCAGCAGCCGCAACATGACGTAGCGGGCTCGCTTGGTGCCACGGTCGCCAATGACACCGTCGAGCGACTCGACCCACTCGCTGGTTTCTTCGGGGTCGATGTCCGGAAGCTGGCTCGGCAGGCCGGCCGTGATCACCGGGCGCTTGCGTTCCGTAGCCACAGGCGTTCCCTCGGTTGTGTGTGGGATAGGTCTCTAGCGCCATCCTGCCCCGTCGTGGCACTCGCCGTCACGTCCACCCGGCCTAAGGGCGACGCTCGACACAGGTACCAACCAGTAACTTTGCCGTCCCCCGGCGGTCGCGGCGGGCCGTCGCCCGGTGCGGAAGAATGCGGGTGTGCGCAGCGAACTGATCACCGTCCGGACCGGTTCCCGGCCGACCGTCCGGGACATCACCGCCGAGGCCGAGCAGTTCGTCGCCGGCTGCGGCGACGGGCTGCTGCACGTCTTCGTGCCGCACGCCACCGCCGGCGTGGCCATCATCGAGACCGGGGCAGGCTCGGACGACGACCTGCTCACCGCGCTGGACGCCGTGCTGCCGACCGACGAGCGGTGGCGGCACCGGCACGGCTCACCGGGACACGGTCGCGATCACGTGCTGCCCGCCTTCGTCGCCCCGTACGCGACGCTGCCGGTGCTCGGTGGGCGGCTGGCCCTGGGTACCTGGCAGTCGATCTGCCTGGTCGACACCAACGGTGACAACCCCACCCGGCAGGTCCGGTTCTCCTTTCTCTCCGGCTGACGCCACCCGCGGTGTCCCGGGCAGGACCGCGCCGTCGCCCCCCGGGGCAGACGGCGCGGTCGCGGAAGCTGCGGCGTTCCCGGCCGAGCGGCCGGTCAGGGCCGAACGGTCTCGGTCTCCACGGTGCGTTGCCCGGCGTCGACGTCCGCACCGGCGGCCCGCGCGGCGGCCGGCGGGTCGTCCCGGGTCAGGTGCAGCCCCGGGACACGGTCCTCGATGACGAACCGGGCGCGGGTCCGGGCGGGGGCACCCGGGCTGCTCACGAACGGCAGCACGTCGAAGTCGGCGGTGAGCTGTTCCCCGGTCAGCGTGGTCCGGACGTAACCCCGCAGGTTGTTGTGGAAGCGCAGGTGCGGATTCCAGGCCAGCCACGGGTGCGTCCCGGTCGCCGAGTCCGCCCCGTCGCCACCCGAGGTGATCGAGGAGCACACCAGCTCGCTGCCGACGGTGCGTGAGGTCGGATCGGCGTAGTCGAGCTTCAGGTCGCTGGCCCAGTGCGCGTGCACGTCGCCGGTGAGCACGACCGGGTTGCGTACCCCGGCCGCCAGCCAGCCCCGGGTGATCCGGTCCCGCGAGGCGAGGTAACCGTCCCAGGCGTCCATGCTGGTCACCGTGAGTGGTCCGGAGTCGCGGTCCCGCTGGGCGAAGAAGACCTGCTGGGCGAGGAGGTCCCAGCGGGCCGAGGAGCGGCGGAACCCGTCCAGCAGCCACGCCTCCTGCCGCTCGCCGAGGATGGAGCGGCTCGGCTCGGCCGCCTCCGGGCACGACTGGTAGCCGTCACCGCAGGCCTGGTCGTCGCGGTACTGCCGGGTGTCGAGCAGGTGGAAGGTGGCCAGCCGGCCCCAGTGCAGCCGCCGGTAGAGCTGCATGTCGACGCCGCGCGGCAGCGAGGTGCGGCGTAGCGGCATGTTCTCGTAGTACGCGCGGAAGGCGGCCGCCCGCCGGGCCGGGAAGTCCGGGTCGGGTGCCTCCGGCACGTCGTCGGCCCAGTTGTTCTCCACCTCGTGGTCGTCGAAGACCACCGCCCACGGCGCGACGGCGTGGGCCGCCTGAAGGTCCGGGTCGGTCTTGTACTGGGCGTGCCGCTGCCGGTAGTTGGCGAGCGTGCGGGTCTCCGGACCCTCGTGGTCGCGCGGGTTCCCACCGGGTGCGGTGTAGGTGTCCCGGGCGTACTCGTACTGGTAGTCGCCCAGGTGCAGGACGAGTTCCGGTTCGGTCTCGGCCAGCCGCCGGTACGCGGTGAAGTACCCGTGCTCGTACTGCGAGCAGGAGGCGAAGGCCATGGCGAGCGTCGCGGGCAGGCTCCACGGTGCGGGTGCGGTGCGGGTCCGCCCGACCGGCGACAGGTGCCGCTGCACCCGGAACCGGTAGAAGTACTCCCGGCCGGGCAGCAGGCCGGTGAGTTCGACGTGCACGCTGTGCGCGCTCGCCGCGTGCGCGTCGACGACTCCCCGCCGCACGACGTGCCGGAACCGCTCGTCGGCCGCGAGTTCCCAGAAGACCGGCACCATGCGGTCGGGCATGCCGCCGAGACCGTCCTCGGCCAGCGGCTGCGGCGCCAGCCGGGTCCAGAGCACGAAGCCCTCGTGGTCCGGGTCGCCGGAGGCGACACCGAGCGTGAACGGGTAGGCCAGGGCTCTCCCGGGCGGCCGGGACGGAGCCGGCGCCGCGCTCGCGGGCAGCGCGCCACCGGCGATTCCGGTGGCACCGGCCGCGCCCGCCGCCAGGCCGGAGAGCAGGATGGAACGTCGGGACAACGACACGATTTGCCTCCCCAGGTCGGTACGTGGTCCACGGGGAGACTCGCTTCCGTCGATGAATCGGGGGTGAAAGAAAGAACCCTTTCCCGCCGCTATTGCCCGAACAAGGGCCGAGCGCGGCAGATCCGGCGAACCTTCCGGCCGCCGACACCGATCGGACGAGGTCGGCGGGGGTCCGCCGACCTAGGATGTGACCATGTCACGGCCGATCATCGCCCCGGTCGGCCGGGAACCGGTCGACCGCGCCGGGCTGGCCGGTGACGCGGTACGCCGGATCATGCACGTCGCCGCCGCCCTGCGGCACCACCAGGATCTCGACATCGCCGCGCTGGGCCTGACCCCGGCCGTGGCCCGTGCCCTGTACCAACTCGACCCGGACCGTCCGCTGCCCGCCCGCGACCTGGCCGAGCAGCTGCGCTGCGACCGGTCCAACGTCACCGCCCTGGTCGACAAGCTGGAGCAGGCCGGGCTGGTCGAGCGCCGGGTCGACCCGACCGATCGGCGGCAGAAGACGCTCGTGGTGACCGACGCCGGGCGGCGGATGCGTGATCGGGTCCATCTCGTGCTCTCCGACTCGCGGCTGCTGACCGCGCTCGACGACGAGGAACTCGCCGCGCTGCGTGAGCTGGTGTGGAAGGTCTCCGACGGCGGCTGTCCCGAGGACTGCGGCCCGACCGGGCGGGCGTGAAACGCACTCGACTGTGCGATGCGTGCCCCGGTCGGTAATGCTGTCGGACGTGACCACCCCGCAGGATCTCGATGACCGGTTCCGGGAGAGCCTGGCCGCCCTCGCCACACCGCCGCATCGTGGCGACCCGACGCGCCCGGTGGCCGAGGGCAGCGCGCTGACCGGTACCCAACTCCTGGACCTCTTCGACGCCCAGGTCACCAGCCGGCAACTCGACCTGGCCGCCCGCTGGCTGCGCAGCTTCGGCGAGGGCTACTACACCATCGGCTCCGCCGGTCACGAGGGCAACGCCGCGGTGGCGGCGGCCCTGCGGCCCACGGATCCGGCCCTGCTGCACTACCGCTCCGGCGCCTTCTACTGCGTCCGCGCCGCCCAGGCCGACCCGTCCACGCCGCCCATACCGGCTGTGCCTCCCGCGCCGGTCGTGCCGCCGACACTGTCGCCGGCCGTGGCGATCGCCGGCGCCGGTCCGGCCACGGAGGCGGCGGAGGCTGGCCAGCCCGTCGAGGTCGACGCCTCCGGCCGGCAGTCCGCCCTCCCGGACCGGGCGGAGACCGGCGAACGACAGATCGCCGGTGCGCCGGACGAGCCGGCGAGCGGTCCGGCCACGACGGCAACCGACCCGCCGAGCGGTGCGAGCGCACCCGGTGACAGGCCCGACGCGGCGGAACCCAACCCGCCGGGCGGCGCGGGCGCGCCCGACGACGGGTCCGACGCGGCGAACGACCGGACGGACGCGGCCGCCGACGACCCCGCCGTCGACCCGGCGGGAAAGGCAGCCGGGGCCGCAGACCGACCGGCAGCAGTGCCACTGGCCGACCCCAGGCCCGCCGCCGTGACCGTGCCGGTCACCGGGCCGGGCGACGGCGTCGGAACCGGCAGCGTCCGGATGGCGGTGGTCAAGCGGCCGGTGCCCCGGGCGTACGCCGAGGCGGCCCGGGACGTCCTGCGCGGCATGGTGGCCTCCAGCCAGGAACCGATCGCCGGTGGCCGGCACAAGGTGTTCGGCCGGGCCGATCTCGCGGTGGTCCCGACGACCTCCACCATCGCCTCGCACCTGCCCCGCGCGGTCGGGATGGGTCTCGCGGTCGAGCGACTGCGCCGGCTCGACGCCCGGGGGGAAGCGAACCGAACCGGTGCGGAGCCCGAACCGACGCCCTGGGCGGCCGACGCCATCGTGGTCTGTTCGTTCGGCGACGCCTCGATCAACCACGCCAGCGCCACGGCCGCGTTCAACACCGCCGGCTGGTACGACCACACCGGGTTGCGCATCCCGGTGCTCTTCATCTGCGAGGACAACGGGCTGGGCATCAGCGTCCGGTCGCCGCAGGGATGGGTGGCGACGGCCCTGCGGTCCAAACCCGGCATCCGGTACTTCGCCGCCGACGGCACCGACCTGGTCGGCACCTACGAGGTGGCGGTCGAGGCGGCGGCCTGGGTACGCCGGCACCGACGCCCGGCCGTGCTGCACCTGACCACGGTCCGGCTGATGGGCCACGCCGGTGCGGACGCCGAGAGCGCGTACCGCCCCGCCGCGGAGATCGCCGCCGACGTGGCCCGGGACCCGGTGGTCGCCACCGCGCGGCGGCTGGTCGACGCCGGACTGGCCAGCGGAGCGGAACTGCTGGACCGCTACGACGAGATCGGCTGGCAGGTCCGCCGGATCGCCGAGGAGGTGCTCGACGAACCGAAGCTAACCGACGCCGCCGAGGTGATCGCCCCACTGGCACCGCGCCGCCCGGTCCGGGTGGCCCTGGCGGTCGCGGACGCGGGTGCCCGCGCCGCCGGCCCGGACGCCGGGGCGCGGGCCGAGGCGTTCGGCGGCAAGCCGCCGGAACTCGCCGGGCCGCTCACCCTCGCACAGAGCCTCAACGCGGCGCTCACCGACGGGCTGCTCAACCACCCGCAGATGGCGGTCTTCGGCGAGGACGTCGCCGCCAAGGGCGGGGTCTACGGGGTGACCAAGGGGCTGCGTGACCGGTTCGGTGCCGCCCGGGTGTTCGACACGCTGCTCGACGAGACCTCGATCCTCGGCCTCGGTCTCGGCGCGGGCCTGGCCGGCATGCTGCCGGTGCCGGAGATCCAGTACCTGGCGTATCTGCACAACGCCGAGGACCAGCTGCGGGGCGAGGCGGCCACCATGCGGTTCTTCTCACAGGGGGCGTGGCGCAACCCGATGGTGGTGCGGGTGGCCGGGCTGGCGTACCAGGAGGGCTTCGGCGGGCACTTCCACAACGACAACTCGGTGGCCGTACTGCGGGACGTGCCGGGCCTGGTGATCGCCGTGCCGGCCCGGCCGGACGACGCGGCGGCGATGCTGCGGACCTGCCTGGCCAGCGCGGCGGTGGACGGCAGCGTCTGCGTGTTCCTGGAGCCGATCGCGCTCTACCACACCCGCGATCTCTACACCGACGGTGACGGCGAGTGGCTCGCCCCCTACGCCGAGCCGGCCGCCTGGGCCGGTGGTCACGTCCCGGTGGGGCGGGCCCGGGTGTACGGCGTCGGTTCGGCCGAGGACGTCACGATCATCACCTTCGGCAACGGCGTACGGATGGCCCTGCGGGCCGCCTCGGTGCTGGCCGACGAGGGCATCGGTACCCGGGTCGTGGATCTGCGCTGGCTCGCGCCGCTGCCGGTGGCCGACCTCATCCGAGAGGCCGCCGCGACCGGTCGGGTGCTGGTGGTGGACGAGACCCGCCGGTCCGGTGGGGTGGGCGAGGGAGTGATCGCCGCGTTGGTGGACGCCGGATATGTCGGGGCGGCACGCCGGGTGGCGGCGGTTGACTCTTTTGTGCCCCTGGGTCCGGCCGCCCGCCAGGTCCTGGTGTCCGAGGAGGCCATCACCCAGGGTGCCCGTACGCTGCTGGCACGGTAAATTTCGTTCCACCCGGTGCGCCACTTGCGCAGGAGGGCACAACTGTGTGGACTTTGCCTGACGGCGTCGAGCAGACGCCGGCTCGGACGAGATGAGGAGGCACGCGACAGTGAGCGCGACCGCTGGTCAGGCTGCTGACGGGGTACGCAGCCTGGCGGACCGGTTCGGCATCGAGCCGGGGATGGTCGTCATGGAGATGGGCTACGACGACGACGTCGACTCCGATCTCCGGGACGCCCTGACCGACCGTTGTGGAGATCTGGTCGACGAGGACACCGACGAGGTCGTCGACGCGGTGCTGGTCTGGTACCGGGACGGCGACGGTGATCTTTTCGAGTTGCTCGTCGACGCCCTCGGCCCGCTGGCCGACAACGGGGTCGTGTGGCTGCTGACGCCCAAGGCCGGCCGCGAGGGCCACGTCGAGCCGAGCGAGATCGCCGAGTCCGCACCCACCGCCGGCCTCCAGCAGACCTCCACGGTCAACGCCGGCAAGGACTGGAGCGGTGCCCGACTCGTGCTGCGTCGCGGCGCCAAGGGCAAGAAGTAACCCGACCCACGGCGAGCGACCGAGGCCGTCCCGAATCCACCCGAGGAGTTCGCATGCCCATCGAGGTTGGCGTCGAGGCGCCCGACTTCGTGTTGAAGGACCAGAACAACCAGCAGGTCCGGCTCTCCGACTTCCGCGGCCGACGCACCGTCCTGCTGGTCTTCTACCCGCTGGCGTTCACCGGCGTGTGCCAGGGTGAGCTGACCGAGGTGCGGGACAACCTCGACGAGTACGTCAACGACGAGATCCAGGTGCTGACCGTCAGCGTCGACTCGGTGTACGCCCACAAGATCTGGGCGGAGCGGGAGGGCTACGAGTTCCCGCTGCTGTCGGACTTCTGGCCGCACGGCGCGGTCGCCCAGGCGTACGGCGTCTTCAACGACGTCGCCGGCATCGCCAACCGCGGCACCTTCGTCATCGACCGGGCCGGCCTGGTCCGCTTCGCCGAGATGAATCCGCCCGGCGAGGCCCGCGATCAGCAAGGCTGGCGCAAGGCCCTGGCGGAGGCCATGGCCTGACCCGACCCGTCGGGTGCGAGGCGTCCGTCCGGGCCGGCGGCTGGCAGGGTAAGCTTGCCAACCGCCGGTCCGCCGTACGGCGTCCCGGGCGCGTAGCTCAGTGGGAGAGCACTCGCCTTACAAGCGAGGGGTCGCAGGTTCGAAACCTGCCGCGCCCACCACACATCACCAGCACCAACGACGGCCCGGAGATCAATTCTCCGGGCCGTGACAGTTACGGTGACGGCAACGGTGGTCACGACAGCCGGCCGTCGAGCTTGCCGAGCGCTTGGCGCATGGCGTCGAGGTTGGCGTGCGAATAGATCTTCGGGCTCAGCTTCACGTCCGCGTGCCGGGCGATGGCCTGGACGACGTGGGGCGCTCCGGCTCCAGCATGGCTGGGTCGCGGTCCGTGGGTGGCTGCGGTGGGTAGTAATCCCGCCCACCGTCGACCCGGACGAGTCGAGCAGCCACCGTCCGACCCGCCAGCGTCCGTACGAGCCGTCAAGGTCCGCTTGACACGGCGGGCCGGGCGGCGGCCCGCTTCCCGGAGGGCGGTTCGGTGACAGAAGGGTGGCAAGCAAGGCGACAGCGACGACGATCTCAGTAGGCTGCTGAAGGTGTCTCAACCAGTGATTTTCGACCTCTTCCATACTCTGATCCATGGTGCCGACGAGGAGCGTGACCGGGTGGTCGGCGAGATGGCGGTCATGGTCGGAGTGGCTCCGGTCGCGCTGGTCGCCGCCTACCACGCGACCTGGCGGGACCGACTGGTCCGGTGGGACGTGGAGGAGACCGTCCGCATCCTTGCCGGACGCCTTGGCGGCACACCGACCAAAGAGCAGGTGTCACGTGCCGGTGAGCATCGGCGAGCCCTCGGGCGGCGAGTGCTGGTCAGTGTCTCGACCGCCACTCTGGACGTGCTCGACGCACTACGCGACGACGGGCATCCACTGGCCCTGATCAGCAACGCCACCTCGGACACTGCCGAGGCATGGCCGCAGAGTCCGCTCGCCCAACGGTTCGACGCCGCGGTCTTCTCCTGCGACGTCGGGCTGGCCAAGCCCGACCCGGCGATCTATCACCTTGCTGCCGAGCGCCTAGGCGTTGGGCCGGCGGAGTGCATCTTTGTTGGCGACGGCGCAGACGGTGAGCTGGCCGGGGCGGCAGCAGCCGGAATGACCGTCTTCCGAACCACGGAGCACAACGACACCGATCCCAGCTGGGGCGGACCGGCTTTCGCTACCCTGGGCGACCTGCCCGCCATGCTGCGACAGCCGTTCAAGGTCATGGAGCCGTCCGGGCACATACGGGGCACAAGCGTGAAGCGTCGGCAACCAGCGACCAAATGACGTGAGCCCAAGACGGGACGTGACTAGCGTTCCGAGCAGGCTGCCGCAGGTCACGGGAGGGCGCACCATGTTCCGCTTCCTATCGGACTGCGTCTGACAGAGATCCACCGAGTCCGGCCTCGAGCCCTCCTCAACGTGATTCCCAATCTGTGCGTCATCAACGACGATGCCGGCGTGCCTCTTGACGATGAGCGATACCTCGAAGCGCATGTCGACTTCGGCAACATCACAGGCTTCTTCGTTCGGTTGGACGTCGAGCTGCCGCCCGAGACTCTGACACGCGATCTGCCTGGTCCAGGCGATGACGCGCCTCACGGGTGGTTGGCACTGTCTCCGGAGCGAGCGGAGGCGTTGGCGGCTCAACTCGTCGAGCGCGCTCAAGCCGTACGTGCTGCTAGGGCTCGCTGGCCCCGGAGCAACCAGAATCGAGTGCCGGGTGACTGACTCGGTGACGAGAGCGTCGCACACGCTCGGTCGCAGGTGCGAAACCTGCCGCGCCCACCACACCCTCTACTCGGTTCGTCCGCTCAGGTTGAGGATCGCGGGCAGCAGCGTCAGCCCGAACAGGATCAGCATCACGCCCGACCCGAGGTCGAGCACGCCGATCAGGCTACCCACCGAATTGTGCGTGGTGAAGGGCGACTCGCCCAGGAAGGACATGCTCGACGCGGTGTGCAGGCAGGCCGCGGCGACGGCGCTGGGACCGTAGCCGACCGCGCTGCCGTCGAGGTATCGGAAGGAGCCGAAGGAGACCGCTGCCGTCAGGCAGAGCATGGAGTTGGCCAGCACCATCGAGGCGGCGAGGTAGATGTAGACGCGCAACTCCGCGAGGTTCTCCCCGGTCGAGTCGACCCGGGTCCGGTGAAAGCCCGTGGTGAGGAACCGGCGGGCGTAGCCGCGTACGGTCAGATACCAGGTCAGGGCCTCGAAGAACATCGCGATGACGATGGCGGCGGCGACGAGTGCGGCGGCGAGAGTGAGCCAGCGGGCGCCCGGCGGCCGGGGGAGGAGGAAGGCGGGCCCGGCGGTGCTGAGGACGGTCAACGCGACCAGTCCGGGCGCGGTGAAGCAGACCGTGGCCCAGAGCCGCAGCGCGACGGCCGCCGCCCGCCACGGCCGGGATCGTCGCTGCCACCGCAGGTACCGTCGCCGGATCCGGTGATCTTTGGCGCCGAACGGAAAGAAGGTGCCGCCGCACTCGTCCAGCAGGCGAAGCTTGGCCGCGTCGTCGGCGGGCGGCATCCGGTCGTACGCGAGCCGGTAGTCCCGGCCCCGTTCGCTGATCCAGCGGATCGCATTCGTGATCGCGGTCACCTTCAGCAGCCCGTGCAGGATGATCGTGATGTTGAGCAGGTCGACGACGACGGCCACCGCAGCTCACCTCGTCCGGGTGGGCACCTACTGAGAGGATCGAGTCCCACCGATCGTATCGGCGTCGACCCACTCGGCCCTGGTCCGCTCGGACGGGATTCGGCGCGGCGTGGTCGGTCCCGACCCGGACGTGGAAGGAGTCAGATGGGCTACGCGCGGCTCGACGGCGTCCGACTCTGGTACGAGACGCAGGGTGCCGGTCGACCGCTGGTGCTGCTGCACGGCGGGTTCGGCACGGTGGAGACCTTCGCCGCGATCCGGCCGGCGCTGGCGCGACGTCGCCTGGTGGTCAGCGTCGATCTTCCCGGTCACGGCCGCACCCCGGACACCGGACGCCCACTGCGGTACGAGTCGATGGCCGACGACGTGGCGGCGCTGATCGTGCACCTCGGCCTGGCCGAGGCCGAGGTGCTCGGCTTCTCCCTCGGCGGTGGGGTCGGGCTGCGGATGGCGGTGCAGCACCGGCAGTTGCTCCGTCGTCTGGTGGTGGTCTCCGCGCCGTGCCGGCGGCAGGGCTGGTTTCCCGAGGTGCTCGCCGGCATGCCCGAGCCCGACGAGGCGGCCGCCGAACGGATGCGCGGCACCCCGCCCGAGCAGCTGTACCGTCGCGTGGCACCCCGGCCCCAGGACTGGCCACTGCTCTGGACCAGGACCGGTGAGCTGCTGCGTCGTGACTACGACTGGTCCCCGGAGGTCGCCTCGATCACCACCCCGACGATGCTTGTCTTCGCCGACGCCGACTCGGTCCGCCCGGCACACATGGTGGAGTTCTTCGGCCTGCTCGGCGGCGGGCACCGGGACGCCGGGTGGGACGGCACCGACCGGCCGGCCGCTCGACTGGCCGTCCTGCCCGGACTCACCCACTACGACATCGTCGACTCACCCGCCCTGCCCACGGCGGTTCTCCCCTTCCTCACCCACGTCTCCACCCCACCCACCTGACACCCCCGACCCCGCCACCCCCGCTGGCGCGTGTGGGGTCACCGCGACATGCGGCAGCAACTTCGGGGAAGTAGTTCCATCCTGTTTGGGCTGGTAGGGGGGTCTTGACTGTGGGGTTGGTGGTGGTGGGTGGGCTGGTTGCGGGGTGGGTGATCTTTTGGTTGATCGTTTGGCGCGTCTCGTTTGGTTGTTAGCGGGTGATGTGGCTTTGGGTGAGGACGGTGAGGGCGCGTAGCAGGGTGGTGGCGTGGCGGTGGTTGCCGCGTAGTTGGTGGAGGATGCGCCAGTTCTTCAGGTCGGCGAAGCCGTGTTCGTTGGTGGCGCGTTCGCCTGCGATGAGGTTGTTGACGGCGTGTTGGTAGCGGGTCAGTGGGTGGGCGCGGGCGGGTCGGCGGCCGGTGATGATGGTGGGGTGGTCGTCGGGTCGGCCGGGGGGTTGGCGGCGTGGTCGTAGGCCGGGGTAGGGGCCGGGTTGGTCGTCGAGGTTGGTGAAGCCGAGGTCGCAGATGGCGGCCAGGTCGTGGTGGCGTAGGTGGGCGGGGATGCGGTGGCGGCGGGCTGCGGTGATCTCGGCGGTGCGGCCGGGGTAGGCGGCGGAGATCCACAGCAGGTTTCCGGTCAGGTCGGTGATGGCGAGCACTGTCAGGCCGAAGGTTTTGTGTTTGCCGTTGTAGTGGGCGTGGCGGCGGCGTCGGTCGCGGGGGCGTTGGACGGGGATCAGGGTGCCGTCGAGCAGGACCACCTGTGTGTGGTGGCGGGCGCGGCGCAGGATCCGGGACAGTCGGGGCATCTGGGCGGCGAGGGTGGTGATCACCTGGTTGACCCAGCGGCGGACGGTGTTGGCGGAGATGCCATTGGCGGCGGCCAGGTCGACCGGGCGTTGGTCGTGACGCAGCACGGCCAGGACGATCGCTGCTGCGCTGTGGTCGGGTAGCTTGCGCCATCGTGAGCGCACCTGGGCTCGGTGACGGCGGATGGCGGTGGTGACCGTGGTCAGTGTCTTCGTGGACAGCGGCAGACGGGGCTGGTAGACAAGCGGCGAGCCCTCGGCCGGCGGGTTTTTGTGTGTCACGACCGAACACCCTGGCCGAGGGCTCACCTGTATGTCATGCAGGCCACGCTGGTGCCGGGCAAACGATCAACCCGGAGATCATCTCTTCGTGGACCTGCTCAATCACCCACCACCGCCCAACGGTCAAGACCTACTGACCAGCGGATTCAGGATGGAACTACTTCGGGGATGTTGCGGTGTCACTTTCGCTGGAGGCGGCAGTTTCGGGGATGTTGCTGCCTCGAAGATCGGGCGGGGCGCGGGTCCGGCGGGGCCGACGTCAGGTGTCGGCGCGCTCGGCCAGCCAGGTGAGCAGGGCCTCGGCCTGTGCGTGCTGGAACTCCCGGAGGGTGGGGATGCCCGGCGGCGGGGGCAGGCGGGCCCGGTCGGTGAAGAAGCCGGCCAGGCCGGCGTAGAGGCCGGTCACCGCGTCAGGGTCGGCTGCGGCGGTCAGCGGCAGGCGGCGCAGCAGGGCCTCGGTGTCGTGCCCACCCTGCAGGCGTACGTCGAGCAGCAGCATCGCGGTGTCCAACCAGGCCGGGCCGCGGGCCGCCCAGGGCCAGTCGACCACGGTGACGCGGCCGGTCCGGTCGACGAGCAGGTTGTCCGCGCGGAGATCCACGTGGCACAGGGTGTCGCCGGTCAGCGACGCGAGGCCACGGTCCGCCCAGGAGCGGAGTTCGTCGAGATGGGCCCGGGCCCACGGGTTCATCTCCGGTGGCGGGTCGTCGACGATCCGCCACCAGCCGGCGAACTCGTCGGCCAGCCGCTCGGCGATGAGCGGTACTTCCGTCACCGGGCTGGGCGTGAGTGCCGTCGCCATCCGGTGCAGGGCGTCCAGCACCGCGTCGAGTTCGTCGGTGCGCCACGGGGTGACCGGGTGGCGCCCGTCGACGTCGGTGAGTACCAGGGCCACCCAGTGGCCGTCGTCGTGACAGCCGAGTAACCGGGGCGTCGGGGCGTACTCGGGCAGCCTGGCGGTGATCCGCGCCTCGGCCCGGTGCATGTCGGGGGTGTCCGGGTTCTGCGCCGGGCTTGCCGCCTTGACGAAGGCGCGCCGACCGTTGGCGGTGCGTACCCGGTCGGCGGTGCCGGGGGAGTATCCGCCGGGCTGCGACACCGCTTCGACCACCCGGTCGCCGAGGATCTCCTCCACGGCGGATCGGACATCGGGGGGCAACTGGGCCCACCGCAACCGATTCCTCGTCTGCGTGCGCATGGCCTTCACGCTGCCCGGCGGGCACCCGAGCGGGCAAGGCGTTTCCCTCGTCGAAGGGTCCGCCAGGACTGCCGGGCGTAAGCCGTGCGGGCCGGCGGTCGGCAGGGGTGAGGTTGCCGACCGCCGGCCCGCGTACGGCGGTCAGCGCGCCAGCACGACCTCCACCTGCTGCCGGGTGCCCCAACCGGTCCGCCAGCACGTCGCCGCCCCGTACCAGCGGATCACTCGCAACACCACCGCCGCGAACACCACCGCCACCGGCGCCAGCAGCCACGTCCACACCCGGCGGCCGGTCGATTCGTCAGAGCGGCGGACCGTCAGATAGCGCAACGTCTGTGCCCACCCGACGATGAAGGTCACCGACAACAGCCACGGCAGTGCCGTGAGCGTCGGTTCGACCACCGGGGAGACGAACACGACGGTCACGAACACCACCGTGGCGACCACCATCGACGCCCAGCGCAGCAGATGTGCCCACCAGGCGTACGACCGCAGCGGCAGGTACCGCACCCGCCACCAGGAGCGGATGAAACTGCCCCGCATCCACCGCAGGTACATGCGGCACAGGTGGCCGAACCGGTCCGGCATCAACGCGAACGCGAACGCGGTCGGCTGCTGCACGGTGCGCCCCCTGACCATCGCGTACAACGTCAACAGGGAGTCGTCCGAGAAGGCCACGTTCCGGCCGAAGAACCGTTCCGTCAGGTAGCCGTCAAGGTTGTCCCGGACGACGTCAGCCCGATAGGCGGCGATCGGGCCGGAGTTCACCCACAACGCTCCGAACACCGACAACGACGACCGGTCGGTGAGCTGACCCGTGACGAACCACAGGTCGGTGATCCGGGCGAGAAACGACGACCCCACGTTCGCGGCCATCACCACGCCGGCCACCGACTGCACACGAGGATCAGCGAACGGCAGCAGCAACTCGTCGAGCGCCCGCGGATCGGAGACCGTGTCCGAGTCGACCGTCCAGTAGATGTCCGCGTCGCCGGTGGTGCGTACCGCCACGGCCTGCGCGTGCCGCTTGCCGGCGTTGGCCTGGACATGCCACGACACCGCGATGCCGTGCCTGGGGGCGGTGGCCATGAACCACCGCCGCACGGTGTCGTAGCCGCCGGTGTCGGTCGAACCGTCGTCCACGACGTAGATGACGTCAGGGGTGCGGGTCTGCCTGACCATGGATTCTAGGCAGGCACGCAGCGCCGCCGGGTCCTCGTTGTAGACGGGGACGATCGCCACCACCCGCAACCCGTCGAGATACTCGCGGGCCTGGCCGGTCGCCGTCGCCGGCCGCTCCAGGTAGGCGCCGCCGATCTGCCACAACAGCAACAGGAACAAGCCCGCGTACACGTAGGTGAAGCGGTGCCCGGCGCCGTCGAGAGCGCCCGAGACCGCGAACACGTGGTGTATCGCCCACACTGCCGCGGCGGCCAGCACGACCGCCGCCGCGAGCAGCACCCGTCGGGGTCCGATGCGCGCGCTCATCCGTCGATCGGCCGTCCGCGTCGGAACGTCAACCGGATCATGCAGGCACCGGTGACCACCATCAGCACACCGACAGCGGCGATGACGAGCGGCAACGACAGTTGCACGACGCCGACACCAGCGGTGCCGCCGATGGTGACCACGTCGAGTCCGGTGCGGGGCAGGGTGCTACCTGACGACATCGAGTTCTCCGCTCGGGGCTGCGGGGGCTGTGGCGGCGGGCAGGGTGCAGCCCCAGTCGTGCCCCGGCCGCCGCGTGGATCAGCCGCTCGGGGTGCGGGATCCGGTCGACACCCTCGCAAAGCCGCCAACCAGGGTCAACCACGCTCTGTCACCCCATCGAGCTAATCTGTGACCGCCTGACGCGCGCCGCAGCCGACCGTTGCCGGGGTAGTCGGCTTGTCGACAGCGGCCCCGCGTGGAATGCCGCAGTCTGTCCGGTCGGCCAGGGCGCCGGCCGCACCCATTCGTCAACCGCCGCCGAGCAGACCGCGAGGACTGTTCACCGGCGCAGCGGGAAACCTCGAACGGACGCACCTGGGGAGGAGCGACGGATGACGCGTGCCGGACTGACCATCGGCGTGCTCGGCTCGTACGGTGGGCGCAACCTGGGCGACGAGGCGATCCTCACCGGTCTGCTGACCGATCTGCGTCAGCAGGAGCCGCACGCGCGGATCATCGTGTTCTCACGGAATCCGGCGCACACCGCCGTCGCCCACCCGGACGTGGAGGCGGTGCCGTGGGAGGGGGTCAGCCGCACCGACTCGGCCCTCGTGCTGTCCCAGCTCGACCTGCTCATCCTGGGCGGCGGCGGCATCCTCTACGACAAGGAGGCACGCCGCTACCTACGGGTGGTCCGGGTGGCGCAGGAGCGGGGTCTGCCGCTGCTGACGTACGCCGTCGGCGTCGGGCCGCTCAACGAGATGGTGGACACCGGCATGGTCCGGGAGACGCTGGCCGGCGCGGTCCAGGTGACCGTACGCGACCAGGAGTCACGGATGGTGCTGGAGGAGGCCGGCCTGCTGAACCCGATCACCGTCACCGGCGATCCGGCGTTCCTGCTGGAACCGGAGGACTTCCCCGCGCAGTTCCTCCGCGAGGAGGGTGTGCCGGCCGGCAAACGGCTGGTCGGGATGAGCGTGCGGGAACCGGGCCGGGCGGCGGAACGGCTGGACGTGGACGGATACCACCGGCTGCTGGCCCAGATCGGTGACTTCCTGGTGCACCGGATCGACGCGCACGTGCTGTTCGTGCCGATGGAACGCGACGACATCCGGCACTCGCACGGCGTGCTGTCGCACATGATCGCCGCCGAGCGGGGGCGCATCCTGCACGGCACCTACTCACCGCAGCAGATCCTCGGGCTGATGAAGCACTTCGACCTCGCGGTCGGTATGCGCCTGCACTTCCTGATCTTCGCGGCGATGATGGGCACCCCGTTCCTGCCCCTGCCGTACGCCGGCAAGGTCTTCGACCTCGCGCAGCGACTCGGGGTGCCGGCGTTGCGTGGCGTGGAACGCGAGGTGGAGGGCCCGCTGCTGGCCGAGGTGGACCAGTTGTGGGACGAACGCGAGCAGCGGGCCGAGGTCACCGCCCAGCGGGTGGCGCGGGTGTGCGACGAGGCCAGGGGCACCTCCCAGGTCACCCGGGCGGTGCTGGAGAGCCTGCGCAACCGGTCGCTGGTCGAGGTCGGCGCCTGACCGGCACGGGGGTCGGGGTCAGACCGCCGGCCCCCGCCAGCAGTAGCGCCACTGCTGCCGGTCGGTGTCGACGGACTCCAACTCGTAGATCTCCGCTGCCGCCAGCCCTTGCGGCCCCAGGTGGTGGTGGGTCAGTGGGGGCCGGCCGTTCGGGTCCAGCTCGACGGTGACGTGCTCACCGTCGGCCGTGCCGCCCACCAGCGGGATCTCAACCGTGGATGCCATGCGCCCATCCTGCCCCGACCGTCGCCGACCCGCAGGGCGAAGCGCGATGATCCCGCCGTCAGTCGGGCGCGGTGCACAGGGCGGCGTAGCGGTCCAGGTAGAGCGGCCAGCCACCGTCGTCGGCGACGCCGTCTCGGACGGACTCCCAGCCGGGGCCGTGCCGGTCGAGGTGGCGGTGCTCCAGTTCCACCCGGGTGCGGTGCGGGGTCTCGGCGACGAACCGTACCTCGACCTCGCTGGTGTTGTCGGGCTCGGTCTCGACCCGCCACCGGGGGCTGATGTCCCAGCTGAACACGACCCGGTCCGGCGGGTCGTAGGCGAGCACCCGCGCCCAGCGGCACTCGGTGCCATCGACGCCACGGTCATAGATGTGGCCACCGACCCTCGGCTCGAACACGGTCTCGCTGATCGCGACGCCGAGCAGGTTGTGTTCTCGTGGCTTGAAGTCGCCGAAGCGTTCGGTGAACGTGGTGAAGGCCCGTTCGATGGGCGCGTTCACGATGATCTGGCGGCGCACCACCACGTCCGCTGCCTGGGTCATGAGTCCTCCTCGGTGGTCTGCTGTTCGACGACGTCCTGGTAGCCGTCCAGCGCGCGGTGCCAGAACGTGTCCAGTTGGTCGCGTAGGGCGGCCACGCCTGCCGGGTTGAGCCGGTAGACCCGCCGGGTGCCGACCTGCCGGTCGACGACCAGCCCGGCGTCCTTGAGCACCTTCAGGTGCTGGGACACGGCGGGTCGACTGATCGGTAGTTCCCGGGCGAGTTCGCCGACGGCACATGGCTGTTCCGCCAGGCGCGCAACGATGGCGCGACGGGTGGGGTCGCCCAGGGCGTCCCAGCCTTCGTCGGCTTGGTAAGTAGCCACGAACGGTAAGCTACGACTTACCAATTAGGTTGTCAAGCACGACGCGCTGCAGTGGACTCCGATCGGTCAGTCGCGGGGCAGCAGGCCCGGTGGGTACTCCATGCCGTCGTGGGTGCAGGCCGCGGCGGCGACCCGGGACGCGTACCCGGCCGCCTCCGCCCAGGTCGCGCCGCGCGACCGGGCCGCGATGATCCCCGCCGCGAAGGCGTCCCCGGCGCCGTTGGTGTCGATCACCGGGCCGGGCGGCACGGCCGCCGGGATCCGTTGCACGTCGCCGCCCAGGTGCAGGTCGGCGCCGTCGGCGCCCCGGGTCACCAGCACCGGGCGCGGCGCCAGCGTGCCGGCCACGGCCGCCGCCCGGTCGTCGAGCGCCGCACCGCTGACCAGCACCAGTTCGGCGACGTCGGCGAAGGGCGGGTGGTACGGATTGTGCCCGTCCCAGTCGTGCAGGTCGGTCGAGCTGCCCACCCCCTCGCTGAGCAGGTTTGCGAGGTCGGGCAGCAGTTCCCGCACCCATCCCATGATCGACAGGTGGACGTGGGTGGCGTCCTGGATCAGCTCCGCCACCCGGGCCGCCGTGAACGGGGGTGGACCGTCCGAGTCCCGGGGGTCGTACAGCGACATCCGCCGCCCGTCGGGGTCGACCAGGTTCACCGACCGCCGGGTACCCGCCGGGTCGTCCGCCAGGACCGTCCGCACGCCGGTGCCGGCCAGCGCGGCCCGCACGACGGCACCAGCCGGGTCCACGCCCACCGTGTCGACCACCGTCACCCGTAGCCCCAGCGCGTGTGCGGCGAGCGCCACCCCGGCTCCGGTGTTGCCGACCCGCAGCTCGATCGGGTCGACGGTGACCGAGTCGACCACCGGCAGCGGCAGCCGGGGCACCCGCACCCGCACGTCGACGCCGAGGCCGCCGATCACCAGGAGGTCGCACATGGCGCCGACGCTAGCCGGTCGGTGCCGCCTATCCTGGCCCCGGGTCGCCGCCGCGGTAGTGCGGGCCCGTCCGGTCCGAGGGGGAGTGCGTGCTGGTCGTCCATGGGATGTGGCTGCCGGGTCGGGGGCTCGCGGTCTGGGCCGAGGACAGCACCCTGCCGCCCCGGGCGCCGCGCCGCCCCGGCCGGGCACCACGGGCCCGCCCACACCCGTTCGCCGCCGGGCACGGCGCGCTCGTCGCCCTGCTGGCCGACGCCGCCGAACCGGACGACCTCGGCGCGGCGCTGCTGCGCCTGCCCACCCGCGCCGGGTCGCCGCTGGACTCGCCGGAACTTGTCCGCACCACCGAGTTGGCACCGGTGCGTGGTCCGGTCACCCTCGCCGGGTGGCAGGTTCCGGTGCTGGCGTACGCCCCGGACGCCGCGCTGTCGGTGCTGCGTACCGTCGAGAAGCTGGCCGCCGCCCCCGGCGCGAGCCTGCGCCACCTCGCCGAGCTGGCCGACTTCGCCACCGACCTGGCCACGCGCGGCCGGGTCCTGCCCAGCCTCGCCGATCCGGCCCCGGCCGCCGACCAGCCCTCGACCGCCGAGGGCTCCGCCCGGGCGGTGTGGCGGCCGTTGCTGACCGGCACGGACGCCGCCTGGGCCCGGTCACTGGCGCTGGCCCTGCCCCCCGCCGCCCGAGCCGTGGTCGAGGCGGAACTGTCCGCGCCCCGGGGGTCCGACCCGTCCGACGGGCCGGTCGAGGTGCCCGGGCTGCTGGTCGCCGACGCGCTCGACGCGCTCACCGACGCGGCCGTACGCGCCGTCCTGCCACCGATGACGCTGGCCTGGGGGACGCGACCGAACGGTGCCGTGGCGGCCTGGCTGGGCGCGTTGACCGGCCCCCGGCGCGGGTTCACCGCCGAGGCGGCGGCGCTGCGCACGCTGCGCAGCGAGCTGGACCAGTGGCAGCGCGACGCCGCCGGTGGCACCGTTCGGGCCAGCTTCCGGCTGGTCGAGCCGTCGGCCGACGAGCTGACCGGACCGGTGACGGTGGTGCCGGCCGACCCCGGTGCGGTCGTCGCGACCACCGGCCCGTGGCGGATCGAGTTCGGACTGCGCGCCACCGACGAGCCGGGGCTGCACGTCGACGCCGGGCAGGTGTGGCGCGGCGGCGGCGTGACCGTGGCCGGCGACCATCCACAGGAGATCCTGCTCGCCGAACTCGGCCGGGCCAGCCGGCTGTGGCCGGAACTGGACGAGGCGCTGCGCACCGCCCGACCGGAAGGGCTGGAGCTGGACACCGAGGGGGCGCACCGATTCCTGCGCGAGGGCGCGCCGACGCTGCACGCCGCGGGCTTC
Source organism: Verrucosispora sp. WMMC514 (assembly GCF_027497295.1). Lineage (NCBI taxonomy): Bacteria > Bacillati > Actinomycetota > Actinomycetes > Micromonosporales > Micromonosporaceae > Micromonospora > Verrucosispora sp. WMMC514. Next base: position 686,104 of record NZ_CP114906.1, on the reverse strand, counting down.
ACGGTGCTGCTGCCGTCCTGGTGGCGGCGCCCCACCTCGCGGCTCGGTGCCCGGCTGCGGGCCCGCTCCCGCAGCGCGCCCGGCGCGGTGACCGGCCCGGACGACCGGGTGGGACTGGACGCCCTGGTCGACTACCGCTGGGAGTTGGCCCTCGGCGACGAGCCGTTGACCTCCGACGAACTGACCCGGCTGGCGGAGCTGAAGACCCCCCTGGTACGGCTGCGGGGGCAGTGGGTCGAACTGGACCCGAAGCGGCTCGCCGCCGGCCTGCGCCTGCTGCGGTCCACCGGCGAGCTGACCGTGGCCGACCTGCTGCGGCTCGGCCTGTCCGACGCCGAACAACCGGACGCGTTGCCGGTGCTGGAGGTGAGCGCCGACGGCGCGCTCGGCGACCTGCTCGCCGGTGCCGTGGACCGCCGGCTCGCCCCGTTGGACGAGCCGCCGTCCTTCCAGGGCACGCTGCGGCCGTACCAACGGCGGGGGTTGGCCTGGCTGGCGTTCCTTCAGTCGCTGGGGCTCGGTGGGGTGCTCGCCGACGACATGGGGCTGGGCAAGACGGTGCAACTGCTGGCGTTGCTGGCCGCCGACCCGCCGCAGGCCGGTCCGACCCTGCTGATCTGTCCGATGTCGCTGGTCGGCAACTGGCAGCGGGAGGCCGCCCGGTTCACCCCGGACAAGCGGGTACACGTGCACCACGGCGCCCAGCGGAGCCGCGGCGCCGAGTTCACCGCCACCGCGCACGCCGCGGACCTGGTGCTCACCACGTACTCGGTGGCCGCCCGGGACGCCGCGGATCTGGCCGGCGTCGACTGGCACCGGCTGGTGGTGGACGAGGCCCAGGCCATCAAGAACGCCGCCACCCGGCAGGCCGAGGCGGTCCGCGCACTGCCCGCCCGACACCGCATCGCGGTCACCGGCACGCCGGTGGAGAACCGGTTGGCGGACCTGTGGTCCATCATGCAGTTCGCCAACCCGGGCCTGCTCGGCCCGGCGGCGACGTTCCGCAAGCGGTTCGCCGAGCCGATCGAGCGGCACGGGGACACCGAGACCGCCGAACGGCTCCGCCGGATCACCGGACCGTTCGTGCTGCGTCGGCTCAAGACGGACTCGTCGATCATCTCGGACCTGCCGGAGAAGCTGGAGATGGAGGTCTTCTGCAACCTGACCACGGAGCAGGCGGCGTTGTACCGGGCGGTCGTCGACGACATGCTGGCTCGAATCGAAGCCAGTACCGGCATCGAGCGGCGTGGGCTGGTGCTGGCCACCATGACCCGCCTCAAGCAGGTCTGCAACCATCCCGCGCAGTTGCTCCGCGACGGCTCGCCCCTCGACGGTCGGTCGGGCAAGCTGGCCCGGTTGGAGGAGATCCTCGACGAGGTTCTGGCGGCCGGGGAGAAGGCCCTGTTGTTCACCCAGTACGCGGAGTTCGGTGGGATGCTGCGCGGGCATCTGTCGGCCCGGTTCGGTCGGGAGGTGCCTTTCCTGCACGGTGGGGTCGGCAAGGCCGACCGGGACGCGATGGTGGCCCGCTTCCAGTCCGCCGGCGGGCCGGCGTTGTTCGTGCTGTCGCTCAAGGCCGGCGGGACCGGGCTGACGCTGACCGCCGCCAACCACGTGGTGCACGTCGACCGGTGGTGGAACCCGGCGGTGGAGGACCAGGCCACCGACCGGGCGTTCCGGATCGGACAGCGGCGCCGGGTGCAGGTCCGCAAGTTCGTCTGTGCCGGCACGGTGGAGGAGAAGGTCGCCGCGCTGATCGCCGACAAGCGTGGCCTCGCCGCCTCGGTGGTCGGCACCGGCGAGCAGTGGGTCACCGAGCTGTCCACCGCCCAGCTTCGTGACCTGTTCGCCCTGGAGGCGGGGGCGGTGGCCGAGTGAGCGCCGACGACGGCGGCAGGTTCGCCGACTACGGCCCGCCGCGCCGGGTCGACGGGGGCCTGCGGGCCCGTAGCACCCGGGGTGCGATCGGGGTCTCCTGGTGGTCCCGCCGTTTCCTGGAGGTGCTGGAGTCGTTCGCGCTCGGCACCCGGCTGACCCGGGGCAGGTCGTACGCCCGCGCCGGCCAGGTGCTCCGGCTCGACGTCGCGCCGGGCGTGGTGACCGCGGTGGTGCAGGGTTCGCGCGCCAAGCCGTACCAGGTGAGCGTCGCGCTGCCGCCCTTTCCGGCCCGGCTGTGGGACCGGCTCGAGCGGGAACTCGCCGCCCAGGCGTTCTTCAGCGCCCGGCTGCTCGCCGGTGACCTACCGGCCGAACTGGAGGAACTGTTCATCGCGGCCGAGGCCCCGCTGTTTCCGGCGGCGATCGGCGAACTGGACCAGCGGTGCTCGTGTCCGGACGTCGCGGTGCCCTGCAAACACCTCGCCGCCACCTTCTACCTGCTCGCCGAGGCGTTCGACGCGGACCCGTTCACCCTGCTGCACTGGCGTGGTCGCAGCCGGGCGGACCTGCTCGCCCGGCTGCGGCGACTGCGCGTCGAGGACCAGGCGTCGACGGAGACCGGCCCGGCCGACACCGGCCGGGACGCCGGGCCGGCGGACGCCGGCGGCGGACGGACCGGGCACCATGAGGTCGACGTGCCCGCCGCCGGTGCCCTTCGGGCGCTCGCCGACCTGCCCGTCACGCCGCTGGCCGAGGCGGTGGACCGGTTCTGGTTGCCGCCCGTGCCACTGCCGGACCGCCCACCGAGCCTGACGGCCCGGCCGGATCTGCTGTTACGACAACTGGGCGCGCCCGCGCCGGCCATCGGTGGGCCTGGACTGGTCGAACGCCTGCGTCACGCCTACCGCCAACTCGGCGACTAGGCCGGCCGGTCACGTCCGGTCCCGGACCGAACGGCTTCCGCCTCGCCGTCGCTCGATCCGGGACGGCACGCGGCCGGCGGCACTCACAGCCAACGTTGACGGAACCGCCACATCAGCGCCGCGTTCGTCACCAGCACCACCGCGAAGATCGCCCCGGCCAGCCGGCCGGCGAGTACGGTGGTCGCCGGCAGCGCCGCCCAGAGCACCACGGTCAGCAACAGCAGCCAGCGGCCGTGGCGACCGCGGGCCCGATTGTCGAGCCGGGCGAAGAACGCCGGATCGCTCTCCCGCAGGTGGCGGGTGATCTGCTCGAATCTGCGTTGATCCTCTTTGCTGAGCATGTGCCTTCCCCTCACGCGTTCAGCAACGGTGCGGCGGAATACCCGCTGCGGAGCGGGCTCACGCGCTCTTCCTGGTGCTACTTTCACCCCTGGCGAGCTGCCACAACGGCTCCTTACCGGGACCTTAATTTTTACTAAGCCGCCGAACCGGACCCGTGGCACCCGCGTGCGTGGCAACGGCGCTGGTGGGCGCTGTCGCCGAGGAAATAGCCCTGCTCGCGAGGTGTGTGGCCAACTGGCCGGTAACCGGCGGTCCGGCATCCGCGGTGAAACTCGTCTTAAGTGTGCGGGAGCGCCGCGAACGGCTGCCTTGTTAGGCCGGATGCCGGTGACTACGTTCCCCTGGCAACCCCCTCGGACATCAGTCGCCGCACCTCAGGCCGAGGCACGGTCGTGCGTCGACGTTAGAAAACAGGAACGGTATATGGCCGACCATCAGGTGCCACCACACCGACGGCAGGACGAGCGCGGATGGGACGGGCGCCGGTACCCGCAACCACACCCCCGGCAGGGCGATCCGACCCATCGAACCGATCCGTACCGACCCGAGCCCTACGTTCACCAGGGCCAGCGGCCGGCCCCGAGCCCCGGACCGCAGTGGATCGGCCCGGACGGGTACGGCGTGCCGCTGGACCCGGCCCGGCCCGGCGGCGAACTGCCCGACCTGGACGGTGCCGACGAACCCCGCCGTGCGTCCGGCCGTCGTCGAGCGTTGGCCACCCTCGGCGGTAGCGCCGCCGTCGTGGCCGGTGGCGCGGTGCTCGCGATGAACCCCCGGGTACGCGCCTTCTTCGGCGACGAGGCAGCGGTCGCCGGCGACGCCACCATCGCCAAACCGACGGATGGCTCCCCCACCCGCCCGAGCGGACAGCAGGCGAGCACGGTACGCACGTACACCGAGCAGAACGACAGCTACATGGGCTCCCGTGGTGGCGAGGCGCTGAAGAAGAACGCGCCGAAGGGTGGGCGCGCCTTCTCCGGTCCGGCCGCCGCCGCAGCGGCGACCAAGGTCACCGTGAAGACGGTGCTCGCCAAGGACCCGGAGCTGCACCTGGCCCGTCGGCTGACCTTCGGCCCCACCGCCGCGGTACTCGCGGAGATCAAGGAGCGCGGCATCGACGGCTGGCTGCGCTGGCAGCTGGAGCCGGAGAAGATCGCCCCGACGAAGGCGGAGTTGAAGCTCGCCGAGCTGCCCACTCTCAAGCTCTCGCCGGAGCAGTTGCGCGACCAGCGCGATCAGCTCAACGAACGTGGTGCCCAGCCCGAGCGGGAGATGGTGGATGCCACGATCGCCCGGCAGATCTGGTCCGACCGTCAGCTGTTCGAGGTGATGGTCGACTTCTGGAACGACTTCCTGCACGTGGCCGCCGATTTCGACGGCGGCGAGGTCTACCGCAACTCGTTCGACCGGGACGTCATCCGGGAGCACGCGCTCGGCAGCTATCCGGAGATGTTCCTGGCCGCCAACCGGCATCCGGCACTGCTGCTCTACCTCAACCAGGTCGACTCCCGTGCCGACGCGGTCAACGAGAACCTGGCCCGGGAGAACCTCGAGCTGTACTCGGTGGGCGTCGACGGCGGCTACACCGAGGCCGACGTCCGCCAGGCGGCCCTGTTGCAGACCGGCCGGGGCGTCAAGGACGGCAGCTACGTGTTCCGCCCGGAGCGGCACTACGTCGGCAAGGTGAAGATCCTGGGCTTCACCCACGCCAACAACTCCGCCGATCCGGAGAAGGCCGAGGCGGCGATCGACGCCTACCTCACGTATCTCGCGCTGCACCCCTCGACCGCCCGGTACGTGGCGCAGAACCTCGCCGTCCGGTTCGTCTCGGACACCCCACCCAAGTCCCTTGTGGACCGGCTGGCGAAGGCGTACACCTCCCACCGGGGCCGGATCAAGCCGGTGCTGCTCGCGCTGTTCAGCTCGTCGGAGTTCTGGGCCGCGGTGGGCCAGAAGGTGCGCCGCCCGCTGGAGTACCTGGTGGCCACCTACCGCACGCTCGGTGTGTCACCCGAGGCCGCGCCCAACCACGACAACGGCGGCAACCAGCGGACCCCGTACGCCCGCGGCCTGCGGCAGATCCACGACAAGCTGCGCGAACTGGGTCACCACCCGATGGGTCAACCGACGCCCGACGGCTACCCGGACGTCTACCTCGCGTGGACCTCCGTCGGCACCATGGTCAACGGCTGGAACGAGGCCCATGACCTGCTCGCCGCCAACCGCACCGTGTTCACCTTCACCCGGGCGGAGAAGCTGGTCGCCACCCCACCGGCCACCGCCGGAGCGTACGTCGACGCACTGGCCCGACGGCTGATCCGGCAGCGACTCACCGACCGGGAACGGGCGCTGATCCTCGGCGTTGCCGGGGTCTCCGCCGGTACGAAGGTCGACGCGACGTTCAACGGGGCCATCACCGCCGTCGCGCGGGCGATCCTCGCATCCCCCCAGCACCACCTCCGGTGAGGCATCCGATGGAGAAGACTGTGTACCCGTACAACCTGCACCCCGACTGCCCCGACGTGCGACGGCTGGCCGACAACCCGGCTGAGGCGCTGCTGCGGGCGGAGGCCGACGTGGTGGCCGCCGAGAACGCCGCCGAGGCCGACCGCTACCGACGGCTGGAGGAACTGGAGGAGGCCCAACAGGATGGTCGTGGGGTGACTCGGCGTACCTTCGTCGCCGGTGCCGCCGCCACCGCCACCGCCCTGGCGACCGCCCAGTTCGTGACCACCTCGGCGTCGTTCGCGGCGACCAAGACGGGCACGCTGATCCATGTCTTCCTCTACGGTGGCCTGGACGGCCTGAGCCTGATCGCGCCGGACAACGACCCGGTGCTCGATCGGGCCCGTCCCGAGCTGCTGCTGCCCAACGACTCCCTGGCGCTCGGTCGAGGCTTCAAGCTCACCAGCGCCTTCGCGCCGCTGCAGCCGTGGCTGCGGTCCGGGCAGTTGGGCTTCGTCCCCGGCGTCTCCGACGAGCGGCTGTCCCGCAGCCACTTCCAGGCCGCGGACGCCTGCAACCTCGGCGGCCTGCCCGGCGAGACCGGCGGACGGGGCTGGCTCGACAGCCTGATCGACGCGCTCGGCAAGGGCACCGCCTTCCGCAGCGTCGGCATCGGTAGCACCCTGCCCCGGTCGCTGGTCGGCAACAACGGCGCACTCTCGCTCAACAACGTCGGCTCGTTGCGCCTGGCCGGCAGCGAGCGGCAGCGGGAGGCCACCGAGAAGGCGATCAAGGGCCTGTTCACCGGGATCAACCACCCGGTGGAGGACGCGGTGCAGGCCGGGCTCGGTGCGCTCGCCACCGCGCGCAGGCTCGCCGCCGAGCCGTACCGGCCGGCCGAGGGCGTGGAGTACCGGGGTATCGGCTCCGCCTTCCAGACACTCGCCCAACTGATCAAGGGCGATGCCAACGTACGGGTGGCGACCGTCGGGATGGGCGGTTACGACACCCACGAGAATCAGGGCACCACGAACGGCGGCCAGTTGTACCGGCGGTTGAACGAGCTGGCGACCGCGCTGGCGGCGTTCTTCACCGACCTCGGTGACCGGGCCGCCGACGTGACGGTGATGATCTCCAGTGAGTTCGGTCGCCGGGTCGCCTCCAACCGGGGCGGTACCGACCACGGCCACGGCGGCGTGGTGACCATCCTGTCCGGGCGCAAGCTCGCCGGCTCGCTGCTCGGTGCCTGGAACGGACTGGACACCCTCGACTCCGGTGACGTACCCGAGTACAACAACATGTTCAACGTCTACGGGTCGGTGGCGCAGGGTCGGTTCGGGCTGACCAACGCGGAGGTGGACAAGATCTTCCCCCGGATGAAGTACGCCCCGATGAAGCTGTACGCGTGACCCACCCCGACCTCTACTCCGACCGCCGGACCGCGGCGCACTCCCGGTCCGGCGGTCGGCCCACCACCGGGAGTCCGTCGCCGGTCGTACCCCGGCGTGGTGCCGGCGGCCGGCGGCTGCTGGTCGGACTGTTCCTGCTCGGGCTGGTCGCCGCCGTGCTGCCCTGGTGGACGGACACGCCGGCCGGCTCCCTGGTCGGCAGCACCGCGATGCTCACCGCCGCGGGTCAGATCAGCGGCCTGCTCGCCGGTTACCTGCTGCTCGTGCAGGTGTTGATGATGAGCCGGCTGCCGCTGCTGGAGCGGGTGGCCGGTGGCGAGCGGATCGCCCGCTGGCATCGGGACGTCGGGGCCACTTTGCTGGTCGCGGTGCTCGCGCACATGTCCCTGATCCTCGTCGGCTACGCCCGGCTGGAAGGCCGGTCGCCACTGAGCCAGGCCGGCGTGATGCTGCGCGACTACCAGGACATGGTCTCGGCGTTCGCCGCCGCCGGCCTGCTGGTGACGATCGGGCTGACCGGTGTCCGGGCGGTGCGCCGGGCGCTGCCCTACGAGCTGTGGCACGCCACCCACCTGGCCGCGTACGCGGTGCTGCTGCTCGGCTTCGCCCACCAGTTCAGCAACGGCACCCAGCTGTTCCGCCCCGGTCCGGTGCGTACCGGATGGATCGGCCTCTACCTGCTGGTGGTCTTCGCGCTGCTGTACGGCCGGGTGATCGCCCCGCTGGTGTTCAACCTGCGGCACCGGCTGCGGGTGGCCGACGTCGTCGCGGAAAACCCGGACACCGTGTCGATCTACCTGACCGGCGAGCGACTCGACCGGCTGACCATGCTCGGCGGCCAGTTCTTCCGCTGGCGGTTCCTGACCAGGGGCTGTTGGTGGCAGTCCCATCCCTTCTCGGTGTCCGCCGCCGCCAACGGCCGGTGGCTGCGCCTGACCGTCAAGGTGGTCGGTGCGCACACCCGGGACCTGCGTGAGCTGGAGCCGGGGGTCCGGGTCTGGGCGGTCGGCCCGTCGGGCACCTTCACCGCGGCGCACCGCACCCGCGAGCGGGCCCTGCTGATCGCCGGCGGCAGCGGCATCACCCCGCTGCGGGCCATGCTGGAGGAGTTGCCACCGGGTTCCGCGCTGATCTACCGGGTGCGTGCCCCCTCCGACGTGGTGCTGCACCGGGAACTGGACTGGCTGGCGCAGGCACGCGGCGTGCAGGTCTGGTACGTGGTCGGCTCGCGGAACGATCCCGGACCCCGGCAGGTGATGACCACGGACGGCCTGCGCCGGTTGGTGCCGGACCTGGCCCGGCGGGACGTCTATCTCTGCGGCCCGCCGGGACTGGTCGAGCAGAGCCGGCAACTGCTCCGCCGGGTCGGCGTGCCACGCCGACAGATCCACCTCGCCACCTTTGAACTATGAGAGGGCATCGCCGCATGCGTCGCGCGCTGTTCGCAATCACCGGCCTGGCGGCCAGCACCACCGCTCTGGTGGTGCTCAAGGCGGCACCGGACACCAGCCGGGTGGCCCAGGAGGTACCCGCGCCGGCGACATCCGGCGCCGGGGAGCCGACGACGGCAACCGAGCCGACCGCCGAACCGGCCGAGGCGACCGCGACGGCCAGTCCGCGACCGCGCGCCAGCAGGTCGGCAGAGCCCAGCCGGAGGACGGCGAGCCCACCTGCCGGCCGTACCGGCCCGTCGAGCGACGCCTCGAAGAAGCCACCGGCGGCACGGCCCAGCACCGCCGCCCCGCAACCCTCGGTCCGTCGGGTCGTCGGGCCGGTGGTCGGCAACGAGTTCGGCAACGTGCAGGTGGCGATCTCGCTGGAGGGTGCCCGCATCGTGGACGCGGAGGCGCTCGAACTACCGGAGCGCACCGCCCAGTCCGACCAGCGCAGCAGCCAGGTGGACGATCGGTACAGCGGCACCGCGGGACTCGTGGTGCAGCGGCAGAGCGCCGACCTGGACACCGTCTCCGGGGCGACCGCGACCAGCGAGTCCTACCAACGGTCGTTGCAGGCTGCGATCGACCGGGCGCGATGAGCGCCGCGAGTTCGCTGCGGCCCGGACTGCGCCGCGTCGAACACGTCATGGGCACGCCGGTCAGTCTGGACATCGCCGACGACCGGCCCGCCACCGAGTTGGCCACGCTGGCCGACGAGGTGTTCGCCTGGCTACGGGAGGTGGACGCGAGGTTCAGCACGTACCAGCCGGACAGCGAGGTGTGCCGCTTCGACCGGGGCGAGCTGCTGCTCTCCGAGGCGTCCGCCGACCTGCGCCGGGTGCTGGAACGCTGCGCCGACCTGTGGGACGCCACCGACGGCTTCTTCGACGCGTACGCCACCGGCGGGCTGGACCCGTCCGGGTACGTCAAGGGCTGGGCGGTACAGGTGGCCTCGGACCGGTTGCGTGCGGCCGGTGCCGACAACCACTGCCTCAACGCCGGGGGTGACGTCCGGGTGCGGGGGCATTCGTCGACCGGGCTGCCGTGGCGGATCGGTGTGCGGCATCCCTGGGATCCGTCGGCGGTCTGTCTGGTGCTCAGTGGGACGGACCTCGCGGTCGCCACGTCGGGTGTCTACGAACGCGGCCACCACGTGCGGGATCCGCGCCGTGGCACCCCGGCCCGGGGCCTGCGGTCGGTGACGGTGGTCGGGCAGGATCTCGGGCTGGCCGACGCGTACGCCACCGCGGCTGTGGCCATGGGCGTGGCCGGGATCGGCTGGCTGGATCGGCTGCCCGGGTACCAGCACGCGGTGGTCACCGACGACGGCCGGTGCCTGCACTCCACCAACCTGCCGCTCACCGACCAGTAGTGACCGACCTGCCCCGCCGCGCGGCAGCCGGGTGTCCTGGACAGTCACGGCAGTCGACACGCCGCTCGGCGACCAGCTCCACGGCCACGGGGCCGGCTGCGGCCCACCTGCTCGGGCGAGGTGCCTCCGGTGGCGGGACGGGGACCTGGTTCCGGGTCAGGGCCAGCGGGCCGGGCGGTGGATGATGGCCGGGCGGGACCCGGTCGGTCGCGGACGGCCCGGCCGGGCGCCCGGGGGACGGGTGGCTGCCCAGCGGTGGCCGGGCCGGTGTCGCCGGGGCGGCTCTGCTCCGCCCGGATGGTGCCTGGTGTCGCCGGTGGACATCGCATCCCCGCTCCCGGCGCGGGCGCGCCGTCGAGGGGTTCAACGAGCGCCGGTCCGTCCGGGTCTCGCTGCCGGCGCGTCGCACCGTGGGTCACCCGCCTCAGCGGCCCCGGCGGGGCAGTGGCAGCTGGCCGGGGACGAGGGCCGAGGTGAGCGTCACGCCGGTCGAACGCAGCGCCTCGACAAGCGTGTTCTGCACCAGGTAGGCATCTGGTAGCTGCCACCGGGCCTGCTCCGGCGCGACCGCCCAGCGGACCTGTCCCTCGGGCAGCCGGGTCGGTGGTGCCGCGACCCAGGAGCCGCGACCGTGCAGGACCACGTCGAAGCAGTGCTCCAGTTCCGGTCGCAACGGGTCGCCCGGGCGGACCAGGAACATCCACCGTCCGGTCGGGGTGACCAGCACCGGTCCGCGTACCCCCGGGCCGACCGGGTGGACGCGCACCGCGTCCAGGACCAGCCGACCCAGGTGGGCGGGGATCTCCAGCACGTCGAAGGAGCGGCCGGTGGGCAGCAGCAGGCCGTGCGGCCGGGACCGCCACCAGGTGGCGACCCGCGCCGGGTCGGTGCTGGCCGCGTGCTCCCAGTCCTCCAGGGCCGGGTGGCAGCCGACCGTCGGGCAGCCGGCCCGGCCGCAGACGAAGCGGCTCCGCGCCAGGCAGGCGCCCGGGGTCACCGCCCACCCGTGCAGGGCGTAGCGTACGGCGACCCGGCGCAGTCGTACCCGTTCCAACGGCGACAGACGCGCCACCTGCGGTCCGACATTCCCCCACATTGGTGTCATCTCCCCTCGCCGCGCCCGGCCGGCGTCAGCTCGTACGTCGAGACCCGTCACTGCCGCAGCCCGTCCTCGTTCTGTTTGACAAAGTGGCCGATGCAACTTGCACGAAAAGTACGAGGTTCGGCCGGACGGCTGACGCACCTCCTGTGCGACCAGCGGAAACCTGAGATACGGACGGATCGCCGCGCCCACTGAACGGCCCCCGGCCCCGGCCAGGGCTCCAGCAAGGGGAGGACTGGGGAGATGGACGAGCTACCCATCGGGCGGCGGGTGGCCTACTGGCGCGGCCGGCGCAAGATGTCGCAGCAGGTGTTCGCCGACCGGTTGGGCAAGTCGAAGAGCTGGGTCGACAAGATCGAGCGGGGTGTCCGGCGACTGGACAAGTTCTCCGTGCTCTACGAGATCGCCGACATCCTTCAGATGGACGTGCAACTGCTGCTCGGCAAGGACCCGGAGCGACGCAGCGACGCGCTCAACTGCATCGAACAGTTCGAGGTCGAGGAGATCCGGGCCGCCCTGGAACGGTACGACTCGATAAGCGCGTACTTCGACGCCGCACCGAGCCCGCCGCCACTGGCCGACATGGGCAAGGCGGTGACCCACGCCTGGCTGACCTACCAGTACGGCCGCTACGGGATGCTCACCCGGGCCCTGCCGAAGCTGCTCCGCGACGCCCAGGCGGCCGACGCCGCGTACGGCGGTGACCAGGCCCAGCGCGCCGCCCACCTGCTCGGGCAGGTCTACCAGCTCGCCTCCTCGGTGCTGCGCAAGCTGGGCGAGTGCGACCTCTCCTGGCTCGCCGCCGACCGTTCCATCGCCGTCGCGCAACGCGCCGACGACCCACTGCTCGCCGGGGTCGCCACCACCCGGGTCTGCAACGCGCTGGTGGCGATGGGTCGACCCCGGCCGGCGCTGGAGCTGAACGTGCGGATCGCCAACCAGCTCGCTCCGGGCGGCGGCAACGACAGCCGTCCCGAGCGCCTGTCTGTCTACGGGATGCTGCTGCTCCAGGGCGCGATGGCGGCCTCCCGCATCGGCGACACCGCCACCGTGGAGGACCTGCTCGACGGGGCCCACGCGGCGGCGATCGAGCTGGGCGGCGACCAGAACCACTACTGGACCTCGTTCGGGCCGACGAACGTGGAACTGCACCGGGCGGCGGCCGCCGTCGAGCTCGGCGACGGCGGGCGGGCCGTCGAGGTGCACCGCCTGCGGATCCAGCCGGCACCGTTCGACGCGATGCTGCCCGAACGCCGGGCGCATCACCTGCTGGACCTGGCCCGGGGCTACGCCCTGATCGGCGATGTCGCCAATGCCGGGGAGATGCTGCTGCGCGGTGACCGCCTGGCGCCCTCCGAGATCCGCTGCCGCCCGATCGCCCACGAGGTGATGTCGGACGTGCTTCGTCGCACACGTGGTGCGCCGCCTTCTCCGATCGCGGAGTTGGCTGAGCACATGGGAGTAGGAGTATGACCTCGGAGCCGGCATGACCGGTTCGCACCGCCATGACGGGCACCGCCAGGTGCTCTACATCATCGCCTGTGGCTCGCCACTGGCCCGAGACGTGGGCCGGCTCGTCGACCTGGCCCAGCAGGACGGCTGGGACGTCTGCGTGATCACCACGCCCGACGGTGCCAAGTTCGTCGATCGCACCGCACTGGCCCGGCAGACCGGCCACCCGGTACGCACCCACTACAAGAACCCGGGCGACCCCGACGTGCTGCCCACCGCCGACGCCATGATCGTCTGCCCGGCCACGGTCAACACCGTGAACAAGTGGGTGGCCGGCATCGCCGACACCCTCGCCCTGGGACTGCTGGTGGAGGCACAGGGCCGGGGGATACCGCTGGTGGCCGTGCCGTACACGAACGCGGCGATGGCCGCCCACCCGGCCTTCCGAGCGGGCCTCACCCGGCTCTCCGAGTGGGGAGTGAGCGTGCTCTTCGGCGACGACGTCTACCCGCTGCATCCGCCGGGCACCGGTGAGCGGCACCAGCACACCTTCCCCTGGGCGCTGCCGCTCACCGCCGTGCGTGACCAGCTCTGTCGGACCGGTTGAGCGGCAGCCCTCAGTTGACGAACGCCGGTCCGGACCTGGCCCCGCGCGACAACCGGGACCGGCCGCTCAAGCATCCACGACCCGGCCCGGGCGTTCGCCCGTGGCCGGGTCAGCGGTGTCGACGCGGCCCGGACCGAGGCGTGGTGTGCCCGGGTGACGTCCGGTAGAAGTGCTGACGCCGGTAAGCTCACCGGCCGTGAGCACAACCGCAGCCGTGCCGACCGTCGCCGACGTGGTGGCCGAGGTGGCGCGGCACTACCCGCCGGTCTGGGCCGAGGAGTGGGACCGGGTCGGCCTGGTGCTCGGTGAGCCGTCCGCCCCGGTACGCCGGATCCTCTGCGTCGTGGACGTGGTCCCCGAGACGGTCGCGGAGGCGCTCGACGCGGGTGTAGACATGATCATCGCGCACCATCCGCTGCTGCTGCGCGGGGTGTCGTCGGTGGCGCCGACCACCTACAAGGGCCGCATCGTCCACCAGCTGATCAAGGCTGATGTCGCGCTGTACGTCGCGCACACCAACGCCGACGTGGCCGCCCCGGGTGTGTCCGACGCCCTCGCCGCCCGCCTCGGCCTGCTCGACCTGCGCCCGCTGCGACCCGCCCGCCCCGGCACGCCCGCCGAGGGGGAGGGGCGGGGTGCCGGCCGGATCGGCCGGCTGCCGCAGCCGCTGACCCTGGCCGCACTGGCCCGCCGGGCCGCCGCCGTGCTGCCGGCCACCGCCGCCGGGGTGCGTGCCGCGGGCGACCCGGACCGCACGGTGCGTACCCTGGCGGTCTGCGGTGGCGCCGGGGACAGCTTCCTGGCCGACGCCACCGCGGCCGGGGTGGACGCCTACCTCACCTCGGATCTGCGCCACCACCCGGCCGGCGAACACCTCGCCACCGGGGGACCGGCGTTGCTCGACGCCACCCACTGGGCCACCGAACGGCCGTGGCTGGACGACCTCGCGGCGCTGCTGCGGACCGCGCCCGGCGTCGAGACCCTGGTGTCCGACCTGGACACCGACCCGTGGACCGTGCACGCCGCCGCACCGCACCCCGACGAACGCACGCCGGACGAACCCGCAGCGGACGACAAGGAGCCCGACCGTGAAGGCTGACCCCCAGGTCCAGCGCCGCCTGCTCGATCTCCAGGCGATCGACACCGCCCTCGCCCAGCTCGCCCACCGGCGTCGGTCCCTGCCCGAGCGGGCCGAACTGGAGGCCCTCGCCCGGGAGTTGTCCGCCCTGGAGGACGAGCGGGTCCGCGCCCAGGTGGCGGTCGACGACCTGGACCGCGACATCGCCCGGCTGGAGAAGGACGTCGACCAGGTCCGGGCGCGCAAGACCAAGGACGAGAACCGGCTGGCCGCCGGCACCGGCCCGGCCCGTGAACTGGAGGCGCTCCAGCACGAGCTGGCCTCCCTCAACCGCCGGCAGAGCGACCTGGAGGACGCCGAGCTGGAGCTGATGGAGCAGCGGGAGACCGCCCAGTCGGTGCTGGACGGCGTGGAGCAGCGGCTGGCCGAGGTACGGGACCGGCGGGCCGCCACCGAGCAGCGGCGCGACGACAGCCTCGCCGAGATCGGTCGCGAGGAGGAGTTCAAGCGCTCCGCCCGGCAGCCCCTCGCCAACGACCTGCCCGCCGACCTGGTGCAGCTGTACGACCGGATCCGCACCGACACCGGACTCGGTGCGGCGCTGTTGACCGCCGGGCGCTGCGGCGGATGCCGGCTTGAGCTTTCCGGTGCCGACCTGGCCCGCATCCGCAAGGCCGAACCCGACGACGTGGTCCGCTGCGAGGAGTGTCGCCGGATCATGGTCCGCACCAACGAGTCGGGGCTGTAGCCGGTGGCCACCCGGACGGTGCTCGTCGAGGCCGACGGTGGATCCCGGGGCAACCCCGGACCGGCCGGATACGGCGCGGTGCTGCGCGACGCCGCCACCGGCGAAGTGCTGGCCGAGCGGAGCGAGGCGATCGGCACCGCCACCAACAACGTCGCCGAGTACCGGGGACTGATCGCCGGCCTGGCCGCCGCCGCCGAGCTCGGTGCCGACGAGGTCGACGTCCGGATGGACTCCAAGCTGGTGGTCGAGCAGATGTGCGGCCGCTGGCAGATCAAGCACCCCGGCCTGCGCCCGCTGGCCGCCGAGGCCGCCCAACTGGTCGGCGGCTTCACTGCCGTACGGTTCAGCTGGATCCCCCGGGACCGCAACACCCACGCCGACGCCCTCGCCAACGCCGCGATGGACGCCGCGGCCGCCTCCGGCGTCGCCACGCCGACCGTCGAGCCACCCCGCCTGGTCGAGCCGCCGCGCCGCCTCGGCGGCCCGGAGCCCGCCGGTGGCGGTGCCGCCGAGGTCGCCGCCCGGGCCGAGGCACCGGGCGCCGACCTGACCAGCGCACCGGTGTCCTGGGAGCCCCGGCCCAGCTTCACCGCCACCCGGCTCATCCTGGTGCGGCACGGCGAGACCGAGTACACCGAGCAGGGCCGCTACTCCGGGCGTGGCGACATCCCCCTCAGCAGCAAGGGGCAGGCCCAGGTGCGGGCCACCGCCGCGCGGCTGGCCGCGCTCGCGCCGGACACCGTGGCAGTGGTCAGCTCACCGCTGTCCCGCTGCGTGGCGACCGCCGAAGCGATCGCCACCGCCGTCGGCGACCTGCCGGTACGCCGCGACGACGAACTCATCGAATGCGACTTCGGTGCCTGGGAGGGGCGCACCTTCGCCGAGGTACGCGAGGGCTGGGCCGGCGAACTCGACGCCTGGCTCGCCTCCACCCGGGTGGCCCCGCCGGACGGCGAATCGTTCGCCACGGTCGCGGAACGGTGCGCCCGGGTGGTGCGGCGACTGCTCGACGCGTACCCGGGGCAGACCGTCGTGGTGGTCTCGCACGTCTCGCCGATCAAGCTGATGCTGCGCGACGCGCTCGCCGCCACCGACTCCTTCCTGCACCGCCTCTACCTCGACGCGGCCGGTGTGTCGGTGCTGGACCGCTGGCCCGACGGCGGCGTCGCCGTCCGCTCCGTCAACGACACCGCCCACCTCGCTACCCTCTGACCCGCCTCCCCCTCCCGCCTCGCCTCGCCGATCTTGCACTTCTGGTCGCCGAGAAGTTACTTATGCCCGGTTCGCGGGGTCAGGAAGTGCAAGATCGCGGGTTCAGGTGAGGGCGCGCCAGAGGAGGTAGGTGCCGATCACGGTGCCGAAGACGACGATGATGGTCTTCAGGATCACCGAGGGGAGCCGACGGACCAGGCGAGCGCCGGCGTAACCGCCGACGAGCGTGGCGGGGGCGACCACCGCGACGCCGGCCCAGTTCACCGGGCCGGCGACGGCGAAGACGACCACGGTGGTCAGGCCGATCACGGCGGAGAGCAGGTTCTTGATCGCGCTCACCCGGGCCAGCGTCGCGTCCAGCACCAGGGCCAGCCCGGCGACAAGCATCACCCCGACCGCGGCACCGAAGTAGCCGCCGTACACCGCCGCCACCGCCACCACCACCTGAACGGTCACGGCCCGGCGGCGCGGCGCCAGGTCACGCGGGTGACCGACCAGCCGGCGCAGCGGATCCTGGAACGCCAGCAGCGCGGTCGCCCCCAGCACCAGGAAGGGTACGACCACCTCGAACGCCCGCGCGGGGGTGACCAGCAACAGCCCGGCACCGGCCAACGCGCCGACCACGGTGGTGGGCAACAGCGCGGCAAGCAACCGCGACCGAGGCAGATCCACCCGACTGCCCGCCACGGCGGCGAGGTACCCGGGGGAGACCGACAGGGAGTTCGTGACGTTCGCCGACACCGGCGGCAACCCGATCGCGAGCAACGCCGGAAACGTGATCAGCGAACCACCGCCGGCCACCGCGTTGACCGTGCCCGCGGCGAGACCGGCGGCGACCAGCAGGGCGGCTTCGGCGAGTTCCATGATCCGCAGGCTAGCGGTCCGGAACGCGCACCGGTCGCCCTCCCCGGCTACTCGCCGACCGGGCCACCGGCCAACTCGGCCACGATGTCGAGGTGCCCGAGATGACGGGCGTACTCCTGCACGAGGTGGAACATCACCCGCTCCAGCGAAGCCGGCTCCGCGCCCTCCCACCGCGGCCCGGGCGCGCCGCGCGCGGCCAGATCGGTGCCCTCGACCACCGCCCGGGTGTGCGCGCCCTGAGCCCGCAACGCGGCCGTCAACTCCGCGAAACTCTCCTCCGGCGCCACGTACCACCCATCGTCGCGCTGGTCGCCCCACGGGTCCGCGACGTCGCGGCCCTGAAACCCCCACTCGATCCAGCGGAGTTCCACATGCCGCAGGTGCTTGAGCAGCTCCAGCGGAGTCCAGCCGGACGGCAGCCGGCTACCCCGCCGTTCCTCCTCGGCCAGCCCGGCCACCTTCTCCACCACGCTGTCCCGGAAATAATCGAGGTAGCGCAGGAACACCTCGGCCCGCCCGTCGGCCGGCACCGTCGGTTCGGGAAACGGCGGCATCGTCACCGCCCCATTATGCGTACGCCCGTTCCCCACCCCGCCTCGCCGGCCCCGCCCGGTGTGCGTGATCCGTGGCAGCGAAGGCGCACAACACGCCGGCCAGGAACCACCTCCACTGCCACGGATCGCCGCCCCTGAGGGCCGGTGCGGCAATAGGCGCGGACCGGGGATCGTTAGGATGGGGTACGCGACGGACGAGTCGACCGGGCGGTCGCGTCGGCGGGTTCCGGCCCGTCGCCGAGGAACGTCCGGACTCCACAGGGCAGGGTGGTTGCTAACGGCAACCCGGGGCGACCCGCGGGACAGTGCCACAGAAAACAGACCGCCGGCCCCAACGGGGACGGTAAGGGTGAAACGGTGGGGTAAGAGCCCACCAGCACCCCGGGTGACCGGGGTGGCTCGGTAAACCCCACCCGGAGCAAGGCCAAGAATGGGCCGTCATCGCAGGATGACGCCCGCGCAGACGCTTGAGGGCGGCCCGCCCGATGTCTGCGGGTAGGCCGCACGAGCCTGCCGGCAACGGCAGGCCGAGATGGATGGCCGCCGCCGACACGCACCCCAGGGTGCGCGTCGCGCACAGAATCCGGCGTACAGGTCGACTCGTCCGTCGCCCACGACTCGTTCCATCAGGACCTGCCCGACGGGTGGGCTGGCAACGGCTCGTCCAAGAAGACGGGCAGACTCTGGCCACGATGCTCCCGGACGGGCTGCCGGTCACTCCTGTGGCGTAGCTTCATGCCCCGGCATCCCACGGGTACGCCGGCGCTGCTTCATCTCCGCCTCGTAGAGGTGCCGTCGGCCATCGGCCAAGGTCTCCCGCGCGTACCGCTCGACCTCCTGGAACGTGGCGTAGTACCCGTCGTCGAACTCCTCCATGAGCTGGAAGGTCCAGCGGCCCGGTAGGACGTTGCGGCCCAGCAACTCCCGCTCGACCCGGTTGGCCACCTCGTCGTGTCCCGCCTGCCGGAGCAGCTCGACCACCCGATCAAGCGTCAGGTCCGCACCACCCACCAGTTGATGGGCCGAGTAGAGGTGCCCGCGTACGCGATGGATGGTTTCCAGGGCCTTGCTCAGCTCTCCGAGCGCTTCGACGGTGGTGTCGTCGACCCCCTCCGGGCGGGAGTGCTCGTCGTCTACCGACATGTGGTCGCGTGCCATGACCGGTCAGTACCCACGGCCGCGCGCCGCACGCACGGCGCCTCGCGGTCGGGCTACGCCCTAGGCTGGCCAGCATGTCGACGCGGCGTGAAGTGATCGACCTGGATGAGCATGACCGACCGGCCGGCGCCCTGGTTCCCGACCGCCTTCTGGCCAGGCGGAAGATGACTGTCCGGCTCGTCGCCGCGTTCGTCGTCGGCGGGGTGCTTGGCGGGCTTGGCGTGAACGAGTTGCGGGATTCGCGGGAGCAGCGGGAGCGCAACGCCTCGATCGCACTCGTGGCCGTTCCGGTGTCCATCTCCGGTGGAGGTTCGGAGGTCCCGGGAGTTCTCCAGCTGGACGGGCAACTGGCTGTGACGAACGCTGGCCAAGCGTCGGTCACGGTTCGTGCGGCGACCGGGCAGGGACCGGGTGCCGTGGTCCAGGACGCCGGCGCCTTCCCCTCGCTGAGTCCCGGCCATACCGAATTGCTCGACGTCAAGCTGCGCCTCGACTGTGCGACCGCGTTCGAGAGCGAGATGTTGTCGATGCGGTTCTCGGTCGAGACCAGCGATCGCCAGATCAGAGAGATCGACTATCCGGTCGCCCTGGTGGGGAGCGTCTGGCAGGCGCGGACCGAGCAGCCGTGCGCGCAGTTCCGTGAGACGGAGGAGCGTGGCGGATAGCTGGGGCGGAATGTCCGCCCGGAGGCGCTGGCGGGGTTCGCGAGGCGGCGGGGTGGGTCGGCCGCCGATAGGGTCCGAGGATGGTGGAGAGCCGACCCGACCCTGTGGCCGTGGCGATGATGTCGACCACGGCAGACGAACGCGCCGTGCTCGACTCGTTTCTCGACTTTCATCGCGCCATGTTGCTGCGCAAGCTGCGGGGGGTTTCCGACGTCGAGGCTGCCCGCCGGCTGGTGCCGTCGGCGACCACCCTCGCCGGCCTGGTCAAGCACCTGACACTGGTGGAGAAGAACTGGTTCCGGTGCCTGCTCGCGCCCGGCCCGGGGGACGTCTATCTCACCTCGGAGGAGGACGCGACGGCCAGCTTCACGCTGGCGACGGATGACACCGTCGAGCGGTTGTCGGCGGCGTACGAGGCCGAGTGCGCCCGGTCGCGGGAGGTGACGGCCCGGTTCGACCTCGACCACGTGGTGCCCCACCCGCAGCTCGGGGAGGTTTCCGTGCGCTGGATCCTGGTGCACCTGATCGAGGAGACGGCCCGGCACGTCGGCCATGCCGACATTCTCCGTGAGCTGACCGACGGCTCGACCGGCGCCATCTGACCGTGGTGCGCCCCCGACCGGCGGATCAGGCGGGGGTGAGCAGTTTCGCGAGGCGCTCGGCGACCGGTGGGGCGTGCAGGTGCAGTCGAGCGACGTTTATCGCGTCGGCGCCGACCACCGACAGCAGCGCGTGCGGGCCGACGGCGTACACGGAGAAGTAGCCGGCCTCGTTGCGGACGGTGGACTGGCGGAAGTCGCCCTGACCGAGGCGGAGGCTGACCTGGCGGCCGAGGCCGAAGGTCGCCGCCGCCATCGCGGCCAGGTCGTCCGGGTCCAGGGTGTCGGGCACGTCGTGGGTGATGAGCAGGCCGTCGACTCCGCCGAGAACACTGCCCTGCACCCCGGGGATCTGCAGGCGCAGTTCGTGCAGCTCGGTACCGATCGACGGGTACGGCAGCGACGGGTCACCGGCCAGCGACGGGGGGAGCTTGACCGGCGGTGGGAGCTTCGGCTGCTGCGCGGTTCGGCGGGGGAGGAAGGCGTCGCCGGTGCTCACAGTTCCAGCTGCTCCTCGATGGTGCGCAGCTGGTGCCGGGCGAGCGCCAGGTTGGACCGGGTCTTGCTGAGCATCAGGTAGAGGAACAGCCCCTTGCCGTTGGGACCGGCGAGCGGCCGGATGATGTGGTACTGGCCGCCGAGGGTGATGAGCATGTCCTCGATCTCGTCGTTCAGCTTGAGCATCTCGATGGTGCGCATCTTGGCGCGTACCACGTCGGTGTTGCCGGCGGCGGCGACGGTGAGGTCGATCTCCGGGGTACCACCGGCGACGCCGAGGGTCATCCCGCTCGTGTAGTCGACGAGCGCGGCGCCGATGGCACCGTCGATCGTCATGGCGTCCTTAAGGGCGGTGTCGAGGTTTGCCACGTGCCTCTCCAGGTTCTGCTGGGCAACTGCGCCCCGGTACCGGATCGTGCCGGGTGAGGAAAACTCGGATGAGACTCGCACATGCGACCTCCTATTCGCATCTTGTGCAGCGTGAACAGGCTGAGCGGACCACGGTGGGTGACCACGGGGGCGGCCCACAACCGCCGCAGCGGCTGATGCCAGGTCACCGGACCCGTCTGCTACCTGGGCGGTGCGTCGCCGGCCCACCCGGACGGCCGGGCGGCACGTCCAACGAGATCAGGTCGGTGCGGCCGCGAGGTCGGCGAGCACGCGTCGCTGGAAGGCGCGGGCGGCCGCCCCGGTCGGTGGCACACCGCCGTCGCGGGCGGCCACCGACCGCCGGACCAGGTCGGCGGTGTCGGCGTCGACGAGCGGTCCGGCCTCGTCCAACAGTCGCCGGCCGGCGGCCACCTTCGGCAGCCACACCCCGGTGCGCAGGCGTACCCAGGAACGGCAGGCGCCGAGCACCGCGTCCTCCGCTCCGGAGGCCGGCACCTCTCCCGCGGGCACCGGTCGCGCCAACCACCAGCGCAGCGCGTCCAGGACCAGTCGGCGCAGGTCGTCGGGGGCCAGGTCGGCGAAGGCGTCGGCGGCGGGCGGACCGAGCAGGACCTGTCCGCTCTGGTGCAGGATGCTGCGGTCCAGGCCGTACCAGAACAGGCCGTCCGCGCTCGGGCGCTGCGCCGGGCCGTACGACACCCGGAAGTCCATCCGGGCGCCGGTGTTCAGCTCGACCTCGAAACCCGGCTCGGGGCTGCCGGAGCGGGCCACCGCCTGTCGGTACACGACCAGCTCCAGGCCGCGCGCCGGGCAGGGCAGGGCCTCGTGCCGCAGCCGAGTCACCAACTCCTCGGCGACACCGTGGTCCAGCGGGCCGGCGCAGACCAGCGCCACGTCCACGTCGCTGCGTCCAGGTTGGTACGCGGCCAGCCCGACCGAACCCGCCGCGTACGCACCGCACAGCTCGGCACCGAGCACCTCGCCGGCGACCGTGACCAGGTCGCTCAGGTACCGCCGTAGTGGTTCAGGTGTACTCCAGCTCACCGGGCTCGCCCCACTGGGTGCCGGCGGGCAGGAAGAACGCCGAGCTCTCCCCGCCGAGAGCGTGCCGGATGACCAGCCGGGCGTGCTCGTCGAGGTCCGGCAGCCGTCCCGGCGGGAACCACCGGACGTCCAACGACTCGTCGTCGTTGACCCGTGCCTCGCCGCCCAGCAGCCGGCAGTGGAAACCGAGGTTGAGGTACTCGCAATGGTCGCCGTTCGGGTAGGTGTGCGGGTGCGACACGGCGCTGCTGAGCCGCAGCGGTTCGACCGCCAGACCGGTCTCCTCCAGCACCTCACGCACGACGGCGGTGGCCGGCTGTTCACCCGGCTCGACGAAGCCGCTGACCACCGACCAGCGTCCGTCGTCGGCCCGTTGGGCGAGCAGTAGCTCGCCCGCGTCGTTGCGGACGATCGCGCTCACGCTGGGTAGCCACAGCAGGTCGTGGCCGACGTGCTTGCGCATCCGCAGGATGTAGTCCGGTACGCCCATCCGGTGACCTTAGCCCGCCGAGGTGCCCGCTCCCCGCGCCGGGTCAGGACAGACTGATCTGGCGGGTGGGTGGCGAACAGCGACGCTTTCTCGCGTACGGAGAGTTGCCGAAGGTGTGGCAGGTGGTGTGCGGCGGCGGCGAGCGACTCGGTTGCCGCGGTCCACCACGCAACGGCGCACGCCGACGGGGTTCGGCGATAGGGCGGCGGCGGTCGGAACGAGCATTTTCGCAGTTCAGGTCCGCAGGCCAGGGAACACGTCTACTGTGGAAGAGGCTGGTGACTTGCCGTGTTCCGGTGGCGGTCGGTCGTCACCCGGTGCACAGTGAGGGCCATGAGCGACAGCGGACGTGGACGTTATTACTGGTGTACCCGACACCACCGGGTCGAGTCCGGTGCCGACATGTGCCCGGCGCGGCACGTTCTCGGCCCGTACGACTCGGCTGCCGACGCGGAGAACGCCCTGCAACAGGTGCGGGACCGCAACGAGGCGTGGGAGGCCGAGGACGCTCGCTGGACCGGGGAGGACAGGTAGACGGCGCGGGACGCCTCCCGCGCCGAGGCACTGCGTGCGTCGCGAGGGCGGCGGCACGTCCCCATGAAGGGAACCGAGATGGCCGAAGCGCAACAGGCCACCCGCCCGGCCGCGAAGCGTACGCCCGCGAGGAAGACCGCCGCGACGGAACGCACCGCCGGCGTCGCCCGTACCCCGTCCACCCGCCGCGCGTCCGGGACCGCGCCGGCCGCTCGTAAGGCGACCGGCGGCGCCGGGTCGGCGGCGAAGCGCGCGACCCCCGAGACCAGGGCGGCCACCCTGGCGCGGAAGACCGCCGCGGCCAGGAAGACGGCACCCGCGAAGAAGACGGTGTCGGCCAAGACCGCGCCGACGAAGGCGCCCGCCGCGCGGACCACCTCGGCGTCGGCGCGGACCGGTCCACGCAAGACCACGACCACGGCGCAGCGGGCCACCGCGAAGAAGGCGTCGGGGGGTACGGCGGCGAAGGCGCCCGCGAAGAAGGCGACCCCGGCCCGCAAGACGGCCCCGGCGAAGAAGGCGGCGTCCGCGCGGGGCACGGCGGCGAAGGCGCCCGCGAAGAAGGCGGCGTCCGCGAGAAAGGCGGCCCCGGCCCGCAAGACCGCTCCCGCGAAGAAGACGACGGGTACCCGGAGCACGTCGGCCGCGCGGAAGGCACCCGCGAAGACCGCGACGTCGGCGGTGAAGGCGGCGGCGCGTACGGGAACGTCGACCACGGCGCGGAAGGCGGCGGCGAAGAAGGCCCCCGCGAAGACGGTGGCGGCCAAGAAGGCGCCCGCCCGGAAGAGTACGACGGTGGCGAGCCGGGCGACGGCGGCGAAGAAGACGGCCACGTCGCGGGCCCCCGCGAAGAAGACGGCCGCGAAGAAGGCTCCCGCGTCGAAGGCGACGGCGAAGAAGGCTCCCGCGTCGAAGACGACGGCGAAGAGGGCCCCCGCGAAGAAGACGGCCGCGAAGAAGGCTTCCGCGTCGAGGACGGCGGCGAAGAAGGCTCCTGCGAAGAAGACGGCCGCGAGGAAGACGGCCGCGAAGAAGGCTCCCGCGTCGAGGACGGCGGCGCGGTAAGCACCCGCGTCGACGGCCGCCGCCCGCAACGCCGGCCGCGACGTCCGGCACCGCGCGCAGGACGGCCGGCTGACCCGGCGTACGCCGACGACCCGTCGCTCGGTGGAGGGCGAGGTGCGTTCGGCGCTGTCAGGATGGGCGCATGGTCATCCGACGTGTGCTGGCACCACGCATCGACTTCGGGGCGCTGCGCCGAGAACTGGGTCTGCCCGAGACCTACCCGGAGGCGGCGCAGCGGGAGGCCGACGAGGCAGCCGCGGCACCGCCCGGGCCGGCCGTCGACCGCACGGACATCCCACTGGTCACGGTCGACCCGCCCGGCTCGCGCGACCTGGACCAGGCGATGCACCTCAGCCGTCGCGCCGGCGGCTACCGGGTGCGGTACGCGATAGCCGACGTCGCCGCCCACGTACGCGCGGGCGGTGCGCTGGAGGAGGAGACCTGGCGCCGAGGGCAGACGGTCTACCTGCCGGACGGCAACGTGCCGCTGCACCCGCGCAACCTCGGCGAAGGCGCGGCGAGCCTGCTGCCGGACGTCGACCGGGCGGCCGTGCTGTGGACCATCGACCTGGACGCCGACGGTGGCACCGACGCGGTGGTGGTGCAGCGTGCCCTGGTCCGCAGCCGGGCCCAACTGGCCTACCCGCAGGTGCAGGCCGACGCCGACGCGGGCCGGCTGCCCGAGCCGATCGCCCTGCTGCCCGAGATCGGTGCGCTGCTCACCGCCCGAGGGTTGCGCCGGGGCGCGGTCAACCTGCCGATACCCGAACAGGACGTGGAAGCCGACGGTGACGGTTGGCGGCTGGTCCTGCGGGCACCGGTGCCGATGGAGGAGCACAACGCGCAGATCTCCCTGCTCACCGGGATGGTCGCCGCCGACCTGATGCTGGCCGGTGGGATCGGCCTGCTGCGGACGATGCCCGCGCCGAAGCCGGAGGCGGTGCAGCGACTGCGGGCCGCCGCCGCCCCGCTGGGCGTGCACTGGCCGGACGGCGTGGGCGTGGGTGAACTGCTGCTCCGGTTGGACCCGGGCCAGCCCCGGGCCGCCGCGTTCATCGACCAGGCGGCGGAGTTGATGCGGTCGGCCGCGTACACCTCGTTCGACGGCGAACCGCCGGAGCAACCGGCGCACGGCGGGGTCGCGGCCGCGTACGCCCATGTCACGGCGCCGCTGCGACGACTCGCCGACCGGTACGCCACGGAGGTCTGCCTGGCGTTGCACGACGGCCGTGCGGTGCCCGACTGGGCCCGCGCGGCGCTGCCCCGGCTGCCGGCGGTGATGGCGGCCACGGACCGCGCCGCGTCCGCGGCGAGCCGGGGCGCGATCGACCTGGCCGAGGCGGTGCTGCTGGCCCACCGGGTCGGCGAGACCTTCGACGCCGCAGTGCTCGACGTCGACGCGCCGTCGAACGGCAAGACCCGCACTCGCCCGCCCGGCGGCACGGTGGCCCTGGACGACCCGCCGGTACGCGCCCGCTGCCTCGGTGCGCTGCCACTGGGCACCCGGGTCCGGGTCCGGCTGGTCGCCGCCGATCCGGCCACCCGCTCGGTCGCCTTCGAACTCGCCTGACTGTGAGCATGGCGGGGTCGGCGTCCCGTTTCCCACTGGCCGGTGCGATGGATGGCGACCCCCGCAGCGGGCATTCTCACAGCCCTGCTCGGTGCTGCCGCCCGGGCTGATTTGCGAGGATGACGACCATGGCATACGACCCGAGCACCCTGCCCGACGTTTCCGGGCTCACCATCGGCATCATCGGTGGCACCGGCGACCAGGGCCGTGGGCTCGCCTACCGGTTCGCCCGGGCGGGCCTGACGGTGCTGATCGGTTCCCGTTCCGCGCAGCGGGCGGCGGAGTCGGCCGCCGAGATCGCCGCGCTGCCCGGCGTGCCGACCGGCGGCGGTGTCACCGGTGCCGACAACGACGAGGTGGCCCGGCGCAGTGACGTGGTGATCATCGCGGTGCCCTGGGACGGGCACGCCGCCACCGTCGGCGCGCTGGCCGAACCGCTCGCCGGCAAGATCGTCGTGGACTGCGTCAACCCGCTCGGCTTCGACAAGCAGGGCCCGTACGCGCTGCCGGTGCCCGAGGGCAGCGCCGTTCAGCAGGCCGCCGCGCTGCTGCCCGACTCCCGGGTCTGCGCCGCCTTCAACCACGTCAGCGCCCCGCTGCTGGCCGACCCCGAGATCGACCGCATCGAGCTGGACGTGCTGATCTGCACCGAGGAGCGGGAACTGGTCGGCATCGTCGGCGCGCTCGCCGCCCACATTCCCGGCATGCGGGGCATCTACGCCGGGCGGCTGCGCAACGCGCACCAGGTCGAGGCGTTCACCGCCAACCTGATCGCCATCAACAAGCGCTACAAGGCGCACGCGGGCGTCCGGGTCACCGACCTCTGATCCCTCTCGTCGTCGCCGACGCAACGCCGCCGGCTCTGCCGGCCATAGTGTGGTGTGACGATCCGGATAGAGCCGACCGACCAGGAACTGTGGGCGGCGACGGTGGCCGGCGACGAGGTGCGGTTCGCGCTGCTGTTCGACCGGTACGCGCGGACCGTCTACAACCACGCGTTCCGGCTCACCGGCTCCTGGTCACTGGCCGAGGATGTCACCCAGTCGGCCTTCCTGGTCGCTTGGCGCCGTCGCGACGACGCCCGTCTGGTCGACGGCTCGATACTGCCCTGGCTGCTCGTCATCACCACCAACACCGCGCGCGGTGAGGCCCGCTCGGCGCGGCGTTGGCGTGCGTTGCTGCGGCGGATACCGCTTGAGCGCGCCACGGAACGCGACGTCGCCGAGGACGCGGTCGGGCGGGTCGACGACGAGCGGCGGATGCGGGTGATTCTTGCGGCGGTTCGCCGGCTGCCCCGTGCCGAGCGGGAGGCGGTCGCGCTGTGCCTGTGGGCCGGCGTGTCCTACGCCGACGCGGCGGCCGCGCTGGACATCAGCGAGAGTTCCGTTCGCTCCCGGGTCAGCCGGGCCCGCGCCCGGTTGGCCAGTCACCTTGTCGACGATGCGGAGGACCGATGACCGAGCTACTGGATCCGCCCGCCGAGCGTGACCTGCCCGCCAGGCGGGCGGCCGAGATACGGGCGCGACTCCTGACGGAGGCTCGGACGGTGCCGGGCCCTGCGCTGCGACGTCGCCGCGTCGCCGTCGCGCTCATCGCGACGGCGATGATCGCCACTGTCGGGGTGGTCACCTGGCCGCACCCGGAACGAGGCGCCGTGGTCCTCGCCTTCGGGCCGGACGAACTGTCACCGACGTTGCGGCAGTCCGCCGAGCGGTGCCTGGCCCTTGGCGACGAGCGGGCCCGAGCCTCGGCGACCGTCGCCGACCTGGCCGTCGCCGTGGAACACGGCGACCACGCGGCGTTGATGTTCCTCGCCGATGGCCACTACGTCGCGTGTGACCTCTGGGGTCCGCCCCACCAGTCGTGGTCCGGTGGCACGGCGACCTCCGTGGACGATCCGACCTGGCGGGAGGCGTGGCTGCCCGGCCCGGTCCAGCGGCTCCTGCTCACCTCGACCGACCCCGACGGCGGTGAGGTGGTGGCCATCGGGCGGGTGAGCGACCGCGTGCACCGGCTGGTCCTGCAACAGGCCGACGGCACGATCACGCCGGCCCGGATCGCGAACGGTGCGTTCGGCCTCGTCGGTGAGGGCATCAGCGAGGACGGCGGAGCCGCCCTCGTCGCTTCCGACCGGGCCGGCGTCGAGATAGATCGGCGGCCGTTGTTCACACCGTTCGACCAGCTCGGTCGCTGTTACGTGGACCCGGCCGGCGTGGTCGTCTACGGCGACCCCGGCCCTGCCTGCCAGCCTGCGGAGCCGTGGCGCCAACGGTGACGACGCCGCCGACGAGCAGCCGGATCCGTGGCAGTTGAAGCGTCAGCCGGTCGGCGTGTCCGCTACCGCGGCTGCCACGGATCCGGATGCTCGGGTCGGGCGGCAGGCGGTCAGAAGGTGACGGTGACGCCGGCGGACTTGCAGGCCTTGCTGAGGGAAGCGCCGGCCTTCTCGAAGGCGGGGTTGTCGGCGGCCGTCGCCGGGTCGGTGGCGTTGGCGGCGTCGCCGGCCTCCGCGCCGAACTCCTCCAACGCGGCAACCACCTTGCTGTCGGTGGCGCCGGTGGCGGCCACCCGCGTCATCTCGTTCTGCAACCCGGACAGGATCTTCTGGAACAGTGCCGGTGACGGCTCGCTGCCGGAACTCACGGCGGCGATGAGGTCCTCCCGCATCTTGTCGCTGGCCTGCTTCGCCGACTGGCAGAGCTGCTTGTCGCTCACCACGTCCGCGGCGTCGGCGGTGGGCGCTGCCGGGGTCGGCGAGGCGGTGGTGGCGGTGGCGGATGGCAGGGTGGCCGACGGTGATGCGGCCGTCGGAGCCGCCTCCTCGCCACTACAGGCGGCCAGCGCCAGCAGCGAGGCGCAGGCCAGGACAGAGAAAGAAGCACGAATCCGGTTCACGAGCGAGAACCGTAGCGGCTTTCGGGAAATCCCGCTCGCCCTGTCCGCCACATCGTCGCAGCTCGCGTCCACCCGCGACCGGTGCCCGCCGCCGCGCTCGCGGCGGCGGGCGCGAGGTGCGGTCAGAAGGTGTGTTCGGCGGCGGGGAACTGGCCGGAGCGGACCTCGTCGGCGAAACGGCGGGTGGCCTCGTCGAGCGCGTCGGCCAGGGCGGCGTAGCGCTTCACGAAGCGTGGCGCCTTGCCGGTGCGCAGGCCCGCCATGTCCTGCCAGACCAGCACCTGGGCGTCGGTGTCCGGGCCGGCGCCGATGCCCACCGTGGGGATCGGCAGTTCGGCGGTGACCCGCTTGGCGACGTCACCGGGCACCATTTCGAGCACCACCGCGAAGGCGCCCGCCGCGGCGACCGCCCGCGCGTCGGCCAGCACCTCGTCGGCGGTCTCGCCACGGCCCTGCACCCGGTATCCGCCGATGGTGTGCTCCCGTTGCGGGGTGAAGCCGATGTGCGCCATCACCGGGATGCCGGCACCGACGATCGCCTCGATCTGCGCGGCGCAGCGCTGGCCGCCCTCCAGCTTCACCGCGTGACAGCCGCCCTCCTTCATGAACCGGACGGCGGTCCGCAGCGCCTGGGTCGGCCCCTCCTCGTACGAGCCGAACGGCAGGTCACCGACGACCAGGGTCTGCCGGGTGGCCCGGACGACCGCGCGTACCAGTGGCAGCAGCTCCTCGGCGGTCACCGGCAGGGTCGTCTCGTAGCCGTACACGTTGTTCGCCGCCGAGTCGCCGACCAGCAGCACCGGGATCCCGGCGGCGTCGAAGATCGAGGCCGTGTACTGGTCGTACGAGGTGAGCATCGACCATTTCTCGCCGCGCTCCTTGGCGGCGAGCAGGTCACGGGTACGGACCCGGCGGGTGGCCGGACCGCCGTAGAGGGCGGTCACCTCGGCCGGAGTGGATTCCACGATGTTCTCCTTCCTCGAGGCCGCGTGCGCGGTCCCCGGGTTCTGCCGCGATCGTCCCACCGTGCGGGCGGTCGGCGGCAGGGCGCAGTGGAGGATGTCACTCCGGCCCGACGTCACGAGCCAGCCGCTCGTGCGGCCCGGTCAGCCGTTCTCGCGCCACCGGTTGGTGATCGGGAGCCGCCGGTCCCGGCCGAACGCCTTCATGGAGATCTTCGTACCCGGCGCGGACTGGCGGCGCTTGTACTCGGCGGTATCCACCAACCGCAGCACCTTGTCCACCACGGCCGGGTCGTGACCGTCGGCGATCAGCCCTTCCCGGCCCAGGTCACCGTCGATGTAGCCGATCAGGATCGGGTCGAGCACGTCGTAGTCGGGCAGCGAGTCGCTGTCGAGCTGCCCCGGGCTCAGCTCGGCGCTCGGTGGCTTGCCGATCGAGTTCTCCGGGATCGGTGGGGTCACGCCCAGCCGGGTGGCCTCGGTGTTGCGCCACTTGGCCAGCCGCCAGACCAGCGTCTTCCACACGTCCTTGATCGGGTTGAAGCCGCCGACCGAGTCGCCGTACAGGGTCGAGTAGCCGACCGCCAGCTCGCTCTTGTTGCCGGTGGTCAGCACCAGGTGCCCCTCCTGGTTCGACAACGCCATCAGGATGACGCCGCGTACCCGGGCCTGGAGGTTCTCCACCGCGACCCCGGACAGCGACATGTTCGCCAGGAAGGTGTCCACCATCGGCTGGATCGGCTCCACCCGGTAGTCCAGGCCGGTCCGTTTGGCCAGGTCGGCCGCGTCGGAGCGGCTGTGCTCCGAGGAGTGCTGGCTGGGCAGGGAGACCCCGACCACCCGGTCGCCGCCGAGGGCGTCCACCGCGATGGCCGCCACCACCGCCGAGTCGATGCCGCCGGAGAGCCCGAGCACCACCGAGGGGAAGCGGTTCTTCTCGACGTAGTCCCGCAGGCCGAGCACCAGCGCCTGCCACACCTCGGCCTCGTCGGCCACCGGCTCGATGAGGCCGCCGGTCGCCGCCGGCCCGCTGGGCGAGGGCGGGATCGCCTCGACCGTACGCCGCACCACCCGCAGCCCGTCGGCCACCTGGTCGCCGTCGGCACCGGCATCGGTGGCGGCGGGTAGGTCGACGTCGTGCACGAGCAGGTGGGTGACGAACTGCGGCGCCCGGGTCAGCACCGTCCCGTCCGGCGCGACGATCATCGAGTCGCCCTCGAAGACCAGCTCGTCCTGACCGCCGATCATGTTGACGTAGGCGACGGCGGCGCCGGCCTCGGCGGCCCGCCGGCGGACCAGCGGCATTCGCAGGTCGTCCTTGTTCAGCTCGTACGGCGAGCCGTTGATGTTGACCACCAGCCCGACCCCGGCCCGCCGGGCGGCGGCGAACGGCCCCCCGGCCTGCCACAGGTCCTCGCAGATGGTCAGTGCCACGTCCACCCCACCCAGCCGGACCACGGTGAGCATGTCGCCGGGCACGAAGTAGCGGTCCTCGTCGAAGACGCCGTAGTTGGGCAGGTGGTGCTTGAAGTAGGTGGCGACCACCTCGCCGCGGTGCAGCAGCGCGGCGGCGTTGCGCGCTCCGCGGCCCGGCTCGGCGTCCGCGCTGACCTGCGGCGGCCCGTCGGCGTCCAGATAGCCCACCACGACCGGCAGGTCACCGAGGCCGTCGGCGGCCAGATCGGCGGCGAGCCGGCCGAGCGCCGCCTGGGATGCGGCCACGAAGGACCGCCGGAAGACCAGATCCTCCACCGGGTAGCCGGTCAGCATCATCTCGGGGAACAGGACGAGCTGGGCGCCGGAGTCGGCGGCCCGGCGGGTCCAGGCGCGGACGAGACCGGCGTTGCCGGTGAGGTCACCGACACTGGGGTTGACCTGGCACAGCGCGAGACGCAGGGTGGGCATGTCCTCATCTTGCCCCAGTGGTACGGGCTCGACACGTCGGCGTGGCGCAGTCCGACCGGGTCGGGACCGACGGTCGGGACGGGACGGGACGCAACGGCCGAGGTTCGGTTAACGTCTGCGTAATCGGGTCGGTGGAGACTGGTCGGTCAGGTCGGGCAGAGTCCGACCGAAGGCGGACATAGCGTGTCGCGGAAGGTTGGGGAAGTGGACCGTCAGCAGGAGTTCGTCCTCCGTACGCTGGAAGAGCGGGACATCCGTTTCGTCCGGCTGTGGTTCACCGACGTGCTCGGCACGCTCAAGAGCGTGTCGGTCGCCCCCGCCGAGCTGGAGGCCGCCTTCGAGGAGGGCATCGGCTTCGACGGCTCGGCGATCGAAGGGTTCGCCCGGGTCTTCGAGTCGGACATGGTCGCCATGCCCGATCCGACCACCTTCCAGGTCTTCCCGTTCGAGGGTGGGGTCAGCGGCGAGAGCGCCCGGATGTTCTGCGACATCCTGCTGCCCGACGGCGGCCCGTCCTGGGCCGACCCCCGTCACGTGCTGCGTCGGGCGCTGTCCCGGGCGGCGGAGAAGGGCTTCACCTTCTACACCCACCCCGAGATCGAGTTCTTCCTGCTGGAGAACGGGCCGATGGACGGCTCGGTGCCGGTGCCGGTGGACACCGGCGGCTACTTCGAGCACACCACCCACGCCGTGGCCCGGGACTTCCGCCGTCAGGCGGTGCTGTCGCTGGAGCGGATCGGCATCTCGGTGGAGTTCAGCCACCACGAGGTCGCCCCCGGCCAGCAGGAGATCGACCTGCGCTACGCCGACGCGCTCACCACCGCCGACAACATCATGACGTTCCGGCACGTGGTCAAGGAGGTGGCGCTCTCCACCGGCGTGCAGGCCACCTTCATGCCCAAGCCCTTCACCGACCAGCCGGGCAGTGGGATGCACACCCACCTGTCGCTGTTCGAGGGCGAGCGCAACGCGTTCCACGACGCCAGCGACCCGATGAAGCTGTCCAAGGTGGCGCGGGCGTTCATCGCCGGGCTGCTGGCCCACGCCCGGGAGTACACCGCGGTGACCAACCAGTGGGTCAACTCGTACAAGCGCCTGTTCCCGCAGGCGCTGCCGGACCGGGTCACCGAGAGCCCCGCGTACGTCTGCTGGGGGCACCTGAACCGTTCCGCGCTGGTCCGGGTGCCGGCGTACGGCAAGCCGAACTCGGCCCGGGTGGAGATCCGTTCGCCCGACTCGGCCGCCAACCCGTACCTCGCCTTCGCGGTGCTGCTCGGCGCCGGGATGAAGGGCATCGAGGAGGGGTACGAGCTGCCGCCGGGCGCGGAGGACGACGTGTGGGCGCTGACCAGCGCCGAGCGGCGGGCGATGGGGTACGAACCGCTGCCGGAGAACCTGTCCGAGGCGATCGACGTGATGGCGGGTTCGGAACTGGTCGCCGAGGTGCTCGGCGAGCACGTCTTCGACTTCTTCCTGCGTAACAAGCGGGCCGAGTGGGAGCAGTACCGCCGCGAGGTCACCCCCTACGAGCGCCAGCACTACCTGTCGCTGTAGCCGCCGCTGCCGGGCTGCCGAGCGTTGCCCGGTGCCGCTATCGTCTCGATCACCGTGCCGGCACCCGCCGGCCGGAGACCGTCGGGAGGCAGTCGGTGCTGGAGGATCTGCTCAGCGGAGCCTGGCAGAGTGTGGTGTTCGGGGTCGTCGGAGTGGGCCTGATGGCCGCCGGCTTCGTCCTGGTCGACCTGCTCACCCCGGGCAAACTGCGGGACCTGATCTGGGTAAACCGCAACGCCAACGCCGGCCTGCTGCTCGCCGCGAATCAGCTCGGCGTCGCCGGCATCGTCTTCACCGCGATCCTGACCAGCTACAGCGACTTCGCCAAGGGACTGGCCTCGACGGTGATCTTCGGGCTGATCGGTCTCGGCATCATGGCGCTCGCCTTCTTCGTGCTGGACCTGATCACGCCGGGCAAGCTCGGCGAGGTCATCTGCGCCGACGAGCCGCACCCGGTGGCCCGGGTGAGCGCCGCCAGCCACTTCGGCGCCGCGCTCATCGTCTGCGCCTGCATCGCCTGACCGCACCCGGTCCGCCCACGACCCGGTTCCCGGGCCCGCGCCGCCGGCGGTCGCCGGATGCGGCAAGTCGGGCCTTCCCGGGCTCCCGGATACCGCGACTTGCCGCGTGGGGGTGGGCCGGTCGTGGCGGTGGGTCGGGTACAGCCGCGTGGGCGGCCCCGCAGGAGTGGAGCGGGGCCGCCCACGCGGCGTGGTACGTCAGCCCGGGCCGGCGGATGAGCCGGGACCGCTCGGCACGCGGTGCGCGTGCGTGAGGCCGGCCGGGGTGTCACTTGCCGGCGGTGTCGCCCTCGCCGCGAGCGCCCGGGCCGCCCCAGCCGCCGAACACACCGGCCTCGACGGCGGCGGTGATGGCGTCGGCCTGCTCCTGGGTGAGCTTGCCGTCCTCGACCGCCTGCGCGAGCCGCTCGGCCAGCGCCTCCTTGCGCTCCTCGGCCGACGGCGGCGTCCGCCGCTCGCCCGCGCCACCCTCGGCGGCACCGTCGCCGCCCTTGCGGCCCTCGCCGGCACCGTCGCCACGCCCCATGAATCCCCGGTGGCCCTCGCGGTCCGGCCGACCCTGCGGCTGGTGCTGCTCGCGGAGCTTCTCCAGCGCCTCGGTCACCTGCTCGGTCGGCACGCCCAACTCCTCGGCCAGCGCCTCGGCGAACTGCGCGTGCCGCGCGGCCCGCTGCTCCTGACGGTCACCCTGCGGCTCGCTACTGGCGCTGGCGCTCGGGGTGACCTTGTCGTCGGCGAGCGCCACGGTGGGAGCGGCGATCCCCACGCCGAGCACGCCCGCCGCGGCCAGGCCGGCCAGCAGGTGCTTCTTCGAAATCGTGCGGGACATCGTTCCTCCAACTCGTCGGTGATGCGATGACGTCACCGACAGTGACGAGCCTGGCTGGGCGTGGACCATGGCGAAGCTGTCAGTGAGCTGGCAATCCGGACCCCGAAGACGGACAGTCCCGACAAGGGTTCAGCGGACGGCGGCGACCACCGTGAGGGTGCCGGCGTCGGCGTCGAGGCTCGCCCGGGTACCGACCGGGACGGTGAGCTGACCGGGGCCGTGACCGATCGGCAGGCCACCCAGCACCGGTACGCCCAGGTCGCCGAGGCGCTCACCGAGCACGTCGGCCACCGTGGTGTCCCAGCCGTCGGCGCAGTCGGTGAACTGCCCCACCGCCACCCCGGCCAGCCCGTCCAGCGCGCCGGCCCGGCGGAGCTGGGTCAACATCCGGTCGACCTTGTACGGCGGCTCCTGCACGTCCTCCAGCAGCAGCACCGCACCGGTCAGGTCGGGCATGTCCGGGGTGCCGAGGGAGGCCACGACCAGGCAGAGGTTGCCGCCCAGCAGCCGGCCGGTGGCTCGCCCGGCGACGCGGACGCCGAAGGTCTCCTCGCCCTGCACGGCGCGTACGGTGACCGGCTCGGTGCTGGTCATCGCCGCGTGCAGAGACTCGGCCGAGGCCAGCGGGGTGCGCTCGTCGCGCCAGGCCGCCCCGGGACCGTGCACCCCGGCCAACCGGGCGCCCCGCCAGAGCGCCAGTTGCAGCGCGGTGATGTCGGAGAACCCGGCCACCACCTTCGGGTCGCGGCGTACCGCCGCCATGTCGATCGCGTCCACCACCCGCTGTGCGCCGTAGCCGCCCCGGGTGCAGATCACCCCGCGCACCCGTGGATCGGTGAACGCGGTGTTGAGGTCGGCCGCCCGCAGCGCGTCGGCCCCCGCCAGGTAGCCCTGCCGGGCGTAGGCGTTGGGCGCGAGCACCGGTCGCAGCCCCCAGCCGGTGAGCAGTTCCACACCCCGGGCCACCCGCTCGGGGCGGGTCGGTCCGGACGGCGACACCAGCATCACCGTGTCCCCGGGACGCAGCGCGGGCGGGCGTACGACGTCGTCGGGCGCGAGGTGGTCGGACACAGCGGCAGCTTAGTGCGCTGGCCAGGCACGTTCCTGCGCTCCCGGTCCCGCTGGTCGGCCGGCTCGGCGGGACCGGATAGCCTCGACGATGTGGCAACCGCGTTGGTGATCGAGAACGACCCGACCGACGACCCGCGC
Source organism: Verrucosispora sp. WMMC514 (assembly GCF_027497295.1). Lineage (NCBI taxonomy): Bacteria > Bacillati > Actinomycetota > Actinomycetes > Micromonosporales > Micromonosporaceae > Micromonospora > Verrucosispora sp. WMMC514. The sequence continues at coordinate 650,794 of NZ_CP114906.1, read as the reverse complement.
CGGCTGGGGGAGTGGCTGACCGAGGCCGGGCTGGAGCTGGCGGTGGTCCGCCCGCACGCGGGCGAGACCCTTCCCACCGACCTGGACGGGTACGCCGCCCTGGTGGTGCTCGGCGGTGACCAGCAGGCCTACCCGCTCGTCGACGGGGTGCCGGCGGCGCCCTGGTTTCCGGCGGTGGAGAAGCTGCTCCGCAAGGCGGTGCGACACCGGCTGCCGACCCTGGGCGTCTGCCTCGGTGCGCAGCTGCTCGCCACCGCCCACGCCGGCACGGTCGTGCGCAGCCCGTCCGGGCCGGAGGTGGGGCCCGCCGTGGTCGGCCGGCGGGACGCGGCCGAGTCCGATCCGCTCTTCCGGTACGTGCCGCTGATCCCCGACGTGTTGCAGTGGCACGCCGACGAGATCACCGAGCTGCCCGCCGGTGCCACCCTGCTGGCCGCCTCCACCCGCTATCCGCACCAGGCGTTCCGCCTCGGTGACCGGGCCTGGGGGCTGCAGTTCCACATCGAGTGCGACACCGCGATGATCGCCGAGTGGGCCACCGACTCGGTGCTGCTGGCCGAGCTGGGCTACGACCCGCAGCTGGTGATCTCCGCGTGCGACGCGGTGATGGCCGACGTCGAGGATGTCTGGCAGCCGTTCGCGGCGCGGTTCGCCGCACTCGCCCTCGGCGAGCTGGACGAGGGGTCGCGGCGCAGCCTGCCGCTGCTCGGGCACTGATGGGCCGGCCGACCAGCGCCACGGGCCGCCTCGCCCGCTACGGCTTCGGCGTCACCGACGACGAGGCGGGTGCCCGCGCCGCCGACCTGCTCGGGCCGGACGGGCTCGACCTGTGGCGCCCGCAGACCCAGGAACCCACCGGCGAGCAGGCTCAGGAACTGCTCACCGCGCTGTCCCGGGCCGCCGACCCGGATCTCGCGCTGCGTCAGCTGCACCGGCTGGTGGAGGCGGAGCGCCGTACGATGGCCGGCCCGAACGGCACCGCCGGGTCGGGTGCGGCGCTGCGGCAACGGGGTGCGGGGCCCGGGCGCGTCACGGCGACCGCCGCCGGCCAGGGCGGCACCACCGGTAGCGGTGCCGCCGCGAGCGAGGGCGCGACCGGCGACGGTGGCAGCACCGGAGGCGACGGTGTCGCCGGGAGCCAGGGCACCACCGCGGCCGTCGGCGGCATCGGCGCGGGCTCGGCGCTGCTCGCCGCGCTGCACGACGACCCGGGTCTGCGTCGCCGGCTGCTCGCCGTGCTGGGCGCCTCCTCGGCGCTCGGTGACCATCTGGTGGCCAACCCCGACCAGTGGCCGGTGCTGCGTACCGAGCCGGACGGCCTCGCACCGACCGCGGACGGCCGGCTCGACCTGTCCGGCGACGGCAACCCCGTCGCGGTGCTGCGGCGGGCGTACCGGCTGGCCCTGCTGCGGATCGCGGCGGCCGACCTGACCGGCGGGCGCGGCCTGGAACAGACGATGGCCGCCCTGTCGGCACTTGCCGACGCCACCCTGTCGGCCGCGTACCGGATCGCCGTGGCGGAGCTGCCGGAGGGCACCCGGGAGCCGCGCCTGGGCGTGGTCGCCATGGGCAAGTGCGGTGGCGGCGAGCTGAACTACGTCTCCGACGTCGACGTGATCTTCGTGGCGGCCGAGGACGACGACCTGACCACCGCCACCACCGTGGCCACCCGGCTGATCCACATCTGCGGCCTGGTCGCCTGGCCGGTCGACGCGGCCCTGCGCCCCGAGGGCAACCGGGGGCCGCTGGTGCGGACGCTGGCCAGCCACCTGGCCTACTACCGGCGCTGGGCGCGGACCTGGGAGTTCCAGGCGCTGCTCAAGGCCCGCCCGGCCGCCGGCGACCTGGCGCTCGGCCAGGAGTGGATCGACGCGTTGGCGCCGCTGCTCTGGCAGGCGGCCGAACGCCCCGAGGCGGTCGAGGACGTCCGGGCGATGCGGCGCAAGATCATCGATCACATTCCGCCGAAGGAGCTGGAACGCGAGATCAAACGCGGTCCCGGTGGGCTGCGCGACATCGAGTTCGCGGTGCAGTTGCTGCAACTGGTGCACGGCCGGGGCGACGAGACGTTGCGGGCGGCCGGCACCATCCCCGCCCTGCGGGCGCTGGTCACCGGCGGCTACGTCGGCCGGGCCGACGGCGAGGCGCTGCTGCGCGGCTACCGGTTCCTGCGCAGCGTCGAGCACCGGCTGCAACTCCAGGGTCTGCGACGCACCCACACCGTGCCGACCGAGCCGGGCGCGTTGCGCTGGCTCGCCACCGCGCTCGGCTACACCGCCGGGCCCGGCCGCAGCGCCGTCGAGGAGTTCCGCGCCGAGTGGGTCACCCACGCCACCGAGGTACGCCGACTGCACGCCAAGCTGCTCTACCGGCCGTTGCTGGAGTCGGTGGCCCGGGTACCGGCCGACGGGCTGCGGCTGACCCCGCAGGCGGCCCGCAACCGGCTGGAGATCCTCGGCTTCGCCGACCCGGCCGGGGCGCTTCGTCACCTGCAGGCGCTCACCGGCGGGGTGAGCCGGACCGCCGCCATCCAACGCACCCTGCTGCCGGTGCTGCTCAGCGAGTTCGCCGACGCGCCCGAGCCGGACCGGGGTCTGCTCAACTACCGCCAGGTCTCCGACTCCCTCGGCAGCACCCCCTGGTATCTGCGACTGCTGCGCGACTCCGGTCCGGTGGCCCGCCGGCTGGCCCGGGTGCTCTCCGCCTCCCGGTACGTGGCGGACCTGCTGAAGCGGGAGCCGGAGGCGCTGCGCCTGCTGGCCGAGGAGAGCGAGCTGAACCCGCGGCCACGCGAGGTGCTCTTCGACGGGCTCACCGCCGCCGCGGCCCGGCACACCGACCCGGTCGAGGCGACCCGGGCGGTACGCGCACTGCGCCGCCGGGAACTGCTCCGCCTCGCCTGCGCCGACGTGCTCAGCCGGGCCGGTTCGCTGGCCCCGGCCCGCCCCGACGGCGGCCGGAGCACGCCCGCGCTGTCCGACATCACGGCGGTCGGCACCGCGCTCTCCGACGTCACCGACGCGACCCTAGCCGCCGCGCTGCGCACCGCCCGGGCCGCCCAGCCGGCCATGCCGGGACTGACGTTCGCGGTGATCGGGATGGGCCGGCTCGGCGGGTACGAGTCGAACTACCTCTCCGACGCCGACGTGCTCTTCGTCTACGACCCACCGGAGGGGGTCAGCGAGAGCGCGGCCAGTGCCGCCGCGCACGCCATCGCCGAGGAGCTGCGGCGGCTGCTCGGCATGCCCGCCCCCGACCCGCCGCTCGGCGTCGACGCCGACCTGCGTCCCGAGGGCCGGCAGGGGCCACTGGTCCGCAGTCTCGCCGCCTACCAGCAGTACTACGCCCGCTGGTCGCGGGTGTGGGAGGCGCAGGCGCTGCTGCGCGCCCGCTGCGTCTGCGGCGACGCCGACCTGGGCACCCGGTTCGAGCAGATGGTCGACCCGATCCGGTACCCCGCCGACGGGCTGACCCGGGAACAGGTCATCGAGATCCGTCGGATCAAGGTGCGGGTGGAGACCGAACGACTGCCCCGGGGTGCCGATCCGGCCACCCACACCAAGCTGGGCCGGGGCGGCCTGGCCGACGTGGAGTGGGCGGTGCAGCTGCTGCAGCTGCGGCACGCCGGCGCGTACCCGCAACTGCGCGGCACGCGTACCCTCGACGCGCTCGCGGCGGCCCGGGACGCGGGCCTGGTCGACCCGGCGGACGCCGAGGCGATGGTGGCCGGGTGGACGCTCGCCGCGCAGGTCCGCAACGCGCTGATGCTGGTCCGGGGTCGGGCCGGCGACCAGTTGCCCCGGCACGGCGTGGAGTTGGCCGGCGTGGTCCGGCTGCTCGGCCGCGACGACCCGGGCGAGTTCCTCGACGAGTACCTGCGCACCGGCCGCCGCTCCCGCGCCGCCACCGAACGCGTCCTGGAGATGTAGCGCGGGCTTCCCGGCGACCCGCCACCGGGGCCGGTCGCTGATCGTGGTAGGACTGCTCGGTGCCGACATCGACCCACGCTGCCGTTCCCGACGGGAAGGCCGCCGAGGATGCTGGCGCGCCCTGGCCGGGCTACCCGGTCCTCGGCGCGCTGGTGCTGTCGCTGCTGCTGGCCGTCGCGTTCCTGCTGGCCCCGCCCATGGGAACCGACCTGTCCGCGCAGGTGGCCCGCGCGGGCTTCGCGGCGCGCAACGGGCTCGCTCCGCTCGATTTCTCGTGGTACGGCGGGGTCAACCAGTTCGGCTACAGCCTCTACACCCAGCTGCTCGGCGCGCTGGTGGGGGTGCGTCCGGTCGGTGCGGTCGCGGCGGTCGTCTCCGCCGGGGCGCTGGCCTGGCTGCTGGTGCTGACCAAGGCCCGTCGTCCGCTGCTCGGCGGCCTGCTGGGTGCGGTCGTCCTGGTGGGCAACCTGGCCAGCGGCCGGATCACCTTCGCCGTCGGCCTGATGTGGGCGCTGCTCGCGCTCTGCCTGGTGGCGTTGCCCAAGGGAGCGCGTGGGTGGCGGCTGGCGGCGGCCGGTGTGGCGGCGGTGCTCGCGACGGCCGCCAGCCCGGTGGCCGGCCTCTTCCTCGGCCTGGCCGGCGGCACCCTGCTGATCCTCGACAGCTGGCGACACCGGCGACCCGGAGCCGCCGCGCTGGTCCTCTGCCTGGCCCCGCTGGTGACGGTGGCGCCGATGGCCATGCTCTTCGGCAACGGGGGGCGGCAGCCGTTCAGCGCCGAATCACTGCGGATCAACCTCGCCCTGGCCGTGGTGGCGCTCGCGCTCGTACCGGTCCGGGCGCTGCGGGTCGGTGCCGCGCTGACCGCGCTGCTCCTGATCGCGGCCTATCACCTGCCCAGCCCGGTCGGCTCGAACGCGCTACGCCTGCCGATGCTCTTCGCCCTGCCGATCGTCGCGGCCTACGCCGGGCTCGGGCGGCGGTGGCTGGCCGCGCTGCTCGTCGCGCTGTTCTGGTGGCAGTCCCCGGTGATGACCAACGACATCGCCCGCCGGGGCTCGGCACCGGCGTACGCCGCCTTCCACGAACCGCTGCTGGACGACCTGGAGCGGCGGGCGCCGGTGGGCCGGATCGAAGTGGTGCCGCTGCGGGACCACTGGGAGAGCGCCTTCGTGGCCGCCGCGGTGCCACTGGCCCGGGGCTGGGAGCGGCAGGTCGACGTGGGCCGTAACCCGCTGTTCTACGACGGCGGCCTCGATGCCGGCCGGTACGGCGAGTGGCTGCGCCGCAACGCCGTCAGCTACGTCGCCGTCGCACCGGACGCGGCGCTCGACCGGTACGGCCGGGACGAGGCGACGCTCGTGCTGGCCGGCCAGCCGTACCTGCGGGAGGTGGGTCGTCCCGGGCAGTGGCGGCTGTACCAGGTGCTCGACCCGGCACCCCTGGTCTCCGCTCCGGCTCGGCTGGTCAGTTCCGACGACGCGAGGGTGCGGTTCACCGTCGACGCGCCCGGCGACGTGCTCGTCCGGGTCCGTTGGTCCCGCTGGCTGTCGCTGTCCGCGGGGGACGGGTGCCTGCGCGCCGACCCGGACGAATGGGTCACGGTACGGGCCCGCAGCGCGGGAACCTTCGACGTCACCAGCAGCCTGCGACCGTCCGGACACTGTCCGCCCGGCTGAGGCCCGTCGACGGCCGGACGATGCCCACCTCCGTACCGCGATCGGCGGTACTGGCAGCATGGCGAGGTGCCCCATCACCTCGTGCGCTGGACCGGACTGGCCGGATCGATCATGCTCGCCGTGGCGGCGTTCCTCGGCGGCGCCCTGCCCGACGGCGACCTGCGACCCAACCCGGTCAAGATCTGGTTGGGCCCGAACGGACCGCTGATCATCGGGCTGTGGTTGTTCGGCACCGCGGCCATGGCGGTGGCCTGGTGGACGCTGCGGGACCGGGTGCCGTCGGCGCGATGGGCCCTGGTCACCGCCGGGCTGTGGGTGCTGCCGTTCCTGTTCACCCCGCCGCTGGGCAGCCGGGACGCCTACGCGTACGCCTGCCAGGGGGCGAGCTACGCCAATGGCATCAGCCCGTACGAGTACGGCGTCTCCACGCTGCCCTGCCCGTGGCTGGACACCATGTCGTACATCTGGCGGGACACCCCGGCACCGTACGGGCCCCTGTTCGTGGTGCTCTCCGGCGCGGTGGTCGCGGCGACCGGTTCCCTGATCGGCAGCATCGCGTTGTTCCGGGTGCTCGCGGTGGCCGGCGTGGTGCTGACGGCGGCCTGCCTGCCGGTGCTGGCCCGCCGCAGCGGCGTGCCGGTCGGCCGGGCCCTCTGGCTCGCCCTGGCCAGCCCACTGGTCGGAGTGCACCTGATCTCCGGGGTGCACAACGACGCGCTGATGGTCGGCCTGCTGGTGGCCGGGCTGGCCGTGGTGGTGAGTCGTCCCGGCCGGCCCTGGCCGCTGCTGGCCGGCGGCGTCGTGCTCGGCCTGGCCGCCGGCATCAAGGTGACCGCGCTCGTGGTGGTGCCGTTCGCGGCACTCGCCGCGATCACCGGCGGCTTCTCGCTGCGCGCGCTGCTGCGCCACGGTACGCCGGTGGTCGGCGGCGCCGTGGCCACACTGTTCGGGGTGACCCTGGCCGCCGGGCTGGACCTCGGTTGGATCACCGGGCTGTCGCACGGCAACGAGGTGGTCGCCTGGACCTCGCCGCCGACCGCCGTCGGGCAGACCGTCGGTTACCTGGTGCTGCCGTTCGGCCTGCACATCGACGCGCTGCCGGTGACCCGGGGCATCGCGGTGCTGGTGTTGGCGGCGTTGCTGGTGTGGCTGTGGTTCCGGGCCCGCCACCGGGAACCGCTCTGGCACGCCGCGCTGGCGTTGACCGCGACGGTGGCGCTCGCCCCGCTCTTCCACCCCTGGTACTGGTTCTGGCCGCTGACCCTGCTGGCCGCCACCGCGCGGCGCACCTGGTGGTTCAGCGCGGTGACCGTCTACGCCGCGTTCCTGGTGCTGGCCGACGGCACCGGCCTGCCCCGCTACACCAAGACGGTCGGTGCACCGCTGATGACGCTGTTCGTGATCGTGGTGGCGGTCCGCTTGGTACGGTCGGCGCAGCAGGCCCGGACGGCGGACCGTCAACCGGTGCCGGTCGAGTAGGCCGGTCCCGGCGGCGTTGCTGGACACCGCACTGGAGGAGAGGTACCGCCGGTGAGCGAGCCCGGCGCCCGTTCCCCCCTCGATCCCCGCTCCGCGTCCGGCGACCGTAGTGATCCGGGTCGCGGGCGCGATCCTGATGCCCGGCCCGTAGGTACGCGGGACCGGATCGCCCGGTACGCAGGACTGGTGGGCGCGCTGCTGCTGGCGGTCGCCGGCTACCTCGGTGGTGCTCTGCCGGACGCCGGCACCGGCTCCGACGGTGGCCCGCTGACTGTCACGTCGTGGTTGCTCGGCACCACCGCCATGGTGGGTGCCTGGTGGGCTTTGCGCGCCGGTGCGCCGTCGACGAGGTGGGCGTACGTCACCGCCGGGTCGTGGGCACTGCCGCTGCTGGTCACCGCCCCGCTGGGCAGCCGGGACGTCTATTCGTACGCCTGCCAGGGCTGGATCTACGCCGACGGGGGTGACCCGTACGCCATCGGGGTGGCCGCGGCCGGCTGCCCCTGGGCCGAGGCGGTCGCGCCGGTCTGGCGGGACACCCCGGCGCCGTACGGGCCGTTGTTCGTCCTGCTCGCCGCGCTGGCCGTGGTGCTCGGCGGCGGGTTGATCGGCACGGTGGTGCTGCTGCGGCTGCTGGCGCTCGCGGGCGTGCTGGCGGCGGCGGCCTGCCTGCCCGGCCTGGCCCGGGCGGCCGGCGTGCCGCCTCGGCGGGCGACCTGGCTGCTGCTGGCCTGCCCGCTGGTCGGGGTGCACCTGGTGGCCGGGGCGCACAACGACGCGGTGATGCTCGGCCTGCTCCTGCCGGCCCTGCTGATCCTGGTCCACCGTCCGGGCCGGCTCGGGTCGCTGCTCCTCGCCGATCCTCCGGGCCGGCTCGGGTCGCTGCGCCTGGTCGGTGTGCTGTTGCTCGCCGGGGTGCTGCTCGGACTGGCGGTGTCGGTGAAGGCGACCGCCGTGGTGGTGTTGCCGTTCGCGGCGCTGGCCGCCGTGCGGGGTCGGCCCGGCGTGCGGACGCTGCTGCGCGACGGTGGGTTGCTGGCCGTCGGCGCCGTCGGAGGGCTGCTGGTCCTGTCGCTGCTGACCGGTCTCGGGCTCGGCTGGCTCGGCGGGTTGGGCCGCAGCGGCAACACCGTGCAGTGGACCTCGCCACCGACCGCCATCGGCATGCTCATCGACTACGTCGGCGAACTATTCGCCCGCCACCCCAACGCCGTCCCACTGACCCGCACCGCCGGGCTGGCCCTCCTGGCCGTCCTACTCCTCCTCCTCTTCCACCACACCTACCGCACCCTGCGCCCCCCACCCCCACCCACCGCCCCCCGCCCGGACGCGTTGATCATGAGGTTAGCGGCACCGGTAAGCGCTTGCCGGGACGCTAACCTCATGATCAACGCATCTGAGGCGGCGGGGTGGCGGTGGCGGGTGGTGTTGGGGGGTGCGGGGGTGGGGTTGGTGGCCACGGTGGTGCTCGCGCCGGTGTTTCATCCCTGGTACGCGACGTGGCCGCTGGCGGTGCTCGCGGTGGCCGCGACCCGGACCACCTGGTTCGTGCTGCCGTGTGCGCTGGCCTCGTTCCTCGCTCTGCCGGACGGCACCAGTCTGGCCCGGCTCACCAAGGCCCCGGGCGCGATCGCGATGACAGCACTGGTCCTCGCCGCGCTCGTCTGGGCCCTGTTCCGCCGCCAAGCCTGGCGGTCGCCCGCACTGGTCGTCGGCGCTGCGCCGCCGCCCGGTCCTCCACCGAGTCGTGACTGACCCGCCCGTCCGCCCCCTTGCGGCGCGCGGCTGCGCGGCCGAAGCGTGGCAGCAAAGGTGCTCGACACGCCGGTGGGAAGGCACCTGCACTGCCACAGTTGCCGGGCCTCTCACGGCGCCGGGTGACTGGTGAGGGGCTGGTGGAGTGGGCTCGTCGGGTGAGGGGGCGGGCCCGGTCAGCGGCGGGTGCCGCAGGTGGGGCAGGGTGCTCATGCAGCCGCCCTTCGACGGTCTCCTCCCGGTCGAGTTCGACCAGGCCCGCGTCGGTGAGCCGGTCCAGCGCGCCGTAGAGGGTGCCGGGGCGCAGCGAGAGCCGGCCGTCGGAGAGGGCCGCGACCTCGCCGATGATCGCATCGTTCGGCGAGTGTCGTTGCCCCGATAATGAGGCGCATTGCGAAGGCGATGGGGGCGGAATGCTGGTCGAGGTTCATGGGGCGGATGTGCGGTCGGAGCAGGACTTCCACCGAATCTTGGAGAGCCAGCTCGACTTCGGCCCCTACTACGGCCGCAACCTTGACGCCCTCTGGGATCGACTCTCCACCGACATCGATCGACCGGTGCAGCTCCTCTGGCACGACGCGAGTGTCAGCCGACGCCAGCTCGGCGCGACGGAGTTCGACCGCATCCGTGATGTGCTGGACCGCGTTGTCGAGCAGGACGAACGGTTCGGGTGGAACGACCGGTTCACTTACGAGCTTCGATAGCAGTTGGCGACCGCAAGCCTCGGAACTCCAGCGATGGAGCGCCGAGGCTCCGGCGTGTCCGCCGGGCTCGCGTGGCCACCGCCGGGAGCGAAGCGGCAGGCGCTGCGCGCCCCGAGCCTTCCGGCGCGGTGGGGGATACACGGACTGCGGCACTACGCGACGGTGCTGATCCACGCGGGCGCATCGGTTAAGACGGTCCAGCTCGCGCTCGGGCACAGCACGCCGACCGTCACGCTCAACACCTACGTCCACGAGTGGCCGGACGTGCTCGACCGGACTCGGCTGCTCATCGACGGCGCGCTTCGGCCAACGCGGAACGGCGGCCATGCCAGCTGTGAGCCGGGCATGACCGCCGTCCGTCAGGTTGTACCCGACCTGTACCCAAGATCAGTGGTGATCCTGTTGGCCCAGGTCAGTGCCTTGTTCAGGCTCAGCAGTCGAAGTACATCGCGAACTCGTGCGGGGTCGGGCGCAGACGCACCGGGTCGACCTCGTTGGCCCGCTTCCAGTCGATCCAGGTGGAGATCAGGTCGGGGGTGAAGACGCCGCCGTCGAGCAGGTAGTCGTGGTCGGCCTCCAGCGAGTCCAGCACGGCCGGCAGCGAGCCCGGCACCTGCTTGACGTCGCCCCACTCCTCCGGCGGAAGGTCGTAGAGGTCCTTGTCGATCGGCGCCGGCGGCTCGATCTTGCTCTTGATGCCGTCCAGGCCGGCCATCAGCATCGCCGAGAAGGCGAGGTAGACGTTCGCCGACGGGTCCGGCACCCGGAACTCGACCCGCTTGGCCTTCGGGTTGCTGCCGGTGACCGGAATGCGGGTGCAGGCGGAGCGGTTGCGCTGCGAGTAGACCAGGTTGACCGGCGCCTCGAAGCCCGGCACCAGGCGACGGTACGAGTTGACCGTCGGGTTGGTGAAGGCCAGCAGCGACGGCGCGTGGTGCAGCAGACCGCCGATGTACCAGCGGGCGGTGTCGGACAGGCCGGCGTAGCCGGTCTCGTCGTAGAACAGCGGCTCGCCGCCCAGCCAGAGGCTCTGGTGGGTGTGCATGCCGGAGCCGTTGTCGCCGAAGAGCGGCTTCGGCATGAAGGTGGCGGTCTTGCCGGCGGCCCAGGCGGTGTTCTTCACGATGTACTTGAAGAGCTGGAGCTGGTCACCGGCGTGCAGCAGGGTGGAGAACTTGTAGTTGATCTCCGCCTGGCCGGCGGTGCCGACCTCGTGGTGCGAGCGCTCCACGGTGAAACCGGTGTCGATCAGCCGGCGGACGATCTGGTCGCGCAGGTCGGCGTAGTGGTCGACCGGCGGCACCGGGAAGTAGCCACCCTTGTACGCGGTCTTGTAGCCGCGGTTGCCGCCTTCCTCCTCACGACCGGTGTTCCAGGCGCCCTCGATCGAGTCGATGTAGTAGTACGCCTGGTGCGCGGAGGTCTCGTGACGGATGGAGTCGAAGATGTAGAACTCCGCCTCCGGACCGAAGTAGGCGGTGTCGGCGATGCCGCTGGCGGCGAGGTAGGCCTCGGCCTTCTTCGCCACGTTGCGCGGGTCACGCGAGTACGCCTCGCGGGTGAACGGGTCGTGGATGAAGAAGTTCAGCGCGAGGGTCTTCTGCGCGCGGAACGGGTCGATGAAGGCGGTGGCGACGTCCGGGAGCAGGAGCATGTCCGACTCGTGGATCGCCTGGAAGCCGCGGATCGACGACCCATCGAAAGCGAGACCGTTGGTGAAGAAGTCGTCGTCGACGGACTCCACCGGCAGGTTGAAGTGCTGCATGACGCCGGGCAGGTCACAGAAACGAACGTCGACGAACTTCACGTCCTCGTTCTTGAGGTAACGCAGGAGTTCCTCGGGATTGGCGAACACTCGTCCTCCTGGCACGTCCACGGATAGCTAGGCTCCTGGCGACGCTATGGCCGTGCGGTTGCCCGGCCATGTCTCCAGTGTTTCTGCCGTGTTACGTCCCTCGCGTTGGGTCACCTCGGTGCCTGACTCGGACACCTCAACCCGAGGGACGGGTCCGGCTGTGCCAGTGTAGTGAACCTTGATGAGATTGGTCCTTTTTGGCGCCACGCGTCGGCGCGGCCCCCGGCACCGATCCGGTTCGTCTCGCACCGTGCGCCGGGCCCGCACCCGGCGCGGCTCCGGCGCTGGCTAGGCTCGTCCGGGTGAGCACCCAACCGCGCCCGTCACCGCCCCCCGCCACGGACCCCGACTTCGTCCCGGCCGACCTCGGGCGTCGGTTCGGGGCGCTGCTCGTCGACTGGATTCTCTGCCTTCTCGCGTCGGGCCTGTTCGCCAGCCCCACCCGGGACGCCTGGGCACCGGTGCTGGTGCTGGTGCTGCTGTACGGGGTCTTCCTGGGGCTGTTCGCCCAGACACCTGGCATGTACCTGACCAGGATCCGGTGCGTCGACTGGACCGACGGCGGCCGGATCGGTCTGCTCCGGGCGCTGCTGCGGGGGGTGCTGCTGGCCCTGGTCGTCCCCGCCCTGCTGATGGACCAGCACCGGCGCGGTCTGCACGACCGCCTCACCGGCTCGGTCGTCACCCCCGTCCCGCGCTGACCCGCCCGGCCGTCGACCCCGCTCGCTGAACCCGGTCATCCGTGGCCGGCGGTGCGGCTCAGCGGCCGCGCATCTGGCGGGACGCGCCGCGCGGCGGGCGGAGGTTCTTCGGGATGGCCCCCTTGGGCATCTGCGGACGAGAGGTGAGCGCCTTGAGGCGCTTGTCCAGGGAGTTGACGTCCTTGCCGCTGAGGTTGCGGGGCAGCCGCATCAGCGTCATGCGTAGCTTGCGGATCGGCAGCTCGCCCTCGTCCTGCCCGATGACGTAGTCGTAGAGCGGAGCATTGCCGATCACCTTGGCCAGCCGCCGCTTCTCCTGGCCGAGCAGGCCGCGGACCCGCTGCGGATTGCCCTCCGCCAGCAGGATCACGCCGGGCCGCCCGATGACCAGGTGCACCATGTCCATCTGGGTGGTCGAGCTGACCGCCGGGGAGACCCGCCAGTCACCGCGCATGTTCTCCATGATCTGCGCGGCGGCACCCGGCTGCCCCTCGGCGGCGTTCATCATCGCCCGGTTCGACCGCAGGTTGAGCACGATCAACAGGCAGAGCAGGGCGAGCAGGATGCCCAGCGGCAACCAGAGCCAGCCCCAGAGCGCGACCGCGACCACGGTCAACGCGAGCGGGATCAGCACCGCACCGGTGGCCAAGGGGGCGAACCACTTGTCCTGCTTGGCGGTGAACCGGAACACCAACCCGATCTGCTTCAGCCGCTGGCCGAACGAGACCTTCTCCTGGGGCTTTGCCATGACGTCGAGTCTAGTGGGCGCCCGCCGCACAGTTGATCCGCGGCCGGCTGAGTACCTTACGACCCCGACCCGCCGCCAGCGACCCGGCGTAAGGAGGGCGAGCGGGCACAGATCAGGCAGCGTGCCCATGCCCCGGCGGCACCTTCGCGAGCAGAGTCAGTGTCATCAGTTGACGACGATCGCAGGGAGCGCGCCATGTTCGGTCACGACGCCGACCTCATGCTCACCCTCTACCGTACGCACGCTGCGGAGCTGCGGGCCGAGGCCGCCCAGGACCGGTTGGCGCGGACGCTGCCGCACCGCTCGGCACGCGGTTGGCTGCACCGCCGGCAGCATCGGACGCGCACCGACGAGGCCCGCCACTGAGCCGTGGGAGAGGACCAACCGCACCGTTCCCGCCCCGACACCACCACCGGTGTCGGGGCCGGCGGGAGTACGGTCACCGGCGGCGACACCAGCACCGGCGGAGGCACCGCCACCGGCACGAGCACCAGGGCCGGCACGGTCACGGACAGCGCGACAGGCACCAGCAGCGGCCCGGCGGACGGGGTTGGGGGGAACGGCCGGCGGGCCGGCGAGGCCGGGCGTGGCATGCTCGGTGCCGTGACCGTCCGCCCCACCAGTACCGTCCTCGTCGGCCGCCAGCGGGAGATGACCCGGCTACGCGAAGCGGTCGCCCGCGTCCGCGCCGGGGAGCCGGTCACCCTCCTGGTCGGTGGTGAGGCCGGGGTCGGCAAGACCCGCCTGCTGGAGGAGTTCGGCCGCGCCGTCGGTGACGACGCCCGCCTGCTGGTCGGGCAGTGCCTCGAACTCGGCGAGGCCGGCCTGCCGTTCGCCCCGTTCGCCGCGGTCCTGCGGGCGGTGCTGCGCCGCGACGGGACCGGCGTCCTCGACGGGTACGACGCCGAGTTCGCCCGCCTGCTGCCGGAGCTGGCCCGTCCGGCCGGCGCCACCGCACCCGCCGTGGCGCACCCCTCGGACGCCCCCCGGGGTTACCTGTTCGACCTGGTCGCCCAGCTGTTCGGCCGGCTCGCCGCCGCGCGACCACTGATCGTGGCGATCGAGGATCTGCACTGGGCGGACCGGTCGACCCGCGATCTCATCGGTTTCCTGGTGCGGGCGGGCCACCCCGGCCCGCTGCTGCTGATCTGCACCTATCGCACCGACGAGCTGCACCGGGGCCACCCGTTGCGGCCCTTCCTGGCCGAGCTGGACCGGGCCCGGGGCGTCGAACGGGTCGAGCTGTCCCGGCTGGAGCGGGACGGCACCGGGGCGGTCCTCGCCGGGCTGCTGGGCGCCGAGCCGGCCGCCCGGGCGGTCGACGACATCCACGACCGTACGCAGGGAAACCCCCTGTTCATCGAGGAACTCGCCGCCGCCGGCAGTCCGATCGGCTGCGCCGCGCTGCCGGAGACACTGCGCGATCTGCTGCTGGCCCGGGTCGACCGGCTGCCCGAGTCGGCCCAGCGGGTGCTGCGGATCGCCGCCGCCGGCGGCAACCGACTGGCACACCAACTGCTTGCCGAGGTCGCCGGACTGCCCGAGGCGGAGCTGGACGACGCGGTACGGGCCGCCGTCGCCGCGCAGCTGCTGGTCGCCGACCCGGACGGTGACTACGAGTTCCGCCACGCGCTGGTCCGTGAGGCGGTCCACGACGAGTTGCTGCCCGGCGAACACGCCCGGCTGCACGCCCGGTTCGCCGCGGCCATCGAGGCGCAGCCGCACCTGGTCGCCGCCGGCCGGGCACCGGCCGAGATCGCCCACCACTGGTACGCCGCCCATGACCACCCCCGGGCCCTGGTGGCCGCCCGGGCGGCCGCCGACGCCGCCGCCGACCGGTACGCGTACGCCGAGCAGACCCGGCTGCTGGAACGGGTGCTGGAACTGTGGGAGTTGGTGCCCGACGCCGCCGACCGGCTCGGCATGGACCACCTCGCGCTGTTGGAGGAGACGCTCGGCGCGGCGACCACGGCCGGTGACTACCAGCGTGCCCTGACCCTGACCCGGGCCGCGCTGGACGAGGTCGACACCGGTGCGGAGCCGCTGCGCGCGGCGCGGTTGCTGGATCGGCGCGGCCGGATGCTGGCCATGCTCGGCAAGAGCGACGGCGCCACCGAGCTGCGGGAGGCGTACCGGCTGGTGTCCGGGGTGTCGGACGGCCCGGACCGGCTGCGGCTGCTCGCCGACCTCGCCGATCACCTGGCCCGCATCGACCACGCCGACGCGGCCCGGATCGCCGTCGAGGTGGTGACCGCGGCGCAGGCGGCCGGCGCTCACGGTGCCCTGCTGCAGGTGCAGTTGGCGGTGCTGAAACGCCGGGAGGGCGCGGCGGATCTGGGGCTGGCCGAGCTGCGCCGCTGCGAGGCGCTGGCGCGGACCGCCGGGGACGCTCCGGCGCTGGTCAGCGCGCTGGTGCACATCTCCGACGTGCTGTACGAGCTGGGTCGGTACGACGAGTCGGCACAGGCCGCCGCCGACGGGGTGAGCGAGGCGCGTCGGGTCGGCATCAGCCGCTCCACCGGGGCGTACCTGCTCTCCAACCGGGCGGAGGCGCTGCTGGCGCTGGGCCGTTGGGCGGAGGCCGACCAGGTGTGCGCCGAGGCGGCCCGGCTCGACCCGCCAGGTGTCTCCGGGCTGCACTGGCTGCAACTGCGGGCGGCACTGCGACTGGCACAGGGGCATCCCCGCGCCGACGAGACGGTCGCCCGGGCGCTGAGCTTCCTCAGCAAGCCGTACCTGCATCCGCACAACCGGCTTCCGCTGCACCTGCTGCGGCTGGAGGCGGCGCTCGTGGCCGACGACCGGGCCGAGGCGCTGGGGGCGGCGCGGGCGAGCCTGACCGACCCGGCGATCGTCGACTGTCCCCGCTACAGCTGGCCGCTGCTGGCGGCGACGGCGCGGGTCGCCCGACACGTCGCCGCCGAGGCCACGGCCGCCGAGGTCGCCGCGTTGGCCGGCGGCGTCGCGGCCCGCTTCCCCGCCGAGAAGGCGTACGCCGCCGAGGTGATCGCCATCGTGGGATCTGGTGCCGAGGCGTCCGACACCGAGGCGCTGGCCGCCTGGCGGACGGCGGTCGCGGCCTGGCGGACCGCCGGTCAGCCCGGGGAACTGGCCCGGGTGCTCCTCAGTTACGCCGAGGCCGCGGCGGGGGCGGGACAGCGGGACGCGGTGGGTGCGGCGGTGAGCGAGGCGGCCGGGCTCGCCGACGGGCTCGGCGCGGTCCGGCTCGCCGAGCGGGCGGCCACCCTCGCCCGCCGGGTCGGCCTGCGTGCCGTGGGCCGGGGCCGGCCCGGCGCGGATCCGCTGACCGAGCGGGAACGCGAGGTGTTGCGCCTGGTCGCCGCAGGACACAGCAACAGCCGCATCGCCGAGCAGTTGTTCATCTCGCCCAAGACCGCGAGCGTGCACGTCTCCCGGATCATCGCCAAGCTGGACGTGACCAACCGGGTGGAGGCCGCCGCCCTCGCCCACCGCCTCAACCTGCTCACCGACAAACCCTGACCTCACCCCAGACCTAGTCGATCTTGCACGTCCGGTCGGTGCGAATGCCGCACAAGCCGCAGGACGGCGACCAAGACCGCGAGATCGACGGGGTCAGGGGTGGTCAGCGGGTGGGGAGGGGTGCGTGTTCGCGGGCGGCGAGCGCCTGCTGGTAGAGGCGGCCGGCGCGGTAGGAGGAGCGGACCAGGGGGCCGCTCATCACACCGGCGAAGCCGATCTCCTCGGCCTCCTCGCGCAGCTCGACGAACTCCTCCGGCTTGACCCAGCGTTCCACCGGGTGGTGCCGGGGGGAGGGGCGCAGGTACTGGGTGATGGTGATCAGCTCGCAGCCGGCGGCGTGCAGGTCGCGCAGAGCCTGGGAGATCTCGGCCCGCTCCTCGCCCATCCCGAGGATCAGGTTGCTCTTGGTGACCAGGCCGTCGGCGCGGGCCTGCCGGATGACGTCCAGGGACCGTTCGTAGCGGAAGGCCGGCCGGATCCGCTTGAAGATCCGGGGGACCGTCTCCACGTTGTGCGCGAGCACCTCGGGCCGGGCGCCGAAGACCTCGGCGAGCTGCTCGGGTACCGCGTTGAAGTCGGGGATCAACAGCTCGACGCCACAGCCCGGCTGCAGGGCGTGGATCTGCCGGACCGTCTCGGCGTAGAGCCAGGCCCCGCCGTCGGGCAGGTCGTCGCGGGCGACGCCGGTGATGGTGGCGTACCGCAGCCCCATCGAGACCACCGACTCGGCGACCCGACGCGGCTCGTCGGCGTCGAACTCGGCCGGCTTGCCGGTGTCGATCTGGCAGAAGTCGCAGCGGCGGGTGCACTGGTCACCGCCGATGAGGAAGGTGGCCTCGCGGTCCTCCCAGCATTCGTAGATGTTGGGACAGCCGGCCTCCTGGCACACCGTGTGCAGCCCTTCGCGCGAGACCAACCCGCGCAGCTGGGTGTACTCCGGGCCCATCTTGGCCTTGACCTTGATCCACGGCGGTTTGCGCTCGATCGGCGTCTCGGCGTTGCGTGCCTCGATCCGCAGCAGTCGCCGCCCCTCGGGTGCGGGCGTCGCGGTACTCGCGGCCTGGCCGGTCGTCGGCGCGGAGTGCTCGATCGTCACAAAACGAGCCTACGCCGGACGGCGGCGGTCGATGAACGGCGGGCGACGGCCGTCACCCCGGAAATGCTGTGACGCCGGACACCGGAGCCGGGAAAACCACGTAACAGGACGGTCCGGCGAGGTGTTACGGTGCCCGACGAACAGCGACGACGGAGCCGAGTAGCGCACCGACCCGCCAGTTGAAGAGAGCCGCCGGTTGCTGCGAGGCGGTCTGGCGCCGGCCCGCGAAGACCCTCCCGAGCCGCGGGAAGAACGGCGTACGGTGCCGGCCCTGGTGGAGCGGGGTCACCCCGGCCGCCCAGTAGACCCCGCCCGGCTGGCCCCGGTGAAAAGGCGACGAACGAGGCTCCCGTCCCGTCGGGAGCGAAGGTGTGGTGGCACCGCGAGGTTTCCCGCTCGCCCACACCTCCCGGGGATCGCGTTGCGATTGATCGAGGAGGTAGCCATGCAACGCATCCTGTCCGACCAGCTCACGCCGTACACCGGGCGCACCGTCCGGGTTGCCGGCTGGGTCCACCGCCGCCGGCTGCTCAAGTCGGTGGCCTTCCTGATCGTCCGGGACGCCGCCGGCCTGGCGCAGGTGGTGGTCACCGACCCCGTGGTGCGCGCCGAGGTCGCGGCGCTGCCGGAGGAGACCGTCGTCGAGGTGGTGGCCACCGTGGTCGCGAACGCGGCGGCACCCGGCGGGTTGGAGTTGACCGACCCGACGGTACGTCCGCTCGGCCCGCCCGCCGCGCCGCCCCCGTTCGACCTGTACCGGCCCGAGCTGTCGGCCACCCTGCCGACGCAGCTGGACCATGCCCCGGTCGCCCTGCGTCACCCGACCCGGTCGGCCGCATTGCGGATCTCCGCGGCGGCGGTGGCCGGCTTCCGGGCCTCGTTGGACGCCCGCCGCTTCGTGGAGATCCAGACACCCAAGGTGGTCGCCGCCAGCACCGAGAGCGGGGCGAACGTCTTCGCCCTGGACTGGTTCGGTCGGCCCGCGTACCTGGCCCAGTCGCCGCAGTTCTACAAGCAGCTGATGGTCGGGGTCTTCGAGCGGGTGTACGAGGTCGGGCCGGTGTTCCGCGCCGAACCGCACGACACCGTGCGACACCTGGCGCAGTACACCTCGCTCGACGTCGAGCTGGGTTTCGTCACCGACCACCGGGACGTGATGGCGGTGCTGCGGGACACCCTCGCCGGGATGCTCGACGCGGTCGGTGACCGGGCCGGTGCCGCGCTGGCCGCCCTCGGCGTCACGCCCCCACCGGTGCCGGACCAGATCCCGGCGGTGCACTTCACCGACGCGCTGCGGATCGCCGGCGCGCCGGCCGACGAACCGGACCTGGCCCCGGCGCACGAACGGGCGCTGGGGGAGTGGGCCCGGCGCGAACACGGGTCGGAGTTCCTCTTCGTCACCGGGTACCCGATGGCGAAGCGGCCCTTCTACACCCATCCGGACCCGGCACGGCCGGGCTACTCCAACGGCTTCGACCTGCTGTTCCGGGGCCTCGAGCTGGTCACCGGCGGACAGCGGCTGCACCGGCACGCCGACTATCTGGCCGCGCTGACCGCCCGAGGTGAGCCGGTGGAGCCGTACGCCGGCTACGTCGACGCCTTCCGCCACGGCATGCCCCCGCACGGCGGCTTCGCCATCGGCCTGGAACGCCTCGTCGCCCGCCTCACCGGCGCCCCCAACATCCGCGAGGTGACCCCCTTCCCCCGCGACCTCCACCGCCTGACCCCCTGACCCCCTGACCCTTCAACGTCCGACGGGACCACCACCGCCGGCGGCGCTCTTCGGAGTGCTGCTCGGGCTCGGTCGCACGAGGAGTTGACCAAGAAGTTTGCGTCCGGATCCGCGCCCTGGCCCGACGCAAACTTCTTGATCAACCAAGGGTCTGGTGGGTGGGGTGGTTCAGGGGGTGGGGTGCAGGGTGGGGAGGTGGCGTTCGACTGTGGGGAGGACGTCGGTGACGGTGACGGGGCGGTTCAGTTCGGCGGTCAGCGAGGTGACGCCGGCGTCGCGGATGCCGCAGGGCACGATCCGGTCGAAGGCGGTCAGGTCGCAGTCGCAGTTGATCGAGAAGCCGTGCAGGGTGACACCCCGGGCGACCCGGATGCCGATCGCGGCGACCTTACGCTCCGGGCCGCGGTCGTCGGCCGGCACCCAGACCCCGCTGCGTCCCTCGACCCGGCCGGCGGTCAGGCCGAACTCGGCGCAGACGTCGATCAGCAACTGCTCGACCCGGCGCACGTACGCGACCACGTCGACCGGGTCGGGCAGGCGGACGATCGGGTAGCCCACCAGCTGGCCCGGGCCGTGCCAGGTGATCTTGCCGCCCCGGTCCACGTCGATCACCGGGGTGCCGTCGACCGGACGGTCCCACGGCTCGGTGCGCTTGCCCGCGGTGTAGACGCTCGGATGTTCCAGCAGCAGCACGGTGTCATTCTGCCCGCCGGTGACCACCGCCTCGTGCAGGCGACGCTGTTCGTCCCAGGCGGCGGCGTAGTCGAGGACACCGGCGCGTACGGCCGTCAGGCCGGAGGTCGTCACGGTCACCCGTCCAGCCTAGACCCGTACCCGCTGGTCACCAGTGGTGAGCCGGCTCACCGCCGGACCCGCCGCGTTGGCCGCCGGACCCGCCGCGGTCACCGGCGGACCCGCCACACCCAGACGTCCTCGACCCGTTCCGGCTCGCCGAAGAGCAGGACCAGGGTGCGGCGGACGGCCTCCTCGTCGACCGGCCACTTGGCACCGTGCACCTCGTCGGCGAGCACCACCGTCTCGATCCGCCAGTGCTCCAGGTCGGCGCGCACCTCCTCGCGGGTGCCCTCGGTGACGATCGGCGGCAGCCCGGTGCGGGCGGCCTGGTCCAGCAGCGCGCCGAACGGGCGCGGCACCGGACCGATGCGGCCCCGGTCGTCGGGACCGCCGGGGCCGAGGAAGAACCCGGACGGGATGGCGAACTCGCCCTGCCGGTGCGCCAGCGCGTACGCCTGCCAGCGTTGACCGTCGGGGTAGACGTCGAGGGTGAGCGGTGCCGGGGTCAGCACCCCGCCGGGGGAGACGTGGTCCCGCCAGGCGCCGGAGGTGATGAAACGGGGAATCGGCTCGCGTTCGCTGGTCAGCAGCGGGGTGGGGAACAGGGGCACCAGGGCCACCGCGAAGCCGACGGTCCACGCCACCGCCGCCGGGCGCGACGGCGGGCGGCGCCGCAACTGGTCCACCGCGTACGCCAGCAGCAGGCCGATCACCGGCGTCACCACGAGCGCGAACCGGGCGGGCAGCGCGGCGTTCACCACCGGCAGGTGCCCGAGCAGGTCGAAGGGCATCGGCAGGTCGGTGCGCCGGCCCTCGACCTTGGCCACCGGCCCGAAGGAGAGCGCGGTGAACACCACCGCGAGGATCCCGAGGGCCCACAGGGTCGCCCGCCGGCGTGCGTCACCGCCCCGCCACAGCAGCACGAAACAGCCGATGGCCAGCACCAGCAGCGGCAGCCCGAAGAAGGAGTTCTCCTCGGTCGGGTTCGGTGCCAGCGAGGTGCCGAACCCGGCCTCGCCCGCCAGCGAGCGGCGCGGGTAGGCGGCGTACGCGGCGATGTCCTCGGAGTGGATCACCGCGTCGAAGCCGGTGCCGTGGAACCGCTGCGGTCCGGCGAAGTGCAGCCACAGCGGGTACGCCAGCAACACCCCGGCCACCACCGCGGTGACCACCAGCCCGCGCAGGAACGACGGCAGGACGGCGCGGGCCTCCGCCCGGTTGGCCGGATGCAGCGCCCAGACCGCGACGAAGAGACCGAGCGCCAGCGCGGTGAAGAACAGGCCCTCGGCGGCGATCGAGAAGGCGACCGCGACGAGTACGCCGAGGATGGCGCCGTCGCGCAGCCAGTGGCCAGGGCGGCGCAACGCGAACAGCCGCCACACCAGCAGTGGTACCAGCCAGCCGGCGGTCCAGTTCAGGTGGGCGTTGGCGTGCGAGACCATCCCGGGGGAGAAGCCGATGAACAGCCCGCCGACCGCGGCGGCGAGCGGGCTGCGGACCATGTGCCGGGAGAGCAGCCAGTACCAGGCGATGGCGGTGGCGGCCAGGTTCAGGGTGAGGATCACCAGGAAGGTGGCCGGCGGGCCGATCAGGTACGTCAGCGGGGCGAAGACCGCCGCGTACACCGTGATCGAGGTGTTGACCGCGAGGTTGACCCCGTCGGGGACGTTGATCAGATAGGTGTAGAGCGGGTTGTCCCCGTGGGTCAGCGCGTGCCCGCCGAAGGCCAGCAGCCACTCGAACAGCGCCTGGTCGCTGGAGTTGACGGTGATCGTCCGTCCGTTCGGGTCGATCCACAGCCCGCTGGTCACCCAACCGGCCAGCGCCAACGCGACCAGCACCACGATCAGGTCGGTACGGCGGTCGCGGGCGACCCGCGACGGCGACGGTGAGGCGGGCGCGGACGCCACGGACGGGGAGGTGGGCACCTAGCGGACGTTACCAACCGCACCGGTACACGCCGGTCAGACCCGGCAGGTAGCCGCCGGCCCGCCGTGCCACACCCGGGCATCGACGAATGTGTGCACGGCCACCATGTCATCGGTGCGACACAACTGCGTAACGTCGCGGCAATCATTGGTGACCCAGCTCACACCCTATGGAGGCTCTCGTGCGCCGCACCCGTACCCGGCTCGCCGGTGCGCTGGCCGGGCTGGCCCTGGCCGCCACCGCGCTGGTGGCCGTCGCCGCGCCCGCCCAGGCCGCAACCCTGACCCAGGTCACCGGCTTCGGTTCGAACCCCGGCAACCTCGCCATGTACGCGTACCGGCCGGACAACCTGCCCTCCGGTGCCCCGGCCGTGGTGCTGCTGCACGGCTGCGCCCAGAACGCCAGCGGCTACTTCACCAACTCCGGCTGGCAGAAGTACGCCGACCAGTGGCGGTTCGCGCTGATCGTGCCCGAGCAGCGGTCGGCCAACAACTCCAGTTCCTGCTTCAACTGGTTCGAGACCGGCGACACGACCCGGGGGCAGGGCGAGGCGCTCTCCATCAAGCAGATGGTCGACCACGCGCGGTCGGCGTACGGCACGGCCGCCAACCGGGTCTACGTCAGCGGGCTGTCGGCCGGCGGGGCGATGAGCGCCACCATGCTCGCGACCTACCCGGACGTCTTCGCCGGTGGTTCGGTCATCGCCGGGCTGCCGCACCGCTGCGCCACCAGCATGGTCAACGCCTTCTCCTGCATGAGCCCGGGTGTGGACAAGACTCCCGCGCAGTGGGGCGACCTGGTCCGCAACGCTTACCCCGGATACTCCGGTGCCCGTCCGAAGGTGGCCATCTGGCACGGGACCAGCGACTACACGGTGGCGACGGCGAACGCCACCGAGTCCCGTGACCAGTGGACGAACGTGCTCGGTGTCTCGCAGACGCCCACCAGCACCCGGCAACTGCCGGCCGGCACCAGCGTCGAGGTGTACGGCAACGACGTGGTCCGGGTGCACCGGGTATCCGGGATGGGTCACGGCACCCCCGTCGACCCGGGCTCGGGCGCGGAGCAGTGCGGCACCGCTGCCGCGTACTTCCTGGACACCATCTGCTCGACGTACCACGACGCGCTCTTCTTCGGCCTGAACGGCGGCACCACCCCGCCCCCCACGACGACCCCGACCCCGAGCCCGACCCCGACCGCGAGCCCCACCCCGACGGCGAGCCCGACCCCCACCGCCGCCCCGACCTGCGTCACCGCCAGCAACTACGCCCACGTCACCGCCGGCCGCGCCTACCACTCCGGCGGCTACGCCTACGCCACCGGCTCCAACCAGCGCATGGGCCTGTACAACACCTTCTACACCACCACCCTGCGCCAAACCGCCCCCAACCACTGGGTGATCGGCTGCTAACCCCACCCCCACCCCGTTGATCATGAGGTTGGCGGCAGTCCTGGAGATCATCTTCGCCGCCAACCTCATGATCAACGCGTGCACGGAGAGGGGCGGGCGGTCAGTCGTGGAGGGCGGCGTGGAGGGCGGCGTGGAGGGCGGTGCGGAGGTCGGGGTGGCGGAAGGTGAACTGGGCGCGGTTGAGGACGCCGGGGAGGACTCGGGTGCTGGTCAACGCCTCCTGGGCGAAGCCGCCCAGGGCCACCTTCAGGGCCAGCGCCGGGATCGGGATGACCGCGGGGCGGTTCAATTGGCGGGCCAACTCACGGGTGAACTCGGCGTTGGTGACCGGGGCCGGGCCGACCACGTTCACCGGTCCGGCGAGGTCGGCCCGGGCCAGCAGGAACGTGGTCGCGTTGAGCCAGTCGGTCATCGAGATCCACGGAATCCACTGCCGGCCGCTGCCGAGCCGACCGGCGATACCCAGCTTGAACGGCAGCAGTTGCGGCTTGAGCAGGCCACCGTCGCGGTGCAGCGGCAGCCCGGTACGCAGTCGCACCACCCGCACCCCGGCGTCCTCGGCCGGCCGGGTGGCCGCCTCCCACACCCGGGCCACGTCGGCGAGGAAACCCTCGCCGGCCGGCGCGTCCTCCTCCACCACCCGGTCACCGGTGTTGCCGTACCAGCCGATCGCCGAGGAGTTCAGCAGCACCTCCGGTCGGTCCGCGACGGGCAGACCGGCGATCGTGGTGGCCAGGGTGGTGGTGGTGTCCACCCGGCTGGACCGGATCAACTGCCGGTACCTGTCGTTCCAACGCCGGTCGCCGACGCCCGCGCCGGCCAGGTTGATCACCGCGTCGGCCTCGGCGACCACCGCCGGGTCCAACTGCGCCGCCGACGGCGACCACTGTCGCTCGTCGGCGGCGCGCGGCGGGCGTCGTACCAGCCGGGTCACCTGGTGCCCGTCGGCCACGAGCAGGTCGACCAGCCGGGTGCCGAGGAAGCCGGACGCGCCGGCCATGAGGATCCGCATGCCCTCCATCTTCGGGTACGCGCGACGACCCGGCCCGGTCGAGTCGGTCACGCCGGCGTGACGGCCCCGTTCGAGCGAAGCGCCGACAGGTGCCGCTCCACCTCGTCGTAGGCGTCGGCGGGCAGCGGCCCGAGGGTGAGCACCCGGGTGTTCTCCTGCACCTGGGCCACCGTGCGGAACCCGGGAATCGGCACCGTACGCGGGCTGCGCGCCAGCAGCCAGCCGAGCGCGCCCTGGGCGAGGGTACGGCCGTCGACGGTGAGCGCCTCGCGTACCCGAGCCACCCGCTGCGCCCACTGCGGTGCCGGCTGGCCGTCGGTGAACCAGGGCAACCACTCCGGTGCCCGCCCCCGCACGTCGTCGTCGCCCAGCGACCGGGTGGCGGCGGTGAGCAGCCCCATCGCCAGCGGCCCCCGGTTGATGCTGGCCAGGTCGTACGTGTCGCAGACCGCGAGCATCTCGGCGTTGTCCCGCAGCACGGACTGGTCGTGCTGGATCGCCGTGCAGTGCGGGGCGGCCGGGGCGAAGGCGGCAGCCGAGGCGGGGTGGTCGGTGCTCCACCCGTACGCCCGGATCTTGCCCTGGGTGACCATGCTCTCCAGCGTGTCGACCAGGTCGAGTGCGAGCGCCGGCGCCAGGTCGTTCAGGTGCAGTTGCAACAGGTCGACGTGATCGGTGCCGAGGCGGCGCAGCGACGCCTCCAGGCTGGCCACCGCGTATTCGGGACGGTGGTCCTCGCCGGTGGCCCGGCGGGTCGCCTCCTCGGCGGTGTAGCCGAACTTGGTGGCGAGCACCACCTGGTCGCGACGGCCGGCGAGCGCCCGGCCCAGCACCCGCTCGCTGTGGCCGGCCCCGTAGTTGCTGGCCGTGTCGAAGAAGGTCACCCCGTGCTCGATCGCCGCGTGCACGGCCCGCACCGACTCCTCGTCGTCCACCTCGCCCCAGCCCAGCGGCTGCCGGTAGTCACCCCACAGTGGCCCGCCGATCGCCCAGCAGCCCATGCCGATGGCGCTGACCTCGATGCCGCTGCGACCCAGTTTCCGTGTCGTCGTCATGCGGGCAAGCGTCGCGCTTGGAGCGCACTCGAAGTCAAGCGCAGCACCGCTCAGCCGCTGCGACCGGCCATGTCGGCGGTCACGTCGTGCCGGGGGGTTGGCCGTGCCAGCGGGCGCGGTAGGCGGCCTCGTGGGTCTCGTGGGCGGTCCGCTCCTCGAAGACCACCGCGCGCAGCGTGTGCCGGGCTTCGGCCATGAAGACGACCTCGGCGAAGACCAGGCCGACGCAGATCGCGGTGAGCAGGCCGAGGGCGACCAGCCCGGGCAGCGGCATGGCGACCGGGATGGCGGCGAGCAGGACGACCAGGGTGGCGACCCGGGTCCAGCTCAGCGTGTGCAGGGTACGGAGCTGGAAGGCCATGTTGCCGAGCAGGTAGAGGAACACCCCGCCGAACAGCATCGGCACGTTCGCCCCGTGGGCCCGCTCGGCGACCGGCACGCCGGGTTCGGCGACGTCGTGCACGATGCCCTCGGCGCCGAGGGCGAACAGGATGATCCCGGCGATCATCGGCAGGTAGAGGTAGGCGTAGGCGTCGCGGGCCATCAGCACCCGGGCGCGACCCAGGCTGGCGTGCAGGGCGATCCGGGCGGCCGGGCCGATCAGGTCGTAGTGCACCCACCACAGGGCGGCGGTGAAGAAGATGCCGAGCACCGCGGCGGTCACCCCGGGCCAGGTCGGCGCCTGGCCGAGCAGGTTGCTGCCGACGCCGACGGAGATCACCGACTCGCCGAGCGCGATGATCAGGATCAGGTCGTACCGTTCGGTCCAGTGCTCCGCCGAGGTGACCTGCCAGCCCCAGGTACGGGCCAGCAGACCGGTGCCGTACTGGAGCAGCACCACGCTCACCCAGAGTGCGTCGCGGACGAGCGCGGCGGTCCCGGCATCGGCGATGTGGGTGGGTAGCAGGGCGGCCACCAGCAGCAGCGCGGTGCTCAGCGCCAACTCGGGGGCGTACCGGAGCAGTTGTCGGCGTTCGGTCGGGTTGTCGCGCACGACGTGCAGGAACAGGATCAGATGGATGGCCCGGATGACCACGTAGCTGACCGCGACCACGACCGGACCCGCCTCCTCCTTGTGGTCCATGAACGCCTGCGGCAGGGACAGGGCGAAGCAGAACAGCGCGGCCATCCCGACGACCATCAGCACCGGCACGAAACCCTCGCCGATGCGGATCCGGGTGGCCACCACCGTGTGCACCACCCAGCACCACCAGAGCACGGCCAGCACCAGTGCGGCGTGCAGCAGTTGGCGGCCGTTGATGTTGGCGGCGGTGGCGCGGGTGATGATGAAGAACGAGAAGACGAAGACCAGGTCGAAGAAGATCTCGAACTTGTCGACCCGGGCGCCGGGCGCGATGCCGACGGCCGGCCCGAGCCGCCCCCGCCAGCCCACGTCGCCCACGGGCTGAGTCTGGCAGCGCCGACCTGGACGTACGCCCGTTTCCGATCAGTCCGGCCGGCGGTACCGCAGGCCGTCCATCAGCAGGTCGAGCAGGCGGCGGGCCTGGTCGCGCTGTTCCCGGCCACCGGCGGCGAGCGAGACTCCGCTGAGCCCGGCGAGGACGTCACCGGGGTCCACGTCCGATCGGACGGTGCCGGCCGCCGCGCCCGCCGCCAGCAGCCGGTCCAGGGCGGCGAGCAGTCGGTCCCGGCTCTGCGCGAACGGGTTGGTGCCGGCGGCGATCACCAGGCGCAGCGCGTCGGCCATCTCCCGCTTGGTGGCGAGGTAGTCGATGAAGCGGTCCATCCAGGCCCGGATCGCCGCCTCCGGCGGCAGTTGGTCGAGCAACTCCGCGGCCGAGTCGCAGAGCCGCTCCAACTCGTTGCGGTAGGCGGCCTCGACCAACGCCTCACGGGTGGGGAAGTGCCGGTAGAGCGTGCCGATGCCGACTCCGGCGTCGCGGGCGATCTGTTCCAGGGTTACCTCCGCACCGGACCGGGAAAACGCCCGGACGGCCGCCTCCAGCAACCGCTGGCGGTTGCGCAGCGCGTCGGCACGCAACGGTCGGGATGGCTGCTCCGGCACGTACTCCTCCTGACGGTCGGCCTCCGTCCGGTTGGCAAACGGAGGACCCTCCGGTTAGCCTGGCGGTAACGGAGGAGCCTCCGCTTCTCATCGTAGTGGCGGACAGAGTCGCCGCACACCTGAGACAAGGATGGATCATGACCATCGGCACACCTGTCAGCACCCCGTTCACCGCCGAGTCCACCGCGCTGGAGGTCGTCGCGGGCATCGACCTCACCGGTCGTCGAGCCGTCGTCACCGGCGGCGGGTCGGGCATCGGTGTGGAGACCGCCCGGGCGCTCGCGTCCGCCGGTGCCGACGTCACCCTCGCCGTCCGCAAGCCCGAGCAGGGGGAGCGAGCGGCGTCGGAGATCATCGGTACGACCGGCAACGACCGGGTCAGCGTCGCCCCGCTCGACCTGGCCGACCCGGCCTCGGTGGCGGCCTTCGTGGCGAACTGGGACGGCCCGCTGCACATCCTGGTCGACAACGCCGGCATCATGGCCTCGCCCGAGATGCGTACCCCGCAGGGCTGGGAGATGCAGTTCGCCACCAACCACCTCGGGCACTTCGCGCTCGCCACCGGGCTGCACCCGGCCCTCGCCGCCGCGCAGGGCGCCCGGATCGTCTCGGTCAGCTCGGCGGCACACCTGCGCTCGCCGGTCGTCTTCGACGACATCAACTTCGAGCGCCGGCCCTACGAGCCGTGGGCCGCGTACGGGCAGTCCAAGACCGCGAACGTCCTCTTCGCCGTCGAGGCGAGCCGGCGCTGGGCGGACGACGGCATCCTGGCCAACGCCCTGCACCCCGGCGCGATCCGCACCAACCTCCAGCGCTACGTGACCGAGGAGGAACTGGCCCGGATGCGCGCCCAGAGCGGCCCGGCCACGGCATCCTGGAAGACCCCGGAGCAGGGTGCCGCCACCTCGATCCTGGTCGCCACCTCGCCCCTGCTCGACGGCGTCGGCGGCCGCTACTTCGAGGACTGCCAACAGGCCGCCCCCCACCAGCCCGGCACCCGCACCGGCGTAGCCCCCTACGCCCTCGACCCCGAATCCGCCCACCGCCTCTGGCAGATCAGCACCCAAACCCTCACCCCCTGACCGCAACCCGGCCCGCGCCCGCCCCTCCGCCGCGCCGATCATGCAGTTGTGGCAGTGGACAGGAAGCGCATAACGCCACGAATCAGGTGCCACAACTGCATGATCGCGGGGGCTGGGTGGGTGGGGACAGCAGGAGCGCCCCGGTCCGGGAGGACCGGGGCGCCCCGCTGGTGCGTTGGGGTTAGAGGCCCAGTTCGGCCTCGAAGTTGCCGGCCTCCAGGCGCTCCTTGACCGCCGTCAGGAAGCGGGCCGCGTCGGCACCGTCGATCAGGCGGTGGTCGTAGGACAGGGCCAGGTAGACCATCTGGCGTACGGCGATGACCTCACCCAGCTCCGGGTCGTTGACCACGACCGGACGCTTGACCACGGCACCCGTACCCAGCATCGCCGACTGTGGCGACGGCACGATCGGGGTGTCGAACAGGGCGCCCCGGCTGCCGGTGTTGGTCAGCGTGAAGGTCGCACCGGCGATCTCGTCCGGGCTGATCTTGTTGGTCCGGGTCCGCTCGGCCAGGTCGGCGACCCGCTTGGCGATGCCGCCCAGGTTGAGGTCACCGGCGTTGTGGATGACCGGCACCAGCAGGCCCCGCTCGGTGTCCACCGCGATGCCGAGGTTCTCGGCGTCCGGGTAGGTGATCGTCCCGCCGTCCAGGTCCATGCTGGCGTTGACGATCGGGTACGCCTGGAGCGCCTCGATGGCCGCGAGGGCGAAGAACGGCAGGAACGACAGCTTGACGCCGTGCCGCTGCTGGAACGACTCCTTGGCCTGCGCCCGCAGCTTGGCGATCTTGGTGACGTCCACCTCGACCACCGTGGTGAGCTGCGCCATCTCGTGCAGCGACGACAGCATCCGCTTGGCGATGGCCGCGCGGATGCGGGGCAGCTTCTCGGTGGTGCCCCGCTTGGCGCTCGGCTGCGGCTTGGCGGCCGGCTTGGCCGGGGCTCCGGCCGTCGGCTGGGCCGCCGGAGCCGGTGCGGCCTTGGCGGCCTTGGCCTGCTCCGCCGCGTCCAGCACGTCCTGCTTGCGGATCCGGCCGCCGACCCCGGTGCCGTTGACCGAGGCGAGGTCCACGTTGTGCTGGCTGGCCAGCTTGCGTACCAGCGGGGTCACGTAACCGGCCGCCTGCTCGCCACCGTTGGACGGTGTCGCCGCGCGTTGCGGTGCCGGAGCCGCCGGCTGCGCCGCCTGCTCCGCCTTGACCGGTTCCTGTGCCGTCTCGGCCTCGGCGGCCGGCTCGTTGTACGACATGCCCGGCGTCGGTTCGGACACCTGCGGCTCCGGCTTCGCCTCGGGCTCGGGCTTCGGCTCCGGCTTGGCCTCCGGCTCGGGCTTGGCCTGCGGCTCGGGCTTCGCCTCCGCTTCGGGCTTCGGCTCCGGCTTCGACTCGGCCGGGGCGCCACCGGCGGCACCGACAACGGCCAGGGTCGCGCCGACCTCGGCGGTCTCGTCCTCGGCGACCTTGATCTCCAGCACGGTACCGGCGACCGGCGAGGGGATCTCGGTGTCGACCTTGTCGGTGGAGACCTCCAGCAGCGGCTCGTCGACCTCGACGGTCTCGCCGACCTGCTTGAGCCAGCGGGTGACCGTACCCTCGGTGACGCTCTCGCCCAGGGCCGGCATCTGCACCGGGGTGCCCTCGCCCGACGGGGCCGCCTGCGCCGGCTGCTCGGCCGGCTGCTCGACGGCCGGCTGCTCCGCCTCGGCCTGCGGCTCCGCCGCCGCCTCGGCGGCCTGCTCGGCGGGAGCCTCCTCCTGCTGCTGCGGGGCGGCTCCACCGCCGGCCGACTCGCCCTCGCCGGAGATCACCGCCAGCTCGCTGCCGACCTCGGCCGTCTCGTCCTCGCCCACCACGATCCGGGTCAGCACCCCGGCCGCCGGGGACGGGATCTCGGTGTCGACCTTGTCGGTGGACACCTCAAGCAGCGGCTCGTCGACCTCGACGGTGTCACCCTCCTGCTTGAGCCAGCGCGTGACGGTGCCCTCGGTGACGCTCTCGCCGAGCCGGGGCATGGTGACCGATACCGGCATGTTCTCCAGACTCCTTCATTTCCCTGGTGGGGGGAGCGCCGCCCGTCGCCGGACGCCGCGGATACGTCGTGATCAGGCGTGCGCGTGCAGCGGCTTGCCGGCAAGAGCGAGGTGCGCCTCGCCCAGGGCCTCGTTCTGCGTCGGGTGGGCGTGCACGAGCTGCGCCACCTCGCCCGGGTACGCCTCCCAGTTGTAGATCAGCTGCGCCTCGCCGACCAGCTCGCCGACCCGCGCGCCGACCATGTGCACGCCGACCACCGGACCGTCCTCGACCCGCACCAGCTTCACGAAACCGGCCGTCTTGAGGATCTGGCTCTTGCCGTTGCCGCCGAGGTTGTAGTTGTAAGTCTTGATCTTGTCCGCGCCGTACTGCTCCTTGGCCTTCGCCTCGGTGAGGCCGACCGACGCCAGCTCCGGGTCGCTGTAGGTGACCCGGGGGATGCCCGCCTCGTCGATCACCGCCGGGTTCTGGCCGGCGATCTCCTCGGCGACGAAGATGCCCTGCTGGAAGCCGCGGTGGGCGAGCTGGAGGCCGGGCACGATGTCGCCCACGGCGTAGACGTTCGGCACGTTGGTGCGCAGCCGCTCGTCGGTCAGCACGTAGCCCCGGTCGACCTTGACGCCCTGCTCCTCGTAGCCGAGGTCGGCGGTGTTCGGGCCCCGGCCGACCGCGACCAGCAGCAGCTCGGCCTCGACGGTGTCGCCACCGGCGATGGTCACCTTCACGCCGCTGTCGGTCTTCTCGACCTTCTCGAACGGCTTGCCGACCTTGAAGTTGATCTTCCGCTTGCGGAAGGCCCGCTCCAGCGCCTTCGACGACTCCTCGTCCTCGGCGGCGACGAGCCGGGGCAGCGCCTCGATGATCGTCACGTCCACCCCGAAGGACTTCCACACGCTGGCGAACTCGACGCCGATCACCCCGCCGCCGAGCACGATCGCCGAGGCGGGGACCCGGTCCAGGGTCAGGGCGTGGTCGCTGGTGATGACCCGCTCGCCGTCGATCTCCAGGCCCGGCAGGCTCTTGGCGTACGACCCGGAGGCCAGCACCACGTTGCGGCCGGTGTACCGCTTGCCGTCCACCTCGACCGCGTTGGGCGCGACCAGCTTGCCGTGCCCCTCGACGATGGTGATCGACTTGTTGCCCTTGAGCATGCCCTGCAGGCCCTTGTAGAGCCGCGAGATCACGCCGTCCTTGTACGAGTTGACCCCGGCCATGTCGATGCCGACCAGCTCGGCCTTGATGCCGAACTGCTCCGACTCGCGGGTCTGGTCGGCGATCTCGGCCGCGTGCAGCAGCGCCTTGGTCGGGATGCATCCGTTGTGCAGGCAGGTGCCCCCGAGCTTGCCCTTCTCCACCAACGCCACGGAAAGGTCCAACTGGGCGGCGCGCAGGGCGGTCGCGTAACCGCCGCTACCACCTCCGAGGATGACGATGTCGAAGGTTGCGTCGTTCGGCTCGCTCACGTCCAACTCCCAGGTCGCTTCGCTGCATCGGGGGTCACGGCGGGGTAACACGGACACACCCCACCTCGGCCATCTTGTCACCACCGCGTCGCACCCGCGTACCGAGGTGCCCAACGACACGTCGCCGCCACGTACCCTTGGCTCTGCCTTCGATACGCCACGACTGGGGAGACGGCTCGGTGGGACTGTTCCGGCGAAGCAAGCGACCACGCGCGGCTGACCCTGACCGTACGGCCAATCGTGCCGATCTGGAGCACCTTGAGAACTTCGTCCGGACCCGTAAGGGCGTCGAGGCGTACATCGAGCCGCGTACCACCGTCACCGAGACGACCGTGATCCTGATCGCCGACGACGGGGAGTGGACCCGACGCCGGATTGACGGGCCGGACGGCGCGCGGCGGTTCGCGTTCCGGCTGAGCATCCCGATCTACGACGTGGCGCTGATGGGCTACCCGCAACGCATGCGCGACTACAACGAGCGCCGCAAACGCCGCCCCGAGCAGTACTGACCCTGCTCCCGCGCCGCGCGCCGCCGCGCGTTGCCGCTGGGAGGCAGCAGTTTCGGGGAAGTTGCCGCCTCCCGGCGCGTGGACACAGCAACTTCCCCGAAACTGATCGAACCTTGCGCAGCCCGCGCAGGGCTCAGCCGTTGGCGGCCACGTCGTCGATCAGGTGGAGCAGGGTGCGGACCGGGACGCCGGTGCCGCCCTTGGTCCAGTAGCCGGTCGCCTCGCCCGTGTGGTACGACGGGCCGGCGATGTCGATGTGTGCCCAGGCGACGTCGTCGGTGACGAACTCGCGCAGGAAGACACCGCCCTGGAGCATGTGACCGGCCCGGTCCATGCCCGCGTTGACCTGCGAGATGTCCGCGACGTCGGAGTCCATGCCCTTGCGCACGTCGTCCGGCAACGGCATCGGCCAGGCCGGCTCGCCGACCGCGTCACCGGCACCACGGACCCGCTCGCACAGCTCGGCGGTACCCATCACGCCGGAGATCCGCTTGCCCAGCGAGACGACCTGACCGCCGGTCAGGGTGGAGGTCTCGAACAGGTAGTCGCAGCCGTCGGCGCAGGCCCGGGCCATCGCGTCGCCGAGGATCATCCGGCCCTCGGCGTCGGTGTTGAGCACCTCCACCTTCTTGCCGTTGAACATGGTGACCACGTCACCCGGCCGGTACGAGGTTCCCGACGGCATGTTCTCCGCCATCGGCACGTACCCGGTCACCGTCACCGACGGCTTCAGCTCGGCCACCGCCAGCATGGTGGCCGCCACCGCCGCCGCACCGGCCATGTCGGACTTCATCTCCCACATGCCCTGGGCCGGCTTGATCGAGATGCCGCCGGTGTCGAAGGTGATGCCCTTGCCGACCAGCGCGACCCGCTTACCGGTGCCGCCACCGGCCGGGGTGTAGGTCAGCTTGACCAGTCGCGGCGGGGCCTCCGAGCCCTGACCGACGGCGATGATGCCGCCGTAGCCGCCCTCGCGCAGGGCGACCTCGTCGAGCACCTCGACCGCCAGCCCGGCCGCCCGGCCGGCCTCGGCCACCGCGTCGGCGAAGGCCGGCGGGCGCAGCTCGTTCGGGGCGATGTTGACCCAGTCGCGGGTACGCCGGACCGCGCCGGCCACCGTGCCGGCCCGGGTCACCTCGGCCTGCGCTGCCGCGTCCGCGGCGTCCGGCACGGCGACGAGCACTTCGGCGACCGGCTCGCGGCGGGTCGGCTGCGGCCGGGTCTTGTACCCGGCGAAGCGGTAACCACCCAGCAGCGCGCCCTCGGCGACCGCGCGCAGCGCGGCGTCGGCGTCGGCGTCGTCCGGCAGCGGCAGCGTCATCGCCACCCGGGAGGCCCCGGCCAGGGCCCGCACGGCGGCGCCCGCCGCCCGGCGCAGCGTCTCCGGGGCGGGCGCCGCGCCGCTGGGCTCCGGGCCGAGGCCGACAGCGGCCAGCACCGGCGCGGTGACCGTGCCCAGCGTCGCCAACTTGATCACCTCGCCGGGACCGCCGGTCGCGCCGAGCAGCGCCAGCGTCTCGGTCAGCTTGCCGTCGAAGGCGGCGGCGATGCTCTCGGCGCCGCTGGCGAGCAGCAGGGTGCCGGCGAGGCCGCGGGTGGCGTCCTGCTCGCCGGTCGTACTGTGCACGCCGATCACGATCGCGTCGACGGCGAGTTCGGCGGGGTCGGTGTCGACCAGGCTCAGGGTGGTGCTGGGCGATGTCACGGAGGCTGCTCCCGGGCGGGCCGGGCCGGTCGCGTGGTGGCGTACCGGCGGTGGAGTTCCCCGGCGGATGATTTACCCGCCGGACGTCATTGCTGCCCCGCCGGGTGATCCGGCGGTCCCGCCGATGCTAACCAGCCCGGTGCGTCCCGGTAAGTTGCCACCCATGACCGAGGTGACCACCGACGCCGCCGCGACCCGGCTGCGTCGTTCTCCGCTGGCCGGCCGGCACACCGCGCTCGGCGCCAAGTTCGCTCCGTTCGGTGGCTGGGAGATGCCCCTGGAGTACGCCGGCGGCGGGGTGCTGCGCGAGCACACCGCGGTGCGTACCGGCGTCGGCGTGTTCGACGTGTCACACCTGGGCAAGGTGCGGGTGACCGGGCCGGGAGCGGCGGAATTCGTCAACGCCTGCCTCAGCAACGACCTGGGGCGCATCGGGCCGGGGCGGGCGCAGTACACCCTGTGCTGCGACGAGGCGACCGGCGGCGTGGTGGACGACATCATCGCCTACCTGCACGCCGACGACCACGTCTTCCTCATCCCGAACGCGGCGAACAGCGCCGAGGTGGTACGCCGGCTGCGCGCCGCCGCGCCGCCGCAGGTCACGGTCACCGACGAGCACGAGGGGTACGCCGTGCTGGCGGTCCAGGGGCCCCGGTCGGCGGACCTGCTGGGCGCGCTCGGCCTGCCCACCGGGCACGGGTACATGAGTTTCTCCCCGGCGGCGCTCGGCCCGGTCGAGCTGACCGTGTGCCGTACCGGCTACACCGGTGAGCTGGGCTACGAGCTGGTGGTGCCGGCCGGTGACGCGGTCGCGGTGTGGGACGCGTTGTTCGCCGCCGAGCCGGCGCCGCAGGCGTGCGGGCTGGCCGCACGGGACACGCTGCGCACCGAGATGGGGTATCCGCTGCACGGACAGGACCTCTCGCTGGAGATCACGCCGGTGCAGGCCCGCTCCGGCTGGGCGGTCGGCTGGGACAAGCCGGCCTTCTGGGGCCGCGACGCGCTGGTCGCGGAGAAGGCCGCCGGTCCGGGGCGTACGCTGCGCGGCCTGGTCGCCGCCGAACGTGCCATCCCTCGCCCCGGCATGGCGGTCTACGCCGGCGACACCCGGGTCGGCACGGTGACCAGCGGCACCTTCAGCCCAACCCGCAAGCAGGGCATCGCCCTCGCCCTGATCGACACCGCCCCCGCCCTCCCCGACGGCGCCGAGCTGCACGTCGACATCCGCAACCGCCGCACCCCCGTCCACCTGACCCGCCCCCCCTTCATCCACCCCTCCGTCAAGTAAGACCGGTCAGGGGGTGGGGGGTTGGCCGGCGTCGAGGACGGCCTGGGTCCAGCCGCCCTCGATGACGCCGTCGGCGTTCAGGACCGCCCAGTCGACGATGTCGGCGACCGCCACGACGACGGGTGCGCCGATGCGAACGGTGGGGTCGGTGTTGGCGTCGCTGGCGCTGGCACCGACGATCCGGTCCGGGGAGTCCCAGTCCGTCACCCCGGCCCAGACGTACTCGGGGCCGTCGTCGCCCGGCAGCCCGTACTTGACCACCAGCTGCGTCTCCGGCGGCAGCTGACCGTCGCGGAACCGGACCCGGATGTCCGCCAGCCCGGCGCGGGCGGTGGCGATCGCCCGGCTCATCGCGTCACCGGAGCGGGCGTACCGCACGTCGGGCTGGATCCCGGAGAAGAGGGTGGCGCAGGCGTTGGCGAAGTACCGCCCGGCGGGACCGGGGTGCCCGGCCGGCGGGCGCAGGCTGAGGAAGGAGTCGGCGTCCGGGTCGGTGGCCGGGTCCAGCTCCAGGCGGAGCAGCACCGGCGCGGTCGCCCCGTGCTGCTCCGGATTGCCGTACGCCACCGCGATGTCGTGGCCGGTCACCGTGGCCAGCACCGGCAGCTGCACGAACGCCGGGATCTCCTCGCCGGCCAACCCGTCGGTCCAGTCCCGCAGCAGGCGCCGGGCGGCACCGGTCATCACCGCGCCCCAGGCCCGGGTGAGATGGTCCGGCACCCCCTGGGTCTGCAACTCCAGCAGGCCGAAGCGGCGCAGCCCCTTGGTGGTGAACCAGAGCCCCTCGGCGTCCGACGAGTAGGGCACCAGCACCCAGTCGACCAGCCGGACCCGGCCCTGCGCGTCGGGCAGCGAGCGCAGCGCCGCGGCCGGGTCGAGGAACTGCAGGCCGAAGACGTCCACCACGTCGCCGCCCACCGCCTCGGCGACCGCCGCGGCGACCGCCCGCGCGGCCCACTCGTGAGCGGGTGGCCAGCCCGGCCGGTACTCCGCCTGCACCACCACCAGGTGGCTCGCGGCGGCCAGCCGGTCCAGTTGCGCCTCGCTGGCCCCGAACGCGGTGAGCAGGTCCGGCGGCAGCTCGGGAAACTCGCCGACGGGCCGGATGTCGACGCTCATCAGCGGACTGTCCAGCATCTGCCGGGCCAGTCCGTACACCGGCTCGGCGAGCCGGCCGGCCAGCTTCTCCACGGCCGTGCGGGCGGTCACCGACGGCAGTCCGGCCGTCGGCACCAGATAGGTCGCGCTCAGCGACTCCGGAACCGGAACGGGCAGGAAGTCGTCGGTGATGAGCATGTCGTCCCCCGGGTGGCCGCGCCGGTGCTGTCGTCGCAGGTACGCTACCCGGCGCCGGGCCACCGACTCAGGCGGACAGCACCAGTCCCAGGTAGACGAGCGTGGTGACCAGCTCGACGGTGGCGCCGAGCACGTCGCCGGTGATCCCGCCGAGGCGGCGTACCACGTGCCGCAGCAGCCCGGCCGCGACGGCGAGCGCCGTCAGCACGACCAGCGGGCCCTGCCACGGCTGGTGCGGCACCGCCGCGACCGCCAGCAGCGCGACGGCGGCGGTGGCGACGACCAGCGCGACAGGGCCGACGGTGCCGGCGACGAGCGCACCCAGCCCCTCCGGTCGCGCCGCCGGCACCCCTCGGCGGCAGGCCAGCGTCACCCCGAGCCGCCCCGCCGCCGTGGCCGTCAGCACGGCCGCGAACACCGCCGGGCGGGACCGGCCGGCCAGCTCGGCCAGCGCGGCGGCCTGCACCAGCAGGACGAGCACCAGGGCGACCACGCCGAAGGGCCCGACGTCTGGCTTCTTCATGATCTCCAGGGCGGCCGGTCCGCGCCGGTACGACCCGAGCGCGTCCACGGTGTCGGCCAGCCCGTCCAGGTGCAGCCCCCGGGTGAGCACCGCCGCCGCCGCGACGGTGACTCCGGCGGCGACCAGCGGCGCGGTGCCGGCGGCCAACAGCAGCAGGATGCCGGCCAGCGGCACACCGAGCAGCGCGCCGACCGCCGGGGCGAGCGTCATCGCCGTGCCGGCGGTGGCCCGGTCGACCCGGCCGACGCGCAGCGGCAGGATGGTGAGGGTGGTCAGCGCCAGCCGCGCCCCGTCGCCGAGCCGCAGCTCAGCCGGCACGTGCGGCGGAGGTCTCCGCCGGCTCCGCGGCCGGCGCGGTGGTGGTCGGGCCGGGACCCTCGGGCTCCGGCTCGTGGAAGTCGGGCTCCGTCTCCTCGATCGGGCCCGGCTCGTCGCCCTCGCTGTCGCCCTCGGGACGGGACGGCAACGCGGCGGCCAACGCCAGCGCCGACCGCAGCAGCGGCAGCACGGTGAGCGCGTTCGCCCCCTCGCCGAGATCGAGCCGCAACCGGGTCAGCGGATCCAGGCCGAGCACGTCGGCGGCGAGCCGGACGGCCGGGTGACCGCCGTCGTCGGCCAGCAGGCACCAGTGCCGGGCCTGTCCGGCCAGGTCCCGGCTGATCAGCGCGGCGGCCACCCCGACGGGGCCGTCCAGCAGCACCGGCAGCCGGCGGGCGGTCGCGCCCAGCAGGATGCCGGTGGCGACGGCGATGTCCCCACCGCCCAACTCGGCGAGCACGTCCATGGCGTTGCGGGCGGAACGACGGGTGCGGTGCAGGGCGTCGCGGACCGCTGCGCAGCGGGCCATCCAGGCCGCGTCGTCGATCTCGCCGCCCGCGGTGACCACCCGGGCCAGCACCGCGGGCGGTTCGGCGCCGGCGGTCGCGGCCAGCACCGCCGCGGCCGTGGCCTCGGTGCCGGCGCCGCACGCGGCCAGCACCAGCAGTTGTACGCCGGCGTCCGCCGCCTCCTCGGCCAGCCGCCAGCCGTGGCGCAGGGCCGAGTCCACCTGATCGACGTCCAGCGCCGGGCCGTGCTCGATGGGCGCGGCGGCGGGGGCGTCCACCACCTGTAGGCTCGCGCCGCTCTCGGCGGCCAGCCGGGCGAGCACGCCCTGCCCGGCTCGGGCCTGCCCGGCGCGGCGGGCCGACTCACCGGCCGTCGTGCCGGCGGCGACGCCGCCCGCGTGGTCACCGTGCACCAGCAGCACCCGCACCGACCGCCACGGGGCCGGGGTGGGGGTGCCCTGGGTGGCGGCGGCGAACAAGACGACCTGCTCCAGCGCACCGAGCCCGGCGCCCGGCACGTCCAGGCTCGCCAGCCGGTCGACGGCCTGCGGCCCGGCGTACTCGTCGGGCATGGGCAGTTCCATGCCGGGCTGGATGACCAGGCCGGTCGCGACCAGCGGGAGGGCCGTGGTGGGCGCTGTCCAGCCGGTGCCGACGGTCTCGGCAGCGGGCTCGGCGGGGAGCTGCGGCAAGGTCACCGGCGGCGAGTCGGGGAGCTGCGGCCTGGTCACCGGCGGCGAGTCGGGCGGCGGCGGAGCGTCGGGGGTCTCCGACGACTCACCGGTCGGCCCGGCCTGAGCGGGCACCGTGGCGGCTACGGCCGACGGGGCGGAAGCGGCAGGTGGCGCGTCGGAGAGCGCGGGTGGTACGACGGCGGGCTTCAACCGGCACGGCTGGCCGGCGACCACCAGGACCACCGTGTCGCAGGCGTCGGCGACCGCGCGGTTGACCGCGCCGAGGGCGTCGGTGAACGCCCGGCCCAGCGGTGTGGTGGGTACCAGGGAGAGCCCGACCTCGGGGCTGACCAGCACCAACCGCGCGGCGCAGGACCGCACGGCGGCGGCCAGTTCGTCGATGGTGGCGGTGTCGTCGGCCGGCTGGTGCGCCGGGTCGAGCAGGACCGTCACCCAGCCGCCGAGGTCGTCGACGAGCAGGGTGTCCTCCGGCCGGGCGGTGGAGATCACGTCGGCGAGTCGACGTGGGTCGGTCGCGGTCTCCTCGGTGCTCCAGGTCGCGGGCCGGCGGGCGCGGTGCGCGGCGAGGCGCGCGGCCCACTCGGGGTCGTCCCCCCGGTCGGCGGCGGTCGCCAGGTAGCGGACCGTGGACGCGTCGGCGACCAGGGACTCGGCGAACTCCGACTTGCCGGACCGGATGCCGCCGAGGACCAGAAGCGTGTTCCACCCGTCAAGGGACATGCTGCGTACCTTACGTCCAGCGGGCGGGTCGGCGGACCGCAGGTAGGGCAGCGCGCCGCCGGCCCGCGATGCGGTCAGAGCCGGTCGGGGGACTGGTACCTGACGTCGTTGGGGTTGACGTCCGCCGGCTTCGGATCCTCCTGCCAGGCCCCCTCGCCGGGGCGGGCCTGCAGGGCGTCGATGAGTTCCTCCCGGTCCATCTCCCGCGCGCCTTCGATGCCGCCGCGCATCGCGATGTCGCGCAGTTCCGCCGTGTCCATCTGCGGGATCGGTGTCGTCATTGTCGCCTCCTGTGCGTCGGGTTCCCGAACGACATACCCGGCCGCGGCAGGCTCAGTCTCGCCCGGGCGTCGTCCGGGCCGCCGATCGCCGCCCGTGGCCCGGTCGGCGGCGCTGCGGTACGACTACGCTGGCGGAGGTCCGCCCCAAGGGGCAGCAGCGGCGAGGGGAGACGCGCACATGGCGTGGAGCTGGCGGTACGAGGGCGCGAACGGCGAGTCGGTCGAGGGGCCGGCCGAGTCGTTCGCCAGCCAGGCGGATGCCGAGTCCTGGATCGGTCAGACCTGGCGGGAACTCGCGGCGTCCGGCGTCACCTCGGTCGCGCTCCTGGAGGACGATCGGGTGGAGTACCGGATGAGCCTGCAGCCCGTGGCCGAGTGATGACGCCCCGGGACTCCGAGCCGCTGGTGCTCGGGGTGCCCCGGGCGGCCTTCCGGCCCAGCCCGGTCTTCCTGGCGCTTGTCGCTCTGCTGGTGACCAGCGCCGTGCTGACCTGGCACGGGATCGGCAACGTCCGGCTCACCGTGTTCGGCTTCGTCGTCTCCGGCTGGCTGGTCTCGTTGTGCCTGCACGAGTACGCCCACGCGGTGGTGGCGTACCGCAGCGGTGACCGGGGGGTGGCCCACCGCGGCTACCTGACCCTGAACCCGTTGAAGTACAGCCACCCGTTGTTGTCCATCGCGCTGCCGGTGGTGGTCGTGCTGCTCGGCGGCATCGGTCTGCCCGGTGGCGCGGTCTGGGTGGACCGGCACGTCATCCCGGGGCGGTTGCGGCACACCCTGGTCAGCCTCGCGGGACCCGCCACGAACGTGCTGTTCGCACTCGTGCTGGTGGCGGTGCTGCGGCTCGGCGCGGGCGGTGGTGGACCGGTGGAGTTCTGGGCGGCGGTGGCCCTGCTGGCCTTCCTCCAGATCACCGCGAGCCTGCTCAACCTGCTGCCGGTGCCCGGGTTGGACGGTGGAAACATGATCCAGCCGTGGCTGACCTCGCCGTATCGGCGGATGTACGACCTGTTCGCGCCGTACGGGTTCATCCTGCTCTTCGCGTTGCTGTGGAACCCGACGATCGGTGGCTGGTTCTTCACCGCCGTCTTCGCCATCGGCGACCTGCTCGGCCTGCCGCCGTGGCTGTACGCGACCGGTCTGGACCTGGTCCGCTTCTGGCAGGGCTGAGCACGGCCCGGCGGAGGCGTCCGCCCGGCCGACGTGCGCTACGCCGGCCGGGCGGGACGGGTCAGGGCCGCTCGGCCGGCGACTCGGTGCGCGCCGGGTCCCGCTCGGTCACCGGCTCGACGATCTCGTCGATCGCCTTGAGCAGGCCGGCGTCGAGCTTGACACCGGCCGCCTTGACGTTGTCGTGCACCTGCTCGGGGCGCGAGGCGCCGATGATGGCCGACGACACGTTGGGGTTCTGCAGCACCCAGGCGATGGCCAGCTGGGGCATGGTCAGCCCGGCCTGGTCGGCCAGCGGCTTGAGCTGCTGCACCCGGGTCAGCACGTCGTCGGTCAGCCACTTGGCGATGAAGCCGGCACCTGACTTCTCGTCGGTGGCCCGGGAACCGGCCGGCGGTGGCTGGCCGGGCAGGTACTTGCCGGAGAGCACCCCCTGGGCCATCGGCGACCAGACGATCTGCCCGAGGCCCAACTCCTCGCTGGTGGGGATGACCTCGCTCTCGATGACCCGCCAGAGCATCGAGTACTGCGGCTGGCTGGACACCAGCGGGATGCGCAGCTCCCGGGCGAGGCCGTGCGCCTCGCGGATCTGCGATGCCTTCCACTCGGAGACGCCGATGTAGTGCGCCTTGCCGGAGTGCACGACGTCGGCGAAGGCCTCCATCGTCTCTTCCAGCGGGGTGCTGTAGTCGTACCGGTGGGCCTGGTAGAGGTCCACGTAGTCGGTACGCAGCCGACGCAGCGATCCGTTGATCGACTCCATGATGTGCTTCCGGGACAGGCCCCGGTCGTTGCGACCCGGCCCGGTGGGCCAGTACACCTTGGTGAAGATCTCCAGACCCTCGCGCCGCTCCTGCTCGAGCGCCCGGCCGAGGACGTCCTCGGCGCGGGTGCCGGCGTAGACGTCGGCGGTGTCGAAGGTGGTGATGCCGGCGTCGAGGGCGGCTCGCACGCAGGCGAACGCCGCTTCCTCCTCGACCTGCGAACCGTGGGTGATCCAGTTGCCGTACGAGATCTCACTGACCATGAGGCCGGAGCGGCCCAGGTGTCGGAATTCCATGCTCTGACCCTAGCCCGCCCTGGTGGACCCGGCAGGCGACGGTGATCAGTCGGGGTCGGACAGCAGGGCGTGGCGCAGGCTGCGGCCGAGCCAGCGGCGGAAGGTGTCCTCGCGCCACCCGCGTTCCAGCACCAGCGCGCCGTAGTGCGCCGGGTCGTTGTAGAACCACACCTCGTCGATGGCGGTCTCGACGTCGGAGCCCTGGCGCAACCGCGCGTCCAGGGCGCCCATCCGCTCGATGACCATCGTCGCGCCGAGCCGGCGGTTGCGCAGCAGCGTCCGCCAGACCTCGGCCACCTCGGGGCTGCCGTCGGCGGCCCGCCGGACGGTCTCGAACACCCGGGTGGTCCGCGCGCCGATCAGGGTGCAGACCCCGGCGTACGCGTCGAGTACCGCACCACCGGTGGTGGCCTCCCACACCGGCCGGTACCAGGGGCGTTGCGCCACCGGCACCGGCTCGTCGTCGCCGGCGAGCGCCTCGTCGAGCACCTGGCGCAGCAGCGCCGCCTTCGAGCCGAACGCGGCGAACACGGTGGGTCGGGCCACCCCGGCCGCGGCTGCCACGTCGGCCAGCGAGGTGCCTGTGTAGCCGCGGGCGACGAAGAGTTCGGTCGCCGCCGCGACCACGGCCTGTCGGGTACGACGGGCGTTCTCCTCGCGGATCCGGGACCGGTACGGCCTGGTCGGTTTTCCGTCCTTGACTTCATCCATGGCGTCGTCATACTAGCAATGTATTCACTAGACTCTCAGCTATCGAATAGCAACTGACTATCCAATAGCTCGATGTCCAGCGAAGTTTCGTCGTCACCGGGGAGGCACCCATGTCCGTCCATCCGTTCGTACGTCGGCCCGACGAGGGGGAGGCGTACTGGTTCCTGGGCAACCTGGTCACCGTCAAGGCCACCGGCGCGCAGACCGGCGGTCGGCTCACCGCTGTCGAGTTCGTCAACCCGCCCGGCTTCGCCCCGCCACTGCACCGGCACCAGGTCGAGGACGAGATGTTCTACCTGCTGTCCGGCACCGCCACGTTCTACTGCGACGACGCGGTGCTGACCGCCGCACCCGGCGATTTCGTGCTGCTACCGGCGGGCCTGCCGCACACCTTCGTGGTCGGTCCGGACGAACCGCTGCGGGTGCTGCAACTGACCACCCCCGCCGGCTTCGAGGAGTACGTCGCCGAGGTCGGGGTGCCGGCGGCGGAGCGTCGGCTGCCGGACCCGGCACCGGTCGACCCGGCCGCGCTCGGACACGCCTCCGCGCGGCACGGGATCGAACTGCTGGGCCCACCCCCCGGCCACCAGCCGACGGGCCCGGCCCACCAACCGACCCACCGGCCAGTACCGTGACCGCCTCGGGCGCACCTTCGGACGGGTCGAGGACCGGTAGCGCCGGTGACGGCGCGCGGCGCCGGAGGACCGTCTTCCGCATCCCCGGATACGAGCGCACTCCCGGCACCGGCGCCTCCGCGCACCACCGGGGCGTGCCGGGTCCCCGCACCGGACGCCGCCACCCGTGCCGGGTGGGACCCAAGACCGGTCAGGCCCGGACGCGGCCGGTGGCGCCGGCCTGATCCCGCGCCGGGACGCGACCGCCGGTGGCCGTGCGGCGCCAGGCGGTCGGGTCGCCGACCTCAGAGCACCGGGTTGGCGTCGGCGAGCAGTCCGTCGATCTCGGCGACCACCGCGCCCGGGTGGTGGAACATCGGGTCGATCAACGACTCGCCACGCCGGTCCAGGGCACCCCAGTTCCCGGCGCTGTTGGTGGCCAGGAA
Source organism: Verrucosispora sp. WMMC514 (assembly GCF_027497295.1). NCBI lineage: Bacteria > Bacillati > Actinomycetota > Actinomycetes > Micromonosporales > Micromonosporaceae > Micromonospora > Verrucosispora sp. WMMC514. The sequence continues at coordinate 606,967 of NZ_CP114906.1, read as the reverse complement.
GGCGACCGGGTGGATCAGCAACGCCGGATGTGCCGGCGCGACGATCACCTGGCCGCTCCGGTCCACCACGCCCTTGCGGCCCGCCAGGTCCACCACGGCCAGCCCTTCCTCGGTGAAGCCGTCGACGTGGTGGCCGTCGGCCAGGGTGGTGTGGAAGCCGTGGTAGCGGGTCGGCACCACGATCCGGCCGGTGCGGTCGACGGCGCCCCAGCCCTCCCGGCGGACCACCGCCACACCCTTGTGGAACGGCCGCACGTCGGCGAAGCCCGGCGGCACCGCCACCGTGCCGGTGGCGTCGACGGCGTGCCAACCGCTCTCGTCGCGCACCACCCAGGCCAGGCCGTCGGAGAACGGCCGAGCCGCCAGGTAGGTCGGTTCGAGCACCGTCTCACCGGCCACGTTGATCAATGACCAGCGGTCGGTCTGCGGTCCGCGTACCCAGGCCAGACCGTCCCGGAACGGCTGCGCCTCCGCGTACCGGGCGGGCACCACCATGTCGCCCTCGGCGTCCGCATAGCCCCACAGGCCCTGGCCGCCGTCGCGCGCCGGCACCGGAGTGCGGTCGCGCTCCAACACCTCGTCCCAACTGCGCGGGTACGGCCCGAAGCCGCCCTCCTCGGCTCGGCTGGCGACCGCGTCGAGGCCGGTCCGGACCCGGTCCAGCAACTCGGCGTCCTGCTCGCCGCGCAGGTCGAGAGCTCGCTCGAAGTGATGGCAGGCCTCGATCAGCCGGCCCTGGTCGTAACAGCAGCGGGCGGCGTGCTCGTGCAGCGCCGCGCGGAGCCGGTCGGGCAGCTCGATCGAGTTGGCCTCCGCGAACAGCCGGTCGGCCTCGGCGAATTCGCCCCGCCAGCGCAGGACGTGGGCCAGCCGGGCCTGGGCGAGCGCGGCCCGGCGCAACTCACCGGTCGCCTCGGCGTAGGTCAGCGCCATCCGGCCGTCGGCCAGCGCGTCGTCCAGGTCGTTGAGGACCCGCGAGGCGACCGCGCGCAGGCTCAGCAGCCGGGCGCGGGACCGGTTGTCCAGCGCCGAGGCGAGTTTCTCGGTGAGTCGCTCCCGGACCTCGCGCAGCTCCGCCGGGTCGTCGACGGTCTCCCGCAGGGTCACCGGGTCGAGGCGCCAGCGGAAGCGGGCCAGCACCTGTTCGGGATCGGCCGGTGGTTCCGGTGCCGGCTCGTCGTCGGTCGCGTCCGCGGCGTCCGGCTCGTCGGCGGCCGGGAGCCCGGAGTCGGCCGAGGGATCGAGCATCGCGTCGACCGGGCCGCTGCCATTGCCGACGTCATCCGACGCGGTGCCGGCAGCACCCTCGACGGCCTCGCCGGAGCGCCGGGTGTCACCGCCCGCCGCGCCGTCGGGCCCGGTGGGGTAACCGAGCTGAGCCTGGTCGTCCGCTGGCTCAGGGTCACCGGTCGGAGGGGGAGCCGGCGGCGTCGACACCGGCACGGCCGAGACCGGCGCACCGAGGTCGGGCCCGCCGGGAGCCCCGGAGACCGGCGGCGCCGACACCGGGGGCGCCGTGGGCGGTGTCCCGGCAGCCGGCGTGGTGACCGGTGGCTGCGAGACGGCGGCGGGTGCGGAGACCGGCGGCTCCGGGACCGGCGGTGGCGACGCGGGCGGTGCCGAGACCGGGGTCGCCGGTGCCGGTGGTGTGGCGGCCGGGCGATCGGGCGGTGGCGGTGCGGACGGTGCCGGGCCCGGAGGGGCCGAGACCGGCGGCGCGGACGCCGCGACGTCGGGCGGTACGAGGTGGGGTGGCACCGGCCGGTCCGGCGCGGCGTAGCCGCCTGGTGCCGACACGGGTTCGGCGAGCCGCTCGGGGCCGGGTGGTGCCGACACGGGTTCGGCGAGCGGCTCGGGGCCGGGTGGTGCGGGCTCCGCCCTTGGCGGCGCTGCGGTGGACGAGGCCTGCGTCGCGGCGGGCGGCTCGGTGGTGGGCCCGAACCAGCTCTGCGGACCATCGGCGGGGGGACGGGTGGGTCCGGGCGTCGACGGCTCGGGCGCTGGCGGCACGTACCGGGTGGGCTGGCGGGCCGGCGGTGCGGTCGGCACCTCGGAAGAGCTGCCGGCGAGATCGGGTCGCACCCCCGGCGGCGGTCCCACCGGTGCCGGATCGGCGACGGCCCCGGACATCCGCCCCGACGGTGCGGGCACAGCGGGGTGGCTGGGTGGTGCGGAGACCGGTCGGTGAGTTGGTGGTGCGGAGACCGGACGGGCCGGGGGCGGAGCGACGGGTGGTACGGCGGCCACCGAGGGTGCCGGTGTCGGTGGTGGCGAGGCGACGACCGGCTGATCGTGCAGGGGAGCGGGACGTACCTGGTGCTCGTGCAACGGCGCGGGACGTACCTCGTGCTGGTGCAGCGGTGCCGGTCGGACGGCGTCCCCCGTCGGTGCCCGGTCGGCAGCGGCGGCGGCCGCCGGCCGTTCCCGGTCCTGGCCGGGAAGGTCGGTCCGGTTGCGGTCGGGGCGGCCGACCGGTGCCCGGTCCGGCTTCAGGTCTTCGACCGGTGCGGCAGCACGACGGTGTGGCGCGGGGTCGACCCCCGGCTGAAGGTGCTGCGGAGCGGGGGAGACGGGCCGGGCCCGGCCGGCTGCGGGTGAGACGGGACGGTCCCGCTCCGGGGCGGGAGAGACGGGATGGTCCGGCACCACCGACAGGTGACGGCGGCGCGGATCCTGGTCGGGTGCCCCGGAGACCGGGCGCTCGGGGTCGGGCAGCGCGGCGGCTGGCCGGTCGACGAACCGCTCCGGTTCGGGGCCGTCCGGTGGGCCGCCCGCCCGCCGGTCGGCATCCCGCTCCTGCGGAGTCGGCCGCTGGTACTCGCGATGGTCCCGACCGCTGCTCGGCCGCAAGGGTCCGGGCGCCGGCCAGGGCAGGTCGCCGCGCGGCGGAGCGCCGTACTCCTGCGGATCCGACGTCGACGGCTGCGGGCCACCCCACCGGCGGTTGCGGTCCGGGCGGGCCCACTCGTCGGACGCGGTGCGGACCGGTTCGTCGTCGACGTAGCCGTCCGGGTATGGCGCGGCGTCCGGGTCGCCGCCGCCGACGAAGTCACCGCGGTAACCGTCGACCACCGGGCCGTCGGCGCGGGCCGGCTGCCCGGGGTGGTGACTCCACTGGTAGCGGGGACGTTGGGAGACGTCCCCGGGCGGCCGGCGGTCGACGCCGTCGGCCGGGCGGTGTGCGGCGGCGGGCCGACGCTCCTCGTCCGTCTCCGCCACCCAGCCGGGCTCCGGGCGGGCGGCCGGGGACACCGGTGTCCCACGCCGGTACTCGTCGCGGCCGGTCGGTTCGGCGCGGCGGCGCGGCCGATCCGGGTACGACTCGGGCTCGCGCTGGCCCCGTCGCTCCGGTTCGGGTCGCGGGTACCGGTCGTCGCGCCGATCCGGGTCACGTCGTTCGGGCTCCCGGCCGGCGTACCGCTGCGGGTCGCGTCGCGCGTACCGGTCGGGATCGCGCTGGTCGCGGGCGCGGTCCGGGTCGCGTCGGTCGGACTCGCGCGGGTCCCGGCGATCCACGTACCGGTCCGGGTCACGCCGGTCGCGGCGCGGCGGCGCGCCGGCGCCCGAGGCCTGCGGCCCGAAGTCCGACCAGACGACCCCGTCACGGCTGCGGGGAGCATCGTCGTACGAACGCCGCCCCTCGGACCGGGAGCCGGGTGGCACCGACCGCTCGTACGGTTGCGCACCGTTCGGGCTCCCGGTGGGTCGACGGTCGGGGACGTCGTGCCGGCCCGGCCAGCCGTCCGGCTCGTCGTCCCAGGACCGGCCGACGTAGGTGCCGTCGGGCCGGGTCGGCGCGAGCGGCGGCACCTCGGCGCGTCCGACGGCGCTCGCCCGACCTCGTGGGGGCGGTGGCTGGTGCTCGACACCGATGTCACCCGGGTAACGCTGGCCGGGGAACTGCGGCTGCCATTCGCTCGTCGGCTCGACGACCCAGGACGGCTCGGCGGGATCGTGCCACCGGTCGGCGTAGCCGCGACTCATCCTTCGGACCTGTCGCTGCGGACGGGACGCCGCGGGCAGGCGCCGCATGTCGCGACACGCGGCGCGGGAGCCCGTCCGACGGAACCGCGACGACCGAGCCGTGCACCACGGCCCGTGCCGGAGCCCAGGGCCGGCGCCCGCCCGCTCACGGTCGCGCCCCGGTGGTCGGCTCGCGTCCGCTCGCTCACGGCGATGTCACCTCGTCGGAAATGGTCGCGCTGGGCACCCCGGAGGCCGACAAAATCGCTTGTCCGGGCACCGGATGGCTGCGCATGGAGGGTAACGGCGCGGGCTCGGTCACCGCCACTGCGGCACCCTCGTCAACCCAAACGTTATCCTATTGATCCGGACATTTATCCCTATGCCGGTATCGGACTTCCGACGCTGCCACACCCACCGTCAGCCGCTCGTCGCCGGGCCGGGCGTACGGCGCGGGCCGGACCCGCGGTCAGACCTGATCGCCGATGGCGACCCGTGGCTCCGGCGAACGCAGCTTGCGGAAGGTGATCGCCCGCATGATCGCGTAGAGGTACAGCGAACCCATCCGCTGGGTGGACTTCGGGAACCGCTCGCGGACCAGCTTCTTGATCTTGCGCGAGATGAGCACCGAGTCGACGACCACGCCCAGCGCCAGCGCACCCCAGAGCAGGTTGGAGGCCAGCCGGATCACCGGGGGCATCGCCTGGTTCGAGCCGATCAGCACCACCAGCGCGCCACCGAAGAACCAGGTGCCGACGGTACGCCGGGAGTCGACCACGTTGCGGGCCAGCAGCCGCTCCGGCCCCCGGTCGCGTGGGCCACCCTCCCGCCGGAACTCCGCGGCCGCCTCGGCTCGACGCTGCCGGCGTACCGCCTTCGCCTCGTCCTTGCTCAGCGGCTTCGTCGCCCCGGCGGGTCGACGCCCGGTCACGGGCCGCTTGGGCGTCTCCCGGCCCTTGGCCGGGGTGTAGGCACGGGACCGAGCCGCCTCGGCCGCCTCCTCCTGCGCCGGGGTCAGCGGCTCGGTGGCGGGATCGGCGAGGTCGGCGGACTTGCGACGAAACAGCGACGGCACGCGGCAAGGGTAGCCAACGCCGCGCGCCCGCCGCACATCGCGGTGCGGCGAACGCGCGGCGGGTGGCGCCTCGGGCCGACTACGGTCGTTCCACGTGCGCGCCGAGGTCGGCGAGCTTGGCCTCGAAGTCCTCGTAGCCCCGGTTGATCAGGTCGACGCCGTAGACCCGGGAGGTGCCCTCGGCGGCCAGCGCGGCGATCAGGTGGCTGAAGCCCGCCCGCAGGTCGGGAATGACCAGGTCGGCGGCGTGCAACTTGCTCGGGCCGGCGATCACCGCGGAGTGCTTGAAGTTGCGTCGGCCGAAGCGGCACGGGGTGCCGCCCAGGCAGTCGCGGTAGACCTGGATGTTCGCGCCCATCGAGTTCAGCGCCTCGGTGTAGCCGAGTCGCTGCTCGTAGACCGTCTCGTGGACGATGGACAGGCCGCGAGCCTGGGTCAGGGCGACCACCAGCGGTTGCTGCCAGTCGGTCATGAACCCCGGGTGCACGTCGGTCTCCAGCGCGGTGGCCTGGAGTTCGCCGCCCGGGTGCCAGAAGCGGATGCCGCCCTCCTGCCCCGGCTGTCCCAGCCGAGGGGGACGGGTGTCGGTCACCTCGTACTCGCCGCCGACCGAACGGAAGACGTTCAGGAAGGTCATCATGTCGGCCTGCTCGGCGCCGAGCACCTCGACGTGACCCCGGGTGGCAAGTGCCGCAGCCGCCCAGCTCGCCGCCTCGATCCGGTCCGGGATCGGCCGGTGGGTGTAGCCGTGCAGTTTCGGGACGCCCTGGATCTCGATCACCCGGTCGGTGTGCACCTTGATGATCGCGCCCATCTTCTGCAGGACGCAGATCAGATCGACGATCTCCGGCTCCACTGCCGCGTTGCGCAGCTCGGTGACGCCCTCGGCCATCACCGCGGTCAGCAGCACCTGCTCGGTCGCGCCCACACTCGGGTAGGGCAGCGCGAACTTGGTGCCGTGCAGCCCGTTCGGTGCGGACAGGTGCAGCCCTTCGGGGGTCTTCTCGACGGTGGCACCGAACTCCCGCAGCGCCTGCAGGTGGAAGTCGATCGGCCGGGGCCCGATGTGGCAGCCGCCCAGGTCCGGAATGAAGGCGTGCCCGAGGCGGTGCAGCAGTGGCCCGCAGAACAGGATCGGGATCCGGCTGGAGCCGGCGTGCACGTTGATCTGGTCGGTGCTGGCGCTCTCCACGTTGGCCGGGTCGAAGACCAGCTCGCCATCCTCGTCGCCGTCGGTGACCTTGACACCGTGCAGCCCGAGCAGACCCCGGACGACCTCGACATCGCGGATCTTCGGCACGTCGAACAGCCGGCTCGGACTGTCGCCGAGCAGGGCGGCGACCATCGCCTTGGAGACCAGGTTCTTCGCGCCGCGCACGCGGATCCGCCCTTGCAGCGGCGTGCCTCCGTGTACGACCAGGATGTCGTCGGTCAACGCAACCTCCAGCGCGTGCGTGCTGCCGTTTCGATGGATGGACACCACCGGTTCGCTACCCGGGGCGCGACCGCGCGCAAACGCCCGCGCCCGCATGTGTCGTCGCCCGGCAGCATAGCCCTCCGTGATGAGAATGGATCCGGTCACACCGCCTCGGAGGGCATTTATCGGTGATCCGGCACTTTCGCGTACACCGGGTGTTACTGAGCGTGATGCCCGGTCGAGGTCAGGCGCCGGGCAGCGCGAGCATCTGGTCCAGCGCCACCCGCGCGTGGTGCGCGGTGTCGGCGTCAACCGTGATCCGGTTGACCACCCGCCCGGCGACCAGCTCCTCGAGCGCCCAGACCAGGTGCGGCAGATCGATGCGGTTCATCGTCGAGCAGTAGCAGACCGCCCGGTCCAGGAACATGATCTGCTTGTCGGGGTGGGCCAGCGCCAGCCGGCGGACCAGGTTCAGCTCGGTCCCGACGGCCCAGGCGGAGCCGGCCGGGGCGGCCTCGATGGTCCTGATGATGTACTCCGTCGACCCGACCAGGTCGGCCGCCCGCACCACCTCGTGCCGGCACTCGGGGTGCACCAGCACGGTCACCCCGGGCACCCGCTGCCGGACGTCGTTGACGCTGTCGAGGGTGAACCGGCCGTGCACCGAGCAGTGCCCGCGCCAGAGGATCATCTTCGCCTCGCGCAGCTGCTCGGCGGTGAGCCCGCCGCCCGGCTTGTGCGGGTCGTACAGCACGCAGTCGTCGAGGGAGAAGCCCATCTCCAGCACGGCGGTGTTGCGGCCCAGGTGCTGGTCGGGCAGGAAGAGCACCTTCTCGCCCTGCTGGTACGCCCACTCCAGGGCCCGCTTCGCGTTCGACGAGGTGCAGACCACCCCACCGTTGCGCCCGACGAAGCCCTTGATGTCCGCCGAGGAGTTCATGTAGGTGACCGGGACGGTGTGCTGCGCCAGGCCCAGCTCGGTGAGCACGTCCCAGGCGTTCTCGACCTGTGGCAGCGCGGCCATGTCCGCCATCGAGCAGCCGGCGGCCAGGTCGGGCAGTACCACCTGCTGCGCGTCCGAGGTGAGGATGTCCGCGCTCTCGGCCATGAAGTGCACGCCGCAGAAGACGATGAACTCGGCCTGCGGCCGGGCCGCGGCCTCGCGGGCCAGCTTGAACGAGTCGCCGGTCACGTCGGCGAACTGGATCACCTCGTCGCGCTGGTAGTGGTGGCCCAGCACGAAGACCCGGTCACCGAGGGCGGCCTTGGCCGCCGTCGCGCGGGCCACCAGGTCGGGATCGCTCGGTGCCGGCAGGTCACCCGGACACTCCACGCCACGTTCGGTGGCGGGGTCGCTGCCGCGGCCGAGGAGCAGCAGCGCAGTGGCGGTGTTGGAGGGCTCAACCCAGGTCGACGTCACGCCCTCCATGGTCCCACAGCACGACCGCCCTGCCGCCCGTGCCGGTGTGGGCTGCCACACTGCCAGGCATGCGCGTACTGCTCTGCCCGGACAAGTTCGCCGGTACGCTCCCGGCCCCGCAGGTCGCCGCCGCCGTGGCGGAGGGCTGGCGGGAGGTGGCACCCGGCGACGACCTGCTGGTCAGGCCGTTGGCCGACGGAGGGCCGGGCTTCCTCGACGTGCTCGCCGAGGCGCTGCCCGGCCAGCGGGTGCCGGTGCCGACGACAGATCCACTGGGCCGCCCGGTCACCGGTGAGATGCTGCTCACCGACGGGGGCGCGGTCGCCTGGCTGGAGAGCGCGCAGGCCTGCGGGCTGCACCTGCTCTCCGCCGCCGAGCGCGACCCGCTGGCCACCACGTCGTACGGCCTGGGTCTGTTGATCGCCGCCGCGGTGGAGGCCGGCGCACGCACGGTGGTGGTCGGGCTCGGCGGCTCGGCGACGAACGACGGTGGCGCGGGAATGTTCACCGCCCTGGGCGCGGTGGTGTTGGACGGCACCGGCGCGGCCCTGCCGTACGGCGGTGCGGCGCTGACCGCGGCGGCGAAACTCGACGGGACGCCCCGGTTGCGGGACGCCCGGCTGATCGCGGCGACCGACGTCGACAACCCGCTGCTCGGGCTGCACGGCGCGAGCAACGTCTTCGGCCCGCAGAAGGGCGCCGACCGGGCCGACGTGCTGCTGCTCGATGCCGCGCTCGGGCGCTGGGCCGAGGTGCTGGAGCGGGACCTGCCCGGCTGCCCCAGTGGGCTGGGCGCACTGCCCGGTGGTGGGGCCGCCGGCGGTGTCGGTGCCGGGCTGCTCGCCCTGGGCGGGCGGTGCGAGTCCGGCATCGGGCTGGTCAGCCGGGCCGTCGAACTGGACACCGTGCTCGACGAGGTCGATCTGGTGGTCACCGGGGAGGGCCGATTCGACCATCAGTCGCTGCGCGGCAAGGTGGTGGCCGGAGTGGCCGGGGCCGCGCGCGACCGGGGCGTACCCTGTGTCGTGCTCGCCGGGCAGGTCAGCACCGGGCGGCGGGAGGCGGCGTCGGTCGGGGTGACCGACGCGTACAGCCTGGTGGAGCACTTCGGCGGTGAGGAGCGCGGCGGGTTGGCCGCCGCGCTGGAGCGCCCGGCGCAGGGGCTGCGTGAGCTCGGCGCCCGGCTGGCCCGGCAGTGGAGCCGCTGACCCGGTTCGCGCCGAGTGCCTGGTCACGCCGCCGGGTGCCGCGGCCACCGGCGGCCTACAATCAGAAACTGGACCACTGTGGGAATCGCTGACCGGCGGCTGACGTTGGCCAGGGGAGGACCACACCGACGCGCCGCAGGGAGAATTCCACGTGACCACGCCAGCGCAGACCGAGTCGACCGAGGCCAAGGCCCCCACGTCCGTCGTCCTCACCGACGTCGCGGCGCAGAAGGTCAAGGCCCTGATCGAGCAGGAGGGCCGCGACGACCTGCGACTCCGGGTCGCCGTGCAGCCGGGCGGCTGCTCCGGCCTGCGGTACCAGCTCTTCTTCGACGAGCGTTCGCTCGACGGTGACATCGTCACCGACTACGACGGTGTCGAGGTCGTCGTCGACCGGATGAGCGCCCCCTACCTGGCCGGCGCCACCATCGACTTCGCCGACCGGATCGACGCCCAGGGCTTCACGATCGACAACCCCAACGCGGGCAACTCCTGCGCCTGCGGAGACTCCTTCAGCTGAGCCCCGGTTTCGCCACGCGGACGGCGGTACGGCCTCACGGCCGTACCGCCGTCCGCGTCTCCGCTTCCGGCCGCCGCGCCCAACGGCGTTGATCAAGAAGTTCTGGTCGCGACACGCGCAGCGGCGCGGCCAGAACTTCTTGATCATCTGTGCGGGGTGGGGTCGGTGGGTGGGGCGGGCGGGATGGCGTCGGGTGGTCGCTCGGGGGATCGCGGTGCCGGTAGGCTGACCGGGCTCCGCCGCCGAATCCGAGGGTTGCCATGAAGATCGCCGTGACCGGCTCGATCGCCACCGACCATCTGATGAGCTTCCCCGGTCGGTTCGCCGACCAGCTCATCGCCGACCAGCTGCACAAGGTCTCGCTCTCCTTCCTGGTGGACGATCTGGTGCTGCGCCGGGGCGGGGTGGCGGCCAACATCGCGTTCGGCATGGGTCAGCTCGGTCTCCAACCGGTGCTGCTCGGCGCCGTCGGTGCCGACTTCGCCGACTACCGGTCCTGGTTGGAGCGGCACGGCGTGGACTGCGACTCGGTGCACGTCAGCGAGATCGCGCACACCGCCCGCTTCGTGTGCACCACCGACACCGACATGTGCCAGATCGCCTCGTTCTACGCCGGGGCGATGAGCGAGGCCCGCAACATCGAGCTGCACCCGGTCGCCCGGCGTCTCGGCGGGCTGGACCTGGTGCTGGTCGGCGCCAACGACCCGGAGGCGATGCTGCGCCACTCCGCCGAGTGCCGTGAGCGTGGCTACCCGTTCGCCGCCGACCCGTCGCAGCAGCTCGCCCGGATGCCCGGCGAGGACGTGGTGGCCCTGATCGACGGTGCCGACTACCTGATGACCAACGACTACGAGAAGTCGCTGTTGCAGAGCAAGGCCGGCCTCTCCGACGCGCAGCTGCTGGACCGGGTGAAGATCCGGGTCACCACGCTGGGCAAGCACGGGGTGGAGATCGCTGGGCGGGAGATCGAGACGATTCACGTGCCGATCGCCCGGGAGACCCAGGCGGTCGATCCGACCGGCGTCGGCGACGGCTTCCGCGCCGGCTTCTTCACCGCGCTGTCCTGGGGGGTCGGGCTGGAGCGGGCCGCGCAGGTGGGCTCGCTGCTCGCCACGCTGGTGCTGGAAACCGTCGGCACCCAGGAGTACCAGGTGCGCCGGGACGCCTTCGTCAAGCGCCTCGCCGAGTCCTACGGCGACCACGCCGCCGACGAGATCCGCCCCCACCTGCTCAGCTGACTGCCCACCGGCCGTGACCCGGCTGCGCTGTCAGCTCGACACCCACACCACTGCCGTGCCGGTCGGTCAACGGGAGCGGCGCACGTCGTAGCCGGGTCCGGGGGCGTCGCCCAGAAACTCCTGCTGGCGCATGCGGCACCAGGCCGGGATGTCGACCGCCGCCGCCGGATCGTCGGCGAGCACCCGGACCACCGAGCCCACCGGCAGCTCCGGCAGCCGGCGGGCCAGGGCGATCACCGGTAGCGGGCAGCGCTGGCCGAGGCAGTCGAGCACCTCGTCGGGCTGGTCGTCGGGGATGGTCACAGCCCCACCACCCCCGCCTGTTCCCGCAGGTCGGCGACGATGCCGGGCAGCTCGGTGAGGAAACGCTCCACGTCGGCCTCGGTGCTGCCAGGGTGCAGCGAGACCCGGACGTTGCCGTGCGAGAGCACCCCCATCGCCTCGAGCACGTGCGACGGACGCAGGGTGGACGAGGTGCAGGACGAGCCCGACGAGACGGCGAAACCCCGCCGGTCCAGCGCGTGCAGCAGCGCCTCCCCGTCGACGTACAGGCAGGAGAAGGTGACCAGATGCGGTAGCCGGCGCTCGGGATCGCCGACCACCTCCACGTCCGGCACCTCGGCCGCCACCCGGGCCCGGATCCGGTCCACCAGCGCGGACAGCCGCGCCGCCTGGGCCGCCGCGTCGGCCGCCACCGCCCGCAGGCTCGCCGCCGCCGCGACCACCGCCGGTAGGTTGAGCGTGCCCGGCGTACGCCCCGATTCCCGCTCGTCGGTCGGCCAGGGCGACTCCCAGCGGGTGCCCTTGCGCACCACGAGCAGTCCCACGCCGGGTGGACCGCCCCATTTGCGGGCGCTCGCGGTCAACACCGACCAGCCGGGCGGCACCGGCACCCGGCCCACCACCTGCGCGGCGTCGACGTAGAGCGGCACGCCGACCCGGGCGCAGGCCGCGGCGGCGGCCTCCACCGGCTGCACGGTGCCCACCTCGTGACTGGCCGCGATCAGCGCGGCCGACGCCACCTCGGCCCCGGCGACCGCCGTCGACCAGGCATCCAGGTCCAGCCGGCCGAGGCGGTCGACCGGCACCTCGACGGCCGTGCCGCCGCCGGCGACGTGCTGCTCGGCGGCGTGCAGCACGGCCGAGTGTTCGATCGCCGAGTGCACCAGCACCCGGCCGGCCCGCCGGCGTCCCCGCAGGCCACCGAGGACGGCGGCGTGCGCGGCGGTGGTGCCGTTGGCGGTGAAGGACAGCTCGTCGGGGCGTACGCCGAGCGTCTCGGCCGTGGCCTCGCGCGCGGCGTCGAGCAACTGACGCGCGCGGCGGGCCGGCGAGTAGAGCCGGTCCGGGTCGGCCCAGCCGTCGTCGAGCGCGGCCAGCAGCGCCTGCCGGGCGACCGGATGCAGCGGCGCGGCGGTGGCCGCGTCCAGGTAGACGGGGGAGGCAGTCACGTCTGCCCACGCTAGCGCCCCGGTCGGCACCCGATCCCCCGTCGGGTGCGGACAACGACCCCAACCGGGTCCAGCCCGTCATGGTCGAGTAATCTGCGACCGTCGGTGACGCCTTTGCCGCCGGTGCGGCGGCTCCGCTCGGCGGAGCCGGCCGAAACGAGGACACCGCGGCGCGCTAGGGAGGCAGGACCAGGTGGTCGCAAGGAGTTCGGAGGTACGGCCGACGGCCGTACGGCACAGCGCATCCTCGCGAGCCGGTGGGCGGCGGGGGCGGCGTGCCGGGCGTCTCGCCGGGCTCGGATTCAGTGGGGCGGCGCTGCTGGTCCTGCTCACGGGCTGTGACGTCGGAGCGGCGTTCGGCGGCTTCGGCTGGCCGCAGGGCGGCATCACTCCCGAGGCCCGACGGATGTACGACCTGTGGATCGCCTCGTGCGTCGCGGCGCTCGCGGTCGGCTTCTTCGTCTGGGGCCTGATCTTCTGGTGCATCGTGCGCTACCGCAAGCGCGGCAACGAACTGCCGGTGCAGACCCGCTACAACCTGCCGATGGAGTTCCTCTACACCATCGCGCCGGTGCTGATCGTCTCGGTGCTCTTCTACTACACCGCCGTGGTGCAGACCGACGTGGTGAAGACCACCAACAACCCCGACGTGACCGTCGAGGTGGTGGCCTTCAAGTGGAACTGGCAGTTCAACTACCGCGACGGCCAGGGCGTCGACGCCGAGACCACCGCGTCGGTGCTCGGCACCAGCGAGGTCATCCCGATCCTGGTGCTGCCGACCGACCGGTCCATCCGGTTCGAGGAGACCAGCCGCGACGTCATCCACTCCTTCTGGGTGCCGGAGATGCTGTTCAAGCGGGACGTCTTCCCCGGCAGCATCCGTAACGTGTTCGAGGTCTCCTCGCTGGAGACCGAGGGGGCCTACGTGGGGCGCTGCGCCGAGCTGTGCGGCAGCTACCACGCCTTCATGAACTTCGAGCTGCGGGTCGTCTCGCCGGAGAACTTCGACCGCTTCCTCGCCGCCAAGCAGGGCGGCGCCTCGACCCAGGAGGCGTTGACCTCCATCGGCGAGGAGCCGTACGCGGTCACCACGAGGCCGTTCGAGACGCGGCGTGACGAGAGCAACTTCAACCCGGACACCGCTCCGGCCGGCACGGGAAGCTGAGGCAACCGGCATGAAGACCGAGTGGCGTATCTTCCTGATCATCGCCGGGTTCCTGCTCTTCGCGACCGTCCTCTACGGCGGCTGGACGTGGGCCGACTCGGACGGTCGGGTCGAGTGGATCGGCACCGTGGCCCTGCTGCTGTCGTTCCTGCTCTGCGCGATGTGCGGCGGCTTCTTCTGGTTCGTCTCCCGCCGCATCGACCTGCGCCCGGAGGACCGCCCGGACGCCGAGATCGCCGACGGAGCGGGTGAGATCGGCTTCTTCAGCCCGGGCAGCTACTGGCCGTTCGGCCTGGCCCTGGCCGCCGCGATCGCCGGCCTGGGCCTGGTGTTCTGGCAGTTCTGGCTGCTCGGCCTCGGTGCGGTGGCCGTGATCCTGGCCGCCTGCGGCCTGCTGTTCGAGTACTACAGCGGCACTCGGCGTACCGCCGAGCACTGAGCCTCGCAACGCGACAGGGCCCGCCCCCACCGGGGCGGGCCCTGTCGTCGTGGAGTGGGCGGGGTTGGTTCAGGCGGCGCGGTGGTGGACGGCCGCCCGGCGGCGGGTCGACCGGCGCGGTGCGGTGCTGACGAACATCATGATCGCCGCGCCGCAGCCGGCGCAGGCCCGTTCGGGGCAGTCGGCGCCGTGGCCGTCGACACAGGGCGGTGCCTCGAACGGCTGGATGCTGCCGCAGATGTCGCAGTGAAGCTCGCGCTCCGACACGGACCTCTCCTTTCGCTCGGGGCGGCCGATCGTCGGACATCGCCGGAACTACTCGGTTGTAGTTTCCCACGACCCTCCGACGTGCCGCGCCGCGCGGCACGGGCGAGGTCAGGCGGTGCGGGCGACCTCGATCCAGCGGTCGAGGGTGTGGGCGGCCGCGCCGGAGTCGATCGACTCGGCGGCCCGGCCCAGACCGGCGCGGAGCGCCTCGGTCAGGTCGCCGTCCAGCGGACCCTGGGTGGCCAGCGCCGCCGCCGCGTTGACCAGGACGGCGTCGCGCACCGGCCCCGGCTCGCCGGCGAGCAGGCGTCGGGCCACGTCGGCGTTGTGGGCCGCGTCGCCGCCACGCAGTTCAGCGAGGGTGGCCCGGGGTACGCCGAGGTCGACCGCGTCCACCACGGTCTCCCTGACGGCCCCGTTCTGGGCGATCCAGAACCGGGTCGCGGCGGCGGTGGTGAACTCGTCCAGCCCGTCCTCGCCGCGCATCACCAGCACCGAGTCGCCCCGGGCCGCGAAGACGGCCGCCATCACCGGCGCCATCGTCGCGTCGAAGCAGCCGACGGCTCCGGAGCGGGGGCGGCCGGGATTGGTCAGCGGGCCGAGGAAGTTGAACGCGGTCGGCACCCCCAGCTCCCGGCGGACCGGACCGGCGTGGCGCATGCCGGGGTGGAACCGGGCGGCGAAGCAGAAGCCGATGCCGGCCTCGGCGACGCACCGGGCCACCTGCTCGGGCCCGAGATCAAGTGGGATGCCGAGGAACTCCAGCAGATCGGCGGTGCCGCAGGAGGACGAGGCGGCCCGGTTGCCGTGCTTGACCACGCGTACGCCGGCCCCGGCCACGACCAGCGCCGTCATCGTGGAGATGTTCACCGTGTGGGCGAGGTCGCCACCGGTGCCGACCACGTCGAGCGCCTCGGCGCGTACCTCCTCGGGCAGCTCGACCGGGACGGCCCGGCTCAGCATCGCCTCGACCAGCCCGGTCACCTCGGCCGGGGTCTCGCCCTTGGCCCGCAGCGCGACGGCGAAGCCGGCGATCTGGGCCGGCGCGGCCGACCCGGACATGATCTCGCCCATCGCCCAGGCGGTGTCGGCGGCGGACAGTTCCTCGCCACGCAGCAGCGCGGTGAGCAGGTGTGGCCAGGTCCGATCGCCCATGGCGGGCCTCCCGAGCAGACGGTTACGGGTGGGACGGGACCGGCGCCGGCTCGCCCGGCGCCGTGGCGGTGCCGGAGTGGGACGTCAGGCGGGTGCGCTCGTGCGCAGCAGCTCGGTCACCGTGGCGGCGGTGGTGACCGGGTCGAGCGGGTGCACCAGGGTGGCGTCGACCTCGGCGAAGGACGCCAGCCAGCGGTCGGCGGCGCGGGCGATCACCACGCAGGTCGGCGGGGCGTCGTCGCGGTCGTCCTTGATCTGCCGGGCGATGCCGATGCCGCCGCCGGGGGTGGCCTCACCGTCGAGCAGCATCAGGTCGATCTCGTAGTCGTCGACCAGTCGGATGCACTCGGCGTAGCTGGACGCCTCGACGAACTCGACTCGCAGGTCGGCCGCGGGTCGGGTGCCGACGGCGAGCCGCATCCGGTCCCGTACCTGCGGGTCGTCGCTGTAGAGCAGGACGGTGCACAGACGGTCACTCATGCCGACACTCCGCTTCGCCTCGTGCCGTCCTGAGGTGCCATCGCACCGAGCGTGACCCGCTCGCTGTGCTCGCTCATGGCTCCCAACGGCTCCCACTTCCTAGCTGCGTGGCCGATCGTACCGGCCGGTGTGGTGCCCGTGACACGCCGCCCCGGCCGGTCCGCCGGGCTGGTCTCAGGCGGTGGACTCCGCCCGTCGGCGGGCCTCCTGGCGGTCCAGCTCGCGGTCGATCCGGCGGGCCTCCCGCTCGGCCTGCCGCATCCACTGCACGACCAGGACCGCGAGCATCGTCACGCTGACGAACTCGCCGCCGGCCCACAGGATGCCGCCGGCGAGCACCTGGTCCTCCCAGGGGTCGGCCCAGCTCAGCCCGAGCGAGGGGTACCAGTCGCCGCCGAAGAGGGTGGTGCTCTGCATGATGGTCAGCCCGAGCACGGTGTGGAACGGCACCGACAGCAGCATCAGCAGCGCCCGCCCGGGGTACGGCCAGCGTCCGGGCAGCGGATCCAGCCCGAGCAGCGGCCAGAAGAAGACGCAGCCGGTCATGATGAAGTGCGCGTGCACCAGTTCGTGCGCCCAGGCGTGTTCGAGCGTGTAGCGGTACAGATCGGTGAAGTAGAGCGCGAACGGGTTCACCACGAAGATGGCGAACGCCACCAGCGGGAAGGTGTAGATCCGGGCGATCCGACTGTGCACCACCGCGAGCAGCCGCTTGCGGGGGCCGGAAGGCAGGGTGCGCAGAGCCAGGGTCACCGGCGCGCCCAGGGCCAGGAAGATCGGCGCGACCATGGACAGCACCATGTGCTGCACCATGTGCACCGACAGCAGCGTGGTGTCGTACGTCTCCAGCCCGCTGACCGTCACCGAGGCGATGCCGCCGAGGCCGGGGCCGAGGAAGAAGATGGTCCGGGTGATCGGCCAGCGGTCCCCACGCAGCCGCAGCCGGTACACCCCGTAGAGGTAGAGGCCGGCCGCGAGGACCAGGCCGACGGCGAGCCAGCTGTCCAGCCGCGCCTCGGTGAACACGGCGGTGATGGAGAACGGCGGCACAGTGGCCGGGGCCGCCAGACTCCCGGCGCTCGTCGTCACCTCGGTGACGGCCGAGCCGGTCGCGGCCGTGGTGAGCAGCGGCGCGGTCGCGGCGGCCAGGGAGATCGGATCGACGTGCAGCACACCAATCAGCCTAGGTCAGGCGAACCGGACGGTACCGATCGGGCCACTACCGACCCGGGTTTCACCCCCCGCTGATCGCCGGCCGTGGTGAACGGCAATAATGACCGCGTGACTGCGGCCCCAGCCATTGACAAGAGCCGGATCCACTCTCTGACGCGGCCGAACATGGTCAGCGTCGGGACGATCGTCTGGCTCTCCAGCGAACTCATGTTCTTCGCGGCGCTGTTCGCGATGTACTTCTCCATCCGCGCGGCGGCACCGGAGCAGTGGGCGGAGCACACCGAGGTCCTCAACATCCCGTACGCGACCACCTTCACGGTGATCCTGGTGTTGTCCTCGGTGACCTGCCAGCTCGGCGTGTTCGCCGCCGAGAAGGGTGACGTCCACGCGCTGCGGCGCTGGTTCACGATCACCTTCGTGATGGGCCTGATCTTCGTGCTCGGCCAGCTCAACGAGTACCGCGAGCTGGTGCACCACGGCGTCAAAATCAACAGCGACGGCTACGGGTCGATGTTCTACCTGACCACCGGCTTCCACGGCTTGCACGTCACCGGTGGTCTGATCGCCTTCGTGATCTTCATGATCCGCACCACCATGGGCCGGTTCACCCCGGCTCAGGCCACCTCGGCGATCGTGGTGTCGTACTACTGGCACTTCGTCGACGTCGTGTGGATCGCGCTTTACGCCATGATCTACTGGCTTCAGTGATCTTGGCGCGCACCAGCCGCCTTGCCGCTGCTCCACCCCCCGCAACACAAGGTCCAACCGGTTAAGGACACAGGTCATGACTTCTCACAACGACCGCCGACGCGGTCTGTTCGCGCGGCTGCGCGGGCGGCCCGGGGCGCCCAGCAGGGGCCGCCGCCGGCTGGGTGCTGCGGTCCGGCTGGTCGCCGCGCTGATGCTGGCCGGCGGCGCCTACACCGTGCTCGCCCCCGGCGCCGCCGCCCAGGAGAACCCGCCGCTGAGCAGCGCCGCCGCCGACGGCAAGGCGCTGTTCGACGTGAGCTGTGTGAGCTGCCACGGTCGCAACGCGCAGGGAGTCGAGGGGCGCGGGCCGAGCCTCATCGGCGTCGGTGCCGCCTCGGTGGAGTTCCAGGTGAGCACGGGTCGGATGCCGATGGCGCGGCAGGAGGCCCAGGCGGCGCGCAAGCCCGAGGTGTTCACCCGCGACGAGATCGACCAGCTCGCGGCGTACGTCCAGGAACTCGGCGGTGGCCCGGTGGTGCCGGCCGGCGACAACCTGCACGCCGACGGCAACGTCGCGATCGGCGGCGAGCTCTACCGGATCAACTGCTCGCAGTGTCACGCGTTCAGCGGTGGCGGCGGTGCCCTCTCCTCCGGCAAGTACGCGCCGAGCCTGCGGCCGGCCACCGACCGGCAGATCTATGCGGCGATGCTCAGCGGTCCGCAGAACATGCCGGTCTTCGGTGACAACCAGATCACGCCGGAGCAGAAGGCGGACATCATCGCCTACATCCAGCAGACGCTGAAGGACGACGGCGACCCGGGCGGCCTGTTCAACCTCGGCCGGTACGGACCCTCCACCGAGGGGGTGGCGATCTTCCTCGTCGGTATCGTCGCGCTGGTCTTCGCCAGCCTGTGGATCGCGGGCAAGTCGTGAGCGGGGGGACCATGAGCAGCCAGACCGGGCAGCCGACGCTGCCGGGCGGGGAACCGCTCGACGTGAACGACCCCCGGCTCAGCCGGTTCGACATCGTCCGGGAAGGCGCTCGGCGCGACGACATCGAGATCGTCCACTACGAGCCGCAGGTGGCCCCGGGCACCAAGGCCGAACGGCGACTGGTCCGCACGGTCGCGGGCTTCTTCCTGCTGACCGGGCTGGCGGCGACGGCCTTCCTGGCGATCTACATCTGGTGGCCCTGGGAGTACGAGCCGGGTCGCGGCGGCGACAAGCTCTACACCCCGCTGCTCGGCGTCACCCTCGGCGTCGCCCTGCTCGGCATCGGCTTCGGCATCCTCACCTGGGGCAAGAAGCTGCTGCCCAAGGAGGTGTCGATCCAGGATCGGCACGAGGGTGCCCCGCCCGCCGAGGACCAGCGGATCACCGGCGAGACCATGGCGTACATGGCCGACGAGCTGGGCGTGAAGCGTCGGCCGCTGCTCGGCGTCTCGCTGCTGGCCGGTCTGCTGCCCGTCGGTGCCGTCGCCGCCGCGCCGCTGGTCGGCGGGCTGATCTCCGACCCGCACAAGGACGACCAGATGTTGACCACCGGGTTCGCCCCCCGGGACGGTCAGAAGATCCGCCTGGTCCGCGAGGACGGTCGGCCGATCCGGCCGGCCGACATCAGCGCCGGTGGTCAGATCACCGTCTTCCCGGGCGTGGAGCACGGGGTGAGCAACCGGTACGCCGACTCGCCCACCCTGCTGATCCACCTGCGCGAGGACGACGCCGTGGAATCGCGGCGCAACAACGAGCGGGCCGGACACGGTGGCTACATGTGGGGCAACTACGCCGCCTACTCGAAGGTCTGCACGCACGCCGGCTGCCCGGCGAGCCTGTACGAGCAGCAGACCAACCGGCTGCTCTGCCCGTGCCACCAGTCACAGTTCCTGATCACCGACAACGCCAAGCCGATCTTCGGTCCGGCCAGCCGGCGGTTGCCTCAACTGCCCATCGAGGTGGACGCTGAGGGTTACTTCGTGGCGACGTCCGACTACACCGAGGCTGTCGGGCCCGACTTCTGGGAGCGGCCGTGAAGCGGCGAAAGTTTGACGTGGCAGCGGTGCCGGGCAATACCGCCCGAGCGGTCGACGACCGCTTCCAGGTGGCGACCCCGCTGCGCCGACTGCTCAACAAGGTCTTTCCGGACCACTGGTCCTTCCTGCTCGGCGAGATCGCGCTCTTCTCGTTCATCGTCCTGCTGCTGACCGGGGTCTTCCTGACCTTCTTCTTCGAGCCGGCGATGACGGAGGTCATCTACAACGGCAGCTACGCCCCGCTGCGGGGCACGCCGATGTCGGCCGCGTACGCCTCGACGCTGGACATCTCCTTCGACGTCCGCGGCGGCCTGATCATGCGCCAGATGCACCACTGGGCGGCGCTGCTGTTCATGGCCGCGATCGTGGTGCACATGCTGCGGGTCTTCTTCACCGGCGCGTTCCGCAAGCCGCGGGAGACCAACTGGATCATCGGCTCGCTGCTGTTCTGGGTCGGCTTCCTGGCCGGCTTCACCGGTTACTCGCTGCCGGACGACGGTCTGTCCGGCACCGGCCTGCGGATCGCCTCGGCGATCATGCTGTCCATCCCGGTGATCGGTTCCTGGGTGACCGCGGCGGTCTTCAACGGCGAGTTCCCCGGCACGATCATCATCAGCCGGTTCTTCATCGCCCACGTGCTGCTCATCCCGGGTCTGCTTGTCGCGTTGATCACCGTCCACCTGGGCCTGGTGTTCAAGCAGAAGCACACCCAGTGGCCGGGGCCGGGCCGGACCAACGGCAACGTGGTCGGCGAGCGGATGTTCCCGCGCTACGCGATCAAGCAGGGCGGCTTCTTCATGGTCGTCTTCGGCGTGATCGCGCTGATGGGCGGTCTGTTCCAGATCAACCCGGTCTGGCTGTTCGGTCCGTACGAGGCGTGGGTGGTCTCGGCCGCCAGCCAGCCCGACTGGTACGTCATGTTCCTCGACGGCTCGACCCGGTTGATGCCCGACTGGGAGATCACCATACCCATCGGTGAGGGTTACGTGATCCCGCCGCTGTTCTGGCCGACAGTGGTGCTACCCGGCATCCTGGTGGCGATATCCCTGCTCTATCCCTTCATGGAGGCCCGCCACCTGAAGGACTACCGCAGCCACAACCTGCTCCAGCGTCCCCGCGACGTCCCGTTCCGCACCGGCCTGGGCGTCATGGCCCTCACGTTCTACGTGATCCTGACCCTGTCGGGCGCGAACGACGTCATCGCCGACAAGTTCCAGATCAGCCTGAACGCGATGACCTGGGCCGGCCGGATCGGTCTGCTGCTGCTGCCGCCGCTGGCCTACTACGTCACCTACCGGATCTGTCTCGGCCTGCAACAGCACGACCGGGAGGTCCTCGCGCACGGCGTGGAGACCGGCATCATCCGGCGGCTGCCGGACGGGCGGTTCGTCGAGGTGCACCAGCCGCTCGGCGGGGGCGACGGGCACGGCGAGCTGGATTACGCCGGTTGGGTGGTACCGAAGAAGATGAACCGGCTCGGTGCCCTCGGCCCGGCCATCCGGGGCTTCTTCTACCCGATCGAGCGGCCGGCCGAGGCACCGGTCTCGCCGGGGCACCCCCCGGTCGAGCCGCGGCCGGAGCGGGAGGAGATCACCAGCGGGGACACCCGCCCCTGATCCGTCGCAACGTGACGTGGCGCCCGTCGGACCTGCTCCGGCGGGCGCCACGCCCGTTTCACCGCATCCGGACGTCGTCACCGCTTCCCCGCCGTCGCGGATCGCAGGAATAACCCCGGTCAGCCGGGTATCCGTGCGGTCCAACGTCTCAACGGGGAGGAAGCATGTTGGGTATCAAACGCCTCGGCCTGCTGGCCGCGCTGGTGCTGGTGGGGGTCGCACCCGCCGCGGCGGCGCAGGCGGCGGCGCAGCCGTCGGAACAGGACACCCAGTACCTACAGGCGGTCCACCAGGTCAACCTGTACGAGATCGCCGCCGGTGAACTGGCCCAGGAGAAGGGCCAGAACCAGCAGGTCAAGGAGCTGGGGCAGCAGTTCGTCACGGACCACACCGAACTGGACCAGTCGGTGCAGGAGCTGGCCGGACAGCTGAACGTCGACCTGCCGAGCGAACCCACCACGGAACAGCAGGCCGGTCTCGACCAGCTCAACAACGCCAGCGGTGAGGAGTTCGACCGGCTCTGGGTGACCCAGGAACTGGCCGGCCACGTCCAGGCCATCCAGGCGACCCAGACGGAGATCTCGCAGGGCACCGAGCCGCAGGTGGTCCAGCTCGCGCAGACCGCGCTGCCGGTCCTGCAGGCGCACTACGACGCCCTGGTGATGCTGGCCGAGGAACTCGGCATCCCGGTCCCGGAGACCAGCCCGAGCGGCACGGCCAGCCCGGGTGGCACCGTCCCGGCTCCGGGCGGCACCACGCCGACCCCGGGTGAGACCTTCACCGAGGAGGCGCCGGTCCCCGGTGGCACCGTCACCGAGACCCCGGTGCCGCAGCAGAGCTGACCCGGCGGTACGAGCCGAGCCGGTCCACCCCGGTTGGGGTGGGCCGGCTCAGTCGGTGCTGCCCAGCCCGATGGCGAAGGCTTCCTCCAGGTCGTGCCGGGAGTACGCGCGGAAGGCGATGTGCGACTCGGTGTTGAGCACGCCGGGCACCTTCGAGATGCTGCCCGCGATGATCTGGGCGATCTCCTCGAACTCGCGGACCCGGACCATGGCGATCAGGTCGACGTGCCCGGCCACCGAGTAGACCTCGCTCACCCCCGGCAGGTTGGCCAGTGCCTCGGCCACCTCGGGGATCGAGTCGGTGGCGCAGTCGATCAGCACGATCGCGGTGATCACTGGAGGGTTCTCCGTTCGTCGGCTTCGCAGCCCATGCTAGTCGTGCGGTGCCGATGCGGTGCGCTGTGGCGATCCGTCGCTCCATCGGGGACGACAACTCTCGGTGACTAGTACGTAGAGTGACGGTGGTTCCTGTCCGACGCCACCCGACCAGTCTCCTATGCCGACGCTTTGCTCTGCTTCAACCGACGCAATGGCCGTCTTGCAGCGGCGACATCAACACGACGTTGCCATGATCGCTGCCGCCGGTTTGCGGAGGGTGACTTTTGCGTATGGTGAAGCAGAGCAAAGGCGGCGGGGGAGAAGGGGGCGACCGGCCTGATCCTTACCCACGGTGACGTCCGGTGGTTGATCTGCCGGATCAGGCCGCCGGGACGGTCAGGTCGGCGTCGACACGGATCACGTCGCGCAGGTCCTCGTCGCTGTCGACGAGGGCGTCCGGCCAGATCACGCAGCGGGTGACCGTTCCCCTGACGGTGGCGCCCGCGCCGACGACGGACCGGCGACTGTGACCGGTGACGGTGGCCGTCGGATCGATCAGGCAGCCGTCGCCCGCGGCGTGCAGGTTCGCGGCGAGGTAGTCGGCCGGGGTGCCCGTGTCGATGAAGGTGCCCCGGTAGCCGACCACGGTCAGCCGGCCGGCGGCCTCGGCCGGACGCCACACCGCGCGTACCAGGTCGCCGAAGGTGGCGGGCAGGTCGCGGACCAGCCGCCACGGCAACAGGGAGAAACCGGTGAAGACGTGCCCGTCGAAGGTGCCCGGCGCTTTCGGGTCGGCGGCCGGCTGCCCGAGCAGGCGCACCGACTCGCCGTCCCAGCCGGCCAGCAGCGCGGCGATGTCGGGGCCGGGTGGGGTCGCCGGGTCGGACAGGTAGGCGTCGGCGTTGCCGACCAGCACGCCGCGGCCGTCGATCCAGTCCCGCAGCCGCCCCACGCCGCCCGCGGTGCCGAGCGGGCTGCCCGGCTCCACCGACAGGTGCGCCCGCGCACCCACCCGCCGCACCACCTGGTCGCCCAGGTAGCAGGCGTTCACCGCGACCGAGGCCGGGCCGGTCAGGCCGAGACCGGCGAGCCGGGCCAGCGCCCGGTCCAGCAGCGGCACGTTGCCCACCGGGCAGAGCGCCTTGGGTACCCGTTCGGTGAGTGGACGCAGCCGGGTGCCCTCGCCGGCGGCGAGCACCACCGCGCAGATGCCGTCAGCGGGCGCGGTGGGCCGACTGTCGCCTGCCGCGCCCTCGGGCCGGGTCACGGCGTCGTGTCGGGCAGCGGCGGCGGGAACTGCCCGGCCAGCGGACCGATGTCGTAGTAGGCCAGCAGGCGGGCGGTCGGCCAGGTCAGCTTCGGCAGGTCGTCCAGCGGATGCCAGGCGGCCTCGAAGACCTCGGCACCGTCGACGGTCAGCTCGGTGCGCGAGGCCGGCACCTCGGCGGTGAACACCACGTCCACCCATCCCTTGGCGTGCACGATGGCGTTGGGTGCCGCCGGGGTGAGTCGGGCCGGGGAGAGCCGGACCCCGGTCTCCTCGTACAACTCACGGGCGGCGCCGACCGCCGGGTTCTCGCCGCGTTGCAGCAAGCCCGCCGGCAGGGTCCACCCCCGGCCCGGCGGCTGCCGCAGCAGCAGCAACCGGCCCGCGCCCGACGCCTCACTGTCGCGGAGCAGGGTGACGGCACCGACGATGTACTTCGGCACGGCCATCCGGACCAGCCGGCGTCGGACCGGCAGCGGCAGCCGGTAGAAGACCTGGTACGCGACGGCGCGACCGGTGCGGCGGGTACGGGGGATCATGACTCCAGGCTAGTGGCCGTGCGGCTCGCCCGCGCCACGAGGACCACGCCGAGTACCGGGCGGAGCCGGGTCGGTCACTGACGGTGGTCGACGAGGTCGATGAGTTGACGCACCACGGCGTCCGGCTCGATGACCCGGTCGAAGACCGCGACCAGCAGGGTTTCCAGGTCCGGGTAGCCGAGTTCCTCCGACAGGCGCAGCAGCGGCAGATCGCTGGCCAGCCCCCGGTTGTGCTGGCGCAGGGCCAGCCCGATGGTGGCTCGGCCCAGGCGGACCTTGTCGCTGATCGAGATCCCCGGCTCGCTGTGCTCGGCGAACCACCTGTTGATCTGCATCTGGGCGTGTGGTGACTTGACGAACCCCAGCCACTCACGACGCGGCCCACGCGGGGCCACCTCGGCGTCGAGGCTGCTCTCCTCGTCGGTCTCGGTGAAGATCTCCACCACGTCACCCTCCTCGAGCTCGGAGGAGAGCGGGACCAGCCGACCGTTGATCCGGGCCGCCAGACACCGGTCACCCCGATCGGTACCCAGCTCATAGGCCAGGTCGACGGGGGTGGCACCGGCCGGCAGCACGATCTGCCGCCCCTCGGCGACCACCTGGATCTGCGCCTCGGACAGGTCGCAGCGCAGCGAGTGCAGGAACTGGGCCGGGTCGGCGGCATCCTGCTCCCAGTCCAGCACCCGGCGCAGCCAGTCGAGCTGCCCCGAGCGGGCCGTGGCCCCGCCGGAGCGGGGGAAGCGGAAGTCGGCCGCCACCCCGTACTCGGCCGCGCGGTGCATCTCCGTGGTGCGGATCAGCACCTCGACGGTGCGGTTCTTCGGTCCGCAGACGCTCGTGTGCAGCGACCGGTAGAGGTTGTTCTTCGGTGAGGCGATGAAGTCCTTGAACCGGCCCGGCACCGGCCGCCAGAGGCCGTGCACGGCACCGAGCGCCGCGTAACAGTCGGTCGGCGGACCGTCGACCACGATGGTGATCCGGGGCAGGTCGAACGGGGCGGTGTGGCCGCCGGCCACGGTGTCCTTCCAGATCGAGTAGAGGTGCCGGGGACGTGGGTTCACCTCCGCGTCGACCCGGCTGCGCCGTAGCGCCACCCTGGCCTGGGCGACCACCTCGGCGAGGTAGCTGTCCCAGCCGGGCCGGTCGTGCACGTGTCGCGCGATGCGGGCGTGCTCGTCGGGCTCGAGGTGCAGCAGCACCACGTCGTCCAGCTCCCGTTTGAGGGTCTGGATACCCAGCCGGTCGCAGAGCGGTACCAGCACCTCCTGGGTCTTGCGGGCGATCCGCTCGCGGGAGGCGGCCGAGCGCACGCCCAGGGTGCGCATGTTGTGCAGCCGGTCGGCGAGCTTGATGATCAGCACCCGGACGTCCTTGCCGGCCGCGATGATCATCTTGCGGATGGTCTCCGCCTCGGCGGCCTGCCCGTAGAACGCCTTGTCGAACTTGGTCACCCCGTCGACCAGGTGGGCGACCTCGTGGCCGAAGTCCTCCGCGAGGGCCTGCAACGTGTAGCGGGTGTCCTCCACCGTGTCGTGCAGCAGCGCCGCGACCAGAGTGGTGGTGTCCATGCCGAGTTCCGCGCAGATCTGGGCGACCGCCAGCGGGTGGGTGATGAACGGTTCCCCGCTCTTGCGGAACTGCCCCCGGTGCATGTTGTCGGCGATGGTGTACGCCCGGCGCAGCACCGCCGGGTCGGCACCGGAGTGGATGGCGCGGTGGGTGCGTACCAGTTGGCCGACCGGCTCGGTCTCGGTGGTCGGCCAGGTCAGCAGCGATCGGAGTCGTCTGGTCAGGGGCAGCTCGCCGGGCTGTGTCGGGAGCGCACCGCCCAGGGCGCCGCCGTGGCCGGCGTTGACGTCCACCTGGGACACCCCCTCACGCCTGCTGCACCACCACCGGAATCCGGCAAGCGGGAGCAGACCCTCGAAACGGGCAGGACTGCACTTCCTTAACAGAGTAAGTGAGTCGACGTAGTCCGATCGGACAGTTGCTCATGAGCGTTCGGACCAGAGTTGCCGGGACGCCGCGCTCTCCGCCTTGGTCAACAGGTCGCGGAACCGTGCCGCGCCGGCCACCGGCGAGGACCAACCGGCGGACATCTCGACCAGTCGGGTCTCCGGTCGCTCCAACCAGGACAGGATCCGCTCCGACTCCTCCGGGCTGGCCGCCGGGACCGGGCCGTGCCCGGCCGGCACCGTCTCGGCGGTGGCCCGGATGGCGGTCAACGTCGGTCGGGGATGGACCCCGGGCGGTGACACGCCGGCACCGGCGAGCCGGCCGTGACGTACCAGCGCCAGCTCCCAGCCGCCGCCGGCCGCGGGGTGCGCGGCGGCCACCTCGGCGAGCCCACTCAACGCGGCGAGGCGCTGCATGCGTACGGCGGCCCGCAGCACCGCCGCGAGGCGGGAGCGCAGCACGGCCGCCTCCTCGTAGCGCTGGCCGGCCGAGAGCGCCTCGATCCGTGCGAGCAGGGCGTCCACCACCGGCTGCGGGTCGCCGGTGGTGGCGGTGGCGAACGGCGTGACCGCCCGGGCGTCGTACTCCTCGGGTGAGATCCGGTGCTCGCAGGGTGCCGGGCAGCGGCCCAGCTCGGCCAGCGCGCAGGCCGGCGTGACGGTACGCAGCGACAACCGGTGGGTGCACTGCCGTAGCGGCACCGCGTCGTGGAAGCCGGCGGCGGCCAGCTCGGCGGCCCGCCGCGAGGTGAACGGGCCGAGGTAGGCGCGGTCACCCGGGGAGATCTCCCGGACCACCGACAACCTGGGGTACGGCCCGTCGGTCAGCTTCAGCCAGACCACCCGCTCCGGGTACTTCGACCGTCGGTTGTACGGCGGCGCGTGCGCCGCGATCAGCCGCAGCTCACGCACCTCGGCCTCCAACGAGTGCGCACACTCCACCGCCTCCACCCGTTCGGCGGCGGCCAGCATCTCCGAGATCCGGGCGCGTTTCTCCGCGGCGGTGAAGTAGCTGCGTACCCGGGTGGCGATGTCCCGGGAGGTGCCGACGTAGAGTGGCCGCTCGTCGGCGGCCCGGAAGATGTAGACCCCGGGGGAGCGGGGCAGGCCGTCGGCCAGATGCCGCTTGCGACGCTGCGTCGGGGTGACCGCGCGGGCGAACTCGATGGCGTCGCCGATGGTGTCGACCCGGTGCCCGCCGAGGCGGCCGATCAGCCCGTGCAGCACGTCCACGGTCGCCCGGGCGTCGTCCAGGGCCCGGTGGGTCGGCTGCGTGGCCGCCCGGAAGTACGCGGCGAGCGTGCCGAGCTTACGGTTGGGCACCTCGTCGCGCAGCAGCACCCGTCGGGCCAGCGCCGCGGTGTCCAGCACCCGTGGGTTCGGCCAGCGGTAGCCGTGCTTCGCGCAGGCCGCCTTGAGGAAGCCGACGTCGTACGGCGCGTTGTGGGCGACCAGCACGGCGTCCGCGACGAACTCCAGGAAGCTCGGCAGCACCTGCTCGATCGGCGGCGCCGGCAGCAGCATCGCCTGGGTGATGCCGGTCAGCACGGTGATGAAGGGTGGGATCGGCACCCCGGGGTTGACCAGGGTGGCCAGCACCCCCAGCTCCTCGCCGCCGCGCACCTTGACCGCGCCGATCTCGGTGATGCCGCCGCCGTCGGGCGCGCCGCCGGTGGTCTCGAGGTCGACCACCACGAACGTCGTCGCGTACAGCGGCAGCGCCGGGTCGACACCGTCGACGGTCGGGTCGAGGCCGGCCAGCGGCGGTTGCCGGAACTCCTGTGCTGCCATCCGCGGCACCGTAACGGTCCGGTCCGACACTCGCGCCCCACCGGCCCCAGACGTCACCACCGGTCTAGGATGAGAGATCGGCTCACTCACCGGGCGGTGGGCCCGGTCCCGGTGGGAGACTTGCCACATGCCCCTCACCGAGCCGCACGACGACAACCTCCCGCAGGAGGAGCAGGTCGTCGCGGTGCCCGCGGCCGGTGACGGTGCCACTGACGACCCGACACCGGACCCCGGGCCGGCGGACCCGGGGCAGCCGGAGCCGGAGCCGATCCTGCCCGAGCCGGTGCGACAGCGGATCGTCTCGCTCACCGCCGCCGTGCTGCCCGGTCTGCCCGCCGACGAGGTGCCCGTGCCGCTGCGCCGGGTCGCCAAGTTCGCCCCGAATCGGCGCGCCCGGCTCGGCGCGCCGGCGATCGCCGCCCAACTCACCGCCGATCCGCTGTTCCGGCAGCGGGTCACCGCACGGGTGCTGGCCGACGCCGGTGACCTGGGCACCGCCGTGGTGGAGGGCACCGCGCCCGCCGCCGCCGATCCGGTCGAGGTGGCGGCCCTGGCCTACCTGGCCCGTCCGCGCGGCTGGCGGGAGCTGATCGACGCCAGCGGGGCGGCGGTTCGCGCCGAGGCGGACACGGCGGTGGTGGCCGAACTGGTCCGGCAGGCCGAACAGCGGGCCACCCGGGCCGAGCACGACCGGGCGGTCGCCCGGGTGGAGGCCGACAAGCTGCGCGACGAACTGGCCCGGGTACGCGAGGAACTGGGCCAACTGCGCGAGGAGGCCCGGCAACTGACTCGTACGCTGCGGGAGAGCCAGGCCCGGGAGCGTCGGACCAACGAGCTGCTGGCCACCGAGCGCGGCCGGGCCACCCGGGCCGCCGCCGACGCGGACGCTGAACTGCGCCGGGTCCGGGCCCGGCTGGCCGAGGCGGAGGCCGCGGCCGGTGCGGCCCGCAGCAGCGCCAAGGAGGCGCGCTCGGTCGACGACGCGCGACTGTGGCTGCTGCTGGAGACGATCGGTCAGGCCGCCGTCGGGCTGCGCCGGGAGCTGGCCCTGGATCCGGTCGACAAGCTGCCCGCCGACTTCGTGGCCGACTCCTTCACCGATGCCCCCACCGCCGCCACCGGGGCCGCCGCCCGGGCCCAGGACACCGACGACCCGGCCCGGCTGGACCAGCTCCTGGCGCTGCCCCGGGCGCACCTGGTGGTCGACGGCTACAACGTGACCAAACGCGGTTTCGGGGAGATGTCGCTCGAACAGCAGCGCAAGCGGCTGGTGAGCGGCCTCGGCGGGATCGCCGCGCAGACCGGTGACGAGGTCACGGTGGTCTTCGACGGCGCCGAACGGGTGCACGGCCTGCCACCCACCCCGCGTGGCGTGCGGGTGCTGTTCTCCCGCAAGGGTGAGACCGCCGACGAGCTGATCCGCCGACTGGTGCGGGCCGAACCACCGGGCCGTCCCGTGGTGGTGGTGTCCTCCGACCGCGAGGTGGCCGACGGGGTACGCCGGCACGGCGCGTACCCGCTGGGGGCGGATTCGCTGGTGCGCCGGCTGTCGCGGTCCTGAGCCCGGCCGCGGTGGTCCTGAGCCGGCCCTGCGGTGGGTCGACGGGCGTGGGGCGGACCCACCCCGGGACATAGGATGGGCGCCCATGGCGACAGGAGCGGCAGGCATGAGGCGCACGGCGGGCGACGGAACGGTTCGCGTTCGCCGCGGCGGATCGCCGGTGCCGGACGGGACGGCGTGGTGAGCCCGCGAG
Organism: Verrucosispora sp. WMMC514; assembly: GCF_027497295.1. NCBI lineage: Bacteria > Bacillati > Actinomycetota > Actinomycetes > Micromonosporales > Micromonosporaceae > Micromonospora > Verrucosispora sp. WMMC514. The sequence goes on along the minus strand of NZ_CP114906.1, from coordinate 577,193 downwards.
GATGGGCGCTGCTGACCCTGGCCGGACTGGGTGTCGCCCTGGTCGTGGCGGCGCTGGTGCTGATCCCGTGGCAGCGTCCACCGGCCCCCCGGGCGGACCAGCTCGCCGCCCTGCGTGATCTGCCGACCGAGCAGGTGGAGCGGGCCCGGCAGTTCCGGTCCGCGCTGCGTCCCGGCGGGTGGGCGGCGCTCGGCGTCGGGCTGCTGGTGGCCCTGGCACTCGGGTTGACCCCGCTGGGCAGCCGACTGGTGGAGTTGGCCGGGCGGCCCTTCGGCGGGCACTGGATCGCACAGGCGATCCTCGGTGGTCTGGCCGTGGTGCTGGTCGCCGACCTGGTGACCCTGCCGTTCTCGGCCTGGCGGCACAGCGTGCTCACCCGTTACGGGCTGGCCACCAACGGCTGGGGCGGCTGGGCGGTGGACCTGCTCAAGTCGTACGCGGTGAGCGCCGTCATCGGTGCGGTGGCGCTGCTCGGCTTCTACACCGTCGTGCGACTCGCCCCCCGCTGGTGGTGGGCCTTCGGCGCGGCCGGTGCCGCCACCCTGGTGGCGCTGCTGTCCTTCGTGCTGCCGGTGCTTGTCGAGCCGGTCTTCAACCGGTTCCGTCCGATGGAGCCGTCCCCGCTGCGCAGCCAGCTCATGGAGCTGGCCGAACGGGACGGAGTGCCGGTACGCGACGTGCTGGTCGCCGACGCCTCCCGGCGCACCCGGGCGGTCAACGCGTACGTTTCCGGGTTGGGACCGACCCGCCGGGTGGTGGTCTACGACAATCTGCTGCGCGAGGCGACGCCGGCCGAGGTGACCGCGGTGGTGGCGCACGAACTGGGCCATGCCCGGGACCGGGACGTACCGGTCGGCACGCTCACCGGCGCGCTCGGCGCCGCCGCCGCGGTGGTGGCGCTCTACCTGATCGGCTCCTGGCCGCCGCTGCTGCGCCTGGCCGGGGTCGACTCGGTGGCGCAACCCCGCGCGTTTGCGCTGTTGCTCGCCCTGGTCACGGTGGCCGGGCTGGTCTTCGCCCCGGTGCAGGCGCTGATGTCGCGGCGGGTCGAGGCCCGCGCCGACGCACACGCGCTGGCGTTGACCGGCGACCCGGCCGCGTTCGAGTCGATGCAGCGGCGGTTGTCCGCGGTCAACCTCTCCGACCCCGACCCGCCCCGCTGGGAGTACCTCTACTCGGCGTCCCACCCGTCCACCGTGGAGCGGATCGCCGCCGCCCGCGCGTACGCCCGAAAGGTTTCCCGGTGAGCCGCACGTTGCTGGTGACGAACGATTTTCCGCCCCGGCCGGGCGGCATCCAGTCGTTCGTGCACAACCTCGCGGTGCGTCAGCCGGCCGGTTCGGTGGTGGTGTACGCGTCACGCTGGGCCGGGGCGGACAAGTTCGACGCCGACCAGCCGTTCGAGGTGGTGCGGGAGCGCACCAAGGTGTTGCTGCCCACCCCCCTCGTGGCGCGCCGGGCCGCCCGACTGGCCCGGTCGTACGGCTGCGACACGGTCTGGTTCGGTGCGGCGGCTCCGCTCGGCCTGCTCGCCGCCGGGCTGCGCCGACGGGCCGGGATCCGGCGGGTGGTCGCCCTGACCCACGGTCACGAGGTCGGCTGGGCGGCGTTGCCGATGGCCCGGACGGCGCTGCGGCGCATCGCCCGGGACACCGACGTGGTGACCTACCTGGGGGAGTACACCCGCACCCGGCTGGCCCGGGCCGTGGACGGCCTGACCGAACTGCGGCGGCTCGCGCCCGGCGTGGACACCGACGTCTACCACCCGTCGGTCGACGGTGGCGCGGTGCGGCACCGGCTCGGCCTGGCCGACCGGCCGGTGGTGGTCTGCGTGTCGCGGCTGGTGCCCCGCAAGGGCCAGGACATGCTGATCCGGGCGATGCCGCTGATCCGCCGCCGGGTGCCCGACGCCGCGTTGCTGGTGGTCGGCGGTGGACCGTACCGGACCACGCTGGCCCGGCTGGCCCGGCAGTCGGGGGTGGAGCGGGACGTGGTCTTCACCGGTTCGGTGCCCTCGGCAGAACTGCCGGCCCACTACGCGGCCGGCGACGTGTACGCCATGCCGTGCCGCACCCGCAACCGGGGCCTGGACGTCGAAGGGCTCGGCATCGTCTACCTGGAGGCGTCGGCGACCGGTCTGCCGGTGGTCGCCGGCGACTCCGGCGGTGCCCCGGACGCGGTGCGCCAGGGCGAGACGGGCTACGTGGTGGACGGTCGGGATCTCGCCGAACTCGCCGACCGGGTGGCCACCCTGCTGGCCGACCGGGACCTGGCCCGGCAGTTCGGCACCGCCGGCCGGGCCTGGGTGGAGCGGGAGTGGCGCTGGGAGACGCAGGCCCGACGCCTGGCGACGCTGCTCGACGGCTGAGTAACGGCTCACTGTCCGGACCGCCGAACAGCTGCCGTGTGGTGGCGGGCTCAGCGGATGCGGGCGAGGATGTGGTCGGGGGAGGCGGGGCGGCCGAAGTGCCAGCCCTGACCGGCGTCGCAGCCGATCGCCCGCAGCCGCTCGGCCTGGCCGCCGGTCTCCACCCCCTCGGCGGTCACGGTCAGGTCCAGCGCGTGTGCCAGCGAGACCAGCGAGGCCAGGATCCGCTCGTCGGCGCGGGCCTCCGGGGTGCGCAGGCCCCGCACGAACTCACCGGCCACCTTCAACTCGGTCACCGGCAGGTCCCGCAGATAGGCCAGGTTGCTGTAGCCGGTACCGAAGTCGTCGATGGCGATCCGGATGCCCAGGTCGGCGAGGGCGCGAAGGGCGCGTACCGGCTCCTCGGAGGTGGTCATCATCGTGCTCTCGGTGATCTCCAGTTGGAGCCGGTTCGGCGGCAGGCCGGTACGTCGCAGCAGGGCCCGCACCTCCTGCACCAGACCGGGGCGGCGGACCTGCCGCACCGCCAGGTTGACGCTGACGTACGGCGGCTCACCCGAGGTGGACGTCCAGCCGACCGCCTCGCGGCACGCCTCCGCGAGCACCCAGCCGCCGAGCGGCACGATCAACCCGGTCTCCTCGGCGAGACCGATGAACTTGTCCGGGCGCAGCACCCCGAGCCGTGGGTGGCGCCACCGGACCAGCGCCTCGACGCCCAGCAGCGAACCGTCGTGCAACGAGGTCAACGGCTGGTAGTCGAGGAAGAACTCACCCCGTTCCAGCCCCGCCGGGATGGCCGCGCACAGCTCCTGGCGGGCCTGTTCCCGGCCGTCGCGCTCCGCGTCGTACAGGGCCCATCCCGCGCCCCCGGCCGACTTGGCCCAGTGCAGCGTGCTGCCCGCGGCCCGCATCAGGTCGTCGGGTGAGGTGCCGGCGACCCGTCGCTCCACGATGCCCACGCTCGCCGTGACGGTCACGTCGTGCCCGTCGACCACCACCGGCTCGGAGAGCGCGGCCAGTGCCGCCTCGGCGACGGCGACCACGTCTCCGGTGCCGGTGGACCGTTCGACGAGAACGACGAAGGCGTCCCCGCCGAGCCGCGCGACCAGGTGCGGCTCGACCGCCCGCCGCAGTCGCCGCGCCGCCGCCACCAGGGCGCGGTCGCCGATCTGGTGTCCGAAGGAGTCGTTGACCCGCTTGAACCGGTCGAGGTCGAGAAAGCACAACCCGACCCGGCGGCCGCTGCCGGCCGACGCGTCGACGGCGGCGGCGAGGCGTTCGGCGAAGAGCGTGCGGTTCGGCAGGTCGGTCAGCGGATCGTGGGTGGCCTGGTGCCGGAAGCGGGCCTCGCTGGCCCGGAGAGCCTGCTCCGCCTCGGCGCGGGCGGTCATCGCGGCCCGCCGGATGGACTCCTGCTCGTCGAGGGTCCGGTCCCGCAGCGCCCGGGCGTAACCGGTGGCGACCGCGCCCAGCAGGCGGGCCATCCGGTCCTCGATGTCGTCGGCGACCAGGTCGAGGTCGCGGACCAGTCGAAGCTGGATCACCTCGACGGTCCGCCCGAGGGCCTCGGCGGAAACGATGTGCGCGGCGACCAGCTCGTCGGCGACCCGGTGCCCGACCCGCAGGTCGAGCGGCTCCGCCCGCAGCGCCTCGGCGAGCAGGTCGGTGAGCCGTTGCAGCAGCACCTCGAGCTGGGCGTGGGTCATCGGCAGATAGCTGGTGCCCGATACCGCCTTCGCCCAGGCGCGGGCGAACACGCCGACGCAGGGCCGGCCGTCCGCGGGCTTACCCACCGAGGCGCCCGACCCCGCCGAGGAAGACCGCCCGTTCGGCGTCCTCGGCGCTCTCCGGCGTCTCCGGACGCCACTGCGGCACCCACACCACGCCGGGCTCGACCAACTCGAAGCCGTCGAAGAACCCGGTCAGCTCGGCCCGGCTGCGTATCCACAGCGGGTTGTCGGTGCGCCGGTAGACCTCCTCGGCCTCGGCCCGCTCGGCCTCGTCCCGGCCGTCGTCGCTGGCCTGCGACAGGACCAGGTAGCTGCCGGGGGCAAGTGCCGCCCGCAGCGTCCGCAGCACCTCGGCCGGCCGGTCGTCGTCGGAGACGAAGTGCAGCACCGCCACCACCAGCACCGCCATCGGCTGGGAGAAGTCGAGCATCGCGCGCACGTCGGGATGGGCCAGGATCCGGTCGGGATGGCGCAGGTCCTCCTGGATCACCGCCGTACGGTCGTTGCCGGCCAGGATCTCGCGGCTGTGCGCCACGGCGACCGGGTCGACGTCGACGTAGACCACCCGCGAGTCGGGGGCGTGCCGTTGCGCGATCTCGTGCACGTTGCCCACGGTGGGGATGCCGGAACCGATGTCCAGGAACTGCCGGATGCCGGCGTCGGTGAGGAACTGCACGGCGCGGCGCAGGAAGGCGCGGTTGGCCTGGGCCATCAGCGGTGCCTGCGGCACCACCGCCACCATCGCTCGAGCGGTCGCCCGGTCCACCGCGAAGTTGTGTGAGCCGCCGAGATAGTAGTCGTACATGCGGGCGACGCTGGGACGTTCGACGTCGATCGACTCGGGTGCCCAGTCCGGCCGCTGCAAGTGCCTCACCCCTTCGCCCACCATCGGCGGCGACGCCGCCTCGGCGGGTATTCTGCCCCGCTTTCGCAAGGGAGGCCAGAGCCGGTACGGGCCGGAGGCTGTCGATGCGAAGATCCGTGCCCCGCCGCGGTGGGACACGGATCTTCGTCGGTCTCGCGCCGATCAGAACTTCGGCGCGTCCGGTGCCTCGAGCAGACCGAGCCGCAGCGCGGTCATCAGCGCCTGCGCCCGGTTGGCCGCGCCGAGCTTCTCGTAGAGCTTCGAGATGTGGGTCTTGGCGGTCGATTCGCTGACGAACAGCTGCTTGGCGATGCCGGCGACGCTCATGCCGTCGGCGAGCAGCCGCAGCACCTGACCCTCGCGGGGGGACAGCTGCGGGCCGGACGGGGCGAGTCGACGCTTCATCGCCTCGGCCAGGTCGGCGGCGGTGAAGGCGCTGGGGGAGGAGGCGGCGTGCCGGGCGGCGGCGACCACCTCGTCGGCCGGCGCGGTCTTCGGCACGAACGCGCTGGCCCCCGCCTCCAGGGCGCCGAAGAGCTGGTCGTCGCCGGCGTACATGGTGAGCACCACGATGCCCATCGACGCGCTGGACTTGCGCAGCGCCCGGGTGGCCTCCAGGCCGCTGCCGTCGGGCAACCGCAGATCCATGATCACCACGTCCGGTTGCAGGGCACCGGCCTGCCGGACGCCCTCCGCCGCCGTGGCCGCCTCGCCGACGACCTCGAACTGCCGGTCGCGCTCGAAGGCGTGCCGCAGGCCCTTGCGGATCAAGTCGTGATCGTCGACAAGGAGGACCTTGGTACGGGTTGCCGGTGTCGGGCTTGTGGTCATCCTCGGCTTACTCCCCTTCTGCTGCGGCGGCGCTACCGCGAACGTTATCGCGCCGGGGCGGTGAACCGACCACCACCGCGACGGTCGTCCCGCTCGGCTGTCGCGGCCTGATCTCCAACCGGCCCCGGATACGTTCCGCTCTCTCGGCCATGATCGCAAGACCATAGTGCCCGTCCGAGCGCTGGTCACCTATGCCGTGACCGTCATCCGACACTTCGATCTGCGCGTACGGCGGATCCACCTCGCAGGTGACCCAGAGGTTGGCCGCGCCGGCGTGCTTGCGGGCGTTGGTGACCGCCTCCTGGGCGATGCGCAGCAACTCGGCCTCGGTCGCGGCGGGCAGCCGGGCGGTGGACTCGTCCAGGGACAGGTGGACCCGCAGTCCGCCGGAGGCGCCGACGGTGCGCGCGTACTCGGCGATCGCGGCGGCCAGGCCACCGTGCCGATCCACCTCGCTGCGCAGCTCGAACAGGCTCAGCCGCAGCTCGGTGATCACCCGGGTCACCTCCTGGCGCAGCAGCCGCAGCGACTCGGCGGTCTCCTCGGCGTCGTCGTGCACGGTGGCCAACGCGTTGTCGATGCCGTAGCCCACCATCACCAGCTCCTGGGCCACCCCGTCGTGGATCTCCCGGGCCAGCCGCTGCCGCTCCTCGTTGGTGGCCAGCGAGCGCACCTCGTCGAAGAGCAGGGCAGCCTCCAGACGCAGCGCGGCCGGGCCGGTCAGCGCGGTCACCTGGGCCACCACCGGTGGCGGGTACGCGTGTGCAGTGTCGGTCTCCAGCACCACCAGACCCACCGTGCGCAACCCGGCCACCAGCGGCACGATCAGCGCCGAGACCTCGCCACCACGATGTGAGCGGGACTGCGAGCGGGCCGAGGTCTGCCACTGCTGGCTGGCCCAGGCGTCGGCGATGGCCGAGTCGGCGTCGATGGTCGTCTCCCAGTCGACCCGGTCCGCGCCGAGCTGGGCGAGCACCACCAACCGGCCACCACCGCTGGCGGAGAGCACCGCGCCCCGGTCGGTACGGGCCACCGTGCGCAGTTCCTCCAACAGGTGCTCGGAGATCCCGCCCGGGTCCAGCGTGGCCCCGGGCAGTTGACGGGCCACCGTACGCAGCTGGGTCAGCAGCCGGGTCGCCTCGGCGTACGGCTGGGGTTTGCTGTCGTGGCGGGCCTGCATCACCCGGTGCAGGGTGCCGGCGGCGTAGAGACCGAGGGCGGCGAGGATCAGCCACTGGGCGCAGACGGCGAGATAGCCGGGCTGGCTGAGCTGGCGGACCCCACCCACCTCGGTGACCGCGCCGGCGAGCAGCAGACTGCCGGCGGTCACGGCGATCAGCGCCGCGCCCTCCCGGAAGCGGCGACGCAGCGCGGTGACGGTCACCGGCACCGCGAGGTATGGCAGCACGGCGGAGGCGCCGAGACCACCGATGTGCCCGCCGACGGTGGCCACCGCGGCGACCTGGCTGGCCGCCAGACCGAGCACCACCACCTCCGCCACCCGGCTGAGTGGACCGACGAGCCGGTGCTGGGGTGCCAGCATCGCCGGCAGCCCGGCCAGCGCCAGCAGGACGATCCACCACAGCTGGGCCACGTCGCGGGTGGCGAACAGGGTCAGGACGGCGACCAGCGTGAGTACGACGACGCGGGCCGCCGCGGCGAGCGGGTGCGAGCGGGCCAGGGCGGATGTGGAGGCGGGCACGTGACGGATCGTAGTCAGCCGCGGTAGATGTCGGCGATCTCCGCCGCGTACGTCTTGTGCACGACCTGGCGCTTGACCTTCAGCGACGGGGTCAACTCCCCGGTCGCCTCGGTGAAGTCGCGCGGCAGCACCCGGAAGACCTTGATCGCTTCGGCCTTGGAGACCGACTGGTTGGCCCGGTCCACGGCGGCCTGGATCTCCGCGCGCAGTCCCTCGTGCTCGCGCAGTTGCTCGATCCCGGTGTCCGCCGGCAGCCCGGCCGACTCCAGCCAGCCCGGCAGGGCCTCCTCGTCGAGGGTGACCAGCGCGGCGATGAACGGCTGCCGGTCACCCACCACGACGCACTGGCTGACCAGGCGGTGCGACCGGACCTGGTCCTCCAGCACGGCCGGGGCGACGTTCTTGCCGCCGGCCGTCACGATGATCTCCTTCTTCCGGCCGGTGATGGTCAGGTAGCCGTCCGCGTCGAGCGAACCCAGGTCGCCGGTGCGGAACCAGCCGTCCGGGGTGAGCGCCTCGGCGGTGGCCGCGTCGTTGTGCCAGTACCCCTGGAAGACGAGATCTCCGGCGACGAGCACCTCGCCGTCGTCGTCGATGCGGATGGTCACCCCGGGCAACGGCCGGCCGACCGTGCCGATCCGGGTGAATCCGGGCAGGTTGGCCGAGGCGGCGGGAGAGGTCTCGGTCAGGCCGTACCCCTCGCAGACGGTCACGCCGATGCCCCGGAAGAAGTGCCCGAGCCGGGCGCCGAGTGGTGCGCCGCCGGAGATCGCGTCGCGGCAGCGCCCGCCGAGCGCGGCCCGTAGTTTGCCGTAGACCAGCCGGTCGAAGAGCGCGTGCTGGGCACGCAGCGCCAGGCCCGGCCCGCCCGACGTCTCGAGCGCCTCGCTGTACGCGATGGCGACCGCCTCGGCCCGGGCGAAGATCCCGCCCTTGCCGCCGGCCTCGGCCTTCTGCTTGGCGCCGTTGTAGACCTTCTCGAAGACGCGGGGCACCGAGAGCACGAAGGTCGGCTTGACCTCCTGCAACTCGGCGACCAGGTTCTTGGTGTCCGAGCAGTGCGCCATCGTGGCCCGGGCCTGCACCACGCCGATCTGGATCAGCCGGGCGAAGGCGTGCGCGAGCGGCAGGAACAGCAGGGTCGACGCGTTCGGCCCGAACAGGTTCGGCAGCACCGGGACGGCGTTGGCGATGTCGGCGTACATGTTGCGGTGGGTCAGCACGCAGCCCTTGGGCCGGCCGGTGGTGCCGCTGGTGTAGATGATCGTCGCCACGTCCGAGGAGCGCAGGCCCGCGCGGCGGCGCTCGATCTCGGTCGGCTCCACCTCCGCGCCGACGGCCATCAGGTCGTCCACCCCACCCAGGTCGATCTGCCAGACGTGGGACAGGGCGGGCAGCTGGTCCCGGACGCCGGCCACCAGCGTGGCGTGCGCGGTGCTCTCCACCACCACGGCCACCGCGCCGGAGTCGCCGAGGATCCAGGCCGCCTGCTCGGCGCTGGAGGTCTCGTAGATCGGCACGGTGACCGCACCGGCCGCCCAGATGGCGTAGTCGACGAGCGTCCACTCGTACCGGGTGCGGCTCATCAGCGCCACCCGGTCGCCCGGCCGCACCCCGGCGGCGACCAGCCCGCGGGCGACCGCGGCCACCTCGTCGCGGAACTGCCGGCAGGTCACGTCGGTCCAGGCGCCCGTGGCGTCGCGGCGGACGAACTGCACCGCGTCGGGCGCGGCCTCGGCGTTGTCCCAGACCGGATCGGTGAGGTTGGCCGAATCGCCGACGGTGACGATCGGCGGGACGGTGAACTCGCGCACCTGCACTCCCTCGTGCTCACGGGACCGGGTCGGGCCGCCACCTGCGCGGGTGGCCTCGTCGAAACCTACCCGCCCGGTCGGCCGGGAGCACATCGCAGGTGGGCGGCGCGGCACGCGGGCGGTCACCGGACGGTAGCCTCCCACCATGGCGGACTCCTCCACCCAGTCGATCATCATCGGCGCGTCACCGGACCGGGTGGCCGCGGTCATCTGTGACTTCCCGAGCTACCCGGAGTGGACCGACGCGGTCCGCGAGGCGGAGGTGATCGAGGAGTACGAGGACGGTTACGCCAGCCAGGTCCGTTTCGTCCTCGACGCGACCGTGATGGCCGACGAGTACGTGCTGGCGTACGCCTACGCCGAGGACCTGTCCCGCGTCGAGTGGCACCTGGTGGCCCCGTCGAAGATGCAGAAGGCGCAGCGGGGCGCGTACGACCTGGTGGGCAACGCCGACGGGAGTACCACCGTGACCTACACCCTGGAGGTGGAGCTCGCGGTCGGGATGCTCGGCATGTTCCGTCGCAAGGCCGAGAAAATGATCATGGATGCGGCGTTGAAGCAGCTCAAGCGCCGGGTAGAAACATCCGGTGCGGCGCAGTGACGCGTCCGGCGACCCGGCCGCCGCGGTAGAGGAGCCCAGCATGGGTGCGACAGATCCGGGCACGGCCCGGGAAGAGGCGGAGCGGCTGGTCGCCACTCTGCTGGCCACCGTGCGGATGGCCGCCGCCAACCCGGCGGCGGTGCCGCTGGGCCCGCTCGGCGGGATCGTGACCGGTGTCCTCGGTCACAACGACGCCCCGGGGGCCGCGTCCGGTGGCACCGGGGGCGGTTTCGCCACCGGCGCGGCCGAATGCTGCGTCTGCCCGGTATGTCGGGGCATCGCCGCGTTGCGCGACCCGAGCCCCGAATTCGCCGAACGACTGGCCACCGGTGCCGGGGACCTGGCCGCTGGCCTGGCCAGTTTCCTGCGCGCCTTCGGCTCGGCCGGTTCGACCGCCGAACCGGCGCCCGGCCCCGCCGCCGAGTCCACCGCCACCGCGTCCGCCGACCCGTACGGCGACCACGTGTGGCGCGAGGCCACCCGGACCGGGCATGATTCTCAGCCGGCACCGGAGCGGGACGTCTGGTCCGCCGCGACCCGGGTGGAGGACGTCGCCGTCCCGACCGCCGTGCCCGTCGACGCCGCCGGGCCGGTCGCGCCGGCCGGACGCCGGGCGTCGACCGAGCGTCGCGTGGTGCCCGCCTCCCGGGTACCCGACGGCGAGCCCGCGCCGGGTGACGAGCCCGCACCGGACGGCCGTACCGTGCCCGGCGGGCGGCAGGACGCACCAGGCGACGGGGCCTGACCACGGACGACCCGCACCACCGGCGAGGGCAGGTGTGCGCGGGTGGCACAGCAGAGGGGAGTGGCGGCGGTGACGCTGACCATCGGAGTCGACGTCGGTGGCACCAAGGTGGCCGGCGGTGTCGTCGACGACACCGGCACGGTCCTCGTGCAGACCCGACGGGACACCCCCGCCGACGACGTCGGCAAGACCCGCGACGTCATCATCGAACTGGTCGCCGAACTGGCCGCCGGCCACGACATCCAGGCGGTCGGCATCGGCGCGGCCGGTTGGATCGACGCCAGCCGTTCCACCGTGCTCTTCGCCCCCAACCTGGCCTGGCGTGACGAGCCGCTGCGGGCGTACGTGAGCGCGGCGGTCGGGCTGCCGGTCATCGTCGAGAACGACGGCAACGTGGCGGCCTGGGCGGAGTTCCGCTACGGCGCCGCCCGCCACGCCGACGACTCGATGGTCATGTTCACCATCGGCACCGGCGTCGGCGGTGGCATCGTGCTCGGCGGCGGGCTGGTCCGCGGCGCCCACGGCATCGCCGCCGAACTCGGCCACATGCTCACCGTCCCCGACGGCCACCAGTGCGGGTGCGGCCGGCTCGGCTGCATCGAGCAGTACGCCAGCGGCAGCGCCCTGGTCCGGTTCGCCCGGGCCGCCGCCCGGCAGGAGCCGCACCGGGCCGCCGCCCTGCTGGAGTTGGCCGACGGGGAGGCCGAGGCGATCACCGGCCCGATGGTCACCGCCGCCGCCAAGGGCGGCGACCCCGTCTCGGCCGAGGCGTTCGCGCAGGTCGGCCGCTGGCTCGGCACCAGCCTGGCGGACATGGCACAGATCCTCGACCCGCAGATCCTGGTCGTCGGCGGTGGCGTCATCGACGCCGGCGACCTGTTGATGGGCCCCACCCGTCGCTCGTTCACCGAAGCGCTGGCGCAACGCAGCCGACTGCCGGTGGCCGAGATCCGGCCGGCCGAGCTCGGCAACTCCGCCGGCGTCATCGGCGCCGCCGACCTGGCCCGGCGGATCTGACGGTGACCTCGACACCACACCCCGTGACCGAGCACGGGGTGCCGCTGCGGGTGCTGTCGTACAACGTCCACGGCCAGCGCGACGACACCGCCGCGCTGGCCGCGGTGGTGCGCGCGGCGGCGCCGGACGTGGTCATCGTCCAGGAGGGACCGCGCCGGTTCCGGTGGCGGGAGAAGTCGGCCGCGCTGGCCGAGTCGTTCGGTCTGGTGGTCGCCGCCGGCGGCCTACCGTCGCTGGGCAACCTGCTGTTGACCAGCCTCCGGGTACGCGTGACCGGCACCCGGTGCCGGCGCTTCCCGCTCACCCCCGGCCGGCACCTGCGCGGCGCCGCGTACGCCGACTGTCGGGTGGGCACCTCCGCCCGGTTCACGGTGGCCGGGTCACACCTGTCCACCGACCCGGCGGAGCGTCCCGGTCAGGCCGAGCTGTTCAAGCGGGACCTGGCCGCCGCACCGCATCCGGTGATCGCCGCCGCCGACCTCAACGAGGAGCCGGGCGGGCCGGCGTGGCACACCGTCGCCGACGGGCTGACCGACGCGGCGGTGGCGGCCGACCGGGCCGACCGGCTCACCTACTCGTGCGCGGACCCGCGCCGGCGCATCGACGCGCTGTTCGTCGACGCGCGGATCACCGTGGTCGACTACGACGTGGTGGACACCCCGCTGGCCCGGCGGGCCAGTGACCACTTCCCGGTCCTGGTCGACCTGCTGCTGCCCACCACCGCCTGACATCGGCCGTTCGCCGGGCTGGACATCCCGCTCCGTTGTGGAGAGGATTTCGCGCGACCCGGCACTCGTGCCGAGACGAAGGAGATCCCCCGGTGCCCACCTCCACCGAGCCCGGCCGGCCAGATCCGGAGACGACCACGCTCGCCCGCGGCCCCGACGGCCGTCCGGTCTCCGACCGGGGCGACACCGTCTGCGTCATCGGTGCCGGTGCCAGCGGCCTGACCGCCGTGAAGAACCTCGCCGAGCACGGCTTCGGGGTCGACTGCTACGAACGGGAGACCGGCGTCGGCGGCGCCTGGAACTGGCGGCACGACCGCAGCCCGGTGTACGCCAGCACCCACCTGATCTCGTCGCGGCCGTTCACCCAGTTTCCCGACTTCCCGATGCCCGACGACTGGCCGGACTACCCGCACCACGGTCAGTTGCTGTCCTACTTCGAGCGCTACGCCGACCACTTCGACCTGCGCCGGCACATCTGGTTCGGCACCGAGGTGGTGCGGGTCGAGCCGGTCGGCGACGAGCGGTGGGACGTCACCACCCGCAGCACCGGCGGTTACGGCCCCGAGCGCACCTCCCGGTACGGCGCCGTGGTGATCGCCAACGGGCACAACTGGTCACCGAAGCTGCCCCGCTACGAGGGGCTTGAGCAGTTCCGTGGCGAGGTCATGCACGCCTCGTCGTACAAGGACTCGGCGCAGCTGCGGGGCAAGCGGGTGCTGGTGGTGGGTGCCGGCAACACCGGCTGCGACATCGCCGTGGAGGCCGCCCAGCAGGCGTCGCGGTGTTGGCACTCCACCCGTCGCGGCTACTGGTACGCGCCGAAGTACGTCTTCGGTCGCCCTGCCGACCAGGTCAACGACCTGCTGCTGGCGCTGCGGGTACCGCTGCGGGTCCGGCAGTGGCTCTACCACCGGACGCTGCGACTGACCGTCGGTGACCTGACCCGCTTCGGCCTGCCGAAGCCGGACCACCGGGTGTACGAGACACACCCGATCGCCAACAGCCTGCTCGTGTACCACGTGGGCCACGGCGCGATCACCCCGGTACCGGACGTCGCGCGCTTCCACCCGCACTCGGTGGAGCTCACCGACGGCCGGCAGCTCGATCCGGAACTTGTCGTCTTCGCCACCGGCTACCTGCCCCGCTTCGAGTTCCTCGACGGCAAGCTGCTCGGTGACGACGAGGGGGTGGGTCGGCCCCGACTGTGGCTCAACGCCCTCGTACCGGACCATCCCACGCTCGCGGTGACCGGGTTGGTCCAACCGGACTCCGGCATCTTCCCGCTGGCCCACTGGCAGGCCGTGCTCTTCGCCCGGTTGCTGCGGGCACGCGTCAGCCGTCCGGAGCGGGCCGCCGCCTTCGCCGCCCGGGTACGCGCCGGGGCGGGTGAACGCTATTCGGGACAGGTGAAGGACTCCACCCGGCACTGGTTCGAGGTCGGGCACGCCGACTACCTGCGCGCGCTGGAGCGCGCCCTACGCGAGCTGGAGAGCAAGTGACCGAGCGGGTGATGCGCGGCTGGGAGTGGGCGCGGCCGGTGTGCCCGGTCCGGCGTGAGGTGCTCAGCGCCGTCCCGGAGTTGGAGGAGGGGCGACCGCCGCTGCTGTTCGTGCCGGGCTTCGGCCATGGTGCCTGGGCGTACGCGGAGAACTGGCTCGGACATGTCGCCGCCCGTGGCTTCAGCGCCTACGCGATGAGCCTGCGCGGGCACGGCGGCAGCGCCCCGGCGCCGGAGGCGACCCTGCGGGCGTACGCCCACGACGTGGTCCAGGTGGCGGCCAGCTTGCCGCGGCGGGCGGTGCTGGTGGGGCACGGCGCCGGGGCCCTGGTGGTCGCGCACGCCCTGGCCCGCTATCCGGCGAAGGCGGCGGTGCTGGTGGCGCCGGTCTTCGGGGGTTGGGCGACGCTCGGCACCGCGTTGCGCCGCAACCCGCTCGGCACCCTGCCGGCGGTCTTCGGCGCCGGGTTGCGGCTCAACCGCAGGCAGCTGTTCAGCGCAGAACTGCCCGAGACCGACGCTCGGCGGCACACCGGGCGGCTGGGGCGGGCGGCCCGGCGGGCCCAGTGGCAGCTGTTGACCGGCGCCGATCCGGAGCCGGCGGTGGGCGATCCGCCGGTGCTGGTGCTGGGTAGCCCGGACGACCGGGTGGTGCCGGCGGCGGCGCTGACCCGGGCCGCGCGGCGGTACGGTTCGGCTCCGCTGCTCTTTCCCGGCATGGGGCACGACCTGATGCTCGACGCCCGGTGGCGGGAGCCCGTCGACGCGATCCTCGACTGGCTGATCAAGGAACCGGGCCGCGACGACCTCGGCTGAGGTCGTCGCGGGCGTGGCCCGACAGCCGGTCTCAGCCGCCGCCGAGATGGGCGAGCATCGAACCGCTCTGGTCCAGAGTGGACAGGTAGGAGCGGGCCCAGGCCCGGATGTCGTGTTCGTGCAGGTACGCGCGCATGGACCGCATCCGTTCCCGGACGTCGGCGGGGTCGGCCCGCACCGCCGCGAGCAGTCCCTGCTTGAGCCCCTCCAGGTCGTGCGGATTGACCAGGTACGCCTGCGGCAGCTCGGCGGCGGCCCCGGCGAACTCGCTGAGCAGCAGCGCGCCGGTGTCGTCGACCCGGGCGGCGACGTACTCCTTGGCGACCAGGTTCATGCCGTCGCGCAGCGGGGTCACCGCCATCACGTCGGCGACCCGGTAGAGCGCGGCCAGCTCGGCACGGTCGAACGGCTGGGTGAGGTAGTGGATCGCGGGCTCACCGACCCGGCCGAACTCCCCGTTGATCCGCCCGACCTCCCGCTCCACCCGGTCCCGCAGGATCTGGTACTGGCTGACCCGCTCCCGACTGGGCACCGCCACCTGCACCAGCACGGTGTCGCGGACCTTGACGTGCCCGCCGGCCAGCAGCTCGCTGTACGCCTTGAGCCGCTGCTCGATGCCCTTGGTGTAGTCCATCCGGTCGACGCTGAGGATCACCTGCTCGGGGCTGCCCAGGTCGTGGCGCAGTCGGCGAGCCCGGTCGGCCACGTCCGGGCGGTCCGCCAGCGCGGCCATCTCGACGGTGTCGATCGACACCGGGAACGCGCCGATGCGCACCACCCGGTCGTCGATCCCGATCCGTCGGTCGGTGGCCGGCAACCCCAGCACCTTCGTCACCAGCTGGGCGAAGTTGTGCGCCGCCTGGGCGCGCTGGAAGCCGACCAGGTCGGCGCCGAGCATCCCGCGCAGCAGCTCGGCCCGGCGGGGCAGCTGCATGAACAGCTCCGGCGGCGGGAAGGGCACGTGCAGGAAGAAGCCGATGCGCAGGTCGGGTCGCAGCGTGCGGAGCAGCCCCGGTACCAGTTGCAGGTGGTAGTCCTGCACCCAGACCACCGCGCCGGGCTCGGCGACCTGCGCGGTGGCCTCGGCGAACCGCTGGTTGACCCGGAGGTAGGCGTCCCACCAGCGCCGGTGGTGTTGCGGCTGCTCGACCGCGTCGTGGTAGATCGGCCAGAGGGTCGCGTTGGCGAAGCCCTCGTAGTGGTCGCGCAGGTCGTCGCCGCTGAGCGGCACGGAGTGCATCCGCACCCCGTCGATGTCGGGCAGTTCGGGCGCGGGACCGGTCCCACCGGCCCAGCCGACCCAGGTCGCGGGGGTGTGGCGGAGCAGCGGGTGCAGCGCGCTGACCAGCCCACCGGGGCTGCGCCGCCACTCGCAGGCACCGTCGGGTGCCACGCTGTCGTCGATGGGTAGGCGGTTGGCCACCACCACGAGGGAACTCTGTCGCATCTCGGGCATTCCGATCAGCAGGGGAGTGACCGCCACGAGGAAGGAACAACCGGGCAGTCGGCGGGTGACGTGACGTACTGCGGTATTCCTACTGACAGTAAGTTACACCACTGTTACGCGCCTCGGCACGGGCGGCCGCCGTCCCGGTATCCGGACGGCTACCCTGCGCGCCGGCTCAGACCACGGCGCCGTCGTCCGGGTCGCGGTCGTCGGCGTCGCCGGGCCGCAGCCGCCACACCAGCGTGACGAAGCCGGCGAGGATGCCGGTGAAGCCGAGCAGGGTGACGACGCCCTGGTCGGCGGGGAGCAGATCGGGGAAGAGGAACAGCACGAAGCCGAGCAGCACGGCGAGGATGCCGGCCAGCGCGAACTTCGACACGCGGGGAAGCGGCGGTGGCGGCGGCGGCACGTAACGCTCGTCGTCGTCCGGGTCGTCGGGCAGCTCCGACCCGAAGGTGTCCAGGCCGTCCAGCAGCGACGGGCCCTCACCGTCGCGGGGCCCACGCCCGACCGACACGCCGGAGATGTCGGCGGCCCACGGCAGCCGGCGTACGTCGGTGGCGGTCGGGCCGGGCTCGTCGGTGCCCGGCCGGGTGGCGGTGGCCGTGCCGCCCCGCCCGGCCGGGTCGTCCACGTTCTCGGCGGCGGGCCACGGATGGTCGCCGGTGTCCGGCGAGGTGTGGAATCCGGCGACGATCCGTTCCCACTCGGCGTCGATGTCCGGCTCGGCGCCGACCCGGGCGTCGCCGGTCTCGTCGGCGAGCTGGCTGAGGTAGTCCCGGGCGGTGCTCAGGTGCGAGCGGTCCACGTAGAGCCGGTCCACCGGCCGGGACGGCACGGTGGTGGTGCGGGTGACCGGGTTCAGGTCGGCCGACGGTTGCAGGTAGGCGGCGATCCCGCCGGCGGCCAGCACGTCGAGCAGGTGCTCGCCGACGCGCGGATCGACATCACCGGCGATGGCGTACTCGCTCGCGTCGAGACCGTTGTCCCGCCGTCCCCGGCGGGCCCCACCCGCTGACACCGACCATCCTCCTCATCGCGCCACCGGCGCGCCCCGCGGCCCCTCGGCGCGCCCCCGCACGCCCCGTGCCCTGAATCGTGACACGTCGAGGGTGGGTTCCGGGAGTGCCTTGTGGCGCGGCGTACGGCCGAACGCCGGCCAGGAGGTCGGTCCGACACCGAACGTGACGGGTGGTTTCGGGTCGAGCGTCCGTTGCCGCGGCTGGCCGGTGGTTCGTAGGCTCGTGCCACGATCACCCGGTCCGGCGCGGTCCGCGGTGACCAACACCTGCCGAAAGGACGCCGGTGCTCTACTGGCTGCTGAAGTACGTGCTGCTCGGCCCGCTGCTGCGGCTCATCTTCCGGCCGCGGGTGGAGGGTCTGCACCACGTACCGGCGACCGGTCCGGTCATCCTGGCCAGCAACCATCTCTCCTTCTCCGACTCGATCTTCACGCCGCTGATCGTGCCCCGGAAGGTCACCTTCGTGGCCAAGGCGGAGTACTTCACCGGCAAGGGGGTCAAGGGCTGGTTGACCAAGATGTTCTTCACCGGCACCGGCACCATCCCGGTGGACCGCTCCGGTGGCCGGGCCGCCCGTGCCGCGCTGGACACCCAGCTGACGGTGCTGCGCTCCGGTGGCATCGCCGGCATCTACCCGGAGGGCACCCGTTCGCCCGACGGTCGGCTCTACCGGGGCAAGACCGGGGTGGCCCGGCTGGCGTTGGAGAGCGGTGCGCCGGTGGTGCCGGTGGCGATGCTCAACCTGGACGAGATCCAGCCGCCGGGCCAGCTCATCCCGAACCTGGCCCGGGTACGGATCCGCTTCGGACCGCCGCTGGACTTCTCCCGTTACGCCGGGCTGGCCGGTGACCGGTTCGTCGAGCGGGCGGTCACCGACGAGATCATGTACGAGTTGATGGAGCTCTCCGGCCGGGAGTACGTCGACGTCTACGCCCAGCAGCTCAAGACCCAGCTCACCCCGACGACCGCGCCGGCCACTCCGGTCGCGGCCTGAGCCGCCCGCCCCGCGCGGGTGTGCGGCGCGGCCCGCACGTCGGTCAGGAGGCGAGCGTCCGGGCGGTGCCGGTGGGTGGATAAGCCAGGGCGAGCAGGCCCGGCGCGGCGTTGCGGTGCGCGAAGGCGCGCAACTCGGTCAGGGGCGCGCCGGCCGTCGCGTGGTCGTCGGTGGCCGCCAGTTCGCGTACCGCGAAGGTCAGCGCCAGCATCCGGTCGGTGACGTCGGGAATGCCGGCGTAGATCTCGGCGGCGGCGAGGTGCAGCTCGGCGGCGTGCCGGTGGTTGTCGTCGAACCCGGCCAGCGCGCCGGTCACGGTCCGCAGTGCCGCCTCCGACCAGGGCGTACGGTGGCCGACCCGGTCGAGCATCGCGCGTACCCGGGCCGCGGGCTTGCGCCCGGCGAGGCTGGCCGCCCAGCCGGCCGCCGCGATCCACTCCCCACTGGCCAGCGCCGGCACCGCCGTCCACGACTCGGCCAGCTCGTCGACGAGCGCGGCGGCCTCGTCGAGGCGACCCTGCACCGCCCGGCACAACGCGCCCATCGCGAGCATCGTCCAGTGCAGCCGGTGGAAGCCACTGCGCCGCGCGGTGTCCAGCGCGGCGGCCACGTCGTCGCGCGGCGGGGCCCCGTCCGGCGCCCCGTCGGCGGGCGGGCCCGGCGGCACCGGCTGGCCGCGCAGCACCAGCAGGCACGACCGCAGGCCGCGTACCTGCATGTCCCAGCTGCCGGTCGGGGTGTTCATGCAGGCGTCGGCGGCGGTGAGCAGCCGGTCGAAGTCCCCCTCGAACCAGGCCCGCGTCGCCTCGCTCGAGTAGCTGGTGGTCAGGGTCTGCCCGCTGGCGGTGCGGGCCGGGGCGGCGGCCAGCAGCGCGTCGGAGCGTACCCAGTCGCCCTCCTCGCAGACGGCGTAGGCGAGATTCTGGGTGGCCCGGGGCAACGCGAGCAGCTGACCGGTCCGGCTGGACTCCACGATCGCGTACAACTCGTCGAGTCCGGCCCGGTCGCCGGCCTGGTACCGCGCGGTGGCCGCGGTGATCCGGGCGTTGGTGCGGATCTCGGTCAGCCCGAGCCGTTCGCCGATCGCCGCGGCCGTGTCGGCCGCCGCGACGGCCGGATCACGTTCGTAGTTGAGCATGTGCAGCCGCCCCAGCTCGGCGAAGGCGTCGGCCTTCTGCGCGCTGTCCGGCAGCGGGTCGAACAGCCGTACCGCCCGGTCCAGACAGGCCAGTGCCGCCGGTCGGTCGGCGCGCAGCCACGCCGCCTGGCCGAGCAGCGTCCAGGCCCGCGCCGCGCACGCCTCGTCGCCGTACGCGAGCAGCCGCTCGGCGAGCGCCTGCACCTGCTCCGGCCCACCGCCGGAGAGGAACGCGTTGCCGTCGCGGTGGAACGAGATCTCAGTGCTCAACAGCTCCAACTGGAGCCGGCCCACCGGATCGGAGTCGTCGGCCAGACCGAGCGCCCGGGCCGCGTGGCCGGCGGCGGCGTCCAGCCCGTGCAGCGCGTACGCCCGGCGGGCCGCCCGGTGCAGCGCGGCCCGGGCCGGCGCGGCGTAGCGGTTGGTCTCCATGCCCAGCGAGCGGGCGATCTCGTGCGCCGCCCAGCGGTGGTGCGCCAGCACCTCGGCCAGGTCGGTGTCCCGACTCTGTGACAGGGTGTCCAACCAGTCGGCGGTGCGATCGTGCCGGGCCACCCGCTCGGTCCGGGGCAGCCGCTGGTAGCACACGTCCCGGACCAGGACGTGTCGGAAGCGGTACTCCGGCTGGCCGGCCATCGTGGAGGTGGTCTGCTCGTGGACGAAGTCCCGCTGTTCCAGCCGACGCAGGGCACGCTCGACGGACTCGACCGGCTGGCCGACGGCGGCGGCCACCGCGCCCGGCCAGAACTGCACCCCGACCACGGCGGCGGCCAGCAGCACCGCCCGGTCCTTGGCGTCGAGCAGGTCGACCCGGTTGGCGATGACCGCGTGCACGCTCTCCGGCATCGGCAGGTCCAGGTGCTTCTCCAGCGACCAGCCACGGCCGGACTGTCGCAGCGCCCCCTGCTCGATCAGCATCCGGACGTACTCGTGGGCGTAGAGCGGATTGCCGCCGGCCACCTCCACCAGCGGGGTGAGCAGGTCGGCGGAGAACGCGGCCTGGCCGAACATGTGCGCGTACAACGCGGCGATGCCGGTGTCCCGCAACGGCGGCAGGGCGATGGTGACCGAACCGGTGATGGTCCCCGCCCAGCTCGGATCCCGGTCGACGAGTTCCGGGCGGGCGGTGCACAGCAGCAGCAGCGGCACGTCCCGGGCCGCCGCGCCCAGCAGCTCCACGAAGCGCAGCATCGGATCGTCGGCCCAGTGCAGATCCTCGAAGACCAGCACGGTGGGGCGACGGCCCGCCAGGGCCAGCAGGAACCGCCGCCACGCCGACTCCGCCTCCTCCGCCGGCAGCGGGTTACCGGCCAGCCCGACCAGCGGACGCAGCGCGTCGGCCACCCGGCCCCGCTCGGCGACACCGACCAGCTCGCCGACGGCGGCGGCCAGCCGTTGCGCGGCGCTGGCCGCCGGATCGGTGTCGAGGATGCCCGCCTCGGCCTTGACGATGTCGGCGAGCGCGGCGAACGTGACGTTCTCGCCGAACGGTGGACACCTGCCGATCCGCCAGGTCAGCGGCTCGTCCACCAGCCGGCCGGTGTGCCGGTGCAACTCGCGGACCAGCCGGCTCTTGCCGATGCCGGCCCGGCCGAAGACGGTCACCACCTGGGGTCGGCGGTCGCGCAGGCTGCGGTGCAGGGCGTTGACCAGCATGCCCAGCTCGTGTTCCCGGTCGATCAGGGGAGTGGTGTCCGGTTCCCGATCGGTGGGCTGCTGACGTACCGCGGACCGGGCCAGCCATACCTCGGTCGGTGCCGACCGACCGCGCAGGGTGACCGGGGGTTGCTCGTCGTACCGGATGGTGTCCCGGGTCAGCGCGTGCGTGGCGCCGTCGACGAGCACCCCGCCCGACGGCGCCGCCGACTGCAACCGCGAGGCGGTGTTGACCACGTCGCCGGCGACGATCGCCTGCCCACCGTCGCGGGCGGCGGCCACGTCGACGAGCGCCTCACCGGTCGCCACCCCGACCCGGAAGCGCAACCCGTCGGTGCCGGTCGGGGTGAACCGGGTCAGCACCCGCTGCAACTCCAACCCGGCCCGCACACACCGCAACGCGTCGGTCTCGGTGGCCACCGGCGCACCGAACAGCGCCATCACCGCGTCGCCGATGTACTTCTCCACCACCCCGCCGTACTGGCCGACCACCCGGCGGGCGGCGGAGAAGAAGCCGGTCTGCATGCCCCGGACCAGCTCCGGGTCGGCCCGCTCGACGTACGGGGTGAAGTCGATCAGATCGACGAAGAGCACGCTGACCCGGCGGCGATCCTCCTGGTTCAGGGCACCGGGTCGGTCGGTGCCGGCCCGGGGCGCGCCGCAGGAGGTGCAGAAGGCCACGTCCGGCGCGAGCGGGCGCAGGCAGTGCGGGCAGACGGCACCGAGTTCCGCGCCGCAGCCACCGCAGAAGCGGTCGCCCTCGGCGGCGGTACGTCCACAGCGGTCACACTGCGCGGCGATGACACCCTCCAGTGGCAGGCCCCCGACCCCCCGGGGCGCAGCATCGAGTATCGCTGTCGGACGCACTGTCGGGTACCGGGCTGTTGGCTTGTGGACACTCAGCCGGGCAGTTCACCACGCTTCGGAACGGCTAGATTCAGGCAGCCGATTCGTTGACCGCTGATCAGGGGGACAGCTCCATGGTGTACGTGATGCTGAAGAGTGACTGGACCGACGGAAACGGGGTCGCCCACTCCGCCGGAGACTCGGTGGACGTGGACGCCGCCACCCTCGCGCAGCTCCAGGCCCAGGGGATCGTCGGCGAGGTGCCCGGCGGTGGCAAGGACGGTACGGACTGGGTCGGACCGGGTGGGACGGACTGGGTCGGACCGGGCAGCACCAAGCCCTGACCGAACGCGCGTGGGCGGGGCCGGGACGTATCGTCCCGGCCCCGCCTCGGTCTTCGCCGCCGCGTTCGGTGCGGGGCCGCTCAGCGCTCGTTCATGCCGGCGCGGCGGCGTAGCGCGGGCACGTCGGTGACCACGATCCGCCGACCCTCGGTGCGCAGCCAACCCCGGCTGGCGAACGACCCGATCGCCTGGTTGACGCTCTGCCGGGACCCGCCGGCCATCTCGGCGAGCTGGCTCTGGTTCAGCTCGATGGTGATCATCGGGGCCTGGCTCTCGCCGGCGAGCCGGACCAGCGTCTTGGCCACCCGGCCGGGCAGATCGAGGAAGACGTGGTCGGCGTTCTGCTCGGTCAACCGGCGGATCAACGCACCGAGGGAGCGCATCACCGCGTCGAGGATGCGCGCGTTCGAGTGCACCAGCTCCATGAAGGCCGGCCGGGACAGCGCCAGCGCGGCGGTGTCCTCGATCGCCTCGGCCGAGGTCGAGCGGGTCGAGGCGTCCAGCAGGGAGACCTCGCCCAGCACGTCCGGCGGTCGCATCACGGTCAGGATCGCCCGCTCGCCGGTGGGCGCGGTCCGGAACACGGCCACCGCGCCGCGCCGCAGGATGATCAGCGACTCGCCCGGGTCGTTCTCCACGAACAGCAGCTGACCCTTGCGGTAGGTGCGGGGCACCGCCGCGGCGACCACCCGCTGGCGTACCTCCGGCTCGAGCCCGGCGAACATGTCAACGCCGGTGAGCGCGTCGCCCGGCTCCGGCAGGCGCATCTCCACGGCCCCACCCCTCCCCGGTCAAGGACCCCAACTCGCTCACCGGGTGAGCCTGAAGGCCCTGACGAGGTGATCCGACACCCGTTCGGCGTCCGGCAGCGGTAACACATCAGATCATGACGGTCCGGTCGCGTGCTGTACACCCCTCAAATCACTTCCGTGACCGGTTCGAGCTGGGCGTGACCTCGGTGCGGGGCCATGGAAGCGCTCCCGGTGTCGCCGACCCGATCGACGGCCCCCGGTGACCGTCGGCGAGGATGGTGGCGATGGCCTACCGCTACTTCTACGACTGCGAGTTCATCGAGGACGGCCGGACCGTCGAACTGGTCTCGATCGGCGTCGTCGACGAGCACGGCCGCGAGTTCTACGCGGTCTCCACCGAGTTCGACGCGTCCCGCGCGGTGCCCTGGGTGCGTCGCAACGTCCTGGACAAGCTGCCCTCCCCGGCCGACCGGGCGTGGCGGTCCCGCGAACGCATCCGCGACGACCTGTACGAGTTCCTGGTCGAGCCGATCCGGGACCGGCCCGGCGAGGAGGTGGAGCTGTGGGCCTGGTACGCGGCGTACGACCACGTGGTGTTGGCGCAGTTGTGGGGCGCGATGCCGGCGCTGCCCCGGGAGATCCCCCGGTACACCAAGGAGTTGCGGCAGTTGTGGGACGACCGGGGGCGGCCTCCGCTGCCCAACGCCGCGGCGGCCCGACACGACGCGCTGGTCGACGCCCGGCACAACCTGGCCCGGTGGCGGGCGATGACCGGTTCGTGAGATCCGGTGATTCGGTGGTTTGACCGGGGCCGTCGCGGGCACCGGTTCGCCGAAGGGGCCGAGGCGAGGGAGTTGCCGGCGTGGGCAGGCGCAGGGGAGTACCGACGTGATCGGCGGCCGGCGGGCCCGGGCCCGGATCACCGAGCTGATCCGGGCCGCGCGGATCTGCGTCATGACCACGATCTCCCTCGACGGTCGGCTGGTGGGCCGGCCGATGGTGCTGCAACGGGCGGAGTTCGACGGGCAGTTGTGGTTCTTCGCGTACACCGGCTCGGCGACCGTCCGCCAGCTGCGGGTGAACCCGGAGGTCGAGCTGGGCCTGTACGACCCGCGGGCGCAGGTCTGGGCCTCGATCACCGGCAGTGCCCGGGACGACCACGACCAGGCCCGCGCCGAACGACTGTGGCATCCGGGGCTGGCCGCCTGGTTTCCGGACGGTCCGGCCACCGCCGGTCTCACGCTGGTCGGCGTGCACCCGACGGCCGCACGGTGCTGGGACGCCAGCGGTGAGCAGGTCGAGCTGATCGGCCCGGTGTGCGCCGCGCCCACCGGTGGGTCGCCGGCCGATCGCCGGGAGGACGGCTACTGACCGGTAGTGGGGCGCGGTGTGCGTCGTACCGGGCGGCGACTACAGTTCGTAGGGACGGCCCGCCCCGGGCCGGCAACGGTGCCGAGGTCCGCGCTGACACATATCCTGGGGCTTGATCGGGCTTGACCAGATGCTCCCCAGGAGGATGAGCAGATCATGCGTATCGGCGTGCTCACCGGCGGCGGCGACTGCCCGGGTCTCAACGCGGTCATCCGGGCGGTGGTCCGTAAGGGCGTCGCCAGCTACGGCCACGAGTTCGTGGGTTTCCAGGACGGTTGGAAGGGCCCGCTGGAGGGCTTGTCCCGTCCGCTCGGCATCGCGGAGGTCCGCGGCATCCTGCCCCGTGGCGGCACGATCCTCGGCTCCTCCCGGACCAACCCTTTCAAGATCGAGAACGGCGTCGAGCGGATCAAGGACAACCTGGCCGCGCAGGGCGTCGACGCGCTCATCGCCATCGGCGGTGAGGACACCCTCGGCGTCGCCACCAAGCTGCACGAGCTGGGCGTCAACGTCATCGGCGTGCCGAAGACCATCGACAACGACCTCGGCGCGACCGACTACACGTTCGGGTTCGACACGGCCGTCAACATCGCCATGGAGGCGATCGACCGACTGCACACCACCGCCGAGAGCCACCACCGCACCCTGGTGGTCGAGGTGATGGGTCGGCACGCCGGTTGGATCGCCCTGCACGCCGGTCTGGCCGGCGGTGCCAACGTGATCCTGCTTCCCGAGCGGAACTTCGACGTCGAGCAGGTCGCCGGCTACGTCGAGAAGCGCTTCCAGCACCAGTACGCCCCGATCGTCGTGGTCGCCGAGGGCGCCCAGCCGCTGGAGGGCCAGATGGTCCTGCAGAACCAGGAGCTGGACGCGTTCGGGCACGTCCGGCTCGGTGGCATCGGCCAGTGGCTGGCCGAGCAGCTGGAGGCCAAGACCGGCAAGGAGGCCCGCACCGTCGTGCTCGGCCACATCCAGCGCGGCGGCACCCCCACCGCGTTCGACCGGGTGCTCGCCACCCGGCTGGGCCTGCAGGCCATCGACGCCGCCCACGAGGGCGACTGGGGCAAGATGGTCGCGATGCAGAGCACGAACATCGTCCGCGTCCCGCTCGCCGACGCCACCGCCGAGTTGAAGACCGTGCCGCTGGAGCGGTACGCCGAGGCCGAGGTCTTCTTCGGTAGCTGATCGTCGCGCCGGCGTCGCGGTCGGGCCTCGGGCCCGCCGCGACGCCGGCCCACGAAGGGGGTACGCCAGGTGTCAGCCGAGGTGCACACCGTCGCGGTGATCGGTGCCGGCAAGATCGGTGAGCTGGTGCTCTCCGGGCTGCTGCGGTCCGGCTGGCCGGCGGACCGGCTGCTGGCCACCGCCCGCCGCCCGGCCCGCGCCGAGGAACTGGCCGCCCGCTACGGCGTACGGGTGGTGGACAACCTCACCGCGGTGGACGAGGCCGAGGTGCTGGCCGTCGCGGTGAAGCCGCAGGACGCCGCCGCGCTGCTGGACGAGATCGGCCCCAAGGTGCCAGCCGGCAAGCTGCTGGTCTCGCTCTGCGCCGGCCTGCCGAGCAGCTTCTTCAGCCGCCGGCTGCCCGAGGGCACCCCGGTGGTGCGGGTGATGACCAACACCCCGGCCTTGGTGGACCAGGCGATGACCGCGATCTCGGCCGGCGCGCACGCCACCGGTGAGCACCTGGCGCTGGCCGAGGAGATGTTCAAACCACTGGGCGCCACGATCCGGGTACCCGAGACCCAGCAGGACGCGGTGACCGCCCTGTCCGGTTCCGGCCCGGCCTACTTCTACCTGCTGGTCGAGGCGATGACCGACGCCGGCATCCTGCTCGGCCTGCCCCGCCAGGTGGCGCACGACCTGATCGTGCAGACCGCGATCGGCTCGGCGGTGATGCTGCGCGACTCCGGTGAGCACCCGGTCAAGCTGCGCGAGGCGGTCACCTCGCCCGCCGGCACCACCATCTCCGCCATCCGCGAGTTGGAGAACCACGGCGTCCGCGCCGCCCTGCTGGCCGCCCTCGAAGCCGCCCGCGACCGCGCCCGCGAACTAGCCACCCAAGCCGAATAACCCACCCACCCCACCCCATTCCCTTCGGCGTTGATCATGAGGTTGGCGGTAGCTTGAAGATCGACTACTGCCGCTAACCTCATGATCAACGGGGGTGGACGGCGAATTGCGGTGCGGGGTCGTTCCGGTGATCGGGGGTGGCGCATACTGGCGCGGTGTTCACTCTCGCCCAGGCCCGGCACCTGGTAGCCACCCTGCATCCCCGGATCGAGGAACTGATCCGGGTCCGGGCCGACCTGGCCGAGTTGCAGGCCGACCTGGCCGGCCACGGGCTCAGCGCACTCGGTGGTCGGGCAGAGGTCAAGGGCCTGGAAGCCCGGCTGTACGCGGTCCTCGACGAGATCCAGCAGCACGGCATCGAGGTCAAGAGCGTGGCACCGGTGCTGCTCGACTTCCCGGGTGAGCGCGAAGGGCGACAGGTGCTCTGGTGCTGGCTGGAGGGGGACACCGACGTGCGCTGGTACCACCGCGCCGACTGCGGCTTCGCCGGCCGCCGCCCGATCTGACCCTGCCCTGGCCGGAATCCGCGGCGCTCGTCGTCGTGCCGAACCGGTCGCTGCCGGTTCCGCGACGATCCTGCGGGCGTAGCCTCGGCCGGTAGTGGCCGGCCGGGGAACCGCCGGTCGGTGCCGAGAGGCGAGGGCGGCTAGTCTCTGCCGGTGAGTGGAGTGCGGCGGGCGAGTGTGGACGACGCCCGGGAACTGGTCCGGTTGCGAGCGGTCATGTTGGGTGCGATGGATGGCGCGCCACCGGAGCCCGGCGAATGGCAGCACACCGCCCTGCGTACGCTCCGGCGGCAGCTGCCGGATCCGGAGGCCGATCTCGCCGCCTACGTGGTGGATGCGCCGGGCCGACCGGGGACGCTTGCCGCCTGTGCGGTCGGGGTGGTCGACCTGCGGCTCGGCGGGCCGGCGGATCCGAGTGGCCGGTCCGGGTACGTCTTCAACGTGGCGACCGATCCCGCGTACCGTCGTCGGGGCTTCTCGCGGGCCTGCCTGGGCGCGCTGCTCGGCTGGTTCGCCGAGCGCGGCGTGCGCACGGTGGACCTGAAGGCCAGTCCGGAGGGCGAGCCGCTCTACCGGGAGCTGGGCTTCCGTCCCACGTCGATGGCCGGGATGCGGCGAGGTGGGCGCTGATGTTCGCCCTTGCGTTGGGTGCGGATGCCGAGCTGCGGCCGCTGAACCCGTGGCACGCCGAGGAGTTCCTGGGCAATCTGGACCGGGCCCGGGAGCACATCGCGCCGTGGGTGTCGCCGTCCTTCGTGGCCACCGACCTCGCTGGGGCGCGGCACGTGCTCCAGCGTTACGCCGACCGGTGGGCCCGCGACGACGGCGGCATCTGGGGTATCTGGTCGGGCGGCACCCTGGTCGGCGGGGTGCTGCTGGTGTCGCTCAACGCGGCGTCCGGGGTGTGCGAGGCGGGCTGCTGGCTGGAACCGGCCGTCGAGGGGCGGGGGCTGGTGACCCGGGCGGTCGAACGGCTCATCGACTGGGTGCTCGTCGAGCGCGGGCTGCACCGCGTCGAGTGGCGCACCAACGCCGGCAACGTGCGCAGCATCGCGGTGGCCCGCCGGCTGGGCATGCGCCGCGACGGTGTCCTGCGGGAGACGTTGCCGGGGCCGCAGGGCCGCGTCGACCTGGAGATCTGGTCGGTGCTGGCGCCCGAGTGGCGGGCCCGGCGTGCCGCCACCGGGTCGCACTGAGTGCAACGGCAGCCGGGTCAGCCGGCTTCCGCGAGGGCGGCGCGCAGCACGCCCGCGCCGGCCGGGGCTTCCTGTTCCACGTTGGCGGGGTCGGCGGAGTAGATGACGCCGTAGGCGGGGGTGTCCGGCTGGAAGCGCCGACTGTCGGCGAGCGTGCCCGCGTCCACCGTGTCGTAGCCGATCCGGTCCAGAAACTCGGTCACGGTGGCCTTGGCCTCGGGGTCGTCACCGGCGATCGGCAGCGCGCTGCGGTCGGCGGTCTCGCCGGGCCGGGCCAGGGTGAGCAGGTGGGCGAAGAAGATGTTGTTGAACGCCTTCACCACGCGGGACTGCGGCAGGTGACGTTGCAGCAGCTCGCCGCTGGTGATTGTGCCCTCGTCCAACTCGGGGATCTGACCGTCCCGCTGCGGGTAGTAGTTGTTGGTATCGATGACGACCTTGCCGGCCAGCGGCTCGACCGGCACCGAGCGGTACGACTTGAGCGGAATGGTGACCACCACCAGGTCACCGGCGCGGGCCGCGGCGTCCGCGGTGCCGGCGCTCGCCTGCGGCCCCAATTCGTCGACCAGGTCGGTCAGGGTTTCCGGCCCGCGTGAGTTGCTCAACACCACGTCGTACCCGGCGTTCACGGCCAACCGCGCCACCGTCCCGCCGATATGCCCGCTGCCGATCAACCCCACCGTCGCCATACTGACCCCCTCCACCGACCCACCTCGCTCCGCCGTTCCACCCACCGGCTCGTCGATCATGCAGTTTTTGTCGGTCCAAAAGTGTGCGAAAGCCCATAAAGGGCGACCACAAGGCTCTCCGGTCGGGTGTGAGGGGGTGGGTGGGGGTGCTGGCTGTTAGGCGGGGAGGGTCTTGTCGATGGTGGTGCGGAGGGTGGGGTCGTCGGGGGTGACGGTGGGGGCGAAGCGGGCGGCGACGGTGCCGTCGGGAGCGACGAGGAACTTCTCGAAGTTCCAGCGGACGTCACCGGTGTGCCCGTCGGCGTCGGCGGTGTCCACCAGGGCCGCGTACAGCGGGTGGCGGTCGGGGCCGTTGACGTCGACCTTCTCCGTGATCGGGAACGTGACCCCGTAGTTGACCTGGCAGAACTCGCTGATCTCCGCCGCGCTGCCCGGCTCCTGACCGGCGAACTGGTTGCACGGCACGCCGAGCACGGTCAGCCCACGGTCGGCGTACTCGTCCTGCAGGGCCTGCAGGCCCGCGTACTGCGGGGTGAGGCCGCAGCGGGAGGCGACGTTGACGATCAGCAGGGCGCGTCCACCGTACTGGGCCAGGTCGGCCGGGCCGCCGGCGAGCGCACCGATCGGAATGTCGAAGACGGTCATGCCCCGGAGGCTACCGCCGTACCGGTGATCGCGGGCGCGGCGGGTGGGGTGTGGTTACCGAGTGGTATCCGGCCCTCGGCCGGCGGTGATGTCGATCTGGCTGTCCGGGGCAATCGATACATGGACATCTTGACGAAGTGGTGGCGTGTGAGTAGCGTCTCCTCATCCTTTTGGAAAGTTTCCTAACTGTTTGGAGACGCCACATGAAGAGATCGCTTCGCCGGGCCCTCTGGGTCGGCGCCGTGGTCGCGGTGACCGTCGCCACGGTCCCGATGGCCTCGGCGTTCGGCGCCGGAAGCGTGACCGCCTCGTTCACCCGGGTGTCGGACTGGGGAACGGGGCACGAAACGCGGGTCACCATCACCAACGGGTCGGACGCCAGCGTCAGCACCTGGCGCATCGAGTTCGAGCTGCCCTCGGGCACCAGCATCGGCAGCTCCTGGGACGCCGACGTCACCCGCAACGGCAACCGCTATGTGGCGGTCAAGAAGAGCTGGGCCGGTGCGCTGGCCCCGGGCGCCTCCTTCAGCTGGGGCTACAACGGCACCGGCGGGTACCGGGCGCCGCTGAACTGCACGATCAACGGCGCCTCGTGCGGCGGTGGCACGCCGCCGCCCACCACCGCACCGCCCACCACCACCCCACCCACGACCACGCCACCGACGACCACCCCGCCGACCACCACGCCCCCGACCACCACGCCCCCGAACCCGGGTGCGCAGAAGGTGGTCGGCTACTTCGCCCAGTGGGGCGTCTACGCTCGCAACTACCACGTGCGGAACATCCACACCAGCGGCTCGGCGTCGAAGCTGACCCACATCCTGTACGCCTTCGGCAACACCACCGGCGGCCGGTGCACCATCGGCGACAGCTACGCCGACTACGAGAAGGCGTACACCGCCGCGGACAGCGTGGACGGCGTCGCCGACACCTGGGACCAGCCGCTGCGCGGCAGCTTCAACCAGCTGCGCAAGCTCAAGAAGATGTACCCGCACCTCAAGGTGATCTGGTCGTTCGGTGGCTGGACCTGGTCCGGCGGCTTCACCCAGGCCGCACAGAACCCGACCGCCTTCGCCGAGAGCTGCTACAACCTGGTCGAGGACCCGCGCTGGGCGGACGTCTTCGACGGCATCGACATCGACTGGGAGTACCCCAACGCCTGCGGTCTGACCTGTGACGCCAGCGGCCCGAACGCGTTCAAGAACGTGGCCAGCGCGCTGCGTGCCCGGTTCGGCTCGAACAACCTGGTCACCGCCGCGATCACCGCCGACGGCAGCAACGGCGGCAAGATCGACGCGACCGACTACGCCGGTGCCGCCACGCACCTCAACTGGATCATGCCGATGACGTACGACTACTTCGGCGCCTTCGCCCCGCAGGGCCCCACCGCCCCGCACTCGCCGCTGTACTCGTACTCCGGCATTCCGCAGCAGGGCTTCTGGTCCGACGCGGCGATCCAGAAGCTCAAGAGCAAGGGCATCCCGGCCAACAAGCTGCTGCTCGGCATCGGCTTCTACGGCCGGGGCTGGACCGGGGTCACCCAGTCCACGCCGGGCGGCACCGCGACCGGGCCCGCGCCGGGCACCTACGAGCAGGGCATCGAGGACTACAAGGTGCTCAAGAACACCTGCCCGGCCACCGGCACCGTCGGCGGCACGGCCTACGCCAAGTGCGGCAGCAACTGGTGGAGCTACGACACCCCGTCGACCATCGGCGGCAAGATGACGTACGCCAGGAACCAGGGCCTCGGTGGCGCCTTCTTCTGGGAGCTCTCCGGTGACACCGGCAACGGTGAGCTGATCAGCGCCATCAAGGGCGGCCTCGGCTGAGCCGACGGTCGACGCACCACCCACACGACGGGGAGGGGCCCCGCACCGGCCCCTCCCCGTCCGGTGTGCCCGGGGTCGATCTCGATGCCCGGACGGCGGTGTGACAGACTCGCCGCTCGACCATGTCTCGATGTCCGCCATCGAGGGAGGTGACGATGCGGGTCACGAACCGGCGTCCGGCGGGTACCGCCGCGCTGCTCGCCAGCCTGCCGTTCGCACTGGTCGGCTGTGGTTTCGTCGGCGGTGAGCCCGAGGCGGAGCAACCCGGACGGGCACCGGCCGAGGAGGCCGTGCTGAAGTCCCGCGAGCGGGTCCAGGCGTACCTGGACGCGATGGCTGCCAAGGACGTGGCGGCCGGTCGCAGCCAGCTCTGCGCGGTGCTGCACGAGGCGTTCGACGCCGCCGCCACCGAGCCGAACGGCGACTTCGCCGACCACTTCGAGGTGTCGAAGTCCGAGATCACCGACATCCGGCCCGGCCCGTCCGGGCAGGAGGTCAGCACCGCGGTCACGGTGACCGTCGGCAAGAAGAAGGCGACCCGTCCGCTGCTGTTCACCGTCACCCGCGACGGGCTCGACTGGTGCATCTCCGACGAGCGGCCCGGCGGGCACAGCCCCGCCCCGGCGCCCACGCCCTGACCTGCGCCACCGTCGAGGGTCGTCCATCTGCCGGAACCCGGCCCCTCGCCGGTCGCCCACCCGGCTGGTCGCCGTACGCTGAATACCATGCGCCATGAGTGGCATCAGTTGAGTCATCCCGCCGTGGGCAGCCCGGTGCTGCAGACCAGCCGCCCGACCGTCGACTCCGCCGAGGACGAGGCTTTCGGCCTGGACCGCTGGCGGGAGCTGCCGCGCGCCCAGACCCCACCCTGGCCCGACGCGGCCCAGGTCGCCGAGGTCTGCAAGGTGCTCGACACCGTGCCGTCGGTGGTCGCCCCGTACGAGGTCGATCAGTTGCGCCAGCGCCTGGCGCTGGTCTGCGAGGGCAAGGCGTTCCTGCTCCAGGGCGGTGACTGCGCGGAGACGTTCGCCGACAACACCGAGAGTCACCTGCTGGCCAACGCCCGCACCCTGTTGCAGATGGCGATCGTGCTGACCTACGGCGCGTCGTTGCCGGTGGTGAAGGTGGCCCGGGTGGCCGGGCAGTACACCAAGCCCCGGTCGCTGCCGACCGACGCCCGGGGCCTGCCGGCCTACCGCGGCGACATGATCAACTCACTGGAGACCACGCCGGAGGCGCGGGTCGCCGACCCGCAGCGCATGATCAGGGCGTACGCGAACTCGGCCGCCGCCATGAACATGTTGCGGGCCTACCTGGCCGGCGGGCTGGCCGACCTGCACGCGGTGCACGACTGGAACAAGGGCTTCGTGCGCAACTCGCCGGCCGGGGAGCGGTACGAGGCGATCGCCCGGGAGATCGACCGGGCCCTGGCGTTCATCCGCGCCTGCGGGATGACCGACGACGAGGCGTTGCGTACGGTCACCCTGTACTGCTCGCACGAGGCTCTCGCGCTGGAGTACGACCGGGCGTTGACCCGGGTCTCCGGCGGCCGGCCGTACGGGCTGTCCGGGCACTTCCTGTGGATCGGTGAGCGCACCCGGCAGATCGACGGCGCGCACATCGACTTCATCTCCCGCATCGCCAACCCGATCGGGGTCAAGCTCGGCCCGACCACCACTCCGGACGAGGCGATCGAGCTCTGCGAGAAGCTGAACCCGGACAACGTCCCCGGCCGGCTCACCCTGATCAGCCGGATGGGCAACCACAAGGTCCGGGACGCGCTGCCGCCGATCGTGGCCAAAGTGACCGCCGCCGGCGCCAAGGTGGTGTGGCAGTGCGACCCGATGCACGGCAACACCCACGAGTCGTCCAACGGCTACAAGACGCGTCACTTCGACCGGATCGTCGACGAGGTGCTGGGCTACTTCGAGGTGCACCGTGGCCTGGACACCCACCCGGGCGGCCTGCACGTCGAGCTGACCGGCGAGGACGTCACCGAGTGCCTCGGCGGTGCCCAGGGCATCGCCGACCTCGACCTGCCCGATCGCTACGAGACCGCCTGCGACCCCCGCCTGAACACCCAACAGTCACTGGAACTGGCCTTCCTCGTCGCGGAGATGCTCCGTGGCTGAGGTTGCGAGCCCCGCAGTCGGCGGCCGAAAGGACTACAGTGCCTGATCCGATCGACCTGCGTTCGGACACGGTGACCCGGCCCACCGCCGCGATGCGGCAGGCGATGGCCGGTGCCGAGGTGGGTGACGACGTCTACGGCGAGGACCGGACGGTCAACGCCCTGGAGGCCGAGGTCGCCGCGATGTTCGGGCACGAGGCGGCGTTGTTCTGCCCGACCGGGTCGATGGCCAACCAGATCGCGCTGCAACTGCTGGTGCCGCCCGGCGCGGAGCTGCTCTGCGACGCCGACGCGCACGTGGTCACGTACGAGATGGGGGCGGCCGCCGCGTACGGTGGCGTCACCTCGCGGACCTGGCCCCCGGTGGGCGCCGAGCTCGACGCGGACGTGGTGGCCGCCATGGTGCGTCCGGACGGCTACTGGGCGGTGCCCACCCGCGCGATCGCGGTGGAGCAGACCCACAACCGTGGCGGCGGCGGGGTGATTCCCCTGGACACGCTGCGTGAGCTGCGCCGAATCGCCGACGCCGGGCAGGTGGCGCTGCACTGCGACGGTGCCCGGATCTGGCACGCCCACGTCGCCGACGGCGTGCCGCTGACCACCTACGGCGCGTTGTTCGACACCCTGTCGGTCTGCCTGTCCAAGGGGCTCGGCGCACCGGTGGGTTCACTTGTCGTCGGCTCCGCCGACCGGATCGAGCGGGGCCGGTTGATCCGCAAGCGGATGGGCGGTGGGATGCGCCAGGCCGGCATCCTGGCCGCCGCCGGCCGGTATGCGCTGGCCCACCACATCGACCGGCTGGCGGACGACCACGCGAAGGCGGCCCGGCTGGCGGAGGCGATCGCCCCGATCGGGGTGCTGGCCGCCACGGTACGCACCAACATCGTCCCGCTGGACCTGACCAAGGCTCCGCTGGACGCACCCACGCTGGCCGCCGCCGCCCGCGCCGAAGGCGTACTGATCTCGGTGCTCGGCCCCCACACGGCCCGCCTGGTCACCCACCTCGACGTCACCGACACCCAGATCGACCAGGCCGCCACCACCCTCACCCAAATCCTCCGCCACTAACCGGCACCCCCCACCCTGCCCTGTTGATCATGAGGTTAACGGCGATCTCGATCTCCGCGAGTGCCGCTAACCTCATGATCAACAGGACGAGGGGTGGGGAGGAGGCGGCGGAGGGTGGTGATGTCGGTGGCGTGGCCCTCGTGGCGTTCGGTGGGGGTCTCGACGAGGATCGGGACGCCGGCGGTGGCGGGGTGACGCATCAGCTCGGCGAAGGCGGGTTCGCCGATCATGCCCTTGCCGATGTTCTCGTGTCGGTCCCGGGTGGAACCGCACAGGTCCTTGGAGTCGTTCGCGTGCACCAGCCGGAGCCGGTCCGCCCCGACGGCGGTCACCAGGGCATCCAGCGTCGCGGTCATGCCGCCCTCGGCGGCCAGGTCGTGCCCGGCGGCCCAGGCGTGGCAGGTGTCGAAGCAGACCCCGAGCTGCGGATGCCGATCCACCGCGTCGAGGTACGGCCCGAGCTGCTCCACCCGGCAGGCCAGTGACCGGCCGCCGCCGGCGCTCGGCTCCACCAGCAGCATCGGGCCGCCCGCGTCGGCGATCGAGTCGAGCAGCGGCAGCAGCGACTCGCGTACCTGCCGCATTGCCGCGTCGGCGTGCCCGGCGTCCACCGCGCTGCCGGCGTGGAAGACCACCCCCCGTGCGCCGATGGCGGCACCTCGGCGTAGCGCGTGCGCCAGGCTCCGGGTCGACCGCTCGACCGTTGCCGCGGTCGGTGAGCCGAGATTGACCAGCAACGAGGCGTGGATGTAGACGGCGACGCCGCGCTCGGCGCAGCCGTCGCGGAACAGCGCGTCCTGCGTCGGATCGCCGGCCGGCATCGCCCAGCCCCGGGAGTTGCCGACATAGACCTGCGCCACCTCGGAGCCGGCCGCGTCGACGTACGGCAGTGCCGCCCTGGCCAGCCCACCCGAGGTGGGCGTGTGCGAACCGATCGGCCGGTGCCCGGGGGCCGGCGCCGGCATCAGAAGCACCCGATGGTGATCTGGGTGCCCGGGGCGACCTGGGCGTTCTCGTTCGGGTTCTGGAACCGGGTGACGGCGTTCGGGTTGAACTGCACCGCCACCGGGAAGCCCTGGCTCTCCAGCACCTGCTTGGCCTGCTGGCAGGGCAGGTCGACGACGCGCGGCACGGTCACCAGCGGGGGCCCCTCGCTGACCTCCAGCCGGATCTGGGCACCCTTCTCCACGCCACCGCCGGCGGCCGGGCTCTGGCCGATCACCTCGTCACGAGGCTTGTCGGACTCCTTGCGCGTCGGCTCCACCAGCACCAGGCCGAGCTGCGCGATCTGGTTACGGGCGTCGTTGAGGTTCTTGCCCACCAGGTTCGGCACGGTGATCGGGGCCCGGCCCTTACTGAGGATCAGGGTGATCTCGTCGCCCGGCTTGACCTCCTCGCCCGCCTTCGGGTCGGTGGCCACCACGATGCCCTCGGGCAGGCTGTCGTCGTACCGGGCGGTGCCCTTGACCACCTCGAGCTGGGCGCTGACCAGGTCGGCCTCGGCCAGGTCGAACTCCTTGCCGACCACGTCCGGCAACTCGAAGCGTTCCGGACCGAGCGACAGGGTGAGGGTGATGGTGCCGCCCTTGAGGATCCGGGCGGACGAGGCGGGATCCTGTCCCAGCACCCCGTCGCGGGGGATCTGGTCGTCGTAGCGCGGGTCGGCGTAGACCACCTCGAAGCCGGCCTGGGAGGCCTGTGCCTCCGCCTCCGCCTTGCTCATGCTGACCAGCTGCGGCGCGGTGGTGTACCGGCCGACGCCGAACCACCAGCCGCCGAGCGCGGCCACCAACCCGAGCACCACGACCACGGCCGCCACGCCGAAACGTCCGCCGCCCTGGCCGGTCAGCCGGGCGCCGAGCCCGGCCAGTCGGGCCCGCAGATCGTCGTCGCCGCCCGGCGTCGCCCGGCGTCGACCGCGAGCGGGTGGGCCGCCTTCCGGCAGGCGGGCCCAGGTCGGTCGCTCGGGCGGACGTACCGGCGCGACCATCATCGTCGGTTGCGACACCGCCGGGCCCTCGGTCACCGGGGCGATCCGGGCGGTGTGGCTGTTCGGGCTGCCGAGCCCGTCCCGGGCCACCTGCACCTCGGCCAGCAGCGTGCCGGCGTCACCCGGGCGGGCCGCCGGATCGCGACGGGTGGCGCGGGCGACCAGATCGTCGAGCACCCTCGGCAGGCTGGGCACCAGCGTCGACGGTGCGGGAACGTCGCGGTCGACGTGCTGCCAGGCGATGTCGATCGGCCGGTCGCCGTCGTACGGCACCCGACCGGTGAGCATCTCGAACAACACGATGCCCGTCGAATAGACGTCGGTGCGGGCGTCGGCCCGGCCGTCGGTGACCAGTTCCGGAGCGACGTACGCCACGGTGGCCATCAGCTGGTTTCCGCTGTCGTGGTCGGTGCTCGCCTCGACGGCCCGGGCCAGCCCGAAGTCGGTCACCTTGACCACACTGTCGACGAGGTTGGCCGGGCCGCCGCTGGGCGCCTCGGCGACCAGCACGTTCTCCGGTTTCACGTCGCGGTGCACCAGGCCGGCCCGGTGGGCGGCGCCGATCGCCGCGAGCATCTGCTCGGTGATGGCCAGCGCCTCGTCCGGGTTCAACCGGCGCCGCTCGGCCAGCACCTCGCGCAGGGTACGGCCGCGGACGTACTCCATGACCAGGTACGGCCGCCCGGCGTGGGTGCCCTGGTCGTAGACCGCCACCACGTTCGGGTGGGTGAGCCGGGCGATCGTCTTCGCCTCGTCGGTGAACCGGTCGACGAAGCTGGGCCGACCCGACTGCCCCGGGGATCCCTGGGTGGCATGAATGATCTTGACTGCGACGGTGCGCTCGAGGCGCTCGTCGGTGGCGGTGTACACGGTCGCCATGCCGCCACGGGCCACGCGACCGCGAATGCGGTAGCGCCCGTCGATCAGCGAGCCCAGCAACGTGTCGGCGACCTGTGTGTCCATCGGCAGGCAGTCTATGTGTCGGAGGGACGAAGGTTGAACCGGATGCTACCGGCAGCCACCCCCGGGCGGGTCCGACGCGCGCGCAGGGTGATGGTTGCCCCAGCTCAGGGTGGTCGCCGGGAGGTCGTTGACCGGGTACGGGGGTGGCGTGGCAGGGTGTTGCGCGTGACCGAATCCGTACCCACCGAGGGCGGCGTGCCCCTGGCCGGTCCCGCCGACCCGGCGGGCTGGCTGACCCTGCCGGACGTCGCCGAGCGGCTCGACCTGTCGATCAGCAAGGTTCACCAGATGATCCGGGACCGGGAACTGATCGCGGTGCGCCGTGACGGTGTCCGCCGGATCCCGGCCGACCTGGTGGCGAACCGTACCGTGCTCAAACACCTGCCCGGTGTGCTCACCCTGCTGGCCGACGCCGGCTACGACGACGAGGCCGCGCTGCGCTGGCTCTACCAGCCCGACGGCACGTTGGCCGGTGGCACCCCCGCGACCGCACTCGGCGGTGACCAGGCCCGTGAGGTCAAGCGCCGGGCTCAGGCCCTGGGCTTCTGACGGACCGGACGCCAGGCCGGTGCGCGGACCGCGGGCCCGGGAGCGCTGAGCCGCCCGAGCGGGTCAGTCGGCGCGGCGGGTGGCGGCGATGGCCAGGTCCACCAGGGCCTGCCGGGCCTCGGTGTCCAGGTCGACGGCGGTGAGCGCGGCGAGCGCCGCGTCGGTGAGCGTGACGATGCGCTGCTCGGTACGGGCCAGCGCGCCGGTGTCGACGATCAGTTCCCGCAGCCGGGCCACCCCGGTGGCGTCCAACTCCTCGTCGCCGAGGCCACCGAGCAGCAGCGTGCGGCCGGCGTCGTCGGCCACCTCCAGGGCCGCCGCCACCAGGTAGGTCCGCTTGCCCTCGCGCAGGTCGTCGCCGGCCGGCTTGCCGGTCTGCGCCGGGTCACCGAAGACACCCAGCACGTCGTCGCGCAGTTGAAAAGCCTCACCCAACGGCATGCCGTAGGCCGAGTAGGCGATGCGTACGTCGGCGGGGGCGTCGGCCAGCGCCGCGCCGATCAGCAGTGGCCGTTCCACGGTGTACTTGGCCGACTTGTACCTGGCCACCTTGCCGGCCCGCGCCAGCGAGGTGTCGCCGGTGGCCTGGGTCAGCACGTCGAGGTACTGCCCGATGGTGACCTCGGTGCGCATCTCGTCGAAGTCCGGTCGGGCCCGGGCCACCGTCCGGGGGTCGAGTCCGGCGGAGTGCAGCAGTTCGTCGGACCAGACCAGGCACAGGTCGCCGAGCAGGATCGCCGCGGCGTCGCCGAAGCCGTCCGGGTCGCCACCCCAGCCGGCGTGGCGGTGCCGGGTGGCGAACCGCCGGTGCACGGCGGGCTCACCGCGTCGGGTGTCCGAGCGGTCCATCAGGTCGTCGTGGATCAGGGCGCTGGCCTGCACGAACTCGAGCGCGGCGAGGGCGGTCACCACCGCGTCGGTGTCCACTCCGCCGGCACCCCGGTAACCCCAGTAGGCGAAGGCCGGTCTCAGCCGCTTGCCGCCACCCAGCACGAACGCCTCGATCGCCTCGGCGACCGGCACCAGGGCGTCGTCGACATCGGTCATCCAGGCGCGACGCCCGGCGAGGAAGTCCGACAACGCCTTGTCGACCCGCTGGCGCAGGCTGGCACGGTCAACGGGAGAGACGGGAGCAGCATGGGTCACGTCCCGACGCTAGTGGGTCGAGGTACGCCGCGACGACCCACCCGTCCTCCGGCGCGTCGTGTTCGTCGCTGGTCGCGGCCCGGCCGGTCCGCGGCCGCGCCGTGCCGGGCGTGCCGACCCGCCGGGCCCGGGCGCGCCGCCCGGCACCCCGAGGATCCGGACCAGCCAGCCGCGCCAGAAGCGTCCCGGCACGCGTACCCCTCGCTCCCAGCGGGAGATCTCGTGCCGGCTGAGCGTGCACACTCCGGCGGCGGCGCAGAGTTCGGCGGCGAGCCGGGACTGGCTCCATCCTCGGTCGAGCCGTAACCGGGCCACCAGCGGGCCGAGGGCGGTCGGGGCGGGCCGGGCGGGGGTGGGCGGGGACATTGATCCTCCGGCGGGTCGGCGGGGCGACGGCCCGACCCCCACCCGATCGGGGCGGTGCCGGTACGCGTCGTCTGCTGCTGACCCCCGCGCGGCCCCCGGTGGGATCCACCACACCCGCGCAGGTCGGAAGGCTAGTCCGGCGGTGCGACAGTTTCCGCGGGCCGGCCGCCCGAGGCATGCCCGCGCCCGCCTCGGCCAAGCGTCCCCGACGCCGGGGGCAACGCCGGCCGACTGCGGCATGTCGGCCTCGCCCACGCTTACGCGACGCCGCCATCTCCGACGCTGGGAAGCCGGTAGGTATGTCCGGCCCGGCCCGCTACAGTCGGTGCGTGGCGCTCGGTCTTCCCTCCGTCCTCCCGAATTCGCAACCGGCGATCGGCGAGCTGGTCCGCGACTGCCAGCCGACCTTCTCCTTCGAGTTCATGCCCCCGAAGACGGAGCAGGGCGAGCGACAGTTGTGGCAGGCCATCCGCGAGCTGGAGCCGTTGCGCCCCTCGTTCGTCTCGATCACCTACGGTGCCGGCGGCTCGACCCGGGACACCACGGTCGCGGTCACCGAACGAATCGCCACCGAGACCACGCTGCTGCCGATGGCCCACCTGACCGCGGTCAACCACTCCGTCGCCGAGTTGCGGCACGTGATCGGCCGGCTGGCCGGCGTCGGGGTGCGCAACGTGCTGGTGGTACGCGGCGACCCGCCGGGCGACCCCACCGGCGAATGGATCCCGCACCCCGACGGTGTGCACTACGCCGAGGATCTCGTCCGCCTGGTCCGGCACTCCGGCGACTTCAGCGTCGGCGTCGCCGCCTTCCCCTACCGGCATCCGCGCTCGCCGGACGTCGACACCGACACCGAGTACTTCATCCGTAAGTGCCGGGCCGGCGCGGACTTCGCGATCACCCAGATGTTCTTCGACGCCGACGAATACCTTCGGCTGCGGGACCGGGTGGCCGCCGCCGGGTGTGACACCCCGATCCTGGCCGGGGTGATGCCGGTGACCCGGATCGGCACCATCGAGCGTTCCGTGCAACTGTCCGGGGCGCCCTTCCCACCTGCGCTCGCCGCGCGGTTCGAGCGGGTCGCCGACGATCCGGAAGCGGTCCGCCGGCTCGGCATCGAGCAGACCAGCGAGATGTGTCGCCGGCTGCTCGACGAGGGAGTCCCGGGGATCCACTTCATCACCTTCAACCGGTCCACCGCGACCCGGGAGATATGGCAGAACCTGCGGGTGGGCGCCGCGACGTGACACCCGGCGCGCGACACCTCGGCGCTGTCGCGACGGTTGAACCGTGGTGGGCAGACAGCTGAACTGGAACGAGTACGCCACGGCGTGGGCCCGGCTGCACGGCGGCTTCGATCCCCGGGCCGCCACTCCGGTGGTGCGTGGCTGGCTGCGCTTCTCCTACCACGTGGGGTTCCTGCTGGGCCGGCTACGGGTCGGCCCGACCGCGGTCACGGTGGTCGGGGTGCTGCTCTGCCTCTGCGTACCGCTGCTCGCGGTCCGGCCCGGTGACGGGCCGTTCCTGGGGGCGCTGTTCGTGCTGCTCGCCTCGGTCGCCGACAGCGTCGATGGTGCGGTCGCCGTGGCCACCGGCCGCACCACCCGGCTCGGCTACGTCTACGACTCGCTGGCCGACCGGATCGGCGAGGCCGCGTGGCTGGTGGCGTTCTGGCTGGTCGGCGCGCCGGGAGCGCTGGTCGCCGCGGGCGGTGCGCTGTCCTGGCTGCACGAGTACGTCCGGGCCCGCGCGGTCGCCGCCGGCATGCGGGAGATCGGCGCGGTGACCGTGGGGGAGCGGCCCACCCGGGTCTGCGTGGCCGTGGCGGGGCTGCTGCTGGCCGGCCTGAGCGGGCTGGTCGAGGTGGACCTGGCCGCCGGCACCATCACGATGGCGACCGCGGTCTGGGTGCTGCTCGCCGCCTTCGGGCTGGGACAGCTGCTCGCCGCGGTGCGCCGGGCACTTATCGACGCCGGCTGAGCTACCAGGCGGGGCCGATCGCGTCGGCGACGACCTGCGCGGACAGGGTCACCATCGGCAGGCCACCGCCGGGATGGCTGGAGCCGCCGACCAGCCACAGGCCCCGGGCCGGTCCCCGGTTGGCCGGCCGGAGCAGGCCACCGGCGGTGCCGTAGATGGTGCCGCCCGGTGCGCCGGTGGCGGCGGCCAGATCGGCGGGGGTACGCACGTCGCGGAACACCAGCCGGTCGCGTACGTCCACGCCGCGCTCGGCGAGCGCGTCCAGGATCCGATCGGCGTACGCCTCGGCCAGCCCCGGCCGGCGCCAGTCGACCGCGCCCGGTGCGGTGCCCTGACGGGCGGCGTTGACCAGCACGAACCATGCCTCGTGCCCGGCCGGACGGACGGCCGGATCGTTCGCCACGGTGACGAAGACCGTCGGGTCGACGGCCGGGCGGGCCCGTACCCCCCGGCCGGGAGCACCGAAGACCGCGTCGAACTCGGCGTCGTAGTCGGTGGGGAAGAAGACGTTGTGGTGGGCCAGCCCGGAGTCGCCACGTACGCCGAGCAGCAGCACGAACCCGGCCAGGCTGCGGTCGGTGAGCCCGGCCAGCCGACGCGCGTCGGGCAGCAGGTCGCGGTAGACGCTGAGCGCGTCGACGTTGGCCACCACCACGTCGGCCGGGATCGGAACTGCCGAACCGGCGACGCGTACCCCGTGCACCCGGCCGCCCACCGCGTCGATCCGGGTGACCGGGGTGCCGGTGCGCACCGCCACCCCCAGGTCCAGGCAGCGGGACAGCAGCGCGTCGGCGAGGGTGCCCAGGCCGCCGCGCAGATACCAGCCGCCGAAGGCCAACTCGGCGTAGGGGACCGCGACCAGTGCCGCGGGTGCCCGGCGCGGGTCGGCGCCGGTGTAGGTGGCGTACCGGTCCAGCAGCATCCGCAGTCGCGGGTCGGAGATCAGGCTGCGACCCAGCCCGCGCAGGCTCTGGCCGGGCCGGATCGCGGCCAGGTCGCCCAGCCGCCAGGCCAGCCGGGCCAGGTCGCGGGGGGAGTCGACGCGGCGGCGCAGGATGTCGCGTTCGGAGGCCCGCCACACCCGGGCGGCGCGCCGCCACAACCGCTGCCAGTCGGCGGCGGCCCGGTCGCCGAGGGCCGCGCCGATCCGGGCGGTGAACTCGTCCGGGTCGGCGCAGGAGTCGAGCACCGGGCCGCCACCGGGAAAGACGTGCCGCACGATCGGGTCCAGCGGCACCAGGTCGAGGTACTCGTCGAGTTTCGCCCCGGTCGCCTCGAACAGCTCCTGGAAGACCTCGGGCAGGGTCAACAGGCTGGGGCCGGTGTCGAAGTGGAACGCGCCCTCGGGGGTGTCCCGGCGGTGCCGGCCGAGTTTGCCGCCCACCTCCTCGGCGCGTTCGAGAACGGTCACCTGGTGCCCGGTGACGGCCAGCCGAGCCGCGGTGGCCAACCCACCCACCCCGGCACCGATCACCACGATCCGCGCCATGCCGCGTCCCTCCCGGGCCCTATCCGACCGGACGGCCACGCCAGGACAGGCGGCGCCGCTTGCGCAGATGGTACGACCGCAGGGTCAGCCAACCGAGGACCGCGACCGATACGGGATGGCCCAGCGCGTCGGGCCAGGCCCGGCCGCCGGTGGCCCGGGCGCTGACCACCCGCCCGGCCACCCCCGCCAGGTACGCGCCGACGGCGATCCCGGCCACCGTCGGCGCGCCGGCGAGCAGCGCCGCGCCGGCCACCAGCGGTGGTGCGGTGTAGAGCGCCAGCAGCACGGTCAGCACCACGGCCGCGGCGCCCGGGTGCCCGAACGAGGCCCACAGCGACTTGGTGTAGCCGTCGCGCAGCTGCGGCCAGTCCTCGTACATCCGGCAGCTGGCCAGCCGGGAGCCGTCGGCGAGGGCGATCCGGCCGCCGGCCCGCTTCACCGCCCGGGCCAGCTCGATGTCCTCCAGCACCCGGTCGGCGACCGCCGCGTGCCCGCCGGCCCGCAGGTAGCCGGCCCGGTCGACGACCAGGAACTGCCCGCCGGCCGCCGCCAGCGACGGCCGTGGCGAACGCTCCATCGCCCGCAGCGGCAGGAAGGTCAGCCACAGCCACTGCAACAGCGGCTGCACCAGCCGGTCGGCCACCGTCCGCACCACGATCCGTGGGTACGGCGACAGCAGCGTCGCCCCGGCGGCGCGCAGTTCGGTGACCGCCGCCGCCACGGCGTACGGTTCGAGCACCACGTCGGCGTCCACGAAGACCAGGGCGGTGGCCGGCTCCTCGACGCGGGTGGCCAGCTGCCAGCAGGCGTGCGGCTTGCCCAGCCAGCCCGGTGGGGGGTCCACCCCGGTGAGCAGGGTGACCCGGGGGTCGTCGGCGACCACCGCGCGGACCACCTCGGCGGTGCCGTCGCCCGAGCCGTCGTCGAGCACCACGACACGCAGCCCGGGCACTCCCCGCTGGGCGAGCAGGGCACGCAGGCACGGGGTGACCCGGTCGGCCTCGTCGCGCAGCGGCAGCAGCACCGCCACCGGCTCGGTGACCTGCACCGGTCGGTCGGTCGGCCGGCGCAGCCAGCGGCCGGCGTTGACCACGGTGTGCGCGGTCAGCACGGTGACGCCGAGCAACAGGACCAGCGCGGCGGTCATGCCGCCACGTCGACCGGGGAGCGTGGCGAACCGGTGTCCCGGTCTCGGATCCGTCGGGCCCGCAGCAGGGTGACGGCCAGCGGTACGGCGACCACCGCCATGCCGACCGCACCCCACACCGCCGAGGCGGGCAGGTCGAGGAAGACGGCGTGGGCGAGCACACTGGAGCCGTACGTCCACAGGTAGAGCGCGTACATCGGCTGGTCGCCGGCGCCGGTGGTGGCCACGGTGGGCCCGGCGAGCGGACGCAGCGCGGTCATCATCAGCACCGCGAACAGCAGCCAGCCCAGGTAGTTGCTGATCGGGATGCCGGGCAGCCCGGGCAGGGCCGGCGTGGCGTCCCGCCACACCCAGTGCCCCTCGGCCACCATCTG
The DNA here is from genome assembly GCF_027497295.1 of Verrucosispora sp. WMMC514. NCBI lineage: Bacteria > Bacillati > Actinomycetota > Actinomycetes > Micromonosporales > Micromonosporaceae > Micromonospora > Verrucosispora sp. WMMC514. The sequence goes on along the minus strand of NZ_CP114906.1, from coordinate 532,767 downwards.
CGGATCGAGGAAGAGGTCCCAGGTGGCCAACCCGACGGTGGCCAACGCGATCCGGCCCGGCCAGCGCCACCGACCGGGTGCCCCGCCGGTGAGCCGGGTGGCCGCCAACCAGGCCGGCCAGGCCATCCAGGTCCAGGCCAGCGGGATGATCAGCGGTACGCCGGCCAGCTTCGGGCCGAGCTGGCCGGAGTAGTCGTAGCTGCCGAACGGGAAGCCGGTGGCCACGCCGAGCGCCTCGATGGCGAACCCGCCGCCGGTGGCCACCGCGACCAGCGCCACCGCCGTCCGTGGCCCCCGGGTGGCCAGGGCGTGCCCCACCGAGAGCAGGTAGCCGAGCACGACCGTGGCCACGGTCAGCCGGGCCCGGGTGACCCCGCCGGTCAGCGGGTAGCAGATCTGCGCCAGTACCAGCAGGGCCAACAGCGTCCAGGCGTAGCCGCGGGCCGACGAGCGTGCGGTCATGAGCGGACCGGTGGTGGGGTCGGCACCGACGGCGGTGGTGTCGATCCCGGCACGGGCAGCGGCAGATCCCGCCCGAGTACCCCGAACGGGCGCTCGTCGCCGGGGAAACGGAAGTCGCGCAGCACGTCGACGAAACCGAACCGGCGGTACAGCCGCCAGGCGCGCGAGGTCTGTTCGTCGGCCTCCGGAGTGGACAACAGGGTGGTGGCGTTCTCGGCCATGGTGAGCAGGACGCGCAGTTGCCCGGCGCCCAGCCCGTGCCCCTGGGCCGGTGGTCGCACGTGCAGCTCGACCACCTCGAAGCAGTCGGCCAGCCAGCGCCGCCGGGTGGGTTGGTCCAGTGCCCGCCAGACCTGGTCGTGCCACCACTGACCGGCGGCGCCGACGTAGCCGTACCCGAATCCGGCCAGCTGACCGGAGCTGGTGAGGCTGGCCACGGCGCGGAAGCCGGGTCGACGTACGTGGGTGGCGATGTAGCCGCGGCGGGCCTCCAGCAGGTCGGCGCGGTAACCCATCGCCTCGCCGTAGACGGCCACCACGTCGTCCAGCCGCCGGAGGAGATCGTCCGGCGTCCACCGCACCAACCTCATGCCCGTTCACCCTTCGCCGGGTCACCGTCGTCGGTGACCCACCCCAGTACCGTCCGGTCGCCGACCACGTCCCGCACCTCGAATCGGGCGAAGAGTTCCTCCGCGTACCACCGCTGGGTCTCCGTTCGGGTGATCGCGGCCCGGTGCTGCGGGTGACGGTACGCGAACGCCACGAGATCCGCCGCGTCACGCCACACGCTCACCGTGCCCTGCCAGCCCAGGGGCGCCTCGCCGACGCCGAAGCGGGCCAGCAGCCCCGGCGCGGCGTGCAGGGCGGCGGCCACCGGCGGGACCGCCCGCCAGAAGGTGACTGCCCGGGTCGGGCGCAGCCGGGCCCGGGTCAGCGCCAGCACCGGGCCGGTTACCCGGCCACCGGCGGGCGCCCCGAACGGCCGCCGGCCGGACCACTCACCCCGGCTGGTCAGTGGCCGCAGGTCGAGCCGGACGCCCGCGCGGGCGAGACCGGACCAGGCCCGCGCCACCGGCGAGTCGGCGAACCGGGCGGCCGCGCCGGGGGAGTCCCAGACCGTCAGCGCCGCCCACCGGGTCAGATCCGCGTCGCCGGGCCCGAAGCCGGTGCCGGTCCCGGTGCCGAGCAGCTTGCCGAACCGGACGCCGGGCAGGGCCCGCAGCCGGCGCGGATCGACCGCCATCCGGGTCAGCGCCCGGCCCACGGCGGTCGGCGCGATCCGCCACACGTGCAGGGTGACCAGCTCGGGGACCTTCTCCGACCCGTTCACGCCACGTCGGTCGGGGTCCCGCCGGTGACCCGGAGCAGTTCGGCGTACGTGGTGGGGAAGACCGCCTGGGGTACGCCGCCGGCGGCCCAGATCTCGTCGTACTTGTCCAGGGCGGTGTCGACGAGCGTGCGCAGCGGCTGCGGGTGACCCACCGGGGCGACCCCGCCGATCACCTGTCCGGTGTGCTCCTTGACGAACTGCGGGGTGGCCCGGCGCAGCCGGGTGACGGCGAGCCGGGCGGCCAGACCGGCGGTGTCCACCCGGTGCGCGCCGGAGGTGAGCACCAGCAGCGGGGTGCCGTCGGCGTCGAAGACGAGCGAGTTGGCGATGGCGCCGACGTCGACACCGAGCGCCTCGGCGGCGGCCGCGGCGGTGTGCACGGCGTCGGGCAGCAGGCGGACCGTGGCGGGCGCGTCGGAGCCGTTCCGGGCGTTCGCGGCGTCGAGAGCGCCCTGCACCGCCCGGACGTTCGGGTGTGACTGCATGCCGCCATTCTTCCCGGTACGCCGACCGCCCGCGCCATCGGCCACGTCGCCCGGGGAGTCGGCGCGCAGCGACCGGCGCAGCGGCACGGGTTGCCGCATGTCGCGGTATCCGGGCCGGTTGAAGCCGCGAGTTGCGGCATCTCGCGGGACGCTGCTGATCCGATCGACGTTGTCGGCGCGTCACACGTTGCGTTTTCGTCGGGGGGAGGGTGTACTGTCAGCAGTAGTTAGAACGAGTGTTCGATTGCCTCGAACGTTCGTTCCAACCCCTCTCGGGGGCGGGTGTTTCGCGGCACCGGCCTCCGACCGGTGCGGTGCCGCGGACCGCACCAGGGCCCCGGGCAGTCGCGAGTCCGGGCCCGTCAGGCAGGACCGTCGTCCGCCGCCCAACGACCCCCGGGCGGCGGACGACGGACCCGCCGGTACGCCGGCCGGGTGTGGTGTGGGGAAGCTCCGCACCCGGCCGGCCACCCACCTGGTGCGTCTTCCTCCGCACCGACCGCCGCGGGCCACCGCGTCGACGGATCCGACCCGTCGTGCACCTGCCCGCCCCGGCTCATCTGGAGGAGACCATGCCGACCAGTCCGGCTCAGGCACCGACGGTGCCCGCGAACGTGCTGCCGCACCGTACTCCCGTCCAGTTGCTCGCGGTGGCCCGGCAGGGGCTCGCCGAGGCCGCCCGGACCGGCCCCGACGGACTCCGGTACGCCGCCGCCCATCTCGCGGCCCTGCGCGCCGCCGCGGCGGTGCTTGCCGCCCGCGCCCGTCCCGCACCCACCCGGCGCCACCGGATCACCAGCGTCTGGGTCCTGCTCGCCAACGTCGCCCCCGAGCTCGACGAGTGGGCCGGCTACTTCGCCCTCGGTGCCGGCAAACGGGCCGCCGCCGAGGCCGGCATACCCCGGGTGGTGACCGCCCGGGAGGCCGACGACCTGCTCCGCGCCGCCGAGGAGTTCGTGACGGTGGTGGAGGCGGCACTCGGCCTGGCACACCAGCCGGCGATCGACGGTCTCGTCGCCTGAGCCGCGGCGTCCGGCCGCCTCGGCGGGACCCAGGGTGGCCGGACGCCGCCCCACCACACGCGTTCTTCTGATCCACGACAGCACCATCCACGGGCCGGATGTCCGTGGCGACGACGGGGGAGGTCCGATGGCGGGCCGCATGGTGGTCGGTTCCGCCGCGCTGGCCGGGCTGGTCCGCCCGGCCAGCGCACCCGACCCGGCGGGTGGGCACCGGGTGCTGCCCGTGCGGCCCGAGCTGACCGGGTTGCTGCCCAACCGGGGGCTGCGGCGCGGCAGCACCGTCGCGGTCGGCGGTGGACCGGCCCGACCCGGCGGCACCACCTCGCTGTTGCTCGCGCTGCTCGCCGAGGCGTCCCGTGCCGGATCCTGGTGTGCCGTGGTCGGGATGCCGACCTTCGGGGCCGGGGCGGCGGCCGAGGCCGGCATCGTCCTGGACCGGCTGGCCCTGGTGCCGCAGCCCGGTCCGGAGTGGCCCACCGTCGTCGCCGCGCTCATCGACGGGGTCGACGTGGTGGTCACCGCGGTCCCGTCCACCGTCCCCGCCTCCGTCGCCGACCGGTTGGCCGCGCGGGCCCGGCAACGCGGCAGCGTGCTGGTGCCGTACGGCCGGTGGGACGGCGCGGACGTGACGCTCCAGGTGGTCCGGGGGATCTGGCAGGGGCTCGGGCCGGGGCGGGGACGGTTGCGCCGCCGGGAGGTGACCATCTCGGCTCGCGGGCGGGGCGCCGCCGCCCGGCCCCGGGAGGTCAAGGTCTGGCTGCCCGGTGACGAGCTGACCCGGGTCATCCCCGGCCCGGCCACCGTCGCTCGGCCGGGTGCCACGCGCCTGCGGGTGGTGGCGGGCCGTGGGTGAACCGGTCCGGACACTGCTGCTGTGGTGCCCGGACTGGCCGGTACTCGCCGCCGAGATCGTCGACGGGGTGCCCGCCACCGGGCCGGTCGCGGTGCTGCACGCCAACCGGGTGATCGCCTGCTCCGAACGGGCCCGCGCCGAGGGGGTACGCCGAGGGCTGCGTCGGCGGGAGGCGCAGGGACGCTGCTCCGGGCTCACCGTCGTCGACCACGATCCGGGGCGGGACGCGCGGGCGTTCGAGCCGGTGGTGGCCGCGGTCGAGGAGGTGGCGGTCGGGGTCGAGGTGATCCGTCCGGGGGCCTGCGCGCTGGCCGCCCGGGGGCCGAGCCGCTATCTGGGCGGTGAGGAGGCGGCCGCTGAGCGGATCGTCGAGCACGTCGCCCTCAGTTGTGCGGTGGAGAGTCAGATCGGTGTCGCCGCCGGGGTCTTCGCCGCCGGACTGGCCGCCCGCGAGGGGCGGATCGTCCCGCCCGGCGGGACATCGGAGTTCCTGGCCGGTCAGCCCGTCGAGGCGCTCGGCCGCCCCGCGCTGGCCGACCTGCTGCGCCGGCTGGGGGTACGCACGCTGGGCGACTTCGCCGCGCTGCCGGCCGGCGACGTACTGGCCCGGTTCGGGTTCGACGGGGCGCTGGCCCACCGGCTGGCCGCCGGACGGGACGACCGGCCGCTCGCGGTCCGGCGCCCGCCGGCCGATCTGACGGTCACCGCCGACCTGGACGAGCCGATCGACCGGATCGACGTGGCGGCGTTCGCGGCCCGGACGCTGGCCGAGCAACTGCACGAACGGCTCGCCGGGCACGGACTGGCCTGCACCCGCCTGGGCATCGAGGCGGTCACCGCACACGGCCAGGAACTGCACCGGGTCTGGCGGCACGACGGGCTGCTCACCGCGGCGGCGATCGCCGACCGGGTCCGCTGGCAACTGGACGGCTGGCTCTCCGGTGCCCGGCGCGGCGGTGACCGGCCGGCCCGTCCCACCGCCGGAATCATCCGGCTGCGGCTGCTGCCGGACGGGGTGCTGGCCCAGGCCGGTCTGCAACCCGGGCTGTGGGGAGAGACCGGCGCGGAACGCGAGCGGGCGCACCGCGCGCTGAGTCGGGTGCAGGGCCTGCTCGGTCCCGAGGCGGTGGTCACCGCGGTGCTCGGCGGCGGGCGATCCCCGGCCGACCAGACCCGGCTGGTGCCCTGGGGCGACGAGCGCCGGCCCGCCCGCCCCGGTGGCGGGCCGGTGGCCTCCGGCGGTGGACCGGCCCGTGCCGGTGGGCGGCGGGTGAACACCGGGCCGGCCGTACCGTCCTGGCCGGGGCGGCTGCCGCCGCCCTCGCCGGCCGTGGTGCTGCCCGTCCCGCTCGCCGCGAGCGTGCTCGACGCCACCGGCGCGCCGGTGGTGGTGAGCGCGCGGCTGGCGGTCAGCGCGCCACCGGCCCGGCTGAGCATCGGCCCGGTGTCACCGCAGGCCACCAGCCCCGATCCCATCCCGGGTGCCGCCGCTTCCACCTCCGCCGCTTCGGCCACCGTCCTTCGCGGTGGGCCGGTCTCGTCGGTCGAGATCGTCGGCTGGGCCGGTCCGTGGCCGGTCGACGAGCGGTGGTGGGCACCGGCCGAGGCCCGCCGCCGAGCCCGGTTCCAGGTCCGCCTCGCCGACGGCAGCGCCCTGCTGCTCGCCGTCGAGTCCGGCCAGTGGCTGGTGGAGGCGATCTATGACTGATGTGAATCTTGGTACGAAACAGCCCTCCAGAGGGTCTTTTCGTACCAAGATCCTGAGGGGACGGGGTGCGACGGCGAGGTGGGGGTGGTGAGTTTCCACAATCCCCGGCTGCCGTGGTCGGAGTTGGAGCGGGTGCTCTCCGGGCGGTCGAGCGACGGAAGGAGCGGCGACGGGCCGGGCGGGGGTGGGAAAGGCGGCGGTGCGGGGCGGCACCTGCACGTGGTGGATCCGCTCGCGGTCGACGCCGACGGGGGTGACTCGCCGGCGTGGAGCCGGCGGCGGGAGCACTACCGGCCGCCGGAGCTGGCCCGGCCCGACGGCGTGCCGCCGTACGCCGAGCTGCACGCGCACACCAACTTCAGCTTCCTCGACGGTGCCAGCCACCCCGAGGAACTGGCCGAGGAGGCCGTCCGGTTGGGGCTCACCGCACTCGCCGTCACCGACCACGACGGGTTCTACGGTGTGGTGCGGTTCGCCGAGGCGGCCCGCGCGCTGGGCCTGCCGACGATCTTCGGAGCGGAACTGTCCCTCGGCCTGCCCGGTCCGCAGAACGGCGTACCCGACCCGCACGGCAACCACCTGCTGCTGCTGGCCCACGGCCACGAGGGGTACGCCCGGCTGGCCACGACCATCGCCCGCGCCCAGCTGCGGGGCGGTGAGAAGGGCCGCCCGGTCTACGGTGAGCTGGAGGAGATCGCCGCCGACCTGCGCGACCACGTGCTGGTGCTCACCGGCTGCCGCAAGGGCCACGTGCCGGCCGCCCTGCTCACCGAGGGGGTCGACGCGGCGGCCCGCGAGCTGGACCGGCTCACCGCGCTGTTCGGCGCGGAGACGGTGGCGGTGGAGCTGACCGACCACGGGCATCCGGTCGACGGCGACCGCAACGACGCCCTGGCCGAGCTGGCGACCGCCGCCGGCCTGCCCACGGTGGCCACGAACAACGTGCACTACGCGACACCGGGGCGGCGTCGACTGGCCACCACCCTGGCGGCCGTGCGGGCCCGACGCAGCCTGGACGAGATCGACGGTTGGCTGCCCGCGGCGGGCACCGCCCACCTGCGTGACGGCGCCGAGATGACGGCCCGGTTCGCCGCCTACCCGGGCGCGGTGGCCCGGGCCGCCGAGTTCGGTGCCGAGCTTGCCTTCGACCTCCAGCTCGTGGCGCCGCAGCTGCCGGCGTACCCGGTGCCGCCGGGGCACACCGAGATGAGCTGGCTGCGCCACCTCACCGAGCAGGGCGCCCGGGAACGCTACGGCCCGCGCGAGGCGCACCCGCAGGCGTACGCGCAACTCGACCACGAGCTGAACATGATCGAGGAGTTGGGTTTCCCCGGCTACTTCCTGGTGGTGTACGACATCGTCGACTTCTGCCGGCGGGCGGACATCTACTGCCAGGGCCGGGGTTCGGCGGCGAACTCGGCGGTCTGCTACGCGCTGCGGATCACCAACGTGGACGCGGTCCGGCACCGGCTGCTGTTCGAGCGCTTCCTGGCTCCCGAGCGCGACGGGCCGCCCGACATCGACGTGGACATCGAGTCCGACCGCCGGGAGGAGGTCATCCAGCACGTCTACGCCCGCTACGGCCGGGAACACACCGCCCAGGTGGCCAACGTGATCTCCTACCGCCCCCGCTCGGCGGTGCGGGACGTGGCCAAGGCGTTCGGCTTCCCACCCGGCCAGCAGGACGCGTGGAGCAAACAGATCGACCGCTGGGGCGACGTGGCCACGGTGGACGTGCCGGAGATCCCCGAGCAGGTGGTCGCGTACGCCAACGAACTCCAGACGTTCCCCCGGCACCTGGGCATCCACTCCGGCGGCATGGTGATCTGCGACCGGCCGGTGATCGAGGTCTGCCCGGTGGAGTGGGGGCGGATGCCCGGCCGCAGCGTGCTCCAGTGGGACAAGGACGACTGCGCCGCCGTCGGCCTGGTCAAGTTCGACCTGCTCGGCCTCGGCATGCTGTCGGCCCTGCACTACGGCTACGACATGATCGGGATGAGCCTGGATCTCGGCGACATGACGCTCGACGACCCCGAGGTCTACGACATGCTCTGCCGGGCCGACTCGGTCGGGGTGTTCCAGGTGGAGAGCCGGGCCCAGATGGCCACCCTGCCCCGGCTCAAGCCCCGGACGTTCTACGACCTGGTGGTCGAGGTGGCGCTGATCCGGCCCGGCCCGATCCAGGGCGGCTCGGTGCACCCGTACATCCGGCGCAAGAACGGCCAGGAGCCGGTGACCTACGCGCATCCGCTGATGCGTAACGCGCTGGAGAAGACCCTCGGCGTGCCGCTGTTCCAGGAGCAGTTGATGCAGCTCGCCATCGACCTGGCCGGCTTCGACGCGGCCGAGGCCGACCAGCTGCGCCGGGCGATGGGCGCCAAACGGTCGGTGCGGCGGATGGAGCAGATCGCCGACCGGCTCTACCGGGGCATGGCCGAGCGCGGCATCACCGGTGAACTGGCCGACGACGTCTACCGCAAGCTCACCGCGTTCGCCAGCTACGGCTTCCCGGAGAGCCACGCGATGAGCTTCGCCTACCTGGTCTACGCCAGTTCCTGGCTGAAGCGCTACCACCCGGGCCCGTTCCTGGCCGCGCTGCTCAGCGCCCAGCCGATGGGCTTCTACTCGCCGCAGACCCTGGTCGACGACGCCCGCCGGCACGGCGTGCAGGTACGCCGACCGGACGTCAACGCCAGCGACGCGAAGCCGGTGCTGGAGTCCACCCCGGACACCCGCTGGGGCAGCCGGGCGGGTGAACCGCCGCACGCCTGGGGGCTGGGCGGCCCGGCGGTCCGGCTCGGGCTGTCCAGCGTGCGTACCCTCGGCGACGGTGTGGCCGACCGGATCGAGGCCGAGCGGGCGGCGAACGGCCCGTACCGCGACATGTCGGATCTGGCCCGGCGGGTGGGGCTGACCGCCGCCCAGTTGGAGGCGCTGGCCACCGCGGACGCCTTCGCCTGTTTCGGGCTGACCCGGCGGCAGGCGCTCTGGGCGGCCGGCGCGGCGGCCCAGGAGCGGCCCGGCCGGTTGCCCGGCACGGTCACCGGTACGGCGGCACCCGTGCTGCCCGGAATGGAGGAGGTGGACCGGCTGGTCGCCGACGTCTGGGCCACCGGTTTGTCGCCGGAGAACCACCCGGCCCGGTTCATCCGGCCGCAGTTGGACGCCGTGGGCGCGGTCCCGATCGACCGGTTGGGTCGGGTGGAGCCGGGCCGGCGGATCCGGGTCGGTGGGATCGTCACCCATCGGCAGCGGCCCGCGACCGCCGGTGGAGTCACCTTCCTCAACCTGGAGGACGAGACCGGCATGCTCAACGTCACCTGCTCGCCGGGGCTGTGGCAGCGGCATCGACGGGTGGCCCGCACCAGCACCGCGTTGGTGGTGCGGGGCCGGCTGCAGCGGCACGAGGGGGTGGTCAACCTGGTCGCCGACCGGCTGGACCCGATCGAGGCGCCGGTCCGTCCCGCCTCCCGCGACTTCCGCTGACGGTGGACAGGTGCCCCCTGGTGATCTGTGCCCGGCTGACTAGGCTCGACCGGGTGGAACAGACCCCAGGCCCGGCCGGGCCGCCGCTCACCCCCCGTACCGCCGTGGTCTGGTCGGTGCTGCGCGCCGAGCTGGACCGCCGGCCGGCCGCCGAGCTGACCGTGCTGGACGTGGGGGGTGGCACCGGCGGCTTCGCGGTGCCGCTGGCCCGGGCCGGGCACCGGGTGACCGTGGTCGACGCCAGTCCTGACGCGCTCGCCGCGCTCAGTCGCCGGGCCGCCGAGGCGGGGGTGGCCGGGCGGGTACGCGCGGTGCAGGGTGACGCCGACGCGCTGGCCGGGCTGATCGAGCCGGCCAGCGTCGACCTGGTGCTCTGCCACGCCGTGCTGGAGGTCGTCGACGAACCGGCACCTGTGGTGTCCGCGCTGGCCGGCGTGCTGCGACCGGGCGGTGCGGCGAGCGTGCTGGTCGCCGGGCGGGCCGCCGCGGTGCTCGGCCGGGCGATGAACGGGCACCTCGACGTGGCCGCGACCCTGGCCGCCGATCCGGTCGGCACCGCCGGCGAGCGGGACACCCTGCGCCGCCGCTTCGACGTCGAGGACGCCGCCGCGCTGCTGGCCACCGCGGGGCTCACCGTCGAGGAGATCCACGGCGTACGCGTCCTGGCCGATCTGCTGCCCGCGGCCGTGGCGGACGGTCAGGCGGCGGCCCTGGTCGAGTTGGAGCGGACGCTCGCCGCCCAACCACCCTGGCGGGACGTCGCGGCCCAGCTGCACCTGTTCGCCCGCCGCCCGGCATGACCGGCGTGCTCGGCCGGGCCCGGCCGCTGGAGGTCGTCGCGCCGGCCTACGGCGGTGGCAGTCTCGCCGACGTACTGCCCAGCGCGCTGGCCGTGCTCGGTGTCCCCGGGGTCGCGGATCCGCTCGGCCTCGCCACCGAACTGTCCGGGGTGCGCCGGATCGCCGTGCTGCTGGTCGACGGCCTGGGCTGGTACCAGATCCCGACCGCCGCGCCGTACGCGCCGACGCTGACCGGGCTGACCGCCGCGTCCGGTCGACCGCTCACCTCCGGTTTCCCCTCCACCACCCCGACCAGCCTGGTCACCCTGGGCACCGGCGTGGCGCCCGGCGCGCACGGGGTGCTCGGCTTCACCGTGTGCCGTCCGGGCACCGAGCGGGTGCTCAACCACATCGAGTGGCGTGCCGGCGATCCCGACCCGTTGCGCTGGCAGCCGGTCCCCACCCAGCTGGAGCGGGCCCGGGCGGCGGGTGTGGCGGTGACCGTGGTGAGCCGGCCGGAGTTCGGTGGCACCGGTCTGACCCTGGCCGCCAACCGGGGCGGTGACTACCGGGGCGCGGTCGGGGTCGACGCGGTGGCCGCCACCACGCTGGCGGCGTTGACCGCGGGACCCGGTCCGACCCTCGTCTCCGCCTACCACCCGGACGTCGACCGGCACGGTCATCTCAGCGGCGTCGACTCGTTGCCGTGGCGGGTGGCGGTGACCGAGTTGGACGGATTGCTGGCCCGGCTGGTGGACGGGTTGCCGCCCGACGCCGCGCTGCTGGTCACCGCCGACCACGGGCAGCTAGACATCCCGCACGGAGACCGGTTCGACCTGGACACCGACCCCCGGTTGACCGCCGGGGTGCGGGTGGTGGCGGGCGAGCCCCGGGTGCGCTACCTGCATGTCGCCCCCGGGGCCACCGACGACGTGGTGGCCGCCTGGTCGGCGGTGCTCGGCACCGCCGCCCGGGTGCTCACCCGTGCGGAGGTGGTGGCCAGCGGCCGGTTCGGGCCGGTGGCCACCGGCCACCTGGACCGGATCGGCGACGTCGTGGTGGTCTGCAACGACACGTACGCCGTGCTGGCCAGCCGGTCGGAGCCGCCGATGGTGTCCCGGTTGGTGGCCTTCCACGGTGCGGACACCGCGGCCGAGATGACCGTTCCGCTGCTGGTGGTGCGGGGCTGACCGGCCGGAATGTCAGCCCGGCGGGCTAACCTGCGCGGGTGGGCCGCAGCCAGTCGCTACCCCGGGGCGGCGATCCCCGGTTCGGGCCCGGTGCCGACGACACCGGGTGCCCGATCCTGCACGTCGACATGGACGCCTTCTACGCCTCGGTGGAGGTCCGGCACCGACCCGAGCTGCGCGGCCGGGCCGTCGTGGTCGGTGGGGTCGGTCCGCGCGGCGTGGTCAGTTCGGCCAGCTACGAGGCCCGGCGGTACGGCGTCCGCAGCGCGATGCCCACGATGCGGGCCCGTGCCCTCTGCCCGCACGCGGTCTTCCTTCCCCCCGACTTCGCCCGCTACTCGGCGGCCTCGCGGGCGGTCATGCAGATCTTCCGGGACGTCACGCCGCTGGTCGAGCCGCTCTCGCTGGACGAGGCGTTCCTCGACGTCGCCGGTGCCCGGCGACTGTTCGGCCGGCCCGCGGAGATCGCCCGCCGCATCCGCGAGCGGGTCGCGACCGAGCAGGGGCTGACCTGCTCGGTCGGGGTCGCGCCGAGCAAGTTCGTGGCCAAGCTCGGCTCGACCCGGGCGAAGCCCGACGGTCTGCTCGTGGTGCCGGCCGACCGGGTGCTCGAGTTTCTCCACCCGCTACCGGTCGGCGCGTTGTGGGGGGTGGGGGAGCGTTCCGAGCAGGCACTGCTGCGGCTCGGGCTGCGTACCATCGGCGATCTCGCGCAGGCGTCGCCGGGCATGCTGCGGACCGCGCTCGGCGAGGCGGCCGCCGCGCACCTGCACGAGCTGTCCTGGGGTCGTGACCCACGCCGGGTCAGCCCGGAGCAGGCGGAGAAGTCGATCGGCGCGGAGGTCACCTTCGACGTGGACGTCGACGACCCGGCCGAGATCCGCCGGACTCTGCTGGCCCTGGCGGAGAAGGTCGGTGCCCGGTTGCGGGCCGGCGGGCAGGTGGGACGGACGGTGTCGCTCAAGGTCCGCACCGCCGACTTCCGCACCGTGAGCCGGGCCCGCACCCTGGACGTGCCGACCGACGTTGCCCGGGAGATGTTCGACACGTCGTGGGCGCTCTACACCGCGTTGAACCCGGGTGAGCGGATCCGCCTGCTCGGTGTCCGGGCGGAGGGACTGACGGCGGCCGACCAGACGCCGCAGCAGCTCGCCCTCGGGCAGCCGGAGCGGGGTTGGCGGGAGGCGGAGGTCGCCGCCGACGCGGCGGCTGCCCGTTTCGGGCGGTCCGTCATAGGACCGGCCAGTCTTCTCAGCGGGCGCGAACCCCGACGAAATGAAAATCCGACCCGACCGTAGGTCGTCCCGCTTTCCGACGCGCGAGGGCCCTCGTAGACTTGCGGGTAAGCAGCCGGTTGGCTGCCACGGTCTGTCGGTCCGACCGGACCGACCAACGTGACCGGGGAGGAGTGCCGTGCCGCTCTCGGAGCACGAGCAGCGGCTGTTCGAGCAGATCGAGCGGTCGCTTGCCGAGGACCCCAAGTTCGCCTCGGCCGTGCGCGCCAGCGATCCGCGCTTCCACGCGCGGCGTCGCCTGCTCGTCGCTGCCGGCGTGATCATCGCTGGCCTGGCGTTGCTGGTCTATGGCGCGGTGATCAAGACTCCGCCGCTGGCAGTGGCGGGATTCGTAGTCATGCTGGCCTCGGCCGCGTTCGCGGTGCAGTCGCATCGTCGGGCGCAGTCACCCGACCTGCACGTCGTCGGGGGCACGGCGAGTCGTCGCCGGTCCCGCGGCCGTGCCGGCCGGAGGTCGGGTTTCCTCGACCGGATGGAGGACCGGTGGCGGCAGCGCCCGGAGGGGCACCGCTGACCGCGTTCCGCCGCTGACGAGGAAACAGGTCACCCCGGGCCGACGTGCCCGGGTAAGTGGCGCGCGAACGGCCCAGCTGCCGTAGCGACGCGTCGGGTTGCCTGCTGCCGTCGTGGTTGTCGTCGTCGGCCGCCCTGTCGGATCGCCGTCCAGACCTGGCCCAGGTCCCGGACGGTCACCGAACGACGCGTCCAATGGGCGGACGGCGCATTCAACGAACATGTCAGGGTGACATTTCCTGTCACCCTGACACGTGTCGCGAAAACCGAACCGGGTTTACCCGTCACACTCCTTCACAACACTGCTCGGCCCCACACGTCTCGCCGGCAACCCAGATCATCGACTCGCGCGGCTGGCGATCAGCCGGCGCGGACTGAATCGCAGCAGCCTGCGGCGCACCTGCCCGGCCGAGTTGACCAGTCGGGACGAGTTGTCCGCGATGGCCGTGCGCCACCGGGACAACACCGACGGCGGCAGCACGGTCGCCACCAGGCGGGTCCGCCGATCCGCCTGCCCGGCGAGTGCGCCGCGCACCGTCCGCAGGGCCGCCGGCAGCGGTTCGCCGGTCAACGGGTCCCGGGCGTAACGGGCCCGCTCCTCCGCCCGACCGAGCAGGCGTACCGCCGACCCGGCGTCGTCCTGCGTGGCCAGCCGCTCCCGGGCCAGCCGCTCCGCCGTGGCGCGTGGGGTCTCGGTCCGGTCCACCCCGATCCGGTAGTCGACGAGCGTGTCGATCAGTTCGTCCCAGGCGGCGTGCGCGTCGGCCCGCGCCCGGTCCGGATCGGTGGCGACCACCATGACCGGTTGACCGGTCGCGGACGGGGTCGCGTCCGACGCGTCGACCGTCCGTACCACCGGTGCCGGCCGGCCCCGACGGCGACGCAGGGCGAGCCGGCGCAGTGCGGGCACGGCGAGCAACACCAGCAGCGTCAGGACGCTGGCGGCGACCAGCCACGGCCAGCGGGGCCGCTGCTCGGCGGGAGTGTCGGAGCCGGCCGCCGCGCCCGGGTCCTCGCCCTCCTCGAACTGGTTCGGTCCCTGCTCCGCGTCGGCCGACGGATCCGTCTCGTCGGGGGTGTCCGACGTGCCGCCCTGCGGCGTGCTCTCCTCCGGGGCGTCCACGTCCGGCGCCCAGGCCGAGCGGGTCGAACCCGGCACGCCGTAGGCCGGGGTGGCGTCGAAGGGCACCCAGCCGATCTGGTCGAAGTAGACCTCGGTCCAGGCGTGCAGGTTGCGGTTGGTCAAGGTGAGAGTGTCGTCGCTGCGCCGGCTCCCGTTGGTGAACCCGAAGGCGACCCGGGCCGGGATACCCGCGTCGCGGACCATCCAGGCCAACGCCGCGGCGTACTGCTGGCAGTAGCCGACCTTGTTCTGCAGGAAGTCGAGAATCGCCTGGCCACTGGTGCCCTGCTCGGTGCTGAGCCGGTAGCTGAAGCCGTTGTCCTCGGAGAAGTAGTCGTAGATGGCCCGCACCTTGTCGTACTCGGTGCGTGCCCCCCGGATCAGGTCCTCCACCAGGGTGCGGACCTCCGGCACGTCCGGCGTCACGGTCTGCTGCCGGCGCAGCGGCAGGTCCGCCGGCAGCGGTCGGGCCCGTCGCAGCGCCTGCGGGCTGTACGACGAGCGCACGTAGTCGAAGGAGTACTCCTTGCCCCGGGAGTTCTCCCGGTTGGAGAAGACGACCTGCAGGTTCGGGTCGTAGAACCAGCTGTTGCCCAACTCGGCGAAGCTGACCGGCTCGGCGTAGACCGGCAGCAGCGGCATGTTCAGCTCCCGGCTGACCTGCACGGTGGCCCGTTGCCGGGTGCGTTGGACGCCCGGCACCGAGCGACCCGAGGGATCGGGCAGGTCGCCGTTGACCCGCCTGCCATTGGGGCCGCGCACCCGGAAGCCGTCGGCACGCAGGTCGTCGGCGACGCCGAAGCGCAGGTAGAAGGGCTCCTCCTCGGTGGTGGTGACGGTCACCAGGTCGGTCACCTGGGACTGGTTGAGCTGCCCGCTGAGCGCGGCGAAGAGGTCGACCCGACCGGGTGAGCCGCCGAACCCGGGACCGATGCCGGAGCCGGTGCCGGAGTTGAGGGTGGTCATCAGCCCGGCGGTCATCCCGGGCACGGCCAACGGCACCAGCACGGCCAGCGCGAGGCCCACCACCGCCAGGCGGCGGCCGGCGGCGGCCAGCGGCGACGACTCCCAGACGTCGACGTCGCGGCCGTCTCCGGTGAACCGGCGGCCGAACCGGCGGACCCGGTCCACGTTGTCGGTGACCAGCAACCAGAGGAAACCGGCGGCGCCGATCGCGAACGGCACCGGTGGAACGCTGTCCACGTAGACCGCCACCGGCACCGAGTAGATGGCAAGCATGGGCAGACCGGCCAGGGCGGGGCGGCGCAGCCCGACGCAGAGCACGTCCACCAGCACCGCCACCCCGCCGATGCCGAGCACCGTGACGAACAGCAGCGGGTCGGTGTCCGGGACCTTCACGCCGTGGGAGCGCATGTCCTCGACCGAGTTGCCGAGCAGCTCGGCGAAGTGCCCGAAGGTGGCCGGGGTGGGCAGCACCGCCAGCAGTTCGCTGCCGCTGGGGAACAGCCAGGTCAGGGCGAGGGTGAGGCCGCCGACCATGGCCAGGATCTGGACCCACAGCGGGGTCCGGCCGAGGCGGGCCAGCGCCGCCGCGGCCGCCACCGCGGCCACCGCGATGACCGCCTGGACCAGCCACGTCCAGCGTTCGAAGATGGCCGACAGCGGCGCCGCCGCGAGCAGCGTCGCGCCGGCGGCCACCAGGCCCAGGTTCCGATGGGCGATCATGAGGGGGACCTTCCGTTCATCGCACGCCACCGGCCACGGTCTCGGCCATCGCCGCCCGTAGCGCGAACCCCTGCGAGCCCCGCCCGGCCTGCGGCCAGAGCGCCGGTAGCCGGCCGCCGTGGTCGACGCCGATCACCCGCCAGCCGGAATGCAGCAGCGCCAGTGCCGCGGTGTCGTGCGCCTGATCGGCCTCCGCCCGCGCGGGCGTCGGCAGGTTCAGCCAGGCGGAGCTGTCCAGCAGGAAGCAGACACAGGTGGCGCCGTTGGCCCGCAGCCCGGCCAGCACTTCCGCCTCGGCGGTGCTCAGCGACCCGAACAGGCCGATGATCAGCCCGCCGTCGGCGCGCTGCCGGACGTGCTGCACCAGGGTGGTGATCTCGACCCGCTGGTCGAGCCTGACCTCGGCGAGCTGGTCGAGCAGCAGGCCGTCGCCGGCGCCCTCGGTGGCGTCGACGTCCGCGCCCGAGCCGGTCACCAGGCGAAGCTTGTAGCCGGCCTGGCGCAGATGTACCGCGATGCTGGCGGCGGCGGAGACCGCCCACTCGAAGCTGGCCGTCGGCCCGTCGCCCCGGTGGCCGTACGCGCGGGTGTCCAGCAACACCGTCGCCCGGCTCTCCCAGGGCTGCTCCTCCCGTCGCACCATCAGCTCGCCGGTGCGCGCGGTCGACTTCCAGTGCACCCGGCGCAGGTCGTCACCGCGCCGGTACTCCCGGGTGGCCGCGTCGTCCTCGCCGTGCACCGCAACCGAGCGGGCCCGGCTCTCACCGCTGCCGGCGTACTCACCCGGCAGCCGCACCGACGGCAACGGAACCACCTGCGGGACGACCGTGAGCCGGTCGGTACCGGGGAAGGCGCGGGTGAGTTCGCAGAGACCGAACGGGTCGGTCATCCGGACCACGAGCGGCCCCACCTCGTACCGGCCCCGCACGTCGGCACGCACCGTGTACGCCACGGAACTGGCCTGGTGTGCGCCGAGACGTTCCAGCACCACCCGGGGCCGGCTGCCCAGGGCGTACGGGAGCCGGTCCTCCAGCAGCAGGGTGCCGGTGGGCAGCCGGGACATGTTCTGCAGGCGCAGCACCACCCGGGCGGTCGCGCCGACCGGCACCCGGTGTGGCTCCAGCGACCGGTGACAGGCGAGCTTGTAGCGGCTGCGGCCGACGTAGAGCGCGGCGAGCAGCGGCAGGACGGCCAGCAGCACGGCCACCCGCAGCAGGTCCTTCTCGCCGAGGATGCCGGCGGAGACGGCCGCCGCCACCCCCGCGGCCAGGAAGGAGCGGCCGCGGGTGGTCAGCCCGCGCAGCCCGACTCGCACGTCACGGCCTCCGCGGCTCGAAGGGGGCCCGGCCGTTACCGCTCGGTGGCCGGGTGTCGTAGGGCGAGCGCTTGCGGTCGTGCGGCAGCGGCAACCGGTGCACCAGGTCGGCGACGATCGCGTCGGTGGTACGCCGGGCGAGCTGGGCGTCGGCCGTGGGAATGATCCGGTGCGCCAGCACCGGCACGGCGAGCACCTGGAGATCGTCGGGCAGGACGTAGTCCCGCCCGTCGAGGGCGGCCACCGCGCGGGCGGTGCGCAGCAGTTGCAGAGTGCACCGGGGGGAGGCGCCCAGCCGCAGGTCGGGGGACTCGCGGGTGGCGGTGACCAGGTCTACCGCGTACTGCTTGACCGCGTCGGCGACATGCACCTGCCGGACGTGACCGATCAGCCGGCGTACGGTGTCGGCGTCGGAGACCGGCCGCAGCCCGGAAAGCGGGTCGAGCGCCCCGTGCCCGTCGAGCATGGCCAGCTCGGCGGTCGGGTCCGGGTATCCCATGGCGATGCGGGCGGTGAACCGGTCGCGCTGCGCCTCCGGCAGCGGGTAGGTGCCCTCCATCTCGATCGGGTTCTGGGTGGCGATCACCATGAACGGCGTCTGCAACTGGTAGGTCACGCCGTCGACGGTGACCTGCCGTTCCTCCATGCACTCCAGCAGCGCGGACTGGGTCTTCGGCGAGGCCCGGTTGATCTCGTCGCCGACGACCAGGTTGGCGAAGACGGCACCCGGGCGGAACTCGAAGTCGTGGGTCTCCTGGTTGTAGACGCTGACCCCGGTGACGTCGCTGGGCAGCAGGTCCGGCGTGAACTGGATGCGGCGCACCGAGCAGTCGATCGACCGGGCCAGGGCCTTGGCCAGCTTGGTCTTGCCGACGCCGGGCACGTCCTCGATGAGCAGGTGACCCTCGGCGAGCAGGACGGCCAGCGCCAGCCGCACGGTCGCGGTCTTGCCCTCGATGACCTGTTCGATGTTGGTAACGATCGCGTCACTGGCGGCGCGGAACTCGTCGTACGGCAGCAGACCGCCAACGTCGTCCCAGGTCTGTTGTGTCACGGGCCTCCTCCTCGTCGCCGTCACGGCAGCTCTCCTAGAGAGCACCTGGCCCCGCCGTTTCGTTCGCGACGTGCGAGCCTCATGTGCCGCGGCAATCTCACTGGCCTCTCAGGCTAACCATGTTTGTCGTCAACGCCGACCGCCGCAGGTGTTTGAGCGCTTACGCAGTGATTTGTCATTTACGCAGCGCATGTCGTCGGTTCTGCCGGGTAAGCGGGCCCGAATCCGCGTGCCCGGACGGGAGGACATGACGAGGTGATCCTCGCCGCCGCGCTCGCCTGGCAGGTCGGCCTGGCGGCCTGCGTACCGCTGCTGGTGCGGCGTTTCGGCCGCGACGCCGGGTATCCGCTGGCCGCCGGCTACCTGGCCGGGGCGGCACTGCTGCTCAGCCGGTTGCCGGTGATCCTCGACGACCGGGAGGTCGCCGTGGCGTGGCGGTGGCTGCCCGGACCGGAGGTCCACGCCGCGTTGCGGATGGACGCGCTGGGGTTGGTCTTCGCGTTGCTGGCCCTGGGGGTGGGCGCGCTCATCATGGCCTACTGCCCCCGCTACCTCGACGGCACCGAGGTGGAGCAGGAGCGGGTGTACGTCACGATGACCCTCTTCGCCGCCGCGATGCTGGGCCTGGTCCTCGCCGACGACCTGCTGGTGCTCTTCGTCTTCTGGGAGCTCACCTCGATTCTCTCCTTCGTCCTGATCGGGCAGGGCGGCCGGCCGGCGGCCACCGGACCGGCCGTGCGGGCGTTGCTGGTCACCGTCACCGGCGGTCTGGCGCTGCTGACCGCGATCGTGCTGCTGGCGGTGCACCTCGGCACCACCAGCCTGGACACCATCGTGGCCGAGCCGGAGCGGCTGAACGGCGGACCGGCCTGGGCGGTGGGCACGCTGGTGATCGTCGCGGCGTTCACCAAGTCCGCGCAGCTGCCGTTCCATTTCTGGCTGCCGGGCGCGATGGTGGCGATCACGCCGGTGAGCGCGTACCTGCACGCGGCGACGATGGTGAAGGCCGGAATCTACCTGCTGATGCGCTTCTCGGCGGTGTTCGGCGGCTCCTGGGCGTGGGACGGCGCGCTGATCGTCGTCGGGCTGCTCACCGCGATCCTCGGCGCGCTGCTCGCACTGCGCCAGTACGACCTCAAGGCGCTGCTGGCGTACTCGACGGTCAGCCAGCTCGGCCTGCTGGTCGGCGTGATCGGCGTCGGCACACCGGACGCCGACGCGGCGGCGATCCTCTACACCGTCGCCCACGCGTTGTTCAAGGCGACCCTGTTCATGCTGGTCGGCATCATCGACCATCAGGCGGGCAGCCGCGACGTGCGGGAGCTGGCCGGGCTGCACCGGGTGATGCCGGCGACGGTCTGGCTCACCGTACTGGCGGCGATGTCGATGGCCGGCCTGCCGCCCACCATCGGCTTCGTCGGCAAGGAGGCGATCTTCGAGGCCCTCGGCGGGGCCTCCGGGGGAGGGTGGTTGGGCTGGTCCGCCGCCGGGCTCGGGGTGCTCGCCTCGGTGCTCACCTTCGCGTACGCGGCCCGTCTGGTGCACGGGATGGTGGAGGGACCGACCCGGCAACGCCAACTGCGCGAGCCGTCCTGGGCGTTTCTCGCCCCGGCCGCGGTGGCCGCGCTGGTGGCGACCGCGCTCGGGCCCACGGTGGTCGTGCTGAGCCCGCTCGTGGAGCGGGCGGCAGACGATGCCCGCCCGGAAGGTACGCCGCCCTACCTGGCCTTCTGGCACGGCTTCACCCCGGCGTTGGGGCTGAGCGTGCTCACCGTGCTGCTGGGTGTGCTGATGTTCCTCGGCCGGGTCCGGGTGGACCGGTGGCTTCGGGCCGTACCCACCGCCCCGCCGTTCGCCGCGCTGTTCGAGCGGGCCCGACAGGCGCTGCTGCACGTGGGCTCGATCGTCGCCCGGAGCGCGCACGCGCCGGACCCGGCGCCCTACCTGGCCCGTCCGTTGCTGGCGGCGGTGGCGCTGGCCGCGGTCGCCGCGGTGGCGCTGCCCGACGTCCCGGCCGGCCTCGGCGGTGACCCGGCCCGGCCCGGTGACTGGCTGCTGCTGGGGCTGCTCGTGACGGCGCTCGCCGGGCTGCTGGTGGCGCGCTCCGCGCTGGCCGCGATCGGGCTCACCGGAGTGGTGGGGCTGCTGTTGTCGGCGTGGTTCCTGACCCTCGGCGCACCCGACGTGGCGTTGACCCTGATGCTGGTGGAGGTGCTGACCGCGGTGGTCGTCATGCTGGCGCTGCGGCAGCAGCCGCGCCGGCTCGCCCCCGTCGGGCGACGCTCGTCGGTCACCGGCGCGGCCCTGCTCGCGGTCGCCACGGGTGGCGCGGCGGCCGCGGGTACGGCCGTGCTGACCGGACCCGACCGGCTGTCCGACCCCGGTCGGTGGTACCTCGACCGGGCGGAGGAACTGACCGGCGGCGCCAACGTCGTGAACACCATCCTGGTGGATTTCCGGGCCCTGGACACCCTCGGTGAGGCGGTGGTGCTCGCGGTGGTGGCGCTCGGACTGGTCCGGCTCGCCGCCGGTCGGCCGGTCGAGCCGGCCAGGACCGGGCCAGCCGGCGACGACCTGGTGCTGGGCCTCGCCTACCGGGTGCTCGCGCCGGTGATGCTGCTCGCCTCGGCGGTGCTGTTCCTGCGTGGACACGAGGAGACCGGCGGCGGCTTCATCGGGGCGCTGCTGGCGGGCACCGCCGTCGGG
The DNA here is from genome assembly GCF_027497295.1 of Verrucosispora sp. WMMC514. NCBI lineage: Bacteria > Bacillati > Actinomycetota > Actinomycetes > Micromonosporales > Micromonosporaceae > Micromonospora > Verrucosispora sp. WMMC514. The sequence goes on along the minus strand of NZ_CP114906.1, from coordinate 511,760 downwards.
CTCGGCCAGTTGGCGCACCCCGGCGGGGCGCCGCTGCTGGGCCGCCTCAGGTCGGCGCCGCTGGCGGCGGCGGGGCTGCTGACCGCCACGGTCGCCGCTCTGGTGCCGCTGGCCGCACGTCGGTCGCCGCTCACGCCGCTCACCCTCACCACACCGGATCCGCTGCCGTCGCTGTCCACGTCACTGCTGTTCGACCTCGGGATCTACCTGATGGTCCTGGCGCTGGTGGTGGCCGCGGTGCGCCGCCTCGGCGTACCGCCGGCCCAGCCGGCCGACCTGCCGGAGACCGGAGGTGCCCGGTGAGCGCCGCGTTCGTGGTCGGCGTCCTGGTCGCCGCCGGGGTGTTCCTGCTGCTACGGCCGGGGCTGCTGCGCGTGGTGCTGGGCTTCGTGCTGCTCGGCCACGCCGTCAACGTGGTGCTGCTGGCCGCCGGTGGGCTCGGCCGGCGGACCCCGGCGCTGCAGGAGGTGGGCCCGGACACCGCCGACCCGTTGCCGCAGGCGTTCGTGCTGACCGCCATCGTGATCACCTTCGGGGTCACCATCCACCTGCTCGGCCTGCTGCGGCGCGGCGCAGGCGGGCCGGCCAGCGGTGCGGATCCCGCGGACGACGACGGCGGCGACACCGAGTCCGGCGGCGACGGCACCGGTGCGGCGGGCGGGCGCGGCACCACGGGGCGGCGGCGGTGAGTGGTCTTCTCCTGATCCCGGTGGTCGGGCCGCTGCTGGTCGCCGGGGTGCTGCTCGCCCTGCCGAACCGCCCCGGCCCGCATCGGGTCGGCGCGTTCGCCACCATGACGGTGGTGCTGGTGGCCGGCCTGGTCCTGCTGGCGCGGACCAGTGGGGGCGCGCTGGTCGTGCTGCGCGTCGGTGGCTGGCCCGGACCGATCGCCATCAGCCTGGCGGCGGACGCGCTCAGCGCCCTGCTGGTCACGGTGACGGCGCTGGTGGTGCTCGGCTGCCTCGTCGCCGCCGTCGGCACCGGAGACGACCGTCGTCCGTATTTCCTGCCGCTGGCGCTGGTGCTCTCCGCCGGGGCCGGCGGCGCGTTCCTCACCACCGACCTGTTCAACCTCTTCGTGCTGATCGAGGTCATGCTGGTGCCCTCGTACGTGCTGTTGAGCCTGGCCGGCGGGGTCGGGCGCGGCGGCGCGGGACGGGTGTACGTCGCCACCAACCTGCTCGGCTCCACCCTGCTGCTGGCCGGGGTGGCATTTGTCTACAGCACCACCGGAGTGGTCGGGCTGGGTGACCTGGCCGGCGCGGCACGGGACGAACCGACGGTCGCGGTCGCCTGCGGGGTGGTGCTGCTCGCCCTCGGCGTCAAGAGCGCGCTGGTGCCGCTGCACGACTGGCTGCCGCGCACCTATCCGGTGGCCTCGCCGGTGGTGGTGGCGCTCTTCTCCGGGCTGCTGACCAAGGTCGGCCTCTACGCGGTGATCCGGATCTACGCGGTGGTGTACGGCGGTGATCCCGGATACCGCTGGCTGCTCGGCGCGGTGGCGCTGCTGTCGATGGTGGTCGGCGTGCTCGGCGCTGTCGGCGAGAACTCGATGCGGCGGATCCTGACCTTCCACATGGTCAGCCAGCTCGGCTACGTGCTGCTCGGCGTGGCCCTGTTCACCGCCGCCGCGCTGGCCGCGGCGGTCTACTACCTGGCCCAGTACATCCTGGTGAAGGCGGCGTTGTTCCTGTGCGCGGCAGCGGTACGGGCCGGCCGGGGTACCGACCGGCTCGACGGCTCCGGTGGTCTGGCCGGGCAACGTCCCGCGCTCGCCCTGGCCTTCGCCGGGGCGGCGCTGTCGCTGGCCGGCCTGCCGCCGTTCTCCGGGTTCCTGGCGAAGTTCCTGCTGCTGCGGGCCACCGCGGAGACCGGTGCCTGGCTGGCGATGACCGTCGCGGTGCTGGTCAGCCTGGTCACCCTGCTGTCCATGGTGAAGATCTGGAGCGCGCTGTTCACCGGCGACCCGCCGGCCTCGTCGACCGTGGCCCGGCGGATCGGACCGACACTTGTCGGCCCGCCGCTGGCGCTGGCCGGTCTCTCCCTGGCGGCCGGGTTGGCCGCCGCACCGCTGCTGGTCCTCGCCGACACGGCGGCGGCCGGGCTGCGCGACCCGGCGGGCTACGTGCGGGCGGTGACCGGGCGATGAGCAGCGACACGATGACGATTCCCCGCCGCACGGCGGTCCGGGTCCGACGCGTCCTGCGGTTCGCCGGCTACTTCGCCGTCCGGCTGGTCCAGGCGAACCTCGCCGTGGCCTGGGAGATCCTCACCCCGGGTTCCCGGCTGGCGCCCGCGGTGGTGCGGGTGCCGCTGCGGGCGGCCACCGACACGGAGGTGGCGGCGGTGGCGCTGGCGGTGAGCCTGACCCCGGGCACGCTGACCCTGAGCGTGCACCGGGCACCCACCGCCGCGCTGTGGGTACACGGCATGTACGCCGCCGACCCGGTGGCGTTCCGGCGGGCGGTGACCGACCTGGAGTGGCGGCTGCTGGCCGCGCTGCGCCCGGCCGCCCACCCGGACGGTCCCGACGCCGGTCGTACGGAGGTGGTCCGGCGGTGACGATGATCCTGCTCGACGTGGTGCTCGTGGTCCTCGCCGGCTCGATGACGGTGGTGATCGTCCGGCTGGTGGTCGGTCCGACCGACGCCGACCGGGCGGCCGCACTGGATCTCGGCTTCTTCGTCTTCCTGGCGGCCCTGGCGGTGCTCGCCGCCCGGCTGCACGCCCCCGACCTGCTCGACCTGGTGCTGACCGGCACCCTGGTGAGTTTCCTCGCGACGGTGGCGATGGCCCGGCTGGTGCACCGGAGGCAGCGATGATCCGGATCTCGCTGGCGTCGGCGCTGCTGCTGCTCGGCACCGCGCTGATCGCGATCAGCGCGGTCGGCCTGATCCGCCTGCCGGACGTCTACCACCGGATGAACTCCGTGGCCAAGGCGGCCAGCCTCGGGGTGAGCTGCGTGCTGCTCGGCGTGCTGCTGCTGATACCGGGTTGGCGTACCGCGGTGGTGGTCCTGGCCGCCGTCGGGCTGCAACTGTTCACGGCACCGATCGGCGGTTACGCGCTGGCGCGGGCCGCCTACCGGTCCGGGGCCCCGCTGGCCCCGGTCACCCGCTACGACGAGCTCGGCGGCCGGGCCGGCGGGGGTGGCGACGAGCAGCCCCGCGACCCGGTCTGAGGGGTGGTCGACGGCGGCCACCCGCCACGCGCGGTACACTGCCGGACATGGCCGGAGTCTTCCTGCTTCTTACCGGGCCGTGCTGATGCGCTGAACGCGCGACAGCACGGCGGCCCCTCCTGCGTGAGGGGCTTTTTCGTGCCCGCCGCCGGCCCGCAACGGGCCGTCGAGGCAGACCCGAGACCAGCCAGCACTCCGACAGACTCCGCCGAGCGACGCGAGGAGAAGGCCATGACCGAGGCAGACGTCCCACCGTTCCGGTACACCGCGGCACTGGCCGACGAGATCGAACGCCGTTGGCAGGACCGTTGGGAACGGGAGGGTGCCTTCCACGCGCCGAACCCGTCCGGCCTGCTGGCCGACCCGGGCCACCCGCGCTCCGGCGCCGAGAAGCTGTACGTGCTGGACATGTTCCCGTACCCGTCCGGGGCCGGACTGCACGTCGGGCACCCGCTGGGCTACATCGGCACCGACTGCTTCGCCCGGTACCAGCGGATGGCCGGCCGTAACGTGCTGCACGCGATGGGCTTCGACGCGTTCGGGCTGCCCGCCGAGCAGTACGCCGTGCAGACCGGCACCCACCCGCGGACCACCACCGAGGCCAACATCGACCGGTACCGGGCGCAGCTGCGCCGGCTGGGACTGGCCCACGACCAGCGGCGCTCGGTGGCGACCATCGACACCGACTTCTACCGCTGGACCCAGTGGATCTTTCTGCAGATCTTCAACTCCTGGTACGACCGCGAGGCCGGCCGGGCCCGGCCGATCAGCGAGCTGATCGCCGAGTTCGCCGGGGGCGTGCGGCGCACCCCGGACGGCCGGCCGTGGGCCGAGCTGTCGGCCGCCGAGCGACGCGCCGTCGTCGACGACCACCGCCTGGCGTACGTGTCGCAGGCGCCGGTCAACTGGTGTCCGGGGCTGGGCACGGTGCTGGCCAACGAGGAGGTCACCGCCGACGGTCGCTCCGAGCGGGGCAACTTCCCGGTCTTCAAGCGCAACCTGAAGCAGTGGATGATGCGGATCACCGCGTACGGTGACCGGCTGTTGGACGACCTGGACAAGCTGGACTGGCCCGAGCCGATCAAGCTGATGCAGCGCAACTGGATCGGCCGGTCGCAGGGCGCGCACATCGACTTCCCGACCCCGACCCCGGCGGCGGCGATCCGGGTGTTCACGACCCGGCCCGACACCGTCTTCGGCGCCACCTACATGGTGCTGGCCCCGGAGCACGAGCTGGTCGACACGCTGGTGCCGGCGGCCTGGCCGGCGGGCACCCGGGACGCGTGGACCGGCGGGCACGGCGGCCCGCGGGAGGCCGTCGAGGCGTACCGCAAGGCGGCGGCGGCCAAGACCGACGTGGAGCGGCAGGCCGAGACGAAGGAGAAGACCGGCGTCTTCACCGGCGCGTACGCCACCAACCCGGTCACCGGTGGGCAGATCCCGATCTTCATCGCCGACTACGTGCTGGCCGGCTACGGCACCGGCGCGATCATGGCGGTGCCCGCCCAGGACGAGCGGGACTGGGAGTTCGCCGAGGTCTTCGAGCTGCCGATCGTGCGTACCGTGCAGCCGTCGGAGGGCTTCGACGGCAAGGCGTACACCGGGGACGGGCCGGCGATGAACAGCGCCGCGCCCGAGCGCGGCCTGGACCTGAACGGCCTGGGGGTGGCCGACGCCAAGGCCCGGATCATCGCCTGGCTGGAGGAGACCGGCAACGGCCAGGGCGCGGTGACCTACCGGCTGCGGGACTGGCTGTTCAGCCGGCAGCGCTACTGGGGTGAACCGTTCCCGATCGTCTACGACGCCGACGGCGCGGCCGTGGCGCTGCCGGAGGAGATGCTGCCGGTCGAGCTGCCCGAGGTGGACGACTTCTCCCCGCGCACCTTCGACCCGGAGGACGCGAACAGCAACCCGGAGACGCCGCTGTCGCGCCGCCGGGACTGGGTCGAGGTCGAGCTGGACCTGGGTGACGGCCCGAAGCGCTACACCCGGGAGACGAACGTGATGCCGCAGTGGGCCGGCTCCTGCTGGTACGAGCTGCGCTACCTGGACCCGACCAACGGTGACCGGTTCGTCGACGCGGACAACGAGCGGTACTGGATGGGCCCGCGTGGCGAGGGCGACTGCGGCGGTGTGGACCTGTACGTCGGCGGTGCCGAACACGCCGTGCTGCACCTGCTGTACGCCCGGTTCTGGCACAAGGTGCTGTACGACCTGGGCCACGTGTCGTCGTTCGAGCCGTTCCGCAAGCTGTTCAACCAGGGCTACATCCAGGCGTACGCGTACACCGACGCCCGGGGCGCGTACGTGCCGGCGGAGGAGGTCGCCGAGCGCGACGGCGGCTTCTTCCTGGGTGACGTCCAGGTCAACCGCGAGTACGGCAAGATGGGCAAGTCCCTGAAGAACGTGGTCACCCCGGACGAGATGTGTGCCGCCTACGGCGCCGACACGTTCCGGGTGTACGAGATGTCGATGGGCCCGCTGGAGGTGTCCCGCCCGTGGGAGACCCGGGCGGTGGTCGGCTCCTACCGGTTCCTGCAACGGGTCTGGCGGGCGATCGTCGACGAGCGGACCGGCGAGTCCCGGGTCACCGACGACCCGGCCGACGAGCAGACCCGGCGGCTGCTGCACAAGGTGATCGACGGTGTCCGGGGCGACATGGAACAGATCCGGTTCAACACCGCGATCGCCAAGCTGATCGAGCTGACCAACGGGGTGACCCGGCTGGCGGGTACTCCGCGCGAGGTGGCCGAGCCGTTGGTGCTGATGGTCGCGCCGTTCGCTCCGCACGTCGCCGAGGAGCTGTGGCAGCGGCTGGGCCACGCCACCTCGCTGACGTACGCGGACTTCCCGGTCGCCGACCCGGCGCTGCTGGTCGCCGAGACGGTCACCTACCCGGTGCAGATCAACGGCAAGGTCCGGGCCCGCGTCGAGGTCCCCGCCGACGCCAGCGAGGACGACGTACGGCAGGCGGCCCTGGAAGCCGTCGCCACCACCCTGGCCGGCACCCAACCCCGCAAGGTCATCGTCATCCCCACCCGCATGGTCTCCATCGTCCTCTAACCCACGTCCTTTCTCGTTGATCATGAGGTTGGCGGCAATTTGAAGATCAACTGTTGCCGTCAACCTCATGATCAACGCTGGGCGGAAGGTGGGGTGCGGTGGGTCAGGGGGTGCGGCGGGTCAGGGCGAGGGTGGTGATCAGGGCGGTCAGGGCGGCCCAGGCGGTGTAGGTGGTCCAGGCGCCGGAGACGGTGGCGGGGTGGATGTCGGTCAGCCACGGCGGGGGGCCGTTCGGATCCCGCAACCGCTGCCACGCGGGCACCAGCATGGCGTGCCGGATCATCGCGCTCCAGCGTTCATCCTCGTCGACGGCGGTGGGCAGCAGGAGCAGCAGCGTCGCGGCGGTGACGATCGCGGGTGCGGTGTGCCGGATCACCGCCGCGAGAGCCATGCCGACCAGCGCGCAGAGCGGCACCAGCAGGGCGGAGGCGGCGATGCCGCGCAGCGCGCCGGGATCGCCGATGGACATGTTCGCGTCGACGTCGGCGAGGATCGCCTGCGAGACCGCGAACGCCGCCGCCGCGCCCAGCGTTCCCAGCAGCGTGAGCACGCCGGTCAGCACGGTCAGCTTCGCGGCGGCCACGGCGTGGCGCCGGGGGACGGCCGCGAACGTGGTGCGCATCAGCCCGGAGGCGTACTCACCGCCAATCGCGACCGCGCCGACACCACTGGCCGCGAGGACGACGAACATCTGAGCCTCGGTGGGAAAGGCGTCCCAGAGCGGGTAACGCAGCGCCCGCTGCTCGGCCGACCAGTCCGGCCAGCCCGCGTGGGTGGCCAGCGCGGCGTGGCCGGCGAGGCCGACCATGGCGAGCAGGATCAGGGCGAACGCCGCCCAGGTGGAGCGCAGCGACCAGAGTTTGATCCATTCGGCGGCGAGCAGGTCGCGGTAGCGGGCCGGGTGGGTCGGGCTGGTGCGCGTGGCGGGTCGGGTCGCGGTGGTCATCGGGTCTCCCCGGCGGCGTACTCGACGTCGGCGGCGGTGAGTGCCATGAAGGCCTCCTCCAGTGAGGCGGTGCGGGTGGTCAACTGGTGCAGCGGGATCCGCAGGCCGAGGGCCAGGTCGCCGATCCGTTCCGCGTCCACCCCGCTGACGGCGAGCGCGCCATCGGCATCCGGCCGCACGTCCGCGCCGACGTCCACCAGAGCCGAGGTCAGGGCGGCCGGTTCGGGGGTACGCAGGACGACCTCGGCCCGGCCGGCGCGGGCGGCGAAGTCGTTCAGGGACTCGTCGGCGACCAGCCGGCCCCGGCCGATGACGACGAGATGGTCGGCGCAGTGCTCGACCTCGCCCATCAGGTGACTGGAGACGAAGACGGTGCGACCCTCGGCGGCGAGCCGTCGGAACAGTTCGCGCACCCAGCGCACCCCTTCCGGGTCGAGACCGTTGAACGGCTCGTCGAACATCAGCACGGGCGGGTCACCCAGCAGCGCGGCGGCGATACCGAGGCGTTGCCGCATGCCGAGCGAGAACCGGCCGACCCGGCGGTTCGCGGCGTCGTCGAGGCCGACCAGGCCCAGGACCTCGTCGGCCCGCCGGGTGCCGATGCCGTTGCCGCGGGCGAGGGCCGTCAGGTGCGCCCGTGCGCTGCGCCCGGCGTGCACGTCCCCGGCGTCGAGCAGCGCGCCGGCGTGCCGTAGCCCCCGGGCAAGGTCCCGGAACCGGACGCCAGCCACCGTGACGGTGCCGCTGGTCGGCGTGGTCAGCCCGAGCACCATGCGCAGGGTGGTGGACTTGCCGGCGCCGTTCGGGCCGAGGAAGCCGGTCACCCGGCCGGGGCGGACGGTCAGGGTCAGTCCGTCCACGGCGGTGATGCGTCCGTACCGCCGGGCCAGGCCATCAAATTCGATCATGCCGTGCACGCTGCCGGTCGCCGGGCGCTGCCGCGTCGACCCGCCGGCCGTACCGGGTGCCTGGGTGGTGGCCTGCGGGCGTACGCCCCCGGGCCGATGCTGGCGCGGCGCGGCGCTGGATACCGTGTGCCGGTGGACCTCACCGCCCTGATCCGGCCGCGTGCCACCGTGCCGGTGGTGCGGGCGGTCCTGGTGTGGGCCGGGGTCGCCCTGCTGCCGGTGCTCTGGGCGCTGGCGCCGGCCGTGGCGAACAGCGGCGACGGGGTCGGCGTGGTGGGCTGGTGGCTGCCGGTGCGCTACCTGGTGCCGGTGCTGATCGTGGTGCTGCCGGCGGGTCTGCTGAGTCGCCGCCCGCTGACCGCGCTCGGCCTGATGCTCGCCGGAGCGACGCTGTGCGCCGCGACCGTGCACGGCCGGGATCCCGGGTACCTCGGCGACATCTTCAACCTCCAGTTCCTCGCCGTCGACGCGGCGCTCGCCGTCGTCGCCGCGAACCGCTCCCGTCGGGTGTCGGTGCCGGCCGCCGGGGTGGTGCTGGTGACCCAGGTGCTCGCCGGCTTCGTGAACCTCGGGGTCGAGCCGGTGAACCAGGCCGCGTTGACCGTGCTGGCGGTCGCGGTGGGCTGGACCGCCGGAAACTCGGTACGGGCGCGGCGGGACTACGCGGCCGCGCTGCGCCGGCACGCCACCGCCGAGGCGATCACCGCCGAGCGGCTGCGCATCGCCCGGGAACTGCACGACATGGTGGCGCACAGCATCGGCGTCATCGCCATCCAGGCCGGGGCCGGCGCGCGGGTGATCGACACCCAGCCGGCGCAGGCCCGCGCCGCGCTCGCCACCATCGAGGCGGCCAGCCGCGACACCCTGGCCGGGCTTCGGCGTACCCTCGGCGCGCTGCGTCGTGGCGACGGAGATCCGGCGTCGCTGGAGCCGGTGCCTGGACTGATGGACCTGGAGCGGCTGATCGCCGCGACGGGTGATGCCGGAGTCCGGGTGGAGCTGTGCACGGCCGGCGACGGGCCGGTCCCGGCCGAGATCGACCTTGCCGCGTTCCGCATCGTCCAGGAGGCGCTCACCAACGTGGTCCGCCACGCCGGGGTGGACGCGTGCCGGGTCGTCGTCGAGCGCGGCGACCACGCGGTCATGGTGGAGATCGTCGACGACGGCCGGGGCGGTCCGATCGGCGTCGAGGGGCACGGCTTGATCGGCATGCGCGAGCGGGTCATGGCCGTCGGCGGCCGGTTCCGGGCCGGACCACGGTCCGAGGGAGGCTTCCGGGTGACAGCCTGGCTGCCGGTGTCGCCGCAGAGCGCAGTCCCGGCCGGTGGTCGTCCGGGTGGTGCTGGTGCCGTCGGTGGCCGTCCGGCTGGTGGCGGCCGGGTCGGCGATGGTCCGGATGGTGCCAGTTCCGACGGTCGTCGTCCGGATGGTGGTGGCGGGGCCGACGGTCGTCCTCAGGAGGCGGCGGAGCGGTGACCATCCGGGTGCTGCTCGTTGACGACCAGCCGCTGGTGCGGGCCGGGCTGCGCGTGCTGATCGCCGACGTGCCGGACATGGCGGTGGTCGGCGAGGCGGGCACCGGCGCCGAAGCCATACGCCTGACTCGTGAGGTGTTGCCCGACGTGGTGCTGATGGACCTGCGGATGCCAGGGACCGACGGCATCCAGGCGACGCGGACGATCACCGACTCCGGCGGTCCTGCCCGGGTGCTGGTGCTCACCACGTTCGACGACGACGAACACGTGCACGCCGCGCTGCGGGCCGGCGCGAGCGGCTTTCTCGTCAAGGACATGGCGTTGGAGGACATCCTCGGTGCGATCCGGGTGGTGGCGGCGGGGGACGCGCTCATCGCACCAGGTGTGACCCGGCGACTGATCGCGGAGTTCAGTCGCCGGCCGGCGGCTGCGACGCCACGGTCGCTGGCCGGGGTGACCGATCGGGAGCGCGAGGTGCTCACCCTCGTGGGACGGGGCCTGTCCAACGCCGAGATCGCCGCCGAGCTGGTGATCAGTACGGCCACCGCAAAGGCTCACGTGGCCCGACTCTTCAGCAAGCTCGGCGCCCGCGACCGGGTGCACCTGGTCATCGCCGCCTACGAAGCCGGCCTGGTCACCGCATCCCGCTGACCCGCCCCACCACCTCATCACCCCGCCGCCCCCACTCGCCGCGTGCTTGCATGCCCGCATGCGCAACTTCGGGGGAAGTGCTGCCTCGACCGCCTCGGAACCAGCACTTTCCCCGAAGTTGCGCGGTCCCGCTGGGTTCGGGGTGGGGAAGTTGGTCAGCGGCGGAGGCGGCGTTCGGCGCGCCACCAGCGGGCGAGCAGCACGGCGCTGGCGATGAACCCCAGGGAGGCCGGGGCGGCGGCGAACCAGTTGATCCCGCTGGGGCTGGTGACGGCGGCACCGACCGCCGCATAGCCGAACGCGGTCGGCGCGGAGGCGATCACGCTGCCGACGAGGAACGGCAACACCCGCGCGCCGGTGGTGCCGTAGCCGTAGCTGACCAGGCCGAAACCGGAGATCGGCAGCAGCCGTACGGTGACCACGCCGAGCACGCTCTGCCGGGTGAACCAGCGGTCGAGGCGGGCCAGCCGGCCCCGGACGCGTTCGGCGACGAACTCCCGACCCAGCACCCGACCCACGGCGAAGCCGATCGCCGCCGCCAGCAGTGCGGCGCCGAGCGCGTACGCGGCACCTTCCAGGGCACCGAAGATCGCGCCTGAGGCGAGCGTGATGAAGGTGCGGGGGACCAGCGCCACCAGCAGCAGTGCCCCGCCGAGCACACCGGCCACCGGAGCGAGCGGCCCCATCCGGTCGGCCAGGTCCGGCAGCGCGGTCGGTTCGGGGTGCGGCACCAGCAGCAGCGTCACCGCGAAGGCGGTGAGCAGGAGCAGCAGCAGCGCGAACCGGGTGGCCGACGGCGTCGCGGCGACCAGTAGGCGGCGCCACCCGGCGGGCGGGGGGCCGACCGGTGGGGTGTCCGGCTGCGGCGGGCCGGCTGCGAGGTCGCCCGACCGGCTCGCCCGCAGCAGTCGCGTCCGCAGCTTGCGGATCATGCCCGGGCGGTGGCCACCGCGGTCCGGCGTTCGGCCCGCAGCCGGTCGGCCCAGGTGTCGTCGAGCGGAGGCAGGTGCTGCGCGCCGGTCGCCCAGCGCAGCAGCAGGTCGGCCAGCGCCGGGTTGCGGGCCAGCGCCGGGCCATGGGAGTACGTGCCGAGCAGCTTGCCCCGCCAGGCTCCCTCGGTGGCGCCGTCGTTGCCGACCCCGGCGGTGACCCGGGCCAGCGGTGAGACGCCGGGGCCCAGGTGGGTGCGGCCGCCGTGGTTCTCGAACCCGGTCAGCGGCGGTAGGCCGAGACGGGCGTCGATGTCGCCGGCCAGCTCGCCGACGGCCCGGCTGGGGCCCCGGTCCGAGGAGAGATCGAGCAGTTCCAGGCCCTGGTACTGGGTGCCCTTGGCGAAGAACGAGGTGCCGAGCAACTGGTAGCCGGCGCAGACGCCGAAGACCACCGAACCCTGGGCCACCGCCCGGTGCAGGCCACCGTCGGCGAGCAGCCGTTGTGCGCCGAGTGCCTGCGGGCCGTCCTCCCCACCCCCGATGAGGTAGATGTCGGCCGTGGTGGGCAGCCGCTCGTCGGAGCGGACCTCCAGCACCTCGACCGGGAATCCGCGCTGCTGGGCCCGGCGGGCCAGGATCAGGGCGTTGCCCCGGTCGCCGTACGTCGACAACAGGTCCGGGTAGATCCAGACGATGCGCAGGGTCTCAGTTGACACGATCCAACTCCGCTCGGATGTCCTGGAAGGCGGTGTAGTTCGCGATGACCTCCAGCCGACCCGGCGGTACCGCCCGGACGGCCTCGTCGAAGGTGCGTACGTACTGGAAGGGCACGTCGTTGACCTCGAGTCGTACGGCCAGGTCGTACGCCCGGTCGCCGGTGATGAGCACCAGCCGGCCGCGCAGCGGGGCGAAGTCGACGTCGAAGAGCCAGGAGGTGTCCAGCCCGTCGGGGTCCCGGGCGTTTATGGACAGCAGCGTCGGCGCCTCGTCGGCCATGTCGAACGCCTCCAGCCAACTGGCCGGGTTCTTGGCCAGCAGCAGTCGCACGGTGCGACCGTCCCGGACGACCTGCGCGTAGCGCCCGGCCACCGAGGTCACGTCGCCGAGGCGGGGAACCGCGTCGAAGGGACGTACGCCGAACTCGGCGGCGACCGCCAGCGCGGTCGCCGCGTTGCCGATGTTGACTTTGCCGGGCAGCTGGAGCTTGACCTTGTACCAGGCGCCGGTCGGGTCGACGACGCCCTCCTCGTCCACGGTCCACTGCGGCTCCGGCCGGCGGAGCGGGCAGCCGGTGCACCACCACTGCTCGCCGGAGCGCTGGATGGTGGAGCCGCACTCGGGACAGACCCAGGAGTCGTCGTGCCAGCGCTGCCCGGCGGAGAACCAGGTGACGTGCGGCGGGGTGATCCGTTGGTCGTGGCTGGCCGGCGGGGTGGCGGCCCAGACCACCATCGGGTCGTCGGCGTTGGCGACCACGCGGATGTCCGGGTGCCGGGCCAGCGCCGCGCGCCAGAGCTGCGCCATCATGGCGACCTCCTTGGCCCGGTCCAGCTGGTCGCGGGAGAGGTTGAGCAGCGCCACCACGTGCGGGTCGGTCGCCTCGATCACCTGGGCGAGGTAGTGCTCGTCGACCTCCAGCACGGCGTACGGCGTGCTGCCGGCCTTGGCCAGCGCGGAGGTGTGCCCGGTGGGCATGTTGGCGCCGAACGAGTTGGTGGCGACCCGGCCGAGCACCCCGACGGCCGCGGCGGCGAGCCGGGTGGTGGTGGTCTTGCCGTTGGTGCCGGAGATCAGCGCGATGGCCCGTCCGGCGGAGAGGTGGGCGAGCAGTTCGGGGTCGATCTTCAGGCCGAGCCAACCACCGATCACCGAGCCGTCGCCCCGGCCCGCCGCCCGGGACAACGCCGCGGCGGTCCGTGACACGGAGCTGGCCACCTTCGCCCGCAGGGGCATCTTCGCGTCCGTCACGCGAGCGAGGTTACCGGACCAGCGGACCCGCGAGATCGGCACCGACGGCGATCCGTTCGGCTCGGCGCGGCCGGCGCCCGGTCGGATGACCCTCGGCCGGACGGAGTCGATCTATGTCGGAAAGCGGACCCGCCCGGGGGCGCCGCGCGGCCCTCCACTCCGCTCCACCCCGGCTGACGTGCGGTTTTGTGGCGACGCGCGCCACGCCACGCGGTCGAATCTGGTTGCGAGTGGAGGGAAGTGGAGTAGAGTGGGGCGCATTGGTGGGGCCGGGAGGGGCCCACCGGCCCGGGGGGTCAGCGGCGCGCGAACGCCGCTCAAGGGCGAGGGGGTTGGGCCGATGTTTCTCGGCACCCACACTCCGCGCCTGGACGACAAAGGCCGGTTGATCCTTCCGGCGAAGTTCCGGGATGAGCTGGCGGGGGGTGTCGTGATCACCAAAGGGCAGGAGCGCTGCCTCTACGTCTTCCCGACGCCGGAGTTCCAGCGGATCGCGGAGCAGTTGCGCGCGCAGCCGATGACGCACAAGGCGGCCCGGGCCTACAGCCGGGTGTTCTTCGCCAGCGCGCACGACGAGGTGCCGGACAAGCAGGGCCGGGTGACCATCCCGGCGCACCTGCGCAGCTACGCGGGGCTCGACCGGGACCTGGTGGTCATCGGCGCGAGCACCCGGGTGGAGATCTGGGACAGGGTCGCCTGGGAGACCTACCTCGCCGAGAGCGAAGACGACTTCGCCGACATCGAGGAAGGGGTGCTGCCCGGCGGTCTGTAGGGCGTGGCGACGCCCGACGTACTGCGAGATCTCCAGCCGCTTTCGAGTTCCTGGCATCCCTTCCCCGGTGCCAGGCGCACGATCCGACCTTCCGGGCCACCGGCCCGACGGGCGGGCGGAGAGCGGATGGGGATCTGGCGGTACGACGGCACGGCGTCGTCCGACGAACAGGGCGCGGATACACAACCGGTTCAACCAGTGGGGGTCGACATGGGGGAGCTACGTGGCACGCACGTGCCGGTGCTGCTCGAGCGGTGTCTCGAGCTGCTGGCCCCCGCACTGGGCCGGGGTGGGCGCACCGTGCACGTCGACGCGACGTTGGGCCTCGCCGGCCATGCCGAGGCGGTGCTGCGAGCCCATCCGGAGACGGTGCTGGTGGGCCTGGACCGGGACACCGAGGCGCTGGCCCACGCCAGGGTCCGGCTGGCCCGGTTCGCCGACCGCGTCCACCTGGAGCACGCCGTCTACGACGAGCTGCCCGAGGTGCTCGACCGGCTGGGATATCCGTCCGTGGACGGGGTCCTGTTCGATCTCGGTGTCTCCTCGTTGCAGCTCGACGCGCCCGACCGCGGGTTCGCGTACGCGCAGGACGCGCCGTTGGACATGCGGATGGACCAGACCCGGGGGGTGACCGCCGAGGAGGTGGTCAACACCTACCCGCACCCGGACCTGGCCCGGGTGCTGCGGGTCTACGGCGAGGAGAAGTTCGCCGGGCGGATCGCCTCGGCGATCATCCGGGAGCGGGAACGCGGCCGGATCACCTCCTCGGCGCGGCTGGCCGAGCTGGTCCGGGAGTCGATTCCGGCACCAGCCCGGCGAACCGGGGGACACCCGGCAAAGAGAACGTTTCAGGCTTTACGGATCGAGGTAAACAGAGAACTGGCAGCGCTGGAGACGGCGCTGCCGGCCGCTCTGGACCGACTCGCCGTCGGCGGTCGCCTGGTGGTCCTGTCCTACCACTCGCTGGAGGACAGGCTCACCAAACAGGCGCTCGCCGATCGGGTCCGCAGCACGGGCCCGATCGACCTCCCGGTCGAACTGCCCGGGTCAGAGCCGACGTTCCGGCTGCTCAGCCGGGGCGCGGAACTGCCTGGGGAGGTGGAGGTCACCGCGAATCCGCGGGCCGCTTCGGTGCGCCTGCGGGCCGCGGAGCGGATCGACCCGCAGGCACGGCAACGGGGGCGTACCGACCGCGAACGGTACCGCCGCCGGGTCAAGGCGATGCACCAACCGGGGACGGCGTCGACCACGGAATCCGGTCCGGATCCGCGGCGGGCGCCGGGGGACACCACGGACGAAGAGGGGGAGGGGACATGAACGTAGACAAGCGTCGGGACATCGCCGGCGCCGGGCAGCGCGCACCGCGGTCGGGGGGCCGGATCGCGGCGGAGCGGACCCGGGGAACGGGCGACGGTGCTCGGCGGACGGACCGGGTGAACCGGTCGGCGGAGACTCGCGCCCGGGGGGCGCGCGAGTTCCCGACCCAGGGCAGCGCGGCGCTGCGTCCGGTGGAGCGGGCCGCCGTCGCGGCCGAGCGGTCGGAGTCGCCGCGGCTGCGGGTCGCCCCGCCGCCGCCGGTGCGGGTGCCGCGGGCACCGTTCGCCGCGCTGGTGGTGGTGCTGGTCGTCGGCGGGGTGCTGGGCATCCTGGCGGTCAACACGAAGATCAACGAGAACGCCTTCCGGCTCGACGAGCTGCAGCAGCAGCAGGCCAAGCTCGACGTGGAGCAGCAGCAGCTGAAGAAGCAGATCGCCGAGTCCGAGTCGCCCGGCAACCTCACCGCCCAGGCCCGCAAGCTGGGGCTTGTCGAGTCGGGTGAGCCGGCGTACATCCGGCTGCCGGACGGCAAGGTGATCGGGGTGCCGCAGCCGGCCGGTGGCAAGCTCTCCATCGCCAGCCAGCAGGGCGGGCAGGGGTAGGCCGTGCCACCGAGGTCCGAGGAACCGCGCCGGGACGCCGAAGGCTCCCGGCGCGGTTCGTCGCGTGGCGGCGGGCAGCGGAGTTCGCCGCCCCGCCCGGCCGGTGAGCGGGACGTGACGCCGGGTCTGGGCGGCATCTCCGACGCCCGCGCCTACACGCCCCGGGGCCGCTCCGTCCGCGAGAGCGGCGCGGCCGCCGGCACCGGACGCGCCGAGCAGCGGCGCACCCCGCGCAGCAGCCGGTCGCAGGATCCGTTCCGGCCGGCGCTACAGGTCCTCGACGGTGGTCGGGTCACCGCCGGCCGGGCCGCCGGCCGACCGGGTGGCGCGGCCCGCCGGGACGGTGGCGCCGCCCGTGCCACCGTGACGCGTACCGTCACCGACCGCACCCCGCGCGACGAGGCCCCGGCCACCGCCCCCCGACGACGGGTGACCAACCGGGAACCGCGTCGCGGGGACCGTACGCCGCCGCGCCGACCGTCGC
Source organism: Verrucosispora sp. WMMC514 (assembly GCF_027497295.1). Taxonomy (NCBI): domain Bacteria; kingdom Bacillati; phylum Actinomycetota; class Actinomycetes; order Micromonosporales; family Micromonosporaceae; genus Micromonospora; species Verrucosispora sp. WMMC514. The sequence goes on along the minus strand of NZ_CP114906.1, from coordinate 495,461 downwards.
GCCAGCGACCCCGACCGCCCCGGCTGGCCGACCCGGGCCGCCGGCTGCGCCTGGGCACCGCGTTGACCCTGGCCCTCTTCGTCGCCGTCGGCGTGCGGCTGGTCGTGCTCCAGACCGTCGACACCCCGGCGTACGCCGACGGCGGGATCGCCGACCGCATCACCACCGTGCCGCTGCCCGCGCCGCGGGGCGCCATCTACGACCGCTCCGGCGAGGCCGCGCTGGCGCACAGCGTCGAGGCCCGGTACGTCTACGCCGACCCGACCCGGGTGAAAGACATCGCGGCGACCGCGGCGTCGCTCTCCCCGCTGCTCGGTATCCCGGCCTCCGAACTGGCCGAGAAGATGAAACCCCGCAAGCGGATCAACGGCGTCGACTCGCAGTTCGAGTACCTGGCCCGGGGGGTTGACATCGACCGCGCCAAGGAGATCACGGCGCTCAAGCTGCCCGGCATCGGCACGCACCGCGACGAGCGGCGCGAGGTGCCCGGCGGGGACCTCGCCGCCAACCTGATCGGCTTCACCAGCCCGGACATGGTCGGGCTGGAGGGCCTGGAGGCGCGCTTCGACGACCTGCTGCACGGCGAGGACGGCCAGCGGGTCTTCGAGATCGGCCTCGGCGACCTGGCCGCCCCGATTCCCGGCGGCATCAGCCGCACCACGAAGGCCAAGCCGGGCAGTTCGCTGGTGCTCACCATCGACCGCGACCTGCAGTACATGGTGCAGCGCATCCTCAGTGAGCAGACGCAGCAGGTGCAGGGCAGCACCGGCGCCGCCGTGGTGCTGGACGCGCGTACCGGTGAGGTGCTGGCCCAGGCCAGCCATCCCACCTACAACGCGGCGAAGCCCTTCCCCAGCGAGCCGACCGACCGGGAGGACGCGGCCACCAGCTTCATCGTCGACCCGGGCTCGGTGCACAAACCGATCACGTTCGGGGCGGCCCTGCAGGAGGGCGTCATCACCCGGGACACCTCGTTCCCGGTGGCCAACGCCATCCGCAAGGGCGACACCTGGTTCCGCGACACCCACCAGGCGAACGGGCGGCGGATGAGCGTCGCCGGCATGATGGCGTACTCCTCGAACGTCGGCACCATCCAGATCGCCGACAAGCTCGGTCCGGACCGGCTGCTGGACTACCAGCGGCGCTTCGGCCTGGGCAAGCCGACCGGGGTCGGGATGCCCGGCGAGGCGAGCGGGCGGCTGCTGCCGGTGCAGGAGTGGAGCGGGTCGTCGCACGGGTCGGTGCCGATCGGGCACAGCGTGGACGCCACCCCGTTGCAGATGGCCGCCGCATACGCCGCCATCGCCAACGACGGCACCTACATCCAGCCACACCTGGTGAAGGAGACGATCGCCCCGAACGGGAAACGGACCCCCGGGCCGGAGCCGGAGACCCGGCAGGTGCTCAGCCCGGACAATGCCGCCGCGCTGCGTACGATCATGGAGGCGGTCACCACGGTCGACGACGCCACCGGCCTGGCCGCCGCGGTCCCCGGTTACCGGGTCGCCGGCAAGACCGGCACCGGCTGGCGGCTGGTGGACGGCAAGAAGCAGCCCGGCGAGGTCGCCTCGTTCATCGGGATGGCTCCGGCGGAGAACCCGCGCTACGTCATCGCGGTCTTCGTGCACAGCCCCAGCGGTGGTGGCGGTCAGATCTCGGCACCGGCCTTCCGCGACATGATGACCTTCACCCTGCGCCACCACCGGGTACCGCCGTCGACCGAACCGGCGCCGACGTTCACCGTCTTCCCGTAGCCACGACCTGCGGTTCGACTCCATGCGACGGAGATTCAGGCGCGCCGTGCGGCCGGGAGCGGGCGACCGGGTAGGGTCTGACGCCGTGCGCGGCAATCCTCGTCCCCGTTCCGTGACCGGGATCCGGCTCGGTGCCCTGGCCGCCCGGCTCGCCGTGGCGTCCGGCACCAGCGCCGACCCGATGGTGACCGGGGTGACCCACGCCAGCGGCGAGGTCCGCCCCGGCGACCTGTACGCGGCCCTGCCCGGGGCCCGGCGGCACGGCGCGGAGTTCGCCGCCGACGCGGCGGCCGCCGGCGCGGTCGCGATGCTCACCGACCCGGCCGGCGCCGAGCGGGCCGCCGACATCGGGTTGCCGACCCTGGTGGTGGCCGAGCCCCGCGCGGTGCTCGGCCCGCTCGCCTCGGCGGTCTACGGCGATCCGACGGCGGGGTTGACCGTGATCGGCGTGACCGGCACCGCCGGCAAGACCTCCACCGCGTACCTGATCGAGTCGGGGCTGCGCGCCGCCGGCCACGTCACCGGCCTGATCGGCACCGTGGAGACCCGGCTCGGCGACCTGGTGATCGACAGCGTGCGGACCACGCCCGAGGCCACCGACCTGCACGCCATGCTGGCCGCCGCCGCCGAGCGTGGGGTCACCGCCGTGGTCATGGAGGTCTCCAGCCACGCCCTGGCGATGGGCCGGGTCGGCGGGGTGCGGTTCACCGTCGGCGGCTGGACCAACTTCGGCTCCGACCACCTGGACTTCCACGCCGACGCCGAGGACTACTTCGCCGCCAAGGCCCGGCTGTTCGACGGCCGGTGTGCCGTCGAGGTGCTCAACCACGACGACCCGGCGCTCAAGGCGCTGTTCAAGCCGGCCACGGTCAGCTTCTCCGCGCTCGGCGACCGGGCCGCCAGCTGGTGGGCCGACGAGCTGACCGGCGAGGGGTACGCGCAGCGGTTCACCGCGCACGGTCCGGACGGGCTGGTACTGCCCGCCCGGGTGGCGCTGCCCGGCCGGCACAACGTGTCCAACGCCCTGCTGGCCATCGCCAGCCTGGTGGCCGCCGGGGTCGACCCGGTGACCGCCGCCGAGGGCGTGGCCGCCTGCGGCGGCGTGCCGGGCCGGCTGGAGTCGGTGGGCGTGGCCGGTGGGGTGCGCGGGGTGGTCGACTACGCGCACAAGACCGACGCCGTGGTGGCCGCGCTGGCCGCGCTGCGGGAACTCAGCACCGGCCGGCTGATCTGCGTCATCGGTGCCGGCGGCGACCGGGACCGGGGAAAGCGGCCGGCGATGGGTGCCGCCGCCGCGGCCGGTGCCGACCTGGTGGTGGTGACCGACGACAACCCCCGCACCGAGGATCCGGCGGCGATCCGTGCCGAGGTGCTCGCCGGTGCCCACCGGGCCGGTGCGCCCGCCCGGGTCGTCGAGGTCGGCGGTCGCCGCGCGGCGATCGACGAGGCGGTGCGGCTGGCGGCACCGGGTGACGTGGTGGCCCTGCTCGGCAAGGGTCACGAGCGGGGCCAGGAGATCGCCGGTGAGGTGTACCCGTTCGACGACCGGACCGAACTCGCCGACGCGCTGCGCAGCCGCTTCGGGGATCTGGAGGGGCAGTGATCACGCTCAGCCTGGCCGAGGTGGCCTCGGCGGTCGACGGACGGCTGGTCGCCGCCGATCCCGCCGCGCAGGTCACCGGCAGCGTGGAGTTCGACTCCCGCAAGGTCACCTCCGGTGGGCTCTTCGTCGCCTTCGACGGGGAGAAGGTGGACGGCCACGACTTCGCCGCCGCGGCGGTGGCCGCCGGTGCGGTGGCGGTCATGGGTACCCGGGCGGTGCCCGGCGTGCCGATGATCGTCGTGGCCGACCCGTTGGCGGCGATGGGCCGGCTGGCCCGCGCGGTGGTCGATCGGCTGCCCGGGCTGACCGTGATCGGGTTGACCGGGTCCTCCGGCAAGACCACCACCAAGGACCTGATCGCCCAGTTGACCGCCCGGCTCGGAGAGACGGTGGCGCCGCCCGGGTCGTTCAACAACGAGCTGGGACACCCGTACACGGCGTTGCAGGCCGGCCCGACCACCCGGTACCTGGTGATGGAGAAGGGCGCCCGGGGCATCGGCCACGTGCGCTACCTCTGCGAGGTCGCGCCTCCGCGCATCTCCGTGGTGCTCAACGTCGGGGTGTCGCACATCGGCGAGTTCGGTTCGCAGGAGAACATCGCGCTGGCCAAGGGCGAGCTGGTCGAGGCGTTGCCGGCCGACGGCCTGGCGGTGCTCAACGCCGACGATCCGCTTGTCGACGCGATGGTCGCCCGGACTGCGGCCCGGGTGGTCCGTTACGGCGAGTCGGCGCACGCCGACGTGCGGGCCGTGGACGTGACGCTCGACGAGCGGGGACGGGCCGCGTACACCCTGGTCACGCCGGAGGGCACGGCGCCGGTGCGACTCGGGCTCACCGGCCGGCACCAGGTCTGGAACAGTCTGGCCGCCGCGGCCGTGGCGCGGGAGCTGGGCATGCCGCTGGCCGAGCTGGCCATCGCGCTGGGCGCGCTCGGGCTGGTCTCCACCCGCCGGATGGACGTCTTCGAGCGCACCGACGGGGTCACCGTGATCGACGACTCGTACAACGCCAATCCGGCGTCGACGGCGGTGGCGTTGCGGGCGCTGGGCGGCATCGGCGCGGGACGGCGTACCGTCGCGGTGCTCGGCTACATGGCCGAGTTGGGCGAATTCGAGGCGCAGGGACACGCCGAGGTGGGCCGACTCGCGGCCGAGTTGGGCGTGGACCGGTTGCTCGTGGTCGGCGAGGCGGCGGCGCCGATCCACCACGGGGCGACATCGGTAGGTGACTGGGGAGGAGAGTCGGTGCTGCTCACCGATCAGGCGGCGGCCGTCGAGGTGCTGCGCAGCGAGCTACGACCGGGCGACGTCGTCCTGGTCAAGGGCTCCCGGTACCGGACCTGGGAGGTGGCCGACGCGCTGCGTGTCGACGCCGCCGGGGACGGCGACGGTACCTCGGCGTCGGCCGGGGGTGGCGCCGCGTGAGAGCGGTAATCGTGGCCATCGGGGTGGCCTTCCTCGTCTCGCTGTTCTGCACCCCGATCGCGATCCGGGTCTTCACCCGGCTCAAGGCCGGACAACCCATCCGGGCCGAGGGCCCGCAGATGCACCAGGGCAAGAAGGGCACGCCGACGATGGGCGGCGTGGTGTTCATCCTGGCCACCGTCATCGCGTACGTGGCCGGGCACCTCGCCCTGACCACGCTGCCCGACGCGCAGATCGCCCAGGTCGAGCCGACCATCACGGCGCTGGTGCTGCTGGGGCTGATGGTCTTCTGCGGCGCGGTCGGCTTCATCGACGACTTCCTGAAGGTGCGCAAGCGGCACAGCGGCGGCCTGAGCGCCCGGGGCAAGCTGCTCGGGCAGATCCTGGTCGGCGCGGTGTTCGGGGTGGTCGCGCTCTGGTTCCCGTCCACCATGACCGACGCCTCCGGCGCGGTGACCAACACCGAGACGGTCGGCAGCACCACGCTCAGCTTCATCCGGGACATCCCGGCGCTGGACGTCACCAAGATCGGTGCGGTGATCATCTTCATCTTCGTGGTGATGGCGGCGACCAACGGCGTGAACCTCACCGACGGTCTCGACGGGCTGGCCACCGGGGCCTCGGTGATGGTGCTCGGCGCGTACGCGGTGATCGCCTTCTGGCAGTACCGGCACTGGTGCGCCGACCCGGCGTACACCGCTAATCCGGACAACTACTGCTACACGGTCCGGGACCCGCTGGAGATCGCGCTGATCGCCGGGGCGGCGGCCGGGGCCTGCGTCGGCTTCCTGTGGTGGAACACCTCGCCGGCCCGGATCTTCATGGGCGACACCGGAGCGCTCGGTCTCGGTGGCCTGATCGCCGGCATGGCGATGTCGACCCGGACCATCCTGCTTCTGCTGATCATCGGCGGCCTGTTCGTGATCATCACGATGTCGGTGGTTATCCAGATCATCTCCTTCAAGACCACCGGCAAGCGGGTGTTCCGGATGTCGCCGTTGCAGCACCACTTCGAGTTGGCCGGCTGGAGCGAGGTCAACATCGTGGTCCGCTTCTGGATCATCGCCGGCATCGGCGTGGCCATCGCCCTCGGCCTCTTCTACAGCGACTTCCTGGCCAACATGGGCTGACCCACCCCACCCCAGACGTGTTGATCAAGAAGTTTCCGTCGCGGATCCGCCGGATTCCGACCCAAACTTCTTGATCAACGCCTTGGGTTGGCGTGTTGGCGGGACAGCGGAGGGTGGTCGGCGCAAGTGCGACACGCCGACCGGGGCGTACCGCCCCGGACGGGTGCCGGTTGCGGCGATGATGACGCTGTGGGGGAGGCGCGAGGAGACGACGTGACGGTGGGTCGGAGCCCGGCCGGCAGCCCGGCGCGTCCGGAGGTGTCGGTGACCGCGGCGGCCGGACGGGCCGCAGGCTCCAGCGGGACCGGTGCGGCGCGGGCCGGTGGCACCGTGACGGGCGGCGACGCCGAGGGGCCGTGGCGTGGGCTCGACGCGCTGGGATCGTTGGCCGCGCTGCGGGGCCTGCTGTCGAGGCCGTTGGCCTCCTACCACCTGCTGCTGGCCAGCGCCGGCCTGCTGCTGCTGATCGGCCTCACGATGGTCTTCTCGGCCACCAGCGTGCGGGACTACGCCCAGGACGGCAACGCCTCGGCGTCGCTGACCAAGCAGGCGATCTTCGCGGTGATCGGCATCGTGGCGTTCTGGGCCTGCCAGCGCCTGCCGGCGCGCACCTACCGGGCCCTGGGCCGGCCGACCCTGGCGGTCGCGGTGGGGCTGCTGATCCTGCTGAACCTGTTGGTGGCGTACGGACGGCTGACCGACGGCGACGCGAAGATCGGCCCGCTGGAGGCCAAGCTGCTCTGGCTGTACATCGGCGGGATCAGCCTGCAACCGTCGGAGCTGGCGAAGTTCGCGCTGGTGCTGTGGGGCGCGCACGTGCTCGCCCGCAAGGGCGCGGCGCTGGGCTGGTGGCGGGAGTTGGCCACGCCGCTGTTCCCGGTGGTGGGGTTGCTGTTCGTGCTGGTCGGCTACAACGACCTGGGCAGCATGCTCTGCCTGCTGGCCCTGGTGGTGGGGCTGCTCTGGGCGGCCGGGGTGCGGCTGCGGGTCTTCGCCGCGCTCAGCGCGATCGGGCTGCTCGGCATCGGCCTGCTGGTGGCGGTGGCCTCCCTCGGCGCCGGTTCCGGCGTACGGGGCGAGGAGAACTACCGGCTGGCCCGGCTCACCGTCTTCTTCAACCCGCCACCGCTGGACGGCTGCAAGGAGGAACTCTGCTACCAGATGGTCCAGGCCCGGTACGCCATCGCCAACGGGGGCTGGTTCGGCACCGGCCTGGGCCAGGGGCGGACCAAGTGGGCCTGGCTGCCGGCCGCCGAGAACGACTTCATCTTCGCGGTGATCGCCGAGGAGTTGGGCGTGGTCGGCTGCGCCGTGATCGTCACCCTGTTCGCCGTGCTCGGCTACACCGGTCTGCGCATCGCCCGCCGGGTCGACGACCCGTTCCGCCGACTGGCCGCGGCCGGCGCCACCGCCTGGCTCGTCGGGCAGGCGTTCATCAACATCGGCGGCGTGATCGGGCTGCTGCCGCTGACCGGCGTACCGCTGCCCTTCATCTCCGACGGCGGCAGCGCCCTGGTGGTGACCCTCGCGGCGGTCGGCATGCTGGCCTCGTTCGCCCGGGCGGAACCGGATGCGGCCCGGGCCCTGCATGCCCGTCCGCCGGCCCGGTGGGTCCGACTAGTGTGGGCACCGTTGCCGCCACTTCCCGGCCGGCGGCGCCGCGCGGCGCCGCCGTCGACCGCCCGGGGCTCCGTGCCCCAGGCGCGCAAGCGGCGCACGGACGACCAGGCCACACCGCGTGGCACCCGGGCTGCCCGGGGTCGCGGCGGGTCGGCGAGCGAGAGGAGACGTTGATGGGTCCGCTGCGTTCGGTGGTGCTCGCAGGAGGTGGCACCGGGGGGCACATCTACCCGTTGCTCGCCTTCGCCGACTGCCTGCGGCGGCACGACCCCGGCGTCCGGATAACCTGCCTCGGCACACCGAAGGGCCTGGAGAACGAGCTGATTCCGCCGGCCGGGTACGACCTGCGGAACATCCCCGCCTACCAGCTGCCCCGCTCGATCAACATGAACCTGGTCCGTACCCCGGGCCGGATGTGGACCGCGGCCCGCGCGGCGGGCAAGGTCATCGACGAGGTACGCGCCGACGTGGTGGTCGGCTTCGGTGGGTACGTCTCGGTGCCGGCCTACCTGGCCGCCTGGCGGCGGGAGCTGCCCATCGTGATCCACGAGGTGAACGTGCCCCCGGGGGTGGCCAACCGGCTGGGGATGAAGTTCACCAAGCACGTCGCGGTCGGCTTCCCGCACCAGCCGGCCCAGGCGGAGTCGCTGCGCGACGCCCGGGTGGTGGGCGTGCCGTTGCGGCGCAGCATCGCCGGGCTGGACCGGGCGGCGATGCGCAACGCCGCGCGGGCCCACTTCGGGCTCCGTCCCGACCTGCCGGTGCTCTTCGTCGCCGGCGGCTCGCAGGGCGCCCGGTCGATCAACCTCGCGGTCTCGGGGGCGGCGAAGGAACTTGCCCGCAACGGCGTGCAGGTGCTGCACGTGATCGGTGCCCGCAACGAGCCGGTGTCGGTTCCGACCGACCTGCCGGTGCCGTACGTGACGCTGCCGTACCTGTCCGACATGGACGCCGGGTACGCGGCGGCGGACCTCATGCTCGGCCGGGGCGGGGCGATGACCTGCGCCGAGGTCGCCGCGATCGGGCTGCCCACCATCTACGTGCCCTATCCGCACAGCAACCAGGAGCAGAAGCGCAACGCGTTGCCGGTGGTCGAGGCCGGTGGCGGCCTGCTCGTCGACGACGCCGAGGTCACGCCGGACTGGCTCGAACGAACGGTGATCCCGCTGATCCGCGACCCGCAGCGGCTGCACGCGATGGGTACCGCCGCCGCAGCCTACGGGCGACGCGACGGCGACGAGGCCCTGCTCAACTTCGTCTACGAGGCGGTATCCCGATGACCACGTTCAGCCCGGCGGGCACGCTGACCGCCGAGGATCTTGGGCACATCCACCTGATCGGCGTGGGTGGCGTGGGGATGAGCGGGCTGGCCCGGCTCTTCCTGACCCGGGGCCTGCCGGTCTCCGGCAGCGAACTGCGGGAGTGGCCGTCGTTGGCCGGCCTGCGGGCGCTCGGCGGGACGATCCACATGACCCACGAGACAGCCAATCTCGACGGCGTGGACACGGTCGTGTACTCCTCGGCGATCCCCGCGGACCACCTGGAGATGGTCGAGGCGCGCCGCCGTGGGCTGCGGGTGCTGCACCGCTCGGAGGCCCTCGCGGCCGCGATGACCGGTCGCCGCACCGTGGCCGTCGCCGGTACCCACGGCAAGACCACCACCACCTCGATGGTCACCATGGTGCTCCAGCAGGCCGGGGTCGATCCCTCCTTCGTGATCGGTGGGGAGATCTCCGAGGTGGGGTCGGGGGCGCACCACGGCACCGGCGAGTACTTCGTGGTGGAGGCCGACGAGAGCGACCGCTCCTTTCTCATCTACCGTCCGTTCGTCTCGATCGTGACGAACGTCGAGGCGGACCACCTGAACACCTACGGCGATCTGGCCAACCTGGAGGCCACCTTCGCCGAGTTCGCCCGGCTCACCGACCCGGACGGCTTCGTCATCACCTGCGCCGACGACGCGGGTGGTCGGCGGCTGGCCGCGACGCTGCGCGCCGAGGGGCGTCGGGTGTACACCTACGGGGAGGCCGAGGACGCCGACCTGCGACTGACCGAGATGGCCTCCTCGGCGCGGGGGGTGCGCTACCTCGCCCACATCGACGGTCGTCCGCTCGGCGAGTTCCGGTTGCCGGTGCCGGGCCGGCACATGGGGCTGAACAGCGCCTCGGCGGTGCTGGCCGCGTACCTGCTGGAGTTGCCGTTGGCGGCGGCGGAGGCCGCGCTGGCGGCCTTCCCGGGCGTGCGCCGCCGCTTCGAGCGCAAGGGTGACGTCGACGGGGTGCTGGTCTACGACGAGTACGCCTACCACCCGACCTCGATGACGCTGGCGCTGCGGACGTTGCGCGAGGTGGCCGGGGACGGCCGGCTGATCGTCGTCTTCCAGCCCTACCGGCTCTACCGCACCCGGCAGCTGCAGGCGGAGATCGCCGAGGCGCTGGCGATCGCCGACGAACTGGTGCTGCTGGAGGTCTTCGGGCCGGGCGAGGAGCGTGGCCCCGGCGAGGGCTCGGCGGCGCTTGTCGAGGCGGTGTCGCTACCGGCGGAGCGGAAGGTCTTCGTCGACACCTGGGAGTCGGCGCCGGCCGAGGTGGCCCGGCGGGCCCGACCCGGCGACGTGGTGGTGACGATGGGTGCGCCACCGATCTCACTGATGGGTGACGAGCTGCTCGCCGCGTTGACGACGCGTACCACCGGTGCGTCGGCGCTCACCGGCACCGTCGCCGGTGGGGTGGCCGGCGGGTCGACGAGCATCGGGGGAAGCGTGCCCGGAGCCGTCGGTGTGGACGGCGCGGCGCCCGTCGCGGAATGAGTCCCGGTCCGGCCCGCGGTCGCGGCACCGGTGTGGACGGTGCCGCGGGGCGTCGCCCGGTGCGCCGGTGGCAGCTGGTACGCGCGGGCAGCGATGCGGTACCCGCCTCCACCCGGCGGTTCATGGCCCGGGCCCGGCAGCGCCGGATGCGCGCGGCGCTGCCCTGGGCGGTGGCCGGTGGCGTGGTCGCGGTGGCCGGGCTGGTGGCGTGGACGCTGCTGGGCACCGGTTTGTTCGGGGTACGCGAGGTGCGGGTGGAGGGCGCCGAACTGGTGACGGCGGTGCAGGTGCGGGACGCGGCGGGGGTGCCGGACGGTGCCCCGCTGGCGCGGGTGGACCTGGCCGCGTTGGCCGGCCGGATCGGTGCGCTGCCGCCGGTGGAACGGGTCACCGTCACCCGGGACTGGCCGGACGCGTTGGTGGTACGGCTGACCGAGCGCACGGGGGCGGCGGTGGTGCCGCTCGGGGAGCGGTTCGCGGTCATCGACGCCGCCGGGGTGGTGTTCCGGACGGTTCCGCAGCGCCCGGACGGCCTGCCACTGGTACGGGTGGCCGCGCCCGGTCCGGACGACCCGGACACCCGGGCCGGGCTCGACGTGCTCGGTGTGCTCACTCCGGAGCTGCTCGACCAGCTGGTCGAGATCAGGGTCGAGGGGTTGGCCCGGATCAGCCTGCGGCTGCACGACGATCGCACGGTGTTCTGGGGTGACGCGACCCGTGGCGCGGACAAGGCGCGGGTGGCCACCGCGCTGCTCGACCAGGACGCGGCCCGGATCGACGTGAGCGCGCCGGATGTGGTCACCTTCCGGTGAGCCACCGGTCAGTGGTGAGCCGTCTCGCTACCCCGGCGACACGCCGGAGCGGTCCTTGGCTCATCGCTCGGCTGCGCTTACGTTGCCCCGAAGGGGATCAGTGGTTGACATAACTCTAACCCTCTAGTAGAGGGTGAGGGTTTACCTCTCGACCTCGGTGGTGGTAGCTGCGTCGACCGTCGGTCCGGCCAGGCCGTAGCCGGTCGGGGAGTAGCCAATCTCGAAGGGAAAGGACCGGAGATGACACCTCCGCACAACTACCTGGCGGTCATCAAGGTCGTCGGCATCGGGGGTGGCGGCGTCAACGCCGTCAACCGGATGATCGAGGTTGGGCTCAAGGGCGTCGAGTTCATCGCGATCAACACGGACGCCCAGGCGCTGCTGATGAGCGACGCCGACGTCAAGCTCGACGTCGGTCGTGAACTGACCCGGGGTCTGGGCGCCGGCGCCAACCCGGACGTCGGCAAGAACGCCGCCGAGGACCATCGCGACGAGATCGAGGAGGTCCTCAAGGGCGCCGACATGGTCTTCGTCACCTGCGGTGAGGGCGGCGGTACCGGGACCGGTGGCGCGCCCGTGGTGGCGAACATCGCCCGCAAGCTCGGTGCGCTGACCATCGGTGTGGTCACCCGCCCCTTCTCCTTCGAGGGCAAGCGCCGTCAGGTGCAGGCCGAGGCCGGCATCGACGAGCTGCGGAACCAGTGCGACACCTTGATCGTCATTCCCAACGACCGGCTGCTGGCGCTGGGCGACCGCAACATCAGCATGATGGACGCCTTCCGCACGGCGGACCAGGTGCTGCTCTCCGGTGTCCAGGGCATCACCGACCTGATCACCACGCCGGGTCTGATCAACCTGGACTTCGCCGACGTCAAGAGCGTGATGAGCGGCGCGGGTAGCGCACTGATGGGCATCGGTAGCGCCCGGGGCGAGAACCGCGCGGTCGAGGCCGCCGAGGCCGCCATCTCCAGCCCGTTGCTGGAGCAGAGCATGGACGGCGCGCGTGGCGTGCTGCTCTCCATCGCCGGTGGCTCCGATCTCGGTCTGTTCGAGATCAACGACGCGGCCCAGCTGGTCACCGACGCGGCGCACCCGGACGCGAACATCATCTTCGGTGCGGTCATCGACGACGCGCTCGGCGACGAGGTGCGGGTCACCGTGATCGCGGCGGGCTTCGACGGGGGTACTCCGGCGTACAAGGCGGCCGAGGCACCCCGTAAGTCGAACCAGAACCAGTCCGCCCCGCCGAGCACGCCGATCGTGCCGTCGCCGACGCCTCCGGCCACGCCGCAGTCGCCGCGTCGGGTGCTCTTCGACGACGTGGACGTGCCCGACTTCCTGAAGAACGGGTCCTGAACACCGCCGATGACCGACAGCCAAGCCCCGGCGAGAGCCGACCGGCGCGCGGAGCTCGCCGCCGGGCTCGCCCGCGTACGCTCCCGCATCGCCGACGCCTGCGCGGCCGCGGGCCGCGACCGGGCCGAGGTGACCATGATCGCGGTGACCAAGACCTACCCCGCCGACGATGTGGTGACGTTGGTCGGCCTCGGTGTGACCGACGTGGGGGAGAATCGCGACCAGGAGGCGGCGGGCAAGGCGGCACAGGTCGCCGCCGCCGGGCTCACCCCGCGCTGGCACTTCGTCGGCCGGTTGCAGCGCAACAAGGTCAAGTCGGTGCTGCGGTACGCGGACGTGGTCCAGTCCGTCGACAGCGTCCGGTTGGCGTCAGCGTTGGACACCGGCGTCAGCGCCCTCGGCCGGGACCGGCCGCTGGACGTGTTGGTGCAGGTGAGCATCGACGGTGACGCGGCGCGGGGCGGTGCCGTGCCGGACTCGGCCGATCCCGATGTCGGCCTCGGCGCGGTCACCGAGGCGGTCGCCGCGGCCGGCGGGTTGCGGCTGGCCGGCCTGATGGCGGTGGCACCGCTGGGCTGGGAGCCGGAGCGGGCCTTCGCCCGGCTGGCGACGGTGGCGGCGCTGGTGCGGGCGGACCATCCGCAGGCGACGGAGCTGTCCGCCGGCATGAGTGGCGACCTGGAAGCGGCGATCGGACACGGCGCGACACTTGTCCGCGTCGGCAGCGCGTTGCTCGGAATGCGTCCCACGCTGCGGTAGCCTGGCCGCGAGGGAAGCAAATTACATCAGTGTTGTTTGTGGGAACGGCCTTCCCGGCGACGGGGGGCGTGACGTGCAACGCGAATTGCGCGTCGGGGGATTGCCGTTCCGGTCCGGTGGGCAGGGATGGTCCACTCGCGACAGGCGACACGTCGGGGGCGTGTGCCGCACGGCGGACGGGAAGGGCGCGGGGATGGGTGCACTGCGCAAGGCGGGGGTCTGGCTCGGACTGGTCGAAGAGGACGACGAGCGGGCCTACGACGACGGTGGCTACGACAAGGGTGGCTACCGGGAGTCGCGCTACCGGCAGAGCCGGTACACCGAGGAGTTCGCCGACGAGGAGGACGAGCCGGAGGAGCCGCCGGCGCCTCGGCCACGGCTGGGTGAGCGTGGTCGGCTGAGCGAGCGGTCGGCCCGACTGGGTGAGGCCGAGCGGCTGGAGTCCGAGCGTCCGGAGCGCACCGAGCGGTCCAGCGTCCGGTCGATCACCCGGTCCACTGGCGAGCCGTCCGGCGCGCTGACCTACCACACCCGGGACAACCTCGCCCTCGCGCCGCAGGTGCAGCCGCGTGAGCGTGCGCTGGTGCCGGAGGAGGAGCAGCGTTACCAGATCACCACGCTGCACCCCACCACGTACCGCGAGGCGCGCACGATCGGCGAACACTTCCGCGACGGGGTGCCTGTGATCATCAACCTCACCGAGATGGATGAGGCGGATGCCCGCCGTCTGGTGGACTTCGCCGCCGGGTTGGCGTTCGGGCTGCGCGGTACGATCGAGCGCGTGACCAACCGGGTGTTCCTGCTCTCACCGGCCAATGTCCAGGTCACCGCGGAGGACAAGGCCAAGATCGCTGAGGGCGGGTTCTTCAGCCTGAGTTGACCCGCCCGACCCGAGGGACGCCGCCTGCCGTGTTGTCGATCTTGCTACAGGTCCTCTACCTGACCACGTATGTCTTCCTGATCGTTCTTCTGGCCCGTTTCGTACTGAGCGCGGTGTTGCAGTACGGCCGCCGCTGGCAGCCCGGTCGGGGAGCGTCAGCCGGACTGGAATCCGTGTGGAGCGTCACTGATCCCCCACTCCGGGCGTTGAGGCGTGTGATCCCTCCGCTGCGAATTGGTACCGTGAGCATCGACCTGGCCTCCCTTGTGCTCCTGGTTATCCTGTTCGTGCTGATGAGGTTTGTGTTAGAGCCGGCGATCATCAGGACCGCCTGATGACCGACGCGCTATCGCGGCCGCAACTGACCCGAGGAGTTTCGATGCCGCTGACCCCGGCCGACGTCCACAACGTCGCCTTCAAGAAGCCGCCGATCGGCAAGCGGGGCTACGACGAGGAGGAGGTCGACGCCTTCCTGGATGAGGTCGAGCGCGAACTCGCCCGTCTGATCGAGGAGAACAACGAACTGCGCGCCCAGGTGGAGCGCGGGGGACGGGGCGGTGCCCCGGCCGGCCCCGGCGGCGACGCCCGCCTGGCGGCCGAGCTGAACGACGTCAAGGCCCAGCTCGACCGGGTGCAGCGCGACAAGGCCGCAGCCGAGCAGGCCGCCCGCGCCATGCAGGCCGAGCTGGAGCAGGTCCGCTCCGTCGGTGTCGGCGGCGCCGTGGCCGGCCCGGACGGCGAGCAGCAGGCGCTGCGGGTGCTCATGATGGCCCAGCGCACCGCCGACGACCACGTCTCCGACGCGCGCCGCGAGGCCGACCAGCTGCTCTCCGAGGCCCGCTCCAAGGCCGAGGAGGTCACCCGCGAGGCCCGCGCCAAGGCCGACGCGCTGGAGCGCGACGCCCGGCAGCGGCACCAGGAGGCCATGGGCGGCCTGGACGCCAAGCGCACCGCGTTGCAGAAGCACATCGAGGAGCTCAAGCAGTTCGAGCGGGAGTACCGCACCCGGCTCAAGGCGTACCTGGAGAGCCAGCTGCGTGACCTCGACGGTCGTGGTCAGGGCCTGGAGGCCGAGATGACCCGCGGCGAGGGTGCCCGGGCCGCCGGCAACGGGCTGGCTGCGGCCGGTCTCGCCGGGTCGTACGGCGGGGGTCGCTCCGGCGCGCTCGAGGCCGGTCGCTGAACCGGGTCGGTGACTGCCGCCGGCGCGGCGATCACCTGGCCCGCCTCATCGGTACGACACGGCGAGGGTGAGCCATGATAGTCATCAGTCTCGCGCTCATCCTCGTCGCGGTGGTGCTGCTGGTCTTCGGCCTGGCCGGTGGCTCCAGCCTGCTGCTCGTCGTGTCGATCGGGGCCAGCCTGCTGGCCGCCGTGGCACTCGTCGCCGGCGCCCGCCAGGCGGCCGGCCGGGCCACGGTTCCCAGCGGCACGCCGGCTGGCTCGGCGCGTCTCGACGGTGACGGCCGGGAGCCGAGCATTCCGACCCAGCAGACCTCGGCAGACGTGGACACCGGCGATGCCGGGTGGCGGCAACCACCCGGCTCGCCGGTGACCGAGCCACGCGAGCGGTCGCGCGTCGCCGACGGGTACGACGACGAACCAGCGGCCGAGGAGACCAGCGCTGCGCAGGCGGCTCGCATCGCCCGTCTGGTGGACGAGGTGCGGGTCGTCGACGGTCGGCCGCGGTACCACCTCGTCGAGTGCCCGCACCTGGTCGGCCGGGAGCACGAGCCGCTGCCCGTCGCGGAGGCCGTCGAACTCGGCTTCACCCCCTGCGCCCACTGCACGCCGGACGCGGTGTTGCTGGCGGATTCCGAACGCCGCTGAGCCGGGTCTGATGGACGACGCGCTCACCATTGCCGTGCGGGTGAAGCCGGGCGTCTCCCGGGCCCGGGTGGGCGGCCGATTCGACGGTCCGCACGGGCCCGCTCTGGTGATCGCGGTGCATCCCCCGGCGGCTGACGGCCGGGCCACCGAGGCGGCCCGGCGCGCGTTGGCCGCCGCGCTCGGCATCCGGCCGGCCACCGTGTCGCTGCGCACCGGCGCGGCGAGCAGAGACAAGCTCTTCCTGGTCACGCCGACCGGGCCGGATCTGATCGAGCGGCTGAGCCGGCTGCGCGACGGCCCGGAACCGGCCGGGTGAGTGGCGGTCATCTGCTAGCGTTTTCTTTGCCCCGAATTGGCAGTTGCCGGGGCGGATCGGGCGTTGCGGTGCGGCACGTTGTCGGACGCCTTTACGTTCCGTATCCTTGCCAACCTCCGGAGTGCGCGGCCCCGTCGCCGCGCGCCCGTTTTGTACCTGGGGCGGCCGATGCTGGCGGCCCCTGTCGAGGCGTCGCGGACTCACCGCGGCTCCGTGGCCGAGGGAGCGACGATGGCCAAGCCAGCCGACACCAGGACCGCAGGCCGCAAGCCGGCGGCGAAGTCCACCCGCAGCGCCGCGGAGACCGAGAAGATCCGAGCCGCGTTGGCGGCCCGGCACGAGGAACTGCGTGCCGAGTACGATCAGACGCTGAGCGAGATCACCGAGCTGCAGCGCGACCGCCTCACCGACTCGGCCGGGGACGACCAGGCCGACACCGGGACCAAGACGTTCGAGCGGGAGCAGGAGATCTCCCTCGCCAACAGCATCCTGGAACGGATCACGCAGGTCGAGCGCGCTCTCGAGCGCCTCGACGAGGGTGGCTACGGCTGGTGCGAGCGATGCGGCAACCCCATCCCGGTGGAGCGGCTGGCCGCGTTCCCGTCCGCCACCCTCTGCGTGACCTGCAAGCAGCTGGAGGAGCGGCGCTGACGGCACGCTCCCCGGCGTCCGCCCGCGGCGGTGCGACCGCACCGCCGCGACAGCCGATGGGGAGCAGATGAGCGCAGCACCGCAAGCGGGATCCGGCATCGACGGGTCGGGCAGAGCCACGAGATCGCGGCGCCGGTCCGTCACGATCCTGCTCTCGCTCGCGGTGTTCGCGGTGGCCGTCGACCTGCTGACCAAGCACCTGTCGCTCCAGGAACTCGGCGACCGCGAGCCGGTGCGGCTGCTCGGCGGGGCTCTCTACCTGTCGCTGACCCGCAACAGCGGGGCCGCGTGGAGTCTCGGCAAGGACTACACCTTCATCTTCCCGATCATCGCGATCGGGGTGCTGGCCTGGATCGCCTGGATGGCGCGGACGCTGCGCTCGGTTCCCTGGGCGGTCGCGCTGGGTCTGGTGGTCGGCGGGGTCGTCGGCAATCTGATCGACCGGATCTTCCGGGCCCCGGGCTGGTTCGTCGGACACGTGGTCGACATGTTCAGCGTCTTCGACCCGTACGGCCGGGTGTTCCCGATCTTCAACGTCGCCGACAGCGCCCTGGTCTGCGGCGTGCTGCTCGCAGTCGGGCTGGAGTTCACCGGCCGCCAGCGTGACGGCACCCGGGCGCAGGCCGACGACCGAGCGGGTGGCACCGACCGGGCCGACACACCGACGGGCGAGGACACCACCGCCCGGCAGCCCGCCGCGGCCGGGGACCAGGGCGACACCGACGGCGGACGGCGGGAGCGGGCGTGACGGCCACCTACGCCGCCGGTGGCGACCAGCGCAGCCTGCCGGTACCCGACGGACTTGACGGGATGCGACTGGACCAGGCCGTCGCCCGGTTGTTCGGGCTGTCCCGCACCGCCGCCGCCGCGCTCGTCGACGCCGGAGAGGCACTCGTGGACGGCGCGGTACGTCCCAACTCGCACAAGGTGCGGGCGGGTTCCTGGCTGGAGGTGACGCTGCCCGCGCCGGCCACCGCACCGGTGGTGGTGCCCCGGGCGGTGCCCGGCCTGCGGGTGGTGTACGCCGACGACGACATCGTGGTGGTGGACAAGCCGGTCGGCGTGGCCGCGCACCCCAGCCCCGGCTGGACCGGCCCGACCGTGATCGGCGGGCTCGCCGCCATCGGGCACACGATCGCCACCAGCGGTGCCGCCGAGCGTCAGGGCGTCGTGCACCGCCTCGACGTCGGCACCACCGGCGTCATGGTGGTGGCCAAGAGCGAGCAGGCGTACAGCGTGCTGAAACGCGCCTTCAAGTACCGCGAGGTGGAGAAGCGCTACCACGCGGTGGTGCAGGGGCACCTGGACCCGCTGCGCGGCACCGTCGACGCACCGATCGACCGGCATCCGCACCACGACTACCGCTGGGCGGTGGTCTCCGGTGGCAAACCGAGTGTCACCCACTACGACACGATCGAGGCTTTTCCGTCCGCGAGCCTGGTCGACGTGCGGCTGGAGACCGGCCGGACCCACCAGATCCGGGTGCACTTCTCGACGCTGCGGCATCCGTGCGTGGGTGACCTCACGTACGGAGCCGATCCGACACTCGCCGCCCGGCTCGGACTGGACCGGCAGTGGTTGCACGCCAGAGAGTTGAGCTTCGAGCACCCCCGTACGGGGGACGAGGTCCGCTTCGTCAGCGACTACCCTGACGATCTGGGACGCGCGTTGGAACTCCTCCGCGACTGACGCGTCCCGCCCGTTCCGACCGACTGACGAGGGGACCGCCCGTGCGCGCCGGCGATCTGCTGCGGAAGTTGGACCAGCGACTGCTGCCCCGCCTCGCCGCCACGGTGACCCGGCTGGGTAACGGCCCGGGCCGCACGCCGCTGCTCGGGTGGGTGGCGATGTTGTCGTGCACCGCGGTGCTGGCCACGGCCGTGCTGGCCACCGGTGGTCCGCCGGTGCCGGACCGCACGGTCGGCGAGGTGACCCGGGTGGGCGTGGTCGAGGGTGACTCGATCCCCCGTTACGAGGCGACTGCGGCGGCCGACCTGGCCGCGTTGGCCGGCTCGCTCGGTGACGGCACGTACGCCCTGGTCTCGCTCACCGAGTACCTCACCCCGGACCGGCTCGCCGCGGTGGTCGGTGACGTGGGGGTCGCGGTGGTGTTCGGACGCGTGCCGCTGCCGCAGCGGCAGACCGAGATCGTCCGCATCCCGGCACAGCGGGTGCCGGAGGACGTGACCGCCGGGATGATCAAGCTTGCCGAGCGCAAGGAGCGGGAGGCGGCCGACTACCGCGCCCGGGCCACCGCGCTGGGCGGTGGTGGACCGACCGAACGCGAACTGCGCGGCCTGTACCTCAGCGGTGCCCAGGTCGCGGCGGCGGAGGCGGCCGCGTTCCGGGCCGAGTGCGCCTGCCTCTACGCCCTGGTGGTACGCGCCGAGCCGGCGAAGCTGCGGGGTGTGGCGGCCCGGTCCGGGGTGCGGGTGGTGGATCCCGCGCCCGAGGTCCGGCGGTTGGAACGGACGGTGTTCACTCCACCGCTGCCCGAGCAGCGGGATGTCGTGCGGCCGCCGGTCGACCGGACGGCCACACCGGAACCGATCCCGAGCGCCACCCCGGTCGCCACCCCCACCGGGGTCACCACCACCACCGGCGGTCCGTCCGTGCCGGTGCCGACCGTGGCCGAGCCGACGGTGGCGGACCGCTCGCCGGCACCGCCGCGGGTGACGGATTCGTCACCGTCGCCGTCGCCGCCTCCGCCGGCACCCAGGGCGTCGGCAGGGACGCCGTCCACCTCGGCAGACACCGCCGACACGGGTGATCCGGAGCCGACACCGTGACGGTTGTCGACAGATCCGGGTGCCGCCCGGTGTGGCCTCAGTAGGCTTTCGTTCGTAGCCTGTCAGACGGAGACCGAAGCGCTGGGGAGGCGATCCGTGGAGGGCAGCGAGACCGGTTGGGGACGGCCCGCCGAACCGGCACCGCGGTGGCGGGCGCTGCTCGACCGAGCCCGCCTCGGCGGTCGCGGCGCGGAGCCGCCGGCCGAGCGGCGGGGTGAGGAGCCGGCACCGTCGCCTGAGCCGTTGCCGCGGCGGGGGCCGGGCAGCGGCTACGCGGGCCGGGCACCGGCCGTCGGGCAGCCGGCGGACCGGTCCTACGGCGAGGAGCCGGCGTACCGCGCCGAACCGGCCTATCGGGTCGACCCGGCGCTTCCCGCCCAGCCGTACCGGGGGCAGCCGGGGCCGCCGCCGTACCCGGCGGTGCCGGAGCCGCGCCGGCCGGAGCCGGTCGAGTCGCGGTACACCCTGTTGGACAACGGCTACCGGCACGCGGGGCCACCGGTGGAGTCCCGCTACGCCCTGCTGGACAACGGTGGCTACCAGCCGCACTCGGCGGCGGTGGCGCCGCCGGCCGTGGCGCCGCCGAGCCCGCCGCCGCGGGCGGCACAGTTGCCGGCGGTGGCACCAGTGGCCCCGCCGCCGGCCGTGGCGCCACCGGCGACGGTGGCCGGCCGTCCCGGGCGGATCGAATGGCGGGCGCAGAGCGCCGGCAGCGACCTCGAACGGGCCGCCGCCGTGCTCCGTCGCGACCTGGGCACGCCCCGGGTGATCGCCTTCGCCAACCCGAAGGGCGGGGTGCACAAGACCACGGCCACCGTGCTGGCCGCGGCCACCGTCGGCAGCGTACGCGGCCGTGGTGTGCTGGCCTGGGACGACAACGAGCTACGCGGCACCCTCGGCCTGCGCGCCGGCAGCGCCCGGCATGCCCGCACCATCCGACACCTGGTCGCCGATCTCGTCCAGATCGAGATCCGGGAGGGCGCCGAGCTGCTGGAGATCCTCGACGACTACCTGCGGCACGCCTCCGACGGGTCGTACGACGTGCTCGCCGGTGAGGAGAGCCCCCGGTTCGCCCAACGACTGGACCAGTTCACCGTCAAGCGGGTGCTGGAGCTGCTGCGTCGCACCCACGACGTGATCTGTGTGGACACCGGCAACAACGTGGAGAGCCCGAACTGGCGCACCGTCATGCAGGCGGCCGATCAGCTGGTGGTCACCACGGTGCCCCGCGAGGACGCGGCGTTCAGCGCCGACTGGATGCTCGACCTGCTGCACGAGGAGGGGATGGGCGAGCTGGCCGACAACGCCGTCACGCTGATCTCCTGCCCCACCCCGGGCCGGTTGCCGTTGCAGAGCGACCTGGAGAAGCACTTCGCCACCCGGACCAGGGCGGTGACCGTGGTGCCGTACGACCCGGCGCTGGAGACCGGCTCGTCGATCGAGTACCACCAGCTCCAGGGCGAGACCCGGCAGGCCTGGCTGCGGGCGGCCTCGGCGATGCTGGAGCCGTTCGGCCGGTGACCGGTGCGTGCCGGGCGGCTCACGGCGAGCTGCTGCCGCGACACGGTGTACGACCGACGACGGTAGCTGCGAGGATCATCGGGTGAGCCCGAGCACCCCCGCCGCCGAACCGCCCGCACGGCCGCCGGCTGCCGTCCCGCCGTCGCCGACCGAGCCGACGACCAGCCGGCCGGCGACGGACGCCGTCGGGCCACCCACCGGGTCGGACACCGGGCCGACGGCCACGGGGCCGGCCGCCGAGGGCGTCGCGTCGCCAATCGACGCGGCGGCGGGGGCCGCCGTGTCGTCCGCCGAGGCCACCGGGTCGACCGCCGGACGGTCGGCCGGGTTCGGCCGCACGATGGCGGTCGGTGCGGCGACGGTGTTGGTGCTGGGTCTGCTGGGGGCCCCGCTGGGGTGGATCTGGGCGGCGGTCGCGCCGGCCACCCCGGTCGTCCGGAGCGGCGACGGCGCGGTCTACGGCCTGGCGCAGCCGGAGCAGCCGATCGCCGCCGACGGGTGGTTCAGTCTGCTCGGGTTGGCCTTCGGGGTGCTCACCGCGCTCGCCGTGTGGTTCCTGCTGCGCCGGAACCGGGGACCGGTCGGGCTGGTCGTCGCGGCGGTCGGTGCGCTCGTCGCCGCGTTGGTCGCCTGGCAGGTGGGGCGTCGGGTCGGTCTGGCCGGCTACCAGCGGCTGCTGGACACCGCCCCGGAGGGCACCCGCTTCAGCAAGCCGGCCGACCTGCGGGCCGGCGGGATCGAGCTGTTCCTCGGGGTGTTGCCGCTGCCCTACGGCAACGTGCTGCTGCCGGCGTTCGCCGCCGCGGTGACGTACACCCTGCTCGCCGGCTGGTCGCGGTGGCCGTCACTGCGGCCGGAGCCGGAGCCGGACGTGACCTGGCTCACCGCGCCCGCGCCGGTGCCCGCAGGGCCGGCGGGAGACGCCGGTTCCGCGCCGGCGGGACCGGGAGAAGACGCCGGTTCCGGGCCGGCGGGGCGCGAGGACGGGGTCAGTTCGGGGCCGGCGGCGGCGAGGCCAGTTCCGCCAGCGGCACCGGAACCGCCCGCACCTGGCGAAGCAGGGCCGCCTCGCGGTTGAGCAGGTGCAGCTCGGCACGCAGCCGGGCCGCCGTGTCGTCGATGGCGAGCAGCCGCTGGCGGTCCGTCACCGTCAACGCCGCGGTGGCGGCGACCAGGTGGGACAGCACCGTCGGGTCCTCGGGCAGCTGCTCGGTCAGCTGCCCGGCCTCGGCCCGGATCAGGCCCAGGTACTGCCGGAAGACGGCGATCACCCGGGCCGCCAGCAGGTCGGCGGCCTCGTCCGGACCGTCCGGCTCGGGCAACCACTGCACCTCGGCGGTCAGGTAGGGCGCGGAGTTCCGGTCGACCTCGCCCACCCGGAACCGTCGCCGCCCGACGGTGACGATGTCGAAGCCCCCGTCCGCCAACTCGGTGACCTGCCGCAGCTCGGCCGTGCAGCCCACCTCGTGCAGGGTGACGTCGCCGGACATCTCCTGACCGGCAGCGGAGGCGACCTCCCAGCCGCTGCGGATGGCGACCACCCCGAACTCGCGTGGTGCCCCGTCGGGCAGCGCGACCAGGTGCCGGACCAGCGCGCGGTAACGCTCCTCGAAGATGTGCAGCGGCAGTACCAGCCCTGGAAAGAGCACCGTGGCGAGCGGGAACACCGGTAGCCGTTCGGTCACGTGATCAAGCCTAGCCCGATCGGCGGGCGGTGGCGTGTCCCGGCTCACCGTCCCGGACAGCGGGCGGCGCCGGTCGGCCCGGCGGACGGCCGCCTAGACTCGCAGGCGTGTTGAACCGGATCGACCTGCGCGGTGGTGCGCGTGACCCGCGCCACCTGCTGCCTCGCGCCCAGCTCGACGTCTCCGTGGCGGTCGAGCGCATCCGTCCGATCGTCGCGGCGGTGCGCGAGCATGGCTACTCGGCGGTCCGCGAGGCCAGCGAGCGGTTCGACGGGGTGGCTCCGGAGGTGCTGCGGGTGCCGGCGGAGGCCATCGCGGCGGCGGAGGGCAAGCTTGACGACCAGGTCCGGGCGGCGCTGCTGGAGTCGATCGCCCGGGCCCGGCGGGTGCACGCGGATCAGCGACGGGTCGACCACACCACCCAGGTCGTGCCCGGCGGCACGGTCACCGAGCGGTGGCTCCCGGTCGACCGGGTCGGCCTCTACGTTCCCGGTGGGCTGGCGATGTACCCGTCGACCGTGGTGATGAACGTGGTGCCCGCCCAGGCGGCCGGCGTCCGGTCGCTGGTGGTGGCCAGCCCGCCGCAGCAGGACAACGGTGGCCTGCCCGACCCACGGGTGCTCGCCGCCTGCGCGCTGCTCGGCGTCGACGAGGTGTACGCGGTCGGTGGGGCCCAGGCCGTGGCGATGCTGGCGTACGGCTGCGCCGTCGACGCCGCCGGCAGCGCGCACTGCGCTCCGGTGGACATGATCACCGGACCGGGAAACATCTGGGTCACCGCCGCGAAGCGGTTGCTGCGCGGGGTGGTCGGCATCGACGCGGAGGCCGGGCCGACCGAGATCGCGATCCTGGCCGACGACACCGCCGACCCGGTGCACGTCGCCGCTGACCTGATCAGCCAGGCCGAGCACGACCCCCTCGCGGCGAGTGTGCTGGTCACCCCGTCGCTCGCGCTGGCCGACGCGGTGGACCGGGAGTTGGCCCGGCTGGTGCCGGCGACCAAGCACGCCGAGCGGGTCGGCACCGCGTTGGGCGGCGAGCAGAGCGGCGTGGTGCTCGTCGACGACCTGGCGGCGGGGTTGCGGGTGGTCGACGCGTACGCGGCGGAGCACCTGGAGATCCAGACCGCCGACGCCCGCCAGTGGGCGATGCGGGTACGCAATGCCGGGGCGATCTTCGTGGGCGCGTACTCGCCGGTGTCGCTGGGCGACTACTGCGCCGGCTCCAACCACGTGCTGCCCACCGGGGGTTGCGCCCGGCACTCGTCCGGGCTGTCGGTGCAGTCGTTCCTGCGCGGCGTGCACGTGGTGGAGTACACCGAGCAGGCGCTGCGGGAGGTCGCCGGGCACGTGGTGACGCTGGCGAACGTGGAGGACCTGCCGGCGCACGGCCAGGCGGTCACCGCCCGGTTCGGAGCCGCCGGATGACCGGGCTGGACGACCTGCCGATCCGTGACGACCTGCGGGGACGGTCGCCGTACGGTGCGCCGCAGCTCGACGTGCCGGTGCGGCTGAACACCAACGAGAACTCCCACCCGGTGCCGGAGGCGGTGGCCGAGGCGATCGGCAAGGCCCTCACCGCGGAGCTGCGCGATCTCAACCGTTACCCCGACCGGGACGCGCTGGCGTTGCGTGCCGACCTGGCCGAATATCTCGGCCACGGGCTCACCGCCGACGGGGTGTGGGCGGCCAACGGCTCCAACGAGGTCCAGCAGCAGCTGCTCCAGGCGTTCGGCGGACCGGGGCGCAGTGCGCTCGGGTTCACCCCGGCGTACTCGATGCATCCGCTGCTGGCGCTCGGCACGGGCACCCGGTGGGTGCCGGCCCGCCGGGGGGTCGACTTCGGGTTGACCGCCGACGAGGCGGTCGCGCAGGTCCGCGAGCACCGCCCGGACGTGGTCTTCCTCTGCTCGCCGAACAACCCCACCGGCACCGCGCTCGACCCGACGGTGATCCGTGCGGTGCTCGACGTCGCCCCGGGGATGGTGGTGGTCGACGAGGCCTACGCGGAGTTCGCCCGGCCGGGCACGGTCAGCGCCCTCGCGGTGTTGCCCGGTCATCCCCGGCTGGTGGTCACCCGGACGATGAGCAAGGCGTTCGGCTTCGCCGGTGGCCGGCTGGGCTACCTGGCCGCCGATCCGGCGGTGGTGGCCGCGGTGCAGCTGGTCCGGCTGCCGTACCACCTCTCCGCGCTCACCCAGGCCGCCGCGCGGGCCGCGTTGGCCCACCGTGAAGCCCTGCTCGGCACGGTCGCCGAGATCTCCGAGCAGCGGGACCGCATCGTCGCCGAGCTGCGCCGTCGTGGCCTGCGGGTCGCCGACAGCGACGCCAACTTCGTGTTGTACGAGGTCGGCGGCGACCAGTCGGTGGCCTGGCGGGCGCTGCTGGCGCGCGGCGTGCTGGTGCGTGACGTGGGCCTGCCCGGCTGGCTGCGGGTCACCGCCGGCACCCGGGCCGAAACCGACGCCTTCCTCGCCGCCGTGCACGATATCCAGCGCGAGGGGTTGATCGCCCCGCAGCCGCTACCGACGAAAGGCACATCATGAGCCGGACCGCCCGGGTGGAGCGGATCACCAAGGAGACCAAGGTCCTGGTCGAGATCGACCTCGACGGCACCGGAGTGGCCGAGATCAGCACCGGGGTCGGTTTCTACGACCACATGTTGCACCAGATCGCCCGGCACGGTGGCTTCGACCTGACCGTGCGCACCGTGGGTGACCTGGAGATCGACGCGCACCACACGATGGAGGACACCGCGCTGGCCCTCGGCGCCGCGTTCGACCAGGCGCTCGGCGACAAGGCGGGCATCCGGCGCTACGGCTCGGCCACCGTGCCGATGGACGAGGTGCTGGTCCGGGCGGCCGTCGACCTCTCCGGACGTCCGTACGTGGTGCACGACGAGCCGCCGCTGGCGCCCTACATCGGCCCGGTGTACCCGACCAGCATGACCCGGCACATCTGGGAGTCCTTCGGTCAGGCGGCCCGGATCACGCTGCACGTGGACGTGTTGCGGGCGGCCCGCCCCGGCGGGCACCCGGACGCCCACCACGTGGTAGAGGCGCAGTTCAAGGCGGTGTCCCGGGCGCTGCGCGAGGCCACCGCGGTGGACCCGACGGCGGGCGGGGCGATTCCCAGCACCAAGGGGGCGTTGTGACCGGCGCGGGTTCGGTGCGGCGGGGGTGTCGCCGGTGAGCGGCATCCTGCCCACGTTGCTGCTGATCCTGGCCGGGGTGCTGGTCGGTGGGGCGCTGTCCCTGCACCGGCAGGGGGCGCCGCGCGGCGCGGTGGTCGTCACCGCGCTGCTGGCGGTGCTGGCCACCGCCGCGGGTGTGCTCTGGCTGCTGCCGGGGGACGGGTCATGACCGGCCGGCCCGAGGGCGGTACGGCCCCACGCGGACGGCGTCGGATCGTGGTTCTCGACTACGGCTCGGGCAACCTGCGCTCCGCCGAGCGCGCCCTGGCCGCGGCCGGGGCCGACGTGCTGGTCACCGGTGATCTCGCCGCCGCCGCCGACGCCGACGGCCTGGTGGTGCCCGGGGTCGGCGCCTTCGCCGCGTGCGTGGCCGGCATCGAGGCGATCGGCGCCGGGCCGGTGATCGCCGGGCGGGTCGCCGCCGGCCGCCCGGTACTGGGCATCTGCGTGGGCATGCAGATCCTCTTCGAGTCCGGCGACGAACACGGGGTGGTGACCAAGGGACTGGGCCTGCTGCCGGGCACGGTCACCCGGCTCGCCGCCGCCCGGCTGCCGCACATGGGCTGGAACACCGTGCAGGCGCCGGTCGGCTCGGTGCTCTTCGCCGGCCTGCCCGCCGACAGCCGGTTCTACTTCGTCCACTCGTACGCCGTCGCCGACCCGGCCGCGCTGACCGCGTCGGGCGCGCGGGTGACCACGGCGCACCACGACTGTGACTTCGTCGCGGCGGTGGAACGCGGTGCGCTGTCGGCCGCCCAGTTCCACCCCGAGAAGTCCGCCGACACCGGTGCCGCGTTGCTGCGCAACTGGCTGGCCACCGTGCCCGCCGGTGACTGAGTTGGCCGGTGCCGCCCGCCGGGGGCCACGGTGAGCCGGGAACGGGCCCAGCGCCGGGCGGCCCGGGAGGCGGAGGCGGCCCGGCAGCGGGTGCTGCGGGAGCGCGCCGCCGCCCGCCGGGCACGCCGTCGGGCGCTGGTCCGCCGGGTGGTGCCGACGGTGCGTCGTGGCCGCACCGGTCGGCTGCCCCGATACTCCCAGGGTGAGCGGGCCGCCATCGTGGCGCTCACCCTGGCCGCGATCACCCTGATCTGGGTGTTCGTGCCCGACCTGGCGCTGCGGGTCGGGCTGATCCTGCTGCTGTTGCTCGTCCTGCCGGTGATCGTGGTGATCGCCCTGGACCGCCGTTGACCATGCGAGAGGGACCCGACACATGAGCCTCACCCTGTTGCCCGCCGTGGACGTCGCCGACGGCCAGGCCGTCCGGCTCGTGCAGGGCGCCGCGGGCAGCGAGACCACCTACGGCGACCCGCTGGAGGCCGCGTTGGCGTGGCAGCGTGACGGTGCCGAGTGGATCCACCTGGTCGATCTCGACGCCGCGTTCGGCCGGGGCAGCAACGCCGACCTGCTCGCCGAGGTGGTGCGCCGTCTCGACGTACGGGTGGAACTGTCCGGTGGCATCCGGGACGACGCCTCGTTGCGCGCCGCGCTGGCCACCGGTGCCGAGCGGGTGAACATCGGCACCGCCGCGCTGGAGGACCCGCAGTGGTGCGACCGGGTCTGCGCGGAGTACGGCGACCGGGTGGCGATCGGGCTGGACGTGCGCGGCCGGACCCTGGCGGCCCGGGGCTGGACCCGCGACGGCGGCGACCTGTACGAGGTGCTGGAGCGGCTCGACAAGGCCGGTGCCTCCCGCTACGTGGTCACCGACATCACCAAGGACGGCACCATGCGCGGACCGAACCTGGACCTGCTGCGCGAGGTGTGCGCCCGTACCGACGCCCCGGTGATCGCCTCCGGCGGCGTCTCCACCCTGGACGACCTGCGGGCCCTGGCCACCCTGGAACCGGTCGGCGTGGAGGGGGTCATCGCCGGCAAGGCGCTCTACGCGGAGGCGTTCACCGTGGCGGAGGCCCTGGCGGTCCTCGCGAACCCGTGATCCGGATCCGGCCCGGCCGCGCCGCCGCCCGACCCGCAGAGGAAGGACGCTCCCGTGCCCACCAACCGTGAGATCCAGTTGGCCGCCCGCCCGCAAGGCTGGCCCACCGAGGACAATTTCCGGCTCGTCGCCGCCGAGATCCCCACCCCCGGTCCGGGGCAGTTGCTGGTGCGCAACCGGTACATGTCGGTGGACCCGTACATGCGCGGGCGGATGAACGACGTGCGGTCCTACGTGCCGCCGTTCGCCCTGGACGCGCCGCTCGACGGCGGGGCGGTCGGCGAGGTGGTGAGCGGTTCCGCCGACGGGTTCGCCCCGGGCGACACGGTGCTGCACGGCCTCGGCTGGCGGGACTACGCGCTGGTCGAGGCGAAGACCGCCCGGAAGGTCGACCCGGATCTGGCGCCGGTGACCGCCTACCTCGGTGTGCTCGGGATGACCGGGCTGACCGCGTACGCCGGGCTGCTGGAGGTGGCCGCGATGCGTCCGGGTGAGACGGTCTTCGTCTCCGGGGCGGCCGGTGCGGTGGGCAGCGTGGTCGGCCAGATCGCCCGGCTCCGCGGCGCGGGTCGGGTGGTCGGCAGCGCCGGGTCGGCGGCGAAGGTCGGGCGGCTGCGGGCGCTCGGCTTCGACGCCGCGTTCGACTACCACGACGGCCCGGTACGCGACCTGCTGCGGGCCGCCGCTCCCGACGGTGTCGACGTCTACTTCGACAACGTCGGTGGCGAGCACCTGGAGGCGGCCATCTCGTCGATGAACCTGCACGGTCGGGCGGCGATCTGCGGCATGATCGCGCAGTACAACGACACCGAGGCGCCGGCCGCTCCGCGCAACCTGGCCCAGGTGATCGGCAAGCGGCTGACCCTGCGCGGTTTCCTGGTCAGTGATCACGGCCACCTGCGGGAGCAGTTCGTGCGAGAGGTCGCCGGGTGGCTGCGCGAGGGCGCGCTCGCCTACGACGAGACGATCGTCGACGGCCTGGAGAACGCCCCGGCGGCCTTCCTCGGCCTGCTGCGGGGGGAGAACCTCGGCAAGATGCTGGTGCGGCTGTGACCGGCGGCGTGCACGGTCGAATCGAGTGGGGTACCGGGCGTCGTCCGGGCGGCGATAGGCTCGTCGCATGACGGTGGCGGTACGGGTGATCCCCTGTCTCGACGTGGACGCGGGACGGGTGGTCAAGGGCGTCAACTTCGTCGACCTGCGGGACGCGGGTGACCCCGTCGAGCTGGCCGCCGCGTACGACCGTGCGGGTGCCGACGAGTTGACCTTCCTCGACGTCACCGCCTCGTCCAGTGACCGGGGCACCATGCTCGACGTGGTCCGCCGTACCGCCGAGTCGGTCTTCATTCCGCTGACCGTCGGCGGTGGGGTGCGGACGGTGGCGGACGTGGACACCCTGCTGCGCGCGGGGGCCGACAAGATCGGCGTGAACACGGCGGCGATCGCGCGTCCGGAACTGCTCGCGGAGATCGCGGAGCGGTTCGGTCGGCAGGTGCTGGTGCTCTCGCTCGACGTGCGGCGGGCAGCGGTGGGCACCACCGCAAGCGGCTTCGAGGTGACCACCCACGGCGGGCGGCGCGGCACCGGGCTGGACGCCGTGCAGTGGGCGCGTCGTGGCGCCGAGTTGGGCGCGGGCGAGATCCTGCTCAACTCGATGGACGCCGACGGCACCAAGGCCGGTTTCGACCTGGAACTCATCGGCGCGGTACGCCGGGTCGTCGACGTTCCGGTGGTGGCCAGCGGGGGCGCCGGTGCGGCGGCGCACTTCCCGCCGGCCATCGGCGCCGGCGCCGACGCGGTGCTGGCCGCCAGCGTGTTCCACTTCGGGGAGCTGACCGTGGCGGAGGTCAAGGACGTGCTGCGCGGCGCCGGCCACCCGGTGCGCTGACACCGTCGGGGACGCTGCTGCCGGCAGGTCGCGTCCCGGCCGTGCGGCGGACGACGGCGTGGCGGTCAGCCGCGGCCGGAGTGTCCCTCGGGGGAGCGCCGGGGCGCCGGGATCGAGCGCACCAGATATTCCTGTACGGCGGCGGCGTGCTCCCGCTCGTCGAGATGCCAGTCCGCGGTGCCCGGCGCGTGCCGGCGGCTGAGCACCCCCTGCACCGTGTCGACGGTGGTGGCCAGCCCGGCGCTGGGCCGGGAGCGCCACAGGTGTTCGCCGTCGGGGGTGATCCGGAACCAGCCGTCGGAGACGTCGACCAGCCCGGCACCGAGCAACCGGCGGATCGCCTCCTCGATGTCGTGCCGTTCGGGGATGCTCCGGTCGAGGTGGTCGGCCGTGGAGAGCACGTCGGCCAGGCGTACTCCCTCGGGGCGGCGGGTGGTCGTGGACCGTCGGTGGCGTCCGGCGCCGCTGGCGATCACCAGCGAGACGAAGATCCATGCGTCGGTACGACGCCAGGCGTTGTCCCCCATGCGGAGATTCTGCCGGGCGACCCGGCTTCAGGAAAACACCGACCGCCGCACTGCGACCGTGAGTGGCATCATGATTGCCGACAGTCGATGCGGGTGGACGGAATCGACTCGATCCGGTATGGGTCCGTGGCGCTGGGTGTTCGTCAGGTGGCCGGGGCCGGCTCGATCCGTTCCACCCTCGGCGGTTCCGGTTCGGCGACGTCGAACAGGGGCAGGAACAGCTGGGCCAGTGGTCCGATGGTCAGCGCGTAGGCGACGGTGCCGATGCCGACCGTACCGCCGAGCACGGCGCCCACGGCCAGCACGCCGACCTCGATGATGGTGCGGACCAGGCGTAGCGAACGGCCGGGACGGCGGGCGACCAGGCCGGTCATCAACCCGTCCCGGGGGCCGGGTCCGAGTCGGGCGCCGAGGTAGAGCGCGGTGGCCGCGCCGTTGCCCACGATCCCGGCGATCAGCAGGACGATCCGCAGCGCGAGTGGTCCCCCCGGGGGTAGCAGGGCCAGGGTCGCGTCGACCGCCAGGCCGATCACCACCACGTTGGCGACGGTGCCGAGGCCGGGGCGCTGGCGCAGCGGGATCCAGGCCAGCAGCACCAGCGCGCCCACCGCGATGACCACCGTGCCCATGCTCAGGCCGGTCAGTCGGGACAGCCCCTGGTGGAAGACGTCCCACGGGTTCAGGCCGAGCCCGGAGCGGATCATCAGCGCCATGCTGAAGCCGTAGATGACGAGCCCGACGAACAGGTGCGTCAGCCGTCGTGCCGGCCGGTGCCGGAGGTTGCCAATCATCGCCACGCATGCCACTCTAGGTGCCAATTGGCGTCGCGATAGAGCCAATATCGGGGGAGTGGCCATGGTGAGTCAGGTGCGTGGGGTCCAATTGGCCCGCCTGCTCGGGCAGTGGCACGCCCTGCCGGGTCGACGACGCAGCCCCGACTATGCCGCGTTGGCCGGCGCGGTGCGCGGCCTGCTCGCCGACGGTCGGCTTCCCCTCGGCGTGCGGCTGCCCGCCGAACGGGACCTGGCCGAGGCGCTGCGGGTCAGCCGTACCACCGTCACGGCCGCGTACCGCGAGCTGCGCGACAGCGGACACCTGGCCAGCCGGCGGGGGGCCGGAAGCTGGACGATGCTGCCCGGTACGCACCGGGTGGCGCCGAACGGACTGTGGATCCCACTGGACGACCGGGACATGCTCGACCTCGGTGTGGCGGCGTTGTCCGCTCCGCCCGAGCTGCTGCCGGCGGCCCGGGCGGCGGCCGAGGATCTGCCCCACTACCTCAACGGCGCCGGGTACCACCCGATCGGGATCATCGAGCTGCGGGAGGCGGTCGCCCAGCGGTACACCGAACGGGGGCTGCCCACCTCACCCGACCAGATCATGGTCACCAACGGTACGCAGCACGCCCTGGACCTGGTGCTGCGGTTGGTGCTCGCGCCGGGCGGCGGGGTCCTGGTGGAGTCGCCGAGCTACCCGAACGCCCTGGCGGCCCTGGCCGCCCGGCGGGCCCGGATCACCACGTACGGCCTGGCCACCGACGCCGACGGCTGGGACGCGGACCTGCTGCTGGGCACGTTGCGGCAGGTGCGACCCCGCGTCGGTTACCTGATCCCCGACTTCCAGAACCCGACCGGGCACCTGATGCCGGCCGAGCTACGGGAACGGCTGGTGGCCACCGCGCACCAGGTCGGCACCGACCTGGTGATCGACGAGTCGTTCGTGGACCTGCCGCTGGACGGGACCGACCTGCCGCCGCCGACCGCGAGCTTCGACCGGCACTCCCGGGTGGTGAGCGTCGGTGGCATGAGCAAGCCGTTCTGGGGCGGGCTGCGGATCGGCTGGATCCGGACCTCGGCGCCGCAGGTGCAGCGGCTGGCCGCGGCGCGGGTGGGGGTCGACATGTCCAGCCCCGTGCTGGACCAGTTGGTCGCGGTGCACCTGCTGAAGGTCGCGCCGGACATCGTGGCCGCCCGGCGGGCGCAGCTGGCCGTGCAGCGTGACGCGTTGCTCGGCGCGCTGGCCAGCCGGCTGCCGGAGTGGCGGGTCACCGTGCCGCGCGGCGGGGTGACGCTCTGGGCCGAGTTGGACGGGCCGATCTCCAGCGCGCTGGCGCGGGCCGCCGAGGAGGTTGGCGTACGCCTCGCGCCCGGCCCGCGCTTCGGCCTCGACGGGACGCTGGAGCGCTTCCTGCGGCTGCCGTTCACCCTGCCGGCCACCGACCTGGTCGAGGCGGTCGGGCGGATCGCGGCGGTCCGTTACGACCTGGACCGGGCGGGGCAGACCCGCTGGCCGGAGCCGAGCGTCATCGCCTGAACCCTCGCCGCCGGTCGTGGCGCGACACGGATCGGCCCCGCACCCCGGGGAGGGACGAGTGCGGGGCCGACGCGGTGGGGTCGTCAGATCTCGGCGACGGTGCCGGCGTACATCTTGTCGATCTCGTCGGAGAAGTTGCTCTCCACGCCCCGACGCTTGATCTTCAGCGACGGGGTGATCTCGCCGTCCTCGATGGTCAGATCGCGCGGCAGGATGGTGACCTTCTTGATGGTCTCCCAGCGGTTCAGCTTCTGGTTGAGCTGGGCGACGTACTCCTCCACCATGGCCTGGGCCTCGGGGGAGGCCACGACCTCGGCGTACGGGCGACCTTCCAGCGGGGTGCCGGCCGCCCAGCCGGTGATGGCGTCCGGGTCCAGCGTCACCAGCATGGTGCAGTAGTTGCGGGCCTGACCGATCACCACGGCCTGCGAGGTGTACGGGCAGGTGGCCTTGAACATGCCCTCGATGTGCGACGGCGCGACGTACTTGCCGCCGGAGGTCTTGACCAGGTCCTTCTTGCGGTCGGTGATGCGCAGGTAACCGTCGTCGTCGAGGCTGCCGATGTCGCCGGTACGGAAGAAGCCGTCCTCGGTGAAGGCGGCGGCGGTCTCCTCGGGCAGGTTGTGGTAGCCCCGCATCACCGGTCGGCCCTTGATCAGGATCTCGCCGTCGGTGTCGATGCGGCACTCGAGGTCGCCCATCGCCTTGCCGACGGTGCCGATCCGCAACCCGTCGGGCGGGTTGACGAAGTTGCCGGCGCTGGTCTCGGTCAGACCGTAGCCCTCCGAGATGGGCAGGTTCGCCGCGGCGAAGAAGGTGGCGATCTCCGGGCTCAGCGGGGCGGCACCGGAGACCAGCACCCGGATCCGACCACCGAGGCGGGCCTGGAGCTTGCTGAAGACCAGCTTCTCCGCCAGCGTGTACTTGAGCTTCAGCCCACCCGGCACCGGCTTGCCGGCCTGCTCCAGGGCGACCTTCTCCTTGCCGACGCCGACCGCCCACGCGAAGATCTTGGCCTTCGCCCCACCGGCGTCCTGCGCGGTCGTGACCGACTTGTTGTAGACCTTCTCGAAGACCCGGGGCGCGCCACACATCAGCGTCGGGCGGACCACCGAGAGCAGTTCGACGAGCTTGTCGACCCGACCGTCCACGTACGTGGGCAGGCCGACGTGCGTGGCGCCGCAGAGCAGCGTCTTGCCGAACGAGTGGGACAGCGGCAGCCAGAGGTACTGCAGGTCGTCCTCGCGGAGCAGCCCGACCGCCTCCTGCGCCACGCCCTCCCAGCACCAGCCGCCGTGCAGCAGCTCGACACCCTTGGGTCGGCCGGTGGTGCCGGAGGTGTAGATCAGGGTGGCCAGGTGATCCGGGCCGATGCCGGCGACCAGGCGCTCGATCAGCTCCGGGTCCTCGGCGAGCCGCTGGGCCCCCTGCTCCTCCAGTTGCGCCAGGGTCAGCTGGGGCACGGCCGCGGACGGGTCGGGGGCGCCGTCGAAGAGGACCACGTGGGTCAGCGCGGGCAGCTGCGCTCCGGCGATCTTGGCCGCCTGGTCCGGGTTCTCCGCGAACAGCACGCTGGAGCCGGAGTCGGAGACGATGTAGGTCGCGTCCTCGGGCTCGGTGGTCGGGTAGACCGTGGTCGTGGCACCGCTGGCGCACATGATGCCGAAGTCGGCGATCACCCACTCGATCCGGGTGTTCGCCAGGATCGCGACCCGGTCCTCCTGACCGACGCCCAGGCCGTGCAGGCCGGCGGCGACCGCCTTGGCCCGCTGCGAGACCTGTGCCCAGGTCAGCCAGACCGGTCCGTCCGGGCCGGGGTGGGCAAAGGCGTGGCGGTCGGGGGACGCCGCCACGCGCTTGAGGAACATGTCAGGAATTGAGGTGTACGGTACATCGAGAGCCATCGCTGTAGCCGCCTTCGGGGGTGGAGGCGTGACGGTCGTCACGGTCGGTGTTCGTTACCGAAGGGTATTGCCTGGCACCGGGCGTCGGCTAGCCCTGACGATCATCCACCAGTCCGTTCCCGGCAGATGGACGCCTCGTCTCACGCGTAGCGCGCCGCCGCGCGTGACCAGTCGTAGGTGGCCCGGATCCAGTTCCGCCGGCTGGCCAGCGCCGGGCGCACCGCGTCGCCGTGGTGGGCCAACAGGTCGGTCTCGGCCGCCAGGTACGCGCCGAGCCGGTCGTTGAACCGGTCGGCGGCGGCCCGCAGCGCCGTCGACTCGTCACCGGTCTCCCTGGTCAGCACCGTGATCAGATTGTGCGCGTCCGGCCCGCCGTGGTGCTCCTTGGCGTAGGAGAAGACGTCGTTGCACCAGCAGATCAGGTCGGCGGCGAGCATCTCCAGGGTGGCCCAGCCGGGGTCGGCCCGGCGGGCGGCCGGTGGAAAGCCGTCCAGGGCCAGGTCGGTCAGGGTGAGG
The DNA here is from genome assembly GCF_027497295.1 of Verrucosispora sp. WMMC514. NCBI lineage: Bacteria > Bacillati > Actinomycetota > Actinomycetes > Micromonosporales > Micromonosporaceae > Micromonospora > Verrucosispora sp. WMMC514. The sequence goes on along the minus strand of NZ_CP114906.1, from coordinate 460,246 downwards.
CTGGGGTACACGGCGCCGGTGTGTCGGCGCATCTGGACGTACTCGTCGACCGGCGGAACCCGCTCGTGCTCCCGGTTCGCCGCCTCCCACAGCAGCGCGAGCAGGTACTCGCGCATCCCGGCGACGAACCGCAGCAGCACGGCCGGGCGCCGGTGGCCGCGTACCCGTTGGCACAGGTCGGTCAGCCCGAGCGCCAGCGTCCCGGCCGCTCCGGGCGGCGTCGGACCCGGCGCGCCCTGGCGGTCCAGCACGTCCAGCAGCGCGGCCACGGTCGGCGCGAGTCGGGTGGGCTCGGCGCCGAGCCCGTCCTCGTCGCAGGCGTCGTCCATCACGAACAGCCAGGAGATCAGGTCGGTCAGCAGACGCAGACGCTCCGGCGGGGCCTGCGGGCAGGCCCGTCCGGCGAGCCCGGCGGCATCCGCCCGGTGCAGCCGCTGGCCGTTACTGATCAGGCCCAGTTGCTGCGCCCAGTCCGCGCTCTCCCGGGCCACGCGCTCGGTTTCGTCGTGCCGGACGCCGGTGAACGGAGGCTCTCGCAGGGCCGAGACCACAAAGCTTCGCATCGCGCTCCCTGTCGCCACCCCCCCACGAGGCGGCGCGGGCCAGCGTACGGGAGCACCGATGGTGGTCGGTCGATGCGTCTGGTAACGTTTCGGATTTTGCCGTGACCGGTTCCGCACAGACGGTTAGAGGCCCAGGCTGGCGGTGCGGAGCCGATCGGCCAGAGCCGGGTCGCCGTCGAGTTGGATGCGTGCCGCACGCTGCCGGCCGGACAGGAACAGGGCCAGCTCACCGGGCGTGCCGACCAGCCGCAGCGGTTCGCCGCCCCGGCCGGTGGCCACCTCGCCGTGGCCGGGGGCCTGCACCAGCACCTGGGCGGGGAAGCGGCGCAGGGCCAGCCGGCCGAGCGCCGACAGCCGTCGCCACAACGCCCGCTCCAACCCCACCGGCAGGTCGCGCGGCTGCCAGCCCGCCCGGGCCCGACGGACGTCCTCGTGGTGGATGAAGAACTCCAACGTGTTCGTCAGCTCGTCGGTGAGCGGGTTGCTCACCGGGCTCCACACCGGTGGGTGCCGCACCTGGCCGAGCAGCTCGGTCCAGTCGAGCGCGGCGACCCGGCGTCGCACCCGTTCGGCGTGGCCGCCGAGTGGCGGGACGACGATTCCCGCCGCGGCGTCCGGCCGACGTTCCCGCACCACCAGATGCGCGGCGAGGTCACGGGTCGTCCAGCCCTCGTTGAGGGTCGGGGCGTCCGGGCCCAGGGTGGACATCAGCTCGGCGAGCGCCTCGCGCTCCGATCGGGCGTACCGCGACATGACAGTGATCGTAGGCCGAGGCGGCCGGGGTCGCGTGTCGAGCGGGCGCTGTCGATCCGGCCGTGGGGTGACGTCGGACATATCTCCTCGGGTCGGCGTACCCGACGCGCAGCGGTAAGGATGAGAGATGATTGTGGCGGCTTACGGCGGGGGAGAATGTGGCGAGCGGGACTAGTCGGGACGTGCTCGGTCGCGGGCTGAGCGTCCTCGGGCGGGCCATCCGAGAACAACCGAGGATCTTCGCGGTCGCCGTGTCCGGCAGCGTGCTGTTCGGCCTGATGGTGGTCGCCAGCGCGTTCGTGGTCGGCGCGGTCGTCGGTGACGTGGTGGTGCCGGCCGTGCAGACCGGTTCGGTGGCGGTGGGCGCGCTGGCGCTGGCCGCCGCGGCGCTGCTCGGGCTGAGCGTGCTGCGGGTGGTCGGCATCTTCGGTCGCCGACTGGGCGCCGGCTACATGCAGTTCCGCCTGCAGGCCGCCTACCGTCGCCGGGTCACCCGCCGCTACCTGGAACTGCCGCTGTCCTGGCACCACCGCAACGCGACCGGCACGTTGCTGTCCAACGCCAACTCCGATGTCGAGGCCGCCTGGCAACCGATCGCGCCGCTGCCCTTCGCGGTGGGCACGCTCGTGATGCTGGTCGGTGCGGTGACGTCGCTGTTCGCCGTCGACTGGGCACTGGCACTGGTCGGGCTGGCCGTCTTTCCGGCCCTGTTCGCGCTCAACGTGGCGTACTCCCGTCGGATGGCCCCGCGCCAGGCGCGGGCGCAGCGGCTGCGCGCCGAGGTCAGCGGCATCGCCCACGAGAGCTTCGACGGCGCGCTGGTGGTCAAGACGATGGGTCGGGAGGCCCAGGAGACCGCCCGGTTCGCGGCCCGGGCCGGCCAGTTGCGCGACGCGTTGATCTCGGTCGGCCGGCTGCGGGGCATCTTCGACCCGATGCTGGAGACGCTGCCCAGTCTCGGCACCCTCGCGGTGCTGGTGGTCGGGGCGTACCGGCTGCGGCAGGGCGCCATCGAGGTGTCCGAGCTGGTCAGCGTGGCCTTCCTGTTCACCGTGCTGGCCTTTCCGGTGCGGGCCATCGGCTGGGTGCTCGCCGAACTGCCGCGCAGCGTCGCCGGCTGGGACCGGATCCGCCGGGTACTCGACGCCACCGGCGAGATGCCGTACGGCGACCTCCGGCCCGACCCGGCCGTGGCGACGCCAGCCACGCTCACCTTCACCGACGTCGGCTTCGCCTACGAGCCCGCCGAGGCGCACCTGCCCGGCGCCGAGGTGTTGGGCGAGGTCTCCTTCACGGTGCCGGCCGGCAGGACCGTCGCCCTGGTCGGGCCGACCGGGGCCGGCAAGTCCACCGTCACCGCGCTGGCGGTCCGGCTGGTCGATCCCCGGTCGGGCACGGTGAGCATCGACGGGGTGGACGTCCGGGACCTGGCCGCGGACGTGCTCGCCGGTACCGCCGCGCTGGTCGCCCAGGTGCCGTTCGTCTTCGACGACACCGTACGGGCCAACGTGTCGCTGGACCGGCCCGGCGTGGACGACGAGGCGGTCTGGGCCGCGCTGCGGCTGGCCGAGGCGGACGGGTTCGTCGCCGCCCTGCCCGCCGGTCTGGACACCATGGTCGGCGAGCGGGGTACCTCGCTCTCCGGCGGCCAGCGGCAGCGGCTCACCCTCGCCCGGGCGTTGGCGGGACGTCCCCGCCTGCTGGTGCTCGACGACGCGACGAGCGCGGTCGACCCTCGGGTGGAGGCCGCCATCCTGGCCGGGCTGCGCTCCTCGGCCGGCGGCGGCCCGGGCGCGTCGATCCTGGTGGTGGCCTACCGGCGGGCGACCATCGCCCTCGCCGACGAGGTCATCTACCTGGAGCAGGGGCGGGTGGTGGCGCGGGGCACGCACAGCACGCTGCTGGCCACCGTGCCGGGTTACGCCGATCTCGTCACCGCCTACGAGCAGGCCGAGGTCGACCACGACCGGCAGCGCACGTACGACGAGGTCACCCCGATGACCTCCGGACTGGAGGTGGACCGGTGATGGGCGGCGAGGCGCCGGAGCAGGCCGAGTCGACGTGGCGGACGCTGCGGCGGGGGCTGGCGCTCTCCCCGGAGCTGCGGGTCGGGCTGGCCGGCACCCTCGGTCTGGCCCTCGTGTACATGGTCGGCCGGGTGGCCGTGCCGGTGGCGGTGCAGCAGGGCATCGACCGGGGTATCGCCGGTGGGTTGAACCTGGACGCGTTGTTCGTGGTGGTGTCGGTCACCGCCGCGGTGCTGGTGGTGACCACGGCCTGTGGCTACCTGATGATGCGCCGACTGTTCACGGTCAGTGAGACGGCCCTGGCGGGGGTGCGGATCCGGGCCTTCCGGCACGTGCACGACCTGTCGATGCTGCACCAGCAGTCGGAGCGGCGCGGTTCGCTGGTGTCCCGGGTCACCAGCGACGTCGACCAGATCACCCAGTTCCTCCAGTGGGGTGGGGTGATCCTGCTGGTCAACCTGGGTCAGTTGGCGGTCACCACGGCCGTGATGCTGGCGTACTCGTGGCAGTTGACGCTTGTGGTGTTCGCCGCCTTCGGGCCGGCGGTGCTGGTGATCCGGCTGCTCCAACGCCGGCTCGCCGCGGCGTACGGGGTGGTCCGGCAGCGTACCGGTGCCCTGCTGGGTGCGGTCGGGGAGAGCGTGGTCGGCGCGCCGGTGATCCGGGCGTACGGCATCGCGGGACGCACCGCCCGGCGGTTGGACGAGGCGATCGACGGTCAGCGGCGGGCCCAGCAGAAGGCGATCCGGATCAGCATTCTCGGCAGCTCGGTCGGTGAGCTGGCCGCCGGTCTGGCGTTGGCCGGCGTGGTGGTGCTGGGGGTGTTCCTCGGTGCCGACCGGACGCTGAGCATCGGTGAGATCACCGCGTTCCTGTTCCTGGTGACGCTCTTCATCCAGCCCGTGCAGATCGCCACCGAGGTGCTCAACGAGGCGCAGAACGCGATCGCCGGCTGGCGACGGGTGCTCGACGTGCTGGACGTCGCACCGGACGTGGCGGATCCCGGACCGCAGGGGCGGGAACTGCCCACCGGGCCGCTGGACATCCGCTTCGCCGACGTGCGCTTCGCCTATCCAGGTGGTCCGACGGTGCTGCACGACATCAGCCTGGAGATCCCGGCGAAGAGCCGGGTGGCGGTGGTCGGTGAGACCGGCAGCGGCAAGACCACCTTCGCCAAGCTGGTCACCCGGCTGATGGACCCGTCGGCGGGGGCGGTGCTGCTGTCGGGGGTGCCGCTCACCGACGTGCGTTTCGACTCGCTGCGCTCCCGGGTGGTGATGGTGCCGCAGGACGGGTTCCTGTTCGACGCCACGGTGGCCGACAACGTCCGCTTCGCCCGTCCGGAGCTTTCCGATGAGCAGCTCGCCGCCGCCTTCACCGAGTTGGGGCTGGCCGACTGGCTGGACGGGCTGCCCGCCGGGTTGGCGACCGGGGTGGGCGAGCGTGGTGAGGCGTTGAGCGTGGGGGAGCGCCAGTTGGTGGCGCTGGCCCGGGCGTACGTGGCCGATCCGGACCTGCTGGTGCTGGACGAGGCGACGAGTGCGGTGGATCCGGCCACCGAGGTGCGGTTGCAGCGGACGTTGGACGCGGTGACCCGGGGCCGGACCACTCTGGCGATCGCCCACCGGCTGTCCACCGCGCAGAACGCCGACGAGGTGATCGTGGTGGACCGGGGGCGGATCGTGCAGCGTGGCTCGCACGACGAGCTGATCCGCGACCCGGATTCGGTGTACGGACTGCTCTACGCCTCGTGGCTTGAGCAGACCCGGTAGACGCCGTCGGGCCGATGCCATACCCTCCGAGTTAGGTAAGCCTAACCTCAAAGGAGGTCGTGTCATGCGGCCCAGCCCCGCCGAGATCGTCCGGACCCTGGTCGCGGGTCGGTTGCCCGGCCTCGTCCATCTGGCCTGCCGGCCCGGCCTGCACCACGCGCGCCACGCCACCGACCCCGAGGGGCGGGTGCTGCTGCTGGTGCCGGTGGTGAGCGATCTCGCGGCGGCGTTGGGCGCCGAGGACCGGGCGGTCGCGGTGGTGCTCGACGTGCTCGACCTGCCGCCCGCCGCCGGGGCGCCGTCACTGGGTCGGGCCCTGGTCTCCGGTTGGGCGCGTCGGTTGGCCGGTGACGAGGCGCGGGCCGCCGCGGTGGACTTCGCCACGGTGGAGCCCACCGGCGACCTGCTCGACGTCGGCACCCGCTTCCGGCTGTTCCGCTTCGAGGTGGCCGAGGCCCGTTGGCACCGGGCCGGCGAGTTGCGCCGCGTCGATCCGCAGGCGTACGCCGAGGCCGAGCCGGATCCGCTGCACCCGGTCGAGGCGGAGCTGCTCGCCGAACTGGGCGAGGACCACGCCTCGCGGCTGACCGACTACCTGTGCCGGCAGCTCGGCCTGGCCGCCGGTCCGGCCGAGCACGCGCCACGGGTCGAGCGGATCGACAGGTACGGGATGCTGGTGACCTTCGGCCGGCCGGGCGCCCGGCGACGGGCCCGGCTCGCCTTCGGTCGCCGGCTGGCCGGCCGGGCCGAGTTGACCCGGCTGCTGCACCCGGTGCTCCGCGCGGGCTGAGCTACCGCTCCGACGGTGCCGAGTGGGGCACACCGCCGAGAGCGCCGGTGAGATAGCGGTGCACGGTCGGCCCGACCGTGGCGATGAGGGTCTCGGGCGCGGCGGAGGCGACCGGTTCCAGTCGGATCACGTAGCGCATCAGCGCCAGCCCGACGAGTTGGCTGGCCACGAGCGACCCGCGCAGCGGCACCTCGGCCGGGTCGACGTCGAGATGATCGAGAACGCGGCGCAGCACCTGGGTGGTGAGGAACTCGCGCAGCAGCCGGGCGGTCCACTCGCTGCTGACCGCGGAACGCAGCAGGGCCACCCCGGCGGCACCGGCCGGCGAGTCCCACACCGTGACGAACATGCGGACCAGCCGCTCGCCGAGGGCGGCACGGTCACCGGCGAGCACCTTCGGCAGCAGTTCCCCGGGGTTGACCGGAAAACGCATGGCGGCCAGGAAGAGCTGTTCCTTGGTGCCGAAGTAGTGGTGCACCAGGGCCGGGTCGACCCCGGCCGAGGCGGCGATGGCCCGGATGGTGCTGGCGTCGTAGCCGCGTTCGGCGAACGCGGCCCGGGCCGCGTCGAGGATCGTGTCCCGGGTGCCGGGTCTGCCCGGTCGCCGTCCGCTGCGCCGTACCATCGTCCTCCCTCGCTCCTGTCCGTGGTGCCGCCCCGGCCCGCGCGGGGCACGCGCCGGGGCGGCACCACCGGCCTCAGCCGCTGCGCCGGCGCAGGGTGGCCGCGGCGAGCACCAACGCCAGCACCGCCGCGACGGCGACGATCGCCACGTCGCGCCACATGGTGCCGGTCGGTTCGGCGTGTGTGCCGACTTCCTGCAGGGCCTCGACGGCGTACGACAGCGGCAGCACGTCACTGATCGCCTGCAACCAGCCGGCCATCTCGTCGCGGGGCACGAACAGCCCGCAGAGCAGCAGTTGCGGTGCGACCACGACCGGCATGAACTGTACGGCCTGGAACTCGGTGCGGGCGAAGGCGCTGCAGAGCAGGCCGAGCGCGACGGCGAGCACCGCGTTCAGCGCGGCGATCATGATGACCAGAGCGCTGCTGCCGGCCGTCTGCAGGCCGAAGACCCAGTACGCGACGGCCGAGGCGATGCCGGCCTGCACCGCGCCGGCCAGCCCGAAGGCGATGCCGTACCCGAAGAGCAGGTCGGTCTTGGCCAGTGGGGTGGTGAGCAGTCGTTCCAGCGTGCCGGTGGTGCGCTCGCGCAGCATCGCGATGCTGGTCACCAGGAACATGATGATGAACGGGAAGAAGCCGAGCATCACCAGGGCGATCCGGTCGAAGCTCGACGGCTGTCCGGGCGGCGCGGGCTGGTCGGCGTACATGTAGTAGACCAGGGTGAGCAGGACGGTCGGCACGGCCACCAGCAGCGCGACGGTGCGTCTGTCGTGGCGCAACTGCCGCAGGATGCGCCCGACGGTGGCGGCCAGGATGCGCGGGTTCATCGTGCCTCCCCGGAAGGGTCGGGCTGGGCGGCTCGGATCAGCCGCAGGAAGGCCTCGTCGAGATCGTCCACGCCGGCGGCGGCCCGGACGGCCGCCGGCGTGTCGTCGGCGATGAGCCGGCCCTCGCGGATGAGCAGCAACCGGTCGCACCGGGCGGCCTCGTCCATCACGTGGCTGGACACCAGCAGGGTCGTCCCGGTCGCGGCCAGGGCGTGGAAGCGGGCCCAGAGGTCGGCCCGCAGCACCGGATCCTGGCCGACGGTGGGCTCGTCCAACACGATCAGCTCGGGCTCGCCGACAAGTGCGCAGGCCAGCGACGCCCGGCTGCGCTGGCCGCCGGAGAGGGTGCCGACCAGTTGGCCGGCCGCCGAGGCCAGCCCGACGTCGGCCACCGCGCGGTCGGCCTCGGCCCGGTCGCGACCGTGCAGGGTCGCGAAGTAGCGGGCGTTCTCCCGCACCGTCAGGTCGGCGTAGACGCTCGGCGCCTGGGTCAGGTAACCGACCCGGTGGCGCAGCGGCGGCGAGCCGGCCGGGGCTCCGAGCACCGTCACCGTGCCGGCGGCGATCACCTGCACTCCGACGATCGCCCGCAGCAACGTGGTCTTGCCGCTGCCGCTCGGTCCGAGCAGGCCGGTGACCGAGCCACGCGGCACCGTGGCGTCGATCCCGTGCAGCACCCGCCGTCCGCCCCGGTCCACGACCAGGCCCCGGACGGCGATCGCGTCCGCCATCGCCCACCTCCCTAATTCATCATCTGTTGAAATCAACGGTAGATGAAATACCGCCGCTTCGGCAAGGCGCGGCCACCGGAGCGGGGTCGCGCCGGGCCGGCCGGTGCTGCGACCCTCGAACGATGGACATCGGTACCCGGGAGCCGACCTTCACCGTCAGCGAGGCGGCCCAGCGGGTCGGCCTGACCACCCACACGTTGCGTTGGTACGAGCAGGAGGGGCTGGTGGCCCCGGTGGGCCGGGACTCCGCCGGCCGGCGTCGCTACACCCCGCAGGACGTCAACTGGTTGCTGCTGCTGACCAGGCTGCGCCGCACCGGCATGCCGGTGCGCGACATGCGTCGCTACGTCGAACTGGCCCGCCAGGGTGACGGCACGCTCGGCGCCCGGCGGGCACTGTTCGAGGAGCATCGGGTGCGGGTGCTGCACCGGATGGCCGAGCTGGAGGAGGACCTCAAGGTGCTCGACTTCAAGATCGACCACTACCGGCGGGCGGAGCTCGGCGAGCTCGACTGACCGAGGCTCCTGATCGGGACGAAAATCTCGTAGAGTAACAAGGCCGTAGCAAGCACAGGTAGCCACAGATCGGACGCCAGGTCCGTCACCGGGCATTGCACCCCGATCGGACGTGCGGCACGATGGCGCGGTGGATCACGCTCCGTCACCGGACAGTGGGTTCTTCGACGACTGGACCGCACGGCTGCGGGCCACCGCCGACCGGCCCGTGGTGGGCATCCTGCTGCGCGGCAGCCACGCGCGCCGGGCCGCCACCGCGCACAGCGACGTCGACGTCGACGTCCTGCTCGGCGGCGCTCCGTACGCGGCCCGGCGGGCCTACCTCGCGGAGCACTCCGGCCGACTGACCCACGTGTCGGTCGCGGCCCGGGACATCCACTCGTGGGTGACCCGGCTCGGTGAGCCGGCCGACTGGGCGTTCGGCCTGCCGGTGACGGCACCCACCCGGCTGCTGTGGGCCGACTCGTACTGGCGGCACCGCATCGACCTGCCGGTGCTCTGCCAGCCGGCCGACGAGCCACGACTGGAGGAACTGATCGCCACGCTGGGCAAGGTGGCCGCCGCCCGGGACACCGAGGACGCGCTCGGCGCCCGGCTGGCCGCCGCCGACCTGGCCCGGCTCTGCCCGTCGGTGTTGCGGCTGGCGAACCCGTCGGTACGGGTGGTCTCCCGCCGGTCGGCCTTCGCCGCCGCGCTCGACCTACCGGTGGCACCCGCCGGCTACCGCGAGGACATGCTGCGCTGCCTCGGCCTGCGTCCCGGCTCGACCGGACAGGTGTGGGCGGCGGCGGCCCGCCTGGTGACCGGCACCCTGCCACTGATCCGCCCGTACGCCACCGAGGTGGCGGGGGTGGCCGGTCCGGACCTCGCCGACGCCCTGCTGGACGGGCGGCTGGACCGCTACGTGGCCCAGTTGGGCCGGCCCGGCGGCGGCACGCCGTCCGTCAACCGGGAGCCGGCTGGGGTACCCGCGCCGCGTGCCGGACAATGGGTCACTGTGCCCGTTCCTGACGCGCCGGTGACCGGCGCCCACCCTGACCTGCCGGAGTCGCCGGGCGGTTCGCAGCGACCGTCTCGGCTCGACCCGGCGATCGCCGGCCGCCTACGGCGTACTCCCGACGGTCTGGTGGCCGCCGTGGTCCGCCAACACGACAGCGGTGAGGTGCTGATGATGGCCTGGATGGACGACGAGGCGCTGCACCGCACGCTGACCACCGGTCGGGCCACCTACTGGTCGCGCAGCCGGCGTGAGTACTGGGTCAAGGGCGCCACCTCCGGCCACCACCAGTACGTCCGCTCGGTGGCCCTCGACTGCGACGGCGACGCGGTGCTGGTGAGCGTGGACCAGGTCGGCGCCGCCTGCCACACCGGGCAGCGCACCTGCTTCTCCGACGAACTCCCGGTCACCGGCCAGGTGACCTCGTGAGCGAGCGGAGTGACGGTCGGGTGAGCCCCGACGCGGCCACCTTCACCGAGCTGGCCGCCCGGTGGCGGGTGGTGCCGGTCACCCGCCGGCTGCTCGCCGACGCGGAGACCCCGGTCGGCGTCTACCGCAAGCTCGCCGGCGGTCCGGGTACGTTCCTGTTGGAGTCCGCCGAGCAGGGCGTCGGCTCGTCCGGCCTGGCCTGGGCCCGGTACTCCTTCGTCGGGGTGCGCAGCAGCGCCACGCTTGTCGAGCGGGACGGTGCCGCGGCCTGGCTCGGCGTGCCGCCGGTCGGGCTGCCGACCACCGGGGATCCGGTCGAGGTGCTGCGCGCCACGGTGGCGGCGCTGGCCGGCCCGCCCGGCGCGCCGGGTGACGGGACGCCACCGCTGACCGGCGGCATGGTCGGCTATCTCGGCTACGACCTCATCCGCCGCTTCGAGCGGTTGCCCGCGCTCACCGAGGACGACCTGCGCCTGCCCGAGCTGGGCATGATGCTCGCCACCGACCTGGTGGTGCTCGACCACTTCGACGGTTCGGCGATCCTGGTCGCCAACGCCATCCTGCCGCCGCTCGACGAGCCGGGCCGCGACGAGCGGGTCACCGCCGCCTACCACCACGCGGTGGGCCGGCTGGACGCGATGACCACCGCACTGTCGCGGCCCATTCCGCCGATGGTCGCCACGGTCGCCCGACCGCCGGCCGGCGAGGTGCGCAGCCGTACCCCGGGCGGCGGGTACCCGAAGGCGGTGGAGGCGGCGAAGGAGGCGATCCGGGCCGGTGAGTGCTTCCAGATCGTGCTCGCGCAGCGGTTCGAGCGGGAGACCGACGCCGACCCGCTGGACGTCTACCGGGTGCTGCGCACGACGAATCCCAGCCCTTACATGTACCTGCTGCGCTTCGACGACTTCGACATCGTCGGGTCGTCACCGGAGGCGCACCTGAAGGTGACGGGTGAGGTGGACGGCGAGCGGCGGGCGCTGCTGCATCCGATCGCCGGCACCCGTCCGCGCGGCGCGACCCCGGAGGCCGACAACCGGCTCGCCGCCGAACTGCTCGCCGATCCCAAGGAGCGTGCCGAGCATGTGATGCTCGTCGACCTGGGGCGCAACGATCTGGGCCGGGTGTGTCGTCCCGGCACCGTCGAGGTGCCGGAGTTCGCCACCATCGAGCGGTACAGCCACGTGATGCACATCGTCTCCACGGTGGTCGGCACGCTGCGGGCGGACCGCACCGCCTTCGACGCGCTCGCCGCGACCTTTCCGGCGGGCACGCTCTCCGGCGCCCCGAAGGTGCGCGCCATGGAGATCATCGAGGAGTTGGAACCGGTCCGCCGGGGCCTCTACGGCGGCACGGTCGGCTACTTCGGGTTCGCCGGCGATCTCGACATGGCCATCGCGATCCGGACCGCGCTGATCCGCGCGGGCCGGGCGTACGTGCAGGCCGGTGCCGGCGTGGTGGCCGACTCCGACCCGGCCGCCGAGGACCAGGAGACCCGGAACAAGGCCGCCGCGGTGCTGGCGGCCATCGCCGCCGCGGAAACCCTCCGGCCAGCCCGGTGAGCGCGAGGAACGTAGCGCAGCGGAGTCCCGCAGTCGCGAGCGGAAGGTCAGCTCGGTGAGCGCGAGGAACGTGGCGCAGCGGAGTCCCGCAGTCGCGAGCGGAAGGTTCGTCCGGTGAGCGTGACGGAGGAGACCGGGACCGGCGGTGCGCGGGCCGGCCGGCGCGAACTGGCGTACGCCGTGCTGCTCTGCCTGGCCGGCGCGGGGTTGGCGCTGTGGGCGGCGACCCGCACCTGGGTGGTCGACGTGGTCGGCCGCTCGGAGCCGATGCTGCTGGTGGAGGAGGGGCGTACCGGCGGGCAGTTGCTGCCGTGGCTGCCGGCGCTGGCCCTCGTCGGGCTGGCCGGCGGCGGTGCGGTGCTGGCCACCCGGGGCCGGCCGCGTCGGGTGCTCGGCGGGCTGCTGACCCTGCTCGGTCTGGCCGTCGCGGCCGGTGGAGGTTACGGGCTCGTCGGTGACCTGGGTGATCCGGTCACCTGGCAGTGGCCGGCCCTCACCCTGCTCGGCGGGTTGCTCGCCGCGGTCGGTGGTTCGTTGACCATGCTGCGTGGGCACCGCTGGCCGGCGATGGGGGCCCGCTACGAGCGTCGGACCCCTCGGCCGACCGGCACCAGCGGCCCGATCGGTGGCGCGGGCACCGTCGAGGCGTGGGAGGCCCTGGATCGCGGGGAGGATCCGACGGTCCGCTGACCGGCCGGAGGTCGCTGGGGGGCCGGGGTGCCGGTGTGCGCCTCGCGAGGTGCGGGTGCGCTCAGCCGACCGGCTGGCGGGCGCGGGCGTGGGCGCGGGCCGCGGTGAGTTCCGCGACGAGGCGGTCCAGTTCGGCCCGCTGGTCGGCTCGGGCCCGGTCGGCACAGATGGCCTCCCAGGCGTTGCCGGACGCGGTCCGCATCCGGTCCGGCCCGACCATTGCCCGCTCCAAGGTGTGGACCACACCGACGGCGAGCGACGCGACGGTGCGCGAGATGGTGGTGAGTCCGATGGTCTGGTGCGGCGCGGAGGTACTCATGATCACCCGGGGAGAGATCGTCGTGGCGGTGGGGCAGGCGCGTCATCGAGTGTGCCCGAGCCTGATGTTGCTCGGCCCGGGTTTCCTGGTGATGACCGCACCGTCAACTCTGCGGTAGGGGGCCTGACCGGCACAGGGACCTTGGTCCTTGAGCTTGGTCACAGCATCGACGTGACCGGATCGCTGGCCGTCGAGCGGCCGGCCGGAAGGCCCCTATATGGGCGATCGTCGATGATGTCGTTACTCATGGTGACGACCCGTGCGCGCAAGTCGGCCATTATGCCGCAGCCCGATTCGTGAGGAGCGCCATACCCCCGGCGGTCGGGTCCAGGTGGGGCCCCCTAGCATCGGCCCATGACACCCGGAGAGGGGAGTCCGTTGGTGACTGCTGAACATGCGCACGCGGAGGGGAACGAGGCCGGCCCGGCGGCGCCCGTCAGCGTGCTCGACGAGATCCTGGCCGGCGTCCGGGAGGACGTGGCCCGGCGGCAGGAACAGGTTCCGCTGGAGCGGATCCGTGAACTGGCCGCCGCCGCGCCGCCGCCGCTCGACGCGTACGCGGCGCTGCGCCGGCCCGGCGTCGCCGTCATCGCCGAGGTGAAGCGCGCCTCGCCGTCCAAGGGCAAGCTGGCCGAGATCGCCGACCCGGCGGACCTGGCCGGCGAGTACGCCGCCGGTGGGGCCCGGGCGATCAGTGTGCTCACCGAGGGGCGTTGGTTCGGTGGCTCACTCGACGACCTGGCCGCCGTGCGGGCCGCGGTGAACATCCCGGTGCTGCGCAAGGACTTCGTGGTCTCCAGCTACCAGGTGCACGAGGCCCGCGCGCACGGCGCCGACCTGGTGCTGCTCATCGTCGCCGCGCTCGAGCAGAACGTGCTGGTCGGCCTGCTGGAACGGATCGAGTCGCTGGGCATGACCGCGCTGGTCGAGGTGCACGACGAGGAGGAGGCCGACCGGGCCATGGAGGCCGGTGCCCAGGTCATCGGGGTCAACGCCCGTGACCTGCGTACCCTTCAGGTCGACCGGTCCGTGTTCGAGCGGATCGCGCCCGGCCTGCCGAGCCACGTCGTCAAGATCGCCGAGTCGGGCGTACGCGGTCCGCACGACCTGATTCGGTACGCCTCGGCCGGCGCCGACGCGGTGCTCGTCGGTGAGGGGCTGGTCACCCAGAAGAGTCCCCGGGAGGCGGTGGCCGAACTGGTCAACGCCGGCAACCACCCGGCGACCCCCCGCCCGGCGCGCTGAGCCGCGTCCGGCGACCCTTGCGAGCGAGAGGACCCGCGATGAGTGCTGACGCCACGGACGTCGAGGTGCCGGCGCAGTTTCCCGACGCCGCCGGCCACTTCGGCACGTTCGGCGGCCGGTTCGTGCCGGAGGCACTCGTCGCCGCCCTCGACGAGCTGGCGTCGGCGCACCGGGCGGCGATGGCCGACGAGTCGTTCCGGACCGAGTTCGCCGAATTGTTGCGCGACTACGCGGGTACGCCCTCGCTGCTCTACGAGGCCCGCCGGTTCTCCGCCCGGGCCGGTGCCCGGGTGCTGCTCAAGCGGGAGGACCTCAACCACACCGGGGCGCACAAGGTGCGCAACGTGCTCGGTCAGGCGCTGCTGACCCGGCGGATGGGCAAGCGGCGGGTGATCGCCGAGACCGGTGCCGGCCAGCACGGCGTCGCCACCGCCACCGCCGCGGCCCTGTTCGACCTGGAGTGCGTGGTCTACATGGGTCAGGTCGACACCGAGCGGCAGGCGCTGAACGTGGCCCGGATGCGGATGCTCGGCGCCACTGTCGTACCGGTGACGACCGGCTCGCGCACCCTCAAGGACGCGATGAACGAGGCGATGCGGGACTGGGTCGCCAACGTCGACGAGACCCACTACCTGATCGGTACCGCCGCCGGGCCGCACCCCTTCCCGGCGCTGGTCCGCGACTTCGTCCGGGGCATCGGCGAGGAGGCCCGGGCGCAGTGCCTGGACCTGACCGGTGGGCTACCCGACGCGGTGACCGCCTGCGTCGGTGGTGGCTCCAACGCGCTCGGCATCTTCCACGCCTTCACCGACGACCCGCAGGTGCGGCTGTACGGCTTCGAGGCCGGCGGCGACGGGGTGGACACCGGCCGGCACGCGGCCAGCATCACCGGCGGTTCCACCGGCGTGCTGCACGGCACCCGGACCTTTGTGCTCCAGGACGCCGACGGGCAGACGCAGGAGTCGCACTCGATCTCCGCGGGTCTGGACTACCCGGGCGTGGGTCCGGAACACGCCTGGCTGCACGACACCGGCCGGGCCACCTACCAACCGGTCACCGACGACGAGGCGATGGCCGCCTTCGAGCTGCTCTGCCGCACCGAGGGGATCATCCCCGCGATCGAGAGCGCGCACGCCCTGGCCGGCACCCTGGCCATCGCGCCGAAGCTCGCCGCCGAGCTGGGTCGGCAGCCCACCATCGTGGTCAATCTCTCCGGCCGGGGTGACAAGGACGTGCACACCGCCGGTGAGTACTTCGGCATCCTCGACAAGGAGTGAGGCCATGAGCGAGCGGACCAGCCGGATCGGGGTGGCGTTCGACAAGGCCCGGGCGGACGGCCGGGCCCTGCTGGTCGGCTGCATGCCGGCCGGGTTTCCCACCGTCGAGGGCAGCATCGCCGCGATGAAGGCGATGGTCGCCGCGGGTGTCGACGTGATCGAGGTGGAGATTCCGTACTCCGACCCGGTGATGGACGGCCCGGTGATCCAGCGTGCCAGCGACATCGCGCTGGCCGGCGGGGTACGCACCCGGGACACGCTGCGCATCGTCGAGGCGGTGGCCGCCACCGGCGCCCCGGTGGTGACGATGACCTACTGGAACCCGATCGAGCGGTACGGGGTGGACGCGTTCGCCCGGGACCTCGCCGCGGCCGGCGGCACCGGGCTGATCACGCCCGACCTGATCCCGGAGGAGGCCGGCGAGTGGCTGGCCGCCTCGGACGAGTACGGGCTGGACCGCACGTTCCTGGTCGCGCCGTCGTCGACCGACGAGCGGCTGGCGATGACCGCGGCGCACTGCCGGGGCTTCGTCTACGCCACCGCGATCATGGGCGTCACCGGTGCCCGGTCGCAGACCTCGCAGGCGGCGCCGGTGCTGGTGTCCCGGGTGCGGGAGGTCACCGACCTGCCGGTCGGCGTCGGCCTGGGCGTGGGCACCGGAGCGCAGGCCGCCACCGTCGCCGGGTACGCCGACGCGGTCATCGTCGGCAGCGCGCTCATCCGCTGCCTGCTCGACGCCCCCGACGAGGCGGCCGCGCTGACCGCCCTGCGCACCCTGAGCGCCGAACTGTCCGACGGCGTCCACCACCCCGCCCGCTAACACCCCACCTCACCCCACCGCGTCGTCGATCTTGTAGTTGTCGCCATTCTGCGAGGAATGTCGGTTTTGTGGCGACAAGAAGCGCAAGATCGCGGGGGTGGGGGTGGGGAGGGGGCGGCGGACCGGGGTGACGGTACGGGGGTGCGCAGCGGTAGCGTGTGCACCCGTGAGTCTCGCCTCGCCGACGTCCCTGGCCGCCATCCCGAGTCCGAGCAACGCCGTGTGGCAGCTCGGCCCGTTCCCCATCCGGGCGTACGCGCTGTGCATCCTCGCCGGCATCGCGGTGGCCTGCTGGGTCACCGAGCGGCGGCTGCGCCAGCGCGGCGCGGCCCCGGGCGCGGTGCTCGACATCGCCCTCTGGGCGGTGCCGGCGGGCATCATCGGCGCCCGGATCTATCACGTGATCACCTCACCGGCCCCGTACTTCGGCACCGGCGGGGACTGGCTCAAGATCTTCTTGATTTACGAGGGTGGGCTGGGTATCTGGGGTGCGGTCGCCGGTGGCGCGGTCGGCGCCTGGATCGGGGCCCGGCAACTGGGCATGCCGCTGACGGTGGTCGCCGACGCGCTGGCGCCGGGTCTGGCGCTGGCCCAGGCGATCGGCCGGCTGGGCAACTGGTTCAACAACGAGCTCTACGGCGGGCGGACCGACCTGCCCTGGGGGCTGGAGATCCACCGGATGGACGGCGGGCAGGCACTGCGCGACGAGGCCGGCCAGCCGATCCTGGAGGAGGGGCTCTACCACCCGACCTTCGCCTACGAGCTGCTGTGGAACGTCGGCGTCGCCGCGATGGTGTATCTCGTCGACCGTAAGCTTCGGCTCGGCCGTGGCCGCGCCTTCGCCCTCTACGTGATGGGCTACACCGCCGGCCGGTTCTGGATCGAGATGATGCGTACCGACGAGGCCAACACGATCCTCGGCGTACGGATCAACGTCTGGACCGCGGCGCTGGTGTTCCTCGGCGCCCTCGTCTACTTCCTGCGGGTGCGCGGGCCACGGGAGTACCTGATCCCGGTGGGTCTGCCGAGTGTCGCCACCGCCCCGTCCGCCACCTCCGACGTCTCGCAGGTGGATCTGTCGGCCAAGGGCGCCACCACCGAGGCGGCCAGGCCCGAGGGTTACCGCGTGGTCGACGAGGAGCAGTTCGCGCACTGGCGCCGCACCGGCGAGACGCCACCCGACGCGGGCGCTCAGCCCGATCCGGGCCGGTTGGACGACGAGGCGACCACGGCACCCCGGCCGTTGGCTGAGCAGCCCGAAGGGTCGGCGGGCGGGTCCGCCGAGCCGGCTGGTGCGGGCGACGGGTCGGCCGGTGGGCGTGACGGGTCGGCCGACGACGCGCACGCCGCGTCGGCGTCGGGCGCACCGGCCGAGGGCACAGCGGCGGAGTCCGCCGCCGAGCGCGACAGCTGAGGTCAGGGGGACGCCATGCGGACCGCGGTGGTGGTCGGCGGCGGGCTGGGTGGCCTGGCGGTCTCCGGTGCGCTCGCCCGCTCGGGCTGGCAGGTCACCCTCCTGGAGCGGGCCGACCGGATCCGCCCGGAGCCGGCCGCCGTGGTGCTCTGGCCCAACGGGGTCCGGGCGCTGCGCAGCCTCGGGCTCGGTGCCGGTCTGGACGCCATCGCCACCGTCCTGTCCGACGGCGGGGTACGCCGCCCGGACGGGCACTGGCTGGTGCAACCACGACCGACGCCGGCCGAACGCCTACCGGTGGTGGTGCACCGGGAGGACCTGCACGACGCGCTGATCGCGGGCCTCGGCGAGCGGGTCGAGCTGCGTACCGGGGTGACGGTGCGGACGGTGCGGGCGGCCGCTGGTGAGCGGCCCGCCGTCGGCGACGGCCGGCACACGTACGAAGCGGACCTGGTCATCGCCGCCGACGGTACGGACAGCGTGATCCGTCGCCAGCTCGCCCCCGCCTCGGGGGTGGTCAGCTCCGGCTGCGCCGCCTGGCGGGCGGTGATCCCCTGGTACCGCGCGCCGAGCCTGGCCGACGCGGTGGGCGGTGAGATCCTCGGTGCCGGCTACCGGTTCGTCTCCGCCTCGCTGGGCGAGCGCGGCTCCTCCGGTGCCTCCAGCCGGGGCGGCATCTACTGGATGGCCACCGCGGCCGGTGCGCCCCGACCCGAGCCGCCGCAGACCCAGCTGGCGCTGCTGCGTCGCTGGTACGCCGGTTGGCCCGCGCCGGTCGACGAGCTGCTGGCCGCGACCGAACCGGCCGACCTGGTGCAGCGGGAGATCCGGGAGCTGCGTCCGCTGCCCCGGGCGTTCGGTTTCCCGGCCGGGCCGGGCGGGGTGGTGCTGCTCGGGGACGCCGCGCACGCCATGCCGCCGCACCTCGGGCAGGGTGCCTGCCTGGCCTTCGAGGACGCCGCGACGCTCGCCGCGCTGCTGCGCGAGTCCACCCTGCCCGACGCGGTGATGGCGTACGACCGGGCGCGGCGGCCCCGCGCGGCGGCCGTGGTCCGGCAGACCCGCCGGATGTCCGCCGTGCTGCGCACCCGGGGCCGGCTGGCCCTGCGCGCCCGCGACGCCGCCCTGGGCACCATAACCCCCCGCCTGCTCGGCACCGCCGCCACCATCGCCGCCCAATGGCGCCCCCCACCCACCTGACCCCCACCCCACCTTGCCCCGTTGATCATGAGGTTAGCGGCACTTGCGGAGATCGACAGCGCCGTCAACCTCATGATCAACAGGGGGAAGGTGGGGGTGGAGTCAGGGGAGCAGGGGGGTGGGGGAGGCGATGCAGGCGGTGCCGATGCGGCGGAAGCCGACGCGCACGTAGACGCGGGCGATCTCCTCGCTGCCGGCGGAGAGGAACACCAGGTCGGTGCCGGAGTCCAGCAGGGCGCGGGCCAGGGTGGCGGTGACCGCCGCACCGAGCCCTCGCCGGCGGGCGGTGGGCAGGGTGGCCACGCCGGCGATCTCGGCGACGTCGCCGACCCGCATGGCCATCCCGCTGGCCAGCGGGCCCTCCGTCGCGGTGCCGGCCAGCGCGGACAGCCGGCTGCCGTCGGCGACGCGGGACCGTTCCTCGTCGACCGCCGCCGCGTCCAATCCGATGATGGCGGCGTCGCGCTCGGCCGGTCCGGCCTCGCCGCGGGCGGTGCCGGGCGCGGCGAACCCGACCGCCGCCACGGCCCGTCGGGCGGCCACCGCCGACTCGAAGTCCGCATCCGCCGGGTCGAGCAACCGCACCGGCTCGCCCAGCCCCGCCGGATCCGGCAGGGTTGCCGGGTCGAGCACCATCAGCGGCGCTTCGAGGACGCCCAGGCCGGCCGAGCGGGCCACCGCGAGCAACTCCGGGTTGAGGTCGTGCACCCACTCCAGGGCCTCGGGCAGGCCGAGTTCGCGCTGGCGTGCCCGCACCGCGGCCACGTCGGCGAGGGTCGGCGACCCGGTGCCGTCCGGCCGCGGCCGGGCGTAGAACGGCCATCCCGGGCCTTCCCGGACGAACAGCACCAGACTGCCGTGATCTTCCACACGGGCCGCGTCCCGGGGCACCGCGTCGTAGAACCGTTCCAACCGGTCGAGGAGGTCGGTACGCTCGGAATCCACGGCGCGAGACTACATGTCCCAGAGTCTGGACGGTGTGATCAATCTGCACTGGCCTTGTGTGCCGGGCCCTAACGTAGACTCAATAGTCCGATCCAGGGCCGACGTCGTCCCGACCATGATCCAGCCTGAGCGACGACAGGAGGCCCGGTGGCCCTTGCGTACCCACACCGCCCCCAGCCGGCGCCGCGAGAGGGCCAGGTAGCGTCCCCTGCCGGCCTGCACGACCCCGCGTACGAGCATGACGCGTGCGGCGTGGCGTTCGTGGCGGATCTGCACGGCCGACGCTCGCACACGGTGGTCGCCAACGGCCTCGGCGCGCTGTGCCGGCTGGACCACCGTGGCGCCCGCGGCGCCGAACCGAACACCGGTGACGGTGCCGGCATCATGATCCAGGTGCCGGACGCGTTCCTGCGCGCGGTGGTCGAGTTTCCGCTGCCCCCGGCCGGCGAGTACGCCACCGGTCTGGTCTTCCTGAGCGACGACGACGCCGCCGAGGCCCGTGCCCGGCAGGTGGTCGAGAAGTACGCCCTGGTCGAGGGGGCCGAGGTGCTCGGCTGGCGGGACGTCCCGGTCGACCCGAGCGACCTCGGTGAGACGGCGCTGGCGGCGATGCCGCGCGTCCGACAGGTCTTCCTTGCCGCGAAGCGGCTCACCGACACCCCCGCCGGTCCGGCCGGCGCGGCGTTGCGCGGCGTCGAGCTGGAGCGGGTCGCCTTCTGCGTCCGCAAGCAGGCCGAACGAGAGTCGGCCGAGCGGGGGGTGCCGGCCTACTTCCCGTCGCTGTCCGGCCGGACCATGGTCTACAAGGGGATGCTCACCCCCGAGCAGCTTCCCGCGTTCTATCCGGACCTCACCGACGAGCGGGTGGCCAGCGCCATCGCCCTGGTGCACTCCCGGTTCTCCACGAACACCTTCCCGTCCTGGCCGTTGGCGCACCCGTACCGCCTCATCGCCCACAACGGCGAGATCAACACCATCCGGGGCAACCGGAACTGGATGCAGGCCCGCGAGGCGTTGCTGCGTACGCCCGACCTGCCGGGCAACATCCGGCGGGTCTTCCCGGTCTGCACCCCGGCCGCCTCCGACTCGGCCAACTTCGACGAGGTCCTCGAACTGCTGCACCTGGCCGGGCGCAGCCTGCCGCACGCGGTGCTGATGATGATCCCGGAGGCGTGGGAGAACGACCCGGACATGCGCGCCGACAAGCGCGCCTTCTACCGGTTCCACGCCAGCCTGATGGAGCCGTGGGACGGTCCGGCCTCGGTCGCCTTCACCGACGGCGAGATCGTCGGCGCGGTGCTCGACCGCAACGGTCTGCGTCCGGGCCGCTGGTGGCAGACGTCGGACGGCCTGGTGGTGCTGGGCAGCGAGGCGGGCGTACTCGACCTCGACCCGGCCACCGTGGTGGCCAAGGGTCGGCTCCAGCCGGGCCGGATGTTCCTGGTCGACACCGTCGCCGGGCGGATCGTGCACGACGACGAGATCAAGACCGAGCTGGCCGCCGCCCAGCCGTACGCCGACTGGCTGCACGCCGGGCTCATCGAGATGGACGACCTGCCGGCGCGAGAGCACGTGGTCTACACCCACGACTCGGTCCGCCGCCGCCAGCAGACCTTCGGCTACACCGAGGAGGAGCTGAAGATCCTGCTCGCGCCGATGGCGCGGACCGGTGCGGAACCGATCGGCTCGATGGGCACCGACACCCCGATCTCCCCGCTGTCCACCCGGCCACGGCTGCTCTACGACTACTTCCACCAGCTGTTCGCCCAGGTGACCAACCCTCCGTTGGACGCCATCCGGGAGGAGCTGGTGACCAGCCTGGCCACCACCATCGGCCCGGAGGGCAACCTGCTCGATCCCGGCCCGGCGAGCTGCCGGCAGATCGTGCTGCCCTACCCGGTGATCGACAACGACGAGCTGGCGAAGATCCTCTGCATCGACGAGGACGGTGACCTGCCCGGGTTCAAGGCGGTACGGGTCTCCGGGCTCTACCGCATCCGGGACGGCGGCGCCGGGATCAGGGCCCGGCTGACCGAGATCTGCCGGCACGTCTCCGAGGCGATCGAGGACGGCGTACGGATCCTGGTGCTCTCCGACCGGGACTCCAACGCCGACCTGGCCCCGATCCCGTCGCTGCTGCTCACCGCGGCGGTGCACCAGCACCTGGTGCGGGAGCAGACCCGGACCCAGGTCGCGCTGATCGTCGAGTCGGGCGACTGCCGCGAGGTGCACCACGCGGCCGTGCTGATCGGCTACGGTGCGGCGGCGGTCAACCCGTACCTGGCCTTCGAGTCGGTGGAGGACATGATCTCCACGGGCGTGCTGGCCGGGGTCGAGCCGCGGGCGGCGATCCGCAACTACGTCAAGGCGCTCGGCAAGGGCGTCCTGAAGATCATGTCCAAGATGGGCATCTCGACGGTGTCGTCCTACTGCGGCGCGCAGGTCTTCGAGGCGGTCGGGCTGGACACCCGACTGGTCGAGCGGTATTTCCGGGGTACACCGAGCACGATCAGCGGTGTCGGCCTCGACGGCATCCACGCCGAGGTGGCCGCCCGGCACGCGCTGGCCTGGCCGGCGCCCGGCGCCGAGTCGGTCGAACTGCTGCCGGTGGGCGGCGAGTACCAGTGGCGCCGCGAGGGTGAACTGCACCTGTTCAACCCGGAGACGGTCTTCCTGCTCCAGCACGCCACCCGCAGCCGGCAGTACGACGTCTTCCGTCAGTACACCGCCAAGGTGGACGAGCTGGCCGCGCGGGCGGGTTCGTTGCGTGGGCTGTTCCGGCTGCGCGACGGTGTGCTGCCGCCGGTGCCGATCGAGGAGGTGGAGCCGGCCAGCGAGATCGTCAAGCGGTTCGCCACCGGCGCCATGTCGTACGGGTCGATCTCGGCCGAGTCGCACGAGACCCTCGCCGTCGCGATGAACCGGCTCGGCGGCAAGTCCAACACCGGCGAGGGCGGGGAGGACGTCGAGCGACTGCACGACCCAGCCCGCCGGTCCGCCGTCAAGCAGATCGCCAGCGGCCGCTTCGGTGTGACCAGCGAGTATCTGGTCAACGCCGACGACCTCCAGATCAAGATGGCGCAGGGAGCCAAGCCCGGCGAGGGCGGCCAGCTGCCCGGCAACAAGGTCTGGCCGTGGATCGCCCGTACCCGGCACGCCACCCCCGGCGTCGGCCTGATCTCACCGCCGCCGCACCACGACATCTACTCCATCGAGGACCTCGCCCAGCTGGTGCACGACCTCAAGTGCGTCAACCCGGCCGCCCGGGTGCACGTCAAGCTGGTCAGCGAGGTCGGTGTCGGCACCGTCGCCGCCGGGGTGGCCAAGCTCAAGGCCGACGTCATCCTGATCTCCGGCCACGACGGCGGCACCGGCGCGTCCCCGTTGAACTCGCTCAAGCACGCCGGCACCCCCTGGGAACTGGGCCTGGCCGAGGCGCAGCAGACGTTGCTGCTCAACAAGCTGCGGGACCGGGTCACCGTGCAGGTCGACGGGCAGCTCAAGACCGGCCGGGACGTGATCGTCGCGGCGCTGCTCGGCGCCGAGGAGTTCGGTTTCGCCACCGCCCCGCTGATCGTCTCCGGCTGCATCATGATGCGCGTCTGCCACCTGGACACCTGCCCGGTCGGCATCGCCACCCAGAACCCGGTGCTGCGCGAGCGCTACACCGGCAAGCCCGAGTTCGTGGAGAACTTCTTCCTGTTCCTCGCCGAGGAGATCCGCGGCTACCTGGCCGAGCTGGGGCTGCGCAGCATCGACGAGGCGATCGGGCGTACCGAGCTGCTCGACGTGGCGCCGGCGGTGGAGCACTGGAAGGCCGGTGGGCTCGACCTCGGTCGGGTGCTGCACCTGCCGGAGCTGCCCGAGGGCGCGGCCCGGCGCGGCGTACGCGCTCAGGACCACGGCCTCGAGCTGGCGCTGGACAACGAGCTGATCGCGCTCGCCGAGCCGGCGCTGCGTCCCGCCGGTGCCGACGGGTCGGTGCCGTTGGTGCGGGCCGAGGTGGCGATCCGCAACGAGCACCGCAGCGTCGGCGCGATGCTCGGCGGCGAGGTCACCCGCCGCCACGGTGGCGCCGGCCTGCCCGCCGACACCATCGAGTTCACCCTGCGCGGCACCGCCGGGCAGTCCTTCGGCGCGTTCCTGCCGCGCGGGGTGACCCTGCGCCTGCACGGCGACGCCAACGACTACGTCGGCAAGGGACTCTCCGGTGGCCGGCTGGTCGTCCGGCCGGACGCGGCGGCACCGTTCGTGTCCGCCGACGCCGAGGCGGGCGGCCGGGCCGAGGACCAGATCATCGCCGGCAACACCATCCTGTACGGCGCCACCGCCGGTGAGGTGTTCCTGCGGGGCCGGGTGGGGGAGCGGTTCGCGGTCCGCAACTCGGGCGCGGTCACCGTCGTCGAGGGTGTCGGCGACCACGGCTGCGAGTACATGACCGGCGGCACCGTGGTGGTGCTCGGTCCGACCGGCCGTAACTTCGCCGCCGGCATGTCCGGCGGTACGGCGTTCGTCTGGAACCTCGACCGCCGCCGGGTCAACACCGAGCTGGTCGACCTGTCCGCGCCGAGCGAGGCGGAACGGACCCGCCTGCACGAGCTGGTGCAGCGGCACTTCGCCGAGACCGACTCGGCCATCGCCGAACAGCTGCTCAAGCGTTGGCCGGAGGCGGTGGAGGAGTTCACCGCCGTGGTTCCCCGCGACTACCGCCGGGTGATGGAGATCATGCGGGCCGCCGAAGCCGCCGGCCAGGACGTCGACGACGCGGTGATGAGCGCGCTGGCGGCACCGGCGCCGCCGGCCGTCGCCTCCGCCGCGCCGGTAGCCCCCGCCCCGCGGGCGGTCGCCCAGGAGGTGGCTCGTGCCTGACCCGAACGGTTTCCTGCGCTACGGCCGGCGGGTTCCGGCCCGCCGGCCGGTGCCGGTGCGGATCAGCGACTGGCGGGAGGTCTACCCGCCGGCCGGTGAGGGACTGATCCGCGAGCAGGCCACCCGCTGCATGGACTGCGGCATCCCGTTCTGTCACGACGGCTGCCCGTTGGGCAACCGCATCCCGGACTGGAACGACCTGGTCCGCACCGGCAACTGGGACGCCGCCGTGGAGTCGCTGCACGCCACGAACAACTTTCCCGAGTTCACCGGCCGGCTCTGCCCGGCGCCCTGCGAGGCCGCGTGTGTGCTCGGCATCGCCGGTGGCGAGCCGGTCACCATCAAGCAGGTCGAGGTGGAGATCGCCGACGCCGCCGCGGCCGGGGGGTTGACTCCGCGTCCGGCGTCCGCGCCCTCCGGCCGGTCGGTCGCCGTGGTCGGCTCCGGGCCGGCGGGGCTCGCCGCCGCGCAGCAGCTGGCCCGCGCGGGTCACGCCGTGACCGTGTACGAGCGCGACGACGCCATCGGTGGCCTGCTGCGGTACGGCATCCCCGACTTCAAGCTGGAGAAGCGGCACATCGATGCCCGGTTGGCGCAGCTGCGCGCCGAGGGGGTCGAGTTCCGGGCCGGGGTGAACGTCGGCGTCGACGTCACCGCCGAGCAGCTGCGCGCCCGGCACGACGCGGTGCTGCTGGCCTGCGGCGCGTTGCAGGGCCGGGACACCGACACGGCGGGCCGGCAGCTGCGCGGCGTGCACCAGGCGATGGCGCACCTGGTGGCGGCCAACCGGGTGGTCGCGGCGGCCGGCGAGGGCCGGCCGGCGCTGGCCACCCTGGCGGACGGTACGCCGATCGACGCGGCCGGCAAGCACGTGGTCATCATCGGCGGCGGCGACACCGCGGCGGACTGCCTGGGCGTGGCGCACCGGCAGGGCGCCGCCGGCGTGCACCAGCTCGACCTGTACCCGCAGCCGCCGCGCGCCCGGGACGAGGGTCGCGACCCGTGGCCGACGTGGCCGTGGGTCCTGCGCGAGTACCCGGCGCACGAGGAGGGCGGCGAGCGGGTCTTCGCGGTGGCGGTGCAGGAGTTCGTCGACGACGGCACCGGTGCGGTGCGGGCGGTGCGGATCGCCGAGGTGAGCGTGGAGAAGCGCGACGGCCGGCGGATCGTCACGGTGGTGCCGGGCACCGAGCGGGAACTCCCCGCCGACCTGGTGCTGCTGGCGATCGGCTTCGAGGGCACCGAGGAACAGCCGTTGCTGGCGCAGCTCGGGGTGGCCCGTAACGCGCGAGGCGCGGTCGACTCCCGGGCGGACTGGCAGACCGAGGCCGACGGCGTCTTCGTCGCCGGTGACATGCACCGGGGTGCGTCGCTCATCGTCTGGGCGATCGCCGAGGGGCGGGCCGCCGCGGCGGCGATCCACACCTACCTCGACGGCGTCGGCGCCCTGCCGGCCCCGGTGCACCCGGCCAGCCGACCCCTGGCGGCGCACTGACCCCCACCCGACGGGCTGAACGAGGCCGCGTCCACGCGGGACGACCGCGCGGACGCGGCCTCTCCTTAACGGCTATTCACTTTATCCAGATGTTTCGATAGCATTACCGACCAGTAACAACCCTTGGCCACGCGCGCGGTTCTCGGGCTCCACCACCACCCCCGTGGAGGTCCCTCATGCCCCACCGTCCGTTGGCCCGCGCCCTGACCGCGCTGGTCGCCCTCCTCACCGCCGCCGTCGGCGCGCTGGCCGTCCCCGGCGTCGCCCAGGCCGCCGCGCCGATCCACTACGTCGCCCTCGGCGACTCGTACTCCTCCGGGGTCGGCGCCGGACCGTACGACCTGTCCACCTGCCTGCGCAGCCAGAAGTCGTACGCCCCGCTGTGGGCCGCCGCCAACAACGTGGCCAGCTTCCGCTTCCCCGCCTGCGGCGGCGCGAAGACCGCCGACGTGCTCGACGACCAACTGGGCTCGCTGTCCGCCACCACCACCATGGTCACCATCACCATCGGCGGCAACGACGCCGGCTTCGCCGACGTGATGACCGACTGCCGGTTCGGCAGCACCTCCACCTGCACCAACGCGGTGAACGCCGCGAAGGCGTTCGCCACCGGCACGCTGCCGGCCCGGCTGGACAGCACCTACGCCGCCATCCGGCAACGGGCCCCCAACGCCCGACTGATCGTGCTCGGCTACCCCCGGCTGTTCGAGACCCGCTACTGCGGTCTGCTGGCCATGAGCACCTACAAGCGCACCATCCTCAACGAGGCCGCCGACGTCCTCGCCACCGTGACCGCCGACCGGGCCGCCGCGGCCGGCGCCACCTTCGCCGACACCCGACCCACCTTCGCCGGTCACGGCGTCTGCGGTGCCCAGCCGTGGATCCGGGACGTCACCGGGGTCATCGAGGCGTACCACCCGAACGCCGACGGCTACCGCTACGGCTACCTGCCGGCGCTCAACGCGGTCACCGGCTGACCACGGTGCGGCCGAGGTCCGGTTCGGACCGTCGGCCGCCGTGCGTCCGGGCCCGGACGACGCGGCCGTCCGACACGTCCGGATCGGACACGTGCCGGTGTCGCCGTCGTCCGTTAGGGTTTCTGCGACCAGGCGGCGCTCGGCGGTGAGGGGCAGGGTGTGGGCAGGCTCGCGTCGGCGTACGAGCAGGCGGTCGCCGCCCACCGGGCGGCCCGCGCGCATCTTGACTCCGCCCGCACCGCGCTGAACGCCACCACACCACCCGCTCCGGTGCTCGACACCGACCTGCTGGCCCGGCTGGCGAGGGTCGGTGCCGCGCTGGCCACCCCGACCCCGGGCACCCCACTGGCCCGCCAACCCGTGCCGGTGCGCGTCGGGGAGGCGGTCACCGCCGGCGGTGGGTTCCCGGTGCTGCTGCCCCTGGGCGCCGGGCACCACCTGGCGATCGACGGTGACGGCCGGCACCCGGCGGTCGCCGGGCTGCTGCGGGCCCTGGTGCTGCGGCTGCTGGCCACCGCCGCGCCCGGTGGCGTGCGGGTCGCCGCGCTGGACACCGCCGCCCTCGGCGCCACCTTCGGTCCACTGCGACCACTGCTCGACGCCGGAGTCGTCGACCCGCCCGCCACCACCGAGGCGGAGGTGACCGCACTGCTCGACGCCGCCGAACGGCACGCCCGGACCGCCCGGCAGGCCGACCACCCGGACCAGGACCTGCTGCTGCTGGTCGCCGCGTCCATCCCCTCGCCCCGCGAGGCCGCCCGGCTGGCCGCGCTCACCCACGCCGGCCCGGCCGCCGCCGTCTGTGTGCTGCTCGCCGGCTGGCCGCCGGCCGGGCCGGGCGAGTCCGCCCCACCGCTGGGCGCCACCACCGCGCTGCGACTGACCGACGGGTACGCCCGGGTCGGTGATCCGCCCGGCACGCCGTTCAGCGCCGACGGCAGCGGGCTGGCCGCGCCGGTGGTCCTCGACGGCGACCCGCCGCCGGCCTCCGTCGCCGCACTCGCCACCCACCTGGGCGAGGCCGCCCGGCGCGGCGCGGCGGTCGACTTCGCCGACCTGCTGCCCGGGCAGCGGTGGACCGCCTCCGCCCGGGCGGGCCTGCGTACCGTGGTCGGGCGGGCCGGACGTGACCCGGTCACCATGGGCTTCGACGACGCCACCCCGCACTGGCTGGTCGGCGGGCGTACCGGCGCCGGCAAGACGGTCTTCCTGCTCGACGTCCTGTACGGCCTGGCCGCCCGCTACCCGCCGGCCGAGCTGCAGCTCTACCTCCTGGACTTCAAGGAGGGGGTCAGCTTCACCGAGTTCGTGCCCACCGAACGCGACCCGTCGTGGCTGCCGCACGCCCGCGCCGTCGGCATCGAGAGCGACCGGGAGTACGGCGTGGCCGTGCTGCGCGAGCTGCGCCGCGAACTGCACCGGCGGGCCACCGCACTCAAGCGGCACGGCGTCACCAAGCTCGCCGACCTGCCCGCCGACACCTCGGTGCCCCGGATCGTCGCCGTGATCGACGAGTTCCACGTGCTGCTCGCCGGCAACGACCCGGTGGCCCGCGAGTCGGTCGACCTGCTGGAGGAACTGGCCCGCAAGGGCCGCTCGTACGGCGTACACCTGGTGCTGGCCAGCCAGAGCACGACCGGGATCGAGGCGCTCTACGGCCGGGCCGAGGCGGTCTTCGGGCAGTTCGCCCTGCGGGTGGCGCTGCCCGGCGGCGGGGGAGTGCTCGACCACCTCAACGACGCCGCGGCGACCCTGCCGGTCGGCTCGGCCGTGGTCAACACCGCCGCCGGTGCGCCCGGGGCGAACACCGTGATCCGCTTTCCCGACGCGCACGCCGCGACCGACGAGTTGACCCGGCTGCGCCACGAGTTGTGGCAGGCCCGCCCCGCGGGTGCCCGCCCGCCGTCGGTGTTCCGTGGCTACGCCACCGCCCAAGTCGAGGACGACGCCACCTTCACCGGGCTGCGCCCGGGTGGTCGGCGTCCACTGGCGCTGGTCGGTCGGACGGTCGACGTGGACGGCACCACCGCCCTGTTCATCATGGACACCGCCCCCGGCCGGCACCTGGCCGTGGTCGGCACCTCGTCCGCCGGGGCCGAGGTGCTGCGGGCAGCCACCCTGAGCCTGGCCCGCCAGCACGCCCCCGGCGAGGCGACGTTCGTGCTCGCTCCGCTGGTCGCCGCCGCCGACCCGGCCGCCGACGACACCGCCGCCACGCTGGCCGCCGCCGGGCACCGGGTCGAGCGGCTCGACGCCGCCGCCCTGCGCGACCGGATCCGCGCCCTCGCCACCGGCGGAAGTGGTGACCGACCGGAGCGCGCCTACCTGGTGGTGTTCGGGATGGACGCCGCCGCCGGTCTGCTCGGCGAGAGCGACCCCACCACGTTCCGCTCCGGCCACGACGACCTGCGGGCGCTGTTGCGGCAGGGGCCCGGCCACGGGGTGCACCTGCTCGGCTGGTGGCGCGGCCTGCGCCGGCTCGCCGACGACCTCGGCGGCACGCAGAACCGCGACGATGTCGCCTGCCTGGTCGCGTTGAACGTGCCCGGCTCGGATCTGGGCCTGCACCTCGGCGTGCACGACCTCGCGTACGCTCCCCGCGCGGATCGGGCGCTGCTGGTGGACCGGCACGACCAGCGGGTCCGGTTGATCGTGCCGTTCGTCCGTGACGGTCACCCCTCCGACGGGCAGGAGTGAGGCGTGTCCACCTTCGACGAGTACGCGGCGCTGGCCCGCCACCTCGCCGTGCAGCACCGCGCCGGGGAGCAGGGCGCCGCCGCCGAGGCCGAACGGCAGCGGGATCTCGGTGCCGCCGTGGAGTACCTCGACCGGCGGCTGACCGCCCAGGGGCAGCGCCTCGACCACCTCGGCCGCACCCTGGGCAGGGCACCTGGCCAGGTGCCCACCGGCGCGCCGACCGGTGTTCCGCCGGGCGGATTACTGCCCGGCGGTCCGCCGCCCGGCCCGCCGTCGAGCGCGGCGCCTACCTCCGGGCCACCGGCCCCGCCCGGCCCGCCCGGGAGCGCGACGCCGGTGCCCGGGGCCGCCGGTCGGCCGGCGGGTCCGTCCGGATATCCGGCTGGTGGGTGGGGGACGGGGTCGGCCGGCGGCGCAGCCGCCGCCCCGGGGCGGTCGGATGTCGGGGCGTACTCCCCGATGGGTGTGGGGGAGACGAACCCGGCGCTGCCGGTGGCGGTGAGCGCGACGGCGGCGGGGGTGCCGAGCCCGCGCGCGGGTGAGGTCGACCCGGCGACGGAGCTGGAGCTGGCCCGGCGCTGGGCCGACGAGGCCGACCGGCACGGACAGCAGGCGGAACTGCTCGCCCAACAGCCGGCGCTGCTGCCGAGCTGGTCCCCGATGGCCCGGGCGGTCGCCGTCTACCTCGGGTTCGCGGGCGTGTCCGTGGTGCTCATGCTGGTGATGGTGCTCGCTTCAGGCGTCGGCGTGGTCGGTCCGAGCACCCTCTACGCCTGGATGTGCGCCGGCCTGCCCGCGGTCGCGCTGATCGGCGGCTGGCTGGTACTCGGCCGCTGGGGCCGGCCCGCCGTCGGCGCCGCCACCCCACCCCGCTATCCGGTCCTCGGTTTCCTGCTCTGCTTCCTCGCCGTCCCCCTCGCCTACTGCGGTTATCTGCTGCTCTTCCGCGTCATGCGCTGACCCGACGCGGTCGAGGCTCCGATCGGCCCGTCCCGACTCGGCCACCGGCGTTCCTGGCGGTGCGGGTGGCTGGCAGCGCAGGAGGTGGTGTGTGGTTCGGGCGCCCCCTGCCCCTTGCTCGGCGAGACTCGATTGCTGTGCGGTGGGTGCACTTGTTGTCGTCACGACGACAACAAGTGCACCCACGGCTGGACGTCGCGCGAGGTCGGGTGGTCGCGGCGGGCGAGTGGATCTCGTAGGCTCCTGTGTGGTCGCTGCTGGTGAGCGAGCGGCGACGCCGGTGTGGTGCGATCGTGGGGAGGGCGTGTGAGCGCGGCGGAGATGATCGCCAGGCTGGCGGCGGCGGCCCAGAAGCTGGACGAGGCGAAGGCGAAGACAGCGGCGGCGGCGCAGGACGCGGCCGAGGCCCGGCAGCTCGTCGCCGGCGCCCTGCAGGGCGTGGCCGCCGGGCCGTTGATCAACATGATCGACTCGTACCGGCAGGCGCTCGCCCAGGCGGCCCAGGGGCACGAGCCTGCCCGGCAGCACGTCCAGGAGACGATCGCCAAGGTACGCGCGCTGGGCAACTGAGTCGGAAACCGATCGAGGCGGTGGGATGAGCAGCGACGAGACGCGCGACGGTGGGGTGCTCGACGGCTTCCACATCGGGCAGGTGCCCGCCGGCGTCGGTGACGAGGTGTCGGACTTCGCCACCGAGTGGGACGACGTACGCTTCGCCAGCCGGGTCTGGGAGCGGCAGACGCCCGACGGCCATCGCGTGGATCTGCGGGTCCACGTGTTGCGCGGGGAGCGGCTGGTCGACCTGACCGTGCTACGGGACTTCCTCTGCGGGTATCACGAGCGCGACCCCGCCGAGTGGCAGCTGAGCGAGTTCCCGCACGGTGACGGCCCCGGCCTGCACGACAGCGGCCAGGCGTTCTGGCTCGTCGAGCCCGGCGTCGCGGTCAACGTGCTGACGACCCCGGAGTTCGGCGGGTCGCTGCTGTCGACCGCCCGGTCCATTCAGGCCGGTGACAGCGACCCGCAGGAGTGACGAGGCTGGCCGCTCAGCGCAGCCACCGTACGCGTTTCTCGACGGTCCGGATCACCCTGCGCCACGCGCTGGTCGCCGGCCCCGAATTCATGGCGTCGAGCCGACGCCGTGCGCCCCATCCGGCGAGTGGTCGGTCGGCGACCCGCATCAGATCGTCGAGCGTGTCGATCGCCGAGCCGACGTGCAACAGCTCCAACGCCTCGGCGATCCCGAACGCCTCCGCGATGTCCACCAGGAGATCGCGGTTGGTGATGAAGAGCCGGGGAACCCACTCGGTCACCGGGTGCCTGATGCTGTAGAGAATCAGCCCGAAGTCGTACGTGCGATCGTCGTCGACGCTGATTCCGGCCTTGAGGATCGAGTTCATGAACTCGTCCCAACCGGGAACTGCGGCCAGTTCGTGGGAGCTGGTCTCGGTCAGGTACCGGTGCAGCGTCTCCTTGGCGCGGAACAGGAGCAGCTCGCCGTCGGCGCCGGGAAGGAAGGCCACCGACTCCGGGATTTCGGATCGAGCCACCAGCGTGTAACCCTCGGCGCCATCCGACAACGAGATGGTTATCGGTTCGATGGTCAGCGGTTCCGGTAGATACGCCGGCTCGTACCGGGGATGCGTCCACCGGGCGCGGGGATGCTGATGCTCGCGTGCCTCCCGCTCGCTTATCCGCGCCAGCCGCTCGGCCTCCGCCCGTTCGCGCATCTCGCGCTCGCGGGCTTCCTGCTCACGGGCCTCACGTGCCGCGTGCTCCCGGGCCCGTCGTGCGTCCGCCGCCCGATTCCGGGCCTCCTGCTCGCGCGCCTCGCGTTGCTGGGCTGCCCAGTCGTGGGCCCGCTGCCCACCGCCCGCCCGCTGGCGCCCCGCGCGTTGCTGTTCCTCGGCCTGGCGTTCGCGGGTTTCGCGTTCCCGAACGTCGGTGAGGAGTTTGTACGCCCGGTTGATCTGCTGCATCTGCCGGGTCGCTTCTTCGCGAACGTTCTCCGGGCTCGATTGATGCTTGTCCGGGTGCCAGACCTGCACCAGGATCAGGTAGCGCTGGCGTATCTCCGCCACTGACGCTTCCCGGCTGACGCCGAGAAGCACGTACGGATCCTGCTCGTTCGGGGACATCGATTCGCCGGATCCTCAAGGGTGCTGGACGCGTCCGCCGGTGATGCTAACAGCACCCGTCGATGCGGTGGATCTGGCCGCCGCCGGGCCGACCCCGGCTTCCTGAAGATCATCCTCTGCTGGTCTGAGTGGGCGGGGAGCCGAGCTGCTGGTCTAAGTCGACGCGAGGGCTGGTAGTGCGGGGTAGGTCAGCAGTTGCGTCAGGTCAGCCGCCGGACGACCGGACGGAGTACCGCGATCAGCCCGCTGAGGTCCGTGCTGGCAAGGTGCTGGTGGCACGCCGCGATGTTCGCCTCCGCGTTCAACTCCGACCAGTCAAGTAGGTATCCGGCCGCCGCCGCCAGTTGCCGAAGGAATGCGCGAATCGTGCGTCCGTTACCCTCGCGGAAAGGGTGGCAGACGTTCAGTTCGCCGTAGTAGTGCGCCAAGGCTTCGATGAACGCGTCTCGGTGCAGGCCGAGGAGGAATCCGTCCTCGTCAAGACGGCTCAGGATGGCGCTTACCTGGTCGTCGATGTAACGCCAGTGGCAGAATCGTGCGCCGGGCTTGCTGATGTCCACCGTCCTGGTCTGCCCTGCCCAGGGATAGACATCAGAGAAGATGTGCCGGTGGAAAGCTTGGAGATGCTCCAGGCCGTAGTTCCCCGGAATGATCATCCGAAGCGCTTGGACCTCCCGGATCGAAGCCAGCCTGGCCTCGATCTCGGCGAGTTGTTTCGCGTCGGCGATGCCGAGATTGTTCTTCAGGCAGTCCGATCCCGGCCAGCAGTACGGGTCAGTCTCGGTCACCGCGGATCCGGGAGATCTCCTGAGCAATAAGCTCGTCGGCATCGGTCACGCCGGAGGCGACATCGCGGAGCTTGTCCTGCCAGTCCTCGTCGAACTCGACGCCTTCGAGGGCGGCGTTCGCGGAGGCGAGGACGACGGCCGTCTCGACGTTTGCCACCTGCCGGGCGAAGTACGTCCGCATGAGGTCGATGTCGAGCTTCTCCGTCGAGCTGGCGGATTCGGGAAGTGCGCCTCGGGCGACGCGCCAGGGCAGTTCGTTGTGCGTCATGGTCGACAACTCGGTCGCGGAGAATCGACCGTAGCTTTCCGCAACCCAGCGGACTGTGTCGGCTTGGGCCGGGGTCAGGCGAGAATGCTCACCGTGCGGCCAGTCGGACACCACGCGCTGTCGTCGGTGGTGGCGGTAGAGGAGCGGAACTACCGGGCCTTCCCGCCAGGCTTCGATCGGCTCCTGGAAAAGAGGATGTCCCTCGCGCGCGAGGTGCCATCCCTGGCAGTAGTAGACGAGCTTCTCCAGCTTCATGGCCGTCATCGGACCGAGTTCGTCCAGCACCGCTGCTGCGACGTCGTGCGCCGTTGCCACCTTCGGCACCCCCCTCCGGGCGTGGGTCTGCCTGGCTTCAGCGTAGCGGCCCGGGGGGACATGTCAGCCCAGGCAGACTGAACGTCAGGGACGACCTCTGGCGGAGGTGGCAGGCACCCAGTCGGTGAAGCGGCGGTGCAGGTCCGGCAGGCGGGTGCCGGGGTCGCGCTCGGCGAGTTGGGCGATGGCCTCCTCGCGCAGCGTCACAAGGTAGATCATGAGACCGGGGATGTTGCCCCGGTACTCGGCGAGCAGGCGCAGCTTCGCCGCGGAGCAGGGCCAGGCGATGCCGCAGGCACGGCAGCGCCACGTCGGGCGGGACGGTACGTGTTCACGGGCGGGCGTGTTCATCCGGCGGTCCTCGTCGCAGCTCGCCGGGCCGGTGTGCGGTGTCGCAGCGGCGGCGCGGGGCGCATTCCGTCGGGGCGTACGTACAACTCGCGGCGGTCGATCGCCTCGCCCTGAGAGTCGAGCTGGTACACCTCGATCCACGCCCACCCGTCGTAGGTGCTCCGGCCGGTCCGTTCGCGGATCACCCGGACCGTGATCGGCCTGGCGAACTGCGGGGATGCGTCGCGGGTCAGCAGGTAGACGCCAGGTGTGACCCGGGGCGTACCGTCCTCGCGGGTGCCGCCCGGCGCGACGGCGGGGCGGGCGGCTCGGCGGGTCGGCCAGCGCGCTGCCGGAACGGCATTGGCGTGCCTCGTCGCGGACACGACACACCTCCTTCGTCGGTGGCAGGGGGATCGGGGGTCGCCGCGGATGCTCGCCCGGCGGCGACCCCCGGCACGGGCGCGCCTGCCGGGGCCGGGGGATGGGTCGCCGCCAGGCGCGTCGTGCTCCTTCCACCCTGGACGTACGCCCCCTACGCTCGGAACAGTCATCGCCTGATCGCGGAACGTGACGACCTGCTTCGAGCCGGCATGGAACGGAGTGGGGCGTCGTGGAAGGGACTGGAAGCCGTGGGAATCTCGCCGTCGGAGTACCTGCTTCGCGAACTGAGGCGACGCCGGGCGGCGGCCGGGCTGACCCAGGCTCAGCTCGGCGAGCGGGTTTTCTGCTCGGACTCGCAGGTGAGCGCGATCGAGACCGGCACCAAGCCGCCGACGCTGCCGTACCTGACCGCCGTCGACAAGGCGCTTGACACGGGTGGCTACTTCGCGACGCTCTGGGACGAGTTGGTCAAGGGCGACGCCGCGCCGATCTGGCTGCGCGAGTGGATCCAGATCGAGCGGGATGCGACAGCTTTCCGGTGGTACGAACACTCCTTCGTGCCGGGGCTGCTCCAGACCGAGGCATACGCCCGCGCAACCTTCCAGGCCGCCCGCACGCCATTCGCCGATCTGGACCAGCGGGTCGCGGCGCGGCTCGAACGGCAGGTGGTGCTCGCACGTGATCCGGCCCCGCAGCTCTTCGTGGTGCTGGACGAGATGGTGCTGCGGCGCGCGTGCGGCGGCCCCGACGTGATGGCCGAACAGGTCGAGCACCTGGTGAACTGCGCCGAGCAGCCGCATATCCAGTTGCACATCGTGCCGCTCTCCGCTGGTATCTACTCAGGACTAGCCGGGACGTTCATCCTGGCCGACCTGCCCGACGGATCACGAGCCGCCTGCGTAGATCATCAGTTGGAGTCGCAAACCACCGGGCAGTCGGATTCGATTGCTCGTCTTGCACTGGCATGGGACGTGGTTCGGGGCGAAGCCCTTCCTTTGGGGCAGACCCTCGACGTACTCAAGGAGGCGGCGAAGACATGGACCACCTGACCGGGGCGCGGTGGCGCACGTCGTCCCGCTCGTCCACAAACGGCGGTGTCTGTGTGGAGGTCGCCGACAACCTGCCCGGTGTGGTCGGTGTCCGGGACTCGAAGGACCCCACCGGCCCGGTGCTGACCTTCCCACCCACCGCCTGGCAGACCTTCGTCACCCACCTCACCGTCCGGCCCTGACTCTCCGCTCAGCGCGGCATCGATCATGCAGTTGTGGTGGTTGACCGAGCAGCGCAAACCGGTTGATTCCGGGTGCCACAACTGCATGATCGGCGGGCGCGGGCGGGCGCGACCTGGGATCGGACCGACCTCGTCTCGGGTATCCGATCTACGGGTCGGTGAGGAGGAGCCAGTCGGTGTCGAGGGGTTCGACGTGCGTACCGTCGGGCCAGGTGTGGGTCGCCGACGTGGTGGCGCGGGCCTGGTCGAACAGGGGGCGGCGGGCCGGGGTGGCGCCCTCGAAGGTGACCGGGCCGTGGAAGCGGGCCCGGCCGAAGCTGGCCGCCCCGGCGAAGCGCGCGTCGGCAAACGAGGCTTCACCCCCGAACTCGGTCCAGCGGAACAGGACCAGGTCGGCGAAGCGGGCCCGCCGGAAGCCGACGTCGCCGCCGAACGTGCTGTGCTCCATGGACAGTCCACCGTGGAACTCGGCCTCGGAGGAGCTGGCGCTGCCGATGAAGGTGGTGTGGTCGAAGGTGGCGGTCCGGTGGAACGTGCTGCCCCGCCAGGAGGCCTCGCCGAGGGTGGCCCGCCGACCCGACAGCGGGCCACCGAACTCGGCCCCCTCGGCGCTGAGCCGGCCGGTCACCCGGGCGCCGTCCAGGACGATCGTCGCGTCGCCGCCGACCCCGTCGAGCACGAGGGTGTCGAAGCTCGCCCCGAGGGCCAGCCGTCCGGTCAACGTGGCGCCGGTGAACCGGGTGGTGCCGGTGCAGGTGGCGTCGGTCAGGTCGGCGTCGTGGAGGGTGCAGCCGGTGGCGTCGAAGTCGTCGAGTCGCGCACCGGTCAGGTCCAGGCGCACGCCGGGCCAGAAGGCGTCGTCGTCCGCGCGCAGGTGCCGGGTCAACACCCGCTGCGCGCTGCGGCGTACCTCCGTCTCCCGCGCGTCGTCCGGCGACGGCATCCGCAGGTACGCGCAGAGCACCCCGACGATCGTCGTACGCTGCGCCGGGTTGTCCTGACCGAGTCGTTCCAGGGCGTGCAGGCCGCCGAGGCGTACCGCGGCGTTGTCGTTGCCGAGCAGTTCGACGGCCCGGGTGTACAGCTCGGTCAGCCGGCGCTCGGCGGCGTCGTGCGCGGCGGCCTCGGCCTGCTGCTCCTGGTGCCGCTGCCCGGCCTCGGCGACCGCCTCGGCGTGCGCCTGCACCCGGTCGCGGTGCGCCTGGTCGGCGGCGGCGACGACCTCCTGGTGTCGTTGCGCCCGTTCGCTTATCCACTGTCGCCGGGCGGCGAGCAGCAGTGCCAGCCCGCCACCGGTGCCGGCGACCACGGTCAACCCGGTGCGGATGGCGTCGATGCGTAGCGTGGCCCGGGTGTCCGCCGCGGTGGCGCGGTCGGCCTCGCCGAGCAGCCAGGACAGCACCCACCAGCCGAGCAGGGCGGCCAGCAGCAGCCCGACGAGCACCAGCCACCACGGCATGACCCGCAGCCGTTCGTCGCGGGGTGGGGTGCCGGGCACGGCCACAGCATGCCACCGATCCGTTCGTGGCGTAGGCCCCGGACTCGGCCGGCCGGGACCGGCCGGGCCGCTGTCGTGGCGTGCGGCCGGAGAGCCTTCAGCTGACCCGGCCCAAGGTCACGGTGCGGGATCCGGGTACGAAGTCGCTGAAGGACTGTTGCCAGGACTCGCCGGGCCAGTAGTACGTCACACGGCCCTCGACGGGCTGGTAGTGGGCTGTGTAGAGCGTTCTCGACCCCTGCTCGTCTGCGGATCGATAAAGCGGTGGCTTCAGCATCGCTGCCACGTCCGCGCCCGCGGCGCGGATGGCTCGTAGCCGCTCCTGCGTGCGCATGGCGCGTTCCTGCTCGTCGGTCACCGGCAGGTGCTGGTGATTGGCGGCGCAGGCGTCCGGCGCCACCGTCGGCGGCATATCCGGCCCCACGAACACCGTCATCGCCTTGCTGGAATCGACAAGGGTGAGGTTCTGGGGGACGGCGACCGGTAGGGACCGCAGCCTGTCGACCGCCTCATCGACGGTGTCGCACGTCTCCAGCAGGTAGCGCACCAGGATGAGAATGGCGAAGCCGCGTCCGTAGGCGGGACGTCCGCCCCAGGTGATCGAGACCGCGAGACCGGCGTCGTTCATTCCGTCCAGCAAGCCCCACAGCAGGTCCTGCATCCCGAGCACGGGGCGCAGGAAGCAGGAGGAGACGATGGTCCCCTCGCACCGATCGGGTCGCAGGTCATAGTTGCGCAGCAGAGTGCCGCTCTGGCCGATCTGGGTGCACGCCGGGGAGAACGGTCGCAGTGCCGCGTGGGTGAGGAAGACTTCCGCCTCGGGTCGGTCGAGTTGGCCGGCCAGGCGGTCCAGAACCGGGACCAGTTCCGGCAGGTGCGCACGGAACAGCGCCCGAACACGATTCGCGCCCTGCGGAGTCCGGCCCTCCTCGGTCAGCAGGCCCTCCATGTCCTGCCACAGGCCCCGGGCGTGGGCGGCCCACCGCCCGTCGCCGCCGTCACCGACCTCGATCGCCTGGAAGGTCTTGTGCTGTTGCCGCACGGGCTGCCACTCCCCCTGCGAGGATCGGATGAGGTGAGGGCAACCTAGCTAATTCGGCAGATATTCACCAGGTCGGACGTGGCCGGCGAACGCGCGGATCATCCGCAGCCGGGCCTCGACCGTCGCGAGGGCGAGGTTGCGGGCGACTTGCGGTAATCGCCAGCCGTCGAGCATCGCCGCCAAGACCGCCTCCTCCGGCCGCAGCGACACGAACGGCTCTTCGTCGATGAGAATCGTGCGCAGACCTCCGGCCAGGGTGGGCGTTACCGCCTCAGCAGGGCCGCCATCGAGCGCGTCCGACGATCGCGTGATCGCATCTGATCGAGTACGCGCCGGTCGCGGCATCGTTACGCTTCCGGTCCCCGAGAGAGGCCGACATGCCGCACGTCGTGTGGTTGGTCCGGTGCTGGCCGGGTGCCGCGGGGCGGCCGGGGTTGCGGAGCGGCTGGCGGCCCGGTAGGTCATCATGATGCAGATCAGCCGATGGTCCGGGTGCCGACCCGGCGGCCGGTCGGGAGAGTCGAGGATGGCATGGAGTTCCTGACCAGTCCCGAGCTGTGGATCGCGTTCGCGACCCTGCTCCTGCTGGAGATCGTGCTGGGCATCGACAACGTCGTGTTCATCTCGATCCTGTCCGGTCGGTTGCCCGAGCACCAGCAGGCCCGGGCCCGGACGATCGGAATCTCGCTCGCCCTGATCACCCGCCTGCTGTTGCTGGCGTCGTTGTCCTGGATCATCGGTCTGACCGCGCCGCTGTTCACCGTGCTGGGGCAGGAGATATCCGGGCGTGACCTGATCCTGTTGCTCGGCGGGATATTCCTGGTCGGCAAGGCGACGTACGAGATCCACGAGCATCTGGAGGGCTCCGACCACGAGCGCGAGGGCCGCAAGGTGGTCTCGTTCGGCGCGGTCATCGCGCAGATCCTGGTGCTGGACGTGGTCTTCTCGCTCGACTCGGTGATCACCGCGGTCGGCATGGTCGACGAACTCGCCATCATGGTCGCCGCCGTGGTCATCGCGATGATCATCATGCTGGTCTCGGCCGGCGCGGTCAGCAGGTTCGTCAACCAGCACCCGACGGTCAAGATGCTGGCCCTGTCGTTCCTGCTGCTCATCGGCGCGAGCCTCATCGCGGAGAGCTTCGACCAGCACATCCCGAAGGGCTACGTGTACGGCCCGATCGCCTTCTCGATCTTCGTGGAGTTCCTCAACCTGCGGGTCCGGGCGCGGCAGCGTCGCCAGCAGGAGCGGCAGCCGGTGCAGTTGCACCCGACGTACGTGAAGCAGGGTTCGCCCCGCACCGAGCCGGAGGCGCAGCCGGAGAGCACGCCCGCCGGCTGACCCGCGCCGAACTCGACGCCGCACGCACCCACCCGGTGCGTGCGGCGTTCGTCGTACGTGGACAGTGCCGCCGTGCGCCCCCGGACGCCCGACACGAATATTCGCTACTCGTGCGTAACTTTTCATTGACGTTTCTAGATTGTGACCCGCATCATCAGTGCACGGTCGATCGGACATCCCACCGCCTCCACCCGGTAACCCCGGGATCCCCTTGGGAGGTGCAGCGATGCTGCTCCGAAAGGCTGTCCCCGTCCTGGCTCTCACCGTCGCCGCCGTCCTCGCGGCTCCCGCCGCCACCGCCGCTCCACCCGCCACCGCAGCGCCCACCAGCGTCGCCACCACCACCGGCACCCCCGCCGCAGCCGATCCGGCCGGCGCACCCGACGGTGTCACCGGGTCCGCCGGCACCGGCGCATCGTCCGTCCGGGACGGCGCGTCCACCGGCGGAGCCGCACCCGCCGACGTCGCGTCCACCGGCGCTGCCGCACCCGCCGACGTCGCGTCCACCGGCGCTGCCGCACTCGCCGACGTCGCGTCCACCGGAGCCGCACCCGCCGACGTCGCGCCGACCGGTGCGGCGGCAGCCGACAACCTGCGGGCGCTGGCCGGTGCCAATCCGGTCATCGTGGTCGGTGGGCTCAGCGGGATCGCGGCCGTCTACGAACCACTCGCCGCCCGGCTACGCGCCGACGGGTACCGGGTCTGGATCTACCAGTTGCCCAACCTCGGACTCGGCGACATCACCGCGTCCGCCGCCGGGCTGCGCGGATACGTGGGACAGGTCCGCGCCGCCGCCGCGGGTGCCAAGGTCGACCTGGTCGCACACTCCGAAGGTGGCCTGGTCAGCCGCTACTACATCAAGAATCTCGGCGGCGGCGAGGCCGTCGAACGCTATGTCAGCCTGGGCACCCCGCAGTACGGCACCTACGTGGCGAACATCGTGTCGTTCCTCGGCCTGGGCAGCTGCGCCGGCGTGGTCGCCTGCCAACAGATGACCATCGGGTCGTCGTTCCTCACCGCCCTCAACGCGGGCGACGACACGCCGGCACCGGTGCGCTGGACCACCGTGCGCACCTGGCAGGACGAACTGGTCCGACCGGTGGACAACGCGATGCTGGCCGACGGGGCGACGAACGTGCTGATCCAGTCCCGGTGTCCGCTGCGCGTGGTCGGTCACCTCGGCCTGGTGCTCGACGGCACCACCTACACCGTCGTCCGGCAGGCCCTGCGCGACGCCGCGATCAGCCCCAACTGCCTGGCCCTGTGACCCACCCGGCCCGGCGGCCGCACGCAGCCGCCGGGCCGCAGCCACCGACACCCACCTGCCCGTCGACGAAGCCCGACCCAGACCCCCCCGATGCCAGGCGGGCCGCGCAGGCAGCAGTTTCCCCGAAGTTGTCGGGTCTGAGCGGGCGCAGGCAGCAGTTTCCCCGAAGTTGCGAGCGCACGGCACGGCGCGCACGGCACGGTGCGATGCGCATGGCATGGCGCGGGGGCGACGGGGCGTGCGGCGGGGGTGACGTATCGCGTGGAAGATCAGGCGGTGGCGGCGGAGAGCCTTTCGTACTCGGCGTCGGTCAGCTGCACCTGGGCGGCGGCCACGTTCTCCTCCAGGTGCGCCACCGACGACGTTCCGGGAATCGGCAGCATGACCGGCGACCGGCGCAACAGCCAGGCGAGGGCCAGTTGCGCGGGCGTCGCGTCGTGCTCGGCGGCCACGGCGTCCAGCGGGCCGCCCGGCCGGGCCAGGTCGCCGGTCGCGATCGGGAACCAGGGAATGAACGCGAGGTCATGCTTTTCGCAGTGGTCGAGCACGTCCTCCGCGTCGCGGTTGGCCAGGTTGTACAGGTTCTGCACGGACACGATCGGCGTGATCCGGCGGGCCGCCTCGATCTGGTCGACGGTCACCTCGGAGAGCCCGATGTGCCGGATCTTGCCCTCCTCCCGCAGCAGCGCCAGCTCACCGAGCTGGTCGGCCAGCGGCACCGCCGGGTCGATGCGGTGCAGCTGGTAGAGCCCGATGGACTCCAGCCCGAGGTGACGCAGGCTCAGCTCACACTGCTGACGCAGGTACTCCGGTCGGCCCACCGGCCGCCAGTCACCCGGGCCGCTGCGGGTCAGCCCGGCCTTCGTCGCGATCAGCAGGTCGTCGGCGTACGGGTGCAGCGCCTCGCGGATCAGCAGCTCGGAGACGAACGGCCCGTACGAGTCGGCGGTGTCGATGAACGTCACCCCCAGCTCGTAGGCGCGGCGCAGCACCCGGACCGCCTCGGCCGGATCCTTCGGGTCACCCCAGACCCCGGGACCGGTGATCTGCATCGCGCCGTAACCGAGCCGGTCGACCGGTATGTCGCCGCCGATACGGTAGGTGCCGGACTCCTTCGCCGGTCGGGTGCCGGTGTCGAGCGCCATGGGGGCCACCTTTCGGTTCGCTGGCTGTCGGAGCCTCAAATTACCCCGGTCGGCTTCGGGACAGCGGGCGGTCGCCGTGGCTGATACTGCTGTGCGGGACGGTGCCTGCGACGGGAGGGCTGGCATGTGGCGACCGTTCAGGTCCGATCCGGTCCGGCGGCTGCGGGAGCGGCTGGACAGCTACGGCACCACCATGGAGCCGCGGTGGGTGCTGGACCACGAGGCGCTGCGGGAAGCCAAGCCGCTCTACGACCTGCTCAACGGCGTTAGCCGGCGGGGCACGACGGAACGCGAGGCCGAGGCGCTGTTCCTCCTGGCCTGTCTGCACTGGTACCGGTACCAGTGCCTACCGGCGGGCTCGGACGGGCCGGACCTCATCCAGGCGGTCGGGTTGACCGAACTGTTGCTCAGCCTGGCGCCGGAGCGGGTACCGCCGTCGCTGCTGGCGATGCTCCGCGCGCACGTAGCCACCGCCGGCGGACCGGCCGGTCCCGGCCGCGACGTCCGTTCCGGTGCGTCGGCCCGGGCCGATCCTCGTTCCGGCTCCGGGATCGGGGCGTCGGACGCCGGTACCGCGAGCACGGCAGGTTCCGGGCCCTCCGGCAGCGCGCACAGCGGTACGCCGCCCCCCGGTGTTCGCGTCCCGGCCGCGCGCTCCACTCCCGAGGCCGAGTTGGGCGCTGCGCTGTTCGGCCAGGCGGTCATGCTGATGGCCGGGGCCGAGCGTTCCGGGGACTACCGGGTGGCCGACCAGGCGCAGGCGCTGCTGGAACGGGCGCTGGTCGGGACACCGTCCGGCGCACCCGAACGCCTGCACTACCTTTCCGCGCTCGGACGGGTACGCCGGGAGCAGTACCTGCGACTGGGCCGGCAGCAGTCGCTTCCGGCGGCGATCGACGCGCACCGGGAGAGTCTGGAGTCGACCCCGGCCGGTGACCCGGAACGTCCGACCCGGCTGTTCAACCTCGGCAACGTTCTCGGTGACCGGTTCGAACAGGCGGGGGACGTCGCGGCGCTGGACGAGTCGATCCAGCTGCTCGGCGACGCGGCCCGGGCCGCCCCCGCCGACGCGCCGGTGTGGCTGATGGCTCGGGTGAACCTCGCCGGGCAGCTGCGGGAACGCTGGGAGCGCCGGGGTGAGCCGGCCGACCTCGACCGGGCCGTCGACGTGCTGGCGCAGGCGGTGTCCGTCCGGGCCGACCCGCTGGTCCTGTTCACGTACGCGACGCTGGCCAGTAGACGGTTCGTGGCCAGCGGCACCGACCGCGACCTGGACACGGCGATCGAGGCCAACCGTGCCGCGCTGGCCTCGGGGCTCAGCGAGGAACAGGGCGGTCTGGCCCGAGTCACCCTGGCGGGGCTCGTCGGTGAGCGCCACGAACGGCGGAAGACCCCGGCCGACCTGGACGCGGCGATCGAGGCGTACCGGGCGGCGGCGGCCGGACCTCGGCTCGACGGGCAGGACGTGGGCGGGCTGTGGCAGGCCGAGGGCAAGCTGTTGGAGACGCGCTACGCGCTGCACCGCCGGGCCGACGATCTGCGCGAGGCGGAGCGGCTGCTGCGGGCGGCGGCCGACGGGACGACCGACCCGGAGCAGCGGGCCCGCGCGCTCTGCGACCTCGGGTACACACTGGGCCGATGGCACGCCGACCTGTTCGGGTTGGCGACCCTCCGGCAGGCCCGCGAGGTGTTGACCGAGGCGGAGCGGCTGCTGCCGGTCGAGCATCCGTCGCGGCCGGACCTGCTGAACAACCTGGGCGACACGCTGCGTG
This sequence comes from Verrucosispora sp. WMMC514, assembly GCF_027497295.1. Lineage (NCBI taxonomy): Bacteria > Bacillati > Actinomycetota > Actinomycetes > Micromonosporales > Micromonosporaceae > Micromonospora > Verrucosispora sp. WMMC514. The sequence goes on along the minus strand of NZ_CP114906.1, from coordinate 416,229 downwards.
AGCTGGCCGACCAGGCGGGTGAGCCGGAGCTGCTGGAACTCGCCGTGACGAAGCTGCGCGAGGCGGCGGCGAACCCGGCGCATCCCGCGAAGCTGCCGCTCTACCTGTCGAATCTCGGCCTGGCGTTGCAGGAACTCTTCGGCCGGACCCAGGACCTGGCAATCCTCACCGAGGCGATGGTGGTGCTGCGGCGGGCCGTGGCCGCTGCTCCGCCCGGGAATCCGGACCGGATGTGGGGGCTGTTCAACCTCGGATCGGCGCTGAACCGGCGCACCGAACTGGTCGTCAACGCCGCGCTGCCGACCGACGGTGCCACGCCGGAGCAGGCCCGCGCCGCCGCGCTGGCCGACGCCGAGCAGGCGGTCACGCTGCTACGGGAGGCGGCGGAGCTGGCGCAACGGGAGGCCGAGCCCGAGGAACGCGTCCGGATCGTGCGCACGCTCGCGCTCAGCCACCTGCTGCGGCACCAGCTCACCGAGGATCCCGCCGTGCTCGACGAGGCGGTCACCCTGCTGCGGGCGCTCGCCGACGCGGCCGCCACCTCGGCCGGCGACCAGTACCGGCTGCTGACCAACCTCGGCAACGCGCTGCTGATCAGGTTCCGGACCAGGCGCAACACCCCCGACGCCCGCGAGATGCTGACGGCGTACCGGGCGGCGGTGGCGGCCCTGCCCGTGGACCATCCGGAGCGGACCATGTGCCTGAGCAACCTGGCCGTCGCCGTCGAGGAGATCGCCCACGCCACCGCCGACGCGACCGCTGCGGCCGACGCCACCGCGGAACCGGCCCCCGACGGCCCGGCTCCCGACGGCCCGGCCGCCACGGGGCACCGCGCGGACTCGACCGCCGTCGTTTCGGCTGTCGGCGGCGACCTGCCGGCGGTCGAGCTGGCGGAGGCGATCGCCGCGCTGCGCGAGGCCGCCGCGATCGAGGCGGCGCCGTCGCTGTTGCGGGCGGTCGCCGCGCGGCGGTACGCCGCTCTCGCCGCCGAGGCGGGCGACCTGCCGGCCGCCCTGGCGGGCTACACCACGGCGATCGAACTGCTCGACCTGGTGGCCTGGCACGGCATGGACCTCGACGACCAGGGCCGGCTGCTCGGGCAGTTCCCGGGCCTGGCCGGCGACGCCGCGGCGGTGGCGATCGCACTCGACCGGCCGCAACGCGCGGTGGAGCTGTTGGAGTACGGCCGTGGGGTGCTGCTCACCCGGGCCCACGACGCCGGCGCCGACCTGGCGGCGCTGCGCGCGGAGGCACCCCGGCTGGCCGAGCGCCTGGCCGCCGTCCAGACCGCCCTCGACCGCCTCGACCCGCGCCGCGACCTGACCGGACCCGCGCCGGTCGCCGGGCTGGCGGTCCCGGCCCGCGCCGTGCCGTCCGGTGGCGAAATGGGGGCGGGCTCGGAACGCCGGCACGAGCTGGCCGTCCAGCGGCGCGAGGTGCTTGCGGAGATCCGGCAGCTGCCCGACTTCGACCGTTTCCTCCGCCCACCCCCCTTCGCCGACCTGGCCCGGGCCGGCGAGGACGGCCCGGTGGTGCTCGTCAACGTCGCCGACCGGCGGTGCGACGCGCTGCTGGTCAGCGGGGGACGGGTGACGACGGTGCCGCTGCCCGAGCTGAGCCTCGGCGAACTGCAGGTGCGGGCCGCGTACTTCCTGACCGGGCTCGCCGAGGCCACCGCGCCCGTCGGCGACCCGGGTCCGGAGGCGCAGCGCCGTCGGGCCGCGTTCCGCCGCCGGATCCCGGAAACCCTCGACTGGTTGTGGCGGGTGGTCGCCGCCCCGGTGCTGGACGCGCTGGACCCGGCCGTCGCACCAGCTGCCACCGGCGTCACGCCGACGCGCCTGTGGTGGTGTCCCACCGGGGTGCTCACCCTGCTGCCGCTGCACGCCGCTGCCCCGCTGGACGGCGGAGCCGGGGTCCTCGACCGGGTCGTCTCGTCGTACACCGCCTCGCTGCGCTCGCTCGTCCGGGCCCGGCAGGGGCCGGCGGCCAGGTCCGCGCCGGTCACCTCGGCCCTGTTCGTCGGGATGCCCCGCACGCCGGGGCTGACGGACCTGCCGGGCGCGGCGGGGGAGCAGGCCGTGGTACGCCGGCACCTGAGCGACGTGACGTCGCTGACCGGACCGGCGGCCACCCCCTCGGCGGTGCTCGACGCGCTGCCGGGAACGTCCGTGGTCCACCTGTGCTGTCACGGCACCCAGGATCTGGCCGCACCCGCCCGGGGTCGGCTCGCGTTGGCGGGTGGGCCGCTGCACGTACGGGACCTGTGGCGGCCGGCTGGCACCACGGCCGCGCTCGCGGTCCTGTCCGCCTGCGACACGGTACGCGGCGGCGCCGCCCTGCCGGACGAGGCGCTGACCCTGGGCACCGCGTTCCAGTTGGCGGGTTTCCGACACGTCATCGGCGCGCTCTGGGCCATCTCCGACACGCTCACCGTGCAGCTGTGCGAGGACCTCTACGCGTCGCTGGCGGTGGCCGGTGGTCTCGACCCGGAACGGGCGGCGTCCGCCCTGCACCACGCCGTCCGGCAGGCGCGTGCCGCCCTGCCCGACCTGCCGGAGCTCTGGGCCGGCTACGCCCACGTCGGCCCCTGACCGGGCGCGGGTCGCCCTCGCGATCTCACCGGGACGCCCCGGCTCCGGCCCACGACGCACGGCCGGCGACCGGACGCCGGCTCGGGTCAGGGCTGGCCGGGCGCGTACCAGGTGACGCCCACGGCGGCGACCAGCAGAGCGGTGCAGGCCAGTACCAGCAGCACCCCGAGGCGCAGGGCCCGGGCCGCGGCGAGGGCCTCGCGGTGCTCGCCGAGCGGAGCCGGGAGCAGTTCGGCGACCGGCGTCACCGACAGCGGCCCGTGCGCGGCCCGCAGCAGCGCCAGCGCCCCGGCGACCCCGGCCCCGATGGCGGCCAGCAGCAGTACGCCGACCAGGACGCCCCAGCCCGGTGCGAGGGTGCCGACGTCGGAGCGACCCCGGATCAGGCTGAACCCGACGAGCGCGACGAGCAGGCCGCCCAGCCCGTTGCGCCAGGCCAGCGCGGCGGCCCGGACCCGGTCCAGTTCGCCGCGCAGCAACGCGGCCAGTTCCTGCGCCCGGCGCAGGTCGGTACGGGTCGCCGGGGGACCGGGCCGCAGTCGGATCACGCCTCGACCTCCAGGGTCACCGTCCAGTACGCGCCGCAGCCGGCCAGCCCGTCGGGGCGGGCCGGGTGGTCGGCGGCGCAACTGCACAGCAGCGTCCGGTAGCCGGGGTCGACCGCTGCCGGCGGTGCCTCCCGCCGGTACACCTCGTCGACGATCGGGCAGCTGATCGGGTGCTGGCACCGGGGGCAGTCGCCGGTGAGCAGCACCGCCGGACCGTACCGGCGCACCGAGAACGTCTCCGCGACCCGGCTGCCGTACCCGGCGTCGGTGACCTCCGCGTACGGCAGCGGCTCCGCCGCCGGCTCATCATCCCGCACCGCCGCACCCTCCCACCGTCGTCGCCCTGACGACGAGCACACGGTAGCGACCGCCCGCCCGCCGGTCACCCGGCGCGCGGGCGGACCCGGTGATCGGCCCGGCGCGGGTTGCCGGGGCGCGGGATCGGCGGAGCGCCGGTACGGCCGGACCGTCCGTGGGAGGCTGGACGGTACCGCCGCGTGCACCGCCTGGCGTCGGCGGGCCGTGCGGAAGGGAAGCCATGTCAGGGGAGCCCCAGGTCGACTTCGCGCTCGACACCTACGAATGCATCGTGCTGTATCCCGGCGCTGCCGGGCGGGCGTTGCCGCCCGAGACGGTCCAGCGGTTGCAGGCCGAGCACGCCAGTCACATGCAGGCGATGCAGCGGCGGGGGATCATCCTGGTCGCCGGGGCGGTGGACGGTCAGGCCCGGGATCCGGACCCACCGCTCGGGTTCGGTCTGGCCCGGACCGGGTCGGTCGACGACGTCCGCAGCGTGATGGAAGCCGATCCGGCGGTGCAGGCCGGCCTCTACCGGGTGGACGTGATGACCTTCCTCTGCCCGGCCGGCTCGCTGGAGTTTCCGCTGGTCAAGACGGAAAGCTGAGGCGCACCAGCCGCGGTCACGGCGGGTTGTCGACGGTGCGCGTACAGTTGTCGACCCGGAGCGCCCCCACGCGGCCTGGCGCCAGGGGCGTACCATTCCGGCGCGCGGTCGCCGTTGCCCGCCGTCGACGTCCGGAGCGGCCCACGCTCGCCGGCCGCGCCACTGGGCCGCGCGCCGTTGGACAACTGTTCCACATTGCGCAAGGGGTCGGCCGGTGGTCCGACCCGGAGGAGAGACTAGCCTGATGGGCGTGACACGCCGCGCGAAGATCGTCTGCACTCTTGGCCCCGCCACCTCGTCGCCCGAGCGCATCCGCGGGCTCGTCGAAGCCGGCATGAACGTGGCGAGGCTCAACTTCAGTCACGGTAGCCACGCCGACCACGAGTCGGTCTACCGGCTCGTCCGGGAGGCGGCCGAGGCCGCGGGCCAGCCGGTGGCGATCCTGGCCGACCTCCAGGGGCCCAAGATCCGACTCGGCCGGTTCGCCGAGGGTCCGCACGAGTGGCGCACCGGCGACTCCGTGGTGATCACCGGTGACGACGTCGTGGGCAGCAAGGAGCGGGTCTCCTGCACCTACCGCAAGCTGCCGCAGGAGGTCAAGCCCGGTGACCGGCTGCTGATCGACGACGGCCGGGTGGCCGTCGAGGTCACCGACGTCACCGGCAACGACATCCGGGTGCTGGTCACCGAGGGTGGTCCGGTCAGCAACAACAAGGGTGTCTCGCTGCCGAACGTGGCGGTCAGCGTGCCCGCCCTGTCGGAGAAGGACGCCGCCGACCTGCGCTTCGCGCTCGGCCTCGGGGTGGACCTGGTCGCCCTGTCGTTCGTCCGCTCCGCCGACGACATCAAGCTGTGCCACGCGATCATGAGCGAGGTCGGTGTGCACCGCCCGGTGCTGGCCAAGGTCGAGAAGCCGGAGGCGGTCGACCACCTCGAAGCGATCGTGCTGGCCTTCGACGGGGTGATGGTGGCCCGTGGTGATCTCGGCGTGGAACTGCCGCTCGACGAGGTGCCGTTGGTGCAGAAGCGCGCGGTGCAGTTGTGCCGGGAGAACGCCAAGCCGGTCATCGTGGCCACCCAGATGCTCGACTCCATGATCGAGAATTCCCGGCCGACCCGCGCCGAGGCCTCCGACGTGGCGAACGCGGTGCTCGACGGGGCCGACGCGGTGATGCTCTCCGGTGAGACGAGCGTCGGCAAGTACCCGGTGCTCACGGTCAGCACCATGTCCAAGATCGTCACCACCACCGAGGCCGGCTCGATCCTGGTGCCCCGCCTGCAGCACGACCCGCGTACGCACGGCGGCGCGCTCACCGTGGCCGCCTCCTCGATCGCCCGGGCCATCGGCGCCAAGGCGCTTGTCGCGTTCTCCCAGACCGGTGACACCGTGCGCCGGCTCAGCCGGCTGCACTGCGACCTGCCGCTGCTGGCCTTCACCCCGGTGCCCGAGGTCCGGGCGCAGCTCGCCCTCTCCTGGGGGGTGGAGACCTTCCTGATGCCGTTCGTGCAGCACACCGACGACATGTTCCGCCAGGTCGACCAGGCGCTGCTCGGGCTGAACCGGGGCAACCCCGGCGACTACGTGGTGATCGTGGCCGGCAGCCCGCCCGGCAGCCCCGGCTCGACGAACACCCTGCGGGTGCACCAGCTCGGTTCGCTCGTCGACGCCGCCACGGCGCGGGCTTTGCAGTGACCGTCAGCTCGCTCGTCGGTCAGGCCGCCGTCGACCAGCTGCTGGAGGTCCTGGACCTCGCGCCCACCGGCGCGATGTCGTTCCGGGGGATGAGCCCGCCGGTCGGCCCGCAGCGGGTGTACGGCGGCCAGGTCGCCGGCCAGGCCCTGGTCGCCGCCGGCCGCACCGTCGATCCCGAACGGGTGGTCCACTCCCTGCACGGCTACTTCGTACGCGCCGGCGACCCGGTCGAGCCGATCGAGTACGAGGTGGAGAACATCCGCGACGGCCGCTCTTTCTCGGTGCGCCGCTCGGTCGCGCTCCAGCACGGCAAGCCCATCTTCTTCATGTCCGCCTCGTTCCAGCGGCCGGAGGAGGGGCTGGACCACCACGCCCCCCTGCCGCCGGACGTGCCCGGGCCCGAGTCGGTGCCGACCATGACCGACCGGCTGTCCCGGTACCCGGAGCGGCTGGGCATCTGGGGGCAGATTCCCCGACCGATCGACGTGCGTTACGTCGGTGAGCCCGGTTGGGTACGTCCCGGCGACCGGCCGGCCGACCCGCACCAGCGGGTGTGGATGCGCATCGACGGCAAGCTGCCCGACGACCCGCTGCTGCACGCCTGCGCCCTGACCTACGCCTCCGATCTGACCCTGCTCGACTCGGTGCTTTCGGTGCACGGCGAGGTGTGGGGACCGGGCGGGGTGGTGGGGGCGAGCCTGGACCACGCCCTGTGGTTCCACCGCCCGTTCCGGGCCGACGAATGGTTCCTCTACGACTGCTGGAGTCCGTCGGCCTCCGGGGCGCGCGGGCTGGCCACCGGCCGCATGTTCACCGTGGCCGGCAGCCAGATCGCCAGCGCCGTCCAGGAGGGACTGCTGCGCCGGGTCGGCGGATAGCTGACCGGTCGGCGTCCGGCGTGGCCGGGCGATGCGTCAGGTCCGGTGTCGGGCCGCCGGGCAGCGCCTGGATACCCGACCGTTAACCTGTCCGACATGCGTCTCTCAGCCCGGGTGGACTACGCCCTTCGAGCGGTCGCCGAACTGGCCTCGGTGACCGGGGCTGGCCGGGGGCGACCGGTCACCGCCGACCAGATCGCGCGGGCCCAGCAGATCCCGCCGAAGTTCCTGGAGAGCATCCTGCTGCAACTGCGTCGGGCCGGCGTGGTGCAGGCCCAGCGCGGCCCGGAGGGCGGCTACTGGCTGGCCCGGCCGGCCGAGGAGATCAGCCTCGCCGAGGTGATCCGGGTGATCGACGGGCCGCTCGCCCACATCCGGGGTCAACGCCCCGAGCACCTCGGCTACCAGGGTGCGGCGCGGGCGTTGCAGGAGGTCTGGATCGCGTTGCGGGCCAGCGAGCGGCAGATCCTCGAACTGGTCACCGTCGCCGACGTGGCGCGGGGCACCCTGCCCGAGCCGGTCACCAAGCTGGTCGCCGATCCCGCCGCCTGGACCTGACCGGACGCACCGGCGCACCTCGGACGCCACGCGTCGGGCGACGTTGTCGTCTCACTGACTGATCGCGGGGTTGACCGGAGGCCCCGGCATGCCGCATTGTCGACCAAGCCGATAGGAGATACCAATTTAGCCGGGAGGCGTCGTGCGCAAGCTGCTCGTCATCGCGTTGGTGGGGCTCGCCGCGCAACTCGTCGACGGTTCCCTCGGCATGGCGTACGGGCTGACCTCCTCGACGCTGTTGCTGCTGGTCGGCGTCGCACCGGCGGCGGCGTCCGCCTCGGTGCACCTGGCCGAGATCGGCACCACGCTCGCCGCGGGCACCGCGCACTGGCGGTTCGGCAACGTCGACTGGCGGGTGGTGCGCCGCATCGCGGTGCCCGGCGCGCTCGGTGCCTTCGCCGGCGCCACCTTCCTCAGCGCCCTGTCCACCGAGTCGGCCGCACCATGGATGGCCGCGATCCTGTTCACGCTCGGGGCGTACCTGCTCATCCGGTTCTCCCGGCCGCTGCGCCGCAACCCGGCCGCCGGACGGCTACGCGGGCGTTTCCTCGGCCCGCTCGGCCTCGTCGCCGGCTTCGTCGACGCCACCGGCGGTGGTGGATGGGGTCCGGTGGCCACCCCGGCGCTGCTGGTCAGCGGTCGGCTGGAGCCGCGCAAGGTGATCGGCTCGGTGGACACCTCCGAGTTCGTCGTGGCTGCCGCCGCCAGCCTCGGCTTCCTGATCGGTCTGGGCACCGAGGGCTTCCTGCTGCCGATCGTGCTCGCGCTGCTCGCCGGTGGCCTGATCGCCGCGCCGGTCGCGGCCTGGCTGGTCCGCATCGTGCCGGCCCAACTGCTCGGCGCGGCCGTCGGTGGCGTGATCGTGCTGACCAACGCCCGGGTCCTGATGCGCGCCGGTGATGTGGACGGTTCCCTGCCGGTGATCGTCTACCTGCTGTTGGCCGCCGGATGGATCACCGCCCTGACGCTCGCGGTCCGGGTGCTGCGGCGGACCCGCCGCGAGCGGTCCCTCGCCGCGGCCCTCACCACCGACACCCCCGCACAGACCCCCGCCCCCGCCGAGCCGGTCGGCGCCGGGCACGACCGCCGGCCCTGATCCCTGTTGACCATGAGGTTGTCGTCCCGACACGCCAGGCGCGGGGACAACAACCTCATGATCGACGAGGTGGGGGAGGGGAGAGGGTTGTCGCGGTGTGGGAGATGAGGTGCCAGGCCTCGTCTACGTGGGACTGGGTGGTCCGGGGGGCGCCGACGGCCAGGCGTAGGGTGTGTCGGCCGGCGACGCGGGTGTGGGTGAGGTAGATCCGGCCGGTGGCGTTCACCGCCGCCAGCAGCCGTTCGTTCGGCCCGTCCGGGCCGCGCAGCCGGAAACAGACCAGCGCGTACGGATGGTCGGCGACCAGCTCGAACCGCTCGTCGGCGCGGACCCGGTCGGCGAACCCGGCGGCCAGCGCGACGCCGCCACGGATGTGCTCGCGCAGACCCTCGACGCCGTACCAGCGCAGCACGAACCACAGCTTCAAGGCCCGGAACCGCCGACCGAGCGGCACCTGCCAGTCCCGGTAGTCGATCACCGCGCCGGACTCGGTGGCCGCGTTGCGCAGGTACTCCGGCAGCACGGTCAACGCCTCCACCAGCTCGCCCGCGTCGGCCACCCAGAACGCGTCGCAGTCGAAGCCGGTGAGCAGCCACTTGTGCGGGTCGAAACAGTACGAGTCGGCGTACTCCAGGCCCGCGTGGCCGAACCGCAACTCCGGGCAGACCGCCGCCGCGCCCGCGTACGCGGCGTCGACGTGCAGGAAGACACCGTGCTCGGCGCAGATCGGACCGATCTCGGGCAGCGGGTCCACCGCCGTGGTGGAGGTGGTGCCGACGGTCGCCACCACCAGGGCGGGCACCGCCCCGGCCGCCCGGTCCGCCTCGATCGCGGCGCGCAGCGCCGCCGGCGACATCGCCCGGGTCGCCGGGTCCACCTCGATCAGGCGTACCCCGTCGGCGCCCAGCCCCGCGATCCGGGCGGCCTTCTCCACCGACGAGTGCGCCTCGGTCGAGGCGTAGACCCGGTAGCGACGGTCGACTCCGGCCTGCCGCCACCGGCCACCGGCCGCCCGGTGCAGCGCGACCAGGGTGGCCACCAGGGTGGCCGAGGAGGCGGAGTCCTGGATGACGCCGCCACCGCGACCGGCGGAGCGGAACCGGGCCGGCAGGTCCAGCAGGTCGGCCAGCCAGTCGAGCAGCACCGTCTCCAGTTCGGTGCACGCCGGACCGGTGGCCCAGAGCATGCCCTGCACGCCGAGCCCGGCACTGACCAGGTCACCGAGCACGCTGGGGCCCGAGGTGTTGGCCGGGAAGTACCCGAAGAAGCCCGGGTGCTGCCAGTGGGTGAGCCCGGGTGCGACCAGCTTGTCCAGGTCGGCGAGGACCGCCTCGACCGGCTCACCCCGCACCGGTGGTCCGGCCGGCAGCCCGGCGGCCACCGTGCCGGGCGGGTCCTGGGAGGTCACCGGGCGCTGGGGCAGGGTCGCCCAGTAGTCGGCGATCCAATCGACCACCGCGTACCCGGCCTGGCGGAACTCCTCCGGCGTCATGTGTGCAGCCACCCGGCGAGTGGATCAAAAGGAGCGGCGGTAGAGCAAGGCGGCGGATCGATTGTGCGTAGAAAACGCTTGCCCTAGCATCACAGATGCGCGGGAACGCACTCATGACCATCGATCAGATGGACCCTTTCCGCTAGCGCGGCCCGGCCGCCGGCCCGGGCACGGCCGGTGGACGAACACCCGTCGGCCCCGGGCACGGCCGACGGAGCGCCGGACGTCGCGCGTCCCGACCTCCATCGGAGGAACCATGCCTCGCACCGCCCCCCGGGCGGCCCTGCTCGCCGCGGCCACCGCCACCGCGGTCGCCGCCGCCGGCGTGCTGACCACCCTGACCGCCTCGGCCGCCGCCGCCGGATGCCGCGTCGACTACCGCGTCACCAACCAGTGGACCGGCGGCTTCGGCGCTGACGTCACCGTCACCAACCTCGGCGACCCGGTCGACGGCTGGACCCTGACCTGGACCTGGGCCGCCGGACAACAGGTCACCCAGGCCTGGAACACCACCGTCACCCAGTCCGGCGCTCAGGTCAGCGCCCGCAACGTCGACTACAACGCCGCCATCGGCACCAACGGCAGCGTCAACTTCGGTTTCAACGGCTCGTGGACCGGCAGCAACCCGGCCCCCACCAGCTTCGCGCTGAACGGCACCACCTGCACCGGCGCCACCACCCCGACCCCCACGCCGACCACCCCAACGCCCAGCCCGCCGCGCCCGTCACCCACCGTGGCGCCGACGACGACTCCATCGCCGACCACCCCACCGCCCACCCCACCGCCCGGGGCGATGCAGGCGGAGAACCTGGAACGGGGGCTGGTCAGCGTCCGCTCCGGGTCGGCCAACCTGGTCTCCTGGCGGCTGCTGGGCACCGAGACCAGCGGCGTCGCGTTCAACCTCTACCGGGGCACGACCAGGGTGAACGCCAGCCCGATCACCGGCGCGACCAACTACCTGGACAGTGGCGCGCCGGCCGGAGCGAACTACATCTTGCGGGCCCTGGTGGACGGCGTCGAACAGACCCAGTCCGTGCACGCCCTGCAGTTCCCCGCCGGCTACCTCGACGTGCCGTTGCAGGTCCCGCCCGGCGGCACCACACCCAGCGGCGAGGCGTACACCTACTCCGCGAACGACGTCAGCGTCGGCGACCTCGACGGTGACGGCGACTACGACTTCGTGGTCAAGTGGGAGCCGTCCAACGCCAAGGACAACTCGCAGTCCGGCTACACCGGCAACGTCTACCTCGACGCGTACACCCTGCCCGGCTACCGGCTGTGGCGCATCGACCTGGGCCGCAACATCCGGGCCGGTGCCCACTACACCCAGTTCCAGGTGTACGACTACGACGGTGACGGCCGTGCCGAGGTGGCCATGAAGACCGCCGACGGCACCCGTTCCGGCACCGGCCAGGTGATCGGCAACGCCAACGCCGACCACCGCAACTCCGCCGGCTACGTCCTCGCCGGCCCCGAGTACCTGACCATGTTCGACGGCGGCACCGGTGCCGCCCTGTCCACCGTCAACTACGACCCGCCGCGCGGCACCGTCTCCTCCTGGGGCGACAACTACGGCAACCGGGTCGACCGGTTCCTCGCCGGCACCGCCTACCTCGACGGACAACGCCCGTCGCTGATCATGGCCCGTGGCTACTACACCCGCGCGGTCATCGCCGCCTGGGACTTCCGCAACGGCACCCTCACCAGACGGTGGACCTTCGACTCCAACGCCGCCGGCAACGGCGCCGCCGCCGGGCAGGGCAACCACAGCCTCTCCGTCGCCGACGTCGACGGCGACGGCCGGCAGGAGATCGTCTACGGTGCGGCCACCATCGACGACAACGGCCGGCTGCTGTGGTCCACCGGCCACGGCCACGGCGACGCCGGACACGTCGGCGACCTCGACCCGTCCCGCCCGGGTCTGGAGTACTTCAAGGTGAGCGAGGACGGCAGCAAGCCCAGCTCCTGGTTCGCCGACGCCCGCACCGGCCAGATCCTCTGGTCCACCCCCACCGGCGGCGACAACGGCCGGGGCGTCTCGGGCGACATCTGGGCCGGCAGCCCCGGTGCCGAATCCTGGTCGTCCGCGGTGAGCGGCCTGGCCAACACCCGGGGCCAGAACATCGGCCGCAAGCCGTCCTCGACGAACTTCCTCGTCTGGTGGGACGGCGACCCGGTCCGCGAACTGCTCGACGCCACCCGCATCGACAAGTACGGCACCGGCGGCGACACCCGCCTGCTCACCGGCAGTGGCGTCGCGTCAAACAACGGCACCAAGGCCACTCCCGCGCTCTCGGCCGACCTGTTCGGTGACTGGCGGGAGGAGGTGGTGTGGCGCACCACCGACAGTCGGGCCCTGCGCATCTACAGCACCCCGACGCCGACCAGCCTCCGGCTCCACACCCTGATGCACGACCTGCAGTACCGGGTCGCCATCGCCTGGCAGAACACCGCCTACAACCAGCCCCCGCACCCGAGCTTCTTCCTCGGCGACGGCATGAGCACGCCACCCGCGCCCGACATCTACCTGCGTTGACCGCCGGGGTGCACAAGCGGTAGAAGAAAGGGAGAAGGCACCGGGCCGCAATCGCGGAATCCGCACAACTGCGGCCCGGTGCCCCACACCGCGGCACCCCCGACCCGTCCCGACCGGGGAGTGCCGTACCACCACCGGATACAACGTTAGGCGGGCTCCGCGTCGCGAGAGTGACGCTGCCGTGAAGATCGTGTTTCACAACCCCGGGAACGCTGTGACCTGGGCCACCTCGCCGCCCCGGCCACCGGGCCCGCCGACCGTCGGCCGCCGCCTCAGCGACGCAGACCGCCGGCCACCTCGGTCGCGATCAGCTCGAACGAACGCACCCGGTCGGCGACGTCGTACACCATCGTGGTCAGCATCAGCTCGTCCGCGCCGGTGCTTTCCAGCAGCTCGCCCAACTGCCGGCGGACCGTCTGCGGGGAACCGCTCGCCTGACCCTGCCGGCGCTGCGCCAGGAACTCCCGCTCGAACTCGGTGTACGGGTACGCCGCCGCCTCGTCCGGGCTCGCCAGCGGCTCCGGTCGCCCCGACCGCAACCGCAGGAACGACAGCCCGGCCGGCCCGGCCAGCCACTCGGCCCGCTCGTCGGACTCCGCGCACACCGCGTTCACCGCCACCATCGCGTACGGCCGCTCCAGCCACCGCGACGGACGGAAACTCTGCCGGTACAGCGCCAACGCGGGCAACGTGTGCTGCGCGCTGAAGTGGTGCGCGAAGGAGAACGGCAGGCCCAGCGCGCCGGCCAGCTGCGCGCTGAACCCACTGGACCCCAGCAACCACACCGCCGGCCGCTGCCCACGCCCCGGAGTCGCGGTGATCCGCCCCGACGCCGTGTCGTCGAAGTAGCCCATCAGATCGTTCAGCTCCCGGGGGAAACCCTCGGCCGACAGGCCCTCCATGGTCCGGCGCAGCGCCAACGCGGTCACCTGGTCGGTGCCGGGCGCCCGGCCGATGCCCAGGTCGATCCGGCCCGGATGCAGCGCCTCCAGGGTGCCGAACTGCTCGGCGACCACGAGCGGCGCGTGGTTGGGCAGCATCACCCCACCGGAGCCGAGCCGGATGTCGGTGGTGTGCGCGGCCAGATGCGCGATCAGCACCGCCGGCGCCGACGAGGCGATGGCCGGCATGTTGTGGTGCTCGGCCACCCAGAACCGGTGGTAGCCCAACTCGTCGGCGCGTCGCGCCAGCTCGGTCGTGTGCCGCAACGCCTCACCGGCGGAGGCACCGGCGGCGACGGGGGCGAGGTCCAGGACAGACAACGGAACGTCGATCACACGGCTGCCCAACCCGGCGTACGCCGGATCTGTTCCCGAACCGGTCGGCTACGTGATCAACCCGACCCGCGGGCCTGCTCGAAGATCAGGCTGGTCTGGGTGTGCTGCACCGCCGGATCCACCGCCAGATGGTCCAGCACGAAGTCGCGCAGCGCCTCCGCCGAGGCCGCCCGCACGTGCAGCACGTAATCCTCCGCGCCGGCCACGTGGAACACCGACACCACCCCCGGCAGCCGCACCGAGCGGGCCCGGAACGCGTCCACCGCCGCCCGCGCGTGCTCGGTCAGCCGCACCGACACCAGCGCCTGCAACGGCAACCCCAGCGCGGCCGGATGCACCTCGGCGTGGAACCCCCGGATCGCCCCGCACTCCCGCAACGCCCGGGTACGCGCCAGGCAGGTCGACGGCGCCACCCCCACCCGTTCGGCCAGGGCATTGTTCGGCAACCGGCCGTCGCCGGCCAGCTCGGACAGAATGGCGCGGTCGGTGTCGTCGAGCGCCGCGAACGGCCGAACATCGTTCGATACGGGGGGCATGCCGCCATCCTCCACCGAACGCCACCGGATCCGAAAGCGATTATGGCGAATAATATTCGGAACTATTGCCCCCGATGGGCGGGATGTTCGATCCTCTCGACATGACGACCGTGGACACCCGAGCCGTGCACGCCGGCCGCGACGACCTCGCCGCCCTCGGCGTCCACGTGCCGCCGATCGACCTGTCCACCACCAACCCGCTGCCCTCGGTGCACGCCGGCGGCGACGCCTACGAGACCCTCGCCACCGGCGGCACCCTTCCCGCCGACACCAGCGCCGTCTACCAACGGCTGTGGAACCCGACCGTCGCCCGCTTCGAAACCGCCCTCGCCGAACTCGAAGGCACCACCGAAGCCGTCGCGTACGCCAGCGGCATGGCCGCACTCACCGCCGCCCTGCTCGCCGCCACCCGCGACGGCCGACGGCACCTGGTCGCCGTGCGCCCCCTCTACGGCGGCACCGACCACGTCCTCGCCACCGGCCTGCTCGGCACCGAGGTCACCTGGGCCCGCCCGGACACCGTCGCCGACACCATCCGCCCCGACACCGCCCTGGTGATCGCCGAAACACCGGCCAACCCGACCCTCGACCTGATCGACATCGCCGCCCTCGCCGACGCCGCCGGCCCGGTGCCCCTGCTGATCGACAACACCGTCGCCACGCCGGTGCTGCAACAGCCCACCCGGCACGGCGCCCGACTGGTGCTGCACAGCGCCACCAAGAGCATCGGCGGCCACGGCGACGTCCTCGCCGGAGTGATCGCCTGTGACGCCGAGTGGGCCACCCGGCTGCGTCAGATCCGCGCCCTCACCGGTGCGATCCTGCACCCCCTCGGCGCGTACCTGCTGCACCGTGGCCTGCAGACGCTGCCGCTGCGGGTCCGCGCCCAGCAGGCCGGCGCGGAGAAACTCGCCCTCTGGCTCGCCGCGCACCCGGCGGTCACGCGGGTCCACCACCCCGGCACCGACGACCCGGCCGGGCTCGTCGGCCGGCAGATGTCCGGCCCGGGCAGCCTCCTCGCCTTCGAGGTACGCGGCGGCGAACCCGCCGCCGCGGCGGTCGCCGACGCCTGCCGGCTCATCACCCACGCCGTCTCCCTCGGCGGCGTCGACACGCTCATCCAGCACCCGGCGTCGCTCACCCACCGCCCCGTCGAGACGGATGCCAAGCCCGACGGCGGACTGCTGCGCCTGTCCGTCGGCCTCGAAGACCCGGAGGACCTGCGCGCCGACCTGGAGCACGCGCTCGCCACGATCTGACCCGGGTGCGACGGTCGGTGGTGCTCGGGCCGGTCACGACTTCGGGCCGACGTGCCGGTCGAGCGCGGCGACCGCCTCCCGACGGGCGACCGAGAGGCTGTTGGGCCGGTTCATCCGCCAGGCGACGCCGAGCAGGTCCAGGCCCCACTGGCAGAGCCGCATGATGTCGGTGGACTCGTTGACGAACATGTAACGCGGGTAGACGTACGTCTTTGCGCGCACGGTGACCCGGTTGGCGATCCGGCAGCCGTCGGAGTGGAACAGGCCCCGGAGAAAGTCACCGGGAACCGCCCGGACGATGCGCTCCTGCCATTCGGTGAGAACAATCCGCCGGTCGTGCTTCTTGCCGGGCCCGTGTTGGGGCAGCAGGCAGGGCCAGTGCGTGCCATAGCTCTGCACGCCGACGCAACCCTGCTTCTGCACGCGTTGTACGGAGGCTGCCAGCACCGCGCGCATGGCCTTGTCGCAGAGCGAGATCAAGTTTGGCCAGCTGTCGGCGCAGTAGATGCGCAGGACCGGGACCCGGGCGCTGGTGACGAGGTGGCCGTCGCCCAGGTAGAGGCCGAGGAGGTAGGCGTAGGCGCGTGGATCGGAGGGACCGTCCTCACCCGGGAGGCAGCGAAAGCAACGGGTCGAACTTCCGAGCATGACGGGATCCGGCCGGTCGACGCACCAGTGCCAGACGGTGGTGTAGGGGAGCGAGAGGGCGCGGGCCGCCGAGCGGATGGTGTGGCCTTGGGCACGTAGAGCGCGGACACGATTCCGCATCTCGGGAGGATGCACGCCACCATCATCGAACGCGTGTATGACAAGAGTGCCGGGAGCGGGATTCGAACCCGCAAGCCCTTTCGGGCAGAAGTGTTTGAGACTTCCGTGTATGCCGTTCCACCATCCCGGCGGGTGGGGCTTACTGTACCCGACTACGCTCGTGCGGGAGCATGGGTGGTAGCCGTGCCGGAAACGATGGTGGGAGTGGCTCGTGGCCGAGACGCAGACGGATGCCGCGCGCAGGCGGGTACTGATCGCCGAGGACGAGGCGCTGATCCGGCTGGACCTGGCTGAGATGCTGGCCGAGGAGGGCTACGAGGTGGTCGGCGAGGCCGGTGACGGCGAGGCCGCCATCCGGTTGGCCGAGGAACTCAAGCCCGACCTGGTGATTCTCGACATCAAGATGCCGATCATGGATGGATTGGCGGCCGCCGAGCGGATCGCCGGTGCGCGGATCGCTCCGGTGATCATCCTGACCGCGTTCAGCCAGCGCGACCTGGTGGAGCGGGCGCGGGCGGCCGGTGCGATGGCGTACCTGGTCAAGCCCTTCCAGAAGAGCGACCTGGTGCCGGCGGTGGAGATCGCCCTGTCCCGCTACTCCGAGATCGCCGCGCTCGAGGCCGAGGTGGCCGGGCTGACCGACCGGCTGGAGGTCCGCAAGACCGTCGAGCGGGCCAAGGGTGCGCTGATGACCACCTACAACATGAGCGAGCCGCAGGCGTTCAAGTGGATCCAGCGCACCGCGATGGACCACCGGATGACCATGAAGGAGGTCTCCGAGCGGATCCTCGCCGAGACCGCCGGCGGTGAGGTGGCCGAGCCGGCCCAGTAGGTTCGAGCGGGCGGTCTGATCTCGGCCGGGGTCAGGGGACTCCCGGCGGGCCGCGGCGCCGATACCATCGGGCATGCGCGGAGGACGGGTCGACGGCACAGTCCCGCCGCGCGCCTTCGCACCCGCTGTGCGGCGTACCGCTGCGCTCGTCGTGCTCTGCCTGCTGCTGGTGATGGGCTGCCGGTCCGGTACGCCCGGACCTGACGAGGCGCCACCGCTGCGGCCCGACTGGCGGGAGCTGACGTTGCCCGCTCCGCCCGGGGCACCCGGCCGGTTGATGCTCCGCGACGTGACCGCCTGCGGTGGGCGGTGGTACCTCGTCGGTGCGGTCGGTGGTCCCGGTGACGCGACCCGGCCGGCGGCCTGGACGAGCGCGGACGGGGTGTCCTGGGAGTCGGTGCGGATCGTGGCGGACTCCTACTACGGCCGGCAGAACGTCCTGTACTCGGTCGCCTGCACCGATGGCCGGTTCGCGGCGGTCGGGGCGAAGAGCGGCGGCGCGCACGCGAATCCGCGGGTGAGCAGTTGGGTGCGGCGTGCGGATGGTGCGCTGGTCGAGGTTCGGGCCGGTTTCGAGCTCTACGGCGGCCCGCAGGCGGTGAACGTGGCGCGGATGGTCGCCGGTGGGTCGGGTTTCATGATCGTGGGAAACCGGGTCAGCGGTGCGGCGGTCTGGCTCTCCGAGGCGGCGGGGGAGTTCGAGATCCTTGAGGGTGCGCCGGGGCTGGCGACCGACGAGCACGGGGTCACCTGGTTGTTCGACGCGACGCCGGTGGACGGCGGCTGGTTGGCGGTGGGCGGGATCATCGGCCCCGGCCGGATCGACCGGGATCCGCTGGCGTGGCGTTCGTCGGACGGCCGGAGCTGGCAGCGGGTGCCGGTGCCGGGCACCGACGAGTACGACGAGCTGCAGCGGGTGGTGCGGGTCGATGGCGAGCCGGTGGCCGTCGGCCTGCGCGGTCGTGCGTTCGGCGGCTGGCGGGCCGGGCCGGACGGCTGGGCACGGACGGGTGGGTTCGGTGCGGCCGCGTCGTCCGGCGTGCCCGCCGTGCGGGGGTTGTCGATCTTCGACGGGCAGGTGGTGACGGCGGTCAACGACGGCGTACGTCATGCCCTGTGGAGTTCGGCGGACCGGGGTGCCTCGTGGCGGCCGGTGGCGCTGCCGAGGGAGGTGCCGGCCGGGCCGGTCAGCTCGGCGGCGGTGTTCGGGGAGCCGGGCCGGTTGCTGCTGGTACTGGACGACGGGGCGGCCGGTGCGGTCTTCGGGCTGTCGGGGTTGGCCGGCTGAGCGTGGGTCGGCGCTGTTACGGGGGCGGTCGCATCGGCGCTTGTGTTCGTAACGGTTTGGCAAGCGTGGCTCGCGGGTCTTCCGGGACGGTTTGCGGACGCAGTACGCTCCGCCATCACGAGCCGTAACGCAGGTGTGCGGATTCACGCCTGGGTGGTGACCGCCGAGCTGGCCGGTGACGCTGCCCCGGGTGCGCCGGGCCCCTGTATCTGGAGGAGGTCAATAGCCGTGAGGCGTAAGTACGTACGGGCGCTGGGCGCCGTCGGGCTGGCGGCAGCCCTGTTTGCCGCGGCGGGCTGCCAGGCGTCGGATGAGGGCAACGAAGCTGGCGGCGACGGTAACTGCGGTGGCAAGCTCGCCATCTTCGGTGCCTTCAGCGGCCCGAACTCCGGTCTGGTGATCCCGTCGCTCAACGGCGCCAAGCTCGCCGTGAAGCAGCACAACGAGGCGAACGCGGACTGCCAGGTCACCCTGCAGGAGTTCGACACCCAGGGTGACCCCACGCAGGCCACGCCGGTCGCGAACCAGGTCGTCGGTGACGAGTCCTTCCTGGGCGTCATCGGTGGTGCGTTCTCCGGTGAGACCAAGGCGACGATGGACGTCTACGAGGCCGCCGGCATGGTCATGGTGAGCCCGTCGGCGACGGCGATCGAGCTGACCGCCGGTGACAACAAGGCGTTCCACCGGGTGGTCGGTAACGACGCGACCCAGGGTGCCGCCGCGGCCGTGTACTTCCGGGACGTGGCGAAGGCCAAGAAGGTCTTCGTGATCAACGACGGCACCACCTACGGTGCCGGTATCGCCAACGAGCTGACCAAGGCTCTCGGTGACCTGGCCGGCGGGACCGACCAGGTGCAGGAGAAGCAGGTCAACTTCGCCGCCACCATCTCGAAGATCAAGGCCGCCGCGCCGGACGCGGTCGCCTACGGCGGTTACACCAACGAGGCCGCGCCGCTGCTGAAGCAGATGCGGGAGGCCGGTATCACGGCGACCTTCCTCGGCTTCGACGGTCTGTACGACCCGGCCTTCCCGTCCGGTGCCGGTGCCGGTGCCAACGGTGCGATCGTGACCTGCCCGTGCCTGCCGCCGGACAAGGCCGGTGGCACCTTCTCCGCCGACTACGAGAAGGAGTACGGCTCGCCTCCGGGTTCCTACGGTGCCGAGGGCTTCGACGCTGCGAAGGTGCTGATCGAGGGTCTGGCCGAGGGCAAGACGACGCGCAAGGACCTGCTGGAGTGGGTGGACGCCTACGACAAGGAGGGCGTGTCGAAGTACCTCAAGTTCGACCCGACCGGTGACGTGGACAAGTCCCGGGTGGTGATCTGGGCCTACGAGATCAAGGATGGCGCGATCACGGCCCAGCAGGAGATCAAGCTCAGCTGAGCCAGGATGACCGTTGCGCGGCCGGGGTCTTTTCCCCGGCCGCGCGACGGTGCCAAGGGAGAAACCCGTGAATTTCGATGCCTTGTTCGGCAACCTGGCCCAGCACACGGTGGACGGGTTGTCCAAAGGGGCCATCTACGCCCTCGTCGCGCTGGGGTACACCCTCGTCTACGGTGTGCTTCGCCTGATCAACTTCGCGCACTCCGAGATCTTCATGGTCGGCACGTTCGCGATTCTCGGTACCTGGTCGCTGCTCGGGATCACCGGCACGCCCTCGATCGGCATGGCGATCGTCTACCTGCTCATCGGTCTGGTCGTCGGCGCGGCGGCCTCCGGTGCCACCGCGTTGACCGTCGAGCGGGTCGCGTACCGGCGACTACGTCGGATGAACGCGCCGCCGCTGATCTTCCTGATCACCGCCATCGGTGTCTCGCTCGTCCTGGTGGAGATCTACGCACTGTGGATGGCGGGGTTCTTCTCGGGACGCGGCTTCAGCGAGAACCGGCTCGTGATCGGCATCCCGGCGCTGTTGAAGCAGGAGACCGTGCTGTCGGTGGCCGGCGCCAACATCACCAACGTGCAGATCATCATGGTGGTGTCGGCCCTGGTGATGCTCTACGGGCTGGACCAGTTCATCAACCGGACCCGGTACGGCCGGGGGGTGCGCGCGGTGGCACAGAATCCGGACACCGCGGCGCTGATGGGGGTGCACCAGGACCGGGTGATCATGCTGGTCTTCGTGCTGGGTGGACTGATGGCGGGCGCGGCCGCTCTGCTGTGGAACATGCGGTACGGGATCACCAAGTTCGACATCGGTTTCGTGATCGGGCTCAAGGCGTTCACCGCCGCGGTGCTCGGTGGCATCGGCAATCTGCGGGGCGCCCTGCTCGGTGGCCTGCTGCTCGGTGTGATCGAGGTGTACGCCGCGACGTTGACCCGGTCGACCTGGGAGGACGTGGCCGCCTTCGTGGTGCTCGTGGTGGTGCTGATCTTCCGCCCGACCGGTCTGCTCGGTGAGTCTCTCGGAAAGGCGAGGGCATGACAGAGGCACTGCGACAGTTCAACGAGCGGCGCCGACACGCTTTGGGCGGCATGGCCGACCGTTGGCGGGCGTTGCCCCGCTGGCAGCGTTGGCTGGGGGTTCTCGCGGGGATCGCGTTCCTCTACTACCTGCCGTTCCTGGGTGACATCCCGGGGACGAACCTGATCATTCCCGGCCTCGACTGGTTCCGGACCGACTCCATCGCCGGCGGCTCGAACTGGGCCGGGGTGCTCTTCGTGTGCGCCCTGTACGTGCTGGTCGCGATCGGGCTCAACGTGGTGATCGGCCTGGCCGGTCTGCTCGACCTCGGCTATGTCGGCTTCTACGCGGTGGGTGCCTACAGCGTCGCGCTGTTCGGTTCGACCCAGTCGCCGGTGGTGCAGTCGATGCAGCGGCAGTTCGGCCTGTCCGAGGAGTGGGCGGTCGCCTGGGCGGTCTGCATCCCGATCGCGCTGGCCTTCTCGCTGGTCGCCGGCGTGCTGCTGGGCTGGCCGACGCTCCGGTTGCGGGGTGACTACCTGGCGATCGTGACGCTGGGCTTCGGCGAGATCATCCGGATCGTGGCCAAGAACTCGGGGTGGGCCGGCCAGGCGCAGGGCGTCGCGGGCATCCCGGGTCCGGAGGGACCGCCGTCGGCCGACAACACCGTCTTCGGGCTGCTCAAGATCGAGCCCTGGTACTGGTTGGCGCTCACCGTGGTGCTGCTGATGGTCCTGCTGGTGCGCCGACTGGAGCACAGCCGGGTCGGGCGGTCGTGGCTGGCCATCCGGGAGGACGAGGACGCCGCCGCGGTCATGGGTGTCTACCCGTTCAAGTTCAAGCTGTGGGCGTTCGCCATCGGCGCCGCCCTGGGCGGGTTGTCGGGTCTGCTCTTCGCCAGCCGGTCGACCTTCATCCAGCCGGAGACCTTCAACGTCCAGCTCTCCATCCTGTTCGTCGCGATGGTGGTGGTCGGCGGGTCCGGCAACATGGCGGGCGTGGCGCTCGGTGCGTTCCTGCTCGCCTATCTGCCGGAGCGGTTCCGGGACTTCTCGGAGTACCGGGTGTTGGCCTTCGGGCTGGCGCTGGTGCTCATCATGCTGCTGCGCCCGCAGGGTCTGCTGCCGAGCCGGCGGCGAACGCGGGAGTTGCAGGACCGGGCGAAGGAGGCTGCCGTCAATGTTGCCTAAGCAGATGACGTCGCCCGAGGACGCCACCCCGCGCGAGGTGTTGCTCGAGGTGGACCAGGTCACCCTCCGGTTCGGTGGGGTGGTGGCGCTCGACAACCTGAGTTTCCAGATCTACAAGGGTGAGATCATCGGGTTGATCGGTCCGAACGGGGCCGGCAAGACCACCTGTTTCAACGCGATGACGGGTGTCTACCGGCCGACCTCGGGCGAGGTCCGCTTCGACGGGGAGCAGGTGAGCGGGCGCAAGCCGCACCGGATCAACCGGATGGGGATCGCCCGGACGTTC
Source organism: Verrucosispora sp. WMMC514 (assembly GCF_027497295.1). Taxonomy (NCBI): domain Bacteria; kingdom Bacillati; phylum Actinomycetota; class Actinomycetes; order Micromonosporales; family Micromonosporaceae; genus Micromonospora; species Verrucosispora sp. WMMC514. The sequence goes on along the minus strand of NZ_CP114906.1, from coordinate 394,090 downwards.
CAGAACATCCGGCTCTTCCCGGAGATGACCGCGCTGGAGAACGTGCTGGTGGGCGCCGATTCTCGGCACCACACGAGCGTGATCGGGGCACTGTTCCGGCTCTACCGCGTCAAGCCCAAGCCGGAGGAGTTGCCGGTGGTCGACGCGACCAACGGGCTGGTCCGGTTCTGGCAGCAGGTTCGCCGGTCGTCGGCGCGGGTGTTCGGCATCTCCCGGCACACCCTTGAGGAGCGTGCCGGCGAGCGCAAGGCACTGGAGCTGCTGCGGTTCGTGGGCATCGCCGACCGGGCGAACGACCTGGCGCGCAACCTCCCGTACGGCTACCAGCGGCGGCTGGAGATCGCCCGAGCCCTGGCGACCGAGCCGAAGTTGCTCTGCCTGGACGAGCCGGCCGCCGGGTTCAACCCGGCGGAGAAGGAGGAGCTGCTCGACCTGATCCGCAAGATCCGGGACCGCGGGTTCACGGTCCTGCTCATCGAGCACGACATGCGGCTCGTCATGGGGGTCACCGACCGGATCGTGGTCCTGGAGTTCGGCAAGAAGATCGCCGAGGGGTCGCCCGCCGAGGTGCGGGACAACCCGAAGGTGATCGCGGCCTACCTGGGGGAGCCCGTAGATGCTGCTTGAGATCAACGACCTGACGCTGCGCTACGGCCGGATCGAGGCGCTGCACGGCATCAGCCTGCACGTCGATGAAGGCGAGGTGGTCGCGCTCATCGGCGCCAACGGTGCCGGAAAGTCCAGCACGATGCGGGCCATCTCCGGACTCCGGCCGGTGGCCCTGGGCTCGATCCGGTTCAACGGTGAGGACATCACCAACCTGCGGGCCGACCTGCGGGTCCGGCGGGGCATCTGTCAGGCACCCGAGGGGCGGGGCATCTTCCCGGGCATGACGGTGCTGGACAACCTGGACATGGGGGCGTACACCCGGCGGGACCACGCCGGGATCGCCGCCGACCTGGACCGGGTGTTCACGCTGTTCCCCCGGCTGGCCGAGCGCCGCCGCCAGCACGGCGGCACGCTCTCCGGCGGCGAGCAGCAGATGCTCGCGGTGGGCCGGGCGTTGATGAGTCGGCCGAAGCTGCTGCTGCTGGACGAGCCGTCGATGGGCCTCGCTCCGATGATCATTCAGCAGATCTTCGACATCATCACGGAGATCAACCAGCAGGGCACCACGATCCTGCTGGTGGAGCAGAACGCGCAGCAGGCGCTCTCCCGGGCCCACCGGGGGTACGTGCTGGAGACCGGCCGGATCGTCAAGGAGGGCACCGGGCAGGATCTGCTGCACGACCCGTCGGTCAAGGAGGCGTACCTGGGCGTGGCCTGAGTCGCGTCGCGGGGCCGGCCGGTGGTGACCACCGGCCGGCCCCGTGCTGTTCCGGCCCGGTCACTCGGGCGTCGACCGGGTCAGCTCGGCCAGCTGGCTGGTCAGTTCGGCGGTGCCGCGGTGCCCCTTGGCCCGGTACGTCTCCAGCGCGGTGCTGAGCTCCGCGAGTGCCCGAGCGCGGTCGCGGCGGGCCAGGTGGGCCTGCCCCAGTTCCTCGCGTGCCTCGGCCTCGATCAGCACGTCCCCGGCCAGCCGGGCCTGCTCGACGGCGCGTTGTCCCAGCCGTAGGGTCTCCAGCGGCTGCCCGGCGCGGCGGTGGGTCCGTGCCAGCCCGACCAGGATCTCCGCCGTGTCCCGGGCCCCGCAGTGCGTCTCGGCGAGCGCCAACGCCGTCCGGTAGTGCTCAACCGCGTCGCCGAGCCGCCCGGCGAGCTGGTGGGCCTCGCCCAGGTTGCTGGCGACCAGGGCACGCAGATGACCGGCGTCGGGCAACGCGCGGCTGCGCTCCTCGGCCTGGGTGAGCCGCCGGATCGCCTCGGTGGGACGCCCGGCGTTGTTCTCGATCGCCGCGAGGTTCAGCAGCGCCGTCGCCGCGCCGAGCTGGTCACCCCCGGCGACCCGCAGCTCGTACGCCCGGGTGCCGTGACCGGCCGCCTCGTCGTGCCGGCCGAGCAGGCTGAGCGGGATCGCCAACCGGCCGCTGAGCATGGCCTCGCCCCGGGCGTCGCCGACCTGCCGCGCGGCCCGGACCGCGCGTGAGTACAGGTCGATCCAGCGGTCGCGTTGGTGACGGCGGAACAGCCAGCCGTACATCGCCGCGGCGATCTGCCAGGCGAGCCGCGGATGGTCCGCCTCGGCCCGCTCGACGGCCGCCACCAGGTTGTCCGCCTCCGCGTCCAGCCAGGCCAGCGCCGCCGGCACGTCGGCGAAGCGTACCGGGGACCCGGCGGTGTCGAAGTTGGGTCGTTCCGCCGGACGCAGCACCCGGTCGGCCGCGGCGGCGGTGTCCCGGTAGAAGGTGAGCGTCCGCCGCAGTGCCGCCGACGCCGCGGCCGGGTCGGCGGCGGCCAGTTCGGCGGCGAACAGCCGGACCAGGTCGTGCATCTGATGCCGGCCGTCGACGGAGCGCACCAGGTGGACGGCGGCCAACCGGTCGAGCAGGTCCCGGGTCACGGCCGGTGGCAGCCCGGCCAGCGCCGCGCACGCGTCGGTGCCGGGACGCTGTCCCGGGTGCACGCCGAGCAGGTGGAACATGGTGCGGCTGGGGGCGTCCAGCGCGGTGAGGGAGACCTGCAGGGCCGCTCGTACCGAGACGTCCTCCGCCGTCAGCAGGCCGATCCGGTCGCCCTCGGCGGCGAGCCTCCCGGCCAGCGCCGTTCCGTCGCCGAACTCGCCCAGCCGCGCGGCGGCGATCCGCAGCGCCAGCGGCAGCCGGTCGCACAGTTCGGCGATCCGGCGCAGGTCCGCCGACTCGTCCGCCGACTTGTCCGCCGCCGACGCGGTGAGCCCCTGCCGGAGGAGGTGCTGTGCGTCGGATTCGGTGAGCGGGGCGAGCACGACCTGGGTGGCGCCGTGGGTGGCGACCAGACCGTCGAGGCGCCGCCGACTGGTGATCAGCACGAGGTTGCTACCGGCACCGGGCAGCAACGGCCGGACCTGGTGCGAGGAGGCGGCGTTGTCCAGCAGGATCAGCGCCGGCTGGCTGGCCAGTTCGGAGCGGTAGCGGGCGGCCCGCTCGTCGAGGTCGGCGGGAATGGCGTCGCCGGGCACGCCGAGGGCCCGCAGGAACCGTTCCAGCACCGTGGCGGGGGCGACCGGCTCGGCGGCGCCGCGCAGGTCGGCGTACAGGTGGGCGACGGGCCGCTGGTGCAGCCGGGCGTGGGCGAACCGCAGCGCGAGGGCGGTCTTGCCGACCCCGGCGGGACCGACGAGCGCGACGATCCGGCTGCCCGTGCGCACGGCGGCGTCGAGGTGGGTCAGCTCGGCCCGCCGTCCGACGAAGCCGCCCGGTTCGGCGGGCAGTTCGGCCGGTCCCGGCGACAGCGTCGGGGTGGACGTGGCGGTGCCGGGCGGCGATCCGTCCGGTTCGACGGCGCGGAGCAGGGTGAGGTGCAGTTGCCGCAGTTCGTCGCTCGGGTCGGCGCCCAGTTCGGCGGCGAGCCAGCGCCGGTGCTGCTCGTAGGCCCGCAGCGCGTCGCCGGGGCGGTGGCTGGCGGCGAGGGCGCGCATGAGCGACAGGGTGAAGCGTTCCCGGCTGGGGTGCTGCGTGGCGAGCGGGCCCAGCCGTTCGACGAGCACGCCGGCGTCGGCGTCCGTGTTCAGCTCGGCCTCGAAGAGCTGCTCCAGGGCGGTCAGCCGGGCATCCTCGAGCGACTCGACCTCGGGTGGTGGCGGTTGGCGGGGCAGCCACCCACCGAACGCCGGCCCGCGCCACAGGGCGACGGCCTCGCGCAGCAGGTCGCGTCGCTGCGGCCAGTCGAGCGTCCCGTCGGCGGTGCAGCCGCGGGCCACCAGCAGCCGGAACCGGTGCACGTCGACGGTGGTGGGATCGAGCAGCATCCGGTAGCCGCCGCCGTCGGTCAGGATGGCCAGCTGCTCGTCGCCGATGCCGGCGGCGGTCAGGGCGGTGCGCAGCTCGGACACCCGCGAGTGCACCATGGCGCGGGCGGTGCGCGGTGCGCGGGCGGACCACAGCAGGTCGACGAGCTCACTTGTCGACACGAGGGTGTTGGCGCGTAACGCGAGTATCCCGAGCAGGAGACGGTGCAGCCGGCGGCCGACGGCGACGGGCCGCTCGTGGTGCCGGATCTCGACGGGACCGAGCAGGTGCAGCTCCACGGACGTCCTCTGCGGCGCGGCGAACGGGACTCGCCGCGAGTGTAGGACCAGACCCGAAGGCGGCTGTCGGGACACCACCGACATGCCGGACCGGCACCGGGCGAGGCGGTTGGCGCCGGCGGGGCCGACCTGCGTCGGGTCGGCCCCGCGCCGAGCGGTCGGCGGAGGGCGCTGCGGGCGGACCGTGTCGGGCCCGCCCGCCCCCGAATGGCCCTTCGCCGTGCGTGTGGTCTGGACGGCACCTCGCGTGGGACGACACCGGCCGCTGGGCGGTCGCGCCGCCCGCCGGCGCCCGCCGTCGGGGTGTCCCGTCACCGAAGTCGCCGTACGTCCGCCCGCCAGCATTACCGGTGGACCTTCCCGTTCCCTTCCCGCTCGGCTGCGAGCTGCGGTTTCGCCGGGAGGCCACCGGCTGCCGGCCGGCCACGTCGGGGCGGTTGTTGTCGGCGGTACGGACTAGAGTCGCAGCCGTGACAGCTACGACCCCGCGCCTGCTCCTCGTCGACGGACACTCCCTGGCATACCGGGCGTTCTTCGCTCTGCCGGTGGAGAACTTCTCCACCACGACGGGGCAGCCGACAAACGCGGTCTACGGCTTCACCTCGATGCTGATCAACGTGTTGCGCGACGAGCAACCGACCCACATCGTCGTGGCCTTCGACGTGTCCCGCCGGTCCTTCCGCACCAAGAAGTACGCGGAGTACAAGGCGGGCCGCAGTGAGACCCCGACCGACTTCAAGGGCCAGGTCAGCCTGGTGAAGGAGGTCCTGGCGGCGCTGCGGGTGCCGGTGGTGGAGAAGGAGGGCTACGAGGCCGACGACGTCATCGCCACCCTGGCCTGCCAGGCCCGGGACCAGGGCATGCCGGTGCTGATCTGCACCGGCGACCGGGACGCCTTCCAGCTCGTCGACGAGCAGATCACCGTGCTCTACCCACGCAAGGGCGTCTCCGACCTGGCGCGGATGGACCCGGCGGCGGTCGAGACGAAGTACGGTGTGCCCCCGCAGCGCTACCGCGACCTGGCCGCCCTGGTCGGCGAGACCAGCGACAACCTGCCCGGCATTCCCGGTGTCGGCCCGAAGACCGCCGCGAAGTGGATCAACACGTACGGCGGGGTGGAGGGCGTCATCGCCCGGGCCGACGAGATCAAGGGCAAGGCCGGGGACAGCCTGCGCGAACGGCTCGCCGACGTGATCCGCAACTACGAGATCAACTGTCTGGTCGCCGACCTGGAACTGCCGCTGCGTGCGGAGGACGCCCGCTGGCAGGGGTGGGACCGGGAGGCGGTGCACCAGGTCTTCGACACGCTCCAGTTCCGCATCCTGCGCGACCGTCTCTACCAGTACCTGGAGGCGGTCGAGCCGGAGGCGGAATCCGGCTTCGACCTGGTCGGTGAGGTGCTGGCCGCGCCCGGCGCCCTGGTGGGCTGGCTGGAGACGCACGCACCGGCCGGCACCGGGGTCGGTGTCGCGGTCAAGCTCGACACCGGGCCGAACCGCCGGCACACCGCCACCGTCACCGGGATGGCCCTGGCCACCGCCGACGGTGCGGCGGCCTGGTTCGACCCGGGCCAGCTGGAAGCCGCCGACGAGGCGGCGCTGGCGGCGTGGCTGGCCGACGAGACCCGGCCCAAGGTGCTGCACGACAGCAAACCGGCCGTGCTCGCCTTCGCCGCCCACGGCTGGGCGCTGGCCGGCATCGCCCGCGACACCCAGATCGCCGCGTACCTGGCCCGCCCCGACCAGCGCTCCTACGACCTGACCGACCTGGCGCTGCGCTACCTGCACCGGGAGCTGCGGGTCGACGCCCCGGAGTCCGGCCAGCTGACCCTCGACGGGCTCGGTGGCGACAGTGCGGCCGAGCAGAACCTCATGCTGCACGCCCGGGCCACCCTCGACCTGGCCGATGCGATCGACGCGGAGCTGTCCCGGGACGGGGAGCAGTCGGCCCGGCTGATGGCCGGGGTGGAGCTGCCGCTGATGCGGGTGCTGGCGCAGCTGGAGCGCACCGGCATCGCCGCGGACACCGACTACCTGACGGAGTTGGAGGCGCACTTCGCCGCCGAGGTGAAGGCCGCCGCGCAGGGCGCGTACGAGGCGGTGGGGCGGGAGTTCAACCTCGGTTCGCCCAAGCAGTTGCAGGAGATCCTCTTCGGTGAGCTGAACCTGCCCAAGACCAAACGGATCAAGACGGGTTACACCACCGACGCCGACGCGTTGCAGTGGCTCTACGCGCAGAATCCACACCCGGTGCTGGCCCATCTGCTGCGGCACCGGGACGTGGCCAAGCTCAAGTCGACGGTGGACGGACTGCTCAAGTCGGTCTCCGACGACGGGCGCATCCACACCACCTTCAACCAGACGGTGGCCGCCACCGGCCGGCTCTCCTCCACCGAGCCCAACCTGCAGAACATCCCCATCCGCACCGAGGAGGGGCGACGGATCCGCCGCGCCTTCGTGGTCGGTGCGGGCTTCGAGTGCCTGCTGACCGCCGACTACAGCCAGATCGAAATGCGGATCATGGCGCACCTGTCGGCCGACGACGCGTTGATCCAGGCGTTCAACTCCGGCGCCGACTTCCACGCCGCGACGGCCTCGTCGGTGTTCACCGTGCCGCTGGCGGAGGTCACCCCGGACCAGCGGCGCAAGATCAAGGCGATGAACTACGGCCTGGCGTACGGGCTCAGCGCCTTCGGCCTGTCCCAGCAGCTCGGCATCAGCGCCGAGGAGGCGCGCGGGTTGATGGAGAACTACTTCGCCGGGTTCGGCGGGGTGCGGGACTACCTCCAGGAGGTGGTCGCCCGGGCCCGGCAGGACGGCTACACCTCCACCATTCTCGGCCGCCGCCGTTACCTGCCGGACCTGGTCAGCGACAACCGGCAGCGGCGGGAGATGGCCGAGCGGATGGCGCTCAACGCCCCGATCCAGGGCTCCGCGGCGGACATCATCAAGGTCGCCATGCTGCACGTCGACACCGCGTTGCGGGACGCCGGCCTGCGCTCCCGGATGCTGCTGCAGGTGCACGACGAGCTGGTCTTCGAGGTGGCACCCGGCGAACGGGCGGCGCTCGAGGAACTGGTCCGACGGGAGATGGGTGGGGCGTACCCGCTGTCGGTGCCGCTGGAGGTGTCGGTGGGTGACGGCCGCGACTGGAACAGCGCCGACCACTGAGCCGGTCTTGGCGGGGTGCCGGCGCAGGCCTGGAGGGGTTTCGGGCAGCCCTGGAGGGGTTTCGGGGCAGCCCGACTTCGCCTGGAGGGGTTTCGGGGCAGCCCGACCCGCTCCGGGCGGTCAGGCTTGATCCCTGCGCGGGTCGGGCTGCCCCGAAACCCTGACGTGGTCACCGAACGCGTGCCGGTCACGGTCCCGCGGGCGAAGCGTGCGCTGATGTCGGCAGTTTCGGGGGAGCTCCTGCCTCGCGGAGCCGGCTGACCCAGCGACTTCGGCGAAGTTGCTGCCTCGCGGGTCGGCTGACCCAGCGACTTCGCCGAAGTTGTCGCCTGCTGGTGCTGGTGCTGGTGCTGGTGCTGGTGCTGGTGCTGGTGGTGGGTGGGGTGTGCGGGGTGTGGGTGTCAGCGGGCGGGGCCTCGGCGGGACCTGGGTGGGGCGCCGTGCCGGTCGAGGGCCTTGCGGGAGGGGCCGCCGGGCGGCGGCAGGGGTGCCTTGACCGGGTCGTGGCCCCAGTTCATCAGCGAGTACCGCCACCGGGTGTCGCGCACGTCGCCGCTGGGCCGCTGGGCCATGTGTCGCCGCACGTACCCGACGACCTTGCGCATGTGCTTGTAGTCGGCCTCGGTCAGCTGGCCACGCTTGCGGCGCAACAGGTCGATGATCTTTCGGCCGGACTCGTGGCCGACCGTCTCGCCGCCGCCGCTGCCCTTCCGCCGCCAGCCGACATGCTTGGACTCGTCGGTGTCCAGCCACGTGGACAGTTCGCCGGGCTTCATGTTCACCGCCTCGGTGAACTCCCGGTAGGTCTGGTCGGGGTCGTCACGACGGCTCACGGCGCAACACCTCCGGGCGGTGGGCCACGTCCCGGCCCGAGTCGTCGTTGCGGATGCGGTACTGCGGCTGCTCCGGTGTCGCGTTCACGGCGTGCCCGCGTACGTGGGTGCGTTCGGTCAGCTTCTCCTTGACCACACCGTGGGCCCGGCCGCTGTGGCTGGCCCAGGAGACGTGGTCGCCGGTGCGGAACTCCTCGTCGGCCATGCCGCCCGGGTACCCGGGCACCTTCGGGGAAAACGCCGCCGCCCTGCCTCGACCGCGACGAGGGCGGCGGACGGGCCGGGCGGCGGCGCTGGTCACCTGAGGACGCGTGGGTCCGGGTCGAGCGAGCGGGGCAGCGTGATGACGATCCACTCGTTGTCCTCGGCGACGCCGGGGGCGCGGCCGGTGGAGAACGGGAAGTTGTTGTCGTTGAGTACCGCCACCCGCCGCTTGTCCAGGATCACCACGTTCTCGATGGTCTGGAAGGGGAACGTGAAGGTGGTGTCGAAGCCACCCAGCCGCTTCGGGTTGGCGACGTTCATCAGGTCGACGAGCAGGGTCTTGTCCAACAGGCCGTCCCGGTCCCGGTCGCGGGCGTCGGCGACGTAGAGCCGCTTGACCACGGCGGTGGGGCCCTGACCGCCGTCCCGCTCGATGATCAGGAAGCGGTGCCGGTCGATCGCGATCGCGTCGCCGATCGCGAGGTTCGGCGCTTCGAGTCGGTAGGTGAGGCGCTTGCCGGTGTAGCGGCCGGTCCACCTGTCGAACTCGTTGAGCCGCAGCTGGCCGGGAGCGTCACCGGCGACGGTGCCCTCCAGCAGCGCGTAGAGGTGGCGACCGTCGGGGGAGGCGGCCAGGCCCTCGAAGCCCCGGCTGCTGGCGAGGGTGGCGGGGACGCCGGTGCGCGCGGCGGTTTCCGGGGCGACCACACCGGCGAGCGGGATCGGCGCCCGCAGCAGCCGGCCGGTCCGGTCGAAGTGCAGCAGGTACGGTCCGAACTCGTCACCGATCCAGTAGCTGCCGTCGGCGGCCTTGACGATCGACTCGACGTCGAAGTCGGCGCCGGTGAGCACCCGGTCGGTGCGGGTCAACTGCCACGGCACGTGCCCGTCGGGGTCGGTGAGGTTGATCCCGCCGACCACGTCGACGTCACCGGTGGCGAACACCGGGGCGAGCCGCTGGATGCGCAGCAGGAAGTCCGCCGAGTTCGCCTGGTTGCCGTAGCCGTTGTCGGACAGCACGTCGAAGGTGCCGTCGCCGTTGTCGGCGATACCGGAGAAGCCCTGGATCGGCTGGTCGGCGAAGGGTGTGGGGTAGCCGTTGGTGTTGCCGGTGACGAGGCTGCCGGAGGGCTCGCTGCCGGGTACGAAGGTGGCGGCCGGCAGCGACGCGAAACCCGTGAGCGTCGGCCTGGCGGTCGTCGGCGCACCGGCGAAGGACGCGGTGCCGCCCAGGGCGAGAGCGAGGGTGAGGACGCCGGCGCCGGCGAGTGCCCGTCCCAGGCGGGTGGCGGTGATCTGTCTCATGCGCCCGGACGTTAGGGAGCGCGGGTGAACTGGGGGAAACCTGGCGGTGGCCGCCGTCGGGCGTCCGGTGACCGGTTCGTCCGGCGGTCGGCTATCCGGTGAGGTCGCGGACCGGAAGTTTGATCTCGAACGGTTCGGTCAGCTCGATGAGCTCGGCGCTGTCGGCGACGAGTTCGTACTGCCGCTCCCCGCCCGGCCCGATCCGGTCGCCGAGGCGGTACGCGTACACGTGCACCGGGTTCTGCTCGATGCGCCAGTAGAAGGGGATGCCGGCGGCGGCGTACTCGCCCGGCTTGGCGAACCGGTCGACCCGGCGGGTGCCCGGCGAGACCACCTCGACGGCCAGCACGACGTCGGCCGGCCGCAGCCGGGACCGGTCGGCGGGCAGCCCGGAGCGGCAGAGCAGCACGTCCGGTTGCCGACAAGTGTTGTGGCTGAGTCCGACGCCCACCGCCTGGGCGGCGCGCAGGTGGTCGGGAGCGTGAGCGCGGAGCCACAGCCACACCAGGCTGGAAATGTCCTGATGGCCCAGGGTGGGGGAGGGTGTCACGTGGATGACTCCGTCGACGAGTTCGACGCGGGGGGCGTCGTCCGGCAGGGCGAGCAGGTCCTCCAGCGTGTAGTCCGCACGCTGCTGCCGCATCGGATCCGGACACCATGGGCCAGGTGATGTCGGGATGGGCTCGGCGCTCATGCCGGCCCTCCGCCGGGCTGCGGGCCGGCATGAGGCACCACGGCACCGCGTCGATGATTCGCTCGCTGGCGCACGCTCATGACGTGAGCGTAACGCCACCCCGGGACGGCGGCGTCGCACTCGCTGTCCGCGACGGCGCCGGACCGGACAGCCGGCAGGCTCAGTCGGCCGGTTTCTCGGTGACGAAGATGGCGGTGCCGGGGAAGAGTCGGCCGCGCAGCGGGCTCCACTGCCCCCAGATCCCCTCGTGTCCCTCCGGCCACTCCGGTTCCACCAGGTCCAGCAGCCGGAACCCGGCACCCACCAGCTCGCGGACCCGGTCGCCGAGGGTGTGGTGCTGTTCGACGTAGCTGGCCCGGCCGTGTTCGTCCAGCTCCACGTACGGCCGGGTGTCGAAGTAGGAGTGCACGGCGGTCAACCCGCCCTCACCGGGGTCGTCCAGGAAGATCCAGCGCATCAAGTGGGTATGATCTTGCAATATTAGAACCGCGTCACGACCGCAATGCCTCCGCGTGACACGTCCGGTCGCTCTTCGCGAACTAGGTCACACGGCGGCTGGACGGCGGGCGACGAAGATGGCGGTGCCGGGGAAGAGCCGTCCGCGTAGGGGGCTCCACTGGCCCCAAATCCCCTCGTGTCCCGGCGGCCACTCCGGTTCGATCACGTCGCAGAGAATGAAGCCCGAGGCCGTGAGCTCTCGGACGCGATCACCGAAGGTGCGGTGCGCCTCGACATAGGTAGGCACTCCTGCCGAGTCCTGTTCGACGTACGGACGGCGGTCGAAGTATGAGTGGACAGCCGTTAGGCCGGCCTCGCCGGGATCATCTAGAAAAATCCAGCGCATCGGGTGAGTAACGGCAAAAACCCATGTCCCACCAGGGCGCAGCACCCGGAACACCTCGCGCATGAGCGCTTCGGAGTCTGCGACAAACGGGACAGCGCCGAACGCGGTATGCACGGTGTCGAACGTGCCTGCCCGGAACGGCATCACCAGAGCGTCAGCTTGCACGAGGGGTACGTGCACGCCCGAGCGTTCGGCGGCCAGCTTGGCGTGCCGCAACATGCCGGCAGATAGGTCCAGTGCCGTAACGTCGGCCCCTTGGCCGTCTAGCCAGCGTGACCCCGCAGCCGCGCCGCAGCCGATCTCCAGAACTCGTGTCCCCTTGACGTCGCCGAGCAGCCTGGCGTCTGCTTCGCGTAGGCCCTCGGGGCACCACACAAGGTCAACGTCTCCGAGGAAAGCGCCGTGCTCTTCCTGGTAGCTGTCAGCGTCCTCGTCCCACCAATGCCGGCTCGCCGTCCTGCCTTCTGCGTATGTAACAGTGCGGCGGGTGACACGGGCTTCGGAAGGGGCTGGAGGCTCGGTCATCCTGGCAACGTTACGCGGTGGCAGTCGGCATGGCAGCCGGTGCCAAGATTAACCAGGGCGTGTCTTTCGAGCCGCCGCGTTCGGCTTCAAAGCCGGCTCCGCAGGAACTCCATCACCTCGTTGAACAGGCTATTGTCGCCAATGTCGGTCACCACGACGGTTACGGAGGCAACCACTAGCGACACGAAGGCAACCCACAGCGCACGACGACCGGTCTTGGCGGCATTTACAGAGGCACCCAGCGAGGCCACCGTCGAGAGGATGTCCCGGTAATCACGGTCAGCAGCGGTTAGTTCCTCGAACCGCTCTTTCTGACGCTTCCGCAGCTCGGTATTCATGTGAACCGGCTTGTCCGTTAGATCGGAATTGACTCGAATGCGTGGCGAGTAATCGATCGTGAACTCCGCCTCCTCCTCAAACCGGGGTCGGGATTTCCAGGACCTTTCCAAATCGCGCCTAACGGTCGCTACGTCGATACTGAGGGTCAGCAGTTGCTCGCGGAGGTCGTTGATGACTTTGGCCTTAAAGCGGCCATGCTGCGCACGAGCACGATCTCGAATCAGCGCATAGCTAGCCTCGACCGTTTCGAGCAAGTCAGATACGGCCAGCGTCACCAAGAAGCTCTCGATCGCGTCGCCGTAGCGATGCGCTATAGCTCGGTTCGGATCGTCGCCGTAGCCAGTCAGTTGGGTTGCGCTGTCCACGACAGCCTGACGCTGGCCCCAAAGTGCCCATGTGCGGTCAGTGCTAATGCCTCGCGCCATTGAAGGCGAAGTCGGGACCAAATGCATCTTGGGAATGTCAGTGGAGGTGTAGTGGTAGACGTCCGTCTCCGTGATTCCGAGCGCTCGGAACACATCGAATCGGTCGCGGTCGCGGTCGTCGCTAACGTCAGTCGGGTCGTGCTGATCCAAAATAAGCATATCGATCAATGTCTGAGGACTGTTGAACTCACCAAAGACGCCATCGCAACTCTCATTCATCCACTTCCGTGCCAACTGGTGCAGCCGTTCCCGGGCCGTCTGCGTGACGTGGAATCCAGCCCACATACGATCAAGTGCGTGAAGCCGCCCGTCTCGACGGGTTAACATCGGCTCGTGAGGCTGATGCCACACCTCATCGAGGTGTGTGGCACCCAACTTTGAGAGTTCGATGTGAGCAACAACGGCAGTTAGGCCGGATCCAACCTGCATGGCCTTCAACTCGATGCAGCCGAACTCGGGCGGCAACTGGGCGCGCACTCCGTCAGGCATCATGTACGTCCCATTGATGTCCTGAATCGAGGCCATGCGCCACCATCTCCATCCCCTGCGAGCACGGGACTTTAGCAGCATGTTGACGTTGGTGTCTTGGGCTCCAGACATCCAACGGTCCCGATCCCAGCCGTTCCTATCGATCGCCCGCTCCAGTCGGGCAAAAGCGCTCGGCGGGAACAATTCCACCACCCAGATGCCCGGCATGTTCACGTGTTCATCAGCGGGCACTTGGAAGTCGTGCAAACGGTCACTCGGGTCCCAGACTCTGTCTCGCTCAAGTTTGTTGAACTGGCTGAGATCGATGGACCAGCGGCGGAGAGCACGGAGTGCCGGTTGGGGAATGATCTTGCGCCGCCAGTTGGTCTGGAGGAACCACAGCAACTTGTAGGGAAGGTCGTACCAGCGGGTCCAGCGGTCGCCAATCGACGGCACCTTATCGTAAGCATCTGCGACCCTCCCGGAGATCAGGTCTCGTTGCGGGGATGGCACCACGCCTACTGCGGTGTCGCCCTCGGCCGCGGGTGTCTCGGGTTGGACCTCAAGCGGTTCGACCTGCTCCTCGGCGGTCACGGCTTACCCATGCCATTGAACTCGGCCCACCGGGCGTGAGCGCACGGCATCCTGACTTCGAAATTGTACGCAGCCATCTGAACTCCCTCGGATCGGGACTGAGCTTGCTGGCCGATTCTCTCAGCAGCCTCCGACATTCTCTGAGGCCGTGCACCGAGTCAGAGTCGAATCAGGCCAAAGCCTTGGGATTAGGAGTTGAATTCCGATCGTGATTCGGGGTTACTGACAATCCATAGGGATGTCTATCTGTCGAGGTAGATGCGCCTATGGATGCCATCGGATGCCTGCCCGTGATCTTCAATGTTGAGGCATTCGGGCTCACAACGGGCTCACCAACAACGGCAGTCCTTAGCTTGGACCCGCGCGGCTCGATGGTCACGGGCGCAGCAACCCTCCCGCATCTTGTCTACGGCCACCAAAAGCTACCCTGTTACTGGTGGAAGAACGACAGTCGATGAGCCCTCGGCTCGCAGTGCAGGCGTACCGCCATACACCCTGTCCATCAATTTGATGAGGTGACTCAGAGCCTGTTCGATTGTGGCCGGCCGCTCCCCCGGATAGTGGCGACTCATCCATGCACTTAGAGCGACAGCCGCGAAGGTGGAGAGTTGCGCTAGGAAACCGAGCGGATGATCTCCGATTCTGCCCGGCACAGAAGCTGCCGAAAACGATTCCGTTAGGCTTTGCATTACAGCAAATCGAGTCACGAAGCCTGGGTGCGTACTGGCGGAATCGGATTCCACCCACTCGCCAGTGACGTGCGCTAACGTTATGAGCGCAAGCGACGAGCCTGCGACAGCTCGGTATAGGTCAGCGAACGTTGGATCCCGTTCTATTGCCTGCGCGACAATTAGGTACGCGAGCAGGTCGGCCTGAAGCTCCTCGCGCTGAGAGTTGTTCAGTGCGGCCATAGCTGGGAATAGTCCGAGCCTCTCGACTGTCCGGTCGACGATTAGTTTGGCCCGTCGCTTGTCTCTTCTGCTGACTGTATGGCCAAGGAGGTGATGCGAGAGCTCGTGGGCTATCACGAAGGACTCCGCTGCGTCAACCATGTCCTCTTGTACGTCCTCACGCCCCATCGTCAGGCGAAGCCGAACGGGGTTGCCGGTGGCTACAAGGCGTCGATCTAGCCATGCCTCACGCGCATTTTCTAACTGATCCCAGGGCTCCTGGAAACGCTTGTTGATCGAAGCACTCAACTCCTCCGCCTTGATGGCGTCCCGCATAACATGAAGGGAAAAGTCTTTTAGGTGATGAAAGAACTCGTCATAGGCTGCGGCGTAAGCGCTCAATGTGAACGAGTATTGTACGTTGATTTCTAATATACCCGCTTTGCGCTCGGTCCAAGCGGCTGCATTTACGTCCCCCTGAAGCACTCGACCTGCGAACAGATTTGCGGCTAACGCGCGCCATTCAGCAGGAACGGCGTCAATAAGGTCATCCAAGAGGAATGTCAAGCGGGGGCAGTTCGAGCGCTCGGGCTGCCACCCCTGGGCGCGCCGCACCAGCGCTGGATCTAGCTCCGCCTCTCGTCCTGCGTGGCGAAAAAAGTACAGCCAGAAGTTCAGATCTGGCGGCATCCTGTGAACGTGGAAGAACTTTCCTCTGGAATTCTTAAGCGTAGCCACCCCGGTCTACCTACTACTCGGCACGCTTGGCGAAGTATGGCCCTAACATCTGCGTAGTCCATTCGGCTTGACGAATTTCACCTCTCGGGCCGAATTCCGAGAACCATGGCTTGATGTCCAGAATGGGGGTACCGTCCACCGCGTCTAATTCCTCGACGTAAAGATCAAGGCCGTCAACTTTGGCCAGGCGGCATCGAGATACACCCAACCAGTTGATGCGCCGCATGTTTCGATGACCGAAAATGCCCACCTCTGGCCACTGTGGGTTGTCTCTGGGACGACGCGCGCCTAGGTTGAGATCAGTCGGATCAGTGAGGTGGAACCGAAAGACAACCTCAAGATGGGAGAACTCTTCCAGCCCTCTGGTGGCTTCTGGCGTGAAACGCTCATCATCAATTCGAATAATTGCCTGACTTCCGCCCCAGTAATCGTCGGTCGGCTCGCTTCTCCCACCCACCACATGCGCAACGGGCTCCACTGTAAACTTCTCGGCTGCCACTCCGGCCTCCCACTATTGTGATCAGATGTCTCGTATTACGCGAAAGATGAGAGGTAATTCCTGGCCCGCATATCCACGTCTTGGACTACTCGAATGCTGCGGCGTTTATAGGGAGAAAGGAGGGCGCGCATTTCCGCTGCGACCTGACGCGTGCGGCCTGACCGTACTCCGTCCATCGCATCCAGGGAGCGCGACCATGTATCGCACGCCTCCTCGATGTCACCTTGCCTGGCTTGAATTGCCCCCATGTAGCCGAGTGTGACGGCATGGGTTCGGGTAAAGGATGCTGCTTTGCGGGTCTTGACGCTCCGGCGGAATTGCTTCGCTGCGCCGGTCAGGTCGCCGGTGTCGCGCAGCGCACATGCTGTCTCGTGCGCCAGGCTAGCCTCCCCGAAGAAGAACACACGCCCGGGCTCATCGTCGCCATCTGAGGCGGCGGCAAGATCGTCCTCAGCTTGCAGAAGCGCGCGAGCAGCCTGTTGGGTCTCCCCGTTCACCCCGAGTGCGCGAGCGTAGACGACGCCGAGTAGTGACCGCTCTCGTGGGGCTGCGGCCTTGTAGCGCTGGGTGTCCATCGACGCTGATGCGAGATTCAAAGAATGTTTGTGGTGCCCCAGATCGATCGCCTGGTGAGCCATTGCGCGCAGTACGTGGCCTGCCATCGCCGGATTCTCGGCCTCGGCAGCCAACTTTACTGACACGTTGAAATAGTGCTGAGCGACGTTGTGCTCACCGTTGTCGAAAGCCATCCAGCCGGCGAGGTAGGAAAGTTCGCTGGCGGCCGTAAACATGTCTCGCCTGAGTGCGTCGTCGGCGTAGCGTCCGCATAGGAAGCTCGCCACGTCAGAGGTGAGGTACTGCACCACCGCTAAGCGAGCGTGGCCACCGCCCCGGCGTTGGTCGACTCGGGAGAACAACGACGCCATGTCGCGCACGGCGTCGACGTCGCCTCGGCCGACCATCTTGCCGCCTGCTGCGCCGCGTGCTTGGCCGCGTTCGGCCATCTGTTCCCACCAGCGTCCGCCGGGCAGAGTCAGCGCGGCGAGCGAGTAAGCGGCAGTGCTGAGTACGCGTCTGCGTTCAGCGTCCACGTCGACTCTCCCGAGTTCGGTTAGCGCAGCCAGCGTATCGACCCGCCATCCGAGCATGTCTCTGGAGGACAGCAGCGGAGCTGGTAACCCGATCTCATCGAGCGTGACTACCCGGCCAAGCTTTCGTGACAGTGCCTCGCACAGCAGGCCGGGTGCTCGCCCGGAGGGCTTGGAGCCGGCGACCCAGTGCGACACGTGGGAGCGGCCGACTCCGCTGAACTCCTTTGCGTTCATTTCCTGCGCGACGCGAACGAACGCCCGTGCCACCTCGGCGTGTGACATGCCGGCCTCGGCTATCACGGCTGCGAGCTTGGCGTTGCTCGCTCCTATGTGCGGCACGGTTACCCCCGTCCGAAAGTTGATCTTTCACCACGTTCACCGCTTCGACGTGCGTCACAGCGTACCTACCGCCCGTGGTTTGCGGTTCGCTACAGGTAGCCGGGCCGGCGACCGATGCGGCGGAAGGAATCGCCTTATCTCACACCGGTCTCGCGTACGGAGAACTGTTGGCGGCTCCCCACTTCTACGAGCGGTGTGCGCCGTGGTGGTGGGTGATGGGCAGGGCCGCCGTGTGGAGGCGCACGCGTTCCTCCATGCGGCGTGCCCTGCCCCCTGTGGAGGTCGATCGCGTGGCGACTTATTCCGGCGGCGAACAGCTCGACGCCGCACAGGTCGCGTTGGAGCGGCATGCGGTGTCGAGTGCGGACGGCCGTTGTATCGGCTGCGGAACGCTGGGACCATGCGCGGAGCGGGAGCACGCCGTACGAGTGTTTCGCAGTTCGCTTCGTCTGCCTCGGCGGATTCCTGGGGCGACACGCCCTGAGCTAGTCAACGCGCGCCGCGTCGGTGTTCCGGGCCTCCTGGCTGCTCCGCGATCCGTTGCCGCTGACGATGCATGCACGTTGCCTGCCCGGCCTCCGGCGCGCGCCGCTGCGGAATGCGCGCCGGGTCAGCCACGGGCTCGTCCCGGGCATCGGTCGTTGCGGCGTCGTGAGTGCTGATGTCGTCGGGCAGCCCTGGATCGGATGCCAGGCGCGCTGCGGCGGCAGTGCCGGCGGATCGTCCGACGCAGATCGATTGGGCTGGCGCGGCCGAGCTGGTGACCCGAGGCCACTCGGTCGCGCAAGGAATCGCATCGATCGAAAGGAGTGGACTCCCTAGCACGTCAGCTCGTGGCATCACCCTGTCAGCTCTACCGAAGGAGACACGGCACCATGACCGACACGATCACTGGTAACCCGACGATCGAGGCGTACACCGGTCCGATCGACCTGTCCCGTCCGTATTTCGTGGGCATCGGCGGCTGCGCGATGTCCGGCCTGGCGCGGCTGCTGGCCGAGTTGGGTCACGAGGTCAGCGGCAGCGATCTACGTGACTCGGCCACGCTGGCGGCGCTGCGTGCGGCCGGCGTGCGAGTGCAGGTCGGGCACGACCCGGCGCACATCGAGGGTGCGAGCTGCGTCGTCTACACCACGGTCGCGCAGAACGCGCCCGAGGTGCGTGCGGCCCGGGTGGCGGGCATTCCGGTGGTGCACCGGGCGCAGGTCCTCGACGTGTTGGCCGCCGCGCGGCGGCTGGTGGCGGTGTCCGGGTCGCACGGCAAGTCCACCACGGCGGGCATGCTCGCTCACATCCTGCGCACCCTTGGGCAGGACCCGAGTTACCTGATCGGTGCCGACCTGACCGGGGTGGGCTCTGGCGCCCACCTCGGCGCGTCGCGGCTGTTGGTGGCGGAGGCGGACGAGTCGGATCGCTCGTTTCACTTCCTCACTCCGTCGATCGCGGTCGTCACGAACGTGACCGACGACCACCCGGAGAACTTCGTCAGCCACGCCGAGGTCCTGCGTGCCTACGTCGAGTTCGGCGGCCGGGTCGCGCCGTACGGCTTCCTGATCGTCAACGCGGATTGCGTTGGCGCGACGGTGGCCGCCGATGTGATCGCCGACGAGCGTCCCGACCTGACGGTACTACGGTACGGCCGGGACCGGACGGCGGACGTACGGCTGTTAGACGTGCACGCCGAGGGCTGGAGTGCGTCCGCGACGGTGCGGATGCCGAACGGAACGGAGGTCCGGCTGACGCTGCCGACTCCGGCGGCGCACCACCTGGACAACGCGGCGGCGGCCATTGCGTGCGCGGCGGCACTGGGCTTGGACCCCGGCGACGTGGCCGGGGCGGCGTGCACCTTCGCCGGGGTGCGTCGGCGGTTCGAGCACATCGACACCCGGGCCGGGGTGACGGTGATCGACTCCTACGCCGATCACCCGCACGAGATCGCCGCCGATCTGGATGCTGCGCGCACCCTGGCGCGGGGTCGGGTGTTCGTGGTGTTCCAGCCGTCCGGGCACGCCCGCGTCCTGGCGTTCGGGGAGCGCATCGGCGGCGTTCTGGCGGACAAGGCCGATCACGTCCTGCTCCTGGATGTGCACGGCACGGTGCCGACCGGTCGACCCGTGGCGGACGCCTCCGCGATCGTGGCCCGGCTGCGCGAGGGCGACTACTGCCTGCCGCTCGGCCCGGACCAGGCGGCGCGGCTCATCGGGCGGATGGCTGGCCGCGGTGACGTGGTGCTGACGATGGGCACCGGTGACGTAACCGGCTACGGTGCGGCGATCCTTGACGCTCTGAGCAGCCGGAGCGAGGTCGCGTTGTCCGCGTGAGTGCTACGCCTGGGCGGTGACAGCGCCGGGTTCCTCGATCAGCTTGTCCGCGAGCGCGAGGAGCCCGGCGCTGTTGGCTGCCTTGACCAACACCACGTCGCCCGGCCGCAACCCGTCGCGCAGCAACTCCCACGCCTCGGCCACGTTGCCCGCCCGGTCTACGGCCGTGCCGTTGCCGGCTGCTCCGCTGGCGTACTGCTCGGCGTCGGCTCCGCCAATGGCGACCAGCCACCCGGCTCCGATCTCGGCCACCTGTTGCCCGA
This sequence comes from Verrucosispora sp. WMMC514, assembly GCF_027497295.1. Taxonomy (NCBI): domain Bacteria; kingdom Bacillati; phylum Actinomycetota; class Actinomycetes; order Micromonosporales; family Micromonosporaceae; genus Micromonospora; species Verrucosispora sp. WMMC514. The sequence goes on along the minus strand of NZ_CP114906.1, from coordinate 374,383 downwards.
TCTCCCGGTGCACCTGTGCGGCGTGGTCGCCCAGCTCGGCCATCTCGCCGAGCACCGCGACCGCCCGCCGACCGTCGCCTGCCATAGCGTGCAAGGCCCGCAACGCGGCCCGCATCGCGTCGGGCGCAGCGTTGTAGGCGTCGTTGATGACGGTCACCCCGTCGGCGCGGGTGCTGACCTGCATTCGACCCGGCGACACTGCCTCGGCTTGTGACACGGCCTCGGCTACCGCCTCGATCGGGTGCCCCAGACCGAGGGCGACCGTGGCGGCGGCCAGCGCGTTGGACGCCTGGTGCAGCCCGTAGAGGCGCAGCCGCACGTCGGCGGCCTGGCCGTCGTGCATGAGCCGGAATCCGGCGCGGCCCAACTCGTCTACCGTGATGTACTCGGCGCGCACGTCGGCCGGGTTGTCGATGCCGTAGGTCAACACCCGGGCGCGGGTACGGCTCGCCATGGCGGCCACCAACACATCGTCGCCGTTGAGCACCGCCAACCCGCCGTCGCCCGCATCGGGCAGCGCTTCCACGATTTCACCCTTGGCCTGGGCGATGTTCTCCACCGACCCGAACTCGCCGAGATGGGCGTGTCCGACGCGGGTGACGACGCTGACGGTGGGTGGGGCGATGCGGGTCAGGTATGCCACGTGGCCGATGCCGCGTGCGCCCATCTCCAACACCAGATAGCGGGTGTCGGCGGTGGCGCGGGTGACCGTGTACGGCAACCCAAGCTCGTTGTTGTTCGACGCCCGGTTGGCCACCGTGGCGCCCCACGTGGGTAACACCTGGGCGAGGATGTCCTTGGTCGACGTCTTGCCCACCGAGCCGGTCACCCCGATCACGGTGGTTTGCGGCAGCCGGTCCACCACCGCGCGGGCGAGTCGCCCGTAGGCGGTGGGCACGTCCTCGACGATCACGGCGGGTACTCCGACTGGCCGTGACGCCAGCACCGCTGCCGCGCCGGCCTCGATCGCCTGGGCGGCGTAGTCGTGCCCGTCGACGCGCTCACCGGGCAGCGCCACGAACATGCCGCCGGCCTCGACGCGTCGGCTGTCGAACACAACTGGGGCGGTCACGGTCACGCCTTGGGGAGCGTCGTGGACGGCTCCGCCGACAACGGCCGTGATCTCTTGCAGAGTCATCGGAAACACATGATGAACCTACCGTCTGCGGTCGGCGGAACGAGGGCTGTAGCCGGATCGCGGATGTCTGCGCGCCGGTAGCTACTGGCAATAGCCCAATTGGCACGATGCCAACTGTCGCTAGCGCTACTGGCACTGTGCCAAGCTGTGTTTATGCACCGCAATTCGCCTGCCGGTCGTCGGAGCGTATGGGCTCGGCGGTCGACGCGTCGGCGCTTGCGGTCGGTGCTGTGGGTGCTGCCGAAGCCGCGTACGCGGGCGGCTTGGGCGTCCTGGGCTGATGATCTGTACAACCTGCGGTCCGAACTGGCCCATGATCAGGTGTGGCGTGCTCAGGCGGAAGGCGCGGACGCGCCGGTGATGGTGTTGCCGGTGGGTGATCCGGCTGTGCCGCTGGGCAAGCGTGCTGCCGAGCCTCGCGGGTTGTCGGAGGCGTCGCGGCGTCGTCGGGCGCTGGCGGATCAGGTGGCGAACAGCCTTGCGGATCAGCCGACGATCGACCCGTGGCGTGCGGGGACGGACGTGCTCGCGCAACAGGTGTTGCCGGCGCGGTTGGGCGATGATCCGGCGATGCGGCAACCCTTTGTTGATGCTGCCGCTGTGGTGGAGCGGGGTGGGCCGGGTGTGCTGCGGGTCGTTCCCGGTGACGGCGGGGTGGTGCTGCGGGTGCACGGGCCGTCGTGGTCGCTGGTGTTCCGGGTCAGTCCGATCGTCAACGCCATCGTGGTGTTCCTGGATGCGACGTCCCGTTACGGCTGGCGGGTGGAGGACGACACGGAGTCCCGTGAGCTGATCCAAGAAGCGGTGACGCGTGTGGTGGCGGAGGCGGCGCGCTACGGGTGGGGCGGGGACAAGTACGCGCGGCCCGTGGCGCCGGTCGCCTAAAGGGCTGTCCGGCCGTCTCGTGGGTGCGGTGCAACGTTCACGGAGCGGCCGGACTCGGCTTCTAGCTGGGCGGTCGCTGCTGCGGTATACGGGCGATGAGTCGGCGGAGTTGCCGTACGGCGGTGGCGCGGCGCTTCGATGCGTTGCTGGGCGACAGGTTCAGCTCGGCGGCGACCTGGCCGAGGGGTTCGCCGTCGAGGTAGGTACGTCGCAGAAGTTCGGCGCTGGCGGGGTCGATCCGGTCGGCGGGTGGCATCTGGGCGGACTGCGCGACGAACTCTTGTAGGCGGGCGATGACGGCATCCATGCCTCGCCGGTCGGGTCCGTCGTGGCGCTGGGCGTGGTGGGCGCTGATCTCGTCGTCGCCGCCCACGGGCACCTCTCGGGGCTCATCCTCGCGCAGGCGTGTGATGCGGGCTTGGTGCTCGGCGGCGGTCTCGTCGTGGCGGCGGGTGAGTTGCTTGCGACGGTGCTCGGTGCGTCCGCTGGCGTGGTCGTACGCGCCGCCGAGTAGCCGGGAGTAGACGTTGGGCCGGTCGATGTTCAGCCGCCACCGAGTGCCGGCCGTGGTGGTCACGGTGGCTTGCATCCGGTCGAGGAAGGCGTATATCAGCGTGTATTGGGCTGCGATCACGCGCTTCGCGGGGTCGTCAGGCATGGCGAGGCGGGCGGCGCGGGAGAGAAGTCCACGGGCGGCGACGCCGAGGGCGTAGAGGTTCCAGTCTTCGCGGTTGTCGGGGTCGTCGCGGACGTGGACGACGATGTGTCTCCATACCTGGTCTTTGATCTCGCGGGTGGCGTCGTCAGCCAGCAGGCGGCGCAGCACCTCATCGGCGCGGGCAGGGCGGGGGTCGTCGGTGCCGGTGAGCCAGCCTTTCGGCACTCCGACGCGGCAGAGCGTGATGGCGGCGGAGAGCACTTGGCCGGCGGGCAGCGCCTTCTGTCTGACGAGGGCGGCAACCGGGTCGGGCGCAGCGTCGGCGCCGGGTGGTGGTGCGGAGAAGGTGAGCTGGCCGGGCAGGGCTATGCCGTGGGGGTGCCTTGCGGGCACTCGGTGTTCGGGCACGGGTTCGTGTCCTCCCAACGTCGCCTCGGCTGGGTGACGCCAGGCCGCCTGTCAGCGGTGATGAGCCGGGTCGACGCTGGCCCCCTGATGCGGCCCGGCGTGCTCCGGACACGCCGGGAGTCGCACAAGCGGGCGAGATTCGCTCGTGGGTGCCATGCCGTTTGCGTGGCCCCGCTGCGAACCCTCGTCGTCGCTCGGCTTCACAACCGACAGCCGGACCGACCCCCCATGTCGGCCAGACCTTGATCTCTGAGCGTACGCGCGGGCCTGAAGAAACCTTCGAGTTGCGCCCACCAATTTGTTGATCTTGGAATATCCGGGCCTCTGGCGGTCCCCTTTGGTAGGTAGAAGGATCCGTGCGCGCGGCGCGGCGGCATGAGGAGGGGGATAAAGATCGGAGATGTCGGACCGTGGATGACCGGCGGTGGCGTCATGCCTGCTGTCGTCCGTTCGCGCTGGTCAGCCTCGGCATTCGGGGGCAAGCCGGCTTGCCGGCGCGGCAGCACCTCAAAGCCCGGCCGTGGAATCGACCGTATGGGCGTCGTCGGCGCTCTTGATGCTGTGGCCGGCGGTTTCGGCCGGTGTTGGCCGCATCGGTGAGAATCGGTCGCGGTTCGGGCGTGTCGGCTGACGTCCTGATGGCGATGGCGACCCGGCTACTCGCCCGACTTGCCGACGGGCGAGGTCGCCGTGCCGTCGTCCGCTGTGGTCGGAGTCGGGGTGGTGTGCACCCGTGATCGGGGTGCGGCGTGAGGCTGACGCCTGGTTGTTGGCTACTGGTCGTCCCCAGTGTCGTGTGCGCTCTGTTCTCGTTGGGGCGGGGCGGGGGACCGGCCGCCAGGCCGCAGCCCCCGACCCCGCCCACCGCTCCTTTCCCCACTCCCCTGTCTCGCGGGACCGGCCATGCCGATCCCGCTTCTTGACCAAGTAGGGAAACTCGTACGCATCTCCGCCCCTCCGGGGTGTCGACCATGCCCGCCTCAATCCTGGCGTCCTGGCCGTGATCGCCAGTCGCCCGGTGCGCGGGGCCCGCGCCGTTCCTCGTGGTGCCGTCCGTTCCTGGGCGTCCGGCTGCGAGTCGTTGCCGCGTCCGCTCGCCCGGAGCGCGTCGCGCTCGGTCTGTCTACCCGGCCTCCGGGTCGCCGACCTGGGTCGCCTCGACCCGGGCTCGGCCCGTCCTACTCGTCCTGCTTCTGGGCGGCGCAATCGCTGCCATCTGTCCTATTCGGAGGTCTGCCATGCCTTCTCGCTACTGCCGCGCCCTCGCGGAGCCGTTCCGGTCGCGCCTCGTACCGGTGGTGCGGAGTCGCGGTCCGCCCCCGGCTGCCGGGCTGCGCGCTGCCCCTGTCCCGACTACCGCACCACCTGTAGAGCACTACCTCATTCAACCATTGGAGTTTTTTGTGAACAGCATTCCTGTTGATCTATCTCGTCTGACCGGCCTGCTGTGCGTGGCTGCGCCGGAACCCAAGACCGACCTTGACGGCGAGCAGCGCAAGGACCGCGACGGTAACCACCTGTGGGTGACCGGGCTCGCGGTGCGCCGGGCCGGTACCCGTAAGGCGTCGGTGATCGACGTGCAGACCTCCGCCCAGCCGGAAGGCGTGACGGAGGGAAGCCCGGTCGGTGTGACCGAGCTGGACGTGTCGCTGTGGGAGATTGAGGGCCGGCACGGATTGTCCTACAAGGCGGCGTCGATCTACCCGAAGCGGCCCGGCAACGGTGGTGGCTCGCCTGCGGTGCCGACCCCGCCCCAGCGGGAGCGTGGCGGTAAGGCCACCGGCTCATGATCGCCGCAGTAGTGATGCCGGCGGCATCGGCCGCATCGCCGACGCCTACGCCGTCACCGTCGATGGCCCCCGGGGTTCCCGGCTTCGTGCCGCGCTTCCCGGGGGTCACCCTCGACCAGCTTCAGGCGTGGCTACCCACGATCATCACCGCCGCCGTAGTCCTGGTGGCCGTCGTCGTGGCGCTGGCCGTGGTGTCGCGGTTGCTGCGCCAGCTGGCACCCCGCGCGCACTGGTACCTGTTCGGGTTTGCGCTCCTGCGCATGCGGATGCGCCGCTCCTGGCGGCACCTGTGCCTCAACGCGCAGTTGACCGGCACCGACCGGCCCACCACCGGGCAACTCGGGCCGCTGCTGGTCAAGGGTCGGCTGATCATGCCGGTCCTGCCGTTGCTGCGGCGTATCCGACCCCGCTCCTTCGGGGCAACCGCGGTGATCCTGCTGCACCCCGGACAGATCCCGGAGCCGTTCGTCAACGCGGCGGAGGCGATGGCACACGCCTGGGGTGTGCACGCCGTACGGGTCGACGCGCGACTACGCGGCCGGGTCCGGTTGACCATCCTCACCGCCGACCCCCTCACCGCGCAGCGGACGGAGGCGGCGACCTGGGCGACCGGGCCGTCACCGAAGGAGACCGCGATGACCTCCCGCCCCTCGGAGGCCATCGAACCGCCTGCCTCGGCGGTGGCGGTGCCGGCGGACCTGGCGGCCGATGTGGGGCAGCGGGAGGACGGGCAGCGGTGGGTGGTCGACCTGGTGACCTTCCCGCACTGGCTGATCACCGGGGCCACGCAGTCAGGCAAGTCCACGCTGATCAACGCCGCCGTATCGCGGTGGGCGGCGCGGCCGGTGGCGCTGGTCGGGATCGACTGCAAGGGCGGCATGGAGTTGGCCCCCCACGCACCCCGGCTGTCCGCTCTGGCTACCGACCGGGCGGAAGCGGCGGACATCCTGGCCGCACTCGTCGCGGAAACGCAGCGGCGGATGGGCCTGTGCCGCCAGCACGGGGCGCGCAACATCTGGCAGCTCGCACCCGAGGTGCGGCCGATTCCGGTGGTCGTGATCGTCGACGAGTTGGCAGAGCTGTACCTGGTCGCCTCCCGTGCGGACAAGGACGAAGCGCTGCGGGCGACAACGAACCTGTTGCGATTGGCTCAGCTCGGCGCGGCCCTCGGCGTGCACCTGGTCGTGGCCGGGCAACGGGTCGGCTCCGACCTCGGCCCCGGTGTGACCGCGTTGCGTGCCCAGCTCGCCGGGCGGATCTGTCTGCGGGTCAACGATGAGGAAACCGTGGACATGACCTTGGGTGACCTCTACCCGGACGCGGTGGAAGCCGCCCAGCAGATCGACCCCGCCGTGAAGGGCATCGCGGTCACCACTGCCGACCACGCGGGCTGGATCCGTGCCCGCTCGGTCTACCTGTCGCCGGAGCAGTTGGCGGCCGTCATCGCGGCCACCGCACATCTGGTGCCGGTCCTGCCCGGCCTCACCCCACCCGCCGCCTGACCTGCGGCCATTCCGACACCAACGGAGGTAACCGATGCGACCACGACCATCCCGCCCCGCTCCACCGTCCGGTGACGGCGGACCACCACCGGATCGGCACCCCGACGCTGGCCATCCCTACGCGAGGAGCAGAGGACCACCATGCCCACCCCCGCCCCCGGCGGGCCTGACTCCGGCCTGTCGTTCACTGACCGAGAGATCCTGTCCACCGCCACGCACCCCGAATTCCGGGCGTGGTTGGCCCGTGTGCGTCACATCGGCGGTTGCCAACACCCGGTGCATCTGGTCGGCCATACCTTGACCGTGGATGCCTCTACCGGTCGCCTGGTGCACTCCTTCACGTCAGCGGAGCAGCCGCACGGGCGGCTCACCATCGCCTGCGGCAACCGGCGGCAGTCGCGCTGCGAACCGTGCGCCCGTCTGCACCAGGGCGACACGTACCAACTCGTCGTGTCGGGGCTCGCTGGTGGCAAGGGTGTCCCCGACACCGTGAGAAGCCATCCGCGCGTGTTCGTCACGTTCACCGCGCCCAGCTTCGGCCCGGTCCATCGGCACACCACCGACGAACCCTGCCGACCCTCACGCGGTCGTCGTGGGCTCGTCTGCGGCCACGGCCGGCCCCTGTGGTGCCTCGACCGACACCCGCCCGGCGACCCGCTCACCGGTTCCCCGCTCTGCGCCGACTGCTACGACTACCCGGGCGCGGTGCTGTGGAACACGCACACCCGCGACCTGTGGCAACGGCTGCACCGCAACCTCTACGAAGCTCTCGCCACCGCCCGGGGTATCTCCCGCACGGCCGCCCGCAATGCGGTCCGCGTCGCCTACGCCAAAGTCGCGGAGTACCAGCGGCGCGGATCGGTGCACTTCCACGCCGTCATGCGCTTCGATGGTCCCACCCCCGACACCCCACCCCCGGCCTGGGCCACCCTGGCACTCCTGGTGCAGACCATCCGCACCGCAACGCGGCGCGTGCACCTGGCCGTGCCCGGCCTGGACACAATTTCGCGCTTCGGCGCGCAGCTCGACATCCGGCCCATCCTGCCCGGCCACGGCGGCGACGACGATCTCACCGAGCGGGCCGTGGCCTCCTACATCGCCAAGTACGTCACCAAGCCTGATGTCGCCGGCATCACCGTGGACCGGCCCATCCGCGACGCCATCACCATCTCGGTCCTCCCCGTCACCGAGCACGCCCGCACGCTCATCCGCACCTGCTGGACCCTCGGCGGTCAGCCGGAGTACAAGGCGCTGAACCTGCGGCGATGGGCACACCAACTCGGCTACCGAGGCCACATCGCCAGCAAGAGCCGCGCCTACTCGACCACCTACACCGCATTACGCGCCGCCCGCGAACAACACCGCCGCGACCACAACCAGGAGGACACCCACGACGAAACCGCCGACGCCATCACCGACAAGCACTGGACCTACGCCGGAACCGGCCACACCGCCGGACAATCCATGTTCGCTGACGCCATTGCAGATGATCTACAGGCGGCCCGCGACGCCGCCCGCGACGCGCGCATTGGTGGTGAGTGCGATGAGCCTTAAGCCTGCGTCGATGGGCAGCGAGCGGCCTGTCAGTGCTCGATCTCGGGAGTGTGGGGGAGAACGACGGTCCGGTCACGCTGAACACGTACGAAAGATCCTTGATGAGTGGCCGCCACTGACCGAGGACCAACGAACGACGCTAGCGCTACTCATGAAACCGTCGGACCCTGCGGCAGCATGACGGACAGGCCGCCATGCTGCCGCAAGGTCGGCTCACGTCGCCCGACGCGAAGAGTCCTTCGGCGAAATTCGCACCGTCTCCGGGTCGAACCTCTTCCGCCCTCGGACTGCCGGCAAGATCGTCACGTCCATGAGCGTGTCAATGATCTGGCGGCGCTGGTCGTTGTTCACGTCTCCGGAGTACCACCACACGCAAACGTCGGGAGCCGCGACGGCCGGCCCGAGGATGTCCACTCGCCCGGCATCTGCCAACTTCGCCTCGATCTCGGCAATGTCCGCCTCGGCGGCCTCGATGCCGGCAAGCATCGTGGCCCGGGGGATGCGCTTCTTCGCGTAGTCGACGCCGAGTTGCTTGAGCAGGACCCGTGACGCCTCCAACTCTTCTCGGAGGGCGTCCACGTCCGGTCGATCATGGTCAACGAGCAGATCAGCGCCGTCACGCTCAATGATCCCAATCACGACATCGCTCACCAGGTCGTCAACCGGCTGCACGGCCCGGCTGACGTGCTTGCCGGTGCGACACGTGTAGTTCTTGGCCCCCGTCCTGGACTGGCCACTCATGTTCACCGACTCACCGCAGACACACTGCGCGATCCCGGTAAGAAGGCCAACGGCCGACTTCCCGGTCTTCATCTTGCGCGCCGGGCTCTCCAAGATCGCCTTGACTGCTCGCCATGTCGGCTCGTCCACCAGCGCCGGCCACGCCGCCTTGGTGACCACCTCCCCGCGATGGGATCGCAAACCGGCGTTGCGCGGGCTCACGAGCCACTTGCGTAACGTCTCCGTGCGCCACAGGTTTCCCTGCCCGGTGCGAAGCCCAGCATCGTTCAGCGCGCGCACCTGCGACGCGAGGTTGCCCTTGGCGAGAATCGCGCGGTAGACAGCCTTCGCGGCCTTGGCCTCCTTCTCGCGTAGCGTCACGCGGTCGGGCTCGTAGCCGAACGGCCGGGGGCCGGGGGCTGGCCGGCCCTTCTCGGCGTGCTGGCGGTTCGCCCGCTTCTGGCGCTCCGACTTCAACTCCGTCTCGTACCGGGCGTCACTCGCCGCGTTGTCGAAGAACTTGCGTCCCTGCGGAGTCGAGAGGTCGAACGTCATCCCGCGAGCGTAGGAGACGACTACCGGCTGAGGTGCGGCAAGACACGTCTCGTAAAACCGATACTCGTCCGTCTTCGTCTTCAGCAGGCGCTCGCTCGACCACGCGATAACCACGTTGATCTCACCGGAAGTAATGAGCTTCAACAGCTTCTCGAAACCTGGCCGACGACGGAGCGCGGTCTTGTCGTTGTCAACGAGGCGATGCAGCACGGGCCATCGGTTGTAGTCCGCGTGCGCCTCGCAGTCCTCACCTTGCCGGGCGATGCCCTCACCCTCGCGGCTGGTGCCCTTGTGCGGGTCGTCGGAGAGTCGGAGGCAGATCGCCGCTCGCCGGTCCTGGCTGCTCAACAGCGTCATGGATCAATACTAGCAAGATCATACCCACCCGATCGGGTGGGTGACCGAGAAGACCCACCGGCCACCGGGACGCAGCACCCGGTGCACCTGACCCATCAGCGCCGCCGAGTCCTCGACGAACGGGACCGCGCCGAACGCCGTGCAGGCGATGTCGAAGCTCTGGTCGGCGAAGGGCAACGCGAGCGCGTCGGCCTGCGCCAGCGGTACGCGTACCCCGCTGCGGGTGTTGGCCTGGGTCGCGTGCCGCAACATGCCGGCGGAGAGGTCCACCGCGACCGGCCGGGCGCCCTGGGTGGCGAGCCAGCGGGAGCAGGACGCCGCGCCGCAGCCCACCTCCAGCACCCGTCGCCCGGACACGTCGCCGAGCAGTCGGGCGTCCGCCTCGCGCAGCCCCTCCGGGCACCAGACGAAGTCCACGTCCCCCAGGAAGTCGCCGTGTTCTGCCTGGTAGGCGTCGGCGTCGGCGTCCCACCAGCGTCGGTTGGCGGTGCGGGCCTCGGCGTCACCCACCCGGCGGCGGGTCACCCGGTTGTCGTCGTTCACCAGGCCACGCTAGGCCCTCACGCGGGGAGGGCGGGCGGCGGGCCGGTGGGGCGTCTGGTCGAAATCTCCGCTTTGGCGGCTGGTGCGCCGACGAGTAGGCGGGAGGGCTTGCACGCTGTGGTAATGCAGCAGGTAGGGTAGACGATGCGCTCGCGGATCGTGTGCCTCGGCAGGGAGCAGGTGCGCGGTCGACGGAGTCACATCAAGATCTCGTTCAGCGATTTCCAGGTGGGCCCGCCGACAAATCCGTTGGCGCGCACAGGTCACCGCGACACCAGCCTGCTGTGACACACCATCCGACCGGAGCAACCGCCCACATGACGAGCAGCATCGAGGCCCCCTCGAGCGCCACCAAGGTCACCGTCGACGATCTCGGCTCTGAGGAGGCTTTCCTCGCCGCGATCGACGAGACCATCAAGTACTTCAACGACGGCGACATTGTCGAAGGCACCGTCGTCAAGGTCGATCGGGACGAGGTCCTGCTCGACATCGGCTACAAGACCGAGGGTGTCATCCCCTCTCGGGAGTTGTCGATCAAGCACGACGTGGACCCGGCAGAGGTCGTCTCGGTGGGTGACCACATCGAGGCCCTTGTCCTTCAGAAGGAGGACAAGGAGGGTCGGCTGATCCTCTCCAAGAAGCGGGCGCAGTACGAGCGGGCCTGGGGCACGATCGAGAAGATCAAGGACGAGGACGGCGTCGTCCGCGGTTCCGTCATCGAGGTGGTCAAGGGTGGCCTCATCCTCGACATCGGGCTGCGCGGCTTCCTGCCGGCCTCCCTGGTCGAGATGCGGCGGGTGCGTGACCTGCAGCCGTACGTCGGCCGCGAGCTCGAAGCCAAGATCATCGAGCTGGACAAGAACCGCAACAACGTGGTGCTGTCCCGCCGGGCCTGGCTGGAGCAGACGCAGTCCGAGGTGCGCACCGAGTTCCTCAACAAGCTCCAGAAGGGGCAGGTCCGCAAGGGCGTCGTCTCCTCGATCGTCAACTTCGGCGCCTTCGTCGACCTGGGCGGCGTGGACGGCCTGGTGCACGTCTCCGAGCTGTCCTGGAAGCACATCGACCACCCGTCCGAGGTCGTCGAGGTGGGCCAGGAGGTCGAGGTCGAGGTCCTGGACGTCGACCTGGACCGCGAGCGGGTCTCGCTGTCGCTGAAGGCGACCCAGGAGGACCCGTGGCGTCAGTTCGCCCGCACCCACGCCATCCAGCAGATCGTGCCGGGTAAGGTCACCAAGCTGGTGCCGTTCGGTGCCTTCGTCCGGGTGGACGACGGCATCGAGGGCCTGGTGCACATCTCCGAGCTGGCCGAGCGGCACGTGGAGATCCCGGAGCAGGTCGTGCAGGTCGGCTCCGAGGTCATGGTCAAGGTCATCGACATCGACCTGGAGCGCCGCCGGATCTCGTTGTCGCTCAAGCAGGCCAACGAGGGCTTCGTCGAGGGCGAGGAGCACTTCGACCCGACCCTCTACGGCATGGCCGCGACCTACGACACCGAGGGCAACTACATCTACCCGGAGGGCTTCGACCCGGAGACGGGCGAGTGGCTCGAGGGGTACGACAAGCAGCGCGAGACCTGGGAGAACCAGTACGCCGAGGCGCGGCAGCGCTGGGAGGCGCACCAGAAGCAGGTGCAGACCTCTCGGGCCGCCGAGGCCGAGGCCGCTGCGAACCCGCAGCCGGCCCCCGCGGCTGGCGGCACCACCACCTCGACCAGCGCGGCGCCGAGCCGGCAGGCCGAGGAGCCGGCGGGCACGCTGGCCACCGACGAGGCGCTCGCCGCACTGCGGGAGAAGCTCGCCGGCGGCAAGTGACCCGCTGACAACTTCGGCCCGGCGGGCCTGACCCCCGCCGCGACCCGAAGCTGTCGACTGACACCAGAGGGCCCCGCCCCGACCCGGTACTCCGGGTTCGGGTCGGGGCCCTCCGTCGTCCCCATTGATCATGAAATTGACGGCACTTTGAAGACAACTGCCGCCCACTTCACGATCAACACGGAGTGCGGGTGGGGCGGGGTGGGGTTGGCGGGGGTGGGGTGATCGGGTTGACTGGTGCCGTGCTGAGGGTGGGGTTGACCGGTGGGATCGGTTCGGGCAAGAGCGCGGTGGCCGGACGGCTGGTCGAGCGGGGTGCGATGCTCATCGACGCCGATCAGCTCGCCCGGGAGGTGGTCGCGCCCGGCACCGAGGGTCTCGCCGAGGTCGTCGCCGCCTTCTCCGATCGGGTACTGGACGCCGACGGGGCCCTGAACCGGGCTGCCCTGGGTGAGTTGGTGTTCGCCGACGAGTCGGCCCGGCGCCGGCTGGAGGCGATCGTCCACGGTCGGGTCCGGGCCCGCACCGTCGAGCTGACCGCCGCCGCCCCGCCGGACGCCGTGGTGGTCAACGACGTCCCGTTGCTGGCCGAGGTGGGGTTGGCGCCCACGTACCACCTGGTGGTCGTGGTGCAGACGGGGGTGCACATCCGGTTGGCGCGGCTGGCCCGTGATCGGGGGATGAGCCGGGCGGAGGCGCAGCGCCGGATCGCCGCCCAGGCCGACGACGCCCGCCGCGCGGCGGTCGCGGACGTGTTGCTGACCAACGAGGGCACCCTCGACGACCTGCACGCGGCGGTCGACGCGCTCTGGCGTGACCGGCTGGTGCCCTTCGAGACGAACGTGCGTCACCGGCGGGCGGTGCGACTGCAGCAGGTCAGGCTGGTCGATCCCGACCCGACCTGGCCGAGGCAGTACGCCCGGCTGGCGGACCGGATCCGGCACGCCGTCGCTCCGGCGGACCTGCGGATCGACCACATCGGGTCGACCGCCGTCGCCGGCCTGGCCGCCAAGGACGTCATCGACATCCAGCTCGGCGTGCCGTCCCTCGCCGAAGCCGACGGTGTGGTGGCCGAGCGGCTGGCCGACGCAGGTTTCCCCCGGCTGCCGGGCGACTGGTGGGACAGTCCCCGACCGGCCGGCAGCGGCCGGTGGGCGAAGCGGCTGCACGGCAGCGCGGACCCGGCCCGCCCGGTCCACCTGCACGTGCGGGTGACCGGGTCGCCGGGCTGGCGCTACGCCCTGCTGATGCGTGATCACCTGCGGGCCGATCCCGACCAGCGGGCCGCGTATCTGGTGTTCAAGCGGGAACTGGCGGCGTCCGCGCCGGACAGCGGCGCGTACGCCACGGCGAAGGACCCGTGGTTCGACGAGGAGCACCTCCGGGCGGAGGAGTGGGCCGCCCGCACCGGTTGGCGCCCCTGAGGGGCGCGGCGCGGTCCGCCGGGGCGATGTGACCGCCACCCGGCGACCGGGTCAGCGCTTCCGTGGCGGCGTCAGCCGTGGAACCCGGCCCGGGGTCAGGTCGAGCTGCGCCCAGGCACCGGAGCGGGTCGGCAGTTCCAGCCGGCGCAGCATCCCGGACCGGTCGACCCAGTAGCGCAGCGGTCCGCGGCCGGTGTCGACCTGCACCACGTCGACGCTGGTGCCGGCGATGCTGTCGCCGCGTACCCGTTCCGTCCCGCCCCGCGGGTCGGGGTGCTGAACGGCCCGCAGCGCGGCAGCCACCAGCGGGTCGACGGCCTGCGTGCGATGCGGTCCCGTCCGCCAGCCGGCGGCCGGTGGCGGCAGTGGCGCACGTGCCGACCCGCTGCCGTCGATGCGGGTGACCTGGCGGCCGTGGTGACGGATCAGGGTGCGTCGTGCGTCCGTGTCGAGGTCGGTGACCGCGAGGTAGGCGCTGCCCGACGTCCAGCTCAGCCAGCCGCTGCCGCGCAGGTTGGTGGCGGCGGATACGGGCATGGTCAGGGTGGCCGTCGCCCCGCCGACGGCGCGCAGGCGGGACGGCATCCGGCGCCAGCGGTCCCGTTCGGCGGAGGTCAGGGCGCGGGGCAGGCCGGGGCGACCGCCGAGCGCCTCGACGGGTCGAAGCGTCGGACGGTCGGCCCGGTTCAGGGCCACCGTGACCGGTCCGATGCCGGTGACGTCGGTGAGTACCCGGTGCAGCCGGCCGGCCCGGTCCAGCCAGTAGCGGGTCGGGATGGCGGTGTCCGGCGTGTCGGCACCGGGGGTGCGGCTCGCCGGTACGACGGTGTCCGGCGTGGCGACCTCCAGCACGTCGATTGGCTCACCGTTGAGCTGCTCCCGGCCCACCCAGCGACCGGTCCACCGGTCCGCCGGATCGGGCCGGTCGGCGGCGAGCGCGAAGATCAGCCCGAGCAGCGGAGCGAGATCCGGGTCGGCGGGCAGCCGCCAACCGTCGGCCGGTGGCACCAGCGGCGGCATGGCCGGCGTCGGTACGGCCGTCGGGTCGGGTCTGATCACCAGCACGGTGGGGGTGGCCTGGGCGAGACCACGCGACGCGCCCGCGCCCGGGCCCCCCACGTCGAGGTAGGCCAGCCCCCGGGCCCAGTCGACCCAGCCGAGCAGGTCGGTGCGGGTGGCGCCGGCGCCGGCGGTGACGTGCAACCCGGCCCGTAACTCGCGGTAGTTGGTCACCCGCATGGTGGCCAGGCGTTCCCGTTCGGCCGTGGTCAGGTCCCGTGGTGCCGGGCCGTCGGGCGCCCAGTTGACGAGCGTGGCCACCAGCATCACGGCGGAGAGCACCGCGGTGAGGGCCAGCCCGGCGAGGGTGAGGCGGCGTCGGCGGTTGGCTACCCGTCGCGGGTCGTCGGCCTCGGCGGTCGCGCCGGCCAGATCCTCCTCCTCGGCCCGGTTCCCGGCGGCCAGGTCGAGCAGACCGCCGGAGACCACGGCCCGGCGGACGCCCGGCCGTGGTGGCGCCGGTGCGGTGCCGGCCAGGTCGAGGACGGCGGGCGGCGCGAGACCGGCCCGGTGGCGGGTGACCGCGCGGTGCCGGCGGGTGTGCGTACGGGCGTGACCGGTCGGCCCGGCATGACCGGTGCCGCCCGGGCTGCCGCCGCCGGCCGGGGCGCCGGCCCGGGTCGGATCGGTGCGCGGCTCGTCGGGTGCGTGGCGACGGCTGTCGGACGGCGGTTGTGAGCTGCTCTCCACGGGAGGATGAACGGTGCGGACCACGCGGGGGTGACGAGCAGGGGCGCTCGCGGCGGCCGGTCAGCGCGATCCGCGCGACCACGTCCGGTGCGCACGCCAGGCATGCCGGGTGCTGCGACCCTCGGTGCCGGGGGTGGCGTGGCTTGTGCGGCCCGCCACCGGCCCGGTCGGCCGCCGCGAGCGGCCTACGGGAAAAGCGTAGCGGGGTGAGAAGAACCACACAATGCGAATATCGAAGCCGATCAGATGCCGCACGTAGTCGCCGGGGCGGTCGGGGAGGATCCGCGAGGCGTCGCGGAAGTCCGCACCGCGCCGACGTCCACCCGTCGTCGCCCGTCCGACCGATCGGTGGGGTGGCCGGGGCGGACCGGGTCTGACTGTCGGAGCCCCGGCGTACCGTTGAGGTCATGGCGCTCGACATACCCCGGCTCGACGGCCGTTTCCAGGTCATCAGTGATTTCCAGCCGGCCGGTGACCAGCCGGCGGCGATCGACGACCTGGAGCGGCGGGTGCGTCGCGGCGACCGGCACACGGTGTTGCTCGGCGCGACCGGCACGGGCAAGAGCGCCACGGCCGCCTGGCTGATCGAGCGGCTGCAGCGTCCCACGCTGGTGCTGGCCCCCAACAAGACGCTCTGCGCGCAGTTGGCGAAGGAGTTCAGCGAGCTGCTGCCGGACAACGCCGTGGAGTACTTCGTCTCGTACTACGACTACTACCAGCCCGAGGCGTACATCCCGCAGACCGACACGTACATCGAGAAGGACTCCTCGATCAACGAGGAGGTCGAGCGGCTGCGGCACTCGGCGACGATGTCGCTGCTCACCCGGCGTGACGTGGTGGTGGTCGCGACGGTGTCGGCGATCTACGGGCTGGGCACCCCGGAGGAGTACCTCGACCGGGCGGTACGGGTGGCCGTCGGCCAGGAACTCGACCGGGACCAGCTGCTGCGTCGCCTGGTCGACATCCAGTACACCCGCAACGACATGGCCTTCCAGCGCGGCACCTTCCGGGTCCGCGGCGACACGCTCGAGATCATTCCGGCGTACGAGGAACTCGCCGTGCGCATCGAGCTCTTCGGCGACGAGGTGGAGAAGCTCTACTACCTCAACCCGTTGACCGGTGACGTGGTGCGCGAGGTGGACCATCTGCTGATCTTCCCGGCGACGCACTACGCGGCGGGTCCGGAGCGGATGGAGCGGGCGGTCCGCGACATCGAGACGGAGCTGGGCGAGCGGCTGGCCGAGCTGGAACGGCAGGGCAAGCTGCTGGAGGCGCAGCGGCTGCGGATGCGCACCACGTACGACATCGAGATGATGCGGCAGGTGGGCTTCTGCTCGGGCATCGAGAACTACTCGATGCACATCGACGGCCGGCTGCCCGGCAGTCCGCCGCACTGCCTGCTGGACTACTTCCCCGACGACTTCCTCACCGTGGTCGACGAGTCGCACGTGACGATTCCGCAGATCGGGGGCATGTACGAGGGCGACGCCTCACGCAAGCGGATGCTCATCGACCACGGGTTCCGGCTGCCCAGCGCCGCCGACAACCGGCCGCTGCGGTTCGACGAGTTCCTGGAGCGGGTCGGCCAGATGGTCTTCCTGTCGGCGACCCCGGGTCCGTGGGAGCTGGAACACGCCCAGGGCGAGTTCGTGGAGCAGGTGATCCGTCCGACCGGGCTGGTCGACCCGGAGGTGGTGGTCAAGCCCACCAAGGGGCAGATCGACGACCTGATGCACGAGATCAAATTGCGTACCGAGCGCGACGAACGGGTGCTGGTCACCACGCTGACCAAGAAGATGGCCGAGGATCTGTCCGACTATCTCCTGGAGAACGGCATCCGGGTGCGTTACCTGCACTCCGAGGTCGACACGCTGCGCCGGGTCGAGCTGTTGCGCGAGCTGCGCCGGGGCGACTACGACGTGCTGGTCGGCATCAACCTGCTGCGGGAGGGCCTCGACCTGCCCGAGGTGTCGCTGGTGGCGATCCTGGACGCGGACAAGGAGGGCTTCCTGCGCAGCGGACGGTCGTTGATCCAGACCATCGGCCGGGCGGCCCGTAACGTCTCCGGCCAGGTGCACATGTACGCCGACAAGGTCACCCCGTCGATGGCGGACGCGATCGAGGAGACGAACCGGCGTCGGGCCAAGCAGATCGCGCACAACGAGGCGCACGGCATCAGCCCGGAGCCGCTGCGCAAGAAGATCCACGACATCCTCGACGACATCTACCGTGAGGCGGAGGACACCGAGGCGACGCGGGTCGGCGGGGCGGTGCGGCAGCTGTCCCGGGGTAAGGCGCCGGTCAAGGAGACCCGCAGCCGGGCCCGGGGCGGGGCGGCCACCCCGGCCCGCGAGGGGATGGCCCGGGCCGAGCTGGCGCAGCTCATCCAGGAACTCAACGACCAGATGCTGGCCGCCGCACGGGAGCTGCAGTTCGAGCTGGCCGCCCGGATCCGCGACGAGGTCGCCGACCTCAAGAAGGAGCTGCGCGGCATGGACGCCGCCGGCGTGCGATAGCCGCCGCCGGCGCGACAATCCACTTCCTACAGTGGGGGAATAGCGGAATGCGAGCGTCCTATTGCGCTAAGTGATCGCCGTGCGTACTCTCCCTCGGTGGGAGGCGGGGATGCCGTTGCCAACGAGTCCGGTCATTCGACGTGCGCGACTGGGCGCCGAGCTGCGTCAGCTACGCCGGCGGGAGGCGCTGACCCTGGAACAGGTGTGTGAGCGGCTCGGTTGGGCGTCCACCTCCAAGCTGTCCCGCATCGAGCTGGGACAGAGCCGCCCCGACCTGGCCGACGTGCTCGATCTGCTCGACGTCTACGAGGTGCCGTCGCGGCAGCGCGACGCCCTGATCGTCATCGCCCGGGACGCCGCGACCGGCCGGGGGTGGTGGAAGTCGCTCGGGGAGATGGGGGAGCGGCAGCGCACGTACGCCGAACTCGAGGCCGGAGCGGCGGGCATCGTGGAGTACCAGCCGGCGATCGTGCCCGGCCTGCTGCAGACCCCGGCGTACGCCCGACTGCGCATCGTCGCCGGTCAGCTCATCGATCCGACGGTGGACGTGGAGGCCGACCTGCGGGCCCGGGCCGCTCGACAGGCGGTGCTGCGTCGCGTCGAACCGCCCCGCTACACGGCGCTGCTCACCGAGCTGGCCTGTGAGCCGGGCGACGACCCGGTGGAGGTGTGGCGCGGGCAGTTGGCGCAGCTGCTCGAACTGGCCGCGCTGCCGCACGTGACGATCCGGCTGCTGCGGGTCGGCGCGGGCCGCCGCCCGCTGCCGCTCACCCCCTTCTCCTGTTACTCCTTTCCGGACCCGGCGGATCCGCGCACCGTGATGCTGGAGGCGCTGACCACGGATGTGCGACTGACCACCGCGACGGACGTCGACAGGTACGAACGGATGACCGACTGCCTGCTGGAGACGGCGTTGCCGGAGGAGGAGACGGTGCGGGCCCTGGCCCGCCGGCTCGACGGGTGACACATCGCCCCGGTCGTGCGGCGCGTCGGCAGATCAGGCACGGAGAGGCGTCGGCACCGGACCCGGCGCCCCCGAAGCCGTCGGGGTCGGTGCCGACGCGAGACGCACGATAGGTGGACGGTGTGACACTTTCTCGACTCGGTGCGTGGTGCTCGGGTGTCGGTCAGGCGGGCACGTCGACGAAGTGCTCGACCCGCGGCGGGGCGGCGAAGTGCGGACCGATCAACTCCCGCCACCCGACGAAGCGTTCCGTGGCCCGGAAGTTCCGCTCGTGAGCGTCGACCGTGTCCCACTCGACAAGCAGCACGAAGCGGGTGGGGGACTCCAGGCCCCGGGTCATGCGTACCGAGCGGCAGCCGGGCGTGCCGGCCAGCAACGGATGTCCCTGGGCGTAGGCGGCGGCGAACGCCTCCTCGTGGCCGGGAATGACGTCGATGAGCGCAACCTCGAGAACCATTGCGGCAGCCTGCCACATCGCTACCGGGTCCAGGCCGGCCCCGGGCGGTCTTCCCATCCGTTGGCCGCCCGCGCCGGACCAGCCACCCCAGTAACCCATCCTCCTAGGATGCCTAGCGGGGGTGAGGTGGTCGGCACCTCGCGGAGGGCGTACCGTGTGCCGGTTGCTGGGTGGCGGCCGGAGGAATGAGACTGTGAACGTGTCCGGACTGGTGTGGGCGGCTACGCTCGTGGCGCTGACCACGGTCCTCGTGGTGGACCTGCTCATCATCGGGCGCCGGCCACACGAGCCGAGCGTCCGGGAGTCGAGTCTCTGGGTCGCCTTCTACGTCGGGTTGGCCCTGCTGTTCGGTGGCGGTCTCTGGCTCACCAGCGGTGCGAGCGTGGCGGGGCAGTTCTACACCGGCTGGCTGACCGAGTACAGCCTCTCGGTCGACAACCTCTTCGTCTTCGTGATCATCATGGCCCGCTTCGCGGTACCCCGGCAGTACCAGCAGAAGGTGCTGCTCATCGGCATCGTTCTCGCGCTCGTCATGCGGGGCGGTTTCATCGCCGCCGGCGCGGCGTTGATCTCACAGTTCACCTGGGTCTTCTACGTCTTCGGCGCGTTCCTGATCTACACCGCGATCAACCTCGCCCGGCAGGGTGAGTCGAGCGAGGAGGAGTTCACCGAGAACGTCCTCATCCGCTGGAGCCGGCGGGCGCTGCCCATCTCACGGGGGTACCAGGGCGCCCGGGTCACCGTGCGGGAGAACGGCCGGCGGTTGTTCACCCCGATGCTCATCGTCATGATCGCCATCGGTACCACCGACCTGATCTTCGCTCTCGACTCGATTCCGGCGATCTTCGGGATCACCCAGGAGCCCTACCTGGTGTTCACCGCCAACGTCTTCGCGCTGATGGGGCTGCGACAGCTCTACTTCCTGCTCGGCGGGCTGCTGGACCGGTTGATCTACCTGAGCCACGGCCTGGCGGTGGTGCTCGGTTTCATCGGGGTCAAGCTGATCCTGGAGGCGCTCGCGGACAACAACCTGCCGTTCATCAACAACGGTGAGCACGTCGGGTGGGCGCCGCACATTCCGATCTGGCTGTCGCTGCTGGTCATCCTGGGCACGCTGGCGGTGGCCACGGCGGCGAGCCTGGTCAAGTCCTCGCGGGACCGGCGACGCGAGTTGGCCTCAGCCCGTCGCTGAGCTCCACCGCCGGCGCGGTGCCGCACCGGGCGCCCACCGAGACGATCATCGGATACGGCACCCTGTACGTGAAGGGGGGACATGACCAGTCAGCGAGCGGGCGCGTCGGACTGGACGCTCGTCGGGGCGCCCAACGCGCGGGACCTGGGTGGACTGATCGGCTTTTCCGGCCGGCGGGTACGCCCCGGTCGGCTGATCCGTACGCCGGCGTTGGGCCGGCTCACCGACGAGGACCTGCCGGTGTTGGCGAAGCTCGAACCGGCCTGCGTGGTGGACCTTCGCGCCCAGTCCGAGGTGTCGGTGGCCCCGCCGGACCGGCTGGTCGGCGAGCCGACCGTGGTGCACCTGCCGGTGCACGACCCGGCGCATCCGGTCTTCACCTACGTCTCGGCCGTGCTGCTCGGCCACGACCTGAGCGAGTACGCGGAGCTGGCACGGCAGGGGACACCGGCGGCGATGGCGGCCATCTACCGCTGGTTCGTCACCGGAGACTCGGCTCGGCGGGGATTCGCCGCCGCGGTGCGGTTGGTGGCCGACGAGCGCAACCTGCCGTTGGTCTACCACTGCTCGGCGGGCAAGGACCGCACCGGTTGGCTGACCGTGGTGCTGCTGCACGCCCTGGGAGTGGACGAGGCCGCGATCCGCGCCGACTACCTGGCCCACAACCCGCTGACGGAGAGCCTGCGCGAGGTGCTCGTCGACGCGATGCGGCAGCGCCACCCGGGGCTCGACGAGACGGCGGTCCGGCCGGTGCTGGAGGTCCGCCCGGAGTACCTCGACGCCGCGTACGCACAGGTGCGGCAGGTGCACGGGTCGTTCGGGGCGTACCTGCGCGACGGTCTGGGGATCACCGAGGAGACGGTGGCGGCGCTGCGGGCGAACCTGCTGGAGTGAGGGTGCCGAGGTCGTGGCGGGCCTGCCACACCTCGCGGGAGATGTCGGCCACCAGCTGGTTGGCGTCGACGTCGGCCCGGGCGTCGGTCTGGTCGTCGCCGACGGTGGTGCAGACGACGAGCAGGTAGGCCTCGGCGTCGGCGGGGTAGACCACCGCCGCGCCGTGCCGTACGCCGCGTACCCAGCCGTTCTTGTGGGCGATCCGGACGCCGGCGGGCAGCCCTTCGGCGATGTCCTGACGGATCTGCTGGGCACAGAGCACGTCCAGCATGGCGGTGCAGCCGGCCGGTGAGGCGATCGGACCGGGGCGGGTGGCGCCGGTGGCGACGGCGCCGAGCAGCGCGGCCAGGTCGGCGGCGGTGACCAGGTTGGTGATCTGCGCCTCGCGGGCGGCGAAGTCCTCGATGCCGCGCCCGGTGACGCTGCGCCGGGCGCCGGCCAGCCGCCAGACCTCCGCCACCGCGGCCAGTCCGACGTGTTCGACGACCAGGTTGGTGGCGAGGTTGCTGGACCGGACGATCATCCGTTCGGCGAGCCAGCGCAGCGACGCCCGCCCGCCGAGACGGTCCCACACGGCACCGTCGTTGTCGTAGGCGCGCCGGCAGGAGTACGGCGGGGCGTCCGGCCGGGCGGAGGTGAACCGGTTGACGACCTCGACCGGGGCGTCCGGGTCGAGGTGGCCGGCCTCCGCGGCGCGGTGCAGCGCGGCGAGCACGGCCAACTTCATCGTGCTCGCCGCGTAGTGGGTGGCCTCGGCGTCCCGGGTCCAGGTGGGTGCGGCGTCGAGCCGCCCCGCGTACACCGAGATCGTGCCGGGTTCCCGGTCCAGCCGCGCGTGGAGATCGGCTGCGGCCATCGGTCGTCTCAGCCGGCGTGCTTGCGGCGGGCGGCGGTGCGGGCCCGCTGGGTCTGGTCGAGCACGACCTTGCGGATGCGCACGGCGGCCGGGGTGACCTCGACGCACTCGTCCTCGCGGCAGAACTCCAGGGCCTGCTCCAGCGACAGCTTGCGCGGCGGGATCAGCTTCTCGGTCTCGTCGGCGGTCGACGAGCGCATGTTGGTGAGCTTCTTCTCCTTGGTGATGTTGACGTCCATGTCGTCGGAACGGGAGTTCTCCCCGACGATCATGCCTTCGTACACCTCGGTGCCGGGCTCCACGAAGAGCTGGCCGCGCTCCTGGAGGTTTGTCATCGCGAACGCGGTGACGCTGCCGGAGCGGTCGGCGACCAGCGAGCCGTTGTTGCGGGTCCGCAGCTCACCGAACCACGGCTCGTACGACTCGAAGACGTGGTGCAGGATGCCGGTGCCCCGGGTCTCGGTGAGAAACTCGGTGCGGAAGCCGATCAGACCGCGGGCCGGCACCAACCACTCCATCCGGATCCAGCCGGTGCCGTGGTTGACCAGCTGCTCCATCCGGCCCTTGCGGGTGGCCAGCAGCTGGGTGATCGCGCCGAGGTACTCGTCGGGCGCGTCGATGGTGAGCCGCTCCACCGGTTCGCAGGTCCGTCCGTCGATCTCCCGGGTGACGACCTGGGGCTTGCCGACGGTCAGCTCGAACGACTCGCGGCGCATCTGCTCCACCAGGATCGCCAGCGCCAGCTCGCCCCGGCCCTGCACCTCCCAGGCGTCCGGTCGCTCGGTGGGCAGTACCCGCAGCGACACGTTGCCGACGAGTTCCTTGTCCAGGCGGTCCTTCACCATCCGGGCGGTCACCTTGGCGCCCTTGACCCGGCCCACCAGGGGTGAGTTGTTGGTGCCGATGGTCATCGAGATCGCCGGCTCGTCGACGGTGATCAGCGGCAGCGGGACCGGATTCTCGGCGTCGGCGAGGGTCTCGCCGATCATGATCTCGGGGATGCCGGCGACCGCGATGATGTCGCCCGGGCCGGCGCTTTCGGCCGGCTTGCGCTCCAGCCCTTCGGTCATCAACAGCTCGGAGATGCGGACCCGCTGGGTGCTGCCGTCGGTGCGGCACCAGGCCACCGACTGGCCCTTGGCGATGGTGCCCTGCCGCACCCGGCACAGCGCGAGGCGGCCGAGGAACGGGGATGCGTCCAGGTTGGTGACGTGCGCCTGCAGCGGGGCGCTCTCGTCGTACGCGGGCGGCGGGATGGTGTCCAGCAGGGTGCGGAACAGCGGCTCCAGGCTGTGGCTGTCGTCCGGTACCGAACCGTCGGCGGGTTGGGTCAGGGAGGCGATGCCGTCGCGGGCGCAGGCGTAGACGATCGGGAAGTCGATCTGCTCCTCGTCGGCGTCGAGGTCGAGGAAGAGTTCGTAGGTGTCGTCGACGACCTCCTTGATCCGGGCGTCCGGGCGGTCCACCTTGTTGATCACGAGGATGATCGGCATCCGGGCCTTGAGCGCCTTGCGCAGCACGAACCGGGTCTGCGGCAGCGGACCTTCGCTGGCGTCGACCAGCAGCACCACCCCGTCGACCATGGTCAGGCCACGCTCGACCTCGCCGCCGAAGTCCGCGTGACCGGGGGTGTCGATGATGTTGATGGTTACCGGGTCGGAGCCGTCGGCGGGCAGGTAGCGCACCCCGGTGTTCTTGGCCAGGATGGTGATGCCCTTCTCCCGTTCCAGGTCCATCGAGTCCATCACCCGCTCGGTCACCTCGCCCCGGGCGCCGTAGGCGCCGGCCTGCCGCAGCATGGCGTCGACCAGGGTGGTCTTGCCGTGGTCGACGTGGGCGATGATGGCGACGTTGCGGAGGTCCGTGCGAAGCTGCATGGGCTCCATCCTCCCGCCTCGGCGGTAGCGGCGTGGCGTCGGGGTCACCCCGGGTGGTCCGTCTCCCGCGGGGCCGCACTGTCAAACTGGCAGGGCAGTCCTGCCGAGGTGATCCGGGGGCGCCGTGCACGATCTGCTCAGTTCGGTGCAGAGCCTGCCGCCGTGGCTGATCTACGTCGTGGCGGCGCTGATAGTGGCCACCGAGACGGCACTGATCATCGGGCTGGTCGCCCCCGGTGAGGCGACTCTGCTGCTGGTGGGCTTTCTCACGTACACCGGCACGCTGCGGCTAGGTCCGGCGCTGCTGGTGATGATCGTCGCCGCCGCGTTGGGCGACGCGCTGGCGTTCCGTGCCGGCCGGCGCTACGGGCCTCGGCTGCGGGCCAGCAGGTGGGGTGCGTGGGTGGGGCCGCAACGGTGGGCCCGCGCCGACGCGATGTTCGACCGGATGGGCGGTCGTGGTGTGCTGACCGCGCGCTGGGTGGCGTTCGCCCGCACGCTGGTGCCCCGGCTGGCCGGTGCGTCCGGCATGTCGTACCGCCGGTTCGCGCCGTGGAACCTGGCCGGGGTGAGCACCTGGGTGGGTGCCTCGGTGTTGGTCGGGCATCTGGCCGGGGAGTCGTACGAGACGGTCTCCCGGCTGCTGGGCCGGGCCACCGGAGCGGTGCTGGTGCTGGTGGCCGCGTTGGTCGCGGTGGTGCTGGCGGGGCGCTGGCTGGGCCGCAACCCCGATCCGGCGCGGGCGCTGCTGACCCGGGCGTCCCGGCTGCCGCCGCTGCGGTGGCTGTCGGCCCGCTACGGGTTGCTGTTCTTCCTGCTGAGCCTGCGTCTCGGGCCGGCGTGGGCGTTGCTGGCGAACCTGGCGGCCGGGGTGCTGCTGCTGTTCGTGGTGGCGCTGGTGATCGCGTGGGTGCTGCGGGTGGTGGTCCGGCACAGCGGCCTGTCCCTGGTCGACGGGGTGATCGCCGGCTGGTTCGCGGCCCGTCGTACGCCCGACGCGGTGGAGGCGACCCAGGCGGCGGTGTCGCTGCTGCGGGGCTGGTCGCTGATCGTGATGGTGGCGCTGGTGGCCCTGGTGCAGGCGTGGCGGCAGCGGCCCTGGCGGGCGGACCTGCTCAGTGTCGTCGGCACGGTCGGTGCCTTCGTGCCGCTGGTGGTGCTCGCGGCCGTGGCCGACCTGGCCGCCGGTGGGCGGGTGGTGCTGTTCTCCACGCAGAACGTGGTGGTGACGGCGAGCCTGTGCACGCTGGCGTGGCTGGTGTCGCGGGGCGCCCGCTGGCCGGTCGCGGTGGCCGCGTGGACCGTCGCGGCGGCCGGGGTCGTCACCATCGGCGGTGCCCGGCTGTACCTGGGATTGAGCACCGCCAGCGGCACGGTCGGGGCGGTGTTGCTCGGTGCCGCCTGGACGGCGGTGTTCATGGTCGCCTGGGCCACCCGGGACCGCGCGGTGTCCGGCGGTCGCTCCGCCGCCGGATGAGGGCCGCTGCCGTGATCCGGGCGGCGGTCGTGGGGCCACGCGCGACGGGCGGTAGCTGTTAGTGTGCGGCGGGTTCGTCACGGCCGGAGGAGATCGACATGGGACGCGGCGTCGCACGGTGGGGTGTCGCGGCGGTTGCCGCGATGATGCTGCTGACCGGCGGTGGATGTGCCAGGGTGGACGGTTCCGCCGCGGAGGTGCCGGCCCCGGTCGCCCTGCCGGGTGAGTTGCCGGACGGCTCGGAGGAGACCAGCGGTTCGCCGGTGCCGGAGGAGGTGTCGGCGACCCCGTCGGCGGTGGAGTCGATGGGTGCCGCGCCGAAGGCCACCCCCACCGCCAGCGCGTCGCCCTCGGCGGCGGAGCGGAGCCCGAAGCCGAAGCGCACCACGGCCACCGCTCCCCGGACGGTGCCGAAGCCACCGACGGAGAAGCAGGTTCCGCCGGACCCGCCGAAGCCGCCCGCGAGCGACTGCAAGCCGAGTTACAAGGGTGATCAGGCCAGCCGTGCGCAGGCGAAGGCGGCGCTGACCGAGGCGGCCGGGCGGACGTACTGGCCGACGTCGGCGCCGGACATCCGCATTCCGCTGAATCTGATCAAAGCGACGGCGTGGCAGGAGAGCGGCTGGCAGTCCAACATCGTGGCCTGCGACAAGGGCATCGGCCTGATGCAGGTGATGCCGGACACCGCGTCCTGGATGAACCAGCGTTTCGGGCAGAGCTACGACGTGTGGGACTACCGGGACAACGCCTATCTCGGCGGCACCTTCCTGGCCTGGCTGACCAAGTACATCGGCGACATGTACTTCGACGCCGACTACCGGCTCGACGCCGACCTGTGCACCGCCGAGCTGGACTCGTGCCTGCTCAACGCGGTCATCGCCGCGTACAACTACGGGCACGGGGCGGTGGCCCCGGAGGGTAAGCCGCTGCACATCCCCAACCCGAGCTACGTGCGCAACGTCCGGGCGCTGATGTCGGAGTGCGTCTGCCTCGGGTTCTGATCGGGGGTGATCCGGCCGGGCCACCAGAAGCGTTCCCCGAGCAGGAACGCCAGGGCCGGGACGACGACCGTGCGGACCAGCAGGGTGTCCAGCAGCACACCGAGGCAGACGATGATCCCGATCTGGGTCAGGGTGATCAGCGGGAGCACGCCGAGGACGGCGAAGACGGCGGCCAGCAGGATGCCGGCGCTGGTGATGACACCGCCGGTGACCCGCAGCGCGGAGAGCATGCCCTCGCGGGTGCCGACGGTGCGGGCGTCCTCGCGGGCGCGGGTGACCAGGAAGATGTTGTAGTCCACGCCGAGCGCCACCAGGAAGACGAAGGCGAGCAGCGGCACGGTGGTGTCCAGCGCGGGGAAGCCGAGCACGTGGTCGAAGAGCAGCCAGGCACCACCGAGGCTGGCGAAGTACGAGGCGACGACGGTGACCACGAGCAGCACCGGGGCGAGCAGGCCGCGCAGCAGCAGCACCAGCACGGCGCCGACCAGCAGCAGGATCAGCGGCAGGATGACGCGCAGGTCCTCGGCGTCGGCCTCCGCCGCGTCGTACGTGCCGGCCACGGTGCCGCCGACGATGGCGCCGGTCGGTGCGTCGCCACCCGCGGGGGCGGGTGGCGCGGAATCGGGTACGGCGGCGACCGCGTCCCGCAGGGCCGCCAGCGTCCGGTCGGAGGCGGTGGTGCCGGGCTCGGCCTCGAGCACCACGTCGACCTGTGCGACGGTGGGGCCGGCGGTGCCGGGGCGGGCGGAGGCCACCCCGGGCACCTCGGCGGCGGCCGCGGTGACCGCCGGCACGGTGTCGGGTCGGGTCATCACCGCCACCGGTTGGGTGGTGCCGGCGGGGAACGCGCGGGCCAGGGTCTCCGCCCCGGCGACCGCCTCGGGCTGAACCCGGAACTGCTCGGTCTCCGACAGTCCGGTACGCAGGCCGAGGCCGCCCAGGGCGAGCGCTGCCAGCAGCAGTGTGGCCAGGGCCGCGACCGGCACCGGGCGACGGATCACGGCAGCGCCGAGCCGGCCCCAGACCCGGCCCTCCCGGCCTTCGCCGCCGACCCGCGGCACGAACGGCCAGAACAGGCGCCGCCCGAGCAGCACCAGCGCGGCCGGTAGCACGAGCAGAGCCGACGCCATGGCCAGCAGGATGCCGGTGGCGCAGGCGACGGCGAGGGCCCGGTTGAGTTCCCGCTCGCTGAGCAGCAGGGTGAGCACTCCGAGCATGACCGTGCCACCGCTGGCGAGGATCGGTTCGGCGGTGCGGCGCAGCGCGGCCCGCATGGCCGCGAAGCGGTCCGCTTCCCGACGTAGTTCCTCCCGGTAACGGGCGATCAGCAGCAGGGCGTAGTTGGTGGCGGCGCCGAAGACGAGGACGCTGGCGATGCCGCTGACGGCCCCGCCCGCGTAGTTGATGCCGACGGCGGGGATGACCGTGTCGAGGGCCCGCAGCGCCACCTGTTCGGTGGCCGCCACGACGGCCAGCGGCACCATCCACAGCAGCGGACTGCGGTAGGTGACGAGCAGCAGCAGCGCGACGACCGCGGCGGTGACGGCGAGCAGGGTGGTGTCGGCACCCTCGAAGACCTTGGTGAGGTCGGCGGTGAAGGCCGGCGCGCCGGTCACCTCGACGGTCAACTCCGCCGGCAGGGCGGTCAGCGCCTCGCGGACCTCGGCCACGGTCGCGGCCACCGCATCCTGACCGCCCTCGGTGCTCAGCGGCACGGCGACCAGGGCGACCGAGCCGTCGGGAGACAGTTGCGGCGGGGCGACCTGACCGCCGGCGGTGAGCCCGCCGAGGGCGCCGGTGCCGGCGGTGAGGGCGGCGCGGTCGCTGTCGGTGAGCGGCGCGCCGTCGTCGCGGGTGACCACCACGATGGCCGGCTGGACGTCGCTGGCCGGCAGTTCCTCCTGCAACCGCTCGACCTGGGTGGACTGCCAGCTGACGGACAGGCCGGTGGCGGAGACGGGTGCCGGGTTGTCGGGGGTGGGCAACCAGAAGACGGCCGTGCCCACGGCGAGCGCCGCGAGGATGGTGAGCAAGGCGTTCAGGCGACCGCCCGCCACGCGGGTGAACACGGACATCAGGACGACCCCCCAGTCGGCAAGTATCTAGACAGTCGAGATTTTCACTCATCAAGAAAAATACCGCAACAGCGCGGCGGTAGAGAATCTCGACGGCCGAGACGTGGCTCCCGCTCGGTTATGCTGCGAGCCGGATCTCGGGAGGAAGCGCGGGACGTGGCAGCTCACGGTATGTACCGCAGGCGCGACACGCGCCGGGAGGTGCTGATCGCCGAGATCACGGCTGAGCTGCGGCGCTACGGCGTGGACGCGCAGCACGTCGGGCACGCCTTCGCCGGCCAGCACGGCCTCAACGCCACCGACCTGCAGGCACTGATCGCCGTGATGGACGCCGAGCTGCTCGGCGATCCGATCACGCCGGGCCGGCTCGGCGAACACCTCGACCTCTCCTCCGGCTCGGTCACCGCCCTGATCGACCGGCTGGAACGCGCCGGACATCTGCGCCGGGACCGGGACCCCAAGGACCGGCGCAAGGTGCTGCTGCGCTACGCCGAACGCGGCGCCGAACTGGCGATGGGCTTCTTCCGGCCGCTGGGCGAGCGCACCGACCGGGTGATGGCCGGGTTCGGCGACGACGAGCTGGAGGTGGTGTACCGGTTCATGACGGCGATGGGCGCCTCCCTGCGGGAGCACCGGGACGAGGTCCGTGCCGCCCGCACCGAGCCGCACCGACGCCGGCCGGAGTGAGTCGTGCTGGATCGTCTGGCGGCCGGACTCGCCGCCGCCGCCCTGCGACTGCCACCGGCGCGGACCCGACGGGTCACCGTCACCCGGGACATCGCCTTGCGGGTACGCGACGGTGTGATCCTGCGCACCGACCACTACGCCCCCGACCTGCCCGCCGCGCCCACCGTGCTGATCCGTACCCCGTACGGTCGGGCCGGTCCGATGCGGCTGCTCTGCCGACTCGCCGCCGAGCAGGGATTCCACGTGGTCATCCAGTCCTGTCGGGGCACCGGCGGCTCGGGCGGTGAGTTCCAGCCGTTCGTGCACGAACGCGACGACGGTCTGGACACGCTCGACTGGCTGCGCCGGCAGCGGTGGTGGACCGGCGCGTTCGGCATGTTCGGCGCCAGCTACCAGGGATTCGTGCAGTGGGCGCTGGCGGCGGACGCGGGTCCGCAGCTGCGGGCCATGGTCGCGGTGGCCACCGCCTCGACCACCCGCGACTCCACCTACGCGGGGGAGTCGTTCGCCCTGGACACGGTGTTGACCTGGGCGGAACTGCTGCAGGCGCAGACCGTGCCGTGGCTGGCCCGCCAGTGGGAACTCAAGCGCGGCCAGCCCAGACTGACCGCCGCCCTGGCCCACCTTCCGTTGATCGAGGCCGACCAGGTCGCCACCGGCGTCACCGTGCCGTTCTTCCAGGAGTGGCTGCGGCACCACACCCCGCAGGCCGACTACTGGCGCAGCCGGGTCTTCGACGACCGACTGCACCTGGTCGGCGCGCCGGTGGCGATGGTCAGCGGCTGGCACGACATCTTCCTGCCGGCCCAACTGCGCGACTACACGGCGCTGCGGGCCACCGGTGCCCGACCGCGCCTGGTGGTCGGTCCGTGGACCCACGGCAGCCCGGGACTGTTCGTCGCCGCTCTGCGCGAGGGTCTGCGCTGGCTCGACACCCACCTGTCCGACGAGGGAGCCGGCGAGGCCGCCGACGCGACCGTGCGGCTGCACGTCGGTGGCGCGGGCGGCGGCTGGCGCGATCTGCCCGACTGGCCACCACCCGCCGACGCCGTCCGCTGGTACCTGCATCCGCAGGCGGCCCTGAGCCCCGCGGACCCGGTGCCGTCGCCGCCGGACGGATTCTGGTACGACCCGGCCGACCCGACGCCGTCGCTCGGCGGCCCACTGCTGGTGGCCCAGCGGGCCGGACCGTTCGACAACCGTCCGGTCGAGGCCCGGCCCGACGTGTTGACCTGGACCAGCGAGCCGTTGGCCGCCGGAATCGAGGTGATCGGGCCGGTCCGCGCCGAGATCCACCTGCGCAGTGAGCTGACGCACCTGGACGTCTTCGTGCGGCTGTGCGACGTGGACACCCGGGGGCGGTCGTGGAACATCTGCGACGGGCTGGTCCGGCTCGATCCGCACCGGTTTCCCGCCGACGACGCCGGCGCGGTCGTGGTGCCGGTCGAGATGTGGCCGGCCGCCCACCGCTTCGCCCCCGGGCACCGGCTGCGGCTACAGGTCTCCGGCGGGGCTCACCCCCGCTACGCGCGTAACCCCGGCACTGGCGAATCCCTCGGCGCGGCTGTCACACTCCGTCGTGGATTCCGGGAGATCTTGCACGACCCGGATCATCCGTCCGCAGTGGTCCTACCGGTCGTCCACTCTGCCTCCCAAACTTCTCCGAGCTGAATCAAAGCACCCCTGAGCTGGGCATTCACCTAAAGAGCGAGCTATCGTGGTGCTACGCCCGGCGCCGTGCACCCGATTGGCCCGGCCTGGCGGTGAGCCTCTCCACCGCGTACGCGGTGTCACTGTCCTGCCTGGTCCCCGACGAGTAAACGAAGGGGGATCCATGACGCGGGCACCGGCAAATCTTCTCGCCGTTCGTCGTCTGCTGCTTGATCATCTCGACCGTGACCCCAACCGCAGCCGCGACGCCGACCTCGAACCCAACGAGGTCGGCATCGTCGGTGACGCCAACCACCGAGGGGGCTACCACTGCGGGTCGGACCGGGTCGTCACCAACGACTACTCGGTGGTGGAGTCGCCCCGCGACCGCAACGGACTGACCCTCGACGCCGCCGCGCTGGACGTGGGGACGTTCCGGCTCAACTCCGGCGGCCGTACCCACGACCTGTTCACGTTCTCCACCTGGTGCGTGGCGCAATGCGTCGCCAACGCCCCGGACACCCGGGACATCCGCGAGATCATCTATTCGCCGGACGGCAACGTGGTCCGGCGCTGGGACCGGCTCGGTCGACGCAGCACCGGCGACCGGTCCCACCTGTGGCACACCCACTTCAGCTTCTTCCGGGACTCGATCAAGGCGAACCGCGACCAGCGGCCCCTGTTCCGCCGCTACCTGACCACCATCGGACTGCTGAACCCCGAGGAGGGGGAGAACGAGATGACACCCGAGGAGCACAACTGGCTCAGGACCGTCCACCGCAACCTCACCGTGCTGGACGGACGCAACCCGATCGGACAGACCTACACCCGGACAACCATGGGCGAGGACCACACGGACCCCGACTTCCAGGTCTCCCACCCGACGCTGCGCAGCATCGGTGCCCAGCTCACCGCCCTGCAGAGCACAGTGAACTCACTGATGAACCGGGACTTCACCGACGAGCAGGCGATCGTCACCGGGGTGCTGGCCGGTCTCTCCCCGCAGGAGATCGCGGCCGCGATTCCGCCCACCGTGGCGGAACAGGTCGTCAGTGAGTTGAGTCGGCGGCTGGCGGCCTGAGGCGACGCCCCGACGAGTGGCGGCCGGTACCGGCCGCCACTCACCGCCGTGCGATCAGCCCCGCGGGACCAGTACGAGTCAGAGCGGACGGACGTTGTCCGCCTGCGGGCCCTTCTGCCCCTGGGTCACGTCGAACTCGACCTTCTGACCCTCACCCAGCTCGCGGTAGCCGCTGGACTGGATGGCCGAGTAGTGCACGAAGACGTCGGGCCCTCCGCCGTCCTGCTCGATGAAGCCGAAGCCCTTTTCGGAGTTGAACCACTTCACGGTGCCGGTTGCCATGCGTACTCTCTCCCTGTTCCATGCGGGCGACCGCTGGCTTGTCCGCCGGTGATCGCCCAATACCTTCCCGACAGTAACCGGTGAATAGCGGATTTGCCGGGCGAAGCGCCTCAGGTGATGCCGCGGATGGCGCCGACCGGCGGGCGGGATCGGGGTTCACCCTCAGGGGCGCCGTCGCGAGATAGGGGAGGAAACCCGATGTCCGCGGTGGCGGACAGGCCCTAGCGTACGAGACATGATGGACCAGTTGGCCCAGGTCGGAGAGCTTCCCGTGGTGGCGCTGATGGCGGTGCTCGGGGTGGTCATGCTCTTCGACGCGGTGCCGCTGTTCGGGGTCCTGGTGCCCGGTGACGTGGCGGTGCTCGCCGCCGTGGCGGTCGGCACCCCCACCACCGGGCTGGCGACCTTCGTCGCCGTGGTCACCGGATGCCTCACCGGCTGGTCACTGAGCTTCCTCGTCGGCCGACTGTGGGGCGACCGGCTGCGGCACAGCCGCTTCGGCGGGTGGGTCGGCGAGACGCGATGGGCGGCGGCGGAGGGCATCCTGCGCCGCGACGGCGGCCGACTGGTGCTGATCGCGCCCTTCCTGCCGGTGTTCAACGCGCTGCTGCCGCTGGCCGCGGGCGGGCTGCGCATGTCGTACCGGCGGTTTCTCGGGTTCGCGGCGCTCGGTGCCACCGGCTGGACCGGCCTCTACCTGGTGGTGGGTACCGCGTCGCGGACAGTGGCCGGGCTGCTGCCTGCCGGCGCGAGTCCACTGCTGGTGACCATGGCCGGCGGACTGCTGCTGGCGGCCCTGGTGTTGCTCGGCACCCGGCGACGGTTGCGCGCCGTCACCCGCTGACCCGGCCGGTCGGGGCCGGCGAACGCGCCAGGCGGTTTGGGAACCGATCGAACCGAGGGTGGCCGTCGCACCCGTGCGGCAGGATCGTGCAGGTCCGCAGAGCTGCACGACGCACTTCCGTGAGGAGTTCCGCCATGAGCGCCGCACCGCCACTCATCCGTCGCTACTTCGCGCTCGCCGGCGAGGCGGACAGCGACGCCTACTTCGCGCTCTTCGCCCCCGACGCCGTGGTCGAGGACGAGGACAGGACCTACACGGGCATCGCCGAGATCCGGGCCTGGCGGCAGCAGGTGCCGCTGGTGTCGTACGAGATCACCGACGTGGCGCAGACGCCGGAGGGGACGGTGGTAACCGCCACCATCACCGGCGACTTTCCCGGCAGTCCCTTCGCCGGCCTGCGGTACCGCTTCGAGGACTACGACGACAACCAGATCCGACGCCTGCGCATCGCGCCCTGACCGGCGCGGCGGTCACCAGCCGCGGGCGCGCCACTCGGCCAGGTGGGGGCGTTCCACGCCGAGCGTCGAGTCCCGGCCGTGCCCGGGGTAGAACCAGGTCTCGTCGGGCAGCCGGTCGAACAGCTTGTGCTCGACATCGTCGATCAGCGCGGCGAACCGCTGCGGATCCTGGTCGGTGTTGCCGACCCCACCGGGGAAAAGACTGTCGCCGGTGAAAAGGTGCGGCACGCCGGCGGGGTCGCGGTAGAGCAACGCCACCGAGCCCGGGGTGTGGCCCCGGAGGTGGATGACCTCCAGGGCACAGTCGCCGACCGGCACCACGTCGCCGTCGGTGAGGGTCTGCGCCTCGATCGGCAGCCCCTCCGCGTCGTCGGCGTGCACCAGCGCACGGGCGCCGGTCTTGGCCACCACCTCCTCCAGACCGACCCAGTGGTCCATGTGCTGGTGGGTGGTCACCACCGCGGCGAGGCCCGCGTCGCCGACCAGCTCCAGCAGGCGGGGCGCCTCGTTGGCGGCGTCGATCAGCACCTGCTCACCGCTGCTGCCGCAGCGCAGCAGGTACGCGTTGTTGTCCATCGGCCCGACCGACACCTTGGTGATGGTCAGCCGGTCGAGTTCGCGTACCGCCGGCGGACCGCCGGGGGTGACTTCTCCGCTGTAGGTCATGGCTTTCTAGATCCATTCGGGTGGGCGGGGCAGCTGTCCGTCGGGGGTGACGGTCAGGGTCGTGCCGGGGTCGCGACCGGTCAGCCACGCGGCGAGGTCGGCGGCCGAACCCGCGACGACCGGTGCCTGCACCCGATCGCCGAGCACCAGTTCGTGGCCGCCGCCGTCGAAGCGCAGGACCATCGCCGGTACGTCGCCGCGGTCGGCGAAGCCGCTGGTCACTTCGTGCAGCAGTCGGTGACCGAAGTCCGGCGACCAGTCCGTGTGCCGGTAGTCGGCGGCCAGGTCGACGTGGTGGACCTCCAGTTCCCGCAGCCGGCCCCAGACGAGCAGGGCCGCCGGCCGCGAGCCGTGCCGGGTCTCCACGCTGGCACCCCACGCCGGCGCCGGCATCGCGGCGACGGCCTCGGCGAACCGGTCCGCGCTGCGCCGCAGGTCGTCCAGGTGCTCCTCGGGCGCACGCGCGGCACCCGCCTCGATGTCGGCGGTCCGGGCCGTGGCGCTGGCGTACATCGGGATCCGCTCGCCGGTTCGCGCCGAGGTGAGCAGGTTGACGAAGCCGTCGGCATTGCGGCAGACGTGGCTGAGCACATGTCCTCGGCTCCACCCCGCGAGCAGGGACGGCGCCGCGAGATCGGCGGCGTCGAAGGTGGCCGCCGTCCGCAGCAGACGCGCCGTGGCGGCGTCCACGTCGCCGGTCAGCAGCAGCGGATCCAGTGTCACGGTGCTGACCCTAGTGGTCCGCGCCCACCGCGTCGCCGCGGAATTCACTTCCGGCGTGGCGCGGCCCGACCTACCGTCTGTGCCAGCGACCCCCTCGGCCCGGACGCTCCACCGCTGTCTCGTGGTCCGGTCACCGGCCGGGGTCGACCAGGTTCGTGCGCGGCGCCGGAGCGGAGGAGGTGGTGGTCATGCCGGTCACCGCACCCGTGTATCACCCGCACCGACACTGAACGAGGAGCCATGACCATCTCGTTGACCGCCCTGGGCTGGGACACCGACCGGGCGGCACAGCTACGACGCATCCGTACCGACAACCGTCCCGGCCGGGTGGCCCGCGTCGACCGGGGCGTCTGCACGGTGCTCACCGAGGACGGGCCGGTGCGCGCCTCGACCGGCGGGGCCCTGCTGGCCGCCGCCGTCGGCGACGCCACCCGACTGCCCGGCGTGGGCGACTGGGTGCTGTTGTGCGCCTGGCCCGACGGGCGGACGACGGTGCAGACGGTGCTGCCCCGCCGTACCGCGTTGATCCGGCGCACCGCCGGCAAGGACGCCGGTGGTCAACTGCTGGCCGCCAACCTGGACGTGGTGGCCGTGGTGGAGCCGGTGCACCCGGCACCGGACGCCGCCCGTATCGAGCGACTGCTCTCGCTGGTCCACGAGTCCGGTGCCCGGCCGCTCATGGTGCTGACCAAGACCGACCTGGCGGCCGATCCGGCGGCGGTGGCGCGGCAACTCGCGGCCCTCGCGCCCGGTGTGCCGGTGCTGCCGGTAAGTGCCGAGCGCGGCACCGGGCTGGCGGCGCTGCGCGCCGAGGTCGGTGCGGGCCGCACCCTCGGGCTGCTCGGTCCCTCCGGTGCCGGCAAGTCGAGCCTGGTCAAC
Organism: Verrucosispora sp. WMMC514; assembly: GCF_027497295.1. Lineage (NCBI taxonomy): Bacteria > Bacillati > Actinomycetota > Actinomycetes > Micromonosporales > Micromonosporaceae > Micromonospora > Verrucosispora sp. WMMC514. Next base: position 338,710 of record NZ_CP114906.1, on the reverse strand, counting down.
GCGCTCGCCTCGGCGGTGGTGATGCCCACCCAGGCGATCCGTCGGGTGGACGGCAAGGGCCGGCACACCACCACCTGGCGGGCGTTGGTGCCGCTGCCGGGCGGGGGCGCCGTGGTGGACACGCCCGGGGTGCGGGCCGTCGGCCTGCTCGACGGCGCGGCCGGGCTCGACCGGGCCTTCGCCGACATCGCCGACCTGGCCGCCGACTGCCGGTACGGCGACTGCGGGCACGAGGCCGAACCCGGTTGCGCGGTGCGCGCGGCACTCGACGACGGTGCGCTGACCGCCCGCCGCTACGAGAACTGGCGCCGGCTGCAACGGGAGATCAACCACGAGACCCGTCGCCGTGCCACCCGCCCCACCCGCGTGTCGCGCACCACCCGCCGTACCCCCCACCCCCACTGACCACCCCCACCCCATCCGGGCGCGATCATGAAGTTGTGGTTGTCGGTACCGGGCGGTTTGCCCGTCTTGTCAGGTGCCAGAACTGCATGATCGGCGCAGGTGGGGTGGGGGCGGGGTGGCGAGGTCGGTGGGGAGGGGACGCGCGCGGTGGGGGAAGTTGTCGGAGGGCGGGTCTACAGTTGCCGGGGCGCACTCTCCGCGCCGACACAACCGCTGGTTTCACCGCAAAAGCGGACAGATCTTCCTCTTCGTTCTCACCCGGGAGTACACGGACCGTGGCCGACCGTTTGATCATCCGTGGCGCACGCGAGCACAACCTGCGTGACGTCAGCCTCGACCTGCCCCGGGACGCCCTCATCGTGTTCACCGGGCTGTCCGGGTCGGGCAAGTCGAGCCTGGCCTTCGACACGATCTTCGCCGAGGGGCAGCGCCGGTACGTCGAGTCGCTGTCGTCGTACGCCCGGCAGTTCCTCGGCCAGATGGACAAGCCGGACGTCGACTTCATCGAGGGCCTGAGCCCGGCGGTCTCGATCGACCAGAAGTCCACCTCGCGCAACCCCCGCTCCACCGTCGGCACGATCACCGAGGTCTACGACTACCTGCGGCTGCTCTTCGCCCGGGTCGGCGAACCGCACTGCCCGGTCTGCGGTGAGCGGATCTCCCGGCAGAGCCCGCAGCAGATCGTCGACCGGGTCCTCGCGATGGCCGAGGGCACCCGCTTCATGGTGCTCGCGCCGGTGGTGCGGGGCCGCAAGGGCGAGTACGTCGACCTGTTCGCCGAACTCCAGGCCAAGGGGTACGCCCGGGCCCGGGTCGACGGGGTGGTGCACCAGCTCACCGACCCGCCGAAGCTGAAGAAGCAGGAGAAGCACACCATCGAGGTGGTGATCGACCGGCTCAGTGTCAAGCCCAGCGCCAAACAGCGGCTGACCGACTCGGTCGAGGCGGCGCTGGGCCTCTCCGGCGGTCTGGTCCTGCTCGACTTCGTCGACCTGGCCGAGGACGACCCCGACCGGGAGCGGCGCTACTCCGAGCACCTGGCCTGCCCCAACGACCACCCCCTGGCGATCGAGGACCTGGAGCCCCGGGTCTTCTCCTTCAACGCGCCCTACGGCGCCTGCCCGGAGTGCACCGGCCTCGGCACGAAGAAGGAGGTCGACCCGGAGCTGGTCGTTCCCGACCCGGAGCGCAGCCTGCGTGAGGGTGCGATCCAGCCCTGGGCGACCGGGCACAACCTGGAATACTTCCTCCGCCTGCTGGAGGCGCTCGGCGAGGCCGAGCACTTCGACGTCGACACCCCGTGGCGGGCGTTGCCGTCGCGGGCGCAGAAGACGATCCTGCACGGCTCCGACGACCAGGTCCACGTGCGCTACCGCAACAAGTACGGCCGGGAGCGCTCGTACTACACCGGCTTCGAGGGCGTGGTGCAGTGGATCGAGCGCCGGCACTCCGACACCGAGAGCGAGTGGTCGCGGGAGAAGTACGAGGGCTACATGCGTGACGTGCCCTGCGCGGCCTGCGGTGGCGCCCGGCTCAAGCCCGAGGTGCTCGCGGTCACCCTGGCCGGGCGCAGCATCGCCGAGGTGTGCAACTTGTCGGTCGGCGAGTGCGCCGACCTGCTGGCCGGCATCGAGCTGACCGACCGGCAGAAGCTGATCGCCGAGCGGGTGCTCAAGGAGATCAACGCCCGGCTGCGCTTCCTGCTCGACGTCGGGCTGGACTACCTGTCCCTGGACCGCCCGGCCGGCACCCTCTCCGGCGGTGAGGCGCAGCGCATCCGGTTGGCCACCCAGATCGGCTCCGGGCTGGTCGGGGTGCTGTACGTGCTCGACGAGCCGTCGATCGGCCTGCACCAGCGGGACAATCACCGGCTGATCGAGACGCTGGTGCGGCTGCGCGGCCTGGGCAACACGCTGATCGTGGTCGAGCACGACGAGGACACCATCCGCACCGCCGACTGGATCGTGGACATCGGTCCCGGCGCGGGCGAGCACGGCGGCCGGATCGTGCACAGCGGCTCGGTGCCGGCGCTGCTGGAGAATTCCGACTCACTGACCGGGGCGTACCTGTCCGGCCGGCGGGAGATCCCGACGCCCAAGGGCCGCCGCCCGCAGACCCCCGGGCGGGAGCTGGTGGTGCACGGGGCCCGCGAGCACAACCTGCGCAACCTGACGGTGAGCTTCCCGCTCGGCCAGTTGATCGCCGTGACCGGGGTCAGCGGCTCGGGCAAGTCGACCCTGGTCAACGACATCCTGTACGCGGTGCTGGCCAACCAGATCAACGGCGCCCGGCTGGTGCCGGGCCGGCACACCCGGGTCTCCGGCCTGGAGCACGTCGACAAGGTCGTCGGTGTCGACCAGTCGCCGATCGGCCGCACCCCGCGATCCAACCCGGCCACCTACACCGGCGTCTGGGACCACGTGCGCAAGTTGTTCGCCGAGACCACCGAGGCCAAGGTCCGTGGGTACGGCCCCGGACGGTTCTCCTTCAACGTCAAGGGCGGTCGCTGCGAGGCGTGCTCCGGCGACGGCACCATCAAGATCGAGATGAACTTCCTGCCCGACGTGTACGTGCCGTGCGAGGTCTGCAAGGGCGCCCGGTACAACCGGGAGACCCTGGAGGTGCACTACAAGGGCAAGACCGTCTCCGACGTGCTGGAGATGCCGATCGAGGAGGCGGCCGAGTTCTTCTCCGCCATCCCGGCCATCCACCGGCACCTCAAGACGCTCGTCGACGTGGGGTTGGGCTACGTACGGCTGGGGCAGCCCGCGCCGACCCTCTCCGGCGGCGAGGCGCAGCGGGTCAAGCTCGCCTCGGAGTTGCAGAAGCGTTCGACCGGGCGGACGGTCTACGTGCTCGACGAGCCGACCACCGGCCTGCACTTCGAGGACATCCGCAAGCTGCTGCTGGTGCTGGAGGGGCTGGTCGACAAGGGCAACACGGTCATCACGATCGAGCACAACCTGGACGTGATCAAGAGCGCGGACTGGCTCATCGACATGGGTCCCGAGGGCGGCCACCGGGGCGGCACCGTGCTCGCCACCGGCAGCCCGGAGGAGGTCGCCGAGGTCGCCGAGAGCCACACCGGGCAGTTCCTGCGTACCGTCCTCAAGCTCGGCGGCGCGGCGAAGGGTGCCGTGGCGGCCACCGCCCGGGCGGCGAAGGCCAACGGTGGCCGGGCTCGCGGTGGCCGCAAGGCCGCCACCGCCGCGCGCTGACCGACCGTCGAGGGTCGACGGGTGGCCGGTGGCGTGCCTGACGACCCCCGCTGGTCCACCCGGGTGGCCGATCGGGTGAACCGACCGGCAGAGTGGTGCGTGTAGGGGAAAGTAGCCACAGATCATGCACCGGAGTCACCGACGGAGGGGCGAGGCATGAGCGAGCGCAACGGAGCACTGGCATGAGCGAGGAGCAGGTGCCGGCCGGGCCTGACGTGCGTACCCGCCGAGCTCTGCTCGCTGGGGCGGGGGCGGTCGGCGCGGCGGCGGTGCTGGCCGCCTGCGGTGGTGAGGACGACGGCGGCGCGGCACCCAGCCCGGGGCCGCAGATCACCAACACCGGTGACGCCGGTGGCGGGGACCGCGAGGGTGCCCAGTCACTGGCCCGCACGACCGACATCCCGGTCGGTGGCGGTGCGGTCTACGCCGCCCAGGGCGTGGTGATCACCCAACCCACCGCCGGGGAGTTCAAGGGGTTCGACCCGGTCTGCACCCATCAGGGCTGCCCGGTGTCGAACGTCGACGGCGGCACCATCAACTGCACCTGCCACGGCAGCAAGTTCTCCATCGAGGACGGCTCCGTCAAGGCCGGTCCGGCCACCACCCCGCTGGCGGCCAAGGACATCAGGGTCGACGGCGACCAGATCGCGCTGGCCTGAGCCGGCCGTGCGGGCGGTCGCGGCCGGGACGGTGCCGTCCCGGCCACGACCGTCGACCTCACTGGGCGTATGCCGACATCTCCCACAGTGAGAAGCCGTAGGACGTGCCCCGGGTCAGCCCGTACATCCGCACGTACCGGGCCTGCTGCGGGGCGAAGCTGACCACGTCGGTCCCGCCGTCGCCGGTGGTGGTCGACCAGGCCGGCCGCCAGGTGGCACCGTCGGTGGAGACCTCCACCCGGTACGACCGGGCGTAGGCGGCCTCCCAGGCCAGGGCTACCCGACCGACCTGCCGGACCGATCCGAGGTCGACCCGCAGCCACTGGTTGTCCGACCACGAACTGGCCCACCGGGTGCCCAGGTCGCCGTCCACGGCACGGCCGGCACCGTGGAACAGTTGGCTGCTGGAGGCGGTGACCGGGCGGCCGGCGGCCAGATTGGTCAGGTCGTCGCCGCGTCGGGCGGGGAACGACACCACCTGCTGGTAGGTGGGACGGTTCTGCCAGGCGATGGTGGCGTGCTTGATGCCGCCCAGCGGCGACTGGACGATGGCGTCGGCGCACCACTGGTCGCCGGCGGCGCAGGTGTCGTCTCCCGGATAGGTCTGCGTGGCCGGTGTGGTCGCCGCCGTGCGCAGGGTGTCGAGCAGGACCTGCCGGCAGGCGGCGAGGTCGCCGTCGCCGCAGAAGGTACGCCCCGGCCCGCCGGCCACCGGGTCGCCCAGGACGGCCCGCAGGTCCCTGTCGACCCAACCCCACCATCCGTACTGGAAGGCCGAGCCCTTGTGCGTCTGGGCGCTGTTCGCCGACGACGGCAGGTTCGACACGTCGCCCTGTTGGTGGCCGGAGGGTGACTCGTTGACCTGAAGGGTGTTGACCAGGGACTGGTACAGCTCCGCGCCGAGCGGAGCCCGGAACATGCCCCGGACCAGCAGCGGCCACCAGGCGTCGAGCGTCCGGATCGCCTCGGCGTGCTGGTAGACCCTGCTGCCACTGGCCGTCTCCACGCGTAGCGCGCCGGCCTGCCGCCACGCCTTCAGCCGGGCGATCTCGGTGGCCAGGGCGGCGTCGGTGACGGGTTGGCTCTCCAGCACCCGGAGCAGCTCGCCGAGCACCTCGGCGCCGCGCAGGTCGGTGAGCCCGGCCCGCTGCACCAGCTCGGTGAGCGAGGCCCGGTCGAAGGTGCGGCCCGCCGCCAGCGCCGCCTTCACCGGCTTGTCCAGCAGGTCACCGCGGTGCACGGCGCCGAAGCTGAAGTTGCCGTCGGCGGCACCGAAGTCCTTGGCCTGCTTGTTGTTCCAGCTGACGTAGTAGTCCTGATTCGTCGACTGCGGGTGGGCCGACGCGGGCGCGTACCGGGCGGTGCCGGTCTCCGGGTCGAAGTCCTGCCACTCGTACGCCCGCTCGGCCTTCATCGGCAGGCTCGGGTTGCTGCCGGCGGCCCGCAGCGGGTTGAGCCCGGAGTTGAAGTACGCCGACTCGGTGGAGTTGACGTAGAACCAGTTGAACGCGTATTCGACGTTGTTCGCCGAGGTGCGGAACGCCGCCGCCGAGCCCATCTGGGTCGGGTCGTTGTACATCTGGAAGCCGATCGCGGAGTCGGCCTCCCGCCCGTAGGTGGAGCGCAGCTTCGTGAAGGCGTGCGGCACTCCGCCGACGGTGCCCCGCCACGCCACCAGCCCGAGCTTCGTACGCCAGGCGACGAGCTTGTACGACCCGGCCGCGGTGCCGTCGGCGACGGTCGGGCGCCACCGGTTGACGTGCGACAGCTCGTCCATCGCCAGGCACTGGCCGCGGTACAGGTAGTGGTCGCTGCCCAGCGTCGGGGTGCCACCGCCGGGTACGCAGAGCGGCACCGCGTAGGTGTCGGTGATGTCGTGCACGGAGGAGGTGGCGCTCCAGGCGTAGTCCTGGCCCCGGCCGAGCAGGACGTACAGGTTCAACCCGGCGAAGGCGGCGCCCCGGGCGCTGATGCCCGGACCCTGCAACTCCTGGACCATCAGCAGTTGGGGGGAGAAGTAGCCGGTCTGCGGCCCGAAGACCGCCACCGGGTGCCCGCTGGTGGAGTGCTCGGCGGAGATCACCGCCGCGTTGGACATGCCCCGGTGCGCCGGGTCGATGGTCAGCCCGGACAGCGCGGCGGCCAGCGCCGAGGCGCTGTCCGAGCCGGCGGTGGTGGCGGAGCCGGTCGGGTCGGTGACGACCGGCTCGACCCGGGCCGAATCGGCGTCCGGCAGCACCACGCTCGGCGCGTCGGGGGAGGCGTCGCCGTACGGGAAGCTCTGCCCGTCGTGCAGGGTCAGCACGGTCTCCGGGTCGTTCTGTCCCCGGAAGCCCTGCCACACCCGGTCGCCCTCGACCGGGCCGTACTTGGCCCGCGCGGCGATGCGGACCAGCGCGGACTGCATCTCCGTGCCGCCCCCGCCACCGAACAGGCCACCGACCACACCGGCGATGGCGACCAGGTCGGTCAGCACGAACGGTTCGGGCCCACCGGCGTTGGTGATCGCGTCGAGATGCCCGGTGAGCACGTACTCGCCGGGGCAGTTGCGGTTGGCCATGCAGGTACGGATGTAGGCGTTGATCCCGGCGATGTACTCCTGCACGTCGGCGTAGAGCTGCTCACCGCGCTCACCCTTACCGCGCAGCGCGGCGACCTGCGCGGTCAGGTCGGCCTCGGTGTACGGGGAGGTGCGCCAGACGCTCTGCTCCAGCGCCCGGTTGCCGGGTGCCCCGCCCGCGAACGGGGTCAGGGTGCCCCGGCCGACGTGCCGCAGCAGGTCCATGGTGAACAGCCGGTCCTCGGCCCCGGCGTAGCCGGCGCCGAACATGGTCCCGGCGCGGGTGGTGCCGGTGATGTGCGGGACACCGGTGGCCCGGTCCCGCAGGATGCGCACGTCCGCGCGGGGTGAGTAGTCGCGTTCGACCTGGCTGGGCGCGACGCCGAAGGAGGCGTCGTGGAAGAAGGTGTCGATCTGGTCCTCGCGCAGCCCGGCGTAGCCGTACACGAGGTCGGCGTACCGGCCGAGCTGGTCGGCGGAGTGCCGGGGCAGGGTGCCGAAGGCCTGGTTGCCGAGGATCTCGACGAGGGTGGCGTTGCCGTTCTGGCCGGGCGGCAGGATCTCCGAGCATTCGCCGAGGCAGTAGTCGTCGGTGGCGAAGGCACTCACGGCGGTCGACGTGCGGGTGTTCGTCGCGTGCTCGGTCGGGACGGTGGTCGCGGTGGCGGTGGTCGGGGCCGCGACGAGGAGGGCGGCGACGGCGGTGGCGGTCGTGGCACCGGCGAGCAGCCGGCGGGCGGGGGTGTGACCGGTCATGGCGATCCTCTGTGGACGGGGGCCATCGGACGGGATCATTACATGAAGAACATTCGGTTACTGGATGGTAGGCCGCCGCGCCCGAGATTGGAAGGTATCGATCGAGGCCGCATCGGTCGGCACGGTAACGGTCATCCGGGGATGATTCGGGCTGTCGGGGGTGGCGACTAGTCTCGGAGTGTGGCTGATCCGTCGACCTACCGTCCCGCGCCGGGCACGATTCCCGAGGCACCGGGGGTCTACCGCTTCTACGACGGCACCGGCCGGGTCATCTACGTGGGCAAGGCGAGGAACCTGCGCAGCCGGCTCAACTCCTACTTCGCCGACCTGTGGGGGCTGCACCAGCGCACCCGGCAGATGGTCACCACCGCCGAGGCGGTGGACTGGGTCACGGTCGGCACCGAGGTCGAGGCGCTCCAGCTCGAATACCTCTGGATCAAGCAGCACGACCCGAGGTTCAACGTCCGCTACCGCGACGACAAGTCCTACCCCTACCTGGCGGTGACCCTCGACGAGGAGTACCCACGGCTCCAGGTGATGCGCGGGGCCAAGCGCAAGGGGGTGCGCTACTTCGGGCCGTACTCACACGCCTGGGCCATCCGCGAGACGCTCGACCTGCTGCTGCGCGTCTTCCCGGCCCGCACCTGCTCCGCCGGGGTGTTCAAGCGGGCCGGTCAGGTCGGCCGGCCCTGCCTGCTGGGCTACATCGGCAAGTGCTCGGCCCCCTGCGTCGGCAGCGTCTCCGCCGAGCGGCACCGCGAGATCGTCGACGACTTCTGCGACTTCATGGCCGGGCGCACCGACACCATGGTCCGCAAGCTGGAACGCGAGATGACCGAGGCCAGCGAGCAGTTGGAGTTCGAGCGGGCAGCCCGGCTGCGCGACGACGTCGCCGCGCTGCGCCGGGCGATGGAGAAGCAGACCGTGGTGCTCGGTGACGGCACCGACGCCGACGTGGTGGCCTTCGCCGACGACCCGCTCGAAGCCGCGGTCCAGGTCTTCCACGTCCGGGGCGGCCGGGTACGCGGCCAGCGCGGTTGGGTGGTGGAGAAGACCGAGGAGCTGACCACCGGCGACCTGGTCCACCACTTCTGCACGCAGGTCTACGGCGGCGAGCACGGAGAGGCCGACGTGCCACGGGAACTGCTGGTCCCCGAGCTGCCCGCCGACGCCGACGCCCTGGCCGACTGGCTCTCCGCCCACCGGGGCGGCCGGGTGACCCTGCGGGTGCCGCAGCGCGGTGACAAGCGGGCCCTGATGGAGACGGTGGAACGCAACGCCAAGGACGCCCTGGCCCGGCACAAGCTCAAGCGGGCCGGTGACCTGACCACCCGCAGCAAGGCCCTCGACGAGATCACCGAGGCGCTCGGCCTGCGGACGGCGCCGCTGCGCATCGAGTGTTTCGACATCTCGCAGATCCAGGGCACCGACGTGGTGGCGAGCATGGTCGTCTTCGAGGACGGGCTGCCCCGCAAGAGCGAGTACCGCCGGTTCATCATCCGTGGCGCCACCGACGACCTCTCGGCGATGTCCGAGGTGCTGCGCCGCCGCTTCGCCCGCTACCTCGACGCGCGCGCCGAGACCGGTGAGGCGGGTGTCGAAGCTGACGCCCTCCCCGCTGAGCTGGACGCGGCCGACGGCGGCGACGAGCCGCGCATCGGCGTGCTTGTCGACCCGACCACCGGCCGGCCGCGGCGTTTCGCGTACCCGCCGCAGCTGGTGGTGGTCGACGGCGGCGCGCCGCAGGTCGCCGCCGCCGCGCAGGCCCTCGCCGAGCTGGGCATCGACGACGTGGCGCTGTGCGGGCTGGCCAAGCGGTTGGAGGAGGTCTGGCTGCCAGACGACGACTTCCCGGTCATCCTGCCGCGCGCCTCGGAAGGGCTCTACCTGCTGCAACGGGTACGCGACGAGGCGCACCGCTTCGCCATCACCTTCCACCGGCAGCGCCGCTCCAAGCGGATGACCACCTCGGCGTTGGACAACGTCCCCGGCCTGGGCGAGGTACGCCGCAAGGCGCTGCTGCGTCACTTCGGCTCGCTGAAACGTCTCTCGGCCGCCACCGTCGAGGAGATCACCGAGGTCCCCGGCGTCGGCCGGCGTACCGCCGAAGCGATCCTCACCGCCCTCCGCACCCCCGAACCTCCCGCCAGCTGACAACTTCGGGGATGTTGCGGTCTCCACGGCGCCTGAGCCAGCAACATCCCCGAGCTTGTCTCATCCTGTTTGTGCTGGTGGTGGGGGCTTGACGTGGTGGTGTGAGGTGTTTGGTCGCAGGCCATGGGTTAGTTGATCTTTGTGGTGATCGTTTGTCTGGGTCAGCGGTTGATTTCGGTGTTGGTGAGGACGAGTAGGGCGCGGAGCAGGGTGGTGGCGTGGTGGTGCCAGCCGTGGCGTAGTCGGGTGAGGATGCGCCAGTTCTTGAGGTGGGCGTGGGCGTGTTCGTTGGCGACGCGTTCGCGGGCGAGCAGGGTGTTGGCGGTTTTCTCGGCGGGGGTGAGTTTGTGGTTGCGGCAGGCGCGGCGGCCGACGAGGACGGTGGGGTTGGTGGTGGGTTGGTCGTCGAGGCGGGTGTGGATGCGGTCGCAGATGATCGCGAGGTGATGGTGGCGCAGGCGGGCGGGCAGGTGCAGGCGTTTGGCGTGGGTGGCTTCGTGGAGTCGTGCGGGGGTGGCCGCGGAGAGCCAGAGGAGTCGGCCGTGTTGGTCGGTCAGGGTCATCACGCGTAGGTGGTGGACTTTGTGTTTCAGGCACCAGTGGCGTCGTTCTTTGGCCTTGTCGGCGGGTGCGTGCACGGGCACGCAGGTGCCGTCGAGCAGGAGTGGCTGTTCGTGGTAGGTGCGGGCGGCGGCCGCCAGGACACGGTCCAGACGTGGCGCCATCCGCGCCACGGTGGTGATGACTTGTCTGACCCAGCGGCGGACGCTGTGGTGGGACACCCCGTGGGCGGCGGCGAGGTCGGCGGGATGCTGGTCGTGGCGCAGTACCGCCAGGACGATCGTGGTGGTCTGCAGGTCGGATAGTTTGCGCCAGCGGGACTTCACCTGCCGCCGGTAGGTGCGTATCGCCTCGGTCACCAGCGCGACAGTGTCACTGGACACGGGCAGGCGGACTTGGTAGACCAATTCGTGGCCCTCGGTGGGCGGATTGATGTGTGTCACGACCAGCAACCCTCGCCGAGGGTTCCTTCATGTCCCGGGTCGCCACGCCGCAGACTTCCCGCGGAATCCGAGTCAGACGATCACCACAAAGATCATCCGGCCCCTGACCTGCAACCAAACACCTGCCATGCCCATGTCAAGACTCGCCCACCAGCACAAACAGGATGAGACAAGCTCCCCGAAGTTGCGCGGATCTTGAGAGGTTGCGGGGATCTTGACGAGGGTGGGCGGTGCCTCAGGCGGCGTCGGCGAGCACTCCGAGGAGCTGCTCGCCGTACTTGGCGAGCTTGTTCTCGCCGACGCCGCTGATCCGGGACAGCTCGGCCAGCGACGACGGCGCGTCGGCGGCGATCTGGCGCAGCGTGGCGTCGTGGAAGATGACGTACGCGGGTACGCCCTGCTCCTTGGCGGTGGCCGCCCGCCAGGCCCGCAGCCGCTCGAACGTGCCGGCCGCCTCCGCCGGCAGCTCGGCGACCACGGTGGCCGCACCACGCGGCTTGGCCGCCTTCGCCGGGCGCGCCGCCTCGCGACGCAGCATCACGGTGCGCCGCCGGCCGAGCACCTCGGCACTGGCGTTGGTGAGCGCCAGTGTGCCGTAGTCCCCCTCGACGGCGAGCAGCCCCTCGGCGAGCAGTTGCCGGACCACGCCGCGCCACTCCGCCTCGCTCAGCTCACCACCGATGCCGAACACGGTGAGCGAGTCGTGCCGATGCTGGGTGATCTTGTCGGTGGTGCGGCCCAGCAGGATGTCGACGCAGTGCCCGGCACCGAACCGCTGGTTGCGCTCCCGGTCCAGCCGGAAGACGGTGGAGAGCAGCTTTTGCGCGGCCACCGTGCCGTCCCAGGACTCCGGTGGCTCCAGACAGGTGTCGCAGTTGCCGCAGCCGCCGGTGGCCGGCTCGCCGAAGTACTCCAGCAGCTGCGCCCGGCGGCAGCGGACCGTCTCACAGAGCGCCAGCATCGCGTCGAGGTGGGCGGCGAGGTTGCGCCGGTGGGCCAGGTCGCCCTCGGAGGTGTCGATCATCTTCCGCTGCTGCACCACGTCCTGCAGCCCGTACGCCAGCCAGGCGGTCGACGGCAACCCGTCGCGGCCGGCGCGGCCGGTCTCCTGGTAGTAGCCCTCGACCGACTTCGGCAGGTCGAGGTGGGCGACGAACCGCACATCGGGCTTGTCGATGCCCATCCCGAAGGCGATCGTCGCCACCATCACCACGCCGTCGGCGCGCAGGAAGCGCTGCTGGTTGGCGGCGCGGGTGCCGGCGTCCAGGCCGGCGTGGTACGGCAGCGCGTCGATGCCGTTGGCGACCAGGAACTCGGCGGTCTTCTCCACCGAGGCCCGGGACAGGCAGTAGACGATGCCCGCCTCACCGGGATGTTCGTCGCGCAGCAGGGCGAGCAGTTGCTTGCGCGGCTCCCGCTTCGGCACGATCCGGTACTGGATGTTGGGCCGGTCGAAGCTGGCCACGAAGTGCCGTGCCTCGGTGAGGCTCAGCCGGGTGGCGATCTCGGACCGGGTGGCGCTGGTCGCGGTGGCGGTCAGCGCGATGCGGGGTACGCCCGGCCAGCGTTCGTGCAGCATCGACAGGTTCAGGTAGTCCGGCCGGAAGTCGTGGCCCCACTGCGACACGCAGTGCGCCTCGTCGATGGCGAACAGGCCGATCCGCCCCCGGTCCAGCAGGTTCAGCGTGCCCCGGCTGGCCAGCGCCTCCGGCGCGAGGTAGAGCAGGTCGATCTCGCCGGCCACGAACTCCGCCTCGACCAGCCGGCGGGTGTCCGGGTCGAGGGTGGAGTTGAGGAAGCCGGCCCGCACCCCGACGGCGGTCAGCGCGTCGACCTGGTCCTGCATGAGCGCGATCAGCGGCGAGATCACCACGGCGACGCCGTCGCGCACCAGGGCCGGGATCTGGTAGCACAGCGACTTGCCGCCGCCGGTCGGCATCAGCACCAGCGCGTCCCCGCCGGCCACCACGTGGTCGATGACCTCGCGCTGGAAACCCCGGAACGAGTCGTACCCGAAGACCCGCCGCAGCACATCCAGCGCCGCGGTCACCTTCTCCCCGGTCGGGGCGTCGGAGCTGGCCAGGTCGGTGATGCTCACGTCGGCGGGGGAGACCATCCGAGGATTCTACGAGCGGCTGTCTTCGGCGCTCGGGTCTGTGGCAGTTCCGGCGCGGTCGGCTCGGCGTGTCGACGACCTACGGTGCCACGGTGCGAAGCTGGGCGGGGTTCACGGGGCGGGCGGGACGGGGACCCGCTTGGCCCAGCGCACGTCGCCGTCGGGATCGACGTAGCAGAACGCCACCGCCAGGCGCGACGGGTCGGTCAGCGGCAGGGCGCCAGGCACCAGCCGGAAGACGGCGATCAGGCTGCCGTCGGCCGTCGCGCGGGTGCCCACCGCGCCGACGTTGGGCGCAGTGGTGAACGTGCCCTCGGGCTCCTCGCGGGTGGCGGTGTCGGCGAGCCAGGGGTAGCGGTCGGCCAGCACGTCGTACGCTCCGGCCCAGTTGGAACCGGTGCCGCCGTCGGCGTCCCAGCCGGCGTAGGGCTGCACCACCCGGGCGGGTTCCACCCGGGAGTCGAGCAGGATGACCTGGTAGTGGCCCTTTCGGGGCGGCCCCGACCAGCGCAGCCGCAACACCACCGACTGTCTGCCGCGGTCGCCGATGACGTTGTCCGCCGGCTCGGGCCAACCGAACGCGACGACCGCGTCCGCCACACCGTCCGGCTCTGGCAGGCTGGCCTGGACGGTCACCGCCAGGGTGTCGCCGCCGTCGGCCCACTCCCGTTCGCGGTCGATGTAACGGTGCACTGTGGCCAGCACGGCGACCGTGACGGACACGAGCGCCACCACCCAGCGCAGCCGCGCCCCGTGCCTGCCCATGGCCGGAGGATAGCCGCGCCACGCGTCGCGCGCCGTCGGTCAGCCGACACGACCAGCCTCCTCTCCCGTGCTCTGCTGCACCGGGCGCAACGGTTCAGCCCGCGGACTGTTGCGCTGGTTGAAGCAGAGCAAAGGGCGCGGAGCGAGACATGGGCGGCGGCGGGAACCGGAGCGCTGGCGTGCACCGGGCGGCCCGACGACAGCGGCCGGTGGTGGGATCAGCGCGGCGGCGGTGCCTCCCACGGAGCCCGACACGGGCGAGCTAGAGTCGCTGCTTGACCGTGCCCGGTCGGGATCGACCGGGGCAGCACCGATGGAGGGGTTGACGGGTGGGCGAGGCGCACACGACTGGTCACCGTGCGGGCGTACCCGGTGAGCAGACCGGGGCGACCGCCGAGACGGACACCACCCTGGTCGTGGTCACCGGGCTGTCCGGTGGGGGGCGCAGCACCGTGGCCCGGGCCCTGGAGAACGTGGGCTTCTACGTCGTCGACAACCTGCCGCAGGCGCTGCTGCTGGACATGGCCGAGCTGGCGGTGAAGGCGGGCGGAGCGGCCCGGCGTACCGCGATGGTGCTGGACGTGCGCTCCCGGGCCTTCTCCACGGATCTGGCCGAGGCGATCCGGGAGCTGAAGGAGCGTGGCTACGCCCCCCGGGTGGTCTTCGTCGACGCGGACGACGAGGTGCTGATCCGCCGGTTCGAGAGCGTGCGCCGCTCGCATCCGTTGCAGGGCGACGGCCGGCTCGCCGACGGCATCGCCGTCGAGCGGGGCCTGCTGGAGGAGGCCCGCGACCAGGCCGACGTGATCATCGACACCAGTCACCTCAACGTGAACCAGTTGCGTCGCCGGGTCGAGGAGCTGTTCGGCGGGGAGGACGCCCGCCGGCTGCGGCTCACGGTGATCTCCTTCGGCTTCAAGTACGGCCTGCCGCCGGACGCCGACTTCGTGATGGACGCCCGGTTCCTGCCCAACCCCTACTGGGTGCCCGAACTGCGCGAGCACACCGGGCGCGAGGAGGCGGTCAGCGCGTACGTGTTGGGACAGGAGGGCGCGGACGCCTTCGTCGACGCGTACGCGGACCTGGTGAACGCCACCACGGCCGGCTTCGAGCGCGAGGGCAAGCGGTACCTGACCGTGGCGGTCGGCTGCACCGGCGGCAAGCACCGCAGCGTGGCGATCGCCGAGGAGTTGGCCGCTCGACTGCGTCGCGCCGGGCTGGCCGCCAACGCCCAGCACCGCGACCTGGGGCGGGAATGACGATCCGGGTGGTGGCCTTCGGCGGCGGGCACGGCCTGTCCGCCTCGCTGCGGGCACTGCGTCGGTGCGCCCCGGAGCTGGATCTGGACATCACGGCGGTGGTGACCGTCGGCGACGACGGCGGCTCAAGTGGCCGGCTGCGGGCCGAACGGGGTGGGCTGCCCCCCGGTGACCTGCGCCAGGCGCTGGTGGCGCTGGCCGGCGACCATCCCGCGACCCGGCGCAGCGCGGGGCTGTTCCAGCACCGCTTCGCCGAGCTGGCGGCGGACGGCCGGACCGACGGGCTGGCCGGGCACGCGGTGGGCAACCTGGTGCTCTGCGGGCTGATGGAGCTGCTCGGCGACCCGGTGGCGGCGCTGGAACACGCCGGGGCGATGCTCGGCTCGGTCGGCCGGGTGCTGCCGATGTCCCGCCAGCCGGTCGACATCGAGGCCCGGGTACGCGGAGTCGACCCCGTACGCCCCGACGAGGTGTGCACCGTACGCGGACAGCACCAGGTCGCGGTCACCACCGGACGGGTCGAGTCGCTGCGGCTCACCCCGCAGGCGCCGGCGGCGTGCGCGGAGGCGGTCGCCGCGATCGGTGCCGCCGACTGGCTGATCTTCGGGCCGGGCAGCTGGTACACGAGCGTGCTGCCGCACCTGCTGGTGCCGCAGCTGGCCGCCGCGATCCTGGCCAGCCCGGCTCGGCGACTGGTCACCCTCAACCTCGCCGCCGAGAAGGAGACGCTCGGTCTCTCGGTCGCCGACCACCTGGCGGCGCTGCGCTGGTACCTGCCGGAGCTGACGGTCGACTTCGTGCTCGCCGACGCCAAGGCGGTCGGTGACCCCGAACCGGTCCACGGTGCGGCAGAATCCCTGGGAGCCCGGCTGGTCCTCGCTCCCGTCGCGGTCGACGACGGCACTCCCCGTCATGATCCGGCTGCTCTGGGCGCCGCCCTGGTGCCTGTACTGGGCGCCGATCGTTAGACACGTACGTAATCTCCGGCGACACGCCGGAACCGGTCCGTGAGGGGACGCACAATGGCGATGACGGCGGCGGTCAAGGACGAGCTGAGTCGGGTCGACGTGCCCAAGCCCTGCTGCCGGCGGGCGGAGATGGCGGCGCTGCTGCGGTTCGCCGGTGGGCTGCACATCGTGTCCGGGCGGGTGGTGGTGGAGGCCGAGCTCGACACCGGCGCGGTGGCCCGGCGGTTGCGGCGCGAGATCGCCGAGGTCTACGGCTATCCGAGTGAGATCCATGTGCTCGCCTCCGGCGGGCTGCGCAAGGGCAGCCACTTCATCGTCCGGGTGGTCAAGGACGGCGAGGCCCTGGCCCGGCAGACCGGGCTGCTCGACGTGCGTGGCCGGCCGGTACGCGGGCTGCCGCCGCACGTCGTCGCCGCCAGCGTCTGCTGCGCGGTGTCCGCCTGGCGGGGCGCGTTCATGGCGCACGGCTCGTTGACCGAGCCGGGTCGCTCCAGCGCCCTGGAGATCACCTGCCCGGGACCGGAGTCGGCGCTGGCCCTGGTCGGCGCGGCCCGGCGGCTGGGCATCACCGCCAAGAACCGGGAGGTGCGCGGCGTCGACCGGGTGGTGGTCAAGGACGGCGACGCGATCGCCGCGCTGCTCACCCGCATCGGTGCGCACTCCAGCGTGCTGGCGTGGGAGGAGCGCCGGGTCCGGCGCGAGGTGCGGGCGACGGCCAACCGGTTGGCGAACTTCGACGACGCCAACCTGCGCCGGTCGGCCCGGGCGGCGGTCGCCGCCGCGGCCCGGGTGACCCGGGCGTTGGAGATCCTCGCCGACGACGCGCCGGAGCACCTGACCTCGGCCGGCCGGCTGCGGCTGGAGCACCGGCAGGCGTCCCTGGAGGAGCTGGGCGCGCTGGCCGACCCGCCGCTGACCAAGGACGCCATCGCCGGACGGATCCGCAGGTTGCTGGCGTTGGCCGACAAGCGGGCCCGCGACCTCGGCATCCCGGATACCGAAGCGGCCGTCACGCCCGACATGCTCGTGGTCTGATAGGACGGTGGGGCGACCACCCGGCGCAGCGTGGCTCAGCGCGCTCGGATATGGTCGCTGCGTACGGCAAGGGGGCCGGCACCGGTGCTCCCCGCCGTACCCACCGCCTCGACGGCGGTCAGGTCCCTCGGACCGCGGCGAGGTGGCCGGGATGAACCGTCAACGGCCGGCTCCAACGGTCGGCGCACACCACTTCGCCGGCCGAGGGTCTCCACGCCGGCGGACCAGAACGCGAGGAGATGGGACCTGTGACCATCCGGGTTGGCATCAACGGCTTCGGCCGCATCGGCCGTAACTTCTTCCGGGCAGTGCTGGCGTCCGGCGCTGACGTCGAGGTCGTGGCCGTCAACGACCTGACCGACAACGCGACGCTCGCCCACCTGCTCAAGTACGACAGCATCCTGGGTCGCCTCCCGCAGGAGGTCAAGGCCACCGCCGACGAGATCACCGTCGGCGGCAAGTCCATCAAGGCGTACGCCGAGAAGGACCCGGCGGCGCTGCCGTGGGGCGACGTCGGCGCGGACGTGGTCATCGAGTCGACCGGCTTCTTCACCGACGCCACCAAGGCCAAGGCGCACATCGACGGCGGGGCCAAGAAGGTCATCATCTCCGCGCCGGCGAAGAACGAGGACGTCACGGTCGTGATGGGCGTCAACGACGGCCAGTACGACCCGGCGAAGCACAACATCATCTCGAACGCCTCCTGCACCACCAACTGCCTGGCGCCGATGGCGAAGGTGCTGCACGACACGTTCGGCATCCAGCAGGGTCTGATGACCACCATCCACGCGTACACCCAGGACCAGAACCTCCAGGACGCGCCGCACAAGGACCTGCGCCGGGCCCGGGCCGCCGCGCTGAACATCGTGCCGACCTCGACCGGCGCCGCGAAGGCCATCGGCCTGGTGCTGCCGGACCTCAAGGGCAAGCTCGACGGGTACGCGCTGCGGGTGCCGATCCCGACCGGCTCCGCCACCGACCTCACCGTCACCGTCGGTCGGGAGACCTCGGTGGACGAGGTCAACGCCGCGCTGAAGGCCGCCGCCGAGGGCCCGCTGCGGGGCATCCTGACCTACAACGAGGACCCGATCGTCTCCGCCGACATCGTCACCGACCCGGCGTCGTGCATCTTCGACGCGCCGCTGACCAAGGTCATCGGCAACCAGGTGAAGGTCGTCGGCTGGTACGACAACGAGTGGGGCTACTCCAACCGCCTGGTCGACCTGGTGAAGCTGGTTGGTTCGTCGCTGTGAGCATCCGTAACCTCGACGACCTGCTCGCCGAGGGGGTCTCGGGTCGGCGCGTGCTGGTGCGCGCCGACCTGAACGTCCCACTCGACAAGCAGACCGGCGCGATCACCGACGACGGCCGGATCCGGGCGGTGCTGCCGACCCTCGGCGCGTTGACCGAGGCCGGTGCCAAGGTCGTCGTCTGCTCCCACCTGGGCCGGCCGAAGGGTGCGCCGGACCCGCAGTTCAGCCTCGCCCCGGTCGCCGGGCGGCTCGGTGAGCTGCTCGGCACGGCGGTGCACTTCGCCACCGACACGGTCGGCGAGTCGGCCCGGGCGACGGTGGCGGCGCTCGCCGACGGTGAGGTGGCGCTGCTGGAGAACCTCCGCTTCAACAAGGGGGAGACCAGCAAGGACGACGCCGAGCGGGGCGCCTTCGCCGACCAGCTCGCCGCCCTCGGCGACAGCTACGTCGACGACGCGTTCGGCGCGGTGCACCGCAAGCACGCCAGCGTCCACGACGTGCCCGCCCGGCTGCCGCACTACGCCGGTCGGCTGGTGCTGCGCGAGGTGGAGGTGCTCTCGCAGCTCACCGGCGACCCGGAGCGGCCGTACGTGGTGGTGCTCGGCGGGTCGAAGGTCTCCGACAAGCTCGCGG
Organism: Verrucosispora sp. WMMC514; assembly: GCF_027497295.1. Lineage (NCBI taxonomy): Bacteria > Bacillati > Actinomycetota > Actinomycetes > Micromonosporales > Micromonosporaceae > Micromonospora > Verrucosispora sp. WMMC514. The sequence goes on along the minus strand of NZ_CP114906.1, from coordinate 319,925 downwards.
TGATCGAGGCGCTGCTGCCGACGGTCGACCGGCTGCTCATCGGTGGTGGCATGTGCTTCACCTTCCTCAAGGCCCAGGGCCACGAGGTCGGCTCCTCCCTGCTGGAGGCGGAGATGGTGGAGACCTGCCGCAACCTGCTGGAGCGCTCCGAGGGCAAGATCATGCTCCCGGTCGACGTGGTGGCCGCCGACGCGTTCGCCCCGGACGCCGCGCACGACACCGTGCCGGCGGACGGCATCCCCAGCAAGCGGGTGGGGCTGGACGTGGGCCCGAAGACGGTGGCGGGCTTCGCCGCCGCGCTCAAGGGCGCCCGGACGATCTTCTGGAACGGCCCGATGGGCGTGTTCGAGATGCCCGCCTTCGCCCACGGCACCCGTGGGGTGGCCGAGGCGATCGCCGGCGCCGACGCGTTCACCGTGGTCGGTGGTGGTGACTCGGCCGCCGCGGTGCGGGCCCTGGGGCTGGACGAGAAGTCCTTCGGGCACATCTCCACCGGCGGTGGCGCGTCCCTGGAGTACCTGGAGGGCAAGACCCTCCCCGGCATCGCGGCCCTGGAGAACTGATGGCGAGCGCCCCCCGCCGGCCGCTGATGGCCGGCAACTGGAAGATGAACCTCAACCACCTCGAGGCGAACCTGCTGGTGCAGAAGCTGGCGGCCAGCCTCACCGAGAAGCAGCTGACCGAGGTGGAGACGGTGGTGCTGCCACCGTTCACCGACCTGCGCACGGTGCAGACCGTCGTGGAGGGTGACAAGCTGCTCATCGGCTACGGCGCGCAGGACCTGTCGCCGCACGCCTCCGGTGCGTACACCGGGGAGGTCTCCGGCGCGATGCTGGCCAAGCTCGGCTGCACGTACGTGGCGGTCGGCCACTCCGAGCGGCGGCAGTACCACCGCGAGGACGACGCGTTGGTGGGCGCCAAGGTGCAGGCGGCGCTGACCCACGGGCTCACCCCGATCCTCTGCGTGGGGGAGGGGCTGGACGTCCGGGAGCAGGGCACCCACGTGGCGCACTGCACCGACCAGCTCGACGCCGCCCTGAAGGGGCTCAGCCCGGAGCAGGTCCTCCGGGTGGTGGTCGCGTACGAGCCGGTCTGGGCGATCGGCACCGGCAAGACGGCCACCCCGGAGGACGCCCAGGAGGTGTGCGGCGCGCTGCGGGCCCGGCTGGCCGAGACCGTGGACCAGGCCACCGCCGACGGGGTACGCATCCTCTACGGCGGCTCGGTCAAGTCGTCGAACGTCGCCTCGATCATGGCGCAGCCGGACGTGGACGGCGCCCTGGTGGGCGGTGCCAGCCTGGACGCCGAGGAGTTCGCGAAGATCTGCCGGTTCCCGGAGCACATCACCGGCTGATCGCTCGCTATCCTTGACTCCGCCCGTCCGCCGGTCGGTGCCGCCGTGCCCGAACTGCCCGGGCGAGGATCGTAACGAGAGGACTGACCCCCGCCATGCCGATCTGGTTCGCCTACACGTTGATCGTGTTGCTGGTCATCACGAGCGTCCTGCTCACCCTGCTCATCCTGCTGCACCGCGGCAAGGGCGGTGGGATGTCCAGCATGTTCGGCGGTGGGGTCAGCTCCAGCCTGGCCGGCTCGTCGGTGGCCGAGAAGAACCTGGACCGCTACACCGTGCTGGTGGGCATCGTCTGGTTCGCCTGCATCATCGGGCTCGGTCTCTGGCTCCGGCTCGAGGTGGGCACGGGCGTCTGACCCGACCCCCGAGGCGTACAATCTGCGCGCGGTCCGTCACTCGACGGGCCGCGCGCAGTCCGTTTCACCCGCTGCACCGCGTCGCCCGCCGTCCACCCCCCGACGGCGGTCCCCTCCGACGACAGGAGTCAGCGCCGTGCCGAACGGCCACGTCATCCGGGGCGCCCGCGTCGGGTCCGCGCCCCCACGTCCCCCCGAACGCCACCAGCCGGTCCCGTGCCGGTCGGTCAGCTACTGGTGCCGCAACGGGCACCGCACCGACATCCGGATCGTCGCCGACGTGGCGGCCCCGACGGTCTGGGACTGCCCCCGCTGCGGGCTACCCGCCGGCCAGGACGCCCAGGATCCGCCCGGCCGGACCCGAGCCGAGCCGTACAAGACCCATCTGGCGTACGTGAAGGAACGGCGCACCGACGCCGAGGGCGAGGCGATCCTCGCCGAGGCGCTCGCCGCGCTGCGTCAGCGCCGCGGCCGGTCGTAGCGTCCGGCCCGCCGCCGGCCGCGTCAGCGCAGGCTGCGGAAGCGGGCCGGCAGGTCGGCCGCCGCAGCCCGGTCGAGCAGCCAGAGGGTACGCCCCACACCCTGCACACCGGCCGCCGGCACCTGCACCGGTCCGGCACCGGCCAGCGCCATGCCGACCGCGTGGGCCTTGTCGCCGCCACCGGCCACCAGCCACACCTCCTCGGCGGTGTTGATCGCCGGGAGGGTGAGGGTGATGCGCACCGGTGGGGGCTTCGGGCTGCCCCGCACCGCGCTCACCGGTCGGCTCTCGTAGTGCACCGGGTGTTCCGGGAAGACCGAGGCGACGTGTCCGTCCTCGCCGACGCCGAGCATCAGCACGTCGAAGTGGGGCAGCACGGCGGTGCCGGGTCGGGCCGCCCGGGCGAGTTCGGCGGCGTACCGGGCGGCGGCCTCCTCCGGGTCGGCGCCGCCGTCCGAGGCCGGCATGGCGTGCACCCGGGCCGGGTCCACCGGCAGCGTGTCGAGCAGCGCCGCGCGGGCCTGGGTCTCGTTGCGCTCCGGGTCACCGGCGGGCAGGAACCGTTCGTCGCCCCACCAGAAGTCGACCCGGGACCAGTCGACCGCGTCCCGGGCGGGCAGCGCGCCCACCGCCCGGTAGACCGCCGCGGCGATCCGACCGCCGGTGAGCACCACCGACGCCTGGCCGCGAGCGGCCTGGGCGTCGAGCAGCCGCACCACCAGTCGGGCCGCGACCGCCTGCGCCAGCAGGTCGGCGTCGGCGTGGACGGCGACACTCGCCTCACTCATGGTGTCCTTCCGCGACCGCGGGGCGGTCTATGTCGTCCGGGCCGGAGGGGGTGGGAAGTCAGGAGCCGGTGTGCGTGGTGGCGTGCGCGGTGACGCCGGCCTCGGCCCGCTGGGCGGTGGCCGGGTCCTTCCAGACGTGCACCCGCTGGCTGGGCCGCCGGTCCAGGTTGGCCAGCCCGGCGAAGGCGCCCAACGCCTCCGCGTACACCTGGTCGGAGCCGAGCCGGCGCAGCTCCTCGGCCAGCTCGTCGCCGAGCGGCCGACGCACCAGCGGCAGGATCCGATCCTCCTGGCCGGTACGCCGGAACGTGGCCACGCTGTCCTCCCGGGTCAGCGTCAACTCGTCGCCGTTGGCACAGCGCAACTGGACCTCCCGCATCCGGGGAAACTCGCGGGCCCGGTCCCAGCGTGGCTTGATGCCGAGCCGGCTGCGCAGCCAGCCCCGCATCAGCGCGGCGGTCGGGTCGGTCGGCGGCGCGACCACCACCGCCTCGGTGAGCTGCGCGTCCGTGGTGTCGAAAGCGCCGGCCACCAGGGTGCGCCACGGCGTGATCCTGGTCCAGGCGAGGTCGGTGTCACCGGAGACGTAGTCGCGGGCCCGCTGCCGCAGCGCCGCGATCGGGTCGGCGGCCTGCGCGGAGTCGGTGATCCGCCGGTCGGCGACCACGCCGAGGAAGTCGGTGGCGATCTCCTCCGGCGGCTCACCGTGCCACCAGGTCACCACCGGTACGTCCGGCACCAGCAACGGCATGACCACGGACTCGGCGTGCAGCGCCAGCCGGCCGTACATCCGCATCACCACGGCCTCGCAGGGGCCCAGCCGCCCGCCGACCACGATCTCGGCGTCGAGCCGGTTGCGGTCGCGGTCCACGTCGGAGCGGACCACCACCAGCAGCCGGCACGGGTGCGCGGCCGCGGCGATGGTGGCCGCCGCCTCCGCCTCGCGGACCCGCTTCTCGTCCACCACCACGATCAGGGTCAGCGCCATGCCGCTGGCCACCCCGCCCGCGCTGCGTCGTTCCGCGGCGAGCGCCTTGACCACCTCGTTGCCGGTGGTGTCCCACAGTCCGATCACCGCAGCCTCCTGCCTCGTTCGCTCCGCGCGCCGCGCGTCGCCGCCCCGCTCCGCTCACCGGCGGCGCGCGGCGCGGCGCTGCCGAGCCCGATGGTCCGTCCGCTCACGCCCGCCGCCAGGCCCGGCCCTCGCGGGCCAGCATCTCGTCGGCGGCCCGGGGACCCCACTCGCCGGACCGGTAGGGCTCGGGCCTGGTGCCCTCCCAGGCCTGCTCCAGCGGGTCCACCACGGCCCAGCTCTGCTCGACCTCGGCGGCGTCCGGGAACAGCGTCCGGTCGCCGATCAGCACGTCCAGCACCAGCCGCTCGTACGCCTCCGGGCTGGACTCGGTGAACGCCTCGCCGTACTGGAAGTCCATCGCGATGTCGCGGACCTCCATCGTGGTGCCGGGCACCTTCGAGCCGAACTTGAGCACCACGCCCTCGTCCGGCTGCACCCGGATCACCAACTGGTTGTTGCCGAGCATCTCCATGTCGGCCGGGCTGAACGGCAGGTGCGGCGCCTGCTTGAACATCACCGCGACCTCGGTGACCCGCCGGGGCAGCCGCTTGCCGGCCCGGATGTAGAACGGCACCTCCGCCCACCGGCGGTTCTGGATGCCCAGCCGCACCGCCACGTACGTCTCGGTGGTCGACGTCGACGGCACGCCGTCCTCCTCCAGGTACCCCTTGGCCCGCTGCCCGCCCACCCAGCCGGGCAGGTACTGACCGCGTACCGTGCCCTGGTCGACGTCCTTCGGCAGCGTGATGGCCTTGAGCACCTTGAGCTTCTCGGCCCGGATCTCGTCGGCGTCGAAGCTGGTCGGCTCCTCCATCGCCACCAGGGCGAGCAGTTGCAGCAGGTGGTTCTGCAGCACGTCGCGGGCGGTGCCGACCGAGTCGTAGAAACCCGCCCGGCTGCCGATGCCGACGTCCTCGGCCATGGTGATCTGCACCGAGTCGACGTACTGCGAGTTCCACAGCGGCTCGAAGAGGCTGTTGGCGAAGCGCAGGGCGAGGATGTTCTGGACCGTCTCCTTGCCCAGGTAGTGGTCGATGCGGAAGACGTCCTGCCGGGTGAAGACGTCGTCGACCAGGTCGTTGAGCGCCTTGGCCGAGGGCAGGTCGTTGCCGAACGGCTTCTCCACCACCACCCGGCGCCAGCCGCCGCACTTCTCGTTGTCGGCCATGCCGGTGCGGGCCAGCTGCTTGAGCACCACCGGGAACGCCGCCGGTGGGATGGAGAAGTAGAAGGCCGCGTTGCCGTGGATGCCGTGGCTGTCGCGCAGGCCTTCCAGGCAGCGCGCGAGGTTGTCGAAGGCGGTGTCGTCGTCGAACGACCCACCGACGAACTTGATGTTGTGTTCGAGTCGTGACCACACCTCTTCCCGCCATGGTGTCCGGGAGTGGGCCTTGGCCGCCTCGCGGGCCAGCGAGGCGAAGTCGCCGTCGCCCCAGTCCCGGCGGGCGAACCCGACGACCACGAAGCCGGGCGGCAGCAGCCCCCGGTTGGCCAGGTCGTAGACCGCGGGTAGCAGTTTCTTCTCAGCCAGGTCACCGGTCACCCCGAAGATCACCAGAGCGCACGGCTCCGGGATCCGGGGCAGCCGCCGATCCTGCGGGTCGCGCAGCGGGTTCACGCCGCCTCCTCGCTCCGCTCGTCCACGTCGTCCATCGTCATGCCCGTAGCGACCCACCGCGCCGGCCGGCCGGACCGGTTGCGCCGACCGCTCGGCCGGCTGTCGGTGCGGCGGACGTCGCCGACCGGCCAGGGATGCCGACCACCGGCGACTCCACACCTGAGTACGGGTTTCCGGGCACCGGTAGATCAACGCCGACCGTACCGGTTGTCTGAAGAAAGCTACCCACCTGCGAACCGCTCCCGTGGTACCACCGACCCACGCCGCCACCCGGTCCAGGTGGCGGCGTGGGTACTGCGGATGACGGCACCGTCACGCATTTCCGCCGGCACGCACGGCGGCGTCGGCGTTGCCCCGGGCGGCGTCGCCGGGACTGCTGCTGCCCTGACCGGCGGCGGCCAGCGACTTGCGGACGCCGTCGAGCAGTTCCTGCCAGCTCGTCTCGAACTTCTCCACGCCCTCGCGCTCCAACGTGGCGATCACGTCGGCCAGGTCCACGCCCACCGACTCCAGCGCGGCGAAGACCTCCCGGGCGTCGTCGTACGCGCCGGTGACGGTGTCCGGGTGGGTCTCGCCGTGCTCGGCGTACGCGTGGATGACCGACTCCGGCATGGTGTTGACCGTGCCGGGCGCGATCAGCTCCTCGACGTAGATGACGTCCCGGTAGTCCGGGTTCTTGGTCGAGGTGGAGGCCCACAGCGGACGCTGCGGGTGCGCTCCGGCGTCGGCCAGGGCCCGCCAGCGGTCGCTGCCGAAGACCTCGCTGTAGCGCTCGTACGCCAGCCGGGCGTTGGCCACGGCGGCCTTGCCGCGCAGCGCCTTGGCGTCGTCCGAGCCGATCTTCTCCAGCCGCTTGTCCACCTCGCTGTCGACCCGGGAGACGAAGAACGACGCCACCGAGGCGATCTTGGACAGGTCGTGGCCGTTGGCCTTGGCCTGCTCCATGCCGGCGAGGAAGGCCTCCATCACCTCGGAGTAGCGGTCCAGCCCGAAGATCAGCGTCACGTTGACGCTGATCCCCTCGGCCAGCGTGGCGGTGATCGCCGGCAGGCCGTCCTGGGTCGCCGGGATCTTGATGAACAGGTTCGGCCGGTCGACCAGCCACCACAGCGCCTTGGCCTCGGCCACGGTGCGCTCCGCCTCGTGGGCCAGCCGCGGGTCCACCTCGATGGAGACCCGGCCGTCGACCCCGCCGCTGGCGTCGTACGCCGGGCGCATCACGTCGCAGGCCCACCGCACGTCGTACGTGGTGAGCATGCGGACGGCCTCTTCCACGTCGACACCCCGGGCGGCCAGGTCCCGCAGTTGCCAGTCGTAGGTGTCGGCGTCGCTCAACGCCTTCGCGAAGATCGTCGGGTTGGTGGTGACCCCGACCACGTGCTTTTCCTGGCGCAGCTGGTCCAGCCCGCCGGAGTTCAGACGTACCCGGGAAAGATCGTCGAGCCAGACCGCCACTCCCGCGGCGGTCAGCTCGCCCAGCCTGTCGGTCGTCATGTGCGCCAACGCCTCCCTCAGTTGCCGGTGGTGAAACCGGTGATGTCGCCGACCCGGGTCTGCGCCGCGTGCGCGGCGGCCACGATCCGGTCCGGGGTGAAGCCGAACTGCTCGAAGAGCACGGAGTGCGGCGCGCTCGCGCCGTAGTGCTCGATGCTGACGCTCTCGCCGCAGTCACCGACGATGCCGCGCCAGGACATCGCGATGCCCGCCTCCACGCTCACCCGGGCCTTTACCCCGCGCGGCAGCACCGACTCCCGGTACGCCTCGTCCTGGGCGAAGAACCACTCCTGGCAGGGCATCGACACGACCCGGGTGGGGGTGCCGTCGGCCTCCAGCCGCTCCCGGGCGGTGAGGCAGAGCTGCACCTCGGAGCCGGTACCGATGATGATCACCTCGGGCTTGCCGTTGGACGCCTCGGCCAGCACGTAGCCGCCCTTGGTGACCCCTTCGGCACCGGCCAGCTGGGTGCGGTCCAGCGTCGGCAGCGCCTGCCGGCTCAGCGCCAGCGCGGTCGGACGGTCGGTGTGCTCCAGCGCCTGCCGCCAGGCCCACGCGGTCTCGTTGGCGTCGGCCGGACGGACCACGTCCAGGCCGGGGATGGCCCGCAGCGCGGTCAGGTGCTCCACCGGCTGGTGGGTCGGGCCGTCCTCGCCGAGACCGATGGAGTCGTGCGTCCAGACGTAGACCACCGGCAGCTTCATCAGCGCGGCCAACCGGACCGAGGGCCGCATGTAGTCGCTGAACACCAGGAAGGTGCCGCCGTACGGGCGGGTGCCGCCGTGCAGGGCGATGCCGTTGAGGATCGCGCCCATGGCGTGCTCGCGGATGCCGAAGTGCAGCGTCCGGCCGTACTCGTGGCCGGGGAACTCCTTGGTGGCGTACTGGCTGGGTACGAAGGAGGGCTCGCCCTTCATCGTGGTGTTGTTGCTCTCGGCCAGGTCGGCGGAGCCGCCCCACAGCTCGGGCAGCACCGGCGCGAGCGCGGCCAGCACCTTGCCGGAGGCGGCCCGGGTGGCGACACCCTTGGCGTCGGCGGGGAACTCCGGCAGGGCGTCGGTCCAGCCCTCGGGCAGCTTCCGGCCGGCCAGCCGGTCGTAGAGGGCGCGGCGCTCCGGGTTGGCCTTCGACCAGGCGTCGAAGGTGGTCGTCCACTCCTGCTGGGCGGTCTCACCGCGCCGCAGCGCCGACCGGGTGTGGCCGAGCACCTCCTCGGTGACCTCGAACGAGCCGGCCGGGTCGAAGCCGAGGATCTCCTTGGTGGCGGCCACCTCGTCGGCGCCGAGCGCCGAGCCGTGGATCTTGCCGGTGTTCTGCTTGTTCGGTGCCGGCCAGCCGATGATGGTGCGCAGCGCGATGAACGAGGGGCGGGCGGTCTCCGCCTTGGCGGCCAGCAGCGCCTGGTACAACTCCTCGACGTTCTCGTGGTAGTCGCCCTTGTCGGCGTCGCCGCGCCGCCAGTCGACGGTCTGCACGTGCCAGCCGTACGCGGCGTAGCGGGCCGCGACGTCCTCGCTCAGCGCGATCCGGGTGTCGTCCTCGATCGAGATCTCGTTGTCGTCGTAGATCACGCAGAGGTTGCCCAGCTGCTGGTGTCCGGCCAGGGCGCTGGCCTCGTGGCTGATGCCCTCCTCGATGTCGCCGTCGGAGGCGATGCACCAGATGTGGTGGTCGAAGGCGGAGTCACCGGCCTCGGCCTCCGGGTCGAACAGGCCGCGCTCGCGCCGTGCCGCCATCGCCATGCCGACGGCGTTGCCCAGGCCCTGCCCGAGCGGGCCGGTGGTGGTCTCCACGCCGGGGGTGTGCCCGTGCTCGGGGTGCCCCGGGGTGAGCGAACCCCACTGCCGCAGCGACTTGAGGTCGTCCAGGCTCAGCGGGTAGCCGGCGAGGAAGAGCTGGATGTACAGCGTCAGGCTGGAGTGCCCGGCGGAGAGCACGAAGCGGTCCCGACCGGGCCAGTTCGGATCGGCCGGGTTGTGCCGCATCACCCGGTTGAACAGCAGGTACGCCGCAGGGGCGAGGCTCATCGCGGTGCCCGGGTGGCCGTTGCCGGATTTCTCCACGGCGTCCATGGCCAGGACGCGGACGGTGTCCACGGCACGGCGGTCGAGATCGGACCAGTCAAGTGCGGGGTGCGCGGGTCGGTTGGCAGCCACGGTGGTTTGTGCTCCTCGGCGAGATGGGCGGAACCCTCAGTGGTGACCCTATCGAGCGCGGCTAAACGTGCGCCCGAGGATCTCAGCATGCTGGTCTGTACGTTTCGGGCGTGTCTCGCGGTTCACCCCCGCCGCCGGCCCCGCCGCCAGCCCCAGGTGTGACGACTGGCACCGTTGCCGGGTCGCCCGGGCAGCCAAAACGACGACGCGTAGTGTGTGGGTCGGTGTGTGGACCCGAGTCGGTCCCGCCGCCGTGACCTCCCCTCCCGACGCCGGAAGGTGGCAATCCGTGAGCATGATCACCGAGCGCCCCGTCAGCAACCCTGCCGGGCAGCCGCCGGTGCGTACGGCCGGGGATACCCCAGCCCGCCCCCGCGACCTGCGGGCGGTGGTGGCGGCGTACGTGACGCTGACCAAGCCGCGGATCGTGGAGCTGCTGCTGGTCACCACGGTGCCGGCGATGATGCTCGCGCACGGCGGGCTGCCGTCGCTGTGGTTGGTCGCGGTGGTGCTGGTCGGCGGCTCGCTCGCGGCGGGCGCGGCCAGCGTGCTCAACTGCTACATCGACCGGGACATCGACCAGTTGATGCGGCGGACGAAGCGGCGGCCGCTGCCGGCGCACACGGTGACGCCCCGCAACGCGCTGATCTTCGGCCTGGCGCTGGCGGTGGTCTCGGTCGCGTTGATGGCGGCCTTCACCAATCTGCTCGCCGCCGGGCTCACGCTGGCCGCGATCGTCTACTACGACGTGGTCTACACCCTGTGGCTCAAGCGCACGACGACGGCGAACACCTTCTGGGGTGGGGCCTGCGGTGCCGCGCCCGTGCTGATCGGCTGGGCGGCGGTGACCGGCTCGCTGTCGCCGGTGGCGTGGGCGCTGTTCGGGGTGGTCTTCTTCTGGCAGATGCCGCACTTCTATCCGCTGGCGATGAAGTACAAGGACGACTACGCGCGGGCCGGCATCCCGATGCTCCCGGTGGTCGCCTCGGTGCGGCGGGTGAACGCCGAGATCGTGCTGTTCGCCTGGCTGACCGTGCTGACCTCGCTGGCCGTGTGGGCGCTGGGGCTGAGTGCGGTCTACGGCGTCCCGACGCTGGTGGTCGGCGCGATCTTCCTGGCCGAGGCGCACCGGCTCGCCGGGCGGGCCCGGCGGGGTGAGCCGGTCAAGCCGATGCGGCTGTTCCACTGGTCGACGTCGTACCTGACCATCGTCTTCGCCGCCGCGGCGCTCGACGCTCTGCTCTGACGGTCGCCCGCGGCGAGTGTCCCGCTCATCGGCTCCGTCCGTTTGCGGACGTTCTGTCGCTCCGATTCACCCGATTTGCTGCTGATAAATACGGGCGAAACGCCTTTGGTCTTCCTTAAACCTGCGGGTAATGGGTATCACAAAAGGTTGATGGTTCTCGCCCGTCCGGGTGCATCTCTGCTTAGTCTTCACGTTATGGCAGATGGTTCCGATACGACGCTGACGGCCGGTCAGACCGCCTCCGGGCAGGCCCCCAACGGCCTGATCGCGGGCATCCGGTCGTTCGCCGCCGAGCATGGCGGGGCGAAGGCGGTCATCGAGTACGTCGGCAAGCGCGGTGCCCGCATCGTCCTGGTGGGCTCCGACGGCGCCTGGGGCGACCAGTTCGCCGAGGACACGGTGACCGCCCGCGAGGCCTGTGCGCAGGCCGGGGTCGCCGTGGAGAACGCCTGGGAACGGGAACTGATGGACCAGATGCGCCCGAGCAACGACCTCTGGCGTTCGATGGCCCGACGCACCATGGCCCGTTGAGATAAATTGACCGATCACCACCAGTCGACCCGGGGGAAACCCCGGGTCGCTCTCGTCACCTGCACCGAACTGGCCGACCTCGACGACGACGACCGTCTCGTGGTGGCTCCGCTGGCCGCGCGCGGGATCGTCGCCGAGCCCGTCGTCTGGGACCGTCCGGACGTCGACTGGGCCGACTACGACCTGGCCGTGCTGCGCTCGCCCTGGGACTACATGTCCCGCCGAGACGAGTTCGTCGCCTGGGCGACCGGCGTACCGCGGCTGGTCAATCCGGCGGACGTGGTGCGGTGGAACACCGACAAGCGCTACCTCGACGAGTTGTCGGCGGCCGGGGTACCCACCGTGCCCACCGGCTGGGTGCTGCCCGGCCAGCCGTGGCAGCCGCCCGCCGATCGCGGTGAGTACGTCATCAAGCCGGCCGTCAGCGCCGGCAGTCAGGACACCGGCCGGTACGACCTGGCCGACCCGGGGCACCGGGATCTCGCGGTGGCCCACGTGCGACGGCTCGGTGCGGCCGGTCGGGTGGCCATGGTCCAGCCCTACCTGACCGCGGTCGACACCGTCGGCGAGACCGCGCTGCTCTTCCTGACCGGCCCGACCGGGCTGACCTTCAGCCACGCCATCCGCAAGGGTCCGATGCTGACCGGGCCGGACGAGGGTGTCGACGGGCTGTACAAGGTCGAGGAGATCACCGCCCGCACGGCGCAGCCGGTCCAGCTCGCCGTCGCGGCGCAGACCCTCGCCGCGGTGCCCGGTGGGTCCGACCGCCTGCTCTACGCCCGGGTCGACCTGATCCCCGGCCCCGACGGCACCCCGGTCCTCGTGGAACTGGAACTGACCGAACCCTCACTCTTCCTCGCCCACTCCGACGGCGCCCCCGACCGCCTCGCCGACGCCATCGCCCACCACCTGACCCACCCCACCCCCTGACACCCCCATCACCACCAGGCAGCTCCCAGAGCCCGCCGCCCCGACGGGTTGATCATGAAGTTGTTGTCGCGCCACGCCGGAGAGGCTGACAACAACTTCCTGATCGGCGCGGGGTCAGGCGGGGGTGGGGGCCGGGTGGGAGGGGGTCGGGTGGGAGGGGGTGGGTGCGGTCGCTGGGGTGGTCGGGGTCGGATGGTCGGCGGGGCGGCGTTCGCGGGTGGACCAGAGCGCGGCGAGGGTGGCGAGCCAGACCAGGCAGGAACCGAGCATGTGCAGGCCGACCAGCAGCGCCGGCAGGTTGGTGAAGTACTGCACGAAGCCGATCACCCCCTGACCCAGCTCGACCAGGAGCAGGGTCAGCGCGGCCCGCACGGTGGCTGCCGGCGCGCCGACCGCGCGCAACGCCAGCCACAGGCCCACGGTCAGGCCGACGAGCAGGAAGACCAGGTCGGCGTGGACCTGGGAGATGGTCTGCGGGTCCAGGCCGTTGCGGACGGCGTCGGCGTCGCCGGCGTGCGGGCCGCTGCCGGTCACCGCCACCCCGACGACGATCACCGCCGCGCTGGCCACCACGGTGATCCAGGTCAGGGACCGCAGCGCCGGCGGCACCACGGGCACCGTGGGCCCGTCCGGCTCGCTCACCCGGCGCCACAGGGCGTACGCGACGAGCAGCAGCAGCATCGACACCACGAAGTGGATGCCCACGATCGAGGGATGCAGCTGGGTGCGCACGGTGATCCCGCCGATCACCGCCTGCGCCACGATGCCGAGCACGACGGCCAGCGCCAGCGGCACCGCACCGCGCCGCCGGGGACGGTGCGCCAGGGCGGCCAGCAGGGTGGCGCCGGCGATCAGCACCAGCACGAAGGTGAGCAGCCGGTTGCCGAACTCGATCACCCCGTGCACGCCCATCTCGGCCGTGGTGGTGTACGACTCGTCCGTGCACCGGGGCCAGGTGGGACAGCCCAGGCCGGACGCGGTCAACCGCACCGCCCCGCCGGTGACGACGATCGCGGCGTTCGCGACGATGTTGGCGAACGCCAGACGGCGCAGCAGGGTGCTGGAGACCAGGGAGCGGTCGGGTCGCTTCACGAGGCGAATCCTACGCAACGTAGTTGTCACCGATTGGGTGACTCCGCCCGTGCGGTGGTTCGGATCACCGGGGTCACGTTTGCGGGCTCTGATCGAATTACGTAACGTGGGCGTTGTGAAAAAGGCGGCGGGGCTCACCGGGCACCAGTCGACGGCCGGTACGGCCGCCGGCCGGTCGCTGCCGGACACCCACGTCGCGCCTGCCACGACCAGCACCCAGGCCGCGCCGACCGGTGAGCAGTCGACCCGGGACCGGGTCACCCTGCTGCTGCTGGAGCGCCGCGCCGCCACCGCCGCCCAGTTGGGCGACGCGCTCGGGCTCAGCCCGGCGGCGATCCGCCGGCACCTGGACGCGATGCTCGCCGACGGTGACGTCGTGGCCCGCGAGCAGACCGTACGCGGTCACCGTGGGCGGGGCCGCCCGGCCAAGGTGTTCCTGCTCACCGACGCCGCCCGCAGCCGGTGTGGCACCCACCACTACGACAACATGGCCACCGCCGCGCTGCGCTGGATCGCCCGCACCGGTGGCTCGCAGGCCGTGGAGCGCTTCGCCGCCGAGCAGGTGGCCGCCCTGGAGACGCGTTGTCAGGCCGCCCTGGCCGACGCGGGCGACGATCCGATGGCCCGTGCCGAGGCACTCGCCGCGGCGCTGACCGCCGAGGGATACGCTGCCAGTGCCTCCACGATCGCCTCCGGCGGCCAGCTCTGCCAGCACCACTGCCCGGTGGCGCACGTGGCCGCCGAGTTTCCCCAACTGTGCGAGGCCGAGACCACGGTGATCTCCCGCCTGGTCGGTACCCACGTGCAGCGCCTGGCCACCATCGCGCACGGCGACGGGGTGTGCACCACGCACATCCCGGGTTCGCCGCACGCCCAGTCCGGTAAGACCGTCACCACTGTGAGGACAGATAGATGACCGAGCAGATCGTCCAGCCCCTGACCCAGGAGGAGCAGCTCGCCGCCCTGGGCAACTACGAGTACGGCTGGGCCGACCCGGACGTCGCCGGGGCCTCGGCTCAGCGCGGCCTCAACGAGGCGGTGGTGCGGGACATCTCGGCCAAGAAGAACGAGCCGGCCTGGATGCTCGACCTGCGCCTGAAGGGCCTGCGGCTGTTCGAGCGCAAGCCGATGCCGGCCTGGGGCGCCGACCTCACCGGGATCGACTTCGACAACATCAAGTACTTCGTGCGCTCCACCGAGAAGCAGGCCGCCAGCTGGGAGGACCTGCCCGAGGACATCAAGAACACCTACGACAAGCTGGGCATTCCGGAGGCGGAGAAGCAGCGCCTCGTCGCTGGTGTCGCCGCTCAGTACGAGTCCGAGGTGGTCTACCACAAGATCCGTGAGGACCTGGAGGAGCAGGGTGTCGTCTTCCTCGACACCGACACCGCCCTCAAGGAGCACGAGGACCTGTTCAAGGAGTACTTCGGCACGGTGATCCCGGTCGGCGACAACAAGTTCGCCGCGCTGAACACCTCCGTGTGGTCCGGCGGCTCGTTCATCTACGTGCCGAAGGGCGTGCACGTGGAGATCCCGCTGCAGGCGTACTTCCGGATCAACACCGAGAACATGGGCCAGTTCGAGCGGACGCTGATCATCGTCGACGAGGGCGCGTACGTGCACTACGTCGAGGGCTGCACCGCGCCCATCTACTCCTCGGACTCGCTGCACAGCGCCGTGGTGGAGATCGTCGTCAAGAAGAACGCCCGGTGCCGTTACACGACCATCCAGAACTGGTCGAACAACGTCTACAACCTGGTCACCAAGCGCGCCGTGTGTCACGAGGGCGCGACCATGGAGTGGATCGACGGCAACATCGGTTCCAAGGTCACCATGAAGTACCCGGCGGTCTACATGACCGGTGAGCACGCCAAGGGCGAGGTGCTCTCGGTGGCGATGGCCGGCGAGGGGCAGCACCAGGACGCTGGCGCCAAGATGGTGCACGCGGCACCGCACACCAGCAGCACCATCGTGTCCAAGTCGATCGCCCGGGGTGGCGGCCGGACCTCGTACCGGGGTCTGGTGCAGGTGCTGGAGGGCTCGTACAGCAGCGCCAGCACGGTCAAGTGCGACGCCCTGCTCGTCGACACCATCTCCCGCTCCGACACCTACCCCTACGTCGACATCCGCGAGGACGACGTGTCGATGGGGCACGAGGCGACCGTCTCCAAGGTCAGCGAGGACCAGCTCTTCTACCTGATGAGCCGGGGCCTGAGCGAGGACGAGGCGATGGCGATGATCGTGCGCGGCTTCATCGAGCCGATCGCCAAGGAACTGCCCATGGAGTACGCACTGGAGCTCAACCGCCTGATCGAGCTGCAGATGGAGGGCGCGGTCGGCTGACCCCGGCCGCACCACCGCACCGGACACCGTCGTCGTAGACACAAGCAAGGACGAGATGACTACCCAGGCTTCCGCGCCGCCCAGCACCAAGTCGCAGGCGCTGCGTTCGTACGATGTCGCCGACTTCCCGGCCCTGACCGGCCTGGAGGAGGAGTGGCGCTTCACCCCGCTCAAGCGGCTGCGGGGGCTGGTCGGTGACGACCCGACCGCCACCGGCACGGTCCGGCACGAGTACGCCGACCTGCCCGAGGGCGTGTCCGTGGAGCGGATCGGCCACGACGACCCGCGGGTCGGCAGCGTGCTCACCCCGTTCGACCGGGTCAGCGCGCTGGCCTACGGCGGGGCCGGGCAGGCGCTGCTGGTGCGGGTGGCGCAGGACGCGGTGATCAGCGGCCCGACCGTCCTGCGGGCGGTCGGCGAGGGCGTCGAGGGCCTGGCCTTCGGGCACACGGTGGTCGAGGTGGGCCGGTTCGCCGAGGCGATCCTGGTGCTGGAGCACGTCGGCTCGGCCACCCTCGCCGACAACGTCGAGGTGTCGGTGGGCGACGGGGCGAAGCTCACGCTGGTCACCGTGGCCGACTGGGCCGACGACGCGGTGCAGGCGCAGCACCTGAAGGTACGGCTGGGGCGCGACGCGCGGGTGCTGCACGTCCAGGTCACCCTCGGTGGCGAGCTGGTCCGGCAGTACACCACCGTGGAGTACACCGACCGGGGCGGCGAGGCCGAGCTGTACGGCGTCTACTTCGCCGACTCCGGCCAGCACCAGGAACACCGCCAACTGGTCGACCACACCGTGCCGGACTGCCGCAGCTACGTCGGCTACCGGGGCGCGTTGCAGGGCGAGAGCGCCCGCACCGTCTGGGTCGGCGACGTGCTGATCCGGGCCGAGGCGACCGGCACCGACACGTACGAGATCAACCGGAACCTGCTGCTCACCGACGGTGCCCGGGCCGACTCGGTGCCGAACCTGGAGATCGAGACCGGCGAGATCGCCGGCGCCGGCCACGCCAGCGCCACCGGCCGCTTCGACGACGAGCAGTTGTTCTACCTGATGGCCCGGGGCATCCCGGAGGCCGAGGCCCGCCGGCTGGTGGTGCGCGGCTTCTTCGCCGAGCTGCTGCACAAGATCCCGGTGGAGTCCCTGCGGGAGCGCCTGGGAGACGCTATCGAGGCGCGGCTGACCAAGGCGGGCGCCTGATGATCCGCATCTGCGCCGTCGAGGACGTGCCGAAGGGCACCGCGATCAGCGCGGACGTCGACGGCATCCAGATCGCGCTCGTGCACGGCGAGGACGACCAGTTCTACGCCGTGTTCGACGAGTGCTCGCACGCGGCCGTCGCGCTCTCCGAGGGCGAGGTCGAGGGCTGCACGCTGGAGTGCTGGCTGCACGGCTCCCGTTTCGACCTGCGTACCGGCGAGCCCACCGGGCTGCCCGCCACCGAACCCGTACCCGTCTACCCCGTCGAAGTCCGCGACGGTGACATCTACCTTCCCGTGGGCGACGACGGCCGCCCGAAGCCGAGCAATGGAGTGACCCGATAATGAGCACCCTGGAGATCCGCGACCTGCAGGTGTCGGTGAAGCTGCCCGAGGGTGAGCTCAAGCCGATCCTGCACGGTGTCGACCTGACCGTGAGGTCGGGGGAGACCCACGCGATCATGGGCCCGAACGGCTCCGGCAAGTCGACCCTGGCGTACTCGGTCGCCGGCCACCCGAAGTACGAGATCACCGGCGGCTCGGTGACCCTGGACGGCGAGGACGTCCTGGAGATGTCCGTCGACGAGCGGGCCCGCGCCGGCCTCTTCCTCGCCATGCAGTACCCGGTCGAGGTGCCCGGCGTGTCGGTGGCGAACTTCCTGCGTACCGCCAAGACCGCCATCGACGGCGAGGCGCCGAAGCTGCGCACCTGGGGCGGCGAGCTGCGCGGTGCCATGGAGCGGTTGCACATGGACCCGGCCTTCGCCCAGCGCAACGTCAACGAGGGCTTCTCCGGTGGTGAGAAGAAGCGCCACGAGATCGTGCAGCTGGAGCTGCTCAAGCCGAAGATGGCCATTCTCGACGAGACCGACTCCGGCCTCGACGTGGACGCGCTGCGCGTGGTGAGCGAGGGCGTGAACCGGGTGCGCGACACCGGCGACACCGGCCTGCTGCTGATCACCCACTACACCCGGATCCTGCGCTACATCAAGCCCGACTACGTGCACGTCTTCGTCGCCGGCCGGATCGTCGAGCAGGGCGGCCCGGAGCTGGCCGACAAGCTCGAGGAGTCCGGCTACGAGCGGTACGCGGCCGGGGCCGGTCCGGCGCGGGTCTGACCCCGAAGGAAGGGGCGGTCACCACGATGACCACCATCGCGATCCCGCCGGGGATGCCGCAGTACGACGACGTGCCGCGCTACGACGTGGCGGCGGTACGCGCCGACTTCCCGATCCTCGGTCGGGAGGTCAACGGGCATCCGCTGGTCTACCTGGACAGCGCCAACACCTCGCACAAGCCCCGGCAGGTGCTCGACGTCCTCGTCGAGCACTACGCCCGGCACAACGCCAACGTGTCCCGGTCGGTGCACACGCTGGGCACCGAGGCGACCGAGGCGTACGAGGGGGCCCGGGCGAAGATCGCCGCGTTCGTCAACGCGCCGAGCGTCGACGAGGTGGTCTTCACCAAGAACTCCACCGAGGCGATCAACATCGTGGCGTACGCGTTCTCCAACGCCTCGGTGCGGGCCGACGCCGACCCCCGGCTGCGGCTGGGGCCGGGCGACGAGATCGTCATCTCCGAGATGGAGCACCACTCGAACATCGTGCCGTGGCAGTTGCTGGCCGAGCGTACCGGCGCGACGCTGCGCTGGTTCCCGGTCACCGACAACGGCCGGTTGGACGAGTCGGGCCTGACCGACCTGGTCAACGAGCGGACGAAGATCGTTTCGCTGGTGCACATGTCCAACATCCTCGGCACCGTCAACGCCACCGCCCGGATCACCGCCCGGGTCCGCGAGGTGGGGGCGCTGCTGCTGCTGGACTGCTCGCAGTCGGTGCCGCACATGCCGATCGACGTGGTCGACCTGGACGCCGACTTCATCGTCTTCACCGGGCACAAGATGTGCGGCCCGACCGGCATCGGCGTGCTCTGGGGCCGCACCGAGCTGCTGGCGGCGATGCCGCCGGTGTTCGGCGGCGGTTCGATGATCGAGACGGTGACGATGGGTGGCTCCACCTACGCGGCACCGCCGGCCCGGTTCGAGGCCGGCACCCCGCCGATCGCCGAGGCGGTCGCGCTCGGCGCGGCGGTGGACTACCTCACCGGTATCGGCATGCGGTCGATCCAGTGGTACGAGAAGCAGCTGACCGCGTACGCGCTGGACGCCCTGGGCAGCGTGCCCGGCCTGCGGATCTTCGGCCCGGAGGTGCCGGTGGGCCGGGGTGGCACCATCTCGTTCGCGCTCGGCGACGTGCACCCGCACGACGTGGGGCAGGTGCTCGACTCCCTCGGCGTGCAGGTGCGGGTCGGGCATCACTGCGCCCGCCCGGTCTGCACCCGGTTCGGGGTGCCGGCCACCACGCGGGCCTCGTTCTACCTCTACACCACGACCGAGGAGATCGACGCGCTGGTGGCGGGCCTGGAACAGGTGCGGAAGGTGTTCCGATGAGCCGAGCGACGCAGGAGCCCGGCGAATCGACGGGAGTTCAGCCTGATGCACCTTGAGACTCTTTACCAGGAGATCATCCTGGACCACTACAAGCATCCGCACGGTCGGGGGCTGCGCGACGCCGCGGACCCGGCCGACCGGGTCGGCGAGGCGCACCACGTCAACCCGACCTGCGGCGACGAGATCACCGTCCGGGTGGCCACCGACGGTGCGACGCTGCACGACGTGTCGTACGACGGGATGGGCTGTTCGATCAGCCAGGCGTCCGCGAGCGTGCTGCACGAGCTGCTGACCGGCCGGGGTGCGACGGAGGCGTTCGAGGTGCACGAGGCGTTCCTGGCGTTGATGTCCGGCCGTGGTCAGGTCACGCCGGACGAGAATGTGCTCGGCGACGGGGTGGCGTTCGAGGGCGTCGCCCGCTATCCCGCCCGGGTCAAGTGCGCGCTGTTGCCGTGGATGGCGTTCAAGGACGCCGCGGCACGCGCCGGTGTGGGCGCGAGCCCGACGGAGGTGAAGGCATGACCGAGCAGACCAACAGCACGCCGGAGTCGGGCGCCGTGGCGACCGACGGCGCGGTGACCCCGGCGGCCGGCGGCAAGGCCGCCGTCGCCGACATCGAGGAGGCGATGAAGGATGTCGTCGACCCGGAGCTGGGCATCAACGTGGTCGACCTCGGCCTGGTGTACGGCGTACACGTCGACGACCAGAACGTCGCCACCCTGGACATGACGTTGACCTCGGCGGCCTGTCCGCTCACCGACGTCATCGAGGACCAGGCCCGGCAGGCGCTGACCACCGGCCCCGGCGGTGGCCTGGTCGACGACATCCGGATCAACTGGGTCTGGCTGCCCCCGTGGGGACCGGACAAGATCACCGACGAGGGCCGCGACCAGCTCCGCTCCCTCGGCTTCAACGTCTGACAGCTCCTGCGGGGCATGGATCTCCTCCTCGGGCGCGGCATCCACCGGGTGCCGCGCCCGACGTGACTCACCCGCTCTGCGCCGTGCCACCAGGGTCGGACCGCCCGGAGTGGTCGTTGCCGCGCGGCGACCCGTCCAGTGGGTCGACCCAGGTTGATGGTGGTGGTCCCGGCGCGGTCGAGCTGAGAGCGCAGACGCATCACTCCAGGCCCCGCTTGACGCCGACGGTCAACGCGCTCCCGCGAACCAGATCCACACCGCCGGACGGATGCACACTCCCGTGAGCTCGAACGGCACAATGCCACCGTTGACACCGGGGCCAGTCGTAGTGCTGAGCCGAGAAATTGGTGTTCCCGGCCCGCATGTCGTCGCTAGGGTCGCGCGATGGCATACCAGCACCCGCTCGCCTACGTACTGGGCCTGGAGGGCGTGGCGTCGCAGCGGCCGGTCGCCGCAGGATGGCGCGGTGAGTGAGGCGTACCCGATGAAGCCGTGTCCTGTCGCCGTGGCCACCGCCGCACGTCGACAGCGGCTCGGGCCGGGCCGTCTCTCGCCACGTCGTCGATCGTGACCGGCGCGTTCCTCGCCGGTCTGGTCGCCGGCTACGGCGTGGCCGTCCCGGTCGGGGCGATCGCCGTACTCATCCTCGGGCTTACCGCCCGGACCTCGTTCCGGGTCGGTTCGGCCGCCGCACTGGGGGTGGCCACCGCCGACGGGCTCTACGCCGGCGTGGCGGCGCTCGGCGGCGCGGTGGTCGCGGGTTGGCTGGCGCCGGTCGCCGGGCCGCTGCGCCTGATCGGCGCCACGGTGCTGCTCGCCCTCGCCGCCCACGGCGCCTGGCGCGCCCTGCGGGTACCCGGCCGACGCCGTCCCCCGAAGCCCGCCCCGGCCGCCTTGTCGACGGGTGACCCGGACCGGTCGGCGACCGTCGAGGCCGGCCCGGCACCGGTACGGCGTGGGTTGGACACGCCGACCCGGGCGTTCGTCGGGATCCTCGCGCTGACCCTGCTCAACCCGGCCACCATCGTCTATTTCACGGCCCTGGTGCTCGGGCGGGCCGATCTGGGCGGCTCCGGCACCGCCGTCGCGGTGGTCTTCACCCTCGGGGTGTTCCTCGCCTCGGCCAGTTGGCAGCTGCTGATCGCCGGGGGTGGCTCCCTGATCGGGCGGGTGCTCACCGGCGACCGTGGCCGGCTGGTCACCGCGCTGCTGTCCAGCGCCATCATCACCGTGCTCGCCGTCGGCATGCTCCTCGGTGGCTGACCCGGGCGGCCCGTGCCGTACGGTCGGGTGATGAGCAGCCGACCCGCCGCCGGGGGCGGCCGGTGGGTGGAGGTCGATCCGGACCGCGTCGCCCGCTGGGTCGCCGGCTTCGCCGACCGGCACGGCCCGCCCACCGTCAGCCCGCACGAGTACGGCCTGCTGCTGTCCGCTCCGGACGGTGCCACCGCCGAACTGCACACCCCTCCGGGAACGCCGGTCGCCGCGGATCTGGAGACCTTCGTCCGGGAGGTCGTCACGCCACGGCGGATCGCGCTGTTGCTGGCCCGCAAAGGAGCGGTGGCGATGGGTGTCGCCGACGGTGCGCAGCTGAGCGTGCACAAGGTGGACACCCGCTACGTGCAGGGACGTACCGCCGCCGGTGGTTGGTCGCAGCAACGTTTCGCCCGCCGCCGGGACAACCAGACGAAGGCGGCGCTGGCCGACGCGGCGGATCTCGCCGTACGCCTGCTGCTGCCGGCGGCCGACCGGCTCGACGCGCTGGTCGCCGGTGGCGACCGGCGCGCGGTGGACACGGTGCTGGCCGACCGTCGGCTCGCCCCACTGGCCGAGCTGCGCGCCGACCGCCTGCTCGACGTCCCCGAACCCCGGTACGCGGTGCTTGTCGCCGCTGTCGCCGCCGCCCGCGCCGTCCGCATCCTGGTCCGCGAACCACGGCCCGGGACCAGCCGTTAGGCGCGGACGCGGGCCCCGCCACCGGTGACCGGGCCCGCCGCGTCACACTGCGTCAGACCGCGCCGCTGAAGGTGTCGCAGGAGGCCGGGTCGCCGCTGTCGTAGCCCCGGTTGAACCACTGCTTGCGCTGCTCCGACGAGCCGTGGGTGAACTCCTCCGGGTTGACCGGCCGGTCCGCGCGCTTGGAGATGGCGTCGTCGCCGATGGCCTCGGCGGTGTCGATGGCCTCGGCGATGTCCCGCTCGGTGATGCTGGTGAAGATCTTCTGGCCGCTCTCGTCGGCCGTGCCGGTGGCGTTCTTCGCCCAGGCTCCGGCGTAGCAGTCGGCCTGCAACTCCAGGCGTACCGACAGGTCGTTGGCGTTGCCGGGGTCGCGCTGCTGCTGGCGGCGCACCTGCTCGTTGGTGCCGAGCAGGTTCTGCACGTGGTGGCCGTACTCGTGGGCCAGCACGTACGGCTGGGCGAACTCGCCCTCGGCGCCCAGTTGAGTGGCGAGCACCTCGTAGAAGGAGAGGTCGATGTAGACGAGCGAGTCGGCGGGGCAGTAGAACGGGCCGACCCCGGAGTCGGCCTGGCCGCAGGCGGTGTTGACGGCCTGGCTGAAGAAGACGGTGCGGGTCGGCCGGTACTGCTCGCCGAGGGACTGCGGCAGGGCGGTGCGCCAGTACGCCTGGATCGAGTTGACGTAGAGGGTGTTGCGGCAGTCGAGCTGCTCCAGCGCGTTCTCGGCGGCGCAGCGCTGCTCCAGCGCGGTGTTGTCGCCCTGCTCCGCGCCGCCGGTCATGGCGTTCAGGCCGAAGCCGCCACCGACGAGGGCCACCAGTACGGCGATGACGATGCCGACGATGCCGCCGCGCCCGCCGCCGATCGGGATGGGGATGCCCATCCCGCCGCCGCCTCCGCCGCTGCCTCGCCGGTCCTCCACCTGACTGGTGTCGATCCGTGCGTTCTCGTTCAGCTCCATGGTGACCCCGATCAGTGAGTGGCTCGTTAGCCGGAACCGGGTCCGGTCGGCGATCCGGTACCCGACGATCTTGCTCGGTAATCCGCGTGGGGTACCGCGGCGGGCCCGGTACACTTGGTGCCGTGCTGCGCTGCGAAGGCTGAACGCCCCGCGCCGACGGGTCTGGTGGATCCGCCGGCGCTTTCGTGTGCCCTGAGTCAGCCCTTCGGATCCCGAGAGCGAGTACCTGGAAATGATCACTGCCACCGGCCTGGAACTGCGCGCCGGCGCCCGGATCCTGCTGTCCGACACCACGCTGCGGGTGCAGCCCGGTGACCGGATCGGCCTGGTCGGGCGCAACGGCGCCGGCAAGACCACCACGCTGAAGGTGCTCGCCGGGGAGGGCCAGCCGTACGCCGGGCAGGTCGACCGGCGCAGCGCCGTCGGCTACCTGCCGCAGGACCCGCGGACCGGTGATCTGGACGTCACCGGCCGGGACCGGGTGCTCTCCGCTCGCGGCCTGGACGCCCTGATGGCCGGGATGAAGGAGCTGGAGGCGCGGCTCGCCGAGGACGCCGACGAGCGCCTGGTCCGTCGCTACGGCGCGCTGGAGGATCAGTTCGCCGCGCTCGGCGGGTACGCGGCCGAGGCCGAGGCGGCCCGCATCTGCGCCAACCTGGGGCTGCCCGAGCGGGCCCTGGCGCAGACCATCGGCACCCTTTCCGGCGGTCAGCGTCGCCGCATCGAGCTGGCCCGGATCCTGTTCCGGGACGCCGGCGAGAACGGCGGCGGCATCCTGCTGCTGGACGAGCCGACCAACCACCTCGACGCCGACTCGATCACCTGGTTGCGGGGTTTCCTCGCCAACCACAAGGGCGGTCTGATCGTGATCTCCCACGACGGTGACCTGCTGGAGTCGGTGGTCAACAAGGTGTGGTTCCTCGACGCCACCCGCAGCGTGGTCGACGTCTACAACCTGGGCTGGAAGGCGTACCTGGAGGCGCGCGAGACCGACGAGCGCCGTCGTCGCCGGGAGCGCGCCAACGCCGAGAAGAAGGCCGGCGCGCTGATGGCCCAGGCCGACAAGATGCGGGCCAAGGCCACCAAGACGGTCGCCGCGCAGAACATGGCCCGTCGCGCGGAACGGCTGATGTCCGGCCTGGAAGAGGTACGCGTCGCCGACAAGGTGGCGAAGGTGCGGTTCCCCGCACCGGCGCCGTGCGGCAAGACGCCGCTGACCGCGACCGGCCTGTCCAAGTCGTACGGCTCGTTGGAGATCTTCACCGACGTGAGTGTGGCGGTGGACCGGGGCTCCCGGGTGGCCATCCTCGGGCTCAACGGCGCCGGCAAGACCACTTTGTTGCGGATGCTCGGCGGCCTGCTGGAGCCGGACACCGGCGAGGTGCGCCCCGGTCACGGTCTGCGACTGGGCTACTACGCGCAGGAGCACGAGACGCTGGACGTGGAACGGACCGTGCTGGAGAACATGCGGGCGGCGGCGGTCGAGCAGACCGACACCGAGCTGCGGAAGATCCTGGGCGCCTTCCTCTTCTCCGGCGAGGACGTCGACAAGCCCGCCGGGGTGCTCTCCGGTGGCGAGAAGACCCGGTTGGCGCTGTCGACCCTGGTCTGTTCCGGTGCCAACGTGCTGCTGCTCGACGAGCCGACGAACAACCTGGACCCGGTGAGCCGGGAGCAGGTGCTCGACGCCATCGCCCGCTATCCGGGCGCGATCGTGCTGGTCACGCACGACCCGGGCGCGGTGCTCGCGCTCAAGCCGGACCGGGCGATCCTGCTGCCGGACGGCGACGAGGACGCCTGGAGCGACGACCTGCTGGAACTGGTCGAGCTGGCCTGAGTCGGCGGCGGCATCACCTATCGGGAAGCTGACACTGCATAGCGTGTCGGTTGGCGAATAGTTGATATCTGGCGCATGATCGTTCGAGACGGTCTAATAGGTGGGACCGTATCCGAACCGCACAGTCTGGGACGTGAGGACACAGCATGGCAGCCACTGGCACAGCCACCAGCACTGAGAAGGGTCGCCGGATCGTCGGAGCCGAGCGTCAGACGCTCGCGAAGGACCTCGTCAAGCGGTACACCGGAGGCGAGAGCATCCGGGCGCTCGCGGCCTCGACCGGGCGATCGTACGGGTTCATCCACCGCGTACTCACCGAGTCCGGGGTGCAGCTGCGGCAGCGCGGCGGCGCCCGGCGCCGCAAGAAGGCGTGACCCGCCCGTCAGCGTCGTCCAGCAGCACCGCCACCACCACCGCGACCCGGGCCGCCCGGTGACCGCCGAGGCGACCGGGGTCCGGCTGGAATGCGACGGGCCGGTTGCCACGGTCACCCTGTGCCGGCCCGACGTGCTCAACGCCCAGACGCCGACGATGTGGCGCGCGATGAGCGAATTCTCCCGGGAGCTTCCCGGTGACGTGCGCGTGGTCGTGGTACGCGGCGAGGGGCGGTCCTTCTCCGCCGGTCTCGACCTGACGGTGGCCGGTGCCTCCGGGCCGGGTTCCTTCGCCGAGCTGACCACCCTGCCGGAGCAGGAGTGCGCCGACCGGATCGCGGAATACCAGGGCGGGTTCACCTGGCTGCACCGCCCGGACGTCATCTCGGTCGCCGCCGTCCAGGGGCACGCCATCGGTGCCGGTTTCCAACTCGCCCTCGCCTGCGACCTGCGGGTGCTGGCCGAGGACGCGACGTTCGCCATGGCCGAGGTGACCTTGGGTCTGGTGCCCGACCTGGCCGGCACCAAGCGCCTGGTCGAGCTGGTCGGCTACGCCCGCGCGCTGGAGATCTGCACCACCGGACGGCGGATGGACGCCGTCGAGGCCGACCGGATCGGACTGGCCACGCTCGTGGTTCCCACCGCCGAGTTGGACGAGGCGGTGCGCGACCTGACCGCCGGGCTGCTCGCCCCCAGCCGGGACGCCGTTGTCGAGATCAAGGCCCTGCTCGCCGGCGCCGCCGGGCGTACCCACGCCGAGCAGCAGCGCGCCGAGCGGGAGGCGCAGACGCGCCGACTGCGGGATCTTGCCGGACGAGGCGAATAGTAAGGACCGTTCGGGAAGATCCGGGTTACTCGCGTGGTTGTCGTAGGCGTCGGGAGAATTGACCCGACGACGTACGACGTCCTTACCCGGAGGTGAGCGTGTCCAACCACATGGCCGCTGGCGGCATGGGCGGTTGGAGCATGCTCCGCTCGATGCGCAGCCAGGACGACATCTCCGCGCACCGACTCAAGCGCGGTGTCGCCCGTCGGATCGTCGCCTTCGCCCACCCCTACCGGCGCGACATCGTCGTCTTCCTGCTCACCGTGATCGTCGCCGCGGTGATCGGGGTGGCGACCCCGCTGCTGGCCGGCGACGTGATCGACGCGATCACCCGGGGTGGCGCCGAGGCCGGGGCGCTGGTGATCCGGCTGGCCCTGTTCATCGCCGCGCTCGCGGTCGCCGACGCTCTCCTGTCGCTGGCCCAACGGTGGTATTCGGCCCGCATCGGTGAAGGCATCATCCTCGACCTGCGTACCCGCGTCTACGACCACGTGCAGCGGATGCCGCTGCAGTTCTTCACCCGGACGCAGACCGGTGCGCTGGTCAGCCGGCTCAACAACGACGTGATGGGGGCCCAGCGGGCGTTCACCTCGACGTTGTCGGGCGTGGTCAGCAACGTGATCCAACTGGTCCTCACCGCCGTGGTGATGCTGACTCTCTCCTGGCAGATCACGGCGCTCTCCCTGGTCCTGCTGCCGGTGTTCATCATTCCGGCGCGCCGGGTGGGCCGGCGGCTGGCCGAGATCACCCGCGAGTCGTACAACCTCGACGCCAAGATGAACGCGACGATGACCGAGCGGTTCGGGGTGGCCGGCGCGTTGCTGGTGAAGCTCTTCGGTCGGCCCGACGCCGAGGCGGCCCGCTTCGCCGCCCGCGCCGAACGGGTCCGCGACATCGGCATCACCTCCGCGATGTACTCGCGGACCTTCTTCGTGGCCATGCTGCTGGTGGCCTCGCTGGCGCAGGCCCTGACCTACGGCCTCGGCGGCTGGCTCGCGGTCAGCGGCCAGGTCAGCGCCGGCACCGTGGTGACCCTCGCGTTGCTGCTCACCCGCCTCTACGGCCCGCTCACCGCGCTGAGCAACGTCCGAGTTGACGTGATGAGCGCGCTCGTCTCGTTCGACCGGGTCTTCGAGGTGCTCGACCTGCAGCCGGGCATCAAGGAACGGCCCGACGCGGTGCGGATCCCCGAGGGTGCCGGGACGGTCGAGTTCCGGGACGTCCGGTTCCGCTACCCGAGCGCCGCGGAGATCTCGCTCGCGTCGTTGGAGGAGGTCGCCGCGCTGGATCGTACGATCAACGAACCGGTGCTCAAGGGCGTGTCGTTCAGCGTCGAGCCGGGGCAGATGGTGGCGCTGGTCGGGCCCTCCGGTGCCGGCAAGTCCACGCTGTCCATGCTGATCTCCCGCATCTACGACGTCACCGACGGGCAGGTGCTCGTCGGCGGGGTCGATGTCCGCGATGCCCGGCTCGACTCGCTGCGCGACGAGATCGGCGTGGTCACCCAGGATTCGCACCTGTTCCACGAGACCATCGCGGAAAATCTGCGCTACGCGAAGCCGGACGCCACCGATGACGAGCTGTGGGCGGCGCTGGCCGGGGCGCAGGTCGCCGACCTGGTCAGGTCGCTGCCGGACGGGCTCGACACCACCGTCGGCGAGCGTGGATACCGCTTCTCCGGTGGCGAGAAGCAGCGCATCGCCATCGCCCGGCTGCTGCTCAAGGCACCGTCGATCGTGATCCTCGACGAGGCCACCGCCCACCTCGACTCGGAGAGCGAGGCGGCGGTGCAACGGGCGCTGTCGGTGGCGTTGACCGGGCGTACCGCCCTGGTGATCGCCCACCGCCTGTCCACCGTCCGGGACGCCGACCAGATCCTGGTCCTCGACGACGGCCGCATCGTGGAGCGGGGCCGCCACGACGAGCTGGTCGCGGTCGGTGGCCTCTACGCGGAGTTGTACCGCACCCAGTTCGCGGTGGCCGATTCGCCGAGTCCGTACGCCGACGCTACCGGGCCGGAACCGGTGGTCATTCCCACCCGGGAGTACATCGCCGACGAGGCCATGCCGCCCGCCGCCGCCAACTGAGGTCGCTGGTCCGTCCGCCGCTCACCCGAGGGTGGCGGCGTGGAGTTCGGCGAAGGCGGCACCGAGGGTCTGCGGGGTGAAGTGGGCGTTCAGGCCGCTGGGGTTGGGCAGCACCCAGAGCCGGGCGTCGGCCAGCTGTTCCGGTTGCGGCCCGAAGCCCGCCTTCGGCCGGGCGAAGCCGATCCGGTACGCCGTCACCCCGACCACCGCGACCCAGCGCGGCCGGTACCGGGCCACCTTGTCGGTGAGCTGCCGGGCGCCGTCGACAAGTTCGGCGGCGGTCAGCTCGTCGGCGCGAGCGCTGGCCCGGGCCACCATGTTGGTGATGCCGAGGCCGAGCGCCGGCAGGTCGTCCTGCTCGCTGGGGTGCAGCAGGCGGGGGGTGAACCCGCCCCGGTGCAGGGCCGGCCAGAACCGGTTGCCGGGGCGGGCGAAGTGCCACCCGGTCGCCGCCGACCAGAGCCCGGGGTTGATCCCGACGAACAGCACGTCCAGCCCGACGGCGATGAGGTCCGGGATGGTCCTGTCGGCCGCTGCGGCCAGTTCCTCCCGGCTCGGGCGCGGGTACACCCGTGGCTTCTCGGGCCCCGGCCGGGACGGATTGGTCGACCTGCCGTGGACGGCGGGCACCGGCCGCAGCGGGTTCGCTGACCTGCTGTGGGCGGCCCGCCGGTGGGGGCGGGGCGGCTGGCCGGCGGTCACAGGCCGCGCAGCGCGCCGCCGTCGACCGGCACGGTGACGCCGGTGAGGTAGCTGGCCGCGGGGGAGAGCACGAAGGCGGCGACCCGACCGAACTCAGCCGGGTCACCGATGCGGCGCAGCGGGATGGCGGCCTCCGCCTCGGCCCGGGCCCGTTCGGGGTCGCCGGTGGCGGCGAAGAGGTCCCGGTTGCGGTCGGTCAGCAGTCGACCCGGCAGCAGCCCGACCACCCGTACGCCGCGGGGGCCGTACTCGTCGGCGATGTCCTTGGCGACGCCGGCCAGGCCGGGCCGCAGGCCGTTGGAGATGCCCAGCCCGGGAACCGGGCCGCGTGCCGAGGTGGAGAGCACCAACGCGATGGCGCCGCCCTCGGGCAGTGCCGCGGCGACCGTCCGTACCATGCGGACGCTGCCGAGGAAGACGGTCTCGAAGGACTGCCGCCACTGCTCGTCGGCGACCGACGCGGCACTGCCGGCGGGCGGTCCACCGACGGAGACCAGGGCACCGTCGACGCGGCCGAAGTGGTCCTGTGCGGTGGTCAGCAGGCGTTCGGGTGTCGCCGGGTCCGCCAGGTCGGCGGTGACGCCGACCGCCCGGTCGGGCCCGCCGAGGCCGGTCACGGCGGCCTCCACCGGTTCGGCGTGCCGGGCGCAGAGCACCACCCGGGCGCCGTCGTTCACCAGGCACTGTGCGGTGGCGTACCCGAGCCCACGGGATGCGCCGGTGAGCACGTACACCCGATCGGTCAGTCCGAGATCCATGCCGACGATCCTGCCCCAGCCCGCCCGACGGGAAACAGGGGTGGTCCCGGGTCGTGGGTCGGGTTCTCAGGGGCGAGCCGGGCGCAGCAGGCGTACCCGACCGGCGACCTGGACGGCGAACGCGCTGCCGACCCGCCCGAGGGCGGGGGACCGGCGACGGCGCGGTGCCCGGTGCCCGTCGTACCGGAATTCCGCCTCCCGGACGGCCAGTTCCTCCGCACCCAGCGCCGGCAGGGCGGTGCGGGCGTGCAGCGCGCGAGCCAGGTCCCAGCCGTCGCGTAGTCCACCGCCGGTGGGTCGGCCGGCCGCCCACTCGATGAACACCGTCGGCCAGGCCGGGCCGAGCCCGGCGGCGAGCAGTGGCCAGTGCCGGGCGACCTCGCCGGCCCGCTTGCGCAGCAGGGCGGCGCGGGCGGCGGCCAACGGCCCGGGTGCGAAGCCGGACGGCGGTGCACCACCGGCCACCAGCGCCGCGACCAGTTCCGCCTGCCGCGAGGCCAGTGATCCGACCGCCCGGGCGGTCGGCTCGTCGGGTACCTCGGCCGGTGTCATGTGACCGCCGGGAAGCCGCAGGTCGTGGCCACGGCGTCGAGTTCGGTGCGTAGCTCGGCCGCCGGAGGATAGTGCCCGTCGCGTTCCAGCAGGGCTGCTGGCGGACGGTGTCGGGCGCACAGTTCGCCGAGCAGCTCCAGCACCTCCCGCCCGATCGGGTCGGTGTGCGTGTCGTGGTAGAAGCCGCCGTGCTCGGCGCCGCCCGCGACGTGCAGGTACGCCACCCGTTCCAGCGGCAGCCGGTCCAGTAGTGCCAGCGGGTCGGTGCCCCGGTTGCGGGCGTTGGCGTACACGTTGGCGACGTCGAGCAGCAGCAGCGCCGAGGTGCGGTCCAGGATCTCGGTGAGGAACGCCGCCTCGTCGAGTTCGTCGTCCGGCCAGTCGAACAGGGCGGCGATCGGCTCCAGCGCGATCGGAACCGGCAGCTCCGCCTGGGCGCGGACGATGTTGGCGCAGATCGCGTCGACCGCCTCGTGGGTGCGGGGCAGCGGCAGCAGGTGACCGGCCTCCAGCCCGCCGGCCCGGACGAAGGCGATGTGCTCGCTGACCAGGGGAGCCGCCAGCTGCTGCGCGACCGCCGCCAGGTGGGCCACCCGGGCCGGGTCGACCGGTTCCGCGCCGCCGAGGGAGAGCCGCACGCCGTGCGGTACGACCGTGACGCCCCGGTCGCGCAGTTCGACAAGATCGTCCGGTGGCGGTCCGGCGGCCGGTACCGATTCGGCGACCACCTCGACGAATCGCAGGCCGGGCAGTTCGGCGACGAACCCGGAGATCTCCGGCCGCCAGCCGATGCCGACGCCGTGCGGAAGGTTCATCCGCCGCACCCGCCGCCACCGCAGCCCCCACCCCCACCGCAACCGCCGTCGCCTACTCCTGCGGTGCTGCCGCCACCGCACGCTGTGGTGGAGTTCGCACCGCTGGCCACGGCCTGGCGCTGGATCTCGGCCTGCTGGGCGAACGTCGGATCGAGGGCCCAGAGCGACGCGGTGCCGTAGAGAGCCACCGCCATGGCCGCCCCCGCCGCTCCGTAGGTGGCGTACGCCGGGTTCGAGGCGGGCGCGAGGTGTCGGTTGCGCTGGCGCAGCGTCCGGAGCGCGGTCTCGGCCGCTCGGGTCCGGCGGGGCACCCGGACGAGCAGCACGGTGGTCAGCGCGCCGAGCGCGAGGACGGTGAGTACCAGGTACCAGACCGGACGGTGGTTGGCGAGCCCGGCGACGATCCGGGCGACACCGAGCGCCAGCAGCGCGACCAGCAGCAGCGGACCGTGGCGCAACGCCGCCCGCCGGTCCGGGCCGATCGCCAGACCGCGTTGGTCGAGCCCGTCGCGCAGCTCGGTGAGGGCCCGCTCGACCCACTCGGTGCGCCGCAGGTCCCGGGCCAGGGTGCGCTGCGTCGCGGCGTAGTGGATGGCCCGGTCGAGTTGGGTGGCGGCGGGTGGCAGCGGACCGTCGGCGGTCAGCCGGTGGTCCGGGTGGACGCCGATCGCGCCCTGGGTGCGCAGCGTGCCCAGCGAGGTCCAGACGGCGAGGTCGTCGCCCCCGTTGAGGTAGGCGACCTGCTGTGGGCTCAGCTGGTTGGCCGGCGGAGCGGCATGCCCGCCCAGCAGCGCTCGGCGACGGATCAGCACGGCGGCGACGGCGATCACCGTGGCCAGCAGGTAGAGCGTGATGAAGGTGGGACTGGGAACTCCCCAGGTGTCGTAGTCGACTGCGAAACCCGTCATGGCCTGCTCCTGTCACGCGAGGGAACGCGGCTTCATTGTGGAGCGGCGACGCCAGCCTCCGGCTGCCCGGAGGGTCGAGTTATCTTCTCGTTACCTGCCGAGGTCAGCGCCGGCGTACCGCTTCCTCGACCAGGTCGAGCACCGCGCCCAGGTCACCGGCGGGTCGGCCCATGGCCAGGTGGAGCACCAAGCCGTCGTAGGCGAGTTCGAGAAAACGGGCCAGCACGTCGATGGGAATGTCCTCGCGGAGTACGCCGGCCTCACGTTGACGGGCCAGCCGGTCCCGGGTCGCCTCGGCGATGGCGGCCGACCGCTGCGCCCACCGGGTGGCGAAGGTGGGGTCGGTACGCAGCCGTCGCGACACCTCCAGTTGGCTGCCCAGCCATCCGGTGGTGTCCGGGGAGACCGCCCGGGCGAGCAGGTCCCGCATCACCTGGACCAGTCCGTTGCGGGCCACGGTCTCCACCATCGTGGCGGCGTCGTCCTCGGCGACGGCCAGGAAGAGCGAGTCCTTGTCCCGGAAGTGGTGGAAGATGGCGCCGCGGGAGAGGCCGGTGGCCTCCTCCAGCCGGCGCACGGTCGCGCCCTCGTAGCCGTGCCGGGCGAAGCAGGCCCGCGCGGCGGCGAGGATCTCCTGTCGGCGGGCGTCGAGCTGGTCCTGGCTTACTCTGGGCACGTGTCGATCGTGTCAGCTCCCCCTTGCTGACGCAAACCGTACGTACGGCTTGGTTCTCTGGCAGGCCGCGGACGGCGACGGTTCCCGACCGACACCACCGCGTAACCTTCCGCCCTGTCGGCGAGGCACCCGATTCCCGTAAGGTGCCCGAGTGCCGCTGCTCCTGCTGGACCTGGACAACACCCTGCTCGATCGGGCCGGGCCGTTCCGCACCTGGGCGCAGCGCTTCCTCGACGGCATCGGAGCGCCACCGCACGACATCGAGTGGCTGCTGTCCATCGACGCCGACGGGTTGACGGACCGCTGGGACGTGGCGGACGCGATCCGGGACCGCTACCGGTTGCGGATCCCCTCCATCGACCTGGTGGAGGAACTGCACGACGGAGTCGTCGAGTTCACCCGGCTGGATCCGCTGGTGGCGTGTGCCCTGCGGATCGCCGACGACGCCGGCTGGATGCCGGTGGTGGTGACCAACGGCGCGGTTCGGCAGCAGGACACCAAGATCCGCCGCACCGGGTTGGACCGGTACATCGCCGACTGGGTGATCTCCGAGGAGGCCGGGGTCAGCAAGCCCAACCCCCGCATCTTCGCGCTGGCCGCGCAGCGGGCCAGAATGCCGCTGCGCGGCGCCTGGGTGGTCGGGGACGGTCCGGAGGCGGACATCGGCGGAGCCACCGCCGTCGGCCTGCCCAGCATCTGGCTGCACCGGGGGCGGCCCTGGACCGACGCCCGCTTCGCGCCCACCGCGACGGTGGACACCGTGATCGCCGCCATCGCCGAGATCATGGGTGCCTGACTAATTCGGTTGACCAGGCGGGTACCGCCGACGAGCATGGTCCGCGCAGCGTGCGACCCGGGCGTGCGCCCGGACGAGGGAAGGAGGTCGGTCATGGCCGTCTTCGCAGGTCACTTCCTGCCTCCTGACAACTCGACCAAGGGATCACCCGCACCATGCGCGATCACGACTTCCCGGCGCCCGAGCGCCGGACCCGCGGCCGCCGCCGCTTCGACGACGACGAACCGCACTTCCTGAAGCGCGGCCGACCGACCGGCCCCGCTCCGACCGACCCCGACGAGCCTGACCCGGAGACCGACGAGACGTGGTCCTCCTGGGACGACGCCGTGCACGGTCCGCAACCGCACCCGCACTGGCTGGTCACCGAGCTGGCCGCGAAGGACACCGAACTCGGTGTGCTCAAGACCGGCAAGGAGGCCGACGTCCACCTGGTGCGCCGGGGCCTTCCCGGCACCGACCGCTTCTGCCTGCTGGCGGCGAAACGCTACCGGGATCCTCGGCACCGGCTGTTTCACCGGGACGCGGGATACCTCGAAGGGCGCCGGGTGCGCCGCTCGCGTGAGATGCGGGCGATGACCGGCCGGACCGCGTTCGGCCGGCAGATGATCGCCGGTCAGTGGGCGGCGGCGGAGTTCGCCGCCCTCAGCCGGCTCTGGGAGATCGGTGAGCGCTACGGCACGGTCACCGTGCCGTACCCGGTACAGCTGCGCGGCACCGAGCTGATGCTGGAGTTCCTCGGCGACCCTGAGGAGGGAACGGCCGCACCCCGGCTGGCCGAACTGCGCCCGTCGCCGGCCGATCTGCGTGACCTGTGGGGGCAGTTGGTCGACGCGCTTGTCGTCCTGGCCCGGGCCGGCTACGCGCACGGTGACCTGTCGCCGTACAACCTGCTGGTGCACGCGGGACGGTTGGCGCTGATCGACCTGCCGCAGGTGGTCGACGTCGTGGCCAACCCGCAGGGGCGGGAGTTCCTCGCCCGCGACGTTCGCATCGTCGCCACCTGGTTCGCCGCCCGGGGCCTGCCGGCGGATCTCGTGGACCCGACGGTGCTGACCGAGGTGCTGTGCCGCGAGGCCGGTCTGGCCTGACCAGCGGGCTCCGGGCGGTCACCGCCGCCCGGAGCCCGTCACGGTTACCGGAGCCCGACCGAGCCGGACCGGGTGGCGGGCGCCGCCGACCGGGCGGCGAGGTGCGGGTACGCGGCGCTCACTGCAGATACCGTTCGACCTCGGGCACGGGGCGGGCGCCCTGGGCCTCCGGATCGCCGTGGGCCTGCCGAGCGGCGCGGCGGCGGCGCAGCAGGTCCCAGCACTGGTCGAGGGATTCCTCCAGCTCGCGTAGCCGGGCGCGGGCCTCGTCGTCGGTGCCCGTCTCGTGTTCCTGCGCCTGTGCGCGCAGCCGGTGCTCCTCGTCGACCAGATCCGAGATCCGGCTCAGGATGGTCTTGTCGTCCATGTCCCTGAGCCTGGCACAGCGGGGCCGACCAGGGCCCGCATTCCCGTCGGCGAATCCCACGGACGGGCTCGCTGGCGCCGGCGAGCCCGTCCTCGCGACGGGCGGTGGCCAGTCGTCTCGGCCCGCGCGGTCCGGGTCGGGTCGGACGGACATGACGTAGATCACCCGGTCCCCGACGGGCGGGCCGAGGGGCCCCGGCGCCCGCGCGACGCAGCTCAGCGTACGGGCGGCGGTGCCGGTTGCCCGGCGCGGTCCGGTGCGCGTTCCGGGACACCGCACCAGGTCGACCACGGCATGATCACGAGCGCTTGAGTTGATCCGGTGACGTTGTTAGGTTGCGCCGGGGTCGGTGTGCTGTGTGCCTCACTCCTGACTGACCGGTCAACTAGCTCAGGGCCAGGGACGGTGTAATGGGTTCCCGCAGTAGGAGTCTGCGTACCAAGGTGGTGGCCCTGCTGGCCGCGCTTGTGGCGCTGTGGGGCTTCACTGCCTGGGTCACCGTCCGCGATGGAGTCGACCTGCTCGGTATGCGGGCACTCGACGTGCGGGTCTTCGACCCCACCGAGCCGCTGCTGCTGCAGTTGCAACTGGAACGGCGCACCTCGCTGGTCTACCTCGGACGGCCGAACGAGACGACGTTGGACGAGCTGACCCGGTTGCGCGCGCGCACCGACCAGTTGGCCGCCGAGTACGTCGAGTCGAGCGACCACTGGCAGGTCGGCCTGCTCGGCAGCGACGCGCTGCACGACCGCCTCGCCGAGTCGAAGCGGCAACTGGCCGCGTTACCCGACACGCGTGCCGCCGTCGACGGACGCAACATCGGCCGCGGCGTCACCGGGACGGCGTTCACCGAGCTGATCGAGTCGTTCTACGAGGTGTACGACGAACTCGGCAATGTCGACGACGACCAGATCGCCGACGACACCACCCAACTGATCCGGCTCAACCAGGCTCGGGAACTGCTGTCCCAGGAGGACGCTCTGCTGGCCGGCGTGCTCGCCGCCGGCCGGATAACCCCGGCCGAGCGGGCCGAGTTCACCCGGATCGTCGGTGCCCGGCAGTTCCTCGCCGAGCAGGCGGTCGTCCGGCTGCCCGATGCCGACCAGCGCCGCTACGAACAACTGGTCACCGGGACGAGCTTCCGGCGGCTGGCCGATCTGGAAACCCGGATCATGAACGGCACCGGCACCGCCCGACCGCCGTTCTCGACCTCGGACTGGTCGAATGTCACGGCTGCGGCGCTGATCGAGATCGGTGACATGGTGCTGGCCGGTGGGGACGACGTCGTTAGCAACGCCACCCCGGTCGCGATCGGCGTCATCGTCCGACTGGTCCTCGCCACAGGCCTCGGTCTGCTCGTGGTCATCGCCGCGGTGGTCGTCTCGATCACCACGGCACGGGCTCGGGCGCGGCGGTGGCACCGACTGCGCGACGCGGCGCTCCAGTTCGCCGACGAACGGTTGCCGCGCGTTGCCGAGCGGCTCGGGCGCGGTGAGCAGGTGGACATCGCCGAGGAGGCACCGCCGCTGCGCCTCGGCGACGACGAGATCGGCCAGGTCGGCCGGGCCCTGGACGTGGTGCGGCAGACCGCCGTCCGCACCGCCGTCGAGCAGGCCGAGCTGCGTCGGGCCGCAGGCGAGGTGTTCCTGGGCCTGGCCCGGCGTACCCAGGCCCTGGTGCACCACCAGCTCACCCTGCTCGACGCGATGGAGCGGCGCGAGCACGACGCCGAGGAACTGGAAGACCTGTTCCGCGTCGACCACCTGGCCACCCGGGCGCGGCGCCACACGGAGAACCTGATCACCCTCGGCGGCGCCACCCCCGGCCGGGCCTGGCGCCGCGGCGTCCCGATGGTGGACGTGGTCCGGGGCGCGGTCGGTGAGGTCGAGGACTACCCCCGCGTCACGGTGCGCGAGATCGCCGATGTCTCGCTGGCCGGGCCGGCCGTCGGTGCGGTCATCCACCTGCTCGCCGAGCTGATCGAGAACGGAGTCACCTTCTCACCGCCGCACACAAGCGTCGAGGTCCGTGGTCAACCGGTCGCCAACGGCTTCGCCGTCGAGATCGAGGACCGCGGTCCGGGCATGACCGAGGCGGACCGCGCCGCCGCCAACCACCGGATCGGAGACGGTGGTGAGCTGACCCACGGCGACGCGTCCCGGCTGGGTCTCTACGTGGTGAGCCGGTTGGCCACCCGGCACGGCGTGCGGGTCCGGCTCAGGGAGTCGGCGTACGGCGGGACGACCGCCGTGGTGTTGATCCCGAGCGACCTGATCATCGGGGACGAGAGCGAGCCGAGCGTGCCGGGGAAGGCGTCGGCGACCGGCGCCGACGGATCCGGGCCGTCGACCGAACCCCGGGGCGGGCCGGCCCAATCCGCGGCGTTGAACGGACCGACGGTCCCGACCGGACTGCCGGTCACCACCGCGTCCGTCCACGGCTCGCCCTGGCAGCCGCGCCGGTCGGCGAATCCCGGGCCGAGCGCCGGTGCCGACCCTGCCGGTCAGCCAACCGAGCCGGGCCACCTCACGGCCAGCGGGATCGGGCTGACCCGCACCGAGTCGGGCCTGCCGGTCCGGGTACGGCAGGCGAGCCTGGCACCGGCGTTGCGAGCCGAGCCCGAGGCGGTGGCGGAGGGCGACGACACGATCCGGGAGCCGGAGCAGGTCCGGCGCATGATGAGTTCGTACCAGACCGGCACCCGGCGGGGACGCTCCGACGCCGCCCGGCTGCTCGGTGCTGGCGGTCGGCCCGGACCCGACGATGAGTCCGACGACGCCGATCAACAGGAGACCTGACCGAGGTGCGCTGCCCGGTGAGCCCGGGGAGAACGGTCAGGCCCAAGTGAGCCGGTGATGAGCCGGAGGAGAAGAGGGACGACGAAGTGGGGCAGAAGACGGCTTCGAGTGCCGACCTGACGTGGTTGCTGGACGATCTGGTAGGCCGGGTCAAGCAGGCCGAGCACGCGGTCGCGTTGTCCGCCGACGGTCTGCTGATGGCCTCCTCGCAGGGGCTCAGCCGCGACGACGGCGAGCATCTGGCGGCGATGGCCGCCGGCATCCAGAGCCTGGCCCGTGGCGCCGGCAAGCGGTTCGGTGGCGGACAGGTGCAGCAGACGATCATCGAGATGCAGTCGTCGTTCCTGTTCGTCACAGCCGCCGGCCGCAACGCCTGCCTGGCGGTGCTGGCCAGTGCGGACGCCGACGTCGGTCTGATCGCGTACGAGATGGCCATGCTGGTCACCCGGGTCGGCAAGTACGTCGCGTCACCGCCCCGCTCAGCCGAGCAGACCGGCGGGGAGCAGTAACCCTACCCAGCATCTTCGAGGCGGTTGTCAATGGAACACGGGCACTCTGACCGGCCGGCGGACGCGGCCACGCTGCCCACCGCGATCAAGATTCTGATCGCCGGCGGGTTCGGGGCGGGTAAGACCACCCTGGTCGGTGCGGTGAGTGAGACGCGTCCGCTGCGGACCGAGGAGGTGCTGACCGAATCCGGTGTGGGCATCGACGACCTGGAAGGCGTCGAGACGAAGCGGACCACCACCGTCGCGATGGACTTCGGTCGGATCACCATCAGCGACGACCTGGTGCTGTACCTGTTCGGCACCCCGGGTCAGGACCGGTTCTGGTTCGTCTGGGACGAGTTGGCCCTCGGGGCGATCGGCGCGGTGGTACTGGCCGACACTCGTCGGCTGGCCGACTGCTTCCCCTCCATCGACTACTTCGAGGGTCGGGGAACACCGTTCCTCGTCGCGGTCAACTGCTTCGAGGGGGCCCGCCGGTATCGGCTCGACGAGGTGCAGGCGGCGCTGAACCTCGACTCCGAGGTGCCGGTGCTGCTGTGCGACGCCCGGCAGCGGGAGTCGGTCAAGGAGGTGCTCATCATGCTCGTGGAGCACGCCATGAAGATCCGGGCGGCCCGTCGCACCGACTGACGGACCCCGCAGCACCGAGGGCTCCCACCCCGTCGGGGTGGGAGCCCTCACGGCATCGCGGTCAGCTGGCGATCATGCGGCGCAGCACGTACTGCAGGATGCCGCCGTGCCGGTAGTAGTCCGCCTCACCGGGGGTGTCGATCCGCACCACCGCGTCGAACTCCACCCCGCCGTCGGTGGTGACCTTCACCGTGCGCGGGGTGTCGCCGTCGTTGAGGGCGGTGACCCCGGAGATGGAGAACGTCTCGGTGCCGGTCAGCCCCAGCGACTCGGCGTTCTCCCCGGCGGGGAACTGCAACGGCAGCACGCCCATGCCGATCAGGTTGGAGCGGTGGATCCGCTCGTAGGACTCGGCGATGACGGCCTGCACCCCGAGCAGCATGGTGCCCTTGGCCGCCCAGTCCCGCGACGAGCCGGATCCGTACTCCTTGCCGGCCAGGATGACCAGCGGCACCCCCGCCTCCTGGTACGCCATGGAGGCGTCGTAGATCGAGGTCTGCTCCCCGGTCAGGTGGTTGACCGTGAAGCCGCCCTCCACCCCGGGAACCAACTGGTTACGCAGCCGGATGTTGGCGAAGGTGCCCCGGATCATCACCTCGTGGTTGCCCCGGCGGGAACCGTAGGAGTTGAACTCGTGGCGCGGCACGCCGTGCTCGGCGAGGTACTGCCCGGCCGGGGAGTCGGCCTTGATGGAGCCGGCCGGCGAGATGTGGTCGGTGGTCACCGAGTCGCCGAGCTTGGCCAGCACCCGGGCACCGGCGATGTCGGTCACCGGCTCCGGTTGCTGCCGCATGCCCTCGAAGTACGGGGGCTTGCGGACGTAGGTGGAGTCGCCGTCCCAGGCGAAGGTGTCCCCGGTCGGGGTCGGCAGGGACTGCCAGCGCTCGTCACCGGCGAAGACGTCGGCGTACGCGGAGCTGAAACCGGTGGCACCGATCGCGGAGGCGATCACGTCCTGGATCTCGGCGGTGCTCGGCCAGATGTCGCGCAGGAAGACCGGGTTGCCCTCGCTGTCCTCACCGAGCGGCTCGTTGGCCAGGTCGATGTCCATCGTGCCGGCCAGGGCGTACGCCACCACCAGCGGCGGGGACGCCAGGTAGTTCATCTTCACGTCCGGGTTGATCCGGCCCTCGAAGTTGCGGTTGCCGGAGAGCACCGAGACGACGGCGAGGTCGGCCTCGTTCACCCCGGCGGAGATCTCCTCCGGCAGCGGGCCGGAGTTGCCGATGCAGGTGGTGCAGCCGTAGCCGACCAGGTGGAAGCCGAGCTTCTCCAGGTACGGGGTGAGACCGGCCCGCTCGTAGTAGTCCATGACGACCTTGGAGCCCGGCGCGAGGGTGGTCTTCACCCACGGCTTGCGGTTCAGGCCCTTGTCGACGGCGTTGCGGGCGAGCAGCGCCGCACCGATCATCACCTGCGGGTTGGAGGTGTTGGTGCAGGAGGTGATCGCGGCGATCACCACGGCACCGTGGTCCAGCTCGAACTCGGTGCCGTCGGCGCCGGTGACCCGGATCGGGTTGCTGGCCCGGCCGCCCGAACCCACAGCGGCGTTCACCAGGTCGCGGGGCGCGTCGGCCGGGTCGTCGATGCCGTTGGCCGGGGAGTCGCTGGCCGGAAAGGACTCGGCGCTGGCCTCGTCGGCGTGGCCGGTCACGCCGTACGGCTGCTCCTGCTGCGGGACGCCCGGCTTGCGGCCCGGGTCGCCGCCGGTCTCGTCGGCGGACACGTAGTCGGTGAGCGCCGAGCGGAACAGGGTCTTGGCGTTGCCGAGCGGCACCCGGTCCTGCGGGCGCTTCGGTCCGGCGAGCGAGGGCTCGATGGTGCCCAGGTCGAGTTCCAACTGCTCGGAGTAGACCGGCTCGTGGTCCGGGTCGTGCCAGAGGCCCTGCTCCTTGGCGTACGCCTCGACCAGGGCGACCTGCTGCGGGTCACGGCCGGTCAACTCCAGGTAGCGGACGGTCTCGGCGTCGATCGGGAAGATCGCGACGGTGGAGCCGTACTCCGGGGACATGTTGCCGATGGTGGCCCGGTTGGCCAGCGGCACCGCGCCCACGCCGGGGCCGTAGAACTCGACGAACTTGCCGACCACGCCGTGCTTGCGCAGCATCTCGGTGATGGTCAGCACCAGGTCGGTGGCGGTGGTGCCGGCCGGCATCTCGCCGGAGAGCTTGAAACCGACGACCCGCGGGATCAGCATGCTGACCGGCTGGCCGAGCATGGCGGCCTCGGCCTCGATGCCGCCGACGCCCCAGCCCAGCACACCCAGGCCGTTGACCATGGTGGTGTGCGAGTCGGTGCCGACGACCGTGTCCGGGTACGCCTGGCCGCCGCGCTCCATCACGGTGCGCGCCAGGTACTCGATGTTGACCTGGTGCACGATGCCGGTGCCCGGCGGGACCACCTTGAACTCGTTGAACGCGCTCTGGCCCCAGCGCAGGAACTGGTAGCGCTCCTTGTTGCGCGCGTACTCCAGCTCGACGTTGCGCTCGAAGGCGTCCTCGCGGCCGAACAGGTCGGCGATGACCGAGTGGTCGATGACCAGCTCGGCGGGGGCGAGCGGGTTCACCTTGGTCGGGTCACCACCCAGCTCGCGGACGGCCTCACGCATGGTGGCCAGGTCGACCACGCACGGTACGCCGGTGAAGTCCTGCATCAGCACCCGGGCCGGGGTGAACTGGATCTCGACGTTCGGGTCCGCGCTCGGGTCCCACGCACCGAGCTGACGGATGTGCTCGGCGGTGATGTTCGCGCCGTCCTCGGTCCGCAGCAGGTTCTCCAGCAGGATCTTCAGGCTGTAGGGGAGCCGTTCCTGGCCCTCCACCTTACTGATCTTGAAAATCTCGTAGCTCGCGTCTCCGACGCGTAGCTGGGTCTTCGCACCGAAGGTGTCGAGGCTCGCCACGTCGTACTCCTTCACACCAGCGACCGTGAGTAGTCCTGAGCAGTCTTTCGCACCGGCCGGAGCGCTGCCGTGCTTAGGCAACACTTACCGCCGATTCCTGCCGTCAACAAAACCGTACGTCCGTCTTGCTATTCGTGCAACCCGGTGTCACTGGGTGGACGGGCGGTGCCTGCTGCGGCCCGATCTCGACACCCTCACCGCCTGGCTGAGAGCCGCGGGCTGGCACCCCGGGCAACCGGAGGCGACAACATCGGGGATGTTGCTGTGTCACGCCACGGCGAGGGAGCAACATCCCCGATGTTGTCGGACCCCGGGGTGGTTCGGGGAGAGACGACGAAGGGCCGGCCCCGGGTGGGGTCGGCCCTTCGTGGTGGTGCGTTGTGGTCAGGAGGTGGCGGTGTAGCCGCGGGTGGCGATCCAGTCGGCGAGGGCGTCGATGCTCATTCGGTAGGAGGCCTGGGTGGGGTCGGCGGAGTCGGCGATGGTGACGGTGTCGCCGCCGTCGCGGTAGCCGACGACGCTGATGTAGTGGCCGCCCTCGAAGCTGTGCGGGGTGCCGTCGGTGTCGGTGGCGGTGCCGGCGATGTTGGCGACCACCGCACGGCCGTCGTCGATGGTGGTGACGATGTCGTCGCGCAGCTTGTCGGTCTGCTTGTCGTCAGCCTTGGGGGTGGTGATCTCGACCGACTTGTAGACGTCCTTGCCGGTCTCCTTGTTCAGGACGGGGGTGATGTCGTTGATCGAGTTGGTGCCGGCCTCGGTGGTGCGCATCTCCTTGGCCATGGTGTCGACGTCGATGTTCTTGCCCTGCACGCTCAGGGCGTTGCGGGCGGCGGCGGGGCCGCAGTAGTAGAAGTTGGGCTGGGCTTCGTAGCGGACGCCGAGTTCGCGTTCGCCGGCGGGCTTGCGGTCGGCCTGCACGGCGCTCGCCTGGACACCCGGGGTGGCGTGGGCGGCGACGGCGGGGCCGGCGATGCCTCCGGCGGTGGCGGCGGCAGCGGCGATGGTCAGGGCGGTCTTGCGCAGGATGGTGGTAGCCATGATTCGCACCTTTCGGTCGGGGGTGCGCGCGGCGGTGCCCGCGTGGGGGATGCGGGTGGGCCGTGCGGAAAGGGGAGAACGCTTGCTACGCGCTGGGTTCGGCGTGGATGCCGGGGACGTGATGTCCGCCGGGGTGTAACGCCGGGTGGGCCGGGGTCATTCCGGGGGATCCTCGCGGGGGAGGCGGCTGCCCTGGCGGTGTCCCGGGGGATGTAACGCCGGGTGGGCCGGGTGCATTCCGGGACCTCGCGGGGAGGCCGGCTGCCCTGGCGGTGCCCGGGGGATGTAACGCCCGACGGCGGGGGGTCATTCCGACCCGCCGGGGGCGGCGCTCGGGGGGCGCTCGTGGTTACGCCATGTACAACCACCGGACCGGGCCCCCGATTCCGCCGGGGACGTGAGCCGGGTCACCGCAAAGTGTGTCATACCGGACATCGGGTCGATTGTCGCCCGGTCGGCGGGCCCCGCCTGCGCGAGCCGAGGCTCGCGGTGGGCAGGGCAGGGCAGGGGTGGTGGGGCGTTTCTCGGGCGGGGGAAGGGGGAAGCGGCGGCCGGGCAGCAGGTCACGACCGAGGGGAGAGGCCGTGCGGCAGCAGGACCGGTCCACCGCCATCCGTGAGCGCCTTTCACCGGTCGCCGGTGCGCCGCTGTGGTGCGACGCGCTTGATTTCGGACTTCGGGGCGACGGGGTCACCAACGACCAGCCGGCGCTGTCTGCTCTGGTCGACCGCCTGGGTGAGGGATACGCCGCCGACTCCCGGGCGCGGGTCATCTACTGCCCGCCCGGGATCTACTCGATCCGGGACGCGGGCACGATCTGGCGCAGCGGAGTGTCACTGATCGGTGCGGGGCCCGGTGCCACCCGGTTCGTGCTCAGCAACGAAGGCAACCGGGCAGACCCGACACCACTGGCCTTCTGGACCACCGTGCAGCACGGTGCCGACCGGGACCGGCACATCGCCGACTGCACCTTCGCCGACTTCGAGATCGACGGCTCCGGCGTGGCCATGGCCGAGTACAGCTATCTGGCCAAGGGGCTCGGCCTGCAGTACGTGGTGCGGGGTGTCTTCCGCAATCTCTACATCCACCACACCGGCGCCACCGGCCTCGGTTGCGACTTCCTGCAGGACAGCCTGATCGACGGGGTGGTGGTGGTCGGGTGCGGACGGTTGGACACCGGTGAGGAGATGGGCGGCGCGGGCATCGGCATCGGCATCGGCGGCTGGGGTGCGGTGGAGCGTTGCACCATCAGCAACTGCACCACCCTGGGCAACGGCACCAACGGGATCTTCCTCGAACTGCAGAAGCCGTACTGGACGCCGCCGCGCGGCTACCGCATCATCGGCTGTCACAGCCAGGCCAACCGATTCGGCATCTCGGACTGGGGCGCCGACGGCCTGATCGTCTCGGCCTGCACGATCACCGGGAACCTGGAGGCCGGCTTCGACATCTCCGCCAACGGCACGGCCGGCATCGCCGGTCGGGGTGGCATTCTCACCGACTGCGTGATCGACCGCAATGTCCGCGACGGGATCAGCATGGGCAACACCCCGGGGTCGTACACGATCCGGGGCAATCGGATCAGCGGCAACGGCTGGTACGGATACCACCAGCACAGCCTGGGCAACGGCTATGAGGGCCCGGCCTCGGACGTGGTGATCGACAACAACGAGTTCTGGGACAACGGTCTGGACGGGATCCGGGTGGATCGGCCGATGGTCGACGCGACGGTGACGAACAACCGGATCCGGAGCAACGGGCGGCAGTGCGCCCCGGCGGCCACCGGCTCCGGGGAGTCGGTGCGGTACGGCCGGCGTGCCGTGTCCGACCGGGCGGCGGCGTGG
This sequence comes from Verrucosispora sp. WMMC514, assembly GCF_027497295.1. Classification (NCBI taxonomy): domain Bacteria; kingdom Bacillati; phylum Actinomycetota; class Actinomycetes; order Micromonosporales; family Micromonosporaceae; genus Micromonospora; species Verrucosispora sp. WMMC514. The sequence goes on along the minus strand of NZ_CP114906.1, from coordinate 275,465 downwards.
TCGATCGACGGGCACCGCGGCAAGCTGCTCCGGGTGGGGTCTCGACTGGCCCTCGTGGTCGGCAACACCGAGATGGAGCTGGAACTGGCCGACCTGCGACCGGACGCGGCGATCGCCTGGAACGAGGACGTGCCGCCACCCGGTGCGCGCTACGAACTGCCGGCGGCGGCACCGGTACGGGCCGGTATCACCGTGAACGCCCACCTCGAGTCCGCAACGTTGCGCGGCAACCGGATCTGGGACAACCGCGACGACCCGACGCAGAGTTACGGCATCTGGATCAGCGATCAGGGTGCGTGTGTCTCCTGCCGGGTCGAGGACAACGACCTCGCCGGCAACACCGAGGGAGCGCTGCGGCTGGACACCCAACCGGTCGGCGGTCGCTGGGACCGCAACCACGTCGACGTGGACTGAGGGACGCCTCAGCCGTCCTCGTCGGCCGGGGCGGCCGAGCTGGCCTCCGCGTGCCGGTCGCGCAGCCGGGCCCGGATCTCCTCCGGGGTGTACGCGCGCCGCCGTCGTTCCGCCCGGGCGATCACCACGCCGGAGGCCGCGACACCGGCCAGTCCGGCCAACCCGAGGACCTTCCACCACCGCATCCGTTGCCGCATCGGCTTAGGGTAGTCCCCTATGAGCATCAGCCTGGACGAGGCGGTGGAGCTGACCCGTACCGGCGATCTGTGGGTCTTCCGTGGCCGCAGCGTGCCCGACCGAGCCATCCAGTTGACCACCAACAGCCCGGTCAACCACGTCGGCATGGCGGTGGTGCTGGACGACATGCCGCCACTGATGTGGCATGCCGAGCTGGGCCGGTCGCTGCCGGACCTGTGGACCGGCACCCACCAACGTGGTGTGCAGCTGCACGACCTGCGCGACGCGGTCTGCGTCTGGGGCAACCGGTACGGCCAGCGTGGCTGGCTGCGCCAGCTCGAGCCGCCGGCGGACGCGGAGATGGAGCGGTCGGTGCTGCGGACCATCGCCCGGCTGGACGGCACACCGTTTCCGTCCACCGCCCAGTTGGCCTGGCGGTGGTTGCGGGGCCGGGTGCCGTCACCGCGGTTGCCGCTGCCGGCGACGCGGCGGCGCGGCCCGGCGGCGCGGGACCTGGCGCTGGAGACCGCGTACTGTGCCGAGGTCGTCGCGGTCACCTACGAGGCGATGGGTCTGCTGCCGGTCGGGCGGCGACCGAGCTGGTACGACCCGGGCCGGTTCTGGAGCGGGGACGACCTGGGCCTGCACGGTGGTGCCCGGCTGGGCAGCGAGATCGAGGTGCGGATCCCGCCGCGTTGAGGTTTCGGCGAGCCGCGCTGCGGCAATTGCTTGCGACGTGACTGCTTCCACCGATCTCGACCTGCTCACCGACTTCTTCGACCGGTACGGGGTGGCGCTGACCGTCGGTGACGTGCCGGCGATCGCCGGCTGTTACGCCCTGCCCGGGCTGGTGGTGGCCGACACCTACAGCTTCTCGTTCAACTCCCCGGCCGCCGTGGCGCTGTCCTTCGTGGGTGCCGCGCCGGACTACACCGAGCGCGAACTGGTCGCCGCGCACGCCGACATCGAGCAGGTGCAGCAGATTTCCGCGCTGCTCGTGGAGGTGGCGGTGCGGTGGGAGTTCCTGGACAGTCAGGGCCGGCAGGTGCCCGGCGAACGGTACCGCTACCTGCTGCGCAGCACCGAGCAGGGGTTGGCCATCTGCACCGTCGTGCGGACGGGCTGAGCCGCCGGGACGACCGTGGCCGCCCCCCGACCGGCCAGGTACGCGACGTCGATGCGTCCGGTCCGTCGGCCGGGTCGGACGGCTTCGGCGCCTGCCCGTTCCGCGCCCCGGGTCGGCGTGACTAGGCTGGCCCGTCGGCGACGACGAGTGGGGACCTCAATGTCAGTGCGGCCGTCCGGTGATGACGCCAACGACGATGCCACCGGTGACGGGTACGGCGACGACAGCCGTGCCGGCACCGGTGACCGGCACGACGACGGCACCGGTGACCGGCACGACGACGGCACCGGTGACCGGCACGGCGACGCCACCGGCGATGGTGACGCGCCCGGTGGAAACGCACTGTCCAGGATGATCGCCTCCGCGCCCTGGGTGGTGGTGCTGGTCGGCGTCGCGGTCCTGGCGGTGCTGCTGGTGGTGGCGCTGTTGGCGTTCCGTGGCCCCGAACGTCCGTCGGCCTGGTCGCCGGGCCCGCCGATGAGCCTGCCGACAGCCGGGCCGGGCGGCGAGTCGACGGCCACGGCACCGTCGACCGCCTCGACCGGTCCGTCCGCCTCGGCCCCGGCGACGGCCTCGGCGGGCCCGACCGGCTCACCCACCCGGTCCGGGTCGCCGGAGCCGTCGACCGCCCCGTCGCGTACCGGAGCGGCCACCCGGCCGGACGCCAGCCGGTCGCCGAGTGCGTCGGCGCCGGCGGTGCCGGCCGACGAGGGCGGGACGGTCACCGCCAGCTACCTGGTGCAGGACAGCGACGCGGACCACTTCGAGGCGCAGTTGATGGTCCGCAACGGCACCAGCCGGTCGGACGACTGGCAGGTGGAGTTGCGCTTCGCCGGCGGCGTCACCGGCGTCCGCGCCTCCAGCGGCCCGGGGGTCTCGGTCACCATCAGGGGCAGCGGCTGGTACCTGCTCAGCGGCACCGGTCAGCTCGCCGCCGGCGCCCAGCAGTCGGTGCAACTGCGGTTCACCCGTACCGGGGGCGGGGAGTACCCGACACAGTGCACGGTTAATGGTTCCGGCTGTGGGATGGGTTAGGACAGTTCATGATTCGTCGGGCACTTTCCGGCGCGGCTGAAGATCGTTACGCTTGCCGGGCTGCCCGCTGAGGAGAGACATGTCCGGTACGCGTCGCGCTCCCCGTCAGTTCCCGCCGCACGGCTCCGCCGCCGTGGCTTCCTCGCCGTGGATCCTGGTGTCGGTCGGGGTCGTCATCATGGTGGTGCTGCTCGTCATCGCGGTCGGCGCGTACCGGGGTCCCGGGCCGGACTTCCAGCCGGGGCCACCGGGACAGCCACCGGTCGCCGCCGCGCCGATACCCGAACGGGCCTCCTCGTCAGGTCGGGAGGTGTCGACACCACCGTCGCTCGCGGTGCCGGGGCTGTCCCCGCGCCGGACCGATCCACCGAGCCCGACCCCCAGCGCCTCCCGTACGACCTCCGCACCGCCATCGGTGGCACCCTCCCGTACGACGGTGTCACCGGCACCGTCGCCCGCGCCGATCGACGCCCGCTACCGGGTCTTGCACACGTTCCATGGCGGCTTCATCGCCGAGGTGTCGATCCGCAACACCTCTCCCCGCGACCTGGGCTGGGTGGCGCGGGTGGACTATCCGGGCGGGCGGGTGGTGACCGCCTGGCTGGAAGGCGTGCCGCAGGGGACGTTCAGCGGTACCGGCGGGACGTTGACCTACCGCAGCGGGCCGGACCTGGACGCCTGGTCGTCGGTGTACCTGCGCTTCCACATCGAGTCGGCCGATTTCCGTCCGGCGAGCTGCAGCGTCTCCGGGCGCACCTGCCGCAGCCGTCGTTAGCCCACGCGCACGGGTCACGTTCCCGTCTTGCGCAAGTGTCTGCTTTGTTGCGGGTCTGTTTGCAAGGTATTGCAGAATCTTTCGGCAAGGGCTAGCGTGCGGGCCAATCAGCGACCAGAGGAAGGCCGTCGATGAAACCCCCGCCGACACCGCGAAAAATCCTGCTCGCCCTCGTCTTCCTGCTCACCGTCACCCTGGTCGGCACGCCCGTCGCGGTGACCCCCGCCGCCGCGACCGGACGGTCCGCCGGCATCGGGGCACCGAGCGCCACCGGCGCCGTCACCTGGCACCGGGAACCCTCCGCCACGGCCCTGCTCGCGGCCGGCCGCAACCAGGCGAAGGCCGAGCAGTTCTACTTCGTACTGCCGGACCGGTTCGCCAACGGCGACCCGCGCAACGACCGCGGCGGCCTGGCCGGCGACCGGCTGCGCACCGGGTACGACCCCACGGACAAGGGGTTCTACCAGGGCGGCGACCTCAAGGGACTCACCGAGCGACTCGACTACATCGACGGGCTGGGCACCACCGCCATCTGGCTCGCCCCGGTCTTCAAGAACCGACCGGTGCAGGGCGAGGGCGACGACGTGTCGGCCGGCTACCACGGCTACTGGATCACCGACTTCACCCAGGTCGACCCGCACTTCGGCAGCCCCGCGGACCTGAAGAAGCTGGTCCAGCTCGCGCACCGGCGCGGCATCAAGGTCTACCTCGACGTCATCGTCAACCACACCGCCGACGTCATCGCCTACGAGGAGGACACGTACACCTACGTCGACAAGGCGACCGCACCCTACCGCGACGCGCAGGGCCGACCGTTCGAGGACCGCAACTACGCCGACGGCAGCCGCGACTTCCCGAAGGTCGACGGCGACTCGTTCCCGTACACCCCGACCTTCGAGACCCGGGCCGACGCGAAGGTCAAGGTCCCGTCATGGTTGAACGACCCCACCATGTACCACAACCGTGGTGACTCCACCTTCGCCGGAGAGAACAGCGAGTACGGCGACTTCTTCGGCCTCGACGACCTGTGGACCGAGCGGCCCGAGGTGGTCCGTGGCATGACGAAGATCTACGCTGACTGGGTGCGGGCCACCGGTGTCGACGGCTTCCGGCTGGACACGGTCAAGCACGTCAACATGGACTTCTGGCCACAGTTCAGCCAGGGGGTGCAGCAGGCGGCGGCCCGCGCCGGCAAGCGGGACTTCTTCATGTTCGGCGAGGTGTACAGCGCGGACCCGGAGATCGCCTCCAGCTACGTGCGACAGGGTGGGCTGCCCGCCACGTTGGACTTCGGCTTCCAGGAGGCCGCGCGCGGCTACACCGCGAACGACGGATCGGCCCGGGCGCTGGCCGACCTGTACGCCCGCGACGACCTCTACGCCGCCCGGGACACCCACGCCGGGCGACTCACCACCTTCCTCGGCAACCACGACATGGGCCGGATCGGCTCGTTCATCGCCAACGGGCCCACCGACCCGGCCAGCCACCTCCGTCGGGACCAGCTCGCCCACGAGCTGATGTTCCTCACCCGGGGCCAGCCGGTGATCTACTCCGGTGACGAGCAGGGCTTCACCGGCGCCGGCGGGGACAAGGACGCCCGGCAACCGATGTTCGCCTCGCGCACCCCGGACTACCTCGACGACGACCTGCTCGGCACCGACCGCACCCACGCGGTCGACCAGTTCGACCCGACGCACCCGCTCTACCGCACCATCGCTGAGCTGGGCCGGTTGCGCCAGGCCCACCCGGCCTTGCGCGACGGCGTGCAGGTCACCCGGTACGCGGCCGACGGACCCGGCGTCTTCGCCTTCTCCCGGTTCGACCCGGACGACCGCACCGAGTACCTGGTCGCGGTCAACAACGCCACCAGCGCGCAGACCGTCACTGTGGACACCTGGTCGGCCGGTGCCACCTTCACCGGCATCCACGGCGCCACCGCCCGACCGGTGGCCGCGGGCGACGGGAAGCTGACCCTGACCGTGCCGCCCCTGTCGGCGGTGGTGCACCGGGCCGGCACGCCGGTCGCGCTGCCCGACGCCAGGCCCGGTATCACCATCACCGCTCCCGCCGGGGCACCGGCCACCCGGGCCGAGGTGACCGCCCAGGTGACCGGCGACCCGCTGGCGCGCGTCGCGATGGCCGCCCGGGTGGCCGGCGGCAAGTGGACGCTGCTCGGCTCCGCCCAGCGCGCGCCCTACACCGTGCACCACGACCTGACCGGGCTGGCCGCCGGCACCAGGATCGAGTACAAGGCGGTGGTCCGCGACGGTCGGGGCCGCACCGCCGCCGCCCGCTCCACCACCACCGTCGGCACCCCGGACCTGCCCGGCTCGTCCCGGGACTGGCTGGTGGTCCACCACCAGCGCCCCGACGGCGACTACGCCGACTGGGGACTGTACGCCTGGGGTGACATCGACCCGGAGTACGCCACCGAATGGCCGCAGGGACAGCCGTTCGCGGGCACCGACGCGTACGGACGGTTCGCCTGGGTGAAGCTCAAGCCCGGCGCGAAGACCGTCGGTTGCCTGGTGGTCGACGCCGACGGCAACAAGGACGTCGACAACGACCGGACCGTCGACGTGACCCGCACCGGCGAGGTCTGGGTCAAGCAGGGCGACCCGGCGACGTACCAGACCCGGGAGGAGGCCGCGGGCGAACCCGCCCCGCCGGTCGAGGAGGGCGTGGCGGTCATCCACTACCACCGCCCCGACGGCGACTACGACGGCTGGGGCCTGCACCTGTGGGACGGCGCCGCCACCCCCACCGACTGGGCGAAGCCGATGCCGCCGACCCGGGTCGACTCCTTCGGCGCGGAGTTCCGGGTGCCGCTGGCCGAGGGCGCGACCGGGCTCAGCTACATCGTCCATCGCGGCGACGAGAAGGATCTGCCGCAGGACCAGCGGCTCGACTTCGCCGACGCCGGCCGCGAGGTCTGGTTGCTCGCCGCGACACCGGGCCGGCTACTGCCGGCGACGGCCACCGGCGGCAGCACGGACAACGACATCACCAGGCAGCGGGCGCACTGGATCGACCGGTCCACCGTCGCCTGGCGCACCGGCCCCACCGACGGTCGGGCGTACGCGCTGGTGACCGCGCCGACCGGCGGCGTGAGCGTGGTGGACGGCGAGTTGGTCGGGACGTACCGGTCGCTACCGTTGACCGCGCGGCCCAACGGGCTCACCGAGGCCCAGCGCGCGGCCTTCCCGCACCTGTGGGATCACCGGGCCTTCACTCTGGACCGGCGGGACCTGGCCAAGGTGCCGGCGGCGCTGCGCGGGCAGTTGCTGGTGACCGAGCGGGCCGCCGACGGCACCCTGCTCGGTGCCACCGGCGTGCAGATCCCGGGTGCGCTCGACGACGTGTACGCGTCGGCCACCGCCGCCCGACTCGGTGCCACGTTCGCCGGTGGCGTACCGACCCTGTCGGTCTGGGCACCCACGGCCCGGACGGTGTCGCTGGAGCTGTACGACTCGCCGACGGCGACCGCGCGGCCGGTGGCGATGCGCCGCGATGACCGCACCGGCGTCTGGTCGGTACGCGGACAGCGGTCCTGGAGCGGCAAGTACTACCGCTACCGGGTGCAGGCGTGGCAGCCGGCCACCCAGCAGCTGGTCACCGCCTCGGTCACCGACCCGTACTCGGTGGCGCTGGCGGCGGACTCCACGCACAGCCAGATCGTCGACCTGGCCGACCCGAGACTCGCCCCGGCAGGCTGGGCGCGGCTGCGTAAGCCGGCCGCGGTGCCCCCGGCCAAGGTGCAGATCTCCGAGCTGTCGGTGCGGGACTTCTCCGTCGCCGACGACACCGTGCCGCCGCAGCGGCGGGGCACCTTCCTCGCCTTCACCGACCCGGCCACCGCCGGCATGCGCCACCTGAAGGCGATGAGCGACGCCGGGGTGACCCACCTGCACCTGCTGCCGGCGTTCGACTTCGCCACCATTCCCGAACGCCGGGCCGACCAGCGACAGCCGGACTGTGACCTGGCCGCCCTGCCACCGGACTCGGAGCGGCAGCAGGAGTGCGTCGCCGCGGTGCGGGAGACCGACGGCTACAACTGGGGGTACGACCCGCTGCACTACACCGTCCCCGAAGGCGGGTACGCGGTCGACCCGCAGGGCGCCCGACGCACCACCGAGTTCCGGCAGATGGTGGCCGGGGTCAACGACGCCGGCCTGCGGGTGGTCATGGACGTGGTCTACAACCACACCTCGGCCGCCGGCACCGACCCGAAGTCGGTGCTGGACCAGATCGTGCCCGGCTACTACCACCGGCTGCTCGACGACGGCACGGTGGCCACCTCCACCTGCTGCGCGAACACCGCACCGGAGCACGCCATGATGGGCAAGCTGGTGGTGGACTCGCTGGTCACCTGGGCGAAGGCGTACAAGGTCGACGGGTTCCGCTTCGACCTGATGGGCCACCACCCGAAGGCGAACATCCTGGCCGTACGCAAGGCGCTGGACAAGCTGACGGTGGCCCGGGACGGGGTGGACGGAAAGAACATCCTGCTCTACGGCGAGGGTTGGAACTTCGGCGAGGTGGCCGACGACGCCCGATTCGTGCAGGCCACCCAGGCCAACATGGCCGGTACCGGGATCGGCACGTTCAACGACCGGCTGCGCGACGCGGTACGCGGCGGCGGCCCGTTCGACGACAACCCACGCCGGCAGGGCTTCGCCTCCGGGCTGTTCACCGACCCCAACGGCGACCCGGTCAACGGCTCGACCGCCGAGCAGCGGGCCCGGCTGCTGCTCCAGCACGACCTGGTGAAGGTGGGGCTGACCGGCAACCTGCGCGGCTACCGGTTCGTCGACTCGGCGGGTCGGCAGGTCACCGGCGCCGACGTGGACTACAACGGCTCGCCGGCCGGCTACACCGCCGCGCCCGGGGAGGCGGTCACCTACGTCGACGCGCACGACAACGAGATCCTGTACGACGCGCTGGCGTACAAGCTGCCGCAGACCACCTCGGCGACGGATCGGGCCCGGATGCAGGTGCTGGCGCTGAGCACCGTGGTGATGGGTCAGGGCACGGGCTTCGTCACCACCGGCACGGAGCGGCTGCGGTCGAAGTCGCTGGACCGCAACTCGTACAACTCGGGGGACTGGTTCAACCAGATCCGGTGGGACTGCGCCGACGGCAACGGCTTCGGTATCGGGTTGCCCCCGGCCGAGGACAACCGGGACAAGTGGCCGTACGCGAAGCCGTTGCTGGCCGACCCGAAGTTGGTGCCGGACTGCGCGGCGGTCGAGCTGACCGACGCCCGCTACGCCGAGCTGCTGCGGATCCGGGCCTCGTCGCCGGTCTTCGGGCTGCCCACCGCGAAGCAGGTGCAGCGGCGGGTCGCCTTCCCGCTGTCCGGTGCGGACGAGACCCCGGGGGTGCTCACCATGACCCTCGACGCCCGTGGGCTCGGCGGGAAGTGGAAGTCCATGACGGTCGTCTTCAACGCCACCCCGCAGGCCGCCACCCAGCGGGTGACCGGGCTGCGCGGGGCGGACGTGACGCTGCATCCGGTGCTGCGCTCCTCGGCCGACCCGGTGCTGCGTACCGCTGCCTTCGACCGGTCCAGCGGCACGTTCACCGTACCGGCGCGCAGCGTGGCGGTCTTCGTCCAGCGGTAGTGCCCTGCCGGTGACACGCCTCGGCCCCGCCGGTCCGATCCTGCTGGATCGTCCCGGCGGGGCCGAAGTCCCCGTCACCTCGGTCCGGCGGGTGCCGGCACCGCGTTGATCAGCCGAAGCAGTTCGGGATCGGGGTGAAGGTGCCGGCGCAGTTGGTCGGCTTGTTGGCCGTGATGGCCGACTTGTCGTCCACGTTCACCTCACCGAGGAAGCTGAAGACACCGCCAGCGGTGAGAGTGGCGAAGTTGTGCGCCACCTTCGTCTTCTCCAGGTCGATCACACCGGCGACGGTGAAGATGCCGCCGCCGACGCCCAGCGGGCCGACGGCCCGGTTGCCGCTGATCTCGCTGTGCCGGAAGGTCGCCTCACCGGTGCCGTTGAACACGCCACCGCCGAAGAAGCCGGCCTTGTTCTCGACGATCTTGCTTTCCTCGACGTTGGCGATCGCACCGAAGCCGAGAGCCAACCCACCGCCGACACCGACCGTGGTGTTCTTGGCGACCTCCACGTGGGCCAGTTCGAGGGTGCTGTCGTCGCCGGCCGCGGTGACCCCGCCGCCGGCCAGGACCGCCGTGTTCCCGGTGACCTTCGAGTACCGGACGGTCGTGTTGCCCTCGATGTCGAGCACGCCACCGCCGAAGCCGAGCACCTCGTTGCTGACGACCTCGGTCTTCTCGATCCAGGCGGTGCCGCCGTCGATGTCGTCACGGAAGATGAACGCCGCGCCGTTGGCGATGCCGCCACCGCCGATGATCGCGTCGTTGTTCTTCACGGTCGACTCGGCCACCCGCAGAACGCCCGCGTTGAAGATGCCACCGCCGTAGAGGAAGGCGGTGTTGTCGGCGACCGTGGTGTGGTACAGGCTCGCCTTGCCGAAGTTGGCCAGGCCACCTCCGACGCCGCCGGCCTGGTTGGCGACGATGTGCGTCTCCTCGAAGGAGGCGGTGCCGCCGGGCTGCACGAGCACGCCACCACCGTCGTTCGACTCCGGGTCGACGAGCACCGACGGCGCGCTCGCGGCCTTCGCCTTGAGCGCGATGCCCTTCGGCTTGGCCTGGAGCAACGGCAGGTACTCCTGCTTCGCCTCGGCGGCCTTCGTCGCCTCGACCGAGTTGGAGAACCGTGACCAGACCGCTTCCGGCGTGTCGCCGTTGACCGGCAGTGCCCGGGTCTGGCCGTTCTTGATGGTCAGGCCCTTGACGGTCAGGTTTCCGCCGCGTCCGACGTTGAGGATCCGGAACTCCTCGGCCGTGGCGTCCCGGACGATCTTGGTGTCGTGGCCCTTGAGCACCACGTTCTCCGTGATCACCGGAAGGCCGTTCGGGCCGGTCCCGTCGCCCGCGTCGGAACGGGTGAGGCTGTAGGTGCACCCCTTGGCGAGGTTGAGCACAGCGCCGTGGTTCTCGTTGGCGTAGACCAGGGCCTGGATCAGCTTGTCGCTGTCGCAGGGCACCTCCTTGCCGTGGTCCCGCTTGTCGCCGTCCCGCTTCTGGTCGTGCCGGGCACGCTCGTCGGCGGCGTTGTCGGCACGATCCTCCTTCTTGCCCTTGTGCTCCTCGGGCGCTACCGCGTTCTGGTCACCGTCCCTGCTGACCTGCTGGGCGGTGGACCAGCGCAGACCATCGGTACCAACCGCACCGGCGCCGGTGGCGACCCCGACGGCGGCGATGCTGACCACGCCGGTGAGCCCGGCGACGCCACTGGCGAGCCAGAGCTTGCGACGCCGCTTGGGCGTCGCCTCCGGCTCGCTGGCGTTGTTCTTAGCTACATAGTTGGACATCGGAGCTCTCTGCCCTCTCGTCGTACCAGACAGGGTCGTCACGCACAGGCGAGCGTCCCCTGCTACAAATCGGTTGTAGCTCCCAGAACCAACGTATGAGAATGTTCCTCGCCTCAGGCCCTTATCCGAAATAACCACACATTGGGTACGCCGGGGATCAGCGAGGCCCAGGGCCGTGCTGATCGGCACGCTCGGGCGGCTTCCCCCCGGACCTGCTCTGACCTGCTCGGACGGCCCTGGATGACCCGGAAGCGGGACGAAGGTGGGGCTCCTCCGTGACGCCGAGCGGCACGGAGGAGCCCCGCTATGTGGTGGTGCTGTCCTGGTTGCTCGTCGCTCGCCTCGGCGATGGCTCAGCCGAAGCAGCGTTCGGGGATGACCGGGCTGCCGAGGCAGTTGGTCGGTCGGTTGCCGGTGACCGCGGACTTGCGGTCGATCTCCACCCGGTTGTTGTCGGTGTAGATGCCGCCGGGTTGGTTGGTGGCCACGTTGTCGGCGACCCTGGTCCGGATGAGCGTGGTCACGCCGTCCTGGTTGGCGATGCCACCCGCGAAGCCGGCCGTACCCGACGCCTGGTTGCCCCACAGCTCGGAGTCGCGCAGGGTCACCGAGGCACCGTCGTTGAACAGCCCGCCGGCAGCGCCGTTGGCGGCCACGTTCTCCTTGACGACGCTGTGGTCGACGACGGCGGTGGAGTCCTCGGCGATCCCGAGGCCGCCGGCGTCGTCGCTGGCGTAGTTCCGGACGACCAGCAGGTGTTCCAGGCTCACCCGGCTGTCGCCGAGGGCGACCAGACCGCCGCCGTCGAGGCTGCTGGTGTTGTCCGTGAGCTGGCTCTGGACGGCGGTCGTGTCACCACCGTTGACGAAGACGCCGCCGCCGAGCACCCCGGTCCGGTTGTGGTTGATCGTGCTCTTCCAGATCCAGACCGTGCCACCCGTGCCGGCGAAGCCGTTGGGTGTGGAGCCGTTGGCGATGCCGCCGCCCCCGGCGCCCGAGGTGTTGTAGACGATCTTCGACTCCTCGACCCGCAGCGTGCCCGCGTTGAACACGCCGCCGCCGAAGCTGCCGGCGCTGTTCTGTTCCACGGTGCTGCTGCGAATCGTGGTGGTGCCGTAGTTGGCGACGCCACCTCCGTTACGGGTCGCCTGGTTCTGCACGATCCGGCTGTGCTCCAGGTCGGCGGTGCCGCCCCGCTGCACCAGGATTCCGCCCCCGTCGACGCCGTCGGCGGCGATGCTCGGCGGAGCGACGTCCACTCCGGTGGTGGCCCTGGCCGCCGGTGCGGGCTTCACGGTCGGTGCCGCCTCGACTCCGGCCGCCTTGGCTCCGGCCGCCTTGGCTCCGGCCGCCTTGACTTCAGCCGCCTTTACCTCGGCTGCCTTGGCTCCGTCGGCCGTGGCCTTCGCCCGGTCCGCCCCGGGCTTGGCCGCGGCCTTCGGGACGGTCCCGGCGGGCTTCCCGGTGCCACCTTCGAGTCCCGCGAGCGGCGCCGGGGGCGTGATGCCCGGAGCGGTCTGGCCGCCCTTGACCGTGACGCCCTTCAGCGTCAGGTGCCCCCCTCGACCGACGTTGAGGATGCGGAACCGCTCGACGTTCGCGGCTCGGACGATCTTGCTGTCGTCACCCGTCAACGTGATCGGCTTGGTGATCACCGGAAGCCCGTTGCCGTCGTCGCTGCGGGTAAGTTCGTACGTGCAGTGCCGGGCCAGGGTGAGTACGCCACCGTGGTTCTGGTTGGCGTGCACGATCGCCTGGATCAGCTTGTCGGTGTCGCAGGGCACCTCGTGGGCCCGGTCCTTGCCGCCGGTGGCGTCCTTGCGACCAGCGCCCTTGCGACCGGTGTGCTCACCGGTCGCCTCGTGCTCGCCGCCGCTGTCGGCCGCGTCTGCCGTCCCGGCGTCGCTGACGTTCTGCCGGGCGTTCGACTGCGCGTCCGACCTACCGGACGTGCCGGATCGGTCGTCCCGGGCGGCCACCCCGCCCAGCGCGGCCAGACCGACGACGCCGGTCAGGCCGGCCACACCCGCTGTCAGCCACAGTTTTCGTCGTCGAAGTCCCGGCGGTGCCGCCGGCGGTGGCGCCGGGGGCGGCCCACCGTAGGAAGTGGTCACGTCATCAGACATCAGAGCCTTCCGCCCTTTCCTGCTACCAGACTGGCCCGCACCGAGCGAATAGGCGCGAGCAGCTACAAATGGGTTGCAGCCTCTGATGACCACCGTATGAGAATGTTCCTCGCGAGAGGGATGAATCCGAAACAACCCCGCATTGGCACCTGATCGGGCATCAGCCGACCATCCCGCAAGATCTGGTTGAAAGCGGTTGACCAGGACGAACGCCGATCCGCAGGACAGACGAGGGCGGACCCCGTACCAGGAGCATCGCTCCGGCGGGGTCCGCCCTCGGTAGCCGGTGCCACGGCTCGGACGAGCCCTGGGCAAGCTGGCTACGCGTCTCGCCCGATCAGTCGGGCGTCCGATCAGCCAGGCAGTCGCGGCCCGGCTTCGCGCTGCTCGGCCAACCAGGTCTCCACCTCGTCGGCCCGGCGCGGCAGGCCGGCCGACAGGTTCACCGCGCCCGAGGTGGTGACCAGGACGTCGTCCTCGATCCGGATGCCGATGCCACGCAACTCCGCCGGCACCAGCTCGTCCTCCGGCTGGAAGTACAGCCCCGGCTCGACGGTGAGCACGTACCCCTCACCCAGGGCGCCGTCGCGGTACATCTCCTTGCGGGCGTTCGAGCAGTCGTGCACGTCGATGCCGAGCATGTGCCCGAAGCCGTGCAGCGTCCAGCGGCGGTAGACCATGGAGTTCTCGTCCATCGCCTCGTCCACGCTGACCGGCAGCAGCCCCAGGTCGGCCAGCCCCTCGGCGAGCACCCGCATGCAGGTCAGGTGGACGTCCTTGAAGGTCACGCCCGGCTTGATGAAATCGATCCCGGCCTGCTGCGAGGCGTACACCACGTCGTAGACCTGGCGCTGCAACGGGCTGAACCGTCCGTCGACCGGCAGCACCCGGGTCACGTCCGCGGTGTAGAGGTGGCGGCCCTCCACGCCCATGTCCATCAGCAGCAGCTCGCCCGGACGGGTGGCACCGTGGTTGTGCACCCAGTGCAGGATCGTGGCGTGCTCGCCGGCGCCGACGATCGAGCCGTAGCCGACGTCGTTGCCGTCGTGCCGGGCCCGCAGCGCGAAGATGCCCTCCAGCAGCCGCTCGGAGACACCCCGGTCGGCCGGCAGCGCCCGGGCCACGTCCTCGAAGCCGCGTACGGTGGCGTCGACCGCCTCCTGGAGCTGGGCGATCTCCCACTCGTCCTTGACCAGCTTCTGCTCCGAGATGGCGATGGCCAGCTCGCGGTCGCGGGCCGGTTGCCCCTCCTCGCGCGGGCCGTCCCAGGGCCGCACCGCGGCGTCCACCCGGGTGTCGAAGCCACGCAGCACCCGGGTACGCGCCGGGGCCAGCTCCGCCAGCGCCGCGTCCAGCTCGGTCAGGTCGGCGGTGGGCAGGCCCAGCTCGGTCGACTTCTCGCTCAGGGTGTGGCGCCGGCCCACCCACAGCTCGCCGTGCCGGCTGCGGAAGAACTCGTCGTTCTCCCGGGACGAGCGGGGGCGCATGTACAGCGTGGCGTCGTGGTCGGAGCCGGTCGGCCGCAGCACCAGCACGCTGTCCGGGTCGTGGTCGCCGGTGAGGTACGCGAAGTCGCTGCCCGGCCGGAACCGGTACTCGGTGTCGTTGGCGCGTACCTTCTCGCCGCCGGTGGGGATCACGAGCGTCTCGCCCGGGAAGGCCGCCGAGAGAGCGGCCCGACGCTTGGCGTAGTTCGGCACCTCCGGCCGTGGACCGACCGGCAGGGTGGTGTCCCGCCAGCCCTGCCGCATGAACGACAGGAACGCCGGTGGGAAGTCCGGGTCGTGCGACTCGGTGCCGTCGGTCGGCTCGCCGTCGGTCGGCTCGCCGTCGGTGCGTTCCTCGGTCATGCCCCGCTCCCTTCGCCTCGTTGCTGGTCCCGACCGTACCGCGAACCCGGTCCCGGGCCGACCCGCCGGTGGCCGTCCCGGCGGGCCCGGCAGTGCCGCGACGGCCGACAAACGCGCGTGGAAAGATGACGGACATGTGCGGACTCCTGGCTTTCTTCAGTGCGCGCGGCGACGCCGCCGCCCACCGCGACAACATCGCCGGGGCGTTGGAATGCCTGCACCACCGCGGCCCGGACGAGACCGGGGTCGAGGTGGTCGGCGACGCCTCCGGCCGGTACGCGGACGGGGTGTTCGCCCACAAACGGTTGGCGATCATCGACGTCGCGCTGAGTCACGAGCCGCTGCCCTATGCCGACGGGCGTTACCTGCTGACCTTCAACGGCGAGATCTACAACTACATCGAGCTGCGCGAGGAGTTGATCCGCGACTTCGGCGCCCGGTTCGCCACCAACGGCGACGGCGAGGTCATCGTCGCCGGCTACCACTACTGGGGCGAGCAGGTGCTCACCCGGCTGCGGGGCATGTTCGCCTTCGTCATCTGGGACCGGCAGCAGCGTCGCGCGTTCGGTGCCCGCGACTACTACGGCATCAAGCCGCTGCACTACCTGGAGACCGCCGACGGGCTCTACCTCGCCTCGGAGAAGAAGGCCCTGCTGCCCTTCGCCCAGTCGGCGTACGCCGGGGACGCCGGGGTCGACCCGGCCAACCTCAGCCACTACCTCACCCTGCAGTACGTGCCCGAGCCCGGCACCCTGCACCGGGGGATCAGCCGGATCGGCTCGGGGGAGTACCTCACCTGGACCCCGGGCGGCCGGATCGACGTGCGGCGCTGGTACCGGCCGGTGTTCCGGCCGGCGCCGGTCTCCGACGAGCAGAAGCTCTACCACGAGATCCGCGAGACGCTGCGCGAGAGCGTACGCATGCACATGCGCTCCGACGTGCCGGTCGGCTCGTTCCTGTCCAGCGGGATCGACTCCACGGCGGTGGTCGCCCTGGCCCGGGAGTTCAACCCGAACATCCTCACCTTCACCGTCGGCTACGACGTGCCGGGCTACTCCGAGATCGACGTCGCCCAGGACTCGGCCCGCCACCTCGACGTGACCACCATCCCGACCAAGATCGGGCCGCAGGACATGATCGAGGCGTTGCCGAAGATCGTCTGGCATCTGGACGACCCGGTCGCCGACCCGGCGCTGGTGCCGCTCTACTTCGTCGCCAAGAAGGCCGCCGAGCACGTCACCGTGGTGCTCTCCGGCGAGGGCGCCGACGAGTTCTTCGGCGGTTACACGATCTACCGGGAGCCGCTGTCGTTGAGCGGCGTCAACGGGCTGCCCGACGGGGTGCAGAAGGGCCTGCGGGCGGTCTCCAAGGCGATCCCGCAGGGGGTCAAGGGCAAGAGCTTCCTGGAGCGCGGCACCACGCCGATCGAGCAGCGCTACTACGGCAACGCCCGGATGTTCACCGAGGAGGAGAAGCAGCACCTGCTGCGCCGCTACGACCCGTCGGTGCGCTACACGGACGTGACCGCGCCGATCTACGCCGAGTGCACCGAGCTGGACGACGTGACCAAGATGCAGTACGTCGACCTCTACACCTGGCTGCGCGGCGACATCCTGGTCAAGGCGGACCGGATCTCCATGGCGCACTCGCTCGAGGTGCGGGTGCCCTTCCTCGACCGGGCGGTGTTCGAGGTGGCGGCGAAGATCCCGGTGGAGCTGAAGTTGCCGCCGCGTTCCGACGCCACCAAGTACGCCATGCGTCAGGCGTTGCAGGGTGTCGTGCCGCCGGCCATCGTCAACCGCAAGAAGCTGGGCTTCCCCACCCCGACCCGGGTCTGGCTGCGCGGCGAGATGTACGAGTGGGCCCGGCACGTGCTGTCCACCTCCGGCGCCGGTGAGCTGCTCGACCTGTCGTACGCGTTGCGCCTGCTCGAGGAGCACAAGCGGGAGGAGTTCGACCACTCCCGCAAGGTGTGGACGGTGCTGATCTTCTGCATCTGGCACGCGATCTTCGTCGCGAAGACCCTCGACCCGGGTATCCAACGCAACCAGTCGGCCCTGCTCACCAAGCCCGTCGTCGGCTCCATGGTGCGCTGACCGACGGGCGGACAAGCGGAAAGGGGGCCCCTCGCGGGGCCCCCTTCGTGCTGCTGACGGTCAGCTGCTGGAGCAGGTCGCCGTCGGCGTCGCGCCACTGCCGCTGGCG
The DNA here is from genome assembly GCF_027497295.1 of Verrucosispora sp. WMMC514. Classification (NCBI taxonomy): domain Bacteria; kingdom Bacillati; phylum Actinomycetota; class Actinomycetes; order Micromonosporales; family Micromonosporaceae; genus Micromonospora; species Verrucosispora sp. WMMC514. The sequence continues at coordinate 258,353 of NZ_CP114906.1, read as the reverse complement.
AGGAAGCCGAAGCTCGTACTGCCGTTGGCCGCCACGGTGCCGTTGTACGACACGTTACGGGCCGTCACCGACGATCCGGACGTGGTCTGGGTGGCGTTCCAGACCTGGCTGATCTGCTGGCCACCGGGCCAGCTCCAGTTGGCGGTCCAACCGCTCAGCGCGGAGGTGCCGGTGTTGCGGATCTCGACCTCACCCTGGAACCCACCGGACCAGCTGCTGGTCACCTTGACCGTGGCGGTGCAGCCACCGGGGCCCGGCGGCGGGGTGGTCGGGTTCGGCGGGGGCGTGGTCGGGTTCGGCGGCGGAGTGGTGGGGTTCGGCGGCGGGGTGGTCGGGTTCGGCGGCGGGTTGTTGCCACCGATACCGGTCACCTCACCGTTGCCACCGTCGAAGGTCACGTCGGAGCAGCCGAAGAAGTTCTCCTGGCTGTCCGAGCGCACCCACCGGGAGTAGATGATGTGCCGGCCGCTCTTGTTCGACGGCAGGTTCCCGGTGAAGTAGTAGTGACCGTCGTTGGTGCCGACCGCACCGCGCTGCGGCGGGTTGGTCACCGTCAGGAACGGCTGGGCCTCCAGGTCGCTCCAGGCCAGCGCCCGGGTCGGGCTCCAGCTGTCCCGGGTCACGTAGAAGTAGAACGTGCCCGGGTGGTGGGCCCAGTTGCTGTACTTGAACTCGATCGACCGGCCGGCCGTCAGGTGCGTCAGCGGCCAGTCGTTGCGGGCCAGGTCGAAGCCACGGAAGCCGGTGGCCCCGCCGCTGCACAGCTGGCCGTCCGGGATGAAGCCGGTGGTCCGACCGCCGGCGTCCGAACGCAGCACACTGAACCAGTTGTAGAGCGAGTTCGTCCCGCTCTGCGCGACGGCGGCGGCGCAGGCCGGGTTGTTCGGCCTGATCTCACCGGTCTGGGTGAGGCCGTCGCGCCAGCACAGGAAGGTGCGGGCACCCGGCGTCATCGCCGCGCCGTGCGCGGCGGCCGGTTCGGGGCTGGCGGTCACGACGACCGCACCCGCGAGAAGAGTGAAAGCCGCGGTTAGCAGCGCGGCCAAGCGTGGACGGTGCACGGGTTCTCCTGACTCGCGGAGCGCATTGCGTGGGTGCGCCCCGCCGAACGAGCGGGTGGCGGATATGGTGCCGCCCCGCTGCGGGCGAAATGCGACTACGTGGCGACCGTGCGGATGGGGACGGATGGCCCAGCCGGCACGCTGCCGCCAGCGGAGTGTCGACGCGTGAATGCCCTCGCGCGATATGAAGCCCGGCGCCGGTGGACGCGCAGCCCCCGCGCCACCCGGCACCACCATCCCACCATGCCGGACCGCTCGGCGCAATAGTCGCTCCTCGATGCGTGTAACCGACCCGCTGCGCGACACCCAGGTCACGCCAATACGGTGGCTTCCACGCCCGGCACACATCCGCTGTGCCAGCCTGGGCATCACGTACGGCAGACGGAAGGACCTGACGATGGGATACGCGGTCGTGCTCGGCGAGGCGCTCGTCGACCTGCTGGACAGCGAGTGCGACGGCGCGCCGGTCTACCGACAGGCCATCGGTGGTGGACCGCTGAACGTCGCGGTCGGTGTCGCCCGGCTCGGTGGCGCGGTGCAGTTCGTCGGGTCGCTCGGCGACGACGTGCTCGCCGGTCGGATCCGTGACTTCCTCACCGCCGAACAGGTGGGGCTGGCCGGGGCGGTGACCGCCGCGGTGCCGACCACGCTGGCCGTGGCCACCTTCTCCGGCGCGGAGCCGGACTTCCGCTTCTACGGCGAGCCGCCCTCGTACGCGCTGCTCGGTCCCGACGAACTCGACGTCGCGCTGGTCGAGGGCGCCGACGTGCTCTACTGCGGCTCGATCGTGCTGCTGGCGCCGGCGACCCTGGCCGCCGCCCGCCGGGCCTGGGCGGCCGCCCCGGGGCTGCGGGTGTTCGATCCGAACGTCCGTCCCCGGCTGCTGGCCGGCCCGCAGGCGTTGGCCGGACTACGGGAGGTGGTCGCCGAGTTCGCCGGTGGAGCGCACCTGGTCAAGCTCAGTGCGGCCGACGCGGAACTGCTCTATCCAGGTGAGCCGGTCGAGTCGGTGGCGGTCTACCTGCGCGAACTGGGCGCGGCCACGGTGGTGGTCACCCTCGGCGCCGCCGGCGCGGTGGTCGCCGCCGCCGATGCCGACCCGGTACGCGTACCCGCCCCGAAGGTCGACGCCGTCGACGCCACCGGGGGAGGTGACTCGGTGATGGCCGCCCTCGTCGCCGACCTGCTGACCGGCGGCGAGCCCGTCGAGCCGTCCGGCTGGCACGAGCGGGTCGGGTACGCCCTGCGGGTCGCCGGTCTGGTCTGCGAACGTCCCGGTGGCGCGGTCGCCATGCCCACCCGCGCCGAGGTGCGCCAGCGCTTCGGCGACTGACGACGAACCGGCCCGCCGTCGCCGACAGCGGTCCCGGTCAGGCGGTGCCGTCGAGTTCGGCGTACCCGCGCCGGGCGGCGGCCAGGGCGTGGCGGGCCGGGAACGGAGCGTCGGCGGCGACCCGCTCCGGTGGTGCGCCGCCGGTGTGCCCGGCCCGGATCAGCCAGGCCAGCTCCACCAGCTGGGCGTGCTGGGCCCGGACGAACTCCGCGTCGACCGGCTCGCCGTGCCCGGGCACGACCACCGTCGCCGGTGAGATCGACCGGGCCAGCTCGGCCAGCGCGTCGGGCCACTGCAACGGGTACGAGTCCTCGAACGCCGGTGGACCGGCCTGCTCGACAAGATCACCCGCGATCAGCAGGTCAGCGTCGGGCACCCGCACGACGAGGTCGGCGTCGGTGTGACCACGTCCGGGGTGGCGCAGCACCACCTCTCGGCCGCCGACGTCGAGGACCGCCTCGGTGCGCACGGTGTGGGTGGGGGCCAGCAGCGCGGTGTCGGCAAGTTCGGCCGCGAGGTCCGGATGCCCGGCGCGCAACTCCGCGTACGCCTCCCGGCGCAGCCGGTCCCCCTCATCGCGGATCGCCACGGCGACCAGTTCGTGCGCCCACACCGGGCGCGGCGGGTCACCGGCGATCGTGGCGTTGCCGAAGCAGTGGTCGAAGTGATGGTGGGTGTTGACAAGCGTCAGCGGGTCGGTGGTGACCGCCCGTACGGCGGCGGCCAGTTCGGCCGCCTGCCCGGCGGTGGAGAGGGTGTCGACCAGCAGCGCCGCGCCGTCGCCCAGCACCAGCGTGACGTTCACCGCGAGCACCGGCTCGCGTAGCACCAGCACCCGGTCGGCGACCTCGACGAAGCGGCCGGTCGTCGTCATGCGGCCCCGCCGGCTCGTTCCAGGAACCGGTGCCGGTCGACCAGGGCCCGCTCCACCCGCCCCTCGGCGACGGTCCGCCCGCCCTCGGTGACGGTGATCTCGAACACCAGCCGGCGTCGGTCGACCTCGGTCAGCCGGGCCTGCGCCACGACCGTGCGGCCCACCGGCGTGGCGGCCAGATGCTCCAGCTCCACCCGGGTCCCCACGGTGGTCGAGCCACTCGGCAGGTGACGGGCGGTCGCGGCCACGGTCGCCGCCTCGGCCAGGGCGAGCACCCGTGGCGTGCCGAGCACCGGGACGTCACCGGAACCGACCGCCTGAGCGGTGTCGCCCTCGGTGACGGTCAACTCGACCCGGCCGGTCAGACCCGGGGCCAGGGTTTGCTCCGTCAGCTCCCGCATGGCCACAGCGTAGGTGGTCGGCGGAGCCCGGGCCACGCGGCCGGGCAGATGCGCCACGCAGGTGCTCCTGCGTCCGGTCCGGCGCAGGTCGCCGCTAACCTTGTCCGCGATGTCTGCCGAGACCCATCCCCAGCCCCCAGCCTCGACCGAGCCGCCCGCCGCCCGCGACGGCGGACGCCGCCGTGTGATCGCGATGTCGGTCTGGGCCGTCGCCTTCGTGGCGGGCTGGCTCGTCATCGGCCTGCCCACCGACCCGGTGTACGCGTTCTTCTGGATCTGGGCCGGCACCATCGCCTGGTACTCCACCCGACCGTGGCGCAGCCACCTGCAGTTCGCCCGGGACTGGGTGCCGGTGGTCCTGCTGCTGGTGGCCTACAACCTCTCCCGTGGGTTCGCCTACCACGACGGCACCGTGCCGCACGCCTACGAACTGATCCTGGCCGACCGCCTGATGTTCGGCTGGGCGATGGACGGCCAGGTGCCGACCGTCTGGTTGCAGCAGCACCTGTACCAGCCGGAGGTGCGCTGGTGGGACGTCCTGGTCAGCTGGGTGTACTTCTCGCACTTCGTGGCGGCGCTGGCCGCCGCCGCGGTGCTGTGGATGGTCAAGCGCAGCCGGTGGGCGGCGTTCATGCGCCGCTGGTTCTTCCTCTGCGCCACCGGCCTGATCACCTACTTCCTCTACCCGGCCGCCCCGCCGTGGTGGGCAGCCCAGAACGGGCTGATCGAGGAGGTCGCGCGGATCTCCACCCGAGGCTGGAAGGCGTTCGGCATGCACGGGGCGGGCAACCTGCTCAACGCCGGACAGTTGGCCTCCAACCCGGTGGCCGCGATGCCGTCGCTGCACACCGCCTTCGCCCTGTTCGTGGTGCTGTTCTTCCTGCGTGACGTCCGGCGTCGCTGGTGGCCGCTGTTGCTGGCCTACCCGCTGGCGATGACCTTCACCCTGGTCTACAGCGGCGAGCACTACGTGATCGACGTGCTGGTCGGCTGGGCGTACGTCGCCATGACCTTCCTGGCGGTCGGCTGGGCCGAACGCTGGTGGGCCCGCCGGAAGGCCCGCCGCACCCCGCCCGACACCTCCACCGCCGAACCCGTACCCGTGGCGCCGTCCGCCCTGCCCAGCCGCCGCTGACCCCGTCGGCGGATCAGGTCAGCCAGCGCGGCGGGCGACCTGACCCCGGGCGGTGAGCTCCGCCGCCAACGCCCAGGCGTCGGCGAGGTCCCGGTCGACCGCCGCCGCGCCGGCTCCACCGGCGGTGTCGGCGTGCACGGTGGCCAACCCGAGCAGCCGCTGCACCGGCCCCTGCACCACCCGTACGCTCTGCAACCGGGCGTACGGTACGACCGTCAGTTGACGGGTGAGCAGGCCCGAGCGGACCGCGAAGACCTGCTCGGTCAGACCGGCACCGAGCACCTGGCGACTCAACGGGTGGACCCAGCGGGCCCGGGCCGGTGGGGGCCGCAACGGCAGCGCCGCCAGCGCCACCCCGGGCAGCACCTCGCCCACGATCATCTCGCCCGTCGGCTGGTCACCGACGGGCAGCAGCCGGTCCGGCCGGTTGCGCTCGTCGGCCTCGCCGGCCGCGTAGCCGGCCACCTCCAGCCGCAGCCGCAGCCAGCCCTTCATCCGCCAGAGCAGTGGCCAGGTCACCCGCACGGTCTGCACCCGGTGCAACGGTACGGTCTGCGACCTGGTCTCCAGCAGGCCGTTGCGGATGCGCAGCCGGTCGCCGTCGCGGGCCAACTGGAACCGCCAGTCGTCGAGCACCCGGCGGACCGGTTGCAGCAGGACACCGGCCATCGCGGTGAGCGTGCTCGCCACCGCGATGAACGACCAGGACCCCTCGGACAGGAACTGCGTCGCCACGAAGGCCACACCGAAGGGCAGCAGGAACGCCTGCGGGGTCAGCAGCTGGCTGATCAGCAGGTCCCGGTTGCTCACCGCGTGCAACGGTCGCCCGGGTTGCGCGGGCGGCTCGGCACCGGCCGGCACCGGCTGCGCCTGGGCCGCCGGCACCGTGCCGGAGGAGTTGCCGGCCAGGGTCAGCAGCCGCTGCCGCAGCGCCCCGGCCTCGGCGAGGCTGAGGTACGCCAGCGGCGCCTCGGTCTTGCCGCCGCCGACCACCTCCAGCCGCAGCTCGGCCAGCCCGGTGAGCTGGGCGAGCAACGGTCGGACCACCTCGACGGCCTGGAGCCGTTCCAACGGAATGGCCCGGCTGCGGCGCCAGAGCAACCCCTCGTGGATGCGCAACTCCCGGCCGACCACCTGGTAGCCGGTGTTGTACCAGCTGACCACGGCCAGCACGCTCGCGCCGAGTGCGAGCACGATCACCATCGTGGCGAACCAGCCGATCCCCACCCGCGACAGGGTCGACCAGGACAGTCCGGCGATGACCACGGCCAGTGACTTGGCACCGTGCAGCACGGGACTCAGCGGATGCAGCCGCTGCCGCGCCGACGGATCCGGCGGGCGTGGACCGACCCACCCGCCGGGCGGCTGCGACGCGCCGACCGGTGATGACGGCCCCGCCACCTGGTACGAGCCCGGCGGCCGGCCCTCGCCCGGCGCCGGTGCCTCAGCCGGCACCGCCGGCACGACTTGGTCGGGCGGTGGTGTTTCGGCGGGAACTGCCGGCACGGCGTCGGCGGGTTCGCCGCCCATCGCCTCTCCGGCGTGATCCCGCTCGTCCGCGCCGGTCGGGGTCCGGTCCGGACCCGGAGCGGCCGAGCCGCTCACAGTCCTTCCGCCCGGTCCTCGCCGAGCGCGGTCAGGCGGTCCCGCAGCCGGGACGCCTCCGCCGGACGCAGCCCCGGCACCCGGGCGTCGCTGGCCGCGGCCGCGGTGTGCAACTGGACGGTCGCCAGGTCGAACGCCCGCTCCAGCGGGCCGGCGCTGACGTCGACGAACTGCATCCGCGAGTACGGGACGATGGACAGCCGGCGGACCAGCAGACCGTGCCGGACCAGCAGGTCGTCCTCACGTTCGGCGTAGCCCCAGGCGCGTACCGCCCGCACGATGGTCACCACCCGCCAGAGAGCGAACAGCACGACCGCACCGAGCGCCAACCCGAACGGCCAGGAACCGGTGAGCGCCCAGCCGACCCCGAGCACCGCCGCCACGACGGCCACACCGGCTGCCAGGCGCAGCAGCTCGACCCAGATCAGGTCGGTCGATATCGACTGCCACCGCACGGTGTCCGGCCACGGTTCCAGGGGGCTGGTCGGCGCGGCCGACGGCGAAACCTCAGGCGCGTCATCGCTCACGGGGCCAGCCTTCCGTTGTACGCGTTCACCCTTCGAGCGTAGGCGATTCCCCCATCGGGGCGACCTCACGCAGAAAGCCTCGTGCGCCGAGGAAGTCGCCGAGCGAGGGCCGGTGCGTGTCACAGGCGAGCCAGGTCTTGCGCCGCTCGGGCCGGTGCAGGCGGGGATTGTTCCAGCGCAGTGCCCATCGGGCCGGGGTGCGACACCCACGGGCCGAACAGGGCAGCGCCTCGGCGGGGCTGTCGGGGTGGGTCATCCCGCTCAGTCTAGGACGGCGGGGAAGAGTGAGCGCCGGGCGGCCACGGGGGAAGCCGCCCGGCGACGGATGAATGGTACACACGCCGGGACGGCTTTTGTCCACTGGTGATCGGCGATTTTTCCGTCCCGGAACGGCGTGGCGGAAATCGGTCGCTCCCCCAGTCGGCACTCAGTCGGGCATGCGAGGCTTGGTACCGCACACGCCGCGACGACCGCTCACGCTGTGGAGGACCAGTGGCCCAGCCGACCACGCCCGACGCCCCGCCGCCGAACGGGGCCCAACCGCAGGCGCCCGCGCCGCCGACCACCCCGGCGCAGGACGCCACCCTGCTGGAGCGGGCGCTGTTCGAGATCAAGCGCGTGATCGTCGGGCAGGACCGGATGGTCGAGCGGATGTTCGTCGCGCTGCTCGCCCGGGGCCACTGCCTGCTGGAAGGCGTACCGGGGGTGGCCAAGACCCTCGCGGTGGAGACCCTCGCCAAGGTGGTCGGCGGATCGTTCGCCCGGGTGCAGTTCACCCCGGATCTGGTGCCGGCCGACATCATGGGTACCAGGATCTACCGGCAGTCCAGCGAGAAGTTCGACGTCGAGCTGGGCCCGGTCTTCGTCAACTTCCTGCTCGCCGACGAGATCAACCGGGCGCCGGCGAAGGTGCAGTCCGCGCTGCTGGAGGTGATGAGCGAGCGGCAGGTGTCGATCGGTGGCGAGAGTCACCGGGTGCCGAACCCGTTCCTGGTGATGGCGACGCAGAACCCGATCGAACAGGAAGGGGTGTACCCGCTGCCGGAGGCGCAGCGGGACCGCTTCCTGATGAAGATCATCGTGGGGTACCCGACTGACGCCGAGGAGCGGGAGATCGTCTACCGGATGGGCGTCGCGCCGCCCGAGCCCACCGCGGTGTTCGACACCGACGATCTGGTCGCCCTCCAGCACAAGGCCGACCAGGTGTTCGTGCACAACGCCCTGGTCGACTACGCGGTCCGGCTGGTGCTGGCCACCCGTACGCCGGCGGAACACGGCATGCCCGACGTCGCGCAACTGATCCAGTACGGTGCCAGCCCGCGGGCCTCGCTCGGGTTGGTCCGGGCGACCCGGGCGCTGGCCCTGCTCCGCGGCCGTGACTATGCCCTGCCGCAGGACGTGCAGGACATCGCACCGGACATCCTGCGGCACCGGCTGGTGCTCAGCTACGACGCGCTCGCCGACGACGTACCGGCCGACCACGTGGTGCACCGGGTGATGTCGACCATCCCGCTGCCGTCGGTGGCACCCCGGCAGCAGGCCACCCCGCCCGCCGGGGCGGTGGCACCTACCTCAGGGTGGCCCGGGCAGCGGCCGTGACCTCCACCACCCCTCGACCCGGTGAGCCGGACCGGATGGCGGCCAGCGACCGTTCCGGTGCCGTGCTGTCCCGGCTGCAACTGCTGGTGACCCGCAAACTCGACGGACTTCTCCAGGGTGACTACGCGGGCCTGCTGCCCGGGCCGGGCAGCGAGGCGGGTGAGTCGCGTGAGTACCGTCCCGGCGACGACGTGCGCCGGATGGACTGGCCGGTGACCGCCCGGACCACCACCCCGCACGTGCGGCGTACCGTGGCCGACCGTGAGCTGGAGACGTGGCTGGCGGTGGACCTGTCGGCGAGCCTGGACTTCGGCACCGGCCGGTGGCTCAAGCGGGACGTCGTGATCGCGGCGGCCGCGGCGATCACGCACCTGACCGTGCGGGGCGGCAACCGGATCGGTGCGGTAGTCGGCAGCGGCGGCGACGTGCCGGTGCCCCGCCGTGGCCGGCGGCAGGCGCCCCCGGCCGGCCCGGGGCGACTGGTCCGGCTGCCGGCCCGGTCCGGCCGCAAGGAGGCCCAGGGCATGCTGCGGGCCATCGCCGGCACCGAGATCCGGCCCGGCCGCGGTGACCTCGGCGCGCTCATCGACATGCTCAACCGGCCACCCCGGCGGCGCGGTGTCGCCGTGGTCATCTCCGACTTCCTCGCCCCGCCGGCCCAGTGGGCGCGCCCGCTGCGCAAGCTGCGGGTACGACAGGATCTGCTCGCCATCGAGGTGGTCGATCCGCGGGAGCTGGAACTGCCCGACGTCGGGGTGCTCCCGGTGGTCGACCCGGAGACCGGCGAACTGCACGAGGTGCAGACCGCCGACCCGAGCCTGCGGCATCGTTACGCGGCAGCCGCCGCGGCCCAGCGGGCGGAGATCTCCGCCGCCCTGCGCGCCGCCGGCGCCGCCCACCTGCGACTGCGTACCGACCGAGACTGGCTGCTGGACATGGTGCGCTTCGTGGCCGCCCAGCGGCACGCCCGCACCCGGGGGACGACACGATGATTCGACTGCTGCAACCGTGGTGGCTGCTGGCCGTGCTGCCGGTGTTCGCCCTCGCCGCGCTGTACGTCTGGCGGCAGCTGCGCCGGCGCGACTACGCGCTGCGGTTCACCAACGTGGACCTGCTGCGTACCGTGGCGCCGAAGGGTCTCGGCTGGCGCCGGCACGTGCCGGCCACCGCGTTCCTGCTGGCCCTGCTGGTGCTGGCCGGTGCGCTGGCCCGGCCCGCGGTCGACACCCGGGAGCCGCTGGAACGCGCCACCATCATGCTGGCCATCGACGTGTCACTGTCCATGCAGGCCGACGACGTGCCGCCGAACCGGCTGGAGGCGGCCCAGGAGGCGGCCATGCAGTTCGTGGCGGAGCTGCCGGAGACGTACAACCTGGGGTTGGTCTCGTTCGCCAAGTCGGCGAACGTGCTGGTGCCGCCGACCAAGGACCGCCCGGCGGTGACCAGTGCCATCGAGGGCCTGGTGCTGGCCGAGGCGACGGCGACCGGCGAGGCGGTCTTCACCTGCCTGGAGGCGATCCGGTCGGTGCCGGCCGACGGGGCGGCCGGCATCCCGCCGGCCCGGATCGTGCTGCTCTCCGACGGCTTCCGGACGGCCGGACGGTCGGTGGAGGAGGCGGCCGCCGCGGCGCAGGCGGCGAACGTGCCGGTCTCCACGATCGCCTTCGGCACCGACTCCGGACATGTGGACATCGGTGGTCAGTTGCAGCGGGTGCCGGTGGACCGGCTCGCCCTGGCCGAGTTGGCGGAGACCACTGAGGGCTTCTTCTACGAGGCCGCGACGGTCAACGAACTCAAGCAGGTCTACCAGGACATGGGCAGTTCGATCGGCTTCCGCACCGAACCCCGCGAGATCACCCAGTGGTACGCCGGCATCGCCCTGCTGCTGGCCCTCTGCGCCGGCGCCTTCAGCCTCCTCTGGTCCTCCCGCATGATCTGACCACCACCGGAGGTCGGCGGGTGGGCGAGTGGGTTAGTGGGTGGCGCTGGCCAGGAAGAAGAGGACGGCTACCCAGACGGCGGCGAGGGTGAAGCCCAGCGGGGCGACGTAGCGGCTCATGACAGCTCCGACGTGGCGGCTCGGCGGCCCGGGCAGGGCGGACCGCGGGAGGGGTGGATCGGGACGCGCACACGCGAAGTCGTGACCGGGCTGCTTTCCGGCGGCGCCCGTCCGATCGGCCGCCCCGACAGAATCGCCGGGCGGTGGGACGGGTGCGCGGGGGAGCGGGCCAGCTCAGGCGGAGCGGGGCTCAGCGTGGCTGGCGGTCGGCCCGGCCACGACTGGGAGGATCGCTATCTCGCACAGCGATCACCTCCTGGGGTCGGTTCCGGGGCGACGCGGGCCGCCGAGCGACCCGCAAACGTCGATCATCGTACACCCGGTGTGCGCGTCCGTCCCACTCGGTCGACCGGCCGACGGAGCGCGCCCGTTCAGCGGTCGCCGGTGGCCCGGCCGGCGTTGACGGGTGCCGTCGTCCGGCGGGGCTCCCGGCGTCGGACAAGCAGCACCAGCACGGCGGTGAGCACCGGCAGCCAACCGATCCGGGCCAGCAGCCAGGTCGGATCGTCCGGCGCGGTGTGCAGTCCCGGCAGCGCGGTACCGCCATGCGCGGCGAGCACCACCACCGCGACCAGCACCGGTTGGTGCCAGAGGTAGACGCGTACCGCATGCCGGTTGATCCCGTTGGTCAGCCGGCGAGGCAACGGCCGGGACAGCAGTCGGACCAGTGTCGGCCGGGACAGCAGGGCGAGACCTGTCTGGGTGACCGCGAGCGCCACCACGAGCAGCGATGGCGGATCGAGGTTGGACCGGCCGTCGCCGGGGATCCCGACCGCGCTGACCGGGTAGCCGAGGGCGAGTACGGCGGCCAGTCCGACCGCCCCCGTGGCGGCCAGCCAGCGGGCGTCGCGCCGTCGGCTCAGCCGGCCGTCGGCGTGGGCCAGTCCCAGCAGGTACGGCACGGCCCAGGCGGCCAGCACCGTCACCGGTGGCAGCCAGACGCCGGCGGGCAGCAGCCGTACGGCCAGGTCGGCGCCGGCCACCACGGCCGCCGCGGTGACCGCGCAGCGCGGCGTGCCCCAGCGGCGTACGGCGGCGCGCAGCGGGCTGGTGAGCACCACCAGGGTCAGCAGGGGTGCCAGGAACCACAGGGGACTGATCGCCAGGGTCAGCGCCACCGACAGGGTGTCGTCGGCGACGCCGGCGACGGCGGCGGCCAGCAGTACGGCCGACCCGGTGCCGAGCAGGGCGACCGCCGGCAGGAGCAGCCGCCGCAGCCGGTGTCCCAGCCAACCGGGTCCCGGATGCCGGTCCGCCGAACGGGCGGAGGCGTGACCGGCGGCGAAGAAGAACAGCCCGAGAGTCTGCAAGACCCAGCTGGCCGGGGCCAGGGCCGGCATCGCGGTCAGCGGGCTGGCCAGGTTCAACGCGCCCGCCTCGTCGAGCACCAGGCCGGTGACCAGCCAGTGCCCGAGCACCACCGCGGCGACGGCGAAGGCGCGCAGCCCGTCGACGAGGGGATCCCGAACCGGCCGGTGGGCGGTGTGCGGGCCGCTCATCGGGCCGCTCCCGGGGTGACCGTGACGTCCGGACGGACCTGGCCCGTGCCGATCGCACCACCCAGCACCACCTCGGCGACCGCCGCGAGGGTCGGCCCGCCGGGCAGCAGGTATCCGTCGTGGCCGGTCGAGGCGGCCGGCAGCGGCCGCGCACCGAAGGCGGCGTCGGCCGGCCGGATCCCGTGTCCCAACTCGGGCAGGCGAAGCCGCGGCAGGCGCCGGATCCAGTCGTCCGGTGCCTCGGCCGTCCAGACGCGGACCGGCCCGAAACTGTCGGCGTGTTCCGCGCCGACGCCCACACCGCCGAGGGTGACCACGTCGGTGACCTGCGGCGGGGCGTCCATGGCGGCCAGCCCGACGACCAGCGCGCCGTAGCTGTGACCCACCAGGGTGATCCGGCTGGCCGGTAGCCGCCCGGCCAGTGTTCGCAGGTGGTGGCTTAGCTGTTCGGCACCGCGACGGGCGGCGGCCGGGGTGGCTGCCGTGACGAGACCGTCGGGCGCGTCGTAGCCGAGCCAGGCCAGCACGGCCACCCGGGCGTGCGGATCGGCGGTCTGCAACGCGGCACGCAGGTCTCGGGCCTGCCGGGCCGGGGCGCGCCGTGGAACGCCGCCCAGCCCTCGATCGAAGTCGGCCAGCCGGGTTCCGACGCCGGGCACCAGCACCGCGATCCGATCGGCGGTGGCCAGGTCACCGAGGACCTCGACGGCCCGACCGTCACCGCGCGGGTCGAAGGCCAGGAACTGCCGACCCTGCGCGGCCCAGTGGGTGTACGGCGGGCCAGCGGCGCCCAGCGCGGCGGCGGTCGCCGGGTACGCCTCGACGAAGCCGGCCGGCGCGGGGTCGGGCGGCACCGTGGAAGGCCGTACCAGTCCGGCCGCCAGCATCGCCGCGAGGCCGAGCCGGAACATCCTGCTGCCCACCATCACGTGCTCCCTCCACCCGGTCGTGGAGTGCAGGATGTGTCGGCGGTGTGGTGCCGGTCGTCACCCCGGAGAGCCGTTCGCGGCTACCACGGTGGAGCTACTCCCCGGCGGCGACCAGACCGGTCTCGTAGGCGAGCACGACGGCCTGGGCGCGGTCGCGCAACTGGAGTTTGGCCAGGATCCGGCCGACGTGGGTCTTGACGGTCTGCTCCGCGACGACCAGCTCCGCGGCGATCTCGCCGTTGGAGCGTCCCTGGGCGATCAGCCGCAGCACCTCGGTCTCGCGCAGGGTGAGGGCGGCGAGGGCGGTGGGTCGGGGCCGCTGCCGGTGTGGCCGGGCCGCGAATTCGGCGATCAGGCGGCGGGTGACGGTCGGGGCGAGCAGCGCGTCACCGCCGGCGACGACGCGTACCGCGTGGATCAGGTCGGCGGCGGGGGCGTCCTTGAGCAGGAAGCCACTGGCACCCGCGCGCAGCGCCTCGTAGACGTAGTCGTCCAGGTCGAAGGTGGTGAGGATGAGCACGCGGGGCCGGCCGGTCGGCCTGTCGCCGAGCAGTTTGCGGGTCGCGGCGAGCCCGTCGAGCACCGGCATCCGCACGTCCATCAGCACCACGTCCGGGTCGAGTCGGCGGGCCTGGGCGACCGCCTGGGCGCCGTCGGCGGCGTCGCCGACCACCAGCAGGTCCGGCTGGGCGGCCAGCAGGGCGCCGAAGCCCTGCCGGACCATCGCCTGGTCGTCGGCGATCAGCACCCGGATCATGATGTTCCGTCCTCCGGCTCGTCGGATGGTGGCGGGTCGGCCGGCAGTAGCGCGTCGATCGCGTAGCCGTCGTCGGCGGTGGGACAGGCGGTGAAGCTGCCGCCGAGGGCGAGGACCCGCTCCCGCATGCCGGTCAGTCCCTGCCCGCCGCCGCGTGCGTCGGGGCCGGCCGGGGTTCCCCCGGCGGCGTTCTGGACGCGTACCGCCAGGGCGCCGGGGCGTTCGCGGACCGTGACACGCACCTCGGCACCGGCCGCGTGGCGGGCCGCGTTGGCCAGTCCCTCCTGCACGATCCGGTACGCGGCCAGCCCGACCGGGGCCGGTGGCTCGACCGTGACGTCGGTGTCCAGTTCCACGGTCATGCCGGCCCGCCGCGCGGCGGCCACCAGCGCCGGTAGTTCGGCAAGCGTCGGCTGCGGGGCGGTCCGGGGGTCCTCCGTCTCGCTGCGCAGCACGCGCAGCAGCCGCCGCATGTCGGTGAGCGCCGCGCGGGCGGCCTCGGCGATGGCGGTGAACTCGGCGCGGGTGGGCTCGGGCACGGCGAGTCGGTACGGCGCGGTCTCGGCCTGGACGGCGATCAGCGACATGTGGTGCGCGACCACGTCGTGCATCTCCCGGGCGATGCGGGTGCGTTCCTCCAGCACCGCCCGCCGGGCCTTCTCCAACTCGCTCAGCTCGGCCTGCTCGGCCAGGGCCCGCCGGGTGAGCAGGTTGTGCCGCAGCAGGTCGCCGACGATGAGCAGCACCACGAACAGCAGGGTGACGGCCACCTGGTTGCCCGGCGGCACGAACATCCAGACCGGGATCAGGCTGAACAGTCCCGTCCAGGCGAGCACGGCCCGGTCGACCCGGGCGGCCACGGTGACCAGCACGACGATGATGACCAGGAGCTGCGTCGGGCTCCACGGCCAGAACTCGTACGTGGCGGGGCCGAGCACCACGGCGTCGTCCGTCGTGCGTCGGTTGAAGGTGCCGAACAACTGCCCGACGAACATGATCCGCCAGGCCAGCAGTGGTCGGGTGGGCAGCAGGGGCAGCGGTGCGACGGTGAGCAGCGCGATGACCCACGCGGTGGCGACCGGCAGGCGCCGGGTGTCCAGCAGGAACTGCGCGGTGATCAGGACCAGCCCGAGCAGCGCCAGCAGCCCGAGCGTGCGCAGCACGGCGACGGTGCGGGGCCGGTGTCGCAACCGGTCCAGTGGTCGGCGCCTCGCCGGATAGTCCGGCCCCGCCACGGTACGGCGCAGCCCCGCCACGGCGGCACCGACGGTACTGCGGTCCATATCCCGGCAGGGTAGTTCGATTGGCGCGCCGCGTCGTGCGACCACGGGGTGATCCGCCAGGTGGTACCCGGGTACGACGTGCGGCGGGTTAGTGATTACCGTGCGGTAACGCCTAGTCTCCAAGCCGCAGCGATCTTTGGGAGGGGACGCACCGTGTCGCGAACTGTGCTGGTTACCGGGGGCAACCGGGGGATCGGTCTGGCCATCGCCCAGGCTTTCGCCAAGCAGGGCGACCGGGTGGCGATCACCCACCGGGGCAGCGGGGCGCCGGAGGGGCTGTTCGGCGTGCGGTGCGACATCACCGACGGTGAGTCCGTCGACGCGGCCTTCGCGGCGGTCGAGGCCGAGCTGGGGCCGGTGGAGGTGCTGGTCGCCAACGCCGGCATCACCGACGACACGCTGCTGCTGCGCATGTCGGAGGAGCAGTTCACCCGGGTGCTGGACACCAACCTGACCGGCGCGTACCGCTGCGCCAAGCGGGCCTCGGGGAAGATGCTGCGGGCCCGGTGGGGGCGCATGATCTTCGTCTCCTCGGTGGTCGGCCTCTCCGGCGGTGCTGGCCAGGTCAACTACGCGGCCAGCAAGGCCGGCCTGGTCGGGGTGGCCCGCTCGATCACCCGAGAGCTGGGCGGCCGCAACATCACCGCGAACGTGGTCGCGCCGGGCTTCATCGAGACCGACATGACCGCCGGGCTGACCGACCAGCGCAAGGCCGAGATCCTCAAGTCGATCCCGGCGGGCCGGATGGCCACTCCGGACGAGGTGGCGGCGGTGGTCACCTGGCTGGCGGGGGACAGCGCCGGGTACGTCTCCGGCGCGGTCGTCCCGGTCGACGGTGGCCTGGGCATGGGCCACTGAATCCCGAGTACGGAGGAAAGAGCGTAATGTCCGGACTGCTGGCCGGTAAGCGGCTGCTCGTCACCGGCGTCATCACCGACGCCTCGATCGCCTTCTCGGTGGCCAAGCTCGCCCAGGAGAACGGCGCCCAGGTCGTGCTCACCGGCTACGGCCGACTGTCACTCGTGGAGCGGATCGCCAAGCGGCTGCCCGAGCCGGCGCCCGTGATCGAGCTGGACGTGACCGACCCCGAGCACCTCGCCGGGCTGGCCGACAAGGTCCGCGAGCACGTCGACGGCCTCGACGGGCTGGTCCACTCGATCGGGTTCGCCCCGCAGAGCTGCCTCGGCGGCGGGTTCCTCGACGCCTCCTGGGCGGACGTGTCGACGGCGCTGCACGTCTCGACGTACTCCTACAAGTCCCTGGCGGTCGCGGCGCTGCCGCTGATGTCGCCAGGCGGCTCGGTGGTCGGCCTGACCTTCGACGCCAGCCTGGCATGGCCGGTGTACGACTGGATGGGCGTGGCCAAGGCCGGGCTGGAGTCGGCTTCCCGCTACCTCGCTCTGCACCTGGGCAAGCAGGGCATCCGCAGCAACCTGGTGGCCGCCGGTCCGCTGCGCACGATGGCCGCGAAGTCCATCCCCGGCTTCGAGCAGTTCGAGGACGCCTGGGCCGGGCGGGCCCCGCTGGGCTGGGATCTCACCGACCAGGAGCCGGCCGCCCGGGCCTGTCTCGCCCTGCTGTCGGACTGGTTCCCGGCGACCACCGGCGAGATCGTGCACGTCGACGGCGGCTACCACGCGGTCGGCGCCTGACGCCGACCATCCCGCGGTCTGTTTACGACCGGG
This sequence comes from Verrucosispora sp. WMMC514, assembly GCF_027497295.1. Lineage (NCBI taxonomy): Bacteria > Bacillati > Actinomycetota > Actinomycetes > Micromonosporales > Micromonosporaceae > Micromonospora > Verrucosispora sp. WMMC514. The sequence goes on along the minus strand of NZ_CP114906.1, from coordinate 241,606 downwards.
ACCCGGGGGCGTTGCCGGGACGCCGCAGGCCACCGGCAAGAATGGGACCATGGCGTACGACGCGGTGGTGCTGGTGTCCTTCGGTGGCCCGGAGGGGCCCGACGACGTGCTGCCGTTCCTGCGGAACGTGACCCGGGGGCGGGGCGTACCGCCGGAGCGGCTGGCCGAGGTCGCCGAGCACTACCAGCACTTCGGTGGAGTCTCCCCGATCAACCAGCAGTGCCGGGAGCTGTTGGCGGCGGTCCGCGCCGACTTCGCCGCCAACGGGCTCGACCTGCCGGTCTACTGGGGCAACCGGAACTGGGACCCGATGCTCGCCGACACGGTGGCCCAGATGCGCGACGACGGCGTACGCCGGGCGTTGGCGTTCGTCACCAGCGCATTCGGCGGGTACTCCTCGTGCCGGCAGTACCAGGAGGACATCACCGCCGCGCGGGCGGCGGTCGGGCCGGACGCACCGGTGATCGAGAAACTGCGCCAGTTCTGGGACCACCCCGGCTTCGTCGAGCCGCACGCCGACGCGGTGCGCGCCGCGTTGGCCCAGCTCGATCCGGCGCGGCGGGACAGCACCCGGCTCGTGTTCACCGCGCACTCGGTGCCGGTCTCGGCGGCCGACAGCGCCGGTCCGCACGGCGGCCGGTACACCGCCCAGCTCGCCGAGACGGCCCGGCTGGTGCACGCGGCGGCGGCCCCGGACCTGCCGTACGACCTGGTCTGGCAGAGCCGGTCCGGCCCGCCCCACGTGCCGTGGCTGGAGCCGGACATCAACGACCACCTGGAATCGCTCGCCGAGCAGGGCGTGACCGGCGTGGTGGTCAGCCCGATCGGCTTCGTCTCCGACCACCTCGAGGTGGTGTGGGACCTGGACACCGAGGCGTTGGACACGGCCAAGCGGCTCGGTGTGGACTTCGTCCGCGCCGGTACCCCCGGCACCGACCCGCGCTACGTGACCATGGTGCGCGAGCTGGTTCGGGAACGCATCGACCCGGACGGGGCGCAGTCGCGCCGTCGACTGGGCCAGCTGCCGATGTGGGACACCTGTCCCACGGTCTGCTGCGTCCCGGCCCGCCGTCCGTCCTGACCGCCGCGGCGTACCGACGACACCCCTGGGGATGATCATGCAGGACCGTAAGCCCGTCGAGAGTTGGCTCACCGACATGGACGGGGTGCTGGTGCACGAGGGCCAGCCGGTGCCGGGCGCGCCGGAGTTCGTCAAGCGGCTGCGTACCTCGGGCAAGCCCTTCCTGGTGCTGACGAACAACTCCATCTACACCCCGCGCGACCTCCAGGCCCGGTTGGCCCGGATGGGCCTGGACGTGCCGGAGTCGGCGATCTGGTCGTCCGCCCTGGCCACCGCCCAGTTCCTGGCCGACCAACGGCCGGGCGGCACCGCGTACGTCATCGGTGAGGCCGGGCTGACCACCGCCCTGCACGCGGTGGGTTACGTGCTCAGCGACTTCGCCCCCGACTACGTGGTGCTGGGGGAGACCCGCACCTACAGCTTCGAGGCGATCACCAAGGCGGTCCGGCTGATCAACGACGGGGCCCGGTTCATCTGCACCAACCCCGACGCCACCGGGCCGTCGGTGGAGGGTGCCCTGCCGGCCGCCGGCTCGGTGGCCGCGATGATCTCCAAGGCCACCGGTGTCGAGCCGTACTTCGTCGGCAAGCCCAATCCGATGATGATGCGGTCGGCCCTGAACACGATAAACGCGCACTCGGAGAGCACCGCGATGATCGGTGACCGGATGGACACCGACATCCTCTGCGGCCTGGAAGCCGGGCTGGAGACCATCCTGGTGTTGACCGGGATCAGTTCCCGGGCGGAGGCGGAACGCTACCCGTACCGCCCCTCCCGCATCGTCGACTCGGTCGCCGACCTGATCGACGAGGTCTGACCCGGCACCTGGTCGGGGTTGCGCCCGATCAGTGCGGTGCCGTGTCGCGGAGCAGGAACTCGGTGAGCACGGGGGCGAGGGTCGCCGCCGGCACGCCGTGCCACTCGCCGGGCAGGCCGCGCCGCTCGGCGGCGGGCAGCAGGCCGGCGGTGGTGGCGGCCATTCCGGTCAGGTCGTCGCTGCTGCCGTCGCTGTGCAGGACGAGCGTCGGAGCGCGTACGCGGGCGAGCACCGCCGGTCCGGTGGCCGCACTGAGCAGGCTGTCGTAGGCCAGGGTGTGCGCCACCGAGACCATGGCGTTCCAGTGTGGCGTGTCGCGCATCCCGCTGATCATGTGCGCGGGCACGCCGATCTCGGTCAGGAAGAACGTCACCGCCTCGGCGCCGGTCAGCCGGCCCAGCTGTGCGGTGAACGCCTGTTGGCCGGCTTCGTCACCGTCGCTGTTCAGCGGCGGCTCCAACAGGACCAGCCGCCGCACGTCGAGGTCGGCGGCGGCCGCGTGCAACGCGAGCAGGCACCCCGAGGAGTACCCGTACAACGCGGCCGGCTCGCCGGCCTCGGCGATCAGCGCGGCGAGGTCCTCGACCTCGCGCTCCGGGGCGTAGGGCGGGGTGTCGTCGCTGTCCCCGCGCCCGCGCCGGTCGTAGCGGTAGACGGTGAAGCGGGGCGTGAGCAGGTCGGCGAGTTCGCCGAGCGGGCTGTTGGCGCGGAAGTGCCCGGCGGCGTCGATGAGGATCAGCGCCGGTCCGACGCCGTCGCGTTGGTACCCGATGCGGGTGCCGTCCCGTGAGGTGACCACTGACATGAACTGAACCGTACAGTACAGTTCAGGGATGCGAAAGGACGTCAACCGGCGCGGGATCCTCGACGCGGCCCTGACCGAGTTCCTCGAACACGGCTACCTGGCCGCCGGGATGGACCGGATCGCCGCCCGCGCCGGTGTCTCCAAGGTGACCGTGTACGCCCACTTCACCGACAAGCACGGCCTTTTCGAGGCGGTGTTCACCGGCGCGATCGCCGAGGCCGAGCGGGCCGGCTCGGCCTATGTCGGGGCCCTGGCCGACACTGACGACCTCCCGGGTGACCTGCGGGCCTTCGCCCGCGAACACATCACCACGGTCACCGCCCCGCACCTGCTCCAGCTGCGTCGGATGCTGATCGGGGAGGCGGGCCGTTTTCCGGAGCTGGCCCGCGCGTGGCACCACGCCGCGCCGGAACGCGGCCACGCCACCCTCGCCAGGGTCATCACCCGCCTCGCCGAGCGGGGCCTGCTACGGGTGTCGGACCCGCTGCTCGCCGCGCAGTACCTGAACTATCTGATCCTGTCGATCCCGCTGAACGAGGCGATGTTCGCCGTCCGCGAGTCGTTCCCCGAGACGGAGCTGCACCGCTGGGCCGACGAGGCCGTCCGCATCTTCCTCGCCGCTCACACCCCCTGACCGGCCCCGCTTCTCACGGCTCCCGCCCGCCGCGCTCTCCGCGATCTTGCACTTTTGGTCGGGGCAGAAGCTGACGAAAGCCACAATACGGCGACCAAAGTGCAAGATTGCCGGGGCCGGGGCCGGGGCCGGGGTGGGGTTTAGGGGCGGAGGGGGGCGTTGCAGGCGGCGACGAGGGCCCGGCGGCAGGCGGCGGTGAGCGGGCGCAGGGCGGCGTCGCGCTGCTGGGCCTCGTAGTTGTTGACCGCGCCGCCGGGGGCCGCGTGCCCGGCCAGGGCGAGCACCCGGTCGAGCACCGCGGCGCGGGCGAACAGCCGGCGCGAGCGCGGGTCGAACCCGGGTGGCAGGTCGGTGGTGCCGTCGGGGCGGCGCAACGCCTCCAGGGCGCCGGCCAGCTCCGGCCGCCACTGCGCCACGTCGAGGCGGGTGAGCGCGGCGGTGGTGTCGGCCAGTGCGGCGGCCAGCTCCGCCTCCGCCTCGGCGGCACCGGGCAGGGTGAGGCTGGCGGCGGGCGCGTCCGCCGGCAGCGGGTGCACCCGCCAGAGCACCGTCTCGAAGGTGTCGCCGGAACCGGAGGTGTGTACGCGTACCTCGGGGATCAGCCCAAGCGCGCCGGCGATCACGGCCTCGCCGGCGAGCAGCGCGGCACCGGCGAAGTCACCCGGGCCGGGCAGGCCACGCGGGTCACCCGGCGCCGGCAGCACCAGCCGGATCTCGTCCGGCGAGAGCTTGGCCAGGGTGGGCAGCGCTTCCCGCAGCGGTACGTCGGTCCAGGTGCCGGGCGCGTCGGCGACCAGGTGCTCCTCGGTGCCGGCGACCGCGTCGGCGACCTCGTCGAAGGGCACCAGCCCGGCGCGCCACGCGCGCACCCAGGCGACGAACCGGCTCGACCGGCGCGGCGCCAGGATGGCCGCACCCGCAGCGGGGGTGGACATGCCGAAAGAGTACGTGGTGACGCCCGTCCGTGTCTCGACTGCCGCGCCGCCGCCTCCCCGTCGCGCCGATCATGCAGTTGTGGCGCGCGATTGATTGTTCTTCACGGCTTTTGTCACGTGCCACACCTGCATGATCGCGTACGTCGGCCGGGGGTGGGGTGTGTCGGGGTTGGGGGGTGGTGGCGGCGGGACTAGCGTGGCGGGATGGGGCGGCGCTACGGCGAGGACGTGTTGGCGGGGGACTGGCGGCGGCGGAGGGTGACCCCGGAGGTCGACGCCGAACCGGACCTCGTGGTCGAGGACGCCGAATCCGGCTTCTGCGGCGCGGTCGTCGGCTTCGAGGCCGGTGCGGTCGTGTTGGAGGACCGGCACGGTAGGCGGCGCAACTTCCCGCTGCTGCCGGCGGCGTTCCTGCTCGACGGCAGCCCGGTCACCCTGCGCCGTCCCACCCGGCCGGCGGTGCCGGCGGCCCGGCGGCGCACCGCCTCGGGCTCGGTGGCGGTGGACGGGGTGCGCGCCCGGGTCGCCCGGGCCAGTCGGATCTGGGTCGAGGGCCTGCACGACGCCGCCCTCGTCGAGCGGATCTGGGGCGACGATCTGCGCATCGAGGGTGTGGTGGTGCAACCGCTGTCCGGCATCGACGCCCTCGACGCCGAGGTACGCGACTTCGGCCCCGGCCCGGGCCGCCGGCTCGGCGTGCTGGTGGACCACCTCGTACCCGGCTCCAAGGAGAGCCGCATCGTGGCCCGGGTCAACTCGCCGCACGTCCTGGTCACCGGTCACCCCTACATCGACGTGTGGCAGGCGGTGAAACCCGCCGCACTGGGCATCGCGGCGTGGCCGGTGGTGCCGCCGGGACGGCCGTGGAAGGAAGGTGTCTGCGCCGCGCTCGGCGTCGCCGAACCGGCCGACATGTGGCGACACATCCTGTCCAGGGTGAACAACTTCGCCGACGTGGAGACCCCGCTGATCAACGCGATGGAGCGACTGATCGACTTCGTGACCGAACCGGACTGACCAACCGGCCCCACCGGCACGGTCCTCGACCGTTACCGTGAACGGCCTGATCCCTACCACCCCCGGGGGTGTCCACGTGAGCCGGACAGAGCAGCTGCGGCAGCGGTTGCGTCAGGCGTACGCGACGGGACGCGAGTCGGTGCGTACGGCTCGGGAGCGGGAGAACGCCCGACGCGCCGAGCGGGACCGGTTCCTCGCCGAACCGGTGCCGCCGACCGACGACGGTGCCGTCTCCACGGCGAGCCGGGACGACGCGGACGTGCCGAGAGGGCTGCGGATCGCCGCCGCTTGGTCGTGGCGGCTCATCGTCATCGGGATCGTCGGCTGGGGACTGCTGCGCATCCTCGGCGCCGTCCGCGTCGTCATCGTGCCGTTGCTCGTGGCGTTGCTGCTCGCCGCCCTGCTGGCGCCGGCCGTCGGCTGGCTGCTGCGCGCCCGGTTCCCGCGTACGCTCGCCACGGCCGTGGTGCTCATCGGCGGGCTGGCCGCGGTGATCGGCACGTTGACGCTCGTGGTCAACGAGTTCATCGCCGGGCTGCCCGAGCTGAGTTCCAGCGCCGCCGCCGGCATCGGGCAGATCCAGGACTGGCTGCGCGACGGACCGCTGAACCTCTCCGACACCCAGCTCGACAGGTACATCGAGTCCGGACAGAACTGGATCAACGAGAATTCGCAGGCGTTGACCAGCAACGCGATCTCGACCGCCGGCACTGTGGTCGAGGTGTTCACCGGAGCGTTGCTGGTGCTCTTCGCCACGTTCTTCTTCCTGCGGGACGGCGACCGGATCTGGCGCTTCCTGGTCGGGATGTTCCCGGTCGCGGCCCGCTGGCGGGTCGACGACGCCGGGCGTGCCTCCTGGCTGACCCTGGTCGCCTACGTACGCGCCACGGTGCTCGTGGCGTTCATCGACGCGGTGGGCATCGGCGTCGCGCTGGTGCTGTTCGACGTGCCGTTCGCCTTTCCACTGACGGCGCTGGTGTTCCTCGGCGCGTTCATCCCGATCGTCGGCGCGACGTTGTCCGGCGCGGTCGCGGTGCTGGTGGCTCTGGTCGACGGTGGCTGGGTCACCGCGTTGATCATTCTCGGTGCGGTCGTCGTGGTGCAGCAGGTGGAGGGCAACGTCCTGCAACCGTGGATCATGGGCCGGGCGGTGGCGCTGCACCCGTTGCCCGTGGTACTGGCGGTGACCGCCGGAGTGGTGCTGGAGGGCATCGTCGGCGCGCTCGTCGCGGTACCGCTGATCGCGGTGCTCAACACCGCGGTGCGCCGGCTGTCCCGGCACCGGCCGGCGCCACCGGCGCCACCGGCGTCGACCCCCGTGTCCCCGGCACCGACGCCACCGGCGCCCGAGGCGGTGGTGGTCCGCTCCACCCCGCCGTGACGGCGCCGGCGGGACCGGTCGCCGGCCGTCGACCGGGCGAGCCGCTCGGGTGACCGGCCCTCCCGGTTCGGCGACCGGGCTGGCCGTCAGGGTTCGCGGTCCGGATCCCGGGTGAAGACGAAGGTGGCGATGTCCAGGGCGACCGGGCGGCCCGCCTCGTCCCGCAGCACCGCGAGCACCTCGCCGTTCTCGACGCCGCTGACGCCCCGCCACCGGTCCGGGCCCTCCGGGGCGTAGCGGCTGACCCGGTCGCCGCGCACCGTGCCGACCAGTTCGCCGGTCGCCCGGTCCCAGCTGACGTCGAGCGCCGTACCCATCCACCACCAGCGGCCGGTCAGCGCAGCCAGGTCGGCCGGCGGTGGGGCGTCGGCCGGCGTCCACGGCCGGGCCGGCCCGGGCTCGACGTCGAGTACGTGGGTGAGGACCCGGTGACCGAGCGGCCCGATCCCGCCGGTACGGAACCCGTACGAGTTGGCGAAGCCGACGACGCCGGTTCGGCTGGGGCGGTGCACGGCCAGCGTGGCGACGTAGCCGGGCATCGAACCGCCGTGCCCGACGTGTACCCGGTCGCCGTCGCGGGTGAGCTGGATGCCGAGGCCGTACCCGCCGCGCCAGGCGTCCAGGTCACTGAGGATCACCGGAGCGCACATCTCCTCGACGGTGGCGGGACTGAGGACGGCCGGATCCGGGTCGGCCAGGAAAGCCGCCCAGCGGGCGAGATCGGTGACGGTGGACCAGAGCTGACCGGCCGGCGCCATCGCCCGGCTGTCGGTTCGCGGCTCCTCCCGCAGCGTGTCGTGCCAGGGGTGCAGCACGTAGCCGCGGGCGAACGGTTCGGCGGCCGCGTAGGTGGTGCGGCGCAGTCCGAGCGGCTCCAGGATCCGCTGGCGCACCAGCTGCGACCAGGGCGTCCCGGTGGTCCGCTCCAGCACCCCGCCGAGCAGCCCGAACGCCAGGTTTGAGTAGTGCCAGAACCGGTACGGCGGGTACGCGAGCTTCGCGGCGGTGAACCCGGTCAGCAGGGCGGTCAGGTCGACGCCCTCGTTGCGTTCCCACCACGGCCCGTCGGGTTCGCGTTGCAGGCCGCCGGCATGGCCGAGCAACTGCCGCAGGGTGACCTGCCCGGCCGCGGCGGCCTCGGGCAGGTGCCGACGCAGCGGGTCGTCAAGTGCCAGCCGGCCGGCGTCGCGTTCCTGCATGACCAGTACGGCGGTCATCGTCTTGGTGATCGAGCCGATGCGGTACTGGAGATCGGCGTCGGGCGGCGGCTGCGTGCCGGCGGCGGCCAGGTGGGCCAGCGCACCGTCGCGGACCACGCCGATGATCAGCGATGGGGCGTGGCCGGCGCACTGAGCGTCGGCCACCAGAGCGTCGACCTGCCGGGCGGTTTCGGGACGCAGTGGCACGAAGTCTCCCTCAAGGTCGGTGGGGGTCGCTCTGAGATCATGACAGTTCGATGACACGTGCACGGACATGTCACGATCGTTACGTGGATGCCGTGCTGTGGATCGTGCTGGGTGTGGTGCTGGCGGTCGCTGAGATCTTCACCGCGACCCTGTTCCTGATCATGTTCGCGGTCGGCGCGTTCGCCGCCGCCGGTGCCGCCGCGCTCGGGGCACCGGTGGCCGTGCAGGCGGTGGTCTTCGCGGTGGTCTCCGCGCTCACCGTCTTCGCCGCGCGGCCGGTCATCCAACGACACAAACAGACCAGCTCCGACAGCGGCGACACCACCTTCGGGGTCGAGGCGATCGAGGGCTCCACCGCCCTGGTGCTCGAGCAGGTGGACGCCGACCGGGGCATGGTGAAGATCGACGGCGAGGTGTGGAGCGCTCGCGCCTACGACGCCACCCAGGTTTTCGCACCCGGCGAGCGGGTGCAGGTTATCCAGGTCAAGGGAGCGGTAGCCCTGGTCTGGCGGGACGTCACCACTCCCGGCGAGCTACCCGAAGCGGAAAGGTGAACGGATGGAGTTCGTAGTTCCCGCCCTATTGATAGCAGTGGCGCTGATCGCGGTGGTCACCCTGGCCAAGTCGGTGCGGATCGTGCCGCAGCAGCGGCAGGACGTCGTCGAGCGGCTCGGCCGCTACAAGCGCACGCTGAACCCTGGCCTGAACATCCTCGTGCCGTTCATCGACGCGGTGCGTACCAAGGTCGACATGCGTGAGCAGGTGGTCAGCTTCCCGCCGCAGCCGGTGATCACTTCGGACAACCTGGTCGTGTCGATCGACACCGTCCTCTACTTCAAGGTGGTGGACTCGGTCCGGGCCACCTACGAGATCTCCAACTTCCTCCAGGCGATCGAGCAGTTGACCGTCACCACGCTGCGGAACGTCATCGGCTCGCTGGACCTGGAACGGGCGCTGACCAGCCGGGAGGAGATCAACCGGCACCTCTCCGGCGTGCTGGACGAGACCACCGGCCGCTGGGGCATCAAGGTGACCCGGGTGGAGATCAAGGCGATCGAGCCGCCGCCGAGCATCCGCGACTCGATGGAGAAGCAGATGCGCGCCGAGCGGGACCGTCGGGCGGCGATCCTGAACGCCGAGGGGCACAAGCAGTCGCAGATCCTGTCCGCCGAGGGTGAGAAGCAGGCGGCGGTGCTGCGCGCCGACGGTGACCGGCAGGCCCGGATCCTGCAGGCCGAGGGGCAGGCCAAGGCGATCCGGACCGTGTTCGACGCCATCCACCAGGCCAACCCGAGCCAGAAGGTGCTCGCGTACCAGTACCTCCAGGCACTGCCGCAGATCGCCAACGGCACGGCCAACAAGGTGTGGATCGTGCCGACCGAGCTGACCAAGGCCCTGGAGGGGATGGGCGGCGCACTCGGCGGTCTGGGCCAGATGGTCGGTGACGCGCCGAGCAAGGAGGCCTCCGACGACGCCAGCGCGGTCGAGCGGGAGGCGGCGGAGGCCGCGCAGGCCGCCGCCGCGGCGGCCCAGGAGATCCACGACGAGGTACGCGTGGCCGAGGCGCAGGCCACCGGCGGCAACAGCCCGCAGGGGTTGCCCGCGCCGGAGCCGGTCTCGCCGACGAGCCTGCTCAACGACTCATCGGAGCAGCGCGAGCGCGGCTGACCCGATCCGCTGCCGGCCCGAACCGCTTCGGCGGTCCGGGCCGGTTCGGCGGCAAATGCGAGAAAGCCTCATGAAGTGTCCCGGCGCCTGCCACCATCGGTCCTAGCGCGGGTGGTGACCAGGCATCGGGGCGCCTCGGCGTGCCCCGGCACCAGTCGCGGGTGAGCGAGGTGACGCATGGAGCCGGTACGGCGGCTGTGGTCCACGCCGGAGGTGCCCGGGGCGCACGACCCGAAGGGACCGATCGGCACCCGACGTACCGGCGGGGGGTTCGGCGTCCTGCCCTTCGTCGACGAACCGGGGCCACCCCGGGCGGCCACCAACGCGAGCTGGGCCTGGTCGCTGCGGCGGCTGGCCCGGGCCGCGGTCTGGCTGCTGCCGGCGTACGCGATCCTCTACGGCGCGGTGGCGATGGCCAGCGACGGCGGGGTGGGCAACGACCCGTATCCGGCCGACGGCCGGGCGTTGTACCTGATCGGCTGGGTGGCCGCCGTCTGGCTGGGCCTGCTGGCCCTGCTCGGGCTGACCGGGCTGCTCGCCGCCACCCGCAGCCGGCACGCCGCCGTGGCCGGCCTGCTGGTCAGCATCGCCGGTACGGTGCTCATGCTGCCCTTCGCCGGACTGTCCGAGCAGACTCCGGTCTTCGGCACCACCGCCCGATCGCTGGTGCTGGTCGGTGCCACCTGCTACAGCGCCGGCTGGCTGCTCACCGGGTGGGCGGTGGCCCGATCGGGGATGTTCAGCATCGGGGACGGGGTGATGCTGATGATCGCCAGCCCGCTGCTCGGTCTCGGTGGCGCGTTGATCGGCTCGTTGCAGACGTTCGGGGCGATCTTCGTGCTGATCTCCGGTATCGGCATCTGCTACCGCTCTGGCCGCCTGCTGCCCCGGGAGATCCTCCGCGACGCCACCAGCGCCAGCGTCGCCACGGCCGGTCCCGCCGCGCCGATGGGCCCCGGTGGCGCGGGCCCACTCGGAACCGCCTGAGGGCCGCCCGCCATGCCCACGATGGTTCTCGTCCCAACTGAGGGCCGTCGTCCGGGCTGCGGCCGATGTACCGGTTGTCGGGTGTCGACCATGACGAGGCGATCCTGCTCCGGTGCGGCAGTAGCGGCTGGCAAATGGCGGTGAATTGCCTGACAATTGGCCGATTGTTGTGGCCGGAAGATGGCTTTCGCGGCAATCCTGGTGACCATGGCCACCCCTACGCCGCTGTCGCGGCTGTTCACCGTCGTGCTGACCGGCGTACTCGCCGGCCTGGTCCTGGCGGTCGCCGCGCTACCGGGCAACCTGCTGCTCGGTTTCGCCGCGAAGGCGGCACTCGGGAACTACGCCGCGTTGCCCGACGCGCTGCGGACCCCGGCCACCCCGCAGCGGTCCTACCTCTACGCCAACGACGGCAAGACGTTGATCACCACGTTCTACGACGTCAACCGCACCGACGTGGCGCTCACGGAGATCGCACCGGTGATGCGCCAGGCGATCGTGGCCGCCGAGGACCGGCGGTTCTACGACCACGGCGGGGTCGACCTGCGCGGCATGATGCGGGCGGTGGTCAGCAACGTCACCGAGGGCAGCGGACAGGGCGGCTCGACGCTGACCATGCAGTACGTCCGCAACGTGCTCAAGACCGACCCGAACCGCACCGCGGCGGAGCGGGCCGCGGCCACCGAACCGACGATCGGCCGCAAGCTCCAGGAGATCCGGTACGCCAACGCGTTGGAGCAGCGCCTCGGCAAGGACGAGATCCTCAACCGCTACCTCAACATCGCGTACTTCGGGTCCGGGGCGTACGGGGTGGCGGCCGCGAGTCAGCGCTACTTCTCCAAGGCGCCGGCCGACCTGACCCTCGCCGAGGCGGCGCTGCTCGCCGGCCTGGTGCAGTCGCCGGAGGCGTACAGCCCGATCGACGGCGACGCCGACGCGGCGCTGGAACGCCGAGGTTACGTGCTGGACTCGATGGTCGAGACCGGGGCGATCACCGCCGAGCAGGCCGCCGAGGCCCGCGCCGAGAAGCTGACGCTGGACCCGAGCGAGCAGGCCAACGGCTGCGCCGCCACCGCCGGCGGGCGCGACGACGAGTGGGGCTTCTTCTGCGACTACCTGCGCCGCTGGTGGGTCGCCCAGCCGGAGTTCGGCGACACCGTGCAGGAGCGGGAGCAGGCACTACGACGCGGTGGCTACACCGTGGTGACGACGCTGGATCCGCAGATCCAGGCCACCGCGCAGCGCCAGGCCACCGGCATCTACGGGTACGACAACCCGCGCGCCGTACCGATCGCCGCCGTCGAGCCGGGCACCGGTCGGGTCCTGGCGATGGCGGTCAACCGGCACTACAGCCTCGACGGCAACCCCGACGGTCAGGTCAACTACCCGAACACCGTCAACCCGTTGATCTCCGGCGGTGCCGGTGTCGCCGGCTACCAGGCCGGTTCCACCTTCAAGCTGTTCACCATGCTCGCCGCGCTGGAGTCCGGCCGGACCCTGTCCACCGGCTTCGACGCGCCCAGCCGGCTGCCCACCCGGTACGCCGCCGAGGGGGAGGGCAGCTGCGACGGCCGCTGGTGCCCGGCCAACGCCAACCCGGAGTGGATGGACGGGTACCGGATGATGTGGGACGGCTTCGGCCGCTCGGTGAACACCTACTTCGTCTGGCTGGCCGAGCAGGTCGGCCCGGAGAAGGTGGTCGAGATGGCCCAGCGCCTGGGCATCACCTTCCGCGCCGAGTCCGATGCCGACTTCGCCGAGAACGACGCGGCCGACTGGGGCGCGTTCACCCTCGGCGTGGCCGCCACCACGCCACTCGACCTGGCCAACGCGTACGCCACGGTGGCGGCGGAGGGGACGTACTGCGCGCCGCTGCCGGTGGTGTCGGTGACCGGGCCGGACGGTCAGCGGCTGCCCGTCGGCGACCCGGACTGCCGCGAGGTGCTCGACGCCGACGTGGCCCGCGCCGCCACCGACGCCGCGCGCTGCCCGGTGGGTCAGCAGTCCGCCTTCGGGCAGTGCAACGGTGGCACCGCCACCGCGGTGAACCGGATTCTCGACGGCCGCCCGGTGGCCGGCAAGACCGGCAGCTCCGACCAGGCCGCCACGGAGAGCTTCGTCGGGTACACCCCGCAGGTCGCGGTCGCCGGCATCGCCGCCAACCCGGACGACCCGACCGACCACGTCGGCGCCGCCGTACAGGCCCGGGTGATCGACGCGGTCGCCCGGATCATCGCCACGGCCGTCGAGGGTCAGCCGGAGCAGTCCTTCACCCCGCCCACCCGCGAACTCGTCGGCGATCCCCGCCGCCCGGTCGACCGCGACCCGCCCACCGAGCCCCGCCGCACCGACGACGACCCCCTCTCCGACCTCCGCCGCTGGTTCCAAAACCGCACCCGCGGCTGACCCCCCACCCACCCCAGGGGGTGGGAGGGGAGGGGGTCAGGGGCGGCGGGGGCGGTAGGTGGTGACGACGCTGGGGATGCCGCGGCGGAGGATGCCGGCCCAGTCGGTGTCGCCGCGCAGCACCGCGGCGGCGGTCTTGCGGGCCTGGTCGACGGTGAAGTGTGGCGGCATCATCAGCTCGGCTGGGTCGACCAGGGCGTTGATCACCGTCGGGCGGTCGGCGCGCAGTGCCCGGTCCCACACGTCGGTCACCTGGTCCGGGTGGTCGACCAGTTCGCCGCGCAGCCCCAGCACCTCACCCCACCGGTGGTACGCGATGTCGGGCAGCTGCTGGCTGTCCGGGAACATCGGGGTGCCCTCGTCGGAGCGCTGCTCCCAGCTGACGAAGGCCAGGTCCCGGTTGTTGAGCACCAGCACCACGAACCGTGGGTCGGCCCAGCCCCGCCAGTACTTCGCCACCGTGATCAGCTCGTTGACCCCGTTCATCTGCATCGCGCCGTCACCGATCAGGGCCACCAGCGGACGGTTCGGGTGGGCGAACTTGGCCGCCAGGGCGTACGGCATGGCGCCGCCCATGGACAGCAGGGTGCCCGACAGGCTGGCCAGCATCCCCGGACGCACCTTGACGTGCCGGGCGTACCAGGCGGTGGTGGTGCCGCAGTCCACGGCGAGCATCACGTCGTCGGGCAGGCGTTCGCTGAGGGTGGCGAAGAGCAACTGCGGGTTGACCGGGTCGGCGGTCTGCTCGGCCAGTTCCCGCTGCGACTGCCGCCACGCGGCGGTGGCGCCGGCGACGGTCTCCCGCCAACGGGTCGGGCCCGGCCCCGGCCCGAGGGCGGCGAGCAGCGCCCGCAGGGTCGGCGCGGCGTCTCCGGTCAGGTTCACCTCGGTCGGGTAACGCAGCCCGAGCTGGGTGCCGTCGTGGTCGATCTGCACCGCGCGCGCCTGGCCGGGCGGCGGGTAGAACTCCGAGTACGGCATGTTGCTGCCGACGATGAGCAGCCGGTCGCACTGGTTCATCAACTGCCAGCTGGGCCGGGTGCCGAGCAGACCGATGGCGCCGGTCACCCACGGTTCCCGGTGGTCCACGGCGGTGAACCCGAGCAGCGCCGTCGCCACGCCCGCGCCGAGCCGGTGGGCGATCTCGCGGACCTCGTTCTCGGCGCCGAGCGCACCCTGGCCGACCAGCATGGCCACCCGCTCGCCGCTGCCCAGCACCTGCGCGGCGTGCCGGATGTCGGCCTCCGGGGGCGTCGTCGGACCGCTGCTCGGCACGCTGCTGGTGTGGTAGAAGCCGTGCGCGTGCGGTGGGTTGGGCACCGCCGGCAGGTCCTGCACGTCGAGCGGCAGCACCAGGGCGGTGACGGTACGCCGGGCAAGCGCGGTCCGGCACGCCCGGTCCACCAGGTGGCGTACCTGGGACGGGTGGTCGAGCTGGGCCAGGAACGCCGCCGCCACATCCTTGTAGAGGGCGAGCAGGTCCACCTCCTGGTAGTAGCCGCCGCCCTCGGCGGTGAGCGCGGTGTGTCCGACCAGGGCGATCACCGGCTGGTGGTCCAGCTTCGCGTCGTAGAGCCCGTTGAGGGCGTGGATGGCGCCCGGACCGCTGGTGACCAGCACCGCGCCGAGCGGCCCGCCGCCGTACTTGACGTGTGCCGAAGCGGCGAACCCGGCGGTCTCCTCGTGCCGCACCTGGACGAACTGCACCTGCTCGTCGGTGCGTTGCAGGGCGGAGGTCATTCCGTTGATGCCGTCGCCGGGGAAGCCGAAGTAGCGGCGTACGCCCCAGCAGGCGAGCCGCTGCACGAGGTGGTCCGCGACGCTGGCGTCACGGGGCAACGGCCACGGGTCGGCCGGCACGTACGTGCCGACGTGATCTGCGCTCATCGGGTACGCCTTCCGGGTCGGACGACCGGCACTGCGCCGCAACTTCCCTGATGGTGCGGCGTCGCAGGCGCCGGAGGCAGCGATATCCCCGAAAGTGCGCGGATCTTGCAGCGCCGGCCGCCGGGTAGGGTCGCGTCATGGTCGCCCATCGACTGACGCGGGACGAGGCCCGGCGGATCGCGGTCCGGGCCCAGCTGCTCGCCGTGCCGCGCCCGAGTGACCTGGTGGAGGCCGTCGAGCGGCTCACGGTCCTGCAACTCGATCCCACGGCGGCCATCGCGCCGAGCGCCGATCTCGTGCTGTTCAGCCGACTCGGTCCGACCTACGATCCCGCGCAGCTGACCAGGGCGATCGAGGTCGAGCGCCGCCTGGTCGAGACCGTCGCCTACATCCGGACGCCGGGCGATCTGCCCGCCGTGATCGCCGAGGCCCGCGCCGCGATCCATCCGTCCGTCCGGGCCTGGCTGGAACAGAACGCGTCGTTTCGCCGGGACATCCTGGCGGTGCTGGCGGCGAAGGGCCCGTTGCTGTCCCGGGACATCCCCGACACCAGCGTGGTGCCCTGGCCGTCGAGCGGCTGGACCAACAACCGCAACGTCACCAAGATGCTCGAACTGCTGGCTCGACACGGCGAGGTGGCGATCGCCGGCCGAAAGGGACGGCAGCGCTACTGGGATCTCCCCGAACGGGTCTATCCGGTCGACCTGCCCGACCTCGATCCGGGCGAGGCGGCCCGGCTGCGCGACGAGCGTCGGCTCGCCGCGTTGGGCATCGCCCGGTCCGGTGGCACGTTGACCCCGGGCGAGTCGCCGTTCGTCGGCTCCGCCGGTGAGGAGGCCGTGGTCGAGGGGGTACCCGGGACCTGGCGGGTCGACCCGGCGTACCTCGGGTTGCCGTTCGAGGGGCGCACCGCGCTGCTGTCGCCGTTCGACCGGCTGATCCACGACCGGGTACGCACCGAGCAGTTGTTCGGCTACGAGTATCTCCTGGAGATGTACAAGCCCCGGGAGAAACGCCGCTGGGGCTACTTCGCCCTACCGGTACTTCATCATGACCGGCTCGTCGGCAAGCTGGACGCGACCGCCGACCGCAAGGCGGGTGTCCTCGTCGTCAACGCCCTGCACGAGGACGTCCCCTTCACCCCGGCGATGACCGCCGAGGTCGACGCCGAGATCGAGGCTCTCGCCGCCTGGCTGGGCCTGCGGACCACCCGGTCCCGGTCGTCGTAGTCGCCGCTCCGGGTCGCGCCGGCCGACCCGGCGCGGCGTGCGGTGGGCCGGCCGGCACCTGCCGGTCAACTGCCGGTCAATCTCCTGGATGGCCCCACTGCGCGGGAATAGCGTTCCTGGCAACCGCTGCGGGTGACATTTCTGTCAACGGGACCCTCCCGCAGCGGGTCATGCCAAACCTGCTCGTGCCGAGCGTTTCGTGACCTCGGCGCGGGCACCAGGAAGGGAGAGCGCAATGTCGGAGATCAATGAGGTCGTGGAGACCGAAATCACCGAGCAGGCCACCCCCGAGATCGAGGACACGGCCGAGGCCGCCGACGTCCGTCAGCCGTCGACCCGCGTGATGTGCTGCGACCAGGCCGTCTGACGTGGACCGGTGGTCCGGGCCGGCGATCGCCGGCCCGGACCACCACCGCACGATCCGCTGGACAGATCGAGATTGGCTGCGACATGACCGAGATCGTCGTCAAACCCGCCGCGGACCTTCGCTGGGAGGTTCCCCACGACACCTCCGCCAACCGGATCACCGACCTCGCCGAGGTGCGGCGGTACATCGACGCCATCGACTTCGGGCCGCTCAAGCACCGGCTCACCCAGGGCCGCGACGTGCTGGGCAGCGAGTGGAGCCCGGCACGCGCGGACTACTACGAACGGCTCTACAAGAACTGGCTGTACCTGCGTCGCCGGTACGAGGGCGAGCTGTTGCCGCCGCACATCGACATCGACGAGTTCTGGCACGGCCACATCCTCGACACGCACGCGTACTTCGCCCACTGTGACCGGATCTTCGGTTACTACTTCCACCACTTTCCCTACTTCGGCACCCGTGGACCGGCCGACCGGACGAACCTGTCGAACGCGTGGCAGCAGACCCAGGACCGGTACCACGCCGAATTCGGCGAGTACATCTACGACTTCGTGGAGTAGACGGTGACGTCCGACCCGCTGTTGTGCTACGTCCACATCAACAAGAACGCCGGCAACAGCATCATCGAGGCGTTGCTGAACAACTACCCCGACCGGTTCCGGCAGTACCTCGTCTCCGGCCGCAGAAGCAGCGGGGGTCCGGGGGCCAAGACCGTCGACAGCCCCGATGAGGACGTGCGGCGGATCGTCTCGGAGATCGCCGAGAACCAGCACCGTCACGACGCCATCGCACTCAACCTGCCGGTCGGTATCCACCGCAGGATCGATCGACCGGTCCGCTACGTCACCATGCTGCGCGAGCCGGTCGACCGGTGCGTCTCGTACTGGTACTGGGCGTACCGCAAGCGTGACACCGGTAATCTCTGGGCCGCCCTGCAGGCCGGGTTGCCCGACGGCGTGGCCGGACTGCCGCTGCAGTTCCGCGACGACCAGGTGCGCTTCCTGTCCGGTACGACGAACGTCGAGACCACCGACGACGACCTGGCCTCGGCGATGAAGGCCGTCGAGGAGCACTTCGCCTTCGTCGGCACGGTCGAGCGGTTCGCCGAGTGCCAGGCCCGGCTCGGCGAGCTGTTGTCCTGGAAACGACCGGCGACGTTCCATCTGAACAGCGGCGACCGTGGCGACCATCGGCTGCTGCCGCCCGAGGCCGTCGACATCTTCCGCGCCGCGAACACCCGGGATCTGGAACTCCACACATGGTTGACGCGAAGCTACCTGCCGTCGGTTCTCGGACGGAACTGACCGGCGGCACCCCCGCCCCGGCCGCCGTCGCACCGCCGGCTGGGCCGCGCGTCGAACGCCTCGCCATCGTCGCGAACATGGTCATCGTGCCGCTCTGTTTCGCCACCGGCCGGCTCAGTGCGGACCTCGTCCAGTTGTACGGCGTACAGACGCTCGGCCTCACCCCGGCGCAGGTCGGCACGGCACTGGGGTTGCTGGTGCTCAGCGTGCCCGCGCAACTGCTCGCGGTGCGCCTGCCCCGGCGTCTCGGTTTCCGGCGCACCATGCGACTCGGGTACGCGGGCGTGCTGCTCCTGCTGGTGCTGCTGGCTGCGGTGCCGGAGCTGGACCGGTGGGGGACCACGGCCGTGTTCGTGGCGTTCGTGGCGGTGCTGCTCGCCATCGAGGTGGCGGTCTCGGTGAGCTGGGGTGTGGCGTGGCACCCCTGGATGCGGGCGCTGGTGTCCGCGGATCGCCGACCCCGGTTCGTCGCCCGGATGCAGTTCGCCACCCAGATCCTGAACGTGCTGCTGCTGCTCGGCTTCGGCCTGCTGGCCGGTGCCGTGGTCGAGCGGACCGAGTACCGGATCCTCCTCGGGGCGCTGGCGGTGTTGCTGATCGTGTCGATCACGACGCTGGGCCGCCTACCGCGTACGCCGGTGCCGGGCGGCACGCGCCCCCAGGCCCTCGGTGAGCTGCGCGCCGCCGCCACGGACCTGGTCGCCGCCGGCCCGCTCCGCCGGCTCAGCGTCATCTTCGTCCTCGACACGGTGCTGGTGACGCCACTGCTGGCGATCTACGCCGTGCTGCACCTCGGCATCCCCGCGGGCACCGTGGCGGTGATCCTCGCCGTACGCGGACTGGCCGCGCCGATCAGCCTGCTGGCCTGGAGCCGGGCCGCGCACCGGCTCGGCACGTACCGTCTCATCGGCTACACGATGGCCGGCACGGTGCTCACCCGTGTGCTGTGGGTCTTCGTGCCAACCACCGAGGGCGCGGCCAGCGGGGCGAGCATCGCCGGCTTCGCCGCCATCGTCGTCACCGCGGCGGTCTGCGCCGCCGGCTACGGCAACGCCAACCTGACCACCTGGTACGACGCCGTGCCGGACCACCACTCCCGGGCGATGTTCACGCTGCGCGACGTGGTCGCCTCCTCCAAGCTCCAGCTCTACTCGGCGGCCGGCGGCGCTGTGCTGGCCGTGACCGCCACCCTCGGTGCCGTCTCGTACGGCCCGATCCACGTCGACGCCTACAAGCTGCTGATGCTGGCCGGTGTCCCGGTCGCGGTGGCGATCGCGGTGCTGTCGCGGCGGGCGCAAGCAGAAGGGGCATCCCGATGAGTACCCACACCCTGATCGAGTCGCTGCGGCCACCGGTGGCCACGATCCTGGACACGCTCGCCGCAGCCGAGGCGCGGTACTGTCTCGGCGAGACCGCCACGTTCGAGCCGGCGAAGATCCACGCGGCGTGGCCGGAGGTGTTCCGAGCGGAGACGGTCAGCGCGTTGCGGGCCGCCGGTGTCGCGGAGGGGGCGGGACGCCCGTTCGTCGCGCTGGTGCTCCAGGCGCTGATCGAGGCGGAGACCACCCTGCTGCACGCCCGCATCGCCGAGCGGGAGAAGGCGGTGACCATCACCGACGCCAGCGGCGGGCGAGTCGATCTCGCCCGCGCCCGACGGCTTGCGGCCCGTGCCGCGACGGCCCCGCAGGAGCACCTGCACGAGCTGTACGACCGCGAGGTCGCCCCGCTGTGGCTGGAGTCGCAGCAGCGGCGGCTGGCCGTCGTCACGGCGGCCGGCTACCAGGATCTGATCGACTACGCCGACCGGGTGCAGCGACACGACCTCGACCGGCTGGAGCGCGAGGCGCGCGCATTCCTCGACGCGACCCGGGCGCGGTACGAGTCGATCCGGCGTCCCCGGTTCGCCGCCGGCTCGTTCACCGTCGCCCAGCTCATCGGCGCGGCGCGCACCACCTTCGCCGACCCGGTGGACCTGGCGACCTGCCTGCCGCTGCTGCACGCCCTGGTCGCCGAGCTGGGGCTGGAGTTCGCCCCACGGATCCGGCTCGACCTGGAGGCCCGCCCCGGCAAGGTGCCCGGCGCCTACTGCCTGCCGGTACGGGTGCCCGACGACATCGTCGTCGCCGTGTCGGCCGCCGGCGGTGTGGGTGACTGCCGGCCCCTGTTCCACGAGGTCGGGCACGCGCTGCACTTCGCGTACACCGGCCCGGACCTGCCGGTCGACGGACGCCGGATGGGCGACGAGGGACTGGTCGAGGGTTGGGGCGTGGTCACCGAGAACATGTTCCTGCACCGGGAGTGGCTCGACCGGTCGTTTCCCGGGCGAACCGCGGCGGCTCTGCGCCACGACACCGCGCAACGACTGATGATCGTCACCCGGGCCCAGTGCGTCCGGCTGCTCTTCGCCGTCGACGCCGCCCGCCGTCCGGCCGCCCCGGCCGAACTGCGGGCCCGGTACGACCAGCTGATGGCCGAGCACCTGGGCGCGCGTCCCGGACCGGTCGAGTACCTGGACGTGCTCTGCGGTGACTTCGTCAGCGCCACCCGGCTGCGTTCCTGGGAGTTCGGCACGTCGATCGCCGGGCTGCTCGCGCACGAGATCGGTCCGGACTGGCCGGGTGATCCCCGGGCCGGACGGTGGCTGCGCGAGCACTGGCGGGTGGGGGTCACCCACACCGCGACCGAGGCCGTCGACCGCTGGGCCGCACCACCGCTGAGCCTGGAGGCGGTGGCGGAGAACCTGGCCGGCAGCATGGTCGACTCCTGACGGCGCGGGCCGCCCGGGCCGTCCCGGCCGTCGGGCTCCGGCTCGACAAGGGCGACGCCATCCAGTAGAAACCATCACCGGACATCCATTTCCCCGTCGAGAGGCCGATCGGTCCACTTCGGACCGCAGGCCGTGAGTGGATGGGCATGGCCCGGTTCAGTCAGATGGTTACGGCCCACCGGCGACGGCTCGGGTTGACCCAGGAGGATGTCGCGGCCGCCACCGGGCTGGCCGTACGCAGCATCCGGGACGTGGAGAGCGGGCGGGTGGCCCGGCCGCGCGCGTCGACGGTCCGGCTGCTCGCCGAGGCGTTCAACCTGTCCGCCGCCGACCGGGTCCACTTCATCCACGCCGCCGACCCCGACCTGGCCGCGCCGGAGGGGGAACGACCGCAGCAACTGCCGCTGGCGGTGCCGGGTTTCGTCGGCCGCTGCGCCGAACTGGAGACCCTCGACTGCGGCCGCCACCCGGAACCGGCGAAGCGTCCGGCGGTGGCCATCTTCACGATCTCCGGAATGGCCGGGGTGGGCAAGACCGCGCTAGCCCTGCACTGGGCGCACCGGGCCGCCGGCTCGTTTCCCGAAGGCCAGCTCTACGTCAATCTCCGCGGCTACGACGAGGCCGACGTGGTCGATCCGAGCGACGCCCTGCGCGGCTTCCTCGAGGCGCTCGGTGTGCCGGCCACCGGCATACCGGCCGGGCTGGAGGCCCGCGTCGGACTGCACCGCAGCCTGCTGGCCGAGCGGCGCATGCTGCTGGTGCTCGACAACGCCCGCGACTCGGCGCAGGTCCGGCCGCTGCTGCCCGGCGCGGGCTGCTGCGTGGTCGTGGTGACCAGCCGGGACGAGCTGTCCGGGCTGATCGTGGCGGAAGGCGCCCACCCGATCCGGCTGAACGTGCTCACCGGCACCGAGTCGATGAGTCTGCTCGCCAGTCGGCTCGGCGCCGGTCGGCTGGCCGCCGAGCCGGCCGCCGCGGCGGACATCATCGACTCGACCGGCCGGCTGCCGCTGGCGCTGTCGATCGTGGCGGCCCGGATGGCGCTGCATCCCGGCTTTCCGCTCGACGCCTTCGCCGCCAGCCTGCGCCCCGACGAGGCGATGCTGGACGCCTTGGCCGACGGCGACGTACGCGCCGTCTTCTCCTGGTCCTACCTGGCGCTGAGCCGGCCGGCGGCGCGCCTGTTCCGCCTGCTCGGGCTGCACCCCGGCCCGGATCTGACCGCCGAGGCCGCGGCGGCCCTCACCGGCCAGACCCCGGCGAGCGTCGCGTCGTCGCTGCGGGAGCTGACCCGGCTGCACCTGCTGGCCGAGCACCTGCCCGGCAGGTACGCCTTCCACGACCTGCTCCGCGCGTACGCCGCCGAGCTGACCCGGTCCGCCGGGGAGGCCGACGAGTCGCGGCAGGCACGCCACCGGCTGTTCGACTACTACCTGCACAGTTCCTATCCGGCGGCGGTGCTGCTCCAGCCGCAGTGGCCGACGATCGACCCGGTCCCCGCGGTGCCGTCGAACGTCAGGTCTGTCCCCGAGGGCCACGACGCGGCGCTCGGCTGGTTCGCGGCGGAGCACCAGGTGCTGCTGCGGGCGGTGCGGCAGGCCGCCGAGACCGGCTTCGAGGCGTACGCCTGGCAACTGGCCTGGGCGCTCACCACGTTCTTCGCTCCGCGTGGACTGTGGCAGGAGCAACGCGCCGCCCAACAGGTCGCCCTCGCCGCGGCCGAGCGCGTCGACGACCTCGCCGGCCAGGCCGTCGCCAACCGGTTGCTGTCCCGTGCCCAGACCCGCCTCGGCGACCTCGACGCGGCGGAGAAACGGCTGCTGTGCGCCCTGGATCTGCACCGGCGACTGGACGACCCGACCGGCCAGGCGCTCACCCTGCACAACCACGCCGAGGTCTGCTACATGCGCGGGCGACCCGAGGAGGGGCTGCGCCACGGTCAGGAGGCGCTGCGGCTGTACCGGTCGGTCGGCAACCGCGCCGGGGAGGCTCGGGCGCTGAACGCGGTCGGCTGGCTCTATGCCGCCACCGGGGACTATCCACGGGCGATCGAGAGCTGCACCGAGGCGCTCGCCCAGCAACGGGCGAGCGGCGACCACAACGGCCAGGCGGCGACGTTGGACAGTCTGGGTTTCGCCCACGCCCGGCTGGGCGAGCACGATCGGGCGGCCGGCTGTTACGAGGAGGCCATCGCGCTGTTCCGCGAGTCCGCGGACCGCTATCACGAGGCCGAGACCCTCCAGCGGCTCGGTGAGGCGCGCGAGGCGACGGGCGACGTCCCCGGGGCCGTCGATGCCTGGCGCCGGGCGGCGCAGATCCTCGACGATCTCGGTGACCCGGCGGCCGAGGACGCCCACCGCACGCTGTCCCGGCTGTCGCCACCCTGACCACACCGCTGCGGCCACCGGGATGACACGCGGGTGGCCGATGTCGGCGCTGCTGCCTGGTGGGTCAGCGCTGCTTGGTGTGGTCGAGGAAGGACCGCCAGGCGGCCGGGTCGAAGGCGAGGACCGGGCCGGACGGATCCTTGCTGTCGCGGACGGCGACCGTCGCGGGCAGGTTGTCGGCCACCTCCACACAGTCGCCGCCGCTGGTGCCGCTGCGGCTGGACTTGCGCCACCGGGCGTTACTGAGGTCCATGTCGGCTCTCAACTTCCTTGATCAGGGCGATCGAGAGGTCTTCGGGAAGGGCGACGCCCCGCACGCACTCCCATCTGGCCAGCAGTGTAGCCAGCCGCTCCTCGGTGTCGGTCTCCTCGCCGCCGAGCTGGCTTTCCAGGTGGCCGACGCACGTACCGTCAGGCAACCGAGCCAACAGCATCGGCCCGGACAGGCCGACGTGCAGGCCGGCGCTGGCCGGGATGATCTGGATGTGGACGTGCGGTAGCTCGGCCATCCGCAGCAGGTGCGCGAGCTGCTCGGCCATGATGGCGTCCCGGCGGCGCAGCACGGACTCGTCGATCACCGCGACGAGCTGTGGTGGACGGTCGCGGTGCAGGATCTCCTGGCGTTCCAACCGGACCGCCACCTGTTGCTCGATCTCCTGCTCCGGACGGGTGTCGTCGAACCGCAGCACCGCGCGGGCGTAGTTCTCGGTCTGGAGCAGGCCGGGGATCAGCGTCGGATGGAAGCAGCGGAGTTGCCGGGCGGCGCGCTCGGCCTTGAGCCAGGGCATGAACCAGGCAGGCCGACCGTCCTGCTGGGCGGTGCGCAGCAGCGACTCGAACAGGCCACCGGTCTCCAGGATCTCGTCGGCCCGCCGGGCGTACGGCAGGTCGACCGCACGGGTGCCGGTCTCCACGGCGGACACCGTGGAGGCCGAGTAGTTCGTCCGCCTGCCGAACTCGTCCTGGTTCATGCCGGCCAACGCCCGCTGCTTGCGCAACTGGACGCGGAGCAGATCCACGCCCTGTTCGCCTTCCATCCGACCTCCAGGAACTCGTCAAGATCCCCAACCGCTGCCGAGCGACCGCCAAGATCCGCCGACTGTCGCCGCGGCTGGGCCTGACATGTTCCGAGCGTAGTCGTGTCCTCAGCAGACTGTCACGTATGCGGATCCGCTTCACGCCGGGCAGAGCTGGGGCGGATCCTGCGCCGGGGCCGTCCCCGCTTCCCCCGTGCCGGGGGCGGCCCCGATCCGGCACCGTGCCGTCCCGTGCCGTCGCGAGCGGCGGCGACGCCCCACACACCCCGCTGCGACCGATGTGGTGCTGCCGGACCTGCGGGCAGCCGTGGCCGTGCGGCCCGGCGCGACTGCGCCTGCGGGCGGAGTACGACGGTGACCGCCCCGGCCTGTCGATCTACCTCGCCGGCCTGATGCACGAGGCCATGCGAGACCTGTACCACCTCAACGCCCGCGATGCTCCCGCGCCGGCGGCGCTGTTCGACCGGTTCCTCGCCTGGGCGCGCCGGCGGCCCGCGACCGACCCGCCGACCTGACGCGCCGGCGGCCTGCGATCTGTCGGCCGGCCCGCCGACCTGACGCGCCGGTGGTGTCTCACCGGCGGGCCGCGTTGGTGCGCAGCGAAGCGACGACGTGTCGCTCCACATCGGCCCAGGTGGGTGTCGGTCGGCCGTAGGCGGGCACCGGTCGGCGCTGGGGTCCGAAGAAGTACTGGTGGGCGACGGTGCCCCGGATGGCGGCGTGCACCTCGGGATGGTCGTCGACGAAATGGGTGAGGGCGAGGTCGAGGCAGTGGGCGCGCTTGTCGGCCCGCGCCCGGCAGAACCGGACGTGGTCGTGGGGGACGCCGCTGCGCCGGTGGAAGTCGTGGCCGGCGAGCCAGCGCAGGGTACGGGCCTGGACGCGCGGACCGCACTTGGACACCAGCCACACCCGGCCGTCGAACAGGGGGACGAGGCGGGCGATGGTCTCGACGGCACCGGGCACCTCGGGGGTGGCCAGCATGGTCGCCTCGTCCCCGCTGAAGAAGGCGGTGTCACCGCCGCCCGGATGGGCCGGACCGTCGATGACGACCCGGCCGATGTCGATGCCGAGGCGGGGGAGGATCTTTGTCATGCCGCTCAGGATGCGGCGCTCTCACTGCCATCCGGAACTATTGTTTGCCATGCCCGCTATAGTTGCCGGCTATGGACGGGCGGGACCTGCTGGAAGCCGACGCGCTGCGCTCGTTCGCTGTCTTCGCCCAGCACCGCAACTTCACCACCGCCGCGCGGGAGCTGCACATCAGCCAGCCGTCCCTGCACGTGAAGATCCGCAAGCTGGCCACCGCGCTCGGCATCGAGCTGTACGAGCGTGACGGTCGCCGGCTGACGCTGACGGCCGCCGGTGACCGCCTCGCCGCGTACGCGCTGGACTCGCGCCGCCGGGCCGAGGAGTTCCTGCGCGAGCTGGACCACGAGACCGCGCCGGCGCTCACCATCGCGGCCGGCCGGGGCGCGCTGCGGTGGGTGATCGGCGAATCGATCGAACGGGTCGGCCGCCAGGGTCGCCGGGTCCACGTGATCACCGCTGACCGGGACGCCGCCCTCGCCGCCGTCACCAGCGGCCGGGCCGACCTGGCCGTGGTCGCCCACGATCCGCCCGGCCGGCAGGTCGAGGCGCGACAGATCGCCGCCTACGGGCAGGTGCTCGTACTCGGTGCCGAGCACCCGCTCGCCACGCGCCGGCAGGTCCGGCTGAGTGATCTCGACGGCCTGGATCTCGTCGTACCGCCGGCCGGGCGCCCGCATCGCAGGGCGCTGGACCGTGCCCTGCTCGACGCGGGCGTGCGTTGGCAGGTCGCCGCCGAGGTCGACGGCTGGGATCTGCTGGTGCACCTGGCCGCGTTGGGGGTCGGCGCCACCGTGGTCAACGGATGTGTCGGGCTGCCCGACGGTCTGCGTGCCGTCCCGATCCACGGCCTGCCGCGGATCCGCTACTGGGCCGCCTGGCGGCCGGCTCGACGGCCCGTGGTGCGGGACCTGCTCGACCAGTTCGGCACGGAACGGTGACTGGCCGACTCACCGCTGCCAGCAGGTTCCTCGCGTACGTGCTGCGTCATCGTCCGGACGTCGTCGAACTCACCCTCGACGAGGGCGGGTGGGTCGAGGTGGACGTGCTGCTCGCCGCGCTCGCCCGGCACGGCCGTCCGGTCAGCCGGCAGGTGCTGGCCGAGCTGGTCGCCGGTACCGACAAGCGGCGGTTCGAGCTGCGCGCCGGGCGGATCCGGGCCGCGCAGGGCCACTCGATCCGCGTCGACCTGCGGCTCGATCCCGTGGCACCGCCGTCGCTGCTCTACCACGGCACGGTGGCCCGCTACCTGCCCGGTATCCGTGCGGAGGGGCTGCGACCACGCGGTCGTACCCACGTCCACCTGTCGGTGGACCGGGAGACCGCCGCCACGGTCGGCGCCCGACGCGGTGTCCCGGTGGTGCTGAGCATCGACGCGGCCGGCATGCACCGCCACGGGTTCGTCTTCTACCGGGCCGTCAACGGCGTGTGGCTCACCGACCACGTCCCACCCGGTTGGATCATCGGCGCCGGGTCCGCTTGACAGGCAAGTGGCCACTTGCCTATAACTGTGCCTGTGGACGCTGACCCTGACCTGTTCAAGGCCATCGGTGACGCGACGCGACGCACGATCCTGGACGAGTTGATCGACCGGGACGGTCAGACGCTCTTCGAGATCTGCAGCCGGCTGACCATGAAGCACAACCTGACCTCGTCACGCCAGGCGATCTCCCAGCATCTCGCGGTGCTCGAACAGGCCGGTCTGGTCCGTACCCGGCGACAAGGCCGCTACAAGTTCCACCACATCGACACCAGTCCGCTGCGCTCGATCGTCGAGCGGTGGCCCATCGACCGAGAGGCACCAGATCCATGATCCGTATCCATGTCACCAGCGTGTTCGTCGACGACCAGGCAAAGGCGCTCGCCTTCTACACCGAGAAGCTGGGATTCGCCAAGAAGCACGACATGCCCGCCGGCGAATACCGCTGGCTGACCGTCGTCTCGCCGGCCGACCCCGACGGCGTCGAGCTGCTGCTGGAACCGGACGCGCACCCGGCGGTGGGTCCGTACCGACAGGCCCTGGTCGCCGACGGCATTCCGGTCACCTCGTTCGCCGTCGACGACGTGTACGCCGAGGTCGAGCGCCTCAAGGGACTGGGCGTCGAGTTCACCCAGGAGGCGACCGATATGGGCCCGGTGGTCACCGCCGTGCTCGACGACACCTGCGGCAACCTGATCCAGATCGCCACCATGAAGTAATTCTCCCGCCGATTCTGCCGGACGATCACATCGCGGCTGCCGGCGTACCGTCGGCACCTGCGATGTCTGGCGTCGGGGGTAGTCCGGCAGAATCGGCGGGTGCCCGTCCACCTGATCACCGAGCCCGACGACGAGCGGATCGCCGACTACCGGGCGCTCACCGACGTCGAGCTGCGTACCCGCTGGGAGCCGCCGCACGGCCTGTTCATCGCCGAGGGTGAGCTGGTGCTACGGCGGGCGCTGCGGGCCGGTTACCCGGCTCGGTCCTTCCTCGTCGACGCCAAGCGGGTCGACCAACTGGCCGACCTCGACACCGGCGACGCCCCGGTGTACGCCGCCACCCCCGACGTGCTGCGCGAGGCCACCGGATTCCACGTGCACCGGGGCGTGCTCGCCTCGTTCCGGCGCAAACCACTGCCGGCCGCCGGTGAGGTGCTCGCCACCGCCGGCCGCGTGGTGATCCTCGAAGACGTCAACAACCACACGAACCTGGGCGCGATCTTCCGGGCGGTGGCGGGGCTGGGGGTGGACGCCGTGCTGCTCTCGCCGACCTGCGCCGACCCGCTCTACCGGCGCAGCGTACGGGTCAGCATGGGTGAGGTCTTCGCCGTGCCGTACGCGAAGCTGGAACCCTGGCCGGCGGCGCTGGCCGACGTGCGGGCCGCCGGGTTCACCGTGCTGGCTATGACGCCGGCACCGGACGCGGTGCCCATCCAGCGACTGGCCCCGGCCCAGCGGTCCCGGGCCGCGCTGCTGCTCGGCGCCGAGGGCGCCGGGCTGACCGACCCGGCGATGGCCGCCAGCGACGCCCGCGTGGTGATCCCGATGCGCCGTGGCGTGGACTCGCTGAACGTCGCCGCCGCCACCGCCGTGGCCTGCTGGGAACTGGGCCGCGACGACCCGCTCTGAGGCACCGCCAAGCCCCCTCACGCGTCACGGACGGTAGCGTGTCGCGGGTGTTCCCTACCGTGCGTGAGGTCCTCGCCCTGGACCCGGTCCGCCACGGCGCGCCGCGCCTGGTCGCGGGGGAGGGCGGGCTGGACCGTCGGGTGCGCTGGGTGCACGTCGCCGAGGTACCGGACATCGCCACCCTGCTCGGCGGCGGCGAGCTGGTGCTCACCACGGGTATCGGGCTGCCCGGCGATGACGCCGGGCTGCGGGCCTTCATCGGTGACCTGGCCGGTGTCGGCGTCTCCGGACTGGTGGTCGAGCTGGGTCGGCGCTACCTCGACGGCGTACCCCGGGTGATGGTGGCCGCCGCCGAACGTCACGGGCTGCCGTTGGTGGAGCTGCGCCGGGCCACCCCGTTCGTGCGGATCACCGAGGCGGTGCACGCCCTGATCGTGGACGCCCAGCTCACCGAGCTGCGGGCCACCGAGGAGATCCACCAGCGGTTCACCGAGCTGTCGGTGGAGGGGGCGGACCCGGGCGAGGTGGTCCGGCAGGCGGCCGAGCTGTCCGGCTGCCCGGTGGTGTTGGAGAACCTGTCCCGCCAGGTGCTGGCGTACGACCCGGCGGGGGAGAACGCCGAGCTGCTGCTGGACGGGTGGGAGCAGCACTCACGGCGGATCCGGCCCGAGGGGCGCACGGCGTACGACCCGGACCGAGGCTGGCTGGTCACCATGGTGGGCGCCCGGGGGCAGGACTGGGGGCGGCTGCTGCTGCGCTGGCCGCCCGGTGACGACCTGGCCGGCGGGCAGCCGTTGCCGACGCCGGCCGATGGGCGGTCCGCTCCGGCGTCGGCTGGTTCGCGGTCGGCCTCGTCCCCGGCTGGTTCGCGGTCGGCCTCGGCGTCGGCTGGTGGGCGGTCGGCCTCGGTGTCGGCCGTTGGACGGGCCGACGCGGTTCGGGCCGGAGGTGGCGGCTCGTTGTCTGCGCCACCGACCAGGCTGACCATTCTGGTGGAGCGGGCGGCCTCCACGCTGGCCCTCGGTCGGCTGATCCGACGCGACGCCGAAGGGCTGGAACGCCAACTGCACCGGACCCTGCTCACCGCCCTGCTCGATCATTCCTGGCCGGTGGACGAGGTGGCCTTGCGGGCGCGGGCGCTCGGGGTGGTGCTGGAACGCCGTCTGCTCGTCGGCGTGGTGGTCCGCCACCGGGTCGACGACGGCGGTGCGGAGCCCGTGCGCCACCGTCAACCGGCGGGCAGCGGGCCGCGCACCGAGCCGGGACACCCCGGCGAGGTGCTCGACCACGCCGACACCGGGCCGGCCCGGTTGCGTGACCTCGCCGAGGCCGCCGGACAGGCGCTGCGCGAGGCCGGGCTGACCGGGCTCACGAGCGCCCTGGACGACCAGACGGTCGGTGTCCTGCTGGCCCTGCCCGATGCGGCGGCGGAGGAGCGGGCGCTGTCCGCCTTCGCCGTCGCGCTGCGCCGGACCCGCCCCGACCCGCCCGGGCGTACCGACCCGCTGGGGCGCTGCGGAGCGTCCAGCCGTGCCGATGACGCGTTGGCGCTTAGTGCCGGCCGACGGTCCGTCGCCGGGCTGCTGATCGCCGCCGGATCCGGTGTGGGCAGCCTGCGGGAGGCGCGCCGGTCACTGATCGAGGCCCGTCAGGTCGCCGACGCGGCCCGCCGGGACCGGCGTGACCTGCCGATCTTCCGGCTGCCGCACGTCGGGCTGGCCGGACTGCTGCACCTGCTGCGTGACGAGCCCCGGGTGCAGACCTTCGTCGAACGGCAGCTCGGCGCACTCCTCGCCTACGACGCGCAGCATCCCCGGGAGCAGTTGCTCGGCACCCTGCGCGCCTACCTGGAGCAGGGCCGGAACAAGTCGGCGGCGGCGTCCGCCGCCCACCTGTCCCGCCCGGCGTTCTACGAGCGGCTGGCCCGGATCGGCCGGGTCCTCGACGTCGACCTCGACTCGGTCGACGCCTGCCTCTCCCTCCACGTGGCCCTCCTGGCCCTGGACGCCATCCGCACCCCCTGACCACCCTCCCTCTTCGGCGTTGATCAAGAAGTTTGCGTCATTTTCGATCTTCCTGAAGACCAAAACTTCTTGATCAACGCGGCGGCGCGCGGCGCGGTAGGGGTGCGGGGTGGGGGTGGGTGGTTAGGGGGTGAGGGTTTGGAGGGTTTTCTGGTAGGTGGGGGGGATGTGGTGGTCGGCGGCGGCGGGGGTGAAGGTGTCGGAGGTGGCGGCCGTCGTCCAGGCGCTGTCGGGGACGGCGGCGACCAGGGCGGCCACCACGGGGGTGTCGCGCCAGTCGGGCTGCTGGGCGAGCAGGCTCAGCGCGACCACCGACTCCTCCACCTCGCCGACGCACTCGAACGGCTTGTGCCCGTCGATGCCCAGCAGCTCGCGGTAGCCGGGAATCTGCGCGGAGTCGGCGAGCAGGTCACCGCCGAAGATACGGGTGATCCGCTCGCGGGGCATGAACGGAGCCAGGGCCAGGAAGACAAAGCGGCACTTGGGGCAGTCGCGGCACCACCGCTCACTGGCGTCGCGGAGCTTGAACGCGGCGTTGCAGCTGGTGACCACGTCGTCGTAGCGGTCGATGCCGGCGAACAGCCGGGCGATGTGCAGCTCGGACAGCGGGCGCAGCAGCGAGAAGTACGGCTCGGCCAGCCCGGCGTGCTCCGCGAGGGCCGCCCGCAGCAGCCCCTCGGCCTCGATGCCCTTGGACCACTGGTGGTTGATCTCGTGACCGTTCCAGATCAGGTTCGGGTCCGACGCCGACCGCTCGTTGGACATCACCACCGGACCCAGGCCGTGCAGCACCGCCGTGGCGACCGCGATCAGCGAGTTGATCGCGGTGACCGGGATGTGGCCGTTGCGGGCCCCGGCCGCGTTCAGCTCGAACAGCGCCGGGTCGAGGCGCCGCCGGGCCGCGAGGGCGGGCAGCCCCGACGCCGCGTTCACCGCGTTGATCACGTGGTTCGGGTTGACCGAGAAGGGCACCGGGTCGAGGCCGGCCCGACGCAGCGCCTCCAGGCTGACGATCGAGTCCTTGCCGCCGCCGACCGCTGACAGCGGACGCCGGTCGGAGTTGTCGTACTCGGCCGCCGGCTTGACCCGTCCGTCGGGCACGCGCGGGGTCAGCTCCAGCACGTGCGGCAGTTGGTTGCGGTACGCGTACTCGGCGAGGCCCTTGGTGTAGACGGCGGTGACGAACTCGACGGCGGCCGGGCCGAGCGGTGCCGGCAGCACCAGCTGCCCCGGCGCGGCCGTCTTGTAGTAGCTGACCCCGGCCACCACGTGCAGCAGCTCCAGCACCCGGCCCAGCGCCGCCACGGCGGCGTCCGACGGGGACTCCGCCGGCACCGGCAACGTGACCACCTCGGTGAACCGTTGCTCGCCGTCAGGTCCGGTCAGGGCGTAGTCGAGCAACACCTCGCCGGTGGACAGGTCGATCGAGTAGGACGGGAAGGTGAACGCGTCCATCCGCGCCAGCTGCGTGTTGAGCACACGCCATACTAGGCCCTGGTTCGTCCGGTCGTGCCCGGCTCGGCCGGACCGCGCCCTACCGCCGTCGTACCCGAGGAGAGCCTGTGCGCCTGTCTGACCTGCGCGGACGTAAAGTCGCCGTCTGGGGGGCCGGCCGGGAGGGGCGGGCCGCGGTGACGGCCATCGCCGCCCACGGTCCCGCCGACCTCGTTGCCGTCGACGACAGCGCGAACTTCCTGACGCTGCCCTGGGACGGCCCGTTGGCGGAGGCCGCCCCGCTGGTCACCGGCGACGAGGGCTTCGCCCGGCTGGCCGCCGCCGACGTGGTGGTCCGGTCGCCGGGTGTGCCGCAGACGCACCCCTGGCTGATGGAGCTGCGCCGCCAGGGCGCGACGGTCACCCAGGGCACCTCGCTGTGGATGGCCGACCACGGCGACCGCACCATCGGGGTGACCGGCAGCAAGGGCAAGAGCACCACGTCCAGCCTGATCAGCCACCTGCTGACCGCGGTCGACCGGCCGAACGTCTTCGGCGGCAACATCGGCGTACCGACGCTGGACCTGCCGGAGGCGGAGCTGTACGTGCTGGAGCTGTCCAGCTACCAGTGCAGCGACCTGACCGACTCGCCCCGGGTGGCGGTGGTCACCGCACTGTTCCCCGAGCATCTCGACGCGCACGGCGGGGAACGGGAGTACTACCGGGACAAGCTCAACCTGCTCGCGTACGGGCCACGCACCGTGGTGGTCAACGGCGCGGACCCCCGGCTGGCGTTCGAGTTGGGTGACCGCGCGGCGGTACGCGCCGGCACCGCCGACTCGGTGAACGTTGCCACCGGCCCGGACGGTGCGCCCTGGTTCCACCGGGTCGACCAGCCACTCTTTCCCCGGGCGGTGCTGCCGCTCGTCGGTCGGCACAACGAGGGCAACCTCTGTGTTGCCCTGGCCGTGCTCGACGCGTTGGGCATCGACCTGGTCGACCGCAAGGACGCCCTCGCCGTGGCGGTCGCCGAGTTCCAGGGGCTGGCCCACCGGCTGACCGAGATCGCCGACCCGTCCGGCCTGACCTTCGTCGACGACACCCTCGCCACCAGCCCGTACGCGGCCATCCACGCCATCGACGCCTACGACGGGCGGCCGTTGACCGTGATCGTCGGCGGCAACGACCGAGGGGTCGACTACACGCCCCTGCGCGAGCACCTGGCCGAGCGGGAACTGACCGTGATCGGCATCCCGGACAGCGGCCCGCGGATCATCGGGGCGCTCGACGGGCTGCCGAAGGTACGCACCGAACTGGTCGACGATCTCGCCGAGGCGGTCCAACTGGCCCGGCAGGTCACCCCGGCCGGCGGCGTCGTGCTGCTCTCGCCCGCCGCGCCCAGCTACGGCCGTTTCCGCAACTTCGAGCACCGCTCCGAGGTCTTCGCCGAAGCCATCCGCACCACCGCCCCTGCCTAACCCACCCACCCTCCCTCCCTCCCATCCCGTTGATCATGAAGTTGTTGCCACCTTTTGTCGGATTCTCGGGCAATAACTTCATGATCAACCTTGCTGAGGTGGGGGTCGGGCGGGGTCGGCGGGGGTGTGGTTGGGGGGTTTTACGCTGACGGGAGTCGGGTCCCGGAGGTGGTTGGTGGTTCAACTGCTGCGTCGTCCGCGTACCGGCCCCCGTGCGCACGCGGTCGGCGTCGCGCGGCTGATGGCGCACACCGACCCGGTCGCGCTGGTCGGTGTCGCCCTGTCGATCTCGCTCTCCGTGACGCTCGACCTGACCGGTGCCGCCACCGGCGTGGAGTCGTTGCTGGCTGGTCTGATGGGCATCACCATCTCGTTGCTCGTGGACTCCATCGCCCGGGCCGAGCGTCGGTTCCACCTGCGGGCGCTGCTGGCCGGACCGCACTGGCTGGTGCGGGCGGTGCCGGAAGTCGCCACCGCCGCCACCGAGGCGGTCGACCGGCATCCGGGCACCCGGGTCGCCGAGGAGACCCAGCGCCGGTTCGAGCGGTTCCAGGCCGACCTCGCGCAGCTCCGGCAGGGACGCATCATCCGACCGGGTACGGACTACCAGGACATGCTGGGTGCCACCCGGGACTGCGTACGGCAGCTGGAGGCGCTGACCAACGTGTTGCCTCGACTGGCCTGGTGGAGCGGTGACATCGGCCGGCGGTACTGGTCGGAGAACCTCGCCGCACTCGCCCGGGGAGTAAAGATCACCCGGATCTTCACCTACGCCGAGTTCTCCGACGAGTTGGCGGACCTGGTGGCGACGCAGCGTCGGGCGGGTGTCCGGGTGGGTCTGCTGTCGACCGGCGCGGTTCCGGCCGACCTGCACGTCAACCTGATCCGCTGGGACGGCACCGCGTGCTGGACGGCCGGCATGAGCGCGCACGGCGAGATCAACGAGAACCGGTTCTCGGTCAACGCCGCCGACCTCGCCTGGACCGACGAGACGTTCCAGGCGTGCCTGAGCCGGGCCTCCTTCGATACCTGACGCACGGATGACCGTCCAGGGCGTACTGCTGGTGACCGTGGTGGTCTGGGCGGTGACCCTGATCCGTCCGGTCCGGTGGCGGGCCCTCGTGGCCGCGTTGCCCCTGCCCATGACCGCCGCGCTGCTGGCCACGGGTCTTCCCGTCGACGGCGCGCAACTCGTCGGGGTGGTCGGGCTCAACCTGTTCTTCGGCGTCGTGGCACTGACCCATCACCGTTTCCGGTGGCCGATCCTGCTGGCCGACCTGGCGGGTGTCGCCGGCTACCTCGCGATCGCGGCGGCGCTGCGTCCGATCACGCTGCCGTTCGGGCCGACACTGGCCGCCACGGCCGCCTGCTGGCTGCTCACCATGCTGGTGCTGCACCGCCTTCCGGAGCCTGACCAGCCGACCGATCCGACCGATCCGACCGATCCAGCCGATCCGGCCGATTCGGCTGGCCCGGCGCGGTTGCCGGTGGTGGCCCGGCTGCTGCTGGTCCTGGCTGGTGCGGTGCTGACCGGGCTGCTCGGCCAGGTGCTGCGGGGACTGGTGGTGACCTTCCCGTATGCCGGGGTGCTGGTGGCGGTCGAGGTGCGGCGGGACCTGCCGGCCTTCTGCCGGCATTTCGCCCGCAACAGCCTGGCGCTGATCGGGTTCCTGGTCGGGGTCCACCTGGGCCAGGACGTCTCGATCGTGGTGGCGCTGGTCGCCGGCTGGGCCGGGTTCGCGCTGGTCGCGGTGGCGCTGCACCTTCCCGCCTGGCGCCACGGCAGACGCCACCCGGTCAGTCTCGGCTGCCCCAACCGGACCTGAGCAGACGCAGCGTGCCCGCGCCGGCCAGGTAGGCCACCAGCGCCGCCACCGGCCACCCGAGCGGCTCCGGCGCGGTCTTGGCCGCCACGCCGTTGGCCGCCAGGGCGTACCCGACGGCGACGAATCCGGCGACGGTGAGCGCGGCACGGGCACCCGCCCACCTGGCCGGCGCCCGCAGGTGCCGGGGACGACCGGTGGACGCCTCGATCGGACCGAAGATGGCGACCAGGACGGCCAGCACCACCGTCAGCATCAACACCCACGGCAGCCGCCAGGCCAGCCAGGTCGCCGTTCCGGCCGGCGGGGTGGGCAGCAGGCCGAGGCCGTGCAGCGCGCCGACAAGCAGTACGGCCGCGCTCAGGTGCCAGAGGAAGACCGTCAGCACGACCGAGTTGACCGCGATCACCGCCTGCCACGGGCGGTCGCGGTGCAGCCACCGTTCCGCCCGCTGCCGTAGCAGCAGGATCAGCCCGAGTTGGGCGGTGGCGACCGCGAGCAGTGCCACGCTGGGTGGGGCGGCGTTGGCCAACCGCTGACCGGGCAGGTTGATCATGCTGATCGGGTACGGGCCAGGGCCGGTGAGCAGGACCGCCACGGCGAGACCGCCGAGCAGCATGACGATCGCGGCCCGGCGGGACATCGGCAGGCACCGGGCACGCAGTCCGCTCGGGCGGCAGTGTCCCTGGCGGGCGTCGTACCAGGCGAAGCCGAGCTGGTGGACGGCGAGCCAGCCGAGCAGGTAGCTGGGCAGGGCGAGGTTGGCCGGTCCGAGGGCCCGGCCGGCGTCACCGGCGGCGACCAGCAGCACCAGCGTCAGCGGCACCAGCAGCCCGAGGCGGCGGTGCAGCGCGTACATGACCGGGGTCAGCGGCACTACGGCCAGGTAGGCGGCGAGAAACCACAGCGGGATGGTGGCGAACCAGACGACCGGGCGAACCTCGTCCGGCTGGGCGCCGCCGAGCCGGGCCACCAGCGCACCACCGGCGAGCACCAGGACCAGGGCGCTGGTCGGGCGCAGCAGGCGGGCGCTGCGGCCGAGCAGCCATCCGATCGCGTCGCCGCCGCGGCGCCGGTGGGCGGCCAGCGAGGCGGCGTTGGCGTACCCGCCGACCAGGAAGAACACGGGCATGACCTGGACCGCCCAGGTCAGCGGATACGCCCAGGGCATCGTGGTCAGGGCCGAGTGCCCGTCGGGTCGGCCGCTCTCGTCGTACTCGACTGCGGCTATCGCCCAGTGGCCGAGGACCACCAGGAGGATGGCAACTGCCCGCAGCAGGTCGAGGTAGCGCTCCCGGTCCGGCGGCGTACGGGCGGCGAGGCGGGCCAGGCGGCGCATCCTTCGAGCGTAGGCCAGTCCCGGCAGCGGTCGGGGTGGTTGCGGCGCCGGCCCGGGCACACCCGCGTCGGCTCCTGGTCCGGCTCGCGTTCATGCTGGTCACGGCGGCGACGTCGGGCAGCGGGCGGGCCGGGTGGCGGGCTGTGCGCCAGGTAACAGTTTGAAAACTTCGCCCATGGTCTTGACACGGAGGGGCCTTCAGTAAGAACTTTTACCACTAACAGTTAACAGTCTTTTCCGAAAGGCATCCCATGGTTGATCACGAGTCGGACACCTCCGCGGGC
The DNA here is from genome assembly GCF_027497295.1 of Verrucosispora sp. WMMC514. Taxonomy (NCBI): domain Bacteria; kingdom Bacillati; phylum Actinomycetota; class Actinomycetes; order Micromonosporales; family Micromonosporaceae; genus Micromonospora; species Verrucosispora sp. WMMC514. Next base: position 204,912 of record NZ_CP114906.1, on the reverse strand, counting down.
ACCGCGGTGGCCGACGCCGACGAGATCGATCGACGGGGTGCCCTCGGCGTCGTCCCCGACGGGATCGACCGGCGCGCCGCCCTCGTGACCTCCGACGGGACACTGGCTCGGGTCCGCACCGGTGCCGCCGAACTGACCGGAGCGCTGCGTCGGGTCGCCGAGCACGTGCTCAGCGACCCGGAGGCGGCGGCCCGGGCCACCATCGTCGAACTGGCCGAACGCAGCGGCACGTCGCCGGCCACGGTCACCCGGTTCTGTCGGGCGATGGGCTTCGACGGCTACGCCGACCTGCGGCTGGGCATCGCCGCCGAGACCGGCCGGGCCCGCTCGGCCGGCTGGACCGTCGACATCGGCCGCGAGATCCAGCCCGGTGACCCGCTGGAGCGGGTGCTGGAGCAGATCATGGCCGCCGACACCCGGGCCATGCACGACACCGCCGCGCTGCTCGACCTGAACGAGGTGGAGCGGGCCGCCGTCGCCATCGCCGGCGCCGAGCGGGTGAACATCTTCGGCGCCAGCGGCAGCGCACTCGTCGGCGAGGAGATGCAGTTCAGCCTGCACCGCATCGGCGTGGCCGCGTGGGCCTGGAACGACGTGCACTCCGGGCTGGCCGCCGCCGCGTTGCTGCGCCCCGGTGACGTCGCGCTGGGCATCTCGCACAGCGGACAGACCCGCGAGGCCATCGAGATGCTCGCCGAGGGTGGCAGCCGGGGCGCGACCACCATCGCGCTCACCGGGTTCCGCCGGTCGCCGCTGGCCGAACTGGCCGACATCGTGCTGCTCACCGCCAGCCAGGCCACCACGTTCCGGCCGGACGCGCTGTCGGCCCGGCACCCTCAGCTGGTCGTGCTCGACCTGCTCTACATCGCCGTCGCCCAACGTACTCACGACCGCGCCCACGCGGCCTTCCGGCGTACCGCCCAGGCCGTCGACGGGCACAAGGCCGCGCGGGAGGCCACCGCATGATCAGCGCCCAGGGGTACGCCGACGCGGTCCGGCCGGTTCTCGACCGGCTGATCGAGCGGGGGTCCGAGACGGTGGGCCGGGCCGCCGACCTGATCGCCACCAGCCTGCGCGCCGGTGGGGTGCTGCAGGCGTTCGGCGCCGGGCACTCGGAGGTCTTCGCCGCCGAACTGGTCGCCCGGGCCGGTGGGCTGGTCCCCACCAACCGGATCTCCCTGCACGACCTGGTATTGCACGGCGACGCCGCGCGCCAGGTGCTCGCCGACCCCAAACTGGAACGCGACCCCGCCGTCGCGCATCAGCTCTACGCGATCGCCGCACCCCAGCCGCAGGACGTGTTCGTGGTGGCGTCCCAGTCCGGCATCAACGGTTCGGTGGTCGAACTGGCCCTGCTGGCCACCGGGCGCGGTCACCCGCTGATCGCGGTCACCTCGGTCGAGCACACCGGACGGGTGTCCCCGCGGCACCCCTCCGGCCGCCGGCTCGTCGATCTCGCCGACGTCGTGCTGGACAACGGCGCGCCGTACGGCGACGCACTGCTGCCGCTCGAGGGCGGCGGCGCGGTCTGTGCGGTCTCCTCGGTCACCTCGGCGCTGCTGGCGCAGCTGCTGACCGCGGAGGTCGTACGACGGTTCCACCAGGCCGGAGAGGTACCCCCTATCTACCTCTCCGCCAACGTCCCCGGTGGGGACGAGCACAACCTCGCCCTCGAGTCGCGGTACGCCGGGCGTCTCCGGCGCACCGCCTGACCCGACATCACAAGGAGAGTCACACGATGTCCGTTACCCCCGATCTCGACCGCCGGACCCTGCTGCGCCGCGCGGCGGCCGCGGGCCTCCTGGTGACCCCGGCCGCCGGTCTGCTCAGCGCCTGCGCCGGCAGCACGCCGAGCCAGAACGACGACAGCGCCGGGGAGAAGAGCAACGACAACCCCTTCGGCGTGCAGGACGGCAGCGCCGTCAAGGTGGTCATCTTCAACGGTGGGTTGGGTGACGCCTGGGCCAAGGAGGACCAGGCGATCTTCAACGCCAAGTACCCGAACGTCACGGTCAACATGAGCTCCACCCAGAAGATCAAGACCGAAGAGCAGCCGAAGATGGCGACGCAGCCCAGCGACGTCGTCATGAACTCCGGCGCCGACATGATGGACATCAGCACCCTGGTCAACGAGGGTGCCATCGAGCCGCTGGACGACCTGCTCGCCGCGCCCGCCTGGGACAGCGAGGGCACCGTGGCGGACACGCTGCTGCCGGGCACCGTCGGCGACGGCACCTACCAGGGCAAGTTCTTCGTGGTGAACGTGGCCTACACGGTCTGGGGCAACTGGTACAACTCGGTGCTGTTCGACAAGGAGGGCTGGACGCCGCCGAAGACCTTCGACGACTTCTTCGCCCTCGCCCCGAAGATCAAGGCCAAGGGCATGGCCCCGTACGTGTACGACGCCGTGCACGGCTACTACCCGCGCTGGGCGCTGATGGCGACGGTCTGGAAGTCCGCCGGCAAGCAGGCCGTCATCGACATCGACAACCTCAAGGAGAACGCCTGGCGGGCCGAGGGCGTCCTGCCGGCGCTCGAGGCATGGGAGAAGCTGGTCAAGGACAAGCTGCTGCTGCCCGGCAAGCTCGACCACACCCAGTCGCAGCAGGCGTGGCTCGACGGCAAGGCCGCGTTCATCCAGGTCGGTACCTGGCTGAAGAACGAGATGGCGGCGACCATCCCGCCGGGCTTCGAGATGAAGATCTCCGACTACTGGGGCCTGGGCGCCACCGACAAGGCGCCCAACGACGTCTACGCCGGTGCCGGCGAGGGCATCGTCGTCCCGGCCAAGGCGCCGAACAAGGCCGCCGCCAAGGAGTTCCTGCGCGCGGTGCTCTCCAAGGCCGGTTCGGCGAAGTTCGCTGAGCTGACCAAGTCGCTGGCCTCCACCAAGGGCTCCGGCGACAACGTCCAGGACGCCGCCCTGGCCAGCGCCAACGAGCTGATGAAGAACGCCAGCTCGGACCTGATTTCGATCAAGCTCTGGAACTTCTACGCCGACCTGGACAAGGAGAGCCAGAACCTGTCCGCCGAGTTGATGGCCGGCCGGCTGACCGCCGCGCAGTTCGTCGACAAGATGCAGGCCGCCGCCGACAAGGTCGCCAAGGACTCGTCGATCACCAAGCAGACCCGCGACGCCTGATCCGAACGGAAAGAGTGAGTCCCATGCGGCACGGTGTTGCGCGTTTCGTCACGGGTTTCCTGGCCCTGCCGGTCGGGCTGTACCTCTTCTACGTGGTGTGGCCCTTCCTGCAGGCCGCCGGGTACTCGCTGACCGACTGGGGAGGTTACTCCGACAGGCAGCAGTTCGTCGGGCTGGACAACTACCTCCGGCTCTTCTCCGACGAGCTGATCAGGAAGGCGTTCTGGCACAACGTGTTCTTCCTGATCACCGTGCCGCTGTTGACCATCGCGCTGGCCCTGTTCCTCGCGTTCCTGCTCAACGTGGGCGGACGCGAGGACAAGGCCGGCATCCGGGGAGTCTTCGGCTCCGGGCTCTACAAGGTGATCTTCTTCTTCCCGCAGGTGCTGTCCCTGGTCGTCATCGCGGTGATGTGGCAGCAGATCTACCGCGCCGACGGCCAGGGCCTCATCAACGGCATGCTGATGAAGATCGGGCTGGTCAGCGAGGACGACCCGATCACCTTCATGTACGACCCGGAGCCCTTCCTCGGCGTACCGGCGGTGCTGTGGTGGCTGCTGCTGATCGCGGTCTGGAGCGGCGCCGGCTTCTACATGGTGCTCTTCTCCGCGGCCATGCAGTCCATCCCGAAGGACGTCTACGAGGCGGCCATCCTCGACGGTGCCGGCCGGTTCCACACCTTCTTCCGGATCACCCTGCCGCTGCTGCGGGACACCGTCTCGGTGGCCTGGGTCTACCTGGGCTTCATCGCCCTGGACATGTACGCCCTGGTGTTCGTCATGACGCCCAGCCAGGGCGGCCCGAACCACGCCAGTGAGATTTTCGCGTCGGTGCTGAACTTCACCGCCTTCCAGAAGGGCCAGTTCGGCTACGCCTGCGCGATGGGCGTGGCACTGGCGATCTTCACGATCCTGCTGGCCGCTCTCCAGCTGAGGATCACCCGTCGTGAGCGGATCGAGTACTGAGGAGACCTGGACGATGAGCACGGTGACCCACACCCCGGGTGGCCTGGCCGGCCCCGACCAGACTCCACCACCGGGCCGTACGCCGGCACCGCGCGCCGCCGTCGGCGGCGGCCGGGCCGGGGCCAGGTTCTTCAACGGCTTCTCGCACCTGTTCCTCGCCGTCTGGGCGATCATGGTGGTCTACCCGCTGCTGTGGGTGGTGATGTCGGCACTCAAGACCGACTCGGAGGTCATCCGCAAGCCGCTGTCGTTGATCCCCGAGCGGTTGCAGTGGGACAACTTCGCCCGGGCCTGGACCGAGGGGCACATCGGGTCGTTCTTCCTCAACACCGTCCTGGTGCTCACCGGCAGCGTCTTCCTCACCATGCTGCTCGGCTCGATGGCCGCCTACGTGCTCGCCCGCTACGAGTTCCGGGGCAACCGGCTGATCTACTACATGTTCCTGTCCGGGCTGACGCTGCCGATCTACCTGGCCGCGGTGCCGCTGTTCAAGGGCGTCTACAACACCGGCGTGGTGCTGCCGTTCCTCGGGCCGAACAGCCACTTCATGCTGATCCTGGTCTACGTGGCCTGGTCGCTGGCGTTCACCGTCTTCTTCATGCACTCGTTCTTCCGTACCCTGCCGACCGCGATCGCCGAGGCGGGCATGGTCGACGGTGCCTCGCACAGCCGGTTGTTCTTCAGCGTGATGCTGCCGATGGCCAAGCCGGGCCTGATCAGCATCGGCATCTTCAACGTCCTCGGCCAGTGGAACCAGTGGTACCTGCCGACCCTGCTCATGCAGTCGGTGGCCGGGGAGCCGAAGAACCAGGTCATCTCCCAGGGCCTGATCGAGCTGTCGGTCAACCAGGGCTACCGCTCCGACTGGTCCGGCCTGTTCGCCGGGGTCACCATGGCGATGCTGCCGGTGCTCATCGTCTACATCGTCTTCCAGCGCCAGGTGCAGTCCGGCCTCACCGCCGGCGTCAGCAAGTAGCCCGGAACGACAGCGGCTCCGGGACCGGGCTCGAGCCTCACCTCGGGCCCGGTCCCGAAGAGCGGTCTCAGCTCACTCGGGACCACGTTCGCGTACTCCCGGCCACACCCGCAGGGTTGGTGCGTCGACGAAGTCGTCGCACGGATAGGCACGCCGAACCTCGGTCTCCGTCACTCCCACCGGTCAGCGAGCATCGGCCCGGCCCAGCACCAGGGTGGTACGCAGGTTGAGCGTCACGGCGCCACCGAACTCGTCGACCAGTCGGCCGAGCGCGTCCAGCCCGCGTCGCTGCTGCTCCGGCGACCGGGTCAGGAACGGTCCGAAGGTCCGTACCAGGTCGAGGTAGCGTTCCTTGGCCAGCGGCAGTTCGTGACCGAAGACCTCCTTTCGGACGTCGAGAAACTGCCCGTGGTCGACGACGTCCTGATGGAACCAGTCCGCCGGCCGTTCCCGTGCGGTCGGGTCGATCGCGTGCAGCGCGGCCCGGATCGCCGCTCGTTGATCGGGGTCGGCGTAGTCGTAGCGATGCCCGAAGATGGCCAAGGTGCCGCCGGGCGCGAGGGCCTGCCGAGCGCGCGTGTTGCGGGTGGCCGGGTCCAGCCAGTGCCAGGCCATGGCGCAGGCCAGCACGTCGACCCCGCCGGCGGGCGGTGCCCACTGTTCGAAGGTGTCGCCGTGGATGCGAACGCGCGGATACCGGGCGGCCAGCAGCGCGGCCATTCGTGGGTCGGGTTCGAGGCAGGTCAGGGGTGCGCCGACGCGGGCGAGCACGTCGGTCCCTTTGCCGGTGCCAGCACCGATCTCGACAACCGACGCCGGTGTGCCGCCGTGGTAGGCGACGAGCTGGTCGGCGATCTCGGGCGGATAGCCCGGCCGGACGCTCTGGTACAGCTCGGCTGTCGCGCCGAAGACGTCCACCACCGCACTCCCTCCGGTCATGACGTCGCCTCCGCCCCGCGTAGCGAGTCGAGCGCGGCCTGGCTGCCCTCGCTCAGGTCCATGCCCAACGCCTGGAGCATCACCACCAACGCGCCGAGCGCGAGGGTGCCCCGCAGCTCCCGCGGCCCGGCGCTGGACAGCCGCCCGGCGTGCTCCAGAATCCGGCCGACCAGGGCCCGGCAGCGCGCCGCGACCACGTCGTCGGAGCGGGCCGCAGCGCAGGCCTGCAACCACAGGCCGGTCACGACGCCGTCCGCGATGAGCGTCCGGAAGCCGGCGCGCATCGCCGGCAACGGGTCGGCCGGGTGCGCGCCGGCCTCCTGCTGGAGCGCCTGCCCGATCCGGGCCTCCAACTCGTCCAGACAGGCCAGGAACAGGTTGCGCTTACTACCGAAGAGCCGGAAGACGTACGGCTGGGACACACCCATCCGGTCGGCCACCTGCTGTATCGACGCTGTGGTCAGCCCGTGGTCGGCGAAGACCCGCATGCCGATGTCGATCGCGTCCGTACGCCGTCGTCGGGCCGTGCTCCGTTGTTCCGCCACGACCGCAGCCTGACACTAGTAACCACTTACAAACAAGACCGGAGCCCGTCCGCTCTCGGATCCGTGGGTCAGCTCACGGCGCACCTGGCCGGCCGCGTGCGCCCGAGGCTCGTCACTACGCTGCGGGAATGGGCGTCGATGAGCGGTTGCGGCGGATCCGGGGCTGGCTGTGGATCGTGGTGGTGGGCCTGTTCCTGAGCGGGGTCACCGCGTTTCCCCTGGAGATCGAGGTGCGCTGGCTGTTGCGGGCGGCCGATCCGCTCGCCGGGCAGTTCCCGGCCCTGGTCGGCTGGATCGAGCGGGTCCATGTCGGACTTGTCGAGACCGGGGAGCGGTATCCGTTCATGCGGTACGGGACCGACTGGCTCGCCTACGCCCACCTGGTGTTGGCGGTGGCGTTCTGGGGGCCGCTGCGCGACCCGGTGCGCAACGTCTGGGTTGTCCAGCTCGGCATGATCGCCTGTGCCGGGATCGTGCCGCTGGCGCTGATCTGCGGGCCGCTGCGGGACATCCCGTGGTTCTGGACTGTGGTGGACCTGTCCTTCGCCGTCGGGGCGTTCCCGCCGTTGTGGTTCGCGTACCGGCACATCCGGGCGATCGAGTCGCAGCAGGTCGAGCCGGAAGCACGGGCCCACTTGTCGACTCCCGAAACCACCGGGCCCACGCCACCACCCCGCTCGGCTACCGGACCGCATTCCAGCAACACTGATCCACTCGGCTGATGACCTCGCCGGGTCCGGTGGGCCGTGCTACCCGGACTCGCGGGATGACAGTGTCAGAGTTCAACCGTTCGGTTGCCGACGCGTGGGGTGAGTGGTCGAATGCCGGTCATGACGGCGGCCTGTCGAGAGTCCTCGATGCTCTTTCCCGCCGCCGACGGCAGTGAGCTGCGCATGCTGGTTTTCGAGCCGGCCGACGGCACCCGGCCGCTGGCCGGAGTCGTGCTGTTCCATGGCGGTGCCCTGCGTGAGGGCTCGCCCGACGGGCTCGCCCCGCACTGCCGGAAGATGGCGTCGCGCGGGATCTTCGCCGGATCAGCCGGGTATCGGCTGCTCGGTCGTGGCGCTGCCAGCATCGACGACTGCATCGTCGATGTTCGGTGCGCGGTCGAGCAGTTCGCCCGGCTGGCCGCGATGCGCGGGCTCGAGGCACCGCACCTGGCCTCGGGCGGCAGCTCAGCCGGTGCTCATCTGGCGCTTGTCGCGGCGATGACCCCGCCGGAGTCCACCACGGCACCGGGGCCCGGAATCGCGGCCGTGGTGGCCTTCAACCCCGCGGGACTGAATCTGCGCTCCTTCGAGCCGGCGGCGCAGCGCCGCCTCGAACAGCAGGTCGGTATCGCGGCGGGCAGACTCAGCGAGTACTCGCTCATCGAGTTCGCGCGGCCGGGCCACCCGCCGATGCAGATTCACCACGGCACCCGCGACGAGGTCGAGCCGATCGACTCTGTGCGGCAGTTCCGGGACGTGATGGTGCGCTCCGGCAACGAGTGCGTACTCGTTGAGTACGACCACGCCGGACACGGGTTCCACTACCCCGGCGACGGCGGGCACTTCGACGATGTCATCGATGCCACGGCGCTGTTCCTCCTCGACCGGATCGCGACGACGTGACCGGCGGAAGTCCACCGACACCGGCGACGCGTCCCTGCTGATCCTCGCCGTCGTCAACATCGGCATGGTTCTGCTCGTGTGGCTGCGCGAGCGGCGCACTCGGACCGGCGAATAGCGTCGGAGGTGTCCACGATCCCGCCGCCGGTCGCCGTCGGATGGCAGGGTGTTGTCCATGGACAGGAAGCAGGTCGCCGACTGGATCGCCGCCTACGAGCGGCTTTGGCGGACGCCGGGCACGCAGGCGCTGGTCACGCTCTTCACCGAGGATGCGAGCTATCGGCAGGGACCGTACTGGACGCCTGTGGTCGGTCTGCCGGCCATCGCCGAGATGTGGGAGCAGCAGCGCAAGGGCCCCGACGAGGTGTTCGAGATGACCACGGACATCGTCGCGGTCGACGGCGACACCGCGGTGTCGCGCCAGGAGGTCCGCTACGGCGACCCGGTCGACCAGGAATACCGCGACCTCTGGATCATGCGGTTCGCCGACGACGGACGTTGCCGGTCGTTCGAGGAGTGGCCGTTCTGGCCGGGGCAGCGGCCGGCCACCTGATCGCAGCGGCCGGACCGCGTCGACGGTGGTAGCGCACTGCCGGCTGGCGTGACGAGCCGGCCCACGTCTACGACGGCGACGGATCTGGCGGTCAGTAGCGGATCAGCCGGTGCAGCCGGAGGAACGTCTCGGTGAAGCCCAGCTTCGGCCAGGCTCGCGAGGAGAGCAGGTTGGTGACTCGCCAGTCGGTGACCACGCTGTCGAAGCCGGCCGACACCGCCCAGTCGACGACCGCGGCGCCGAGGGCTCGTCCGGCGCCGACGCCACGGGCGTGCGGCAGGACCGCCGCGAACCCGAGGAACCCGGCGTGTTCGGGTCGGGCCAGGCTCAGGTGCGAGCTCGACTTCTCGAGCGCGCAACCGATGGCGGAGCCGATGACCTGGCCGTCCGCTTCGGCCACGAAGGTGGCGTACGCGGGGTTGTCGATGTCCGCCGCCCATTCGGCGGCGGCTTCCGCAAGCGTGCCCATCGGGCCGGCGGAGAACGTCGGCGACTGTCCCTGGTGCAGCGGCAACTCGAGATCAAGTTGGGCGAGTGCCGGGATGTCGGCCCGGGTCGCCCGACGCACCGACAGCCCGGCCGGTCTGACCGCTGCCGGTGGGGCGGCGGGCCGGATGGCGTGCGCGTGCTGCTGGCCGAACCCCAGCCGGAACCAGGCCTGTACCAGCTCCGGGTCGTGCGCCGGAACGACGACGTAGTGCGCCGTGCGGCCCTCGTCGACCCAGCGGGTGGCGGCGAGCGCGTACAGGTCGCGCAGCACCTCGGGGTCGGTGGCAGCCAGCCCGGCGGCCTCCACCCAGATGTTCGGCCCCCACAACGGCGACGGCTTCGGCGCGCCGAGGACGAAACCCACCGGGACGCCGCCGCGGTGAGCGACCGCTCCCGACGCGTCCGGCGTCTCGTACGCGGTGGTCAGCTCGGCCAGCGTCGCGGCGACGTCCTCGAACCGGGCGGACAGCAGCGGCTGGGCGACGCGGTGCCGGCGGTGCCGTTCGGCGAGCAAGGTGGCGCAGGCGGCCAGGTCGGCGGCCGTGAACGGCCGCAGCTCGGTGCGGGACATGGCCGGACCCTACGTGCCGCCGGTGTCGCGGTCATCCTGGTTTCGACGGCGCGGCCTCGGCGGTGACCGGCTGCCGCAGGAGGGTACGCCTGCTGTCGGGCGCGACCCTGCGGAAGTCACTGAGATAGATCTCGTGGTGTTTGCCGGTCATGCGCAGCCCTTGGGCCGGGATGAACTCGTCGTGCAGTTCCGCGAGCACGGCGGCTTCGTCGTCGAAGGAGCCCACGTGCAGTGTCTGGACGCATCGTCCCTCGGCCAGCGGTTCCAGGCGGATGTCGTCGAGGCGTACCGGCCTGTTCTTCGCCCCCGCCTGCCCGACGGCGGCGTCGAACATGGCCCGGTCGATCCAGTCCGGGACCATGAGCAGCAGGGTCCAGTTCCACTGTGACTTGTCCCGCGACGTGGTGAAGGCGGCCATGTCGTCGGCCCACCACAGGCCCTCCAACGGCGGGACGACGTAGTCGCGGCCGAGGTCGCGCTTGCTGGCGAACTTCAGCTTGTACGCCACCGGGTAGAGCGCTTCGACGGCGGTGGTGAACGCGGGTGAGGTGTTCGGATCGCCGTGGCCGTCGACCATGAGGTACCGCAGGTCGGGCACGTCCACGATCCGGAACCGTCCCCGTGGTGCCCGGTAGGCGTCGATGGTCTTCTTGAAGTCGATCTTGTCGGTCATCGCGTGCCTGGACCTGCTGGACCTGGAAAGCACAACGGCAAGGAGGAGAACTCCTTGTCACTGTCAACATATACCGCACCCCCGGTATTGCGGCAAGACCCCGGTCGTGACGCACAATCGTCCGCCGAGCTGAAGAATTGGCATTTCCGGGGGGATTCATGTTCGATGCGGTAATCGTCGGTGGCGGGCCGACCGGCATGATGCTGGCGAGCGAATTGCGGCTGCGGCACGCCAGCGTGCTCGTGCTGGAGAAGGAGGTCGAGCCGCCACCGTTCGTACGGTCGCTCGGGCTGCACGTGCGCAGTATCGAGGTGATGGATCAGCGCGGACTGTTGGAGCGGTTCCTGGAGAACGGCAAGCAGTTTCCGATCCGGGGATTCTTCGCGGGCATCGACAAGCCCGCCCCGGACCGGCTGGACACCGCCCACGGATACGTGCTCGGCATTCCGCAGCCGCTCACCGACCGGCTGCTGGCCACGCACGCGGCCGAGGTGGGCGCGGAGATCCGGCGGGGCTGCCCGGCGGTCGGGCTGGAGCAGGACGACGACGGGGTGACCGTCCAGCTCGGCGACGGCGCGTCGCCGGTGCGGGCGCGGTTCGTGGTCGGCTGTGACGGCGGGCGCAGCACCGTGCGCAAGCTGCTCGGGGTCGGCTTTCCCGGCGAGCCGTCGCGGGTGGACACGCTGCTGGGCGAGATGGCGGTGACCGCCTCCCCGGAGGAGATCAGCGAGGTGGTGGCGCGGGTACGCAGGACCGAGAAACGGTTCGGCGTCGGTCCGTCCGGCACACCAGGGGTGTTCCGGGTGGTCGTGCCGGCACAGGGCGTGGCCGAGGACCGGTCGACGCCGCCGACGCTCGCCGAGTTCACGCAACAGTTGCGGGCGTACGCGGGCACCGACTTCGGGGTGCGTTCGCCCCGCTGGCTGTCGCGCTTCGGCGACGCGACCCGCCAGGCCGAGCGCTACCGGGTCGACCGGGTGTTCCTGGCCGGCGACGCGGCGCACGTGCACCCGCCGCTGGGCGGGCAGGGGCTGAACCTCGGGATCCAGGACGCGTTCAACCTGGGCTGGAAGTTGGCGGCGGCGATCGACGGCTGGGCGCCGGACGACCTGTTGGACACCTACGAGTCCGAGCGGCATCCGGTGGCGGCGGACGTGCTCGACAACACGCGTGCGCAGATGGAGTTGACCACCAACGAACCGGGGCCGCGCGCCGTCCGACGGCTGCTGACGCAGCTGATGGACTTCGACGACGTCAACCGGTACCTGATCGAGAAGATCACGGCGATCGGCGTCCGGTACGACGTCGGTGAGGGGCATCCCCTGCTCGGGCGGCGGCTGCGTGACCTCCAGCTCACCCGCGGGCGACTGTTCGGGCTGCTGCGCTCCGGCGCCGGGCTGCTGCTCGACCAGACCGGGCGGCTCTCGGTGGGCGGCTGGCGTGACCGGGTGGACCATGTCGTCGACACCAGCGAGGAACTGGACGTGCCAGCGGTGCTGCTCCGGCCCGACGGACACGTCGGGTGGGTCGGCGAGGACCAGCAGACCCTTGAGGTGGCGTTGGCCAGGTGGTTCGGTGGTGTTCGCTGACGCGCACGAGGAACGAGGAGGTTCGCATGCCGTTACCGCGCTGGCTCGCCCGGTTCAACAAGCGGGTCGTCAACCCGCGGGAGATCCGTCGGGGGGTTCGACCGGTCCTGACCCACGTCGGCAGGTCGTCCGGCAGGACGTACCAGACTCCGCTCGACGCCCATCCGCTGCCCGACGGATACCTCTTCGTGCCCCTGTACGGGCCGCGTACCGACTGGGTGCGAAACGTCCTGGCGGCGGGCACGGCGCGGCTGTCCGTCGGCGGCGAGCGGCTGCAGTTGGATGGTCCCCGGTTGGTGCGCAAGCAGGAGGTGTGGTCGCTGCTCCCGGCGGGCACCAAGGCGCCACCGGGGATCTCCGACGAATCCGAACTGCTACGGATGAACCTGCGTCGAGACTGACGAGCAGGGCTCCGGTCTGTCGCACGGTCCGGGCAGAATCACGTTCGTGCTGGTGGCGGTGGTCTCTGACGAGCGGGGTGGGGGAGTGTTGCACCCCCTCGACCCGACCGGTGCGCCGCTGGGCGCGCCCGAACCGGTCGTCGACCTGGCCGCCGCGGTGGCCGCCCGCGAGCGCACCGATCGGCCGCGCTGGGTCTGGGCGTCCGGGGCCACGCTCTACCCGACGTTGCTCCGCGCCGGGGTCGCGGTGCGGCGGTGTCACGACGTGGAGCTGACCGAGGCGCTGCTGCTCGGGTACGCCGGCCGGTGGGGTGAGCCCCGCGCGCTGGCGGCGGCCTGGGCGCGGCTGACCGGTGCGCCGGTGCCGGCCGATCCGCCGCCGCGCGCCGCCACCCCGCCCGGCGCGGGTCAGGCCGCGCTCTTCGACGCCGTCCCGGGTCCGCCAGGCCCCGGCATCACCGCGTTGACCCGGGTGTACGCCGACCAGCTCGCCCGGGTCGCGGCGACCGGCGACCCGGGGCGGTTCCGGCTGCTGGTGGCGGCCGAGTCGGCCGGTGCGCTGATCGCGGCGGAGATGGGCACGGCCGGGCTGCCCTGGCGGGCCGATGTGCACGACGCGGTGCTCGCCGAGTTGCTGGGCGAGCCCTCTCCGGTGGGTGGGCCGCCGCGCCGGCTGGCGGAGCTGGCCGCGCGGATCGCCGACGCGTTCGGGGTCCGGCAGGTGCACGCGGACAGTCCGGCCGAGCTGCTGAAGGCGTTCGCGCGGGTCGGCGTGGAGCTGCCGAACACCCGAGCCTGGGTGCTGCGCGGGGTCGACCATCCGGCGGTGCCGCTGGTCCTGGAGTACAAGGAGCTGTACCGGATCTGGACGGCACACGGCCGGGCGTGGCGGGACGCCTGGGTCCGCGACGGGCGGTTCCGGCCGGAGTACGTTCCGGGTGGGGTGGTGTCCGGGCGGTGGGCCACCCGGGGTGGCGGCGCGTTGCAGATCCCGAAGGTGATCCGCCGGGCGGTGGTGGCCGACCCGGGCTGGCGGCTCGTGGTGGCCGACGCCGGGCAGTTGGAGCCACGGGTGCTGGCGGCCGTCTCCGGTGACGTCCGGCTCGCCGCCGCCGGGGCGACCGGTGACCTCTACGCCGCGCTGGCCCGGGACGCGTTCGACGGTGACCGGGCCCGGGCCAAGCTGGCGCTGCTCGGCGCCATGTACGGGCAGACCGGCGGGGCGGCGGTGCCGGCCCTGGCGGTGCTGCGACACAGCTATCCGACCGCGTTCGACTACGTCGAGGCGGCGGCGCGGACCGGGGAGGCGGGCGGGTTGGTGCGCTCCTGGCTGGGGCGGACCTGTCCGCCGGGCACGGGGGGATTCGGCGCCGACGACGCCCCGGCGGACCCGGACGATGCCGGTGACGTCCAGTCGCCGCGAGCCCGGGCGGCCCGGTCCCGGGGCCGGTTCACCCGCAACTTCGTCATCCAGGCGACCGCGGCCGAGTGGGCCTCCACCCTGCTCGCGGTGCTTCGCGGCGAGTTGGCCGGCAGCCCGGCCGAGCTGGTCTTCTTCCAACACGACGAGGTGATCGTGCACTGCCCGGCGGAGCAGGCCGAGCAGGTCGCCGAGGCGGTCGACCGGGCCGGTCGGCGCGCCACCACGCTGCTGTTCGGGGACACGCCGGTCCGCTTTCCGGTGGATCTGTCCATCGTGGAGTGTTACGCCGAGGCGGCGTGATTGCCCTCGACGAACCGCCGACCGCGTACGCCGGCAACCAGATGTTCACCTTGTTTTCGTGGTCCGTGCATCGTCGAACAACCGGGAATTCGCCCGCCTGAAAAGGCGTCGCCCGCTGTTTTGGCGTACGCCCGCGGTATGTCACCCTGGCTCCGCAAACGTGACCACGTCGGTCGACGTGATGTCGATTCCAGGGAGGCGGCATGGCCAGGCGCGTCTATCTGCACATCGGTGCGCCGAAAACGGGAAGCACCTATGTGCAGAACGTGCTCTGGAACAACAGTGCCGCCTTGGCCGACGCCGGCATTCTGCTGCCGGCCAGTGCGGCGGCGCACGACCACGCGATGGCCGATCTGCGCGTGGCGCCCTGGCGGGACAGCGACGCCTACTGGACGTGGGACCGGCTGGCCGAGAAGGTACGCGACTGGTCCGGTGACGCGATCATCAGCAACGAGGGGCTGGGCGCGGCGACCGATGCCCAGGCCGCCCGCGCGGTGCAGAGCCTGGAGGCCGCCGAGGTCCACGTCATCGCGGCCGGCCGTGACCTGTGGCGGACGTTCCCGTCCTTCTGGCAGCAGAGCATCCGGGCGCGCAGCGGCTGGCGGTTCGGGGCCTTCCTGCGCGCCGTCGAGGAGGGCAGGGCCGACACCTTCTGGCACAACCACACCGCACCGGGCATGCTGCGCCGCTGGGGCGACCTGGTCCCCCCACAGCACCGGTACCTGGTGACGGTTCCGCCGCCCGGCGCACCGAGGGACCTGCTGTGGCAGCGGTTCGCGGGCATCCTGGGTATCCCGGACGGGCTGTGTGAACTGGCCGAACCCATCTCGAACCCGTCGCTCGGCGCGGCCGAGATCGAACTGCTCCGCCGGGTCAACCTGGCGTTGGGCGACAGGTATCCGCTGCGGACGCCGTACCAGAAGGTGGTCCATCGGCACCTGGTCGACGCGGTGCTCAAGCAGCGCGAGGGGACGCCGTTCGGTGTCGGACTGGACCGGGCCGACTGGGTGCGGGAGCTGGCCGAGCAGCAGATCAAGGAGCTTCAGGACTATCCGTGTCGAATCGTCGGTGACCTCGACGAGCTGCGGCCGACCGTGATGCGGGAGAGCATCAGCCCCGACGAACTGGACGAGAACCAGCTCCTACAGGTCGCCGTCGAGACGATCGTCGGCATGCTGGACAACGCCGACATCCTCAGCCAGCAGCTGGACGCACCATCCGACAAGGTGAACGTCCTCTCCCGGCTGCGGACCCGCGCGGCCGGCGGTGTCAAGCGCCGGCTGCGGCTGGCCACCCGTCGCGAGCCATAGCCCGGCCTGAACGCACTGGTGGCCGGGCCGCCGCCGGTCGTACCCGAGAACTGTCCATGCAGTCCGGATAGATACCCAATTTACACCAAATGCCCCGCCACTCTCCTCCGACCGCTGTCGTTGCAAACGGTGTGCGTAGGACGGGAGGGTCGGGGCCGTGCGCGGCTGCGACCGCTTCCACGCTGGAGGGAGCGCAGCTCTGAACCGGATCGCAGGAATGATCATCGCTGCGGGGGGTGGCCGTCGGATCGGCGGGCCGGAGGCCCTGCTGCACCAGGGCGGCAAGCCGCTGGTCGACCAGATGATCGACACGCTGACGGAGGCGGGCTGCGGGCAGATCGTGGTCGTCCTCGGTGCCGCGGCCGACCAGGTCCGCGAGACCGCCGACCTGAGTCGCGCCACGGTGGTGGTCAACCGCGCCTGGGGCACCGGCGTCGGTTCGTCCATCCGGGCCGGTCTGGCCGGCATCGACGACGACCGGGTCGAGGCGGCGGTGGTGGTGCCGGTGGACATGCCGGGGCTCACCGCCGCGGCGGTCCGTCGGGTGGCCGCGCTGCCCTTCCCCGACGTGCTGGTCTGTGCCACCTACAACGGCCTACGCGGCTACCCGATGCTGTTCGGCCGCCGGCACTGGCCCGGCATCGCCACCCTGGCCAGCGCCGATGTCGGTGCCCGCCCGTACCTGTTGGCGCACAAGGACCAGATCGTCGACATCGCCTGCGACGCGGTCGCCGACGGCAGCCGCGTGGACACCCCCGAACTGATGGCCCTGTACGGCCTGACCGTCCCCGAACAACGCGTCGGCGTCTGACCCACCCCCCGTCCAGCACTGTTGATCATGAGGTTGGCGGCACAGTCGATCTGATCAACGGGAAGGTGGGTGGGTGGGGGTGGGCAGGTGGAACAGGGTGGCGGCGGCCTGCCAGCAGACCATCCGCAGCCAGTCGTCGCCCAGGTCGAGTCGGGCCAGACCGGTCAACTGGTCGGCGTACGGGTAGGGGATGTTCGGGAAGTCGCTGCCCAGCAGCACCTTGCCGGCCAGCCCCAGCTCGCGCAGTCGGGGCAGTTCGTCGGCGGGGAAAGGCACGAACCGGTCGAAGAATGGCGTGAAGGCCATCGTGGTGTCCAGGCGTACGCGCTCGTGCCGCTCGGCGAGATCCAGGAAGGCGGGATAGTCCGGAGCACCCAGGTGGGCGACGATCGCGGGCAGCCGTGGGTGCCGGGCGAGCAGTGCGGCGAACGGCTCCGGCCCGGTGTGCGCGGTGCCCACCGGGGCGTGCCCGGCGTGCACGACCACCGGCACGCCGGCCTCGGTGAGCAGGTCCCACACCGGCGCCAACGCCGGGTCGGTGGGCGCGAAACCGCCGACCTGGACGTGCACCTTGAACACCCGGGCGCCGGCGTCGATCGCCTCGGCGACGTAGCGCGGCGCCGTCGGCTCGGGGAAGAAGGTGGCCGACGGCAGGCATCCGGGGGTGTCGCGGGCGAAGTCAAGCGTCCACCGGTTCAGCTGCTCGGCCATGCCGGGCCGATGGGCGTACGCGAGCGCGCTGAACGCCCGTACCCCCAGCCGATGGAGGTGGTCGACCCGTTCGGCGTCGCTCCACCGGTACCGGATCGGCCACTCCAGCCCACCAGCGGGCCGGCCGAGTCGAAGTACTCCCACACCCGGCGGCGCAGCCTCGGCGGCAGGAAGTGCACGTGCACGTCGACCAGGCCGGGCAGGCCGAGCCGCTGCCAGAACCGTGGCACCACCTCGTCGGCGGCCACGACCACCGGGTCGACGGCTTCGACGCTCACAGGTCGAGATTGAACTTCTGCAGCACCGAGGGAGCGACCAGCCCGACCGCGGCCAGCACCGACACGACGGTCAGCGCGGTGCGGACCACGACGATCTCGGTCTTGCCGCCGGCCCGCAGCGCGATGCTGTCGGGCAGGCTGATCGGTGTCCACATCCGGCGTTTGATCGGAATCGGCCACAGGATCGGTACGCCGGCCCGGGTGATCATGTCACCGATGATATGCACGAAACAGCCCACGCCGACGGCCAGCCCGATCATCGGATAGCCCCGGTCGCCGGGCAGGTTCGCCGCGGTGAACGTGGCCGCGCCGGCCGAGACCAGGGTGACGATGACCCAGCCCGCGCGCTCGGCCCACTCGTCGAACAGGCCGCGCAGGGCGAGACCGATCATGAAGAACAGAATGCCGATGACCGCCCACTTGCCGTACCGGGCGCACAGCGTGGTGGTGCCCCAACCCACCAGCACCGTGAACGGGATGGTGTGGGTGAGCGTCCGGTGACCGTTGCTGCGCTTGGGGTCGCGGCTGAGCTTGGTGGCGTAGTAGACGCCCAGCGAGACCTTCTCCACCACCTCGGCGACGAACAGCGAGAAGACGCCGAACGTACGGGCCACGGTGGCGCCACCCTGGTTGCGGGTGACCTTGCCGGACAGGTCGAGATCGGGCAGCAGCGCCCCACCGGCGCAGACGGCGGTGCCGACGGCCAACGCCAACGGCGACTGCTCGTAGTCGTAGAAGTGCTGTAGCGCCCAGGACCCGCTCAGCCATACCGCCGCGCCAGACAGCGCGTGCGACGGTCCCATCATCTCGGCTCGCCCTCCCCAGGGATCTTGAGCGCCAAAACTACGCCACTGTAGTTCGCGGCGGCGCCGCAGGGGGACCGTCTTCGTCGTCCACTTCGGACGGTTGTCGGAGTCGGTCCGTGGACCGCGCCGACCACCAGGGAGTATGGCAGCGCGTAGCGGTCGGTCGGCACGATCTGTCGGCCATGGGACGGCGGTGGCTGTGTTGCCGCCGGTCGGTGCGTTCACCACGGAAGACGCGGAGGGCAACCGCTGGACCGTCAGCGGCGTCGTGGCGCTCACCGGCTGACGCCGGGTGCCGCCGGTTCTATCGTCCGGCTCGGAAGCCGAGCCGGACGGTGGCCAGTTGGCTCGCCGCGGTCGTCCAGTCCCGCTCGTGCGTGATCCAGCCCAACGTCCAGGAGCGGCCCCGCGCCGGACCGTCCGGCACGATCTGCGTGGCGCGCAGCCGGTCACCGTGCGGTGTCAGCCAACTGAACTCCCACTCGATCGCGTCGCCGACCCGACCGAGCCGGAACTCCTGGTAGCCCGGCAGGGTGCCGCCGGCCAGCTCCCGATCCCGCACCGCCCGCAGTCGAGCCGTCGGCTCGGTGGTGGCGTCCGCGCTGTCCGCGACGGTGAACGCGCGACCGGTGGCCGGATCCTGGAAGCAGGCGACGTCGTCCTCGCGGGAGTGCCGCCAGTCGGCCGGCAACGCCACCCGGAAGCCGCCGGCGTCGGCATGCCACACCCACCCGGCGGGCGGCCGGAACCTGTCGCCGGCCCGAGGTGGGGCGGAGCGTAGCGAGGCACCGTCCACCCATGGCCGGACGCAGGGCAGCGGCGGAGGGACGAAGCCGCCGGGTGGCGGGGGCGGGCGTCGCCCGTCGCGCGGGAACGGGTTGTCGGGGCCGGGCGCGCCCACGTCGTACGACTGAGGGCTGCCGGCATCCGAGGACCGTTGCGTGCCCGTGCCGACCACCGTGAGGGCGGTGCCGATCCCTGCCGCCATGGCGACCAGCACCGCGACCGCCGCCAGGGCCCAGGGCCGGGCCCCGGCATCCCGGCGCGGCATGCCCGTCGAGTTGCCGGCGGACGACGTGGGCGACGGGGAGTCGCCGATTCGCTCCGAGCCGTGCCCGCTGGTCTGCTCTGGCTCATCCCGGTGACTCCGGTCCGCGTCGTGCCGGTGGGTCCGGTCCGGCTCCTCCCGGTGGGTCTGGTCCGGATCGTGCCGGGTCTGGTTCCGGTGCCCGACCGGCGACCGGGTCACCTCGTCGGCGGTCGGCTGCCCGGCCGGCTCACGACGGGGCGAGGCGGCTGCCGTCGCCGGAGCGGTTGCGGCCCCGAGCGACGCGGCGGTGCCGGCGGGCGACGAGCCGGCCGTGGGCAGCGAAGTGGTCTGCTCACCCGGCCGGGCGGGCTCGTCGGCGGGCCCGACCGCGGCCAGCAGCCGGCGGCGCGTCTCGGCGTGGTCGGTGCGGTGCGCGGGGTCGCGACGCAGCAGCCCGGCCAGCGCCGCCGACAGCGGCCCGGCGTGCGGCGCCGGGTCCGGTGGCGCGGCGGCCAGCGCGCTCAGCGTCGCCATGGCCGTGCTGCGGGCGTACGGCGCGCGGCCCTCGACCGCGGCGTGCAGCGTGGCGCCGAGCGACCAGAGGTCGGCCCGCTCGCTGGACACCCCCTCGGCAGCCCGTTCCGGCGCGACGTACTGCGGCGAGCCCAGGATGGTGCCGGGCCCGGTCATCGTCTGATCGCCACCGTCGAACACGGCCAGCCCGAAGTCGGTGAGCAGCACCCGGCCGTCGTCGGCGACGAGGACGTTCGCCGGCTTGACGTCGCGGTGCAGCACCCCGGCGTCGTGCGCCGCCCGCAACGCGTCCAGCAGCGCCAGACCGATCCGAGCGGCCCGCCGCGGCGGCAGCGGCCCGTCGGCGTCGAGGAGGTCCTGGAGGGTGCGCGACGGCACGTACTCCATCACGATCCACGGCACGTCGGCCTCGGAGACCACGTCGTAGACGCGGACCACGTTGGGGTGGTTGAGCCGCGCCGCGGTGCGCGCCTCACGCAGGGTACGGGCCCGCAACTGGTCCAGCTCGTCCCCACCGAGCCAGGCCGGC
This sequence comes from Verrucosispora sp. WMMC514, assembly GCF_027497295.1. NCBI lineage: Bacteria > Bacillati > Actinomycetota > Actinomycetes > Micromonosporales > Micromonosporaceae > Micromonospora > Verrucosispora sp. WMMC514. The sequence continues at coordinate 184,727 of NZ_CP114906.1, read as the reverse complement.
AGCACCACCTGCTTGATCGCCACCTGGCGGTGCAGCAGCTCGTCCTCGGCCCGCCAGACCGTCCCCATCCCGCCGCGCCCGACCTGATCGAGCAACCGGTACCGGCCGGCGATCACCGCTCGCACATCGCTCCCATCCGCCGCGTCCGGCGTACACCCCCAGGGTCTGGTCGACGTCTTCGGTCGAACCGTGGACGTCGACACAGACCCTAGCCAGCGGATCGGGATTCACCTATCCGGCCGGTCCATTCAGGAGGCGGCCCCGCCCACCGCGAGGAGGTTGCCGTCCGGGATGGCGATGGTCTGCCGGCGCGTGGGCAGCTCGGCGGTGCGCCGGAGCTGTGGCGCGACGTGCTCGCGGCGGGCCGCGGCGTACGTCTCGGCGGTGCGGGCGGCGATGGTGGCCCAGCCGTACCGTCGGCCGACCATGCTGCGTGCCTGCCGGGCGACCCGGCGGGCGAAGACTTCGTCGCCGAGCAGCTGCCCCACGGCACCGGCCAGCGCCGACGGGTCGCTGTGCGGGAAGGTGACGCCGGTGACGCCCGGCTCGACGATCTCGGCCAGCCCGCCGGTGCGGGCCACGGCCAGCGGGGCTCCGGCCGCCGCCGCCTCCAGCGCCACCATGCCGAAGGGTTCGTAGAGGCTGGGCACCACCGTCGCGTCGGTGGCGCCGAGCACCGCCGGCAGTTGGGTGTTGTCGAGGAAACCGGTGAAGCGGACGGTGCCGCCGAGCCCGAGCTGACGGGTCCGGTCCTCCAACTCGCCCCGGTAGGGCCCGTCTCCGGCGATCAGCACCCGCAGGCCGGGATGCCGCGCGCGCAGCTTCGGCACCGCGTCGACCAGGTGCTGTACGCCCTTCTCGTAGACCAGCCGGCCGGCGTACCCGACCAGCGGACCGTCACCGGCGAAGCGGGCGCGGGCCGAGGCGACCGCGCGGGGCCGGGCCCGCCAGGCCCGGTCGTCGACGCCGTTGGGCACCACGTCGACCCGGTGCCCGGGAGTGTCGAACAGCGTGGTGACCTGATCGCGCATGTAGCCGGAGCAGGCGATGACGCGGTTCGAGGCGGTGCTCAGCCAGTGTTCGACGCCGTGGATGGTGCGGTTCATCTCGTCGGGGAGCCAGCCCTGGTGTCGGCCGGCTTCGGTGGCGTGGATGGTGGTGACGAGGGGGAGGTGGAGGTGGTCGCGCAGGGTGATGGCGGTGTGGGCGACGAGCCAGTCGTGGGCGTGGATGACGTCGTAGGTGCCGGTGGTGGCGGCGTGCAGGGCGGCGCGGGTGAGGGTGTGGTTGAAGGCCATGGTCCAGGCCAGTAGTGATCCGGTGGCGAGGGGGAAGGTGACGGGGTCTTCGGCGGCGCGGATGACGTGGACGCCGTCGACGTATTCCTCCAGGGGTGCGCCGTCGGTGTGGCGGGTGACGACGGTGACGTGGTGACCGGCGGCGGCCAGGGCCACCGACAGGGCGTGCACGTGTCGACCCAGCCCACCGACGAGCACGGGTGGGTACTCCCACGACAGCATCAGCACCCGCTGCGAGCGTGCGGGGTTGATGTCGATCACGTCGGCGTTCGGTGACATACGCGCCCCCTTTGAGTTGTCTCCGCGCACCCCTGGGAAGCCCCCTGACGGGTGGCGTTCGCGTTGCGGCCGGATCGGGACCAATCCTGGTCGTAGCTGGCTAACCAGCGGAGACGTAACCGTTGCGGGGGTGTAAAGCGCTACCGGCGGACGCGCAGCAGCTCCGCGACCGACCACGCCTGGAAGGGGCACCCGGTGGCGGTGTGCGGGGCCGTGCCGTCGGCGGTCTCGCTGACCGAGCCGAGGCCGTACTCGCTCAGGTGCGCCTCCAGACCGGTGAACAGGTCGTCGACCGGCAGCCCGGCCCGGCGGACGGCGTCGGCGTACGGGCCGATCAGCCACGGCCAGACCGTGCCCTGGTGGTACGCGGTGTCCCGCTCGGCCGGTCCGCCCCGGTGCCGGCCGAGGAAGCCGGGACAGTCCGGGGACAGGCTGCGCGGGCCGAGCGGGGTGAGCAGGCCCGCGCCGAGGTGCCCCAACGCCTCGACGTCCGGCTCCATCGGCGCGAACGGCAGCGACCAGGCCAGCAGCTGATTGGGGCGCAGCAGGTCGTCGTCGTGGTGGGCGGCACCACCGAGCGGGTACGCCGGTGCGGGCGCGTCGACCACGTCGTGCAGCCAGCCGGCCGGGGTGGGGAAGCGGTCCCGGAACGCCTTGACCGCCCGATCGTGCAGCCGGTGCAGTCCGTCGGCGTCCTGTCCGGCGAGTTCGGCCAGTTCGGCGATCCCGGCCACCCCGTTGATCCACAGGGCGTTGACCTCGACCGGCTTGCCGTGTCGCGGAGTGACCGGCACTCCGTACACCCGGGCGTCCATCCAGGTCAGCGCGGCCCCGGGGGCGCCGCAGGTGAGCAGTCCGTCGGCCGGGTCGACGGCGATGCCGTACCGGGTGCCGGCCACGTGCGCGTCGACCACCGCGCGCAGCGCCGGCAGCAGTTCGTCACCGAGGTCGGTGTCGCCGGTGACGGTGACGTGCCGGCTGACCGCGTGCAGGAACCACAACGTGCCGTCGACGGTGTTGTACTCGACCCGCCCGGTGTCGGCGGTGTTGGCGAGCATCCCCTCCGACAGCGTCGCCGCGTACGAGCGCAACAGCTCGCGGCCGAGGTCGGCCCGACCGGTACGCAGGAACAACCCCTCGTACGAGATCATCGTGTCCCGGGACCAGGCGCCGAACCACGGGTAGCCGGCCACCACGTCCGGCCCGGTGGCGGTCCGCACCACGAACGCGTCGGCGGCGAGCGCCAGGGTCGCCCCGACCGCGTCGGCCGGCCTGGCCGCCGCGACCACCTGCCGGTTGCGGTGCCGCGCCGCCGCCACCACCTGCGGGCCGGGCGGCGGTTCCTGCTCCAGGTCCGTGGCCCAGGCCAGCACCGACAGCGTGTCCCCGGGGCGGTGCAGGGTGTCGCGGAACTGGCCCGCGTACCACAGGTCCTCGTCCGGGTGCAGGCCCCGGGCCGCCTCCTCGCGGTGGTACACGCCCCGCCACCAGTGGCCCTGCGGCGACCAGCCGGGCCCGGACAGCCGGTACGCCCCCTCGATCACCGCGCCACCGTCGACCGGATCCATCCGCAGGGGTGGCCCGTCGCCGCGTCGCTCGCCGTGCGCGTCCCGCCAGGTGCCGGCGGCGGCCAGCTCCAGCTCGACCGGAGGGCCGCTGACCAGCCGATGCACCACCGCGACACAGGAACGGCCGGGCAGCATGGCCAGCTCCCGCTCGATCACCACGTCGCCGACCCGCCACCGCCAGCGCGGCAACCCGTCGGCCAGGTCGAAGCGTTCCAGCAGCTCGAAGCCGCGCGGATCCACGTCACCGGAGACCCACTCGTGCGCGCCGAGGCGCACCCGGGCGCCGGAGGGCAGCAGCACCGCCGGATCGAGGCTCGCCAGTGCCACCCTGCGGGAGGCCGGCGTCGCGCCCGGGACCACCAGCAGCCCGTGGTAGCGGCGGGTGCGCAACCCACCCACGGTGCCCATCGCGAATCCGCCCAGCCCGTCGGGGACCAGCCACTCGCGGCTGGCGGCGCTGGTCAGCTCGCCGCAGACCTGCGAACCGTAGCGAATCTCGATCAACTTTCCTCCACGGCGGCGAGGTGTAACACGACACGACGACAATGGCCGCTGTGGAGAAGTACCCCGGCGGCGTCGAAGATGTTCAGGTGATCAATGACAGTTCGCCCTCCGCCCCCGACGTCGAGCGGATCCGGCTCGCCCAGGCCGATGCCGGGGAGCAGGACTGGCGCGCATGGGGTCCCTATCTGTCCGAGCGGGCGTGGGGGACGGTACGGGAGGACTACAGCGAGCACGGCACGGCCTGGGACTACTTTCCCCACGACCATTCGCGGTCCCGAGCCTACCGGTGGTCCGAGGACGGCATGGCGGGCGTGTGCGACGACCGGCAGACGTTCTGTTTCGCTCTCGCGTTGTGGAACGGACGGGATCCGATCATCAAGGAGCGGATGTTCGGCCTCGGTGGCGACGGCGGCAACCACGGCGAGGACGCCAAGGAGTACTGGTGGTACGAGGACTCCACGCCCACCCACTCCTGGATGCGGTGGCGGTACCACTACCCGCAGGCCGCCTTCCCGTACGACGAACTGGTCGCGGTCAACGGGCTGCGCGGCCGGGACGACACCGAGTACGAGCTGGTCGACACCGGCATCTTCGACGACGACCGGTACTGGGCGGTGACCGTCGACTACGCCAAGGCCGGCCCGACCGACATGTGCGTCGTGGTGACCGTGGCCAACCGTGGCGAGGAGGCCGACCGGCTGCACGTGCTGCCGCACCTGTGGTTCCGCAACACCTGGTCGTGGAACCTGCCCGGCGGTGACCGGGTGCCCCGGATCGTCGGCTCGGGGCGGCGGCTCGTCGGCGAGCACTGGGTGCTCGGTCAGATCATGCTCGAAGGCGACGGCGACCCGACGCCGCTGCTCTGCGACAACGACACCAACGCCGAGCGGCTGTGGGGGCTGACGAGTCGTACCCCGTACCCGAAGGACGGCATCAACGACCACGTGGTCGACGGCGCGGAGACGGTCAACCCGGACCTGGAGGGCACCAAGGGCGCGTTGCACTACGTGCTGGACGTGCCGGCCGGCGAGCAACGGCGGATCCGGCTGCGGCTGACCCGTACCGCCCCACCCCCGGGCGGTGGCCAGCCGCCGCCAGCCGACCTGGGCGACGGCTTCGACGCGGTGGTGTGGGCCCGTCGCGCCGAGGCGAACCGGTTCTTCGACGCGGTCATCCCGGCCGAGGCCAGCGCCGACGAGGCGCTGATCGCGCGGCAGGCCATCGCCGGGCTGATGTGGGGCAAGCAGTTCTACCACTTCGACGTCAAACGGTGGCTGGAGGGCGACCCCGGCTCGACCCCGCCGGCCGGTCGCCGGTACGGGCGCAACAGCCACTGGTGGCACATGACCAGCTTCGACGTGATCTCCATGCCGGACCCGTGGGAGTACCCGTGGTACGCCGCCTGGGACCTGGCCTTCCACTGCGTGAGCATCGCCCGGGTCGACCCCAACTTCGCCAAGGAACAGTTGCTGCTCCTGCTGCGGGAGTGGTACCTGCACCCCAACGGGCAGATCCCGGCGTACGAGTGGGCCTTCGGCGACGTCAACCCGCCGGTGCACGCCTGGGCGGCGTTGAAGGTGTTCGAGATCGACGGGAGCCGGGACCACGACTTCCTGGCCCGGATGATGCACAAGCTGCTGATGAACTTCACCTGGTGGGTCAACCGCAAGGACACCGGCGGCAACAACGTCTTCGAGGGCGGGTTCCTCGGGCTGGACAACGTCGGCCCGTTCGACCGTTCGGCCGCGCTGCCGGTGGCCGGGGTGCTGGAGCAGTCCGACGGCACCGGCTGGATGGCGATGTACGCGCTCAACCTGCTGGACATCGCGATCGTGCTGGCCGAGCACGACCGCACCTGGGTGGACACCGCGACGAAGTTCTTCGAACACTTCGCCTACATCGCGGCGGCCGCGTACGACCAGGGGTTGTGGGACGACGAGGACGCGTTCTTCTACGACGTGCTGCGGCTGGCCGACGGCACGAAGGTGCCGTTGAAGGTGCGCTCGGTGGTGGGTCTGCTACCGCTGGCCGCGGTGACCCGACTGACCGCGCGGACCCTGCACCGGCTGCCCGAACTGGGTGCCCGGCTGCGCTGGTTCCTGACCAACCGGCCCGAGTACGCCTCGGTGGTCGGCGCGCGGCGGCTCGGCCCGGACGGGCGGCAGCAACGGCTGCTGTCCATGTGCGGCCCGGAGCAGGTGGTGCGGTTGCTCGCCCGGATGCTGGACACCGACGAGTTCCTCTCCGAGTACGGGCTGCGGACGCTGTCCCGCGCCCACCTGGACAAGCCGTTCGCGGTGACCCTGGGCGGGCAGGAGTTCTGCGTCGGCTACGAGCCGGCCGAGTCGACGAGCGGCCTGTTCGGTGGCAACTCGAACTGGCGCGGGCCGATCTGGATGCCGACGAACTTCCTGCTCATCAGCGCGTTGCGGGACTACGCCGCGTTCTTCGGCGACGACCTCCAGGTGGAGTACCCGACCCGTTCCGGGGTGAAGAAGACCCTCGACGAGATCGCCGACGACCTGTCGGCCCGGTTGATCGCGCTGTTCACCCGCGACGGCTGGGGCCGCCGGCCGATCTACGGCGCGGCGCAGTTGTTCCAGACCCACCCGGACTGGCGCGACCTGGTCGCCTTCCCGGAGTACTTCCACGGCGACAATGGCGCCGGCCTGGGCGCCTGGCACCAGACGGGCTGGACCGCCCTGGTCGCCGACCTCATCCTCACCCTGCGCCGCTGACCGGGCCGCCGCCTTCAGTCGCCAATCCGTCGCGACCGGGTGACCCTGCGTGACGTGGGGCTAGCATCGGCGGCGTGTCCGGAGCAGACGAACCAGGCACCGGGCGGGACGGCGACGCCATCGTCACCACCGCCTGGCAGCTGGCCGAGGCCGAGGGCCTGGCCGCGATGACCACCCGCCGGCTCGCCGAACGCGCCGACGTCGACCTCGGTGCCCTCTATCAGCGCTTCGCCGACCGGGACGCGGTGGTCGCCGCCGTCGCGGTGCGAGGCTTCGCCGACCTGGCCGCCGCGCTGACCGACGCGCGTGCGGCGGTCGACTGCCCGGCGAACGTCTGGCCGGCGGTGATGGCGGCCTACCTGGACTTCGCGTACGCCAATCCGGAGGTCTACGACGCGATGTTCGCCCACACACCGGAGCTGACCCTCGGCGCGGAGCAGGTCCCCGAGACGGTGGCGGCCACCTTCGATGAGCTGCGCACCGCGCTGACGCCGTTGGCCGCCGGCCGGGACGCCGACATTCTCGCCGAGCTGGGCTGGAGCCTGCTGCACGGCATGGTGATGCTCACCCGGGGCGGCCGACTGCGCCCGGAAACCCAGGAACACCGCGAACACCTCCTCAGCAGAACCCTCTTCAACCCCCACTGACCCACCCCACCCTCCCTGCCCCGGCCCATCCCGGCGCGGTGATCAAGAAGTTTTGGTCGGAGTTCGTGCGCGGGAACGACGCAAACTTCTTGATCAACCGAGAGGGGGAAGGAGGACGGGGAGCGGTGCGGGGGCGGGTGGTTGCGGGGGGTGGGGTGGGGGCGTAGGTTCGCTGGCACGCCGATCGAGTGGAGAGGAGGTCAGAACAATGTCCGATGTTCTGCGCCCCGTCCGCGGCCCGGCGTCCACGCGGATCTGACCCGGGGCGTCGCTGTCCCGGAGGATCTGCCATGACCGATGTGGTCATCCGCCCGCTCGTCGCGGGCGAGGAGGAGCTGTTCGACTCGATGCCCGACCCGTTGCCGCAACTGCGACAGATCAGCTACGCCGACGGGATCGCCGGTGGCGGCTACCGGCCGGAGCACACCTTCATCGCGCTGCGCGGCGACCGGGTGGTGGGCCGCGCCGCGTGGCTGTTGCTGCCCGGTGCCGTCGGCGAACCGTGGCTGGAACGCTTCGACCTGGATCTCAGTCCGTTCACCGGTGCGGCGCGGCCGGCCGAGCCCGCCGGGTCGGTCGACACCGTGCGGCTGGTCGATCCCGCGGGGTCGGTCGGCTCCGCGGGGCCGGTCGACCCTGCGGGGCCGGTCGACCCTGCGGGGCCGGTCGACCCTGCGAGGCCGGTCGACCCTGCGGGGCCGGTCGGCACGGCGTCGGAGGTCGGTGCGGCGTTGCTGCGCGCCGCGCATGACGCGCTGGGTGGCCCGAAGGTGTACCACGCGGCGCTGCCGGCGTACTGGCGGCGGCAGCCCGAGGTGCGGGCGGTCGCCGAGGCGACGATGGCTGCGGCCCGGCTCGCGGGACTGGTCGAGCGGGGGGAGCGGCTGCGGTTCAGTTGGGCGGGTGGTCCGTTGCCGGCTCCGTCCGGCCGGTTCTCGTTCCGCCCCGCCGAGGACGCTGCGGAGATCAACGCCTTGGTGGCCCGGATCGCCGAGCCGGTCGTGCTGACCGGTGCCGAGACCGCCCGGGCGGTGGCCGGAGTGGACCTGGCCCGCGATCCAATGGCCTGGTTGACCGGTACGCCACTCGGCAACTGGCGCGTCGCACTGCACGGCGACGAACCGGCGGGGCTGGCGGGGCCGACGGCCGACGCCTGTTTCCCCATGATCGCCTACCTCGGCCTGCTGGACGAGTCGGTGTTGGGTGAACTGCTGGCCGACGCGGTCGCGGCGTTGGCCGGCGGCGGGGCGTACGAGGTGGTCGCCGACGTGGACGCGCACCGGGTGGCGGTGGTGGCGGAGCTGGAGCGGACCGGCTTCCGGCGGATCCGCTCCCGGGTGGTCTTCACGCCGGCCTGAGCCGACGATCGTCTGCATTCCAGTGACCGTCGTGCCGGCGTGTCGGGTCACTGGAATGCAGACGATCAAGAGTCCGCAGTATTCGGGTCGTCGGGCGTGCGCCGGTTCGCCTAGAGTCCGCCAGGTGACGCGTGGGGCAACCATCGAGCCGGGACGGGTGTTGGTCTTCGACGCCGACGACACCCTCTGGGAGAACAACGTCGTGTTCGAGCGGGTGATCGACGACTTCCTGGAGTGGTTGGACCATCCCACGCTGGACCGGGTGCAGCTGCGGGCCGTGCTCGACGACATCGAGCGGGCCAACACCGTCACCCACGGGTACGGCAGCAAGGTCTTCCTGCGCAGCCTGCGGGATTGTCTGGAACGGCTGCGCCAGCGGCCGGCCACCGAGGCGGAGCGCCGGGAGATCGACGAGCTGGCGGTGGCCCTGGTGACGCATCAGGTCGAGCTGATGCCGGGGGTGGCCGACGCCCTGGACGAGTTGGCCACCCGGCACGAGCTGCTGTTGCTGACCAAGGGCGAGCGCGAGGAGCAGCAGCGCAAGCTGGACGCCTGCGGGTTGCTGCACCACTTCTCCGCCGCGCACATCGTGGCGGAGAAGAATGTGGAAACCTACCGTTGGCTGGCGAAGGAGCACGGCTTCGAACCGGCGGGAGCCTGGATGATCGGCAACTCGCCACGCTCGGACATCCTGCCCGCCCGGACCGCCGGCTGGAACGCGGTGTTCATCCCGAACGCGAACACCTGGGTGCTGGAACACGACGAGTTGGACCTGGCGGACGCGGGTTTGCTGCGCCTCGCCGCCTTCCCGGACCTGCTCCTCCACTTCTGAGCGGCGGCTGGCCGCCCGCCGCAATGCGTCTGCGCAATCCCCGCTTCGAGGGGCGACAGGACCCGCGGAAAGGCCTGACGCCTCGATATCTGATCGATAGCCCGGGAAGTATCGACCGCACCTAGCTTCTACCCGTCGTATTGGCCCTTGACCGGAGGGTGACGGGTGAAGAGAACACTACGGGGATCGTTGATCGCGGTCCTGGCGGTCACGCTGGTGGGCAGCACCGTCGGCGGGAGGCAGCTGCTGACCCATGACAGCCCCGACCAGGCAGCGGGTTTCGAGGATGGGCCGGGCCTGCTGGAGCGCATCGGCGGCGCGGCGAGGGACCTGGTCGGCGGAGGTGTCGGGCGCACCAAGCCCGAGGTGGTCACCGCCGGGCTGACGGTCCACGAAAAGGCGCTACCGGCCAAGGCATGGCCGCCGCAGAAGCGGGTCCGGGAGCTGACCGGCAAGCGGACGGAGAACGCCCGCGTCTACCAGCTCTCCGACGGGCGGACGCAGGCGGAGATCTCCGCGGTGCCGCTGCACTACCAGGACGCCAAGGGCCGCTTCCAGCCCATCGACACCAAGGTCCGCCCGACCACCGAGAAGGGCTACATCCAGGCCAACCGCAGCAACACCTTCACCAGCCTGTTCGGTGACAGCTCCGACGAACTGGTCCGCTTCGAACGGGACGGGCGCAGCATCGAACTGGGCCTGGCCGGTGCGGCGCAGGACGTGACGCCGAAGGTCAGTGGCTCGACGGTCACCTACCCGGGCATCGCCGACGGCGCCGACGTCGTCTACGACGTCACCGCAACCGCACTCAAGGAGAAGATCGTTCTGCGGAAGGCGCCGAGCGGACCGGCGTCGTACACGTTCACCCTGGAGACCGCCGGCCTGACCGCGCAGCAGCGGGACGACGGCTCGATCGCCTTCGTGCGGGCGAGTGGTGGTGAGCCGGCCTTCGTGATGCCGGCGCCGTTCATGTACGACGACAAGGACGACAGGTCGTCCCCGCACGGCAAGGTGTGGAGCGACAAGGTCACCCAGACGGTGACCCGGTCCGGCAGCACCTCGACGATCACGGTGACCGCCGACGCCGGCTGGCTCGCCGACCCGGCGCGCGTCTACCCGGTGGTCATCGACCCGACGATCAAGATCCAGCCCGTCCCCGCCGACGCGCAGGACGTGCAGATCTACTCGGGCAACACGAGCAAGAACTACAACGACACCTACCAACTGAAGGTCGGCACCGAGGCGACCCACACCTGGCGGTCGCTGCTGAGGTTCAACCTCGGCACCATCCCGGCGAACACGCCCATCGACGACGCGCAGCTGCAGCTGTACTACTCGCAGACCCACACCCAGTGGGCCTACGACGTGCCGATGGAAGCGCGGCGGGTCACCACGGCATGGTCCGAGGGCACCGCCACCTGGGCGAACATGAGCGGCAACATCGCGGGCGCCCCGGCCGGCAACGTGGTGACCAAGGACGACGGGGACTCCGGCACGTCGGTGGTCGGCTCGTGGCCGTACTCCAGCAACGCCACGCTGACGCCGAAGGCGGTCAACGGCGACTACCGCTACCACGGCAGCTCCAGCTCGTCGGACACCCACACCTGGGTGCCCACCATCACCGAGTCGGGCGACTACCAGGTGGAGGTGCACTACGTCGGCGCCTCCGACCGACCCACGAACGCGAAGTACACCGTGCACCACAGCGGCGGCTCGAAGGCCTACACCGTCGACCAGACGACGCCCGACAGCGCCGGCAGGTGGGTCACCCTCGGCACCCACCCGTTCGTGGCCGGCACCACCGGCAAGGTGGTCCTCAACGGCGTTCCGGGCACGTCGGCGAACGCCGACGCGGTGCGCTTCACCAAGGCCGGTGCGGTCAAGAAGAACGCCAAGTCGAGCGTGTGGACCTCGTTCCCGGTCCGCAACCTGGTGCAGGACTGGGTGAACGGGACGCACTCGAACCACGGCTTCATGATCAAGGCCCTGGACGAGGCCACCAAGGACCGGGGTGGCCCGATCTACGAGGCGTCGGAGTACGCGTACGCGAACGACCGGCGGGACTACAACCTGCCGAAGCTGGTCGTCACCTACGGCCGGCCGGGCGTTCCGGTGGACCCGCCGACCACGATCACCTCGACCGGTGCGGTGCTGTCCTGGCCGGCGTACGTCGACCCGTCGACGGCGACCGGTGACGACATCGTCGAGTACCAGGTGCACCGGAACGTGCACCAGAACTTCACGCCCTCGGCGGCGACGCTCGTCGCCCCGGTCTCGTCGGGCACGCGGACCTATCAGGACACCACCGCGGAGCCGACGGCGGCCGACAACACCGACCCGATGGCCCGCAAGTTCTTCTACTACATGGTCGCGGTGAAGACCCGCGACGGGCAGTTGCTCGCCGGCCCGACGCAGCCGGCGATGCTGCCAAAGGCCGGCCAGATCACCCGGATCTACCGGACCGCGGCGACCGACGCGACCGGCTCGAACGGCGTCATCGACACCACACTCTCCGCGGCGCGGCCGACGGAGAACGTCGACGTCTACGACGGGGATCCCTACGTCAGCCCGGGTAACAACTCGCCGTACTACGGGGACTCCCGGGGCGTGGTGAAGTTCCCGACGCTGAGCGGCATCCCGACCGACGCCAGGGTCGTCGGCGCCGAGCTGCGGATGTACAACAACGCGCTGTTCCCCGGCACGGACACCGACGAGTACGTCGACGTCTACAAGCTCAAGCGCGCCTTCAACGAGACGAAGGCAACGTGGAACACCTACGACGGGGTGAACGCCTGGACCACGCCGGGCGGTGACTACGACGCCGCCTGGAAGGCGAGCTTCAACGGCTTCACCAACGACCCCGAGTGGGAGACCTGGGACGTCACCGCCGCCGTCGACGGCTGGGTGAAGACCCCGGCCAGCAACTACGGCCTGCTGCTGCGCCAGCGCGACGAGGTCAACCAGACCGCCCGGGCGATGCTGCTCTCCTCCGAGGGTGCCGAGCCGATGCTGCGGCCGACGCTTGAGGTCACCTACCTTGAGCAGACCGCCGAGTCGACGTACTACGCCGCCTCGACCCCGCAGGTGCTCACGCCGAACACCACGTACACGCTGCCGGTGACCGTGTCGAACCCGACGCTCGCGGCCTGGAACACCAGCGACTGGGAGCTGTCGTACGACTGGAAGCGCGCCGACGGTGTCACCGACGGTGCCGACGCGAGCTTCGAGCTGCGCACGCCGCTGCCGAAGAACGTGCCGGCCGGCGGCACGGTGGACGTCGCCGCCCAGGTGAAGGCCCCGCCGTCGTCGACGGAGGGGAGCAAGCGCACGCCCTACGTACTTCAGTGGGAACTGCGTAACAAGCTCACCGGCAAGAAGCTGTCGGAGACCACGCCGATCAAGGCGCTGCCGCAGAACGTGGCGGTCGAGGAGCCGACCTCCGATCAGCTCGGCCTGGAGAAGTTCTACTCGTACGCGGGCAAGAACACCGGCGCCGGCTCCACCGTGATGAACAACCTGTACGCCGGCAACACCGTCTGGTCGTACAACGCGTTCACCAACCCGTCCCGGGGTCTGTCGACGTTCGTGCGGCTGGCGTACAACTCGCTGGACACCTCCGACACGGTCGCCGGCTACGGCTGGTCGCTGCAGGCGTCGTCGCTGATGCGGCTGGGCACCCCGCTGGACTTCCACCCCAACCCGAACCCGACCAAGATCACCCTGACCGATGGGGACGGCACCAGCCACTGGTTCACCTGGGACGCGGCGGCGAACGAGTGGAAGAGCCCGAAGGGCGTGCACCTCTACCTGCAGAAGCACACCCCGGTCGACTGCAAGCCCAATACGCAGGAGCCGCGGGCCTGGGTGCTCACCAAGCCGGACCGGACGCAGTTCTTCTACGACTGCGAGGGCTTCCTGTCCAGCGTGGTGGACAACAACGGCAACGAGATGCGCTTCGTGTACGAGGAGCGCAAGTCCAACAACAAGCCGACGAAGTTTCTCCGCTACATCACCGACGCGGCCGACCGACGCACCCTCACGGTCGACTACCACGCCAAGGGCCAGGCGTTCGACTACATCGATGACACGACCTGGACGCGGAAGTCAGGCACCAACCTGACCAACCCGCACATCATCGACAAGGTCTCGCAGATCACCGACATCTCGGGCCGTAAGCTCACCTTCACCTACACAGACAAGGGCCTGCTCGGTGAGCTGATCGACGGTGCCGGCTCCACCAACGGCGCGCCGAAGACGTTCAAGTTCGCCTACGACATGACCCAGGGCAACAAGAACGTCAAGCTGGTCAAGGTCACCGACCCGCGGGCCAACGCGACCAACCTGGTCTACAACTACCCGCAGACCGGGGACGACCCGAAGTGGCACTGGACCACCAAGTCCTACACCGACCGGCTCAACCACGCGACCCAATTCGCGTACACCGACCCGGACGGGCCGCAGGGCAACAACATCGACACCACTGTCACCGACGCGGAGGACCACGCGACGGCGTACCGGATGGACGGCTACGGCCGCCCGTACCAGACCACCAACGCGAAGAACGAGATCACCAAGCTCGGCTGGGACGACGACCACAACGTCACCCGGCTGGAGGAGGCCAACGGCGCGGTCTCGACCTGGGCGTACGACGCCAAGACCGGCTACCCGACCGAGATCAAGGACGCGGAGGCGGTCAAGAACGGCACCTCGGGCACGGTGCTCAACTACCAGCGCCAGCTCAACGGCTATGTCGCCGATCTGGTCGAAAAGACCAGCCCGGAGGGGCGCAAGCACACCTTCGGCTACGAGGCCGACGGTGACCTCGCCTGGGTGGTCGACCCGATCGGCAACACGACGTCGGACCCGGAGGACTACAAGACCTCCTACACCTACGACGCGTGGGGACAGATGCTGACGGCGACCGACGCCAACGGCAACACCACCAAGAACGACCTGTTCGACGACAACGGCTACCCACAGAAGATCATCGACGCGAAGACAAAGGCCACGACGTTCGTCTACGACGTGCGCGGCCAGGTCACCAAGGTCACCGACGCGTACGGCAAAGACACCACGCAGACGTACGACACGTTCGGCCGTCCGCTGGAGAACCGGGTACCGAAGGACCAGGCGGCCGGCGACTTCGTCGTCACCCCGGCCCCGGAGTACGACCAGAACGACAACGTCGTGAAGTCGTACGCCCCGAACGGCGCCCTCACCACCGCGTCGTACGACAAGGCGGACCAGCTGACCTACACGCTGGCGCCGGTCGACCAGACCGGTGACCCGGAGCGGAAGACGTCCTTCACCTACGACAAGGTCGGCAACCTGCTGACCGCCACCGAGCCGAAGGGCAACCTGACGCCGACGGTGGCCGGCGACTACGTCACCACCAACGCGTACGACCCGATCTACCAGCTCACCAGCGTGACAAACGCCGAGGGGCACCGCATCACCTACGAGTACGACAACGTCGGCAACGTGAAGAAGGTGGTCGACCCGCGCAAGAACGCGTCGGCGCCGACCACCGACTACACGACCCTCTACGACTACGACTGGGCGCACCGGGTCACCAAGGTCACCGACGCCATCGGCAAGTTCACCACCAGCCGGTACGACCGGGACGGTCTCGTCACCGCGACCATCGACCAGCTCGGCAACACGACCGAGGTCACCCTCGACCGGCGGGGCAAGCCGACCGAGGTGAAGGTGCCGCACAAGAACGACAACGGCGACATCACCTACCGGACGACCAAGTACGAGTACGACGAGGTCGGCAACCAGACGCGGGTGATCAGCCCGCGCGGTGTGGCCACCACGGACGACCCGGACGACTTCGCCACGGTCAGCGTCTACGACGAGCTGAACCGGGTGAAGGAGACCCGCACCGCGTACGACAAGGACGACGCCCGCTACAAGACCGCGGACGTCACCACCTACCACTACGACGACGTGGGCCGGCTGGCGAGGGCCAGCATGCCGCCGTCGGCGGGTGAGTCGGTCCGCAACGACACGACGTACTCGTACTTCGACAACGGCTGGACCAAGTCCAGCAGCGATCCGTGGGACATCGTCACGACGTACGACTACAACAAGCTCGGCGCGCAGACGGCGCGGACGGTGACGTCGGCGGGTGGATCGTCGAACCGCACGATGACCTGGTCGTACTTCCCGGACGGCAAGCTGGCGTCCCGCACGGACGACGGCGTGCCGGTCGGCAAGCACGTGGTGCTGGTGGACAACTCCGATTTCAACAACGTCACCACCACCGGCACCTGGACGGCCGCGACCACGGCCGGGAACAAGTACGGCCCGAACTACGCCACCCGGCCGGCGGGCACCGGCACGAACACCTTCACCTGGCAGCTCAACGTGCCGCAGGCCGGCACGTACGAGGTGTTCGCCCGCTACCCGCAGGTGTCCGGCGCCGCCACGGACGCTCGATACACCGTCAAGCACGGTGGCGGGGACACGGTGAAGACGGTCAACCAGACCGCCAACGCCGGGACGTGGGTGAGCCTCGGCTCGTACAGCCTCACCGAGGGCAACAGCCACACGGTGTCGCTGTCCGACCAGGCGACAGGCACGGTCGTCGCGGACGCGGTGAAGGTGGTGCGGGACACCACCGGTGTGACCGACAACGAGAAGGTCGACTACGCCTACCGGTACGACCCGAACGGCAACCTGCAAACCATCACCGACTCGTCGCCCAACGCCCGAGTGGACACGTACTCGGTGGCCTACACGGGCCTCAACCAGGTGCAGACGGTGACCGAGCGGAAGTCGGGGACGGTCAAGAACACGACGTCGTTCACCTACAACGAGAACAGTGCCCCGCTGACCACGGAGCACGACAAGCAGTACGCCAGCTACGGCTACGACGAGCGTGACCTGGTGTCGACGGTGGTCAACGGCAAGTCCGCCACCGACGCCGACAAGAAGACGACCACCTTCATCTACACCGATCGGGGTGAGAAGAAGCAGGAGACCAAGGGCAACGGCAACACCGTCGACTACTCCTACTACCTCGACGGACTGTTGAAGTACCAGGTCGAGAAGAAGTCGAACGGGACGTTGGTGTCCGAGCACACCTTCACCTACGACCTGAACGGCAACCGTTCGCGGGACGTCGCTAAGAAGATGAACGCCGACAACAACTCGGCGTATCTGAACACGACAAGCGAATACACCTACGATCCGCGTGACCGTGTGGTGTCGGTGAACAAGAGCGGTGACACGCCGGGCGACGAGACGTACGTCCACGATGCCAACAACAACGTCATCAACCAGACGATCAAGGGCGCCTCAACCACCTTCAACTACGACCGCAACCGGCTGCTCACGGCCACCACGGGTGGCGCGACCGCGTCGTACAACTACGACCCGTTCGGTCGGCTGGACACGGTGACCGCGGCCGGTGTGGTGATCGAGAAGAACCTGTACGACGGCTTCGACCACGTCATCGAGAACCGCAAGAACATCGGCACCGGCACCACGGTCACCAGGTACACCTACGACCCGCTGGACCGCACGGCGACCAAGACGGCCGACGCTGGCGGGGCGAAGGAGAAGACCACCACCTTCAACTATCTGGGCCTGTCGTCGGAAGTGCTGGACGAGGAGGTGGCTGGCGAACTCACCAAGTCCTACCAGTACTCGCCCTGGGGCCAGCGGCTGTCGCAAATCACGCACAAGGACGACGGCACCGAGGAGGAGGCGTACTACGGGTACAACCCGCACACCGACGTCGAGCAGCTGACCGACGGAACCGGCAACACGAAGGCCACGTACGGCTACACCGCGTACGGGAAGAACAACGAGGCCGAGTTCACCGGTATCGACAAGCCCGACGCCGCGGATCCGACGAAGGAGCCGTACAACGCCTACCGGTTCAACGCCAAGCGGTGGGACCAAGCCTCCGAGTCGTACGACATGGGCTTCCGCGACTACAGCCCGGGCCTCAACCGGTTCTTGTCCCGGGACAGCTACAACGGGGCCCTGGCCGACATGAACCTCGGTACGAACCCTTGGACCGGCAACCGCTACGCCTACGGCGGCGGCAACCCTGTCAGTGCGATCGAGATTGATGGTCATGACTTCTTTAGGAGCCTCGGTGAGTTTGTGGCCGGAGCCAGAGCTGGCTGGGACAACTGGGGTGCGGACACGGCGAGCGGCCTGATCTCTTTCGCGAAGGATCCGGTGGGAGCCTTTAAGGGGATGGCTGAGGAGTCGATCAACTGGAGCCAGAAGTACGGGCACGCTCCCGGGACTCCGATGGGGAACGGTATCGGTTGGGGCTGCACCCTCACCGGCGCCTGCGAGATCTACGAGAATATCAAGGCAGGGAATTACTACGAGGCCGGATATCAAACGGGAGGGATGGGGCCTGAACTGGCGATCAGTGCCGGGACAGCGGGAGCCGGTGGCGGAATCAGCGCTGGTTTAAAGGCGCTCAGGACGGCGGCCAAGGCCGGCCGGCCGGATCCTGCCTATCCCAAGCCGAAGGCCAAGGCGGGCGTGGCCCTTCCGGACAACCCGTTGGACCTGGTGCCGGCATCCGCGTCGAAGCGGGATCTTACCCCTCACTCCGGTGGTGGTGCTCAGTACGGTGTGGAGTACAAATGGTTGCAGGATGGGCAGACGATTCGTCTTCGCATCCACGGCCCTGATTCGACGGCGCCAGCCGGCTCGAACGCGGCCAGTGGTGTCACCTACCGCGTGCAGGTCGGACAGCGGTTTCTCGACCCGGCTGGCAATCTCTACCCGAGTGGAGTGCACAATCCACGGAGTTCGAACTATGATCCGGCTGCGGCCAACGCGACCCACATCCCCTGGCCGTCGAACGTTCCGTATCCGTGGAGCTGATAATATGGTCGAAGCGTCCTATCTAATCACGACACTTGTCCGCAGCATAAGAGAGGTAGGCTTCGATGAAGGTGACCTTTTAGACTCCTTCACGGACCAGCTCGGTGCCTACTCGGATGATGAGGCGTACCTGGTCGTATGGTGCCTGACACGAATGGTCATCGAGGGTTTGAGCGCTCGTCCTCGAGAAGCGGCATTGCATGCGATGGCTGAGGTTGTCGAGTGGCATCCATCGGCACTTCAAGCTGCGCACGGTATCTGTGGTTTGGACCGCTCACGCTGGACGGCATCCGAGGTGGAGTACGCCGAAACGATTTGTCGTAACGCGACTGGTTCCTGAACGGTGTGACGGGTGCGTCGGCTGTCTGCCGGCGCACCCTTCACCTCCCGCTTGGGAAATCTGTAGGGGTTTGGGCGTCGGACCTGCCGGCCGACGCGAACGGGACGGTGACCGTCGCGTTGTTGAGTTGCGGCGCGGGCGTGGGAGCCGGTGAACTGTACGTATTCAGTTTGAGGTGAGTCGGCGGCGTTAGTCCACTCTGGTTGATCGGATGGCCTGATCATGGTGTGTCGTCTGCCTCGTGGGTCCTGCCCTCGTACGAGGAGCTGTTGGCGATGCTGGTTGAGCTGCGGGAACGGGTGGATCGGCTGGAAGCCGAGAACGTGGAGCTGCGGCGCCGGCTGGGGTTGAACTCGTCCATACCGCGTCTTTTGACGGGCTGGCGAAGCCGCGCCCGCAGCCGGGCGAGAGCAAGCGCTGTGGTAGGCGGCGCGGTAAGCAGCCGGATGCGTCGGGATCGACGTTGGAGTTGGTAGCCGACCCGGATCAGGTGGTGGAGCGTCGGCCGCAGCGGTGCTGTTGCCCGAAGGTTGGGAGGAGGAGACCGTGATCGCCGGATGCGAAGAGTTCCCGTTGACCGATGGTGCGTCGATGCTTCAGGATCCCCTGTTCTGGCCGACCTACCTCTCGGCCACGATGGCGCCCCACCGGGATTCGCTGGTCACCGAAGCTTTCGCGGTTGACGTAGCCGCCTGCTTTGAATACTTCGATCGGCTGACCGACCCTGACGAGTGGCCGGTGTTTCGGATCAGCCTGAATAACGGATACGAGATCGATCTGGTCTACTGGAACGAGCCGGACGACAACAGTACGGAGTTCGTCTTGAGTCGACCTGGCCAGAATTCCAAGCTGGATCTGGCAAGTGTGGGAGGGCACGAGTTCCGGCCGGGAATGAGTTGGCCGGAGTTCGTTGCCGCCGCCAACCTCTCCGGCGATCCGCATGGGATCGTCGAGCCGCATGCTCGACTGCTGTTGCTGCTACCCGCCTTCGGGGACGCGGACCTGCCGGCCGACGCGAACGGGATGGTGGCCGCCGCGTTGAGGAGTTGTGGCGCGGGAGTGGGAGCGGGTGAACTGGCCGCGTATATGCTGCGGCAGCCGGAGAGGTGGCCTCGCTGGCGGTCCGACGTCAACGGTGCGCTGGTGTGCGATGGGCGACACAGTCGGCGCAACCCGGCGGGACCAGCTGCGCATTCACCCGCCGACCTGCTCGAGATCTCAACGGCGCTAGCTGCAAGATGATCTGTGTGAGAGCGGGCCTGGCCTGCATGGGTTTGCTGGCTAGGCGTTTTTACCCGCCGGATCGTTACGCTGACGCGCCGTCGTAGCCGATAGACAATCGCCACGATTGTCGTCGATCGATGCATCTTGTTGTCGCCTGCGGCCGGCATTTAGCCTGAGCGCGCTCGAAGGCTCAACGGGGGAGCGAAACATGCAGGTTGACCTCAGGCTACTCGGCCGGATGCAACTGATCGTAGACGGTGCCACCGTCACGCCGGGATCCGTGAAGCGGCAGGCGGTCCTCGCCGCCCTGGCCCTGGCGGCGAACCGGCCGGTTTCGCTGAACCGTCTCTCCGAAGTGGCCTGGGGCGACGAGCCGCCGCCTTCTGCGGTGGCCAACCTGCGGTCGCACGCGATGAGGCTCCGCAAGGTGCTCGGTGACCGGCTGGTCGCCCGTCCCAACGCGTACGAGTTGTGCGTGGCTGACGAGGAACTGGACGTCGACCGGTTCCAGCGGCTGGCCCGTGCGGGCCGGGTGGACCTGGCGGCCGGGCGTCACGGCCCGGCGGTCGCCTCGCTGACCGGTGCGCTTGATCTCTGGCGGGGCCGCGCCGGTGACGGACTTCCGTCGGGTCCGGCGTTGGACGGCCACTGGGCCAGCCTGGAGGAGCAGCGCCTTCAGGTGTTCGAGGAGTGGGCGCAGGCGCGCCTGGCCGTCGGCGAGCACGGCGATCTCCTCGGTGAACTGCGGCGCCACCTCGCCGCGCACCCGCTGCGGGAGCGCGCGTGGGGGCAGTTGATGCTCGCCCTCTACCGGTGCGGGGACATGCCGGCGGCGCTCACCGCGTACCAGGAGGCACGCGCGGCGCTCGACGAACACCTTGGTATCGAGCCGGGGGAGGACCTGACAGCGCTGCACCGGTCGATGCTGGATCGGTCGCCCGATCTGGCGCACGGCGACAGTGCCCGGAGCCGGCCGGACGAGAAGTCCCGGCTCGTGACCCCGGCTGCCCTCGTACCCCGGGAACTGCCGGCGGACCTCACGACGTTCGTCGGGCGTACCCGGGAAGTGGCGGACGTGGTCGCGGCCGCGCGCGGCGGCAGGCCGGCCGCCGTGGTCGTCAGCGGGCCGGCCGGCAGCGGGAGGACGGCGGTCGGGGTCCGGGCGGCGCACGCGGTCGCCGCGGAGTTCCCGGAGGGGCAGGTCTTCGTCGACCTCGGGTCCCGGCCGTCGGTGACCTCCGGTGAGGTGCTGGGCCGGGTGCTGCGCGCCCTGGGTGTGCCGGCGGACGAGGTGCCGGAGGATGTGGACGAGCGGGCCGGCTGGTACCGGACCCGGGTCGCCGGCCGGCGGATCCTGCTGGTGCTCGACGGGGTGATCCGGGCGGAACAGGTGCGACCGCTCGTCCCCGCCGGGCCCGGTCCGGCGCTGATCGTCGTGGGCCTGCGGAAACTGTACGGCCTGGACGACGTCACGTCGGTCGGGTTGCGGCGGCTTACCGACTCCGAGGCGCGGGCGCTGCTGGCGGCCCATGTCGGCGCCGACCGGCTCGAGGCGGAACCCGCCGCCACGGCGAGGCTCGTCCGGCTCTGCGCCGGTTCGGTGCTGGCCCTGCGGATCGCCGCCGCACGGTTGGCGAGCCGTCCGGAGCTGCCGGTCGGCGTTCTGGCGGAGCGGGCGGACGACGGGCGCGGCCGGCTGGACGTTCTGGCGTTCGGTGACCTGTCCGTGCGGAGGAGTCTGGCGACCCGGGTCGCCGCGGTCCGCGCCACGGACGAGGTGACCGGCCGGATCCTCGCGCTGCTCGGGGAGTCACCTGAGGCGTCGGTCGCTCCCGAGCAGACCGCGGCGCGGCTCGGCGTCACCACCGAGCGCGTGTGGCGGGCACTGGAGGGCCTGGTCGACGCGCACCTGGTCTACCGGGACGAGCCCCTCGGTTACCGGCTGCCCGCGCTGGTCAGCGACTACCTGGCCGAGCTGGTGGCCCGGCCGAGGACGGAAGCGCGGGCGAGACCGGTCGCGGCATGAACGTCAGGTGACGGCGCCCCGGACAATAGCGACCGCCACCCGGCACAACTCGTCCATGTCCGGTTCGAAGCCGGCCGCGATGTCGGGGTGCAGGCCGGCCCGGGTCTCGTCGAGCAGCCGCTGGCAGACCTGCTCCACCGGCTCGCCGGCGTAGCTGTCGCGCACCCGGTCGGTGGCCACCTGCAGGGCAGAGGTCAGCTGCTCCTCCAGCGGCCCGCGCAGCTTCTCCTGCACCGGGTCGTGGGGATCCAGCGTGACGTGTGGCTCCGACATTGGTGCTCCCTTCATCGGCGGCTGCGGTACCCCACCGCTGCCGTCGGTCAAACCCCGTCCGGCACGGCGGCGACGCGCACCTGGTACGAGAACTCCTCGGCTGGCTGTTCCAGGTAGGACAGCCGGCGGATCTGCTTGTCGTCGTCGTAGAGTGCGACGTCGACCAGCACGCCGAGGTGGGCCAGTCCGATGCTGGCGACCCGTTTCTTGTCCTGGAGCACCGCGCACACCCCACCCAGCAGGGTGCTGGCGTCGGAGGTGCGGTGCCCGGACGGGCAGCGCAGGGTCAGGTCGATCTCGATCGGGCCGGACAGTGGCGTCCAGCCGGTCTCCTGCGCGGCCGCGCAGGCGGCCTGCAACAGGGCGCGCACCCTCGTCGCCTGCCGATGTCCGGCGGCGAAGATGGACAGCGCTTCGGTCTTGACCGGTGGCAGGCCGCTCACCTCGAACGTCAGGGTGAGAGCGCGGGTGTCCTGCACCACGGCGGCACCTCCTCGTTGGGGACGATCCTGCCCAACCGGTAACCGGTGAGGGGCTGTTCCCGCGAGAACCAACCGATCGGGCGGGTCGGGGTCGGCCGGTGGCGTATCGACGGCGACGGCGTACGCGCTGGCGGCGGAGCTTGTTAAACGCTAGTCCACCTGACGGTCGCCCGGTAGCACCGGCCGGTCAGTCCCCCGGTGGGAAAGCGCAGAATTCGTTGCCCTCCGGGTCGGCCAACACCCACCAGGACACCGCGTCGTCCGGCTCCCGCAGCAGGGTGGCTCCGGCCCGGATCAGTGCGGACGGCTCGGGGTCGGTCAGGTCGACGTCCCAGTGCATCCGGTTCTTGACGCTCTTGCGCTCCGGCACCGGGTCGAAGACCCAGTGGTCCCAGGGGAAGCCGGCCGCGCCGTTGACCGAGGCGTACCCCTGCTCGCTGACCTCGACCTCGCCGCCGACGACGCCGGCCCACCAGGTGGCCTGGGCGCTCGGGTCGGCGGAATCCACCACCAGCTCGAACGGCCCCGGGCGGGACTCGTCTCCGGGAGCGAACGCGCAGAACAGGTTGCCGTCGGGGTCGGCCAGCACCCACCAGCTGATCTCCGAGTCCGGCTCGCGGACCAGCCGCGCGCCGGCTTCCAGCAGCGCCGCCGGGCTCGCCTCGGCCAATCGGAGGTCGAGGTGTACGCGAGTCTTGACGGTACGCGGTTCGGGCACCCGGTTGACCCAGATCGATTCCGCGCTGGCACCGGTGGGCGGGTCGACCCGGGTGTCGCCGTCACCGACGTCGACACGCTCCCCGTGCAGAATTCGGGCCCAGAACCCGCCGAGGGCGTGCGCGTCGGCGGCGTCGAGACAGAGGTCCTTGAAGCGTGCGATCATCCGCCGATCATGCCGGCCGGCACCGACATCCGCCGCCGGAGGGCGCGGCCCCGCCCGTGCCGCGGCTGCCGGTGCGCCGTGACATGGGCCACACACTTCGGTGTTTAGCGCGCCTCGGCTCGGGCAGGTTTCGCGGCTCCCCCGCTCGGGCAGTGTTTCAACCACGAAACGCAGGGGTGCGAAACCGCAGGTCACACGCCCTGGCAGTCTCGCCGTGCGCCGGGGCACGGAGACCTCCCCGGCTGTTGGCCGAGATCGAGGGGAGGGTCATGAGCGAGCGGAGTGATCCGGTCGGCGTTCGACGCCGGCCCCGCGTGCGGATGGCGGCGGCAGCCGCGGCACTGACGTTTGTGGCACCGATGGCGGCGTGTGCCTCCGGCGACGACGGCGGGGTGCCCACGATCAACCTGTACTACCCGCCGGAGCAGAACCTCCAACAGGTGGTCGACCGGTGCAACACCGAGGCGGGTGGGCGGTACCGCATCGTCAACCGGGTGCTGCCGCGGGAGGCCGACGAGCAGCGGGTGCAGATGGTGCGCCGGCTCGCGGCCGAGGATGACGGCATGGACGTGCTCGGCCTCGACGTGACCTGGACCCAGGAGTTCGCCAGCGCCGACTGGATCCGGGAGTGGACCGGGCAGGACCGCGCCGAGGTGGAGGACGGCACCCTCGAAGGGCCGTTGGAGACCGCCCGGTACGAGGACAAGCTGTACGCCGCGCCGAAGAACACGAACGTCCAGTTGCTGTGGTACCGCAAGGACCTGGTGCCCGAGCCGCCGACCACCTGGGACGAAATGATCTCGATGGCGCAGCGGCTGCGGGATCAGGGCCGGCCGCATCAGGTGCTCACCATGGGCGCCCAGTACGAGGGACTCGTGGTCCTCTACAACACCCTCGTGGCCAGCGCGGGCGGCAACATCCTCAACGACGAGGGCACCGAGGCCGTGGTGGACGACGGCGCCGTCCGGGCGCTCGAGGTGCTGCGCGACTTCGCCACCTCCGGGGTGACCTCGCCGTCGTTCAGCAACGCCACCGAGGATCCGGTGCGGCTGGAGTTCCAGAGCGGCAACGGCGCGTTCCAGGTGAACTGGCCGTACGTCTATCCGGCGATGCAGGAGGCCAACCCGGAGCTGGCCGAGCAGGTCGCCTGGGCCCGGGTGCCCGGGGTCGAGGAGGGCACGCCGGGGCGGGTCACCATCGGCGGCATCAACCTGGCCGTCAGCCGGTACTCGGAGCACCCGGCGGAGTCTTTCGAGGCGGCCAGGTGCCTGCGCAACGCGGAGAACCAGAAGTTCTCCGCGATCAACGACGGGGTGCCGCCGACCATCGAGAGCGTCTACGACGACCCGGAGATGGACGAGGCGTACCCGATGAAGGAGACCATCCTCGAACAGCTGCGGGACTCGGCGGTGCGGCCGTTGACCCCCGCGTACCAGAGCATCTCCACCGTGACCTCGGCGATCCTGTCGCCGCCGTCGGCGATCGACCCGCAGGCGACCGCCGACGAACTGCGCGAGGCGGTCGCCGCCGCCCTGGAGTCGAGGGGAGTCCTGCCGTGAGCGAGCACCGCGAGCGAACCATCGGGCTCAGTGCGCCGGTGCCTCAGGCCGGCCCGGAGCGGAGCGGAGGGACGGCATGAGCGTCAACTCGACCCCGGCCGGCGCGGACGTGGCCGCCGACGGCACCGACACCCGCAGCGGGGGGCACGCCGCGGTGCCCGCCCAACGCGACAACCGGCGCGGCAAGGCGGCGCTGAGCGAGAACAAGCGGGCCGAGCGCCGGCTGGGTTGGCTGCTGTGTGCCCCGGCGGCGCTGGTCATGCTGGCGGTGACCGCCTATCCGATCCTGTACTCGGTGTGGCTGTCGTTGCAGCGTTACGACCTGCGGTTCCCCGCCGAGCGGGAGTTCGTCGGTCTGCAGAACTACGCCACCGTGCTCACCAACGAGTTCTGGTGGACGGCGTTCGGGGTGACCATGCTGATCACAGTGGTCACCGTGGCCGTGGAGCTGGTGCTCGGCATGGGCCTCGCGCTGATCATGCACCGTACGCTGGTCGGGCGGGGGATCGTCCGGACCTCGGCGCTGATCCCGTACGGCATCGTCACGGTGGTGGCCGCCTTCTCCTGGCGGTACGCGTGGACGCCGGGCACCGGGTACCTGGCCAACCTGTTTTCCGACGGTGCGCCGTTGACCGAGCGGGCCAGCTCGCTGGCGATCATCATGCTGGCGGAGATCTGGAAGACCACGCCGTTCATGGCGCTGCTGCTGATGGCGGGCTTGGCGCTGGTGCCGGAGGATCTGCTCAAGGCCGCCTCCACCGACGGCGCGACCGCCTGGCAGCGGTTCACCAAGGTGATGCTGCCGGTGATGAAGCCGGCGATCCTGGTGGCGCTGCTGTTCCGCACCCTGGACGCGTTCCGGGTCTTCGACAACATCTACGTGCTCACGTCGGGGGCCAACGAGACCTCGTCGGTGTCGATGATCGCCTACAACAACCTGATCCGAGGGCTGAACCTCGGCATCGGCTCGACCATGTCGGTGCTGATCTTCATCACCGTGGCGATCATCGCGTTCGTCTTCGTGAAGCTGTTCGGTACCGCTGCCCCGGGCAGCGACGACGGAGAGAGGCGCTGACATGGCTGACACCACCACCCGGGCCAAGGTGCGCTGGGGCCTGCTGGACGTCGCCGTGGTCGTGTTCGCGCTGACCCCGGTGCTGTGGATCATGTCGCTGTCGTTCAAGACGCCGGCGACGCTCACCGACGGGAAGTTCATTCCACGGGAATGGACGCTGGAGAACTACCGGACGATCTTCGCCACCGACCAGTTCGTTCGCGCGTTGGTCAACTCCATCGGCATCGCGTTGATCGCCACCGCGATCGCCGTGGTGCTCGGCGCGATGGCCGCGTACGCGATCTCGCGGTTGGACTTCCCCGGCAAGCGGCTGCTCGTCGGCGTCTCGCTGCTGATCGCGATGTTCCCGCAGGTGTCGCTGGTCTCGCCACTGTTCGAGATCGAGCGGCAACTGGGCCTGTTCGACACCTGGCCGGGCCTGATCCTGCCGTACATCACCTTCGCGCTGCCGCTGGCGATCTACACGCTGTCGGCGTTCTTCAAGCAGATCCCGTGGGACCTGGAGAAGGCCGCCAAGATGGACGGCGCCACCCAGGGGCAGGCGTTCCGGCGGGTGATCGCCCCGCTGGCCGCGCCGGGACTGTTCACCACGGCCATCCTGGTCTTCATCTTCTGCTGGAACGACTTCCTGTTCGCCATCTCGCTGACCTCCACGGAGCGTTCGCGCACGGTGCCGGTGGCGTTGTCGTTCTTCACCGGTGCCTCGCAGTTCGAGGACCCGACCGGCGCGATCTGCGCCGCCGCCGTGGTGATCACGGTGCCGATCATCCTCTTCGTCCTCTTCTTCCAGCGCCGCATCGTCTCCGGTCTGACCTCCGGCGCCGTCAAGGGATAGGTGAGAAACTCGTGGCTGACATCGTGCTGGACAAGGTGAGCAAGAAGTTCCCGGACGGCACCACAGCGGTGCGCGACGTCGACCTGGAGATCGCCGACGGCGAGTTCGTCATCCTGGTCGGCCCCTCCGGCTGCGGCAAGTCCACCACCCTCAACATGATCGCCGGGTTGGAGGACATCAGCTCCGGTGAGCTGCGCATCGGCGGGCAGCGGGTCAACGACAAGGCCCCCCGCGACCGGGACATCGCCATGGTGTTCCAGTCGTACGCGCTCTACCCGAACATGACCGTCCGGGAGAACATGGCCTTCCCGCTGCGGCTGGCGAAGCTGGACAAGGAGACGATCGCGCAGAAGGTGGAGGACGCGGCGAAGGTCCTGGAGCTGACGCCGCTGCTGGACCGCAAGCCGGCCAACCTCTCCGGCGGGCAGCGGCAGCGGGTGGCGATGGGCCGGGCGATCGTCCGGCAGCCCAAGGCGTTCCTGATGGACGAGCCGCTGTCCAACCTGGACGCCAAGCTGCGGGTGCAGATGCGGACCGTGGTGTCCCGCCTGCAGAAGCAGCTCGGCACCACCACCGTCTACGTCACCCACGACCAGACCGAGGCGATGACCCTCGGCGACCGCGTGGTGATCATGCGCGGTGGTGCGGTGCAGCAGGTCGGTCCGCCGCAGGAGCTGTACGACCACCCGAACAACCTCTTCGTGGCCGGGTTCATCGGCTCACCGTCGATGAACTTCCTCACCGCCACGGTCGAGGACGGCACGCTGCGTACCGCCCTGGGTGACGTGCCGATCGGCGACCGGATCCGCCGCGAGCTGGAGGGGGCCGACGCCCCTCGGGAGCTGATCCTCGGCATCCGTCCGGAACACTTCGAGGACGCCGAGCTGGTCGACGAGGAGACCCGCCGTCGGGGCACGGAGTTCACCGCCCCGGTGGACATCGTCGAGTCGATGGGCTCGGACAAGTACGTCTACCTGAGCGTCGAGGGGGAGCGGGCCACCTCCGCCGAACTCGAGGAGTTGGCCGCCGACGCGGGCGCGGCCGACTTCGGCGGTGCCGGGTCGAACCTGGTCACCCGGCTGTCGGCGGAGTCGACCGTCACCGAGGGGGAGGACCGGCGGGTCTGGTTCAACCTGGAGAAGATCCACCTGTTCGACCCGTCCGACGGCCGCAACCTGACGCTGCACGAGGGCCGCGCGGCCGGCACCCTCGCCGACTGACCGGTCGCGATGGCCACTGGGTACATCTGTTGTCGTCCCAGCGACAACAGATGTACCCAGGCGACCGGTCAGTGCGAGTGCCGGGGCACCGCGCTGCCGCTGCCGCCGACGAGGAAGTCCAGGTCGGCGCCCTTGTCGGCCTGCTGGACGTGCTCGCTGTACAGGCGTAGCCAACCGCGGTCCGCCGCCGGTCGCGGCGGCTGCCAGGCGGCGCGGCGTTCGGCGAGTTCGGTCTCGTCGACCAGCAGGTCGAGGCGGCGGGTCGGGACGTCGAGGCGGACCAAATCGCCGGTGCGGACCAGCGCGAGTGGACCGCCCACCGACGCCTCCGGCGCCGTGTGCAGGACGCAGGTGCCGTAGCCGGTGCCGCTCATCCGGGCGTCGGAGATCCGCACCATGTCGGTGACGCCGTCGGCGAGCAGCCGTCGTGGCATCGGCACGTTGCCCACCTCGGGGAACCCCGGGTAGCCGCGCGGTCCGGCGTTGCGCACCACGATGACGGTGTCGGGCGTGACGTCGAGATCCGGATCGTCGGCGGCGACGGCGTACTCCTCGATCCGGTCGAAGACCAGCGCCGGCCCGGTGTGGGTGAGCAGGTGCGCCGAGGCGGCCGAGACCTTCAGCACCGCCCCGGACGGGGCGAGGGATCCACGCAGCACGACGGTGCCCGATCCGGCGGGCTGGAAGGGTTCGGCGAGGGTGCCGATGACCTGCCGGTTCCAGCACCGGACGCCGTCGATGTTGTCGGCCACGCTCTTCCCGCTGACCGTGATCTGGTTCAGGTGCAGGAAGGGGGCGATCTCCGCCATCACCGCCGGCACCCCACCGGCGTACGCGAAGTCCTCCATCAGGTACGTCCCGGACGGCATCAGGTTGACCAGCATGGGCACGTCGCCGGTGAGGGCGTCGAAGTCCTCGAGCGACAGGGGCACGCCGACGCGGCCGGCGATGGCGAGCAGGTGCACCACGGCGTTGGTGGAGCCGCCGATCGCGGCGTTGACCCGGATGGCGTTCTCGAACGCCTCGCGGGTGAGCACCGTGGACAGGCGCTGGTCCTGGTCGACCATGGCGACGATGCGCCGTCCGGCGGCGTGGGCGAGCGCGTACCGTCGGGAGTCGACCGCCGGAACCGCGGCGGCGCCCGGCAGCTGCACGCCCAACGCCTCGGTCACGCAGGCCATTGTGGAGGCGGTGCCCATGGTCATGCAGTGACCCCGGCTACGGGACATGCAGACCTCCGCCTCGGCGCAGTCGGCCGCGGTCACCAGGCCGGCGCGGAGATCCTCGGTGAAGCGCCAGACGGCGGTGCCGGACCCGATGTCCTGGCCGCGGAACTTGCCGTTGAGCATCGGCCCGCCGGTGATCAACAGGGTCGGCAGGTCGACGCTGGCCGCCCCCATCAGCAGACCGGGTGTGGTCTTGTCGCAGCCGGAGAGCAGCACCACGCCGTCGAGCGGGTTGGCCCGGATCAGTTCCTCCGCCTCCATCGCCAGCAGGTTGCGGTAGAGCATGGTGGTGGGCCGCATGAGGGGTTCGCCGAGGCTCATCGCGGGAAACTCCAGCGGCAGGCCGCCGCTCTCCCAGATGCCGCGCTTCACCGATTCGGCCAGCTCGCGCAGGTGGGCGTTGCACGGGGTCAGCTCCGACCAGGTGGTGGCGATGCCGATCACCGGGCGGCCGTCGAAGACGTCGTCGGCGAAGCCCTGGTTGCGCATCCAGGAGCGATGGATGAACCCGTTGCGGCCGTCGGCACCGAACCACTGGCCGCTGCGCAGCGGTCGACTCGTCATCGACATCGGCACACCTTCCTGTCAACGGTCTGGCCGCGCGGTGCGCGGCGGTCGAGGGGGGATGAACGGTTGATCGGTCGGCGGTGGCGAGCTACCGGAGGCCCCCGACGGACAGCCCGCCGCGCCAGTGTCGTTGGAGGCTGAAGAACGCGATGATCAGTGGAATGACCGACACGAGGGAGCCCAGGATGATCAGGCTCCACAGCGAGGTGCCGCCCGCGTTGTTCGCCGAGGCGACCCCCTGCCACAGGCCCAGGCCGACGGTGACCGGGAAGAGCCGGTTGTCGGAGAGCATGGCCAGCGGCAGGAAGTAGTTGTTCCAGGACGCGACGGCGGACAGCAGGAGAACGGTGACCACCGCGGGACGCATCAGCGGGAGGGCGATCTGGAGGAACGTCCGTACCTCGCCCGCGCCGTCGGCCCGCGCCGCGTCCAGGATCTCGTCGGGCACCGCGTCGCGCGCGTATACGTGCATCAGGTAGACACCGAACGGGTTGAGCAGCGAGGGAAGGATCACGGCCCAGACCGTGTTCGTCAGGCCGAGCCGGGCGAACATGATGAAGGTCGGGATGACCAGGGCGGTGGCGGGCACCATCAGCGCGCCGAGCACGACGGCGAAGCTGAAGCGCCGGGCGGCGAACCGGTACTTGGCGAACCCGTAGCCGGCCATTACCGCCAGGACGGTGGCGCCGACCCCACCGGCGAGGGCGTACAGCGTGGAGTTCAGCAGCCACCGTAGGTAGATGCTCCCGTCGTAGGTGAACAACTGCCTGAGGTTGCCGAGGTAGTCGACCTGGTCGGCGAACCAGAGGGTGTTGCCGCCACCGAACAGGCCCGGTGCGTCCTTGGAGCTGTTGACGACGACCCACCAGAACGGCACGAGGAAGTAGATCACCAGGAAGCCGAGCAGGATCTGCAGCGGAAGGTGGCGTTGCGCGCGGCGGTTGCCGGCGCTGGCGCTGGCGCTCTCGGACATCAGAGGAAGCTCCTCCGCTTGCGGGTGAAGAACAGGAAGGCGTAGACGCAGATGAAGACGACTCCGCCGAGGGCGAACGAGATCGCCGACCCGTAGTTGAAGTTGGCCAGCCCGAATGCCTGCTGGTACGCGTACATGTTGGGCGTGAAGTCCGAGCCGATCGTGCCCGCCGCGAGGTATCGCAGGATCTGCGGCTCGTTGAAGAACTGCAGGGTGCCGATCAGCGAGAAGACCAGGATCAGGATCAGCGCGGGCGCGATCAGCGGAATCTTGATCCGCCGGGCGACCTGCCATCGTCCGGCGCCGTCCATGCGGGCGGCCTCGTAGAGCGTGGGGTCGATGCCCTGCAGGGCCGCGTACAGGATGATCATGTAGTAGCCGGCCCACTGCCAGGTGACGATGTTCAGCAGGCCGTAAAAGATCAGGTTGCTGCTGAGGAAGTCGGGTGCGGTGGCACCGAAGAAGCCGAAGACGTCGGTGAGCGGGCCGAAGCTCCGGCTGTACAGGAACCCCCACATCACCGCCCCGATGACCGTGGGGATCGCGTACGGCAGGAAGATCATGAGGCGGGAGAAGCGGGTGAACAGCGAGGTCACCGCGTCCAGGATGAGCGCCATGGCCAGCGCGACGGCGATCTGGACCGGAATGGCGACGAGCGCGAAGCGGATGACGAACCACGCTCCGGACAGGAAGCTCGGGTCGGTGAACGCCTTCACGTAGTTGTCGAACAGGACGAAGCTGGTGCCGCCGATCAGCTTCTTCTGGAACAGGCTGAGGTAGAGCGCGTACCCCAGCGGAGCGATGAGGAAGGCGAGGAAGACGACCCCGAACGGCCCGACGAACAGCCACCCCGTCAGGTGCTCCCGGCGGTGGATCGTGCCTCGGGTCTTGCGCTTCTCATGGCGGGTGCGCGGTGCGCGTTTGGCGGTGATCGATGTCATCTCGGGCTCCGGGACGTGGGCCGCTGGGGGTCGAGGGTGGGCCGGCCGGGGGAGGACGGCCGGCCCACCCGGTCGGTCACTGAACGGTGAAACCTTGTTCGGTGGCGTGTTTCGTCACGTCTTCCTGGATCCGGTCGGCAGCCTGCGAACCGGTGATGGAGCCGGCGCTCATCTCGCTGATCTGCTTGGTCATCGCGTCGAAGTAGTACTGACCGAACGGGCTGTAGACGACGCCCTGGTAGGCGTTGGCGGCCGGGACGTACACCTCCTTGTTCGCCTGTTGGCCGTCGAAGAACGCCACCTCGAGGTCGACGAACTCGGGATCGTTGAGCGCGGTCAGGTTGAGCGGGAAGATGATCTGGTTGGTCCAGCCGTCGGTGAGTGACTCCTGGTCGGCGTAGAGGCCGTAGGCGGCCTTGGCCGCGAGTTCCGGCTGTTTCGACTGGCTGGTGACCGAGAACGCCGACCCGCCCCAGTTCACCTGGACCGGACTGCTCAGGTCCCACTGCGGCAGGGGCGCCACCGCGAAGGTGCCGGTGTCCTGTCCCTGGCCGACGCCCGCGCCGGTCAGGTACCCGGGCGCCCAGGCGGCGGAGATGTAGGTCGCGTAGTTGCCGTTGATGACCCCGGAGATGTACTCCGGGGTGAACTGGTCCTGCGTCCCGACCAGGCCCTTGCGGACCAGGCCGCCCCAGTAATCGAGCACATCCTTGGAGGCCTGGTCGTTCAGCCGTACCCCGATCGACTCGGGCTGGGCGGGATCGTAGGTGAACGGGGCCGCGCCCTTCTGGATCTGCAGCGCCATCATCAGCGCCGGGACGTTCGCGCCGAGGTCACCGAAGAGCGGTCCACCCGCGTCCTTCACCTTCTGGGCGGCCTGCTCGTACTCGGCCCAGGTCTTGGGTGGGGTGATGTCGTACTTGTCGAAGATGTCCTTCCGGTAGATCATCGCCAGCGGACCACCGTCGACCGGTACGCCGTAGACCGCGTCACCGACCGAGACGTCCTTCCAGGCGCCTTCGCCGTAGTTGGCCCGGACCGCGTCGAGGCCGTACCCGCTGATGTCGACGAGCGCGTTCTGGATCTGGAAGGTCGGGATCCGGTCCATCTCGACCATCACCACGTCGGGCGCGCCGGTGCCCGCCGAGATGGCCGTCTGGAACTTGTCGTACTG
Organism: Verrucosispora sp. WMMC514; assembly: GCF_027497295.1. NCBI lineage: Bacteria > Bacillati > Actinomycetota > Actinomycetes > Micromonosporales > Micromonosporaceae > Micromonospora > Verrucosispora sp. WMMC514. The sequence goes on along the minus strand of NZ_CP114906.1, from coordinate 151,840 downwards.
GTCACCGCCCTGTCCGACGTTGGTCCAGCAGACCTGGACCTCGTCGTTGGCCTTGTTGAAGTTGTCCACGACCAGTTGCATGTTGGGGTACCAGGCCCACATCGTGACAACCGGCAGATCCTGCTTGGTGATGGTGTTGGTGCAGTTGCTCGCGTCGCTGCCGCCGTCGTCCGAGGAGCAGGCGACCAGGCCGATCGTGGCGGCGAGCATCGCGGCCGTGGCGAGTGTTCGTGTCGTCTTCATTGACGTGGTTCCCTTCGGGCTCGGTGCGCGAGGTGCCATGCGTCGACGTCAGGGCTGGGGATCGGTCCCGGGCACCCACCTCCCGTCGACTCGGCGGGGAATGGCGGTGTACTCGTCTCGCAACTCCTCGGGGAGGATCCACTCCGGAGCGTTCTGCCAGGCCAGCGGGCGCAGGAAGCGTCGGATCGAGGTGGCGCCCACCGAGGTGTGCACGGCGTTGGTCGACGGCCAGGGACCACCGTGGTGCTGCGCCCACGACACCCGGACGCCGGTGGGGTAGCCGTCGAAGACGATCCGACCGGCGCGGGCGGCGAAGACGTCGACCAGCCGGCGTACGGCGTCGGTGTCGTCGCCCGGCCCGCGGTGCACGGAGCCGGTGAGTGACGGCGGCACGGTCGCCAGCGCGGCGTCGAGGTCGGCGACGTCGCGGTAGCGGACCACGACCAGCAGCGGGCCGAAGCACTCGTCGGCGATCTCGGCGGTCAGGCCCGGCAGGTCGACCTCCAGCAGCGTCGGTGCCACCGTGAAGCCCGCTCCGGCGTCGATCCGGGGCTGCGCGACGAGGCGGGCGCCGGCCTTCTCCAACGCGGTGGCTCCGCTCTCGTACGCGTCCCGGATGCGCTGGTTCAGCAGGACCGATCCGCCAGCGGAGGCGACCTTGCCCCGGAGCGTGTCGACCAGGCGGTCACCTGCCGGGTCCGCCGGGAGGAACGCCAGCCCCGGCTTGGTGCAGAGCTGGCCGCCCGACGCGGTGAAGGAGGCGAACAAACCGTCGGCGATCTGGTCCCCCCGGCCGGCCGCCGCGTCGGGCAGCACGACGATCGGGTTCACGCTGCTCAGTTCGGCGTACAACGGGATGGGGTCGGCGCGTTCGTCGATGGCCGCCTGGATGGCGCGGGCCGCGCCGACCGAGCCGGTCAGGGCGGCGGCCTGGATCGCCGGCTGGCGGACCAGCCAACGGCCGGCCCGCTCCCCGTACACGGCGGTGAGCACACCGTCGGGCCCGCCCAGGTCGCGCACGGCCGACTCGATCGCGTCGGCGGAGGCGCGCGACGTCAGCGGATGGGACGGGTGCGCCTTCGCCACCGTGGGACAGCCGGCGGCCAGCGCCGAGGCGGTGTCGCCGCCGGCGACGGAGAAGGCGAACGGGAAGTTGCTGGCGCCGAAGACGGCCACCGGCCCGAGGGGTACGAGCATCCGTCGCACGTCCGGGCCGGCCCCGAGGGGCGTGTCGGCGGCGTGGTCGATGGCCGCCTCCAGGTACCCACCGTCGCGCAGCACCGCCGCGAACATCCGGAACTGGACCGCCGCCCGGGTCAGCTCTGAGTCGAGTCGCGCCTGACCCAGCCCGGTCTCCGCCTCCGCCGTCGCGACCAGATCCGCCCGTCGGGACTCCAGGGTGGCCGCGACCGCCTCCAGCAACCGCGCCCGGCCGGCCCTGCCCAGGTCGGACAGCCACTGTGCCGCCCGGGACGCCTGGCCGGCGATCGCCGCCACGCCGGACTCGTCCGTCTCGACGAGATCCGTCGGGTGCTGCCGGCCGTCGCGCGGATCGGTGGTGGTGACTTTCACAGCAGTCCTCTCCTTGCCAGATTGCCCATGAGATCGCGGACGCCGAACCGCCACGGCTCGCACCGCTCCGCGTGCCACACCCGGTTGACCAGGGTGCCGAGCGCCGGGCAGTCGATCCGCACCACGTCGTCGACCTGGTGGGTGAAGCCCTCGCCGGGGCGTTCGCGGTCCTGGGTGGGAGCGAACATGGTGCCGAGCATCAGGACGGCGCCGTCGGGATACTGGTGGTGCGGGCCGATCAACTGCCGGACCAGCGACTCCGGGTCGCGTGCCATCCGCGCCATCTCCGAGGTCGCCGCCAGGTGGAAGTCGTCCACCCCGTGGACCTGGAGCCCCACCGTCAGCTCGCGTACCCGACTGAGCGGAAACCGCTCGTCGAACAGCCGGATCAACGGACCGAGGGCGCAGGAGGCGTTGTTGTCCTTGGCCCGGGGGAGCAGCAGCGCCGAGCGTCCCTCGACGTCGCGCAGGTTCACGTCGTTGCCCAGGGTGGCACCGACGATCCGGCCGCTGGACTGGGCGATGAGCGCGACCTCGGGCTCCGGGTTGTTCCAGGTCGAGGCCGCGAGTACGCCGACCGGGACGGCGGTGCCGACGGCGGAGAGCGGCTGGCCCTTCGTGAAGATCTCGGCGTCCGGCCCGATCCCCACCTCCAGGTACTGACTCCAGAGGCCCTCGGCGACCAGTGCGGCCTTGAGCCGCTCCGCCTCGACCGAGCCGGGGACCAGGCTGTCCAGGTCGGCACCGATGTCGGCGAACATCCGGCCACGGATGTCCGCCGCGCGGGTCAGGTCTCCCCGGGCCCGCTCCTCGATGACGCGTTCGAGCATCGAGACGGGGAAGGTCACGCCGGCAGCCTTGAGCGCTTGCAGGTCGACCGGGGCGAGCAGCCAGGGCCGGCTCCGGTCCCGGTCCGTGGCACCGGTGTTGGCCAGCAGCTCGTCGAAGCCGCCGACCCGTGGCCCGTCCGACCCGGCCACGGTCTTGGCGGGTTCGGGCAGCTCGCAGATGTCCCGGACGGTCGGGAACCGGCGGCTGAGGTCGATGACGTCGCCGTCGCGGACGGTCACCGGGGAGGGGCCGTCGACGGACGGGTCCCAGATCCGGCCGATGAGGACGCTGTCCTCGGCATCGTCCGGCAACGCCTCGGCGGCACCGCCGAACCAGGGCTCCTTGCTCATCGTCGCTCCCCTGTGGCAGGTCAGAGTCGCCGAGCTGGAATCTGCAACGATCGTAGCGCTATATGCAACGGTGTCAACGGCCTGTTGCGAGAGCAGCGCAAGCCGTTGCGTATGATGCAACGGGCGGTCGTCGGGATCGCCGCGTGGAGGGAGACGCCACCGTGTCGCAATCGGTTCGCCGTGCGGTCGACCTGATCCGTCGCGCCGCGGAACATCCGCTGTCCCTCACCGAGGCGGCGGACGTCCTGGGGGTCCACAAGTCCACCGCCCTGCGGATCCTCCAGACGCTCGAATCGGCGCGTTTCGTCCGCCGGACCGGCGCCGGGACCTACGTGCTCGGCAGCGGCATCATCGAACTGTCGGAACTCGCGCTGGGCTCGATGGACCTGCGCCAGTTCGCCGCCGCGCCCCTGCGTACGCTCCAGCGCAAGACCGGCCACACCGTGCACCTGGCGCAGTTGACCGGCGACGAGATCATCTATATCGACAAGGTCGACAGCCCGGCCTTCGACGCGGTCAAGCTACCGTCGCGGATCGGGCGCGCGGTCTCGATCTACGCGAGCGCCGTCGGCAAGACCATCCTGGCGTACCTGCCGACGGCGGAACGCGACCGCCTCCTGTCCCACGTCGTCTTCGAACGGTTCACCCCCACCACGTACGCCGACCGCGAGTCGCTCGACGCCGAACTCGTCCGCATCCGCGACCAGGGTTGGGCCGTCGACAACGGCGAACACGACACGTACGTCATGTGCGTGGCCGCGCCGATCAGGGACTCCCGTGGACGGGTCATCGCCGCCGCCTCGATGACCGCGATCGAGGTCATCGCGAGCCTCGACCAGCTCAAGGAGAGCCTTCCCCTGCTGCTCGACACCGCGAACCAGATCTCCGGCGAACTCGGCCACACCGCCGAACCCGCCTGATCGAGCGTCGCGGTACCGGTCAGACCGGCGGGAGCGGGTTGAGGCGGGCGAAGACGTGCTCGGGATGGCCGTACTTCTCAAGGAATCGCTGCCGTACGAACGCCAGGTCCGGGTCGCCGTCGGTGATCACATCCACCTCGTGCACCGTCCCGGGGCACCGTCGCAGCTCCACTCTGACCGAGCCGTTGTGGGCGCGGGCAAGATGGGCGATCACCCGAGCGTCGGCCAGGTAGTGCCGGTCGCCGATGTCGAGAAACCGGCACGAGTACCGCCGTCGTCCCTCCTCGTCGGTGAGGGTGACACCCGTCAGCCAGTACTCGGTGAGCGCCACGCCACCGTCCCACAGCTCGTCGGCGCGTTCGGTGACGAAGCTGCCGAGCGGCGACACCGTGGAGACCTCCAGTTGCGAGTGATCGCCGGAGAGCTTGCCCAGCGGTAGGAACGACGCCAGCAACTTGTCGTCCCACTGGTACATCTGCACCGATGCGGCGGCGGTGTAGAGCCGGACCTCGAAGCGTGCGCGGGAGGTCTCGTCAAGGCCCTGCCGAAAGGCTTCGAGTGTTTGCAGGTTGCGGCGCGATTCCTGGCTCACGTCGCGGCGTCCGGCCAACTCGGTCGTCCGCAGCACCGCGGCCACCGAGTCAGGGTGCATCAGCAGGACCTCAACCCGGCCGCCCCGGCGTATCAGACCCGCCGCCGCGGCGAGGAATCGCTGGCTGTACGGCGGCGAGAACAACCGCGAGAACGTGTGCAGGACGCGCACCGACCTGGTCGCGGTCATCACCCGGTCGGTGTACCAGGAGAAGTCGAGGTGGCGGTGTTCGCGGACGCGGCCCTGCTGGGAGCGCCGGACGATCGGGGTGAGCGCGAAGATCACCACCAGTGCACCGACGAACTCGGCGCCCAACTCCATCGCCAGCGTGCGGCCGTACTCGGCGGCACCGCGAGCCAGGAGGAGCATCACGGCGGACAGTCCGGCGAAGAACAGCAGGACCGGAAGCGTCCGCGTCCGCACGCCGTGCGCCAGACGCACCCAGGCCGACCGGGCCAGCAGCTCCATCGACGATCGCCGTGCCATGCCCCGAAGCGTACGAGGCCAGGTCACCACCGGGCGATCACCGACAACGCCGGTCGTCGGCAGAGCCCCCGCGCCCGCACCGGGGGAGTGCGCGGACCGGGGCGGGCGGCCTACCTGGATCGGGCCGGCACCCAGTCGGTGAACCGCCGGTGCAGGTCGGTGGGCGGCTCGCCGCCGCACGCCGCGGCGAACTGCTCGGCGGCCTCCTCGCGCAGCGTCACGAGATAGACCATCAGGCCTGGCAGGTTCTCCCGGTACTCGGCGAGCAGCCGCAGCTTCGCGGGGGAACAGGGCCAGGCGATCCCGCAGGCCCGGCACCGCCAGGTCGGACGGGACGCGACATGCTCGTGCGGGCCGGTGCTCACCCGTCCGCCCGCGCCGGGCGGGAGCGGGGCGGGCGTCCACGCGCGGCGTAGGGGACCGGTGGCACGTTCACCGGCCGCATGCCGTGCGGCATCACGAACAACTGCCGCTTCTCCGTCGCATCGCCGTACCGGTCGAGCTGATAGCAGTCCACCCAGGTCCACCCGTGCGGCGGGTGCCGGTCGGGCAACTCGCGGATCACCCGCACCAGGATCGGGCTGGCGAACTGCGGGGAGGCCGCGCGGTCCAGGAGGTACACGCCGGGGGAGACCCGAGGGGTGCCGTCCTGCCGCGTCACCCGACATGGCGACGATCAAGGCGGGCCGGCCGGCGGAACGCGGATATGGCGGTGGTGGGCTCCGGAACGGGCACTGTGGGCCTCCTCAGTCGACAGAGTGGGGGAGGGCCGCCCGAGAGTGCTCGCCCGTCGGGCGGCCCGGTGCTGGTCCCGCCGACGGGCCGTGCCACGTCCGCGGTTCCGCTGGTGACACTCTGCTAGGGCGGCCATTACTCTCGGAAGGTGCTTTCGTCGTCTGGGCTGAGCTGGCGAAACGGCTGCTGACTCGGTGGCGACATGGCTAGCCGATCTTCAGTGTGAGGAGCCCTGAATGCGAGACACGCCAAACCCGGTGGCGTCCTTCATCGTGGGCGAGATCCGCCGGGCGCGGGGAGCGGCCGGCATGACGCAGGAGGCATTCGGTCGCGGCGCGGGCTTCAGCGCCTCCCACGTCAGCGCCGTCGAGGGCGGCACTCGGGCGTTGACGTTGGACTTCGCCCGAGGCGCCGACCGCGCGCTGAGCACCGGTGGCCTGTTCGAGCGGCTGGCGATGAAGCTCGGCACACCGTCCTGGTTCCTGCCGTGGCTCGACGCCGAACGCGGCGCGACGCAACTCCGCTACTTCGAACCCAACCTGATCCCGGGCCTCTTGCAGGTGGAGCACTATGCTCGTGCGGTACTTCGGACCGTGGACAGCCTGACCGACGACGAGGTCGAGCAGCGCGTCAAGGCGCGCATGGACAGGCAAGCGATCCTGACCGGCGAACGCCCGCCGCAGTTCGTTGCCGTGCTGGACGAGGGCGCGCTCCGCCTCACTGGCGACGGCCTCGGCGGGATCATGGCCCAGCAAGTCGCCCATTTGATCGCACTGGCCGAGCTTCCGCACGTTCACGTGCACGTCATTCCCCTTGGTAACGGCCTGCACGTCGGGCTGTCCGGGCCGTTCGCACTGGCGCGGTCCCGTGACGGTGTCTGGGTCGGCCACCTTGAGAATCAGCTCGGCGGGGATGTCGTCGACAACGATCACGCTGTGGCTACGCTTCAAGCGAGGTGGGAGAGCGTGCGCAACGAGGCGCTACCACGCAGGCAGTCAATCGACCTGTTGAAGGAAGTTGAGAGCCAACATGGACCTCAGTAACGCGCGGTGGCGCAAGAGCACCCGCAGCGGCGCGAGCGGCGGTAACTGCGTCGAGGTCGCCGACAACCTTCCCGGTGTCGTCGGCGTCCGCGACTCGAAGAACCCGAACGGTCCGGCGCTGACCTTCGCCCCGTCCGCATGGCGCGCGTTCGTCGCCCAGCTCACCCATCGGGCCTGACCCCGACACACGAGAGTGCCCGTCCTTCACGCGCCGGGCCGGGCCGCCGACAACTTCGGGGGTACTGCTGCCTCAGGACGCGCCGGGGCAGCAACATCCCCGAGCTTGTCTCATCCTGTTTGTGCTGGTGGTGGGGGCTTGACGTGGTGGTGTGAGGTGTTTGGTCGCAGGCCATGGGTTAGTTGATCTTTGTGGTGATCGTTTGTCTGGGTCAGCGGTTGATTTCGGTGTTGGTGAGGACGAGTAGGGCGCGGAGCAGGGTGGTGGCGTGGTGGTGCCAGCCGTGGCGTAGTCGGGTGAGGATGCGCCAGTTCTTGAGGTGGGCGTGGGCGTGTTCGTTGGCGACGCGTTCGCGGGCGAGCAGGGTGTTGGCGGTTTTCTCGGCGGGGGTGAGTTTGTGGTTGCGGCAGGCGCGGCGGCCGACGAGGACGGTGGGGTTGGTGGTGGGTTGGTCGTCGAGGCGGGTGTGGATGCGGTCGCAGATGATCGCGAGGTGATGGTGGCGCAGGCGGGCGGGCAGGTGCAGGCGTTTGGCGTGGGTGGCTTCGTGGAGTCGTGCGGGGGTGGCCGCGGAGAGCCAGAGGAGTCGGCCGTGTTGGTCGGTCAGGGTCATCACGCGTAGGTGGTGGACTTTGTGTTTCAGGCACCAGTGGCGTCGTTCTTTGGCCTTGTCGGCGGGTGCGTGCACGGGCACGCAGGTGCCGTCGAGCAGGAGTGGCTGTTCGTGGTAGGTGCGGGCGGCGGCCGCCAGGACACGGTCCAGACGTGGCGCCATCCGCGCCACGGTGGTGATGACTTGTCTGACCCAGCGGCGGACGCTGTGGTGGGACACCCCGTGGGCGGCGGCGAGGTCGGCGGGATGCTGGTCGTGGCGCAGTACCGCCAGGACGATCGTGGTGGTCTGCAGGTCGGATAGTTTGCGCCAGCGGGACTTCACCTGCCGCCGGTAGGTGCGTATCGCCTCGGTCACCAGCGCGACAGTGTCACTGGACACGGGCAGGCGGACTTGGTAGACCAATTCGTGGCCCTCGGTGGGCGGATTGATGTGTGTCACGACCAGCAACCCTCGCCGAGGGTTCCTTCATGTCCCGGGTCGCCACGCCGCAGACTTCCCGCGGAATCCGAGTCAGACGATCACCACAAAGATCATCCGGCCCCTGACCTGCAACCAAACACCTGCCATGCCCATGTCAAGACTCGCCCACCAGCACAAACAGGATGAGACAAGCTCCCCGAAGTTGCGCATCCTCGGCCAGTTACGGCGTCGGCCGGTCGGGCAAGGGCAGGGCGTCGAGCAGCTCGGCTTCTCGGCCGGCGCTCAGGCCGGCGCGTCGGTCGCGGTGCAGTCCAGCCTCGCGTTCCCAGGCTAGGGTGTCCGCCAGCAGGTCCGGGCGCGGCCGGTGGCGTAGGCCGGCGGCGGCCGCCGCCGCACCGCTGCGCGCCGACCAGCCGGAGTGGCCCGGCTCGACCAGCCACATCGGCAGCGACTCCGGGCCCATGTACTGGGCCACGCCGCGGGCCACCAGCCAGCCGGCGTCGACGTCGACCACCGGTCCGGTGTGCCCGCCGACCGCCCGGCACAGCGCGACCCACTCGCCGAAGGGGATCACCGGCCCGACCGCGTTGAACGTGCCGACCGTGCCGGCTGCGGCGCTGTCCAGCAGCCAGGCGGCCAGATCGCGCACGTCCACCACCTGCGTGGGCAGATCGGGGGTACGGGGTACCAGCATCGGCGCTTCGGGGGCGCGGGCGGCCCGCGCCACCCAGTAGCCGGAGCGATCAGTGTGGTCGCCGGGGCCGCCGATCAACCCGGCGCGGGCCACCAGCAACCGGTCTCCCACCTCGGTCGTGGAGAACTGCTCGCAGGCCACCTTCGCCTCGCCGTACTCGGCACGGTCGACCACGTCCCGAACCGTCGCCGGGAGGGTCGCCGCCGACTCGTCGGCGCCGGGTGTGTCGTGGCTGGCGTAGGCGCTGACCGACGAGACGTAGCACCAGTGCCGGGCCCGGTCGCCAAGCGCGTGCAGGGCCTGCCGGACGAAGCCGGGCTGCCACGACACCTCGATGACGGCGTCCCAGTCGCGGCCACGCAACGCGCCGTACGCCGCAGGGTCGCTCCGGTCCGCAGCGACCAGGGTCGCACCGTCCGGCACCGCGCCGCTCTCGCCACGGGCCAGGCAGGTGACACCGTGTCCCCGTCCGACGGCCTGCCGGGCCACCTCCCGCCCCAGCCATGCCGTCCCGCCCAGCACCAGTATCTCCATGCCGCCCAGCCAAGCAGCGACGGCGGGACGCAGCCAAGGATCTCTGCCGTGGGCAGAAGCGGGCTGAGTGGAAATACCGAGCTGTCAGCCCTGACCACCGACCTGAGACGCTGGGCACGGCGGCGACCCCGCGTTCGTCCGATCGTCGCCGGTGGCACGCAGCATGGTTCGCACACCGGTGGGAGGACGTGATGTCGAAGGTCGTCGTTCGAGCCACTGCGGTCGCTGGCGCGGCAGGAGCCCTCGTCGCGGCCGTCGGCCTGCCCTGGGCCTGGTACGGCGACCGGGCCGTACGCCTCACCGAGTTCCCCGGATGGGCCTGGTATGTCGGCGCGGCCGTGCTGCTCAACGTGGTCACCGCGTGGACGCTCGTCGGGCCGGGCCGTCGAGGGTGGCTGCCGCTGGTGGCCGGTGGGCTCGGTGTCGTCACGATCGTGGCCGCCGTCGTCGTCATGGCCGGCTACGCCGAGGTGTTCCTCGGCCCGGTCGTCCCCGCGGTCCGCCCGTCGCTCGGGCCGGGCGGGCCGGTCGCGGTGTTGGCGGGGCTCGCCAGCCTGTTCGCCGTGGTCGGTGCCGGGTTCAGTCGTTCCAGGTGATCCGGGGTGGCAGACCGAGGAAGTCGGCGTACCGGTGCAGCGCCTGCTCGACCTGCTCGCGGTGGGCCGGATCGAGGTCGACCAGCGGGTGCACGGTCAGGGTGACGCGGGTCTTGGCCAGGCTGCGTTTCCAGGTGCCGACCACCCGGCCGCCGACCACGACGGTGGCCTGGAAGACCCCGTTGCCGCCGGGAATGATGGCTTGCTTGTGCTCCGGGTCGAGCATCAGCGCGCGGTCCTTGTAGCCGAGCAGGTACTCGTCGAAGCCGGGCAGGGTCAGCACGTCGTCCACCGCGGCGCGGGGCGCGTCCAGCAGCGGCGTGTGCAGCACCGCCTCGGCGCCGTCGACGAGCACGGTGGTCAGGTCGGCACCGGCGGCGGCGATGCCGCGTTTGGCGTCGGCGGCGGTCAGGCCGGTCCAGCCGGCGAAGTCCTGCCGGGTGGTGGGACCGTGGCCGCGGAAGTAGCGCAGCGCCAGGGTGGCCAGCGCCTCGTCGCGGTCGAGCTGGCGCTGGCCGGGCGCCCACTCGTCGAGCAGGGCGAAGGTCTGTTCGGTGCCGACGTTGGGGGCGATGCAGGTGACGCCGCGCTGGGCCGCGTACCACAGCAGGTGGTAGCCGCGCTGGCCGGCGCCGTCGATGCCGGCCGCGACGAGCGTGGCCACGCACTCGGCGCGGGTCAGCCGGCCGCCGCCGGCGAGGGCCTCGCCCAGCACGTCGGCCGCGCGGTCCGCCTCCGCTTCCGACAGCCCGAGGAACTCGCGTCGCTTGGCCGCACCGGCGAGCGCGCGTACGCCGGTCAGCTCCAACTGCCAGCGGGCGTCGCGGGCCGGCACCAGGTGGATGGTGCCGCGCATCGGCCAGGTCCGCAGGGCCTCGCGGCGCTCCAACGCGGCGTGCACCTCGGCCTGGGTGAACCCGGGCAGCCGTACGCCGAGCGACCACATGCCGCTGGCCAGGTCCTGTGCCTGCATGGCGCCGAACCACTCCACCACGTCGGCCACCGTCGTCGGCGCGGCGGCGGTGGGATGGGGGCGCAGCAACAGGCTGGTCATCCGCAGCGCGAGGGCCTCGGAGCCGCTCAGCGCGATCGTGCCGGGAGCTGCCACGACGTCGGCCGCCTTCCACTCGGTGGTCGACGGCAGCATAGGTGCGGGCACCGACAACACGACCTGCCCGGTGGCCGGGCGGCTCCCCTGATCGCGCTACGCCAACATCATTGGTGGCGGAGCGCGATCCCCCGTTCAGGTCGACCGGTGCGGGGCGGCGACGCGGATCGCCGGCACCGGTGTCATCAGGATGACGTTTTCCTACCTGTCCGAGAACTGTGAACCACGCAACTTGCGGATATCTTGAGCAAGCCGCGCGGTCAGCCCCGGCGCGGCGGCGGCACCCGCACGGCGGCCATGCCCGCCGCGGTCGCCGCCTCGATGCCCAGGTCCGCGTCCTCGAAGACCAGGCAGGACGTCGGCGGTACGCCGAGCAGTTCGGCGGCGCGCAGGAACGGCTCCGGGTCGGGCTTGGGACGGGCGTAGTCGCCCGCGCAGACCAGCACGTCGAATCGGTCGAGGATGCCCAGCGCGTCGAGTGAGGCGGTGACCGCCTCCCGGGTGCTGCCGGAGACCACGGCGAACGGGATGCGGCCGTGCGCGTCGTCGATGTGCCGGAGCACCCCGGGGATACCGGTGGCGGTGGGCAGCAGCTGCTGGAAACGGGTCTCGCGGTGGGCGACGACCGTCTCCACCGGCATGTCCAGGCCGTGCTGTTCGTTCAGGGCGACGACGATGTCAGCGGTCGGTCGCCCGGCCCAGGCGTAGAAGAGGTCCTCGGGGAAGGCACAACCCCACCGGTCGAGGGTGTCGCGCCACGCGGTGTAGTGCTGGGGCATCGAGTCGACGATCGTGCCGTCGCAGTCGAACAGGTACGCCTGGAACTCGCCGATCGGCAGGGGCAGCATCACCGGCCCAGGCTATCCGGCGACGGCCGGCGCGCCGCTCAGAGCCGCCGGTGCATCACCAGCAGGTCGACGTAGCCCTCGGTGGAGTGTCGGAAGCCCTCCGGGATCCGCCCCACCACCTCGAAGCCGAGCGACCGCCACAGCGCCACCGCACGGGTGTTGACCGCCACCACCGCGTTGAACTGCATCGCCCGGTAGCCGTCGGCGCGGGCCAGGTTCAGCACGTACTCGCCGAGGGCCCGCCCGACGCCGCGCCCGGCCGCTGCCGGGGCGACCATGAAACTGGCGTTGGCGACGTGCGCCCCGGGGCCGAGCTGGTTGGGGGTCAGCTTCGCCGAGCCGAGGACCGTGCCGTCGGTGTCGACGGCGACCACGGTGCGCCCGGGCGGAGCGACCAGCCACATCTGCCGGGCCTGTGCCTCGTCGACGTCCCGGGGCCAGGTGTACGTCTCACCCGCGGCGACGATCTCGCGCAGGAAGGGCCAGATGCCGGGCCAGTCGTCGGTGGTCGCGATCCTGATCTCCATCGCCGGACAGCCTGCCACCCCGCCGCCGGTGCCGGCCACCGGAATCCGCCCGCGGGGACCGGTGGACACCGACCGATGTTTGTCGCCGCAAACATCGGGTAGTCGCCGGAGCTGATCCCGATGAGGAAGGACGAGCGATGGCGGCACAGGTCAAGGTGGCGGTGATCTACTACAGCGCGACCGGCATCACCTACCAGATGGCGCAGGCGGCGGCGGAGGCCGCCGGTGAGGCGGGCGCGGAGGTCCGGCTGCGCAAGGTGCGCGAGCTGGCGCCGGACGAGGCGATCCGCTCCAACTCGGGATGGCAGGCGCACCGGTTGGAGACCCAGAACGTGGAGGAGGCACAGCCGGACGACCTCAGCTGGGCGGACGTGGTGATCTTCGGTTCGCCGACCCGCTACGGCCTGATCGCCGCCCAGCTCAAGCAGTTCATCGACACCACCGGCCCGCTGTGGGCCCAGGGGGCGCTGGCGAACAAGGTCTACTCCGGCTTCACCTCCACCGCCACCGAGCACGGCGGGCAGGAGTCGACGCTGCTGTCGCTGTTCCACGTCTTCTACCACTGGGGCGGGATCGTGGTCACCCCCGGGTACACCGAGCCGAGCCAGTTCACCGCCGGCAACCCGTACGGCGCCTCGCACACCAGCAACAACGGCGAGACCGCGCCCGACCACATCGCGCTGGAGGCGACCGCGCTGACCGCGAAGCGGGCGGTGCGCATCGGTGCCGCGCTCAAGCAGGGCCTCGCCGGCTAGGTCGGGACAGCAGGACCGGCGGTCCGGGCGGGGGCTCTCAGACCCGCCCGGACCGCCGGCTGTTCACAGCGCTACCCCGGATCGATCCGGCTATGCCTGCGCCGCCGGGGACAACTCACCGGCCGGCGCCGGCAGCAGATCGCGCAGCAGGTCGGTCAGGACCGCCAGCCCGTCCGGGCTGAGCACCGACTCGGGGTGGAACTGCACCCCGGCGAAGCCGCGCCCGCGCAGGGCGTGCACCGCACCGTCGGCCTCGTCACGGGCAAGTGCCACCGGTCCGTACGGGCCGTCGTGGTGGTCGGTGGCGGCGCGGGCGGTGAAGGTGGCGTAGAAGCCGACCCGGCGGGGCGTGCCGAACAGGGTGACCGTGCGTTGCAGCCCCTGGTAGGGCGCGTCGCGGCGGTGCACCGGCAACCCGAGCAGACCGGCGAGGAGCTGGTGACCGAGACAGACGGCGAGCGTCGGGTGTCCGGCGTCCAGCAACCGGGTGAGCAGGGCACGCAGCCTGGTCATCTTCTCCGTGTCACCGTTCGGGTCACCCGGGCCCGGACCGACCACCACCAGGTCGTACGCGCCGACCGGCTGCTCGTCGTGCCAAGGCCGGACGGTCACCGACAGGCCGAGGGCGCCGAGCTGATGGGCCAGCATCCCGGTGAAGGTGTCCTCCCCGTCGACGATCAGGGCCCGGCGGCCGGCCAGGGCGGGCAGGGCCAGCGCTCCCGGTGGCCGCTGGTCCAGCCAGAACCGGGCCAGCGGGGCGTTGCGGGCGGCGAGGGCGGCGCGTACCTGCGGGTCGTCGGCGAGACGGAGCGTGGGGTGCGGCCCGGCCGGCGCCTGCGGGCCGAGACCGAGGGCGGCCAGCACACCGGCGGCCTTGGCGTGGGTCTCCGCGACCTCGGCGGCGGCGGTGGAGTGGCGCACCAGCGTCGCACCGACCGGTACCCGCAGCTCACCGGTGGGGGAGATCTCGGCGGTACGGATCAGGATGGGCGCGTCGAGGCTCTGCCGGCCCGTCTCGTCGTGGCCGAGCAGGGCCAGCACCCCGGAGTAGTAGCGACGCCCGGTGCGTTCGTGTCGGGCGATCACCCGGCAGGCGTTCTCCATCGGGCTGCCGGTCACCGTCGGCGCGAACATCGTCTCCCGCAGCACCTCACGGACGTCCTTCGTGCCCCGTCCGGCCAGCAGGTACTCGGTGTGCGCCAGGTGCGACATCTCCTTCAGGTACGGCCCGACGACCTGCCCGCCCCGCTCGGCGACGGTGGCCATCATCTTCAACTCCTCGTCGAGGACCATGTACAGCTCTTCGGTCTCCTTGGTGTCGGCGAGGAAGCGCAGCAGCGCGGCCCGGTCGGCGGCGGCACCGGTGTGCCGGAAGGTGCCGCTGATCGGGTTCATCATCACCAGACCGTCGTCGACGCTGACGTGCCGTTCCGGGCTGGCGCCGACCAGGGTGCGCGCTCCGGTGTGCACCACGAACGTCCAGTACGCCCCGCGCTCGCGGGTCAGCAGGGAACGCAGCGCGGCCAGCGCGGCGGTCAGCGGGGCGCCCCGCACCTGGGCGCGCAGGGTGCGGTGGATGACGAAGTTGGCGCCCTCGCCGTGGCCGATCTCGTCGGCCAGCACCCGGGCCACGGTGGCGGCGTACTCGTCGTCACTGGTGTCGAAGGCGGCGCCGGTGGTGCGGACGGGCTCGGTCGGCAGCGCGTCCAGCACACCGGCCAACGGCAGCCGGTGGTGGTGGTCGATGCGGAGGCATTCCAGCGGCACCCCGTCGTCGACACAGGCGAAGCCCCGCTCGGCGATCTGCCGGTACGGCACCAGGGCCAGTGTCTGCGGGCCGGCGGTGGCGGCGGGCAGGGGGATGTCGGCGAGCCGGTCGACGGTCGTCACGGTGCCGGTGAACAGGTCGAGATGCTCGGCGCCGTCGCGGCGTAACAGCGCGAACGGGCCGGGGTCGAGGCCGGCGGCGAGCGTGGTGAGCAGGTCGGTCAGCTGGTGCATCGGTCTCCTCGGGCCGGGCGACCGCTGTCGGGGGCGGCCCCGAGGACCGGGACATGACCGGCGGCCGCCTCGTCGGGCGGCCGCGTGGGTTGAAGCTACGCGCGGGGGAGGGCCGCCGGGTCGGCGGGCCACCAGCAGGTCAGTCGCGCGAGCATGCGAACACCCTACGCGTCGGACGGCCGTCGTGGAAGCCGATCGGCGGACCCGGTGCGCGCCAGCGTTGTGCCGTGGGGATCACCGGGTACCTTGACCCGCGATGAAGATTCTCGCGCTGGACCTGGGCACCTCCTCGGTGCGTGGGCTCGTGCTGGACGACGCGCAACCGCTGCCGGGGGCGCTGGCCCGTCGCCGGATGGTGGTCACCGTCGACGACGAGGGTGCCGGCACCCTCGACGCCCGTGCCTACCTGGCCTGCCTGATCGAGTGCCTGGACGAATTGCACGGGCAGGGCTGGCTGGACGGAGTCCAGTTGGTGGCGGTCAGCGGCCAGTGGCACTCGGTGGTGCCGCTGAGCGCCGGCGACGAGCCGCTCGGGCCGGTGCTGACCTGGCTGGACACCCGGCCCGAGCCGCCGGCGACGGCGGTCGGTCCGGCCGACCCGGACGCCTTCCACCAGCGCACCGGCACCTGGTGGCACCGCTGCTACTGGTCGGTGCGGCTGCCCTGGCTGCGCGCCCGCACCGGGGCGCGGATCGCCCGCTTCACCGGCCTGGTCGAGTACGTGCTCGGCCAGCTGCTCGCCGAGGCGCCGATGTCGATGTCACAGGCGTCCGGCACCGGCCTGCTGGACCTGCACACCCTGGACTGGGACCCCGAGGCACGCGCCCTGGCCGGCAGCGACGGCGCCGATCTGCCCGAACTGGCCCCCCGCGACTGGCACGGCGGGCTGCGCGCGGAGTACGGCCGGCGGTGGCCGGCACTGGCCCGGGCCCGCTGGGCGCCACCGCTCGGTGACGGTGCCGCCTCGAACGTCGGCTCCGGTTGTGTGGATCCCACCCGGGCGGCGGTGACCGTGGGTACGTCCTCCGCGGTCCGGTTGTTGCAGCGGATGCCGACGTCCGCCGGGTCGACCGTGCTGCCGCACCGGCTGTGGCGCTACCGCGTCGACCACGACCATGTGGTGACCGGGGTCGCGTACTCCTCGGGTGGGAACCTGTTCGCCTGGGCGGACCGGGAGCTACGGCTGCCGACCGGCCGGGCGCTGGAGGAGGCGCTGGCGCTGCTGCCGCCCGACGGCGGCCGGCCGGCCAACGTGCGGTTCGGCGGCGACCGTCCGCCGGGCATCCGCCCGGCCGGGCTGGGCGAGCTGCGCGGACTGGGCTTCGGCACCACCGCGGTGGAGATGCTGGCCGGGCTCATGTACGGGGTGTGCGAGCAGGTCGTCGAGGATCTGGTGGTGCTGGAGTCCACGGTGGGCGGGCCGGTGGAGGTGGTCCTCGGTGGCGGCGCGATAGCCGCCTCGACGTGGTGGCGGGAGGCGTTCGCCGCGGTGCTGGCTCCCCGGCCGGTCCGGTTCGCGCGGCACCCGGAGATCGGGGCCACCGGCGCGGCGCTGGTGGCCACCGGCCGGATCGCCGATGCCGTGGTGGTGGCCGACATCGGCCGGACGGATGATCAAGACTCGGCGACCTCGGCATAGGGTGGCGACCGGCAGTACCCTTCCTTAACCCTTCATAAGGGCAGGGCGTTGACACTGCTCTCGGGCCTGGTTGGATGGACCGCGCTCCCCGGACCGCGGCGGACGCGTGGGGGAGGAGGAGCGGGTGGGTGTAGGACCGGAGCAGGCGCCCGGGGTGTCGCAGCACCGCCGGCGTCGGTTCGACGTCCGGGTGGTACCCCACCGACGTCGCTCTGCCCTGCGCCTGCAGGACTGGCGGATGCGCACCAAGCTGGCCACGGTGCTGGTCATCCCGTCGGTCGCCTTCCTGGTGCTGGCCGGCGTGCAGACCCAGAGCCTGGTCGGCCGGGCCAGCGTCCTGGGTGACTTCGCCGCGCAGGTCGGCATCGGGCGCGAGATCACCGCGCTGACCCATCGGTTGCAGCTGGAGCGTGACCGCACGGCCGGCGAACTGCCCGCCCTGCGTGACGCCGCCGACGAGGAGGCCGGTGAGGAGCGGCTGGCCGTGTTGCAGCCCTACCGTGACGCCGCCGACCAGGCGGCGGCGGAGCTGCGCGCGGCGGCCGAGCCGTTGGCCGAGGCGGACGCCTCGTGGCGGGACGTCTACGTGGTGGCCTCCCAGGCGTACCAGCAGGTCGACTACATCCGGAACACGATGACCACGGTGTTGCTCACCGACGACACCATCATCGGTAACTACCACCGCGCGATCGACGCGTTGCTGAATCTGCTCGCCCAGCCGACGCCGGGCGCCGACCGGCCGGAGCTGGCCGACGCGGTGCTGCGCTACGTGCAGTTCGCCCGGGCGAAGGAACTCTCCTCGCGGGTCCGGGCGGAGCTGTACTCGGCGGCCCGGGCCGGCAGCTACGACTCCGAGGACGCGGCCCAGCTGCCCGACCTGCGGGCGCGCCAGCTGACCGCGCTCGGCGCGTTCCGGATCGCGGCGACGACCGCACAGGTGAACCGCTACGACGAGATGAGTCTGGATCCGGCCTTCGTCGCCGCCTCCCGGATGGAGGAACAGGCGCTGGCGCAGGGCGTGTCGGGGTCGGCGGTGCTGGACGCGGAGCAGTGGTGGACGGCCAGCGAGGCCCGCCACGAGCTGTTGCAGCGCTTCGAGGCGAGCGTGCTGGCGGCCTCGGCGCGGCAGGCCGACGACGCGAGCGACACCCAGCTGCGGGAGACGCTGCTGGTCGTCGGCGTGATCATCACGGTCCTGCTGGTGGCGGTGCTGATCTCGGTGCTGATCGGTCGGTCGTTGGCCCGGTCGATCCGGCTGCTGCGCTCCCAGGCGTTGCGGATCGCGCAGATCGAGCTGCCCGAGGCGCTGGCCCGGTTGCGGTCGGTCTCCGGTGGCGTACCGCCGATCGACGTCTCGCCGGCGGTCGTGCGGTCCCTCGACGAGATCGGTGAGCTGGCCGAGGCGTTCGTCGCGGTGCACCGCAGCGCCGTCGGGGTGGCCGTCGAGCAGGCGAACATGCGCCGTAACGTCAACGCGATGTTCGTCAACCTCGCCCGGCGCAGTCAGGTGCTGGTGGAGCGGCAGCTGGAGCTGCTCGACGACCTGGAGCGCGAGGAGGGCGACCCCGAGCAGCTGGAGAACCTGTTCAAGCTCGATCACCTGGCCGCCCGCATGCGCCGTAACGACGAGAGCCTGCTCGTGCTGGCCGGCACCGAGTCGACCCGCCGGTGGAACCGGCCGATCGGGCTGAGCGCGGTACTGCTGGCGGCCAGCGCCGAGATCGAGCAGTACCAGCGGGTGCGACACGAGGCGGTGGCGGACCTGCACGTGGTCGGGCACGCCGTCGGTGAGCTGGTGCACCTGCTGGCCGAGCTGTTGGAGAACGCCACCGCCTTCTCCCGGCCGGACACCATCGTGCAGGTGATGGCCCGGGTGGAGGGACCCGGTGCGGTGATCGAGATCGCCGACCAGGGCCTCGGGATGAGCGCGACGGCGCTGGCCGAGGCGAACGCGGTGCTGGCCGCCCCGCCGGCGGCGGACGTGGCCACGGTCGAGCGGATGGGTCTGTTCGTGGTCAGTCACCTCGCCGCCCGGCACGGCATCGAGGTGCGGCTGCACGGCGGTGCCGGTGGGCTGGTGGCCCGGGTACGGCTGCCGCGTCCGCTGCTCGCGGCGGCGCCACCGCCGAGCCTGGACCCGGTGCCGTCGCCGCGCGGGCTGCCGGTCGCGACACCTCGCCCGGCCGCGGTCGCCCCGGCCGACCCGGGGCCGGCGGATCTGCCGGTGGCCGGACGCCGTCCGACCACGGTGCCCCGCCAGGCCCATCCGGTGCCGGTACGCGCGGAGGACGTACTCGCCCCGGCGGCGGTGCCGCCGAGCGGCGGTGGCGGCTGGTGGTCGCGGGAGGGACCGACGTCGGCGGTCCCCGCGGCCGGTGCCGGCGCACCGGCACCGCCGGCCGTGCCGGTGACCGCCGGGACGAACGAGCGCGGCCTGCCGATGCGGGTGCCGATGGCGCAGCTCAGTGCGGTGACCCAGCCGGCCCGCCCGGAGCAGCGGCAGCCGACCCGCGACGATCCGGACCCGGAAGCCGTCGGCGGGATGTTGTCCAGGCTGTACAGCGGTGTGCGGCGGGCCGAGGCCGAGGAGACCACCGAGATACCCGTGCCACCGCTCGGGGCGTGGAGCGAAGGAGGACGGAAGTGATGACGTTGTCGCAGGAGGCTCGCGACCTGAGCTGGCTGGTCAGCGCGTTCGCGGAGCGGGTGCCCGGCGTGGCGCACGCGGTGGTGGTCTCCTCCGACGGGCTGCTGGTCGCGATATCCGACCACCTGCCACGGGACCACGCCGACAAGCTCGCCGCGGTCACCTCGGGGCTGATGAGCATCACCGCCGGCGCCGCCCAGATGTTCGACGGGGACGTGGTCAAGCAGACCGTGGTGGAGATGGGGCGGGGCTACTTCCTGGTCATGCAGGTACGCGACGGCTCGATCCTGGCCACCCTGGCGGCGGCGGACGCGGACATCGGCGTGGTGGGCTACGAGATGGCCCGGCTGGCCAAGCAGGCCGGCGAGATGCTGACCCCGGCCCTGCGCGCCGAACTGCAGCAGGCGCTGCCCCGCTGAGCCGGCGGGGCGGCGGCTGCCGGCCGTTACCGTAGGCCGAGCCCGGCACCGGGAGTGGTGGGGCGGGAAGCGAGCCACCAGGCGACGGTCGCGGCCACGGCGACGACGCCGCTGAACAGGAACGGTGCCTCGATGCCGGCCCGGGCGGCCAGCGCACCACCGGCCAGCGCGCCCAGCGCGGTGCAGCTGTAGGTGACCAGGCGGGAGGCGGCGATGACCCGCCCGAGCAGCCCGCCCGGCACCAGCCGTTGGCGTACCGACAGCGCGGCGACGTTGAGCACGGCGAACGCGGCGCTGGTGGTGACCACCACGACCACCGCGACGGCGCGGTGCCCGACGACGGCCAACAGGACCGGCACGCCGGCGGTGACGGCCATCGACCAGGTCAGCACGGACCGGTGGTGGAAGCGGGCGAGGACCCGGTCGGCGGCGAACGAGCCGAGCAGGCCACCGGCCGCGCCGGTGGCCAGCAGCAGACCGAACCCGAACGCGCCGAGGCCGAGAGCGTCGCGGGCGTAGAGTACGAAGATCGCGAACCAGGCGGTGTCCGCGGCCGCCACGGCGGCGGTGACGAGCACCAGGGTACGCATCATCGGCTGGCGGAGGAGCCAGCGCAGGCCGGCCAGGACGCCGTCACCGTCGGTGGCCGGCGGGGCGTCGGCGGGGTCTGGGGTGGCGCGGTGCGCCAGGGTCAGCGGCAGCGAGAGGACGAGCATCACCGCCAGCGCCAGGGCGGCCCCGTTGACGGCGAACGGGATGGCGGCACCCAGCACGAACAGCAGGGCGCCCACCGGTGGACCGACGAACTCGTTGCCGACGATCTCCCCGGCGACCAGGCGTCCGTTGGCCTTCTCCAGCTGCGCGTCGGGCACGAGTCTGGGCACGGCGGTCTGGGCGGCGGTGTCCCGGATGGTCTCGCCGACGCCGAGCAGGAACGCGGCGGCGACGACGTGGGCGATGGTGGCCCAGCCCAGGGCGACCGTGGTGGCCAGCGCGGCCAGCACGACGACGCGGCCGGTGTCGGCGGCGGCCAGCAGCGTGCGGGCCCCTCGGCGGTCGGCGAGCGCGCCGGCGAGCAGACCGGAGACGAGCCACGGCAGGAACTGGGCCGCGGCGACGGCACCGACGGCCAGCGGGTCGTCGGTGAGGGCGGCGGCCAGCAGCGGGAAAGCGGCGACCCGGATGCCGTCGCCGAGGTTGGCCAGCGCGGCCGCGCTCCAGAAGGTCCAGAACGGCCGGCCCAACCCGCTTCGATCACGCATGCGGGGATCGTACGTGCCTCGGCGGCGGCCCGGAGCCGGGCCGCCGCCGAGGCGGGCGGGTCAGACCGCGTTGTCCGCGATGACCTGGCGGTACCAGTGGGCGCTGCGCTTGAACACCCGCCGCTGGGTGGGGTAGTCGACGTAGATCAGTCCCCAACGCTGCTCGTAGCCCTCGGCCCACTCGAAGTTGTCGAGCAGGGACCAGACGTGGAAGCTCTCCAGCGGCACGCCCTCGGCGACGGCCCGGTGGGCGGCGGTCAGGTGGTCGCGGAGGAACGTGACGCGGCCGTCGTCCTCGACGGTGCCGTCGGCACCGAGTTCGTCGGCGGTGGGCAGGCCGTTCTCGGTGACGGTGAGCGGGATCGGCCCGTAGTCGCGGGTGACCCGGGTCAGGATGTCGTACATCCCGTCCGGGTAGATCTGCTGCCACTCCGCCTCCGAGGTGGGCCAGCGGCGCGTCGTGCCGCCGGACGCGGTGACGTAGATCGGGGTGTAGTACTGCACGGCGAGCAGGTCGATCGGGGTGGAGATGATGTCCAGATCGCCGTCGCGGATGCCGCGGACCATCCGGCTGTCGGGTCCGAGGTCGGCCAGCACGTCGGCCGGGTAGCTGCCGGTCAACGCGGAGTCGAGGTACAGGCGGTTCTCGTAGCCGTCGAAGAGGCGGGTGGCCTCCGCGGCGGCGGCCGAGTCGTCGGCGGGATAGCAGGGGTGCAGGTTGAAGGCGGGGCCGATGCGGCTCTTCCCCCCGGTGGCGCGCAGGGCACGGACGGCGAGGCCGTGGGCGAGCTGGAGGTGGTGCGCGACCAGGTACGCCGCGTCGGGGTCCTGCCGACCGGGGGCGTGATGGCCGAAGAGGTAGCCGTTCTGCACCACGGTCTTCGGCTCGTTGATGGTCAGCCAGACCGGTACCCGGTCGCCGAGGGCGTCGAAGACGATCGCGGCGTAGTCGGCGAAGCGTTGGGCGACGTCGCGGTTCTCCCAGCCGCCGGTGTCCTGCAGACCCTGCGGCAGATCCCAGTGGAACAGCGTGGCCATCGGGGCGATCCCGCGTTCGTGCAGGCCATCGACGAGGCGACGGTAGAAGTCGAGGCCGCGTTGGTTGGCGGCGCCGGTTCCGTCGGGCTGGATGCGCGGCCAGGAGATGGAGAACCGGTAGCTGCGCAGCCCCAGGTCGCGCATCAGATCGAGGTCTTCGGCATATCGGTGGTAGTGGTCGGCGGCCACGTCGCCGGTGTCACCGTTGCGGGTACGCCCGGGGGTGCGGCTGAACGTGTCCCAGATCGATTCGCCGCGCCCGTCCTCCTTGGCGGCGCCCTCGATCTGGTACGCGGAGGTCGCGGCACCCCAGCCGAAGTCGGGCGGGAAGGAACGCCGGGTGGCCGGGGACGACGCGGTGGCCGTGTCGTCGGCCGGGTCGCCGGTCTGGCAGCCGGCGAGACCGGTGGCGGTGGTGGCTGCGGCGGTGGCGCCGAGCACGGCGCTGACCGGGGTGGCGGCGGTGGCCGAGAGCGCCGCGCGGCGCAGCAGGTGCCGCCTGGTGAGTATCGACATGGGTTCTCCTCGTGGATGGGGACGACCGCCTACGCCCGGGAGCGCTCCCAAGAAGGGTAGAGGGTAGGCGGTCCCCGCTGGGCCGAGTCGTCACGAGGGGGTGGGGCGGACGGCTTCGGTGGCGGGATGACGTGGGTGGGGAAGGGCGCGGTGCCGGTCGGGTAGCTGGTGCGGCGGGACCGGGTTGCGCCGAGTGCCGCGGGCGGACCGGTGGTGCGCGCCCGGGCGGTCGGCGGGGCGTCGCGGATGGCGGTCGGCGGGCGGGTCGACTGCCGTGCGGGGCGCGCGGGTGGTGCGCGTCTGACCCGTCGGCCTCTTTTCCCATCGTGAACGGGGGTTTAGTGTGGGGACGGGGGAGGGCAACCCCCGTCCCCACCGTGTTGCGGTACACGCACGTTCGGATTGGCGTCCCAGTTGTGCGTGTCGCGCGGGAGCCGGGCCACGCGAGTGGCTGAGGATCCACCTCCCTCCACTGTGGTGGGGTGACGGCTGACGGCGGTGTCCGGGCTGGCCCGCCGTCGGCCTGTGGTCTGTTCCCCGGAGCCGTGGGCACGACCCCGGGCGATATTCCGGGTGGAACTCTGTCGATGGAAGCGCTCCCATCGACGTTGCTGCGACTGTAACGCCCGTCACGGCTTTGTGAAAGCCCCAAAACGAGATCGAAACAAGTCGGTGTTTCCGGAAGCTCTCTCGCTGGTGTTGGGAGCGCTTCCATGGCACACTGTCGATCGACCGCGCGGAGCCAAGGTACGCGTGAGCGCGGGTCGCCGAGGGCTTCCGGCTCGTCCGGTACGGCGTCCTGCCAGCAGCGGGAGCAGCTGCCGTCCCGTACGGTGCCCCGCCGCGCCGGCCCCACCCGGGCCGCAGCGACCACCATCCACTGGCACCTCGGCGGACCTGTCGTTCCCGAGGTGTCACCGCCGGGGCGCCATCGCCACCGGCCTGGTCCGAGGAGACACCGCGCAGATGAGAAACCTGGCTAGACGTCGGCGCCTGGCGTGGCTCGCCGCCGCGGCGCTGGCGATCGGTGGGGCGACGGTTCCCGCCGCCGCCGCACAGGCCGCACCGGCCTGCGACGTGGTTTATACGACGAACGACTGGAGCAACGGCTTCACCGCCAACGTCACCATCCGGAACACCGGTGACGCGATCAACGGCTGGACCCTGAAGTTCGCCTTCCCCGGCAACCAGCGGGTCACCCAGGGCTGGTCGGCCCGGTGGAGCCAGAGCGGCAACGAGGTCACCGCCGTCAACGAGTCCTGGAACGGCAACATCCCGGCCGGCGGCAGCACCAGCATCGGCTTCAACGGCTCGTACTCCGGCACCAACGCGAAGCCGACCTCGTTCTCGGTCAACGGGGTCACCTGTGGCGGTACGGCGCAGCAACCCCCGACGGTCAGCCTGTCGGTGCCCGCCGGCCCGTTCACCGCCCCGGCCACCGTGCCGCTGACCGCCACCGCGAGCGACCCGGACGGCACCGTCGCCCGGGTCGAGTTCTACCGCAACGGCCTGCTGGTCAACACCGACACCAGCGCGCCGTACGCGTACACCCTGGAGAGCCTGCCGGCCGGTGACTACACGGTGCAGGCCCGGGCGTACGACAACAGCGGCCTGTCCGCGATCGCCGAGCGGTCGTTCACCGTCGCCGCCTCCACCTCGCCGGCCCTGGTCGCCACGCCGACCGCGGTGACCGTCCCCGAGGGCGGCAGCTCGACGTTCAACCTCAAGCTGAGCCGGGCGCCCACCGCGAACGTCGCGGTGAGCCTGGCGCGGACCGGTGACGCGGACGTCACCGTCACGCCGACCTCGGCGACGCTGACCACGTCGAACTGGAACACCGGCGTCACCGTGACCGTCCGGGCCGCGGAGGACGAAGACACCGTCGGTGGCACCGCCACCGTCACCGCCTCGGCCACCGGCCACACGCCGGCCACGGTGACCGTGACCGAGATCGACAACGACGTGCCCGGCGGGGACGACGAGTACGTGCAGCGCTTCCTCACCCAGTACAACAAGATCAAGAACGCGGGCTACTTCAGCCCGGAGGGCGTGCCGTACCACTCCATCGAGACGCTCATCGTCGAGGCGCCGGACCACGGCCACGAGACCACCTCCGAGGCGTTCAGCTTCTGGCTGTGGCTGGAGGCCTACTACGGTCGGGTGACCCAGAACTGGACGCCGTTCAACAACGCCTGGACGGTGATGGAGCGCTACATCATCCCGTCCGACGCCGACCAGCCGACCGCCGGCTCCGCCGGTGACGCCACCTACGCCGCCGAGCACGACCTGCCCAGCCAGTACCCGTCGCAGCTGGACTCGAACGTGCCGGTCGGCCAGGACCCGCTGCGCGCGGAACTGCGGTCGACCTACAACACCGGCTCCGTCTACGGCATGCACTGGCTGCTGGACGTCGACAACGTCTACGGCTACGGCCGCTGCGGCGACGGCACCACCCGCCCCGCGTACATCAACACCTTCCAGCGGGGCACCCAGGAGTCGGTGTGGGAGACCGTGCCGCAGCCGTCCTGCGACACCTTCGCCCACGGTGGCCAGTACGGCTACCTGGACCTGTTCATCAAGGAGTCGCAGGCCCCCGCCAAGCAGTGGAAGTACACCAACGCCCCGGACGCCGACGCGCGCGCCGTGCAGGCCGCGTACTGGGCGCTGACCTGGGCCAAGGAGCAGAACAAGGCAGCCGACGTCGCGGCCACCGTGGCCAAGGCCGCCAAGATGGGTGACTACCTGCGGTACGCCCTGTTCGACAAGTACTTCAAGCGGGTCGGCAACTGCGTCGGGGCCAGCGCCTGCCCGGCCGGCTCCGGCCGCACCTCCGCCCACTACCTGCTCTCCTGGTACTACGCCTGGGGCGGCGCGTACGAGACCAGCCAGAACTGGTCCTGGCGGATCGGCTCCAGCCACAGCCACTTCGGCTACCAGAACCCGTTCGCGGCCTGGGCGCTGACCAACGTCGACGAGCTCAAGCCGCGCTCGCCGACCGCGGCGGCGGACTGGACCAACAGCCTCAACCGGCAACTGGAGCTCTACACCTGGCTCCAGTCGGCCGAGGGCGGCATCGCCGGTGGCGCGACCAACAGCTGGGGCGGGCACTACGGCCAGCCGCCGGCCGGCACGGCCACCTTCTACGGCATGTTCTACGACGAGGACCCGGTCTACAACGACCCGCCGTCGAACCAGTGGTTCGGCATGCAGGCCTGGTCGATGCAGCGCATCGCCGAGCTGTACCTGGTCAGCGGCAACGCCCAGGCCAAGGCGCTGCTGGACAAGTGGGTGCCGTGGGCGATCGAGCACACCACGCTGGGTGAGGACTGGTCCATCCCGTCGGACATGGAATGGACCGGCCAGCCCACCAACTGGAACCCGACCAACCCGCAGCCGAACAACAACCTGCACGTCGAGGTGATCAACCGGGGCCAGGACGTCGGCGTCGCCGCCGCCTACGCCCGCACCCTGATCGCGTACGCGGCCAAGTCGGGCAACACCGAGGCGAAGGAAACCGCCAAGGGGCTGCTGGACGCGCTGCACTCGCACAGCGACGCCCAGGGTGTCTCGACGGTGGAGAAGCGTGGCGACTACCGGCGCTTCGACGACGTCTACGACGCCTCGACCGGGCAGGGCCTGTACATCCCGCCGGGCTGGACCGGTGAGATGCCCAACGGTGACGTCATCGCGCCGGGCAAGAGCTTCGTCGACATCCGGTCGTTCTACAAGGACGACCCGGCGTGGCCGAAGGTGCAGGCGTACCTCGACGGTGGGCCGGAGCCCGAGTTCCGTTACCACCGCTTCTGGGCCCAGGCGGACGTCGCCATGGCCTACGCCGACTACGGGAAGTTGTTCCCCAACGGCTGAACGAACTCCTCCGGGTGGGCACTGACCCACCCGGAGGCGCCGGCCGGGCCTCGGGGGTAGAGGCAGGTCCGGTTGACGGCCTGACACCCACGGTCAGGCCGGGGTGGGTCGGCCCTCTGGCCGACGCAGCGGAGCGGTCGGCCCACCCCACCACCGACGAGCCGCCGGGCACGGCGCGCACATAGCGAAAAAAAGTGACCGCCCCGGGATCACAACCCGGCCCGGGACGGAGTAACGTACATCACCGGAGAGGCCGCTCCCCCCGTGGCGGCCTCTCCCTTATTGTCCCAGCCCCGGCGCGTCGGGCTCGCCGGTGTCCGGCCGGCTCGCGGCCGGGCCGGTCGGCGGCGGCACCGGGTGCCGCAGCCCCGGATGACCGGCCGGCAGCGACCGGCGCAGCACGGCCCAACTCACCGCCAACGCCGCCGCGACCAGCGGCCAGGTCAGCCCCACCCGGGCGGCGGTCAGGGCGAGCACGTGACCGCCGAGATACAGCGGCACGAAGACCGCCACCCGCAGCAGGTAGGTTCCCGTCCACACCCAACTGGCCCGCCCGTACGCCCGCAGCAGCGCCGGGTCACCTCGCCAGCGTCCGCGCTGGCCCAGCGTGGTGCCGACGACGACCCCCAGCAGCGGCCACCGGACGATGATGCTGACCGCCCAGGCCAGCGCGCTGGCGGCATTGGCCAGCACCTGCACGAGGAAGAAGTCCTCGGCCCGACCGGTGCGCACCGCCACCAGCGCGGCCACACAGACCGCCAGCAGCCCGACCAGCACCGACCGGGGCCGGTCACCACGGCGCAACCGCCAGCCGGCCACCACCGCCCCGGCGACCAGGGCCGCCACCACCCCGACCAGGACCGACCGACCGGCCACCAGCCAGCCCACCGCGAACGCGACCGGCGGCACGGTGGCGTCGACGGCTCCTCGACGCCCACCGAGCAGATCGGCCAGTGACTCGCCCCGCCCGACCGTGGTGGCGTCCCGCTCCGAGGTACCGGTCACGTGCCCTCCTTCACCCGCGGCCAACCTATCGCCACGCCACGGGCGGGCCACCGGCCGGACGCCGCGAGCGTGCCGCTAAGTTGTGCGGGTGCGCGTGACGCCCCGGGGTGGTACAGCGGTCTGGCTGGTCGTGCTGGCCCTCATCCAGACGGCGGCCTTCATCGCCGTCTGGCGGTTCGCCCTGCACACGGAGGTCGGTCAGTGGATCGACACGGTGGCTCTCACCGGTAACCGCATCGGCCAAGACCACATCGAGGAGCCGGTCGACCGGATCCTCAACGCCATGTCCGTGGTGTCGCTGCTGGCGGTCACCGTGATGATCGGATTCATCGCGCTGATCCGGGGTCGGGTCGCCCTCGCCGTCGCGGCGACCCTGCTGATCGCGGGCGCCAACGTCACCACCCAACTGCTCAAGTACGGGCTGAGCCGCCCCGACTACGGCATCGACCTGGAACGGGTGTACGTCGGCAACAGCCTGCCCAGCGGGCACACCACGGTCGCCGGGTCGGTGGCGGTGGCCCTGGTCCTCGTACTGCCGCCGAAGGTGCGGGCCGCCGGCGCCGTGATCGGTGCCGGCTACGCCGCGACCGCCGGGGTGGCGACCCTGTCGGCGGGTTGGCACCGGCCCAGCGACGCGGTCGCCGCGTTCCTGGTGGTCGGCGTCTGGGCGGCCTTGGCCGGCCTGCTGCTGCTGATCACCCAACGGGAACGGGCGGAGGTCGCGGCCGGCGACGCGCACCGGCTCACCGCCCTGCTGCTGGGCGTGGGCGGGTTGCTGGCGATCGCCGGCTGTGCGTTGGCCCTGTGGTGGCTGGTGGGGCTGCGGTCCACCCCGGCGGCGGAGCTGTCCCGCCGTCCGCTGTTCGTCGGCTACGCGGGCAGCGCCGCCGGCATCGCCGGCTCCATGGCGGTGGTGATGGCGCTGGTGCTCACCGCCGTGCACCGTCTGGTCCCCCGCTACAAGGGCTGAGCCGATGGACGTCGTACGGTCGGCCTTCCACGACGAGTGCGACCGGCTCGGCACGGTGCTGCGCACCCTCGACCGGTCGGACCTGGACCGTCCGACCCGCTGCGCGCCGTGGACGGTGGCCGACCTGCTGGCCCACGTGCGCACCGGAGCCGGCCGGCTGGCCGACATGCTGGCCGCCCCGGCGCCCGGCCCCGCCCAGGTCGACGCCGCCGGCTACTTCGGCGCGGCGAAGTTCCTCCCGGCGGTGGATGCCGCCCGGATCGCCGCCGCCCGGGATCAGGCCGCCGCGGGCGACGCCGGACCATCGCCGGGCCGGACCGGCGCGGTGCTCGCCACGGACTTCGACCGTGCCTGGCGGGCCACCCTCACCGCGGTCGACGCCCACCCCACCGACCGGGTGGTACGCACCCGGCACGGCGACGCGATGACGGTCACCGAGTTCCTGCGTACCCGGGTGGTGGAGGTCGGCGTGCACGGCCTCGACCTGGCCGAGGCGCTGGACCGGCCACCGTGGCTGACCCCGACCGCAGCCCGGGTGATCGCCGACCTGCTCACCGGCGGGCAGGCCCTACCGCCGGACCTCGGCTGGGACCGGCTGACCCTGATCGGCAAAGCCACCGGCCGCAGCCCGCGCAGCCGGACCGAGCAGCAGGCCCTCGACACCGCCGGCATCCGGCTGCTCGCCTTCGGCGGCTGACCGGCGTCCGACCGCCGCGCACCCGCCCGCGCGAGCCGCCACCGGCCCGATAGCCGGAACGCGGCCGGTGGGTCGTGGGTCAGGCGGCGGTGCGCGGCGCCGGCACGTGCGGAACGGCGGCCCGCAGGTGGGCCAGGACCACCGGGTCGATCCGACCGGGCGCCAGCCGCTCCTCCAGGTTCTCCAACCCGGCCCAGGCGACCAACGCGTCCTCCGGCTCCGCCGGGTCGGCCGGATATCCGAGCGCGGTCAGCAGGCCGGCGACCTCGGCGGCCAGCGCACCGGTCAGGTCCAGCAGGGTCGCCGGATCGGGCCGGCTGAACAGCAGGGTGTGCACCGCGAGCAGCCGGTCGAGTTCGGTGATCGGGTCAGGGTGGTCGTCGACCCGCAGGTCGATCATGGTGTCGCCGGTGCCGCCGTACCCGCCGCCACGGCGCACCACCAGCAGCCCCGCGCTCTGCCGGCCGCGCCGGTCACCCCCGGCGGCCTCGCCGGCCCGCAGCGCCGCCAGCAGCCGCTGCGGGAACGGCAGGTCGGTACCGGTCAGCCAGGCGTCGCGTAGCCCGTCGACGACCTGCGGGCCGGTGAGGATGTTGCCCTGCGCCGCCCAGCCGTCGCCGGCCTGCCCACCGGCCCACCCCCGGCAGTGCACTCCGGTCCAGGTGGCACCCGACCCGGTGGCGGCTACCACACCGAGCTGCCGGTGATCGCGTTCCGGGTCGGCGGCGACCAGGCCGGCGACCACCCCGGCGGCGGTCACGCCGGTCCGCAGCAGCGCCAACCCCTGCGGCCGGTAGGCCAGGTTCACGTGCGCCTGGGTGGCGATCGCGCCGACCTCGGCCGCGGCCCCCGACACCAGGGCGCCGGCGGCCAGGAAACGGCTCGCCACGACGACGCCGTGCAGTCGGCCGTCGTCGGAGCGGGCCACCAGGGAGAAGGTCACGCTGGACAGGTTAGCGCTGGTGACGGTCCTGCGACCGTCACCATGACCTTGCCCGACGAGGCCGGGCCGGGCACCATCGACCGATGACGACGCGATGGGCAATGACGGTGCCGATGGGCGGGATCCCGCTCGCTGACCACGCCGCGGTGTACGCGGCCCTCGCCGACGCCGGCTTCACCGACGTGTGGTCCTCCGAGGTCAACGGGGCCGACGCGTTCACCCCGCTGACGCTGGCCGCCGCCTGGCAACCCGGGCTGCGGCTGGGCACCGCGATCACCCCGGCGTTCACCCGTGGACCCGGCCTGCTGGCGATGAGCGCCGCCGCGCTCGCCGACGTCGCCCCCGGCCGGTTCGCCCTCGGCATCGGCGCGTCGTCGCCGGTGGTGGTCTCCGACTGGAACGCCGTGGAGTTCACCGAACCGTTCCGGCGCACCCGGGACGTGCTGCGTTTCCTGCGAGCGGCGCTGGGCGGGGAAGCCGTCGACGGCGCCTTCGACACCTTCGCCGTCCGCCGGTTCACCCTGGAACGGCCGCCGGCGGTGCCGCCGCCGCTGCTGCTGGCCGCGCTGCGTCCCGGCATGCTGCGGCTGGCCGCCGCCGAGGCCGACGGAGTGATCCTCAACTGGCTCGCCGCCACCGACGTGCCCCGGGCGGTGGCCGAGCTGGGGCGACGACGGGCGCAGTTCGAGGTGGTCGCCCGGATCTTCGTCTGTCCCACCGAGGACGCCGGGTACGCCCGCACCCTCGGCCGACGGATGATCACCAGCTATCTGACCGTACCCGCGTACGCGGAGTTCCACCGCTGGCTCGGCCGGCAGGAGGCACTCGCCGGCATGTGGACGGCGTGGGCGGCCGGCGACCGACGGGCCGCCCTGGCCGCGATCCCGGACGAGGTGGTCGACGCGCTGATCCTGCACGGCTCACCCGAGCGGTGCCGGGCACAGGTGAACCGGTACGTCGACGCCGGGGTGGACGTGCCGGTGCTGGCGCTGCTGCCCACCCCGGAGGCCACCGCCACCGACCCGGCGGCCCTGACCACGCTGCTCGCCCGGCTCGGCCGCGACGCCAAGGAGGCGGCGTGAACCTCACCGACCGGGTAGCGGTGATCACCGGCGGGGCCGGGGGGATCGGTGCGGCACTGGCCCGGCGGTTCGCCGCCGAAGGCGCCGCCGCGCTGGTCCTGGCCGACCTCGACGGTGCCGCCGCCGAGGCGGTCGCCGCCGCCGTGGGCCCGCTGGCCCGTGGGGTCGCGGTCGACGTCACCGACGAGGAACAGGTACGCGCCCTGGTCGCCGACACCGAACGTCGCCATGGCCGGATCGACGTGTTCTGCGCCAACGCCGGAGTGAGCACCGGTGGGGGAGTAGAGGTCGACGACGCCGGGTGGGAACGGTCCTGGCGGGTCAACGTGCTCGCCCACGTGTACGCCGCGCGGGCGGTGCTGCCGGCGATGCTCGCCCGGGGCAGTGGTTACCTGCTGCACACCTGCTCGGCGGCGGGAGTGCTGACCGCCGTCGGCGACGCCGCCTACACCACCACCAAGCACGCCGCCGTGGGCTTCGCCGAATGGCTCTCGGTGACCTACCGCGACCAGGGCATCCGGGTCAGCGCGCTGTGCCCGCAGGGAGTCGACACCCCGATGCTGGCCGACGGACTGGCCGCCGGACACCTGGGTGCCCGCATCATCGCGGCCTCCGGCGCCGTGCTCAGCCCGGACGACGTGGCCGCCGCTGCGGTCGCCGGAATGGCGGAGGAACGGTTCCTGATCCTGCCGCACCCGGAGGTGGCCGACTACACCCGCCGCCGCGCCGAGGACCCCGACGGCTGGCAGTCCGGCCTCCGCAAACTCGTCCGCCGCCTCCGAGCCACCCCCTGATCGCCGATCCCTCCGCCGCACCGCGTCGCCGATCATGCAGTTGTGGCACCCGAAAGGTTGCGAAGATCCTTTTTGTCAGGTGCCACGACTGCATGATCACGGTAGGCGGGTGAGGGTTAGCGGCAACGCCGCTCAGTTAGGGCGGTGGGTTGGTTGTCAATGCTGCCGCGTCGAGGATGTTGATCTTGAATGTGGCGTGGTAGGTGGTGCGGTCGATGGTGCCTTTGGCGCGGTGTTTGGAGATCGCGCGTTTGACCACGCGGGGGCTGATTCGGGTGCGGCGTGGGGGGAGCAGGTCGGCCAGGACGGCGCGGCCGATGGCTCCGACGAGGTCGATGACGGTGTCGGCGATGACACCGGCGGCGTGGGTGATCTGGTCTCGGGCGGCGTGGACGGCGATGGTGAAGCTGGCCCGGTCGGGGTTGGTCGTGGGCCGGCTGGCGGTGGCGTCAGCCATCGCCAGCCGGACCGCTTGGTAGGTGGTGAGCAGGGCGTGGACCTCTTGACTGATCCCGTTCGGGGTTCGGGCTCGCAGGACCCGTCCGCCCAGCAGGGTGGACTTCAACTCCAGGTATGCCGTTTCGATCTCCCAGCGGTGGTGGTAGAGGGTGACCAGGTCCATGGCCGGGAAACGGCGCTGGTCGGTGAGGGTGGTGATCAGCCGGTACCGGCCGATGTGGCGTTTGCCGTTCATGCTCACGACGATCTCGGCGTCGACGACCCGGACGCTCATCGTGCCGATGACCGACAGCCAGGAACCGTCGTGATGGCGGCGGATGACGGGTAGCCGCCGGTCGTCCTTGTCACGGATGAGTAGGTCAGCGCCGGTGCCGGCGAACTGCTCGATCATCGTGCGGGCAGCGAAGCCCCGATCGGCCAGCAGCAGCATGCCCGGGTGCAGACAGCCCAGCAGACGAGCGGCGCAGCTCAACTCGCCGGTGCTGATGGGAGTGAACACCGCATCGATGAGGGTCCGCGTGCCGCACACGACGACCGCGACCAGCCGCAGCATCGGATAGCCCGAGCCGCCGTGAGTTCCGGCCTGACGAGGATAGACCGCGAGGTTCGCCGTGCTGTCGGGCACGAACATGCTGGTGCCGTCGATTGCACACACCAGCAGACCTCGCCATCGCCCAGCCCCGGCAGGCGGACCTGCCACCAGCCGGAACAACGCTGCCAAAGGTTTGTCCCCAACCCGACGGCGAGCCTGAGACAGGGCTGAGGAAGTCGGCATCGCCACCGGCAACCCGTCCAGACCAGCAACCAGCCGAGCCCACACCTGCCGATAACCCAACTCGGTGAACAACCCCGCCGCGAGCAGCAGATACACCACCACCCGCGACGGCAGATCCCGCACCCGCGCCTGCACCGCCCGCGTCTGCGCCAGGACGGCATCGACCATCTCGAAGGGCACCTGCTGCGTCAACTCACCCAGATGACCTGGCGCGAACCGGCCGGCTGCCACCGTGGCGGTCCGAGCAATGGCACACTGTTCCAACGGCGGGGCTCCCGGTCCAGAGGCTGTCTTGGAGTGACAAACCTCTATACCGAGACCCCGCCGCCCTCGTCTATCGACACGCTCTTGACAGACGCCCCGTCTCCCTAACTGAGCGGCATTGGGGTTAGCGGGGCCAGCGGAGGGGGCCTGGGTGGACCGACCAGAGCAGGCGACGCCAGAGGGGGTGGGCGGCGCGCAGCGTCGCGCTGTAGGTGGTGGCGGCCTCGGCGGCGACCTCGGCCTGTTCGGCGGTAGCCGTGCCGGGCGCGAAGCCAACCTGGTTGATCAGCGTGGCGAGGTCAT
Organism: Verrucosispora sp. WMMC514; assembly: GCF_027497295.1. Taxonomy (NCBI): domain Bacteria; kingdom Bacillati; phylum Actinomycetota; class Actinomycetes; order Micromonosporales; family Micromonosporaceae; genus Micromonospora; species Verrucosispora sp. WMMC514. The sequence continues at coordinate 118,111 of NZ_CP114906.1, read as the reverse complement.
CGACGGCGAGCTGCGCCGCCGTCGACACCGGACGGTCCTCGTCGGCGGTGGAAGTGGCTTCGGCGGTGACGACGTCGCGACGGGTGGCCTCGGCCAGGGTTCGTCCAGCCACGGCGGCGACCTCGGTGGCGGACAGGTCCGCGGCGACCGGTTGGCCGGCCAGCCGCAACGCGTCGGTCAGTTCCCGCCAGGCACCGGCGATGCGGTGGCCGGGGTCACCCCGGTGCAGCCGGGCCCGGGTCTGTGCCCGGCGCAGCCCAGCGAGGGTGACCAGCAACGCCACCACGACGAGCAGCAGGCCACCGCCGGTGCCACCGACAAGCACCGGCGTCGGTACGCCGCCACCGTCGGCGGGTCCGCCGGGCGCGGCCTGCGCCGGTGGCGAGGCGGTCGGCTCCAGGGTGGGCTCCGGCTGCTCCGACGGTGGCGGGTCCTCCGGCTGCGGGCGGAAGTCCTCCTCCACCGGCCGGGGTTCCTCGTCCGGTCGGGGCAGCGGGTCGAACGCCACCCAGCCGAGACCGTCGAACAGCACCTCCGGCCAGGCGTACGCGTCGGCGGCCCGCACCGGACCCGACGAGGGGGCAGCGAAGCCGACCGCCACCCGGGTCGGTAGCCCGGCCAGCCGACCCAGCACCGCGAACGACGCCGCGAACTGTTCGGACGTGCCGCGCTGCCCGCCACCGTTACGCGGCCCGAACAGGAAGAACGCCAGATTCGGGTAGGCGTGGCCGCTCGGCGCGTCGGCGACCAGCCGGTAGTGCTCGGCCAGCCACTGCTCGATCGCCGCCGCCCGCGCGTACGGCGCGCCGTTCTCCTCAGCCAGCTGGGTGGCCAGCCGGCGCAGCTGCTCCGGTGCCCCGTCGGGAACGTGCAGCACCCGGGCCACCGCGTCGCCGGCCGGGGTGTTCGCGGTGGCCAGCAGGTTGCTGTCCGGGCGCTCCCGGGCCGAGGTGACCGTGTAGCGCAGGCCGGGGGTGAGACCCTCGGGGCGGATCAGCGTGCCGGTGCCCGGGTCGTAGGCGACCCGGGCACCGCTGACCTCGCGTGGGGTGGGCACCGCGGGCAGCAACCGGCCACTGAGGTCACCCATGGTGATCTCCTGCCGGACGGTCTCGACCGTGGCGTGGGGCGCCGGTTCGGTGGCGGGCAGGACCCGGCCGGCGTTGCGGTAGGTCGCACCCACCCGCCAGGTGACCCCGTCGTAGTCGCTGAGCACCGCCAGCCGGATCCGCACGCCGGCACCGGTCGACGCGGCACCCTCGGCCGGGTCCGCCGGGCCAGCGTCGCCGGGTAGGTCGGTCGCCACCTGGAACAGTTCCTGCTCCGGATTCAACGCCCAGCCGGAGATCCGGATCAGCGGGTTCTCGTCGAGCGTCTCCACCTGCGGCGGCTGCACGTAGCGCCGGGGATCCACCGGTCGGGTCTCCACCAGGGCGGCCACCGCCGGGCCGAGCAGCGCGGCAAGCGCCACCACCACCGCCGTACCGGCGGCCGAGGCCACCGCCAGCCGGGCCCGTAGCCCGGACCGGCCCGCCGGGGAAAGCCCGTCGACCGGGTCGCCGTCCGGGGGCCGGGACGACACGGCCAACCCGAGCGCCGCCGTCACCACCACCGCCACCGTCGCACCGATCGCCGGCTCCGCGTTGGGTCCGACCACGTACACCGCACCGGCGTGCAGCAGCATTGGCGGCAGGTAGCCCAGCAGCACCCGCCCGGCCCGCAGCGCCACCTCCGCGCCGGCCAGCCCGGCCAGCCAGGCGGCGACGACCGGCAGCAGGACCGTGTCCGGCGTGGCCTGCACCGGGATCATCGCGGTCAGCAGCCGGGGAATCGCGTTGCCGGCGGCGTCGCCGGCCACCTCGACGAACCCGCCCGGCAGCTGCGCGTCGGTGGCGGCCACCCGCAGGGACACCGCCGTCCACCCGAGCATGGCCAGCACCGACACCGGCGCGACCAGCCAGGACGGCAGCCGCCGGGTCACGACGCTGACCAGCACCGACCCGACCGCCGCGCCGGCCACCAGCATCGTCAGCAGCGACCCCGCGTACACCCGACCGAGCACCACCCCGGCCAGCGTGACCAGCACGACGAGCGTCGCCGGCACCGCCACCGCCCGCAGCAGCCTCACCACCGGCGTACCCCGTCCCACTCGGCGGCGAAGGCCGCCCCGTCGGCCGCGTCGACGACGACCAGCCCGGCCGCGCCCGGCGGCGTCGGCTCCGCCGCCCCGAAGATCCCGACCACCACCGACGGGTACGCGCCGCGCAGCGCCCCGACGTGTCCCAGATCGTCGCTCGCTCCCGGTCCGGTGAGGACGACAAGCGTGTCGCCGAGCCGGTCGCGGCGCAGCCGCGCCACCGCAGCCTCCAGCGTGCCCTCGCCGGTAAGCGTCACCGCCGCCAACCGGTCCAACGGTCCACTCGGACCGGTCCCCGACCCGTCGCCGCCGGCACCGCCACCCGCCGCGCTCCCGCCCCAGCCGTTTCCGCCGCCCGGGGCCGCGCCGTCCCGCCCGGTGCCGTCCGCCTCACCACCGCCCGTCGCCGTCCGGCCCGGACCGGTCCCTATCGATCCGGCGGACGTGTCCTCGGCGGCGACGAACAGCAGCACCACCGGCAGGTCCTCGCGGACCGCCGCGGTGACCACCGACGCCGCCGCCTCACAGGCCGACTCGAACGATTCCGCCAGCCCGCCGACCCGGTCCGGATGCGCGAGCGCCCGGTTGTCCAGCAGCACCACGATCCGGGGCAGGCTGGTGTCCACGTTCTCCCGCACCATCAGCTCACCCACCCGGGCGCTGGTGCGCCAGTGCACCCGCCGCAACTCGTCACCGACGACGTACTCCCGCAGCGAGTCGAAGGTGATCGAACCGTGCGGCACCGCGTCGACCCGCCCGTCGAGACTGCGGCCCGCGCCGGTGGGCACCGCCCGCAGCGGATGGACACGCGGGTGCACCCACACCGGCACGACGTCACCGTAGGAACGGGCCAGCACCATCAGGCCGAGCGGGTCGCGGCGAACCACCCGCAGCGGCCCGACCGGCACCACCCCACGCCGGCTCGTCGGCACCGGGTAGCTGACCGTGGTGTCCGCGCCGGGCCGCAACCGCAGCACCGGCACCGGCACCACCCGGTCACCGCAGCGGTCGGTGGCCAGCATGCTCGCCGCCGGCACCCGCCCCGCATTCCGGACGGTCAACGTCATCGCCGCCGGCTCGCCCCGGGCCACCCGGTCCGGGTCGGCCCGTCGGGACACCAGCAGCCGGGGCCGCCGGGCCGCCGCGACCACAGCGACCACCAGTGCGGTGCCGGCCGCCGCGCCGAGCAACGTCAACTCCGGGTACCCGAACCGGAAACCCGCCCCCAGCAGCAGCACGGCCGCCACGAGCAGACCGATGCCCCGGGCGGTGATCCCCACGCCAGACCTCGCCGGTCAGGGGTGCGCCGGGGCCGGCTGGCCCGACGGCAGCGGCACCGGCACCGAGGCGACCGCCTGCCGCAGCACGTCCGCGGCGGTCACCCCGCGCACCTGGGCGTCGGGCGTGAGCAGCAGCCGGTGCGCGAAGACCGGCTCGGTGAGCGTCTTCAGGTCCTCCGGCATGATCCAGCCCCGCCCGTCGATCAACGCGTACGCGCACGCCGCCCGGGTCAACGCGATCACCCCACGTGGACTGACCCCCACCCGGACCTGCGGATGGGTGCGGGTGGCCGCCGCCAGCCGCACCGCGTACGCGTACAGCGGCTCGGCGATGTGCACCCGCCGGGCCATCCGGACCATCTCGCCGACGGTGGCGGTGTCGGTCACCGCCGCGAGCGCCTCGGGGGAGCGGACCGTCGCCCCGCGCAGCACCTCCACCTCCACCGACTCGTCCGGATACCCCACCGACAACTTCACCAGGAACCGGTCCAGCTGCGCCTCGGGCAGCCGGTACGTGCCGTCCATCTCCACCGGGTTCTGGGTGGCCACCACCAGGAACGGCTGCGGCACCGGATGCCGCACCCCGTCGACGGTCACCGTCCGCTCCTCCATCACCTCCAGCAGCGCCGACTGCGTCTTCGGCGACGCCCGGTTGATCTCGTCGGCGATGACGATGTTGGCGAAGACCGGGCCGGGGTGGAACTCGAAGCCCCGGGTGGCCTGGTTGAAGATGGTCACCCCGGACACGTCGGAGGGCAGCAGGTCCGGCGTGAACTGGATCCGCCGCCACTGTCCCTGCACCGTCGCCGCGATCGCCCGGGCCAGCGTCGTCTTGCCCACCCCGGGCACGTCCTCCAGCAGCACGTGCCCCTGGGCGAACAACGCGGTGAACGCCAGCCGCACCACCTGCGGTTTGCCGAGCACCACCGTGTTCACGTTCTCGGCCAGCCGGGCGGCCAGGGCGGCGAAGCCCTGCACCTCCTGCTGGGTGAGCGGTTCCTGGCTGTTCACGGTGGTGCTCCTCGCCTGGGGTGGATCAGCAGGTGGGCAGGACGCCGATGTCGTCCCCGCCCTCCAGGTTGAGCCAGGCCCAGGGGATGTAGTTGCGTCCGCTGTAGTCGACCTGCACCCACCAGGTGCTGCGCTTCTCGTTGTTGTAGATGTACGCGTACACCTCTTCGCCCCGCTGCTTGCAGTACGCCTTCAACCGGGTGCCGGGCTTCGCCCAGCCGACCTGGCGGTCGTTGTCCTGCCGGGTGACCGAGAAGATCTCGTTGCCGTTGCGGCCGTCACGGTCCCGGTCGCAGTAGGTGGCCTCCGCGCCCGAGTCGCCGTTGTTGCAGGTCGCGACGCCGAACAGGGCGTCGGTCTGCTGCGCTTTCGTGGCGGTGCCGCGGCCGGCGGCGTTGGTCGCCGTCACCGTGAAGGTGTAGCTGGTGCCGGGGGCCAACCCGCTCATCGTGATGCTCGAACACGGGCCAGTCTTCGCCGGCTGACCCGACCGGGACAGCGTACAACTGGCCTCACCGCCACCGGCGTCCACGGTGAACGTCACCGTCGCCGCCGTCGCGGTCGCCGACGAACCGGTCACCGTCACCCGGGGCGCGGCCACCGTACGCGCCGTCGTCGTCGCCTGCGCACCCTCGCCGGCCTCGTTGACCGCCCGGACCCGCACCGTGACGTTCTGACCGTCACCGAGCCCACCCACGGTCGCCCGGGTGTCGGTGACCTCGCTGCGCTCGCCGCCCACCTCGACCACGTACCCGGTCACCGGCCGACCGTTGGCCACCGCCGGTGACCACTGCACCGCCACCGTCCCCGGCTGGTCGGCCACCGTGCCCGCCCGCAACTCCAGCGGCTCCCCGGGAACCGTGAACGGCACCACCGTGTTGCTCACCGGCGACGCCTGCGACGCGGCCCCCTTGTCGTTGACCGAGACGACCGTGAACGCGTACTGCGTGCCGTACTCCAGCTCACCGGCCTTCACCACCAGCTCCGTGCCGGTCGCCTCACCCACCGGTGCGTTCGCGCCCGCCGAGGTCGCCGACACCGCGTACCGGGCGATCGTGTTGCCCTGCCCGTTCGCCTCCGGCCAGCTCACCACCACCGTGCCGTCCGCCCGCGCCTCGGCGGTCACCTCGGTCGGCGCGTCCGGCACCTCCGCGGTCGGCGTCACCGGGTTGCTGGTCCGGGTCGGACCCGCGCCCTTCGCGTTCACCGCGTGCACCGAGAACCGGTACGTCTCACCGTTGGTCAGCTCGGTGACCTCCACCGACCGCTGGTTCGCGCCGACCTCCAGCCGCTGCCCGGCACCCTCCACCACGTACCGGATGATCTCGGCACCGTTGCTCGCCGCCGGCCGCCAACTCACCCTGGCCCGCGCGTCACCGGCCGCCGCGCTCACGTTGCGCGGCGCACCCGGCTTGCTCACCTGCGGCTTCTTCGGCGGCGGAGGCTCCGGCGGCGGATCACCACCGAGCACGTCGTTGGCGTACTTGTCGACCTCCCGTACCTGGTGCGAATCGTTCACCACCCGCGCGGTAGCCGCGTCCGGCGCGTTGATGAACAGGTAGTTCTCCCGGACCTCCAACTCCAGCGGGCCACCCCAGCGGCCCCGGATCGTGTCGGTGAGCTGGCCCGTCGCGTCGAACGCGTACACCGTGCCCGCTGCCTCGTCCGCGCAGTAGAACCGCCCGGCCCAGGCCACCGCCGGACCGAGCCGGTCACCATCGCCCGGCACCGTGAACGACCGCACCTCGCCACCGTCGCCGATCGCGTGCACCTGCCGCTGCCCCGGCACCGTCACCGGCACCACCGGCCCGCTGGTCCGCACCGGCAGGATGCCGGGACCGGTCAACGTCGACGCCAACGCCGTGCGTCGGGTCGTACCGGCCACGACCGTCACCAACACCCCGGCCGTGCGGTCCAGCACCGCCACTCCGTCATCCAACGTGGAGACCACCAGTTCGTGGCTCGCCTCCGCCACGTCGTACGTCTGCACCCGCGGCGAACCCACCGGCGAGTCCGCCGCCTCCGACGGCAGGATCACCGGGGTGATCGCCGAGACCGTGCCCTCGGCCGGCACCGCCACCCACAGGCGACCCTCGCCGTCGAACGCGCCACCGGTGATCCCCGGTGGATAGCGGACCGGCTCGCCCACCGGCGCCAGCGAACGCGGATCCAACTGCCGCACCACACCCTGGACCGCGTCCACCACGAACGCCGCGTCCTCGTGCAACGCCACACTGACCCCGAGCCCGGGAGTGGTCGGCGTGGTCGCGGTGATCTGCAACGTCGCCAGGTCCAGCGCGCTGATCTGACCGGTGTTCAGATCCCGCAGCACCAGCAGCCGGTCCGTCTGCGTCACCTGCATCGGATGCCGCCGCGCCGCCGGCACCTCCATCCGGGTGTCCACCCGCGCGGTGACCCCGTTGACCCGCGCCAACTCGCTGCGCGCGGCGCTCCACAACCACGAACTCGCGTCGTAGTTGGCCACCGCGTTGTCCGCCGAACCCAGACCGAGCACGGTCAGCCCCATCGCCGCCAGCAACGCCAGCACCGTACCCACGGTGACCAGACCACCGCGTACCCGGGACCGGGATCGTGGGGTCCGGGTCGCAACGGCCTCGTCGATGCTCGCCACAGCCGGCAGCCTCCCGTGTCGTCTCGGCAGGTGGCGCCCCCGTCCGGCGACCCCTCCCCTGAGCCGGGAGCCATCATATGGTCACGCTACGGACGCCGGGAACCCGCACCGTCCGCCTGTGGACACCCAGCGTGGCGTGTCGTCGGCGTGTCCCGCCAGGATCGTCCGATCGGGACCGGTCGTCCGCCGGTCAGCCGGTCGGCGCGGTCTACCGTGACGTGCACACCTGGTCGGAGGTGGCGAACTGGTCGGTGTCGTAGACGGCGAGCACCGCGAAACAGTAGTTCACCAGGGTGCTCAACCCGTTGACCGTGTAGCTGGTCCGGCCCGGGTCCACCGTGGCCATCATGCCCAGCGACTGCCCGGTCCGCCCGCCGGCCACCATGAACGGCACCAGCCCGTCCGACGGATCCGTCCAGGTCAACGTGATCGTCGTGGTGTCGTCGCGCATCGTCAGGTTTCCCGGCGGCGGGCCCACCGCACCGAGCGACGGCGTCGTCGGTTCCGTCGGCGGTGCGGCCCGCCGGTCCAGGACCAGCAGACCCACCCCGATCACGGCGGCCAGGGCCACCAGGACCGCCACCACCGCCACCACGATCGCGACCCGGTTGCGGCCCGCCGTCGGCTCCGCGCCCGGCATCGCCAACGGTCCCTGGTACGGCGCGGCGACCCCCGGAAGCTGCGAACCGGACCGACTCCAGGCCGGCGACGCGGCCGGTCCCGGATAGGGCGGCGGCGCACCGTGACCGCCGGGCTGCGGATAGGCCGCTGGGCCGTGCGGCTGGGCACCCGTCCCGTACGGGCCGGGTCCGCCAACCTGGCCGTACGACGCACCGCTGACCGGCTGGTACGGCACGGGTGCGGGGTGGGGAACTCCGCTTGTCGGCGGGTGGCCGACCGGCCCGCTGACGGGTGCTCCGCTGGTCGGTGGGTGGTCAGCCGGTCCGTCGGTGGCTGCTCCGCTGGTCGGCGGTGCATGGCCGGATGGTCCGCTGGTAGACGACATGTAGCCGGCCGCTCCGCTGGTCGCCGCGTGACCCGGCGGTCCGCTGGTCGGGCCGGGCTGCGGCAGTGGTGCGGTCATCTCGTGCGGGCCGGCCGTCGGGCTGACCAGCGCGGCGCCGTGCGCGGGCACGGACGGACCCGGCGGTGTGCTCACCGGTGGCGCCCAGCCGGGTGGTCCGCTGATGGGTGGTCCGCTCGTCGGTGGTCCGCTGACGGGTGGTGCCCAGCTCGGTGGTGCGCTGACGGGTGGTCCGCTGATGGGTGGTCCGCTCGTCGGTGGTCCGCTGACGGGTGGTGCCCAGCTCGGTGGTGCGCTGACGGGTGATGTGCTGACGGGCGGTGCAGTGACCGGTCGTGCCTGGCTCCGAGGTGCCTCGGCGGGCTGCCCAGGCGCCGGCGGTGCGCTGACCGACCAGGCCGAGGCGGGAGGAGCACTGACCGGCTGATTCTCGACCGACGGTCCGGTCACCGCCGATGACCAGGCCGGGGCCGCGCTCACCGGTGAGGGCACACCAACTGCCGGTTCCGGCGGTACGGGCGGACCACCGGCCCGCGCCGTTTCCTCGTCCAACAGCGGCCCGATCTGCTGGACGCGGATCGTGGGCCGGGCCCACTCGGGATGCCCGGTCGAGGCGGCCCCGCTCCGCGCCGACGTCGACCCGTCGGCGGCTGGATAGGGACGCGGTACGCCCGTCTGTTCCTCGTCCTCGACCCGCTGACGAGCCGCGCCGCTCGACGGTGTGACCGGCGTCGTGAGCGACGCCGCGGTGGGCGACGGAGCCGGCACCGTGCCGACGGGCTCGGCCACGGCGGCAGGCGAGACCGGCGGCACCATCGGCGCGGGTGGCACCGCAGCCGATCGGGCCTGGTCGGCCGGGCGGGCTGACTGATCTTGAGAGGCGGTCCGCGACCGCGGCACCACTGGTGGCGGAGGCACCGCGGGTGGAGGCGGAACCTGCGGTCCGGCGGACGGCGGCGGTATCCGAGGGGCAGGCGACGCGGCGGATGCGGGAATCTGACGTGGGATCTGCGGCACCGCTGCCGGTGGTACGGCGGCTGGTGGCGGGATCTGCGGCGCCGCTGCCGGTGGCACGGTGGGCGGTGGCGGGATCTGTGGCGGGTTCGGCTCGGCAGACGTCCGTGGTGCCGCCGGAATGACCGGCGGCGGTACGCCGGGACCCTGGGGTGAGCCGGGTGGGTGAGAGACGCCCGCCGTTCCCGGGCCGCCGGAAACAGGATGATCGATGGCCGGCGTGGATCCCGACGCTGAGGGCGGCGCCGCAGTCGAGGCGTCGTGCGGCTTCCACAGCGTGGAGAGCGCGGCCAGGGACACCGTAGGTTCATCCAGTGCCCCCCGGGCCGACCGGCCAGCCGGGCCAGGATCGGAGGCAGGAAGGACCACGGGCTGCGGGGCGGGAGCGGCGTCGCCGAGGTACTCCCGTGACATGCGTACCGCAGGATGGTCGGCACCGAGCACGGCGGGGCCGGCGGCGGCCACCCGGGTGTAGTTCCGGCGCGCCTCGTGGCGGTTGCCCAACTCGTCCGCGACGGACCCCAGCTCGAAGGCCAACGCCAGCATCAGGGGATCGGCATGCGGCCAGCGACGCTCCCCGGCGGCGAACGCCTCCTCCAGCACCCGCCGGGCCGCGCTCGGGTCGTCCGCCTCCCGATGCAGCCTGGCCAGCAGGTGAGCGGTGCTGAGCATGTCCGGATGATCCTTGCTGAACGGCGGCCGAGTCGACTCGACCGCCTCGATCAGCAGGTCACGGGCGGCGGCGAGATTACCCGCAGCACGCAGCGCGAGGGCCCGTTGCTGAGCGACGGCCAGGGGAGAAGCATGGGGCACGGGGCCCATGCTGCCGGGTACGGGCACCTCGACGCTACCCGGCGAGGGCCTGCCGCGAACCCCGTGCCGCGACGGCCAGACGCACCCGATGCCGATGTGCATGATCCATCTGGGGCGTGTACAGTAACTCCCCGTGCAGCCCACCGGGCGGCCTTCGGGTGATGGGATCACCGGGGCCGACACGGTAGGCTGGACAGGTAGGTCCGGGTGGCGGAATGGCAGACGCGCTAGCTTGAGGTGCTAGTGCCCGTATAGGGCGTGGGGGTTCAAGTCCCCCCTCGGACACAGATTTTCCGCATCGGTGCGCACTTTGAGTGCGCATGCGCTGATACTACAGTCCGCTGCCACGGCAGCGGAGCGCGCACCGCGTGAGAATGTGCTCCACAACCAGCTATTGGCTGGCCATGGTTGCTACGGACAACCCTACGCGGGTCGGTTTACAATTACTTGATGCGGTGCGTCACGCACCTGCCGGCTCGCCGAAAACGCCACGTGGCATCGAGCGGGACCTGGCCGATACCGGGCTGGGACCAGTCGCGACGCGGCCCGGCAGAGCTGCCGGAGCCGGTCAAGCTCGGCGTTCGTGAACTGCACGTCGTAGTCGCCGACAGCGTCGTCCCAGTAGAGGAATCGGATGCCTGGGCGAGCGGCAACAACCTCGATGATTCGCGCTCGTGACTACCCGGCTGCACCGTCAGGCACTGCCACAACGCATCCAGTTGTGACCAGTCGACCCGGCCGTCCACCGGTACCTCGGCTGGGCGCAGGTTGAGCATCCTGCTCGAGCGGGCGAGACGCTTCAGGCCAGCACCAAAATTCACCTCGACATCAGCGGGCGGGACTCGTCGGACATCACCGACCGGTCGGAACCTCCCGGATGCAGCAGGCACGCAGACGAGCCCGGACGGTCGCTCGGACCAGCAGTAGCCTGAGGTCCTCCGACACGCGGCGACACTCACCTTCGCCGTCGGGGACAGGTGCCGGTGGCTACCAGCGGCCGTGGTGAGACTCAGGCGAGTGAGGGCAGCTGAAGGGGATCCGTGATCAATACTGTTAGCCTGGCCGTCCGCCGGAGATGTGGGGGAGGACGGCGATGGCAGACAAGAGCGTGGAATCCTGCGACGTAGAGGTGGACGAGCTGGGGCTGTCGCTGCTCGGGTGGCAGATCGTGGATGTTCGGGCCCGGCTGATGACCGAGTCGTATCGGGACGGGACCCACTACCAGAAGGTCACGGTGGCCGGCAGTGCGCGGTTCTTGGAGGAGGACTGGAGCACCAGGTTCGACAGCGGGACCTGGGCTCCCAATCTGATTCTCTCGCTGAACCTGCGGGACGGCGAGGCTCCGCCGAACTACGAACGCGCCGTCATGGAGACGATCGAGGTCGCCGCTAAGCGCCCGGTGCGCTTCACCGAGACGAGCGATCAGTGGGAGACCGCGCGGCGGCTGACTCCGGACCAGCTGCGGATCCGCTTGACGGCCTATGACTTCGAGGAGATCCGGCGGGACTTCGACCTGCCAGCCCGGAAGGTCACACCGCTTCCGGTGGAGGTGATCGACGAGACCACGTGGAATTCGATCCGCCTGCTGCCCACGGTGACCGCGCAGGTGTGGCACGACGAGTACGGTGACAAGGTCCGAGTGCATGCCGAGGGCATGATGGCTTTCGGGGCCGCGGAGGAGATGCTGGCCGAGCGGAAGGCCCGGCGTTCCTGGGGACAGGATGCGACAGTGGCCTCCGAGTCCCCGTTCGAGGTCAAGGGCCCCGGCTTCGTCGTGGAGATCCTCGATGACGACGACTTCCTGCTGGAGAAGCACGAGGTCGACCTGTACGCCAAGATCCCGGTGAACGATCAGGGGCGTACACCGGACCGCCAGCCGCGATGGGTCGCCAACACCACCGACAACGTCGAGGACCTCGCCGGCAAGCCGGCCCGGGTTGTCATGCGGATCCTGGACGGGGACGACCTGTGAGTGACACGCTCGCGCGGCGTCTTGAGCTTCTGCAGGAGACGCTGGTCCGGGAGAACGCGCAGGCGCCCGGACTATTTGGGGAAATCGCCCGGATGGAAGGCCTACTCGCCGAGACCTATCGGGACCGAGTGCCCTACGAGCTGCTGCAGAACTCGGACGACGCCGGCTCCCGCACGGTGGAAATCACGCACCGGGCCGACGGGTCGTTCGTCTGGCGCAACGACGGACGCGAGCTGAACGCCGCGGACATCGAGGCACTCTGCCGCAGCGCCAGCTCCACCAAGCAGCGCGGCGACTTCATCGGCTACCGGGGGATCGGCTTCAAGTCTCTGGCGGCCATTGCCACACGGATCGAGGTGCGCTCGGGGAACGTCGCGTTCGCGTTCGACCGGGATCGCGCCGCGGCGTTGCTGGGTGGCGTGCCAGTCGATTCGGTGCCGCTGATCCGCATCCCGACCGACATCCGCGACGAAGAGCGAAAGGCCGGTGTCGCCTTCACCGTGACCCGGAGCGCGACGGGCGCGGCTTTCGGCGCCATCGATCCAATCGCCGCTCTGTTCCTGCGGCACGTGGGACGCGTCGTCACCACCTCGGAAAGCGGCAGCGACGCCCTCCGGATCATCCGGAACGCGGGCCCAAGCGCTCCCCACGGTGACGGCGGCTCGGTCGCGCTGCACAGTGACGGCGGCGAGGCGCGGTTCACGCTACTCCGGCTTGGCACCGCGACGGTGGCCGTCCCGCTGGACTCCCGCGCGGTCGCGCTGACCGGGGTGCGCGGCCGCCTCGCCTGCTTCCTACCGCTCCAGGACGAGGTCGGCCTCCCGGTGGTGGTCTCCGGTGACGTGTTGACCGACCCGTCCCGCACGCACGCCGTGGTGGCCGACGCCTCCACCCGCCAGGTCCTGCGAGACGCGGCCACCGCGATCGCCGAGCAGCTGGCCACACCAGGCGCGCCCGCCTTCGACCGGCTGTGGGAGCTGCTGCTTGAAGGAGAGGACATCCGAAGCGCGTTGGTCGCCGCCACCGACACCGCCGGAAAGGTGCTGCTCAGTGCTCTCCGAGACGCGATGACCTCGCGTCGGTTGCCATTCTCCTACTCGACCCTCGTCCTGGAGCCGGAGGACGTTCCGGTCCTCTTTCCGCAGGGTGCACCGGCCGCCCTCTACGCCGCCGGCAATAGGGCGAGCGCCCGCGCGATCAAGGCAACCTTGGGCCTCACCACGTTGGACTTCAACGCGTTTTTGATCGGCCCGGACGTGCCGAAGGTCTCCGCACCGCTGCGGACGCGCCTGGCCGAGCACCTCACCGAGCTGGCGAAGATGCACGGCCGGCGGCTGAGCGAGGCCGAGCGACGGTTCGTCGAGGCCGTGGGTGGGCCGCCGAAGGAGAATCCCCAGAAAGAGGTACCCGCAACGGTGGTCGAGCGGACTCCTCCTCGTGCGCCCTTCCGCGGGGAGCCACTCTCCGAGGTAATCAGTCGGTGGCGGGTCGCCGAGGAAGCCGCACGGCAGTACCTGAATGCGCGCGGCTGGGACCTGCGCGACGTCAGCACCCAGAACATCGGCTACGACCTGGAGGGCACCCAGCCGGACGGCACTCCCGTGCGGATTGAGGTCAAGAAGGTCGAGCGCTCCGACGCCCGGTTCGCCATGACGAACAACGAGATGTCGCTGATGCTCGGCACGCCGGGGGCCTACTACCTCGCCGTCGTGGTGGGCGACGGCCGCTACGCGAAGCTGATGCTTCTGGATCCGTCCCGGGAGGGCCTGACGCGCGAGCGTGTGTGCCGCCGCTGGGACTGGGAGTTCACCGACTGGGCCCGGTTCGCGCTACCGGTGGAATGAAGCGTGCGGACACCCTCGCGCCGACGGCCGGGAGCGAGCGCGCAGACGATCCGCGTCGTCAACCCCGATGGCCGCCGACACCCCCGGGCGGCAGCGTCGAAGGGGTGATCTTCTACAGCGACAGGGGCAGCGAGTACACCTCGGCCGACTTTGCCCCAGCCTGTAATCGGTGGAAGGTGCGCCAGTCGATCGGCCGGGTCGGGTCGTGCTTCGACAACGCGTCGCCGAGGCCCACCTTCTCCACCATCAAGGTCGAGTACGTGCACCGCCGCCAGTTCCGCACCCGCACAGAAGCCCGCTTGAAGATCGCGACCTAGATCACCGACTTCTACAACCGGCGCCGCCGGCACTCCGCCTGCGCCTTGCGCTTACCCATCGACAACGAGCAGAGACCCGCGCCCTGGAGACCCGGGCGGCATAACGGAGCCCTCCACGATTCCAGGGGATTGACAGCCTGCCCCTGGCTCCTTGTCGCCGTATTTTAGCGTTCCGATTACGGTCAAGGCCGGCCGGCAGGACGCTCGTCCTCAGCGCCTTGAGCGAGATACGTGAGGAGATCCACGGCACGGTGCCGCACGGCTCGGGACCGTGCCGTGCCCACGAGAAGGCCTCAACAACCGCGGCGGCACCGGCCGCCGCGGTCAGGACGCAGACGGTGCCAGGCGGAGGTCCGGCACTTCTGACGGAATGAGGACGGTCCTTCCGCCGGGGCGGCCCGTCTCGGGCATTGCGGTTTTCGGTGCCGGGTCGGCGGGTGGGCGGGGTCCGTAGCCGTCCCATCCTGGGCGCCGCGCTCGTTGCACTCGGGGCTACATGTAGTAGCTGTACTTGGTGGCGGGCTCCTGGTCGGCGGGTACCTCGCGTAGGACTGCGCCGACGAGCCTGCTGAACCTCAGGGTGATGGGCAGGGCCTCGGCGTATTCGGCGGAGTTCCAGTTCATCTTGGTCAAGAGGAGGATCTCTCGGAGTAGCCGGTCGTGCGGGGTGTCGCCGACGTGGTCGGCGACCAGCAACGGTGTGGGCACGTGACCTTGCGGGTAGTAGCCGAGCGCGGGAATGTAGCCGGTCGCGTAGAGGTAGCTGTCGTCGCCGAGAGCGAAGGTGGTTCCGCGCAGCGGGGGGTATTGGCCCTGGCGCATGAGGCGTACATCGCTGCGCGGTGCGAGGCATACCAGGTCGTGTTCGGCGACCTGGTCGAGGCCGTCTTGGAAGCCAGCACGTTCGGGGCCGGTGAACAGCGAACTCTTGTGCACGACCACCCGGCGCGGGGTCTGCTTGCGTTCCTTGCGGTAGCGGTCGAGGACCATGCGGACCAGGTCGGCCGCGAGGTCCTCAGGAAGATGGGGGGACCGGCCGTCGCGGGCCTCATCCCAGCGGAAGTCATGACCCCGCAGGACAAGGCCGTCACCGTTTTCATCGAAAGCTTGCACCACGGAGGTGCGCAGGGTCTTGTCGCTGCCCATTGGTCGGAAGAAGCTGACCCCGATGAAGCAGGTGCCGGGGGTGATGTCCGCTGGTGACCACGGCAGTCCGCCCGCTTTGAAGTACAGGCCGGTGAACAGGTTCCAGGCGATTTCGGAGGGGTGGTCCATCTGTCGGCGTGTGTCGGTGAGTCCGGTGGTGGATTCGCGCAAGAACTGGGTGGGGATGCGGTACCGCATCGCCATCGCCTTGAACGCCCGGCGGAGGTCGCGTTCGACGAGTTGGCCGTTCTGCCGGTACTTGACTGACCGGCATGCCTTGAACAGCGCCTCCGGGATGACGATGAACACGCAATCCAGAGGATGGTCGCGGTCCTGCAGCAGCGCCATCTTCTCATCGAGTAGCGCCAGTGCACGTTCGAACCGCTCTCGGGTCTTGGTGATGTCCAGCAGTGCGTGCATCTCCCGTGTGGTGATCCGCTCGACGAGGTCGTCGTCGAGCCGTAGATCGCTTCGGAAGCCCTCGCCGGGTTCGCACCCAGGGAACGGGTGGTGTTGCGTGTCGCCGTCGACGCCACCCGCTGCTTGAGCAAGGAACCGCTGGGCTCGGTCGACGGCCTCGGCGGTCCCGACGAATCCGACGTGGATCTCGGCCGGGTGCCGGCCGGTGCCGAACGAACGGGGTCCGTGCAGCGGAATTCCGACCTTGGGATCGAGGTGCTCGGCGTCGCCAGCGAAGCGGAGCGACGGTTCGGGCAGCCACCGAGCGCCCAGGGTGGGGCGCGCGAGCGTGGGCAGGTTCCTCGGCGCAGTGGCCAGCAGGCGCGGATCAGCCTTCATCATCGTCCCAGTCGTCGAGGTCGTCATCGAGGTCCGAGGCGAAGTCCTCGGCGTCGAGCAGGCTGAGCAAGTCGTCCGGGACCGGCCCGGCGGTCAGCGCAAGCACGTCGTTGGGGACGCCGGGCCAAGTGATGTCGCAGCCGAGCAGCTCGTTCTCGATGACTAGGCGCTGGCCACCGACACGCAGCACCCTTCGCGGGCGACTGGCGGTGATGACCTCTCGCCAGAACTGGATGCCGTCGATGTACTGGCCGTTGTAGATGCGGGACTTGCGGCGTGTGACCCGCCGGCCGACCAACGGCCCGGCGAGGGGCTCGCGGCCGTCGTTGGTTAGGTGGTACTCGGGGCGTACCGACAACACGCAGCCCCGTCCGCGAAGTGGAAGGAACCGCAACGCGACCGCGTCGTGCCACCAGAAACCGCGGGACGTGCCGTCGCGGCGCACGGCCTCGCGAACCACGTCTCGGGACATCGCCCGACCGGTTTTGGACCGGTAGTCCATACGCGGACTCGACCCATCCTCGCGCAGAGTGAAGTAGTACCGGTTGTGCCCCTGGTCGAACCGCATCCCGAGGCTGCGTAGATGCCATGACAGCGTCCGGTTGAGCAGCTCCACGTACCAGCGCTGCCCGTCTGATGTGCTGCACAGGTCCCGGGCCGTCAGTGACTCGACCGCGCCCCGGTCGACTGAGCGGGCGAACGGACCCGACGCCGACCGCAGATCGTGGAAGGCAAACAAGCGCCGCTCACGGGTGATAAACGCGACCGGGCCCTCGTCGGCATCCCAGCGGACCGTGGCAGCCACCTCCTTCGGGCTGGCGGCCACGTACGGCGCCGACCGAATCTGCTGCGGCAACTCCGAGACGACCAGCAGGCTCGACAGCAACGTCTCGGACACAACGGGGGCTGCGGTGGCTTCAGTCGGCGCGGCGAGGAACGGCGCCTCGTGGCGGCGCTTCATTTCTGTCAGCACATCGACCGTGTAGGTGCGCGGCCTACGGTCGACGATCTTGTGGTGCCGTTCGCACAGCAAGATCAGGTTTTCGGCGCTGTTCCGCTCGTCGTCGGTGAGCACCCCGCGCCCGCGCGGTCCCTGCCTGCTCGCGGCGACGATGTGCGCCATCTCGCCGGTGACCACTCCGGGCTCTCCCGAATCGCCCGGCTCGCACAGCCGCTGTTCACAGCCGGTGAAGGCGCAGAGGTTTCCACTGA
Source organism: Verrucosispora sp. WMMC514 (assembly GCF_027497295.1). Taxonomy (NCBI): domain Bacteria; kingdom Bacillati; phylum Actinomycetota; class Actinomycetes; order Micromonosporales; family Micromonosporaceae; genus Micromonospora; species Verrucosispora sp. WMMC514. Next base: position 100,911 of record NZ_CP114906.1, on the reverse strand, counting down.
CCGCATAGAGGCGTTTGACTTCCCGGTCCGGTATCGCTCCGCGGCTCGCCAACCGGATCCACCTCCTCAAGGTCGGGCCTGACTGTAACGGGCCGGTACGACACTCCCGCTGCCGCGAACCCTAAGCAGCGGGAGCTGGTCCACGGCCGCGGCAAGACCGTCAGCAGGCACAAGACGCCGTCTGCTGCCGAATCGACGGCTACGAGGCGCCCGCGGAAACGATGATTGCCGTGGTGCGCCGGCTCCCACAGTTCAATCCATCGGCCGCATGGTCGTCGTTCGGACCATGGAACATGTCGGTGGCCGCAGCGGCCCGGCAGGCCGTTGGACTATGCACCGGCTCGCGCGACGGCTACCTTCTGATCAATGCCGGCAACGGAAGGTGACAACGATCTGCCGGATCCCCGTGCCGTCTCGGGGTGCGGTACCAGCTGACGGTCGTCGTCACTGCTGCCATGTGTGCCGTAGTGGCCGGCTAGCGCTCGTACGCCGCGATCGCTGAGTGGGTCGCTGACGTCCCGGCCGCGACCGCGCTGGGAGGCTCCTTTGTCCTGGTGGTGAGGTAGCCGCACTCATCAGCGCTGACCCAACGCTCGGTGAGGTCCTGCCGAATGAGACGACGACCGTCGAGTACTGACCGGATATGCTGCTGCGGCCGGAGCGGTGGGGACGAACCGGGCGCGGCGCGGAGGGTGGAACAGTGGTAGAGGCTGGGCAGGACCGGTGGGTCGACGTCTCGCCCTCGCAGTTTCCTCACGAAGCCGAGGGACTGGCCCTGGTCCGGGCGATCATGCCCGACGAGACGCCGTTTCGCGCCTGGTCGAACTTTGAGTTCCGCGATTCGCGGGGCCGATGGCACGAGGTCGATCTGCTCCTTCTCGGTCGTAAGCAGCTGCACCTCATCGAGCTCAAGTACTACTCCGGCACACTGCGGGGTGACGATCAGCGCTGGGCCCGTGACGGTCGGCGGCCGGAAGATTCCCCGCTCAAGCTGACGCGGCGTAAAGCGCAGTATTTCGCGAGCAAGTTGAGAGACGAGCTGCGGCTGTGGGCGCAGGAGCAGAACGTTCAGATCTCCGACGAGCGGGACGTCATTCCGTTCGTCCAGGAGGCCGTCTTCCTGCACCACCCCGACCTGCGCTGCGTTCTCGGCCCGGCGAGTGCGATCAACCTCTATGGCCTCGACGACCGCGTCTCGCAGAGCCACCTCACCGGCATCTCCGAACTCGTGCTCGAACCTGCAGGGCGGCGGGCGATCGGCCCGAACCAGGAACACATCCTGGTCAAGCTGCTGGAGCGCATCGGCCTCGTGCAGCGCCGCGAACGCGAGGCGGGCTCGTGGGTCATCGAGGACCAGGCCATCGACTCCGACGAAGGCTGGCAGGACTGGCTCGCCTACCACCGGGTGGTCCAGCAGGACCGTGCCCGGATCCGTTTCCGGGTGCTGCCGCCGACTGCGAGTCAACCGGAGCGAGCCGCGGCCCGTCAGATCGCGGAGCACGAGTTCCGCATCATGTCGCGGCTGCAGCACGACGGGCTGCTGCGCCCTCGTGACCTGGTCGAATCCGAACTTGGCATCGGGCTTGTCTACCCGTACGACCAGCAATGGCAACGTCTCGACCTGTGGCTCGCCGGCCAGGAACAGGGCGTACCGCTGGCGACGCAGCTGTCGATGATCCGCCAGATCGGTGAGGCTTTGCAGTACGCCCACAACAACCGGGTCGTCCACCGCGGGCTGATTCCGCCCGCGGTGTGGGTGCGTCCGGTCCCCGGCACCCAGGGTGACGTCAAAGTTCGGGTCGGTGACTGGCAGGGCTCCGGAAGTCTCCAGAGCGTCTCAGCTACCAGCGGCACCGTTCATGGCGTGACCTCGCTGGTCGACGTGTCCCTGGACGATCACGGATCAGGGGCGGCCGAGGTGTTCACCGCGCCCGAGGGGGCCTGGAGCGCGGACGCCGACCGCATCCGGCTTGATGTGTTCGGTCTGGGCAGCCTGGCCTTCTATCTGCTCACCGGGCGATCGCCGGCACCGAGCCGGAGTGCCCTGAAGCAGCGCCTGCGCGACCAGCAAGGCCTCGACTTGGCGATCGAGCTGCCGCAGATCCCCTCGACGCTGCGCTCGCTCGTCCTCAAAGCGACCGATCCGGCACCCAGCCGGCGGACGGCTGACGTCACGACCTTCCTGTCGCAGCTCGGCGCGGCCGAGCGCGACGTCGCCACCGCGAACGAGGAGACCGACCCGCTCGAGGCGGCACCCGGCACCGTTCTCGACGGAAGGTTCCGCTTGATCCGGCGGCTCGGGCAGGGCTCGACGGCCGTGGGCCTGCTCGTGCAGGATCTGCTCGCCGAAGGAGACCCCGAATGCGTCCTCAAGGTGGCCCTCAACGATACGGCCGCGACGCGTCTCGACGATGAGGCGGAGGCGCTCAAGCGGCTCGACCACCCCCGTATCGTGAAGGTTCTCGATCCGCACGTGGTCGTTGGTGGCCGGCGGGCGCTGCTGCTCGAAAGCGCGGGACCGGAAACCTTGACCAGCGCTCTGCGGGCGCGTACCCGGCTGTCATACGACCTGCTTGACCGGTATGGAAAGGACCTTCTCGACAGCCTCGTCGCGCTGGACAAGGCCGGAATTGATCACCGTGACATCAAGCCGTCCAACCTGGGCGTACGGGAGAGCCGCGGCGACCGCACCAAGCACCTGATCCTCTTCGACTTCTCCCTGACCCGCGCCGCAGCCTCCGCCACGCAGGCCGGGACCCCGCCGTACCTCGACCCGTTTCTGACCGGCGCCCGGGATCGATACGACTCGGCGGCGGAACGCTATGCCGCAGCCGTGGTTCTCTTCGAGATGGCGACCGGCAGCGTCCCGGTCTACGGAGACGGCAAGGGCGACCCGGGAAGCACCCGGGACGAGGCCACCATCAGGCCGGAAATGTTCGACCAGACGTTGGCCGGCGATCTGGTCGACTTCTTCCGTAAGGCATTGGCCAGCGACGCCGGAGCCCGGCATCACACCGCCGAGGCCATGCGCACCGCGTGGCTGACGATCTTCGCGAAGGACGACACCACCGAGCCCGGCGAGTCGTACGACGAACTTGCTGCCAAGGCCGCTCTGACCACGCCGTTGCGTGACTCCGGGCTGACCGGCCGGGCACTGTCGGCGCTGGAGCCCTATGCCGTCGAGACCGTCGGCGAGCTGCTGACCGTCGACCCGGTCAGGCTGTCCCGGCTGCAGGGGGTCGCGAACTCGACTCGCTTGCAGATCACGTCACGCATCAAGGAGTGGCGCGCCCGGCTCGGTGACGAAGTCCGTACGACCGACCGAAGCGGTCCGGCGCTCAGTCCCACGGCCGCCGCCGACCTGTTGCTGCGTGTCGTCGCCACACCGCGTTCACCGTCACGCGGCGGAGTCGTCCGGCTGGTCCTGGGGTTCGACACGGCGCTCGATGCCTTCGCCACCCATGCCCAGCTCGGGGCGAACCTTGACGAGCCGGTGCAGCCGTCGCGCATCACGACACTGCTCGGAACCCTGCAGGAGCGGTGGGCGGGCGACGATGACGCGCGAGCCCTTCTTGACCGGCTGGCAGAGGCGGTCTCAGCCCGCCTCACCGAGCTCGGCTCCGTCGCGACCGTCGCCGAGCTGACCCGCACGGTGCTCGAAACGCTCGCACCCGAAACGCATGTGGACCAGCGATTGGCGCGTGGCCTGCTCCGCTTCGCGCTGGAACGGCGCAAAGCGATGAACAAGGCCGACGGTTCGCAGCTTCCGGTCTGGGTCCGCCGACGGGCGGGAGTCGTCACGCTCCTGGCCGAGGATCAGACGCTGTGTGACGTCGCCGAGTCGCTCGCCGCCGAGGCGGACCGCTTGGTCGGTGCCACCGGCGACGCTGCGAACGCGCTCATTCCAGCCCAGCGTGTGCAAGCCCGCCTCGAAGCGGCCGTCCCCGCCGAGAGCAGCTGGCCGGCGGCCCTCGCCGATCCTCTACGCCGCGTGACTCTGGCCGCTGCCGCGTCGACGCACGCGGCCGCCACCGGCGCCGGCGACCTGCACCACCGCGAATTCACCGCGCTCGCGGCCCTGGCTCAGACCTTCGCGGACTTCGGTGGGCAGCAGCTCACCCCGGACGAGATCCGCGAACGCGTACGGGTCCGGTTCCCCGCGGTGCCGGGGTTGCCGCAACGGCCGGCGCTCGACAGCCTGATCACCGACGCGGGTCTCGGCCTGACCTTCGACGACCGGCTGCGCGTCTATCGGGCCCTGCAGACCGGCGCGGCCACAACCGGGCTGGAGTCCCGGTCGGCGACCAGCCTCGCGGTGACGACATCTCCCGTCGGCACGACCGGCGCGTTGGGAGCGAGGCTGGAAACGTCCATCGGCAGCCGGTCGTTCCTCGCGCTCGGCACCCGGGCCGACCGCCTGGGCCGGTTGATCGATGCTGCCCAGGCCCGCTACGGCGCCACCACGGTCGACCTGACCGGCGCATTGCTGGAGGCACTGCGGTCGGTGTCCGCGGCTGCCAACATGCCGTGGGATCTGGTACGCGCCGCGGACGCCGAACGCGAGTCGAGCCGTCCCCGCCGGGGTTTGGAAGAGCTGATCCGCCGATCCTGGCCCGAGGTCGAGGCGGCCGTCGAGCGAGCCCTTACCGACGGGAGCGCGGACTCGCCGGTGCTGCTCACGGACGCGTCGCCGCTGGCGCGCTATGACAACATGGCGCTGCTGACCCGCTGGACCGACCTGGCCGCGCCGCGCCGCCGCGCGGTCTGGCTGCTCGTGCCGCAGCTCAACGGCAACCACGGTCCTGTGATTGACGGCCGGCCGGTGCCGCTCGCCGCACCCAACCAGTTCGTCAACCTCGACAACGAGTGGATCGACAGCACGGCTGCTCTGAGCGCAGCCACCCAGAAGGAGCAGTAGCAATGGCGGTCTCAACGGGGTTGACGGCAGCGCTCAAGAAGGTCGTCCTCGATCTGGAGGACGACCTTCGCGACCGTGTCGCCTCGCAGCCCGACGTCCTGGCGACCTGGAAGCAGGAGCACAAGGCCGCGGAAACCCGCGAGCGGACGGCCATGTCGTGGCAGGAATGGCGCGACGACCGGGTGACGCAGGCTGCGGTCGCGTGGGTACTGACCACGGTCTTCGTACGATTCTGCGAGGACAACCGCCTGCTCAAGCCGGTCTGGATCGCCGGCCCCGCCGACCGCCGGCAGGAGGCACTGGACGCGGAACTCGCCTACTTCCGCGCCCACCCCGAAGACACCGACCGGGAGTGGGTGCTCCATGCGGTCGAATACCTGCGGAACACGAAGGCGACCCGGGATCTGGTCGAGTCGCATTCGCCGCTGTGGACGGTCTCTCCGTCGGGTCAGGCCGCCAAGCGGCTCATCGCCTTCTGGCGTGAACGCACCGCCGACGGCGACCTCGTCTGGAACTTCGCTGATCGCGATTTGTCGACTCGATTTCTCGGCGATCTTTACCAAGATCTGTCCGATTACGCCAAGAGCACCTTTGCCTTGCTTCAGACGCCGGAGTTTGTCGAAGAGTTCATTCTCGACCAGACGATGGAACCAGCACTCGACGAGCGGCCGCTCGAAGGCTTCAAACTCATCGACCCCACGTGCGGATCAGGCCACTTCCTGCTTGGCGCGTTCGTGCGACTCAAGGATCTCTGGGCGACGCACGCGCCGGGCATGGAGGTGCAGGCGCGAGTACAGAAAGCCCTCGACGCCATCCACGGCGTGGACCTAAACCCGTTCGCCGTAGCCATCGCCCGCTTCAGGCTGATGGTCGCAGCGCTTCAGGCAGCCAGCCTCACGTCCTTGGAATACGCACCGGCGTTCCAATTCCAGCTCGCAGCCGGGGATTCGCTGCTGCATGGGCGCGCGCAGCTGGCGTTGGACCTGCCGGGCATGGAGGACTACGACTCAGGGCTCAGCGGGTTCGCCTACGCGACCGAAGACCTTGCGGCCCTTCGTTCGATCCTCGAACCGGGACAGTACGACGTCGTCGTCGGCAATCCGCCGTATATCCCCGTTAGGGACAAGAAGCTCAACGCGGCCTACCGCGAACTCTATTCAACTTGCAAGGGAACGTACGCGCTGACGGTCCCCTTCATGGAACGATTCTTCCAGCTGGCTAGGCCTACGTTGGGTGATCGCCAGGGAGGGTGGGTCGGTCAAATCACGTCGAACTCGTTTATGAAGCGGGAGTTTGGATCCCGACTGATCGAGGACTTCCTCAGCAAACAGGACCTTAGGCTGGTCGTTGATACCTCTGGTGCCTACATCCCTGGTCACGGAACTCCGACGGTCATAATAGTAGGTCGACACCAGGCGGCCTCGACTGACACTGTCAGGGCAGTATTAGGGATCCGCGGCGAACCAGGCCAACCCGATATCCCGGGAGAGGGCCTTGTCTGGACTGAAATTGTTAAAAATATCGGCAAAGGCGAATATGATCAGGGTGGTTTTGTTTCGGTCACCCGTCTCCCGCGCACGGTCTTGGCGACACATCCCTGGAGTCTTGCTGGCGGCGGAGTATCGGCGCTCGCTCAGAAAATCACGGACGCAAAAAGCCAGGTGCTTGGAGAAGTCATCCTCGACCTGGGCCGCACCACCAAGGTGGGTGGCGACGACGCGTGGTACTACCCGAGCCTTCGGACTGTCCATCGATATGGCCGAAACGTCGACGCTCGCCCCATCATGCAAGGTGAAGCTGTTCGCGACTACGTTGCAGGTGCCAATTCATTTGCGCTTTGGCCTTACGCTGATGATCGCGCCAATCAGTCAGTCGCCCATGACTCGGACGTGGTTTCACTGCTTTGGCCGCACCGGACGGTACTTCGTAGGCGATTGATCTTTGGCGAAACTCTAGAGGACAAGAAGCGGCCGTGGTTCGATCATCTCGAATCCTACCCGAAGCGGCTGGGAGGCCTTTCCATTGCGTTCGCTTTCGTGGCAACTCACAACCAATTTGCGCTTGATCGCGACAGTAAGCTCGCTGCCAGCACAGCGCCGGTGATTAAGCTGCCGGAGGGGGCGACGGAGGACGATCACCTCGCGCTGCTCGGAGTGCTCAACTCGTCGACAGCCTGCTTCTGGCTCAAGCAGAACAGCCATAACAAGGGAAATGGCGGGATCGGTGGTGGAATCGGCGACGAAAGCTGGGAGCCTCGTTACGAGTTTACTGGAACGACTCTTGAGGATTTTCCGCTTTGTGCCGTCCTTCCTGTCGATCGCGCACGCTCGCTAGACCGGCTTGCGCAAGGCGCGGCAATGCGTTTTGGTTCTGTAATGGCTTCAACCTCGCGCGCTCCATCTGAGGATCTTGTGCGAGATCTTCGATCAGATGATGATGCGTCGCGGAGCCAGATGATTGCCGAGCAGGAGGACCTCGATTGGAAAGTCTACTGGCTGTATGGGATAATCGATGAAGATCTAACATCTTCCCTAGAGGAATTGCCGCACCTATCTCTTGGTGAGCGAGCTTTCGAGATAGCACTTGCTCGCAAGGTTGCGGCTGGCGACGAGTCGACGCAGTGGTTCGCCCGCCATGGATCGACCCCGATTACGGAGATTCCGACACGCTGGCCGCAGGGATATCGGGAGCTGGTGCAGCGGCGGCTTGATCTGATCGAGTCAAACAAGTTTATCAACTTGCTTGAGCGGCCCGAGTGCAAGCGGCGGTGGGCAACTGAGCCCTGGGAGAAGCGGGTTGAAAAGGCGTTGCGGGCGTGGCTTCTCGACCGGCTAGAGGCCCACACGTACTGGTTCGATGCTCAGGGGCGGCCGACTGTGCGGTCGATTGCTCAGCTCGCCGACATCGTGACCCGTGACTCAGACCTCGTCTCCGTCCTGCAGCTGTGGGACGGTCGCAAGGATCGGTCGGTTACCCAGCAGCTCTCCACGCTGCTGGACACGGAGAGCGTGCCCTTCCTGGCCGCGTACCGGCTTAAGGATTCCGGGCTGCGTAAGCGTGAGGCCTGGGAGCACACCTGGGATCTGCAGCGCCGCGAGGACGAGGGTGAGAAGGTGGGCGAGATTCCGGTGCCGCCGAAGTACACGTCCGCGGACTTCCGGAAGCAGTCGTGGTGGCAGCACCGGGGCAAGCTCGACGTACCCAAGGAGCGGTTCATCCTCTACCCGAACGCTGGGCGAGAGACCGACCCCACCCAGTTGCTCGGGTGGGCCGGCTGGGACCATGCTCAGCAGGCCCTGGCCCTGAACGCGGTGATCGCCGAGCGGGAGGCCGAAGGCTGGGCCGACGATAAGCTTGTCCCCCTGGTTGCCGGTCTCGCGGAGCTTCAGCCCTGGGTGCGGCAGTGGCACGACGAGACCGACTCCACCTATCAGCTCAACCTGGCCGACTACCTCGAAGAGCAGCTGCGCGGTCGCGCTCACCAGGTGGGCATGACGGTCGAGCAGCTCGGTGCCTGGAGGCCGCCGGCCGCCAGTCGCGGACGGCGGCCGAGGTCGTGACGGCCATGACGATGCAGCTTGAGGAGAAGGCGTGAACACCCCGCTCCGTGACGTCATCAGCATTCCCGAGCGTGCCGGCGCGGAGGACTACGTTCTGCGTCTGACCGACTCGGTCGGGCACAGCGCGGTCCAGCGCACGCTTGACGAGTATGTCGTCACCGATGCACTTGTCGAGGCGTTCGACGCGGCTATGGGCTTGGTGGCGGAGGGCATCACCTCCGGCACGAGCCGCGGCTCGTTCCTTACCGGTTCATTCGGTTCGGGTAAGTCGCACTTCATGGCCGTGCTGCATGCCCTCCTTCAACACGAGCCGGCCGCCCGCTCCAAGGCTGAGCTTCAGCCCGTGGTGGCGCGCCACGACCCCGTCCTGGCCGACCGCAAAATCCTGCCGCTCGCCTTCCACATGCTCGGGGCGCGGACGATGGAGGAGGCCCTCTTCCAGGGCTACATCCGCCAGATCGGCGAGCGTCACCCGGGGGCGCCGCTGCCGGCTGTACACAAGTCTGATGCTCTTCTCGAAGACGCTGAGCGTTACCGGGCCCAGCTCGGTGACCAGCAGTTCTTCGCCGGCCTTAACGGCGAAGCAGGGGGCGAGGGCGGCGGCGCGGCCGATCCCTGGGCTGCTGTGCTGGGCGCGGGGGAGTGGGATGCTGTTCGCTACGCCGAGGCGCGTGCCGCCTCGGCCGCGAGCCCCAGCCGGCAGAAGCTGGTGTCGGCTCTGGTCGAAACGTACTTCCGCTCCTACACGCAGCAGGCGGAATACGTCGACCTGGACACCGGACTGGCGGCGATTTCGACGCACGCCAAGAGCCTCGGCTACGACGCCGTGGTCCTGTTCCTGGACGAGCTGGTCCTGTGGCTGGCGTTCTCGGTGCAGGACCGGGAGTTCTTCCGCCGCGAATCGCAGAAGCTCACCAAACTGGTCGAGTCGTCCATCGGTGGTCGTCCTATCCCGCTCATCTCCTTTGTGGCCCGGCAGATGGACCTGCGGCGCTGGTTCGCCGACTCGGGCGCCAGCGGCGCGGAGCAGGACGCGCTCGACCGCGCCTTCCGCCACCAGGAAGGCCGGTTCGGTGTCATCCCGCTCGGCGACGACAACCTGCCGTACGTGGCCAATCGCCGCCTCCTGCAGCCCAAGGACGAGGATGCTGCCGTCGTGCTCGAGGGCGCGTTCGGTGCGATCGACCGCCGGCCGGCGGTGTGGGACGTGCTGCTCGACGGTGTGAACACCGATGAACGGCATCGGGGCTCCGATGAGAAGGCGTTCCGCCTCACCTACCCGTTCTCGCCGGCCCTGGTGTCGACCTTGCGTAGCCTGGCCAGCGTCATGCAACGGGAGCGGACCGCGCTCAAGGTCATGCAGCAGATGCTCGTCGACCGGCGCGAGACTCTTACGATCGACCAGATTATCCCGGTCGGTGACTCCTTCGACCTTGTGGTGCAGGGGCAGACCGGGCAGGCGCTGGACGCCGAGGCGGCTGCTCTCTTTCGGTCGGCCAACAAGCTCTACACGGACAAGCTGCGGCCCTTGCTGCTCGGGATTCACGGCATCGACGAGCGGACCCTGCGCGAGGAGCCCGAGAAGGTTCCGCCGGGATTCCGCACCGATGATCGGCTGGCCAAGACTCTCCTGTTGTCGGCCGTCGCCCCGAAGGTTCCGGCCCTGATGGCGCTGACCGCGGCCCGGCTCGCGTCGCTCAACCACGGTTCCATCGTGTCGCCGCTGCCGGGTGGTGAGGCGGCTGTCGTGCTGTCCAAGGTGCGCACCTGGGCCCGGGACATTCCGGAGATCCATCTCGACGGCGACGACCGGAACCCGACGATCCGGGTGCAGCTGTCCGACGTCGACTACGAGTCGATCGTGGAGCGGGCCAAGGCCGAGGACAACGAGGGCCGGCGCCGTGAACTGTTGAAGGAACTCGTCAGCGAAAGCCTGGGCATTACGCTGGCGTCCCAGGACCTGCAAGGCGCCTACCCGTACGACTTCACCTGGCGTGGCTCGAAGCGCAAGGTCGATGTACTCTTCGGCAACGTTCGCGACCGCAGCTGGCTGTCCGACGACCACTTCCGGGCGGCCCCGGACACCTGGCGCATCGTCATCGACCACCCGTTCGACGACCCGGGCCACTCGACAGCCGAGGACCTGCAACGGCTGGACGAGATGGTGGCTCGCGGTGTGCAGGAGCGGACCGTGGTGTGGCTGCCGCGGTTCCTGTCGGACGACAAGATCCGCGAACTGCGACGCCTCGTCATCCTCAACTGGCTGCTCGAAGGCAGCACCGAGCGCTGGCAGGGGCACGCCGACCACCTCAACGAGACCGACCGTGCCCTGGCCCGGTCAATCCTGGAGTCCCAGCGAAACACGCTGCGGCGCAGCCTTGAGGACGCGGTGCAGCAGGCATACGGCGCCGCGTCACCGCGCCCGGGTGTCCTCATCGAGGACGCGTCACACGAGCGGACGCTGTTCTCCTTCGAGCGCCGCTTCGCCCCTGTCAATCCGGTCGGCGCCACGCTCGGTCAGGCCTTCAACAACCTGCTCGACCAGGCGTTCAAGGCCCTCTACCCCGCGCATCCGCTGTTCGAGCCAGGCGACGTCGAGGTCAAAGTCCGCGACCTCAAAGCCGTTGCTCGGTACGTCGCACAGAGCGCGGCGGACAGCGAGAAACGCGTCGAGCTTCAGGCCGACGCCGCCGTGGTACGACGGATCGCGGAGCCGCTCGGCGTCGGCAAGGCCACGGAGATGCACTACCTCTTCGGCGACGATCGGTTCACCCCGTGGGGCCAGGAGATCGAGCGAGCACTCGGCCGACGAGCGCAGGAACATGGCAAGCCCGCCGACGGTCCGGTGACCGTCGCGGAGCTGCGGCGCTGGATCCGAGACGTCTCGCCCGCCCATGGGCTGCGGGACGAGGTCGCCGACCTGGTTGTCATCGCGTGGGCGGCGCTGCGGCAGCGGGCTTGGTTCCAACAAGGGACGGCGCTACCGGTCGTACCGGAGCCTGGCTCGCTCACCCCGGTGATGGAGCTGCGCACCCAGGAACTGCCGTCCGCCGGTGATTGGGAGACGGCGCGAACCGTGGCCGGCGCGATGCTCGGCATCACAGCCGGGGCGTATCTCACCGCGCCCGCTGTGGCTGATTTCGTCGGGCAGGTCGCCACCAAGGCAGCGGAACTATCGAAGACAGCGCCCGGGCTGGTGGGAGCGATCGAGGCGGCGTACCGACGTCTGGCGATTGCAGAAGGTAGCCGGCTGAGGACCGCCAAAGCCTGTTCCGCGCTGATGCAGCAACTACGTCACCTGGACGGCGTCAAGCTCGTCCAGGTGTTGGCGAAGGCGGATCTCGGCGGTGCGACTCCAGTCGCCGCGGGCAAATCGCTGGCTTCGGCGGACGCTGTTGACAAGGCACTCACTGCGTTTCCTTGGCACCGGCTCGACCCGCTTCGCGAAGCTATGAAGGGCGAGGGAAGCCGCGCCGCGGATGCTGCTGCCGTCGTGAACGGCCTACGGGCCGCTCTGGAGCAGGACGAGTTACCAGTCCCGATCGGACGGGCGCTTGCCTCCTGCGAGGACGGGATCTTCAGCTGGTTGGCGGGAAGCACCGCGCCCCCGGCGGGTCCTACGCCCAAGCCAAAGCCGCCGGTGGTGTCGGGGCCCAAGGCCGGGAGTTCCAGCCGGGCAGGCGGAGCGGGAAACAGAGACATCATGGACCAGCTGCAAGCCTTCTTGAACGACAACCCTGACGTCACCGTTGAGGTGACGTGGCGAGTGCTGCCGTGACCGTCGCCATGGCCACAACGCGGGTGAGCGCATCGATGGTGCTCGCCATCGTTGACGAAGCCCGCGCTAAGAACTACGGCAGCGGCGTCATCGGCATCCGTGGCGTCCCCGACCGCGCCATCACCGCCGACCTCCAACACCAGGGCCAGACCGTACGGGTCCGAGCGGCCGAGTCAGCGCTGGCCGCCCGCGAGCTGCTCGGCGACCACCGCGACGGCGACTGGCTCGTCGTCGTCACCGACCGTGACGACGCCGACCTCGGCGCCGGTATCCTCGCCCACTTCATCTGGCAGCGCTTGCGCAGCCCTGACCCGTGGGAGGCAGTGCGGACTCGATTCGCTGCCACCGGGATCGACCCTGCCCTGACCAGCCGACCGGACAACCGAGAGCTCGCCACCGCGTTGGTCGCTGCAACCCCGCAGGCGGGCTGGCCTGCAGCCCCGGCCGGAGTCCTCACCCGCACCCACGCACTTGGTGCCGTCGCCGCAACCCACCTCGGCTTCGATACGGACACCGCCGACGTCCTCGGCGTCCTCCGCTGGTCGATCGCTGCGCAGAGCGTCGCCTCCCTCGGTGCTTTGCGCCGAAGCGTCGGAGACCTGCTCGCCGACACCACGCTTGACTGGATCGCGCAGCGGGCGGGCTCGGCGGCAGGCCCGATACGTGCGCTGCTGTCTCGCGGCGAGCTCGCCGACGTCGTACCGCTCGGTCTGGTCCTCCGCTTGCTGACCGCTGACCGATATGACCCACCGACAGCGCATCAGGCCCAACTTGCTCTGGTCCGGCTCGAACCGCGGTGGGGCGATACCAGCCCTTCGCAGGCCGCGTTGGCCACACTCGGACAAGCAGCGGACACACTGTTGTCCGACCTGATTCACGATCGGCGCGCCGATGACGATGTCGCGCGCTCCCTCGACCGGGCCGACGTAATTCTCACGCATCTCCAAGCCGAGCCGCTGGCCCGCTACTCAGAACTTCTCGCCGGCGGATTACGAGCACGATTTGTCGCGCTTGCCGACGCCCTGCGACGGGCAGTCGCTTCACCTGGCCATCTCGACAACACGAACACCGTCGAGACCGCCTGGGCAGCAGTTCAGAAGCACCGGCTCGGAGCGAAAACGCCACTTCGCGTTCCCTTCGAGGCTGCGGTACGACTTGTCCGGTGGCTCGCGGAGGTTGATCCACCGCCCGGCGCTGCCTCGGATGCCGCTGCCCTCGGGGCTCTTGTGCGCCAGTACCTCGACAACGCGGCGTGGGCTGACGCGGCGATCAACGACGCGTTCGGCGGCGTTGACGATCCGAGCCTGTCAAGCGCACTCCATGCCGTCGTCACGGCCGCGCAGAAGCGACGTCGCGCCCAGGAACGTCGCTTCGCCCGGGCGCTCGCCTCAGCGCCAATCCCTACCAGCCGCGGCGTGCCCGCCGACTCGGGAACCATCTGGTACCTGGAGCAATTGCTACCAGGCTGCGTCATCCCGCTCGCCCGCAAGGCCCCCGTGCTGCTGCTCGTCCTCGACGGCATGAGCGCCGCTGTCGCGACGGAGATCCTGTCCGACGCGACTACACGTCTCGGCTGGCTCGAGGCTGCCCTCCCAGGAGCCGGCAACCGCCGAAGGACCGCAGCGCTCGCGGCGTTGCCGTCAGTCACCGAGGTGAGTCGTGCCTCTTTGCTCTCCGGCCGCCTAACCCGCGGGCAGCAGTCCGAAGAACAGCACGGGTACGCCGAAGTCACCGCCAAAGGCGGAAAGATCACTGCACGGCTCTTCCACAAAAAGGCAGTGGATACGACGGCAGCAGGCTGGTCGGTCAGCCCGGACGTCGGCGGTGCCATCGATGACATCGAGCTGTCGCTGGTGACCGTCGTCCTGAACACGATCGACGACGCACTCGACCGCAGCGACCCCGCGGGAACGGTTTGGACCGCTGACGCTGTCAAGCATCTTGAACCGGTTCTCGCTCGGGCTGCAGCCGCAGGGCGAACCGTCGTCGTGACCTCCGACCACGGTCACATCGTCGAACGCCGCCAAGGCGCACAACGCTCGTACCCGAATATTTCCAGTGCTCGTTCTCGCCCGGCGACCGCTCCCATCCAGGACGACGAAATTGAAGTCAGCGGTTCTCGCGTCCTCACCGACGGCCACCGAGCCGTCCTGGCCGTCGACGAGACCCTCCGGTACGGACCCCTGAAAGCCGGCTACCACGGGGGAGCGAGCGCAGCGGAGGTCGTCGTCCCGGTCGCCGTCCTCGTACCTGATGAAACCCGCAACCGGGCCGGCCTGGACTTGCTGCCACCGCAGGAACCCACCTGGTGGCTCACCTCCGCAGCCGCTCCGCGGCTGCCTGCCGAGCCGCCCGCCCCGAAAGCCGCGACCACCAAGAGCCGCGGAGATCGACAGGACAGCCCGACCCTGTTCGACCTGAGCCCACAGGCCACCGAGCAACCGGCGGTGACACTCGGCCAGGCCATCGTGACCAGCTCCGTCTACAAGGCACAGCGGAGGATCAACGGCCGCCTCATCGTCACCGACGATCAGATTGCGAGCATCATCGACGCGCTGGTGGGGGCAACTGCCAACCGGCTGGCACCAACCCTCGCGGCCCAAGCCCTAGGAGTGGCACAGACCCGGCTCCGGGGTGCGCTGACGCAGGTTCAGCAACTGCTCAACATTGAGGGGTACGCCGTTCTGGCCGTCGAACCAGCGACCGGCACGGTCACGCTTGACGTCACACTCCTGTCCGAGCAGTTCGAGGTGCCCTCGTGACGCTGGACGTCTCCCAGCGGCGCCGACGCGAGGTGATCGATGCGCTTCGCCGTGGAACCGTTCCGGAGAGCGGACTCGACCTGCTCGCGGTCGGCCTCGACCGATTTTCCGCCGCTCTCGACGGCGAGCTCGACACGGTCAGTTCTGGCGGCGCCGTGTTCAAGGCGGTGCGGGGCGAATACGGCGCTGGCAAAACCTTCTTTACTCGACACTTGGCCGAGCGGGCTCTCCGCCGCGGTTTCGCCGCGGCCGAGGTACAGATCTCCGAGACCCAGACGCCGTTGCACCGGTTGGAGACCGTGTACCGGCGCATCACCGAGTCCATGCGGACGGCGTCGATACCATCCAGCGCGTTCCGCGCTGTTCTTGACTCCTGGCTGTTCACGCTGGAGGCCGATGCGCTCGAAGCTGATCCCGCCGCGGAGGCAGACGTGGGCGCGGCGGTGGATCGGCTCCTCGAACAGCGGCTCGCCCAGGTCAGCAAGCACTCCCCGCTCTTCGCACTGGCGTTGCGTGGCTACCGGGCGGCGTTGAGCTCGGGCGACACCGTCGTCGCCGACGGACTGGCCGCATGGACGGCCGGACAGCCACAGGTCGCGGCGTCGGCGAAACGAGCCGCCGGAATCCGCGGCGAGCTCGACCATTTCGGCGCCATGGCCTTCCTTCAGGGGCTGCTCACCGTCCTGCGGGACGCCGGCCATCCGGGGTTGGTCCTTGTCCTCGACGAGGTCGAGACACTGCAACGGGTCCGTGGCGACGTCCGGGACAAGGCACTCAATGCGCTGCGCCAGATGATCGACGAGGTGCACTCCGGACGCTTCCCCGGACTGCATCTCGTCATCACCGGCACGCCTGCGTTCTACGACGGGCAGCAGGGCGTGCAACGGCTCGCCCCGCTGGCGCAACGGCTTGCCGTCGACTTCGGCACGGATCCCAGATTCGACAACCCCAGGGCCGTGCAGATCCGTCTGCCGGGCTTCACGATCGGGTCCCTGGTCGAGCTGGGTGGCCGCGTTCGGGATCTCTACGCCGCCGGGTCAACTGATCCCGACCGGATACGGACTCTGGTCGACGACGCGTATCTTGACCAGCTGGCTCGTGCCGTTGCCGGCGGCCTGGGTGGAAAGGTCGGCATCGTGCCGCGCCTGTATCTGAAGAAGCTGGTGGGCGATGTCCTCGACCGCGTCGACCAGTTCCCGGACTTCGACCCCAGGCAGCACTACGCGCCGACCATGTCGGCAGCGGAGATGACCGACGTGGAACGCAACGCCGCAAGTGCCGACGACATTGCACTAGACGTGTGACTGCCGCCGACCTGCTACATCCCGTGCTGCTGCACCACATCGTCAACTCCCTGCAATGGCCGGGTCTGCGACCCCTGCAGGATGCTGCTGTGGAGCCGCTTCTGGCTGGCGAGGACACGCTCCTCCTCGCCCCGACCGCTGGGGGCAAAACCGAAGCGGCAGCGTTTCCGCTGTTGTCCCGGATGGCAGCCGAGGGCTGGTCCGGAACCTCAGTGCTTTACCTCTGCCCGCTCAAAGCTCTGCTCAACAATCTGCTGCCGCGCTGGGAACGCTACGCCGACTGGCTGGGACGGCGAGCCGCGCTGTGGCATGGCGACGTCACCGCGTCGAGACGGCGGGCCATCCTGGCTGCCCGCCCGGACGTGCTCCTGACCACGCCGGAATCCCTGGAGTCGATGCTGGTCAGCCGTAACGTCGACCATCGGGCGTTCTTCGTCGGCCTGCGTACCGTGGTCGTCGACGAGGTGCACGCTTTTGCCGGCGACGACCGTGGCTGGCATCTGCTCGCCGTCCTGGAACGTCTGACCCACCTGATCGGCCGGCCCGTTCAGCGGATCGGGCTCTCGGCAACCGTGGGCAATCCGGATCGCCTGCTGACCTGGCTGCAGGGCTCCGGCGCGGGTGTTCGGGTCGGACGCGTCGTCGCTCCTGACCTGCCGGTCGCCGCGACAGCGACTGCGGCGACAGCTCCGCCGGGCGAAATCGAACTCGACTTCGTCGGATCCCTGCAAAATGCTGCCACTGTGCTCGCCGGGCTGCACTCCGGTGAGAAACGGCTGGTCTTCTGCGAATCCCGCCAGGCCGTAGAACAGCTCGGCAGTCTTCTGCGGGAGCGCGGCATCACCACCTTCCTGTCACACGCCTCGCTGTCCGCTGACGAAAGAAGACGCTCGGAAGAGGCGTTCGCCGAGGCGCGTGACTGTGTCATTGTTTCGACCAGCACACTCGAACTGGGGATCGACGTCGGTGATCTCGACCGCGTCATTCAGATCGACGCCCCCTCAACCGTGGCCTCATTCCTGCAACGACTCGGGCGCACAGGTCGGCGGCCTGGCAGCCTGCGCAACTGCCTCTTTCTCACCCGCAGCGGCGACGCCCTGCTGGAGGCAGCGGCCCTGCTGGTGCTCTGGGGCCGCGGATGGGTCGAGCCGGTCGTCGCCCCGCCAGAGCCACGGCACCTCGTCGCCCAGCAGATGCTCGCGCTCTGCCTGCAAGAACACCGAGTGGGAGATCAGAACTGGCCGCAGTGGTGGAACGGTCTGGACCCCTTCGGCCGCGGCGCCACCCCGATCGTTCGCCATCTGATCGATCAGGGCTACCTCGACAGCGACAGCGACATGCTTTACATCGGCCCCGAAGCTGAACGGCGCTTCGGGCACCGACACTTCATGGGCATGACAGCAGTATTCGTCGGAGCACCTGAGTTCACCGTTCTGGTGGGCCGCGACGAGCTGGGCCGCGTCGACCCCGCGCTGCTCACGGAGGAGGTGCAGGGCGACCGCCGACTGTTACTCAACGGGCGAAGTTGGCGGGTCACCTACATCGACTGGCGGCGCCGGCGCTGCTTCGTCGAACCCGCCGAGAGCGGCGGAAAGGCTCGCTGGACGACCGGGGGCTGGGCAGGCCTCGGATTCGAGCTGAGCCGCGCCATGCGGGAGGTACTTCTTGGTGCTGATCCCCCTGTGAAGCTCACTCAGCGAGCAGCGAAGCGGCTCGCTCACGAACGGGATGAACGATCCTCGCTGGTACATCCGGGAGGCACCGTCATCCTCCGCGATCAGAATGGTGGTGACCTGCGGTGGTGGACCTGGGCCGGTTTCCGCGCGAACGCCACCTTGGCGGCCACGTTGACCGAGGTGGTCGACCCGGTCCAACGCTTCGATGACTGCCAGGTCCGCCTACGGGCGAATCTCACTCGGGAAGAATGGCGGACACTCATCGCCGATGCAGATCAGCGTCTGTGCTTGCCCGAGGTCAACAAGAAGGCTCTTGACGGACTCAAGTTCAGCGAGGCACTGCCGGAGCGGCTCGCGCTGGCGACGTTGGCGTCTCGCCTCGCCGACCTCGATGGCGCAACCGCTGTCCTGCAGGAGCCGACGCGGTTCGTTCAGACATAGCCGGGCAGCGGGTCGATCTGGCTGTGTGACGTGTTCGAGTTCGGCTACGAGGTTCGCGAATGTGCCGCTCCAGTCTCGGGGTCGATGGGACCCATGATCTTGGCTGCCGCTTCGTCTCGGCGGGTTGCCGGGGCGGCGGTATTGGCCGCCTCGGGGGTAGGTGGCAACAGTCAGGGCGATGTCGGTAGACGCGTGGGTCACGTCCGCGCCGGTGGCCGTACGCGGGTTTGATCTCGTGCAGGCAGGCCTGCCACACGGCGGTCTCCCCACGCCGGGCACCACCTGGCCTGCATTGGGCCCACCGCTCAGCAGCACCTCCACGCTCTGACGGTGCGAAACGTAGTCAGCGGTCCGGCTGCACCACGAGCGGCAGGAGTGGGAAGCCTTGTGCCGGGTGGTCGCTGCTCTGTCGGTGCCTCCGGGCAGACTGATGCCGTGCCAGTCATCACCGCCGTTCTCGGCGACATCACGACGCAGGACGTTGACGCCACCGTCAACGCGGCGAACAAGGCTATGCGCGGAGGCGGCGGTGTGGATGGCGCGATCCATCACAGCGGAGGCCCGGCGATCCTGCGTGACTGCATTGCCCGGTTTCCTAACGGCCTCGCCACCGGCGACGCCGGATGGACAACAGCAGGCGACCTGCCCGCCCGGTGGGTCATCCACACGGTCGGCCCGAACTACAACGCCGGACAGCGCGACCGCTCGCTGCTGGTGTCGTGTTACCGGCGTGCCCTGGAGGTCGCCGACGAACTGGGCGCGCGCAGCGTCGCGTTCCCACTGATCAGCACGGGCGTCTTCGGCTGGCCGCGCGCCGACGCCATCTCGGCGGCGATCGAGACCATCGCGGCTGCCGAGACGTGCGTCGACGAGGTGCGGCTCGTCGCATTCGAGGAAGCCATGTACAAGCAAACTCGCGCGGCGCTTTGGGTTCGGTGTCCGCCGCCGGTCGGCACAGACATGGTCGGCTTCTTGTTCGAACGCGAGCCGATCCAGTACGGGCTGCGCGGCGATCCCTACCTGTGGCGAGAACTCCGCGCGCGGCTCGCCGACACCCCGCTGCCAGACGACTGGTTCACCTTACGGACGCTCATCATGGACACCATCGAGCAGGTTGTTGGCGAACATCTCGGCAGCCGCGAACTCGCACGATGGCACGACAGCACCGAAGCGGTATACGTCCCCGAGTTCGATCCAGGCCACGGCATGTCTGCCGGCGCCGTCCAGGTTCCGTGGTGGCTGCACACGGGAGTGCCGATCTTGCTCGACCGCTACGCCGCGCTACGTGAATCCGGCGGATTCCCGGCTGACTGACTCAGTCTCACAGGAACTCTCCAGCCTGTACGACCTGATCATCGGAATGGCGCGCCTTCTCCCGCCCACCACACCGTAGTAGTTCCTCGGTCACATCCCTCTACTGGGCGGAAGCGCTCGGCAGCAGTCGGGTCCCGATGACCCCCAGGCCATCGCCGTCGCTGATCAGCTGAATCTCGTCATCCATAGCCCGCCACTCCTGCCGCGCCTCGCCGTTGACCAGCGTGACGTCGTGCACACCGCTGCGTTGCTCACTCAGATAGGTCGCCGCGGTGTCGGCGGAGAACTCACGGCCGTTCACGCTGATTGCCTTGGCGTTCCGGAACACCCAATCGGACGCAGATGTCTCTATGGAGATCGCGAGTCGGCTTCGGCCGCATTCACGTCCCCGAAGACGAGCATCGGCTGCATCGTGTGATGCCCGCCGAATTGGTGGATGCGCAGGTCCTCGTCGGACATGAATGCGACGCCGCACTTGGGGCACGGGAATGTGGGCGGCGGTGGCGGTCCGAGCTCTGGCACGATGTGAGGAAGCTCGTGGAACTCCATGTACCCCGTGTGCCAGAACCCCATTCACTCCCGCCTGGGACGTTGGACGGGACCGCACCCGTGCGGGTCGCGGCGCCAGGACGCTCATGATAACCAGGACGGTCGACATCGGCCTTCGCGCGGGTGGCAACCGCCAGTGAGCCGCGGTGGGACCAAGATGCGGTGTACCAGGGGGAAGGGGACTGCGTAGATTTCCGTGTTTGACCTGGGTGTGGTCCGTTGGACAGGACGTTGATCCTGTCCGGGAAGGACCACGTCATGGCAGACAAGAAGAATGCTGTTCAGCTTCCGCAGCCGACGGCGGCTGAGGTGGAGTTCGCGCAGCAGCTGGTGCAGCGGGCCAAGGCCGACGGAGTGTCGTTGGTCGGGCCGGGAGGGCTCCTCGCAGGGATCACTCGCACGGTCCTGGAGTCAGCGCTCGACGCCGAACTGGACGCGCATCTTGACGAAGCAGGTGTCGACGAGGAGTCGGGCCGGCGGGCCAACGTTCGTAACGGGCACGGGGCGAAGACGGTGCAGACCGAGGTCGGGCCGGTGCGGATCCAGGTGCCTCGGGATCGGGCCGGGTCGTTCACGCCGCGGATCGTGCCCAAGCACGTCCGCAGGTTGGACGGGTTCAACGAGGCGATCCTGTCGCTGTATGCCAAAGGCCTGACGACCGGGGAGATCTCCGCGCATCTGGCGGATGTGTATGACGCCGACGTGTCCCGGGAGTTGATCAGCCGGGTCACCGACAACGTCCTGGAGGAGATGGAAGCCTGGCGGCAACGGCCCCTGGACCGGATCTATCCGGTGGTGTTCATCGACGCTCTGGTGATGAAGATCCGCCAGGGGCAGGTCGCGAACCGGCCCGTCTACGTCGTGGTCGGGATCAGCCTCGACGGGGAACGTGACGTGCTCGGTATGTGGGCCGGGACCGGCGGGGAAGGCGCCAAACAGTGGGCCGGCTACCTCACCGAACTACGCAACCGGGGCGTCGAGGACGTGTTCATGGTCTGCTCCGACGGCCTCAAGGGTATGACCGACGCGATCGAGCAGGTCTGGCCTCTCGCGGTGCACCAGCAGTGCGTAGTCCACCTCGTGCGGGCGTCTCTGCGGTACACGAATCGCAAGGACTGGCAGAAGATCACCCCGGCGTTGCGGGAGATCTACACGGCTCCGACCGTCGCGGCCGCCGAGGCCCGGTTCGAGGCGTTCGCCGCCGAGTTCGGTGACCAGTACCCCGCCGTGATCCGGCTCTGGCGCCAGTCGTGGCCGCAGTTCGTACCGTTCCTCGACTACGACCACGAGGTCCGCAAGGTCCTCTACACCACCAACATCATCGAGAGCCTCAACGCCCGGTTCCGCCAAGCCGCCCGCCGACGCGGGCACTTCCCGACCGAGCAGGCCGCGATGAAGGTCCTCTACCTCGTCGTCCAGCACAAACGTAAGGGCGGCGGGAGCATCACCGGCCGGGTCTACGGTTGGGCCAAAGCCCTCAACGCCCTGCTCCTCGCCTACGGCGACCGGATTGACATCTAACAACCTCGATCACACCACAGGCCCAAACACGGAAATCGACACACTCCCAGTTAAATCGCCAGAGGGAAGAGGTGGCAGCTTCTTCAGTGGGGACCGGACGGGAGACAATCACAGCGTCATGTCTGATATACGGTCAGGGGGTTCAGTGAGCGGCGCCGACCTGGACGATCTGGATGGTGTGCCTACGCTCATCGCCCGGTACGGGCAGCTTCTGGGCGGCGGTCATGACGAGCGGGAGCGCGGCGGGCTGCTGCTGGACATCCTCCACGATCTCCTGACCGCGTCTGGCGTTCAGCTGCGGCCAGCGGCGCCGCTTGTCGGCACGAGTCCGACGCTGGGTCTGCGTCGTGGTGACACGAAGCTGTTGCTGGGTCTAACTTGGCCCGACTCGCCGCTGACGGCGCAGAACGTCGCCATGTGGCAGCAAGCCGCGCGGCAGCGTAGCAATGTGCAGGTCGCGCTGATCTCGATGTCGGGGTTCGACGCCGACGCCGGTGAGGCAATGGACCCCCAGGTCCCGTCAGTGGTCTTGCTGGATCGTACGCATGTCGAGGCCGCGCTGTGCGGCGTGCTGACGATCGAGAAGGCGATGCAGGAGGTCGGTGACCGGGCGGACTTCGGCGGCACTGCCTTTACCTCCCTGACCGACCTGCTGCTGACGGCACCGCGCCACGATCCGCCGTCGTTCGTGTCGTTCACCCGGTCGCCGATGCCGTGGGAACTCGAGATCGCCGCCGCAGGCGAAGTCTCGCTGCAGCATCTGCTCAGCGGAGGCGCGGGATGGGGTGAGATCACGGGTTTCACCGTTGATGGCCCCCGGATGCTGATCACGACCGGCGAAGGTGTCGTGGAAGTCGACACCCTGCGCGGCACCGCTCACCGGCTCCTGCCGCTGGCGGGTTGCTCGGGAAGCGCTCTGGCTTCGGCCGACGGCGGGATCCTGGTCCGGCGGGGCTCGGCCGTCGTAAGGTGGAAGGACGATGTTCTAACTCCGATCGCCGGGGACCTGGGCGATACCCGGATGCTGCTGTGGGGTCCTGGTGGCCAGGCTTGGGCCTTGTGTGGCAACGGCGCCGAACTGGGCGGCGCGACGCTGGGCCTGGTCCGGCTGGGTGGCACCGTCGGTGATCAGCAACGCTACTCGATCTCGTTCATCGCGGACGTGCTTAGCGCGGCATGGCTGGGTGACCTGCGCTTCTTCCTCGGCGCGGAGGGTCACAGCGCAGTCGTGGACCTGGGCCGCAGCACTATGGTGCGGCCCGAAGACTGGATCGAGTCGCCGCCGAGTCCCCAATACCTTGTGACCCGAGGCGGCGAGGTGATCGCCGCAGGTTCCAGTCGTACCGGCGTGCATGTTTTCCTGCATCGTGTTGATCCCGCCGCCGGAACGAACAGCCTTGTCACACAAATGCAGCTCAACCGGGTCCAAGGGCTTGGCGTCACCGCGCAGGGGCGGCTGCTCCTGCTCGGCGATGTGCGGGGCAACAGCCAAGTCCCACACCCGGTCATCGTCGAGATCAGTATGGGCTCCGGAATCCGTACCGCGGCCCGCACCAGCGGGCCAGCGACACAGGTCGAAGCTGAGCCGCCTGCGGCTGATGCGGCGAGCGGGACGCCGGTCGATACTGCGGCGCCCCTCTCGGTTGTCGCGGCGGGCGCCGCCGATCCGTACATGCCCGTGCGGCTTGTGGCGCATGGTGAGCGCAAGGACTATGCCTTGGAGCCTCGACCGCTCAAGATCGGTGGGCAGGCACAGGTGTTCCCGGCCAGACACAAGCCCACCGGAACGCCCGTCGCGTTTAAGCGGTTGCGGATGACGGGAGAGGATCAGCGGGCGCGGATGCGCCGTGAGGTCGACGCAGCCGGGATGTTCGGCTCCAACCGTCACCTGATGCCGGTGCTGGATTTCAGCGCTACCTTCGACTGGCTCGTTATGCCGTTGGCGGGTCGCTCGGCCGAGGAAATGGCGGCCGCCCTGTGCGTTGACGGACCGCTGCGGGAGCTGATCACGGCGATCTGTGAAGGCATGCGGGAGCCACACCAGGCCGGGTGGATACACCGCGACCTGAAACCGGCCAACATCCTGTGGCTTGACGGCCGCTGGGTCGTCGCGGACTGGGGCTTGGGCCGCCGTCCTCACGGGCATACCACCGCGCCGGGACGCACGCAGGTCGGCCAGCTCTACGGCAGCCTCGGCTATGCCGCGCCCGAGTTGTACACCGACGCCCACGCGGTCGGCCCGCAGACCGACATCTACAGCATCGGCCAGATCATCGGCTGGGCACTCCTGCAGACCGATCCCCGTGCGAACATACCGCATCTCCCCCCGCCAGGCCCCTGGCGGGCGGTCGTACGCGCCGCGACCCATTACGACCCACGCCAGCGCCCAGCGACCGTAGACGAGCTCCTCGCGCTGATCGCGGCCGAACTCGACCCTCCGCCGATTCCCCCCGTCAACCGTGGCCGGGCGCTCATCGCAGCGGCCCTCGAAGGAGGCGATCTAACACCGCCCGCCCTCTTCCGTCTCGCCGCGGACACGAGCAGCGACTACTTGCTGTACACGGAAGTGCTGGTCCACCTCAACAACACCCAGGTCGAACAGGCGGTGTCCGCCGACCCCACGACCGCCCGCGCCGTAGTCCAAGGCATCCAGGAGCTACCTACAGGCGGGTACGAGATGACGATCGACGCCGGCGACGTCCACAACCTCACCCTATGGCTGCTGCAAATCGCTCGTGACGCCGAATCAATCGAGGCATGGGACCTGCTCGAGGACACGGTCGACGCCATCTTTTACCTCAACAACGACTGGGACCGGGTCCACTGGGAAGTCCACGAAGCCATCCGCGCCTGGCTATCGGAACGGTCCGGCCCCGCCGCGGCCATCGCGGCGCATGCACTGCGCGCACACCCACACTCCATCCCGGTCTTCCGCGATCTCGCGCAGCAGGAAGCCGTGGACCACCGAATCCGGCAAGCAACCATCCGGGCAAGTCAGCATGCCTCCGACTACGTCTCTCGCCCAACCCGGCTTGGGCCATCCGGCGAGGTTGTGGGCCGAGTAGTTCATGGCGGCGGGCCGGCCTCCACGCGGGCGAGCACCTCTTCGTAGGCCCCGCGGCGGCTGTGCATGTGTTCCAGCCACCACGTCGCGCCTGCCTCCGCATACGTCAGGACCATGGTCCCATCGGACGGCCGGGACGAGCCGATGAGCCCAGCACCCCGTGCCGCATTCGCGGAAGTATCGGACGTCGTCCGCCAGTCGTTCCGGGACACGGTCATCCGGCCCAGATCGTCGTCCCCGCCTTTGAGTCAACCGTCCCAGTCGGCGCACGGCGGTCCGGCTGCTGCCTCCGATCCAGACACAGCTTTGGGTTGTCGCGTAACCCCGTGAAGTCGTTGCATGTTACGGGTTGCCTTATCGCCATGCTGGTCAGGTTCTCTCTGTCGCCTGAGTCTGACTCGCAATCCCTGGATGGGAAGATCATCACGTGTCAGTTGCCAAAGCATGGCCAGCGCGCGTCGCCGCGATGCTCGAACACCACCTCGGGCTGCGTCGTCAGCACTACGGAATCGCGACCACCATCGTGCTTGCTATCGGGGTGCTGCTGCTCATCCTGGCGGTCAACGTGTACCGGCTTGAACGCCCTGAGGCGTCTCCGCAGGTGCCCGCAGGGACGCCGCCCGAGTCCGTTGCGAGTCCTGCCGAACCGTCTGCACCACTCGATGACGAGCCCGATGATCCGCCGGGCCTGCCTGATGATGTCCTCGACGACTTGCGATGGGGCGGGCAAGGTACGACCTGGTTTCCGCACATCACTGCTGTGAGGTGGCGTGTGGTCGACGGTCAGCAGATGTTGGTGGCTTCGACCGACCTGGAAGCCCGCCGTGAGCACCGTGAGCTAGCTGCGAAGGTGTGTGTACAGGTCGGGGTGTACGCGTTGACCGACGACGGACGTATGTGGCCGATCATGGTGGAGGGAGGGTTGGGTGAGGTTCTGGCAATCCGCCGCGACATCTCTGACCCATGCAAGGCGCGTTTCTAAGAGGTCCTGATGAGACCGGGTTTGATCAGGTCGGTTGAAGGCGTGGCGGGCTTGTCGGTGTGCCGATTGGCTGCAGGTGATGCGGTGGGTCGTGCCGGCGACGGCGGCCCAGCGGATGAGGGCTGCGGACACGGCGGGCTGACGTTCGTAGTCGCTGGCTAGCCCGTGTTTCGTAAGGGCTTCCGGGCGGTGAGGTAGGCCCGGCGTGGCGGTGATCGATAGAGGTTGAGGTCTCCGGTAGATCGGTTAGCGACCAAGCAAACCGAGAACCTTCCGGAGGCGGTGAGCCAGGCCAGGGTGCGTTCACGACCCAGCGGCGGCGAAGCCGCGTGGTCGGCGGGTTCGCGGACGATCTCCAGGGTGTCGCGGGTAAAGTCGGCCAGCCGTCCGGAGAAGCCTTGGTCGGCGTAGACATACCGGATCGGGGTGGCCCCGCGGCGCTGCGTGAACTCGGATCGGACCGTAGCCCACGAAGGGCCGACGAGACGGTCCTCCGCCAGGCGATCGACGTTGCCGACCGAGCCGGGGCGGCTGGCGAACGGCCGTGCGAGACGGTGTTGCCACGGCAGAGCCGCGAGTGCCCGACGTCGAAGAACTGCTCGACGATCTACCCGCCGCGCGGATTGATCAGTTGGTAGCCAACGACGGTTGCTTTTGCCAGCCCTGGGATGGGCTGCCGTGCGCGTCGACGACGAGCGGGCGCTGCGCCGGACGGCATGCTGGGTGCGGCCCGCAGTAGTGGGTCGGGTCGTGGTCGCAGGGGCATGACCGGCCATCGGCCGTCGACCGTGCCGGCTTCATGGACGACGAGGCTGTTTTGACTGCCTCCGGCAGTGCCGATAACGGCGGGAACGCGAGAAGGTTGCCCGGTCACCCGAGTGAATGGATTTGTTCACTTGCTCGCTGGGCCGGTGCCTCGGGGGAAGTGGTCGTAGCTCGTTGAGGAGGTCTCAAGTGCTGGCCCTTGTCCTCATGAGGGCGGGTCTGAGCGGGTTGCGGTGCGGCGTGAGTCCGCAGGATGTGTCACGAGGCGGCTGCGGTGACGGCAGCGGCCTGGCCGGATTCGCGGGCGCAGTGCCGGCAACGCTGTGGGCAGGGCGTTTGCGGTGTCACGGAGGTGAGGCCGCTGGCGTGCAGGATGGTGGTGACTGTTTGCTCGAAGTTGCTGGTTTCGCCGATGACGGTTTCGCCGGCGACGCCGAGTAGGTCGCGATGGGCGTACCAGCGGCGCATCTCATCGGGAGTTACGGCAGTGGGCTCGGCCCGGTTGAGGTGTCGGCGGACGGTTTCGCCGAAGGACACGTTCAGGTAGAACACAGCGACTGGTCCGGGATGGCTGTCGATGAGCTGGTGTAGGACGGTGGCGTAGCGTTCGGTGTGCAGGATGCCTTCGACGATGACGTGGTAGCCCAGGTCGAGGGCGGTGCGGGCGGTCGTGGTGATGAACGATGGGGCGACTGGCTGGATGTGGGCGCTGTCGTGCTCCCGTAACAGGGTTCTGCGCAGGTAGTCCTGTTCGAGCAGGGCCGCACCGCGTCCGAAGCGGCGGCGTACCTCGCGCGCGGTCGTGGTCTTCCCGCTGCCGGAGTTTCCCCGAATGATCACCAGCGTAGGCGAGCCCGGGGAATTGCGTTCAATGCGCGACGGGTCGGAGGTCATCGTGGCTCCCCGGAGTTGGGCCAGGTGACGGTGATCGTGGTGTGGCGGCGGGTTACGAGTAGCTGGGTTTCGTCGGGTGTGGGCGGGTGTCTGCCGGTGGGGTGCACGGTGATTGTCGGATCGGGTCCGTGTCGGTGGTGGTGTTCCCAGATCGTGATGAGGTTGAGCATGTCGGTGGTGAGGGTGTCGGCATCGGGTCCGAAGCCGTGGGTGCCGAACTGCCAGGTGGTGTCGTCGAGTTTGCGCATCGCGAGGTGAGCGAAGCTGTCGGTGGTGAGCAGGGTCGGGCAGACGAACCGGTCTTGGGGGTCGACCAGGCCGGCGGTGCGTTCGCGGTCTACGGCGAGAGTGCCGAAGGGTCGGGGCTGGCTGGCCAGCCACAGGTGCAGCGACTCGAAAGAAGAGCCTTCGTGCATGGTGATGGTGACCGGCGACCATGCTTCCAGTCGCGGTGAGTGCAGGGCGGAGGCGAGTGCGTCTGGGTTCACGTCGGTGGTGGTGTCGTCCAGGGTCACTGCGATGTCGTCGCCGTGCAGGAGCAGGCGGCGGGTGGGTTGGCGTCCGTCGCCCTGCATCGGTACGAACCCGCATTGCAGTGCGGCGGTGGCGAGGAGATGGTCTTCGTGGCGTCGCAGGGTGAGGCACTGGGTCATGCCGCGTATCCGCAGTGGCACGATGAGAACACCGGCGGGGGTGAGTTGGTCGAGCCAGGCCGGTGGAAGGTCCGGTGTCTCCACGGTGACGATGATGGCGTCATACGGGGCGGCGGGCGGGTGTGCGTACTCGCCGTCGCCGTGTACCACCGCGACCTGCCGGTAGCCGGCACGGTCCAGGCTGGTACGGGCGCGGTCGGTGACGTCGGCGTCGATGTCGACGGTGGCGACTGTGCCGTCGGTGCCGACGACGTCGGCGATCAGCGCGGAGTTGTAGCCGCCGGAACCCACTTCGAGGACCCGGGCACCAGGCCGCAGCCTGGCTTGCTCCAGCATGTAGGCCTGCAGCCATGGCGCGGAGATCGAACTCGTCGCGCGTCCGTCCGGGCCGCGTCTGGTGATGACGACGTCGTCGGCGTACGCGGCGTCGATGCTGACGCCGTCGGTCGCGAACAGATGTCGCGGTACCCGGCGAAACGCCGCCTCCACCGCTGGCGAAGTGATCCACCGGCCGGCGAGGAGTTGGTCGACGAGCCGGGCGCGGGCCTCATCAGCGGAGACGGTGTCGAGCGCGGAACCAGCCATGGGTTGACCTCCGTGAACGGGCGTCGGTGGGGATGCGGATGCGCGGCGACGATATCGGGCGCATGTGACAAAACGTTCCTGGGGCTGCTTCATGGGGAAATCCCCGGCATCCCACCTGTCGCCCTACCGGTGTAGAAGCGCGTTCGGGATGTGCGCTGGTCGGGCGCGGCGCACAGTGGGTTTGTCGGTAGACGGGGACGGATCGAGTGCGGCGGTGCCCGCCCGACCTGACCGGCGTCGAGGGGGAGATCGTCGAGCCGACTCCGCCTTGCCGGTTCGTCGTCTGGACCGGAGTGGCCCGGTGACCGTTCCTGGGCACGGCACTAGCGACTGTCATACGGGCAGCGTCGGATGCCCATCTCGCCGTCAGATCCGCCGAACACGGTCAGGAGGCAGGGCTACGGCTAGGTGACGGTCGGTAGGGCAGCGAGTATACGCCGAAGGCGGCGGCGGAAAGCGGCGGCATCAAAAGGGGCGGTAGCGGCAAGCTTCGTGAGGTACGAAAGTAGAGCGGGTTCAGCGTCGCGTCACTTGGGGGGATCGAGGCTCGAACAGCCTATTCGGCGCGCTGTAGGGGAGGTGATCTGTGTGGGGGCAACTTCAGATGTCGGACTGGAGGCCATGACTTCCCGGCGGTGGAGAAAGAAGCTTGTAGCGGGTGTGCTCGCGTTCGACGTCGCGGTTGCGATTATTGGCCCTATTGTCGATACGGTTTTTTGGGAAACTCCGCACTACACTGGGTTGATGTCAGGCTCTGCTGCCATTGGTCTCGTAACTCTTGTCGGGTTCATCTTCATTCTGCGGTCGATGCGCGGCGTTTCTGCAACCGACGCGGTACGTGACTCCATAGCCGTATCGTTTGTGGCTGTCTTTCTCGTTATCATAGGTTGGGCCGCCTTTTATTCGGGTTACCCTGGGAAAGATCTCCCACCTCTGGCGGCGGGGCTATTGCCCAACTTCATCAGTCTGGTAGGGGTGGTGCTGGCCTTCTACTTCGGCACAACCTCGGTGGATAAGTTCGTCGAGGCGAAGTATGAGTCCAGAGCTAAAAATCAGACCTCACAATCTAGTCAAAGAGTTTCTGAAGTTGAGGAGTAAGCGCCGCAGGGCAGCCATCGGCCGGTGATGGTGAGGGCGCGGGTTCCGTCGGAGAGCAGGACGGTGCGGGGCCAGATGGTGATGTGTTCGCGTTCTACGGCCTCCGCTGGAGGGGCCAGGTGGTCTTTGGCACCCACGAACGCGCATCGACTGGATCGCCCGGCGGGTCGACCCGCTTCTCGCTGGTCAGCCAGCTATCCTCCGCCAGCGTGACCGCACCACCGACCCACCCAGTTGACGTACTACTCCTGCTCACCCGCGCCGACCACGTCCTCCTCGCGCTCCGCGACGGCACCGGCTACGCCGACGGACAATGGAACCTGCCCAGCGGCAAACTCGAACCCGACGAGGACGCGATCAGCGCCGTCATCCGCGAGGCCCGCGAAGAAGTCGACGTGCGGCTCTCCCCGGACGAACTACGGCTTGTCACCACGGTGCACCACCGCAACCCCTCCGGACACGCCCGCGTCGGCCTCGTCTTCACCGCCACCCACAACCCTCGCCAGCAGGGCGAACCAACCAACGCGGAACCGCACAAATGCGCCAAGATCGAATGGTTCCCGGTATTGCTGCTGCCTATGAACACCTACCCGTACACCACAGCCTGCGTCCAAGCCTTCCGCGACGGCCGACCCCTCGCCCTGGACGGCTGGCAGTAATCCGAACGCCGGAGGCACGACGACACCCGACAAGGGAATTCCGGGTAACCCGGTCGCGCATGCGCCGAGGCTCTCGCCGTGCTCCAGCGCCCGCAGGCGCGGCCGGAGCGGATCACCTGATGCAGAAGGACGCCCCAGCGGTCGTCGCCAGCGTTGTCGATCAGATGGGTGTTCACACACGCCGCATGCGGCCGGCGGCCAGGCGTGGCTGAAGGTTCTTACCGTCGCCGGCGAGATGGTCTTCGTCCGGCAGCAGCGCGGCCCGTACGCGAGATGTCTGCTGCTGCCAGCGGCAGGATCCAGCTCGGAGAGTCGGCGCAGGACGCAGTCCACCGGGAGGCGGCAGAAGAAGCCGGCTTCGAGGCCGGCGAGCTGACACCGACTGGGATATACGAGATTCGCGGCGAGAATGGCTCATACCACTTCCTGATGTTCGCCTTCCACGCCGGCATCGCGATCCAGGTGACGCCCGGCGGGCATCACGTGAACGGGCGTGCTCCAGGCAGCGGTCGACGACGTGCAGCCGCATCCGACGGTGATGCAGATCCTCGATGACGCGTTTTGCCCGCTACCCCGTGCGGGACATCAAGGCAGGACTGCGCCGACGGAATCCTGATGCGCGGGCGTCTGACCTCAGTTGCGGGCACCGCACGAAACGCGGCGTGTCCCGGTTCGTCTCACCTACAGCGGATCATTGGGGGACTGGTCTCGGTGGCTCCAGTCGATGTTTGTGGGTCGTTGGCGTGTGGCGGCGTACTCGATGAGGGCTGCTCGGGCTGTTGCGGGAGTGACTCGGGCGAGTTCGGGGGAGATGTCTATCAGGCCAGTGTCGGGTGATTCGTAGACGGTGATTGGTGTGTCGGGTTCGTGTTCGGTGGCGTAGCTGCCGTCGGGTAGCCACTGCACTGCTGCGCGGTCGGCGTCGATGTCGATGTCGATGCGGAGGACCGGCGTGTCGTGGGTACCGATCGTGAGGGTTTGTCCGCATCCTCCGTGGGGCATGATCGTCTGGGTCTGTTCGTCGAACCAGTGTCCGGCGTCGTCGGGGCTGGTCGCGTCGTGGGCGTGACCGTGGTAGTCGCGTAGCAGCAGTGTCACGGGGTGATCCTTTCTCCGGTGCCGGTGTAGACACGGTGCCACCATGTGGTTCCGCCGTCGCGGGTGACCCACACGCGGAGGCGGCTACCCGCTGGAAGGATGGCGGGAAGCATCTTGTCGCAGGTCCAGGGGTAGCTCTGGTCGCGGTCGTTGCTGCCGCAGACGGTGTTGTCGATCGCGAGGTCGGCCTCTTGGGAGTTGGTGTGGCGCATTCGCGCGGCGGCTTTGGACTCTGCGTGGTCGTAGAAGGTGACTGGTGGTCCGCGTAGCGGATCGTGGTCCAGGTCGGCGGCCAGGGACCGGTCGCCGCCTCCTGAGTAGATTTCCTCGCCGTTGAACAGGCCGAGGGTGGGCCGGGTCGTGCCGGCGGGGCGAGTCTGGAAATGGTCGGCGGCGGGGCGTATGCGTTCGGGCAGGGTCGCCGGATCGGCTGGTATCCAGTCGGGGCCGACCGGCCGTGGGATACCCGCCGTCGGTGTTCCGCTCGGTCCACCCGCGTCGCCACCGGAATCTTGCTGGGGTCGTGCCGCATCGTCGGCTGCTGCGGGTGCGGCGGGCGGTCGGTTGGTGTCGCTTCCGCCGCCCATCGCTAGTTTCCCAGGTCACCGACTTGTCTGGCCTGTGCCAGTGCCGCGTCGACGTGTTGCCGGGCCGTAGTCCCCCGGGCGCGGACCGTGGCCAGGATCTGCAGTATCTGCTGCAGGCGCGCCAGCGTCGGGCCCGGCTGCCCGCCCTGCAGCGCCGTCGTGGCCATCCGTCGCGCATCGTCGACCGCGGACGCCGCCGCCGTCACGCTGCCCTCGGCTGTCGTCAGCGCCGCGACCACCGGTGTGAGGGCGGCGATGGTCTCCTGCGGTGAGGGCTGCCGCCCCACCGAGCCCACCGCCCGGGACGCTTCACCCAGAACATCCGTGGCCTCTGCCAGCCGGGACCGGGCCTGCCCGATCGACTGCCGCACCCGAGCCAGACCCGCCGTAATACCGACGAAACCGGAGGCCACCGCCCGAGCGGCGACCTGCTCGACACCATGGTCGGCCGCTGCTGCCTCCTGCTGCGCCCGAGCCACACCCGCCGTCATCGACTGCACGTCGACACCGATGCTGTCGGTCAGCGACATCGCACCACCCCGCTCAACGCCTCGCATCCACAGCGGACCGTGGCAGCGTAGAGACGCACACCGACGAGACACAACCACCTTGGATAAGGTGCCTTGGACGCGACGCCACGCCACGCCACGCCGCTGTTCTAACCATCTGCCGCCGCGCTCCGCAGCAACGAGTCGTACGTATCCGTTGTGCGCATCACCGGCACCCCGAGCGAGCAAACCAAGCCGTCCAGACGCTCCTGCACGGCCCGTCCAGACTCGTCGGCGCCGATGAACGCCTCTGCCTCCACGAATGTGCCCAGCCCTTCGACGGCGTCCAGGCACAGCGACACCTCATCCCATCGGCCGGTGCGGCGCCTCTTGACGATCCGTACCGTCGGCGTGAAGCCCATCGTCACCAGCGCGGCGTGCATCTGCTCCCGGTCGGCCACCACGGTCTCGTGCTCCAGACAGGCCATCTCGTTGTCTACCGGCCGCTTGACGGTGAACAGGTGCCGGCCGTCCTGGGTGCGCAGCCGCGCGAACGGCACCCCGATCTTGCTCATGCCGTACCGCCACGCCGCCGGCGCGTACGCCTGATCGTCCTGACTCACCACGTCGGACAACACAACCCCGTGAGCTGCCAGAGCAGCCACCAGCGCCGCCTCGTCGCCCACTCGATACTTGACCTCGACCTCATGCACTGACTCCGGCATAGCAGTCACATCGCAGCAGCCTAGTCGCCAGCAACCCGCCGCATGGGCATGCGCACCGCGGCACGCCCGAAGCACACCGGCCCGGCAGGTGGCTGCCGATCGCTATAGGGCTCGGCGACTGTGGCAACACCCCGTATCCCCGCTTGTAGGAAGTCAGCCCATGTCCAGCCCGTAAGAGGTCCGTGAAGCCCGCCTCGCGAATGGGTGGAAGCTGGAAGCGCTGCGCAGGGCCGCCGGCTACACCCAGAACGGTCTGGCACTGTTGACTTTGTATGGGCCGAGGCTTCTGGGTCCGCTGCGAACAGATACTCGACGCTGGTGGCGTGCTGTTCGCCGACCATGACCGGATGCAGGCCCGCGCCCGACAGGTGGACCGCTTGTCCGCCCTTCGTGGTCTGCCGCAGCCCCTGAACCGGACTACGTCGACCGTGAAGACGTCGACGGGCGATCGCCTCTTCGGGACCCGGAGACAGGCCCCGCACCGGCATCCGGCTCAAGTATTAGGACGTCTCTTGTGCTGGTGATGGGCGTCGGTGTTGATCAGTGGCGGGGCAGGTCGGCAAAGGGGGTCCATCGGGTGTGGTCGTCGCCGGTAGTGATTGCGCGGAGGCGTAGGGCGAATTCATCGGCGATGCCGGGGCTGCTGTTAAGGAGTGGTACGGCTGCGACGATCATTTTGAGTTCGCGTGCTTCGCGGAGCAGTGGCCAGTGTGGGTCGGTGGTGATGTCGTAGCCGTAGGCGGTGGCGAGGCGTTGGTGTTGTCCGGCGCGATGGAAGCGGGCTTCGCCGACGGGTACGGCGACGAGGTCGACTTGCCAGGGGCCGAGGCTGGCGGCGTCGAAGTCGCATAGCACGGTGTTGCCGGTGGGGTCGCGTAGGAGGTTGCTGGGGTGGGCGTCGCCGTGGATGAGTCCTGGGCTCGTGTTGTCGCGGAGAGCGTCGATACGTGGGGTGAGTCTGTCGCACCAGGCCAGCAGGAAGTCCCGGTGGTGGGGGGTGAGTCCTTCGGCGTCGGTAATGCGGTGCCGGGCGTCGCCGATCGGGTCCCATGGCGGCAGGGCGATCGGTGGACGGGGCAAGTGGTGAAACTGCCGCAGGACGGGGCCGAGGTCGTCGACGGTCGGTGGGGGTGGTTGTGGGGGTAGGTAGGTCCACACGGTGGCGGCGAGCCCGTCGACGATGAGGGGCTGGTTGACGCCGGGGACGAGACGAATGGTCGGCGCGTTGGTGTCGGCGAACCAGGCGCCGAGGGCTGCGACCTTGGTCGCGCGGTCGAGGAGCCGTCGGGTGCGGCTGATGCGGACGACGATGCCTGCGGTGGGTAGAGCGAAGACGGCGTTGTTGGCGAGGTGTAGCAGGCGGGCGTCGTTTGAGGTGACACGCAGGTGTTCGGCGATGTGGTGTAGGGCGGCGGTCATGGCCTCGGCGGTGAACCGTCCGAAGGTGGGGTCAGTCATGCGGTCACGCTGGCCAGGTTGTCCCTGAACTCCTGGACGGCCGGTCGGCCGGCGTGGTGGTTGAGGTCACGGCGCAGGTTATGGATGCGGTCGATAACCCGGGCGGAGGCGAGTTGGTCCGTGTGGTCGAGGACCGTCGCGCCGATGGTGAGGGCGCGGTCGGGTTCGCCGGCGAGGAACATGGCGCTGCACAGGCCGATCTGGTTGAGCACGCTGCTGCGTACGTTCTGCGGCCCGAACGCGGTGATCGCTTCGCTGGTCCATCGGACGGCCTGCTCACCGTGGCGCGGGTCGTCGCGAGCCATGTCGCGGTAGACCCGCCCGTGCTGGGCGAGGACCTCCGCGTAGCTGAAGAAGCTCATCCAGTCCGGCTCGCGATCCGGCTCGACACGTGAGTAGGCGTCGGTCGCTGACGCCAGCCGGGTTCGTGCCTGAGCGTGGTCGCCGAGGGCCGCCAGCGATGCCGCTTCGGCACTGTCGAGCATGGCGGTGATCGCCGGGGTGGCTGCACCGCCCAGGTGTGCGCGGGCCAGCCGGAGGGTCTCCACCGCGTCGCGGTTGTGGTGAAGATGCTGGAACTGGCGGGCCTGGCAGTAGCGCACCCGGGCGGCCAGCCGGGCATCGCCCGCTGCGACCGCCGCCCGTTCAGCGGACAGGAAGTGCCGTTGGGCATCAGAGTGGTGGCCGGCATCGAACGCTGTCCAGCCTGCCAACTGGCGTGCCTCCGAGGCGGCGGTCAACGCCGCCTGCCTGAGCCCGTCGCTATGCGTGCCGTCGAGCATCCTGGAGATTACCTCGGCGAGCGCCGCCACCTGCTGGTGGACCGCGCCGCCTCCGTACTCGTAGTCCATAGACCGGTACAGCGTGATGATCGCGTGGATGCGGGCAATGTCTGCCGCTCCGATACGGCACCCTCCAGTCGGCCTTCCTAGCAGTCCGGATGCTGCGGCGATCGCCGTGATACCGGCCAACAGTGCATGGCGTCGGTGCACGGGCGACGCGCTCATCTGCGCCAGCGTGTCGACAGCGCAGCCGGGCAGCGCTGGCCTTGTGAGGGCGTCCGCCGTCGGGGCGGGCACCGTCTGGACGCCGGCGCCTTTGGCTCTCCGGTACTCGCGTTCCAGAGCCACGATGCGGTCGTAGCCGGCGGCGAGGATCCCGTCGGTGCGGAGGATTTCGTCGCAGGTTTGCCAGAAGATGCGGTCCGGCCGTTGGTGTCCCGTCTCGGCATTCGCGACTGTGCTGCGCCCGTAGAGGGTGAGGGGAGCCAGCGAGTGCTGGGTGTGGCCAGCGGCCTTTCGAAGCGCGGCAAGTTGCTGGCCGAGTCTGCGTCGCGCCTCGCGGATGTCGCGAGGGTCCACTGGGTTGACCACTTCCCACCTCCCTGGTCCGCAGCCTGCCGCGATGATTGTGCCGCCGACGGATGGCTCGCGTGAACACTGACACGGCCCGGTAGAGGCGCGCCGCTGTCCACGGGCCTGCACCTGCCGGTCTCGCCAGTCCGGTTCGCCCAAGACAAAGTCCAGGTCAATGCTGGTTGGATCGGGAAGGGCGTGCCTGGGCGACCCGCTTGGATCGCAATGTCGGAATTTTGTCGGCGTTCCCGCCTGCAAGATCACTTACGGGCTCCATACCAGGTCTCACCGGCAACGCGGCCAGGGAGGTATGGCGAGGGCTTAGAAAAGAGATTGCGTTGCGGCTACCGCCCTGCATCTGACGCGAACCCGGGCGTCGATGTTGACGGTGTGGGCAGCGTGATCGGTGAGGCCGTCCAAGCGTGGTTGGTGCAGGTATGCGGCGGCAGCCAGGTGGGGCAGTAGCCCAGGGCCCGTATGGAGGTAGTCGAAGCGGTATCCGTTGCCGCCGCGGCCGATCCAGCTGTGGGCTTGTACGCCGGGATGCAGGCTCTGGTGGATGTCGGCGAGTCCGAGGTCGCTGAGGGTGTCGAGGAACTCGTATTCGAAGGTGAGGAAGCCGGGGTAGCGGGGTTGGTGGTCGCGGCTGATGACGTTGTAGTCCCCGCCGACCACGAGATGAGCCCGGTGGGCGGCGGACATCGTGGCCAGGGTGTTTTGGACGGTGGTGAGGAAGGCGCGTTTCTTGGCGACCTTGGTGGGTGCGCGGTCGCTGGAGGGCACATACAGGCCGAGCACGGTGACGGCGGGGTTGGTGTCGAGGGTGATGGCGGGGGCGCGGCCGGGCAGGCTGATTCCGGCGGTGAGGTGTGGGGCGGGTCGGGTTGGGACGCGGGTGGCGATGGCGCAGCCGCGGTCGCCGTCGGGTGTGCTCTGGTGGGTGACGGTGAGGCCGGCAACGCGGAGTTCGGTGAGTAGGTGTCGGGTGCCGGGGCCGTTGCTGGTCTCGGTCAGGATGATCACATCGTCGTCGCGGGCCAGGAGCCAGGTGAGCAGGCGCTGCGCGCGGGCTGGCGCGGCGGCTTGCACGTTGATCGTCAGGATGGTCAGCACGGTTGCTGGGCCTCGCTGGTCAGGGGCAGGTCGGCGGGTAGGAGGCTGAGGATAGTGGTCACGACGTGGTCGGGGGTGAGTCTGTTGCAGGCGACGGTGTGTTGGCGCCATTGCTGCCGGTGTAGGTGTCGGGCCGCGTCGCGGTAGTGGGCGAGTTCTTGTTCGGGTGAGCCGGCGCGTTCGAGGCGGGTCAGGTGCGGTCGGGCGTCGAGTCGGGCGCGGATGACGTCGGGGTCGTCTTCGAGGTAGATGACGGTGGCGGGTAGGACGTACCGGTTGTAGGACCAGATCTCGGCAAGGTCGAGGCCGTCGACGCGTTGCAGGACCAGCGAGGAGGCGACGTATCGGTCGGTGACGACGTGGAAGCCGTCGTCGAGGCGGGGGATGATTTCGTTCTCGATGTGCGCGGCCCGGTCGGCGGCGAGGGCGAGGGCGAGTGCTTTGCCGTGGAGGAAGTCTTCCTGCCGGCGCAGGAGTTGACCCAGCGGCGTGCGGCTGGGTTCCGCGGTGAGTTGTACGCCGGCGGGGCCGAGGTCGGCGAGGCGGTCGGCCAGGAGGCGAGCGATGGTGCTCTTGCCGACCCCGTTGGGGCCTTCGATGGCGATGAACAGGCTGATCACTCCTCGGCGACGGCGAGCGGTAGTAGACGCCGCCCGTGCGGGGCGGTGACTGGGCACTGGTCGGCGTCGACGTCGCCGATGCGCCCGCCGGCCGCGACGACCGCCGCGGGGCAGCCCTTGCCGCACTGCCCGCCGAGCGCGCAGGAGCCGCAGGTCGGATTCCCGCCGGGCTGGTAACGGGTGTGGAAGTCGTGGCCGTCGAGGTCGGCGGTGATGTCCGCGTCGAGGATGTTGCCGGCCAGGAACTCGGTGTCGCGGTGCGGGGAGGCCGGTGTGCGGGCGGCGAAGACGAGGTACGGGCAGATCGCGACCTGCCCGTCGACGAAGACGCAGATCAGTTTGCCGGCGTCGCAGCCGCCCAGCGGCAACTCGTCGTTGGGGAAGCGGATATGGACGAGGTCGAGTTGGTCGGCGAAGCGATCGGTCACCGCGCGGATGGCGTTCATCGTCGCCGCGGTGGCGGCCAGCCGTGCGCGGCTTTTCACCCCTCGTCCGAAGGACGACAGCGGGTTCATCAACACGTACTCGGCACCGACCTGCACGCCGAAGGCACACAGGTCAGCGAACTCCTCCGGCACGGTCAGCGCATTGGGCGTCGACAGGAGCCCCTTGAGTAGGCCGGCCTGGGCGAACTTGCGGGTGGTGGCGAGTGTGGTGGCGAACGACGACCGGTCGCCGCGGAACCTGCCGTGGCTTTCGGGGCGGAATCCGTCGAAGGACACGTTGATGTGGACGTTGCCCAGCGCGGTCAGGGCGGCGATGTGATGGTCGGTGGTCTGCGTCGCGTTCGTGCAGATGCCCACGGGCAGCCCTCGCTCGGCCACGGCCTGGCACATGGCGATCAGGTCGGGGTGCACGAACGGCTCCCCACCGGTGAGCGTGATGCGTTGCACCCGGGCGTCGAGCAGCCGGGGCAGAACCCGGGTGGTGAAGTCCTCCGGCGTCAGGTCGCAGCCTTGGGTGGTGGAGGAGACGAAGCAGTGGGCGCAGTGCAGGTTGCACCGCTCGGTGATCTGCACCAGCGCTTTGCGGCCGTCCCCGCCCACTGAGGTGCGGAAGTAGCAGGACGAGGCGTGGGTGTCGACGATGAGACGCTTCACGATGATCTTCCCGCTTCCACTGATAGAGGGGCGGCGCTGGCAGGTGGTGCTGCTGCGAGCAGCTGCGCGGCCGCGTGGAGCTGCCGAAGCACGACTTGGGCATGACGGCGGTCGGTGTCGGGCCGGTGGTGGCCGGCGGCGGCGATGGTCAGGAGCCACCAGGCCGCCCAGACCCGGTGCCAGCCCAGCGCCCACCGGCCGGCGGGAAGACCGCCCCGGTCGGCTTCCGCGTCCGGGTGCCCGCCCGCGGCGACGTAGGCGCGGATGAGTCGGGTGAGCAGTCGGGGTTCGGGTGGCGTGCGGGTGCCGAACCAGGTCGCCAGGTCGAGCAGCCCGGGCCCGGTGAACGCTTTCGCCCAGTCGACGAGGCGGCATCCGGCACGGCTGACGTGCAGCGAGCTGCGGTGGAACTCGCCGTGGCACAGCCCGAACGGTGGCCGCTCGGTGCCGTCGGCCCGGCGCTGTGCGACGGCGGCCAGCCGCTGCAGCGACACCTCGATCGGACGGGAGTCGGGGAAGCGTCCCTGCCGGCGCAGCGCGTAAAGGGCGTCGAGGGCCTGTCCGGGCAGCCGCGCCAGCCCCGCCTGGTCGAACGTCGGCAGCCCGGTGACGCCGGCAACGGTGTGGACCCAGCGGGCCGCGGCGGCGGCTTCCGCCGCGGTCGCTGCCCGGACCGGGGCGCCGAGATCGTCCATCAACATGCCCAGCGTCTGCGGGCGCATCGCGTAACCGTGCAGCACCGGAACGGCGGCTTCCCGCTCGTTGAGCGCCCGCAGCACGCTCGCCTCACCGGTGAACGGCGCGACGGCGACCTTGCAGACCACGCTGCTGCCGTCACCGAAGAACAGCCGCTCCACAGCGGACAGCTCCCACTGCTGGATGGCCTGTCGCCCGGTCGGTGCCCGCCGCGCGGCGGTGAGCAGGTCACATCGCAGCTGCGCGACGAGGTGCTCGTCGAGCCTGCCGGCGTTCACCGTGGCCCCGATGCGGCGATGGCGGTGGCCTGTTCGAGCCGGGCGAGGACGGCGTGCAGATGCGCCGACATGCTGGCCGGCACCCTCGGATGCGCCGCCTGCTGGAAGGATCGGAAGTGCGGCAGCAGCCCGCACAGCACCGGCCGGCGGGCGAAGTACCCGGTCACGTCTCCGGTGGTCCGTGCCCGCTGCAGCAGCGAGGTCAGCGCGACGATCTTGTCGGCGGTGGAGGCGAGCAGCACCGGCTGGTCACCGACACAGATGGGCGGGTCGGGTTCGTCGAGGGCGGAATGTTCGGCCTGGAGTGCGGCGATGATCCGCGCCACCTCGGGCCCGTACCCGTTGGTGAGGACCTGGTACACGTCCAGTGTGGCCGGGGCGAAATCCGGTGCGTCGTGCAGCAACGCCGCCGCGATCACCTCCTGCGGCGGCGTGGGCACGTGGTCACCGATGGTCACCGCGACCCGGACCGCGTGGACCAGGGCCGGCCGGTCATCGATGGTGTGCCCTGCACACCACGTTCTGGCGTCACGCAGGGCGCGGTCGATGACGGCAGGACGCGGAGGGGATAAGACCGTCATACCCTGATACCTCCTGGTTACCGTACGATCGGCGCCATGTCCGGGCCGCTTCCGCACTGGTGTGAGCAGACCTGCGTCGTGTGTCCCGCTCAGCAGCTCGGACCGGGCCAGTTCGACGTGGTCGACCGGCCCGGACCCGAGTTCGCCTACCGCCCCGACCTCGGCTGGCGGGCCACCGCCGACGGTGTCGCCGTGTGCGTCCACCCGTTTCGGGTGGGCCTTCCCGCCGGCCGGTACGCCTCGGCCGGGGAACCGGTCCCCGCCCAGGCGTCCCGGCCGGCGCCGACACCGGCGGCCCTGGAGTTGCCCGCCGACGTGGTGGATCTGGAAGGCTGGCTCGTCGCTGTGCTGCGGGACGCACCCGCCGAGCAGATCTTCACCGCGGTCGCTCGGGCGGAACGGCTGGCGGGCGAGCGGTTCGATCCGAAGCGGGTGGTGGCGGCCATGCGGCGGGTTTTGTCGGTGGAGCTGGCTAACCGCTGACCCCGGCAGCGACCAGCTCCGGCTGGTCGAAGTCGAAATCGTGGCTACGTCCATCACGGCCGAGACCGGCAGCCTGGTAGCGGGTGTTGAGCAGGTCCAGGCGCCGGGTCACCTCGACCGAGTCCAGCCAGTACCGCAGCGGCTGCTCACCCCACCCCGCAGCGGCGTAGTACGCGTCGGTGACACACCCACGGGTGTAAGTGAACTCCTCCAACTCCGTCGCGTGGGGGAAGACCACTGCCAGGTCGGCCTGCATTCGCGTCATCAGCGTGAACTGGGCCAGCACCGCGTGGATCATCTCGTCCACCGGCGCCGGCACGAGCAGCTCGGCGGCCTGCTCGTCGCCATCGGACAGTTCGAACACCGCCGCCTTGAGGGCCAGCACCCGCAGCGCCTCTTCCAGCAGCGGCCCGGCGTCACGCTCCAGAGACCAGCGGCTGATCGCCGGGTATCCGGTGAACGTGGCCCAGCAGGTGGAGTACTTCATCGACGAGCTGTGCAACCGGTCGTAGGCCGGATGGGCGCGCATCCGGTCGAGGATCTCCGCGGCCCGACGACCGACCTCTGCGACCTGCGGCATCGATGAACTGGTCATGGTGCATCCCCTCCCAAGGGGCAGTGGACACAGGGAGACCCGCACGCCGGAAGCGGCTGGGGTCCCTCACCGCCCGCCGAACCCATGCGGGCGGTGACAAAGCCATCAGAAGCTGCCGTCGCCGATGTCGATAAGAGACGCGGTTGACCTCCGACAATCTGCCGACATTTCACCGTGAAAATCGTCCGGCGCTAATCCCCGCACCGGGATTGTTGCCGGAATGTCGGAACCTGCCGATAGTGCTGGCCGACATAGATCGTCCTCGCCTTTAGTCGTCTCGTTGGCACGCGATCCGGCCGGCCGGCCGCCAGTCGAGCCGGGTGCACCACGGCTTCCTCATTCCGCCGTGTCATGGGTCGTTGACCGTGCGATCTGAAGGGTTCTGCTGTGCGTGTTGCCCGGAGACTGACGTTGTTGCTGGCCATTCCGCTGTCCGCGACCATGCTCTTCGCCGCGTGGGGTGTGACCTCGACGGGACGCCAGGTGATAGCCGCCGATGGGCTGCCATCGCCGGTGGCAATCTTGTCGGCTGTCGGTGACGTGCTCCATCAGGTTGATCGAAAGCGTCAGATCGCGGCGGCGGTGGTCTCGGATGCCGATGGCGGGTTGAACGCTTTCTCAAGCAGGGCGCCGTGTCCGATAGCGCGTGCCGCCACGCATCTCACACAGAAAGGTGATGGCAGTGTGCGTCAAGTGGTTCGTCCCTGCTAACGGCGAACACCCGTTCAGGCCCTTCGGCATTGAGTGCGAGGATGCAGCCACGCGCTTCGCCAGCTGTGGCGAAGCGACGCCTCGCGACCAGGATGAAAACACCGCATTGCCCCATGGTGCCCTCGATCGGAGCCGGCCGTGCGGGGCGAACTCCGGTCGCCCTGTCCTGGACTCCGACCCTCGACATCGAGGGCGTCGAAGGACGCGGCCGTGAACCGCAGCCCGCAGCCCCTGCCCGACGTAGCCCCGGGCACTCTGCTCCAACTTGAGGCGAACGACTGGTCCTACGGCCGTGACCTCACCCCCGGGACTCCCGTGGCCGTCACCGTGGCCGCGATTCGCGACCTGCCGAACCGCAGCGACGAGTGGGTATGGGTCCTCGGCCACCGGCCTCAGTG
The DNA here is from genome assembly GCF_027497295.1 of Verrucosispora sp. WMMC514. Classification (NCBI taxonomy): domain Bacteria; kingdom Bacillati; phylum Actinomycetota; class Actinomycetes; order Micromonosporales; family Micromonosporaceae; genus Micromonospora; species Verrucosispora sp. WMMC514. The sequence goes on along the minus strand of NZ_CP114906.1, from coordinate 58,102 downwards.
CGACTACCCGCACGTCGACCGGCATCCGCCGTGCATGGAGGTGCGGGTCACCGTCGCCGCGCTCCACCGCCAGATCCCCCGTTCATGACCAGTACCGATGACGGTGACCGCGCCGTCGATCGCTTCGAATCAGCGCGCAACACGGCGCTCCAGCACCGCGACGGCGGTACCTGCTTCCACTGCCAGACCGGTGGATGCGGGCAACACGCCTGGGCGATCGAGGAACTGGCCCGCCACCCCGGCGGCCGGAAGCTCCTCCGGCAGCTCGGGTTTCCCATCCCCTCTGACGAATCGACTGAGGAAGGTCAGCCGCGGTGAACACCCCACCCTCCGGCGCATCCCACGACCACGCACCCCACCTGTACGAACACCCGGCACCAGTAGAGCCGGCCCGGCCGGTGCGCGCCGTTGGCAGCGCCGCCGCCCACACCACCGCGCGTCTTGCCGACGAGTTCTTCTACTTGGCCCACGATGACCAGACCGGACGTCCGCGTCTGTTCGAGTCCGCGACGGCACACGGCTTGGCCGCTGCACTGTTGGCGGAGCTGTACCGGGAGGGTCGGGTCACCTTCGAGGGCCGCCATATGCGGGTGATCAACACGGTCCCGCCGAAGGACTGGCTGCAGCATCTCGTCCTGGATCGTCTGGTGGCCGAGCCGCGTCACACCGCGACCCGGACCTGGCTTTCGTTCCTCGCCACCACCTCCTGCGAGCAGGTGATCACCCGGATGTGGCAGCTCGGGTTGCTGCGGCCGGAGCAGGTCGGTCGGCTGTGGCGCCAGCGCACCGTCTACGTCCCCACCGACGTGAACACGGCCGCCTGGTCCTGGGCTCGCCTGTCCTTCCAGCTGCGCAACTACCAGCTGAGGTTCCCCCGATAGCTCGGAGACTTTCGATCATGGTCTGATAGGCCCTGACCAGGAGGTTTTCTGTGCCCGCCCCTCGTAAGTACCCGGACGAGTTGCGCCAGCGTGCGGTGCGGCTCTACCGGGAGTCCGACCCCAAACCGGTGATCAAGCGCTTGGCCGAGCAACTCGGTGTGCATCCCGAGGCGCTGCGTAACTGGATCCGCCAGGACCAGGCTGATCACGGTGAGCGCTTCGACCAGCCCACCACCGCCGAGGCCGAGGAACTGCGCCGGCTCCGCAAGGAGGTCGCTGAGCTGCGCCGAGCCAATGAGATCCTCAAGGCCGCGTCCGCTTTTTTCGCATCGGAACTCGACCCGACCCGGCGACGGTCATGACGCTCGTGAGCGAGCTGCGCGACCGCTTCGGGGTCGAGCCCGTCCTCCGGGTCCTGAACATCGCCCCGTCGACCTACTACGGGTGGCTGGCCCGCGAGGCCACTCCCGGCCCGCGGGAGGTCGAAGACCGCGGGCTGCTGTCGGAGATCGTCGACATCCACGACCGGTCCGGGCAGACGTATGGCAGCCCGCGCGTGCATGCCACCCTCGCCCGCCGGGGCATCCGCGTGGGCCGCAAGCGCATCGAGCGGCTGATGCGTGAACACGACCGGCAAGGAGCCTTCCTGCGTAAGGGCTGGCGGGGCGGGTCCACGAAGCAGAACCCGAAGGCCGATCCGGCACCGGACCTGGTCAACCGGAACTTCACCACCGACGCCCCGAACCGGCTGTGGGTGGCCGACGCGACCCGAATCACCTGCGGTGATGGTGTGCTCTGGCTGGCCGCGGTCCGCGACGCGTTCTCCAACCGGATCGTGGGCTGGAAAACCTCCGACCGGTGCAACACCGACCTCGTCCTCGGCGCCCTCGAGTACGGGATCTGGTCACGCGACGTGCGTGACGGTCAGTTGATCCATCACAGCGACCGCGGATCGACCTACACCGCGATCAAATTCTCCGAACGCCTGGCAGACAACGGGATCCTGCCCTCGATGGGCTCCGTCGGGGACTCCTACGACAACGCCCTGATGGAAAACTTCTTCAGCACCCTGAAAATCGAACTGGTCTACCGCACCTCGTGGCGTACCCGAGACGAAGCGGAGAACGCGATCTTCGCCTACATCGACGGGTGGTACAACCGCGAACGCATCCAGAAGGACCTCGGCTGGCTGTCACCCGACGAGTACGAAGCCGCCTGGTACACAAAGAACATCGATACACCGAACCCCGTGAACACCACCCACGAACAGGCTCTAGCCTGCTAAAACGCCCTCCGCGTTATCGGGGGAACCTCAAGCCGCTGACCGCCTTCGACCAAGTCCTTGCGGGCCTGGCGTTGCACACGCAGCTCGACCCGATCCTGCTCGACGGCACACCGCTTGCCGTCCGCGCGTTCCTGCGCCACCAGGTCGACCAGGTCCCTGCCCCGCTACGCGATCTCCTCGCTGACCTCGGTGCCGTTGTCGGCGGCGCCGTGCTGAGCCACCGCACCTCCTGAGCGTGGCTACCTCCCTGTCCATCCCCTCTTCGTTGAGAGAGAACCGATGTTGCACTCGAAACCCGACACCGTGTCCGCCGTCCTCGCCAGGGGGCGGCTCGGTATCCCGTCGGTGGTGTTCTTCGTCATCGCCGCCGCCGCACCCCTCACCGTCATCGCCGGTGGCGCGACCACCGGGTACGCGGTCACCGGCGTCACCGGCATCCCCGTCGCCTACCTCCTGGTCGCGGCCGTGTTGGCGTTGTTCGCGGTCGGCTATGTGGCCATGTCCCGCCGCATCGTCAACGCGGGCGCCTTCTACACCTACGTCACCCGCGGCCTCGGCCGCCCCACCGGCGTCGGCGCCGCCATGGTCGCCCTGCTCGCCTACAACGCAATGCAGATCGGCCTGTACGGCGGCGCGGGTGCGGTCACCGCGCAGTTCCTCAATGACCGCTACGGCTGGCAGCTCACCTGGTGGATCTGCGCCCTCACCGTCTGGGCCATCGTCACCGCGCTCGGGGTCGCGCGCATCGACCTCAACGGCCGCGTCCTCGCCGTCGTCCTCGTCGCCGAATGCGTCGTCGCGTTGACCTTCGACGCCATCATGCTCACCCACCCCGCCGACGGCACCGTCAGCTTCGACACCCTCGCCCCGACGCACCTGGTCGCCGCCGGCGTCGGCGCCGCCCTGGTCACCGCGATCACCGGGTTCGTCGGCTTCGAAGGCACCGTCGTGTTCTCCGAGGAGACCAAGGACCCGCACCGCACGATCGCCCGCGCCACCTACATCGCCGTGACCGTGACCGGCCTGCTGTACGGGCTGTCCGCGTGGGCGATGTCGGTAGCCACCGGCCCCGACCGCATCGTCGACGCCGCTCGCGCCGATGGCACCGACCTCATCTTCAACCTCGTGTCGCCGCACCTGAGCCAGAGCGTCATCACCGTCGCCCGGGTCCTGTTCATCACCAGCCTGTTCGCCGCCCTGCTCTCGTTTCACCACACCGTCGCCCGGTACCTGTTCGCGCTCGGCCGCGAACGGGTACTCCCGGCCGTGTTCGGTCGCACCAGCCGCCGCACCGGCGCACCCAAGGTCGGCTCCCTCGTCCAGAGCGGCCTCGCCTTCGCCGTGCTGGTCGGCTACGCCCTCGCGGGGGCGGACCCGATCGTGCACCTGTTCTTCTGGATCACCGTCACCGGCGGACTGGGCGTGCTCATCCTGATGACCGCCACCTCCGCCGCCGTCATCGGCTTCTTCACCCGCACCACCCACACCGAAGGACCATGGCGGTCGGTGATCGCACCCGCAGCCGCCACGCTCGCGCTCGGCGGCATCCTCACCGTCACCCTGCGCGAGTTCGCCACCCTCCTCGGCGTAGCACCGGACTCGCCCCTGCGCTGGGCATTCCCCACCGCCTACGCCGCCGCCGCGCTGCTCGGCATCGCCTGGGCGCTGATCCTGCGCACCACCCGCCCCGATGTGTACGCGGCGATCGGCTTGGGCGCGGACAGCGACACCGGCCCCCTACGCGCCCCCGACCTCGCCCGCCAACCTGCCTGACCAGAGGGAAGCTGTGACCGCAACCAACACGAATCTGCTCGTCCGCCCCGCCACCGAAGCCGACGCCGGACCGCTGATCGGCGTCCTCGCTGAGGCGTTCCACGAAGGCGCCGTCGCCGACTGGCTGATCCCCGACCCGACCGACCGCCGAACCGTCTACTACCGGTACTTCACCGATGCCTTCCACCACGGCCTGACGCACGGGCAGGTCTACACGACGGGCGATCAGACGGCGGTGGCCATCTGGTACCCCCGTCTCGAACGCACCTCGACCGATACCCGGGAACGGCTGGAGTCGCTGGAGGCCATCGCGGGCGTGTACGCGCCGAGGTTCGTGCTGCTGGAGGAGATGTTCGACGCCTTCCACCCCGACGACCCGCACCACTACCTCGCCTACCTCGCCGTCGACCCGGCACGGCAGAACCGCGGTATCGGCGCCGCCCTGCTCGCCGACCAGCACCGTCGCCTCGACGACCTCGGTCTGCCGGCGTACCTGGAAGCCACGACCATGCGCAACCGGCGGCTCTACCTGCGCCATGGCTACACCGCCGGCCCCACCATCGTGCTCCCCACCGGCGGGCCCATCATCTGGCGAATGTGGCGCGGCGCCCCCACCAGCAGCGGCCGGACCCCGTTCCCCCGCAGCACGCCACGCAGGCGGGCACTGTGACCGCCCCCGCCGTGACCGCGCCACCCATCCGGCCCGCGCAGCCCGGCGACGTCGCCACCATCGCCGCGCTGCTCACCGACGCCGTCGCCGCTGATCCGGTCGCACACTGGCTGGTACCGGACCTGGTCGAGCGGCAACACATCTTCCACGCGCTGCTCGCCATGGAGGTCGACCACGCCGTCGAATGGGGGCACGTCGATGTCACGGTCGACATGACCGCCGTCGCCGTCTGGCGGCACCACCCCGCACCGCAGGCGCCACCGCTGTCCGACTACCACCTGAGCACCTTCACCGGCCGACACCTAACCCGCTTCCAGCACCTGTACACCCTGGTCCGCCGATACCGCACCGCCGCCGCACACCATTGGCTGGCCTGGCTGCACGTCACCCCCCACGCCCGCCACCGCGGCATCGGTCAGGCGCTGCTCGCCCACCATCACCAGCGGATCGACCAGCTCGGCTACCCGGTCGACACCATCGCCACCGCCACGGTCCGGAACCACCTGACCAGACACGGCTACCGCGCAGGCACCCCGCTGCGCCTCATCGACGGTCCACCGCTGTGGCCCCTACGTCGCGCCGGCCGACCGGTTCCGCTCACCGCGGTGACCGGCTGAACCGCCACCTCGACAACCGGCCCCCGAGGGTTGCCTCAACGACGCGACAGCCCTCGGGTCCGCGCCAATTCCGCTGCAAGGACACCGCACACCCATGCTCCGCTTGACCGCGCCGGCCCCCTGCTACCGATCCCGCAGGGGCGGTAGCAGGGGGCAAGCTCGGCGGGCAGGGCGTCCGCGGTGCGCGGTGGCGGACAGGCATGCACCTGGCGATGCAGGCGCCCGTCACCGCCGACCTCGTCGTACCGCTACTCGGGTCCAAAATCCCCGGCGCGCAGGGCTACGCTCAGGGGTCCGGCAGTTCCTGCGGCGACGCGTTCGGCACGGCCGGAACATCGGGCGCACCTTCATGGCCCTCACCCAGGAGATGCGGGAGAACGTTGCCGGTCAGCGGCTCATCGCCGTCTGTCGGCGTACGGGGTCCGCCACAGAGAGGTACGCGCCGACCTACGGTATCCGCATACCCACTTCCAAGAGCCCTGTCGCGTGCGGGCCGCCCTGCCGCCAGGCGACCCCACCGTCTCCGCTCGGCTATCCGCGATCCGACCAAAACGAACAGAGCGGCCGGGGCCGTGCGTACGCGAGGCTTGGGCGTGATCAGCTTTGCGGGGGAGGAGTAGCCAGGCATCCGGCGGTGACCTTCCTGCCTTACCTGTGTGTGACGTTCTACTATGGAACGGATACGGACATCACAACTTGTCGATTGATGCGCTGCTGTCGCCACGGATCGGTCTCGGCTGTGGAGGTGGAGATGGACCTCGTGTCAGCTACTGTCCTCGCGGCGCTGGCCAGCGGTGCAGGTGGAGAGATGGGCCGGCAGGCCTGGGCGGCCCTCACATCGTTGGTGCGCAGCCGGCGTCGCGCTACCGACAGCGGGGATCTGTCGGCCCTGTCGACGGGGGAGCAGGAACTGGACGAGCTCGAGGCGGCGCCAGCGGACTCGGAGGCTGCCGCCCGATTGGCTGCGGTGCTGCGCCGCCGCGCTGAAGCGGACGAAGAGTTCGCCGCCGACCTGACGAAGCTGCTGGCCCCGGTTACGCCAGACTTCTCGCAGGTGAACAACGTCATCAGTGGCACAGTCTCAGGTACTGCCATCCAAGGCCGAGACTTTCACGGGCCGATAACGTTCACCTGACCAGCATGGTCGGTGACGCGAATAGTGGGCCAGTAATGGCTGGGCAGTCCTCGGGCTGAGGCACTGGGGCATGACCGGGGAGCGCACAACGCGCCTCGCTGCCGACCCTGGCGCTCAATCATCCAGCGCAAGACCTGATCCGGCTCGTCCGCCGCCGACGAACCTCGTCCCATCCGGAGTGCGGGGTTGCGCCTAGATGTACCCGTCCATAAGGGTAACGACACGGACCAATCGGCATTGATCCCTGCGATACGTCGATCGCGGTGACCTATGTTTGGTGGTTGCTGCGCTGCTGATACGCCGCCGTAGCGCCCAGGAGGAGGTCAGGTGAGATCTTCACGGCCGTTTCTCCTGGTAGGACGTTCGTCAACTCACCCTCGGTGGCATCGTCCAACCGGAGGCCCTGAACCACGATATCGCCGTCTTCGGCAATGTAGATGGTGGGACAACTGCTGGACGACTCGCCATACAACAGCCTTAGCTTCATCAATCGCCCCTGCTGCGCTCGTCGTTGCCTTCAAACGTGTGCGAGATAGCCAGTATCCGGCACATCACGCTACGTAGTCAAGGCTTAGGGTGTTCACGTTGGTCGATCAAGGGTGGCTCTGACCTGCGGCAACGCTGGTTGCCGGCGCAACTCGCCGCTGGTGCGAGTCCTCAGCCGCCGTACCTGCGCGAGACTCATTTGGCTTCACACGTGACAACCAAATCAGTGCCACCACTTCTGCCAGCACACGTGCATCGGCTGTAGGTAAAGCGTTAAGTTTGACGACCACAGGTGTCGACCTCTGATCGATCGGACATGCCATGACGCGCATGCGTGTGGCCTACGCTGGCCATGACTTCTTCTCATCCTGCCTGGAGCTATTGGCGCAGCGTGCCGACCTCGATCTCGTCGTGATTTTCAGCGACGGCCCCGGGGGCCAACCCACCGACAATGTCCGCGCAATCGCTGCCGCCCAGAACACGCCCGTCCGGACTGGACGGTGGTCGACCGAGCAGATCGAGGCCTTCAACACCCTGAACGTTGACCTGCTGGTCTGTGCGGCGTACATGTACCGCATTCCGGTCGAACGCCTTGATGTCAGCTATGCGGTCAATGTCCATCCAACGCTGTTGCCCTACGGCCGCGGTCCCAACCCGCTGGCCTACCTCACATTCGAACACCCTGACCTCAACGGGATCACCATTCACGAGATGACCCCCGAGCTCGACCAAGGGCCCATCCTGCTCCAAGAGCCCTTCGACCGCGACAACGACGACGGTTTCGACGAGACGTTCCTCAAACTCTGGGCGTACGCGCCCCGCGCACTACAACGCCTCATCGACGACATCGATCACTACTTCCAACACAAGCGTGACCAAGGCGCCGGATCGTACTGGCCCGAACCACCCGAGGCTGAACGCACCCTGCACGCCGCCACCGCCACCGTCGCCGACGCCCAGCGTCTGCAGGCGCGATTCGGTCACCTCGGCTTCGTGCTATATCCGGCCGACGCGCCGCCCCTGCAGGTACGCAGCCTGACCGCATCACGCTGCCAGCATCAGTACCCACCCGGCCGCCTCGCCGCGAAACTGCACCACGGTTGGATCGTCGCGGTCTCCGACGGTCTCGTGCACATCCACCCCGCGCAGCCACGAACCTGAAGCGCAAGGGAGGACATCGCCGTGCACGACACACCACCCGAGCCATCCGAGCAGACCCGATCAGTGCTCTACGGCGCCGCCCGCGACGTCGTACAGGCCCGCCAAGTCAGCGGCGGAGTCCACTTCCACAGCGCACAATCCGCAGGACCCACCCCACGCCTGCTCCCACCCGGCGTACCCGACTTCGTCAACCGCACCGACGACCTGCAGCACCTCACCGCCGCGTTGGCCGCCACCACTGACGCACGCACACCCAGCGCCATCGTCGTCATCGCCGGCACCGCCGGCGTCGGTAAGACCTCCCTCGCCCTGCACTGGGCACACCAGGTCCGCGACCAGTTCCCCCACGGCCAGCTCTACGCCAACCTGCGCGGTTACGACCCCGGCCAACCCGCACGGCCACACGACATCCTCGAACGGTTCCTCCGCGCGCTCGGTGTACCCCACGACGACATTCCCGCCGACACCGACACCCGCACCGACCTCTACCGCTCCCTGCTGGCAGAACGCCGCGTCCTCATCGTCTTGGACAACGCCGCGACCGTGACCGACCTACGGCCCCTCCTGCCGGGCACCGGCGAATGTCTGACCCTCATCACCAGCCGCAGCAGACTGTCCGCACTCGTCGCCCGCGACGGCGCACGCCGCCTCACCCTCGATGTCCTCGCCGACCCCGACGCCGTCACACTGCTGCAAATCACCACCGACGGCTACCGCCGCGGCGACGACCCGCAGGAGCTCACCGAACTTGCCCGACTCTGCGCCCGGCTCCCACTGGCCCTGCGCATCGCCGCCGAACGCGCCTCCCGCTATCCCCAGCACACCCTCAGCGACCTGATCCAAGACCTCCGCGACGAATCCGGCCTCTGGGAACTGCTCGCCACCGGCGACGACGACGAAACCAGCCGAGTCCGCAGCGTATTCGCCTGGTCCTACCAGGCACTGCCCGCCGACGCCGCAGGCCTGTTCCGCCTGCTAGGCCTGCACCCGGGCGCCGACTTCTGCACCAACGCCGCCGCAGCCCTGGCGGCGCAGAGCCCCAACCGCACCCGCAGCATCCTCGACGTCCTCGTCGGCGCCCACCTGATCGAGCAACAAGCCCGCGACCGGTACCAGTTCCACGACCTGCTGCGCGCCTACGCCGCAGATCAGGTACAGCACGACGAACCCGCCGAATCCCGCACCAGGGCACTGCTACGAGTCATCTCCTGGTACCTGCACAGCGCCGACAACGCCATCGCCGCCAGCGACTACGGCCGCCGACGCTTCGAGCTGGAAGCACTACCCGATGGCGTGACTGCCGCATCATTCACCACCCACGAAGACGCCCTCACCTGGTACGAGGCAGAACGGAGCAACCTCGTCGCCGCCACCCGCGCCGCCCACACCGCCGGCCTGCACCAGCACGCATGGCAACTACCCGCCCTCCTGCACCACATCTACAACTTCCGCCATCCCTTCCACGAATGGTTCACCACCACCGAGATAGGACTCGCCTCCGCCCGCGCCATCAACGACCGACGAGCCGAAGCGCTCCTTCTCCACAGCCTCGGCAAGGCATACACCCAGGCCAACCGCCACCACGAAGGCCTCGAGCACCTCCGGCAAGCCATCGCCCTGCACGAGCACACCGCAAACCCGGCCGACGAAGCCGAAACCCTGTGCGGCGCCGGCCTGGCCTGCCTACGCCTGCGCCGCCTCGAAGAAGCCCTGGAACTGCTCCACCGAGCCCTCACCATCGCCCGGCAACTCCGCGACCGCCATCAGGAAGCCTTCGCAACCCACCTGATCGGCTGGGCCCTGCTCGAACTCGACCAACCGGCCCAGGCCCTGCAGCACAGCCAGACCGCAGCCGAGACAATGCGCCAACTCGGCAACCGCGCATCGGAAATAGACGTCCTCGTCAAACAATGCGACATCCTGCGTCAACTCGGCCGTCTCGACGAGGCCCGCACCGTCGCGCAGCAAACTCTGACCGTCGCCTCCGACACCGACGACCCCGTCATCACCGCCGCCGCCTACATCGAGCTGGGCAGGATCCACCAGGACCTCCACGAGCCAGAAGAAGCCCTCGCCGCCTACCAGCGCGCCACCGTCCTCCAACGCCGCCTCGGCAACCGGGGTCGCGAAGCCACCGCACTCGACGCCACCGGACTGGCCTACCACCAACTCGGCCGGTACGCCGAAGCCGCCGAGTTCCACCTCCACGCCGCAACGATGCAGCGTGAACTCGCCGACCCCTGGCTGCAGGCGATCGCGTTGACCCACCTCGGCGACGCTCTCCACGCCGCCGGCCGCACACCAGAGGCCACCGAGTCCTGGAACGACGCACACCACCTGCTGCGCCCATTCGACGACCCCGCCGCCCGAAAGCTTCGCAACCACCTCTCGGCCGCGATGACGACGAGCTGAACAATCCGTCCCGCCGGTGCTCGGCACCTCGCCCTGCGCCCGTGCTCGCACAGCAACGCGTACACGGCGCGCCGGCGACCGCACGCACCCTTCACGTCGACGTGCAGCTCATCCCGGCGACGCCCCAGAATCCACCGGCCTGTCCAGCCCGGGGGGAGACCAGCCCGACCACTGCTGACTGTAGTTACGGCATGACGTGAATGTGATCCTCATGTTTGACTGTCGGGTATGCGAGCGGGGCAGGCGCGGCTGGCGATCGATTGTGGAAGCGCCACGACGACCGCGGTCCTGGCCTGGCCGGACGGGTCCTGGTCACCGCTGCTGTTCGACGGCGAGCCGGCGTTGCCCAGCGCGGTGCTGGTGGCTGGTGATGGGTCGGTGGTGACGGGGCAGCGGGCGTGGCAGGCGGCCACCGCCGAGCCGCAGCGGTTCATACCCCGGCCCCGGCGCCCCGCCGACGAGCAGGTGACCGTGGCCAACATGCAGGTCACACCCGCGGACCTGGTGGCGGCAACCCTGCGGCGAGTCATGGATGAGGCCCGGGCGGTGGCCGGCGGGCCGGTGGAGGATGTGCGGCTGGTGGTGCCGGCGGGGTGGGGGCCGCGCAGGCGGACGTGGCTGCGGCAGGCCGCCCACCGCGCCGGCCTGGCGCAGCCACGCCTGGTGGAGGCGCCGGTGGCGGTGGCCTGCGACGCCCTCGCCTCGGGTGTGCAGCTGCCGGTGGGGTCGGTGGTCGTGGTGTGTGACCTGGGCGCCGGCGTCGAGGTGAGTGTGCTGCGGCGCGGCCCGGCCGGGTTCGAGGTCCTGTCGACCCTCGCCGACCCCGACGCCGGTGGTGACGCCATCGACGCCGCGTTGACCGCCACCCTGCTCCCCGACGGCGGGCTGCCGGCGGGGGATGGGTGGGCGCTGACGGCGAGCCTGCGCACAGCGAAACACGCCCTGGTGGGACATGCGGCGGTGGCGGTGCCGGTGCCCTCGGGACCGGCGGTGGTGCTCAACCACACGGCGGTAGAGCAGGCCGCCCGCCCGGTCCTGGTGAGGGCGGCGGGTGTGGTGCGGGAGGCGGTCGACGCCGCCGAGGTGGACGCGGCCACTGTCGCCGGGCTGTGGTGTGTGGGCGGTACGGCGCAGATGCCGCTGGTGGCCGATGTCATGGCGGCCGAGACCGGGCTGAGGCCGATGTTGGTGCCGGATCCGCTGCTCGCGGCGGCCCGTGGCGCGGCCGACGCCGGCGGCCTGGCCACCGACCAGAGCACGCCGGTGGTGGGGGAGCCGCTGCCGACGTTGTGGCGGGCGGTCGCGGTCGCGGTGCCCGGGTTCGCGTCGCTGGCGCTGGTGTCTCACGCGCTGCTCACTGCGGAGTGGAACTCGGGGCTGTTGAGGCCGTGGGCGTTCATGAACTGGGGTGAGGTGGCGATGGCGTCGGTGTTCGCCGTGATCGCCTGCCTGGCCGCCGGCACCGTCCTCGGTTCGTCGCTGGCGACGCGTACCGATAGTGGGGTGCCGCTGTCGCCGGCCGCGCAGGTCGCCACCGGCATTCTCACCTCGGCGTGGCTCGGTGTGGCCGTCGTCGGCATGTACGCGGTGGTGGGTTCCCAGTACATCGGCACCGAGCTGGGGGCGTTCCTGCGGTGGACCCTGGTGCCGGTTGTGCCGATCCTGCTGGTGGCGATGGTGCTGGCGCTGATCGCGTTCCGTCAGTGGCGTACCCCGCGGGGCGGCTGGTCGGAGTTCCTCGCGTTTCCTGTCTCGTCGACGCTGACGGCCACGGTGGGGATGATCTTGGTCCAGTGGTCGCTGCCCGCGACCTATTCGCCCGGCATGGAGGTGTGGCTGGGGCTCGGGAGTCGTCTCGGTGGGCTGCTGATCGGGTTCGGGGTGATCACCGCGTTGGTGTCCGGGTGGTGGTTGCGGCTGGTGATGGGTGTCCCGTTCGCGATCCTCACCGCCACCCTGGTCGGCCGGTACAACACCGGGACCGTGGCCGGCCTCTACGTCGTGGCCGTCACGGTGTGGTGGCTGGCTCGCCTGTGGACCCGCATCCTCTACACGGCGCCCACCCAGGCCCGCCGCACCCTTGTCCCACCCGGCCCACCACGTTCGTAGTGCGCACGCCGGTAGGGGGTGAGGAGAGAATGCGGTGGCCGCGGCACGTCGCGTCGCTGCTGCTGACCGCCGTCCTGCTGGTGGGTCCGCCGATCCTGCTGGTACGGATGGTGGGCTGGCCGTCGGTCGACTCACCGCGGGTGGCGCTGTGGCAGTGGGTCCGTGACCCTTTGACTGAACAGAACCTGATTCTGCTGCTGGTGGGGCTGGCCTGGCTGCTGTGGGCCTTCGTCGCCTACCTCGTCACCGCCGCGACCGCGACCCGTGTGTGGGCCGGCGTGCGGTGGCTGCGCCGCCTTCCGCTGCCCACCCCGTGGCAGGCCACCGCCACCGGCGTGGCCGGCGCCGCCGCCCTGACCATCGCCACCCCCACCACCCCCGAGGCCAGCCACCAGGGGACAACCACCACCACTGGCACCGACCACGACACCGTCGAACAGGCCGACACCACCGACGGGGTCGCCGTGCCCGGCGGGTGGCTGCCCCGCGACGTCGCCGAGCAGGTGAGCGCCGCGGCCGGGCTGGTGTGGCTGCGACGCCGCCGCGCCTACCGCCCCACCCGCCCACACCGCCACACCGAGGACGCGGAGGACCTGGCGCCGCTCCCGGCCACCGTCGCCGCCATCGAGTCCGCCATCGGCAGCCGACCCCCACCACCGGCACCCGCCCCGGCCGCATCGCTGCCGCCGATCGGATTCCCACCCGCCGGGGTCGGGCTGACCGGCCCGGGAGCGCGGGACGCCGCCCGCGGACTGCTGATCACCGCACTCCTCGCCGCCATGCGGCAGAACACGGTGGAGCTGGTGATCACCCGCCGCGCCGTGGACATGCTGCTCGGACCAGCCGCCCCGCACCTGCAGGCCAGGGCAGGGCTGCGGATCATCGACACCGCCGCACACGCCACGACCCTGCCGGCCGACGCCACGCCAGCCCCGCCAGACGGTGCCGAAGGTGGCCGGCGGGTGCTGATCCTCGACGAGCCGCCCCCGAGCAGCCTCGCCACCAGCGGGACGACAGTCGTGCTGACGGCATGGCCGCACGCGACGACGTGGCACGTCGAGGCCGACGGCCACACCCACGCCTCCGACATGGCAACCGCCGGCCCGCGGGTATGTGTGCTCGATGCCGTCGCCACCACGGACCTGCTCACCGTCACCGGCCACCTGCACCCACCGACACCCGACACCCCCACACAACCCCAGCCGCAGGTGCGGGTACCGCGCCCCACAGCCCCACACCACGACACCATCCACCCCGACAAGCGGATGCTGGTGCGGGTCCTGGGTGAACCGGCACTGCTCGTCGACGGCACGGCCCTGACGGTGCGGCGCACCGCCGCCCGGCAGGCTCTGGTCTTCCTCGCCGTGCACCCCGACGGGGTCGACAGCCATCTCATGGCCGAAGCCCTCTGGCCCGGACTACCCGGCCAGCGGCTCACCGGACGCCTCTACACCACCCTCAGCGAACTCCGCACCGCCGCGCGCACCACCGGCCTGCCCATCATCGACCGCACGGGCGACCGCTACCGTCTGCACCCTGACCACGTCGAGGTCGACCTGTGGCAGTTCCACCGTGCGGTCGACCGCGCCGCCGCCATCCTCACCGACCCCTCCACCGCCTGGCAGGCCGTCGTCGACGCCTACACCGGCGACCTCGCCGCCGGACACACCTGGGCATGGCTCGATCCGCACCGCGAAATCATCCGCCGCCACGTCCTCGACGCCTACGCCGCCCTCGCCGCCGCCGCACCTGATCCCCGCCAGGCACTGGCCTACCTACAGGACGGCATCCGCGTCGACCCGTACAACGCCGACCTGCACCACCGCGCCGCTAGCATCCTCGCCAGCCTGGGTGAGCACATCGCCGCCGCCGACCTGACCGACCGGTACACGCGGCGACTCGCCACCGCCGGTCTCACTGCCGAGGACGCGCTCATACGCGGCGGCACCTGACCGCCAGCTCGGTCCCGCACCGCAATACCGTCCCGAATGGCATCTGGCCGGGCCTCATCCGACCGACCGGGCGCGGTGAAAGCAGGTGGGGCGGCTGCCGGCGTGGTCGCCGCATCACGGTGCTCGGGCCCGTTGTCAGCAACCGCGACCGGCCCTCAGCGGCGAGGCCCATATGGGCGGCACCGGGTCTGACCTGCGGTTGTAAGGTTGTGTTAGACGGTGTGAGGTGCTGTGAGACCCGCACCCGGCCTCAACCGCCCGCCTTTCTCCTACGTTCGGTGTCACGACCGCATCGGTCGCCACGGATGAACGACGCAGGGGGAGGGGAGCGTGAAACCACCGGTCTCGACAGCGGGGGTCGCCGCGGTCGTGCTCGCGGCGGCGCCACTCGTGCTGCTGTATCTGGCAGGCTGGCCGACGCCCACGATGCCATCTGACAGCCAGCTGCGGGCGTGGCTGCACCAGCCCCTGACCACCGGGTTCCTCACCACACTGCTGCAGACCAGCGCCTGGCTGCTCTGGGCCATGCTCGCCACCGCCATCGCCCGCCGCGTACACACGGCCCTCACGGCTCGGCTGCGATGGCGGATCGCGCTGCGCATGCCGGGACCGATGCAGGGCCTCGCGGCCGCGCTCCTCGGCGCCACCGCCGTCACCTCCACCGCGCTACCCGCCGCCGCGCACACCACCGCCACGACCGACACGACGCCCGACAGCCCGCCAGGTGAGGACTCCCTCGCCCCGCGGTCCGACGCCGACCTGTCCACCTCGGACCGCCTCGGCGCGGGCGGGACATCACCAGCGAACACCGGCCACGGTGCCGGTGACAACGCTGGTGGTCCGGAGATCACCGCTCGACGCGGCACGTCCATCTCCGCCAGCGCTGCCCGCCCGGCGAGCGGAGCACCGGCGGCGACGCGGCCGACGGACAGCCACCGGGACAGAGCAGCGTCCGGGCAGACCTACACCTGCATAGTGGAGCGCGGAGACAGCCTCTCAAAGATCGCCAAAGAGTGGCTCGGCGACCCCAACAGGTGGCCCGAGATCTTCGCCCTCAACCGAGGCACCCACTTCCGCGATGTCGGTGGCACGCTCACCAACCCCAACCTCATCTACCCCGGCTGGACCCTGCACCTACCCGACGACGCCACACCACCGGCCACCGCGCAACCGCGAACCCCGCCAGCACCCACCCCGCCACGCACACCGAACCAGACACCCACAGCGACCCCACCACCCGCCTCCACCGCCACACCAGACACCGCGCCACCCGCCCCGCAGTCCACGACAGCGCCATCAACGCCGGCCACCCCCGACCCCGACTCCGTGGTCGAACGTCCGCCAGCCACCACGCCGTCTGCCGCTGCCACCTCCCTGACGAGCACACCGGCCCCGAGCAGCACCACACCGGCCGCCTCCCCGTCCGAGGACCGGCCGAACAACGACACCCACGGGGTCAGCCTTCCCGGAGGTTGGGCACCCATCGGACTGGCAACAGCGCTGGCCGCCGCAGCATCCGTGGTCTGGCTGCGACGCCGCAGCCGCTACAACCCCATCACCGATCCCGACCCCGCCCACGATCCGACCCTGCAACCGCTGCCCGCCGTCATCAGCCGGCTACGCCGAGCGGCCCGCGAGCAGGCACCCGACCTGGTCACCCCACCCGCCCCGCAGCCCACCGTCCGCGACATCGCCGAAGGCACCCCACCGACACCAACCCCGACCGGCCCGTCCGGCCTACAACTCGCCGGCCTGCCAGAGCATCCCGCCGACGGACTCGGGCTCACCGGAGCAGGCGGACCCGACGCAATCCGCGCAATGCTCGTCGCCACCCTGTCCTCCGGCAGCCCCGACGACCCCGACGCCCGCGGCCACATCGTCATCCCCGCCACCGCGCTGGCCGACCTGCTCGACGGCAACGCCATCACCAACCTCGTCGGCGTCATCCCCCGACTCCACGTCACCGCCAGCCTCGACCACGCTCTCGCCCACATCGAAGCCCAGATCATCCACCGCACCCGCGCCGTCACCGACGCCGACGTCACCAACCTCGACGACCTCCACCAAGCCGACCCGCACCACGAACCGCTCCCACCGCTCATCCTGATCACCGACGTGCCGGACACCGCGATCCGAGCCCGGCTCTGCACCGCCCTGCACCTCGGCCACCCCCTCGGCATCACCGCCCTCATCGCCGGCGACTGGCCCCCCGGCACCACCCTCACCGTCGCCCCGGACGGCACCACCACACACAAGGACACCCAACCAGGACCCCAACTGGCCGTCCTGGACAGCGACACCACTTTGCAACTGCTCACCGTCCTCACAGAGGCACACACCGGCGACCCCGCCAACCCACCACCCCCATCGAATCCCCAACAGGCACAGACCGCTCCTGCGGCGGGAACCGGAGCCGCCACCGACCTCGCAGCGCCCGTCACCGCTGACACCAACACCAACCAGGCGGACCTTGCCCGCCAGCCGCCGACCGCCAGCCCCGAGCCGGTGAAACCCGCGGCGAACCGTACCCAGCCGAAGGTCCGCGTCCAGATCCTCGGCAACCCCGCGATCCTCGGCGCCGACGGAACCCCGGTAACGGGCGTCCGACGGGCCAGCTACGAACTGCTCACCTACCTCGCGGTCCACCGCGACGGCGCCGACATCACCGACATCGAAGTCGCCATGACCCCAGACGCCACACCCCGCCGCGCCCGCGACCGCCTCTCCACCAACGTCGCCAACCTCCGCAACCGGCTCACCACCGCCGCCGGACTCAACCCAGGCGACAACACCCACACCTTCAAACCGGTGGTCAACCCCGGCGGCCGCTACTACCTCGACCCCAACCTCCTCGACATCGACTGGTGGCGAGTCCTCGACGCCACCAGCCGCGCCGGACACACCACCGACCGACAAGCCCAACGGGAAGCACTCGAAGAAGCCGTCAACAACTGGGGCGGCCTGCTCCACCACGACTACGAATGGTCCGACGGCCCCCAACACACCTGCCGACAAGTCGGCGTCAACATCCACGCCCGCCTCGCCGTCCTGGTCGCCGACACAGATCCCGCCCGCGCCCGCAACCTCCTCGACACGGCATGCACCATCGACCCCATCAACGAGGAAATCGCCCGCCTCGCGATGACCGCCCACAGCCAGACCGGCAACACCACAGCCGTGCGAACGCGACTCACCGCACTCACCCAGGCGCTACACACGATCGACGAGGAACCGTCCGAGGAAACCCACCGACTGGCCCGCCGCCTGCTGCACCCCACCTCACCACGAACGGACAAACGGTCGACGTAGCTCGGGACCCGCATCCGGCGGGCGCGCAGCACCAACAGCTGGTGTCGGAATACGCGTTCCCGTGCGAAGCCAGGTACGCCCGACGTACACAGGGCGGGATGTCCGCCACTTCGGCTCCGTCGGCGACTGCGGACGCAGCGGCCTCCCTCCGCAGCTCACGCTGGGCTATCAAGTAGACCCGAGTCGATGCGCTCGGATCGCGGCTATGAGTGGACGTTGACTTGATCGGGTGGGCAGGCCGGCTGTTGTCAGAGCGTTCGGCGCTACCGGCCTGCCGCTGGCTGCCGTTCGTGCGTGACAGCGGCCAATACGATGAAGGAGTGACCGAGTCCTCGCGCCCTGCGAAGAAGCCGTGGTTGCCGCCCCGTTGGTTCATTCGGCTGTTCTGGTCGGCTCATCGGGGTGTGTTCCGGCGTTCCGGCGGCCGGGTCGGACTGTCGCGTCCGCGCGGCAACCGGTACGGGATGCTGCGCCTGACCACCGTCGGGCGTCGCACCGGCCAGCAGCGCAGTGTGATCCTCGGGTACTTCGAGGACGACGGGAATCTGGTCTCGCTGGCCATGAACGGGTGGGGGGAGCCCGAGCCTGCCTGGTGGCTCAATCTGCAGGCGCATCCGGACGCGACCGTTGACTTGGTCGACGGGCCGCGGCCGGTGCGCGGGCATGCTGCGACCGGCGACGAACGGTCGCGGCTGTGGGCCCGCTGGCGTGAGATCGACAAGAACCTCGATGGCTACGCTGCACGGCGGTCATCCGAAACCGCGGTGGTCGTCCTGGTGCCCCGGCCTGGCTCGTCTGAGGCGTCGCGGGGCACCTGATCGACTGGCTCTTGCTGGATGGGCTGATCAATCACGTGGTCATGGACGTGGATACCAGCGACCGACGCACACCGCCGCCTCCAGCGACGAGCGCTTTCGCGGCATGACAGTACGTCCGATGGGTGGCCGAGCGGCTGGTGGGGGTCAGAGTCCGGCGGGGTGGCTTGACAGCCATTGGCGATGACGGTCACGTAGGACGTCGCGTTGCGCGGTGTTCGCCAGCAGTACGTCCGCGCCACCGTCGTAGGGCGCGTAGAGCCAGGCCAGATCAGGCGGCGCGATGATCACATGAGCGATCCGGTCGTCAGCGACTTCACGAAGCAGTCGATCGAGGCGACCGGGCTTCCAGGCGACGCGGTTGACGTAGGTGTGGGCGAAGGCAAGTTCGGGATCGAGGTCTGGCCAGGACAGCACCGACCAGCATTCACCGTCCGGTAGCAGATCGTGCACGATGGGCGTTCGACGTCGGGGCACTGGCGTGAACGCTACTTCCAGCGTGATCACGAGCAGGCCGGTGGTGTCGCCGCGAAGTTCATCGAGAACGGTGTTGTGCCGGCGCAGGATGGTGCCGTATTCGGACTCGCTGTCGGCGTAGCGCTTTGAATCAGGCAGGCTGTGGAATCGCACCCAGTGGTCATCCAGCCGCTTGAGGTGATGGCTGATGGGTGCGACCTGCGGCCAACGGGTCTCCCAGACCTTCTGCAGACGATGCCCGTCAGCGCCTGGTGGGGGCCACACTCGGACCTCGCCGGGCGGTACCGACTGCCGGCCCGACAGGACCACCTCCCGCAAGGCGATCACGTAGGGATCGTCGCTCGGTGCTTCCGGGGCGGCGTCGAAGACCACGATCAGCGGATCGTCGTCCCACTCCCAGCCCTGGATCTCACGCCAGATCCGCAGGTTCGGATGCTCGACCTCGCGGCATGCCTCGGTCGGCGCCAACATGCCGATCGCCTCCGCAAGCTGCGCCTGCCCCAGCCGCACCGAGCCGCTGCCACCACGCCACCCCGTGACCGTGGCCAGCACTGCAGCCGCTAGCACGTCCTCACGCGCGTTGACCCGCACGAACCCGATCTCCCGCTCCAAAACGACGAAGCCGATGGTCCCGTCCAAGCTGTGCTCGATGACGCGAGGAATGAAGCCGACGCCCTGCAGCACCGGCCTCTGCCAGCCCAGACCCTGCTCACATCGCACCAGCGCTTCCTCGATCTCCCGAAGCGTCGACCACCTCTGCGACATGCCGAGATCATCCCAAACACGATGACCCCCGGCTGCTGACCCAAGCGCCGACAACCGTTCACCGGCTGCTGGCCGCCGCCGAGGGCCGGGGCGACAGCAATCGAAGGTGACCGACCACGCACGAGTGGATCTACGCTTACGGCCATGGCTCGCTCCTACCAGCGCGGCCGGCGGGCTGGGCCGATGATCTAGATTGGCGTCAGTCGCCAAGCGGGGGATACATGACGGTCTTCGGCTGCAGGAACTGCGACGCCACTCTGACGGTTCCGCTGTCAAGGGTGGCGCTGCCCGTCCACGCGGACCAGAAGTACGGGAACGGGCCGGGGTCGCTTGCGCCGGCACTGGAGCCCGGCACGTTCGCGGTGAATCCGCTGCCCTCTGGCTCACCATGGCGCCGGTGGGCCGAACTCGAAGCCGGTGAGGCCGAGGCGCTCGGCTGGTACGCGCCCAGGTTCAGCATCTCCGCCGGGCCGGTCGACCGGGTGTTGCTCGCCCCGGGGGACGTCCGGGGCGCCGTTATCGACCCGGCACGGGTCGGCGACTCCGGGTGCTGTGGCTTCGACGGCGGCGAGCCCAACATGGTCTGTGTCATCTGCGGCACCCCGGTGGCCATCCGGATCGACGACTGTGGTCTGCGGCAGGCGATCTGGCTGGACCCGCGCACCACCCGCGTGATCGAGGACGGTCCCGGCCCGCACCCGGTGCTCGACTGGGCGGACCTGATCGACCAGCGGCCCGGTATTCCGCCGTCCGAACCGGGCGGCGGCTGGCACCCGATGTGGGCGGCCGCCGCAGCCTCGGCGCTGGCACACTTGCTGGCTGCCTCGGGCGGCGACCCGATCCTGATCCCGGATCACCAGGTTGCCGAGGTCTTCCGGCCCGCTCTCGGCCGTCTCGTCGGCCCGGTCGGCACGCGGCCGGAGCGCACCCTCGTCCTGGCCGGGCCCGGCCTTCCGGACCCCGACGGCGACTTCGCCCTCATCCCGGAACATCCGCAGACCGGCGAACCCTGGCCGGTGGCCCCGCCGATGAAACCGGTCCCGCTGGCCTGGGACAGCTGGCGGCACCTCGCGTTCCACCAAACCCCGAAGCCGGTCGGGCGATCGGTCCCGGTCCCGCCGGAGGCCCTGCCGGCACTGCTCCCGGGCTACCGCTTCGAGCCCGACGGCCACATCTTCCTCAGCGTCCTGGCCCGACTGCCCGAGGTCAGGCAACCACAGTTGCGTGCCATCTATGAACGAAGCCACCCCTACAACTACACGTCCTACGTCTTCTGACCGCCTGGCTCGCCGCGATAGCGCCCTTCTTCCGGCCGGTTCACTCTCATTGTCAACGCCGGCTGAATTTTTCAGGCGGAGCCGACACTCATCGGCTACTTGCGAGTGCAGAGCCCCACCGCACGTCCGTCAGAGGCTGTGACGCTCGATCGGCGGCAGATCAGGATGTGTGCTCTTGGCGGCTTGGCTGGCAAGTGCGGTAGCGTCAGCTCGTGCCGAGGAGGTCCCACCGGTTGCCGGCGATGTCGACGAAGACCGCGATCCGGCCGTAGGGCTCGGTCCGTGGTTCCCGGACGAAGGTGACACCGGCTTCGGTCATCCGTCGGTAAGCGGCGTCGAAGTCGTCGACGCGGAGGAAGAAGCCGACCCTGCCGGCTACCTGGTTACCGACAGCGGCACGCTGGTGTTCTCCGTCGGCGCGCGCGAGCAGAATCCCGGTTTGGGCACCCGGGGGCCGCACGACGACCCATCGCTTGGGTCGCCCGTCATTGGTCAGCGATGGGGAGTCCTCGACGAGGTCGAAGCCGAGTACGTCGGTGAAGAACGCGATCGCCGAGTCGTAGTCGTTGACAATCAGGGCAACCACGTCGATCTGCACCACGGCAGCGTACGCGCGGTCGTGTCGTGCTCGCTGCTCCCGCGGGCCGACCGGCGACAGAACCCATGAGATCCGGACACATCTACAGCGGCGTTGTGTCGGGGCTACAGCACTCGCAGGAGACCGTGCGTCCTGGCGAAGTCGGTGTCGGCGGGTGGTGGTGTCCGGCGGAGCAGGCGTCTGGCCTGATGGTTGCGGCGTTCGGTGCCGAGACCGACGCCGACGTGTTCGAGCGTGGGGTGATCGACGAAGGGATTGAACGCCTCGATCGGCAGCCGTGATTCGGTGACCAGGAGCTGCTGTAGTTGGGGTGCGGCCGCGAGGCCCTGCAGAGATGCTGGATGTCGAAGGTGACGCATCTCGGTGCAGTCGACGCGTAGCAGCGCGGTGCAGGCGGCGAAGTCGGGCAGGTGGTCCAGGGTGAGGGCGTCCAGCCACAGCCACTGCAGTGCGGGCAGGCGCGTGACCGTGTCGAGGTTGGTGAGTTTGCGGACCGCGCGCAGGGCGAGGTAGCGGAGGCCGGGTGCGCGGGTCAGCCACTCGGCGTTGGTCAGCGAGCCGAGCGTCAGCGCCAGTGACCGCAGATCGGGCAGCGCTATGACGGGTAGCACCTGGTCTACGGGCAGCCGCCACAACGCGAGTCCACGCAGAGCAGGGTTGGCGTGGAGCAGGTCCGGCAGGCCACGTCGGTGCGCCACGATCCGCAGCTGACGAAGGCCCTGGAACGCGGCGACCGGAGTGAGATCGAGAGGCGTGCGAGTCTCCCCGATGTCGAGGAACTCGACATCGGCGCTCAGCTGCTGCAGCGGCGCCAGATCGGTCAGGTGGTGCAGGCCGGCGATGCTGAACCGACGCAGACGCGGGAACCAGCGCAGAAACCGCAGCGTCGCGAGATCCCCATCAGAACCGTAGACGCGCAGAGTCACCGCCGGGTGGTCCGACAGAAGCGCCGCAAGAGACCGGTAATCCACCTCGGGCAGCGGCCGGCTGACCTGAACAACCTCGGCATCACCGAACCCGACACCACACCGCCGCACGTCAGACGAGCTTGACACCTCCACCACACGCCCCACGACCGGTCATCCTGCCGCCCGGACCGCCCCTGATCCACCTGAAAACACTCGTCCCTACCCCCAACAGCAAACGGGCGAAGCGTCCGCACACCGGCCACAACCTGCACCAGCGAGACAATGCCCAACTGCTGTGACGCTGCGTACGAGCGCTGTCAGCGGCCAGATCCGGGTGCCGGTTCGGACGATGTCGGGGCTCCTGTCCGGGTCAGGAGCAGTCGAATCGGTGGTCGTGGGGACGCTGCGGGCATGATGTGCAGACGAAGATGTAGACGCCGCCGGCGTCGCCGAGCATCAATCCTGCCGGGTTCTGACGTGACCGCCACGGATGCTCATCCGGACTGTCGAAGCCCCAGCCGGCCATTGCGGGCCGGTCCTCCAGCGGGACCCAACGCCGCTCGTCGCCCCGGCTGAACTCCCAGCTGGCGATGGTGAGCAGGTGCTCCATCCGCACCCCGCACGGGCAGACCGGCCAGTCAGGCGACTGCGTCCAGCCGGGGTAACCACCGACCTTGATCCCGGAAGCGACCGCCAGGTCGGTGTCGTACTCCCAGCCGTGGTCAGCCTCGACCCGACGCGCCGTTTCCTGAATCTGCGACCACACTTCACGCGGCAGGTCGTACGACGGGTACTCCACCACCCGCTCAGGATCGACGACACACGCGTCGGGCACGTACCACGCTTCGGTGTCCTCATGGGGCGGGGGCATCGCCGTCAGTCGGGGTCCGATCGCTGATCGTCGCCGCCAGTACAAGCGTGGCAGCGGAGCACTCCACGGATCATGGTCGAACGGGCACCACAGCACCTGCAGCACGTCCGAGCCCTCCGGGAACGGCAACTCGGGCACATCGTCGGCGAGCAGTTGCAGGACCGGCACGAGTGGCACCTCAGCCTCGGCGGGATGATCGTCCAGACCGTCACCGTCACAGGTCGGCCAGGGCTCGTCCGCCGGCCACAGCAACGGCCCACCCACGGAACTCTGCTCAACCGACGGCGAACCCTTACGTGGATGCAGCCGGATCGTCGTCCGCGCGAACCCACGCAACTGCGGGAAGACCGCATCCATGTCGATCGGAGGCAGCGGGGTGGTATGCACGGCCGAGATCGTACGGGCAAGCAGCCTCCCGTCTCCCCGAACGCCTCGCCGGCAGGCGTGATCGGCGGATGCCAGACGAGGTTGTCGCCCACGCTAGGCACCGGGCTGGTGCGGTAACGACGGTTGGCTGTCCGGCATCCTGATGTGGTGACAGATCCGGAGCTGTTCCTGAGGTTCGCACACGGGCGCCGCGATGGGCTGCACTGCTACGTGGTCCGTGCCGACGAGGCGGATATGCCTGGCCCGATGTGGCCGGGGCTGTGGGAGCAGGATTATTCAGACGATGTGGATCTGAATCCGTGGTGTCGGTACGCGATCAACAACGACGACGGTGAGGCCCTGGCGGTGTGGCGGGCGCTGGCCTGGGCGCTGGCCGCGGGCCGGAGCCGGTTCGCCGTTCCCGCCTACTACCGCGACGAGGCAGCTCAGCTGTGGGGCATGAGCCGTGAGGCGGTGCAGTTGGTCCGCTGGGAGTACGAGGTCGACGTCGAGCAGCCCGAGTGGCTCACCGCGGATATCGGGTTTGTCCCGGCTCGCGCCTGCTTGCCGCTACCGCCGATGCCAGACCCGTGGCAACGAGAACACGCTGGCTTCGCCGGTCTGTTCAACGTCACCAGCTTCCGGCATTTCACCGACCTTGCCCTGGCCGTCGCCGGCGACGCCACCTCGGAGATCACGCTGTTCGCCCTCCATGATCCAGGCCGGGCCAACGTGCTGGCCGCTACGCTGAATCAGGCGCACCGTCCGGACCTGACCGAGATACTGCAGCCCGGCGACATGAGGTTCCCCCGATAGCTCGGAGACTTTCGATCATGGTCTGATAGGCCCTGACCAGGAGGTTTTCTGTGCCCGCCCCTCGTAAGTACCCGGACGAGTTGCGCCAGCGTGCGGTGCGGCTCTACCGGGAGTCCGACCCCAAACCGGTGATCAAGCGCTTGGCCGAGCAACTCGGTGTGCATCCCGAGGCGCTGCGTAACTGGATCCGCCAGGACCAGGCTGATCACGGTGAGCGCTTCGACCAGCTCACCACCGCCGAGGCCGAGGAACTGCGCCGGCTCCGCAAGGAGGTCGCTGAGCTGCGCCGAGCCAATGAGATCCTCAAGGCCGCGTCCGCTTTTTTCGCATCGGAACTCGACCCGACCCGGCGACGGTCATGACGCTCGTGAGCGAGCTGCGCGACCGCTTCGGGGTCGAGCCCGTCCTCCGGGTCCTGAACATCGCCCCGTCGACCTACTACGGGTGGCTGGCCCGCGAGGCCACTCCCGGCCCGCGGGAGGTCGAAGACCGCGGGCTGCTGTCGGAGATCGTCGACATCCACGACCGGTCCGGGCAGACGTATGGCAGCCCGCGCGTGCATGCCACCCTCGCCCGCCGGGGCATCCGCGTGGGCCGCAAGCGCATCGAGCGGCTGATGCGTGAACACGACCGGCAAGGAGCCTTCCTGCGTAAGGGCTGGCGGGGCGGGTCCACGAAGCAGAACCCGAAGGCCGATCCGGCACCGGACCTGGTCAACCGGAACTTCACCACCGACGCCCCGAACCGGCTGTGGGTGGCCGACGCGACCCGAATCACCTGCGGTGATGGTGTGCTCTGGCTGGCCGCGGTCCGCGACGCGTTCTCCAACCGGATCGTGGGCTGGAAAACCTCCGACCGGTGCAACACCGACCTCGTCCTCGGCGCCCTCGAGTACGGGATCTGGTCACGCGACGTGCGTGACGGTCAGTTGATCCATCACAGCGACCGCGGATCGACCTACACCGCGATCAAATTCTCCGAACGCCTGGCAGACAACGGGATCCTGCCCTCGATGGGCTCCGTCGGGGACTCCTACGACAACGCCCTGATGGAAAACTTCTTCAGCACCCTGAAAATCGAACTGGTCTACCGCACCTCGTGGCGTACCCGAGACGAAGCGGAGAACGCGATCTTCGCCTACATCGACGGGTGGTACAACCGCGAACGCATCCAGAAGGACCTCGGCTGGCTGTCACCCGACGAGTACGAAGCCGCCTGGTACACAAAGAACATCGATACACCGAACCCCGTGAACACCACCCACGAACAGGCTCTAGCCTGCTAAAACGCCCTCCGCGTTATCGGGGGAACCTCAACATCTTCGTCGACCTGGCCGTGGCCCACGATCTTGGTGCCGCTGCCAGCTACCTCACCATCAAGACACCCGAAGCCACCGACGAGGTCAACCACCTAGCCGAGCACTTCAGCGAAGCCTTCCGCCGCTACACGAACCAGACCCGCCGAATCCGCACCTTCAACGAGTTCCACAACGCCATCGATCACCTGCTCGCCCCGCCCCCCAGCATCGGCGCCACCTGACGACGACCCCGCTCAACCGCGCACTGCCACACCCGCACGGCGGCATGTGCGTGCAGGTGATCTCGTGCGTCTGTGGGGGTGCATCCGGCGGTGGCTGCCGCCTACGGCTATTCAGGGCGATTCGTTTCCGTTCCCTGGGGCGTCGGTTGGTCGCGTCCCACAGCGTTGACCCGTGCGCGGTCGCCGTTGAAGTCCGGGTTAAGTCGGCCGGCCAGACAGGACCGGTGCGCGACGAACGACGCGCATCCCGGTCCCCCACTGCTGCGCACATCGACGGTGACGCCGTCGCCGCCAGGGCTCAGGACCGTCAGCTCACCACAGCATCCACACGGCCAGCTGAACTCATGAAGGTCCGCAGCCCGCATCGTGAGGCGTATCCAGACGGGCGGGTGGTACCGGCTGATCTCCTGGACGATCGCGTCAACCTGCTCGCCAACTGGCGGGTACTCCCCGGGCAGCGCGCGAGGTGCGCCCGACGGGCTGTCGATGACGCCGGCGTCGACCGACGCGCCCAGCGTTTCATGTCCGAGGACCTCGGCCATGACCCCCCAATGCTCATGACTGATGATCGTCGCCCGGACGGCGGTGCCCACCACCAGGTCACAACCGATGCTGTCGAAACGCTGCATCGGTTGATCGTCGCGCACCATCTCGTCAGCGGTACAGCCCGGCATGCCGACGCCGTCGAGGGGCAGCCAAAGGCGGATCGGGTACGACTTGCAGCACGTCTGCGCGGGCCGCGGCATGTCCGTGCCATTGATCTTGGGCCGACGGCTTGTGGGAGAGGACCAGCCGTGGGTCTCCAGTCAAGTGTGTCGATTTCCGTGTTTGGGCCTGTGGTGTGATCGAGGTTGTTAGATGTCAATCCGGTCGCCGTAGGCGAGGAGCAGGGCGTTGAGGGCTTTGGCCCAACCGTAGACCCGGCCGGTGATGCTCCCGCCGCCCTTACGTTTGTGCTGGACGACGAGGTAGAGGACCTTCATCGCGGCCTGCTCGGTCGGGAAGTGCCCGCGTCGGCGGGCGGCTTGGCGGAACCGGGCGTTGAGGCTCTCGATGATGTTGGTGGTGTAGAGGACCTTGCGGACCTCGTGGTCGTAGTCGAGGAACGGTACGAACTGCGGCCACGACTGGCGCCAGAGCCGGATCACGGCGGGGTACTGGTCACCGAACTCGGCGGCGAACGCCTCGAACCGGGCCTCGGCGGCCGCGACGGTCGGAGCCGTGTAGATCTCCCGCAACGCCGGGGTGATCTTCTGCCAGTCCTTGCGATTCGTGTACCGCAGAGACGCCCGCACGAGGTGGACTACGCACTGCTGGTGCACCGCGAGAGGCCAGACCTGCTCGATCGCGTCGGTCATACCCTTGAGGCCGTCGGAGCAGACCATGAACACGTCCTCGACGCCCCGGTTGCGTAGTTCGGTGAGGTAGCCGGCCCACTGTTTGGCGCCTTCCCCGCCGGTCCCGGCCCACATACCGAGCACGTCACGTTCCCCGTCGAGGCTGATCCCGACCACGACGTAGACGGGCCGGTTCGCGACCTGCCCCTGGCGGATCTTCATCACCAGAGCGTCGATGAACACCACCGGATAGATCCGGTCCAGGGGCCGTTGCCGCCAGGCTTCCATCTCCTCCAGGACGTTGTCGGTGACCCGGCTGATCAACTCCCGGGACACGTCGGCGTCATACACATCCGCCAGATGCGCGGAGATCTCCCCGGTCGTCAGGCCTTTGGCATACAGCGACAGGATCGCCTCGTTGAACCCGTCCAACCTGCGGACGTGCTTGGGCACGATCCGCGGCGTGAACGACCCGGCCCGATCCCGAGGCACCTGGATCCGCACCGGCCCGACCTCGGTCTGCACCGTCTTCGCCCCGTGCCCGTTACGAACGTTGGCCCGCCGGCCCGACTCCTCGTCGACACCTGCTTCGTCAAGATGCGCGTCCAGTTCGGCGTCGAGCGCTGACTCCAGGACCGTGCGAGTGATCCCTGCGAGGAGCCCTCCCGGCCCGACCAACGACACTCCGTCGGCCTTGGCCCGCTGCACCAGCTGCTGCGCGAACTCCACCTCAGCCGCCGTCGGCTGCGGAAGCTGAACAGCATTCTTCTTGTCTGCCATGACGTGGTCCTTCCCGGACAGGATCAACGTCCTGTCCAACGGACCACACCCAGGTCAAACACGGAAATCTACGCAGTCCCCCGACGGCGACGGGTGTACCGACGTACACGCGCTCGATGCGGCAGATGCGGGTGTCGGCGCGGATTCATGTCGGCATGGCGCTGGCGTGGGTGCGGAATCTCGGTGGAGCAGTCGAGGCCCGATCGGTGAGGATCACGTCGTGTCCGTTCCCGCCCGTCAGATCCGCGCCCGCTATTCGGCCGACACCATCACCGTGTACCAGGCATATTCCCCTCAGATTGCGCTGCCAGCGGTGGCAGCCGGCCGTTTCGTTGCCCCGCTCAAGCGGGACCGGATGACGTGGATCAAGCCGTCGTTCCTGTGGATGATGTACCGCTGCGGCTGGGCCACCAAGCCAGGGCAAGAGCGCGTGCTGTCCATCGACATCACGCGGGACGGATTTGAGTGGGCGCTGGCGCGAGCCTGCCTGAGTCACTACGACCGAGACCTGCACGGCGACAAGGCGACCTGGTCGCGGCAACTGAAAGCCAGCCCAGTCCGAGTGCAGTGGGATCCGGAGCGATCGCTGCAGCTGAAGGCGCTGCCGTACCGGTCGCTGCAGGTTGGATTGTCCGGCGAGGCTGTCGACCGGTACGTCGACGACTGGGTCGTTGCCATCACCGACATCACCCCCACGGTGCACCTGATCCGGGATCTTCTGCGTAGCGGCGACGAACAGGCGGCAGCAGCCCATCTGCCTGCCGAACATGCTTACCCGCTGCCGGCTCAGATCGCCGCCGGCCTCGACGCCAGCCCGGACTTCACCGCCGACGAAGTGCCCGAGCAGCAGCACGGACAGCGACGACGGTGGGTACGGCCGGGCGGTGTGGGCTCTCAGGGACGCCGTCGCGATGGCGGCCTGGGTAGATAGCGGAGCGGCGGGGCATGCCAGGCCCCGGCGTACGCTCGTGGCCGGTTGCCGAGCAGGTGTAACAGCGTGGTGGACGGTGCCCGCGTTAGGACGACGGCGATGCAGAGAGGATGGTGCCGGCCATGGAGAGCGGCATGACGCCGGTCGACGACTTAACCGGCATGATCGAGCAAAGCAACGCCGTTGACGTCCGACTGGCCCTGTACCGCGAGAAGGATGCCTGGAGGATCGGCTACGGCGAGGTACTCATCGGAGCCGACCACCCTGCCCGCGAGCGGACATGGACGTACGGCGAGGACGCCTTCGTCGAGCGCCGCCTGCCCGGATCCCTGGCCGCCGACCTGGTGCGGGGCATATCGCAGCATGTCGCCGAGCTAACGGTGTCTGCTCCGGCCGTACATGACAGCGGCAGCTTCCAGCGGGTCGCCGGTCAGGTGCACTACAACAACGCAGTGCTGCCGTGGCCACGCACCGAATGGCAGCTCAGCCCGACGGCGCAGGCTCCAACCCGGCCGCGGCGGGTGCTGGTCGGCGACGGGCCGAGCTTCCTCAACACCGAAGCGGCGTTCAACGCCTTCTTCTACACGGCCACTGTCGAGAACGGTCCCCGCCCCACGCACATGCTGTGGCGTATCGTCCGAGCTGACCGCCGCGGCTGGCTCCACCGGGTCGTCGTCGCCCCAGACGCGTTGACGGTGCATGTGAAGGGGACCGAGCTCGCCGGAACGCAAGTGGAGCTGGCCACCCCGGACGACCGGCAAATCCGCCCGGTCGGCATGACCGGACGGCTCCGGTTCCGGCTGCCGCGAGGCCTCGCGCCTGCCACCATAGTGATGCTGCGCACCGGCCACGACTGGCTGGACTTCCGCTACTTCCCCGCGCCCGGGCCGGGCGGCGACCCCGACAGTTCGGTCATCTGGGACCTGCCCGGCGCTGACGCGAGCGTGCTGATCGCCGGCGGCGAATCCCAGTACGTCGAGTTCAAGGAGCAGCTGCCCGTTAACGACCACCGGAGAAAGATGCTCAAGACGGTGGCCGCGTTCGCCTCTGGCGATGGCGGAACCGTGCTGATAGGGGTGACCGACGACAGTCAGATCGTCGGCGTTGACGCGACAAAGCTGGACGAGCTCATGCTCACGCTGCACAACATGATCCGCAGCAACATCGACCCTGACCCGGGGGCGACCGTGCGCCCGGTGGCGGTGGACGGCAAAACGGTGCTCCTGGTCGAGGTCCCCGCCCGCAGCGGCTGGCATGCATACAACCGGGAAAAGCCCGAGTTCTATCTGCGCCGGGGCGCCAACACCGTCCCGGCACGGCTGACGGAGATCACCAGCCGTTTCGTCCAGCAGCAGACCCTGCCGTGGTAGCAGCGCCCGGGCGAGGGAAGAACAACCCCCACAATAAGCACCGACAGCGGAAAGACCTGGGGCAGATCCGTCGGCGGTGTCGAGCCGGACGTGGAAGCGCGATCGGCGACCAAGAGTGCCGCACGCGACTCGCGGCAAATCCGTACACGTGACCTTGGACAGCGGCAGCGCCGGAAACCGTCCCGGAGTGCGGTGCCTCACGGAGCGCTCGTCGGCCGACGTCGAAACAGCGGTGGCTAGGCGTCTTGGATGGGCTGGTAGGTGAGGAAGGCGAGACCGTCACCGACGGTGCGGGTGTCGACCAGGCGCATGGGTTTCTTGTGACTGGTCTCGCCGAACAGGCGCTTGCCGGCCCCGAGCACGACCGGGTAGATCATCAGCCGCAGCTCGTTGACGAGGTCGTGCTCGATCAGCGTGTGCACGAGCTGGCCGCTGGCGTAGACGACGATGTCCCCGTCTACTCTCTGCTTCAGCTTCGAGACCTCGTTGACCACGTCGCCCTTCAGGATGGTCGAGTTGTTCCAGTCGGGGTCTTCGAGGGTCGAGGACACGATGTACTTGGGCAGGCTGTTCAACCTGTCCGCCCACGCACCACTGCGGGATGGCCATCGCGCGGCGAGGAACTCGTAGCTGCGCCGACCCAACAGCAACGCCTCGGTGCCCAGCGCCTCGTCGCGCTCGACCTTGGCCCACGCCTCGCGGTCTTTGTCCCCAACCTGCCCGAACCAGCCGCCGCGACTGAAGTCCTGCTCGCCGGTCGGGTCTTGGATGACTCCGTCGAGCGAGACGTTCTCGCTGATGACGATCTTTCCCATTCCGGTTCTCCTTTGTTGGCGCGGGCAGCTACCACTGATGTCGACACCGCGACCTCGGCAAAGTGGCGCCCGCGAACCGCCCCGTTCGCCCCCTGGCCGGTGTCTATACAAGACGTGCGACAAGACGTGGGAAGAGGAAGACCGAGGGTGGGGGACGTGGCCGCTGACCTGATCTCCAAGGCACGGGCCGGGGACGGGGAGGCGTTCCGGGAGCTGACCGAGCCGCACCGCCGGGAGTTGCAGGTGCACTGCTACCGGATGCTCGGATCGTTCCAGGACGCCGAGGACGCCCTGCAAGACACGCTGCTGGCGGCCTGGCAAGGCCTCGGCCGGTTCGAGGGACGTGCCTCGTTGCGCACCTGGCTCTACCGGATCGCCACCAACCGGTGCCTCAACGCGCGCCGGTCGGCCAGCCGACGCCCGGCCAAGCAGTGGGACGTACCCGACGTTGAACCGCCGGAGCCGACCGGACTCGGCGAAGTCGTCTGGCTCGAACCATATCCCGATGCCCTGCTTGAGGGCACCATCGACGCACCACCCGGCCCGGAGGCCCGCTACGAGCAGGCCGAAGCCGTCTCCCTGGCCTTCGTGGCGGCCCTACAGATCCTGCCGCCTCGCCAACTCGCCGTGCTCATTCTGCGCGACGTCCTCGGATTTCACACCAACGAGGTAGCCGACATGCTCGACTCGAGCGTCGAGTCGGTCAAGAGCGCCCTGAAACGGGCGCGCGCCAGTCTGCAGCACCGACGGCCCACGGCCGGCAGCCGCGAAGCGTCGCCGGCCCGCCACTCGCCTGCCGAGGATGCGATCGTGGCGAAGTTCGTCCGCGCGTGGGAGTCGGCCGATCTTGACGCGCTGATGGCCCTTCTGACCGACGACGTCTTCGTGTCGATGCCACCGATGCCTTTCGAGTACGAGGGCCGAGACGTCGTGGCCCGCTTCTGCGCCAGCATCTTCCACGCAGGCCGCAGGTTCGACCTTGTCCCCACGCGAGCCAACGGTCAGCCGGCGTTCGGCGCCTACCTGCGCGCCGCTAACGGGATCAGCCACGGGATGGGCCTCTATGTCCTCACCCTCACCGGCGACCGGATCTGCGCCATGACCCGCTTCGAAAACAGCGTCCTCCCATCGTTCGGGCTACCGCGATCGCTCCCGAACCGGTAGTGGCCGTCATCTGTCCGCACTCATCTCGGCTACGATCGGACGCAGGGCATCCACGATCTTCGTAACGCCGGGTAGCGCCCGGTCGGCGGCATTTCCGGACGTCGACGGTTCAGGGCGTCGTCCTTGCAGGACGATCTGCGGGTTGCTGTCGACGGGCACGATTGCCTGATCCAGGCGGGATGCGAGGCTGGTCGAGTGACTTTCCCGCTCGCGCGCCGCGTCTATGACACCTGCCACTTGACCGGACGGTTCCGTCTGCGATCCGGGCAGATCAGCGGGGAGTACTTCGACAAGTACCTGTTCGAGGGGCAGCCGGACCTGTTGCGTGCGGTCGCCGAAGCGATGGTCGCCTTGCTGCCGGAGTGCGATGTGCTGGCGGGGATGGAGATGGGCGGCATCCCCCTTGCCACGGTGATGTCCCAGCTGACCGGACTGCCCACCGTCTTCGTGCGAAAACACGCCAAGGCGTACGGCACCAACAAGGTCGCCGAGGGCGGTCCCGTCAACGGCCGCAGTGTCGTACTGATCGAGGACGTCGTGACCACCGGAGGCGCCCTACTGGCATCGTGCGGGCAACTGCGCTCCATCGGCGCCCAGGTGGAGACGGTCGTCTGCGCCATCGACCGCGAGCAGGGCGGCCGTCAGAATCTGGCGACCGAGGCGCTGCAGCTCCGTGCCGCGCTTACCCGCCGCGACCTGGAAACCTCCGTGATGGCGTGACAGCTTCAGGGGCCGCACGACCGGTGCCAGATGTGCGACTGCTTCTGCAACGCGGTCGGTTGCTGCGGGACTGGGTAGGCTCCCGAGATGCTTCTGCGCGACGTGAAGCCAGCCGACCTCGATGCGTATGTCCGCATGCGCTGCGATCCGGTCATGATGTCGGAGCTCGGCGGCCCGCAGCCGCGCGAGCGCATTGCCGGTCAGCTCAGGCGTGACCTCGAGACGGTTCGCGAGGACAGCGCCTGGATCAAGATGGTCGTTGCCGGTGACTCCGCGCAGGTGGCGGGGACGGTGACGCTGTACCCCCATGAGGGCATCTCCGAGATCGGTTGGATGGTCCTGCCAGAATTCCAGGGCAGAGGCTTGGCGGGCGAAGCCGTCCGCCAGGTTCTCGACCTGGCCCGCGCGGATGGGCGTTGGGGGCTGATCCACGCGTTCCCGAGCACGACGAACGCCGCATCGAACGCCATCTGCCGCTCGGCCGGGTTCTCCCTCATCGGTCAAGAGGAGACGACCTTCGCCGGGCGCATCTTTCAGACCAGCCATTGGGTGTTCGATTCATCTGCGCACGCCTGATCACCTGGCCACTCAGCCTCCCGGCCCCTGTCCAGCAACCGCTCACCGGCACGTCCGGAGGGCACCTGGGCCGCTCGGCTGACGCTGCCTGAGGTTCCCCCGATAGCTCGGAGACTTTCGATCATGGTCTGATAGGCCCTGACCAGGAGGTTTTCTGTGCCCGCCCCTCGTAAGTACCCGGACGAGTTGCGCCAGCGTGCGGTGCGGCTCTACCGGGAGTCCGACCCCAAACCGGTGATCAAGCGCTTGGCCGAGCAACTCGGTGTGCATCCCGAGGCGCTGCGTAACTGGATCCGCCAGGACCAGGCTGATCACGGTGAGCGCTTCGACCAGCCCACCACCGCCGAGGCCGAGGAACTGCGCCGGCTCCGCAAGGAGGTCGCTGAGCTGCGCCGAGCCAATGAGATCCTCAAGGCCGCGTCCGCTTTTTTCGCATCGGAACTCGACCCGACCCGGCGACGGTCATGACGCTCGTGAGCGAGCTGCGCGACCGCTTCGGGGTCGAGCCCGTCCTCCGGGTCCTGAACATCGCCCCGTCGACCTACTACGGGTGGCTGGCCCGCGAGGCCACTCCCGGCCCGCGGGAGGTCGAAGACCGCGGGCTGCTGTCGGAGATCGTCGACATCCACGACCGGTCCGGGCAGACGTATGGCAGCCCGCGCGTGCATGCCACCCTCGCCCGCCGGGGCATCCGCGTGGGCCGCAAGCGCATCGAGCGGCTGATGCGTGAACACGACCGGCAAGGAGCCTT
This sequence comes from Verrucosispora sp. WMMC514, assembly GCF_027497295.1. Taxonomy (NCBI): domain Bacteria; kingdom Bacillati; phylum Actinomycetota; class Actinomycetes; order Micromonosporales; family Micromonosporaceae; genus Micromonospora; species Verrucosispora sp. WMMC514. Next base: position 23,436 of record NZ_CP114906.1, on the reverse strand, counting down.
CCTGCGTAAGGGCTGGCGGGGCGGGTCCACGAAGCAGAACCCGAAGGCCGATCCGGCACCGGACCTGGTCAACCGGAACTTCACCACCGACGCCCCGAACCGGCTGTGGGTGGCCGACGCGACCCGAATCACCTGCGGTGATGGTGTGCTCTGGCTGGCCGCGGTCCGCGACGCGTTCTCCAACCGGATCGTGGGCTGGAAAACCTCCGACCGGTGCAACACCGACCTCGTCCTCGGCGCCCTCGAGTACGGGATCTGGTCACGCGACGTGCGTGACGGTCAGTTGATCCATCACAGCGACCGCGGATCGACCTACACCGCGATCAAATTCTCCGAACGCCTGGCAGACAACGGGATCCTGCCCTCGATGGGCTCCGTCGGGGACTCCTACGACAACGCCCTGATGGAAAACTTCTTCAGCACCCTGAAAATCGAACTGGTCTACCGCACCTCGTGGCGTACCCGAGACGAAGCGGAGAACGCGATCTTCGCCTACATCGACGGGTGGTACAACCGCGAACGCATCCAGAAGGACCTCGGCTGGCTGTCACCCGACGAGTACGAAGCCGCCTGGTACACAAAGAACATCGATACACCGAACCCCGTGAACACCACCCACGAACAGGCTCTAGCCTGCTAAAACGCCCTCCGCGTTATCGGGGGAACCTCAGCCCCCGAACACGACCGCGCGATTTCTGCGGCTATGAGCGGATGACGCGTCACGTGTGGCGGAGTTCCGGTGCGTCCGCATGGTCGACATCGGCTGATGGGCGGCTGACACTGGGCTGATGGAAGCAGATGCCGCCGGGCAACGTGAGTCGCAGCCTGCGGGTTCGGTGGTGCAGGGTTGGACATACGGCCGAGCCGGGCGCCTCATCTTCAATGGGGAGTCGGGCATCCCTGACCCACCGCTTTCCAGGGCGTTGCGCAGTACCGCGTGCGACTCGTTGCTGGGCGTCATCGTCGGCTTGGTGATCTGCCTGGTGGCGGTCGGCTTCGGGTGGGCGGAACACGCGGGCATAGCCGGCCTGGCTGCGGCTGGGACACCCCACGTCCGCCGGGGACACCGGCTACGAGTGGCGTTCTTCTTCGTGGGCGCGGCTGTAGCGTGCCTGGTGATCGGCATCGTTGTCGCAGATGGGCTGCGGACGCCGTGGGACGTGTTCTTGCCGCTGGTCGTTGCCCTGTCCCTTGGCAGCCTCGCGGGGACGGCTGCCGCCTACCTGCCAGTACGGACTCGTCAACAGAGACGGTAGGAGAAGCAGCCTTCAACCTGAGCCCGGACATTCGCTGTCGCCACAGCCGCGCTCGAACCGCGGCCAGAAGAGTGGTGCCGGCTGTCCACATCTGCGTGACCGGCTGCAGTACCGTCATGCCGTGCATTTCGTGTATCGCTCCCACTACGAGGGCCAGTTGAGCAAGCGGGTCCGGCGGCTGCCGGACGAGACCGTGCTGAATTGGTTCCGGCGAGGCTGGGACTGCGACGATCCGGAGTCCTGGGTCGAGAACGAGCTGGGCGGTGACGTCTACGGCCTCGATTCGATCTTCGAGGCGGCACGGAAGCACGGCCTGTCTCGGCCGGCAACGACCAGCGAGCTGCGCGAGCTCCTGTATGAGCACTTGTACGTCGAGGGTGACGAGGACTTCATCCGCCTCGACGATCACAGCCTCCGGGTACGGACCGATGATGACGAGGTGGAACTGGCCTATTTCTTCCTCGATGGCGAGGTGGTCGCGACCGCCCCCGACCGGTTGGCATACCTGTTCCAGTCGTGGCCGTTGCCTGGCGCGGGAGGTGAGGTGACGTCGTTCGTCGCCGATGCGCCGGTGGCAGTCGTTACGCCCGCCGGTACCGGTGACGCCAGCACGTACGCGGTGTTCCTCACGTTCTACGACGGCGCGAGCCTCGCCTGCTCCCGCCCGCTGGTATTCCCGGGGGTCGGGTTGTGGGAACTGGCCGGACATCTGCGGACCGCGGACCCCGACAGCGGTGCAGCATGGCCACCTGAGCTGCTGGTCTTGCGAGCACTCGTCGCGCCCGAAGACGACGCCGTCGGGCCGGCGCTGGAGCGGTGCAACAGATGGCCCGGCTTCAACCTCAACGCCGACCCGTGGCCCAACCTGCCCAACGAGCACGGCCCCGCCCACCACGAAGCCATGGCGCTCATCGCATCGGGCCGGTACGTCGACGGCCGACGCCCTGACGCATCGCGCATCGAGGTCGACGACCATCTTGCCCAAGTCGCCATGCACTGTGGTGGGTCATTCGGGTACCAGCAGTGGTTCCTGTTCGACACCGTGTGGGCGGCCGCTCACCCCGACCTGGCCCAATCACTGCTGCGCTACAGCAACCACTGGGATCCACTCGAGGACTGAACACAGCCGAGCCATCAGCTCTGGTCGTCAAACGAGCGGATGCAGATCGGGCGCGCGGTCGCCGGCTACCTGATCAATTACCTGCGCCCGTGGCCCGCCAGGCTTTGGGGCCTCAGGCAGCCCGGCGACCACCAGGGAACGACCCCTCAATCCGCTGCGTCGAGCCCGATCTGCGGCATGACAGCGCATCGATCCCTATGTTGGCGGCCGCCCACTCCTGGCGCCTCAGAAGCTCGTCACCGAAGCCCTGGTTGACACTCGCGTCCCAGTGGATGACATTAGGGGCAATCGGCCAAGGTCGGCCCTGGTTTACAGGACGGATCCTCCATATGGACGCCTATAGCGGCGGCAAGACCGATGACGGCGAACAGCCCGACACCGTCCGCGGTTCTGACGACATAACGGTGAAACCGTCCCGGTTGCCGGTGCATTGGAGCAAGCACCGCAAGCAACTCGGCTTCCTGGCGATGGCAGCGCTGGCGCTGGCCGGACTCGTCATCGTGGGCGTCCGCGTCGGATGGTGGTACGGAGGATTGGCAGCCTTAGCGGTCGGCATCGTAACTACCGCGCTTCCAATCATCTGGTCATTCCTCGGATTTCTGGAGCTGAACGATCCGGGCCCCTGGTTCACTAGTGCGGCCAACCTGGGCACGCAAGCGTCCAGGCTCCAAGCTCACTACGAGCGCATCGAGGGAACGCTACGGTTCTGGAAGAACAAGGCGACCGCGCACTATCGGTTACACCTAGCGCGCGTGATGTGGAACCTGATATCAAGTGTCAGCTTGCCTGTACTCGTTCAACGGTTTGAAAAAGATGAGCCAGGCGCCGTTCTGTTCATGACGACCCTCACAGCATGGACAGGGCTGATATCCATCCTCGCCTACACTTTGAAGTCGGAGGAAAAGTACCAGGGGTTCCGGCAGCAGGAATCAGATTTCTACGACGAGGGCCGACGGCTGCTGGACTTTGCCGACCCTAATGATCCGAAGTTCAAGGAGCGCGTGGACGACTACATTAGGACTATCGACCAGGTGCGCAAGGTCGGCCGCCGGGTTGAGACTGGTAGCCCTCCATCGGCCGTCTAAAGGATGTCTCGTAATCCGGTGGCTGTACGGCGGGACGGTGGCCGATGATGTCGGCGCAGGTGACCTCGGTGGCCCGTCAGGAGTGGATCTTCCGTTCACCGAGTTGCAGCCCGTCCAGTTTCGCAGGCTGGTCCGGCTGATCGGTTCTATAGCCAGCACGGCTATGCCGATTCGGGTCGACTCTTGGGTAGGAGGTCACCGCGTGACGCGCCCACATCGGCACACCGGACGCCAGCACCGGCGTCGACGTCACCTTCGGTCAAGAGCGCACGGCGGCGGTTGAGTAAGTCACCAGACGTGATCTATGAACATTGCCCGGGTACTCTATTGTGTTCTGAATCGGACGGACCTCAGCCACCGGCCGGCTTGACTGATCGATTTCTCGGCAGTCGCTGATCTGCAGGAACTTCATCATCTGCGATACGCCGATTGACGGAGGGCAGATGCAGCTCCTCAATCCACACTACGTAGCGGCGCCAACCCGCCTTTGCTTGAAACCTTGCCAACCGGAGTTGCGCTCGGCCATTCGGTTGGCGGAGATCCCGCTGTGCCCGGCCCCGAAACCAGACGTCGGAAATACCCATGGGAAGGGTAAGGTCATCGACGTGTTCAGTTATCCCGTCGCCATATGAATCGGACAGACGGTAGAAATAGTGGCCGCCATCCTTGTATAACCGCGCGAAGAGAAAGAGGTGCCGTTCGTCGGCCGGTTGAGCCAGAAGTTTGTCGATGTTCTCGCGGGCCCAATCTTCCGCGAGCATCTCAGCACACACCTCCGCGAGCTCGTTCAAGCGTAGGGGGATTGATCCGCTCTCGAACTGTGGCCGCCCTTCCTTCTTCGCTCGCGCCCATTTAACCATCAGTTCTGCGGCTGGGGGCGAGGTGACCTCCACGATGGCCGTGCGTTGCTGACTACCGGGGTAAACCCATGATCCGTCCGGCTTTTTGTCGCCAGCCCCAGCATCCGCAAGCTTGATGTCGACCCCGAGTACCTGCTCGATCGCCAGGAATGCAATTTCTTCTTCACGGCTTGCGTTCGCGCCGGCCACGTTGCTCATGGCTTGAAGAGTAGCCGGGCGCATCCTGCGGAGACTCGATGCTGGTCCGCAGGGGTGAGTCGGCGACGTCGACATACACCGGCCATGGTTCAGTGAGGATCGAGCGAGACGCTAATACGGCAGCCGCCGTTTGAGATCTTGCTGGTCAGGTGGGGTGGACGCGAGACGGCCACCGCGTGATCGTCTGTGCGTTGTGGACACAACATCAGATCGGGCGGTGGCCGCGTGCCACAGCGTAGCCGTTGTCGGATGGGAACGTGTGCTGGCCGGGGTGCTCGGGTGCTTCGCGGGCCGGTTCGGGCGGGTCGAGCCGCGACGTGCGGCCCGACAGTTCGTGACCGGGCTGCTGTCCGATTGTGAGGTCAAGACGTGTTGGCAGTTGGCGGAGCAGGCCGGACACGCCCGGCCGGACGCCATGCAGCGCCTGTTGTACCGGGCGGTGTGGGACGCCGACGCCGTCCGCGACGACCTGCGCGATCTGGTCGCCGGCCGGTTCGGTGACCCGGATGCGGTCCTGATCCCGGACGAGACGGGGGACCTGAAGAAGGGCACTCACACGGTCGGGGTGCAGCGGCAGTACACGGGCACGGCCGGCCGGATCGAGAACAGCCAGGTAGGGGTCTTCCTCGCCTATGCCAGTGCGCACGGGCACACCCTGATCGACCGACGCGTGTACCTGCCGGTGTCATGGACCGACGACCGCGATAGGTGCCGGGCCGCCGGTGTGCCTGACGAGATCGGCTTCGCGACCCGGTCGGAACTGGCCGCTGACATGATCACCGCCGCCCTCGACGCCGGTGTTCCAGCAGGGTGGGCCGCTGCGGACGAGGCCTACGGCAACAGCACTGCCTTCCGCGCCCACCTGCGCGGACACGGGCTCGGCTACGTCCTCGCGGTCTCCCGCAATCACCTGATCCCGCTCGACGGCGGCAAGACCCGCGTCCGGGCCGACCGGATCGCCGCCGACCTACCCGCCACGGCGTGGCAACGCCGCTCAGCTGGCGCCGGGTCCAAGGGTCCACGCTTCTACGACTGGGCGTGGCTCGACGACGTGTGCACCGACGCCGACCCCGACGACGACGGCCGGCACAGCCTCCTCATCCGCCGTAACACCACCACCGGCGAGCTGGCCTTCTACCGCTGCTGGACCCCGCGACCGACCAGCCTCGCCCAACTTGTTCGGGTCGCGGGCATCCGATGGACGGTCGAGGAAAGCTTCCAGGCCGCCAAGGGCCAGGTCGGTCTGGACCAGCACCAGGTCCGCCGCTGGGACTCCTGGCACCGGTTCACCACCCTCACATTGGCCGCCCTCGCCGTCCTGGCGATCTGCGCCGCCGACGCCGCCCACAACGACCCGACCGACACCGGACAGATCAAGCTCACCGTCAACGAGACCCGCCGCCTGATCAACGCCCACATCATCCGCCCGCTCCACGACCTCGCCCACCGTCTGCGCTGGTCACAACGGCGACGCCGGCATCAAGCCCAAGCCCGGCGATCCCACTACACACGCCGCCTCAACCTCGAACTACAGCCATGATCCCAAACGGCGGCTGCCGTACTAACCCACCGATTCACGGCAACTGGGGCGCCCTCGGTCGACCGTGCCCAGATCTCGGCGCAGCACCCGCCCGATGGAATGACACACTCACATCGGATCCGCAAGCATGGTTGTTCCCCGGCTATCGTCTCAACTACTTCGGGTAACCACGAGTCTCGGGTCCTCTGTGCCTCAAGTCGGTGTTGACGAGGCGGTCCGGCCGCGCGGCTCCCGGCCGGACCGTGGTTAGTACGGCAGCCGCCGTTTGGGATCATGGCTGGAGTTCGAGGTTGAGTCGGCGTGTGTAGTGGGCTCGGCGGGCTCGGGCTTGATGCCGGCGTCTCCATCCTGACCAGTGCAAACGGTGGGCGAGGTCGGTGATCGGGCGGATGATGCAGGCGTTGATCAGTCGGCGGATCTCGTTGACGGTCAGCTTGATCAAGCCGTGGTCGGTGGAAGCGTCGGTCGCGGCGTCGGCGGCGCAGATCGCCAGGACGGCGAGTGCGGCCAGGGCGAGGGTGGTGAACCGGTGCCAGGAGTCCCAGCGGCGGACCTGGTGCTGGTCCAGGCCGACCTGGCCCTTGGCGGCCTGGAAGCTCTCCTCGACGGTCCAGCGGATGCCCGCGACCCGCACGAGCTGAGCGAGAGTGGCCGGCTTCGGGGTCCAGCAGCGGTAGAAGGCCAGCTCACCGGTGGTCGTGTTCTTTCGAATCAGGAGGCTGTGCCGTCCGCCGTCGTCCGGGTCGGCGTCGGTGCACACGTCGTCGAGCCAGGCCCAGTCGTAGAAGCGTGGGCCCTTGGATCCGGCCCCGGCCGAGCGGCGTTGCCATGCGGTGGCGGGCAGGTCGGCGGCCACCCGGTCGGCGCGGACGCGGGTCTTGCCGCCGTCGAGCGGCACCAGATGACTGCGGGACACCGCGAGGACATAGCCGAGTCCGCGTTCGCGCAGCAAGGCACGAAACACGCTGCTGTTGCCGTATGCCTCGTCCGCGGCGGCCCACCCCGCCGGGACACCGGCATCAAGGGCTGCGGTGATCATGTCGGCGGCCAGCTCGCACCGGGTCGCGAACCCGACCTCGTCGGGCACCCCCGCGGCGGCGCAGCGGTCACGGTCGTCGGTCCACGACACCGGCAGATACACCCGTCGATCGATCAGAGTGTGCCCGTGCCGGCTTGCGTAGGCGAGGAACACCCCGACCTGGCTGTTCTCGATCCGCCCGGCCGTGCCCGTGTACTGCCGCTGCACCCCGACGGTGTGGCTGCCCTTCTTCAGGTCTCCCGTCTCGTCCGGAACCAGGACCGCGTCCGGGTCACCGAACCGGCCCGCGACCAGAGCCCGCAGGTCATCACGAACGGCGTCGGCGTCCCACACCGCCCGGTACAACAACCGCTGCATCGCGTCCGGCCGGACGTGCCCGGCCTGCTCCGCCAACTGCCAACATGTCTTGACTTCAAGGTCAGATAGCAGACCAGAGACGAACTCTCCCGCCGCCCGCCGCGGCTCCACCCGCCCGAACCGGCCCGCGAAGCAGCCGAGCACCCCGGCCATGACCCGCTCCCACGCGGCGGGGTCTACGCTGTGGCCTGCGGCCACCGCCAGATCTGAAGTTATGTCCACAACGTACAGACGATCACGCGGTGGCCGCCTCGCGTCCACCCCACCTCAACAGCAAGATCTCAAACGGCGGCTGCCGTATTAGTCCTCGTCGTTCTTCAGCCGGAGGGCGTCCCTGACCTTGTCGTTGCGAAGCGGCACGTACGCGCCTTCGACGAACCGGCCGCCCTCGAAGATCTTCATGAACGCGGCCGAGGTCTCGTCGCTGAGTAGCGAAGAGTTGGCCTCGAGCATTCGGTTGACGGTGTCCGTGAGGTCAGCGGCGGAGAGCTTCGCTAGTGCGATTCGCAGTTCCCGGGGCGCCTCGGCGTCCTCGACGCGAGCGTGGGACAGCGCTCGGATCTGGTCCGCGATGAAAGCCGCGGCAATCATGATCATCGCGATCCGCCGCTGCGCTTCCTCGCTACCCATGCCTGCCCGGAGGTCCTCCAGCGCCAGTTCCACCTGCTGCGGAAAGCCCGTCTCGGCGTCATCATCCAGGGCCGGCTGCCTGTCGGCCTCACCGCTCAGTTTCGACTTCATGCCGTTGATCCAGCCCTTGATGTGCGGCGCGGCCTTGACCGTGAGGACGGTGCCACCGACCGCGACGGCACCGGCCGCGAAGCCGATCACTAGGTGCTTAAGTTTGGCCCCCTTGAGCAGGTTCGCGATCTCCTCGTCGGCCGACAGCAGGTCGGCTCGTCCGAGGTTTCCGGCGGCATCGAAGGTGTTCGTACTGAAGGCGCCGATGTTTCTGGCCGACGCCGCGAGGTCGTGGCCCGCGTCGACGATGACCCGATAGAAGTCAGGCATATCTCTTCACGCGCCGCACTCTACTGACTCTTTGGCCGACCGAGATGTCGCCTCGCAGCGTGATCCGGTGCATGCTGCGCCGCGGCAGCGGGCAACGGCGAACGCAGCGCGGCATGCGTGTGAACGAGGCGTCGCCGATCACGTCGTTGTCATCACGGCCAGTCTCTGCTGGCCGCATCGGCGCGCCACTCGCACGGCTGCGCAGACTGTCGTAGCGACATTCGAGGGCTCCGCGCAGAGCATCCGCTCATCGGCCGAATCCGCTACCCGAGGAAACGGCTGGCCCAGCAACACCCGTTACGCAACGTCACCGACTCGGACCGCTGCCAGGTCAGGCGGCGAGTCGCCGGACGTAGACCGAACTCGGCGCCGATGTGCGCTTGCAGCCCTACCTACCTCTGCACTCGGACCTGTACGCCGACAGTTGTCCAAGCGACGTGATCGCCGGTGCCGTCACCGAGCTGCTGGTCGGGCGGCTGTCCACCGTGGTCACTCTGACCAGCCAGTACCCCGACATAAGCGGCCCGCCTACCCTGGGGATTCACCCAGTGGCGCACCGACGGCGATCATGAACGGGACGGGATCTTGGGCGCCTGCGCTGCTGGAGTCGCCGTTGGTGTGAATCTCGTAGTGCAGGTGTGGGCCTGAGCTGTGGCCGGTGGAGCCGACGAGGCCGATGGGTTGGCCGACGGTGACGGGCTGGCCTGGTTGGACCAGGGGCGGCTTGTCCATGTGGCAGTACCGGGTCATGAATCCTTGATCGTGTTGGATGTCGACATACCAGCCGCATCCGATGGTGTGGTGGGGGTTTCCGTCGCGGTGGCAGCCCCAGTCGCTGCCGTCGCGGCGGTCGATGGCGTTGCAGCGGACGCGGGTGACGGTTCCGGTGGAGGCGGAGCGGATGATGGTGCCGCGTGGGGCGGCGAGGTCGACGCCGTCGTGTCCGGGGCGTGCGGCGGTCCGGAATCCGGATCCCACTGGGGCGTGGATCGGTTGGGTCCACGGTCCGGTGACGTGACAGCCTTCGGCGGCTGGTGATCCGTCGGGGTGCGGGTTGGTGCCGGTGATGGTGGTGACCAGCAGGGTGGCGTCGGGTTCCCATTTCGCGTACGCGTCGGGGTAGGCCGAGATTTGGACGCGTTGGGCGGCTTCGGTCAGCGGCATGGTCTGCCAATCGGGGATGGTCAGGAGTGTGGCGTAGAACGTGGCGGCGGCGTAGGCGGGGTCGAGGAGTTGCGGTGGGGCGCCCCATCCTTGGCTGGGGCGTTGTTGGAACAGGCCGACGCTGTCGCGGTCGCCGTCGGGGAGGTTGCGCAGGCTGGATTCCTGCATGGCGGTGGCGACGGCGATGACCCAGCCGCGCGCGGGTACGCCGTCGCGTACGCCGACGGCGGTGATGGTGGCGGCGTTGCCGACCTGGTCGCGGTCCCAGCGGCCGACGGTCGGCCACCCGCCGGCGGGGGCTGGCGGTAGGGAGGTGGCGGGGTCGGGCGCGCAGCCGATGGCGGGGGCGCCGACCAGGATGCTGGTACCGGCGAGACAGGTGAAGATCACCGCGAGGCTGACGGCGAGCAGGATGGTGGCGAGGCGGCGGCTCATCCTCGCGCCTCGGGCGTGCGGTCGCGGGTAGAGGCGGTTGCTGGCGTGATCATGGGGTCCTCCAGGTATGGGGGCGGCCATCGTTGACGTTCGCCGCCCTGTTCGGTGCGGTATTCGTGCTTTGTGGTGCTTGTGGCTGCTGGTTGTGGGCACAAAAAATGGCCGCATCTGCGGCACGGTCGAGTGCGGGGCTTACAGCGGCGGTGAGGTCAGTAGCGGTTCGGGCAGGGATTGGGGCCCTGGCGTCGGGGAGACGGTGCGTGATGTCACGTGCCCGTCGTTCCCGACGCCAGGGCTTATCGGTGGTCGGTCAGCAGACGAGATCCGCCCGGCATGTGCACAACTGGCGGCGGATGCCAGCAGAGAACCCGGCTCACCGACGTGAGTGTGGGCGGCTTACCGAGGCGGCGGGGTCGGTCACGGTGAGGCCGGTTGGGTATCGGTGGCCGGCTGGGGTGGTGGTTCGTGGTGTCCGGTGGCGGTGGGGAGTGCGGCGAGGCGTCGTGCGGGCGGGTCGGGGTGATCGAGGATGCCGAGTTGTCCGGCGCGGCGGATGGCTTGGACGGAACGCACGTCGAAGTGGTGTCGTCGGGCGAGATCCTTGAGGTCAGTGTGGCCGGCTTTCAGGTCAGCCCAGACGGCTTGCCAGCGTTGGTAGGGCTCGGGGTTGACGGGGATGCGGCGCATGAGGGTGACCGGCCAGTCGTCGGCGGCTGCCGTGTCGCCGTCGGTGTCGTCGGGTCGCGACACGGTCGGGTCGTCGGGTGTGGCGGGCGGTTCGTGTCGCGGCACGTTCTCGCTCGGCGCGTCGTCGAGCCCATCGGCCGGTTCCGCGGTCCTGGGCTTGGTGGGGGCCGGAGGGTGTCGGTCGGGTGGGGTGTCGTGTCGTGGGGCGTGTTCGAGGATGCCGGAGAGCATCTTGATCGCGGCGATGAGCGCGATGGCGGGCCAGCCGGCGATGATCCGCGCGATCAGGTCGTCCTGGGCGACGAGGATGTTCGCGCCGAGGCTGGCGATGCCGCCGGCGACGAGCGCGGTCCAGGTGACCCAGGTGGAGGGGCGGCCGGCGCGTCGGTCGGACAGGATGGTCAGGGTCGCCACGATTTCGACGCCGTCCACGGTCAGTGGGAAGGCGTGGGCTCGCCAGCCGGTTTCGCCTCGGGACTCGGCGAGTTCCCGGAGATGGTCGTAGCTGACGGCGCCGGCGATGCCGGCCAGTCCGAGGGTGGTGAGGGTGGCGGCGGCGGTGATCGTCAGGTCGGCTGGTGACCGTCGTGGTGTGTCGTGGCGGGCGCGTAGCCGCAGGACGATGTCGGTGAGGGTGAGTGCGACCGCGACGGCGATGCCGGCGGCGAGGAGACGCCCGTCCATCAGCGGCACCCCCACCGATGGTGCGGTCCGCCACCGGGGTCGCGGCCCTTGTCGGGTGTCGCGACATCGGCGGGACCGGTGGTGTGGTGTCGGGTGGGACCGGCGGTCGGTTCGTGGGTGGTGCGGGTCGAGGGCATCAGAGGTTGCGCCTTCCACTCAAGACGTGCGGTGCCGGCGCTGGGGCGCCGGCACCGCATGGGGGTGATTCCGGCGCCCAGGGGGAGCACCTGTCGGTGCGTCACCCGGGGGTCAGGAACAGACCGCGGGAAGTCAGTCGGTGGTGGGGTCGTAGTCGCCGTGGTGGACCGGTGTGATGTCCACGGCGCGGATGTCGGCGGTGTAGGCGTGGGCGACGTCGAGGTGGTCGAGGTCGGCGGTGACCATGTCGACGGCGATGGGGATGGCCTCGCGATGGTCGAGGGCCTTCACCGTGACGACCAGCGGCACCACCCACACCACCCGGTACCTGTACTGCTGCTGGTCGGGGTGGGTGGGGGGCTGGTCGAGGACGCGTAGCCGCAGCTGCCACGGTTCGGTGGGGTGCACGACCGCATCGAGGCTGCGCAGGTCGACGCGCAGGAGGTGCTGCGCCGAGGCGACGGCGTCGTCGGTCGTGGCCGCGTCGACATCGACGGCCAAAGGGGTGTGGACGGTCGCCTCGAAGTGGGTGCGCAGGGGCGGCGGCATGGTCAGGTAGTGCAGGGCGGTGTTGGCCTCGGCGACGGACAGGGCGCCGGTGTTGACCGCCCAGATGATCCAGCGTCGGACGAGGCCGACGAACTGCTGATACCGGTATTCCAGAGCGCCGTTGCTGTCGCGCAGGGTGTCATCGGCTTGGGTGAGCGCGCCGCGCAGCGTGGTGATCAGGTCGGTGTCGGCGCGGCGCAGGAGCGCCACCTGCTGGGCGATGAGGTCTGCGGTGGCGTGCAGGACAGTGTCGTCCGGCATGGCGCCGCGGCTTTGCTGGAATCCGGCGTGCAGCAGGTCGGTGATCTGTTCGGCGGTCCACGGCGTCTGCTCGGGCAGGGCACCACTGCTGGTGTCGGTGGGGTTGGGATGGTCTTTCATGAAGGGTCCTTTCGGTGGCCGCGCGGAAGCGGCGCGGGCGGGTGTCGGTCTGTCGGGCGCGGCCGAGTTCGATCAGGCGCAGGCAGGTGCGCAGGACGCCGCCGTGGGCGCGGTCGAGGGCCCGGCCGATGTCGGCGGGTATGGGGTCCAGATCGGGGTGGGCGAGCTGCGCGTCGACGGCGGCGCGCAGCTGGCGAGCGGCGAGGCGAGGGCGACGCGACACACGGGGCTGGGTGCGGCCGGTCACCGGAACGCTTCCGTGAACCGGTGGTGCAGTTCTGGCGCGGCATCCCTTCGGTGAAGGGGACGGGTGCGGCGGGCGAGGTCGGTAGCAGGCCCTGCCCGCCGCTTCCGTAAGGTCAGTCAGGGCTGAGGCAGGTCCACGCGCAGCGCAGACGGACGAGGCGGGCACCGGTGAGTGACCAGCCGGAATTCGTCCGTCACACCGGCGAAGTCAGACGGGCCGTTGCGGTCGGCTTCACGGGAACTGCCGTCTTCCGCGTGTTCGACTGCCCGGTCGAGCAGATCCCGGCGGTAGCCGGGTCACCATGAGCCAGGGGCTTCATGCGAATGCGGCGAGCCTGGCGCGGAGGAATCCGCCGTCCGGCCCACAGTGGCGGCATTCCGCGATACGTCATCGAGCAGGCATCAGGCCGACAGGGTTTGTGGTCGCGAACATCGTGGTACGCCGGTACCTCTGCCTGGACTGTGGGCAGGTTTGCGGTCAGCGGTGCCGGCGTGAGGCCAGATCGTGGATCTCGCCGCGAAGTAGCCTGATCCCGTCGGCGGCGGCGGCCTCGACGGTGTCGAACGATGCCGCGCGGGCACCGCCTTCGGTGTAGGAGGGGAAGCCGACTCCGGTGACCCGGTTGTGCACGGTCACGTGCCAGCCGGAGGTGTCGGTGGGTGGGTGCAGGTAGGTTGTCGCGTCGATGACTCCGCCGGGCGCGTCGATGGCGATCGCGTACGGGGCGCAGGCTGTTCCCTGATGGGTTCTGGCGGTCCAGCCCTCGGGCAGCATCTTGTGGACCCGGGGCAGGTTGTCGGTGACCTGGCGGGCGGAGGCGGCGATGCGGCGTGTCGTCTCGGCGGCACGGTCCCGTGACGCATGGTCGGCGTAGCTGACCCACTGGCCGGTCGGCTCGTGCAGGACGAGCCAGATGCGGCAGGTGTCGCACCACGGCCGACCGTCCCGCACACCGCCGGGTGTGGCGCAGGTGCCGCAAACGGGTCGGGTCACGGTCTCCTTCCTTCCTGACCGCGTGGCTGGTCGGTGATGGTGGGCGGGGCTGCCCTCAGGGCGGGCAGCCGGGCGTGCAGCCAGTCCGCGATGAGGTCGCCGACGTCGCGGACGAGGTCGCGACAGGGGTCCGGCATGGCGGTGCCGAGTTCCGGATATCGTGCGGCGACTGCCCGGACCATGGCGCCGGCGGCGGCCGACGCGGCGGCGGACAGCCGGGCACGCCGCGCCTCGACCTCGTCGATGGTGGCGATGACCAGCGCGCAGACTTCCGCGGTGGTGGTGTGTTCGGGTACGCGGACGCACCACCAGCTGTCCTGGTCGTCGGGACCGATGGTGAACTCGCTGGTGTCCGCGACGGGCCGGCGGCGACCGGGTGCGTCGAACCAGCCCGGCCCGGCGGTCACTGACCATCGGGTGTCGCCGAGGCGGTCGGTGTAGCGGCTGCCTGTGTAGAGGGTGGCGGTGTTGCCGCCGCTGTGCGCGACCAGAGCCGGACGGCCCTGCTCGGCCAGGTGGGCGACGACGGAGTCCAGGTCGATCAGGTGGGGGCGCCGGCCGGCGTTGAAGGCGTCCCGCAGGTCGTCGACGAGGAGTTCGTCGACGGGTGCGGGCAGCCCAGGGCGGTGGCGGCGGGCGTACGTCCACAGGTCGTCGTCGCTGGGCGAAGACGTGTCGTTGCGGCGGCTGGCCTCGCCCCACGCCGTGGTGAGGTCGAGCAGTTCCTGCCAGTCGTGGGAGGTGTCCACCGTGTTCCTTCCAGGTTGACGTCGAAGGTGTGGCGTGGGCGTGGGGTATTGATTCCGGCGCGCACCTGACGGGGTGCCCGGGGATGCGGCGCAGCCGCTCCCGGGCACATCAGGCAGATCGCGGCTCAGGTCGGCTGCTCACGCCGGGGGCGGGTCGGTGACCTGCCAGCTCCACCCGTCGAGGAGGTAGTAGCCGTCGGCGTCGGCCGTGATGATGCTGGTCGACTCCGCCGGCGTGCCGGCCCGCTCGGTCTGGCGGACGGTGCCGTCGACCAGGCGGATGCGGGTGGTGCCGGCCGCCTCGCCGACCCGCGCCGCGTGCGCGTCGCAGTCGGCCGCGATCCGGGCGACCGTGTCGGCGGTGAACCGGGCGATCGGCCAGCCCTGCGGGCCGGTCAGGTCGGCCACGAGCGCCGGGTACGGGCCGCCGACCCCAGGCAGCACCACCCACCCCGGCTCCCACGTCGTGGCAACATCCCGGCCCCGTCCGGGGTGGCGGGTGGGTGGGGTGTGGTGCGCGACGACGTCAGCGGCGTCGCACACCAGGCGGATGCGGGGCTCGTCGCGCAGCGCCTGGTGGCA
This sequence comes from Verrucosispora sp. WMMC514, assembly GCF_027497295.1. Taxonomy (NCBI): domain Bacteria; kingdom Bacillati; phylum Actinomycetota; class Actinomycetes; order Micromonosporales; family Micromonosporaceae; genus Micromonospora; species Verrucosispora sp. WMMC514. The sequence goes on along the minus strand of NZ_CP114906.1, from coordinate 8,361 downwards.
GCCGGCGGACAGCCCGGAGGTGACCGGACCCGGCACGGCCATGGCCGGTCGGCCCAGGGCCAGCGCCCGCCCGATGATGCCGTGGCCCCTGCCGGGGGCCGCTTCGACGAGGACCGCGCCGCAGGTGAGGGCGGCCAGCCAGGTGTGGTTGAGCAGGGTTCGGGTGCGGCTGGGGTCGCTGCTCGGCGGCCAGACGCTGATCAGGTCGAGCCGGTCGAACAGCGGCCGGTTGCCGACGGGGTGCAGCCGGTCGAGCCCGCAGGCGGGCATCGCGACGGCGGCGTGGGGTCGGCTCGTGAGGGCGCCGCGCAGCGCGGCGGCGTCGATGCCGTAGCCGCCGGCGTTGAGAACGGTCCAGTCCTGCTCGGCGAGCCCGTGGCCGAGTTCAGTCGCGACGTGCTGGCCGTAGGCGGTGGCGGCGCGGGAGCCGACGACGGCGACCGCATGGCGCAGCAGGTCGGGTAGGGGCCGTTCGGCGCGCACCCACAGGCACAGCGGCGGCGCGGGCAGATCAACGGCGCCGGCGGTGTGACCTGCGGTGGCAAGGTCGTGCAATCCGGTGGGCCATTCCGCGTCCTGCGGCGTCACGATCCGCGCGCCGATTCGTGCCGTGTCGGCGACGACCGCCTCGGCGATCCGACGTCCGTCGACGGTGGACAGATGCCCGACGGGAGCCGGCATCGCGGCGGCGGGCAGGTCGCGGGTGAGCAGGCGCCGCAGGACGGTCAGCGGGCCCTCGTGGTGGACCAGGGTGTGGATGTGACGGTTGCCCGGCGTGGTCAGGTGGGCCAGCACGGCGCGGGCGATCCTCGGGTCAGTGTCGGTGGGCATGATGGTCTCCTTGGTGCAGGGTGAGAGGTGCGGTGATGGGGCCCGCGTCGGGCAGCGGCCGGCCGTCGAGGTCGGCGAGGGTGAAGGCCAGACGCACGGGCGGTCGGGGCCATGCGCAAGCGCCTGCCGGCCGGGTTGGTGTGGACCAGGTCGCCGCGCACGTTCCCTGGCAGGCTGACTGGGTGTTTTCCAACGGCCACGGTGCGGGCGACGGACCCGTCATCCCGTCCCTCCGCGACGACTCTCCACACATTGCCGTCAGCTGCGGGACAGGCGCGGGTTAGAGCGTGCTCGCCGAGCTGGTCGCCGTGCAGGCGCTCGCCCGGGGCGGACCGCGTCGCCATCCTTGACCGGAAGGGCTTACACCGTTGGGCGCTCGGAATGGCCAGGTCGACTATTCACGCGGCCGGCGCAGATGCATGAGGCCCTGGTTCGCGATGTTCTCGCCAACGAGCGCAACCAACTCGCACTGCACGAGCCGGAAGACTGGGATCTCGGTCCCCGCAGGCTGGTCATCGCCGAGGAGTTGACGGCCCCCATCGGGCAGTTGGTCAACGTCTGGACGGACGTACGCGGCAAGGGTGACCCGAAGCGATCCCCTTGCCGTGTCGGCTCTGGCCAACCTGCCTGGGGACATCCCACGTCAGCGGCCTATCAGGCGGTGCCGGGGGACTTCCTGACGCTGCGGCAGGCTGACGAGGCGGGAGTCACCCCGTGGAAGCTCGACGCAGCCGAGAAACGGCTGCAGGGCAGCGTAGGCAACGTCCCCACCCCGAGAGGTAAGGACGGGAACGCCGACCTGTACGCGCGCAGCGCTCCTCGTGCCTTGGCGCGGTAGACAGTAGTCGGATAGGTGGGCAGGGAAGCCTGCACCTGATGGCGCAGGCTTCCGCTCACACTGATCGACGGACGACGGCCAGACCGCAGGTAGCGAGAACTCCCACCGCAACGAGCCCGATGCGAAGCCACGGCACGTCCTCGGTCTTTTTGATCCCGATCGATAGGGAGAGACCAACGCAGCCCGCGAGGACCAGGCAGATGAGAGCGGTTATCGTCCGGTATGTTGCGCTGTTCTCAGACCACCAGGCCCATGCGCCGAACACTGCGGGCACGAACAACAGGAGACTGAGCCCGAGCAGCGGGATGGCGATCCTCCACCGCTTCCATGCGCTCATCGCTGTTGGCCTCCCTCAGGACGCTCTTCGTCCTCTGTGTCGTCCTCGTCCGGCACCGTCAGGTCGTCACCCGCATCGCGAAGCAACCGAGCCTGCCGGTCGTGCTCGGCTCGTTCCTGCGGCGACATCGTGTCACGGCGGGCCATAGCCTCCTCGAACGAGGCATGCAGCGCCGTGCCGTACCACGAGATGGAGGCAGCGGTTCGAAGGTCCGCATCGCCGCTGAGGACGGTGCGAGCGAGTGAGCCGAGAGGATCGTCGGGCCCTCGGGTGCGTGCCAGCTTGGCGAGCACGGCACGCGCAAGGGGTTCCTGGGTGATGTCGTCGTTCATCGGTCCACCAGGGCCGGGTGCTGGTAGGGCTCCAGATCGGGCAGCGAGGCCACTTCCATGCCGGCTTTCACCATCTCGATCGAGGCGGCTATGCCCTTGAAAACCATCTCGGCGTTGCCGAAGAAGCTGGAGATCTCGTCATACAGGTCGTATGCCTGCCAGGCGTAGTAGCCGGCCACGCTGTAGCCGATAACGGCACCGACGCCAGTCTTGATCGTGGCAGTGCCGACAGCCGCAGCAGCGTTGATGACGATCAGCACGTCGATGAGCTTGCTGATCAGTCCGGTGACCACAGAGTAGAGTTGCTTAGCCGCTTCGGCTGCCTTGCTGTACAGGTCCGCGTACTGGTCACAGACGGGATGAAGGGCACGGGCCGCCAGGCCGACAGACAGCTGATACTCCTGCTCAGCCTCCGCCGCGTTGCCGCGCCACACGGTCGATACGTCCGCCGCGCCGGTAATCAAGTTGCGTCCGATGTCATCCATCGAGTTGCCGATTATTCGCCATGCAGCGGCGCAGTGAACGTAGGAGTTCCAGTCACCACTGAAGGCTTTTCCCCAGCTCTCGAACGGGTCTTTGCCGAACAACCAGACGCTGACCTGCCGCACCCAGGCGGCGGGGCTGAGCAGGTCAGACATCGGGTTGATCTGGAACATCTCGACGCCAGTGATGTAACTGGGAGGCACCAGCCGCGCTGTCGGCTCGACCACGTCGGCAAAAGGTGACCGGACAGCCGCAGGCCACAGGTCCGGCCGGGTCGGTCCAGCTAGCGTGCCGCGAAGACGGGAAGGGTCACTGGCACCGGGGTAGGTTCGGTCCAGATCGGCGGCCACGTCTGCGTCAGACGTCACGTACTCACCCTGAGCCAGATTCACTTGCGTCGCGGCGCTCTGCAGGAGTTTCTTGAGCCGCTCCAGACCTTCGCTCATCCGACGGTAGGCCGTTTGATGAGGGCCGGCGAGCATGAAGATCAGACCCTCTTGGTCGAAGGTCAGGTCGCAGTGCCGGGTCATGTAGTGCAACCCCTCGGCGGCATCCTGCGACGCACGGTGCAGCACGTTGTACACGCCATCCATGCCGTTGACGTCCACGTAGAAGCCGCTCACTTATCGCGCCTCCACGCCTGGCGGCTCGGACTGCGCCTCGTCGAGCCTCCGGGTTGCAGCGGTCACCCGCGCGATGATCTGTTCCCCGCTCACGAACCCTCCCTGATCCTGATCGCCGGTGGTGATCGACCCGCAGCAGCCTACGCAACAGAGCGGATGCGGCGCAGTACCGCAAGTGACCGCACGGGAGTGAAAGGCCCGACATCCTCGCGAACAGTGACACGGAGAGGGGATCGGGCCCGGACGACCAGACAGGGTCGCGTCCATCGGCAGCAAGGAGCAGATCTCAGTGCACACCCCCACGGGTCTGGCCCATTCGGACGGATGCGTGCCTGCCGCCGCGGGCGGCACTGCCCTCGGATGGCTGCCTTGTCGAGGGACAGGGAATACCGGCTCCACCGCCGGCAGACGGCGGTGTGCGTCGCGGTGCTACCAGCCGCCGCAGGTCGGCGGTCTCAGACAGGAGCAGTTCTGGGCGGGACATGCGACACGCCACCCGGGACGGGTGGCGCCAGATGACACTCGACCACCGGCTCGACGGGCGCCGCCAGTCACAGGTGGTGGGTTGCGGTGACGAGCCGGCTCAGCACGTCGGGGATGGCGCCGGCCAGGAGTTGTGGCGTGAGCGCGTCGTGGACCGTGATCGGCTGGGGGTGTTCGTCCCGGATGCGTTTGGTCTCGTAGCAGCGGCCGTCGGTGTCGATGGCGACGACGATGCGTACCTCGGCGTCGGCCATCGCCGGCACGGTGTTGATGTCGCCGTAGGTGTAGTCGGCGTACGGCGTGTACTGGAAGCCTTCGAACACCAGCGCGTACCCGACGAACGTGCGGTGCGTGGCGTCGAGCCAGTCCTTCAGCTCGGGTGCGTTCTCGGGGATGCAGATGAAGTCGGCGAGTAGGTTCAACACGCCGGCGAGGCCGGAGTTCGAGCCGGGATCCAGGTCGAGGGCGAACGGTGAGGGCTCCACCTCGATCAGGTGCAGCGGGGAGCCGGTGACCAGGTGGCGGTGGAACAGGGCGAGAAGCACCGGTGGGGCGTCCCAGCCGAGATTCTCGGCTTTCTCCTCGATCCCGGTGATGACCTGGGGCAGCGCGAGGGTGATCTGCGGGGACAGCATGTCCATGCTCCTAACGAGTGCGGGATGTGTGCACGACCTGCCGGCATGCGGACGGGCACGTGTGCCCGTTGCCGGCCGGGCCGGCGCGGAATGGGATGCCGACGGGGTGGATGAGGAAGCAGCCCCGGCGGCGGTGGCCGGTCAGACGGGCTGCGCCACGACGGCGAGCCCAGGCTCGGCGGCCTCGGCGAGGTCAGCGTCGTCTGGGGTGAGGTCGCGCAGGATCGTCTTGGCCACCCGCAGCACGGTCTGCGCGCAGTCACGGATCAGGGTGAGGTCGCCGTCGGCCCAGCCGAGCACGTACGCGTCGGAATAGGCTTGGGTGTCGAGGCCGAGCGCCCGGCACAGCAGGTGGGCGACGCTCTCGGCTTCGGTCTCACGTCGGCCGCGGTGCAGCAGTTCCTGCCGGTCGAGGTCGTCAAGGTGCCCGCACCGGATGTGGGCCAACTCGTGCAGGCTGGTCTTGATGCGCTGTGCGCCGCTGACGTCGTCACGCACCCGCACCATCTGCACACCGGTCCCCTTGACGGTGACCCCGTTCGCGCGGCCCAGGTGGGCGCTGCCCGCAGGCACGAGGGCGAAGTCGTAGCCGGCCTGTCTGATCAGTCCGACGACGTCGTCGTAGGCGCCGGTGGGGTCATCGCCGGTGAGCAGCTGCGCGGTCTTCCCGCCGGCGGCCTTCACCTGGCGGCGGCGCCGCACGGTGGGCACCTCAAAGGGTTCACCGTCGGTCTGGCTGATGTCGAAGGTGCTGGTGGGCCGGAATCCGACGACCTGGATCGCGGGGCGGCCGTCCGGGTCGCGTCGAACGGTGCGGCCGGCGGCCTCCCAGTCGCGGGCCTGCTCCTCGGTGGGGCGGCGGGTGACCGGCGCCCAGATGAGGAACCCGGTCTCGCCCTCGCGGACGTGCCGGTTGAGGGCCTTCCAACCTGAGGTGCCTTTCCTGTTGCCGTAGGGCAGGAAGTAGCGGGGCTCGATGTTCCGCTCGGCGGCTTGGAGCATGAGCAGGAACTGGTTGTGCAGGCTGTAGCGGGCGCCGAACACGGCCGCTTCCTCGATGAAGGTGACCCACTCGGTGGGGTCGGCGGCGAGGCGCGCCAGCCGGGCGTCGAACTCGGCTTTGCTCCGTTCGAGGAACGCGTCGCGTTCCTCGGCTGTCATGGCCATGGTGGCCCTCCTGTCTCCGCCACGTGGCGGCGGACAGGCTGGGGCCGCAGCCCCAGCCGGCCCGTAGGCACGAGGTGGGACTGCAGCCCGGGTGTTGCGGGAACGCGGACGGAGGTGCGCGTCAGCTCCGGGTCGGTGCGGGAAGAGTCGCGGCCAGCGCGGCGGTCTTGGGTGCGGTGCGGAACATCGAGACCGCGTTGGGGGCGATGTCCGCGACGCCGTCGGCGCGTTCGGTGGCGGTGAAGGGGAGCTTGGCGTGGGGGCCGACGCGGAACGCGGGCAGGCTGTAGTGGGTACGGGCAACGACGGTGCCGTCGGCGGCGGTGTACTGGTCGAAGGAGGTGAGGTCGAGTCCGTCGATGGGTGTCTCGCGGTTGCCGGTGCAGACGATGACGAGGTCGTAGGTGCGCCCGCCGATCAGTGCGGCGTCGGGTAGCGCGATGGGACGCGCCCGGCGGCTGATCACGGTGAGTCGTTGGACGCCGCGGCGGTCCGGCTGTAGGTAGCGGCCGGTGGCCTGGTATCTGCCGCGGATGTCGGTCTGCCACTGCTCGCAGGTTGTCGGCAGGTCCTCGGCGTACCAGTCGATGCGGTCGACCTGGTCGAGGGCGGCGGCGGCCATGAACGGTTGCGGGGCGAGGCCCAGGCACGACTCGACGGCGCACTTGGCGGAGTCACCGCCGCCGACGACCGCGACGCGACGCAGTCCGCGCAGCGGCCACATGCCGGCCATCCGCTGCATGAACTGCCGGAAGGTGAGCACGGTGGTGCCGTTGGCGCCGTCGGGGATCGGGTCGCCCACGCCGCGGGCGTCGATGACCCGGCCCGCCAGAATCGGGGCCTTGCCCTCGATCTCAATCTTGGCACCGGTGCCGGCGGCGCTGACGGATGAGACGGTGGCGTTGGTGACCACGTCGGCGAACTGGGCCAGCGCGAGGCGGATCACGAACGCCATGTCCGTGTTCGGCTGATATTCGATCATGGACAGGTCTGCTGCCTGGATCGGTGCGCCCGGCAGGTAGTTCAGGCTCGCCCCCTGGTCGCCGGCGGGTCCGGCGCCTCCGGCGCGGTTGCGGGAGTTGAGCCAGAACGTCGGCCGTGCGGTCAGCGCGAACGTGCCGCCGACGCGCTGGTGGCGTTCCAGCACCAGCGGCTTCGGGTAGCCGGCGAGGACGCGGACCGCCGCGTAGGTGGCGGCGTGGAATCCGCTGCCGATGATGACCTCACGGCCGGTGCTGCCGCCGCTGATGATGTCGTGTTGGCGCTGGTCGTCGGACCAGTAGGTGTCCAGGACCTGGTCGGCGAACTCGCGGCCGTAGGGGTCCAGGGCGATCCCGGTGAGTTGCGCCTGCGTCTGGCTGGGGAACTCGGACTGGCGTTGCATGATCGTCCGCATTCCCTCGGCGGCGGCCGGCCGTAGAGAGACGGCGGCGAGCAGGGCCTGGATCTGCGTGGATGGCTCGATCATGGGGCTCCGTGTCCTTTCGTGCGGAGTCCAGGCATCGCGCCGGGCCGTGCACCCACCCCGGGTGGCCCCCGGGGGTTTGCGGCACACGGCCGGCACGATCCCCGGAAGGGGTCAAACTGGGATGGGTTCCTGGGCTGGCCGTGACCAGCCCCTGGTGGGTCGATCGCTGACGTGGTCGGCGTGGACCGTCAGCCGGTCGCCGCCTCAGCGCGGGGCGGATGCCCTCCGGCGGCGGTGGCCGGGCATCCGCCGTTGGCAGCGGTGAGGCCGCCGTGGTGGTTATTGGGCGATCACGACCTCGTCGTCGAGGACGGCGAACCAGGGGATGGCCGTGGCCCGGCGCAGCCGGGTCAGCCAGTCGTCGATGGCCTCGATCGGGCCGTCGGGATCGGGCAGCGGATACCGGTCGGTGAAGTCCGGGGCGTCCTCGGCGAGGCTGCCCGTGTCGGCGAGCGTGCGGGCGAAGATCCGGATCGCTTCCCGCTTCACCGCCTCAACGCTGCTGCCGACGATCAGGATCGGCGCGTCGTCCCAGTCGATCAGCCCGTACACGTCCCCGCCGACACCCGCACCGGAACGCGCCCGACGGCGGCAGATGACCAGTCGGCGGGTCTTCATCGGACCGGCCCGCCGTCGGTGGTGCCGGGCTTGGTGGCGGGATGGAACACCGTCGTGAGCCCGCGACCGGTCTGCTTTGCCGCGCGCAGGGCGCGGTCGGCGTGCACGAGCGCTAGCCGCCGTGCGGCCTCCTGGTGGGGCGTGAGGGACGCGACGCCGGCGCAGGCGGTGACGGTGACCGTGACGGGCTGCCCGGTGAGATGAATGTCGGTCGGTTCGGCGACGGCAGCGACCAGCCGCGCGGCGAGACCGGCGGCGTCGGCGCGGTCGTCGATGACTGCCGCGAACTCGTCGCGGCGCAGACGGAACACCTGTGCGCCGGCGGCCTGCACGGCGTGGTGGAGCCGACCGGCGGTCAGGACGAGCAGTTGGTCGAACGCGCGGTCGCCGAAGCGGGCCACGAACGTCCGGGTGCCGTCCAGGTTGATCAAGATCATTGCGACGGGTCGTCCGGCGACGGCCAGGGCGGCGTGCAAGCCCGCCCGGTTACCGAGGCCGGTCAGGTCGTCGTGGTGGGCGCTGTGCAGGGCGGCGGCGACGGCCGCC